>NZ_JMIH01000076.1 GCF_000714815.1 Anditalea andensis | reverse complement strand
ACAATGAAGTTGAATAATAAAAAATTGGCCTTTGGGTCAACTCCGTCTCTTCTGGGAGTGAGGGTCAGAAGCTCACTGTGCCGGATGGAGTAATAAGGGGGACGTCGAAAACCCTTAAAACAGAGTAGACTAATAACCAAAACGTTTTTACTGTCTTTTTTGATTGTTAAAAAAAGAAGAACATTATGATCAATTTACTAAAA
>NZ_JMIH01000075.1 GCF_000714815.1 Anditalea andensis | reverse complement strand
GGGAGAGTAGGTCGCCGCCTTTTTTTCTTTTTATAAATAGTTTTGGTTAGGAACTTTTATAAAAATGAAAAATGTTATAGTTCGGGAATTCAAACACCCTTTCTACAATATCCAGCATTCGCCAGTAATGCCTTAAGCATAATGTTGCTTATCAGATTATTATTACTATTCTAAATATTTTACGAATAAAATTTTCTAATTATTTTCGTTTAAATGTTTGCAAGAAGATAAA
>NZ_JMIH01000074.1 GCF_000714815.1 Anditalea andensis | reverse complement strand
TGGGTTGCTACCCATGGGAAAAAGGTATTCATCCTCCCCACGACCCCGGAGGGAGTCGAACTATATCGAGTATCCAAATCCCATTCACAAATACCCCAAGTTCAACCCTTTTAGGGTTGCCTGAAATAGGTCATATGTTTACCACGGGTTTTACCCGTGGCTATTAAGGAGTTCGACAGCTTCACTGTCCGTAATAGGCCCCTGTGCCGCGGTCTTATCCATATTCCCACCTGTCTATCCCCGACCC
>NZ_JMIH01000073.1 GCF_000714815.1 Anditalea andensis | reverse complement strand
AAATACGACCGCCAGATCATGGTAGCCGAATGATGAAGCAGGAAGTCAACAACATCGCCTTCAACGTTCCGGGAGGGACTGCTCCTTCATCTGGGAACCCCTGAACACCTGGGAAACCATATTCGACCGCTCCGGCAAGGCGAATGAATACCTGGAGGTGTATCGGGAAATAGCGGGGGAGTATTTGGAGTAGAAGGATCTGGAATGATGAATATATTTTTATGATTTACACCTAATGGGTAATGTTAACTAATAAAAAGATGCTAAAAATTAGACTCAAGAAGTTTCGCGCTTCCGTCTTCCGTCTTCCGTCCCTTCAATCAAGGAGTATATGCTTACTGGCATCATTTACGGTAAATCCTAATATTTATTATTCGAATCCTCATATAGACTAATTTAGACGCAATTATTTTTTAGTTATAGGG
>NZ_JMIH01000072.1 GCF_000714815.1 Anditalea andensis | reverse complement strand
CTGGAACACCTCCTTTCTGGAGTCAGTATATTTGAAACGGTTGTCTTACATCTTCTTTACTTATTAGAGGGCCTGTAGCTCAGGTGGTTAGAGCGCTACACTGATAATGTAGAGGTCCGTGGTTCGAGTCCACGCAGGCCCACACTTAATAAAAATTTTCCGGGGGATTAGCTCAGCTGGCTAGAGCATCCCGACTAGAAGTCGGGAGGGTCAGCGGTTCGAATTCAAAAAAAATAAAATGGGGGATTAGCTCAGCTGGCTAGAGCACCTGCCTTGCACGCAGGGGGTCAACGGTTCGAATCCGTTATCCTCCACATTTTAATAATCATAAGAGATTATTATATAATTATTAAGGAAGTATTCTACTTCCACTTTTATCCCGATAGGGGATAACAAGTTCTTTGACATGTTG
>NZ_JMIH01000071.1 GCF_000714815.1 Anditalea andensis | reverse complement strand
GCTATCTTTTTTTGATTGTTTTTCCAGAATTGCTCAGGTGATAAGTATCCAATTGCCGAATGTATCCTCTTTCTATTATACCAAATTTCAATAAATTCGAACAGCTCTTGTTTTGCCTGTTTTAATGATTCGTATATTTGATATTTAGTTTCCGCTTTTAAAATCTTGAAGAAGCTTTCCGCCACCGCATTATCCCAACAATTTCCTTTCCTGCTCATGCTTTGTATAACCTTTTCCATATCAAGTTCAGCCCTAAATTCACGGCATGCATACTGTACCCCTCTGTCTGAATGAAAGATTAAGCCTTTGAAGAATGGCCTGTTGATTTGTGCCATTCTCCATGCCGGAACTACTGTTTGGGAAGCATGCATGGATGTGGCCATAGACCAGCCTATTATTCTGCGATCATATAGATCCATGATTATTGTCAGGTATAGCCAGCCCTCTTTTGTTCTGATATAAGTGATATCCGATACCCAGGCTTCCGAGGCCTTGACCGGAGAAAAGTTTCTGTCCAGAATATTGGGACTGATCCGGAATCCGTGATTAAAATCTGTAGTACATACCTTAAATTTTCTAATGGTAATGCTTTTTAACCGATTGGCCTTCATGATTCTGGCCACCCGTGGACGTGATACTTTAAATCCCCTGTCCCTTAGATCCATGGTGATTTTTGGACTTCCGTACCGGCCTTTGCTCTGAGTGTAGAGTTCTTGGATCTGCTTGGTCAACACCTCCTGTTCCTTTGAACGAGGAGAAGGTTTCCGGTGAAGCCAGGCATAAAAGCCGCTCCTGCAAACACCAAAAACCTTACACATCTTTTCAACAGTAAATTCATGTCTAAACTTTTTTATAAACCTGTATTTTTGCTGTCCCCCTTGGAAAAGATGCTTACTGCCTTTTTTAGGATATCACGCTCCATTTCAGCATCCCGAAGAGCCTTTTTCAGCGCCAAAATCTCTTTCTGTTCATCTGTCAAGTGCT
>NZ_JMIH01000070.1 GCF_000714815.1 Anditalea andensis | reverse complement strand
AAGAACCCGATTTGAAAACTATTGTCTTTGACAGTGGGCGCTATGGCAATACTCTTTTTACCATAGAGGGCCCTAAGAGCCGTAACCGCTTTCTTTTTCGATAGCTGACTGCAGCAGCGCCACCGGAAAGCCCCACTGCTCCGCATCAGGAACCTGTACCAACCTCCATTTCCGAAATCCGCTAAGGGGTCCCTATGGATCCATTTAGTCAGGCCATACAGCCTCAGCCCAAGGAGCATCCAGGTGAGCGTACCTACCAAATGGTCGGTATACGATATACAGTGCCATAGATCCCGATCTGCTGTTCATATCAGAGATCAGGCGATCAGCAGCACAAATGATATTTACCGCCCTCATGGGCTATTCATCCTATTTGAA
>NZ_JMIH01000069.1 GCF_000714815.1 Anditalea andensis | reverse complement strand
ATATGGATAAGACCGCGGCACAGGGCCTATTCCGGACAGTGAAGCTGCCGAACTCCTTAATAGCCACGGGTAAAACCCGTGGTAAACATATGACCTATTTCAGGCAACCCTAAAAGGGTTGAACTTGGGATATTTGTGGATGGGATTTGGATACTCGATATAGTTCGACACCCTCCAGGGTCGTGGGAAGGATGAATACTGTTTCCCATGGGTAGCAAC
>NZ_JMIH01000068.1 GCF_000714815.1 Anditalea andensis | reverse complement strand
TGGGTAGCCACCCATGGGAAAAAGGTATTCATCTCCCCACGACCCTGGAGGGTGTCGAACTATATCGAGTATCCAAATCCCATCCACAAATATCCCAAGTTCAACCCCATTAGGGTTTCCGGAAATAGGTCATATGTTTACCACGGGTTTTACCCGTGGCTATTAAGGAGTTCGACAGCTTCACTGTCCTTAATAGGCCCCTGTGCTGCGGTCTTATCCATATCTCCA
>NZ_JMIH01000067.1 GCF_000714815.1 Anditalea andensis | reverse complement strand
GTTGCTACCCATGGGAAACAGGTATTCACCCTCCCCACGACCCCGGAGGGAGTCGAACTATATCGATCATCCAAATCCCATCCACAAATACCCCAAGTTCAACCCTTTTAGGGTTGCCTGAAATAGGTCATATGTTTATCACGGGTTTTACCCGTGGCTATTAAGGAGTTCGACAGCTTCACTGTCCGGAATAGGCCCCTGTGCCGCGGTCTTATCCATATCTCCACCTGTCTATCCCCGACCCCGATAGGGGTCAAACCTTTCAATAGCCATGGGTAGCCACCCATGGAAATTAACATGGGCCGTTCCCCCACGACCCCGGAGCGAGTCGAACATTACCAATTATAAAATATTTTACCGAAATTACATCATTATCATATTTCAACATTTACACCTTATTTTTATGAGCACCTATACACAGATACTTTATCATTTTGTTTTTTCAACCAAGAATCGGCAACCTTGGATAACTCCAGATGAAAAAAGAAGGCTATTTATGTATATGCACCAAACCCTGACAAACAAAAAATGTCATTTATATAGGATCAATGGTGTGGAAGATCATATACATATTTTAACACATTTACATCCTTCTCAGGCAGTTTCTTCCCTTATCAAAGACTTGAAATTATCAAGTAATCAATTCATTACAGAGGAAAGGCTCTTTCCAAAGTTTAATGGATGGCAGGAAGGGTATGGTGGATTTACAGAATCCATTAAAGATAAACAGAAACTTATAAATTATATTAAAAATCAAGAAGAACACCACAAAAAATTTTCCTTTTTGGAGGAATATAAAACAATATTAAATGAATATGAAATTGAATTCGATCCCAAATATCTGATTTAGGTTTTTAAAGGATGAAGCTATAGAAAACCTATCAATTTATCCCCGACCCCGATAGGGGTCAAACCTTTCAATAGCCATGGGTAGCCACCCATGGGAA
>NZ_JMIH01000066.1 GCF_000714815.1 Anditalea andensis | reverse complement strand
TTTACCGATTAAAAAAATAAATTGATAAATTAATGTTACTGTATCTGGGTAAATTCATAGCCAGCGCTGTACGACCCCTATCAGGGTCGGAATCAACATCAGCACATATACTATATACATGCAACCCATTCAGGGTCGGTCGCATCATCAGGGCTATTTCTATATACTTGCGACAGCTTCAGTTTCAAACGGATATTCATAGAACT
>NZ_JMIH01000065.1 GCF_000714815.1 Anditalea andensis | reverse complement strand
GGTATAGGTGAGAAGATCTCCGTCAGGATCGGAGAAAGTGTTAGCCGCTATGGATAGACTGAAGGCTGAACCTAGTATGACATTCTGGTCAGGGACAGGATAAGATAGTACAGGAGCATTGTTCATTACCGTTTTTGAGATGATCTCAAGGGCAGAAACTTTAGCGAAATTTTCAATATTGATAAAATCCAGGTTTAAGGCCCCATCAGTAACATTGACAT
>NZ_JMIH01000064.1 GCF_000714815.1 Anditalea andensis | reverse complement strand
TTTGTAACCCCAATTTTGAATCCACGAATGATCGACCCTATGGTTTTGGATGGGGATGCAAAAGGGACTGGGTTGGATTCCCTCCGTAGGGGCGAAAAATTTTTCGCCCCTACGGAGGGAATCTTTTCAATTCCGTTTAAGGGCATTAGTTCAATTATACCATGGATATGGTTGGGCATGACCACATATTCGTGCAGGATTACGTGGGGGAAATGTTTGGGGATTTCCAACCAACATTCGGTGGCTGTTTTTCCTGCTATGTTTAAGTCCATGGATCCTGACGAAATTCTGCCAAATAAATGTTCCCTTTGAAAAGTACATATGGTCAGGAAATAAAATCCAGGATTGGAATAATCAAATCCTGTCAGTCTGGTCGATTGTCTGTTTTTTTTCATGAAGAAAATTGTAATTAAAAAATTTGGTGGTCTCTTGTGGTAAAAAGGTATGTTAAAATAATGAATTTGAGAGAGATATACAA
>NZ_JMIH01000063.1 GCF_000714815.1 Anditalea andensis | reverse complement strand
AGAGACGCTGAGAACGCAGAGAAAAAAAGTTTTGCGCAGAAATGTAAAGACTCAGAGAAAGAGATTGATTAGTGCAGATGGGCAAGTTTTATTTGAATAAAGAGCATACAAAAATCGGCAAAAAGGCCGCAATTATCCCTAGCGTCTCTGCGCCTCTGCGTGTAATATATACTCCTCTATTTTACCAGACTAATACTATGTAGCACAAAGCCCTTTCTTGATCCAGGCTCATTTATTCCTGGTCCAACAGATATCTGCAAACCTTCGGTTTTTGATAAGTCCAAAGGATTATTTAGAGGACTTTCAAAAAAAATATGAGTTTCTCGC
>NZ_JMIH01000062.1 GCF_000714815.1 Anditalea andensis | reverse complement strand
CTTGCAGGGGGGCAAGTAAGCCAGACTGCGGTGTCTGTACTGACGAACAGAATCAAGCGAAGCGTATCATGAGCTCCTTAAAAGAATTAAATATAGCGAATAAACCATATACTGAGGCTATGAGGTCGGATGAGGTAACACATCATGCCGAAGTCCAAACCTTCCAAAAGGAGGAAGTACCAAAATAGTAGATATGGCAGAGATAGGCACAAGGATTTTCATCTTACCAAGAGG
>NZ_JMIH01000061.1 GCF_000714815.1 Anditalea andensis | reverse complement strand
ATGAGCTAAAGGCAGTCTACACCATTGCCATCCTGGACTTTGTCTTTGAGGAAGACAGGCATGAGCCGGGCAAGTACCGATATGATGTCAAGCTTTCGGATATAGAAACGAAAAAGGTCTTTTATAACAAACTGACGTTTATTTATTTAGAAATGCCCAAATTTAACAAGACCATAGACGAACTGGAAACAAGGTTTGACAAATGGCTGTTTGTACTCCGAAATCTAAATAAACTGGACAGGGTGCCGGATAAATTACGGGAGCAGATTTTTGAAAAACTCTTTGAAACCGCGGAAATAGCCAAATTCACCCCGCAGCAGATCCGGTCTTATGAGGACAGTCTGAAATATTACCGCGACCTGAAAAATTCACTCGATACCGCTAGGGAGGAAGGGATGGAAGAAGGAATTGTTAAGGGTATGGAAAAAGGAAGAGAAGCCAGGGCATATGAGATAGCGGAAGAATTAATTAAAAACGATGTCAAAATGGATGTTATAATTAAATCTACAGGATTGACAAAAGAGCAGATTGAGAAGTTGAAAAACAGGGAAAGGTGATTCATTTTCCTAAATGGTGAGACCGTCATTGC
>NZ_JMIH01000060.1 GCF_000714815.1 Anditalea andensis | reverse complement strand
ATGAACTTTATCGGGATTATACGGAATAATGTAGTTATTAAAACAGTATAAAGTAAATATTTAAACTTATTTATGCTCGATTATCCGTTTGTTGCTCTGTTTACGCTTTATTACCCACTCCGTCAATTGTCGGAGTGGGTACGGAGAGCAACTGGAGTGATGACGGACAGGAACTGGAGTAAACATGAGTTTTAGTCAGCTGTATAAGGCAGGTTGGTAAAAAAATCATTAAGTATTTGGGACTTTAAGTGGATGGCCCATAATTCCCCCTGTTCGGGATTCGGAGGATATTTTTAATTCTACTATTAGTGAAGTTATTTAATTGTGTAGTCACTGTCTGCATCTTGGAGAAATCACATCCATCAGTCATTATGATTCGGTACGCTGATGACCTAATTATCCATTCAGGATAAATGCTGAATCCAAAGATCCGGGGATGGTTAAATTATTATGGGAAAATTAGTCGCAGAAGTTTAAGACCTGTGTTTTATTACCTACACCATCGGTTGATCAGGTGGATCCTGAACAAGTACAAAAGCTTCAAAGGAAGCAAGGTCAAAGCAATTAAGTGGCTTAGGCAAGTGACGGTTTCTTATCCAAACCTGTTTTATCACTGGGAACAGGGATACAAATTAGTCTAATAAAATGGACTATCCGACTGCATAATAAGAGCCGTATGAAATGCGCCAGCATTCATCTGTTTATATTTTGTTTTTAAAGGCTAGATGGAATCTCGCATGTTTTTAATCATCTCATTGTGTGAAGTTTGCTTCATGCTCGATTTCGTGAATACCGATTAAATTAAATATGAATGAACAATCGAGAGATCCACAGACTTTCCCGATAGCTTGCGTATCCGGATACGGTTCTCCCGTATGACGGTACAGGTTGTGAGCCGTTTAGGGATGGGATTCCCCTTTACCTACTCATATCTTTAAAAAAACAAATAAAGTTATTGATTTTAATTAAAATGTCAGTTGATAAAGGAATTGAAGGAAGGGAATAAACTACCTACTAAACACAAAGATGTTGCAATCGAGAAAACCCCTTCCTTCTTTCCATCCAAAGCCAGAACAGTACCTAAAGGCATGTTTTGTTTTATCATGACCTTGTATCAGCTATGAGTAAAGGAAAAAAGGATTGAAAATTTATTGACCAAAACAAGCTATTATATG
>NZ_JMIH01000059.1 GCF_000714815.1 Anditalea andensis | reverse complement strand
CAGGTTTGATTTTGCTGAACTGGTTTTGCCCTAAAAATGGGTTGATCTCCCTCATAACTTCAGGAGCTAACCCATTTTCTTAACGGTCAACCCCAGCTCATCAAAACCGTACGCTCTAAGGGCCGGTCCTCGGTGTTGTCATCCATCCTTATTTTTATTCTTATGTTTCTTATACACATTCATCGCTTTCTGTTTAAGGTAAATATTTAAACTGACCCGCTACACTTTATACAATGTACCAAGAACCAAGTACTAAGTGAGTTCCTGTTTAACCACCCGTACCCTCCCCTACGCCGTAACCTCGACCGGAACGGAGAGGTATCCTATACGGATCCTCCATACGACGTCACCCCGGAAACCCTTACCCAGGACCCTAAAAGGGTCAAACCTTTCAATAGCCATGGGTAGCCACCCATGGTAAACAGGGATTCGTCTTCCCCACGACCCTACAGGGGTCGAACTTACCCACATAGAACGTCCCCTCGGCCGTCCATACGCCGTCATGTCGACCGGAACGGAGAGGTATCCTATACGGATCCTCCATATGCCGTCACCCCAAAACCCTTACCCAGGACCCT
>NZ_JMIH01000058.1 GCF_000714815.1 Anditalea andensis | reverse complement strand
AGGGTCGTGGGGATGACGAATCCCTGTTTACCATGGGTAGCTACCCATGGCTATTGAAAGGTTTGACCCTTTTAGGGTCATGAGGTAAGGGTTTCGGGGTGACGGCGTATGGAGGATCCGTATAGGATACCTCTCCGCTCCGGTCGAGGTGACGGCATAGGGGAGTCGGTCGAAGTGACGCACTGGAGGTGACATTATGATGAGCCATGAACCCTTATCCATCAATCATCAATCATCAATCATCAACCATGACATTACAACCAAACAATTGAAAACCCGCCCCACAATTTTCCTCACTGGTTAACGATAACCCCCAGGAAAACCAAACCGACCAACCCCGTGGGGCGGTACTTTCTAATTGCGAATAGACTAATTCAATACCGATAATTTCTAAATAACACACTATGAAAAAAAGAAACATCTTTTTCTTCCTGGCACTGCTATGCCTTTTCGGGAAGGATTTATACGGGCAGGAAGTTGCCGGTCACCCCCCAGTCCCTTCCGCTGCGGAAGGGGCACCGGTGGTGGTGTATGGGACAGTGCGGGCAGACCATGAACCAGACCCTATAGAGCTTACCCTATTTCAATT
Organism: Anditalea andensis; assembly: GCF_000714815.1. GTDB lineage: Bacteria > Bacteroidota > Bacteroidia > Cytophagales > Cyclobacteriaceae > Anditalea > Anditalea andensis. Next base: position 8,727 of record NZ_JMIH01000058.1, on the reverse strand, counting down.
TTATACTTTCAATTCCCGTTATGCTCCAGGGGCGCAAAACGTCACCCTCGATTACCGTCAGGGTAATATGATGGAAGGCCGTACACCTAATGAAAAAATATTTGAATACACCTTTACTGATCTAAAAAACCTGGCTTACCTGAGTTTGTCTTTTGGAAATGACCACTCCTTTCTGGACCGATTTGCCGTTCTGCCAGGGGATACCATAGAAATTTATATAGATAGGAGGTTCAGTGCCATCTATTTTGCCGGGAATGCCTCTGAACGCATGGAATTACAGCACAATATCGCTCTGCTGGATAGCAGGGAAAAAATATTCCGACAGCCAGTCATGGTAAGTGCTGCCCCTGAAAAGATATTGGCTGATCCCCGGTTTGCCGAAAGGTATGAGGCCCATGGAAAAAACGGCTTGAGGAGAATGGTTTTTATAGAACCGGGAGAAGGGGAAATAAATAGACTTAAAAGCAATTACCCATTAGAGGAAGATCTCCTTACCATACAGAAAATGGATCTGGTTATGAATTCGGGTCTGGATGATGGACTCAAAGCGGTATTGACAGACAACATCACTGCAAGCCGATTCTCTTCCTATTTGACCCTGGTCAACGGTACATTTCAGTCGGCCAATCTTCGTAGGGACAGCGTACAGCTAGATAGGCTAAAAGAACTGATACGGAATCGGATGCAGGAGAATATCACCACACTATTGGGAAAAACCTGGCATCCGGATGCAATTGGGCCCGTTGACCTATTTTCACAATGGGCCAATCTTGTCCGGAAAGTAGAAGATATCAGTCGATATGAAGCTATCCTGCAGATAACTTCACCTCAGATCCGAGACAGGGTAGCAGTGGATTACTTTTACAACCAATATGAGTTCGAAGATAATGCCCAAATCCAATTGGAGGATTACCTCAATTATACCGCCGATCCTTTTGGCGAAAGGGTACTCCAAAATCTGCTGGCTCTCCGGAAGGAGGGAAGTAAGCTGAAGTATTTTGAATTCATGGACGAAAGCGGCCATTTATATGATACTGGAAAACTTCTTGGGAAAGTGACCTTATTGGATTTTTATATAGGCGGGTGTGGGGCATCAAAGGGTTTTTTCGAAAAAGCAGTACTGCCCTTGGTTCAGCATTATGGGGATAGGGAAGACTTTCAGGTGATCACAGTTTCTGCAGATAGGGATGAGACGCTCTGGAAGGAAAGTATACAGACAGGTTATTACACCTCATCATCCACAGTAAATCTCTTTACGAATGATATGGCACATGCACATCCCTTTCTGGTGAATTATGGGATTTCAGGATTTCCCAGTAAGATGGTCATAGGCAGCGATGGTAGGATACTGAAATCTGCCGGAATCCCCGGATCCTATGAGGCACTAAAAAACATCATAGACCGGGCCCTGAATAGATCAGATCAGACCTATCATTAATCCAAAAATTTTAACCCAAAGCATTATTTTATGAGAAAATATTTACTAATAGGGATATGCTGTACGATATTCTATATGACACCATCCCGGATATATGGCCAGATACAGGCCTCAGCAAGAGTAATCTCGGCAGAAGACAGCCAGCCGCTAGCCGGTACCTTGGTGAAGGTGACAGGTACTTCCGTAGTAGCAGTAAGTGACGGGGAGGGAAGGTTTGAACTAAATTTGGAACCGGGGGAATACCCGCTTCAGTTTACCATGCTTGGATTTCTGACCACAGAGATAACGGTAACTTTTCCATGGGAAACAGAACGGGATTTTGTACTTGAACAGGATAGTTACGGATTGGATGAGGTGGAAGTATTAAGTACGGGTTATCAGCAGCTACCCAAAGAGCGCGTCACGGGTTCCTTTGTCCATATAGACCGGGAACTGTTGGAAAGAAGGGTTAGTCCAGGTATTCTGGAAAGATTGGAGGATGTGACCAGTGGTCTGATCTTCAACCGGCGTGGGGGACCGGGTGACCGGATCAATATCAGGGGAAGAAGCACGCTATTTGCCAATTCTCAGCCCCTCATCATTGTAGACAATTTTCCATATGACGGGGATATCCAGAATATCAACCCCAATGATGTGGAAAGCATTACCGTACTCAGGGATGCGGCAGCCGCATCCATCTGGGGAGCCCAGGCAGGCAATGGGGTGATAGTGATCACGACAAAGCGAGGTATTAAGGGGCAAAGACCAACCGTCTCCATTAATTCGAATACCACAATCGGGGAGCGGCCTGATGCCTTTTACCGTCCGGTGATGAGCCCGACCGAGGTGATCGGTATGGAAAGGGAATTGTTTGGAAGGAATTATTATAACAACCAAATTATCAATGTCAACAGACCTCCCCTGACTCCGGGAGTGGAGGCGCTATTTGAACACCGTGCAGGCCGTATTACTGAATCAGAGCTGGAAAACAGGCTTTCGGGTTATGCCGGACATGATGTTAGGAATGATTTTGATAGGTACTTTTATCGGTCTACCCACCTGCAACAGTATTCCGCAAGTGTAAGTGGCGGGAGTGACCACCATTCCTACCTTTTTTCAGCAGGATATGACAGAAACAGCGAAGAACTGGTAGGCAACCAAAACATCAGGATATCACTGCAGGCCAGGAATGACTGGAAACTGTTGAACGACAGACTGGCCATTCATTCCACTATATATTATGCGAAGGCTTCAAGAGAAAGAAGCAATGAAGGGGTGGGGAACATTTATTTTAGTGGTGCCAACCCTACATATGCTTATGCCCGAATGGCTGACTCCAACGGCAATCCGCTGCCGGTAGTCCGTAACCACCGTAGGGATTTTATTTTGGATGCGGAACATAATGGGCTGCTCAATTGGGAGTATTATCCACTGGATGAATTAAGGAGAAACCCTGAGAGAAATCTTTCAGATGATCTCCGACTTAATTCCGGTCTTTCCTATCAGTTGACACCCGATTTGATAGCTGAGGTGCAATATCAATATTGGACCAATAGAGGGAGTTCAGACCAGCATTTTGCCTATGAGAGTTATTTTACCCGAAATCTGATCAACCAGTATACACAGGTTGGCCCCCAGGAAGACCTTTCTTTTCCCATACCTAGAACGGGGATATTGGATGTGGGTCACCAAATAGCCCAAACCCATAATGTTAGGGGCAACCTTAGGTATAGGAAAGATTGGGGAGAGAAAAATGAGCTGAATGCCCTTGCAGGTATAGAATTGAAAGATTATCAGCTTCAGGGCCAAACGGCCAGGTATTATGGTTATAACCCCAATCTTGCGGCATCTGTTCCCATGGATCATTTGACCAGGTATCCCATGTATTATAATAACGGTCTTTTACAGGCAGTGCCTTTTAGGGGAGAACTGACGGATTTGGTGGACCGTTTTTATTCTTATTATGCCAATGCCGCCTACAGTTATGATAAAAGGCTGGACCTGACTATAAGTGTCCGCCGTGACCAGTCTAATTTGTTTGGGGTGGATGCCAACCAAAGGGGGGTGCCCCTGTATTCAGCTGGAGCAGGATGGCTTTTGAGCAACGAAGGTTTTTATAATTGGGAAGCACTGCCATATCTGAAACTTAGAAGCTCATTTGGATTTAACGGAAACGTGGATAAATCTTTGGCTGCTGAGACTACGGCCCTCTATCTTACCGGATCGGGATCATCCATCAATCCCGGCCTTCCTTATGGACGTATTATGAACCCCCCAAATCCGGACTTAAGATGGGAGAGAATTAGAATAATCAATTTGGGTTTGGACTTTGAGTCCCGGTCAGGTAGGCTTACCGGTAATGTGGAGTATTATTGGAAACAGGGGCTAGATCTGATCGGTGATGCTATGATGCCCCCTTCAAGTGGTGTAACGGAATTTAGGGGCAATACTGCTCAAACACAATCCGAGGGATTTGACCTGATATTAAAGACTGGTAATATCCAGGGGCGCTTTGCATGGAACAGTACTTTTCTATTCAGTACTAACCGCGAAATTGTGAAAGAATACCTGTTGGATCCTCCATTGAATAATATTTTGGCTAACGGGGAGGGTACTTCCGGTCTTGTGGCACCGGTAGAGGGACGGCCACTTTTTTCCATATTCAGTTACCGTTGGGCAGGACTTGACCCGGATAATGGTAATCCACGTGGGTTTTTGAACGGGGAGGCAAGTAATAATTATTTGGCGATAATTAATAATTCAGCTGTGGAGGATTTGGTATATCATGGATCTGCCCGTCCTACTTTGTTTGGCGCTTTGCGGAATGACTTCAGCTATGGTGGGTTTACCTTATCTGCAAACATCAGTTACCGGATGGGATATTTCTACAGGAGGGAATCAGTACTGTATAACCCGGTTCTGACCGGGACTCGGGGACATGCGGATTTTTCCCAAAGGTGGCAGGTTCCGGGTGATGAGTTAATTACTGATGTGCCCTCACTGCCATCCGGGGCAAACCTGAACCGGGATAATCTGTATAGATATTCGGAGATACTCGTAGAAAGAGGGGACCATATCCGACTACAGGATGTAAACCTTACCTATGAATGGCCAGTCAGCAGGTGGAACATCTCCCTATCCAGAATACAGACCTATGTGTATGTCAATAACTTGGGTATATTATGGAAAGCATCCGATGATGCTATGGACCCGGATTTTCGTACCATGAGGCCATTGAGGAGTGTCTCCCTGGGTGCCAGAATCGATTTTTGATCATATTATAATGCCCCATCCCATCGTGCATCAGTTGAGTGGAACACTTCCGGTAGGAGGGGGCGATTTCTTTAACATTTAACATCTAGTACTATGAAAAAATACATATATATATTATATACTATCCTATCGGCCGGAGTACTTATGGGCTGTGAGGGTTTTTTGGATGAACGTCCAAACAAATCAAGATTAATCCCGGACACCCTGGATGATCTCTATGCCTTATTGGATAATGAGGAGGAACTAAATAGAATTCCGGCACTTGGGATTATTGGCTCAGATGATATGGTTACCAATGATATAGGATATAATAATTATTATTCTGCTTCGGCAATCAATGGTTATATATGGAATGCTGAAATTTTTGAAGGAAGTCCATCAGTTGACTGGAATGTGCCCTATAGAGCTATATTTATTGCAAATGTGGTTTTGGAAAAGCTTGAAGAATTTGAGAATAGAAATAAATATGATATTGAGGAATTATCAGATTTACGCGGCATGGCTTTGTTTTTTAGAGCCCATCACCATTTTCAATTAGCCCAGATTTTCGCAGATACCTATAGACCTCAAACAGCCGGATCAACTTTAGGCATTCCTTACAGGAATAATACTTCCATTTCAGCAAATGAAAAAAGATCCCCGTTGAACTTGGTATATCAAGGCATGATGGATGACTTGCAAAAAGCGAGAAACCTTCTTCCTGAATGGCAGCCCATTAAAACCCGCCCTTCTCAAAAGGCCACTGAAGTTTTGCTCGCCAGAATTTATATGACCATGCAGGAATATGAAAAGGCTGAAGAATATGCTGATTTGGTTTTGGCTACATCTGCCTTTCAGCTCATGGATTATTCCCAGATTAATCCTACAGTAAACTATCCATTCGCTCCATATAATGCTGAGGTCATTTGGCATTCCAGGCAGGTCAACCATGAGTTTAATGTGGCTAATCCTACCACTTTTGTTCATCCTGAGATTTGGAAAAGTTATACTGAACATGATCTACGAAAAAAGTTATATTATTTGGAAAGGCCTGATGGATATAATTTTAGGGGAAGTTATACAGGATCATTATGGTTTTTTGGAGGCATTGCTCTTGACGAAGCTTATTTTATTGCAGCCGAAGCTAAATATAGGAACGGAAAAACGGAAGAAGCAATTGAACTTATGAATAAAATATTAACTACAAGGTTTGAAGAGGGAACTTATAGATTTATGGAGAGAAATCTTGAAGATGTGTTAGGCTGGATCTTATCAGAAAAGCGAAAGTCACTGGTCTTTAGGGGAACGAACTGGGTAGACCTTCGAAGACTTAATCTGGATCCCGTTCAGGCCAGGATACTCACCAGAACTGTAAATGGTGTGACGTATAGGTTGCAACCAAGCAGTAACCGATACACCTATCCCATACCTCTAGAAGAAATGAATTTGAATCCATTGGAACAGAATAACAGGGATTAAAAAAGGAGGGGTATAAACCCCTCTCTTTAAAATTAATCCATGAGAACAAAAGTTCCGCTTTTGACCACATTTCCATTGGGAGCATCGTAGGCGCAATTACCTGATTGGTTGCACTGATAATCCCTGCCTTCAACGAGACCGGATAAAGGAATCCAGTCTCCGGTGTTTGGATTGATGGCGTACTGTTCCTGATTATTTGGCATATTAAACGCAAATGCCGCTGCCGCTGCAAGTGCTAATGCCACTACTTGAACTTTTTTTAGTAAATTGATCATAATGTTCTTCTTTTTTTAACAATCAAAAAAGACAGTAAAAACGTTTTGGTTGTTAGTCTACTCTGTTCAAGGGTTTTCGACGTCCCCCTTATTACTCCATCCGGCACAGTGAGCTTCTGACCCTCACTCCCAGAAGAGACGGAGTTGACCCAAAGGCCAATTTTTTATTATTCAACTTCATTGTTCAACTATAATGGTTCAGCTTCGCCGTTCAGCATCGCGTTCAGAAGTTCAGCTTCGCCGTTTAAGCCTTCGCCGTTCAGCTTCGCTGTTCAAGGCTTCGCCGTTCAGGGCTACGATCTAAGCTCTGAACATTTGAACACTTGAACAACTGAACACTTGAACACTTGAACATTTGAACCTTTGAACCTTTGAACCTACTTTCAATATACATATATCCCCACCGCGATCCGTTCCCCCCACTTACTGGGAAAGGGCTGGTTCAGCACCGCCGACCGGAACTGTTTTCCATGCCATGTCTGTTGATCTTTATAAAGCTAACGGCTAAAATTTTTAAATGCAATAGTCAGACAATGAGCACTTTGTCAAAACGCCATTTTATACAACCAGTTGGATAAAATGGCGTTTTGTAACCTGATATTTAACAAATGGTGACTTGGGTTCTTTTTTTTACAGAAAATCTTCGTTAAATTTATTCTTTTGGTAATCAGTAATATACAGTGGGTTATGGTGAATGATTTTAAATATAAAATGGATATTTTCAGATATGCCGTCGATAATGACCTGTTTTTTGGTAAGGTCTTTACACAGCTTTTTTTAAAAGCTCGTAAATTAGTGTTTCAAAAAGGGGAAGAGGTAAAATTCAATCATAAAGACACCGCTTTCCTGGTGTTTTTACATGAGGGTGCCGTATTGGGGACCCTGTATTATAAAGGGAAAGTCCTTTATAAGGCCATTAAAACCAGGCAGTACATTTTTGTCCACGGACCATGGAAAAAGTCTCCCTATGATATAGACCAGGCGCGGTGGATCGTGACAAACAAAGCAGAAATTACGGCTATCCCCATGGAAGTCCTTTTTAAAGATCTGGCTGCCCAGCCGGGTTCTTCCCTTACCTTGGAGAAACATATTGAGGATATGACGAGAATGGATTTTCAGGATTATCACCAGATCAGTGGTTTCACTTCAATTGATGATAAAATAGATTTTCTCATAGCAACATATCCCGGCTGGATAAGAAATACCCATAAGTATCTGGCAGATTATCTGAGTGTGTCGCAAAACGGGCTCTCCAATGCCCTTAAAAAATGGGACATTAACCATTTTGGGATGCTCTGAGCTTTCAGGAGCTCAGTCCCTATAAGGTCTGAACCTGAGTAAGGGCTTGGTCCCTTTATTGGTTTTGGGCCTATCTGTTTCCCAACGGCTTTTGCCCATGTGCCAGCCTTTGCAATGGATGCAAAAGTAGCAGGATAGGTAGGGCATGGCACAACGGATGCCTTTTCCCCTTTTGCCAAACGGAAAATAGTAGGTATAGAATACCCACCAGGCCAGTTCCTCGCTGGGGTACCGGATCTTTCCCGAACAGGCAGCTAGTTCGTTTTTAAGTTTTACATTTTTTAAGCCGGTATATAATGAAGGTAACATCGTCAGACTTTTTATGAATATACGACAAACAGGCTATTATACCTTGGTCTTAATTTTCTGACTTGGATAAAACAGCCTTTTGTACAAGTACTTATATAAAATGGCTTTTTATCTCCTGGTAAAAATGAAAAAGTTGGAAGATAAGGGTAGTTCCGATGCGGATCGCTGCTGTTTTTCTGCGGTTCGGGAATTGTAATCGGGTGGCCTGCCTTAGGCCTTACAAATTCCTTAAATCACATATACTGCTGATGTTGTCCCATGATTTGTGGTAAAAAGCGGCTGTGGCGCTACTACTGGTGTTGTTTCATGAATTGTGGTAAAAAACACTGTTCCCGCTACAGCCCCATCGGGGCTCCATATCCTAGCCGGGGGTATACCCCCCGGTAAAAAAATGGAATACCGAATTGTTTTGGCAGGAAGAAGTGTTGGCTCCATCCGGCCTTCCGCCAAAACCCGGGCCGATATGATTACGATGGTATCGCATATTTTTTATTAAAAAACGGCTGTGCCACTACAGCCCCATCGGGGCGTAATATCCTAGCCGGGGGTTTAGCCCCCGGTTAAAAAATTGGCTCCATCCGGCCTTCCGCCAAAACCCGGGCCGGTATGATTACGATGGTATCGCATATTTTTTATTAAAATACGGCTGCGGCACTACAGCCCCATCGGGGCGCAATATACTAGCCGGGGGTTTAG
>NZ_JMIH01000057.1 GCF_000714815.1 Anditalea andensis | reverse complement strand
TTTATTCCATCTTGTCTCTTTTGGCTGCAATATGCACTAAGGCACATTGATCAAATGTCGTTTTTGTATGTCTTACAGTACTTCAATGAACTTTTGGACCCTCTTTAGGACCAGTGCGGTCTTCTTCAAAACCTGTCTCCTTCTCCTCTACTTGCGTTTCGGGTTTGCAAAGGTAGATAACTTTTATCTTCTTGCAAACATTT
>NZ_JMIH01000056.1 GCF_000714815.1 Anditalea andensis | reverse complement strand
TCAGGGTGGACTATTTGGGTAATCTTAAGGTTCATGATGTGAACCCAGTTTCCAAAATTGTGCTTTTTGAAGAAGGAGGGCATTATTCCCAAGAAATCAATATTGCAGATTTTGACGGAAATATCATCAATTCATTTTCAAAATATGGGGATTTGCCTGACGCTTATGGTATATTATTGAGCACCATGAGATTGGTGGATGACAACAGGATTTTGATATATGGATCAAATGGGTTTTTAACATATGATTTTGAAGGGAGCATGTTATCCCGTGTTAAGCTTGTCGATTTTGAACCACCAAATTATACTCCGGTATTTACCGGGCACGGTATGGAAAAATCAAAGGACAGGTATTTATATGTGAACCAGGGTTTTCCGCCAAATAAAGATTATTCAGATAAGCATATATATAACGACATGTATTTATTAAACTGGCTCAACCCTAAGACGGGAGAGAAAGAACCTTTTGTTCAATTTCCAGAAAGCAGTGTTTTTCGGAATGGAAAATATTTTTTCAGAAATTCATGGGATCCGGTATATACTTTAACTGATGACAAAATATATGTGGCTTTTGGATTGGAACCGGTCATATATGTTTATAATAATAGCAAACCTTATTCCTTGCTGTCCAGCATCCCACTTGATCTGCCGGAATACAGGTATTTTAAGGGCGCGGATGCATTTTCTTCCCATTGGTCATTTATTGGATTAAAGTTTACTTCAGGAATGATATTAAATATTAAAAAATTTGATGGCTATTTCTTGGTGGCTTATTTCCCAGGATACGATAATGCGGATTCCGAAATGAGGTTTTCAAATAAATCTCAGGAGGAAACCATAAATTTTAACAACAGGATGAAGCAGAAATATCCTTACCACATCGCCGTCTTGGACTCCTCTGGCATTTTTATTAATAATTTTGTGCCGGAAGGACTGGAAGCTTATAGTATGATGATTCGTAACGGAGAACTCTGGATGCTAGAAAAACCTGACGAAGATGTGGAGCAAGATTATTTTCGGCTATTTCGGGTGGGGCTGAAGTATAATTGATG
>NZ_JMIH01000055.1 GCF_000714815.1 Anditalea andensis | reverse complement strand
TTGGAACTGATCCTGAAGGGATCAAATGTTTATAGCAGGATACATTAATTTTCGGAACCGATCCTGAAAGGATCGAATGTATTGCTTAAAATAACCTGTAACAACTAATCATCAATCCATTCAAACAGGTATTCATTTTTAAATTCAATGTCAAACTTTTTTAGAAAGGCAATATATTCATCCCTAAAGGTTAGCTTTTGATGATGTATTTTTTGATTGTTTATGTAGGTGATTACGTTATTTAATGATGAATGGCTATAAGAAAAAGCACCATATCCAGACTGCCAATCAAATTTATATCTCGATTGTTTACTCTCCCTGATAAATACATTTGATGACTTCTTTATTTCCCTTACCAGATCCGATAAACAGCATGTAGGTTTCATTCCTATTAAAATATGGATATGATCGGGCATTCCGTTTATAGCCAATAGCTTTTGATCTTTATGTTTTATAATACCGGTTATGTACTTATATAGATCTTCTTCAAAATCAGGTGCTATTAGGCTTCTCCTTTCTTTGACAGCAAAGATGATTTGAATGTAAATTTGTGAAAATGTCCCGGACATATGCAAAGTGGTTCAGACATTAAAAATTCATGTACGTAAAAAAAATATATTTAATAAAAATAAGGTTTGTTGAATTAATCTACAAGTATTAAAACATTTAAATACCTGATAGGGAGGTATATTTATTTATTCAAGATTTTAACGAAATATAGCTTGTAGAACTTTATTTTCTGATCAATTCTTTAATCGACGCTGTGCGACCCCTACAGGGTCGTGACCAAGCCCCACCATGTTTCTATATACATGCGACCCATTCAGGGTCGGCCGCATCATCAGGGCTGTTTCTATATACTTGCGACAACTTCAGATCCAAACGGATATTGTTGGAACTGATCCTGAAGGGATCA
>NZ_JMIH01000054.1 GCF_000714815.1 Anditalea andensis | reverse complement strand
ACATCCCTATTCTTCCAAATCGTTTAACCAACCGGCAAAACTTAAAGAGCATAATTAGCCCAATCATCCTATAGGGACGTATGTAGTTTTTCCCCGATTACCTGTCCGGTAGAATAAGGGGCCCTACACTACCTCTGTAGCTTTGTATTTCTTTATTGCTACCGGTATTGTTTTCCCATTGCACCAATATGTGCTGACCATCCGACCGGTCCGCCTTTCC
>NZ_JMIH01000053.1 GCF_000714815.1 Anditalea andensis | reverse complement strand
ACATCCCTATTCTTCCAAATCCGTTAACCAACCGGCATAACTTAAAGAGCATAATTAGACCAATCATCCTATAGGGACGTATGTAGTTTTCCCCCGATTACCTTACCTGTCCGGTAGAATAAGGGGCCCTACACTACCTGTGTAGCATTGTATTTTTTTATTGCTACCGGTATTGTTTTCCCATTGCACCAATATGTGCTGACTATCCGACCGGTCCGCCTTTCC
>NZ_JMIH01000052.1 GCF_000714815.1 Anditalea andensis | reverse complement strand
AAACAATCAAAAAAAGATAGCGTGACAATTCAAAATACTGACCTCGAAATTATTAGGGTGATTTTTTTCAAATCGCACTGATAATTTGAGAGGCCCCCGCGGCAGGCGGAAATATATATAAATCAATAGGGTTAAATTATTTGTTTAATTAATTGTAGCAATTCCACTTTTTCCTCTGCCATAAAACTTTCTTTAAAAATTTCCATCTGATAAATACCTCACAAAACTAACCCATTTAACTTTTACATGCAAGAGCTATGTTAATTGTATTTGACCTATAAGTGATGTATTTTTGTAAATCACTATCATATAACTCTCAAAAACGAGGTATTTATGGCTTTTTCAGACAGATTGGCGTTCGCCCGCAAGCAGAAAAAAATCAGGCAGGCAGACCTGGGGAAGCTCGTCGGGACTTCCGGGGATATCATCGGTAAGTATGAACGGGGCGAAAACATCCCCTCCATTGACGTAGCCGCCAAGATCGCCGATGCACTGGGGGTAACTCTGGATTATCTGGTAAAGGACGGGGAGTATGAGCGCATTGACAACGAAACACTCAAAAAACTGAAGGAGATCCAGAACCTGGATCCGGAAAACAAGTCTCACGTTTTTGCCACTATCGATGCTTTCATCAAAGCGGCCAAACTCAAAAGTATCGCAGCACTATAAAATAAAAGCCCCAGTTATGGGGCTTTTGATATACTTTTTTAAAAAAACAACAGCATCAACTCCCGTATCAGAAGAACAATCCCTGCCCCAATCAGCAGATATATCATTATCCTATACTGGAAATCTATCAATAAAACATCCTCTTTTTGTTGATTATTTCTTTGATTCCTCAATAGAAGAAGAATGCCAGTAATAAGCAAAAGCAAACCAATAACAAAAACCATTTCTTATTTTACTTTAGGAACAATTATTAAATTCACAATGTCCAAAGAGGTATTTTTCAGGCCTTGTAAAATTGGAAGGTCGGTTGTTGAATTGATTAACCCTCTTGCTGGAGATGCCATGTTTTTAAGATACCTGCCACTGGCTGCACCTGTAACCATCAATGAACCTTCAATAGCGGCACTTCTATAATCTCCTTCTGCCGCATACATCAAAGTACTTGCCCCACCAGCTACGGTAGAAACAGCTCCTCCAACACCAATTAATCCTGCTCCAACCGGAGGTACAAAAGGGGTAACAACCCCACCTAATGCTGTAATTCCTGCTCCTGTATAGCCTGCCGCATCAATCGTGCTTCTTGTCATATGTCGGGCAAAGGGTATTGCCTCACTTTTTATCCTCTCACTGTTTGCCCTCATGTTCTGTACAACAGGATTACTCATTGTCCTTTCATGCCTAGACTGTGAGGCCGTTACTGTAACTTCACCCAGCGTTTTCACCCCCTGGCTTACTGTCCCGTCCGAATTATAAATCAATGTATTCCCTGTCCCTTCATCAACTCCCGTCCCGGATTTACCCAGATATGTTTCACCTGTCTTCGTTGTTGCCTGAGAAGTAGCATTTTCATCCCAATAAACCTCGTTATCCTTATTGATAACCCAGTCAAACCTACCATCAGGATCTATCCTGTTCAGCGGGTTGTTCTGCACGAAGTTGTACGGAGAAACCCATTCCCTGAGATGGGACATCGGGTCCGGGATGCTCCAGCGTCCTATGGCCGGATCGTAAAAACGTGCCCCATAGTCGTATAGACCAAGGTTCAGGTGGTCAAGCAGTTCCTTGCCGTTGTATAGATACTTATTCGCCTTTATCCCACCATACTGAAACCCAATCCCCTCTAACACCAATCCCCATGGATCATAATGAGTCTCCTGCATAATTGGGGAGGTGGTGCTCATGACCATAAAGTCATCGAACCATACGTCCTCCGGGGTTTCGTTGACGACGAACGTTTCCAAGTATCCGTCTTCCGAAATATACAGGTTTTCTTCCAAAACCTCGTGTTGGTTTGCTGCGTTTTTCGTCAGGACTTGTTTGCCTACCTCATACCTATTACTGTCCTGATCGTATAATGCGTAAATCAGATACGCTTCAGGAGCTTCTTTATTTTGAAGGTCCCCAGCTATAATATTGGCCAGATTTAAGATAGCTATCGGATTTCCTGTTCCGGAGCGTTGCAGGCTTCCCGCCAGTTCGCTTAGTCCATCCACCATCCGGTCTTTTGCGGATTCGGTGAGGTAGCTGCCGGCGTTAATCTTTGTTATGTTGTCATCGGCGTACTTCCCGTGTACCCGGAGCGTGACGCTGTCTCCCGCATATATGGGTTGGGTTCTTCCAGGTCCGGCGATGCGGCCACGGTCGGCATTTAGCCAAGCCACCTGGTTACCGCCTTCCGTTACGTTATGTTCCGGACCGAGTTGCCGTGATTCGGAAAGCTGGCTGAAGGTCGCTTCCTCCTCCATGGCATTTTCGGTTTCCATGGTTGCTATAAAACCCTGCATGGTCGGATTGCGGAGCACTTGCCGGATATTTCCCAGATGGTCTTTTACGTTGTACTCGTATTGGTAAGCTGTTCCCTCGTAGGCCACCCTTCCACAGCCCGCAGCCCGGCCCAAACCGTAAAGAAACAGTCCACAGGACTGTTTCTTTACGGTTTGTCCTGCATTAAATAGTCAAGCGAACCATCAGCAAAAACCGCTTCCCCGACATAGTCTTGAGTTTTGGTCAAGGTGCCTGAAGTGTTGTACACTTTTTGCCTCAATCCAGCGCTACAGCCCGGCCCGTCGCTAGATTAGTCCAAAGGGACTAATCTTTAACGCTCCGTCCTCCTCAGCGTCATAAGAGCAAGCCAGCTTTGCGCCGGTCATGAACATTACCTCACGGGGCAGGTTGAGGTGGTTGTAGCTAATGGTGCTGATTTGTTTGTCCGGGTTTCCAGATAGGTTGCCGTTTACATCATAGAAGTAGACTGTAGCACTCGTTTTAAGCGGATGGTGTCAAATGGTTGCCTCCATCCGACTCCGTTTTACTTAGATTTAATATATTAAACTCTAATATGGAATTGTCTTTGTTCCTTCTTTTAATTCTTTTCCGTTTTCATCAAATAAAGTGTAAAGCCGTTTTATTTCAGATATCAACATTTCATCTAGCGTTTTCCAACAAAATTTCGAATTAGCACTTTCTGAAGTACAACAGTGTATCTTACTAGTTTCAATATCAATATATAGGAGTGACCCATCCCAATTGTATCCTCCAATGAAAAGAAAACTATCTTTGGAATCAGATGGTCTTTCTAATTTATTTGGGGTCAAGATTGAAAATGGCTGGCGGCTTGCTTCAATGCTTCTTCCTAATTGTTTTCTTAAACCATAAATCGAAAGCGTTGAAGATAATATGTTGAGACCGTTGCTAAACTCATTTAGTAAACTTTTAAGCTCAACGGGTAAGCGTTGATTCAAACTTGTCTCCAATTCTAAAATCTCTTCATGAGTCAGTGAAGGATATATTTTATTGAGCCATGCTTCTCTACCTAAAAATGGGGCTTTTCCGATAAGAATAGCTCCATTTTCCGCCACATGAGTACCCAAATTTTCAAACTTGAAAACTAAATTATGAATCTCTGAATAATTCTGCATCATTTTTTAATTTCTTTTAATTACCTCTCCACTTGAAGGATTTCTATAATTACCGTCGTGTTTATCAAGATGCTCTTTCCCCTTTTTAACAAATTCTACGTTGTCTGGATTACCTGCCATTTCTGGATTACTTTTAACACTGTTGATGTGGTGGCCTTCATAGCCTTTGACTTTTCCCGTTTCTTTTAATTCAAATAATTCTGCTTTAGTCCAATTCCTTGTACCTTCTGCACCACTTTCAACCAGTGCCTTTTCTTGATTCCAAGCTTTCCTAACTCCACTCCTTCTTAATGAATTGAGGTTTTTACTTTCCTGAATTGCATCAGAAATTACTCCCAATCCTTTTGCAATTTTAGGTGCTTTCGCTAAATCACCTGCGAAAGGAAGTGCAGCCCCGAATCCACTCTGTACCGCCCCCCAATAGTCACCACTTCTCAAGGACATCCCACCGCCAATGATATCTAAGGTTGGCGTTGGGTCAAAAACACCTCCAATATCAACAGCAGCTTGAAGGACATTATTTCCTGATAGGGTATAATTACCTCCAAAATCAACACCTAAACCACTAGCATTTAATGTTATATCAACTAAGTCGGTTTTAACTGTTACACTTGAATTATTAGCACCTCTCAAGACAATATCGCTAGGTGCCATCCCATCAGGATCAATAAACCTTATCGGATTATTAAAGGCGTAATTGTAAGGCGAATGCCTTCTCATCTTTTCCGCCATGGGATCCACAACTCCCCATCTCCCAATAACCGGATCATACATCCTCGCGCCGAAGTCATAATACTGAAGACCGTTGTCCTCAATGAGCTCTTTCCCGTTAAAGAGGTACTTCTGCCCCACCCCGCTCGGTGCCGAATAGGAATTGAACGTCATCCCAAACGGATAGTAGTCATCCTTCTGGACTATAATACTATTGGTATGGGTTACCTTGAAATCATCAAAGAACACTTCCACGGGAGTCGGGTTCTCGTTGGAGGTATAAATATACACATATCCGGGTTTTTCTATCGTGATCGGGGTGGTTTTTAGCTGTTGATGCGGTGCATTTGTGCCCGTCTCCCTGGCCGCTGATGTCACCGGAATGTATGAAGAGCTTAATAATTGGTAGTTCTGATCAAAGACCAGGATGTTCAGGTAAGCTTTTGGTCCTGTGGAAATGTCCCCGCCATAGCCCATCAGTCCCCCAAAAGGCATAGGGTTGCTCGCTGAGGCCACCGCGCCATCCACTACCACCGTAGAGGCATTGTGGGCCAGGTTGCTGACCAGCTGCGCGAAGGCGGTTCCCGGCGACCCTTTGGTAGACGGATCCAGGTACTTCACATAAACCTCAGCCTCTACCTTGTCCCCCGGCTTGACGGCAAGTGATTTGGCCAGCCCGTATTTCTGGTTCGCTGCACCCGTCAGCCTGATGGAATAGGAGTTGGATGTCCCAGCGGTCTTGTTGAATATATCCGCATTGATCCTGGTCACCTCACCATACCTGCTGAAATAGTTGTTTTCATATGCGCCTGAGGCGGATTCAAAATTGGCCATATAGCGGTCCACATTTGCTTCTGTTTTAAAGGTGGCCCTAACATTGCCCAAATGGTCTTTCAGATAATACTGGTATTCGAAGTGCTGGAATGCACCAGCATCATTTCTGCTGGCTACGACCCGCCCTTCTTCATGTTGAAGGAACTGCAGTCTGTTGTCTTCATATACAAAGCCCCCCACATAGTCCGTAATTTTGGTGGTACCCCCATCCACTGTTTTCTGTGACAGCTTGCTTCCACTGGCATCGTATGTATATTCTATGAATTTTGATGCTGTAAATGTTACCTTGGCCGGCAGGTTCAGGTGATTATAGGTAATAGAGGTGATGCCTTTGTTCCTGTCCAATACCATATTGCCGTTGGCATCATATACATATTCTTCTTCCAGATTTACCCCGTCCTTGAAACCCGAATCCATTCCCGAGACATCGGTCACTTTGCTGAGCTGGTTCCCTTTGGCGTAGGTATAGGTCAGGTTGTCTATCAGCTGGTTTGGCGTGTCGTTATGGTTGCCCCTGCGCTGCAGGGTTTTGATATTACCGTTCAGGTCATAGCTTATGTTAGGGACATTGAAGTTCATCGGACTGGCACCTCCATTACTGTAGATGGCCTCCGTCAACCTGTTCATTTGGTCATATTTAAAATCATAACGGTTAGTCATAGACTCATGGGGGGTTTTCCATGCGGTCTGGCCTATGTTGCCATTAAACCTAGGGGTAGGCGCATCATTGTATTTGAGGTCCATCTCAAACAACTTCGGAGTGCCATCCGAAAGGTTGTTTATTTTGGTCAGCCAGCCCCTCATGTTATAGGCATATCCGATATCCTCATATCCGTTGGCTAACACCTTTCTTACCAATTCACCCAGTTCGTTGTAGGTATTGTGTAATAGGGTAACTGCTGTTGCCCCGTTGATACTATGGCTTACAGTTTTAAGTCTTCCTGCATGGTCATAGCTGTAGTCTTGGGCGATATTTACCGTTTTGATATCCGCAGCGGGATTGTGCTGTTGCAGATAGGTTTTCCTTACCCTTCCGGCAAAATCATACTGGGTGGTGAACACATCGTTCCCGTTTTTGTGGTTCAGCATATTGGATTGGACCAGACGGTACCGGTCATCGTAGAAGTTGACGGTCTCCACATATTTGCTGGCCGTGCCCAAAACCTTTACTTTGGAACCGGTGACCTGCCCCTTAACAGAAGTGAAGACGGCAGGGAGGATTTTACCATCTGTGGTATTGAATTGGCCGGAAGGGAGGCTGAAGGTCTTGGTGGTAAACCTGTAATCATCATAATAGGTAACACTATGGATTTCAGGATCAGTCACCGAAGCCGGGTAAGCATTGTTGGCATATTTGGTTACCCCTATACCGGTATAGGCCTCGAATAGGACATTGTGGTTATGGACATTGCTTCTGATGGTCGCCAATGTACCTGGAATTACTTTTTCCCCCGTAATGACCGCTCTGCCAAAGGCATCGTATTTGATGAAGGTCCATTTGGTTCCTGAACGCTGGTTCCCGTCCTGGCTCAACACAAGTCTATCGAGCTTGTCATATACCATATATACTTCCCGGGAACCGGGGACCTGTTTTTGAACCAACCGGTTCCTGCCGTCATATTTATACTGGAAGGCCCAGTTGTCCAGGTGGTCCTGTGTGGGCATAATGCCATGAAGTTTTATTTCCACTCCGGGAGAAAGGGTAGTTCCCGGACTTACCGTGACCGTAGCGGAAGGGATATAGGCCACCTTTCCGCCGGATACCCCGGCAATGGAAGCGTAATTCACATTTTCTGTCACCAGGTGATATCCAGTTGGCAAAACGAGGTTGGTATTGTCATAGCTCTTGACAGCTTCGGGGGGGAGCACATAGCTTAGGTTGCCAAAATCGTCATAGACATAATAAGTGTTTGCCCATGTATTGGCCGGTGCCTGCACCTTTTTAAGTACCACTCTTTCCTGCAAATCCTTAAACTCGATCAAAATATTGCCATCCTCATCTGTAGTGGCGGTTTTGTACAGCGTGCCCGGATTATAATAGCGGTAAGCTACCGGCCTATTGTCAATTATCTCCCAAAGCATTACCTTATCTGCGGATACATTGGGAAGGTAATCCACATTTACAGATTTGTTGCCGCCCCCTATGGCTGATTTGGCCCAGGGCTGTCCGGGGGCGTGGGATTTGACTACCCTGTTCAAAGGAGAATTGTCATAAATATTTTCCCTGAAAGCAAAATTCCCGGCATTAACTCCTACATGGGCATCATAAAAAGCTTTTTGTTCAGACACTGCCTGCGGTCGGTAATCACCTGAAAGGGCATCTATGTTTCTGGAATATGGCAGATAATTTTTTGGCTGGCGTCCATACATATCATAAATGATAGGAAGGATCACATCCCTACCCAATGGAGAAGATTGTAATTGTACTTCCTGTATGGGTCTGCCCAATCCGTCATAATATGTGAAGCTTTTCTGTGACGCAATATTATTACTCGTCTTCAGGGCAGATTCATTTGTTATGGGAATCTGAGCAGTATATTTTTTGATTACATTGTGGCCGGAAACAACAGCCCTAACCGGAATTTTACCCGTAATACATCCGGATGCTGAATGTCGATAAGCTAACTGATAAGTGGTAGTCGTTGAAATCGTAGGTGTCGTATAGTTTTGACTGCTGGATAAAAGAGTGGTTCCGTTAGCAGCATACCATTGATAGGTAAATCCGGCAGGGGCAGGATTTGCCACAAGCGTAACTGGTCCCGAACCGATCCTTGATACGTCCTGTGCGGAGGCATTCACACCATTACATGTATTTCCTGTGACCTGGACCATTAATTGGTCAAAGAAATAATTGTCAAAAGTGGCAAATTGATATGTTATAAAAATGTTTCCGGAGGTATTGAAGTTTAATTGAAGTTGGGACATCGTATTTAACATAACATTTCCACCTGAATAAGTCCATTGGTAATCACCATAAGGAGGTTCAACCTGCTGGTAATTACTCCAAAAGACAATGTTATAAGTTGCATTGGAACCGAACGTAACGGAAGTAGGACCTGATATGTTAATATTGGAAATATTTTGGCCCATTACATTCTGTGACAGAACATAAAGAAAAATAAAAAAGGCAAATCTTAAACCTCTCATGGCTGATTAGATTTGATGAAAAATAATTTTTGCAATAATCCGGTAGAATTATCCGGGACAAGGACCAGGTTCATTTCTTTAGATACTTCTATCAAATAGGTAGTTGTATCCGTTTCATTTTCAATGTACAACCTCCCATCAGCCTCTCTCCATTTCCCTCTCATTTGCCTGTTTTGTCCCGCAAATATCCATTCTGCAAGAAATTTCCCGTCCTTAAAAAAAGTAAAGGTGCGTGAACTTAGCTCTTTCATCATTTCCAGTTTTTTAGCTTCCGGAAGGTATGCTAATCTCTTCATATCCACCGCCCCAATCTCTTCCTGTAATGCTTCTGCATTTAACTCCCATTTACCAGGGTTTATATCCTGTCCGTTCGAAACATTTGAAAAAATGGCAATTATAATTGCCGTTAAAATAAATTTTATAGTTATGCTCTTCATATATGTCTTAATTATTGGACTGCATAGTTAATTTCATAGGTCTCTAATATATTGTTATCCTTATCTCTGATGGTCTTAAGCCTTCCAAAAGCATCGTATTCATAGTACACTATTATGCCGTTGGGATCCGTCTTGCTGGTCATGCCGACTAAAGGATCATAGGTATAGGTGGTCATCATGGCATCCAGTGGATGTAATCTGAGCTCATCTACAATTATACTGCTTCCAGAGATGGTCAAGCTTGCGGACGTGATTGTTTTCTCCACCCACTTCCAGGTTGTACCCAACGATTCGATCTGGCCTCCAACATTCACTGAACCTGTCCCTGAAACTGTCTTTGCCCAAAACCCCACAAGGTAGGGGTCGGTAGTAGATGCTGTAATTCCCGACTTGGTGATCGGGCCGGTGCTTAGATTATAGCCCCTTGTACCTGTTTTGAAGGTGGTTACAGGGGTACCGGTGTAAGTCCAACCGCCTTTTTCTGCTGTTTCGAATGAGGAAAATGAAATTTCGCTGTAGGCTGCATTTGTAGCTTCGGCAACAGGATATTGCCCATCATATCCCCAATAATATGCTAAAGTCATAGTATTTTCTTTAACGTTTTCAAGAGGCTTGGAAAAGGAATTCACTAGATTTGTCCTATATTTTTCTTTATAATGTACCGGAATGTTTACAAAATTATATTTACTGGAAAATAAAAAACTATTCCTATCAGCATCCATAATTTTACTCAAGAAAAAATAATCCTGTCCGGCTTCCTGATGCGGTCTTGAACCATATATAAAGGTCTTTGCATCAATCATACTCAAAGCCCCATTACGATCGGAATATTTAATTTGCTCTATTGGCAAATTAACCATGTTTCTATTCAACAATTTTGATAATAAAGGAGAGCCTTGGGAATTTGAATGATAATCACCGGGATAAAAAACCTGCTGTACCAGTTTAACATTATCACTATTCGTAGTAGAAATTTTTGATGTCTTAAAATTGGATAAGGAGTAGGAATATTCGCTAACCGTAATAATTTCATTATCATTATGACGCTCAATATTCTTCTCTGTTTTTAATAAATAAGCATCGGTCCGTAAAGGATAGGTAACATGTGAAACACCGGAATATAGGTTCTCATTTGAAGCGGAATAGTTCTTAATATGGTGGGAGGAAACTTTTACACCATAATATTCATATACAGAACTAGGTATTACCTCAAAGGTATTAACTTTGCTTTTAACCAATTCGGAAATGCCCCCCTGAAGTCTATAATGTGATTCTTCCAACAATAAACCTCTCTTCCAATCTTGGGGAGAATAGGGAGGATACGGAAAAGATGTCTCTGAATTTAGATCGTTGATAAGACTATATCTGAAAGTGCTTTTACCCACACTGCCATTTAAGTCTTTGGTGATTGAAACATATCTGTAGCCCACAGAAGACCCCTTGGTGTTCAGAAGCGGATAGTTAGAGGCCTCTTCGTAAACTGTATAAGAACATGTTTGATCCGCAGTCCATCCTGATCCGGTGCTTATGGTCAAATCTCTTGAGTAATCTGCCAGATTACCAATAATCCCGCTGGACAAATTTGTAGACGGATCAATATAAGAATAATATATATTCTGGGAATTTGAAGCCTCGGAGGAATGATTAATTTGCCGAATCCTAAGTCCCGGACCTACAGAAATCTGTGAACCGTTATCAAACTGATTCCCTTCGTAAACAAAAGTAGAAGTACCTCCTGTGGGATATTCAATATGGTTTAACAATGTCTCTTGGGCAAAAGAAGGCACAATAGATTTATCAGCCCCGACCCAAACATTGTTTTCCATATAACTTACGGATGTAAGCTGATTGTTTTTCCCATTAAAATATCCCCATCGATCCTTCGAATGGGAGTTCCTGTAGGGCAGCCCATTTACATTAATATATCGAAATTTATAGGCCGGAATTCTTGTGGATCCACTGAGCTCCACCAAAGAATCAAGTCTTAACCGAGAAGCATCATATGCTGTGAAGATTGTAGGTGAGTTTTTTCCAACTAAATTATTTTGAAAGTAACTGTGATACAGCGAATATTTTTTGATAATTCCGCTATCTCTTTTTATTTCTATATCTGAAAGTCTGGCATCGCCCTTAAGATCCTGCCTTTCCTGATTGCTATATTTAAACTCAACCGAACCATTCTTAAATTCAATTCTGACCAGCCTTTTTGCGGACACTTGGTTAGACATATAATATTGTTCTATCTGTTTCACACACGGCCCTGCCATTGTGCTGTTAGGAACAAGGACTCTCTCTGCAGATTTAGAAATGAAATTTAACTGAGGGCTATCATAGAAAAAATTCACCACATTACCTCGGCTATCTTCCATTTCTGTTAAATACCATGATGAAATATCATTATAGTCACCTGATGTCGAAGATGACAGAGACATACTTGACGTGAATTCCCTATCTTTAAATTTATATCTGATCCCTATTCCATCAGTGACTATCCAGTTAAACCCTTGGATATTCTCTTCTATTTTAAGGTTATTGTCTCTGGGCATGACAACCCATTGTCCCGAAGCTCCTTTAAATGCCTTACAACTTATCCCCGGTAAATTAAAATAATACAAGTCTGGTTCTGAATCAATCTGACCTGCATAAACCCCTAAGATATAATCCCTTCTTGTTGCATAATTTTGATCATTCAAGAATTGATTTAAGCCAACATGAAACATTGATTGGTCCGGTAACCCCCGTGCTGATCTAGTAATGATTCCCCCGGCCTCCATAGTCCAGCCCAGCCCTTCTCTGGAAGCAACTTCATCTACTTTATTACCCCCGCTATGATATTTTAGCTTAACATCAATATTAATATCTCCTTTATTAATATGGAAAATAGGAATACTTATATCAGGTATACCCGTATAATTATCAACAGGTGATTCAGTATATCTACTAAGGGAGGCAGCCTCAGGAGAAACAGGCAACACCGAAGTAAATCCTTCGATCATTTTGTTTTGGGAAATTTGCCCATAAACAGTTACAGTAGAAATAAAAAGCAACGAAAAAACCAGACTGGAAACACTCTTCCTTTTTTTTCCGACAAAATGACAAACATTCATATTATAACATAATTAAAACAAAACTTGTGGAACAAACAATCACTTATAATTAATCCATTTGGACTTAATATAAATTAAAAAGGGACTACTTCCTTTTTGGCATAAATATCTTTTTACGCATTAAATATAATGGCTTAACCCACCTTAAAGCATATAAAACCTATCCTTAAAATTTTTTTACATTTTTAGTCAATAAACTAACTAATATCTATTTTAAAATTAAAAATCTTAGTTCCCAACCCCCACCCTCATCACCCAGGGACTGTTGTACAAAGGATTCTCCCGGTAGTGAAAATTATACAGCAGCAGTACCTGGCCTTGGGCTTTCCCTTTGAGCCTGAAGCGTTTTTGTATCCCTGTCAACAGACTGCCATGCCATTCTTGGACTGCCTGTCCGGCATCTGGCCTCATACTGCTTTTCAACCCTTCATATTCCCCGTGCAGAAAAAGGTTTTTAAATAACAGGTGGTTGGCAAAGCCCCTAAACCCCATCACATTGGGCTCCTTTATCCATTGGGGTAAGTCTTTGGTTGCTACCCTTATCCTATAAGTCCCGCCCATGCCCATATCAAAATTTCTGTTCATCCTGTATCCGATCTCAGGGTTCAGGTCCAGGTTGGTGTTCCTGTCTACGTGCAGCTGAAAAGTACCTCCAAAGACCAGTCGGTTCATCAAGGGTTCACCCTTAAGGGAATTCACTTTGGTTGCTGTAGAAAGGTCATTTGAATCTACCACCTCTGCATATTTTTTCTTCAGGACGGCTACTTCCTCCTGAGCTGCCTGAAGAACGTTATGTTTGCCCGCAAAATGGTCCACTCCCTGTGCCTTGGAAAGGTTGGCCATACCGTCATTGCCAAAGTTTGCTTTCAAATTTGAATGCGCCTTTTGGAATTTCTCCAGTTCTTTATTCTGAAAACCACCCGGGAGACCTGGTGTCTTTTCGTTAACTATCTCCCTGGAAATGCTTTCCAGTTTCTTTTCATATTCCACGGATAGCTCCTGTTTCCTCTGCTTCACCCTATAATTGATCTCATCCCGATCCAGAGAATCAATAGCCGATAGACTATCCCGGTAAACCTTTAAGGTTTTCCTATGGGAACCGATTTCTCTTTTTAAGTTGGCATATTTTGACAAATATTCCTTCCCTTCCAATTTTTCCCGTTTCATGGATATAGATTGGTTTTTAGCCAACATTTCGGATTTGTCCCAACCCGAAATTTGCTGAAGCATATACAGGGTATCGGTATAGACATAGTGCTCTTCTTGTGCTTTAATCAGTTGCTTTATGGAATCAGACGGAATTCTGAGCTTTAAACTATCAGCATGCCCTAAGCTGTCTTTAATAGTATGGTAATCCCTTTTTCTCTGTTTAATATATATTGCATTTTCTTTTTGGACCTGTCTATAATCCTTCGCCCTGTCCCCGACCTGTTTCGCTGACTGTTTGATCCGTCCATCAAACAACTTAACATCGTAGTGTTGGGCTTCCACACAAATGGAGACTATCGAGAACAATATTAATAAAACCGACTTTTTCAATGGATTATAAGATAATTTATGATGTCCTAATTAAGCTTTTATTAGTATATAGTAGCTTTTTTCGCTAGCAAAAAATCGAGTTCTCGCTGTTGCTTTTCTATCAATTGTGATTGCGCTTCTATCGCCTTTTGTTGATGGAGCAGATAGAGGGTGATCTCCTCTACCTTCTCCAGTAGTTTCTGGTTTAGTTCCAACAAATTCACTCCTTCTTCACTATACTCTTTCTCTGACTTAAATCCAGGAAGATGTCCCTTTTGGTCTATAAAAGATTTCACTTCATCCAGTGACATCAGTTCATAGTCTCTTTCAAAAACATAATCGGGCCAGTTAGTCGCTTCTACTTTGATTTCCTTTGCCCTTACAATACCATTGACTTCAAATTTATGGGTTGGATTTTCAATACCTACCCCTACATTCCCTCCATTAGGAGCAATAATTACCTTTTGTAAATGGCTGTACCCTCCACCATCAGTTATATAGGCAGCTATAATATCCTTAATCGCTGATCCAAGACCGTCTCCGTGTGTTTCTTTAAATGACCAATTTGTTTTATTCTTATTCCTTCCAAAAATGATATCCGATGACCACCAATACATAGCGTTGGCATCTGATTTTGAAGGATTTCTAAAGTTTATGTATTGTTTGTCAAACAAATCATTTCCTCCACCTATCCAAATGAGCGCATTGGCAGGCAAACCGTGAGTGAAGTAAGGTCCATTGGACACGTGGAAATGGCTTTGAGGGTTAGACAGTCCTATTCCTATCATATCCATACTATAAGAAATTCCTGAGCCGGGAATACCAAACTGCCCTTTGGAATAAAAAGAAATGAGTAAGCAAAAAACAATAAGTAAAGTATGTTTCATGAGTTCTATAATAAAGAAACCTTTTTATAAATATTTAAAGCTGGGTTATTGTATAGATAAGCTTTCCATTTTGGCTTGTAGCTGAATGAGGTGAAGCGTTAATTCTTCAATCTTTTTTAAAAGGAGCGCATTCATTTCACCAAGATTAATTCCTGAATCCTGAACCTCTTTTTCTGAAGGAATACCTGGCAAATGTTTATGTTGGTGGATAAATTCTGCCACATCTTTAAGGTCCATTAAATCATAATCAGCTTCAAAAACATAATCCGGCCAGTTGGAGGCTTCTACTTTGATCTCCTTTGCCCTTATGGTGCCGTTTACTTCAAACTTGTGAGTCGGGTTTGACATCCCTACCCCTACGTTACCTCCATTTTGGGCGAGGACTATTTTTTCTAAATGACTATAACCTCCCAGATCTATTATCCATGCTGCTATAATATCTTTAGTAGCTGATCCCAACCCATTTTCATGAGTCTCTTTAAATGCCCAGCTAGTTTTGTTTTTGTTCCTTCCGAATAAGATATCCGTAGACCACCAGAACATACCGTTGGCATCTGTCGTGGATGGGTTTCTAAAATTTATATATTGGTTATCAAAAAAATCATTTCCTCCTCCTACCCACATTACCGCATTGGCCGCTACCCCCCTACTTATATCTGGACCATTGGATACATGTAATTTACTTTTAGGGTTAGATATACCTATACCCAAATTATTTAATGTATAAGTGGCACCTGGAGTAGGATTTACAAACTGTCCCATCGAATAAAATGAAAAGAAAAAACTGAAAATGATAAGTAAAAGGTGCTTCATATTAATTTTAATTATATAGGTTTCTGTTTATTCGTTAAGTTATCCACCTGATTTTGCAGGTTGATGATATGCAGTGTCAGCTCTTCTATTTTTTTGAGCAGTAGCGCATTCATTTCCCCTAAATAAATCCCAGATTCCCGCACCTCCTGCTCGGAGGGGATGCCCGGTAAATGTCTGTGCTTTTCTATATAGGCAGCAGTCGTCTTTAAATCCAGCAGTTCATATCCGGGATCAAAAACGTAGTCGGGCCAATTATTGGCTTCTACTTTAATTTCCTTGGCACGTACGGTCCCATTTACCTCTAATTTGTTTGATGGATTAGTCGACCCAATTCCCACATTGCCTTCAGTGGTGATCCGCATCCTTTCATTGTTATTATTTGTAGTAAAAGAAATGAATCCGCCAGTAATGGTCCACCCTCTATGAAATCTGATAGCGGTGTTTTTAATAACATCATAATCTATCCCAAATTCTCCAACAATAGCATTTTGGGCATTGGAAGTTCTATCTTGACTAGAAACCAATCTAAAATTCAGGTCATTACCTCTCCCAAGGATGGCTGTTTGATGGGTCCCGTGAGAATAAATATCTATTTGAGCATTAGGTGTAGTGGTACCCAACCCCATATTACCCGTAGAAGGAAATATATTCTGGGCAATGGTATTGTAGCTCAGAAAAAGCATTAATATCAATACAATATATTTCATATTTTATGTTTTTTTCAGAGGTATTATAATATCACGCAAGTGGACCTGACACTATATTTAAACATCCAAGTATGTTACGTTTTCTTCATGCTCGATACACCATTTATATAATTATGTGTTTAATCTACCTTTTGATATTCCTCTTTTAATTTCAAAATCTCTCTTTCTAAATAGCATATATTATCGTCGCTTTTTTCAATTAACTCTTCTAAAAGCTGAATTCTAGTTTGTTGAGAAATGGTGTATAAAACCAGTTCTTCTATCTTTTTCAGTAAAAGGGCATTCATTTCCCCCAATAGTAATCCTGAATTCTGGACAGTTATTTCTGAGGGAATACCAGGCAAATGTTTGTGAATCTGTATATAATCTGAAACATCCTTCAAGTCCATCAATTCATAATTTGGCTCAAATACATAATCCGGCCAGTTGGTGGCCTCTACTTTGATTTCTTTTGCCCGGATAGTACCGTTGACGTCCAGTTTAGATGTGGGTGCAGATGTACCTATACCTACATTTCCATTATTTTTGATCCTTATTCTTTCTTTGTCATAGTCAGTGTGAATAGATAAATCATGATTAGACTCTGTACCAATGACACCTTTAGGTCCATCCCCCCAAGAATAATGGGCATATATGCCAACTTTTACCCCCTTGTTTTGGGAAGATATCAAAAGTTTAGAATGTTGGCCTCCGTTGATTTCCACAACTCTATGCCATCCCTGATCATTGCTAGGTAATAAAGTACCAATTCCTACATGCCCAAGACTGGTAATATTAAATGTGTTTACCCAATTTGGTGAATTATGTCTGGAGTCAATTGAAAAAGTAGTATATCCACCAATATCCATATTTGAGATTCTATGGCCAAAGCCAGATCCCCATTCTGATGTAGTCCATGTAATATCCCTTCCATAACCTGAAATACCCGAAAGGCTATTAAATTTTAGGTCCTGACCTAACAAAGGGTTTTTATAAATAAATATTAACGCAAAAAGAATAATAGCACAATACCACTCTTTGTAATTTATATGGCAAACCAAATTAAATTCCCTATCATTATTTTCCATTTATAGAGGAGTTTAAGTCATTGATTTCTTTTTGTTGTTCTATTAAATAAAGCGTTAACTCCTCAATTTTTAATAATAATAATCTATTCATTTCTCCTAAAAACAATCCTGAATCCAGAATTTCCATTTCTGAAGGAACTCCAGGTAAATGTTTGTTTTTATGAACAAAATCTTCAACTTCTTGAAGACTCATCAATTCGTATTCAGAACCAAAAACATAATCCGGCCAATTATTGGCTTCTACCTTGATTTCTTTTGCTCGTACGGTTCCGTTTACCTCTAATTTGTTCGATGGGTCTAATAATCCAATCCCCACATTGCCTTCTGTGGTGATCCGCATCCGTTCATTGTTGTTATTGGTAGTAAAAGAAATGAATCCGCCAGTAATGGTCCAACCTCTATGAAATCTGATAGCGGTGTTTTTAATAACATCGTAATCCAATCCAAATTCTCCTACAATTGCATTTTGGGCATTGGAAGTTCTATCTTGACTAGAAACCAATCTAAAATTTATATCATTGCCTCTACCCAGTATGGCAGTCTGTCTTGTATCATGCGTATAGATATCTAGAAAACTATTGGGAGTAACTGTTCCTATCCCCACATTTCCCGAACCTGGAAATGTATTGCTTTGGGCAGTTATATTTTGGATATGACAGCCCTGATAGATTACTATCAATATTAGAATCTTTAAATATTTAAAATGGATTTTCATAATACATTCTTGGTTCTCCCCGTATTCCTTATTTGTAAGATAAAAGATCGAAAATGGTATGCTGTTCTATTGGCAGGAAGATTTATTCCAGTATTATTTGCAGATAATATTTGAATAGATATTATTACCAATAAACATAAAACATCAGGTTTATGCTATATTCATTTTTTTTATATAAAACACTATAAAATAAAGACTTTTATCAAAAGTAACCACTTAACCCTATGAAAAAGGTTAATGATAATATAAAGCGAAAACGAATGGTTATATTTAATTAAAAAACCTTTAAAACTAAACCAAAACATAAAACTTTATACAAAACGCATAGTTTATTATACGAAAAAATTATCCATTTATCTAAAAGGGGTCTATTAAAAAACACCCTGAATAATTTTCTGATAGTTATGAAATAAAAAAATAATTTAAAAACAAATCAGTTAAAAAATTTAGGTAAATGAGTAAATAAAAATTTTATACACAAACACACCCATTTAACCATACAATATATTGGCATCAATTTTATTCCTATTCAATTCAAAATATTATATAAATTTGAATATATTTAAATTATCACTATTACAATATTAATATTTTATTATTTTTTAAAAAATTATTTCAATACATATAAAAAATCAATCAAAATAATCCCTTTTAAATAAAAATATTAATTACTTGATTTATATTTTCTAATGGTATTATTGCCGAATAAAAAATAATCGGTCCATTTATTTTAATCATCTATAACAAATTTGCCACTGTCCATATTATCATGAAAAATTTAATCCTTATATTACCATTTATATTATTTTCCAATTTTGTAATGGGGCAATTCCAAACCTCCCCTCCCGGGACTACTTACACCCTGAATAATGTAGGGATTGGACTGGTCAACCCCAAAAACAAACTGCATATAGCCAGTACTCCTTATTTACATTATGGATCCCCAGCCAATGCTTTATTGTGGATCGGTGGGGGAAACGATAATTTCACCAATCAGTACATAAACTTCCGCAACCCTTCTACCGGAGATATAAACGACATGCACTGGTGGTCTGCAGATATAATCTTTGGCAGAACAAAAAACAGAGCGCATTGGTCATTTAAAGAAACCCACGGGCTGGGATTGGGAAATGCTACAAAAGACATTATAGCTGCTTATATATCCGATGGAAGCGGTTATAGCAATTTGCAGAAAATCGTAATGGCCCCTAACGGGGGGAATGTCGGAATAGGAACAACCAACCCCATAGCCACACTGTCGGTAGAGGGCAATATATTTGCTAAAGAAGTCAAGATCAAAACCAATATCTCAGTCCCAGATTATGTCTTTGAACAGGATTACCTCCTGATCAGTCTGGAAGAAACGGAAGCCTATATACAGCAATACAAGCACCTCCCTGAAATCCCATCCGCAGCTGTAATAGCCTCTGAGGGGCTGGATGTGGCAGAAATGAACCTGCTATTATTAAAAAAAATTGAGGAACTGACGCTACATTTAATTGATCAGAACAAAAAAATGGAATTGCTATCAACAGAAATAATACAGTTGAAAACCCCTAACGCCAGAACTAACCCTCCAATTCCTGATTAATCAAGCTGAGAAATTTTATTCTTTCTACATTGATTGATACTTATAATTAAATAGTGAAAGCCAAAAGTGCAACAGCCGTAAGTATTCCAAAATTCCAAGTGAGGTACAGTTCTCCTAATATTCAATTCCGGAGCCAGACTACCCTTTCGTTGGTCACGATTATTCGGGGTATAGGGGATTTGCCATCCCCTGATGGATTAGATACCTTATTAACAGAGACGGGGATTACAAATCCCCCCACCCCTATTCACTTCGTTTATCGGGACCACCTAAAAAGGTGGTCTGGGTTCGAGATTATAAATCTCGAACAGCAGCGACAGCAGCGAACAGCATTTATGGAATCATTCTTTTCTTTTCCTGACTCTTTTGAAGGTGGTCCAGCTGAACTGGAGCAAATCACCAACATCTCTGATCTTTAACATAGAGGCAGCCTGTTTGTATGTGGTGAGAAAGGCATCGTATCTTTCCTTGTTGGGTAAACTCAACACCGATGAAAAAGAGGCCTCCCTGATAAACAGGTAATTATTAATATGGGCGGATAAGGCATTCAGTTCGGGGTGCGACTTGAGAAGTCTGATCTCATCAGCATATGCTAATTCCACCACCCTGACTTGCGTATAGGCTACGAATTTTAGCCCAGAAGGCTTCCGTTCCTTCATGGATGAAAGGTCTACAGCAACATCCCCCGCTTCATACACCCTGTATGGTTTCCAAACCGAATCTCCCCTCTCCCGATAAGCCACTACCAATCCTTCAAGAACCAGCCGGCTTTTCTTTTCAACTGTTTCCGGCTTTTTAAGCACTGAACCTGCTGGATAGCGATGATCAGTGAGATATGTGGTTAAACTTCCCCAATCTATATCATCCAATTTGATAGACTGTTTTGGAAATAAAGAGATGACGTGAGCGCT
Source organism: Anditalea andensis (assembly GCF_000714815.1). Taxonomy (GTDB): domain Bacteria; phylum Bacteroidota; class Bacteroidia; order Cytophagales; family Cyclobacteriaceae; genus Anditalea; species Anditalea andensis. The sequence continues at coordinate 7,983 of NZ_JMIH01000052.1, read as the reverse complement.
GAATTGACGGATTAATTTTAAAAATTCTTCCTCCATTATTTCCCCCGATTATATCCTAACCTAAAAATTAAATTGATTTTTTGTAAAACACAAGAGGTCAACGCATAAAGGCCCAAATGGGCTCTTAAAAGTTAAGATTACGCATTATTTTTATCCAAAAATAAATTATGGCTACATGGAACACTTAGAAGACAACCGGCAAAAGGTGCCGGAAATATTTTCCTGGCTGTTGGTCCTGCTGTTTGCCTATACAGCGGTCAATAAATTCCTGGATTATGAAGGCACCAAAGCGGCACTTTATAATCAGGTCTTCCCAATATGGATGGCTGACATCCTGCTGATAGCCGTTCCGGGGGCAGAACTGCTCCTGGCACTGATGCTGTGCATTCCGGCATATAGGAAATGGGGCTTTCTGGGGAGCATTATCCTAATGGGAGCATTTACAGGATACGTAGGACTGGTCATCACGGGTCTATTTGACCGGATTCCCTGCTCCTGTGGCGGTGTGCTTCAAGCGATGAGCTGGCCACAGCATTTGCTGTTCAACCTCTTTTTCTTGGGAATTTCATTCATAGGCTACCTGATTGAAAGAAACGCATTGGCCAGGGCCCAAATGGGCCTTTTTAAAGCCAAAAATACTAAAGGCCCAAATGGGCCCTAATCATTAAATTATAATGCCGAAATTAGATGTATAATATATTGAAAACAAGACTAATAGTTATTATAACATTGGCGCAAAAGCAGCACTAGGGGCAATGAGGTAAAATGGGCATTTGAAATTACAAGAAAAAATCAACCGGTCCGTGAAGCTACCAGGTAGCTGCCGGACAGCAGCAGGGGGCAAAAAAAACCGGCCGTCCCTCTCGGAAGGCGCATATATCTCCCCGGCCAGGAAGATATGCCAAAACGACCGGTAATCTTTAACTAACAAACAATAAAGCTATGAAAAAACATGCTTTAATCCTCCTACGCGGAGGAGTATTTTCGTTGGGTGCTGTACTGGCTTTCGCCTTTACGGAACCAATTACTCAACAGACTGTTTGGGGTGAAGACCCCGAAATTGGAGTAAGGCAGGTAACATTGGGTAGCGGTGAATATAGGTGTGATCAGGCAACTGTTCAGTGTCTATATTCAGATCAGGCTATGCAAAATCCCCTGCCCAATTCTGAAGGTCAATTTATTTATCTGGGACCATCAGGTAAATAATAGTAATGAGGCTGTCACACAGACAGCCTCTCTTTTTATGGATATAATTATTTGTTTCTAAAATCAATATTTGTAAACCGATTTTTTTTTCGAACCAGAATCTACCTAAAACTAAATTCTTCCAACGGTACCGGGAAAATAAAATTCTCAGGAGATACCGCAAACCTGAAAGTTTCTCCTTCTACTTCCCTTGTCAGTTCAGCCTTATCAGTGGCTCCCCTTTTCAGATCACTCCATCTAAGTCCTCTGAATATTAATTCTTTTCTCCGCTCAGTCAAAATCAACCCAAGTATATCATCCACGTTGCCTTTGTCTTGAAAACTACTGTTTTTATATCTGTTCCTTAATAGTAAATTTAAATCCCCCAATGCATTGACGTCATCTCCCCTTCTACTTCTACATTCGGCCCGGATCAAATATACCTCCCCCACTGTCAGTCCGCTGAAATAATTCCAGTTACCCGAAAAACTCCCCCTAAAATTTACAGCCCCGTTATTTCTGACAATGAAATACATGGTCTTGCGTAAGTCCTCTATATCATAAGACTGATATAACATGGTGTCCACCCGAGTTTCCTGATTGGTTTCAAAACCTATAAGGGAAACCGTCACGGCATGATAGATTACTTCTTCATTTGCCACAGGAATAGGGTACATACCACTGCCCTGCAAAACATTCAGGTCAATCATGGCTTCATTTATTTTTAGGACCTCATCTGCATGGTTTTCTGCTCTTTCATAATCATTTATACTCAAATATATCCGTGCCAACAAAGCATGGGCAGCTGCCTTGGATGGCTGACTTTTATACCTGGGTACCATTGGCAAAAGCTCCAATGCCTCATACAGATCACCAAAAATATGATCATACGTTTCCTGTAAACTGGCAAATGGTGGAAAATGGTTTACATCCGGTGAAAGTGGTAAGGGAATTCCAATTGATGTTGTTCCCGGGTAGTAGTAACCAGCAAAATTCTGTGCCAAATTATAGAAGGCGAATGCCCTGCAAAATTTAGCTGAACCAATTACCCTATCAATACCGGTATTTGGAACTTGACCCTCCCCAGACAGGGATCGGGCTTTATCCAGCACAATATTGGAATAAAATACCTGGCGGTAAGGCCATATCCATTCACTGGGGTTAACTTCATCTTCAAAAACGTTGGATAAATTTCTTTTATAAGCCTGCTGAACCATATTTCTGCCATATGATATCCAACCAGCATTGCTGGTAAAATATTCATCAGCCGCTACTATATCCAATCCAGGTGTGACGTTGAAAATAGAGACATTGTCCAGCAATGCCTGCAGTTCTTCTATCGACTCAGCAGTAGACAATCCTTTGTTGGGCTTTGCATCCAAAAACTCTTCGCATCCCAGCATCACTCCGGCCGCTAAAATCAATATTGATAGAGACGTATATTTTTTCATAAGTAAAGGCAGTTAAATGTATTTAAGATTAATCAATGGTGCCATGGGGTTAAAAATCAAACCTTATCCCTGCTGCAATGCTCCTCAATGGCCTCATTGTTCTAAAATCAGGATCCAAGGGATCATCGGAAGCCTTCCAAAGAATGCCCAGGTTATTAGCGTAGGTATAAATTTCCGCGTTTTTAAAAGGAAGACCCGGAAATTTGGATCTAGACAGTGTGTACCCCATCCTGATATCCTGCAACCTGAAATGGTCTCCCTTTTCCACTAAAATGTCAGAATATCTATAAAAATTATTCCGTTGGTTATTGTTGGTCAACGGCATACTGGGCACAGAGGTGATAAGTTCGTCGCCGGGCTGCTGCCATCTACGCGAATAATCTGAATGCCCTCCTCCCCCTGTGAGGACAGTGGAATAATTTATTGATTCCCGTCTATAATAATAGCCTAATCTATAAGAGATATTTACTGAAAGAGAAAATCCTTTCCATGCAAAAGTATTTCTCAACGCCCCAAAGGATGTTGGCCGTCTGGAACCGTGATATTGTAAGGTTTCCGGATCTGTGTTACTAAAAATTGCAGCGTAATTGCTGCTTACTTCTCCGTCGACATACCCTAAAGGGTTTCCTGTATCCGGATCCAGCCCTTCCCAGGGAAGGCTATATATGGCAAACAGTGGCCTTCCTTCCAAAGGTATCATCACCCCGTCTGACTGGGCCAGATAATTCAGAACGGTCCCCTTGTAATAGTAGTCCGTTACTTTTTCATTTATATAGCTGTACAGTAGCGATGTCTGCCACTGAAATGTCCCTATCAGGTTTCTTGAATTCAGTTCGATATCCAATCCGCGGCCAGAGGTTCCCGATGTATTTCCCCTGAACCGCACCAATCCGGTAGAGGGTGGTAGTGGCGCATCACCTATCAGGTCTTCTCCGTTTTTCATATAAAACTCAATGACCCCGCCCAGCCTACCGTTTTGGCTTTCAAAATCGGTTCCTATATTGAGGATCCTGATCTGTTCCCATCTCAACAATGGATTTGCCGGATTGATGATCTGGCCCCCAAGTTCGCCTGCAGGAATATCAAATTGCAGGTTGGTATAATACTGGACAGTAGTCAATGCCGATAGGGATTTGTCTATGTTTCCGTTCACGCCATAGGAGGCCCTAAATTTCAGGTAGGGTAAAAATCCTGACTTATAAAAATCTTCTCCACTTACCGTCCAGGCACCTCCTGCAGACCATAGCGGCACGCCCTTTCTGTTGGTTTCCACACCGAATATATTGGAGGCATCCCTTCTTGCACTTATTGACAGGTTATACTTCCTTTTATAAGAATAACCTGCATTGAAATAATAGGACACAAACCTATCTGTATTTCCTCCATGCTGGGCCCCATGTGAAATTGATGCAGGGGAGCCGCTGTGGAAAAGGTTAAACCGGCTTATCGGATCTACCGGTCTGCTGATGCCCAGATCATCGTCATATCCATAATAACGCATCGCATTCATGGATGACTGTAGATCTTTGATCTCATATCCGGCAACAGCGTTTAGCTCATGCCCTCCCTCCATTTCATTTTCATACCTCAGTTGTCCGCGAAGGCTGTGGCTAAATGCCCGGTTCTGCATTAAATCCAGTATCCCTCCTTCCGGAATGGGTCTGGATAGCGAGCCATCCACTCCCACTTGGGTAAATTGGTTTATTAAATCCCGTGTAAAGAACAGGTCCTGCCCCCGTAAATTGGTTCCAATACCGCTGTTCTGCCAATATTGATACAACACTTCGGCAGATAGGCCATTGGTAATGTTATACCCTGCAGATACATTTGCTCTGTAATCATCATTAACGTTCCGGTTTTGTAACCTTCCTATTTCATTTAGGGGGATATAGCGCCAGTCCAACAGGCCATTGACCTGTTCGCTGTTCACAAATCGGAGGTTGTACCGCTGAAGTATCGGGGCAGGACTTCCATCCATTCCCGTAAGAGATTCATAGATATAATACTGGTTGGGAATTTCTGTCGTTAGGTCTCTTTCCTGACGGGCATAGTATAGGCCAACGTTGACATTTAACCTGTCCTTTAGCAGCAGCCATTGGTTTTGCATGCCGAGTGTAATCCTGTTGTTGTTGTTTCCCCTTATGTTTTCTGCATTTTTGTCCAAACCCACAGAGTAATTGTACCTATGTTGCTTTGTGCCGCCGGAAACATTCAATGCATGCTGTTGATTCACCTGTGCCCTATGGTAAAATTGCATCAGGTCTTTGCGGATATCATTTGACCTGTATGCCTGTATCCGCTCTTGGGCCTGCTGTGAACTGATGGCCCCGTCCCTTTCAGCTATCAAGGTCTCTACTATCGGCGGGAGTACGGGCCGGTTGGCCGAATTCTCCTGGCCCAAAAAGCTTCCCCTTTCAAATAGCAGTCTATCCACATCGATTCTGTCTCCGGGTGACATGATGGGCTCATAAAACAGATCAGGTTTTTCTATGATGTTTATATTTGTATGGAAGCTGACCTTTGGGACTGATGCGCTTCCCTTCTTCGTGGTTATTACGATGACACCGTTACCGGCCCTCGCCCCCCAGATGGAGGCAGCTGCGGCATCCCGTAAAACGGTGATGGATTCCACATCATTCGGGTTGATGTTTTCCAAAGGCCCGTCATATGGAAAATTATCGATGACTATAAGTGGGCTGGTATTGGCAAACAGGGTACTACGGCCACGTATGCTCAAAGGGTCCCCGGCAGGGCCTGCCCTGTTAAAAACCAGACCGGATGTGACATCTTCAAGCCTGTCCAGCAGATGGGTACTTACCCTCCTATTGACCAGCTCCTGATCAATATGGACAAAGGAACCTGTTGCGCGCTCCCTTGGCAGCTGTTGGTATCCTGTGGAAACCACCTCTACCTCTCCCATGGATATGCCAGATGGCTGCAGATCAAAGGTCTGCTCCAAAGCCTGGGGAACAGTAACCTGTATTTCCAGCGTGTCATAACCGATGTAGGTCATCAGGAGTAAATGGTCTCCTTCATTTAAATCAAGGGAAAAAACTCCTTCCCTGTTGGCTACTGAATATACATCTCTATCCAGTACTTTTATCAGGGCACCCTGAAGCGGCTCACCGGAAACCATGTCTCTGACTCTTCCACTGAAGGAATGTTCAATTGATTGGGCATACCCTTCTCCTATCAGGACAAGAAGCAGGCTTAGCAGTATATATTTTCTCATAGAACTTTTGTTTTGATAAAAAATGGATCTTGAAAACTTGATTACAATACACCGGAAATATCTTCCTTAAGCTTGGTGAAAGTCGGGTTGTAGTATCCATGGTTAATTATGTAACCGTCACGGTCAATCAGCATGACATGGGGAAAGGCATTGATATTGTAACTTTCCAAGAGCTCATGTTTCCCCCCTGCTTTCCCTGTATTCAGGTGAATGGCTCCGGGAGGGGTGTATTTTCCACTTTCCAGGCTTTTTTTCCACTGTTCTTCTTTTTGGTCAACGGAGATGGATACCATTACAAATTCCGGATCGGACTGAAAATATTCTGAGATAGGGACCAAGTGGTTTTGGTTCAGGATAACACAGGCACCACAACCCGTAAACCAATAGTCTACCAGTATCACCTTCCCTTTAAAATCCCCCAGTGATACCATTTCCCCGTACTCGTTGGGTAGACTGAAATCAAGTGCTTTTTTTCCTGCCGCCTGCCTTTCGTACAAATCACGAAGGATAGATCCCATCGCAGGATCTTCCACCAGTTCCAGGCCCTTCAGGACCGCTTCCGGGCCTTCCTTCATCACCACAAATCTTTCCAAAAAATGGCCGGTCACCACCCTGTCCCTCAAGGCGCCTTGCCGAAGTCCGGCCACCAGTTCAATGAAGGGGGTTCCTGTTAGCATTTCTTCTGCTTTCAGGGTGGCATTGATGAGCATCACATATTGATAGGCATCCTTAAGATGGGCATTGTCCTGCTCAAGTTTTAAAAACCGACTTATTTCCTGTTGGAACATTTCCTGTAGATCCGCCATCAAAAAATCGGATATGGTGTCTGCCTTTATTTCGGATATGGCATTGACAAATCTTCTTGCCACCCTATATCGGTCCCTGGATAAATAATTAGCCTTTAAGATCTGTGCAGAAGAATTACTTAATTTGTTTTTATATCTGTCCAGCACGGATAAATATTCTCCATCATCCAATTTGAGTATTCCGTTTTTAAGAGAGCTGACAACATCACTATGGCTCAGAAGTATTTCCGGATGTCTTCCAAAATCTGCCAATGTTTGCTGTAACAGGGAGTCCAAAGTAGCATCCAGTGGGGCTGAATTTTGAAAATTATATGTCTTGGGTCGCTCCAGTTCCCTTTTTAACCCTATTTTCTCCAGTTCTGCCTGACACTGGAACTTATCACCTGAAGGACCTCCAAATACTATGGTATTGGTCATCCTGTCGATTCTAAGCATTATACTGTCACCTGGTTCTACTAGATATGCTTCCAAAAAAAGGCTTTTTCCACTGGATAAATTAATATAACCTGGCCCTTGGATATCAGTTATGATCAACTCGAATAGCCTGTCAACTTTGGGCTGAACATTGTTAAAAAAATTACCCTTATGGGTCTTTATCCCAAATTTTCTGGGAATGGGATTAGGGCTGTTAGGAGTAAAGAGATTTTCCCAAAACGCTATCTCTATATCTTCTACCGGTTCAAAATCCCTTATCTCCCCATACACCACCACCGGTGCCCCCTCCGCAGCGGAAGGGACTGGGGGGTGACCGGCAACTTTCTGCCCGTATAAATCCTTCCCGAAAAGGCATAGCAGTGCCAGGAAGAAAAAGATGTTTCTTTTTTTCATAGTGTGTTATTTAGAAATTATCGGTATTGTATTACTCTATTTGCAATTAGAAAGTACCGCCCCACGGGTTGGTCGGTTTGGTTTCCTGGGGTTTATCGTTAACCAGTGAGGAAAATTGTGGGGCGGGTTTTCAATTGTTTGGTTGTTATGTCATGGTTGATGAATGATGATTGATAGATAAGGGTTCATGGTTTATAATAACATCAACCCCCGTACGTCACCTCGACCGGAACGAAGTGCAGTGGAGAGGTCTCTTATACGGATCTCAACGCACGTCACTTCGAGCTTGCGGAGAAGTCTCAGGTACAGACCATATATTTTTACCTATATTAACCCGTCAGAGTAGCTTCACACTTTTTTTCTTTTGTCACTTTTTGCTTAACCAAAAAGTAACCAAAAAGTCAAGGCCTTTAGATCGTACTTCAAACCTTCTAATCCGTTTAGGTTTTATGTTTTCGGACAGGTTTGATTTTGCTGAACT
>NZ_JMIH01000051.1 GCF_000714815.1 Anditalea andensis | reverse complement strand
ACAATTTTCATCACGCAAACTCCTAATTCCTTCTTCACTTCAAAATCCCAGAAACGAATAACGGTCCAACCCTTACTTCTGTAAAAAGCATTGACCTCTTCATCCCTTTGCCTGTTTCTTTCGATCTTGGGAATCCAGAAATCCCGGTTTGATTTAATGGCTAGTTGCCTGTTTTCCCAGTCATGGCCATGCCAGAAAGATCCATCCACAAATACGACCAGCTTATATTTGATCAGTGCCAGATCAGGTTTGCCGGGCAGTTTTCGCTTATTGCTCCTGTACCTGACCCCGGCATGCCAAAGTGCCTTTTTCAGCAATTTCTCCGGCTTGGTACCGCTCCCCTTGATCCTGGACATATTATACGACCGCTGCTGGGTGGTATAAAAGCCATTGGCCTCACAGAACTTGGGTACACGTATTTTGGGCTGCTGATAAGGTTTACTCATGATCCTTCCTTTTCGCTGGTATATGATAACGGAATGCGAGGCGGAAAAGTGCGGGGATGAAGGCGGATCCGGCTTTGAGTCCTCCTCTCTGCCAACTAAAGCCTACTAAATGAAATATCTAAGAACTAGTCCACAAAGAAGTC
>NZ_JMIH01000050.1 GCF_000714815.1 Anditalea andensis | reverse complement strand
AGTTTGCGTGATGAAAATTGTGATATCTCATTATCAAAGCTTTTTCTACTCCGCAGTCTCCACCCCTCCCTTCTCATTCACCCTCTCCCAAAACCCCTCAACCTCCACTTCCTCCTCAGTCCAATTCAACTCCTCATACTCATGCCACTCATGGTCAACCGACGGATCATATGGAAATGCCTGAAGATTGGGGATGCCCAGGTTGGAAGGAACAAAAAACTCTTCCTGTATCAGGTGCTTTTTAAGATTTAAGTCAAGCTCCTCTAAGGTGGAGCCTTCGGGTGGACTGACCACCACAGAGCCGAACTGCTTATAATTGGCGGCGTCTCTGTATAGATAGTTGAAGCGGATGTTCATTTTTTGATTTTGTTTACATGAAAGGATCATGAGGGTAAATTTAGCTTGTTCTTACCTACATTCCTTTTCTTTGACACCCATTGTCCGGATAAAGCCGCTAAACCTGCAGCCAAAAATTGATATCCACTTAAGGTCCAAAAAATTCATCCTCCTCCCAATTCATGGGGTTTTTGATAATATAATCGGAAATAAACACATATTCTTCCTCATTTCTAATGATACGGTCATGGTAATTTCTCTGCCAGGGATTGAAAATGTCGGTTTCTCTCCTAAACCAATTTGTAACCCCAATTTTGAAT
>NZ_JMIH01000049.1 GCF_000714815.1 Anditalea andensis | reverse complement strand
TCGAAAATTATCATCATTTGCCAAACCTGCAACATGAAGGCATGGGTCTTCAATCAACCAATCATCAAAATACACATAACTTTCACCTAAATCCATCTCCAACTCAGCGGGATTCCCTGATCCGCCACCGGTACCACCTCCTCCTCCCCCGGAACCACTACCTGAGCCAGTTCCAGTACCTGTCCCCCCACCTGAGGAGTGACTGGTCGCACAAAAGGAAATTGTCTCTGTATAATTATTAATTTCTGTTCCTTCACCAACTGTAGTGCCAATCGGCGTTACGATAGAAAACTCCATTTCAACATCAAAACATATTTGTGAGGCATTTACTTTATCTTGGCTTTTTCCACCATTATTTACATGCACTGAACCCCTGCTAATATATTTTCCATTATCATATTGATAGGTAGCCAGAATTTTATCATCAAATGTATTTAAAGTTACTAGTCCTGAAAATTTTTCTGGTAGAATTCTCAAACTATAATTATCAATTCCTGTATTATTAGAATCTTTGGAACCATCATAGTATTTGAGTATGTACATCGAATATCCATTGCTAGATTCTACAAATACAACAGAAGCACTGGATTAAAAAATTCCCGGTAATGGGCTATTTGTTCGCCCCGCATGGTCAGGCGGGCGCTGTATATCTGGTGGTAGGCTTTACCGGTTGCCGTTACTAAGCCACCGCCTTCGAACTCTACAAATATTGTATTGGGGTCAGACGTGGCCGAAAAAGTTATGTCCGTAAAGTTCCAGTTGGAAGCAAGCCGGGTTACGTTTACAAGGTGTGCCATAACCGCGTCGCGCCCCTCTACCCGATTTGCGAACGGAACAGGTGCATATGGGTACTCGTGCACCACGTCCTCTGTAATTAGATTACCATATGCTTCTGCGGTCATATGGTGATTAGTAAATAATTCAAGATCCGGGAGTATATCGCTTATTTTTAGGCTATTTTTTAGCAGTAAAATTTCTGTAACTACAAAAATTAACCCTCCTTTGATTATTACTATCAAAGGAGGGTTGAAAATTATATTAGATAACGATTTAGGTTCTATTCCCCTTTCTTTTTAAAGGTCAGCTGTTTTGGAATGGATAGTTTAGAACTGTTTTTCGATTTTTTATCTCCATTTGGTCTCGTTATGTAAATTCCTTCCCGTCTATTATCTATTTCCATTTCCAAAACACCATTTATATATAACAATTTACCCATCCCTAATCCTCCTAATGTTGTATTATTATCGTCCATATAGTTAAATTCTAAGGTTGCATTATCTTTAACAGAATGAGATGTAAGTTTTGCTACAAAATATTGGTTGCTATATTTACTTTCTATATCTAAAGGGGAATAAACTTTTCTACCAGATTGATAATAACTTATATCCATTAATAACACATCCATTTGATACCCGGTATCCCATCTTTCACTTTTAATGGGGAATTTTTTTTTCATATTCAATTCCATTACGATACTATCAGAACCACTGACCACAGCTATCCATCTGCCCTCGAAGTACTTTATTTCATCATTTTCAATGTATTGAGCTTTGCCAATATTTGAAATAAATAGAAAAACTCCTATAAATAATACTATTTTATATTTTTTCATAATTTATGTATTTAACACCCTCCTTTTGTTGATTGATCTTGATTATTCAATATTCTTTTTTCCCAAGAATCAAGAGAATTGTTATCTCCTTTAAATAAAACTATTCCTGCGTCCTCTAAGGTTTTTAAAAAGGCACTTTCATAACTTTGAATATCAGAAAGTTGCAAAGCCCTATTTACCGTGAACCAATTATTAAAATAGATTTCTCAAGCTTCAAAGGAAGCTTGAGAATCAAAATTTTGTTCTGCAAATTCTAAAAATGCAGTCTCATTTTCTATTTTCATTATATATGCAGTATGTTGGGTGATCACCCCAATAAAAAAGGATTCAAGACCATTGGCCAACAAGTTATTCTCATGCATATGATAAATAACTTTTACATCGCTTAATGAAAAAATTGGCCAAAGCCCTTGATAATGGGAGTGTATATATCCGTCTATTGGATTATGAGTACTAATACTGACACTTGAAACATTATATAGCCTCCTTCCCAAACTATATTCATAAATTCCCAAACTATTTCGTTCCAATAGAGCATATGATTCAAAATTAGAAATAACTGAACTTTTTAACGAAAGGAAATTGGATCGAAAATTATCATCATTTGC
>NZ_JMIH01000048.1 GCF_000714815.1 Anditalea andensis | reverse complement strand
ATTCAAAATTGGGGTTACAAAATGGTTTAGGAGAGAAACCGACATTTTCAATCCCTGGCAGAGAAATTACCATGACCGTATCATTAGAAATGAGGAAGAATATATGTTTATTTCCGATTATATTATCAAAAACCCCATGAATTGGGAGGAGGATGAATTTTTTGGACCTTAAGTGGATATCAAATTTTGGCTGCAGGTTTAGCGGCTTTATCCGGACAATGGGTGTCAAAGAAAAGGAATGTAGGTAACAACAAGCTAAATTTACCCTCTTGATCCTTTCATGTAAACAAAATCAAAAAATGAACATCCGCTTCAACTACCTCTACCGCGACGCGGCCAATTATAAACAGTTCGGTTCTGTGGTGGTCCATCCCTCGGAAGACTCCACCTTGGAGAAGCTTGACCTCTACCTGAAAAAGCACCTGATACAGGAAGAGTTTTTCGTCCCCTCCAATCTGGGCATTCCCAACCTACAGGCATCTCCCTATGATCCGTTCCTCGATCTCGAGTGGCACCAGTATGAGTACCTAGAATGGACTGATGATGAATCGGAGGTTGTTGGGTTTTGGAAGAGGGTGGTAGAAAAGGGAGGCGTGAAAACGGGGTGGAGCTGATGGGATATACCATATCCGGTAAGTCGCTGCAGAACATTTAATCACTGCCTTCCAGTTGTTGTAAACGGCCCTGAAACGAAGTGTTAAATCATGATTTCCAAAATTCAATAAAAAGGAACTATAAAATGCACTATATTAAACATCCTTTGATTTTTAATATATAAATTCATCAAAAGGTACGTTTTAAAGCACTATAGGTCTATATTAACATATGTATAGGTGTTTTTAGTATTATTTATTATAGGTAATATCGGGCTCTTATCAAAATAAAAAAATGTATTTTCAGATCAGGAAGATTGGCAGGTTTAGAATGGGATCTGAAAACAGTAATATTTGAATTTTTCGGTAAAAAGCAGATGGTTATATTTAAAAATTCAAAAAATCCTCCTTAATGTAAGCATCTAAGAGAATTTTATGGTACTTTTATTTTAGTTGTATGACAGTAAAAAATATTTGAATTTAAGTTCAAAATTGAGCCAGGGCAAAAGAACCATTGCTAAACCTGATTCAGGCGAAATGCGCCCAATCTACGGTGGAGCTTATATAGAAGGTTGAACCGATGGATGTACACCTGTGCAGACTGCCTACAGATGTACTAATGGCGGAGGTTGTAGAAATTACTGTACCTACTGCACAAACATATATGTGAATTCCGGCTGCAATGCTTGCCTGGATAATGGTGATTATTCTCTGGCAAGTCAATGCCTTTGTTAAAGTAATCTAGGAAGCGTTTACTCATTTTACCTAATTTTTTATAATCGAGTATGAATAAATGGTTTAAATATAGCATCATAGTCGCTTTGTTGGCTGTAGCCGCATGGTTTTCGTACGGCACTGCCACAGATTTCTTTTTTCCTATAGATTCTAGGATAGAGCCCTACGTTTCAAGCAATTTTTCTAAAATTAGCAGCATCGATCCATCTGACCCAGATACAACTGGGTATGCGGAAATTGCAGATGCTATTGGAGATTCCCGTGTCGTTTTTCTCGGGGAACAAGACCATGGTGATGCTTCAACTTTCCTTGCCAAGACCAAGCTTATTAAATACTTACACCAGAAGCTTGATTTTGATGTGCTCATTTTCGAAAGTGATTTTTTTGCGCTTAATTATATTTTGGAAAACGATACTGTTAAAAATGGTAAGTACACGGGATATCAAGACAATATTTATCCAGTATGGTCACATTGCCCTGAGATAGAAGATTTGTTTAACTATTTAGATGCAAATGTTCAAAAGGAAGGCGGGATGATTGTCAGTGGAGTTGATCCAAGGCATATTATGCCGGTTTCTGAAGCTTACCTTTCAAGATTTATCCTACCTTACTTGGCTGAAAGTGAATTGGTTAATAATCCTGATTCATTGGCTTTGTTCGAAGATTATCTGGAGAAGCTGTTGAGCAGTGAGTATGACTCGGCTTTTAAAAATAAAGACCATCAATGGTATTTTAATGTATTGGATCGAGTAGAGGCCAATTTGCCGGATTCATTGTTTGCTAAACAGGAATTAAAAAATTTGCGTAGTGGTATAAGGAATTCTTTAAGTAACTCAGCTAACATCAGGGATATTCAAATGAGCAACAATCTTATGTGGCTTTTAAAATACCGTTTCACCAACAAGAAAGTGATATTTTGGGGAGCCAATTACCATATTTTTCGTGGCTTTGAAAACTTAGGAGAGATATACAAGGGAGGGAGCTCTCTAGATACAACCAATATGGGTACGGTTGCTTCCGATCTGTTGGGGGATGATTTGTATATTCTGGGTTTTACCTCATTTGAAGGTATCACAGGCTGGGTTTATAGCCCGAAGAATGTCATTCAGAAACCTAGTCCAAATCACATTGAATTCCTGATCGAAAAAAAAGGCGCTCAGTATGGATTTGTTGATTTTAGACACGGGGGGGACGGTCATGGAATGGGTGATGTTTTGTTTTGGTCCAATTTTTTAGGCCACCAGCCACGACTTTCAAAGTGGGGGGAGATGTTTGATGGTATATTTTTCATCAAGACAATCAGTCCCTGTATAGAAGATTCAAAAAAGCAGGTACATGCAGATTAATAACCATAGGAGTTTAATGTATTGAATTGCAAGAATATAGATTTGCAAGAGTTTGTTATGGATATTTTCGCCTATGAAATGAAAAAAAGTTTATTGAAATACCCGGTGGCTGAATACTACTTGTCATGACTATAGCATTTTCGCCATCCATCTCATCCCTTTAGAACTTCAATGGATGTGGAGCTGCGCAAGGAATTCCTTTCTTCCAATAAAATAGACTTTCTGGTTTCCTTTATCAAGTGGAGTGGTAGTATTCTTATTTCTAAAGCACTATAAGAATTTACCAATAAGGGCTGCAGGCTGCGTGTCATCACTGCCACCTAGGTTGGTGCCACGGATCAGAAGGCGGTGGAACTGCTGGTGGGTTTGATAAATACAGAAGTAAAGGTCTCCTATAACACCAGCAATGGGCCCTTGAAGATCCATTCCCCCTATAAGAGAGCCCAGGTCATGGGTGCATTTTGATGGAGTACCTTTGATACCAAGACCTCCAATAAGGAAGGTGTGGCAAAAAACAACTACCTAAATGTGGAGCTCTCTTTATAGACCTTACCAAATCTTCTCCCTTACCACGATACTAAGATTAAGTCATCAAAGAACAGCTATTCCACTGGCATTCTCAAAATAAAGTACGCACAGATATAGACAAGGGGCTAAGTTACCTCAAGCACCTGGAAGAAAGAAAAACCATCCTCCTCTTTGTCCGGGAACAGAAGAAAAATGAATTTGCCAACACCGTCGGATACGTCTTCATTGGAGACGCGCAATTGAAAGATTACTCCGCATGAACATCCAATGGCAGCTGGCCGAACCCCTGCCCCATTATTTGTAAAATGCTTCTGAGAAGTTTGGGTAAATTCTGATCTTGCAAATCTCCGTCTGCTAACGTTCCTGCTATATATTGGACCAGATAAATCTTGAACTTCTATATAATTCATAAATAGAAATTCTCAAGAAAATGAATAAATAATAGACAATAACTAATGAAGCAGATCAAAAATCAACTAAATATTATATATTTGGTGATTAGTGTGATTTCCATCGGTTTACTTGTATCAAACCAGTATTAAATTTTGATTGAAACGTAATATTGATAGTAAAACTTAAATCAATGAAAACGTCCTTACACCAATATCTAATTTAAATATGAAACCGAGCATGAGGCAAACCTCACACACTGGGATGATTATATATCCTGCGAGATTCCTTCTGGCATTTAAAAATTAACATATATACAGATGAAAGCAATAAAAAGCATCTCATTAGCCCTCATTATATCCTTGTCAGGCTGCTTTAAAATATTCAATAAAGATGAGTATGAATTTACATATGAAACCATTGTAACTGAATCACCTGTCAATTTAGTAAACATCAACTCTTATTTTGATGATTATAATTCCAATTTGCCTTATCCGGGATTTTTTCACGGAATTTATTTTTCGACAAACAGAAACAGTTTCGGGAAAAATTTTGATATAATCTATAAAGGATTGAATATCACCTATCATCGAAAAGATGATATTTTAAACATCTCCTATTTTCATGATGCTAATATTAAAAATAATTATACAAGTAAAGTTCTTAAAACCATCAATACAGATTTTGATGAATATGGACCATTCCATTTTTTTGGAGCTAAAGATTATGAATACTTTTTCTACGCAAATAACGAATCTGGAAACTTTGATATAAAGTATGTTTCATCGAAGAAATCCGATTTTGGAACATACAATGGTCAGGAAATAATAAATGCGCCAGAATCCTTTACATCCATCAACTCAGCGCATGACGATTATTATCCTTCCATTTTTAACGGCAATAAAAGTCTTGTATTCAGCAGTAATAGAGAAAAGGAGATTTTTAATATATATGAAACGGCATTCATGGAAGACGAAATAAATCCAACATACAAAATTGATCTTGAACATGAAATTAAAAAAAATGCTGTTTTGTCAAGTGACCAAAATGACAAATGTCCATTTGTATTGGGAAATATAATGGTTTTTGCATCAGATAGGGAGGGAGGTTATGGTGGATTTGATTTATATTTCTCACAGTATCTGAATGGCAAATGGTCACAGCCACAAAATATGGGCGAAAAAATAAATTCGGCATATGACGAATATCGTCCGGTTATTATTGAATTTGGTGAATTAGAAGATACTATGTTAATATTTTCATCAAACAAACCGGGAGGCAAAGGAGGTTATGACCTGTATGCCGCAAGAACAAAGGTATTGCCAAAATAAATGCTTACTCTGGCAATTAGCCTATCATATAGCTCCTTACAAGAATCTTCTCACTCTCCCCTATTGTCCATCATCATCATCTCATGCCATAAAAATCTGCATAATTATCATCCCCCGGACGGATGGATGGCTAAAATGTAATCGGTCGGTTCTGGGATTTCCAATAAAACGGAAATGCGATCCATACTTGAATCTACCTGCAGACATCCACCGGCCACAACCGTTAATAAAAGGCAAAACTAAATGGCTTTAGTTCTGATGGCCCGGTTTAACAAATTGAATGATGTCATACTTCATAAAATTTTCATCAAATCCTTCACTAAGAGGGTGGTTGGTCGAGATATATAAGCCTTTCTTTCCAACAAAGTAGTTAGATGGCTCAATGTAAAAATCCTCAAAAACATATTCACCAATTACATCCAGGTTTTTATCCAGAACTGTGATGCCTGTTTTGGGTCGGTAACTAAACAAATCCCTATGTCCGATATTATAATCTTCCCAGTCAACTCCCGGACTAAAAAAGCGATAGAAAACATCCCGATAAGGATCATATTGGATTATCCCATATTGATCGCTGGCTAAATTGTCTATGATACCTTTCTCTCCTTCCGGTAATTTGTTGATTATTTGAAACTTGTTGACAAAAGCAGATTTGACATTCTTATAGGCCAACAACTCTCCTTGCTTCTTGGATATAATCCATAGCCTATGATCGGTTGAAGGAGAGACAATGATAGAGTCTTGGCGGTCTGTCCATGAAAAATCCTCTGTTTTTTTCCCGTCATTCCATATATCAGATGGATGGGAAACAGGCAGCCACTCCACCTCTGGGGTGGCCGATGACAGTTGGAATTTATAAATATGCTTATAGCTGGGGATTTTTTCAGCCTTCATGTAAAAAAAATCATCGAAAAAAGGTTGAGTTCCGAAAATCTCGTTCCCGGAGAACAAAAATGGTATTTTGTTGTTCGAAGCGAGATAGTTGACTTTGTTGTCTTTGTCTTCCACAGGAAATGTTCCTAATTTGTTCCCTTCAAAATCAAGCAATAGCACTTTTGGAGGAATAGATGCCAAAAGTAATGAATCTTTGGATAAAATATGGAAACCATTGTGTACACCTACGCCATTTGGGCCCTCACTTTGTAATTGGATGCTTTTTACGGATTTGCGGGAGTTCAAGTCATAGATTTCAATGCTGGAAGAAACCTTGTTCATAAAGGCCAAATATTCTCCTGTATCGGATTCGAAGTACTGAAACCTCATTCGGCTGGGGCTGATCGTCTGTGCTAATGGGATTTCCAGACTACCTACAGTTTCTATTTCAATTTTTTTAATTTCAGTAGAACAATTCCAGAAAACAAATGCGATAAACAGATAAGAAAGTTTTTTCATAAACATACATGATGCATTAAATGAGACTGCCCCACGCGCTAGGAGAGAAAGCCTCGTTTTACCATATTGAATTAGCTGCTATCAGCCACCCAGCCCTTCACAACCATAATAATTTGTCTTTGTAGGCTCCTTTCATCCCTCTCCGTCCCACTCGCAGTATTCCGCACTTATCTTTGCTTCTGCTTCGGACGAACCAATAAAAGAAACACTGCAATGGCAAATCAGCTTATGGCGATGCCTAAAATTAATGTTTTGATCTTTTCCATTTTTAATTAGTTATAGTTAAAATTCTCCAAATACATAAAGTGAAGAGTGATCATAAAAAAACAAGTTTTCCGGAATTCTTATCTTTCTATTTGAAATATATGTATTTTAAAAAAAAACACATGAATTAGTTAAAAAAAATTTTTGAAACTGCCTTACTTTTGTTTAAGCAAAATTGCAACAGTTTCAAAAAAGTGGATTAGCCAAAACGAAGCTTTTTGTAGTCAAAAGTGATTTATTGATGAAAAATATCAAATACATGGGGAAGGTGGGTGTTTGGATTGTGGTTCCAAACCAATACAATTACCGTAAGTGAAAATCAGGTGTAATTCAATCAAAGGATGTTCTGTATTGTAATGCCGTTTTTTTGGTGTTCTTTTTGAACATGGTACTGAATGACTGGGGATAGCTAAAGCCCAGGTAATAAGCTATTTCTTTAACACTCAAATTTGTGGTGGAAAGTAACTCTTTGGCCCTGTCAATGACAAAGCCCTGTATGTATGTCTGAGCGTTTTGGCCCGTCAGGTTTCGCAGCATTTCACTCAAGTAGCCGGGAGACATATTGAGTTCATTTGATAGGTATTGAACAGTCGGCATTCCAACAAGGGCTGCTTTATTGTTTAGATAATCAGTAAGTAATTGCTCCAATTTAGCCAGCAAATCATTGCTTTCGGAATTTCGTGTGAGCAATTGCCTGTTGTGAAAACGCTTGGCATAGGTAAGGAGCAGCTCTATATGCGACACAATAAGATCCTGACTGAATTGGTCGATATTATTTTTTATCTCATGCTGTATTTGCTGAAAAAGGGCTGTAATTACTTCATCCTCTTTTTCTGAAAGATGCAGGGCCTCAGCAGTGGAATAAGAAAAAAAGCTGTAATTTCTAATTTCCTTACCCAATCCATAATTACGGATCAACTCCGGTTTAAAGACCATCATAAAACCCGATACAGGTTCATCTCTGACGTTTGTAACTGAAAAAATCTGTCCCGGTTTTGTGAAACTCATCATACCTTCATCGAAATCATAATTACGCTGCCCGTATTTAAACTTCCCTGAAGAACCTTTTTTACAGGCAACGCAATAGAAATCATAATAAAAGCTTTTCCAAATTTCGCTATCTCCAAACTTTAACATTTCAAAATCGATTACACTTATCAGCGGATGATCGGGCTTTTTCATCCCAAACAAACGATGCAGTTCGGAAATAGACGTAATCTTATATGGAGGAGCTTTTTTCATGCGAAAATTTAAATAAAATCAGTAGATAATGATAACGCCGCCCATTTTTGTAATTCTTCCTGTTCACGATTACGATTTTCCATTATGGCATTGTAACTGTCGGAACCTAACGGAAGATGTAATGGCGGGCTTGTCAATTGAGAAAGTTGAATTAACACCTGAGCCAATTTTTTCGGATCTCCCAATTGCTTACCGTCAAAGCTCCTGAAAGTTTCTATCTGATCATTCAGGTTATAGGCATCAATTTTATTTTTTGCCACAGCTAGGCTACTCTCGCTCATAAAACTTGTGCGGAATGTTCCTGGGGCAAGAATGGTAACGTTTATGCCAAAAGGAGACACTTCCTGTGCAAGGGCCTCAGATAATCCGATGACGGCAAATTTGGATGCACTATAGCTCCCATTTCCCGGATAACTCATATAACCCATCATCGATGATGTGTTAATGATGTACCCGGATTTTTGTTGGCGAAGATATGGCAATATATGCCTTATAACGTTAGCCATCCCAAACAGATTCACATCCATTGATTGACGGAATTCAGAATCGCTCAGCTCCTCAACATTTCCCAACAGATTATAACCTGCATTATTGACAACCACATCTATCCGGCCAAATTCTTCAATACTTTTAGAAATGACATGCATCACCACTTGTTCATTGGTAATATCCAATTCTAAAGGCAGTAGATTCTTGTTGTTTTCTCCTAAATTACTTAAAAGGCTGTCCGTGCTTCTGGAAGTAGCGATTACTTTATCACCCTTGTTCAAAACGGCTTTAGTCAATTCGAGCCCCATTCCTTTGGAAGCTCCTGTTATAAACCAAACTTTTTGTGTAGTCATAAAACGTTTTTTTTTATTGGTCCAAAGTTGAATAGTTTTCAGGTATCAAAAGTATTTGTATCGGAGATTAAAGTATGTAAATCCACATTATGTAGTTACCTAAAATTTTCACCAATAATTAATTGATCATAAATACATTAGACAGGAAGTTGGGATAATTTAAAATTTTGGATAAACTATGCTGTTGTCAATTTTTAGCCTCCCGTCATAAAGATAGCTGAACAGTTCGTCCCACCTTCCGGCACGGTATCCCAGAGCCATGCCTATTAATCTCTTGGGCAGAACTTCGGGATCATGAAGCTGTTGCTTTATCCATTCTGACATCTGGTTGATTACGGGAAGCGGTTCGTCCAGTCTGTGTTTATTATAGCTTCCAGATATAGGTTTACATCTTTTGCCTTTAGTTCTACAGGATATAGCCTTTGGATAAGTTCCAGGGCCTTTTCCTCCCTAAAACAACTGCATAAAAAATAAAAGTTATCAAAGGAGTAATAAAAAATGATGCACAATCGAGGTAATGTCTTAAATAACAATTAACTTCTAAAGTTAGATAATAATCCGACAAAATATGGGTTAGCTGGAATATCGTAGAAGATAGAAATGGGCATCAGGTATGTCATCATTCCCGGAATCTTACAGGAAGGTACCGGTTACCTGTCAATTTATCCGGATGACGAAGTCGTAGTAGCATTTCGTGGGAATTCGGGGAAAGGAATATCATTCGACATCCAAAACATAGGTGAACTATTTTATAAAAAGCAAATAGTTGGTATAAGAACGAGATGAAGAAGCACAGGCAGTAAGACTGAATAATAAATAAAAGGAAATAATATAATACGGTAGTAATGGGGCACAATATCATTTCGAAAAACTATTCAATAAATAAATTGGTATTAGGTTTTTTATTGTTTGCGTTTATTATCACAGGATTTATAGATTTAAATTTGAATAATAAAACTTCTTATTCCTCAATAATGGGAATGGATACTAGTAGAGTTTATTTCTATACTTTCCTTTTATTAGTTTTAGGTTGTTGGCTTTTATATAATAGGTGGTTTGTAGGGATAGGTTTTATATCCTTAGCGACATTTAGCTCCTATTTTACAGAATATATTATTTTACATAACTATTTCGCTTCTGTAGCGGTTTATATTGGTATTATAATAGATATAATTATAAGAAAGGAAAAAAAATGGCTGGTTCCATTGATTCTAATTGGAATGATCCAAGGCATTGCGTTTCAAACAGGTTGGTTTGATTATTACATGGTCGGGTTTATGGAATTTTTAGGTTTATGTGTAGGTTCAGTTTTCATTATAAAAACAATACGATGAAGTGTAGAAGTTACCATTTAATCAGATAGTACATCATTACTATTATAAAATTACAAGAACCTTTAATTACTGTTCTGGCATTGGATTGAAAGAAGTAAGGAAGGGGCTTTCTAGACTGCCACAACCGCCACAGGCCATATGCTTAAAATTATAAATTTGCTTATCATCCGGTAATTGCTAAGCCTCCGAAGAATCGGGGGCTTTGTTTATAGCAACAAGGATGTATAGAAACATTTTCTACTTTCCTCGAAAAAAATCGCTCCTACTCCCCCATTACACACCCTCGAAAGTTACCTTTGACTAGTGTTATTTAAAAAATAGGATTGGTCGAAAGGACGGTATGGGGAGAAACCGTCACCTCCGCTGCCCCCATCCGATTTCGTCCATCTACGGACAGATGTGTTCGGAAAACTTAATTAATTCCGTTCTAAAATAGGCATTTTTACATCTTTAGGCATATTTTCATATGGCATGGAACTGGTTATAGTCATTATGCCATAAGGATAAATAAAAATAAAGACTTACAACCACAGTAAAAACCAACGGGTCAGCATTGAAAACTTTTAACTATTGAAATATTTCACCGACTACTTCCATTCACCAAAATCTCCATTACCTTAATTTAATAAAATGCTCAAAAACTATTTTAAAATCGCCTGGAGAAACATTACAAGAAATAAAGGATATGCCCTGATCAACATTGGAGGTTTGGGCATAGGGATGGCATCTGCGATTCTGATCCTGATGTGGGTGCAGCATGAAGTAAGTATGGATCGCGAACATCCTAAATCCGACCGCATTTACAAAATTTATAACAGAGGTACTTTCAGCGGTGAGCTCTGGGCTTGGGGCACCACACCGAAAATTTTGGCTCCTACCCTTAAAAAGGATTACCCTGAAATAGAGCAGGCTGTAAGAGTCAGTGATGCTGATTTCCTTTTCACAGTCGGCGATAAAAAAATGAACGAATCAGGGATTTTTACAGATCCGGAATTTTTTGATGTTTTTGATTTCAAAATGCTTCAAGGCAACAGCACTACTGCATTGGATGATCCCTATAATATGGTAGTGACCGAAGAATTTGCGAAGAAACTTTTTGGTAGCGGGGACGCCGTGGGACAGACGGTCAAAATAGACAGTGCTGATATATTCACCGTGACAGCAGTACTGGAAAACCTACCTAACAATACCCGGTTCAGATCTGACTTCTATCTCTCCTGGGCCTATATGAAGAAACTCGGCTGGGATGATGAATATTGGGGAAACAACTCGGTAGAGACCTATGTCCTACTGGCAGAAAATGCTTCTCTGGAGTCCTTCAATGAAAAAATAGCGGGTATCACCAAAGCGCATTCAGATAGAGAATCTACAGAGGTTTTCGCCTATCCGCTTTCCCAAATGTATTTATATGGGAAAAGCGAAAACGGACAGCTGGTAGGCGGCAGGATAGTAACCGTACGCCTGTTCGCATTTATTGCAGTGATTATTCTGGTGATTGCCTGTATCAACTTTATGAATCTCAGCACAGCCCGAAGTGAAAAAAGGGCAAAAGAAGTAGGTTTGAGAAAGGTAGTTGGCGCCAGAAAGACTTCACTTATTTTCCAGTTTATCGGAGAAAGTACCCTCATTGCCTTCATTGCAGGATTCTTTGCCCTTTTAATTGTCCAGATTTCTCTTCCCTCTTTCAATACACTGGTCGATAAGCAGCTTTTTATTCCTTATAGCGATTTAATGTTTTGGGTTCAACTGATTGGGTTTATCCTACTGACAGGGCTGTTGGCAGGAAGTTACCCTGCCTTCTTTCTATCATCATTCAGTCCTGCAAAAGTATTGAAAGGCACTTTCCGATCCCCTGTATCTGCTGTTACCCCACGAAAAATTTTAGTGGTGTTGCAGTTCAGCTTTGCCATTGTGCTGATCGTATCCACTGTCATTATACAGCGTCAGATCAGACATGCTCAGAAAAGGGATCTGGGTTATGATAGGGACAACCTAATTTATGTCATGATGCAAGGGGATATTGAAAAGCATTATGGTGCCATCAAGCAAACACTACTGAACAGCGGGGCTGTGCAGGCTATGACCAAGTCCATGAGCCCGATCACACAACGCGACAGTGATGGCTGGGGGTATTCCTGGGAAGGCAGTACTCCTGAAGACGAGACCCTTGATTTCATAAGGTTCAGTTCCGACACCGACTTCATGAAAGTAATGAAAACGGAATTGGTAGAAGGTCGGGATATAGACATCGATCTTTATCCAAGTGATTCAGCAGCCATTTTATTGAACGAAACTGCTGTCAGGAAAATGCGGTTGGAAAATCCGGTCGGCCAACTTATTTCTTACGATGAAGATAACTATACCGTCGTAGGGATCATCAGGGATTTTATTTTTGAATCTCCTTATGACCCTGTCAATCCGTTGATGGTATTGGGGCCGTCATCCTGGTTTAATGTGGTACATATGCGCCTCAATCCAGATCAGCCGATATCAGAAAATATTGCTTCAATTCAGCAAGTTTTTGAAGAATTCAACCCTAATTTTCCTTTTGAATACCGCTTTGTAGATGAGGAATATGCCAAAAAATTCAATGACACCAGGCGTACAGCATATTTATCCGTGCTTTTCACTATCCTCACCATTGTAATTTCCTGTTTGGGATTATTTGGACTTTCCACCTATATGGCAGCAAACCGTATCAAAGAAATCGGTGTGCGTAAAGTCCTGGGGGCAAGCGTGGGAAGTATATCCTTACTCCTATCCAAGGATTTCTTAAAGCTGGTCGGAATCGCATTTCTGCTGTCTGTACCGGTGGCCTGGTATGCTATGGACCAGTGGCTTCAGAATTATCAATATAGGGTGGGTATTGAATGGTGGATATTTGTGGCCACAGGTGCCATTACGATGCTCATTGCCTTACTTACGGTAAGCTTCCAATCCATTAAATCAGCGCTGATGAATCCTGTGGACAGCTTGAGGAGTGAGTAGGTTTGGAGATTTGAAACACAAGACTTGAGAAATTATAGTCAGACTTATAAGTCCTGAACATAACGTTCAGGGTATCATCATGGTTTACCTTTTTAATATTTACTTCATATTTAAGTATATTGCATGAAACAATTTTAGTAATCTTCAAGTAAAACGCAGATAACCATGAAAGCAAATCCTATCAAAAGCCGTAGTTTAATTATGATACTGATGGTGATATGTGGTCCTATGGGTTTTGTTTCATGCAATGATGAAGCTATCACTGCAGTAGATGACGAAAGATTAAGGTCTTATGAATTAATTGCACTACAATGGAAATTAAGTTCTGGGGACGGACAAATTATCGTGGAAAAAAAACTTCCTGAGTATCATTTTCGGAACGATTCGGATACAATTGTAGAGGTGATTATAGAGCCGCTTAAACATCTGGAGGGTAGTTCCCGATTTACATTTAATGACTCTCTAACTTATGCTAAACTTAATTATCCGGAAATTCAGGTTTCTATCCCAAAGGAATTAAGTTTACTGTCTGAAAAATATGGGTATCTCAGCGGTGGGATTAAAGCACCTTTGAGACAGGAAGAATCATTTTTCCCATTTTCTAGCTATATCAAGAAATCATTCGCCCTAACTAAAAAAACCATGTTAACTACCCATTACACCATTTACCTCAGGGAAAATAAAGCTACTTTTCTGGCTACCTTTAAGGAAACTACCACGGGGGAGACTTTAGATCTGGATGGTACCTGGACCGGTTTATTTTTCAATCATTCGGAAGCAGCGTCTTTGATAGAAGACATAGAATAGTTAAGCGTTTGTCCACGTAAATCAATTTGTCTTACGCATACAAGCATATCAACAAATACCGCTGATTTTTTCAAATTCACGGCACATTGGTCCACATTATCGGTATCAGATACCACTATTGGCCCAAAATTTTCTTCCGGTGATTCACTCCCCAATGATGCAGTTCGGCTATGACACTTTTTAAAGTCTCAGAGTATGCTGTTGACTTATATTCAGTCCTTACCGGAAAACCGTTGATGACAGTGCGTGTAATCAATTGATTTGCTTCCATATCTTTCAATTCACTGGAAAGTACTTTGGTGCTAAGCTTGGGAATACTTCTCTCGATTTCTCTGAAGTGTTTGTTGCCTTCCCATATTGAAATCAGGATTAAGATTTTCCATTTACCCCCTATAATATCCAGTGTATCCCTTACAGGTAACAAAGCGGACGTACACTCATGATGTTCCAATTTTTTCATCTGTTTATAATTTTATTTTTAACGGTCAGCTGGCATCTCGCCACGATAAGCATCCCAGTGTGTGATAATACAGTCATGGTCGATTTCATCTCATTTATGAAGTGATTACCTCAAAGTAACTGATTACCTTTAGGTATCTGATTATAAATAGTAATCAAATATAGCTAAGTTTGCATCATTAAATAACAAAAATCAAAAAAATATGAAAAACAAGATTTTAACTGTGGTATGTGTACTGTTTGGTATAATGATGCTGAACTCAGGTTTAAATAAATTCTTCAACTTCATGCCTATGCCTGAAATGTCCGAAGAAATGATGCAGGTAATGGGTGGTTTTATGGTGATCAAATGGATTTTTCCCTTGGTGGCCATGGTTGAAATTATAGCGGGAATATTAATTGCCATCCCTAAAACTAGGGCGTTGGGGGCCATTGTTATTCTTCCGGTTATGGTAGGCATTGTTATCCACCATGCCGTGCATGATGTAGAAACTATTGGAATCTCATTGGTTTTATTTGGAATCAATATTTGGGCAATAGTTGCGAATTGGCATAAGTATTTATTCCTTATAAAGTAATATAATGGGTTTAAGTTGCTTATAGAAGAACACTTAAACCCAAATACCCTCTAATACAGTGACCAATTTACACGATATGGCTTTTATAAATACAGCATTACATAAGCAAACTATCTTCTGACAAAGAGGTGATAGATGATGGTATGCTACACTGATCGACGATTACAAACGAAAAATAAATGTAGGTGCCGGGAAAACTAACCGACTTTGAAACGCATGGAGAAGATATCCATCACGACAATGAGGAAATCATCAGCTGTATCATGGATTTGTGGCAACTTTTACCTGATCAAGATAGGGAATTGCTGAAAGCTGTAGAAATAGACCTATTGGAACATACAGGTTATGCCAAACAGCTCCACATAAACCTGAGCACCGTAAAATCAAAGGTTCATAGCGTATAAGAAAAAATCAGAAATAAGAAGTACTCGTTATGATCCCACGGTGATAGCATGATAATACATCACTACGTAGGTGTTTCATAAAAAATGTATCAATCGGTATAGTTGTATTAAATAGTAGGAGAAGCTTTATCCAGATATGTTGAAAATATCCCTATGAGCAAATTTTCTTCTCTGTCTGAAAGGTGCAGTGCTTCCTTCAAATCGTAATTAAAATAGCCGTATTGTTTAATTTTCTTAGCAAGTGATGTGCCCCACTAAATGGATTTATTTTTTTATCGACACCTGTTATTTTTCTATAATCCCATATATCAAAAGGCTAAGCCCGGGAGAGGTTTTTTACCTCTTATGGTTTATCTGCTGAAATTTAAATGTACAGGCAAAATGCATGCATTTTGCCTGTACAGATTGAGCAATCTATTTGCGGGCGTACGTAGTATATCCACCGTCCACCAATAGTTCTGTTCCCAAAATAAAACTTGCCTCATCCGAGGCAAGGAACAACACTGCCTTTGCCACTTCGTCAGGATTTCCTATTCTTTTTAAAGCTGTTACAGATGCCAAATATTCTTTTGCTTCTAAATGAGGAATCACGCTGTCAAAACCTTCCGTTTGAGTAGGGCCGGGACTAACGACATTAACCCTGATTTTTTTTGCTGCCAACTCGTTGGATGCAACTTGGGCAATTTTGTTAATTGCCCCTTTTGTAGCAGCATAACCACTTGAACCTAATTGGGCGGCTGTGGCAACCGTGGACGATGTAAATATTACAGATCCTCCATGCTTAATGCTGGGCAGCAATTTTTGCAAAGTGAAAAAACTACCTTTTACATTGGTGTTGAATTGAGCATCAAAATCGGCTTCAGTCACATCTTCAATCGAGGCGAATACCGCTATTCCCGCATTTAAAAAAAGGACATCTATTTTGATCTGATCTTCTTCTACAGCTTTTCGTAACACTTCAATTCCTGCTAAATTTGAAGTATCAGACACTACTGTTTTAAGTTTTGGACTGTTAATTTTAGCGGAAGCTTTTTGAAGATTATCAGCACTCCTTCCGGTGATCCATACATTGGCCCCTTTTTCAATAAAGGCTTTTGCGGTGGCGAACCCTATACCGGTGCTTCCACCAGTGATCACTATGTTTTTGTTTTCTAATTTCATGTTTAAATCATTTATAAATTGACATGCAAACATAGCACAGCCTTATTTATTTTTGTAACTTTGTAACAAAAAGTAACAGTAACCTTTGAGTAACAAAGTAACTTATCATGGAGTGCAAAGAAATTAAACAAGACGAACACAAGAAGGAAATGATGGCCATTCAGGACACCATGGACGTGTTGCAGGGAAAGTGGAAAATAGCGATTCTTACGTCAATCTGCTTTTATAATAAAAGGCGATTTTCAGATATTCTGAATGATGTGAGTGGCATATCCAATAAAATGTTGAGCAAGGAATTAAAAGAACTTGAGATAAATCAATTGATAAAGCGAACGATTTTAGATACTCATCCGGTAACCGTCCGTTATCAGCTTACCGAACATGGAAAAACATTACGAACAATTATAGACAACATGACTGATTGGGGGTTTCACCATCGAAAAAAGATCATTGGCAAATAAATGCAATCTGAAGTCTCTTCCATTAAGGCTCGTGAACTTGCTGATGCTGGCCATCATCAGTTACGGGGCACTTCGCGCATTTGTGGTTTCCTTGAACATCTATTAGATTAGGCCTATAAACTGGTTAATATACAAAACATCTACCCTTAAAAATTGGGTGCCATGCTACCGATGCCCTCTAAAAAATGATGAATTGATCATGCAAGCATTATTACGATCCACGTTTTCGATTACTTTATCTAATTGCTTTATTATTTCCCGATGATTTTGCCCCCATTCAATTAGATGCTCTACTAGCGGATATATTGATTCGCAGTAATCAGACAATAGGAATTTATTTGGCAGGCCAACTTTCTGATGCCTGCATGATCACGTATCGCAACCGGTCTTGATTTTCATCTCCCCAATTGCCCAGTGCAGAAATAACCGGTACTAAGCTTTTCCCAAAATCTGTTAGTGAATATTCAACTTTTGGAGGAACAACCGGATAAATTATTTTCGAAATTAATCCGTGTTCTTCCAATTCTTTCAACTGCATATTCAAAACCCTTCTCGAAGCATCAGGAATTTTACGATGCAGTTCACTGGGGCGTTTGTGGCCTTCGTGTATAAACCACAGCAAACGGATTTTCCATTTACCATAAAGCACCTCGCCAATCAGGTCAAGACCACAATTTAAGTTCAACGGAATTTTTCTAACTTTCATAAAACAAATTTAATTCTATGCACCAAATGATGCAATAGGGAAAAATTTATCCCTATGCAATTCGGTTTTCCCTTATTGTATAAACTGATAATACTCCTCAATTTTGTTTTGTTGATTTGACTAACAAACGTAGAAAATGGAACATGATTATCATATCAATAAGGAATTAACGGACAAAATAATAGTGGTAACTGGTGGCACAAAGGGAACAGGAAAAGCTATTGCCGAACGGCTATTAAATGCAGGTGCAACAGTTATTATTACGGCAAGAAACCCGGCTGAAAAAGAGCATGAAAAACTTCATTTCATTTCGGCTGATTTAAGCAAAGCTTCAGGAACACAAAAAGTTTTTGATGAAGTTATGCAAACTTATAAAAAGGTGGACATTCTAATCAACAATCTTGGAGGCTCGGAATCAAAAGGTGGAGGTTTTGCTGTTTTAGGTGATGAAGACTGGGAAATGGCTATCCAAACCAATCTGCTTGCGCCGGTTCGGTTAGATAGAAGTTTTTTACCAGTAATGATAAAACAGGGAAGTGGGGTAATCATTCACATCGCTTCTATTCAGGGCAAATTGCCTTTATATAATTCCACTATGCCTTATGCAGCAGCAAAAGCAGGATTGGTCAATTACAGCAAAGCCTTATCTAACGAAGTTTCACCAAAAGGTATCCGGGTTTTGACAGTTTCGCCAGGATGGATAAATACTCCTTCGTCAAAAGAAATGATGGAGCGAATTGCAGAAAGTACAAACATCACCCTGGAGCAGGCTACTAAAAGTGTAATGGATTCTTTGGGTGGAATTCCAATAGGAAGACCTGCTCAGCCAGAAGAAATAGCAGAATTTGTTGGCTTTTTAGTTTCACCGAGAGCCAATTATTTAACAGGAACCGAATATGTAATGGATGGGGGAACCATACCCACTATTTAATAATCTTAAAAATAACATCATGAACTTACCAAACGCAATAACAGATTTAGTAAAAGCACAAAACAATTTTGACAGCACTGCGTATGCCAATTGTTTTACCGAAACAGCCGTAGTTTTCGATGAGGGAAAAACATACAAAGGAAAAGCCGAAATTCAACAATGGATTAATAAAGCCAATGAAGAATACCAAACAGTTATGAAACCATTGGGATATTCAGCACCAGAAGGAATTCTAAAAGCGGAAGTTTCAGGTAATTTTCCGGGAAGTCCAGTTGTTCTGTCTTATCATTTTGTATTAAAATCCGGTTTTATACAGTCGTTAAATATAAAACCGTAACAAAAGGCGGTGGCAGTAAATCAAGTAGACGCCTGTAAGCCAAAAGCTTACGGCGCGTCTACTCCCTTACGAAAGGCAGGCTCACAGTACCTTATGAACAGGTCTATCGATTTTTCATTGGAGCAGTTCACTGGATTATAGGTTGGGTTTTAAGGCAATGTGATAGTATCAATTTATTCCTTTTTGTTCTTAGGTGTGACAGGACTATATAGTAGTAAATGGCTGTTCAGGATGTAGCTCACCTCACTTTTAATAGGCATAACCGACTATTACATCCACTTGATTAACATATGTATAGGCAGTGACATATTTTTAAGGTATTTTGAAGATGTACCTCCCCTTTCACCTCTAATGCCACCACTGCAATAAAAAACCTGTAAGCATACGGAAGCAAGATATAGAGTTTCCAAAAATCAATATCCTGCACTGGTGCAGGAATACCGATTTCGATAATGAGAAGCAGTTCATCTATAACATTCCGAAATATAGGAACCAGGTAATCCATTTACGTTTTTTATAGCGACTAATCACTATTTAATCATCATTATAAATTAATAGTTTATTAATATTAAAAATATTTACAATATAACTTTTATATTTAGTTACATTGTTATAAATTTAGTAATATAACAATTCTATAAGTGTACCTAATCTCTAATTTAAATATTTTTATGATGAAATGGTTTTTAAAGCAATTATTATTCACCTTAGAAAGTGATATTAAAGTATCCTATAGGGGACTGTTATTATTTTCTTTGTTGACCTTCGCATGTGGGACGGAGAAGGATGATCGGATTAAAAATAAAGTGGAAGTGAATGCCGTCTTCTTCGAAAAACTTGATAGTCTCAGGGTGGACTATTTGGGTA
>NZ_JMIH01000047.1 GCF_000714815.1 Anditalea andensis | reverse complement strand
TAGTTTTCAAATCGGGTTCTTGGGCTTGCGCTCAAAGAGGATGTCGAATGCGCTTGGGCAACCGGAAATAATTGCATGATCAAGCATTTTTGTAAAGATGAAATCAGAATATACCCTTACCTTACCTCTATAGCAAGATAATTTAAATTGGTGAGTGGTAATAAATCTCTTTCCCATTGGAAATAATTATTAAAAAGTCCATAAAGGATGACCATCTCAAGAAGAGAGATGAGCTATACTCCTTACGATTGTTGCATGGCACGTAGGAAGCCAAAACTTTCAATGAAAGTCTCTTGAAACACAACGTTAAAGAGATAGCCCACCTCTATATTGTAAATATAGTGGATGGGCTTCTACTCTACGTCCATTGTTTCAAGAAATTTCCTACGTTTCTGCAACTGGACTTAGGTTAGATGCCTAATTCATTTATTACTAAGTATTTATTCTACAATGCTAATATATGCATTTGTATTCAAAAACCAAACAAAAACCCAAAAAATGATGACAAATTTTTTGTTGTATTTGTTAAATGAAAGGAGATAGGGGAAAATACATTGATCTAAAGAGACTTGCAGAAAATTTAGGGTCACTTAGGGAGCAAGCAAATCTATCTATAATGGGATTAGAAGTCGTTATTGGTTTTTCTTCAGACCACTTACGCCAACTCGAAAATGAAAATAATACCGTTTATCCTAATACCAGTACCTTATCAGCCTTTGCAACATTATATGATGTGACAATTGACGATTTATTGAAGAAAAAAGATGTTAAACTGGGAAGTAACCTAACTCTATTAAACAACTTCTTTACAAAACATACACTTAATGATGAATATAAGTTTGACAAAAATTCTCTACCAAGCTTCATTAAAAAACATGTATTAACGCTCCCCCAAATGATTGAAGGAATAAGAGTTTCTGAAATTATGAAACTATTTCCAGATAGAAATTTAAATAGTAAAGAGTTATCACGAGAATTAAACCGATTATACATTAAAGGAATAATTGACAAATTTGATAAAACAGGAAAAGGGTCAGTGTTTTTTTACCGATTAAAAAAATAAAATGATAAATGAATGTTACGGTATCTGGGTAAATTCATAGCCGACGCTGTGCGACCCCTATCAGGGTCGGGATCAACATCAGCACATATGCTATATACATGCGACCCATTCAGGGTCGGCCGCATTATCAGGGCTTTTCTATATACTTACGACAGCTTCAGCTTCACACGTATATTCTTGGGACTGATCCTGAAGGGATCAAA
>NZ_JMIH01000046.1 GCF_000714815.1 Anditalea andensis | reverse complement strand
GAATTTGAGAGAGATATACAAATATTTGCCCCTGTAGGGATGAAAAATTTTTCATCCCTACAGGGGCCATGGTAAACCAGTTAATGATTTATTTATCTTTTTCCCTCTCTTACCCAAACTTCGCCAAAGCATTATACAAATAATGCGGCAAAGGCTCGGCAAGCTCCCATTGGATGTTCATAGGCTTTGAGCCGGAGTAATCTTTCAACTGCTCATCTCCGATGAAGACGTTGCCTATGGTGTTGCTGAATTCGTCCTGTTTCTGTTCGCGGACAAACAGGAGGATGGTTTTGCCTTCTTCCAGGTGCCTGATGTAACTTAGCCCTTTTCCCTTATCTGGGCGGGCTTTAATTTAGGACTACCAGTGGAATAGCTGTGCTGTGATGGCGTAATCCTGATACATGGTGGTGGGGGAGAAGTTCTCCTCTGATTTGATCAGGTCGACAAAGAGCAGCTCAACGTTCAGGGATTTGTTTTCTGCCACACCTTCCCGGTTGGAGGTTTTGGTGGCAAAGGTCCTTAATACGAATGCTGCCATGATCTGGTTCCGGGTATATCGGGAATGGATCTCAGGGGCCCATTGCTGGTGTTATAGGAGACCTTTGACAGGGAAATGGTCAGCATAGATGGGGATTATCAGGTACTGGTCTCTGATCAACTGGTGGAAGATGAAGGTCATCCTTACAGCCTGGAGCAGCTTAGAGGTCTACAGGTTTATTTGCCTATGGAAAAGAAGTATTATCCTTCACCGGAAATCCCGGAGTGGTATCGGGAGAAGGAATAGAGGGGTAGGCGAGCTGCCTGGTTTTCAGAATCTGGCAGGTCTTTTTCAGAATCTTTATCATCACTTTCCAAATCCAATATATATTTCTTAATTCTAGTCATATTACCCCATCCACGGTATTTTTTTATTCAAATTAATTCTATAATCTTGAAGAAGCATCATAAGGCCAATTTAGATCATGCAGGTATTGCCATGGGATCCTCACAGTGCTTGACAAAGGCTGGATGGAGGATGAGGCCTAAGAATTTTGTGAAGCTTTTCCCTCCTAATTCGGTTGGATAAGCCTTATTGGACTTATGGAGATTACCAATGGTGTATGATATAAAACAGAACAATATTTGACAATGAAAGAAATTAAAATATCTCCTCAGTTTAAAACTCAAACGACCAAAGCAGTTTTATCAATAACATTATTTGTACTCACCTATTTGCTTATGTTAGCCATAGCTTTAGGGTTGACAGTGTTATGTGTGTATGGGGGAATAATATTAATAGCAATTCGACCAATGTTGATTACCATTGCTTTAGGAATTGGCTTGGCAAGTTTAGGTGTTTTTGTATTGTTTTTCCTACTAAAATTTATACTTAAATCGCATAAGGTTGACCTATCGCATCTAACTGAAATAAAACAAGCAGACGAGCCAAACCTTTTTAAAATGATCGACGATATTGTAAAAGAAGTTGGTACTAGATTCCCAAAAAAAGTATATCTTTCATATGATGTAAATGCTGCTGTATTTTATGACTCTAGCTTTTGGAGTATGTTTTTTCCAACCAAAAAAAATCTGCAAATTGGTTTAGGCCTTGTGAATACGGTTACCCAATCAGAACTTAAAGCCATATTAAGCCACGAATTTGGGCATTTTTCTCAAAAAACAATGAAAGTTGGAAGTTATGTCTATAATGTAAATCAGGTCATTTTCAACCTGTTATTTGATAATGAATCTTACGATACTCTTTTGCAAAAATGGGCAAACGCAAGTGGCTATTTTTCAATTTTTGTAGTTATAGCCCATAAAATGATAAAGGGCATAAAATGGGTGCTTAAACAAGTTTATGGTGTAGTAAATAAAAGTTATATGGCATTGTCTAGGGAAATGGAATTTCACGCAGATGAAATAGCAGCAAATGTGACTGGCTATGAGCCTTTAAAAACTTCGTTGCTCAGGGTTTCTTTTGCTGACCATTCCTTAAGTACCGTATTGTCTTTTTATGACAGAAAAATTGCTGATAATCAAAAATCGGATAATATTTATAAAGACCACTTATTTGTAACAAATTTTCTTGCAAAAGACAATAACATTGAAATAAAGAATGATTTGCCCCAAATTTCAGAGAATGATTTAAACAAGTTCAATAAATCAAAATTGGTAGTAAAAGATCAATGGGCTTCTCATCCAAGCACAGAAGATAGAATAGTTAGGTTAGAAAAAACAGGGTTATCTAATACAAATCTCAATAATGAACCTGCAA
Source organism: Anditalea andensis (assembly GCF_000714815.1). Lineage (GTDB taxonomy): Bacteria > Bacteroidota > Bacteroidia > Cytophagales > Cyclobacteriaceae > Anditalea > Anditalea andensis. The sequence continues at coordinate 1,242 of NZ_JMIH01000046.1, read as the reverse complement.
ATCTATTATTTACAGATATTGAGAAAAACCAAGTAGAACTTACGCATAAGATGTTTAAGGATGTAATTTATACCGGAGAATGTTCTGCTTTACCTTTTGAAATGTTTCAATCCAACTTTGTGGAGGATTTTTTAAAAAGCACCTTTTCAAAGGTTTACAATGGTTACTACGACAATAAAAACCCTGTGTTTTTTGATATTCAGAACATTGGACAAAGTACAAAAAATATCGAGCTTGAAGATTTATTTTCAGAAAGTAGAGTAGATGAAGTTTATATCGCGATATCATTGCAAAGTGATATTGAATCTATCAAACAAATTTCCGATAAACAATCTGGCGTAAAAACCTTTGATTATGACGGTGTTAAATACTCAAAGAAAGATTGTAACGGTTTACTTTCTAAACTAGAAAAGAGCTTAGAACTGTTAAATGAAAAAATTGCGGCACATGATGTTGAAATTTTTAAATTCTTTAGAAGTCAAGAACAAAAAGCTAATTTAAATGCTTCATTAGAAAACCTATACAGACAATTTTTTAATTATGACAAAGAATTTGATGTTAAATATGATGTTTATATTCAACTGACAAACAGGTTGCAATTTGTTAATGACACTACTCCGTTTGAACAAATCAGAGCCAATTTTATTAACATAGAAACACTTGAAGAACAGTTAAAGAAAGGAATTACTGAAATATTAGAAAGTCAAGATTATCAGACTGAAATAACTAATGAAATAAAAGAAAACTTTGAATTGTACCTATCTAAGAAATGGAAATATTTTGTAAATGAAAAATACTATGACAATAATTTAGAAATGCTTTTCACGGCAATGAATAATTATGCATTTCTTTTATCCAGAGGATACTTTTTGATAAAACAGAAATTATTAAATTATCAAGTCGAATTAATAAAAAACCACACATACAGCGTGTATGAGTAATAGTCGGTTTAGTGCTAATTTAAAGGTCCGTGCTTGTATTAAAGTGCCCAATGACCTACGGAAACAACGCCTAAATATTGGCCCGTTGATTACAGAAATGGCTGGCCCGGTATCAGCGTAAAGGGCGGCCCAGTGACCTCCGTTTTAGACACCTGCAGCAGTATGCCTAATGCCGAAAATGCGCCTTGCCCCTAAGCTCCTTTTTCACCGCCAATCTTATCGCCGCACGGGCCTCATCTTTTATGGTCCAGTAGAGCTGGAGGTATTTCTTTACCATTGCGACTTCTTTGTGGACTAGTTC
>NZ_JMIH01000045.1 GCF_000714815.1 Anditalea andensis | reverse complement strand
AAGGCGGCGACCTACTCTCCCGGATGTGACTCCAGTACCATCGGCGCTGCAGGGCTTAACTTCTCTGTTCGGGATGGGAAGAGGTGGGGCCCCTGCGCTAGGCCGCCTAAATTTTTCTGTACCTTCTACAGAGTATCAACTACCAGGTATCTCAGGTGACAGTCCCCATGCGGGGAAAATATCTTAAGTTCTTTTCTATACCATCTACAGTATAGTTTTGATATGTTTCGCAGAAAATGCAACAGATAAAGCGTGTGTTTAAGTTTCCGGGCAATTAGTACTGCTCAGCTATGTCATTTCTGACTTTACACCTGCAGCCTATCGACGTCATCGTCTCTGACGGCCCTTATTGGAAGTCTCATCTTGGAGGGAGTTTCGCACTTAGATGCTTTCAGCGCTTATCTCTTCCCGACGTAGCTACCCGGCAATGCAATTGGCATCACAACCGGTACACCAGCGGTCAGTCCAACCCGGTCCTCTCGTACTAAGGTCAGGTCTCCTCAAACTTCCCACGCCCGCAACAGATAGGGACCGAACTGTCTCACGACGTTCTGAACCCAGCTCGCGTGCCACTTTAATGGGCGAACAGCCCAACCCTTGGGACCTTCTCCAGCCCCAGGATGTGACGAGCCGACATCGAGGTGCCAAACCTCCCCGTCGATATGAGCTCTTGGGGGAGATCAGCCTGTTATCCCCAGAGTACCTTTTATCCTTTGAGCGACGGCCCTTCCATACAGAACCGCCGGATCACTATACCCGACTTTCGTCCCTGCTCGGCTTGTCGGCCTTACAGTCAAGCCCCCTTATGCTATTGCACTCCGCGTACGGTTACCAAGCGTACTGAGGGGACCTTTGGAAGCCTCCGTTACCTTTTTGGAGGCGACCACCCCAGTCAAACTACCCACCAAACAATGTCTCCCTCCTTGAGGGATTAGACACCGGACAAACAAAGGGCCGTATTTCAAGGTTGGCTCCACAGCGCCTGGCGACGCCACTTCACTGCCTCCGGCCTATCCTACACATCGTTTGCCCAATGCCAATGTTAAGTTGCAGTAAAGGTTCATGGGGTCTTTCCGTCCCGTTGCGGGTACGCGGCATCTTCACCGCGACTACAATTTCACCGAGCTCATGGCTGAGACAGTGCCCAGATCGTTACACCATTCGTGCAGGTCGGAACTTACCCGACAAGGAATTTCGCTACCTTAGGACCGTTATAGTTACGGCCGCCGTTTACTGGGGCTTCAGTTCAGCGCTTCCCTTGCGGTAACGCCCCCCCTTAACCTTCCAGCACCGGGCAGGTGTCAGGCCTTATACTTCGTGTTGCCACTTCGCAAAGCCATGTGTTTTTGATAAACAGTCGCCTGGGCCTTTTCACTGCGGCCTCCCACATCGCTGTGGGTAGGCGCCCCTTCTCCCGAAGTTACAGGGCCATTTTGCCGAGTTCCTTAGCCATGATTCACTCGAGCACCTCAGGATTCTCTCCTTGACCACCTGTGTCGGTTTGCGGTACGGGCCGTTATACGCTTAACGCTAGAAGATTTTCTTGGAAGCTCTTAGGACAGCTATCCGATTGTCCGAAGACGCTCGGTACTATCGGCTTTCGGCTAAGGGTGCGCATTTTACTACACCCCCAATACCTACGACCTTCAACCCGGTATTCCGTCACCGGGCGTGTCTTTCATCACTCCGTCCCTCCATTGCCTGTATAACAGGTACGGGAATATTAACCCGTTGTCCATCGACTGCGCCTTTCGGCTTCGCCTTAGGTCCCGACTGACCCTGATCCGATTAGCGTTGATCAGGAAACCTTGGTCTATCGGTGGGCGGGTTTCTCGCCCGCCTTATCGTTACTTATGCCTACATTTGCTTTTCCAATGTCTCCAGCACACATTGCCATGTACCTTCGCTGTCATTGGAATGCTCCCCTACCACTGCGTGATGACGTATCACCACATACAATCCTGCGCTTCGGTACCACACTTGATGCCCGATTATTATCGACGCCCTGTCGCTCGACCAGTGAGCTGTTACGCACTCTTTAAAGGAATAGCTGCTTCCAAGCTAACCTCCTGGCTGTCTCTGCAACTGGACCACCTTTGTTCAACTTAGTGTGGATTTTGGGACCTTAGCGGCAGGTCTGGGTTCTTTCCCTCTCGGACTTGGACCTTAGCACCCAAGCCCTCACTGCCGGTTCTGTATGGCGGCATTCGGAGTTCGTCAGGATTTGGTAGGATGTGACTCCCCCTAGTCCTATCGGTAGCTCTACCTCCGCCGTACAATTCCCGACGCTGTTCCTAAAAACATTTCGGGGAGTACGAGCTATTTCTCAGTTTGATTGGCCTTTCACCCCTACCCACAGATCATCCGGAAACTTTTCAACGTTTATCGGTTCGGTCCTCCACTCTGTTTTACCAGAGCTTCAACCTGTCCATGGGTAGATCACAAAGTTTCGCGTCTACCCCCACTGACTCAGCGCCCTGTTCAGACTCGCTTTCGCTCCGGGTGCGGATCTTAAATCCTTACCCTTGCCAGTGAGGAGTAACTCGTAGGCTCATTATGCAAAAGGCACGCCGTCACGGAATCGCTCCGCTCCGACCGCTTGTAAGCGCACGGTTTCAGGTTCTATTTCACCCCGTTATTCACGGTACTTTTCACCTTTCCCTCACGGTACTGGTTCACTATCGGTCTCTCAGGAGTATTTAGCCTTACCGGATGGTGCCGGCAAATTCAATCGGGATTTCTCCGGTCCCGACCTACTCAGGATACCCGCCTCTTGACATTTCCTTCCGTTACGGGGCTCTCACCATCTACGGCCGCCTTTCCCATGGCGTTCACGTCTGAAATGTCTTCGATTATGCAGGTCCTATTACCCCGTACATGCCGTAACATGTATGGTTTGGGCTGTTCCGCGTTCGCTCGCCACTACTTACGGAATCACTGTTGTTTTCTCCTCCTATGGGTACTTAGATGTTTCAGTTCCCCACGTTCGCCTATCTTTCGATATAACCATTGCTGGCTGGGTTGCCCCATTCGGAAATCTGCGGATCGCACCGTCTGTGCCGGTCCCCGCAGCTTATCGCAGCTTGTCACGTCCTTCTTCGCCTCTGAGAGCCTAGGCATCCCCCGTGCGCCCTTAATTACTTAAACTCAATTATGAATCTATATTAATAAATTTATTGCTTACTCTGCGGTTAACTTCCGTCAACCTATCTGTTGCATTTTCTGCTCAACATGTCAAAGAACTTGTT
>NZ_JMIH01000043.1 GCF_000714815.1 Anditalea andensis | reverse complement strand
CTCATCATTACCGGAACATTCTAAGTGATTTATATGATAAAGTGGATCATATTCTTGGTCTTTTTTCCACAATGCCCATATTAAAATTAATAATTTTCTCTGAACAGCTACGTATGCCTGCATTTTCGTTTTCCCTTTGGCAATTAGCCTTTCATACAACGCTTTAAATGGACCTTCTTGATATCTGACTACTCCGAAAGCAGGGAGGTGCATTGCCCTGCGGATATGGGCGTTCCCTTTTTTGGACATTTTTGTTCTGCCATTATGCTTACCAGATTGATTCTCCACTATGTCGTATCCTGAATAGCTAACCAATTGTCCTTGGTTTTCAAAGGTTTCAAAACCATTTGTTTCAGCCAGCAGGACTGCTATGGTTTTTATTCCAACCCCTTTTATTTGTTTGATTTTATCTACTCTTGATGAAAGCTTCTCATCTTCCTTGATCAGTTTTTCAATCGCACTATCTATCTTTTCTATGCCCTTTTCCAGTTCCTTTATTAATTTATTGAGGTTTCTCTCAACTTCTTTAACTGGGTAAGCACTGTGTTCCAGCGCATGTAACTGATTCAAAAATACCGTACGCTGGTTGTTGAAGTCCTCTAATTGACGGGTGAGCAACCGTAACCGGTAAATATTTTTTGACAGGGGTTGCCACTGTGGTAAATTCTGCTCAAGGCCCATTTTTGCCAGTCCTTTTGCATCAATTTTGTCATTTTTACTCTTGTTGCCGATTGCTTGGAGGTATCGCTTTGCCTTGGTAGGTAAAATGACTGAAACTGTGTATTCTCGCTCATGTAGGTACCAGGCAAACTGTTCGTAATAAATGCCGGTGGCTTCCATCAATACACGCAATTCACAGGATTTTGCACGTTTGGATTCCAGCCATTTAACGAATTCTCGGAATCCCTTCCCGCTGTTAGCAAACTTGCGGGAGCCTTTAATTTTTACTTGCCGACTTATATCCATTGTGGATAATACAACATCTAAAGTATCCTTGGAAACGTCAATCCCAACATTTTGAACTAATAATGATCTGCTATCTTCCATATAATAGCTTGTTTTGGT
>NZ_JMIH01000042.1 GCF_000714815.1 Anditalea andensis | reverse complement strand
AGCCACCCATGGGAAACAGGGATTCGTCTTCCCCACGACCCTACAGGGGTCGAACTTACCCACTGAGATTTCTCCGCTTCCTACGGTCAGTCAAAAAGACGCCGTATGGGGTTCCCGTTTCAAGGTTTCCGGCTATATAGTACGCTGCTGTACCTTATTTGATACTTCCCACTACTAGTAAAAGCTCCGCCCGCTGTTGATTATTCAGTTTAACTTGGGTTGAGATAAGTTAGATGGGCGGAAGCTTTTTGATAGCCTGAGTGCTGGTACGGCATGGTACTTTGCACGGTTAAAGATCACTTAACCGGGCCGACAAGGTCCCCTATCCCCGCTACGGACTCCCGTTTTCCCGCTGGACCATATCGGTGGAGGGAGGTTTTTCAGGGCCGGGGCCCACTTGGATCTGGACGTGCATGCCGCGCTTGGCGGCCTCTTCCTTCAGGATCAGCCCCACGCTGTCTATCAGCGCCAGACACTGCTGCTGGCTCAGGGCATTCGTGCTTGCGGAACCTGCTTCGGCCTTATCGGACTTCCGACATCGGTCATCCGACTCCCTACCCTTTGGCCTACCCGTAATAAGACACAGCAGTGCCCTTAAGAATTGGTGCGTTCTTTTTTGCATAGCTTCAGCATTAAATTATTGAAACAAATACTTGTTCAGCGCTCAGCGTTCACTGATCCTTGAACCTTGAACATTTGAACAATGAACCTTTGAACATTTGAACAATTGAACCTTGAACATTTAAACTTTGAACTTCTTTTTGCGTGATTTGGCTGAGTCTGCTTGTAGCAGACGCCTACCTATATGGGCAGGTCACTCCGAACGGAGCTGCTTTGGAAATACTTGCTGCCCTCCCTCCCGACGTCTCGGAAAGGGGGCTCCGCTCCCACCCTCAGTCCGGAGACTTGATGATGTTTTTTTGGAGCTGTTTGGTCGTGTAAGATTGATCGGTCAGCAATGTGCGGCTACCTACAGGATTTCCCGGTAAGCTACCATGCTGAACGCATGACATCGTTGAGCAAAAATAAGCCAGTATCCTTCCCTCCTGCTTTGACGAGGAGTCTGGCAGGTTAATTTTAAAGGAATAGAAATGTTGGCTTTTCTTGCTCATAATTTAAAATTATGAGTCTCTGGAAAAAAGGAGCACTATAGTGTGAACTTCTATCAACCACATCACAAGGTTCCGACGCCTTCTAAGAATGGTAACGATAGAGCCCAACAGCTATAGTGCATACAAAGGTATACATAATAACTGTATGGGCATTAACCTACCGTCTCGTCTTAGAATCAAATTGTCGGAATTTGCGATCGAGACTCTTTAATTAATACCAATTATAAATGTAGCCTGAAGGCTAGTCAAATATTCATACCCAAATATATACAAATCAATTAAATTAAAAAATTTTTTGATAAAATATGTCGCGACAATATTTAATCAATTTGTAAATGGCACAAATTGATGTAAAAAAAGCAGAAATACTTAAAAAAAATATTGAAAATCTTCTTAAAATAGCTGATCTTACTTGGGAAGCTCTTGAAGATGAACTAAAAATTTCTTTCCCAACTCTAAGAAGAGTCCAGGACTTAAAGACAAATCTATCTAAAAAAAATAAGCGTAAAATTGAATTGTTTTTTGGCATCCCAGAGAAATCGATTGATTCTTCCGATCCCATAGATTTTCCAAATTCTAAAACCGATAGTCCTTATATTAGTTTTAAAGAAGGTAATTCTAGCAATTTGGAGTATTTTAAATCTAAAGCTGATGAACTTAAAGCGGCAAAATTTGTGAGAACTCTTGTGCTTAAACATAGTTATTTCGAACAACCTCGAAGAAAAAGTGATATGATTGAAAAGTTGAAAACCTTTAGAAAATACAAAAAATCATATAAAGATTCTGCTATGGCCAAAGAAATTGAGAGAATGCACAAAGAGGATGGTACATTGAACATAAAAGATCCACATAGCAATAAATCATACTTTCTTTATTATAGAAACAAATAATTGCTATTTAGGTTATAATAAAGATTTCAAGAAGCGACGATTCTTAACACTAAGTTCACATCTACTGTCTGTATGGTATTTGATTTTTCTCCAGATCCATGCACAAAGAGGATCTTTGCCCGAACATTACGGATTTTTTTACATGGTTAAAATTATATAAACATAGAGCCAAAAAATAAGCATTTTTCCGGTGGTCATTGGGACATTAAATATGAAAAATCTTTCCAAATCTGGAGGTCATTGGGGCACTTTGCATAAATATTTTAAGCCTCTCCCCTATCACCCATATAAATAGTATAAAGCTATTGACATTCACCTATACCAGTATTATAAAACAGTTAAAAATGCCATTATAATCAGGTAAGTATTTAACTTCTATGTGATAGGGAGCTTCTTTTTGCGAAAGAATGCAAATACCATAAAATTATTTAACTCTCCTAATTATTTCGATATGATATAAATGAATTATAACTAACCTTATTTGTATTTGAATATTTTAACTAAAAAAATACCTAGATCTAGGTATTTTTTGTTTGGAGAGCAATGGGTATTATTGGAGAACAAAAATTATATCATAGATAAAATGTACCATAATTTAAAATACTATCATGTTAAAAGTAGAACGATTAACACTACAAAATTAAAAAGCAATTATACATTATGAAAATAATTATTCCAACTTCTTCTGGTGAATCTTTAAAGACCAAAATATTTAAATTCGTTGAAGATGAAAATCTTAAAACATGGGTAATAAGAATTGACTCAAAAAGCGAAAAGTATCTAACACATAAACCTAACCAATGGTATGACTTAGCCCTAATTGAATTTATAGTTTTGCCTAATCAACTTGAAGCAAAAATCGCATGGTGGGATAATAATGAGCCGACTGACGAGGTAAAAGGATATTACATTGGAAGATTTGTAGAAATTTTACTAGTGCATTTTAAGGATAATTTCAAAAATTTTAGTGTCAACAAATGAAATACTAATATTAAATACCCACTAAAGATGACCTCTGGATGCCATATGGAACAACAGCAAAATAGTTTCCTGAAGCATTTCGTTAGTGGCTTGGATTAATAGACAGCAACAAATATGATAAAAATTTATTCATACGTATTACGAATAGACGATGGTGCGGCACCTAATCCATTTTGGGACAATTGCACTTTGACAATTTGCAAACCAGCTATAAGACGAAATGCTCAAATCGGTGATTGGGTAATTGGGACAGGATCAAAAAATACTAAACTTGAAGACGGAAAAACATACGACTTCTCTAATAGTATTGTATATGCAATGAAAATTACTGATAAGAAAACTTTGAAGGAATATGACGAATTTTGTAAGAACAACTTGCCTAACAAAATTCCAGAGTGGAAAACAAAAGATTGGCGATATCGAGTGGGCGACTGCATTTATAACTATTCTATAAATGATGAGCCAACAATTAGAAAAGGTGTTCATAACGAAGGCAACAGACAAAGAGATTTGGGCGGAATATATGCTTTATTATCAGACCACTTTTACTATTTTGGAATAGAAGCAAGACCACTTCCGACCGAATTGAAAGTCCTAATAAAGAGAAATCAAGGACACAAAAAAATAGAAGTCCCTAGGCTCATTCAAGAATTTGAAAAGTGGATAGAGCAATTTAAGAAAAATAAATTGTATGCTGACCCACAAATGAGATGGCTATTTGACAGAGAGTTATCAGACAAAGAAGTTATGATGACTTGTGTTAAGAAAAAAATAGAAACTGAAGAAGATGAAAATGAAGAAACGGTATGTTAATAAGAATACCAGCGGCTGAGCGAGGTGAATGGGGATACCCAACCTAAACTTCTCAAAACAAATAGTGAAATACCCGAATTTATATATTTCTTTAAATTAAATCGGCATTCACGATTGCTGAGGCACTCCATACAGCCTGTCGAGCTTTTTTCCGTGAGCTCGTATTAAACTATAGATTATAGTCAATTCAATTAAACTAAATTGTATCCCATTTCTCAATGGTAAAACAGGTTTGGATAAGAGACGGTAACTTGGCTTAGCCATATAACTGCTTTGACCTTGCTTCCATTGAAACTTTGGCATAAAACGTTTAACCAATACTTTCCAATAGCTATTTTTCTAATAATGATGGTATATAAAAATAATTTTTACAGTTTCTGAAAAAAATTGCTCCTACTTCCCTATTACACTCTATAGATAGTGGTCTTCAACTAGCTTAAATTGTATTACATAATATCAAAGGAAATATACCTAGAATAGGGTATTGTTTGGCGGTGGTAATTTGCTTTTATTAGGGAGAGTAAGAACCTCAGTCTGATGAATTATAAACTAACCTAATATTTTATTTGCCGGATTATCCAAAAAGTAAGCAAAATTTGATGAAAAAAGAAGCAAAGAAAAAAGCAATTGAACATATTGGGTTAGGCATAGCAAAAATTGTTAATAACTATAGTGAGTACGCTTTACTTATTAATGCTTGTGATTTAGCTGCGAAAAGATATGCGGATAAAAAAGACACTAGCCATTTAAGTACAACTCAAAATATTCCATATGAGTTGCGCCTTGATAATGAAATCGAGGTACGTTATAGTAATGAAAATCTAGTTAAAACCTATAAAGAAGAAGTTTTAAATAAAGTTTTAGAGAACTATTTAATTGCATCAATTTCTGTTGTAGATGGTATCCTTGAAGACCTATATGAAATTTTACTTAAATATAATGAACCTGAATTATCTGACGAGGACATTGGAAGGAGAGTAAATAGTTCCTGGAGAAATGATAGCTTATTGAACTACTTAATTCATCCAGATGGAGCGAATTTAAAAGAGCCTAAAGGATTTAATATGAAATATAGGGAGACATTCCTTAGGTACTATGAATTAAGGATAATCCGTCATGCAATTATACATACAAGCAGTGTAATAACTGAAACGGATTATTCACGTTTAGAAAAATTTGCGGAAGAAACAGTAGATGAAAGGAAAAATATTGCTTTAGTAAATTCACCCTTAATCAATAAAAACAAAAAAATTAATTTGTCTATTAATAGCATTTTATCAATTAGACAATATTTGGATAGATTTTTAATGTATTTCTATAAATCAGTTGCCCAAGAAGAAGAAGAATAAAAAAGGATTATTGTGATTTAGAATACGTGTCCAATTGAAATGGGTTAAGTAAAGATTACAATCACATTATGTTGTAGCAAAACATAATATGCATCTTAAAATTAAAATGCATTTATTTAAACATAGGTTCACAATTCCTGTACATAAGGTTTAACACTAATATTTATATTTGAGAATGCAAAAAATTAATAACCTTATTCTATATATAAAATCCTCCATAGAACCCCTAAACCTAACAGATTGGTTGGGAATAGCCGGTTTCATCATTGCATGTTTGAATGTTGTATACTCAATTTATGAAAGGAGAAGTAACAAAAAAGGCAAAATTAAACTTGACATCGACAATCTAGCTATTGAAAAAGAATCGAATGTTTATAGGCTATATTTTAATCTATCACTAACCAATCAATCGAGAAATAAAAGAAAAATAAGTAAATTAGGCTTCACTGTTAATCATGTGCCTGTAACATATTATGATAATACTAATACAGAAATTATCGGTTATGATTTGGAAATAGCTGAACCAAACTTGAGGCAGTTTCATTGTACAATATATAATAAAATATTCTCTCGATATAACTTATTGAAAATCACAGTTACAGATACTTATGATTACAAGCATTCTTACATGCGCGTTATAAATATAAAAACATTACCTGAAGCAGACATATTTAAGTATTATCAAAATGAATTCTAACTTTGAAAGAGAGTGGATTCTTCAATGTAGAAATTATCTGTAATAGCTCAGACATTATCTGACAGCTGGTCTAATAGCCCCTATCTTCTCAAGCATATTACTCTCAAAAATATTGTTAAAAAAGGAGGGGGGCAGGCTCCACTGATCCATACTACACAATACCAACAAAACTTTAATTATCCTATTGGAGTTTGGTTTAATAGTTGTTATTTTGTAAGTATATTACTTACTTTTTATCCCACCGTTTCATATGAGCCAGTTCGATTACATTAAGGAAATTGCCAAGTTTGGATTGGACAATGATCAAGAGAAACTCAAGGTTTCCCTTAATGAACTTATTGAATACGCTAGAAAAACAAAAAAAACCAATCTCGCCCTTCAGTTGCAGTCCATCTTAAAAGAGGGCATCCGCCAACAAAAGATTGGACATTTGTCCAAGACCGGATCTGTATCTCACTTTCAAAGATTGGCCGAAAACGAAACGGATGAGCTTATTCTTGAAAATCTAACCTCTGATTATACTTTTGAGAACTTGGTTTGCCATCAGGAGATTCAGGATGAACTCCATTACTTTATAAAAGAACATCAAAGTGCCAAATTACTACAGTCATTGGACCTTCCGATAGCCAATAAAATCCTCTTTCACGGACCATCAGGCTGTGGAAAAACATTGGCCAGTTATGTGGTAGCTGGAGAGTTGAAAAGAATGATGATGGTCATCAACCTGGGGGCCATTGTTTCCTCCAAGCTCGGAGAAACTAGTAAAAACCTTTCCAAAATCTTCAAAAGGGCAGCCTCCGAAGACAGCATCATATTTTTGGACGAATTTGATTCTTTGGGGAAAATCAGAGACTATAGCCAGGACCATGGGGAAATGAAAAGGGTGGTGAATACCATTTTACAATTGTTTGATTATCTGCCTCAATCCACCATAGTCATCGCGGCCACCAACCAGGCCAATATGCTCGACGAGTCATTAATGAGAAGGTTTGACGTAAACATCAACTTTAAGCTTCCCGACATAAACCAGATCAAGGCGCTGGTAGATCTGACCATGAAAAATGGGGCATTCGCCTTTAACAATAAGAACAGCAGCGACAAGGTACTCAAAGAAACACTGGGCCTCTCCTACTATAGTATCCAAAAGACTTTGATAACGGCTATGAAGCGGAGCTTGTATCAATTGAAATCTGATGAAATGCCTAATAAAATTCTTGTAGATACTCATATTTGGTTGGACCTTATTAAGGCAGAAAAAAAGTCACTTTCAATTTAAAAAGCCAAAAATTTAAAGACCAGCTTCAAGATCCACATCTCCTGAAATATCGGTAACAAGTTCAAGACTATTTAAGGCCACTATATCCTGGTACAGCGTTCCGGAAATAGCATCATTCTTCTTTTGGGGAATTTCCCGAAGTTTAAGTACGATTGAAAAAGGATGATCCCCCTTCATCAAATGATCCAAATCAGATTCTGGGATATCTTTTTTACCTGAGCACCTCACTCCTATATGAAATTGTGAGCCAGTACATGCTAAGTGTGATGGAGACAGTAAAAAATCAATTTTTTGAACATTGGAAAATACCCTGTCTTCCACACCATGAAAATCCTCAGACCAACTATTTCCAGAATTTAGTTTGTATTTATTGTCAATTTTATTATGTGCCAGTTCAACTGCAGCCAAGGGTTTAAAAATCCCGAAAGAAATGTGAAGAGGTAAATAAGCCAGGTGATTATTTCTTACCGGCAGAAATTTGTAAACCAAGGTAGCAGTTACTTGGAGTTTGCCGGTGGTACAAACAGCAAACGATTTGGGTAATTGAACAGGAATGCCTTTTACCTGATCATAGGATATTGAATCTTCTACTATCAATACAATGCTGTTTTTATCATTTTCAAGTAAGTTATGATAGGTAGGCTTTCCATTTCCAACTAATTTTTTATAAAGCTTTTCATTTCCATTTTGAAAATGAACTGGATTTTTTCCTGCAGGAGATACTGTTGAATTTACCAAAAGAGCTTTTACTGACTCCATTTTTAATTTTGGATAAGCGTGTATTATCTCAGCCGCTAAGGATGTAACCAATGGCGTGGCCAGACTTGTCCCGCTGCACCGGCCAAAATATGGCTGCGTAGCATCTAAGGGAGAACGTAATATCTCCATGCCTGCATCATTATCAAGGAAATCACCTCCTTCGAATACAAGATCAGGTTTTATCAGGTTTTTGTTTTTTTGTGTCTTTTTCCAAGAGGAGGCATTTATTTTTTGATCATAATCATAATGGAATTTTCGAGTGTAAAATGCCGGATATTCCTTTGCGGGGGTAATTCCCAAGTTAAGTTCTTCTTCTAGATTTCCGGCCAATGCTCCAACTGCTATCAGGTTCATTGCCTCTGCAGGCTCCATAATATTTGTAAAACTGCAATCATGCCCCTCAAGTGCCTCAACACTATTATAAAAAAAATGAGTATAAATATCACCGGGATCCTTACCTTCTGTTAACCAAAATTCAATGTCTTCCCTTAAAGAATTTCCAACAGATACAAATATCATCAGGTCTTCTTCATAGGCCAGCTTATCAAGCTCATAGGCCAATTTTCCGATTTGACTATTGTAGGATTTATTGCCGGGTAAGTTAAGTGACATATTGAAAAGCCTTATGCCAAAAGCATGATGGGCTTCTCTTAGATCTTTTAATAAACGGATGATATTAATGTCATCATTTTCATGGTGAATCACCTTGATTGGCACCAGTTTAGCTTTGGCAATTAACTCCTTATTACCCTGGTAAAAATCTGCTCCAAATGCCAATAAGCCCCCTACCATAGTCCCGTGGCCGGAATCGTCCCAATAAGCTCCCTTCCCTGTATGATCTATGAACAGGTCTGATAGTACTGGATTTAAAGGCTCTATAGCACTTATGCCCGTATCTATAACCCCTACCAGTGGTATATCCTCCGGTACATTTACATCAAATCCATATTCCCGTCTTGGAGTACCATATTCTCCTGGTTTGATAACTGGAGCCCTTGCCGAAGTGACCAATCTGATAATGTCAAAATTATCGGTCAATTCGTTCATCGATACAGTTTTACCCAAATTTACTACAAGCATATCAGGAATAGCTGAATCATAGGTAAAATCGATGTTATTTTGTTCCAGATAAGCTAACATAAATTCTAACTGTAGCTCGTGAATATAATTGTTGGTTAATTCGCAAAGGGAAACAAGATAGGCTTCACTTCCTGAAATCACCCCTTGCCTTTTAATTGCAGAGAAAAAATTAAATGAGTAGATTAATGCAAGCTTGTTGTAAGGCTTATGTTCATAGGAATCATTGTCTTTTAGATCAAACACCAAAAAAAGGTGTGCTACAAAAGATTCAAATAGCCCTTGATCATTAATTTCAAATAGAACGGATTTATTAAAATTGCTGTACTCGACTACTTCTAAGCCATATTCAATGCTAAAGGATTTTCTGAGTTTTTGGTCAAATACTTTAAAGAAGTGTATTTCCATTAAATCAACCACTTCAGGAAGCGGTAAAGTCCTCTGTGCATTTCGGACTTCCCTATCTATAGAAAAGTACATATAACTTATCCTTAAACTTTCTCGTCTAAACGCTGGAATTGTTTTCTCATCTGATTCTTTCTTAGATTCCTCTTTATGTATATTCCTTGATTTTCTAAAACCATCATTAGAGGAATAGTCATTTTTCAAGTATCTGTGGGAAAAATCAGCCATAATTAACAATTTAATTTGAATCAAATATAAACATATTATTCAAAAAACAAATTGGATAAATTCCTTAAGACCTATCCTTCTCATATTTGGGAAAGAACTGATAGTTAGGAGGATATGGTGAAAAAATAATTTAAGTAAATATCCCATTCAGACCCTACCTAGACAAAATTTTACATAGTGGGGGTAGTGATTGTGGGTGCACCGTTCCTATATGTTTTATTATGCCTTTTTCACTTACGCTCCATATACTACACTTATCCGCCAATCGTATACACTTATACATTCACTCCTATTATCCCATACCTTTTGGTTACTTTCAAATAATAAGTAGCGACACCCCAAAAAGGTCAAATTATGAATAAAGCAATATAAGGGAGAGACAACTAAAAATATTTTAAGTACAAACCATTGGTATCAAGTAAAATTACCTACATTGAAGTCTTTTAAGAAAGACTATAGGAGGCAGATTAATTTAAAACCTAGGTCTTTAAAATCCTTTTTATAAATTAGTAGATGATGACGGAAAACCAGATTGAATTTTTAAGACTTCATATTATCGAACAAGAAAATTATGAAAACATAGCTGAAATGCTTGCTGTGGACAGATCTACTTTATCAGCCTGGTATGAAGAACTGAAAGAAGAAAGATTGGCCATAGCGGCCATCAGGAATCTGTGGGGAAGAAAGAAAATCAAAATGGAGTTCTCCGATTTTTATAAATGGTACAACTCACAAGATAGAAATTGCCTCTACTGTGAGATTACTGAAAATGAAATTAAGGAGCTGATCGATACTGGCAGGCTACAAACTAAAAGGCTTGCTACAAGAGGGAAAAAACTTGAACTGGACAGAAAGCAACCTGATTTAGAATATGACGATTTTAATAATCTCGCATTAGCCTGTTATTGGTGCAATAATGCTAAAACCGATACTTTTTCGGAAGAAGAGTTCTTTAAGGTGGGGAAGGTATTCAAAGACATCTGGAAACAAAGGTTAGCAGAAAACAAAATTTAAATCCTAATACAAATAATCATTGCCATGACATACAGCTTAGCGTTTCAGAACTTAGTCAATGACGAATTTAAAAAAGCTGAAGCATTTTATACAAACCAAGACCATACAGAAGCCAACCCATACTACATAGGCAAAGGGAATCCAAATGCTGACATATTAATTATTGGAAAAGAACTGGCCATAGATCCAATAGAAAACACTGAAGCTATTGTAAAAGAATCAGTCAATAACACTAGACAATGGAAAGCTATTATTGAAAATGGGGAATCCATTGGAGAGTTTGATCCTAGGTGCCCATATGGTTTTTACCTCCCCCCATCTTCCGGTGCTACATGGAACCAATACCAGAGGCTTAATAATCTAATATTTCCTGAAAATCATAGTACGGAAAAATCCACTTTCTTTGACAAATTTTTCCTCACAGAAATTAATACTGCCCCTTCCCTTAATTCACCTGGAAGACAAGCATTGGCATTAACCGCTATGTCAGAAAGAATAGATACAATTAGAAACAATGCTTTTTTCCAGCAATTCCCCATTGTCATCGTGGCAGCTGGGGGCTATTGGCATATCGATCAGATTAAGAAAGCTTTTGGGGAGGAATTACAACATGATGATCGATCCTTGCCCCAAAACAAATTTATCGTTTTTACCCATCCTGAGAAAAAAAAGTTGGTTATCAGTACTAGGCAATTGAGCACGTCGGTGACGGGAGTATTGGTGGAGAAGATTGTGGGGGAAATTGATGAGTTTAGGAGCTTTATAATATAAAATTTTGAATATTAGTTAAAAATGAATTTAAAGTATGAGACCTTAAATTGGGCAGTAAAAAAATATTTTTATATATAAAATAGCACTCATAACAAATACAAATATGGAACTAATAGGAGATGATGGAGATTTAATTACGTTGCGAACCTGTATGATTAAAAAAGAATTTGTAGAGGAAGATTATAGGTTTTTTCTAAGTGATTCGGCGGAAGTGAAATCTTATAATTTAGATGAAAAATTAAATTTTGAAGCTAAAATATGGGTTAAAACTCCGGAACTAAAAAGACCTATATGGGCAAAATTTCTAGATGAATTAACAGAAGAATTTATAGATGAATTAAAGTCAATGTCAAGTTCTGCAGCTATATTTGTCAAGGTTCCTGAAAAAGGTATAATAATTTTTTTGTTTGGATATGGAAGACATCTTATTAATCAAGCATATATTCAAAGAGATTTTGGTATAAAAACAGCATTAAATTGTTTAGATCATAAAACCTTAAGAAGCATTGATTCACTAACATTGGATGATCAAGCTGTACAAAAAAGAACTCAAGCATCAAGGGACTCAAACATTAACACATTTGGGATAGATGTAAGTAAGGATATATTAAGGTCGGTAACAGGATTACCAAAAAAAGGAGTACCATATAATTCTATTTCTGGGGGTGATGCTTATTTTGGTTTTTCAAAAAAAATTAAAAAAAACGAATTGTTTGATACAGCAAGAGAAATCATCGAATTTTATAATAAAGATGATTATAAAGATAATTTCGAATGGATTGATAATATTAAACGAATTAAGAAAGATGAAATTGTAGAAAACTTAAATGGCAAATTGATTGCAAAAATTAAAAGTAAAGATATAAATAATATTCATCTTAACGTTCCTGAAATTTTATCTTGGGATCAAATAGATGGATTTAGTTTTACAAGGAATAAATCTAACATAAGTCCTACTCTTGAAATAGAAAATTATTACAATTCATTTGATAGCTCAGAATACAAGGAAGAAAGGTTTAAACAAGATCGAGTATTTATTTTTGACTCTCAAAATAATGAAGAAAAAATACCAATATACAAATGTATATATTCAGAATTAATAATAGATGGTATTATATACGTTTACTATAATGCTGAATGGTTTGAAATAGATAAAGACTTTGTGGCAAATATTGATAAATCAATTTTATCGATAGATATTTCAAATATAACATTTCCTGAAGTACTTAAATCTAATTCATTAATTGAAGGAGAATCTATATGTTTTATTGAATCAGAAAAAGATTATAATTTAAGAGCTTCTATTGAATTGTCTTGTCATAATTTAGATGCCAAATTAATCCGAAGTAAAATGGTGTCTACCCCAATTGAAATTTGTGATTTATTGATGCAAGACAAAAAATTAATTCATGTAAAACACAGAAAAGGAGGATCAGCAGGCTTAAGCCATTTGTTTTCTCAAGGTTTTGTGTCTGCTGAAACGATATTATCCGATAGAGCATTTAGAATATCAGCTAGAAAAGTATTAAAAAAAGTCGGTGCAGATCTTGAATTAATACCCCTTGATAAGTTCAAAAGTGAAAACTATGAAATCGTATATTTAGTATTAGGTTTTAAAGACGATATTAGAAAAACTCTTCCATTTTTTAGCAAGATAAATTTATACCGAACCTACAAAGAATTAACGCAAAGAGGATTTAAAGTTTCTTTAGCTGGAGCTGGATTTACAATCTCAAACTGAAAACACCAAAATGAGCTCCCCCTCCCCCTTGCCAATCAAAAAATTATAAGCATCTTGTATCTGTAAATTTTTATAGGTTAAATAGCGTACACAATTACCATTAATGCCGAAAGCAGATATAGATTTTGAAAAGGAACTCTAGGATCCTGTAAACGAACTCAGTCGTGTCGGAGAACAATTATAAGAATTACATCCTTCCACTGGTTTTTCTGAAGCAGCTCATCGTACGCTATGAGATCGTGCTGGAGGAAATAATCCTTCCATAGTTAACAATAACATGAAATGCTATTATTAAATTATATTTAAATCACTCGATAAATAAAAAATAGCGAATAAATTAATTTTTCAATTAAATATCATAATACCAAAACTTATACGTTTCGAAATTTTTCCACCAGCATTTTTTTGATGATTTATAGTTTATTCTTCCCGCTTCAGTCAATACTGTATTTCTCCAAAACACACCTTTTTTACTGTAAGCCAAAGCTATATGTCCTTTTCGATTTATTGTGTCAGAGGGTGCTACGACAATACCGATGGTTCCCTTGACATTCACAATCACAGATAATGAATCATATGTGTTTACCTCCTTCCAATTAAATTTATTCCCAAATTCTATAAGCCAGCTAAATATTCTATCTGAATTCATTTCTTTCACTGTTTCATTCCAAACTGGAGATATTGTTTGGTTATTATTAATAAGTTCTATATACTCATCATTCCACCATACTCTCGGCAAGTATAACCCTAAAAGCTTGAGCAAATCATAAGCATAGATATTACAGAAAGTATTTCCACCAGTCGGCTTATACCTTAAACTATTTTCAACATTTAAAAAATCAATTATTACTTCGATGAGTTTGAATCGCTCTTCCTTTACCTCAATTTTAAAAAGCGGATTTGCTACCTCTATTTCATTTAACGAGTGAGCTCTAGAGGTCGTATTATTACGTGTTATACGTCGCCCTATATTACTGACTAGATGAACTTCTAATGACATAATTTAGATCTTAAAGTATTTTTGCAATGAAATAGTCCCATAACTATTTGCTGCAGTGGAAATATATTCCCCCTGCATTAGGTGAGATTTACTGAAATTTAAAGTAGCACTGGCTGTAGTTTTTCTATTTAGCCCATGTTCAGTTATGAGTAATCTTATTTCGTTATGTGCTAAATACTTTTTATCCAAATAACCATCCACTTCAATACGTATTATGTGATCCTTTCTCATCGCAAGATATTCCTTAACTTTTCCAGCTGGTGAGATTTCATAAATTTTTTCTCCTTTTCCTATTATATCACGTTGCTTTTTTAAAATATCTAGGCGATAAACTATTGTATAACCAGCTGTTGTTCCTGGAGCAGCAAATACTACTTTAATTTCCATAAGCCAAATCCCTGCTAAATTTTCATCATAAAATACATATTCGTTAACTATAAATAGTAAAAGAGTAAATACTGAAGCAGATAGGACACCAATAATAATTTCTAAAGAAGAATGAGCCCCCCAATGTTCTTCACGTAAGGGAAATATTATTAGTAATACTGAATAAATCATAAAAAGAGCCATGAAAAGGCTTCCTACAACTCCCCACATCCTAGATTTATTTTTTCTTGAATATGTCATTTATATTGTTTATTATAAAGATTGAGTAAATGAGTAGTCCTATTTTCAATTTTAAGTCTTCTCTTCGCACAATAAATTTTTGGTTCGGGATATTTCAACCTAGCTATCAATGCTGCGGACATCGCTATATCAATCTTTCTGATGCCATATAGAGCTATTCCAGCTTGGTATATACCCTTCATACCATAGCCAAAGTACGCAATTTTAAGATAAATAATAGGGATGAAATTTCTGGGCACAAAAAAACTCAAAGTGGTAGCTAAAAATATTTCACGGATTTTTCTGGTGATCGTGCGCTCATAATCGCCCGTTAAAACTCGCACAAGCTGCTGCTCAACAGTGCTAGCTCCTTCAATTCGGTTATAAAGCAAGCGATTTTTAATAGCTCTTAAAATTCCTATGCAATCAAACCCTATATGCTTTTTAAAACGATGATCTTCTCCTAATATCAACATCTGAATTAAAATCTCAAAGGCAGTATGTTCTTTTGAATTTACTAGAAGAAATTCTACTCCAATCTTTTCTTTTATTAAAAGAAAATGTTCAGTAAAAAAAAATTTACAAATAATGAAAAAAAAATATTTTAAAAAAGAAAACAAAGATTTTATCATAAATATTAAATTACAAATTTGAACAGGATAGTCGCTATATACCTAACTTCAGATTATTTAATCGTAAAAAAGATTTAACAATTGACTAGTAACTCATTCCCTTAAAAACCTTCTCCCGATGCCATTCCAAATTCTCCTGTAAAGGATAATACTTACTTTCTCCCGGAAGGTGGATCCGCTGCCCACGTAGCTGTTCCAGACTGTATGGGTGTTCGCCGTTTTCTACCAGCTGATCTGAAACCAATATTCGATAATCTCCATCTATGCTGACCATCCCCCTGTCAAAGGCACGGTGTAGGTTAGGACAGAGTGATAATCCATTAGTCACCCGATCATCTTGGGAAACACTGAATGGTACGATATGGCAGGCATCTACGAAGTTGAACCCATAGGTGGAAGTAAGCTTCATACCCGTAAAGCTGCAGGTGGACTGGTAGACTTTGGGTACCAGTTTTTTGAAAAGCCCGTTCCGCACGTATACTTCCTCCTCTACCCCTACCTTGATCCTTTTGAGCGGGATAATGGGTTCGTTGAGGATATAGCTTTCCAGTTCCTGCACATATGTTTTTCTACCTTTTCTCCTTGACTCGTAGTACCGCTCTTTGGTTTCCTGGAAGTAAGTATCCAATAAAACCTGCTTTAGCAGTTCCCTAGACATGGGGTCCTGCAGTAAATCATACAGCTCATCCGCAAAGCAGCCATAATCCAGTACCTCCTGCAGGGTGTTGACGCTTTTGATATGGGCATTTATAGAATATCCCCGCTTAGGCACCAGTTGCCAAAAGGGTTCTTTGCCTGCCTTGTCATTTTTCAGGTAATAAAAAGGCTGTGTAAAATCCGCCTGATGCAGCGTAGGTACCAGTAGTTCCCACGTATCCTGAAAAGCACCCACTAGATCCGCATCCACCCTTATCCTGTTGTCTACTATGATCCCTTTCTCCACCATTTCTATAAGCGCCATCAACAGCACCGGCTTGTGCGGGGCCATTCCGAATTTGGTGGAGCCGCGCTTAAGGGAGGAAAACGCCTTGAGGTACTTATTTAAAGTATTATTCAACATTCAGGTGAAAAATTAAGCATTTCTATGCAATTATCCTTTTTTCCTACACCTATTTTTATAATTTTAGGTAAATTATTATAACACATGATCAAAGTCACCTGTGCCATCATCATTAAACACGACCTGATACTGGCAGTGCAGAGAAGCGGAAAGATGAAGATGCCATTCAAATGGGAATTTCCCGGGGGCAAGGTAGAAGAGCAGGAGGACGAAACCCTTTGTATCCAGAGGGAAATCAAGGAAGAATTGAATGTCGAAATTAGAATTTTGGACAGACTATCCCCTGCCACCCATGACTATGGCACTTTCACCATCCAACTAATACCTTTTATAGCTACGATCATTTCCGGAGAGCTCCTGCTACAGGAGCACCAAGCCCATCGCTGGCTGACCAAGGATGAGCTGTGGGATTTGGATTGGGCAGAGGCTGATGTACCAGTGGTACAGGAATTTTTAACACGCAATACATGAACCAAGGAATATACGAAGCCCTGATCAATCAGGTCATCCAATCCAGAATCAATGACCTGGATAAAAACACCTATTACATCCATCAGCAACCTATAGATAAGGAAGAAGCTGCTTTGATGTTGTCCCAGTACCTATCCGCTGTACTCAAAAAAGCCCTCGGACTGATAACTAAAGAGGGGGCATTGGAAAAACAACTTACCTTAGCCAACAAGATCATTTTTCTGATCCGGGATGAACTCGACCTTCAGGAGTTTGAGGAAGACCTCTTAGACATCGAAGGAAAGATCCTGAAGGCCATCTTTTCTAAAATCAATGCTGATTTTACAGATCTTGGCCAGCACATATCCCGAATCACTCCCGAAACCAGGCTGATCCACAGCGAGCTTTTTACCGGTGGCAATGCCAGAACTTCCTTGGATGTAGAGCTCCGAAAGGAAATCCTTTCTTCCAATAAAATAGATCTTTTGGTTTCCTTTATCAAATGGAGTGGCATTATTCTTATTTCCGAAGCACTAAAAGAATTTACCAATAAGGGCGGCAGGCTGCGGCTAATCACCACCACTTATGTAGGCGCCACAGATCAGAAGGCGGTGGAACTGCTGGCGGGATTGAAAAATACAGAAGTAAAAGTCTCTTATAATACTAGCAATGAGCGGGTACATGCCAAGGCCTACCTGTTTTACCGGGATACGGGTTTTCACACCGCCTATATCGGCTCCTCCAATTTCTCCAAATCAGCCCTGACCAAAGGCCTGGAGTGGAACATGAAAGTTACGACGAAGGAAATCCCCCATATCATCGAAAAGTTTCAGAAGACCTTTGACACCTATTGGCAGAATCCAGATTTTGAAACCTTTCACAAAGGACATGAAGAAAAGCTAAGCGTGGCACTGAAACAGGGGAAGTTAAATGGTTCACAAAAGATAAATCTTAGCCAGTTCGACATCAAGCCATATCCCTTCCAAAATGAAATCCTGGAAAAGCTGGAGGTGGAAAGGAGCATACATGGCCGCTACAGAAATCTGGTAGTCGCTGCTACAGGGACCGGCAAAACGGTCATATCCGCTTTTGATTTTAAAAGATTCAGATCCGCAAACCCTTTGGCAAAACTCCTGTTTGTAGCCCACCGCAAAGAAATCCTGCAGCAGGCTCAATTTACCTTTCAGGGGATATTGAAAGATGCCAATTTTGGGGAGCTGTGGGTCGACGGCATAGCACCTACCAAGCATAATGTTCTTTTTGCTTCGGTGCAGACCCTGAACAACCGGATAGAAGCCCTGCCACTATCTGTAGACTATTTTGATTTTATCATCATCGATGAGGTTCACCATATTGCAGCCAGCAGCTATAGGCCCATTCTACAGAAATTTAAACCTCAAATCTTACTTGGCTTAACCGCCACTCCTGAAAGGATGGATGGTGCGGATATCCTGGACGACTTCTGCCATCGGATAGCTGCCGAAATCCGTCTTCCCGAAGCGCTCAATAAAAAGCTGTTGACGCCATTTCAGTATTTTGGGATTACCGATACGGTGGATTTGTCAGGAGTGAGCTGGACCAAAGGAAGGTACCTGCCCAGTGAGTTGAGTAAAATCTACACCAGCAACGATCATCGGGTAAGCCATATTATCAGCAACCTTGAAAAATACCTGCTCGACCCTTTTGACTGTAGGGCTTTAGGCTTCTGCGTCACCCAGGAGCATGCCGCATTTATGGCACAGAAATTTAATTATGTTGGACTAAAGGCGGATTATCTAGTGAGTTCCAGAACGGAAAATAGAGAACAGGTCCGGCAGAAACTCATCACCAAGGAGATCAATTATCTCTTTGTGGTGGACATCTTTAATGAGGGAGTAGATATCCCGGAAATAGATACCGTTTTGTTCCTTCGCCCTACGGAAAGCTTAACGGTCTTTTTACAGCAGTTGGGCAGGGGCTTAAGGCTACATGAGGACAAGGACTGTCTGATGGTATTGGACTTTGTAGGAAATGCCCGGCCTGAATATGATTTTGAGGGGAGATTCAGGGCCCTGGTAGGCAAAACCAAAACCTCGATCAAAAAGGAAATAGAAACAGACTTCCCGCACGCACCGCTGGGTTGTGCCATAGTCCTCGAGGAAAAGGCCAAGGAAACCATCCTCCGAAACATACAGTTGGCCACCAATCCCAACAGGGCACAGCTGATCCAAAAGATCCAAAACTTCGAACATCAGTATGCACTTCCGCTGACACTCGAGAACTTTACAGATGTCAGCCATATACCTTTGGCGGTCATTTATAAGAAGGGATCTTGGAAGCGCTTATGTGCTGCAGCAGGTAAGATTCCTTACTTTGATGCCCGCAATGAAAAGGAGATCGTCACCTGCATCCTAAGAAAGTGGCTCTCCACTTCGTCTACCTCTTATTTCAATTTTATCCTTCAACTGGCTAGAAAAGGTTTTGATATCGACCTGGACAAAATGGCTGAAAATGAAAAGGCGATGTGCCTGATGCTGCACTATGATGTATGGCAAAATGCAGGGGGATTTGATTCATTGCAGGAAAGCATCAGAGCCATTGGTACCAACCCTATCCTTGTGTTGGAGATAATTGAAGTCCTTGAGATATTAATAGAAGAAATTTCCTTTCTGGAAATCGAAGCCCAGCTCCCCTTTGAGCAGCCATTGAAGATCCATTCCCGCTATACAAGGGACCAGATCATGGCTGCATTCGGATTGAGCACCTTCCACACCAAAACCTCCAACCGGGAAGGTGTGGCAGAAAACAAAGCCCTGAACGTGGAGCTGCTCTTTGTGGATCTGATCAAATCGGAAGAAAACTTCTCCCCCACCACCATGTATCAGGATTACGCCATCACAGAACAGCTATTCCACTGGCAGTCCCAAAATAAAGCCCGCCCAGATAAGGGAAAAGGGCTAAGTTACATCAGGCACCTGGAAGAAGGAAAAAACATCCTCCTATTTGTCCGCGAACAGAAACAGGACGAATTCAGCAACACCATAGGCTACGTCTTCATCGGAGATGCGCAGTTGAAAGATTACTCCGGCTCAAAGCCTATGAACATCCAATGGGAGCTGGCAGAACCCCTGCCACATTACTTGTACAATGCTTCGGCGAAGTTTGGGTAAGAGAGGAAAAAAGATAAATATATCATTAACTGGTTTACCATGGCCCCTGTAGGGATGAAAAATTTTTCATCCCTACAGGGGCAAATAATTGTATATCTCTCTCAAATTC
>NZ_JMIH01000041.1 GCF_000714815.1 Anditalea andensis | reverse complement strand
CACGGATCGTAAGGGAAGCCTGGGTGATTTCCAGGGACGACGCTATATAAGTAATTTCATAATTTGGGTCATTAGCTCCAAAAACAGTTATAGGATAGGTCCCTACCGACGAACTGTTCGTAGCCGTTGTATGGATCATTGCTTTAATATGGGTCTCCGTCTCGCCATTAACCATACCTTCATAATGAAAAGTAAGCAACGGATTTTCATAACCGTAAACCTTGGTTTTCTTTTCAGCCCTGACGGTTAAAGGCGCCTTAGCAACTTCTAAAGTACCGGACACAAAATCAAATGTGTAGTTGTTATCTTCCCCACCACTAAGGGTGATGATATTTTTGTAGCTGCCTGCCACAGTGGTCCTGTCTACAGTGGTGCTGATGCTGGGAGGCGTATCAATGTTCTCCTCTCCATTGACCCATCCGCTGTATTGAAATGTGAGTGCTGGGTTTTCATCACCATACACTTTTCCCTGAGGATCCGCCGTAACTGTTAATACAGCCTTGGTGATTTTAAAAGTACCTGGTACAAAATCAAACGTGTAATTGGTGTCTTCCCCACCGCTCATGGTTATCACTCCTACATGACTGCCTGCTTCGGTAGTCTTGTCCACCGTTGTCATGATACTCGGAGGCGTATCAATAATTTCCTCACCGATAACCCATCCACTGTACTGGAATGTAAGTTCAGGATTTTCATCCCCATAAACTTTTTCCTGTGGATCAGCTTTAACTATCAACACCACCTTCTCTACAGTTAAAATCTGTTCCACTATTGGTGCTGCATAATGTAACTCATCTCCCTTTTGACTAGCGGTGATTTTTGTACTTCCTGCTTTTAGGATCGTCGCTTGGTTACCTTCAATTTTGACCATTTCAGGATCGTCTGCAGTATATGTAATGGTAAACCCTTCTGAAGATTTTGCCTCACCTAATAAAAAGCTTTCATCCCCATATGATTTTAAAGGTATCTCATCAAAAGTTATCACCTGTCTGGCTTTAACCCCGATAGCAAATGTAAAGCTATCCCCACAATTTTTAGCCGTCCCGGTAACGGTATAGGAGGTTTTCGGTGAGACCTTCGTCGGTGTACCACTTATTCTTCCGGAATTGGTATCGAAATGCAAACCTTCAGGCAAAGATCGGGAGATGGACCATCCACCTATAGCCACCTCACCTCCGGTATTTTTGGGGACCAAATCTTCAATAGCTTCTCCTACCGGGAGATCAATTTCATCAATAGTATAAGCAATCACAGGGTAGGGTACTACTACCACTTTAAAGGTTTTAATAGTAGAAGCTCCTTCCGAATCTTTAATCTCTATTGTAAAAACAGATTCCCCAAATTGGTCTTCTGCAGGTACCAGGGAAATGTTCCGTTTATTATTAGAACCTTTGACCAAAATCATGTCTTCCTTAAAAAGCATTTCATTGGAAGCGACTATACTTACTGTAAATGTATCATCACCCGGAAAATCATCAACGATAGTCAAGTCAAAAGAAATGGACTCATTGACACAGATTACATGATCTTTCAAATTATCAAATACAGGTGCGTCATTAGGAAGGGTTGTAAAATTATATTTGTTAATATCTGAGAAAACCAATGTTCCTCCGTCATCATATTTAAACACCACATACACATCATAGCTGGTGCCATAATCCAAATCACTGAACGTAATTTTCTGGTCCTGATTGGCCGTCACAGGATCTTTCCCGCTGCTGACAATAGCGACATCCCCATAATTTTCGCCGCGTTCAATTTGGGCCGATGTGGGTGCAGGAGATCCGGCAGGCACCAAAATATAGTGGACCGTAGCATTTTGATTAAATTTATAGTTTAATTCAGCTTTATCAAATGTGTTATTTGATATGGAAGCTGAAAGGGCTGCTGCATATTCCAAAGCTGCCGGAATAATCTGTTGTACCCAAGCAGAATTATATTGTGGGCAAGAAGGTCCTGTATTATAAAAATCAAAACCCATAAAGATTACATATCCAGCGCCATACTGTATCACAGCCACTACAGCATCGTTATCAGTACCCCACATCGTAGTAAAACCAGGAACCGAATTTCGTCTAATGGCATCCGTAGCACTTAAATTAGGCAAACTGGTAGCTGTTACCGCTTCAAAAGGAGTATCTTTAGTATTGGCATAATTTTTAGCCCAGCTTGAACCATTCACTGTTCCTAAATCCCATTTAAAAATGAGATTTAAAAAATCAGTATCATTAGGGCCATAGGTCCCTGTCATCACCATTACACCTCCACCCTCTACCCAGTTACGGAATACTTCTCTGGAGGCAACAGGAAAAAATGTTGAATTGGCAGGTGATTGGCTTTCCATGTCCGTCATAAAGAAAAAAGTACTCGCGTCCAGTTGGTCGGCGAGCAGCGTGGGGTTAGCAAAGCTTACAATACTAGCATCCACATCATAATCAGGCAAAAGATTTATAATGCTGATCAGGTTGTAGTTTTCATGACCACAGCCTGTTCCTGTCCCATTTAAATTGGGATAATTAAATACGGAAACCCTGGTGGCTGTTTGTGCCCGCAAAGACGCTCCTGTTACCAAAAACACTCCCAATAAAAATATTTGCCAGTATTTTGGATTTAATAGATAAGTAAAAGTTTTATTCATATATCGTTTTTTAAACTTGTATTTTTTTTAATTAATGATCTCAAGGTCAGTTGAGCATCCACTGACCGTCCCACCATCGTTTTGGCCAATGAGTTTATCTACTTTATTAAATCCTCCGTTATTATGAAGTGTCCCTGATACATAGCAATTTTTAATAGTTGCATTGACAGCATTGCCTACCAATCCGGCCATATTAAATTGTCTGTCTTTAGAATAAGCTTCTAACTTTATTTTTACCAAGTTCATATTGGACAGGTTGGCACCTTCGATATGAGCAAAAAAACCAATATGGCTACCAAATTCATTTTTATTAAGGTAAAGATGCTGGATGGCATGCCCCTTACCATTATAAGATCCTGTGAAGGGAACTTCCCAACCAATTGGAATCCAACCTTCTCCATTATTCCAGTTTTTAGTATCGGAAGCATCAATGTCATTTACCTGTTCAAAGTGATGATTCCATGAAGAAGGAGTAATGGCCATCCATTGAAGATGTTCTAAGGTTGCTATTCTAAATGGATTTCCCGGTGTACCGTCACCAGGAGGGAGGGCAATGGTCTGTGCACTTAGGGATATACCACTTAATAGTAAAATCAGGCAAAGGATTTTCACCTTTAGTATTTTTTTGTAATCATTAAACATAAGCAAGCTGATCAATTGGTAATAAATAAATATTTAGATATTGTTAATTAGTAATGTTTATTAAGAGAATATTTATATTAGTAAATGTGAAACTACACTGACCATAATGATATTCTAGACACAAAAGCGTCTATAGATTTTTGAAATTATAGTATAAAAAATGAGTAAATGACAAATTATAAAAATAAAAATTAATTACATTTATCTGGATTTAGGTAACACGAATTGGTATTCAAAATCACTAACTATGTATAACCTCCCTACTAAAAAAAATAATTTCTATATTTTAAACTTATTTGAAAAGAAATTTTTTATGGTAATATAAAATAACCCAAAATAAAATATATATCAAATAATAAGAATTTGAGGAAATATTTGCGAGTTATTTTATATTAAAAAAATAATTTATCCTATTTCCCTTTTTTAGATAAGTCCTTATAAAAAAGTAGACGCGATGCGAAAAAATGGTATGAGCAGGTAGATAGCGACTTATTTTTGGTATTTCATTTAATTTTCCATAAAGCAGTAATCAGCAGTTTCTGACCGATACCTTCATAATAATAGACTAATGAAGATATGGATAGCGCTGATCCGGCATGGGTCAATTTGGAAACATAAGTGTATACCTTCAATGTAAACGCCCTTGAGAAGCGCAAGAAAGTATGACCACGTGGGCCGCTTTCATTAAACCTGTATAAATAGAACAACAGTTAGGCATGCCGGTATCCTATCTTGGGTAAGGGCAGGTTTCAACTTGTATCACATGAGGAACTGAAGGCATTTGCAGACAGTGGTGCTGTGTATAGGGGCCATCGGGGACATTCTACTGGTATACAGCCTTCACCGACCCCAATATCCTGTATGGTACCCAATGAATAGATCTCCATATTACCTTATAGAGATCTGTTGCTCAAGGAAGGTTTGGCCCTGCTCGCCTTTGATTTGAAATACCATACGGTTCTCAGACCAGTCAAATGCCACAGTTCCATAATGCAGACTTGCTATCATTTTCCCTACTCTATATGGATTGTACTCCTCCCGGTACTCCCTCCAGGTATGGGTGAGTCCACTAGAAGTGATTTCATATAGACCATTTGGGAACTGTTCATTTTTTAGTAAAGATATCTCCGCTATATGGCGGTCCCCACTGATGAGCACAGGATTTTTTACTTTGGAAGTAGAGATTAAATCCAGTAAGCGTTTTCTTTCATTGGGAAAATTATCCCATTTCTCATAAGGGTGCTCAGTAGGGATAAACTGAATCCCGCCGGCGATCAGGGTTACCGATGCATCGTTCTTTTTGAGTTCTTTTTGCAACCAAGCCCACTGTTCTTCTCCCAAAAGAGATCCCTCTAGGTTTGGTACATAGTTTTTATTTTCCATTAAGATGGTATCCCTATGATAACGGGTATCTAAGAGAATCACCTTAACCTTGTTGTCCCCCACTCCATAGGTATATGATGCATACACCCCTTTCTGCTTTCGCCTCGGGCTATCTTTTGCTTCATCCAAAAAATCCAGCATTAACTGTTGCGAACTGTCCTTTTGGGTGTAATGTATGCCCCCATCATTGATGCCATAATCATGGTCATCCCATACACCTATAATCTTACTGCTTGTCCTTAGTTTTTTATAATCTTCATGCTCCTTTTGGGCCAAATATTTTGATCGAAGAAGGGCCATATCATGAGTGTCCCCATACACGTTGTCACCAAGCCAAATCCAAACATCTGACTTTTCTTTCAGGATGGGTTTCCAGAGAGGCTGAGGGAGATCGTGTTTATTGCAGGATCCAAAAGCGATCAGCTCTATCTGCTGCATCTGGTTCATTTTGGTCTGGGCTTCTGAGGTCCAAACACAGGCACAGCATAAAATTATAAGGAATGGCAATTGGAATTTTATGTTCATACTGATTATTTTAAATACTGTTTAAGTTTTTTCTTTTTAAACAGAGGGATCTTATGTACCCTCTGATATGATTTTAAAAGTTTGGACACGGTTTGACGGGAAAGGCCACAGAGCTGTCCTATCTCTGTATCGCTTAAAATGGAGGGAAGATCTACTTTTTTATGTTGGGCATCTGTGGCTTCTAATTTAAGTTCGTTATATAATTCCAATAGCCGCTGGGCCGGAGTGAGCGTACATACCTTAAATAAGCGGTTTTCCATCCTGCACCAGCGAGAAACTGCCATTTTATTGAACCATTCAGAAGCAATGGGCTCATGGACGATCATCCATTTATAAAACTGAAGTTCATAAGTAATGAGTTTACAGTCTGTAGCGGCTTTGGCAAATTCTGAAAACTGCCCGTTAAGGTACCTCATATTGCCAAATATTTCCTTTTGATATAATATATCATAACATACTTCCTCCCCCACAGGGCTGTAAGAACCTATCATGATCACGCCTAATTCGAGCTGAAACATTTCGTTAGGTTTAGCTGGGGGCATGTATATATATTCTCCCTTTTTATAAAACCTTTCACTCACTATAGCATCTATATTTTCAGGCCGTATGACGTCCTGAATATGTTTTCTTAAGTTCATAGGCCTGTAAAATAGCATTACAAGTTCCATATTTTAAAGCAGATAAAAGTTCTATTCCCTATCCGGCAATTAAATTTAATATCCCGGTAACATGGCTTTATCTAAAATGACTTTTATGTTAATTTTGGGTTACGGCAAGGTACATCTTATGCATCATGCATCTTCCAAAGATCAAAGTCCTGTCAGGCCGATTCTATTCCCCACTTTTAGTCCACACAGATACCGGTATCCTTTGCTCATGAAGAATAGTGATGAGATAAACTGAACCTTTGTCTTTGCCATGAAGTGAAATCCTGGAGGCTAACCAGCATTGCTTTAGCTTCAGCGGTTTCCTCTTCTGGTACTATCTAACAAACACTTCTGAAAGCTTAGTAGCTGGGATATCCATTTTAAGATTGAGCAGCTTGGTTACGATACCGGCGACATCCTCCAATCCCATCTTCTTAATTTCCTTTCCTTCAGCAATACCGGCACCCCAAGCCACAAAGCCTGTTTCTATATTTGTGAAATCGGGGAAGAATCCATGTGTCCCACCTTTGGCAGGCTTTAATAATTCTCCGGCAAGAGCTCCGGACATCGATATCCCCTCTATAGGGGCTAAAGCCAAAACTGCATTGGGATCAGCTCCTATTTTGTCGAGTGCTTCTCTTTCCACGATTCTAAACAGCTGCTTTACATCCGAGGGTTGATCCTCAATCAATTTTCTGACTGCCGCTACAGTTTTTTCATCATTGACCTCCTTAAGGTGCAAGAAAGCTGAAGCCCCTGAGGTATGAAAAACGGCCTTCCAATCTCCCCTATCCTCTTTGTCTTCTAACAGACCGGCATCCTTCAGCCATATATTGGGGCTTAAGGAAGTATGGATATCCACAAAACCATGGTCTCCCACAATGATAAAGGTGGTCCGGTCCGCTATGCCGGCGCGCTCTGCCGCCTCCATTATTTTGCCAATGGCCCTGTCAATGGCTGCCAATGATTTGAACACCATTGGTCCCTCCCTGCCTTCCGAGTGCTGAAAATGGTCAGTGGCGATCAGATGAACGGTCGTAAAGTCAGGTTTATATTTTTCTAGGACATAGGCAGCCATTTCACCTGTTCGATCTTCTCTGTTGAGGTAGTCACCATTAAACGTACTTTCGTTTAATTCGCCAAGAACTGCCTTTTCCATTTCTGCCAATAGACCTGCTGGGCTTTCCATGCTCCGCATCGGACCGGTGTTTCCGTGGCCCTCGGCAGCATCCCAGAACTCCGGGATGTTATAATCGATAGGAGCACCTACTGATACCGGCCAGATGAAACTTGCGCTTTTCAGCCCAGCTTCTTTTACGGCATGCCATAGCGTTTGCATCTTAATAGAATCGGCATACCAATACCAATCCTTGGTTTGCTTGGTAGGATCAAATGGCACATTATAGTAAATACCATGGGCTCCAGGCATCTGGCCTGTTATAATGGTGGTATGCGAAGGGTAGGTTACCGAAGGAAAAACGCCACGTACACCCACTGCATGTGTGCCTTCCAGGACCATCTGCTTTAAATTCGGTGCCGGCCATTTTTCTTCCAAATAGAACTCCGGGCGGAAACCATCGATAGAGATCAGGACTACATGGTCGGACAGCCTTTTTTCCTGCGCTATGCCACTGAAACAAACCAGCTGCAAAGCAACCGATAAAAGCCAAATATTCATTGTATTTGAACAGATCATCACCTTAGATTAATAGTTATACCATTTAAAAATAAACCCTTCCCGACAGCTGAAACTGAAAGGGGTTCCCCCCGGGCACCACCACTCCTACATTGGAGTTCACCAGGTAATTGTACTGCTGGGTAGCCTGATCAAACCCTGAGATGTTCAGCAGGTTTTGATTGCCAAGATTTCTAGTAAGGCCTCTGTTTCTATCAATCAGATTGGCCACATTGAAAAGATCAGCACCTAGTTCAATACCGGATTTTTGGCCATAAAACGGTATCTTTTTAGTGATACGGATATCCCATGATCCAAAAAAACCGTTAATACCGCCGTTTCTTTCAGCTACCCTACCGATACTGTTCCTTATGTATTCTTTTGCGAGGTTATCCGGATTGTTCAGCACAGCCGTCATGGCCTGATCGAAAGTCTCACCATAGCCCGAATTATTAGGGTCAAATACAAAGGCCAGATCATTGGAGTTGACAAAGTCACCATTCACATTACCGTTGACACGAAGAGAGTAACGAGTGCCTCCGAGCCCTGAGTAACGGACACCTACATTGATACCCCAAACAGAAGGGAGATTGCCATATAGCACGATTTTATGCCTAAAATGCACATTTGAATATTGCATCCTGCTCAAATCCCGGGGATCATCCACTACCATTTGTGTTAGTGTGGCACTATTGGCCACATTGCCATTGTAGGAGGTATTGTCCCTGGTATCATTCCAGGTGTAGCTACCGGTAATCTGCCCGTCGCGGAAATACCGGTATGTACCGTCTAATATAAAGGAATAGGTGTTGTTTTTGCCCTCACTCACGAGCTCCAGTACCCTGCCTATATTTTCTGATTTTCTACCTTGTGTCCAATCCGTCACCCCACTTGTCGTAATAGATGCAGCAGGTACAAATACTCCGCGATCAGCTTCATTTTCAAGTCGGAAATAGGGGTTGTCCACCAGGTTCCGGTCAATATACATGTAATTGTTTCTTCCCAGTGAAGCTATGAAATTGACACCGACCCTTATTTTGTCAGAGACCAACTTGTTATAAGATATATTCGCTTTGTAGATGATAGGAATCTTAAGGTTTTCATTGTTCATATTGATGGTGGTCAACCTTTCCACTCCTGGAAGGTCAAACAGTTCTGCTCCCGGCGCAGTAGAAGGGTTGTTCCTGTAGCCAGGGAAATCCGGCGTGGGTACGTTTTCCCCCTGGATATCTACGGCGTAAATTTTGGTGCCGTCAAACTGCAGGTTATTGACCATGGCATAATTGTTCATATTCGAGCCAAACATACCTCCACCGATTCTGATAATGTCCCGCTGCCGTTCATTGACGTCCCAGGTGAACTGAAACCGTGGTTGAATCTGAAGTCCCCTGGCGGAGTTGTCCGTTCTAAGTCCCAGGTCATTGAACACCGTTTGGTTGAAATTCGGCTTGTCCATATAATCGGTATAGTCCGCCCTTAGCCCTAAGGTAAAATCCATGCCCCTGGGGGCCCTGTACTGCGCCTGCCCATAAATGCCGGAAGCAAGGATACGCTGATCCACCGTCGGATCTACCACTGCCACTTCACGGGCATAACGGTACGGGGTAAGGTTTTCAAAGTTTTGCTGACCCAGAAAAAAGAACCGTCCGTTCATTTCACTGGTCGCCAAAGAGCTAAGGTTATTGAGCATCAAATCCACCCCAAAAGTATAGCTTAGCCTACCAGTGGTATAGTATAAGTTATTGACCACCTGAAATACATTCGACTCAAACCTTTCCGGCAGGTATCTCTGCCCCCCCAGCTGTACAGTAGTATTGACCGTATTGCCCCCTATTTCGGAAGCCACCCGTTCTACTATGGCTCTGGGAATGTTTTCTGCCGGAAGCTGCTGGTTTGGTCTGCCATCGTCCAGGGTATACAAGTGCTGAACTTTCAGCTCATTGGTAAACTTATTATTGATTATGGCGCGCCAGGAAGCCAAAAAGCTGTTGGCCGTGGACAAGTGATCACCATACACTTCGTAAAGATTGATACTGCTATTGTCACTTACGCCCAAGGAATTCAAATCCCTGGTGTAATTATTCCGTATGCTCAAAAGGTTATGGGCATTTAGCTGCCAATCTACCTTACCAAACATGGTATGGGTTACCCTCCTTACCGGAAAACTCCCGGTTTGTGCTGAGGCATCCACGCCATATAATTCACGGGCTGTACGCAAGTAGTTATCCAGAGAACTTTGGGAAATATTGTACCGGGCTTCATCTTCAGGTGTTCTTATATCAGCTATAAATAACGGTCTTGCATCCATCTGACCATCATAGGCCAAGAAAAAGTGCAATTTATCTTTTAGGATAGGCCCTCCTAGGGTAAAGCCATATTGCTGGATGGAAAACTCCTGTTCCCGTTCATTTCCCCTGGTATCATATGGGCTGGAAAGCCAGTCTGCCCGATTGAAAATAAATGCAGAGCCCTGAAATTCGTTGGTTCCGGATTTGGTGACCACACTTACATTGCCCCCACCTGAGCGGCCGTTTACTACATCATAGTCATTGGTAATGATCTCAAACTCTCGGATGGCCTCCATGGATATCGAAAACGGCCCCCTGGTCGTAGTCCCACTGGAGAGCGGGCTTCTATTGGTCATCCCATCTATAGTATAGTTGGTGGAAGAAGCCAATTGGCCCAATAAATTCCCCCCGTTACTTACAGGTGAGAGATCCATTAATGAAGTAAAATTCCTCCCGTTGACCGGTAATACGTTCATGTCTTTAGCCGTAACTGCGGTAGAGGCTCCCATCCTATCTATTCTGCCCGTCATAGGGTTGGAATTGATACTAACCGCACTCAGCTCAGTCATAGATTCTTCTAATACAAAGTTGAGCTGGACATTATCCCCCTGGTTAAGACTGAGGCCCATCTTCTGCTGGCCGCCGAAGCCTATAAAATTACAGGAGACGGTATAATCGTCACCGAGCGGCATTTGCCTTATCTCGTAACTACCATTGGCCGCACTGGTAGTACCGGCGGTAAAACCTGTGTTTTCATTTCTTACTAAGATCGTTGCTCCCGGCAATGTGTTGCCCTGTTCATCTCTCACCGTACCATAGATAGAAGCATGGATGAGCTGACCATATGAGTTGCCCCAAACAATACAAAACAGCAATAGTAAAAACAGTCTAATATTTTTCATATTTCGATAGGTGTATTATTATATGTGAATTTTTATACCCTTATACCGCAAAGTTATTTTCAGGGAAGTGGCAGAAATGTTAATTTTTAACATGTTAAGCATTCATAAAGATTGCTTAATATATAAGCTCCTTCAAAGGCCAGGATATTGAGCCTAGTCCCATTTTTTTTAGACTGAAGTGCAATGCTTTATGCCAAAAGGGTAGCATAAGGGAAGTTTATGTTTACGCTTATACATACCGAATAGCAGCCGTCTTATACTGGATCAAAACCCAGATAACATGGTATGCAAAAGTTAAAGCCTTTGCACAATACTATGAGCGATAAGTGATAAGCGGATATGGTGATGGTATAATGGGCTGCAGCTAAAAATTATGCCTCTATCTCCTGTTTTATAAAACCTGTAACCATAGGTACGAGGATAAAAAAGTCGGGTAACCATAATATTAAAAAAATACCCGGAGTATTTATGTCTTAGCTAGCATGCAGATTTTGCTACACAGTTTTACATTCGCTTCCGGTTCCTTTGGGATCCTAAGCTAAGGTTGCCTCTATGATAGTGATGTTGCACTGAACCAAAGCATGCTGACACTTTGGGGTCTTTGTAATCTTATACCCATCATCATTATGCCGGATAGGGATACCTCCTTCCAATAAAACTATCTTTTTAAGGATTTTGTAGCGTTTCTGCAAGGGTAATAGTAAATATGGTGCCATGGTTATAGCTGCTTTCCACCCCTATGGAGCCCCCTGTATTGGTGATGATCTTTTTTATCAGATAGAGACCCAGTCCTGATCCTTCTACATTTATTTTATCATCATGGACCCGTTTAAATTTGGAGAACAGCTCTTCTATCTTATCCTCCTTTATACCGATACCATTATCTTCAAATGATAAAACAAATGTATGATCAACTCTTTTGCTTTTGATCACGATGGATAGCTCTCGGTCTGCTGACCGGTATTTGACAGCATTGCTTAAGAGGTTTAAAAATATGCTTCTCAGATTTTTCTTGGAGTAGTAAACACTCGGTTCTTTAAGATCAACCCAAATCTTGGCGCCTGATTTCACCAAAGAATCATTGATACTCAGCTTCACCTCTTTCAACAGCTGAAGGAGGTTTACCTTTTCATACATTTCTATCTCCTGATCTATCCATGCGATTTTTGACAACTCTGCTATCGTGTCTTTCAGCCTTATAACAGATTCTATCAGCGGAACGGTATATGTCTTTACTTCTTCAAGGTCACCACTGTCCCTAATATGATCAAGCAGGCCTTCCATATTGTTTAAAGGAGCCCTAAGGTCATGTGAGGCAGCATATATGAAGGTATCATGCTCCTTATTGATCTCCAACAGCTTTCTGTTTGCTTCCTGTATGATGAAATTTGTCCTTTTCATTTCTGTGATATCGTTGAAAGTGAGGATAGCACCGTTTGCTTTATTGTCCTGAGACCTTATATAGGGCACTATCATCATGGAGTACCACCGGCCATCCGTAGTTTCAATGTCCTTTTCTCTGCCTACCTGGTTATCTATTACATATTTGATATCCTCTATTAAAGTTGAAAATATGATATTGGTAGAGATATCAGCCAAAGGCCTTCCTACATCGCTTTCTTTGATATTGATCTGCTTTACAGTAATCGGGTTGTATTTTTTCAGTATGATGTTTTGGTCCACATATATCTGGGTGATGTGCGTGCTTTTAAAGTAATTATCAAGATCATCATTCAATTCGGCCAACTCTTTTATTTTGGTTTGGTATTCCTGGTTCACCGTATTCAATTCCTCGTTCATGGACTGTAGTTCTTCATTGTAGCTTTGCATCTCCTCATTTCCTGAAAGAAGTTCCTCATTGTAGGACTGGATGTCATGTTGCGATTCTTCTATAGACTCATATGCCTCCTGCAGCCTTTGCTTTGTTTCTGCAAGTTCTTGCTCCAGCTCTTTCACATAGCTCTCCGCATATTTTTCCAGATCAAAAGTTTCTCCTTTCCCTCGGGAGTTGTTTTTAGCTTCCCCCTCGGCAAAATATATAAACACCATCCTTTGCCCCGTTTTGTCTTCTTCCATTAGCGGCTTGACCAATATATTGACCGATCGAACCTGGTCATCTGACATAAAAGTGATATCGTTAAGTCTTACGTTTATATTTTCCCTTGTTGCTTTTTTGATGGAAGATCCTGTGGCGATGGCCAATTCATTGGGTAACAGTTCCAATAGCTGGTTATTAAAAAGCCTTGGCAGAAGGAATTTTTCAATATTGCCAAACGACAGGGTGACCTGAAAATTTTCATCTACACCGACCCCTGCCGAATAGGCCGTTTCTTCAAGTGTAGATAAGTGCAGCAGTGTGGGCAATTTTTCGGTAAGATTGATTTTACGGGATTTCAAAGTCCTGGAAGTATAGGAATGCTTCTTTATTTTCAAGCGTTTTGGATCGAAGGCATAAAAGGGAGCCTCTCTATTCTCTTCCGTATTTTTGTATATGTTCCATTTTTTGTCAATTTCGATGAATACTTTCTTCAAGTCTCCTATACCTTCACTGGGTCCCAAAAAAAGGTATCCTTCAGCATTGAGACAATAATTTATAGTGGCAAATATTTTCTTCTGTAGGGTGGGGTTAAAATAAATCATCAGGTTACGGCAACTGATGAGATCTATTTTTCCATAAGGGGGCTGATGTATGATGTCCTGCTTGGCAAAAATGACCATCTTCCTGATCGCATCCTTTACCTTATACTCATGGCCTTCCTTTGTGAAGAACAGGTTGAGCCGTTTTTCCGACACGTCTTTACTGATACTCTCCGGATAGCATCCTTTAGAAGCCTTGTTCAACGCTTCCTGATCTATGTCAGATGCAAATATTTTCACCTCCATATCTTTCTTTACCTCTATCAGGTACTCTTTGATCAGTATGGCCAGAGAATAGGCTTCCTCCCCTGTAGCACAACCTATCACCCATAGTTTTAAAATATCTACCCGTAATTTCTGCTCGACCAGGTCAGGTATTACCTTTTTGGAGATCACTTCAAATGCTTCCCTGTTTCTAAAAAAAGTGGTCACACTGATCAAAAAGTCGTTGGACAGGATTTCAATTTCCTCCGGAGAGGATTTCAGAATTTCTATATAATCTCCTATATTTTCCACATCTCTGGCCAGCATTCTTCTGGTGATCCTCCTGATAATGGTAGGCTGTTTATATTCCGAAAAGTCAAGTGGGGTACTGTTTTTTATCAGTCCGTGGATCTTGGACAGCGCTGCTTCATTGATATCAGATAGCGGAAGGGATAAGCTTCCAGCCAAGGTTTTTTGTTTGATGTATTTTACAATTTGTAGGGGAATGAGTTTAGGGGCAAGTATGTGGTCATAATAGCCGGAAGCTATGGCATTTTTAGGCATGTCCTTATAATCCGTAGAGGCAGGATCCTGTACGATCACCATACCGCCTTCTTTTTTTATGGCCTCTATCCCTTTGGTCCCATCTGCCCCATTGCCAGAAAGGACTATGCCTATGCTTTTGTTTCCCAGGTCTTCGGCGAGGGCATTGAAGAATATGTCTATGGCAGAATTGGGTGTGGAACCGGGCCTGTCTTTTAATATAAGGTTGCCTTTGGATATGGTCATGTTTTTGCCTTCCGGCAGGACATACACACAGTTGGATTTTACCTCCATTCCGTTTTCAGCCACATGGATCTTTAACTTGGAATGCTTGATGAGCAGCTCTTTCATAAAACTCTTATGATCCGGAGAAAGGTGCTGCACGATGACGTAAGAAACCGCATCCGTAGGGGTATAATCAAAAAGTTCATGAATGGCTTCCATCCCCCCTGCTGATGCCCCTATACCTATAATAAATTTTTCTGCTTGAAGGTGACTGGCCTCAGTGCTTCTATTATTATCTAATTTGGGTTCCATTTACTATAATTGGGCAGGGTTAACTAAAGTTAGGCTACTCGTTGATATTTTTTTTCTTAATTTACACATTTATAACCCGTTCATACTATTCCTTAGAATTTATTGTTAATATTTTTCCTGATCAGGAAGGGCCCGGGATGGTAAGGGGAGGTTGAAAGCCTCTCCTAAATACGCCGAAAGATAGATAAAAAATGGCTGTTGCGGCGATGGTATGAAGGGAGTATAAGTGGTTTTCAATGCCCTGAGCGGTCCCCAAGGTATACCTTATCGGAACCTGAAAATATAGGCGACTATAAGAATTCCCTTAGCCCATAGGATCTGTACCCAGCTGAATGTACCAAAAGGATTGGTTTCTAAATGAACTAAAAAACACTCCATAGATAATTATTTGATAATTAAAGATATAATAATATTACTTTTCTAATCTATTATCCATACTGACCAGTGCTCGGCCTTCCCGGAATTCCGATGGTTCAAAGCCAAGAAATAGTCTTTTGGAGCATCTTCATTAAAATCTTTAAAAAAGAAGCATATTTTTATAATATTTCTTATTATCTTACCTCAATCACCCTTGCCTGATCGATTTAGCAAAAAAGTCCAATGTAAAGGTGAACAAGGCTTTCAAGAAAGGGTTGATATAAAGAATCAAGTATCAATATAAGTTATTTATTTTTTCTAAAACAGTAGTTTTTAGTGTTATAAAATAAACTTTCATTCTTTGAGCCCTTCTAAAAGAAATAATTATTTCAGAGATACATAGCAGGAAACCTACATTACATGAATACATTTTATCCTTTGTCCTCAGAAAATTCCTCACTGAAGTCAGCAGAGAAAAAAAAGATTAATAATAAGATCAAAATCATAAAATCCATCTATACCGAGGGATTCAAGACAGCTATGGATATCTGTAATGAGTTGGGCATAAGCCTTCCCACCTCCACTATTTTAATCAATGAGCTTTTAAAAGACGAGGTCATAGAAAAAAAGGGGCAGGCCAAATCCAGTGGTGGAAGAAAGCCTGACCTATATGGATTGGCCTCAAACTCCATATTTATACTGGCCATAAACATAGGTCAGAACAGAACACAGATGGCCATTTACAATAACAGCCATGAAAGGATTACGGATATTCATACGGTTCATTTAAAGTTTGATGGTCAGGAAGGCCATATCAACACCATCTATGAGGTCGCAGATACCTTTATCAAAGAATCAAACATCAACCCTGATAAGCTCCTGGGGATAGGGATTACTATGCCAGGACTGATTGATTCCAAAAAAGGTATAAACTATACCTATATCAACAAAAATTTTTCCAAGTCAACGTTGAAGGCTACTTTTCAGGAAAAATTCAACAAACAGGTAGTCATTGAAAACGATGCAAAAGCAATGACCTTGGCCGAATATCAATTTGGGTCAAAAGCAGGCACCAGCCAGATCCTGGGCATATACACCGACTGGGGCATAGGACTCGGAATAGTGCTGGAAGGTAAAATCTACAAGGGTTTTTCAGGGTTTTCAGGAGAATTTGGGCATATAACCATGGTAGAAAACGGTCACCTGTGTTCCTGCGGCAAACAGGGCTGCCTGGAAACAGTAGCGTCCGGTATGGCCATGGTACGGCTAGCCAAAGAGGCCTATCAAAACGGAAAGCCTTCGATCATGAATGAAGAAATCTCCAAAAATCCTGATGACATCGATCCAGATTTTATTATCCAGTCTGCACTATCGGGAGACCAGCATGCTATCGGCATATTGACAGAAATAGGCAGCCAGCTCGGTAAGGGCATAGCCATACTCATACAGCTTTTCAATCCGGAAATCATCATCATCGGAGGTAAGATAGCTGAAGCCGGACAATATATTTTAACCCCCATCTACCAGTCCCTCAATACTTCCAGTCTTCCCCAGCTGCGAAATCAGACCACTATAGAACTTTCCCAACTGGGAAAAGATGCCCGTATGCTCGGTGCCATTTCCATCTATATGAATGAAGCTTTCGACGCCCTTTTAGACTCACCTGCTTAGGAAATAAGCGGCCATGTAGATTACAGGAAGGATCCTATTCAACTGATGGCTCCACCTATATTCAATTATCGAACTGGGAGGTATTGACCGCACGCTTTATACGATCTCTGAAGGGTGTTTATTCCAGTTTTTTAACCCGGATATTTCTAAACCATACAGTAGACCCATGTCCCAAAAAACCTATATACCCCTTTTTTCTTTTTAAGCCGGGATGATCCCGGCCATCCAAAGTCCCTTCCCTGCTCGCCTCTTCTACATTTCCTTCCAGGATGGTAGTACCATTGAGTATGACTTTGATATTCGGACCTTTTACTGTCACTTCCTGATAGTTCCATTCCCCTACAGGTTTGAGATGTCCCCGTTTGGCCGGAATGATACCATATACAGATCCGTGATACTGGTGTTCTTTGAGATTCCTATAGATGTCGGCATCATTGTCCAGAATCTGTATCTCCATGCCCTGATAGGCTGCATCACCTTCAAGGGGCGCTCTTATGCCTAAGCCGTTATTGGCACCGGGTGTCAGTTTGAATTCAAACCTAAATACAAAATCACTGTACTCTTCTTTAGTAAATAGATTCCCTCCGCTCCCAAATTTAGGTTTGTGTACCACCATTTCACCGTTTTCGATGACATAATCAGTCGTATTTCCCTGCCACTGATACATATTGGTACCGTCAAAAAGTACCTCAAAGCCATCCTCTGTTTCTGCAGGATCCAGTTCAAATGGCGCTGGACTGGGTAATTCTCTGATAAATATATCCCGGTATGCTACTTTGGAGCCATGAGCCTGAAGTTCTATCTGATCTCTGGTAAATATAGGCCTGGTCCTGTCCCAATAATTTTCCATAATGACATTATCCGTCACCAGCTCGCCATTAAGATACACGGTCACACGGTCCCCTTTCATCAATATCCGGAAATTGTTCCATTCTCCCACTGGATTATCAGCTACTTTTAAAGGCGTGCTTTTGTGGATGGAATTATGATATAGCCCTCCTGAGCCCACCTGTGCGCCGACATCTTCTCCGGATATGTCCCATATCTGAACCTTGGGTGTTCCGCGCAGATAAATACCGCCATCACCCTCTTTTTGCCCATCATTTACTATTTTCCAGTCCACAAACAACTCAAAATCACCATATGCACCTGCTGTGGCTATGTTGTCCCCCTTTCCTAGAAATGTCATTTCTTCATTTTCAACTTTCCATGCTTCAGGGATCTTTTGGTCTGCTTTGGCCTGGGCTTTGGCCAAAGCCTGTGGAGACATCTTATTTCTAACCAGAGGATCGGCTACCACACCCTTCCATCCGCTCAGGTCTGTATCATTAAACAGTGCCACAAACCCTCCTTCGGACGGCATTTCTGATAGGTGCTTTTTGATGGAAGCTATCTGGTACTCGCTGTCGGGACCCTTGAGGGTATTTATGGTTTTTTGGAGCAATTG
Organism: Anditalea andensis; assembly: GCF_000714815.1. Lineage (GTDB taxonomy): Bacteria > Bacteroidota > Bacteroidia > Cytophagales > Cyclobacteriaceae > Anditalea > Anditalea andensis. Next base: position 22,563 of record NZ_JMIH01000041.1, on the reverse strand, counting down.
CCTTACTATAGGTCCGTGAAACTGCATGTCAGATAATGAAATATTCATTACAGCCTGCGCTGCTTCCTGCATAACATCTGGATCATCCAGGTACTTTCCGGCAAAAATAAGCGCGGGAAAGGTCCTGTTTTTATCAATTTCAGCGAGGATGGTCCTTTTCACTTCTGAAGTATTGGCCAAGTTCATGGCCTTTTTAAGTAAGAGCACTTTTTGATCTGATGGAAATTCCGATAAACTTACCGCCCTCACATATCCTTTTAAAGCCATCTCCCTATGTCCCTCCAACTGGCTAGCTGATGCTATCTTAAAAAGCCCATCCGCTGCACTGAAATCAGACCATGATGATAAGGCCTCCAGTGCGGCCAGTTGGGTAGCCGTATTCCCTTTCCTGTATGCCTCTTCTATAGTCAAAATACCTGCAGGACCTCCCATACTGGATAATATATTGAAATAGCGGATGCGCTTATCCTCAGATATTCCGGCCATCTGCGTTTGTATGACTTTAGATATATTCTCCTGATCACCTCTTACTAGACCAGTTATAATGGCCTGCTGTACGTATTGGATTTCAGGAGAATCCTCCATATTGTTCAACAGTTCATAGAGCCTAGGAAGATGATTTGCTTCCGTGATTTTTGGCAGTGTGGACACTGCGGCCTGGCGGACTTTAATGTCATCGCTATGGATATAAAAAAATACATCATCAAACCGGTGGGAGGCCGCTTTTGCTCCTAGTATAGCTATAAAAGCTGCCTGGACAGCCGGCTCCATTTCGCTTAATGCATCAGCCACCTGATCGGATATTCCCTCTCCTTTCATCACCAGGACAGCATTGCTCACTGCTCGGATTTCCAGGGAGTCCGCCGTTTTCATCATTTCAATAAACGCAGGCAACATCTCAACATGTCCTATTTTACCTGCAGCACCGATAGCTGCCAGCCGTACATTAATATCAGGATGGGACATTCCTTCCCTGAGTGCAGGCATGCTTTCTATTATACCGACCTTGCCAAACATGGCCATGATGGCTGCCTGGGCCGCAGGCTCCATGCGCTTTAGCCTACCTGTCCATAGAGAAAGATTGGACGGATCGATGTATGGAACGGCTGCATCCAGCGCGGCAGCTCTCAAAGTAGGGTCTCCCTCTCCCGCAGCTGCTACTAAAGTTTTCATGCTTTTGGGCCCATGTATATCAGCCAAAAGATGTAAAGCGGCAGACTGAGTGTGCACCTGACCTTTCTGACCCGCTATTTTCAGTAAGTCCCTGGCCAGTTTAGCTGCCCGGTCTGAATCTCCAGTTTCATTTAAACGCTGTATGTAAAAAAGATAAGCGCCTGTGGCATTGTCCTCAGTATAGGTATAGGATGACCTGGCTGCAGCCTCTTTCAATAATCTGGAGGAAGAGGCATCGGCTATATTTGCTAGGGCAGATAAGGCAGGTTTCCGGAGGTGCAGGGATGGATCTGAGGCATATGCGGTTATATCTTCAAGCGCTTTTTTGTACCTGATACTCCCTAAAGCGGCTAAAACTGATGCTTTGCACACACTGCCAGATCCCTCTAAAGCCAGCCTTAATGCCTCTCCGGACTCTGAAGCAGGTATACCTGCCAGGACCCTGGCAGCCGCATCACAGTGCCTTTCATCATTGAGATACCGGGATATACTGGCAATCCCGTCCTCTTTGCCCACCATCCGGAGCTGATTGAGGATAAAAGTTTTTACTTCTGGGTATTTGGCATTTTCCAGTGCCATCCCGTAAGCCTTTACTGCATCTGCCCTTAACGCATCCCTGCTATCATCGGACACATAAAAAGAATACCCGGCCAGTGCATATTCTATCTTGGTATTATCCCCCGAACCAGGCGAAGACATCATTCCAGCAAGTTCAATCAATCCTTCTATTCCGAGTCCGGATATTTCCTCCATATTTTCTTCCAGATGCTTTTGGTCCTGGGAAGGCAGTACAGCCAATAAATCCACGATTTTAGTGGACAGGGTCCGCTGATCACCTGTTCTTTGCGCATAGGCAGTCAGGTTCAGGCTGAGCAGTATAAAAATTAAGGTTATTTTATTGAACATTTTCATTCCGTGACATCGGGTAAAAGGATGGAGGGTAAATTTCAAATTAGGACATGATCTGCCCTCATAGGCTGATGGACCAGACGGTTTGCGCCTTCATCGTTTATAAACTCCTGTTTGACAGGATCAAAATGAAGTGATCTGCCAAGCCGGAGGGCTATCAGCCCCATGTTCACCAATACACATGAACGGTGGCCATTTTCTTCATTCAGGGCAAATTTCTTTCGCATCTTTACCGCTTCTACAAAATCGGTTTCCTGCGGATCAGGGTCCGGGAAGGCTGCCAGTTTTCTTTCAAGATCAGGTATGTCTGATCGGAAACCAGGATAGAGTTTTCCCAGTGGACCTTCGATATAGGCACTATTGTCTTCTTTGCCTTCACCGTCCAGGATGATCTGACAGCCGTCCTCATAGGTATAAACGATCCTTCTCCAGGTGCCTACGGCATCCACGTGCTGCTGCGGCGCATCGATTTCTACGGAAACAGGGCTGGTGTCATCTTTTCCTAGAAAATACTGGACCGGATCCAGGTAATGCTGCCCCATGTCCCCAAGCCCTCCACCATCATAATCCCAGTACCCTCTGAAGGTACCATGGACCCGGTGGGGATGGTAAGGTTTATAAGGAGCTGGACCCAGCCATTTTTCATAATCCAGCCCTTCGGGTACTTTCATAGGTTCCAGGCTGGTTTTACCCACCCAGAAAAACTTCCAATCATATCCGGTCTGCCTGCCTACGGTAACTTTTAGCGGCCAGCCCAGCATCCCACTATCCACCAGCTTTTTTATAGGCCTTACCGGGGTACGCATGCCATAAAAGTTGTCTTTAAACCTGAACCAGGTATTCAATCTGAAAATACTTCCGTGCTGTTTTACAGCCTCCACTACCCGCTTCCCTTCTCCTATGGTCCGGGTCATCGGTTTTTCACACCAGATATCCTTTCCTGCCCTGGCCGCATCGGCAGCCATGATCCCGTGCCAATGGGGCGGAGTAGCGATATGGACTATATCCACTTCCTCCAGTTGAATCATTTCCCTATAATCATCAAAGGTCTTCACGCCTGACCCTAATAGATCCACCGCTTTCTTTATATGGTTACGGTCCACATCACATACGGCCACTACCCTGGTCGCTGCATACGGGAAGTGGTTTCTTCCCATGGCCCCTACTCCTATCACTGCTTTGGTCAGCTGGTCACTAGGCGCTATAAAGCCCTTGCCTCCCAGTACAAATCTGGGAACTATAGAAAATGCGGTCATTCCCAAAGCTGCTTTTTTGATAAAGTCACGTCGTGAAGCGTGGAGTTTTGAATTCATAATTGGCTATAATAAAAAGATTCAGACTGATATTTGGAATTCTTACCTACAATGATGTCAGATAAGCTCCAGTAGCATAAAGAAGGTTTAAATTAAACAAATAAGCAAATACTTTTATAAATTTTTTATAAAACTAGTCTCTTATTAAATTATTATTTGCAATATCTATCTTTAATAAGTGGCTCCCAATTCCTTATGGATGGATAGCTATGGTGGCCACTACCGGTCTGTGGTCTGAAGCATAGGTTTCGTTCAACACCCTGTGGCTTTCTGATCGGAATAAATGCTGCGGATGTCGATAAGCTATATAATCAATGGCACGGGTAGGATGCATCACCGGTATGGTAGGTGGACAGATTTCACAGGTTCTGGTAAATCCTGTATCAAGATGCCGGATAGTTTCCGATCCAGGGACGGCATTAAAGTCACCTGCCAAGATAACCGGAAGTTCCTCCTTATCTGCCCATTCCATAATCCTACCCATCTGCAGCATCCTGTTCACAGGATCCTGCTGGGCATCCAGATGGGTATTGCCAAACCGGAGCATCCTGCCATCCGGAAGTGATACTTTAGCGGTGGCCAGCACCCGTGGTTCTCCCCCACTGCCCGCCTCAGAAGGCAGCCGGTGGACGGTGGTTTCGGTAATCGGGTATCTGGACAAAATCAGTACTCCATAATCTCCTCCCTGAAAATCAATGGCTTTGGCGAAGAAATAACGCATGTGCAGTTTCCCGGCTATTAACTGTGCCTGGTTGATTTTTCCCGACCGGGTGACGTTAACATCAATTTCCTGAAGGGCTACCAGGTCCGGTTTTTCACCGTTGATCACATTGACGATGGCATCCACATCAATGAAGTTTGCCGGCATGGAAGGGGGGTTACAGTAATGTACATTGTAGGACATTACTTTTAAAGAGGTCACAGGTGATGTACCCGTATCCGGTGCATCCACATCTGGTTCATTTTTCTCGCCACAAGCCCAGAGGGACAGTATCCATATTACGGAAAGTATAAAGCCCTGTATTTTCATATTTAATTTTCCTTAGAACTTTTCCTATTGATTTCCAGGACTGCCAACACGGGCAGGTGATCAGAAGCGTATGTTTCCTGGATCACTTTATGCTCCAGCACCTTAAAAGCAGCCTTTGGCCGGAATGCTATAAAATCAATGGCCCGGTTTGGATTGACCACCGGAATAGTGGGGGGACAGTCATCACAGGTACGTGTAAATATTTTATCCAGGTAGCTGATGGTTTCACTTTCAGGTTTGGCATTAAAATCCCCTGCTATTACCATAGGAAGGCCAGTTGAAACCGCGATTTTTTCTATTTCTTCCAATTGAAGGCGCCTGTTCTCTTCTCTTCTTACTTCCAGGTGGGTGGAGGCAAAAACGAATTCAAACCCTCCAGGTGTCTTCATCCTGGCGGTAGCCAGGACTCTGGGTTCCGGATTGGTACTCCTATCATCTGGGAGTGGATAATTATGGGATTCCAGGATATCATATTTAGAAAGGATGGCCACGCCATAATCCCCCCCATCATGGTCAATGGCTTTGGCAAAAAAATAGGCTTTCATACCTGTTTTTTCAGCCAGAATTTCGGCTTCATTGATTTTTCCCGAACGACCCACGTGTACATCCACTTCCTGAAGCGCCACCACATCCGGATCTTCGGTATTGATCACCTTGGCTATCGCATCCAGGTCTATGTAACCCGGCCTACTGGGGGGATTGGCATAATGGATATTATAACATAAAACCCTTAAGTATTCAGGCTCTTTGGATAACGCAGCCTCCTGCTTCGGTTTGGCCGGGGCACAGGAAGCTGCGCCTATACAGATGCATGCCAGCACCAGCAAGAATGTATCAATGTTTTTTTTCATTCAGGTCTCAATTTTTGGTCAAAAACTTTATAACAGGGATGATCCATGTAAAATAGGGGCCGACAACATACCGGCCCTATCTAACTATAAACCCTAATCAAATGTATGCTTGGATGAAACTGAATCAGTCAGCAAGTGATGTGTTTTTTAGGTTTTTACCTTTCATAGGCCATGGAGATACTGCTGGCCCGCTTTCCATCACTGCTATTTTATGGAGTTTAATGGCAGTACCATCAAGGCCTTCTACATATACAGTCCCGTCACCGGTAATCACCGGTGAGTTTACCGCTCCGGTCCCCAGAGAAAATTCTTTTGACAACAGCCCTTCTGAGTTGACCACTACCAATTTGCCATCTGTAGAGCCTATATAAATATTGCCATCTATATCCACGGCAGGTACACTTTCGGTAGTCTGCATGTCATAAGTCCAGTTGATTTCTCCATTGGTAGGGTTAAGGGACAGCAGTCCAGCACCAGAGCCTGTATACAGGTCACCGTTTGGTCCTATCACCACCCCCGACTGTGCAGCCCCCGTTACAGCGGCTGCCCATTTGATAGCGCCTGTGGCCCCATCATCCCGTATGGCTACCACGTGGGCATTGGTGGTATAATATACCGTACCGTCTGCATCCATGGATAAAGAGGTACCGTGGGTTCCGCTGCCGGGACCTACAGACTCGGACCATTTAGATGTACCGTCTGCAGCATTGACTGCCCAGATTTTTCCTTCGTTTGTATTTAAGAAATATACAGTCTGTCCATCTTTACTGATGACGGGTGCGGCATAAAATGCCCCCACTCCTGTGATCTCCCATCGCTTTTCTCCGGATGGTGACCAGGAAAATGCCCCCCCGTTTGAGCCCTGCTGCCGGGACCCGTGGTATACATTGCCCTGGGCATCTATTGCCGGGGTATTGTTTGACACCCCTGTCCCTACTGATCCGCTCCACAGTATAGCCCCAGAACCCCCGTCCACTTTAGCGATGGCCCGGTTGGCAGCCCAAGTATTGATGTATACATTGCCATCCGGGCCTATGGAAGGAGCATTGGAAACCTGGTTACCCAGGACAGTTGCCCATTTTAAAACTGCTGTGCTTCCTTCATCCGTCACCGCCACCATCTTGCTCTGGGCAGCAGCGTTGCCCTCTATATAGTAGATGGTACCGTCCTCAGCTATAGCAGGTTTATTGGATCCCTCGTTAATATTACTTACCGTAGTATTGTTGGTAAAACTCCATACGAGTTCCCCTACGAATTCTTTCGGGGGAGGAGAAACCACTACCGATCTTTTAAATTGATGAACGGCACCCGCTGCATTGCCCACGGTCAGCATGACCTCATAAGTGCCTGCCTGCTGGAAGGTATGATAAGGATTTCTTTTAGCAGCTGTGCTCCCATCGCTAAAATCCCACTGCCAGGAGGTAATGGCACCCGACCCTTCTGTAGGGTCTGCATAAAACAACATTTCCTGTCCTTCTATAGGCAATGCGGGAGTAAAATTAAATTCAGCACTGGGAGGAAGCATATCCCCAAATTCGTCTTCGGTACAGGCATAAAATGCGGCACCTAACAGGAGGCTGATGAAGAATAGTTTATAATATCGTGTTTTCATATTTTTATATTGATGCCGTTACTTTTTGTTGTCCACCCTATCCCACTAAGGATCTCTTGGATAGTACCTACCAGCCTGGATTCTGGCCCAGACCAGGAAACCGTTCGAGCTGAGCCAGCGGTATGGGCCATAAGTAATTTCTAGGGGCTACGAAAGTTCGTCCGGAAAATGCCACAATATACCCCTGGGAATCTTCTGCAAAATTTGCCACATGGGCGGGGTTGGAGGCCCAGGCTTTTTTCATTCCCTTCACGTCTTCGGCCAAAACAGGCCCTTTCTCCCACCTTAACAAATCAAAGTACCGCTGCCCTTCAAGTGCCAATTCCACCCTTCGCTCCCTCCTGATTTCTTCCCTGACATCAAGGCCCAACTGTGCCAGTTCGATCAAATCCATTCTCTTCATACCGACCCTGTCTCTCAATAGGTTGATGGTCATATCCACATCTGCCTGGGTCAGCCTGCCCTGTTCCATTCTGGCTTCGGCATAGGTCAGCAGCACTTCGGCATATCTGAGCAGGTGTATGTCATTATGGTCTCTTCCTACCAGTCCTATGGTGGATATTTCAGCATATTTAGTAAAATAGTAACCGGTGATCGTGACAGATCCCCTCCTGTCATTGTTGAATTTGGGTTCCATGAATATATCAGGGTTGGGGTTCACCGCCCTGCCGTCAAACCGGCCTCCCCAGGCAGACCCTGGAGAAAGGATGGTTTGGGTCATTCGGGGATCCCGGTTCTGAAAAACCTCCTTATAGTTGTTTTCCGAATAAAGCGGTGACCTATCTATGGGTAAGCCATCTACCATCAGATAAGTGTCCACCAGGGATTTTGTAGGATTCCACCTGGCTACCTGATCAGGAACCTGGATCTCCCTGCTTAAATTGTGAAGATCGATGTCTGGCAGATGGAGCCTGGCGATGATGGTTTCCCTATTCAGGCCGTTAGCCTGCCTTCCTTTATAGCTGAAAAGGTCATTATAATCAGTGGCTGGATTCCCTGTACTGTACAGTTGATATACGCCCATATCCATCACCTCCTTAGCTGCCAGTTCTGCTACTTCATACATACCGTTATAGATAGCCAATCTGGCTTTCAAAGCCAAGGCTGCCCCCCTGTTCAGTCTACCTAATTCAGCACCGGTACGCCTTTCAATAGGCAAATGCCGGGCAGCAAGATCCAGGTCCTGGAGGACAAAATCCACTACCTCCCTGCGGGGGGTGCGCGGGATATAAACCTCATCTACCGTGAGGGTAGTGGTAACCAAAGGTACGTCTCCAAAAAAACTGGTAAGAAAAAGGTAGCCCATAGCCCGGATGACCCTGGCCTCTCCAGCGAGGGCCTCCCTCCGGTCAGGGTCCATTTCTGCTCGTTGATAGTTTTCAAGAAATGCATTCGCCTGACGTATAGCACGGTACTGGGTGGTCCATTCCGTATTTAAGGTTCCCAAATCTATACCGAAATTTCCACTTCCTATTTGCTGATAGGCGGTGGTAGATGGCCAAAGGGTATTGTCCCCCAGGTTTTCCATATCCACGGTATTCTTAGCCTTAACATTCGCATAGAGCCCATTTAAAGCCAGGATCAACTGCTCTTCACTTTCCCAAAAGGTTTCATTGGTCACCACATCCAAGGGGGGCATATCCAGGAAATCATCATTGCAGGCCCCCAATGAGAGGGTACCGGCCAGTAAACTGAAAATTATATATTTCTGCATGGCAAATATTATTTAAAATTGATATTAAGGCCTACTACATATGTCTTTACCTGTGGATAAAAACTAGCCCCTCCTACAGGAGATTCTGGATCATATCCATAGAAGTAGTCGGTCATGGTCCAAAGATTGTCTGCCGAGGCATACACCCTGAACCTGCTGATCCTAAACCGCTGGGTAAGTTCGGATGGGAGCGTATAGCCCAACTGGATATTTTTAAGTCTTATATAGGAGGCATCTTCAAGCCAATAGGTGGACAGCCGCTGGTTGAATGTCTGCTGGAAGGCTAGCCGGGGGTAGCTGGCCCCTGGATTTTCCGGCGTCCATCTGTCCAGGTGCAGTGTTTGGGGCATTGTACTTTGATCGATAAAAGCATGGCGGGTAGAGCCGGTAAGATAGCCTTCTGCCTGGCCCACTCCCTGGAAAAAGAAGCTGAAATCAAAACCGTTCCAGGCTACATTTCCTCTCAAACCATACGTAAACCTTGGAATATGGCTGCCTATCACCTGTCTGTCTTCATCAAGGCTGATCACACCATCACCATTCAGATCTCTGTATATGATGTCTCCGGGCGCTACAGGATCCCCCACCACGGTAGGAAAATCGGGGACAAAGGTACCCGTTTCGGGATTGTACCTGAAATCAGATTCCTGTGCTATTCTCTCTGCCACTAATCCGTAAAAGGCGTCCAGGGGATGGCCCACCATTCTGACCCTATCACCGATGGTCGGAGGAGTACCGGCCAGGTCGACTACTTTATTGCGCACATCGAACATATTAAAATTCAGACCATACTGAACCTGTCCGATCTGGTCTTTCCAGCCTACCTGTATCTCCCAGCCCCTGTTTTCTACTTTTCCGGCATTTTGGGTGGGGTAAGGGGCGCCAAATACATCCGGCAAAGGCAAAGTAAGCAGCAGGTTGTCACTTTCATTGATAAAGTAATCAGCAGTAAGATCCAGTCTGTTGTCCATAAGGGCGAGATCCAATCCTAAGTTCTTTTTAATGGCCGTTTCCCATCTTAATAACCTATTGGCTACCACAGTCTGCCGGTAACCTATTGTGTTAGTGTTGCCTATGGGCATGGTAGCTACTGGGCCCAAAATGTCCCTAAAGGCATAATTCTGTAGCCTATTATTAGCAGCTGATCCATCCCCTATCCTATCGTTTCCCTGGGTACCGTAAGATGCCCTTATTTTACCGAATTCAATTTTATTTCTCAACCCATCAAAAAACCCTTCTTCGGAGAAGACCCAGCCCAGTGAAGCGGCCTTAAAGAGTTCCCATCTGAGGCCTTCGGCAAACCTGCTTGAACCATCATAGCGGAAGGTAACCTCAGCCAGGTATTTATCCCTGAACGTATAATTGGCCCTGCCGAAAAGTGACCTTAGCCCCCACTGAGTAGCACTACCACTGTTTAGCTGGTTTTCTGTCCCTAGGTTAATATGCCCTACCACCTGGGAGGCGAGATTGGTTCTCGACGCTTCAAAATTATCGGTAAACCCTTGTTCCTGGGACACCCCCACCATTAGCTTTACATCATGCTGGTTATTGAATATTCTGTCATACTCCAGCGTTCCTATGAAGGACTGGTCCAGTCCCGTATAATCCCGTGTATCAATTTTATTGGGATATCCGGTCCTATAGATCATTGACCCATCTTCTGGGCTAAAGTAGTTTATGGTTTTGGTGAATATGGTTCGCTTCGAATTAGAACGGAACATACCGTATTGCCCTCTTAACCGTAAGCCTTCTGCCAGAGTCAGTACTGCATTCAGATTTCCGGTAAATTCCTGGGAGGAAAAATCATCCGTCCCTCCATCCGTGGCATTTGCTATGGGGTTGGACTGTCCTCCTATGTATCCCCAGGTGCCGGTGGTAAACCTTACAGGTACCAGGGGCAGTATGGAATGGGCTGCTGCTATAGGGCCTGTTCCGGATGCTGCCCCGGTATATGACCTTTCTATATACCCCAGATTGGCCGTTACTTCCAGTCTTTCCGATATTTTAGCAGTGAATTTTGTACGAAGGTTATGCCTGTTGGCGTGAAAATTATCTCCTGTCACCAATCCCCCTTCAGTGAGATTGGCATAAGACAAATAGTAATTAAAGTCATTATCCCCGCCGTTAATGCTCAGACTGTGATTTTGCTGTGGTGCACTCCGCTTATATATTTCATTTAACCAGTTGGTATTTGCATAGTAATTAGGATCGGAACCATTTCTGGCTATTTCAATCTCTTCCTCGGTATAAGTGGGATTTCTGCCTACGTTCAGCAATGATTCATTTAACAATGTCATATAATCAGGGGATCCCAGAAAAGTGGGCAAAGCAGTGGGGGCCTGTCTACCGAAATAATTGGTGTAAGAAATACTCGGCTGGGCACCTGCCCCTTTTTTAGTAGTGATCACTATCACACCGTTGGCCCCCCTTACTCCATATATAGAGGAGGACGCTGCATCTTTCAGTACCGAGATGCTTTCGATATCATCCGGGTTCAGGATATTCAGATTTCCCCCGGGTACCCCATCGATGACCACCAGCGGAGTAGCGTTTCCCCAGGTACCTATACCTCGGATCCGTATCGTTCCGGCATTTTGCCCGGGCGCTCCCAATGCCCCTGTTATGGTGACTCCGGGCATGGTGCCCTGAATACCCTGGTTTATATTGGTAATAGGCCTATTGGCAAATACTTCTGCAGTTACCTGGCTGACTGCTCCTGTAAGGGTGGCCTTTTTTTGGGTACCATATCCTACCACCACTACGGCATCAAGGGAGGTGGCATCTTCCTGCATGGATATGTCAAAGGAAGCCTGGTTGCCCACTATGATTTCCTGTGAATGGTATCCTATATAAGAAATGACCAAAACAGGCTGTGGGCTTCCTGCTGTACTGATGGTAAACCTGCCATCCAAATCAGTCACTGTACCGCGGGAGGTACCTTTTAAAACTACGGTGGCCCCTGGCAAAGGCTGCCCCTCACCATCTCTGACCACCCCGGTAACCTGTGTGTCCTGAAAATCTACGAGGGTTTCCATGGATAAAGTTAAATTTTCCAGCAGGTAAGATACCTCAGCTGTATGCAGGACGGATCCAAAGCCTTTTGAAGGCAGTAGGCCAATCAATGCCAAGAGCAGTGGCAGCATCCTAGTACCGGTCCTCTTACATTTTACTGGTAATCTTTGGTTCATAATGATAAGTTGATTGATTGTGAATAGATTTTTTACTGAATTGAGCCGATTCCGGATTTGGTTTTCTTTATTTCCGGTCTGAATAGCCTTTGTTTATTTTTTGTCCCCAGGCAGATGGACCTACTTTTAATTTTGATAGACAGCCATTTACCAAATAAACCAAAATGGATTGTTAAAAACAATACTTCTTTAAATATTTTAAAAAAGATTTATTTTTATATCGTGTAATTTAAAATAAGTCAGGTTTAGATTTTTATTATTTTTACATATGACAAAAATATATGATCAAATATTCAATAAGCTTTATTGAATATTTTCAAAATGTTAACTTTTTAGCCGTTTGATAATTTTAAGGTAGCATACCGTAAAAGGCCCTGTTAAAAATATATAAAAATTATATTTTGTTTTTAGTTAAAAAATTAAAATGAAACAACTTAAAAATGCTAAATACAAATTTAAATTCTATTTTATTTTAGGTTTAAAGAGGTTTTTGTAGAAAATAATTATCGGAATAATGTGAACATTCACCATTATCCATGCTCGGCGGTAGGGATGGTATGGGCTATCAGCTTTTTTTGGGGTAGCTGTGCAGTCCTTATGGAGGGTAAGCTGTACGTAAAAAAAGAGACGGTGATTTAACCGGGGATAAATCGGCAAGAACCATGGAAGTTTAGCATATGGGGGAGACCCCAGATGCGATAATGGCTTTTACAGATAATATGGCTCACCGTAAGTGTGCCGGCTTTAGCATTTGTTCTGCATTCAGGATGATATCATTTATTCTTTTTTGCCGGGTTTCTGCCTTTCGTGCCATTACTAGCCACTGCAGAATGGCCTTTCTATTGGATGGACTCAAACTATGATAAAAATCCTTAGCTTTAGGGCTGAGGTCTAAGGCTGCTTCCAGGTCCTTTGGAAGGAGTAAATCTTCTACTTCGTCCAAGATGTTCCAGGAGCCGTTATTTTTAGCGGTTGTGATGCTTTTATACCCGGCTTCGGTCATCAGCCCTTTTTGGATAAGTTCCCCGACTTTCTGTTTGTTGATTCTTGACCAGGTACTCCTGGGTTTCCTTTGGCTGAAAAACTGGTGTGACCTTTCTTCGTCCACTTTGACTTTCTTACTGTCTATCCAGCCAAAACAAAGTGCCACCTCCACTGCCCCGCTCCAGGTAATGGATTTTTTACCCGAGCATTTTTTATAAAAAACAAGCCATACCGCCTGTTTTGAAAGGTGATTTTTCTCTAACCATCTTCTCCACGCGGTAAGGCTTGCCGGATAAAATATTTCTATTTTACTTTTTTCCATATTATTTTACTACAGTGGCTTCCAGCTCCACCGTCAAGTTAGCAAAAAGCCCTTTCACTTCCAGCAAAGTGGTGGCCTGCTGGATGCCGTATTTCTGTAGGAAAGGCACATAGACATCCATACAGGTGGTGAAGAATGTCTGGGTAGAGGTAGTATATACATTCAGCCGTACTATCCCCCCACAGTCATATCCGGCTTCCATGATGAGCTGCTCCAGGTTCTGGATGGTCTGGACGAGCTGCGTCCTCATGTCTTCAGCACTGGGTACCCCATTAGCGTCCAGGGCCACCTGTCCCGAACAGTAAAGGGTTCCTTCTGGGTTTTTAATTTCTACAGCCTGTACTGAATTGGTGTTTTTGCCCCAGGCCCAAGGGTCGAATGTTTTCTTTTGCATGTTTACATTGTTTAAATAGTGATATACAAAAGTAGCGGGCCCTTATGACAGCCTTATGTCAGGGGTAAAACGATCCTAATAAAATTTATCAAAATATTCCTGCAATGTCAGTTTATGGGGTTCAAATTTCTCTGTCAGAATCATCATACCTGTAATTCTGTCTAAACGAAAATACCGGAACCCCATCCGCAAACGGCACCAGGCGATCATCAACCAGTTATCTGTCGTGCTGATCAATGCAAAGGGCTCAATGGTCCTGCTGGAAACTACATTCTTTTCGTTGGTATAGTCAATTTTGACCAGGTAAAAGTTGGTAAGGGCATATTGCAGCCGGGAGATATTGTTACTGTTCCTTTCTCTGTTGATGTTCTGTTCAAAGCGGGTCCTTTCACCGAGTAAATTTGCCTTGTCTTTATCGGAAGGTTTTAATACCGCTTTGATTTTATCTATTGCCTCTGAATAATCTTTTATAAAGGATATGTCTTTGTTTTTCAATACCAGCTGTTCGGCCAGGATGAGGGCATTGGCCTGGCTTTCAGAAAACATAATGGGCGGAATTTTGTAACCCTCCATCAAGGTATAGCCTTTTCCCTCTTCGGTGACTATGGGAACGCCTGCCTGTTCCAATGCCCTGATGTCCCTATAGATGGTCCTAATGCTCACCTTAAATTTATCTGCCAGACCGGTAGCGGTCAAAAGCCTTCTGGTCTGCAGCTGCGTGAGTATGGCCGTCAGCCTTGAAAGCCTTTTTGTGTCGTTTTCATTCATTCTTTTTCCCAGACAATAATGGACCTTGGAAAGCGCAGTTTAACCACAGGCCAATGCCGTGCGCTGTACCATCATTTTGTGCCTCTAAATTAGGTCATCCCCCTATTAAATAATCAAAAGGCGAGGCTTTTTTATTTCCCAGCACCATTAAGTTCCCTCAGGTGTAATCTTTACCTTTCATTTTTCCTACCGATAGGGAGCGGAGAAATCTCAGCTACGGGATTGAATCGGTATGGGATACCTCTAGGGGACGCACGTTATTGGATCCGTATGGGAGACCTCTCCGCTCCGGTCGACGTGACGGCGTAGGGTAAGTTCCACCCCTATAGGGTCGTGGGGATGACGAATCCCTGTTCCCCATGAGGGGCTACCCATGGCTACTGATGGGTTTGACCCTTTTATGGTCATGGGTAAGGGTTTCTAGAGGACGGCGTATGGAGGGGACGGGAGGGGAAACGGAAACCATAATACGTCGTTTTTTTCGACCGGCCGATAGGGAGTGGTCATTCGCTGCGGAGGCTTTTGATGGGGTTGGCCAGGGCAGCCCTTATGGACTGATACCCCATCACCGCCCAGGCCACTAGGATGACCAATCCGACCGAAAACGTAAATACCTCCCATCCCATTTCGGTCCTATATTGGTAGGATTCCAGCCATTTGCCCATGCCGATCCAAGCCAGGGGCGCACCTATCACAAACGAGATGACTACCAGGCGTGTGTACTCTTTGGAAAGCAAATAAACAATACTGATGGTATCGGCACCTAGAGCCTTTCTGATGCCTATTTCTTTCCTGCGCTGCTCTGCGGTAAAAGCCGTCAATGCAAATAATCCAAGACAGGCTATAAATATGGCAAAACATGTAAATACCAGAAAGACCTTGCCTATACGCGTCTCTGCCTCATACATCCTATCAAACCTTTCGTCCAAAAAAGAATAGTTAAAAGGCTGTCCGGGTGCCATCGCCTTCCATTTGGTTTCGATGAGCTCTACCACCTCCCCTGTACTTTGTGCCTGAAACCTAAATGAAGCATAGCCCTGCGGCTTTAGTTGCAGATAGATCATGACGGGGCCTATATTCTCTTTCAATGATTCGAAATGGAAATTCTCCACTACCCCTATCACGGTTTTATAAAGCAGATTATCTTTATCAAAACCCGCCTCATCCCCATCAAAGGTTGCCACCCGCTGGCCTATCGGATCTCCCTGAAAGCCAAAATGGCGGACCGCTGATTCGTTTAGGATTACACTGTTGGTGTCCGAGGGGAAGTCCAAGGAGAAATTCCTTCCCTCGAGGATATTCATGTTTAGGGTTTCGATATAGTCCACATCCACGGACCAGTTTTGGCTGCTGACCATGTTTTCCGGCAGCTGGGGATCCTTGCCCTCCACCCACCAGGGATTGTCCGACCTGCTGGTGCCCCAGACTGGAAGGAAACTGCTTAAGGTACCTTGCTCTATCAGATCGCTCTGTACCAGCTCATTTTTAAAAGAATGGACCTGATCCCCTAGGGTATAGATATCTTCTATCATGATCACCTGGTCCTTATTGAAGCCCAGGTTTTTATTCTGTATAAAATTCAATTGGTTAAAGACCACCAGGGTGGCAAATATCAATATAATGGAAACAGCAAACTGGAAGACGACCAGGCTACTTCTGATGGTCCCGCTTTTCATTCCCAGAGCTACATTTCCTTTGAGAACCTTAGCGGGCGAAAATCCGGATAAAAAGAATGAAGGATATATCCCTGCCACTATACCCACCAGCACCACCCCGGACAATACCACCATATAAAAGATCGGAGAAGTAAAAGGAACAGTTAGGGTCCTGCCGGAAATTTCATTAAAAAATGGTAAAAGCAGGCTGGCCAACACGGTGGCCACTGCAAAGGAAACCAGACTCATGAGGATCGTCTCCAGCATAAACTGGCCGATCAGGTCTTTTCTGGAAGATCCCATCACCTTCCTCACCCCTACCTCCTTGGCCCTGGTGGCTGATTTGGCCGTGGAAAGGTTCATAAAATTGATACAGGCGAGCAGCAGGATAAAAAGGGCTATGGCACCAAACATGTAGATGTAGGTGATGCTGAAGTTGGGCTCAAATTCACCCATCAGATCACTTTGCAGGTGGATATCCAGCAGGGGCTGGAGGGTATATTCCAGTTTATTTCCGGCGGCCTCAAATTTATCCAGGGTAGTTTCCTCTCCGATAATCTGTGAAAAGGCAGGTGAAATGTGCTTATCTACCAAGCCCCGGAGTTTCGATTGCAGTGCGGCAGGATCCGCACCGGGCTGCAGCAGGAGGTAGGTCTGAAAATTATTGGCCAACCAAAAATCAGATTTGGCTTCACTCAGCCCTTCGGCGGCCAGGATCATATTAAAGTCAAAATGACTGGTAGTCGGCATGTTTTCGTAAACCGCGGTGATCTGATAAGCCACATGATTGTTAAGGATCAGTTGTTTGCCTACCGCCTCCTCACCGGGGAAGAACTTTTCCGCTATTTGCCGGCTGACCGCCATCGTTCTGGGCTGATCCAGCGCTCCCTTGGCAGCCCCTTCCAGGATGGGGACCGTGAAAATCCGGAAAAAATCCTTCCCCGCAAAAATGACTTTGCCTTCTTTGATATTCTCCTCTTCACGTTTTACCAAAAAAGCACCCTGATTACGGAAATGAACGGCTGCCTCCACCTCGGGAAATTCCGTTTTGAGCGTCTCTGCCAGTGGGGCCGGCGCATACACCATGTTCAGGTGGTTTCCTCCATACCATAAAGTGGTATTGGTCCGATAGATGCGGTCTGCCCGCTCATGGTGATGGTCATAGCTCAGTTCGTTTACCAAAAACAACGAGATGACCATGCATATCGCTATTCCCATAGAAAACCCGAGAATATTGATTAAGGAAATGGATTTGCTTTTCCAGAAATTTCTGAAGGCTATTTTAAGGATATTACCATGCATAGGCCAATTTATTTCAATGACACTGGACAATAAAGACTTTCTTCCAAAACATGTTTGGATTTCAAGATACTGTTCTATAGTTATGCCAAGAAATCATTGTTGAAAATGACTTTATAAGGCCTATTGGATAATTTCAGCCCATGTGAACGGACAAAAATGTTCGGGTACGGCCAATTTTGCTTCCGGATATATGGCTTGCACCGCCGCATCCGATGCATCTTAAAATGCTTACCCAGACCTTCCATTAGCTTTTGATATCAAAGATAGGAGTCACGAACATCCGGTTCCGCATCTTCGGATAATCGGTGGTTATCAGGCATCATGTGTGAGGTTAATACACTTTCCTATACAGGGTCCGATTGTGGAAAACTCCATTCCCCCGTATTCATATCTCTCAGTCCTCCCTCCAGCTTTTTCTGCTGTTCGGAAATTAATTCAATCAGACTTTCCTGTTGCGCTTTCAATCGCTTAAATTTCGAAATCATTAGGGTGATTTTTAAAATCTATCTTTTATTTACGTAAATTAGTCTTAAACATGGATTACGAAGTACAATTGTATCCTATCAGGTATGGAATCAGGCAAAATAATTGCTACTTTAAGGGATTCCAAGAACTGGTCACAGACCGATTTGGCCAACAACAGCAACGTATCCCGTGTAATGATCGGTAAATACGAACGGGGGGAAGCCATTCCGTCCATCGATGCCGCCAAGAAAATCGCAGATGCCTTTGAGGTGTCTTTGGATTATCTCGTGGGAGTAGGGCAAAACGCCAGGTTTGACAAAAAAACAGTACAGCGGCTGCAGGATATCGAAGCCCTGAGCCCAACGATAAAGGACAAACTTTTCTTTTTGATCGATACGGTGATCCGGGACAGAAACGCCCAAAAAGCTTATATGCAATGAGAACACAATTTATAACTGACGACGATGGCAAAAAACTTGCCGTCATTCTTCCCATCAAGGAGTACAACAAAATGGTGGATGATCTGGAAGAACTCGAAGACATTAAACTCTATGATGCCGCCAAAAAGGGCAAACAGGAGTTTATAGACGCGGAACAGGCTTTAAGGGAGATTGAGAAAAAACGCGGACAAAAACAAAAATAATGTACAAAGTCCGTGTTGAGCGCAAAGCGCAGAAAAAGCTCGCCAAGATTCCGGAACCGTATTATTCCAATATCAAAACCGCCATACTGGACCTGGGAAACGATCCACGCCCAAAAGGCTGCAAGAAGCTAAAAGGAAGGGACGGCTAACGTGTACGTGTGGCCGATTACCGAATCATCTACGAGATTAAGGAAAGCGTACTTCTCGTGGATGTGATTGATTTAGGACACAGAAAGGATATTTATTGAATTGGAAAAGCACCGGCATACGGTGCTTTTCCTTTGCCCACTTGTACTAAAACGCACTAATAAAGAAATACAATCCCGCCAATAATGAGGCTATTCCAGCATAGTATATATTGACATTCCCCATATGAAACTCTTTTTTTGTATATGTCTTATCTCTCATTTGAATTGTAAAAATAATTATTGAAATAAGAATTAGGCATACTCCAAATAGTATACTAAATATATCCATAAACCTATTTGTTTTTATTGTCAGTTCCGCCGCCGGTACCCAGCAGGTGCAAATGTTGATAATCTAGCTTGCTGACCAAATGCATTTCCAACCATCATATTACCATAACCATGAGCCGCTGCTCTTCCTAGTTCATGTAAAGCCTTGCCTCCAAATATGCTTACCGAACCTCTGGATTACCACTACCTCCACAAGCTTTGCTAAAGGCAGTGTTTGGGCAGCAACATTGAAAGTATGAAAGAAGGCTTAGATGGTTTATCGACCCTTGATCCATTTTCCATTTTTTGCGGATTTCTCTAAATCTCCTATTGTAATAGGTTGATAATCCCCCCCTATTATGGAATAAATAAAACTGAATAAATTGAACCCTTCATTAGCAAAATAATTATCAAAATTAAATTCAGATAAGTCCACATTAAAAGATCTTGCAAAGTCTTGAATAAATTCACCAGCATCATCACCACTCATTCCTAAATCTTCACTTAACCGAGTGTCTCGAGTAAGATTTCGTTTATACCTTCCTCTATGTTTAATTACCAAGTCAACAATTTGGTTAAAAATCAATTCATTATTCATATTATCTCGCTGTTATTTGATTGTACCTTACTTGAGTATGATAGAGAATACTACCGGAATCGTAGGCTACCATACCCTATCCTATAACAGGTACTGCTCTACCGGCAAATCTTCCTATTATAGTAGTATACCTTAATCCAACTTGCCCTATGTTACTTTTGTGTACAAAACACGTGAAATAATATGGCTGACAAGAAAATTTGAGCGAAAATATAAAACTAATCGGCATTGACTTATGATTAAACAGAACTAAAATTAATCACTCTAATTGCGTGTATCAACATTAATTCCATACAAACTTAAAAAATCCAAGATTTCTGTTACTTTTCTACGGTTGATTCTAAGTTTATAGGTTTTATTTTTTACTACAATTATTATAACAGGTGTATTTTTAAGAGCACTTATAATTGAAATCAACCCAGCTCCTCCTAACATAATAACCACAATTAAACCATTGCCCAATAAATTATAAAACCTAACAGACTTTTCTCCAATATTTAATCCCATTATTAAATTATATAATAAAATCCCAGAAGAAACTATACATATTATTCCAATAATAAAAATCAAAACATAGTTTTTTATAGACTTACCTTTTATTAAATATGATTTTTCAATTTCATCATATAAAATTATATGGTAAGTATATTTGTTTCTTGTCAAATGAATACCTTGTGAAGTTAATTTAAAATTTAAATCCTCTATCTTACTCATAACAGTGTTATAAAATTATTATTATGAGGATTTATTTGTGGCAGCCCTGGCCCAAAATAAGGTTGTCCTGGCATTGTTCCAAATGGCAGGTAAAGAGGTCCCATTCTTTGGCTTTGCAAATAATGCCCATATTCATGAACAAATAAATGATCTCTAAAATCAGGCTTGAATCCGTATTGGTAGCGTACCTGGGATAGCGCAAGCCGGGACTTTATCGCCTGGATCTCCATACCAAAAATCTCTATTTTTTTTTTATAATGTGTATAATCAGACGCAAATCTATAAAATCATCCCTATACTCAAAAAAACTACTATCATCTTTTTTATGCATCTTTTTACCGCATTTTTGGATTATTACTGCATGATCATCCTTTTAAAAGTGTAATCATGACTAAAACAGGTGACAGGATAGCGCAGCTACGCAAGCAAAACGGATGAACTATCTAAAAAAATCGGAGCTTCAAGAGAGGCTATTGGCAAGTATGAACGCAACGAAGCCTTACCCTCGGTAGAGACGGCAAAGAAAATCGCCGATGCATTCAGCGTAACGGTGGATTACCTTGTAGACGAAACTGCCCGGCCGTTACTCAAGTAAATATAGAAATATCCCGCTTCATCTGCCACGCCTCCCCACCTGCTGGCCCCTCGCTAAAAGCTTTATCAAAGCTTTTTATACGCTCGGTCCTAAGATAATCTTTCATGGGCGGTGTTGGATCGGTCCTCGTAGGCCGCCTCACTCATCTGGACAAAGCCTCCGTACTTAAACCTCATCTCGGTATCAAAGAACAGGTAGTTCAGGTAAGCGGGAGGTGCATCGCCCTTTTGCTTTTTACCTCCAAGCAGACCAGATAAACCTTTGTTGCCTCCTGCCAATGATCCGGTCTGGGCGACACCATTGCCGTCTATACCTAAACCTGTAGCATTTCCTCCTGTCAGCCCCATCAATACTGACATCACTGCAGGATTGGTTTTGGCCAGATCTATGTATTTTCCATAAACTTCCATTCTGATCGTATCCCCCGGCAGCACACTGAACGATCTTGCCCCCCCTTCATTTGGACCACGGCCTCACTATCGTTAAATTTTGAAAAGGAAAATATGACCCCTTCTATCGAAGCTGCCAAAAAACTCGCAAAGATCTGGATACTACGTTAGGCTACCGAAAAAGAAAAGTTCGACCTTTTTAAAGACCTCGCTATGCTCAAATAGGTTCAATATACTCCAACCCTGTCTACTATCCAGCTGAAAAACAACAAACTAAACCAATATTTATTTAATTAATACTGATCTTCGTTATATAAACATTATATATCGAAATTAACTCCTGTAAATACAATTTTTAACTCTTCAATAAACTGTTCCTGTAATCCTTTTTTTGACAGTTCTTTTAAGGGAAAAGGCTTGCTTTTTTGGTTAATTTTAAGGATTACATCTTTTCTTGTGATAGAATAAAAAATATAAAAAGCAAAAAATAAAGTTGAAATAGAAAGGATTATGTTTGCTCCAATCCTTCTGATATCACTATGGTTCAAAGGAATGTAATTCGGACTTTCATTTAGTTTAAAGAGTAAGTTGCTCACGAGAAATATTCCTAAGAAAAACAGGGATACACCAATAAATGTCAAAAGCCAAACATTTTGAACGACCCTCTCTTTCTTGATTTCAATATATTTTACCTCTGAAAAAGGTATAGTTAAATAGTTATACCTATTTCTAAACAACTGCACTTCATTCTTTATAAAATCAAACTTAAATTCTTTAGTCTTGTAAATTGTTGTTGGTTTCATGTTAATATTAAATTTTTGGTGATTTTGAAGTATAGATATAACTATCTGGAATAACCGGGTCATTAATAATACTATTAATTACAATGTCACCATTTGTATGCAAGGTAAAAAAGGTACCTCTTTTATCCGCATTGGTTATATATCCATCCTTTTGGCTGATTACCCTATGGACACCAATTAACCTTCCGCTTTTTTCATATTTCCCTGTATTTTCCCAAGGATTTTCTTGCATTCGGTGTGCTAAGTGATTCAATCCTGCCACTGTCGCACCTACTGCCGCCCCTCTCCAAAAATCACCACCTGTAAGTCCGGCACCTAAACCTCCACCTTTGGGATCCTGTTTTTATTTCAGCTGTACGCGCATTTAATTCGGCATGTTGCTACCGGAACCGGCACCTGTAGGGGATTGGGAAGTGATACCGGTCATGATTACCCTACCTAGTGCATCATATTTGGTGTAGTACCATTTGTTTTGCCCCCTCAGATTTCCGTTCTGCGAGGCTATTGGACGGTCCTGGTGGTCATAATGCATTATTTCTACATCTTTGGCTGGACTCCTTTTTCCCGTCATCTCACCGCTGATGCTTCACATATAAACATCGTAAATGTGATTGCTTCGGGGGAGTTGAAGTCCGTCTTAAATAAAAAACTTCTCCCCTCTCCTTGCAATGACGGTCTCACCATTT
>NZ_JMIH01000040.1 GCF_000714815.1 Anditalea andensis | reverse complement strand
TAGGGTCCTGGGTAAGGGTTTCGGGGTGACGTCGTATGGAGGATCCGTATAGGATACCTCTCCGCTCCGGTCGAGGTCACAGCGTAGGGGAGTCGGTCGAGGTGACGTACGGGAGGTTACATTATGATGAGCCATAAACCCTTATCCATCAATCATCAATCATCATTCATCAACCATGACATAACAACCAAACAATTGAAAACCCGCCCCACAATTTTCCTCACTGGTTAACGATACCCCCCCAGGAAAACCAAACCGACCAACCCCGTGGGGCGGTACTTTCTAATTGCAAATAGAGTAATACAATACCGATAATTTCTAAATAACACACTATGAAAAAAAGAAACATCTTTTTCTTCCTGGCACTGCTATGCCTTTTCGGGAAGGATTTATACGGGCAGAAAGTTGCCGGTCACCCCCCAGTCCCTTCCGCTGTGGAAGGGGCACCGGTGGTGGTGTATGGGGAGATAAAGTCAAGGAAAGCGCTATCTCAATTTGAAGTTAAATATTGGGAGAATCCTCTCGATCTACAGAATGATGCACCTGTTTCCGTTTTAGAATACATCACTTTATTACCAGGAAAATTATCCGATGGAACGCTGGGCAATTATACTTTTAGGTGGGATGGTAATTTGAGTTACCCTACTGTAATTAGTATCTCCTCACTTGAAACTGACTTACTCAATCAATTCGTGCTTTTCCCAGGGGACAGCATCAAGGTATACCTAGATACTCATACACATGTTAGAGTGTTTTCAGGGCCTTCAGAGGCATCCTTCCAATATCAGGAAGACAGGAAGAGGATGAATAAGAAAAACATTTTTTCCAAACCGGTAAGTTTTCTGATCAGAAATCCTTCCAGTCTTTTTGATGATGAAGAGCAGTTAAAGGCACATCAGAACCAACAGCTTCATGGTTTCGGAAGGGAAGTAGATATCCAGGAGCCTGATGCCATGTCCATGTTTTTAAAATTTAAGGAGGAATGGGATTCCTTTAAAACCCATCAGCTGGCTGACCTACCTGAATATGGTCATATCAAAGACCGTCATCTTAAATACCTATTGGCCCATGATTTAGCGGAGTCCTATAACACTGACCTCCAATCTTTGGCCCGAACCAAGGATTATGCGATTCAGGAAGGTAATGATCAGCTCTCAAGAGAAATTGACCAATTGGCAATTGATAAATTCCTGCCATTATTGACTACTTATGATGACCCATCCCATCATTCTCCTTATGTCAAAGCTCTTTTTACCCTTTTGACTCAATTCTCCACTTTTAAAATAGGAGAGGGTCTGGATGATTTAGCCCTTACTGCAAACCTAAAGGACCAACTTCTGATGATGGATATATTCTGGAAATATAGACAAGGGAGGATACCATACTATGATCTGGCAGAGATGGCAAAAAAAATAAGGCACCCAGAAACCAAGAAAATCACGGAAGATTTTCTAGTTAAGTTTAGGCCCGGTACGGAGGTGACAGGTTTTAACTTTCAGACTCCTGAGGGAGATTCGTTGAAGCTGGATGACCTGCGTGGCCACTATGTTCTTGTCAGCACTTATTTTACCGGCTGTTCGGCATCATCCAATTATTATAAAAGAACATTGGACACACTATTGGATACCTTTAAGACCACACCTGATTTAAAAGTAGTAATCATCTCCTCAGATACTGATGACCAAGTGTGGCATCATAGCCTTTCTTCAAAGCAATACACAGATCATAGGGCCATTAATCTGTGGGCAGGCACACCTAATCACCCATTTCTTCGATTCTACCATCTAAAAGGATATCCCAGTCAGGTGCTATTGGGCCCAGATGGGGAAATAATAGCTATACCAGGATTAAAAATTGGTACCAAAGGGCTTATAAGTACCATTCAAAAACATTTAAATTCTCAATCCAAACCTTAACTATTATGAAAATAAATTTACTTATATGTTTGGTAATGTTGTGTTCAGGAAGTGTTTTCGCTTTGCAGGATACAGCCTATACCGTAAACGGAAGAGTGCTATCCTCAGAAAACGAAAGTCCAATACCGGGAGTTGCTGTCATGCTGAATCCAAACCAGGGAACCATTACCGATAATGAGGGCTATTTTGCCTTACATCTGGATGAAGGTCAATACCTCCTTTATATTTCAGCGATGGGTTTTGGGAAACGGGAAATAGGTGTAACGGTCCCTGTGGAGGAGCCATTAATGGTCTATCTCAGACCAGATGAAATGCAGCTTGGTGAAGTAGAAGTTATTTCAACAGGATATCAAACTTTGTCAAAAGAAAGAGCTACCGGGTCATTTGTACATATTGATCAAGCATTATTGAACAGAAGGATAAGCACCAATTTATTGGAAAGGTTAGAAGATATCACTCCAGGTTTAGTGTTTAACCGTATAGGACCTGCCTCGGACAGGATAAGCATACGCGGTCGCAATAGTATTTATTCCAATTCCCAACCCCTTATTGTCATAGATAATTTTCCCTATGACGGACCATTGGAAAACATCAATCCAAATGACGTAGAATCGGTCACTGTGTTGCGGGATGCAGCCGCTGCCTCTATATGGGGTGCCAAAGCTGGTAATGGCGTTATTGTGATCACTACCAAAAAAGGGATAAAAGGAGCACCGCAGATTACAGTCAATTCCAATGTGACGATGGGACAACGCCCTGACCCTTTTTACAGGCCTTTAATGTCTACCACTGAGTTTTTGGAAATGGAAAGACATCTGTTTGAGACAGGATTCTATGCACCCACTGAAAATAGCCCCTCCAGACTTCCCTTGACTCCAGCTGTGGAAATTATGATTCTGGAAAGAGACAATTTAATTTCCTCGGATCAGGCGAGTGCCCAACTCGCCCAGCTCGGGCAGCTTGATGTCCGGAATGACATGAGGGATTATTTGCATAGGGAAAGTATATTACAACAGCATTCTTTCGGGATCAGAGGAGGTTCCTCCTCACATAATTACAGTCTTTCAGCAGGGTATGACAAAAATATAGAAAATCTGAGAGAGAACAGTTTTGAAAGGATATCCATTCAGGCAAATCAAAATTTTTTGGCTTTGAATGATAAGCTGAATATTGGTACAGGGATAAATTTCATCAGGACCAACAGAAATATGGGAAATCCGGGACCAGATGCTTTCAGGATGTCCACTGTAAGTCTAAGACCTTATCCCTATGCCCAATGGCGGGATGGGCAGGGTATAAACCTGCCGGTGGTCAGTGATATCAGGGATTCTTTTAAGAGGGAGGCAGAAGCTGCCGGTTTATTACCCTGGAACCTATATCCGCTAAATGAAATACAGCAAATTGAAAACACTACCTCTGCTAATGATTTAAGGTTAAATGTGAATATGAGCTATCAGTTCCATCCCAACATCAAGGCAGAAGTTTTATACCAGTATTGGAACAATAACACCCTGAACAAGGATTTCTCCTCTGCAGAAAGTTATTTTACGCGCAATCTTGTAAATCAACTTACACAGTTGGATGGGAATGGACAGTTGAGCTATCCTATTCCAGTAGGTGGTATTTTAGATTTAGCTAACCGTTCGGCTTCCAGTTATAACTGGAGAGGGCAGCTGAACTATTCTAATAGCTGGAAAGAGGGACACGAGTTGACTTCAATGGGCGGATATGAAATAAGATCCCTGAACAGCACCAGGTATTCTAACAGATATTATGGATATGATCCTTTGACAGGAGCAAACAATCCGGTTGATTTTGTTAACCTATACCCACAATTTTCAAATCCTGCGGCAAGAATACAAATACCTTTCAATACATCCTCAACGGGGCAAATTGATAATTTTGTAAGTTATTATTCAAATATTTCTTATACATACCGGCATAGATACACCTTAACTGGGAGTGCCCGTAGGGATGCATCCAACCTTTTTGGAGTAGAGACCAATCAAAAATGGGTTCCGCTATGGTCAATGGGATTGGGATGGATATTGAGTGAAGAAAGCTTTTATCCTTGGACGAGCTATGCTAGGTTTAGGGGCACCTATGGGGAAAATGGAAATGTGGACAAAAGTGTCTCGGCCCTCACCACTGCCAGAATATTTGGTACCGGTAGGTTCACTGGTCTTAGAGAGGCGACCTTAATGACTGCCGCTAATCCGGAACTTCGGTGGGAAAGGATTAAGATTCTTAATTTAGCTCTTGATTTTGAAAATGCATCAGGCAGGTTCTCCGGATCGTTTGAGTTTTACACCAAAAACGGCACGGATCTAATAGGTGACCGACCTTTTGCCCCCAGTACTGGCTTAAGCAATTATAGAGGCAACTTTGCTAATACAAGTACAAAGGGTTTTGATTTCCAGATAGGAAGCCAAAATCTGACTGGTAGGTTTCATTGGAGAACAGATATACTACTCTCTCATGTCAATGAAAAAGTTTTAGACTATGAAGTTGAGGGAACGGCTTTTCAATATCTTTCACAGGGAAGTGGTGCCGGTTCAACTGTAATCATCACACCAATGGCAGGAAAACCTTTGTTTGCTGTCTATAGTCTGCCTTGGGCAGGGCTTGATCCGGATACCGGAGCTCCACTTGGGTATTTGGATGGAGAAATCAGCAGCGATTACGGAGCGATTTTAGGTGCGGCCAGACCTCAAAGTATTCAATACCATGGTCCCTCACGTCCCACGGTATTTGGGGCCGTCCGCAATACTTTTGGATATGGTCCTTTAACGCTTTCCTTTAATATAAGCTACAGGTTTGGATATTATTATAGAAGGGAATCTGTGCGTTATGAAAACGTCCTAACAGGCTTGCTCGCACATGGTGACTATTCGGAAAGATGGAGACAGCCCGGTGATGAACAGTTTACCCAAATTCCAGCCACCCCGGAAAATAGGAGCATCCAAAGGGATAATTTCCATGCATTTTCTGAAAGTCTGGTTGAAAAGGGGGATCATGTCCGTTTTCAGGATATCAACATAGCGTATTTATTGGACAAGAAGTCATGGACACCATTGCCCTTTAACAGCATGGAGATTTATGGATATGTTAATAATATAGGCATGATTTGGAAGGCTTCGGATGACCCTTTAGATCCTGACTTTCGGTCCATGAAACCTTTAAGGAGCTTTACCCTTGGCGCCAGAGTAAATTTTTAAGGTGGGGGGACATTTCCCTCATCTCTTACATTTGGCTCATAGATGAAGCCACCCCACTAATCGTTCAACTAAATAAACAATAATAAAATGAAAAAATATATAAACTATCGGCTCCTTATTTTTGGAGCTTTTATGCTGGTAGGTTGTGAAGATTTTCTTAACCAAAAGCCAGACCAAGCTCTGATCACTCCAAATTCATTGGAAGAATTAAGGGCTTTACTGGATAATAATACACAGGCAATGAATCAGGAACCTACTTACTTGGAAGGGGCTTCAGATGATATATTGATCAGAGAAAGCCTGTACAATACGCTTACTCCGATAAACAAAAATATTTATATCTGGGATCCGCAAATATATGATACACCTTCTATTATAGATTGGACCCTTCCATTTTCACAGATTTTATATGCGAATACGGTATTATTTGAATTGGAAAAGTTTGGGGAGGCAGAAAAATCAAGTCTTGAATGGAAGGATTTAAAAGGAAGTGCTTTGTTTTATAGAGCCTATGCTTATTTCTCCCTGGCGCGACAATTTTGTTTGGGATATGATAAGGGAAAAGCAGAGGAATTGTTGGGTTTGCCATTAAGGACCTCTCCCGTTATAGATCAGCCCAACTCAAGAGCCAATCTTAAGGAAACTTTTGCATTGATCATTAATGATCTTCAGGAAGCTGAATCCTTATTAGGGACAAGCTCATCTTTTGTAACCAGGCCCACTAAACCTGCAGCCTCAGCCATGCTTTCCAGGGTGTATCTTTATATGGGATTCTTTCAGGAATCTTTAAATTATGCTGATTTGGCTCTGACTTACCGAAATGAAATTCTGGATTATAATGCAGTAAATTCAGTACCCGCTAGGCCTTTTGTAAATCAATTTGAAGAAGTTATATTCTACAGTGATCTTTTGTTCGCCACATTTTATTTTTTTAATGCTGGTGCAGAAGTAGTACCGGATCTTGTTGGACTTTATGAACCCTATGATCTTCGGAAATCCCTATTCTTTTTCAAAAGGGGAGAAGGCTATGCATTTAAAGGGCAATATTCCTTTCAGGTCCGCTTATTTGGAGGATTGGCTACGGATGAGCTGTATTTGAACAAAGCAGAATGTCACGCCAGATTAAACCAAGGAGAACTTGCAGTGGAGACAATTAATAAGCTCTTGGAAAAAAGATTTGTTTCAGGAATGTTTGAGCCGTTAGTATATAGCAATGATGGTGAAGCCTTACAAATGGTTAAAAAGGAAAGAAGAAAACAACTGTTGCTTCGGGGTATTAGGTGGGGTGATTTGAAAAGATACAATTTATTACCGGGAGAAGAAGTGACTTTGACTAGGAACACCCCTGATGGAAATTTTGATCTGCAGCCTCACGATCTCCGATATGCTTTTCCTATTCCCGAAGATGAAATACTGTTAAGCGGTATCGCACAAAACCCAAGGTAAAAGAATAGAGAAATAGGCTTGGAGGACCTCCAAGCCTTATTACATTAAAGTTGAATAAATTGGCCGGATACCTGGCTAATCATTTCTCCCTGATCATTGAACCTGGCTGTACAAATGGTTGCATCAGGGTTACATTCATACAAATCATTAGGAGATAGATCCACCCATACTCCTTCACTAACCTGACCCTTTAATGTCCCTTGTTCCGGCATATTAAATGCAAATGCCGCTGCCGCTGCAAGTGCTAATGCCACTACTTGAACTTTTTTTAGTAAATTGATCATAATGTTCTTCTTTTTTTAACAATCAAAAAAGACAGTAAAAACGTTTTGGTTATTAGTCTACTCTGTTTTAAGGGTTTTCGACGTCCCCCTTATTACTCCATCCGGCACAGTGAGCTTCTGACCCTCACTCCCAGAAGAGACGGAGTTGACCCAAAGGCCAATTTTTTATTATTCAACTTCATTGTTCAGCTATAATGGTTCAGCTTCGCCGTTCAGCATCGCGTTCAGAAGTTCAGCTTCGCAGTTCAAGGCTTCGCCGTTCAGCTACGCGTTCAGGGCTACGATCTAAGCTCTGAACACTTGAACCTTGAACCTTTGAACCTTTGAACCTTTGAACTCTTGAACCCTTGATCATCCTGATTTTACTTCCTCTCTGCATATTTATTTCCTTTATATTCGCTACTTTTTAGGTAGGTAATCAGTCTGTTGAGTTTGTATTTAAGGGAGGCAGTTCTCAATAGTAGATTTTCGAACACTTCCTCAGCAATAAACTGTGCGTCATAGGCCCGATAGGATTGGGCCCTTAATTCTCCATTGGACCCTTTCGCTATATATAGAAACTGGATAAACTCTTTGTTTCCATCCCTGTCAAATCCCTCTGCTATATTGTCCATCACCGATCCCGCAGCAGCATTCATTTGGTTACTGAAACGGTAATCTGTTTTAAAATCCCCTTCTTTCGTAAGTTCCCTTACGACTTTGGCAAGTTCCCTTGCCTCCTTCCAAATCTCCAGTTCTTCAAAATTTTTTATAGCCATAGCAGACACCATTTGAACCCTTTAACCTTTGAACTATTGAACCTTAAACATTTTGAACTTTAAACTCTGAACATTTGAACCTTTAAGATTTTGATCCTCTGAACATTGAACACTTGAACATTTGAACCCTGAACTCTTGAACATTGAACTCTTGAACCCTGAACATTTGAACCTCTGAACCTACTTTCTATATACATATATCCCCACCACACTTATCCCTACGAATACCAGATTCACCGCCAGATGCTCGCCCCAGCCCAGTGCATCCAGTATCCCGGCGCAGCCGCAGGGAGTCCTTTCAAATGCCCCGATCCAGATCAGGCCCACATAGACCGTAAAGGCGGTCATCAGCACCAGGGAACCGACCAGCCCCGCCAGCCGGGTGCTGTCAAACAGCAGCAGACCCACCAGCAGCAGTTCCGCTGCCGGCACCCCCACCGCGATCCGTTCCCCCCATTCACTGGGAAAGGGCTGGTTCAGCACCGCCGAGCGGAAGCCTTTAAAGTCTACCAGCTTGGCCATGCCGGTATAGCCTAACATCATGACCAAGATCAGGGTACAGATATGATAGATATGTGTTAAGTTTAAGGTGTTCATTTTATTAATATTAATAGTTTCGAAATTTTTTTTATTATTGCTGATAGGAAAGTTAGTAGGTAAAAATGGCTTTAAAAATAAAATCAGGGTATTTTTTGTTATTTTGGGACATTGTCTCAAATGTCCCATTTAGGCCAAAGACTAAAAATATAATCTTTAATGTTTGGAAAAATAAATTAAGTTGTATTAATTCAAATTTAACTTAATGGAAAAGTTGTACCGTTTCTTAATGTGAGTATGTAAATGGCAAATAATGTATTACAGTATATGATGCTGGTAAAACCGGCTATGGATGCCCTTTTGCCACTGGATATCCGGTTCTATAGGGCCGCAGCCCCCTTTCTGGAGGTCAGTTTTCTGGGCCACCGTTCCATATTGATGAAGGCCGGAGAAAAAGAAAAAGGGTTTAGGTATATCGTGAAGGGCCTGATGGGGCGTGCGTACGAAGGGAAACTGCAACAGCTGTATTTTCAGGGCCAGTTGCCCTTTGACAGGGATGCGTACTTTTCTGGGGCCCCGGGCATGCATTACTGGGAGTCCATCGGCAGCACGGTGATGCTGCACATCAGCGGTCCTGCCAAACAGGCCCTTCTGGATCAGGTGCCGGAATTTGTCCCCCTGTTTAAAAAATTGCTGTTAAAGGCTGCCAAAGATGACAGGGACTGGGCCAACTGGCAGCGGAAGCACCACTCAGAGGCCTATCCCCAACTCATAAAAATGGAACCTAGTCTCCGGCAGCTCTTGCACTTAAACCAGCTGGCCTCGCTGATGAACATTTCCCGAAAGACTTTTTCAAGATACCTGAGCAGCGCGGACAGGACCGGTGCCCTCCCGCGTAAAGCCCGGCTACGTATTGCCGGAAGGCAGCACCCCTGGGCAGGTCTCGCCCACGATGAGGTGACCGGCTGGTTGGCAGATATAGGCCTGTTGAGCCAGCCGGATGAACAGGAGAAGTTCAGAAAACAGGGGCTAAGCCTGCTTCCGGCCAATATATACCCCGATATATCCTTCAGAAAACTGTTAGTGATCGCAAAACTGTACGCCCTGCTGCACCTGATGGAAAAACACAGCGGCCCTGACCATGAGCAGTATTGGCAAGAACAGCGCAACCTTTTTCTGCTCATCCTCCAGGGAAATACAGGGGCCATCATCCCTTCACCCGCAGCAGCTTTCAGACTGCTTTGGGACCTGGGCTATGAGGCATTCAGGGAAGAAGCCCTCCGGCAGCTGGGCGTACTGGTGCTTGCGCATCTCGAGCAGAGAATGAAATCGGGGCACAAAAGGGATATGGATGCCTGTCCCTGTCCGCCGGATATGGGGCCGCTGGCATATGGGCTGGTAGAGGTAGTCTACGGGGACAGACCTGCGGTATGGTGGGAGATCTGGCATTCCCTGAATACGCAGAAAAAACACTGTCTCCAATACCTGGAGCTGCTGGACACCTGGTGCATGGCCGGTATTAAGGCGGCCGACAGAAAGGACAAAAAAGAGATAACAGCAGCCATGGCAGCCACGGCAGCCCGCTACCTGAGAGAGGAAGTCAAGGTCATCCGCTACCGGAAACAGCATATAGGGAAAATCCTGCAGTGCTTTGCCATATTCAGAAACCTGATGGCCGGGAGTATGGAATGGTACATGCACAGCTCCCCCTCACCGAACTGAGGACTTTATCCCCATTACAAATCATCCCATTTCCTATCATACTATATCATATGATCAAAAAAAGATGTGTCATATATGCCAAAGACATACAGCGCATTACCGGAAGGAGCGAGCGGTATGGACAGAAGGTATTGAGCAAGATCAGGGTTTTATTGAATAAATCCCCGGATCAGTTCGTCACAGTGGAAGAATTTTCCCTGTTTTCTGGTATTCCTGAAGCTCAGGTGGAAATGTATATGGACTGAGCTTCAGGAAGCCGGTATCAAAGAGTAATGGTATACCCGGCCCTGCTTTATCCCGCTGATCTGCTGCTCTTTTAGAAGGAAAGATAGCCGCACAGCTATATTACTGTCCAGCTTGTCAATATTGGTTTCAGGTTCTGCTTCCACGATTTTACCTACTATTTCTTTCTTGGTAGCCTTGTCCAGTTTGGAAAGCGCATAGGCTATTTTTTCATCCAGCTTCATGTCACTGTTATAGGTGGAAATGGGTTGGAGTTTGGGTGTCTGGGAATCAGGAATATGGGTGCCGTTAAAAGATGGGCTGCCGTTTCTAGTCTGTTCCATGGCTGCTATGGCCACCTGTAAACTTTTCACCTTGCCCATAAGATCCTTTAGCCTTTCGTGCATTAATTCTAGGATCTGGTCTTCAATGACAGGTTGGTCTTTCATGCATGTGGATGGGTTTAAGGTTATACAATAATAATACTTATTTTGTTGAAATCCACCACTGCATTAAGTTTTATTCATTTGTATTTACTTTAAAAATGCTTCTTTACGGTAATCAATAAGTGATTTTCACTTACCGCATTGAACTTTAGTACTTTGTGTTTTGTGCTTACTGAAAATTTTTTTTTAATATTTAATCATTATTAAATAAATTATGATTAAATTATGCTGAAATTATCTTTTAACTTAATTTTTATATTATGGATACTTTAAATTTTACCCATGCTAGTTTTAAAGATTTTGAAAACATCCCCGGCAAAGACTTTAAGGCGACTGCAAGCTATTTTGGAACCTACCTGGATTATCTCAGGGAGCGGGATTACCTTAATTACAGGATAGAAACCGCCACCGGCTGTGGCCCGGAGCTGATGTTGAAGCTGCCGGGCAAAGATGCTTTTTCCCTTGCCACCAGCTTTGTGTCCAATGACTATCTGGGATTTACACAGCATCCGCTCATCAAGCTGGCCATTATCGAATCCATCAGTAAATATGGTGCAGGGGCAGCCGCTTCGCCGGCTATAGGAGGACATTTTTCCTATCACAGCGAACTGGAAAAGAAAATCGCTCGGTTTTTTAACCGCGAGGAGGCCATTCTCTACAATACAGGCTATACAGCAAACAGTGCCACATTCCAGTGCCTGCTGAAGAAAGAGGACCTGGCGATACTGGATATGGCCGTGCATGCCAGCATCTATGAAGGCTGCCAGCTTACCAATGTAAAATCCTTTCCGCACAATAATATGGAGATGCTCGAAAGGGTTCTGAAAAATACCCAGGGCAGTTACCGCACCCGCATGGTCATCGTGGACGGGGTCTACTCCCAGGATGGGGACATTGCCCATCTGGGGGACATAGTATATCTGGTCCGAAAATATGGCGCTTACCTGGCCGTGGACGATGCACACGGGGTGGGGGTAGTCGGTGAAACCGGTAGGGGAGTGGTCGAAAAATTTGACCTGATAAACCAGGTGGACATCATTATGGGAACCTTCAGCAAAGCACTAGGCAGCCTCGGCGGTTTCATAGTAGCGGATAGGGAGATCATCAATTACCTCAAATTCCAGTCCAAGCAGCACCTGTTTTCCACCACAGCCACCCCGGCCAACATGGGCATCATCCGGGCGCTGGAACTCATAGATGAGGAGCCACAGTGGAGGGCCAAGCTCTGGGAAAACATCCGGTACTTCAAAAAAGGGCTTCTGGACCGGGGCTACAATATAGGGCCCACAGATTCGGCGGTGGTGCCACTGAAGGTAGGGGATATCCATACCACGCTCGAACTGGGCAAAAGGCTGCTAAAAGAAGGCATCTATGCCAACTCCATCATGTATCCTGCCGTGGCCAAAAAGGATGCCCGTATCCGCTTCAACCTGATGGCCACCCATGAATTTCGGCATTTTGACCGGGTGTTTGAAGCCCTCGATAAGATAGAAAATAACATGAAGATCAGAAGCCAGTCTTAAATGGTAACCAATCGGGCATAGCAATGGCATCACTCTTAGGGAAAATTAAATGAGTAGGAGAGATGCCTTAATATCTCAGATGAAATCGAGCATGCCAAAATGCCTCACCTGCTAAGATCTTTTTAAACAAGCGAGATACCATCCCGTTTCCTGCGTCACGGGACAAGTGATGACCTTTTGTATAACATATTATACCCAGATGAAATGGATAAAAACGATATAAAAAGTAAGTTGATGGCAGCAGTAGGCCAGATTCTGGAAACAGAGGGCCACTGCCGGATAAATGCAGACCATATAGCGGAAGTGGCCGGGGTCAATGTGGAAGATATAAGCACCTCCTTCGGTGATCTGGAAAACCTGCTGGAACTGTATATGGTCAGCGAAGATTACTGGATCAAGCTCGTAAGGCCTATATATGAGGTAGTCAGTGGGAATGGGAAACTTAAACTGGAAGATCTGATCGGCTTTTTTCTGAAAAAACAATACAACAATTTGTCCGGCAGTGCCGCCATGCGAAGCCTGATACGCTGGGGCATTGCCGAAAAACATCCATTGATGGGCAAGATAGGCAAGGAGCGGGAAAAAGCCGGTGAGGAAGTATTTTTACAGACAGACCGCCTCTTTGAAGGAACGGGGGTCAACTTCCGCGCCATTTCGGCCCTCAATGTAGCGGCCATATATTACCTGGCCCTTTATGGCAGCACCGGCAACAGCAAATTTTGCGGCATCGACCTGGCCACCGAGGAAGGTAAAAAGGAGATACTGAACAGCATTAAACAGATCAACAGATGGGTTTTCGATAGCATAGGCCACAGAAAGTAACGTGCTGCCAAGGTCACGAAGAGCCAGGTACCAACCAAAAAAATTTCCCCATCCCCCCACCCCAGCCCTGAAAGGGCACCATACCCCAGCGATGGGTGCAGCCCATCGTCTAAAAACCACAATCCCCAATCCCAGCCCTGAAAGGGCGCCATACCCCAGCGATCGGTTCATCCCATCGCTAAAAACCACAATCACCGATCCCTAGCCCTGAAAGGGCGCCATACCCCAGCGATGGGTGCAGCCCATCGTTCAAAAATCACATCCCCGATCCCAGCCCTGAAAGGGCACCATACCCCAGCGATCGGTTCATCCCATCGCTAAAAACCACAATCCCCGATCCCAGCCCTGAAAGGGCGCCATACCCCAGCGATGGGTGCAGCCCATCGTTCAAAAACCACAATCCCCGATCCCAGCCCTGAAAGGGCGCCATACCCCAGCGATGGTTGCATCCCATCGTTCAAAAATCACATCCCCGATCCCAGCCCTGAAAGGGCACCATACGCCAGCGATGGATTCATCCCATCGTTCAAAAATCGTAACCATCGATCCCCAGCCCTGAAAGGGCGCCATACCCCAGCGATGGGTGCAGCCCATCGTCTAAAAATCGTAACCATCGATCCCCAGCCCTGAAAGGGCGCCATACACCAGCGATCGGTTCATCCCATCGCTAAAAACCGCAATCCCCGATCCCAGCCCTGAAAGGGCACCATACCCCAGCGATGGTTGCATCCCATCATCTAAAAACCACAATCCCCGATCTCCAGCCCTGAAAGGGCGACATATCCCAGCGATGGGTTCATCCCATCGCTAAAAACCACAATCCCCGATCCCCAGCCCTGAAAGGGCACCATACCCCAGCGATGGATTCATCTCATCGTTCAAAAATCGTAACCATCGATCCCCAGCCCTGAAAGGGCACCATACCCCAGCGATGGATTCATCCCATCGTTCAAAAATCGTAACCATCGATCCCCAGCCCTGAAAGGGCACCATACCCCAGCGATGGTTGCATCCCATCGTTCAAAAATCACATCCCCGATCCCAGCCCTGAAAGGGCGCCATATCCCAGCGATGGCTACATCCCATCGCTAAAAACCACAATCCCCGATCCCCAGCCCTGAAAGGGCGCCATACCATGTCACTAACATAATATCAATAATAAAAACATAAACTATTTATATGGTTATAATATATATCGCTATATTTATTATTATTTTTTTTAATAAACTAAAAAAGCAATGGGACAATCTCTTGTACAAAATTATATACATATCATTTTTTCTACCAAAAACCGGCAATCCTTCATACATCCTCCCTATGAGGACGAATTGCATAGCTACCTTGGGGGGATATGCAAAAAAATGGACTGTATTCCGTTAAAAATAGGAGGATATACAGACCATGTTCATATTCTCTGCAAACTTTCCAAAAAAATCACTTTAATGAATTTAATGGAAGAATTAAAATCCCATTCTTCCAAATGGATCAAAACAAAAGATAAATCATTGGAAAGATTCTATTGGCAGGATGGGTATGGGGCGTTCTCAGTAAATCCAACCCAGGTAGATATGGTAATTAAATACATAGCCGATCAAAAGGAACATCACAGAAAAAAATCCTTTCAGGATGAATACCGTTTGTTTCTTAAAAAATATCAGGTGGAATACGACGAGCGGTATGTGTGGGATTAGACATGGAATGATTACGCCCTTTCAGGGCTTTATAGGTTGGCAATTATATATCCCGAGGGGCTTCACCCCTCGCTAAAATATTATACCCTTTCAGGGCTAAAAGAAAATATACGGTTCCATAATTTCCACCAACCCAGCTCCAAAGTGGCACCATACCCCAGCGATGGATTCATCCCATCGTCTAAAAATCGCAATTCCCGACCCCAGCCCTGAAAGGGCACCATACCCCAGCGATGGGTGCAGCCCATCGTTCAAAATTCGTAACCATCGATCCCCAGCCCTGAAAGGGCGCCATACCCCAGCGATGGTTGCACCCCATCGCTAAAAACCGCAAATGAGCTAAAGGCAGTCTACA
>NZ_JMIH01000039.1 GCF_000714815.1 Anditalea andensis | reverse complement strand
CATATAATAGCTTGTTTTGGTTAATAAATTTTCAATCCTTTTTTTCCTTTACTCATAGCTGATACAAGGTCATGATAAAACAAAACATGCCTTTAGGTACTGTTCTGGCTTTGGATTGAAAGAAGGAAGGGGCTTTCTCGATTACAACATCTTTGTGTTTAGTAGACAGATTATTCCCTCCCTTCCATTTTTTATCATCTAATTTAATAACCACTTAATATTATTTAAAGTAACCTCAAAGATATGATTTATTATTATGGCTTTGGATGGAAAGAAGAAAGGGGCTTTCTCGACTGCAACATCATAGTGTTTAGTAGGTAGTTTATTCCCTTCCTTCAATTCCTTTATCAACTGATATTTTAATTAAAATCAATAGCTTTATTTGCTTTTATAAAGATATGAGTAGACGGCCGTGAGCCATAAGCTCACGGTGCGCCTCCAATGTCATTAAGTTAAGACGTTTATTTAATATTCCGGTCTGAAAAATCCGAAAAAGCCCTTGTTATAATTCTAAAAACTGAATAACAATGAGCATTCTTTGCATTTTTTGAGCTTATTGATAAGCAACTTTCAGATTAACTACAACATTTGGACATAGTTATGCTGCCCTGTCTTGCGATAGGTAATTTCACTTAACATATTCGCTTTTTTTCCTTTCTTTAAAAAGAGTTTTTGTACGGCATCGGATAAATGCGTTTGCTTTTTCTGAAGTTTCTTTGAAAATTCCTTTCCTTCCTTATCGGTTCAAGGTTGGCTGAGAATAACAGCACCAACTCGTCCAGATAAATCCCTGCAGTTTCCTTTTCCCTATACAAAAGCAGAACAATGCTGTTTTTCATTCGGTTAAGGGCCTGAGTAAAGTTGATTTTGTATGGTTTTTTGCGGTTTTCACATTTTTTTTCTGCCAGTTCCTCTGCCCCGCCTACCAGTATGGCGGTGAGATTGCAGGAAAAAATTTTTGCATGAAAGTCCTGCTTGATAGACAAACAGCTTTTTCCGCTGAAGTTTTCCATTTCCAGTCGGGATTTTATGGTTTTATACGA
Source organism: Anditalea andensis (assembly GCF_000714815.1). Taxonomy (GTDB): domain Bacteria; phylum Bacteroidota; class Bacteroidia; order Cytophagales; family Cyclobacteriaceae; genus Anditalea; species Anditalea andensis. Next base: position 110,168 of record NZ_JMIH01000039.1, on the reverse strand, counting down.
CTCTTCTACTTGCCACCGGAGTTGGTAAAGCCTAGAAAAAAGGCTGTAAGGATATTTCTCAAGGTCAGTCAGAGATGTGATAAGCACTTCCTTTTCCCCGGTAATGAGTGTTATGCAGATAAAGCGAAGCTTGAGCGGAGCTTTTGATATTCCCAATTCCAAGCATTTTTTGCTACTTTGTTTACTGGGATATATTTCAGCAATTGTTTGCTGTTCCCCACTATCAGTAAGGGATGATGCTGTTTTCCAGCTGCCGACTTTTAACCTAAAGCAAAAATCAACATTTTTAGAGTTAAGCAAGGCAAACATCCAAAAGGGGGCATAGTTTCTGTCGCAGATTACCAGGTCATCCGGTTTGAACACTGCCGTATGTCGCAATGCCAGGTTATGTTCATTATCATCGTAGGTTGACAAGATGGCATCTAGGGTCAGATTGTTCAGCAGGTCATAGGCTTGGGACAGCCGGGCATAGGTGAGCGGTGTACCCGTTTCGGAAGTGTCGTGAACTCCATATTCTGTCTGAATTTCTTTGCTGACCGGAAGTCTGGCGGTAGAACCGTCTACCCCTATGAGCCTAAATCCATTCCAGCGATTATGTCCTGTCTGGTAGAAAGTTTCAATCTGGTCCTTGTCCAGCTCTAAAAAAGCCTCATGGCCAAGCTTCTTCCGGGCCAGGCAAAAGGCCGATTTAGTGACTTCATTAACAGGAATTTCTTTGTTTAAGAGAACTTTAAAGATATTATCCAGGTCTGCCTGAAGGGATTTAGTCAAAAAATTAATGAGTACCAGGAACACCTTGTGGAACGGCAGGCTTCTTTCTCTGGTAAAATCAGTTGGCCTGACTCGGTGACGTTCAATAAATTCTGGGGAAGTCAATTTTTTTTTCAAACTTTGGATAAGTTTGAGGTGTTCTGTAATGATTTTCCATTATAGTTTTTTTCTTTAAAAAACCTGATAAAATTATTGGTTCATTTCTAAATATACACCTTAATACATTGAAAAACAATTATATACACTAACTTAATGACATTGGAACGTGGGGGTGAGATTCCCCTGCCTGACCCGATTAGAGTGCATTAAAAGAACTCTAAGCTTTTGGAAAGTGTTATCTTTTGAGATAACTTTGTGAATATGGTCAGGAAGATTATTTTTTACGAAAACCACTTTATTAAATTTTATCAAAAGCAGAATGATAAGGTTAAAAGTAAGATTCAATATGTTTTTGAGCTGATCAAGCAAGTGGAAAGGGTACCAGAGAAGTTTCTCAAAAATCTTGAAGGAATTGAAGGATTATTTGAAGTAAGAATTGAATACCAATCAAATATTTATAGAATTTTCTGCTGCTTTGATGAAGGAAGATTAGTTGTCCTTTTTAACGGTTTTCAAAAGAAGACACAGAAGACTCCGAAGAAGGAAATAGAGAAAGCGGAAAGTTTAATGAAGGAATATTTTCAATCAAAGAAATAAGGTTATGAAGGATTATAATAAAGTCAAAACATTCGATGAACTGATTGAATTGGAACACGGGAAAATAGGAAGCGAAAGCAGAAATAAATATGATGAAAATGCCCAGATGTTCATCATAAGCGCAATGCTGAAAGAGGCTAGAAAGGAAGCAAACCTCACGCAGGAGCAATTGGCAGAAAAGGCAGGAACAAAGAAGAGTTATATTTCAAAACTTGAAAACGGTAAGGGAAATATCCAGTTATCGACATTGATTCGAATTTTCGAACAAGGTTTAAATAAGAGGATTGGGTTAACTTTCCTATAACAATTCAAAAGGAATAACGCACTCTAACAGGCAGTATAAGTGAGCCTGTCAAGCCTTGTAATAAAATTGGAGCGGTCAACATCGGCCCACTTAAACTGCCAAACCGTTGTATTTAATTAAACCATGATAATGAAGACCGTCTTTACACCAATTTTATTTACCTTGTTATTTTTCACCTCTTGTACTAGTGAGCCTGAAAATTCACTTGATGCAGAAATAGAAGAGATCGAAAGTAGTCTAATAACGGCTATTCAAGTTGATGGCGACTCGTCAATAAAATACACCTTGACAGATCGAATGCAGCATTACAAAGTTCCGGGATTAAGCATAGCAGTGATAAAAAATCGGAAATTACACTGGGCTAAAGGGTATGGTAAAGTAACTACCTCCGAAAAAGACGATATTGATGTTACCGCAAATACACTGTTTCAAGCAGGTTCTATTAGTAAACCATTGGCTGCGCTGTCAGTATTGAAACTTGCAGAAGAAGGGATTCTTGCACTCGATATGGATGTAAATAACTATCTGAAAAATTGGCAGATTCCAGAAAATGATTATACTAAAACACAAAAAATTACGCTAAAGCACCTACTATCTCATACTGCTGGATTAACAGGACATGGTTTTCCCGGTTATCAAAATGGTGAATCTATTCCTTCTTTGGTTCAAGTATTAAATGGTGAAGGAAATACTCCGCCTATAATTTTAGATATTGAACCGGGTAGTGCTTGGAGATATTCTGGCGGAGGATATACGCTAATGGAAAAAATAGTAGAAGATGTTAGCGGATTAAATTTTGAAGATTTTATGCGTAATAAAATCTTGCAGCCTCTCGGAATGACTATGAGTACTTATGAACAGCCCTTACCGGTAAAATTTAGGCCATTGGCCAGTGCTGCTTACAATAGAAAAGGTGAAGTGATAAATGGATTTTGGCATAATTACCCCGAAAAAGCCGCAGCCGGACTATGGACAACCCCAACGGATTTAGCTAAGTATTGTATTGAAGTGCAGGATATTTTGGCCGGAAAAGAGAATGGAGTTTTATCCAAAAAAACCATAGAACTGATGCTTACAAAAAACATGAACAGCTGGGGAATGGGGCCTTCGCTACAATGGGAAGGAGATTCTTTGATATTTCAACATGGTGGCAAAAATGAAGGGTTTACAACAGAAATGATCGCATTTGCTTACAAGGGGGATGGCGTAATTATTATGACAAATGCCGACAATGGACGTCCTTTAATCAATGAAATTCTTCAATCGATTTCAACTTACTATGGATGGGGTATTAAAAAACCAAAAATAATTGACTCCTATCTATCAGAGCCCAAACAATTACAAAAGCTGACAGGCAAATATAAGTATAATGAAGAAGGAGGCCCTGTTCCTGGCATAAAAGGGGAGTTTGTAGTTGAAGTTAAGCTGGAAACTGGTAAACTAAGAATGATTGATGGCAATGGATATTTAAATTCGGTTCTTGCCCAAACCGGAGAATTAGAATTTACAGAAATGGATGGAGGTCAAGAAATTAAATTTCAAAAAAATGACAAAAACAACTCATTCTTTTTTTTATATTTTGATTTCTTTCAATTTGATAAGGTTGAATAGATTACTGTTAGGTTCGAGAGAAGTAGTCTGTAAAATAAAATTAAAAATAACTAAATACAACATTGCATATAGCTTATGGCGGGTGAGGTGTAGATACCAAAGGAACGCCATTTGGCGATTTAAAAGGAGAAAATAGTGTTTACAAATATGGATATCCAAATTTCACGTTAAAAGACTTTTGTGATGGATATATCTTTTTGGTACCGATTAAAAATTATGAAATTGTAACTGCAATACCAAATTTTGTTAAACCAGAACATGTTGAATATATTAAGACTCAAGAATTTGAGTATAGGAATTCAAATCTAACAGCCAATAATCTAAATGATACTATAAAAATTTGGTTGAAGGACCAAAAGAAAAATTATCAATTGATGAAATAATAACTTTTGCTAACACACAATATAGCCAATAAGGGTTTCAGAGGTATACGAAGGTTTGTAGCCTGCTTCAACTTTTGCTGTACCTTGATAGGGAAAAAGCCCGTAATACCTTACTGGCCATATTGTCAACCGTTATAAGCTATACTTTAAAATTAGGCGATGAAAAGAGTAATCACATTATGTTTAACTATTTTATTTTTTGGAAGCTGCAATTCAGATTTCAATGAATTACAGTTTGATACAATTTTAACAAATACTGATTTGCAAATTTTGTACGAACAGAATCGTAACAATGAATATCTCAAATCTCTTCGATCTAAATTCCCAATAGATAGTTTAATCGTAGGCGCAAAAACTGATTCGGAAAGAGTAAAGAAAATACTATTCTGGGTACATAATCAATGGAAACATGATGGGAACAATGAACCTCTTAAGGATGATGCCATCTCCATACTTGATGAAGTGAAAGAAGGGAAAAATTTCCGTTGCGTTGAATATGGTATTGTTACTTCTGCATGTTTAAATGCGGTTGGGCTTAAAACAAGGACTTTAGGTCTTAAGACCGCAGATGTTGAAACCAGAAAATCAGGAGCAGGTCACGTGGCGTCCGAAGTGTTTTTGAACGACTTAAACAAATGGGTATTTATTGACGCGCAATGGGATGTGATCCCTGTATTAAATAACACCCCACTTAATGCAGTTGAATTCCAGCAAGCCTTAGCCAGTAATAATGAAGAACTGGAAATACAATCATCTAAAACTTCAAAAGACCTATATGCTAAGTGGATTTTTCCTTATTTATTCTACTTTGATATTGCATTTGATAATACAGAAGGAGTAAATTTTCAAAGGAAAACTATAGAAGGAAAACCAAAATTAATGCTAGTTCCTGGTGGAGCTCCTACCCCTACAATTTTCCAAAGAAAAAATAAAATCAATGCCTATTACACAAATTCGATTAACGATTTTTATGCAGCACCTGAATAATAGTGACAAGTATAGGTACAGCTAATAGCACTTAAGAAAACATGGGGCTGATATTCACATATGCAAAGTTTTATTCTCGTTTTTATCTTTATCTTAGGTTCATAGTTAATCGCTTCGAAATGTCCCATGTTTCTTAGCCGCGGACCCTTAGTGCTAACCTTAAAACAGAATTTGCTTCTTAAAACTTTTAATTTTAAAAATAATGAAGAATCTAATTATTTGTCTTTCTTATGCCTTTTTACTTTCAGGCTGTACCGCTTTGAATATTTTCCCTTCAAAAAATATAAGTAAACTCTCATTTGCTATTGAATCAATGAATCCCGAGTTTCAATTTTACTTTCCCGACCAAAATAAAGACTCTATAATTTTTAAAATAAAAGAGAATTATCCAATAGAGGAGGTGATTAAGGGCGTCACAGACGAACAGACAAAAATACTTTCGGCCCTCAATTGGGTGAGAAATCAATGGGAACATAATTCATGGAATGACGCAGGCACTAATGATGCCTTTATTATATTACAGAGGGCTGAACAAGGTGAAAAATTTAGGTGCGTTGAATATGGAATTGTTCTAAAAAGTGTTCTAGCTACGATAGGGATGAAATCTAGGACTTTAGGGCTTATGACACGTGATGTTGAGAAAGTTAAAATGGGGGCTGGCCATGTTCTTACAGAGGTATGGCTGAATGATCATAAGAAATGGGCAATGGTAGATGCCCAGTTTGATGTGATGCCAATATTAAATAATGTACCTTTAAATGCAGTCGAATTCCAGTCCGCTATTGTTGAAAAAGAGGACTTTTCCTTAATTAATATCAGTGGAGAGCTTAGTTCCAAAGAGCGTAATAAATTTATGGGATTCATTCCCCATTATCTTTATTATTTTACAATTGCTTTTGATGAATCAACTATCCAACCTGATCAGATATTTAAATTTAATGGAAATTCCAGTTTGACGCTAATTCCTTAAGGAAGTAAAGAACCAACTATTTTTCAAAGAAAATATCCTCTTAACGGTATGGAATACACAAACTCTCTAAATGATTTTTACAGGGAGTCAAAAAAATAGATTATTTCAACCTTTTAGGACTTTAAACTAAGAAAAAAGGCAAGCACTAACAGCACCTGAGAAAACATGGGGCAGATATTCGCATACGCAAGGGTTATTTCTCGTACTTAGCTTTACCTTAGGTTCAAAGTTAAACGCTTCGAAGAGCCCCAAGTTTCTTAGCTGCGGCACGTTGTGCGTCACGCAATAAAGAAAACATAACCAATAAATCGTAAATGGCATATGACCAAGAAAAAAGGTTTTATTAAGAAGATTGTCTTAGGTGTTATTGGCTCAATAATTCTTTTCATAATAGTGCTATTTGTCAACTTCAAAATCTTTGAAAAGAATTTCTCTAGTGTTTCACAAGGACAACCTATAGAGAATTATAGTGAACGTAAAGTAGCCCTGCTAGTAGTGGATATTCAGGAAGGGACAACCGGAGATGTCTCTAGAAACTCCTATTACAGAAAACATTCTGAAGAATTGATAGAGAAAATTAATTACATATCTGACAATTTTGAGAACAAAAATTCTTTGATTATCTACATTAGAAGTGAAATTTCAAATCCACTAATAAACCTATTAGATAATTCCTATGCAAAGGGCAGTTTAGGAGCTAAATTTGATAAACGGCTGAAATTATTTGACTCAGGTTTGAAAGTTGTTAAAATTGGAAATGATTCTTTCTTAGATACGGAGCTTGATCACATTTTGATTAGCAATAAAATAAATGAATTGTTTATTGTTGGTTTGGATGCCGCTTATTGCATCAATATAACCTCTGAAGCTGCACAGAACAGGCATTATTATGTCAGTATAATTGAAGAAGCTATTTTATCTGAGTCTAAGGCAATGAAAGATAGCATGATAATGGATTTCAGGAATAGAGAAATAGGAATTTTAAGTATTGATAGTATTGACTTTGTGGAATAAAGAACACGAAAGCACAACAGCATATTTGCAATAGGCGGGGTTTTGTGTACCGCAGACAGTTTTGTGGTAGCCGAAAGTATGTGGTCCGTTTTAAGTAACAGACAATATTAAAGACTTCAGGTACTTAGAAAACCTGAAATTGGAAAAATGGTAGGAAAGACAATAACCTCCCTGTATCAGCACCTAAGAAAATATGGGGCGTGTGCCAAGGGAAAGGTTTATCCCCCGAACTTGCTTTACTATGGTGTAAAGGAAATCGCTTCGAATGCCCCACGTTTCTTAGTCCCGTAACGTTAGCAAACATTGTAAAGACAACTCCAAATTCGAACATATTATAATAACTAAAGAATTTTTGAAATGAAAATCAACAAAAACGGCAATATGAAGCAAACAATATTAGGTGCAGGTGGGTCAATTGGTATTGAACTGGCTAAAGCTCTTAAGGAATATACATCAGACATAAGATTAGTTAATAGGAATCCCAAAAAGGTAAATTCGGCAGATACACTATTCCCTGCTGACCTTACTGTAAGGGAAGATATATTCAAAGCGATTGAAGGCTCTGGTATTACTTATGTGACTATTGGTTTTCCGTATAAGACAGAAGTATGGGAGCAGACCTGGATACCTTTTATTCAAAACGTAATTGCGGCTTGTTTGGAGTATAATTCCAAGCTATTGTTTTTCGATAATGTATATGCTATTGGTGGTAATAATATAATTCACATTACAGAGAATTCACCAATTAGCCCAACAAGTAAAAAAGGTAAAATCCGTGCAGAAGTTGACAGACTTATCTTAGAAAGTATTGACAAAAACAATTTACAAGCCATAATAGCAAGGGCGCCTGATTTCTTTGGTGGTACAGCAAAAGCCAATAGTATTGTGATAAACCTTGTTTACGATAACCTTGCAAAAGGCAAAAAAGCACAATGGTTCTGTAATTCCAAAGTGGTTCACTCGATGGGGTTTGTTCCTGACCTTGCCAAGGGAACAGCCTTGCTCGGCAATACTCAAGAAGCCTATAATCAGATATGGAATTTGCCAACTGACCCGCAGAGAATTACAGGTGAAGAATGGATAAACCTTTTTGCAACTGAATTAAAAAAAGGAAATAAACATATTGTATTACCCAATTGGTTAGTAAGTGGAATCGGACTATTTCTGCCTATTATGAAAGAATTAGCTGAGATGAATTATCAATATGATAGGGATTATTACTTCGATAGCACCAAATTTAATAGCTATTTCAAGTTCACTCCGACATCAAATGCGGTTGCGGTAAAACAAGCAATTGAACAATTAAAATATACAAGCAAAACAGATGACAAGAGAACAACGACTCGCTAATTGAGGTACTGTCTTAAATTCCAAGTAATTTTTAAAGGTTTTATTAAATTTACAATAGCGAAAAGAAGGACTTAGACTCATCATTACCGGAACATTCTAAGTGTTTTATATGATAAAGTGGATCATATTCTTGGTCTTTTTTCCACAATGGCCATATTAAGATTAATAATTTTCTCTGAACAGCTACGTATGCCTGCATTTTCGTTTTCCCTTTGGCAATTAGCCTTTCATACAACGCTTTAAATGGACCTTCTTGATATCTGACTACTCCAAAAGCAGGGAGGTGCATTGCCCAGCGGATATGGGCGTTCCCTTTTTTGGACATTTTTGTTCTGCCATTATGATTACCGGATTGATTCTCCACTATGTCGTATCCTGAATAGCTAACAAGTTGTCCTTGGTTTTCAAAGGTTTCAAAACCATTTGTTTCAGCCAGTCATGCATCTGCGCCGATGGGGTGTCCCTAAATTTTTCCAGGCGGGATTTTACAAAAGCCTCATAGGGGGATAGCACTTTGTTCCGGTCAGACTGGCGGACCATCATCTGTTCGAATTCCTGTTCTGACATGGACAGATACCTGCTCACCGTGCGCCGGTCGATAACAAGTTCCTTACTGATCTGCCGGATGGAAAATCCATCTCTGTATAGGCGGTGAATCTCAAAATAAACCATAAATTTGTTCAAATACACATTCATAAAATGCTAGTTTTGGTAGACCAGCAAAATAGTCCAAAATCCCTTTGGGGCATGCCCCAAAGGGATTATTGGTGGTGCATTATTGTTGCCAAATATGGTGTATTCTTATTTACCGAAATTGGTGCATTTGTAATTACCGATTACACCCAAAACCAATTTGATTATGATTTAGTCAAATTCATGGCGGATTTAGCGGAGAGAGATCAAAGACATAGAAAAGCAAATGATAATTGGGAAAATCAAAATTACCTCGATTCAATAAATATTTCGTCAATTGATTCCCTTTTTAAACAACACAAAAAATATATAGGCAAATCAATGGTCGGGGAGAAGTTTAACCATACAATGTGGGCGGTAATCCAACATTCTGAATTAGCACAGCAGAAGTTTTATCTACCAATAGTACATAAAGCTGTGCAAGATGGAGACTTAAAACCTGTTCCTCTAGAAATGCTTATTGACAGAATATACCTAAAGAAATATGGCTATCAAATATTTGGATCTCAATCAGGCTGGAATTTAGCCGATGATATAACTATTCAAAAAGTAAAATCTAAGTATGGTTTATAATGTAAAATAGAGTCTAACATCACTTTGGATCCATCAGGCGGAACCGTGTAACTTAATACTAACGGCACCGAAAGCCCGCCGTCTCAAAGCTGAATCCCGTTATAGACAATTATGCAATTCGAGAACATAACTAATTCAGTATTTAATCGTAAACTAAAGTTTGGAACAAATAGAAAAATATGATACTTAAAGCAGAACATTTACCTGACATCAATCAATTGCTTTTGACTTTGAAGGGTCAATTTCCCTATTACAAAGTTTATCAATTTAACTCTAATCCTTTAAAAAGTATAATTGTGCAAAAATCCACAATAATTGGCGCACAGTTAACCCTTCGTGGAAACGAAATAATGGTTGATGCATGTTGCCCTAACATTTTTATATCAAGCCTATTAGGTGCATTAAGTGCAATTTTCCCTCCCTATATCAACTTCGAAATGAAGATTACAGATTTCTTAAAAAATAAGTACAATTGAAAATATTTTACAGCTGCTGAAAAGACTAGAAGTTTATTTAATTAATCAAGCCTCTTAAGAACCCAACGAAATGAAATGAGGTCAAGTTTAGCTCATGAAGCATACAGGTGAAATGGTAATTTATCACACAAGTCAAAACGCACCTACTATTCAAGTGCTTCTTGAAAATGAAACCCTTTGGTTGGATTAATTTAAGATTTCTGAATTGTTTGACACTGACAGGACTTTAATAGTTAGGCATATCCGAAATATTTACAAGACTTATGAATTGGATGAAGAGGAAACTTGTGCAAAAATTACACAAGTTCAACAAGAAGGAGAAAGAACAGTAAAAAGACAGATAAAAATCTATAATTTGGATCTGATCATTCCTGTGGGTTATCGTGTTAATTCCAAACACGGTACAGCCTTTGGAATTTGGGCCAACAAAATCATTAAAGATCATCTGGTAAAAGGCTATACAATTAATGAAAAAAGGTTACTGGAGCTCCAGAAAATAATAAAACTAGTTAATAGAATATTCAAAGTCTAGATTCAGACGATCAGGCTAAGGGTATATTTGAAGTTGTATCTGAATTCTCTACTGCTTTGGATATTCTGGATGATTATGACCATCAAAGACTTAGTTTACCGGGTAACCCAATTCAAGCAACTTTAGAATATCCTACGAGGAAGCCAAACATGCTGTGGATGAATTAAAGAAAAGATTCGGTGGGTCAAGTCTTTTTGGAAATGAAAAAGACCAATCCTTTAAGGGTTCAATTTCAGCCATAGACCAAACATTCGATGGAATAGAACTATACCGAAGTTTAGAAGAAAAAGTTGAGCCCCTTTTATATTTTGTTGTCAAAAACCATTAATTTTCTAATGGAAACAAAAGAATTGCAGCATGGCTATTCATTTGGCATTTGGAAAAGAACAAAAGTCTGAATTTTCCAGATGGTACTAAAAGAATCAGTGAAAACGCATTGGTTGCTTTGACTTTGTTAATTGCTGAAAATAAACCTGAAGAAAAGGAAATGATGATCAATGTGGTCGTAAATCTTATAAACAGATCATAGAAAGAAGAAAAGCCCATAACATCACCTTGGATACAGCGGGCGGATCTGAGTAAATATGAAAATCAGTATCTTTAATAAGCTAGGAGTAGGTTCGAAGGGTACGGCTTCGAATGCCCTCTGTTTCCAAGCTGAACACCGTTGTGCGTTAACAAAGAGGAAGCAAATAACATTCAGGCACACTTATCTACTATTAAAAGAAACAAATGAAAGCTCTGCAAGAAACAGAAACATTAACATTTACAATTAGTAAACTCTTTAACCACAAACTTCTTACTCCTATAAGTTCCTATGTAAATTGGAAACTAGATAATGAACATTGGGATGATTATAATGAGCTATACCATGTAACAAAATTAATACTCTTACTGCAAAAAGACCCAGAAGTTTGGTTTGATACTCATAATATCGTTAAGAATAATACAATTGTGGGAGTGCTTTTGATAGTAGGAGGAAAAGTAAGTAAATTAGAAAATAAATATGAGATAGATAATGAAGAGCAATCATTGCTATTAAAATATTTTCATTTAGTTGAGAAAGGTAAAGGCATAGGAACTCATTGGATCAAAAATGTGATTATTCCACATTATAAAAATCAAGGATTTAATCGAATTTATGTTAACTCTAGCCATGAAAAATCGTTCTCCTTTTACCAGAAATTCGGAAAATTGGTAACTACTTATGAACAAATAAGTGATAACTTGATATACAAGAGAAATGGGGAATGTTTTAAAATTGATATATAAATCATCCTTTTAAAACACCAGGATATTGGAAAGATTGCCGAACGCCTAACATGCTGTAAATGACCACTTCGGGCTTGGTTGTATTTTAAGCAGTATCTCTTTATCTTAACCTACATGCGGACAAGGTACTCCTCAAGTCCGCAATGGCTTTTTCAGCCATACGTTGGTCACTATTATGAAAACACACATTACCATATTGCTCTTATTTTTTAGTTTTAAAGGTTTTGGACAACTGTCTTATGAATACAAGAAGTTTTCCAGAAACCAAGATTTCTATATTTGTTCTGTACCGTATTCAAATCAAGAATATGATACTCTAGGACAAACACAGGTTTTTGATTCCAGAGACAAATTAATATGGAAGGTTAATAGATATTTTGCGGGCGAAACGGTTTTCTTAAGTGATAATGGTCAAAAGCTTGTGTTTATCGAGCCTTTTTCTGACAGAAACAATTCTCCTCTAAGAGTTTATTCCCAAAATGGAATTTTAAAAGCATACAGAACAGAAGAACTTGTGGGCATTTCAGAAGGGTCATGCAAGTACAATTGGGTTTATAACACATTCTATTTAGGAAAACCAAATTATGATTCAGTAGTTAATATTTTGATTTTCGATGAATACCTTCCAAATAAAGTTGAAAAGCGCATTGAGTCAGACTATATCTTTTTGAGAGGGGGAGAATTAAATATTGTGACCTGTGAAAATGTATTACTTGTTATCAATTTAGGAGTTGGAAAAATTACCAATAAGATAAATGATGCATACACCTATTTTACCAAAACTAAGGTTATTAACGAAAAAGTGAAATTTGAAAAATACCCCACCAAGTTTGAACTACAATATGGTATTCCAGAACTCAGAAGCGGGGAACCGTTTGAAATAGCCCTTGCAAAATATCTTGACATGAAATCATATATCCCCGATGGTTCTCCGAATAGAAACGGTGGTTTTGGATTCGAAGTGAAATTGCTGATAGACAAGAAGGGAAAAGCAGAAATTTTAAAAATAGACCTAGAAAGTGAATCAAATAAAAATAGGATTATTGATTTTATAGTGAGTGCTGATTTCACGACAAAATATATCCCAACAAACATTCATAAGGCTTATTTTAATGATAAGATATTCTTAATGAAAAAATAAACAGTGACCAACAGCACCTAAGAAAACATGGGGAAGTCAGTGATTACGTAAGGTTTGTATTTGGTAGCTACCTTGTCCCAGCTTGACAGGTAATCGCTCCGAATTGCCCCAAATTTATTAGATGCGGACAGTTAAACTAAACCTCCTTCGTCGGTAGTGTTGAATTTTAGAATTTACTGTTTTTTTGGCCAATGACAATTGGTTGTATTAGCAAACGGGTTTCAAAAGAAAACACAAAAGACCCCCAAGAGAGAAATAGAAAAGGCACTTAGATAAAAGCAGAATAAGGAAGCGAATAATAAAAATTTACTGGCTCTTGAAGAGTTTAAAGAAAAGAACTACGGCAAACGAGGGACAAAAGAGCGTGACGAACTGGAAGCAGGTTATGTAGCCTTTAAAATCGGGGCTTTAATTCACGATACTTGGATTGAAATGGGAATGACACAGGAATAGCTTTCAGAAAAAGTTGGAACTACAAAATCCTACATTTCAAAAATCGAGAACAACATTAAGGAAGCTCGAATTTCAACACTCCAAAAAATCATAGAGCTCGGTTTTGGCGGAAAACTTGAATTGAATGTAAAAATTTAGTGAGTGATTTGAACAAATGATGGAAAATAGCATATAACAGCATCTAAGGAAACAAGGGGCGATTATTTATCAGAAGCTTCCTTTTTATGGCTACCTTTATATCTGACTGAAAGTAAATCACTCTGAATACCCCAAGTTTTTTAGCCGAGGGACGTAGTGATACATATCCCAAAACAATCAGAAAACTCTATATAAATTCCTATACATTAAACGCTAAAATTCTTCCCAATTGAATGAGATAAGTCAGTCTATCAAAGAGTTTGGTCTTTCACCCGATACACAATCCGTTGGGGTTTGGGTTACCAATATTCAAATAAATGACGGTGGTCACAATGTTTCAAAACCGCACAGAGATGACCACTATCTTTTACTATTTGCTTTTGAAGGTACCTTCTGTTTCAAAATTGACTTTGAAGATGTAAAACTAACGGCACCATTCATACTCAAGATAGAACCACATCAGGTACATCAACTTGTAGAATCAAAAAATGGAGTTGGGTGGGCTGTTGGTATTGAAGAGTTCATATTGGATTCTGAACTTCAAAGCTATCTGCAAACCAAATGGAATGCACCCATATCTCTGAAGCATAAAAAAAATGTGGGAAAAGATTTCGATGCTTTTTTGCAATTAGCCAGCCATTTGCAAAAGAGTGCTGATGATATTTACACCCGTAAATCTATTTTATTCTTGATTAATGCACTACTTTGTTTAATTATTAAAGAAACCGAAAATGATAAAGGAAAAGTAAGTACAAAAGAAAAGCGTGGTTATATCATTGAACAAGAATTTAAGAAATTATTGAAAGTTAACTTCAAAGAATGGAAGAGCCCATCGCAATATGCTTCTCAACTTTCTATTTCCGTGTCACATCTCAATGACACGATAAAAGAACTGACCCAAAGCTCTGTTTCCAATCATATTCAAAACATCTCCATTCTAGAAGCAAAGCGGTTATTATATTTTACAGATAGCAGCATTAAAGAAATTGCTTACGAAGTGGGTTACGAAGATCCTATCTATTTTGGCAAATTATTTAAGAAAATATCCCATACCACACCGCTTCAATTCAGAAGGCAATTCCGCGATTAGAACTATCCTTGCATTGATTACAACTATCTTCTCCTCACAACTCATTCTACCTTTGCATGATAACTAAACAACATTATCATGCAGGAAGAAATCAACATTCTAAAAATTAATGACTCAGTAAAAAAAGCAGGAAACCTTTTTTTAAAAACGTACAAGCAACACCCCATACCAGAGCGTACTGAAGATCTTTTAAAGAAATTATACCAAATTGATGAATGCTGTATTTCATTTTTAAAGGTAGATTTGGCTGAAGAATTTCCTGATACTCCCTGGCTAATAGGCGATGAATTTGATACAAATGCTCAAAGAAATCCTGCTGAATTTCCAGAATACTGGCTTTGCGATGCCATGGACGGTGCCATTCAGTATCTCCAACATATCCCGGGATGGACTATAAATTTAGCACTCATCCGGGAGGGCGAAATTTACTATTCTGTCATCTATGACCCCTTGGCAGATGAATTATTTTGGGCAAAGAAAGGTGAAGGTGCATTTATGAATGATATAAGAATACAACCAGGTAATAAAATAGATTTTTCATCCATGGTAGCCGTCTTTGAGTATGGGCATCAAGACAAATCAAATAATGATTTAATACAAAAAACAGGGGCTACAATTATAAATCTACTTGAAACTTTTGGTGTGGTAAGAAATTATGGGCCACACGGCCTCCAATTGGCTTATGTTGCCGCAGGCAGAATCGATCTGTTCATTCAAGAAGATCTTGATACATTTAACTGGCTCGCTGGAATACTGATAGCGAAAGAAGCCGGGGTAGAAATACTAACTACGGAAGGACAGCCCTACTATTGGGGTAGCGAAAGCTTATTGGTAGCAAAAAAAGAAGCCGCTCAAAAGTATTTACAAATTAATAAATAAACCATGAGAATAGCAGTTATAGGTTCAAGTGCAGGCATTGGTTTACTAACTGTACTTCAGGCATTGGAAAGAGGTCATGAAATATCGGCGCTTTCAAGAGATACTTCATTAATTCCAAATCATCCATCATTGACCAAAATCAATGGAAGTGCAACATCTGTATCAGCCTTAAAATTAGCTATAAGTGATACCGATGCTGTGTTAATAACAACAGGCACTAAAAATAAAAAAGCCGTTACCTTATTTTCTGAAATTGCTAAGGCCATCACTCAGGCGACAGATGAATTGAATTTTACAAAGCCTGTCATTATTGTTACAGGTTTTGGAGCAGGGGGAAGCAGTAATTATTTGAGCTTCTTTATGCATATGGTTATTCGATTATTTTTGAAAGACCAGTATATCGACAAAACTTTAATGGAAGAATTAATTTCAAAAAGTGCAATGAAATGGGAAATAGTCAGACCTGGTATGCTTACAAATGGGAAATTAACAAAATCATATAAATCGTTGCCTAAACTTAGAAAAGATATGAAAATCGGCAAAATTTCTAGAAGTGATGTGGCCCATTTTTTATTAACAGAGGCGGAAAATCCTAAGATGCTCTATGAGTATGTGGCATTAACGAATTAGAAAAGTACGAAACAATGCATATTTAAAAAAAGGCGAAATGTTTCTAGCGTCAAGCCTTTCTGTTCAAATCAAATTTAATACTTAAATGGAAGTTCTGTGCCACAAAACCGCTTACTTTTATATACAAGAAAGCGTGTGACTTGCATTATTCCTTCGGGAATGAATGCTTTGAAATGGATGGAGGTCTATTGATATCCGATAGAGAGGCCCTCCGATGGTCCAGATGAGATGCGGGAGAGCAGCCATCAAGCCACCTTAAGCTGCATTATAGGGAACACTGATGAGGTAAGCGGATAGGTAAAAACGGGTACATGATACCTGTAGGTGAGTACTGAATTAGCTGAATGTAATAGACCAGTTACGAAGCCACGGTAAAGCAACTTACGATGTGGGAAATAGGTAGTTACATTCGTACCTATGACAAAGTGTGGCAGACGATCCGATATACTGGCCACAGCGCATCCAGGGTTAAGCTGCCAGCGTCTGTCCCACACTGAAGGAAAGGCAGTACAGGTCATTTCAAGGAACAAGTCAAGTCAACTCTAAATCTTTCTGTAAAATAGAATGATAAAGCAAATTTTCAGGTAATGTGAAAGGGGTATAAGGGGCAGATTCAGTCGTAGTAAGGATGAGGTTTCTGCAAAAGGAACAGTGTAAAAGGCAGCTGGACATACTATGTTTCGCCGTCATTTAAAACTTTGTTATTCAGGGATTGGTTTATGGCAATGATACAACACCAACGCTGATAATAGAATTTGTGCATTACCTTAAGTATGGTTATAAGTAGGAAATTCTTTCGTAGGGAGGCTTTCACGTTCGGTTATTTGGGAAGATGGGGGAGAGATTCCCCTTTTTAAACTTATTAGCGATAAAGCTACGACCGACCTCACCAATAAAAAACAACATCATTTTATAGCACTACAAACAAAATTTAAAAAAAAGCTAGCTTATTGTTGTCGTGTATATTATATTTGTGACAACAATTTAAACAATAACAAAAATGATACAATTAACATTTGCATCTCTTCAAGTAAGAAATTTAGAAGCATCAATAGCATTCTACACCGACAAATTAGGGTTTGTCATTGATAACGCTAACCCACAAGCCTGTGTTTTCAAGTACAATCAAGGACAAGCAAGTTTTGCTATTCGCACACCACTTGAACCACTTGAAGGAAAAGAATTGGGAGTTGGTATGGCACTTTGGTTTGCCGTGAATGAAAATGTAGAAGAACTAAAAGAAAAATTAATAGCAAACGGAATAATTACTCTGGGACCAATTATAGACACTCCTTTTGGTAGAGCATTCCATGTTAAAGACATTGATGGCTATAAACTTACTTTTTTAAACACAATATAAAAGTAAATTATTCACTAAAAAAGAAAGAAAATATATGACTAATAAAATATTAATTACGGGAGCAACAGGTGGATTAGGAAGTAAGGTTATTAATCTTTTAAAAGAGAAAACTGAAATTAAAAATCTTGCTGTTTTGGTAAGAGATGAAAAAAATGAATTGGCAAAAAAATACACCTTAGATGGCATTAAAGTGAAATTTGGAGATTATGCAGATATAGAAAGCTTAAAGAATGCTTTTAAAGGCATTGATGTGTTATATTTCGTTTCAGGTGGAGACGATAATCTGCGTTCAATTCTTCATAAAAACGTAGTTGATGCAGGAATAGAAGCGGGAGTTAAGCACATTATATATACAAGTGCGGTATGGAAAGACGAAAGTGATGCTGCTCCATTAGCTACTCTTATTGATTCTCACCTACAAACTGAAAATTATATCAAAGCATCAGGAATAACATATACAATTCTGAGACATAATTTATATGCCGAAGTAATCGAAATGATGCTTGGAGATAAGCGGCAAATATTAAAAACCAAAACTATTTATTTACCAACAGCCAATGGATTATCTTCATTTGTGCCTAAAAAAGATCTAGCAGAAGCAGAAGTAAATATTATTTTAAATCCTTCTGCCTATGAGAATAAAATATTGGAATTTAATGGCAGTGAAAAAATTAACTTTTTAGAAATTGCTAAGAAAATCTCTGAAATTGTGAATGAACCTATTCAGTATATTTCTCCAGAAGTAACTGAATTTAAAGCTACAATGAATACATATGGAATACCTAATCAGGTTATCGAAATACTAAGCAAATTCAGTATGGCTATAGCCAACGGAGAGTTTGACCAACAGGCGAATGATTTAGAGACAGTTTTAGGAAGAAAAACAAAATCACTATCTGAATATTTAAAGGAAACCTACCAATAAATAGGAATTCCAAATTTTCACAAAATGCTTCAAAACCATAATGGCAAAAAAAATAAAATTTAATTTTAAAAGTCCAAACGATAGTCCAGGTTATTTGCTTGGACAACTAACGATGCTTTGGCAACGAAAACAAAAAAAGGTTTTAGACCCATTAGATTTGACACAGACCCAATTTGCATTGTTGAGTGCATTGGCTTGGCTTTCAAATCATAACACAAACGTAACACAAATTGATATTGCCAATCAAACCAATTTTGACAGAATGATGGTTTCAAAAGTTTTAAGGACTTTAGAGGATAAAAAATTTGTAACCCGACAAGAACACCAAACTGATACAAGAGCCAAGACTATTAGACTGACAACAAATGGAGAAGTTGTTTTACAGAAAGCCATCATAGAAATAGAAAATGCTGACTTGGATTTTTTTGTTACATTAGACACTAAACTATCACAATTCAACAAGAATATGGTACAACTTATTGACAAAAATAAGAACGAATAAAAGCAATACCACCCAAATTTAACCACTAAAGAAAAGCCGTAATAAGATATTCTTAATGAAAAAATAACAGTGCCCAACATCAACTTAGATCCAGCGGACAGAACCATGCAACTTAAAATATACGGCTCTGAAAACTCACCGTCCTAAAGCTGAATCCCATTATTTGCAACTATGAAAACTCAGATAAATAAAGCTCTTCAATTCAATTTTATTTTTATGCTCCTATTTTTTAATTCCTGTAAAGAAGAAGTTTATGAAACTAAAATTCAATTCTTTGAGTGGGAGATGGAAGATTTAGAATCGCCAAGTCTTGATAGATATTTATTAGACTCGTTAGTTGGGAAGATAAATGATTCCACGTTTTATGGGGTAGATGCTGTAATTCTGGTCAAGGACTGAAAAATAGCTTTCGAAAAATATTTTAATGGTTTGACTGTTGATAGTCTACATAATGTGACATCTGTTGGAAAAAGTATCACTTCAGCTTTGGTAGGAATAGCTATTGAAAAAGGATATATATCAAACAAGAACGAACCAATTGCTCCCTATTTTAAGAAAGACTATGCTATTGAAAAATTGAGTACAGAGAAAGAGGATATACAGATTTACCACTTACTTACCATGTCAGCAGGATGGGATTGTGATGATTGGAATGAAAATTCACTTGGAAATACCATGCATTTCCCTGATGCTCCTGATGATTTTGCTTTTACTTTAGATCTTCCAATGATAAAACCAAATGGAGAGTATTTTTCTTATTGTTCAGGGGGTGCCAATCTTTTGGGTGAAATTATCCGAAGACAATCAAAATTAAGTTTACAAGATTTTGGAGATAAATACCTGTTCAACCCAATAGGTGTATCACAGAATGAATGGTTTGTTACTCCAAAATCCACACCCTAATAGTTCGCTGGTGGTGGTAACATTTTAAAGCCAAGAGATCTTGCCAGACTTGGGTTGCTTTACCTCAATAATGGTGTTTGGCAAGGGGAACAAATAATTCCTAAGAATTGGATATCAGAAAGTACTACCAAACAGATAGAAACAAAAGAGGAAGGAGATTATGGATACTTTTGGTGGATAAAGGATTATATTTATAAAGAAAGATTCGTAAAAGGGTTTGAGGCATCCGGAAATGGTGGAAATAAAATTGTTGTGATACCGGAACTTAAAGTGGTCATTATCCTCACAGGGAGTGCCTATGGAAGTGAATATGTTGAGGGGGACCAGGCAAAAAGTATAATTGAGGATTTTGTCCTAGCCTCCATCAAATAACTAACAGCAGCAAATAATTTAATTTTGGATAGGGAGGGAGATTCCGGGTAATATGAAAATTCAGTATTGAAATAGACTAAATTCAACTGAAATTCAAAAGGGAAATTCTTTAATTGAATATAGGGTATAATTTAAGGTATGAAAGGTAAATTATAGAATTCACGGTTCAAAATCTGAACAGCACGATTTCGGGGCATCCGTATTTGATCTCATAAAATAAAAGGATAGTGCCTTTTGGCATATTTCATTTATCAATATCTTTAATTAGCCTATTTTAGGATGTTCCTGATTTTTTAATTATTATGAAGTTTAATCTTAAATTCAATACTCCCCATGCCCCTTACACCTGCTCCATTTATATCCCTCAACGATATCACCGTCCATTACCTCGGACAAACCCTTTTCCAAAACCTCAGTTTAAACATATACAAAGGGGAACAGTGGGCGCTGGTAGGGCAAAGCGGATCAGGCAAGACCAGCCTCTTAAAGACCATAGCCGGTAGATATAATGTGGTAAATGGCAGCATAGCACACCATTATTACAAAGAGTATCTGCAGACACATCAGCAAAAAGAGGGGGTGTTTACATCCAGGCACCTGATAGCAGAAGTAGGGCAGAAGCATAATTTCCGCAACTTATCCACCAATCTATCGAATTTTTACTTTCAGCAGCGCTACAATACCACCCAAGCTGCCGATGCTCCCCTGGTAGCCTCATATCTATCAGCTGTGGCTGATGCAGCTAGTACAGAGGGATACTGGGATTATGAGCGGGTGATCAGTACCTTCCAGTTGGAACCGCTGCTGCAGATAGAGCTGATCAAACTGTCTAATGGTGAGACCAAAAGGCTTCTGATGGCTACGGCGCTACTGAAAAATCCGCTCCTGCTATTGCTTGACAATCCTTTGACCGGTTTGGATATTCAGACAAGAACTGACTTTGATAACTTAATAGCCGCAATTGCCGCATCAGGAATTACCATCATAATGACTTCATCACCTACCGAAGTTCCCGCCGCCATAACGCATGTAGCCATTCTGGAAAAGGGTACTATAACAGCTACGAATCCCCGTTCTGATTACAGGCCGGATAGGATCAGCACTATACCGGTATTTACTCCTGAGGCTGGCGAACTGGAAGCACTCTTATCCCTGCATAAAATGCATACTTTTCAGTCCATTGTACGCATGGAGGATGTTTCTGTGAGCTATGGAAAAAAACAGGTGCTGCAAAACATCAACTGGCAGGTGCTGCCAGGCGAACGATGGGCCCTGCTCGGACAGAACGGTGCCGGCAAATCCACATTGCTCAGCCTTATCAACGGTGATAATCCACAGGCCTATTCCAAAAAGCTTTTCCTATTTGATAAGAAGCGAGGTTCTGGAGAAAGTATATGGGACATCAAAAGCAAAATCGGTTTTGTTTCGCCAGAATTATACCAATACTTTCCCAGTCACAACACCTGCCTGCAAGTGGTAGAATCTGGCTGTTATGATACACTGGGTCTGTTCCGTAAAAGCAAGGCTGATAATGCTGATCTTGCCCTCCGATGGATGCGTTTGCTCGGGATAGAAAAGGAAGCTAATATACCGCTGAAAAATGTATCGGCCAGCAGCCAGCGTCTGAGCCTGCTGGCACGCGCATTGATTAAGAACCCACCATTGCTTATCCTGGACGAACCCTGTCAGGGGTTGGACCAGCACCAGCAGCAGCGGTTCATACATCTATTGGACACCCTCTGCCGGAGCAGTGACACCACACTGGTCTATGTCACCCATTACCCAGAAGAAATTCCTGATAGCGTAAACTTGGTGCTACACCTGAAAGACGGCAAGGTTACTAATAATAGCATTTTGGCATGAATTTAACTGAATGATTGCTTGTAGGGGCATATAATAGGATATATTAAATGATCTGAAAAAATAAACATCTTCCTTGTTACTTAGTAAGCTTTTCCAAGTCACTTCATTTTCGACATTAATTTTTAGATAGATAATTCTATCTGTTTAAGTTAATTTTTCAAAGGTCAGATGGAATCTCGCTTTGTCCGATAATCATCCCAGTGTGTGAGCTTTTGCTCATGCTCGATTCATATGATCACTGGATCAGCTGCCACCTGATAGATGGGTCTTCAAAAAGTGGCTTTGAGGCCATTTGTCTCGCTTTGCAAGAAAAGTTAAACTATCACCTTCATGAATAGTATTTATTAGAGTTGTTATTATTCTATACTATAATTTTGTAAATAGGTAGAAAGTGGCATATTATACAAGCTCTTTAAGCCATTTACCACTGCAGCTGCATTATATACAGCACCTTCTTTTATGGTATGCGTATGGTCTTGGTCATTAAAGAAATTTCTTCTGACATAGTCTTCTCCCAGTACTTCATAACCATCCGCTATGATCCTGTTTAAGTCTATAAAAGGCGTATCTGTCTGGTCTGCAGTTTGCTTGGCGTATAACCCATAGTCATTTACAGCACGGTTCACTTTTCCATCCTTCCAATTGTTCCTTGGAATAGGCGAACAGACTATTGGTGTTGCACCTTTGGCTTTGGCTTCCAATATCATGTTACGGAGATATTGGCCATAAGTATAAACCGTTTCCTGCTGGCCGGTGATAGGATTGAAGATATGTTGGGCTTCTAACCCAGAACCCTTGATCGTGCCACGAGCCCTGGCCTCATCATCCAAAGGGCTGCTATCATTATGGCCAAATTGCATGAGGACATAATCCCCGGGGTGGAGTTTGTCCACTACCTTATCCCAATGGCCATAAGTTTGAAATGTCCTGCTACTGGTCCCACCCAGTGCATGGTTTTGTATCGTGATTTTATCTGGGTTAAAGTGGGCGGCTACGAACTCACCCCAGCCCCAGAGGTCTCCCGCCCCATCACCCTGACCGTTCTTTACGGTAGAGTCTCCTACCAAATGAAGTGTGGGCTTACTATTAGACAGATAAGCGTGAAGAGGATGGTCTTTTAAACTTTTTATTCCTTGCACCAGAGACCAGGCATTTATCCTGGCGCCGGCTTCATTGGTATGGGTATGGTCTTTTTCAAATAGACCTTTCACTACCTCGGGCCCCCACCTGTCATATTGGTCGGCTACTATAGCATTGAGATCGATAAAATCAACTCCGGCACTTCTGGCCACTTGCTGGGCCCATTTGCCAAAATCCTGATCGGCTCTTTCCACATTTCCATTTTGATATCTATTTCTGGGAATCATAGAAGCTACTATAGGGTGGGCCCCCTTTGCTTTGGTTTCTGAAATAAATTTATCGAGATACCAGCCATAAGTATGCACGGTTTCTATAATACCGTCTGGCCATATCAGCTCTTTTGTCTTCTCTCCAGTTCCTCTTAACACTCCCCGATATCCAGAAGGTGTAGTATCGGGAGTATTGCCTTCATTATGGCCAAACTGCATGATCACAAAATCTCCCGGTTTTAATTCTGAAAGGACCTTTTCCCACCTGCCTTCTTTTAGGAAGGTTCTGGTGCTGCGCCCAGCCATGGCCTGGTTGTTCAGATTTATTTTTGTGCTGTCAAAAAAATCGCCCAAAAATGTTCCCCATCCCCATTGTCCTGGACCTCCACTGCCGGAGCTATTTCTGACTGTAGAGTCACCGATTAGGAAAATCTGGGGTTTTTCAGAATGAGTTTTTAATCCATGAGGGAAAAGTAACATCATACCTACCGAAAATACACCTATGTATTTTATAAATAAGCACATATAGCTGATCGAATTTATTATGAATGCTATAATACAACGACCCCTCATCAGGAGTATCCTGCTGTGTCTAGTATCAGAAAAAGCCCTCTAGAGGCATAAAAATCACCTGTTTTAAAAAGCATGACACTACAGGATTCCATACTTCTGCTATTAGGATAAATTGTCCTATAATCCAAAAAAAATATTAACCCCCAATAAACTGCTTTCTATAAAAAGCAGGCAAATTAACAGTAACTAATTTATAACCTCAACCAAGTAACCTATGAAAGTAACACTTTTACCCCTTTTAAATCGGCTGCTTAATACCAGTCATTGCAGGGCGTTATTGTGGTGTATGCTTTGTATTTTCTGCTATATGGGAAATGCCATGGCTTTCACTGCTAATGTCTACGAAAACGGTTCTTTTCTTCCTCCATTTATGGAAGTAGAAAAGATAGATCAAAACAGGCAAATCACTGTTTCAGGTCAGATACTTTCCAGTGATGACAATCTCCCACTGCCCGGGGTCAATGTGCAGATAAAAGGAACATCCACCGGAACAGTAACGGATATGGACGGGAGATACAGTATAACTGTCGCTGACGAAAATGCGGTATTGGTATTTACTTCTATCGGCTTCACCAGAATAGAGCGGAGGGTTGGTAATAGCAATAATATAAGTTTTACCATGGAAGCTGATATGCAGCAGCTGGGTGAAGTAGTGGTAGTAGGTTATGGCTCACAGAAAAAAAGCGACCTTACCGGTGCAATAGTAAGTGTAGGGGCGGAAACTATAAGGGAAAGGCCGGTCACCAACATAGTACAGGCACTACAGGGAAATGCTGCCGGAGTGCATGTCAATACCAATATGAGACCTGGAGAAGTACCGGCAGTCAGGATTAGGGGCAATAGATCTATCAATGCTTCCAATGATCCCCTATATGTGGTAGATGGTATACCTATAGTAGCACAATTGGGTGTAACCTCATTTTCTCTAAATGATATCAATCCCAATGATATAGAATCTATCGAAATACTAAAAGATGCTTCCGCTACTGCCATATACGGTTCGAGGGGAGCCAATGGTGTCATATTGGTTACTACCAAAAAAGGCCAAAAAGGACAAGTTAAAGTAGACTACAGCACTACCTTTTCCATGGATTCGTATAAAAATCTTACTGACTGGATGACCGGAGGTCAATATGTGGATATTTGGAGAAGGTCTTTGATCAATGGCCGTTTATATGGCAATACAGAAGGTGCTCAGGACCTGAATACCCAGGCCCGCCCTTGGTATCCTGATCCATTTCTTGACCAGCAGGTAATGGGGTTGGGGCAGGACCCTATAGCCAGGGATGGTGTGTGGGCAGGATATGAGTGGGAAGAATTCGGTGTAACTCCCCGGACACGCCCTACCACAGAAGCAGAAAGAGCATTAGGATGGCCAGAACAGATTCCGATTTACAATCCCGAAAATGTCAGAACACATAACTGGCAGGATGATGTTACCCGTCAGGGCATTACCCAAATTCATCAATTGTCCTTATCAGCAGGTACTGAGAATTCTAGGTTGTACGTTTCTTTTGGCTATTTTGACCAAAAAGGTGTGCAACAAGATCAGGACTTTCAGCGCTATACTTTAAACCTGAATGGGGATGTAACCCCTAATAAGTGGTTGTCTATCGGGACCTCGGTTATGGGATCTTTCTCTCAGCAGAATTTCGGTTTTATGGGTCCTAATACCAGTAATACCGGATCAAAAGATTTGTTTTCAAGAGCAAATGATCAATTTCCTTTTGCAGTTCCAAGAGATGAGCAGGGTAACTTTATCCGTAATCCAGGAGGCAATCTGAATTTATGGAACCCTCTGATGGATATAGGCAATGCCCTTAATGAAAGAAGAGCTTCTGCTATTATGGCCAATATGTTTGCAGAGGTATCTTTTACACCCTGGCTTAAGTACAGGTTAAACTTTGGAGGTCAGATGAGGAATTTCAGAAATGGTAGCTGGACAGGCCCTGGATCTTCCAATCACCTTACCTTAAGGCCTAATACCGCCGGGATGAGCAGAGATGAAAACTTCTCTTGGGTGGCTGAAAACCTGTTGTTTTTTGACAAGACATTTGCTGATGTACATACAGTAGGAATGACTTTGTTACAGTCAGCCCAATATTCAAGAAGAGAAGGAATGGCGATGAATGTTTCCAATACTATTGTTCCGGCCAGTTTATGGTATGACCTAAATTCTAATTCAGTAGGAAGACCGGATGGTTATGGTTCTTCATTTACCGAAAATACGCTCCAATCCTGGATGGTTAGGGTGAATTATAGCCTTATGGATAGATATCTATTGACTGCATCCGGAAGATATGATGGCGCATCTGTACTGGCCCCGGGTCAAAAGTGGGATTTTTTCCCTTCTTTTTCAGTGGCTTGGAAAATGCAGGAGGAAGGCTTTTTAAGAGATGTAGCCTGGATTGATGAATTGAAACCTCGACTTGGGTATGGGGTTACGGGCAATTCATCCGTAAATCCATATACCACTACAGGACCCTTGAGCAGAAACCCTTATATATTTGGCGGTCAGCCAGCTTTTGGATTCTTGCCTCAGCTGGCCCAAAATCCAGAATTGGGTTGGGAAAAAACAGCTCAGTGGAACGTGGGTATTGACTTTGCCACATTGGGCGGTAGAGTTATGGGATCTTTTGAAGCATATGATATGACTACTACAGGTCTTATATTTGGCCGATCACTCCCTGCAGTAACCGGTTATGTTCAGAAATTTGAAAATATAGGTAGTACCCGAAACAGAGGTATAGAACTTACCCTATCTACCATCAATGTAGACAGAGGTGATCTGACCTGGCAAACAGATTTCAACTTTGGAATGAACAGAGAACAAATTGTGGAGCTGGTAAATGGGGCAGAAGATATGATTGCCAACAACCTTTTTATTGGGCATCCCATTCATTCATTTTTTGATTTTGAAAATGCGGGAATTTGGCAAAACACCCCGGAAGATATAGCAGAAATGAGCAGGTTCAATGAAAATGGACATAGGTTTTATCCAGGTACGGTGAGAGTAGTGGATCAAAACGGCGATTATAGAATAGACAGCGATGACCGTCTAGTAGTAGGTTCTATGCAGCCCCGATGGACCGGAGGGATTACCAATACGGTAAGATATAAAAACTGGACCTTTAGTACCATGGCTTATGCGAGAGTGGGCCAAACCTATATGGGTGGTTTCCCACACTACGGTGGCAATTGGCCTAGTGGAAGATATGAAACAGATTTTTGGGATTTTGATAATCCTGGAGGAAGATGGCCTATGCCTACGATGGGTGCCAATGTGGAAAACATCGGATCAGCTATGCAATTCAATGATGGTTCATTTGTAGCAATCAGACATATTTCACTAGGTTATGATTTTCCTAGGTCCATCATACAAAGAGCTAGAATGGCCAGTTTGGGTATCAATGTACAGGTGGTTAACCCATTTCTTTTTGGTGGTGATGTAGTGAGACTGGGTCTTAACCCAGATGATAATACTGCGTGGGAGAACCGAAATGCATCAGGTGATCCTTTGGGAGGAATGAACAGCAATACCATTCTTCCTCAGAGTCTTGTGATCACATTAAGAGCAGGGTTTTAATTTATAATTGAATATACTATGAAAAAATATATATGGATTTTAGCACTGGCCCTTGTCAATCCGATGACCTCATGCCAGGATTTTCTGGAAGAAGAGCAGGTAGCTAACCTAACACAGGATTATTACAATGATGAAAATGGGCTTGAAGCCTTGATCAATGGTTTATATGTATATGCCAGAATTAAACATGAATGGGATGCCAGTGGCGCTAGGCCCACTCAGGCAGAAACTGATGCTTATATGAGTACCAGCCCTGCTTGGGCGCGAATGGAAGTAGGTACATATGGTAACGACCTCAGCTCTATAGCCAGTAATGTATTTAATATGCTGGGAACGTCCAATTCCAACTATGCTCCTATGGGTGCTTACCCCCATATCAATAATTGTAATATCGCATTGGATGTATTGGAGAATATCCAGCCAGGTATATTTGGTACAGATCAAACTTATGCAAACAGGAGAAAGGCAGAGATACTGATGCTGCGTTCTTGGGCTTTTTATCTTACGTCTAATCAGTTGGGCGACATTCCTTTAACACTGACGCCAAGAAGACAGGATTCTGGTATCTATTATTATCCAAAAGCTTCACTGGAAGATATATATACCCAGATGATTACGGATATGCAGTTTGCCTATGAGCACCTTCCGACTAGTGCCCCAAAAGGCCGTCTGACCAAATGGGCTGCCGGTCATTTCTTGGCCAAGTTGTATTTGAACCGGGCCCAAGCGGCGGGATTTGCTGGTGCTGAAGAGCACCTGAGAATGTTATATAAAGGAAATGTCCCTTCCGATCTCGATAATTCCATCCAGATAGCTACTGAAGTTATCAATGGGGTAGGGGGATTAGCTCCAGATTACCATACTTTATTCGACCCGGCCGTATCAGAGACCAATCCGCATCCTGAGGTTTTGTGGGCAGCCCAGTTTGACACCAACATAGGTTTAAATGGTAGATTTACCGGAAACAGATCTGTAAATTATCATATAGGTAATTATACAGACCAAACAGGTGTAAACAGATCGATGATCTATGGCCGTCCTTTTGGTACCTTTAAGCCTACAGATTGGGGATATGATAACTTTAGGGATAAGCTACATGATAGTAGGTATGCCAAGACCTTTCGCCATGAGTATATCAGCAATATGGGAAGCAACTCTACTTCCTATAACTGGAATGCAGTCTCTGCAGCATGGTGGAATGCCAATAAACCCGCTGGTGCTCCGGAAGTGAGATCAGGTGAACGAAGAATACAAAATGGTGCCAGAGCGCTGATTTATTTGGAAAATGACCGGGAAAATGCACTTGACTCCATGAAGGCAATGAGCCAACCCTATCAGTTTATGGTAAGGTGGGTAAGGTCCGCTACTACAGGCAATTATTATTACAGATTATTTATCAATGGCGCCAATCTAGGTTTGGCAACACAAACAGCCCCTTATCTCTCCGTAAAAAAATATGTAGATCCTATGAGGGGAGGAAGTTCTGATGAAAGTAACTTTAATAGCGAAGCAGGTACGCGAGATGCCATCCTGATGAGACTGGCTGAAACTTATCTTATCCGTGCAGAAGCTTATGGCCGTAAGGGGGATTTCGGTTCAGCTGTGGCAGATATCAACGTATTGAGACAGAGAGCAGCATTCAAAGGAGGCGAACAGCGACCAAACGTTTTGGTAGAATGGTATCCAGAAGCCAATGATCTGACACCTGCAGAAAGAGTGGCCCCATACACTGCTGCAGGAGATTCCTATAATGCTATTATGGTAACTGAAAACCATTTTACTCCCGGTACCCCAGAGGCACAGCGAGAAGGGTATATTCCTACTGTGTCGAGTAAGCAGGATATGTTTGTCCATTTTATCTATAATGAAAAAAACCGGGAATTTCTCGGAGAAGGCATCATGTGGGAGGACCTGCACAATGCCGGTATTTTATATGAAAGGGTAATGCACTATAATCAAATGGCTTCGAGCGCAGTGGGGTTATGGCCTGTAGCCACCAATACAGGAGGAGGAAATGGACAGGATGGTAGAGGTAAAGGCCAGATGCAAAAACACCATACTTTCAGAATGTGGCCGTTTAACTACATGATACAACTTACTGATGAAAATGGTCGACCGCTGGATGCTACAGAGCGATCCGCATATCAGAACCCAGGCTATTGATCTTCAGGTATAAATTGAATATTGGGTTATAATTGATTATTTGAGGTGGTCTTTATGAGATCACCTCTTTTCTCATATACCCTATCATTAGAAAATATAAGTTTTAAAGATTATATAAACCGATTTAATAATATGATAATGGATTTCTCCCAAATGTTTTTAAAGAAAGGAGTGACTATAGCGATTTCATTTATGCTATTAGGCCCGGTATATGGTCAGACGCCTGGAAAGACAGAAATTACAGATACCAATACTCCTTTACATTTATTGCAACCTGATTATCCCGTTCCATACGGGATAGTGAATAAAGAAGACGTAAAAGTAGTTATTGACAGAGTAAGGGATTATTTAGCTGATGTGACACCAGCCAGCTTAGTGGATAAAATCAGTTTGGACGAAATAAAAGACCCGAAGAATTTTAATCATAACACGCAACTTAAGCAAGGTGATTTCAGACTGCTCAGTTATGAATGGGGAGTTACCTATTCAGCTATGCTGGAAGCAGGTGAAATAACAGGAGATAAAAAATATACAGATTATACAAAAGACAGGGTAAAATTTATAGCAGATCTTTACCCACACTTCAGGACTATGAAAGAGCAAAAGAATGCCCTTCATTCAATCCTGCATCCCGGTGCACTGGATGATGCCGGTGCATTATGCGCGGCATTTATAAAAACAGAAAGAGCAGGAGTCGATGCTGATGTGAGGCCTATAGTCGATAATTTCATGAATTATATCATGACAAAAGAGTATCGTCTAGAAGATGGTACGCTGGCCAGAAATAGACCTCTGAAAAATACAATATGGTTGGATGATCTATATATGAGCGTACCGGCTATCGTTCAGATGGGCAAGCTTACCGGAGAACAAAAATATTATGATGAAGCAGTCCGTCAAATTGAACTGTTTTCTCAAAGAATGTTCAATAAAGACAAAGGTCTGTACATGCATGGCTGGGTGGAAGATATGGATGTACACCCAGAATTTCATTGGGCTAGGGCCAATGGTTGGGCGCTGTTGACTAAAATAGAAGTACTTAGTGCTCTGCCTGAAAACCATCCCGGCAGAGAGGTGGTGATGGATCTTTTGAAAAAGCATATCAGAGGACTGGCCCCACTTCAGTCAGGTGCCGGATTTTGGCACCAGCTTTTAGATAAAAACGATTCCTATTTAGAAACATCCGCTACGGCTATCTATGCCTACTGCATAGCTAAGGCAATCAATGAAGGATGGATAGATGATTTAGCTCATGCACCTATGGTCATGCTGGCGTGGCATGCAGTATCCACTATGGTTAATGAAAGAGGGCAGGTAGAGGGCACCTGTGTAGGTACAGGTATGGGATTTGATCCCGCCTTTTATTATCACAGGCCGGTCAATAAATTTGCAGCACATGGATATGGTCCTGTAATAGCCGCGGGAGCAGAGATTTACAGATTGATCCAAAATAACGAATTCGAAATCAATGATAGTTCTCTTCAATTGCTAAAGCAGTGATCATGAATTAATAATAGATGAATAAATTTTGGATTGATCAAATAGATTAATCTAAGAAAGCAAAATATTGATTAGTGACAATCCATTGATTTAGTAATTGATAACTTCTTTGTGTTAATTTGGAAGATGAAGATATTGAGGATGTTTGTGGCACTATTAATTAGCAGTGCCGTTCAGGTCAAAGCTCAGGTAAAGCATGACCTATTGCTCTGGTATGATAGGCCAGCCAAAGAATGGAATGAAGCTTTACCCTTGGGTAATGGCAGATTGGGTGCCATGGTTTTTGGTGATCCAGCCAAAGAACTTATTCAGCTAAATGAGGAAACTCTATGGACGGGAGGACCCGCCAACTTAAATCCCAATGGAGATGCTAAGAAATATCTGAGCGATGTAAGGAAAGCACTTTTCAGCGATGACCATGAAGCAGCAGTACATTATCTCAAAAAGATGCAGGGTCCTGATACTCAGAAGTACCAGCCTATGGGGGATTTGATCATCCATCAAGCATTTGATGGTGAGGTGGAAGATTATCACCGCGACCTTGATATTTCTAATGCCACATCATTTACAAGCTTTATAGCATCAGGAATTCAATATACCAGAGAAATGTTTATTTCAGCTCCAGATCAGGTGATGGTAATAAAGTTACAAACAAGCAAACCTGGCACATTGAATTTAAGCCTTGATAATGATCATCCGCTGGCCTTTCAAAAATCAATTGGCAATCATGAACTTGTCCTAACTGGCAAAGCAAGGATCGACGATCAGGAATGGGGTAATGCTCAGCAATACCAATATGCTGATACCGAATCGTGTAATGGGATGCGGTTTGAATGGAGGGTACGTGTGGCCCAGCATGACGGTCTGGTAAGTGCCGACAGCCTATTACACATCAAAAATGCTTCAGAGGTAGTTTTGATCGTAGCTGCCGCTACAAGTTTTAACGGATTTAATACTTGTCCGGATAAAGATGGAAAGGACGAAAAAGCTGTGGTACAGGGGTATATATCTGATATAGAAGGAAAGCCATTTGATCAATTAAAAGAAGCGCATATAGCTGATTACAAGTTTTATTTTGATCGCCTCTCATTCAGGTTAGCCGGGCAGCAAGCTCCGGACCGTCCCATCGATGAAAGGTTAATCAATTACAAAGAGGGAGTAGAGGACAAAGCTTTGGAAAGCCTTTATTTTCAGTTTGGCAGGTACCTGCTCATATCATCATCCAGACCGGATGGCATACCGGCTAACCTCCAGGGAATATGGAACAAATCTATTGATCCACCTTGGAGAAGTAATTATACTACGAATATTAATTTACAGATGAATTATTGGCCAGCTGGTATGACCAATCTTTCGGAAATGAATGAACCACTTATAGATCATATAGCAAGAACGGCTCATAATGGTCTGCAGACTGCCAAAAATTATTATAATATGTCGGGCTGGGCAGTCCACCACAATACAGATATCTGGGCCCAAACCAATCCTGTCGGCCAGGGTGAAGGAGACCCCAAATGGGCCAACTGGTCTCTTGGAAGCCCATGGCTGTCCCAACACCTGTATGAACATTTCTTATTTACTGCCGATACTGCCTACCTTAGGGATAAAGCATATCCGCTGATGAAAGGTGCAGCCGAGTTTTGTCTTGATTGGTTGATAGAAAAAGAGGGGCAGCTGCTCACCGCACCATCCACTTCTCCAGAAAATGTTTATATCCACCCCAAAGGATATCAGGGGACTGTCACCATCGCCTCTGCTATGGACATGGAAATCATGTGGGACCTCTTTAGCAATATCATTGATGCCAGTGAAATTTTGGGTGAAGACAGTGAATTTGCCACTAAGATAAAACAAAAAAGAGATATGCTCAGCCCATTGAAAATTGGTAAAAAAGGTAATCTGGTAGAATGGTTTGGAGACTGGGAAGATGAGGATCCAGAACATAGGCACGTTTCCCATCTTTTCGGATTACATCCCGGAAGACAAATTTCTCCATGGATAAATAAAGATATAGCAGAAGCCAGCCGACGTACCCTGGAAATGAGAGGTGATGGAGGTACAGGATGGAGTAAGGCTTGGAAAATAAATTTTTGGGCCAGGCTCTTAGATGGAGACCATGCTTATAAAGTTTTTCAAGAGTTGCTGAAAGGCTCTACATTAAACAATCTGTTTGACACCCATCCACCGTTTCAGATCGATGGTAATTTTGGAGGCACATCAGGTGTGGGAGAGATGCTCCTTCAAAGCCATCTGGGAGAGATTACCTTATTGCCTGCGCTACCTGCTGCCTGGTCAGGAGGGGAGATCAATGGTTTGGTAGCCAGAGGAAATTTTACGGTCGATATGGCATGGCAAGATGGGCGGCTTTTCCATGCTACCATAACTTCTGGATCTGGACTGCCATGTATGCTCAAGTCCAAAGAGAAACTGGAAATAATAGGTGCAGACGCTAAAGTCGCTGAATTAATTCTGGATGGACAAACGTATTATATCACCAGCTTTGATACCAGGAAAGATCAAACTTATGAAATCAATATTCTTTAAGCTATGATTTATTTAAAGTTATTTAATGTAATAGTAATCAGATTTTTATATTATATAATCCATCGCCTATTTGGTGGATCCTTTAAAATAGTAAATACACTCTATAATTATATAGAAGCCATACGGCAGGTTGCGAATGAAGAAGAAGTGAGACTGATTTATTTCCAGGCAAAAAGTAAAATTCTGTATGAATTATGGGAGCCAGATAATTCTATAAAGCATTTGTTAATACCCAAGAAAGCACTTTGGATGGACAGGATGAAGTTCTTAGGGACAATACCCATTCTTATACTTATGGCGCCTATGAACTTGCAAAAGCAGTAGTGTGCAGGGTTTAAAAGATACTAATTTAGAATTAGCAGCATATCTAAATCGTCTATTCCAATTTACGATCCAGTTGCACCTTCACCATCTAAAGATTTCTATTGGCCTTTAAGTAAAAGAACAACTACCATTAAATTCGACGGTAAATGAAATGAAAAATTTTACTTTAATCTATATTGGCATATTATCATTACTTCTTTATTCCTGTGCGATCAAAGAGGAATCCAACGCTGAACCTGAATTTGAATGGCTTGAAAAAGTAGGTGCCAAAAGCTTTCCCGAAGGAACTAGAGAATACTCTGTTAACCAATTTGGTGCGGTAGCTAACAAAGAAACCTTAAGCACTGAAGCTATTCAGAAAGCAATAGACACTTGTGCTGAAGAAGGGGGAGGTATAGTCACCTTCCGTAAAGGAGAATACCTATCGGGAGCTTTATTTATCAAGTCAGGCGTTAATCTCCGGATTGATGAAGGGGTTACGCTATACGGTAGCCAGGATATAGCACAGTATCCCGAAATACCTACACGTGTAGCGGGTATTGAGATGGTATGGCCTGCTGCCCTTATCAATGTCATCGAGCAGAAAAATGCAGCGGTTACAGGCAAGGGTGATATTCATGCTCAGGGAAAGGTTTTTTGGGATACTTACTGGACTACCCGTAAGGATTATGAAGCAAAAGGACTCAGATGGATTGTGGATTATGATGTGAAGCGCCCCCGAACCCTTTTAGTATCCAAATCTTCTGACATCACCATAGAAGGCCTGACCATGAAGCAGGCAGGCTTCTGGACAGTACATATACTTTATTCCCAGCATATCACCGCCAGAGGACTAGTGATTCAAAACAACTTGGGTGGCCATGGTCCGAGTACTGATGGGATAGATATAGATTCGTCTTCTTATATTTTAGTGGAGAACTGTGATATAGATTGCAATGATGACAATTTCTGCCTGAAGTCAGGAAGGGATGCCGATGGGCTTAGGGTAAATATCCCTACAGAATATGTACTGATCCGAAACAGTATATCCCGTGCAGGTGGTGGATTGATCACCTTCGGGAGTGAAACTTCAGGAGGTATTAGACATGTACTGGCGCATGACCTTCAGGCCAAAGGAACCAGTGTAGGTTTAAGATTTAAATCGGCCATGACCAGAGGTGGGACAGTAGAAGATATATATCTCCGGAATATAATCATGGATACGGTAGGTGTGGCCATAGAGATAGGACTAAATTGGAATCCAGCCTATAGCTATTCCACATTGCCGGATGGATTTCACGAAGACAGCATACCGGAGCATTGGAAAACCATGCTGAGGAGAGTTGAACCTGAAGTGCTGGGTATCCCTACCTTCAGAAACATAGAAATCTATAATATGCAGGTTTCAAAATCCAAACAAGCGATGAATATCTCCGGAGCTGAAAGTTCACCTATAGACAATGTGTTGATCAAAAACAGTACTATAATTTCAGAAACAGCTGGATCTATAGACCATGCATCAAATATTAGATTAGAAAATACTTCTATTAATGCAGAGGATAACCACTCAGTTGAAATCACAAACTCCAAAAATGTAAATAAATAAATTATCAGCTTAACGTTTCCAATAAACAATCTATGAAAACCTATTTCTATTTATTTGCTTTCTTTCTGGTCACTTTTTTTAGCATTAAAACTGCTAAGGCTCAAACTTCAGCCAAGACACTTACTATAAACCTGACAGATATAAAAGCGGATATAGCTCCGGATATGTGGGGCCTTTTCTTTGAAGATATCAATTTTGCAGCGGATGGTGGTCTATATGCAGAAATGATCAAAAACAGTTCTTTTGAGTTTCCCAGTCCATTTATGGGTTGGAGTAGGGTGGCGCACGATGGGGCGGAAGGATACCATTTTGTACAAGGATATGAAGAAGAGGGTAAAAACAGAAGATACCTGCGGCTCCAGCGCCTGAATGATAACGGTACCTTTGGTATGCAAAATGATGGCTTTAGGAGCATGGCAGTCAAAGAAGGGGAGAATTACCGTTTGACCTTTTTGGCCAGAGTAGCCAAAGGAAACAGCCTTTCTATTAAAGCACAGCTCAGAGGACAAGGAAATGAAGTGGCCGCAGAAGGGACTGTTAAAGAATTAACGGACGAATGGCAGGAATATGAAGTCATGATGCCATCTAAACTAACAGCAGACAACATAAACTTTCGGATATTGCTGGAAGGAGAGGGAGAGCTCGATGTGGACATGGTTTCCCTATTTCCCGAAGATACATGGATGGGTCGGAAGCGGGGTATGCGGAAAGATTTGGTACAGTTGCTGGCTGACATGAAACCTGGATTCCTACGTTTTCCAGGAGGATGTATAGTAGAGGGATTTGACCTGGATAACCGCTACCAATGGAAGAATACGATCGGCAAAATGGAGGAAAGAGATTTGTTGATGAACCGTTGGAACGTTGAATTTGCCCATAGAAATGCTCCAGATTATTTTCAGTCCTTCGGCATAGGCTTTTTCGAATATTTCCAACTCTCAGAAGATCTGGGAGCCGAACCACTTCCTATTCTCAGCTGTGGATTGGCATGTCAGTACAATTCAGGCGAAATGGTTCCGTTAGCTGCCCTGGACGAATATGTACAGGATGCCATTGACCTTATAGAATTTGCCAACGGTCCTTTGGATAGCTTTTGGGGAAACAAAAGAGCCGAGATGGGACATCCTGAACCTTTTGGATTGAAATACATCGGAGTCGGAAACGAAAACTGGGGGCCACAATACATTGAGCGTGCTGATATTTTTGAAAAGGCTATAAAAGCTGCTTATCCAGATATCATAATCGTATCTACTTCAGGTCCCTCACCGGATGGAAAAGAATTTGATTACCTATGGGAAGAACTAACCAAGCGAAACGCAGAACTGATAGATGAACATTATTACCGATCTCCGGAATGGTTTAGAACCAATGCCCGTCGATATGATAATTATGATAGAAACGGCCCAAAAGTTTTTGCAGGAGAATATGCAGCACATAGTACTACAGAAAAAGATCCACTAAAGAAAAACAACTGGGAAGCAGCACTGTCAGAAGCAGCGTTTATGACGGGGCTGGAGCGAAATGCGGATATTGTAAGATTGGCATCATATGCTCCGTTATTAGCACATGTAAATGCCTGGCAATGGGCACCTGATATGATCTGGTTTGACAACCTTCAGGCCTATGCCACTCCAAACTATTATGTTCAAAAACTTTTTTCCACCAACGCTGGTAACCATGTTTTGGATATAACATATAATGGGCAGAGCCTGGCAGGTGAAGAAGGGATTTATGCCTCTGCGACCATAGATGACCATACACAGGAATTGATCTTTAAAATAGTCAATACCAATCCTTCAGGACAGCTAATCAGTATCAGCTTGGATGGGAGGTATAATGGTAAAGAAAAAGGGAAATGGTATGAAATAGCCTCAGATGATCTAACTATAGCCAATTCATTTGATGAACCCAAAGCTATCCATCCAAATGAGAAAGAATTTACGGTCATACATAAAAAAATAAATCTCGAGCTTAAGGGCAATTCTTTAAATGTAGGAAGGATAAAGATTGCTAAGTAAAAATTTCCAAAAAAGGGAAAAATATCGTACCTAGAGTTACTGTTAGGCGGTTACTTATTATTTTACTATTACCCATTGAAGCATGAAATACATCATATGCGAAA
Source organism: Anditalea andensis (assembly GCF_000714815.1). GTDB lineage: Bacteria > Bacteroidota > Bacteroidia > Cytophagales > Cyclobacteriaceae > Anditalea > Anditalea andensis. The sequence goes on along the minus strand of NZ_JMIH01000039.1, from coordinate 72,534 downwards.
GTCCTGGTAATTTTTTACTTAAAGAAAAACTTAAACCTGTTCCGGGTAAAGGAGAAGTACTTATAGATATCAAAAGAATAGGTATATGTGGGACAGATATACATGCCTATGGAGGAAATCAAGCCTACTTTTCATACCCTAGAATTCTAGGCCATGAATTGGCGGCAGAGATAGTGGATTCCAATGGATCAATATTATTTAAAAATCATGACAAGGTGGTCCCTATTCCTTACCTGCACTGTGGGAAATGTATTGCCTGTATTAAGGGAAAAACCAATTGCTGTAAACAAATGAAAGTAATGGGCGTCCATGTAGATGGGGGGATGCAGGAAACATTGAGTGTTTCTGAAGATATTCTGGTACCTACTCCCCACCTAAGTTATGAGGAAATGGCTATAGTAGAACCTTTAGCGATTGCAGCCCATGCTGTAAGGATAGCTGAGGTTAGCCGTGAACAAACCATTTTGGTGATGGGCTGCGGTCCTATTGGGTTGGCTTTAATGGCATTGGCAAAACTTCGCGGAGCAGAAGTTATAGCTTTGGATATTAACCAAAAGCGGCTTGCGTTTGCAAAAAATGAAATAGGTGTAGATAAAACTATAATAGCAGGTGCTGATTCGGTGGACGAAATCGCAGATTATACTAGCGGTGACTTATGCCAGACAGTTTTTGATGCCACCGGAAGCAAAATGGCCCTCGAATCCGGGCCACAATACCTGAGCCATGGAGGCAGGTTTATCATGGTAGGTTTATCCAAAGGCGATCTTATCTTTAATCATCCCGCCATCCATGCCAAAGAAACTACGATTATGTGCAGCAGGAATGCCACTAGAGAGGATTTTGATTACGTCATTGATGTTTTGGCACATAAAAAATTTCCTGCTTCTTCATACATCACTCATCAGGAAAAATTTCAGGATATGATCGGTATGTTTAAAGAATGGATACATCCAGACAATGAAGTAATTAAAGCCATGGTATCTTTTATATAGAATTTCAAAGTTAATAACAGGATTTCTAAATTTAGAAAATAAAAAAATATGAATAAAGATGCTTTGAGAATAGACGCCCACCAGCATTTTTGGAATTATGATCCCACATCATATTTATGGATAGATGGAGGGATGGGACGTATCAGGAAGGACTTTTTGCCTAGGGATTTGGAACCGCTCCTTAAGGAACATATGATAAATGGCTGTGTAGCTGTGCAGGCCAGGCAAAATGATGAAGAAACACAATTCTTACTGAATTTGGCCAAGAACAACCCTTTTATAATGGGGGTAGTAGGATGGGTTGACCTGTTGGGTGATGATCTGGAGGGAAAGCTCGAAAGCTATGTCAGCCAGCCCCTGATGAAAGGTTTCCGTCATTCGCTGCAGGATGAAGCTGACCCGGCATTCATACTTCAGCCCGGTTTTCAAAAAGGCTTACGTCTACTCCACAAGTACAATTTTACCTATGATTTACTGATCAAAACGCCACAGTTTCAGGCTACTTTAAAAGCTTTGGAAAGTTATAATGAGATGCCGGTGGTTTTGGACCATATGGCAAAGCCTCTTATCAAAACCGGAGAGATGGAACAGTGGCGCAAAGATATTTTTGCTCTGGCAAAGCAAGATAGGGTCATGTGTAAACTTTCAGGAATGGTGACCGAGGCAGATTGGCAAAGTTGGAAATTTGAAGACTTGGAGCCTTATCTAGATATAGTTTTGGAAGCCTTTGGTCCGGAGAGATTGATGTTTGGATCCGACTGGCCGGTGTGTCTGGTAGCAGCAGAATATGGTGAGGTCATCAGAGCCGTGGAAAGGTATATCAGCAAATTATCAGCATCAGAACAAAGCCAGATAATGGGATTGAACGCAAAAAAATTCTATAACCTTTAAATAAAAATTGAATGGATCTTCGATTGAGGAATAAAGTCATCATCGTAACTGGAGGATCAAAGGGAATAGGGGAAGGAATCACCCGGGCCATTGCCGAAGAGGATGGTATTCCTATTATTGCTACCAAATCGGAAGAAGCAACCCATCACTTGATCAGGGAATTAGCTGATAGGGGAAAAAAAGCCGGACATATCATCGGCGATTTGCAAGAGGTGGATTTTTGCAAGAGAGTGGTCCAATATGCTATCAAAGAATTTGGGAGTATATACGGAATAGTAAACAATGCAGGCGTAAATGACGGTGCAGGATTAGAAGCCGGTCCGCAGGCATTTAAAAATTCTGTAGAAATGAATCTGTTTCATTATTACAACCTTGTCCACTTTGCTCTTCCACAATTAAAAGAAAGCAAAGGTTCTATCATAAATATCAGTTCAAAAGTAGCCCTTACAGGGCAGGGTGGCACATCTGGATATGCGGCTTCTAAAGGGGCCCAGCTGGCACTGACCAGAGAGTGGGCAGCAGAACTATTGCCCTACGATATCCGAGTGAATGCAATACTCCCATCTGAAGTAATGACTCCCTTATATAGGAACTGGCTGGATAGGACCTTTGAAGATCCAAAGGGAAAGGAACAGGAAATAGTATCCAAGATACCCTTAGGAAAAAGAATGACCACGATCGAAGAGATGGGGGCTCTTGCAGTTTTTTTACTATCAGAGGTTTCATCCCATACCACCGGTCAGTTCCTTTTTGCCGACGGTGGCTATGTTCATCTTGACAGATCGCTGACATAACCATTATATTATGAGAAAATCACATCTGGCATTTGTGCTTATAACCAGCCTCTTTTTTATGTGGGGCCTGGCCAATAATATGACGGATACGCTGTTGGCTGCTTTTAAGCGGATTCTCAGCTTGACTGATTTTCAGACTTCATTTGTCCAGAGTGCTTTTTATGGTGCCTATTTTTGCCTGGCCATACCTGCTGCTCTTTTGATAAAGAAGTACAGCTATAAAACGGGCATTCTGATCGGTTTGGGCCTGTTTATTTTGGGCTCATTGCTTTTTTATCCGGCCAGCATTACCATTGAGTACAGTCATTTTCTCATTGCCCTTTTCATATTGGCAGGAGGGCTTTCTATCCTGGAAACAGCAGCTAATCCGTATATCCTAGAACTGGGTCCTCCCGAAACTGCTACCAGAAGACTAAATTTAGCACAGGCTTTCAATCCTATAGGCTCGATTTCAGGTGCTTTATTGAGCAAATATTTTATACTGTCTAACCTCAATCTGGCTACTGGAGAGGAGCGGAGTGGTATGACTGCTGTTCAGCTCAAAGAAATACAGTCTACAGAGTTGACGGCTGTAATGGGGCCATATGTCGGTGTCGCTTTGGTGCTTCTCTTCCTTTGGCTGCTAATAGTCTTTACCAAAATGCCTAAGATTAAGGATACAAATGAACTGCACATGGCCGCATCGGCAGGAAGATTGCTATCCAACCGTAATTATGTCGGATCGGTTATAGCCCAGTTTTTTTATGTAGGGGCTCAGATCGGAATATGGTCATTTACCATCCGATATGTAATGGTAGAACTTCAGGTAAACGAGGAATCAGCTGCCACTTATTATATTATTGCACTTGTCATATTTTTGGTATGCAGATTTATCTTTACATATATCATGAAATGGGTGGCCCCTGCTAAGCTTTTATGTATATTGTCTATTATAGCTGGGTTCTTGACGCTTTTTGCTATAATAGGATCGGGCATGAGTGGAGTGATAGCTTTGTTGCTGGTCTCAGGGTGCATGTCGCTGATGTTTCCTACCATTTTTGGTTTGGGGCTGCAGCATGTAGGGGATGATTCCAAATTAGGAGGGGCCGGTTTGATTATGGCTATAGTGGGAGGAGCAGTACTTACTTCGGTGCAAGGACAGATATCAGATTTGACAGGCAGTATCAATATGGCTTTTTTAGTGCCATTTTGCTGCTTTATCATTGTAGCTATCTATGGTTTTCTTGCAGGGAGGTTAACCCCTGTATCCGTAAAATCAGGTTCTCAATAAGTCAATAATGGTTTATCCAATTGACACTATTAAATAAAGAATTAATTTTTATAATGAAAAATATAATTTAAGATGAAAGGAAAAACAGTGTTGGTCACCGGGGGAGCCAGTGGAATAGGGCTGGCTATTACCAAGCGATTTGCAAAAGCCGGTGCACAAGTGGTTTTTTGGGATAACAATGCGCATACTGGAAATAGCGTTCAAAATGAATTACAGCTATTAGGGTATGATACCATATTCGATACCTGTGATGTCAGTAAGCAGCTTGAAGTCCGTAGTGCCATAAGCAGGATAGACTCACCTGTAGATATTCTGGTCAACAATGCCGGAGTTTCCCATGTGGGAAACCTTGAAAGTACCACTGAAGAAGATTTTGACAGGCTGTACCAAGTCAATATAAAAGGAGTATATAACTGTGCCCAGGCGGTCATTCCTTCGATGAAAACAAGGGGAGGGGTGATCCTGAACATGGCTTCAATAGTATCAGAAGTGGGTATTCCCGACCGCTTTGCCTACTCCATGACCAAAGGGGCCGTGCTCACCATGACCTTATCCATAGCCTGTGATTATGTAGACCACCATATCAGATGCAACTGCATCTCTCCAGCCAGAATACATACTCCCTTCGTGGATAATTTTATAGGGAAAAATTATCCCGGACAGGAAAAAGAAATGTTTGATAAATTGTCTAAAACACAGCCTATAGGTAGAATGGGGACTCCGGATGAAGTGGCTTCCCTGGCTTTTTATCTTTGCTCTGATGAGGCATCTTTTATTACCGGAAGCAACTTCCCCGTAGACGGAGGATTCATAAAATTAAAGCCATAACAACGGGATAGGTTCTATTCCACCTATATATCATTACTTACAAAAAAATAACACCACACTTTAATACAACATAATTAGCATGAAACTTATCAGATTTGGACAATCGGGAGCAGAAAAACCGGGTATAGAAACATCAGAAGGTCAGAGACTGGACTGCAGTCAGTTTGGAGAAGACTGGAATGAGAATTTTTTTGGAAACGGCGGTATAGAAAGGTTACAGCGCTGGCTGGACGACAATCATCAAAACCTTCCAAAGGTAGATGATTCTGTACGATTGGGCAGTCCCATATGCAGGCCATCCAAAATCATCTGTGTGGGACTAAACTATTCTCTACATGCCAAAGAAACGGGAGCGGACATACCGGAACAGCCCATTCTTTTTATGAAAGCAAGTTCTTCCCTGTCAGGTCCCTTTGATCCTGTGATCATCCCTAGAAAATCAGTAAAAACGGATTGGGAAGTGGAACTTGCTGTAATTATAGGCAAGAAGGCTGCATATGTGTCAGAAGAGGATGCCATGAACTATGTAGCTGGATATGCGCTGCATAATGATGTGAGCGAGCGTGACTTTCAGCTTAACCATGGCGGACAGTGGGTGAAGGGTAAGAGCTGTGATACTTTTGCTCCTATAGGCCCATATTTGGTTACGCAGGATGAAATCAAAGATCCTCACCAGCTCCGCCTTTGGCTAAGTGTAAACGGGGAAATGCTGCAGGACAGCTTTACTTCAGATCTTATCTTTGACATACCAAAATTGGTAAGCTACATCAGCCAGTATATGAGTCTGCTTCCAGGGGATGTAATTTCTACTGGCACTCCTGCAGGGGTGGGACTTGGATTAAATCCACCCAGATATCTGAAGCCAGGTGATGTGATGGAGCTGGGCATTGAAGGCTTGGGGATAGCTAAGCAGACGGCTAAAGCATACGTATAAATATTCATTATCGTCCATTGCCAGATTGGCTTTGGACGATTTTTTTTAATAGGGTGTTATATGAGGTTTCTTGTTATAATGGGCATTTTCACGGTATGCCTACTTTCGGTAAAGTGCAGTGCTGTCAGATTTAATGATACTTCAGTTTCGCTATTGCAAGAATTTACATTTACTAAGGAAGTGGCCATTATTTATGATCCGAAAGGAAGTGCTCTAGATTCTATTGTCGCCCATCTTTTTTCTCAGGACTTAGAAAAAATTACAGGGATCAAGTTAAAAGTTACCAGTGATTATAGCACAGATTGCGATGCTGTCTTTATCGGGAATATCCATTCTAGTTTATTCAATAAATTAATCCCGCATAATTCGATAGATATTACCTCTATTTCAGGGAAATGGGAACAGTATATAATTAAAGCAGTTTCAACCCCGGAGAACAATAGAAAAACACTGATTATCGCAGGTTCAGACGATAGAGGCACTGCATTTGGGGTGTTTGAAATATCCAGACTGTTAGGAGTTTCACCGTGGCATTGGTGGGCGGATGTCCCTGTGAACCCAAATGATCAGCCGGTGGTAACCAATCTTCCCATTATCTCCGAAGGACCTACAGTTAAATACAGGGGTATTTTCATCAATGATGAGGACTGGGGTTTGCAGCCCTGGGCAGCCAAGACTTTTGACCCTGGTACCGGAGATATCGGTACGAAAACCTATGAAAAAGTTTTTGAATTGCTCTTAAGACTGAAAGCCAACCTGATCTGGCCAGCCATGCATCCCAGTACCAAAGCATTTTTTTACTATCCGGGAAATGTAGCTATGGCCAAAGAGTATCAGATAGTGATAGGTTCATCCCATGCTGAGCCGATGCTCCGAAACAACGTAGATGAATGGGATAAATCCAAAAGAGGCGCTTTTAATTATCTCACTAATAGAAAAGGTGTTCAGGAATACTGGGAAGAAAGGATAAAGGACAGCGGAGACCTTCACGGTATTTATACATTAGGTATGAGAGGAATACATGACAGCGGTATGGAGGGAGTAAGTGAAGCAGAAGCCGTAGAAGTATTGCAAAGCGTCATAGATGACCAGAGAAATATACTGGGAAAATATCATAAAATTGTAGAAGATGTGCCTCAGGCATTTACAGCTTATAAAGAAGTATTGGATGTGTACGACCAAGGGCTAATAGTTCCTGATGATGTAATCCTGGTGTGGCCGGATGATAACTATGGGTATATAAAACGATTGGCCAACCGTGCAGAACAATCCCGAAAAGGTGGATCCGGAGTTTATTACCACACGTCCTACTGGGGGAGGCCTCATGATTATCTTTGGTTAAACACCACCCACCCTTCCCTGATAAGGTATGAAATGATAAAAGCATATGAACGCGGAAGCAGAGCGTTATGGGTGCTTAATGTAGGTGACATAAAGCCTCATGAATATAGTATTCAATTGTTTTTAGATATGGCTTATTCTGCCGATGCTTTTATGGAAAGTAAATCAACCAAAGTTCATTTCACAGGTTGGCATCATTCCATATTTGGCAGCATACAGGGACAGAAGTTTAGTGACGCCATGTGGGAATATTATAAACTGGCATTTGAGCGAAAGCCTGAATTTATGGGCTGGAGTCAGACAGAGCCTACCCGGCCTGTTCAAAATACCGGCTATAACCATATGGGAAGAGGAGATGAAGCCCAAAAAAGATTAAATGCCTATGAAGTAATTGAGCACATGGTTAGCGGGTTAAAAATTCCGGAAAATCTCTTTCCCGCCTATTATCAATTGATATATTACCCTATTAGAGCTGCATCTTTGATCAATAAAAAATTTATATATAGGGACAAAGCTTTTTTGGCTTCCGAGACTAATAAATTGGCCGCGCTTAATTATAAAGAAAAAAGTCACCAAGCCTACCATGATATAGTGGAAGAAACACGTTATTTTAACCAGGAGTTACTGGATGGTAAATGGGAAAATATGATGGATATGGCCCCCAGGAAACTTCCTGTATTTGAAGATCCTGATATAGAAATTGACCAGGCAGAAAATAGGGTAGGAAACCAATTTTCTATTAGACCCGAAGTTTCATATGGATCCAATCAGTCCGAAACTCTTCCAAAATATAATTCTTGGATAAAGTCAAAGTATTTTATTGATATAGTGCATTCTCATAAAGATACTTCTGGTACCTTTTATTGGAAGGCCAGTACGTCACATGATTGGATAAAACTAAGTGATAATAAAGGTAACCTTTATGAAGATGAAAATTTTCATAAAAGAATATGGGTAGACGTAGACTGGGAGCATATAGATACAGCTGGTTCATTTCATCAGGGTCAAATAATAATCGAAACACCACTGAAAAGTTACACGGTTACTGTTTTAGCTGAAAATAGACCCGGACTGCCACCGGACGCCAAGCATGTGGAAAATGATCAAGTGGTAGTGATTTACGCAGAAAATTATTCTAATATTAGCGGATCTAATGAGCAACATTGGGAGAGGGTAGAGGACTTTGGGCATTCAGGGACGGTCATGGAATCAGGTCCCATCAAAATGACTTCGTCTGTATCCGAAACCGTAGAAGAAAACAGTCCTACACTCAGCTATGATTTCTATACTTTCAATGAAGCCGATCAAGCTGATGTGATCATTAATGCCTTGCCCACACATCCTCTGACTGATCAATATAAATTGAGGATAGGGATATCTGTCGATAATAGTCCTATACAGATTATAGATTTCAAGACGCAGGGAAGAAGTGAAGAGTGGAAGCAAAATGTGTTAAGCAACAAATCATCAAAATCCATATCCATAGGAAAAATGGCACCCGGAAAGCATACTCTTAAAATCCATATGATAGATCCAGGTGTACTGCTGGATTTTATATATATAGACATGGGAGGACTGAATGAAGGAGGGTCGGTTTTGGAGGAGACGATGATTGGGAAAACATTTTAGAATTGAAGATGCGATAGATGGTAATAGAGTAAATGATAATTTTAGGTTAGACCTTTTATTGGAATTACTAGAAATATTGAAATTTCATATGGATAATGCTTTTAGGAAAGGTTTGAATGAGGATAAATATGTGCTGCACCCAGGGTACATGTAACCGAGTAGGAGGTACGCTCCTTATATTTTGGATCAGTTATATGTCGCTGATGACTTTACAGGTAAATAAAAAACAATGGATTTATCAGTCAGTGTTCGGAGTAAGTCAGGTACGAAAGTTCTATCCATTTGGCACTTTTAGAAAAAATTGTCCATCATGAAAAAAATAAATTGGATCCGAATGCAAATCGTGTCTAGTGTATTATTATATGATTACATCGTATTAAGCCAAAACATGGCTGTGGATAGTATAAAATAAGAATGCGATTTAAAATATAGAATGTGTTTTGTAATGATAAAAAATAATTAAACTGATATTTATAACATATTGGATAAATATATATATATTTAAATAAGCTCGCTATTTTGACTTTATCCCATTAAAGGCCTACTTATGTTAAAGTGGGCTTTTTTTATGTGGTTTTGAAGCCACACATATCATCGCCTGATTGTCTTTACTTTTACCGGTTGTGAGAGATCTGATTGAATCCTGTTCAATTCTGTCAAGTCAATAGATCCGTCATGAGTTATATACCGGTATCTGCTGATGTATTTTTGGCCGGGTATTATATAGAAAGCTCCTTCGGCTACAGGGGTATATACCCAGTAAGGCATATCTGGGTGTACCCTGACGGACTGCGGAGCTCTGAAATTACTGGGAAACCCAAATACAGCCAGGCCTGCATTTGATTCATCAATGATTCCGTAGACATTTACCCAAGCAGCCTTTGAATGGTTAGCTGTTTCATTTGTTAATCCCTCACTTGTCAATACTTGCCATGTATTACTAAAATGGACTGAATCATCCCTATTCCACGATTTACTTCCTCTAAATGCCATACCTCCATAATCATGTTCATTTAAAAATAAAGTGTCTTGACTAATGTTTACCTGTTCTGACCAAAGGTCAAACATGTAGTATTTTTCTGTTCCGTATATTTTTATTGTCCATTTTTCTTCTATAATGGGACCATGGAGTAAGCTGATATGTCTGATAATAGTGACCATTTTCCCGGAAATTTTTCCTGGGTGAACGGTAATCGATTTTTCATGTTGAATTGTACCGAGGCCCTTTTGTCTGTTCCAGAAGTCAAGGTGCTCGCCATCATATGTAGTATTGGTCCATGCATTGAATATTCCGTTTTGATGGGTATGACCTTTGGGAAAGCCATCTGTTAGTATTTTACCAGCAGGACTATATAGCGGATGAATAAATCCACTTCGATTATAGTATTCAGCATGATTACCTTCTGGCCCTGTTACTTTGCTTTGATAAAAAAGTATGGGCTTTCCTTCCGTGGTCGCCAATATTCCATTATTGTCTTGATGAAAATTTATTTTTGTAGTCAAAGAAGTCTTTTTTTCTATTCTTTTCTTCAGTGCTACCCGTATGGTTTGATTAGGGGGAAATTCCTCTATCCAAGTTATTAAGGTTTGGTCATCTGAGAATTGTACGGGATATTCTTTTTTGCTTAAAAGATCTTCCAGATAGTAATCGTACTGATCATCGTAAGATAATTCGCTGATAATAAAAATGGGTAATTGGCTTCTATCAATACCTTCTGAGCGGAGTTCAAAACATTTAATAGGAGTTTGATAAGCTAAAAAGATATTATACAATAATAAAAATAAAAAGGTCATAAATCAAAGGTCATTGTGTAAACGGATAATATAAACTTAATACATTTAAGTATTAATATAACCATTTTTTATTTTTATTGAATAAAGTAATATAGTCATATTCCTGTTGCCCTTTATAGAACATTTTACTCAATATGGCTATTTTAGGATACAATAACATAATTATTTAAATGGCATATAATATAATTTTTCATATAATATATATAAAATAATAGTTAATTTTTAAGAAATTTTATGGTTTAATACAATTAATATTTGACTGGTTTGGTGTTTGAAAAACAGAATAAGAAATTATCATTCACTAAAAACCTTTTAAGCTAGAATTATGAAGAAATTTACTAACCAGAACAAATCGCGCAGGAATTTTTTAAAAAATTTCTCATTAGGGGTAGGGGCTTCAGCATTTGTAGCGCCAGCATTAATTGGTCAATCCTGTACGCAAGAAAATGATGGTCCTATACAAGCAGCACCTGACAGACAGGTGGGGATAGCGCTAGTGGGGTTAGGCGAATACAGTACAGATCAGTTAGGACCTGCACTACTGGAAACCCAATATTGTAGATTGGCTGGCGTGGTGACTGGAACTCCCGAATCTGGTACTCGATTTCAAAAGAAGTATGGTTTTCCAGCTGAAAACATTTACAACTACGATAACTTTGACGAGATAGCTCATAATGATGATATTGATGTCATTTATTTAGTGCTTCCTCCAGCCCTACATCCAGAATTTGCTATCAGGGCATTTCAGGCAGGGAAACATGTAATTTGTGAAAAGCCTATAGCTCCATCTGTAGCTGAAGCTGAACAGATGATAGCAGCCCGTGATGCAGCAGGTAAGCTTATGTCTGTAGGGTACAGGTTGCATTTTGACCCCTATCATCAGGAGATTATGCACTTGGGAAGAGATATGGTTTACGGCCGGGTTACTGAAATTGAAAGTGATTTTAAATTATATGTCGATGATCCGGAAAACTGGAGAGCGAGAAGAGCGCTGGGCGGAGGTTCGGTTTGGGATATGGGAATTTATAATATTCAGGCAGCGATTTATACCATAGGAGAGAACCCAATAGCGGTCACTGCTAATGAACTGACAAAACAAAGACCAGACATATTTAATGATGTCGACGAAGCTATGGAATTTGAACTGGAATTTCCTAGTGGTGCGGTAGCCAAGTGCGAAAGCAATTTTTGGGCAGATGAGGATAGTCACCGGGCGGAGACAGAGGAGGGTTATTTTGAACTTACTCCAGCTTTTTACTATAGCGGTCAAAGAGGAGAGACCCATGAAAGGGTAATCCATCATGGGCAAGTAAACCAGCAGGCACTTCAGATGGATGATTTTGCCCAGCGTGTCCTTAATAATGATCCTAATACTCCTGTACCTGGTGAAATGGGATTGAGGGATGTAAGAATAATAGAAGCTATATACGAATCTGCTGCCAATGGAGGCCAAAGAATTTCTTTGGAACTATAATATAATTGCAATAGATAATGATTACCTCATAAATAAGAGAAGAGGTAAAGAATGCATTTGCAGTAGTCTGCATTTGCATTCTTTACTTTTTAGAGATCCTATGGAGATATATATCTTGTTTAGCCTTAGTAATTTACCTACAGATAGATTTCTTTGGCTTCCGTACAAGGAAATTAATGAGGTGAATGTCAGATTGTTAATTAAATTTTTTTAATACCGTATTAAATACCTGTAAACTGAAAATTGTTTTTTTAATATCGGTAATCATTCCGACCAGTTACTTCCTACCTCACTATAAGGTAGGCATCCGATATAAGGCCCCGGTATGGGATTATATTTAAGGACTTCTTTACTGATCCTTTCAGACTGGAAATAACCGATAAGGGCTAATTCTTTGGTCATTCTGTAAAATGGAAAGTCTGCAGCATCTTTCACAGATAAATTCCACAGTGATCCGGGCAGTGGGTCTGACTTTTCTTCAACTGCCGATATTATGGCATCCTGTTCCACATGGCTAAGTTTTATAAATTGCTGTCCATATTGTGCTTTGGCATATTGGTTAAAAATATCAATACCAGTTGAAAAACTTTCTTGTACATCCACTGGGAATACCTGGCAAAGAATTTTATCTATAAATCGGTCTACACCAACTTCTATTCCTCCGGGAGTATCTGTGGAAGGAAGGATCCTATCTATCAGGGCTGAAAGAGTTTTGGCTTGTCCCTCGCTGATTACTTGTGGTGTCCACGAAAGTTTACTACCGGGTTCGCATGACTGGATTAAGGTGGCTATGGTACTGCCCGTCAAAGCATAACCCAATATCATGGCAGTTCCTTTCAATGCTTCTCTTCTGTTCATATTTAATAGGCTATAAATTGGTACGGTTAAGTTCTTTGATGGCATGATCCACCGCTCTAGCAGTAAGTGCCAGATAAGTAATAGAGGGGTTTTGAGACCCTGAAGATGTCATACAGGCGCCATCTGTCACATAGACATTAGGCACATTATGTACTTGGTTGTTTTTGTTCAGAACGGAGCTTTTAGGATTTTTTCCCATCCTCGCCATGCCCATCTCATGGACTCCTATTCCTATGGAGCCTATGTTATCCCATGTATGGACATTTTTCAATCCTGCAGCTTCCAACATTTCAGCAGCATCAGATTTGATATATTCCCTCATGGCCATTTCATTTTCTCTATAGCGTGCGTCAAAGACCATTTTGGGCAATCCCCACTGATCCTTTTGGTTTTGATCGAGGTACATATGGTTGTCATGATACGGTAGGACTTCCCCAAATCCTGTGATACTAAAGCTCCAAGGCCCAGCCTGCACCAAATTGTCTTTGAAATTGGCCCCAAATGCTTTATCATTTGCACCGCGGGCCCAATTTGTCCGGCTCGCACCACCCTGATAACCGTATCCACGTAAAAACGCAGCTGTTTTGGTCTGTTCATTGATATTTCTAAAACGGGGAATATAGATACCATTTGGTCTGCGACCTTGGTAATATACTTCTTCAAATCCATCAAAAGTCCCTGAAGCCCCCAGTCTATAGTGATGGTCCATGATATTATGACCCAATTCGCCACTGTCATTACCTATACCATTAGGAAATCTATCTGATGTAGAATTGAGCATAATCGCGGCAGTACCGGGAGCAGAAGCATTAAGGAAAATTATCCTAGCATAATATTCGATCATTTCTTTTGACTCGCGGTCTACTATTCTTACGCCTCTGGCCTTGCCGGATTGCTCGTCATAGATTACCGAATGCACCATACTATTGGGTCGGAGCGTCATATTCCCTGTTTTGGCTGCATCAGGAAGGGCTACAGCATTACTACTGTAATATGCCCCATACGGACAGCCCCTAGAGCAGCGGTTTCTGGACTGGCATGCTCCTCGTCCATTGTGTTCTTTTGTCAAATTTGCCACACGGCCTATGGTCATATGCCTGAAACGAAATTTACTTTCTATTTCTTTTTTAATGTGCTTTTCGAGGCAATTCATATCCATGGGAGGTAGAAAATTACCATCTGGAACATGTGTTAGGCCCATTTTTTCGCCAGACACCCCTACATATCCCTCTACATAATCATACCATGGAGCTAGATCTTTATATCTTATGGGCCAGTCCACACCATGGCCGTCCTTTGCATTGGCTTCAAAATCAAGATCGGACCAGCGATAGCACTGGCGTCCCCAAAGTAAAGAACGGCCACCGACTACATCAGCACGAATCCAGTCAAAACCCTGCTTTTCCTCATATGGATCTGCCTTATCATTATGGTAAAAATGCTTGTTTTCTTCGCCTACAAAACCACTTCTGGCCTGCACAAAAAAATCTTCCCTGTCTTTATAGGTCAATCTGTTAAAATTTTCAAACTCCCAGGGATCCTTATTCATGGATACATAATCCTCTAAATGTGTGACCAGATGTCCTCTTTCAAGCACCAGTGTTTTTAATCCTTTTTCACAAAGTTCTTTGGCTGCAAAACCGCCGCTAATGCCGGAGCCGACTACAATGGCATCATAAGTATGCTCAGCCACTGCTTTAATATTAAGGTTACTCATGGGAAATTTATAGGTTTACTGATAAATAGGGTTTTAAGGTAGGGATAAATTTATTAATTACAAATGGACATTTGTGATAGGCAGAGGTATTCATATCACATACTATTAAATTTAAGAAAAATTAGGGAAAAAGAACCGCAGTACTTAGAATATCAATCCAGATTTTGCTTATCCTCATCATTTATTTGCTTTATAGGCTGTTGCAACCAATTAAATACTGGATGTTATACATGGTAACTATTACGAATGATGAGCCAGAATAAAAACACCCTTAAATGGATGACTCTATTATTTATAATCTGGAGACTAATTTCTTTATACTTAAATTTATGCTTATAAACTTGCTGATATGTCTCTATCATAACCTTGGATTACCCGTTTCATTATACGTTTGTTATTGATCAAATAATAAGTAAGACAACAGTTAATTCCATACTATTTTCTTATAGATGATGCTTCAGGCAAACCTGGAAAAGGCAATTCACATAATTATATATATTTAAAAAAAACCATTTTTTACAACTTTCGGATTAATGTGCTTTACGCTAATATCTTCAGGAAGTATGATTTTAACAGCATTTATTTCTTCCAAAGCAGTCATCCATCAATCGACACTGATGATCGAAAAATTAAGGAAAGCTTTTTTTCATTTTATCTTTGAATAAAGGTATTAATAAGGGTGAAAACCAATACTTATAAAAATTAATGTTATAGTTTAATAATGTGGATTTATTGTAAATTTTTTAAATTTCTCTGAATGGTAAACCAGTATTTATTACTAGTTTGGGGTTTATTATGTTTACGCTAAACTTAAATATGAAATTTTACGGTTTTGCTTTATATTATCTATTATTAGTACTATTTCTCTGCGTGGGCTGTGGTCGTAACAGTGAATTTTCCGATAGATTTAAGCAGCGATTAAAAGCTGATACCGGTATTCCAGGGAAATTTCATGGTGATCTTATTTATAATCTTGAAAGCATTGCTGCCCTGTACGAAGAAGAAGACCAGATCGTCCTGCCCAAGTGGGGCAATATAGATAAAGTTAACGAAATGCTTTACGTCATCCGTAATATATCCCAGGATGGGCTGCATCCACAAGATTACCATCTTATGGCTATTGAAGCTTTGGTCGAAAAAGTATTTTATGAAAAAGGACTGAAAATAGATGATAAGGTAAATCTGGAACTTCTGCTTACCGATGCCTATCTAATGATTTCTACCCATCTATCTGCCGGGAAAACCGATCAAGAAACCGTAGATCCAAGATGGATGGCTGCAAAAAGGACTGCAAGGCATGACCTTGCCAGGTTTACCGACAGCACCATCGTTTATGATCGGGTTATTGAAAGCATAGAGAGCCTAACCCCTTCACATAGGGAATACAGTAATCTGAAAAAAGGTCTTGCCATCTATAGAGACCTGGAAGCTAATGGAGGGTGGGAACCTATAGTGATCACTGGTATCAAACTAGAGAAGGGAATATCCCATCCTGATGTGGCTAAATTAAAAAAAAGGCTGTCAGCAGGGCAGAGTACGGATTCATTATTTTTTGATGATAAGCTATATGCCAGTGTTTTATCATTCCAAAAGATACACGGGCTTACTGCTGATGGTATAGTGGGAAAGGAGACAGTAGAAGCTTTAAATATTTCTGTATATGACCGCATAGCTGCCATTGAAGCTAACCTTGAACGATGGAGATGGTTAAGTGATGAATTGGGAGAGAAATATATAAAAGTTAATATTGCTAATTTTGAGATGCAGGTGGTAGAAAATGATCAGCCCGTGTTTACCTGTGAGGCGATAGTGGGACGGCCATATAGACAAACACCTGTTTTCAGTTCAGTCATGAACCACCTGGTGCTGGCACCAACTTGGACAGTACCACCCACCATACTTTGGCAGGATATTATCCCTGCGGTAAAGAAAAATCCTGAATACTTCTCTCAGAAAAATATGCAACTTATCCGAAATGATGGAACCGTAGTAAATCCAGTGACTGTAGACTGGAAGAATGTCAACCGTTCAAATTTTCCATACATGGTCCGGCAGGCTCCCGGAAAGGACAATGCTTTGGGATCAGTAAAATTTATGTTCCCAAACCAACATAGCATTTACATTCACGATACCCCGGCACGCAACCTCTTTGCACAAGTGGACAGGTCATTCAGTTCAGGATGTATACGCATCAGCAGGCCTATGGAGCTAGTCGAATATTTACTTAGTGACAAAAAGGATTGGACAACTGACAAAATTAAACGTACTATTGCCCTAGGAAAAGAGCAAACCATATTCCTTACCAGCCCTCTTCCTGTTCACCTACTTTATATGACTACTTGGGCCGAGGATGATGGCACAGTTCATTTTAGAAAGGATATATATAATCGGGACCAGTCTCTTTTGAATGCTCTGAGGCAGCATCCACCTAAAGAGACCGAATTTATAGGAAGTAGGGGTAAATGATTTTATAAATATATAATCTAATTACATTACTTGAATAAACTTTATATATTTACAATTTATTCTATGATACAAAATATAATGAATAATTATTTGGTTATAATGCTATTTTATGAATAAGTTTATTTTTTTCTTGATGATCGTTAGTATTCCATTGTTCACGTACGCTTCAAATTTATCCGATCCCGATAGTTTAAAAGACAACAGATTTCTGCAGCGCTCTATAGGCATTGTAATTCCAGTATATAGAGACTTTGCTACTTCTCCGCTTTTTTATTCAGGTGCTGGTTTTCATATCGGATATGGTTGGCTGAGGCAAAACAGGAAAAAGGACTTTCTAATCGAAATAGACCTTAATGGCAGTATAGTTATAGCCAATGCTCCTAGAAGCGATTTTTTTCAAAGCATCACTCCAGCTTTTTTTATAAACCTGGGCAGTTATGCGCATTATTTACATCGGATAGAAAGATTGTCCAATGATAAAAACTCCATCAAATTGGGAGCTGCCTTGAACCTTACTCAAAATATCCGTATCAATCCAGAATTGCAGAATGCCGCCATGGGCCTTGAAAATCTGGCCAATCTCATGGTAGCGGGAAGGCTCAACAGGGACATATCTCGTTTGGTACCTATCCCTTTTAAATTTTTATTTGTGCAGACCACTTTACAGCCTGTCCGCAGGTATGTCGATATCCAGGCCAACATAGGCCTACTGAACCTCAATCGCAGGCCCGGCTATGCTTATGTATATCACAATGAATGGGATGGGACGGATACTGACCCGGCTTCCTGGGTACTGGATGCCTATAAATGGTCTCTGAACGGTTGGCGATTGGGCACAAGGCTGGAGTATAGCTGGTTTAAACCATCCGGTAACGGACGTAAAATAAGTTATCTCTGGGATGCCGCTCATGCTCCCGGTAGACACGAAGCCTTTCAAATGGCTTCCCATACGCTGCAGTATACCCTTATCATCAACAATAACAAGAAATAGTCATGAACAGAATATGGACCATATTTTTCTTGTCCTTTATGCTCAGCGCTTGCGAAAATATATTTTTTGAAAGCGATTATGCCAGTAGCGATCCCTTTGTAAACTTTGACTATCTCTGGAATGAAATAGACAGAAAGTACAGTTATTTTGAATTGAAAGAAGTCGATTGGGATGAAATCCGGATACGTTATCGTGCTCAGTTATCACCTGATATGACTGAAGAAGCACTATTTGATGTGATGGCTGCTATGATGAATGAACTTAGGGATGATCATTCGAACTTGATTTCCCCGTTTAATATTTCTAGATATAACCTTCCGTTAAAGGAAAGAAAGCAATTTTTTTCAAGAACAGTGGAAGAATTTTATATTCCCAATGCACATATAACCGGTCCATTTTACCATGATTTCATCGCTGGTGGTACCGTGGGATACATCAGATATAGTAGTTTTTTAAACAATCTAGATCCAAGGTCCCTTGATCATGTTTTAACCAGATACCGTGATACCCAAGGACTCATATTGGACCTGAGGGAAAATGGGGGAGGGGCCATTTCTAATATCCCTATCATGCTGGAAAGATTCACTTTTAGGAGAATACATGCTGCCAGTGCCATTACTCGTAATGGACCTTTACGAAGTGATTTTGGACCCCCGGAGCCTTTTTTTATTGGAGCCCATCGTGGAATTCAATATTTTAAACCGGTGATGGTGCTCATTGACCGTGGGTCATATTCTGCTACAACTTTTTTTGCTTTGCTGACTAAATATATTTCCACCTTAACCCTAGTTGGGGATTATACAGGAGGAGGAGGCGGATTGCCAAATGGAGGTCAGTTACCAAATGGCTGGACATACAGGTTTAGCGTATCCCAAATTCTCGATCTTGGAGGAAACAATTATGCTGAACAGGGAGTCCCCCCGGATATTTTCGCAGAATTTGATTGGTCGGATCTTAGCAAGGATGAAATCATAATCCGGGCTTTGGAGGAGCTAGGCGTCCTGTGAGGTAAGTATTGCTTATAACAAATTTAATCCATCAAAGGAAGATTTGATTTTCGGTGTAAGTTAAATTGTAAGAAATTAAGGAAAGGGAGTTACAGGGGAGGCTAATGTAAAAGTATCTTTCCGAGTAAGAGAAATTTATTTGCTGTTTTTCAAATCATATTGAGCTCCATCTTTAAGCGTGATGATAATGACGCCGTTTTTACCTTCATTACCCATTCTTTCGACGGCAGTATCCCCTTTAAGTACTTCTATGGCTTTGATGTCATCGGGCGATATAGTGCTGACGTCCTTTATTTTGATAAGGCCACTTTTGGAGGATATATAAAAGGAAGGTTGATCAACCGAGTTGCCATTATGAATAGTCATAGCTACTCCATTGCCAGCAGTACCATTAGACCTAGATACTGAAGCTACTCCATTTAATGGTCGTGATGCTGCTTTCAGTTTTTTCAATGCGTCCTGTTGTGAAGCATTGAGGACATTTTTTATGGCAATCAGCGTGGCGAGCTGTTTTTGTTTGAGGGAATTTTCCAAGGCCAAAACCTTATCCATTTGAATTTGAACTTCTCCCTGGTGAAGGTTTCGCTCATTCAGCATTTCTTTTAACTTTGAAGTTGCACGCTCCAAATCTTTTTTTAGTAGATTAAAATCTTTGGCATTCTGATACTGGTATTTTTTGATCCGTTCACGCTGCTGATCACTCAGTTTGATCTTATCCTGGTGCATCATCACCAGATCAGCGGAATAGAGTGACTCCTGAAACAGGTCCTGCGCATGACCCTGCCCAAAAGTCAATAGTAGACATATAATTATCAACTTTTTCATATCATAATTTTTTAAAATTCAGTCAGCAATGATGTACTGGGAGCTTCCCAGATATCTAAGGATGAGGCAGTCTGGATACCAATATACATCTCCTCGCCAGGCTGCTTATCCAAACTGATAATGACCACATCATGATCCAGATCGTAAACGGGTTCTTCTTCGTATCTTGACCATATAACCAATAATAGTGTGGCAGCTATGCCAATAGGTATCAACTTCCAATTACTGGCTTTTTTATGCGGAAGGAATGCAGGTATGGTCAATCCTTTGTCCTTTTCCTTCATCTCGGCAAAAAAGCCATCCAGTATCTCCATATCTCTATCCTCAGGCATTTTCATGTCTATTATTTTTTATGATTAGTTCCCGTAAGTTTTTTTTGCCCCTATCATAGTGGGTCCGAACAGATCCAATACTGATGCCCATCACAACTGCTGCTTTTTCCAGCGTTAAACTGTGGTAAAAAACCAATAGCAGTACCTCTTGCTGTCTTTTTGGCAAAAGCATGATCATAGCCTCATGGAACCCCTGCTGCTCTTCCTCTGCGGTTTGGGCGTATTCTATTAGATCATCCAGGCCAATGGTCACTTGCTCTTTTCTTTTGAATTCAGCAGCAGTAAATTTGATCACGGAGAAGAGCCAGGTTTTCAAACTTGACTTTTCATGATAAACTGCCTTTCCTTCAAGTATTTTTAAATATACCAGCTGCAAAACATCCTTTGCCATATCTTCATCAAACGAACAACATTGCCGGGCCCAGATATAGGCACTGCTATGGTGTTCTTTTAAGATATGTTGCAGCGTACTATTTTTCATTGTTCAACTATTAGTGCTTAAACCCGGAAAGTATATGACAGGAAAACAAAAATTATTATTTTTCATTAAAAAAATCTTTTAGGTTTTATGTACAGGTTAAAGTGGATTTGTTTGAGAGAAAACTTATATTGATTTGAATATAGTAAAAATATTTTATCATCTAACCACCCATTTTGTGTATGGATCATTATAAAATAAACAGACGCCACTTTATTAAGGGATCTACAGCGTTCTTTGCACTTACGGCCATAGGAGCTGAGGCTATACAGTTTTCATCAGATGATAAAATCTATAAAGTGGCATTGATAGGTGCTGGGTGGTATGGTAAAAGTGATCTTTTCAGGTTGATACAGGTGGCGCAAGTAGAAGTAGTCGCCCTCTGCGATCCAGATAAACACATGTTGACAGAAGCAGGAAAGCTTGTAAGTGAAAGACAAAAAACCGGAAAGGTACCCAAACTATATAATGATCATAGTATTATGTTAGTTGAAAACCAGCTGGATATAGTCCTTATCGCAAGTCCGGACCATTGGCATGCCTTACAAACCATAGATGCTTTGAGAGCAGGTGCGCACGTTTATGTGCAGAAACCTCTCAGTGTGGATGTAATAGAAGGTGAAGCTATGGTGGCAGCTGCCCGTAAATATAATAAAGTAGTTCAGGTGGGTACGCAAAGGAAAAGTACTCCTCATCTTATAGAGGCCAAAAAACGATTTGTAGACACAGGAAAGCTTGGAAAAATCTCTCATGTGGACATGTGTTGCTATTATCATATGAGGGAGAATGGTAATCCTCCTGTCGAGCCTGTACCAGATTTTTTTGATTATGAGCAGTGGACTGGGCCAGCACCGCTTCTTCCTTATACAGGCCTGCCACATAGAGGTGGGTGGCGGACAATGATGGAATATGGCAATGGTATTACCGGAGATATGGCTGTTCACATGCTGGACACTGTACGATGGATGCTCGACCTTGGGTGGCCTAAGCGCATACATGCTTCAGGGGGAATATATGTACAGAAAGGAGGGAAGTCTACCATAGCCGATACCCAATCAGCTGTCTTTGAATTTGATGAACTTAACTGTTCATGGCAGCATAGAACCTGGGGATCCCCTTCAGATCCAACTTACCCTTGGTCCTTTATCCTATATGGTGAAAAAGGCACGCTTAAGGGTAGTACTTTCCAATACGATTTCATACCAGTGGATGGTGGGGCGTCTGAACACGGGGAGGCAATTTATGAAAAGGAAAGATACCCTGAAGACCTAAAGGAAAAAGATATAGAACTGCACGCCGCTCCTGCCACCAGAAAACATCTCCAAAATTTTATACATGCTATAGAGCATAATGTTAAACCTATCGCTGACATTCAGGAAGGGCATATATCATCTGCCAGCTGTATTTTGGCCAATTTGTCTATGATTTTGGGTAGAGCCCTGGTTTACGATCCTATATCAAGGAGCATACCTGGTGATGAAGAAGCTACCCAATTACTCTCAAGATCATATAGAGAAGCTTGGGTCCATCCCGATCCCGATAATATCTGATAAGATCCAATTTATCTAATTTTCAACCATGTAAAAGGTAACATCAGCAATTTCCCTATTAATGTAAATGATAGATTGACTGCCAACCCCAAGAATCTAATAGGAAGAAGTAACAGCCATAAAATGGGATATAATATCATATATATTATAGCTATTGGCCAGCATAAAACCAGTAGTATCAACCATAGAAGGAAATGCGTCATATTTATTCTTTTAAATCAATGACCCCAATCTGTATTCCAAAGTTATGATATCTATTGTAAGTCGATTAAAGGTTATAAATGGAATTTTGTAGTTCTATTTTGAACAATTGATTGTTACATAACCGTACATTACGAAGCAGTAATTTATAGAATTTGATTTATTGTGTCCATAGTGAATAATCAGGATGCTAGCTTGAGCAGCAGTTATGGATTAACATTTGCTTTAAACAATTTTAAATTAAATAGGAGTCAATAGTCGCTGGACATCATGAATACTAAAGAAGCAAAAGGAGAATCAAAAAATAAAAAAAGTAAACTTCCCCTGTATGTATCTTTGGCCCTCATTGGGATAGCAATCGCAACTTATTTTTTAATACCGGAAGTCCAGCAGTTTTTTCAAAACGCATGGGAAGTTCTGACCAGTGGTGATGAGAATAGGACTAAGGAGTGGGTAAGCCAGTTTGGATGGATTGGACCTGTAATCCTGATAGTAAGTATGGTGGCGCAGATAGTCGTATTGGTCATCCCATCTTTTGCATTGATGGTAGTCTCTATACTGGCTTATGGTCCTATATGGGGAAGCTTGATTGTACTTGCTGCCATCTACTCAGCAGCCACGGTGGCATACTTTATAGGCCGGATTTATGGAGCAAGTTTGGTAAAAAGATTTATTGGAGAAAAATCCGAAAAAAAAGCAGTAGGTTTTTTAGAAGATTATGGCTTTTGGGCCGTGATAATCACAAGAATAAACCCCTTATTGTCAAATGATGCCATCAGTCTAATAGCAGGAATACTTAAAATGAACTATTGGAAATTTGTTGGTGCAACCTTGGTAGGGATAGCTCCTTTAACCGTTTTTATAGCTGTATTGGGGGAAACCACTGATGGCCTTAAAACTGGTTTTATATGGGTATCTGTGGTGAGTTTATTTTTGTTTATAGCATATATCTGGTGGGATAAAAAAAGAAAATCTTAGGATATGTAACTCATTCCATCAAAAAGCATCATCATTTAAACTTATATTCCATATTCATTTATGGATATGTTTATTTCTCATAAATTACTTTTTACATAGAAAGGTATATGAATAAACATTACCTACATCCCTTCAGTCATATACTTTTAAATCCATAAAATACACCTAAATTATTCTGCTAGTATTAAAGTGTAGTGACTTTTCAATTATTGTTAGGCTTGTGCTGGCCAGTCATGTGTTTTTGTTAATTATTGATTATCTAATAAGTCAGTGGCATAGAATTTGTACTTTAATGTGAAAATTATAATAAAAAATAAAGTTTTAAACCAAAATATAATTTTAATATGAAAATAATTGATAATAGTTTCAGACATTTGACAGCATTGATAGCTTTGATGGTACTTGGCATATCGGTATCTATGGCTCAACAGCAACAAATTTCCGATGAGCTGTTGATGGACAACAGGGAAAGAGATGATTTGAATTATGAAGAAATGTTTAATGGGGATACAGAAGGCCAAGACATTTTTTCATTGATAAGGGATGATGAGAATTTTTCTAAATTTATGGAATTGGTTGACCAGTCGGGATTGGCACCTTCTATGAGGGCTGCCGATGAGTTTACAGTCTTTATACCTACAAACGATGCTTTTAAGGAACTTACAGTAAGGCAATATGAAGCATTGACCAAACCTGAAAACAAAGATATGCTCACTAGGGTAATCAAGGCGCATATTTTTCCTGCTAAAGTAGGCATGAATGATTTTACCGGTAGACAGACCATGGAAACTTCAGATGGTGTAGAAATTCCCATAGAAACTGAAGGAGCAGTAGCGACCGCAGGAGGAGTAAACAGAATGGTAGTAGGTGGTGCTCGTATAATGAAATCAGATGTACAGGCATCAAACGGTGTGATCCACGTAGTCGATCGAGTGATCATTCCAGGACAGGTGACTCCCACTACTGGATTTGGCGCAGTTAGATAATTTGTATTAAAAGAGGCCTTTAGCGCCTAAGCTTGAACAAGTAAATCAATGTTTACCAGAAAAAAAAGATCAAGTTGGGAAGTATCCTTCTTGATCTTTTTTATGTCATTTATTGATTATATTGTATATAAATGCGTTTTTCCACCATCTATTAAGCAGTATTGTAATATTTTTTTTTTATTTTTGATAAAATTATTTAATCATATAAGATCATTATAGGCTTTGTATGCATGTGGCATCATGTATTTTAGAGTTCTATAGGCAGGAAGGGATGCAGATTATAAAAGAGTATTTTTTTACTAAAGGAAGAATAAGGAGATCGGATTATATTTTTGTTTTCTTATCGGTACTTTTAGTGGTTTTAGCCAATTTTCTATTAATCTATTCTAAAATAAAAAAAAATAATTTTGATCTGGAATATGGAGAAATCATATTACTAATATTAGGTCTTCTGTCAATATGGGTAATCATAGTGGCTGGGGCAAAAAGGTGCCATGATATAAATAAACCAGGATATTATCAACTTATTCCATTTTATGTAATTTGGTTAATGGTAGCGGAAGGGGAAAACCATATCAATATTTACGGTTTGGCTCCAAAAATTAGGCTGAGTCAAAAAGATTTCAATAGTCAAACCACGTCCTAATATATATGAATAGAATAAAAATAAGTTCCTAATGTATACCCGATTTTAGTTTAATAATGTATTACTTTATCATCTGGGTAAGTTTATTGAACTTTTCCATCATCATTGTATGATGATTCTCTTGAACGGCATCATAAAAGAGTTTATCTAATATAGTTTCCATAGCTTTCGGATGCATTTTAAATTTAAAATATGCAATATTTTTTTCGTTATAAATCAGTGTGTCTGCCATCAATTTTTCAATATCTAGGCTGTCATTTAATAAGGGGATGCTATATATGACCTTAAAATCGGTATTGTTTATATTCAAAAAATTGATCAGAGATATAAAATTCTGCACTTCTGTAAAGTTTTGTAATCTCGCTAATAGTAAAAATTGGCTGGTTTCATGTATTGTCATTTTTATAGAAGTAGGTATGTTAAAGGTTATACGATCATTTCTATTGTATGCTTCATAGATTGAATTTTTTTCTTTTTGATTAGGGAGATGATTGCTTAAATCTTTAATGGCAGTGAAAACATGACCGATACCTTTTTTTTCAAAAAACTTCATAGCATTAATTCCGTCTTCCCCCATACCTATGATATGAATAGACTTTTGCAGCAGGATTTTATGTAAATGCTGCTTTGGTAAGAAAGCCAAGCCCGATATACCTACATAGTTTTTAAAATCTGCATTTTTTTCCATAAATCCTGAATTTTGATTAGATGATAGGATGTGTGATGTCAACTTAAGTGTAATAAATGTAAAGAATGAATTGATACCTAAAGTTTTTGGGTCAATAATTGTCATTAAAAATAGCGTTTGGCTGAGCATTGATAAATCAGCTGTTCAATTTATTTAGGGTACATCACTTGATTTAAGGATAGGTTAACAGCAAACAATTAAAATTGTTTGTTATAATTTACACCATATATCTCTACCTGTAATAAAATAAATAATTCTTACTATGTGGATTGAAAGAAAAGGGCTAATTTTAAGTTAACTCTATACCATTTTTATGTCATATAATGTTTTCATATATACTGTGGTGCTGTATTCTATAGTGACATGGTCTGCTTACTGCCAAACTAGTGAAAGGATTGTTTATTCAGTCACCGATGATGAAGAGCTTTATATAGATATTTATCCTACAAAAGGGAAAGGTACATCCATTTTATTTGTCCATGGAGGTGGTTTTGAGGGAGGAAATCCTGATGGCGAAAGACAGTTTGCAGAAGAAATGCAGCAAAGGGGCTATCAGGTATTTGTTATGTCATATAGACTCTTGATGAAGGGGAGGGGATTTGGCTGTGATATTCCCACTTTGGATAAATTGAATGCCATACGAGCAGGCGTAGAGGATGCAGCAAAAGCTACTACTTTTCTGATTCAACATCATAAAAAATATAAAATTGATTTGGACAATTTTTACTTATCAGGTAGCAGTGCAGGTGCTGAAGTCATTCTCCAATTATTGTATAATCCTTTTTCTAATATAGCCTCGGATACATACGGCTTTAAAGAAAATTTTAAATTTAAGGGAGCTATTTCATTTGCTGGGGCCATATTGGATTTAAGATTGATAAACGATATAGATTGGGTTCCTTTATTATTATTTCATGGATCAGAAGATATCCTGGTTCCTTACGGTACGGCCCCGCACCGTTTTTGTCAAACTTCTGATCCCGGATGGCTTATGTTTTTTGGATCTCATGCGATTTTTAATAAAGCTAAAGAACTGAATGTACCCGTGGAATTTCATTCTTATAGGGGTAGGGGCCATGAAGTGGCAGGTTTTATGATTAAAGAAGCTGACCTTATAGACAAATTTATCAAAAATAATAAAACCGTAACTATTATGCCGCCCTCGATTATAGAGCATGATGACCTTAACTGATTTGATTTATATTTCCCATTAAAAAAGCCTGCTATATAGTTTAATAGCAGGCTTTTTAGTGCTTTCTTTTGAAAAATGTAAGGCATTGAATTTATTGAGTGCTACTTATCATTTTCTATTTGGGTCTTCAATATCACCTAAATTTTCATTACTTGTCGGTGAATTTGGATTGTGATCATCAATATCTATCTTTGTTTTACGTATTGAGTCATAAATGGTATGTTCATCATTTGAGGTTGTCTTCTTTATTTCTATTTCTTCTACTACCCGGGCTTCTTTATTCACCACAGGTATTTCTTTAGTTTCCTTTATTTCCATTTCACCTTCCTCGAATGTCTGGAGATCTTGGTCTGTAGCTGCTCTGTCCACAGGTTTTCTGTTTACTTCGACATGCTCCTCTTTTAAATAGATTTTTTCCTCAATATCATTTTCTACAATAGTTTTGTAAATATACGTTCGTCCAGTTTCTTCTTCCTTTTTTTCGATATCAAGTTTTTCTTCAAGGATGGGAATTGATGCTGACATGGTACCCGCCTGTCTATTTTTATAAAATCTATTTTCATCAAAATCTTCGTGCTCATAAAATGAGTCATCATGATGCTCTTTTGTAGATGTCGGTGAGGGTGATGTAAGGTGCTGGCGGATTTCCTTTTCGGTTGAAGGGTTTATTTCTTGGTGTTTTTCATAAGAAGGCAGAGTGCCAACACGGTTAGGTACAAGCTCAGGCAGTATTACATCATCATCTTTTTCATGGAGAGTTGCTTTGCCGATAGGTATTAATACCTTTTTAGGGGTAAAATCAAATTCGTTGCCATCTAAATCGAGCACCATATACCTAACTTTTTTAGAAGCAGGATGGAATAAAAGTTCATTTACATTTCCATATTTTCGGCCTAGATCATCCTTCACTGTCCAGTTTATTATATTAGGATAGTTATCTGCAACTTTATAGTTACTCCCTCCCAGTTCCACTAATTTGTTATTATCATTACTATTTGAGGCCATTTGGTTTAGTTTTTAAGGGTTCATTAATTGATTGTTTTTTTAAAATGGTAGTTAGTCATTATACCTGTATGGATATTCTTATTAATCTTTATGATATCAACAATCTACTTTCAGATACTCTTCCTAAGATATAGCCTTCAGAATTTGGAATAAATTCCGACGTAGGTTGACGCCTCACCGTGTCTTCTTGATCCATCTGTCTGTTTCTACTATCGTCGGTCCCGGTATTTTGATTGTCTCCACCTAATAAGAAGAACAATATGGCCACTACTATAAGTCCTACTACGATCCATATCCACCAAGGAAATGAATTTTTTTTTTCAATTTTAATTTCTCCCATTTGATTTTTATAGGTTATAAGTTAATAGATAAGGTTTTAAGTATTGATATTTAAATTATTGTTTTTAAGTTGAAAATAGTATGTGATTGTATCAGATGATTAGGTTATTAATTATGAATGGAGTTATATTTCATAAATAATTAATCAGCCCTTATGCATCTATATATATATATATAGTATAAAACACCTCTTTTATTATATGATTTAGCTTTTGAATCTGGATTTATTGGATGAACCCTGATCCGTGAGTGCATATTTTAAGACAGATTTTAAGAATTTTTTTTCTTATTCAATATTTGAATGTTTTATTTCTATGGATTCTTTTCTCAATGTATCTTCTATAGATATTGAAGTTTCTTTTTTTTCTTTGGTGATATGAATCTCTTCCACCAACATCATTTTTTTCTCAATTACCAATACTTCTTTTATTACTGATATGATAGTAGAATCTCCTTCTTGCCGTACTGGGGGAGGGGCCGTATCTACATAGGCGTTAAATTCTTTTCTCTGAATAGTGATATTATCTTCAGTAACTGAAAGATTTTCCTTTACTGCCTCTTCCGCTACCGATTTAATGAACTTATAACTGCCTGTTATGATTTTATTTTTATTTAGATGAAGTTTTTCTTCGATTATAGGAATATTGTTTATATGAGGGGATTTTAAACTTTCATCTTTATTTATTTTATCCTTCATAAGATTCATTAGATTAGAATATAAAACGAAGCAATCTATGTACCTAAAATGCAAGCTCTCTATTAATGTTAGCATCTAACTCATAGATGCTGTAGAATAATTTAATTATAATTAGGTGTTGCTAAATGGGTACATTTTGACCGTCTCAACTTCCAAATGATAGTCATTATGATTAATTCGTAATCTTGCCAATTCTTAAGGGTCAAAAAATATATGATTTTAGAGATTTCGAAACGTAATGATTAAAAAATTTAGAACAAAGTCTTATAGAAGTAAAATAAATATTAAAAAAAAAACTTCCATTTTTTTTTAATGATGTGTATTTAATCGAAGATGAATATTACTATGCATTAATATTTAATATAATTTTCTGTTATACTATTGATTAAACTCTGGAGACCATTTATTCCCCTTCGATAAAATTTAAAATGTATCATACATTATAAATAATCTTTTACATTGATATGGATTTATAAAATCTCCAGAGTTTATAATGTGTAAAATTTATGCTATTTTTTATTTATATCCCGATAGATGTTCTATAAGTATATCTGATTACCAGTATCTGAAAATTCTTTTGATTTCTTTTCCATACCCAATTGCAAAGCTTCTTCTTCTTTTATTCCTTCTTTTTCTGCAAAATCACGGACATCCTGCGTTATTTTCATAGAACAGAAGTTTGGGCCGCACATAGAGCAGAAATGGGCTATTTTTGCTCCTTCTGCTGGCAAGGTTTCATCATGAAATTCTCTAGCGGTATCCGGATCGAGGGATAGATTAAACTGGTCTTGCCACCTAAATTCAAACCGGGCTTTACTTAATGCATTATCCCTGTTTTGTGCCCCTGGGTGTCCTTTTGCAAGGTCTGCTGCATGAGCAGCTATTTTGTAGGTGATGACACCGTCTTTCACATCTTTTTTATTTGGTAGCCCAAGGTGTTCCTTAGGCGTTACATAGCAGAGCATTGCACAGCCAAACCAACCGATCATAGCAGCTCCTATACCGGAAGTAATATGATCATATCCCGGTGCTATATCCGTAGTCAATGGTCCCAGTGTATAAAATGGGGCTTCATCACATACAGCTAATTGTTTGTCCATATTCTCTTTGATCAGATGCATCGGCACATGACCAGGACCCTCTATCATCACTTGTACATCATGTTTCCATGCAATTTTAGTAAGCTCACCCAGCGTCTCAAGTTCTGCAAACTGGGCTGCATCATTTGCATCGGCTATTGACCCAGGCCTAAGTCCGTCTCCCAGGGAAAAAGATACATCATAGGCTTTCATTATATCACATATTTCTTCAAAATGTGTATAAAGAAAATTTTCTTTGTGGTGTGCCAGACACCATTTAGCCATAATAGACCCTCCTCTAGATACTATACCGGTGATCCTTTTGGCTGTCAATGGGATGTACCTAAGTAAGACTCCTGCATGAATCGTGAAATAATCCACACCCTGTTCCGCTTGTTCGATCAGCGTATCTTTGAATATTTCCCAAGATAGGTCTTCGGCTTTACCATTCACCTTTTCCAATGCCTGGTAGATGGGGACAGTCCCTATGGGTACAGGTGAGTTTCTTATGATCCATTCTCGTGTTTCATGGATGTTTTTACCGGTAGATAGGTCCATAACCGTATCAGCCCCCCACCGGCAGGCCCAAACTGCCTTTTCCACTTCTTCTTCTATACTGGAGGAAACAGCTGAATTTCCAATATTTGCATTGATTTTTACCAAAAAATTCCTACCAATGATCATAGGTTCAATTTCCGGATGGTTAATATTGGCCGGAATAATAGCCCTACCTGCTGCTACTTCTGATCTTACAAATTCGGGTGTAATAATGCCTTTGGGCGTATTGGCCCCAAAACTATTGCCCGGATGCGGTGATACCATCTCTTGGGTTTCTTCTATACGCTGATTTTCTCGAATAGCTATATACTCCATTTCAGGTGTAATGATGCCTTTACGTGCATAGTGTAGTTGCGTCACATTATTACCTGACGTAGCCTTCATTGGTTTTTTGATATGCCCAAACCTTAATGGTTTCAATGACTCATTTGCTGCACGCAACTTACCATATGTAGAACTTACTTCGTCCAAAAAGGTGACATCACCTCTGCCCATAATCCAATTTTCTCTGAGTCGTGGTAGACCTTTTCTTAGATCTATGGTAAAACTCGGATCAGTGTAGGGTCCACTCGAATCGTATACAGTGACCGCTGGGTTCTTCTCAGATGCTTTGTCAGTAAAGCGGTGTACAGTGTCTTCCTGATATATAGCTCTCATGGCTACATGGATATCATGAATTTTTCCAGGAACATATACTTTTTTTGAATTGGGGAATGGGTCCCTGGTGATAGATCCATGATCAGGGATTTTGTCTGATTTCATAAGGCATAAATTTTATTTATTAAAAATAGAATGAAGACATCAGCAGTTTAAGTATGGGCTAAAAGATCTGAACACCTCTATATAGAACTTAATGCTGTTTATTTCTTGGATTGAAACAAATCTTTTAACCCATGATTGTTTCCAGTCACAGCAATGAATTGCCTCCAAGGAGCGTGATGTAAGGAAGGAAGGATTGGTTATCCTTTTTGAAATATAATTGCGTATGATTTCCATTTACCCACATTTACAAGTGAACTAAATAGAAGGGGAGATAAGATACATAATATGTACCTTTGTGCTTTTCCCTTCGTCAGTATTAACAGCATCAGGTTCAGAGGGTATGATCTCAGCCGTTACGGCACCCCTAAAGTCTACCTGTAAATTTAGAAATATTTCAGATAGCTACAAGATGATGCCCATATATTTTATCAGAAATTATATTGGAAGTGGTGGGTTCCTCTTATATTTCTGGATTGTATTACGGATATCACTTATAAATATTTTGTGAAATATAATTCATCAGAAGGGTGAGATTTGGTAAATTTCACATAAGTTAAGAGTGAAAATGCTATAAGATTCAATCAGCATAACATGGGTTATAATTCATAAAAAAGTACTTACAAACATTTTAATTTTATAAGTAGGGTTGCTTATTCTATTTAATTCTTGCAAATTTATCGTTATAAAAATGAAATTTTGCTTATACTTTACTATTACTTATTAGGATGAATGTAGAAATAATAGTAGCCATCATACTGATATCTTATCTTAGGGTTTCTACACTAACTTACGACGTTCCAGAAAGATGGAAAAAACCGCTAAAATGGGGTTTTTTTTCAGCCCTTACTATTGCCGTACTGGACATATCCACTTTACTCAACTCTGAAATATCCAAAGTACTATCTTTATTCTTAGTAGGCGGTGTCATCTATGTCATTCTCCGATATGAAGAACTCCATAAAGGAAAACAGTTAGTATATGCCTGGCTTCCCTTATTACTATTATCTTTACTTTTTGAGATGATAGAATATTTGTTTCCTGCTTTTTTTAATAGATGGGATGATTATTTTACTTCTATAATCTTTTTTGCAGTCGTTTGGGGGATCGCTATTTGGATCATAAATAACAAACAGCGCAAAACGCTGGAGAAGGAAAAAATAAAAGCCCTGGCTCGTGAACAGGAATTCAAAGCAACAGAGGAGATGAAAATCATCTTGGAACAACAGGTAGCAGAACGAACCTCAGCGCTTACAGCCCAGAAAGAAGAGCTTGAAAAAGCATTAAGTGATCTAAATGCCACTCAGGCACAGCTGATCCATGCAGAAAAAATGGCCTCTCTGGGTGAACTCACAGCAGGCATAGCCCATGAGATCCAAAATCCGCTTAATTTTGTCAATAATTTCTCAGAGGTAAGCAGTGAGCTCCTGGATGAGATGTGTGATGAAATCCAAAAAGGAGATATGGATGAAGTCTTAGCGTTGGTTGAAGATATAAAATTGAACATGCAAAAGATCTCCCATCACGGCAAAAGGGCAGATGCAATAGTTAAAGGAATGTTAATGCACAGCAGAAATAATCCGGAGCAAAAATCTTTGACAGATATCAATGCATTAGCGGAAGAATACCTACGGTTATCCTATCATGGGTTACGAGCCAAAGACAAATCATTTAATGCTACTTTTCGTATCCATTTAGATCCCCATCTTCCCCAAATTGAGGTAGTTCCACAGGATATGGGCAGGGTTTTTCTTAACCTAATCAATAATGCTTTTTATGCAGTAAATGAAAGGGCCAAAAAATCGAAAGAAGAAGGTATTGATGGGTATTCCCCTACCGTAAATTTATCTACAGCTTTATATTCGGATAATGGCAAAGGATATTTAGTAATCACCATAGGTGATAATGGTCTCGGAATTCCAGAATCAATAAAATCCAAAATTTTCCAGCCTTTCTTTACCACCAAACCTACCGGTGAAGGTACTGGCCTTGGGCTTTCTTTGAGCTATGATATTATAAAGGCTCATGGTGGCGGCCTCGAAGTAATTTCTGATCATGGGCTCAATCCCTTTGCCCCTGAAGCCCATTCGGAAGGGGATAAGCAGGGGACTGTTTTTACCATAACGCTGCCTTACGAAAACACAACTAAATTATGAAAGTATTGATAGTAGATGATGAGAGAGATGTAGAGATGCTCTTCAGGCAAAAGTTCAGAAAGGAAATTAAAAAGGGTAGTTTGGAGCTTGTCTTTGCATTTTCAGGAGCGGAGGCATTGACCATCCTTGGAGATACCAATCCCCCGAGTGTGATGTATATGTTCTCTGATATCAATATGCCGGGCATGAGTGGCTTGGAACTTTTGTCAAAAGTAAAAGATAGGTTTCCAAAACTAAAAGTCAGTATGATATCTGCCTATGGGGACAAAGAAAACCATGATAAGGCTATGAACTCAGGGGCGACGGGCTTTTTCACTAAACCCATCGATTTTGACACACTGAAAAGAGAGATTGGGATATTACTGAATTAGAAGAAATTGATGAATATGGCGAAGATACTAGTGGTAGATGACGAGGAGGATTTGGAAATACTAATCAAACAAAAATTTAGACAGAAGATCCGCCAAAGTGAATATGAATTTGTTTTTGCGATAAATGGCAGGCATGCTCTGGAACAGCTGAAAACACACAAGGATGTGGACATAGTCCTTAGTGACATCAATATGCCAGAAATGGATGGCCTCACCTTATTGTCCAAACTCAACGAACAGAATTCTCTGCTCAAGTCGGTCATTGTTTCAGCGTATGGCGATATGGATAACATCCGCTTGGCCATGAATAGGGGAGCGTTTGATTTTGTTACCAAACCTGTAAATTTTGCAGATTTAGAATTGACCATTGACAGGACTTTAAAACATGTCCTGATGATAAGGGAGACACTTAAAGCAGTTAAGGAAAATAATATACTCAGGATGTATGTAGATGAAACGGTGCTAAATTTCATGGGAGGGCAGGAAATTGAGAAGGCTATGTTTCTCAATGAAAATGTGGAAGGTACTGTAGCATTTATTGATATCTGCAGTTTTACTTCGATAAGTGAACACGAAACTCCTGATAAAGTAGTGGAGCTATTAAACTGTTACTTTGATATCATGGTACAGGAAATTATAAAAGAAGGTGGAACTGTAGATAAGTTTATTGGAGATGCTATAATGGCAGTTTTTACAGGTAATTATCATTTGGATCGGGCACTTGATAGCTGCCTTTCTATCAGAAAAACTTTGGCAGGCCTGCCGGATTTTAATGGAAAAAGCACATTTAAACCCCATGTTTCCATCGGTATAAATTCAGGAGAAATGGTATCCGGCAATATAGGATCTACTACTTTAAAAAGGTTTGATTTTACAGTGATAGGGGATGTAGTGAATGTGGCAGCCAGGTTACAGGCATCTGCAGACAAAAACCAGATTCTGATTACAGATACCAATTATCAAAAAGTAAAAGAGTCTTTCCATTGTAAAGCATCCAGTGTATTGAAATTAAAAAATAAAAAAGAGCCAGTTAAAACTTATGAGGTGTTAGAATAGCGATTCCATGCTATTTCAATCCGTCTATACAATATTTTACCTATCATTATCTCAGCAGAGGAATGAATATAAATTATACCAATGAGCCAATTAAAAAAAGTTAACTGGAAGTCTGTTTTTTCACTTCAATCTATCATTTTTACTATTATAGGTGTTTCTTTTGCCGTGGTAGGGTTGCAGGGGTTTATGGTACCCAATAATTTCCTAGATGGGGGCATTACTGGTATTTCTATTTTGGTAAAAGGTTTTGCCGATGTCCACATCAGTGTTCTGTTGATAGTTTTTAATTTACCCTTCCTCATAATAGGTTACAGTAAAATTGGACAGACATTCAGCCTTAAAGCATTGATTGCTATTTTATTACTGGCTGCAGGGATGTATTTCATTGAAATACCCATATTTACTACCGATAAGGTTTTGATAGCAGTATTCGGCGGGTTTTTTATAGGGATGGGAATTGGCTTTGTAATCAGGGGAGGAGGAGTAATAGACGGACTGGAAATTATAGGATATTATACCAAAAAAAAATCGGGTTTCACCGCAGGAGAGATCATTTTATTTTTAAATACTATTATCATTTTGGGAGCTGCTTTTAAATTTGGTATTGAAACAGCCATGTATTCCATTTTAGTATATTTCACGGCTATGAAAACGTCTGATTATGTGGTGGATGGATTTGAGGAGTATACTGCCCTTACTATTATTTCAAAAGAACATGATCTTATTAAAGATTTAATAGTGAATAATTTTGGGAAGGCTATATCTGTCTATAAGGGGGAAAGGGGATATTTACCGGAAAATTTCCACCTTAAATATGAGTGTGATATCATCATGACTATTGTTACCCGATTAGAAATACATAGGATAAAAGAGGCTGTCAATGAAATTGATGCTAATGCGTTTTTCTATATTCAAAGCATAAAGGAAGTAAAAGGGGGCGTGATAAAAAGAAAAATAGGTCACGAATAAGATGGAAGCTTTTGATTCAATATTTCCCCGGTGTATAGCTAGATTGGAAGAAAATTTACCTTCTTATCTGTACTATCATAATGTAGCCCATACGCTTCATGTACTAAATAAAAGTATTGTTTTTGCGCATCAACAGGATGTGCTGCCTGCTGAATTGGAAGTGCTTAAATTAGCAGCCTTATATCATGACACCGGATTTATGGTCCAAAGATTTGAACATGAGCAGATCAGCTGTGAATTGGCAAGAAGGGATCTAAAGGAATTAGGATATGAAACCAATGTGATAGATTCAATATGCGGGATCATCATGGCTACAAAAATACCCCAACAACCACAATCAAATTTAGAGAAAATATTGGCTGATGCAGACCTGGAATATTTGGGAACTACAGATTATGATATGAGAAGTGAATGCCTTTTTAAAGAAATGAAACATTTTGATACATCCATAAAAATGAATGATTGGATCAAATTTCAGATTGACTTTTTGGAAAAGCACTCCTTCCATACCGAATTTTGCATCAATGTATTAGAGCCTATAAAACAATTAAACCTGAACAAGCTAAAAGAAAAGGCAATTAGTAAATACATTTAAACCATATAGAAATCTATACTTTTTAGCATCCCTATAAATGAAAACCTTTGGGTTCAAAAATAGCACTTAACAGCATGTCTGATATATGATTTATTAAGGTTAAAGTCACTTTAATTTGTGTTATGTCTTTGGCAGATAAATCGGTTTGGGAAGGAGATTTAACATCTAATGATCGTCCGCCGACTTTTCTGTTACTTCAATTTTTGATTCATATTTCATTCACCACTTTATTTCCTAAGTAGCCAAAAGATGAAGGGTGATAAATGTATCCATTAAACTTTACCTATATTTTCACTTAGTGATAGTTTCATTACGGAATTTTTAAACTCCTCTACCACTTCATTTATTTGACCTACAGCGTGTTCGGTCTTGTGATGCCCATAGAATAAGGAAAGAAAATAGAATAATACTACCAAATAAAAAGAGTCAAAATGTATATCCAATTTCAGCTTTTCATGATAATCAGCTATTTCAACTTTATATTTTTCCACGAAGGATTCGCTATTCAGTATGTAATTCGAGAGCAATAGCCTGCCAAAGTCAACGCCCAAATTATAAAATCCAGAATTGTCCCAATCTATAATAACATTATTTAGATAAACATTTTCTTCACCCAAGTCTAAATGCTGAAAGTAAACTGGGAAAGATTGCGCCAGTTTTTCTATCGTTTTAAATTCCTCTATAAACAAGTCTGGTCTAGGATTATAAATTTTAGTACCTATACTGGAGTTAATGCTCGGGTTTAATTGTAGGAATGCTTCATCTGCATGAATACCTTGACTAAGTTCAAGGGTTTTTGCTTTTAATACCTCATATGCACTCTCAATGGGTAATTTATATAGATCCCAATATTCATATAATAATACAGTTAAATTTTCCCCACTATAAGTACTGATTAATCTCGGACTCCTGATATTTAAATTATTTAAGAGTAAACCTTTATTTTTATCGAAGAATAAGGCAGCTTTTAAATTATGGGAGGTGTTAAAAAAAATTTTCTCAAAGACTTTAGTTTTGTTATCTTTTAGAACCCTGTATGGTTTTAAAGTGCCTAATCCTTTACCCTGATCCAAAAATCGTTTGCTCGTCATTGTATCCACATATGTCCATTTGAGTGAGGGGTCAAATTTTCTAACGAGTAATTCAAATACTTTCTGATTTTTAAGTGGTGCAATTAAGTCTATTAATTGTTTAAACTCTCTGCCTCTCAAATCTTTACCCAATAATAGTTTAATAAAAATCTTTATATTTTCTGACATAAATAAAATGATGGATACTTTTAATGAGTAAATATATGACTGTATTTATTAATAATACAACATCTCATTAATGTAAAATGTAGGATATGGGATAGCACAGGATTATTTCCCGATGCAGTAAGTGATAACTATTTGATAATCAATATATTTATGGGTATGTAGTTGTACACGGGTTGTACATTGTGAAATAATAATAAATAATCAATGTATTAGTAATTTCACTTAATATCTCCTGTTATCTCCCCTTGAATTTTGAAAAGGCCTATTGGGGATGATTGATCATTTCAGGTACTTTGTATTTCAGTTCACCTACTTTAATCATAGTTGACAAGTATTGCCTTTTACAAAAATACTCACTTTTATGAATATACCCTGCATTTCCTTTCCATAGAATCGCTGAATTATGAACTAAGTATGACTGTAGCCTGATCAATCTAAATAGGGTTCTATTAAATGAATGGAGATATGTTGGTGGATCTCGGTTAATAGTTACATATGGTCAACTTAGCCGCTAAACTTTCATTCTAAAAAATTTATTTAAACAATAATATTCACTTAACTTTCTTAAATATAGAAGTTCTAAATTATAATATAAATAAAAAGGCTTTAGTACAGATAAAATAAATACATCATGAAGAGCCCGAAAATGGATCAAGGTAAACTTTTTTATGATATCAGCGCACTTGTTGAAAATATCCGAAATGCCGTGGCATCAGTTGTTAACAGCAACATTACCTTGATGTATTGGCAGATCGGAGAAAGAATAAACAAAGAACTCTTAGATGGAGAGCGTGCAGCTTACGGAAAGCAAATTGTGTCGCAGCTGGCGACGCAATTACAGGAACGCTTTGGTAAGCGAGGTTTTCAGGAACGCAATATCAGAAGGATGATGCAATTCGCTGAGCTATTCCCAGATTTTAAAATTGTGTCGCAGGTTGCGACACAATTAAGTTGGTCTCATTTTTTAGAACTATTATCAGTTAAAAAAGAACTACAAAGAGAGTTCTATCTTACCATGTCCATCAATGAAAAGTGGGGACGAAATACCTTGCGAGCTAAAATAGATGGAATGCTTTACGAGCGGACATTAATTAGTGGTAAACCGGATAAAATCATCAAAACTGAATTGGTAAAATTAAAAACTGGTGAACCCATCTCTGCTGATCTTGTTTTCAAAAGTCCGTATTTTTTAGATTTTGCTGGACTTAAAGGAATGTACAGTGAAAAGAGCCTTGAGGACAGCCTAATAGCATCTCTAGAAGAGTTCATAATGGAATTAGGTGTTGGATTTACATTCGTGGAGCGACAAAAAAGAATGATCATAGATGGAGAAGATTTTTATTTAGATCTTCTTTTTTATAATAGAAAACTCAGAAGACTTATTGCTATAGAATTAAAACTGGGAAAATTCAAAGCAGCCTATAAAGGTCAAATGGAACTTTACCTCCGATGGTTGGAAAAGAATGAAAAACAGAAAGGCGAAGAAAGCCCAATGGGATTAATTTTATGCGCAGAAGGTGGTAAAGAACAAATTGAATTGCTTCAATTGGAACAATCGGGAATAAAAGTAGCCGAGTACCTAACTGAATTACCCGATAAGCAATTGCTGAAAGAAAAACTTCATTCGGAAATAAAAAAAAGAAATGAACGCTTAGAAGAAATTGAATGAACAAATTAGAAAACAATATCAAAAGTTTACTAGATGGTTTCAAAGCTTAAATAGATGCAACCTCAATTTAATACTTATGGATAAGATGATACAGGCTACTAACAAAAAATGAATTATTTTAATATTTTAATAATATATTTGTATTGTTTAGTTAGTGTGAATGATATTTAGTAATTGTGGTTTTAAAGAAGCAAATTAAACAGAAGGAGATTAAAGTCAAAGTTGCTCTCTCACCACCGTAAGTAGTTGATCTAGTAAATGATACATTTTTAAAGAAAGTAGGAGATTGACACAATTAATTAGTATTATATATTTCAATACTATACAGTTGGACTAGTCAATGATGGAATTCAAATTATTAATATTATAAAATAGATAGAAATTAACTTATTAAATTATGAAGTATCCCTTTGTTTTGATCTTCTTCTTTATGGCAATTACACTGTCATACGCCCAAAGTAAAATTTCGGTTGGAATCCAGGGAGGTAGATCCAGTCTGGTACCCGAAACAGTTGAGGTACCCAACCAATTGACCACCTTCAAAGCAAGAGGGGCAGGAGGAGTTAACATGTTGATTTACGGGCGGTATAACTTCCAACCCAATTGGAGTATGAGAGTAGGTGGTGGTATAATAGGATATCGTTCTGCGCATATCCATACTAGGGGCATTACCACCCGTACAGGCTTTCAGGGCGTGCAGCCCCAAGTAATGACCAGTCTGGATTACCACCTGTCATTTGGTGAAAGTAATTTTGGAGTCATATTTTCAGCAGGTCTGAATGCCAGCAGAGCACACCAGTATAACAACAGAACTGTTTCAAGCGAGGAAGGCCACCCCTTAACAGCAATAAGAATCCTTAATGAAGATGGGCAAATGATTAACGGAGGTGTGTTGGGCCATGATGTTGATTATATATACTCAGAGCAAAAAGTTCTCCTACATTTGCGTCCCGAAGTAACCTTATTCAAACAGATGGGAAGACATAAACTATTAGCTTCATTTGTTTATGGATACGCATTTAAAGATCCTATCTTAACGATAGATTTTAATTCCATTTCCTATCAGGGGGAATACCATGCTGCAAAACACAGGTTTAGCGGTTCATTTACGTCATTGCAGTTGGGATATGAATTGAGCTTCTGATTATTATGACTCTAGTTTTAGGGTAGACCTCTGATGATTTATCATCGCGTTACTCCCAATTTTATAAGATGCGTTCACATTTAATCTTTATGAATTTTAATATAAAAATTATGAAATCAAAAAGAATAATAAGCTTGTTGGCTTTGATGATATACGTTTCTTCCTGTGATTTACTTTCCTTTAATACACCCCCAGAGTCTGTTGGATATAATTTATACTTGAGCTTTCAGGATGTTTCAGGAAATGATTTGGTAAAAGGAATTGAATTAAATGGCTCTTCAGGCGCTGTGAAAGACTCTTTATATATATTGGATATTATTATTTCAGAACCATGTCAGAATTGGGATAATACTATTTACAATGCTCCTGCCAGACCAGGCTTTATACCAGATGTTAATCTTCCACAATTAGGAATGGTAAGCTATAATGGTTATAGTCATTTGACAAATCATTTTGGATTATCTTTAAAAAATTGTGGTGAACAGAAGAAACTCACTTACAAGCTGAAATGTCCTTATTTATTTGGCGATGATGCGATACATGAATTTATTACCTATTGGGAAATTCCAAAGGATAAATTAAATCATGGTGCTAAATGTTACCGTATAGAGTTTGAAGGCAATGAGATAACCCCAACCCCTATGGTTAATTACGAAAATACGACTTTTACAGCCGCTATAATCCTAGAATAAAACTAACTGTGGTTTTTGGCGATGATAAAGAATTTAAAGTTTCCCAAAGGCAATTCTATAAATTGTTAAATATGAACTTAAAGGATTTTCAAAGAACAAAAAGCCTAGCAGGGTATAAACATTTACTAGCTAAATATTATTTCCTATGGTCTCAAAAAAAGATGATAAGGATTAAATTTGACCAGACTATATTACATAATTGGCAATAACAACTGGTCCGCTATTGAATGGACCTTAATTTTGAAATAATATTAACTAAAATTAAGGCCTATAGACATAAGCATTGATGGGCTTTTTATTTTATTACTATAAATTATTCTTCAAAAACAATAATAATTTATTCGTCTCTTTTTATAACAGTTAGAAGAATGTCTTTTCATCAGTTTGATCTAAATAAATTCATTCAAATTCGATAGACAATGTGGGTCTACAAAAGTTAAATAGTAATTATTGTATTTAATGCTAATATGTGTTTTAGCTTAGAATCTTCAGTCAATTATAGCTATTATGTTCCTGTTCTTACGAAAAGGCACTGTATTTATGTATCTCAAACCATAAAATTAAATATTGAAAATTAATTCATTTACAAATATGAAACAGTTTGTCGTCATCATCTTAACATTGGCAACATTTCAAGTTACTGCACAGGACCAAATAATGGGAGTTATAGGTGGAGCAAGTTGGACCAATATTACTTCCGGTAAATTTGATAATCAAACTAAGCAGAGACAAGGCTTTTCCGGTGGCTTAACTTACGAGTATTTCCTGAACCCCGGTTTTTCGCTCGGGACTGATTTAATATACAACCAGAGAGGGTTTCAATTAGATATGGAAATTCCGAACGGGCAAATGGCATCTTCAGAATTTAATTATGATTATATATCACTTCCTGTCAAAGCAGGTTTTTATGATAGGCAAAACAAGTTTTTTAGTTTTTTAAAAGCGGGGCTCGTACCATCACTGCTTATCAATGCTAAAACAGTGACTCCCCGTTTTGATGATAATGCAGCAATAATAGGGACTGAATTTTTTGATGTAAAAAATAATGTGTCAAAATTTGACTTAGGTGGACTTGCCGAAATAGGAACGGGCTATAGATTTATAGAGAAGATTTCCTTATCTGCATCTTTTATTTATCAGCACAGTATTACATCAATCACAAACGCGGAATATTTTTCGGACAGTAAAATTAAACATAACGGAATGACCCTACAATTAAGCCTTAGATGGAGTATTATAAATGAATTATAAAACAATTTTTAGATGATCTGACTTAATGGACTGTAAATAAATGCTCAAAAAACCTTGAAGAGTAAATCTTATATCAAGGTTAGGCATCCATATGATAAAAAGCCTAAGATGGAACCAAGACGGGCTTCCATCTGGGGATCCACCAACAAAGCTGAATTTCTTTCAGATGTCACCGGTAGTGTTAGGTGGCTCTGCTTTACTGTAATCGATATAGACTGGTCCTATAAAACAGTTATAGATATTGATATGGTTTGGTCCTAGGCCTACCAGCTTTATAAGTCAGATTTCAAATATGAGATGACCGCCCAGGAAATTTTGGAAAATGAAACATCCAACCACCAATTCAAAACCCTTACAGCTGAAGTGGAGCTGGTCCAAAAATATCTGTTACCGGGCACCAAGGATGAACATGACCAATTTTTTACCGCCACTGATATCTGTCAGTACTTAGCGGCCAATGGCAATGCCAATTTAAGGTTAAGCTCAATAGAGGTGAGTAAGGCCATGAAGACACTTGGTCATATCCAAAGCCAAAAAAGAAGAAACCCCAATCAGGCATTTCCTGAAAAAGGCTACTATATCAAGCTGAATTATCTTACTACTTACTACAAGTAGGTTTAAGTGATTGAAAAATAAGTAATTAAGGTCTAGTAAGATTCAAATTTAACTTACTACAACCTACTACAAATCCTAACCTTGTAGTAGGATGAAAAATACAAATGATTGGATGCAAGTGTCTGATAATCAAATATAAAAATCAAATATGTAGTAAGTAGTAGGTGTAGTAGGAGGAAATTTAAAATATCTAAACCATTAAACATAAATCGCCATGAAAGCCAAAGAAGCCACCAAAGTAAGCATCAATTCCTATCTTTTAAGCATAGGAATAAAGCCAGCCAGAATTGTCAGAGGATATCTCTTTTACCTTTCCCCTTATAGAATAGAAAATACCCCATCATTTAAAGTTTGCAATAATAAGAACCTATGGGTTGACTATGGTGACAGCAAAGGGGGGACATTAATCGACCTGGTCTTAAAGCATAATCCGAATTGTGGTGTATCCGAAGCCATTGCGGAAATTGCAAGAATTAGTGGTGAGATAATTCCTTACCACCAACATTTAATCAAAACATCAGAAAGATCCGGCGATGATGAAGAAAGGAGAGTTCAAATTCATAGCATTAAGGAACTTGGAAACAACCTGGCATTGACCGCCTATTTACATTCTAGAGGAATAGTACTTGATACAGTTAAAAAATTCTGTAAAGAGTCTACTACAGCATAGACGACAAAAGGTATTTTGGCATTGGCAATGAACACTCCAACGATTGGGATATCTGCAACAAATACTGGAAAAGTTGTTCAGGCCAGGGCTTTTTTATTTCGGAAATAATAGAAATAAGCTCTGCCTTTTTGAAGGAATTTTTGATCTGCCTAACTATTTATAGTTGAACAAAACCAATGGGTCCGAAGAGGATTATAAGGTACTTAATTCCCTGGCCAATTTAAAAAAAACACTTCCGGTAATGAAAAGTAAGATCAGGTGGATCTTTATCTAGATAGAGATGTGGCAGCATTAAAACAGCTAATGATATGATAAATCCCTTAAAGATAAAGTAGTACCCTATGTGTGCGCGGTCCTTGCAAGTTGTGTCTTTGTCTGACAAAATCCTTTGGGATTTAGACAGCCAAAAACTTACTTGCCTAATGATTCTACATTTTCCGAAAAGGAAAATATAAAATCATTAGGATGAAAAAACCTCGCAACTCGGTCTTTTAAAAAGGAGATAAGTGAAAAAAATAGTAAGGTTTATAAAAGAACAAGGCGTTCTTTTATTCGATACTTATCCCAGTTGCAATGATCAGGTTGAAAAAGGACTCTAAAAGTAATAAAAGCTCATCGGGGGCTTTTCGTTTTGGTTTTGTTATTGCAAAAGAGTACGTCTTGTAGGTACTCTTACGGAGTTTTACAATATATATATGTATAGCTATATATGGACTTACTTGTATAGCCGTTTCTCATGTACACTAGTGTTTACTCTTCAATCAATACATCTAAAATATTGCTTTAATAAATTATAAATTTTTGGACTATTGATTACAATTAGCTTGGTGAGCCTGGAACATTAATGACTTAATCAATAAATTTAGCCTCCATTCTAACGATTGTTTGACCATAGAAAGTGTTTTTCG
Organism: Anditalea andensis; assembly: GCF_000714815.1. GTDB lineage: Bacteria > Bacteroidota > Bacteroidia > Cytophagales > Cyclobacteriaceae > Anditalea > Anditalea andensis. The sequence goes on along the minus strand of NZ_JMIH01000039.1, from coordinate 27,880 downwards.
GGTTCTCGGAGTAATTATTATTTTCTCCCGATAATGTCAAAAAAAAATTGCTCTGGATAAGAATACATTAGGATTGGGGAAAAACTTCCTGTTCAAAGAATTGATCTATTGAAAAATGTTAAGAACGCTTCTAAATCGAAGATTCAGAAGCGTTTGTTGTCCAAATGCAGCTGAGACCATTCCTTGTGTCGACGCATTGGAAGCTGAATCCAACAATAAATAAGGTCAAATCTGAAAAGATTCACTCTATTTTCTTCTTGTATAATGGAATGCTTCTCTTTTTATCTCGTCTACAGACTTACTAGGGTTTTGTAATAACCAGGCATCGATTTTTTTACATTCAAAGAAGAGACTTCCACCATTCGGCTTAGAGTAGGGGATTTTCGATTGATTTACGAGCTTGTAGATGTAAGAAATCTTAAATCCCGTATAATCACTTAATTCCTCAGTATTTAGGATATCCTTAAGGCCAAAAATGAATTTTTCAATTCGGTTGAGTTTGTGCAGAATTAATTCGTTTTCCATTGCTATCTTTTCGTTTGATGTGATGTAGCAAAGGAAAAAAATGTTCAAAAAAGGAATGGGTAACTATTTAAAAATCTTAATGTTTTTGTCGAAAATCTAAACCTATTTGTGAAAAAATGATGTCTATCATGTCCATTTTTTCAGATCTGCCTTTAGTTTCTTCCATGGTTTTTTTTTCGATATACAATGATGAAGGATTAATTTCCGCTCCGTTTCGGGTGAAAATTTGTGCCCATTTCGGATTAGTCATTCCATTGATTTTTGTCTCCATTTTACGGAAGAAATAAATAATATCTGAATTGATCATTTTTAAATCAAAGGGGGGTATATCTGGTAATTTTTCTTTTTGGAAAATTTCTGTAAACAAATTTATATGTTGTTTTTGTAAATAGTGATCTTCATATTCCATGAGTTCATATTCAATCATGCCTTTAAAAATCTTCCTTAACTGTACTACAGAATAATGACATTTAAAAGTAGCTTTTTTGCTTTGAATCCTCTTCTTGATTTGGGGAATAAACTTCTCTGAAAATACAGGTTGCCATGTGAAATGACAGGTATAGGACGCAATACTGAACAGCACAATAAGTGGTGATATTATTATCATCTCAATCCAGAGCTCATATTTAGGCGTATGGATTATAAACAAAATCATAGCTATGATCATTAAAGGCCAAAAAATAGAGTAAATTAAAATACGAGGTTTGTCAATATGTTTATTAAAATCATTAGATTTTTGGTTGAACATATAGTTGGCATAGATGAGAGCAAAGTGTTTATAAAATTTCCATGATATGAATAAAAAATAGCACATTATTGCAACTAAAGTAACCCATTTAAATAATTGAAAATCAAAGGATAGGCCTAAAGCTGAATAACCCATTATTAGGGCTATGAATAGGAAAATTTTTAAGGAAATTATTAACTTTGAACCTTTCATATTTTTCTGATTTCCAATGCCAGTTCTGGAATTAATTGAGCAGATTCTCGCATTTTTTGATCCACAATTTTAGCATATATTGCTGTGGTTTTAATTTCTTTATGGCCAAGCCTTTTCTGAACTGTGTACAGATCTGCACCATTTTCCAAAAGTAAAACAGCATTGGTATGTCTGGCACTATGGAAAGTGATATGCTTAAAAACTCCGGCTCGATTGCACCATCTAACTATTTCATTATTATATACTGCACTATATTTTAAACCTATGAACACTCGATCTTGGGGAGATTTCCTAACACCTAGAAGATTCCTGGCTTGCTTTGAAATATATAGGTACTCTACTCCATCAGTTTTTTCCTGCCGAAAATTTAGTTTATGTAAATTTTCGCCTTCATCTCTTATTTCTGACCAGACAAGCGTATTGATATCAGACCATCTTAAGCCTACCAAGCAGGAAAATATGAAAGCTTTCTTCAAAACTTCATATTTACATGCTGTATTGACTAAAGCTTGTAGTTCATTAAAAGTCAGGTATTCTCTTTGACTTTCTCCCTGTTCGAAAGCTTTTACTTTAACAGCATAATTAATGGAGAGATATCCATCATCAAATGCACTTCTAAGACATGCCTTGAACTTATTAAAATAAGAATACTTTGAGTTTTGGGAAAGGGGTAGGTTACTTTTTGTTCGCGCTTCAACTTCAAAATAGTGTTTGATTCTCTTTACAAAGTTTTCGTCAACTTCATCGAATAGGTAATTTGGGCTTATACAATTTTTAAGATGTGAATAGGTTGATTGCCAAACTCCATAGTTCTTAACTGAGTTAGATTTTTCTTCCATTTTTTCAGCAAAAAAGTTTAAGAACTGTCTCTTGGACTTATTCAGGTTTTTAAATTCAAATTTACCTTGAATGTAATTACTTTGTCTTATGGAAAGGATATCCTCAGCAAGTTTCCGGTTCTCTTTATTCTCTTTTCTTTCTACAGCATCTTTCGGATTCTGGTGAAGGTAAATCTTCAGAAACTCGAAATCTCGGATATGGCTACGCTTCCCATTCAAATCGCTAGTAGATCCTTTATAATATTCAATATAAAGGCTAATCATACCGTTCGATAGCTTTTTCTCTTTTAATGTTATATTCATCTCTCATTCTTAAGTTGTACACTTGTACAACTTTTTATATAGGAGTTGTACACTTGTACAACTTTTTATATAGGAGTTGTACAGGAGTTGTAACAAATGTACTATTAAACTCAATTAAAGAAAAATAAAAATTATGTAAATAATTGACAGTCAAAAGAAATACAACCAAGTATATTAAAAGAAAAAAGATTTATTTCCCGATACAAAACTTACTGAAAATATTCGCAAGTAAATCATCAGTAGTAATCTCCCCCGTGATTTCTCCCAAATAATGGAGAGATCTCCTAATATCCATGGCCAAAAAGTCATTGGTAATCTGTATGTCCAGTCCATTCAGCACATCCAGCAATGACTGACGGGTTTTGACAAGTGAGTCGTAATGACGAATGTTGGTCACTATCGTATTTCCTGTTCGGAACTTGTCCAAATTGACGAGTTCGAGTATCCTGTCTTTTAAGGCATCCAGGTTTTCTTTTTCGCCGGCAGAGATAAAAATAGTATCCGGATGTTTATGTTTTAAGTCACTGATGAGTTGTGGATTATGCCTGTCTATTTTATTTCCAACTTTAAGGAATGGAACGCCTAAATTTTCCAATTTATTTACATCCCGGCTGATTTCGACCATATCGGTGTCAGTGAGGTCAAAAAGATAGAGGATCAGACTGGCAGTTTTCATTTTTTCCTGGGTCCGGCTGACACCCATGGCCTCTATCACGTCAGTAGTTTCTCTCAATCCCGCCGTATCGATAAACCTGAAAATGATCCCGCCGATATTAATCTCATCTTCAATAAAATCACGGGTGGTCCCGGCGATTTCTGAAACGATTGCTTTTTCTTCGTTCAAAAGGGCATTTAAAAGCGTGGATTTTCCTGCGTTTGGCTTGCCCGCAATCACTGTCGGAACACCGTTTTTTATGACATTACCAAGGTCAAAACTTCCGATCAATACTTCTACCACACGCAGTAATTTCTCTACCAAATCACGCAGATCATCCCGGCTGGCAAACTCTACATCTTCTTCCCCAAAATCAAGCTCTAATTCAATCATAGAAGCGAAGTGTATTAGTTTGCTTCTCAACTGTTGTATTTCTCCACTAAAACCACCTCTCATCTGGTTCATTGCGGCCTGGTGAGAGGTCTCGGAATCAGAGTGGATCAAATCAGCTACTGCCTCAGCTTGAGCCAAATCGAACTGACCATTGAGAAATGCCCGCTGGGTGAATTCACCGGGTTTGGCCGGTCGGGCTCCCTTGCGGATGAAGAGCTTGATGACCTGGTTGACTATGTACGAGGAGCCGTGCGTGGAGATCTCAACAACATTTTCTTTGGTGAAACTTTTGGGCGCAACAAAAAGAGAAACCAGTACTTCATCGATGATTTTTTCGCCGTCTCGGATGGTACCGAAGTGGATGGTATGGGAAGCCTGCTTGGTGAGGTCTTTGCCTTTAAAGACTTCATTGGTCAAACTAATAGCATCCGGTCCTGATAATCTAATGACAGCTATGGCCCCTACGCCCTGCGGAGTCGCTAAGGCTATAATGGTATCACTTTTTTCACTTATAGAAAAGCTCATCTTTAGGGGTTAAATTGTTTTAGTACGGCCTGAAGGGTCTGTATAAATGGCTCAGCTTCTCGGTACCCGGGCATCTGCGTAATGTTTTCCATCGCTGCGTCCATAATTATAAAGTTAGGGTAGGAGCTCACCCTCATAGCCCTTGCCATAGACTGTTCAGTGTACTCTTGGCCTTTGAAGGTAAAGGTGTGCTTGCTGTTTTCAGCATTCATTTTTACTGGATAAAAAGTATTATTAATATATTCCACCACAGCAGGATCAGTAAAAGTTCCTTTGTCCATTTTTTTACACCAACCGCACCAATCCGTGTACACATCTACGATGATCATTTTGGGGTTTTTTTCGGTTAGATTTGCTGCTTCCTCAAAGGTAAGCCAATTGATCTTCTCTGACTGTTGGGCTTGGGCAGTCCAGCTGCAGATTACTATGATTAAAATCAATACTAAATTCCTCATTCCTTTATAGCTTTTTGTTGAAACCCAGTTTGCTCAAAGATTAGGTGGGTGACTTCATCATTTTCCGTTACAAACCTGATTTTACCTTCCGTTCCTTTTATTTTATAGATAAGAGGCCCTTCTTTTACCAAAGTCGTAGCAGGCTGACTAGCTGTTCTAGCTTTTAAATCTGAACCTTCTTTAAATACCGTTATCTTTAACTTTGGATTAAAGGCATAAGTTCCGGTGATGACTGCGTTTGATGCTGTCGGTTTCGGCTTTTCGGCTTCTATAGGTGTAGACATCGGGGCGGGTAAAGGGGAGGCTCCAAAGTAAGCTTCTCCTATTTCATTTAATTTATCTTGATAACTTGCATCGGTTCTGTTCATCAAGATCACTAAAGTTACCTTATCATTTAGAAAATAAAGGAGACTTGACTCAAATCCGTTTATATTTCCATCATAGCCTAAAGTTTTTTTTCCCAATACATTCATTTCTGATAAACCCATACCACTATTGTCATTGGATCTATCTGCCTGCATCAAGCTTAGAGACTGTTTGTTGAGTAGCTTTTCATTCCACATTAGCAGAAAAAAATTTGCTAGATCTGTTGCATTGCTGTTTATCCCAGAAGCTCCAGCTGTAAATAATGGGTGGGTGGCAGGCTGAGGTCTCAGCTCTTTACCAATCAATAAATGCCCAGAGGATTTTGAACGTAATTTACTTGCATTGACCGTGGTTAAAAAAGTATTGTTCAGTGAATTAGGACTTGTTATTTTATCTTCAAGTAATGTTTGATAATCTTTATCATAAGTTTTTTCTAATATATAAGAAAGCACTAGGTAATTTGTATTCCTGAGCTGCTGCTTTTGACCGGGCAAAAATTCATGTTCAGAAACTTCTAAAGGGATAATCAATTTTTCTAAAGTTGTGCCAATGGCAGAATTTTGATAGGCAGGGAGGTAATCTGTATAGTCTGCCAAACCTGACCGGTGTTCTAATAAATGCCTGATAGTGATTAGATTACTGTTTGGTAGTTGAGGTAGAAGTGTATCTATGGTTGTGTCTAAAGTGAGCTTGTCTTCTTCTACAGCCTTCAGTACCAAAACCGCAGTAAATGCTTGAGATATGCCACCAATGGTAAAGGTTGATCCGTTATCATGAGGCATTTCCTTATCCACATTCCGGAAACCTATGTGCCGGTGCAAAACAGTTTCATCGTTTTTCATGATCAGGATTTCTCCCATGAATGTTTGATCTTCCTCCCAGCGGTCCAGCAGTAAGTTGACCTGTTCAGGCCCTTGGGCTAACAGAGGTATACAGAACAAAGAAGCTAGGGCAATACCTAATAGTTTTTTCATGCTTTGGAAAATATTATAATACGTTTAGCAAAATTAGAATAAATTATGGCAAACAACAGGAATATACCTGACACGCCTGCCATCGCGCCTGCAATGGATCCATTAATGTAATAAGCTACATAGTAGCCTATCAGAGAAGTGAATACTCCAATTATTAAAGTATATAGTATCATCCTTTTTAGATTTGAAGTAAGTAAATAAGCAGTGGCTGGCGGTACCACCAAAAGGGCCAATACTAAAATGGCACCTACGGCTTCAAAAGAACTGACGGTAGTATAGGATACCATCCCCATTAAACTCAGGTTTATAATGCCGGTAGAAATGCCTATAGAACTGGCAAATTCAGCATCAAAAGAAGTTATCTTTAATTCTTTAAATAGATACATTATGAAAAAGATGACCAAAATAACATTAATCAGCGCCACATACAAAACGCGTGGACCCATAATGGTGCCATTAGGCAAAATCCAAAGGTCAATCGGAATATAGGCTATTTCACCATATAAGACGCAATCCTGATCAAGGTCTATCTGGCCAGCAAATAGGGTAATCAATATGATGCCTATCGCAAAAAGCCATGTAAAAGTAACTCCAATAGAAGCGTCATGCTGAAGTTTGATCTTGGTGCTCAGATAGTCTATGATGAGTGTAGCGATTATGCCCAAAACACCTGCCCCTATGATCACTGCTATCCCTTCCCGCTGCTGAGAGAACAAGAAAGCCAAAACAATACCAGGTAGGACAGCATGAGATATGGCATCACCTATCATAGCCATCCTTCTCAGAATTAGAAATGTACCTAATAACCCACAAGAAATAGCTATAAGGGCACCGGTGATGATGATAAGGAAAGCATTATGGTCAAACGTCATGGTCTCGGGGTATAGTGGACTGATGAGGGTCTGTGGCAGGATAATCCAGTGAAGCTTCTAATTGAGCTTCTAAATCAGGCGTTAACAGGTGTTCCATTTTCTCTGCCATATCATGGACGTGATCCGGTGCCAAATTAAGGTATTTAGATAAATATACTTCCCATAGTCTGTGAAGCCGCACGATGCGCTTTGCTTCTGTAAAGCCGGAAGGGGTAAGGGTAATATAGTGCTCAGTGGCCGATAGGTGATCCTTATTGATAAGATGATTAATGTATTGCCTAGTGGTACTAGCTTTACCTTGAAACTGATTGATCAGTTCCCCCTGGGTCATGCCTTGTTGCTTTTTTTCCCAATGAAGAAAGAGTGTTTTGAGAATATGGTCCATATGAATTTTCTTCTGGTATTTCCTTTGAGAATACCACCTAGAAACCATTCCTTTCTTTTTGGCAAAGAAAAAAGATATAAATGCCAGAAAGGATATCACCATCACTACCCATGGTCCAGTCGGCATCTTTGGGATTACATAAGAAATGTAGGCGCCTGCCACACCCGAAAACAAGGCAAATGTCACCGCTAGGAGCAGCATGACATGCAGCTTATTGGTCCAGAAACGGGCTGCGGCGGCAGGTGTAATCAGTAGGGCTGCCATCAGTACCACGCCAATTGCCTGAATTCCAGTTACCACTGCCAGTACCAGAAGTGAATTGAATACGAACCTTAATATCCTAACCGGCATTCCTACACTTTCCGCAAAGTGCGCATTAAATATGATCAGTTTAAATTCTTTGTAAAATACAAGTAATATAATGATTACAAAAGAGGCTATAAAGCCATATACTATTAAATCTTCCCATACTATAGCTATGGCATTTCCAAAAAGGAAATGGTCCAGACCTGACAGGGCAGCATTGCCCGTTTGCTGTAACTGCGTGAGCAAAAGTATACCTACACCAAAAAAAATAGAAAGCACAGCGGCTATTACTGTATCCTCTTTTAACTTGGTCGTGGTACTAATATAAGATATACAATAAGTCGAGATGGCTCCGGTAGTAAAGGCGCCAAGTACTATCCAATATGGGTTTTTATTTCCGGCAAACATAAATGCCATGCACACCCCGGGTAGGACAGCATGGGATATGGCATCTCCGACCAGGGCTTTTTTATCCAAAAATGTAAATGTACCCACCATCGCAGCACTGATGGAAAGCAGGCTGATGCCAGCTACCACTAAGACAATGTTGGGGTCTTTAAATGAAAAAAAATAAATGAACTCTTCCATACTAATTTTTAAGCGGGTCAAATCCTTTTTGTTTAATTAAGTCTCCCACATCGGACAGCAGGGCCAGTTTGCCCCCGAAGGTTTTTTGAAGCAGTTCCTCGGTTAACACTTTATCCGTAGGACCAGAGGCAACCAAATGCAGGTTCAGCATGATGATCCAGTTAAAATACCGGGATGCTGAGTGAATGTCATGATGAACCACAATAACCGTCTTACCGTCTTTGGTCATTTTTTTCAGCAATTCTACAATGGTATTTTCTGTACTGATATCCACTCCGGCAAAAGGTTCATCCATAAAATAAATATCTGCTTCCTGTGCCAGAGCCCGTGCTATAAAGACCCTTTGCTGCTGTCCCCCTGAAAGTTCACTAATTTGTCGATCTTGAAAATTAGACATGTTTACTTTTTCCAGGCATTTAATGGCTAGTTCTTTTTCCTTTTTTCCGGGCCTTTTAAATAGACCCAATTTATGATAGGTGCCCATCATCACAATGTCCAGGGCGGAAGCTGGGAAATCCCAATCCACTGATTCCCGCTGTGGCACATAGCTGATTTTTTTTCTTACAGCGTTCATTTCACTATCAAAAATCCTTACATAGCCACTGTTTACATCCAGCAGCCCCATGATGGCTTTGATCAGAGATGATTTGCCGGCGCCATTAGGTCCGATGATTCCGGCCAATACACCATGTGGCAAACTGAAATCTATGTTCCATAAGATAGGGTTTTTACCATAGCTTACTGTGAGGTCATGAATTTCCAAAACAGGTTTAGTTACTTTTACGATCATGTCATCTCAGATTTTCAACTATCATTTCCATATTGTACCTTAACATTCGCAGGTATGTACCGGCCGGTCCATCTGGCTCTCCCAGGCTGTCGGTATAAAGCGGCCCTGCCAGTGTTACTTCATGCCCATTTCTCCTACAACCTTCTACCAGGGCTTTAACACCCCTAGGGGATATGCTCTGCTCAGAGAAAATGGCTTTGATCCTGTGTTCAGAAATATATTGAACCAGGCGGGTTACATCATTCAGGCCGGGCTCACTGAGTGTGGAAAGTCCCTGGAGGCCTTTCACCTCAAATCCATAAGCTTTACCAAAATATGCGAAAGCGTCATGTGCTGTAACCAAAATTCTCTTATCGGCAGGCAACCGGTTGATCTTTTCCTTTAATTCTACATCTAGCTGTTCCATTTGCTGTTCATATGCATTTAGATTATCAAGCAGGTATGCTTCCCATCCTGGATGAATATGGATCAACTTCTCAGCCAGTCCCCGCATTACTTCTTTCCAGGTCACAGGGTCAAACCACAGGTGGGGGTCTACACTATTTTCAAAAGCTTCGTCTTTTAGCAAAAGTTCAGGGGAGAGATAGCTTTCCACTGACAACACCTGGTTAGTCCTTGCAAATTTTTTCAACACTTCATTCATTTTTCCTTCCAGGTAAAAACCCTGATATATGACCAGATCCGCATCAAACAATTTATCCAGGTCTCTCTGTGAAGTTTTATATAAATGGGGATCCACTCCTATAGCCATTAAAGATTCCACCTCAGCGCTGTCTCTTACCAAAGCCTTGACAGCATCTGCTAGGATATTGGTAGTGGTGACGATCTGGTATTGATGATGGTTCCTGTCTTCTGCTTTTTTGCAGGAGGAAAGGATAAGTAATATCAGTAGGGCTACATATTTATGCGAGGCCATCATTGTTGCAATACCAGGATGTTAGCGGCCACGTCTTTTGACATAAAGAGTGTTTTTTTATTATCTACCAGAATTTCCAGAGAACCATCAAACTCTACTTTATCCAGTACTTTGATCCGGGCACCGATATAGGCTCCCACTTTATCCAGGTATCGAAGGAAGGCCGCGCTACTGTCTTTTACAGCTACTATCTGCCCGCCGTCATTGATGGCGAGTTCATTGAGCGGGAGCCGAGGTCTGGCCTTCACATCTCCATATTCATCAGGTATGGGATCTCCATGTGGATCAAATTTTGGATGGCCCAAATACTCATCTAATCGCTGTATGAGAATAGGACTTTTAATATGTTCCAATTCCTCGGCCACTTCATGTACCTCGTCCCATGCAAACCTCAACTTTTCTACCAGAAAAACTTCCCATAAACGATGTTTTCTGATAATCTGTAGGGCGTATTTTTTACCATTTTCAGTTACGTTGACACCATAATATTTTCTGTAATCGATCACCTCTTTTTCTGCCAGTTTTCTAAGCATATCACTTACTGAAGCAGGTTTGGTTTTCATCTCACTGGAAATGTCATTGGTAGATACTGTAGTCTTACCTTCTTGGGATAGGTGATAAACAGCTTTAAGGTAGTTTTCTTCTGCGGAGGTTAATCTGATCATGATCACAATATAGGATTGAAAGCACAAATATAGTAATTTAGACGGTACTAAAAAAATATTTCACTATTACCTAATCTGCGTGTGGATAACTCCTTTCGGTTTGTGAATAGGGTTTGTATGAAGGCTAAAATATTATTTAGATAAAGCTAAAATAATATGTATAAATCTGAATTACAATTATTTAATATTTGTAATCCTCGTTACAGCCTATAATTTGGATAGGTAAATTTCAATTAAAGGAGTTTCCTTTTATAGGTGATGAGTTTCCTTATGGGGCATGTGGTGGATAACTTTACTAGGATATCTCTATTGGATCAACTTATCCACAATTGCCTTCCATTGGGCTTTTTCATGTTCCCAAGTGAGCTCTTTGGTTGGGGGGGTATTATAAAGGGTAAGCGAAAGAAATGATTCAAATGCTTTAATGGCTGAATTTTTATTTGAAAAATCAATAGGCATACCACCTGGATATCGCTGGACCAAAGCATCCCAATAGAGATTTTGAGTATATAAAACAGGCTTTCCCAAAGCCAAAGCTTCATAAAGTTTAGTAGGTATTTTATACTTTATGGAGGATTTTTGAAGATAGGGCAGCAATACAATATCAGCACTTTTTAATACCCTTAAAATCTCTTGATGTGCTATAGGGGTAGATGATAAATGAAGCTTAAATGCATGATTTTTACTTCCGATTTTTTCAAGTTTATTTTTATAAGTATTAAGGGGGACATGACCTATAATAGTCAGTTTAGAACCAGGGTACCGATTTAATATTTCAGCGAACCAGTGCATCGCTTCGTGTGATCCATACGATGGAGTGAGCGTCCCACTTATGACAAAATGAAAGATTTTAACTTTATCAAGTCGGTATGGCTTTACTGGATTAATATTGCCAGAAAATTTGTTTTGTAAAACTGTGTGCTTACCTATAAATGGAAGCTCGTCTTTATAGCTTTCTTCTGCTAATAAAAAATGGTCTACATATGGGGCTGTTCTTTTTTCTATCAACTGGACGAGTTTTGCATAAGCGTACCCCATTCCAAAAGGGAGGGTATTATGATCGAGAATGTTAAGAGCATAGTTTTCCTGTACATCATAAATGAGTTTGAACCCCAATCGTTTTTTTGCCCACACTGCAGCGGGTAACAGTTCATATGTGGTCACTATGACCAGATCTGGAAAGCAATCCTGAAGTAAATTCATAAAACGCCAAGGAACCAAAAGTCTTTTTGGATGCAACCTTAGGCCAGAATAGATTGTCTTAAATACAAGATGTGGGTTATTTATTACATTTTTTGCAAAAAAACCTATGATGTTTAACTGGTATTTATTTGTTTCACACAATGAAAGCCCAAGTTTATCAAAAGATCTCGGGTCATTGAGAGGTTTTAATACCGATGCGATCACAACTTTATACATGCTATCAATCAATCAAACATTAGCTAAGCTAATCATATAAATTATGGAATTACAGAATATTATAGAAAAAACCTGGGACAACAGGGAATTATTAAAGGAAAAGGACGTCATTATAGCAATAAAAACTGTTATAAGCGAATTGGATACAGGTGCTTTAAGGGTGGCAGAACCGCTAGAAGACGGATCGTGGAAAGTAAATGACTGGATCAAAAAAGCAGTTATTCTGTATTTCCCTATCCAAAAAATGGCTACCATAGAGGTAGGACCATTTGAATTCCATGATAAGATGGCGCTGAAAACCAATTATGCCAAACAGGGTGTAAGGGTAGTCCCCCATGCAGTAGCTCGATATGGTGCCTATCTGGCCAGTGGGGTGGTGATGATGCCTTCCTATGTAAATATAGGAGCTTATGTGGATAGTGGTACTATGGTGGATACTTGGGCCACCGTGGGATCTTGTGCCCAGATAGGGAAAAATGTGCACCTAAGTGGGGGAGTAGGAATAGGCGGTGTATTAGAACCTGTTCAGGCAGCACCCGTTATAATAGAGGACGGAGCATTTATAGGTTCAAGGGCTATAATAGTAGAGGGAGTACGGATTGGTAAAGAAGCCGTCATAGGGGCAGGGGTTACCCTTACCGCCAGTTCCAAGATTATAGATGTAACAGGTGAAGAACCGAAAGAATATAAGGGGTATGTTCCGGATCGTTCAGTGGTCATCCCTGGCACGATCAATAAGAAATTTGCTGCAGGGGAGTATGGGGTCCCGTGTGCACTTATCATAGGACAGCGTAAGGCTTCCACTGATCTAAAAACTTCGCTCAATCAGGCATTGAGAGAAAATAATGTTGCCGTATAATGAATCAATAAAATGAAACCTATAAAAAACCGTTATGCATTACGATGATTGGTAATAGGTGAGGTGCATTACGGCGATTACATAAGACACCAGTCAAAAATTAAGGAAATATAAATTAAAACTAAAAACCAAGCGCTATACTAGCGTCATAGTAGGAGATACCTCTATAATGCTTCATGCCACGATATCCTTAGGGTGTGCGGGAGTTGGGGAGGATCACCTATATTTGATTCCGTCTGTCTGCCTGTAGGTGGGTATGGTGATTAAAAAGTAATTATAGACACATGAATTTTAAAAGGAGTATCTTAATATTGATCAGTATAGTGACCATTTTGTCCTCCTGTGGTGAAGCTTCTTCAGATCAGGGAGATACATATTTTGCTAGGGGAGATTACCAGGCCGCTGTAGAGGCATACGATAATTATCTGTCATCCAATCCTAGGAATGTAAAATCATTATATAACAGAGGAAGGGCCCAGGAAGAATTGGGAAATGCCGAGGAGGCTGAAAATGATTTTAAGAAAGCTTATGAATTGGACAATCAAAATGTACAGGTATTAATGAGTTTATCAAATTTATACCAAAAGCAAAAAAACCATACCTCAGCCTTATTATATGCTGATTATGCTGTAGAGCTTCCAGGGGCTCCCGCCATGGCTTACTTTCTTAAAGCCAGAGCACTTCACCAATTGGGCAATACAGATGAGGCATTACGTGAATATAGTGCCGCTATAAAAAATGATGAAGATTTTGCCCAGGCTTATTACTATAGAGGTCTTTTGAAATTAGGTACAAAACAAATTAAAGGAGGCTGTGGGGATATCAATATGGCTGTTTCCATGAACTATACTCCAGCCCAGGCAGCAAAAGATAAGTATTGCAATTAATAAACCTATCCTAACCGATACTTCACAGTTGGTTTGAAGAGATGAAATACATAATTTACAGATCATGCTCCTTTAGGTCCTAAAGAATATTTAAACATCCCTCCGATTAACCAGAGGGATGTTTTTTTTCGAATGTTTTATGGTTATGATATTTTAGTAAAAATTAACACGGCTACTATTGGTGCATGAAATGGTAAATGGCGGATAAGAAACTAATATATTTGGATAAAGGTAATCATGGATGCCAAGTTTTCCGGTCAATGCTTATGTTCCAAATGATCACACAGTTCGTCAGAACCTATAGTACCTGATCCATTACAGGTCCGGCATTTACTATGGACTATTTTAGAACCTTCACAGGCATGACACGTTAGCCTGCCCTTTCCTTCACAGCGGTCACATTCATAATATTCCATAATGTTAAACACATTTTTTTTGGTGACCATACCTGAAGCAGCACAACGGCTACAACCCACTATAGCTTTTCCCTTACAAACATTACATGCCTGTTCCAATGATTTGGCTCCATTACAGGTAGAACAGGTTAAGTACCTATACCCCTTTCTGTCACAGTAGGAGCAGGCCTTTATCGCACTGAGCGGCTGGATAAGCTTTTCTTCCAGCATTTTAGCAGCATCATAATTATCTCCTTTAAACCCATTTATTTCTAAATACTTATTTAGAAAATTAGCTGAATTATCATATTGGCCTATCCTAAATAGGGTTTCTGCAAAATAATAGGGCATCTCAGAAGGTAGGGGCACCTTACTCTCTATGATCTCTCTAAATATATGGTTGGCCTTTTCATACTGCCCGCTTTCCATTGCATCTATTGCGGTATTCATCTTCCTAGAGGTCTCACCCAGATGGGGTTTTAGTTGTGCATGTGTCATTGCCGGCAGTAGGAGTGAACACGCTATGATGATAATTATTTTATTCAAACCAAATCTCATGATTTTTCATTTCTTGAAGTCTTCTTTCTAAAGTATCCGGAAGCATAGGAAAGAAGTCCAAGCCTGAAAACCTTTCCAAACTGTCCACGCTGATGGCAAATTCCAACAGCGGTCTGTTGGATGATTCATTTTTCATCAGAAATGCTATTGCTTTATACTCCGGTGGGTGTATATCCAAAATCACTTTATAAAAGTAATTTGGTACTGTAACGTTATTTATGCCTAAAGTTATCTCTTTTTTCTTAATTACAGGCCCGGTGACGATATAGATTTCTTCATATTCCCTGGCCCAATACCTTACCTGATCTTCCAGTTTTTTCCAAATACCCCTATTAAAAGATGGTGATTGAGGGGAAATATTACTCATATAAAAACTTTCACGCATGGCCTGCATATCATAGGTGAAATCTCCTGCAGGTGCCAAATGACCCCTGTCATAACCTGATAGCCGATAATCTGAAGAAGAAGCTGATTTCGTACTCACTTTTGGATCTTGTATGAATTTATCAGTACGCTTTTCCTTACCTTTTAACATGGAGGAGGTAAGTTTATACGATACCCAATGGGCTTGTTCATGCTCCTCATCATAGGAAAGTGTAATAGCAGAATGAACGATCTGTTCACCGTTTTGACCGCTGGAAAATAATACTGACTTAAATTCAGGAAGTTCTGTTAGCGTTACAATATAACCGTGGTGATTCGGTGATTTTGTACTGGACATTTTGTTTTCATTCTTTATTTGGCTGGAAGACGATGGCAGCTCTTCATAATATGGGACGTTTAATGCCGCATTGGTTAAGAAGGATGTATGGGACTCTTTAAAGTGTTTTACAGCCAATACAGCTAAAAAAACAATCATAATAACCATTAAAATAAAAGCTAGAAGGGATTTTTTTTGATGGTTGCTTTTTCTTTTAGTATGTTTTTTAACTCCACGCCTCATGGCTGCAAAAAAATAAGAAAATGATATAGGTTCCTAATATAGGTAAGAATTTAAATAAAAAACAAAAGGATCAAAGGCTATATATTACTTAAATTTTATGTTGGTTCTATAAATATTAGCTTACCAAAAGTTAAACCATGCCGAAACATTTTTTATTATAGCCGTCTAATATTCCCACTTTAAGGCAATACTTCATTTTACCTTCTTGTCCATACTTATGTATGAATTATGCTGGTTTTTCTAACATTCCGGTTATGGTTTGATACAGGTGGGTTTCTAATTGTGGGAAGTATAGTGGGCAATTTTTAAACCTAACAATGATTCAGTATTTTTGCTGTATGAAAAAGATAGCAGTGATAGGAGGAGGGGCAGCAGGATATTTTGCTGCTATCCATGCCTCACAGGTTAAGGCAGAGGTCATTCTATTTGAAAAAACATCTAATACACTGTCTAAAGTAAAAATCTCCGGTGGCGGGCGGTGTAATGTCACACATGCAGCGTATGAAATATCGAAACTTACAAAAAATTATCCACGCGGAGAAAAATTTCTTAAAAAGGTGTTTCAGCATTTTAATGTTAAAGATACCATAGATTGGTTTGAAAAAAGAGGTGTAAAGTTAAAAGTAGAATCTGATGGAAGAATGTTTCCAGAAACTGATAAGTCCCAGACCATCATTGATATTCTTAAACTAGAAGCTGAACAAAGTAAAGTTACGTTAAAAACTAACCATAAAATATCCGACATTAAACGGACGGACAAAGGATTGGAACTTTTGTCCAATGGTGTTTGGGAGGTATTTAATAGTGTGATCATCACCACAGGAGGACATCCTAAACTGGAAGGGTTTGATATGATAAAAGGTTTGGGACATACGATAGTATCCCCGGTACCCTCTTTATTTACTTTCAATACACCTCAGGAAACCCTAAAATCATTACCGGGCATAGCGGTCCCTAATGCACTGATAAAGCTTGAAGGAACTAAATTAAATTACCGGGGCCCATTATTGATCACCCATTGGGGGGTAAGCGGTCCAGCTGTTCTCAAACTGTCTGCCTTTGGTGCCAAATGGCTCGCCGAAAAACACTATAAAGCAAAAGCCCATATCCAATGGTCAAGTGAGCACAGTGAAGAGGATTTAAGAAAAGAAATAGACAGATTTAAAAATATTCATCCGAAAAAGAAAATAATTGCCAATCCTTTATTTAATTTACCTGCCAGACTATGGGATCATTTCTGTGAACTGTCAGGTATAAGCAGCCTATTACTTTGGCACGAATGTGGTAAAAAGCAGATAAATAAATTAATTGAATGTTTATTTAACTATATTATTTCCATAGATGGTAAAACCACTTTTAAGGAAGAGTTCGTAACTGCAGGAGGGGTTAATCTTTCTGAGATTGATCCACAAAGCATGGAAAGTAAAATAGTACCGGGTGTGTTTTTCGCAGGTGAAGTTGTTGATGTGGATGGTATCACCGGTGGTTTTAACTTTCAGGCAGCATGGAGTACAGGATATTTGGCAGGTAAATCTGCTATAAAAGAGTATATTTAGTATAAACAGAAAAATATCTCCTTCTCATGAATACCCTATCCATAAAACCAAATATTTAATAAACAATTAATAGATTGAAGGATTTGTATCTTTTTGAAAAAATTAAATTGGCTGATTATGTTACAACTTACTAATATCAATTACCAGATGGTGTTGGAAATGGCTGAAGGTGAAAAAGACTTTGAAATAGAACTTTTAGAGGCTATAGTAAATTCTGTAATAGACCTTCGCAATAAGTATGTCGAAGGTATATTAGGACAGAATGAGGAAATGATTATGCAGGCGCGGCATAAGATTAAACCCACGCTTTCACTATTTGGACTGGAAAAACTTTCTTCAGTAATAGAAGAGGGAAAAATTATATTAGGGGAAAATAATATGATAGGGCCAGAAACAGATAGACACAAAACCGAATTTATAGAAGCAGTGGAAGATCTGATTGAAGAAATAAATCAAATTGATAAATGACCTATCTATAGGGCCATAAATTTTAATTAAACCCGTTGCATTTTACGGTATATTTATTTGCTCGAATACCTCACTAATCTATATAAAAGGAAATAAACGCATTCTGTTAGTTTATTTATTATAACCAATGCCAATAATACTTAATTCTAGTTATTCAGGTCCCCCTCCACATCTTTTCAATGGACATTGGGAAACTATAGTGCCGAGTTTATTCAGAAAAGTAGAAGGTGTAAAATATGAAAGGGAAAGAATTTATACCCCTGATGAAGATTTTTTGGATTTAGATTGGTCACGACAGGGGTTTTCCAAACTGCTTATCATATCCCATGGCTTGGAAGGAAGTTCACAAAGACATTACGTTTTAGGGTTGGTAAAGCTATTTAATAGATATGGTTATGATGTACTTGCGTGGAACAATCGCTCCTGCAGTGGGGAAATGAATACTACCCCAAGACTCTATCATCACGGTTCATCAGATGATCTCCAATTGGTAATTGATAATGTACTTAAATTAAACTATTATAATTCCATTTTCTTAAGTGGTATCAGTATGGGTGGAGCTCAGACATTAAAATATTTGGGAGAAAATGCCCTATCAATTCCCAAAGAGATAAAAGCTGCAGCTGTCTATTCCACGCCATGTAATTTGCCTTCCAGTGCTGCTACTTTGAAACTAAGGACTAACGCATTTTATAAAAAACGCTTTTTGGGCAAATTAAAAATTAAACTGGCTTCAAAAGTAAACCAATTTCCTGATCTTTTAGATTTAACAATATTAGAGAAAATAAAAGATTTTGATGCATTTGATAACCTTATTACAGCGCCTCTTCATGGCTTTAAAGATGCTGTGGATTTTTATGCCTCTGTGAGCGCAGATAACTGGCTGGCTGCCATATCTATTCCTACCCTTATCGTAAATGCATTAAATGATCCCTTATTGGGGGAGGCCTGTTATCCCAAGACACTTGCAGCAGATCATGAATACTTATATTTAGAAATGCCAGCGAGAGGTGGACACACAGGGTTTACACTCAAAGGCCAGAAATATACCTGGGCAGAAACTAGGCTATTGGAATTTCTGAATAATGATGATCAAATATGGTAAATGTACTTGACTCTTGTTCAAATCATCTCCTATATTCTTTTTAAAGCCATGGAAGCCACTATACCCCCTATAGCTAATGAACTAGTGGCTGCCGGAGATGGAGCATTTAGTACATTGATGGCAATTTTATTTTCAGTTATGCTAAAATCATCTACTAAGCCACCATTCCTGTCACAAGCCTGAGCCCTGACGCCAGAACCACCCTCGATTAAATCCTGTACCTGTAGTTCCGGTATAAGCTCCTGTAGCGCTTTGGTAAATGCTGATTTAGAAAAAGATCGGTATAACTCCCCAACACCCGTCTTCCAGTATTTGGCCGCTACTTTTTGAAAACCCGGCCAAGTTAAAGATTCTGCTAGTTCCCGGATATTTATATCAGATCGTTTATATCCTTCTCTTTTAAAGGCTAATACAGCATTGGGTCCGGCTTCTACACCACCTTTCATCATTCTGGTAAAATGAACCCCCAAAAACGGGAAGTTGGGATCTGGGACTGGATAGATTAAATTTTTGACCAAATATTCTTTTTCTGGTCTTAATTTATAATATTCACCTCTAAATGGAATAATCTTTATGTTGCCTTCCTGTTCACTGTTTAGGTCAGCTATCTTGTCTGAATATAATCCAGCACAATTAACCAGGAGCTGAGAGACGAACTCCCCCTGTGAAGTCTTTGTATAATAAGAATGATTTTTTTCTTTCCCTCCGATGACCTCACAATTCAAAAATATCTCTCCACCGAGTTTTTTAAATTTTTCACCGTAAGCTAGGGCCACTCTTTTATAATCAACTATACCAGTTTGGGGGACATGTAGGGCTGCTACACCTGCGCAGTGAGGTTCATATGCTTTGAGTTCTTCCAACGATATTTTCCTTGTTCCCTCTAAGCCATTTTTTAGGCCTCTGGATAATAATATCTCCAGTAATGGGATCTGTTCTTTTCTTGTGGCAACTACCACTTTACCAGTAAGCTCATATGGAATATTTTCTTCATCACAGAAGTTAATCAGTTCATTGTATCCTTTGATACAATTTTTAGCTTTAAGCGATTCTGGTTTATAGTAGAGCCCGGAATGGATGACCCCGCTGTTGTTGCCTGTTTGATGTTTGGCCAACTCACCTTCTTTTTCTAATATAGCTACTTTTAATTCACTTCTTTGTTGTAAAATTTTAAGTCCAGTAGCAAGACCTACTATTCCCCCACCTATGATAATGATATCGAATTCCATAATTATTATTGTAGACACAAATATAAAGAACAGTATAAATTTATGTGCATAAAAAGCCTGAATTAATCATTATCTGCATATTATGAAATACTCGTAAATATAAGTTCTTAGCAAAAAAAGCATATGATTATTGAAAAATCACTGATCTCCTAAAAGGAATATAACACCATAAGGAATTGATGACCGGTTTCTTTAATCCCATAAGGTATAACCCAACTTTAATCTATTATCAATTACCTTTTAAAAGAATGGGAATACTATATTAAATAAAAAAAAGCCTCCTGGTTAGAGAGGCTTTTTTAAAAAGTACTTCTACAGTTTTCCATGTGTGGTAAAGGTTGAAGTATTGATCAAAAAATAAGATTGTATAGTGGTTAGTCTTACAATCGTTAATTGTCTTTTCCGTTTGGATCAGATACCTCTGGAAACGGGTCTTTATCAGGAAAATCTTCCTCTTTTGGAGGTCTCGGACCACCATCATTAGGTCCTTTTTTCTTTTCTTCTTCTTTATTAGATATTTCTGGATTTTCCATCATGGATAATCTTTCTATATCCTTATAAGTTAAATTAAGGATCTGAGATTTAGAAAAACCTTTCTCAGGTCCAGCAAAATCAATGTCAAAATGATATGGGTTCATATTTGGGTATATATTAAAAGCTATGATTTTATTTAATGACATTTTCCCTTTTTAGGGTCATTTGCTTAAATTATATTCCAAAAGTATTCCAAAATTTCGATAAATCAATAGCTATTGTATAAAAAAATCAAGAAATTCTTATAAAAAATATCATAACTTGGTTAAGTTGTTGATAATCAGATGTAATCATTAGTATGGGTCATATATATGAAATCTTGTCGTTCATTTATAGATTTCACTGTAAGGAGTACTTCTTTTATGGAATGGTGGATTTGGATGGACCGGCCTCAATGGAAACTAAGGGTAGTAACTGATAGAAGTGAAGTGGTCAGCGAATATAGGATTTGTGTAGGGTAGTTAATTATTAATGATAGGCTATTTATTGCGTTTAAATGGCGGAAAAGAATCCGTAAAAATTAAAATTTTTTAATCATATTAATGCCACGTTTTACTAATAGACATATCATGGTTTGTACTTTCCATATCTTATTATTTAGTCTTAAACTAGGCATCTTCACAAACTGCGCATATTTTTTGATAAGAATTAATTTTATATCACCCTACATCATATGATAGTCAATATAGCAGATGACCATTTTGAAATAATATATCAGCGCGCACATGGCATGTTAGCTGCTAAAATAGCAGAGCAAATAGCTGCCTCACTTCGGCCTCCTGCTAGCTATTGGTTGGAAACCCTGGTAGCCATAGCCGATCATGATGACGGCAGGAGAAATTGGGAAGGTGATTTTCACATTAATGATAAAGGGTACCCCAAAGATTTTACCGAATTCAAGTTTGATGAAAAACAGGCTCAACGAGTAGTCAATACTGCTGAATGCAAGTCAATATGGGTAGCAATGCTGGTATCCAAACATCTAGTAGAACTATACAGCAATCTGGAAGAAGCCCAGCCACTGATCCAACAGCAGTACTCTCTACAGGCCAAACTTCAGATGCATCTGCCGTTTAGCGAAGCGGCAGCACAAATGTATTATAGACTACTGAAGTGGGCAGATGAATTATCTTTGAGAATCTGTAAGCACGAGGTTCCTGTAAAGGGAGAAAAGGATTTTTTAGAATATTTACCAGATGGGTCAAAATCATATATCACCCATTTAGAGGATAAAAGTATTGCCCCATGGATATTCCAAAAAGATAAGGTTATTTTTGAAGTTGAAAAAAGACTCATAGAAAAGCGGGTTTACAAAAATGACCATGATCTTCAGGATACTTTAAATAAAGCAGAGGTAAGCATCTCCTCCTACAAATTTATAAAAGAAGATGCCTAAGTTTACTCTACGTACAGTACCAATCCTTTTAGGTATTCCGTTTCAGTATGGTATATATTAATAGGATGGTCAGCAGGCTGGGAGAGGTAATGAAGAATTTTAACTTTTCTTCCCACTTCTATAGCTGATGCAGTTACCGTAGCTGTAAAGAGTTGTTTGTCCACCACCTGCGAGCAGCTGAAAGTAAACAAGATACCTCCTGGTTTTATATGTTTGAGTGCTTCTGCATTTAATCTTTTATAAGCTTGCACAGCATTGTGCCTGCTCTTCACATTTTTGGCAAAGGCAGGTGGATCAAGTACTATTACATCAAAATCAAAATCAATTTCCCTGATATACTTCACCACATCCGCCACTACAGATTTATGCACACCCTGGTGGTTGGAATTCAGCGCAACGTTTTTATCGGTGAGGACTATGGCTTTTTCTGAGATATCCACAGAGTGTACCTCTCTGGCACCTTCATTTAGTGCCGCTATAGAAAAGCCGCCAGAATAACAGAAGGTATTTAAGACTTTTTTGCCTTTACTGTACTCTCCGAACAGTTTTCTGTTTTCTCTTTGATCAATAAAAAAGCCGGTTTTTTGGCCCGTTTCCCAATCTATCTCATATTGGCTATCATTTTCCAGCACCAGATTGGTTTGGGGTGTACCAAAGATCAACCTGTTTTCTGTTTCAACCAGGTTTTTGGAGAGCGTTTCAGCACTCTTATCATAGACAGCCTTGATCAGATCCCCGTAAACATGTCTTAGTGCGGATGCAATTTCCCCTATATGTCCGAACATCCCGATCGTGTGGGTTTGTATGACTGCTGTACCATTATAATAATCTATGATCAAGCCAGGCAGTAAATCCCCCTCGCCATGTACCAAACGATATACATTAGTGTGGGGATTGTCTGTAAGACCTAGGTGTCTGCGCATAGTGTATGCCTGTAGGACCACATTATGCCAGAAATCAACATTAATCTCTACATCATCAAAACTGATGATACGAACCATAATTGATCCATTTTGATAATGACCTATTCCTAGAAATGTTCCCTTATGACTAACCACTGTGACCAGATCTCCATTATTTAGGTCTTCAGGTTTATCCTGAATGGCACCTGAGAATACCCAGTGATGCCTTCTTTTTAGTGATATTTCTTTACCTTTTTTAAGGTATATTTTCGGATACATAGTTTTTATATGTTTTATTGGGATATAAATGGGAGCCAATGACCATGGCCCCTGCACTGATGCCAAGAGCTATCACATGCGGATAAATGGGTAAGACCATAAAGCTAAGTATCAAGTAAGAAAACATTCCTATTACTATGGCCATAATGGCACCCTGTTTAGTGGATTTTTTCCAATATAGACCTGCGGTCAAAGGTACAAAAAGTGAAACCAATAACAGCATACTGGCTTCAGCGACCAGTTCATATATATTGGCTTTCCATGTGGCCATCACCACGGCTATAACGGCCACCACTATGATATTGACCCTCAAGATCCAAAGGAAATTTTGATCTTTCAGTCTTTTGCCAAAGTGCGGCCTGATAATGTTTTCAGAAATGATAGCTGCAGGAGCCAATAGGCCAGAACTTGTAGTGCTCATAATAGCAGATAACAAAGCGCCGAAAAACAATATCTGTATCGGAAGTCCTCCATGCTGAAGGACCATTTCGGGCAGAAGCATTTGCTTATTTTCTAAATAAATTTCTGGGTATAATACTCTCGCTCCCAGCGCTATAAATAATGGTAGCAAACCAAAGCTCAAATAGAAGCCTCCTGCCAGATAGGTGGATTGAACGGCCACTTTTTCAGACTTAGCAGACATTACCCTTTGGTAAATATCTTGACTGGGAATACTTCCCAAACCCAGGATCATCCATGCTCCTAAATAATTTATCCACGAATCCCAACCTGTCTCTGGAAAGAACTGAAAACTTCCTTCAGGGGCCGCCTCTAAGACAGGCATAATACCTCCTGCCTCTTGTGCAACCATGATGCTCACCCATACCAGACCTACTATAATGAGCGTAGTCTGTATAAAATCAGTGATAGATATGGCCCACATGCCGCCTAAAAATGTGTATATCACAACGATGACTGCACTTAAGATTATACCTGCCGGTAAGGGGATGTCCACTATGGCCCCCATTATAAGACTTAACGCTACGAGCTGTGCTGCCACATAGCCAAAATAAGCAGGTACCATAAATACAGAAGACAGAAATTCTACTTTCTTACCATATAACTTTTTAAATACATCCCCTAGGGTGAGTACATTCATCCGGTACATGGGACGGAGATAAAACATACCGAAAAGTACCAGGCAAAGTGCACCTCCAAACGGATCTTCTATGACTCCCTGCAATCCATGATCTAAGTATTCAGAAGAAGCTCCGAATATCGTCTCAGATCCAAACCAGGTAGCGAATAGGGCAGAGGCACTTAAAAAAAGAGGCAATTGCCTGCCCGCCAAAACAAAGTCATTTGAATTTTTGACCAGTTTTGACGACCATACTCCTATACATACAGTAACCAGGAGATAGATGATTACAGCTGTAATTAACAATTTTAAGCTTTTGAGTACATTTTTTCACGCAGTGACTTAACCTCAGGACTTTCCAGGTAATCATCATAAGGCATTCTTCTATCTATGGTACCATTGGGAGTAAACTCGACAATTCTGTTAGCTGTTGACTGAACAAAGGCGTGGTCATATGATGACATCAAAACAGTACCATTAAAATCGATGATGGCATTATTAAACGCAGTAATTGACTCTAGGTCAAGGTGGTTGGTAGGTTCATCCATCACCAATAGGTTTGGATTCTGCAGCATCATTCGGGAGATCATACACCTAACTTTTTCCCCTCCCGATAATACAGAGGATTTTTTAAGTGTTTCTTCTCCTGTAAAAAGCATTCTTCCCAAGAAAGTTCGCACGTAAGCTTCCTCCTGGTTGGTAGAATATTGGCGCAGCCAGTCGATAAGGTTTTGATCAGCATTAAAATATTTGCTGTTGTCATTTGGAAGGTAAGCCCTGTTAATAGTCACTCCCCATTTGAAACTACCTTTCTGAGTAGGGATTTCTTCCATGATAGTTTGGAAGAATTTATTGACCGCCTGTTTGGTTTTGGAGATAAATGCAATTTTATCGCCTTTATCTACCATAAGGTTAACATCGGTAAAGTAAATGGTACCATCATCTTTAAGACCAAGTTCTTCAGTCATAAAAATTTGGTCACCGGCTTCTCTTTCGGGTTTGAAGATAATTCCTGGATACTTCCGAGTGGATGGCTCTATGTCATCAACGTTTAGTTTTTCGAGCATTTTTCTTCTGGACGTGGCCTGTTTGGACTTGGCCACGTTGGCAGAGAACCGCTCGATAAATGCCATCAGTTCTTTCCGCTTCTCATCTGCTTTTTTATTTTGATCGGATTTTTGCCTCGCTGCCAGTTGCGAAGATTCATACCAGAAAGTGTAGTTGCCTGAATATATCTTGATCTTACCAAAATCGATATCCACAATATGGGTTGCCACTGAATCTAAAAAGTGTCTATCATGTGATACGACTATTACCAAGTTTTTAAAGTTGACCAGAAAATCCTCTAACCAGTTAATGGTATCTGCATCCAAATCATTGGTAGGTTCATCCAATACCAAGATATCCGGATTGCCAAAGAGGGCTTGTGCCAAGAGAACCCTAACTTTTTGGTTACCGGATAGCTCTTTCATAGGCAAATAGTGCAGATCCTCTGTAATACCGAGGCCCGACAGCATAGAAGCAGCATCTGATTCTGCATTCCAACCGTCCATTTCTGCGAACTCAGCTTCGAGTTCGGATGCTTTGATACCATCTTCTTCAGTAAAATCTTCCTTAAGATAGATGGCATCTTTTTCACTCATAATCCCATAAAGTTTTTTATGGCCCATGATTACAGTCTTAAGCACTTCCACTTCGTCAAATTCAAAGTGGTTTTGCTTAAGTACAGCCATTCTTTGGCCAGGAGTGATGTGGATAGAACCGGAAGTGCTGTCCTGATCCCCTGCTATGATCTTTAAAAAAGTGGATTTTCCAGCGCCGTTAGCCCCGATCACACCATAGCAGTTTCCTGGGGTAAATTTTAGACTGACGTCTTCAAAAAGGGTTCGTTTGCCGAATTTTAAGGATAAATTATCTACTGATATCATTTAGTATAAAGTTGCATTTTTTACAATCTGCAAAGATAAGGAAATTCTGTTTAATGAATAGTAAGATTAGACACAAAGGCTATAGAGGGAAAAATTTATTTAACTTTTTAAAAAAGAAATAAAAAAAAAGATGAAATGTATACATGTGTATACAGGTCACCTGCCGGTAATCAACGATTCCTGGTATTATATCCTTAGTATATCCTCGTGAAGCAGGAGCTTTAAAAAAATAGAAAAAGCGCTAAATGCTGTTTGATCTAGGCTTTAGTCTTACATCATTAAATGTTATAAAACATTTTCCTGATACAGCCTATCCAATGTACCTTCCAGATCTCCGGTCAGACCGGTATGGGGTCGCGAGGTTTGGATCATAGAGCTCCGCACTGCAGTGAGCCATCGGAACCTTCCTGCCGGGTCATTTTTGGAAATAGGGCCGCCACGATCTGGTGAACTGCATATTTTGGAAAAGGCATCTAGGTGTGCTTCTAATATCTCCAGATCTGCTTCAGGATCCAATGAGGCTAGTTTCTGCTTATTCAGCCCGATTTTACATTTTATATAATTGCTTTTTCCAGCGCAAACTATGACCCCTACATTAATAAATTCCTCTCTCTCCACCCTAGGTACTACCCGGATGATGGCATATTCATATAAGTGTTTCTCTTGCATTTTTTGCTTCTTTTACAAACTGACTGGAACTTGCCAATCGGGTCAATAGGAAATTTTTATACACGGCTCTCATCTCTTCTGGTGTATCCATCTCGCGAGAGGCCATCAGCCATTCTTCTGGTATAGTATTGATGATCCCAATAATATCGGATTCCGTTATGATATTTGAAAATCGCTCATTTACTTCATCCAGTTGACCTGCAGTGGGGAGCAGTACATGATCTTTAATCATGGGAAATGGGCCGGTGGCATGTTTCTCCCAATTGGACCAGGAGTGATGAAACAAAAAGGCTGCGCCATGATCTATCAGCCATAGATCTTTGTTCCATACCAACATGTTAGTATTGCGGAAAGATCTGTCTACATTAGTGATGAACGCATCTAGCCAAACTATCTCAGAAGAAAGCCGTGAGGGAATATCCAAGGCTACTGGATCATAATTAATGGCTCCAGATAAAAAGTGTAGTGCAAGATTAAGTCCTTGGCTGCCTTTTAAAAGATCCTGGATTTCCTCGTCTCCTTCAGAACGGCCAAAAGCTTCATCAAGTTGTGCAAAAACAATTTCCGGTACCTTAAAACCTAATATCCGGGCTATTTCACCACCAATAAGTTCAGCAATCAATGCCTTTTCCCTTTGTCCTGCACCACGGAATTTAAGCACATATTTGAACCCATCGTCTGCATCTGCCAATGCGGGTAGGGAGCCTCCTTCCCGTAGAGGCAATATATACCGCTGCACATTCACTGTGCGGAGATCCATTTTTTTATTCATGGGTATTTATTTATGACAAAGGCAAAGGTAGGCAAAATGATGAAGAATTTTTGTAGGATATTATAATGGACTGTTTGATATAGCAGCTGTTAATTGAGGTAAATCAGATTTAATATATCTAAATAGAAAATTATTGACCTGAAAAAGAGTTCAATAGTATGTTATCACCCATTTTTTTCAGCACTTGTTTTGCATTGGATTATAATAATACTACCTTTGCATCACTTCAAACGAGAAGGAAATAAAAAAGTGATATTATTAGATAATACGGAGTGGTAGTTCAGCTGGTTAGAATGCCTGCCTGTCACGCAGGAGGTCGCGGGTTCGAGTCCCGTCCATTCCGCTTAGTACCCTTAGTTCTTATTAAGAAGAACGTCAAATAAAATATTGGAGTGGTAGTTCAGCT
>NZ_JMIH01000038.1 GCF_000714815.1 Anditalea andensis | reverse complement strand
CCACCCATGGAAATAAACATGTGCCGTTCCCCCACGACCCCGGAGGGAGTCGAGCTATATCGATCATCCAAATCCACATTCCTGAAATACTAATACATTTATCCCATACGCCGCACCCTGGACCGGAATGAAACGGTGGCAGCCTGGCCGCCTAAAGCCGAGAGCAGTCTCCTATATATCATTACACTCGATTTAGAATTTCACCGCTCGCACGGTGGTGGAAAAGACGACGGTTAGGGAGAGAGATACCCCACTTATTTCTGTTTTATAACATACCCCCGTTTTTTTTAATTAAAATATATTTTATGCTTCATTTTTGGATTTTTATAAGAATAATTTATAAATTTACACCTTTAAAGCTTTTGGTTTAAAAAAATACCTATTTTATATGACTGCATTTCTTGCTGCCTTAACGGCATTTTTCTTTGGATTTTTGGTGACCCCCATGGTCATTTTTTTCTTTAAAAGAACCAATATCCTAGAGGCTCCGGGCGGCAGAAAAATCCACAAGGGCATGGTACCCTCCATGGGTGGCATCGCCATACTGTTTGCTGCCTATATAGGGCTGGCTGCCTGGCTTTCTCTGGACCAGCTGGCCTTTGCCCGCTACCTGCTGATTGCCCTGACATTGATGTTCACACTGGGACTGAGAGATGATCTGGTAGAACTCACCGCTGTGCAAAAACTGTTGGGACAGGGCGTAGCTGCCTTTTTGGTCGTAGGCATGGCTGATATCCGCATCAGCAGCTTTTATGGGTGTTTTGGCATCTATGAACTCCCCTTACTGGTAAGTTACGGACTTTCTGCCGTGACCATTATCGTATTGACCAATTCATTTAACCTTATAGATGGACTGGATGGCCTGGCCGGTACCATCAGCTCCATCATCCTCGGCTTTTTGGGCTGGTGGTTAATGGATGCCGGTCTATACCCTTATGCCATCATTGCTATTACCATGGTAGGGGCTATCCTGTCCTTTTTGGTATACAACTGGCATCCGGCCAAGATATTTATGGGTGATACGGGATCTCTTAGCATAGGATTTTTGATAGCTGTTTTGCTTCTTCTTTTTATAGACAGGAATGGGACCATGCTGGCCATGCAGGGCTTTAAATTCAATGCCCCTATTGCCACTGGTGTTGCCCTGATGATCATTCCCATCTATGATACCGCCAGGATTTTTGTAAAGCGCATCCGTAACGGCCGGTCTCCATTGGCCCCTGACAAAAGCCATGTCCACCACTTCTTATTAAGAATGGGTTTCGATCATGACAAGGTAGTTTTTATCCTGTTAGCTGTCCAGCTTACCTTTATATCCTTTGTTTTTCTGGGTAGGTCTATGAATGACCATGTCATGCTGCCTCTGGTGGTCATGCTAGCTGTGGGTTTAGGGATCTTATTGGATCGGTATACGCTGAAACAGGTTATTAAAAACCATCTAAAAAAACCGCCTATCCTGCAACATAGGGTTTCAAATCCAACATATAAAAAAACTGCGCTTTCCAGCTTAGTGGATAGGGATAAAATAAAAGTAAATTAACCTACTGAATGCCTTTTTTATTTGTTAAAAAAAATATAGGTCACTGGTACCTGGCCGCATTACAGCCCTCGGGAGTTTCCGCTTTTCTTTAGAACATGGATCTGCGATTAATTGCTATATTTGTAAAAAAAATCAGGTAAATGAAGATTGTTAATACCCAATTAGAAGGCTGCTTTGAAATTGAGCCTAAAGTATTTGGAGATGAGAGAGGCTATTTTTATGAGTCATATAATGAAAAATCATTTAAAGCGCTGAGCGGTATCCATACGGAATTTGTGCAGGACAATCAGTCCAAATCACGTAAAGGCGTATTCAGAGGGCTTCATTTTCAGGCCCCTCCCTTTGCTCAGGCCAAACTGGTCCGCGTCATCAGCGGTGAAGTACTGGATGTGGCTGTAGACATCAGAGCAGGTTCACCCACCTACGGACAATATCACGCCGTGCTGCTGAGTGCAGAAAACAAAAAACAATTCTTCGTGCCCAGAGGGTTTGCCCATGGGTTTTTGGTGCTTTCTGAAGAGGCAGAGTTTTTATATAAATGTGATGATTACTATCATCCTGCGGCAGAGGGTGGGATCAGGTATGATGACCCTGCTCTGGGCATAGACTGGAAGTTGGATACGGCTGACCTTCTCCTTTCTCCAAAGGACAGGGTATTGCCTTTTTTGTCGGAATTTGAATCCCCTTTTATTTACGAAAAATGATCGATCAGAACCTTAAGATATTGGTCACCGGAGCAGGTGGCCAACTGGGGCAGGAAATAAAAAGCCTATCCGAAGTGTACAACAGGCCCAACTGGAGTTTTGCCGATAGCAAGGCCCTGGACATTACGGATGAAAGACAGGTAAAGGACTACATAGGCGCCTATACGCCCGAGGTGATCATCAACTGTGCTGCTTATACCGCCGTGGATGCGGCGGAATCGGATCCCAATGGTGCCTTTGCAGTCAATGTATCCGGTATACAGAACCTGACCGCCTATGCAGGCAAGGCACTCATCATCCACATATCCACCGACTTTGTTTTTGATGGCAACAGCTTTGTGGCCTATAAAGAAACCGATGAGACACATCCCATCGGTGCGTATGGGAAGACCAAAATGGAAGGGGAGAAGTTGCTCCAGCACATCACGGATAATCACATCATCATCAGGACTTCGTGGTTATATGGAAGTTTTGGTAAGAACTTTATGAAGACCATGCTGCATCTGGCAGATTCCCGGTCGGAACTTTCGGTAGTCGCTGACCAGGTCGGAACCCCTACCTATACCGGAGACCTGGCTCTGGCCATCATCAGGATTTTGGAGCAGGACCAAGTGGAAAGAGGCATTTACCATTTCAGTAATGAGGGAGTAGCCAGTTGGTATGACTTTGCCCATGCCATTTTCGATATGGCCGGGAAAAATATCAAGCTTATTCCAATTAAAAGCGAGGCCTACCCTACACCTGCCAAACGGCCCCACTTTAGTGTACTGGATAAAACCAAAATCAAAAAAGCCATTCATATGGAGATACCCCATTGGAGAGATAGCCTGGAAGTCGCTCTAAAAAAGCACCTTCGGTAAAGGAAGATCGATGGGCTTACACTGTCCGTCTATTTTACGCCATCCCCTGGATCTCCCCACTCGGACGCCGTCCCCTCGCCCGTAGCGGAGAGGTCTCCTATACCGATATAATCCCGTAGCTGAGATTTCTCCGCTTTCTATCGGTCGGTTTAAAAGGCGCCGTCTAATGTTTCCGTATTATCCATTCGCCATGGTTGCTTTCTCTCACCTATCCTAAACCTAAAAGGTATATAGGATAGGTGATATTTTTTCCAAGCCCGAAAATTTTTAATTTTTTTTTATTCCCCTAAAACTAAAAGAGTTGCTTTACACATCTACTTATTTGTCATACATCCTTTATTTAAGCCTATAGGAAGCTTAGATGGCATTTTCTGGCCATATAGCATTGTAGATATATTGGTATATTTGAAATGACTCTAAACATTCTTTACCTATAACAGATGAAAAAAAAGGTTTTCATGCTCTTTTTTAGTATGCTGGCACTGTCCGATATAGTACAGGCACAGCATCACAGGGACCAACTCTCATTTGGAATCGGCCCTTCGTTTTTATATGGCAATAATACTGGTTATTACAGCAAACTGAGGATCAAACTCCTGCCGGCATATACCCTTGCTTACAGTTATGACCATACACGGCATTGGGACTTTCGGGCATCCGTGGGCTATCAGCAGTTTGATGGGGATGGCAATACAGGAAACCCATCCAAAAAGTGGATAGCGGAAAACCAAGCCTATGATGCCAAAGGACAAATCTACTATATGGACCTGATGCCGGTTTATCAGTTCAATCCTAAAAATTACCTTAATAAAAAACAGTCCATCAGCTACTATGCCGGTATGGGTTTAGGGTTGATGCATGTACAGAGAGAAGTCAAGGTGGCCGAGATAGTTCCGGCTGTAGAAGGGCAGAGGGAAACCTGGCGGCCTGTGATCGAAGATCAGCAAACCACCGCTATCTACTTCCCCGTACGCATCGGCCTGAGTACCAACTGGCAGAAGCTCTGGGACCTGGGTCTGGAAGGATCAGCGCTGGTCGCTTCTTCCAACAATTTGGATGGCAACACCACCAATTCTAAAATCATCAAACCCGATGTGCTGTTTCAGTTCCAGGTTGTCCTTAAACGCAACATCAGTATCAATTAATATTTACTCTTTGCACCGCCCATATACCGCAGTCCCTTCTTCTCTACCATACGCCGTCCTCTCGAAATCTTTACCCATCACCCCGATAGGGGTCAAACCT
>NZ_JMIH01000037.1 GCF_000714815.1 Anditalea andensis | reverse complement strand
TAGCCACCCATGGGAAACAGGTATTCACCCTCCCCACGACCCCGGAGGGGTCGAACTTACCCTCTAGGACCATCCCCATAACCACCAATACGCCATATGGGGGTACCCGTTTTACCTTCCGCTCCCTCCGTTACCCCGTACACTTCCGTTTTGGAGCCTTTGATAACCCGGCATGGGAAGTACATCACTTATTCATAACCGATGATCATATGGTACTAAACCATGATTTTTGCACCGAAAGTATACCTATATAAAGACAGTTTATATAATCATTTTTACCAATTTTAACCTCTTGTTTACCTATATCATATATTGATCCTCAAATTTGTGAGTTTGGTCCCTTTTTAAAGTATCCTGATATAATCCCCTGTACATGATGCGGTTAAAGTGATGGATAAAATGGTATGCCTCACTTATATGTATTCTTCCTCGAATAATAAATACGTTTTATACATCCATCAAATTTTAAAAGCGATAACTAATGTTTTTGTTAATTCATGTAACCTTTGACATTTTTTTCTTTACATATGACATTTATGACTTCACCTATGGTCTGGAACTGAATGCTGCGCCAGGTACAGGGGTATTTTGGACACTCATCTGTATCCATTTACTTCAAATAATCTCTTTTTAAAATTAATTTTACATTAATTTTAAACATTTTTTCAAAAAGTAGGTTGGTTTTCTTCATTTTATATAACATTTTTTAGAAATATTTAATGGATATAAAAAAGCATCTTTTATACCATATTTTGCTATACAGAATAAAATGAATTATTTATTGTTTATTATTTAGTATTATTTTGTTGCCAAATTGTATAGCGATACATAGTTTATAAAAAAATCACCGAAACATACCTCGAATGGGGTATTGTATTTTTCGTGATTCATTTCCATATTTGACCATCAGTAAACCCGCAATAATACAATAACCCAAAATTTTACTACCTGCCTAGAGTAAACCAGGCACCGCCGTTTCCAATCCGCTAAGTCACCCTGTGACCGACCCGGCGAAGCTGTATGATGAGCGGTGAAATCCCGGTTAAATGTACCTTATCCCCATCAGGCAAACATCGAAAAGAGTTTTGGTCAAATGCGCTTCTAAAGGGGATAAATCCTAGGGACAGTGAACATCAGATGAGTAATCTTTTATCCGCCGAAGGCACTTTTAACCCTTAACCGGCCCCATAGGGCCCCACGAAACAAATGATCAAACACGTTTTACTTTCAGGAGGAGTAGGTAGCAGGTTGTGGCCCCTTTCCCGTCAGTCCAGCCCAAAACAGTACCTAGAGGTCTTTGGTGGGCAATCGCTTTTTGAACTCGCTGTCAGTAGAAATGCCCCTTTTACCGATAATCTCATCGTAGTGGGCAACACAGACAACCAGCAACTCTCCCTTTCCATACTGGAAAAACTGGAGGTAAAGGCGTTTACCAATATCGTAGAGGCTACTCCAAGAAACACTGCCCCGGCCATCGCCTTTGCCGCCTTTGCTGCAGATCCAGATGATATCCTGCTGGTCACCCCGGCAGACCATATCATCAGGGAGGGAGCTGCCTATGAAGCGGCCATCAAGAGGGCCATCGAGCTTGCAGCAGAAGGGGCCATTGTCACATTTGGGATCAAGCCTACCAGACCTGAAACAGGCTATGGTTATATTCAGCATGAAGCAGAAAAAGTCATTGCATTCAGAGAAAAACCGGATTTGAAAACAGCCAAACAGTTCCTCCTATCAGAAGGGTTTTTATGGAACAGTGGCATGTTCTGTTTTCAGGCAAAAGTTTTTCTGGAAGAACTGCAAAAATTTGAACCCAAAGTATATTTGGCCGCGAGCCATGCCTGGGAGAGGGCCATAGATGGAAATCTGGCCCTTGATCTCTCCATGGAGATTCCTTCCATCAGTGTAGATTTTGCCGTGATGGAGCGGAGTGATAAAATAAAAGTAGTGGGTGCCGAATTTGACTGGAGCGATATGGGCAGTTTTGAGGCCGTCTATGATTATCTTAAGGCATCTGGCTATCCGGTGGATGAAAATGGCAACATGCAGATTGGCTCTACCAAACACATTTCCTTCGTAGGGGTAAAGGACTGCATATTGGTAACCACAGATGATGCTTTTTTGGTCGTCTCCAAATCGGCCTCCCAAAAAGTAAAAGGGCTCTATGAGTCCCTGCAAAAAAATAACGTTTCATTGGTACGTTGAGGGCGCAGGTGCTCTGGTAAAATACGCTATCGCAATTAAGGTGCTTTGCATGGTTCAATACCGCTTGGACGGTTAAAGGTTCCTCGGGGCCAGCTAAACCGGCAGCCACTCCCAACTAAACAATTATCCGCCGTAAGGTTTAACCACCGCAGGCCATACGAAACCAGTCATCGTCTGTAAGGTTAACCGCCGTAGGCACTTAACCTATAACCGGGCCATAGGCCCCTTAACCGCCGCCAGGCATCCATTATCATGAAACAAAAAGTCGCATTAATCACCGGAATCACTGGACAGGACGGTTCCTACTTAGCAGAACTTTTATTGGAAAAAGGCTATATGGTCCATGGGATCAAGCGTAGGGCTTCCTCTTTTAATACCCAGCGGGTAGACCACCTGTATCAGGACCTGCATGAGCACCGGGTGAACTTTAAACTGCACTACGGTGACCTGACAGATTCTGCCAACATCATCCGCATCATACAGGAAGTGCAGCCGGATGAGATATATAACCTGGGTGCCATGTCCCATGTAAAGGTATCTTTTGATTCTCCAGAGTATGTAGCCAATGTGGATGGAATAGGTACATTAAGAATACTGGAAGCAGTACGGATTTTAGGAATGGAAAAGAAAACCAGGATCTACCAGGCTTCTACTTCAGAGCTGTATGGCGGTATGGAAGAGAATAAAAATGCAAAAGGCTTTTATGATGAAAGCTCACCTTTCTATCCCCGCTCACCCTACGGAGCGGCAAAGATCTATGGATTCTGGATCACCAAAAATTATAGGGAGGCCTACGGCATGTTTGCCTGTAACGGGATCCTGTTTAACCATGAGTCTCCCAGAAGAGGCGAGACCTTCGTGACGCGTAAGATTACCATGGCCACGGCTGCTATTGCCCTGGGCATGCAGGACTGCCTGTACTTAGGTAACCTGGAGGCATTACGGGATTGGGGGCATGCTAAGGATTATGTGAGGGCCATGTATTTGATCCTTCAGCAGGAAAAGCCGGAAGATTTTGTTATCGCTACGGGTAAAACCACCAAGGTAAGGGATTTTATCATCATGGCATTTGAACACGTAGGATTTAAGATCCGCTGGGAAGGACAGGGAGTGGATGAGGTAGGGGTCTTGGATTCCATTGATCAGGAAATGTACCAGGCGGCTACCGGAGAAGCCATTCATCCGGACATCCTACAGCGTTTAAATACTGCCATTATCAAGATAGACCCGGCCTATTTCCGTCCTACTGAGGTCGACCTATTATTAGGTGATCCCACCAAATCGAAAACGCAACTGGGCTGGGTGCCCGAATATGATCTGGAAGGATTGGTAACGGACATGATGCAAAGTGATATAAAGCTGGTACAGAAAGACCAGCACTTAAAAGCTGGTGGATACCAGGTACTTAATTATTTTGAGTAAATACAAAAACTATCCATCTTGTAAATCATTGATAGTTTGATCCTTTATTCAATAATAAAAAAGGATATGGCAATACAATATTTTGGGTTTTGTTTATAAACGCGCTATTCACCTGATCAAAGCAACGATATTCTAATTTTAATAGTAACTATGAAAGGTATAATACTAGCAGGTGGATCCGGTACCCGTCTTTACCCTATTACAAAAGGGGTTTCTAAACAACTTTTAAGTATTTACGATAAGCCCATGATCTACTATCCCCTCTCTGTTTTAATGCTGGCGGGGATAAAGGAAGTGCTGATCATATCGACTCCACATGATCTGCCCCATTTTGAAAAACTATTGGGTGATGGTGCAGAACTGGGGATGAGGTTTGAATATACAGTACAACCCAGTCCTGATGGTCTGGCACAGGCATTTATTTTAGGAGAGGAATTTATTGGACAAGATGATGTCTGTTTAGTATTAGGAGACAATATTTTTTATGGACACGGTCTCACAGATTTGCTCCAGCAATCGGTCAAAAATGTGGAAGAAAATAACAAAGCTACGGTTTTCGGCTATTATGTAAATGATCCGGAGCGCTATGGGGTGGCAGAGTTCGATACCGAAGGCAATGTGACCAGTATTGAAGAGAAACCTTTGACGCCCAAAAGCAACTATGCCGTGGTAGGCTTATATTTTTATCCGAACAGTGTGGTAGAGGTGGCCAAAAAAGTAAAACCCAGTCCAAGGGGTGAATTGGAGATTACAACCGTGAATGAAGTGTATCTCAAATCCGGAAGCCTGAAGGTAGAATTAATGGGCAGGGGCTATGCTTGGCTGGATACAGGAACACATGAATCCATGCTCGAAGCGGCCAATTTTATTCAGACCATAGAAAACAGACAGGGATTGAAAGTGGCCTGTCTGGAAGAGATAGCATTTGAAAAGGGCTATATCAGCAGGGAGGAACTTATTGAATTGGCCCTTCCCTTGAAGAAAAATGGCTACGGACAGTATTTATTAAAAAGGGCAGATAAAAATTTAGTATAAATGGAATTTATAAGAACGGATATCCCGGATGTGGTAATCTGTAAACCAAAAGTTTTTGGGGATCATAGAGGATACTTTAGTGAGACTTTTAGAAAGGATGCATTAGAAGATTTTCTAGGGTATCAGGTGAATTTTTGCCAGGATAATGAGTCCCGGTCTTCTTTCGGAGTGCTGAGGGGCTTGCATTATCAGCTACCTCCTTATACCCAATCCAAACTGGTCCGTGTGCAGGAAGGATGCGTGCTCGATGTGGCAGTGGATATGCGGAAAGGTTCTCCTTACTATGGCCAATATGTTTCGGTAGAATTAAGTTTTGAAAACAAACAGCAATTGTTTGTTCCTCGAGGTTTTGCACATGGATTTGTGGTTCTTTCGGAGACGGCGACCTTTGCTTATAAATGTGATAATTATTATGCGCCAAAATACGACAGGGGCTTTATTTTTAGTGACCAGTATGTCAATATTGATTGGAGGCTATCACCCGAAAATATAGTCCTTTCCGATAAAGACCGTAACCAACCGGCATTTCAGGATGCGGAAGCTTTTGATTATCACCAAAACCTTTATGATGATGAAATCGAGCATGACGGTAAGCGTCACACTCTGGTATGAATATAATAGATGCGAGATTCCATCCTGTTTCCTTCGTCACGGGACAAGTTATGGCCTTTGAAAAAAATATACATATGATTATACTCGTCGCGGGGTCTAAGGGCCAGTTGGGTTCTGAAATAAGGGATTGGTATAGAAATTCCTTATAAAAAGGACAGTTTGGTTTGTTGTACGGGGAGAATTGAGATTGATTGATAAATTGAGTAGATAAATTTGATAGAGATTGGAATGACAAATAATAAAACAATTTTAGTAACGGGGGGGCGGGCTTTATAGGGTCCAATTTTGTGCCCTATTTTTTAGAGGCATATCCGGAGTTAAGCTTGGTCAACCTTGATTTATTGACCTATGCCGGAAACTTGGACAATTTGGAAGAAGTAAATGGCCATGAGCGCTATACCTTTGTTCATGGGGATATATGTGACCGTATTCTAGTAGAAAAAATTTTTGAGGAGCATAAGATTGTTGGGGTCATCCATTTTGCGGCGGAGTCACATGTGGACAACTCCATCAAAAATCCGGGGGTGTTTATAGAAACCAATGTCAAAGGCACTTTTACCTTGGTTGACGTGTCTTATAAATGCTGGATGGATAAGCCTTTTCAGTATAAGCCAGGATATGAAGGATGTCGGTTTTTACATGTTTCTACCGATGAGGTGTACGGTTCATTGGGAGAAACCGGGCTATTTACAGAAGAAACGCCCTATGCCCCCAATTCACCCTACAGTGCCAGCAAGGCGGCATCAGATATGGTCGTAAGGAGTTATCACCATACTTATGGTTTGAATACGTTGATTACCAATTGCTCAAACAATTATGGGCCAAAGCAACATGATGAGAAACTGATTCCGACCATCATCCGAAAGGCGCTTAATGGAGAGAATATTCCTATTTATGGTGACGGTAAAAATATACGGGACTGGTTGTATGTATTGGATCACTGTAAGGGCATTGCCTTAGCCTATGATAAAGGCAAGGCAGGGGAAGTCTATAACATTGGCGGCAGGAATGAACGCAACAATAATTATATTGCCAAGGTGATTTGTGAACTGTTGGATGACCTACAGCCAAAGGCCAGGGGCAGTTACTTAGATCAGATCATTTTTGTAGAGGACCGTGCTGGCCATGACAGGCGCTATGCCATTGATGCTAATAAATTGGAGGAGCAAATGGGATGGAAAGCGGAGGAGAATTTTGAAACAGGAATAAATAAAACGATTTTATGGTATATAGAGATTATAAAAATGTCTAGACTTTTTAATTCGATTCAGTAATTTTATGCAAGCATCAAATAGAGTAGCATTAAATACCGCAATACTATACGCAAGGATGGTGATTACTATGGGTATTACCCTGTATTCTACCAGATTAGTGCTAGATGCCTTGGGGGATACTGATTATGGTATATTCAACTTAATAGCTGGTATCATCATCATGCTATCATTTTTAAATTCGGCAATGGCCACTTCCACCCAGCGATACCTTTCCTTTCATCAAGGTCAGAATGATTTGGAAATGCAAAAAAAAGTTTTTTCAAATTCTTTGGCACTTCATATAATGATTGGTATAGTAATCGTTTTAGGATTGGAAGTAGGGGGCCTATTTTTTTTTGATGGATTTTTGAATATCCCCCCTGAGAGAGTCATTGCTGCTAAAACTATCTATCATTTTATGTCATTAACCGTATTTTTTACAGTCGTAGCGGTACCTTTCAGTGGATCTTTAATAGCAAATGAAAACATGCTATGGGTAGCAATAGTCAATATTATAGAGGCTCTTCTTAAATTGGCAATCGCTATATATGTTTTGTATATTTCAGGAGATAGGCTAATATACTTTGGCTTTCTAACAGCAGGAATAAGTTTAGTAAGTTTCTTTCTTTATGCTCTATATTGTTTAAAAAGATATCCTGAATGTGATTTGAGTAAAGTTTTCACCATAGATAAGCCCTTATTAAAAGATTTAAGTTCATTTGCCGGTTGGAATTTGTTCGGAGCATTATGTATTGTAAGTCGTAATCAAGGAACAGCCATTATATTAAATCTTTTTTATGGTGTAATTATTAATTCGGCCTATGGGATAGCAAATCAGGTTTCTGCACAATTGAGTTTCTTTTCAGCTACATTATTAAGAGCATTGAATCCTCAGATTATGAAAAGTGAGGGTGCTAATGATAGGCAAAGAATGTTGAGATTATCAATGATGGCAAGTAAATTTGGTTTTTTTTTAATGGCTCTTTTTGCTATACCCTGTATTTTCGAAATGCAAGTAATTCTGGAGCTTTGGTTAATAAACATTCCGGATTATACGATTTTATTTTGTTCATTGATGTTGGTATCAGCTATGGCCAATCAATTAACCGTTGGTTTGCAATCTGCGGCACAGGCCACTGGTAAAATTAAATTTTATCAATCTTTAGTGGGAACTATTCTACTGCTTAATTTACCTTTAGCATATTTAGTATTAAATCAAGGTTTTCCACCTCACTGGGTAATATATACTTTTATCCTAATAGAGATAGTGGCCTCTACAGCAAGGCTATTTTTCCTAAGAATATTGGCAGGATTGGATATTATACTTTATATACAAAGAGTTTTTATAAAAGAAATTATACCTGTTTCAGTTTCCGTATTTACATGTTGGATAATAGTTAATTATTTAAATTTCCCTTTTAGATTTTTGCTTACTGGAATTTCATCTGGCATTGTATTTCTTTTACTCATTTATTTTACAGGCCTTTGTTTAGATGAGAAGGTTTTAGTGGATCAATTAATGAACAAAGCAAGAACTCGTTTAAAAATAAAAAATCAATATGCTTAAAAATCTTATTAAAAAATTACTTCCTCCTTCGGTTGTAAAAAGTATTAATCAAAGAACAAATGGTATAAGATTAAAGAAGGCCCAGAAATATGATTTTGAAATCTATTACAATGCATCAGATCTTAAAAATCTTGATTCACCGACTAAACTAATTAGTTTGATAGTCAGGGAATACCATGCTATTGAAAAAGGATTAATAATGCCAGAATTTAGGTTGGGGTTTGGAGCAGATAGATTAATCTCTCTTTGTAAAAATTGTAATCGCTATATATCTCTTTACGGATTGGATGATGAGCAGTTGCAGCATGCATTAGCTGTAATTTTTGAATATGAAGAGGTACATAATACGCAAGAGTTTAATTTAAACCCAGCAGTTATAACTTCAATTCAAACTATCAAATCAAAAGTTCAAAGTGTTACCCCTGCTCAACAAAGAGTTACTACTAAAGAAGAATATTTTAAAAGTGTGAATGCACCTTTTCCAGATTTTTCTAACTCTCGTTCTAGCGTAAGAAGTTGGACGAATGAAGATGTGGCTATGGATAATCTTGTAGAAGCTCTAAATTTAGCTAGAAATACTCCCTCTGCCTGTAATAGGCAAACCACAAGAACATATATATATACTAATAAAGAACAGATTGAAGAAATTCTTTTATTACAAGGTGGAAATCGGGGTTTTGGACATTTAACAAATAAATTGTTGGTGATAACTGCTGATATGAGTGTTTATACCGGAATAGGGGAAAGAAATCAAGCCTTTGTAGACGGAGGAATGTATGCCATGAACATATTGTATGCTATACATTATCAAAAAATAGCGGCTTGTATTTTGAATTGCAGTACAATTCCAGAAAAAGAAAAACAGCTTAGAAAAATTTGCAATATTAAAAATAATGAAGTTTTTATAGCAATGGTAGCATGTGGAATACCACCAGAGAAATTCAAAATTGCAGCTTCTAAACGAAATGAGGTAAATAAAACTAACAAAATTTTTAATTAATAAAAAAAAGGGTTTCTTAAATATTTTACTTTATAAATTTATGAAAATAGGAATATTAACATATAGTCGAGCATATAATTATGGGGCATTATTTCAAGCTTATGCCACTAAAAGATTTTTGAAATTGGAAGGTCATGATGTAGAAATAATAGATTATTGGCCAATATATCACCAGGAATCATATAAATTTTTTTCACCTGTAGCTTTAAAAGTAAAATCATTGCCTGCAAAGATTAAATATTTACTAGGCCTTAGCTTAGGTTATAGTAGAATACATAAAAGAAGATTCGGATACAAGGATTTTATGATAAATAAGCTTGGCTTAGAGAATAATATTAAATATATCCTTCCAGAAGAAATTAATAATAACTATGATGTTATAGTATATGGAAGTGATCAAATATGGAAAAAATATAATTCACGTTTATTCAAAGGGTTTGATCCAGTTTACTTTGGTGCATTTCCTAAAGGTGGGGATGTTAAGAAAATATCTTATGCTGCTAGTATGGGAGTAATTGATTTAATTGATGAGGATAAGAATACTTTAAAAAAATTAATAACAAATTTAAATAGTATTTCTGTAAGAGAAATTAATTTACAGGAAATTGTCAAGGAATTAGGTTTTCAAGTAAATTTAGTTCTTGATCCTGTATTTCTGCTAAAAAAAGAACAATGGTTTAGTCTATTTGAAAATCTGCCTAAATTAGTAACGAAAAAGTATGTACTGGTCTATGATTTAAATTATTCTGAAGCTTCTAAAAAGGTAGCTAAAGAAATTGCATTAAAATTGGGTTTGGAAATTAAGATAATAACAGGAATTGTCAATCCATTTGCTTTTGGTAATAAGTATATTCAAACTGCCACTCCTGAATATTTTTTATCACTTATTTGGAATGCTGACTATATAGTTACAACTTCGTTTCATGGTGCTTCATTTTCAATTTTATTCGAAAAGCAATTTGTAGCGTTAGGAATGGGAAAAAATGCTCAGCGAACTATTACGTTACTTAGTTTATTAGGGATACAAGAAAGATACTTAGAAGGTGATAAACTTCCTGTTTTGGATAAAATAAATTACACAGGGATATATGAAAAGCTGCAGGCTTTAATAGAAAGTTCTAGCAAATGGTTGAAATGTTCTTTACATAAAGACTCATTAGTATGAATGTTTTATATATTACAGTTGGTAATGGAGGATCAGATGTAGCACTACTTTCATTTTTAAAACGAGCACGAGATAAACATAATATAAATCCATTAGTAATAGTTAATAAAAATTCAAAAAATGGATTAGCTAAAAGTCTTGATAAACTTTACATACATTATATTGAGCTGATGTATGATTTTGACTTGGTACCCAAATGGACTAATATACGAAATATTCATAGATATTTTTATCAGTATCTTATTAGATTAATTTTTAATCCTATAGCGGTTTTAAAAATTAAATCAATTGCAAAATCTAGTAATGTAGATCTAATACATTCAAATACCAGTTGTTATCAGATAGGTTATCGAGTTGCTAAAACTTTAAATATACCTCATGTTTGGCATTTTAGAGAATTTCAAGATTTAGATTTTGGGGTGAAACCACTTTTTGGAAGAAACAATTTC
The DNA here is from genome assembly GCF_000714815.1 of Anditalea andensis. Taxonomy (GTDB): domain Bacteria; phylum Bacteroidota; class Bacteroidia; order Cytophagales; family Cyclobacteriaceae; genus Anditalea; species Anditalea andensis. Next base: position 12,181 of record NZ_JMIH01000037.1, on the reverse strand, counting down.
CAAAAGAAAGTTCTAGATAATTTAAATTATTGTATAGCAATTACATCAACCATTTATTATCATCATGATTTAATTAAAACGAAAAATTCTTTTATAATTTATGATGGAATTTTAAATAAAGATAATATTAGATTTACAAATGATAAACAGGATTATTTTTTATTTGTAGGTAGATTATCTGAGCAAAAAGGCATTTATGAATTAATATATAGCTTTATCAATTTTTCAAAATATAATCAAAATTTTATTCTTAAATTATGTGGTAAATTCCAAATTTCAACTAAAGCTGAACTTACTAAAATTCTTAATAAATTTAATTTGGCATCAAGGGTTCAATTTCTTGGAGAAAGAAACGATATAAATGATTTAATGTATCATGCTACCGCTTTAATAGTACCATCAAAATTTGAAGCTTTCGGATTAGTAACGGTAGAAGCTATGGCTAATGGTTGTCTTGTTATTGGCAATAATACAGGAGGAACAAAAGAGCAGTTTGATAAAGGGTTTGAAATAGTGGATACTGAAATAGGCCTGCGCTATTCAGGAGAGAACCAATTGACAAACTGCTTAAAAAATGTTGTTAATAATGGGATTGAATATTATTATTTAAATATTTTAGCTTCCCAAAGAGTAATTGCGGATTTATATACTATTGAAAATAATGTTAACGGTATAATTAATGTCTATAACCTATCATTAGGTAAAGTTAATCAGCGCTCTTTCAACTATGGTTAACACTAATATGTACATTACAAATATTTAAATATGATTAATTTTGTAGATGTTTCTATTATAATAATAAATTATAATACTAAGGAATTAACTCTCAATTGTATTGAAAGCATCATAGATAAAACTTATGATGTAACTTATGAGATTATAGTGGTTGATAATGCATCAATAGATGGCTCTATTGAATTATTTTCCAATGATTTAAGGATTAAATTTATTCCTAGTCAAGTTAATTTAGGATTTGGTAAAGGTAATAATTTAGGAGTTGAACATGCTAATGGAAAATATGTTTTTCTATTAAATTCAGACACTATTTTAGTTAATAATGCAGTGAAACATTTTTATGACTATTTTGAAGATAATTTAAATGGAAACATAGGTGTATTAGGATGTGTATTATCCGATATTTATTATGAGGAAGGCATGTCCTATACATATTTTAAATCTATTTCTAGATCTATTAAATTAGCTTTAAATAAATTTATTAATAAATTATTTCATATCTCTCATAAAACCAGTAAAATGCCTTTGGATGAAGTCTTTGAAGTTGATGTTGTTTTGGGAGCAGATATGTTTATGCCTTTAATTTTGTATAGAGATTTAGAAGGATTCGACCCTGATTTTTTCTTATATGGTGAAGAGGTTGAATTTCAAAAAAGAATTGCTAATATTGGATTAAAAAGACTATTAATAAGAAAACCTAAAATAATCCACTTAGAAGGTGGTAGCCGGGATAGTAAATCCAAGAAATTATCTTATAATACTATATACCTGCTTCAGAAAGGAAATCTAATATATATAAAAAAGCACTATAATAAATTGTACTATTTGGTTTTTATATTAGTGCAGGCAATAACTTGGTATCCATGGGTTTTGTTTGATAAAAGGTTCTCAAATGAACAAAAAAAATCATTAAAAAGGTTATTAATTGGCTAATTATATTTATTACTATTTTTTAAAATTATTTTAAAATAATATTTCATTAAATTTATTGTAATGATTGTAACCAAAGAAAATTTTTATTACAAATTATGTCTTTTTGCACTACTATTTTTATTAATTGGGACACTTTCTACAATTATTGGTTTAGGACCTATTAAATATTTTAGGTTCTTAACTCCTATGTTACTTGCTCCATTGGTGTTTCATATTCATAATGAAAATAAACATGATAAATTTAAGTTTATTGTTGATATATTTTCTTTAAAACTGATTGTATTATTTGCTATAATTATTATAATTACTATTATAACAAATAGTCTATATTATTCTATAGGATTTACTTATAGAAATTTTGTTAATATTATTTTTTTGATTTCCCCATTAATTGGATCTTATGTCATATCGAAAAAAGTAAATAAAGAATCACTATTAAAGATAATTAATTATTTGTTTTGGGCTTTTGTCTTTTTGTATATTATTACGTTAATAAAATTAGGCGTAACTTTGGATGCGATAATAGGTGCTATTTCTGGTACTGATTTAACCAATTCTGAATCCGAAACAGAAAGTGGTCTTTCTTTAATTTTTGGATTCTTCTCATTGTATTTTTTATTTCATAAAAGATATAATTTATTTTTATTGTCTTTATTCTTGGTTGTTCTAGGTGGAAAGCGAATTGCTATGGGTGGAGTTTTATTATCGATTATAGTTTTTTATATTTATCCTGTTTTTAATTTATTAATACGTAATAATAGAAATTTGTTTGCTGCATTTTTTACTGTTATCCTATTTATTGCGGCTAATTTGTGGACCTTACTTTTTTTTGGTGAATATGATGACGTTATACAGGAAATGACTGGTATTAGTCCTAATTTATTTTTTATGGGTAGATTAAATCGGATTTCTGATTTTTTTTATGCTTTAAAGGATAGTGATAATTACTTTGTTGGGTTTGGACTAGGATATGTAGAAAATATATTATATTATTTTGTTAATTTGGAAACTCCTTTTCATAATGATTTTTATAGGTTATTTCTAGAATTTGGTCCAATATTATTTTGTGTCTGGTGTTTTGTAATGACTAAGTATCTTTCTTTTAATTCATTATCTTTTTCATGCTTTATTTTATTATTAATATTAATGCAAACTGATAATGTTTTCATTTATGAAACTGTAATGTATCCATTTTATCTCATTACTTTTTCTTCTCTTATAAAAAACAGTATAAACAAAAACTAATTTTATATGGCTTTTGCTCCAGTAGTTATTTTTTCATATAATCGATTAGATTCATTAAATAGAACTATTGAATCACTTAATAAATGTTATGGTTCAAATAATCTTAATGTTTATGTTTTTTCTGATGCTGGTAAAAATTTTAATGATTCTGTTTTAGTTTCAGAAGTGAGAGAATATTTAAAATCTATTAAATATTTTAAATCTATTAAGATATTTGAAGCTAGTGTTAATATGGGTTTAGCTAGATCTATTATTTCAGGTATTTCAAAAGTATTAGAATATAATGATCGAGTTATAGTTTTAGAGGACGATTTAATTTTAAGTTTAAATTTTTTATATTACATGAATGAATCTTTAGATTATTATTCTAATAATTCGAATGTTTTATCAATTTCTGGATATTCTCCTAAAATTGCAGTACCCGTTTTGTATTCTTATGATTCATTTAGTGCTTTAAGAAGTACATCGTGGGGGTGGGCAACTTGGAAAGATAGATGGCAAAGAGTTGATTGGGAACTAATTAATAAAAATCCTCTATTTAATTCTCCGTTTGAAGTTTATAAGTTTTACACCTTAGGTTTTAATCTTTTACCTATGCTATTAAAACAAAAAAATGGCAAAATTAATTCTTGGGCTATTCGGTTTTTATTGCATCAATTTAAAAATAAATTATATTCCATATATCCAGTAAAAAGTAAGGTTCTAAATATTGGATTTGGCATAGATGCTACTCATACAAAATCTAATTTTTATTATAATGACGAGCTAGATCAATCTGAAAATACCACTTTCAAGTTTAACTCAGTTATAGAAGAGGACAAAGCAATTTCAACATTGTTTTATAAAAATTACAGTTTTAAACAATATATTATTAATAAAATTAAATCACTTGTATAATGACTATAGGAATATGGGGACTTTATGATAAAGGAAATTTTGGCGATGATCTTATGGCTGCGATGTTTTTTAAGTTTTTAAAAAACAAAAAGTATGATATAATAATCTATAATGCTTCATCATATTTAAAAGAAGAATTAAAGGCCAATTCTACTAACAACATTGATGATTTTGTAAGAAAATGTGATGTAGTTATTATAGGGGGGGGGGGTATGCTAGTAAATAATTCTTTACTAAAGTTTTTATTGAAGAAAACGGAATTTCAATTTGAATATTCATTCTTTAAGTTATTGAAAGCTTTAAAAAAATACAACAAAAGAATTATACCAGTTTCTATTGGTGGAGCTAATTCTGCTGATTTGAACAATATATTTAAAAAGACTTTATTCACTTCTAAATATACTGTGAATGGAACAGTTAGGCTAAAATCTGATTTAGAATTAGTCCAACCTGATATATTCACCTATTTGCCCGATGTTGTATTAAGTACATATAAGTTCTTTCCTAAATCTATTGAAGCCAAAGGAACGAAAAAGCGTATTATCTTAAATCTTAAAAACAAGAATGCGACTCCTTTAATAGAGACATTTAAAAAGTATGAGATTTTTGATAAGTTTGAGGTTTTTTCTTTCTCCTCACATGCTGAATCAAAGAAAGAATTTGGAAGTTATGAATATGTGCTTGCAGATAGTTCTTTTAAATATGCCAAATTAACTGATGCCATAAATTTTCTTTCAACTAGTGATCTTGTAATTTCTTCAAAATTACATGTAGGTGTGACAGCATTATCCTATAACATTCCTTTTATTAGTTACAATGGTCCCCAAAAGGCAAAAGAATTCTTAAAGGAATATGGAAAGGTTGAATGGATTGAAAGTGACCCGGAAGCTGTAGTGAAAAAAATTCTTTCTTTTGATATGAATTTTTTGGAATTTTCACCTAATAATCAAAATGTCGATAAGAGTTATGGGCATTTTGATGTATTATCAAAAAGTTTATCTTCAATATAGAGGTGAGAATATTAATCATTCATACTTTTTATTCACAGAAGGGAGGAGAAGATGCAGTATTTGAACAAGAATACCAACTTCTTAAGGAAAAATATACAGTTGAAAAAATGAAATTCTTTAATTCAACAGGAATTAAAGGATTATTTCAATTTGCTGGTTCTATTTGGAATATAAGTGCTACGCAGAAATTAATAAGGAAATTGAATGAGTTCAAACCTGATTTGGTTCATATTCATAATTGGCATTTTGCATCTGGACCTTTGATCATAAGGGCTATCCACAAAAAGAAAATACCGATTATTTTGACTTTGCATAATTTTAGATTGTTATGTCCTTCTGGTATCCTCTTTCATAACGGTAGCATTTATACCGAGAGTTTAAAGGTAGATTTTCCGTTTAGGGCGGTTTTTTCTGGTGTATATCGAAATTCCATTTTACAAACATTTTGGCTAGCCTTTATAATTTGGTTTCATAAGGTCATAGGTACTTGGAATATGGTAAGTCGATATTTGTTATTGACCGATTTTGCAAGAAATATTTTTATAGAATCTTCATTTTCTGTTTTTGAGGAGAAATTAGTTGTTAAACCAAATTTTCTTTTGAAAAATGAATGTGTTGGTATTTTTGAGCGGAGTACTGATTTTCTATTTGTAGGCAGGCTTACAGAAGAAAAAGGTATTAAAGTAATCCTGGATGCTTTTATTGGATCAAAGTATGTTATAAAAATAGTCGGAGAGGGACCTTTAAAGGAAATGGTACAAGTTGCCGCCAAATCTTCCCACAATATTATTTACATTGGTCCACTGGATAAAAATGGAGTTTTATTGGAGATGGCCAAATGTTCCGCCATTGTTTTCCCCTCTGTCTGGTATGAAGGAATGCCTATGACCATAATAGAAGCACTCGCTATGGGTACTCCTGTTATAGCGAGCAATATTGGTGCAATGATGTCTATGATTGAAAGTGGAAATAATGGATTTCTTTTTGAAGTAGGTGATGTAAAATCACTTCTCGATATGTTAGATCTTTGGAATGAGATGAATTTAGAAGACAAGCATGAAGTTTATCTTAAATCTAAGCAGTATTTTAATGATTATTATAGTGAGAAATCTAATTTAATTCAATTTGAAAAAATCATTCAAAATGTATTTTCAAATTGAAATGATCGGTAATAATATTCAAAATCTGATTGATATCATAATATGAATATTATAAAATGTAAGGTATATTTTCTCTTATTATCTCTATGGTTAGGAAATCTCTCCATTGGTTTATGTTCAATAGGCCAATCTTCCAAGGATGTTTTTTTTGTTTCAATCAATGGATCGGACAATTATACTGGTTCTAAAGAAATGCCTTTTCATACTTTAGCAAAAGCAATAGCATCTTTACCAGATAGCGAAGTACCAAAAATCATTTATTTGCGGGAAGGAACATATTTTATCCAAGATTCTTTGGTGATAAATCAAATTACTAATCTTGAAATAAAGAATTATCAAAATGAAACCGTGAAGTTAGTAGGTGGGAGAAATCTTCCCCTCACCTGCTTTAAAAAATTATCCAGAGGAGGAGATTATAGGAAATTGCCGATTGTTGCTAAGGGAAAAGTCTACACTTTAAATTTGGTTTCTATGGGAATTACTGAATTTGGAGAACTTAAAAAAACTGGTTTTGGCAGTATCAGAGCAGCTGCTTCTCTTGAATTGTTTGAAAACAATCAAGCTTTACCATTGGCACAATGGCCTAATAAGGAATTGTTGCTGGTAGATTCCGTGTATCAAACGGAAACAAAATCAGATCAATCGAATGCTGTATTTACTTATGCGGGTTCTCAAAGAAATTGGAATAATTCTAATGATATTTGGGTTTCCGGTTTTTTTTCAGTGGGCTGGGCTTTTGATAATTTACCGGTTTCTTTATCGGATAAGGAAGCTGGAAAGGTAAAGGTATTGCCCCAAGATTTTTCAAGTTATGGTATCTATACGAAGAAGGATAAAAGTACCGGTATTTTGCAAAGTGCGGCAAAAGTCAGAGGCTTTTATTTTTATAATATTCTCGAAGAATTGGACCAGCCTGGTGAATGGTATTTGGACAGAAAGACAGGGGATTTATATGTTTGGCCTTCAACGCATATAGAGGAAGCCGTATTTCAAGTGACAGTCAATAAGGCAGAAAATTTGATCAATTTGAATAAGTGTAGCAATGTCCTGATTTCTGGTTTAGATTTTTCCTTATTCAGAGGCTCGGTATTCAATATCACTAATAGTCAAGATATCACTATAGCTTATTCTGAATTTCAAAACATTGGTGTTTCAGCCATTAAGGTAAACCAAAGTAAAAGGGTGGATATCAACAATGTCCTTATTCAGGATACTGGTTCCACTGCCATCATATTGAGTGGTGGAAATAGGAAGACCCTGGAGCCTGCTCATAACCGCATTAATCATGCGGAAATTAGTGGTTTTGGCCGTAGATATAAAAGCTATGCTCCTGCCGTAAGCCTAAGTGGAGTGGGGAATAGCATTAGCAACTGTTATTTGCATACATCCACCAGCCATGCCATATTATTTAATGGTAATGATCATTTAATTGAAAATAACCACATTAGAAATGCGGCTAATGGATTTAATGATACAGGTGCCATATATACTGGTAGAGATCCTTCTTCTACAGGGACATTAATCCGAAATAATTTGTTTGAAGACATTGGTACTGACACTGGTAAGGCAGTTGCGGCGCTTTATTTTGACGACGGTGCAAGTGGTTTCCAAGTGTATGGAAATATTTTCTATAATTGTGGCCACAGTACCAATCCTTTTGGAGCCGTACATATTCATGGAGGGGGAGATAATGTTTTTACCAACAATATTTTTGCGGATACCTACAGGGCTTTTTCCAATACTCCCTGGACAGTGGAAAAGTGGAAAAATGTTTATTTTGACAACAAAGTTAATTGGGATAGGTTATATAAGGCGGTAGATATAGGCAGTGATGTTTATACTAATAAATATCCTTGGCTTAAGGGATTTGACGATTTAGATAATATTCAAGAGCGAAGTAATACCATTATCGGAACGCTTACTTTTAAAGTTTCTCAATTTAATAGAGGAGATAGGAACTTGGACATTAGTCAAACATATAACTTACCAGCAAATAGCCAAATGGAAAGGGTGGAGGATATTTATCAGTTTTTGCCTCTAGAATTATTAAAAAATAAAGATTTTAATAAAGTGAAATTTGATTATTTCGGCAGACAAAATCAATAAAACGGGTCTTGTCGCAAGTGAGCACATTAGGCAATGCTTTTTATAGCTCAAAGGGCTATCTTAAAAACAATGCTTCTGTTCATTGACCTTTTAAATACAAATTGATTTGATTGTGTTACACACTTAAAATTTTGTGATATGATATTTCCCCGTAAAAAATTAATTGCCATAGACATCGATATGGGATCCTATCAGGATTTTATTTATCGACTAGTGGGCCTAGCGAGCTACAGGACTTCTTCCTATACCTGTGTGGCCAATGTGCACATGCTGGTGGAAGCCTATAAAAATAAGGATTTTGCCAAAGTTGTCAACCAAGCCGATGTAATTACACCTGACGGGATGCCCATAGCCAAAGGGATGAACCTGATCTATGGTGTACAGCAGGACCGGGTGGCAGGCATGACCTTGTTACCGGATCTGCTCCATGCTTCATTGAAACATGATCTTTCTGTCTTTTTCTATGGGGGTACCGCAGAAATGCTGTACCAAACAGAAAAATACTGCAAGAAAACCTTACCGGGCCTGAAAATAGCCGGGGTATACAGCCCACCTTTTAGACCGCTGACCGCTGCCGAAGAAACGGAAATCATAGACCGTATCAATGCCAGTGGAGCCCATTTTGTATTTGTAGCACTCGGATGCCCCAAACAGGAAAAATGGATGGCGTCCATGAAAGGAAGGATTAATGCCTGTATGGTAGGCATAGGCGGATCACTGCCCGTCATGATCGGCATGCAGAAACGTGCCCCCGACTGGATGCAGCGCAACTCCCTGGAGTGGCTCTTCAGACTAACACAGGAACCCAAGCGCCTGTTTAAAAGATATGCCATCACCAACCATACTTTTCTCTACCTGCTCTTTCGTACCTATGCCAAGCAGGGGTTCAAAAAAAAACCACTACAGGTAGACCTGAAAAACACATAAACCCAATAGCCAAATTTTTTTAATCTAGAATCACATAAGGACAGTATATTATAACTTACGTACATCCGTCTTCTGACTTCGTACTTTACACATCTCTTTTACCACTAAATATCTTTGGATTATGAAAAAGTCAATCTTAATTGTTCCCTTTTCGATTGTGATCCATTTATTGATCATCAACCTGACTTTGTATTACTTTACCCCTGAAACCTACCTCATCATCCCCGGGGTGGAGTGGTTCAGTATAGCCTGGCTCGCAGTGGCGGTGGGCCTTAATTTTTACCCGACCGGAAGGAGGGAAAACTTTTGGGACAATGTGAGCCGCTACCTCCAGCAGGTGATCATCTATATCCTGGCTTACTTTACGATTCTCAGCTTTTTTAAAGTGGAATTTGACCCTATTTACCAGTTGGAGGTCATGGGGCTATTGTTTGTCATCCTGACGGTCTACCGCTGGTTCTTTTTCTACGGCAGGGAAGTCTATCGCCGGGAGGGTGGCAACTCAGCCAGTGTGGTCGTGATCGGAAAGGACCAGAACCTGGAAAAGATCAAAAGGGTTTTTGACAAACCGGAATATGGGTTCCGATATAAAGGTTATTTTGACAACCTAAAGTTTCATGATCAGCATTACCTGGGTAACGTGAATGATGCCTATGATTATATCCTGGAGGAAGGTATAGATCAGATTTACTGCATGGCTTCCCAGTTGGAGAGGTCCGAACTTCAGGACCTGATCAACTTTGCGGATAACAACATGAAGAAAATCAAAATCATCCCGGACAACAAGGAAATATTTACCAGCGCCATGAGCGTGGAGCTGTACAATACCATACCCGTGCTCAACCTGCGCATGCTGCCCCTGGACACTGAAGTGGCCCAGATCACCAAACGGGCTTTTGACATCTTTTTCTCTTCTCTGGTCATCATAGGAGTACTATCCTGGCTTACGCCCCTGCTTTTTGTCCTGATCAAACTGGAATCCAGAGGACCTTTGTTTTTCAAACAGCTCAGACATGGCTATAATAAGGAACCTTTCTGGTGCTATAAATTCAGGTCCATGACGGTAAATAAGGATGCGGACAGCAAGATGACCACCAAAGGCGACAAGCGGATCACCAGGATCGGGAAAATCCTCAGAAAAACCAGTATAGACGAATTGCCCCAGTTTTTCAATGTATTTCTGGGGGACATGAGTGTGGTAGGTCCACGCCCCCATATGGAAGCGCAGACTACGCTCTATGAACAGTCTGTGGACAAATACCTGGTCAGGCATTTTGGTCTACCGGGCATCACCGGCCTGGCCCAAATCAGGGGGTACCGGGGGGAAATAGAAAAACCAGCCGATATCATCAACAGGACCCGCATGGACATATTTTACCTGGAGAACTGGTCGGTCTTGCTGGACCTTAAGATCATCTTTTCTACGATTAAAAATGCTGTATTAGGGGAGGATAAGGCTTATTAGGTTTTATCAGCAACTACCTGACAGGAAGCTGCTAGTATCAATAATGTAGAGATGGCATTAAAATACAAAATTTTATCTATACTCTTTGTAATACTTTAATTTTTCCCAAGTGAAACCGGATATCATCTATAGCAACATGCTCAAGCCCGGGCAGTTATTTGACGGCAGAAATTTCCTGGATCATGCTAAGCTTCAGCAACTAGGTTTCAGAACCTTTACCATCGGCAAAGTGGTGCCTCCGGCAAAACTTCAAAGCACTGTAGTGACCGCTTAGCCATCAGCGGTACCCATATTTTAAAAGCCACGGGATTCGTCCCCGTGGCTTTTTTTTGTTTTTGGGGGAATTATCCACCAATCAAACCGATGCTGAGGGAGTTGACCGCTGTGGTGCCGATGGTTAAAGTAGGTAAGTTCGACCCCTGTAGGGTCGTGGGGAAGACGAATCCCTGTTTCCCATGGGTGGCTCCCCATGGCTATTGAAAGGTTTGACCCCTGTAGGGTGATGGATATGGGATTCGTGGGGACGGCGTATAGAGGGTACGGGAGGGGAAACGGGAACGCCGTTCCTCTCACTTACATCGCAAACCCATCTTTCCCCAATTTAATGCTGCCGATCCCCATTATCAGACCGCCATGGGTAGCCTCCCCTCCGATCACCGAAAAATCTTCACCTATCCGCACCTGATGTACCCCCAGTGTGAATTCCCCTGTGAGCTGCAGGACGGCATCTATGAAGATGGTTTTAAGAGAGGCCGTTATAAAATGGAACATGTGGGGTGGAAATGCTTGAAGCATTTTTTGGATCCGGGGAGATTCCAATATATGGGGGAGGTCTACATCCAGTTGTTCGATTTTAAATATCAGGCTGCCGTCCTTATTCGATACCTTCGTTTTTTTACAGTCAGCTGATACCCTTATCCGAGCATCACGGTATACAGGCTGACTGCCGAGGAGTTTAACGGTAATATGGCCATTTTTATCTTTAATATAAGCATCTACCGTTAAGCCCGTCCATTTGTTATGATCACCTACAGTATGGTATAACCGAAGCATTGGAGTGAAATAGCCACCAAGCTGGACTTCCAGGATACCATTGGTTCCATAGAATACATGCGGGCCAATGAATACCAGATAATTCATGCTAGCAATTTAAATAAGGGAGATAGGTACTTCACCCTGTGAAGCCAGACAACATTGCCTATGTAGATAGTTTTTGACATACTGGTGTATGATTGAATTGTTTATCCATTTTTCAATGAACGGCAATTACCCTGTAAATAACACCAAAAATTTGGCTTTTCAATTGCATATTTACCAAGCGACTATGGATGAAAGCTCCTGTCCCTTTGGTAAACTATGGATAGATTGGGATTTATTATAAAAGTAGAATGATATTACGCCCTTTGTTAAACAATTGATTAATCTCCCTTCCTATCGACAACCGGTAACGTAATTATTTGGTATTAAATTTTACTATGCCCTTAAAGGTAATGATATTTTGGAACAATATGTCTACTTATCCCTTTAATAATATTACCAAAATTAACGGATAAATACTTGTCGTTAAGGTGCTGAGCGGTATGGCATATGTCATCCCTGTTTTGGTAAAAACAGCTGTTCCCCTACAGCCCCATCGGGGCGTAATATCGTAGCCGGGGGTGAAGCCCCCGGTAAAAAAATGTAATACGGATTTGTTTTGGCCG
>NZ_JMIH01000036.1 GCF_000714815.1 Anditalea andensis | reverse complement strand
TAGCCACCCATGGTAAACAGGGATTCGTCATCCCCACGACCCTACAGGGGTCGAACTTACCCACTAGTAAAAGCTCCGCCCGCTGTTGATTATTCAGTTTAACTTATGTTGAGATAAGTTAGATGGGCGGAAGCTTTTTGATAGCATGGATGCTTGTACGGCATGGTGTTTTGCACGGTTAAAGATCACTTAACCGGGCCGTCCAGGCACCTTACCCCCGTTATGGACTCCCGTTTTCCCGCTGGACCATATCGGTGGAGGGAGGTTTTTCAGGGCCGGGGCCTACTTGGATCTGGACGTACATGCCGCGCTTGGCGGCCTCTTCCTTCAGGATCAGCCCCACGCTGTCTATCAGCGCCAGGCACTGCTGCTGGCACAGGGCATTCCTGCTTGCGGATCCCGCTTCGGCCTTATCGGATTTCCGACATCGGTCATCCGACTCCCTACCCTTTGGCCTACCCGTAATAAGACACAGCAGTGCCCTTAAGAATTGGTGCGTTCTTTTTTTCATTAAATTTCAAATAGGATGAATAGCCC
>NZ_JMIH01000035.1 GCF_000714815.1 Anditalea andensis | reverse complement strand
TAGTTTTCAAATCGGGTTCTTAGGCTTGCGCTCAAAGAGGATGTCGAAGACTGACTGCCCGTAGTCCTCTGACAGTGTCAATAAATTCAGCTGCCATGGCTGACAGGTTTTTCCGGATCCTCCATGCAAAGCAAACAAACATAGTCTTATCCTACCCAGCAGCTGGGTAAAAGATTTGATGACTAGGTGGCTGTATATGTTGCTCGCTTTCATGATCGGAAATTATAAAAGGAGTCTGGATAAGAGGTCGAAAAAAGGAAAACTATAGCGTGGATTCCCATCAACCATGCTGCTAGCTTCTGACGGCATACGGAACGGTATAACGATAGGTCACCCACGACTATAGTTTATGCAAATATAGCATAAAAAAAGTCATGGGTATTTACCTACCGTCTCGTCCGTACTTAATTGTCAGAATTTGCAGCCGAGACTCTTAGTAAATACTCAAATCATCCTAAAAAAAGGACAACTCACTTTAATTTATTTTTCAAGCAGTTAAGTTATTAATCAACTGGAAATGAAATTATTAATATTTAACCAAATATATAAAAATGTCAAATCATATCCAAATATTAAAACCACTTTTTACAGGTTTTATTTAAAAATATCATTTGCGTTTTTTAATCTATGGCAATCCATCATGAACCAAGTGAAAATAAAGACGTAAATCAGACCTCAAATGATCAAGAATACTTCCAACAAATACTTGGAAAGTACATTAAGAATTTAAGGAAAAAAGCAGGATTTAAAAGTGCAAGAGACTTTGCAGTAGCATATAATATAGGTGATTCCCAGTATGGATATTATGAAAGTGGCAAAAAAGACATGCGTCTAAGCACATTGATTAGGATTTTCGCTATCCATAACATCTTAATAGAGGATCTATTTAAAATAAACATTTTGAGTCCAGAAAATGAAGATCCTAAATTATTAGAAAGCATTAAAAAAACATCAATAGAACAAGCTAGAGAACAAGTAAAAATCCAAAATGGAAAAGAATTTGCAGATAATCTGTCAGATAAAGATCTAGAACGAATTTTAAAAACTTTAATTTTCTGTATCAGGCCTAAAAGCAAAAAAGAGATTTTACACGAATTAGGTCTAATAAATACATCTAATAATTTTCAGAGGGTAACAGGATTTATTCAAGAAAATGAATGGATAAAAAAAACCAACCAAGAAAACCCTAATTCTCCCAAACAAAAATACATCACTACTGAAAAAGGGAGGACTATAATTCAAAAATCATCAATATAAATTTGGGTAAATTGTAAATAATACCTAGAATAGGGTACTTGTTGTTTGGCGGGGAATGGATGCGCTGTGTATGCCATATGGAATAAATAGCGCAATTTTTGCGTGAGGCAAAAGCGTTATGAGGCACTTTAACAAAACACGCTTCCAATGACATCAAAACGTTATTACATATCTCTTGACGACAAAATAATTGGTACGACTGAACTTGAAAAAGCAGACGCCCCGATGGGTATTGTATTTGGACAAATACAATTTAACGATATTATTTTTGGGTATGACTTTTTTAAAAAATATTGCCTTGAAAACATCATCGAATTAGCTGACAGCTATCCAGAAGACAAATTTATATCAACTCGAACAATTGAGAAATTAAAAGTTATAAATGAAAAAGGAATTGAAATTAAAAGTAAAGGAAATCAAGTAAGTGGAATGGATGGAGACGAATTTGAAATCACATTGGAAGGAGTAGCTTATCCATTTTTTGAAGAAGAATTTCCTCATCACGTTACTGCATATAATGACCAATTCAAAGAAAGCGAATGATGACAGACAAGATTATAGAAATTGGCATTGACGATATTTTTAAGCCGAAAAAAGAACTGTTTACGTTGATTTATAGAACAGAAAAAGTTCATTGAGACAAAAATGAACTTTGTCTGTATATGCTAAAACCACTAGAATGGACATATTTTGATTGGTTTCGACTGGTTTTATAACTTTTTTGGTGGATCCTTCGGATCCATGCGAAAAGAGGGGCTTAGACTCATCATAGCTCATATCTAAATCGGTAGTCCAGATCAAAGTAACGATTTTAAGTGGCATAATATATTATAAAAATTAGGTCAAAATCAGACATTATTCCGGAGGTCATTGGGCCATATTTTATGAAAATCTATTGGCCAAATCATCCTACCTTAAGCAAAGAACGATTTGATCTCCTCTACCCTTCCTTCATGGGAAATGAAAACTTTATGCTATTGCCTTTTAAATAGATACGTATTATATTTAGGTATGAAGTTGAAAGTTGTTTATCACCTTATTAGTTTTAAGCCTCCGGGGAATCGGGGGCTTTTTTCTTGTAAAAAGAATATATAAAAATAATTTTTACGGTTCCTGAAAAAAATCGCTCCTACTCCCCTAATACGATTTATAGAAAGTGGCCTTTAAATAGGGTTATTTGTATTACATAATATGGTAGGGAATATACCTAGATTAGGGTATTGTTTAGGGGTAGGAAAATGATTTTATTGGGGAGGGATAAAAATGAAATCGTTGAAATATAATTTATGTTTATCCAATTTATTGACTGGTTGATTTATATACTATAATAATCATCTTAATTGATTGATAATAAACAATCCTAAATTGATTAATGAATAAACAAATGCATAATTTAACCCTGATAGATTACCCCCAATTATCAGACTAATGCCCCCAAATATGGGTGCATTGGCCTGATAAAGTCAGGGGTATAAACAAGTTGTGCCTAATTTGAAAAATAAAACCGAATCTTTGAAATAGGTAGTTGCCTAAGATTATAAAAATGAATAATATCCTAGAAAGCGTATTTCTAATTTCTGCTGGTTTGGGCTTTTTACTCAGCGTGGCACTGATGACAGACCTTTTTCGCCCAAACAAAGCGAATTTTTTCTTAGGGATAATTATATTCTTTTTATCTATTCAATTATTGTTTTCGTGGGGATCCTATTCCGGATATAATAATTCGTCTGGAAACTTTCCTTTTTGGATTTTCTTAACCTATAATGTATTACCTCCTTCTGTTTATCTATTTACAAGGCACCAGCTTAACACACGCGTCAAGCTTAGAAGTTGGTATGCGATTTTATATCTTCCAGCACTCGCCGAAATATTAATCACTGTTTTTATTAAGCTGGGTATTATTTTCTATCCGGCAGACTTAATGGAATATCAAGTATGGATATGGTTTATAGACTATATTCCTATGATAGGGTTTATTATTTCGTTAGGATATTTCTGGAGGAAGTACGGAAAAGCCAGAAAGAATAATGAATTAAAGTTGGAAAAAGACAATTGGATATATCATTTAAATCTGATGCTACTTATGGGGGTTCTGACCATTATAGGCTTACTCTGGTTGGCTTTCTCTCTTATTGGTTGGGAGAAATTCTCGATTATCGAATTCCTACTGGTATTTCTGCTTTTTGTTTTCTCATTTTTACGTTTTTTAAATAGTAATTCTAATCTAATGATGACCGTGAAGAGTAGAGAGGATGCTTTTCCAAATTATAATGACCAAGAGGAATTGAAAAGGCTCAAAGATGTAATGGATGTAAAACAATTGTTTATCAATCCCGATCTTTCATTAATAGAATTATCAAAAGAATTGGGATTGCCATCCCGTTATCTTTCTTATCTAATTAATAGGTATCATCATAAAAGCTACAAGGAATTCCTTAATCAATATAGGATAGATGCTTTTATAGCAAAGGCCCAGTCAGATGAAATTAAAAATAAAACACTTTTAGGACTTGCCATGGAATCTGGATTTAATTCCAAATCCACTTTCAACCAAGCATTCAAAAATTATAAGGGAAAATCCCCATCAGAATATTTAAAATAATTTTTTATTACGTCTTAATCCCTGTTTCGGGAAGTCCGAAAACCTGTTTTTGGACGCATAATGCCTCGATTTTTCATTCTTTTGTTCGAAAAAAGAATCACACATGAAATCAATTATCAAAAATCAGATAGTTACTGCGCTGTTGTTTTCGATTACAGTTCTGAATGCTCAATCTCAATCATTGAATGAAAGGCCTAGAAATTCTAAGGATATTATTTCAGTTGAATTCCTGAAGAATATAGAATTTCTGGGATTTGTACTCCACATTGGAGACACCGAGGCCGATTACTCACAAACTTTTACAAATCACCCATTAAGATTGTTCTTGGATAAAAAAAGGGAACAATTGAGGAATGAAGAATCTATCTCAAGAGTCTTTGAACTCGGTGAAGAGCTATCTTATTCCCTTTTTGTAGAGCTATTTACAAAAATGGATGAATTGCCACATAATGATGGGTATGAAATCCCCTCCGAACTCCTGCAAAAATACAGTCTCAATACATCTGCAGATATTTCGCTCATGCAGGAAATTATGGAGCAGGTTTACATATTTTATGAACAATCTGAATTTGAGCTCTTTTGGAAGACCCATCAAGAGTGGTATAAAGGCGCCTTGAAAGAAATTAATGAAATAAAGCCGGATAATGTACTGATAGATGTTTTGGAAAATTTTTATGGACAGCAATTTGCCAAGTATAAAATTATTCCCAGCCTTACCTTTTGGCCAGGGCCTGGATTTGGTTTCGAGGGAGAAAACATTGCCTTTTTCGTATTGGGTCCCTTTAACCATGACTTGAAATTTAATAATACGGAAAGGCTAAAAACACTAGCAATTCATGAATTCGGTCATGCTTTTGCCAATCATATCCTCGAAACATCTTGCATAAATATAATTGAAGAAACCCGGCCACTTTTCGATCCAATCGCAGAATCAATGTATTCCCAAAGCTATCCGGGATGGTCTTACAGTGTCAATGAACACTTTGTAAGGGCTGGTGAAGTATTGGTTCCTGAAATGATGAATAATAAATCCTTAAGTGAGTCAAATTTGTTCTTCAATACGGAGGAAAAAAATTTTATCTATCTATCTTTTATTGTAGATCAATTGAGAAAATACCGGATTTTAGAAGGACTTTCCTATGAGGAATCTGTCCAAAAGACTTTAGAAGATTTAAAGAAAAAATTTATGCCATGAAAAAGCTTATCTATACCCTTTTAATTCTAACTGTTCTTACTTGCACAATAGGATGCCAGTCTCACCGAAAATTAACAAAACAAGCAAGTCAGATTGATTCTTTGGAGGAGGCTTTAAATCTGAAAAAAAAATATCCCACATCAGAAATTGAAATTCATAAGCTGGATTCCATATCGTTTTTCAACAATAGCATTTATTCTCGTTTGCAACCGGGGGTTTTAATGAGAATAGGCCAAGAAAATAGCCAAGCCGCTAACCTATATAAACTTTTAAAGGTAGATCAGACGCCAAATAAGTCAGAAACCTTTCAATATTATGTCTTACAAGTTCATCTAAAATAGAGTTCTCCTATGATTAATTTAACCAAATTTATATTTTCCATTTTTGCTTCAACTTTTATTTGTTCACTGCTTCATGCTCAATCAATAGGTGGAACAATCACTGATGAAAAGACAAGAGAACCTTTATCATATGTGCATATTGGTATTTCCGGTAAGGGAATTGGAACAATTTCCGACGAAAAGGGGAGGTTTAACCTTCAATTGCAAGAAAGTTTCTTTTCAGACACTCTTACTTTTTCAATAATTGGGTACAATATCTTCTTTACACCCATATCTGATTTATTAGTAGGGAATGGAAATATTAAGATGACACAATCAGTCATTCAGTTGAAGGAAGTGATTGTCGAGGGCCAGAAATCCAAGGAGCTTTTGAGATTTGGCCGTACCAAACCAACAAAAGTTACAACCGGTGCATCTGGCATTGAATCCTATGGAATAGGTCAAGAAATAGGCACCACAATTAAAAGCGATGGAGGAGTTTATTTAATTGACGCTATAAATTTTCATCATCGGTGGAATACTGTTGACAGCATTCTGTATCGGATTAACATTTACTCCATAAAGGACCAAATGCCCCACAATTCCATTCTTGAAAAAGAGCTATTTGTAATGGCGTATAAAAGAGATAAGTGGGTAACCAAAAAAATTGATGACTTGATTCTGTTTGACCAAGATCTTTTTGTAAGTATTGAACTAGTTCGAAGGTGGAATAATAAAGGTGATAATCAACTATTTTACTCCCATGGCGATGGACTAAGAGAGTGGCAGAGCTACATTCGACCAACTAGTCTAGCTCCATGGACCAGCGAATTTTCAATTCCCTTGACTCTCTATCTTTCTGTTGAGAAAATTGAGTAAGAAATACTATTTTTCAAATAGTTAAATTGATATTCAAATTTACCTATATCTTATTTACTATGGTATCCATGGAAAAATTTTATAGCTGGGACTGACGAAATCCCTCAGTTTTTTTTGACAAAGAAAGATTAAAGCAGAAATACGAAAGAAAGATGATTTGAATAAAAACTAGGCACAATTGAGTAGACGGCCGTGAGCTATAAGCTCACGGTGCGCCTCTCACACCACCGTACGTACGGGTCTCGTATACGGCGGTTCACTGGATTGTAGGTTGCGTTTTAAGATAATAGGAAAGCATCGACTCATACCCTTTTCTTCTTAGGCGTGACAAAGTGATAGTGGTTATCAGAATCGGACTCTGAGCTACTGCCCATCCTCCTTTTCTTGTTCTACTCCATGCGTAGGCATGGTCTTGATCCACCCCTAATCTGATCAGGTTTTTACGTTTCCGCTCGGGTTTCTTCCAGTCATGCCAGATACAGTATCGAAGTCGGTTTCTTAGCCACTCGTCGAGTGATTTGAGCTTTGCTGAGATACTGGCAAGGAGGTAGTTATTTACCCATCCTCGCCATACCTCTGCAAGCTTCTTGAGTCTTTCTTCAAAGCTGTATGGTTTGGTTTTCTTGGTGATCTGCTTGAGCTTGCGTTTCAGTGAGTCCCAACTGTTTTTCTTCACCACCAACTGATATTTTCCTTTGACTCCTTTTTGATACGTTGGGACAAATGCGTGTCCCAACATCTCAAAATTGGATGGTCTTCGGATACCACTCTTCTCTCTGTTGATAGGTAGTCTGAGTTTGTCCCTCAGGAAGAGGTAAATCTCGTTGCCTACTTTCTTGGCCTCCTTCTTTGACCTGGTGTAGATACTGAAGTCATCCGCATAACGGACGTATTTCAGGTTTCTCCGTTCCAGTTCCTTGTCCAATAAGTCCAGAAGGATGTTGGACAGTAGCGGACTGAGTGGCGAGCCTTGCGGAACGCCTTTTCTACGTTTGTACAGCTTTCCGTTAATCTGGATAGGTGCACGCAGCCACTTTCGGATAAGCCTTAGGGTAGTCGGACATTTTACCCGTTGGTAGATCAATTGAAGTAGAACCGAGTGGTCAACCTCGTCAAAGAATCCCTTAAGGTCGATGTCCACTATATCCTGATAGCCATCATTGATGTTTTTCAGGGCTTGTGTTACCGCCTTATGGATGTTCTTCTCTGGGCGGAAGCCGTAGCTGTATTCCTCGAACGTAAGCTCATATTTGGTCATCAGCACTTGGCTTAACGCCTGTTGGAGCCATCTGTCCACTACTGTGGGAACTCCGAGCAATCTTGTCTTTCCGTTACTCTTGGGTATCTCGACCCCTTTTATAGGTTTGGGTACATAACTGTGGTTGAGGATGGAGGTGGCAATCCTATCCCTGTTGCTTTCCAGAAAGGAAAGCATTTCGGTGACCTTCATGCCGTCCACCCCTGCCGAACCTTTGTTCCGCACTACCTGTCGGTAGGCTTTGTAGAGGTTCTTACGGTTGAGTACTTTTTCTATCATAACTTAATCTGTTAACCCTGTCCGCTTAAGATAAGGCTGCCACAAAAGTTGCTCCCTATCGAATTTGGACGTAATCCAATGTTCAGTCCTTCGCTGCCCAGTGAGACCTCTGTAGCTCTTACAGCTCGTTGCCGGCAACTACTATGACCTCGGCTGACTTCTCTTAGGTGTTCCCGACACCCAAAGACCTCCCTCGGTAAGGTGAATATCCTTGTGTCTATCTCTGCCATATCTACTACTTCGGTACTTCCTCCCTTGCGGAAGGTTTGGACTTCGGCATGATGTGTTACCTCATCCGACCTCATAGCCTCAGTATATGGTTCCTGTTCGTCAGTACAGACACCGCAGTCTGGCTTACTTCACTGCATGCCTCACGGCAAACCAGCTTGCCACTTGCTTGGCTTCGGGACGTTACCCCCGCGCTTAAGGGACTTTCACCCGTTGGAACGGTCAACTTTTTGACCTATATTCACCATTCAAGGCACACACAGCACCTAAGAAAACATGGGGCGATTATTCATCAGATAAGCTTCCTTTTTTTCGGCTACCTTTATATTTGACCGAAAGGAAATCGCTCTGAAATGCCCCACGTTTCTTAGCTGCGGACCGTTGGCGGTCATTGTAAGAGACGACACCGAAACAGAAAAAGAGTAACAAAATGAATCAATCATTCCAAAGACAACAGTTAATACGACTTTGCAAAAAAGCAGAGTACATTGACTATGGAATGACCATTAAACAGCTTACAGATTCTCTTGACACATCTTATGAAGAGATTGCAAATGATTCTTTCGAATTCTCACTCAAACAAGTAAGTGAATACTTCTTGACAAAAGACCTTCCTAATAAGCTCATTTTAAGGAAACTAAATGACAACATAAAAAGAATTTACAAAGACGAACAAGCCAACAGAAGAATAATAATATCCCAGGTGAAAACACTTCTTTCTGAGACGTGTCCTTTTTGGGTTATGAAAACAGACATTAAAAGATTTTATGAAAGTATTGATAGAAAAAGACTGATTTCAAAATTCCACGATGATTCTATGCTTTCTTATCAATCAATGTTTTTAATGAAAAGAATTTTTGAAAATCCAATATTGGTTGGAAAATCAGGCGTTCCAAGGGGAATGAACATAAGTGCGACAATGTCCGAGTTGTATATGCGTAAATTCGACAGATGGGTACGTTCCTATGACAGTGTATACTATTATGCAAGATTCGTTGATGATATTATAATTTTTTCAAACTCGCTAAAAGACTCTTTAAGTTTGATTGAAAACTTAAACCCTCAATTGAATATTCTTGCAGAAGGCCTTTCTATCAATGAAAAGAAGACAGAACTCTTTGATGGAAAGACTTTAGAAAACCTTGACATAAATAATGGAAAGAAAATACGATTAAAGCATAAGCTTGATTACTTGGGATATTCATTCAGGATAGAAAACGGGAGAACTAAAAACCGTAAATTGATAGTATCAATTGCTGAAAAGAAGATTACAAAGATAAAAACCCGAATTATTAAAGCTTTTTTGGATTTTTCAAAAAATAAGGATTTTGATTTACTTGAAAAGAGAGTTCAATTTCTAACAGGAAACTATAGTATTCGCAAAAGTGAAGAAGGAAATTCATTACGAGCAGGTATTTATTATAACTATTTACAAGTTACAAGTCATTCAGTTTTTATTGAGCTAAATCAATTACTAAGAAAATCAATATATAGCAAGAGCCCGAATTTTGGTGTTAAAATCGGACTAAGTAATATTCAAAAAAGCAAGCTAAGCAAGTATTGTTTCTTGGCAGGGTTTGAGAAAAAGGTATTTTTTGAATTCTCGTATATCGAAATGCAACAACTAATTAAATGTTGGTAAATGGGAAAGATTAAAATAAATAAAGATGATAAAGCAAGAATTCTACTAACTGAACTCTTACCCTATGAAGTGCCAATGCTCTTTTCAAACGAAGGTTTTTATAAGTTAGTTAGCAATGGAAAATATAACACTTTTTTTGACAGAATACTTCAGTTATCAAAGGCAGGTGGTGATGGAAGAAAATATGGAATACCTTTCAATTATGAAATAAGGAAAAACATTGAAGGTGACACAAGAACGCTTAGCGTAATTCATCCATATTGTCAATTTTACTTTATCGAGCTTTATGAAAAGTATGACTCTTTAATGCTACATTTATGTTCAAAAAGTCAGATTTCGCTAAGAAGAATCTCAAAAGTCGCAAAGTTCTTTTACTCACCTGACTTTGTTTACTCAGAAGACAACCATAAGAATGCTGAATTAGAAGTCGAACCAGATATTTTAAATATAGAATCGCAATATTTAAAATCATATTTCACTTACTATCCAATAGATTTAATTTATAAATTCTATGATAGAAATGAATTTCAGAGACTTGAGCAACGATTCAACTATTTAATGGAGTTTGATATTAGTAAATGTTTCTATCATATTTATACTCATTCCGTTACTTGGGCTGTAAAAGACAAAGAATCAGCAAAAAGAAATGCGAGAGAGACATCTTTTGAAAATTCATTTGACAAGTTGATGCAACTAGCAAATTACAACGAAACCAACGGAATTGTTGTTGGTCCTGAAATTTCAAGAATTTTTGCAGAAATTATCCTTCAACAAGTTGACCTTAATGTCTCTAAAAGATTAGAAGAGCAATATAAATATGGGGTTGATTATGAAGTTCGAAGGTATGTTGATGATTATTTTGTTTTTTCAAATGACCCCAAAATACTTGAAACAGTAAAAAAGGTTTTTCAAAAAGAACTTGGATTCTATAAGTTATATCTCAACCCAACAAAATCAGATATAAAAACCCCTCCTTTTATTACAAATGTTACTGTTGGAAAACGTGAGTTACAAGGGCTTTTATTAAGCCTGTATGAATCGCTTTTTGAAATCAAAGAAATTAAAACTGTAGGGATTGAAAAGTTAGAGCAAGTCAAAGTCCTTACGAGAATTAGACGACCCAACAGCATTTCGCAAAAATTCATTAAGGATTTTCAGTGCGTAGTAAAACGTAACAATCTAACGTATGACATTTTAAGCAAGGATATTATTAGATTTTTCAAAACGAAATTCACTAAAATCTTAAAAGAAGGTGAACTTGAAAAAGACAAAGAAGTAGTTGAGAACCTATTTATAACGCTTTTCGATATTTTATTTTATGCTTACTCTCTTAATATAAACTCAAATACAACTTTTAAACTTGCACAAATAATTGTCCTAGCGTGTAAGTATTTAGAAAAGCAGAAAGCCGATTTAAAACACACTATTTACTCCAAGATTTCTAAAGAAGCTGATTTTGTGTTGACCAACTTTCACAGAAAATCAAAAACTTCCGAGACTAATATCGAAATCTTGAATTTAATTTTAGCTCTAAAAAAACTTGATGACAGCTATGGATTAAGTGTTAAGAAACTTAAAGAAATATTAGGCATTGACAAAGCAGACGGTTTCAAGAGATTAAACTATTTTCATATCATTACTCTGCTTTACTACATTGAAAATAAAGCAGTTTATGCTGACCTGAAAAAGGAAATAGAGAATAATGTTGAAGTTAGGTTTTTAGAAGATGAAGACCCTTTTTCAAAATCAGAATTGACGATGCTATTTTTTGATTACATTAATTGCCCATTTGTTGATGACAAAAGCAAAAGAAAAATAATGCAAAGTTCAGGATATGCTACTAGCAATCTTGCTGATAAAATTAAAGAGATTACCGACCAGGAGATTTGGTTTATGAATTGGAATACAGAAATAGACTTAGAAAGAGTTTTAAAGAAGAAAGAATGGGGTTCATCATATTAAGACTTTGGGATTGGTGCTGTAAGAGCAAAGGGGTTCGCAAGAAACCTGAATACGACTTGATAAAACAATTTTTGAGACGTCTTGAGAAAAGTTTTGTTGAGTTGAGTCTGAAGCAATTTAGACACCACACACGACAACTTACAGTTACCAATCCCTCTTTTTTGAACGACAACCGGAAGAAAGAACAACGAACCGCCAATTGAGGTACTGTCTTAAATTCCAAGTAATTTTTAAAGGTTTTTATTAAATTTACAATAGCGAAAAGCGGCGATTCTTTGCACGGAAGTTCATCTACTGTAGGACTGGTTTTCTCCGGTCCTACTTTTTTGGTGGATCCTTCGGATCTAAGCGAAAAGAAGGACTTAGACTCATCATTACCGGAACATTCTAAGTGATTTATATGATAAAGTGGATCATATTCTTGGTCTTTTTTCCACAATGCCCATATTAAAATTAATAATTTTCTCTGAACAGCTACGTATGCCTGCATTTCCGTTTTCCCTTTGGCAATTAGCCTTTCATACAACGCTTTAAATGGACCTTCTTGATATCTGACTACTCCGAAAGCAGGGAGGTGCATTGCCCTGCGGATATGGTGGTTCCCTTTTTTGGACATTTTTGTTCTGCCATTATGCTTACCGGATTGATTCTCCACTATGTCGTATCCTGAATAGCTAACCAATTGTCCTTGGTTTTCAAAAGTTTCATATCCGTTGGTTTCAGCCAGCAGTACCGCAATTGTTTTTATACCCACACCCTTTATTTTCAAAATCTTGTTCACTCTATTTGCGGGTTTTTCATCATCCTTAATCAGCTTTTCAATTGCCGTGTTTATATTGGCTATGCCTTTTTCAAGTTCTCTGATTAGCTTATTGAGGTTTTTTTCAACCTGCTTAAACGGATAGGCACTGTGGCTCAGGGCGTGCAGCTGGTTTAAAAATACCGTCCTTTGGTTGTTGAAATCCTCCAATTGGCGCGTCAGCAACCGTAAACGATAGATATTCTTCGACAGCGGCCGCCAAGGAGACAAATTCTGTTCAAGAACCGTTAATGGATCGGCCAGCTGTTACCAACGCTATCGGACCAAACGATTATTCCTCGGCAAGTTGCTCCTCAGCAGAGCTTGCTTCCGCTTCATCGTGATATTGTAAGTTAGAATAATCTTTTCAGAAATAGAAACAGTATCTATATTTGAAGAATCAAAGTGTCAACCATTTTTAGGACGCTACCCTTTATTCACTTTAATATTATTTTTCAAAGGAGTTCATGAATGCTCCGCATTTCACCCGTTGGAACGGTCAATTTTTTGACCTATATTCACCATTCAAGGCACACACATCACCTTAGATACAGCGGGCGATAACCAGTAACTATAAAAATAAGTATCTTTAAGAAGTTAGAAGTAAGTTTGAAGAATACGGTTCCGAATTCCCGCCATTTCCAAGGTGAATCCCGTTACGCCTCCTTATGAGAAGAAAAAGAAACAGCCAACCTCAAAAAATAGTATCTTTGTAAAAAGATAATTCAAATGGCTGAATTTGCAGAAAAATATATAAACCCTTTCACTGACTACGGATTTAAAAGACTCTTTGGAGAAGAGCCTAATAAAGACCTTTTACTTGACTTTTTGAATGTTCTGTTAAAAGAAGAGCAGGGAGAAATCAAAGATCTGACCTACTTGAAAGGTGAACAATTAGGAGCCAACGAGGTGGATAGGAAAGCCATTTTTGACCTTTATTGTGAAAATGAAAGAGGTGAAAAGTTTATCGTAGAGTTGCAAAAAACCAAACAGAACTTTTTTAAAGATAGGACGGTCTATTACTCGACTTTTCCAATTAGAGAGCAGGCAAAACGAGCAGATTGGAATTATGAATTAAAAGCGGTTTATACTATTGCCATCCTTGACTTTGTGTTTGATGAAGACAAAAAAGAGCCTAATAAGTACCGCTACGACATTAAGCTTTCTGACATACAAACTAAGAAAATCTTCTATGACAAACTGACCTTCATTTACCTTGAAATGCCAAAATTCAACAAGACCATTGATGAACTAGAAACAAGATTTGATAAGTGGCTATTTGTTCTAAGGAACCTGAACAAACTTGACAGGGTTCCTGACAAACTGCGGGAACATATATTTGAGAAACTCTTTGAAACAGCAGAAATCGCTAAGTTTACTCCTGCACAGATTCAGTCCTACGAAGACAGTTTAAAATATTACCGTGACTTGAAAAATTCTTTGGATACGGCTAAAGAAGAGGGTATTGAAGAAGGAAAACTTCAAGTTGCCAAGGAAATGCTAAAAGACAATGAGTCAATAGACAAAATAATTAAGTACACAGGCTTAACTAGAGAACAAGTAGGAAAGATAAAGAATAACGAGGCGTAACACTGCATATAGCTTATGGCGGGTAAGTTGGTTATTCAGGCTTTTCTGCATTATTCAAACCTCATCCTGGACTAAATGGAAAGTGCATAAAAAACCGCCACTACGCCAAGCCACAAAACAGAGGGTGTCTGCCAAAACAACATAAAACACCTCCTTTTCAAGTTTTACAATGTTTCTATATTTAGAAACTTTCTCTATTTTTTGAAGCGTTACAACAAGTAGACACTTAATGACATACTTTGAAACTATCTTCCATGAAGAAGCGGAAGATTTTGTAGCGGCACTCGATAGAAAAACCATTAAGAAAGTGCTTTACAATATCGACATAGCCAAACAAACCAAAGACCCTAAACTTTTCAAAAAACTAGAGCGAGAAATTTGGGAGTACAAATCCGATTACTTGCTTTTTGGGACAAGGAAGATAGCAAAGAAACAATTGGTGTTGGCCACTCACGGTTTTGTGAAGAAAACCGATAAAGTGCCTAAAAAAGAAATAAACAAAGCTGCTGCTGTTAGAACGGGCTATTTTGAGAGCAAGAAAAACAAAAAAATAATATGGCTACTAAGGAAATGCGAAAGACAACATTGGCCGAGATGAAAGATAAATACATCGGCAAAGAAGGGACAGCCGAAAAAGACTCCTATGAGTATGAATTGAAAATGGAAGTATTGGGCAAGATGATTAAGTCAGTCAGAAAAGAAAGAAAAATGACACAGGACAATTAGGCAAGCTTATCGGAGTTCAGAAATCCCAAATTTCTAAATTGGAAAGTAGTGCCAACAGTGCAACTATAGACACTATTATGAAAGTTTTCAGAGCATTAAAAGCAGATATTAACTTTCATGTAAAAATGGAAGACAATTTTGTAAAACTAGCATGAAAAAAGAAGGCCGAACACCCAATTGAGGTACTGTCTGTAATTTTTAAAGGTTTTTATTAAATTTACAACAGCGAAAAGCGGCGATTCTTTGCACGGAAGTTCATCTACTGTAGGACTGGTTGATACTGGCCCTACTTTTTTGGTGTCTCCTACGGAGCCAAGCGAAAAGAAGGGCTTTGGCTCATCATTACCGGAACATTC
>NZ_JMIH01000034.1 GCF_000714815.1 Anditalea andensis | reverse complement strand
CTGGCGCTGATAGACAGCGTGGGGCTGATCCTGAAGGAAGAGGCCGCCAAGCGCGGCATGCACGTCGAGATCCAAGTGGGCCCCGGCCCTGAAAAACCTCCCTCCACCGATATGGTCCAGCGGGAGAACGGGAGTCCGTAGCGGGGGTAAGGTGCCTGGAGGGCCTGATTAAAGGTCCCTAATGTGATCTTTAACCGTGCAAAGCACCATGCCGTACATGCACCCAGGCTACTAAAAAGCTTCCGCCCATCTAACTTATCTCAACCCAAGTTAAACTGAATAATCAACAGCGGGCGGAACTTTTACTAGTAGTGGGAAGTATCAAATAAGGTACAGCAGCGTAATATGGAATCAGAAATTGAAATTCTGTACCCCTGTGGATTTGAAACCCAAATTGATTTTGGATTTCACTATTTGGCTGCGTAAAGGCAAAAGCCAGTACCGCACCCAGAGAAAATACTCCTCCGCGTAGGAGGATTAAAGCATGTTTTTTCATAGCTTTATTGTTTGTTAGTTAAAGATTACCGGTCGTCTTGGCATATCTTCCTGGCCGGGGAGATATATGCGCCTTCCGAGAGGGACGGCCGGTTTTTTTTGCCCCCTGCTGCTGTCCGGCAGCCACCTGGTAGCTTCACGGACAGTGATGGTTTTGCTTTTTATTTAATTCAGTGTTTCACTGACTGCCAAGAAGTGCATTATGAATAATTTGTAATTCCGATTACCATAGATCTAATTTCTGTATTATATATTTGTTTTTAGGGCCCAAATGGGCCTTTCGTTTTTTATGCTTTAAAAAGGCCCATTTGGGCCTTGGCCCTTTTTCTTCTTTCAAGCAGGTAGCCTATGAATGAAATACCCAAGAAAAAGAGGTTGAACAGCAAATGCTGGGACCAGCTCATCGACTGGATCACCCCACCACAGGAGTAGGGGATCCTACCCAACATACCAGTCATCACCACCCCTATATATAAGCTGAAACTACCCATCAGCCACGTACTGATCACCAGCCCCCAGTACCTGAAATAGGGGATGAGCAGCATAGCCGCTGCAGCCAGTTCTATGGCAGGCAGTACATATAGTAGCAGATCAGCTGTCCAGATCGGCCTATCCTAGTCCATCACTACCCCTGCACCAGTCTTGGGTAACGTAGGAGAAACGTAGACTTTATGTATCTCCAAAGGTCAAAGGACCCCTTGTTCAAGGGGCAACCTTTGAACAGGTTTGACAAGAACCATAACCATGGATTGAACGATTGGCCATTCCCATTGTGTGTTGGTCCGACTGGGGATGGCAGACCAATAAAAGAGGTGATATTATTATGAGGGAGCGTTAATTGCTGTGAACTGGATTGGACCTCATTCCACGATGATGAAGATAGTTCCTAATTTTAGGAAATAGCATATGGGAGCGGATAGGGTAAGGAGGCCATGCTGAAAGTCTCCATTTCTTTAGAAATATATGATACATTGTAGACAGACATACCGGTCATCTCTATACCTATGAATTAAATCCAGGAAATAGATTATGGGAAATGACATTCCAGACGCCGAATACTTTTCCAGCTCCAGAGGTCTTTTGGTAATACCTTCAAAGAATTAAAAAAAGAAGACTGATCGTCAGTATGTTTCTATATAGAATTAGGAATTGATATGGGTTTAATAGATGGTATAGTCATCATCTCTGCCAACACATTTCCCCTTTGGCCTTATAGTAAGAGTGGGGTAAGCTGATAATTTATTTCCATAGGCTTCCAATAAAAAGCTCCATCCTTCATCATTCAAAGCTTATACTGATTTTGTCCTGCGTATTATAAATGCCAGACTTTCCTATAGATATCCTATACCTGTCATATGAAGCTTTTTTTAGCCATTGTACTTGATAATGATCCCTAAGGTTTTCCACACTGGCTGCTTCAGCAGCCAATTTTGATGCTATTTTATAATGTTTATGGTCAGGGCTGTGATCCAGTCTTGGATATTGATTTCCCATGTCCATAGGCGGGGAAAGCATAGTCATTTCAAGTCGGTACATTAAGTTTTTGTCATAATGTTTTCTCGAAATATAGGCATGTGGCTCATTGAAAATCACCATCACCGGAATGTTCTCAATGTCCCAGTTATGTTCGTTTGCCTTTGCAAAATGGGAAGTCAGGGTAACGGTGTCCTTCTTGATGGAATGACGGAGTAATAGGGGCCGTGAAAATTACAGTAGATATATAGCTGAATAGCCAAATGTCTGAAGCATGCTCTTTTCCAATGATAAATTCGGCATTTTTATAAAATGGGCATTAGCTGCGAAATGCAGTAGGATGATGTTCCTCCCTTTTAAACGCTTCCAGTTCCTTATAATAATCCATGGCTTTCATAACCGATTTTCCGCCCGAACCCGCTATCATATTCCTAAACCATTTTTTGTCCAAGTTTTCGTGTTTATGGTTTTTATATAACCAATAACTGAAATAGACAAATAAGCCTGTACATAAAGCCTGGAATATGATGTATCCAGGTCCAACTTCTCCGGGAAACCAGTTATTACTTAAATAAAATGTTGTAAAAAACGGAAATTGTAGACACATTATCCTTGCGTGGTCTATGATGGATAACTGAAGCCTTGACAGTTGTTGCTGAATTTCCATTATACTGCCATTATAATTGATGGAGTTGGCCCAAACGAGATGTTTAATGTAGTCTGCAAAGCCTTTAATGTTAACCAGGGTAATTGCTGAAATAGAAAAAATGAAATAATTCCAGGCAGAAGAATAGTCGGACAGAGCATACACTAAGGCGTAACTTAAAAGAAGCAGATATAGAACAAAAGCCATAATTCCGGCAGTTTTCAATTTAATCAATGACTTTAATGAAGACCTGGCTTTTTCATTGATGACTTCTTTTAATAGCAGCTCATTGATGGCTAAAGTTTTGTCGATTTTGGTGTTTTGTAGTTTCCAAATGTTAATCAATTCTGTATTATTCATTTTATTGAGTTTTAAGTTGAGAGTATTGTTGTTTTAAGCTGTTTTTAATGCGGTTTATTTTGGTAGCTACATTGCTTTCGGATATACCGATGATTTGGGAAATTTCTTTGTGAGGCTTTTCTTCCAAATAAAGTAGCATCAGTGCTTTGTCGAAATCTTTTAGCTGAAAAATCATCTGTTGTAAAATACCCAAGTCCGTTTCTTTGTCTTCAATACCGTCATTGTCCGGAAAATTGAAGATTCCATCTGTAAAGGGATTTGATATTTTCTTTCTGCTACTTTCTTTGCGGTAAAATGATATGGCTACGTTCAGTGAAATCCGATACATCCATGTAGAATGTTTGAAATTGTCGTTATAATCATCAAAGGCTTTCCATAATTGGATAATGATCTCCTGAACGAGGTCTTTTCGGTCTTCAACGTCCTTGCAATAAGAATTTGCTACCTTATATATTATACCTTTATTGGATTGAACCACTGATAAAAACAAGTCAGTTTTCTCATTTATATCCATATTTTTACTTAGTCTGTACATCTTCTAAGGTAGTCGATCGGTATATCATTGATTTGGCTGTTTTTCATTGGATTAAATATTTGAGGTGCATAAATATCTGTTTTCTTAATTATTCGCACCAGGTATCAAAATATCACAATTTATAAAAAATAATTAGCCTGATGTCAAATGGACCTTTAGTTCCTTGGCAGAGTAGGTGATCTGGCTTGGCATGTCCTTTTCGATGGTGCTGTGACCTTGACTTAAGCTGTTTTTTATGGACTGGTACTGAAAAAAAAGCATCAAATATAAAGGTTCACGAAATGGCTACGATATTCAATGATTTGGCTAAGTGGCAGGATTTCAATTTCTTCATCTTTGTATCATCATTCAATCATAAATATCAAAGAAAGATGGAAACTCAAAAAGTATGGTTTGTAACCGGCGCCTCAAAGGGGCTGGGGCTTACACTGGTCAAAAAGCTATTGTCCCAAAATTTTAGGGTGGCAGCTACATCCCGCCACATTGAAGTATTGATAGAAGAAATAGGGGATGCCTCGGATGCCTTTCTTCCCCTTAAGATGGACCTGACCGACAATGAAAATGTAAAAGCCGCGGTAACCGAATGCATTAACCATTTCGGAAAGTTGGATGTATTGGTAAACAACGCCGGCTATGCCTTGATGGGCACACTGGAAGAGCTTAGCAGTATGGAGGTTAAGGACAGCTTTGATGTCAACGTGTTTGGTTCCCTGAATGTCATCCGCCATGTAGCACCTCATTTCCGTAAGCAACAGGCGGGGCATATTTTTAACATTTCTTCGATAGGGGGATATGTGGGAAGTTTTCCGGGCTTTGGCATTTACTGTGCTACCAAATTTGCCGTGGCCGGATTGACCGAAGCACTTGCTGAGGAAATGAAACCTTTTAACGTACATACTACACTGGTATATCCGGGCTATTTCAGAACTGGGTTTTTGTCAAAAGGATCTGCACAGACTGCCTTAAACCCGATAGCAGAATATAAGGCAGCTAGACAGATGGAACAGGACCACTTGAACAGTATCAACGGGAACCAGCCCAATGACCCGGAAAAAGCAGCAGATGTGCTGATAACATTAAGTAAAGAAGAAATGCCGCCGGTCCACTTCTTTATGGGAAAGGATGCATACCTATATGCCAAACAAAAGCTGGATCTTATCCAGAAAACACTGGAGCAAAACGAACCGCTTGCTACATCTACAGATATTTCCAATCACTAAATATTAAGACTATGAACGATAAGAAAAAATTGGCCGTGCTGATCACAGGGGCCGGATCGGGAATGGGACTACATACCGCCCGGACATTGGCATTACAAGGGCATAAAGTATATGCAGGAATCAGAGATCCTGACGGACGTAACATTCAAAAATCAGCTGCCCTTAGGGATGATGTGGAAAGCAGAGACAGCAAGGTGGATATCGTAGACCTGGACATACACTTGGAAGACTCCTGTCAGAAAGCTGCTGATACCATCATGCATCATGAAGGAGCGATTGATGTGGTGATACACAATGCCGCCCACTTGTTCATAGGTTATGCTGAAGCTTTTACCCCTGAGCAAATTGCGAGTGCGGTAAACACCAATGTAATAGGGGCCCATAGGTTGAACAGGGCTGTTTTGCCTTATATGAGAGCTCGGAAAAGGGGCTTGATTTTATATGTGGGCAGTGGCATTACCAATGTAACGGCACCTTTTATGGCCCCATATGTAATCGGAAAAGCCGGTTTGGATGCCCTGGCAGAAAATACGGCTTATGAAATAAGTCAATTTGGAGTTGAAACCACTATTTTGATGCCAGGCGTCTTTTTGAATGGCACTTCTCAT
Source organism: Anditalea andensis (assembly GCF_000714815.1). Lineage (GTDB taxonomy): Bacteria > Bacteroidota > Bacteroidia > Cytophagales > Cyclobacteriaceae > Anditalea > Anditalea andensis. Next base: position 214,034 of record NZ_JMIH01000034.1, on the reverse strand, counting down.
TTTGAAACTGCAGAGTTTCCAAAAGATAAAGACGTTCTGAAAGATTATGGCGGCTTGCAAAAAGATTAGGACAACTATGGGCCGGGATTGCGTAACCTGTTTAGGTTTGGAGTTGCCCCTATACAGGGGGTAGCGGATAGAATAGCTGAAATATTGGCTCTGCCGGCAGGACACAGACCATTTAGGGATACAGTGGATTACTCAGACTGGTTGGCCGAGCCAGGAAATGGGGTAAGGGAAGCTTTAACGGAGAGGGCTTTTAAAATAATGGGCTATAGCCATCTCCTTAAGGTCAACAGCTAATTCTCCGGGGCTCTAAAGCCTCGGATATCTGTATTTATACTTTAAAAAAATAAACATGTTTTACTTAATCATTTCATTGGAAACGCTCATTCTTTTTCATCTAGCTTCAGATCGATTGCTGTTGAATAAGGAAAGGAATAATGATACCGTTGCCAAAGTATATGGTACATGGCAACCTGAAAGGGGGAGCCTGTTTGACATGTTGTATGAACATGCCACTTATAGGATGATAGAAAGTGATAGTTTTGGTGCCTTTAAATATAAATTAAGGTATAATGAAGCAACTCCGATACTGGCCCAGGCTCGGTCTGCCATCAAATATTGGCCTGAAATTAATGGCTTCCATATTTTAGCTAATTCTGTTTGGCATCATTGTCAGGATACAGGTTACGATAAAGCCATACAAGTCTGCCAAAATGAATTTGCATGGAATTTGGGATTCAGAAAAGGGATAAATTTACAGGGACCGGATGCTCCGGACCAACTGGCCTGGGATAAACCAATAAGAACGAAATTAAAATATATGGAACCGACAATAGAATCAACGAAGGAATATATTGGCATGTGGGTAACCGAAGATGGTTATATACGCCATGAACTGCTGCCCGGCAATCGCTACGATGAAGCACGTGGCAGCCGTAAGAGTGCCTATCAAGGAGCATATAAAGTTTCCGGAAACCATATCGATTATAAAGATGACACCGGATTTACAGCCGATGGTGAGTTCAGGGACGGCATCCTTTATCATGCAGGCATGGTTTTGTACAAAGAAAAATAATCAAATAGATTAGTAGTTATGGAAAAGACATTCCGCTTTAATTCCTTGTCCGAATTTCACTCTTTTTGTAATCTCCCACAGCCTGAACATCCTCTGATAAGTCTAATCGATTACAGCAAGGTGGTGTATCCTGGAGATGATAGGGTCATTAAATGGGTACAGCGTTTTTATTCAATAGGGTTAAAGCGGAATGTCAACGCCAAATTCAATTATGGGCAGCAGTCATACGATTTTGATTCGGGAGTGCTTACCTTTGTTTCGCCGCTTCAATTCTTGAAGATTGAAATCAACCCAGAAATAGAAGTGGCGCCTACAGGATGGCTATTACTGGTCCATCCAGATTTTTTGTGGAACCACCCTCTGGCCAAAAAGATAAAAACATACGATTTTTTCAAATATGCGGTAAACGAGGCACTTTTTTTATCCGGTAGGGAAGAAAAGGTGATGGTAGATATCCTTCTAAAAATAGAACAGGAATACCAGTCCAATATCGATAAATTCAGTCAGGAGGTCATCTTAGCGCAAATCGAACTGCTTCTGATCTATGCGGAACGTTTCTATGAAAGACAGTTCATTACCCGGAAGAAATCTAACCATGAAATATTGACACGTTTTGAACAAGTGATTTCTGACCATTTTGAATGTGGTAATTTATTGGAAAATGGGATACCCACCGTTACTGCCATTGCTGGAAAACTGAACATTTCCCCTAATTATTTGGGCAGTCTACTCCGGATCCATACAGGCCAAAATACCAAGCAGCACATACAGAGCAAAATGATGGATTACGCCAAGGAATGCCTGAGCACGACCGATAAGTCAATCAGTGAGATAGCTTATGAACTGGGATTCGAACACCCCCAATCATTCAGCAAATTGTTCAAGAAAAAGAACAATCAGACTCCTTTTGAATTCAGACAGTCATTTCTCTAAAAATCCTTCCCGCCCTAAAACGGTATGGTAACAGTACGATGGGTGCAGACTTAAGTATAAAGAATTGTTAACATTCCATCGAACAAAGTAATGCATCAGTAAAGTGATGCGCATCCCAACTCTATGCTGCTGTTGGTTATAAGCCTATACCGATCCTCAGTTATGGACGGGTTAGGTTACACAAGCCATTGATATTGAGCTGGGATTTTAAATTTTGGAATGATAATTATTATTCTACTAAAAGTTTATTATTTGTATACTTTTTAATCTGTCTGTTTACATTAAATACCTTTTTTGTAATTTTCATATTAACCGAAAACTGTTTTCAAATAATCAATTTATATACTAATTACTAATATAAATGCAGTTTACAAGTAAAATACTTCATCTTAATTTAATTTTTAGATAATCATATAAAAATAACTTGAGTTTAGCTTTGTTAAAATTTTAGCATATCAAACATAGGCCATACTCATGAAAAGTTTCCCTTTACAAACACATAAATACATCTGTTTGCTTTTTTTTATATTAGGCATTTCAATAGCTTCCTTTGCCCAAGAACGAAGGGTGGAAGGTACTGTTATGGACACATCCGGTCAGCCGCTTCCGGGGACAAGTGTCCTCGTTAAAGGAACTTCTAAGGGTACTGTTGCTGATTTAGATGGTCATTATAACCTTATGGTAAACCCCAGCGATACGCTTACCTTTTCTTACATAGGTTTTGAGAAGGTTACAAGGTTGGTTGGGAATGCCACTTTGATAAACGTGACACTGCAAGAAGGGCTAGAAATAGGGGAAGTAGTGGTCACAGCTCTTGGTATGGAACGGGATGCCAAGGCATTGGGGTATGCTATCCAAACAGTAGAGTCAGATAGGTTTACCGAAGCCCGTGAAACGAATGTACTCAATTCCCTTAGTGGCCGTGTGGCTGGGGTACAGATCACTAATGGATCAAGTACGCTAGGAGGGTCTTCCAGGGTAACCATCAGGGGAGAATCTTCTTTAAATATAAATGCCAATCAGCCCCTTTTTGTGGTGGATGGTATACCCATCTCAAACAACATAGTGGGCTCATCCGGTTCTGGCGGATTGGAAGTGGATTATGGTAATTCAGCTGGTGAAATCAACCCAGATGACATAGCCTCTATGACGGTCCTAAAAGGTCCTGCGGCTGCCGCGCTTTATGGATCCAGGGCTGCAAATGGTGCCATTCTGATTACAACAAAATCGGGCAAAGGTACCAAAGGGCTGGGGGTTACCATAAATTCCAATACAACTTTTGAAAACCCCCTAGTCATGCCCCAGTGGCAGAACAAATACGGCCAAGGTAACAACGGGCAGTTTGGGTTTGTAGACGGATCAGGTTCCGGGAATGCGGATGGTGTAGATGAAAGCTGGGGTCCACTTTTAGATAACGGACTGTCTGTTACCCAATTTGATTCCCCACGGAATGTTCCCGGCTATAGAGGTGGAGATCTTAATGCTCCTGAAGGCAGCCTGATAATACCTACACCTTGGGTGTCCCAACCGGATAATGTAAATGATTTTTTTAGGACTGGGTTAACTTTGGCCAACAACGTGTCTATTTCGGGAGAAAACCAAAAGGCTAATGTAAGGTTTTCATGGACCAATTTAGACCAAAAAGGTATTGTTCCAAATACAGATTTGAAAAGGAATACATTGGCGCTTAATACTGGAATTCATATAGTACCTCAGAGGCTAACATTGAACGCTACAGTTAACTATCAAAATTCCCTATCAGGTAACCGACCAAACATCAGTTATGGCACTGAAAGCCTGATGTATCTATGGATTTGGTATGGCCGACAGGTGAATACAAGAAACCTAAGGGATTATTGGATGCAAGGATCTGAAGATCTCCAACAATTTAACTACAATTACAACTATCATGATAACCCCTACTTTACCGTCTATGAAAATACGAACGGTCAGCAGAAAGACCGGATTTTTGGAAACCTATCTCTCAATTACAGCATCACAGAAAAATTAAACCTGATGATAAGAACTGGATTGGATACCTATAATGAATTAAGGGACAGAAAAAGGGCATTTTCTACTCAAAGATTCCCAAGAGGAAACTATAGGGAAGACAATGTTTATTTTTATGAAAGAAACGCTGATTTTTTACTCTCCTATGCTGAAAATTCAGGCCCTTCATGGACTTATAATTTGGCTTTGGGTGGTAACTTAATGACGCAGCAAAACAGGTATTTACAATTGATAGCACCGGAACTTTTAATTCCAGGCATCTATAATTTTACCAATACAGCAGTAGCCCTCCAGACAGATCAGTTTATCAGCAAAAAGCAAATCAACTCTTTATATGGATTTGGTCAAATAGGGTATAAAAACACATTATTTTTAGATATCACAGGAAGGAATGATTGGTCATCTACGTTGCCGTTGAACAGCAACTCTTATTTCTATCCTTCAGCTACGTTAAGTGCTATTGTATCAGATATGATACAGCTGCCACGTATTTTCTACCTGGTCAAAGCCAGAGCAGCATATGCCGAAGTGGGTAACGATACGAACCCATACAGTTTGACAAATATTTTTAACAATCAGATTGCTTGGGGTTCGGACCAGGCTAAAAGTGAATCTTCTCAGCTTTCTAACGCTACATTGCGACCTGAAAGGACTTCATCTTCAGAATTTGGTTTGGATGTAAGGTTTTTTCAGGGACGGCTTGGGCTGGATGTAACATATTATAACAATTTAACCAGAGACCAGATCATACCTATAACACTGGATATATCAACAGGCTATAACAGCAGAATCATCAATGCAGGTAAAATCCAAAACCGAGGAATAGAAATAGTGGCCATGGCCAATCCTGTCAGAAAGAACAATGGCTTTCGTTGGGACCTGATCGCCAATTTTACGAGGAATAGGGGGAAGGTAATCGAACTGACTGAAGGCTTGGACACCTATACGTTAACATCTACTAACGGTGCGTTTATCCAGGCACGTATTGGTGAAAGGATGGGAAATATCTATGGGGCAGGATTCAGGAGGGTAAGTGATGAAACCAGCCCCTACTTTGGACAGATTATACATAACAGTACCGGCACTCCACTTACCGACTCTGAATTATCTTTGCAGGGAAATTATAACCCGGACTGGATGCTCGGTATTCAAAACAATTTTTCCATAAAAAATTTCAACCTGGGTTTTCTTTTTGATATTCGATACGGGGGCATCGTAGTTTCACGTACGAAGACAATTGGCAGTACTTCAGGTCAGCTCGAGGAAACGCTTTTGGGAAGGGAAAATGGTTATGATTTGAATATAGAAGGAAACGGAATCATCAGCCCTGGTGTCATTCAGAATGAAGATGGATCATTTGAACCGAATACCATAAAACTTAGCTCACGAAACTGGCACAATAGATATTATGAACGAAATAATGTAGAAGCTGCCAAATATGATGCTTCATACATCAAGTTAAGAGAAGTAACTATAGGTTACAACATTCCAAAAAACCTGACTGCCAGACTGCCATTTGAAGATGTGAAAGTGTCTATTGTAGCTAGGAACTTGGCACTTTGGACAGAAAACCCTCATTTTGACCCAGAAACATTATCTATGTCTGGAGGTACTTTACAACCCGGAATTGAGAATATGGCTTTTCCATCTACCAGAAGTATTGGCTTCAATGTCAACGTGAAGTTTTAATGATTTTAAATTTTGATTCAAATAAGATATGAAAATTAAATTTAATAAATTTTTCCCTGTGTTTTTGGGACTGCAAATGATTTGGCTGGCGGCCTGTACCGGTGATTTTGAGGAAATAAACACCAATACCAATTCACCCGAAACCATTCCTTCATCCTTGCTTTTGCCCACTGTGATGCGGACCACTGCCAATCAGGTAGCGGGGCAAGCCTGGGGTATTGGAAATGTGGTGATGCAGTATACGGCCAAGATCCAGTTTACTAATGAGGATAGATATAATTGGGGTCCGTTTGGTGATCCATATGAGAGTTTTTACAATGCGCAAAGAGATATTTCAAATATAATTAAAATATCAGAGCCCCAAGGGCAGCTAAATTATGTAGGTATAGCGAAAGTAATCCGAGCATTTCAATATGCTTTTATGACGGATGCATATGGTGAGCTTCCTTATTCAGAAGCAATTAATGCAAAGGAAGGCATCAACTATCCTGTGTTTGACAGTCAGGAAGCAATTTACACGGGCATTTTAAATGATCTGAAAGAAGCGAATGAACTGCTGGGGTCCAGTTCTGAGTCAGTTAGCGGTGATATTTTGTTTAATGGTAATATTCAAAATTGGAGAAAATTGGCCAACTCTCTTCGAATCAGGGCGCTGATGAGAATATCCTTGAGAAAAGACCCTGGAGCTGAATTGGAAGAGATGCTTGCCAATCCTGAGAAATACCCAATTTTCACAGGTAATGAAGACCACGCTGTCTTACAGCACCTGCCGGATGTACCGAACCAGCACAACCTTTATACAGCAAGGTCGGGATCTTTTGACGAATACCGCCTTAGTCAAAATTTGGAATTTACTTTAAAGGAGCTAAATGATCCAAGACTTTTTGCTTATGCCCAGCCTACCAATGCGTCAGGGGCAGGTGTCATCGGTAGTTTAAACGATTATCTGGGGGTTCCAAACGGACTTTCAGATGAAGAAGCCCTTCAGTTTTCTCCTTCGGGTGACCCATCTAAAGGTGGCTCCAATTATATATCCAGGGTGGGATTCCTATGGTCATGTGCCGCATGTACCCCTTTAGCCAACCCGGTAGGCTATCAGTCTATCCTTATGAGCTATTCAGAATTGCAATTCCTGCTTGCAGAAGCCAGGGAAAAGGGATTTATTTCTATAGGTACAGCAGAAACGTATTACCTGAACGGTATCCATGCCTCATTTGACTATTATGCCTCCAGATATAATGCTATAAATCTACCTCAAATTGCCGCCAGGCTAAAGGTAGATGATGGGTATTTTGGACAGGATAAAGTAGCTTATACGGGTTCCAAGGCAGATAAATTATACAAAATAGGAAATCAGAAATGGATTGCGCTTTATTTTTCAGGATTGGAAAACTGGTTTGACTGGAGACGGACTGCGATTCCTGCAATTAAGCCCGGCCCGGCAGCATTTGAAAGTATGGTTCCCAGAAGGTTTATGTACCCCTCTACTGTTCAGGCATTGAATGAGGAAAACTACAGGGCAGCAATTTCAAGACAAGGTGATGATAGAATAACCACCCGTGTATGGTGGGACATGCCGAAATAACCTGTCCATTTTCTTATAAATAATATCTCCTGAGTAGGGATTAAACAATCATCATGAACAATAACAGAAGGGATTTTCTTAAACAGGCAGCTATATTATCTGGAAGTATGGCCTTATGGGGTGGCATTCCCCCAGCCATTCAAAAAGCCATGGCGATCAATCCTGATTTAGGCACGAGCTATTTGGATGCGGAACATGTGGTTTTTTTAATGCAGGAAAACAGGTCTTTTGACCATGCTTTTGGTTCCTTGCAGGGAGTAAGGGGGTTTAATGATCCCCGGGCTATAAAGCTGGCCAATGGAGTTCCGGTATGGCTTCAGCAGGATGATCAGTTGAACACCTACAAACCCTTCCATCTGGATATACACAATACCAAAGCTACCTGGATGAATGATATCCCTCATTCATGGGAAAACCAAGTGGATGCAAGAAATAATGGCAAGTATGACCAGTGGATTGAATCCAAAAGACCAGGTAGCAGTGAGTTCAGTCATATTCCCCTCACGATGGGCTTTTATAATAGACAGGATATCCCATTTTATTACGCATTAGCAGATGCATTTACGATATGTGACCAGCATTTTTGTTCAGCTCTTACAGGGACCACAACGAACAGAATGTATTTTTGGACGGGCAAAAGCCGTGATCCGAAAACAGGATATTCGGTAGTAAGAAATTCAGAAGCTACCTATAATAGAGAAGTAGACTGGAAAACCTACCCAGAACGGCTGGAGGAAAACGGTGTGTCATGGAAGGTATACCAAAATGAGATCAGCTTGGATTCCGGTCTTTCAGGTGAAGATGAATCGCTGCTGGCAAATTTTACAGACAATAACCTTGAATGGTTCAAACAGTTTAATGTCCGTTTTTCGAAAAGTCATTATTCTTTTCTTCAAAAAGCTGAAAAAGAACTATTACTCGAGATAGGGGGTCTGGAAAAGAAACACAATAAAGAACCAACAAACGCGACTGGCAAATCACTGGCAGAGCAAAAAGAAAAACTTCTTTTTATCCAAGACGCACTGTTGAAATATAGCCCCGCAAATTTTGAAAAACTATCAGAATTCGAGCAAAACATTCATGCAAAAGCTTTTACTATAAATGATGTAGATCCGGACTATCATACCACTGAATGGATGGATTATGAAAAAGCCGGCAAAAACTTTAAAACCAAAATACCCAAAGGAGACATTTTGCATGAATTCAGAAAGGCGGTCAAAGAAGACAATCTTCCCACGGTATCATGGCTGGTTCCTCCTCAAAAATTTTCGGATCATCCATCTGCGCCATGGTACGGAGCTTGGTATGTTTCAGAAGTTATGAATATCCTTACCGAAAATCCTGAAATATGGAAGAAAACTATATTTATCTTAAATTATGATGAAAATGATGGGTATTTTGATCATATTCCACCTTTTGTAGCACCTCATCCCACAGATAATTCTACAGGTAAGGTAACTTCCGGTATTCAGACCCATGAAGAATTTGTTACCATGGAAGAAGAATTGTCCAAGCCTGGAATGGTAGAAAAAAATGCCCGTGAGAGTCCAATAGGTTTGGGATATCGCGTTCCCTTGATTATAGCTTCACCCTGGACACGTGGTGGCTGGGTAAACTCAGAAGTTTGTGACCTTACTTCTTCACTCATGTTTCTGGAAAAATTTTTAAAACACAAAACTGGAAAAGATATTATAGAAACGAATATCAGTAGTTGGAGAAGATCCATTTGCGGCAATTTAACCTCAGCATTCAGGCCAACCAATGAAAAACATGTAAGCTTTCCAGAGCAAGTTGCTCAAAAAGAACTAATAAAAAATTTACACCAGTCTAAATTCAAGAACCTACCAGACAATTTTGGACCTTTGAAAAAAACAGAAATTGAAGCTGCCATCCAAAAAGGAAAAACTGCTCAAATCCTTCCAAGGCAAGAAGCAGGAATTAGAAACTCTAATGCCTTGCCCTATGATTTCAACCTTAATGGTAATCTCAGTAAGGAACAGCAAGCTTTGGTGATTACCTTTCAGAACAGTACCAAAACTTTTGGAGAAAAAACATCCGGTGTCCCTTTTCAGATATATTCCTCCTCTAAATACAGGGAGAAAGATACATGGTTGCCGATGAAGGTATGGTCCTTTGCAGTGGAAGCTGGAAAAACTTTGGACTATCATTGGCCACTCTCAAACTTTGAAAACGGATATTACCAACTGGATGCCTATGGACCAAATGGATATTATAGAGGTTATAAAGGAAATGTAGATGAAGCCAATGTAGAGCTGTCCACAAGCTACGATGTGGCAAAGCCTAAAAAACCTAAACTGCTGCTTCATATAAGAAATTTGGAAGTGCATAAAATATTGAAAATCATTCTGGAAGATCAGGCTTATGGAAAAGCAAAAACTGAATATTCGGTTGAACCAGGTTCAGAATTGACTATAGGTTTAAATACATCTAAAAGTTATGGTTGGTATGATTATGTACTACTAATAGAAGGCAGCCCAATTTTTGAAAGAAAAATGGCCGGAAGGATAGAGACCGGATTGGATTCCAAGACGGATCCACAGATGGGTAATGTCCCTCCCCATACCAGTCCTTATCTCATTTAAAATGCTTTGATTGCCATATGCCGTAATAGAAAGTAGACCTCCAATTTTTATTTCTATGATGGGGTAGATATAATCGGGTAAACAGTTTACTATAGGTGAAGCTAACCAGGTAGTTTGTGAAAAAATAATCTGAGAGATTGGCTATTCCTATATAACCTAGTATTTTTCGGTATGGAAAATGAAATTCTGGCCCAAATAAGCCAAAAGATCAAAAGTATCAGGAAAGAAAAGGGGTTAACGATCCAGGGGATTGCAGATCGGGCCGGAGTAACAAAAGGTCTGATTTCACAGGTTGAAAATTCGAAAACCATTCCGTCCTTGATGGTATTGATGCAAATAATAAAAGCTTTAGAAGTGGATCTGGATTTCTTTTTTAATCATATGAGTCTTCAAGGTCGGGATGCCCCCATATTGGTTTTACGGAAAGAGGAATATGAAGGGTTTGAAAATGAACCTGCCTCCGATTTTCATTATGAACGGATTATATCTAAAAAAATAAAATCCTCAGCAGTGGACGTGGTGCTGCTGGAAATTCAGCCCTACGTAAAAAAACACTTTGACACTACTGAGGCTTATGCTTTCAAATACATTCTGGAAGGATCGATAAAATATGTCTTCCGTGATCAGACAGTAGTGTTACATCCAGGCGATTCTATGCTATTTGATGGCAGACTGGACCACCATCTTGTAAATGAGTATGATGTAATGACAAAAATGCTGGTGGTATACTTTAATGAAAATATCGAATAGCTTATCTCGCCCTATTGTATCATTTGATTAGTCTAATCTATGCCCTTATGGATTATATGCTAGAAAAACAAAAATATCTCCTATGTATATCATGTTATCCCTAAATACAAAAATCATCATCTTCCTTAATTAATAAGGTAGTGTCAAGTGTAGGGTCAAACCTTAAATTGTTTTTTTTAAAAGCTCCTTTAGGACTTTTCATATTTTATATAGTTTGATAGGATAGCCTTTCCCATTTATTGTTCCCGCTTATAAGTAAGGTTTTTATTAAAATCCCGAAGCCTTACTCATAACATGATATATATCTATAGTAAATAATATGATTTTTTTAAGTTGAATAGCGTTAGAAATATACCATTATTTCAAAATATCGCTCATTTCCTGGCCAATTATACGCGTGATGCCCTATAGCTCCCCCATGTATCCCCCGTATACTCCCCGAGGATACTCCGACTTTTGGCGAAAATCTAAGAAAAGATTGTACAATTTTAAGTACGGATAGATGAGTCTACCCATCTGAAGTACCATGAATCAGCAGGTGGCCACTGTTCATTCAAGCCCCAAATAGGACTATAAAATCCAATCATCTGTATCTTTCATTTATTCCTATCAGCCTTAAAAGGAGCAATACGATCTCTCACTAAAACCTCGGAGGGTAAAGACAATACCAATCGACCAAAACCAGGGTTACTGAACGATAAAAACCAACTATTCATTAATGACTATTATTAACCATAAAAAAAGCCTTCCCACGGGAAAGGCTTTTTTTATGCAGGGTATGATCGCTTATTTTACCAACAATCTTTCTACCGTGTGGTTTCCAAAATTATCTGTGATCATGATCAGGTAGACTCCCTGATATAATGAGGATACATCAAATTCCACCTTGTTTTTATCTGTAGTATAGGACTTTATCAATAATCCCATAGCATTGCGTAATTCTATCCTATGAAGCCCTGTATTTTCTTCTATGGAGACAAAAACCTTTTTGCTGGAAGGGTTGGGAAATATCTTATAGCTATTTTTAAGCGGTACTTGGGGGAACTTATACGGTGGGGATACCGCTGCACAGCCCTCCTCGTTACGGATTTCCACCAGGTAATTTCCCGCTCCGTTGATGCGGATTTCATTGTCCAAAGTAGTAGCCACAAGCTTGCCATCTTTATACCATGTATAGGTATAATCTCCGGCTAGGGTCACCAATTTCCCTTTTTCAAAATTGATAAAAGGTACCTCTAGCGTCTTTATTTTTACCTCCAAAGGCTCAGTATAAATCGCGGAGCAGGAAGAACCCTCCACCCCAACCCTATATAGGGTGTTTTCTGCTATATTAGCTACAGTTATCGTAGCTCGGCCCTCTGAATTTCCGATGGTAATCCACGAATTACCTCCATCTACTGACCTTTCCCATGCGCCTATACTATCAAACAGGCCCCCTACCATGGTCAGTTGTACTTCATTGGCTCCGGCACACACTTCATCGTTGCCGATGATCACGCCTGCTTCCAAGTGGCACTTCAGTTCAAATCGTACTTTGATAGGCAGGTGGTCAGAGGTAGTATTCGCATAGTTCTGCACCAGATCAAATGGGATGACCACCCTTTCTGAGCCCGGCAGCCACTTGTCCTTTATCTCATTGGAAATGATCATGTGGTCTATCACATTTTCAAAAGCAATAAAAGTTCTCAAACCTGCATTACTTAGACTGATCGTAGCAGGGGTGTAGTTTAGCGAGTCATTGATGTAATCTATAAAGGAGGTCTTGCTGGTATTTACCGTGGCAGCTGACTGGTCGGCTACAGTTTCATCCAGATCATCATTAAAGTCTCCCAATATAATCAGCGGTACATTGCTGTAATATAGATCAAGGGAATCCTTCATTACATTCACATCATATTTACGCATGGCATACCGTGGGTTTGCCGCACTTTCACCGCCGCCATTTGACCGGGTATGGACATTCACCAAGGTGATGTTTTCGGCTACACCATTGATCTTTGTCTTGATGTCAAACAGGAATGGCAACCTACCGCTAGCCCAAAACCTGTCCCGGGTGGATGGATAACCGGTCAGTAAATTTACATCCACACCCTGTAACAATACTCGGGAGCTAATAGAATCTACCGTGGTGGTCTTGTAAAGGTAGGTCAGTTTCTGAGCTTCGGAAAAATCTCCTACCTGTGAAACTGCTGAAGAATGAAATCCTCTGTACTCCGGCAAAGCTTCTGCCAACTCATAAAATTTATCAAGATCAGTGATCTCCTGGAAAGCATATACATCAGCATCCAGGTCTTCAATGATGGTCTTTACATTTTGCAGCTGCAGGTTTACATTGGATGGTCCCTGAAAAGAAGTGGAGGAACCAAACCATTCGATGTTCCAAGAAACGACATCAAATGTATTTTCTTTCCCTTTGGTTGATCCTGTAAACCTGCCATAGTTGCTCGTTATCCCACCGGAGGTAAGCTGTACCGAAGCCACATCTACCCCTATACTTACAGGTGCATATTTTACCTGAACAGCAGATCTGAATGGCTCGCCTGGAAGAAAGCTGATTTCTGAACTGAAATCAGTACCGTTTTTAGAAATGAGAAAAGGTGCTGCAATAGAAAGGGTCACCTGATCAGCAAGTCCCGTAGCAGTAAAATTAAAGGATTTGGCTTCCGATATTTCCCCAGGGGTTACAATTCCAAAGTGCATATTGCTCAATGGTCCTATATCCAATAGAAGATTACGTGGCTGTTCATCCTGAAGTCGAATATTGAAATCATCTACCCTCCATTCAGCTGCGCCCACTTCCTGATCGGAAAGGTAAACAAAGGCCAGATGAAGCTGTCCGTGGTTAAAATCGGATAAATCGATATTGTCCGCTAATACAAAGCTTCCGGTAGAAACCGCAAATTTGTCTTCCAGATCTATCCAGGTGAATTGGGGTAGGGTAGGATCGCTGAATCCGTCATAATTGGCAGAGGCTTTAAGCTGAAGTCTAGGGCCTGAAAAGAATGACCTGGAGTAGAAACTAAGAACTGGGAATTTGTCCGAATCCAAATTGAATAGGGGAGAGATCATCCAGTTCTCATTCTCCTGCGCACCATTTGAAAATCCGTTCATTTGGGCTGCCCTTCCAGTATTGTTCACACCAGTGCCGTCCGCAGTTATCTGCCATCCCTGAGCACCCCTCACATTGTAATCTGACCAACCACCGGCTGTAAAGACATCAGGGGTGTTGAAGTTTTGAGCATACGGGATGGCGGTGGTGTTTCCAGATTCTATACCGTGTAGCTGCACGATAGATCGGTAAATCTGCCCCCCGCTATGCAGGATAAATCCATTCCTGATACCATTTGCAAATGCAGTTGGAACAAACCTCACCAAGACTTCCTGAGTGGCTATGCCCAGATCGTCAAGTGATACGGTTTTTGCAAAACTTTCTCCATCTATAGAAAGTTCAAAAGGACCTTCAGCCGATAAATTCAGTGTAGCTGCAGGCTGATTGATCATAAATGAATATGATAAAGGCGGTGAAACCTCTCCGGAAGCAGTCAGACCAAAGTTCAGTCTGCCCTCAGAAAATGCTATGCTTCCGGCTGCATTGTCCAGGATAATATCTTCCTGGAATCTGGGATTAAGTTGTGCCGTCGCATTGAACCTGTCCACTATCCCTATGGCATCAAAGGTTTTGTCAGGAATAGGATTTCCCACCACCGGATGGTCGGCTGTAGGTATCCTTAAGATCCTACTCCCGGATTGGCCTGTTATGGTGTAGCTTCCTAATGCACCTGCTCCTTCGAACAAAATTCTTGGATCACTGAGGCTTAATCCATCTACCCTTACCAGTCTGCCCTGCACTGCAGGATTACTGATGTCTGCTATACTGATTGTCAGCGGTTCCGGTAATAATGTATTTGCGGCCAGACGTTCCATCCCAATCGCTCCGGCACTGATCTGTATGTTCTGATTAAAAGTAGCCAAAGTACCGGATATCCTCACACTGTCCCCTACATTAAGATCAGCAGAGCGTTCGACGCCATTCTCCAGTGTATTGGAAAATGCCCTCAGCATAATACCCCCAGTCGCATCCTGAATCCACCTGTTATCTGGATTGAGGGTGCTGCCAGCCACCACGATCCCTTCTACAAATACCTCTGTACCGTTTGGCAGTAATCTGGCTGCAGCAATGGTAATCTGGTTACCGATCTCATCACCGATTAACCTTACACTTCGACTGACAGCTCCATCACTGCTGATGATAAGATCCCCTTCTATAGATTGGTTAGTGCCACTGTTAGGTGTAAACCTCACCTGGACGTGGGTTTCGCTGGTTCCCGATTCTGCGGGATCAAGTATAAGTTCATTACTGAATATTCCGTCAATACCTACTTCAAAATTTATTGGGGCCGATACACTGATAGGAGCCGAGACATTGGTTAGGGTCAATGCAAATGTCTGGGAAGCTGATGCCTGGCCACTGCTTATCCTGCCAAAATTGTCCAGGGCTTCCCTATTTACAGTGATTAGGGGAGCATTGGGGTCAAAGGTGGTGAAAACCCACTGTTCAGGACTTTCAATACCGCCAGAAGGATTGCCAAACCTATCTTCAAAAGCGCCAGCATCTATCAATACATAAAAAGTAGAAGCTTGTGCCAGCTCTGATAAAGCAATAGAAGCCGTATGGCCATCTATGCTTACTAGTTCACTGGATATGGCTATCGTCTGAACAGGTGATCCATTGGTATCGTATAGGATGATGTTTCCCTGACCTTTTATAATCCGTTCATCAAAAGTGATGGAGAGGTCGGCATTGCTGTCTATTTCCTGGTCACCGTTGGCTGGGGAAAGTGATGAGATGACCGGAGGAAAATTATCTTCAAATGGCGTCCAGGTGATATTATCGATTGTAATCTGTCCTTCGGTAAGGTTTCTGATTTCTATGACGATGTCACCTCCTAAGTGGATATCATTCACTTCAAAAGTTCTGATAGTGGCATCAGCTCCGGAAAAACCGCCGAATATTTCTGAACGGGCGATTTCTTCCCCATTGATCAATAAGGCTACCTGCCTGTCCGCTCCTCCCGTAAAGGCTTTTCGTAAATCCATGCTAAAGGAACCGATACCTCCGGGTATAGCCGAGGAAGTGATTTTCGATTCATAGCTTGCCCCCCTAAGCATCAAACCTTTGCCGTCTATAGGAAAATCACCTTCGTTTCTGGAAGCTACGTAGTTCCAGATAATGTCGCTGTTGCCGACAAATGAACCATTGGTATATCCCGTGCCCAAGGATATATTGTTAAAATCTTCTACGTTTAGGACAGGTGCTTCAGATATTACCGGTATAACTGAAACTTCAGTAAGACCTATCTGTCTGCTTCCTCCTGTAGTGCTCAATCCTCTATCAGAAGACCATGAAATCTCCACTTCCTGACCCGGCAATATATTTATACCTTGGATAGTATGAGAAACCGTACGTGCTGATCCCTCCTGGGTAGAATAGCCTAATTCCGGAACCACGTATCCGTTGACCGTCACCGTAAATGCGGGAAAGCGTGTTTGGTTTAATCTTTCGGTCAGACCCCGATAGGAAATTTCTAAATCCTGTATGGTCACAGCGGTCGTATTGGAAACTACCAAAGTGGAAGTAAAAATACCTGAACTTCCTGTATGCTGATAACCCACCACACCATTGCCCCGCAACCCAGCTGGGGTGCCTGTACCAAAATCACCGCCATAGCTTAATATATTTCCAGAAAAGGTCCATTCAAGACTTTCTCCAAATGCGGTAACATCGGTAGTAAAATTGCTAAAGAGGGAGAAATGCTGTTGGTAAGGAATACCTGCTGCAGGGGAGTTGGCAGTATGGATTACGTACTCCGCTTCCGACACTTCACTGTCAGCCATTCCATCTTTTGAAGCGATTGCTTTTAAGACTGTAGTAGTGGCGACCGGTAGGGGGTAGGTATAAAGGTTACTTTCAGTGGTGGGATCAGTACCATCTAGGGTATAATAAATCCTCGCAGATTCAGTAGATGTAGCAATGTTGATGTTTTGGGTAGATGTATAACTACCACCTTGAGGTGAAAACTGTGGTGCAGCTACTCTTTCCATGGCAGGACCGTCAAATGAATTCCACCTGATATCATCTATAACCAGTTGTCTGTTTGCCGTCCCACCGCTGAGGTGCCTGATTTCCAAGGTAAAATCTCCTGCTACATCAATATTGTCCACCGCAAAAGCAAAAATATCATCACTTCCTCCGGACAATCCCCCAAAAACAATGGATTCGGCTATCAGCCGGTCATTGATAAAAAGCCCTATCTGCCGGTCTCCGGCTCCTGTAAATGCTTTTCTCATCAATACCTGAAAATTGGAAATCCCACCTGTGATCAGTTCTGATTTGATGTGGCTATTGTCACCGGATCTTCGGAGGAGCATGCCTGCACCATCTATAGGAAAAGCCTGCTCTCCGGAGACATGGGTATATGTCCAGGTAATCCCGTTATTGCCCACAAAAGTACCATCTCTATATTGGTTGCCGGTGAGTCCAAGGTTTTCAAATGTTTCTATGAACGCATAGGGAGTTGATTGCTGTGCCCATGCTGTAGCCGAAGCCAAATATAACATAAGAAACCCGATCAGAAATTTGGGTAAAGTGTGTTTCATTTATTGATGTTAAGGTGGCAAATATTAATGGGCGAAAATAGTGCTTATATCTTTAGCTAATGCTTTGGTATAGATTATTAAATCTTTACTATAAGTGAGATAAGCTATAAATCCCTTGGATGGATCAAGCAAATGATACTGGACGAATTTGAATAGATAGGGCGGAGTTTATATTTTACTATAGAATTTAAAAGGCTGGGATCCGGATACCTGCCGGGAAGGGATATAAAATATGGCCGTTCAGAGATGTCGTAGTACTAGGTAAAATGGGTATAGCTTGGCAGTATAAGCTTGCCTATGGTTTTAAAGTCTGATCGTAGCCCCAGACCATGCATATCTTGTCTGGGAATATTTTAGGTGGAGTAATCATAAGTTCAAGGGTGTTTAACCAATGTTTAAAGTGATTAACCATAGTTAAAAAAAACCCTTAGCATATAATATGTTTTCATTCAAGCGTTTTTTTATTTCCTTATATTATAACAGTTGGTATTTTTAGTATGTTGGCCTTAAGCGATGGATCCTAGTCCCAAAAAATTTATTGCGGACCAGGTTCTATACTTTAACGGGTTGAACATAATTGTCATTATTTACGTCATTTAGTTATATAGGCTTCAGCACCTAAAGCTACTTATTCCTCTCTCCATTTTTGTTTTTATACTTCCGTCTGAAATATTTTTCTATGGAAATGATGATATAAACCAAAGCCCCGGCTGCTAATATTCTTAACCATGTCATAAGGTTCAGAGGAAGCGTATGAAAAAACACATTCATGATCGGTACATAGATAAACAATACCTGAAAGACCATCATTAAACCTATTCCTCCAAATATCCAGGGATTGCTGAAAAATCCGATTTCCATATTGGTTTTAAGCAGTGAACGGCAGTTCAACAGATAAAATGCCTGTATGACCACAATGGTGGTAGTGGTAACCGTGCGTGCATAATCTTTATCTGCTCCCAAATATAGCTCGTAGTGAAACAGTCCTGTAGCAAACAGGAGTATCAAAAACCCTACTAAAAGTGTCCTCAGAACCAAGCTTTTCGTCATGATAGGCTGGTCTGGATTTCTGGGTTTACGGTCCATAATATCCGGTTCGTTGGGTTCAAATGCAAGTGGCAATCCCAGTAAGACTGCAGTGGTCATATTCACCCAAAGCGCCTGAACAGGCAGTATGGGAAGTACCATTCCCAATATAATGGAGGCCATTATTGATAGACCTTGGCCCAGGTTAGTAGGCAGGATGCAGACGATGAACTTGGTCAGATTGTCAAATACGCCACGCCCTTCTTCCACTGCGCTTTCAATAGAAGCAAAGTTATCGTCCGTCAATACCATATCGGAGGCATCTTTGGCCACCTCGGTACCGGTAATGCCCATGGCTACACCTATATTGGCCTGCTTGAGTGCCGGGCCGTCATTGACGCCATCTCCTGTCATGGCCACCACGTTGTTTTTTGACTGCAGGGCTTTGACCAACTTTAACTTTTGTTCTGGTGCTACCCGTGCAAAGACAGCAATTCTCTCAGCTATGTCAGGATATTCCTCATCAGATATATCAGATAGTTCTCTTCCTGTATATGCTTTAAGTTTTCCGTTCTCCTCCTTTTCACCCTCCAGTCCGATCATCCCCGCTATGGCCGATGCGGTCAGGGCATGGTCCCCGGTGATCATCTTCACCTGTATGCCCGCTTTCTGACATAAATGGACGGAGGTTTTGGCTTCATCACGTGGAGGATCTATCATACCCTGCAATCCCAGGAAGGTAACGCCATGTTTCAGGTCATCGTGGCTGATTTGCTCTTTTCCGGAATCAAATATTATGGAACCAAAGCCCAAAACCCTAAGGCCATCAGATGACATCTTCTTTGCCGCTTCTTCTATTTTGGCCGGGTTGATCTCTTCTTCTTTATCACTTCCCATTAGCCTCTTATCGGAGCGTTCCAGAAGGGCTTCCATTGATCCTTTTATATAGGCTATGGTATGGTCAGCAACTTTATGCAGGGTAGCCATGTATTGGTATTCTGATTCAAATGGTATATCTTCCAGCCTGGGATAATCCTTGTGGATGTTGTCAGCATCCAATCCCCCCTTTATAGAGGCCACATATATGGCGGCTTCTGTAGGATCACCCTCCAGCTTCCATTTTTCTTCTTCTTTTTTGATTTTGCTGTCATTACATAATAGCCCGCACTGAAGACATTCATTCAATACTTGATGATCAGCCAGTTTTATCTTATTTCCCTCTGTCTGGATTTCACCTTCAGGCGCATATCCTATACCTGTCACTTTATAAAGCTGGTCCCCGGCATAAATGCGCTGGACGGTCATCTGGTTTTCTGTGAGTGTACCTGTCTTATCAGAACAGATGACAGTAGTGCTTCCCAATGTTTCCACTGCCACCAGTTTTCGGATGATGGCCCTCCTTTTGGCCATCTTGGATACGCCCAGCGCCAGCATGATGGTCACCGCTGCAGGAAGTCCCTCCGGAATGACCGAGACGGCAAAGGCAACGGAAGACATAAAGATTTCCGTAAACTCCTGGCCTCTCAGCAGTCCTATCGCAAATGTCAAAACAGTCAACCCCAGGATTACAAATAAGAGCTGATGGCTGAATTTTTCTATTTTTACAGTGAGAGGAGTTTTGATATCTTGTGCTGAACTGATATGGCCTGATATTTTTCCTATTTCACTTTTGTCCCCGGTAGCGATCACAATGCCCGAGCCTCTTCCATAGGTCACTACCGTGGAGGCATAGGCCATATTGGTCCTGTCCCCCAATACGGTTTCTTTTTCCAGTAAATCCTGCTTTTTGTCCACTGCCACTGATTCACCTGTAAGCGCGGATTCATCTATACGAAGGTCTTTTATTCTAGTGAGCCTGAGATCCGCCGGAACCCGGTCTCCCGATTCCAACAGGACCAGATCCCCCGGTACCAGTGCAGATGCTTCTATTTTTATCCTATCACCATTTCTTACCACTACAGCCTGGGTAGTCATACTCTTAGAAAGTGAATCTATGGCGCTAAGGGCTTTGGATTCCTGGACGAAGCCTATTATGGCATTCAGCAGCACCACTGCAAAAATGACCCCTGCGTCTATGTATTCTCCCAAAAACAGGGTGACAATAGTAGCACCCAATAAAATGTAAATAAGTGGCTGGTGGAACTGAAGCAGAAACCTCATGAAGGAGCTTTGCTGCTGCTGCTTGGTGATTTTGTTTTCTCCAAACTGTCCTATTCTTTTATCTGCCTCTTCTTTGCCAATGCCTTCAGAACTGTCGGTTTCAAAAATTTTCTCTATTTCGTTAACTTCTAGGTGGTGCCAGTCTTTGGTTAAAATCTCCTTCATGTTGTATTGCTTTGCCCGTTTTGAGTACTTAGCTTAATTTACTCCGTATACCTCTAAAACAATATAAATAGATTATCTAATGATATTGTTTAGTCCTTCTTAGGCTATCTGGGCTATTTGATATACCTAATTGTAATGGCTCTTAAGGGTCCTGTACAATTACACATGGTATGCTGCAGGCATTTTTCTGATGGCGGTCCAGTGATTTTTAATTTTCAGACCCCATAGAATGTTTTTGTTTAATTAATAAATTGCGTGCTATGATTAGACCTTTTATAGATGCCCATGTACACCTGAACACCCCCTCTATCGAAAAGATGATAACTGCTGTGGAACAGGGTGCCTATTTTCTCTCTATCAATACCGATATTCCTTTTTTTATACCACTGGACCACCAAAGAGAAAATATCCTACGGCTTTCCAATATTTATCCGGACCGGGTCAAATTTATAACTTCCTTTAGCCTGGATGATTGGGGAAGACCGGAATGGCCTGATAGGGCTATAAATCAGATCCGGATTGGAATGGAAGCGGGAGCTGTAGGGGTGAAGTTTTGGAAGAATATAGGCATGGAATTAAAGGATATCAACGGCCAGTTTGTGATGTTGGACCATCCCAGCTTTGATCCGATTTTTGAATATATAGAAACAAACAACATCCTGGTACTGGGACATCTTGGAGAACCTAAAAACTGCTGGTTACCATTACATGAAATGACCGTAGAATCGGACAGAAACTATTTCCAGCTTCACCCGCAATACCATATGTACCTGCATCCGGAATACCCTTCCTACCAGGAGCAATTGGTAGCCAGAGATAACCGGTTATCCAAACACCCGCATCTAAAGTTTATAGGTTTACACCTGGCAAGTCTGGAATGGAGTGTTTCGGAAGTAGCCCGCTGGTTAGATACTTATCCACTGGCCAAAGTGGACCTGGCCGAGAGGATCTGTCATCTTCAGTATCAGGCACAACAGAATAGAGACACCGTCAGAACATTTTTAATCGATTATCAGGACAGGGTCATATATGGTACCGATATAATAGACGATGGACATTATGCGCCAGATGCAGTAGCTGAAAAGTTTAAAATCCTGTGGGAATTTCATTGGCAATTTTTTGCTGGTAAAGAAGTGATGCAGGCTCCAGAATTTAGCGGGAAGTTTATAGGACTGGATTTACCGGAAGCGGTTTTATCTAAAATCTTTTATAAGAATGCAGCCACTGCATATGGTTTTGATCCTACATGTGCCCAATTATAGCAGGTCTTATCCACCATTAATTCCTACACCCTAAAACAGCCACGCTTTTCAGGCTTTACTTATTTTATTTTGGCAGGTCAT
The DNA here is from genome assembly GCF_000714815.1 of Anditalea andensis. Classification (GTDB taxonomy): domain Bacteria; phylum Bacteroidota; class Bacteroidia; order Cytophagales; family Cyclobacteriaceae; genus Anditalea; species Anditalea andensis. The sequence continues at coordinate 192,032 of NZ_JMIH01000034.1, read as the reverse complement.
TTTAGGCTCCGAATCAATGATGGAGGAAGGTGCTCTGTACAGCTGTATGGGTGCCAATTGCGTGTTTTTTAACAATTTTCCTTCAGCTATATTAAAATATTTAAAATTAATTAAATAAAGTCATCACCTATAAAATGTTGATTATCAATAGATATTTGTGTTATTAATTAGTTAATGTTTATAGATTAAAAATACATATTCGATAATTTTTTACTTTTTTTATTAAATTATTTGCAATAAAGAAATCGATCTATTACATTTGAATCATTGGAACAAAGACATAAGGTTTTTACCACATAATGTAGGATGTTGAAATTGGCAGACATGCCCTCCTGTCTCGGGGGTAGGGTCAAGAGGATAAAGCAAATAGCGAGCTCGTATTTTTGCCTAACTGCCCTGTGGAGGTTCGAATCCTTCTCCTACAGCTAGTTATTTTGGGTTTATTGTTAATTAGAAAAGCTATGAGATCTTTATTTCATAGTTTTTTTTTTCCTTTTTTTTTCGGTTACTGTCGCCAATGTCCGTGGTGTATAGCTAAAAAAGCACAAAAAAAAAGGCCCTGATACCTGCAGGTATTAAGGGCCATATCATTACCTTCAGCGGTAATTTATAAGGTATTATAGTTTGTCAGCAGCTGAAGGGCCAGTCCATTGGAAGATCCTTCAGTGGGTGTCTGGAAACCTCTAATTAGTAGTGTATAGATTCTGCCATTGCGCAATTCCATATTTTCAGCACTAAGTAGCGTTTGCCCTGTTAAGTCCGATATTACTTCTATGGTATATTGACCCGCTTCTAATTCCTCAAAATCATTGATTTGTTCAAAAGAGCCGTTTTGGATATATTCTTTGCCTTCACGGCTGATCTTAATACGGACTGCTCCTAAGTCAGGAGAAAGGTGAAGGGACCGTAGGCCTACGTTACCGGAGGAAGGTGTACTCCATTTATCCTCTACCATGAGCGTGGACATATTTGAAACCGAATTGGTTATAAATATGGAGTAGATCTTATCAGCCTCTAATGTATGTGAAGATTCATGTAAGGTATTGAACCCATTATAGGGGGTGATCCTAAAATGGCGTTCTCCCACTCGGAACCGGGTATAGCTTATGCTATTCGCATAATTTACTATCTGCTGGTTGATCCTGGTATGCTCCACATATAAATCCAGTGCCGGGGCATTTGGTGAGGCATGATATAGGGAAACATGGGCTACCGGTGGTAATTCTACCGGATCACCCTGGTCTAAACAACTGGAAATCAGTATGGGTACAAACAGGAAATAGGCCCATCTTTTGAAATTTACCCTACTCTTCATTTTGACTTTTGGTTTCAAGAATATTGGTTTCATATGTTATACATTTTGTTATTATCATGATTTGTTCTGTCAAGGAGCCAAGCAGGATGCCTCGGAGGATCCATATCCATCTCCCAGGCAGGCAAATGATATGCTTTTTTATATGTTTTAAAATGATAATGGTTAAGACGTCTTGATGCCTGTACGCAGGATGGAACTGATCTGCTACAACACAGGTAGCTTTTAATTGCGGTTCAGGGGCAGATTAACTGCATATTTATATAAAAGGGTGCCTATTAATCGGTTCATTTAGTAGGTAATGACAGGCAGTTGGGGGTTAAAAATAATTTTTTTCAGCAAAGGAGAACTATAAGGCTGGCTTATTAGGCCAACTATTGTTTTTTCTCTATTTCGGAATGACCGTTGGTGTAATTTATTCTTGAAATTATTAAACTATTATTGAAATAAATAATTAAATGCATATATTTACTGTATATGTTTCTTAAATGAGGATAGTATTATAGGCTTTTTTTTGAAGAACAAAATATAGATTATGAAAAACACTATATACCACACACTATTGGGTACCGCTTTAATGGTCCTGTTTGCACAATGCAAAGGTCAATCAGATATAGCACAAAATGGAACCCTTAATGTAATTGAATATGATCATCCAATCTTAGGGGGGGAGTTTAACGAAGTGGCAGAGCTGGTCCTGCAACTTAACAAACCACAGTTTATCCGTGAACTTAGCTTTGACCTGACCGGCCAGGATACATTGGAGAGTTTGAGGGTCATTCAGGTAGTAAAGCAGGAGGGTGGAGATGAAAAGCTGCCGATAGCGGCTATCAAAGAAGTAATAGGTACCAATGTGGTATTTCTAGATCGGGAACTGTCTGCAGGGGAACATCGGTTTCTGATCAGCATTTATCCCAAAGCATCCCAAGAATATTCAACTCCTGGAAGGATACATTTCAACCATATGGCAACAGATAAATCCAAATATATAGTAACCAGTGATCCTATTTAAGCAGTGGGGATTCGGTCAATAGTTGGCCATGATAGCCCCTTCCGAAATAGAAGATGCTTTTTATACATAAACCATTGCTTGACCATTCATTATACAATACTTAATGAAGTATTGTATAATGAATGGTCATTTGTTTTTTATATGTAGAAGAAAAAATCATCACCTAATCGTAAGGAGTTTTAATCTATTCTGGGCACTTACCACAATAGATTTAAACAGAAGATATTTTTGAAAAGGATATCTGAAATGCAAAGCAGATAGAACCTGACACTTTACCTAATGTAAAAAAATGTTTACATAATTTTGTCCACATACGAACAAATCTGTTCGCGTGAGAATAGGGTATGGGTAAGGAATGTAGGTATGGCCGCATTTATGACGGTTTGATGTTGGCACCTTACTGGTAATATGTATAAAAACCTACAAATTTATTCAACATAAAAAAGTCCATAGCATACAAACTCCATTTACTTTATTAGAGAAAGCTGCCGCATTTAATACATTAGAGGTACGCCTATAGCGTAAGGGGAGCAATGCCAAGGATTATTGATCACACTATTATAAATAAAAGTTGTTGGCCAATGTTACTAAATTATTTAAAAATCACCTGGAGGAATCTTCTTCGCAACAAGGGTTACGCTACCCTTAACCTTTTGGGACTGGCCATCGGAATGACAGGGGCCCTGATCATTCTTTTATGGATACAGCATGAGGTAAGTTTTGACCGTTTTCACCGACATAGTAAGGATTTATATGAGGCTTACCATAGGTTTGATTATAACGGAACCATCCATCATACCAATTATACGTCGGAACCGCTGGGGGCCTCCCTATTGGAAGAGTATCCCGAAATATTGAATGTAGCCAGGTATGACGGGGGTAACCACTTTTATTTGAAGTATGAAGACATGTCATTCAAACAGCATACAGTATTTATGGAGCCTTCATTTTTTGATATGTTTGATTTTGAATTTTTATTGGGCAATAAGGAATCTGCTTTTAATGTGCCAAACGCAATAGTATTGACGGCTGAATTGGCAGATAAATTTTTTGGCCGGGAAGATCCTATAGGTAAAGTAATACAGATGCAGGATGAACATTTATTTACTGTAACGGGAGTATTGAAACCGCTTCCCACCAATACCAGGTTTGCCTTTGAAGCAGTATTGGACTGGAAGATGAAAGAGGAGATGGGCTATTATGACCAATCACCTCATAGCTGGTCAAATAGTTATGTAAACACCTTTGTACAGCTTTATCCAAAGTCGGATATAGCTGCTGTTAATCAGAAGATTATCCATGTCAGCAGGAAAAAAGATGAAGTGGCAGATATGGACGTATTGCTTTATCCCTCGTCCAGATGGCACCTATATAACCGGTTTGAAAATGGGAAAGCAGCAGGCGGAAGGATAGATAGGGTTTATATGTTTGGCGCTATAGGCATTTTTATATTGCTGATAGCCTGTATCAATTTTATGAATCTAAGTACGGCCAGGAGCCAAAAGCGGGCTAAAGAAGTAGGGATCAGAAAAACGATAGGAGCAGAGCGGCAGATGCTGATCTTCCAATTTATCAGCGAATCGGTACTGTTGGCATGCATTTCAGGTTTGATAGCTTTGGGCTTGGTTTATCTGCTGATTCCCTATTTCGGTCAGATGATCGGACAGCAGTTTTTATTGCCTGTAGACCAAATGTGGTTTTGGCTTTCCTATATAGCTTTTATCATGGTCACCGGTTTTATGGCAGGAAGCTATCCGGCTTTCATGCTATCTTCATTCAGACCGGCCAGCGTCTTAAAAGGGACATTTATTAAGAGAAATGCTGTTTTCGAAGGGAGAAAAATACTCGTAGTGGTACAGTTTTGCTTTGCTATAGGTCTCATCCTTTGTACGCTTATCGTTAGACAACAGATCAAATTTGCCTCAGAAAGGGACCTGGGTTATGATCAGGATCATCTGATTACATTATATTTAAATAATACGACCAGAGATAAAGCTGAACTGATACGGAATGATCTGATTTCATCCAATGCCGTTTCTTCTGTCACACGGACAGGTGCTGCGATGACACGGCCTATAAATAATTCATCCGGTATAGAGTGGGAGGGTAAGCAGGAGGAGACGAAGCTGATTTTGTACCGGTACGGTGCAGACAGGGATTGGGTAAAAACCACGGGTGTGCAACTGGTGGCAGGAAGAGATATCAATATAGATTTATATGCTACTGATTCTACCGCTATGTTGATCAATGAAACCGCGGCCAGATTGATGGGATATGAGGATCCGATAGGTAAAGTGGTTTATGATAGTTTTTTAGAGTATACCATAGTAGGGGTTTTTAAAGATTTTCTCATAACCTCGCCCTTTGGAAACAATGTCCCATTACTAGTAGCCGGGCCCTCTGCTTATCTACCTGTATTTACGGCTAAGCTTAATCCCGATGGAGCAGGTGTAGATGCACAATTGGCGACTATCCATGAGATATTCAGAAAACATGATCCTGATCATCCACTGGAATATGAATTTGTGGATCAGCAGTATGCAGCTAACTTTAAAAGTGAAAAACAAACATCCTTATTGACGGCTACGTTTAGCAGTGTTTCCATTTTCATATCCTGTTTGGGATTGTTTGGATTAGCGGCATTTACAGCCGAACAGCGTAAAAAGGAAATCGGTGTGAGAAAAGTCTTGGGAGCCAGTGTCAGTAAAATAGTTTATTTACTGTCAATGGAGTTCATCAAACTTGTAGCCATATCCTTTGTGATCGCTGTACCCATTACTTATTACATTATGGAACAATGGTTGGATAATTTTCAGTACAAGACGGTTGTAGGATGGGATTTATTTGTCATTACAGGTCTGGTATCCTTAAGTATAGCCATAATTACTGTAACCTTCCAGTCCCTTAAGGCTGCCATTCAAAATCCGGTAAATGCCCTGATTAGTGAATGATATGAGTGGATGTCGCACGATAGAACAGAAGCACCCGCATTTTGCTTCTGTTCTACATAAATCCCTATTATTCAAAAAATTTTGATGCAGTTGTTTCTCTGATAAATATAAAACCATCATAGAGATCTATCAAATTGGTAGCATCATAACTGTTTTCACCGCTGCCGGGATTATATCCTATAAATCTGTGCGGAAGTACCTCTTTGTTTTTGTTCAAAATCAGAGTAGGAGCATAAAATGCTTTTACATTGATTTGATCAAATCTTTCCTCCCATGATCCAGGTATAGCCGCTTCTAAAGGATAGATTTTTAACCCGTTATCTTGGTTGATATACCGGTCTTCCATGGCAGAGTGGGTGCCACGGGAGGTTCCAAAGCCAAGAATGAATGTTTCGCCAGGCATTTTTTCTTCCAGCCTGCCCCCCATGCCCCCTACCATGCCATCCATGATTTCGTTTTTGGCCACGTGTCCATTGTGCGCCCATATGATTATTTTATCAGTAGGTTCCTGGATCATCCAGTTTGCCATTTCTGCCATACAGCTATCCCTGGAGCTTTCGGTCTTTGAGGTAGCCCATTGAAAAAAGGCGTTGAACCCGAGCTTAGTGTCTAAGAGCAATCCGGATAAATTCATTTTTATACTGTCGGGCATGTCTGATTCTTTCACTTCCAATTCCATTTGGTAAGCAATCTGGTAACCTTTCACACCGTTTTGTACCAAAGCTTTCATGTCAGGCTGAAAGGAACCATAGTTTTGTAGTCTACGGATTGAATCCTGGTAGACGGCATGCACTTCTAATTCGGAGGCGAGTTCTTTTAGTTTGGGGTATTTTATAGATTTTAATAGATCTATCATGGAGGCTACATCATTGCTGATAAAATTATTATCTATTCCACCAAATTTAAGTTTGGACCTTTGCTCTATACCCAATTGCTGCATCCAGGTGAGCATGTCTTTTACTTCTTGCGTCTGCCATATGCGCAAAAGGTATTTTTTCATAAGGGATTCCAGCGGCTTGGCTTCCCCCATACCTTTGTTGAGCATATATGAATCACTGAAATCATTTTCGAAGGCAATATGGTTAAAACCCTTTTCTTCCACCAAAATTCTGCTGATCCAGAATCTGATCTTGTTGAATTCATAGGTGCCATGTGTACCTTCTCCCAGGGCAACTATTCTTTTGTCACCTATCTGATTGATGAGTGGCATGATGGATTTTTTAAACGATTCATAATCATTTAAACTTATAGAAGTCAATCCATCTTCAGTCATGAAATGTGGCGCTATTCTTTTTTCATAAATATTAAGATGATGAAAACTGGCCAATAGAAATAACAATAATAAAGCAGGCAGGGAAATGTTTTTTTGATTTTTCATGATTTGTTTTTGTTAAATGATAGGCAAATCAAGTCAAGGTTGTCTGCATCTGCGAATTTTAATAGACTACCACGTATATATCCCGACAAGTTTTGGAGATACCTGGTTTTCGTCGATCACATACTGCGTTCGTCGATAAAAACCTATCCGTGGAACTGCACTGTCAGAAAAATTCATGAATTTAGGCATATGAAATCGAGCATGAAGTATCCTTTACACACCGGGATGATTATAAACATTGCGAGATTCCATCTGACCATTTAAAACCAAATTATAAACAGATGAAAACGAGCATGGGGAAAACCTCACATACTGGGATGATTATAAATATGGGTGATTCTCCCGAATAAATTCAGGACAGGCTATCCCGACCTCCGGTAGAGAACAAGTTATGACCATTTAAAACAAATTATATACAGATCAAATCGAGCATGACGTTGACCGTCACACACGGGGATGATTACCGGTCCAAGCAAGATCCATCCCTACCTATTATGGTACTGGACATGTTCTGGCCTTTAAAAATCAATGATAAAGAAAGGAAGCTGAGCTTATCATATCCTTCATACCAAACAATGCCCTGATAGGTATCAAGGTACACAGTGGGCCCAAAAATCCATTGGGGGAAAGGCTATTCCTACCCTTTATGAAACAGGTTATGAGATGAAATAAATGATTATGAAAACATGAAGCTAAAAAGTTATAATATGGACTTCCCTCAGGTATTTGAACTTGGGGTATGGCTTATTTATGTGTGCCTATATAAATACAGTTATTATTCGGGCTTGACCCCTACTATTCCCCAGGCCGATAGGTTATGGCCATTTCCGGAGCTTATCCTCTATGCTATCTTTTTGAGTGTTTATTTTATTCCTTTTTACCGGATTATTATTCCTCGATTTTTGGCTACAAATAAACATTTAGGGTTGTTGCTGGTCACTATAGTATATGTAGCTTTTATCAGTAAAATCAGCAACTTAGCGGTGAATTACCTTTTTATGTCAGTAAGGGGGGAATCTGATGAGCTATATAGGTTTTACTATTACCAGTGGCAGAGCTCACTGAATCAGGCGAAATACATTTTCGCCGGCTGGAATTTAGATGTGCTCGTGACTGACCTGATAGCTTTTTCTAGTATAGCCTTTGTCCGTTTTGCCTTTGAAAATGAAAGGCGCCGCTATAATCTCGAAAAAGAGAATTTGCAGTTGCAGTTTGATGTTTTAAAAACTCAGCTGCAGCCTCATTTTCTTTTCAATACGCTCAATAGCATATATAGTCTCAGTTTAAAAGGGGCCGCGGAGACACCCCGATTTATAATGTTGCTTTCTGATATGATGCGCCATATTCTTTACAACAGTAGTAAGGAGCTGGTGCCTCTAAAAGATGAAATAGTCTTCCTGCAAAACTATATGGAAATGGAGCAAAAGCGGTATCCTCAGTCCACCTTCACCTTCCAGTTAGCTGTAGAGGATAGTACTCATCTGAGTATTCCACCACTGTTATTGCTGCCTTTGATAGAGAATAGTTTTAAACATGGGTCACATAGGTTGGTTGATCAGGCATATGTGAATATGGTGCTCAAAATTGAAAAAGGAAATTTATGTTTTTCTGTAGAAAACTCCGTTTACAAAAATCCTATGACGAAACAGGAGGTAGGAGGCATCGGTCTACCGAATATCCGTAAAAGGCTCCAGCTATATTATCCACACACTCACCAGATGCTGTTAAAGGAAAATGAAGATAGATTTTTGGCAGAACTAACCCTTACTAATTTATGATTACATGTATAATAGTAGATGATGAACCTCTGGCTATAGAGGTATTAGAAAATTATATAGAACAAACGCCCGACCTTATGCTGCTATTCAAATGCCGAAATGCATTTGAAGCTTCCGAATACCTTAAAAATAATCAACCTGATCTGATGTTTCTGGATATAGAAATGCCCCTGATCAAAGGTACTCAATTCTTACAGTCACTTGAAACTCCTCCCAAAACCATATTGGCAACAGCCTATCGGGAGTATGCTTTTGATGGCTATGAATTGGATGTGGTTGATTACTTATTAAAGCCTATAGCATACGATAGGTTTTTGAAAGCAATTCAGAAATTTAAAGAGCAGGCGGAAACGCCCTTGGTATCAGAGGAAGATGAAAAATATTTATTGATTAAAGATCGATGGGGGATTCAGAGAATCAAGCACAGCGATGTATTGTATATAGAGGGATGCAAGGATTATGTGAAAATAAATACCGCGACGAAGTCTTATATGATGTTACAGACCATGAAGGAAACAGAAATACTCTTAGGTGAAAAATTTGTACGGGTCCACCGATCCTATATAGCAGGGCTGGGCCATCTTAAGCTCATACATGCAGATAGCTTAGTGTTGTCAAATGATAAAAGCATACCGGTAGGAAATAAATTTAAAAAAGCTTTGATGGATAAGCTCAAAGGAGGATAAAGAGGATTAAAACCATAATGAAGGTGGAAGGAGGTCAGTAAACAGGGGGGTATGTACTCTATAGCCAAGATCATGACAGTTTAATCCATCCGGAATATCTTTTGCATCAACTGCCATTTACTTCCATCCAGGACACCGGGCAGGCTTTGTTGGTATTTCCACATCAATTTTTCCCATTCTATCACCTTTTTATTGGATTGGTCAAGCATGGCTTTATGATCAAAAGAGAATTCTGGCGTTGTTTCGAGTATCATACATAACCTGTTCTGCCACCTGTATATTTCAGCAGAAAGAATACCGGCAGCCTTCATGTTAAGCAGAATTTCCGGCCATACCTGCTGATGGTAAGCTTCATATTCCGCTATGAGACCTGGTTCATCTACCAGGTCTAGACATAGTGTATATCGAACTGATTTATTCATGGTCTTATATTGATGCCCTTATAGAAAAAAAAGCGTGTATCCATATTTCGTAAAGGTCTGCTCTATATTTGATGACTTAACTATTTAAAGTCGAAAATTAAAGGAAACAAAAATGTAACCAGGATGGCCCAGATAAAATATACGGGTAAATAAGTAGCAATGGTTTTGCCCATTCGGGAGGTATCAGAAGGATTGGACAGGGTTTTGAAAATCCTCACCGTCACCAACAGCAAATTGATTAATATAAGCAGATTACTACCAAGCACAGCGCCTCTATTTGGCGTCAAACCAAACTCCCAGATCCTGAATAGGATGGCGGATAAAGCTATACTGTTTACAATTATTGTTACGATAGACAATAGCAGTAAAATCCATATCTGGCTTTTGCTCAGTTTATTATTTTCCACTACGGAGAAAAAGATTATAGCCATTACCCCTATCAATAGTACGTTGAAGATGATCAAAAATTCTCGGTCATTATAGGGATCCTTTTTGGAGAAAAGCATGGCTACCAAGTAAATGATCAGCATCACCAGTACCAAAGGACTGAATATTTTAGCAATCACAGGGGATATTTTGCCTACCAGGCTGGGGTTTTTCTGGGACAGATACGTGGCCAGAACAGGGGATGCAGCAAGTCCGATTATGGCTATGTATTCACCATAAAATTTTTCTATATTAAAACCGAGGATGGAAAATAAGCCAACGGTAACTGCGGACATAAGTCCTCCTGCCAGTAGGATCATTGATGTCATGACAATGAGATCACCATTGTATTTCAAAAAATCTATCCGCTTCGTTCCTATATTTCTATGATCCCCTACATAAGCGAAACCCAATATAGCCCATAAGTACAGTAAAATATGTATGCAGGCGAGAGAAAGGGTATCACTCGGTTCATTGGGCAGCAAATTGATGTAAACTACCCCTATAAGCATGGCTAGAATTATAAAGATGATTTTATTGGAATGAAGTTTATTTTTCCATGCAAAATAGCCTGCTAGTATGGGGAACAATATGAATCCAATATTTCTCGGATAAAAATAGCTTTCCCATATGGATAGGATGGCCGGAATTTTGGCTATCAGACCTGCTAGAATAGATAAAGAAACTACTGCTAATATTTCTTTTGTATTGCCCCAGTTGATATCTTCAGTATCATAATGAAGCCTTTCATTCCAAAAATCGGCCAGTGGCTGCCCTTTATGCTTAGGATAAAGGGCGGTAAAGGCTTGTTTAAAAGCAGATTTATTTTCACGGTATAACTTCTCCAGCTGTCGGGGATCATTAATAGAGGGTAGGATTTTATCTTGCATTGGATTTATATTCAGGTTAAACATGGGACAGGGTTATATTTTATGGATAAGAATTACTGCCTCTTGTTTTATCCCATACCCTGTAAATCCCCTAGATGGCACCTTAAAATACCCATGAAATCTGATAATAAACGGATAATTTACTGTAAATTATGGTTTCATTAAAATATTTTTTAAATATTTTTCTTACCGAACTGAGGGTAATGGATATTACTAAACCTGGTATTATTTTTTAAATGTTTTAAACAAAAGCATAAATACATCACTTACCTCGGCAGGGCATTTTAAGACTGGCCTGATGCAGGGATCTTTAAAAATACTGAGCCATTTGATCAGTTTTTATTTTTCTTTTGAAATCTATATAATGGATAAACCATACAGTAAGGCCATGCCTGAAGGTAAGTTGGCCTGGGCCTGTAGGGATAGCACGTAGATGGTAACCTGCCAAAAATGTATAATTATTTCCTGTGATCCCATTTAATAAATACAGTCGATTTTGGTCTACACCATTATTCACCTTTGTTCCTATATCGTAAAGAAATTCATCCATTACATCAATATGCCATTGATTACCATTAGAATACGTCTTGATGTTATAGCGAAGAGCACTCATAATCCTAGACCTATGGTAATTAATTCTTGAATCAATAACCTGGTCATTTATAATTTGCTTTCTGGCCCTATAATCATGTCTATACCTCACTTGTAATCTGAGTCTGCTTGAAAGTGGAAAACGTGCTACCGCTTGGCCCCATAGCCTGTTTTCCGGTCTGATCAGCTGATCTGAAAATTCGGTGTTGGTGATGACATAGGCATAACCTGCAGTAATATCGATCTTGGAAGTCGGATAATAGGTCAATCCATGTCTGGAAACAAAAAATGTATTGGTTACATAATGGAAATCATTCCAAATGGACCACTTGTCTGTTATTCCTATAGAGGAAATATATCCACCCCACACTTCACCTTCATGGGTGATATTTTGTGCCTTAGTGGAACAAATGATCAAATAAAAAGTAACCAGCCATAATCCTACCTTAGTTGACATGATGGTAAACACTGAGCTTATTCTTATATGATTAAAAGCCATTGGGCAAAAATAACAAATATACGGGATTATAAAAGTAAGGGGATCTGAGGTGATGACATACTCAATTTATCCCTTGCAGCTTTAATATAAAAACTATGAATTTTAAAGCCCTATTAGACACGAAGGGTATTTTTTGTACGTTATTTATATAAATCATATTTTTAATATGAAAATTTTAATATGTTATCATCAATGAGCACCATCACTCCTCCAAAACTAAAATTTGGACAGCGCATAAGGGTTATATTCCCCTCAGCTAAAGTAAAACCATGTACTGAGGTGGTACATAATGCGGTTGTTTCTCTGGAAAACGTAGGACTTGATATTAGTTTCAGTGATCCGAAGGCGACATTTCCAGGTAATTGGGCAGAGGACTTTAATCAGGCCATTATGGATCCGGATATACATGGACTGCTGTTAGCCACCGGTATAGATAATGATCATCAGTTTAGACGAATTGATTATGAAGCCATTATGACAAACCCAAAGATCATTTTCGGGATGGCTGAGGCTCCTTTGCTATCTCTCTATTTGTATCAGAAAACTGGTTTGATAAACTACTACGGACCCAATTTAAGCATGCTGGGAAGGTGTGACTTGAGAGAAGAATGTTTAAGGGCTATGACGGAAATTCTCATGGTAGATGCTACGATTAGAATTTTTCCTTCCTCCTATTACGGTAATGGTAAATATCAAATCAGGAAAAATGAAATATGGGTGATTCAGGAGGGTATGGCCGAAGGTAAATTTATGATTGTGGGGAATTGCACGGCAGATATTATGGCTTTAACTTTTAACGGTAGTTATGATTACAGCGGAAATATTGTATTTATAGATGGAAATGATTTTAAAGACCTTCAAGGACTTAAAAATAATATTCAAATGCTGATAAATACAAAAGGTGGGACAAACCTTAATGGTCTGATCATCGGTGCTATTGAAGGCACTGGTATTTCCCCCCATCAGGTGAAAAAAATTATCTATGACAATGTCTGCCTAGCTAAAATACCTGTTTTAGCAAATGTGAATTTTATAAAGTCTGATCCTAAATTTACACTGCCTATAGGAGGGGTGATTAGAATGAATATCAAGCAGAATCATCATATTAAACTTGATATAACAGAGCATTAATTGTTAGAAATATGCTGCTTCAGATAGGATTTTGGCGTATTAGCATAAATCATCCCTTAGCTGAATGCTCCGGCGTAATATCAGCCAAAACCCCTTCCTGTTTTTTGGAGTGAAATATCAGTAAGTTCCTGTATCCGAACAGGCTTACCTGTTTCTATACTGTTTCGCGCGGCTATGCCTACTAATATTGACAATGCGCCATCCCGGGTTCCTGCTGACTGCCTGGCGGGATCTGGCAGATTTGGATCTTTAAACAATTTATCCTTCAACCGGACATCGCCGCCCCCATGTCCACCTGGACCATGGGGAACGGATATGATTTCAGTTTTTCCGAAATTTTTGGTCAACCTGATTTCATCTTTCTCAGGTTCTTGCCAGGGCTGCTTTTCTTTTATCCAAGCCTCTATACGGCCTTTGGTACCATTAAAGGCTATGCGGTATCCTTCGTAGGGAGAGTAGGTGGTCAACGAATAACTTACCTGGACGCCGTTCATATATCTGATCTGCACTGCCATTTTATCATAGATATCAAGGTCTTCTCTATATACACATCCGTCTCTTAGGTAGCCATCGTGTTTCTCATTATCTACATATAGATCGATCATGTGCTGGCTTTTTGTAATGTCCCAGTAGAAGTCACAATCGTTTTTATGGGGACAGGGCCTGCAGTGTGTATGACGGAACGGCCCATTTTTTCCGTACAGCTCCAAATCTCCATAGGCAAAAACTTCTTCAGGATCAGAATCGATCCACCAGTTCAATAAGTCAAAATGATGGGTGCTTTTATGAACTAATAGTGTACCTCCTTTTTCCCTGTAGCCGTGCCATCTTCGGAAATAATCAGCCCCATGGGATGTGTCCAGGTACCAGTGGAAATCTACAGAAGTGAGCGCTCCGATTTCACCTGCCCTGAGCATTTCGTACATTTTTTGTCTATGGGGTGAATAGCGGTAGTTAAAAGTAACGATAACTTTTTTATCAGATTTCCGCTCTGCATCCAAAATTGCCTGACATTTAAACTCATCTGTTGTCATAGGTTTTTCTGTGATGACATTGGCTCCATATTCCAGACCTTTAATGATAAATTCGTGATGGGTATTATCTACAGTGGTGACTATAAGGACATCTGGCTTGGTCTGTGCCATCATCTCATCAAAGCTGAGAAAAGTAGGGCAATCTACACCTATATATGTTTGAGCAAATTTTAATCTTCCGGGATTGATGTCACTTAATCCAACAAAGGTGATCTGATCAGGATATTCATTTTTGATGTCCCTGCCAAACATATTCACACCCCTTACTCCGGTACCTACCATGGCGACTTTCATTTTTTCATTAGGTCGGTCCCATAAATTTAAGGCTTCAGCTATTCCGGACATAAAAATGGTTCCCGTAGTAAGTAGACTAGTCTTAGTGATAAAGCTTCTTCTAGAGAGGGTAGGAGTAATTGGATCCATGGTTTTTTTGGGTATATGGTACAAATTGGAATTAAGATATCATAAAATATACTTATAAATCCTCCCAAGTATCCTGTAGTAGGAGGGTTTACTGAAAAAAGGTTATGAATGCTTTAAATCGTAACAACAATTAAATAGGTGAAATCTAAGTTTTTTGATGCATCCAGATCTCACTATCTGGCAAATGGACAAAAAAAAGGCAGGGAACCGATCCCTGCCTGATACACTTTTAGTTTATTAAGAAAGACTATTCTACCACTTTCTGTTTTTTTTCTTTTTTAGTAGTCTTGCCTTTTTTTTCTGCTTGAATTAAATTTACCTGATCCATAGTTGCTTCCGCAATGGCGGCTGTTTCATCAGCTATTTTTTTTACCGCTTTTTTTGCTGCCACCTTTACCTTTGGCGGTGTATCCAGTTTAAGGAAATGAACCGCTAATGGCGACAGGTTCATAGATATGGAATGGCTTTTTCCATGCATGGCATATTCATCCGCCTCTATAGTACCCGAATTATACTGATTACTTCCTCCAAATTCTTCCAGATCACTGTTAAAGATTTCCCTCCATTTACCGGTAGCAGGTACTCCTATTCTATAATTTTGGCGGTGTACGGGTGTGAAATTACAGACAACTAGTATATCATCTTCAGCATGCTCTCCCTTTCTTAGAAATGACAGCACGCTACTGGCGGTATCCTGTGTATCTATCCACTCAAAACCTCTTTCTTCGAAATTATACTCATACAAGGCAGGTTCTGCCTTAAAGATATGGTTAAGCCGCTTTACGGTATTAAATACACCTTTATGATAAGGAAGATCTGAGTAATGCCAATCTAGACTGCTGTCATGGTTCCATTCTGTAATCTGGCCAAATTCGCCCCCCATAAAAAGCAACTTATTACCTGGATGAGCATACATATAAGCATACATCGCCCGTAGATTAGCAAATTTTTGCCATTCATCTCCCGGCATTTTAAGGATCATAGGTTTTTTACCATATACTACTTCATCATGAGAGAAAGGAAGCATAAAGTTTTCGCTAAATGCATAACATAGACTAAATGTGATGGTGCCCTGGTGGTGCTGCCGGTGGATGGGTTCCAGTTCAAAATATTTAATGGTATCATGCATCCAACCCATCATCCACTTCATGCCAAACCCGAGGCCGTCATCGTATGTGGGTCGGGATACCTTAGGATAAGCAGTGGACTCTTCTGCTATAGTGACCACATCAGGGTATTCTTTATAGACATGTTCATTAAATTCCCTTAAGAACCTGATGGCTTCCAGGTTTTCCTGGCCGCCAAATTCATTAGGCTCCCATTGACCTTCTTCCCTAGAATAATTCAAATAGAGCATGGACGCTACAGCATCTACCCGAAGACCATCTATATGGAAGCGATCCAGCCAGAAGAGGGCATTACTGATCAAAAATGATTTAACCTCATTTCTTCCATAGTTAAAAATATAGCTTTTCCAATCTGGATGGTACCCCTTGCGCGGATCTTCATGTTCATATAAGAATGTCCCATCAAAATAATGTAACCCGTGCATATCTGATGGAAAATGGGAGGGCACCCAATCTAGTATTACCCCTATTCCTTTTTGGTGCAGTACATCTATCAGATACATAAATTCCTCAGGTGTACCGAACCTGCTGGAGGGGGCAAAGTATCCTGTCACCTGATATCCCCATGAACCGAAGAAAGGATGCTCCATGACCGGCATAAATTCTACATGGGTAAATCCCATTTCTTCCAGGTAGGCTGGAAGGGATTCTGCCAGTTCCAAATAGGATAGTGATCTGTTCTCTTCTTCCGGTACTCTTTTCCATGAACCTAAATGCATTTCATAAACCGAGTATGGCTGAGCTTTTTGAGCCGCTTTATCGCGTGCTGTCAGCCAGCTTTTGTCCTTCCATTCATAGTTTTCGGACCATACCACTGAAGCAGTATTGGGTGGGGTTTCCCACATAAGGGCATAAGGGTCACCTTTTTCCACTTCATAGCCATTATGTGATTTTATAAAGTATTTATATAGAGTGCCGTTTCCTATTTCCGGAATAAACAGTTCCCATATACCTGAACCATCGTGGCGTACATTCATGGGATTGCGGCCTCTATCCCAGCCGTTAAAATCACCAATGACAGAAATATAGGAAGCATTAGGTGCCCACAGGGCAAAATAGGTCCCCTGGTTTCCATGATGTTTCATTGGATGGGATCCCAGCTTATTGTACAGCCGGAAATGTTTTCCTTCTCTAAAAAGGTGAAGGTCTAAATCCGTAAATAAAGTACCTTCGGCATTTTCTATATCTGAACCCGGTTTAATATTATTTTTTGTCTTACTCATTTTTAAATCTGTTTAGAATGGTTTTGATGCCTCTCAGTGGGATTAGCACCCAGTCAGGCCTGCTATTTAATTCATAAGCCAGTTCATAAACTGCTTTTTCGAGTAGGAATGTTTCTAGCAATATTTTGAAATCTCCTTCTTCCTCTGGCATCAGGTCGGTGCCTTTTACCTGATCAAGATATCCTTGAAGATAAATTTTGGTTACATTCTGAAACCAAACCTCTGCCCATCCTTTGAGGTCATCTTCTTTGCGTGCATTTACATATTCATCCTGTAGGACCGTAGAGTAGGAAGCATAGTGCAGTGACCGTATCATACCTGCCACATCTCTTACAGGAGACCTTTTTAGCCTTCTTTCGCTATAAGCTCTGGCTGGTTCTCCTTCAAAATCTATAATGACAAAATCTTTACCTGTCCATAAAACCTGCCCTAGGTGATAATCTCCATGTAGTCTGATTTTTAAAGTAGTAATTTTATGAGCAAAAATTCTTTTAAAGGCATTGAGTACTTCTTCTTTCATACCCAACACTTCTTCGGCTTCCGCTTTTACGTGTTCTGGCAGTTTATGAAGATTATCTTTCAAACTCTGGAATGAACCTCGAGTCAAAGATTGAAGTGATGAATACAAAGAACGCTGATAATGCAGCGAAAATGCTTCAGGTTCAAAATCCTTATCTTCTGAAGGTCCTACCAATGCTTGGTGCATTTCCCCGGTTCTTTTTCCCAAAAGAGACATCCTTTCTGAAAATATACCTCCCACTAAGTCCTTCAATGTATTTGACATGTCTGAAAAGTGCATAGGGATGGATATGTCTTCCGAAAGGGTAGGGGCTTTTTCAGTCTTTGGTAAAACCAGTACATTGTCAAAATAGGTTTGCAGGGCATCTTTAGTATAGGTCCATGCATCCCCTTGATTAGGTACGGCTTCCTGCATCATTGCCAACAAAGATTCTGATTGGTCCTTATGTACCAGACTGATGTCACCTAGATATGCCGGAACATTTTTGAAGTTGGCTTTTTCGGTTAGATATCGGGTAATTTCCAGATCAGAATTAATGGTATTGTCTATTTTACGATATAGTTTCATAAAATATTTACCGTTATAAATGATAGAGGTGTTGCTTTGTTCTGCACTCAGAATTTTGGAATAGACTTCCGTTTCATCTTTTAGATTAGCCTTTGTTGATGCCTGAAACAGTAAGTTATCAGAATTGCCTTTTAGCTTTTTCCCTCTTCGCAAGTTTTCAAAAAGGATATTTCTAAAAAACTCATTATAGGTGGCATCTATCAGTATAGCATCGTCCTGGCCTATGGTAAGTTTTCCTAAAACACCCCTTTTATCTATATTCCGATAATCATCCTCATGTTGTGTTTCCAGATAGGTAACAGGAAGTTGATAAGTTTCTCCTATGCCTTCGGTAAACTGAACATCTAAAATCAGCCATTTGGCATCTATATTTTTTTCTTTTACATCTATGGATTCCTTTACCTTAATGGTCTTAATAATCCTAGATTTACTACCAAACCACCTGCATTCTTTAATGTAATTGGGCAATATTTTGCTTTCCAATTGTTGTATGGCTTTAGACTCAAAAAGTTCTTTCCAGGTTTTGACGGTGATCTGAGGCTGATTTTTTTCATCTGGGAAGTTTTTCTCTTTTTCCAGGGTAAACCAATAATATCCATGCGGACCCATGGTGAATAAGTATGGCCGCTCTGTAACCCTAGGGAATTTATTGTGGCTGAACATCTCTACCGGGGTAGAATCTTCATAGTCCTGTAAATCCAGTTCAGCTGCTTGGGGGAACCTTGATAGATTAGCCAGAACCAAAATGGTTTCGTCCTGAAAACTTCTGGTAAACGCCAATACTTTAGGATTGGCAGGAGACAGGAATTTAATATCCCCTCTACCGAAGGCCAAATGTTGCTTTCTCATATTGATGATCCTTTTCATCCACCATAGCAGTGATGAAGGATTGACCTGCTGAGATTCCACATTAATGGATTCATACCTGTACTCAGGATCAATGATGACGGGAAGGTAAAGTTTGTGCGGATTAGCTTCGGAGAAACCCGCATTCTTATTAGCATTCCACTGCATGGGTGTCCGGACCCCGTCTCTATCGCCGAGATAAAAATTATCTCCCATTCCTATTTCATCTCCATAATAAATTACAGGAGTACCAGGAAGAGAAAATAAAAGGAAATTCATCAACTCAATCTTACTCCTGCTATTTTCCAAAAGCGGGGCCAGCCTATGTCGGATACCGACGTTTATCTTAGCCTGTGTATCCTTCGTGTACATCTTGTACATATAATCCCTTTCTTCATCAGTAACCATTTCAAGGGTGAGTTCATCATGGTTTCTGAGGAATATAGCCCATTGGCATGTATCGGGGATCTCAGGAGTCTGGTCAATTATATCCGTAATCGGATAGCGATCTTCCATTTTTACTGCCATAAACATTCGCGGCATGATGGGGAAGTGGTAATTCATATGACAGGCATCACCATCACCAAAATAGGCAGCAGAATCTTCAGGCCACATATTAGCCTCTGCCAGCAGAAGTTTGTTTTCAAACTTTTGATCCACTTTAGCCCTAAGCTCTTTTAGGAATTTATGTGTTTCCGGGAGGTTTTCACAGTTGGTGCCTTCCCTTTCAAAAAGATAGGGGACAGCATCGAGGCGGAAACCATCTACACCCATCTTCAGCCAGTATTCCATAATCTTGAAAACTTCTTTCTGTACTTGGGGATTATCGAAGTTAAGGTCTGGTTGATGGGAGAAAAACCTGTGCCAATAGTATTGCTTGGCTACAGGATCCCAGGTCCAATTGGATGTTTCCGTATCTGTAAAGATGATCCTTACATCTTTATATTTATTGGGATCATCACTCCATACATAATAGTCCCGGTAAGCTGATCCCGGTTTTGCATTACGGGCTCTTTGGAACCATGGGTGCTGATCAGATGTATGGTTAATGACCAGTTCAGTGATTACCTTTAGACCCCTTCTGTGAGCTTCTTTTACAAATTGTTTGAAAATAGGAATATCACCATAGGTAGGATTAATGGTATAATAGTCGGCTATGTCATATCCATCATCACGTAGAGGAGAAGGGTAAAAAGGCAAAAGCCATATAGCGGTAATACCTAAATCTTCCAGATAATCCAGCTTTTCTAAAAGCCCTTTAAAATCACCGACACCATCCCCGTTACTATCAAAAAAAGCTTTAATGTGCAATTCATAAATGATGGCATCTTTGTACCAATGTATATTTTCGTCGATCTCTGATTTTTCAGTCATATAAAATACTTTATTTAAGGTCTATTATTAAAATGTATTCGATTCAATACGGAAAATATGGGCCGGCATATGGTGTGGGTTCAACTGCACGTAATTCCATTCCTTATTCCAGGTATACTGTTCTCCAGTAAGCAAATCATGTGCTGTATAAGGCTGGTCCTGCTGAATACCCAGATAATTAAGTGGTACTTTGATCCATCCGGACTGTGTGTGGTTAGGGTCTAAATTCACCACAATCAAAAGTTTGTTGGATTTTTCCTGATCTATTTTGCAGTAGCTTATGATTTGTGAATTATCACCTTCTGTAAATTCGATATGCCAGGTGCTTTGTAGCGCTTCATTGGCCTGTCGGATTTGGTTGATTTTGGTGATGAGGTCTTTTGTTTTGGTTTTTTTGGACCAGTCCCAGGTTTTTATTTCATATTTTTCCGAATCTATATATTCCTCTTTTCCTGGATATGCTTTGTTCAGCCCAAATTCAAATACCGGTCCATATAAACCATAATTGGATGATAGCGTAGCAGCCATGATCAGCCTGATCAAAAATGATGGCTCACCCTTTTCTTCTAAAGATATAGGTAGAATGTCCGGGGTATTTGGCCAAAAGTTTGGCCTGAAATAATCCCTTCTCTCTGTTTTGGTCAGTTCAGTTACATATTCTTGGAGTTCCTCTTTACTGTTTCTCCAAGTATAATAGGTATAGGATTGGTTAAAACCTACTTTGGCTAGTTGTTCCATGATCCTTGGTCTGGTAAAAGCTTCAGCCAAAAAGATAATATCGGGGTTTTTGGAATGTACCTCTCTGATCATCCACTCCCAAAATTTAAATGGTTTAGTATGGGGATTGTCCACCCTGAAAATCCGGACGCCTTTACTGATCCAAAAGTCAACAATACTTTTAAGCTCCTTCCAAAGGTTCTCCCAGTCCTTCGTTTCAAAATTTACTGGAAGGACATCCTGATATTTTTTGGGTGGGTTCTCAGCATATTGGACGGTGCCATCTGGGCGCCAGGTAAACCAATCGGGATGTTCGGTTACATATGGGTGATCAGGAGCACATTGTATCGCAAAATCGAGTGCTATCTGTATATCTAGCTGCTTTGCCTTATTCACCAGACTTTCAAAATCTTCCATGGTACCCAATTCTGGATGGATAGCCTTATGGCCCCCATGTCTGCTCCCTATGGCCCAAGGCGACCCTGGATCTCCTTCATTTGCTGTTGTGGCATTATTAAGCCCTTTTCTATTTTTTTCACCGATCGGATGAATGGGTGGTAGATAGACCACATCAAAACCCATTTGTGCTACCTCCTCTAATACCCGTTCACAATCTCTGAAAGTGCCGTGTTTACCTTCCTCTGAAGAAGTGGATCTAGGGAAAAACTCATACCAGGCACTGAATAAGGCCTGCTTTGGCTCTACTTTAACAGTAAGAGTTCTAGAATACCTGCCTACTTTTTCTTTATCGTTTAAGGAAGCCATAAGCTCTGAAATGGTATCACTTAAGGCGTAAGAAACAGTTTTAGCTTCATTGCTGTTGGCTTGGATCATGTCTATCCCTACCTGAAGCTTCTTTATTTCGGCAGCAGATGCGTTGGCTTTGGCTTTTTCCAGATAGTCCAATCCTATTAATAATTCGGTATTAATATCCTGGTTATCCTCAAATTTTTTCCTTAAACCATATTGCCAGGTGGAAAAATGGTCTACCCAGGCTTCTATAGTATATTCATAATTACCTATATTATCTGCTCTGAAAGTAGCCTCCCAATGGTCATTGCCTATAAATTGCATGGGTGTTTCTTTCCATTTTCCCTGTCCCTTGGCTTGGGCTTTTCTATATAATAGGGAAGCTTTTACTTTGTCATGTCCATCTACAAAAATATCTGCCTGGACCAATATGTTCTCATTTATAATTCGCTTTATCGGATATTTTCCCCCGTCTATCTGAGGGGTTACATTTTCTATAGAAACTCGTTTTCTTCCTTCTAGTTCTTTCATATTATATAGGTTCATTATTGAAAAATATATCTTATATATCGTATAATGATTATGCCACAAATACCATGACGGGATTAATATATTATTAGGTCTGCATCTTATGGGTATTTTGGACCAAACAATTTAGCGAATAAATCATGTTTTCTCTTCACACTAAATAAGATAATTATTCCATTTTTTAATATAACCAATTTTTTTGGCATCATTCTGAATATAAATCTACAAATGTTAAATTCATGTTTTTGTATTTAATATAAATTAAAGTAAAAGGCATTTTGTTATTAATTTCGCGATTTTTCTTATGGATAAAAATATAACCAAACCAGTTGGCGCGCTTAAGGGCGCAGATAATAATTATCATTTCACTTTATGGTCGCCTCATGCAGATAATGTTCAAGTGATTATTAAAGGGGAAGAGGCTGCCAGAACAATGGAAAGGGATGCTTATGGGTATTGGCATTCGAATGATGGTAATGGGGTAACTGCAGGCTCAAAGTATAAATTTCTATTGAATGGGGAACATAAGCTACCTGATCCTGCATCCATGAGCCAGCCGGATGGTGTACATGAGTGGTCGGAAGTGGTAGACCATGATTTTGACTGGACAGATGAAAACTGGCAGCCTGCCCCACTTTCAGACCTTATAATATATGAACTGCATGTGGGCACTTTTACCGAAAAAGGAACATTTGAAGCCATAATCGACAGGATAGACCATCTTCAGGCTTTAGGTATCAATGCCATAGAGATCATGCCAATCGCCCAGTTTCCAGGATCTAGGAATTGGGGATATGACGGTGTATATCCCTTTGCGGCACAAAACAGTTACGGAGGAGTATCAAAACTCAAAATGCTCGTGGACAAATTTCACCAAGCGGGCATAGCGGTGATCCTGGACGTGGTGTACAACCATATGGGGCCTGAAGGAAATTATCTATCCCTATTTGGTCCATATTTTACCGAAAAATACAATACCCCTTGGGGTGCTGCTCTTAATTTTGATGACAGCTACAGTGACCATATCAGGAATTTCTTTCTTCAGAATGCCTTGATGTGGCTGAAAGAATTTCATATAGACGGACTTAGATTGGATGCCGTGCATGCGATCATGGATAATGGACCTGTACATTTATTGAAAGAACTTAGTTTAAAGGTAGATGGGCTAGAAAAAGAGACCGGGAAACCTTATATACTAATAGCAGAAAGTGATATGAACGATGTAAAGGTCATATCCGACTATTCAAAAGGAGGATACGGATTGGAAGCACAGTGGACTGATGATTTTCACCATGCCGTTCATACACTGATTACAGGGGAGTTGGATGGGTATTATTCAGACTATGGCCAAATAGCTCATCTCGCAAAATCATTTAAACAGGGATTTATATATGATGGCATATATTCAAATTTCAGAAATAAACTGGTAGGTACAGACCCTTCAAATAATGCTTCCCACCAATTTGTAGTCTGTATTCAAAATCATGATCAGGTAGGAAATAGAATGACAGGTGATAGGCTACCCTCCATCGTATCTTATGAAAAATTAAAATTAGCGGCAGGCACCATGTTAATATCTCCTTTCGTGCCCATGCTGTTTATGGGAGAAGAATATGGGGAAGATCAGCCTTTCCAATACTTTGTACACCATGGAGATCCAGCACTGGTTAAGGCCGTGCAGGAAGGTAGGAGCAAAGAATTTGACTCATTTAAGTGGCAGGGAGAAGTGCCGGATCCACAGTCTGAAAATACTTTTCGTAATTCTAAGTTAAACTGGGATTTTAAATCCCAGCAGGAAAAAGATACGCTATTCAAATTTTATAAGTATTTAATCCATCTTAGAAAAGAAGGTGCATTTGATCTTTTCAAATCACAAGAAATAATAACTGAGGTAATGGAGGATAAAAAGTTGCTAAAGATAGCAGCTACTGATAGCTCCCGTCATATCCTGGTATTATTGAATTTTAGTGATAGTATTCAGAATGTGACTATATCAGGTGAGCATCGGGTATGGCATAAATTGTTTGCCTCATCTGATCAGCAGTGGCAGGGCCCTGCTGAACTGCCTGAATCGGTAACGTCGGGAAATAAACTGCCCTTATCCCCAAATTCTATATCTGTCTATTATTAATCAGGTTTTATCCGATATGAGTAATAAGTATATATGCCTACATGGTCACTTCTACCAACCGCCGAGAGAAAATCCTTGGTTGAATATAGTGGAAATCCAAGATTCGGCCTATCCTTACCATGATTGGAACCATCGGATCAATGCTGAATGCTATGCACGAAACGGTGCCTCCAGGATCATGAACGGTGAAGGAAAAATAGTAGAAATCGTAAACAACTATTCCCGTATCAGCTTTAATATGGGGCCCACACTACTGGCATGGCTTCAAAATGAAGCTTCGGATACCTATAAGGATATTCTGGCTGCAGATAGAGAAAGTCAGGAGCGCTTTTCCGGTCATGGGTCAGCGCTCGCTCAGGCGTATAACCACATGATCATGCCTCTGGCCAATGCCAGGGACAAAGAGACTCAGGTCATTTGGGGGATTCAGGACTTTAAAGCTCGGTTTGGGCGTATGCCAGAGGGCATGTGGTGCGGTGAAACTGCTATGGATATAGAAACACTGGAAGTAATGGCCAAGTACGGCATTAAATTCACTATACTGTCTCCATTTCAGGCCAGAAAGTCAAGAAAAATAGGTGAAAAAGAATGGCAGGATGCTACCGATGCTAAAATAGATCCAAAAAAGGCTTATCTATGTAATCTTCCATCAGGGAATGTTATTTCAGTTTTTTTCTATGATGGCCCTGCGTCCCAAGGGGTAGCTTTTGAAGGGCTGCTGGATAACGGTGAAAAATTTGCCTCAAGGCTCGCCGATCTATTTACGGATGAAGATGAAGTTCAACTGGCCAATATTGCTACCGACGGCGAAAGTTATGGGCATCACCATCGGTATGGTGAGATGGCACTTTCCTATTGTTTGGAATCCCTGGAAACCAGGGGGGATATACAGCTTACCATTTATGGTGAATTTCTAGAAAATCACCCCCCCTTATATGAAGTCCAAATAATAGAAGCTTCTTCCTGGAGCTGTGCCCATGGGGTGGAGAGATGGAGGAGTAACTGTGGCTGCAATACAGGTGGACGTCCAGATTGGCACCAAAAATGGCGTGGCCCCCTTAGAGAAGCGTTTGATTGGGTGAGGGATCGGCTCATTGTGTTGTATGAAAAGGAGATGAGTGAATTTACCAGCGAACCGTGGGCCCTCCGTAATGCCTACATTGATATAGTATTGGATAGGTCAAAAGAGAACATTCATAATTTTTTTAAACAGCATATCAGGATCAAGAAGGATCTTTATGAAAATGATAAAATCAAAATTCTCAGACTGTTGGAAATGCAGTATCACTGTATGCTGATGTATACGAGCTGTGGATGGTTTTTCGATGAAGTAAGTGGCATAGAATCTATGCAGGACATTTTTTATGCTTCCCGTGCTTTGCAGCTTGCAGAAAAGATATCAGGGTCTGATTTGGAAAATGAATTTAGAAGCAGATTGGAAAAGGTGCCCAGTAATATCCAAGAAATCGGCAATGCGGCTATAGCATATGACAGATATGTAAAACCCATGCGGGTAAATATGGTGAGAGTAGGTGCCCACTATGCCATAGCCTCTTTGTTTAAGGAATTTCCGGAAGAATATTACCTGTTTAATTTTCAGGCGAGTACCAAGTCCAAAAATTATTACGAAGCCGGTAAGCATAAATTAATGATAGGCCATACTGTCTTCCAATCCGATATCACCCTTCAAAAAGTGGACATTTCCTACGCCGTTCTTCATCTAGGTGAACACCACCTTTATGGAGGTGTAAGAGAATATATGGGGGAAGATGCCCTAGAAGAACTTCATGCAAAAATAGTGGACAGCTTTTATCGAAGTGATATATATGAAATATTCAATATGATGGACCATTACTTTGGTACTCATAAATATTCTTTTTGGCACTTGTTCAAGGATGAACAACGGGCCATTATGGAAATGGTAATGGACACTACCCTTAAAAACACAGAAGGGCTAATCAATAAAATGTATGAGGACAATTTTCACTTACTGCAAGTCTTTAAGGAGATTAACATGAAGTTTCCACAGCAGATCAAATTGCCGGTGGATCTAGCCATTAATACTAAACTATCCAATCTGCTCAAGGCAGAAAACACAGATATTTCTGAAATGTCTTATGTATTGGAAGCTGCCAATAGAGTAGGAGTAGCGCTGGACCTGGTTTCTTTAAACTATCTTACCGATGAGCGGTTGGGTACTATGCTGAAGAGTCTTCGAGAAAATGTAAGAGATAATGGACTCAGAAAGTCGGTCATGCTATTACTTCAACTTATAGCCACTTGTAATATTACACCGGAGTATTGGGAAGCCCAAAACATTGCCTTTGACATTAAAACAGAATATTACGACTATTTCCTTTCGGAGGCTTCACAAGAAGAAGAAGCCCAGGACTGGATAAGAGATTTTGACCACATTTTAAAACAACTAAATATAACTATCTGATATGCAAACTCCCGTGTCAACCTATAGATTACAATTATCGCCTGAATATACTTTTAAGGACTTTAAGCATATTATTGATTATCTGCACAGATTTCAAATCAGCACGATCTATTCTGCACCGTTTTTTACTTCTATGGAAGGAAGTACTCATGGTTATGATGTGGTAGATCCTATGACCATTAATCCAGCCATTGGAGATTTAGTGCAATTCAGAGCTATTGGTAAAGAACTAAAAGAAAAAAATATAGGCTGGCTTCAGGATATAGTACCCAATCATATGGCCAATAGCCCCGTGAATCCCTGGCTTTTCAGCATATATGAACATGGTCCGTCATCCCCCTATTATAGATTCTTTGATATTGACTGGACCCATAAAGAGTGGGACGGTAAGGTAATGACTCCCTTCCTGGGCAACCCTCTGGAAAAAGTTCTTGAAGCTAATGAACTACAAGTAGTCATAAAAGAAGATGGGCTGTGGTTTCAGTACTACGACAATTATTACCCTTTGAGTGTTCCTTCTTATGCTTATATTTTAGCTATGGAAACCAGTGGAACTGAATGGAAAGAAAAGTTGAAGAATGATGATCCACGTAAATGGCCAGAACAGAAAAGTGCTTTCTTTAAAGAACTGCATGATCAGTCAGAAGCTAAAAAACGACTATTGCAAACTTTGGAATCCATCAATTCATCTCAGCAATTATTGATGGAGATTTTGGAATTACAATATTATAAGCCGGTCTACTGGAAGGAATCAGAAAGAAAGATAAATTTCAGAAGATTTTTTACTATCAATGATCTTATATGTCTTAGGATTGAGGACAAAGAAGTTTTTGATACCTACCATGTATTTATCCACCAACTTATAAAGGAAGGATTGATTACAGGATTGAGAATAGATCATATTGATGGGCTATATGACCCAAAGGGATATCTGGATAACCTTCATCAACTTATAGGCCAGGATTTTTATATTGTAATAGAAAAAATACTGGAAGCAGATGAAAAACTGCCTAAAGATTGGAAAACACAGGGGACCAGTGGTTATGATTTTTTAGCTTTTATCAATAATCTATATACTGACAGCAATAATAAAAGGATCTTTCAGCAGGAATATGAAAAGTTTAAACCAGAGTATGCAGATTATCCGGCTTTGGTATATGAAAAAAAACAGTATATCCTAAATGAAAACATGGGGGGTGAATTGAACAATCTTTGGTCCATGTTGGATAGTTTCGGTTTATTGCCTGCCGATATGAATAGAGAAAGCGGTTTTAATGCTTTCAGTACATATCTTTCCTCGTTTCCCATTTACAGGGTTTACCCGGATTCATTCCCTTTGACCGATAGTCAGAAGGAAGTCGTGCATGAAGCATTCGAATCGGCGGTAAGGGAGGAGCCATATAGAAAAAATGATTTAAAGTATTTCAGATCACTATTTTTAGGTGAGGCCGATGGAAATAAATCGCACATGATGGCCTTTCTCAAAAGGTGCCAGCAATTTACCGGACCACTGGCAGCTAAGGGAGTAGAGGATACTACTTTCTATCTCTATAATAAACTTATATCCCATAATGAGGTGGGGGATTCCCCTGAAGTATTTGGTATAGGCATAGAGGAATTTCATACTTTGATGGAACAAAGGTTAAAGGAATCACCGCTTACCATGAATGATACTTCCACCCATGATACCAAAAGGGGAGAGGATGCCAGAATGAGACTCAATGTCTTAAGTGAAATGCCGGACGAATGGTTTTCTAAAGTAAGTGAATGGCAGAAGATCAATCAAACGGTCAGGAAAAAATCCAATGTTCCGGATCAAAATGAAGAATATTTCATTTATCAGGCGCTGATCGGGGCCATGCCATTTGGCAGTAAGTTAGACAATGATTTTATACCGAGGACTAATGCATTTCTTCAAAAAGCTTTGAGAGAGGCTAAGGAACATACCAACTGGTCCGATCCTAATGCTGAGTTTGAAAAAGATGTGGCCCAGTTCGTGGAAGATATTTTGGAGCATAAAGCATTCAGAGATTCCTTTGATCCATTCTGTCACAAAACAGCATTTTTTGGTGTGGTGAATTCTCTGGGACAAAGTCTAATTAAAATGACAGTCCCAGGTATTCCAGATATCTATCAGGGTACAGAATTATGGGATTTAAGTTATGTAGATCCGGATAATAGAAGGGCAGTAGATTATGAATTAAGGAATCAATATCTCAAAGAGTTTGAAGACTACAGTCAAAATGCCGAGTCAGATTATCTCACAAACCTTATGTCAGACTATAGTAGTGGAAAAATAAAAATGTTTACTTTATTTCAAACTCTTAAAGCAAGAAATCAACACCCCCGATTTTTTACTGAGGCAGCATATGTTCCGCTTACCCTTTCTCCAGATTTTGCCAATAAAGTGATTAGTTTCGTCAGGCATTTTGAAGGTACGTGGTATTTGGTGGCTGCTCCTCTCAATGTAACCAGTTTATCTACTGTCGATCATTTTGCTTTGGGCGAATTTTGGGGCCAAGGTTATTTAAATTTACCGGACCATGCCCCGACGGAATGGGTCAATTTGTTTACAGGAGAAGAATTAGGATCCAATGGGCAATTAAAATTGAGCTCATTATTCAAGGGCTTTCCTGTGGCTTTGTTAAAATCAAAATAGGATATGAAGAATATAAAAAGAAGCAGTGCAGTTTTGCTCCATATAACCTCTTTACCCAGTGAATATGGTATAGGGGATATGGGGGATGCTGCCTATAAGTTTGTCGATTTTCTTCACCAAAGCGGTCATAGGTATTGGCAGTTATTGCCCTTAAATCCAACAGATGCAGCCTTTAATCATTCACCTTATAGCAGCTATTCCGCATTTGCAGGAAATCCGCTATTGATAAGTCCCTCACTTTTGGTAAAAGATGGTTATTTGTCTCAACATGATTTAAATTCCCATAATTTAGATTTTGAAGAAAATGAAGTGGATTATGAAAAAGTAAGCAGCTTTAAGTATGGTTTGTTTGAAATAGCATACACTTCGTTTAAAAAATCAGATAAAAAGGTTAGGAAAGCATTTAATAAGTTCCGTGAAGAAAACAGTACATGGCTGGAAGACTATGCTTTATACTTGACATTTAAGCGGCATTTGGGAGATAACTGGACCGAATGGCCAGAAGAGCTTAGGGACCGGGAACCAAAAGCGCTGGCTGCTAAGAAAAAACTATTAAAGGTTGAAATAGAGAAAGAGGAATTTGTACAGTTTTTATTTTACGCACAGTGGGAAAAACTGGTAGCATATACGCATGACCAAGCAATAGGTTTTATAGGGGACATTCCCTTTTATATCAATCATGATAGTGCCGACTGTTGGGCTAATTCAGCATATTTTAAACTTGATGGTAAAAGAAATCCTTCAAAAGTATCGGGAGTTCCCCCGGATTATTTCAGTGAAACAGGACAACTATGGGGAACGCCTGTATATGATTGGAAATCACTTCAAAAAAATGGATTTGACTGGTGGATTAAGAGATTGGGTCAGAATTTAAAATTATTCGATATCGTAAGGCTTGATCATTTTAGGGCATTTGCCAATTATTGGGAAGTACCTTATGGTGAGGAAACTGCTATCAACGGCAAATGGGCTAATTCTCCCGGGAAAGCCTTCTTTAAAATAGTGGAGAAAAATTTTCCGGATATGCCATTTATTGCCGAAGACCTGGGAGAAATAGATGAACCTGTTTATAAACTCATCAAGGATTTTGATTTCCCTATTATGAAGGTATTACAGTTTGCATTTGGTGAGCAAATGGGGGAGAATCCATATATTCTTCATAACCATGTGATAAACAGTGTCGCCTTTACCGGAACTCATGACAATAACACTACAGTAGGATGGTTCCAGGCTGCTGATAAAGCAGAAAAAAACCGCATCCAAGAATATGTTGGGAGGGGGGTAAATAAGAAAAATATACATGAAATCATGCATAGGATGGTACTGAGCTCTGTAGCACAACTTGCTGTGGTTCCTATGCAGGATATATTGGGATTGGATGAAAGTGCTATTATGAACAGGCCAGGCACCAGTGAGGGGAATTGGATGTGGCGATTAAAAAATGACCAGCTTCCCGTTCACCAAATAGCATTACTTAAGAAACTGAACATTTGCTATGGTAGATATGAACAGGAAAAAGATCGGAAGAGCATTAAAAAAGCCATCGGTTCGGATTCGAAGAAAAAGATAGCTGATGCAGGTGAGGTGAGATCATAATTCTATGTATCTTTCTTCGGAGCTTTAGGGAATCTATCTTGTAAATTTATATTATTAAATGAATAGACACAAATGAAATATAGAAGATTTGGCCAAACGGAATGGCAGGTAAGTGAAATTGGTTATGGAATGTGGGGTATGGCTGGCTGGACAGATTCAGATGATAAAGAATCAGATCATTCACTGGATTTAGCGGTAGAAGAAGGCTGTAATTTTTTTGATACGGCATGGGGATACGGCGCAGGGAAAAGCGAAAAGATACTGGGCAGGTTAGTCAAAAGGCATACTGATAAAAAATTGTATATGGCTACCAAAATACCACCAAAAAATATGACCTGGCCTTCTAGAAGAGGTTTTGACTTGTCAGATTGTTTTCCTACAGATCATATAATGGAATATACTGAAAAGAGTTTAAAAAACCTGGGTGTAGAAACTATAGATCTGATGCAGTTTCATGTATGGGAAGATGAATGGGCACATCAGGAAGAATGGCAGTTGGCTGTAGAAAAATTGAAAGCGACAGGAAAAATACAGCATATGGGCATCAGTGTCAACAGGTGGGAACCAAATAATGGGATCGAAACCTTAAAGACCGGGCTGATCAGCAGTGTACAAGCTATATATAATATATTTGATCAGGCGCCTGAAGATCTTTTGCTGCCTCTCTGTAAACAGTTGGATATAGGGGTGATAGCAAGGGTGCCGTTTGATGAAGGTACACTTACCGGAACATTTACAAAGGAAACCACCTTTCCAGAGGACGATTGGAGAAGCACCTATTTTGTGCCCGAAAATCTCTATGCCTCAGTAGAACATGCTGACCAATTAAAGCCACTGGTACCGCACAATATGACTATGCCCGAGATGGCGCTAAGATTTATTCTAAGCCATCCCGGCATCCATACTGCAATACCTGGTATGCGAAAATCCCAACACGTAAAAGCAAACATAAGCACCAGTGACGGAAATGGACTTCCACAAGATCTTTTGGAAAAATTGAAAAGCCATCGGTGGGATAGAAAACCAACAGACTGGTCCCAATAAAAAAGACAAAAATAATAAGTCCTGAGCATAATTGTTCAGGACTTATTTATATGGGTGATCTCCGCCTCCATGAATTTATTATTAAAATTTTATCATCCGAAAAACAGAATTTTATGACCTTATTTTATCTGATAGCTGCTGTATTTATCCTTATAGGTTTGATAGTTATTAAAGTGAAAATAAAAGTAATGAAAATGAAAATATTGCTTAACCTTATGTTAGTGATATTTGTGATTGTGATCATAGGCTTGCTGTGGTGGTTAGTATTTTAAATTGAATTGTCATGCTATTCAGTCATAAATTTTTGAGAGATGACCTCCTATGGATTACAATTTAATCCGACCAAAGATAAATTTTTTCATTATTTAAAAATATTTCTTATAAAATTCTGGGATATTATTGTACTAATATGCTCTAATGGCAGGAATTTTGTTATAATTTACTTATTACATACTTATTTGTCTGGAATAGTATTCTTGTTTTTAATATTATTCAGATATTATTTATAGGTATGTAAATGGATTTCATTTTGCAGTATTATTTTCTATACTTTAATTATTTATTTTAATCTTTAACTAAAAATCCAAAATTATGGCAGAAATCAGAGTAGAAAAAAAGAGCCCTATGTGGCCGTGGATATTGATCGGTATCATAATCCTTGGCATTATATTGTATTTTGTGGTTTTTCAAGATTCAGGTGATGATCCGGACAGGGATGGTACAGCGGTCACCGAGCAGACAGATGATGACCGCTTCCGAAGGGATGGTCCTGTTAATAATCAAACTGTAGCCTCATTTGTTACCTTTGTCCAAGAAGGTGACAGAGAGATGAGCTTAGATCATGAATACTCTAACGAAGCATTGAAAAGATTAACAGATGCTACTAAAGCTATGGCGGATGAAGTAAATGTGGATGTAGAAAGAGATCTTAGTGTGGTAAGAGAACATGCACGTGCTATCCAGGAAGATCCATTTGAAACTACCCATGCCGATAAGATCAAAGCTTCAGCAGAAAAAATTTCAGATGCCCTGATGAGTATTCAAAGGGAAGCATTTCCTAATTTAAGTAGTGAGGCAGGAGCTGTTAAAAATTCAGCTACGCAGATTAATTCAGAAGAACTGGCTTTGGAACAAAGAGAAGAGATTAAATCTTTCTATGATAGGGCTGCGGCACTTCTGAGACAAATGAACTCATAAACCAACTAAAATAAAAAATATTATGTCTGATAAATCGAATGAGAAGAACCTGTATTATTTGGATGATCTGTCCGGATATAAAGTAGCCTCGGATTACAGTGATGTAAGAGGCTGGGAAGTAATGGGATCTGATAATAGAGTAGTAGGTAAGGTAGATGGGCTCTTGGTTAATAAACGTGCTGAAAGAGTGGTTTACCTTGATATAGAAGTAGATAAAAACTTGATCGAGGAAGGTCATGAGCCTTATGAAAATCCAAATCATAAAGGTGCTCATGAGTATCTAAATAAAGATGGTGAAAACCATCTTGTCATCCCTATTGGAATGGTAGATATTGATGATGATAATAAGAAAGTGTTGACCAATGAAATCAGTTATGATACTTTTAAAAAAACCAAGCGACATACCAAAGGCACGGATATCAGTAGGGAACATGAAGAAAACGTCATAAAGGGTTATCTCCCAGAAGATACTTCAGCTGATGATTATAGAGATGATAACTTTTATAATAGAAAGGCTTTTGAAGATCGAAGAAACAGAAAAAATGATTTTTAATCAGTGACAAATATTACCGGAAAAGCCTCTGAATGAATTCAGAGGCTTTTTTTCATATAGTGAATAGAGTAACCTGTTCATCAATATAAAATTATCTAGCCAAGTAACCCCCATCTATAGGATAATAGGCGCCGATAGCAAAAGATGCCTTTTCGCTCGCCAACCAAAGCAGGAGTTGGGCAACTTCATCTGCTTCACCCAGCCTACCTATGGGATGCAACGTTACCAAATGGTCCAAAAGGTCTGTATCTAAACCTTCCAATAAAGGAGTTTTGATAAATGCTGGTCCTATAGCATTTATCCTAATACCTCTGGAGGCATATTCGATAGCAGCGGATTTGGTCAATCCCAGTACCCCATGTTTGGCAGCCACATATGCTGAACTCTGTGCAAAACCGACTTTTCCTAAAATGGATGCGACATTAATAATAGATCCACTTCCATTTTTAAGCATAGCAGGGATCTGGTATCTCATGCCATAAAAAACACCAGATAGATTTACTCCGATCACCTTATTCCAATCCTCAATATCATAATCTCCCACTGCCTGTTGGGGACCTCCTATACCCGCATTATTGATGGCAATGTCTAATTTACCGAATTTTTCTATAGCCATCCTGACACTATTATCTGCATCTTCAGGTTTGGCAGCATCTGCTTTTATAAAAATAGCATCAATTCCCAATGCTTCTAATTTTTTTACTACACTATTTCCTTTGTCTTCATTAAGGTCTGTTATAATTAGTTTGGCACCTTCTTTACCAAACATAATAGCTGTGCTTTCGCCTATTCCTGATGCAGCACCTGTGATTAAAGCCACTTTTCCCTGTAATTCCATAGTATATCAGTATTTAAGGTTATCAATTATCACTATTTCAAAATTAAGCAATAATCCTTATGGGAAATATGACCTATCTCATGTATCCTACTGATAATGTGTGGTAATAGCTTTTAAAATTAAAGAGAATAGGGATCAATCCCATTGGAAATGATCCCTTTTTAAACCCAAACTTAATCTAGTCTGTCTCTTTCCTCACTGCTGCCGGATCTATTGGAAACCCTAAAACTTTCTCCCTGGCTGAATCTATATCGTAGGGTAAGCCTTACACCCTGGTTACCATTATATTGTCTGATACTGGTATCTATCTGATCAAACAGTACATTCACTCTGAAAACCTGTGTCCTAAAGACATCCGTAGCGTTTAAAGTAAGACTTAATTTGTCTTTGTTGAATGATTTGGTCATACCGGCATCTACCCAGCCTACTCCCTGAATCTTTACCTGTCCTTCTAAAAAGGGAGTAAGGTACATTCCCATTACTTCCATTTTAAATCCTTTAGGCAGTTTGATGTTGTGCTGGCTTCTGAACATGCCAGATACCTGTTCCATATCGAGTAGTTCATTCCCTAGTGGTGACTGGAATCTGTTATAGTAAACCTGAACCATATTGCTGGTATTCCACCATTCTGCGATTTCAAATGGCACCATCATTCTTAAACTGAAATTATCCGCTCTGTCCAGATTCTGAATCTGAATGACTGTTTCACGGGTTTCATCATTTTGCTCCATCACCTGGTTGAATGAATCATACATCCTGCTATAGGACAATGTAAATTGGTATGACCCTTTGATGATATGGTTCATTTCAAAATTGTTGGCATATTGAGGGGTTAACTGTGGGTTTCCTCTTTCAGTGGTCAGGGGATCGATATAGAAAACAAAAGGATTTAATAGCCTGTAGTTAGGTCGGGTAATTCTCCTATTGGCATTGTATACGATCTGATATTGATCACTGACTTTGTGCTGCAGATAGATGCTTGGAAAAAGGTCAAAATACTGCTGTGTATTTATTTGCTGCATGGTTAACGAATTGCCGATGATATCTGAATATTCACCACGGAGGCCTGCCTGGTAATCAAGTTTTGAACTGATATTTCCTTTTAATGAAACATATGCTGCCCATACATTTTCATGATAAAGAAATTCGTTACTGCTCGGATCTTGTTGAAGGGGTGCTTCGGCTATTGCTCGTTGGATATCTAGTACATTATCAGACCTTACCCAACTTCCTTTTAAACCTGTTTCCAGTACTTTTCCTTTTTTCAAAGGTTTGGTGAAATCAACTTTGGCCGTAAAGATGGTATATTGCATTTCATTGGCTGTAAGGATCCTGTCTGTAGTAAGATTTTGGCGTTCATCTACCCAATAGCTGTTATTCAGTAAACTGGTGCTTTCAGTGTCCATAATGGTGAAGTCTATATCTGCAGAAAGTTTAGTGCCAAGCGTATCCAGATTTCCCATATAATGTAGATTGGTAAAAAAGCGTTGGCTCCCTGAATTCTCATCGTTAAGCGCCTGGAGAAAATTGGTTTCTTCATTTAAGGGATTACTGATATTGGTCAGGGAATTTCCGTCTTCCTGGGCTCTTGATCCAGATGCCTGTATGCTCATTCCTACACTATGTTTTTCATTGATCTGATAGTCAGTACCTCCACTAAAGAAAACATTCCTTCTTCGCATACCGATGGTCGCGTTCTGATCAAAGTCCGAAATACCTTCTGGTAACTGGAACCTTCTGAAAATTTCAAGTTCCATGGGTCTTGCATATTCATTATAATTCAAACTTGCATTGGAAGTCCATTTTCCGCTTCTTACATTAACTGTGGCTCCTGTAAACGGGGCATGTTTACCATTATATTGATGGCCTATCTGAACATTGCCATTTACCCCGTTCATACTGTTTTTCTTAAGTTTTATGTTCAATACGCCCGCAGAACCTTCTGCATCAAATCTAGCCGATGGGTTTGAGATAACTTCTAGGCTCTTGATGTTATCAGCAGGCATAGACCGGAGAAAGTTAGCCAGATCAGTTGCGCTCATGTATGTCTGCCGGTCATCTATAAGCACAGTAATCCCAGACCTTCCATTTAGGTTGATATTGCCATCAGCGTCCACATATATTCCGGGAGACCTACCGATTACGTCCAAAGCAGTGCTGCCCTCTGCCATTACTGTGCCTTCTACATTCACTATTGTCTTGTCGGCTTGTATTACGATATTGGGACGGGTGGAGCTGACCGTAACCTCCCCAAGTGCTGCTACTTCAGCTTCCATGGTCAGCACATTAAAATTTTTTTTCTCTCCAGATTTAAGATCAAATTCAGTCGATAGATGTGTTTCAAATCCTATCATAGAAAGTTGTAGTTTAAATCGCCCTGTACGGGATGTACTGATTTGAAAATTGCCATTTTCATCAGACACAGATCCTGTGACCAATTTTAGAGTGCCTTCTTCCAGAAGGGAGACATTGACAAAAGGCAATGTTTCTCCTTCTACACTTTTTATTTGCCCGGAGAGTGACTGCTGGGCCACTACTTGGCTGCTACCCATTAGAAAAATCAATACGATAGGGAAGAGATAGTTAGATAGTTTCATCTGTTTATAATTATTTTTTAAAGGTCATAAATTTTCCTGTGATGAAAGAAGCGGGGTGGAATCTCGCTTGGGCTGATAATCATGACCTCTATGTGAGATTTTGCTCATGCCCAATTTCTTCTGTTATCGCAGTTTGTTTTTAAAGACTCGATGGGATCTTTTGATGATACCACCCTTTTGATAGCAATTAGGGTTACCAGGACTATCCGCGGTATGAAGGTATTCTTCATGCCCGATTCTATCATTAATTTTATACTGCAAAGGAAAAACTTATGCCATATAATTTAAATAACTGAAAATAAGAATGTTATAATAATTATGTAGAATTGAACCGTTCATTATCGGACAAAATATTAGAGAGTGCCGTACAGTATGTTGGAAATGGATTTCGTAATATAGTTTTTTGATAAATGGATTCAGCTTGTAATCTTAGGGTTAATAAATATCTTTGTTCATGTTTTTATGGCTTTTAGACCATAAAAATTGAATATAAACCTAACCCTATGAAAATGAGTAAAATATTATGCTTATCTATTATGATCGGTTTTTGGTCCGCTATTGCTTCTGGCCAGACCATCCATTCACCAGACGGTAAGCTCTCGATGTCTTTTGGTATTGATGAAGGAAAACCGCATTATAAATTGACTTATAAAGACAGAGAAGTTATCAAAACCAGTACAATGGGTCTGGAACTGAAAGATCAGCCTTCATTTTTAGATGGTTTTCAGCTTTCTGAAACTGAGGAAAGTACCTTTGATGAAAACTGGGAACCCCATTGGGGCCAATATAAAAATATTAGAAATCATTATAATGAATTAGTGATTACACTAAGCCAGGAGTCTCAGATGGGCCGGGTGCTAAGGATCCGTTTTAGGCTGTTCAATGACGGTTTGGGATTCAGATATGAGTTTCCAAGACAGGAAGGGCTCTCTTATTTTATTATAAAGGAAGAGCATACCGAATTCCATTTGGCTGGTGACCATAAGGCTTTTTGGATACCCGGTGATTATGACACCAATGAGTATGCCTTCACTACTTCCCCTTTGTCTTCTATACCAGATTTAATGGAGGAGGCTACTATAGATGTCCATGCACAGACACCGATCCAGTCTCTGGCTGTACAGACGCCACTAATGCTGAAAAGTAAGGACGGTTTATATATTAATATACATGAAGCTGCTCTGATAGATTACCCGGCTATGCAATTAAATCTAGATGTTCAAAAATTCAGGCTAAGTGCTCATCTGGTACCAGATGCTGTCGGTAATAAAGGCTATATCCAGACAGGCACCCACAGTCCGTGGAGAACCATTATCGTCAGCGATAAAGCTACAGAAATTCTCGCATCTACGCTTATTCTTAATCTCAATGAGCCTACCGCTTATGAAGATGTTTCTTGGATCAAGCCTATCAAATATATAGGAGTGTGGTGGGAACTGTTTTTACCAGGCAGAAGTACTTGGGCATATTCGGATGCCACTAACGTAAGTTTGGATCAGGATTATTCTGAACTGGAGCCTAGCCCAAGGCATGGTGCCACAGTAGAAAATGTGAAAAAACACCTTGATTTTGCGGCAGAACATGGATTCGATGCTGTTTTGGTAGAAGGCTGGAATATTGGGTGGGAAGATTGGTTTGGCCAATGGAAAGAGGATGTCTTCGATTTCGTAACCCCATACCCTGACTTCGATGTGGAAGCTTTACAGGAATATGCAGAATCCAAAGGTGTAAAACTGATGATGCACCATGAAACATCCGGATCAGTAAGTAACTATGAAAGAAGATTGGACCGTGCATTTGAATTTATGAATGACCATGGGTACAATTCTGTTAAATCAGGATATGTGGGCAAAATCATTCCAAGAGGCGAGCATCATGACGGGCAGTGGATGGTCAACCATTATATCCATGTAGCAAGACGTGCTGCAGACTATAAGATTATGATCAATAGCCATGAAGCGGTACGGCCGACTGGCCTTCACCGTACTTTTCCCAACTGGCTGGCTCAGGAATCTGCCAGAGGTACTGAATTTGAAGCGATGGGTGGTTTGGCTCCTGAGCACACCACGATATTGCCATTTACCCGCTTGATGGGCGGGCCCATGGATTACACGCCGGGCATTTTTCAGACCGATTTTTCTTATTATGACGAAAATAGTACCAATAGAGTGAAAACAACTCTGGTCAAACAGTTAGCTTATTACGTCACTATTTATAGTCCACTGCAGATGGCGGCAGATTTACCTGAAAACTATATGAGGTTTCCTGATGCCTTTCAGTTTATAAAAGATGTGGCTGTGGATTGGGATGATACTCATCATTTGGAAGCTGAGCCAGGAGATTTCGTAACTACAGCTAGAAAAGCAAAAGGGAAAAATGAATGGTTTATTGGCAGTGTGACGGATGAAAATGCCAGACAAGCCAGTATCAATTTTGATTTTTTACCTTCAGGCAATACCTACATCGCCACTGTTTATGCAGATGGCAAAGATGCCAGTTGGGATAAGAATCCCCAAAGTTATACCGTCAATAAATTCTTGGTAAATGCTACATCTAAATTGAAACAACATATTGCTCCTGGTGGTGGTTTGGCCATCAGTATCAAAGAGGCGTCTAAGGAAGAAAAGAAAGGCCTTAGAAAATTGTAAATCAAAAAAAAGGATCTGAATTTTCAGATCCTTTTTTTTTGATTATAAACAGACTTGCCTGGGTATAATGATAAATTAATATTCTTTATCAGACCATATATAGAAGAAAGCGGCATTGTAGATGTAGGACGAACCATTTTCCAGCAATTTTCATTTATACATACGCCCGTACATTTGTATTTAAATATTAAATATTTTGATGTCGGAAACACTTGGTTTACCCAGATTAGCCTGAGCTCAAGTTAGGGGAAAGGCATTTGGACAGCATGCTGTTAAAAAGCTATCCTTACGGGATGTTAAAGCTTAAGGGATTCAAGGATAATGAAAAGGTATTAATCTGATAAAGAATATATGGAGAGGATTATAGATAAAATATTTGACAATAAATTTATAGGTAATTTCCCAGGAGATGAAAGTGGTGAACTTACGCCAAGGCAGACCCCGGGTGTAATGTATGCCAAGGTTTTACCTTCCAAAGTCAAGTCACCTCAGCTGATAGCATGGTCTGATGAACTGGCTCAGGAAATAGGGATAGAAAAACCTATGGATAACCTGGAAATTGCCATGCTAGCAGGGAATCATTTGAATCCTACGATGCAGCCTTATGCAGCAAATTATGCTGGGCATCAGTTTGGCAATTGGGCTGGTCAGCTAGGGGACGGCAGGGCCATTACACTGGGAGAATGGAAAGCACCAAACAGTAAAAGCTGGGAATTACAATTAAAAGGAGCGGGACTGACGCCCTATTCAAGGGGTGCTGATGGACGGGCAGTATTAAGGTCATCTGTGCGTGAATATTTGATGAGCGAAGCCATGCACCATCTGGGTATACCTACTACGAGAGCACTTAGTTTGGTCACTACAGGGGACAATGTTTTAAGGGACATGTTTTATAACGGTAATGCAGCTTATGAACCCGGAGCTATAGTTCTGCGAGCGGCCCCGAGCTTTCTTCGGTTTGGAAGTTTTGAAATGCCGGCTTCAAGAAAAGAAGTGGAGAACCTAAAAAATCTGGTGGAATGGACCATACAGCAGCATTACCCTCATATTAAAGGTGATGATAGCATCATCCGCTGGTTTATGGAAATCCAGGAACGTACAGCTGATATGATCGTGGAATGGATGCGGGTAGGCTTTGTGCACGGGGTAATGAATACTGATAACATGTCGATATTGGGTTTGACTATAGATTATGGACCATATTCATTTCTGGATGATTATGACAATAATTTCACTCCCAATACCACTGATCTTCCTGGCAGGAGATATGCATTTGGCAACCAGCCCGCCGTAGCCCACTGGAACCTAGGCTGCCTGGCAAATGCACTGGTACCGCTGTTTGAAAAAACAGATGAACTAGAAAAGGCACTAAGAGCGTACAAACCTCTTTATCTTAAAAAATATTTCGAGATGATGGCAGATAAATTAGGACTGGATGAAGTAAGAGAAGGAGATAAAAAGTTAATTCTAGAGATAGAAGAAATGTTGAATGAGCTAAGTCCCGATATGACTATTTTCTATCAGCTATTGATAGACCTCGATGTTGAGTTGGCCTCCGAGGAAGAAGCTTATGTCCATTTTTCTGACAGCTTTTACGATAAGCCTTCCAAAGCTGGGGTTAGCAAGTTATTTGAAACTTTGCAAAAATACATACAACGACTAAAAACCAACCAATGTGACAGAGCAGTTTCTATAAAGAAAATGAAGGCTGCCAATCCTAGGTTTATTCTCAGGAATTACCTTTTGCATCAAGCCATAGAAGAACTAGAACAGGGAACAAATACCCTTTTTAAAGAACTTCAAGCAGCCTTAAAAGAACCTTATACTGACAGATTTGATAAATTCTTTGCCAAAAGGCCGGACTGGGCCGGCAAGAAAGCCGGCTGTTCCATGCTTTCCTGTAGTTCATAACTCCTAAAAGGCTATAGTGAAATCAAAAAAACACTATAGCCCAATAAGGGGATGCCTGATGATAAATGCACCATTTTCAGGAGGATGTAAATGGTAGCGAAGTCCTATTTGTTATTATAAAAAAGTATATAACGAATTTTTTCAGTAGATATAAATGCAATTATTTTTTTAACTATGGTTTATTAATATTAAGAATCCATAATAAATTTTATGGACATAAACCAATCATACATCAAAAATGAATTTTTATTAAAAGGGGAGGTTTTAAGTTAAAAAAAATAACTTTGTACATGGCTGGAAAAGTGGAAAGAAAACAGACGCTACAGGAAGAATTTGCTAATAGCATTACGCATGGTTTTGGTATTCTGTTCAGTGTAGTGGCCATTGCATTGCTGGTTACTTTTTCGGTATTGAATGGGACTGCAGTATATGTTTTTAGCTCTTGTGTTTTTGGCAGTTCAATAATGCTTCTGTATACTTTTTCCACCTTATACCATGCTGTCCAATCCCCTGTAGTCAAACCGTTATTGAGGACTTTTGATCATATAAGCATTTATTTTTTGATAGCTGGCACATATACTCCATTTTTATTAATAGCGCTGGGAGGGACTTTAGGTTGGATATATTTTGGGGTAATATGGTGCCTTACACTTATTGGGGTAGTGTATAAAGTATTTTATACCCATAAATTTTCCCGACTTTCTCTTATATTATATTTGAGTATGGGCTGGTTGGCTGTATTTTTTATTCAGCCATTGGTACAGAGACTTGGATTGATAGAAATGGTGCTCATAGTAGCAGGAGGTATTTTTTATACTGTTGGCATAGTATTCTATATCAATAAGAAAATGAAATTTGCTCACACCATATGGCATTTATTTGTATTGTTAGGTACTATCACACATTTTATAGCTATTATGTGGATGATCACTTAGGATTTCTTTTTCTTTTTGCTGAACAAGGCCTTTATTTTTTTCCAGGATATGCTATATTGTTCTGTACCTTTATCACTCAATAAATATCCTACAGGATGTAGAAAACTGATATGTTGACAGGCAATTTTTACCATGGCCATAAATGGCATAATGATCAGCATCCCGGCCACACCCCAGATCATGCTCCCAAAAATAAGGGTTAAAATGGTGATAAACGGATTTAAGCTTATGTAACCTCCAGTGATGTTTGGGGTAAGGATATTGTTTTCTACAAATTGGATGATGACAAAATAAATAAGTACCCAAACTACATAATCAGTGCCATCCATGGCCAAAAAAGCATATAATAGTGGCAATACAGCGCCAATCAGTGTTCCAAAATAAGGAATAAAATTAAAGAGGGCAGCAGTAACCCCAAAGAAAATAGGATAATCCAAGCCGATTATCATGAAAACTACTGAATGTACGATAGATAATATAAAAACCACTATAAATACGCCGGTCATATATTTTTGGGTTACTAGGTTGATTTCCCCAAGCATATGCTCTGTTTTATCTTCGGAGCCTTTGGGGACCATCTGAATGATAAAATCGTGGAATTTATTTCTGTAATAAAGCAGGCAGAAGATAAATACAGGCATAAGTCCTATATTGACAGCTGTATTAGTAGTAGCAGCAAATATGGTTTGCATCTCTTCAGATGCCTGAAATAGCCCACTGGTAATATCCTCTTCCCACGTTCTAAACCTATCTTGGGAGACTCCAATAGAAGAAGAAATGTTATCTCGCATTCTTTCCAGATTGGTAGCAGCCTGTTCTCTGATTTCAGGAATGTTTTCTACAAAAACGGCTATTTGGTTTGAAAAAAAATTTATTGCTAAAATAAGTATCCCCACAGCTACCAATATACCTATAAGAATAGAAAGGATCCGTGGAAATCGATGTTTTTCAAGAAAACCAACGATAGGAAACAATAAATACGAAAAAAGAACACCCAGAAGTAGGGGGACTATAAAATCCCTGGCCTGTATCAGTCCAAATATAAATAATATGAAAAATAATAATGTAAAGGTGAGTTTCTTAATAAAAATGTAACGCTTGTCTAATTCTCCTTTTAACATGTTCTGTACTGGTGTAATTGAAATTGTTGGTAAATAATTTGATAAGTACGCTTATTATGAGAGGTTTGCTATGTCTCAAAAACAATAGGTGAAATATTTCTTAGAATGCTTTCAGTAGCTACTTATCAATATTAACTGATTTTTCAGTTATTTTTTTAAATCGATCGTAAAATATTTAACTCCTATAGATCAGAAGTGTTATTAAAAAGTTAAGCTTCCAAATATGCTAAATCTTTATCTAGATCTATCCATTAGTTTAAAATTGTTTATTTTAACGGTGAAGTTCATTAATAGTTATATGAAATCGAGCATGAGGAAAACCCACATACCGGAATGATTATAACCATGCGAGATTCCATCTGACCTTTAAAAAACAAAATATAAACAGATGAAATACTAAATAAAATGAATGTATATTCTTATCGATATAAAAATAAAGCCACCGGACCCTCATTTCCGGTGGCTACTTTGCGTGGCGGCAACTAAAGCCAACCCCCGCCAAGTGATCTATACAAAGAAACAACTGATTGAAGTTGGTCCCGCTTAAGTTCTATGTATTCCAGTTCCGCCATCAATGCCCTGCTCTGGCTATTGATGACTTCTAAATAATTGGCATAACCAACAGAAAACATCGTGTTGGAGTTTTCGACAGATCTTTTTTGGACAGCTACTTCCTGTTCTTTAAGTACCAGCTGCTCTTCTAAGGTGGTATAAACATTTACCATATCCAGTACTTCCAGATAGCTTTGTAATACAGTCTGTTCGTAATCCAAATAAGCAATGCGCTGAGAAGCTCCTGCAGACTCATAGGCAGCTCTTATCTGGCCACGGTTGAACAAAGGAGCCGTCAAGCCAGCGCCTAACTGATAAACTGAAGATGCC
Organism: Anditalea andensis; assembly: GCF_000714815.1. Taxonomy (GTDB): domain Bacteria; phylum Bacteroidota; class Bacteroidia; order Cytophagales; family Cyclobacteriaceae; genus Anditalea; species Anditalea andensis. The sequence goes on along the minus strand of NZ_JMIH01000034.1, from coordinate 147,292 downwards.
GGATTGAGAAACAGCCTGGCAAAATTAAAAGCATTGAAGCCTGCCATACCCGATAATCTAAAGGAAGGGAAGAATGCTGCGCGTGCTGCTTCTACATCTGCTTTGTTAACTATCAGTTCTTTTTCTGCATTTCGTATATCAGGGCGGTACCTGAGCAGGTCCGCCGGTACACCTATTTCCATAATTTCAGGCAATCTATCCGCCTTGGCTATATTCCCCCGTTCTATTTTATCAGGGTATACTCCCATCAGTTCACTGATATTTAATTCTACAGTCCTTATCTCCCGCTTTTTAAATATTAATAGGGCTTTTGAATTTAGTAGCTGCGCTTCAAACTGGTCTACAGCCAATTGGTTCTCCTTACCTGAATTTTTCAGGTCTTTAGATAATTCAAAGGCCATTGACTGGTATTTTATGTTGTTTTCCAGTACTTCAATTTCCCTGTCTAGACTGATGAGTTCATAATACTGAAAGGCAACTTCTGCCAATAGCCAGGAACGTATATGGTTGGCCATCTCTTGGGAGGCCATAAATCTGGCGGCCGCAGCCCTTCTTTGATTGGCGTACCTGCCCCAAATATCAATTTCCCAGTTGAATTCTGCTCCTATTATGATATCGGTATAGGGATTTGGGAGCCGTTTATCTACAGGGAGTGTTTCAGATAGATTGGTGTCTGTATTGCCTATACCGTCCATGGTATAGTCTCCAAACCTCCTTACACCTGCCCCAGCCACGGCGCTTATATCTGGCAGCTGACCCAGTTTGGCTGCTTTGAGCCTGGCCCTGGAAATATTGATGTTTTCCAGTGTTTTCTGCAAATCCTGGTTATGCACAAAAGCGGTGTCAATTAACCTGTGCAAAAATGGATCATCAAAAAACATTCTCCAATCCTTTCCTGCTATGCTAGGCAGAGTATCTGCCGTTTCATAGTATTCAGGTAAGGTCAATACTTTATTATCGGTCAATTCCCTGCTAGATTTACACCCAGCCAAGATAAAGATAGCGACCGTGAGAGGAAATATATATTTAATTAGGCGCATGTTAAATTAGCTTATGGCGTGTTCAGAAGTATTTTTCTTTTTTCGGAGCTTAGTGGCCAATGTTTCAAAAACCACATAGAGGCCGGGGATAAGAAAAATCCCTACCAATGTACCTATGAGCATACCTCCGGCTGCTGCGGTCCCTATGGTCCTGTTCCCTATAGCGCCTGCACCGGATGCTAGCGTTAGCGGGATCAATCCACAAATGAATGCAAAGGATGTCATCAATATAGGTCTTAACCTTTCCACCCCGCCTGTGATGGCCGATTGCATGATGCTCAAGCCTTTGGCCCTGCTTTGTATGGCTATTTCTATGATGAGTATCGCGTTTTTTCCGAGTAGGCCTATGAGCATGATGAGTGATACCTGCGCATAAATATTATTTTCTAACCCCATAATTTTTAGAAATAAAAACGAACCGAATATACCTGCCGGAAGAGAAAGGATCACCGGTAGTGGCAATAGGTAACTTTCGTACTGGGCGGCTAATAATAAATAGACGAAAACCAGACATATGATAAAAATATATATCGCCTGGTTGCCCGATTCTATCTGCTCTCGCGTCATACCTGACCAATCTATAGCATAGCCCCTCGGTAAAACTTCAAGAGCAGTCTCCTCTACAGCGCGAATGGCATCTCCTGAACTAAATCCTGTGCCCGCATCTCCATTAATCATGGCGGAGGTAAACATGTTGTACCTAGTAAGCTGTTCCGGTCCGTAGACCCGTTCCATAGATACAAAGGAAGAGTAGGGGACCATTTGTCCCGTTTCGCTTTTTGCATACATCTGAAGAATGGCTTCTGGATTAGTCCTGTATTCAGGAGCGGCCTGTATCATGACCTTATACATCATCCCAAAGCGTATAAAATTGGAAGCATAAAAGCTACCTACCAAACTTTGTAAGGTTTCCATGGCTCCATCTACTGATACTCCAAGTCTCGCTGCCTTATCATGATCTACATGTAATACATATTGCGGAAAAGTAGGATCAAAGTTGGTGAATACTTCCCGCAATTCAGTCCTTTCATTTAGGGCAGTTACAAATTCCTCCGTTGTTCTGGCAGTCTGATCCAATCCGCCCCCGGTTTTATCCTGAAGCCTTAGTTCGAATCCACTGGCATTTCCGAAACCAGGTACGGTAGGAGGGGAGAAAAACTGGATATCAGCTCCACTGATATGAGCTGTCCTTTCTTTGTATTTTTCTATCAGTGCTGGAACATTGGCTTCGCGATCACCCCAGCCTACTAAGTTGATCATGCCCATGCCATAGGAAGCACCCGCTGTTTCGGTCATCAGGCTATAGCCTGCCAAGGTAGATATAGTCTCTACTTCTTCTAATGGAAGCAATGCAGCCTGAACCTCATCCAGTACAGTTTTGGTTCTTTCCACAGTGGCACCTGGTGGAGTAGTGACATTGACATAGATCATACCCTGGTCCTCTGTGGGGATAAACCCCGAAGGCAGTATACTGCTGATACCATAGGTAGCTAAGAAAAATACACCTAAAATTCCAAATGTAACCACCTGTCTTCCCGATATAAGTTTCAGAGCTCTGGCATATTTTCGGGATAGTTTATCGTATCGGTTATTAAATCCCGTGAAAAACCTCTGGAGCAATGATTTCTTTCTATCTCCATGAGCTGGTTTAAGCAGTATACTACAAAGGGCCGGTGATAAAGTGAGTGCATTTACCCCCGATATGACGATCGCTATGGCCAGTGTCAGTGAAAACTGCCTGTAAAATATCCCTACAGGTCCAGAGAGAAAACCCACAGGAATAAATACGGCAGACATGACCATGGTAATAGCGATGATGGCCCCCCCGATTTCTTTCATAGCCGCTACTGTGGCATCATAGGCTGACATTTTTAATTCATGCATTTTTACGTGTACTGCCTCCACCACTACTATAGCATTATCTACTACTATACCTATGGCCAGCACCAATGCAAACAGTGTCAACAAGTTTATGGAAAAGCCAAACATCTGCATAAAGAACAGCGTACCGATCAAAGATACTGGTACCGCTATAGCCGGTATCAAAGTAGATCTAAAGTCCTGAAGGAAGATAAACACTACCAAAGACACTAATATAAATGCTTCCAATAAAGTTTTTAAAACTTCTGATATAGAGGCATCCAAAAATCGGGATACATCATAGGAAACATTAAAGGTCATGCCTGGGGGAAAAGAAGCTTCTTCGAGTTCAGACATTTTGGCTTTGATATTGGCTATTACTTCACGGGCATTGGAACCTGGTCGCTGTTTGATCATGATTGAGGCTGATGGCCTTCCATCTGTCATAGATACCATATTATAATCCTGAGAGCCAAATTCCACTTCTGCTACATCTTTAATTTTAAGTAGTGATCCATCAGGTAGTGCTTTAAGGGTAATGTTTTCATACTCTTCAGGCTGATTGAATTTTCCTGTGTATTTAAGAACGTACTGTAACATTTGGGGGGATTGGTCTGAACTGATCCCTGATTTGCCGGGTGCGGCCTCTACATTTTGTCTTCTTATGGCTTCGGTTATATCCTGTGGGGATAGGTTATAGGATACCATTCTACCTGGGTTGAGCCATATTCTCATCGAATAATCTCTTGAACCCATTATCTCTGCGAAACCTACCCCATCTATTCTTTTAAGTTCTGGCAGGATATTGATATCAGCAAAATTATAGATAAAACGTTCATCCTGCACAGAGTCACTACTGTAAAGGTTAAGGTATAAAAGCATACTGTTCACCTCTTTTTCAGTCTGAACCCCTGCCCGGATCACTTCTTCCGGAAGTTCATCCAGTACAGAAGCTACCCTGTTTTGGACGTTTACCGCCGCTAGATCAGGATCTGTACCCACATTGAATACTACTGTCACGACGGTAATACCGTCATTGGTATTGACAGAGGACATATAAGCCATACCTGGTACGCCATTAATGGCCCGCTCCAGTGGGGTGGCCACAGCTTTGGAAAGTACTTCAGCATTGGCACCGGTATAGCGTGCTGTTACAGTAACCGATGGAGGGACGATTTCCGGGAACTGGGTAATGGGCAAAGATGTCAATGCCAAAATACCCAGAAGTGTGATAAATATAGATATGACCGTGGATAAGATCGGTCTTTTGATAAAGAGCTCTAACATAAAAATTTAATTATTTGTTAAAGAGGCTACTTCCATCAGATCACCATAAGCTTCTTTATTATCCACAGTTTTTGGCTGAATTTTCATACCATCTTTTACCTGCTGAATACCTTCATAGATGATTTTATCTCCGGATTGGAATCCTTCTGCGGCATAATACACATCATGTCGCCTTAATGGTTTGAAACTTCTCACCTTCACCGTGTTTTCTTTATCCACCACATAAACATAATTAAAATCCTGGATCTCAAAAGTTGATTTTTGAGGGATCAAAAAGATACTATCTAACTGAGTGGACATCTGGATTTTACCGCTGGCTCCGTGTTTGAGCAGACCATGGGGATTAGGGAATCGTACCCTAAAGGCAATGGATCCTGTACCTCTTTCAAAGTCAGCTTCCATGGTTTCCAATGTGCCTACATGTTGATATATTTCACCATCTGAAAGGATTAGCTTCATATCCTCTGCTAATGCTTCCTCTCCTTGGGATTCTATTTTATTCCTCATATAGGTGAGGTATTCATTTTCATTTATCCTATAATAAGCAAAAACCTCAGAGACATCGGTAATATTAGTCAGCAGATCACCTGCGGTCACCAGACTTCCGGTTTTAAAGGGTATTCGGTCTACAATGCCATCAAATGGAGCTCTTATCGTAGTATAGGATAATCCGGTCTGAGCATTTTTTAACGTAGATTCGGCTTCGGCTATAGCTGACTCTGCCACTGCTCTTTTTGATTTTGCCAAGTCTAATTCTGATGACGTGATGATGTTTTTATCTACCAGTATTTTCAGCCGTTCTACTTCCAGTTTTGCTGCATTGGCTTCAGCTTTGGCCTGCATTAATCTGGCATTGGCACCATTTACCATTTCATTAAACTCCATTGAAGTCAGTTGAAAAAGTGGTTTTCCTTTCTGGACGAATTCTCCTTCATCCACGTAGATTTTGTCCACAAATCCCTCGACTTTGGCCCTGACCTCTACAAATTGGATGGCTTGAATCTCACATATATAAGACTGTGGTACTTCGATGGATTGTGCGGAAAGCTGAAGCACAGGTATGTTGAGTAAGGTGTTTTTGTCATCATTTTTACTATGTCCGGTATTGCATCCGGTACACAGCATTATCATAATGAGAAATCCCATAGTCAGGAAAAGAGAGTTTGCAAAAGTAAAAACAGGTGCTTTTACCTTAAGCATGCTTAAGAATATCATAATTTGTTACTTAAAAACTGAAATATATAAATACAGGGTACTTTTGCTGTCAAACAGACAGCATTGAAGGCTCAATTATTGGGTACTGAGCATTTAAAAAATTAAGGCGCGTTGGAACACACAATGAGTTCCAGCACTGTCAGTATAGTAAGAGGTATACCGTATAATTGTATAGGTAATTTTAAGGTAGGGATGATATTGCTGATTTCCAGCTTAAATACCACGGCCAAAGGCAAAATAGCTTCTCTTTGAACTTTTGAAAAAGCCGGCATATTATGCCTGGAAACCGAGGTAGGAAAATCTACAAAATCATAATCCAGCGCTTCTACCGCCGCAGATTGATAATCTTTTCCTACAAAAACCTTTTCATCATGATCCGCTAAAGAAAGGGCAAGCAAAAACACAGCAAGAAGATGTGTAAACACATTCTTGACTGATAACATAATTTTATGTTGCTTTCCCTGCATGTGGCAAATTTACATTCCTATTTTCCATACATCCAAATTTGTGCCATCAAAAATGCATTTTTTATTAAAATAACATTTTGTATTAACAGATCTATAATTAAACCATCCCATTATAAAGTTCAACTAGCTTATATTTATGAATAATCAATAATAGGACGTATAAAATTCATTACCATTACGGGATCCTGAAATATACCCCTTTGGGGGTATTGCCAAGGGTTAAGAAAAATTTTAATATTGTATCAAATCACTGTTTATTTTGTCTTCTATTTAAAAGATAACATGGCTTATATAACGTTAAAAATTACTTTAACATAGATTTATACTTTCTCCTAACCTGTAAATAATGAAACCTAAAGCACATAAAAACAGCGTTATTATATCTTTAATGTTGATTAGCTTTTTCAGTTATTCCGTCCCTGTTTCAGCACAGAATAAAATCAAATTGACTAGCAACCACTCTGACGCGGTGTTTTCTAAGATGGAAGATGGTGATAGGGGTAAAAATACTCCATTGGGTATAGGTGAAATAAGCTTAAAACTTGAGAAGAATTCAGATAATAAAATAATAGTTGCCAAAGCAGGTTATGAACCGGTGGTCCTGGAGTTTCCGAAAACTGAAAAATATGAGAAGGAAATGAAAGTCCTTTTAGTCAATAGGATGGTGGAAGTAGAGTCTAATTATGATGATGCCGTTTTTTTAAACGGTGAAGAGATACTGGGACGAGGTAAATCCAGCGTCATCATTCCCGAAGGGCAAATGGCCGAAATAACGGTCAATAAAACTGGATACGTATCTAAGAAAACTACTTACTATAATGTCTCTGATAAAGAATTACCTCCTGTAAAAGAAATTTTTGAATTAAAAGACCGTTATGTTCAGCTCGATATCCAACCCCAGGCTGATGCCTATCTTATCAACGGAAAAGAAATGGCAGAAGGAACTACTGGCATAGTGGTGCCATATGGTGAGTGCGTAGAGTTGAAAGTGATTAAAAAAGGCTATGCGGATGTAGTCCAAAAATTCTGCAACCAGGATAGCGGAGAAAATATCCCACCCATAATATACGGTGTTAAACTGGAAGATAGGGTGGTCAGATTAGAGTCTTTACCTGCGGATGCCTCTATACAGGTAAACGGTAATTCCCTGGCATTTGGTCAGTATGATCTTTTATTGCCAAAAGGTACTTGCTTTAAAGTAGAAGTAGTTAAAGAAGGGTATATTAGCTTTGTAAGGACTTATTGTAATCAAGATACCTCATCAGAGGATATCCCTGTAGTCGAAAATGTAAAACTAATGGATGACGAGGCCTATCGTGTTTCTATCTACTCGGATAAAATCAACCATCGTATACCTATTAAAGTCAGGAAATCATTATCTAATTCAGAAGCATGGAAAATTTTGATTTCGATTATCACTAAGGAATATGATGTTTTGGAAACGATTGATTTTAATGCAGGGTATCTTATTACGGCATGGCGCTATGACGCATTTAATAATGGAGGCAAGACTATCCGTAGTAGGATTATAATCACTAATTCCGGCAGTTTGAATGAGAGCAATTATTCCGTGAAATTTGTCAGCCAAACCGCAGACGGGGATGTATCCCATCTTGAAGAGGCGCATTTTACAGATTGGGACAGGATTATTAGAAAATATTATGAGTTGTTGGAAGACATGGAAATTAGATTGCAATAAAAGATTTTTTTAATATATGGGGAGGTTAGCCTTTTTCACCCAAATTTTTTTTCACCTCCCATCTTTTATTTTATTATAAAAGACTAATTTATGGATTGAATACTTTTCCTATAAAATACCAGATTTGCCACCAAAGGGAAATTATATTTACTAATACATCAATCCAATAGTCGAAGATCTTCAAAAATTCGTTCTGTGATCAATATTCTACATCTTCCAAAGTCTTTAGATAAGTTATTTTTATCCTGCATTATTCGGGTGGCAAAGATATAGACATTGTTTTTGGTTTCTACATATCCTACCCACCAGCCTATATTCATTTCTTTTTCCGTGGTCCAGCCTGTTTTACCATGAATTCTATAATTTTTACCTATTTCTGTCAACATAACATCTTTTACGATAGCAATGTCAGACTTAGAAAAAGGGAGGTTATAGTTATAAAGTTTAGCAATAAACTTACATTGATCCACAGGACTAATCAGCAATTTGCCGTAATTCCAAAAATCAATTTCTTCATCATCCACGATTCCATTTCCATACTGTATCTTATCCAGGTATTGCGTATAAGTGTCTTTTTTAATTTTATTAGCCAAATCTAGAAATACCCAGACAGCTGATGCTTCAAATGCTTCACTTACTGTCATATCCCGGTATGTACCCGGACGGTAACCATATCTGGAAGTATCAATACCACCTTTATAATGTATAACTTCTTCCTCATCATCGATGACTTTTTCTGCTAATGCTATGAGTAGATTTGCAATTTTAAAAGTTGAAGCAGGTAAGGTAGGCACATAAATATTTACTGTATCACTCACCAACCACTCCGAATTTCCCATATCATAAATGACCAGACTTCCTTCTACACCACAGGATTCAAAATATTTCTGGCTGTGCGCCATAAAAGTAGGCTGTGTAATTTTATCAATTTGCTGGGCTATAGCACCATTAAGGCTCATAGATAATAAATAGAAAAGGAGGAAAGCTTTCATATAAAAGTGAGCATGAAGCCACATTCAATGGGTTAATATATTTATATCATTCAAATTAATACTCGATCATTAAAGTAAAGCTTAAACACAAGAACTTATGGTCCTATAAATATGATATAGATCCGTATTTTCATTATTAAATATTTTATTTTTCTATTTTGCTACCTAATGCTAAGGGGAAGTTTTTTTATAATTGAGTAAGTTACTTATTTGTGATTTAAATATATATAATAGGGGCTGGAAAGTATTTTTCTTTGGCTAGCTCGATGGTTTATTTTATTCTTACAGGTTTCTTCTGATCATCTATGGCCACAAAAGTAAATGTGCCACTGATAGCTTTTTCACGGTTTTGTGAATACATCTCTTCTATATATATTTCTACGGATACTTTCAGGCTGGTGTTACCTATATGGATCACCTTACCAATCAGTTCAATAATTGTTCCTGATGGAATTGGCCTTGTGAAATCGATTCTGTCTGATGAGACTGTTACCACCTTTTTTCTGGTATACCGGGTGGCCGTAATAAAGGCTACTTCATCCATCAGGTGCATGGCCGTACCACCAAACAAGGTATCATAATGGTTGGTGCTATTGGGAAATACGGCTTTAAAGATTCGTGTAATGGATCTTTCAATCCTATCGTTCTCCATAATATTGATTTTAATGTATTGATTTATAACTAGTTATTGTGTTGTATTTAATCTTTTTATTTATGGAATAATTTGATTCATCTTCTCCAAATCGATTTAACACGGTCTGTGCTTGTTAGTTTATGGGTAAGGTTGGTTTTACGCATTTGATATTCCCTGGTTAATTATAATACCATAGGGATATATTAGGCCATGACCTGAGATCATTAAATATTAAATAGCTTTATATTTTAGGTAAGAATAAATAGGCAATTGCCAGAAGAATTGCCTGTTAAAGTTTTAAACACTAGGTTTAGAGGTCGATGCCCACAAGACTTTTGCCGCGGCCCACATTTGGAAAAGGGCTATTTTTGTTTTCGCGCAATTGCGGTTTTTTTAAACCACAATCCGTATTTATCCAAAGCTGGCATGGCAATGATTACAGATACTTCTTTTTCCATCCATTGAACCATTTCTGTATGCTTCCGACAAAGCTTCCAATACCTCAAGATAAACTGGTAATAGCCGAGTGTTCAGTTCCAGCCTATGGAAATCTTTTTCCTTTCCTTTGCCCAGAAGCAAATATGAAACCGGACCAATAAGACGCGTTTTGTATGGATGCCATTATTTGGCTTCCCAAAACTCATTTACCTCTTTATTTAAATAATAGCTAAACTTTTGACTTGCGTTAAATTCCGGGACTATATAATGATAATTGGTATCAAACTATTTTGTCATTTCCATAGCGGTAACGTCCTGCCCTTTTTTTGGTAACCCCTGGCCATGGCAAATAAGAGGTTAATTTCTGAAAGTTGGCTGTTTTTAATTAACTGGTAATGCCTGTTTGGAATGGCACTGACCATCAGGCTGGCATCAAGGACCAGGTCATAGAAAAAATAATCGTTACTTGGAATAAAGTTTATTACAGCTTTTTTCTGTAGTGACCAATTTTGCCGTCGAATGTTTTTTCCGGTATCCAATAATTGATCAACTGTAATGCTACCGGACCAGTAAAGTTCGGAAGCTTTCCTGAGCTCATATTGGCTGCCAATCCTCGGGTAGCCTAGGTTTTGTGTTTGCATTTTGTTAGTTTTTAAATGATTAAATCACATAAAAGCCTTTATGCTAAACTTCAAAATGCTATGTGTAACTAAGTAAGTGTGTAAAATTTTGATACTGTAAAATATAGGGAGGCATAATTATGCCTCGAAAATAAGGCAAAATGTTCCTATTGAAATTTTATGTGTACATCACCTGACTACTTCATTCCACGAAAGCACTGTCAATACAGATAAGGCAGGTCTCCTGACTTGTAACATTTTTACCGCCCTTCCCGCTTTAGGCAGTGGACAAAATGGGTAAAAACTTTTGTGCGTTACTTACAGTTGCGGGACAGCTTGTGATTTGCACACAATTCCCTATTAATCTACGTTAAGTAAAACCTTTCCGCTAGAAGAAATAATATAAAGAACTTATCGGTGGCAATGTAACAAAATATCATCAAAAACAGCTGGGTAAAATAATGATTTGGTTTTCAGTGTATAAAAAAACGGTAAACTATTGATACTTTTAGCTGCCACAAATAAGTTGGTATTATTGAGGTTAAGATTGTTTCACCTCATTAAATTGTTAAGAATAAGTATGGAATATATTTGGCCAGATTATTTGGAAAGATCGTTATCCGTCCAATAATGAGCTGTATCTACTATTTGCTTAATGATGCTGTCGAATTCAACCGTAGCTTTAGATATCAAATCAATAGCTTCCTTATTAGCTTCGCTTAATTCTGAAGTATCTATTAGCTGTAAACTGCCCATGATGTTAGCAATGGGCCGTCTGACTTTATGTGATTGAAAAAATATTAAATCCTTCAGAATTTTATTCTGCTTTTTAATGAAGATTTCCCTGTTTTTTCGCTCAGTGATGTCATGAATGGTAAGAGATATACCAATTAAAGTATTATTATCAAAAACAGGTAAATATTCTGATTTGATCCATACAGTTTTAGGAATGTCTGACACCCTGCTTTCCCTAACCACATGTTTGCCTTTAATGGCTTTATAAAAATCGTTTTTGAAATGTTGGTCTTTCTGCATCAAATCTTCAAAAACATGGGTAAAATTATCACCAATTTTCAGTTTCTTATTGTTATAGGTAAAAGTTTTTTCCTCTGCAGTTTTGTTGAAAAATATTATTGAATAATCAGGTGCAATCAAATATCGGATAGATTGCGTACTTTGATAGATGGCGTATAAAATATTTTTCGTGTTTTTGAGACTGTCATTTCCCTGTAAGATGTATTTATGCTGTTTGATGTTTTGCTTTGAGAGGTAGTCGATGAGGTCGTTCTTATAAACCAGGCCTTCGAATTTATTTTGATTTTCTATAGGTAACACTTCCTCATGATGCTTAAACATCGTAGCCAAAGCATGAGTTATAGGTGTTTGATAGGAAAGCATTGGTTTTTCGGTTAAACAGTCGATTACCAGATTATGGGGCCTTAGGATAAGATCTAGGGGCGTAAGAAGTCCTAAATAATTATTGGTATTCTCATCTAATACCACAATTGCAGAATGAGAAATAAGATCACTTTTGATAGCAGTAACCCCGGAATAAGGAGATGTAGATATAAAATTTTTATTTACAAAATCACCAGCCAGCGTTTTCATTATTAACTGATTTCTATATTAGTATATGAAATGGTAATTTTGAAATCCACCATTAATAATTCTCCTTCCGAAATATATTGAAACACTTTTGCTTTTAGAATTTCTATTATTTTGGAAACAGAAATTTTATTGAGTATTTTTTTGTTTACAAATATAGCTTCAACTTTATCATCATTAATTTCTATGAGGTGAAAACCATTAGGGACAAGCAGTTCAAAAGATTTACTAAGTCCTAGTTTTCCTTGGGGTGAATTTTTGGCCAGTACTAAAATATCTTGAAAAGGAGGTAATTTAATCTCTTCAAAGCTCAAGCTAATGGAGTAATTAATATGCGAGTGGTCTCTGATGTGCATAATAGTAGAATACAGTTTGTTTTAGTCATATTAATTTAATTATTAGGTATTGTAGGGTCCAATGGCAACGGTTGTATGCAGTGAAAAATGCAAAAAGATTATTTTTTTAAACGCAATTTACCTAAAAATGTAAACAAATCAATTAAAAAATACCGAAGGCAGATTTCATTAAAGAGGATGTTTTTGCTTTCAAGCTAAGGTTCAAAATGGTATGCTAATAAACAAAATTTAATTTGGTAAAAAACACAGTGTATTTTTTACATTAGGTTGTCGCCAAAGCTTCATGAATTTGAAACAGGGATTTATGTATATATTTTGTTGATTAGTGTCTTTAAGCATTTCCTTAATCCTGTATAGGAATTGTTTTAGTAGATGAATTTTAGTTGCTGGTTAGGGCTTTTTAAATTTTTTTTCTTAATGATTTCATAAAGTCATTTTTCTAGAATAGGTTTTAAATGGCTTTAGCTTCGTATTTTATAATGTTTGATTTCATGAAAACATCCGAGAATAACCTGTTGAATGTTTTTAAGAACGGAGACAGAAAATCTTTTGAGTTGATTTTCGAAAGATATTGGGATCCCTTGTTTCTTCATGCCCTGAAGAAAACCGGCCATCCCCAAGAGGCTGAAGATATCGTACAGGACATATTCGTAGACCTTTGGAATAACCGGACCAGAATATCCATTCACACCAATATAGAATCTTACCTTTTTACTGCCGTCAAATATAAGTTTTACAAATCCGTGCGGGACCAAAAAATATCCATCCGATCAATAGATGGGCTGGACCTTCAGATAGAGAATATGGAAGGTGATTTTGAATTGGAAGAAGCATATGAGAAAATTTATCATTCGATCGAAATGTTGCCAGCAAAGTGTAGGGAAGTATTTAAACTGAGCAGGTATGATCGATTATCATCAAAAGAAATAGCCGAAAAACTTGGGCTTTCGCCGCAGACGGTAAATAACAGGATCTCCATGTCTTTATCCATTATCAAAGATGAATTGAAAGACTTTCCTCTGCTAGTATGCGTTTTTTTCTTTTCGTAAAATTTTTAGTGTTAATTTTTAAATAATAAGTGCAGCATTTAATAATAATTACACAATCCAAATTTTAGGTATATCCGAGTGAAATCAGGGACATGTAAGTGTAAATACAATACATGTGATGAATTCAGCATATTACAGGAAACTTATCTATAAACAGTTAAATGGTACAATCAACAGGGAGGAACAGGAGATCCTGGACCACTGGTATGAGCTATATGAAACCGAGACTCCGTATTTATCACCCGGTCAGATAAAATCAATAAAAGTTAGACAAAGAATTTTTTTCAACCGCTATTTAAAGAAAAAAGTTACTTCAGACATGTCTTTCTTATGGAAATATGCTGCAGTCATTGGTCTATTATTTACAGTCTCTTTTTTACTTTTCCAGATAAAATACCAGCAGAAGCCGATTTTAAATTCTTTAGAAGAAATAGATTGGCAGGAAATCATTACTGTGAACAAAATAAGGAAACGAATTATCCTACCGGATAAATCCACAGTATATCTTCAAGGCAATTCATCTTTAAAATTTGCTGCCAATTTTCAAACCAACCGTACCGTACATCTTAAAGGTCAAGCTTTTTTTGACATCGTGCCTCATGTAGCATCTCCTTTTGTAGTAATGGCAGATGGAGTGGCTGTGACCGTACTGGGAACATCATTTACTGTAAATGCCAAAAAGGAGGCATTTACGACTGTAGCGATATTAACCGGAAAAGTCAGTGTAAACGATTCACATTCGTCCCACTACCTAATACCAAAGGAAAAGATAAGTATTGATCATTTGAAAGGGACCTTTACCAAGGACCTGATAGATATAGATAAAGAATTTGCCTGGACCAAAGGTGAGATCATATTTGACCATACTCCTATAAAGCTCGCTATAGATGAATTGGTGGAATGGTATGACATAGAGCAGGTTGAATGGCAAATGGATCCACACCAGTATGCTTGTACCGTGACAGGAAAATACCAATATAATTCCCTGGTGGAAATATTGGAGTCCATTTCATATGCTATATCACTGGAATATAAAATCGATCATAAGAAGCTTATCATATCAGCTATGGACTGCTCCTGATAGAATCTACCAATAATGCAACAATTAAAAGAACACCTTATAAACCAAATACACACTATAAATTATGAAAACACCCTTACTTCTCAAGTCTATGGGGGTCTTTGCCCGGATATTACTGGTAGGAATGCTACTGCATATAGCGACCAGTATGGTATTGGCCTCCAGTTCAGATGCTCAACAGCTAAAGAATACGATCATTAATTTTTCGCTAAAGGACTATCGAGTCGATCAAATATTGAAATTGGTAGAACGGCAGAGCGATTTTGTATTTACTTACGAGGGAAAATTGGGATTAAACCAAAAAATTACCCTATCAAAAAAATCGATTGATTTAGAATCCCTTTTAGTGGAAATCACTAAGGTAACCCAGTTACGGTTCAAGCAGATCAATACCAATATAGCTGTCAGGGAGCAAATGGATAATCTCCCACTTACACCTGCCATTCGTATCCAGATAAGCGGTAGGGTGAGGGATCAGGAAAGTGACGAACCTTTGCCAGGGGTTAATATTATAGTGAAAGGCACCTCCAAAGGAACAGTTACTGATTTAGCTGGAGATTTCAGCCTGGACGCGGAAGCCGGACAAACGTTGATTTTCTCCTATATCGGATATGATTCACAAGAAGTAACTTTGACAGAAGCGCAAACTTTATCCATAAAACTCATACCATCTGATAATAATATAGATGAATTTGTGGTGGTGGGATATGGTACAGTACAGAGAAGGGAAATGACAGGATCTATAGCTTCTATAGGGAGGCAAGATATCATAAGCGAACCTATTTATTCCTTCGAAAATTTACTGCAGGGAAAAGCTGCAGGAGTAGATGTAGTAGCGGACAGCTATAGACCTGGCGCTGGATCCACAGTAAGAATAAGAGGTTCTAGATCACTTGTAGCGGGGAATGATCCATTGATCGTGATGGATGGAATTCCCATTGAAGGCAATTTGATGGATATAAACCCGTCCGATATAGCGTCCATAGAAATATTGAAAGATGCCTCCGCTACAGCTATATATGGGTCTAGGGGTTCTAATGGTGTCATTTTGATCACTACCCGGGGTGGTTTTTCTGGGCAGACCCAGATAGAATATAGTGCATTCGCAGGTATTCAGCGGATCGCGAATAGGGTGGATTTAATGAACGCACAGCAATATACAGAAATGCAGAGGCAGGCAGCCAGACAGGATGGCTCTTATACCACAGATGAGGCCCTGTTTATGGACTGGGAACGGGAAGCTATTCAAAATGGTGTTGATACAGACTGGCAAAAGGAGGTCTTCGAAACCGGGTTGCAACAAAACCACCAATTGAGCGTGCGCGGAGGAACGGAGGATACGAAATATGCTATTTCCGGAACATTCCTTGATCATAAATCCATATTGGACAACAATGATTTTTCCCGTTTCGTAGGCAGGGTTAACCTAGATCAAAAAGTAAATCGACGCCTCAGAGCAGGGGTGACTTCTCAGGTTACTTACAGTAATGAGCATAGAGGAGGCAATATTAGGGATCTGCTTTTGGGAAGCCCGTTAGATTGGCCTGAAAGGGGGTTAGGGGCACTGACCAGCGAATTTGCTGTGGGTGAAAGCTTTCCTGTATTGGCACTGAACAGAGACTTGGTAATAGACAGAAGAGACAGGACCCGTATTATAGCCAATCTTTATGCGGAACTTGAGTTACTGGAAGGGTTGAGTTATAGGTTTAATTTTGCACCTGACTTGACCTACTATGAAAGAGGCACCCACACTTGGCAGACTTCTACAGCTGCTATAGAAAACAGCAGAACGAGTAATGTTTTGTTTGAAAACATTATCAATTACAGCAAGAATTTTGGTGAAAACCATAATATAAAAGCAACAGGCTTATATAGTGTACAGACCATGCGGGCCCTTGGTATGGCCACTTCGGTAAGAGGACTCCCCTTCGAGCAGCAGCGATATCACAACATAGGGACTGCTGAAGAAACGACCGGTAGAAATTCCTTTTTGAATGAATGGGCGTTGGAATCCTATATGTTGCGTGTAAATTATGGGCTGATGGACAGGTACATGTTTACCATAACAGGCAGGGTAGATGGCTCCTCCAGGCTTGCTGAAGGTAATAAATACGGTTTATTCCCCTCTGCTGCTTTTGCCTGGCTGATAGATCAGGAAAGGTTCTTTGGTAGGCAGCAATTTTTTGATGAAGTTAAATTCCGGGCTAGCTATGGAGATGTGGGCAATACGGGTATCAATCCCTATCAGACACAGGGAAGGGTAGGCCGTGTTGGCTATTCATTTGGTGACCAATCTGTTTTCGGTTTTCAAAATTTAGAGCTGGCCAATTCGGAATTGAGATGGGAGAGGACAAGGCAGCTGGATTTGGGTATTGATTTCGGCATTTTGAATAATAGGGTTTCAGGTACTGTAGGTATTTATCAACAAAACACCATCGATTTGCTGATGAATAGGCAATTACCTCCCACTTCAGGGTTTGCTAGTGTACTTGAAAACATTGGTTCTACCAGAAACCGGGGATTTGAGTTTAACTTATCCATAATAAACTTTGATTCCAGAAAACCGGGAGGGTTCAAATGGGTGACTGATGTGGTGTTCCACACTAATAAAAACGAGATCATAGAGCTGTATGGAGGCAAAGAAGATGACCCTGGAAACGGCTGGTTTATAGGACAGCCCATTAATGTATATTATGACTGGAGATTTGAAGGCATCTGGCAGGAATATGAAAGAGAAGCGGCTGTAAGTTATGGACAGCGTCCAGGTGATATGAAATTAAGTGATATCAACCAGGATGGAAAAATAGATGCAAATGACCGTATTATACTAGGTTCTGATATACCCAGTTGGTCGGGAAGTATAAACAATAGGTTTAATTACAAAAATTTCGATCTTGCAGTTTTTATATATACCACCCAGGGAGTAAATATTTACAGTGAGGCAGGAGGAACTTCTTTGGGCGGAATGATCAATCTGAGAAGAGGGTATAACCTGAACTCCAGAAATGTAGACTACTGGACACCTGATAATCCCAGCAATGAATTTCCTCAGCCCAGGGTGAGAGGCCATGCCTATTCTACTCCTATGGCCTATTTTGATGCGAGCTTCATCAGGGTCAGGAATATCACTTTAGGCTATTCACTTCCTAATCCTTTAACGGAGAAATTAAATATTAACAGAATCAGGACATATGCAGGTGTCCAGAATCCATTTACTTTTACCGATTTTCCTGGATTAGATCCAGAGGGGGCAAGAAATCACGATATGCCAAATTACCGAACATTCTTACTAGGTATAGAAGTAGGCTTCTAATACACATCTAAATCAAAACGAAATGAAAAAAACAAAATACATCATACTGTGCGGGATCATTAACCTGTGCTTTGCCAGCTGTGTGGACCTTACTGAAAATATGATAACGGATACAGTGGCTGATACTCAATTTTCTACTGCTGAAGGATTGGATGAGGCACTGATCGGCGCATATGTTCCCTTACGAGGGTTTTATGGCAGAGAACCTGGGATGTTGATGAATTTGTATGGTACAGATTTGTTTCAGGAAGGCCAAAGTTATAACTCAGAGTGGGACACTTATGGGGCTGGATTAAATTCCTCTACCGTACTGTCTCCTTCTGGGGATGAGCTGGTGTGGGAGCCGTTTTACAAAGGAATAAATTACGTCAATACGGTAATCAGTCGTGCAGAGGATATACCTAATTTAGACCAAAGCTTAAAAGTTCAGAAAATTGCTGAAGCGAAGTTTTTGAGAGCGCATTATTATTTTGTATTGGTGCAGCACTTTGGACCTTTGCACCTTACTTTGGAAGAAACTCGGAAAGTAGAGCTTGAAGCTTACCGGGTGCCGGAGGCCGAAGTATATGAAGCTATCATTGCTGACTTAACATATGCTATAGAACATTTACCATCACAGCAGCCCCAATATGGCAGGCCTACCCAAATAGCGGCCGTAAATCATCTTGCTAAGGTATATCTCACCATAGGTAATTGGGAAAAAGCAGCTTCGCTTGCCATCCAGGTAATAACCTCAGGTAGGCATAGGTTATTGGACCAATATAAAGATGTATTTGATCCATTTAACCAGAGACATGAAGAGGTAATTTGGGCAGTTCAGTGGGGGGATAACCCCGAAGTCAATAATCCTGGAAATGAGCTTCAGCGCTATTTTGCCCCTCGGCAATGGTTATTGGCAGGATTGATAGGGGACGATATGTATCATACAGGTATTGCCAGGTTTTGGCCTACAGATTATGCCCTGACCACCTTGTTTGGTAATGATTACAGAAAGGAAGGGTTACATATCCGCAATGATACCAGATACAGTGTGACCTTTAAAGAAGTCTGGGAATATAACGATGCTCCCAATCTGCCTCAGGGCAAGAGCATAGGGGATACAGCTGCATGGTTTACCAATGACCCTATCATACAGGAAGTTCCGGATGCAGACGTGGCTAAATATCCTTATAGACTTGTCAGAATAAAAGACAGAAATACCGTCAATTCACCGACTGTCCAAAAGCACCGGTATCCATACACCAGAAACAATGGGCGGGATTACATGTATATGCGCTTAGCAGAAACTTATCTTATCGCCTCTGAGGCTTTGATGATGCAGGGTAAACTGGATGAAGCCGCCTTTTACTTCAATGAAGTCAGAAAACGGGCCGCGTTTCCTGGCATGGCTATTCCTCTAATCAGGCCTGAACAATTAAGTATAGACGAAATTCTGGATGAAAGAGGCCGGGAGCTTTGTGGAGAATTGCATAGATGGACGGATTTAAAACGAACAGGGAAGTTGATAGAAAGGGTGCGGAAATATAATCCATATGGTGGTCCCAATATCCAAGAACATCACCTGCTAAGGCCTATCCCCCAAACCCAAATAGACAGAACCAAAAATGACTTCGCTCAAAATCCCGGGTATTGATCAATTTGAAGTGTTTTGAATAGAATGGATTCAAAACCCCTGAGGTACTTGTCCAATGATGCATTATTAGCTTCTACGCTGCTTCACTTATGGAGATAAAATCATGTGATCAATAAATTGACTGAAATTCCAAGCTTTATTAAAGCTAAACATAAGGTCCATATACCTGTTGTAAATATATAAATCAAACTTATAACCTAATTTATCAAATTAATATGGATTTACAATTGAAAAACAAAACTGCCCTGGTAACAGCTTCTTCCGGAGGAATAGGATTTGCCATTGCTGATACACTCGCTAAAGAAGGGGCCACGGTAATCGTTAATGGCCGCTCAGAGGAATCAGTGAGCAAAGCTATCAAATCGCTAAAAGAAAGCACTGGCAGCGAAAATTTCAAAAGTGCTGTAGGTGATTTGGGTAAGAAGGAAAACTGCGATAAAATTATTGAACAATATCCTGATGTAGATATTTTGATCAATAATGTAGGCTATTACGAAGCGATTCCGTTTTTTGAATCCACTGAGGAGGACTGGCAAAATATCTTTAATGTCAATATCATGAGCGCGGTTCGGATGAGTCAGTATTATACTAAGAAAATGATCGACAAAGGAGAAGGAAGGGTAATTCTTATATCTTCTGAAACAGCGGTTAACCCTGATCCAAATATGGGGCACTATGGCGCCACCAAAACAATGATGCTTTCAATTTCGCGAAATTTAGCAGAATTAACCTCAGGAACCAACGTAACTGTAAACACTGTGATGCCAGGATCTACGGAAACCGAAAGTGTCAGAAAACTTATTAAAGAACAATTTTCTGATGTAGACATAGAAGAAGGCATGAAAAAATTCATGGAAGAAAACCGACCTACTTCCATTTTGGGCAGACTGCTCCAACCAGAGGAGATCGCCAATCTGGTAGCTTTCGTATGTAGTCCCAAGGCCTCCGGTATCAATGGAGCTGCCCTCAGGGTGGATGGTGGAATAGTTAAAAGCGTCTTCTAAGCAGTTATAAATATTACTTTTTTTGAGTGGATCTAATAGTTCTAGGATCCCTTATTAAAATTCATATAAAGTCTCCGTAGCTAATGTTTATCAGTTGCGGAGGCTTTTTTGTTTTCAATGGAATGTTTGATCCGCGTTTTATACCATAAACTGGTGGATCCCCGGATTACGCAAATGTGTGGATTAACTATAATAAATGATATCTAAACCCCAAATGTAATCGGAATCTTTCGCTTTACACCACATTGGAGTGGAATAATAATGAGTTTTGGCTTTATACCACGCTGACTATATAAACTCTTCCATTATAACCCACACTGCCAAAAGAGCTCATTCCATTATCATTTACTTTTTAAAGATCAAGCCATTGTGCTAAATGGAGTTAACAGGCCTGATATAAAGGGGCATACAGGATACCGTTCCAGTTTAGCTCAAGTCTCATCTTTTAACAACCGAAAGTATAGAATATACCTGCTACCTTATAATTTACTTTATAAAAGATATCTAATATTGTCATATGGATGTGTAATCTGTGATTATTATTCTAATTCTGATAAATTATTAGTAAATTTTAACAAAAAATATGGTTTGTTGGTTATATTAGAATATTAAATACTTTTAATATGCATAATTTAATAAAACATATTAAGCAGATAGCTCAGATTTGCGAAGAAAATAAGGTAGCTTATCTTTTTGCAGTGGGGTCGGTTACGACAGGCAACAACACCCCCAATGATTATGTAGATCTTATGGTGGAAATTGATGAAAAAGATCCTCTTTTGTATGTTGAAACCTATCGGCATCTGAAATTAGGTTTGGAAACATTGCTCAGTAGACCCGTAAACTTGCTCGAACCTACCAAAATTAAAAATGCCTATTTAAAAAAAAGAATAAACAGCACAAAGGTCAAACTGTACCATAAATAAAAATAGAAGGGACGCTGTTTATTGCATATCGTTAGATGTGATACGAACCTGAATAAAATCAATTTATACAGTATAACTCTCCCTTTTCATAACAAGTCTCATTGATTTACTTACATATACTCACATAAAGCTTATATGGCCCATATGCGTTATTTGTAATAATGCTATGGGTAATATGTTTAATTGCCTGATTGTTAAATCAAGTTCCTTATTGGGAGATCGCTTTAATATAGCTATGAATATTAAATTGAAGATACCTAATAGAAATCATTTTTCGATAGTTATTTATTATTAAGATTTAATCTAAATAGTTTTAATTAATAAAATCTTTACTCCATCTTTGCATTGTTTAAAATTGATCTAAATAATGTCTAGATACTTTTTGTTACTCCTATTTATGATCTGCTTTAGCGCTTCGGTAAAGGCACAAGGGCAGAAATGTAGTATATCAGGTGTGGCTTATAACAGTCAGGGTGAAACCTTACCTGGCATCATGGTGCTATTACAGGATTCATCTTTGGGAGCGGTCACTGATATGAATGGTTTTTTTTCTATCAATGGGCTCTCGGCTGGGACTCATTCCATCTACCTTTCAGGCCTGGGATACCAAAGAAAAGATGTGCCGGTAAAGGTAGCGCCCCAGGACAAAATGGAAATAATCGTAATACTGGAGGAGTCCGAAGAAGAGCTGGGTGAAGTAGTAGTGGAAGGCAAAACTTTTGAAAAGGAAATAGAAGAATCTGGCTTTGCTGTTAATGTAATTGAAACCAAAAAGGCATCATTGCAATCCTTACAAACCAATGATCTATTAAACAGAACCGCCGGCATACGTGTCCGCCAAAATGGAGGTTTGGGTTCAGCGGTAAATTATAATCTTAACGGCATGTCTGGGAATTCTGTCCGGATATTTATAGATGGTATTCCCATTTCTACTTATGGGGCATCCTTTAGCCTTAACAGCATCCCTCCGGCTTTGATCGAACGGATAGAAGTCTATAAAGGCGTAATACCGGCCCATCTATCAGACGATGCACTAGGCGGGGCTATCAATGTCATATTGAAGCAAGATATGAGCAATAACCTGACTGCTTCGGTTTCTTATGGGTCTTTCAATACCCTGCAGGCTAATTTTAGCAGCATGTACCGTAATGAAAAAAATGGATTTACCGTCAGAGCATCTGGATTTCATAATTACTCTGACAATAACTATGAGGTGTGGGGTAAGTTTGTCAGAAATATTCTTCCAAACGGACGATACGAGTATGTCAGGACCAGGCGATTTAACGATGCATACCGGTCTACAGGTGGACAGATTCAGTTGGGGTTTACTAACGTAAAGTGGGCTGACCAGTTTCTAATAGGATTCAATGGTTCCAATGACTACAATGAAATCCAGCATGGTAACTATATGACTATTCCCTATAAAGGTAGATTTACTACTTCTCAATCTAATGTACTTAACCTTAATTACAATAAAAAAGACTTTATGGTTAAAGGGCTTGAAGTCACTTTTACGGGCATGCACAGTGATAGACATGAAGTAGTAAATGATACCGTGCGATGGAATTATAACTGGTTTGGTGAGAAAAGTATAGGTTTGAACGGTACGCCCATATTAAGATCAGGAGGTGCACAGCAGGGGGCACCGACCATTAACCATATAGACCGGAAAGTGACTACATTTAGATCAGGTTTGAATTATGATATCAATGATAATCACAGGGTGGTTTTTAACCATATGTATTATACGATCGACCGAAGGGAGCAGGATCTGATGAAAACGGAACTTGAGCGGTCATTTATAGGTACCAGAGACCTTACCAAGAATATCTCCGCGGTAGCATATGAAATGAATGCATTTAATTCCCGTTTAAAGACAAACCTTTTTACTAAATTTTATCAGCAGCAAATCGAGAGAATGAACCCTATTCTGCTAAGACAGAACGGTGAACAGATAAGAGGAGAAGATACTGCTAAAAGTAAAAGAAACACTACGGGATATGGTTTAGCTACATCATTGAATGTTTTACCAAAACTCATGCTAATTGTCTCTGCAGAGAAAGCCGTAAGAATGCCCTCAGAAAATGAAATTTTTGGGAGCCCAGGGGATAACATCATCGAAAATATAAGCTTAAGACCGGAGATCAGTAATAACCTCAATGTAGGCTTCAGGGGGGGATTTTTGTATAACAGCGATCACAAATTTGATTTTTATGTATCTGGATTTTTAAGAGATACCAAAGATAAAATCGTACAAAGAATCAATCCAAGAATGAATGATGCCATACAAACAGACCCTTTTGAAAATCTTGGACTGGTAAAATCAAAAGGCTTTGAAGCTGAACTGAAATATGAGATGGGCAGAAATCTGAATGTTTTTCTTAATTTTTCAAGATTCAATACTGTATTCAACCAGCAGTATGATCCAAATGGAAAAGAATACACTTACTATAATCAACAATTGCCAAATGAACCATTTTTCACTGTAAATAATATGGTTCAATATACCCTAAATGATTTTATACAAACCCAATCTACCGTTATTCTAAATTATAATTTTGGTTTTGTGGATCGTTTTTACACATCATGGATGGAGATAGATGAGTTCAGGACCCCAAGGCAGTTTATTCAGGATATAGGGATTAGTTATATGTTTCCCAATAAGAAGTTTGTGATAAGCGCAGATGCAAGAAATATTTTTGACAGACAGGCTTATGATAACTTTGCTGTGCAGAAACCTGGCCGGGCCTTTTATTTAAAATTGAATTACACAATAAATAATTTCTAATCAATAATTATATGAAAAAATTATTATTAAACGGGCTTCTTATCGGAGCAATGCTAGGCAGTGCAGCTTTAACAGGCTGTTCAAATGACGACCCTATGCCGGATAATCCCGGTAATGCGGACCGTTGGGTTACTGTATCAGGAGCACTGATGGGCTCTACTCCAGGCGATGGCAATGGAGGAACTATGGTTTATGCAGTTTCTAAAGATGATGCCCGAAATCCAGAAGTATCTATAGATGTATTTGAGAACGGCTATGGAGTAAGATCAAACAGAACAGCCCGTCTGCAAGCATCAGAAGATGGGTCTACACTTTTCAATATAGCTTATACCGGCGATAATGGAGGAGAGTTTACTAAATACGCTGTAAACGGCGGACGGAATTTTAATCCTATTGATGGAGGAGTCAATATTTCTCAGTATGCAGGTACATCTCCGAGATGGGTAAAATTATTTGATGGAGACCGAACAGGTATAGCTGTAAATGTCACCCTACCAGTACCTAATAATGCTCCACCGGCAGGAGGTACGTTTGCTTATTACAGAGGAGTGGCTACCGTCTTGGCACTTGACTTCCAGGAGACTTTGATTTCAGGATACCGTCAATACGAAATACCATTAACTGCTGAAGAAGAACTTCAGGGCCACACCATCTTCAGACTAGATGCCCCAGTTCTAAATAAATTAGGAAATAAACTGATCATAGGTACATGGATGCGAAAATATGATGTAGCTTCCAATACAGTAGCAAACAATTTCGAAAGGTTAGGTACCAAGTCAGTAGTAGTGGATTATCCTTCTCTTGAAAATCCCACCATCATTACCTCTTCAGTAGGTCATGGGGACTGCAGTGGTTACAGAAGTTTTAATAGTTTTGTGGCCTCAGACGGTAACATTTACCAAGCTACTCAGCGTGATCCAAAAGGATCTCATATCTTAAGAATTAACCAAAACAATGAATATGATAACAGCTATATATTTAGTTTGGATGCAGCTTTGGGCGTAAAGGGGGTTTATGTAGATGCTTGGAGATATGTAAATGATAATATTGCTTACGTGTTGTACACTCATGGCGGTACAGACCAAGGATATGTGGCGCAAGTAGATCTATCTGCCAGAACAGCCACTAAAGTAGAAGGCATACCTTATGATGCTGATCTTGATTTTAGTCAGTATCAGGGATTTATGGTAGATGGGGATGAGGTGTACATAGCGGTTACCCCTACAGGGAAAAATGGTAATATTTACATTCTGAACAGCAAAACCAATGAAGTCATCAAAGGTGCCACATTAATCAATAAACCAGGCAATCATTATATAGGTGTTTTTTAATTTTGGATGAAGGTTCATTGAAAATAATATAATCAGGTATTTCCTTTTAGGGGATACCTGATTTTTTTTGTTTAGGAAAATACTTTCATATAGAATATAGGAGCTTATCAATTAACTTTCTTAAATTAACAGGATTTATCCATCAATAATATTATGGCAAATGTATCAGGTTCAAACGGTTATGGAAATCCAATAGATTTACTTACTAAGTCTACTATAGATGAGCTTATAGCTAACTGTGATACTTATCCAGATAAATTTTTACCATGGATTAAAGGAAGGCATACCTTGGTTCCAGGCATGTATGATCTGGGGAGCCATCCCGTAATTGTCAAAGAAGTGTCCAAAACTTTGGGAAATGATGTAATACTTTGGAGCAGTCAGATCATTAGGCAGTCCCCATCTGTCATTCACCGTTGGCATATAGATGTAGAAATGGCCCGATGGCCAGGACTTACCGTATGGGTTGGGATGAAAAATGTAACAAGTAACTCATTAAAATTAATTTCAGGCTCTCATAATTTTGGGATATCTCCACAAGAATTAGCTGAAAGAGACCGGATAGATCTTAAGAACGATGCTCAGGTACTCGCAGCAGCGCAAAAGATCGATCCTAGTAGTAAATTGATAGAAGTTGACATTAAAGATGGGCAGTTTATTATATTCAGTGGACTCGTATGGCATGCTACCCAAAATGTGTCTGATGCTGTCCGTACAGCTATGATATTTCAGTACACCACCCCTGAACATAAACTGTTCATACCGCAAAACAATCATTATCCCAATACTAAATATTCATCCTTACAGCCAGATTGCATCCTTGTGAAGGGGAAAGATGACTTTAAATACAATAATCTTATCAAGAGATCCTATTCAGGTAGCTGGAAAGCCATATTAAAAACCTTCCTTGTACATTTACCCCATAATATTTACAGAAAACTATTCATCAGGTAGGCTTATATAGGTAATTGTAACCTATCATGTATGTGAAGGATCTGCTTTATGATAATCTTTTGGCAATTCTCCGAATTGTTTGAAAAAACATTTGCTAAAGTAGCTGGGGGAATTAAATCCTACCAGACTGCAGACCTCTGTGATGGTATGGTTTCCTTCATTAAGTATTTCAGCTGCTTTTTTCAACCTTACCAATCGGATGTATTCATTGGGTGTAAGCTTGGAGATACCTTTGATTTTTCTCAACAAACTGGATTGGCTCATGCTTACTGCCTCTGCCAGATCACTTACACCAAATAGCTCATTGGATAGTTGATTTAGGATGATTAGATTGATTTTATTGAGAAAAAGTTCATCTGCCTGGGTGTGGGCGATCGTTTCTGCCAGTACCAATGGTGAGTTGGCAAAGGAATGCCTTACCTGATCCCTGTAATGAAGTAGGTTTTTAATCTGTAATGTCAGATAATCAATGGAAAATGGTTTTTCTATGTATACATCAGCACCCATCTCCAATCCTTCGATCTTGGATTGCAAATTTT
This sequence comes from Anditalea andensis, assembly GCF_000714815.1. Taxonomy (GTDB): domain Bacteria; phylum Bacteroidota; class Bacteroidia; order Cytophagales; family Cyclobacteriaceae; genus Anditalea; species Anditalea andensis. The sequence continues at coordinate 120,461 of NZ_JMIH01000034.1, read as the reverse complement.
GTTTAGCTGTCAGCAGAATGACAGGAATATGGCTATATTCGATTTTACCCTTTACTTCCTTACATAATTCATATCCATTGATGACGGGCATCATAACATCACTTATGATAAGGTCAATGGGTTTCTCATCAAGCAGCGCCAGGGCTTCCTGTCCATTTTCTACTTTATAGATATGGAAATCATATTTTAGATGGTTTGCTATAAAAGATAGCAGTTCTTTGTTATCTTCTGCTATCAATAAACTGGCTTTGTTTTCTAAAGCGGTATCACTTTTTGTGGAAGTAGGTAAGGATGATGTATTTTCGATGATGTCGGCTAAATAGGTCCCGTCCTCCAGCGCAAGTGAATGTTCCTGTTTTATAGGCAACGATAGAACAAATGAATTACCTGGATGCTGAGGGCATTGTCTCAATATGAGCTTGCCTCTATGTAACTCAGCTAATGAGCGGGCCAATGGCAGACCTAAACCTGTACCTTCTTTCGAAGTATGATTATGAGTATCGTGGATCTGGTAAAAAGGTTCAAATATTTTTTCGCTTTGGTCAGGATCTATTGATTTTCCATCATTGTACACGGTGATTTCCATCCATTGGTTAGCTAATGGTTTAAAATTGATATCTATCACCTTTTGGGCATTTTTGAAGGCGTTGGAAAGCAGATTGCTAAGGATTTTTGTAAAAGCTTCCCGATCTACATCAGCATAAAATTTATGTTCTTCTACATGAAATCCGAAATTTATCTTTTTCTGAATAGCAGTAGCTTTAAACCTGAAATGCAGATCTTTTAACAGGGTAACCATATCCGTCTTTATGTAATTGAGACTGAAATTTCGCTGTTCAGTTTTTCTAAAATCCAATAATTGGTTGCTTAAGTTGATGAGGCGGGTAGAATTTCTATCCATAATCAATAAATTTTCCTGAATGTCTTCAGAAAATGCTTCCTTCTTTTTGATGATTTCCTCCAGTGGCCCTTTTATTAAGGTGAGCGGAGTCCTTATCTCATGGGTTATATTAGTGAAAAATTCTACCTTGGCATGATAAATCTCCCTTTCCTTTTCAGTTTCCAGCTGGAAAAGTTTTTCTTTGTGCCGAGCGGATACCCTATTTTTATACATGGTAATCAGGATATAGATTAAACCTATGGACAGTAAAAAATAAAGCAAAAATGCTACATAGGTAAGATAAAATGGGGGGGTGATCGTTACTTCTAGACTGGTAGCGGCGGTAGCGATCTGATCCGATTCTTGTGTGGTTTTCACCTTAAATACATATTGGCCTGGAGGTAAATTGGAATAAGTTACTGCCTGGTTTTTGTCTAAGGTATGCCATTCCTTATCAAATCCCTCTAAGATATAGGTATAGGACCAGGAATCCATAGCCGTAAAGCCCAGCGCAGCAAATGAAAAACCAATAGAATTTTCATCATGTTTCAAAGTAATTTTTTCGGTGTTGGTCACTGATTTTTTTAAAGGAGAGCTGGCTTTTCCTATTTCTACTTCTCTATTGAATACTTTTATGCCTGTCATTACCACAGGCGGGATAAAAGGATTTTCGGTGAAAGTCTTCGGGTCAAACGATATGAATCCTTGTAAGGTGCCAAAATACAGCCTCCCATCTTTAGCTTTAAGTCCTGATTTATAGTTAAACTGGTCTGTAAGTAATCCGGTGGATTTATGAAAAACTTTAATATGACCATTTAAAGGTTGGTATTGAACCAGCCCATTACTGGTGCTCAGCCATAGATGATGAAGATCGTCTTCCAATATTTTATAAACAACATTACTAGGTAGGCCCCCGCTAGTGGTCAAAATAGAAAATCCATCTATCTGTGGATCAAAGGCAGCCAACCCGCCACCCTCGGTACCGATCCATAACTTACCCTGGTGGTCCAGGCTCAGACAAATAATGGCATGATCAGGCAAACTGTTAGGATCATTTATTTGGTGCCTATAGTTTACACTTTCACCTGTTGTTGGATTATATTTATACAATCCATTATTAGTAGTAGCAAACCACATCCATCCTTCTTGATCTTCTATGATATCATATGTAAAGGGTATCCCTAGGCTTTCTACCTTTTGAAATTTATAAGTTATAGGGTCAGCTTTATAGATACCACTAATGGTTCCTATCCATATGAGTCCCTTACTGTCTTTATAAAGCGAGAAAATATCACTGTCGTATAAAGGATTGTGAAGATCTGTAGGATTTAATTTTGTAATGGATAATTCCGGTAACCCCAAAACGTCAATCTTAAAATTCATGCTATGACTGCTTACCCATAGTTTATTCCCGTCTCTTACAAGACCATGAATATTGTGATAGTTGATATCATTCTTTCCCTTTCCTGAGGGAATGCTTAAAAAAGTTTTGGATATGGGGTTAAACCTGTTTAGACCTGCATCTTCGGTACCTATCCATATATTCCCTTCATGATCTTCTACCATTTCTCTGACACGTCTTCCACTGATCGCGTTACTACCGCTTATTGGGTAATATTTATCAAACTGCATGGTTTGGTTGGGCAGATAATTGATCCCTCCAAAATAAGTGCCTACCCAGATTCCACCTTCCCTGTCCTGATAGCTGGTATAGGTGGCATTATCTGAAAGGGAATACGGATCATTGGGGTTTTGTTGAATATGCTGGTATTTCCCGGATAGAGGATCATACAGGTATAGTCCCCTTTCTGTGCAGATCCATATCTGATTATGGAGATCTTTGTTGATATTTCTGATAAATAAAGGATTGTGTTTTTCGTCTTGAGTAAGGATATCTTCTATTTGGCCCGTAGCTTTATTGAGTCGCTTAAGCCCGCCGCTTTTTGTTCCTATGAGAAGTTCTTGTCCATGATCAAATAAATGCAAAATAAGGTTTTTCTTTAGAATTTCGCGTTCATCTTTATATTCTATAAAGGACTCGGTAGCAGCTATAAATTTTTGCACTCCACTGCCTAGTATTCCCACCCAGACTGTTCCTTGTCTGTCTATAGTCAAAGAAGATACAGATCCGTGTGCGAGGGTACCGACTACATGCTGATTGTGCCTATAATTGGTTAATTTTTTAGAGTGAATATGATATTTATATAAGCCTTCTGTATTAGAAGCCATCCAGATGTTTCCACTATTGTCCTGCCTGATTTCTAAGATTGACCCTTTTACTTTTACTGCTTCATTGGCTGAAGGGAAAGCGGAAAAGGATTCTTTTTCCGGATCATATACGTATACGCCATCATTTGTCCCGATCCAGATATGATGCTGTTCATCTTCATATAAAGAAAGTACAGTACTGCTGCCTAAAGCATTTGGCTGAGACCTGTCCTGTTTAAATACTTTAAACTGGTTACCGTCAAACCTGTTTAGTCCATCTTTGGTACCAAACCACATAAATCCCTGCCTGTCCTGAAGTATAGCATATACAGTCTGGTGAGAAAGACCATCTTCTACGTTGAAATTTCTGAAATAAAACCGGCCATCGAAGCTGTGTACAGACTGAAACGGACCAATATATAGGATTAAGAACAGAGGTAAAATATAGGCTTTAGCAATTCTTGAATGCATGTAAATGATATTAGGTATTAAGGGTTAAATCAGAAGGTCAAAATTTTCAATTAAGATGAGCAAAAAAAACAAGAATTCCATCTCTAATTGAACTAAAACCGTCAATCATATCCAAAAGATGGATTTGTGTTATAGATTGGTGAATTTGTTATAAGCAATCGTTTGCAATATCTCTACATTTCCAGTCGAAAAGCAGTGGGCATTACTTTATTAATGCTACTGCTATACTATAAATCAATATTCCCAAAATAAATTCTTATGAAGACAAAATTACTATTAAGGGCATGTATGTCATTTCTTCTCTCCTTAGGAATGGCCATGTCTCTTATGGCACAGACTCCCAGAGTAGTGACCGGCACCGTGGTAGACCAGGAGAACGGGGAGCCCATACCGGGTATTTCCATTTTAGAAAAAGGTACTAATAATGGTACTGTAACAGATCTTGAAGGTAATTATAGAATACAAGTAGCTTCTGAAAGCGCTATTCTGGTATTCTCCTTTTTACAGATGGAGACCCAGGAAATATTAGTGGGAAACCGGAACCCTATAGATGTAGTAATGGCAGAAAACATAGGCGATTTGGACGAATTTGTCGTAATCGGCTACCAGTCAGTGCGAAAGCGTGACCTAACCGGTGCTACAGCAGTAGTAAGTACAGAAAATACCCGCTCTGTCACGGCCAATTCCATAGGGGAATCATTGCAAGGACTGGCTCCCGGTGTAACGGTAAGAAATGCCGGTGGCCCCGGTCAGGGAGCTTCTGTAGAAATCAGAGGTGTATCCAGCTTTATCAATGCAAGTCCCCTATATGTAATTGATGGAATGATAGCAGATGCTAATGTCACGATCAATCCAAATGACGTAGAATCCATCCAAATATTAAAAGATGCATCTGCTGCTGCCATATATGGTTCCAGGGCTGCTAATGGTGTCATCATCGTGACCACGAAACAAGGCCAAGAAGGACCTGCCCGTATTACTCTTTCTGCCAAATATGGTATACAGCAGCTGCCAAGAGGTCCAGAAATGATGAACAATGTGGAGTTTGCGGCCATGCAAAGAAGACAATTTGAAAATTCAGGTCTGACGCCTCCTGCAAGTGTGACGAGTAACTTTGACCCTACTATCAATACCAACTGGTATGATGAAAGCACCCGATTGGGTAATGTACAGGATTATAATGTCACCATATCCGGTGGGTCTAAAACAAGTACTTATCTAGTTTCTGGAAGTTATTTTAAAAACAAAGGTGAGCTCATCGGAACTGACTTTGAAAGAGCAGCATTCAGGATTAATTCCAGGTCAACGAAAGGAAGGGTGACATTTGGAGAAAACATAGTATTAACGAATTCAGTGCGCAACACTCCGCCATTTGGAAACCCCTTTTATGATGTATATACGCAACTTCCCATTATACCAGTTCAGCACCCACGCTACATTACGAATGCTAATCCAGATGGGTGGGGTATAGGTACCCCTGATGCAGTGACCTACGCCAATAACCCAATTGCACTAAGTGCCATCAATACTCAACGAAGTAATTTTGCCAAAATAGTGGGCAATGCTTATTTGGAAGTTGAACTTGCGGATTGGCTTACCTATAGATTTAATGCAGGTTTGGAAGCCAGTTTTGACCATATAAAAACGCTAAGAAGGGTAGGGGAATGGCATTTCAATCAACCTGCTGCTCCTACCACCATACAGGAAAACAGGTCCACCTATACCAGTTTGCTTTTAGAACATACCCTGAATTTCAATAAAACTTTTGGGCTTCATGATATCAATGGTGTGGTAGGGTACTCTCAGCAGCAATCTAATAACCAAGGGATATTAGCAGGAAGAACTGATATACAACAATTCGGTGGAAGATATCTTGAGACTATAGGATCTGCTACTGGAGATCCAATTGCAGATGGATTTGTCAATACTGATTTTTTGATAGTAGGGTATTTGGGAAGGTTAAACTATACCTATAATGATAAATACCTACTTACTTTTACAGGAAGATATGATGCTGATTCCCGTTTTGGTGCGGATAACAGATCCCGGTTTTTTCCTTCTATAGCAGCAGGATGGAGAATAAGTGATGAAGCGTTTTTCAACTCAGGATTTGTCTCTGATTTAAAACTTCGGGGTTCCTATGGAGAACTGGGCATAGTCACTGTAGGATCATGGGATTATATAGGGTTCTTGAACAGTAACCCCAGGGCTATATTTGGTCCGGACCAGGTACCTTATGTAGGCGCTACGCAGGCTAGGTTAGCTAATCCAAACCTTGGCTGGGAAAGAAGAAAAAGCCAAAATTATGGCTTTGATGCCAATTTTTTAGAAGGCAGAATAGGATTGTCAGCAGAATATTATAATTCCCTTTCTGAAGATGTACTCGTAAACCTTCCGGTGGCTTTTTACTTGGGTAATCTGGGAGGCGATCCGGCCGTCAATGCGGCCTCCATAAGAAACAGAGGATTGGAAATAGAAGCAACCTATAGAAAATACAGCGGTGAATTCCAGTGGGATGTTTCGGCAAATATCACTACAATCAGGAATAGGGTAGAAGATGTAGGAAACTTTGGTGAGGGCATAGATTATATCCAAACAGGTATCACCAGATCTCAAATAGGCAGATCAATAGGAGAATGGTATGTATTAAAGACGGACGGCTTGTTTCAGAGTCAGGAAGAAATAAACAACTATACAGGACCAGATGGTCAACTGATACAGCCACATGCACGGCCTGGTGATGTTCGATTTTTAGATATTAATGGCGATGGTCAGATCAATCAGGAAGACAGGACATTTGTAGGATCTCCCTGGCCTACTATGCAGGCAGGTGGTCAGTTTAATGCTTCCTATGGCCAATTTACGCTCAACATCCAGATGGTGGGTGTATTTGGATACTCTGTACTCAATGGGGTGAGAGCCGATATAGACGGCTATCAGAATACTAACTTCAGACGGGACATCAGTCCCTGGAGCCCTGATAATAGAAATACGACAGACCCAAGGATAGGTTTCGCTGTAGGTGATCCTGGATTAATAGATAATGCCAGGCTAGAAAGTGACCGATGGCTAGAGGATGCATCCTATTTTAGGATTAGAAATTTAGAACTGGGTTATGCCTTAGCGCCTCAATTAAATCAAAGACTTGGAATCCAGAGGGCCAAGATCTTTATCAGCGGACAGAATTTGTTCACGTTCACCAAATACAGCGGACCTGACCCCGATGTGGTGGGTTCAGGGATTCTTAACAGGGGTTATGATCAGGGTAATTGGCCTGCCAATAAAATTTATTCGATAGGATTTAATTGTGAGTTTTAACTGAAAAAGATTTTATCATGAAGAATATATATAAATACATCACCATAATTTTCACGGCATTCACAATAAGCTGTAACCCTGATTTGGATAGAATCAATCCAAACCAGCCTACGATGGATGTGTTCTGGAACAATGCTACAGATGCAGAACAGGGAGTCAATGCTATATACAGTACATTTGCTCGGGTAGGATTTTCCAGGTGGATGCCCATCATTTTTATCACCAGATCTGATGAGGGCTACAGTGCCAGTCCATGGGCTGATTTAGCCAATGCGATGGGAGGTTTCATTCAGCCGGATTATAATTTTGGACCTGTAGTAGATGTTTGGAGAGATAATTACATCGGCATATTCAGAGCTAACCAAGTTTTGGAAAATGTACCTTTAATAGAAATGGATGCGGAACTAAAAGCCAGACTATTGGGGGAAGCTTATTTTCTGAGAGGATATTTTTATTATAACTTAGCTTTGCTGTGGGGAAATGTTCCTTTGATGTTAGAGATTTCTACTCCTACTGACCTGCCACCTACTGCGACTCAGCAGGAAGTATGGGCTCAGGTAGAGAGAGATCTGCTTAATGCTATTAGTGGCCTTCCAGCACGCTATTCATCCAGTAATGATCTAGGGAGAGTCACCAAAGGAGCTGCCTACGCCCTGCTGGCCAAAACTTATATGCAGCAGGAGAAAAACAATGATGCTGAATCAGCGCTCAATTGGTTGGTAAATGGAGAAGGGGCGGGAATTTATGAACTAGCTTCAGGGTACCGTGATAATTTTCTGATTCATACAGAAAATAACAGTGAATCAGTTTTTGAGTGGCAGTTTGCAGTGAACCCTACGGAAGTCACTGATGATGATGTGGCTACTTTTAACCACAATTATGGATCTTCTATAGCTCAGTTTATGGCACCTCCAGGCATAGGATGGTCAGATGCTGAATCCAGAACTTGGGCCATTGAAGAATTCTTAGCCGAAAGGACAATTGACAATCAAAGAGATCCTCGACTGTCTACTAGTATATTGTATGCCTTTTCCGACGAAAGGGGACCAGAATTTACTATGGTCTATGGGCAGTCTTTTGTACAGAGATATGGAAATACAAATCGCAATAGGGCCTGGCATAGAAAATTTCTCAATGATCATTGGAAAAATGAAGAGGGATACCGCTCGCCTAATAACTACAGGTTTATACGCTATGCGGATGTATTATTGATGTATGCGGAGGTATTAAATGCTCTGGGAAGAACCCAAGAAGCTTACCCATATGTAGACAGGGTAAGGCAAAGGGTTAACCTTCCTGCTCTATCAGTAGCACGGCCTGGTCTTAGTCAAATGGCATTTTTGGATCAATTAAAACATGAAAGACTGCTGGAGTTATTTGGAGAAGGCCATCGATATGCTGACCTGATCAGATGGGGTGATCTGAACAAAAATCTAGCATCACGGGACCCAGGGTTCAATAATTTTGAGGTGGGGAAGGATGAATTTTTGCCTATACCTCAGAGAGATTTAGATATCAATCCGAACCTGCGTCAGAATCCACGCTGGTAAAAGGTCAATACTGCTTATTATATGAATCAGCACAGGGGCAGGTTTTCCTGCCCCTGTATCTTCACTAAATTTTAATTATATGAAGAGTTTAATCAATATTTACTGTTTATTTGTTCCTATTCTCTTGGCAGCATCCTGTCAGGAATCCAATGAGGGGAATCCGGATGTAGATTTACCTGAACAGGAAAATACTTATATCAATCCTGTATTTTCACCCGTTTTGGCAGATCCTACTGTGGTCAAAAGTAACGGATATTTTTATGCCTATGGTACAGAAGATAACTGGGGAAATGAAGGAGGTCATAAGCTGGTTCCCATTATCCGATCAAAAAACTTGGTGAATTGGGAATTTGTCCGAAATGCATTTCAGGTAAAGCCAAACTGGAAAAATGCAGGGGGTATCTGGGCTCCTGATGTAACCCAAGTCGGAGAGGAGTATTACATGTATTACTCTTATTCCACCTGGGGTGATCCTGATGCCGGTATAGGGTTAGCCATAGCTTCAGGGCCGGAGGGTCCATTTATAGACCAGGGAAAATTATTTCTTTCCAGTGAAATAGGGGTAGAAAATTCCATTGATCCATTTTATATAGAAGATGATGGGAAGAAATTTCTGTTTTGGGGAAGTTTTCATGGGATATATGCCATAGAACTGTCTGCAGATGGTAAGTCAGTAGAAGGAGAAAAAGTACATATCGGCCATACGCACCTGGAAGCAGCATATGTATATAAAAAGGATGGAGCATACTTCTTTTTCGGTTCTGAAGGATCCTGCTGTGAGGGAGCCAATAGTACTTACCAGGTAAGGGTAGGAAAATCAAACAATCTTTTAGGCCCTTATTTGGATAAAGGAGGAAACAGTATTGCAGATGGTAATCACGGTGAAATTATCTTAAGAAGCAATTCAGTAAACTATGGTTTTGCAGGTCCGGGGCATAATGCTGAGATCATGGTGGATGATGAAGGCACTGAATGGCTGCTTTACCATGCCATACCCAAAAACAACCCCAGACTGGACAATGGAACCAATAGGAGACCTCTGATGCTGGATAAACTGATTTGGAGAGATGGCTATCCCACCATACAGGGGCAGGAACCCAGCGTAACTTCCCAAAAAGCACCTGCATTCAATGATTGACATCACTATATGCAAACCGTGCGTTAAAAAGGACTCATTCTGTGAAGAATGTATAGGCAAAATGGCATCAAAATCTCTAATGGGTGGAACTCAGTCTGGGCCTTCAGTTCGGAAGGGTTTTGACTAAAAAAAGATTATTATACACATAAAGTCGAGCTTGACTTAAATTGTCACCAGAGAGAATCAATCGCTTTACAGCAAGGTTCCATTTCACTTGACTTTTGAAAAACAATCACTAATGAAAAAAATACTCATAGCGTCAGCTATATATATAATGGGAATGTCTGCAATGGCCCAAAAAACTGATAGCAAGTTACTGGAGCAGGCTTCATTTGCCCTTGCTGTCAAAAAACCGGGAAATGATGCATCCACACATGCTTTGACTATGGATGAGAAAGGCAATCTTCAAGCTGCTAAATCTATACCCCTGACCGTATCTATGGAACAAGGGCAGATGGGAACCACCCTTGAAGTCAAACTCAATATAGTCGCGACAGAAGATGTTTATTTTCATTTGCAGGGGAAATTTCATTTGAATGAGCTCCAGTTTGAACAGGCCCAGATGTATCTGCCAGGCTTTTGGTACCGACAGAATCAAAGATCTCCGGAAAATGCACCTTCTTTGCGGTCAGGAAATAATTGGCTAGTAAGAGAAGATAGGTTGAGTACCCCGCTTTCGGCTATATTCGATCCGGCTGCCCATACAGGTTATACTTTGATGAGAAAGAATGCTCCCACTCAAATAGCACTGACTACCCACCATACCGGAGAAGTAATATTGGGAGGGCCCACCGATATGGGTGCCTTGGGATTTGGGGAAGATGGAGGAATCCCTTTTTTGGCATTTGCATATCCCTACGCTGAGGAACCGTATAGTTATTATAGAAAACTGACACTGGGAAATCCGGTTAAAAGCTTTTTGAAACTGGATAAAGGGGAATCGGTTTCCATAACCTATTTGCTGTCTAAATCAGAAGAGGAAAATTTTTCTGCCTTTGTGGCGCATGAGTGGAAATATTCCTTCGATCAATTACAGCCCAAACCTCTGGAGGATCAGAAATTTACTGATCAGGAAATCAAATCCACCCTCGTGCAGTTTTTTAAGTCATCTTATATCGAGCCAGGTAACCTGAAGGGTTTTTCAGGAGTGCACCTTTTGACAGCTACCTGTGAGCCTGTCAATGTACTGGAAGTGGGTTTTATCGGCAGGGTGCTGTTAAATGCTTTCAATGCGCTGGAGTACGGAGAAGCTTACGGAGATGGGGAATTGGTCACTATGGCCAATAATGTATTTGATAGTTATGAACAGCATGGGTTTACCTCCAAAGGATTGATCAGGGAAAATGTAGACTTTGATAAAGGTGACGAACCTTCCGTTTATTCTATCAGAAGGCAGTCGGAAGGTATATATGCTTTGCTGATGTATTTTCAGTATGAAAAATCCAAAGGTAGGAATCACCGTGCCTTTGAGCAAAAAGTCAAAGGCCTACTGAACACGCTCATGACTTTGCAACAAGCAGACGGCAGCTTTCCACGAAAATTTGACGGCAGTCTTGGTATCATTGATGAAACTGGCGGCAGCTCTCCCTCAGCAGTGCTACCATTGGTCATGGCCCACCATTATTTTAAAGATAAGCGATATCTAGAGGCTGCCAGAAAGGTGGCCACGTATCAGGAAGTAGAAATCATCTCTAAATCAGATTATTTTTCGTCTACCCTGGATGCCGACTGTGAAGATAAAGAAGCCTCCCTATATGCATCGACGGCGATGTATTATATGGCTCAGGTCACTAAAGGCAAAGAGCGACAGCATTATGTAGACCTGGCAAAAGAAGCGGCATTTTTTGCGCTTTCATGGTATTACACATGGGATGTGCCTTTTGCCCAGGGTCAGATGCTCGGTGATATCGGACTCAAAAGTAGGGGTTGGGGCAATGTCTCCGTAGAGAACAACCATATAGATGTTTTTATTTTCGAATTTGTAGAAGTACTTCAATGGCTGACAAGGGAAACAAAGGAAGAAAGATTTGCTGCTTTTGCCGATGTCATCAAATCTTCTATGAGGGAGCAATTATTGCCTCATAAAGGTAATTTAATGGGAGTAGCTAAAGTGGGCTATTATCCGGAAGTAGTTCAGCATACCGCCTGGGACTATGGCAAAAACGGAAAAGGATTTTATAACGATCTTTTTGCCCCCGGATGGACAGTGGCTTCTTTATGGGAATTATTGTCAGATCAGAGGGCTTCCAGGTTCTTTTCACAAAAGTGAATTGAAAGTCTGCTGTCTAGCTTAATTATACAAAACAGAATAACTTACAGCGGCAAAAAAAAATTATAGTAGGCTCCATGATCATCCTATTATAATGGAACCGTTGATTAAGGTTTGGATATAGATATAGAAGAGTCCAACTTACGGATGATCACCCTAAGTTTAAAAAATATTGAATTAAATAACCTAAAATACCCAATCATGATAAAAAACCTGCTTTTATTCACGGCACTACTGTTTTGTTTCATTCCATTATATGCGCAAGAACAAGCCCTTAAATCTATGGAAACGCCATGGTCGGATAAGGTGGGTCAACAGCCCCATCAGGAATATCCCCGACCTCAAATGAGCAGGGAAAACTGGGTAAATCTAAATGGGAAATGGCAATATACCATACAGGATAAATCTCCCGCTATACCGGAAAAGTTTGATGGTGAAATTCTGGTTCCTTTTGCAGTGGAATCCAAGCTTTCCGGTGTAGGCCGGATAGTGGGTGATGAAAAGTACCTTTGGTACAAAAGGACTTTCGATGTATCACCGAAGATGAGGTCGGGTAAACTTTTACTCCATTTCGGAGCAGTAGATTGGGAAGCGGAAGTATTTATCAACGGACAGTCTGTAGGAATGCACCAGGGTGGATATGATCCCTTTTATTTTGAGATCAATGACTATTTGGTCAAGAACAGAGAACAGGAAGTAGTGGTCAGGGTTTGGGATCCTTCGGACAATGGACCTCAGCCCAGAGGTAAGCAGGTAGAAAAGCCCAACAGCATTTGGTATACTCCCGTGACAGGGATCTGGCAGACAGTATGGATGGAAGCAGTACCTTCCAGGTACATTTCTTCTACAAAAAATACACCGGATTTTGATCAGAATAAGATCAGCATCTTACCTCACGTGGCAGGCAACCCCGGCAATGGCAATATAGAAGTCAAAGTCATGGATAACGGTCGCATGGTAGGTCAGAAAACTGTCAAAATAGGGGAAACAGCGGATTTTGTCATCGACAGCCCAAAACACTGGAGCCCTTCCAGTCCTTTCCTCTATGATGTGGAAGTAAGCTTAAAAGAGGGTAACAAAGTAATTGATAAGGTGAAAACCTATACCGCGCTCAGAAAAATAAATATGGGCACGGACCAAAACGGTGTACAGCGCATGCTTTTGAACAATGAATTTTTATTTCAATATGGGCCTTTGGATCAGGGATGGTGGCCTGATGGACTATATACTGCACCTAATGAAGCCGCCCTAGTTTTTGATATTCAGAAAACCCGTGATATGGGCTTTAATATGATTAGAAAGCATGTAAAAGTAGAACCGGCCCGCTGGTACTATCACTGTGACCGTATGGGAATGTTGGTATGGCAGGATATGCCCAATGGAGATCATGGCAACCGATGGGAACAGCGGCCAGGTATAGTTGGCTTAGGTACCGAGAAAGATAGAACTGCAGCATCTGAACAGATTTTTAGAAAAGAGTGGAAAGCCATCATGGATGCCAACTATAATTTCCCTTCCATAGTCGTATGGGTACCTTTCAATGAAGCTTGGGGCCAGTTTAAGACCACTGAAATTACCGAATGGACACAACAATATGATCCCACACGGCTCATTAACAGTGCCAGTGGAGGAAATTTTATCATGAAAGGGAGCAAAATTACGGGGCATGTTATTGATCTTCACAATTATCCGGATGCAGCTATGCCAGATCCGGAGCTGTATGGAAAGGATCAAGTAATCGTTTTGGGAGAATTTGGAGGTCTAGGTTTACCGGTAGAAGGACACACTTGGCAGCAAAAAGACAACTGGGGATATCAAAGTTTTCAAAATAAAGAAGCTTTAGAGAAAAGATATACCGAATTAATAGAAGCATTGCTCCCTCTGATCCAGAAAGGCTTATCTGCAGCAGTCTATACCCAAACCACCGATGTTGAAATAGAAATAAATGGCTTAATGACTTATGATCGCAAGGTAGTAAAGTTAAACGTAGAGCACCTGAATAAAATACACCAAAGACTATATCAAATTAAACTAAAATAAGCATGGGCAAATCCCTGTTATGGATATGTTGCATCTCTTTGAGCTGCATGGTCCTATCCAGTTCAAATGAAAAGTCTGGGGAATCTGATGCACAGGATCCATTTACAGCTACAGTTGATGGAAAAGAAGTAGCCATATACAAATTGAAAAATGATAAGGGCATGGAGATCCATGTGCTGAATTATGGTGGCAGGGTGGTTAAAATAATGGTGCCCGACCGGGAGGGTAGCATAGATGATGTAGTGTTGGGATTCGACAGGCTGGAGGACTATCAGGAAAGTTCAGAAGCATACTTTGGAGCAGTTATAGGTAGGTATGGCAATAGGATAGCCAAGGGTAGCTTCAGCTTGGATGGCACCAGCTATGCACTGGCCATAAATAATGAACCCAATGCCCTCCATGGTGGACCTGCGGGTTTTCATCATGTAGTCTGGGAGGTCCTGGAACATCATGACGACCATATTGCTATGAAATATATAGCGAAAGATGGAGAGGAAGGATATCCCGGCAATATGGAAATTTTTATGACCTATACCCTGACTGATGACAATGGATTTAGGATAGATTATGAGGCTACTACTGATAAAAAGACAGTAGTTAACTTAACCCATCATTCATTTTTTAATTTGAACGGTGCTGGGAGCGGTGATGTGATGGATCATATATTGGAACTGAATGCAAGTGCCTTTACTCCGGTGGATAAAACATTGATACCAGTGGGGACAATTTTGCCGGTAGCCAATACTCCCATGGACTTTACCCGGCCTACCGCTATAGGAGAAAGGATAGGAGAGGGAGATGAACAACTGACATTTGGCAGAGGGTATGACCATAACTGGGTACTGGATAAAGCAGAACCGGGTTTACTTACATTCGCGGCTGCTATAACGGCTCCCGCCAGTGGAAGAAAAATGGAAGTGTTTACCACAGAACCAGGCATCCAGTTTTATAGTGGCAATTTTCTGAACGGCAGCGTAAGCGGAAAGGATGGTAAAAATTATATCCATCGGTCTGCCTTTTGTTTGGAAACCCAGCATTTTCCGGATTCACCTAATCAGGAGACATTTCCAAGTACTGTTTTATCACCAGGAGAAAAGTATACCCATACAGTGATATACCAGTTTTCTGTTTTAGCAGATACTAGATAGGTGGAATTTATGCATGAAGATAAAAGCTATTAAAATTCAACATTTTAATTTGGGCCATATTAAATCTATACACTTACAATGAAAGCTTCACATATAGTCATTGTGTTTTATGTTTTAACGATCATCCAGTTTTCCTGTCAGAGCCGTTCCTCTAACGACGATATGGATGCAGCTACTTTTAGTAATCCATTGGATGTGGCTTTTGGCGATCCTTTTGTATTAGATGGAAATGATGGTAAATTTTATATGTATGGAACAGGAGCCGGAGCTAAGGATGGATTTGTGGCTTTTTCATCCGATGACCTGGTTAATTGGGAAAGTGAGGGACAGGTATTTACAGGAAACACAGAAGATTCTTGGAGTGTAGCCAATTTTTGGGCTCCTGAGGTCTATAAATTTGATGACAGGTTTTATTTGTTTTACAGTGCCGACTGGAAGGTTAATCCAAACCGGGATGACGAAAATTTCCGAATAGGGGTAGCGGTATCCGATTTGCCGACTGGGCCGTTTATTGATCTGAAGGATGAACCTATCTTTGATCCAGGCTATCCTATCATCGATGCCAATGTCTATCAAGATGAAAACGGAAAATTTTATTTATATTATTCCAGAGCTTGCTACCAGCATCCTGTGGAATCAGAAATAGCTGATTGGGCGAGGAGTCAAAACCTTTACGATGAAGTCGAAGAAAGTTGGATCTATGGCGTAGAAATGTCTTCGGACTTTATGTCTACGATAGGCGATCCTGTATTACTATTAAGACCACCGGTTAAAATGGATGACAAGAATGCGGAGTGGGAAAGCAGGTCAGTCACCTCGAAGGAAGTCAACAGGCGTTGGACCGAGGGTTCTTTTATCTTTAAATTCAAAGATACGTACTACATGATGTATTCAGCCAATCATTTTGGAGGCGAACATTATGCCGTGGGGTATGCTACCGGCACCTCACCTTTGGGCCCCTTTACCAAAGCTTCAAACAATCCCGTGTTGGAAAGCAATAGGAATACCGGAGGAACAGTTACGGGGACGGGCCATAATATGGTGCTATTTTCTCCAGATAAGCGTTTGATGTACACAGTATACCACGGCAGGACTGAAAAAACTGGTAATGAAAGGGTAGTCTTTATTGATAAAGTGACTATAAACGAAGAAGGTAAATTAGAAGTGGATGGCCCAACTTTAGGTCTGCAACCTTTGCCAGATATTGTTAGATAGACATTCACTCTAGGCTCGTGTATTGGGAGTTTAATACGGGATGCGGAAAGCATTTAAACAATAAATAAAAGTAGGCAAGAATTTAAAATATATTGGGGTAATCATTTTATAATGGTTAAACATGGATTTTTATGTATATATCAATTCATGTTTAACCTTATTTTTTTATATTTTATTCTTTATTAACCGCTGCTAGACTCATACATAAGTGGAGATTCAGGTTTTAGTATTATTGGGTATGTTTATAGATCGCATGCCTAGGGCCGGTATGATTCGTCTTTAAATTTCCTCTTTATAAAAAGGTGTAAAATATATAGCTATAGACCTCTTTACTCATTACTATTAAATTTTTTTAGAATAATTTATAAGCCAGTTGCGTTATTAAATTTTTTTATGCAATATTGTTGCAATTATAATGATTTATGAATTCTCCGCATATAAATTCACACATCTATTGCTTATTATGATCAGCTACGTTTGTATATGAGAACAATATACTTTTTATTATTCTATTTATTATTCTATTTATTATTTGCTCAAGCTTCAATAGCTCAAAGTCCTAAGGTTAATCATACATACTCTATTAGAGGTATAGTAACAGATGCTCATCACGATCACTTTTTGGTTGGGGCAAGTATCTTAGTTCTGACTGGTGATAGTGAGCGATCAAATATACATATGGGAGCTGGGAAAGACAGAGGTGCTATTACTGATGGATCTGGCCGGTTTCAGCTCTATCAGATGAGTATGGGCACTAAAATCAAAATATCATATCTGGGATATGAATCCCAGATAGTGGTGGTAAATTCACCTGAAGAAATGATTCAGGTGCGTCTTACGCCAATTTCTACTTCTCTCTCCGAAGTTACTGTAACTGCCTTTGAATCAGATCGGAAACTAATGGATATTCCTGCAGCTATAGGCTATCTGGGATCGAGGGATCTTGAAAGATTTGCTATAGTGTCCCCTCATCAGGCATTCAGCACCCTGCCGGGTGTAAAGGTACATACTACTACTATAGGAAGGTATCAGGTCAAAATAAGAGGAGGATCTATGGGGACCATAGGCCATGGAGATAACTATAAATCTTATTGGAACGGTATACCGATCACTACTTCCAATGGCTTTAATCCCTTGGCATACTTTGATATGGGAAATGTGGGCAATGTAAGTGTAATTCGTGGCCCCTCGGGAAGCATTTATGGAGCAGGAATTAACGGGGTGATGCTTTTTGAAAGTAAGGAGCCTACGGAAGGGGAAACAAGTCTTCAGACAGATGGTTTATATGGATCTTACCATACCTATAGGTATAACCTTGAATTTGCATCTGCTACCGATAAAGGTGATATAAGGCTACAATATTCTCAGGTTCACACAGATGGCTATAGGCAGGAAGCTGCATCTGACAATGAATTTATAAGTGTGTCTGGAAACATCCGGGCTTCTGAAAAGGGTAAAGTTACCTTTCTTGCCCAATATGTAGATAGGTTTTATGGGATACCAGGAAATCTAAATGCAGGACAAGTGCTAGAAAACAGAAAGCAACCAGGAAACTCCCCAGATTTTGATAATGGCCTGACTACTTTAAGCCTAATGGTGGGTGCAGCGCATGACTATAGATGGAACGAACGCTGGCAAAATATCACCTCCTTTAGCTATCTGGCTTCAGAAGGTACTTTCTTAATTGGAACTCCTTTTTTTAGTCTAGCAGATGAAACCCTAGTCACTTCGTTTTCTATGCGCACGGCCACTTCATATAATTTCAAAACTTTGGGAAATAGAAATGGCAGATGGGTGATAGGTGGAGAGCTTACCAGAGGGATAAATCAGGTTAATGATTTTACAGATGGCTTTAATAGCCCCATTTATAGTTCTAGAAGATCCACAGACCGTGTGTTTTTAGGATTTAGTCAGGTAGAAGTAGACCTACCTTTGGATTTTACCCTAATGGCAGGAGCTAGTTTTAATAATTATTTTTTGGGGTTCAGGGAGTATTTGGCAGATGATATACCCGCTTTCTCGAAGTACGTAAATGATATATCACCCAGGCTCGCCATTACCAAGAAAATGGGTGAAAATATAGTATTGCATGGCAATATCAGCAAAGGTTTTACTCCGCCACCGAGAGGAGCGATAGACAATACCGGTAGAAATATAAATGCAGATTTACAGTCTACCACAGGGTTAAATCAGGAAATAGGGATACGTGGAAATCTCTTTGACAGTCGTTTTCATTTTGACCTGATCACTTATAGACTCAATGAAAGAAATGTAATTCTTCCCAAAGTAATGGGAAATATGGGAGGTATAGATCTCATCAGAAATGAAAATGCCGGTGCAATAAATAGACTGGGAATAGAACTAACCAGTGCTTATGATTTCAGGCATCTTACCGGAAGAAATTTTAGTCAAGCCAAGCTTTGGACCAGTTATACTTATATGCACCATGTTTTTGATACTTACCATTCCCTTCAAACTGCCGAAAATGAAGAAAGTATAGAAATAAGCTACAGTGGAAAGGTAATTCCAGGCATTCATCCCCATACATTGGTTAAGGGGGCTGACCTTGCTATGCGCAATGGTTTCTATATAAATGCTACTTATAGTAATTACACAGGGATTTATCTTAACAACGAAAATACGGATAAGGATACAGCTTATGCTGTTCTGGATTTCCGATCAGGTATTAGAAGACCGCTCGGCAGTAGGTTTAAAGGAGAAATTTATGCAGGAATTAATAATGCTTTAGACGAACGCTATACCGCAGTCCATAATCTAAACGCTTTCTTAGGATCTTATTTTGACCCAGCTCCGGGTAGGAATTACTATGGAGGGTTTAGCTTGAAATATTTCTTATTACCATAAGTAATATATTAATAAAGAGATGTACCAATGATAAAAACAGAAAATCTTTCAAAAAAATATGAAGCTCAGGTAGCCCTTCATTCACTCAACCTGGACATTAAAAAAGGAGAAATTTACGCTCTTTTAGGATCAAATGGGGCCGGTAAGTCAACTACCATTCACTTGCTAATGGGCTTTATGAAGCCTACATCAGGACTGGCATATATAAATGAGCTTCAAGTAAAGCCAAATGATTCCGCTATCAAACAGTGGGTAGCCTATATACCGGAAGTAGTCAACCTATACCCCAACTTTTCGGCTTTAGAAAATTTGGATTTCTTCAGCGGATTATCCGGCTTTAAATATACAAAAGATCAGCAGGTAGCATTATTAAGAGAGGCAGGTTTACGAGATGAATTTCTAAAAAAACCTGTAGGGGCATTCTCTAAAGGTATGAGGCAGAAAGTAGGTATATCCATCGCACTGGGCAAACAGGCAAAGGCTATTCTAATGGATGAGCCTACCTCAGGGCTAGACCCCTATGCCAGCAATGAATTTTCAGAGATTTTACATACCCTTAGTAAGAAGGGGGTAAGTATTCTGATGGCTACACACGATCTGTTTAGGGCCAAAGAGAGCGGACATAGGATCGGTATCATGCATTTAGGTCATTTGCTGTTAGAACAGGATACTTCTTCAGTTTCTCAAGTGGAGCTAGAGCAATTATACATGCATACCATTCAGTCCTTTAATAATCAAGATCAAAAGATTATCATATGATTTTGTTAATATTCAGGAAAGAATTCAATGAAATCTTCTTCAGTAAGAGGTTTTTGATCATAGTGATAGGAGTTGCGGTTCTATGGTTTTTTGCGTTGTTTAACGGCATTGGGTATTATCAGGGAAGCAATAGTAGTGCCCAGCAAGTACAGAACGAGACTTATCAGCAATGGTTGGATCAGGGAGATAAAAATCCCCATTCTGCTGCTCATTATGGCTTTTATATTGCCAAACCCATCCCGTTATTGGCTGTAATAGACAAAGGTGCCAATGACTTTTTAGGGAATGTAGTTTGGATAGAGGCGCATAACCAGAATGAAGTGAAAAACCCAGCTGCTACTGATGCGGGATCCCTGCTACGGATGGGGCAACTTACCATAGGTTTTGTATTGCAGTTTATCATCCCTTTGATGATTATATTACTATGTTATAACCTATTCACTAAAGAAAAAGAGAACGGAACCATTAAATTGCTTTTGAGTACCCGAGCCAATCTAATAGATCTTTTTATGGGAAAATTTCTGGCCTCCATGCTTAGCTTATGGATGATGTTATTGCCACTTTTGGCTTTTTCCATGTTATTGATGTATCAACAGGATTTTTCTGAAAGTTGGTCTTTAGAAATTATTCCTTCCATGGTATATTTTGTTTTAGGTTTATTTTTATTGTACACCTTATTGATTGCTATTTGTATCTCGGTGTCCCTTAAGGTGAATAGTTCATCAATTGCCTTAGTGATTTTGGCTGGTTTTTGGCTTTGTGGTGTGTTTTTGGTACCTCGTTTTGCCAGTGTATTGGCCGAGCAGGTTTATCCTGCCCCTACTTCATTTGCCTTTGAACAGCAGATCACTGATATGAGACTGAAGGGCATAGATGGGCATGGACCGGTAAATGAAGATTTACTGAAAGAGACCTTGGATCAATATGGGGTGGACAGTATAGAGGACCTTCCTGTAAACTTTGCAGCTATTTCTTTGCAAGCAAGTGAGGAATCAGATGCCGCCATATACGACATAGTCTATACAGAGCTGTTCATTCAATTTCGACAGCAGGAAAAATTTTTAAGCTATATGGGAATTCTATCACCTTTCCAGACTTTCAGAAATATTTCTATGGCTCTTAGCGGCACCGATATGCAGACACATTTGGATTTTGCCGAACATGCAGAAAAACATAGAAGAGCTATCCAAAAAACCATAAATGATTTTTACCTCTCCCATGATACGGGTAGTGATGATTTGTGGCACTCGGTGGGGTTATTGAATTACACATCTCCGGATATATATCAAAGACTGCACATGGCACAATTAGATGTGGTGGTATTGATCACATGGTTATTGTTAGGTTTGGGGTTTACCTATTATTCTGTTAAAACGTTTAAAATAGTCTGATATGCTGATTCATATATTTAAGTACGAATGGCTTACTTTGGTAAAAAACCGGGTATTCCTGACTGTTTTTTCTTTTAGTATGCTGCTTTGTATCCTGGCTTTATGGAGCGGATATCGGGAATATCATAAACAGAATAGTGTAGTCCAACAGATTCAGGAAACGGAAAGGGCCTATTATGATAAATTAAGCGTGGAACTGGCCGATATAGAGCAGAATGGGTGGACGGGTAGTTCATGGAGCAATCCCGCCGATCCTACCAGTCTAGCCTTGGGTATAGGAGCCAGGTATGCCTATAGAAAACCTCATTTTATGCAGATTATCAATGGAGGCCAAAGTGATTTACACCCTTATTACTATAAAATTACTGGAACCAAGCATCAGGCATTTTTTCATCATGCGGAAATAAAAAACGGTATGCTGAATTTTATAGGTAGATATGACCTTTCATTTGTGATCATCTTTTTATTGCCATTATTGATCATAGCTTTTAGCTTTGATATATTGGGCAAAGAAAAAGAGGGGGGTACATTGCCCTACCTATATGCTTCCCAGTGGTCATTAGCAACTGTTTTCCTATGTAAATATTTATTCAGATCCTTGGTATTTTTTATGGGAGTATGGCTGGTTAGTACCGTATGCTTGGGTTGCTCTTTGCAGAGTATGAACTTCTTAGTTACATGGCCATTCTTGATATGGAGTCTTTTAGTATTTGGTTATATGAGTTTTTGGTTTTGTCTTACATTTTTTGTGAGTAGCATGGGCATCAGTGCTAATTATACAGCTTCCACCGCAGTAGTGGTATGGCTGATGGCTGTCGTTCTTTTACCGGGTATATTGGAATATATCACAGAAGCTAGTTATCCACTTCCCTCTAGATCTGGACTAATCGTCCAGTCCCGAGATGCTGGGGTGGAAGCCCAGAAAAAAGCCGCCGATATTTTGAAAGAATATGTGGAAGAACATCCGGAATTGGCTGCTAATCACGAGGACCTGAACATGAATGATTTTGGCACCCGGTATTTTACGGTTTTGAATGAGGTAGAGGCTTCTATGAAACCTTCAGCTGATGATTTTGGCAGACGACTGGAGCAGAGAGACCACTTTATAAAAAGTTTATCTATTATCAGCCCTGCCTTGTTGAGCCAGGAAATCATGAATGAAATAAGCGCCAATACAAACTTCCATTACCGTTTTCTGGAAGCTGATGCCAATGCTATTAAAAAGGAATTGCGTGAATTTTACCTTAAAAAAATTATTCAGGGACAGGTATTAAAATCAAATGAAATACCATACTTACCGGGACTTGTTCATTCGGAAATTTATTATCAGTCTGATCTCAGTTGGCTCTTTAGAAATACGATGATCATATGGGGATTATGTTTATTGTTTCTGATATTGGGTATAGGTCGGTATAGAAGTATGACATCTTCTGAATTCAGTAAGATATTGGCCGGTAAATAATATGGTCATTTTTTAATGAGACCATTACCATTTAAGTGACAGTGTGCCTACTGAATTTTATGGCTATATCCAATATTACCATAAATTATGCTTAGGAAATAAATTTTTAAATTGAAGGTCTGTTTTGTTAACATGGTATATAAATTGATTATATTTATTACGAATAATTGGTAAAACCAATTATCGGCCAAATCTATGAGAAATTTTCTGAAAACCTGTTTTGGTATTTTCTTGGCACTCTTTATGGGGGTGCAGGGAATTTTACTACAGTTCCTTTCAGGAGGTAATATCGATAATTCAGGGGCCAATATAGAAAGCATTGATTTTAATCAGCTTTCTCTTGAGGATTATGCCAAATCATTACCGATCATCAGCCAGGGAGAAGTTTTTCCTGCTGTCCAGGAAGATCCAGATATTTTTCCTTCCATTGATTTTCTTCATACCCATTTTTTAAGTCTTCAATATTACGATCAGACTGTAAAACAAAGACTTTTCCTTTCTAAAAAGGTTGAGGTCTTATTAGATATAAGGACAATAATCTTCCCAAGCCATTTTTTCTGGTAGTAAGGTTTATTTTTTATCTCAGGACGTGACAACTAAGTGAGAAAAATCGGGTACACTCTATATATACTAGGATTTGTATATGTTAACTGAACAGCTATAAAAATCTGTTTTACCTGATAGCAACACTTATCTTGGTTACGCCTGTTATACCTTTCCATATTTATATGCTGATAAAAAATTATAGCGTGCTAATGGAGCTTATGCAGGCATGTTATATCAAAGTGTTCCAGCAATAAAACGGAGTAGGCCTTATGAACCATTTCTAATAAATATTTAAGAACTCATCATTATATGAATCCTATCGTTCAGTTAAAAAAAGAAGACATTGCTTCCATTCGCTTCAGCCATACTGATGTGCTTGCTAACCCGGTATCCGTTTTACTTAGGGAAAAAGATATGGAAAGAGCACTTATACTCGGTAATCTGGAACATACCAAAGTGAGGATAACCTTCATGGATCTTTATCAATCCACGTATGAAGTAGAAACTACGGTATGGGCAATTACCGAAGAAAGTATCTGCCTAAAAGGACATTTATACCTACCAAAAAAAGCTGTCTTGTCTTTATGTTAAAGTAAATCAGAAGCCCTCACCGGGCTTCTGATTCATATGATATAAGAATTTACATACTACATTCAATATTATAGTCCTTTCTATACATCATTCTTTATAAAATGGATATTTTCCTTCTGACTGAAACATGGATTGCATTAGCCACATTGACTTTTCTGGAAGTCGTTCTGGGTATAGACAATATTATATTTATCTCTATTATTTCAAATAAACTTCCTCCATCCCAACAGGAGAGGGCACGGATAATAGGCCTTTCCTTTGCCATGGTATTTAGGATCGGATTGCTTCTGGGGCTTACTTATATCATTAGATTCAACGAACCCTTAATTGCCATCTTTGATTTTGAATGGAGCATCAAAGATCTCATCTTAATAGCCGGTGGATTATTTCTTCTCTTCAAATCTACTGTGGAAATTCACCACAAAATGGAGGGAAAGGTAGAAGAAGTAAAATCAAATGTCACCAATAATGTATTCAAGGTGATTCTTCAGATCATTTTATTGGACGCAGTATTTTCATTTGACAGTATCTTAACAGCGGTGGGTTTGGTCAATGAAGTGGTGGTGATGATCATTGCTGTGATTATCGCTATGGGTATAATGATCATCTTTGCAGGCAAAATCAGTAACTTTATCAATAAACAACCTGCTCTACAGGTGTTGGCACTATCATTTCTGATCCTGATCGGTTTTATGCTGATGGTAGAAGGATTTCATGTAGAAGTACCAAAAGGTTATATATATTTTGCAGTATTCTTTTCACTCACTGTAGAAATCATCAATATGAGAATGAGAAAAAATACGGAAGGAAATAAGGTTGAACTTAACCCGAGATTAAAAGAACAAGATCAAAATTAGAGAATAAATATATTTTGGAGGCATCATGGAGAATACATGCTCAAAATTTACACCTACATTTTACCAGATAGATTGACAGGGTATAGGTAGACCTATAATACTATCAATGGATGGATCATCCTACAGTTTCATAGGTATATTATATATTGATATGTACTGCCGGTGGATTTAAACTACCTTACATCTGTTGAAGTAAATTGAGCAAATTTTTTCTCCGGTCTCTAGATACAGGCAAACTTTTATTTCCGATAAACAGGAGGGCACCGTCAATTTTTGATATATGTCTAATATTTACTATATAAGATTTATGGATCTGTACAAAAACATTTTTTGGCAACTCTTCTATAATACTTTTGAGTGTCTGATGTACGAGATGTCGAATACCTGTGGCCATATTCAGTTCTATATAGTTTTGTAAACCACTTATGTACGTCAAATTTTCCATGTCTATACTGATCATTTGGCCGTTTTCCCTTATAAAAAAATGATTAGATGATATCTCCTGCGGATTAGATAAGTCCCATAACTTTTTAGCTTTTTGAACTGCCTGACTGAATGAATCAAAAAATATAGGTTTGAGCAGATAACCGACTGCATTGAACTGATAACCTTCCAGGGCATATTCTGGGAAAGCTGTGGTAAATATGATCATAATTTGATGATCTGAAATCAATTTGGCAAAATCCAAACCGTTTAAGGAAGGCATTTGAATATCCAGGAAGATGAGGTCTATGCTTTCCATCTGGGTATTTGCCAAAGCTAATTTAGCATTAGCATAGTCTCCCACGATCTCTAGATAATCAAATTCTTTTATAAATTCAATAAGCCCTTGCCTCGCTATCCTTTCATCATCTATTACGATACATTTCATATGCTTTGTAATTTAATCTGTAGATGTACTTGGTATATCCCATCTATAGCACTGATATCCAGCTTATAATTTTCATGATAGGAGAGCTCTAGTCTTTTTTTAGCATTGTCTAACCCCATACCTTTAACCGAATTTTTTGATGCCTTTTCATCAAAGGAGTTTTCAATATAGAATTTTAATTCATTTCCTTCATATACAGATATATCCAAATGGATAAAATTAGGCTGTTCAGTATAACAGGAAACATGCTTAAAGGCATTTTCTACAAATGTAGATAGAACAAATGGTATAATTACCAATTGTGTTTCAGGGATTTCCCAGGAACAGTCTATTTGGAGATCTTCTCCAGATCTACCTTTTTCGAGATGAAAATAATGTTTTAGAAAAGATATTTCATCATTTAATCTTATCCATTTATTTTTAGATTCATATACATAATATCTTAATATACTGCTATACCTCGAAAGTAAATCTAAAGCCTCATCTTTATCTTTTCTGATCAGAAATTGGAGATTGTTAAGGATATTAAAAGTAAAATGGGGACTAAGCTGGGTCCTTAAATGGTCCACTTCCAATTCTAAGACCGTATTTTTCATAATTTGGTCTCTTTTTTCTATTTCGAGGTTTTTCTTTAAAATCTCAAATCCAAAAACCAACCCTGAGAATAAGATGGTAAAAGTCAGCATACCAAAAAAAATAGTAACCATATCCTCCAATAACATTGTAAAAATTGAATAGGGTAAAAGCATATAGAATAAATAGTAGCCAATAGCTGTTAAAATAACGGCCACTAAAGTGCTTATACCTATGCAGTAGGCTATAAATCTTTTTCCGTATTTAGAAATAAAAAAGGATTCAATTAATCTACTTAGAATAAAATCCAGATAAAATTTTAGCACTGCTGTAATCACTATGGTATAAATAAATGATAATACCAGTGAAAATTCTTTACTCGTAAATAGCTGCAAAAAAATCACCCCGAAAATAAATGCCCAGAAAATATAATTTGCATTTTTAATTTTATACATGTCTCAGTAAATAGATAGGGTAAAATTAAACTAAACAATCGATAGGAAATAACGGCTCGTCAACTAATATCGACTAATGGTCAAAGAAAAAAAAAGTTTCTGTTTTTTAAAATTAGGTTTGTTTCATCATTAACGAAAATGAACAAATAAAATGAGAAAAAACCTTATGATTATCATGGCATTTATGCCTTTTCTTACTGCTTATGCCCAAGATGATAAGACTGTTACGGCTGTTGCTTTTCATGTAACCAATTCTTATCAATGGCCAGGTCAAAACACCGGTATTCATAGTTTCTATGGATTGGGAGGACATATTAACGTATATCTTAATGACAGATATTATGTTGGGTTTTCTCAAATGGGAAGTTTAGCGCCTTCGGATTTGCTCAAAGCCGGTGACCTATCTCCTGAAAAACTCAGACTGTATGAATATACCCTAAATGCAGGTTTAAAATTTAATCTGGGCTCAAATTTATATATGAGAACAGGTTTAAACGGGGGAGTAGCTTTAGTTAGCGTTGGCGAAACGCAAAAGATAGACGGTATTAATGAATTTAAATCAAGATATAGAACTGAATATATCGTTCTATCTCCACAGATAAATTTTGGGCTGCCAGTAAACAGATACTTTTCGGTAGAAGCAGGCGCTGCTCATAAATGGTATCTTGGTGACAAAACGCTGAATGGTATTAGGGCAGGTGATTTTAATGGTTTTGCCGTTTCGCTTTCTTTAGTCGGGAGATTGCCATTTGATTAAAATAAAAAAAAACGGTGAAGATCTTTTCATAATAATACATTTTGGGAAATTAAGCCACTGTTGATTTTTGTTTATAAGGATGGTATTAAACTTATGATCTGAATTGGACAATTTATTTAAACTGCGGGAAGAAAATTTTGATTTCTCCCGCAGTTATATGAGTAGCGTATACATCTAATTAAAAATATAATTTTTTAAAATTCAAAAAATTTTTCGTATCTATAAAATCCTCTCTCCCAAAGAATAAACTTTAAAAAACTCCACTTATATATTATTGAATAAGCATACGTTTGCAATAGCTTCTATTCAATTGGCATAAAAATCTTGTTAAAGATACCTTTAACATATAGAAATAGCATTGCTATAGAATGGGGTTTAAATATTAAAAATACTGGTTTTCGTGGATGTTTTGCTGTAGATGGATTATCTAATTTTGAATAATAAATCTCACTTAAATTTTTGAACCATGAAAAATAATTGTATCGCTGCTTTCCTGATCCTGATACTAATAGCAGGTGCCTGTAGTGGCAAGGAGGATGATGAACCAGTTAATGCAGATCCACTTATCGGCCTCTGGCAACTCATAGGTATAAGTCAAGGTAACCAAACGGTGGATGTCACCGACCAGGCATGTCTGAACAATAGTAATTTAGACGTTTCATCATCGACGATGACGCTTACCCTTTCCGTTCCCCAAGAACAAGGAAATACGGGATGTCAGACCCAAGCCTCATCAGTAAATTGGGTAAATGAAGATGGCACCTATTATATGGTGGAGAATGGTAATAAAGTACCAGCCATCTTTTCCTTAAAGGCCAATAATGAGCTACACGTGGACATTACCTTAAATAATGAGCCTGCTACACTCATCTTCACTAAATAATTTCTGTTAACTTATCTTTTTTTTAAAAATGAATACATTTAAAACATTACAGATTATCACGAGAATATCAATTTGTTTAATCCTGCTATTAGGAAGTATGGATTTTGTCCAGGCACAGGCGCCAATCTATAAAACAGGAGTAGGTCTGCTGATTGATGTGGGAGATGGCGGGACACTGGTAGGACCTCATGTAAAACATTTCTTCGACCAAAACCAGGCCGGTGAGGCTGCTTTACAGTTTGGAGCTGGATTGACTTTATTACAGGTAATGTATCAGTACCACCAGCCTGTAGATGGAGCACCAGGTTTACAGTGGTATATCGGTCTGGGTGGTGCCCTGGCTTTTCCAGATGGAGGAGGGGATACTTCTTTTGGGATAGTCCCTGCCATAGGGATGGATTATAAATTAGATAATATCCCGCTGAATCTTTTTCTGGACTGGCGCCCGAAGTTTATGATTTATGATAATGACAATGAATTTATTGCTGCCAGATTTGGACTAGGTTTACGATTTACATTCGGAAATTGATTATTTTACCATATTAAATCTAGTTATTAAATAATTTCTCCCGCAGATGTCAGAAGGCTCTTAACCGGGGTTGCTTCGGAAGATCATCCTAAAGTTCAGTATGAATCGGTAAATCTGTGGGAGAATTTACAGACATTTAAATAAGCATAAATGGAGTGCCTGGATAGGGTGATTTTGGATACAAAATGAAAAAAACTATTGTTTCAGTCAGCTTATATTTCTTTGTTTTTGCGGCTGTATGCCAATCATCACCAGCGGAAATTTACGCGGACAGCTTATTAAATATTGCCGAAAATGCACATTCAGACTCATTGAAAATAAATGGGTACCTGGAATTAAGTGATTTTTGGTCAGATCGTGATACTACTATTGCGTTCCAATACCTAGATATAGCTTCAGGTCTAATGCCTGCTGGAGATAAATATTATGAAGGTTTGGTCCATTTTTATACAGCTGGTATTTATTTCGATAAGGTCATAGAGCGTGGGAAAAACGAATACTTAGAGGCTGAACAACTATTAAAAACACTGGATTCTAAAGCAGCTTACCGGCTGAGGGCTAGGTTATGGAATAACTATGGGGCACTTCTTCAAAGACAAGATCAGCAAGATGGCTATATTAAAATTCTTTTGAATCAAGCAATACCTATGGCTAAGATGGCAGGGGATAGCATTATAGTCGCTACTAATTATCAAAATGTGGCCTTGGTACTGATGAATATTACGGATTATGATAGGGCAGATGAATATTATCATAAGGCCATTCAGGCCCTTTCTGGTTTTTCTAATGCACATGAGGAAAAGTTGACCGCTTTTGTCAATGCTGCCAAAAATGGTATTTATAGCAGGAAATTTAAACAGGCAAAAGTATACTTAGACAGCGCCGAGGTACAATTGAATTTTATCCCACATTCATTATATGCTCCTGTTTTCTATATGACTTCGGGTAATTACTTTAGACACCAAAAAATGTGGGATGAGTCTTTACAAATGTTGGACACCGGACATCGGCTAGCTAATGAATATAACGATCACCGATCTATAGCTGCTATATTATTCGAAAAATATAACCTATATAAGGATTTGGGAGATATAAAGAATGCCAAATTAATTTTAATGGAATCCTATCGTTTGGTAAATAGGTTTGATAGCCTCCACGATAAAAAACTTCACCTTAAAGAACTATCTATTATCGATGCCCAACTGAACGACTTCCCTGCTGCCTATAGGTGGCTCAATGAATATGTCATTATTTCCGACAGTATGATGCAGATGGATTCCCAATTAAAAATTTTGGAGTTGGAAAAAAAATACCGAACGGTAGAGCGTGAAAATGAAATATTGAAACTAAAAACTGACAACCAACAACAACAGCTAATATTAAAAGAGAGCAAACTTGTTTTGGTGTTGTTGATTTCGGTTTTATTGATAGTTTTAATAATAGCTGTTTTTGGGTGGAAACTGTATAAAAACAACAAAAAAACCATTAAACAAAATAAACTGATACACCAACAAGAATTAAGAGCAATCAAGCAATCAGGACAATTGACAGCCTATAATGCCATGCTGCAGGGCCAGGATCAGGAACGGAATCGGATTGCCAGAGACCTACATGATGGGTTAGGGGGCATGCTGGCGGGAGTCAAACTTAAACTCTCCTCTATAGTATCTAATGAAAAGCAAAACAACTCATTAATCCAACCGGATATGGAAATATATAAGGTAATAGGTCAGTTAGACCAATCAGTGGACGAATTAAGAAGAATAGCTAGAAATATGATGCCTGAATCCTTAATTTATATGGGATTAGAGGCTGCCCTTTCAGATTTATGTAAATCTTTGGATTCAGAAAAGACAGCTGTGGTTTTTGAAGCTTTCAACCTTGGAAGTAATTATGAACAGGCATTTCAGATTTCAGTATATAGAATAGTGCAAGAATTACTTACCAATGCACTGAAACATGCCAATGCCCAATCAATAATGGTACAGTGCAGTGAAAATGAAGACCGACTTTATATTACCGTTGAGGATGATGGAAAAGGTTTTGATCAAAATTTGATGGAAAAAAATACCGGTATAGGCCTGAGCAATATCAAAAATAGGGTTCAACTTTTACAAGGTTCGGTAGAGATAAATTCAAAGCCAAATGAAGGAACTACTTTCTCTATAGAGATACCATGTAGCCTTTGATATAAATTAACAACATCTTATAATCGATGAATACAAAAGGGTATTAAACCTGGATTATTATTTGCTTTGCGAGGTTATGTCCAGTCTTTGGTGCGTAAAATTATTACCTATAAAATATTATAATAATGAACAATGTGTCTATTGTAATCATTGATGACCATCCCATAGTGTTACAAGGATTTACACATATCCTGCTACATGAGGACAATATAAATTTGCTGGAGACATTCACTTCAGCTTCTAATGGCATTTCATATATAGCAACCCATCAGGTAGATGTGGTGTTGCTGGATATCAATATGCCAGATATGAACGGTCTTGAAGCCTGCGATCTGATTTCCAAAAAAAATCCTTTGTGCAAAGTTATTGCTATAAGCAATAATAATGAGCATAGTATCATACATAGGATGTTACATAGTGGTGCATCAGGCTATGTTCTCAAAAATGCCTCCGCGGAAGAATTGGTAAAGTGTATCTGGGATGCCGTATCGGGAAATACTGCTTTGAGTCAGGATGTGAAGGAGATATTACGAACCACCAAAATCAGCAATCTTCCAAAAATCACCAGAAGAGAAACTGAAATACTTCTGCTATTGGCCAAGGGCTTGACTTCAGTAGAAATAGCTGATAAAATATATGTGAGTCCCCTTACTATAGAAACACACCGCCGCAATCTGATTCAAAAGTTTGAAGTAGCCAATTGTGCTGCCTTGATCCATAAAGCCATGGAATTAAAATACATATAATGCTATTTATATTTCCTATTTATACATTATTTTTTATTTAATTTTTGTTTTAAAGATCAAGGTTCTATCAAGGTATACGATGGTTTTAATCAGCATATAATGGATAATAATGTTAATATGTAAACCCAGTGGTTATTTAATTTTTATCAAGCTTTTCTTATCTATTTAGATATTTAAATAAAATAAAATTACACTAAAATTTAGTAAACTATTATTGGTATTGAGAGGTAGGATTTTATATTCTTATAATCTGCACATAATCTTCCTAAAATGTGGATTTATAATAAACAAAATCATGCAGGATAAATATAAAATATGCCATTATATATCTTCTCATTGATTTTAGTCCAAAAACTTCCAGCTGGTAGTATACTCTTTTGGAATTTGTTTATCTGATAACTGCAGTCGGATAAGTTCTACTGGGATGGAGTTTTGTTGTAATATAAAATCATGGAAATCTTTTTCTGACATTTTTCCAGATTTTACATATTCATTGTTTAAGGAGTAAAATTGAAGTCCGCCGATCATATAGGCTATTTGATAAAGAGGACCATATCTGCCTTCAAATGACCTTCTCACTTCTGCTTCAGCATTGGCTTTTTCATGGCCTAACTTGTCTACCAAAAAGTCTATGCATTCCTGTGGTGTCATCTTTTCCAAATGGTAATTTAAGCTGAAGATGATCCGTGCACATCTATGCATTCTCCAAAATAACATGCCTATTTTATCTTCTGCTGATATGGGGAAGTCTTTGTCCCATAGATTAAATTCCCAGTATAAGGCCCAACCTTCTATCCAAAATGGAGTGGAAAATATCCTTCTATAAGGTTTATACCGCTGTGTCATAAAATTCTGCAGATGGTGGCCTGGTATGAGTTCATGCTGTACAGTGGCTCTGGAGAAATGAGGGTTATTGCCTCTCATGCTCATCATTTTTTCATCATGGCTCATAGTAGAAGTGGGGTAGGAGATCTGAATAACTTCCCCTCCCAGAAAGAAAGGATTGACCCTTTGGGCTTCGGGACTCATCATTTTCATTCTCCAGGTTTCCTTGGCCAAGTCAGGTATAGTGACTAAGTCTCTTTCTTCCAGAAATTTAATAGCTTCTTCAGCCAAATAATGTATATCTTCAGGCCATTGTCCTGGAGGTACATAGGTGTTTTTTACATATTCCAAAGCTTCTTTCCATTGGTTACCATAATCTAATTCTTGAGTAGCCAAAAGCATTTCTTTTTCACACCAGGCAAATTGCTTTTCCGCTTCGGCTATCAAATCCTCAGGCGAATAGGGAATAAATTCATATTCCAGCTCTTTAAGGATAGCTTTTTTTCCAATAGGTTTACCTATTATACCGCTTCCATCATCTTTTACCAGTTTATTGGTATAATGGCCACTTAAAAATGTTTCATACTGTGCCAGTGCTTCCGATAATTGGTGATAGGGGGCTTTTAACCACCATGAAAAATCAGGATCGTAATCAAAATAGAATTGATAGGCTTCTTCCACTGCTATTCTTAATGATTTTATCACCTCACTTGCCAGTTCTGCTTTTTGCCAGCTGTCAAATGGTTCTGAAGACTTTATATCTTGATGAAGTTTATTAATCGCCAAGGTGGTCTCATTAAACTGTCTGGCAAGTGCTTTTCCATCTTGTTTTTTCCCAGCCCTTCTTTCTATGTAGAATAACTCCAAGGGGGATGAAAATGCCATTACATGAGATATTTCTTTATAAGAAGCATAAGAAAGTGAGTGAAAGTGTAATTCTTTTCTCAATTTATTTTTAAATAGCAGATAATCAATCTGAGCATCTTTGGAAGCATTTGAAAAATCAAAAACTTCTATTTTGTTGAGCCATTCTTTATATAATTGCTCCATTCTTTCAAAATATTCCGGCGTATATATGTTAGTATATTTTCTGCTTAAAGCAGCATGATCTGCTCTAAAAGATTCGATTTCGGAATACAGATCGTGTCCGTAAATATTGGAATGAACCAGAGAGAAGAATAAGAATAATATGCCTATCTTCATTTTTCGGCAAGTATTAAACTTATTGCTGTAGAGGGAAAATATCTTAAACATTACTTATTAACTTTAGGGTAGCATAAAAAACTAATTCTATTTAAAATTTTTATGAATTTAATAAATAATGTTTGCCTTTTTTAGAATAGCCAATATAGTGCAAGCAATGATTAATCTGGTGCCATGATAGGTTGGGATGAAGTACTAATTTTGATTTTGAAGAAACCAAAATAAAAAATATATGAATTGGAATGGTGTTTTACCTGCCGTGACCACAAAATTTCACGCAGATGGAAGTTTGGATTTCGAATTATTTTTCCAAAATATTGATGAGCAAGTAAAAGCGGGAGTATCAGGGATCATATTAGGGGGAACCTTAGGAGAATCCAGTGTATTGGAAGATGATGAGAAACTTCTTTTGACTCAAAAAACTATTGATTATCTAGACGGCCAGGTACCAGTTATTTTAAATATTGCTGAAGGATCTACTAAAAAAGCTGTCCAATGTGCGCAGCGTGCAGAAGATATGGGTGTAGATGCCCTGATGATGCTTCCCCCCATGAGATACCTGCCCGACCATCGCGAACTGGTAGCCTATTTTGCCACAGTCGCAGAAAGCACCTCCCTTCCTATCATGATTTATAACAATCCGGTAGATTACAAAACATATGTTACTCTCGAAGTTTTTGAAGACCTATTGCCCTATAAAAATATCCAGGCTGTAAAGGAATCCACCCGGGATGTATCCAATGTGACCAGAATGATCAATAAATTTGGTGACCGGTATAAGATACTTTGTGGCGTAGATACCCTGACCATGGAAAGCCTGACCATGGGAGCCCATGGGCTGGTGGCAGGTCTGGTATGTGCCTTTCCTCATGAGACGGTGACATTATTTAATCTGATCAAAGCAGGGAAAACCACAGAAGCAATTTCCATTTATCGTTGGTTTTTACCTCTTTTGGAATTAGACATCCATCCTAAGCTGGTACAGTATATTAAACTGGCAGAGGAAATGGTAGGCATAGGTTCGAGCCATGTCCGGGCCCCTAGACTCCCTTTGGATGGGGAAGAATATCAGAAGATAAAGCAACTTATACAGGAAGGGATAGATACCAGGCCTGTTTTAGCATCTAAAAATATTTCAGTATGAGTAAATACAGTATATCTACTATGGTAGAATGGTCTGATAAGGCTTTTGAGCGGTATGGACAAAGCACCATTGCCACCAGATCCAAGTTTCTGCTATCCATCATTGAATCATTGACTGATAAAAAAGAGATTATTATAGAGGTGGCGGTCCAAGAAACCCATTTACCCGCCGTCAGACTTCAAAATGAATTTGGAAGAACAGTAAACCAAATAAAGCTCTTTGCCACTTCTATTTTAAACGGAACTTACCTGGAGGCGACCATTGATCCTGGGGATCCACATCGGCAGCCCTTTCCAAAGCCAGACATCAGACGATTATTAATACCTATAGGACCGGTGGTGGTGTTTGGTGCCAGTAATTTTCCTTTGGCATTTTCCACTATCGGAGGGGATGCAGTGTCTGCCTTGGCTGCAGGCTGTACGGTTATTTATAAAAGCCATCCGGCTCATCCCCAAACTTCAAAATTGGTTTTTGAAGCCATATCAGAAGCGTTAAAAAAAAATGGACTGCCTTTGGATACATTTATCCATCTTGAATTGAGTAATGAGGAGAGCCAATCGCTTATAATGCATCCCTTAGTAGAAGCGATAGGTTTTACAGGATCGTATACAGCTGGAAAACTTATCTATGATTTGGTTCAAAAGAGAGATAAGCCTATACCGGTATTTGCCGAAATGGGAAGCGTAAATCCGATTATGGTTTTAGTGCAAAAGATAAGGGAAGATATGGAAGAATTAGCTTCCAGTTATGCCAGTTCACTATGTTTAGGGGTCGGGCAATTTTGTACCAATCCCGGATTGATTTTTATACCAGAGACCGAAAAGGAAACATTTGTTGCGCTGCTTAGGGAAAAACTTTCAGCTGTTACACCCCAACCCATGCTTACGTCCCAGATAGCCAAAGATTACCACCGCAAACTATCTGAATTTGGTAAACTGGACTTCGGAAATGGGATTTCTGAAGTGAGCATCGATGCACTTCCGGCCATTAAAGTCGTAGATTCCGACACCTGGATCAATACTCCGCTCTACCATCAGGAGGTATTCGGTCCATTTGGTATGGTGGTCACCTATAATTCTACCGATGATTTAGCCGACATCACCAAACATCTGGAAGGACAGCTTACGATCACCTTATGGGCCACAGAGGAAGAACTTGTACAGCATAAAGGGATCATACATTCCCTGCTCCGAAAATGCGGAAGACTATTGTTTAAAGGGGTGCCTACAGGTGTGGAAGTAGGTCATGCCATGCAGCATGGTGGACCTTTTCCTGCCACCACTGACAGCAGGTCTACCTCTGTAGGAACATTTGCTATAAAGAGATTTTTGAAACCTATAGCTTTTCAGGATTGTCCCGAGGCATTGCTACCCGAAGAATTAAAGGATGATAATCCCTTGAAGGTGGTACGTATGGTGGATGGAGAGATGAATTTATAACATGAAAATTTGGAATCGAACATGAATCATGCATATAGTGAGGCATATCAGGATGCATTTTATGCCAGATGTTATCCATACCTCCTGTACTGAACAATTTTATGATCCTTAAAAGACATTTATAATAAAGATGAAAAACACTTTTAGCTGCATTGATGGGCATACCTGTGGAAATCCTGTACGATTGGTAATAGGAGGGGGGCCGCTTCTTAAAGGGGAAAATATGTTTGAAAAGAGGCGCCACTTTTTAGAAGAATTTGACTGGGTAAGGAAAGGGCTGATGTTTGAGCCACGTGGCCATGATATGATGTCCGGTAGTATTTTATATAGTCCCTCGGATCCCAATAATGATGTAGGTGTACTCTTTATCGAAACAAGTGGCTGCCTCCCAATGTGTGGGCATGGACTAATCGGTACAGTCACCATGGCTGTAGAAGAAGGCATCATCACGCCTAAGCAAGAAGGAGTAGTAAGGGTCGAAACTCCTGCAGGTCTGGTAACGGCCACCTATCAAAAAAATGGTGATAAAGTGACAGCTGTTAAAATCACCAACGTCCCGAGTTTTCTACTTCATACAGATCTGAGCATAGATCACCAGGACCTTGGGAGGTTGACCTTTGATGTGGCTTATGGAGGGAATTTTTATGCAATAGTAGATCCTCAGGAAAATTTTCCTGGGATACACCATTATTCTGCAGAAGAGCTGATCCGTTTAAGTAGAAAACTCCGAGAGGGTATCAATCAAAATTTTACCGCGGTTCATCCAGAAAATCCTAATATAAGCGGCATATCTCATATATTATGGACAGGGAATGTGCTTTATCCTACATCTGATGCACGAAATGCCGTCTTTTATGGAGATAAGGCAATTGATAGATCTCCATGTGGCACAGGAACTTCGGCCCGCATGGCACAATTGTTTTTTAAGGGCAGGTTAAAGGTAGGGGATAGTTTTATACATGAAAGTTTTATCGGTTCGGTCTTTAAAGGACAGGTATCTGCTATTGTAAAGGTGGGGGGATATGAAGCTATAATCCCCACCATAGAAGGATGGGCTATTAAAACAGGTTATAACACTATCTTTTTGGATAATAATGACCCTTATGTTCATGGCTTTCAGGTGATTTAATAATATAGGATAATGGATACAGTAATAGTGGGAGGAGGTATAGTCGGATTATTTACTGCTTACTATCTTCAGAAGAAAGGAATCAAAGTTACTATTATAGACAAAGGTAACTTTACAGAAAGCTGTTCTACGGGTAACGCAGGAATGATAGTGCCCAGCCATATAGTCCCATTAGCATCTCCAGGGATGATATCAAAAGGGATAGGCTGGATGTTTTCTTCAAAAAGTCCCTTTTACATTCATCCCCGACTGGATAAGGAACTGATCAAATGGTGTTATTATTTCTATAAAGCTTCAAATGTTAGCCAGGTATCTAAGGCTGTTCCTGTATTAAAAGATTTTAGTTTACAGAGTAAAGCCCTGTACCTGGACTTTCAAACAGAGCATGCCCAATTGGATTTTTCTTTACAACCGAAAGGTCTATTGATGCTTTATCAGAGCAAAGCAGCGGAAGTGGAGGAAACTGCCTTTGCTTCACTGGCACAAAAAAGCGGTCTAAATGCAGAAATCTTAAGCAAAGAGGAAGCCCAAAAGTTGGAACCAAATCAAGAACTAAACATTCGGGGAGCACTATATTTTCCTGATGATGCACACCTCGATCCTGCTAAGCTATATGGATTATTAAAAACCGTTTTAATAGATAGTGGTGTAAGGTTGATTCCGGAAACAGTAGTAACAGGCTTTGAAAAATGGGGTAGAAAAGTAAATAAAATAATCAGTGACAAAGGATCCTTTACTTGTAATAACCTCATTATCTGTACAGGAGCCTGGTCTGGTGCTTTGGCGAAAAACCTGGGGTTTACATTACCTATGATAGGAGGGAAAGGCTATAGCTTTTTACAGCCCAACCTTTCCAATCTCAAACAGGCCACCATTCTGACTGAAGCCAAAGTTACCCAAAGTCCCTATGCTGATTTTGTGAGATTTGGAGGTACGATGGAAATTTCAAAGCCTAATACAGAGATAAATCTGAACAGGGTTCAAGGCATATTTTCTTCCATACAAAAGTATTACCCGGGATTGTCGGTAGTTTTTCCTGAAAAAAAGGCTATTTGGAGTGGCATAAGACCATGCTCTCCTGACGGCATGCCTTACATTGGCCCTGCACCTGGGTACGATAATGTTTGGGTAGGAGCAGGACATAGTATGATGGGTGTAAGTTTGGCACCTGCTACTGGCAAAATGCTCACAGATCTACTGGTAGGGAAGAAAGTAGATCCAGTACTTCACCATATGCTATTTGATGTAGATCGATACAATAAATAAAACACAAAAGGGTATCCTTAAACTACAATCATTTCATGTTTGTAGTTTATGTTTTTAGAATATTCTGAAGGTGTACAATGGGTAATGGCTTTAAACTGCCTATTGAAATAGGAGATATTATAATAACCTACATTAAAAGCCACTTCTTTGATACTCAGCTGTTCTTCTACCAGTTGTCTGCAGGCATGTCCTATTCTTATTTCATTTAAAAACTGGGAAAAGGTTTTACGGGTATGTTTTTTAAAATACCTGCAAAAAGCATTTACACTCAGATTAGCCACATCGGCAGCATCGGCCAATGAAATATCTTTTGAAAAATTTTCAATGAGGAAATTGATTACAGCACCTACCTTATCAGTATCGGCAAACTTTGTACTCTTTTCGTAAGTGATATGGCTCAAAGTCTCCACGTCCTGAGAATGCGATAGTTCATTTAGTATTTTGAACAAATAGATGTATTTATCAAAACCTTTCTTTTTGGTGATTTTTTTACTGGCTTTGTATAATTTTTCTTTTGTTTTGCCTTTTAGCACTAAGCCACTATTACTCTTTTCAAGTAATTTATTTAAATGATGTAATTCAGGTAGCTTTTTAAAATTTTCACCTATGGCATCCAGAGAAAACAGTATGGAAATATTCTTAGAACGTAATTTGCTATCAGGTTGATAATAAGCCATATCACTTCTGAAAAAATGTGGTAGATTAGAACCTATAAGAAATGTATCACCTGAATGAAAATTTCCGAAAGCATCTCCTATAAAATAAGTCCCACTACCTTCTATAATGGTCATGATCTGATATTCAGCATGAAAATGTAGGTTGTCATAAAAATGGGGGTGATTTTCTTTGAGAATTCGGACCGGCTCATCTGTAGTCCTAGGCAGGTGGTATAGAAGTGGCTTCATAATATAGGGCTGGGGTTGGGTGATAGTAAAGATAGATATACACTTAGAAATATTCCAAGTGCTGATAGTCGTTCTATAGAGGGTATTTATCAAATACCCCTTATCAGTACTTTTTCATTTGATAGTCGGATTATGATAAATATGCATAGGCAAATGTTTTATCGTCATTTTACTATTTTACTGTCTTAATATGTAGCTTATTTTATATGATCAGTTAAAATTAGTATACTATGCTAATATTACAAATTATAGCGGAGATATAATAAAAGCGGTTAATATAGTATCAATAATTAATAAAGATGTACATGCCTATATCAGCATCGCACTTAAAGAACTATTCCATAGGTGGTTTGGTGATTATTCATCAGATGAATTAACCACATACTTTGAATATTAAGGAATAGCAGGGATGTAATCTAACAGCTAGTATTTTTATTAAGTCAATGATATTTATCTCATTAGATGGCATGGTGATCTGGTATCTGTTTTCACATTTAAATATAATTTTTTATTAACGGATAGAAACCTATATCAGTAACCGTGGTAAGAAGTGTATTATATGCCCTATCACCCTTTCCTTTAAATCTGAGGATACTATAAACCAGTTAATATTGTATCAGTCATGGATAAATCCATATAATTTTCTGCTATTGGTTTTTTCTACATTTGTATTTATTGATGTTTGATTGACATGGTCTTCCTCAAAAAATATATAATGAAAAAATATTCAATTTCCTTTAGAATTATAATTAGGTACATTTTATCTATTCAGATTATATTAGTTTTTAATTTGACACCTTTATTAGCCCAAGGCATTTGGGATAAGATAGAAAAGAAGCCTCAGACATTTGATATCAATAAGGTAGAGTATTTAGAATCTGAAGATATTA
Source organism: Anditalea andensis (assembly GCF_000714815.1). Taxonomy (GTDB): domain Bacteria; phylum Bacteroidota; class Bacteroidia; order Cytophagales; family Cyclobacteriaceae; genus Anditalea; species Anditalea andensis. The sequence goes on along the minus strand of NZ_JMIH01000034.1, from coordinate 79,949 downwards.
GATTAGGCATACTGGCATCTACACAGACTGTAGCCTCCTTAAATCCAAAAAATGACCTATCTTTTGATTTTGTGCCTTCAGAACTCTTAGATATCAGAAATAGAGATAGCTTATATCATCTTGGAGATATCAATATCATGTACCAGGTAAAAGGAGAGGACATTTGGAAGAGCTTTTCTACAGCACATCAGCGGGTAGCGCAGGGGAACCATTCCAGCGTACATAGCACCAATATAAAAATGCCAAATGGCAATAATACCCCTATAACCATCCAGCGAAACTGGAAAAGTGCGGGTAAGGGCATCCTACTCGAATTTGTGATAACAAATAAATCTACCACTGATATAGAAATAGGGTATCTCGGTATTCCTATGATATTTGATAATGTGCTTCATGGAAAAGACCTTGAACAGGCGCATCTTGAAAAAGTATTTTATGATCCATATATAGGTGCAGATGCTGGATACCTGCAAGTGGTCAGACTCCACGGCAAATCTCCTGTGCTCTTAGTCTTACCGAATAAAAATGCTGGATTTGAAGCCTACAATCCATTATTGGATGATTTGACTCCCAGAAACATTACGTTCGAAGGATTTCATGATTGGGTGATTCATAGTAAAGCTTTAGCTGATACTAAATGGAACAAAGCTCAGCCATGGGTAAATCCAAGTTCTAAAGTGTTAAAACCTGGTGAATCATACCAGTCAAGTTTAAAGTTGGTACTGACTGACAACATTAGAACTATAGAAACCACACTTTCCGAAAACGATAGACCTGTAGCGGTAGGGTTCCCTGGGTATGTAGTACCCATGGACATAAATGCAGACCTACGGATAAAAACATCCTCACCTATAAAGAACATCCAGGTGTATCCAGAAGGAGCCATTGAAATCTCCAGATCCAAAGATAAGGATGTAAATGAATGGTTAACTTATCAGGTAAAGGGGAAAAAATGGGGGCGGGCCAGCGTAAATATTGAATACGAAAATGGATTAAATCAAGTGATCTCCTACAAAATAATAGAACCTGAAGCTGAAGTGGTCAAAAAAATCGGACATTTTCTGACCAATGAGCAGTGGTATGAAAACGAAAAAGACCTCTTTGGCAGGGATAAATCCATCATTTCTTACGATTATGAAAAGAAGAAACAGGTGGTAGAAGATTCTAGGGCATGGATCGCAGGACTAAGTGATGAAGCCGGCGCAGGATCCTGGCTTGCTGCTTTTATGAAACAAATTTTGGAGCCTGAAAAAGAAGAGATAAATAAGTTAAACCAATTTGTAAACCATGTCATGTGGGGTGGGCTCCAGCTCCACGAAGGAGATCAAAAATATGGTGTACGCAAAAGCATGTTTTACTATGAACCTACCTTAATGCCTGAAGGTACCTATAGTGAAGATGTAAATTATGGCACCTGGGCAGCATGGAGTAAGGAACATGCGGAATCTATCGGTAGATCTTACAACTATCCGCACGTAGCAGCAGCCCATTGGGTCATGTACAAAATGGCCAGATATCATGAAAATGTAGATTTGGACCATTCTTGGGACTGGTATTTGACGAATGCATACCACACCTCCATGGCCATGGTAGAACTGGCCCCCCATTATGCCCAATACGGTCAAATGGAAGGAACAGTATTTCTCTTAATACTGGAAGATCTCAAGCGTGAAGGTTTTATAGATTTTTCAAGGGAATTAGAGGCTTTAATGCGTAAAAGAACTGATGGGTGGGTAGCATTGGCTTATCCCTTTGGAAGCGAAATGCCATGGGACTCTACAGGTCAGGAGGAAGTATATATGTGGACAGATTATTTTGGATTTACTGAAAAATCCGACGCTACATTGAACGCTATTCTTGCATATATGCCTACGGTGCCCCACTGGGGCTACAATGGATCAGCTAGACGCTATTGGGATTTTCTATACGGAGGAAAATTACAGCGTGTGGAAAGGCAGTTACATCATTATGGATCAGCTTTAAATGCCATTCCAGTAATGAAAGAATTCACTAAAAATCCAACGGATTTATATCTCCTTAGGGTGGCATATGGTGGATTACTGGGGGGGATATCCAATATAACCCAAGATGGTTTTGGTCCAGCAGCATTTCATTCCTTTCCAGATTTTTTGGACATAGATGCCTATAGCGGTGATTATGGTTCTGGTTTCTTTGGATATGCCATCAATTCAAAAAGTATTTTGATGAATGATATGGATTTTGGATGGATGGGTTTTGGAGGAAATATAATTAGTGATTCAGATAATATTAATATGGATATAACTTCTGGAGGTAGAAATAAATTTTATCTAGCCCCTGAAAAAACCATGATCATCATGGAGGCCGGGAAGATCGAGTCAGTTAATTATCATCCAAAAGAGCGGAAATTGAAATTATATTTAGAAAGAAAAAATCAACTTACTCCTTATGCTTACTTTAGAATCGAAAGTGAGTATACAGGTGGTTTTGATTTATCAAATTATCCAAAAATAAATAAGGATGTATATAAAGTAACCCTTGATGAAGGGTCTGCTGCTATAGAAATATCTTTTTAAATATCGCTTAAAAAATATACCCCCATGCATTATGGTAATAATTTATGTATGTAAAATATAAGATTATTATATATATGAATGATGTGTGTTTTCATTAACTAATCATTTTTAGTACAGGAAAATTTAATAGGATAATATAGTATAAGAACATGATATAATTGTAGCAATTTTTTAAATATTGTATAGGTACATTTATACACTTGTTATATATAAAATTTCATCCTAAAAAATATTATTATGTACAATTTAACCTGTGTTATTTATGAAAATATTTACTAATGGAATATATTCTTTAGTTATAATAGGAATATTTTTGACCATTTCTATTCAAGCTAGAGCATATAGTACAGTGAAAAAAATCTATATATCCATAGAAGGAAAAGGGGCTATAGAATCGACAGAGGCTAGGACTATAAGTGGTACTGTTTATTCAAACGAGGATAATCTGCCCTTGCCCGGCGTGAGTGTAGTAATAAAAGGTACATCTACAGGGACAGCTACTGATGGAGAAGGTAATTTCACTTTAGAAATACCGGATGAGCCTACCACACTAGTTTTAAGCTTTATAGGGTATGTGACCAGGGAATTGGTCATTAATAATGAATCTCAGATAGAAGTGAGAATGGATGCAGATGTAGCGTCTATGGATGAGGTGGTAGTAGTGGGCTACGGATCTATGCGAAAAGGAGACGTTACCAGTTCAGTGGGTGGAGTTAAAGAAGAAGATTTTGTTAAAGGAGCTGTGAGGGATGCAGCACAGTTGATACAGGGAAAGGTAGCCGGTTTAAGAGTTACCACGCCGAGCGGCGATCCCGGAGCCAGTACGCAAATTAATTTACGAGGCATCAATTCCATTCATGGATCATCCCAGCCGTTGATTTTGATAGATGGTATTCCGGGTGATATGAATACCGTAGCACCTGAAGACATTGAATCTATTGATGTTTTGAAAGATGGGTCTGCTGCAGCGATATATGGAACCAGGGCAACAGGTGGAGTAATCATCATAACCACTCGGCAGTATAGGGAAAATAGAAATACTGTTTCTTATAATAACTATGTAAGTATCCAGACCATAGCCAGAAGACCGCAGTTGCTTACAGGAGACGATTATAGAAGGTTAATAAGAGAAGAAGGGATTCCCTATACAGATTATGGGCACAATACTGACTGGCTTGGGGAAATGTTGCAGACACCTGTAAGTCATAACCATAATTTGACACTTTTTGGAGGAAATAGTACGACAAACTTTACCGGATCAGTAAATTATAGAGACTGGGATGGCATATTTTTAAGAACGGGCCAACAAAGGCTGACCTTAAGGGCCGATCTCAACCATAGTATGTACAATGACAAGCTAAGGGCTAACATCCAGATTATCAATAGAATTTTTACTGCTAACAGAGGGGGAGCTGACGGTTATGCCTATAGGCAGGCTATGATCAGAAATCCCACTGACCGTGTACGCGATGATCAGCAAAACTGGCAGGAAAGAGATGGCTATTTTTATGAAAACCCTATCTCCCGAATATATGAATATAACTCAGAGTCCAGGTTTAAAGAAATGCGAATAAGCGGTAGTTTGATTTATAACCCTTTGGATAATCTGGATTTGAAACTTTTGGTTAGTAGTGTACAAAATGATACCCTCGTGGGTAATGCCACCACATTTGACCATACAAATACCTGGTTAAATAATCAGAATGGAACGGCAAGCAGGTCCACCATTGCCCGTGTAGAAAACTTAATGGAAATGACTGCGAACTACCATAAATCTTTTGGCAGACACATTTTATCAGTATTGGGCGGATATAGCTGGCAGGATGCTACCAATGAATCTTTTTATGCCAGTAACTGGAACTTCCCTACAGATCTGTATGGGTGGAACAATTTAGGGGCCGGTGCAGCACTTCAGACCGGGCAAGCTGGTATGGGAAGTGGTAAAGACAAATGGCAATTGGCTGGATTTTTTGGAAGGTTTACCTATAATTATGATGACAGATACCTCTTTATGAGTAGTATTAGAAGAGAAGGATCATCTAGGTTTGGCGTAAATTATCAGTGGGGAACCTTTCCTGCTGCCTCTGTAGGTTGGAGGATTAGTAATGAACCGTTCTTAAAAGGGAACAGTAATATTCAGGATATAAAGCTAAGGGCAGGATATGGAGTGACAGGGACCATAGCCAATTCCCCTTATTTAAGCCAAATAAGCTATAATTTTAATAGGGATCAAGGTGCCTTTATAGGAGGCAATTGGGTTCAGGGATTTATACCAGCCCGTAACTTTAATCCGGACCTGAGATGGGAAAGAAAGATGGAATATAATTTTGGACTGGATTTTAGTTTTTTTAAAGACCGAGTAAGTGGATCATTTGATATTTATCGTAGAGATATCAACGATCTTTTATACAGCTTCCCTGTTCCGGTTCCTCCATATCTTATCAATACTATGATGCTCAATGCAGGCTCCATGCAGAATGACGGTGCTGAAGTTTTGCTTAATATTACCCCTATTGAGCAGCGCGAATTCGTATGGCGCGTTAACTTAACCTATTCTACAAACAAGAATAAATTGGTGGATTTATCCAATGACCAATTTGAAGTGTCTAACCAATTTTTCAATGCTGGCGGGACAGGTGAACCTATCCAGGATTATACACACCGGGTAGAAGTAGGGGGACCTATAGGGAGATTTTTTGTATGGCATACGGTCGGTGTAAGTGAATCAGGTGAATGGTTAATAGAAAGTCAAAATGGAGAGACAATACCAATCAGTGAAGCTGTTCAGGAAGACAGGCAATTTTATGGAAATGGCATTCCTAAACATATTTTAGGTATTAACAATACCTTTATTTATAAAAATTTTGATTTGGAATTAAATATCAGAGGCGCATTTGGTCATGATATACTAAATTTCCAGCGGATGTTCTATGAAAACCCATACAATACAGCCTATAATATGTTAAATACGGCTTATGATCCGGTATATGGGCAGAGATTAAGCACGGATCTAGCATATGTCAGCCATTACATAGAAAGTGGAGATTATATAAAACTGGACAATGTGACATTCGGCTATACATTGCCCAGACTTAGATTTATGCAGCATGCTAGAATATATGCATCAGGATTGAACCTGCTCATTTTGACCAATTATAAAGGGATAGATCCAGAAGGTGTTTATATTTCCGGCTTTGCCCCGGGTAATGATGAAAGAGATAAATATCCCACCACGAGAACCTTTACATTAGGATTGAACGTGACCTTTTAATAGATATAGATATGAAGACAAATATAAAAATTCTTTTAGTAATAATGCTGATCATTAGCGGAATCAGTCTGCCATCATGCCTGGATCTTACAGAAGAAGTCTTTTCGGAGGTGGTGGCTGAAAATTTTCAGCCTGGAGAACGAGACATTCCCTCTATCATTGCACCGGTGTATGGCTCATTGAGGGCATTGATGATGGGCTGGCAGGGGCATTTTGATGTGCAGGAAGAGTCCGCTGACATCATCATCACCCCCTCCAGGCCAAACGGATGGTATGACGGAGGCACTTACCTGCGCATGCACCAGCACAATTGGACTCCTATCCAATGGCAGCCTACAAATCTCTGGCAAAGTTCCTATAGGAGTATTACTACTGCTAACAGGGTGATATCACAGATCGAGGATGGAGAGATTCCCATAGAGGCCGGAAGAGATGAAGTTATAGCTGAACTAAAGGCAGTAAGAGCATTTGCCTATTACTTATTACTGGACAATCATGGGAATGTACCGATAGTAACCGATTTTAGAGATGTGAGCCTGCCACTTCAGCGCACTAGGGCTGAGCTTAGTGATTTTATATTATCTGAACTGGAAACTGTACTGCCATTTTTAAGCAAAGATGCTTCTTCTACCTATGGGCAGCTGAATTATTGGGGAGCTATGACGCTAATGGCCAAAATATACCTTAATGCGGAAGTCTATACCGGCACAGCCCAATGGGATAGGGTCATCGATGTCTGTGATGAAATCATAAATGAGGGGGGATATGCTTTGGAACCAATGTATGCTGATATTTTTCACTGGGACAATGCCAATAGTGTAGAAACTATTTTTGCTATCCCCTATGATGAAATATTTGGAACGGGAAATACCGTCCATATGAAAACCCTGGATCCACTTAGCAGATTTGTATACAATATGCAGGCAGGACCTTGGGGAGGAAACTGCGCTGTACCACAATTCATCAATAGCTATGATGAGGAAGATGGCCGACTTCAAGATACCTGGATTATGGGGCCCCAGTACCATGCCAATACAGGAGAGATGGTAATTAACTATACCAGAGAGGTGCCAGGCATGGCCGCAACTGCTTCTAACAACGGTTATCGTATAGGAAAATATCAGATAAAACAGGGAGCTACTGGTAGCCTTGATAATGATTTTCCTTTTTTCAGATATGCGGACGTGTTGATGATGAAAGCAGAAGCACTTTTGAGAACAGGGAGGGCCACTGAGGCAGCCATTTTGGTTACCCAGGTCAGAGAAAGGGCATTTGTAAATTCAAATCCAGCAAAAGCGGTGGTCACTGCCGAAACACTTATCGGTGGTAGCAGGTACAAATATGGCTATCAAAATATCGATGGCTCCATAGAAGTAGACCAAAGTGGGGATGTTCCTTTTGGTGGATTCTTGGATGAATTAGGCTGGGAATTTGCCGCTGAGGCGCACCGAAGACAAGATATAATACGTTTTGGTGTTTTCCAGACAAAAAGTTGGTTCAACCACAGGCCTCATCCACAGGCCAATACCAGAATAATATTTCCCATACCTGAGGGAGAAATCAACAGTAATCCCAATCTTGCACAAAACCCCGGTTATTAAAACCTATTGGGGATACCAAGAGCGTATCCCTATTTATACGGGGATTTATTGAAAGTATTTAATAATGATGGTTAAAAATAACTATGCCAGCCTATGCAGATAGATGATGATCATCTTATAAAATTAACTTATACTAGTACCCTATATGGATACTCATTGGTATTCATTACAGTATTTACCCAGATTGACTTATAGCCAATACATGATCAATATATATATTATGGTAACATTATTATCAAATTCCTTGAAGAAGATTCAATGTGAAAAATATACCTATTCACTGTTTTTATTACTGTTTTTGAGTTACTTCGGCAATGTGACTGCTCAAGGGACTGCTGCTGATCATCAAAGGGCTGAGGTTATAAAGGAAGTCATGGATAATGCTATGTATAATACCCCTAAAGATTTTGTCTGGCTAGAGGATCATTCTAAATTTTGGTATATAAATCCCAGCCGAAACGGGAATGAAATCATACTAGTGGATGCTGAAAACCGTACAAAAAAAGTCGCTGTGGATTTGCAGAAATTAGCAAATACCTTATCATCAACATCGGGATTGAGTATAGATGTTTCTCAATTAAACCTTCAGGGATTAAAATTTGTAAATGAAAAAGAGATATCCTTCCAATTTGATCGGAAGGCATGGAAATATGATCTGGTTTCATTCCAATTGAAGTACATTGAGGGTGAAGTGGAAGAAAGCAGGGGGGCTGGATATTGGGGAGCCAACAGAGAAGAACAAAAGGAAAACCATCCCTTAAGCTCACCGGACGGTAAATGGGAAGCCTATATCAAAAATAATAATGTCTATATAAAAAATAAGAGTGTGGACAATGAGGAATTTGCCCTGAGTTTTGACGGTTCTCCGGGGGAATATTATTCCTCTTATATATACTGGTCTCCGGATTCCAGATATTTGGCCACCTTTAAGGTAAGGCCCAATCAGAACAGGATACTTTATCTTCTGGAATCTTCACCCATTGACCAGCTGCAGCCAAAACTTCATACCAGAAATTACCTCAAACCCGGTGATGCCTTACCTCAGAAAAAACCCGGACTTTTTTCTGTTTACGACAAAAAGCAGATTCCCGTCCATACAGGCCTAGGTGACCAATATCATGTCACTCATCCTGTATGGAGAAAAGACAGCAGAAGCTTTACCTTTGAATATAATGAGCGTGGACATCAAGCATATAAGGTGCTTGACGTAGAGGCTCATACCGGTAAGGTAAAGGAAATTATAGCGGAAAAAAGTAATACCTTCATAGACTATAGCAGTAAGAAAGTCCGCTATGACGTGAAGGATGGAAAAGAAATCATATGGGCCTCTGAACGGGATGGCTGGAATCACCTATACCTATATGACGGAGTCACCGGTAAGGTAAAAAACCAAATCACCAAAGGGGAATGGGTGGTCAGAAAATTGATACATGTGGACGAAAATAGCCGTACTTTGATCTTTGAGGGCAGTGGTATGGATACCGGGGAAGATCCCTATTTGATCAAGTATTATAGAATAAATTTTGATGGATCAGGAATGGTTACTTTGACTAAAGAAGAAGCGAATCATAGCGCATTCTTTTCAGATAATTACAAATACTTTGTAGATAGCTATTCTAGGCTGGATTTACCACCAGTTACTGTATTAAGGAGTGCTGAGGACGGTAAAGTAATCATGGAACTTGAAAAAGCAGATGTAAAGGATCTGCTCAAAGCTGGATGGAAGGCACCTGAGGTTTTCTCCGCTAAAGCCAGAGATAACAAAACAGATATTTGGGGGTTTATCATACGGCCTTCTAACTTTAATCCAAACAAAGTTTACCCTGTTATAGAATACATATATGCGGGGCCTCATAGTTCGCATGTACCAAAGACCTATAATTCTGAATTTCGATACCGTTTTTTGCATGAGATTGCCGAATTGGGTTTTATAGTGGTTCAGCTAGATGGTATGGGTACCTCTAACCGCTCCAAAGCCTTTCATGATATAGCGTGGAAAAATCTGAAGGACGCGGGCTTTCCTGACCGTATAAAATGGATCAGGGCCGCTGCCGAGAAGTACCCTTATATGGATACAAGCAGGGTAGGTATCTTCGGAAACTCGGCGGGAGGGCAAAGCTCTGCGGGAGCCTTACTACTGCACCCTGATTTTTATAAAGTAGCCGTCTCCTCTTCCGGCTGTCATGATAACCGTATGGATAAGATGTGGTGGAATGAACAGTGGATGGGATTCCCTATTGGTCCACATTATGCAGAATCTTCCAATGTGACCCATGCACATAAACTTGAAGGTAAACTGATGTTGATCCTGGGCGAGCTGGATGACAATGTAGATCCGGCTTCATCTTTACAGTTGGTAAATGCTTTAATCAAGGCCAACAAAGATTTTGACTTTTTGATGATCCCTGGTATGGGACATTCATTGGGGGGAGATTATGGGGAAAGAAAAAGGAGAGAGTTTTTTTTAAAGCATTTATATTAAATGCTGAATAACTAGGTCTATTATCTATAATATAAACCCCTGCCATGTATATAATATATTGAGGGGACCAATATGACATTATATATTTTTTTAACTATTTTTCATGCAGATGATTCATGCCCTTATCTGATAGGCGATGTACGAAATAATTCCGGAGGATATATTTACCCATATTATCTTTTGATGCCATATTTTAACAGGTCCTAAAAATATACCAAACATCTACCATAATATAAGAGCGTATAATAAAATCCAAGGGGAGTAGAAGTAGATGAAGAAGAGGATGATGAATTTAAAGCGCATCTGCGCCATTTTTACAATAGCAATGGCACAATGATGGCCTTTGGGGAAGAATACACCACTATTTTTTTAATTCTGAAGTCATGATTTCTTAACAATTCCCTAATTATCGATTTCAAGATGTTGTGAATATTCACTTTACCTTCGACGTGAATAATTCATATTTTCTTTAAAAACACTCATGAAAAGACGTAATTTCTTTAAAAATGGAATCATGGCCACTGTAGGCCTTAGTGTGTTAGGTTCAAGGCCAATTCTTGCCAAGCCTGAACAATATAAAGGTGAAAAAGCTAAGAATATTATTTTTCTAGTCTCTGACGGAATGAGTACTGGAACGCTTAACATGACAGATATACTGACCCGACAAAAACTGGGCAAGGTATCAAATTGGATTTCCCTATATGAATCGGGTAAAGTTAGGAGATCTCTGATGGACACAGCATCAGCTAATTCTTTTGTAACAGACTCTGCTGCAGCAGGATCTTCATGGGGGTGCGGGCATCGGGTTAATAATGGTTCTTTAAATATTGGCGCTAATGGGGAAAACTTTGAACCCATTTTGCAGAAATTCAAATCAGAAGGAAAGGCTGTTGGGTTTGTCACTTCTGTGCAGGTCACGCATGCCACACCAGCTTCCTTTTGTGTCAATCAGAGTAGCAGAAACGCTATGCCTATGATTGCAGAGGATTATCTTAAATTGGGATTTGATGTAATGATGGGGGGTGGACGTGAATTTTTTGACCCAGCCAAACGTCCGGATGGAAAGAATCTGTTTTCAGAATTTACCAACAGGGGCTTTCAAGTGGTAAATAACAAAGAGGAAATGCTTAGTGCAAATAGAGGTAAACCCTTGTTAGGTGTGTTTACAGATGACGGATTGCCTTATGCCATCGACAGAGAGAATGATCCTAATCTGAAGAAATCTATTCCTAGCTTAGCTGAAATGACTAAAAAGGCCATCGATTTACTTAGCCAAAATAAAAAGGGATTTGTCATGCAGGTGGAAGGCGGAAAAGTGGATTGGGCAGCTCACGGTAACGATGCCTCGGCCATACTTTATGACCAGATTGATTTTGATGATGCTGTCGGAGTGGCGATGGATTTTGCCTTAAAAGATAAAAATACACTTATAATCATCACCTCAGACCATGGCAATGCCAATCCAGGTATGTTTAATCCAGGCGTAAAAAATGTGCATTTTGAAAGCCTATTTGAATCTAAAGCATCGAATCAGTGGATACTTCAACAAGTCAAGACCAATACTTCAGTATCCCAGTTGATAGAACTGGTAGACCATTACCAAAATGTCGCATTGGAAAAAGAAGAAGCGAATGTACTATTAAAGAATTTTACTATAAATGATGATGGCTTGTATAATCCAGATAAGTTGCCCATGGAAATGTTTGGCAAAATTTTGTCCAAACATAATGCTGTCAGCTGGGCACATTCAAATCACTCAGCTGATTATGTAGAATTAGCAGCATATGGCCCAGGCAGTGATGCCATAGGTGGTTTTGTCAAAAACTATGAATTACATAATTTTATGCTAGAAGCTGCTGGTATTGCAAGGGATAAATTTGCTCAATTACAAGAGGTATAAAGTAATACATTAATATTGATAAATTATTGTTTTCATTATGAAGTGATTATGTATAATAGTTAAATTAATTTTTTAAAGTTTAATAGGTAGTTCTGGAAAGTTGCTTGCTGCTCATCACCAATATAAATAATGATGAAATTCATTCTAATGTGAAGTCTAAATAAACCGAGTGCCTTCCATAAGTTTCATAAAAAGGCTTGAAGATCACACCATCAATGGTGTATTCCAAGGGCTTTCCAGAACTTTTAATTTTACTGCTTATGTCTTTTACATCTAAAATTATGGATCGCCAGTCGCTTCTAGCTTCTTTTTCCTGAGCAGCAAGTAATACAGGTCCGTAAAATAAACTTGCAATATTTTGCTGATCCATTACGGGTTCCAGATAAAAATGAAAAGGCATTTCTAATTCTATGGTATCACCTTCTTTCCATTTGCGCTTGATAGTCAGATAAGTTCCGGGTATTGCCTCCATTTTTTGTTGTTTACCATTTATTTTAACATAAAAACCTTTTGTGGCCCAACCAGGTACCCTTACATTGATATCAAATTTTCCACTGCCTTTGACAGTCAGCTGAGTTTTGTCCTCCTTAGGGAAATTAGTCGATTGTTCTATAGTAATTCCCTTAGAATCCCAGAATAAAGTGGATGGAATGAATAGGTTTACGTATAATGCCTTATCATCTAGACTTTTAAAATAAATGGCACTTTGAAGCTTTGTGTTACTTTCAATAGAAGTACCGTTGCAGCAGGTAAAACCAGACATTTTAGGATTGCCAAAATGTTTGATCGAACCAGGTTTGAGGGGTACGTGATAGGTATTTGCAGGGCTATCTTCCGCCACGGATGCCAAAATGTGGTTATACAGTCCTCGTTCATAATAATCCATATAGGACGCCCGCTGCTCAAATAGAAATAGCTCTGAAGATAATTTAAGCATATTATATGTAGCGCAGGTTTCATTTTGTCCACCGGCAGAAAACCCGTTTTCATACAAAGTACTCGGTTGCGCGGTAAAACACTCTGCATTTGCTGGGTTTCGAGCACCTGCCACCCCACCTATGCTATACATATAATCGTTGACTGTTTTATACCAGAAATTATCTGCCACTTTAAAATATTCTGGATTTTTGGAAGCACGGTATGTCTCTATGCTTCCTACAATTTGAGGAATATGCTGATTGGCATGTAATCCACGGAAGACGTCCACATTTTTTGCTAATCCGTGAATATGGGTAGTGTCACCAAAAAATACCCGAACATTGTCAAATAACTTAGCGGTAGCTAAGTATTTGGCATTTCCGGTAATACGGTGCAGCTTAGCCATCGATTCATTCATGCCTCCATATTCACCGGCTATATATGTGTTCCACATTTTTATAAGCTGTTCTGTGGGTACTTTATCGAGTCGGGAATGCACCCAATCGCTCATGTCTGTAGCGATAGCCAGAGCCTTAGGATTATCGCTAACCTCGTATACATCTATTAATCCGGCCAAGATTTTATGTAGTGTATAATAGGGTGCCCATACTTGGTTTATCTGTCCGCCATATGAGGCCCCCTGTTCTAACATGATAAATTGGTCAGGTGGGTATGCACTGATGTATCCCTTTCCCCAATTCCAATAATCGGTGCGTATACCTGATTCACTCAGGTCAGAATCATATGCTGATTTTCCTGGTCCGTGAGGTATTGCGGCAGGATCTGATACCGAGTGTGTCCCTACTTCTCTCTCCATTCCTGATAACTGGGATAATTGATATAAGGTATTTACCATATACTCCATTTTATCAGAGAAGTTAGCTTGAAGTTCTTTATCATATCCAGTACTGGCGTAAGCTTGTGCTATCGCAGTTAGGTAATGTCCGGTGGCATGTCCTCTTAGTTTTGTGTCTTGACTGTCCCAAACTCCCAGCGGCTTGACTCCCACAGGCTGTTTCTGACCAAAAGCATCCCTAAACATATAAAGAAAAGCATCTGGGTCTGTTTCTGCCAATGTGGTTATGAACTTATCCCTGTTTTCGATGAATTTAGTCTGCTGACCTTGTTCATTTGTCTTCAACATAACCTGTCCCAGGTCAAAAGTTTGTAACTTTACGTTAGGAGCGGTAGATAATGGTGATTTTTTTACTGTCACTATAGCCTTTGGTTCATAATCAGTTCCAGGTACCTTTCCGGTTAGAGAATAGATTCCGGGATGGAGTACTGCAATATTGTCGGTATCGGATGGCCATATCACCCTCACTTTGGGGCCATTGATCATATTTTTATATGTTCCTTGTATATAACTGGGTAATCTAGGCAAATGGCCTACTTCTGTTTCTACTTCCACATCTGCCACATGGGTCAAATAGCGATTGTAAAATTGAGATCCTGATTCGGTAAAAGCCGGCAGTTCATCTATTTGTTTAGTCACATTAACAACACCCTCATTTAGATTTTTTGAAGCATTATTAAAAATTTCCGCTACTTGGTTATCTGTTAATGCGATGCGGTAAATCCGGAAATCATGTAGCAGTGCATTTAAATTAGTCGCTTCCTGAATGAATGATTTTCCTATATTGAGTTGAACTGCATCAGGTGGCGGTGAACTAAATTGAAGGTCAATATTGATGTTTTTGTTATCTCCTACACGCTTTCCGTCCACGTATGTTATTAAGGACTTTGATGGTACATCTGCTACCACTGTTACATAAACCCACTTATTTATATCCAGTTCTGGAGAAATAACTTCATTGTTGCCCTCAGTTTCTCCTATTATATTGGTAATTAATCCTTTTTGCAAAGCAGTTCCCACCGGTGCTGCAAAAAACCTTTTGTTATTGTCCCTGCCAAAATCAAACAAAATTTGGCCCTCTTCTTTAGAACGCAGGTAAACCCAACAGGATATACTCATCGACTCTATGTCCGTCAGACCATCAGGAGGTATAGTCAAATAGCCAGGGTTTTGCCCTGAGAGCGAAATAACTTTACCAAACCTGCTGTCTTGTATAAATTTGATATCTGTGCCCTGAAATTTTGCATGCAGGTTGTTCCGGGACCAGTCTTTGACATCATTATCAAATATATAACGTGCCACAAGTCCTGTTTCGCCGATACCATCCAACATCTGATCACCACTTTGGGCCTTTAGACTATACTGTGGCTGTACAAGGATTAAAATGGTTAGGACAAATAAAAATCGGATATAGTATAATTCCATGTTTTATAGGTTTCATCTGTATGCTGTAAAATTATTGAAAAAATTACTTGGTCTTATATCTCTATATTAGCTTACATCTATACTATATTAACTTGTATATGTACAAAGGCCAATAGGGAAAGAAGCTTATATAGTGATAATAAATATAGAAGGGTTTTCATTATAAAAAGTATAATGTCATGGAATTTCAGGTCGAGTTGTTGATGCCTGCCATTAACTTTTTTTTGGCGGGTTGTGGTAAGGAAATAATTACTCAGAATCTGGCATACTTTATTTCTATTGTAGCAATTATCCCATTACATTCGTCTAGTAGGAGTAATAATATTACTGAATATGACAAAGCATAGCTGCACAGGTATTGCCTCCATATTTTTAGCATTTGCTTGTTCACAAGCGAATGTAGATGAAGCGCCAATAGAAGCCAATCTCCGTTCTATGGCTTATTATGAAACCACATTGGCAAAATCAGGTTCTAAATTTGCCATCGACCTTTTTCATCAGCTAAATGATCCGGAGGAACCTAATCAATTTTACAGCCCTTACAGTATCCACCAAGTGCTATCACTGGCCATGAACGGCAATGAAGGAGAGGTTCTGGAAGAGTATAAAAAATTGCTTCGGTATGATGGTTTGAGTATGACTGATGGTAATAAAGGGGCAAAAGAGCTTACTGAGTTTTTGTTACATGTGGATCCGAAGGTTAAAATATCCATCGCCAATGGAATTTGGTATAGGGAAGAATATGACCTTCATGTACCTTTCCGGGATGATGCCCAATATTACTATGGATCCGAAGTGGCACCACTTAATATGGAGAATCCTGCTTCTGTCAATGTAATAAACAATTGGATTGAAGCCAAGACCAATAATCTCATCAAAGAGATGTTGGATGAAATACCCCAATATCCTTATGATAAAGTGGTCATGTACCTGGCAAATGCCATATATTACAAAGCAGACTGGAAATACCAGTTTTTGACCTCCAAAACTCAAAAGAAACCGTTTTACCCCCGTAAGGGGAGTCAAGTCCAAGTGGATATGATGGATCTGGATAAGCCGGCGGCATTCAAAAGCTATTTCGAAAACGATTTGACTTACATTGAAATCCCTTATAGTACAGGGCAATATTCTATGGGAATATTATACAACTCTGCCGGGAATTTAGATAGTGTGGCCGATATACTGACTTTTGAAAACCTGGAAAAATGGAAAGCAAACAGCTCTGAATCGAATTTCATCCTTAAAATGCCAAAGTTCAGGTTGAGACATAAGCAGGATAACATGAGTGAGGATTTGGCCGCTATGGGGCTGGTCCAGCCATTCTCTTATCATCCAGGCAATTTCACTAGACTATTTGATAATCCCACAGACCCATTAAAAATCAGTAGGGTCATCCATGATGCACTAATTGAAGTGGACGAAAAGGGAGCAGAGGCTGCGGCAGCCACTGTGGTGGAAGTTGTAGAATTAACCTCTATGCCAAGTAAACCTCGGGAAGTAATTTTGGACAAACCTTTCATCTTTTTCATCCAAGAAGCACACAGCGGTGCGATATTGTTTATGGGAAAACTGGGAGATCCTTCTTTGCTTTAATAAGAATACGATAACTAATCTAAAGTATATTTATCTCGCTTCAGGATTAAAAGCATGTTTAGTGGATTATATTTTGAAACAATGTGAAAGTAGTGGACAGGGATATTGGAACGTTCCGATATTGATTTTGTATATATTGGTTGTATAAAAACTTTAGTTTTGATTTTCCATTGCTGCAAATTATATTTGGTTGGGTAGGATTACAGGAGGGTAATGTTAAAAACCTGGACCTTCCACCTATCTTTCGTATTGAGATAGGTCTCTATTGATTTTTAGAATTTGCCCAAACGATGAAAGTAAATGATACTAATGAATAGACTTACCTCTTTAATCTTTGCTTTAATCATACTTTCTTTAAAGGTAGGCGCCATGCCTACTGATAAATCGGTTGAGCCTGAAACCTTTGTTCGAGTAAACCTTAAAATATTAGGAGAAGAGAATTCCTTTTCAATTGTATATTCAGGAAAACCGTCTAAAGGGTTTTGGATTGATGAATACAACAAGGTGGATATTGATCCGGATTTTATGTTCTTGCCTGTATTCAGTACATTGGAAGATTTTGGTTATAAAATCAATGCGGGGGTGGATGACATGAACTATACATTTATAGATGTCCACAGAGGTAGATTATCTCAAGAAATGGAGTTGACATCCAGCACCACATCCTACTACTTCAATCCAATTTTGGTGAGCAATAATCAAGAGAATGGGATTGGGTCATATGAAAATTCTTTCGATGGTAATAATGTAAGAGTGTTTACTGAATATGTAGACAGTGCCCCTTATGTAGGAGATGCAGCTATGAGGATTTTCGATTTCTTCAACAGTACTTTTGCCAGAGAAGACCAGCTACAGTTCTTTTATGTGCAGTACAGCCCGATATCATGCGATGAACATAAAGTCACCAGGTCATTTAAACCTTCTATAGTGTTTGCTAAGTCCCCTGAAGACATCGCTACTCTTGCCCATGAGATATCCCATTTATGGTGGAATAGGGGAGATGCCCTTACAACTGAAAAATGGCTTTCTGAATCATTTGCCCTATATTCGGAGATGATGTTCATTCGTCAAGACCAGGGAGAAGCTAAATTTAATAAAATCATAGAGAAACTTGCAGAACGTTCAAATGATTTGTCACCTCTTTTGGGAGGGCACAGGTTTGGTAAATATGGAGATGGTCTGATCTATGTAAAAGGACCATATATTTTGTATCAGTTGGAAAACAGCATTGGGCACGAAAAATTTGTGGACTTTATAGTGGCAGTTAACAGAGATCAAGTTTCTACCACAGGACATCTATTGGAAATACTGGAGGGCCAAACATCTGTCGAGGTCCGAAAGGAATTCGAGGAGTTGATGAAATTCAGGTTTATAGGGATTTTTTAGAAGCTATTTTTAAATTAGAAAAAAACAAATGGAGTATCTAATATTAGGCTTTATTGGGATAATGGGAATAATTATTTTTATTAATTACAATAAATCCGGAAATGACAACAAGAAAATCGAAGCGCTTAGACATAATTGGGGAAAAGTTAAAAACGAGTATTTTAATTTTGATTACATCTGCAAATATTCAGATGTAGTAGAAGACGACTGCTTTCATCGTCTGAATGATCAGACGCTCGAGGACATAGACATTTACGGAATTTTTAAATTTATTGACAGGACTACGAGTAAAGTGGGGCAGCAGTTCCTCTTCAAAAAATTAATCGGACCAACAGATAATGCCAAAGATCATTCAGAAGCCTTTATCAATTTATTCACAAATGATTCGCATCTGCGAGAAAATATCCAGTTGGAACTCATGAAGCTAAATAGAGAAGGAGCTTACTTTATCCCATCCTTACTGGAGGACAAACTTTTAGAAAGACCAAAGTGGTACAATCTACTCATTTTGGATATTTATATGCTAGTAAGTTTACTGATCTTATCATTCAAGTTCCCCATTCTGATTATTGCGTTTCTTATTCTAGTAATTGTAAATATGTGTTTACACTACTGGAATAAAAATAACACGTATCAATTTCTCAGATCATTTCCTCAACTGAACCGCCTAATTAATGTTTCGAAATCCTTACAGAAAAAGGGCGATCCATTCCGAGACAAATCGATTGAAGAAAGTATTTATAACCTAAAATCATTTCAACACAAAGTAAGGCTGATCAACTTAGAAACAGCCAGTGGAATCAAATCAGAATTAAGCTTTTTGGTAAACTATATCGTTGAATTAATTAAAGGTATTTTTTTAATAGAGGTATTTGCACTTTACAGAATAACCTCAGAATTGGAAAACAAAAAATCTTCTATTCTTAATCTTTTCAGATATGTTGGAAATATTGATGCTTCAATTTCGATAGCCTCTTTACGGGCTGGTAAGGAAAAAACCTGCGTACCGAATTTTGTCTCTCCCAGAAAAGAAATTATTGCCAAAAACGTCTATCATCCTTTAGTAAAAAACTGTGTAAAAAATAGCTTGACGATAAAAAACAAAAGCATTCTTATTACCGGTTCTAACATGTCGGGAAAGTCTACATTTTTAAGATCCATGATTATAAATTCAGTTTTGGGTCAAACCATTTATACATGTTTTGCTGACGAGTTTACTTCCCCGATCCTAAAGCAATTTTCAACTATCAAAATTAACGATGACCTATTAGATGGTAAGAGTTATTATTTTCAGGAGGTGAGTATAATGGCAAACTTACTAGAACAAGTAAAGTCTTCACACCAAAATCTGTTTGTATTAGATGAAGTTTTCAAGGGGACCAATACCATAGAAAGGATAGCCGCTGCCAAGGCTATTCTATCCTATTTAAATCGCAATGATAACATGGTGTTGGTTGCTACCCACGATATTGAATTGGCTGAAATGCTGGAACAGGAATATGACCTGTACCACTTTACAGAAACGGTCGAAAACAAAGCGCTTCATTTTGATCACAGTATCAAGTCGGGGCAATTAAAAACCAGAAATGCTATCAAGATATTAGAATTATCAAACTACCCCAGCGAAGTTTTAGATGAAGCGCAAAAAGTAAGTAGGATGCTAGGGGTAAATAAACTTTGATGCCACATGTAGGAGCTCAAACAATTTCCAATGTCCGCTTTCGGGCAAAAATGGTCGGATTAATTGACAGCTAAGTATTGAAAAGGGTTTCTACGCATTTAAATTGATTTTTTTGATGGCATGGGAATGGAAGAGCCAGATTATTTTAAGAGAGGAATTATTATAATCTATGTGGAAAAATTATTTTAAGATTGCCTATAGAAATCTTTTGAGACAGAAGGTTAATACTTTTATTAATGTGATGAGTTTAACACTGGGTATTGCGGGGGCTTTAGTGATCTATACCATTTTGCATTATGAATCGGGATTTGATGCTTTTCATACCAACGCTGACCAAACATACAGAGTAGTACACCATAACAAAACGTCAGATGGTATGCAGTATTGGAACACCACTGCATATCCATTGGCAGACGCTTTACGCCAGGCATTTCCAGAATTGATAGTAACCCAAACCTCTGGTCCAATCACCGCTAAGCTTTCGTCTACAAAAGCCGAAAACCAACTTAATTATGAAGAAGATAAGATATGGTTTGTTGATCCTATGTATTTTGATGTTTTTGATTATAAAGGGGCGTATGCAGATGGGGAAATTTGGATAGGTGGAGATCAAGACAAAGCATTTGAGCATCCAAATTCCGTAGTGTTGACCTTAAAAGCAGCGAAAAGATACTTTGGGAAGGTAGCCGATACTCCTGCCAATGTCAT
The DNA here is from genome assembly GCF_000714815.1 of Anditalea andensis. Classification (GTDB taxonomy): domain Bacteria; phylum Bacteroidota; class Bacteroidia; order Cytophagales; family Cyclobacteriaceae; genus Anditalea; species Anditalea andensis. Next base: position 59,573 of record NZ_JMIH01000034.1, on the reverse strand, counting down.
CGGTCAGTCGCTTGTACTGAATGAGCATGCGTCCATGATGGTAAGCGGTATCATACAGAATCCTCCTTTAAATTCCAGTATGCCCTTTGAAATTCTTCTACCCTATGAATATTTTAAAGGTAATAATAAAAGTCAGGCTGAAAGTTGGGAAGGAAATCATCAAGGTACTACATACCTGGTGATCCCACCAGGAACCGATCCTACTCAATTGACTGAAAAAATAGCAACTCTAAAATCTCAGTTTTTAAGTAAGGAAGATAATGAAAGGATCGCTTATCATCTTCAACCACTTAGTGAAATTCATACCGAAACTTTGTATGGAAGTAGCCCGGGTAGCTATGTTACCAGCCAAAGTATAATTAATGGATTATGGTTACTGGCCTTTGTACTCATATTAATATCTTGCCTAAATTATATTAACCTGGCTACTGCATTATCCATAAAAAGAGCTAGAGAGGTAGGAATCAGGAAAGTTCTTGGAAGTACAAAACAACAGCTTTTCTTCCAACATATGAGTGAAGCGTTACTAACTTCCACTTTAGCTTTTATCGCGGCATTCTTCATCGGGAATTGGGTCATAGGGGTTATTAATGAAATTATTGACTTTGCCACTTTTGAATTTCCAATAGATCTGGAGTTTTACTTATTGAGCATTGTGTTAATATGTGCCACCACTTTCTTGGCGGGAGGATATCCAGGTATCGTGATGACTCAGTTTACGCCCATTATGGCTTTAAAAAATAGGTTGAGTCTTGCTAGTGGCAATGGTTTGTCTTTTCGACACTCAATGATTGTTTTTCAGTTTGCTATTGCACAAGCACTTATAGCTGGAACGCTTATCATGTCCAACCAAATGAATTTTATACAAAAAAAAGATTTAGGTTACAAAAAGGATGATATTTTGTCAATTAAACTTCAGGATTTGAATACTCAGAAAAGAGAAGCATTTCGTCAAAGCCTTTTACAAATACCTGCTATAAATCAGGTTAGTTTTTCATCGGGAGCACCCACTACTCATGAAAGGCAGTATGGAAGCAGCTTTAGACTTTCGCATGAACCTGTGGAAATGAGAAGGGGTACTGAGTTAAAATTTATTGACAGAGAATATATCAGTCTTTTTCAGATTTCGCTAGAGGCAGGTCAGATGATGCCATTTAAAGATGAATATAACTTATCCGATGGCCTAATAGTAAACGAAAATTTAGTCCAGAACTTGGGTTTGACCCCTGAGGAAGCAATAGGAATGGACCTATTGACAAATGAAGGGACTGCCTCTATTATAGCTGTGGTTAAGGATTTTCATAACAATGCCCTTCAGGAGGAAATAATGCCGTGTATAATGGTATTTGGGGGCAGTAATTTTCTTGATGAAACTAACATTGGCATTAGCGAAAATATAAATTATGCTAATTTAAATGATGATATTAAGGCATCATGGCAAAAGGTTTATCCAGACGAAAAAATGTCAATAGAATTTTTGAATGAAAAACTAGATGATTTCTATAGATTAGAAAATTATCTCTTTCAAGTTTTGCAAGTCGCTTCAGGTTTAGCTATCCTAATTGGATGTCTGGGCTTATATGGGTTGGTATTACTCGCAGCTCAGCAAAGGACCAAAGAAATCGGTATTAGAAAGCTGGTTGGAGCCTCTATAACAGGTATTATTACTTTACTTTCATGGGATTTTATCAAATTGATTTTGGTAGCGATAACTTTAGCCACCCCAATTATTTTTCTTTTGATGGATGATTATCTTCAGAGATTCGCTTTCAGAATCGATTTAGAATGGTGGTATTTTCTAGGTTCAGGGATAATAACATTCACTATAGCTCTGGTGACTGTAAGCTATCAAGCTTCTAAAACTGCATTAATGAATCCCGTCAATGCTTTAAGAAGCGAATAGTCAATAATAGATGAAAGAATAGTTTCAATATTTAAAAACAAATTGTTTAACCATTTCACATTTTAATTAGATAATATTTAGCCTTATAAACTCACAATCAATTAAAAAATTTTTATCCATCCTCTTTTTTCTAACTTACATAAACGCACAGGCCCAAGACAAATCCGATAACTATTCTTTTTTCAAACTGTATGTAACCAATGATAAAGACCAGGTGCTTTTGGTCAAATGGAACGGGGAGTGGGAAATAGTCGGAGAGAGATACAATGATCCTTTATCTATCAAAGTATTTTTGGATGGGATGGGGTTAGATATGGGAATTACTATCAGAGAACCAAGGTTGAGCGGAATGTATACTCAGCGATGGAGGGGAGTGCCCTTCTTGACTATGATGCATTATTATCATGCTAACTATGCCGGGGGCGAATTACAGATTCCACCGGACTGTACCGATATAAGATGGTTTAGCTACGAAGAGGCTTTACAAGTTATACCTTACGAAAACATGACCACTATGTTGAAAGAAATCAAAAAGAACCCTGGGAAAATTATAGGGGCAGCTTTTGAGAGATATAAAGATGAAAATAATATGACCCAGTTCATTACCTTGGAGAATTTTCATGTTATGAATTAAATAGGAATTTACTATTATATAGCTTATTCCATTATAAGTTGAAGAACGATTTTAGTATATCATTTAGGGCAGCCAATTTTAGCGACGTATCAGAGATTTAAAAACTGTTTGTAGAAACAATTATGGCTATCAGTATGGACTACTATTCACCGGTATAGGTAGAGGCATGGGCTTCTGCCTCAAAAAAATCAGAACGCTGGGCAACCAAAATAGACAGGCACTATTTTCATGTCGCTGAACACGATCATATAATGTTGGGTTTCGCTTCCCTAGATGAGAATGATCTTATTGATCTGCTTTTTGTCCATATAGATTATCAAAAAATGGGTATTGTAGCTAAACTTTATTGCGAAATTTAAAATGAAGGCATCAGAATAAAAATTTTAGTGCTGCAAGCTAATGTAAGTAAAAAAGCCAAGTTGCTTTTTTAGATGGTGGCGTTCAAAACTGTAAAAGAACAAAAAAATATCCATGAAAGTCTAGAGATTATTAACTACAAAATGGAAAAGACAATATCCACTATGCAAGGATTTTTATCTCCTAATGAAAAAAGGCTTGACGTAAGAATTTAATTTTTTGGTTTCTTATAGTTTATCGGTTAAACGGAATCTCGTTGATCCAATGAAAACCCCTGTTCACCAAAAGATAATCCTGTTTTAACTTTCTCTTAGTAATGTATTCTACATTCGCGCCATCCATTTTCCAAGAAATCAGAAAATCAAGGTTTTCTTTTTCTGAAATGAACAATGTAAAGGGATCTTCCTGATCCCCATCTTTTATAAAGTTAATTTCCCCTTCATTCCAAATGTTGTCTATAGTGTAATACTGCTTTGATTTATGGCTGTCCACAGTCATGATAGATTTTCCCTGGACGATTATTTTTTGAATGCTCAATAAAGAATCCATGGAATGTTCTGTTAATGAACTGGTGGACTGTACATCATATATCCCTTCCCATTCATTCAGATATACCCTCATTTTTTGACTGGCTACATGACTTGTTACCATGGTTATGGGTAAAAGGACAATAAGTATTACCTTTATGCTGATATAGATCAACCTTTTCCATTTTTTATCAAAAGTGTATCGGTCATCAGATATCTGCGCTGGTTGATGAAGTAGAAAGAATGAAGCTAACTTAGAGATATAAGGAAATACTATCAGAATAGAAAAGAATAAAAGATGTCCTGAGAAAAGTTTTACTGGAACGTCAAATGATAAGTTAACCAGAAAAATATTAACAGTGACACTTATGGTTATCAAGGCTCCCAGGACTTTTGTTCTTCTGATCAGTAATAGAAAACCTGCCAGAATTTCTGCCACTCCCATAAAGCCTTTATAAAGATCTGAATACCCAAAAAATCTCCATGCGAGACCCATAGGAGAGAAATCTCCAAAAGTGGACTCTAATGAAAAATAGCTTGGGCCCGGAAACTGGCCAATAAGAAATTTGACCACTCCATATGATATTAGGGTGAGCCCGACAAAGTATCGGGCATATGTAAGCATAAAACTGTATAGCTTATCGATTTTTCCACTGACTAGTAAAACAAGCAGTACAGCAGTAGCTAATGCTATAATGGAATAACTGGCCAGTGCCACATAATCCAGAGTGGTATCCCCACTTCCGTTCATAGGATTAAAGATGATATCATTGATTCCAAAGACCTTTTTAGCAAATAACAGGTTCAGCTGCCCTTTTACCCAGTCCAAATGTCTGGTGATAAAAAGATAGCCATAAGGAACATAACTTATAGGGAAGGGAAAGACATAAATAAAAATATAAATGCTAAAAAATGCTTTGGTAAAAAGACGGATGTTTTGACCTGAATTTTTCATATGGCATAAGATAATCATGGGAATTTAAAAAATTTTTTGAATATCGCAAAAGGATGTAGTTGATCTAAAGGTAGGAGAGGGCAGTGAGAAGGTTTTTCAGGCTACTATTTTATCTCTACATTGGAGCTACAGTTTCCGCCTGGCTGCACCGATATTCGATAGTTTGGCCCTGAAGACGCTTTATAGATCATCCCATTCGAAAATATGTCTACCATGATGGCTAATATTAGAAAAGACTCTCGTAAAATAATAGGCGCTGCATTTGAGAGATACAAGGATGAAAACAATTTTATTACATTAGATGAGTTTCATATTATAAATTAATAATAGCCTCGAAAATCCCAAAAATTATTATTTACTTAGAATAAACGTGAACAGTTTAGATCATCTGAATATTACATCTACCATTAATGGATAATTTTAGAACATCGATAAGGGTTTCAAATCTTAACGATTTGGCCGATATTATAAAACTCTTTAAAGAAACAATTGCAGTCGTTTGCAAAGATGATTATTCCCCAGAGCAATTAAAGGTATGGACTTCCTCAACCGAAAATCCTGATCGATGGATTGACAAAATAAAATCCCACTACTTACTAGTGGCTGAATTGGACAAAGAGTTAATAGGGATCGCTTCATTGGATAATAGGGACTATATAGATTTACTTTTTGTCCATAAAGATTATCAAAGAAAAGGTATTGCAAATAGGCTTTACTCCGAAATTGAAAATGAAGCCATTAAAAGAAAAATAACTTCTCTATATGCTGATGTAAGCATAACAGCCAAGTTATTTTTTCAAAAAATCGGGTATGAAATTTTAAAAGAGCAGAAAAATAATAAAGAGGGTGTAGAAATCATCAATTACAAAATGAAAAAGCAATTAAGCAATAGTAATAGCTTATAAAGTTTTCAATGAATAGTAATTTTGGTTGAGTCGTTTTAGTCCGATATACCAGCCGAATCAAAAAGGAAATATTACACACCTTCTTCTAAAATTAATGAGTTTGAAGTGCCGGATGCCAGCGTGAGAAGATAACTTTTATTTTCCCGTCAATCCTTTCCCATTACATTTGCTTTGATCCAATCGCTAATTTCTTGCAAAGCCTGAACCGAAAATGTTTCTTCCAGAAAGTATACTTCCTCAAAATTTCCAACTTTGCATGGTTGGAAAAAATGATTGACGTTTTCAAGTTCCACCAATTTATAATTGGGATGTCCCATTGCTTCAAAAGTTTTCCTTAAACCCTCAAGATTTTGATCAGCATCAACCAGAAAATCCTTTGTACCGTTGAGCGCTAAAATAGGGATATCCAATTTGGGAAGGTATTGATTGACATCAAACTGTAAAAAGTAGTGGTACCACTCAGAGGTATGGCTATTTATTTGGTCTCTCTTATACTTTTCCCTGCCGCCTTCCACAATAAACTCATCATCTGCGATGGATGCCATCCAGGTATCAAAGAGCGGATCCAAAGTTTCTTTCAGGATTTCTTTATCATTAATCTGGGCCATGCTTCTATACACTTGCTCCCAATGGGCAAAATCCCTTTCAAAGTCTTCGGGAGCATCATTTTCAAAAATCATTTGCAATTGCTTCAGGTACATGTCCAGATTGGATACTCCTGGAGCAGCCAATAGTACAAGAAAATTTATATCTTCCCAGGTTGCTACTAAGGGAGCTATATTGCCACCTTCACTGTGACCTGCCAATCCTATCCGGTCGGATAGAATGTTAGGATGATTTTTCAGAAATTGAACAGCGCCCTGGGCATCCCTTGCATAATTTTCAGCGGTGGCTGGCCTAAACTTGCCTTTGGATTCACCTGTTCCCCTATCATCATACCGGAGTACGGCTATGCCATTTCTGGTCAAGTGATCCGCTAATACCAGAAAAGGTTTGTGTCCCATAATTTCTTCGTCTCTATTCTGGGCACCACTTCCTGTTATAAGAACAATGGCGGGGAATTTACCCTGGACATTTGGCATCGTAAGTGTTCCAGCAAGCTCAATGCCTTCTTTGGTATTCCAGAAGGGGATGTTTTCGGAATAATAGGGAACAGGAAGATCTATAATTTGTGTACGCTTAGTAAGCGGTTCCCGATGCCAAGTTAGGGAGCTTAGGGAATCGCTTCCTGTTATTTTTCCGTTTATTATTGACCCGTCGATTGATCCTATAAATTCATAGCCGAGGCCTTCATGCCTTAAGAACAGCTGTTCATCTTTATAGCTTATACTGTCAAATTTTGTTCTGAATATACTTTTCTCAGGAATATCCAGCAATGCCGAATATTTCCCATCGGTTTTGCTTACATCAAGCAGCAGATGTTCCCTGTCCCGAAGCTGTCCGTACCAGTTGCCGGTGATTTCCTGGGCATTTGAAAAGTGAAAGATAAATAAAAAAAATATCAGAATAGAAAGCTTCGACATGATGTTCTTATAGTTTTATAAAGGCAAAATTAGTCAAAATCTTTTATCCAGGCCAGTCATCGAACTGCTACATATAAAAGTGACGAAGTGAGGGGTATAGGGGGGATAATTATGAATATAGGGTTTACGATTTAGGTATCATTTTATAATTGTTTTAAAACTCTTCATATCCAACCTGTAGGAATAACCAAATCATAATTCATTTATGTAAATGATGAAATCGCCCGTCCCCGACCATTTTTGTTCTATTACGAGCGAAGTTTTTACTAATTATAGCCATTTCTACCCATTTAAGACCATATCTTATTTGGCACAATTATTAAATCTACATTTAGATAATATTCGATAGCTATGAAAGATTATCAACTGGGTGAGTTTGAAGAAATCGTCTTATTGACGGTAGGAATTCTTAACAATGTAGCCTATAGTATTGGAATCAAGGATGAAATAGAATCACGCCTCAGCCGAACGGTGAGTATGGGAGCGCTACATACTGCACTGAAAAGAATGGAGGATAAAGATTATCTTAGATCATATGCCGGCGAAGCTACAGAGGAGAGGGTAGGGAGGCCAAGGAGGTATTTTGAGATTACAGCCCTTGGAAAAAAAGCCTTACAGCATGCTAAGGCTACCCGTGAACAGTTATGGGCTGCCATACCGGATACGATTTGGCAGGCTAAATTAATGGGGATTTAACTTATGAAAAATAAAAAGCATACACCTCCCAAATTCTTTTTAAACTTCTTTCGATGGTTTTGTCATCCTGAAATGTCAGATTATATAGAAGGAGACCTGATGGAGGTTTACGATAGAAACCTCAAAAAACTAGGCAAAGGAAAAGCTGATTGGAAGTTTATCATTGATGTGATTCTGCTACTCAGACCTGGCATTATAAAACCACGAAAAGCATATCAAAATCTAAATTCTTATAGCATGTATAAAAGTTACTTCAAAATAGGGTGGAGAACGCTCTTCCGAAACAAAGATTATGCACTGATGAACATTGCAGGCTTGGCGTTAAGCATTACTTGTTGCCTGCTCATTTTTACATTGGTCAAGCACCATTTAAGTTTTGATAATTTTCACGAAAACAATGAGCAGATTTATAGAATCGTCACGGAAATGCACAGTGAAAATGAACATTATTCCACAGGTGTTCCCACACCCTTAGGGACATTAGTACGTGATAACCAGACTTTCAGCGAAAAGACGGCGAGGATTTATATTCATCCAAATGCTTTAATAACACTACCAGAAGAGGAAGAAAAGATTAAATATAAGGAGGCCTCTGGTGTAACCTTCGCTGAGCCGGAATTTTTTAATATTTTTAATTTTCACCTGGTTGAAGGTAGTATAGAATCTTCTATGAATGCCCTAAATTCAGCCATCATTTCCGAGCGACTGGCTGTAAAATATTTTGGAGATAAAAACCCAATCGGTAAAACCATCTTGCTGGAAAATGATCTTGAAATATCTATTAGTGGAATACTAAAAGATATCCCTGACAATACCGACTTTAGGTCAGAGATAATAGTTTCTTTCCCTACTTTTAAATCATTTATGCCTTGGTTAGCTTCGGATGATTTTTGGTCCGGTATATCCGGAAATCTCCAAACGTATGTGGTATTAAACCCATCCACACCTACTTATGAGGCAGAGGAGGCGCTAACCTACTATGCTCAGGAATACCCAATAAATAAACAAACCAAAAGCGTGTATAAATTGCAGGCACTTTCTGATATTCATTTTATAGACAGATTTGGAGGAGGAGTGATCGATAAAAACCATCTATGGATACTTTCTGCAATAGGTATATTTTTACTGCTGACAGCATGTGTTAATTTTATAAACCTAGCCACAGCGCAGGCTTTAAGACGTGCCAAAGAAGTGGGAGTCCGCAAAACAATGGGGGGCCAACGGAGGCAACTTTTTTGGCAGTTTATGGTGGAGACAGGAATAATTACTGCCATAAGTATTTTTATAGCAATTATAGCTGCCTATATACTGCTTCCTAACCTTAATAATCTATATGAAACTAATCTTCGTTTAGCATTATTCACCGATAGGAGTTTGATACTGTTTATAGTTGTTTTGGGTTTGGTCATCACCTTTTTAGCAGGATTTTATCCAGGTTATTTATTGGGAGGATTCCAACCGATTACTGCCTTTCGACAGAAACTTTCGCAGCAGCATATAGGCGGATTTAATTTGCGGCGGACATTGATTGTATCCCAGTTTGTGATTTCTCAGGTATTGATCATATCCTTGATAGTGGTGATCAACCAGATGCGGTTCACTAAAAATGCAGACCTGGGTTTTGATAAGGAAGCCATTGTAATGGTAAAGGCAGGGGATTATGCTATTTCGAAAATGGAAGCAGTAAAAAATGAATGCTACCGATTACCTGGTGTGGAGCAGGTATCACTTTGTAATAATGCCCCGGCATCTGCTGATAAATGGGAAACGGATATATTAAGGGGAAACAGTCAGGAAAAAATGGATTTTCTTATCAATATGAAATTAGTGGACGCTAATTATGTTTCTACATTCAATTTAGATATTATATATGGGCGCAATTTGATTGTTTCCGATACAGTAATGGAAATCTTAGTCAATGAGACTTTGGTTGAGCTATTGGGAATCATCAATCCAAATGATGCACTTGGAAGCCATATATCAGTTAATTCCGGTAATATGAAGGGGCAAATTGTAGGGGTGATCAAGGATTTTCATGACAGGTCTTTTCATGAAGCCATTAGCCCCACTATTTTGGCTTCAGCCAGTAGACATTATTCTCATTTTGCCATTAAAATAGACCCCCAGGATATCCAAAGTACGTTAGAGGGACTTAGGTCGATATGGCAAGGAAATTATCAAGATCAAGTGTATGAGTACGCATTTCTAGATGACCGTATAGAGCAATTTTATTTGACTGAAAACATGATGCTATCAGGGATCCAAATGTTTACCATTATTGCACTATGCATCAGTTGTTTAGGTCTATATGGTTTAATTTCATTTATGGTCACACAGAAGACCAAAGAGGTGGGTATCCGAAAAGTCATGGGAGGAGGGGAAATCCATATTATGTGGATATTTGGGAAAGAATTTGTGCTTTTGATCGGGTTAGGTTTTGTGATAGCCTCTCCTATAGGGTGGTGGTTGATGCAAAGGTGGCTTCAGGATTTCGCATTTAGCATTCAGATAGATATATGGACATTTGCTATAGCGGGTATAGGAACATTGATCATAGCTGCTGCCACGGTCAGCTATCAGGTTCTTCGTGTTGCTTTTCTTAATCCTGTATTAAGTTTGAAGGCCGAATAGCAGATCTAAAATTATACACAACCAATAACTCTGTCTATTTTATCTTTCGGTTTAACGTCATCATGTCCGGTAATTTCTTTTCAAAACATCGACTGTTTTCGATTTCAGCATACTGGCCGTAATTTGGAATTAAGCTGTATCCGTTTTTAAAATACAGGCCTATTGCTTCCGGCTGCTTTACACCGGTTTCCAATATGCATTTCTGATAGGATAATTCAGCAGCCCAGGTTTCTAAAGTCCTTAACACAAGGGAAGCTGCTCCCAGACCTCTGTTTTTGGGCAGAGTATACATTCTTTTGATTTCCATAGTATGCTTATCATATTCTTTAATAGCCCCACAGCTGATGGGGTAACCATTATCATATATGACTATGACATATTTTATAGAATCAATTTTATTGAATTGTTCATAAAAAGAATGATCCTCGCCATCCCTTTTGGCCAGGTCCATATCAAGGTGTTTTACCAGTTCTATAAAATCCCTGTCATTAGAATCAGTTCTTTGTATTTCCATCTTTAATTCAAATATAGAGTATTAATTTATGGGGTGTCATAAAGTATGTATCATTGAAACCCAAGCTGGACGTCTATCTTTTCGCTGAGTATAGAAGTCAGGTGATGTGTACATTTTTCAGCTTTAACATTAGTGATCGGCTCCTATATCTCAGGCTAAGTTTATGGACCTATGACTTGTTCATTTTTATTGTGACGTAATTGATATTTTAAAATTGAAATGGCGGCAATTCAATTTATTTATGCTTTAATTCCTTCCATGCCTAAAGCAATATAGGCTAATTTTAGTAAAATTAATTATAAATACCTCAGAAATGCTTCTGATATATTGTTAGATGTGAAGCATAGTTTCTTAGATCCCATATCTTGCAGTTTTAAGTATTGATCATAAATAATTCAATTATAAAACTTAAAATTGAAAAATCCTGAAGCTTAAGCTTATGAAGAATATGGCTATATTGAATATAAGATGCAGCGCCTTTTCTCAGTGAAAATAAGGGTAAAAAAGTCTATTTTTTTGGCGTGTCGTTATTAAGAAATTTTTAAGGTTTTTTGACCATTTATTAATGGTAGTGATTGGAATAGAAAAAAAGATGATTTTTAGCCATTCTTAAAACTAACTCGCATTATAATGTTTAACCGACGCAATTTTATCAAAACATTAGGGCTTTCAGGCCTTGGCCTTACTGGTTTAGGCCTTGAGTCCTTGGGCGCCGATCAACCTATCAGGTCTAAGGCTATTGTCCCTTATTCACCTATAAAAATCAAAGGCAGGGTCACTTCTAATGGTAAAGGTATATACAGGACCATAATATCGGACGGAAGGAGTGTAATACCAACCGATAAAGAAGGAAGGTTTGAATTGATATCTGGTACAGACAGGGACTTTATCTTCATCAGTTTGCCTGCAGGCTATCAGATCAAAAAACAGGCAAACGGATCGGCTGCCTATTATTATAAACTGGATCCCACCAAGTCAGAGCAGGAATTTAGCTTTAAACTGGATCCGGTGTCGCAATCAGATGATAACCATCATTTTTTATTACTGGCTGATACGCAGATCCAAAATGAATATGAAGCGGAACAATTACTCACCGTTTCGGCAGTTGATGTACAAAAAACAGTTCAGCAACTTAATGACCCCAACCTGTTTGGAATAGGCTGCGGGGATTTGGTATTTGATCAGTTTGATCTGTTTAAAGACTACAATGATGCTATTGTAAAGACAGGAATTCCTTTTTTTCAGGTAATAGGCAACCACGATATGGACCTGAACGTACGGACTGACCGCTGGAGTGGGGATACATTTAAAGGACATTTTGGCCCCACCTATTATTCATTTAACAGGGGAGAAATACATTATGTGGTGCTGGATGATGTTTTTTATCTAGGAGCGGATAAAAAATACATAGGCTATCTGGATGAAGAACAACTACAATGGCTGGAAAATGATCTGTCTTTTGTGGAAAAAGGGAAAACAGTGGTGGTATCCCTTCATATCCCTACTTATACAGGAGCAGTGACCAGATATCCAGAAAGGGATACGCTCGGAGGGACGGTCAGTAACCGACAGCATTTATATAAAATTTTGGAAGGATATAATGCACATATTATGTCTGGGCATACACATTTTAATGATAATATGATCCTGGGCGATCATCTCTTTGAGCACTGCCATGGGACAGTATGCGGTGCGTGGTGGTCTGGACCGATATGCTATGATGGTACGCCTAATGGCTATGGCGTATACAAAGCACAAGGTTCTAGTCTCAGTTGGCAATATAAATCTACAGGTATGGACCTGAACCACCAGATGAGGATCTATGAACAAGGAAAGCATTCAGAACATATGGATATGGTGGCAGTGAACTGCTGGAACTGGGATCCTAGCTGGAAAATGACATGGGAAGAGAATGGTATTCAGAAAGGTCAACTGGATAGAAGGGTGGCCCTGGATCCACTTAGCGTATCACTCCATTTGGGCCCTGAATTACCTTCCCGAAGAAAATGGGTAGAACCCCAATTGAATGACCACATGTTTTTCTTTAAGCCCCAGGATGCAGGAGCTAATATTAACATTTTAGCTGAAGACAGGTTTGGAAATACCTATAGGGAAAAACTTGTATGATGATCATCCCCTGTCGAAACCGGGCAGGGGATTTAATAAAAACATAATCTATTTATTTTCTGTCGGGAAAACCTCATAGTTACATTTATATCCTGTAAAGATCTATCTAATATGTTGTTCAGTAAAAATCAATTTAATGCTGTCTTTGAAGAGCATTGGGAGGTTTTATACAAGGCTGCCTATAGCCGAATCCAGGATCAGGCTGTAGTGGAAGATATGCTTCAGGATATTTTTATTGACCTTTGGAGCCGGAGGGATTCCATCATCATCCGGTCTACCTTAAAAGCATATTTGCTCACTGCGGTAAAATATAGAGTTCTAAAATTTTTACATCAGAAAAACCAGTATTATATTAGGGATATACAAGGACTAGATTTTGTAAATGCCACTGAAGAAGAAGTTCATCCTTTTGATCTACTCTATGAACGACTCGAAGTTGTGCTTCAAAAATTGCCGGAAAAAAACAGATTGATATTTAAGTTAAGCAAACTGGAAGGCTATTCTACACAAGAAATAGCGGATAAACTGGATATTTCATCTCAGACTGTTCACAACCACCTTACCAAATCAATGAAAATTATCAGAACAGAGCTATCTGATGCTACTCCTCTATTGTTATATTTCTTTTTACCTTAGGTTAAGAAATCTGTACTTTTTGAATTTAAGTTAATATTTTCTTAATTAAATGAAGTAGTAGTGGGCCCTATCTATTCGGACTATATAGATAGGACCCATTACTATGGAAGAAGATCAGCGAATCCAATTATTAATTTCCCGGGCATTGACTGGGAAGCTCTCAGCGGATGAATGGAAGGTACTAAACGATTGGTACCAGCATCAAAAGGAGGAATATCTTGTCATAAAAGACTATCGGGACAGGTCTAAATCCCAGATCAAAAGGGATATCTTACATCGCATAGAAACCTCTGTAGAGACCAAGCAGAAAACAAAGCTGTATTATTATGCAGCTGCAGCTGCTTCTTTATTTTTGATTTTTTCATATTGGATATATCCCCCTTTGTCAGAAGCAAAAAAGAATGATACCCTCATCTACCAAAAAGTGGAAAACGGCGTAGGTATGATAAAGAAAATAAAGCTGCCGGATGGTTCCTTAGTTTTCTTATATCATAATTCTTCCATACAGTTTGATGCCAGATTTAAGGATGACAGAAGAGTGCTGTTATCAGGCAAAGCTTTTTTTGATGTCAAAAAGGATTCCATACATGCTTTCACTGTAATAACTCCCTCATTCAGTACAGAAGTCTTAGGGACCTCTTTTCTAGTGAATGAGGCAGATAGTCAGGTAGCTGTCAAAACCGGTAAGGTAAAAGTTGAAAATTCTCTTGGAAGAGAAGTGTTTCTTTCACCTGACCATCTATTGACCTATTCTGGAGATGATGTTAAAGTCGAGTCCATATTAGAGCCAGAAATTTATTTCGGATGGGTAGAGGGACAGCTTTATTTTAAAAATACCTCCATGCCTGCGCTTATAAGTGAACTGGAGAACTGGTATGGGGTGACCATTACTTCCAATGTAAAGGATGACATCAATTGCCAGGTAACCGGGACCTATACTGATCTGAGCTTAGAAAGCCTTCTACAGGCTATCCAATATTCAATACCACTTACCTATACGATCAATGAAAAAAATGTAATCATCCATTTCAAAAATTGCAATTAAATATGAAGGGGACTGTTACAGCAGCCCATTACCATTCTAGGCAAGCTCGACTTGTCTCCGTACACATTACCAGAACATTCAAATTTATGAAAGAAAAATTACAACACCCTTTAAGGAAAACAATGATGAAATTATTTTCCATTATGTTACTGCTCTGTTGGGGGCAATCTCTTGTCTGGGCAAATGATTCTGATGCCCAGAGTCTTACTCAAACCATGATCAAAGTATCTGGCAAAAAACAGTCCGTGCTGACTTATTTCCATGATATAGAAAAGCAGTCATCATTTCGGTTTTCTTATGACAGCCATCTGGATTTAAATCAGCAGATCAACCTGTCCAAGGAAGTACAGTCTTTAGAACAACTGCTTTTAGCCATTTCTAAAAAAGCCAATCTTAAATTTAAGCAGGTCAATCAAACCCTTGCTGTATCAAAAAACCAGGAACAGATGGATAAGGGAATGCACAAGCTTTTGGTAATCAGCGGTCAGGTGAGGGATATGGATACAGGGGAAGCATTACCAGGTGTAAATATTATAATCAAAGGTACTCAGAAAGGAACCGTCACAGATATCGAAGGGATGTTTCAAATAGCTGCTGAGCCGAATGACATTCTTTTGTTCTCTTATTTAGGATATCAAAAGCAGGAAGTGGCTATTCAAAACCAGCAGCAAATACAGGTTCTGCTTAGTATGGATGACAGCGAGTTACAGGAAGTCATTGTGACGGCCTTGGGTATCAAAAGAGAAGAAAAAGCCCTGGGGTATGCCACCCAAAAGGTGACAGGTGACGAATTATTAGAAGCAAGGCCAAACAACTGGTCAGATGCCTTGATAGGAAAAGTCGCTGGGTTAAATGTATTGTCTGCTGGTTCAGGTCCTATGAACTCTTCTCAGATAAGCCTAAGAGGTGATAATTCATTAAATCCCAATGGTAATTTTGCTTTGATAGTAGTAGATGGTGTACCGCTGAACAGTGGTCTTACCTCATCTGGAGTGGGCAGTGCATATGGGGCCGGATCTGGAAATGATGTCCCTGTAGATTTTGGAAATGGAATAGCGGATCTTAACCCGGATGACATTGAAAACATCACGGTACTAAAAGGGGCCAGTGCGACGGCTCTATATGGCAGCAGGGCTGCTAACGGAGCCCTTATCATCACCACCAAAAGCGGAAGAAGACCGCAAAAGGGTATAGGGGTGACGGTAAATACAAACGTAAGTTTTAATGATGTGCTTAGATGGCCTGACCGCCAATACGAATATGGTCAGGGAACAGGTAGGGCATTCAACCAGCAAGGAGAGCTGTATTATTCCTATGGCGTGTCTGAAGACGGTGCCAGTACAGGAGGTACCAGTAGTGCCTTCGGCCCAAGGTTTGATGGTCAATTTTATTATCAGTTTGACCCTGCTACTCAGGAACAATCAGCGGAAAGGCAATTGTGGAGACCTTATGAGGATAATGTAACCGGTTTCTGGAGGACAGGTTCCACTATTACCAATAGTGTAGCGCTGGAAGGTAGTACCCAGACGAGTGCGGTAAGGGCATCCTTTACCCATACCAAAAACGAATGGATAATGCCTAATACCGGATTTGAAAGATATGTGGCAGCTATAAGTGTAAACCAGGAGATCAGCCCGAGGTTAAAATTGACCGGAAAGGTCAATTATATCAATAAAAGAAGTGACAATCTGCCCGCCACAGGATACAACAACCAGTCTATCGCTTATTTTATGATTTTTCAGAATCCCAATATCAGCCTAGATGCATATAGACCGATATGGCGTGCAGGTATGGAAAATGTCCAACAATTGAATGCGTTCAGTGGCTTTATAGATAATCCCTACCTTATCGCATATGAAATGACCAATGCTGTAAACAATAATTCGGTGATCGGTAACCTATCAGCTAACTATGAATTCAGTCCCAAATTTGATCTACTCATAAGGTCCGGGATAGCCATGAGCCAAGAGGAAAGGGAGCAGCGTAGGCCATACAGTACAGCAAATTTTCAGCGGGGATACTATAGGGAACAGGACATTACCAATTATGAAATCAATACAGACTTCCTGCTTTCCTATCACGAAAAGCTGGGAGATAAAGTGGATCTCAGAATGAGTGCGGGAGGCAACCAAATGATCCGAAACTATAGAATGGTCAGTGCGGACGTAGATGGATTGGTGATACCGGGTGTGTTTAAATTAAGCAATGGCATTAATAATCCTATGTTAAATACCCTTACCAGTGATAGGGTCATTAATTCTTTATTCGGATTGGCATCTTGGTCTTTTGATGAAAAAATATATGTAGATCTCACAGGTAGGAATGACTGGTCCAGCACCCTTCCATCGCAGAACCGAAGCTTTTTCTATCCTTCGATCAGTACCTCGTTTATAGTTACGGATTTGATGGCCTTGCCGAAAATGATATCTTTTGCAAAGCTTAGGTTGTCTGGAGCGCAGGTAGGAAATGATACGGAGCCCTACAGGACCAGTAAATATTATGGTCAGAGTGAATTTCCCGGATCAGGTTCAGTACCTACCTTACTATATAATACTAATTTTAAACCGGAAATCAGTACCAGTTACGAAGCTGGGATAGATTTGATTTTTTTTAACAGAAGATTGGGTGCGGACATCAATTTCTATCATACCGTCACCAATAATCAGATTTTGGAAGTACCTATAGACATTACTTCTGGATATTCCAGAGCGGTATTAAATGCGGGCAGGGTCCGGAATCAGGGAGTGGAACTGGTATTAAACGGTTCACCGGTGGTTACCAAAACTTTTAAATGGAATACTTTCATCACTTGGGCAAAAAATGATAATAGGGTATTGGCCCTGGCTGATGAAGTAGATGGTAGCCAGGTGATCGGTACAGGAGGCAATGCCTCCATTATTGCCAGAGTGGGAGGGACTACAGGAGATATTTATGGATTTGGCTTTGAACGCTCTCCTGATGGACAGATTATTTATAACGCTACTACAGGATTACCCATCAGACCTCAGGAAATCCAATATATAGGAAACGCGTATGCAGATTGGAAAGGAGGGTTTAGAAATGAATTTACCTATAGAAATATCCGGACCAGCATTCTTTTCGATGGCCAGTATGGGGGAATGGTGTATTCCCAGACACACCATAAAATGGCCGAACAGGGGAAATTGACCCATACCTTACGGGGAAGAGAGGATGGATTCATCATAGGGGATGGAGTGGTGGATAACGGTGACGGTACTTATTCACCCAATACAACACAGGTAGATTTACCTGCCTACTATGGCGATTATTATAGACGGGCCAATGTAGAATCCAATTCCTTTGATGCTTCTTTCATCAAATTAAGAGAGCTCCGAATCGAATACAACATTCCATCCAGGTGGATGAATAGGTGGATGGCCGAAAGAGCTTCCATTGCCATTTACGGCAGAGACCTGGCCATGTGGACCAATTTCCCCATGTTTGATCCTGAAACGGCAGCCTTGAACGGTGGCACTTTATTGCCCGGTATAGAAATGGGCCAGTTGCCTACGCCTAGAACTTTCGGTGTAAATATCACGCTTAAACTTTAATTCTGAATCCGGTCATGACAAAATCCTCACGCTGTAAAAAATTATCTCCTATACGAGATGCCGACCGCTACTTCGATATGGGCTAAATTATGACTTTTAAACAAAAAATGACTTAATGATGAAAAATATATTATTGATATGTAGCGCGATTACATTCATGATGAGTGTAAATTCTTGTGTATATGATTTTGATGAATTAAATACCAATCCCAATCTGATAGACAGGGTCAGTCCGGGTACGCTGCTCAATCCGATTCTCTATGGAGTGACCAGTTTTAATACGTCCAGGGCGGATGCGTTTACCTTCCAGCTGATGCAAGTAGCACTGCCCTTCCCAAGTGCTGCAGGAGGCATACACAGGTATGATCTTACTGAATCAGCTGGTAACTCCACATGGAATACTTATTATAGATGGCTGATCAATATCAAAGAAATGGAAACAGCGGCAATAGCCGCCCAAGACCCTAATTATGAAGCCATCGCACTAACTTTAAAAGCATGGGTGTATAGTTTGCTTACAGATAGTTTTGGAGATGTGCCATTTTATGAAGCATCTAAGGCGGAAGAGGGAGTGCTACGGGCCAGGTTTGACACACAGCAGGAAATATATGAAGCGATCCTGAAAGATTTAGAAATAGCCAATAGTTTATATGATCTTCAGCGTAACATGATTTATGGAGAAGATATACTATTTCAGAATAATGTGGCCAGGTGGCAGAAATTTACCAATTCCCTACACCTACGCTTATTGTTAAGGATTTCTAATAAACATACGGATGCGTACAGCAGGATGGCTGAAATCATATCACAGCCAGCAGTGTATCCCATATTTAGTTCCAATGAGGAATCTGCTGTTTTGAAAATCACTGGGGTGGCGCCTAATCTTTCACCTTGGGGAAGAGCCATTGATTTCACCACTTTCAGGTCCATGTCCGAATTTTTTATCGATCACCTAAATCAGCTCAATGACCCACGTAGGGCTAAGTTCAGTACCCAGGCCAGAGAACTCGACGGGCAGTCTATTATAGGATATAAAGGCATACCCAGTGGATATGCCAGCAATGAATCTGCATTTCAGTTTCAGCCCAGTAACCATAATATAGCTTTGGTTCAGGCCCCTATGATCGGACTGATCCTTACTTATGCAGAAGTGGAATTTATCAAAGCAGAATTGGCACTGAAAGGACATATAGCTGCTAATGCCAAATCTCATTATGAAGCAGGTGTTAAAGCAGCCATGGCAATTTGGGGAGTGCAGTTGCCTAATGAATATTTTACCAATCCGGCTGCGGCTTTTAATAATACGATCGAAAGGTTAATGTTACAAAAATATATAGGCCTTTATTTTAATGATTACCAACAGTGGTTTGAATATAGAAGAACCGGATATCCTGTACTTCCAAAAGCAGCCGGTATGTTAAATGATCAAAAGGTACCGGTCAGGTTTCGCTATCCTGTGGATGTACAGTTGCATAACAGGGCAAATTACAATGATGCTGTGGCGAGAATGGGCGGGGATAATATTAACATAAAAGTTTGGTGGGAAATGTAAACAAATGGAATGCTGCTAAAGAAAGACCGGCCTGCTGTAGTAGGTCGGTCTTTTTATAAGGATGAGTTCTTAAACAAAAAGTCTATATAATCACCTTTTAACATGGTTTACTTATTTAATTTTGGAATAATATTACGATGGTACTTGGCATGTCGTATTCCATGTCCTATGTTTATATCTATTTGAAGAAGAAAATAACCACAGATCATTAAAGAAAGTATTAGATCAAACTTATTAACTATATTATGCCAAATTTAATAAAATGCTTAATACGGCTTAAAATAGGTTTGGATAATTTCACAAATGGCATAAATCACAATTGGTAAACTTGAAATTTATGGCATTTCTGAAAATTTTAAATAATTTAAAAAAAACGAAGTAGAATGGCATATTTTAATTTGCCCTGCTATAAATTTAATTCTAAAGTATTCTACCTTTAACAACGAATAAAACTACTTACATCATGTTATCATTTGCCCGAGTTTTTTTTGGTGCCTGGAGTCTATTGTTTATAGTTTTTGCTTATCTCCAATTTAACGATCCCGACCCTGAAGTATGGGTAAGTATATATGGGCTGGCAGCAGTCTTATCCGCTTTGGCAGCTTATGGGAAATACCTTCTGCCTGTATTGCTGGTAGCTGCTGTGGCTGCTCTGATAGGAGGCATTTATTTATTTCCCTCATCCGTGAGTGACTGGGTGATTCAGGAGTGGCGACAAGCGGATCTAACTATGAAAACCCCCGATATGGAAGAAGCCAGAGAATCCTTTGGTTTACTTATCATTTTTGTGATCATGAGCATCGCTGCCTTTATAGGCTGGAGGCAGATAAAACCTTCCCCCATAGCTAAGAAAAATGCTTTACATTCATAAGAATAAAACCTATTTGCCTTTATCCATTTCAATTTATTTATCCTAATGACCATATGATCTATCAGGTAGACATTTCAGATGCTAAAACCTTTTTTCGGAAGATTATTCAGGAGAATATCCCTACAGCTGGGCTAAACTGGATAGATGGCCAGGTATCGAATCTAGAAGATGATTTCAAAATAAGGTCATTTTATATGGCATTCAGTACTGTACCCCGGTATATCAGCAAAGATTTTTTGGTCATGACAAAAGATCAAATTAGAGAGGCAGAAAATTTGCGGCAAGGCTTTCAGCCCAAATATTGGAACCAGGTACAATTTGTCCGAACCTATTTGCTGTTAATGCTACCAAACGATATAGCAGGTGAATATATAGCTAGCCTGGATAAGCTCTATGAAACTGCAGATATGGACGAACAGATAAGCCTCTTTGGAGCTTTACCCTTACTTCCATATCCTGAGATGTTAATTAAACGTGCAGCGGACGGCATCCGTACCAATATCACTGCAGTATTTGATGCCATTACTTTACATAACCCTTACCCTAAGGAATTCTTGCATGAAGAAGCTTGGAATCAGATGGTTTTAAAAGCAGTATTCATGCAGCGCCCCCTGTACAGAATCTATAGGGCAGACGAACGGACCAATCCAGAATTGGCCAGGATGCTGATAGATTTTGCGCATGAACGTAGGGCCGCTGGACGGAAGGTATGGCCGGAACTCTGGCGGTTTGTGGCACCCTATATGGGCAATAATGATTTATCAGACCTAACTAGCCTCCTCAATGGAGATATATTAGAGAGGAAGGCAGCCCTATTGGCATGTGCATTCAGTAAGGCCTCCCAGGCTGAACAGCTGCTCAACCAATTTCCCGACATAAATAAGGAAATATTAAGTGGCAGCCTAGACTGGGATACCCTAGGTGAGCTTGTAGAGGACAATGTTTTGAATGCTTGATCATAAAATCCCAAAACGCTATTATAAAAGTTTACCATAATAAAATAATATTTTATGTTTATAGATCCCCATATCCACGTTAGTTCAAGAACTACTGACGATTATGAAGCCATGCGAAAAGCGGGTATAGTAGCGATCATAGAGCCGGCTTTCTGGCTTGGTCAGCCAAGAACCAAAGTGGGCAGCTTTCAAGATTACTTTAACAGCCTGGTAGGCTGGGAACGTTTTAGGTCCAGCCAATTTGGTATCAAACATTACTGTACCATAGGCCTGAATTCAAAAGAGGCCAATAATGAAGCCCTTGCAGAAGAGGTAATGGATCTGTTGCCGCTTTATGTAGGAAAAGAAGGTGTAGTGGCGGTGGGTGAGATAGGGTATGATGATCAGACTAGGGCTGAGGATAAATATTACCGCCTGCAGCTGGAGCTGGCTAAGGAAGTAAACCTGCCGGTGATGATCCATACTCCCCACAGGGATAAAAAAAGAGGGACCATTAAGAGTATGGATGTTTCAGAAGAGCACGGAATATCTCCTTCCATGGTCATAGTGGACCATAATAATGAGGAGACCGTGAAAGAGGTGCTGGACCGAGGATACTGGGCAGCATTTACCATTTATCCCCATACCAAAATGGGCAGTGAGAGAATGGTGGAAATTATCAGGCAATATGGAGCTGAAAGAATAATCGTAGACAGTGCTGCTGACTGGGGTATCAGTGATCCCCTTGCCGTTCCAAAAACAGCTAAACTGATGAAGGAAAAAGGAATAAAGGAAGAACTTATCCATCTGGCTTGCTATCAGAATGCACTGACGGCCTATGGACAAAGTGGCCAAATGAACGAAAACGATTGGCTCAATGCTGAGCCCATAGACCAGCGGAAAAAATTAGCCGGCAATACCGTATTGCGCGGGGGGCAAAATCCCAAAATTGAAGGAGAATCTTCCGAAGATATTGTGGAGAATTAAAAATTATAAAATGTAAATGGATAAGATTATTGCTCATATACGCTTAATGCGGCCAGCTAATATCATTACAGCCATTGCTGACATCCTTGCGGGATTTGCGGTTTCTGGTGCAGCAGTGATGTTGTTTTCTACAGATTATCCAGGCTCTTCTGCTTTGCTTTATTCCCTGTTGTGGCTGGTGCTGGCTACTATAGGCCTATATGGCGGGGGAGTGGTATTCAATGATGTCTTCGATGCAGGACTGGATAGTTTAGAACGTCCCGAGAGACCTATACCCCGTGGACTTGCTACAGTAGGCAGTGCCAGTATTTTGGCTGGTCTGCTATTATTTATTGGGATAGTGGCGGCATTTTTGGTGTCTGTCTTAAGTGGGGTTATCGCTATAATTATAGCTGCACTTGCGGTATTATATGATGCTTGGGGAAAGCATCAACCCATATTTGGACCCATTAATATGGGTCTATGCAGGGGATGGAACCTGCTGTTGGGTGTGAGTGCGGTACCAGTAATGGTCCAGGAACTATGGTTTTTAGCATTAATCCCTGTTGTTTATATTGCAGCAATTACTATGATCAGTAGAGGGGAAGTGCATGGTAAAAATAGAAGAGCGCTGGTGGGGGGGGCAGTAATGTACGGCATCATCATACTGGCCCTGATAGTAATATCCGTATTGGCAGCAGATATCTGGTGGCAGATTATTCCCTTTACAGTATTGTTTTCTTACCTCATATTCCCCCCTCTGGTGAAAGCGATACAAAACCAGGATCCAAGACTGATCGGAAAGGCAGTCAAGGCTGGTGTACTTTCACTCATAGTGTTAAATGCCATCTTGGCTACGGCTTTTGCTGGTTGGATGTATGGGGTTGCTGTGCTACTATTATTACCCATTTCTATAGGTGTGGCCAAAAGATTTGCTGTCACCTAGGGTCCTTTAACTATTTATAAAATATAGATGAAAAAACCACTCAAACAATCTTTTTCTGTACCCTTTACCTATTCGGTTCATTTTACGGAAAATGTTTTTGACATAGAAAATACGCTTTTGGCCAAATCAGTTATGAAGCCACAGCTGGCCAAAGTATTTTTTGTCATAGATCATAAAGTAGCAGAACTGCACCCTGATCTTACCGATAAGATCCAAAAATACGCTCAGGCATATAAAAACCATTTTATCTTGTGCGCTTTACCTTTGATAGTACCCGGAGGTGAAGAGGTAAAAAACAGCATGCAATATGTGGAGCAGATCATAGATGCCACTAATGCTTATGGTATAGACCGTCACTCATTTATAGTGGCTATAGGTGGAGGAGCTGTACTGGACATGGCTGGTTTTGCTTCAGCTATCGCCCATAGAGGGATCCGGCATATTAGGATACCCACTACTGTATTGGCACAGAATGACTCCGGTATAGGCATTAAAAACAGTGTGAATGCCTATAAAAAGAAAAACTTCATTGGGACATTTGCCCCTCCATATGCGGTAATCAATGACGCCACCTTTTTGTCTACTTTGGATCACAGAGACTGGCGATCGGGCATATCTGAGGCGATTAAGGTGGCATTAATCAAAGATGCCTCTTTCTTTGACTGGATTGAAGCTAATTCAGAAAAATTGGTCACAAGGGATATGGACGCCATGCAAGTATTGATCTATCGTTGTGCAGAAATGCATCTTGAACATATCGGAGGCGGAGACCCATTTGAAATGGGATCATCCCGTCCATTGGATTTTGGCCATTGGGCAGCACATAAACTGGAGCAGCTTACACAATATTCTCTGCGCCACGGTGAAGCAGTGGCCATTGGAATCTGTCTGGATTCCACATATTCCCATCTAAAAGGAATGATCTCCCAAGAACACTTACTGCGTATCATTTCAGTTTTTAAAAAATTGGGTTTTACTGTACATATCCCAGAACTCTCGGATGGAAATGTAATCAAAGGATTGGATGAATTTAGGGAACACTTGGGTGGTAAGTTGACTATCATGTTATTGGACGATATAGGCAGGGGAATAGAAGTCCATGAAATGGATAAAGACCTGATCCATCGTGCTACAGAAATGCTCAAGATATTTCAGCAAGAGCGAGTAAATGAAGCTTTAAAATAACCAGTTTGACTATGTTCAATAACGGCTGCCATATAACCTATTGTACTAATATTCACCCCGGAGAAAGTTGGGAAGATACATTTGCCAGTATTAAGGCTGCCGTTCCCGCTGTTAAAAGTAAAGTAGCAAAAGGCACTTCTTTCGGGATTGGTCTCAGGCTTTCAGACAAGGCCAGTATATCACTATTGGAAAAGGACAATCTCCCTGAATTTAAAAACTGGCTAAAGGAGCATGACTGTTATGTATTTACCATGAATGGTTTTCCTTTCGGAGAATTCCACCATCAGATAGTAAAAGATCAGGTGCATCATCCAGATTGGACTACACCTGCCAGGTTTGACTATACTTCCCGCCTTTTTGACATTCTAGCCGTACTTTTACCGGAAAATATAGATGGGGGTATATCCACTTCCCCTCTTTCTTACAAATACTGGGAAGCAGTAAGGGAAGATAAGGACCGGATAATGCATGAAGCCACCATGCATATGGTTAAAATAGCAGAAAAGCTCTACAGGATCAACCAACAAACCAAACAGGTATTACACCTGGATATAGAACCCGAGCCCGATGGTTTATTGGAAAATACCGATGAGGTCATCATCTGGTTCAATGATTGGCTTATGCCCCTCGGTACAGCCTATTTGAAACAACAGCTGGACTTATCATCCCAAACAGCGGAAGCATGTTTAAAAAAACATATCCGTCTCTGTTATGATGTTTGCCATTTTGCCATAGGATATGAAAAGCCGGAAGAGGTGTTCAGATTATTGAAAACCAATGGTATTCAGATAGGAAAAATCCAAATCAGTGCTGCACTGAAAGTAATGCTGCCGGGGAAATTAGAAGAAAGGCAGTGGGTGGATGATGCACTCAAGCCTTTTGTAGAATCTACCTATCTTCATCAGGTAGTGGAGCGGGATGCTGAGGGTCAAATTACCCATTATCCAGATCTACCTCAAGCCCTGCATCAACTTCAAACAACCAAGGCTGATGAATGGCGCATACATTTCCATGTTCCGGTTTTTATACAAGGTTATGGAAAGTTAGCTTCCACACAGGAGGATATAGTACAGGTGCTGGATTATATTAAAAACGAAAGGGTGACCAATCACCTCGAGGTGGAGACCTATACCTGGGAAGTATTGCCTAAGGGCATTCAACTAGATTTAGTAGCATCCATTATCCGAGAAATGGACTGGGTGATTAATATCTTTTCCAATCGGTAATCGGCCTTTTGACAATCAAACATTTAGGTGCCGTTAAGTCCATCTACTGATACGGGATAGGACATGACCAATAAAAATAAATTTTAAAACATGAAAAAAACAGTAGTCCTTAATGTAGTTGCTCTATCTTCCCGATTGATCGGAAAGCATACACCATTTTTGAAAGAATGGTCAGACAAAGGGAGAAAGGCATATATTAAACCACTCCTTCCTGCAGTTACCTGTTCTATGCAGGCCACTTATTTTACAGGGAAGTGGCCCTCTGAACATGGGGCAGTCGGAAATGGATGGTGCTTTAGGGATGAATATGAAATCAAATTCTGGAGGCAGTCCAATAAATTGGTACAGGCACCCAAGATCTGGGAGGAGCTTAAAAAGCAGGATCCATCGTTTACCTGTGCTAATATGTTTTGGTGGTTTAACATGAACTCCTCTGTAGATTATGCTGTCACGCCCAGGCCATTGTATCCTGCCGATGGCCGGAAGCTTCCAGATATTCACAGCCAGCCTATGGATCTGCGTGAAAAGCTTCAGCAGGAGTTGGGCCAATTTCCTCTTTTCTCTTTCTGGGGACCCAATGCCAATATAGCTTCCACTCGCTGGATAGCAGAAGCATCTATGCTGGTGGACAGATGGCATGACCCTACATTAACACTTATATATTTGCCTCATTTAGATTATAATCTTCAAAGGCAGGGCATTGATTTTTCGAAAATTGGTAAAGATCTACAAGAAATAGATGAGGTATGCAAAGATCTTATCACCTATTATGAAAAGCAGGGGGCGGAGGTGATTATAGTTTCTGAATATGGGATCACCGATGTGAATAATCCTGTCCACATCAATAGGGTGCTTAGGGAAAATGGGTACCTGACAGTGAAGGATGAAATGGGCCGTGAGACTTTGGACACCTGGGCCAGTAAGGCATTTGCGGTGGCTGACCACCAGTTGGCTCACGTCTATATAAAAGATCCGAAAGATATTCAGGCGGTAAAAGAGCTGTTAATAAGCACCTCCGGGGTAGAGCTGGTGCTGGATGATTCTGGAAAGAAGTCGTATCATCTGGACCATGAAAGGGCAGGAGAACTGGTAGTGGTGGCAGATAAGGATTCGTGGTTTACATATTATTTCTGGTTGGAAGATAAAAAAGCCCCAGACTATGCCCGGACAGTGGATATTCACCGAAAGCCCGGGTATGATCCTGTAGAGACAATTGCTGATCCAGAGATCCGGTTCCTGAAAGGCAAGATTGGATTGAAATTATTAAAGAAGAAACTGGGATTCAGGTATTTGATGGATGTCATTCCTCTGAATGCTACATTGATAAAAGGATCGCATGGGAGGATTAGTGAGAGTAAGGAAAATTGGCCTGTATTGATTACCCAGCAGCATCAGCTGGCAGAAGATGTAACGATTGAGTCAATAGATGTTTATGAACAGATAAAATACCGTGTTATGTAAAATTTTTTGGCGTCAGATAAACAGAATAAAAAATGCTGTATATTAATACATATTAATTAACCTTTTAAACCCATAAACCATTAATGCCTATGAACCAAATTAACAAAAGTGCTTTGTTTAACGGTAGTTGCTTTGCTCTTATCACTACTGCTTTCTCTTTTTCGATTAGAGCAGGAATTCTTCCCCAATTAGGATTACAATTTGGACTTTCTGCCGAACAGTTAGGATTTATAAATTCTATGTGGTTTTTGGGATTTCCTATATCAATGATTATAGGAGGGCTGGTTTATCATTCTGTAGGTCCACGGATTATCATGAATGTAGCGTTTGTAGCCCACACCCTGGGTATTTTAATGACGATTTTTGCAGGTGGATATACTACCTTACTTATATCCACCCTATTGATCGGGATAGGTAATGGCTGTACAGAAGCTGCCTGTAATCCTATGATAGCGGATATGTATTCCGGTATCAAAATGAATAAAATGATGGGTAGATTTCACATGTGGTTTCCGGGAGGTATATTTTTGGGATCTATCATCTCTTATGCCATGACGACAATCAATTTGGGTTGGGAAATTCAAATGTGGATAATCATGGTACCGACTGTCATTTATGCCTTTTTGTTTTTTGGAAAAGCATTTCCCCAACCAAAAGTAGAAGGGGCTACCTCACTGACAGAAAACTTAAAGGCCATGATCAGCCCTTTATACATGTTTTTGTTTATTTGTATGGCACTTACGGCCATTACGGAGTTTGGACCTAATCAGTGGGTAAGCGTGATATTCAGTTATAGCGGGGCTGAACCAATGATTATATTGGCCCTGATCAGTGCGCTGATGGCGCTGGGTAGATTTTTTGCAGGACCTGTAGTCCAGCTTTTGGGACAAACAGGCGCACTCCTTGGTGGGGCTATATTGGCTGCCATTGGCATTTATATGTTCAGCACTGTCACTGGACCTATGGCTTATATAGCTGCAATAATATTTGCATTGGGGGTATGCTATTTCTGGCCTGTGATGGTAGGAGCTGTCGCACAAAGAGTGCCTTTGAGCAGTGCATTGGGGATGTCTGTAATAGGAGGGGTGGGGATGTTTTCAACCTCCATCTTTCAACCCATTATCGGTAGCTGGATCGATAGTGCCCGAGAAGAAAAAATGGCCAGCGGTTTAATGGGAGAAGCTTTAGAATTGGCCACCGGTCAAGATACGCTGGAAAAGATGGTTGCATTCCCAGCGATCCTTATCGTGCTCTTTACGATTTTGTTTTTCTGGCAAAAAAACTCAAAAAGCACTAAAGAAATGGCCGTTCATTAAAATACAAATTGACTAAATAGGCGATCTGTTACCATTACAGATTGCCTATTTAGTAAAGACATGCCACAGGGAAATTTTAAATGTAGAAAATTGTCCAAGTGATATTTCCTATTGTTGGAGGTCAATTTACTATAAATGGATATGGATGGATCCATCATTTTTTTCAATTTATAAAGCCATGGAGAATGAACTTTATATGGAGGACTAAAAATTATAGTAGTAGGAGGCTGTAAATTTGAATATTATAACTGTCCACTTAATTATATGCCCATGTTTGATTTTCAAATGGTTATTATATTGTTTAAAAGTTTTATTAAAGAATATAATTCATTAATTTGTATTCTGCCACACTGATCATTTATAAAATTAAGCATTGTTCAATAGTTTATTAACGAATTGCTAAATCGATTTATTTAATCATTACCTAGATAGACCCAAAATGAAATTATTACCTTTAATGACCCTAATCCTTCTTAATATCCTATTATTACCTCACGAGGTAGACGGTCAGGCAACCACTGAAAGCCAAAAAAATAATAGGTTGATCGACTGGGTTAATCCATTTATAGGAACCGCGCCCCTTACCGATCCGGATTTCATCGGCTATACCCCGCCTGAAGGCTGGAGGGTATGGGCGGGTTTGACTTATCCTGGTAGTTCCCTGCCCAATGCTATGGTACAGCTAAGTCCTATTACAGAATATGGTACCGGGGCAGGATATCAGTATGAGGATAGTGTTATCTATGCCTTTACCCATACCAATAAAGGTCATTGGAACTATTGCAATATTCCGGTACTTCCAGTATCGGGAGATCATACCCATCCGAATAAATACGGATCACGCTTTCGTCATGATCGGGAAAATGCCCAACCTGGATATTATCAGGTTTATTTAGAAGATTATGCTGTGGATGTGGAGTTGACTTCTACTTTAAGATCAGGATTTCACAAATATAATTTTAAGCATCCTACTGATAATAAAATATTGTTTGATCTGGGCAAAGCCAATAACGAAGTGACTGATTGGGGCATCAGGCAAAAAGGTGAAAAAGAAATTGAAGGTTTTCAACGTAACGGGGAACAGATTATTCATTTCTATGCCACACTGAATGTTCCTATACAAAAGCTGGAAGTCAATCAGCCCGGGACACGAAAGGGAAATGCCTTAGTACACCTTGGAGGGGCTGACCATAATGTGGAGATGAAAATCGGACTCTCCTTTGTAAGTGCCCAAAACGCCAAGGAAAACCATACCAGGGAAATAGCTACCAAAACCTTTGATGCCGTGAAGTCAGAAGCAGCTGAAACTTGGGAAAAACTGCTTTCCAACATAAAGATAGAAGGGGGAAGTGATAAGCAAAAGGAAATGTTCTATACCTCTCTTTATAGATCATTTTTATGGCCTGCCCTACGTAGTGACGTGAACGGTGAATTTCAGGACATAGAAGGAAATATCTCCAAAGCGGATTTTCGATATTATACCAGGCCTTCCTTATGGGATACCTATCGGAATAAGTTGGTATTAATGACCATTATAGCCCCTGATGTAACGGCTGATGTAATCAGGTCCATGCATCATATGGGAGAAAAAACAGGCTTTATTCCGACTTTTTTTCATGGAGACCATGCCGCTCCTTTTATTACAGGAGCATATAAAAGAGGTATAAAAGATTTTGATGTCAAAAGTGTATACCAGCTGCTGTTGCGTAATGCAAATGTAGAAGGAGGAATCCGTCCTTTTATCAGTGAATACATCGAGAAAGGGTATGTATCCAGTCCTGATATAGAAAAGCCCCATGTAGAAACAAAGGCGAAAGCTGGCGTATCCAAAACGCTGGAGTATGCTTATGATGACTATTCACTGGCACAACTGGCGCTAATCATGGAAGATGATGACAATTATCATTCCTTAATGAAACGCTCTCAAAATTATGTGAATGTATTTGATAAATCCACCAATTTTATGAGAGGCAGGTTGAGTGATGGTACATGGGTAAAGAACTTTGATCCACAATATCCTTATTATGAATATACGTACCGGGAGGCAAATGCCTGGCAACTGTCTTTTTATGTACCGCATGACATGGAAGGACTGGTTCAGCTATATGGCGGAGCCAGTGCTTTTGAGGCAAAATTAGATTCGCTCTTTACTGTACCCTGGAACCCAGACCACATCGCCAGGAATGTATCTAGTTTCATTGGACAATATTGTGTGGGAAATCAGCCTGATCATGAAGCACCATTTTCTTACCATTTTATAGGAAAGCCTGAAAAATCCCAGCTGATTATTGATAATGTTCTCAATAATTTTTACGGAGTAGGGGAACATGGATTGGCACTACCCGGTATGGATGATGCCGGTGAAATGTCATCATGGTATGTTTTTGCGTCCCTGGGTATATATCCCTTGTCTCCGGCGGATGATGAATATATAGTCACTGTTCCATTATTTGACAGCGTAAGGTGGCAGCTGGAGCAAAACAGAACGCTAAACATAACCAACTCTTCACAAGGTAGAAATATGAAGGGGATCACTGTAGACGGCAATGCTATAAAAGGGTATTTCATTTCCCATGAGCTGTTCAATAAGGGAGGAGATTTACAGATAATTACAGATTAACCCTTTCTTTATTTATAATTAGGGTGGCAATAATGCTTAAGTCAGAGGATGAAAATTTGAGAAGAATTAAATCAATATAAAAGCAACTCATTTTTAAAATGCTTTAAAACCATATCTTAAAAAAATTTAAAAGGATATGTTTGAACATTCGTACATTTAATTTATATTTAAATATATTTTTATTATTTGGAATAATACGGAATAGTTTAGTATGAATAATGGGTATTATATAGGTAAAGTAACACTGATAAGTTCTTTGGGTGGTCTTCTATTTGGTTTTGATATGGCGGTCATATCCGGTGTTTTGCCTTTTGTGCAGTCCCAGTTTGCTTTGAATGCTGCAGAGGAAGGTTGGTTTGTATCTTCAGCTTTGGTAGGCGCAGTACTGGGCGTGGCTTTTTCAGGTGAGCTGTGTGACCGGTTTGGGAGGAAAAAGCTGTTGCTTTTAGCTGCACTCCTATTTCTTATTTCTGCTGTGGGAAGTACCCTGATGCCTACTTTTGCACTGCTTATATATGCCAGAATGCTGGGCGGTATAGCAGTAGGTATAGCTTCAAACGCCGTACCGCTATACCTGTCCGAAATAGCCCCTTCTAAAATAAGGGGCCGCTTGGTAACCTGTTACCAACTTGCCATTACATTCGGTATCTTAGTAGCCTATTTGACAAATGCGGGTTTATTAAGCTTATCCAATAATATCGCCCCCCAGGATTTACCTGCTGATTTCCGTTTTCTTTATGTAGACGAAGTATGGCGGGGGATGTTCAGTATAGAGGTTTTTCCCGCACTGTTGTTTTTTATAGGTCTGATATTTATCCCGGAAAGTCCCCGATGGCTGATACAAATGGGCAGGAATAAGGACGCACTGCATATCATGAAGAAGATCAAAAAGGAGGATGAAATTAAGCAGGATCTAGAAGAGATCCATGCCAATCAATACACAAAAAAGGGATCCTCCTATAAAATGCTTCTTGCTCCGGAAATGCGAAAACCTTTACTGATAGGTATACTTCTTCCACTGTTTTCCCAGTTTAGTGGCATCAATGCCATAATCTATTATGGTCCAAGTATCTTGAAAGAAGCAGGATTAAATTTAAACAATGCTTTTCTTGGCCAGATTTTACTCGGTACGGTCAATATGCTCTTTACTTTTATCGCGGTATGGAAAGTAGACAGCCTGGGTCGACGTCCGCTGTATCTGACTGGTACCGTTTGCGCCGCCATCAGTTTATTTGTCACCGGCATTTGTTTTTATACAGGAAATACAGAAAGCTTTCTTTTACTGATCAGCGCCACTATATTTCTGGCCAGTTTTGCCTTTTCCATTGGGCCTCTGAAATTTGTAATTGCCTCTGAGATCTTTCCTGATAAAATCCGAGGTCGTGCATTGGCATTGAGCATTATGGTGATGTGGGTAGCGGACACTATAGTGGGACAGATTACGCCCATTATGCTGGCAGCTTTTGGAGCGGCAAGTACCTTCTGGTTTTTTGCCTTTTGCTGTCTGACAGCATTCATCGTGGTATATAGGATGGTGCCGGAAACAAAAGGAAAAACACTGGAGAAGATCCAGGAAATGTGGTATAAGAAAAAAACGCAACAGGTAAATGGTTGATTATAGGTACTGGGTAATTTTAATTTATCAATATAGACTTTAATTTAAATTATAGTATAGAGTTCAATACTTATTATGTAGAAGCGTATTAACCATAGATAAACAGTTAATAACATAATAAAATAATGCTTATATTGAAGATTGTTTATACATCAGACATAGGATACAAATTACAGTGGATATAAAAGTAGATCATGACAGCCCTATACCGCTTCATATACAGGTAGAGGAGCTTTTGCGGAAATTGATTGAGCTTCCGGAATTTAAAAATGGGGCATTTTTGCCTAAAGAAGTGGAACTGTCTAAAATTCTGGGAGTCTCCAGGAATACGGTAAGACAAGCAGGCAATAAATTAGAATATGAAGGTCTGATTTCAAGAAAAAAGGGCGTGGGTACTAAGGTATCTTCTAAGAGTATAGTTACTAATTTGAGTGAGTGGCATAGTTTTACCCAAGAAATGAATTCAAAAGGAATACCCTTTAAAAACCTGAAACTTGAAGTGGAATGGGTTCCGGCCAAAAAATATATTGCCAATTTTCTGAATGTTGACGAGGGGACCAAAATTTTAAAACTTAGCCGGCTAAAAGGGTTCGATGAGCCTTTTGTTTATTTTGAAAGTTATTTCCAACCGAGGATAGGCTTAACGGGCAAAGAAGATTTCAGTCGTCCTTTATATGATATTCTGGAAAATGATTATCATTCCATTCCGGCTGTTTCGAGAGAAAAGATAAAAGCTGGTTTGGCGGGTGAATTTGCCAGGACACTGATGGTAAAAACCAAGGACCCTATTCTTATAAGAGAGAGGTTTGTTTCAGATCCCGGTGATAGACCGCTCGAATATAACATTGGATATTACCGTAATGATTTGTTTACCTATTCCATAGAAATCAGGCGATGAACATATATAGTATAGGAGTTGACATTGGAGGTAGCCATATCAGTTGTGGTATGTATGAACATTCTAACAAAGTATTTTTAAAGCACAGCAAAATTAGTCTTCCTGTAAACAATAAAGGAAGTTTAAAAGAAATAATAGGTATTTGGGGTTCTGCCATTTCCAAGACCATCAATGCTTCCGGTGTTCCTTTTGAAGGAATAGGAGTAGCTGTTCCGGGTCCATTTGATTACGCGAACGGTATAAGTTTGATCAATGGAGTAGATAAGTATGAATCACTTATGAATGTTAATGTCAGGGATGAGCTTGCCTCTTACCTCAATATACCTCCTGCAGCTATTCGTTTTATAAATGATGCAGCTGCCTTTGCCACAGCAGAAGCAGCTGTTGGAAAAGCTTCTGAATACAAAAGAATGGTAGGGCTCACTTTAGGTACAGGCTTGGGTTCATCATTTTGCTTGGATGGTAAAGCAGTGGAAAAAGGTCCCGATGTACCTAAAGGAGGATATTTGTTTGATAAAAAACATGGAGACCAGTTATCGGATGATTTGTTTTCCACCCGTGGAATCATCAATCATTTTAAAAAAATAAGCGGGAGAGATGTGGCTACTGTTTTGGATTTATGTCAATTAATACCAGTGGATGAAGATGCCCATAAAACCATGAGATGGTTTGGACAAGAATTGGGTGTTTTTCTATCACCGCATCTAAAAAAATTTGAAGCGGAGGTAGTAGTGCTTGGAGGAAACATAGCGAAAGCTTTTCAATTTTTCCATGATGACTTGTCCTATCATTTGCCAAACATCCCTATTTTCTATTCAGATTATGGGGAGGAGGCCGCTATGATGGGAGCCGCTTTACTTTATGAGGGTTCCGGTGATGGAAGTTATATAACAGCATCACCAAGATAAATTAAAACTATAAACTCAACATAATCATAATTTAATGACATATTTACCAAATATTAAATCTGTTCTTTTTTTATACCTGCTGTTTTGTACTGCATGCAATTCTCAAGATATAGTACAGCATAATGATGGGCAGGATACTGATTCCGTGCTGGATCTGGTAGATCCCAACATAGGTTCCGTCCATAGCAGATGGTTCTTTTATACCCCCGGGGCCATACCCTTTGGAATGGCCAAGCTGGGGCCTTCCACCAATGGAAGTTATGGCAATCCCAGTGGCTGGGAAGCAGTGGGATATGATGGCAGACATGAGAGTATAGAAGGTTTTGCCAACCTTCATGAATTTCAGATCGGAGGTTTTCTGTTTACAGCCATGACCGGCCAGCTGCAGACTGTACCTGGCAGTTTGGAAAACCCTGATGAGGGATACCGTTCACGTTTTGATAAACAGGATGAACATGCCTCTCCGGGATATTACAGGGTAAAGCTCAAAGATTATGATGTCACTGCTGAACTTACCGCTACAGAAAGAGTAGGCTTTCACCGCTACACTTTTCCCAAATCAGATAAGGCCCATATCATTTTGGATATAGGGAACCAACTTGGTGAAAGTGGTAAGGTAAAAGATGCTGCGGTTACATATCATGATAACAATACCATAGAAGGCTGGGTGGTGACTTATCCTGAATATGTGAAAAAGTACCAACCGGATGGTGAAGTTAGAATGTATTTTTCGGGGGTAATAAACAAATCACCTACATCAGTCGGCACTTTTAAAGGAGCAGATAGGCAGGATAACAATAGCAGCATGACAGGAGCAGGGTCGGGGCTATATATGACCTTTGACACAAATGAAGGAGAAGCCATTGAAATTAAAGCCGGTTTTTCATATACCTCTGTAGAAAATGCCAGATTAAATCTACTGGCTGAAGCGAAGGACCTAAATTTTGATCAGGCAAAAGCAAATGCCAGGGAGCAGTGGACCAGTGAGTTAAACAAAATAGCCATCACAGATCAGTCCAGGGAAAACAAAGTGAAATTCTATACCGGACTGTACCATGCACTGCTGGGTAGGGGATTGGCCAGCGATATAAACGGCCAATTTCCCGAAAACGACGGGACTGTAGGACAGATCCCTCTGGATGAAAACGGAGACCCGATATTTAAGTTTTACAATACAGATTCTGTATGGGGGGCATTTTGGAATCTGACCCAACTATGGACATTGGTATGGCCGGAATATTACAATGATTTTGTGCAGAGCCATTTGGCAGTATACAAAAACTCAGGATGGATGAGTGACGGTTTGGCCAACAGTAAATTTGTCTCCGGGGTAGGAACCAATTTCGTCGGACTCGTCATAGCTTCTGCTTATCAGGCCAATATCAGGGATTACGATATAGAACTGGCTTTTCAAGCAGCTTATGAAAATGAAGTAAGGTATGAAAACAGAAATGAAGGAGCCGGTAAAACTGATCTTGGAAATTTTGTTAAAAACGGCTTTATTCCTTATCTGCCGGGTTGGGATACCTCATCGGAGGGATCGGCATTTTCTGTTTCCCATGCCCTGGAATATAGCTATAGCAGTTATGCAGTAGCCCAATTTGCCAAGGCTTTGGGCAAAGAAGAAGCATATGGAGAGCTTATGGAATTGTCCCGGAACTGGGAGAAATCTTATGATGAGCAAATAGATTTTGTAAGACCAAGATTAGCCTCAGGTGAATTTTTAGAGGATTTTGATCCTTTTGCACCATGGGTGGGATTTCAGGAAGGAAATGCATGGCAATATACTTTTTATGTCCCACATACTCCCAAAGCATTGGTAAAAAAAATGGGGGATGATAAATTTGTCAGCAGACTGGATTCCATTTTTACTGTATCCGAAAAAACGGGATTTGGTGGAGAAGACATTGATGCCTTTGCCGGATTAAGTTATTTATATAACCACGGTAACCAGCCTAACCTGCATATTCCCTGGCTATTCAACTTCACCAGTCAGCCATGGTTGACACAGAAATGGGTAAGACGAATCTGTGATGTATTTTATGGAGTGGAGGAGATACATGGGTATGGTTTGGGACAGGATGAGGACCAGGGCCAGTTAGGAGCTTGGTTTGTAATGTCTTCCATAGGACTGTTTGATGTCAAAGGACTGGTAGAAAGGCAGCCGTCATTTCAATTTGGCAGTCCCTTATTTGACGGGATAAAAATCAATACTCCAAATGGCAACACCATCAGGATTACCACCCATAACAATGCGGAGGGAAATGTTTATATCCAATCCATCAGCCTCAATGGTAAACCCTACCATCAGTCCCAAATAGCCCTGAATAAACTATTAGATGGAGCTCACCTTGAGATAACCTTGGGAAATACTCCCAATAAATTTCTTTTTGAAGATTTATAAATAATGTACCCTTTAATCAGTCCCCATATGTAAAAAAACCTTTATGATTCTGAAGAATTAATTTTAAACAAAAAACCCAAAATTTATAGTATGTCCAAACATTTGGACCTAAACATTAAAGTTATGCTATCGACAAAACTAAAACTATTAGCAATCACGCTGCTCTTCTTCGGATATTATCAGCAGGCAATGGCGCAGGAACGCGTCATCAGTGGAACCGTATTTGCGGAAAATGAGCCTTTGCCAGGGGCTTCTATAATTGTAAAAGGAACGTCGCAAGGAACGGTAAGTGATGCAAACGGCAAATTTCGACTGACACTGGATAGCAGTGGAGATAATGTTATACTGGTTTCTTTTATAGGATTTATCACAAATGAAGTTAATATTTCCCCCAATCAAACTTCATTAGATGTAATACTGGATGTGGATTTAAGTGATCTGGATGAGTTTGTGGTCGTAGGATATGGTACCAAAAAAAGGGACAATATCACCGGCGCAATCAGTGAAACCGGGGAGCGAGCCATAGTGGGTAAGCCGGTCACAAATGCCTACCAGGCTCTTCAGGGTGAAGTACCCGGATTGGTGATCCAACAGGGTACGTCAGAACCGGGGACATTGCCAGAGATCAATATCCGGGGATTAAGTACGATGAGCGGCAATACACCTTTGATCGTGGTAGATGGCGTGATCAGTTCATTGAACAATATCAATCCCAATGATATAGAAAGTATCAGTGTTTTGAAAGATGCTGCCTCCGCTGCTATATATGGTTCCCGTGCGGCCAATGGGGTAATATTAGTCACTACCAAATTAGGAAAAGAAGGCAAGCCCAAATTTTCTTATAGTGGACAGGTTGGCTTACAGCAGCCCACTAATTTCCCAAAGATTGCAGACTCCTGGGAATATGCCACGCTACGAAATGAGGCCTTGGTAAATTCGCGGATGGCTCCGGTTTTTTCACCTGAGCAGATCCTTGGATTTAAAGAAAACGGGCCTAATGTATCGCATTACCAGGCACTGTTCAAAGATCATGCTGTTCAAAGTAACCATAATCTTTCGCTTAGCGGGGCAGAAAGAGGGCTTAATTATATGATGTCTTTGGGATATATGGATCAGGAAAGTTTATTCCATGGACCCGGTTATGGCCACCAGCGGTATAACATCCGGATAAACCTTGATAAGCAGGTTAATGAAAAGCTAAAGATAGGAGGTAGGATGTCGCTAGCCAGAAACGATATCAAGGGCCATGCCTGGTGGACAGAATGGCTGATCGAGCCTTCAGTACGTATGCCTCCCATCTATAATATAATTGATGAAGATGGTAATTACACCCTTTCCAGTGGCAGTAACGGGAATCCCCTGGCGCAACTGGAGCAGGGAGGAGCCCGGACCAATCAGAATGATGAAATCCTGGTCAATTTAAGTATAGAATATGAACCTATAGAGAACCTCGTTTTAAGAGGTGTCCTGGGTGGAAATACCACCAGTAATCTGACCCATGAATTCAGAAGGGCCATAGAATATGCCTATCCGGGAGGAGGAAATAACCAGAACTCGGTAGCCAACCAATATGGAAGATCCATTTATTTGAATCCGTTTATCACCGCTACTTATAATAAAAACATATCCGAAAAGCATGACTTTGATTTTCTGTTAGGTGTCTCCTCTGAATCATTCAAAACCGAATTTTTTGGGGTCACAGGTCTGGATGTGCCCGGAAACCAATTTGGAGTAATTGACAATGTCTCTGAAATATTACAAAGTGGTACCAATGGGTCCGGTAATGAGTGGGGTATTCAGTCATTTTTCGGCAGAATGGGATACCGGTTTTCTGATAAATACCTATTGGAAGGGAATCTGAGATATGATGGCTCTTCCCGCTTTACGTCGGCAAACCGCTGGGGAGTGTTTCCCTCTGTGTCAGCAGGCTGGATTCTAAGTAGAGAAGAATTTTTCTCAGCGGTGGAGGATGTTGTTTCATTTGCCAAAATCAGGGCCTCATGGGGTCAGCTCGGTAATCAGGATATAGGGAGTTTATATGGCCATCAGAGTTTGGTAAATATAAACAGCAATGTTTATGCTTTCGGTGGAGTAGGTGTGCCCGGGGCATATTATTCGGTATCAAACCCCCAAAGAACGTGGGAAACATCCACCATGTCCAATTTGGGGATAGACTTGGCATTCTTTCAGAGAAAACTCAGTGTAAGTTTCGATATATTTAATAACCTGACACGGGACATTCTTTTAGAGTTACCAGTGCCATCAACTTATGGACTGGGTCAGCCAATTCAAAATGCGGGAGTAGTCAGAAACAGAGGCTGGGAAATCTCTGTGGATTATGCTGTTAATACCGGTAACGTGGGACATTCATTTAATTTGAATTTATCTGACAGCCAAAATGAGGTGGTGGATCTCAGAGGTAGGGAATTTATAAACGGCAGCGACGTACAGACCATTCTGAGGGAAGGATATCCCATAAATTCCTATTTTGCCCTCAGGTCAGATGGATTTTTTAATTCCCAGGAAGAGGTTTCGGCAAGTGCCACGCCGATATTTGCCACTAGTGTGCAACCGGGAGATATAAAATATGTGGATAGAAATAATGATGGGGTAATAAATTACGAGAATGACCGCTTTGTATTGGGCCATGCGTTTCCCCGCTATACATTTGGAGCCACCTATGCCGCTAACTTCAAAGGATTTGACTTTTCTATATTTATTCAAGGTGTAGGAGAGCGATCCCAGTGGGTTCGCGGAGAAATTGTTGAAGCATTTCATAACAACAATGAAGGGCCGGTTTTTGCCAGACATCTTGATCGATGGACGCCGGGAAATATGGATGCCACCTATCCCAGGTTGACAGTAGGATCGGAGTCGGTTAATAATGCTGCGAGATCTGATTTTTACATATTCAATGCACAATATCTTAGAATTAAAAATGTACAGTTGGGTTATACATTGCCCTCTACTTTAATTTCAAGGATTGGATTGGGACAGGCCCGTTTGTATGTAACAGGACTCAACCTGTTCACTTTTACGCCCATGAATCTGGGACTGGACCCGGAGAGTCACGGGGGAGCAGCCACTAATGGCCGTGTCTATCCCGTATCAAGGGTGTTTTCTACTGGTATAGATATTAATTTCTAATTTAAACTGTAATTTCCATGCAAAAATATATAATTATAGCAGCATTTGGGCTTCTTAGTACTGGATGCTTTACGGAACTAGACCTTCCTCCCATTGACGCCACCAGCGAATTAACCTTTTGGCAAACAGAAGAAGATAGCAGGGTTTTCTTAAATTCCATGTATGCCGATCTGATGAATTCGGATACCTACTTATTTCTAAATGCCATGTCAGATGATGCCTATTCAAGGGAAAAAGAGGATTATAGGAATATAGGTAATGGGAACTTTGATTCATCTAATGGTGTAATAGCCGATGTCTGGTCTTCACGCTATGAAGGTATCAGAAGGGCAAATATTTTTTTGAATAATATAGATAGGATACAGACCATAACAGAAGAAACCCGGGAATCCTATAGAGCTCAGGCGAGATTTATACGGGCATGGCATTATTTCTATTTAAGGGAATTTTTTGGGAATGTTCCTTTGATTACAGATGAAATCAGTATAGATCAATCTTTACAGCTGCAAAGGACTGATCAGAGTATTGTTTTATCGTTTGTTTTTGAAGAACTGGACCAGGCGATCAATAGCCTTCCTGAGTCTTATCCCTCTGAACAGAACGGTAGGATTACCAAATGGGCTGTCATTGCTTTTAAGTCCAAAGTTCATTTGTACAATAGGGAATATGAACAAGCCGCATCACTGGCCAGTCAACTATTGGATAAATATAGCCTGCATCCCAATTATGCAGATTTATTTAAACAACCCAATGCCGGAAATAATGAGGTGATTTTGGCCCTGCAGTATGTGCCTACAGACCGGGAACATGATCTACAGTATTCATTGATCCCACCCAGCCTTTCAGGGTATGCCAATTTTTCACCGCTGCAAGAGCTTGTAGATACCTATCCTATGCGTAACGGCCTTTCCATAAATGATCCTATGTCCAATTATGATGAGAATAATCCCTATGAAAACAGGGATCCCAGATTGGAAGCATCAGTTATATATAATGGATATAGGATGAGAGATTTTAGCGGTAATATTGTGACCATAGATACATCACCAAATGCTGCTCCCGATGGATTGAATTTCTCATCCAATTCGACCCCGTCTGGATATTATGTTTCTAAATTTTATGATGTGGAAGCCAGGAACCAGGTCAATTCCGGACTGAACCTGATAGTAATTCGCTATGCAGAAGTATTATTGAACTATGCTGAAGCTAAAATAGAGTTGGGCAGTTTTACCCAACAGGATTGGGATATTACCATAGGTGCTATCCGTGCCCGGGCTGGGTTGATCGATAATGCGCTTCAGTTTCCTAATGTTGGCCAAGAGATGCTGAGAGAGATGGTAAGGAAGGAAAGGAGGATTGAGTTAGCCTTTGAAGCTGGACATCGATTCTTTGATATTAAGCGATGGAGAATTGCGGAAGAGGTACTTGATGGTTGGGCTTTAGGAATGCGAACAAATAGCTCTGATGACCATAATGGATATGTAAGGGTAGATTTGAGGACATTCGATCCCAATAAACATTATTTGTGGCCTATTCCACTTAGAGAAACAGATTTAAATAAAAACCTATCCCAAAATCCTAACTGGTAATAAAATCATGCATGACATTGATCGTCACAAACTGCGGATGATAATAAACATGCGAGATTCTCCCGAATAAATCCGGGACAGGCTATCATGACCTATGGAACGGGACAAGTTCTGACCATTCGAAAACAAATTATAAACAGATGAAATCAATATATAATTTCTTCACACTAATTGCTGTGGCCTCTTTGGCCTTAATATCCTGTCAGGATAATAGCTTTAGTTTAGACATTGAGCTTATAGGGCTGGGTACCTTACATGGACCTGAAAATAATTTTCATATTAGCATAGATCCTGAAAGCAATGAAAGAGTTGACTTTAATTGGTCAGCAGCCACTTCAGGTGATGGAGGCCTAGTGTTGTACAGGGTGCTGTTTGATCGGGAAGATGGAGATTTTCAAGAGCCTATAGCCAGCTTTCCTTCATCCTCCGGTGGAAGTTTGCTTACCCTTATGTTATCCCAGCCAGCACTTAACAATATAGCTTCCGCTGCCGGGATTGGTCAGCTGGCTACTGGAAAAGTCCGCTGGACAGTGGAAGCTTCCAGTGGGTATAATAAAGTCTTATTTCCACAGAGTAGCTTATTGTCCTTGACCCGTCCAGAGGGCATAGCCAATTTACCGGATGATCTGTATATCTTTGGACCGGCGACTGAAGGTGCAGATTTGGAAAATGGTATTGCCTTTAAAAGGCTTTCTAATCAACTGCCTATCGATGATTTCGTCACCGGTATCTACGAGTCCATTACTTATCTTAAACCAGGTGAATTTCAGATTGCCGATAGAAATGCAGAAGAGGAACCTATTACCTATTTCCATATTAATGAGGAAGGCAGGGTACGGACAGGTGATCAAAATTCTACTTTTAATGGGGAGGAAGGGGTATATAGGATCAGACTTAACCTCACACAATCAAGGGTTACTTATGAAAAAATCGATAATATTGAACTGTATATCCTTGCAAACGGACTAAAAAAAGCTGAGTTATCCTACAAGGGTAACCATACTTTTGAAAGCAATAACGGATATTTTGAATTTTTAAATCCGGGTCATCCAGAAGCACCGGATTGGTTGGGTTGGGAAGAAGAAAGGTATCGCTTTAGGCTATCAGTGAATGGGGAAACTTCCTACATAGGCAGTAATCAAAATGATGATATGAATGGTTCACTGGTCCCCAACCTGAGTGCTTATAATGGTAGGCCAAATGGAAGTCAGCCTCCTTATTATCACCAAGTATTTTTTCTGGGCTCAGAAGCATCTCATTGGCAGGGAGCATGGAAATTTTCAAATCAGTTTAATAAAGTTCCTTTTACTGTCCGCATTGTATTCGATCCCAAAGCAGATAACTATTATCACGAATTTGAATTGAATTAACCAATCTTCAAATTATAAATTAAGCGACATGTACACAAATAAAAAATATATACTCTTAATTTTCATCTTGGGGCTCATTCTTAGCTGTAAAGATTCTTTAGATGACCAAATGACCGATCCAGATGACAATGAGCCAGGACAGTCGGAAGGATTGACCCATAAAGAAAAAGCTAAAGCAGTTTATGACATGATCCAGACACACTATAGGCAGGGAAATTTATATAAAGAAAATTTTCCTGCACAGCCCGGGGAAAACAGGTACTGTTATTTATGGCCCTATGTAGGCATGCTGACGGCAGGGAATATATTATATGAACTGGGTTATGGCCAGGAAATCCTTAATAAAGAGTTTGATGGACTGGAAGCTTACTATGACGACAGGAATGGTCTTCCAACATATCAGGCATATCCTGTTTCCGAACAGCGTACAGACCA
This sequence comes from Anditalea andensis, assembly GCF_000714815.1. Classification (GTDB taxonomy): domain Bacteria; phylum Bacteroidota; class Bacteroidia; order Cytophagales; family Cyclobacteriaceae; genus Anditalea; species Anditalea andensis. The sequence goes on along the minus strand of NZ_JMIH01000034.1, from coordinate 16,104 downwards.
TTATTATGATGACAGTGCCATTGTAGCCATGGAACTCATTACAGCCTACAGGTTGACTAAAAATCCCTTTTACCTCGAGCGTGCCATAGTCATCACCGAATTTATCATGTCGGGAGAAGATAACAGAATGGGAGGTGGCCTTTATTGGTTTGAAGGCGTATCTACTGGATGCTTCTCAGACCCAAACTGTATAAAAGCGGCCAATACCAGTGCCTATGCTTCTTTTGTGACTACTGAATTGTATATAGAAACAAAGAAAAATGCGTATTTGGATTTTGCAAAAAAAACCTATGCTTGGACCTATCAAACGCTACGTGATCCATCAGATAACTTGTACTGGAACGATATCCATATAGGTACCCAAAAGATAAATACTAGAAAATGGACATACAATGCTGCCATGATGATCATGTCCGGACTTAATTTATATGAGATCACCGGTGAAGCAGCTTATCTGGATCATGCTAAAGCTACTGGTAGGGGAGCCTTCTCCCGTTTCACCAATGTGGTTCATGATCAGCTATTTTATCCAAACCATGATTCCTGGTTCAATGTAGAACTGATGAGTTCTTTTGTCCAACTGGCAGATTATGATGAAGGCGCCAGGGATTACGTGAGGGTATTTATAAGGAATATGGACTATGCATGGGATAATGCAAGGAATAAAGAAGGGCAATTTTATGAAGATTGGTCAGGGAATAGTCAGGGGAGATATTATTGGCTACTACATCAGGCGGCTTTGGTAGAAGCCTACGGCCGTGCTGCGCTGTTTGATGACAATTGATAGCATTATGATTTATCTGATCCGGTAAACGGCAATTCTTCCAAGATTATACTCATTTAATAGTCCACAGTATAGTATTCGTATTTAATAAACAAACAAATAATTTTCTGACAAAGCTAGAATTGAAATGTATAAAGCTTATATATAAACTATCTCATTCCTGCATGAGTGATCATGCAGGTTAATTTCCTCACTTGAGTCGTTAATAAAAGGACAAAAATGGGTTAATGGATCTTATAAGATCTGTTCGATAGATTGATATGGTAAGATGAATAGTTTAGATTAATGTAAAACACATCCAATATAGGTAGTACGATTTAACATTTTAAATAGAACAAATGGAAGAAGTGAATTTAGAGAAAATTAGAGAAACAGCTCAGTTCGAATTGCCGGTAAAAAGGACGCAGGCAGGACCTAGGTATGACATATATCCTATTCATCCTATCGGGGCAGATTTAATCCATGTAGGTTATGATTCACTTGCAAAAGAATTGGCTGCTTTTGATTGTGTAAAAATTGAAGGGTATGGAGGAATCATATTTGAGGATCTGAAAGAGAGGTTACAGGCTGCTTTTTTAAGGTTGCATAGAAACCCTATTTGGGTAAATGTGCAGGATTCCATGAAAGCAGAAGTAAAAATAGACGAAATGGTAGCTCCATTTTTGGGTGGAGATGATCCGGTATTTGGGAGATTGGCAGATATTGATTTAGAGGATTATTTTGATTTGGATAAACTGGAAGCTCTGACTCCCACTGACTACAATGAAACGGTAGTGTTCTATGGAACAGGTGCACATCTGGTTCCCCTAGGGGGTAAATTAGTTTATTTTGATATCAGCAAAAATGAGATACAGTTCCGGTCCAGAGCAGGTTCCGTAACCAATTTGGGTGCGACACGGCCTTCACCTCCAAAAGATATGTATAAAAGGTTTTATTTTGTGGATTGGGTTGTATTGAACAAATATAAAAACAGGATAAAAAATGAAATAGATTATCTGGTGGATGGTCAGAGATCGCATGAGATCACTTGGGTACAGGGTAATATCTGGAGATCATGTATTAATACAATAACCACAGCGCCGATAAGGGTACGGCCTTGGTTTGAACCTGGAGCATGGGGCGGACAGTGGATCAAGGAAAACATTAAAGCATTAAACCAGGAGGTGGAAAATTATGCATGGTCCTTCGAATTGATCCTTCCGGAAAATGGAATCATAATAGAAAGTTCTGACATTATGCTAGAATTCTCATTTGACTTCCTCATGTACCATTCCGGGGAAAACATATTGGGAAAAGACTTCGATACTTTTGGGTTTGAATTTCCTATTAGATTTGATTTCTTGGATACGTTCGATGGTGGAAACCTGTCCATTCAGTGTCACCCCCAGACGGATTATATTCAAAAGCATTTCGGGGAAAACATCACACAGGAGGAAACCTATTATATATTGGATAGAAAAGATGATGCATTGGTATATTTGGGCTTTCAGGAAGGCGTAAAACCGGAAGCATTTCAGGAAGCATTGGAAAAAAGTTTCAAAAATTCAGAAGAAATTGATATTACTCAATATGTGCAGTCTTTTCGGTCCATGAAACATGGTTTGTATCTAATTCCTCCCGGAACCATTCATAGTTCGGGAAAAGATAATCTGGTACTGGAAATAAGCTCTACGCCATACATTTACACTTTTAAAATGTATGACTGGTTAAGGGTTGACCTGGATGGTAATCCGCGGCCAATCAATATTCAGCGTGGAATGGATAATCTTGTTTTCGAGCACGCTGGACTTTCTGTGGAGGAAAAATTAATTTCAAAACCCCAACTGATAGAAGAAAATACAGAATGCCAATTAGAACACCTCCCTACACATGAAAAACACCTTTATGATGTACATAGATTTGTTATAAACACTAAAGTTACAGTAAAAACAAATGGAAAGGCTCATGTGTTAAGCTTGGTAGAAGGGTCAAAATTGGAAATAAATAGCAATGGGCAATCATTCACTTTCCACTATGCCGAATCTTTCATTATCCCAGCCGCTGCAGAAGAGTATACCATAACCAATTCATCAGATCAACCTATTATGGTCATTAAAGCCTTCATCAAATAATAGCGATAAAAGTATAATCCTTGCCTAGAGTTTAACTTGCTAATGTCAGCAGATTTTTAGGTATCCTGGAGTATCTCCCTGATATAGTAAAACCTTTATTAGGGTATTGCCATAGCAGGAGATACTCCAAATAATGATGAATAGTACATAAAATCAGTATTTTATATAGCCGACTATATATTGTTTTGCCTATTTTTTTAATGCAAGCCTATTGAAACGATGCCAATTATATCTGGTTAAGTTTTTCGACTTTATATCCGGAATCTTTGTCCTCGGTTTTAATGATCATAGTTCAAGGGAAGTCACTTTAGCTCAAGGTTAGCTCTAGCTTACCCAAAAACACCTGATATAGCTCCTCCGTCATGACTGATGGTTTGTCCGGTAATGTATCCGCTATGTGGGGAAAGCATCCAGGCAGCCAGACTTGCCAGTTCTTCAGCCAATCCCAATCTACCCACTGGAATATGCTCCTCCAGTTCCTTTTTAGCTGATGCATAGGAATAGCCATTTTTACTGCTGCTGTTTTTGATAATACGGGCTATAGCAGGGGTATCATGGGATCCTGGGGCCAGCACATTGACCGTTACGCCAGTGGAAGCCAATTCAAGAGAAAGGCTTTTGGCAAATCATACCACCGCAGCCCGGAAGGCATTGCTAAGCACTAGGGAAGGTATAGGCTGCTTGACGGTCTGACTTTCCAGAAATAGCATCCTGCCATATCCTTTTTTCGCCAGGAGCGGAGCGATGCGTAAGGCCAGGTCAATCTTCCAGCTCATCACCAAGGGCCAGGCCTGGTCCCAATCTTCTATAGTAGTCTGTAGAGGGGTGCCAGTAGGAGGCTCTCCAGCATTAAAAAGAATCCCGTGGAATTCTCCCATCTCTACAGATCTAACTATTTTATCAATAGTATCAGAATCTGTCAGACTGCCTTCTAAAATCTCAGCATTTAAAAATTTTTTATAGAGTAATTCTCCTCTTCTGGCTACTAGTACTACCTTTGCCCCTTCACTGATGAGCTGCCTGGCTACAGCTTCTCCAAATCCACTACTGGCACCACATATTAGGAATCGTTGCTGATTGATTTTTAAATCCATGTATTGGTATTTTATGATAATCTAAATGTACCTCTTCTGTAGTGATTTAGCAAAACGGGATAGATGTTCGGCTTGTATGAAATATTGGTATTCAGATTAGATAAATAGATATTAAGACTTTACATCTTTTTTTATCATAAAGTAATCTGGTTAAAAGAAAAGTTTTTGGGTTTCTGCTCACACATTATCTAAAATAACAGCATATAGCAGGACACCTTACCGACCTCGTTTTTATATTTTTAAGCTAACACCCGTTTTCATAATACATCAGCATTTAAATCCATGAGAAAAATCAGTCATTACTTTACCTTATTTCTACTATTTACCACGCTTACCGCTTACTCCCAGACCCAAAGCAGAAAGACAGTATCCTTTGACAAAGACTGGAATTTTCTACTCGGGGATGATCATGATGCCATGAAGGTGGAGTATGACGATAGGAGATGGCAGCTGCTGGATGTGCCCCATGACTGGAGTATAGCCGGGCCTGTAGACAGGGACAATCCTACCGGGAGGGGTGGTGCTTTCTTTCCTGACGGAGTGGGCTGGTACCGTAAAGCTTTTCAGGTACCTGCAGCTGATAAAGGCAAAAGGGTATTTATAGATTTTGATGGCATCATGGCCAACAGTGATGTTTATATAAATGGTGAACACCTGGACCACCGTCCCTTCGGATATGTAAGCTTCCGCTACGAACTCACCCCACATCTGAAATACGGGGAGGAAAATATCATCGCCGTACGCGCGGACAATACCATACAGCCTGCCTCCAGATGGTACACCGGTGCAGGTATATACAGGAATGTGCGCATGGTCACCACCCAGCCTACGCATATAGATCACTGGGGCGTATTCGTCAGCACACCGGAAGTGTCAAAGAAAAATGCCAAAGTAAAAGTACAGACCAAGGTGGTAAACACTTCTTCCTCAGAAAAACAGGTAAGGCTGATCACAGAAATCCAAGATACAGAAGGAAAGAAATTAAAAACGGTCGAAAATACCCAAAAGATAGCAGCGGGTGGATCCTATGATTTTGATCAGACCACGGATGTGAAGAACCCTAAGCTTTGGGACATCGGTCAGGGTAATTTATATAGGACCGTTTCTAAAGTTTTTATAGGAAATGAAGAAATCGATCTTTTGGAAACAAATTTCGGGATAAGGGAATTTAGGTTCGAATCGGCTACAGGATTTTATGTCAATGACCGGAACATCAAGATCAAAGGCGTCTGCCTTCACCATGATGGTGGAGGCCTCGGTGCCGCTGTTCCACTGAAAGTATGGGAAAGAAGGTTAAATCTATTGAGAGATTTAGGTGTAAATGCTATTCGTGTCTCACATAATCCTTTTTCACCCGAATTTTATGAACTCTGTGACCGAATGGGATTTTTAGTAATGGATGAAACTTTTGATACCTGGACAGCAGCTAAGAACCATGGTGAAGAAGGGTATAACCTCCATTTTGAGGAATGGTGGGAAAGGGATACCCGGGATGTGGTGATGCGTGACCGTAACTATCCCAGCATCTTTATCTACAGCATAGGAAATGAGATCAGAGATAACCTGGATTCTCCGGAAGGTTTCAGAAAATACAGAGAGCAACAGGATCTTATCCATTCCCTGGACCCTACACGACCGGTGACCATGGGACTTTTTAGGCCCAACACACAGAATGTATATGACAATGGTTTTGCGGAGATGATGGATATAGTGGGCCAAAACTACAGGGAAGAGGAGCTGGTAGCAGCCTATCATCAGAATCCGGAGAGAAAAGTTTTAGGGACTGAAAATGCCCACGGCAGGGAAGCATGGCTGATCCTTCGTGACAATCCATTTATGTCAGGGCAGTTCTTATGGACAGGCATTGACTATCTGGGAGAGGCCGACTGGCCACAGATATCCCATGATTTTGGCCTTTTGGACAGAATAGGAGGGATCAAGGCCAGAGCGCTCGAGCGCAAGAGCTGGTGGGCAGATGAGCCGGTGGTGTATGCGGTGAGAAGAGAGGACAATCTGGGTGGCGGAGAGCTGGTCGTCGACTGGACGCCAAAGGATTTTGATACCTATGACGTAGCCCACATTGAAGTATACAGCAATACCGAAGAGGTAGAACTTTTTCTGAACGGAAATTCCCAGGGGGTGAAAAAAGTACCCGCAGATGCTTCTCCTGTTCGATATGATGTGACCTATGAAAGGGGAACTTTAGAGGTTATCGGCAGAAACAAAGGAAAGCAAGCTGCTGTCCATACCCTAAAAACAGCAGGCAAACCCTATGCGGTAAAATTAGAGACCGATCAAAAAGAAATCGAAAACAGGTACCATGATATTTCCCATGTAAAAGTATACGTAGTAGATGAAGCGGGCAACCGCTGCCCCAATGCAGATAATCTGATCAATTATGAGATAACCGGATCCGGTAAATTCCGTGCTTTGGACAACGGGGACAGGATAGACCATTCCTCTTCTAAAGGCGTAAGACGCCGTGTGTATCGCGGTGAAGGGTTGGCCATAGTGGCCGCCACAGCAGATGAAGGATCGATCCGCATTAAGGCTGTTTCCAAAGGCCTTCAACCTGCAGAGATAGTACTTACAGCCAAGCCCGGCAATGAAAGATAGACTTGCCATAAATCCAAAATAAACGAGTTATGAGATCATTACCCAAAATACTTTCAGTCTTTATTATATGTCTAAATACCCATTACAGCTTTGGGCAGAGACAAATGGAATATCTGGACAGGGGAGTAGTGGCTATAAAATCAGACGGGGGTGTTTTTGTGAGTTGGCGATTATTGGGTACCGAAGAGGATGATCTGGGTTTTAATGTATATAGAAAAGCAGGTAATGGAAAAGCTACCAAAGTCAACAACCAACCCATAACCCAAAGCACTAATTTTTTGGATAAAAAAGCAGTTCACAATAAAGACTACAGCTATTTCGTAAGAGCGGTTTTGAATGGAAAGGAACAGGAGATGTCTCCCGAGGTTAAAATGTGGGAAAAGCCTTACCATTCTATTCCTTTAAAAACACCTGAAGGCTATACCCCCAATGACGCTTCGGTAGGCGATCTCACCGGGGACGGCCGCTATGAGATAGTAGTACATATGACGGGCACAGGGAAAGACAATTCTCATAAGGGATTTACAGATGAACCTATTCTACATGCCTATACCTTGGATGGCGATTTTCTATGGGAAATAAATCTGGGCAAAAACATAAGAGAAGGGGCCCACTATACCCAGTTTATGGTCTATGACCTGGACGGTGACGGCATAGCAGAGATAGCCTGTAAAACGGCCGATGGCACCAAAGACGGCAAAGGAAATATCATAGGAGATGCGGAGGCGGATCATCGGAATGCTGATGGCTATATCTTGAGAGGTCCGGAGTTTCTGACCGTTTTCAGTGGGCGGACCGGCGAGGCCCTAGCCACTACGGATTATATACCTGCCAGACATCCGGATACTGAAAATCCCACTGCTGACCAGTTAAAAGAAGTATGGGGTGATGGATATGGCAATAGGGTAGACAGGTTTCTGGCCGGCATAGCCTATCTGGACGGGGAGCGCCCGAGTCTTATAATGACCAGGGGATATTATACCCGTACGGTGATCGCTGCCTTTAATTGGAGAGATGGTGAGCTGTCTGAGGTTTGGAACTTTGACAGCCATGACGGAAACCGGGAGAACAGAAAGTTTGCCGGTCAGGGTTATCATAGCCTTGCTATAGGAGATGTAGATGGCGATGGACATGATGAGGTAGTGTTTGGATCTATGGTGGTAGATCATGATGGAACAGGTCTCTACAGTACCGGTCTTGGCCATGGTGACGCGATGCACCTGACCAATATAGACCCAGACCGTCCTGGAATGGAGATTTTCGGTATCCACGAGCATGTCAAGCATGAGCACGGGGCCAACCTTCGGGATGCACGTACAGGTGAAGTGCTTTGGTCATATCCGTCCACAGATGTGGGCAGAGGTCTGGCCATTGATATTGATCCCCGGCACAAAGGTCTGGAGAGCTGGGCTGCCGGAGAGGGCATGGAAGGACTTTGGAATGCCAAAGGTGAAGTGATATCAGATATAAAGCCTAATTCAGTGAATATGGGCATCTGGTGGGATGGTGACCTGCTGCGTGAACTGCTCAATGGAGTGGACATCAGCAAGTGGGATTACAAAAATCAAAAAACAGATAGAATTTTTTCAGGTGAGGACTATGAGGTAATCAAGATCAACGGCACCAAATCAAATCCCAACCTGGCGGCTGATATTCTGGGCGACTGGCGGGAAGAACTGATCGCCCGGTCGGCGGACAACAAGGAGTTGAGGATCTTCTCCACCACCATCCCTACAGAGCACCGCTTTTATACCCTGATGCACAATCCGCAGTACCGTGTCAGCATCGCCTGGCAAAACGTAGGCTACAACCAGCCTCCCCATCCTGATTATTACTTGGGCGTAGGCATGGAAAAACCCAGTCTGCCAAATATCCAGATGGTAATGCCTAAGGGCTTGCAAGGGAAGAAGTAGGGTTTCAATTGTCACCATGAATGATGCGGTTAAGGTGTTTTAGTTAATGAGACGCCCGCCTACCGAAGGACAGGGAAATGAACGCATACCCAAAACTGCGTCCTTTCGACCGAGCCTTTTTGGGGCGAGTGGAGAAATCTCTAAACTGTAAATAATTTCGTATTTGTTAGGAAAAGGGTTATCGATTTTTCTTTTATTCTGGAGACAGAAATGAACCAGTCCACGTTCATGTAGAGAAAGGTGAAAAAGACGGGAAAATATGGTTAGAACCACAAATTAAAATCAAATATCTGCATGATTTCAAACTTAAAGAGCAGAAAGTGATTATGGGTATAGTAGAAGAAAATGTTGAACTATTAAAAGCAAAATGGCATGAATTCTTTCAGTAATGAATATGACACCATAGAAAAGCTTATATATGAGGAGGGACTTAAAATCAATGCTTTACATTTTCACCCAGACCTAGATTTGATGTTGATTGTTTTATCGAATAAAAAAGTTTTACAATGGGCTATTTCCTCTTCGCTGCGGTTAGGTCAGGCTACACTGGAGCAGTTGCATAATTATCGTCTGATCGGTAAAGGTGCTGGAGTACATTGGCCAGATTTAGATGAAGACTTGAGTTTAAAAGGTTTTTTGAAAGAAGAAATTGATCGATCTCTCCGTGAAATAAAAAGTGCTAGGATCGTTTAGCATTGCTATTCGATATTTACCCCGAGCTATTGGGATCAAATCGGTGATAAAAGGAATTTGTAATCTACCACATAACTCCATGTCATTGGTAGCCTGCCACCTAGATATTTATTTTTATTACAGAACTCAAAGTTTACCTCCCGATAGGGAGGCAGGCGTGGCAATCTCGGCAACGGTTTTTCCCTGCGTCCTCCGAATCCACCTCACCGAGTCACACAGTCAACATCCCAATCAGAGTTGTAGGGGCGAAAAAAGATGCCAGGGATGATGCCCATATGGATTCTCGCTGATTTATTTTCTACTAAGATGCCAGGGCTACCGCCCCTATGGATGCCTGGGAATAACTGAAGGTAGCAGAACATGGATTACATACAGAGAAAGTTTAAGGGCGTAGCCCTACCCGCTTTCACGTCATTCAGAGCGAAGCGAAGAATCCCATGGTGATGCGGAAGGGATTCCGTCTGCTGATCAACACAGTTCTCCAAATCAGCCCTTTTCCTTTACCTCGTGAGATCTTTCGGCAAGCTCAAGATGACGCTTTCACGTCATTCAGAGCGAAGCGAAGAATCCCACGCTGATGCGAAGGGATACCGTGTGATAATCATTACAGAACTTCCCCAACCATGACATTACGGGAGACTCCCGTGAAAAATTAAATTTATATTGATCGATCAAAAATTAAGGATGGATAAACCCGATAATCATGACGCGTCATATAAAACCTATTTTATTTCAACTACCCTTACTTTTGCTGTTCATCAATTTATCATGCACAGAAAATAAAGGCAACACTGGTGATAGGGTCATCTTCCAGGAAGACTTCAGCTCCGAACTCGATCCCAATCTGTGGGTCATAGAAATGGACAACCAGCCTAATTCCTCCGTCAGGGTAGAGGACGGAAAGCTGGTCCTCGACACCAAAGGGGGTGTGACGGTATGGCTGAACCGGGAACTGGACGGTGATTTTGAGATCACTTATGAACGCACAGTGGTTATGGATGATGGACCCAATGACAGACTCTCTGATCTGAACCAGTTCTGGCTGGCCAATGATCCCAATATTGAAAATCTCTTTACCCGCTCCGGAGTGTTTGAAGAATATGATGATCTGGAGATGTATTATGTGGGGTTTGGAGGCAACTATAACTCATCCACCCGTTTTAGAAAATATAAAGGAGAAGGAGAGAAACCAGTGCTACAGGAATATGACGAAGCACCCTATCTGCTGGCGGCGAATAAAACTTACAGGATAAAGACTGTCCGTGAAGGGGGAAAGGTAAGCTTCTGGGTGGATGATCGGCTTTTCTTTGAATACGAGGATCCCCATCCTATACCCAGCGGATATTTCGGATTTCGATCCACCTGGTCCCGCCATGAAATAGACTATATTAAAATCACCCGCCTATAAAACTGACAGGTTTTCACCCACTTAGACTGAACCCAAAAGCCCATGAAACTAAACCCCATTTCCCGAAGAGAATTTGTAAGAAATTCCGTTTTGTTATCCGGTGGATTATTTATGTTGCCACCATTTGCAGCCAATGCAGAGCAGCCGTCTCCACCTGCTTTGGGACCGGTAGAACTTTCATGGTTAAATAAATCGGCACCGCCCCTTAATCCCGGTGTGACCTGGGGAGTGTCCTGGCCGAAAGGAGCTGTAAACCGCAAATCTGATTTTTCATTAAAAGGATCAGAAGGCACTGCTATCGGCGTTCAAAACTGGCCGCTGGCTTACTGGCCGGATGGGTCACTGAAATGGACGGGGCATGCCATAGGAGCAGGGGAAATGGCTTTGGGTGAAAAATTCAGCCTTACGCCCGGCAAAGCAAAAGGCCCAACGGAAAAGTTAAAAGTAGAAGAAACAGCTGATACCATCTCCATCGATACCGGCAAGATCAGATGTCTGTTGAATAAAAAGGGAAACAGCATCATCGCCCATATCCAGCGGGACGGCAGAAAGATCCTGGAGGAAGGTAAGCTGGTACTGATGCATCAGGACAGACCGGATGATGATTTTTTTGAAAATATAGATAGAACTCAACTCTTAGGCGAGATCAGCAGCATCAGCCTGGAGCAAATGGGGGATGTCAGATCAGTGGTCAAAGTGGAAGGGATCCATAAGGCTGAGGTGGGCAAGTCCTTGCTTCCCTACATCATCCGCATGTATTTCTATCAGGGAGCAGAATCCATCAAAATCCTCCATACCATCATCTATGATGGCGATGAGGAAAAGGATTTTATCAAAGGACTGGGCATCCGCTTCGATGTGGCGATGGAGGACGAATTGCACAACAGGCACATCCGGTTTACAGGAGAAGAGGACGGCGTGTTTTCCGAAGCCGTAAGAGGGCTTACAGGATTGAGAAGAGATCCGGGCAAGGATGTCAGAGATGCGCAGTTGCTGGGCAAAAAGACCAAACCACTTTCAGAGTTTCCGGATAATGTGGCCGGAAATATTGAAAACATCCCGGCATTTGGAGACTATACCTTGTACCAGGGCAGTTCGGATGCCTTTCATATCAAAAAAAGAACCAAGCACGGCCACACCTGGCTGAACTCCGGTCAGGGTAGAAGATCTAACGGTATGGGATATGTGGGCAGTGCCTCGGGGGGAGTAGCTTTTGGCATCAGAAATTTCTGGCAAAGCTATCCGGCTCAGTTGGATATCAGAAACGCCCATACTGATAAGGCGCAGGTCACCACCTGGTTTTGGGCGCCGCAGTCTCCGGCCATGGACCTGCGCTTTTACCATGACGGTATGGGGCTGGATACCCATGAGAAACAGCTCAAAGCCATGGACATCACCTATGAGGATTACGAACCGGGCTTTGGTACAGCCGAAGGGGTGGCCCGCACATCGGAGGTGATGCTATGGGTACTGCCCGCCACTCCGGAGCAGGTCAATCTTGTGAAAATGGCATCTGTGCTGACAGAACCACCACTACTGACCACCACATCCGAGCACATGCTGCAGTCAGGTGTATTCGGGCAACTGTGGAGTACTCCCGACAGGTCCTCTGATCAGCGCAAAGAAATAGAAGAGCAGTTGGACTGGTACTTCGACTTCTATCAGAAACAGCAGGAGCAGCACCGCTGGTTTGGGTTCTGGGATTATGGCGACTTCATGCATACCTATGATGTGGACCGGAAGGTCTGGCGATACGATGTAGGAGGATTTGCCTGGGACAATTCTGAGCTGTCGACAGATCTCTGGCTTTGGTACTATTACCTGAAGACCGGCAGGGCAGATGCCTTCAGACTGGCAGAAGCCATGACCCGACATACGGGAGAAGTGGATGTGCACCATACCGGACCTTTTGCTCCCCTGGGCAGCCGGCACAATGTCCAGCACTGGGGATGCAGTGCCAAGCAACTCCGAATCAGTACCGCTGCCAATAGAAGATTTTATTACTACCTGACCGCTGATGAGCGGACGGGGGATCTGATGCGGGAACAGATAGATGCCGTGGCTACCTTGCGAAAAGTGCCACCAACCAGAAAAGTAACTGCTAAGGAAAACTGGGTGACGGAAGACCCCGACATGGTGCATGTCGGCTTTGGTACCGACTGGGGAGCCATATCCGCAGCCTGGCTGGTAGAGTGGGAGAGGACAGAAAATGAGGGGATCAAAAAGAAACTGCTGAACAGCATGCGGACCATAGGCGAACAGCCCCTTGGGTTTTTCAACGGCGGCAGCAAGATGAACCTGCAGACCGGCGAGTTTGACATCGTCCAGAGCAGGAGGCCGACGGCCTCCCACCTCAGCGCCGTGTTCGGTCTGACCGAGATGGCCATAGAACTCTATGATCTGGTCGGCATGGAATCCTTCAATAAGGCCTGGCTTACCTACTGTGAGCTGTACAATGCAGACGATGCCGCACAGGAAAAAGTCTTGGGCAGCAGTCTTGGCAGCCTGAACTTAGCCCAGGGCCACAGCCGACTGACAGCCTTTGCCGCCCATAAGAAGAAGGATCCGGCACTGGCCAAACGGGCCTGGGAAGAATTCTACGCCGGAGCAGGCGGTACCGGTAGGATAACCCCATCTATGGAGACCATTACCGGCCCCTCTGTTCTCAGGCCTACCATTCAGGCAATCGGGGTTTCTACTAACGGAACTGCCCAATGGGGTTTGGCGGCTATTCAGAATTTGGCATTGATCGGGAAGATGTAAGGTTAATTAGCTAAGACTAGGGTTTTTACTTATTAAACTAAATAGAGCACATAGGTAAGGCAAACTGAGGCGGATTTAATAGTGTTTGGTTTTTTGGATAAAAGTATGAGCATACCGATATGGCGGAGGCAAAGTTGAAGGTAGACCTCAGGTAGTTTTTGGGGAATGGTAAAGTAATTATCTAAGTTCTAACAATTGCAATCATGCATCTACTTGTTAGTCAGTATTTTGAATATTACATGTAAAATACTTATCTTGTATTATATGTTTTTTTAGCTGCTATGGAAAAAATTATTTTAACGAACGCAATATCGGGGAGGGAAAACATTATTATCCTTCACTTTCCTTACAGTCTGCAACTCAAAGAACTCGTAAAGCAATTTCCTGGGGCAAAATGGAACGTGAAGCTAAACGCCTGGACCATCCCCTATACTGAATGGCAACTGGACCTTCTTTTGAAATATTTCAAGGGGAAGGTATGGCTGGACTATTCGCAATTTAAGAAAGTTCACCAGAAAAAGCCCTGTCCGGATATTGCAGAACTAGAACCATTGGATGAGGCTATTTTAAAAGAAATCAAGTCCTTTGTCGATTGGATGCGGAACAAACGTTATGCTGAATCCTCTATCGAAACCTATGCGGGTGCGCTATCGACATTTTTCAGATTTTTAAAAAACAAGTCTCCGGAGGAGGTAGACAATCAGGACATTGAGCAGTTCAACACAGCATATATCATAGCCAGAAAATATTCAAGCTCTTTTCAGAGCCAGGTGGTGAATGCGGTGAAGCTGTTTTTCAGCAACCGGCAGAACAGAAAGCTGAACCCGGATATCATTTACAGGCCTAAAAAGGAAAGAAAGCTCCCCAATGTACTGAGCAAGGAAGAGATCAAAAGGATTTTAGAGTCACATCATAACCGGAAGCACAAATCCATACTCTCTGTAATATATGCATGTGGTTTGAGACGCAGTGAGCTATTAAATCTCAAAATTCAAGATGTGGATTCCAAAAGAAATTTACTGATAGTACGACAGTCTAAAGGAAAAAAGGACAGGGTAGTACCCCTTTCTGAAAAAATAGTGGATATGCTACGGGAGTATTACAAGGTATACCGGCCAGTGGCATGGCTATTTGAAGGCAAGACAGCAGGGAATAAATACAGTGAAAAAAGTCTTGAAAACATTCTAAAACAAGCATTGGCCAAGGCAAAAATAAACAACCCGGTAACACTTCACTGGCTCAGACATTCCTTTACTTGAGAACGGAACAGATTTGAGGTATATACAAGAAATACTGGGGCATAAAAGCAGCAAAACTACAGAGGTCTATACCCATGTCAGCAACAAAAGCCTCCAAAAAATAAAATCGCCCTTTGATGATTTATAATTAAAAAATTAGTATCATTAAACCCTGATAGATTACCCCAAATTATGAGGCTTATCCCCTCAAATCTGGGTGCATAAGCCTGATAAAATGAGGGGTATAACAGAGTTGGCATTAATTTCAAAAGACAAAAAAATGAGGAATAAAAGATTATCAATCTCTGTACTCTTAACCCTAATCATATCTATTTCAAACGCTCAAGAAACTTTTTTTAGCAAATTCGAAAATTTACAAGATAAAAAAATTATTGCAGTAGGTGAATCAGCTCATGCTCAACTAGATTTTGCATCTTGGAACATCAACTTTTTTAAAGAATTAGTCGAAAATGAAATTACATCAGTTTTTTCATTAGAAAATGACTACTCAAATTCAAAGACACTAAATGAATTTATACAAGGTAAATACAATACAACATCCCTAGATTCATTAATGAAGAATAATTTGCAAGGAGTTTGGCAAAGCGAAGTAATGAAAGATTTCCTTTTGTGGGCGAGACAACACAATATGGATAAGCTCGATAATAAAAAAATCAGATTTTTTGGTTTCGACTCTCAATGTGGAAGATGTGCCATGAAAGAAATTATAAAATTCATAGATGATGAAAAACCAGATTTAAAAAAAGGATTATCTGTGAATGGTTTGGAACTTCTATCTCAAATATATGCTACAAGCGATTATAATTTGAAAAAATTACCCAAAGAGGATCGTCAACTTATGAAAGAGACTTTAAATAGGTTAAATGAAGTATTTAAGGAAGAGGTTAACTCATCACATAAGATTCAAATTGACTTGCTTGCATTAAATCATGCGTGGGAATTTGAAAATGCAAATTTGTTAAACTTCACGAATGTGAGAGACAAAAATATGGCGATAATTTTTGAAGAAATTATCAAAGCTCAATCAACACCTGTTTTTATGTGGGCACATAACGGTCATATTAGTAAGTCAAATAATTCCTTTTATAAACCGATAGGTTATCACTTATACAACAAATATAAATCAGACTACCTTTCAATAGCATTAGATTTTAAAACGAAGGTAAACAGCAAAACTTTTACTGATGTTGAGGACAAAAAATGGTTAGCTAACGATACGGATTTTGGAGAAAATAATATTAAAATTATTAAAACATACAGATTAGGCAAATCGACTATAAGGGATGTCGGAGCTTATCAACATAAGTTGAAAATCAAAAATGATAAACAGTTTGACTATATAGTTTACTTTAAAGAAATAAAAAACTAATGCCAATTGAGGTACTGTCTTAAATTCCAAGTAATTTTTAAAGGTTTTTATTAAATTTACAATAGCGAAAAGAGGCGATTCTTTGCACGGAAGT
>NZ_JMIH01000033.1 GCF_000714815.1 Anditalea andensis | reverse complement strand
TATAATCCCGATAAAGTTCATTTATAATAAATAGCTGACGCAGGGAATATTTACCTGTTTTTTATCTATGCAGGGCTACTGAGGGGATTGCTTTTTAAGTAAACTTTTAATCAATTCATCGTTATGGCAATAGCATCCATTTCTGAGCTGGACTCATAGGCAAAAAGGATCCAAACGTATATAACTCCGTAGAGGGGATCACCTATGTCAGGCAATATTTTCGTCCCGACCATTCCGCCCTTCTGAACTCCAACTGGCAGGCTGGAGCAAATTTAAAGTGCCCCCCCCGGTTTGCCGGACCGCCCAGGGAAGCATTTGATCTAAGCTTCATCAATTACAGGAAGGGCTCCCCTGCCAAGCTGGGTCTGGGCATGCTCCTCAAAAAAGCCTTTCGGGACGGACTCCCGGAACCGGATCCTGCCTTGGTCCAGATAAGTGCGGGCAGCCTGACGGGAATGGAAAACGGAAAGGCGGACCGGTCGGAT
>NZ_JMIH01000032.1 GCF_000714815.1 Anditalea andensis | reverse complement strand
GATTTGGAAGAATAGGGATGTTCCTATACATGAACTGTATGCCCAGCCTGACCAACAGGATACTGCCAATCCTTATTATATCGGTAAAGGAAATCCACATGCCGATATCCTAATGATAAAATTCATCACCTTCACCGATCCCACCCGGCAAAAACTAGTCATCAGCACCAGACAGCTCAGCACTTCGGTATCAGGAGAATTGATGCAAAATATAGTAGAAGAAATAAATAGGTTTAAGAAGCTTAAAGTCAGCTGAAAAACTGATGGGCCGGTATGATAAAGATATTTGGGGAATTGAAATATATGGTCTGGATAAAGCTATAGATGAATGGCTTAAGGTCACCTGAGTATACCTATATCACCAATATGTAGTACTTGAAAAAAAGTTTAGAAAAAATAGCTGATTTTAATCATGATGAAATACTTCATCATGATTAAAGCGTAAATCAAATTTATATAAAAGTATTTCATGAAATAACAATAAAAAATACCTCGAACTAGGTATTGCACCGCTTTATTAAAAAAACCATATTGTAAAGTCATCAGCTTAAGCAATAAATTTTGGACAATAGGTGTCGCTAAAAAATTATCGTTGGCATAACTAGTTACTTTTAAATAAAATATACCTGTAGATATATGAGATTCAAAATCAAACTGACCAGAACGAGCAGGACCAAATTTCTTCCGCTCAACTATCAGTACGAGTTGTCCGCTGTCATCTACCGCATCATAGACAGCGCCAATGCAGCCTTTGCAGCCTTTCTTCATGATGAGGGATATAGTGCATTTGGGAGGCAGTTCAGGCTGTTCACCTTTTCGAGGCTGGACTTTGCAGGGAACAAAATACACCGTGACCGTGGTGTCATAGAGCATTACGGACAGGAAGCGAGCTTTGAGATCAGTTTTCTAATAGACAGGGCTGCAGAGGAATTTATCAGGGGTCTCTTTATGGCCCAGGCCTTCAGGATTGGGGACCAGATCAGCTCGATCGATTACCTGGTGAGCAGCATAGAAACGGTTAGGCCACCTGTTTTTCAGCAGACCATGCATTACCGCTGCCTGTCTCCTCTGTTCATCCGCCAGAAGCGTGG
>NZ_JMIH01000031.1 GCF_000714815.1 Anditalea andensis | reverse complement strand
TCTATAAAAACGCGGCTGTGGGGCTACAGGTGGATCGTCGGCTAAAATACGCCTGATTCCTTCCAATCTCCGCTGGTACATCGGTGGATAATCATATGTTAATATTAGCTTAATTTTAGATCATACGCTTCTCCGTAAATTTGCATATGCCTAATCCAAAGCTTATATCATTCGTTCTTTTAATTTTTTTTAATTTACTTTCCCCCACGCTTTTTAGCCAAAACCTGAAGTTCAAAACCTATCAGGTAGAACAGGGACTTTCCAATAATTCTATAAATGTCATGGCCAATGACCCCTTAGGCGGAATTTGGATCGGTACATGGGATGGGTTAAACTATTTTGACGGAAAAAACTTCACCGTATTTGGGCATCAGCTTGATAATCCCAACAGTTTGGCCGGAAACTATGTCAATGCAATAGTGGTGGATAAATACCATCAGTTATGGGTATGGGCCGACCCAGAAACCATCAGCCTGAAAGTAGGGAAACACGAATTTGATAATTTTCATTTCGACCAAAGAATAACAAACCTAGGTGTGGACAAAAATGGTGAAGTCTTGGTCAAGCTGATGGACCATGGCACTTACATTTTTAAAGACCATTCATTTCAAAAATGCAAGTCATGCGTGTTTTCCCCGTCCGAGCAGAAGAAACAGATTCCCGAAGCCATCGCTAAAGACAAATTACTTTACAGCGCTAAAGACAAAAAAGGCAATCATTGGTGGGGAACACTTTCGCAGGGTTTGTTTTACGCTCCCTACCATATAAACGATAAGGAAAAAAATAACATTCAACAATATAAAGCAGACCCTTTTAATCCTTATGGCTTGAGAAGTAATGAAGTAACGGCTGTGTTAGAAGATGTGTTTGGGAATGTCTGGTTGGGTTTGAAGGATGGGGGGGTATCGAGGGTAATCAAAAATTCAGCCCAGATTAATCATATATTCGCACACCCTGTTTCCCATCCTGAACTCGTAAACGAAACCGTACGGGCCGTGAACAAACAAGTAAACGGTACGCTATGGATTGGCTATTACTCTTCGGGGATATACTATAGGGAAAATGGGCAGGAGGAATTTTCTCCATTACAGTATCCCCAGGAGTTAGCAGATGACAACTGGAAAAGAATCAGGGCAATCTTTGAAGATAGTAACGGGACTGTGTGGGTAGGTACATATCAGGGCATTTTTACGGTCAAAGACCATAGGATTGACAGAATTTTTCACGAGAAAAACGAAAATTCATTTATCAAAAGAAACTACGGATTTGCGGAAGATGTGGAAAACAAGCGCATATGGGTGGCAAGTTGGGGAGGAGCCATGCTTTATGACTTATCGGCAGAGCGTTTTGTACCATTTGAAGGCCAGGATAAAATCCAGGATAAGCATATCAGAGGGGTATATTTTCATGATGGCAAACTGTACCTGACTACAGAAAAAAACGGGGTTTTGATTTGGGAAAATGGCGAAGTTTCCTGTTTTGATAACAAAAACGGTCTCTTGGACAACAGTACTTACTCGGTTTACAAAGATGAGGACACAGGTAATATTTGGATAGGGACCCATGGAGGGATCACCATATGGGACGAATCCAAAGGCAGCAGTACCTACATCACCCAGAATAATGGATTGCTGAGTGACTTGGTATACAGCCTGCACGGCCATGGCGATAAAGTATGGATCAGTACGACCAATGGTATTGGTTTTATAAAAAAATCAGATTTCACTGTTAGGGTATTATTACCCGAAGAAGGGTGGCAGTCGGCAGAATACTCCGAAGGCGCCTCCTTTCAGACGGAAAGTGGATTACTGTATTTTGGTGGTGTAAATGGCCTGAATTATTTTCATCCCAATGACCTGGATCTCAATCAGCCAAATCCGATCCTTAAACTGGAAATGATCACAGAGAATGGCTCAAAGGACCTCCAGGTGGCAGTAAAGCAGATAGCCATAGGGGATATCGCAAAAGATACTATCCTCTACCGGGTCCTGCCCCATGATCCGGAATGGAAATACCTACCCCAATCAAATTTACTGACTATAGATGGTCTGAAGGATGGAAATTACTTGCTGGAGGTGAAAAATAGGCTGGATTATGAATCAGCATCTGTGTCGGTGCCTTTTACTATTAATTCTCCTATTTATACTAAAAAGTATATCTATGTGCTGTCGGGTTTGCTTCTTTCAGCCGTTTTTTTGCTTTTTCGTCAGTATCAATCTAAGAAAGTACAGCAAAAATTAGAAAAAAAAATCATCCAAAGGACCAACCTGATAGCAGAACAAAAGAAAAAATTGGAAGAAAAGAATTTGGCTTTGGATCTCCAAAACCGGGAAATAGAAGCTCAAAGGTCCCGCTTGCTCCAACTTCACAATAGGCAACTGCATCCTGATTTTGAAATGGACAAGTTTGTGGACTACCTGCTCAGAAAGGTCAAATCTCCCCTGGTAGATCTAAAGGGGGTCTTGGAGCAAGCCTCATTCAGAGATCCTTCCGTTAAAGTGAAAGCCCTGAATACTTTGGCACCGCTGCTGAATTTCACCAATGATCTGGAATCCAATACGTCCATTAATCAATTGGATCCACCCTCTTCTTCCCTGACTTTGCTGCCAGATCTTTTTCATTCGCTCAACAAGGATTTTGAACCTACCCTGGCCAAGTATGGTATAAAATATGAATATGCTGAAAACCTTTCTCCAGACTGGGTTTCTCTGGATGTAGTACGGTTGAAGCTGTTTTTCCAGTATCTTTTTAAAGGTTTGATCAAGTTTTTGGACAAAGGTTCTGTGCTGGAAATCAAATTACTTTCAAAAGGGAAACTGCTACAGATTCAGATCATTACCGATAGTAGTACTTTAAAGGATTCCTTGTCAGAATACAGGCAGTTCAATATGTACCATCAATCAGCAAGAAGAATGCTCAATGAGCTTCAAGGCAAAATGACCTTGGAGGGAATAGATGGTAAAGTAGCCATAGAAGTGGACATTCCATATGATCTACTGGCTGAAAACCAGCAACTATTAGAAAATCGGCATTGGAAACATTTGGACCTCAAAGTTCAGGTACCAGAGGGCAAAAAGGTGGTTTTGCTATATGGAAAAAGACATGAAGCGGACAGTTTGGTGAAAATCCTGGATTCCAGCCTGTATTTTCTGATCATAGAGCATGAAATCGACATGATGAGTTCTGCCCTCCAGACGGTAAATATAGATGTTCTTGTCATTTACAATGAAAAGCTCACCGAAAATGTGGCCACGCTATTGAATGCCATCCAGTTAAAGGACAGCTTCGCGGCTATACCCATATTGTATATCTATGAATTTATCTCGCCTTCGTTCCAAGAAAAACTCATGGACATGGGGGTGAATGCATTTTTAAAAATGCCCTCGAGCAGGGCTTTTATAAACAAGACTGTCAAATACCTATTGAAAGAAAGGAAACCGGCAGAAAGTTCATCTCTGGTGGATAGGGTATTCGATGGAAAAGAGAGGGCATATCCGCTCAGCCCCAACGAAAAACTGATGCAGGAAGCACTTATTAAAATCAAAAGAAATTTCACCGCTACTGATTTCAGAATAGAAACACTCTGTGAAGAAATGGGCATTTCCAAAATGAAGC
Source organism: Anditalea andensis (assembly GCF_000714815.1). Classification (GTDB taxonomy): domain Bacteria; phylum Bacteroidota; class Bacteroidia; order Cytophagales; family Cyclobacteriaceae; genus Anditalea; species Anditalea andensis. Next base: position 7,266 of record NZ_JMIH01000031.1, on the reverse strand, counting down.
TATACAGGCTCTTTAAAGAGCTGGCCGGAAAAGCCCCTTCGGACATTATTATCCACCTCAGGTTGGATATGGCCTGTGAGCTGTTGCAAAATAGTCAGATGAATATTTCAGAGGTGAGTTACAACTGTGGATTCAACGACCCTAAGCATTTCAGCAAACTTTTCAAGAAGCATTTTGGAACCAGCCCCAAAAATTTTCAGATGCAGAAAAACAAAATTTTATTAACCAGCCATTAACCCATTATTAAGGCAGTATTACTGACCGAAAAGTAGTAAAAACATGATGCTTTACACCACCAGTTTGAAATGAAAGTACACCTATTTTGTATTTAAAACACACCTTTATCTGCTCTTAACCCCCCAATTTGCACTCAGATCAAAAGCAAATTATCATATGAAATCGAGCATGAAGTATCCTTTACACACCGGGATGATTATCGGCCAGAGCCAGATCATCCCGACCTCCGGTACGGGACAAGTTATGACCTTTAAAAAACAAAATATAAGCAGATGAATTTAAAATTTTACACCTTCTTATTACTGTGTGTTTTTGCAGTAATGGAACTACACGCGCAACACACCATCCGTGGCGTAGTAGTAACAGCATCAGACCAGGCGCCTTTCATAGGGGCTACTGTTATGGTCAATGGCAACACCAATCGGGGCACCGTATCCGGTATAGATGGTACATTCTCATTGGATGTCCCATCAGAGACCGGGGAGCTTATGGTTTCATTTATAGGCATGGAATCACAGATTGTAAACTATAACGTAGCAGAATTTATTACCGTCTCACTATCTGAAATGGTGAACAACATGGATGAGTTTATGGTGATAGGCTACGGAACTGCAAAAAGAGCTGATCTGACCACCTCTGTGGGACAGCTGGAAAATGTCGCCAGGACTGTGGACCGACCAGTGTCAAGTGTAAACCAAATGCTGCAGGGTCAAATAGCCGGTGTCACCGTGGTAGCTGCCACAGGAGAGCCTGGAAATGCTCCCCAAGTGGTCATCAGAGGAATGGGGACTTTTGGAAACGAAGCTCCATTATATGTAGTAGATGGGATGCCCTATTATGGAAACAGGATCAATCCCAATGATATTGAGAGTTTGACTGTCCTAAAAGATGCAGCTGCAGCGGCAATCTATGGGGCCCAGGCAGCCTCTGGTGTGATCGTAATCACTACCAAAACAGGTAAAGCTGGAGCACCAAAAATCTCGATGGACGTATATCAAGGAGTGCAGGCTGCATACAAAACCCCAGAAGCGCTTAATGCGACCGAATATGCCACCGCTTATAGAAATGCCGCTGCACATGCCGGCACCATAGCCCAAGCGGCTCACGATCCCGAACAAAATCCATGGGGACAGGTAACTAGAACAAACTGGATGGACGAAATATTCAGAACAGCCGCCGTTTCAAATATAAATTTTCAAATCAGTGGAGGCTCTGATAAGGGTAGGTATAGTTCTTCATTTGGATACCATAAGAAGGAGGGACTTCTGCTGAATACAGACTATGAACTGTTTTCTTTTAGACTTAAATCCGAATATGAAATCACCAATAGATTCAGGGTAGGTCAGAATGTCTATTTCAACCGTGAATTGTCCAGGGGAACCAATACAGTCAGTAGTTACAGCGGGGCCATTATCAATGCAATTTATATGAACCCTGCTGCCCCCGTTTATGATGAAAATGGAAATTTTCATGGTACAGTGCCTTTTGAGTTGTCCCAGTTTGCCGGAGCATATGGAGATACCTATAATCCGGTTTCTCTACTGCTGAGGCCCACTGTCAATTCCCCAAAATTAAACCTAAATGCCATAGCTTATGGTGAATATGATGTGCTGAATGACCTGACTTTTAGGTCTAGCTTTTCTATTGACCTTTGGTCCTGGACAGACAAAAGGTTTTCACCCAGAGCTCCTGAAATCGGCAGGCCTAGCAACATGAATTTTCTGGATCAGGGAGCTGGGAATAGTAGCCGCTGGATCTGGGACCAACAGCTTAATTACAACAAATCTTTGGGAGACCACAATTTTGCCTTGACAGGTGTTTATACTGCCCAATATAAAAGGGAAGAAACTTTCGGTTTCCAAGTGCAGGATTTTGACCGGGAAGATGATTGGTTTCAGTATGCCGGAAATGCAGGAGCGATCTTGAATATCCCAAGTAGCGGGGCCTTTGAAGATGTACTGACTTCTGCGATCGGAAGATTGATGTATGATTATAATGACAGGTATTTTTTGATGGGTAGTATCAGAAGGGACGAGACTTCCAGACTACCTGCAGCGACCAAATCCGATTATTTCTACGCGGCATCCGCAGCATATAAAATATCTTCAGAGCCATTCTTTAATGTGGCTTTTATAGACCTACTAAAAATTAGGGGATCTTGGGGACAGGTGGGAAATATCTCTTCTGTTGGAAATTATGCCTTTAATGTACCCATGTCCTCAGGAAACAATGTCATTCTGGGTGACCCAGGGCTTAGAAACAGGCATTTGTCAATCAACGAAATGACCAATCCCAACTTAAGGTGGGAAAGATCAGAAACGGTCAACGTGGGTATGGATGCGATGCTGTTTTCAAACAGGCTTATGATCGCCGCGGAATATTATGAAAAATATACCCGGGGTCTTATCCTTCGAAATACTCCCGATCCGCACGCTGGTGTACCTATTGGGGCATTAGCAAATGTAGGCACAGTAGCAAACAAAGGAGTGGAACTGAGTATAAATTATACCGGCCAAAAGGGCAGGCTGAACTACAATATCGGTGGCAATGTCGCCACCATCAATAATAAGCTAAGGGATCTGGATGAATTTACTGACAATTTTATCCAACATACACAAAACTTAAGGAGTATCATCTATCCATTCAGAAGTGAACCAGGTCAGCCCTTGTATTCATATCATCTGGTCCCTCATCTAGGCATTTTCCAAAACCAAGAACAGATTGAACAGCATCTGAATGCTGAAGGTGTAAAAATTCAGCCTAATGCCAGACCTGGAGACCTGATTTTCAAAGATGTAAATGGAGATGGGCGAATCAGTGATGCAGATAGGGTTTTTATGGGTAATGCCATGCCTGATATCAATTTTGGGTTGAACATTAGTTTGGAATATAACCATTTTGACTTGCAGCTTCTAGGACAGGGGGTAGCAGGAGTAAAGTTGTTTAACGGGTACAAATTTTCTGCTTACAACGCAGGATTACAGGGCTATAACCTGGACAGAAGGGTATTGGAGGCCTGGACACCCGAAAATCCTGGAGCTACCATCCCGGTGCTTTCCACACAAGATCCCAATGCTAATTTTGGACAGGCATCAGATTGGTACCTGGAAAATGGAGATTATTTAAGAATTAAGAACCTATCCCTGGGATATACTTTCCCTTCATCAATGCTCAATAGGGTCAAAGCTGGAACAAACCTCAGGGTATACCTGGCTGCTGAAAACCTCTTCACAATCACCAATTATTCTGGCCTAGATCCTGAAGTAGGCACCGGCGCTGTCATTGACAACGGGACTTTTCCTGTTCCTAGGACATTCACTTTAGGCCTGAATCTTAATCTTTAACACTGTCAATCAAATCTCATGAAAAATATAAAATACTTATGGATTGCACTGTTTTGCTTCAGTGCATGTAGTGAGGACTTTACAAACCTTACACCTATAGGAGATATTACCACCGGAAACTATTGGAAATCAGAGGAAGATGCCATCAATGCTGCCAATGGCCTGTACCAGCATTGGGACAGCGATCACCTATTTGGTAGGGGTATTATGTATCTAATAGCGGCAAGCGATGATTTTCACCAGGGAAGGGTAGATGCCGCAGCCAGTGCTATCCGAAATTTCCAGGCCAATGGCCAAGAAGGTAGGATAGCACAGATCTATCCGTTGTTTTACACAGTCATCCAAAGAGCAAATTCAATTTTGAGATATGTTCCTGAAATGAACATCGATGTTGAAATAAAGAACAGGGTTTTGGGTGAAGCTTATTTTGCAAGGGCCCATGCCTATATTTGGCTGGCTCCTAGATTTGGTGACTATAGAGCAGGAATTCCTATTATAACAGTAGAGAATATGGATGAACTGAGGTTCTCAAGGCCTTCGCATGTAATGGATAACTACAGAATGATTGAACAGGACCTTCTAAAGGCAGCAGAGCTCCTTCCGTATTTCACCAGTTATCCTTCCAATGAGCTCGGCAGGGCCCATAAAGATGCCGCTCATGCCTATTTGGCAAAAAATGCCTTGTACTGGGCCGCTTATGAAAGCAATAAATGGGCAGATGTGGTCACTTATGCGGATAAGATAATCAACTCTCCAACTGGCAGGGCATTGATCAATACGGGCAATCCAAATGAGGACTTTGCTAGTGTTTTTTATGTAAACAATAATTTCTCTTCCGAATATGTTTACTCCACAGTATCCAGTAAAGAAAGGGGGCAGATCCTACCGGGTGTGATGTTGGAAAATACAGGTTGGGGTCAGTATAACGGTTGGGGAACATTTTCACCTACATTGGAACTTTACAATGCTTTTGAGGAAGGGGATGCTAGAAAAAAGGCCACTTTATTAGTGTTTGGAGATGAATTTACTTTTTTGGGAAATCAAAGAAGGTACTATTCTGGAAATTCCTGGACAGGTATCCAGTTTAATAAATACATGCATCCTTACAGATTTCCGCAGGAAATACACCTTAATCCAAATGGCGATTATCCTACCACTGACTTGAATACGCCATTGATCAGGTTTGCGGAAATCTTATTGATGAAAGCAGAAGCGCTCATCATGCAGGGGCAAAACGGAGATGTACCTCTTAATTTGGTCCGTACACGTGCCGGGCTTGCCCCCAAATCCGGCGCTACACTTGCTGACCTCAAGCAGGAACGGAGGGTGGAGCTAGCTGGAGAATATGCAGATAGACACTTGGATCTGGTAAGATGGAAAGATGCCCAGGCTGCCTACAGCCGCCCGGCCACAGGAAGAAACCATTCTACCAAAACCAATCCAGACTCGGGTTTTACGGTATATGAAACTTGGCCAGCCAGAAGTTTCAATCCGGAGATCCATCACGTTTGGCCTATTCCTCCCAACACCCTATCTGTATCAGGAATAGCCCAGAATCAAGGGTGGTAAAAATACCGATCTTATCACTAAATGAAATGGACGGGCCAAAATTCATATTTTGGCCTGTTTATTTTTGTTATATTTAACCTATATGCAAATGCAGCTTCCCAAAAATCTCATTCTTATCTCTATACTGTACTGCTTTTTTTTGCCGGTTCAAAATACCACGAGGGCCCAACAGTCATTTAAGATCCATAGCCACAATGATTACCTAAACACTGTTCCATTTTGGACAGCTTTTGGGAGCCAAGCAGCTTCCATAGAAGTGGATTTGTTTTTAAGGAACGATTCATTGTTGGTGGCGCACGAGGTAGAGACCATTCATCCAGCGAGAACATTTCAAAGTTTGTACCTAGAGAATATAAGAAAATCAGTTCAACTGGAACTTGAACATAAGCCTTATTTGCTTTTAGTAGATTTAAAAACCGAAGCCGAACCTACTTTAAACCGATTGATGGAGATATGCGAAGGTTATCTGGATATATTGTACAGCCCTTCCAATCAAAATGGAATAAAATTGGTCATTTCGGGAAAGCGGCCTTATTCTGATAGATATAAAAATTATCCTGCTTACCTATTTTTCGATCACCAAGAGCTTACAGACTTAGCGCTACTGGATGTAGACAAAGTAGAGATGATTAGTCTGCCATTTGATAAATTCTCAGTTTGGAATGGGAAGGGTAGGATAGTCGAAGAAGAAAGGCAGGCGCTGAAAGCTGTAATCGATGCTGTGCATCAAATAGGAAAACCCATTAGGTTCTGGGCAACGCCGGATTCCAAAACAGCATGGAAAGCACTTCACGAACTGGGGGTAGACTACATCAATACAGATCATCCATCCGAAGCCAATAAATACCTTGGGAATCTGGCCGATCGATTGGTCATAGGCCAATTGAAAAGTGATATCTATGAACCTCATTTCATGTATGACGGCAAGCAGGCTAAAGTAGATAAGGTGATCCTGCTGATTGGTGACGGAACAGGTTTGGCGCAGCTGAATGCTGGTATGGTGGGTAATGGGAATCAGTTGAACATTTTGAACCTAAAAAATATCGGTTTGGTAAAAACACAGGCCTTGGATGATTTCACCACCGATTCAGCAGCAGGTGGTACGGCTATCGCGACCGGCAAAAAGACGCATAACAGAGGGATAGGGCAAAATGATACGGTGCCTTACAATAATATAACAGCAGCACTATCCGCTTTAAGCTTTTACAATGGTCTGGTATCCAGTGACAATATTACCGGGGCTACGCCTGCGGCATTCTTTGCTCATCAAAAAGACAGGGACAATATCAATGGTATCGGTTTAGATCTGAGCTTAAGTGCTATCAATGTATTTATCGCAGGTGGAAGGAATGATTTTCTACGGTATCAAAATGGTGCTTATGATAGTTTGGTTTCCAATGGTTTTGAGATCATAAGCACTTTAGCGGATATTCAAAATTCAGAATATTTAAAGGTCGGATATTTTGCATCCCACCATGGATTGCCTTCAGTATTGAAAGGGAGGGAAGGTTATTTGGCCCAAGCTACCTTCCAGGCTTTGGAATTTTTAAGGAAAAAGGAGGGGCCATTCTTTTTAATGGTAGAAGGGGCACAGATAGATACAGGAGGACATCAAAATGATGCAAAAAAGGTAGTTGAAGAGGTGATAGATTTTGACCAGGCCGTGGGTGTTGCCTTGGAGTTTGCGGATAAAAACCCAGGGACATTGGTGCTCATTACAGCTGATCACGAAACCGGAGGGCTTACATTGCCTCAGGGTGATGTTTCAAAAAACCTGGTGGAGCTGGAATTTTCAACTGAGGATCATACAGGTATCATGGTTCCGATATTTGCCTATGGTCCCCATGCAGATAGTTTTAAAGGGGTTTATGAAAATACAGAGATCTATGGCAAAATCATGGAGATCATACTAAAATATCATTTAAAAACGGATAGGTAGCTTCATTCCCTGCTGTTTGATACCCCAGCCTTCGGAATTGCAAATTCCGAAGGTCACGCTGCGGCACTACAGCCCCATCGGGGCGGAATAACGTAGCCGGGGGTATAGCCCCCGGTTATAATATGGATTAACCGTTTGTTTTGGCCGCATAAAGTGTTGAACCCATCCGGCCTTCCG
>NZ_JMIH01000030.1 GCF_000714815.1 Anditalea andensis | reverse complement strand
GTTGTCCCATGAATTGTTGTAAAAAACTCCTGTTCCGCTACAGCCCCATCGGGGCGTAATATCCTAGCCGGGGGTGAAGCCCCCGGTTAAAAAATGGATTGACCGTTTGTTTTGGCCGCATAAAGTTTTGAACCCATCCTGCTTTCCGCCAAAACCGGGGCCTGTAAATAGTGGTGATGTCGTGGTATGGTAAATTGGGTATGTGCCCTCAGTTTTGGTTCCTTTATAAAAACCGGCTGTGTCGTTACCGCTGATGTTGTCCCATGATTTGTGGTAAAAAACGGCTGTGGCGCTACTACTGGTGTTGTTTCATGAATTGTGGTAAAAAACACTGTTCCCGCTACAGCCCCATCGGGGCGTAATAACGTAGCCGGGGGTGAAGCCCCCGGTTAAAAAATGAATTGACCGTATGTTTTGGCCGCATAAAGTTTTGAACCCATCCGGCCTTCCGCCAAAACCCGGGCCGGTGAATAGTGGTGATGTCGTGGTATGGTAAATTGGGTATGTGCCCTCAGTTTTGGTTCCTTTATAAAAATCGGCTGTGTCGTTACCGCTGATGTTGTCCCATGATTTGTGGTAAAAAACGGCTGCGGCACTACAGCCCCATCGGGGCGGAATAACGTAGCCGGGGGTGAAGCCCCCGGTTAAAAAATGA
>NZ_JMIH01000029.1 GCF_000714815.1 Anditalea andensis | reverse complement strand
GTTGTCCCATGAATTGTTGTATAAAACACCTGTTCCGCTACAGCCCCATCGGGGCGTAATATCCTAGCCGGGGGTGTAGCCCCCGGTTAAAAAATGAATTGACCGTATGTTTTGGCCGTATAAAGTTTTGAACCCATCCGGCCTTCCGCCAAAACCCGGGCTGTTAAATGGAGACTATGTAAATATTGATACGTCACCGTTTTCTTAAAACAAATACGCCACCTTCGTTACATTGTTCAGATTGTACCGGGTCCTTCCTTCGCTGAATGGATCATTAGTAGGTGTCTCTGCATAAAAGTTGTAATTCAGTGACGCAGTTCCCCTCAGCACTGTACTGATGAGGAACTGGTTGATTTTTTTTTCATAATTGATGCCCATCGTAAGATCCGTCCAGGGCTTTACTGACTCTCCACTGGTAAGTGCGTACTGGTAAAAATTCCTTTCCCTTCCGTATCTTTCGAATGTAATCCCCACCTTATCCAGGTGGTGCACCTTATTGATTTCCACTTTAAAAAAATTGCCGCTCGTTCCTGTGCCCGGACCCAGGATCTGGCCCCGGTGCGTGAGTCCATGCCTCACCTGGTAATTGTCATACAGCCCCAGCCCATTGTTTGGTGCGCCGGGCCAGCGGATGATGTTGTTGATAGAAATCTGGGTGCGGTTATATTCGGATTTGATTTCCAGTTGGCTGTCATCCGGAAGCCTTACATACTTGGCAAAACCTAACGTAAATCCCCTGCTGTGCTCTGGATTCAAGAGCAGGTACCGGGCATTTACCTCATGATCATTGCGGATATACTCCATATACATCTCAAATTTTGCCCCAGGGATCACCCACCTGGAGAATAGGTTGATATTTTGATCCTCCCTTAACTCTACGTTTTCTTCTATTCCTTCACCCTCTTTATATAATGGTACAAATAGCGGGAAATAAGCACGGAAAGTGTCCTGCATATCATTTCTGTAAATCTGAAAAGTTCTGCCTACCCCGAGAGACAAACCAGGTAGCCACTTGGGGGAATAGCTGATGGATATCCCGGTAAAATACCGCCAATCCTCTTCCTCTTTGGTCCTGATCACGTTATCAAAAGCCCCGTCACTGAAGTGGGGGATATTGAGCCCTTCCAGCATGCCGACAAAATACTGGCCCTCGAAATTACCGATCGGGGTCTTGAGGGGTTTCTGTGAATGGATGGTAAAATGGGTGAAACCCTGGGCATTGTCCCCCAGGAGCAGGGCATTGTACTGGCTGGGACCCCACCAGATGTTTTCAGTAGACAGGCCAATAGCGATGTGGTTCAGGTCCAGTTTTAGGTGGGAATTTCCGGGGAGGATCCTGGTAATAGGGTTTCTGCCATGACGAACTGGGGATTCCAACCCAAACAATCCCCTGTTCATCAGCTGGAAATAGGACAGGGGTGCATTTTCCGGATACTCCTCGAAAGGCAGATTTTGCGCCCACTGAAACTGTGGCAGTACTTGCATCGAAAGCCTTCCAAACCGGACATGCATACCGCCGCTGAGCAGGGTCTGAGGTCCCCGTGCTGGGACCATGGGTCCGTTCCCCCCGGTATAGGGGTAGGAGGAATTGTATACCGTATTCAGCTGTAACGGCAATAGGGAAATCTCAAAGCGGTCGTTTTTTCCAGCATTTACTAGGGAAAGTGTCAATCGTATGGAATCAGAGGAAGCCAAACCATACATGGTTTCAAAATCCGGCAGGGCAGCATGTAGGTCAACAGGCCGATAATGGAAAGTCAGTTCACTGTCTATCTCCCCGATGACCTGCAGCCTCCTCATATAATCCTGTATGAGGGGAAAATTTAGCGGTACATTTTGTGCCGATACGTTGGCAGCAGAGAAAGCTAAAGCAATAAAAAATAATAATTTTTTCATAGTAATAATAATGCTATCAAATGTGGATCATCAAAAGTATCATTTATTAGCAATCTTCGGCTCCCAAACATCATGACCTTAACCTATTCTCCATATGCCTTATCCTCTCCCGGAATTTTGGTGGAGTGGAAAGGTCTCTCATACAGATGCTAATCTTGGAGTGAGATTCTCCCCATTGACCCTACAGCTCCCTCGATAATGGCAACCGCCATCACTATTCCATAGACACGATTTTATCTAAATATAAATTTAAAAAATTTAATGGATTGATTTATGATTATTACATTTACTTTTGCATTCACCATGCAAGCTGTAGCAGCTGTTCCCGCTGATCGGGATATTTAATCCCCGCATTGGTAAAATACCGGAGATCATACAGGGTTGGGTATCAGCCCAGCATCTCATTTCATCCCATCATGATCAGTTTTCGATTGATTAATACAGAGCTGAAGGTGTCGTTTATTTTATAGTATAAAACGGCTCGGCACTACAGC
>NZ_JMIH01000028.1 GCF_000714815.1 Anditalea andensis | reverse complement strand
ATCCGGCCTTCCGCCAAAACCGGGGCCGGTGAATAGCGGTGATGTCGTGGTATGGCAAATGGGTATGGGCCCACTTGGTTCTTCTATAAAAACGCGGCTGTGGTGCTACTACTGGTGTTGTCCCATGAATTGTTGTAAAAAACACCTGTTCCGCTACAGCCCCATCTGGGCGTGATAGCGTAGCCGGGGGTATATCCCCCGGTTAAAAAATGAATTGACCGTTTGTTTTGGCCGCATAAAGTTTTGAACCCATCCTGCCTTCCGCCAAAACCGGGGCCTGTAAATAGTGGTGATGCGGTAGGGGTATGTACCCTCACTTTGGATTCATTGAATATACGGTTGAAATCGAGCATGTGGAAAAAAAATCATTATCGGTCCAAACAAAATTCCAACTCTTCTTCAGGTTCTTCCTTCATGCGTACGGCCATGAATAATATATTTTTTTTAATATAGCAATTATAAAAATTATACAATTTTTCCGCCATTACAATCAATTTTTGGCTTTTCTACCCTAGGTTCACCTATAGCTCTCCTATGTCCTCCCCGTATACTCCCCGTCGATGCTCCGTCTTTTTGCGAAAATCTAAGAAAACGTTGTATTTTTTTAAGGGGTATATTGAGTGAGTTCTCCTTCACCAAGAACTCCAATGCTCTCTGAAAATTATATAAACTTAGTAGGAAAAATAGCATCCATTACACTGATGTTTATCAGGGATGGTAAATTACCTAAAACATGACAAGCCTGGGAACGTCAAATGACGAAGGAGGCTCCGGTAACGTGCATTATTCAGGTCTTATTCTGTAAGCCCCTGGGTCCATGGCCCTCCACACTGACTGATACGCTTCCAACTATCTGAACTATCCACTTTAGGTGGCATATACCTTATCCACGACTTTACAGGGGGCCAACTATCAATAGCCATGGGGGTCACCCCAAGGGAAATCATGATTTGCCGTTCACCCCGATCCTAATATCCTTTTACTCGACCACTGCAGGGCTACCCCCTATTTGGCCAGGCATACCCTTTCATTAGCAGGGGCTTATGCCTCTGTTTAAATATATATTTTGTTTTATCTTCTTTTTTTCTAATATTAGAAGCTAGTTTTGTAGTTCATAAAGACTTATAAATACTTGAAGGTTGGATGCCGATGGGCAACAGTATTTTTAGAAGTAGCAGTGAGGAAATTTAAAAAAAATTAGGCTAGAGAATGGTTGAATATGTGCCACTTTTGGCAATTGCACTGCTGTGCTTTGGGATTGCTTTCAGCATCACCTACTTCCTGATCCCAAAAATCGTATGGGTGGCAAGGGAAAAGGAGCTGGTAGTAAAACCTGATCATCGGAGTTCACATCGGATCATCACCCCCTCTTTTGGAGGTGTGGCTTTTTTTATCTGTTTTATCCTTTGCTATTCTGTATTAAGCAGTGAATATGCTTTCATGCATTCCTCTTTTGTTATTCCGGCCGTCACCCTGCTCTTTATAGTGGGGCTCAAGGATGATCTGGTGGTATCTTCTGCTAGGGCAAAACTTATCGGCCAACTGATGGCCGTCGCTTTTCTGTTCTTGAATCCGGATTTTTCTAAAATTTCCCTCCATGGGTTTTTAGGGGTGGATATGCTTTCAGCATGGGTGAGTGTGCCTTTGGTTTTCATATTTATGGTAGGCTTTATCAATGCCTATAACCTGATAGACGGTATTGATGGTTTGGCCGCTTTTCTGGGCATCATTATTTTTGGTGCCATGGGTACTGTCTTTTATTTAGGAGGTGAAGATTTTTATTTCCTGGTCTGCACCCTGCTCATAGGATCGCTGCTGGCCTTTATCCGCTTTAATTTTTCTAAAAAAATAACCCATAAAATTTTTATGGGAGACACCGGTTCTTTGTTTATAGGTTTTTTAATTGCGTTTTTGTCCTTAAAGGTATTGGCCATGGACCCTGAAAAAATTATCGGTTTTGAGCTGTTGCCAGAAAATTTCCCGCTATTGGTAATGGTGATCCTATCCATTCCAATCTTTGATACTTTTCGGATCATGCTGGTAAGAAAGATGACAGGTAAAGGGATTTTTGTTCCAGACCGTAACCATGTGCACCATATACTTATAGATTTGGGTCTTACGCATTTTAAAACCAGTGTTTTACTTTCCGCGCTATTATTGGTATTGATTTTCAGTACTTATCTATTGGGCACTTATTTTGGATGGCCAGTCCTGTTGTTGTTTATATGTCTGTTGGCCGTCATGGCTTATACAGTTTTCCATTTCCTCAAGTCCAAAGTAAAGCCATTTCGCATAAAAAGGAAGAAACTCAAAGCAAGGTTGGCGTTTTTTCAGGGGTTCTTTTATTGATCTTTTGAGGTTGATCATTCAAAGCCGTATACTGTTTCATGGTTAACCCAAATACCGGGGCAGCATAGCATTTTACCACCATACCAGCATCATACCAGGTTCCTTCAGGACCCCTGCAGTACCTGCTATACGTGATATGTAATCCTGATACAATTCTATTTCGGTAAAAATATAGCATTTACATATATTTGAAAGGGACGTAAGGCTTCGTCTGGGTGATGGGTCAGTATCAATAGATCCATAAGGTGAAATTTATCAACAACGTTTTCCTTTATACATAAAATCATCAATAAAGCTATTGTGAATGTTTACTGGGGCCTCATTGCTTTCGGATGCTAATATCTACCGGGTGCTTTAACGACCTTTAATTTTTCTCAGACGCTTTTGTTTTTTTATTGTCTTTGGCTTTTTTTTATAAAGTAAGAATTAATGATCATGGTATTTTGACGTTGTCCATTTTTAAAATGACGTAGAGAATGAATACTTCCTATATAACTTTAGCGTATCGCATGTCTATAGTAAAATAGGTCCAGTGGCTGGTACCGATCTTAAAGGGGGTGCAAATTATTGTCATGGTATTTGGTTTTACACAATAAAAAAGGGCTCAAAGGCCCTTTTTTATTGTATTTACCAATATTAAAAATGTATATCCACTCAGCATTTGTTAATGACCATACGGTTACCTTAGCTGATGATCATCACATTTATTAATGATCGTGCTCTGCATGGATTTCAAATTTCAATTCTACTACATTCGAACCAGCAAAACGGGTCGCATAGTCGGCATGATTCCAGTCACCACGGGTGATGTTCTCTTTCACGCCGGGATCAATGTTACGAAGTACATAAGTAACGGCAAATTCTCCTTCATTGGACTCTCCTAATGTGATGTAAGTAAGGATACCGGTAGTTTCAAGTGCACCTGCTACAGCTGTTCCGTCTACGTATTCCATTTCTCTAGGCTGGAAAATGGCTCCTGACTGATCTTCTGTATTTTGATTCAGCACAAATGGAGCACCTACCAAAAATGCCTTATATCTACTGGCTGTTGCTTTGTCCGCCAAAAAGTCCTGCTGAACTTCACGTCCGGTAAAGTCCCAGGCTCTCAACTGAACTTTGTATATACCTTCTGGATCAAGATGAATATGACCTCCTTCAGTAGCTACTCCTGCACTGTTAAAGGAAATGGTACGCGATTCTCCTTCTACGGCACCACCCAGTCCGTGGAAATGATCACCATGTGGATATAATGATGCTCCACCGGTCACTTCGGTAAAGATCAACTCCGATCTTTCAATGTTTTCCCAGACAACCGGTTCCTCATCGTCATTATTACATGAGGTAAAGGAAAAAGTGGCAAGGCTGGCAAGTGCCCCAATTGTCAATAGTCTGTTAAGTTTTTTCATTTGTTTTTGTATTAAGATTAATTAGGTATATATGCATTGATTACTCTCTGCAACAAGAGTGCAAAATACAACATCATTGCATCTTTACCAAATGGAGAAATGAATTCAGCCCATGGGAAGCCCAGAATATTAGATTGATCTATCGGATATTTTTTGTATGAGGTTAAGAAATCAATATAATGGGCAAATATTTATAGTTTTTTCAGCTATAATAGAAGGTTTTGGGTGGATGTATAATTTTTTAATTAATTGTCTTCAATTTTCATATTTGATCATTGGCGTATCACATGTCGACAAATAGCAATCTAAAGATTGGGGTGTAGCAAAAGGCTTTGGGACTAAGTGGGAATATATGGTTACACTTAGTCATCTACAGGCACACAGCAAAGGGATGTTCACATGGATGACCCGTACCGGTTCATTAGACGCCGTATTCCGATCCCATATTTTTTATAAACACACTCTTCTGTCTTTAGAAAGGAGGGAGTATAGGGGGTAGGCCAATACAAAACTTAAAAAGTAAATAGGACAATATAATTTTTTAAATACGCTGTTTAATCGTCATAAGTCCCTATCGAAGGAGTGGAGAATTCTTTTAGCCGAAATCTTATTCCGTATAAAAGACCTCTCCACTCCACAATAGTTAGTGCGTCTGGGGCACAAAAGGGGAAATACCTGCCCGGCTACCTGATAGAAAGAGCAGTTGTTTAAAACATCCTGCTTTCCAGATGGGTATCCAGATTCAGCTGCTCTATGCCGGCACTGATCCACTCAGATGGGTCGGTTCCCTTTAAGTGATGGTCAAAAAACTCCATCATCCGCACACTATAATCTTTTCGGTTTTCCAATTTGGATAATCCATGGTTTTCACCTTTGTACTGCACCATGATGACCGGTTTTTTCAATCTTCTCAAGGCATTATAGTACTCAATGCCCTGGGTGAAATCTACGGCCCCGTCCTTATCGTTATGCAGGAGGAGTAGGGGTGTATTTACATTTTTGACATGGTATACAGGTGAGTTCCTTTGGTAGGCATCCCAGTTTTCCCATGGAGCACCCTTAAATCTACCCTGAGAGGCTTCAAAAATGGACATGTTTCCGCCTCCTGAATTCCAGTAGATCAGATCATACATGGAGATCATGTTAGTAAGCGGTGCCCCGGCTGCTGCTGCTTTGAACATATCTGTCTGGGTGATCAGGAAAGAGGTTTGGTACCCTCCCCAAGAGTGTCCGTGTATGCCCATCTTTTCCCCGTCGATGATGCCTGTTTTGATGGCTTCTTTTACGGCAGGCAGTACGCACCAAACCGCAGACATGCCCGGGTCATCCATGGTATATACGATATCCGGAATCAACACTGCATAGCCATTACTGGTATACAGGGATGGGTTCCAGCCTGTTCCACTAAAACCCGGATTGGGGAAATTGTGTAGCGTTTGGGATAACTTCTCGTAGTAATAGACGATAGTGGGATACTGTTTTCCTTCTTCATAGCCTGCCGGCAAAAACAGGGCGGCCTGAAGGGAATCACCTTTGTCAGAAACATAATCCACCAATCTGGCTCCAGAAGACCAGGAATATTTACTGGCGTCAGGAGCATTTTCGGTTACCTGTACGGCATTCTTGAGGTCAGCATTGGCCACAAAATAATTGGTGGGCTGGTTAAAGGTCTCTTTGGTGAAGTAATATACGGGTGCATTTTTGGCTTTGGCCAGCCTGCCGATATTGGCATCTTCCATAAGCAGGGTGGTGGTCCCTGCCGCCAAACCGTTTTTACCGGGTGCTATTCTGGCGATGCCGCTCTTCTTGGTTCGCTCTCCATAGGTCCGGACATAGAGGGGTTTGGAAAGATCTATGCCTTTTTCATCAGGATCCAGGCTGTACCTGGACTGGTGTCTGATTTTCTCTTTACGCCCCTGCTGGGTAAGGTTTACCGCTTTTGCATTGCCGGTGACAGGTACCTGCCAGATATCCCACTCGTCCCGCAGTAAGACATATTTACTGTCACTGCTCCATCCCAGCGGGGCCATCATCGGCTTTTCCACATTATGGTCATCTTCAGTATCCACAAAAGTAGTCTCGAGGCCCTCTGTCAAATTCAGGGTTTTGTCAGTGGTCAGATCATATACATAAAAATGGCCTTCCTTGGCATAAAGCAATTTGTTGCCGTCAGTAGAAGGTCTGGGCATGGAGGCGTATGAAGGCAGATAATATTTTTCAAACAACAGTTTTCGATCACCGGTCTGTAGATCCACCAAATAGAAATCCCTATAGTTTTGGCCATCTAAATTCATATCCAGTTCATATAGCTGGTAATCAGCCCCAAGCGCAAATTTTTCTTTGGGCAATAAGGTCAGTTCTCTCATGCTACTGTCCTGCAGGGTGGTATGTTTGGATTTTTCCACCTCATACATGGCCCTGAAGCTGAAGTTCTGATCCTGCTTTTCCTGTACCTGCTGCCTGGACTGAAGCCTTTTGTCCTGCCAGTGCCAGATGGTCATATCAGGCTTGGTCAGGTCGTCTTTGTTTCCTTGGGGTTTTGATTTGGTCGTATCTATGGCTGAAAGGGCTTTTTGGAGGTCCGCCATGGTGCGGATAGTGGTATCCGATTTTATTTTGGCCAGTTTTTCAGCTTCTGATTCACCTTTATCCTCCCCTTTTTTGGTTTCCTTGGTTTCTTCCTTTTTGGCGGCTACTAAGGGGTGGATGCCATAGTACAAGGTTTTGGTGTCTTCAGACCATTGGGGTTTCTGATTTGGACTGATGGTATAGGCTTTGTCAAAATGGACCGAATCCTTCTGGGGATCATATAATGTGACCGTAGGGGAAGATAGATTTTTGATACCTAATACCTTACCCTGATCCTGTTTGTAGTTTTTGTCTTTTACCATTTTGAGCATGGCCAGTGCATCCCCTTTTTCGGTCCAGCTGATGGATTTATAGGTAGCTTTATCTGAGTCCAATATGGTGGTTTTGCCCGAATTCAGTTGTAAGAGATAAGCACCATTGCCGGACAGGTTGGCGGCCTCTATGGCATAGGCCAGATATTCTCCGCTTTTGTTGAAGGCATATTCGACCACATTGCCTATGTTTTGTGCTTTCAGGGAAGGGAGCTGAACGAGTAAAAGGTCGGCGCTTTTGGCATCTCCCGAGGATTTGGCCAGGTTGATGGCCAGATGGGAAGCAGTTTTGCCATTGAAGGAAAAAGAGGCGATGTCTTCATATTCGGTTTTGGCAAAATCTGTGGCCAGGTCCACCAAAATCAGCTTTTCCTTGGTTTTTTTGTTCTTGTCTTTGGCTGCAGCTTTTTTTTCCTGCTCTTTGGGATATTCTTTAAAGGCTATCCACCTGCCATCTTCGGAAAAGGACAGGCTGGGTGAGCTGGAAGACCCTATGGGGTAGCGCTTTTTGATGGATGGATCTGCTGTTTGCTGGATAATAAGTTCTCCGTCCCCCTCTACCGGTACCATGCCATAGGCCATCCATTTGCCGTCAGGAGATAGCTCTACCGAATTGCCGGAAATGGATTTCCATGAGGGGACATCTTTCCAGTTCATGGGGACAGGGGCAATGGGCTCCTGAGCAAAGGCGGGAACCATGAGCAGCCCCAGCATAAAATAACATACTATTAACTTTTTCATTGGTATGGAAATTTTTACAAAGAAGGATGCTCATAGGGCACCTTTTTTTTGATGGGCAAATTTTATGATGGATAAATTAACGAGCTAATATAAGTAAATTTGGAATGTGTGGTGCTTGTAAAAACAAAAATCTGAAAGACTAGGGTATGGGTGATGTTAACCGCCGCTTGAAACCTCCGTATCATGCAATAGTTAACCGCTAGGTCAACTGAGGTAAAGAATTCGGACAAATGAGGGTAGACCATCAAGGTAGTATCCACTCCCTCTTAGGTATTCAGGCATCCTGCCAAAGAAGTTTTATTTCCTGGCTACCCTTTCCAGAATCCCCTGATTTTGTGCCTACAATATCCAAATGGCACCAATAATTTAAAAACCCGGTATTAAAAACAACCATTTTTCAAATATCTTATAAAAAATAGTTTTCTTTATGGATTGGTTCTATTAGTACAATCCCCTTAACCCCTATTAAGCCCGTTTTTTCTTATGGTAGAAATAGTCAATAATGTGAATGACATTGTATGGAGCAATGCCCTGATAGTACTCTGCCTGGGTGCAGGTATTTATTTTTCTATAGTCACCCGGTTTTTGCAGGTCAGGTACATAGGGGAAATGGTACGGCTGCTGTTTGGGGGTAAATCTTCTGAAAAAGGTGTCTCCTCCTTTCAGGCCTTTGCCATAGCCATATCAGGTAGGGTAGGTACCGGAAATATAGCCGGAGTGGCCACCGCCATAGCCATGGGAGGACCAGGAGCCATATTTTGGATGTGGGTAATCGCATTTTTGGGAGCGGCATCTGCTTTTATAGAAGCTACACTGGGCCAGATTTATAAAGAAGTGAAAGTGGGGCAGTACAGGGGAGGACCTGCCTTTTATATAGAGAAGGGACTGGGCATCAAGTGGTATGCGGTGCTGTTTGCTTTCGCTACGATATTGAGTACTGCTTTTTTTATGCCCGGGGTGCAGAGTAACAGTATAGCTACGAGTGTCTATGCGGCTTTTGCTATACCGGTAGAAATGACAGGAGCAGTGATCTGTGTCCTTCTTGGCCTGATCATATTCGGAGGTGTCAAGCGGATAGGAAAGGTGGCAGAGATCGTAGTGCCTTTTATGGCGGCAGCCTATATATTGATGTCCATCATTATCATCAGTATAAATATCCAGGAGGTGCCGGGCATGTTTAAACTGATCTTTTTATCGGCATTTAATATGGAAGCTAGCTTTGCGGGTGTATTTGGTATGGCCATCGCTTGGGGTATAAAGCGGGGCATCTATTCCAACGAAGCGGGCCAGGGTACAGCACCACATGCAGCAGCTGCGGCGGAGGTCAGCCACCCGGCCAAGCAGGGGTTGGTTCAGGCTTTTTCAGTGTACATAGACACCTTGTTTATCTGTACCGCTACCGCCTTTATGATTTTATTTACCGGACAGTATAATGTGATCAACCCAGAGGGAGGATTTATCGTAGAAAACCTTCCAGGTGTGGCCTATGGACCGGAATTTACCCAAAATGCCATAGCTGAACATTTTCCCACTATAGGGTCAGGTTTTATCGCCATTTCCCTCATGTTTTTTGCCTTCACCACCATCATGGCCTATTATTATATAGCAGAGACAAATTTGAGCTATCTCCAAAAAGACGGCAAACAAAAATGGCCGGTGTACCTGCTGAGGGTCATGATCTTATTGGCCACTTTCTACGGTGCTATACGGACGGCAGAGTTGGCCTGGACCTTTGGCGATATAGGCGTGGGCCTCATGGCCTGGCTGAATATCATCGCGATTATCCTTCTGAGAAAACCTGCCCTGGCTGCCCTGAAAGATTATCAAAAACAGAAGGATGCAGGACTGGATCCAACATTTAATTCTAAAACGCTGGACCTCAAAAATACAGAGGTATGGAATACGATAGATTAATGTATTGTTTTATTATATAATGTATAAATATACCAAGGTGTAGACTGTGGAACAGGTCAAGCACAAAGGAGGAGGAAGAGAAGAAATATTTACGATAAAGTTAAGAAATCTATTTTTAGCTATAAAAATATATAAACTAATAACTAAATACTTAAAATTGTTGGTTTATTACATTTAAAAACCTATGTGATAATAGGAATATTTATCGGGTATTGAATTTTTTTTATATTGAATATTATTATTAATCAGGTTTTAATAATTTTTTAGAAGGCTTTTTCTGATAAATGCTTTTCAAAATAGAAGAAAAGTATTTGGTGTTTTTTAATTTGTTTTTTGGCTTTTATATATATTGTTTATTAATTTTTTAAGCATAAGATTTGCAAAAAAACGATATAAGGTGCTATTATATAGATTCTTCCTGATTATATTTTCGGTGTTGTTTCTTGGCCATACGACCTTAGCCCAAACCTATAATCTTGTTGGCCAAAATGAGACCTATAGTACAGATCCCGCCATTAATTTTATCTATACGCCCAGTGCACTGATAAATGTAGATTTATCTATAGCCAGGTTTGTCGCCAGCCCGGGTAATACTGTTTTCTATGGATATAATGCTCCCAATCCTATTCCAGCAGATTGGGTATTAGAAATATTACCGGGAACTAATTATGTGATCGAAAACCAAAATACAGTTAGGTATACGGGTAATACCAATCAAAACCTAACAGTGAATGCCCGGGTGAGAAATGCACAGGGAAACATTATTCCTAATCTGGGAAATATACAGTTGAATTATAGAATTGTTGGCAATTTTTCAGCGTCAAACAATTTTAATAACTGTACCGGGGAGTATATCATCTCGGTAAACGAACATACATATTTAAATAGGGTGATATCCCGCCCCTATACAGTAGGAGTATTTGCGAACGGAGTGATGTTGGAAGGTTTTCCGAGGACATCAGATGGGCCAGGTTCTAACATTATCATTTTGGAAGACCTTCCTATTTCTCCTCCCAATTACGAATTTGTGGTAACCAATGGGCTGGGGCAGGAGGTAAGGGGCACTTTTACCATTTTAGAAGCTTATTATCCACGGGCCACGGTGACTTTTGCGGGATATGAATGTAGTGATTCCGATAATGGCAAAATAGATGTCCTGATAGATGGGGCCACTTTGCCTATCCAATGGTCCCTCACGGATGCTAATGGTGTGCCGGTCGTAACCAATGAAAATGTTGATAATTATGAAGCCTATGGGGTTTCGGTAGTGATACCAAATGTCAATGCGGGAGAATATGTGTTCAGCTTTACGGATTTTAACGGTTGTACCGGATCAGTGCCGATTTCTATTGTCAGGCCAGCGGGAATAAACCTTGAGCTGGATGAATCCAATCCGGTATCATGCTTTGAAGGCAGTGATGGGAATTTCACTTTTGTCACCAGAGGTGGATGGACACAGCCTTTTGAGGGCAATATCTTCAATCCAGTCAACTGGGGTCCTTCATATCAGTATGAGCTGATCAAAGATGGGGTGGTGATACCAGTCAATCCGCTCACCTATCGGGGTAGCTTAGATAATGAACAAGACAGCTGGGTAGCCTACTTTGGCAATCTCACTGCAGGTTCCTATCAGGTTAGGGTTTCTGAAACAGTAGCCACAAACGATCAGGCCGCCGAATTCATTCAATATTCCTGTTCCCGAACTTTCGGCCCATTCATTATCGAAGAGCCTGCACCATTAGTCCTGAATGAAGTTCAGGTGGATGTCCTTTGCCATGGTGATGCTTCTGGTGAACTTTCTGTCTCCCCTACAGGTGGCACACCGGATTATGCGGTAACCTGGTACAGGGGTAACTTTGAGGATACAGACAATCCGACAGGCCTGACTGATATAATAGGAGGGGAACAGGTCACAGAAGGGGCTACCGGTTTACTGCCAAATCTTCCTGTCGGGCTTTATGCAGTCCTGGTAGAAGATGCCAATGGCTGTTTGTCTGCCTTGAATTTTGAAATTACCCAACCGGATGAACTTCAGTTTACAGTTGGTCAGATAGTGGATGTGGATTGTCATGGTGCATCTACGGGGGCTGTCACTGTAGCACTGACCAGTGAATCTGTATCTCCGTATACGTATGCCCTTATAGCACCAGACCAGGCAGACAGTCCCGTCCGGACAGTGACCACCCCTGAAAATACTTGGGTTTTTGATGGTTTACCTGCAGGAAGTTATCAGGTGATCGTGACAGACGCCAACAATTGTACGCTCTCTTCAGAGGATATACTCACCATCATGCAGCCCAATGAACCATTGGCTATACTGCTGGAGGAACAACTGGATATAGTGTGTAATGGAGACAATAATGGGGAAATAGCCATAAGCGTAACAGGTGGGGGAGGTCCGGAAAACCTGAATGGTTATAACTACAATTGGTCTCTAGATGATGTACCGTTCATTATAACCGGTGAATCTGTAGAGACGCATTTAAAAAATCTGGGTCCGGGAAGTTATCAGGTGGTCATCACTGACGCAGTGGGATGTACCATTTCGGAAACTTTCGTGATAGCAGAGCCCACGCCACTGTCCATAGAAGGGTTGGTCCAGCTGGTGACCTGTTTTAATGAGGAAAACGGCGCTATCGACCTTACTGTCTCAGGAGGGGTAGGAGACTATGAATTTACCTGGCAGGCTACGGAGAACGGTGTGATACCGGCAGGTCAGCAGCAAAGCCAGAGCCTAACCGGATTGAGGGCAGGACATTATACTGTTACCGTGAAGGATGGCAATGGCTGTGATCAGATTGAAACATTTATACTGACCCAGCCAATGGAGCTGTTATTGGCAGATCCAGTACCGGTAGATGTACAATGTAAAGGGGAAGAAACCGGATCTATAGCTGTACAAATAGATCAGGAATCTGTAGCCCCTTACACTTTTTCGCTCATTCAGAATGAAACGGAACTCATCAGTGAAATTTCTGGCCAGACGGCATATTTATTCTCCGGGCTGAGAGCGGGGTCTTATCTGGTTAGGGTAACAGACGACAATGGCTGCTTCAAAGAAACTACGGTCAATATCCAGGAACCGGAAACAGGAATGGAAATCCAGATAAATGCGACTTCTCCTGTTACATGTTTTGGCGATGGGGACGGTACGATTGATCTGGATGTAGTAGGTGGCGGTGGACCTACCAATACACCTGATTATACTTTTACCTGGACTTTGGATGGCCAACCTTATGTATTAAACAGCAGTTCTACTGATCGGTCACTGGTAGCATTAATGCCGGGTGTCTATCAAGTGACGATAGCTGATGGCCAGGGGTGTTCGGTTACTTCAGAAGAATTTTTAATAACTCAGCCAGATGAATTGGTGGCAGCTGGCGCTACATCAGATTACAATGGATTTGGTATCAGCAGAAAAGGGGCTGCTGATGGCCAGATTATCCTCTCTCCTACAGGTGGCACACCTATATATGAGTACAGTTGGTCCACTGAAGATGGGATCATTCCAGCTGGTATGGAAAACCAAAAAGACTTAACGGGCCTGGTGGCAGGAACCTATACCGTCACCGTGATGGACAGTAGAGGCTGTGTGGATAGCGAAACATTTATACTGATAGAACCGGAAGAACTGATATTGGAAGGGGCCGATCTTACTGACATAGCGTGCTTCGGTGAAAACTCGGGCAGCATCAGGGTAAACATAGAAGCAGGTTCTGTTCCCCCATTCCTATATATCATCTCAGGTACCACTTATGAAAACACGGTCTTTAATGTCGAATTTTCTACTGCTGCCCTGACGCATGAATTTCTGAACCTGCCGGCAGGTCAATATACGGCAACTGTGCGGGATGCCAACGGCGTGGAAGAGATACTGGTGGACCTTATCCTGCTGCAGCCGGCCGAGGGTATGGCGATACAGGAAACCGTAACCTCCATCACGTGCTTTGGGGAAAATAATGGGGGGATCAGTATAGTGATGTCCGGTGGTGGAGGTGTGGAAAATGCGCCGGCATACCATTATACCTGGTACCGTGATGGTCAGCTCTATGAACTCCAGGAAGGGGATACTCCTGAGGCTTTGACCAATCTTTTTCCCGGCACCTATCATGTAGTGGTAGAAGATGGCGCAGGTTGTACCATTACATCTGTACCCTATATCCTCGCTCAGCCGGAGGAACTTAATGTCATAGGTACCTTATCTGATTACAATGGGTTTGGAGTGAGTTGCTTTGGGGCTGAAGATGGAACAATTACGTTGACGATAACTGGCGGGACAGAAGGATATACTTACCAATGGACTACCGAAGACGGACTGCTTAGGCCAGATCAGCTCGACCAAAAAGATCTGACAGATTTGCCTTTAGGAACCTATACTGTCACTGTGCTAGACGGCAATGAATGTTCAGCATCCGCCACATTTATCCTTTCTGAACCAGATGAGTTATTACTCGATGAGCCAGTGACTGTGGAGGTACTTTGTATAGGAGAGGCTACAGGATCTATTCAGGTCATCATCGCTCAGGAATCAGTTGGGCCTTATCGCTATAGCCTGCTGCAGGGAGATGCAGAATTGGCTACGGTGCAGACAGACTTGTCGTCATATACCTTCACTGGATTGGAAGCAGGGAACTATGACATAGCCGTATTTGACCTGAACGGTTGTATGAAGGCCATTCAGTCCATTATCATCCTCGAGCCGGCAGAGGGAATGGAATTTACGATAGATGAACCAGTAAACATCAGCTGCTTCGGAGCAGCGGACGGCAGCATCCGCATCGGGGTGCAGGGTGGCGGCGGTGTCGCCAATCAGCCAGATTACACTTTTAGCTGGACCTTAGATGGAAATGCCTTCCTACCAAATGCCCGCTCTTCCGATACCGAGCTGGTAGACTTGGTGCCCGGGATCTATCAGGTAAGGGTAAATGATGGTTTCGGTTGCAGTATACTATCCAGGGAATTTGTCATCACACAACCCGACGAACTCCGCGTCAGTGGCGCACCGTCGAATTATAATGGATTTGGAGTGAGCTGCTTTGGTGATGCAGATGGAACGGTCACATTAACCATAACAGGCGGTACAGCAGACTATTCCTATGAATGGACTACAGAAGACGGTGCGCTCAGCCCAGCCCAGCTCACTCAAAAAGATTTAACAGGCCTGCCAGCCGGTACCTATACGGTCACTGTGGTAGATGCTGAAGGCTGCTCAGAGACAGCTGTTTTCACACTTACCCAGCCTGACCAGTTCCTGCTAAATGATCCAGTGGTATCTGATGCCAACTGTTATGGCCAAGCGGGAGGGTCCATAGCAATGAGTATACAGCAGGCATCACTGCCTCCCTTTACGTATTTACTTTACTTAAATGGCGCTGAGATAAGAAGGCAAAACACATTAGATCAGGCTTATACTTTTGAGGGACTTTCTACTGGCACCTATACGGTAATGGTAGCAGATGCCAACGGCTGTGTACCGCAAGCCACCGAAGTGACCATTTCAGGCCCAGATGAAGTGTTTGAATTTACTCAACAGGAGAAGACGGATATTCTATGCAGCGGAGAGGTAAACGGGACCATTACGATAGCAGTCTCCGGCGGAGGAGGGGTAATGAACCAGGCCGAATATACCTACAATTGGTTTTATAATGGGCAGCCATATCTGGTTAATGAACTTTCTACCAACACAGCTTTATCAGCCCTGGCTCCTGGAACCTATTATGTATGGGTAGAAGACCAAGTAGGATGTGGGATTCGATCTGAAGATTTCATCATCACTGAGCCCAGTCCCCTGGTAGTGGTGGATAATATTTCAGCCTATAATGGCTATGAAATAAGCTGCCATGGAGGAAATAACGGGTCCATTTCCCTGACCTTGACAGGAGGTACCGGAGCGTATAGTTTCAGCTGGACTACAGCAGACGGAACTATTCCGATGGACCAGATAAATAATCAGAACCTTACCGGTCTCACCGCTGGTACCTATAGGGTAGTAATGGAAGATGCCAATAGATGTACTCAGGTGCTGACCTATGTGCTCCGTGAGCCTGAAGCCTTGATACTTCAGGAAAACAGTGCTTCCCGGGAAAATATAGTCTGTTATGGCGAAGCTACCGGTGTCATTGAAACGGTGGCAGACGGGGGAAATGCTCCATATGTCTTCAGCATTACAGGGACCACTTACCAGGGGGAGCCGTACTGGTTTTCCTCCGAAAGCGTATATCAAACCCTTTATAGATTTGAAGCGCTGCCAGCTGGGACATACCAGGTAGACATCCGGGACGCCAATGAATGTGCAGTGGATCTGGAAGGAGAGATTTCCATCACCCAGCCCGATACGCCCTTAGCGATCCTGAATGAAGTGCTATCTGATTATAACGGGTTTAACATCACCTGTTCCGGTGCTACGGATGGTAGTATAAACCTTCAGGTGGGAGGGGGTATAGGTGAATATACCTACACTTGGACCGGTCCGAATGGATTTACTGCCAATACGCTCAATTTAAATGGGATTGGTGCCGGTTCCTATACATTTACGCTTTTGGACCAGAACGAATGCAGCATAGTAAAAACGTATACTATCATGGGACCTGAGCCATTGGAAGTAGAAACGGTGCAGCAGAATGTGCTCTGTGGAGGGCAAAACAATGGGAATATCTTCATTACACAGACCAGAGGGGGAAATGGCAACTATCAGTATGTATGGATGAAAGACGGAGTCCTGATCTCCAGGACCAATCAGTCCAATGGACTAAGGAATATAGGACCGGGAAGCTATACGCTTATCCTAACAGATGGGAATGACTGCGATGTTGTAAAAACCTTTACGATCACGGAACCAGATCCGGTGCTGGTTCAGCTTACCGGTAAGACAGACAATGTCTGTTTTGGAGAAAGAGATGGCAGTATTCAAATAGCGGTACAGGGAGGTACTGCACCATATACTTACGCTTGGACAGGACCACAAGGTTTTGTAAGTAACTCCGCCAACCTACAGAATCTCCTGGCAGGAGAATATAATCTAGCTGTAACGGATGCATTACAGTGTACGGAGTCTTTGGCGGTCACCATCAGTGAGCCGGAAGAAATAACCGTTCAGGAAACGCTTACCCATATTACCTGTTTCGGAGATAACAATGGGCAGATCAGTGTGGAGGTTTCCGGAGGCGTAGGCCCTTATAGGTACCGATGGAGTGGTCCAAACGGCTTTGTTTCAAATGCCCGAAATTTAGCAAACCTATATGCCGGGGAATACATCCTATCCCTCACTGATGGTATCAACTGTGTCATAGAACGAAGGTTCAGCATAGTAGAGCCGGGTGAATTGGCTTTAAATCCTGTGATCTCTGATTATAATGGCTTTGAAATAAGCTGCAAAGGCGGAAGCAATGGATTTATAGCCTTGGAGATATCCGGCGGTACAGGTGATTACGAAGTGATATGGGAAGGTCCTCAGGGATTCTATTCAGAGGCGGAGCGCATAGAAGATCTTTATCCAGGAACCTATGACGTATTTGTCAGAGATGGAAATGACTGTTGGATACGATCCAGCTTTACCCTGAGCGAGCCGGATCAGCTGGTGATAGGAGAAGAAAATCTTACCCCAAAAATGGTATCCTGCTATAATGGTAGAGATGGCAGTATGCTGATCAGCCTGCCCAACCAGTCTGTAGCGCCATATACATATGAGATCACCGGACAGTATCTGAATGGTGTATATCATGAAGAAAGCATCGAAACGGCAGCACTGTCACATGAATTTACGGAATTGAGGGCAGGAGTATATAATGTATCGGTAATAGATGCCAATGGCTGTTATATCACAGAGGTGACAGGAATAGCCATCACCCAGCCACAGGCAGCTTTGGCAGCTTCAGCAGAAACCACAGATGTCCAGTGCTACCTGGCTAACAATGGCGCTGTATCTGTATTGCCATCGGGTGGGACGGCTCCCTATACCATCATATGGAACAATGGCGCAGCTTCCTGGGCCTTAAACAATCTGGCTCCAGGAAATTATACTGCCATCATAACCGATGCCAATGGCTGCGCGGTAAATGTAGCAGCGACCATACAGGAAGGAGCGGTATTTGAAATCAATCCGGAGACCGCCGATATTACTTGTGCTGGGCAGGAAGACGGCTCCATCCGATTGAATATCAATGGCGGAACAGCTCCTGTCAGGGTGGTATGGGATCATGGTCCGCAGACACCGGATCTTTTCAATCTACCTTCCGGTGTATACCGTGCTAGGATTACTGACGCACGTAACTGTGAAATAAGACAGGAATTTGTCATCAACGAACCTGCTCCGCTCTTGATCACCTCTTCGGTGACGCATGCTTTAAGCTGTGAGGTTCCCAACAGTGGGGCCATAGAAGTGATTCCGTCAGGAGGCACGGCTCCCTATACTTTTGAATGGAGTAATGGTGCCAATCAGGCAAGGGTCGAAAACCTAAGTCCAGGCCAATATAGCGTAAGGGTGACGGATGCGAGCGGCTGCTCCCGTTTAGAGCAGTTTACCA
Source organism: Anditalea andensis (assembly GCF_000714815.1). Lineage (GTDB taxonomy): Bacteria > Bacteroidota > Bacteroidia > Cytophagales > Cyclobacteriaceae > Anditalea > Anditalea andensis. The sequence continues at coordinate 234,707 of NZ_JMIH01000028.1, read as the reverse complement.
TTCAGCGGGCAGCACCACTTGAGGCTACGGTAATTCAGTACCCTTCCAAAATTTGTGAGCCGAGAACTTTACAGACCGTTTTTGAAACCGTGGTAACAGGTGGACAGCCCCCTTATCAGATCACGTGGAATAGAGGCACACAGACTAACGGGGGATACACCATGGTGACACCCGAAACAGGATTGTTTACCCTTACTGTGACTGATGGGGCAGGATGCCAGTATGTGGAGACGTTCAGTGTGGAGGCAGAAGAGGATATTTTCCTGGACTTTGATTACCGATCTGACAGCTATGACGAATTTTATGAACATTTGACCAATTATGAAATACAGTTTAACAACCTGAGTGCTGGTGATATCCGGGAATTTGGCTGGGATTTCGGAGACGGCAATACCAGCATCGCCAGGAACCCCGTTCACCGGTACCAAAGACCGGGAGAGTATGTAGTGACCTTGACGATGAGAGATTTGGATGGTTGTACCGCTTCTATACAGAAGAAGATACGCATCACCGACTATTTTCTGGAGATCCCCAATGTCTTTACCCCGAATGGAGATGGTTTAAATGACCATTTCTTCCCAAAATTTGTACACATCACCAGCCTGGATCTGTGGGTATTGAATAAGTGGGGGGAATACATTTATCATACAAACAGCATGGATGACCAAGGTTGGGACGGTACACTGGATAACAAGATAGCGCCCCAGGGTAATTATGTCTATAAAATAAGGTTTACCACCAGGGATGGAAGAGAGGTAGAAAGAACAGGTGCGTTTTTTCTAGCCAGGTAAAACATGAAATTTAGCAAGAGGAATGCATCATACAGTGGGATGATTATAAACATGCGAGACACCATCCCGACCTTAGGTACGGGACAGGTTATGATCATTAAAAACAAATTATAAACAGATGAATAGGATAGTAATATTACTGTTATGGATAGGGAGCATAGGATGTGTGCAGGGACAGGATTTCCATTTTTCCCAGTTCTATGCTGCACCCCTTTATTTGAACCCGGCCTTTACCGGATCTACAGAGATGACCCGTATGGGAATTAACTATAGGAAGCAATGGCCTGGGCTGGAATATGATTTCAATGGTTATGCGGCTTTTATAGATCATTACAGTTTTGATCTCAGAAGCGGTTTTGGGCTGGCAGTCCATAGTTTCAATGAGCAGCACATGAATTTGTCCTCTACGGAAATATCGTTTCTGTATTCCTATAACCTGTCACTATCTGATACCTGGAATTTGAGAATGGGTAGCCAGACGGCCTATGTAATGAAAAATGGCATGTTTGACAATGCTATGTTTGGGGATCAAATAGACGTGTTCAACCGCACCATACAGCCTGGCTCTTTGGATTTTCTTAACCAGATAGACCCTTTCAATTATCTGGACCTGTCATTTGGATTTTTGCTGACCACCCCAGATGTATGGCTGGGAGGGAGTGCCCACCATGTAAACAATCCCGCGATCCGCTACGCAGGAGAAACCCGCCAGGATCTTCTAAATGCCAAATTCAGTGTACATGGGGGAGTTCAGTTTGATCTGGAACCGCAGGGCTATTGGGATACGGGTAATGAAAAAAGCATGACCATAATGGGTAATTATAAAGCGCAGGGACCATTTTCCCAATTGGATGTCAGTACACAAATGCTGTATAACCAATTGATCATGGGGCTTGGATTCCGGGGGATTCCTTCCAATAACAGTATCCCAAATCAGGATTCTATCATTTTGCTGTTTGGGGTAAGCCTTGATGATGGACTGGTGTTTGGCTATAGTTATGACTGGATGATCAGTAATGTGGGAACCTACACAAAAGGCTCGCATGAATTTTCGATGCGGTATCAGTTTCTGGCCGGTAATCCAAGGTTAAGAAACAGGAGAGATAGGGTGCTGAAATGTTTTAAATCGCTGATTTAGCAAGGGGAATAAAGGACAGAATGAGAATATACCTATAAGGCACCTAATGAAATGAATTGATTACCAATATTAAATGGATAAAGAAAGAGAAGTTTGTATCAGGGTTCAGCCGGAATTAAACCCATTACTTCTCCATTCATAAATTGGCCCTTTTATTTCCATTACATGATGCATGGCAGGGGGGAAACTATCATTAGATCAAATGCTGATCAGAACACCTAAATTCCAAAAATGGCATATAATTTGACAATAGGCCAGAAATTATCACCTAAAATTTGACCGGATTAAGTATATTTAAAAGTTTTTTACCAAATAATCTAAAATAAGCCCATTTAACTGCTTTTATCATTCTGTTCAAAGCTTTTAGAACAGTATAATCAGAAAAGCATTGATAACAAACCATATAAGCTTATATTTGTCATTTATAGCCGTGTCTTATTTTATTAATTGTGACATAGATATAGACTGCTAATTCTTAAAAGAGCTTTATGGTGCCAGTTAGGCTTTTAAAAATATATAAAACCATCAAACAGCGCATGACCTAAGAAATACAAAAAGGGATGCGCTGAGGGCTATAGGGGTGATCCCTGCTAGATATCCTCCCGACCTTTTGTAGAAAAAAGTTATGACCATTGAAAAACAAATTATAAACAGATGAATCAAGTATGACGGATGCGTCCCTTCCAGGGATGTCCCTCTCCCCCCGATAGCTATCGGGGAAACCCATGCTGGTTTCGTGTTACCATTAAAAGACAAATTAAATACACATGAAAATTTCCAAAATTTGTTGTATCGGCGCTGGCTATGTAGGCGGCCCTACCATGGCGGTGATCGCCCAAAAATGCCCTCACATTCAGGTAACAGTAGTAGATATCAACCAGGCCAGAATAGATGGATGGAATGATGAGAACCTGGAAAACCTGCCGGTATATGAGCCGGGCCTTGATGCCATAGTAGCTGAAGCCAGGGGCAGGAATTTATTTTTCTCTACAGATGTCAACAAAGCCATCAAAGAAGCTGAAATGATTTTTATCTCTGTCAATACACCAACCAAAACGTATGGTGAAGGTAGGGGACAGGCAGCAGATCTAAAATGGATAGAGCTTTGTGCCAGACAGATCGCAGCTGCTGCAGAATCTGACAAAATAGTAGTAGAAAAATCCACCCTTCCGGTAAGGACCGCGGAGGCTGTTAAGGATATTTTGGACAATACGGGTCATGGCAACAAATTCCAGATCCTGTCCAACCCTGAATTTCTGGCTGAAGGTACCGCAGTGGAAGACCTGCTGGCCCCAGACAGGGTATTGGTGGGCGGCGAAATGAGCCCTGAGGGAAGAGAAGCCATGCAGGCTTTGGTAGATATTTATGCTCACTGGGTACCGAGAGAAAGAATTTTGACTACCAATGTATGGTCATCAGAATTATCCAAGCTGACAGCCAATGCCTTTTTGGCCCAGCGTGTATCTTCCATCAATTCCATCTCTGAATTATGTGAGCGTACGGAAGCGGATGTATCTGAAGTGGGCCGTGCAATCGGTGCTGACAGTAGGATAGGTCCTAAATTTTTGCAGGCTTCTGTAGGCTTTGGCGGTTCCTGCTTTCAAAAAGACATATTGAATTTGGTATATATCTGCAGAAGGTTTGGCCTGATAGAAGTAGCGGATTATTGGGAGCAGGTGATCAAAATGAATGATCACCAGAAGGCAAGGTTTGCCAAAAACATCATCAGCCACCTTTACAATACGGTGAGCGGAAAAAAGATAGCCATGCTCGGCTGGGCATTTAAAAAGGATACCAATGACACCCGTGAATCAGCGGCCATCTATGTAGCGGACCATCTCCTCAGGGAAAATGCCAAACTATGTATCTATGATCCCAAAGTAAGCAAGGAGCAAATCTTAAACGATCTAAACTATCTGAATACCCGTACGCCGGAAGAAAATGAGGCCATGGTAGAAATAGTCACTGATCCATATCAGGCCTGTAAAGACAGTCATGCTATTGCTGTTTTGACTGAGTGGGATGAGTTCAAGGATTACAACTGGGATATTATCTACAGTTCGATGCTTCAGCCGGCCCAGCTTTTTGATGGCCGTAACTTCCTGGACCATGACAAACTGCAGGAGATCGGATTCAGAACGTTTACCATCGGAAAGATCATCCCTCCGGTAAAGCCTTATAAAGAGGTACTGAATGCTTAATCTCATAGTGCTTAGTATTTTAATATAATTATAAAAGCCACAGCATTCCGCTGTGGCTTTTTAATTCTATTATGCTTCCCTACATCCATATCCTTAAGCCATATGATGCAATATTAATCTACGTTGCCATCTTGATAGGATTAATTATATAAGGATAGACCATGGTGGGGTAAGTGGATAAATCACCTATAGGATGCAATCAATTATTTGATTGCTTTTTTGTAGGTCGGTTATACTGAATTATTTACACTTTCCGATTTAGTCATTTTTTATCAAGACTAATCCATACTTTAATGTTTGTATTGGTGCTAGGAGATAGATAACGCAGTTAATGCTTTTATATAGCCGTATCGTTGCGCTTTAGGTCGTCAATGAATGCGTTTATTAAATTAAGATTATCCGCTTGATTATTTGATGTATCTAAATATAAAATAGGAATTCCCCTCTGACTTAGAATATCATTTATAATTCTTCTTCTTTTCCTGCTGAGAATGAGAAAATCCATTATTTCATGATATTGTAAAGTTTTAAGCATTTTAGGGTTCTTATTGCGATTAATCAATCTTTTCGCATTTTCATTAACTTCCAGGTCTAAATAAATTATCGCATCAGGTAATGGAGTGATGTTTAAAATTCTAGAAAGATCTTCTTTTTCATCTTTGGTATGGTCATGTTTATTGACTAATCTCCCGATATGGTGCAAAAAACCTTCATCCAAAATCACGAATTTGTCAGAAGCTGCTTCTTTAATATATTGAACTCGTTCTACTACTCTGGAAAAATACGATATGTTTTCAAATCTGAAGTCAGTGTTGTTGTAGGCGAATTTTTTATCATTGATGAGTATGTTTAAAAACAGATCAATAAATTCTTTATTGTTTTCTATCATGCGGAACCTAGCTTCTCTTAATGGAGCAGGATCTATATAATCTTTAAAATAGTATCTGTAAGAACTTAAAACATACCCCTTCAAGCTGGTCCTTGATATTTTCAATCTAGGGTATAAATAATCAGAGATAGTCCAAATACTATCTTTTTTCCTTATTTTCTTTAAATTATCTACAATAGTAGATTTACCAACACCGTTAGTGCCACATATTTCTATCCACTTGGCCATTATACCTTTAATTATTAGTATTTCGATTAGACTTCCTGCAGTGCTATCATTTGCTTAAATTTTGGTGAGCGCTCCATCAAATGCATAAAGCTTCCTTCATCTATTATCTCTCCTTTATCAAGTATTATAATACGATCAGCATGTTTTATGGTAGATAACCGGTGGGCAATTATGATTATAGTGCATTTTCCATGCAGTTCTTTAATGCCACTTTGAATGACTCTCTCTGTTTCTGAGTCCAAAGCCGAAGTAGCTTCATCTAATATTAAAAGCGCTACCTGTTTATACAATTCTCGCGCTATCGCGATCCGCTGCTTCTGGCCTCCACTAAGATTTATGCCATTATTACCTAATATAGTATCTTCTTTATCTAAAAGTGCATTTAAGTATATGTCCAAATGTGCTTGCCTAATAGCAGTATTAAATCGGTTTATATTATCCGGTGTTTTATCTGCCCAAAAAGTGATATTATTAAAAATCGTATCATTGAATATAGCTGGTTCTTGTGTTATGTATCCTATTTTTTGTTGATATGAATTAAGATTAATTACCCTTGAATTTACGCCATCTATTAACAATTGCCCATCATTTAGTGGCAAAAGTCCAGTAATAATATTTACCAATGTGGTTTTTCCACTGCCGCTTTCTCCAACGAAAGCTATGGTTGAATTTTTATGGATGCTTAAATTTAAATGTTTTATAATGACATGATTGGAATATTTAAGGGTAGCGTCCTTAAGTATTATATTTTCTCGCAGACTGCTTATAGTTAATTTTCCTTTAGTTTCTTGTGATTTTTTTAGCTCAGTTTCGAAGTTTGTCATATTATCCAAAGACCCTGATACCGATAAGAAATCATTGTAATAGGTCTGCATCAGAATCATAGCGGTCAGCGCCCGGTAAAAAAACAATAGGCTTATCATGATTGTACCAAAGGTCCCATTAAGCAGCTCAATTTGTATCAGGATTACAACACTCACTATAATGATTAATATAGGTTCTCTTATTGAACTGGCAACAGCTCCCAAATTTCCTATTTTTCTGTTTTGACCTTCTATGTAATTAATACTGTTCAGCAATTTTTGATTGTACCTTTCAATATATCCTGTAGACTTTAAATATTTAAAATTTGAAACCATTTGTAGGATTAATCCTTGATATAGATTAGATCCTTTTGTCACCTTTGAAGAAGAAGTTTTTGTTGACTTATATATTTTTGTATATAGTACACTGGTTAACACACCTCCCGTACATATCAATAAAGCAAATTGTGCCTCCACAAAAAATGCAAAAGACATGTACACTATAATTAGCACTATTTGCTTGAATGCTTCAAAATAACTTTCATAGGCTTTAGAAATCTTACTTACTTCACCGGTAAGGGTATTTTGAATTCTACCCGGGTTAGACAAAATAAATGATTTATACGACATTGTTGTCAGGGAATTTGAAAGGCTGACTCTTATAGCTTTAATAAAAAATTGTTTTAAATATACGGCGTATACACTGCTCAAATAAAATAAGATTCCTTTTAATATAAAAAACAGTGACATTACCATTAAAATATTTTGAAGTGTCAAGCTCAAATTCAACTTGACCATTCCGTCTATAAGAAAATCCAGATTTCCAAGACCTGATATGTCGTTGTTTGCAGAATTCTCTGCAATATGCAATAAGGGTAGGAACATGGCCAAGCCAAAACCATCCAAAATACCTACGCTTAAGCTTAGCCCCATGCGTATAAAAATTCTGAACTTTAATCGATTGTAAAAATATATAAAGTGGGTAAAGTTATTTTGAAGATATGATTTTATTATATTTTTAATAATTTTCATTTTAAAATTCTATATCGGTATGATGATTAAAAGAAATTAATCACAAATATGGTTTTCGTTTTAGGGAGTAATATTGTAAGTTGGTTATAATGATTTGGATATAATACTGAAGCAATGAGGTAAAGTATATGATCCTCTTCAAATGGATACCAACAATGTTTTATCCCGATCAATAGTTACAGATAGCGTATTTTTTTGAAAAGATGAGCCTAGAAGATAGTAAAGTTACAAATTTAGGTACAGGTTTCCGAACTTCTTCGTCCTTTCAGGATGATTCCAATTATGCTAACCAATCTTATAATTCACTATTATTGATATATTATTTTAACAATTAAAAAATTAATCATTCATCGGGTTGATAGGGGTACAATTACCGAAATTAATGCGTTTTTATGATTCGGCTGTAAAGAAGACATTATTTAATGATCCCCTATTAGCTTTTGAGGAAACTGTATATTAACTAATTTATTTTAGGCAGATTATATTTTTTTGAAATTAGGAATATTTATGCTTAATTTTGCAGTAAAATACTTTTCTATGGTCGTTTTCTTATCTACACTTACCGCATTCTTTTTTGGCTTTTTGGTAACTCCGATCGTTATTTTTTTCTTTCGAAAAAATAATATGCTCGAAATTCCTGGAGGAAGAAAAATTCATAAGGAGTCGATTCCTTCTATGGGGGGAATAGGGATCATGCTGGCCACGTTTATTGGTCTGGCGGCATGGTTGAGCCTTGATCAGTTGGCCTTTACCCGGTACCTGCTCATCGCTTTGGGCCTGATGTTCACACTTGGCATGAGAGATGATCTGGTGGAGCTGACGGCTATTCAGAAGTTGTTAGGTCAGTGTGTAGCGGCATTGTTGGTAGTGATCATGGCGGATATCAGGATTACCGGTTTTTATGGATTTGCAGGGATCCATGAACTGCCGCTGTTCCTCAGTTACGGGCTGACTTTTCTCACGATTATCGTCCTTACCAATGCTTTTAATCTCATCGATGGACTGGATGGGCTGGCCGGAACCATCAGCACCATAACACTCGCTTTTTTGGGTTGGTGGTTTGTATCTGTAGGATTGTTCCCCTACGGAATCATTGCTTTTACCATGGTAGGTGCCATATTGTCTTTTCTGATCTATAACTGGCACCCTGCTAAGATATTTATGGGGGATACGGGTTCGCTGAGCATCGGCTTTATGCTTTCAGTGTTGGTGATTCTCTTTATTGACAAAAACGGGACCATGGTGCCTATACAGGGTTTGACCTTTAATGCTCCCATTGCCTCGGGGGTGGCGCTGCTCATAGTACCGATATATGATACCGCTAGGATCTTTGTCAAAAGGGTGAGTAAAGGTAAATCCCCTTTAGCCCCAGATAAAAGTCATGTGCACCATTTTTTGATGAGGATGGGCTTTTCCCACGATAAAGTAGCTTATATTCTGGGTGGCACTAAATTAGGTTTTATAGGCCTTATGTTTTTGGGACAGTCCTTTGAAGACCATTATATGTTGCCGGTAGTCATTGCCCTTGCCTTGACTTTAGGTATTATCCTGGATATATACACCCTTCAAAAAGTAGTGAAATTCAACAAAAACTCACCAACCGTACTTTCTAAAAGGAGAACAAAAAAGGGGTACAAAAAACCCCATCTTTCCCATGACATATTTGACAGGGATAAGTTCAATGTCAATTAGCTTAACTTTTATCTTGATATAGCAGTAGTTCTATGTTATTGATCCTTTAAAACGCATATTCTTAATGGTTTACGCTTAACTTTATCTACCTTTTTTTATCACAGCCAGATGCTGTTCCACGGGTATTTTTACAGGATCTCCTACCGGATCATAATATATGTCTGGACTGCATTAGGACAGGACGGGCTTTATTTATTTACTAGATTTTAATGAAGATCTAATCGCCAGGGCGTAGGTTAAACCGATTTTTGTACAGCTGACGTATTTATCTTTAAGTCATTGGTCTCCGGCAGCAATGGAAGTGGTGCCATCTAAATGTCAGAAAACCCTTCAGGTCCGGTGATTAGCTTAACGCTCCCCATTCATTTACCAGAATCCCTAGCTGCTGGTTCCCTTCAGGAGAAACTATCAATATACTGGCCCAAACCTATGGCTGTTTACGTTTATGCTATGGGATTTATTCGCTTTTCTCCCTTTCTAAGCTTAAATTAGCCCTGCAATTTCATTTAGCATTTATAAACTAACCATACGTTCATGTCAATAAGAATAGAAAAAGATACCATGGGGCCTGTGGAAGTTCCCGCAGACAAATTTTGGGGAGCACAGACGCAGCGTTCTATCAATAATTTTAAAATAGGGGGCGTAAGGAACCAGATGCCCATCGAGATCATAAGGGCTTTTGCCATCTTAAAAAAATCAGCGGCTTTTGCCAATGCGGAACTTGGCGTATTGGCCCAGGAAAAAGCAGATACCATCGGACAGGTATGCGATGAAATCCTGGAAGGCAAACTCGATGATCAGTTTCCACTGGTGATCTGGCAGACAGGTTCGGGTACGCAATCCAATATGAACAGCAACGAGGTGATCGCTTACCGGGGCCATGTCCTCTTAGGTGGTAATCTGGAAGATGAAAAAAAGAAGATCCACCCCAATGATGATGTAAACAAATCCCAGTCTTCCAACGATACCTTCCCTACCGCAATGCACATCGCTGCCTATAAAATGGTAGTGGAAACAACCCTCCCTGGCATAGAAAAACTGAAAAATACGCTAAAGGATAAGTCAGAAAGTTTTATGGAGGTGGTCAAGATAGGCAGGACCCATTTTATGGATGCTACCCCGCTGACCTTAGGCCAAGAATTTTCGGGATATGTGGCCCAATTGGAATATGGAATTAAAGCCCTAAAAAATACGCTGCAGCATCTATCGGAACTGGCCCTGGGAGGCACAGCAGTAGGTACCGGACTCAATACCCCTAAAGGATATGCCGAACTGGTAGCCAAAAAGATAGCTGAATTTTCCGGACATCCATTTGTAACAGCTCCCAATAAATTTGAGTCGCTGGCCGCACACGATGCCATAGTAGAAACCCATGGGGCTTTAAAGCAGGTGGCAGTAAGCCTGATGAAGATAGCCAATGATATCAGGATGCTTTCTTCCGGTCCCCGGTCTGGTATAGGTGAAATCCTCATTCCGGAAAACGAACCCGGTTCTTCTATTATGCCAGGAAAAGTAAATCCTACCCAAGTAGAAGCAATGACCATGGTCTGTGCACAGGTAATGGGCAATGATGTGGCCATATCCATCGGCGGTTCCAATGGACATTTTGAGCTGAATGTATTCAAGCCCATGATGGTCAATAACCTGCTTCAGTCAGCCAGGCTGATCGGTGATGCCTGCATCTCTTTCAATGATAACTGTGCTGTAGGAATAGCGCCTAACCATGGCGCCATTAAACAGCATTTGGAGAATTCCCTTATGCTGGTGACTGCTTTAAATACACATATAGGTTATGAAAATGCTGCGGCCATAGCTAAAAAAGCACACAAAGACGGCACTAGCCTTCGTGAAGCGGCCATAGCTTTGGATCTTTTGACGAGCGAACAGTTTGATGAGTGGGTAAGACCAGAAGATATGATCGGAGGATTGAAGTAAAGAAAGTTAGATGGATTAAAAAGTGATCAGTATGCGGAACCATCGCTTACTGATCACTTCTTGTTTTTCAAACCGTAATTCTTCATTTGCTTTCCAACTGAAAATATGATTAGGACCGCAGCAAGACCCCTTTTATATTTCTGTTTATTTTTTCCGCTGCTCCAGTACCTTATCCAGTACATCTTTTAGCGGTACGCGCTTACCATCTTCATAGGGAACAATCCAGGCATCCCTTACGCCTGTCCTGCGTAGGTGTTTTTTCAATTTGTTGGCTTCGTCATAGAAACGGAAGTTGCCTATGACATATTTTTGCCAGTGGCTGTCCTCTTCATATATCAAATTGGGACTGCTGCCAAAGGCATCCTGGAAGTCATAATCCTTAAAGGCTCCTATCTGTACCCTGAAAACTACACCTCTGTCCCACTGGTCTTTTTCTTCCTGAAATTTTTCCAGTGATTCATTTCGGGTTTTCAACGCTGATTCCAGCCGGGTGATTTCATTTTTGAGCGCAGTAAGCTGATTATCCTTGTCCTGAAGTTCCTTTTGAAGCTGACTGATAGAACCGGAGAGCGCTGAAATTTTTTCCTTCATCTCTGCCTCATGTGCTTTGATCTGCTTTAAGTCTTCAGGGGACATCTTCCTTAATTCCTTTCTCCATGTCCTTCTTTCCTGTTTGGTCATTTGTGCCATCAAGGGAGATATGGTCCAAAAAGTAGAAAACCACAGGAATAATAAAAGGACAAGGGTTCTAAAAGCCATATAATAAAACCTATTGGAGTAAAAATAGATGTATGATCATTCTAAAATACGAAATTAACTGTGAATACAGCAAAATCTGCTCCTAATTTTCCTTTACAGTTCCATTCCCTATATTATATGGCAAATATAAAATAGGAATTACCCCACTTTGCTAATTGGCTGCGAAGAATTATTGTTGGCCTGGACCGGGTTCCTATCTGAGGGATACCTTTGGAATATAGCGTGATAACGAACCTGCTTCCTGCTTCTATATGAATGAAGATACCGGTCAGGTCAGCTATTGGGAGACAATGTGGACTTAAATTCTTAAAATCAATCTTATATTTTTTACATTTACGCGCCAATCTTTAGTAATTTAGTCTTTATGGAATATAGGTGGAAGGTAAAGCAACAGGCAGATGAGGACAGTGTATCTGCTCTGAGTAAGGAAATCAATGTAAATCCTGCACTGGCCAATATTCTAGTGAACAGGGGAGTGGACAATTTCCAAAAGGCAAAAGATTATTTCCGGCCTGACCTGGACAAACTTCATGATCCTTTTTTAATGAAGGATATGGACAAGGCTGTAGACCGGATCCTATGTGCCATTACTGCGCAGGAAAAAATCCTGGTATATGGAGATTATGATGTGGATGGCACCACTTCGGTAGCGTTGATGTATGGGTTTTTAAAAGAATTCTACGACCATGTCAGTTTTTACATACCCGATAGGTATAAAGAAGGTTATGGTATATCAGAAAAAGGGGTAAGGTTTGCAGCAGAGAATAATTTCGGGCTGATTATTTCTTTGGACTGTGGTATCAAAGCCTTAGAGAAAGTTCAGCTAGCCAGTGAACTTGGAGTGGATTTTATTATCTGCGACCATCATACACCGGGAGAAGAGATCCCAAAGGCGGTGGCGGTACTGGATCCCAAAAGAAAAGACTGCGACTATCCTTATAAGGAGCTGAGTGGCTGTGGTGTAGGGTTTAAGCTCATACAGGCATTTTCTATGCGAACTGGTAGGGATATGGCTGCCCTTAACACCTTCATGGACTTACTGGCAGTAAGTATCGCTGCGGATATCGTGCCTATCACGGGGGAAAATAGGGTGATGGCCTTCTACGGGCTTGAGCGGATCAACAATAATCCCCGCCCTGGTCTCAAAGCGCTGATGCTGAGAAGCAGACTGGTAAAGGATATTGATATCACGGATATCGTATTTAAAATAGGGCCGAGGATCAATGCCTCTGGTAGGCTCGAGCATGCTAAAGCTTCTGTGCAATTGCTGATATCCAAGGATCTCAGTGATGCGGTGAGAAGGGGTGAACTGGTAGAGGAGGTGAATGCATCGCGGAAAAATTTCGATGAAAACATCACCAAAGAAGCTATACAGATGATCATCGAAAGAAACGCCATACAGCCATATAAAAGTACAGTTCTTTTTAAACAGGATTGGCATAAAGGAGTGATCGGTATAGTGGCTTCAAGATGCATTGAGCAGTTTTATCGTCCGACCATAATCCTTACCGAATCAAACAACAAAGCTACCGGCAGTGCCCGCTCTGTTTTCGACTTTGATATCTATGAGGCCATCAGTGAATGCAGTGATCTGCTGGAGCAATTTGGCGGGCATAAATATGCGGCAGGTTTAACTTTGTCTGTAGATAACGTGGTGGCATTTCAGGAGAAGTTCGAGAAGGTGGTCAGTGAGCGGTTACTGGACATACACACCAGGCCTGTGTTGGAAATTGACGATGAGTTATTATTGGACCAGATCAATTATAAGTTTTATAATATACTGAAACAGATGGCTCCATTTGGCCCCGGAAATCCTGAGCCGATCTTTTGTTCCAATCAGGTATATGTGGATAATATTAAGATTTTAAAGGATAAACACCTAAAATTTGACATAGTGCAGGATGGTCAGGTCACACGTCCTACGTGTATAGCTTTTGGTTTTGCCGAATATTATGATATGCTGAACAGTAAAATGAGGTTCAATATCGCCTATGAGATTCGGGAAAATACTTTTAGAAATACCAGTAGCCTACAATTGTACGTAAAAGATATTAAATTTGACTGATTATGATATTAAAGGCAGATAACCTGGTAAAGATATACAAAGGAAGAAAGGTAGTGAACGATATCTCTGTGGAAGTGGGGCAGGGGGAAATAGTCGGATTGCTGGGGCCCAATGGTGCTGGTAAAACGACTTCTTTCTATATGATCGTCGGACTGGTAAAACCAAATTCGGGCAAGATATTTTTAGAAGATAGGGACATTACCGCCCTGCCTATGTACCGTAGGGCCAAGCTAGGGATAGGGTATCTGGCCCAGGAAGCCTCGGTTTTCAGAAAATTATCTGTAGAAGAGAACATATTGGCTGTACTGGAGATGACCAATCAGCCCAAATCCGCCCAAAAGGAGAAAATGGAAAGCCTCCTCGAAGAATTTAGTCTCACACATGTCCGCAAAAACCTGGGTATGGTATTGTCCGGGGGGGAGAGGAGGAGAACAGAAATAGCGCGCGCGCTTGCTGTTGACCCCAAATTTGTATTACTGGATGAGCCATTTGCAGGCGTAGATCCCATAGCGGTGGAGGAAATACAGACCATAGTGGCACAGCTTAAGAACAAAAACATTGGGATATTGATCACCGACCATAATGTAAATGAGACATTGAGCATTACAGACAGGGCATATTTGATGTTTGAAGGTAAATTATTAAAGGCAGGAACAGCAGAAGAACTTGCCGCTGATGAGCAGGTAAGGAAAGTGTACCTAGGTAAGCATTTTACCTTAAAAAGGAAAATATAGCTATGGAGATGATCAATACTTTTATGACCTGGATATTCCGAAACAGGATAGGTCAGATAGAAAACTTCATGAAAAACCCCATAGAGGTACAGCATGAATTATTTTTAGACCTGATACATACTGCCAAGAAAACCCGTTTTGGCAAAAGCTATCATTTTGATGAAATCCGGTCTTATCATCAGTTTGCCAATCAGGTACCGGTCCATACCTATGAAGAGATGAAACCATATATCGATAGGTGTATGACAGGCGAGCAGAACGTCATCTGGCCTACAGAAATCACCTGGTTTTCTAAATCATCCGGGACTACTGGAAGCCGGAGCAAGTTTATTCCGGTGAGTGCTGAAGCCTTGGAGGATTGCCATTTTAAAGGGGGTAAAGACATGCTTTCCCTTTATGTCAATAATTATCCCGAGACAAAACTTTTTAACGGAAAAGGATTGACCATAGGAGGAAGTTATCAGGTTAACCACCTAGACGGTACCAAAAACAGTTATTATGGAGATGTTTCAGCAGTACTGATGCAAAACCTTCCCATGTGGGTGCAGTTTGCCCGTACCCCTAGTTTGGAAGTAGCATTGATGAGTGAGTGGGAAGCAAAGATAGACCGGATGGCGAAAGAAACCATGGATGAAAATGTAAGCAGTATAGCAGGTGTTCCTACCTGGGCTATAGTTTTGCTTAAACGCATCATGGAACTGAAAAAGGCTTCTAATATCCTGGAGGTGTGGCCTAATATGGAAGTGTTTTTTCATGGAGCTGTTGCTTTTGGTCCTTATAGAAAACTTTTTCAGGAATTGATCCCTTCTACTAAAATGCACTACCTGGAGACCTATAATGCTTCGGAAGGCTTTTTCGGTATTCAGGACCAGAAAAATTCAGATGAGTTGCTCCTGATGCTGGATTATGGCATATTCTATGAATTTATCCCTATGGAGGAGTGGGACCGGGAAGATCCTAAAGTCATCCCGCTGGAGGAGGTAGAGCTTGGTAAAAATTATGCCCTCCTCATTACTACTAATGCGGGTCTTTGGAGATACAAGATAGGGGATACGGTAAAGTTTACCAATACCTCCCCCTATCGGGTTAAAATATCCGGGAGGACCAAACATTTTATCAATGCCTTTGGTGAGGAGGTAATTGTCGAAAATGCCGAAAAGGCCATAGAAAAGGCTTGTATGGCCACAGAGTCCTCCATTCTTAATTTTACCGCTGCTCCTGTATACTTTGAGGGGCTGGAGGGAAAGGGTACCCATGAGTGGATCATAGAATTTCAGACACCTCCCAAAGACAGGGAAACGTTTATCACACATTTAGATGAAAGTCTACGTGATATAAATTCTGACTATGATGCCAAAAGGTATAAAGATATAGCATTGATCCGCCCAAAGGTTCATTTTGCTGAAAATGGGTTATTCGAAAAATGGCTCAAAGCTAAGGGTAAACTAGGTGGCCAAAACAAAGTGCCCAGGCTGTCCAATAACAGATCATATATTGATGAATTGCTGACATTGATGTAAGCAATAGCCATCCTCAGGATTTATTGGCCCAGATTATTTAAATGGAATGGCTCTTTGAGGTGCTTTTTCTCCTTGGCTTATTTTCTAAACTTGATCGT
The DNA here is from genome assembly GCF_000714815.1 of Anditalea andensis. Classification (GTDB taxonomy): domain Bacteria; phylum Bacteroidota; class Bacteroidia; order Cytophagales; family Cyclobacteriaceae; genus Anditalea; species Anditalea andensis. The sequence goes on along the minus strand of NZ_JMIH01000028.1, from coordinate 218,822 downwards.
ACAGCCAATAGCTTTGGTACTGGTCTGTGCTATCTGCCTGTTATTGAGTACCGCATCCATTGCATCTTCTACATATTTGTCGTTTGCCTGTCCGGCTTCCCGGTAGTTATTGTCAATCGCACCTATATATTTTACCATATACTCCTTTCCCTGCCTCTGCAGCAGGTATACTTCAGGCGTTCTGGTAGCCCCGTAGGCTCGCGTGATTTCCTGGGTTTCATCATAGAGATAGGCGAACGGGAAATTTTTATCATTTGCTCTTTCCTGCATTTTCTCGAAACTGTCCCCTGGTGACAAGGTTTTGTCATTTGGATTGATGGCAATGACAGGATATCCCTGAGGGGCATACTTTTTATGAAGTTCAATCATCCGGTCCTCATACGCTACTACGTATGGGCAGGTGTTGCAGGAAAATATAACCAAAAACCCTTTGGCATCTGACTGTGAAGCCATGGATACCATTTCTCCGCTCACATCTTTTAAACTGAAGTCCCGGGCTTTATCCCCTACTTTATAGCCCTCTTTATTTTGTGCCACCAGGCTGCCAACAGAAATAATCATCATCAGGGAATAGAACAGTATAAGTTTGGTGTAGGGCATATTGGTTTATTTTAGGGTATTGATGATGGATAATAATGTTTCTTCACTCATTTCTCCTTCATGGAAATGTTTTTTTCCATTGGCATCTACAAATAAAGTAGCCGGTATGGCCCCGGACCAATCCTGATGGACCTTATCTATCCATTTGTTGTAATCAATGTCATCCAAAAGGTATACTGGGGCTTGAATGTTTCTTTTCTTGATAAAATTAGTGACCCTTTCTGTTTTTAGGCCATCATCCAAAGAAATGAAGTACAAGGCAATATCACTGTCTTCATTATTTACTTTTTCAAAATGAGGCATTTCTTTAATACAGGGCGCACACCAAGTGGCCCAAAAATTATATACCCTTAGCTGGCTGGAAGGGGTGTTGACCATTTCTTCAAAAGTCTCATAACTGATGACGGTGAGATCATTTATTGACACTTCCCGTGGGTACAGGGGGGTAAAGAGAATAGTCAGTGTAATCAATGTATTTGTCAGGAAATTCATAATGTAGAAATTTAACAGCGAACCTGTAAATATGTTTTTTTTGACATTTAATAGTACAGGAATTGCATTCGGTAAGCATTAATTAATTGTTAAATTTACTTGATTTTTGTTACTTCTTTATTGAGCAGAATATAATTCTTTTTTACGAAAAATTAAGCCATTATGTTAGATGAAACATAATGGGATAACCCGTAGTGAAAAATGTATAAAATCCCCTTCCAATTACACCTAGATGGGTATTGAAAATTCCTATACTTTTTTATCCACATTTATCAACACTTATCCACACCCTAAATTATATGATTCATAAACATCTGTATATCAAATTGTTATAAGCCTTTATTTGATCTATAAATTTGTGGATAAAACACTGAGAATGAATTTTTTAAAAAAATCTTTACTGAATATTAGGTGGATAAGCATGTGTTCAGAAGAAAATTTTTAGGTGCTTATATGGGTTTTGTCTAATTTTTTTTCTTTTGATTAGCAGGCAGATCTTATTGAAAAAAACCTAAATTATGGCATGTTATGAAATCCATGGGCCGGACTTTGAACCTCACGCGTTTAACAATTATTTAACCTGTTGATATTTAATTAATTGAGTAGCTGCTAAGGGCAGTTCATAAATTTTTAGCTTCGTTCCAGTATACATCCATTTCGGCTAGGGTCATATTGGAGATATCTTTGCCATTCTTTTTGGCTTCCTGTTCGAGGTATTGAAATCTTTTGATGAACTTAAGATTGGTTTTTTCGAGGGCTTCTTCGGGGTTGATATCTATAAATCTGGCATAATTTATCAGACTGAACAGCAGGTCTCCAAATTCACCTGTAGCTTTTGCTTTGTCCATCTTTTCAGGTTCAGACACGTTGAATTCTGCCTTAAATTCCTGCATTTCCTCTTCCACCTTTTCCCATACCTGTTCTTTGGCTTCCCAATCAAATCCTACACCTCTGGCTTTTTCCTGGATCCTCATGGATTTTATCAATGCGGGCAGGGATCTGGGGACACCACCGAGCACACTTTTATTCCCTTTTTCTCCCAATTTGATTTTTTCCCAGTTTTGTTTTACCTCCTCTTCATTCTCTGCCACTGTGTCCCCATAAATATGGGGATGCCTTCTGATAAGTTTCTCGATAAGGGCATCTATTACTGTGGAAATGTCAAAATCTTTTTTTTCAGAAGCTATCTTTGCATAAAAGATGATGTGCAGCAGGATATCTCCTAGTTCTTTTTTTATTTCTTCTGTATCTCCGTCCAAAATAGCGTCACTTAGTTCAAATGTTTCCTCTATCGTAAGGTGCCTCAGGCTCTCAATAGTCTGCTTTTTGTCCCAGGGACATTTTTCTCTCAGCTCATCCATGACGGTCAGCAGTCTGTCAAAAGATGCGAGCTGTAATTTTCTTGAATATAATTCTGACATGGGCTAATTGAAACTATAACTTATATGTGGACGTTTTGAAAGTATTACGTAAATTTGTGCAAATTAATTTGATATGACAACTCTATATTTGACTTTGGGTTTTATCGCTTTGTTCTTCATTATGATGTCTGTAAGGCTTCTATTTCTGAAAAACGGGCAGTTTAAAGGTACCTGTGCTTCTCAGAACCCATATCTCAACAAAACCGGTGAGGCCTGTGGCTACTGTGGTAAAACCATGGATGAGGGGGAGACCTGTGGCAACCCGGATTCGGAAGTAAACAAAGTATTAGCTAAATTCAAATGATTATTACTCTTTGGTCTAAATCCGAAGCTATTTTTATATTTAAATAACTTAAATTATTTCTTGCGTGGCATTAATAAAGTCGATTTCAGGTATTAGAGGGACGATAGGTGGAAAAGTGGGTGAAGGCCTTACTCCTGTCGATATAGTAAAATTCACATCAGCATACGGATCCTGGCTGGTAGAGAAAACTAAAAACCCCAAAGTGATAGTAGGCAGAGATGCCCGGATTTCCGGTGAAATGGTTTCCAGTTTGGTGATAGGTACCTTACAGGGTTTGGGGATAGATGTGATAGATCTAGGCCTGAGTACCACTCCTACCGTGGAGCTGGCTGTGCCTTTGGAAAAAGCTGGCGGAGGCATCATCCTTACGGCAAGTCATAATCCTATACAGTGGAATGCACTTAAATTACTTAATGACAGTGGTGAATTCATTTCGGATGATGAGGGTAAGGTCATATTGGAGAAAGCTGAAAAAGAAGCGTTCACCTTTGCGGAAGTAAGGAAACTAGGTAGCTACACCTATATAGATGACTATATCGACCGCCATGTAAAGCATGTGCTCGATCTTGAGCTGGTGGATAAAGAAGCTATAGCGGCCAGGAATTTTAGTGTAGTCATTGATTGTGTTAATTCTACAGGCGGGATTGCCCTTCCAAAATTACTTCGTGCGCTCGGTGTGGAGGTTATCGAAGAAATGTACTGTACACCTAATGGGGATTTTCCCCATAACCCGGAGCCTTTACCGGAAAATTTGAGGGATATATCCAGTAAAATCAAGAAAGGCAAATTTGATCTCGGCATAGTAGTGGATCCTGATGTGGATCGCCTGGCCTTCATCAATGAAGATGGAACTCCTTTTGGCGAAGAATATACGCTGGTGGCTGTAGCAGACTATGTGCTTTCCCAGACACCTGGTAACACTGTCTCCAATTTAAGTTCTACCCGGGCCCTGAGGGATGTGACTGAAAAACGAAACGGGGTCTACAATGCTGCTGCTGTAGGTGAAGTGAATGTAGTCAACAAAATGAAAGAAACTGATGCCGTAATAGGTGGTGAAGGCAATGGTGGAGTCATATATCCAGCGTCTCATTACGGTCGTGATGCATTAGTGGGTATTGGTTTGTTTTTAACCCACCTGGCTAAGTTTGGCAAGTCTATATCACACCTTAGAAGGACCTACCCCAGCTACTATATTTCCAAAAACAAGATAGAACTTACGGAAGAAATTAACGTGGACGAAGTTCTTCAGGAGATTAAGAGCAAATATAAAAAGCAGCCAATCAATGATATTGACGGTATAAAAATAGAGTTTGATAAAGAATGGGTCCATTTGAGGAAATCAAATACAGAACCTATTATCAGAATTTATTCTGAATCAGAGTCACTTTCTACCGCTGACCATTTGGCAAACAAAATAATCCTAGATATCAAAGAGGTCATTACCTCTGCTTCATAAACAGATGGCCGGCATGGCATGTAAATTTGCCGGAATCTATGCGTAATATAAGATCCGATATGAGAGTATATTTAGACAATGCAGCCACTACGGCTATGGATGACAGGGTAATAGAAGCTATGATTCCCTTTATGAAGGAGCATTATGGCAATCCTTCTTCTGTACATACGCATGGCAGGGAAGTCAGAACTGCCATAGAGCGCTCAAGAAAAAAAGTGGCTGAATTGCTGAATGCTTCTCCTTCAGAAATATTTTTTACATCTGGTGGTACCGAAGCAGATAATACGGCTTTGGTATGCGGCATAGATAGGCATAGTATCAAACATGTCATTACTTCCCCTATTGAACACCATGCAGTATTGCATACTTTGGAGGAATGTGCAAAGAAAGGTCATGTCAAATTAAGTATGGTGGAGGTAAATGAAGCCGGTGAGATTTCCATGGACCATCTCCGCACATTGCTACAGTCAGGTGATAAAGCAATGGTGTCTATCATGCATGCCAATAATGAGGTAGGTAATATCAATGACCTGCACGAAATAGGAGCTATCGCTTATGAAAAGGGTGCCTTTGTGCATTCCGATACGGTACAGACCATGGGGCATTATGTACATGATGTAAAACAAATGTCTGTAGATGCTCTGGTGGGTGCTGCTCACAAATTTCATGGACCTAAGGGTGCTGGATTTCTCTATGTAAGAAAGGAGAAAAAGATACTTCCGCTGATTCATGGGGGTGCACAGGAAAGGAACATGAGGGGTGGTACTGAAAATGTGATCGGAATCATAGGCTTGGCCAAAGCTTTGGAACTGGCATATGAAGACATGTCAGGTCACCGGCTTCATATAGAGGCATTAAAAAAGCACATGAAAGAAAAGCTGATTCAAGAGATCCCCGGAGTAACCTTTAATGGGCTTTCTGGTGATTTGGATAAAAGCCTGTATACCGTTTTGAACGTAAGCCTGCCACCGTCCGAAGAAAATTCAGGCATGCTTCTTTTTAATCTTGATCTACACGGCATCTCTGCCTCTGGAGGAAGTGCCTGTTCCAGCGGGGCTACAGTAGGTTCACATGTATTGAGAACCTTGGGCCATACTGCTGAAAGGGATGCTGTGCGGTTTTCTTTCAGTAGGTTCAATACAATAGAAGAAATTGACTATACCGTAGAAAAATTAAAAGAATTATATCCGGTTGAAGTATAGGCGGATGTGCTTAATTTGGATGCTGAAAAGGTTTTTTAAATCTTCAGAAAAAAATTAACATATTGATAACTTGTCGTTTAGGAATAATTGGATACTTTAGACTTTCTTTATCAAAACTTATAGTAAGATGAACCAGTTAATTCCTATTTCGATAGACGGAATAAAGCTCATTCAGCTATCACAACTCTCAATGGAGCAGTCCAATGAACTCAGGAACATTCTTCCTGCTGATAGCATAAAAAAAATGCTTTATCAGGGTCTGGAGCTTAATGACTGTATTCTTTTTGAAATCTATGAATACTGGTTGAGAAACCAGCAGTTTACCCTGAGAATAGAAGAAACGGTATATGATTTTTAGACTATGTCTAAAAATTAAATACCGAATGTTTTTCTCTTTTCTATAAAAAATTTTTTAAGTTCAGGATATACCGAACTTTCTGCTTCAGGTATGCCCTTTAAGGTAAGTCTGATATTCCCCTGTTCAGATCCATTGCCGTTTTCCAGTGTTTCCACCAGATATATAAATTCCTGGAGGGTTAAAGGTTCTCTAGAACAGTCTGGATTTGTCTTAAAATCATTACCATAAAAATCTATTACCTCAAAATAGATTATTCCATCCAAAGTAGAAGCATATATGCTTATTTCCTCGCCCCACTGGCTTTCTGGATAGGATAACTTGGCCAATAGTGCTGATGGTCCGGTACCATCAAAGTAGCTGGTGGGTTTATAATCAAAATTTATCATGCCCAAAATTTATAAATAAATAGGATAAATCTACATATTAGCCTTGTCTAATTTTTTTTTAAGTCAAATATTTAAAATAAGTTTGCATATACCTACAAAAATTATTTGATACGCCATGAGTTTTAAAAGAGGAAATATGAAGTTGCTGTTCATTCTCATACTGAGTATGATAACTGCATGGGTGGTGGCTGCTGAACCAGTTCATTTAAAAGGTAGCGTTATAGATAAAGCCACCAAGCAACCGATTCCGGGAGCGTCAATATTCATATCTGAGATAAATAGAACCGTTATTTCGGACGAAAACGGAAGGTTTGAAATCCATCCTTTACCTCAAAAAAATGTATTGGTACAGGTGTCTTTCATCGGTTACAAATCCATTATCCAAAAAGTAGATCTTAGTACAATTGATCTGGAAGTGACTTTTGAAATGGAGGAATCGACCACTACCATAGATGAGGTGGTGGTTTCGGGGGCGTATGTCATGAGCAGGGAAAGTTCTCCTGTCGTCATATCCAAAGTAGATAGATCAGCTATCCTCATGCATCCCTCCCCAAGTCTGATGAGTACCCTTTCCCGGGTACCGGGGGTCTCGGAAGTCTCCATGGGTCCCGGTATCAGTAAGCCGGTGATCAGGGGAATGTCTTTCAGTAGAGTACTGTCAGTATATCAGGGTGCGAGATTTGAAAACCAACAATGGGGGGCCGACCATGGACTGGGGCTAACTGAAACAGGCATATCAGGAGTGGAGATCATAAAAGGCCCCGCTTCACTGATGTATGGTTCTGGAGCAATGGCAGGAGTCATTCATCTTTTGGAAGAAAATGACGCCAGTGCCGGCCAGGTAGAGGGGGACATCAATTTAAGAGGATACAGTAATTCGCTGGGAGGAAGAATGGAGGCTGGATGGAAGGGGATGGGCGCAAATGGTTTTAACTGGTCATTGAGAGGTGCGTCCGAATCCCATGCCGATTACCTGGATGGTGACGGGCAGGCCGTAGGCAATACCCGATTTAATACTCATAATATAAAGGCTGGTCTAGGCCTGTCACAAAAGTGGGGAGACACCAAAATCAGGTATACCTATCTAAAACAGCGACTGGGGATATTGGATGAAGATGAACGAGAAGAGATGGTGACCACAAGGAATGACCGAAACATGCAGCTGCCCTTCCAGCAAGTGACCGATCATTTTCTGAGTTCCATCAGCAATATATTTTTGGGAGAGGATAAGATCATGGTGACACTAGGGTATCACTGGAACTTTAGGGAGGAGATAGAGGATGATTTTGAAGGGATCGACCTGGGTTTGAGACAGCAAAATTTCATGTATGATATCAAGTATTTTAAGTCCTTCTCCCCCTCACTTGAAGTGATAGTAGGCGGCCAGGGTTTTTATCTTCAGAATACCAATTATGACGAAGCGGAGGAGATCCTAATACCTGACGCCATAAAGGATGACCGATCTGTCTATTCTCTCCTGAATTATAATAAGAACAACTGGGTACTTCAGGGCGGATTAAGGTATGACCACAGGAAAGTCACTGCCGATGCCAGGGCTGATAAGTTTTTGGCTTATGGTTTCGAACTACCGGGAGCACCAGAAGATAGGATTTTAGAAAGAAGTTTTGGGGGCATTACCGCAAGTGGGGGTGCTACCTTTAGGCCCAGTGATAGATGGAGGTTCAGGGTCAATCTGGCAACGGGATTTAGGGCACCTGATCTGGCGGAGCTCTATTCCAACGGTCCACATCCGGGTACATCTAGATTTGAGCTTGGCAATGCCAACTTTGAAAGGGAACAGAATGTGCAGACAGACCTGGGCATCCGTTATAGGACCCCTCATTATACATTAATGGCAGAAGCATTTTATAACAGGGTGGATAACTATATATTTTTCTCCGCTACGGACCAAAGGGTAGAGGACCTGGTGGTATGGTCCTTTGAACAGGATGATGCATACCTTTATGGTGGCGAGGCTTTGGTAGAAATACATCCGATGGCTATGAAATGGCTGAATTTTATGACCTCATACAGTACAGTGATAGGACAGCGGAGATCTGACCTTTCCTATCTCCCGTATATTCCGGCTTTCAACTGGAATCAGGAAATTACGGTAAGACCATCCTTTTCCAGCAACAGCTTATCGGCTCTCTACCTGAAATTATTGGGTTCATGGGTGATGGACCAGCAGCGGGTAGCACTGTTAGAGGAGCAGACTCCAGGTTATTATCTCCTTGGGGCAAACATAGGCGCCGAACTTAAAGTGGCCGGTCAGGGAATAGATGTATTCCTCAGCGGGTCCAATTTACTGAATAAGACTTATATGGACCATTTGTCACTTTACCGCCCTTTTGGTATCAATCAGATCGGGAGAAATATAGCACTGCATTTAAGGTATAAATTCTAAAAAATCAATTTATCTGGACGATTTTACCCAGACCAGATATATTTTTTTCCAGATGTGGTGGAGAACCGGAATATTCTATTTTGCCGACACCATTGATATTGGCTTTAAGGGATTCTTCCACGTGAACAGATATTTTCCCTACACCATTCAGGTTGACCTGAGCTTTGTGTGCATCCAGGTTCATGCCATGAAAGACCCCTGCGCCTTCCATATCTTTGACCAAAAGCCCGGTGCTTCCTGAGAGTTCTACCATGGCTGCACCTTTGCTAAAGCTGTGTATTTCATCAGCGACTACATGAAGATTGGTATGGGTGGCACCATCTGCATGGATGACCATTACCGGGGTGAGAAAAGCCTGTACGTTTTGCATCGTGCAGGCCCCTTTGATATCTATTCTGGCCAGTTCAGGCATAGTGATATGAACTTTTATTGGCTGATTGGGGTGAATTTTTTCTTTAAACTTTAAATAGAGCACTTTATCCGTTACATGAAGGTCTATCTTGTCCATCAGTTTTTCTTCTGCTTCTATTTCTACATAATGATCATCAGACTGGTAGAGCTGGACATGAAAAATATCTTCTATGTACAGCGCATCATATGCGTCAAAAACATAGGCGGAGGTCACCAATTCCCCATGGTCTTCCTTTCCGGACTGGAAGCATCCCGTGAACAGCACCAGATATAAAGTGAAAGTAAAATAGACTAAATTCTTCATTACGGATGTATGTAACCATCCAATATAAGCAAAAAGAAAACACCAGCGGTGAAAAGCATTATAATTTTAAAAAAGACAGCTGCTTAACAATAAATTTGTGCTGTTACCATATTGATATTCGATTGGAATATACAAGCATTAGTCCTATTTTTGAGGTCAGGCCGAAGGCTATAGATATATTGATCCAAAAAAGTATAAAATAAATGCAAAGAGACCAGGTAATATTTGACCTTATAGATCAGGAAGAAAACCGTCAGAAAACAGGTATAGAACTTATAGCTTCAGAGAATTTTACATCTAAGCAGGTAATGGAAGCTGCCGGTAGTGTTTTGACGAATAAATATGCTGAAGGCCTGCCCAATAAAAGGTATTATGGTGGGTGTGAGGTAGTGGATAAAATAGAGCAGTTGGCTATAGACCGTGCCAAGGAACTATTCGGCGCTACATGGGCCAATGTTCAACCCCATTCTGGAGCTCAGGCCAATGCGGCCGTTTTCCTGGCCTGTCTCAATGCAGGGGATGCCATACTGGGATTTGACCTCTCACATGGCGGACATTTGACCCACGGGTCACCGGTAAATTTTTCGGGCAAGATCTACCAGCCTCATTTTTATGGTGTAGAAAAAGAAACTGGCCTGATCGATTATGACAAAGTAGAGGAGAAAGCCAGAGAAGTGAAACCTAAACTGATCATCTGTGGTGCCTCTGCCTATAGCAGGGACTGGGATTATGAAAGCTTAAGGGCCATTGCCGATGAGGTAGGTGCTTTACTGTTGGCGGATGTTTCACATCCATCGGGGTTAATAGCCAGAGGTTTGCTTAACGATCCGTTGGACCATTGCCATATCGTTACCACTACTACCCACAAGACCCTTAGAGGTCCCCGTGGAGGCCTGATTTTGATGAGGGAAGATTTTGATAATCCTTTTGGAATTAAAACCCCCAAAGGTGAGTTAAGAAAGATGTCGGCCCTTTTGGATTCGGGAGTGTTTCCAGGAACCCAGGGAGGACCTTTGGAGCATATCATTGCCGCTAAAGCCATCGCATTTGGGGAAGCACTTTCCGATGAATATATGCAATATGTGCTTAATGTAAAACAGAATGCTTCCACTATGGCGGATGCCTTTATACAGAAAGGTTATGAGATCATCTCTGGCGGTACAGATAACCATATGATGCTGATCGACCTTAGAAATAAGGACCTTACCGGAAAGCAGGCAGAGGAGACGCTGGGCAAAGTAGACATTACGATAAACAAAAACATGGTGCCGTTTGATGATAAATCACCATTTGTCACTTCAGGCATGAGAATAGGTACTGCAGCTGTCACCACCCGCGGATTGGGTAAAGCAGATATGCTGAAAATAGTAGACCTTATAGACCGGGCCCTGACCCATCATGAAAATGATGATCAGCTCGCTCAGATCAAAGAAGAAGTCAATAGCTGGATGGTTCAATTCCCTTTATATTAAACATACACATTAGTGGCACTGGATCAAATTCACGAAGAAGAAGAAGCCAATATGTCCTTTTTGGATCACCTGGAGCAATTGCGGTGGCATTTGCTCCGGTCCATTGCAGCAGTATTGGTATTTACTATTATAGCATTCTTATCTAAAAGTATTGTATTCGGAACCATTATCCTGGGACCATCTAAAGTTGATTTTATCACCTATAGGATACTGTGCAGCATAGGTAATTCCCTCAACCTCTCCGCCCTGTGCATAGAAGAACTGCCTTTTATCATCCAGAGCAGGCAGATGACAGGACAGTTTTCCATGCATGTCACTTCCTCTTTTGTGGTGGGGATCATAGTAGCTTTTCCCTACCTGTTTTGGGAAATATGGCGATTTATCAGTCCTGGGTTACATATTACAGAAAGAAATGCTGCCAGAGGAGCAGTATTCTTTGTAAGTGCGCTTTTCTTCGGAGGAGCAGCTTTCGGATACTTCATTCTTTCACCTTTATCCATTAACTTTCTGGCCAATTACCAGCTTGACCCTTCCATTTTAAATGAATTTGACATCACATCCTATGTTTCCACATTGATGATGCTGGTATTGGCTTCGGCTATTATGTTCCAGCTTCCGGTAGTGATATATTTCTTATCCAGGTCAGGATTGGTAACTGCAGCTGCACTCAAAGCATATAGAAGGCATGCCATAGTAGGTATCCTCGTCATAGCGGCAGTCATTACCCCACCAGACGTCATCAGCCAGGTGCTGATCGCGATGCCCATATTGCTTCTTTATGAAGCAGGTATCATGATTGCCAAACGTCTGGAAAAACAACGTAGAGAAGAGGCTTTATAACAGATCAAACAAAGTAAACAATGGCAATTAAATTAGCAATAGGCGGTGACCATGCAGGTTATGAATATAAAGAAAAGCTGATCAAATCACTTTTGGAAGCAGGCTATGAAGTCAAGGATTTCGGCCCTGACTCCAATGCTTCTGTGGATTATGCAGATTATGTTCATCCTTTGGCTACGGCTATCGAATCGGGCGAATATTTATTCGGAATTGTAATCTGTGGCAGTGGTAATGGGGTAGCCATTACGGCAAATAAACACCAGGGGATCCGCGCAGCATTGTGCTGGAATGAAGAGCTGGCAGTACTGGCAAGGTCTCATAACAATGCCAACGTACTCGCCCTTCCCGCCAGATTTATAACTTTTGAACTGGCAGAAAAAATGGTTCTTACCTTCCTTACCACCGAATTTGAAGGAGGTCGTCACCAGACCAGGGTGGATAAAATCGCCTGTAGGTAACAATTTCCGGTGGCGGATGTCAGAGTATGGATGTAATAGGTGGAGAATACCAAGGTCAAAACCATATAATAATTTAATTAAATGAAGAAATCAATCACGGCCTTATTCATTTTGATGGCCTTTATGTCGGAGTCTTTTGGCTGGGGTCAAAACGGGCACCGGGTAGTGGGACAGCTTGCCGAGTGGCATATCAACAGTAAAACTAAAAAACAGATAGAAAGAATACTGGGCCATGAATCATTGCCTATGGTAGCCAACTGGATGGATGAAATCAGATCTGATAAAAACTATGACCATACTGCTACCTGGCATTGGGTTACCGTTCCGGATGGAGAAAGCTATGAAAAATCAGTGCAGGAGGAGACAGGGGATGCTTATGAAAGGCTTCTGATCATCATCAATGAACTCAAAGAAGGGAAACTTTCAGAACAGCAGGAAAGGGAATACCTGAAAATGCTCGTACATATAGTAGGCGATCTGCATCAGCCCCTACATGTGGGAAGAGGCGACGACAAAGGCGGTAATGATGTCAAGGTAAACTACTTTAATCAGGAGACTAATCTGCATAGTGTCTGGGATACCAAAATGATCGAAGGACAAAACCTGAGTTTCTCTGAAATAGCGCAACACCTTAACCGTAGAGCCAACAAAAATCTGGTGAAGGAATATCAAAAAGCTACTCCAATTGATTGGTTGAAAGAAGCTATGGCACTCAGGCCGATGGTTTATGACGTGCCGGATAACAACAGGCTCAGTTACGAATATAACTACAAATACTACAATCTGGTAGAGGAAAGATTACTGGCCGGAGGGTTAAGGCTGGCCGGAATATTAAATGATATTTATGGCTAAGCTTCATTAGCTTCACCTATAAAAAAAGATTCACCAAAGATACCATGTATATTTTGGTGAATCTTTTTTTTTATCAGTGTTTATATCAGGTACAGTTCAGGTATCTGTTCTAAGAAGGATTCCAATAGCAATCCAGGCATCTACTTCCCTGATTGAAAAGCCGCTTTGGCGGAATCAAGGAAGTCTACAAATCGCTGCACGTTGGAATCATAAGCTTTTGGGCTTACCAATAATTCCTCATTGGTATCCAAGATGACATAATAAGGCTGAGCATTATTATTAAACCTGGTGATCTGGAAGTCCGCATTCTGCTTACCTATAGTCTTTTTTACTTTGCCGTCATATTGGGAAGTATACCAGTCTGATTCAGGCAGTTCATAGCGCTCATCTATATAAAGGGCTACCACTATGAAATCTTCCTTTAATCTGCTTAGTACGGGCGTTTCTACCCATACCTTGGCCTCCATTTCTCTACAGTTTACACATCCATGCCCGGTGAAATCAATAAACAGTGGCTTATCCGCTCTTCTTGCAGCTGCCAGAGCCTGCTCGTAATCGAAGTATCCCTGTATCCCGTGAGGCAAATGTAAAAAATCAGCATATTTAGGCCTGTCGTCCAGCTGGTTGCCTTCTGACTGTGCTGGGCCTCCGCTTTCCCGGATCAGTTTTATGAGATTAAAATCATGTGTAGCCATCGGAGGCAGGTATCCGCTCAGTGATTTCAGTGGAGCTCCCCATAGGCCAGGGACCATGTACAGCACAAATACGAAGGTGAGCATAGAAAGCAATAGACGTGGAACACCTATCTTTTCCATAGGTGAATCATGTGGTAACCTGATTTTACCCAATAAATAGAAGCCTAGCATTGCAAATATGACAATCCAGATGACTATATAGATATCCCTATCCAATATTCCCCAATGATACACCTGATCTGCTATGCTCAGAAATTTAAAGGCCAGTGCCAATTCAAGAAATCCTAAGACCACTTTTACAGAATTAAGCCAACCCCCTGATTTTGGTAAACTGTTTAACCACTCTGGAAAAATGGCAAATAGTGTAAAGGGAATGGCAAAAGCCAGTGAAAAAGCAAACATGCCCAATATGGGTTTAAGAAGCTGGCCTCCTGCCGATTCTATCAATATAGACCCAACGATAGGGCCTGTACAGGAAAAGGAAACAAGTACCAGGGTAAAAGCCATAAAAAACAATCCGGTCAGGCCCCCCTTATCAGCTTTGGCATCTACCGCATTGACTAGCCCACTAGGAAGTGTGAGTTCGAACATGCCCAGAAAAGCAAGTCCGAAAAAGATGAACACCAAGAAGAAAAATACATTGGGTGCCCAGTGAGTGGATAGCCAGTTGGCAAATTCAGGCCCCTGTATGGCGGCTACCAAAGTCCCGGCAATCGTGTAGATGGCTATGATGGAAAAACCATATATAAAAGCATTCCTGATGCCCTGTGCACGGCTATTCGATCTTCCGGTAAAGAAGGTCACCGTCATCGGGATCATCGGAAAGACACATGGCGTCAGTAGTGCTGCCAGGCCTGCTAGAAAAGCTACCAGCATAAAAGTAAACATAGAACCCGCATCTTCTCCAGTTTCTACATGAGAGGGGGCGGCTTTTTCCCGCAAATGGGTAGCATCTTCCTGTACTGCCAGCGTATCCGGTTCAATTATGACTTCTTCTTCGTCATCTTGCCGGACTACCGGATTCTCAGTGCCTACTTTTTTTTTTTCTGTGGCAGTGCCGGTGAGGGTAAATTCTTCTTCGTATAATATACACTGCCCTGTAATCTCAGAACACATCTGATACTCTAAGGTGCCGCGGATATTCACTTTCTCTGCTGTTACAGTAAAGACCTGCTTAAAATTCCCTTCTCTTTCGAAATACTTTACATTGTCATCCCAAACCTCATCAAACTTGGTTTTAGGATTTATAGCTACCAAATCTCCTTTTCTGGTGATTCCGTTGGCCTGATCCAAGCTGAGGCTGATCTGAATTGGGCCCACATCTTCAAAATCATTGGAATAGATATACCAGTTGAATGGTATCTGTGCCTGAAAAGTAATAGAAGCCTCTTCTCCTATGATCAGGGGTTGGTCGCTTAATTTAATGTCCCATTTTGGGGGTGAAATAATCTGAGAATGAGCGGAAAAAGACAGCATGATAAACAATGCCGCATTCAATAGAAATTTCAACGAATTGACCATTTTTAGGTGTGATGTAAGCTAATCTGAATAATCAAGGGCAAATTAAACAATTTAGTTCCAATATTTTATTGATTAGCCCTAAAAGGATGCGTAGTAAAAATGATTTATTATCAAGGCCTTCACTGGAATACTTTCAGTAGACATAAAGGTTCCTACAGGAGTAGACAGCTAAAAATCACCGTTAGCAGCATTACCTATAGGAACCGGCAAAATGATTATTGGGCAGCGTTTTTAAAGTGCTTAAAAAACAGGGCAATGGTTTCTATCCCCATAAAATAATTTTTTACCCCATAGTGTTCATTTGGAGAATGGATGGCATCTGTATCCAGACCAAAACCAAGTAAAATGGGATCCAGACCTAGTTCCTGCTGGAACAAAGATGTAATAGGTATAGAGCCACCTTCACGAGTTGGAATGGCTTTTTTTCCGAATGCATCTAATATAGCGGCTTCTGCTGCCCGGTATCCGGCAGAGTCTGTAGGGACTACTGCTGCCTGTCCCCCATGATGTGGGGTTACTTTTACCTTTACTGATTTTGGTGCGATAGATTCAAAATGGTTTTGAAAGAGCGTTGCTATCTCTTTATGGTCCTGATTTGGCACCAGCCTCATAGAGATTTTGGCATACGCTTTCGATGGCAATACCGTTTTGGCTCCTTCTCCAGTATAGCCTCCCCAGATACCGTTTACATCCAGTGTAGGCCGTATACCTGTTCTTTCTATAGTGGTATAGCCTTTCTCTCCATGTAGTTCATTTATATTTAGCTTCTTTTTATAATCAGCTTCGTCAAACGGAGCTTTATTCAGTTGGGCCCTATATTCCAAAGAAAGTTCTTCTACCTTATCATAAAATCCCGGAATGGTAATGTGATTATTTTCATCCTGTAGGGAAGCGATCATCTGGCACAATATATTGATCGGGTTGGCCACCGCTCCGCCATAGGTACCGCTGTGAAGGTCTCTGTTGGGACCAGTCACTTCCACCTGCATGTAAGCCAGACCTCTAAGTCCTACAGTGATGGAAGGGGTCTCCAATGAGAGCATACTCGTATCGGATATCAGGATCACATCTGCTTTTAGTTTGTCCTTATTTTCTTTGACAAAGCTTTCTAGATTATTGGACCCGACTTCTTCCTCACCTTCTATCATGAACTTGATGTTACAGGGGAGTTCATTGGTCTGCATCATGGCTTCAAAGGCCTTTACATGCATGTAAAACTGTCCTTTGTCATCAGCTGATCCACGGGCAAAAACAGCTCCTTCGGGATGGCTTTCGGTCTTTTTGATGACCGGTTCGAAAGGGGGTGAATCCCATAACTCATAGGGATCAGCTGGCTGCACATCATAATGCCCATAAACCAATACAGTAGGTGCGGATGGATCGATTATTTTTTCTCCATAGACAATAGGATAGCCAGCTGTCTGACATACTTCTACTTTGTCTGCTCCAGCTTTGATCAGGCTCTCTTTTACAAATTCAGCTGCTTGGAGTACATCTCCTTTGAATTTGGGGTCTGCACTGACTGAAGGGATTTTTAAAAGATCAATCAGTTCGTTCAAAAATTTTTCCTGATGTTGCTGTATGTATTGCTTTACTGCCATATTAGGGTTTTATCTGGTTCTAAATTAAGGGCAAAATTACAGTTTTATGGGGAGAAATGCAGGTTAACCGGCATCAAATCTCCCGATGATATCAATAAGCGTATTATAAATTTCAGAAACGTACATAATAGTGATGCTTTGCGATATTAAATAGTCTGCTATATGAGATATTGGCAGGATCTTTACGTTTTGCGCATAGTCAATAAAAAAGAAATCCCTATTTTTACAATTAAGGTATAAATCCGAAAGACCCATATACTCATACTTATTTTCTAACTTATTTCCTATGAAAGAAATCATCAACTCCACATCAGCTCCTGCCCCTCTTGGACCATATAGTCAAGCGGTCAAAGCCGGCCAAACTTTATATGTATCAGGGCAGATCGCCTTGGATGTAGAAACAGGTGAACTGATCAATGAAAACATCACCGAAGAAACCCATGCCGTGATGAAACACTTGGATGCCATTTTGAGCGAAGCGGGTTATGGCTTTGAGCATGTGGTAAAATGCAGTATCTTCATCAAAAACATGGATGATTTTAGTACTATTAATGAAGCTTATGGACAATATTTTAAACAAAATCCCCCTGCCAGAGAGACCGTTGAAGTGAGCAGATTACCTAAAAATGTTAATGTGGAAATCTCCTGTATTGCCGTGAAAGGATAAACTATTGTATTTGATTTCTGTTTTTCATGTATGAACCTAATTCCCCAACATACAGAGGTACTGGTATCCTCACTTACTGCCAATGAAGTAGTGAGGAGACTGGATGCTGTAACCAAAAATGTCAGTTACCTACAGGTGGAAGATTTTCAGGTTCAGAAGATATTCAATGGAAAGGTGAAAGAAGATACTTTTCACCTTTCCTTAAGTGTGGATAGCGGAGATACTTTTTTACCCCTTATACATGGAAATATAGACCATACCCGTGCAGGATGCATCCTATTTATAAAATACACCCTTTTTCCAGGATCCATTTTCTTTTTATATTTTTGGTTAGTGGTGACATTTTTGATTGGACTGTTTTTTTTGATTTTAGAAAAAAATTGGACGTTTGCCTTGCTGAGTTACGGTGCGGGTGTTGGCAATCTTGCCTTTGCATGGGCTCACTTTAACAGGAAAGTTAAAAAGTCCCAGTATATATTCCGCGAAATGCTAAGTTTACAGTCTACAGACTGATCACCTGCTAATATACAGTGGCAAATATCAAATAAAACTGCCAAACCATCATTATTTACCAGTTCCTTTACTTTTTCTTAAAACACAAAAAAGGTTTAACCTATATCTTTCAGACAGGAGGCAAGTCTATGAATGTCTTTTTCCTGGTGATAAGCAGACAGAATGATTCGGTTGATGCATGGATCGGTCACTTCTGGGTAGGGGAAGGAAGAAATGATGATATTTTCTTTTTCAAGTTTTTCCACTAACTTATCATCCTCAAAAGCAAATACCGGATATTGATCACATGATTTCAGATAGTCCAGATCTACGGTTAACTGTTTAAAAAGTGCGATATTTGCTTTTAATGTGAGCTGTTGTTTCTCATATAAGGATTGGCTGTTTAGAAAGGCTTCATAAAAAGCGGGACTTGGAGGGGAAGCTGACCTGAACATGGTTTCTTGTTCCAGCCTTGTAATAAAATTTTCATTACCCATTACTATGCCCCCTGGTATTCCCAGTGCCTTGCCCAGTGAGCCACACACGATTAGATCCACAGGAAGCCGGGACCATTTTTCGTATGTACCAAAAATACCTTTTCCGATCAGCCCAAAGGCATGGCTATCATCGATGAGTAAGGTATAAGTGTTATGGTCAGGAAGACTATTTATCCATTTAAAATCATGGATATCCAGCTTTAATGGGTCGACAGCGTTGCTGAGGAAAGTAATATGTTTACCTTCGTTGGCCCTAGCTACAGATAAACAGTCATGTGACCAAGTGTCAAATGACATGGAAGGGGAGGCAGTATGTTCAGGTAAAACAATGGCGGGATGGGCATCAGGAGCCACCAATAATATATCTGAGGAGGCTTCTATAACTTTTACAGCAGCAGTGCCTGCCAAAAAACCGCTGCTGAACAATAAGCCCCTACTTGCACCTGCCTGATGGGAAAAGAACCTTTCAAAATCCTCATATACCTGGAGCTGAAGGTTGCTGCCACGGCTGGAGCCATGGCTGGCACCGTACTTATTTAGGCCCAGAATAATCTGCTCTTCAAAGGCCGGGAGATTTGCCATAGCCAGATAGCTGGTCCCGCTGAAATATAGAAACTCCTCATTACCATATACAATGGTTCTGTCTACTTTAGATTGGATAGGATAATGTTTCATGAGCCGGTTTGATTATTTCAGGCTTGCTCCTATACCTGGCCCATCGGGAAAAGTAACTTTACCGGGGATAATATTTACACCCGAAGCGATATCTTGGGACAAAAGCATGGCCCCATCCATATCTACATAATCCAATAAAGGTGCAATGTGTGCTATAGCAGATATGCCTATTGATGACTCGGTCATGCAGCCCACCATGGTTTTCATGCCCAGACGCTTGGCTTCATGCAGCATTCTAAGTCCGGGGGTGATACCTCCAGCTTTGACCAATTTGACATTGATACCGTGAAAGAGGCCATGGCATTTTTTAACATCTGACTCTATGATACAGCTTTCGTCTGCAATGACTGGCAGTTTGCTATATTGATAGACTTCTTTCATGCCTTCCAGATCATTTTTTGCCAAGGGCTGTTCCATGAATTCTACATTCAGCTGCTGTAGTTCATCAGAATATTCGATGGCCTGGGCCGCAGTCCAGGCACAGTTGGCATCTATCCTGAACACCGCATCGGAGTGCCTCCTTAGTTCTCTGATGATATCCAGGTCATGATCAGTTCCCAGTTTGATCTTGTAAATGGGCCATTCTACTTCTTTCATTTTGGCCACCATTTTGTCTATGGTGTCTATTCCTATAGTAAAATTTGTAGTAGGGATCTGGTTTGGGTCAAGGTTCAGGTATTCATAGAGTTTTATGCCCTTCTTTTTGGTATACAGATCCCATGCAGCCATATCCAGTGCACATTGGGCAAATGGATTGGCAAAAAAGATGGATTTGGTAAGGGACCACAGCTGTTCGGGCGTCTCCCATAGGCTGCTTTCAATGATGGACCTGGCCGATGCCAAAGAAGATTTCATATTGTCTACTGTAATGCCATAAAATGGATTGGTAGTGGCTTCTCCCAGGCCTATGATACCGTCTTCTTCTAATCTTACTATGACCGTTTCCTGGGAATCTCTGCTTTGGTGAGCAATTGTAAAAGTGTGTTTTAAAGGTAATTCTTTTACAAGAACCTGTAAGTTTATAGCCATATGAATTTCTTGTGATAACGGGATCTTAAATATTATTCGAAGTTTGTTATTTTGGGCCAAAATAAAAAGACATATTTGACGAAGTACTTATAATCTGTATGAAAGTCCAAAAAATGATGAAGAAGCTATCAGTATGTATCATTTTGTTCTATGTAGTAAGCCATTTTTGCCTGGGTAGACAAAATAATGGTCCGGTTGACAAAGGTATCTGGAAAGCAGCTTATGATCTATATAAAGAGCAGTCTATAACCCATAGAAGGTTTAAGCATAAAGATATTTTACCCCTGATCGAAAAGCGACAATTTGGAGATGTGTACCGTGTCACTAAACTTGGGTCTAGTATAGAAGCACGGGATATCTATCAGTTGGGCTATGGTCAGGGTGATATAAAAGTACTGTTATGGTCGCAGATGCATGGCAATGAAAGTACCGCTACTATGGCTCTTTTTGATTTGTTCAACTTCCTGGAAGCCGGCGATGATGAATTTGAATCTATCAGGCAAACCATACGGGAAAAACTGGATCTAAGGTTCATTCCAATGGTTAATCCTGATGGAGCTGAAGCCTTTATCAGGAGAAATGCTTTGGATATAGACCTCAATCGGGATGCTATACAATTGACTTCTCCTGAATCAGTCATCCTACGGAAGGCCAGAGAGGATTTCGGTCCTGATTTTGGGTTCAACCTTCATGATCAGCAGATCTATTATAATGTAGAAAGAACGCCAAAACCGGCTACTATTTCTGTATTGGCTCCCGCTTTTAATTATGAAACTGAAATAAATGATGTAAGGAGAAGAGCGCTGCAGGTCATTGTAGGAATGAACGGGCTACTGCAGGAGATCATCCCTGGGCATGTCGGAAAATACGATGATGGATTTGAACCAAGGGCCTTTGGGGATAATTTTCAGCGATGGGGGACCAGTGCCATTTTGATAGAATCAGGAGGATACCCTGGTGATCCTGAAAAGCAATACATAAGGGAATTAAATTTCATAATCATCCTAAATGCGCTTTATGAAATAGCCCAAGCATCCTACACCCAATACGAGGTAGCCGATTATTTTGCCATTCCGGACAATGATTCCAAGCTGATGGATGTGATGCTGCGGAATGTCACCATTAAAAGGGATGACCTGGAATATATGGTAGATCTGGGCATAAGAAGGAGGGAAATAGAAGGAGAAGAGGGCTATTATACTGAAAGCTCTATTATCGATATCGGTGACCTATCGGTATATTATGGTTATGATGAAATAGATGCGGAGGGATATGTGATGAAAGAAGGGAAAGTTTATGAAAAAGAGCTGAATGCATTACCCAGCTATGAGGAAACTATGGATATGCTAAAGAAAGGGTATTTATGGTTGCGGGTAAAAACAGTAAATAATTCCATCCACCAGCTCCCGATTAATATCTTTCAATCCACAGGAGATTTAAAAGCAGGGGCTAAATTAGGGAGTAAGGCTAATTTCCTCCTTGAAAAAGAAGGTATGGTTCATTATGCTATAATAAATGGCTACCTGATCGATCTCCGATCTCCAAAAGACCAAAACATTCAACTGAAAATTCAATAATAAAAAAGGGGGAGGTTGTGGAAGCTCCCCTTTTTATTATTTATAACTAATGTTCTTTCCATAGCGCTGATGATATTTTTCTATATCAGCTTCTAATTTTTCTATTTTTCTACGCTGATTGATAAGATCTGCTTCCCACCCTCGGATATCTTTTGGTGAAAGATTCTCCCGTCTCTTTTGTCTTTCAAATCTTTTGGTATCCTTGACCAGTTCGCGGTTGGCTTTTTTGAGCTTACTTTTATTCTCTAAGTATTGGGCAGTAGCTTTGTGTTCAGCTTTGATCTGTTTATCTATTCTCTTTTCCTCTTTTTGGGCAGCTTTTATTTCTTTTTGGCTTTTTTCTTGGGCATAGATGATTCCACTGAATAAAGTCATTAAAATAAAGAAAACGGAAATTTTTTTCATCTGAATTTAGTGTTTATCTAGGGTCTAGTTGAAATCAGCCAATATGAAGTATTACTCTTATGACAAATACTTAAAGAGGTAGATCTCTTTTCTCCGCTAACGCCAAAGCTATTAAAAAGTTGTAAACTATGAAATAGAATAGCTAAAGGTTAGGTCCTGCTTTTTCGTTTCTTTTTATCCATTTTATCTATCCGCTTCTGGATTTTATTTATTTTCTTTTCCTGGTCTTTTATCTTACGTTCTCTTTTGCCTATTTCTATTGGTGAAAGCTTACCTTTACGCTGGTCAGCCTCAAATTTAACCACATATTTTCTTAGTCTATCGGTAGCTTTGTCCAGTTTTTTGATTTCTTTCTGATAAGCTTTTCGATCCTTTTCTGCTTTTTTCAGATCTTTCTCCGCTTTCCTAAAATCATCATTTCTTACGATGATGGTGTCATTACTACTACGTGACTGGGCCAATAGAGGTCCACCTGTTAGCATTAAAAAACATACAATCAATAATCCGTACTTTTTCATAATGGGTATATATTTAATCAGACTGTTTTGAAAACTTAACTTTTTAAAGTCCAAATTGTTAGATTTGGTTCCGTCACCCGGATTTTGAAGCTGTGATCTCTTTCTTTAAAAATGGTGAACTTTACATAACTTTTATATATTTATGTATAAAACTTAAGCAGAGAAATATGAACACGGAACAA
This sequence comes from Anditalea andensis, assembly GCF_000714815.1. Taxonomy (GTDB): domain Bacteria; phylum Bacteroidota; class Bacteroidia; order Cytophagales; family Cyclobacteriaceae; genus Anditalea; species Anditalea andensis. The sequence continues at coordinate 196,000 of NZ_JMIH01000028.1, read as the reverse complement.
AAAACAGCTTTAGAGCAGGAGATTGATAGACTGAAAGCCATGCTTACCGGAAACATGTTTGAAGACATGGAATATCGGGACCAGATCCACAATCTGGAAATGCAGCTCAACGGTACCAAACCTATGGATAGCCATTTTGATTGTATCGGCTGTGGTAGCTGATCATCCTTTGCCATTGATTTTTTTGGTAAAGGTTATTTGACCTAAGCTACATTACCATATTATGCCGCACTATTTTGTCATTTATAAGCCTTATGGAATTCTGAGTCAGTTTTCCGGAGATGACCATACACTAAGAGATATAGGGGATTTTCCTGTAGAAGTATATCCAGTGGGAAGATTGGATAAAGACAGTGAGGGCCTTTTGCTGCTTACCGATGATAAATCACTGAACCATCATCTGCTCAATCCCCTATTCGGTCATGAAAGAACCTATCTGGCCCAAGTGGAGGGCATACCTGAAAAGGAAGCCCTGCACCTTCTAGCTGCCGGGGTAAAAATTACAGTAGATGGAAAATCATACCTTACAAAAAAAGCAACCGTTAGTCTGCCGGAAAATGTGACCCTTCCCCCCAGAAATCCGCCGATCCGGTACCGTAAAAATGTACCAGATACCTGGATCAAACTTTCCTTGATAGAGGGGAAAAACCGGCAGGTAAGGAAAATGACTGCAGCAGCAGGCTACCCTACCCTTCGGCTGGTGCGCTGGTCTATGGAGGATTTGACCATAGAAGGATTTGAGGTAGGAGAGGTGCGGTCTTATTCGCGTGAAGAAATTTATTCCCTGCTCAGAATTGAACCAGGGAAATTTAAATTAGGGGAAGCAAAATCCCCTCATTTCCCCAATAGAAATAAGAATCGACGTTAGATTGTGTTAAATGGAGAAATGTTTTAATTTCGGAATTGGAAATTCTCTCAGGGAGGTTTTGCTATATAGATACCAAATGGAAATGAGTACAGGGATGTTCTTTAGGAATAAAGTCAGCTGGCATCCCTATAGTACCAGATCGATTATTGGTTTCTTTTTAAATTATCCATAGTACCATATAACATATGCACATGCATCAGGAAAAAATCCGGGAAGTAATCAATGAAGTAAAAAAAGTTGTAGTAGGTCAGGACAGGATGGTCAACAGACTCTTAATAGGTTTATTTACCAATGGACATATTCTTTTAGAAGGGGTGCCTGGGCTGGCTAAGACCCTGACGGTAAATACGCTTGCCAAGGTGATCAACCTGGATTTTAAGCGCATCCAGTTTACTCCTGATCTATTGCCTTCAGACCTTATAGGGACCATGATTTATAATCAGCAAAATGGTGATTTTGAAGTAAAAAAGGGTCCTATATTTTCAAATATCATATTAGCAGATGAAATTAACCGCTCTCCAGCCAAGGTGCAGTCAGCTTTACTGGAAGCCATGCAGGAAAAGCAGGTGACTATAGGGGAGACTTCCTTTAATTTGGACAGGCCATTCTTGGTATTGGCTACCCAAAATCCGGTGGACCAAGAGGGAACCTACCCTCTCCCTGAAGCGCAGGTGGATAGGTTTATGATGAAAGTCCACATAGATTACCCTTCCAAAGCGGATGAACTGGAGGTCATGCGCAGAATGTCCAATATGCAGTACATGTCTGAAGTAAATGCGGTGCTTTCCAAGGAGGATATTTTTGCCATACGGGCTAAGATCAATGAAGTTAAGATAGCTGAGCCCTTGGAAAACTACATTATCGAACTGGTATTTGCTACCAGATTTCCGCAAAAATACGGATTGACTGAAGAGGCCAAATACATACAGTTCGGTGTATCCCCACGGGCCAGTATCAACCTTAATCTAGCCTCAAGAGCAGCAGCTATGATGGAAGGAAGAGACTATGTACTTCCTGAAGATATAAAATCTATAGCACAGGATGTGCTTAACCACAGAATTATACTTAATTATGAAGCTGAGGCGGATAATGTAAGCACAAGAGACCTGATAGATATAGTCTTGGATAAAATTCCGCTTAATAAATCCGTAACATTCAAATAGGCATTCGGCTACATATTTGAACAATATATTAATAAAACCATCGCAATATTAAGTTATTGCGATGGTTTTTTGGTTTTTAATAAGTTCAATTAACCGATAATTAACTTTTTCTACCTATCCAGTTTACATTGGCTAGTGACATTTGTGGTGTTCGTTTACTACAAATATCAATGAAAAAAATTTTACGTTTAACCCTTGCATTAGCACTCCTCACCGGAAGTGTATTTGCACAATCAGGCACTATTAAAGGAGTGGTGACTGATGCTCAAACGGGAGAAACCATCATCGGCGCCAATGTGAGAATTGAAGGCAGTTCTCTGGGAGTGGCCACCGATCTGGATGGCTCTTTTGAGCTTAATAGAGTAGAGGCCGGTAATTATAAGTTACTGGTGTCTTTTATTTCATACAAAACTGTGAGGCTGGAAGGTGTCATAGTTGTAGCCGACAGGACTACGGTATTGGATGTAAAGTTAGAAGAAGATCTGGGGAATTTGGGAGAAGTATTGGTAACTGCATCAAGGGAGACCAATACCCAGATGGCCGTGATTTCTGAAATCAAACGTTCGCTGAACGTGGTAAGTGGGATTTCCGCAGAGCAGATCCGTATTTCCCAGGACAGGGATGCCGCCCAGGTCATGAGCCGTGTTCCGGGCGTAACCGTGGTGGATAACAGATTTATCATGGTAAGGGGAGTACCGGAGCGGTATAACCAGGTCATGATCAACAATGCCATTGCACCAAGCACCGAAGTGGACAGGAGGACATTTTCGTTTGACCTGATCCCATCCTCTGCATTGGACAGGATGCTGGTCTTTAAAAGCGGATCACCTGAAAACCCTGGAGATTTTGCTGGGGGATTGATAAAGCTCTATACTAAAAATGCGGTTGAGGAAAATTTTACTACAGTAGAATATGGGATTGGCGTGAGGGCTGGTACCACCTTTGGGAATCATTTACAGGCACAGGGATCGAAAACCGATATTTTAGGTTTTGATGGAGGATTGCGGGATCTGCCTTCGAATGTGCCATCTACAGATGAAATGGTCAATTCCAATAGGTTTTCTGAATTTAGAGAAAGAGTGGGAAAAAGCTTCAGAAATGATTTTGTAGCTCAGCAAACTATGGCCATTCCCGATCAAAGGGCCGCCGTCACTTTAGGCAGATATTTCAATTTAAAAGGAGCCTCAAGCATAAGTACAGTAACCAGCTTTAATATCTCACAGTCTTACCAAAGTTATAGCCGCGATTTTTCGCGGTATTTTACCTGGGAAGATGTTTCTCAACCTATTCTCAATAGATTGGCATATGATGATATGAGCTATGAAAAAGATAACAGGGTAGGTATTACTTCAAATTGGAACTATAAGATAAATGCCTTTAACAGTATCTCTTTTAAAAACCTTTATAATCAAATCGGTGAAAATGTCACCATTATGAGAGAGGGTTTTGACGCAGTACAGCTTGCTGGGTTACGAAGAAGAAATTATTTATTAGGTTATAGGAGTAGATCAATCTATTCCGGGCAACTGGAAGGTAACCATAGCTTTCCCATATCTAAATCATCTCTGAATTGGATAGTAGGAATAAATTATCTTGGTGAGCAGGAGCCGGATCTCAGAAGGTTTAGAACGGTTAACTTTTCACAAACAGGTGAAGAAGCTTATGCCATGACCCTACCTCCAAGCTCCAATCTTTTTGATACGGGTAGATACTGGGGTGATTTAACAGAATATGGGGTTTCTAATGGACTGAATTTTGAAAAGAATTTTGGCGGGAGTGAAGACCGTCCCAAAATTTTTAAGGCAGGGTACCTAGTTGATTATAGAAACAGGGAATTCAATTCAAGATATTTCAGCTATTTATACCCAGGAGGAGCCAATGATCCGGTGATCGGGGAGCAAATAAGATATTTGCCTTTGGATGAAATTTTTTCCCCTGAAAATATTAGAAGAAGCAATGGACTGGTAGTAGAAGAAGGCACCCGACCGGTGGACAGTTACTCTGGTACCAATTTATTGTCCGCGGGTTATTTATCTATTGTTTATCCTATTGGAAGCTTGAATATATCAGGTGGCACCAGGATGGAATATAATATTCAAAATTTGAATGGTAATAATGATGCTGGACCATTAAACATTAAAAATCCTATATTTTCTCCATTGGGCTTTTTGAATTTGGATTATGCATTTACTGAGCAGACACAGCTCAGGTTTGGCTATGGCAAAACAGTAAACCGTCCTGAGTTTAGAGAAATAGCTCCATTCCAATACTATGATTTTAGGATGGAAGCGACTTTTGATGGCAATCCTAATTTAAAGGTAGCAGACCTACACAATTTGGATTTAAGAATAGAAACTTATCCGCGAGTAGGAGAAATGATTAGTCTTGGCGTATTCTATAAATATTTTCAAAACCCTATAGAAACCAGAATCGTGGTACAGACAGAAGGACCAGGGTTTAATTTTGGTAATGCCAATAGTGCTTATAATGTGGGTGCAGAATTGGAGATCAGAAAATCTTTTGCGGGGGTATTTCCCAGTCAATTTTTAAATAATTTCAGCCTCAATCTAAATGCCTCCTTGATTCAGTCTCAGGTAGATTTTGGTCCAGATGCAGATTTAGCCCAAGACCAGAAGCGACCGTTACAGGGGCAGTCTCCCTATATCATCAATTCCGGATTGGTTTATAATGACGAAGTGATAGGGCTACAGGTGGGGGCGGCCTACAATATCTTTGGCCAGCGTATCTATGCTGTGGGTAACTATTTATTCCCCACCATTTTTGAACTGCCTAGGCATGCCCTTGATATTACCTTCAGCAAGCGTATAAGTAATAAATTTACCTGGAGAGGTGGCGTGCAGGATGTATTCAATGCCAAATACAGGTTCTTCGAGAACTCCAGCTTCCTGACCGGTTCTACTAAAATCAACACAGATGTGGATAACCCTATATTTCAGTTTAAGAGAGGTTCGCTATTCACCACTTCTGTTATGTATACATTTTAAAGAGTAAATAAACAATAATCTAATTCTAAATTATCAAAATGAAAAAGTTATCCATTTTTGCATCATTATCCCTGTTAATACTAGGGATGGCATGTTCGGAAGATCCGATAGTAGATGTCAACGATCCATCAAACAGTGATTTGGTCGAACTACAAGGTGACCTTACTACCCGTACACTTACGGCGGATAAAAAATATCTAATCGTAGGGCAGACATTCGTTAGAGAAGGTCAGGTGCTAACTGTTGAACCTGGTACTGTAATTCTTGGAAATAAGAGAACAAGAGGAACCCTTATTATCGATAGAGGTGGGAAAATGATGGCACAGGGTACAGCAGAAAGACCTATAGTCATGACATCAGACCAAGAAGCGGGTCTTCGTGATAAGGGAGACTGGGGCGGTTTGGTAATATTAGGAAATGCCCAGACCAATCAGGTCAATCCTCAAATAGAAGGCATCAGCCCTGCGGTCAATTTCGGTAGAAATGATGCTTCTATGAACGATGACAATTCCGGAGTTTATGAATTCTTAAGAGTTGAATTTGCCGGTATCGAACTATCTGTAAACAATGAAACCAATTCCATTACCCTTGGTGGGGTAGGAAGCGGTACCAAATTCGAAAATGTGATGGTTTCCTATGGTGGAGACGATGGCTTTGAGTGGTTTGGCGGTACTGTAAACGGAAAGAATTTAATTTCTTTTGCCATGTGGGACGATGATTTCGACGTAGACTTTGGATATTCAGGTAATGTTCAGTTTGGACTAGCCGTAAGATATCCAGGTTATGCTGATCAGTCTGAATCCAATGCTTTTGAGTGTGATAACGGACCAAATGACAACGATGTACCACCTTATACTACCGGTACCTTCTCTAATTTTACCATAATTGGTCCCATAGCAACTGGTACCAATCCTGGCAATGGCAATTATGCCCATGCGGTAGATTTAAGAAGAAGAACTGCAGTAACCATTACCAATTCCGTTTTTACCGGTTTTCCGAGAGCTTTGAGAATGAACCAGCCTTCTGTTTATAACCAATATGCAGTAGCCGGTAACGGACATATAGCCAACAACATTTTCTTTGCTCCCAATGAAAAATTCAGGGCAGGCACAGGTGTAGATGTAAATGCAGTAGGTGCTTATATCGAAGGAAGAAACACGGTGATCAACCAGCAGGCATCTGAAGAGCAGCATACTGCTTTGGGGATAAAGCAAAATTGGTTCTTTGGAAGCAGACTTGCCGGTGCGTATGATTCAAATCCTGATTTCACAATCAGTGGTGGTCTTATCGCTACAGGTGCTAAATTTGATCTTACTAAATTCCAAGAACCTAATAGGACGAATTTCTTTAATAAGGAAGTCGCTTACATCGGCGCATTTGGCAGTACAGACTGGACCAATGGCTGGGCTGAATTCGATCCTATCGATAAAGCATATTAATATTAAAAACCTATTAAACAAAAGACCAAGCTACCATAAGCTTGGTCTTTCTTTAAAATTTAAATGCCTTTACAAATGATCAAATATTGCTGGATGTGGCTAATACTTTTGGGTTTTAGCGGCTGTATGTCAAGAAACTATAATCCGGATCAGCTTTCTGTAGCCCAACAGGAGGAGACCTTGTACGAGATGGTTCGCTATTTTGGCAAATTACCAAAAAAAGGAGCTGATCATGACAATAAGTTTGAGGAAAAATTTGATCCCTATTATAAGCTTCATGCCAAGGAGCACGAGCTAATAGCCTATCATAAAACTTCCGAAGGAAAAGAATTCTTTCTTTTAAAGAAGGTAGCTCCCAGCAGATTTGAGAAATATTTTGCTACTGGCATAGAGGCTGTGAGAAATGATAATGGAGAAATCATTCATTACAATGAAGTATTCAGAACCTGGAGACTGGCTGAACCTGAATTTACCGACAGATCTATGTTGCTATTTGATAAGATGGCCAAAGGTGAAGATTTATCACCTTATTATACCCATAATTCAGTAGAAGAGTATATTGAATTTCCAGATAAAACCATTGCTTTTGATACTATTTCCAGAAGATGGCTTAATAGGTCATTGATGGCCGATAATTGAATTATAAAAATTTGAGAAGGCATTAAGAGGCTGTTTATCCTATTAATGCCTTTATTTTAAATCATACTTTTTGACGAATCTATAGGACTGCTGCATAAACTGTCCTCTATTTTGGTTATTTTTTTAAAGTTTAAGGAGGACGTATATTGCAGAAGGGTTTACTTTATAAAATGGAATATAAATTTTGCGCTTATACCTTTTTGCTCTTTATTTAATCCGCTTACTTTTTATGGCAGGTCCCTTATTTCAGATAGAACACCTGCTTACGTAAATCATTTTCCCTCAATTTTAGTTACTTCTTCACCAACACACTAAATATAAGTACCATGAACAATTTCCAATTTAAAAATCCGACCAAAATCCTTTTTGGAAAAGGCCAAATAGCCAATATTAACCAGGAACTTCATCCCAACCAGAAAATCCTGCTGCTATATGGTGGTGGTTCCATTAAAAAGAACGGTGTATATGACCAAGTCATGCAGGCACTTAAAGGGTATAACATAACTGAATTTAGCGGCATAGAGGCAAATCCTAGGTATGAGACCTGCTTAAAGGCCATCAATTTAGTAAAGAAAGAAAGCATAGAATTTATACTTGCTGTGGGAGGTGGCTCTGTTATAGATGCCGCCAAATTTATAGCTGCAGGGGTTTATATTGAAACTGATCCATGGATGATCCTATCCGATCGTGCGAAGGTAAAACAGGCATTGCCGATAGGCACAGTACTGACCCTTCCCGCCACTGCTTCAGAGATGAACGGTAATGCTGTCATCACCAGAGATGCTACCAAAGAAAAGCTAGCTTTTGGCTCACCGCATGTTTATCCACAGTTTTCTGTCCTCGATCCTGAAACCACTTTATCCTTGCCTGCCCGTCAGATAGCCAATGGGGTAGTGGATGCTTTTTCCCATGTGATAGAACAGTACTTGACCTATCCAGCTGATGCACCTTTACAGGACCGGATGGCGGAAGGAATTCTACTTACCTTGATAGAAGAAGGCCCCAAAACGTATGCAGATCCTAAGGACTATACCAGCAGGGCCAATATTATGTGGGCCTGTACCATGGCATTGAACGGTGTAATCGGTGTGGGCGTACCGCAGGACTGGGCCACCCATAGGATAGGACATGAACTGACTGCCTTATTTGAAATAGATCATGCCCGGACGCTCGCGATAGTGATGCCTGGGATATTCCAACATAAATCTGAGCAAAAGAAACATAAACTGCTTCAATATGCATCCAGGATCTGGAACATTACAGAAGGTTCTGAAGAAGAGATCATCCATCAGGCTGTAGATAAAACTATAGCATTTTTTGAAAGCCTGGGTATCAAAACCAAACTGAAAGACTATGATGTAAATCCGGAAGCCATAAATGAGATCGCTGAGCGTTTGGCTAAAAGAAACGGAGAAATAGGTCTGGGGGAACACCAGGATATCCATCAGCAAGATGTGGTCAAAATTTTAGAATATGCGCTATAATTAAATGTAGTCTTATATCCATCATCAGTGGCGGTAGTGCTGGTGATGGATTTTTTTGTTTTATTATTTTTTAAAAGGATTTATTATCCTAAATAATGCCTATCATTTCTGTTTTCTATAGTCTCTACTTTAGATTTGGTTTGAAATTTTATAAAAAATAATTGAAAAATACATCAATTTCTTTAAGTATGAATTTTGTTGTTGGTATTTATGAAAAAGGATTTTATCTCTAAAATGGTACTAAAAAAGGTTTTTTAATGATTTAAGTATGATTAGCGGATTTTGTTCCCTCATTTTTTTTACGGACTTTCACTGTTGAGATATGTAAAATGTCCCTATTTGAAAAGGATGATATTCTAATTAGAAAGGGGATTCACGGTTATCTTTAAATAGGGGTTAAAATATTTTTTTAATTGCAGTTTATTTTTAGTATAAGGTTTAGCGGGTCCCTGAGGAGGGACCCGCTTATTTTATTATAGGGGTATAAAATTTTTATCGAATGGTAAAGCTATTTCTTATGAGGAAAATCCAAAATGTTATAGGTGCCTTAAGGCAACAATTAATATCCCGCGAATACCTATAAATTGCTTTGAGCTCACAAAACTTGGTTTATCAGATCAATGGTTCTTTTTTTGCTTAATTTTCGCTTTAAGTGATCCTGAAAAGTTATGTAATCCTAAAATGAAAGGTCCTTTCATAATATTCAGTTAATTTTACTTTATGCATTTATAATTCTTATTGATTTAAAATTATATTCACTATGCCAATCAGCAAAGCTAGACTAGCCCATATCGTATTCGAATCTGATGATAAAGCTTCCAAAGCTTTTGATGTCGTATTGCTTCTTTTGATCTTGGGTAGTGTAGTAGTGGCATTAGTAGAATCTGTAGATGCTTATTGGCAAAAGTATGGAAAGATACTTACCACTATCGAATGGGTTTTTACCATTATGTTTACTATCGAATATGCTTTAAGGGTGTGGTTGACGCGTAGGACGAGGGGATATGTCTTAAGTTTTTATGGAATTGTGGATTTTTTAGCCGTGATCCCTACCTATTTAAGCTTATTTATAGTGGGTACTCAGTTTTTGACGGTGATAAGAGCTTTGAGGTTTTTGCGGGTACTCAGGGTCCTAAAAATGGGACGCTATCTATCTGAAGCTAATTATATAGGTGATGCTCTGCTAGCAAGTAGAAGAAAGATCCTGATATTTATAGGGTCGGTATTGACTATAGTGCTGGTGATGGGGACTATTATGTTTATAATCGAAGGACCTGAAAGTGGCTATACCAGTATACCTATGTCTATGTATTGGGCCATAGTAACACTTACTACTGTAGGTTTTGGAGACATTACTCCATTGACGCCTATGGGAAAATTTACAGCTTCTTTGATCATGCTGATGGGTTATGCCATCATCGCGGTACCTACAGGTATAGTGTCATCAGAGATGTCTGCCATGAGGTTTAAAAGGAGAGATGATGACCTGATCAGCTGTCCAAATTGCCATGCAGAAAAACATGACAAGGATGCTTTCCATTGTAAATACTGTGGTTCTAAATTATGAAGGGATAAGGTTTATACCATCTCAATATTACTTATCTTTCGGAGTGAAAATATATAATGCGATACAGTTTTAATTCATCAGAAGAAAAGAAGGCCAAATCTGATCAGATACAGGAAATGAATAAATATTTTCTGAGAATGATGAGTATATTATCCTTTGGTTTGTTGCTATATACTTTTGGTTGGAAGTTAGAGGGTCAAGAAGCAGCATACAGTCATTTTTTATATTCACTTAGTTTAATCTTTTTAGCTGCTGGCTACACCGTTAGGATGATGGTACAGGATGTAAGGTATAACCTGTTGAGGTATACGGTGGAAGTTAGTATAGTTTTGGCCCTGTTATTTGCAGCTGCTTTAAGATTTGGTTTTTTTGATCTGGATTTCGAAAGGCAACTGGCCGGCTTGAATTTCAAGGAATTTGTAGTAAATCTTATCGTAACGATTACTTTTTTGATCGAACTGAGTAAGCTAAGTTTAGCGGTAAACAGATTGCAGCTAAACCCGCCACAGGTATTTATCTTTAGCTTTATCATACTCATTATCATCGGGATGGGGCTTTTGTCTCTGCCCAATGCAACAAATAATGGTATTTCCTTTATAGACGCTCTTTTTACTTCAACTTCTGCCGTATGTGTCACAGGTCTGATCGTACTGGATACTTCCTCTGATTTTACATTCTTTGGTCAAGTGGTCATCATGAGCCTTTTTCAGATAGGAGGCCTCGGGATGATGACCTTTACCAGTTTTTTCGGTTTTTTTTTTAAAGGGAAATACTCGCTTCAGAACCAGCTCTTTTTACAGGATTATATAAATGAAGATAAAATAGGCGCTATTTATTATACACTGATCAAAATCATAGTTTTCACCGTCCTCGTGGAAGCTGTAGGAGTGCTTTTGATATTTAACTTAATAGATCCATCTCTATTTGCAAGTACCGGAGATAGGCTTTTCTTTTCTTTATTCCATTCGATATCCGCATTTTGTAATGCAGGCTTTTCTACTCTAAGTGACGGACTATTCGAAGTTGGTTTTAGACAGCAATATAATGTTCATTTGGTTCTGGCATTCATCATAATTTTAGGCGGGATTGGATTTCCTGTGGTATTGGGATATTACAGTTATCTAAGGCATGTGTATATTGGGTCTAGAAAAGTCCTTTTTGGTATAGAACAATACCGTCATACTCCCCGTGTAGCGAACATAAATACAAAATTGATTGTCAGGACAACACTGATATTGTTGTCAATAGGATTTATATCCTATTTGATTACAGAAAGGGATGCTACCTTAACCGGTCTCAGTACTTATGGGAAAATAGTGACTGCCTTTTTTGGGGCTGTCACCCCAAGGACTGCTGGGTTCAATACCGTAGATATGGGAGCACTTACATTTCCCACCATATTGATTTACCTTCTTCTGATGTGGATAGGTGCTTCACCGGGTTCTACCGGAGGTGGATTGAAAACGTCTACTTTTGCTGTAGCCATATTGAATACGCTCAGCATAGCCAAAGGAAAGGACCGGGTAGAAATATATAATAGGGTAATCAGTAATGTGACACTACGGAAAGCTTTTTCCGTCATTCTATTGTCTTTTATGGTTATCGGAGTTGGGGTTTTTATGGTCACGCTGATGAATCCTGAGCTAAATCTTATTGATGTGGCCTTTGAGGTTTTTTCGGCTTTTTCTACGGTAGGGTTAAGCCTTGGTATTACAAGTGACCTTTCCACTGGAAGTAAATTAACCGTGACAGTGATCATGCTGTTGGGTAGGGTGGGTACCTTGACGGTATTGGTGGCCTTTATCAGAAAAGCTAGGACGCTAAGGTATAAATACCCAGAAGAGAGTGTGTTTATTTTATAAAATGGATCTTAATAGTAATTTATATGCAATATATAATTGTGGGAATGGGAAATTTTGGAGCCTATCTGGCTGCTAGGCTTACAGATCTGGGTCATGAGGTGATCGGCATAGACTCCGATGAAAGAAAAATCGAAACTGTAAAAGAAAAAATCACTCATGCTATTACCATGAACGCCACTGACGTCCATGCTATCAAAACATTGCCATTAAAAGATGTGGATGTAGTCGTGATCGCTATAGGAGAGGATTTTGGAGCTTCTATCATGTCCACGGCCATTTTTAAGCAGCATAATGTTAAGAGACTGATAGGTAGGGCTATGAACAACCTACATGAAACAGTGATCAAAGCCATAGGTGTAGACGAAATCATTCATCCCGAGGAGGAAACTGCCGAGCGGTTGGCCAAAAGGTTACAGATGAAGGATGTACTGGATTCACTGGATGTCTCAGATGATTACAATATAATAGAGGCTAAAATACCTGAACGTTATATAGGAATGACCATAGCCCAAACTGCTATTAGGAATAATTACAACATCAATATTCTGACGATCATTAAAATGGAGGAAAAACCAAACATCTTTGGTATCAAGTCCAAAAAAAGAAAGGTCGTGGGTGTAGTTTCTCCTGATACTATAATAGAGAAAGATGATATATTATTGCTTTTTGGCCATGTTAGGGATATAAAAAAGCTACTTGAGCAATAAAACAATTTGCTGCCATCTTTATATCATTTGATACTCCCCAAATCCTTGCCTTTAAAACTTTGAAAAGAACGGTGCTTTGGCGAGCCTATAATCTGTGAATTATAGATCCCCGCATGTCCGCTAAAAATGTAAGCCAGCACACAGGCAAGCCCTACATAGACTCCGGATTCGGCTCCGAAAAGCTCTATACCCATTAGTGTACAGGCCAAAGGTGTATTGGTAGCGCCACTGAATACGCCGACAAAACCCATTCCTGCAAGAAGGGCTACAGGTAATGGTATAATTCCTGATAAGGCGTTTCCAAGAGTTGCCCCTGTATAAAATAACGGTGTCACTTCACCACCTTTAAATCCTGCACCTAAGGTAAGGGAAGTGAAACCAATCTTGGCCAGAAAATCATACCAGGGCAGGTCTTCCGAAAAAGCATCCACTATGGTAGGTATTCCCAGGCCTATATATTTGGTAGTTCCGATCAGAAATACCATGCCTGCTACTGCCAGCCCACCCAGTACCGGCCGCAATGGAGGGTAATGGATAAACCTCCGGAAAAACTGGCTCCATAAGTGAGTGGCTTTTGCAAAGATCCTTCCCGCCAACCCGAAACAAATGCCAGCAGGAACAATCCAAAGCATGTTCACTATGGTAATATCTGGAATAAATGGGATTACATATGCGGTGTGGTGAACTGTAAAGATGCCTGAACAGGTCCAGTGAGCCACATACGCTCCTATAAAAGCGGGTAAAATGGATTCATACCTGATCCGGCCTATCACCAGCCACTCCAATGCGAATACTGCTCCAGCCAGCGGTGTACCAAATACTGAAGCAAAACCTGCTGCAACTCCGATCGTGATCAGAGATTTTCTATCGGAATGGTCAAGCTTAAACCATTTGGTAAACTGATCGGCTATGGCCCCGCCCATCTGGACTGCAGTACCCTCACGGCCAGCCGAACCTCCAAAAAGGTGGGTAGCAATAGTCCCGAATAACACCAATGGAGCCATCCGGAGCGGGATTACTTTTAAGGGGTTATAAAACTCTTCTAATAATTGGTTATTGCCCTTGACTACTGCTTCTCCATATCGGTGATATACCCAGCCGATGATAAACCCTCCTACCGGTAGCAGGGCTATCAGCCATATATTGGCTTCTCTGTATTCAGTGGCCCAGCGAAGAGAAATGAGGAAAAACGCAGATGCGCTACCTGCAAGTAAACCCACGATAGTCGCTATAAGTAGCCACTTGGACGTAAATTTTAAATTGGGAAGAAACTCTAGCTTAATAAATAGCTGCAATTTCAATAGTTCACTTATCCTCTTCAACATAGGGGTACAATGCTTTAAAAATGAAAGTTGAAGTAGGAGTCATCAGCAGCTGTTTGCGCGGTTAAAGGTGGAACCCCATCACCTATAATGATAAAGGTAAAATAAATATCAGAAGATGCCATGGTTATAGAAAATAAAAATCAGTGGGTACCAGATTTTTTATCAATTCAGCATTTTAGTCCATTATTAATGGTCATGTTCCAATTCCCCTTTTTTCATTTCGGCCATGATGTAATAGCCGTTATTAAGGGCAAATTGAACATTGCCGGGTATTTCTTCCAAAAATTTCACCTCCACCCAATTGTCCACTGATTCTCCCACAATTACCTCTATCCTAGTAAATTGCCACTTAATGTCATTATCTGCGCCCATTTTTTCAGCCCGGAAGGCATAGCGCCTGCCCCCCTCCCGTACCAGTGCGGCCTCAGGCAGAACAGTGCTCTCTCCAGGTAGCGTAAGGATCTGGCCTTTAACATACATGCCCGGTACCAGATGGGGATAGTCTCCCTGGATTTCTGCATGTACCTGTATAGCCCTGGTGTTTTGTTCGAATTTCTTGGAGATGGAAAAAATTTCCGCATAGAGCGGTGTTTCAGACCCGTAACCGGAAGTGAACCTCACGCGCTGGCCTTTTTCTACCAGATGGGCATCTTTTTCAAAAACCATCAGCTTGATGTGTATATGGTCTGTATTAATGATTTCAAACAATTCCTTATCCGGCTGGACAAATTGGCCGTTTTTTACCAGTACGTTAACTATGGAACCGTCAATGGGACTTCTAATGGCCACCTTTTCAAAAAAATTACCCTCACGGACCTTATCCGGATCTATACCCAATAAACGAAATTGGGAATCGTAGCTTTTTAACAATCCCTGGGCGGCATTAAGGTCAGCCTGTACCTGTTGGAAAACTTTACCTGAACCTACTTCTTCTTCATATAATTTTTTTTGACGCTGATATTCCTGTATGGTATACTGCATGGTGTTATAGGTTTCCAAATATTCACTTTGAAGCCTGATAAGGTTAGGGTGGGATATATAGGCCAGGATTTGGCCTTTCTTTACCTCATCTCCCTCTATGACATGAATAGAAGTAATATTAGCCCCAATGATGGAGGTGATGAGTGCTTCATTCTGCGGGGGGACTTCGAGCATGCCATTCACCTGTATGGTTCCTGACATGCTTTTGCTGGGCAGGCTCCCCACATCCATGCCAAGGGCACTGGCCTGTGCTGCTGTAAATACCACCCCTTCTTCCGGGTG
The DNA here is from genome assembly GCF_000714815.1 of Anditalea andensis. Taxonomy (GTDB): domain Bacteria; phylum Bacteroidota; class Bacteroidia; order Cytophagales; family Cyclobacteriaceae; genus Anditalea; species Anditalea andensis. The sequence continues at coordinate 180,678 of NZ_JMIH01000028.1, read as the reverse complement.
ATGCCCCACGTCCGATTCTTTGTTTTCGGTATGAACCACATCCTCTTTTCCACAGGAAACCATAAGGAAGGAGTAAAGGATAAAGTATATATGCGGTTTAATTGATTTTAGATTCATGACTTTATTATTCATTGGATGGGCTGTTATAATATTCTAATCGGAATTTATGCTGCAGGTATTGCTCAAGTGCATCCTGTGCCCTGATCTCTACCCGTATAGATTCATTTAAATGTTGGATCAGGCTCACATGGTCTATATCCCCTTCCCTAAAGGCCAGCAGCGCCGCTTCTCTTTGCTCTCTGGCCAATGGCATTGCCTCCTTTTGGTAGAACCTCCAGGATGAAAGCCATTTTTCATATTGTTGTAGTAAGGACTCATAGCCCGAAGCCAGCTCATACTGCGTTTGGGAATAGTTTTGTTCCGCTATTTTTAATTGGAGTCGGGCGGCCTGGGACCTTCCCTGTTGGGGAAGAAAGAACAGTGGGAGGGTGATGCCGAATTGGTATTGATAAAACCCCCGCTGTAGGCCCACTTCCTGTCGGCCATAGGAGGCCTGAAATTTAGGAAGATAGTCGGTATTGATGGACCGTTGTTCTGCCTTCGCCAACCGTTGGTGCCCAGCGGCCATCTCCAGAAGCGGATGGGAATCCATATTGACATCCAGCGAAATGGGGGCGGTCAGGGCTACCTGGTCATGTGGTCTGATCGTAAACAGCGTATCGCTGACCAGCCAGAGGTTTAAACCGATCAGCGCATCTGCCAAATCATATTCCATCTGCGATTTTTGCAAAGTGATCTGTTTGGCCTGGTTCATAGCGGCCAGATAAGCCAGTTTGGAGGTTTCCTCCACCTCAAACCGGATCTTGGCTGCTCTTTCAAATTGCCTGTATACCGTATCCAACTGCAGGTAGAGGGCTAACCGATTATTGGCTACAAAAGCTTTGGCATAGGCAAGTTTAACCTTTTGGGCCAGTTCAAGTTTGTCAAGGTTATAGTTGGCTTCCGCTAAAGCTTTTCTCCTCCGCTGTACTTCTAGTTTCGGGGCGATGCCAAAGACATCTATGTTCTGCTGCAATATCCCGACAGGGGTAACTACCCCTTGGCGGTTTGGTCCCACTTCATCCCCTGAGGTAAAGATATTGGTACTGCCTATATCCCATGCGGTTTTTTTCAACACTTCTTCCTGCTCTACCGCCATCTTTGAGGATTGTAATATAGGGTAACCGGAGATAGCCTTTCTTACAGCCCCCTCTATAGATATGGGGGCCATTACCACTTTTTCCTGGGCCTGTAGAGGTCCTGATCCCATCAGAGCTAACATCAGTATGAGCCAGACTCCGGCTCCTTTAGGTAATTTGAAACCCAGGGGTCGGGATTCTGTCCAACGGTACAGTATCGGCAGTACAAACAGGGTGAGCAGGGTAGAGGTAATCATTCCACCTATGACCACTGTGGCCAGGGGCTGCTGTACTTCTGCCCCGGCCGAACCGGACAATGCCATGGGCATGAATCCAAAAATATCGGTCAAAGCGGTCAGCAATATAGGTCTGATCCTTCTTTTTGATCCCAGTTTGATTCTTTCGTGCAGGTCGGTGACACCTTCCTTTTTCAGTTCGTTCCAGCCACTGATCAGGACAAGGCCGTTTAATACGGCCACGCCAAATAGAACAATGAATCCTACGCCTGCGGATATGCTGAAGGACATATCCCTGAGCCAAAGGCTATACACCCCCCCAATGGCGGCCAATGGTATGGCCATGTAGATCATAGCGGTCTGGGTAAAGGATCCCAGAGCAAGGTAAATCAAAAAGAAAATCATTGCTAATGCTATGGGGACCACTATCTGAAGCTTACTTGTAGCCCTTTCCAAGTTCTCAAATGCTCCGCCATAGCGGATAAAATATCCTGAGGGCAGATCGAGTGCTGTATTTAATTTTACCTGTATTTCTTCGACGAGGGATTTGATGTCACGTCCCCTGACATTGATGCCTACATATGTCCTTCTTTGGGTATCATCTCTGCTGATCTGCATAGGCCCCGTCTCATAGCTTATATCTGCCACCTCATGTAACCTGACTTGGGTACCTGAATGAGTCCGGACATATAGGTTCCTGACATCTTCCATGCTTTTTCGGGATGCAGCCTCCATGCGTACCACCAGATCAAACCTTTTTTCTCCCTCGAAAATAACACCGGCCTTACTTCCGGCAAAGGCAGTCTCTATCACCTGGTTGATATCCCGGACGTTCAGGCCGTATTGGAGGAGCTTGTCCCTTTGGAAAACTACTGTCATCTGGGGCAAACCTGCTGTTGCCTCTACTTTTAAGTCCGCCACCCCATCTATATTGGCTATCAATCTGCCCATTTCAGCCGCTTTGTCAGCCAATACTTCCAGGTCTTCCCCAAAGAGTTTGACCGCTATATCTTCCCTTACGCCTGAGATGAGTTCATTGAATCGCATTTCTATCGGTTGGGAAAATTCAAGATTAATGCCGGGGATATCAGCCAGACTATCTTTGATTTTATTGATAAGGGCTTCCTTTGAATCTGCCGATACCCATTCCTCTTTCGGTTTGAGTATAATAAAGCAGTCCGCCATATCCATGGGCATAGGATCTGTGGGCACTTCTGCCACCCCGAACCGGGATAGCACATGGTTTATTTCAGGGAAATTGGCCAATAGGATCTGTTCTATCTCGGTGGATGTTTTTATCCCTTCGGTCAGGGTACTGCCGGGCGTCATGATAATATGGAAAGCGATGTCCCCTTCATCGAGCTGTGGTATAAACTCACCACCCATACGGGTAAAGGTATATACGGCTACTACCATGAGTAACAGTGCGGTCACCATTAGCGGTTTGGCCCAATTCAATGCCCCATTCAGTGCATAGTCATATTGGCCTTCTATCCAGGCCACGGTTTTGTCGCCCCAGGATGGTTTGTCTAGCTTCGCTGTTCTGATAAATAGTGAAGAAACCATCGGTACATAGGTAAGGCAAAGGATCATTCCCCCGATCATGGCAAACATGAAAGTGAAAGCCATGGGCCTGAACATTTTGCCTTCTATCCCTTCCAGGAAAAGGATGGGTACAAAGACCAAAATGATAATGAGTTGGCCAAAGAAGGCCGCATTCATCATTTTACTGGAGGCTTTATAGGTGATCTCATCTCTTTCCAACTGGCCTATTTTAGTATCGGTTTTTTGATGTAGAGAGAATACCGTTCCCTCTACGATGATCACGGCCCCATCCACGATGATCCCGAAATCAATGGCACCCAGACTCATCAGGTTGGCCCATACATCAAAGTAATACATGAGTATAAAGGCAAACAACAGGGATAATGGAATGGTAGAGGCCACGATCAGTCCTCCCCTCCAGTTGCCCAGGAAAAAAACCAGAATGAAGATCACGATCAGAGCCCCTTCTATCAGGTTGGTCTTGATGGTATCGGTGGTTCTGGTGATCAGCTGGCTACGGTCCAGGAAAGGGGCTATCCGGATGCCTTCAGGCAAAGATTCCTGGATCTGCTCCACCCTTTCTTTTACCCCGGTGATCACTTTGTTGGAATTGGCACCTTTCAGCATGAATATAATTCCCCCTACCGCCTCTCCCTGACCGTCTTTGGTAAAGGCACCGTACCGGATAGCAGAGCCGAATTTTACGTTTGCCACATCTTTGATCCTTATCGGTTGGTTACTGTCATTTTTGACCACTATGTCTTCTATGTCCGATATACTTCTTATCAGCCCTTCACCCCTGATAAAGTTGGCTATATGGTTCCTTTCTATGTAGGCCCCTCCTGAATTTTGATTGTTTTTTTCCAGTGCCTCAAAAAGGTCTGCGCTGGTCACCCCCATAGCATTCAGTTGGTCCGGATCAAAGGCTACTTCATATTCCTTGATATTACCACCAAATGAATTGACTTCAATTACTCCCGGCAGCATGGCCAACTGTCTTTTTACGATCCAGTCCTGTATAGTGCGGAGGTCTGTGCTGCTGTATTGGCCTTGGTATCGCGGCTCCACGTCAAGGGAATATTGGTATATTTCCCCGAGCCCGGTGGATATCGGCCCCATGGAGATGTCACCAAATCCCTGGGGAATATCTTTCTTTACTTCCTCTAATTTTTCGTTGATCAGTTGCCTGGGCAGGTAGGTGTCCATGCCGTCTTCAAATACGATGGTCACGACAGACAGGCCAAAGCGGGAGATGGACCGGATCTCGGTTACCCCGGGCAAGTTGGCCATAGCCAGTTCGATGGGGTAGGAGATAAACTGTTCTATATCACCTGTCCCCAGATTAGGGGCCTGTGTGATGATCTGCACCTGGTTATTGGTTACATCAGGAACGGCATCCAACGGTACCAGGGTCATGCACCATATGCCACCCACAATGAGGGCAAGGGTCATCAGACCTATGAATAGCTTGTTCTTAATAGAAAAAGCTATGATATTATCAATCATATGATTTTAGTTTTATTGCTGTAAAAAATGGATAGGGCGTAATGGTCCCACGGAATCCGGCAATTAAACTATCGGTGGCTGAAAAAGGGATTTAAAAAGTCCGGAATTGAATATAGACTGATATAGGGTATTATGTTGAAGATGAATGGGCACCGGAGAGTTGAGCTGATAATTCTCTGTTTTTGATATAAAAATCCCTTGCGTGCAGCAGTTCTTATGATTCTCCCGAAACGGAAGATTGGCATGTTCAGGATCATCCGCTATAAACCGGTATTCGTCATCATTATAGAGATAATGGCCTTCTACAAAATCCCAGAAGTTATCCCCGTATGTTACTTTATGCAATTGATAGTGGTCAAAAAAAGCAGGGATTTTCTGAATGTCACAGCAAAGGTCCATGTTCGGCATTAAAGCTTTGACCGAAAGCAGGGTGATCAATACTATGTATGTAAAGGACTTCATTCAGGCGTAAATGTAATGTTTTTTTCTAATTTAATATAACGGATTTAAATCTGTTAAAATAGATTCGGTTTTAAACCTTTTTCCTGCCTTGTTTTGTAAATCACTATATTCATCGTAATATTGCAATATAATATTACATCTATGGGAATCACCAAAACAGATCTTTTCACTACAGAGCAAAATGAACTCGCAAAGGTGGCCAAGGTATTAGCCCATCCTGCCCGAGTGGCCATACTGGAGTATCTCATCCAGGCCAATACCTGTATCAATGGGGATCTTGTAGGAAGTCTGGGCCTGGCGCAGGCTACCATCAGCCAGCACCTGAGAGAACTTAAGGAAGTAGGCATCATTCAGGGAACCATAGAAGGGGTTTCGGTGTGTTACTGCATTGATCCGGTCCGCTGGGAAGAAATCCAAAACCTGTTCTCAGGCCTTTTTCAACGATATAGCAATTCAGAAGGAGGAGATTGCTGCTGAAATTTAACTCACAATACTATCATCCTATATCAGTCATAAAATATACTTAATAGAATATACCATGCTAACATCAGAATTTACTACGCTTCTAAACCAGCATCCTACCAAAGCCCTGTTGTTTGAATACCGTCCCGGGACCTATATCAGGACAGATTACCATATCACTGAAATCAAAAATGTCACTTATGATACTGTAGACTGCGGAGGTCTTCAGAACAAATGGGAGGAAACCCATGTGCAGCTTTGGGAAAATGAGGTGCCCGAACCCGACCATCAGGTAGATACCACCAAAGCACTTAAAATATTTCAGGTAGTGGACAGGGTAAGACCAACCTTTCAGGACACAGAGATAAAATTTGAATACGGCAACTCTTCTTTCCCAACAGCCATTCTTCCCGTAACCGAGATGGTGATCAACAGTTCTTCCATTATCGTAAGGCTTACCTCTGATGAAACGACTTGTAAAGCAAAAGACAGGGCCACTACTCCAGAAGAAGCCGCCGCCGCCTGCTGTGCTCCTCCTCAAAAACAAAAGCAACCTCTGCAGATGTTGGGTGCTGTATCCAACGAATGTACGCCAGGTGGAGGCTGTTGTTAATATTTAATTTTAAAAACTTTTCAACACCATATTCTATGCAGGTTTTTCCAGAATTAGCAAATACCATAGAAAAAGCAAAAGCTCTTCCCCTATCAACACAAAGAAAGGATGTGCTCCAGGAGCTGATCGATTATATCCAGGGCAAAAAAGAAATCGGTGCCCCGGTCCAGCTGAATTTTATATGCACGCATAATTCCCGAAGGAGCCAGTTTTCTCAGATCTGGGCACAGACCATGGCCTATCTGCATGGAATAGCTGTTTTTTCTTATTCCGGCGGAGTAGAAGTGACAGCTTTTAATGAAAGAGCAGTGGCATCAGTGGGCCGTGCAGGTTTTAAGACATCTGCAGCAGGTGATGCCAATCCGAAAGTAGCCGTGAAGTATGCGGATCATGCAGATCCGATCATCGCTTTTTCCAAAACCTACGATGATCCGGCCAATCCTGAAAAAGGTTTCGCCGCAGTGATGACCTGTTCGCATGCTGATGAAAACTGTCCTTTTATAGCAGGGGCGGAAGCGAGGATACCGGTAAGGTATGAGGATCCCAAGGCCTTTGATGACACAGAACAGGAAGAGGAAAAGTACGATGAAAGAAGTCTCCAGATAGCATCAGAAATGAACTATGTATTTTCCCAAATCAAATAAGATATGACTACAACAAGGCAAAAGGAACCTAAGAGGATTGCTTTTTTTGAGAGATACCTTTCACTTTGGGTGGCACTTTGTATTGGAGGCGGAGTACTGATCGGTTATCTGGCGGGTGACTCCATGGCGTACCTGAGTACGATGGAAATTTATCAGGTGAATATTCCCATTGCTATCCTTATATGGATGATGATCTATCCTATGATGCTTCAGATAGACTTTACCAGTCTGAAAAAAATAGGTAAAAAGCCTAAAGGGATAGTGCTTACGGTCGTCATCAACTGGCTGATCAAGCCCTTTACCATGGCCTTCTTTGCCTGGCTATTTTTTTCGAACTTATATGCTGCATTTATTTCTCCGGAACTTGCCGGGGAATATATAGCAGGTGCTATATTATTGGGAGCTGCGCCCTGTACTGCGATGGTATTTGTTTGGAGCTACCTTAGTGACGGGGATCCCAACTATACCCTGATGCAGGTATCAGTAAATGATTTGATTATCCTGATTGCCTTTGTGCCTATAGTAGGATTATTGTTGGGCATCACAGATGTGGTCGTGCCGTATGATACGCTTGTTTTGAGCATAATCATCTATGTAGTGGTGCCGCTGGTGGCGGGTGTCCTAACCAGCCGGGCGCTGATCGGTTCACGTGGGCCGGAGTGGTTTACAGGAGAGTTTTTGCCCAAGCTTAAGCCGGTAAGTGTAATAGCACTCTTGCTTACCTTGGTGCTTCTTTTCGCTTTTCAGGGAGGAAACATCCTTGATAATCCGTTGATCATAGTTTTCATAGCTGTTCCCCTGATCATCCAGACTTATTTCATCTTCTTCATTGCCTGGTTTGCCGGTAAAAAGCTACACCTTTCTCATGCTGTATGCGCTCCCGCGGCTATGATCGGAGCCAGTAATTTCTTTGAACTTTCCGTTGCAGTTTCCATAGCCCTTTTTGGTCTGGGAAGTCCTGCCGCTTTGGTCTGTGTGGTGGGGGTATTAGTGGAAGTTCCGGTGATGCTATCCCTGGTGGCCTTCGCCAATAAAAGGAAATATTGATATCTACAGCATTATAGGATAGCAGGTTTAGGAGACTATTTATAAAAAAGGTCTCCGTGGAAGCTGTTTCCTAACTCTTATAATGCTTTGGTTAATTTTTTTTTTGGCTTAGAGGTTCTCGATGTTATTCAGATACTGTTCAGCTTGTTTGAGGATGGCTGTCCTTTCTTCATGAGGCTTTTTGTCCCAGGTGCGGTACATCATGTTTACCCTTTGATTAGTGATGAATTTTTCTCTGTGTAGATCAAAGAAGTTCCAGTAAAGGCTGTTGAAGGGGCAGGCATTTTTACCTATTTTGAGGTTTTTGTCATAGCTACATTTTTTACAATAATTGCTCATTTTGTTGATGTAATTAGCGCTTGATACATAGGGTTTTGTACCGACTATCCCTCCATCGGCAAACTGGCTCATGCCACGTGTATTGGTGATTTCGACCCACTCTATGGCATCTATATATATGCCCAGGTACCACTCATCGACTTCGTCAGGGTTGATGTTTGCCAATAATGCAAAATTACCGGTGATCATCAGCCGCTGGATATGGTGGGCGTAGGCTAGTTTCAAGCTTTGTCCAATGGCATGTTTCAGACAGTTCATCTGGGTTTTACCTGTCCAATACCATTCCGGTAGAGCTCTATGGTGGTTAAGCTTATTAAGATGGGCATAGCCTGGCATTTTGGCCCAGTACACCCCCCGCATAAATTCCCTCCAACCCAATATCTGTCGGATAAAACCTTCCACCTGGCTGATTGCTATAGTAGTTTCCTTTTTGAAATATTGCTCCATAACCTTCTCTATGACCTCCTTAGGGGATAAGAGTTTGACATTCATCAGGAAGCTCAAACGCGAATGGAAGAGAAAAGCATGCTCGGTATGGATAGCATCCTGATAGGTGCCAAAATAGGGGAGAAGTTCTTCGCAAAAATATTCCAATACCAGGAGTCCATCGTTTCTATTGATAGCCCATTGGAAATTATTTACATCTATCTCACCAAAGTAGTGTACCTCCATTTTGTTCAGCATATTTAAGATACCCGCTATGTTATAGCGGAAGGTCTTTGGAGATTGGAGAATGGAAGTATCTTTGAGCTTGTGCCGATTGAGCTGGTCATAGTTCCATTTATCCCCTGCGGGACGGTTTTGATCCATGAGGATATGATGCTTCTTCCGCATATGACGGTAGAAGGTCTCCATCAGCAGACTTTTTTTATGTTTAAAGAAATTGGCAAGTTCCTCCCGCTGGGTGAAAAAATGTTCGGTATCAAAACCTTCACTTTCTATTTCCAAACTGTCTGAAAAATCCTTTATCTGTTTATCCAGCCTATATTCATCAGGCAATAGGTATCCGAACCTAGTAATGTTTTTAGCCTTGATTAAGTTAGATAGGTTACGAGGTATGGAATGCGTGTTCTCCACATCGTCCAGTTTCATATAGATTACCTGATGTCCTTCTTTCTCGAGCCAAGTGGAAAATTCCCTCATGGCCAAAAAGAAGGCCACAATCTTCTGTACATGATGGTTAACATATCCAGTCTCCTGCTTTACCTCCATCATAACGTAAATAGTATGGGGGTCTTTGGATTTAAACCAGGAGTGATGGTGGTTTAATTGATCGCCCAGAATGAGCCGGAGAGTAGATGCCATGATTTTTTAAGAAAGTAATCATCGTATTTATGAAATTGTTTTTATAATATTCAATTTTACTTATTCAGAAACTTTTTGATTTTTAAACAATAGACAAAGGGAATAACCTATGTATATTGAAAGAACTTTACACTGACTACTATCCGGTTTGAAAAGACACTAAAATATAAAAAGTTATGCGGAATAACAGTTATGATCTAATCATTATCGGAGGGGGCCAAAGTGCCCTGGCATGTGCATATTATTTGAGGAGATCAAAACTTGAATATATAATTGTGGATAATCAGGCTCAATGTGGAGGGGCATGGCTGCATACCTGGGAAGCACTGACACTGTTTTCGCCTGCACAGTTCAGTTCTCTGCCCGGCTGGATGATGCCGGCATCTAAAGGAGAATATCCTGACCGCGAGGAAGTGATCAGCTATCTCTGCGAATACGAAAAGCGCTATAATATCCCAATCCAAAGATCTATAGAAGTAAAGAAGGTATCCAGGGAGGATGCGCTATTTAAGTTGGATACCAATCAAGGCCGCATGTATTCACGGGTAGTCATAGCAGCTACAGGCACCTGGATGAAACCCTTTATTCCGGACGTCAGGGGCAGGCAACTATTTGAAGGTAAACAGGTTCATTCCGCGCACTTTAAGTCTGCCAAGGAATATCAGGGAAAGAATGTGTTAATAGTGGGAGAGGGAAATTCCGGTGCTCAGATCTTGGCAGAGATAAGCAAAGAAAACCGTGCTATTTGGGCCACAAAGAAAGCTCCCGAATATCTTCCTGATGAGGTAAATGGCAAAGTTCTTTTTGATATGGCCTCTGCCAAATATTTTGCCGAGCAAAGAGGGGAGCCCTTTGATCCCTCCCACTATAGTCTGGGAGATATCGTCATGGTACCTGCTGTTAAAGAAGCCAGAAGCAGAGGTGTGCTCAGGACTAAGGGCAGCTTCTCGGAAATTAGCCAAAACGGTGTGATTTGGGACAGCGGTGAAGAGGAATCTTTTGATCTGATCATCTGGTGTACGGGGTTTCACTACGCGACAGATTACCTAGAAGGACTGGTGGAAAGAGATCACCGAGGTAAAATCAAAACGGCAGACACAAAGGCTGAAGAAGTGGAGGGCCTTTGGCTGGTAGGCTTTGGTGGCTGGACAGGATTTGCTTCCGCTACTTTGATAGGAGTAGGCAGGTCTGCCCGTGCCACGGTAAAAGAAATAGAAGAATATCTGAAGGATCTGTAAAGAATTTTGCCTATTAAAACAACTATCTATTTAATTTATCTATTTATTATCAAATAGTTAAGTTCATAGTTTCGGTATATTTTTATAATATCATATTCAAAATTGATAAAAAAGCTTACCTTTGCCGACTCTTATGAAAAACATACTCTTACATAAGTCCACGCCTACTCCACCCTGAACCAGGGTTGTTTCTACATATTCTTTTCGATGTGGGTTTCTCCACTATTGAGGTAACCTTTATTTCATTTTATAAAATTTAATAGCGTAAACATGACACAAATGTTTTACAGACTATTTCGTCCTACTCAGTATAACCTGAAGGATGAAGTATTATCGGGGTTGACGGTAGCATTGGCACTAGTTCCCGAAGCAGTTGCTTTTTCCATTATCGCCGGGGTCAGTCCATTGATTGGGTTATATACAGCCTTTATTATAGGGTTGATTACCTCTATCATGGGAGGTCGGCCGGGTATGATTTCCGGGGCTACCGGAGCTATAGCTGTTATCGTGGTGGCTTTGGTCATTCAGCATGGAGTAGAGTATTTATTTGCAGCAGCTGTCCTGATGGGAGTCATACAGGTAATAGTGGGCGTACTTAAGCTGGGTAAACTTATCAGGTTGGTTCCTCATCCGGTTATTTTTGGGTTTGTAAACGGGCTGGCCATTATCATCTTTACTTCCCAGTTTGCCCAGTTCCGAATAGAGCTCCCCGAAGGAGGTACTGCATGGATGGAGGGTAACCAGCTTTATATCATGTTGGGCTTGGTGTTATTGACTATGGCTATTATAAAATTTTTGCCTAAAATTACTACGGCTATCCCATCGGCTTTGGCGGCAATTTTAACCATATCAATGATCGTAATCTTTGGTGGGGTGGATACCAGAACAGTCGGAGATATAGCTTCTATAAGTGGAGGACTTCCTACCTTTCATTTACCGTCCGTTCCGCTGACCTGGGAAACCTTTATGATCATATTGCCCTATTCAGCCATAATGGCCGGTGTGGGGTTAATAGAATCCCTTTTGACACTAACCCTTATAGATGAGATCACCGAAACCAGGGGGAGGGGTAACAAGGAATGCATAGCGCAGGGAGTGGCGAATATGACTACAGGTTTTTTTGGTGGAATGGGGGGCTGTGCCATGATCGGTCAGAGTCTGATAAACGTAAATGCAGGTGGGAGGACCAGGATATCCGGAACTGTGGCTGCGGTGGTTCTCTTATTGTTTATCATGTTTTTCTCGACCTATATTGAAATGGTGCCTATGGCGGCACTCGTTGGGCTTATGTTTATGGTAGCTATAGGTACCTTTGAATGGGCATCTCTAAAAGTTTTTGGGAAAGTTCCTGTTTCGGACATAATCATCCTCGTACTGGTTACACTCATTACAGTATTGCTGCATAATCTTGCATTAGCCGTATTGGTAGGGGTAATCATAGCCTCACTGGTATACTCTTGGGAAAACAGTAAAAGGATCCGTTCCAGAAAGCGCATAGATGAAAACGGTGTGAAACACTATGAAATGTACGGACCGCTGTTTTTTGCTTCAGCAACTAATTTTGGGGAAAAATTTGATCCCATCCATGATCCTGAAGAGATCATCATTGATTTTGCTGAGAGCAGGATAGTGGACCATTCAGGCCTAGATGCTGTCCATAAAGTAACAGAACGCTATTATAAAGTAGGTAAGACGGTGTATATCAGGCACCTGGATACCAGTAGCAAAAATCTGCTGAACAGAGCCGAAAAAATCATTAAGGTAAATTATGCCCCTGATGAAGAGGATTATAAAATAGTAGTAGAGTGAAGGAAGAGGCTGTCCCAAAAGTCAATTCGATAGCCTGAGGCTTGGCTGTATGAAAATTGATTAAGATACCGATCCCTATGAAACAGAGCTGTGCTTATTTATGAGACAGCCTGTTTTTTTTGATGTATTGTCAGGGGATAAAGATGAATAGAAGGACATCTATTTATCCCTATGGATCTACATCTAGAAGCTGAACAAAATAATATTCTTTGATTTTAATGGTTTTTTTGTCATATAAAATAAAAATGAGTACATTTCTGGTGCTGTAAGATAAAATGACCTATAGCAGGCTGATAGTAAACGTCTTATATTAAATTAATATAAATAGGGTGTGGATTTTATGAACACCCAACAAAATATAAAAATAATTAGCTTTAATTTTTATTTAATTACCCCATGTAGATTGATTTTTATTAGCATGAATTATAAAAGATATGTAGATATAAGCAGTGATATAAGAGACAACCTCCACCTTTTGAAAAAAGAAAAGTTTGATCTCGTTGTAGGTATTCCAAGAAGCGGTATGATTCCTGCCTATATGATCGCGTTGTCTTTAAATTTAAATTGTACCACAGTTCAGGCTTATATAAAAAATGATAAACTGCTCCATGGAGATACCAGAAAAGTGTCCAACCCAATGGAATATCCCTGGGAAGCTACCAAAGTTCTGGTGGTAGACGATAGTATCTCTACAGGCAGGTCGCTTAACAAGTTGAAACAAACTTTTCCACCAGAACTATTAAAGAAATCTACTTTTTTGGCCATTTATAGTTCTAAGCCTAATCATAGTGAAATAGATATTGCCTTACAGTATGTCTCCAATCCGCGGGTATTCGAATGGAACATTTTCCATCATCCTATGTTAGGTGATTCTTATATGGAGATGGAAGGGATTCTGTGCCAAGTGCCTACTGAAGATCAAAAATCCACAGATAATCGATATCTGGAATATATACGTACGGCCAATACATATATAGTACCTAATCATAGAATCAAGACCATCATCACCTGTAGGAAAGAAAAATACAGAGCAGAAACAGAAGAATGGTTACGTATTAACGGTATAAAATATGAGCAGCTGATCATGTCTCCTTCTTCAGGAAAAGATAAAAGCATAAGATCAAAATCTAGTTATAAGATCAAAGTTAAATATTATAAAGAGGCGGATGCAGGAATATTCTTTGAAAGCGATCCAGAAGAGGCTAAACAGATCTGTAAAGTGACTTCAAAACCTGTATATTGTGTAGGAAACAACAGGATGTATACACCGGGAATTTTAGATCAAGTGCTTTATGATCATAAATTTTTCCCCAAACATTATATGGATTTCAAAATCAGGTATAAATTATTTATAAAAATGCTCACCAGTAAACTGGCAGGTTAATTTTATACCCTATTAAATTCAGGCCTGGCTATTATTTATAATGCCTTAAAGACAGGGGCATTTTTTTGAACATCATAAAAAATGCCCAGAGGATGACTCTGGGCATTTGGATTATTTTTTAGCTATATAGCTCACAAGATCTACTACTTTACAAGAATAGCCCCACTCATTGTCATACCAGGCTACCAGTTTGACAAAAGTATCGCTCAACTGAATACCCGCACCGGCATCAAATATAGATGTTCTGGAATCTCCTATGAAGTCATTAGATACCACCTGATCTTCTGTATAACCTAATATACCTTTAAGGGGACCTTCTGACATTTCTTTCATTTTGGCACAGATTTCCTCATAGCTTGCAGGGTTTTTTAACCTTACAGTAAGATCTACTACAGAGACATTAGGAGTGGGTACTCTGAATGCCATACCGGTAAGTTTGCCGTTAAGGTCAGGTATTACCTTTCCTACTGCCTTGGCAGCTCCTGTAGAGGACGGGATGATGTTTTGTCCTGCGCCTCTGCCACCTCTCCAGTCTTTGGCAGATGGTCCATCTACTGTTTTTTGGGTAGCAGTAGTAGCATGCACGGTAGTCATAAGGCCTTCTTCTATACCCCAAGCTTCATGTACTACTTTTGCCAATGGGGCTAAACAGTTAGTGGTACAGGATGCATTGGATACAAAATCCATATCTGTGGTATAGGTCTCTTCGTTTACACCCATTACAAACATTGGAGTATCATCTTTAGAAGGGGCCGACATGATCACTTTTTTGGCACCAGCTTCTATGTGACCTTTAGCACTGTCCTTTGTAAGGAAAAGGCCAGTTGATTCTACTATATATTCTGCTCCTATATCACCCCACTTTAGGTCAGCAGGGTTTTTTTCTGAAGTTACTCGAATGGCATTTCCATTGACTACCAACTGACCATCTTTTACTTCTACTTCTCCTTTAAACTGTCCATGTGTAGAATCATATTTTAGCATATATGCCATGTAGTCTACATCTACCAGGTCATTTATGCCTACGATCTGTATATCGTCTCTTTCTTGGGCGGCTCTGAATACCAGTCGGCCTATCCTTCCGAATCCGTTGATTCCTACTTTTGCTTTGCTCATAATTTTTAGTTATTTTTTTGTGAATTATAGGTGATAATAGGTTTGTTTAAAATCTCATCTTATACATATTTCTACCTAATTTGATCACCCGTCTGTTTCCTGGAATATAATAATGAATAGGGGAGTGAGTGATGATTAGGAAAAAATTTGGTTTATATTGACATTTGAGAGCTACATAAATTTACAACATTTACTTATACAATATTATCAAAATAGGACCGTAAATGAAAGCAATAATCGGTTTAATTGGTGAGTATTAATGCCTTTGTAAAATTAATTTACGGAAGCGCCTACTAGTATAAAGTAGGGTAAGGCCTTATTTGTTTTTTTGGCTATAAGATCAGCAGGATGATATATGCTGGTCTGCCTGGAAGTACCCCATGATATCATATTATCTCTATAAAAGTAGGAACAAATACACCCTATCCTTAGTACTATTGCTGCCTTAGAATGTTTTAAACCTTCTTATTATAAAATTACTAAAGGCTTAAAACATTCTGGGTATGGCAACTATATTTTCCAAAATGAAAATACACTATATTTTGGATTGAAAGGGTGGTAGGAAGTTTTTAAAGGTTTATTATCACCTAATGTATTGGGAATCATCGCACTACTAATATCCCTCTCAATTTACGGCCGGACTATATCTGACATTATATTTCCATATAAAGAATGGATCCTGAATTTATCGGTTAGGCAGACCATATTCATGACAATTACAAGTATCTCAGCTCATTTTTCTATCTTTTACTGCATGATCTACCGCTCTGGCGGCCAAAGCCATATAAGTCAATGAGGGGTTTTGGGTAGCAGTGGAGGTCATACAGGCACCATCAGTCACATACACATTTTTTACTGCATGTAACTGGTTATGCTTGTTTAGTAATGATGTCTTGGGATCATGCCCCATTCTGACGCCGCCCATTTCGTGTATATCCAGACCAGGTGCCCGGTGGTCATCGCGGGTTTTGATATTCTTAAAGCCGGCTTTTTCAAACATTTCAGTCATCTGCTCATGATAGTCGTGGATCATTTTCTCATCATTTTCATCATAATCCATCTTGATACGGAGCAATGGCATTCCCCACTTGTCCTTTTCTTTGGTATCCAGTGCTACATAGCTGCTTTCTTTTGGTATGGTCTCGCCCATCATATGGGAACCTATTCTCCACGGTCCGTATTGATCGGGGTTTAGAAGGCTTTCTTTCAATGCAGCCCCAATGCCTCTCTGATCGGAATATGGTTGCCTGTTTGCCGTAAATCCAGCTGCATATCCTCTGAGAAAATCAGTTTCCTGCTTATAAAGATTTCTGAAACGGGGAAAGTAGCCAGTAGTAGGTCTTCCTCCTGTAGTGGTATAGTCGAGGTGTCCTTCATAATCTGCTGTGATGCCAGCTCTATAATTGTGAAAAGCGACATATTTTCCCATCAAACCGTTATCATTGCCAAGACCATCAGGAAACCGGCCGGAAGTGGAGTTTAACAAAATCAGGTTAGTGTTCAGTGCTGCAGCGTTGACAAAAATAACTTCAGCGTAAAACTCCTCCATTTCCTGGGTATGGGCATCGATGATTTTTACGCCTGTAGCTTTGCCTTTTTCTTCATCATAAATGATAGAATGAACCACAGCATCAGGGCGCATGGTCAGATTACCTGTCCTTGCCGCCCAAGGGAGGGTGGAAGAATTTGAGCTGAAGTAACCTCCGAAAGGGCAGCCTCGCTGACATAAATTTCTATTCTGACATTGAGCACGTCCCTGCTCCTGGAAGCGCTCTGCATTTCCAGAGATATGAGCACATCTGGCCACGATCATATGGCGGTCATTGCCATAGTTTTTCTTTAGCTGTTCTTTAAAATATTTTTCTACGATGTTTAAATCATAGGCTGGCAAAAATTCCCCGTCTGGAAGTTCAGGAAGGCCATCTTTATTACCGGATATGCCGGCAAATTTTTCCACATGGCTGTACCATGGTGCCAGATCCTTATACCTGATGGGCCAGTCCACAGCAAAACCATCTCTTGCCGGACCTTCAAAATCAAGATCTGAAATCCGCTGGACCTGACGGGCCCACAGCAGGGATTTACCACCTACCTGATAGCCACGTATCCAGTCGAATGGACTATCCTGTACATAAGGATGCTCTTTGTCCTTCACAAAAAAATGGGCGGCATCTTCCCTGTACGCATAGCACCGATTGGCTATTGGATTTTCTTTTTGATCATTCAAAGGCATTTGTCCCCTGTGATCAAATTCAAAGGGGAGAAGATTGGTAGTGGGATAATCTTTGATATGCTGTACATCTTTGCCTCTTTCGAGTACCAAAGTTTTTACGCCTTTATCACAAAGTTCCTTGGCTGCCCAGCCGCCGCTGATACCAGAGCCGATGACTATAGCCTCAAATGTACGTTCTTGTTTGCTTTTTATATTTAAATTAGCCATTAATACTTTCTTTATCAATATTGGAAATGAGAACCTCCCCGTTATAGGTACCTGGGATAAGCGAATAGGGGCGGACTTCTGTCATCATATATTCGGAAGCCATGAATCCCTGTATGGTCATTCGCTTGGTTATCTGCAGAAACTCGGAGATATGGAGATTATCCTCATCCTCCAATGACATGCCCTGCGTGATTACACGCTCTCTGGTTCCCCGTTCCTGTTTTAGAAATGCTTTCCCCCCAGCATTTTTACTAAAAGATTCAAAATCGTTCAGCCCTTGGGTAAAAGTTTCCTGTGCATCTTGTTCCATACAGTCATTGACCATCACCAGGATAAAATCCTGTACAGATATGTCAGCAGCTCCTTTGGTGTCAGTGGCAGGGATAATCGTATCGGCTATGGATGCCAGTAATTCAGCCTGGGAAGGCTTAATCGAAAGGTTGTCGTAGGCGACAAGGACTTCTTCTTGGCTGAAATTACAGGACGGTACAAGTATTATTCCTCCGGTGATGATAGCCAAATTTCGGAGGGCTTCTCTTCGGTTCATGCTTGGATTATTTGGGAAATTATATTTATAGCCAAAAGGTAAAACGTTTTAGAGAAATATCCTAACAGTTATAGTACTAGGATAATCTTTTGTAAAAGATGAATACCATCAATGGACATTTGATATAATTTTCTATTGATTTAATAACAAGTCCAATAACAAAAAATGAGGTAAAATAAGTTTATCAAATAAATATTTATAGGTTATCAAAAATCTGACTACCAGTGCGCCAATTTGAACTTGCGGTATAATGATCACCTTGCCCCTGATGGTCTGCTATCATAAAGGAATGCTTTTAAGTGCCAAATTTTCGATATGAGAGAGCCGCCTTGCAAACATGTGTTTCAGAGAATCCATATTCATAGGTTATTGGTGGGGAGCGGTAAAATCACTTTTACCATTTTATAGGATAGTTAGTTTTAATAATGTTTTATTAAATTTGGCTGAAGCAAATATTTTTGAAAATGATTTTCCGTAAAATCTTAAAAACTGATCATTCCCGTACTACTATTCTCATCCGTTTAATGGTGGGAGCTGTTTTCCTTTCTGAAGGGGTCCAAAAGTTTCTTTTCCCAGATATCAGAGGAGCTGGAAGGTTTGAAAAAATAGGTTTGCCAGAGCCGGAGTTCTTAGGCATTTTTGTGGGAGGTTTTGAAATAATCTGCGGGGTCATGGTTCTTTTAGGAATATATACCAGATTGGCGGCTTTACCGCTTATCATCATCATGCTCGTGGCTATAGGCTCTACTAAGATGGAAGTATTGGCCCAAGAAGGATTCTGGGAAATGCTCCACGGTAGTAGAACAGACTGGTCAATGCTTCTTGGGAGTATTTTCTTATTGATCAAAGGTGGGGGAGCTTGGTCAGCTGACCTTATACTTCAAAATAGGAAGAGATAATGATAGAAAACTGCTGTGTATTATATCAGCATGTACCTTTTTTTTTGGTGAAGATACGTTTGCTATGAACCCTACAGATATATTCATCTGTTTTAATGGTCATAACTTGTCCTGAACTTAAGTCGTGTGGGAATCTCTCACGTTTATAATCACTTGGTGCGTTAGGTTTTTCCTCATGCTAGATGCTAGCTTGATTTATTTTTTGTGCAGACCGTACGATTTATTTTAATACTAAGGTACCCAGTCCACATAAGGCTTTCGTTTAAATTGTAAATGCTTCTCTATTAATATTTTTCTTATAAATAATTCATATACAGACTGATACTAATATAGAAATCTATATTGATTATAAAATTCTATAGGTAAAATCAATTAATATTAATTTGGATTTAATCTAAATAGAGATAGATTTGCATATAATTTAAATTCAATCTAAATAATGATAAGGTTTCTATCCATAATTTTTACCGTAGTGATCCTGCATTCCTGTAGTACAAAGGAGAATAAAGAAGGTCCTGCTACTTATGACAATTTGATCACTGCTGGGGGTACCATTTCCGAAATAATCTATGAACTGGGGTATGGAAATAGGATAATCGCTACAGATATCACCAGCACTTTTCCAGCCAGCTTGCAGCAGCTTCCCTCCATCGGTTATAGAAACCAGATCAAAGCAGAAGGGATATTCGCACTGGGACCTGATGCTGTTCTGATGGAAGAGGGGTATTTATCTGCTGAGGTTCTTTCGCAACTTCAAGCCAGTGGTCTGCCAGTATATGTATTTAAAAAACCAGTGACAGTTCAAGAGAGTAAAGACCTAATTATGGATTTGGGTAAGCTTTTTCAGGAAGAAGAAAAGGCAGCGGGACTGATCTCCCAGATGGAAGGGGATCTCGCAAAGCTTAAAGCAAATGCTACCACTACAAAAAATACTGCTGTATTCATAATGGCCAGAGGTCCGGAAACAGTATTTCTGGCCGGTGAAGAAACCTTTGCCAGTGCCCTGTTTGAAGTAGCAGGACTTGAACCTGCAGCCAGAGGTTTTAAAGACTTTATACCCCTTACGCCAGAAGCATTGATACAATATGATCCTGACCATATCATCCTTTTTGAATCGGGACTACAGTCATTGGGCGGTAAAGGTGGGCTATCTAAAATCAATGGTATCCAACAAACAAAAGCTTATATAAATAATAATATCCACGCTTTTGATGGTCATTACTTATCTGGATTCGGCCCGAGGGTAGGTAAAGCTGCACTGGATTTACAGGCCCTAAAACATTAAATTTCATGGCACTTTTGCTTCAGGAAAAAAAGTTGTCGAACAGAAAAAACTATGTTTTGATAGGCTTGGGGGTCCTTTTGTTTATAGTGGTATTGTTTTCACTTCAATCGGGAGCTTACACCATCCCCTCAGTGGATGTACTGAAGATATTATCGAGCCATTTTGGGGCAGATACAGGAGCCACCTCTATTCAAAAAAACGTCCTGCTCCATATCAGATTACCAAGATTATTAATGGCCCTTATGGTAGGAGGAGGACTTGGGATAGCAGGAGCTGCCCTACAGGGCCTATTTCGAAATCCCCTGGTGGAACCGGGGCTTATTGGGGTAAGTTCTGGTGCTGCTCTGGCAGCTGTTTGCCTGTTTGTCTTCGGAGCCTCTTTTCCATGGCTACCAAACCTAATGGGCGCATTTACTCTGCCTATGGCAGCATTTGTTGGTGGTTTGGCAGTGACTATGCTGGTTTACAGGTTGTCTCAGGCTGGAGGAAAGACTGATATATCTTTGTTGATTCTGGCTGGGGTAGCCCTGAATGCGTTGGCTGGTGCCCTGATTGGACTTTCGCTTTTCTATGCCGATGATGCGGCACTTCGAAGTTTTACTTTTTGGAGCATGGGAGATGTGGGGGGTACTACATGGAGCAAAGTACATATTGCCCTTCCTATTATAGGAATTGCCTGCCTTTTATTGGGCAAACAGCATAAAGGTTTAAATGGCATCGCCATCGGTGAAGCGGAAGCTTATCATATGGGGATCAATGTGCAAAGGCTGAAAATATATGTTTTGGTATTAAGTGCATTGATAGTAGGCACGGGAGTGTCCGTGACAGGGGCGATAGGATTTGTGGGATTAATCGTGCCACACCTTATCCGATTAACCATCGGCTCTGATCATAAAATAGTCCTTCCGGCCAGTTTCCTGATGGGAGCGATTCTATTATCCCTGTCCGACCTTATAGCCAGGATGATTATCATGCCAGCTGAGATGCCTATTGGGATCATTACGGCTATCATAGGTGCACCGTTTTTCATCTGGTTAATTATTAATGTGAAGAAACTGAGAAGCTAATGATAAAGGCAGATAATATTAATTTCTGGATTAAAAATAGACGGGTTTTGGAAAACATATATCTCCAGCTAAATGTAGGGGAGCTTAAAGTAGTGTTAGGCCCCAACGGGGCCGGTAAATCCAGTCTTTTCAAGATCCTTAGCGGTGAGGCCACATGTAAATTAGGAGCGGTGGCATACAATGGGAGAAATCTTCAGCAATATAATGCAGCACATCTGGCCATGGTAAGGTCTGTGATGCCGCAGAGTAGCCAGTTAAGTTTTCCTTTTTTTGCCAAAGAGGTAGTAGAAATGGGTTTAATGAATATAAATAACCATAACCCAACCTACAGCATCCAAGAGGTAATGCTTCAGACCAATACCTGGCACCTAAAAAACCAGTTATATGGTAATCTTTCAGGCGGTGAAAAGCAAAGGGTACAGTTTTCCCGCGCTTTGGTACAAATCTGGGAAGAAAAACCTTATCCAAGGTATCTGCTTCTGGATGAGCCTACCTCCAGTATGGATATTTCCCAACAGCACCAGCTGCTGCATTTGCTTCTAGGTCTTAAAAAAAGAAACATTGGCATATTGGTGATTTTACATGATCTTAACCTAGCAGCACTTTATGCAGATAGCTTAATTCTCTTAAAAGAGGGTAAAGTCATTGCCAATGGAGTCAAAGATGAAGTACTTACTGCTGAAAACCTATTTCAAACTTTCGATTATCCCATAGAGGTACTCCGTCATCCGGTAACCGGTAAGCCTCTGATAGCCCCACAGCCGGTACATACTAATTTTCAACAAACTATAAAATCAGCGTAAAATGGAAACGACATTCAATAATTCAACCACTAGGCTTTCAGCTGCATGGGAAGCCATAAAACTTGACGAACCTAAAATAAGGATAAGAGATGCAGCTAAAAAGCTGGGAGTTTCGGAAGCAGAACTCTTAGCTACTCAGGTAGGACAAAATGTTACAGTTCTGAGCGATAAATTTTCTGACATGTTTTTATCTATGAAAGCATTTGGGAAGGTCATGTCCCTCACCAGAAATGAAGGATGTGTCCTGGAGCACAAAGGGACTTTGCAGAAAATCAGTATCCATGGCGATAAACCCAACCAAGTAGCTACCGTAATCGGCCCAATTGAGCAACGTGTTTTTTTCAGTTCATGGAAATTTGGCTTTGCTGTGGTACAGGATAGCCCTAGAGGGGTGATGCGTAGTGTGCAGTATTTTGATAAAGGAGGAGATGCCGTTTTGAAGATTTTCCTGCAGGAAAGCAGTGATCTTGAAGCATTCAACTATTTTGTGGATACCTTTAAATCTGAGCATCAGGAGGGTACCTTGAAAATAGAAGAATTTCTTCCACCAACTTATTCAGATCAAATCGACCGTCAGGTATTTCAGCATGATTGGGAAAACATGAAGGATACCCATGACTTTTTTGGGATGTTGAAGAAATTCAAGGTACACCGACTTACCGCACTAAAGCTCGTGGATGATAAATGGGCCTATCAGGTGGACCGACACACGGCAAGAAGAATCCTGGAGGTAGCTGCTGCCGAAGAACTTCCGATCATGATCTTTACGGGAAACAAAGGGAATATCCAGATCCATCAGGGTAAAGTGAAAACCATACGGCAAATGGGGGATTGGCTTAATGTGCTGGACCCGGAGTTCAATATGCACCTGAATGAAAATATCATAGACACCGCATGGGTGGTGCACAAAAATACCGTAGATGGGATAGTTTCTGCTTTGGAATTATTTGATGCAAACGGAGAAATGATAACCCAGTTTTTTGGGCTTCGGAAGCCAGGATTGCCCCAGAATCAAAAATGGAAATCACTGGTAGATACACTTTAAAGCGATCCCATCTATAAAAATTCAGGAAACTTTCTCCACTTTCAAATGGCGCAATGGGTCGCTTTCATGGCCTTCCCAGCTGCACTATAGACACGTGGTAAGAAGTTAAGATCATTTTCATCCCGACTTTGGGTACGGGAAAAGTTATGGCTTTTAAAAACTAAATTTAATCTGATGAATTCGAGTCATGAAGCAAACTTCACACACTGGGATGATTATAAACATGCGAGTTTCCATCCCGTTTCCTGCGTCACGGGATAAGTTATGGCCTATAGAGACAAATTATAACCAGATGAAAAGATTTGGTTATCCTGTTTATCTGCTAGTTGCTCTGCTTTGCTATTTACTCCTTTATCCATATCCCCTTACGGCTTTGCAAAATGACCAAAATGTGCTTATGGTAAAAGATACTAAAGGTAGGCCTATACTGCACGCCATAGTAAAAGGTCCGGA
Source organism: Anditalea andensis (assembly GCF_000714815.1). Classification (GTDB taxonomy): domain Bacteria; phylum Bacteroidota; class Bacteroidia; order Cytophagales; family Cyclobacteriaceae; genus Anditalea; species Anditalea andensis. The sequence goes on along the minus strand of NZ_JMIH01000028.1, from coordinate 157,255 downwards.
TAACTTTTATGCTAATGCGAATGCAGAAGGAATGGTATTCATGCCGGATTTCTATGAAGGTAATGAAGAGCTGGAAATCAAAGCCATGGGTTTTGAGACAGTAAAGTTTACTTATCAAAAGCAGGCTATTGTAATCTTGATAGAGAAGATTGGAAACTTGGGGGAAGTAGTGGTGTCTGCTACCCGCACCGATAGGAGCGTAGAAGATCTTCCCATGCCTGTAACGGTCATCAACCAAAAGCAGATCAGAGAAACGGGAGGAATGCGGCTATCTGAAGTGCTAAGGGAGCAGACCGGACTTCAAATTGTCTCCGACCATGGTGCAGGCATACAAATGCAGGGCATGTCATCGGATTATATACTGATATTATTAGACGGAGAACCACTCATAGGAAGGACAGGGGGAACTTTTGATCTCGATAGGCTTTCAGTATCTAATATTGAAAAAATTGAAATTTTAAAGGGCCCCTCCAGCGCCATCTATGGAAGTGAGGCTATGGCCGGGGTAATCAATATCATCACCAAAAAAAATCTTGCTCCTAAAACACTCAATCTGGAATCAAGATATAGGTCTTTTCAGACCCTAGATCTAAGCGCAGAAATGGGACTGAACCAAAATGGATGGAACCTATCCGGATATTTCAACCACTTCACCACTGCCGGATTTGATTTGACACCGGATGTGCTTGGACAAACAGGGCCCGGATTCAATGCGCAAACGGGGCAGCTAAAAGTAGAGCGGAAGCTTACTGAAAAATGGGATTTGAAAATATTTGGTCGGTACTATAAAGAAGCCTCTGAAAATGTCATGGGGGTAATGGAAAATGCAAACCTCAAACCTGTGGATATGTTAGGCAATAAGCAGGAGCTGAATATCAATCCTACCTTGTCCTTTAAACCCTCTGAAAATATGCGTTTTACCCTCAGGGGAATGTCATCTGTATTCTCTACAGACATGCTAAGCCGATTTCAGGAGGATTATAGTGTGCTGGATTCGGAGGATTTTCGGCAGTTTTATCACCGCACTGAATTTCAGGGAGACTTTTCTCTTAATGAGCAAAACTTGATTACTCTAGGGGCAGGTCATTTCATGGAAACGGTAGAGGCAACGAGATATGAAGCCGAAAACAGATTTGATGCAGGTTATCTATTTTTCCAATATCAATGGGAACCTACCGATAAATGGAGCATGGTAGGTGGGCTAAGGGGAGATCTTCATAGCCAGTTTGGAGGGAGATTGAGTCCCAAACTTTCCGGTATGTACAGGCTATCTGATAAATTCAGTTGGCAGACATCTGTTGGTGCTGGATTTAAAGCACCGGATTTCCGTCAGCTTTTGCTGAACTTCAATAATGCTGGCATTGGCTATTACGTATTTGGTTCAAATCTGGTAAATGAAGGGGTGGAAAGACTTCAGCAGCTGGGGTTAGTCCAGCAGATACTGATAGATCCATCCAACTTCGGAGCTTTAGAGGCTGAGAAATCCATTGCCATCAACACAGGTTTTCGCTGGCAACCAGTAGCCAGTATAATGGTGCAAGGAAATTTTTTCAGGAATGACATCAGTAACCTGATAGAAACTGCACCAGTGGCAAGGCTCACTTCTGGACAAAATGCATTTTCCTATTTCAATATAGCCAATGTGGTAACCCAAGGAATCGAATTAGATCTCAATTTTCGGATTACTTCAGATTTAAGGTTAGCAGTGGGATATATGTATCTGGATGCTAAAGACGAGGATGTATTGAAAAAAATAAGTAATGGAGAAATATTTAAAAGAAATGATCAGAACAGGACAGTCAGGGTGACCCGTAGTGATTATGGAGGACTGTTTAACAGGAGCAGGCACAGTGGCAATTTCAAAGTGAACTACCACGAATCCGTTTCCCAAATTGATGTATCGCTACGGGGTATTTATAGAGGGCCCTTTGGGTTTGGAGATCGCAATGGCAATCTGATTTTAGATGATCCCTCAGAGTATGCTCCCGGTATTACGCAATGGAATTTGAACCTCCAAAGATCATTTACCAATGGTATAACGGTCGAAGTAGGCGGTTTTAACTTGACAAATAGCCTAAACATCCATGATCCTACCAATCCAGGTAGATCCTTGTATGTAGGACTTAGGCTTCCAGTATATAATTTAATTCACCAATAATTTAATCAAAAATAAAAATGAAAAAACAGATTCAATTACTTTCTTTAATGTCTTTATTAGCTTTAACGATCAGTTGTGAAAAACAAAAAGATAATGACCCTGTGGTACAACTAGACGCAGTAGTCGTCGAAAACATACATGCTCCAGGAGATGTCATCAATAGAACTACTGGTCAGGTGGAGCAGGAAAATCCATTCCGATATTACAGTTTGGAAACCAATACTGAAGTAAATAATGCAGATCAGAACTGGGATATCGGATTTAAAGGTACAACCATCATCGTAAACAGTGGCGTAAGCGGACCTGGGAATGCTTCGGCTGCTATGATGCAAGGGACGTTTGAAGAAACCAGGGAGGTGCCCACTGGATTGGATTTCAGATCTGATTCCCAAAGTGAGTTTGCCATTCCTACCGGTAGTGGTAATGGCTGGTATAATTATAATTCCAGTTCACATATTATAAGTCCTGTACCTGGAAGGATCCTACTGGTGAAAACCAATGGAGGAAAATATGCTAAGGTAGAAATTTTGAGCTATTACAAAGACAACCCACCTATTTCTGAAGTGAATGCCATGACTACCCCCGGATCATATTACACCTTTCAATATATCTTGCAACCTGATGGTAGTAAATCATTTTAATTAAATAAGGCCTCCGGTGTGCCGGCAGGCCTATTTAAATTTTACCTATAGAAATTTTTGGCCAAAGTAGAAAGTTGACCTACAAAAAAGCACCGGAAGCAGAACCAATTTGAAATATTTAAAAAAAATATTTCAAATTATAACAAAATGATGCTATTTGGGATTTTAAAAGAAACGGTTTATATGGATATTTTTGAATTAATACGTAAAGGAGAGCTTGAAGAGCTAAAGCATACTATAGAGGGAAACCCCGAATTGCTCAATAGTAAGGATCCCAAAGGCTTTCCACCGCTCATTTTAGCAGCTTATAATGACCAAGGGGATATATCCAGTTTTTTGGTGGAGGCAGGTATAGATATCAATGCGAGAGATGTAGCTGGGAATACGGCTTTGATGGGTGTAAGTTTTAAGGGTAATCCTGAGATAGCAGAGATGTTGATAGAATCGGGAGCAGAATTGAACAGTCAGAATTTCAGTGGCGCTACTGCGCTGATATATGCAGCAACCTTTGCCCAATATGAAATAGTTGAGCTATTGATCCAACATGGTGCTGATAAAACCATTAGGGATGCCAAGGGTTTAAACGCTTATGAGCACGCCCAGAATCAAGGCCTAAAGGATATAGCCGATTTGTTAAGATAATAAAAGATGGCTTGTATTGAAAGAAAGCATAGCGATCTGTGCTTTCTTTCTTAAGTTCATGTTTTTGTGTTAAAAAGAACTATTTTATTCTCTTTATTCTTTAAATTCAAGGTTCTCCCTTACCGACGATTTTTTTAATTTCGGCATAATACTTATCTTCATAATTTAAGCTTTTATCGGTCAACTTTTGCCAACCCATGACAAATGTCATGTTGATATATATTTAAAGTTACCCGTTAAGCTTCCCTAATCCATTAATTTTGTAAAGAGACATCCCTATAAATCTGCTATGAAGAAAAATCTGTTGGACAAAACGATCAGGCCGATAAATAAATTTATACATTATGACAACTCTGGAGGCATTGCTTTATTTATTGCTGTAGTAGTGGCACTGGTTTGGGCCAATTCTCCCTGGCGGGATTCCTACCACTACCTTTGGCATACCTATTTCAGTATAGGGTTTGAAAACAGTATTCTTTCATATTCCCTCCACCATTGGGTAAATGACGGACTGATGGCCATGTTCTTTTTTGTAGTAGGCTTAGAGTTAAAGAGAGAAATCATAGCAGGAGAATTATCTACACCGCAAAAGGCGGTATTGCCGATGGCAGCCGCATTGGGAGGAATGGTATTTCCAGCTTTGATATACATATCAATCAACCAAGGGGAGACCTCCGTGTCTGGATGGGGCATACCTATGGCCACAGATATTGTTTTTGCTTTATCTCTTATGACCCTGGCTGGTAAAAGGGTCCCGCTTACCGCAAAGGTGTTTTTAGTTGCATTGGCCACCGTCGATGACCTCGGTGCGGTCTTGGTGATTGCTTTTTTCTATAGTTCAGAATTATCCTATTTCAGTCTTTTTAGCGGGCTTGCTCTATTGAGCATTTTAGTAGGGGCCAATCTTATAGGCATAAGGAATACTATCTTTTATGCGATAATCGGCATAGGGGGAGTTTGGCTTGCGTTTCTGCTTTCAGGTGTGCATGCCACCATAGCAGGTGTATTGGTAGCATTTGCTATCCCGGCCCGTACCCGGGTAAATGAAAGCCTATATTCCAGGTATATCAGTCATCTGATTTATAAGTTTAATCGGCAGATCCCTATAAAGGGGCCACTGATGACCCAAAAACAGCATCAGATCATCGAAAAGATAAAGGTGATATCACGGGATGCGCAGACCCCCCTTCAAAAAATAGAAGGAGCATTGCATCCTATTGTAACCTTTGTGGTCATTCCCTTATTTGCCCTATCCAATGCGGGTGTGGAGTTAGGTAATAATTTCTTTGCTGAATTGATCAACCCGATAAGTATTGGAGTATTTTTTGGATTGACAGCGGGCAAATTGGTAGGTGTTATATCGTTTACATGGATATTGGTCAAAATGAAATGGGCCACTCTTCCCAAAAATATGAACTGGAAGCATGTCGCCGGCATAGCCAGTTTGGCGGGGGTTGGCTTTACCATGTCAATATTCATTACGGCTTTGGCTTTTGAAGATGCCAATCTTGTTGACCAGTCGAAGTATGGAATATTACTCGCATCCCTATTTTCAGGAACTTTAGGAGTCTATCTATTAAAAAGAGCCTGATTATTACCAAGGCTTATGAGTGGGTGGATAGGATCTCCACCCATTTCTTCTTTCCAGCCTGCCCATATCGATAAATGGAAATGACTTACATCAGAAGCTTTTGATAAATGTTTCGCCCTTTTTGTGGGCTGATATTAACCAATTTACGGAATACATTGTATTTAAAGTTCATTTTAGGAGTAAATCCGGAAATGGGCTTAAATGGCAATAAGCCATTTTCTTTTAGCATGGAGATAAACTGCAAATTAATTTCGTCACTGTACTTATTGGAGACCAAGTTAGTAAATAGCATTTGATTCATCTGAGACTGTTTTAACTTGATGGCTTTGTGCATAGTGCTTCCGCTTTCGAGTTGATCTTGTAAATCTTTGAGACTTTTTGCTACGACTACCATAGATTTATAGAAAAAAGCTCTGTGGATTTCATTTACATCATTTACAGCAGAAGTGGGCCTGAATCGGTATTTGATAAGAGGTTGGTCATAGGATCTTACAGACTCACAGTTCATAAAGATCTTTGGCATCAGCTCTCCATCCTGCATTTTGATAGATTCATGATATTTAAGGTTACCTCTTATAAATACGTCTCTTTTAAATAAATATAGCCAAAGATAACTTTTAGCATAATTAAGCAAATAAAATTCAGGGCCATTTAGAGTCTTTTGGCCTCCAAAATCAAGTTTGAAATCAACCCATCTCGCGGCAATTCCTTCTTCATCTACTGCGGTAAATTGGAATCCCAATGCATCCACATTATGGGCAATGGCCTCCTCAAGCGCAGGTAGCACTGCTTCACTATAAACTAAATCATCCCCGTCTACCAGCCAGATGTATTCCCCTTTTGCTGCCTCCAATCCACGGTTCCTCGCTGCTCCTACCCCAATATTTTGCTGTTTGATCAGTTGTATATGTTTATATGAGCTGCATAAGGCTTCTATTTTATGTACAGATCTATCTCTTGAGCCATCATCTATTACCAGTATTTCATATAGATCTGGTGATAAAGGGATGTGTATTAAAGATTTCAAACAGGAGTCAATATATTTTTCTAAATTGTATACAGGTACTATTATGCTTAGTTTTATTGAGGGCTTATTCATAAAAGGTTTCGTGCTCTTATTGGAAATGCGGTCGCAGTCTTAATTTTACAATTAATATCTGCTTAGTCCAATCCCGTGCCATTTCTATTGATTAGGTACATTTTTGGAGTTTTTGAAGATAATAAATCTTATATATTTCCCGTAGTCTATGCAGTAGAAAATAGATTCCTTAGCTTTGCAATTCCCTGAAATAACCCTTTTCTTTTCAATTTTTATACAGCAGTATCCGTGAATTACATACAGTTTATCCGTAGGAATAAGACAATGAGTTTTTTTGGGGCCATGATGACCACTCTTTCGAGTTTCGGTCAGACGTTCTTATTGTCCCTGTACATTCCTTATTTGATAGAAGAGTTTGCCATTACCAATAGTTTGATAAGTTCATTATATGGAATAGCCACAATAGCAAGTGCTCTTATTCTACCAAAACTCGGAAAATACATAGATACAGTTCCTCTTAAAAATTTCACATTGATGACTACAGGCATATTTTTATCAGCACTGGTTTTTTTTAGCTTCTCCAGATCCTGGTGGTATCTTCCCATTGCTTTCTTTGGATTGCGACTCGCGGGCCAGGGATTATATTCACATATTGCGATTACTACCATGTCCAGGTATTTTGTAGAGAACAGGGGAAAAGCCATCAGTATCGCTTCTTTGGGGCATCCTTTGGGCCAAGCGATTTTACCGGCCCTCACCTTATTGGTAATAGCTCAGATTGGATGGCGTGAATCTCTATGGCTGAATGCCGCATTGGTAGGATTAATCGTTACGGTATTCACCATATTTGCCATTAAACCAAAACACTTACAAACTGAATCTGAAGTAAAAGTGGAAAACGGGGGAGGGGTTGATCGTCCTGCTACCAAGGTGCGGCAGCGTGATATTTTGCGTTCCAAACCATTTTGGTTATTGGCCCCTAATGTGTTTTTTGTACCTTTTGCCATCACTGGATTGTTCTTCTACCAGTTCAGCATCATAGCCTACAAAGGTTGGGGGATAGAGTATATAGCATTGGGGCTTACCGCATATGCCATAGCCAGTACATTTAGTATTTTGACTGCCGGTCCTCTGATAGATCGTTTTAATGCCAAAACTTTCTTTCCCTTTTATCTATTACCTTTTTTGGGTGCTTTATTGGTGATATACCTTGTAGACAGTCAGTGGGGTATTTTCCTCTATATGGTACTGATGGGGTTATCCACAGGTTTTGGTAATGCCACTATGGCGGCTTTGCAGGTGGAGTTTTTTGGGCAGACTTACATTGGTACAGTAAGAAGTCTTTTTACTTCTATCATGGTGCTAAGTTCCGCCGTAGGACCGGCACTTTACGGTGTTATATTAGATGCAGGATGGGGATTTGATACGGTATTTATATCCAGTATGGTAATCCTGATTATCATTATTATACAATCATTCAAGGCTATTCCAGCCTATACGATCTCCAAGTGGAAGTATAGGTTTAGACATAGAAAAAATATTAAATAAGATCCATTTTAGAGGTAGGGATAAGGCTTAAAAGTTAAAATATGATCATAAGGTAACAAGCATTCATTACGATTATATTCTTATAGATTAAAATGACTGAGCTAGATCTAGTTGCTACTGTAAAAGCGTGGGCTTTAGTTTTTCAGGGATATTTTTTGGATTATTTTTATAGCACCTAGAATTAATTAAAGCACGATAAAAATAATTTAAATAGGGCGTATAAAGCACTATTGTTAAATTATGGTTTTGGGGAAAGGGTATCCCCATGCAGGTTCTTATCTTACTATAAATTTTTTTTAGATTAATTCTAAATAGTTTTGTTTAGAATTGATCTTAATAGTAGCTTTGTTTTTTAATAATACAAAATCATATGAAGATAAGATTTACTGCTTTAACCATAATCATGGAAATGTTCCTTTGGTCGGCTTTTGCGCAGACAGGAAGTATATCGGGCATAGTCACCACTACTGATGGGTCATCAGTAGCATATGCGAACATAGGCATAAAAGGATCTAATACGGGTACGGTTACAGATGATAAGGGGGCCTTTATTATTTTTAATCTTTCTCCGGGAACATACATCTTATTTGCATCCAAGATAGGATCTGTTCGTCAGGAGAAGGTGGTAAACCTTGCAGCAGGTGAAAATCTTCAAATAAACTTCACCTTAAGCGAAAGTACAGGTGAACTGGATGAATTTACTGTTTCTGATAATAAAATAAACCAGTTTTATCGTGACAGCGTATTTATAGTTTCCAAGTTGCCCTTGAGGGATCTTGAAAATCCTCAAATATATAATGCGGTTCCTAAAGCAGTTTTGAGAGATCAGGTAGCTACCAGCTTAAGCGAAGGATTGAGAAATGCTACCGGCATCACCAGATTATGGGAATCAACCGGAAGAGGAGGGGACGGTGCAGAGTTTTATTCCATGAGGGGGTTCTCAGTCCAGCCTTCTATGGTAAACGGTATGCCTAGTGTAAACAATGGTGGACTTGATCCTTCTAATATAGAGCAAATTGATGTGATCAAAGGCCCCTCTGGTACTTTGTTTGGAAGCCCTATGATTTCCTATGGCGGTTTGATTAATATCACCACTAAGAGGCCATTTGAAACATTAGGAGGTGAGATAGGCTTCATAAATGGCAGCAATGGTTTAAATCGGGTAACTGCCGATGTCAATGTCCCAGTCAGTGATAATACCTTTGCCCGGGTCAATACTTCCTATCATACCGAAAATTCGTTTCAGGATGCCGGCTACAGAAGGTCATTGTTTTTTGCTCCATCCTTTATCCACAAAGCCAGTGATAGACTGACATTCATAGTAAATACGGAATTTCTTTCAAGGGAATCAGCCAATGCACCAATGGTGTTTCTTAACAGAAATGTACCACTCTCATTTGATGATATTGCTGTCTTTAAATCCAATTACCGTAATGCATTTACCAGTAACGAACTGAGTATTCGAAACCCTACTTTTGGCATGCAGGCGCAGGCTTTATACAAAATATCCACTTCGTGGACTTCCCAGACGGTATTGTCCCGAAGCAATGCCAAAAGTAATGGGTACTACCATTACCTCTGGGATAGTGGTGATGGAGATACTTTCGGACGTTTTATCTCTAAAAGGAACGGTGAAACCAATACCACGGATATCCAACAAAATTTTATAGGGGATTTCAAAATAGGGACACTTAGAAACCGTATGCTCATAGGTGTGGATTACTTTAAATCCGATATACTAAACAGCAGTACTGGATGGGTAGGGAATGGAGTGGTGTCCATGGCTACTGGAGAAGATACGGGCTTGCTGACTCAGGCAGGTGTAAATAACCTATTAATAGATTCATTTGAAGGAAATTCAAATGCAGCGAGTGAAATCCTAAGTGCATATGCTTCAGATGTGATCAACTTCACCCCCTATCTTTCTGCCATGGCCAGTGTAAGGGTGGATAGGTTTAAAGGTAGAACCGCCTATGGATCAGCAGAGGATACTTTTACGCAGACTTCTGTTTCGCCAAAATTCGGATTGGTATACCAGCCTATTAGGGATAAAGTATCGATGTTTGCCAATTATATGAACGGTTTTTCAAATGTAGAACCTACGGAGGTTACTGATCTGGATGGGTCTAATGCCAGGATCAAAATTTTCGAACCGGAATATGCCAATCAGTATGAATTTGGAATCAAAACCAATCTTTACCAGAACCGAATTTCCGCTACTGCAAGTTATTATAATATTTTAGTGACCAATAGGGTAATGGCTGATCCTGAAAACATCAACAATATGATCCAAGGAGCAGAAGTGTTGAGCCGGGGGGTTGAAATTAGCTTGATCGCCAATCCGATTGATGGATTGAATATCATTGCCGGTTTTAGCAATAACGAAAGCGAGGTTGTAAAAGACAATGCTGAAAGTGGTTATTTAGGACTGCGTCCTGAGGAAGCAGGTCCAGAAAGACTTATTAATTTTTGGGGCAGCTATACTATCCAAACGGGCAGATTAAAAGGTTTGGGATTCGGGCTAGGCGGCAACAGTGCCAGTGAGCATAAAACTTTACACCGATCAAATATTGGATCATTCGTCCTACCTGCATATCAGGTTTTCAACGGTACAATATCCTATAAAGGGAACCAATATCTAATTATCTTAAGAGGTAACAACCTGACCAACCAAATGTATTTTACAGGATGGTCCAGTATTAACCCTCAGAATCTTCGAAATGTAGCTTTAAGTTTAAATTATCAGTTTTAGAATTGAAAACTTTCAAAAAAACAATCGGCATACTGCACCTTTGGCTGGGATTAATTTCTGGTCTTTTGGTGTTTATCATAGCTCTCACAGGATGTATTTATGTATTTCAGGTAGAAATACAGGAGTTGACACAGCCATACAGATTTACAGAAACCCAGGACAAAGCTTTTTTGGCCCCATCTGAAATCCAGAAAATCACTGATCAGGAACTTCCTGGCAAGCACCTACATGCGGTGATGTACAATCTGAAAGGGAAGTCTGCCCATTCCATCTATTTTAGTTATGAAGACCATTATTATGATATGGTATATGTCAATCCTTATTCTGGCGAGGTGCTGAAAGTAAAAGATGAGTATGCTACTTTCTTTAGGTTTATTTTTGACGGGCACAATTATCTATGGTTACCTGAAGCTATAGGCCGTCCTATAGTAGCGTCTGCTACTTTGGTGTTTTTTGTATTGCTCATTTCTGGTATTGTCCTTTGGTGGCCTAAAAACAGCGCTGGTAAGAGGGCAAAATTTACAATTAAATGGAATGGATCCTGGAGGCGGAAAAATTATGATCTGCATAGTGTGATAGGATTTTATGCTTCGTGGCTGGCGATCGTGCTTGTTTTTACGGGGCTGATATATGGTTTTGACTGGTTCAGAAATGGCTTCTACATGATTGCTTCTGGTGGGGAAGATTATGTAGACTATTATACGCCAGCATCTGATCATTCATCGGTTTCATTATTGAATATGCCTGCTATAGATCAGGTATTTTATAAAATGCTGGACGAATACCCCGATGCGGAATGGATAGAAGTCCATCCTCCCGAATATGAACACAGCGCTATAGCGGCCAATGCTAACCCTGAAGCCGATACATATTGGAAGGTTGATTATCGGTATTTTGATCAATATACCATGGAAGAGCTGGATGTTGATCATTTTTGGAATAAGCTGGAACAATCTTCGAGCGCAGAGATGTTTTTGCGGATGAATTATGACATACATGTGGGGGCCATATTGGGAATGCCTGGTAAAATTCTGGCATTTTTGCTCAGTTTGACTATAGCCTCCATGCCTGTCACTGGCGTTCTGCTATGGTATGGAAGGAACAACAAGAAGAAAAAGAAATCTAGAAACATATATGATAAAGAGAAAATGGTAAAAGTTTAACCATCTACTGACTTATAATAAGTCAAATAATGAGGTATTATTTTCAAGAGTGGACTTCAAGCCAACATTAAATATCCCTATCATTCAAGTCTTTTCTTTAAGATTAGTAGTGATTATCTGGAAATTACGCCTACTCTTATTTATAAATATATAACCATGCCCATTTTTTTACCCTGTCAGGCATATCATCTTTTTACGCTCAGGTGACCATTAGAAAAAAGAAAAGGAGAGGGATGCTGAAACAGCCAATGTAGCCCTGCTCTATCCTAGTGACAATGCGTCAGGTACGATAGATAGATGATCTTTTTTAAAATCCTCTGGCATTCAATCCACATTATACTTATATCTTAATCACCCTCAAATATGCATCTACTAAAGTAATTTGTACCAGGGTGTTAAATTAAATAGTCTTCAAGGATTAGATATTATAGCGATGATATAGGTCATATACGTTCTGTATTATGCTTCCATTTTATGTAGTTTAGGTTAAGTTGTTTAATTTTAAATAAGATTAATCGATAGGATAAGATTTTGATTTTTCTCCAGTATTTCAAATAGCTTTTTATGGTAAAAATAAAGTTAATTAATTTGCTTATCACTGTATGTTTAATTTCGGGCTGTGTGTCTGCCCCAAAGTTCATTCAAACGGACCTCCCTTTTCAATCTGAATGTTTAGAATTGTTGATTTTGGATGATAGTTACAAAGAACCTCTTTCCTATTCATCCATAGAGAAAGAAGACTGGGCTGCAGACTTGGATGAACGTATTTATTTTTTAGCCCTTGCCATTGAAGGTAAAGAAGAATTAAGGGAAATTATGACAGGAAAGGCTATAAATAGAGGTGATGTTGATTTTTTTTTGTTACAAAAAATGTTACAAAAGTTAAATCTCGCCAGTTTGGAAGTTTCCGCCATAACCAGTGGATTGGATTGTGAAGAGGAAAAGGCAGAACAATTGGCAAGTTTTTTAGAAAGAAAAGTAAGTATAAAGGAAAGAAATCTCACTGTGGCTGCGATCATCACGGGTGCTGCTATCTCAGTGGTATCCGGTGCCATATTACTGGCAGGAGAGAGCGATAAATATATTGAAATAGCAGCCATCACAGGTGGATTAGTAGAAGTATGGCTGGGATTAAAAATCCTAAGACTGGAGAAAAAGATGGCCATTGAGCATAAGTCGAATGTACTCCAAATGATACGAGATCAAGACAATTCACAAGGCATATTTCCACCTTCTGTTTGGTATTATTTTAATAATGCGCCAAGCTTAGAAGAGGTTTCGTTAAGAGATAAATTGATCGAAAGATGGGATGAATTTCACGACCTGCCTGAAGATGAATTTGGTGTTCTATTTTCCGACGGAGGGGCCTATGATGCTGAAATGCTCGATACCCGTGCGGAACTTTTAGACCAACTCGGGGCCCAAATCACTTTGATGCAACAGGATATATTAAGGTTTCAACGTTTTCTGCTGAATCATTAAAATATATTCCAGAAGACTTATCCTTTGTGACATGATTCGCAGCCCGTTCCGGTTTTATGGGGCATTTGTTTCCGGGGAAGTAATTTCCACACCCAAAACCCGATTGTTACTGCAAAAATACTCCAAACTAATATTTCTTGTATCATTTAAGAGATAATTTGATAAGTGATAAATGCTGCTAAATAAGCAAATGCTGTCATAAAAACTGTCTGCAGGATGGGCCACTTCCAGCTTTTGGTTTCCCTGTAGACGATGGCTAGCGTGCTCATACACTGCATGGCAAAAGCATAAAAGACCATCAGAGAAAAAGCAGTAGCTGTATTAAATACTTTTTCACCGGTGACGGGATCCACTTCCTGATCCAGTTTTTCCCTTATGGTCATTTCATTGTCAGGATCACCTCCTATACTGTATATAGTAGCTATAGTTCCTACAAATACTTCTCTCGCTGCAAAGGAAGTGATCAGCGCTATACCTATTTTCCAGTCATAACCCAAAGGACGGATAATGGGTTCAATGGTTTTGCCCACTATACCTATATATGAGTTTTCTAATTTTTTGGAAGAATAATAATCTTCAAGTTCTTCTATTTCAGTATCACTAGCAGCTGTCATGGCCAGACTTCTTTCCTGGGCTATAGCATCCATATTGGCCGATGGTCCATAAGAGGCCAGTACCCATAGTACGATTGATATGGACAGAATCACCTTACCTGCTTCCAGTACAAATACCTTGGACTTGTGATACATGGTCAATAATACTGCTTTCCACCTGGGTATTCGATATACCGGTAAATCGGTAAGTAAATAACTTTGTTCCCTGGATTTAATAAAACCCTTTAAGACCAATGCCGCCAATAAAGTTGCTGCAGTACTGAGCAGATACATACTCAATAAGGCTATGGCCTGCAGGTTTATGCCTAAAAAGATGTCATCAGGCACCGTCAATCCTATTAAAATAATATAGACAGGTAGTCTGGCTGAACAACTCATCCAAGGAGTGACCAAGATGGTGATCAGTCTTTCCTTACCATTACTTATGCTCCGGCTGGCCATGATACCCGGTATGGCGCAGGCCATACCGGAAATGAGCGGTACCACACTTTTGCCGTGTAGTCCAAATGGTCTCATCACACGGTCCATCAGGTATACCACCCGGGACATATAACCTGTATCCTCCAGAAAAGATAAAAAGCCAAACAATAGCGCTATCTGCGGAATGAAAATCACTACCCCTCCTATACCCGGCACTATTCCTTCTGCTAATAGGTCATTGAAAACTCCAGCAGGAAGTGTTTCAGTGATCCAGCCACTAATGGCAGCAAACCCGGTATCGATTAAATCCATCGGCCATTCTGCCCAGGCAAAAATGGCTTGGAAAATAAGTAGCATCAAACCTAGAAAAAAGAAATAGCCCAAGATAGGGTGCATCATGAGGTTATCAATCTGCTGGGTGAGATCTCTTTTTGTGGTGGAAGTTTTGGTGACTATTTTGTCTAAGAGGATATTGATTTCTTTATAGCGGGCAGTAGTTTCGGCTATCTGTAAAGCCGGTATATCACATTGGTATTCTGTGGCCATATCCAATAGCCATTTTTTCTCGGTAGGAGTTACTTTCAGATCATAGGAGGCAAAGACTAAGTATTGATAGGCCTGAAAGTCGGTATGCAGGTGATAACGTTGTTTAATTTTCTCTGAAAGTGATTCAGGAAGAATATTTTTTAAGTTTAAAAAAGAGTGGGCGACTCCAAATTTTTCTTCAAAAATCATTGCCTTTATGCCATCCATTCCTTCATTTTGTCTGGCATCTGTTAATATGATGGGAACTCCTGTTTCTTTATATAGCTGGAAGGTATTTATTTTAATTCCCTTTTTCTCTGCCAGATCCTTCATGTTCAATACCAGGGAAACCGGTATTCCCAAGTCCATTACTTGCCCGGCCAATAATAAACTTCTTTCAAGATTACATGCATCCAAAACCATCAGGATGTAATCAGGCTTTTCGGATGCTTTGCCACTGAGTATGCGGTGGGCTATAAGTTCATCCTCAGATTTGGGATAAAGGCTATAAGTTCCCGGAAGATCTATAATATCGTACTGCCTTCCTTTGTTCTTTAAAGTGCCTACTGTTTTATCAACTGTAATGCCGGGATAGTTGCCGACTTTTTGCTTTAATCCGGTAAGCTGATTGAAAATGCTGGATTTACCTACATTTGGGTTACCGATTATAGCGATGGTCGTGATTTTTTTTGAAATAACTGATTCCATTTATAGGCTTACTTGTAAGAATTTAGCTTCATGAACGCGGATGGCAATGGTTTGATTATCCATTAATAAGGCTATCGGTCCGTTAAAAGGAGCTTTTTGGATAACCTCTATATTTTTACCGGGAGTAAGCCCCATTTCTAGGAAATTAAGGGTAAGTGGTGAGTCAATGAAGCTTTTCAATTGGGCTTTTTGCCCTACTTGAAGTAAGTCTAGCGTCATGGCAATAATAGTTTGGTTTGGGGCTGGAAAGTTACCACTATTTAGATTAAGTCCAAATTGATCACTTTAAATTAATTTAATATTGTCATTTAATTGGATTTATGTATTTAAGATAGACCAAATTAATTTTATAGCAATAACTTATCATCTATAATTAAACCATTGGAAAAATAAACGGTTATATATAGTTGCACCCTTTAATCTAAGATGAATAGAAATCTATATTACTTGCTCATTTTATTTTTATTTACGAGTTGTATTGGCACTACGCGTATTATTGAGCCTCAGATTCCTTTTCAGGCAGAATGCTTTGCGGCATTAATAGATAATCACTTTGAAAGCAGAAAAATTAGCTACGACCCTGAAGAACGAGATGATTGGAAAGATGAGGTAGATGAAAGGATCCATTTTCTGGCTCATGCATTTGAGCTGCAGGATGACCTGCAGGAGCTTATCAGATTAAACCGTGAAGGAGAGGACCGAGACAGGCAGGATACTCTTCGTAGAAAGCTATTGAAAGCAGTAGACTTGACTTCTCTTGAAGTTTCTGCGATCGCCAGTGGCTTGGATTGTGAGGAAGAAAAGTCGGTACAGCTGGCAGATTATCTGGACCGACAGATCCGTAACCAAGAAAGAAGACTGACAGTGGCGGCTATAATTACCGGAGCAGTGGTATCTACTGGAATAGGTATAGCAGTACTTTCAGGAATGGAAGGCACAGATCCTATTCTTCAAACTATAGGTCTGACGGCAGGATTGGCTGAGGTATATATGGGTCTGAAAGTACTTTCTCTTAGAAGAAAAATAAAAGTGGACCATCCTATTAATATCATTCAAATGGTAATAGAGGAAGATAACTCAAAAGGTATTTTTTCTCCCGCAGTTTGGTTTTACCTCAATGCCCCTACTCCTGGTATGGAAAGATCATTGAGAGAAAAGCTTCTGGCAAGATGGGAGGCTTATGGTAGGTATGCAGATGAAGATTTTGAAATTTTTTTAGGGGAAAAAGGGGAATATACTGCCAATATGCTGGAAACAAGATCGGGTCTGCTCGAACAGTTATCTTCCCAGGTTTTTATCATGAAGCAGGACATCATGTTGTTTATGAGTTATCTTCATGAGTTTTGATAGGCGATTGCCATTTTACTGGAACAGGGATTTTTATTGTGTTTTTCAATCTCAATAGGTAAATTCAACATTATCTCCAAAAAAAAACACTATGTATAGTATGATGAGGAAAATAGGAACAGGAATCTTCGTGGTATGGCTGTTCCAAATCTCCTCCCATTTAAAGGCTCAAACCACCCCTGATGGAAGCTTTGAAGCAGGTTTTAAGGGTATGGCGGCAATTTCATTTACCTCTCAGACAGTGGCGATAAATATCGGTGGACCACATTTGGATTATAGGATCAATAAAGATCTGGCTATTGGAGTTGGCGCATTTCCATCACTATTTTTCAGCTCGCTGCCATCTTTGAAGGGAGATTTAGGAAAAAATATATTTGAACCCAAACTGGGTCTTAGTCCTCGATTAGACTTTAAAAATATTGTGTTAATTGCTCCAGTTTATCATTTTAGTTCTCCTGATAGGTGGCTGTGGACTTTTGGCATTGGAATTAAGATACCATAGCACTGCTCATATTTGTCTTTGTTCTTTTAGAATAGATAGGTACAGTTTTTAATATAATGTAAGGTAATATTCCTTTAAATATTTATTTCATCATTTGTTTTGGTGCTTATATAGGGATTTACTGAGTTTTACCTATCAGCTGCTTATGCAGGGGGTGACAGCCATCTGTATAGGAGCCTCCTCGCTATTGATTTTTAAATAGTTTAAGTGTGGATCGGCTGTAGCTGTTCCATCGGCCATTTACCATTGTAGTGGATATTATAGGGCTACTGATTTATTTCAGTACAAATTGTTTATATGTAGGGTTCCTGAGAAAAACTATCTTCATATAGAAGATTCAGCATTATTTTAAACCAGTCGACCATGGGCGAAGTGATATATTAAAACTCTGCTATAATACCGATGGTAGGCAACACAGTACCGGCAGGATTGGCTATATTTCTCAATACATACCTGTTTTGATCTGCGGGACTGATTACCAAGGCTCCCGTTTCATCTCTTGCAGGGACCAAAATGTCAGGCTGTTCAGCCCTAAAATTATAAGCATTTTGAATATCAATATACCAGTTCAAATTCCATTTGTTGTAAAAATACTTTTTATCTATTCTGATGTCCAGTTGGTGGAAACTGGTCAACCTTTGCGCATTAATTTGATTAAAATTTAATACCCCCCTGTTTCTCAAATCCCAACTGCTCCTTAGGCTGGAGGTCTCGATATCAAAGGGTGTAAAAGGTGTTCCGCCTAAAAACCTCCATCTGGCTCCCAGTTCCCAATCTTTTTTAAGCCTTTGTCCTGCAGTAAGGCTTACAATAAACCTATTGTCCCAAGAGGATGGCACGAATCCCTGAGTATTTGGGTTAGTAAATTCACTTTTCACCAAAGTAATGGCCGCTATTCCATAAAAGCCCTGGTATAACCGTTGCTGGGCTAGAAGTTCTAGTCCATACGCTCTACCTTCGGCATTAGAACTTACCGCTTCATTGCCAATGACCCCAAAGTCAGCTCCCAAGTTGGCAAGTGCAATTCCATTAAGTATGGAAGAAGGATAGTTTTGGTAATATTTATAAAATGCTTCAGCAGTAAATCTTCTGTTTTTATCTGGAATCTGCCATTCTAAACCGGTGATGGCATGGGTGGCCCGGATATATTTTACATTATTTACCTGATTTGTAAGAATGCCCTCGGTGTCTCTATACCCCAGAACCGTATATGGAGGTTTTTGATAATAAACACCCCCATTTGCTGTCCAAAACAAATCAGGCCTTAACCGGTAGGAAATGGATGCTCGGGGACTAAATTGGTTAATCGGGTTTCTAGCAGTTTCCCCAAAATCACTTCCATCTATCCTTATTCCTCCAGTGATCAATAGGTTTTCATTAAAAAAGTTTTTGTTTGCCTGAACAAAGGCTCCATAGCTATGAAAATGAGAAGTGGCATTGAAATCAATGACCTGACCCGTACCCGCAAGAGCGGCACGGTCAAAATTATTGATATAATATCTGCTATATTCATAATTTAATCCATATTTTAACCCACTTCCTTTACCAAATATGCTGTTTTCAACTCTAAATTTGTTCTCGCTTTCCTGTGAAATATAGTTGGTCAATAAATTTGAAGGATTACTTTCATCATTATTAAAGTATTTATAGGCTTCATTATTGAGCATGTTTCTGCTGAGCACAAAAGTCCAAAAACCATTGTCTCTATATTGTTTTAATCTCAAACCCGTGACATAATTCCATTGGGATGATATGGGAAGGTTGTCCAACTGATAGAGGCGGGTCTCTTTTTCTTCTTCTGATTCTCCATTGGGTTCATCAAAATTAAGGGAAAAGTTATCTATCGCGCCTAAACTTATGAAGGTAAGCTCTGTTTTTTCTGAAAATTTGGTTTTTGTTTTTATAAGAAAATCATTGAAAGTCGGTAAAAAAGGCAGCCCCAAAAGCCGAAATAATCCCTGTAGATAGGATCTTCTTATAGATATATTATAGGTTGTTTTTTCGCTTAAAGGGCCATCGTTAGATAATGTAAGCTCGCTGGCGCCTACCGTGATCTGTGTGGAGATTTTATCCCTCCGACCTTCTTTTAATTGAAATTCGAAAAATGAGCTGAGTGCATTCATTCTATTGGCAGGAAAACCGGCACTGATTACATCTACGTTTTGTATAAGATTTACATTTAAAATACCCACAGGTCCACCTGAAGAACCCTGCGTAGCAAAATGATTGATAACAGGCACTTCTATTTCGTCTACAAAGAATTTGTTTTCATTGGGTGCACCTCCTCTAATGATAATGTCATTTCTAAAACTAGCAGTGCTTGCCACTCCTGGGAGGGATTGGATTACACGGCTGATATCTCTGTTCCCTCCGGGATACCTTTCTATTTCATTGGTATTTAAACGTCTGGCTGAAATAGGAGTGTCTTCAGATCTGGTAAATTCCGAATTTACAACCACTTCTTCCAGATCTGAGGCGTCTTCTATCAGCTCGATATCCAATTGGACAGCCCTTGCGCTTGATACCTGGATTTCAAATATGGTTTTAGTCTTGTACCCAATATAAGAAGCCCGGATATTGTATAATCCTGGCACTATATCAGCTATTTCGTAGCGCCCATTTTCGTCTGAAACTGCACCTTTATCAGTCCCCATTATTATCACATTGGCAAAAGGAACCCCTTGGTTATTAGAAGGATTAAATACCCTCCCCTTAATATTTCCACCCTGAGAAAAGGCTGATACATAAAGAAGAAATAAAATTAAAGTAAAAATATATTTCATATAAGTCTATAGGTCAAATATGGTCGTTTTTTATTTAACCAAAATTCACCTTATTTCTTCACATTGTATAGTATCTGTGAAAAAAATGATAAAAATGTTAGCCTCTGGGTTATGTATGGGCAGTAATATATAAGATAAATGGAAACTTAGGTAAGAAAAAATAATTTTGTGTTTCCCAGAACAAGGATATTATATTCTTACTATGAATATTATACTACATAATAAAAAAAGAGCTGGATTGCTTCCAGCTCTTTCAAAATCATAATACCTATCGGTATTAATTTCTTTGTTGTTGTGGTGTCTGACCCTGAGTATTGGTTCTGGTATCTCTTGTACCTCTAGTATCTCTGTCATCAGCATCACCTGTTACATTATCAGCTTCATTCATAAGCTCATCCAGTTCGCTTTTCATTCTGTCCTGGTCACTTTCCATTCTGTCCTGATCGCTTCTGATAAGATCTTTTTGATTATCCCACTCATCATCATTCATGGTAGTAAGATCATTTCTGTTCATGAAAGATCTATGTTTTTCCATTAAAGACTGATGCTCACTTCTCATAGCCTCATGCTTATCTCTCATTTCGTCTCTTCTGGCCATGATACCTTGTCTGGTACCCGGATCAGTTACTACTTGGTCATCACCATCAGCAGCTCTAGTTCCAGCACCAGCAGTTCCAGCAGCACCGGTACCTGTTCGGGTTTGAGCCCCAGCAGTACCTTGGTCATTGGCAGTGGCGCCTTGCTGGGTTCCAGTAGTACCCGCAGCACCTAATTTCTGATCAAGCTCTCTCCTTTTTTCTTCGATTTCTCTGTTATTTTCCTGATAGTCTTGTTCCCAGTCTGAATAATCATCTCTGAAACTTTCGACTTGATCCTGTCTATTGTCCTGTTCGCAGGCAACTAATGTAAAAAGGGAAGCTGCAATCCCCAATGTGAATAATTTTCTTTTGGTGTACATAGTGTTAGTAATTTAAGTGAACTATTTAATTTAATGATAACATGTATCTTTTAAAATAGGTATTATACATGTTGTTTTAAAAAGGTAATTTATTTAATGTTTTATTCTATTGTGATGTAATCAAAAGCTTTGCCAATGTGCTAAATTCCTTTAAAATTTTTCAATTAAAACTCTTTTATTCATTTTAAAGTAACTTAAGACTATTAAATATAATTTTTTTTAGGGGCTTTATATTACATTTAATTTCCTGTTCTTGGTTCAGCGGTAGTCCTTGGATCTACGGTCGGAGCAGGGGTAGTCCGTGCGCCCGTCCTTTCTGATGGAGCTGAAGCATCTTCAACTAAGCCACGTATAGTTTCCCATTGGTCTTGAAGTTCTGCTTGATCGTTTTCCATTCTTTCTTTATCACTATCTATGAGGGATTTCTGATTCTCCCACTCATCATCACTGATAGAAGCTAGATTTCCTTGGTTAATAAAACTGGTGTGTTTTTCTCTCAGCGATCGGTGTGAAGAAAGGATGGCATCATGTTTCTCGTTTAACTCCGCTATTCTAGGTATTAATTGCCTCATCGCCACAGTATCCGTAATAGCAGGTATTTCTGTTACCCCTCCCACTGTACGCGGCTCCGGTATAGCTTCCCCTTTAAATGTTTCGTGCCACCTTAGTACGGGTCTTCTATTTTCTTCTAATTCCTGATTCTTTTCTTGATAATCTTCTTCCCAATCGCGGTAATCTTCTCTGAAGCTTTCTGCTTGTTCTGATCTATCATTTTGTTCGCAGGCGCCTAATACTAAAAGGGAGGTGGCTAAACCTAAGGTAAATAAGTGCTGTTTAATTTTCATAAAATTTATTTTTTTGGTTTAATAAACATATACACATATAAAAGTTAGTATATTAAATGATCTGATAGTATGAGTATTTGAACTATCAATAGAAGGTTATGTTCAAAAGTTTTGCCAATATCGATAATTAATAAAAACAATCTGGATTTGTAATCGAGTAACTAGTAAATCGCCTTTTCACATACGGATTAGCTGCAAATGTAAGCACGTGTCACACTAAGCCTTTTATAGTAGCTTTATTACAAATTGAATTTATATTCTATTTATCCTTAACATTTGATAGTAACTATGTATTATAATTGGAGAACTCAATTTAGGTCATACGCTTAAAATGACATTTTAAACATAGACTTTTCTATTTATGAAAAAGATATTAATCACGGGAGGGTCAGGCATGATAGGCAGAAAGATCACCAAACAACTGCTAAGAAATGATTATGAAGTCGCCTGGCTAAGCCGATCATCGGATGATGAAGGCCAAAAAACATTTATCTGGGACATATCGCAAAAGGTAATCGATCCCGAAGCTATAAAATGGGCAGATGGTATCATCCACCTGGCCGGGGCCAGTGTCGCAGAAAAGAGATGGACTGAGGAACGTAAAAAGATTATTTTAAACAGTAGAATAGCCTCGACCCAACTTTTATTTGATGCCATAAGAGTAGAAGAAGACAAACCTAAAGTCATCATATCTGCCAGTGCAGTTAATTACTACGGGATGGATACCGGAGAAACATTATTGACGGAAGAAGATAAACCAGGAGAAGCCTTTCTTTCAGAAGTCGTAAAGAAATGGGAAGAAGAAGTAAAAAAAATTGAATCTTTACACATCCGTACCGTAATGTTAAGAATAGGTATCGTTCTCTCTTTAGAAGGTGGGGCCTTGCCGGAATTGCTAAAACCTCCTGTGGCTGCTCCACTGGGTACTGGTGAGCAATATATGAGTTGGATCCATATAAGTGATCTGGCAAGAATGTTCCGGTATGCTTTGATAAACGATCAGGTTCATGGCCCGTATAATGCCGCGGCACCTAAACCTGTCAAAAATAGAGAACTGACTGAAAAGGCAGCTAAGCTAAAGGGAAAACCATTTATAAATATAGGTGTTCCTGCTTTTGGTCTTAAATTATTTTTAGGTGAGATGGCCGATATGGTCATTGGAGGAAATAAACTATCTACCTCAAAAATTCAATCTGCTGGCTTCAAATTTCGGTATGCTACCGTAGATGATGCCTTGGGACAATTATTTTACCAATACAAAGAATAATTTAAGTTTTGGTGTCAACAATTACCCAATAAAGGACCGGGCCTAATACCTGGGCAAAAAGTATGATTAATATCCAAACAATCTTCATCGTAAGCCCTTCAAAATCCCGCTTGATAACATCTATCAAGGTGTAAATCCAAAATACAATATAGGCTACCCCTAATAAAGCCATAAGTACGGGGAACCCATTTTCTCCTATTCTAAACATAATGATTATGTGTTTAAAGGTGTATAGTACCATTTATTCTTTAAGATAAACGGAACTGCAGCTAGGTAAAATAGTCTGATGAATCTATAATAATTTTTTTTTCTATAGTCTGTCAGCCTAAGAGAATACAGCTGTATTATAGCTACTGATCAATTATATTTACCTTTAAACCTAATATAATGTATTTGGGTTATAAATTTCATTAAATTTTAACCTTCAACTGAAATAAATGAAAACGACATCATATTAAATGTACGTTCTAAGTATTATAATACCATAAAATTATTCTAATGAAGAAAGTTTATATACTGCTACTGATCCTGATATCCTTTTCTGCGAAAGCTCAAATCAGTCTGGATTATTATTTGTCTAATGAATATACCTATAATCCCGCTATTCCTACACCTGAAGATGTCCTAGGGTATCAGGTAGGAGAATGGCATGTCAGTCATGATCAGGTCGTGATGTATATGAAAGAGCTGGCGGCAGCTTCGGATAGGGTCACGATAGAAGAATATGCCAGAAGTTATGAGAGAAGGCCTTTATTATTGCTTACCATAACTGCCCCAACCAATTTTGCTAAAATTCCGGAGATTAAATCCCAGCGTACCAGGTTAAGAGATGCGAGGCAAGCTAGAAATGTGAATACTGATAATATGCCTGCAGTCATGTATATGGGGTATTCGGTACATGGAAATGAGCCCAGTGGTGTGAATGCATCCTTATTAGCCGCCTATCATTTTGCTGCTGCCAATGAGATTGCTAATGATTTAGAGAACGTAATCATTCTTTTAGATCCCGCTTTAAATCCAGATGGTATCAATAGATTTGCATCTTGGGTAAATAGCCATAAAAGTTATAATATGACAGGAGATCCTTATGGCAGAGAACTGAACGAGGCTTGGCCCAGAGGCAGGACCAATCATTACTGGTTTGACCTGAACCGGGACTGGCTACCCGTGCAGCATCCTGAATCAAGGGGGAGAATTGCAAAAATCCAGGAATGGAAGCCAAATTTAGTATTGGATTACCATGAAATGGGTACGGGAAGCACTTTCTTTTTCCAGCCAGGAATACCCAGTAGGAACCATCCCCTTACTCCTCAAAAGAATTTTGAACTTACAGAAAAAATTGCTCAGTTTCATGCCAGGCAGTTGGATAAAATAGGCTCTCTCTATTTTACACAAGAAAGTTTTGATGATTTTTATTACGGTAAGGGCTCCACCTATCCCGATGTTCAGGGAGCAGTTGGGATTCTTTTTGAGCAGGCATCCTCTCGAGGACACCTTCAGGAAAGCCCTTATGGCCCTGTGACGTTTCCTTTCACGATCAGGAACCAGTTGACTGCCTCACTTTCTTCATTTGAAGCAGCTGTATCTATGAGGCAGGAAATGAATGCCTATATGAAGGATTTTTATGCTGAGGCTGAATCTGAATATACCAGTGATGTAAACAAGGCATACATTTTTGGTGGAAGAGATGATAAAGTCAAAACTTACCATCTGGCAGAGATGATTGTTCAGCATGACATTGACGTATATAGGTTACAGCAGGATATCACTATTAATAATGTAGAATTTCAGGCAGATAAAGCATTTATTGTCCCATTAAATCAGCCTCAGTACAGACTCATAAAGGGAATGTTTGAAGTCCGTACAGAATTTCAGGACAGCCTTTTCTATGATGTGTCTGCCTGGACACTTCCTATGGCATTTAATCTGGATTACATGGCATTAAATAGTAGGATCATGAATCTTGCAGAAGTGGAGGAAATGGATAAGAGCATAGCCTTTCCTTCTGGTGAAGTGATAGGTGAGGAAAATGCCTATGCCTATGCGTTTGAATGGCACGAATACTACGCACCAAAAGTTGCCTATAAGCTATTGGATAAGGGTTATATGGTCCGTGTAACCCATGAGGATTTTAATGTAGGGGATGGAGAGACTTTTAGGCGGGGAAGTATTCTGGTGAGTAAAAAACATGGTGCTAGTGACAATGGAGACCTTTATGCCGATCTTCAGGAGGCAGTAAAAGGGACCGGAGTAAAAATATATGCAATAGATTCAGGGTATACTGGCGGGGTTAACCTTGGTTCTCCCAGCATAGATGTTCTAGATAAGCCCGAGATAGCTTTGCTGGTAGACGGCGGAGTGGCCAGTAATGAAGCCGGAGAAGTTTGGCACCTTTTAGACCAAAGGTTTGATATACCGGTCACCTTACTACCCTTGGATATGGTGGCCAGGGCAGACCTTAACCGGTATAATGTCATTATCATGCCTACAGGCAATTATACCGATATGGGTAAAATTGGGGCTGAAAAACTTAAAACTTGGACAAATAACGGTGGGACAGTAATAGCTAGAGGAGCTGCTATGAACTGGTTAAGTCAAAACGAAATAGGTAAATTCAGTTTTAACCAGCATACAGATGAAAAAGTGGTGGGCCAGAAAAGCTATTCCCTAATGCAGAAGGATCTAGGGGCACAGGTTACTGGTGGAGCTATATTTAATGTGAAGCTAGACCTTACTCACCCTATTGGATATGGTTATACCAATGAAGAAATGTTTACCTTTAGAAGTGGAAATCAGATAATGGAATTATCAGAAAATGCCTATGCCAATCCTATGGTATATACTGATAGCCCTTTAGCTGCTGGTTATGTATACCCAGGTAATCTAGAAAGGATGAAAAATTCTGGAGGTATCCGCGTATCTACGGTGGGGAGAGGCAAAGTTATCGGGTTCGTGGATAATCCAAATTTTCGGGCCTTCTGGTTTGGTACCAATAAACTGTTTATGAACAGTATCTTTTTTGGACAAACCATCAGCCCTCTTTCTGCCAGATAAATTAGAAAATACACCTACTTCTTTTATATGAGTAGGTGTAGCTAATGTAGCTTTACCCTAGTATTAGTTGTTTTAAGGATATTTTTTTGGATTAAATTTTTCATTTATATTAAAAAAATTTAATTTGCAATGTATTTATTCCTATATGATTGAAAAAATTTTTCCGCTGGATAAGAATTATATCTTGAGACAGGCACAGTCAGATCTTGAAGAAAGCCTGATAGAAATGATGGTACTAGAGTTGAAGCATGCCTATACGGTTTTATTCAATCCTTTAGGGCTTAGGGACAATACATACTGCCAGATCATTGATACAGTGGAGTTTCCACGGGAGTGGGTAAAGGTTATTTATCAGCAACTTTGTGGTATTTACAGATTTAAATATGGGTCTAACCAATTGGAATTCCTTTTTGATGGAAGATCGCATTTTGATAAATACAAAGAGGACTGGACGGTATGTTTAGAAAATTGGACACGCGAACTCGGACAGCATGAACCTTATGTGAAGACTATGTTGAGAATCACAGTACTTTATGATACCCCCAGCAGAGCCGATTTTGCTGAAAACCGATGCAAGAGCTTTATCAATGACCATTTTAGATTAAAAATCATAAAGAGAAGAGGAGAGCTTAAATTAAAGTCGGCATAATGTCCGCCCTTATACTATTACCACATGTCTCCAACCCCTGATATTCCCCAAAATTTTGCACTTAACGTTCAGGACTTACTGGGTATTGAGGAAAGTGAAAAATTAATAGCTGCGTTAGATGAAAACCCAGCTACATCCATCAGAATAAACAAGTTCAAAATAAATGAAAATCCATTTGGGGGAAATGAAATCCCATGGAGTAGAGATGGGTATTACCTTTTGAATAGGCCTTCTTTTACATTAGATCCGATTTTTCATGGTGGGGCATATTATGTACAGGAGTCTTCATCTGTATTTATAGAATATGTGCTGAACATCCTTCAGGCTCCCAAAGGCCTTTATTTGGATCTATGTGCGGCGCCCGGGGGAAAATCGACTATACTCAGCAGCTATCTTGGATCAGAGGGCATGCTCATTTCAAATGAAGTGATAAAAGCCAGGTCGTCAATATTGAAAGAAAACATAATCAAATGGGGTCTGGGCAATGTCATAGTAACCAATAACGACCCGGCAAATTTTGAAAACCTGGAGGGTGCTTTTGATCTGGTACTGATAGATGCTCCATGCTCCGGAGAAGGGATGTTTCGAAAAGATCCTTCGGCCAGAGAAGAATGGTCTATGGATCATGTACAGATTTGTGCTGCCCGTCAGGAAAGGATATTAAATTCCTCTGGTGCACTGGTAAAAGCTGGAGGTTATTTGCTATACAGTACCTGTACATTCAATAGGCATGAAAATGAAGATAATCTTAAATTTCTTCTTGAAGAATTTTCCTATGAACCTGTCAGGATACCTATACATGATGAATGGGGTATAGTGGAGCATATGGAGGAGATAGACGGTATAGAATTTTATTCTTACCGATTTTATCCTCATAGAGTGGAGGGAGAGGGATTTTTTATTACTGTTTTGAAGAGGCCAGATAACGCATATATTCAGACTCCCAGGAAAGCAAAAGATTTCAGACATCCCTATATCCAAAGAGTGAGTGATGATTTTATAATAAAAAGTGCTTCTGACTTACATGATGGATGGGTTTTTTATGCGCTGCAGGACAGTTATTTTGTTTTAAATATAAAATCCCAACAGTTTTTTGAATGGGTGGTACCTTATTTAAATATCAGATATTTTGGTGTAGAATTAGGAAAGCTGAATAAATCACAGTTGATACCTACACATGCCTATGCACTGAGTATATTGCCCAAAGACAATTACACTTTTATATCCCTGAGTAAGGAAAATGCACTATCTTATCTCCGAAAGGATGAGCTTCATATAGAATTAGAGCTGGAAGGCTGGGGTATAGTAACTTATAAAGGGATACCCCTAGGATGGATTAAAAATATAGGAAACCGGATTAATAATTACTATCCCAAAGAGTGGCGCATAAGAATGAAGATATAAAAGTGAACCGCTAAAAGCGGCTCGCTATTTCATTTTTTTTAAAGTAACTTCCTATAATTGCTTTTAGGATAAGCCAATGGTGAGCATTATACTTACTCTAGATCTCTAAACTGAGATAGGTCGATTGTTTCATCCTCGAGGTAATTAGGGTATATTTGAAGATGTCTTTTCTTGACTTCATCTATTAGGCTATACCTCAGTTCATCTATATGGGTGCCGTCCTCCGCAGCCATGAATACAGGAGGGATCCCTACTTTTTTAGTATAGCTCTCTTTTAATTTTTCAAAATCCAGAAAGTTAGCTTCCCCTATTTCTATCTCTGTCATCAGCTGCAGTTCATCTTCACTAGGCATGCCCGGCACCAGGTCGATCTTGTTAAACACCAATATAGTGGGTTTATCAGAAGCACCTATTTCGGTAAGCGTCTGGTTCACTACAGTAATATGATCTTCAAAATTAGGATGTGAGATGTCCACTATATGAACCAGGATGTCGGCCTCTCGGATTTCATCCAGTGTAGATTTAAAGGACTCTATAAGGTGGGTAGGCAGTTTCCGGATAAAACCTACCGTATCAGATAAGAGAAAGGGTATGTTTTCGAGTACAACTTTTCTCACCGTGGAATCAACCGTCGCGAACAGTTTGTTTTCTGCAAGGACATCAGCTTTGGTCATCAGGCGCATCAAAGTACTTTTGCCTACATTGGTATAACCTACCAGTGCTACTCTAACTATTCCTTCACGGCTTTTCCTTTGGGTTTGTCCCTGTTTTTCTATTTTTCTAAGTTTTTCTTTTAATAAGGTGATCTGGTTCCGAATATCCCTTTTATCCGTTTCTATTTCTTTCTCTCCTGCTCCACCCCTGGTAGTGGTACCGCCACGCTGTCGCTCGAGGTGGGTCCACATTCTCGTGAGTCGTGGCAGCAAGTATTGAAACCTGGCCAGTTCCACCTGCGTTTTGGCTTGGGCTGTTTGGGCCCTGCTTAGAAAAATATCCAATATGAGCAAAGACCTATCGTAAACCTTTACTTGGAGCTCATTTTCGAGATTTCTCATCTGTGAAGCTGAGAGATCATCATCAAAGATCACCATGTTTACTTCAAAATGATTAACATATGCTTTGATTTCTTCAAGTTTACCTGAACCTACAAAAGATTTTACATCAGGTCTTTCCAACCTTTGGGTAAACCTATATACAGTCTTAGCCCCCAAGGTTTCCGTAAGAAATGCCAGTTCGTCCAGATACTCCTGAGCCTGCTGTTCGGTCTGATGCTGATGAATGATGGCTACCAATACTGCAGTTTCCGGTTTAGGCGCAGTATCATGAAGTTTTTGTAATTTTCTGGAATATTTGCTCATTTATTTAAAAGACTGGCTTATATTGATAAAATGGAATGTTGATTAGGGTTAATTGAACAATAAAAGTACCATAAGCATTCCATATAGATAAATATTTTGAGTATAATTATGGTTAATATGTACTAACTAATGTAGTCCATTGATTTAAAAATAAGTTGAAAGTGTACTTTAAGTAATTTTAGAAGAATGTTCAGAAATTTTTAAATTACCTATATTATGATTTTTGGACATTAGGTATAATAAACACATGGTCAATAGGTTTGTTTGTTTATTGAATATAATAAAATAATTTTTGCCCTTCCCTAAAAAATCATAGATGGGCCTGGTATTATGTAGTTAATCATGTTGGAAATGTAAATAGAGAATCTTTTCTTCTAAAAGAAATAGATTATCTATAATATGGTAAGTTTAAATTTAGATAGTGAAGGAGGAGATTAATGTCAATATTTAGTTTGTTAAAAGGATCGAAATCAAAAAAAGACAAATCATTAGACCTTAGTTGGATGGGAGTGGATATGCATTCTCATCTCATTACAGGCATTGATGACGGCGTCAGTTCTATGTCAGATGCAGTAGAAATGGTGGTAAGGCTTAAAGATTTTGGACTAAAAAAAATTATAACCACACCACATATTATGTCAGAGTATTATAAAAATACCCCTGAAATAATTTTGAATGGACTGGATAGGTTAAAATCAAACCTTGAAGAACAGCATATTGATATAGAGCTTGAAGCAGCCGCAGAATATTACCTGGATGAGATTTTTATGGAGAAGGTAACTGCTGCTGAGAAGCTGCTCACCATAAGTGGACAATATGTATTGGTAGAAACAGGCTTTCTTAATAAGCCTCAGATGCTGCTAGAAAGTCTTTTTTCGTTAGAACTCAATGGTTATACTCCTATATTTGCCCATCCGGAGCGCTATCTCTATCTGCATAATGATGACACTTTACTGCGGCAATTACTTGAAAGAAACATTCTTTTCCAATGCAACCTTTTGTCCTTCACGGGCTATTATGGGAAGACTGTCAAGAAATTTGCAGAGAAACTGGTAGATGCACAGCAGGTCATGCTGGTAGGGACTGATGCCCACAATCATAAATATCTTAATGCCCTGGAAGGTCTGTCCACTGAGAAGTATTTTCAGAAGCTTCAAAAGCTACCTTTATTAAACAGTACCTTATGAAAATATTAATTACAGGCATTACTGGGCTATTTGGGAGTTATCTTGCCAGAGAATTTCTTTCCATAGGAGAAATTCATGGAATGAAAAGGAAAAATAGCAGCACCGAGCTATTGGAAGATATAGTTACACAGATTACTTGGCACGACGGAGATGTGGGGGATTACCAGTCATTAGAATCTGCCATAGAAGGAATGGATGTAGTCATACATGCTGCCGGTATGGTGTCTTTTCTTTCCGCTGATGAAGAAAAACTTCTTCAAGTAAATGTAGAAGGAACCGCTAATGTGGTCAATGTAATGTTGGAGACAGGTGTAAATAAATTATTCCACATCAGCTCTGTAGCAGCTTTGGGCAGAAATGGGGATGATCAGGTGATAGACGAGAATCACAAATGGGCAGCCTCTCCGCTCAATACCGCCTATTCGATTTCCAAATATCTCGGAGAATTAGAAGTATGGCGGGGAGCTCAGGAAGGCCTGGATGTATTGGTGGTCAATCCATCGGTTTTGTTGGGCAAACTATCTGATAAAAGAAGCAGTAGTGCCTTGTATAGATATGTGATAGAGGGAAATAGGTTCTATCCTAAAGGAAGGCTAAATTATATAGATATAAGAGATGCTGCTTCCATCTCCCTTCAACTTTTTAAAGAAGGAAAATGGAATGAACGTTATATCCTCAATAAAGAGAGCATAGGATATAAAGAATTTTTTCACCATACAGCCTCAAAGGCAGGAGTAAAGCCTCCCCAATATGCGGTATCGGATCGGTATTTAGGACTAGCAAGTGTATATTTTAAAATCAAAGGTTTATTTGTGCGTGTACCCTTTAATAAAGAGGCTGCAAAAACTTCCCAATATAAGATTACGTTTGATAATGCTAAAACCAATCTTCAGTTGCAGCCTTCCTATAGGACACTTGATGAAACCTTAAGTTGGGCGCTGGGGAACGAAAATTAATTGGCTGAAGTTTTGTAAATTACAATCATCAGTAGGCGATGTTTATAAAAATAAAATCGTTGGAAAAAATAGATGTCCATTATTTTGGTATCTTAAAGCATCATTTAAACATAATCCAATGACGGGAGATTTTGACCACAGTGGGGAAGAGGATAAAGAACTGGTACAAAGATTCGAAAACTCTTTGAAATCAAATCTTGATCTTTATTTTGATGAAGAGCAACTCGAAGACATCATCCGCTATTATTTTGATCTTGGTAAATTCAAGAAAGCATTAAAAGCCAGTGAGATAGCATTGGAAAAATTTCCGTTTTCATTGGAAATCAAATTGCTCAAAGCGCAAAGCCTGATCTTTAATGATGAGCTAGAGGAGGGTTTAGAGATATTGGAAAATATTAACAACCTCTCACCAAATAACGAAGAGGTAATTTTGGCACTTACTAATGCCATGTTATTATCAGGAAACACCAAAGATGCCATTCAGCTATTGGAGAATTTTCTACCACTGGCTGAGGATAAGGCAGAGGTGTACTATTCTCTAGGGAATTTTTACCGGGCTGAAAATAATACTGAAAAAGCCATCCACAATTATAAGGAGGCTGTAAAACTGAAAATAAATCATGAAGATGCGCTTTTTCAGCTCGCTATGATTACAGAAGAAGAAGGCTCTTTTGATGAGATACTGGAGTTTTACCAGGATTTTATAGATCAGGATCCTTATAGTGCAGGGGCATGGTATAATCTCGGCGTAGTTTATAATAGATTGGGTAAATTTGAAGAGGCTATTCAGGCATATGATTACGCCCTATTGATAGACGATGCATTTGCCTCTGCCTATTTTAACTTAGGCAATGCGCTCATGAATACCCACAAATATGAGCTAGCTCTGGAAGCTTATCAAAATACTATAAACTGTGAAGGTGCCAATTCGGAAAACTGCTGTTACTTAGCAGCAGCCTACGAGAAACTTAACCAGATAGACCAGGCATTCAAATATTTTAAAAAATCCGCCAAACTGGATCCAGAATACGATGATGCATGGTTTGGACTTGGCATGTGTATGCTGAAAAAAGAGAAATTTTTTGAAGCCATTCATTATTTTAAAAAAGCCATTAAGCTCGGAATAGAAAATGCCAATTATTGGGTAGGACTTGCAGATGCGGAGTATAACCTTGGCAACCTGCACGCCAGTTCTGAGGCATATGAAGAAGCCATCAACCTAGAACCCGGGATCATGGAAGCATATGTCAATCTATCCATCATTTATTTTGACCAAAACAGGTTTGAAGAGGCGATAGATGTCATTAAAGAGGGAATAGAAGAGCTTCCCGAGGAATCAGAGTTGTATTATAGATTAGTAGTTTATTATATAAAGACAGGTAAATACAAAGAAGCCTTTTCATATTTAGAAAATGCATTAACTTTGAATTTTGAAAGACATGTGATTTTATATGAGCTTATGCCAGAACTAAAGCATCAGCAGTCCATTCATAAGATCATCAGTCAATATAAAAGTTAATCGACCCATAGACCTTTTAAACCTTTCTCTAAATTTTATATAATGAATTACGTTCTGAAAAATATCCCTTCACGTACCGAAAAGCCACGGTCGACTGGATTTACAATGGTTATGGACAAAGGTCTTAGCCTGCGTGAAGTAAGTGATTTGATAGAAACTTGCGGTGAATACATAGATATCATTAAATTAGGATGGGGTACATCTTATGTATCTCCTAAGCTTAGCGAGAAACTTCAGCTATACAAAGATGCCGGCATTCCGGTTTATCTGGGTGGGACATTGTTTGAAGCTTTTGTGATCAGAGATCAGTTTGATGATTACAGGAAGGTCCTTGAAAAGTATGAATTGAAATTTGCTGAGGTTTCTGACGGTTCTATCACTTTGGACCATGGGAAAAAGTGTGAATATATCAGTACCCTTGCCAAGGAAGTTACCGTTCTTTCCGAAGTAGGATCTAAAGATGCCGCTAAGATTATTCCACCTTATAAATGGATTGACCAAATGCGCAAAGAATTGGACGCAGGCGCATGGAAAGTTATCGGAGAAGCACGTGAAGGTGGCACAGTAGGTCTATTTAGAGACAGCGGCGAGGTAAGGCAGGGATTGGTAGAAGAAATTCTTACCCAGATTCCGGAAGACCGGATCATTTGGGAAGCTCCCCAAAAAGAGCAGCAGGTATGGTTTATCAAACTAATCGGTGCGAATGTAAATTTGGGAAATATAGCACCAAATGAAGTCATTCCACTGGAGACCATCAGGCTTGGTTTGAGAGGAGATACTTTTGATCATTTCCTACCTAATCATATATCGCTTTAATATTCCGGCTGTAAGGATCTCATAGATTTTTTACAGCTTTTTCTTTTCCCAGATATTTCATGACTTATTGGAAAAAATTCATTCTGACCTATTTTAAAGGTGTGGGTATGGGTGGTGCTGATTTAGTGCCGGGGGTGTCCGGCGGGTCTATAGCCCTCATTACAGGTATTTATGAAGAATTATTGGATAGCATTAAATCGATAGACTTAGCCGCGCTCAGGCTTTTGATCAGCGGTAGGTTTAAAATGTTTTGGACGGCTGTTAACGGAAATTTTCTTTTAGCAGTATTCTTAGGGATTTTCACGAGCTTATTTACCCTATCCAGGCTCCTCACTTATTTAATAGAAAACCAGCCTATACCATTATGGGGCTTTTTCTGTGGACTGATCCTTATCAGTGCCATTTGGATATTGAGGGATGTACCTATATGGAATACGGTTACCTTACTTGCAGTAGCAATAGGGATCGTTCTGGCGTATTATATAACTGAGCTACCTCCCATTTCATCTCCCGAATCCCCCCTGTACACATTTATATCTGGTGCCATAGCAATATGTGCTATGATTTTGCCTGGTATATCCGGAAGTTTTATTCTATTGATCTTAGGGCAATATGAACCGATCTTACAGGCACTGAATGATAGAAACTTACTGACACTGTTCCTTTTTGGACTGGGATGTTTGGTGGGTTTATTGGCCTTTAGCCATCTGATCAGTTACTTATTACACCATTATAAAGCTGCCACACTGGCATTTTTAGCAGGGATCATGTTAGGCTCCATCAATAAAATCTGGCCATGGAAAAATGTACTCAGTTATCGGATGAGCAGTGCTGGGGTAGAAAAGCCTTTTCTAACTGAAAATGTCATGCCTGGGACATATGCAAATATGACAGGTGAGGATCCGCAAATTATGGTGGCAGCCATCACCTTTATATTAGGCTTCCTATTGGTCATACTGATTGAACGAACTGCAAATTATTTTAAGAAATGAGAAAGTTTGGATTGATTGGATTTCCGCTTACCCATTCTTTTTCCAAAAGATATTTTGAGGAAAAATTTAGGAATGAGGATATAACAGATGCAGCGTTTCACTTATATGAAATGGATGCTATTGCTCAGTTTCCAGAACTCATCAACGATCACCCTGCATTAAGGGGCCTTAGTGTAACCATCCCTTACAAAGAAAAAATTATTCCTTATTTAGATGAGATGGATCCTGCCTGTCAGGCTATAGGGGCAGTAAACTGTATTAAAATCGGTGAGGGAAAGTTAAAGGGATATAATACTGATTATATAGGCTTTTACGAATCACTAAAAGGTTGGCTGGGAATAGATCGGCCAAATGCTTTAATATTAGGAACGGGAGGTGCTTCTAAAGCGGTCGCTCAGGCGCTTAAAAATTTAAATATTAATTACCGATTTGTTTCCAGAAATAGAGGAACTGATCAGAATATAATTTCGTATGATAATTTAGTCCGTCATCCTGATATATTAATGGATCATACTTTAATAATCAATACTACTCCTATAGGGACCTTTCCCAGTATTGATACTATGCCAGATATACCCTTAGATGCAATCACTGCCAAGCATAAAGTGTATGATTTGGTTTACAATCCAGAGAAGACTTTCCTGATGCGTTCATTTGAAGCCAGAGGAGCCCTCTCAAAAAACGGTTTGGAAATGCTGCACCTTCAGGCTGAAGCTGCCTGGAAGATCTGGAATCAGTAATGTTTTAAACCTTTTATAAAATGTATTGGAAGAAATTATCCCACGAGGATGTAAAGAAAAGAATTTTCACAGCTTTAGATGAAAACCTGGATTATAGAGGTGATCATCCTATCTTGGGCATACCAGGTACCTATCTGGATACGACAGAATTCTATCCAGATGCCCCATTTCTAAGAGATGCCCCTTTTATGTCTGCCATGGTAAGAAACCCCAACCATATAGGCGTGCATACCTTATCGGAAGTGTCTGTGCTTGAAGTGTTTGAGGGAACCCAGAAAATAGAAAGAGAATTGATCAATTTATGTGCAGAAGAAATATTTCAAGGTGATCCGGGTCAGCAGGATGGGTATGTAGCTACCGGGGGTACTGAAGCAAATATCCAGGCGATGTGGGTATACAGAAATTTTTATCAGCAGGCATATGGAGCTGATATCAGCGAAATAGCGGTAGTATACTCGGTGGATTCGCACTATAGTATGCCAAAGGGTGCCAATTTACTGAACCTATCCAGCATCATCCTGGAGGTAGATGAAGATTCCAGGCAGATCACTCAGGAATCCTTGGAAAGCAAAATTTCACAGGCAAGGAGGGATGGTATAAAATATTTTATAATCATAGCTAATCTTTCCACCACTATGTTTGGTTCGGTAGATGATATAGATAGACTGGGGGACTTTTTTACAAGAGAAAATGTCTTGTTTAAAATTCATGTTGATGCAGCTTATGGTGGCTTTATTTATCCCTTTACCAATGAAATGAGCCGATTTTCTTTTCAGAACCCCTATATCAATTCTATCACCGCAGATGGTCATAAGATGTTGCAAACACCTTATGGAACGGGGCTTTTTCTGATCAGAAAGGGGTACCTTCACCATGTATGCACCAATGAGGCACAATACATCCCTGGTAAAGATTATACCCTTAGTGGAAGCCGATCGGGTGCCAATGCCATTTCGATGTGGATGATTTTAAAAATACATGGATCAGAAGGCTGGAAATACAAAATGGCTTCCCTCCTCGACAGTACAGAGAGGATCTGTAAGAAGCTGGAGCGAATGGGGGTGGAGTATTTCAGAGATCCCTACCTGAATATCATTACCATGAAAGCCAGATACATTTCCCATTCAATAGCAAAAAAATACCATTTGGTAGCAGATAGTTATGAATTTGAACCCAAATGGTACAAAATAGTGGTGATGCCCCATGTAAAACCAGGGACTATAGACAGTTTCCTAATGGATTTACAAGGTGAACTTAAGTCAAAGAGTTAATGATAAAAAGGCCAGTGTTACTACTTTGTAACACTGGCTTTAAAATTATCAGGCTGCCGTTCAGGAGTTTAATAAATATTTTTGGAAGTGCTGGATAATACTCGGTAAATAAATGTAATTCCAGCCATTAATTTTTTAACTTATTCAAAGAAATAACCACTAAATTTTTGTTTATGCCTAAAGCCAAATCGACAAAAAACGGTGACCGGAAAATTTTTGTCCTGGATACATCGGTAATCATTTATGCCCATAATTCCATTATGAACTTCGCCGAACATGATGTTGTAATTCCCATTACCGTGCTAGAGGAGCTAGATCAATTTAAAAAGGGAAACGATACCAAAAACTTTGAAGCCAGAGAATTTATACGTCTATTGGATGATCTATCCCAGGATAATATGATTCATAACTGGACTCCGCTAAATGGCCATAGTAAGGGGAGTTTTAAAGTTTTGATGAATCCCACAAATAAATTTAACGCTAATGAAATATTTGGTGAGGAAAAGAATGACCATAAGATACTCAATGCAGCATTAAGTCTTAAGCAATCTGAGCCTGGTAGAAAGATTATTTTGGTAACAAAGGATATCAATCTACGACTGAAAGCCAAATCTCTAGATATACAGGCGGAAGATTATGAAACAGGTAAAATCAAGAATATATCTGAGATCCAGAACACCAATAAAGTCATCTTGGATAATATTTCCCATGAAGTGGTTACCAGCTTATATGATTCATTCTCTATAGATGCTAGTAAAGTGCTGGCTAAAGATCAAATAAACAAGGCCAATGCTTTTTATATTCTGAAAAGTTCCAAAAGCTCAGTGCTTGCTTATTATAATCAAGAGGAAGGTGCCATGGAGCGGGTAGATAAGAAGATAGCTTATAATATCAAGCCCAAGAATGCAGAGCAGGCATTTGCGTTACATGCTATCATGAATCCACGCATTAAGCTTATCAGTATACAAGGTGTGGCA
Organism: Anditalea andensis; assembly: GCF_000714815.1. Taxonomy (GTDB): domain Bacteria; phylum Bacteroidota; class Bacteroidia; order Cytophagales; family Cyclobacteriaceae; genus Anditalea; species Anditalea andensis. The sequence continues at coordinate 119,347 of NZ_JMIH01000028.1, read as the reverse complement.
GGTACTGGGAAAACTTTATTAGCATTAGCAGGTGCACTTGAGCAGCGGAGAGATTATAAGCAGGTATTTCTGGCCAGACCCATCGTTCCCCTTAGCAATAAGGATATAGGATATCTACCGGGTGATATTAAATCAAAGTTAAATCCATATATGGAACCACTTTGGGATAATTTAAAATTTATCCAAAACCAGTTTAAAGAATCCGATAAGGAATTCCAAAAAATCACTGAAATGATCAACCAGGAGAAATTGGTCATTCAGCCGCTGGCATATATCAGGGGAAGGTCACTTTCCAATATATTTTTTATAGTAGATGAAGCTCAAAACCTTACACCTCATGAGATCAAAACTATCATCAGTAGGGCAGGAGAAAACACTAAAATCATCTTTACCGGAGATGTTTATCAAATAGATACGCCTTATCTGGATAGTATGAGCAATGGTTTGTCCTACCTTATCGACCGGGTAAAAGATCATCCCCTCTATGCCCATATTAAACTGGAAAAGGGAGAGCGGTCAGAATTGGCTAATTTGGCAAATGATTTATTATAACACAACGTTAACTTTTACTTATCAGCTATAACCATTGAGTATGGATTTGGCATGCAACGTATGTTCCCCCTCCTTAAGCATGAGGGGGGAATATGTCTGCTTTTAAACCATAATGTGTTCGATAACAACACACTTTTTTGATATATATTTTTACAACTATTTGATTTTTAATGGTATATATTATTGGTAAATTTTTTGGATAGTAATGGATTAAAGAGATTATTCCACCTTTAATTTATAGACCATGACCAACTTAATCGTAACTCAGAAAAATGTTTGTGCAATAGTAGGACTTATACTGGCACTGACAATCATATGGAGTGCAAAAGCAAATGCACAGGAGACAGGCTTTTTAGCGGTAAATGGTATACTTGAAAGCAGGATGGAACAAGAGGATTCTATAACTGCAGATGAGAGTTTGGTAATAGAGGATATCTCTATAGACTTAAAAGAAATCGCTAGCGTAACTTTCATAAATAAGTATGGTGAAACAGTAGCTGTCCTACAGGGAGATAAATCTGTATTGGAAGATATCTATCGAGATAAAATTTCAAAAAGTTATTACATGAGTTCATATGGTATTCATGACGTATACCTCATAAAATAAGATTTTTTTGGTTTAACGGTAATAAAAAAGGTGAGCTTGTTTGGCTCACCCTTTTTGTTTTTTTTAACTTTCTGTAATGGTATTCAGCTTGGCTAAAAAGCTGTTATAATACTGTCTTCCTACTTGTACAGATGCACCCATTTTGAGGTTAATCTCTTTGGTGCTGAAATTTTCAATTTGTCCGAGCTGTACAATAAAAGACTTTTGCACTCTTAAAAAAAGATTGGAAGGCAATTTTTCTTCCATATCTTTCATCGATTTTCTGATGATATAATTCCTGTGTTTGGTAAATATAGTAACCATATTACCATTGGCTTCCACGTAATAGATATCTTCATAATCCACTCTTTCGAAGGCATTGTCTGCTTTAATATATACAGCATCATTTACCAAATAGGGGCTTTCGGAAGACGATTTAGAAGATACAGATTCGGATGAAGAAGGGCGAGTCCGTTTATTATAAAGAACGATCTCCACCATAGCATGAATATCATTGGTATTGAAAGGTTTTACTATAAATCCTGCAGGGTTGATTCTTTTGGCCCTTTCTATTATAGTGGGATCACTGTAGGAAGTGACATATACAATAGGCACATCAATCATTTGTTTGATGATCTCACCTAATTCTATTCCATCCTTATCGCCTTTTAATTTGATATCCATAAATATCAGATCAGGGCGGTATTTTTTAATAACTTTGATAGCCTGGTTCGCAGAGTTTGCAATATCAATATTGATATAATCCAAAAGTTCCAATATCTCTTCTATATTTTCAGCGATACTTGGGTCATCTTCTACTATTAAAATTCTTTCCTCTTTCATGTTTTTATATGGTTTTACATGGCGATTATGAAATAGATATTTTATTTTGAATGTATCTATTATATTAACATAATCTTTCCTACTCTATAATTTATAGAATTATTTTTAAAAAAAAATAAAAATTAGATGATTAAATAAATAAAATGTGATTTTAAGACCTAAAAAACTTCAAAAACCGTTTTTAATAGTTTAAAATACGTTCATTTACTTCATTGTGATGTTAATTTACGGCTATAAGCTCATCATATCCTTAAACCTTGCCGCTTGTCTTCTGCTGACTTCTATCCTATCACCACCTTTGAGTGTGACCACTAAGCCCCCATTGAACCAAGGCTCTATTCCCTCCACCCAGCTCAGGTTGATAATATGTTTTCTACTTGCCCTAAAAAAGGATTTTTCATCCAACCGCTCATCTAAAGCATTGAGAGATTTATGGATCATTGGTTTGTTATTGTCAAAGTATACTTTTATATAGTTTCCGTCAGATTCAAAAAGGCGGACGTTTACTAACTTAACAAACCAGCATCTGTCCCCGTCTTTGACAAATACCTGATCTTGAAGAGATAATTTTTTTCCGCTGTCCACGGATATCTGAGACTCTTCCCTCTGCTGATCTGTAATTTTCACCTGTAACCTTTTCAAAGCTTCTGCTAGCCGCTCTGCTTCCACTGGCTTTAGTAAATAATCCAATGCATTAACCTGAAATGCTTTCAATGCATATTCATCATATGCTGTAGTAAATATGACATGGGGTACGATATCAAGCTCCTCCAAAAGATCGAATCCTGTTTTCTCAGGCATTTGGATATCTAAAAAAATAACATCTGGGTTTAATTTTTCAATCTTATCTTTGGCATCATCCACATTTATGGCCTCACCGACCACTTCCACTGATTCATGCTGTGAAAGCAAATTAATTAATTCCTTTCTGGCCAATCTTTCGTCATCAATTACTAAAGCACGCATAATTTTTCGTCTGGTTTATAATTACTCTAATGTAAGGGATTGTTTTGGGATTTTTATTTCAGTGATCACAAATTCATTTCCTGAATTATATATCTTAAAAGAGGCCTTATTGCCATATATTAATTTTAACCTTTGAACAGTGTTATTAATACCATGCCCTTCAGATTTTTTCTTGGGTCCGTTTGGTTTAAGTTGACCACTGTTTTTTACATAAATAAATAATTTGTCATCATCACCTATTGCACATCTTACTTCAACTTTACCACCTTTCAGTAAATTACTGATTCCATGTTTTATGGCATTTTCTACTATGGTTTGTAACATCATGGGAGGTATTTTATATTTATAGGCCCGCTCTTCTATATCATAATTTATAATAAGCCTTTCCTCAAACCTTATTTTTTCTAGGTTAAGGTAATCCTTAACCGTATTAAATTCATCTTCAAAGTTGATGACTGTTTTGTTATCCATTACCAAAGAATATCTCAGGATATTTGATAGTTGGGTGATGGCTGATTTTGCTTTTACTGGGTTTTCATCTACGAGCGCCCTGACACTGTTAAGTGCATTGAATATAAAATGGGGATTTAGTTGGCTCCTCAGATGGTTCAATTTGATTTCGTTGATTTTGGCCTGATATTTTAGAGAAGTATTGTAATTATCCAAAAAATGGAAGAGAAAGTACATCATTCCCCATAGCGCATAATAAAGGAAACTGATAAAAACATTTACCAAGATCACTAAAGGCCGTAGATCTTCATAAATATTCAATGTATCAAAGGCTAAGTTAATCAGTACCTGAGCCACCGTATTCATAAGACTTAGGAGTACCAAGCCCATCAGTGAATTGGCAATAAGCCTGGTTATGGGAAGATTAAACCAGCCATATTCTTTTATTGCATATCGGAAAGCATGTGTGGAGCTGAGGTAAAACAATGCCAGGGAAAAATACGCCCCTATTTGAACCGCCGTGATCCCTCGTGCCAAAGATACAAAAAGGAGGTTGATCAGGGCAAACGCTGACCAACCAACTATTTGAAGCACCCAGTATAACCGTTTTTTATTCATGGAGTATCACCTATTGATAGGTATAGAATGATTAGGTTCCTACTTCAATACCAGTAAGATTAGATTCAGCATCAAAGCTGGTTAAGTTCAGGTTTAAGAAATTTGGCCGTATAGCTTGTAGGGTGTAAAGCGACTTTCTCTGGAGACCCTTCTATTACAATAGACCCACCTTTGTCACCACCTTCAGGACCGATGTCTATGATATAATCTGCCACTTTGATGACATCCATGTTATGTTCAATGATCAGCACGGTATTACCTTTATCCACTAACTGATTCAAAACACTAAGTAAATGTTCTATATCCTTGAAATGAAGCCCCGTAGTAGGTTCATCAAGAATATAAAAAGTTTTTCCAGTATCTTTTTTAGATAGCTCAGTCGCTAGTTTTACCCTTTGGGCTTCTCCACCCGATAGTGTAGTCGCATGCTGTCCCAAGGTGATATAACCTAGGCCTACATCATTCAAAGTCTGGATTTTCCTCAGGATTTTTGGTTGAAATTCAAAAAACTCTACTGCCTGCTCTACAGTCATGTCCAATACATCGGAAATAGATTTTCCTTTGAATCTTACTTCTAAAGTTTCCCTGTTGTACCTTTTACCTTTGCAGGTTTCACAGGGTATGTGTACATCAGGAAGGAAATCCATTTCTATTAGTTTCATTCCAGCACCTTCGCAATCTTCACAACGTCCTCCTTTTACATTAAAAGAAAACCTTCCAGGTTTATACCCCCGTATTTTTGACTCAGGTAGATCTGTAAACAGAGCCCTTATATCTGTAAAAGCACCGGTATAAGTAGCCGGATTAGATCTGGGTGTTCTTCCGATAGGTGACTGATCTACTTCTATGACTTTATCGAGATGCTCTAAACCCTTGATTTGTTTATAAGGAAGCGGTTCTTTTTTAGATTTATAGAAATGTTGGTTGAGTAATGGGTAAAGGGTTTCATGGATTAAAGAACTTTTTCCGCTGCCGGATACACCAGTGATACAGATCATAGTTCCCAGTGGCAGTTTTAAAGTTACGTTCTTCAGGTTATTTCCGGTAGCATTGATTAATTTTAAAGTATCCCCATTGCCTTTTCTTCTGGTGGGTGGGACAGGTATGCTTAGGGTATTGTTAAGAAACTGTGCAGTGATACTGTTTTGTGCTAAAAATTCCGTTGGATTGCCCTTTGCTACTATACTGCCACCGTGCCTGCCGGCTCCCGGGCCAATATCGATCACATAATCGGCTTCCAACATCATATCTTTATCATGCTCTACCACGATTACCGAATTGCCTAAATCCCGTAAATCCTGAAGTGCTTTAATCAATTTTACATTATCTCTCTGGTGTAAACCTATACTGGGCTCATCGAGAATGTATAGCACTCCCACCAATTGGGTACCTATCTGGGTAGCCAGCCTTATTCTTTGTGCTTCTCCTCCAGACAGGGACCGCAAAGGCCTATTAAGGGACAAATAATCTAGTCCAATATCCTGCAGGAAACCAATTCTTTTGTTTATTTCTTTGAGCACCTCTTTTCCTATGATCTTTTGCTTTTCAGACATAAGATCTTCAGCTTTGCCAAACCAGGAAGCCAGGGCAGTGATGTCCATCATGGCCAGCTCACCTATATTTTTTCCTCCTATCTTGAAATGGAGCGCCTCTTTTTTAAGACGTAAGCCCTCACAGTCTGGGCAAATATTGGAGGTAGTATAGTCAGCCACCCAATTACGTATTTTGTCTGAGCCTTCTTCTTGTTGTTTTTGAAGAAAATTGATGATTCCTTCAAATGTAGTAGTCCATTGGGTGCCAGGGTGCTTGACGGAATCTACCTCCACTTCCATTTTATCTCCGTACAAAAGGATATGCATTACATCATCTGGAAATTTTTCCAGAGGAGTAGATATGCTTACCTTATGGTTTTTCAGTACAGCATTGATTTTTTTAAATATCCAGATATCCCTAAATTCACCCAGTGGGGCTATCCCCCCCCTGCTGATACTGAGGGATGGATCAGGGATAATGCTCTCCTTGGTTATTTCTTCTATTTTACCCAAACCGTTACAGGTAGGACATGCACCGTATGGGCTATTGAAAGAAAAATTATTGGGAGCTGGCTCATCATAGGATAGACCGGTGGTTGGATCCATTAAATGTTTAGAGAAATGATGGATTTCCCCTGCTTCATCACGGAGCATAATGACACCTTTACCATGTTGTAGGGCTGTTTTTAAGGATTGGGTAATCCTGTACCGGTCCTCTTCTTCGGCTATGATCCGGTCTATGACGATTTCAATATCGTGTATTTTATACCGGTCTACCTGCATTTTAGGTACTACGTCCATCACTACCCCGTCTACCCTTACTTTAGAAAACCCCATTTTTCTTGTTTGCTCAAATAACTCTCTATAGTGTCCCTTTCTACCTTTTACAATAGGGGCTAAAATGTAAAGTTTCTTTTTTGAGAAATTTTGAAATAGTTGTTCTATAATCTGGTCTTCCGTTTGGCGGACCATCCGATGGCCCGATAAATAGGAAAACGCTTCACCTGCTCTGGCAAAGAGAAGTCTCATAAAATCATATATCTCAGTAACAGTACCTACCGTAGACCTGGGGTTTTTTGAGGTGGTTTTTTGCTCTATGGAGATGACCGGCGAGAGGCCATTAATTTTGTCCACATCAGGTCTTTCCATTCCGCCCAAAAATGAGCGGGCATAAGCAGAAAAACTTTCCATGTACCTTCTCTGCCCTTCTGCATAGATAGTGTCAAAAGCTAAAGAACTTTTGCCACTACCACTTAAACCTGTGATTACAATGAGTTTATTGCGAGGAATAGATATATCTATATTTTTGAGATTATGTTCCCTTGCACCGTATATCTCTATTAATTCTTCTACTTGATTATTATTTTCTGCCATGAAAGGAGGATTCCTTTTTTGATTCAATTTACAAAAATACAAGAATTTTGTTTAGCGTTAAATTTATCCTCTGTTAACCATTTTATACGCTGATAAGTTTATCTCAAAAGCTTTCTATTTATTTTGGTCAGCTTGTGCGTCTGCTCTCATATCTGCTTCTGATTTTCCAGTAAGGGTTGACATCATTCCGCTTAACAGCAGTTCCCACCAGTAGCTGAATATGAACTTACTGGGATCCCTACGTGCAAATACCTGACCCTCGGCCAGTTCTCCGTTCTTTTTCGGATTGTCGTTTGGAACCACCAGGGTGTTGGCGAGAAAAGCACCAGCCTTTCGAAAAATATTTTGGTTATCCTTATAGTTTTTATCGAGAATTTTAATTTTTAGGTCCCGGTATTTCATGATAAGGTCACCGGTTCCTTCCATATTATTTGCATAAATATTAAAAAACAAATTATCCAAATGGCCGGCATTTATTCCCACTCTGGTTTCAGGACCTATCATATCATTGAGGGCTTCCAGAGGCATAGACCCTACCACGCCTTTCATATGAAAGGCTCCATCAGGATCATCCAGTGTGAAATCTATAGTCAGATCCATAGTCCCCTGAGCCATGATTTTACCTGAAGCCTTTACCTCCATGATGTTGTTTTCCGCAACTTTGGTGTCAATATTGGTGATATTGCTAATGCTGGCATTGATTTCATCAAAGTGGATGGCTCCAGCTCTGGGAGCATTCGTGTCGGGACGTTCTTGATAGGCTACATAGGCATTTTCAAGCTTAAGTTCCTCTATCATTATCTCTCTGGGAATGCCAGATATACGGGCCTGTACCATTTCCGGTCTTCTTTCTTTATTTTCCGGTTTACGTTTGTCACGGAATACATTGATGACCAGATCCGATGCGATGATCAAATCTGCCTGTACTATTCCCTTTCGAAAGAATGTCTCAAAATTAAATCCTTGTATGTCTAATTCTCCTTCATCCAATTCTATCCAATCTGTTTGGAAATCAAATTGGTTGATATATTTATACCTCTCCAGTTTGTTGTCCAATTGCATTCCTCCTATCAATAGATGCTTATCATCAGAGTTAAAAGAAAGGTCTTTAAAATAAAATGCGTTTCTATATTCATTGAAATGATAGGATGCCATATCCAAATAGCCTTCTAGAAGGCCAACTTTAAATAAGGCATCTCTGTCATCTATATCTGCACTGCTCAGTTCGAAGTGGTTGGCAGAAACGGTAAGGTCATTGATACTCATGCGGACAGAATCATTGTAGCTATCTACATTCATAAAAGAAAGCCTATTAAATCTTATCCTGTTTATAGAGATATTGTCATAATTTTCTCCTTCTACCTCAGACTCTTGGGACATTTGCAAAGAATCAAATGGAGGTGTTTTCGTTTCTACCTGGACATTTTCTAAATAGGCAGAATCAAGCATAATAGAATTATCCAAATAAAAACTGGTCCATGAGAAGCCTGTTAGATATGCGTTTTCCAACGCTAGATTTATTTTAATTTTATCCTTCGGAATATTTTCATTTGGAGTGATACGGATACCTCCTAATTCTAAAAATGTACCCCTAAAATTAAAATCAAAAAGAATATGGCCAAATTCTACTGTGTGGTCACCGAAATCTGGTGTCCTTATGATCATATCAGTGACTATTTTTTCAGCATTTTTATTGAGGTATATATTGATGGCCGCTGGTACGCCTCTAAATATCAATAGTACTACAACAAGCGCAAGGATTACAAAAAGAACAATTTTCTTAATTTTCATGATCGGTAGATGCCAATAGATTTTTTGTTGTTATAAATACCGAAGATGTTTTAAGACATTTTAGGCGGGTAGTTTGATTTCATATGATGTACCTTTTTTTATAGTCAGCTTATTAGAACGCAGCCAGGGATTATAAAGTTTTAGTTCTTTATAGTTGCTGTTGTTTTTGAGAGACCATGCAGCCAGATCATTTATGTTTGAATCTACTTTGATCACTTTGAGTTTGGGCATGGTATAGAGTTGCTCCTTTTCCAGTTCATATCCATAGGTTTTTGGGTTTTCAAACAATTCTTTGAAAGCTAATATTCTAAAGATATACCTACTGGTCTCTTCATTCAGAAGGAGGTCATAGTATTTAGGTACTTGCTGCTCATTTTTTCTTTTGGTGAGTCCGGTGATGCCCATGTTATAACTTGCCGCCACGCTGGTCCAGTTTCCAAATCGTGCATAGGCTTTTTTTAGGTATTGACAAGCAGCTTCGGTAGCTTTCTCCAGGTGATATCGCTCATCTACTTCGGTACTAACCTCGAGTTTCAGCTCTTTGGCCGTATTGTCCATAAACTGCCAGAAACCTCTAGCGCCTGCTGGGGATACTACATTCATTAGACCTGATTCTACTAAGGCCACATATTTAAAATCTTCCGGTATACCATGCTTTGCCAGTATCGGTTCTATTATGGGCATAAACTTGGCTGCCCTTTTCATGATCATGATAGTATTTGAATTCCAGTAGGCATTTACATAAATTTCTCTTTCAAATCTTTCTATTATATCATCCTGATCAAAAGGTACCGGCTCGCCGGCAAAATTTATTCCTTCAGGGAGATCAAATAGCTTTACCCTGGTAAATTCCGGGATAGTAATAGTGGTTTGTTCGCCGCTGCTATCATTAACGAAGACCACCTCCTGGATAGGCGCTTCTTTTATCAGATTGATATATACCACAGTGCCTCCTAGCAGGAGTATTAAAACATATAATATGGGAATATGATACTGTTGCAAGCTATTAGAAATTGGGTGAAAGTAAATATTTACTATAAAATTCATCTATGACTTTTACTGCCTCAGTAGCGGTGTCTACCACTGCAAATAAATCGAGGTCTTCTTCATTGATATTGCCCTGCCCCAACATGGCAATCTTAAGCCAATCAATGAGGCCTGACCAATATGCTTTGCCTACCAATACTATAGGAAAACGTCCGATTTTTTTGGTCTGGATGAGCGTCAGTGCTTCAAAAAGTTCATCCAGTGTACCAAAACCACCCGGCAAAACGACAAAGCCCTGAGCATATTTGACAAACATCACCTTCCTTACAAAGAAGTAATCAAAAGTGATCAATTTATCCTGATCAATATATATATTATTAAATTGTTCAAATGGTAACTGTATGTTGAGCCCCACGGATTTTCCATTTTCTGAATGAGCCCCCTTATTACCTGCTTCCATTATGCCGGGGCCTCCTCCGGTGATGACACCGTAACCGTGTCGTACAAGTTTGGCGGCGATTTCTTCTGCTATCAAATAATACTTGTCCGTTCTGGGGGTACGGGCAGATCCAAACAGCGATACACATGGACCTATTTTGGCGAGCTTTTCAAACCCTTCTACAAATTCTGCCATCACTTTAAAAATAGCCCAGCTGTCTGCGCTTTTAATTTCATTCCAATCCCTTTCCTCGAAGGCCCTGCGGATTCGATCTTCTTCTATCAACTTCACTTTTTTTACTTCTTCTTCACTCATATGGTAAACTTTTTATTAAAAAAAAAGATTTAATGTCTATGGATAACTTAAAAATGATATTTAGTCCGAAAGTTAATCCAAATCATATTAATTATGAAAGTTACCCAAAAAGTAATTCATTATTGATATAAACAGTTCAATTCTGAATGGGGATATAGGAATACATACTTACCTGTTGTACTTTCGTGACCATTTACAAATCTATATGAATTTACAAGAGAAGTCATTGGCGGTCAGGAAGGTGTTTGATGAATTGGACAGTGATGTTAGTCTATATCTGGGCAAAAGTGGCCTTACCTGTTATGCGGGTTGCGGGAAGTGCTGTATGAATCCCCAAGTTGCTGCTACTGTATTGGAATTTATCCCTTTGGCATTTGATATCTACCAAAAAGGCAATGCTGAAAAGGCGATGGACATGCTGGAACAAACCTCTGAACAGGAATATTGTATGCAGTTTTTAAAAACAGCACAGGACAAAGAATCAGGAGTTTGTAATACTTATATATATAGGGGCCTTATTTGCCGGCTTTTTGGGGTCTCTGCCAGAAGAAATAAATATGGTAATAAAGAAATGATTACCTGTAAGAAATTAAAAGAAGGAAAGCAAGCCATATACCAGGCTACCACAGCAGGTATCAATATGGATATGGAAGTTCCGATGGCAAATGATTTTTATGCTAAACTATCTGCCATAGATATAAACTTATCTGCAGAAACCTTTCCTATAAATCAGGCTATAAAAAAAGCATTGGAAAAAGTAATGATGTATAAATATTATTATGAAAATCAGGAGTAAAATTAGAAATTTTCCAGATTGAGCAAGGTTTTTGCTTTAACTTGTTTCTCAATATCGAGGGAAGTATAATTTTTCACTTAACAAAATCTTTTAAAATGCTAAACTTCTCAGAAATTACCAATACTATCAAAGATATTATAGATGTAAGGATTAAGATAGTAAAAGCTGAGCTTAAAGAAGAGTTTAAAGCAGTAGCCCTTAGGATCGCCGTATTTGTATTAATGGGCTTTGTAGCTTTATTTATAGTGTGGTTTTTAAGTTACGCATTAGCTTTTTGGTTAGGAGCGCTGACAGGTTCTACAGCTCTGGGCTTTTTATTGACTGCTGTTTTTTATATGATTGTCTTCGGTATATTGTTTGCCTTAAAAGATTCAGATAAACTTCAATTTTCAATCAAAAGGGTATTTATTAAACTGGGTATTCTTTTCCAGACTAAAGAAACCACTCCCGAGTACACAAATGATCAAGATAAAATAACCAATAAAGATACTTCAGATGAGTGAACTAGAACTTAAGAAAAAAGCACAGGAGCTTGAACAAACCTTGGTTAAGCAATTGGAAGTTTTGAAATCCGATTCTCAGTTATGGGTGAAGGTGGGTGGCACGATGCTTCTCAGTGCATTGGCTGCTTATAGTCTTACAAGGGCTATAAAAGGAAGCAAAAGTAAAAAACTGGCCAAAGCCATCAAAGAATTAGAAAGGGAGGGATTAATTTCGAGGGGGTCGAACAATCAGATGAATTATCAGCCTGTGGCTTATAAAAAGCCTTCTTTCTGGGCTCCTATAGGCCAAAGGATTTTGATGGCAGCCTTTGATTTTGGTAAGGCCAGGTTGGTGGCTGAACTTGCTGCCAGATTTGACAAACCTTTTCCATCTGGTGTAAATACTGGCAATACTTCGAGCGGAAATTCTGGTGACCATGACCATTCGGGAAAGTATACTCAATAAATTTAAGTACAAAAAGAAAGGGGCTATTCTATTATTAGATCCTGAAAAGTATATAGATACTACTGGTTTTAACAATATTATATCCAAAGCAGTCCATCACGGGGTGGACTTTTTTTTTGTGGGGGGCAGTCTGTTACTTCAAAAGAATATGGATGAGATAATCCTTCATATAAAAGCAATTAATCCGCAGATACCGGTCATCTTATTTCCAGGTAATGTCATCCAAATCTCAGATAAAGCTGACGGCATCCTATTTATTTCCCTGATTTCAGGGAGAAATCCTGAATTTTTAATAGGGCAGCATGTTGTCGCAGCACCTTTAATTGCCCAAACGCCATTGGAGGTTTTGCCCACTGGCTATATTCTCGTCAATAGTGGAAAGGCGACTAGTGTGAATTATATGAGTCAGACACTGCCTATTCCAAATGATAAGCCAGCATTGGCAGTTGCTACAGGTATGGCTGGGAGATATTTAGGACTTCAATATCTGTACTTAGATGCTGGAAGCGGTGCTGATTCTCCTATAAATCCTGATATTATCTATCATGTAAAAGAGCGTGTAGGCTTGCCTTTAATAGTAGGAGGGGGGATAGATTCTTTGGATCTGGCGAAGACTGCCTGGGATAAGGGCGCTGATTATGTGGTATTAGGGAATGGGGTAGAAAAAAACCCCAGTCTGCTGACTGAGGTTCTTGATTATGCTAAAACTTATAATTTATCCCTGGACGTTGATCAATGATTCTCTTCTTCTCATTTTTCCTGCAGGTAGTCCGTACATCATTTTAAACCTACGGCAGAAATAAGCTGTATCTTTATAACCCACATCTTTTCCGATGTCCCGGATACTTTTCTTGGTAGTCCTTAATAGTTCTACAGCTGCTTCCATTCTTTGATACTCTATATAGTCCTGGGGATTGATGCCTGTCAGCATTTTAAAATACTGACCTACATAATCTTCAGATACATTGGCAACTTTGGCCAATACTTTATTTGAAAGATCACCGCCGATGTTTTTCTTAATGTAATTAAACATATCAATAAGGCGTGGGTCTTTAAAATACGTACTGTTAGTGGATAACTCTTCTACAAAAAGTCTATTTTTTAGGATGTGCCTGACTATTTCTACTACAAGTAGTTCTGTATGAAGTTTGATTACCCGTTCTTTACCTGGAGTCACCTGTTCAGATTCTTTTACAATGTCCTCAATGATAGAAGCCACCTTATCATTAAATCTGACGACAAAAGGCGGGATACCCAAAGAGTGGAAAAAGTTGACAACATCAAATACCTTTGCTTCAAAAGTGAGTGTAGTGATACAGTCTTCCTCTGCGCTTTTGATTTCTTTAAAGCTTATCGTCTGTAAATATTTCTTTTTGTTGTCATTGAAGCTTTCATAAGTTATCTCGTTCTTCTTGGCCATAGTGCCAAAAGAAATTTTTGTCGATCTTCCTGCAGGTATAAAGAGGATTTCTCCTTCATTTACTGCTTCCTGTTCTTCATCATAACGGAGAGAACCTTGATGTAATAAGATGATCGTGTTCTCGGTATCTGTAAAATCTGTAACAGTTACCGGACGCTCTATCTTATAATTATTCCCTTTCAGGAATCGAACCCCTATGGATTCAATGACTTTATTGTAATATTCCATGATAAAAGCCCATTAGATTTTTTGTAAAAGTATCACTTTTTTTAATTCTGTTGTAATATTAGTGAATAAATATTTGAAAATAATAAAAAACATATAGTAATCTTATATTTAAACTAGAATTTCAATTTAACTTAAAAGCTTTCTGGATATAACTATTTTTTGAATTTCGGAAGTTCCCTCATATATCTGGGTAATTTTTGCGTCACGCATAAGTCTTTCCACATGGTATTCTTTGACATAGCCATATCCTCCGTGCACCTGAACAGCTTCCACTGTTACTGCCATGGCCACTTTTGAAGCATATAATTTAGCCATGGCACTGGCATAAGAATAGTCTTCCCCCATGTCTTTGAGATGTGCTGCTTTTAGGCATAGAAGTCTGGCAGCTTCAATTTCGGTAGCCATATCGGCTAGTTTAAATTGTATAGCCTGATGCTGACTGATCGGTTTTCCGAAAGTCTTCCTTTCTTTTGCATATCCCAAAGCAAGTTCGTATGCTCCTGAAGCTATACCTAAAGCTTGTGCTGCTATTCCTATCCTTCCACCGTTTAATGTTTCCATGGCAAACTTGAAGCCCAGTCCTTCTTCTCCAATTCTATTTTCGACGGGCACCCTCACATCAGAAAACATAAGGGAATGGGTATCAGAGCCTCTTATGCCCAGTTTGTCTTCTTTTTTACCTATGGTAAATCCTTCCATTCCTTTTTCCACTATAAAAGCGGAAATGCCTTTATGCTTTTTTGCTGGATCTGTTTGGGCTATTACTAAATATATACTGGCGGTGCTTCCATTAGTGATCCAGTTTTTGGTACCGTTTAGGATATAATGGTCACCATCCAGTTCTGCTGTGGTTTTTTGGCTGGTGGCATCAGATCCGGCCTCCGGTTCTGAAAGGCAAAAGGCACCTATTTTTTCACCTCTTGCCAGTGGCTTAAGGTATTTTTGTTTTTGATCTTCCGACCCATATTTCTCCAATCCCCAGCATACAAGCGAATTATTTACTGACATGCAAACAGATGCAGAAGCATCAATTTTTGAAATTTCTTCCATGGCCAGCACGTAAGATATGGTGTCCATGCCCCCTCCGTCATACTTTGGGTCTACCATCATGCCCATAAACCCAAGGTCACCCATTAGTTTTACCTGTTCAGTTGGAAACCGGGCTTCAGTATCCCGTTCTATTACGCCTTCTAATAACTCCACTTTGGCAAATTCCCGGGCAGCATCTCTGACGGCAATCTGTTCTTCTGTCAACTGAAAATTCATTGTTTATTCTAATTTTGGGTTTGGTGGCCTGAATATACATCAAAAAAATAAAAGGGACAATTTACTGCCCCTTTCTATCGTTTGAGTAGCTTAATCTCGGTTTCCGAAGAACATCATAGCGTAATAGGCCAATGTTACTAAAGATGCTAATGCGGCGACAACGTAAGTCATGGCTGCCCATTTCAGTGCATCTTTGGACATGGCATGCTCTGAAGGTGTCACTATGTTTCGCTGTTTGATCCAGGCCAGTGCCCGGCTGCTGGCATCAAATTCCACAGGAAGGGTCACTAAAGAAAACAGCGTGATCATCCCATATGCTCCCACTACTATAACCCCTACAGCTTCATATGGAAGGCCAAACATGGCAATACCTCCAAATAGCGCAGCTAACAGTACGAAGTTTAGAATCTTTCCACTTGCATTTTGGATCGGTACTAAAGTGGACCGTACGGTAAGCCAGGTATAGGCCGTAGCATGCTGTACAGCATGCCCGCACTCATGGGCAGATACAGCAGTGGCTGCTGCATTTCTACCGTAATATACATCGGGACTTAAATTAACGGATCTATCTGCTGGGTTATAATGATCGGTAAGGTTTCCTTCCACGCAGTTTACCCTCACATTTGAGATGCCGTGATCAGCGAGCATGAGCTCTGCTATTTCTTTTCCGGATAGGTTGGCTTTTAAGGAAATCTGAGAGTATTTCCTAAACTTGCTCTTAAGTCTGTTGCTAACTGCATAACCTAATATGGCAAATCCGACTACAATTAATATTAACATCATAATGTTGACTTTTAAATAAACTGTTAATTTCTACGCTTTACTTTAATAGAGGTTGCTTAGTGCTTGTTAATTTTGCTAAAATTACCACACTGATTACTCCCAATCCCATAATGGTCAGAAGCTGGGAGGTGTGTACAATTACTGCAAATATTTTTCCGTCTTCTTCTGTCAAACCATATGTCATCAAAATAAACGCCACCAATGCATGGAAGGTACCAATACCTCCCTGGACAGGTGCCACCATGCCAATACTTCCCATTACCATGACCATTAGTACAGCCGATGCAGACAAAGTGGCAGTACTTGGGACAGCTATCGCTACAAAATACATCATAAAAAAATAGATAACCCAAATACCCAATGTTGCTCCCCAGAACCCTGTCTGAGTATCCACTTTTTTTATTGATTTTAATCCGGTCATCAGGTCTCTCAGGAAATGGCGTATTTTTTTGATTAAGGAGCTTTCACGGTATTTCGAGAAAACCACATATAATACCAGTCCTATTATTATCACCATACCTAAGGCTATCGGCAAGGCTCCTATCAGGCTTTCTTCCAATGTTTCCTGTGAAACGAGCAAATCCAACAATTCTGTAAATATCGTCCGCTGAACAAAAAATGTAAATATGATAACCAAAATCATGGAAATCAGATCTACCGTTCGTTCTAAAATGACAGTTCCCACCAGTTTGCCCATAGGGAGTTGGTCAGTTTTGGTAAGGTACCCGCATCTGGCCACCTCCCCGGCACGGGGGACGAGTAAGTTGGCGAGGTATCCACCCATCAATGCCCAAAAAACCCTTGCCACTGATGGCATTTTATCCTCACCCACTTTTATCAATAATTTCCATCTCCAAGCTCTCAGCCAATAACCAATAATGGATAAGGCTACTGATAGTCCTATATAAAAAGAGGAGGCCTCCTGAAGTGCGTTCAGAAGGCTGTCCATTTTAATATCTTTATATAAGTACCAAAATATAAAAATGGCCACTAAAAAAGAGGCTATAACCTGTAAGGCCTGTTTAAAAGAAAGTTTCAATTTCTTAGATCAGTTTATTATTATCATCCGGAAATATCAGGACAGGTTGGAATTTTTTAGCTTCTTCCAGATCCATAGAGGCATAGCTGATGATGATCACTACATCTCCTACTTGGGCTTTTCTTGCTGCCGGTCCATTAAGACATACCTGGCCGCTCCCTCTTGTGCCCTTGATTACATATGTCTCAAGCCTTTCTCCATTGTTGACGTTTACTATCTGTACTTTTTCGTTTTCAATTAGATTAGCTGCGTCCATCAGATCTTCGTCAATCGTGATGCTGCCTACATAATGAAGTTCTGCCTGGGTGATTTTTACCCGATGGATTTTAGATTTAAGTATTTGGATATGCATGGTTTGAATTTTGGCGCAAAGTTAATTAATTAATTATCATATTATCTATAAGTCTGACATCACCTATGTATGCTGCTGTACATATGGCCAAGCCTTCCACTTGCAGGTCACTTGTCATTTCCAAAGTATCCGATTTGACTAGTTCAAAATACTCCAGATTTGAAAGGGGTTCTTTCATAAATATTGCTGTTACCTTTTCTTTGACCACTAACCAATCCTGACCCTTTAAAAGTTCATCTTTTGCGTAGGTGAGGCAGGTATATAAAATGGAGGCTGTCCGGCGTTCCTCTTCATTCAGCCTTACGTTGCGGGAAGACATGGCCAAGCCGCTTTGCTCCCTTATGGTAGGAACTTTTATAAGCTCTATATTATAAGACAAGTCCTTTACCAGACGTCTGATTACTGCTAACTGCTGAAGGTCTTTCTGACCGAAATAGGAATGGTCTGGTTGTATGATATTAAATAGTTTGGATACGATGATGCCGACTCCATTGAAATGTCCGGGACGGAATTTGCCTTCCAGTATAGTTTCCAAATGGCCAAAATCAAACTTTAATTCCACCTTTTGAGGATACATCTCGCCGTCTGTAGGTAAAAACACATAGTCTACCCCGCTTACTTCCAATAATCTAAGATCGGTCTGCCAGGGTCTGGGATAGTTGTCCAGGTCCGAAGAATTGTTAAACTGGGTAGGGTTCACGTAGATTGTGGCTACCGTAATATCCGAATATAATTTTGATTTTTCTATTATACGGAGGTGTCCGTTATGTAAAGCTCCCATAGTGGGGACTAATCCAATGGTTTTGTTTTTAGAGCGCTCCAGGCGCATTGCATTACTGACCTCTAGTCTGGTACGAAGGATTTTCAAGGGGTTTTCCTTTATAAAGTACAAAATAGGGGCAAAACTATGTTATTTCTAATAAAAACAATGGATTTTATTGATTTTTTTTGTAAGTTTGTAGTCCCGTATTATCCCTCAACAAAAATAACAAGATATGTCTAAACTTCGTATTCTTTACGTAGCAAGTGAAATCAATCCATTCCTCCAAACTTCTGAAGTAGCCAATTTCGTAAGAGCCCTGCCTCAGGCCATGCAGGAGAAAGGAATGGAAATCCGTATTCTTGTTCCGAGATTTGGTTTAATAAACGAAAGGAAGAACAGGTTGCACGAGGTAGTAAGGCTTTCCGGAATTAACATTACTGTGGGTGATGAAGAAAAACCGTTGATAATTAAGGTAGCTTCCATTCCAAATGCCAAACTTCAGGTCTATTTTATAGATAATGAAGATTACTTTCAAAGAAAAAGTGTATTTCATGACAAGCAGGAAAATTTCTATGAAGATAACGATGAAAGAGCCATCTTTTTCTGTAAAGGAGTGATAGAGACAGTGAAAAAACTCGGCTGGGCGCCTGATATCGTTCATTGTAATGATTGGATGACAAGTTTAATTCCTTTATACCTAAAGACGACTTATAAAAATGAGCCGTTATTTAAAGGAACAAAATCAGTCTTTGCTATTTATAATAACGAATTTAACCATAAATTTGGGGACGATTTATTCGACAAGGTAAGAATGGTGGATATTGACGACAGCATCTTAGACCCTTTGAAATCAAAAGATTATGAAGGCTTCCTTAAAATAGGGATGGAATACGCAGACGTAATCATTCAGGGGGATGAAATGTCAGAACACCTTCACCAATTAATAGAAAATTGCTCTAAAGACAAAAAGTGTGAGATTAACAACAGTGAAAAAGATCAAGTTTACGAAAGTTACTTTAATATCTATACTGAACTTGCCGGCTAAGTGGGCTGCAGTTCTTTCCATTACCATATTACTGGCCAGTTCCTGTACCGATCCTTCAGAGATCGGGCTGGAGCTGGACCCAGAAAATAATCAGCTAGGGGTTTTCTATACAGAAATACCCCTTTCTGCTTCTATGGTTTTATTGGATTCCTTCAATACCACAAATGCTAATGTGCTGATGGCTGGCGGGGATATAAGCCCGTTTTTTGGAACCACAGAAGCTATCGGATTTAGCAGAGTAAATTTTGTTCCATACAATAGGGATATCCCTGCTGCTGCTAGGCCAAATGCCACTTCGGTACTGGATTCTGCCCGGTTTCAGTTTACTATCACTAATCAAATGACAGCAAACTCATTTGCTGAAAATAAAACCCTATCTGTTCACAGATTATTAGAACCTATTCAAGACATTACCTATTATAATTCAGATAAATTGGCTTATGATGAAAACCCTATAGCTGTAGGGTCATACAGGTTAAATGCTGGTAGAGATACGATCGTTTCTGCACCGCTAAATGAAACTATTGCCAATGATTTCTTTAATAGGCTTAAATCAAATGATCCTATTTTTAGAGACTTATTTGCCTTTCGGGAATATTTCCCAGGAATAGCCATAAAGGGCAGGGTAGAGGAGCAGGCCGGCCTACCAGTCAATGTAATGAATACCGGCATGGTTCTGTATTATCGAAATGAAGGAGATACTGTTTCCCGCAGGTTTTTGATCAGTACTGCAGAGTCGAGAAGTTTTAATCATATCAATAATAACAGAACTGGCACGCCTCTTGAGATTGTACAGGAACCGAGGACAGCCTATGACGTAGGTAATTTGGTGGGATTGAAAGCAAATACGGGCTTAGTGATGAAAATAAATACTGCACCGCTTCAAAGTTTTATGGATACTTTGCAGAATGTAGTTTTTAACCAGGTAATACTGGAAATGGGGCCGGTGGAGGCTCTATCGGAAGGGTTTATGCCTTTTGATTTTCTTTATATGTTTTATTCTATAAACAATACAGGAATGTTTTCTAATCCGGATTATAGAAGAGTGGAAAGAGATCCTAGACAGGGTCAGGTTAACCCAGAGCCCGCTAGATTATCATATTTGGAAGATACTAGGTTGTATAGACAATCTATCACTAGTTATACTAATAATTTATATAGGAGCGGTCAAGAAAATTACAATTTAATAATCCATCCGGATGATCCGGATTTGCCGGTGGAGGTAAATCTAAATATATCATCAGTTCAAACAGTGGATACTCGGCGTTTAACTTCTCAGCAGCGTCCAAATCTGGATTATAAAGAATCCTTAAGACAGCTAATTGTGGACCAAAACACAATTAAGCTTAAACTATATTATTCTAAAATAAAGTAATTGATTAATAGAATATTTTTTTTGCGTTAAGTACTTATAGGAGTTATCTATCATTATCAAAAGATGAAAATTTTTGCTTATGGCAGATATGGTGTAAATTAAATATGGATTGGATTAATTAAAATATTCTAGGTTGATCTGTGATAACTAAAACTGGGGTAGTTTGTTCTATTATCTACATTTATAGTTAATCCTTTCTAAATGGAATGTATTGGTCCAAATTCATTGAGGAATAGGTAATTATTAAAATTGAGTAAGAAATAAAGTGCGCATCTTGGGAATTTTTTTCAGCCAAAGCCAATTTAAGTTAAATTAAATCTTAGTTGGTTCTTTTGTGTTTTTACCTTTGATTTTGAAGTTAATTTTTCCGCTGAAATTTACAATTTTCTAGATTACTTCATAGTGATTCTGAAATAGATTTTGGTTGAAAACACTTATCCCATGATTGGCTTTTCATTGCTGGTTCTATGAGGCTTTCTAACTGGGAGGGCTTCTTTTCGGCCCTTCTTTTGGCAACCTTGGTCACATGTGCTTCAATGTTTCACAGAGTATTATTAATTTTTTTTTCTTTTCACGGTTCACTTTTATTTTTTTTAGTACATAGACTCCTTTGTGATACCGAATACCCCTTCCATGGCAGTGGCTCTCTAAATATTTCTGAACTGAGAATTCTTTCGTGTTTGCTGTGTTTCTATAAGCCTTTTCAGGGAAAATAGGTGATTATCTTTTTGGCCATACAGACCTTTCTGTTGCTGTTTGTTACATAAATCTTGTCGGCGCCAAGTTGTCTTACAGGTATGAAAAACCGTTTGTATTTGGCGACCGACAGCTTTTACCAGGTACATACATTGAAGGCTTTGAATTTCAATTTGTCTATGGAGGCAAGTCCGTCCACCTGTAGGATGTAGGCTTTGTCACCAAACTCTACAGTTCAAATTTAAGATAAAATTTTTTTTCCAGCCCTATTATATTATCTACTCTTATCCTTTGAGTAAAATATCTGATTTCTTATTTTCATTTGATTAATGATATAATAAATTTTTTAAGTATATCGTTGATATTTTGTTATTATTTTATATAACTAATGTATAATAATTTAATTTAAAAAGAAAACCCTAAAAAAGCTTTATAAAGCTATTTTAGGGTAAGATGCATGTTATTTATCAAGAATTTTTAAAGAAATTCAAACACTATTAAGGTTGCCAATCAGAGTGGGACCAATTGAAGTCGAAGTTGGTTTTAATATTCGATTCTCCAGTGATAATTAACTTATGCGCTATAAATAAAAAATTAGCATATTGTATATCTCCTGTATAAGAGCAATTATAAGGATAATTATAAGACTGAACCCAGTTGTTTTGAGTTGATTGTGTAAAATAAAGACTTATACTGGAAGTACTGCTACCGCCTGAATTAAAATTTAGATTTATAAATTCATTAGAATGTGTTCGATCACATATGTATTTAGCATTAGGTGTAGAACAGAATAGTCTTTGTAAAGGTGGTAAGATAGATTCAGTAGCTTCATAATCGTAACATAAAGGATTATAATATGCAGAATATATTAAGTCGCCTTCAATTTTTAATTCTGTTGTTGCCCTAGTATTCCAACCAAATGCACCTTTTCTAAAATTTCTTACAGTTATTACCCCTGTTGCTGAAACTAAACCTGCACTTGTTGTTCTGTAATAATAAGCTATATCTGTAATTGTCCTATTACTCCCTACTATGTAGTCTACTCTGTTAGAATAATTATCCACGAATCCTAACCATTTATTTTCTAAGTCTATATTTTTCTGATTTTTTATTTGTTTTCTGTCATAAGTTCTTAATTCATTACCAATGAAAATTTGACCTTTATCATTGACTAAAAATTCTAAACCTGGTAAAATATGAGATGCAACAGGAATAATTCCCCCTTCTGGATAAATATATAATAAATCAATGTGATTTAATGCCTCTTTACTATGAACTAGATGCTGTTCATTTAATCTTTCGGGTAAAACATTGCTTTCTTTAAATACCTGAAGTATTTTATCAGATTCTAAATTTTCTAATTCTATTAAATTATTATATAATATTAGCATACTATTAAATCCACTAAACTTTTTGGACCAATTGATATATTCATCATAATTTAATTTATTTACTGTAGCAACAATTTCAAATAATTTTTCTTCAGATGGAATGGTTAAAATGCCATTTCTTATTCCGATTTCATTTAATATTTGATTTTTATCAATTATAGCAATCGTATCGTTTTCAGCTGATGAGTCAATTTGATTTTCTATGAGAGAACAATTGGTCATAAAAACGACCATGAATACATTTAAGGCAAGTAAAATTTTTTTCATCTTTTTAAGTTTTAGTTTCCCAAAGTTAATTATTTTCTTAAGACTTGCAATTATGACTTAAATTAATTTTGTATATCTGCTCTTTGATATATTTTTATTACCTTTACAGTTAAAAATTATAATATGTGTGGAATTGTAGCATATGTAGGGCAGCAAGATGCGCTGCCTATCATTATCAAAGGTCTGAAGAGACTGGAATATCGAGGCTATGACAGTGCGGGAGTGGCACTTTTAAATGAAACTGGGTTAAGTGTTTACAAGAAAAAAGGTAAAGTGTCCGAACTGGAAAATTCATTGCTCAACAATGGCTTTCTGCATTCAAAAATAGGTATAGGACATACCAGATGGGCTACCCATGGAGAGCCAAATGATGCCAATGCGCATCCGCATTTTTCTGCGAATGAAAAATTTGCGATGATTCATAACGGGATTATCGAAAATTATGAGGTTTTAAAAACTGATCTGATTAATAAAGGATACAAATTTCACAGTGATACTGACTCTGAAGTATTTATTAATTTTATCGAAGATATCCATAAGCATAATGACTGCTCTTTAGAAGAAGCTGTACGACTCGCCCTTCATAAAGTAGTAGGTGCTTATGCCATCGTACTGATGAACAAAGAAGAGCCTGATACGCTGATCGCTGCCCGCAAAGGATCTCCTTTAGTAATAGGTGTGGGTACAGATGAGTATTTCTTGGCTTCAGATGCTACTCCGATCATCGAATACACCAATCAGGTAGTCTATTTGGATGATTATGAGATCGCCGTGATCAGAAACAATAAGCTTCAGATCAAAACCATCGAAAACGTAGAAGCCAATCCATATATCAACCAGCTGGAAATGGAACTGGAAGCTATAGAGAAAGGTGGATACGAACACTTCATGCTGAAAGAGATCAATGAGCAGCCACGTTCTATAGCTGACTGTATGAGAGGTCGTTTAGATGCTCAGGCTGGGAGGCTTATCGTAGGTGGTCTTAGAGATTATATCAATAAGTTTCAAAATGCCGACAGGATCATCATCATTGCCTGTGGTACATCTTGGCATGCCGGACTGGTAGCTGAATACCTTTTTGAAGAATTTGCAAGGATTCCAGTCGAAGTGGAATATGCTTCTGAATTTAGGTATAGAAATCCTGTCATCAATGAAGGTGACTTTGTCATCGCCATATCTCAATCCGGAGAGACGGCCGATACTTTGGCAGCTATCGAGCTGGCTAAATCTAAAGGTGCTACTATTTTTGGAGTATGTAATGTAGTAGGTTCTTCTATCGCCAGAGCCACACATGCAGGTTCTTATACTCACGCCGGTCCTGAAATAGGAGTGGCTTCTACCAAAGCTTTTACTGCTCAGATATCAGTACTTACCATGATGGCATTGATGCTCGGATATCAAAGGGGTACTTTGGCAGAAAGCAAATACATGCAATTGCTTAATGAACTTGAAGCCATTCCTGCTAAAGTAGAAAAAGCCTTGGAATCCAATGCTCAGATAGAATACATCGCTTCTCAGTATAAAGATGCCAGAAATTTCCTTTACCTGGGAAGGGGTTATAACTTCCCTGTAGCCCTTGAAGGTGCGTTGAAATTAAAAGAAATTTCCTATATCCATGCTGAGGGGTATCCTGCGGCAGAGATGAAGCATGGGCCTATCGCATTGATCGATGAGGAAATGCCAGTAGTATTTATTGCAACCAAGGATAGCTCATATGAGAAAATAGTAAGCAATATCCAGGAAGTTAAAGCCAGAAAAGGAAAAATCATCGCTGTGGTAACAGAAGGTGACACTTCTGTAAAAAGTATGGCAGATCACGTAATTGAGATACCGGCAACACATGAAGCTTTAGTGCCGCTCTTATCAGTGATACCTTTACAGTTACTTTCTTATCATATCGCTGTTATGAGAGGCTGTAATGTGGATCAGCCAAGAAACCTGGCTAAATCTGTTACAGTAGAATAAGCATATAAAATTTATAGAAAGTGAATATGGTCTGGAATTTTTCAGACCATATTTTTTTGGTGGATTCTATGATATATTTAAAGCAGTATGCTTCCTTTTTTATTAAGTAACAAAGGTCACGCTATAACTTAATTCTCAAACCTATTTTTGTAGCCATAATAAAAAAGTATTTTAGCAGCGGATATGGATTTGATTACGGTTTTTGGTTTTATTTCTGCGGTTATCATCGGTATCAGCTTAGGGCTTATCGGTGGAGGGGGTTCAATTCTAACTGTACCTGCATTGGTTTATTTGCTGCATATCAGTCCTGTTTTGGCTACTGCCTATTCATTATTCGTCGTGGGAGCTACATCATTGGTGGGATCTTTTACTTTTATGAAGAAAGGACTAGTGGATTATAAAACAGCAGCTGTATTTTCGATTCCCTCATTTATAGCGGTTTTTCTAGCCAGAAAATATTTGGTGCCAGCGATTCCTTACGAGATTTTCGCAATAGGGGAATGGATCATGACCAAAGATATTGCTATTATGGTTTTCTTTGCTTTGATCATGTTGGCGGCTTCTATTTCCATGATCAGAAATGGCCAGATAGAAGCTAAAGTCTGCGAGGTGACCTATAATTATCCACTGATCGCTATAGAGGGCGCACTGGTAGGTGTGCTAACAGGAATAGTGGGAGCAGGGGGTGGCTTTCTGATTATTCCAGCTTTGGTACTGTTGGCCAGATTGCCCATGAAGCTGGCAGTGGGCACATCACTTTTGATCATAGCGGTAAAATCATTGATCGGGTTCTTGGGAGACATATTTAACCAGTCTATAGATTGGCCATTTTTGATGTTGTTTTCAGGCTTATCTTTGATCGGTATTTTTATCGGGAGCTGGCTGTCTGCAAAGATGGACGGCGAGCATTTAAAAAAAGGGTTTGGCTGGTTTGTACTGGTGATGGCGGTTTACATTTTAGGTAAGGAGTTGGTGTTTTGATTTTCATCATTATACGCCGTTGTTTTGAATTATACGAAAAAATATCCCGCAGAACTTATCCTGCGGGATTTCCTTATCATTAATATTGGTTTACCTATTTACTTGGATTTTTTTGCGTATGACGCCATCTGTTTCGATGATATGAAGATTATAATAGCTCTTATTTAAATTTGTTAATGGAATGGTTGTTTTATCTTGGTCGGTTTTCTGATACAGAACCTCTTTTCCTCTCTCATCAAATAGTTTTATTTCATACACTTCAGATTCTTCAAACGTAGTACCATCCTCAATTTCTCTTGCTATGTTCAGCTATTCAAATGCTGAATTTGGATAGATAACTAAAACAAAGAAAACGAATAGGCAGATCCTGCCAAAATTAAAATTTGGCAGGATCTGCCTATTTCTTTTTAAACACTACTGCACACCATTTATCTTTTACCATTTGGTCGATTTTAGATAAGCCAAAAGATGCGGTCGAAGCTTCTATATCTATCACATCATGATCATAAAAGCCACTTAGTAATAAATATCCACCTGGTTTCACCAAGGTTTCATAAACTTCCATTTCATCCAGTAGGACGTTTTTATTGATATTGGCAATCACGATATCGAACTGCCCCTGCGGATTGACCTCCCGGACAGTACCAAGGCCCATCTTTACATGGGACATACCGTTGAGCTCAAAGTTCTCATTTCCATTGTCCACACACCAGTCATCGATGTCGAAAGCTTCCACTGTTGCTGCGCCAAGTTTATGAGACAATATGGCCAGTATACCAGTTCCCGCTCCTATATCGATTACCCTTTTACCATGATGGGGCAGATTTAGAAGATGGGTGAGCATCAGGTAGGTAGTGGCATGGTGACCGGTGCCGAATGACATCTTGGGGTTGATCACGATTTCGTGTTTTACTCCTTCTTTAGGAGCATGGAAGGAAGCTCTTACATAAACTTCCTCCCCTACGGCTATAGGGTCATAATTCTTCTCCCATTCGGTATTCCAATTGACCTTCTCCATTCGGCCTTCTTCGACAGAAATATTGGCCATGGAGATATATTTATCTAATACCTCTTGAAAGGCCACTCTGTCAAATTGGTCTTCCTGAATGTAGGCTTCCAAACCATCCTCTTTTTCCAGGAAAGAATCAAAACCCACTTCCGCCAGTTCGGCAATCAATATTTCTATAAACTCCTCCTTACAGGATATTTTGAATTCCAGGTATTCCATCAAAATGATTTGATAATATCCATAAAGTCACGGGATTTTAGCGAAGCACCGCCAATTAACCCGCCATCCACATCGGATTTGGCGAAAAGCTCTTTGGCATTGTCAGGTTTACAGCTGCCGCCATACAGGATGGAGATATCATCGGCAAGTTCTTGGCCATATTTATGTGCAATATGATCTCGGATGGCTGCATGCATTTCCTGCGCCTGATCAGAACTGGCAGTTTTTCCTGTACCAATAGCCCAAATTGGTTCGTAGGCGATGACCAGCTTTTTGAAATCTTCTGCCTCTAGATCAAATAAGCTTTCGGTCAACTGGCTTTTTACGTAATCTTCATGGGTATTCTCTTCTCTGATGTCCAGAGGCTCTCCGCAGCAGAAGATGGGTATAAGACCATTGGCCAAGGCCTGTTTTACTTTTTCGGAAAGCTGTAAATTGGTCTCGTTGAAATACTCTCGTCTTTCGCTGTGGCCAATAATCACGTATTGAATACCGAAAGAAGCCAACATCTTAGCAGATGTCTCTCCTGTAAAAGCACCGGAATCTTTGTCTGAACAATTTTGCCCAGCTACAAACAGATGATTAACATCTCCTATCAATTTCTTTACACCGGCTAGGTGGATGAAGGGAGGACTTAAAACTACCTTTACATCATTTACCCTTTCATCTTTAATCATGTTTACAATTTCAGAAGTAAGCTTTTGGCCTTCTTCCAGGGTTCCGTTCATTTTCCAGTTACCGGCTACTATTTTATCTCTCATGATGGTATGGTTGATACTGTTAAGTTTGATAAAAAATTTCTTTTTCTTTAATTAGCCTAAAATTACACAAATGTCCTTCCAAAGAAAAGTTAATCCTGATGGTTCTCCTAAAAAACAGCTTACGCCCCAACAGGCCAAGCTTAAGATAGCTTCTTTTTGTGCCTATCAGGAGCGCTGCCAGCAGGAGGTAAGGGACAAATTGTATAGTTATGGTTTAAATCCTGAAGAGGTAGAAAATCTCCTTTCCTATATGATAGAGGAGGGGTTTTTAAATGAGGAGCGTTTTGCGGTAGCATTTGTTGGGGGTAAATTTCGGATCAAAAAATGGGGCAGAAATAAAATTTTAAATGAGTTGAAAATCCGTAAAATCAGTCCCAACTGTATCAAGTCTGGTATGAAAGAAATCCCGGCGGAAGAATATTGGCAAACCCTACAGGGACTGGCGGAGAAAAAATGGGAAAGTATGTCTGATAAAAATGATTTCATCCGCAGCCAGAAAGTGTTTCGTTATCTGATGTCCAGGGGGTATGAAGCGGATTTGATACAGGAGGTTATAAGCAGGTTTGAGTGATATGGGTTAATATACTAAAGATTAGTAGTTTATTTATGAATTTGAAATTTTAGTAATGTCATTTTGATAGGGCATACTTTAAAGTACTTAATATATAACAATTGTTTTAAACTGATTTAGGGTTTTGTTAATTGTCTGCTATTTGCAGAACTACCCCCCCGTTTATACAAGTTAAATTTCAATAGTTACACTTGGAGCATGTGGTGTTTTACCTCCTATTTCAGCGCGTAAAGATCCTCCATTTCCCGTGGCACTATTTTCAGCACGTTGGCCAAGACTAGTTTTATCAGCGTACGTGAAGCCATATACCTGGAAAGATTGGCGATCTGGGCAAATTGATTTAAGGTAATATTAGGCTGATCAGTAAGCGCTTTCATCAAAAGCGTTTCTTTTTCACCATAGTTAAAAAAAACATCTTGCTCATGTTTTTGCCTTTTGATAATCTCCCAGACCTCCTTGCTGGCCTGAATGCTCCTATCTTCGACCCGAACATAGGATTTTTTTTTATTATCCTCGAGTATAAAATGTGGACGAAGATTACTTTTTTCTATCTGATATATCGCTACTCCCTTTTTTGCAGTAATAGGAAGTATCGCTTTCTCTGGCTGTAGGTTGGGTTTGATAAGGGATTTTATAGCCTTATCCAAAATGAAAATATCTTCTTCTATATATTTCTGTCCGCTTACAGTGCCATCATCATCTATGCCTATAAGTAAGTAACCGCCTTCAGTATTGGCCATAGCGATAATCTCCCTGACAATTTTCTCAGGATGGGCTACCTTTTTTTTGAATTCTACGTGAAGCCCTTCACCCATTTTGGCTAGCCTTGTTACTTCCTGTAGGGTCATTTTTTGTGTTTTTAATTGAGCAAAATACTGAAACCGCCCCTTAGACCGGCTGTCTGCGTGACTGTATAGTAGTCTACCATCCCTTCTAGGCGAAATCGGTAACCTAAATTTCTCGAATATCCGATACCTAAGGCAATATCACTGTCCCTTCCTATCAAACCCCTAACCCTCACAAAGAGAGGGTCCACCAGATATATTCGTGATCCTAATGAGGCTTGATTAGGTCGGTTATAATTAAATTCATATCCTGCTGAAGCACTAATCCAATATCTAAGGAAATAATGTGCTTCCAGACCGGCCTGATATCTTCTGATCACACCGGGAATATCTGTTCTGATAGCATCTGCCGCACCCGATACCATAAACGTCCCTTCTCCCTGCTGGGCTCTGGATTCCGTGAACGCAAATAGTGATACCGTGATAAATAATAGTAAAATCTTTTTCATAATAGATAAGCTTAAAAAGCTTCCTGTATCTGATACAAGTAGCATAATATATGATCGTTTGGTATTTAAATACTTTGCCTGGCCATGGTCTCAAGCCTGTTTTTTAATCCCAGCCATTCATCTCTCAACCGGGCCGCTTCCATAAAGTTCAGCTCCTTGGCTGCTTTCTCCATTTGTTTTTGTGTTTGACCTATCAGTTTTTCAAGTTTGTCTTTGCTCAAATATTGGACCACAGGATCTGCGGCTACCTGCTCTTCTGGGCTTAGCTCTACTTCATAATATTTAGAACCTTTTTTGCTGTCCGCTACCTTGGTAGAGCCCATTATTCTTTCGCGAGATTTAATCACAGTAGTAGGAGTGATACCATGCTCCTCATTATAGGCCATCTGGACGGACCTCCTTCTGTTGGTTTCATCTATGGCCATCTGCATAGAGTGGGTAATGGTATCTGCATACATGATTACTTTACCATTTTCATTCCGGGCTGCCCTTCCTATGGTTTGGACCAGACTCCTTTCATTACGTAAAAATCCTTCCTTATCGGCATCTAATATTGCCACTAAAGATACTTCTGGTAAATCCAGACCTTCTCGTAGGAGGTTAACTCCTATCAGTACATCAAAGATGCCGAGTCTTAATTCCCGCAGGATTTCTACTCTGTCCAATGGCTTAACTTCTGAATGGATATACCTGCATTTAATGCCCGTTCTTTCCATATATTTATTGAGTTCCTCTGCCATCCTTTTGGTAAGGGTAGTGACCAACACTCGGGCACCCGTTTGGATAGTTTGGTCTATTTCTTCGAGTAAATCATCTATCTGGTTGCCACTGGGCCTTACAAAAATAACTGGATCTAATAGTCCAGTAGGTCTAATGATCTGCTCTACTACTTCTCCCTCTGTCTGAGCTAGTTCATAGTCTGCCGGTGTAGCACTTACATAAATTACCTGATTGGTCAATGCCTCAAATTCCTCAAATTTTAAAGGCCTGTTATCCAAAGCAGAAGGTAATCTAAATCCATAATCGACCAAATTTACCTTTCTGGAACGGTCACCACCCCACATGGCCCTAACCTGGGGTACCGTTACATGGCTTTCATCTATGACCATCAGGAAGTCGTCTGGGAAATAATCTATAAGGCAGAAAGGCCTTGTACCTGGAAGCCTCCTGTCAAAATACCTGGAATAATTCTCCACTCCTGAGCAGTAGCCCAGTTCCCGTATCATTTCAAGATCAAATTCAGTCCTTTCTCTTAGCCTTTTAGCTTCCATGAGTTTCATTTCTTTTTCAAAAAACGAAACTTGAGACATGAGGTCATCCTGAATTTCATTAATGGCCACATCGATGACATCTCTTCCGGTGACAAATAGATTGGCTGGAAAAATAGAAATGCTCTTTTCTTCCGACTGTTTTTTGCCCGAGTCTGGATCTATGCGTTGAATGGATTCTATCTCGTCCCCCCAAAAATAAATCCTGTAAGCAAAGTCAGCATATGCCACAAATATGTCTACCGTATCACCTTTAACCCTAAAGGTTCCTCTAGTAAACTCGGTGTGCGTACGGCTATAGAGGATGTCTACTAATTTATATAAAAACTGATTTCGCGGTATTCTATCTCCCACCTCCATCCGGATCACATTTTTACCAAACTCTACAGGATTCCCTATGCCGTAGATACACGAGACAGAAGCTACTACTATCACATCCCTTCTTCCAGACAGTAGTGCAGAGGAAGCACTTAGCCGTAGCTTTTCTATTTCTTCATTGATCGATAGATCTTTTTCTATATAGGTGCCGCTGGTGGGTATAAAAGCCTCTGGCTGATAATAATCATAGTAAGAAATAAAATACTCTACAGAATTATTCGGGAAAAATTGTTTGAACTCGCCGTAAAGCTGGGCAGCTAAGGTCTTATTGTGGCTAAGTATAAGAGTAGGCTTTTGTACTTGCTCTATCACGTTGGCTATGGTAAAGGTTTTCCCCGAACCGGTGACACCCAATAGGACTTGAGCAGGATCTCCATTATTGATGGCGGAAGATAGTTTTGCTATGGCTCCAGGTTGATCTCCTGTAGGTTTGTAATCCGAAACAATTTCAAATTTCATGGACTTGTAGGTTTGTCATTGACTTGATTCCATAGTTTATGGATCAATGGATCATTTAGCTTCCTGATAATATGATGGTATTTACTTGTTTTAGGCTAAACATCCCATGATAACAATTTCAATACATAGAATAGTTTACACTTGACTAAATTTAATCCTTTCTAAGTTGTAATACAGATAATTGGTCCTCAAAATGATCACTAATAAGAGGGGAACTATACTGGGATGGAAAGATTGCCAGCCTAATATCCAGAAGACGACAGCAATATCAGCCAGTATCAGCGCAAATAAAAGATATTTTCTTACCCAGGGTTTTGGGGTTTTTAGGGCAAGTCCGTAAGCTAATGCCAGATGGACAGGAAAAGCCCAAAGGATGTTCCAGTTGTATAGCGTAGCCGTATGTTCAGTAATAAACCATAAAAAGGCAATCACAAATCCCATCAAACCCAGTATGATAAAGAATGCCATATCAAAACCGATAAAAAGTTTTTTTCTTTTATAACCTACAAAGGTGATGATAATGGCGGCAAATGCAACTACCCAAAAAAGGACGTATGGGTTAAAGATGCTCTGTTCTACTACTACAGGTGGAAAATCCAATATAGGCTGAGAAGGAGTCACGAGCGCTCTTGCCGGACCATCACCCACAATCTCTGCTCTGGCGAAAGCGGCTTCCATATAATCTGGTAGGAACTGTTTTTCCCTTTCCGATGCCTGTGTATCGATGACACTTCCTAAGGCCAGATCTATTCCTAAGTCAGCCCATGGCATATCATATACATATTCATCAATCAGATCTCGGAATGTCTTTTCCTGAAGATCGGCTGGGTCCTGCCATACGAGCTGATCCCCTATAGTCGCTTCTACTATATCCCTTATCCGGGTGGCGCAGTTATCGTAGAAAAAGTCATAACGGTAGTAAATATTTTCTGGACGGGCATTTTCGTTAAGAAGGGAAAGCATTTTAGCCGTCTGCTCTGGAGATAAGTTGAGTATCTGCTCCCGAATAGCTCTTTGCTCCAATTGGTAGTTATAGATAAATCTCTGATAGGTACTGAAACTAAGGTAATAATCCAATTTTCCCAAAGCAAAATTGCCATAGAAATTAGGAGCACCAAAATCAAAGGTGCCCCAATTAAACACCAGGTCATTTCCCGTCTCCAGATCTAACACCCTCAAGCCACTGTGTCCAAATGCGTTATAAAGCTCATCTCCAGGATCACAAGTTAGCAAACTGATCTGATAAGTCTGGGCATTTAAGGATGATGAGTAGCAGTTTAAACCAAAAAATAGTAAAATAACTATTTTATATATATATGTAGATTTCATAAATTTAGGTTGTACTTTTTTGAATATTTTTATGGCAGCTCTGTATGATTATAGGTCATCTGTAATTTCAGCACGAAAATACAAGATAACAGTTGCAATTATATTTGCAACGCTATTTAACATTCAACTTTCTTCAGCACAGGAAGAAAATGCATATAGGACCGTGGCCAGTGGCAATTTCCACAATCCCGCTATCTGGCAAAGGTATGCTGCAGGGCTATGGATACCTGCTACAGAAAAACCCACTAGGGGGAATGATATATACATTGAAAATCCACACCGGGTCACGATGACGCAAAATGAAGAGGTGAATAGCGTCTATCTAAATGCAGATGCTGGAGCCGAGCAAAAGCTGATTATAAATGGCAATGAAATAGAAGTGTTTGGATCTCTCAATGCATATTCAGGGTCAGCACCCGGAATTCCCCGGGGTTCATTCTTGGCTACGGACTGGATAGGTAACAGTATTAATAGTAGGCTCGTGTTTAAAGGAGGTTCCAGGGTGATCATATCTGCAGGTGCGTGGAGCGCCCAAAATACGAATAGTCGGTATACGGTAATTTTTGATCCGGATGATGATGCTGAGTTGATAGTAGAAAGACCCTTTAAAGCAAACCAATTTGTATTTAGGAACGGGACAGTAGTTCAGCGAATAATGGAAGGCGGGGAATGTTCAACATTTTCATTTAACACGAACTTTACCCAGTTTCCAGGTATATATGGGAATCTGGTCATTGAGGCAGGTGGTACTTTGATCAGTGAATGTAACAATCATATCTCTTTAAGAGCCGTTAACTCTAATACACCCTCTGCGCTTTTTGATGTAAGAGAGGGAGGAAGGTTAATCTTACGGGGAAATCAGCCCCAAATTCATGCTGCCGATGTCCGCTTTGATGGGACAGTGGTCTATGGTGGCAGCTCTGGAAACCAACAGTTTCTCACTTCAAATCTGGCTATGGTACAACGTCAATACAGGAACCTGCATTTTGAACATATGGCCAATAAAATCATGCCGCCTAACTTAACAGTAATGGGTGACTTTATCAGAGCCCCATCATCAGGACAGGTAGTGGACAATTCTACAGATTTGACCATTTCAGGACCATTTGACCAGATGATCATTGACCCGGACTTACATCCGACCCATATTACGGTAAATAAATCAGGAGGAATAGTTTCATTCCATCAGGACCTTAGGATTAAACAGCACTTCCAAATGCTTCAGGGAAGTATGGACTTTCTTGGTCAGAGCCTGTATTTTCCTACAGCTGCAGGTGGTACTTATACTTATACATCAGGCCGTTGGCTTAATTTAAATCAGGTAAATTATCTCAATACTCCTGAGAGCCTAAATGAAATAAATGCTTCATTTCCATTTAATGATGATGCTGTTAGTGGAATCAGGAAACTTAGTTTGATAGGAAATAGTGGTCACCAAGGATATCCTCTTGTCTTAAAATATGTACAAATCCCAGGGGTAAACTGGAATCCTGATTTTAGTGACCATGACCATACGCCCATCCTTTATAAAACCAACAGCTACTTCGAAGTAGTAACTGCACCCATCTCAGCCAGTCCATTAGAAATGATTATTGATGCTGATGAACTAATAGTACTAGATCCTATACACCTGAGGGTTGTTGGCAATGAGGGACCTGCCCCCGGGGAACATTTGGATGGAGTTGAATCAGGTAATCAGTTTTTAGCCCGGAGAACTTTATCGTTTTCGGCTCTTATAGACCAGACATTTGCTATTGGTAGTGTGGGTTTACCGTCCGTATTGCCTGCCGAATGGCTGCAATTGGATGCTAGAATAGTACATGAAGGAATAGTGCTTTCGTGGCTGGAAGAAAATGAAGATCCTGATGCTACATTTAAGATCAGAAGATCGTTTGATGATTATGTAAGTTTTCATGAAATAGATGAAGGCCATTTCCATAGCATTTTCGATGATAAGATGCGGATCATGTTTTTGGATAAGTCCCATTTAAAAACCGGATGGATTTATTACCAGGTGGAAAAACTAAGAAGTGATGGCAGTAGCAATAAAAGCCCAGTAGTTAAAGTCTTTTGGAAACAGGAGAAAAAAGGTATTTTTATTCTAAATCCGATACCATATGTATCAGGACCCTTGGACTTTAGATTAATTGAAAATATTAAATTGGGACAGGGATTTATAAGGGTATATGATAACAGGGGGTCAGTCCTTATCTCATTTGAAGGTGAACTCAACAATGTAGAAGATGCCCTTACTTTTAAGCTCCAACAGCTTCCCCCCGGTTTATATATGGTAGGGGTATTTACAGCTACAGAAAGACAGCTGATGAAGTGGATCAGGAAATAATAAATACTTACTCCATTGTCTATCAAGTAGAAATAAAGATCGTAAGTGTCGTCTTTTTATGATATAAAATGAAAATCCGGTATTATGCCTTTCTGGAAAATTAAAGTTAATTTATACTCAACTTCGGAAACCCCATTTCGTCCTCCACTTTTACAAACATCCAAATTTTGCCGTCTTTTGCACAATGTTTTACCGGTTTGTGGTGTAATACCGATACAGGGGAATCTTCCAGAAAATTCAAATCTTTGTCCAGTATTGTCAGATAAATCTTTAGTCCTTTAAACAAATAGGTCAATTTAAGATTAATCTCACAAAGCTCATCTCATCATCCATATTTTCAAACATCCAAATTTTGCCGTTCTTAACAAAATGAAAACCAGGTATATCCTGAAATTGGGGTAACTCTCCTTCTGCTTTCAATCGAAAGTCTTGGTCATATAAAGAAAGATAAACTTTGGCCCCAGTTTTTTTAGGATATCTTTCCGAAAAATCATCTTCAAATATCATTTCATAATGAAACCGGTAATACTGATTGTTTTCTTTATCCCATATAGGTGGAAGAAAAGAAACCTCACTATTGAGGCTCTTAAAGACATTATGGAATTCTTTAGGGTCTGATATTTCGGTAGGGTAGCGGTTTTCTTTTTCGGATTTGGTCAGATTATAGGCATAAGTATAATGGTGAAGACTGTCAGATTCCGGTTTGTAAACGTACAATTCACTAGAGATGCTGGAGCTGACTACCACATATTGGTTTATATTTTCTACATATATATTAGGGCTGTTAACGTCATATATTTGCCCATCATCATAGGTGATAGTGTACCCTTCCAGCTTTTCCAAGGTAGATACAGGGTAAGAATATAAAGTGCTGTCTAAAAGATTGAGTCTTCCAAATTCAAAGTTTTTTCCGGGAAATTCATTTATAAGTCCAAAAACATTTTCAGAGTCGGTAGGTATAATTGTTTCATACATAAAGTTTTTTCCTGTATCTGTTACTTTTGTTTTAATGTCAGTAAGATTTTTTAAAGACACTGATTTTTTTCCTTCTGAGTTAAAAATTTCTGGTGATGGCCAGCCTTTAAAGAATAAAGCATCTTCTCCCAAATGCACTATGCCTCCTCTTCCTTTATTCCCAATCCCGTTCGGTCCTTCTTTATCAAATATCTGCTTTGCTATCAGCTGAAGGTTATTTAGGTCAATAATTTCTAATGACGGTTCTTGTATATTCAAGTTATACAGTGTTTTGCCATCTTTCGAAACACAGGCTGTACTTAATTCCCAATTAAGAAATAAAAATTCACCTTTCGAATCCACCATCACTGTATCCATGAAAAAAGAGAGTTGGTTTAAATCCTTATTGCCTTCCGGATTTGTATGGCAAGAAGAAATTACAATCATCGTTGTTATGGCTAAAAGCAAGATTTTCATAAAGAGAAAGTTGGGATAATAAAAAGTTAAGCATAATTTATAAAAGAACTAATGTTTTAAAAAGATTTTTTTTGATCCAACAGTATATAAAGCTATTAAGATAATTATACAACTCACCCATCCAACCATTCTTTTAAAGCTCCCACTTTTTCCCTACTTACCAGAATATCATTATCGTCACATTGGCCCAGTTTTATCTTCAATCGGCTGTTAGAATAGGTATGGATTTCGGCGATGGAATCAAAGGAGGCGATGTATTTTCGGTTCAGACGGAAAAATCGCTTTGGATCCAGCCACTGATCCAGTTGGTCGAGGGTATAGTCCATAATATATTTTCTGCCCTCGTCTGTTTGTAGATAGGTGACTTTCTCTGCACTGAAGAAAAATGAAATTTCATCAACTGGCACGCTTTGGATTTTCTCTCCATATTTTACCAGAAATCTCGATTTATAATTGGCTTTTTGAGGTTGGAGTAAATTTTTTAGATCCGATATATCCAGTCTGCCGGATATTTGCCGGTTCTGAAATTTATGAATGGCCTTTTTCAGTTCCTCGGGATCCAATGGCTTCAGTAGGTAATCCACCGAATTCAGCTTGAAAGCCTTGATGGCAAACTGGTCAAATGCCGTCACGAAGATAATTGGGGTATCCACATGTACCTGCTCAAATATCTCAAAACTATGCCCATCTGCCAGTTGAATATCGCAGAATATAAGATCTGGGGCGACATGCGTTTCCAGCCAGCTCACGGCTGTACTGATGCTGTCCAGATGACCGAAAATCTTGGCTTCTGGAAGCAGATCAGCTAAAAGTTGCTTTAGTCTATTGGCTGCAGGCTTTTCATCCTCTATGATCAGTATGTTCATTGGGAAAGGTTTAATAAGGGGAGTTTTACTATAAATTGATTGTTCTCCTGTAAGATTTCCGGCTTTCTATGGCTCAGCAGCTCGTATCTGTTATTAATATTTTCCAATCCCACACCTGTAGTATCTTCCAATGGCCCTGACTTGGGTTGAAGGTCATTGCATACCCAAAGACTGTCGCCTTTTTGTTCAATGAAAATGTTTAAAGGAATTGCCATGCTGGCGATATTGTGTTTGACTGCATTTTCCAACAGCAGTTGGAGGGATAGTGGGGGAAGCATATACCCTTGGGTGCCATTTACAATGATCTTATATCGAAGACTGTCCTCAAACCTGATCTTCTGAAGGCTCAGGTAACTTTTTGCAAAGTCGAGTTCCTTATCAAGACTGACCAGTTCTTCCTGCTGTACGTCCAGCACGTATCTATATATTTT
The DNA here is from genome assembly GCF_000714815.1 of Anditalea andensis. Classification (GTDB taxonomy): domain Bacteria; phylum Bacteroidota; class Bacteroidia; order Cytophagales; family Cyclobacteriaceae; genus Anditalea; species Anditalea andensis. The sequence goes on along the minus strand of NZ_JMIH01000028.1, from coordinate 81,219 downwards.
TGATAACTGTTGGATGAAATGGGCAGATTTATCTGCATCCTCATATACCAGGTTTGATAGGGCATTTAATGAGTTGAAAAGGAAATGAGGGTTCAATTGGTCTTTAAGCGATTGATACCTGCTGGCAATTTTTTCGGTTTTCAATTGCTCAGCCTCGATGGCAGCTTTTTTCCACTCCATTAGCCATGACCTTGTCACAAAAATGGTAATGATGATAAAGGCCACTCCTATGGCATACATAGTATTTTTAGCTACGATGTTCCATGGCATATTGTCTATTGTTATCCTATCAACCGAGATCAATATATAAAGCGCAATAAGGACATAACTGACGATAAAGGTGTAGATAAAATAAGTTGTTGCAGTAAGAACCAGCCGTCGGATGGGATATGCTATCCAAGAGATCTTATTTTCATAGTATAGATTTACATATTGTCCTCCGAAGCTCAGGGAACAGGACATCAGAAATGAAAAAATAAAATTATCCAGTATGGAGAGAAAGCCCTCCCAAGATGTGTAACAGGAGGGACATTGAGTGAAGGTCAAGGCTATGACAATAATCAGATTCAACATCAGAAATCTTCCGGCTGAATTAAATAAACCTGATTTGGGACTGTATGTACTTTTTACCATAATCTGGATAGGATTAGCCAATATGCATGAGGTAAAAATACATGATCTATTCATAAAAACAGATCATGTATCCGTATGTTGATGTTGATATTATTTACATCTTTTGGTCAGCTGCTCGGCCATTTCTTTTCCCCAGGTAGGGTTAAGGTTGTTTTCAGAGGCATTGGCGCCCTCCTGTTTATAAAGGTCCAGGCTGATACGGGCAAGTCCGCAGGCTTTTTCCGGACCCTGCCCAAAGTATTGTGCCATTCCATATTCCATCTGGGCCATCAGCATAAGGGGTCTGGGATTGCTCTTGTCCAGTTCGATGGCTTTACCGTAAGTCTGCATCACTTTAGGGGATAAGCTTTGGCCTCTTCGCTGAGGGTCAGCGCTGAGTCTGGCCATGATGATGAAACCATCCAGTGTCACTAGCTCCGAATTGGAAGGTGAAAGATCCGTGGCCTTCGAGAGGTGTTCTTTGGCTTTGGCCAGCAGGGCATCTTTGTCTATTACATTGCCAGGATGCTGTAGACTCATACGGGTATAGGCCAGCGCGGCATAGTATTGGGGCAGCCAGGCTTCCTGTTTCATTTCTCCTATCCTGGCAAAGGCATTGGCAGCGGCTTGAAATTCCTCCTGTGTCTTGGCTTGTCCGAGTTGCTCCAACTGGGAAAGCATGGCTTTCTCGTATGCAGGATCTATAGCCAGTGAGGCAGCGATAATTGATAGAAATAAGGCGAAAGTAAGGATGGAGTTTTTCATAGTTTGTTAAATTTATAAGTTATTTAATTGATTTGCTGTTTTGTCTTTGGAAAGCGTCAGAAATATTCCCAGAAAAATGAATCTGGGAGCTCCCTGTCTTATGGGTAGTGATTCAAATCTTCCGCTATCATTTGGAGCCGTACTGAACTGATGCCCAAATACATTGTCCCTTCCCAGCACGTTGGAGCAGGCGAGATGGATGATCAGGTTCGGTTTAGGCAGGTAACTCCAGCTGATACTTAAGTTCTGAAAGCTTTTGGTCTTGCTGTTCATTTCTCCCGGTGTATTGGGGTCAGTATAGGTATAGCCATCGTTTATAGTTAAGGAACTGCCAAGCTGGGATTTTAGGGCTGTGATAAAGTGCTTCACCACGATAGAACCGTTATGTCGGGGGGCAAACCCTGGCTGAACGGCTGTCTGAAATTGGGCAAATTTTCTCCTGCTCTCTATTAAGCTGTAGGTGATCCAAAAATCAGTGTTAGTAAGCGTTTTCTGATCCCGGTAGAAAAGATCAAATCCCTGGGCATAACCCTCACCTTCCTGTTGGATATTGGTTGGACTTCTGGGTATTCCTTCAAAAGTGACCAAATGATCATAACCTTTATAAAATGCTTCCGCTCTTAATGTCCTGCCCTCTTTGGAGATAAAATAATTGAGTATCAAGTGGTCAGCTTTTGTATTTTGTAGTTCTGGATTAATGACCCGCTGCTGCTCAAGCGGCAACTGGCTAAACTGGCCGGCGGCAACAGAAATCTGACCTTCGTTGTCAAACTTATATGCCAAAGATATCCGCGGATCCAGCCAGTATTCATCAGCCAAGGTACTGTAACCTGATCTCAGACCACCCCGGAAGACAAGTTTATGACTGATGTAATAGTCCAGTTCGGAAAATAGGTTGTACTGCTGATCCAGGTAATTTCGTTGTAAACCGTCTTCTAATACGGTCTCATTATAGTAATGAATATAGGTCTCAGCGCCTGTTTTCAGGGATACCCTGTCAGAAAAACTTTTCACTCCGGCCAGTTTTCCATGGGTCAGGCGGCTTTTTTGATTGACGTGTAATGTCTCCATCACAATCCGGTCATCATTATCTGAGTAGGAGAGACCCCCGTAGTATATCCACTCCTTTTGTCCGGTCTGCTTGAAAGAGGTTTGGGCAAAGGTATATTGGTTGTTTACTTTGATCAGCTGGCCGGGACCTTCTTTACCGGGTAGGGGCTGCCAAAGCTGCATGCCTCCAGCCTCGGAATGTACATAAGCCTTCACCATTCCGTTTTTCCCCCACTTTTGCCGGGCAGAAACTTCGGCATCCCAGCCATACGGACTTCTTTCCCAGTTAAAATGCTGGTTGATAAGCGACTGGTAGGGCGCTAGGTCAAAATAATTTACAGAAGCGGTTAGGCTGTTTTTGTCCCCCACCAGAGTTTGGGTATAGCCCATTCCTATAGACAGCAAACTGATGTCTCCCTGGTTTCTGATGGGATTATCTAATGTGTTCAGTGCCAATGCTGAAGAAAGTGCCTGGCCGTATTCGGCCGAATACCCACCGGTACTGAAAAATGAACCTTTGAATAAATTGGGACTGAACCGTGTTCGGGTAGGTACATTATTGGCGGTGGTGCCAAAGGCATTGCCCACTTTCATTCCATCTATAAAGATGGCCGTCTCAGAAGCATCCCCACCTCGGACAAACAGCCGTCCGTCATTTCCCACCGTACTGGTGCCGGGCAGTGTCTGAAAAGCAGCGATAATATCGCCCATGGCACTCGGAGTCGTTACTATATCTATAGGCCGGAGCACCACTGCTTTTTTCTCATCGGAGGCCTCCATGGCTCCGGCAGAGATGGTCACTGCCATCAGTTCATTAAAGGCTTCTTTAAGGGTGAAAATGTATTCTGACTGTAATGCTTCCATATCAATGAACTTTTCCTGCGTTTTGAATCCCATGCCCTGGATCACCAGTATGTGGTCTCCCTTTACACCGGTGGTAAAGATAAAATTTCCCTTTACATCAGTGGTAGTGCCATCATAGGTGCCTTTTAAATATACATTGACTCCCGGAATGGTTTCTCCTAAGATGGATTTTACAGTTCCTTTCAGAACCGTCTGCCCCTGGGAATGGATAGCGTAGATAAGTGTCAGTAGAAAAATAGTCAGAGTTTTCATGTGCTATTGTTTGATCCAAAATTGGGGATAAACTAAAGCCGATAAAATTAAAGCTGACCGAAGTGTAGAATTTTATGGATGGGTTTTAGAATTTGTTATATGGGATTTTTAAGATACCTATAAAGACTTTAAGTCACCAAGTATTAGGTAAGGGTCTTGGCCTGGCGGCCTTTATTTTACCTACAAAGTCGCAAAGTTTACCTCTTGTTGTCCTTATATTAGTTTTTCTATCTGTGCTTCTGTGTCGGGCTGGATCACAAATTTTGCCGCATAGACCTGGAGTCAAAGTATGGCTTAAGACCTTACCAATGCTTGGGATTTTTCATTTACCTCTGTAAAACTGAAATAACCGACGACAATAATGGAAGCCACACAATAGAAGGCTACAGTAGCGGAATACCATAAACCAAAATGCTCACTTGCTCCGAACCAGTCACCCATCCAATAGATCATAAATAATCCCAATAAGGACTTACCCATTTCCATATATAAGGCATATGGATTTCTGTCCATCAGTTCCGTATAGGCATAAACAGAAAGCACTACAAATGCCCCATATATGAAGATATAGGGTGAACCGATGACGGCGATATGGGAGAACAAGTAGACCAACAGGAAATAATTAAAAAACAACTGTATCCATGCCCATGCCTTGAATTTACTGGAAGCAGGGGGATCGTATTTTTGGTACAAATAGGGGTCTCCTACGCTTTCTAAGGGGTATTTTTCTATTACATCAGCAGGTCTCCAGCCCGTCTTCATAAACCAGATCTTTAATTTATCTTTCCAACTTTTAGTATGATAAGCATCCTTCCAAAGCAAAAAGATATGCTGGTAATTAATTTTGATGGGATTCCAGGTTTTGGCAGGCCGGGTGATGCCATAGACAATTTTTATGTCAGGCTTTTCCTCCTGAAAGGTGCCAAAAAGTTTGTCCCAGATGATAAAGATTTGCCCTAGATTTTTGTCCATATACTCTTCGTTGACCGCGTGGTGCACCCGGTGATGGGATGGTGTCACGATGACTTTCTCCAGCCAGCCCAGTTTACCTATGAGCCTGGTATGGTACCAAAACTGCAGGAAAAGATGTATAGGTGCCACGATGGCAATCACTTCTACCGGTACACCAAGAAGTGCCGCAGGTAATAATAGGAAGAAGAAGTAATCAACCACACCGGAAACAGTCTGTCTAAGGCCGCAGCTAAGGTTGAATTCCTCGCTACTGTGATGGATCACATGCCTGTTCCAAAGGAAGTTGATTTCATGCTCCCATCTGTGTTTCCAATATCCTTTAAAATCAATCACTATGAATGCCACTATATAAGTAATCCAGGTAGCCTCTATGGACATCAGGGCCATATGGCCGAGCAGCCAGTCATAGCTAATGATAGCGAGGCTGAGTCCAAGTACATCCTTAACCACGTTGGTCACTCCTGAGCTGATGCTTGATACGCTGTCCAGTCCACGTGAGACTTTCCTGCCCATCCTCCATTCAAAAAAATGCTCCACTGCTATTAAAAACAGAAAAATGGGGATGGTATAATTGATGACTTTGGCGTATAAATCCATACTCCTTGCTCTAGATCAGTAGGTTACATCATAAATATAGCAGTTTTAAAGGTATAAATAAATTTAATTTAATAAGATATGCTTCTAATAAATCTTGAATCATCGATAGTATGGCACATAAAACAAATAGGCCAATCTTTCCAGTTGATAGGTTACATTTTTTAATAGTTGCCCGGAGTATTGATCAATGATCCAAAAAAGAGTGCATTGAAAAACAACTTGTTTGTTCCATACCAGGTGCCCCTGAAGTTTGGGTTTTCGGCAAACATGATGACCCTACCCAGACCCTGTTCATGAACTAATAAGGATGCAGAATTTTTGATTTTGTCAAGATTGGCTTGAGAAACATATCCGCTCAGATAAGGGCTTTCTCCATATTGGGCTACAGTGCTGTAAGGATTTTTGGAAGGAGCTAAATATACAGTACTGTTTCTATATACCGGTAGCTTGCCATCAGAATACCCAAAACCTAATGGATGCGTAAGATCGAGGTCTACCAAATATATAGACCCACCCACTGACCGTGCTCCTTCTGTGGCTGCCGCATCAGCAAAAGGGATCCTTCTTTCCGCTTTGGCAGTATCATTTGGGGAAATTACCTCTCCCTGTGCCAAGCCTTTTTCTATGGCCCATGCTGCAGCGGATTTAAAGGTAATCAATGTTCCTCCTTCAGCTATCCACCTCTTTAATTTTTGCACAGCATTGTCATCCACATTCTTGTATTGGCCATGTACCATTACTATGGTAGTGTACCTGCTTAGATTAGTTCCGGCAAAGGAACTCATTTCCACTTTAGTGATAGGCATTTTTAGCTTTTCATCCAGTAGAAACCATACTTCGCCCACTTCGGTGGAATTTACCCCTTGCCCGGTGAGGATCATGGCCTGGGGTTTTGTCAACGTCTTTACATTGGCACTTCCCAGATCCACCCCTTCTAGGCTTAGTCCTGTTGTCACAGAAATCATGGGAACTCCATTTTCTTCTATCACCTTTTGGATAACTTTATATAGACTGTCAGCAGATATTTTCTGTACGGATACAGGTATACTGATGGATCCTGCACTTAAAGATTTTTCCCCCGAAGATGTGCCGGCAGTGATAGGTTTGAAGATGGTTTGGGTAGCCACGCCTTTTTGCTGCAAACTGTAAAGTGCCGCAGGAGCATTATAATCTGCCCAGTCCATGATATAGGCATAATTGCTTTTTTCCGGAGCTTTATAATTTTCTGCTGTAGTCTTCGCTACCCGCTTTCCTTTATTTACACTTGATTTGGCTTCTGCGTGCTGCAGGTTATAAGCCAGTGCTAGGGTCCAGGTGGAGGCATCATAGAATACGCTGTCATCGAAGTCCGTGGTCTTGGCAAAAACAGATTCCACCATTCTGTATTGTGGCTGATCTGTTGGTACGATATAGGATTTTCCTTTTTTGAACGGTATTCCCCCTATATTCTGATCATTTTCTACCTCATAGACTTCGATCTGGTGGGCCAGTAGGACATCGGTAAATGTACGCAACCTGCTGGCGTCTGCTGTTTCACCATATACATAAGCACGGATCGGATTTTTCTTGGCATCAGTAAGTGCAGAGTGAAAAAATGCTCTTTGGTGCCTAAGAAAAGTTTCCCTGTTCTCTACTGCACCTTTCACAGTAGCCAAGCCTGTAGCAGTATGGTTTCTGATGGTAAAAGCAAAGGTCAATTCACCTAGACTGTTTTCCTGGATATTTCCTCGGGAACTTGCCTGCTCAAAAGTAATGGCTAACCCACCGTGAAAGTCAGCATAAGTTCCTCCATATCCCGGATAGATGTTATCAAACTGTTCTTTGGTAAAGTAAAGTGAACCCAGGCCGTCCAGAGCAGCGGCATGGTACTGGGCCATGATGTTGTTTAGTCCGTCGTAATTGCTTCGGGGGACGAGTCTGTTTTCCGAGCTGAACTGCTTGGTAGGCTCAAAGAAATAAGTGGAGCCTGTGCCCATTTCATGGAAATCGATATAGATATTCGGCAGCCACTTATGGAAATGGGCCAATCTGTTTCTACTCTCCAGATGTGCCAGCGGAAGCCAGTCTCTGTTCAGATCAAACCAATAGTGGTTTCCCCTGCCTCCTGGCCATACTTCATTATGCTCTCTATCCGCTGGGTCGCTTACGGGAGGATTTCCCTGGTGCATGCTCACCCAGTTGGTATGTCTATCTCTTCCATCAGGATTAAGTGCCGGGTCGATAAAGATGACAGCCTCATTGAGATACTGCTCCGTTTCGGCATCCTGGTTGGCTGCGTAGTAGTATGCGGTGAGCATGGATACTTCGGTACTGGAGGATTCATTACCGTGAACATTATAGCCCAAATGGACCAGTACGGGCATATTTTCAAGAGAAGGAGCAGTCTGGGCAGGATCTGCCAGCTGCATGTGGTCTTCTCTGATCCGGTCGAGCCTCCCGTGGTTTTGAGGAGAGGTAATGGTCAGGATGACCTGGGGACGGTATTCATATGTTTGCCCTATGGTTTCTATAGTCACCCGGTCAGATTTCCTTGCCAGTTCCTCCATGTAAGCCACCACCTTGTCATAGCGAGTCTGTCTTTCTCCTATCTTATATCCAAGGAAAGACTCAGGTGTAGGTATATTATTGTCAAAATGCTGGGCATTTGGAAAGAAATAAGCGTTCTGAGCCTGTAGAGGGAGTGATGTTAAGAATATCCCTCCTGCCATTATTAGGGAGAAGAAACTCTTAAGAAGAAAATTATTCATATAGAAGAAATGATTTTTCCTCAATATGGAGAAATATCGTTAATCTTAAAAATACAATTTGATGAGTGATCAAATATCGATGTATGTTTTATTTACCTTTTCCGTTGAAAAAAAAACATTAAATTTTATATTTAAGTAACAATAACTACCCATTTAAACCTATTCCCATGTTCAACAGAAGAAATTTTATTAAAAGTACAGCGCTGATGTCTTTGGCTACATTAGCTGGCACAAATAAACTAATGGCAATGCCTTCACTGCTAAATAATATCGGGATTCAACTTTTCTCTGTACCCAAAATGCTTAGTGAGGATTTTGAGGGTGGTCTTAATATGCTTTCTTCCATTGGATTCAAAGAGCTAGAGCTGTTTGGTCCATATCCTTTCAGTGATGAAAAAAACATCAAACAATGGGCCGGAGCGGCTACTATGCTCGGTTTTTCAGGAAGCGGCTATTTTGGGAAGAGCAGGGATGAAGTAAAATCTCTGATGAAGAAATATGGTTTTAAGGTTCCTGCGATGCATACAGATATGGAAACACTGTCCATTAAGATGCCTGAACTGGCAGAAGCCGCCAACTCCCTTGGGGCACACTATGTGGTTCTGCCATCCATACCCGATGAAAAGCGCCAAAATCTTGATGGGTATAAAAGAGTGGCAGATGAATTTAATCAAATAGGGGCGGAGGCAAATAAGTATGGGATCAAGTTTGCTTATCATAATCATGGGTATGGCTTTCACGAGATAGATGGAAAAATCCCTATGGATATCATTTTTAAGGAAACAGATCCTAAATTAGTCTATTTTGAAATGGATGTTTTCTGGACCACAGCGGCTGGAGCTGATCCGGTCGCGTTATTAGAAGAGCACAAAGGCAGGTATAAATTGATGCATATAAAGGACATGACGGAGAAAAAGCAATTCTCCGGGGACGGGGGTGATGCTTCCCAGTGGTTTGTCCTCTTTCCTTATATGGCGTCCGCTGGTGAAGGGGTATTGGACCTGCCTACCATTCTTTCTACGGCAAAGAAAAATGGAGTGGACCATTTCTTTGTAGAGCAGGATATGGTCAAGGAACCTAAGGCAGCTTTGGAGAAAAGTTATAAATATTTAAAGACAGTATAATTTCATATAAAAAAGGCCTACTGTTCTGCAGGCCTTTAATTTTATTTCTTTTGCGGTTTTTCCCGCTGCACTTCCAGCATATCCACTGGTGGAGGAGTATTGTCTCCCAATAAATGCTGAACAAAATAATCACCCATTCTCCAGAAGAAGTATTCGGTCATATCCCCAAAACCATGGCGCTGTCCCGGCAGTGTAATCATATCAAACCTCTTATTTGCTTTTATGAGCGCATTTGCCATACGGATGGTATTGGCGGGATGTACATTATTATCCACATCTCCAGTTACTAAAAGCAATCTGCCTTTCAGGTTATTAGCGAGATCTGGGTTTTTTTCTATTTGGTATACGAAGGTGGTGTCCCCTTTAGGGGTAATGACCTCCTGCGTGCCATGGTGTTTTTCAGACCACCATCTGTTATAAATATTGTTCTCATGGTTCCCGGCGCTGGACACAGCGACCTTAAAGAAATCAGGATATACTAACATAGCTGCAGTGGACATAAATCCTCCTCCTGAGTGGCCATGAATTCCCACGCGTGATTTATCTATATAGGGATGTCTGTCGGCTAATTGCTCTACGGCTGCTTTTTTGTCATCTAGGCCATAGTCACGGAGATTGCCATAACCATAGTTATGGTACCACTTTGACCTGCCGGGATGGCCACCCCGGTTTCCTGAAGTGATGACGATAAAGCCCAGTTGGGCCAGTCGGTCTATTCTGTCCATTCCTCTTCCAAAGGATTTGTTCACCGCTTCGGTTTGAGGGCCAGGATATACATACTCTATAATAGGATATTTTTTAGTAGAGTCAAAATCATAGGGCTTATACATTACGCCGTAAAGATCTGTATATCCGTCATCGGCCTTAAAGGTAAACGGTTCAGGGAACTTATATCCTGCTGCCGTAAGAAGGGAGAAGTCGGAACTCTCTAAATCCATGACTTTCCTTCCCGTTCTGTCATGTAGTGTAGCCACAGGTACGGTATTTACCCTAGAGGAATTATTTACAAAATAGGATCCTGTGTCATTCATATTGATACTGTGGTTAAAGTTACCTGTATTCATAAGGGTAACAGCTCCGCCGGCCAGATTTACACTATATAGATGTTCATAATAGGGATCCTCTCCGCTTTCTTTGCCATTGGCTACAAAGTAGACTTTTCTGTTTTTCTCATCTACTCTTGCTATACTTTCCACATGATAGCTGCCCGAAGTTAGCTGACGCTTTAGTGTTCCATCCGAGCCGTATAGATACAGGTGTCCCCATCCGTCTCGTTCTGACCAGTGGATGATTTCTAGGCCATTGCTTAGGATTTCTGGCTTATTGATATCTATATATGTATTGCTTCTTTCTTCTACGATGACTTCTTTTTTGTTATCCCTAAGGTTCCATTTACAGATATCCACTTTCTTCAAATCGCGGGATGTTATGGAGAAGTAAAAACTGTTATTGTCTCCAAGCCATTTGATCGGTTTAAAGTCATCGTCTCTGGCATTATTGGGAAGGGATGCGGACCATAAACCTATGTTTTGATCTTTAAATGTAGGAACAGGAAGTCTGTTCATGTTTTTTGTCTCAAAGGAATAATGGACCAGCTCTTGGATAGGCTGTTCCTTTTCTCCCGGCATAGCATATTTATAGGACTCTAAGGTAGGCCTAGGATCTTTGGTGTGATGGATCACCCACAGATCCTTTACCTGTCTGTTATCCGACCGGGTAAATATGAACTGCTGAGAGTCATCACTCCATAAGACCATAGCACGTTTGCGCTTATCCTTGTTTTTTTCTTCATCTACATTGTCTTCACCTCTTCCTCCTGTACCATAGTCATAATCTTTTTCGCCGTCCTGGGTAAGCTGATGTTCCACTATAGTAGAATCCTTTTCATCTTTTACAGCTTTAAGAAAATCAGCTTTATTCATCCAGTAAAGGTTATGGTGTTTTGCAAAAATAATTTTGGATGAATCAGGTGATATGTTAGCCCATGACTGTCGCTCGGGCTCCTTTGCGGGATCTTTTATTTCTGTTAGGATCTGGGTGCCTAGGTTGTAATGAAATTCATAGGTTTTTTGCTCTAGAGAATCTTTAGCATTTTTATTTTTTGCTTTGATTTTGTCCCAGTCTTTTTTTAATACCTGCTCCGAACTTTTAATTCTAAAGCTTATCGTACTTTCATCCTCAAGGAATTTTAAATCGTTAAGGTCAAGGTGCTGTCCATCAAATGGGTCTTTTACGATCCTGGTGATTTCAGCTGCTAGCTTATCTCTGTCAAACAAATCATTTTTGGTCTTTTTGCCGGGGTCTACGATATAATAAAACTTTCCTTCACTGGTTTCATATTCATACCAAAACCGGTCTGACTTCTTTAACCAGTGTGGATCCACATCGGTAGAGAAAATCATCTTTTTGAGTTTTTCAGGAGAAAACCTGGCAGCAAGTTCATAGTTGCCTTTTTCTACTCCCACTTGGGCATAGCCCCACACGGAAATAAGAATAAAGCTTAAAGATAGGATACATCGTTTCATATTATTATCAAGGTTCAAAGATCCGAAACTATAATAATTTCCATTAATTGAGGAACCATTGGTGTAAAAGCTGATGAGGGATTACTGGTATGGATACATATTTTAATATGTTATTACCCCGTTATCTTCTCTGAAGTTAATAATCATGAAGTCATTGAGGGTGATACGGATATCGAAGTGAACGTTTTGTAAATCTATTTTCAGTTTATCTTTTGGGCATTAAATGGACACTTTACCAGATTTATGGTTATGCATATCTAAATTTTATTCCTTTTTTATACTGAGTAAGGATATGATGTTCATCCAAACCACATTCATAAATAAAGTATGTTAACAAACATTAACATTCATTAAATCTATGCCATTAAATAGATCTGATGAGAATTGAATTTTAGTATTATATTCGCGCCGATTTATATTGATTTTGACTTAAAAGGTCTGGCATGATGAGGCTTTAGTTATCAATATGAATTGAATTTCAGAAGTTTATAAAGTGATTTGTTGGAATTCTCTAAGTTTAAAGAAGTGTCTAAAAATACCATAACACTAACACAAAAATTATCTATGAAGTCAATTTTGATTTTAATGCTTTTACTGGGCACCAGTCTCACCGGATACGGTCAATCTGAGACTGATTCTGCTCAAATCCTGCTTATTACGCGACAAATGGATGTATTAAGAACAGATAATGAAATCCTCTTAAACAGCCTTGATCTAACCAATAGAACCCTGAATGATCTTATCAATGACAAAAAGATATCAGACGGTACTAAATGGCAAACCATCAAATCAAATATCAATCATTCCACGCAGCTATATAAAGTGCTCAGTGATGATATCATCGACCTCAAGTCCAGATTGACAGATGAGGATTATCAGGGATATATTAAATCATTGAGCAGTATTCAGGAAGGACCTTTGGGGTTTTCATTTCAGGATATAATTATAGAATCCGCCAATAAAATAGTATTGTTCCCCAACAAGACTCAATTGGATAGGTTTTTAGATGTTTCTAGAAATATCATGAGCAGTCCGATCATCGCCAGTGTACCCTTTGTCTCCAATGCAGTTTCCGCTTCCAACAGTATATTAAACGTAGCCTATAGCGCCTCCTTGTCTGATAAGAAAAATGACCTTACAAAACTGAAGACTTTTGAAAATGAACTGAACCGGTACATCGCCTACTATACCACATTGGATAAGGCCAATGTTCTCAATCAGACTTCCAACAGCGACAGACGTGTACTATTGGAAAATCTTCAGATGGAATTGTTGACCAAATTAAAAAAAGATGCACCCCGTTTGGGTTATACTGTTCCGGAGAGAAGGACCAATGAAAGTATTGATTCCTATTTTAATAGGGTTTTGGGTGAATTTAACCGTGAATGGAGTGATAAATACCTCAGTGAATTAGAACGAAAATATAGGAACAGCAGGGGAGAAGTTAATTATTCGGACCTGATACAAAAAGAAATGGATATCAAGTATTTTAATAATAACGTCACTGGGCTGGTTGATCTATCGAAAAAGTATATTCTTTATTACGATAATTTTTTTGAAATCGCAGATAATTATCAGTTAAGGATTATAGAAGCGATAGATTTGGCCCGTAGCAACAACATCATTAAAGCTAAAAAAACCAATTCTGGTGAGCTTTCTCCTGTACAGGTCTATGAAGAAATCATTACCAGTCTTAGAAACAAAAAATATGCACGTGATAATGGTATTATCAACAGTATAAATATTGTTGAATTAAAGCAGCAGATGGAGAGGGTGTTAGATTATAAAGTAATCTAATATTTTCATTCAAATCACTTAATACGAAAAAATAAACCTAGGCACACTATGTAGCCTAGGTTTTTTGTTTTTCCTTTGGTTTAACATTCAGACAAGGTATAAGAAATATAAATGATATATAAGGAAAGCTCAGATTTTAAGGGTAATGATTTTCGGATAGACGGACTGGAATTAGGAGAATATGAAAACTGTACTTTTTCAGACTGTCTGTTTAATAATGTAAATCTATCCGGGTTGATTTTTATAGACTGTCAATTTATAGGCTGTGATATGAGTATGGCCCTTTTGGCTCAGACTTCCTTTAGAGAGGTCAATTTTAAAGAGTGCAAGCTGTTAGGCTTACATTTTAACAAATGCAATAGATTTTTATTTTCAGTGAATTTTGATAAATGTATACTAAATTTTTCTTCCTTTTATCAAATCAGTCTAAAGAAATCCATTTTTACTGAATGCAGGTTAGAGGAGGTTGATTTTGTGGAGAGCAATCTTACCCAGGCTGAATTTGGTAATTGCGACTTTCAAAAGGCAATGTTTAATAGAACTATTCTGGATCGGGCAGATTTGAGCACTTCTTACAATTTTTCTATCAATCCTTCCCTCAACAGTCTAAAAAAAGCAAAATTTTCCAAGGAGAATGTGTTGGGATTATTAGATGGGTTTGGCATCATCATTCAATGATGTGCATATTGGTAAAAAAAGAAGCCATCCCTATAGGATGGCTTCAGTGGTATAGAGTTAAATCAATTGTTTGCTATATTATTAATTTCTGGTAGTCACTACGAAACACATAGGTGAACCCATTAAGTGATCGCCTTCTCTGTCCCGTACAAAAGCGTTCAGATAATTATCTGTATTTCTGTCAGGAAGTGTCCATGTGGTGGAGGCTATACCTTTGTCATTAAAATTGCTTTTGGTAGGGGTAGCGGTACCATTATTAGCATACCTGGTTTCCCATTCTACTTCAAATATGGTAAAGTCTATTTTATCATATTTGCAAAGGATCACTGCTTTAACCTCTGGTTTCAGCGTAGCTTTACGTGGATATTGTTTTTCATAACTGCTGCTTACCATTTCAAATCTTAATTGACCTGGTACTACTTTATTATGGTAGATCATCAGATTTTCTTGGAACTCAAATGGCAAATAAATTGCTTCAAGTAAGAATATAAATCCAGCCCCTTCTTTTATCAAAGTTGGACCATCTAAAACAGCTGCTAACATCAGCGCTCTCTGTGCTATACTGGCAACCAATGCACGATTGTTATATACAAATCTCTCGCATGAAGCCCCAGTAAGTAATTTTTGTGTTAAACTGGCAGATATGGCTAGTGCCTGTAGGAAAGCTGCGTCCATATCAGTTGGAGGATTGGCAAAAGCCTTATCCAGTTCTGATTGCATAGCAAGTACCATTGCCTTACCACATTCTTCCGCTCCCTGTCTTTGAAGCATATAAAAAGATTCACCTATACTTAAGTAAAGTAGGTTGGTGGAAAGAGCCCTTTGATTGGCCTCTCTGGCTGCATCTGATTTTTGAGTTATGGTAAGGGTATAATATCCATCAGGAACAGTAGTTTCTGTGATAGAATATTGATTAGGATATATAGGCTTAGGATCTAAAATAAAACTGTGGGTATCTTTACCTTTATCATCTCTATTTGGAGTATATCTTGCCTCTACATAGCCATTGCTCCTATTGTTGATTTCAGGTGACCCACCGGTTTTGATCCATTGTCTCATATCCTGAGTGACCCTATTGGCTTCCTTGTTACCGTTTTTGTCAGCATAATTTTCCGCAATGAAGCTGCTCATTGCTCTGATATTACTGACCATCTCGCTGTTGGTAGAATAGATTCCTTCTTTGCTGCTAAGAAGCCTATCCACAGAAGAGACCAGAGACCTGTATGCCGGAGCTGAAGGTGCTGAGTCATCAAACTGCTGCCTTTCTTCTGCACTTAAAGTAGCATAAGCGGGTATGATATCATGAAGCGCTGCAGTAACATTTTCTGCTGTTACGTTAAGTTGGCTCTCATTGGCTCCCAATTTTACTACAGCCAAAATTTTGTCGCTGTTCTTCTCTACAAACAAAACTAAGTCAGAGGCACCATGTGGTACTGCTAAAGAACGGTTTTTTACATTCATGGCCATGGTGTCATAAAGACTGTAGGCTATGGAATTGCTAAGATCATACTTGGTATCCAAGTTTACCTTTACCTCACGACTTCCAGCAGGGATAATTTTACTGTCATTGTCCAGTAAATAATCTTCGTTTTGATTATCCACGCAGGACATGACAAGAAATCCTATGAATAGGATCAGGATTAAGTTGAGTTTTTTCATACTTGTAAAAATTTAAGTTGTAAAATTTAATTGGACTTAGTTATATTATCAACATTGTTAATCCATAAGAATCACTTGCTTAAAGGTTAAAATTAAATTACGTACCTTGTTTTTTGCAAATGAAATAATAAAATAAGCACTTTGTCAAAAGTAAGCATATTTTATTGTTAGTAAAAATTTTTATGAAAATAATTTAACGACCTTATATACTTTTTTAAAAGAAAAGTCATTTTAGGATTTTTAAATTAATTTTATATGATTTTATTCATATTATATATAATTATAATACGTATAAATAATCTTTCTTTTTTCCTATGTTTTATGATCAAAAAATATCATCCCGCTTTTGGAAAATAGCGGCCCGTACGAGAGTATGATTCACCTGTATGATAAGGCGATTTATGAATATATAAACAGATATGATGATAGCCTAGTTAAGCTAAGTGCATCTCAGTCACGGAATGGATTCCGTAATTTTTTTTAACATTAAATGTTTTAAAGGAAACTATACCTGAAAAGCTCCTTATATTGGATCATTGTTAGCATTAGTTTTTTGTTAATTTAAGGTTTAGGTCTATATAATGAAACAAATAACCTGGGGTATAATAGGTTGCGGAGATG
Source organism: Anditalea andensis (assembly GCF_000714815.1). Lineage (GTDB taxonomy): Bacteria > Bacteroidota > Bacteroidia > Cytophagales > Cyclobacteriaceae > Anditalea > Anditalea andensis. The sequence goes on along the minus strand of NZ_JMIH01000028.1, from coordinate 64,956 downwards.
TGGCCGAAAGAAAAAGTGGCCCTGCCTTTCAAAATGTTCCAAATTCATCTTTGATAGCTGTCATGCGTAGGGATGCAGACAAGGCAGCTGATTTTGCATTAAGACATCAGGTGCCTAAGTGGTATTGCCATGCTCAGGATATCATCCATGACGATGATATAAATGCAATATATATCGCTACACCCCCATCCTCACATGAAAAATATGCTTTAGCTGCTTTGGAAGCCGGTAAACATGTTTACCTGGAAAAGCCTATGGCCTTGGATAGGAAAAGTGCTCTTAGAATTCATCAGAAAGCACTATCCAGTAAAGGCAAGTTAGTTATAGCCCATTATAGAAGAGCACTTCCTTTATTTATAAAGGTGAAGCATTTACTGGATGAAAAAATTATAGGTGAAATTAGCTGGGTAGATATTCGGATGAGTGAGCCCGTCACTTCCCATACGGCGGCTGACTCTGAAACGAACTGGCGGTTGAACCCTGTTATCTCCGGTGGAGGCCTGTTTCATGATTTGGCACCGCATCAGCTGGATTTGATGCTGCATTACTTTGGTGAAGTAGATGAGGCTATGGGTTTTTCTATAAATCAGTCCCGTATGTCAGCAGCGGATGATCTGGTACATGGTATCATAAAATTTGCCAATGGAATCCATCTGCGCGGTGTGTGGGACTTTGCCTCCGAAAAGGGTCAGGAAGATATTTGTGAGATTCATGGTTCGATAGGAAAAATCGCCTTTCCTTTTTTTGGGGATAAAATAAGTGTATGGCAGTCAGGAAGTAATTCAGCCATACCAATGCCATACCCGCAGTTTGTTCAGGAACCAATGGTCGCCCAGGTGGTGAATTATTTTTTAGGCAAGGGCACCAATCCATGCCCCGGAGGAGAGGCGGTGGAGGTCATGAGGATCATGGACATCTTCACCCAACCCAGTCAATAACTTATACTCAATAAATATAATGAAAGATATCAACGATTTGACCGGAAAAGTGGCCGTTATTACCGGAGGCGGTGGAGTACTTTGTAAGGCTTTTGGAAAGACATTGGCTAGATATGGTGCTAAAGTAGCCCTACTGGACCTTAATGCTGAAGCAGCGGAATCTGGAGCTCAGGAAATCATAGCTGAAGGAGGAGAGGCGATAGGAGTAGCGGTTAATGTATTGCAGGGTGATAGCCTAAAATTAGCCCACCAAAAAGTATTGGAAGCGTTAGGGCCTTGTGATATATTAATAAACGGAGCAGGAGGAAATCACCCTAAAGGAACAACAACAAAAGAATATCTTTTAAAAGAACATTTAGAGGATGATTCTTTGACCACTTTTTTTGATCTTGACCCCGATGGGATACAGTTTGTTTTTAACCTTAATTTTCTGGGTACATTTCTTCCGACAAGAGAATTTGCAAAGGATATGGTGGATAGGGAAAGAGGAACTATAATCAATATTTCCTCTATGAATGCCTTTAGGCCACTTACAAAAATACCAGCTTACAGCGGCGCCAAATCATCGGTGAGTAATTTTACACAATGGCTTGCGGTACATTTTTCCAGAGTAGGCATCAGGGTAAATGCCCTAGCTCCCGGTTTTTTTCTTACTGAGCAAAATAGGAGACTACTGACTCAGGAAGATGGATCACTTACTGCTCGTGGCAATACGATCATAGCGCATACACCGCTGCAGCGGTTCGGTACTCCAGAAGACCTTGATGGTACTTTACTTTGGCTTTGTGGTTCAGGAAGTGCCTTTGTGACCGGAGTAGTGATACCGGTGGATGGAGGGTTTAGCGCATTTAGTGGGGTTTAAATTATAAATGGTAAAATAATAAATATAAGAATATGAGCATGGAGCAGACTTGGCGTTGGTATGGGCCAAAAGATGGAGTAAGCCTTTTGGATATCAAGCAGGCCGGTGCTACCGGGGTAGTGACCGCACTTCACCATATCCCAAATGGAGAGGTATGGGAAGTGGAAGAAATTCAGAAAAGGAAAGATAGTATAGAAGCGGTAGGCCTAACTTGGTCTGTGGTAGAAAGTATTCCTGTTCATGAAAATATTAAAACCAGATCGGGTAACTATCAGGCCTATATAGATAATTATAAGCTAAGCATCAAGAACTTGGGAAAATGTGGCATAGATACAGTGTGCTATAACTTTATGCCTGTACTGGACTGGACGAGGACTGATCTTGCCTATGAACTTGAAGACGGTTCCAGGGCTTTACGTTTTGATGCCAATGAATTTGCGGCCTTTGAACTTTATTTATTAAAAAGACCAGGTGCAGCATCGGACTATAGTTCCGAACAAAAAGAAAAAGCTAAAGCAGTTCTTGAGAGTTTTTCTGAAGGTCAAATTGATGTGCTTATCAATAATATTATAGCTGGGCTTCCAGGAGCCGAAGAGGGATACACCCTGGACCAGTTTCAGGTAGTATTAGATACCTATAAAAATATAGGGGCGAAAGAATTAAAAGCCAACTTAAACTATTTCCTCTCTCAGATCATCCCGGTGGCAGAAGAGGCGGGCGTGCTCATGGCTATTCATCCAGATGATCCACCATATCCAATTCTTGGTTTGCCACGGGTGGTATCTACCGAACAGGATGCGAAGGACTTATTAGCCGCAGTGGACAGCCCTTATAATGGCCTTTGTTTCTGTACAGGTTCTTATGGTGTTAGGTCGGATAATGATCTACCGGGCATGGTCCGTAGATTGGGAGATAGGATTAACTTTATTCACCTGCGCAGTACCACTAGTGATAAAGAGGGCAACTTTTATGAAGCCGATCATCTCACAGGAGATGTGGACATGTACGAAGTGATCAAAGCAATATTGGAAGAACAGAAGAAACGGGGAGTTTCAGGCCGTAAGGATAGAAGATTACCCATGCGTCCTGACCATGGGCACCAGATGCTGGATGATCTGAAGAAGCAAACTAACCCTGGATATTCGGCTATTGGAAGGCTGAGAGGATTGGCAGAACTTAGGGGGTTGGAGCTGGGGATCAGCAGGGCATTCGGATTATGACAGTTGCCTTATAATAGCGCAGACGATACAAGTGATAACTTAGATAAAGGTAAATTTCATATTAGACATTTTAAATTGAGTCGAGGATGAAGGTATCATATTAGCTTGCCCCACTATGGCGGAAGCTGATGTTTATCTTCCTTATCCCCTGGTATGGGAAAGTATTCCATTGATAACCTATTGTAGATCCATGAAACAACTTTATATCATTTTTATTCTTTCGGTACTATCCTGCGGAGGGAAAGGTAACGACGGAAACCTGGCAGTAGCAGTAGCGGTTGCAGAGACAGACTTTGACTGGCTCCTGGGAAGCTGGGAAAGAATGAATGATGAAGGTGAGAATTTTACCTACGAGACTTGGCTTAAAATAGATTCCTCAACCTATCATGGAGTAGGGCATACTTTGCTCAATGCCGATACGGTCTGGCAGGAGGAGATGCGGTTAGTAAATATAGCTGGTAGATGGAATTTAGAAGTTTTTTCCAAAGGAGATACAGCCGCTACTGTATTCAGTTTAACTGATATAACACCAGAAGCTTTCACTTCCCAAAACGCGGAAAATGATTTCCCAAAACAGATCAAATATTACAGAAACGAGGAGTACCTTAAGGCAATCGTATCGGGAGAGGGGATGGAAATTTCTTTTGATTTTAAAAGGAATTGAAGTTTATTGGCCCATTATTGCGTTAAAGTCAAAAATCAGTCTGTATAAATGGCATATAATATTGACTAATCCTCTTTTCCCCGGAAAATTTTGCCTACTGGTTAAATAAGGTGCCATCTATTCTATAAAGCACCTAACGGGTTTTATTAAATAGATGATTAGGTTATAGATATTGTTATTAACCTGTCCTTTGCTCCATCCAGGAGATGAGGTCTGAGACCACTTCATTCTTTTTAGGTTCATGATGAAGTTCATGGTAGAGGCCAGGATAGGAAATGAGGGTTTTGTCCGGTGAACTTATAGCTTCAAAAAATGCCTCACTTCCTTTGGGATTAGTAAGCTTGTCATCACTGCCATGAAGTATAAGTACTGGTAGTGTAAATTTATGGGCTTTAATTTCTATATCCTTCATCATCCGTAATAGTTCATGGGCAGTCCTAGCCGGAACTGCTTTGTTATAAACTAAAGGATCATTTATATATTCTTCTACTACTTCATCATCGAGACTAATATATGAAGGATCCAATTTGATGGTTTTTAATTTAGGGGCACATTTACTGACCAGAGATGATAGAGCAATTAATAATTTAGATGTACCTTCAGCAGGCCTCAGTGCTGCAGCACTGAGGATAATGCCTGTCGGAGTGGGCTTATATGTTAAAACATATCTGGCCACCAGTGCTCCACCCATACTATGACCATAGATGAATATAGGTAAATTTGGAAAATACGCGGTAGCTTTATTATATAAGGAGTCGATATCTTTAAGGTATTCCTCATATTTATCAATATATGCATCTGGCTTTGGAATTGATGACTTTCCATGTCCTCTCCCGTCAAAGGTAAATACAGCAATATTATTTTCAGTAAATCTTTCTACTAAAAAATCATATCTACTGCTGTGTTCACCTAATCCATGAACCAGAAAAACGGTGGCCTTTGGATGCTTGGGTACCCAAGCCTGTAGATAAAGGGATAGGCCATCATGCGTTTGATATGAAGATTCCAAGTGGTTCATGATAGGAGTAGTTGACATATAGTTAGTAATTGATTTGGTAATTATATTATTTCAACATCACTTTTATATTGGTTCCGGAGGTTTTAAAACCTTCCATTTCATCTGTGGAGGACCTTCGGTTATTTTCTCCATTAACTTTCCAAAAGGTGAATTTACCTTTTGGAAAGAATATGACAATATCCCAATCGTTTCTGATTTGGTTGATTTCAAAGTGGACCTCATTACCTTTCTTTCTATAAAAGAAATCAAGCCTGTTATCCGCAATGATCAAATTTTCTATTCTTGCTTCCTGCCACTGCATAAGCATATTAGGATACATGAAAATAGTTCTGTTTTTTACATGAGGTACGATATTAAAGCTTTTTACCATAGGCACTGCATAAACATAGAGCATCCAAGTAGGGGTCATCTGCTTGTAGCTTTTAGGGGGGATTGTTTTGGTGTATGAATCATTTAATGCATTCACGCGATCTAAACCAAGGCCATTGTCTTTAATTGAAGCTTTTTTAATCGATCTGATTTGCTTTTTGTGACTATCATAAATTCCATTGGAACCTATAGGTTTGCAATGTTTAGCTGATATAAAAGGGAGTGTGGGAAGATTTATGGTCTTATCGATAAGCCTATGTACTGTCCTACATTCAGGTTTTGGTGGATGTTCCATTGCAAGATAGTCGTTTGCAATAAGTAACATCAGGTAGCCTAAGAGCGTTAAGGTCATTCTATAAAATTATTTATTTGATGTAATTATAGGTAAAATAAATAAATTCTTAATCCTCTCGGTGCCGGTATGTACCTATCCATATCTTTATGTTTATTTATATATTTCTTTTAAAAATTATACTTTTTAAATAAAACTTTATGATAATTTAATGTTGTTAAGTATATGTGGCAAAAAAATTGCATGTCTATGCATATCATATTAAACCACTAAATAAATTTAAAAATGAAAGATCCAAATAACGCACACTTATTAAGAAGTACAGACCTAAGCAGTAGGAATGTAAAAAATTTAAGAGATGAAGATATAGGAAGTATAAAAGATGTGATTCTTTATCCTGACGGTCAGGTAGCTTATGTTGTTTTGGCAGTAGGAACTGGATTTTTAAACATGAACAATAAATATTTTGCTATTCCATGGGAATCTCTTTCTTTTACCAGGGCTGAAAGAACTGATGAAGACCTTGTTACGCTAGATGTAGATAAAGAAAAACTGGAGAATGCTCCTGGTTTTGATGATGATAACTGGCCTACTGGACCCCAGACTGATTTTGTAAACAGTATTCATAAACATTATGGTACTACTTCCCTACGCAGAGAAGGCAGTTATTAATTAAATATCTGCTAACATTTTCAGAAAAATACTTAAAGCAGTTGCTTCGGCAACTGCTTTTTTTATGAATAAATACTTTTTAGTATTCCCATTTATATAGAAGAAGATCATATAAACACACCTGAGCCATATATGGGACAGAAGATCTATTTAGACTATGCTTATTAAAGCCATTTGATAGAATCTGCATGATGCCTTGCTCCCCATTAAAGCAGCTGAATACTTCTGTGAGAGTAAGCAAAGAAAATGAACAATGGAAAGATGGCTATATGCCCCATTCGACTAGGTAGACCAAGGCTCACCCACCAAAGATATGTCCTTTTATTACATACAAAGGAATGAAGGTTCAAAACCTGTCTAAATGAAAATCTGGATTATATAAAAAAGTTTCTATTATTGAAATGGTCAATAGTTAGTCTTTTTATGAAGTACTATTCTTTATGTGCCGGGAGAAATATTTTTCCAATTACCACAGTCAAAACCATCCATAATATTAGTGCGGAATAGAGTTCAAATGGCGTTCTGTCCATTTTCATCACTTCATTCAGGCCCCAATAATGTCTCTGACTCACCAGAAAATAAATATGGGTTAGAAACATGAGCCCTGCTGTACCTAATGCTAAATATATGATTCTTTTATTTTGTTTAAGCCATTGAGTAAGGCCACTCATATCTATAAATGCCAAATAGACCAGAACATGATTGGCAAATGGGATATTCAGTAAGAGAACATTCCCTAAATGAAACAGTGATGCTGTGAGCAGCCAAAACAGCCATGCCTTTCGGCCCATTAGGATAAATAAAAAGGGTGAAAGTTCAAGTAGGACTGCGGCATAATCCAAGATTTCATAAAAATGGAAAGGTATCATAGGGACATATTCTGCCAACAGCCTGTCCCTATTTAAATCATATAGCCCTAGGTAGTACCATGAGGCAAACCCGCTTGTCTGAAGGTCAAAATCCACCCATACCATGGCTTTTCCCATTCCGGCTGTAAACATACCATAGCAGATGATAACTGCAAACACTGCCATGCTTCCTGCTGTAGAGTCATACCTGCTATTAGTATCAGGCCATACTGCGAATGCCTTGCCCCAGCCCGAATAGGAAAGGACAAAAACCATGGCTAATAATAGTGCTCCATCATGATCTATCTTTCCCAATGAATACTGAAAACTGGCCGCTATTATGGTCAATATAAGCCAAATCAATGAAGTGATTCTGGTCTTCAATCCTATGATAATGGCTACCAATAAAATGAGCCTGCCCACATCAATGATCCTGAGTAGGTAGTAAGAAGGGAAACTATCAAATAAATTGGCTATACTAAGGATGGGAGGATTAAACAGTGCCTGTGGCAAATCGGAAATCCAGGTGTATGAAAAGTAATAGTAAAGTAAAAATATACCGGTAATGGCCCTGAATATACCTAGTGAATCTGTATTTACATAGGTGGCATTATTGACCCTACTCCATAAGGCCCTATTTATATGTTCAATGGAGGTGAATAATCTGCGCACTTTCTACTTGTCTTTTTAAAACATTACCCTGTAGGTCAATGGTTTTTTCTACAGCTTCTATTTTGATTTTATCTGCGTCTTGGACCCATATGGCTATGTTGGACTGGATCCAGCTTTTCAGCTCATTGATAGCGATATCATTAGGGACCCTTGGATCCAAAAGGTGCATCTTTTTCAGGATTTTAAAAAACCTCCTTTCCGGATAAGTCCTTGGTGGCAGCAGTCCAAATTCTCTTCGTAAGATGGGTGAGGAGTATTGTTCGGGAAGGGGGGAGAATACCGCTACAGGATCCAACTGTTTCCATGGTCCCCCCGCTTCCTGTACAAAAAATTCCAAGTTTCGATGCATAATTGTATTCCCTTCTAAAGTTTTAATGTGTGGTCCTGAAGGAAGGATGATTGCAGGATACATTTCAAACTGGTAGCCGAAAAGTGTTTTTATGACTAAGGGCATTATCAGTATAAGGAATAGGAATAAAGTGTGTCTTGCTTTGGGCATATCAGATCTTATCGACTGAATTTATTTTTTGCTTAATAAATATATCTGCCTACCACCATCTTCAAGTGAAGTCACCACGATGTGTTTTCCGTCTGGACTGGGACATGGATGAAGATCACAGCGAAAATGCCCGTTTGCAGGTGTATGGTGGTGAAAGGTGGCTATTTTTGAACTTGTATCATTTTTTGAATCATAAGTGTAGAGATCTATATTTTCCTGATAAGGAGTATCAAAAATAAATTTATCCTTTGTTCCACTGAAATGACGCATATGGACATTTTTTTTAATTAGATGAGGGGCTATTTTAGGAAGTTTTTGTACGCCATCAGTGGAGTCTTTGTAGACGTACAGCCCGTTTTGCTGCCATGCATAGAGGTGCTCGTTGTCCAGCCAGATGACATGAGAGGTAGCATGGCCAAGTAATCTCATGTCGTTTCCGTCCGTTCCGCATGTAATACTTGCTCCCATGCTGTCGCTCCAGCCTTTGGACAGATCTTTGGATCGATAGCGTATTTTTACAGTTAGACGGCTGCCGTCAGGGCTTACTTTTACATGATTGAACCAATAGATAGGGGATTTAAGTAGTTGATTGAGTCGTTCTTTGATCCGTAAATGTGGGAAAAGGAATCCGGCAGCTTTATTTATTGATAGAATTAATTTCTTTTCTCCAGTTTCTAAATCTATTCTCCAAATACCATCATCTTTTGGCTTTAGTTTATTAATCATATGGCCTTCCCCGCCCACATATCCGTAGCCGGGACGTACATGGTCCAGTCTCGCCATATTGAGAGAAAGAACAAACTTTCCATTTGGATCTACAGCATATATAGGCTGATCCATAGTTTCGGTTTTACCTGTATCAAGGGAATGGAGGCGTGAAACAAATTTACCGTTTTCCCTATCGTTCCATATCAATGTACGGGTATTAGGCAGCCATTGGCTCATGGCGCCTTGCTGCCAACTCCATGCAGTGCTTTCTCCCACTTTATACCATTTTTGCCCTTCTTTGAGGTTAATATATCCTATCTCTATAGCATCTGTAGATGTAGGCTGGCGTTCTTTTATGGTAATTTTATGTCCTGCGAGCAGATTGCTCCCTGAATCAAAAACAGGTATGTCATAATAAGCATGGGAATGGTAGGCTCCAGATTCACTTCCTTGAGTGAGTTTGGTCAGTAGCCATTTTTCTTCATTTAGTGGAGCATTCATAGATAGTGGTAAAGAGGGTGGGTATTTATCGGATTTTAGAAAGAATTTTTCTATATAAACTTGAGGAATCGTTGCGTAATTTTAATAAAGCCAGTTGGGTCCTCCAGGGCAATTTATCAAGGGTGCCAGATTTCCTTATGGGCATTTTTTCAATTTGAATCCTTTGGTCTTCCCCCAAATGCTGTAACAATAAGTTGCCATAGGATTGTCCATGTGTACTTACCCCAGCGGTAGCCAGCCTTTTTTGAAGACTTTGAAGTAATGCTTGGTTCCATTTAAAATGATGGACCCTAAGGGGGATCTGAAATCTAGTTGTTGCCGCTTTTATCCCGTTGAATTTTGCAAGCTGACGGGATCCAAAGATATATTTGATCGGGCTTCCATGGTTTAAAGGAAAATGACCTCCTCTTTCAGGCAGTAAGTCACCTTTACATGCCATTATGTTTACAGTACCGTTCTCCCACCCATTTTCTTCCACCTGACGAATGGTGCATATGACATCAGCCTGTACGGGGAATTGTTCCCAAAGTGGCGGTGATGCTTTGATAGCTGCTAAGGATCCATCAGATGTCAGTCTATCTATAAAAACCCCTTGGACACAGTTGATTTCTTTTTTATCACAGTAAGATAGGAATACTGATAGTTTATCGGGGAATTCATGAAATTCATCTACATCTGCACTGATGACCCAATCTTCTTTATTGGCGACGCATAGCTGGATCTCCCTTCGCTTTTCCCACATGGTGGCGCTGGTGTAGGGGGCTATCCAGATTTCGGCAGCAGTTATTCCATCTTGATGGAGAATAGCCTGTGCTTTCTTCATCTCATGACTATCTGATTCTGAAGCTTGCAGAATGAAATACATATTCTTTGTATGTATTCCCAGCGCTTTATAATAGGCTATAAAATGTGGCAAGAGTGCTAAGTCATGTTCCACTCCTGCACATGTTATAAGTTTTATTTCTGCCATTTAAGTTTTTAAATTCAAAATGTTAAGTTCACTATTAAGACTGGATTTGGTAATTGAGAGAAATAAACAATTACTGAAGAACTTTTCTTATAAAATAAGGGATTGGAAATTGGAAGTTACAAAAAATAGGGTGTATAACAATTATTTGTACATGTAAAAAGAGTTTAATATTCTAAAGCATTTTAAATAATATTGGCAAAACTCCTTTTTATGAATGAATATCTCAACATATCGCGTTATTGATGAGATAGCTATAAGTTTTAATTTGATTTACAAAGGGTAGTGTTAAATATTTATCCCATAGAAAAATGCCTAAAACCCCCAAGGGACAAAAATAAAAAAAGCCACTCCTACGAGTGGCTATGTAGCCTCGACGGGAATCGAACCCATATCTAAAGTTTAGGAAACTTCTATTCTATCCATTGAACTACGAGGCCAAGATCATTAAGATAATGAATAAAGTAGGAATTCTAAGGCAATAAGTATCCAGTTTCTTTACTACAAGGTCCTTTGGTTTCGCTCCTCCAGGCACTATGCATAAATAACCGGTCATCCTATATCATCATCATTAATGCCCGCAATTTAACCCAAAATTTTGAACTTCCACAAATAAAATTAAAGCTACTTGTACTTTTCCATATTAATGAGTTATCTTTGCAGTCCAAAAATAAGGTGGACGGGATCCACCAATTAACTAAATATCAATATAATATGGCAGTAAAAATCAGATTATCGCGTAGAGGTAGAAAAAGAATGGCCATCTATGACGTAGTAGTAGCTGATGCAAGAGCTCCACGTGATGGACGCTTTATCGAAAAAATCGGATCTTATAATCCTAACACTGACCCAGCATCTATCAATATCAACAATGAGCGTGCTCTTAAGTGGTTATTGAACGGTGCCCAGCCAACGGATACAGTTAAGGCTATGCTTTCTTACCGTGGTGTAATGCTTAAGAAACACCTTCAGATAGGCGTCTTGAAAGGTGCTATTACTCAGGAAGATGCAGACAAAAAATACGAAGACTGGATCACTTCTAAAGAAGAAGCTATCACTGGCAAGAAGGATAAATTGACTCAGGCTAAAGATGAAGCCCGTCAGAAAGCCCTTGCTGCTGAGACTGCTAAAAAAGAAGCCCGTCTAGAAGCTATCAAAAAGAGAGAAGATGAAGCCAAGGCTGCTGCCGAAGCTGCTAATGCTCCTGCTGAAGAAGGCGAAGCCTCCGAAGAAGCTCCTGAAGCTAACGAAGAAGAAAACAACGCTTAATCAAATCCACTATCCGTGAACATAGACAACTGTTACCAAATCGGCTACATTTCTAAAGTTCATGGTTTGCATGGAGAAGTTACCGTAGTCCTGGATGTAGATGACCCATCGCAATATGAAGACCTCGAACATGTCTTTTTAGAGCAAAAGTCACGATTGGCACCTTACTTCCTCGAGCATTTTGTCCTGCAGCCCGGTAATAAGGCGCTGGCTAAATTTGAGGAGTATGAAACTGTAAATGATGCCAGTACCCTGGTAGGGGCTGTTGTTTATTTACCGCTGAATGCCCTTCCTACCTTGGAGGACCATCAGTATTACTTCCATGACCTCATAGGATTTACTGTGGAGGATCAAAACCACGGCGAATTGGGAGAGATTAAGATAATATATGACCTTCAGACCCAGGATTTGATAGGGTTGGACTACAAAGGAAAAGAAGTACTGATCCCTATACAGGACGGTATCATTACCAAAGTAGACAAGACAGCAAAAAAAGTTTTCTGTCACTTGCCAGAAGGTTTACTTGACATTTATCTGGAAGATTAGTCCATGCGCATAGATATCATTACGGTAGTTCCGGGATTGCTGGAGGGTCCATTTTCACATTCTATCCTTAAAAGGGCAGAAGATAAAGGACTAGCAGAGGTAAAACTGCATAATCTTAGAGATTACTCCACTGATAAGCATAAACAGATTGATGATTATGCTTTTGGTGGCGGTGCAGGCATGGTCATGATGATAGGGCCTATCGCCAGGTGTATAGATGCACTGAAGAGCGAAAGGGACTATGATGAGGTAATATACATGACTCCGGATGGTGAGACATTCGATCAGGGTATGGCCAACTCACTTTCTCTCAAAGGCAACCTTATCATTCTTTGCGGACACTATAAAGGTGTGGATGAAAGGGTAAGGCAAAAATACATCACCAAAGAAATCAGTATTGGGGATTTTGTTTTATCCGGAGGAGAGCTGGCAGCCGCCGTAGTGACAGATGCAGTGATCCGCTTGATTCCGGGAGTGCTCAATGATGAGACTTCCGCACTGACAGATTCCTTTCAGGACGGCCTGTTGGCTCCTCCTGTATTTACCAGGCCTGCAGTGTATGAGGGCATGAAAGTGCCGGATATATTACTTTCGGGACATAATGGAAAGATAGACGAATGGCGGTTTGAAGAATCGGTTCGCCGGACCAGAGAAAGAAGACCTGATCTGCTGAAGGGCAGGGATTTCTAAGGTGGCGATTTACGTAAATATTTGAGAATTAATTTAATAGAAAAATAAAATTGCATAGATTTGCAGTTCTAATTGCGAAAGCAAATAAAGGATAAAGATATGAGCGAACTAATTAAATTTGTAGAAGAGGAATACAAAGATGTAAGATCGAAATTCCCTTCTTTCAAGGCTGGAGATACGATCAATGTTCACGTAAAGATTACGGAAGGTAACAAAGAGCGTGTTCAGCAGTTCCAAGGTACAGTAATCCAGAGAAAGAATCCTAATACTAACGGAGAGACTTTCACGGTAAGAAAAATTTCAAACGGTATCGGAGTAGAAAGGATTTTCCCAATCATCGGCCCTAGCATCGAAAAAATCGAAGTGCTTAGAGAAGGTAAAGTAAGAAGAGCGAGACTGTTCTATCTAAGAGGACGTCACGGAAAAGCTGCCAAGATCAAAGAAAAGATCAGAGCAAGAAAATAATAGCTTTGTTTATAAAGCAGAAAGGGATCCAAATGGGTCCCTTTTTTTTATATATCGAATGTGGAGGCTTTTCATTCACGCGATGAAATGTAAGTGTTGAGGAGCAGGTATAGTTGCTTTAAATGCTCAAACCCAATCTTCCAGAAACTGATCATATCTCCCACGTAAATCTTTGATATCTTCTGGTTCTGAAAAACCATTTTCTCCAGCCCTCATACACATATCTGCATGTCTTCTTAATATTTTCAAACGGGTTTGGTCCCGGGTAAATTGCTTGATGGTAAACAGACCTTCCATTAAACGGATCAAAACAGCAGGATTATTAGCTGAATATTGCCTCACTTGATTGAAGGCTGCATTCACTAGGCCTTCAAAAGTAAGTGGGTTTAATATCATTCTCAGATGTCCATTGTCATCGAATCTGTAGCCTGATGGGAATATGTTTGCAGCGAGTTCACTAAGGTTGGCAGTAAGCTTATCCAAAGCGGTGATAGCGGTAAAAGGATCATTTATACCAGATGAAAGTGCCCTGGAAATGATCTCCACCAGCTGGTGCACAGAAAATTCAGCATCATGGGTAGGTGTCCTGTTTTCTCCGAGAATGAAGGCAGCTGTAATTTTTTTTATGGTTTTTTCATTTAAAGGAGCATGAGAACTGATTTTGGCTAAAGTCATGTTTTTTACTATGAGATCTCCCGGTCGATGGTCAAATTCAAATACCAGATCATTATCTTTAGCGATCTGAAGTAAGTTTTCGCCATTTATAAGCTGTAAATACCCGCTTTTAGGGTTAGAAATCAAGGTTTTGATGGGAATCTTATCTGTATGTTCTTTCAAAAACACCTCACTTTGCTCGAAATTATGAGTGCCTATCTGGTTCGGATATAGTATTTTGAGACTGCTTCTCAGGTTTTTGCCTACATCAGTGATGATATAATCGGCCTGTATGCTTACTGCAATATGATGGATGTAGGCAATGAGTAAAAATATGTTAGCTATAGATATGATTATGGCTACAAATATGGAAATGTTGGGAATAAATTCATTATCCTCAACGCCTTTCACTACCCTTAATATCAAAATGCAAAAAATAAAAGTAGCGATATAGGTCCCCAGGACAACCTGATTGAGCCTGTCATTCATAAAATTCCGTAGTAACCTAGATCCAAACTCCGAAGAGGCTAAGGTTAGTGCTACCAATGTAATAGAAAATACGATACCGGTAACATTTAACATCGCTCCGGCGATGGTAGAGAGGATCTGTCTGGCAGACTCTACGTCTTCTGTTATAAAATGGGAAAAGAAACCCTCAAAGGCTACATGGTAATTACTGTCTAGATCAATTAGAACTATCGATAAGATGATGGATGCCAAAACAATTACAGCAGGAATAAACCAAAAGCTGGTTTTGAGTTTTTCCCAGATATGAATAGTCAGTGTTTTCATTAAAAAATAAGGTTAAAGTAATGATGAGAGGTAAATCGTTGTACTATAATCCTGCCAATATATAATATCTAAATTATCTGTTTATAAATGTTTTAAAAACAGCATAAATCTTCCCGTTCTGAAGGTGGTGATGAAATTATACATAATCGAGATGTTGTAATGCAGGCTTTTAGGACACATCAATGATTATACTTTTACCCATGCTCTATTTCATGCTGTTTTACTTTTTCATAATGAAGGTATTACCCTAATACTTACGCCGAAAACCATTTAATTTCTACCTCCTTCCCTATCTTTTTGCTATCTTTGTATCATATTTGGTGAGACCAAAACTGTCAATTTATACGGTGGTTTTACCTTCGAAGGAAAAGAATTTAAAATGAACAGAGAAGTACGTGTACGATTTGCGCCATCCCCTACAGGAGCGCTCCATATAGGTGGGGTGAGAACTGCCCTTTACAATTATCTTTTTGCTAAGAAAAACAACGGTAAATTTCTGCTCCGCATTGAGGATACTGATCAGAATAGGTTCGTGCCCGGCGCAGAAGAATATATCAAAGATGCCCTCGAGTGGATCGGCGTAGTGCCCGATGAAAGCCCCTGGTCTGAAGGTCAATATGGGCCATATAGACAATCGGAACGTAAGCCCATGTACATGCAGTATGCACTGGACCTGGTGGAGAAGGGCCATGCTTACTATGCCTTTGATACAGCAGAAGAACTTGAAGCGATGAGGGAAAGGCTCACTGCCGCGAGGGTGGTTTCGCCCCAGTACAATTCTATTACTAGGGCCCAGATGAAAAATTCCCTTACCCTTCCGGATGATGAAGTAAAGGAAAGACTGGCTTCCGGTGACCCCTATGTGATCCGTATAAAGATACCAAGGAAAGAGGAAGTCAGATTAAATGATATGATCCGCGGTTGGGTGATGGTTCACTCCAGTACTCTGGATGATAAAGTACTGATGAAATCTGACGGTATGCCTACATACCATCTGGCAAATATCGTAGATGATCATCTGATGCATATCACACACGTGATCCGTGGGGAAGAATGGTTGCCTTCTGCACCGCTTCACGTATTGCTATATAAATATTTTGGATGGGAGGATACTATGCCGCAGTTTGCCCACCTCCCTCTTTTGATGAAGCCTGACGGAAATGGAAAGCTATCAAAGAGAGATGCAGAAAAACACGGTTTTCCTATTTTCCCACTCGATTGGACTGATCCAACATCTGGTGAAAAAGCACAGGGCTTTAAAGAATCAGGCTACCTGCCTGATGCCTTCTTAAACTTCCTGGCCTTTCTTGGCTGGAATCCAGGGGATCACCGTGAGATCTTCAGCGTAGATGAGTTAATAGAGGCTTTTTCCATAGACAGGATAGGCAAATCAGGAACCAAATTTGACATCAATAAAGCCAAATGGTTTAACGAGCAGTATCTTAGGTCAAAATTAGATGCCGAGCTTGCCGAATACCTTTTGACAGATCTTAGTAAAGAAGGCATCAGTATCTCCCAGGATAAAGCTGAAAGCATTGTAACCTTAATGAAAGAAAGAGCCACTTTCCCTTCTGATCTTTGGAAAGAAGGGAAATTTATGATAATAGCTCCGGATACATTTGACGAGGGCGTGGCAGCTAAGCGCTGGAACAATGAGGCAGTAACCGTGTTATCTACCTATCGGGACAAACTCTTATCATTGGATGATGACCTCAATCCTGAAAATGCAAAGACACTTCTCGAGGCTGCTGCTGAGGAAAACGGTATCAAATTGGGTAAGGTGATGCAGGCAGTAAGACTGGCAGTTACTGGAATAGGCGCTGGACCGGATCTTATGCAGGTATTTACTATATTAGGTAAAAAAGAGTTATCCAAAAGAATAGATTTTGCGTTAGATAAGTTAAAGGTAACTGTATAGTCTGTCTATCGGCTTCACCAGTAGATAGCAGTGTAAGTATCCATTGAACCCTGAAAAAGGATAAAGCTATGGCCAAGAAATCAAAAAAGGACGAAAATCCTAAAGTAAGTGCAGACTTGGAAGGCTTCAAAATGAAAATCAATTCATTTGGAGAAATTTCCAGTTCGTTTTCTATCGATAAGATCAACGAATTTCTGAACAAGAATGTAGATGATAAAAAACTGAGAGATAGGGATGATCTAGAAGAGGTAAAAAAGAAACCTAAAAAATAGAAAGAGCCGCCATTAGTGCGGCTTTTTTTATGTGGTAATGTTTCTAAAAATTCCAATAATATGGTTTAAAATGTACGCTGCCATAAAGGGATATAAAAACACTCATTACTTAGGGGGAAATTAATTTGTGATTATCATCATGTTGCTATTTTTTTTCGAATTGTCAGCTGTATATACATCGATATAGATATCTAGGTGAAAATGGAAATTCCCTTCCCAGATAATATTCGGTTTCATTGACATATGATAGATCTATTCACTATTTTTGGCACATGCATGCAATGTTAAAAATTTTATTGAGCTTGTCGTTACTCTTATTTGTGATTGCTGATATGCAGGCACAGACCAGTTTAGGAGTCAGGGCGGGATATTCTTCATCGAATGTCAGTTATAGATCTGCACCAGGGGCACCGCCAAGGAGGACAGGTGATGTTTTGACCCCTACTTATTCTTTTGTGATCGAGCAATTTTTTGCTGATAATGCAGGAGTTCAGCTGGAAGTTCAGTGGCTCACCCACGGTTATGCAGAACAGGATACGCTAGGTAATGTGAATGAATCACGTCTAAATTATATGAAGGTTCCTGTGCTATCAAATTTTTATATTGGAAATAAAAACAGGTTCCATATAAAAATGGGGCCGCATTTTGGAATGTTATTAAATGCCAGTGATATAAGAAGGACACATGAAACCAATGATCTAGGTCTGCCTTCCATGCCACAATATGGAAGGGAAACAGACGCTCCCCAGCGATTCATGTATGGTCTTACTGGTGGTGTAGGTCTCTCAAGGTTGCTGGGAAGAAACACAGTACAGGCAGAACTAAGGTTTGGTTATGAGTTTGGCAGGCCAGAGGGCTTGGATAGGGTATTTGATATGAATTTCAGTAGCCTGGAACTTACACTATCTTATTTATTTGCGGTTATCAGACGTCCTTAGAGGGGGGGGTTGCCTTCCTGTATAGAGTATAATAGTATGCCGGGAAGATCAATGCCCGCAATTTCCATAAATTTTTTTCTTCTAGGGATAAGCTTTTATTTTGGTGGACTTTCATATACATGCTGCCTGCCATGACGGTATGGGCGATTAGGAGCAGAAAGATAGCCGCATATATGATTAATTCTGTCATCTTGTGAATTTAGGTAATAATGATGGGACCTCTTTTTTATAGTCCTCATATGCTGGTCCAAAAATGGTGATTAATTTTCTTTCCTCAAAGTAAATGCCTATCGGTATATATATGATCAATGCTACCAGGTGTACCAGTGAGACCGTAGTAGGCATATATAAAAAGAAACCCAGATAAATAAATATTAGTGCAAGATAAACGGGATGTCGTAGATAGCGATGTATTCCCTGGACGATTAATTCCTGTGGTTCATGCAGGTCATTATGTAAAGGCAAACCCAAAAACCGCAGCGGTCCAAAAAATTTGAAAGCCTTAATGAGTATGATTGTTCCTATTCCAGAAAGCATGAGAGCCATATATTCACCGAAATCACCTGTGGGAAATAGTATAACCGTAGGAATAGTGGCCCCATAAAAAAATATGATGACAAAGAGGGATAATGATATCAAAGCGTAAAAAAACCTATACCATTTATACCCTTTTCCCATGTATCGATGAATATTTCTTTTTATCTTCAAGCTGGCAAGAACGCTGTGAATAAAATAGAAGAGAGCCCAGCTCATCAATAATAGGATGTATGACATTTTGGATAAGGTTTGTGTGAAGATAAAGCTTAAAGCGGTAAAATAATAACTTAATTCTTGGTATAAGTATGAAAATAGGCTTGATTAAAGAAAATAAAAACCCCTATGATAAACGGGTGCCTTTTGATCCCAGCCAATTGGCTACTATAGTCAGAAATGCTGAAGGTTATTTTGATTTTATTATCGAACCCAGTGCTCATAGGTGTTTTGCTGACAGTGAATACATTGATGAGGGCCTTACGGTATCTGCAGAAGTAGAAGATTGCGACATTCTGATGGGAATTAAGGAAGTGCCTATAGCATCTATAATTCCAAACAAAACATATATATTTTTTTCGCATACTACTAAAAAGCAGGAAGCCAATAGGCGTATGTTACAGCATATATTGGAAAACCACGTTACCCTCATCGATTACGAAGGGATCAAGGATAAAAATGGAAATAGACTGGTGGCTTTTGGAAAATGGGCTGGAATAGTGGGTGCGTATAATGGACTATGGACATATGGAAAAAAAACAGGGTTATTTGATTTAAAGAGAGCTATAGACTGCTATGACATTCAGGAATTGAAACAAGAACTGAAAAAAATAAGTCTTCCTCCTATAAAAATGGTCATTACGGGTACTGGTAAAGTAGGAGGGGGAGTTCAGGAAATATTGAAGCTTGTAAAGGTCAAAGAGGTTTCTCCGGCAGATTTGATCAGTAAATATTATGAAGTGCCTGTATATGCGGTCCTTTCATCGGAAGATTATAATAGGAGGAAAGCAGATGGTGTATATAACAGAGAAGAATTTCATTCTCACCCCGAGCTTTACGAGAGTGACTTTCTCAAATATACAGAGGCATGTGATATATTGTTTGCAGCAGCTTATTGGCATCCCAGAGCACCTAGGCTTTTTGCTCCCAAAGATTTGTTGGCAGATGATTTTAACATTTCGGTGATAGCCGATATTTCATGTGATATCGATGGGTCTATCCCAACTACCTTGAGATCCAGTAGTGTAGCAGATCCTGTGTATGATGTGGATAGAAAAACGATGCGGGAAATTCCTGCTTTTGGGTCTCAGCATAGTATATCGGTAATGGCTATAGATAACCTGCCCTGTGAGTTGCCAAGAGATGCTTCCCGTGATTTTGGCAATCAGCTCATGCAATATCTTATACCTGAACTCATGCTGGAATCCTCTGATTTATTAGAAAAGGCAACTATAGCCAAAAACGGGAAATTAATGCCTGCCTATACCTATCTGGAAGGGTATGTAAATCCCATAACTACTAATTAACAATGAAAAACTTAGAGCGATATATAGAGCAAACTGTCTTAAAGCCATTAACGGTGGATGCGGACATAGAACTGCTGATAGCAGAAGCTAGGAAATATAATTTTGTCGGCGTTTGCGTCCCTCCTTTTTGGGTAAAAAAAGTGAAAAGGGAACTTGCCGATACAGATACTCAAGTGGTTACTGTGGTAGGTTTTCCGCTTGGATATAACATGACCGAAACGAAGGTTTTTGAAACCCAACAGGCTATCAGAAACGGTGCAGATGAAATAGATGTGGTCTGGTCACTTACTTCTTTCAAAACAGGCATGAACTGGCCCAAAATAGAATTGGCAAAGCTGGCCACCTTCTGTCATGAAGAAGAGCGACTCCTTAAAGTCATCATAGAAACCGCCTATTTAGATGAGAAGGAAATTATCACTGCCTGCGAAATTTGCAGTGATGCTGGGGTCGACTTTGTCAAGACTTCCACCGGATTTGCTCCCGAAGGGGCCAAGGTAGAGCATATTTCTTTGATGAGGAGTATACTTCCCAGTAACGTGGGCATTAAAGCCAGCGGGGGCATCAAGACATATGAACAGGCTGTGGCGCTTATCCATGCTGGAGCTGACAGGATTGGCACCAGCGCTGGACTCCAAATACTGGAAGGACTGGTAAAAAACAGTTAATATCTTAAAAAAACAGCTGCTGAGTAGCAGATTTGTCTAAATGGGTTTTCTTAGGGACCAGTATCTCTTTGTTTTTCTCTTTACTGCGAGCATCATGGACCTGAACATCATCTTTCTTATTGAAATATATCAAAAGAAAAGGAATGATAAAGAAAGTCATCAGGATATATGCCAAACTCACATATTTTTTATTAATAGAAATTCTTCCAAAGAAGCTGGCTATCATGACCGGGATATGGCGTATAGCTGGGAATGGCAGAAAAATCAAAGCTCCTATTAAATTTATAATTACATGGACAATAGCAATGCTGATAGCTGCTTCGGTTTTATAAATAGCAGCTATAATGGCTGTGATGGTGGTGCCCATATTGGCGCCTATGATAAAAGGAAAAATTTTCGCCAGTTTTATCTTTCTTGTCGCGACTGCAGGTACGACCAGTGAAGTGGTCACTGTACTAGACTGTACAGCTGCTGTAAACAATATGCCATAAATAAAGGTCAGTAAAGGCGCCTTAAATACATGCTCGCTTAGATTTTTGAAATGGGTAGAGAGAAACGCCTTATATACTGTTTCAGATAAAATTTTAATGGAGCCAAACACCAGCAGTATAGCTAAAATAAACCATAATATCGGTTGAGCAAAAAGCTGGGTAATCCATAAAGTAAAGGGACGGGTGATCAGGACATTATATATGAATTCACTTTTGGTAGGGTCATCCGCTGCAAAAAAAGTATGGGTGAGGTATTCAGAAAAATAGCTTAAAAACCCAAAATATAGTTCCAGTGGGAAAAGGATGATTACTGTAAGAATGTTAAATATATCGTGCAGCACCCCAGCAGCCAATGCTCTTTTAAATTCATTTCTCTTCATTATAAAAGTGAATGATACCAATGTACTGGTGAGTGTGGTGCCTATATTGGCCCCCATGATTACCGGAACCGCCTGAATGAGTGACAGGCTACCTGAAGCGACCACCGCTACTACCATGGCAGTGATCATGCTGCTGGACTGAAACATGGCTGTCATGAGCAAGCCTATAAATAATCCTACAAAAGGGTTAAGAGTAGCTGTAAAAATATCTTTGGTGACATCATTACTGAAGGTTCCTAAAGAATAAGTAAGTAAATCAATTGAAAATACAAAAAGCACAAAGGCTAAAACCAGTTGCATAGCCATGATGAGCTTAAAATAGCTTCCATTTGCGGACTGGATTTTACTCATTTAAAATTGCTGGCAGGGTTTGGCTGGAATGATATATAATCTTACAAAGTAACGTCACAATTGGTATATAAATACGGATTCAATATGAAGCTTTTGTTAACAATGGCAGTAGTCTGAAAAAGTGTATTTTAATGGAAGAAGACCTCTTATTTCAATTTATTCCAGAGTTTGATAAATATAATTCAATCCCTACCTTTGGATTCCAAATACTGGTTCAGGTGATTGTTACTAAATGTTAGCGATGAGTTAACAATTTATTAATATATATGCCGATGAAACTTCTTTAACTTTGCGCGGAAAATTATTTCAGCCGAAAAAACATTTATGGCAAAATTAAAAGATCAAAATATTAACCAGGATGCTTTATCCAAAGCTGCCTATTCACTTTTTGATTTCTCTAAAAAAGAAAAATCCTTCTTGGTAGTGATATGCGTATTGGTATCCATAGCAGGAATCATTACTCCTTATACCTATGCAGCTATGTGGTTTGGGTTTTTTCTGGCTGCTTATTCTGCCATAGCAAATGACAGTATACAGACCATAGGGACTTTTATAGCGTCCAACCAAACCCGAAAGTGGTATTACCTGTGGTTATTCATGGGGTTGATTTTCGTGGGCACAGTTTGGTTTAGCTGGTATTTTAACAATGGGGACGTCAGTTATGAAAGGCTTCAGGTACCAGGTTTAGACCAGGCACCTACCAGCTTTGTATTTCTGCAGTTGGCTGCACCGATAGTACTATTGGTAATGACCCGATTGAGGATGCCGGTTTCGACTACATTTTTATTGCTTAATGTCTTTACCTATAAGGCTGGGACTATTGCAGGAGTGGTCCAGAAAAGTTTCATAGGTTATATTCTAGCATTTGTAATAGCCATAGTAGTGTGGTATGTGCTTGAAAAGTTTGTTTCCAATTATTTGAAAGGCAAGCCTAAACCTTACTGGTATGTACTGCAATGGTTTACTTCTGGTACATTGTGGGCTGTATGGATCATGCAGGATGCTGCCAATATTGCGGTATTTTTACCTCGTCGGCTCGATGTATGGGAATTTATAGTCTATGCAGGGGTGGTATTTTTTGGATTAGGTTTCCTTTTCTACATGAAAGGTGACAGAATTCAAAAAATAGTCACAGAAAAAACGAAAGTAACCGATGTAAGAGCTGCTACGATAGTAGATTTTGTTTATGCGATAATTTTGTTTTATTTCAAAATGTACAGCAATATGCCTATGAGTACCACATGGGTATTTATAGGTCTGTTGGGAGGTAGAGAGCTTTCTATTGCTTTGGCAAAATCAAAAAAATTAAAGAAGAGAAAAGCCCGACTGGTTAGAGCCTGGAGACTGGCACGGAATGATGTTTATAAAGCTTTTATCGGATTGTTGGTGTCATTGATCCTCGCCCTTATTATCAATGAAGGGGTAAGGAAAGAGATATTTGACCTGATCAGTGGCCGCTAAGCATATTAGAAGGCTGGGCATAATGGTCCAGCCTTTATATTTTTCCCGTTTTTATAACTGTAAGCTTAATCATTATGTATAATAAAATTCGTTCTTATTATCGACAGTCACTCGAGATACAGTATGAAAGAGGGCTTATTTTTCATCCAGCAGATGCAGTGTAAGGATTTCTTCAGGCTGAAGTTTATTTCTGTATTTTTTATATTTAGTTTTTGCATATTTCATTTCCACATCAAGATCCAGTGAGAAGGCTTTTTCCAGTATTTGTGGATGAATGTAGTATTGTCTGCATACACTGACGGTGTTATTAAGCTTTTGAGCTACTAGATTCACCAAAGTGGTGTCCAGTTTCTTTCGGGGGTTTTCCTCTATTTCTTGTTCGGCCTCTTTTTTCAGCTTCAACGTGAGGACGGATCCGGCCCAGGTCCGGAAGTTTTTGGCAGAAAAATCTTCTCCTGTGATATCCCGAAGGTATTCATTTACATGATCGCTCATCAGGTTACAATAACACTTAGTAGCATCATCATAGTACCTGAACAATTCGTATCCAGGTAGATCATGGCAGTCTTTGACCAGGTTGACCAGCGTTTCATCTTCGAGTGTCACCTTCTGATATATTCCGCTCTTTGCTTTGAATTCAAAACTGACGATCCCATCCTGAAAATTGACATGTTTTCTTCTAAGCGTACTCAGCCCATAAGTGCCATTTTCTTTAGCATAGGAAAGGTTTCCTACCCTGATAAAAGCCTCATCTAGAATCATTACCATAATAGCCAAAACTTTTTCTTTTGGCCAGCCCTCTCTTTTGATGTCCTTCGCTATTCTTTTGCGAATAGAAGGTAATGCTTCTCCGAAGTGCCGGAGCCTCTCGTATTTGGAGTTTTGGCGGTGTAAGATCCATTTGGGATGATAAAGGTATTGTTTCCTGCCTTTCTGATCATACCCTACCGCCTGTATATGGGCTTTGGGTGTTTTGGTGATCCATACCTTTTTCCACTGGGGTGGGATGACGAGTTGTTCGATTCTTTTTAAAGTGGTTTTAGCGGTTATTTTCGTACCCTGGGTAGTTACATAATAAAATCCGGTGCCGGCTCTTTTTCTAAGTATCCCAGGTGCTTCCTGGTCTGTATAAATTAAATTTTCGGGTATGGTCATATAGTTGGCTAATGTTTCGGAATAACCATCAAATGAATAAAAAAGTTAAACCATTGGTAATGATTTTCTGACCGTTTGTAGTTCTATTTTATTTTTCATCCACAAGTCACTTTTTTTATACCCAGCATATGCACGTTGTGTTTTGGTCTTAAAAGAAAATCGGTTAACTTCATTTTATGGAGTTGTACTCACACGAATATTTCATGAATGAGGCTATGAAGCAGGCCAGAACAGCGTTTGATGATGGAGAAATTCCTGTAGGTGCCATAGTGGTCTGTAGGAATACTATAATATCCCGGGCTTATAATCAGACCGAAAAACTTACAGATGTGACAGCTCATGCAGAGATTTTAGCCATAACTGCGGCCTCCAATTATTTGGGATCAAAATACCTCAAAGAATGTAAACTCTATGTTACTCTCGAGCCATGTATAATGTGTGCAGGGGCTACTTTCTGGGCTCAACTAGGAGAACTGCATTTTGCAGCAGAGGATCTACATCGCGGTTTTTCTACCTTACAGGCCCCAGTGTTGCATCCCAAAACAAAGGTTTTTTCAGGTATGATGGCTCAGGAGTCCAACCATTTATTACAGGAGTTTTTTAAAATTTTAAGAAATAAGTAGAATGAAAAATTTTAAAGAACCATTTATCAAATAGTTTGGTTTACCCTATATACCTTTTAAAATAGGAGATTTTAATGTTTAACCTTTAAATTTTAACAAAAAATGGCTTTTGAACTCCCTAACCTACCCTATGACACTAGTGCATTGGAACCGCATATCGATGCGAAAACCATGGAAATCCACCATGGTAAACACCACAATGCTTATGTTACCAAACTTAATGAAGCTATCCAAGGCTCCGACCTTGAAGGAAAAAGCTTGGAAGAATTGATGAGCAATATCTCTTCAGCACCTACTGCTGTCCGAAATAATGGAGGTGGACACTATAACCATTCTCTTTTTTGGAAAATCATGTCTCCACAAGGCGGAGGAGAACCATCAGGTGAGCTTGCTGATGCTATCAATGATAAATTTGGTTCTTTTGCAGCCTTTAAAGAAGAATTTGAAAAAGCAGCTGCTACAAGATTTGGTTCTGGATGGGCTTGGCTTATCAAAGACGGATCTGGTGGAGTAGCAGTAACTTCTACCCCTAACCAGGATAATCCGCTGATGGATGTTGCCGATGACCAGGGTACCCCTATTTTAGGACTTGATGTATGGGAACACGCTTATTATTTGAATTACCAAAATAAAAGACCAGATTACATTTCTGCATTTTGGAATGTAGTAGACTGGAATGAAGTCAACAGAAGATTTAACGAAGCCTAATAGTTGGCTCAGTAATAAATGCTCCGATCGGGATTTTCCGGATCGGAGTTTTTTTGTTCATTGAATTTTTTTCATACAAAGTCCGATAAGGTGAAATGCAAAAGGCGCTAAGAATTTTTCCTGCAAAGATTCAAATGAAACAAAGATTTTATGAGAAACAGCCTTTTTACTGTGAGCTTAAATCTTATAAATCTTCAGTATGCACCATGATTGTTCCTCTTAAGTTCCTTGGCGCCTTTTTAGCTATTTAACTGTTTCTATAAAAAACTGTACGTCCAGCGAACAATAAAAGTGTTCATTATCAGTACATACAATATTCTGTTTTATTTCGTAAATTATTATAAATCAGGTTTTTATATGTAAATTTTTGTATTGGCACCGCTTTTTCAATAGGGTTGGTATCATCTATTATAATACCAACTCTATGAAATTTTCTTATCAGATTTTTGCGATCGTTTTTATCTTTCTATTGGGTGCCAGCCATGTAGTAGCTAAAGAAACCGGTCAGATAACTGGACAGGTAAAAGACTCCAGGGATGAAGTGCTTCCCTTTGCCAATGTAGCATTAATAGAAGCATCTTCCGGAAAACTTATCACAGGGAGCGTTTCTGATGAAAACGGTAAATTTTCTATCAGCACTTCCCAATCGGGGACTTTTAAAATTAAAATTTCTACCATTGGATTTGAGACTTATGTATCCGAAGCCTTTGACCTTCAGCCCGGTGCCGTAAAGGATTTTGGCACTATTCAGGTGCAGGAGGAGATGGCTTCTTTAGGCGAGGTGGAAGTGAGAGCTGCCAGACCGGAGGTAACCATTGAAGCCGACAAAACCACTATCAATATAGAAGGAACCGTCATGGCAGAGGGGAATACGGCCCTTGATGTTATCGGGCGCTCACCTGGCGTTTTTGTAGATCAGGACGGTAATATAAATTTAAATGGGCGCTCAGGGGTAACGGTGATGATCAATGACAGACAGACCTATATGAGTGCGCAGGATCTGGCCAACTTTTTAAGAGCCATGCCAGCTGAGAATATCAAAAGCATAGAAGTTATCAATAATCCCTCTGCAAGGTTTGATGCTGAAGGAGCTGCTGGTGTCATCAATATAAAATTAAAGAAAAACAATATGGATGGTGTATTTGGTAATTTTCAGGCAGGAAATCAATATAATGGCTACTATGCTCCCTTCGGAGGTGCTACTGTGAATGTGAAAAAAGGCCGATGGACTACCAATGCCAGCTTTAATTATAGTGAATACAATATATTGAATGAACTGAACATCAATAGGAATTTTCAGCTGGAGGAAGGTGTATCCAGCTTTGATCAGGCTAATGATATGATCATGAAGAGAAATAATAAGTTTTTTACAGGAGGGGCAGACTATGAAGTGAATAAAAATCACAGTTTGGGTATGAATTTACAATTGTCAGATAATAGGGGTACCGATATCAGTGATAGCCGAACTGTTATTACAAACCCTGGACTGACCGCTAGAAATTACATTCTATCTGAAAATGACAATAGATCAGGTACCCAGCGGGTTTTTGCAAACCTTCACTATGTAGGACAGCTGGACACCTTAGGTACCAAAATTACTTCTGATATAGATTATACCAAAATGTATTCTGATAGTGAGGGTATCCTGTCCAATGAATATTACATGGGTGAAAGAGAAAATCTAAGCAGAGATAGGATTATGACCATTAATGACATGGAATACCATATATTCACTGCGAAAGTAGATTTTATCAAACCATTTGGCAAAGGTAAAGTCCTAGAGTCAGGATTAAAAGGAAGCTGGGTTCGTTCTGATAATGACCTAAATTTGAGCAGGAGCGTAGAAGAAGAACCATTTATGCCAGATCCCAACAGCAATGCATTTGTATATCATGAAAATGTGTTAGCGGCCTATACTACTTATAAAGGTTCTATATTTCCAAATTTAAGCTTTCAGGCTGGATTAAGAGGTGAATATTCTGACATCCAAGGTAATTCTCTTACGATGGGACAGATTAATACACAGCGATATTTTAGCCTTTTTCCCAGTATGTTTCTGCAACATAAATTAAGTGATAATTATTCCATTAACTATAATTTGAACAGGAGAATTACCAGGCCTAATTATAGACTGCTCAACCCGTTTGTGTTCTATATAGATCCTCTGACCACAGAAGAGGGTAACCCAGCACTGAGACCTCAATTTTCAAATAATTTTGAAATGAACCATGTGATCAAAAATGCCTATCAGGTATCCGTGAGTTACTCAGAAACCGAAGACGTATTTCAGCAAATTTTTACACAGGATGAGGCAACTAGAACTACCACCACATATACGGCAAATTTTGATAAAGCTAGAAATTTTAATTTCAGAGGTATCATACCGGTAGACCTGGCTCCCTGGTGGAACACCAGCAATATGTTACAGGTCAGCCATCAGGCCTGGAAATCAATGATCGGAGATGCTTTACTGGATGTTTCTCAAACTTCCTTTTTGGCCAGAACCCAGCACAATATTGTATTGCCAGCCGGATTTAAGCTGGAAGTAGTGGGGATGTATTTAGGTCCGCAGCTATATGGACAGGCCCGCTTAGCTTCTTTTGGATGGGTGGATGCAGGTGTTTCCAAATCCGTTATGAAAGACAAACTGAGCATTACCTTAAATGGAACCGACTTATTCCGTACCCAGATAATCAATGCGGATATACAATTTGATCAGATGGATACCCAGTTCAGACAGTACAGAAGTAATCAAGGCGTAAGACTTACTTTGAGATATAAATTTGCCCAGGGAGAGAGCTTTAGGGTGTCTAACAGAAATGGAAGTAAAGAAGAAAGAGACCGTCTGGGAGATTAGTTTAGGAATAAATATCCATATCTTTCATCTTGAACCTGTCCCTATCCAAATGCTGTTCAAGCAATCTGTGGAGATTATATCTTTGTGTGGAAAATAATTTTATAAAGAAATGTAATATCATATAATTTTAAAAATGGCTCCTTCTGGGGCCTTTTTAGTTGATTGTACGTAAAAAATTTGGTAGGATTGATAGCTATACCTGATTAATCCAGATACAAAAACAAGAGTAATTTTATTTATCCTAATGTAAAGTTTAACATTTTACTATAAATGAAGTTTTTTCTATTGACCTGCTTTTAAAGCCACTTTATATACTGTCCAAAAATCTTCTTCGATCTCTTCGTTTAAGTTTGACATGAACCACAGGTGGTCATCTCTTACCATAAATTGTGTAGGATTAAAACCATCGGGCACAGTAGTCTCCTTTATCTTGTTTCCTTCCTTATCGAGTAGGAGCAGATATTTGGGATACTTATCCTTCATTCGTAAACTGAAAGCAGTAAATTCCTGTGAGTTCGATATAAGATCAAACTCTTCCTTATCCTGATCATTATAGCCCTGGAAATAGCTAATGATTACATAATCATCCAATACTTTAACATTGGAAATTCTTCCTGCACTCATATCCGGCCGGATCATATTAGGATCCACCTTGGCAAAATCTTCTCCCTGGTTCTGCTTAAAGTCAGTCAGAGGCAAATGAGTTCTTTGTAATAGCGCATAGGGAGGGTTGAGGTCATACACATTGAGATAGGTATCTTTACCTACCACTATATAAATTTTATCCTCCTTCACATCTACCATAGGCATCATATCTGCAATATCATGTCCCTTGCCGTTTTTGTAAATGCTATCATCTTCCAGTCCCATAAAACGGTTAATTTCGCCGGTATTATTATCGATCATTGCCAATAAAAGAAAATGGTCATAGAATTCAGGGGTATTTCTTTTGTATTCTCCCCAAGTCTCCACCGCTTTGATTAATGTTTTGTCCCCCAGATCATAAAACTCAGAATCAGCTGTAGACCTCCCTGAAAAAGATGTTGACTTTTCTCCCGCGAATTTTTTACTGTTTGAAAGATTACCTTCTAAATCATATTCAAATAAACCGGTATTGGATACCAAATTGATTTTCTGTCCGTCTTCTGAAAATTTAGCTGCTGCCAGGGGGAAGCTTCCATAGGAATCAGGTGCGTCTGCTATTTTTGTGAAGGAGGAAAGGGTTTGTCCTTCGAAATCAGTGATTACAAATGTTCCCTCCATCTGATTAAATAACAAAACCCTTTTATGATCAGGGTTTATATCCATGAGGTTAAGCTGTCCTAAATAATTTATCCTTACACTGTCTACTTTTTCAAATCTCAGTGAAGCATGAAATTCTTTTTCGTTTTGAAAATTAGAACAGCTAAAGTTCAGATATGCTATCAGCATTAATAGGAATGAGGACTGCTTCGAAATATTCATTAAAGTCAAAAGTTAGTGCTTTATAAATTTAAACAATTAGTTTAAAAAAATTATTATGATGGCAAAAATAAATTGACATAAAAAAACCTGTGAATATCCACAGGTAGAAGTTATTATTTAAAGTGGTACAGGAATACCAGATTACCAGTGAAGGCTGGTTTTTTCTGCCCCTTGATTTCCAGTTTTACCTTCATTTCAGTTTTTATGGTCCCTCTTAGGTTAGTGATGTTTTCTAATGAAGCATTCAGCCTAACCTCATCCCCTACCATTACTGCCTGGGCAAATCGGAGGTTTTCTATTCCATAATTAACCATCATTGACAAATTATTTACTTTAACCACTTGTTCCCAAAGATAAGGTACTATAGATAGCGTGAGGTAGCCATGGGCGATGGTGCCCCCAAAAGCGCCTTCTGATTTAGCCCTCTCGGGATCTGTATGTATCCACTGATGGTCCAGTGTCGCATCAGCAAAAAGATTTACCTGGTTTTGTGTGATGGTATGGTATTCCGATACGCCCAGTTCCTGACCTACGTATTTTTCAAATTCCTCAAAACTGTTTATGATAAGCTGGCTCATGTCTTTACATTTTTTTAAAAGCGTGAATATATTAAAAAGGGTTGGGATTATAAAGGAATAGTGATAGGTGGATTAAGGATTAGTAAATAGAGCATTAATTCATATAGGAAATGCGATAAGAAAATGAGTGATGAGTAAATACCATAGTCCATAATTTCGTTTTTCCTATGGCTATCCTCTATTTATTCAGAGAGTGAGATTATGCTCCCCCATCGTGTTTAATGCATATACTTTAGATTTTATAAAATAAGGCCAAAAGTAGATTAACTAAATTTAAGTTTTAATCCAAAATGTAGTTGTGTATTTTTGATTCTTGACATACATATTTATGATTTTCATTAGGAGACAAGTGTTTTTTTAAGGACGGATTTTTATGGGTGTTTAAGAATTTTGATGATGAGGTGGAGTTACATCAGGTTGAGTTTTAGAGAGTGATATAATTTAAAATCCCTTTTAACCTTTAAATTTCCAGATTAATAAATCATATATAATGAATCAAATGAATTTATTCTTCAAGCTATCTGCCATATTAATTTTCTACACCAATATTGATTGTTTCTCCCAAAGTAGCAGCTTTATTTCAGGAGTGGTTTTTGACCAAGATACTGATGAACCCATAGCTTACGCAAATATTGGGGTAAAGAGAAAATTTATGGGCACAGTTACTGACTCCACTGGATATTTTTCGATTGATTTATATCAGCTTTCCAATACTGATACAATTGAAATATCAAGATTGGGCTATGGAAAGTTTAGGATATCCGTAAAGGATCTCAAGGAGAAGGGAGATAAGGCGAATGTGATATTATTGCGCCAGTTGGCGTTGGATATGGAAGAATTTTTGGTGGCTGCTGACCCTTCAGGTGACACAAAAATTTATGGGAATTCCACATTGAAATCCCGTTTTGCTTATGCATTTAATCCTATTAAATCCCGGGCATCTGGTAATTTAGGGAGAGAAGTGGCTATAGAGGTAAATCCTGGTAACAAACCGGTCTCAATAACTGCCGTAAAATTTGTGCTGAGTAACAACCAGATGGATGAGTTAATATTAAGGGTTAATCTTTACAATGAAAATTCAGAATTTAACGGCTTACCCGGAGAAAGGTATTTTGAGAAAATCTTTAGGGTTGAAAATAAATTCATGGGAGAATATGTTATTGAACTTGAAAATTACAATCTGAATATTTCAGAAAAATTTTGGGTGTCGATCGAATTCTTAAATTATCGCAATGATAATGAATTTGGGATTGTTACTTTGCCGGTAAAAATGCCTTTCGGCAAAATGTTGGTGAGGAATAGCAGCTTGGGGGAGTGGAATAAAAACCTAGGATCACCAAGTATTCAGGTTGAGGCAAAAGTTTTTAAAGAAGTACTTATAAAATAGATGGGTTTAAATTGTGGACTAAATTATCAAAGGAAATTATATATCCTATTATAAATACTCTATTCATTTGCGCATCCCTTTTCGTTTCTTACGGGATAAGTTTTGCGAGATTTTTTTTCACACAGAACCTAACCAAAGATAAGCGACTCGGAAAATCACTGATGACTTTGATGTTTTATTAAACTTATAGATTTCCCTAATCTCTTCTTATTCATGATATTGAATATGCTGCTTAGAAAAATTATTTTGTAATTCAGAAGGGGTTACAGATCTAAAAGGGCTTAAGAAAAATATTAAAATAATAAGGAAGCCTTAAACAAATCAATAAACAATAAAAACGTCATATTAAGATTCAGAAACCGATAAGCTAAATTTTATGATCCTAACTTTATCTTCTAATCTATCGATAAAGTAATACCTTTGTAATAACAATCTAACGGTATGGAAGCTTCCATAATTTAAATAGGTAACCCAAAGTACTTCGATTAAGTAAGGCAACAATTGATAAGTACAACATTAAAAATAAAGTTGAAATAATTCTCGAAGACGAAAAAATCATTCTTAAACCATTAGATGAAGCTAGAAAAGGCTTGAGAACGGCATTCAAGAAAATGAATGAGCGTGGGGATGATAACCTAAAATTTGATGATGTATTCGAGGATGAAAACTTTGACGAATGGAAGTTAAGTAATATCAAAAATTCTGGTAAATCTTGACCCAACAGTGGGTAGCGAAATTAAGAAAATAAGGGCTTCTGTATTAATATCGCCAGACGAATTGAATGATTGCTTAAGAACGGTAATTAGCGCTCCTATGACAACCAAAAGTTATAAGTACCCGACAAAAATTAAAGTCAAGCATTATGAACAACAAGGCTGGATTGGTAGGGACCAAATAAGGACACTAGATAAATCACGAATAATTAAAACCTTGGGATATTTGTCAAGCGAGGAAATTGATAAATGTAAATTGGAAATTAAAGAAACCTTTGTCTATTAGAAAGATAAAAAGCATTAAAATGGGATATGGATTAAAAAAGTATCCCATGCATTCTCTGCGCCTCTGCGAGGAAATTGTTCACGCAGAGGCGTAGAGACGCTAAGAAATAGGCTTTTTTTTAACCTCTATAAATCATCCTCATCCTCCTCTTCTTCTCCCAAATTAAACATACTGCTGAACAGGTCTTTGAACTGCATGCCGGTATCCAGCAATTTCTTGCTTAGCTGGCTGTATTCTGCCAAGCCATGCAGGGCAAATTCCATGAAGAATTCCTTTTCCTTTTCCGGAAGGTCACTGACATTTTTGGTCACGATGTTTTCCAGTCCAGGGATCTTATGCAGGATTTTTTTATATTCTTTATCACTTTGTGATGCCAGGATATCCACTTCATTTCCTTCTCCAAACCAAGCCAGTGGATGTACATAAGGATTTCCTTCTTTTTCCCGCTTCTTCTGCTCCGGTGATGGGAAGTATTCGGTAAAAAGTGTTCGCACGGCTTTGCCGATGAGTGTATAGGCTACCAGTCCGGCACCTTCCTGTTCACCCTCATAGACCAGTTCGATCTTACCGGTAATGGCAGGCACTATCCCTATCAGGTCAGCTATCCTTACTACTGTGGTATTTTCATCATTTAGATATAACCTTCTTTCTGCGGCACTGATCAGGTTTTCGTAAGCAGAGATCGTCAGTCGGGCAGATACACCGCTTTTTTCATCCACATATTCACTGCTTCTGGCTTCTATGGCCACCTGCTCTATGAGGTCTTTCATCAGCTCCGGCACATGGATTCTGTCTGTGGGCTTATCATTAAGCTTGGCCTCCTGGGCGGTGATGCGTTTCCCTGTTTCTATGGATTTTGGATAGTGGGTGATGATCTGGCTTTCTATCCTATCCTTTAGCGGCGTGACGATACTGCCCCTATTGGTATAATCCTCGGGGTTAGCGGTAAATACAAATTGG
Organism: Anditalea andensis; assembly: GCF_000714815.1. Lineage (GTDB taxonomy): Bacteria > Bacteroidota > Bacteroidia > Cytophagales > Cyclobacteriaceae > Anditalea > Anditalea andensis. The sequence continues at coordinate 31,046 of NZ_JMIH01000028.1, read as the reverse complement.
ATGTCCAGTGGCAATCTTAATTTAAATCCCCTGATCTGAATATCGCCTTCCTGAAGGATATTGAATAGCGCTACCTGAATCCTGGCCTGAAGATCCGGAAGTTCGTTGATCACAAAAATACTTCTATGAGATCTGGGCACCAATCCATAATGGATTACCCGCTCATCATTATAGGAGAGCTTTAGGGTAGCGGCTTTGATGGGATCCACATCGCCGATAAGGTCAGCCACTGATACATCAGGAGTGGCCAGTTTCTCGGTATATCGGTCGGAGCGGTGCCACCAGCTGATGGGGGTGGCATCTCCTTTTTCATCTATGAGACCCTTTGCGAAAGTGGTAAGGGGCTGCAGGGGATCATCATTCAGTTCTGATCCCTTCACCACCGGCACGAATTCATCCAAAAGCAGGGTCATCATTCTGGCAATTCTGGTTTTCGCCTGACCACGTAGACCTAGCAAGTTGATATTATGTCTGGAAAGAATGGCCCTTTCTATATCGGGTATGACGGTGTCTTCGTATCCCCAGATGCCTTCAAATACATTTTCTTTGTGCTTGATCTTTTGGATAAGGTTGCTCCTCAGTTCTTCTTTGATGGATTTAGCTTGGTATCCGGCGGCTTTGAGTTCCCCTAGTGTTTTGATGCTTTGTAATTCTTTTCCTGTAAGGTTTTTATAATCCATGTTGTTAAAAACGTTTTGTACGGTTTCTGCTGAAATCTTCAAAAATCAGGTCTCCTAGACCCTGTAAATCACTGTAATAGGCATTTCCATTGTTTGCTTTGGTAAATTCTTTTACGAATTCCTTCAGATAAGGATCCGTGGCGATCATGAAGGTAGTCACCGGGATCTTCAGCTTGCGGCACTGTGCGGCCAGTTTTAAGGTTTCATTCAAGATTTTGCTGTCTATTCCAAAGCTGTTTTTGTAATATTTGATCCCCACCTTGAGGCAGGTAGGCTTACCGTCTGTGATCATAAAGATCTGCTTATTGGCATTTTTTCTCCTGCGGAGGATGTCCATGGCCAGTTCGAGCCCTGCCACGGTATTGGTATGATATGGGCCTACCTGTAGATAGGGGAGATCTTTGATCTGGATCTGCCAGGCATCATTTCCGAAGACGATGATGTCCAAAGTATCCTTGGGGTATCGTGTCTTGATGAGTTCCGCTAGTGCCATGGCCACTTTTTTGGCAGGGGTGATCCGGTCTTCCCCATATAGGATCATGGAGTGGGAGATATCGATCATCAGGACCGTAGAGGTCTGGGATTTATATTCTTTTTCTACTATCTCCAGGTCATCTTCTGTCAGAATAAAATCCCCGGATATCCCGTGGTTGGTCTGGGCATTTCTCAAGGAATCAGTGAGGGCTATTTGGTCAAGATTGTCCCCAAATTGGAAAGCACGGCGATCGGTGCCGCGTTCATCCCCGCGTCCTGTATGGGTCGTCTTGTGCTGGCCGCTTTTGCCCCGTTTGAGTTTGCCGAAGATTTCTTCCAGCGCATTTTTCCGGATCAGCTGTTCTGATTTGCCCGTGATTTTGATTTCCCCATTTTGGTTTTCCTCTGTCAGGTATCCTTTTTCTTTCAGGTCGTCTATAAAATTACCTATCCCATATTCGGGGCTGGTCATATTATACCGCTTGTCCAGATTGGTCAGCCAGCTCAGTGCCTCGGCCACATCCCCTCCGGTCATAGTGACCAGCTGGAGGAAAATATTCAGCAGGTTTTCAAAAGTGCTTTTGTCGGGATCCTTGGAGGGTGTATATTTCGTAAATTTAAATCCTTTCATAAAATCTATAGCAGAAATTGGATGTTGTGCCTATAACAAGAATAGTAGGCTACTGGTTTAATCTAATGAATATAAATATAATTGAGCGGGTCTAGTATGTTTTTGAGGAATTGAATCAAGTACAAAAAACCGTTTCAGTTAATACCTTCTTAAGGCCTGTTTTCTACTTACTACTAGGTAGTTAAGGTTTGAAATTAAAAGTTTAAGACTTTATTTTTATATTGATTTTTAAATCTATATTTGACCATATTTTAATTTTTTACTTAAGAACTTTTCAAACAATGAACAAAACAATTAATGCCTTGAGTTACATGCTCGCTGTAACATCAACTATTTTTATCGGGGGGGGTGTCAGCGTGATCTGAATGAAGATTTGACACCTGATATTACCAAATTAATTGAGTGAGTTAATAGTACTTTTAAACTGTAAATAATCCTATAAACTCGATCAAGATGAGACCATTGCTAATTATTGTTTACTTATTTTTCACATACCAGCTGAAAGCTTTCGGTCAAGAAGAAAAGTTGTATATAAGTGCTAGAATAGGAGCTCCTACCTATAAATGGAATGTAGACGGAAATTTTGATATGCTTAGTACTCAAAATTCCGGATTGTGGGCTTTAAGTTTTCTGTCATGCAAGAGAAGAAAAGCAATTGGGGATTCGGATTAGATTTTGCAGTCAATAGATTTGGATATAGTTTTGTTTTAGCAAGGAGTGATACAAAACGAATTATGGGGACTAAGACACTCCCCTCTACATTTTTCCAGATCAGTCCTGTAGTCAAGAAAAGTTTTCATCTCCGTCATTCAAAATTCGGATTTCAAGCTTCCTTAGCATTGCCTTTAGCCATTACCCATGATGAGTCTTATAAAATTGACCACGACAAATTCTTAATTCTTAAATGGGATGCAAATACTCCTATACATAATCTATTACTGAATGATTCTTACCATCAGGTCCAAAGTAGGTTCAATGTATTTTTAAGACCAGAAATAGGAATATTCTATAAATTGGATGAAAGACAATTCATTACCCTAGATGCTCAACGGGGAATAAAACCAGGCGGTGATATTATTATCAGGGAGCTAAACGAAATAGTATTTGAAGGAACTTCCTACCAAAGCACCCACAGATTAAGTGGTAATTTCACCGCCGTGATGTTGGGATATACCTATAGGCTCAAGTAATCTCTTTTTAAGTTTTGAAAACCTTCATTTATGAACCTGATCATACTATTATTCAGCACCATTAGCTTCCAATTTGGAATGACCCAAGGAGATTCTCTGATGGCAGGAATTCCAAAGGAGCAAATGGCATATAAGACGTTTATTCCACAGGGGATATTTTCAGATTCCTTATATTTCATGGATCCATTTTACAGTGAGCTTTCAACCAAGAATGAAAATAGCTTACTTTCCCCTCGGAGGACCTATTTCAATTCCAACAGAATGGCAAAATATGCACTGGCAAGGGAAGATGGGGATATGTTTTAGTGACAGGCGGTCTTAGATGGCGTCAAAATAGGCTGAAACCAGACCAAAACTATGTCAATTCCAGTGGGCAGTTCAGCTTACTTCTAGGATACAGGTTCAAAAGGTTCTCCATTGAATCAGGCTATTCTAAATTCAGCGCTAATAATAATTATCAATTTGCCTATAAAGGGTATGATCCTATTTTGATCAGTTTCCATAATTATGTGATGTCTGCCATTCCATTATCCTTAAAATATGACATGGACGTAACAGGTCGTGAAGCCATTCGGTTTGGGGTTTTGTTTTCCGGAAATTATGCCTTGCGCGACCGAAGTAAAACCGAGTATGAGTCTAAAGGAACTGGCTCATTGAACACTCCTGATGGTACAGTTTATGAATATGACGCTCACACGATTAATGATAAAAATTTAGAACATAAACGTTTATTTCTAAATGCAGGAGTATAATGGAAATCGGGGTGTTCAATTCAAGCTTTTTAACGCTAAATATCACCAGAAATTTCAGTTCCCCCATTTTTGACACATTATTTGCTGATTATACTATTGATGGTCAAAGATTTGAACAGGTATCGCACTCCGGCTTGAATGGTTATAGAATTGAGGTAGGCTACAAGTTGCCCTAGAATATTTTAAATAAGCAGAAAAAAGCTATCTACAAAGTCGAAAGGGGGTTCTGAAAAGCTTTTGAAAAGACATCGAGCATCATGAAAACAGTCCCTGATATATTTTTGATAATTAAGGAATTTGCCCTGAAATAAAGCATTTATTAAATAAATACCATCCTAAACAAATGAATGGGTGTTTTTAATAATCACCATAAGTGTTTAATATTAGCGGATAATAAGTAAAATCATGAAAACAAACAAACGCATTACTATCATAGGGAAAGTTCAGGGTGTATTTTTTAGAAAAAGTACCAAAGCCAAAGCTGAAGAGCTGGACATCAGTGGTTGGGTCAGAAATGAAAGAGATGGTTCCGTGTTTGCCGAGATCGAGGGTAACCGTCATGCGGTTAAAGCCATGGAAGCTTGGCTCAGTCAGGGACCACCTAAGGCACTGGTAGAAAACCTTCTCATCGAAGCTGGAGAGGAGCAGGGGTATACCGGATTTGAGATAAAGGAATAGTAGGGATTTATCACTTTGAAATCTTATTTTTTTACTGTACAGGCAACAGCTATCTATACATTGGATCTTTTATCTATCTTTCGGAAATTTTAATAACATGTCAGAAAAAGGCAATAAATACCTTCATGGATATGAAGAGGTGGAGCAGGAAAGGCTCATGGAGCAGGCTAATGTAATCGAAAGCAAAATATTTGATTTTATCGATTATGAAGACTGCCAGCGATTACTGGAGATCGGCAGTGGGGTAGGGGCGCAGACAGAGATCCTGCTGAGAAGGTTTCCCCATCTTAGTATTACCGGTATCGAATATGAACAAAAGCAGATAGATAAAGCCAAGAAAAATCTTGCTTCCAAAGGATGTGAAATGAGCAGGATCAGCTTTATCCAGCAGGATGCCAAAAATCTTGACCTGCTTAAGGTGTTTGATGCGGCATTTGTCTGCTGGGTGCTCGAGCATGTCACCGAGCCCATAGAAATCCTCCGTTCGATGAAGTCAGCCCTTCTACCCCATGCCAAAGTGGTCATCACTGAAGTATTGAATTCTACCTTCTATACCTACCCTGTTAGAAAAGAAATTACCCATTATTGGGAAATTTATAATGACTACCAGCGATCTATCGGTGGAGATCCGGAAGTAGGAGCAAAGCTCGGTGATATGTTAGAAAAGTGTGGCTATCGTGATATTTCACTTAGGTCAGGAGGATTCCACCTGGACAGCCGGGAGCAGGAAGAAAAAAAGAAGGTCTTTACTTACTGGAAAAATCTCATGAGCAGCGGTGCTTCTGCCATGATTGGAGAGGGCGTAATCTCTGAGGCTGAAGTGGACAGCATGCAGCAGACCATGGATGAGTTGAGGGACATGCCGGATTCGATTTTTTACTATAGGTTTATACAAGCCACAGCTTATAACAGATAATAATGCTAAAAAGAATCTTAAAAAGAATAGGCATTTTTCTACTGGGATGCTTTCTGTTCTCCATTGTTATTACCATCATTTATCGGTTTGTACCGGTTCCTATTACCCCTCTGATGGTAATCCGTATGTGGGAGCAAGCCAGGGAAGATGATAGGGAAGTGAGGTTGGTGAAAACCTGGAAATCTTTAGAACATATCTCCAGACATTTGCCACAAGCCGTATATGCGGGAGAGGATCAGAAGTTTCTCATCCATTCAGGGTTTGACCGGGAGGCCATTGAGAAAGCCTTAGAAGGAAATAAAGCAGGGAAAAAGATGAAAGGAGGCAGTACTATTAGCCAGCAGACAGCTAAAAATGTGTTCCTCTGGCCTGCACGAAATTATTTCCGCAAAGGGCTGGAAGCTTATTTTACAGTTTTGATAGAATTATTCTGGTCTAAAGAAAGGATCATGGAGGTCTATCTGAATGTCATCGAATTAGGTGATGGTGTCTATGGTGTAGAAGCTGCTGCCCAGACTTTTTATGGTAAGCCAGCTGCTGAGATCACCCGTCATGAAGCCGCCATGCTGGCTGCCATCGTCCCGGGCCCATTGATGTGGAACCCCAAAAAGCCTACAGGGTATAACAGACAGCGGCAGAGCTGGATATTACGGCAGATGAGCAATCTGGAACCGGTGGGGTTTGGGAAATAGTATATCTACTAATTATTGAAAATTAGTGAAAAAAATAGCGCCGAATGTAATCGGCGCTAAAAAGTAAAGCAAGGAGTTGAAAAAGTGTTCGTTTGCTGTACGGTATCAAATGTAGATATTCTTACTCCAAGCGGTGCAAACTTATCGTTAAGGAATATTTAATTAATCAGGTACATTTTCGCGATGTCCTTAATATTTAAGTAATGTGAAGAAAAGTTAAATAATCTCACCTTTTTTGTATTCTAGAAGTCTTTTTTAATACTCTGCTCATACTCAAGCTTAAGTTCATCTATTTTTTGTACTTTTGCTCAAATATTAAAAGTTTTGAAGGCAAGAACATTAAGAAAAGATAAAGTCAACATCATCACCATGGGCTGTTCCAAGAACCTGGTCGATTCGGAAGTGTTGATGACACAGTTGAGAGGGAATGGAATAGATACCGTTCATGAATCAAGTTCAAAGGATAACAATATTATTATTATTAACACCTGCGGGTTTATAGATAATGCCAAGCAAGAATCCATTGATACCATATTACAGTATGTAGATGCCAAAGAGCAGGGATTGGTAGATAAGGTATATGTGACCGGTTGCCTCTCCCAACGTTATAAAGATGATTTAGAACTTGAAATACCGCAAGTTGATGCATTTTTTGGTACCAGAGATCTTCCTGCATTATTAAAAAAATTTAAAGCTGATTATAAGCATGAGCTAGTTGGGGAAAGACTACTTACCCACTCATCACACTATGCTTATATGAAGATATCGGAAGGCTGTGACAGGCCATGTTCCTTCTGCGCTATACCCATCATGAGGGGTGGGCATATCTCCAGGTCCATTGATGATCTGGTAAAGGAAGCAGAACACAAAGCTGCTAATGGAACCCGTGAATTACTATTGATAGCGCAGGACTCCACTTATTATGGATTGGATATCTACAAAAAGCGAAGACTGGCTGACCTTATGCGTGCACTATCTGATGTCCAGGGAATTGACTGGATACGTTTACATTACGCCTATCCTACAGGTTTCCCTATGGATGTGATTGAAGTGATGAAAGAAAGGCCAAATATCTGTAATTATCTGGATATTCCACTTCAGCATGGTTCCTCTGATGTGCTGAAAGCAATGCGGAGAGGAACTACAAGAGAAAAGCAGGAAGAGTTGATCCATTCCATCCGGGATGTGCTTCCTGATATTGCTATCCGTACCACGCTGATAGCAGGTCATCCCGGTGAGGGAGAAAGAGAATTCCAGGAAATGGTGGACTTTGTAGAAAGGATGAAGTTTGAAAGGCTTGGTGTATTTACTTATAGTCACGAAGAAAATACCCATGCACACACCATGGAAGACAGTACACCTGAAGAGGTGAAGCAGGACCGGGCCAACTATCTGATGGAGATCCAGGAGCAGATCAGCTATGACCTTAACCAAGATAAGGTAGGCAAGACCTTTAAAGTACTGATTGACAAAAAAGAAAATGGCCACTTTGTGGGCAGGACCGAATATGACTCTGTGGAGGTGGACAATGAAGTGCTGATAGATGCTTCGAAGCATTATTGCCGCATCGGCGATTTTGTGGATGTGAAGATTAATACCGCTACCGAGTTTGACCTTTATGGGGATGTGGTGGCGTGATTTGATTTATCTCACCCTTTCCAATTAAAGTAGAATATAATCCTGTCAGGTTTTCAAAACCAGACAGGATTTTTTTTGATACAAACGAACTGATATTTGGAAATTATGTAAAGTTTGCTTTACTTAGTGTAAAACAAACATGACTTATGAAATTAGATCCCATTATAGATGTTCCCTTGTTGAACAGGAAATGGTTGCCTGTTGGGTATGCCTTTTTTCCCCTGCCTATCTTTATACTGATTGGTTCTGTTTTTATCAATCTTGATTTGACAGATTATGTGCTGGACATAGGCTATGGTTGTTGGGCCGCTGGCTTTTTGATATTGAATTTGACTAAGGAGAAAATTGAAGATGAGATGATCAAGAATTTCCGTTTACAGGCCTATCATACAGGTTTTTTTTGGTTGCTTTCAGGGATGACTGCTATTGTTGCAATCAAATTTGCCAGTTCCTTTTGGGGAGCTTCAGGTATACCTATTTCGGCTACATTGATTCTATTTCTATTGAATGCCTATATTTTTTTTGCCTTCCAATATCAAAAATATATTGCCGCAAAGGATTCAAAAACAACTTAATTATTAATTAGCCTTTTTAAAATTTTGAATTAATATAAACTTTGATTTGTTTAAAACATACCTGACTTATGAAAGTAGATGTAGATTTTCCCCTCTTGAATAGAAAGTGGTTGCTTTTAGGTTATGCATTTATTCCCTTACCATTCATTCTGATAATTGGTTCATTTTTCACCAAAATCGATGTAGGCGATTACATATTGGATCTGATGAGTGGCTGCTGGGCTGCCGGCTTTTTGATACTGAATCTGACTCGGCAGAACGCCGAGGATGAGATGGTACAAAAAATTCGGTTGCAAGCCTATCAGCTGGGTTTCTTTTATTTGTTATTAGGTTTGTTTGTTCAAGTGATATTTAATTTTATTGTCTCTTTTTGGGGATTTTCGGGTGTGACCATATCAACTTTTTCAGTACTGTTTCTATTAAACTTCTATATTTTTATTGCTTTCCACTTTCAAAAATTTAATAATTCTCAGAGTATCTAAATGAACAACACTTTAAAAGTAGAGCGGGCAAAAAAGGACATCACACAGCAGGATTTGGCCGAGGAAATTGGAGTTTCCCGGCAAACGATTAATTCTATAGAATCCGGTAAATATGTGCCTTCCACCGTATTGGCATTAAAAATAGCCCGTTATTTTGAGGTTACAGTTAATGATATATTCGAGTTGGACCTGGAGGATTAGGAATGGAAAGCGGTTATTTTTAAGATTAAAAAGACCCTGTATGCCCTTAAATTTTCCATTCCTTTGTTACTATTTATTATATAGTATAAATTAGATTTTATGTTTTATGAGAAAATTCAGAGATAGAACCTTAACTTAATTTTTGACTTCTTATGATTTTTAGTATCATTACTTACTGTAAACAAAACTTGATCATGACTATAAATTTCACCCATAAACCCACTGCTGTTCTTTTTCTCATTTGGTTTATAGTTTTCCAATTTCCGGCCTTTGCCCAACAAAACCAGGCACAGGACCCATTCATCGGATGGTTCCTTACCTGGAAGGAAGATCCCACCAGTTCTATGGTCGTAGATTGGCATAGCTTCGGAGAAGAAGGGCAGACATTTAAGATCCGGAAAGAGGGCGAGGCAGAATGGAGAGAGGAAAAGGGTAAAGTGCTGGAATTTCCCTTTACTTCACCGAAACGATGGATCCACCGTGTTGAACTTAAAGGTTTAGAGCCGGACAGCAGGTATGATATTCAGTTAGAAGGCCAGGAAGCGATATTTTATTTTCGGACCATGCCTACTGATTTGAGAGATAAATCAATCAGAATAGCGGTAGGAGGTGACACCATGCACGATAAGAAAAACATGGAAAGGACGGGAAGACAGGCCATGAGCTTTGATCCAGATTTTGTAGTGATAGGAGGGGACCTGGCTTATGCCAATGGGGATCCGGAAGCAGTGGGCCGCTGGTACCAATGGTTTGAAGCATATAACAACTCGCTGATCGCAAGTGATGGCAGAATAGTACCCATGCTGGTAGCCATAGGAAATCATGAGGTACAAAAAGGATATTATACCAGCCATGCTGACTTTGTGGCCAATGATGAAAACAGGCTGAAAATAGCCCCGTTTTTTTATTCATTATTTGCCTTTCCTTCTCACCCTGGATATGGGGTCCTTGATTTTGGCAAGTACCTGAGCCTTTTTCTGCTGGACACCGACCATACCAATGCCATAGGAGGTGAGCAGACAGACTGGCTTGCCAAAAACCTAGAGGACAGAACTGATGTACTGCATCTGATCCCGATATATCATGTACCCGGCTTTCCTTCCGTAAGGGAATATGAAGGGGCAGGACAGAAAAGGGTTAGGGAGCATTGGGTACCTTTATTCGAAAAAAACGGTGTGCGTCTGGCATTCGAAAATCATGACCATGCCTATAAGCGTACCCATCCTATCTGGGAGGAAAAAGTAAACGAGAAAGGAATAGTGTATGTAGGCGATGGTTCATGGGGGACGAGCCCGCGTGAGGTTCATTCGGCCAATACTACCTGGTACCTGAAAAAGTCACAGAGCATTCGGGCATTTACTATCCTTAGCCTTGAAGGCAGAGGCTATAGCTTGATTTCGGTAGATGAATATGGACGTGTCATAGATACCTATCCCAATAATCCGCTCCACCTGAGAATGGAGGTGAAATCGGAAACTGATTGAATAAATATCCTTTAGCATAAGCCTGTAGCTTTCGGAACACCTTCTTTAGGGGTTCCGTTTTTTTTGCCTAAATTTGTACTCCCAATAAAAGTGTAACGTATGGAATTACTGGAAGTCACCAGTGAAGCGCATCAGAAAGAGTTTATTGAAATGGCCGTTCGCCTATATTCAGGCGAGTCAAATTGGATCCGGCCACTCAATAAGGATATAGAAGGACTTTTTCATCCGGAAAGCAATAAACTGTTCAGGCAGGGGGCTAAAGCCAAAAGATGGTTACTTCAGGACAAAAATGGTATAACCATTGGCCGGGTAGCTGCTTTTATCAATCCTAAAATGAAAGAAAAACAACCGACCGGTGGCATGGGATTTTTTGAATGCATCCAAGATCAAAAGGCCGCTTTTCTTCTTTTTGATACCGCCAAAGCCTGGCTGGAAACTGAGGGGATGGAAGCCATGGACGGGCCCATAAACTTTGGCGAGCGGGATAAATGGTGGGGCCTGCTCGTAGATGGATTTACGCCGCCTAACTATAATATGCCTTGGAACTTTGCTTACTATAAAGATTTTTTCGAAGCATACGGGTTCAGGTTATATTTCAAGCAGTATACTTACATGAGACCGGTAAAAGGGCAAGGGTTTGACCCGAAAATGATAGAGCGGGCACGGAAGATCAGCTCCGATCCTGATTTTACTTTTCGACATATCACCAAAAGCGAAATTATGAAAGAGGCCCCCGAATATTTCATGACCGTATATAATAAAGCTTGGGCTCGGCATATGGGCAAATCACTTACCCTAAAAGAGACCAAGCTTATGTTCGGCAAGATGAAGCCTATTATAGATGTTCGGCTGATTTATTTTGGGTTTTATAAAGGGGAGCCGGTATCTTTTTTCATTAATATTCCTGAGATCAACCAGCTTTTCCAATATGTGGACGGAAAGATGGACCTGATCGGGAAACTTAAATTTATCTGGAACAAAACTTTTAACCCTCCCAATAAAATGCTTGGACTGGTATTTGGGGTAGTGCCGGAATTACAGGGAAAGGGAGTAGAGAGTGCTATGATCATGGAATACAATAGAACCCTTGCCAGTACCTCAGGTTTTTCATATAAGACCATAGAGATGAACTGGATAGGTGATTTCAATCCGAAGATGATGCGCGTATGCGAACAGCTGCATGCCACCATTTATAAAACCCACCATACTTATCGATACCTCTTTGACAGACAAAAGCCCTTTGAAAGGCATAAGATATTTGAATAGTTGACTATTGATATTCTCAATACTAATTCATTTTATCTACGAAAGTAAATAATCAATATATATATATACAGATGAAAAAATATGACATAACCGGCATTGGAAATGCCTTGGTAGATATTGAATTTAAAGTAAGTGACCAGTTCTTTCTTGATAATGAAGTAGAAAAAGGTGTTATGACCCTGGTGGACGAAGACCGTCAGAATGCATTGATGGGGGTGATCAATACTGCTGAAGCCAAAAAGCAATGTGGTGGGTCAGCAGCCAATACTGTAATAGCTGTTAGTCAGTTTGGAGGCAAATCGTATTATAGCTGTAAAGTAGCCGATGACGAATTGGGCCATTTCTTTATGAATGATATGAAGGAATCCGGGGTGGACAACAATCTTAATGCTGAAAAATTGGAGGCTGGTATCACCGGAAAATGTCTGGTCATGGTAACCGAAGATGCTGAGAGGACCATGAATACTTTCTTGGGCATCACGCAGACCTATTCTGTGAATGATGTGAATGAAAGTGCTATTAAAGATTCCAAATATCTATACATCGAAGGCTATCTCGTCACTTCCGAAAATGGTAAAGCAGCGATGCTCCATGCCAAAAAAGTGGCAGAAGAGAATGGTGTAAAAGTGGCGATTACCTTTTCGGATCCTGCTATGGTGAAATATTTTAAAGCCAACTTTGATGATGTAATCGGCCATAGTGTAGACATGCTATTTGCCAATGAGGAAGAAGCGATGCTTTACACCGGTAAGGACAATGTAATAGATGCCCGTGAAGAGCTGAAAAAAGCAGCCAAGCATTTTTGTATCACCCAGGGTAAAAACGGTGCCATGATCTGGGATGGGGATACATTTATAGACATTGAGCCATATAAAACCACAGCGGTGGATAGTAATGGAGCAGGCGATATGTTTGCCGGAGCATTTATGTATGGCATCACCAATGGTCATTCTTATGCATCTAGTGGAAAGTTGGCTTCAATGGCCAGTTCTAAGATCGTAAGCCAGTTTGGACCAAGGCTTACCTGGCCTGAGGCTAAGGAGATTTTGGGAAGATTGAATCCTTAAATTTATTTTCCTTATTTTATAAATCCTTTCCAAGTCTAGATTAGGCAAGGGAGGGATTTTTTTCATTGTTTAATTGAGATAAACACAGTTGTATTGTTTTGCCACTTGATAATACATAAGTACATGTGCAGTTTTCACTGTTTCGCTAAATAGGTGAAACATTAATTTGTATTTAAAAATTAGTTGGCTTATTTTTCCCCGCAATTAATTTTTTGAAAAATGAAAAAAAAATTAAAACTTGATTATTATGGCAGGGTGCATTTTTTTTGGACATTGCTGCTTTTGGTGGTTGGTTATCAGCTGAACCACTCCTATAGAGAATATATTGCTGAAAATAACCTGTATGATTTTGAATTTTCCCGGGCGGGTATTGCAGGTATAAGTATGGCAGCCGTTTATTTTATGATCAGTTTTTTCCACCGCAAGGAAATTCCTGTTTATCAATTCGCATTTATTTTTAGTATGTATTTTATTTTTGAGACATATCCTGTTGTTTTTAATAATCAGCCAATTGATTATTGGAGGTTTGCCTATCTGGGGCTAGCGGGATCAGTGATCTGGTTTTTTTATATACCATTTCAAAAAAAGCATCAAGGTAGGAATACATTATCGGGCACGTCAATTTTAAATATTTAAGCTATGAAATACTTGAAGATAATACTATATGCTTTACTCAGTTTGCAGTTCTGCTATACGTCAATAGAAACTATGACTGCAAATCCTACCGATACTTTCCAGTTTTTGGGTATGGAGGTAAACAAATATATTTATTTTGTTATCCAATGGTTGACGGCGATAGTCTTAATAAAATATTGCTATTGGTTATATAAAGAAAAAATTGTACACTCAGGTCAGCCTGCCAAAAAATAAAATAAAATGAAAATCAATATGAAAAGAAATGGCATTGCCATACTGAAAGTTTTATTATTTGCGACCACTTTTATAATAGCCTCACTTATCTTTAAAGATTGGGAGAATTTTAAAAGAGGGCTACAAGGTGCTCCAGAGATTGAAAAATTAAATATTACCCCATAAATAGACAATGAAAAAAGCAATAACACTCGCTCCCTTTTTAGAAGAAAGCAAGATAGACATACAATTTTTAAGAGTTTTATCCATTTTATATCTTGTTATTATTGTCTACACTTATCTGATATCAGATCCTATAGCTATGAGGCTTGGCGTGAAGGGTTATGATGACACCTTTTCTGCTATAGATAGTTTTTCCATATGGTCCGCACTGCTAATTGCGCCTATTATTGAATAGCTCTTATTTCGATTTCATTTAAGTGGACAGAGGGCACACGCATATTTTTTTCTTATCCCCCTTATCATTATCATGTTTGTTTTCAATACCTATTGGTACATCTTCTTTTTGGGACCTGTATTATTTTTGATTCGGATGTGGTGGGAAGAGAAAAAAGAACATGGTAAAAAAAATCTTTCAACTTTTTTGTTCTGCACCATAGTAATAATTACATCCCTTATATTTGACAGGATTCACTTTATCAATGTTGTAACTGATAATGAGACGCTTGCTATATTTTTGGTGATTATGGCACTTACGCCTGCTACTTTATTATTAAGCTTTATCCGGTATAAGAAAGGTTTGGTATATGCTATGGTTTTCATAGTATATCAAACTTTTTAACCTTATTTTTGAATGGTCTCATATATCATTAATAAGATTGAAACTAGGTTATGAGCCCTCGATCAAATAAAATAATGGCTGCCATTTGCTTTCTACTGTGTGGATTGTCACTGATATTCCTGGTACTTCGGCTTCATAAATTGAGAGGGGAGCCCATTTCGGAAACTATAATAGGATATGGTGTTTTAGGGAATATCCTCACTTTCATAGGTACGGGTTTGACGGGATTCGTATTTGTGCAGCGATTAAAAGATCCTATTTAAATAAACCTGATATGGTAAACAGCAATCAAAGCGAATTAAAAAAATACTCATCGAAGCGCTCTGCTTTCATTCATATATTGATAGCGGTTTTTATTTTGTTGCCCATTTTAGTATTTGTGATAGGGTGGGACAGCTTCAGTGCCAGGCCGTATCTAATCATCAGCGTATTGCCGCCTATTGTTATCATTCTTCATATATATTTTAGTACCTATTATTGTATTGGACAGGGCAAGCTATTTTACAAGTCGGGGTTTTTAAAAGGAGAAATTCCGATCAGCCAGATCAAGGAAGTCATCAAAAACATAACCGTATATGTGGGGGTGAAGCCAGCACTTGGCCTTAAAGGATTGCTGATCAAATACAACAAATTTGATGAGGTGTACATCACACCAGAGGACAACGAGGTATTTGTAATGGATCTGCTAAAAGAAAATGATCAGATAAAAGTGAGCTCTTGAGTAGTAGCGGATATAAATGAAATGAAAAGATATGGATATAAGAAAAAGTGTTTATTTAAAAACTATATTATTTGGGATAGTGTATGCCATTATTTACCTCTTAATAAACTTTGTAGAATTAAATTTTTCAAGTCATCAGGAAATATATGCTGGATGGAGCGCCTTCAGCTTAATATATTTTCTGATCAACTTAGTAATAGGGTTATTTATTGGATTTTGGTTGATGTATAATCATTACAAATATCCTGAAAAGGAAGAAGCTTAAAACTCTAAAGCAGCTACCAAGTCTGTCAATATTATGAAGTTTATTGTTTTGCATTTATTAGTAACCACAGAGAGCAAGAGGCCACAGAGAAGAAAAGCGCGAGGCGACGGGGGCAAGGGAGGGAACAGAGGATTCTCTTCGGAAATGAGCAAAGCGACACATGAATTGTCTTATAATTAATCGAAATTTATGGTTGTTATAAAAAAGCGTCAGAAGATTCCTGAACAATACCCTTCAGAAACTCAAAACTTTTATTTTAACAGGCCAGGCTGTCGGGAAAGGCGAATTCACAGTGATGGATTTCTTGATTTTATTGGGTATCAAATTTCCTGTGATAATAGTAACAGGAATAATTTTATGGCTAATGGATGCCAATGAACTGGACCATAAATTAGATTTTATTGATAATAAAACTTTTTTCTTCATCCTAAATGTAACCATTGGTCCTTTTATTGAAGAACTAATATTTCGTTGCCCTCTTCATCTCAAAACAAAAGCAATTATCATTTCAGCTATTTTATCAATTGGTTTTTAGGAGGGTCATCTTGGGTATTCGGTGCTGGATATTTAGTATTCCTTGGAATTTTCTTGATCGGAAAGCTGATAAGAATACCACTTCCGATAATTTATGTTATTTATATTTCCACAGGATTTTTCGCTTTGATGCACTTGGCTAATTATTCGGATCTTGATTATCTGAAGCATTTTTATCTGCTGCCATTTTTGGTTCTTAGCTAGTTTTTAGGTGGATTGATTCTCTGTTTTGTCAGACTTTCACATGGATTTATGATGGGCGTATACTTTCATGCGCTTTTTAATGGGATTTTGGGATTAACACTATTTTTTGAGTAAGCTGATAAATCCATAGATTTATAACAAAAATCATTTGAACTGTTTAAGGATTAATCCAAGTTTAAATTTTATAAATTCGAGATTGCCTGATTATTTAGCAGCAATGCAAAACTTAATCGATAGGTACTATTGCAATTGTAAAGAATGCTGGATATTTTTCCAGCTCATTTTAAAACTGACCTTTTGCTTCTGGAAATTTTTCAATTTATAACTGTATTCTTATGTTAGTAACAACTCTTCATTACCAAAATCAAAAAATTGAATTCTATAACTCATGGTCAGGAAAAGAAACCATTAAAGGAAAATGGGCAAAAAGTTTCTACCAAAAGGTCTTTTTTAGGTGGCGGACACGTCTTTAGTATAAACACTGAAGGAGCTGATAAGCAATTTAAATTCACTTCCAGTCTAGGATATGGAGGTATTGTATATGATATGTATGTTGATGGGGATCCTATACTGGAATCTTCAAAGGGTGGATTTTTTTATTCTGCAATGATAATTGGAATGGCTATAGGTATATTTATCTCTATCTATAACAGGGGATTTTAAATAAGCAAACTTCAATATATATAGGGTTATGAACAGCAGCATATATCAGGATTTGCTCAATTTTATAAAAAAGCCAAAGTTGATGCGAACTGTGGCACCACTGACGGCCTCCAATTTCTTTCTTCTTTTGATGATCACGTTTGGTTTGGTCATACCTTATGCATTTCTCCTTGAGTTTATGGGAGTAGGAGAATTTGATAATATTATTCAAGAATTGATGAGGGACCATAAGGCCCTAGTTCTGGTAATGGTAATTGTGTTTGCGCCGCTGTTGGAAGAAACCATCTTCCGTTATCATCTTACCTTGCAGAAAAAAGCGATTATGTGGAGTTTGATAGCTTCTGTTTTTATGTTATCACAGCTATGGATTATCGGAGCAGGACTGATGCTATACCTCTTGGTTTTGTTTATACTGGCGCTTCGGAAAAACCCGCCTCCCCTCCATATTGCAGTATACATTTCCGCCTTCTTTTTTGGAATTGTCCACCTGGGAAATTACAGAGATTTTGATTTTCTTTCTAATTTCTACTGGATACCTTTCTTGGTATTGATCCAGTTCGGACTTGGACTTTTACTAAGCTTTATAAGACTTCACTATGGATTACTTAAAGCCATGCTTTTCCATGCAGTCTATAATGCGGTGTTAGTTGTGCCTGCAGTATTTCTAGAATTTGATTAAATAGTAAGACAACTGGGGCTTATATTCAAAGATTAATTTTAAGTATATAATAAAAATCGTATGAAAAAGACAATTATACTACTATTGATGACTGTGGTCATCTTCTATATTGGGTATTTAATAACATATCGTCATGACTTCGTTCGTGGCTTTCTTGAGGGGTTTAATTCAATCTAAAATGATGATTAAAATATATTGATTAATATGGTTGGGGATAAATCATTTCAAGTCTTTCTACTTGTAATGTTTCTCATAGGGATCGTTTTAAGTGTTTTCATAGGTATACACTTAGATTTATAAAATGATTTTTACCATTAAATATAATGAAGTTTTCGTTAGAATAATTATAAGGATAATGGTTATGAACAAGTTTATCAATGGGGTTTCATTGTACTATCTATTCGCAATACTGATTTTATTATCTGTAGGGTTAGGATACTTTGTAGGTGTAAGGATGTGGCACTAATAAAGAGTGATGAGAAATAATATCTTTTTAGATTTTCGGCATTTTTTAACTTCCAGTAATTCTTTATCTAAAGCTGATTTAGATGGCAAAAGCTTTTTAACATTACTGGTTTTTAAAATCCTAGTTGTGTTATTATTGGCTACACTTATCTTAACCTTTAGAATCGAAAAATTTCAGCATGTAGATGGGTGGCTTGGAACTTCCAAATTCAAAATAGTTTTGAATGCAGTGATTTTAGCCCCTATCATGGAAGAATTTATGTTTAGGTATCATCAAAAGCTATCTATACAAAGGTTGCTTATTTCTTTCTTTTTGCATTGATTATGTTTCACTCGTCATTATTCCACCTTTTAATCTTCGCATTGTATATTGGAGGACTGGCACTTTTATTAAAATTTAGGACACCTCCCTCTCGGATAATTATAGTATTCCTGTCCGCTGTAATTTTTGCCTTATTTCATTTAGCAAATTATAATACGCTAGATGTACTCATCAATTTCTATTACATACCTTTATTGATTTTGTCTCAATTCGTCGGAGCTTTGATTCTCTCGTTTATATTTTGGAATTACGGATTAAAATATAGTATTCTATTTCATATGACCTGGGATTTAATATTTATTCTTCCAAAATTATTACTATAGATTTAATTAAATGAGCATGATCAAATTCAATAAATTAAAAGCTATTTATGCCATTCTATTTTTGATAAATCCTGGTTTATTCTTGGTTTTCAGACTTCCATATCAACAATATATTTATGAAAACAATGTCTATGATTTTCATTTTGCCGATGTGGCGCCAAATTTTTTTTCAGTTTTTATGGTTGTTTTTTTTCATAAATCCCTAAGTAATGATGTAAATAATAAAGTGATTTGTATAGGTCATTTATAGGGCTGGTGATTTATGAGATATTTATTCAGCAACATATTTATGACGCAACCCTTGATATGTTTGATGTTTTAGCTTCATTCCTAGGAGCTTTTTTGTGTTTTCATATATGTAAAACAGTTGATGAAAAATTTTCTGTGCAGATTTAAACCTGAATTAGCAGATAGACTAGTAAAAAAGGGGATGAACCCTCACCTGATTCCTTGTATTATATTCCACCGCCGGCATAGGAATCCGATATATACTCAGCAGATAAATAGCCGTTTTCAGAAACCTTCCCTTCACCGGCAGATACCTTAGATCTATATCAGTAGAAAGGAAAAACTGTCTGTAAGATTGATGCCCTGCCAGGCGGTTTTTTATCGGATCACCATAAACCATTCCACCTGCGCCGTATCCAGTGGCTATATTCAGCCACTTAGGGAAGCGGCTATCTTTCTTTAAAAATGCGGCTATGTCAACTGAAAGCCAATAACTCTGCCCGTTATAATCCTGAAGGATCTGCTCGGGGAGCGAATTACCGAACATTTCCAATCGATTGGGATCATAGGGGGTCGGACGAAAGGAAAATTTGGGCATGATACGGATCTCTCCCCAGGTAAGCTCCTGAGCTATGACTCCTGCAGATCCGAGGGTATTGGCAGCAAAATCACTTACCGATGCTCCATATTCGGAACTAAATCCATCAAATAATTCTATAGGGGTCTGTAAGACTACTCCCATCATTCCTCCAATCCATATGGCTTTTTTCTCCTTAACTCCCGCCCAGCGAAGTGCATCTATACCAGCCCTACTTTGGTGAAAAGCAGTATAAAAATGTCCTGCTTTATCCATCTGGTTCCAATAGTGAAGGTCGTCATGGAAGTGGAAACTGCTTCTGGTATCCTGGGAATACCATGCTTTGTTAAGCAATACCAGACTTGCAGTATACCCTACTGCAAATCCAATAGATAATCCGATCACCCGATTTTGAACCTGGTGGGGAGTAAGTGTGTCACTACTTACTTGTACTTGAGCTATTGAATGGGTTGATAAATGAAATAGTAATAAAAATATTGAAAGCATTTTACCCATCACCGGGGGAAAGGAGGTCTTATGCATTCTTTTACACATAGGTAAATTATAATCGTTTTTCCGAAAATAGGGAGACTTATAACCTCAATGATTTTTCAAACTATCTCCCCGACTTGGATTTGCTTTTACAGTAAAGACCGGGATATTATTCAAACGTATGATTTTTTAATGAAAAAATTAAATAAAATCTACTTTTTATGATTTTGTTTATTATTTTGAAAAAGTTAACCATCTCCCTTTTTAAAACTAATATCGATAATACTCCCTAATAAAAGAACGAATTTGTCCATAATCGGACATTTTTTTAAGACCAATCGTCCGCTACTGTAACAAGATAACTAATCTCTTATTTTTTTATATTTTAAAGTATATTGAAAATTTGTTACTCAGCCATAAATAACTTACTTTTCCAACCTATTTTTAACTTTTGCCGTTTTGTAAGGCATCTTATTATCATACAATGAATTATACTGTTTTACATTCGGCAAATAGAAAATTAAATCCAAATCTATACTTATGAGAAAGTTTTCGCTTTTGATGTTGCTAAGTGGCGCACTATGCCTTTCGGCAATAGCACAAAACAACATTGAATACAAGGAATTTACCCTTGACAATGGCTTGCATGTAATCATGCATCAGGATAATACAACTCCTATTATTACTGCATCAGTATTATATCATGTAGGCTCAAAAAATGAAAATCCAGAAAGAACGGGTTTCGCACACTTTTTTGAGCACCTCCTTTTCGAAGGTTCTGAAAACCTTGGTAGGGGTGAGTATATGAATATCATTCAGTCAGCAGGAGGTACTTTAAATGCTTTTACCTCTAATGATATTACGTACTATTACCAAACTTTGCCATCCAATCAGCTGGAACTCGCTCTTTATATGGAAAGCGAAAGAATGCTTCATGCAAAAATTGATCAGGTAGGGGTGGATACTCAAAGAGAAGTAGTAAAAGAAGAAAAAAGACAGCGGTATGATAATCAGCCATACGGTACCATCTTGCCAGAGACAATGTCCCGTGCATATTCTAAACATCCATATCAGTGGACTCCTATAGGTTCACTGGAACATTTGAATGCCGCTTCTTTGGATGAGTTCATTGAGTTTTATAATGATTTTTATGTGCCAAATAATGCTACTTTAACAATAGCCGGTGACATAGATTATGATCAGGCAGAGGAATGGGTTAAACAGTATTTTTCAGAAGTACCACAAGGTACAGGTGAAATTAGAAGACCAAATGTAGAGGAACCTAAAAAGACTGAAGAAGTTCGGGATATCATTTATGATAATATTCAGATTCCTGCTGTAATCCAAGCCTATAATTTACCGAAAAAGACGCATGAAGATTCTTATGCGATGAGTATGCTTTCTACCTACCTTACAGGTGGGAAATCGTCTTTGATGAACAAAGAATTGGTGGAGAAACAGCAGAAAGCACTTGCGGTTCAAGCCATTCCATTGGATCTAGAGGATGGTGGGATATTCATTATGTATGGCGTTGCTAATATGGGTATAGAAGCATCTGCTCTGGAATCAGAGATAGATGTGATTCTAAGAAAGGTTCAGGAAGAAGGCATCTCTGATAGAGATTTTCAGAAACTTCAAAATATTATAGAGAATAGATTGGTGAGTAAAAATTCTACTATGGCAGGAGTGGCACAGAATCTGGCTGAGTCCAAAGTATTTTACGGAGATACTGAATATATCAATCAAGAGCTTTCTAATTATAGAAAAGTTAAACAGGAAGATATTAAGCGTGTAGCAAATGAGTACTTGACATTAGAAGGTAGAGTAGTATTGCATTATCTTCCAAAGTCTGCTCAGCCTGCTGAATAAATCATTAAAAAGTATATCAATTATAAACAGATGAAATCGAGTATGAGTAAAGCCCCACAAATGGGATGATTATAGATTCTGCGAGATTCCAACTGACCTTTGAAAAAAAATATAAACAGATGAAAAACATATTTATATATCTAATGCTTTCTTTGGTCATATCCCAAACCGGATTTGCCCAAGTAGACAGGAGTAAGCGGCCTGAACCAGGGCCTGCCCCTGAAATAAAGATTGGAGATGCAGAATCCTTTACTCTGGCTAATGGTCTAAAAGTATTTGTGGTAGAGAATAACAAACTTCCTAGAGTTGCTTTTTCTTTAATCTTGGATAGAGATCCTATTTTTGAAGGGGAAAAGGCCGGACTCACAGATTTTGTAGGACAAATGATGATGGCTGGAACATCCTCCAGAAGTAAAGATGAGTTGGATGAAGAAGTGGATTTCCTTGGTGCTTCATTGAATGCTGGTGCTACATCCCTGTTTGCTTCTTCTTTAAAAAAGAACCAGGACAAAATAGTAGAACTAATGGCTGATGTTCTTTATAATCCGATATTTCCAGAGTCGGAATTAGAGAGGCTGAAAAAGCAAGCTATCAGTGGCTTGGCTAGCAGCAAAGACAACCCGGACGCTATTTCCAGCAGACTGACCTCTTCAGTAGTTTTTGGTAAGGAACACCCTTATGGAGAAGAAGCCACCGAAGAGACAATTGGTAATATCACGGTAGAAGATGTAAAAGACTATTATACCACTTACTTCCGTCCTAACATAGCCTATATGGCGATTGTGGGGGACATTAATAAAGGGGAAGCTGAAAAATTGGTAACCCAGTATTTTGCTGAATGGGAAAAAGGCGAGGTTCCATCTAAAGATGTAGCAAAGCCACAGGCCCCTGAAAAAAATAAGGTAGCAATGGTAGATAGGTCCGCATCTGTGCAGTCTGTAATCAGCGTAACACATCCTGTGAAAATGCACATTAGCGATGAAGACTATCTAGATACACGTGTGCTTAATTACGTTTTGGGTGGAGGATCTTCCTCTAGACTATTTATGAACTTAAGAGAAGACAAAGGATATACCTACGGAGCTTATTCATCGATAGGATCTGATAAGCATATCGCTACTTTTTCTGCAGGAGCATCTGTTAGGTCTGAAGTAACAGACAGTGCTGTATATGAAATCATTTATGAAATCAGGAATATAGTAGAAAATGGAATTACCCAGGAAGAACTCGATGCAGCTAAAGCTAACCTTAGCGGAAGCTTCGGCCGTTCTCTGGAAAGCCCTTCTACTATTGCCAATTTTGCTATAAATACTGAGCGATATGATTTATCCAAGGATTTCTATGCCACCTATCTTCAGCGCCTAAATGATTTGACTGTAGAGGATATCAATCAGGCGGCTAAAAAATACCTTAAACCTGAGAACATGTACATCACTGTAGTAGGAAATGGTTCAGTTATCCAGGATGGTCTTGCCCAATTTGGAGAGATAAACCAGTATGACAATATGGGCAATCCTGCAAGGAAGGTCGTAATGGCAGACGCTGATATGACTGCTGAGCGGGTATTGGCTAACTATATTGACGCTATTGGAGGTGAAGAGAACGTCTCTAATATAGAAAGGGCGAAAATTTCTAGTACTGCTGAAGTTCAGGGCATGAAATTGGATATGCTGAGTGTACATGATGAACCTAACGGGATGTTCAGTCAGAAGATCATGATGATGGGAAATGTAGCTTCTAATATAGTGATCAAGGATGGTAAAGCTACCATGACAGGAATGGGCCAGAGCCAGGAAATGACCGATGAGCAATTTGAAGAAGCAAAGATGGGTATGTACATCATCCCTGAAACAAGATATGAGGAAATGGGATATACCCTGGATCTGGATGGGGTAAAGGATGTAGATGGGCAGGATGCCTATAAAGTGATCGTCACAAACCCTACCGGTGCGCAGGTGACTAATTACTACAGCGTATCTTCAGGCCTAAAGATCAAAAGCGAAAGTGCTTCTAGTGGTGAAGTCGTTTATGAAAATTATAAGGAATATGAAGGTGTAAAATTTCCTACCCAATTAACAGTAAAATCACCGATGATCCCTATGCCGCTCAAATCCGTGGTAGAAAATGTTGAAATCAATGCGGATCTTGCAGCTGCTGATTTTAATTAGTATTGTAAATTAGTAAAAAATGGGCTTTACAGAGGGCATCTTGGATGGCTATCCAGGATGCCCATGGTAGATTTCATCGTGTTCCCTCGTCACGGGAGAAGTTATGGCCTTTAAAAATCAAAATATAATCAGATGGAATCGAGCATGAAGCTAACTTCACACATAGGGATGATGATAAACTTGCTAGCGTGCAGCCCGATCTCGGTTGAGGGTAGTCTCCTACAGATTAAATTGAAGTAGATGCAGTCCACAACTAGGGAAATTATTGGTCATTATGCAAATTCCTTTTCAGATCTTCGTACGGAATAATCGATAAGCTTAAAAAACTCCAAAAAAATAAACAAATGATGACAAGAAAAATAGGTTTAATAGCGCTAGTGGCGCTGATTACCAGCCTGAGCGCCATAGCGGCTCCTGCACATAAAAAAGAGCCCTCTGCCACAGAAGTGATAGAAAAATATATTGCTGCTATCGGTGGGGAGTCTAGCCTTCGTAATATTAAAACTGCCCGCCTCGAAATGGTGGCCGAGTTTCAGGGTATGGTCATAAATATGTTCTTTGTGCATGATGATGAAAATAGCCGCATGAACCAAAAAGTAATGGTAATGGGTAATCAGGCTTCCAATATTACTGTAAAGGACGGTAAGGCTGTAGTATCAGGGATGGGGCAAAACCAAACATTGTCTGATGAACAGTATGAGGAAGCTAGAATGAATATGTTCATCTTCCCAGAGCTTCATTATGATGAAATGGGTTACGAACTCACCCATGAAGGAACCCATGATGTAGATGGCGAGGAAGCGCATAAAATAGCAGTAAAAAATTCCACAGGCGCTTCTATCATCAATTATTATAGCGTAGAAACAGGTCTTAAAGTTAAAAGTGAAAATGCCACCGCTGGAGATACATTTTATGCTGATTATGAAGTCTTTGAGGGCGTCAAATATCCAACATCGTTATCGGTTAAATCTCCCATGCTACCTGAACCTATGAAAGCTACAGTAGAAACTGTGGATTTCAATGCTGAAGTTTCAGATGATGATTTCGAATAAAATATAATGATATAGTGGCCCACTTGCTATAGTGGGCCCTTTACATTACTTGGAGCTAATTTTTCATAAGATACTTATTGCCACTCTCACCTGTGTTGAACACGTTTTTTTATGACATCCAATATTTTCTTTTGATGGCAGTTTCTAGCACTCTCAGTTTATGTTGGGTATAATATGATGTGTCTTTATGTGGTAATATAATTTTAATTTCCCTGCCAAACCGAAGCAATTCCATCGTTATGGCTGCCGCATCAGACCGATAATCCGGTGAAAATTTCTCTCCTCCTATGTGACAAATTTCATCACCTATCATGACTTGTTCAAAAGCTGGTGCAGCTATGTGTACTTTGGTCACTACCCCAGTATCAGATGTCATAATACCTAATCTTCCTTCCAAAAAGGAAGTTCTTGGTGCTCTATCGCAGGTTATTCCTATGCTTCTTAATTGGTCAACAAGTATTGGCCATATATCTTCAGTTCCCCATATGTACCTTTCAAAAAATTCGTTCAATCCCTCATCGCAGATAGTTGCCAATACGGTATCTTTAAAATCTTTTAAGGAATATCCAATATTCGTTTTGCCGAATCTGATCCACATCCCTTTCATCACTTCATGAAGGGAGCTGCCATTGTCCAGAAGGATAAGGTCTAAACAAAGAGAGATCATCGCTCCTCTATTATAAATTGATACTTTTTTATCGGGTATTCCTGTTTTGTATCCATCTAGCCAAAGATCCAGACTGGAAGAAACAATGGATTGGTTTTGCCATCCATAGCTTTCATATTCTCTATCAAGAAGTTTCTCTATAATCTTAAGGTAATCTTCCAAAGTGTAATAGCCGGACTTCAGTAAAAACAAATCTCCCATATATGTTGTTACTCCTTCCGCCACCATTCCGGTATTGATATAGGCTTCCTTTGCGAAGTTATAGGGCATTAGCTCTTTTGGCCGGATCCTGCATACATTCCAAAAGTGATACAGCTCATGTGAGCTTACTCCCACCAGTTTATCGAGGTATTCTTTATCTTTTAATTTAATCGCAGGCCCCAGGGTGATTACCGTCGAATATTGATGTTCTACCCCATGATAATGTTTATAAGGAAGTATCTGTAATATGAAATGATAGTCTTCAGCAGGGAATTCTCCAAAAGCTTTGATTTGTTTACAGGTAAATTCCTTAAATGTGGTGAGTAAATCTGCTACATCAAAATGGATGTCTCCCTGTATCCAAATGTGGAAAGTAGTCTTTTCGACGGTATAGGTAAAATGTGAAAGCGAAGATGATGCTATTAATGGGCTGTCTACCAAATGTTGGAAATTTTCTGCTCTAAACAGGTGTTGGTCTATCTGGGGCAATGCTGTAGCTGTGGTATAATTTGGGGGAAGGTCTATTTGGACGGTGATTTCTTCATCAGCTCTTCCTTTTACTTCGAATATGAAATTGATAAAATTCAAATAGAGCTGTTCATCATCTGACCAGCTGCCACCTGCGTCCATCTGGTTCGCATGGAAATCATATTTAACCGTATAAATACCTTCTTCGTCTGCCGAGAATGTCCATAAGTCTTTTGTCTCTTTTCGGACAGCTATAGATACATCTGTTTTAAATACTTCTAGCTTTCTTATTTTTTGTGCATAATTTGCTAGTTCGTATCTTCCTGGTCTCCATGCAGGGAGCTGCAGCATAATCGTCTCCTTTTTATGGCAGTATATATGTAAGTCTAGTTGGATATATTGGGATAAGGGATTGATCCTATGTATGAAATATTGCATTTGTGATTAGCTTATTGAAAAACAAAAGTAAGTTACTGATTTGTAAATCAAAAAATCCTATTTATCTTTGCAATCCTTTTTAGGGGCAACCCTTTGAAGCAGATATAGGATCGCAAATATTAAATAAAGCATAAAATGAAAAGAACATTTCAGCCTTCTCGAAGAAAAAGAAGAAACAAGCACGGATTCAGAGAAAGAATGTCTACTGCTAACGGTAGAAGAGTAATCAGATCGAGAAGAGCAAAAGGCAGACATAAGCTTACTGTATCTTCAGAAAAAACGGTGAAGAAGTAATTCTTAAAGCATGATTTGCGTATTTTTGGATACGGTAATAATGTGCTATGAATTATAAACTTCCCAAGAATGAGAGATTACATTCTAAAAAGTCAATAAAGGAACTTTTTGATAAAGGTTCCTCTTTTTTTTTATATCCCTTCAAAGTTCTGGTCTTAGAATCGGATCTGGTTGAAACTAATCAGGTGCTTTTTTCTGTTTCTAAGAAAAAAATAAAAAAAGCGGTAAACCGTAACTTTGTCAAACGCAGGATCAAAGAAGCTTACCGTCTAAATAAACATCTACTGGACGTTCCTTTAAGTAAGAATAAACTTATAGCTTTCATATACGTATCATCCGATCTGGACAGTTTTCATAAAATTCAGCCCAGAATACAGAAGATTTTAAAAAAAATAGCCCAACCCGAAAATTCCTAAGTTAACTTATTATTATGACCAATAAGAATAAAATCATTATCCTTCTGCTGTCCATTATCATGATAGGCGGTGTATTTTTTTCATTCAATATTAAGAACGATAAGCTTTTTGCGATAGCAAAAAACTTGGACATCTTTGCCTCGGTCATCAGGGAACTAGATTCTTATTATGTAGATGATATTGACCCTGAAGAATTGGTGACCATAGGTATAAATGCCATGTTGGAGGAGTTAGATCCCTATACTGAATATATACCAGAAGAGAATTCTGATGATTTCAGGATGATGACTACAGGAGAATATGCCGGTGTGGGAGCTTTAATAGGTAACAGAATAGGCACTAATATGATATTGATGCCATATAAGGGCTTTCCTGCCCAGGCTGGGGGGTTGAGGATAGGGGATGAACTGCTTAAAGTAGATTCCATAGATGTAAGGGAGATGGGAACGCCAGATATTTCTAAGCTGCTAAAAGGCCCGGCAAATACAGAAGTCAGCATAAAAGTAAAAAGGGGTGATGATACATTGGCAGTAAATATTACAAGAAAAAAAATCGTCATCAGTAATGTCCCTTATTATGGAATGATTGATAATGAAACCGGGTACATCAAGTTAACTGATTTTACAACCAATGCAGCTGCTGATGTCCGCAAGGCTTTACTTGACCTAAAAGGCCAGGGAGCTACCAAAATGGTTTTGGATGTAAGGGATAATCCGGGCGGGATATTAAAAGAAGCAGTAGAAATAGTCAATTTGTTTATTCCCAAAGGAAAAGAGGTTGTAAAGACAAAAGGAAAACTGGCTAGTGTAAATGCGGTTTATAAAACCGAAAAATCTCCGGTAGATAAGGACATACCTTTGGTGGTCCTGATCAATGAACGTAGTGCTTCTGCATCCGAGATTGTGGCAGGTGCTTTACAGGATTATGACAGAGCTGTATTGGTTGGTAGAAAGACATTCGGTAAAGGGTTGGTACAAAGTACTATTCCACTTTCTTATAATTCTCAAGTAAAGGTGACCACTGCTAAATATTATATTCCAAGTGGGCGATTGATCCAAGCGATCGATTATAGCCAGAAAGATGAGGAAGGACAGGGTCGAACCATACCTGATTCTCTAAGAAATGAATTTAAAACCAAAGGAGGTAGAATAGTGCGGGATGGAGCCGGGATAGAACCGGATAATTTGATAGCAACTCGTAGTTATGCCCCCATAACTTATAGCTTGGTAGCGAGAGGTCTTGTCTTTGATTTTGCAAATTCTTTTTCCAGAAAGCATGCTGAAATAGCCGGACCTCGAGAATTTAATGTTTCTGATGAGCTGTACCAAGAATTTGTGCTATGGCTGAAAGATAAAGAATATGACTATACCACCAGAGTAGAAAAGACTATTGAAGACCTTGAAAAATATGCTGAAAAGGAAAAATATTTTGAAGAGATCAAAAATGAAATTGCACAACTAAAGAAAAGTGTAAATCATAATAAAGAACAGGATCTGGTGACATTTAAGTCGGAAATAAAGGATGCATTGAAAGATGAACTGATTTCCAGATATTATTATCAGGAAGGTATAGTAGAGACCTCATTGGACAGTGATGAAGATATCCAAGAATCACTTAAGGTGCTTTCCAGTCATGATCAATATGCAATGCTATTGAAAGCTAATAGCAAGAAAAAATAAATTAAAAATGATTTTTTTCTAATTGGCCGTAGCTTTTATAACAGCTCTTTAGGGCGCAGGAGGAGAGACGGTGTTTATCGCCGTTTTTCCTTTTGTGCATTTGAAGGTAGGCGTTTAGGATGGAGAGAGCTGCATAATCCTATCACCGATTCTTTGGTCGGAACATTTTTTCGCACCCTTATCCTGCCACATGAAATACATACGGAAATATACGTTAGGATATCAATTGTTTTAATGATCGCTACATCGTCCTGATTACAGCTATTTACATTCATTGGGTGTGGTGATAGCATTAAATATGCCTTCCAAAAAGTTAAAAATTGTTTTTACTATCTTTGTGGCTTTGATTATTGAAGATAAAAGTTTTGAGTTGATAAGTATATGGGTTTGATATTATCTATAGAAACGGCTATTGCTGTTTGTTCGGTGGCATTGCACAGAGAAGGTAACTTACTTGGAAGGTTGGAACTGCACCAGGATAATGTGCACTCCCAAAAATTAATGCCCATCATTGACGCATTACTGACACAGGGCGGATTTAAAACAAACGATTTACAAGCCATAGCCGTTTCTTCAGGTCCAGGTTCCTATACCGGATTACGGATAGGTGTATCTACAGCTAAAGGTATGGCCTTTGCAAATGATATCCCTCTGATAGCAGTAGACACATTGGATGCTTTGGCATATGGCATACACCAAATAGTGGATCCAAAGGATTTTATTGTTCCGATGATAGATGCAAGGCGTATGGAGGTGTATCAAAAAGTATTGGATGGCGAGATGAACGAGATTTCTGTTTTGGAACCATTGATCATTGATGGATCCAGCTACATTGAATATTTTGACAGAGGGAAAGTATTTTTTTTAGGTGATGCAGTATCCAAAATAAAAAATCAAATAAAGCACCACAATGCAAGGTTCCTTGACATGGTCAATTCCGCTTCATCTGTAGGGAAGTTGGCCCATAAAAAATTCATGATGAATGATATGGTAGATGTTGCTTATTTTGAACCGAACTACCTAAAGGAATTTAGGGTTATTACCTCGAAGAAAAATCCGCTATTGTTATGAGTGAAATCGTAAACCGTATTGCAAACAGTTCTATAGCTACTATAGATCTGGAAGAATTCTATCCTGCTGGAGACCGTATTGTTTTTGACTTAAAAGATTACCTGTATATGGAGCTGGTCTTGAAAGAAATGGATTTTAGGAAAGCACTAAAAGAACTTGACTGGTCATTATATAAAGGGAAGTATGTGGCTGTTCATTGTTCAGTAGATGCGATAGTGCCTACATGGGCCTATATGTTAGTCACTGCCTATCTGGATGAAGTGGCAGCAGCATATGCTGTAGGAGATAAAGACGCTTTGGAACAGTTCTTATTTCATGAGGCATTGAATAAAATCAATCCTGATGACTATGTGAATAGGCCTGTAGTGGTCAAAGGCTGCAGTGATGTGGCAGTTCCGCTTTTTGCTTATGGTGAAATCATAAGGCGTTTAAAGGGGGTTGCTAAGTCTATTATGTTTGGAGAGCCATGCAGTACTGTGCCGATTTATAAGCGTTCTAAGGCGTGAAAAAGAATATATCGCTTGAAAACAGGTATTTAAGAATTATTTCTCAAAAATATTAAGCGGTAGTTTGGTAATTTTACAAAAGAGCTCTATGTTTGCATTCCCATTCGGGGCAAGCAAGACAAAAGGTATTGGTTGACAAATTTGAAAGGCAAATAACAGTCTATTTAGGAATTAAATTTTAAAATTTTTTCTATAATGATTGTTGGAGATTAAAAATAATCTCCTGATATTTGCACTCGCTTTCGGAAAAGATGTTTTTCGAAACAACTCTCGCAAGAGAATTAAGTTCATTGAAGTAATGTAAGACAATACGACATATAGGTAATATGCAAATATTACACCTGACAAAGAGACAAGATGGAATAAA
>NZ_JMIH01000027.1 GCF_000714815.1 Anditalea andensis | reverse complement strand
GAACTAGTCCACAAAGAAGTCTCAATGGTAAAGAAATACCTCCAGCTCTACTGGACCATAAAAGATGAGGCCCGCGCGGCGATAAGATTGGCGGTGAAAAAGGAGCTTAGGGGGAAGGTGCAGTTCTCGGCATAAGGTAATATGTTTCAGGAGCTTATCCAGACGGATAGTATGG
Organism: Anditalea andensis; assembly: GCF_000714815.1. Classification (GTDB taxonomy): domain Bacteria; phylum Bacteroidota; class Bacteroidia; order Cytophagales; family Cyclobacteriaceae; genus Anditalea; species Anditalea andensis. Next base: position 11,254 of record NZ_JMIH01000027.1, on the reverse strand, counting down.
GAATTGGGTGGCATTTTAACTCTTGACGCTTATCCGGTATTGGCGGGGCGTAATTTTTTAGAAATCCCGTTCCTGATTTGGCAATCCTTTTTGATTCTCGCAGTATGTCTTCAAGCTATAAAGAAACATGGCCCAATTGTAACTGCACCAACGGTAAAAGTCAGTTCGTTCTCTCCATTTATAGTGTTTAAGAAATACCGTTGTTACATTATCTTTTTCTGCAAGTTCAAAAGACACCTTCGTTCCTATCCACTCTTCATCAGAATCTAAACATTCCCAAACTATCTGGTGGTTTTCTTTTAGTGCAATTATTTTAAACTTCGTGAGATACCCTTCATCAAAATCAAATTCATTGATAAAACCTATTTCGGGCTTTACTTTTAGTTTTTTTGTCCAGACCTGCCCTAAGCCTTCTTCAGATGTAAGTGCTTTATGCACGCTTTCAATAGGTGAATTAATGTAGTTTATTTGTTCAATACTTTCCATTTGCTATTGCATTATCTATTAAATTAAAAGAACCACCTTTAATTCATCTATTTCATGGAGTGAAAACCAATTGAGTTTCCTTCGGTATCCATTAATAGGGAAACAAAGCCATGTTCTCCAATAGACATTTTAGACTTAATGATTTTACCTCCGTTATCCTTCACACGATCTTCTAATTCCTTGCAATCATCACATCCAAAATAAACAATGCTACCGTTAGCAGAAGGTTTGACTTCATCCATTTTCACCAATGCCCCACTAGCACCATAATCTTCCATATCACTAGGAAAACCCTTCATTTGAATAGTCTCGTCAGAAGGATCAGTCATATCATTTAATGAAACTTGTAAAACAGCTTCATAAAACAATGCTGCTCTATTTAAATCGTTCACATAAATTTCGAACCATACTACAGGATTGAACTTTTTCATATTTGTTATTTTGTATATACGCTTTCTTGCAAGTAAATAATTGATAAAAATAGAATGCATGGTTAAATTTAGAATTATACGTGTTTCGGTCTTCGGTCTTCCGTCATCGGTCTCATAAAACTAAGAAATAAAGCTTACTGGCATCATTCCGTATAATCATGTTTGCTATTTTTAAATAGTTTAGTATTACAAATCTGAAAAAAAGAATTCGTTAAAATCTTGTCCTATGGCAAGTTCTCATGCGGGTACGTCATTTCTTTTCTTATTCTGCTTAAAGAAGTATCAGTAATGCCCAGGTAAGAAGCTATATATTTAAGCGGAACCTCTTTTATAATTTGAGGTTTTTCTTTTATAAGACTTAAGTATCTTTGGGAAGCACTTTGCGTATGCATATTGACAGCACGATTTTTTGCTTCAAAAAGCTGATTTGTCATCCAGGTCCTACCCCATTCCGTAAAACCTCCAATATTGCTATACAGATTTTGAAAATTATCAAAATCAATTTTCCAAACTACACAATCTGTTAGTGCTTGTATTGATTCCTTTGAAGGAATGCGAAGAAACAAGGATGCTACTTCGATCAAAATATCGTTTGTGCCGTAAAAATTAGTAGTTATTTCATTCCCTTTATAATCAACAATATACGACCTGAAAAGACCTTTTTCAATTAAGTAGTATTCATTGCTTATTTTACCTGCATCCAGTATGGCTTCATTTTTCAAAAACTCAGTTTTTGTATGTGACCCTGCAATTGCCTTATAACTCTCTTTTTTAATGGCGGGGTTATTATACATCTTTTCAAAAAAGGAATCTTCCATAGTTTTTTTATTTAAAAATAAGCAATACATCTGGAAGGTGTTAATCTTCTGGTGCTGTATAAGTAACAATTTCAAAACTAATTGTATGGGTTTTGAGTAAGCCATTCGCCCAGCTCCTGCAGGACCGGTTCTTCACGTTTCCTCCTTAACGGTGTCCGCTGTTCCCGGTCCATGGCTTCATCCCTGATCTTCTGTACGAGAAGGTACAGCTTTCCGATTTCATCCAGCACATGGTTGGCCTGTGTCTTATCATTTAGGCTTCAGGGCTTGGTATGACCGGATATCATGGGATAATTAAACCAAAGCACCCTATTAACCGGGATGGAAAAGATTCCCTGCGTAGGGGCGAAAAATTATTCGCCCCTACGCAGGGAATACAACCCAGTCTTCATGGATTTCAGGATGTGTTATTTCTCTTCAGTTAGGTTCGATGGTAATCAGCCAGTCGGAAGGTTTTACCAAGGAAGAGCTTGACCTAATTTTTTAAAACAGCACCATCCAAAAAGAATTTTTCGTCCCCTCAACCTAAGTCTTCCCAACCTTCAGGCTTCCCCCTATGATCCGCAACTCGATCATGAATGGCACGTGTACGAAAATCTGAGATGGACTGGGGAAGAAGTAGAGGTAGAAGGCTTTTGGGAGAAGGTCAAGGAAAAGGGAGCATGGGAGACGGAAAATCTTTTACCCTAATATCCCTGCGCCTCAACCTCTCCAAGGTTATTATATCTCTATGGGAATTTTAAAATGTTTAAGCCGTTAGAACCTTATTAATATGCAAGTCTGGTGAAAATCTCCTGATCAGTAAGAATCGTTTCTATATAATTTAATATATTTGAATATGGAAAATAATATAAAGGACATCCATCGGCAGGTGGAGTATATTAAGTTAAAACTTAGTCCGTATTTTAGAACGAGCCGACCGAATCCTATACCGAGTTTCAAGCCACCTATACCTGTACTAAAACTCCACCCTATAACTCAGAAGCGGAATCATCGGAGTTAAGTAAATGGTTTTGAGCTTGCTTTCCATAGGTTCAAAATAACTTCCGAAGACATTTTTGTGGTTGGTTACATTCTGTATGTCAAGGGCCAGCGTACGGGTGGAATTGGGTCGGTTTCGCTTTAAACTGACCCTAATATCGCTGCGGAAATAGTTTGGATTCTTTTGTTCAAAGGCCATTGATTCCTCATATACTGTTTCTCCCTTGCTAATGGATTCCTGAAGATTTATTGGGGTGGTCCTTAAACCTCCACTATATATTGTTCTCAAGTTGATGCCAAAGGTCCTGTTCTTCTGCCATAGGTATTCCTTTCCGGCTGTAAACACCATGTTCCCACCGCCGTTGAAACGGGTGTTTCTCCACCTGTTTTCCTCAGTCTGATAAAGGGAATTGAACACAGAGGCCGACAGCAGGAAGTAGAGGTTGCGGTGGGTAAACTGCTCCAAGGTAAATTCCGCCCCGTAATTTTTGCCAAGTCCCCGGTTGACCAGGGGATCTGTCACCAGGGTCCACTCCTGATTGAGGATGGAATAGGTCTGGTCTTCCCCGGCTTTGATCGGTATCTGAAACAGGTGCTGGTAATAGGTTTCTATTTTCATCCGCAGGTATGGGTTCAGAGACCTGTCATAACCCAACACCACATGATGGGATTTGCTGAGATCCAGATCCAAATTGGGCAAGAGACTTTCTCCGTTTACTTCCTGATTTGCAAAATAGGTCCCCAAGGGGTGGACCTGACTGTGCAGCCCATAACCGAGACTGACCCTTTGCTTTTCATCCAGTTCAAAAGATAGTCCAAGTCTGGGTTCCAGAGAGTTGGAATTATTCAGCAGCAATTGCAGGTAATGCAGTCCCATATTTAAAGTAAGACGTTGGCTTGCCCTGATGTTGAGCTGGGAAAAAGCCTGCACACTTTGGGTGTTGCCCTTGGCATCAATCTGGGTTTGCATCTGGCCTGTAATTTCATCATAAGCTTTTTCATTCATGTTATAATACAACTGATTGAGGTAAACACCGCTTCTTAAGTTGTATTTTGGTGAAAGTTTGGAATTCAAAACCGTACTGAAAGTGATTTTGGATTGACCATAATCCGAGGAGAAACGCGCGTCATTTTGATATTCCTGGTTGAGCCGTCCATATTTATCTCCCAAACTGCTTCCTGAAGCCAATAGCGTGGTCTGCAGGAAATTGGATTTGTTGAGGATCCGGGAATGTTTGATGCCGACCGCCCCGGTATTGGAAATAAAAGTGGAACTGAATCTGTCGGATTCTTGATTCCACCTCAGGGAGTCTTTTTCGGCATTCCGGTTTTGATCACTCAATCCTCCAAAGCCAAAGACGGTGATGGTGCTGTTATCTCCTGTGGGAAGGAAAAAATTAAAAGAGAGGTCCTGAAAGTTGGTGACAAAATCACCCAATGGAACCCCCAGCTGTGAAATGATGGATAGGGTGGAATAGCGGTAGTTGATCAGGTAAGAGCCTTTGTAATTTTTGGAGAATGGACCCTCAACGGCGATGTCGGTTCCCAGAAAACCAGCCTGTATCGTGAATTCCCTTTTTTCATTGTTCCCCTTCCTGAGACTCAGATCAAACACACCGGACAGGGCATTGCCGTATTCCGCAGGGAAGGCGCCTGTAATAAAATCGGAATTGGTCAACAGCTGGGCGCTGAGGATGGAAATTCCCCCTCCCGCAGTTCCGGGAAATGCAAAGTGATTGGGATTGGGAATGTCTATTCCCTCCATCCGCCAAAGGAGGGCATTGGGGTTGTTACCCCGGATGGAAATGTGGTTGTTTCCATCATCGGTGCTGACCACCCCGGAAAAAGACGAGGCCATCCTGGCAGGATCGTTGACCGCGGCTGCAAATTTGCGGGTTTCCTCTACCGAAAAAGTCCGGCCACTTACGGCGATCATATCATTGACAGTCCGGTCCTTGTCAGCAGCCAGCACAGTCACCTCCTGCATTTGCCCCAAATCCTCCTCTATGGAAACCGAAAGCACGGTTTCTTTGCCTGAATTCACCTGGATCCGGGAAAGGATGGCATCCCGGTATCCCACAAAACTTACCCTGACGGTGTAAGTGCCCAGCGGAACGTTCTGGATTTTGAAATTGCCCTTTTCATCTGAAACACCGCCCAAAAGCGGATCTGTGTCCAAAAGCATCACCGTAGCTCCCGGCATGGGAGATTTGCTGACTTGGTCGACAATATTTCCCCGGAGGGTCTGGGTCAAAGTCTGTGCGGATACCTTGCAGATCGCAAAGAAGAAAAGCAAAGCCAAAAGTTTAAAACATGGATTCATAATGTTGGAGCAGGTTTTTTTTAAAAGAGATTGATTGTTGGTTAAATGAAATCAGGTGGTTATTACAAAAACCGGATACCTGCCCTGAAGCCCCACCATAGCTGGCTGCTGAGGTCGTCAACATGGGTTTTTTCACGGTGGATTTGGGGCTGAATCATAGTGAAAAGTCCTGGGTGGTCTGTAAAGGAATGGTCAAATACCCTGAAGTTAAAGGTAGGTCCTGCAAAAAGGGCCATTTTATGGGCCAACTGAAAATCAACACCGACAAAGAGCCTGTTCACCAGGTTCAGGGCTTCCACATTCCCCCGGTTCAACTGTTCCGAACTGGCTTCAATGTTGAGGAAGAGCCTGCTTCCCAATCGGGGGGAGGTGCCTATCCCATAACCAAAAGCCCAAGTGACCTCCTCATTGATTTCCGGTCGCATCCCCGCAAAAAGGATGTTGTAAAATTCCCGCTTCCCTGTCCGTAAGGCTACATTGAGGGGGAGAACCTCATTGTAACTGAGTTCCACGGTATGGTATCCTGTCCGGACAAAGCTGATCAAGCCCACCGGAACACCGCTCATGCTGTCAGCATAATTGAACAGGCCGAGCTGAAAGCCCTGTACTTTTGAGGCATAATTGAAAGGGGAAATCTGGGATCCCTTCACATCTTTGGCAACAAAATTAGCCAATCCTGAAACCTGGGTTCCATGTAAATCCTGTGCGGTAAAATTTAAAAGACCTGCCAATTGTACTCCTTTGACTTTTTTGGGGGTAAAATTCACAAGGCCGGCTAATTGAATCCCGTCTACTGACCCAGTGGTAAAGTTGGTTAATCCCGCTAGTTGCACTCCCCTTACGTCTTGAAGGTTTGAGTTGAACAGTCCGGCCATTTGAACCCCATCTACCTGCCCACCGACCTGGTTAAACAGACCTGCCCACTGTACCCCGGTCATGTTACCCCGGTTGATGTTAAAAAGACCGGCCATCTCAAAAGCCCGGGTACCTGCTGAATAGCCACCTAGCAGGTTGATGGACACATCATTTACCGTATTGCCGGAATAGATGCCATTGGTGCCTACAAAGGGAACAAAGGAAAACTGGAAAGTGACAGCGGTGGTATCTTTTTCTTCCAACCTGAAGGGTTGGAATTTAACGTTGGCTTTCGCATCCTTTTGGATTTCCTTTTTTTGAAGAACGGAATCCTGTCCGATTGCGTCATCGACCTTGATTTCGGAATTTTGAAAGGCTGCTGCCCATAGGGGCAACATGGATAGGCATGTTGCTGCTAAAATTTTGATTGAAGTCTGCATGGTTTTAATTTCTTTTCAATACCATGACAAGCCAAAGGAGTTTTACCCCCATTACAAATGAAAAATATTTTTTAATCAGGTTTTAGTTAAAACAATGCTGACTGATTTTGGACTATTATTATCAAATAGCTGGTAAAATCATGAACTTGTGAGTACTGAAATAGATATTTGACTCCTAGCGAGTCGGGAGTCAATAAAAAAATGACCATCCTATAAACATGCAAGCACATCGGGGTGGACCCAAAAATTTCTTCTTATCTCAGAAAAACCGCAAACCTGCCCTGCCCCCGATCCACAGTTGAGAAACTATATTTTCCATAGGCATGGCATTTTCATTTCGGATAGTGGGGTTGGAATAAGTGAACATTTCCGGGTGGTCTGTAAATGAACTGTCATAGACCCGCCAGTTCAGGCTAGGCCCAAGGTATATTCCAAAACCTTTTACGATTTGGTACTCTATCCCCAGATAGGCCTTATTGATCAGGTTCAGTGCTTCCACATTCCCCTTGATCATTTGCGAAGCACTCAGCTCAAAATTCAGGTGTAACTTTTTCCCCAACCTGGGCGAGGTACCTATCCCGTAGCCAAAAGCCCAGGTGGTGGAGTCAGCGATCTCCGGTCTGACTCCTGCAAACAGCATGTTGTAAAAACCCCTTGTTCCCGATCGGATGGAGATATTGATCGGCAGCACTTCATCGGCACCTATCTCCACTTGATGATAACCTTTTCGGACAAAACTGAAAAAGCCTATCGATGCCCCCCGAACACTGTCCGCATAATTGAACAAACCGATTTGGGCACCTTTGATATTTCTGCCTACATTCAGAATTCCGGACATTTGGACACCTTCCAAATCATTATGTGCATAATTGGCTATTGCTCCCATTTGGACTCCCTTAAAATCTTTTGTGGCAAGGTTTAAAATTCCGGCCATTTGTATACCTTCTACATTCCCGGCAGTGAAGTTGACCAGTCCGGCCAATTGGGCCGCTTTCACATCCCCCAGAGCCCCGTTGGCTAATCCGGCGACTTGGAGACCTTTTACATTTCCACCTACCTGATTGAAAAGACCGGCCCACTGTACATATTGCACATTGCCTTTGTTGAGGTTGAACCAGCCCCCCCATTCAAATTTGTTTGTGCCTCCTGAAAATCCACCCAGCAGGTTGATGGAATAATCATTGACCACGTTCCCGGAAAGTTTGCGGTTGGTACCGATAAAGGGCAGGACAGAAACCTGAAAACGGCGGTACATGGTATCACTGACATTTTCTACATTCGTGAAGCCCGCGGAGTTTTTGGTCCAGACCCAAAAATCCTTCATGGGCTTGGTAAGACTCTTGCCCACTTCTTCCAAATCTATCTCTGGGGTTTTGAGTTGGATTCTTTGAAAGGGATTCTTTTTGTCCTTTACCAGAAGGGTATCGGCGTAATCTTTTTTATTGACTACCAATCGGATGCTGTCCATTTTGAAATTTTTTAAGGACAGTTCAAAGAAACCAAATTCATCTGTGGTGGAGGATTTTAGGGTGATGGGATCATATACCGTGGCATCCCGGATGCCTTTTCCTGTTGATTCATCCACCACATAACCACTGAATACCACTTCCTTTTCCGAGGGTGCTTTTGGGGTAAGAATGACATACACCCCTTTTTGCTTGATCACCACCTCACCTTCAAATACCTTTTCCAAAACCTCCCTCAGGGGCTGATCATAAAAAGTACCTGATACGGTACGCCCGACATCAATGGCAGAGGAGCTATAGGAAAAGAGGCATCCTGCCTCTTGGGAAAGGCGTTTGAGAAAGAAGTCGATCCGTTCATCTTGGGCAAGCATGCTTACTTTTCTTTCCAAAATCGGTACTTCCTGAGCAAGAGAAGAGAATATTTGAAAAAAAAGGAGCAAGGACAAGAAGGTTTTTTCCATTCTGTTGATCAATGAATATCTGAAAAAATCAAAAACAACCATCTCCTTTTAACCTGATTAAGTCTGTTTCTTGAATCACCTCAAGTCCCAAAGTTTCCGAAATAATGGTAAGGATGGTTTCCAAGGATTCATTTTCAAAAGCTACGGATATCCGGCAGGTGTCTATTTCACCTTCCATAACAATGGATCTGCCAAAGACTTCCTCCAATTTTGCCACAACACTTCCCAACTCCTCTTCCTGAAAATTTAAGGCCTTTGTTTTAAAGTAGGCTACATTGGCATCGGCGGTGGATTTGGAAAAGGTTTCAGAAGCCTTGTCATAGCTTCCCCTTTCCCCGGGATGAAGGGTAATGCCTTCCTGGCGGTTTGAATAGAACCGGACAATCCCTTCCTGTACGCTAACTTCCACGACAGGGCTTTCGGGTAAAGCCGCCACATGAAATACAGTGCCGATATCTTCAATCAGCAAATCACCGGCTTTTACAGTCCAATTGACTTTTTTCTGTTCCGGGATACTGATCAAGGCTTCTCCGATCAGGTGAATGGTCCCGGCTTTTTGGCGCTCATTATAAGCTACACTGACTTCAGAACTTGTGTTGAGGGTGATCTCTGTGGAATCAGGCATCAATTGGGTAGTTGGCTGGTTATCACTGATGAATTGAAATTTCTGAACCGGAGTTTGAAGCATTAAGAAAAGATAGACAAGCCCAAAAAGCAAAACCAAAGCGGCGGCAACTTTCCAAATAGGAAATAGCGGGGCACTTTTTCTTTCCTCTGGAAGGATACCGGATTTTAACCGGATCCAGGCCTTTTCACTGTCAAATTCCGGTAGGCCAGGCAGCTGGGCTTTTTCAAATATCAGTTGGGCATCGTCCAGGTATTTTTGGTTTTCAGGGAACAGTGCACACCATTCCTTCAGCTCCGAGATTTCCGTCTCTGTGGCTTCTCCCACCAGGAATTTGCTGATCAATGTTTCTATATGTTCGTGTTCCTGATTCATGGTTCCAGCAGACGACCCATCAGGATCAATATCAATGGTAAATAATCTTTTAATTGAGCCCGCATAAGTTTCAGGGCTTTTCCCATTTGGTTTTCTACCGTTTTGACGGAAATGTTCAACTGATCTGCAATATCCCGGTATTTAAGTTCCTCATATCTGCTCATCCTGAAAATAAGCCGACACTGTTCGGGCAAGGACTGAATCGCTTCCCCAATTTTTTCTTCCAATTCATTTTTTAATATAAATTGGTCAGATGGGAGACTGAATGATACACCTCCTGCCATCACTTTATCAGCGTGTAGTTGACGGACCTTTTGCCTTTTGAGTTCATTGAGGCAGGCATTTCTCACCGAGCTATACAGATAGGCTTTCAGTGAAGTTTCGATTTGGGTGCTTTCCAGCTTTTCCCAAAAGCCAATGAAGGTGGCCTGCACCACCTCCTCCGCTGCATCCGGGTCAGCAAGGTAGGTAAATGCAAATCTGCATAAGGGTGAATAATGGTTTTTGAACAGCATCTCAAACTCTGGAATATCTCCTTGTTGTATGGCAAAAAAAACCTTTTGATCTGAAATCTGCATGTGATACCTATAATCCTTACAAGGTAAGATTTTTGGTTCTTTTTTAATAAAGAAAACCGAAAAGTGAATTACCCCTATGCCTCATTGAAAATTATTGGTATTTATTTCAAAAATAGTTACCGGTTTTCCATTCTTATATTCAGTCAAGGTGGTTGTTCAGCGGAGAAATACATGGCTTGTGCCGGTATAATATTTTATAATATCCAGCCAAACAGGTGGAGCATATTAAGTTAAATCTTAAATCCGAAATGCCAAGAATAAGAAAGGAAATCCAAATCTATGAAGAAAAGGTAGCCAAAGGCCAAGCAACTAAAACCCGACTCCATCTCCCCACTCCAGGAATGGCTAATCTTTAACTCCTTATAATAGCAGGATGTAATGGCTCAGGGAAATCATCTAATTCCCATGAACTCACACCTAATGGTATTATTCCTTTTGATTATGACCATCATTTTTTAAAATTTTACCACTCCCTAATTCCTAAAGAATGCCAGGATATCCTAATCAGGCTTTTGCAGAGCTTGAACGACAAATAAATAAGGATTTGGTTTCAAAACATTCATTCTGTTACTAAACAAATTTTAACGCTACCCCTCTGCATTGCCATGAGGTATAAAGAACACGGTTATGGAAATAATATGGTTTATTTTTGCTTAGATCCTGTAAAGGAAGCAAAAAGAAGCGTGGCCATAAGAGTGGAAAATGGAGGTCATTATGAAAAGGAAATTGAAAAAAAGATTTCATGATGGCTACTAAAATCTTAACGATAATATTTCCTTTTTTGACAACTTACATTTATTTGACTGTTCCAGATATAAAATAGTGCCGCTCTATTGCCTTTCCTTTGAAAAGAACAGCATAGCCAAAAAAGAAAATTGTCCTAATTATTTTATTGATCATATACCAAAATTAAAAGAATTTGGATTACAACAATCCTAATACGAAGGGCTTAAGTGGACGGAGGATGCGGTGGAGGTAAAAGGATTTTGGGAAAAGGTCAAGGAAGCATGGGAGACAGAAAATCTTTTACCCTAATATCCCTGTACCTCGGAAAGCATTCTAATCATAATCTCCCCCTCCCCTCTTCCAGGGTCATCACATTGCCCAGTTCATTCAAAGAATCCTCATCACGATAAATACCATTAGGGTCATTCCAGCATAACCGGTCTATCAACTCTTCTCTGGAGAGCTTTATTGACCTCTTTAATAAGGATATCTTTTGGTAAATCAAGATAATACCGGTAAGGTTTGAATTGGGAGATAGCTGTCATGGTTTATGGTATTTTTTAATTTAGAAAATGATTGATACTGGCAATATTTTTCTTGAGGTTAAAAATACAACATAATACATTTTTAATCAATGAGTTAAACGATTTTTATCGGCTAAAAAGCTGACAATTTTCATCACGCAAACT
>NZ_JMIH01000026.1 GCF_000714815.1 Anditalea andensis | reverse complement strand
CACGCTGTCTATCAGCGCCAGGCACTGCTGCTGGCTCAAGGCATTCGTGCTTGCGGATCCCGCTTCGGCCTTATCGGACTTCCGACATCGGTCATCCGACTCCCTACCCTTTGGCCTACCCGTAATAAGACACAGCAGTGCCCTTAAGAATCGTTGCGTTCTTTTTTGCATAGCTTCAGCATTAAATTATTGAAACAAATACTTGTTCAGCGTTCAGGGTTCACTGATCCTTGAACATTTGAACAATGAACAATTGAACCTTGAACATTTGAACCTTTAAACTTTGAACTTCTATTTGCGTGATTGGGCTGAGTCTGCTTTGTGGCAGACGCCTGCTTTGGTGGCAGGTCACTCCGAACGGAGCTGCTTTGGATAAACTTGCTGCCCTCCCTCCCGACGTCTCGGAAAGGGGGCCCCGCTCCCACCCTTCAGTCCGGAGACTTGATGATGTTTTTTTGGAGCTGTTTGGTCGTGTAGGTTTGATACAAAAGGGGAACAGCGCTTCTTTCACCAACCATTTCTAAAAGGCAGTGAAGATGAGAAGAAGATATGATATGACGCTGTTCCATAATAAATTCCATTTGGAACGCCTCTGCAAAAAATAAAGCCATTGGAGTGGACCCTCTTTCTTGCAAAAACTGAGGTACCGCCAAGCACCTTGGAACAAGCAAGCGAGTAGCCCACGCCAATGGCGTGAGCATTTCTCACTTTTTGTCCCGTTCCTGTGAAAATTGGCGGTTTTCAGTTTTGAGACGCAAAGTTCGAATGCTACAAAATCTTAATGTAGGATTCGTTTTATAATATCTTACCCTACAAATATAATTAAAGAATTGATATGTTGGTTATATGACCAACAATTTTTTTATAAGTTTCTCCGAAATTACTGATTAATTAACAAATTGGTAATGAATTCCGAAAAAAAAGAAATCATATTAATAAAATTCGGAGAAAGATTGAAAGAATTAAAAGATCAGTCTGGATTAAGTTATAGGAAGTTAGCACAAAAATGTGATCTTGATCATGCTGACATTAAAAATTTTGAGAAGGGTAAAGATCTACACTTATTAACAATAATTGAATTATCCAAGGCATATGGTGTTAAGCCTGAAGATCTTTTAAAATTTGATATGCCAGAAGATTTTTAAATAACATTACAATTTTTTTTACCTCTATTTCCAGTATAAAGTAAGAGAGTATTTATTCTCTTATTAATATTAAGATCTTGAGGCATAGAGACTTTTTTTTTGTTAAAAAGGTATGTAGAAATAATTTTTACTTTTACTAGAAAAAATCACTCCTCCTCCACCATTATTATCCATAGAAAGTGATTTTTGAATAAGGTTATATGTATTACATATAATTATATAAAACATACCTAGATTAGAGTATTGTTTGGGGTTGGGGAAATGGGTTTATTAGTAAAATATTAACCTACATCTATCTGGTTTTTTTAGATACATAGGTATTTGAAAAAGAGATGTTTTAGATATATTCCAGGGCATGAAAAGTTTGAAACCACCTAACCAACAATTCATTAGCCGGCTCTAAAATCCCATTTGAACAAAGGGATTTTATCGAGAACAAGTCCATGTGGTGAATTGGTGATATATAGTATTTCTTTCCACAATATTGAAGAAAGAATGCTATATAGGTTTGCTTTCCTATATTAATACAGGAAAGCAAACGTTGAATGGAATTGTAGAAAAACGCGCGAAGCGGCGTCAGGAAAAGAAAAGCCAATGGAAATCTTTACATAGGCAAAGAACCGCAGATCAGGGAATTTGGATAATGCATTAGGCTTTGGGAAAAATGCCTGAGGCGGAATAATTTTCGGTAAAAAGAAAATCATTTCCATTGCAAATGATCCTGACCTAGCATTTATTGAGCGCATGCGTTTTCCCGGGAGGTTTATTTTGAAAAAAAGAAAGAAAAGCAAAAAAAACGAAAATAAACCTTCATGCTACCTTTGTCCGTCGGCCCTGCACCTTCCCCTATACCCGTATAGGAAAAAGAGCAGGAATCCGGGAGTCTTCCGTCCAAAGGACAACTCCATTCAACATTCGGTTAACCACAGACAAGGGGTCACCGACCATATCCTCGGTTAACCGGTGTACGTTGACAACCATTATGACTCAACACAAATGAAATGAATATGGAAAATTTAAAAGCGTTAAAACAAATTGACCTAACTCAAAATAGTGTTGAGGAAATCAATAAACTTCTCAATCAAATTGGACCATTGCCAATTATGCGGACTGAGTATCACAACGGTAAAATATTTGACAGAGCAGTAAGAATTAAAGATGATGAAGCCGATTTTAACACAAGATGTAGATTATCATATGCCCCAGCAGAATACAATGTAAACTATCTTCGAGCAAGCACCCCTGAAAACACAATGTTTTATGGTTCTGTTCTTAAAGACAATTATACAATTGATGACCACGGCTACACTAGAATAACTGCTTGTTGTGAAACTAGTGAATTGTTAAGAGACAATAGTATTGCTAATGGGGAAAGACTTATGATTATTGGAACTTGGGAAGTTCAAGATTTTATAACTTTAGCTACTATTTTTGACCCAACCAAAGAATATGATATCGACTATTTGCAAGAAATTAAAAGCAGATATCTGACTTTACTCAAACAAAATCCCGAATTAGAAACTAAAGGAATTGAGTATTTAAAATTTTTAGCAGAAGAATTTTCTAAAGATGTTAAAAATGGAGAAAATTACGAATATCATATTTCAGCATTATTTTCAGCTTTAATATCTAATACGGGAGTTGATGGAGTTCTCTACCCAAGCGTAAGGGCGTCTGGAATAGGACTATGTGTAGCTATTCACCCAAGAGTTTTAAATAAACTCAAATTAGTTAGTGTTAGAAAATGTCTTTTAAAAAAAGAAAATGGTCAAGTAAAAATTACTTATTTGAAAGCTTGCGATGTTGAGGACGACTCCAAACCATTTAAACTTTTGGATATTGAAGAATACAAACAGTTAAAAAACGAATCAAAGAATTGAGCAATATTATCGAAATACGTAGAATTCAACCACCAAATCAACTTGCCTCTGGATTTTTAAAATTCGCAAAAGAGGTAAATCAAAAATCAATTGACTTAAATACAAAATTTACGGAACAAGAAATCTTCGATATTTTCAATAATAGCTTTCCAGGCAAGATTAGAGCAAACTTTTTGCTATGGGTTGGTGACTTGAATAAAATTATTGAAGGGATAAATTTAATCCTATCAGATTTATCTGACTTAAAAAACGACAGGAATTCATTAAAGGGTAATCCGATAACTCGAAGTGAATTACTCATTCAATCATTCTTTGGTGAATTCTTTAGAATTCGTGAAACTTCAAAGATTTTCATAAAGTTATTGACCAAAGAAAAAGTTCTTAATAAAAAATCTAAAGAATTAGTTATAGAAACTTATTTTATCGTATTTGATAAGATGTACGAAATCAGAAACCTGTTTGTTCATCAAAATTTAGGTTTTAAAGACTTTGATGTTAATTTAGGAAAAGATTTTTTTGAACTATTTGACAAAGAGGAGCAAGAAAAATTTACAAACCTTCTCAATCAAGCTAATACTAGAGAGAACACAATTGAAATGCAATGTGCTTTATACATAAAATTTATAGAACATATAATGGAGAGCTACATCGAATTTCAAGAAAAATTGAATGGATTTTTAGCTGATTTAATAGTCTTATACGAAGAACAAGTAATGAAAATAACGGTTGCCAGTCGAGGTACTGTCTTAAATTCCAAGTAATTTTTAAAGGTTTTTATTAAATTTACAATAGCGAAAAGCGGCGATTCTTTGCACGGAAGTTCATCTACTGTAGGACTGGTTTTCTCCGGTCCTACTTTTTTGGTGGATCCTTCGGATCCAAGCGAAAATAGGGGCTAAGGTTCATCATCATCGATGTTTAAAATGGAGGCTACAGGGGCACTCTTGACGATTGTACTGGGCCAACCTATCCGATAGACAATTAATAAATTAGGCAATATTATCGCAGATCATTGGGCCACTTCCTGTAGGATTATCTAACATACTTATACCACAAATAATGAATGGTATTAACTCCTCTCCTCTTTCTAAATAAAATATTCCAACTTAGGTGTTAACTTTTAGTTATATACGTATTATATTTAGGTATGAAGTTGAAAGTTGTTTAGCACCTATATAAATTAAGCCTCTGAGGAATCGGGGGCTTTTATTCTATACATGAGGGTATATAAAAATAATTTTTACGGTTTACAAAAATAATTGTACTACTCCCCCATTACGATCTATAGAAAGTGGTCTTTGAGTAAAGTTAAATGTATTACATAATATTGTAGGAAATATACCTAGAATAGGATATTGTTTAGGGGTGGGAAAATGGTTTAATTGGGGAATATTATTCTGAAGATATTTGGTTTTGGACTTATATGTTACAGAAGAATTAGAAAGAGACATAATTTAAATATATGCTGAGGAATACAAGGTCTAAAAACTCTAAATCAACATTTCGATATCCGAGTCTAAAACCCTATTAGAACAAATGGATCTGATCAAAAGAAAAGTCCTGGAGATAAATTGGTCAATTTAGTATTTCTTTTCACAATATTGAAGAAAGTATTCTTTATGGTTAGCTTTCCTTTATTAATATGGAAAAGCAAAACGTTGTATTCCAAGCTGAAAAGGCAACGCACAGATAGGCGCATTTTGTTTTTGCCTATCCACAAGCCAAACGCAAAAAAACAAAAGAGCCTTTTTTTTTACCTACATTCTGACGAAAAATTGAAAAGCCTTTATTATATTAGCCAAATATTGACAAGTCATAAATTAAAAGGTCATGCACTTTGGTGAAAGGATAAAAGAATTACGAGAAAGTCAGGGGCTTTTACAGCGTCAACTGGCCGCTAATCTTGAAATAGACACTCCAATGTTTAGCAAGATTGAGCGGGGGGAGAGAAATGCAAAGAGAGAACAAGTGATAGCCTTGGCCAAATTCCTGAATGTCAGTGAAGATGAATTGTTGACAATTTGGCTGTCCGATAAAATCATTGACAACGTTAGGGATGAAACGGCTGCTTTGGCTGCCCTTAAGCATGCCGAACAAGAATTAAAAAAGAAATCGAAATGAGTATGCAACTAAAAATTGAAAATAATAAGATCTATGCTCCTATTTTAGGGAAATGGGTCAATCTGACTCCAGAAGAAAAACTGAAACAAGAGTTTATTATACGGCTAATCAATCACTACGGCTATTCACTTGAGCAGCTTGATCAGGATGTCGTTATTAAAGATAGATACAAAGCGGACATTGGAATTTGGAGAAATAAATCAGAGAAAAAGAAAAACAAAATACCTTCAATAATAATTGCTGCTCAATGCAAGGCCGAGCACATCACTATTAATGCAGAAGATTACCTCATTGGATACAATTTTGCATCGAGTGTCAAAGCAGATTTTTTTATAGCAACAAATCTAAAAGAGACCAAAATCTTCTATATAAAAGATGAACCATTAGACCGAAAACTTGAGCGTTTACAAGATATACCGAAGGCTCAACTAATTACTGAAGATGCTCAAATAAGAAAGTTTATCTCTGAATCTAAAACCTTCACAAGAGATCAGTTTACTGCTCTTTTATCAAAATGCCATAACATCATTAGAAATAATGATAAGTTGTCTCCTGAAGCCGCATTTGATGAAATTAGTAAGATATTGTTCATGAAGATAATGTATGAACGAAAATCTAATCAAGAACTAATTTTCTCGAAGGAAAGATTTAAATCTTTAGAAAAGGATTACGAAGAGAACATTCGCCCCTCATTGAAAGCAACTGGTTCTTCTCTTTTTGACAAAGAATACATGCAATATCTCTTTGATAAGACTAAGGAAGAATTTAAGAATGATGAGTTATTTGAGGAGTTAGACAGAATTCGTATCCGTCAAAGAAGTTTTGAAATGATCGTAGAGGAACTAGAATCATTTAACCTTTCAAATACTTCAGATGACATTAAAGGGATAGCATTCGAGGAATTCTTAGGACGTACTTTTAGAGGTGAACTTGGACAGTTTTTTACACCAAGAACTGTTGTGGATTATATGGTGGATGTACTAGACCCAGAGGAGGATGAATTAATCTGTGATCCTTGTTGCGGCAGTGGAGGTTTTTTAATTAAAGCGTTTGAATATGTAAGAGATAAGATTGAATCTGATATTCAATCAAAAGTTAAGAATATTCAAAGCACCTACTATGATTCAAACTTTGAAAAGCTACCAAAAGCTCAAAAGTCTAAAATCGAAAAAAAGGTCAATGATTTGAAACTAAAGTTATTTGAAGAATTTAATCTAAATAACAAGAAAGGAAGACTTCACAATCTATCTCACAATTGCATATTTGGAACAGATGCCAACCCAAGGATGGCTCGGACCGCCAAAATGAATATGATTATGCATGGTGATGGTCATGGTGGAGTGCATCATCATGATGGATTACTCAATGTCAATGGCATATTTGATGGACGTTTTGATGTCATACTCACCAATCCTCCTTTTGGCTCCAGGGTCAATAAGACCTTAAAGATTACACCCTCAGATATACCAAGCGAAGAAAAGATTAAATACTATGAAGATCGATATAAAGAATACAATTATCGCGAAACCGTAGTAAAGCAAATTCAGGATTGGGCTAATCATGACAATGGTCACGGCAAAAGTCGTGGTAAGGCATTGTTGGACATTTTTGATGTAGGCGCATGGAGTGGTTTGACAGAAGTACTCTTTTTAGAAAGAAGTCTCAACCTTTTGAAACTAGGTGGCAGAATGGGTATTGTTTTACCAGATGGTGTATTGAACAACAGTGCCCTTCAAAAAATTAGAGAATACATTGAAGGAAAGGCCAAGATTATTAACATCACTTCTATTCCTCAGGATGTATTCATTGCTTCAGGTGCTACAGTAAAACCAAGCTTGCTATTCCTTAAAAAGTTCAGTGAAGAAGAGTTGGCTACCTATCAAAAAATCACAGAAGAGACCACCAAAGAGATTAAAGACAAATACCAGCCAAAACTGGATGAATTGAAAGCGACTTTCAAGTTAGAAGAGAAGAAATTGAAAGAAAGTAAGCTAGCCAAAGAGCTTAGGGAGCTGAAAAAGAAATATGCTGAAGATGTGAAGCAGTTTGAAGACCTCATTGCTGCTGATATTAAACCACTTGTGAAAGAGCGATTTGACTATCCAATACCTGTAATTGAAATACATGATGCTGGAATATCTAGTACAGGGGCTCCTACAGACAGCAAGGAGTTAAAGGAAACTGCAGAAGAATTTAAGATTTATCGTAAGAGAGCCAAACTATGGGCTGAACCAAAGAAAGAAACACAATACCCTGTAGATGATGATGGTAACATTTCAAGACTACAGTTGATTGATGGCAACATTGTAAGTGAATCTCAAATATTTTATGAAGCATATGCCCACTGAGACAGCATTTAAATATCTCAATGAAGTACGCTTCATGACTCTCGCTAATTGGAGCGTGGGTGCTATTCTGAGCGATAAAGTAATTTATAAAGATGGGTTCAAACTGGAACCTATCGGTAATCTCATTTTGCGTAATCGGGAAAAGGAAATACTGGAAGATAACAAAGCATACAAGCAAGTAACCATCAAGTTGTACGGAAAAGGTGTGATTCAGCGAGGTGATGAACTGATTTTTGGTAAAGACATTGGCACAAAGAATCAGTTCCGCATATCAGAAGGACAATTCATTATGAGCAAGATAGACGCCCGTAATGGAGCATTCGGCATTGTACCTGCCGAACTGGAGGGAGCAATCACTACACAGGATTTCCTGAGCTATAACATCAATACAGAAAAGATACTACCCGAATTTTTCAACCTAGTTACAGGCACAAAACACTTTGCCGAACTTTGCCGAAAAGCCAGTTCTGGCACTACGGGTCGTCAACGAGTAGATGAAAAAGCCTTTTTAGGATTTAGAATTCCTGTGCCTCGAATCGAACTCCAAAAGAAAATAATACAGCGTTATGTTGATAATATTAATCTGGCAATTAAATATGAAAAACAGTCAATTGACCTAGAAAATAGTATTCAGGAAATAATCTATAATGAACTAGGTATTCTGAAAGCTGGAAAAAAGTCAAGCGATAAAAAATTTCAACTTATTGATTATAGTTCAATTACATTTTGGGGCGTAGATAAAATATTGAACAAAGAAAGTTTTTCATCTTCTAAGTTTGAGACAGTTGATTTGGACTCTAGGCCAACCCTATACTTAAATATTTTTAGAGGTAAAAGCCCAAAATATGATGCAAATGGCACTAAAATCATTTTAAATCAAAAGTGTAATCGGTGGAATAGTATTGAGCTTGAACATGCTAAAACCGTAAATGACAAATGGTTCAATAATGTAGATAGCAAACTGCTATCAGAACAGAATGATATCATCATCAATTCGACAGGAGAAGGGACTATTGGACGTGCAAGTCTTATTACTCCTGGTTTTGAGGGATTGTTGATAGACAGTCATATGCTTCTATTAAGGACTAATAATGAGGTTTTATCACCAAGATATTTAGTTCATATTATCAATAGTGACTATGGACAAAGGCAAATAGAATCTCTCAAATCTGCAAAATCGACTAAACAAACTGAACTGGGAGTCCAAAACTTAAAACGTATTCAATTCCCACTGCCAGATATTAAGATACAGTTGGCTATTGCAAAACAAATTGAAGACAAGAGTCAATCCGCGATTGATTGCAAAGTTCTGTCTGAAACTCACAAAAACATTGCCTTAGAACAATTCGAATCAGCAATCTTTAATATTGACTAAGCATGAATAAATCAGTAATTGCCATATACGGACAAGCAGGACGGGGTAAATCCGCAACGATAAGAGAGGTAGCTAACCAGCTAATGAATGCCTTCCCTAATCATTTGCTCCAAATTATTAATGATGGTGGAGACATTACCTACATCATTGAAATTAATGGAGTCAAAATAGGAATTGAAAGCCAAGGTGATCCTAATAGTCGTCAGCCCAGAAGTTTGGCCGACTTTGTAGCTGTACGTTGTGATATTATCATATGTGCTTGCCGTACTTCTGGTATGACTAGGGATGCTGTAGCAGACCTATACCGCAATCACCAATATGAGATTATCTGGACAACCAATCACCATTCATGGCAAAAGAATCAAGATCAGCTCCATCTGATTTCAGCAAGTGAAATTCTGGAATTAATCAAACTAATCATGAATGGACAGTTATGAGAATACATCACTTACATATCAAGGAATTTAAATCATTAAAGGACTTTATTATTAAGTTTAATGAGCCTGTTTCACTTTTTATAGGCAAGAATGGTTCGGGTAAATCTACACTCTTGGAAGCCATTGCTTGGATATTTCGCTCGGCTCACCTCACTTATGTTGAGGAAAAACAGGAAAACACACCATTTGATTTTGAAATCACCTATGAACTTAGAATTGAAAAAGTACTATCAGAATCCAGCACTTTCAGTGAAACAGCTACCGACTACATTGGTGTTACCTTAAAAGGCGATAGAAAAAACAAAAAATTCTGGTCTATCGATACAGATAATAACGCCTATAGTATTGATGATCTCATTAAAAGACATACGATAGAAAAGCTGTTACCATCAAACTTGGTAATTTACTATGCAGGATGGTTTGAATCAATGGAATTTATCTGCAGCGAACACGAAAAGATTTATAAAGAAAGACTACTTGAAGCAAAATCCGATTCAGATATTACTACCTCTTCTGAGGATTTATATTCAAGAATTGGAGCTTTACCGTTGATGTACATCGAAAAGCATCATTTCGAAATCTTACTGGCTTCGCTTTATGCATTTGAGTTCAATGACCGTGTAGATCGTTTTTTTGCTGAAGATCTCAAAATCACTAAGCCTGATAAAAACCCGCTAGCCTTGTTTGTCAAAAAGAGACAATGGAAATCAGGGGTTGGTGGGGATGAATTTTGGGGAGCTAAAGGACTTCTGAGAGGCTTTCTTGATGTAGTGAGAAGATTTGCATACAATGAGACCGCAAACTACATGGATGAAGATCAAATTTTATTCAATTTCCATATCCATGACTGGTACGCATTAAGAGAATTTTATGGAGAAGAAAAAAAGTTGTTTTACCTGCTTCATATGCTTAATGCATCAGAAATGCTTGGAGGAATACAAATCTTCATGGATTTGCCAGAAATTGCAATTTCCCACCATGATTTAAGCGAGGGCCAGCAACAACTTATTACCATTAAAGCTATCAATGAACTCCTTGTAGACGAAAACTCTCTTTTACTTCTTGATGAACCAGATACTTATCTGCATCCACAGTGGCAAAGTAGTTTTCTGAAAGGAATTTATGAGGTAATTGATTTGTACAAAGCTTTATCGGTTCCACCTCCCCAATTTATTATAGCATCTCATTCAACAATAATGCTATCCAATCTTTCAAGTGGAGACTTATTCAAAATGAGCGAAGGACATGCAGTTCCAATAGACAAAGGATACTACGGTCGTGAGTATGGATTTAATCTTTCTGCCATTATGGGAGGCAATGAGAGAGTTCCAGAAGTACAGGAAGAAATTGATGCATTATTTGAACTCATAGATAGTGAGCAGTTCGAAAAAGCCATTAAAGTACTGGAAGAGTTAAAGCAAAAGCATACAGATGATCCAGAATTGACCCGTGCAGAAACAATGTTGGCTTTTTTAAAAGGTGAATGAGTGATGAAGTTTATTGTCAAAGGAAATGAGCCACCGGAATGGAAAGCTTATAAAGAAACGCAAGGGGTTGATTTTGACGCAATCCCAGCATTGAAGGAAGCACTGTTAAATGAACAAGGATATTTATGCTGCTATTGTATGAACGGAATCAAAGAAGATAACATGAAGGTAGAGCACTATAAGCCAAGAAGTATTTACCCTGCTTTAAAAATGGAATACACCAATCTATTTGCAGCTTGCAAAGGTGATTTTTGTACGGATAAACATTGTGATACCAAAAAGGAAAACACTGAATTGAGCATTCACCCTGCTGACCCAAAGAATAATTGTGAAAGAATTATTGGCTATAGTTCCAAAGGTCTATTAACTTATCCTGACCGATACAAAACAGATATAGAAGAAACTCTCAACCTCAACAATTCAGTTCTTGTTTCAAACAGGAGTGCAGCACTACATGGAGCATTAATTGCTTTGAAAAAGAAAGGTTTTAAAAAGGCAGACATTCAAAAATTAATTATCCAATACAGGGAAAAAGGCTCTGATGGTAAATTTTATCCCTATTGTAATACTGTTCTATGGTTATTGAATAAAAAATTAAGTGCGAATTAGAATACCAACCTTTCGCATCCATACACATTGGCAAGTCGCTCAACACCTACCAGCAAACCAAAACTTGCTAAATAGTATGGCTGCTCCCACGCACGGACGAAAAGAAAGCACAGGTATACAGTCGAGGTACTGTCTTAAATAGCAATTAATTTCTCTATCTTTATCTTAAATTTGTGATAGTGAAAATTAGCGATTCGTTGCACGGAAGTTTATTTACTGTAGGACTGGTTTTTGATTTTTTTGGTGGATCCTGCGGATCCAAGCGAAAAGAGGGGCTTAGGCTGATCATTATCGATGTCTTAAACAGAAGTGACCGGGCCACTCTTTACCGGGATGCTGATCCAACCATTCTGGAAATTAATAAATCAGGGTTTGTTACCGGAGGTCATTGGGTCATTTTGCGAGAAGATTATTAGCCTATTCTTCATAACCTCAAGCAAAACGATTTAATCTCCTCTCCCCTTCCTTCATGGGAAATGCAAACTTACACCTATTGACATTTAGTTAGATACGCATTATATTTAGGTATGAATTTGAAAATTGTTTAGCACCCGGTTAGTAAAAAGCCTCTGAGGGATTGGGGGCTTTTTTTTTATTCATAAGGGTATTTAGAAATATTTTTTACGGTTTCTAAAAAAAATTACTCCTACTTCCCTATTACACTCTAAAGAAAGTGATCTTCAACTAGCTTTAATTGTATTACATAATATCATAGGAAATATACCTAGAATAGGGTATTGTTTGAAGGTTGGAAAATGGTTTAATTGGGGGAAGATGGAAATGGATATTGCTAAAAAATATTTTTTGTAGTTATCCAAATTTTGATTTCTGGTTGAGATCTATCCAGTAATTATAATATAGTTTTATTGCCATTAAACAATCCTAGATTGTCTAATGAATTAAATATTAGCATCATTAAACCCTGATAGATTCCCCCCATTTCTCAGACTTATGCCCCGAAATTTGGGTGCATTGGCCTGAAAAAGTCAGGGGTATAAACAAATTACCTGCAAGCCTAAAGAATGAACCGAGTAAAAATGAACGACAGAATGAAACAGAAAATAATGACAGAAAAAGTGAACATTCAGACAGCCGACCCAAAAGCCAACACTTCTGTATTTTTATTTTTTGCCAACGCACATAAAACAGTAAATTCACTTATAAATCAATAAATATGACACAAATCGAAGACATTGGTGAAGTAACCGAAAGCAGAACTTTCCATCAACTTGGAATTTTAGTTCTTGATGGGAGCGGCTCTATGCAAGCAATTGGAGACGGTAACATTTCTTTGGCTGACAGTGTAAACAGAGCGGTCAGAGAATTTCTAGGCTATTTTAAAAATAGTTCTATATCAAACAACTTTTCCTTCGCTGTAATAACTTTTGACAACAATGCAAAGGTGCATACGCCAATTACAGAACTGCCAAAAGTCGATGATTTTGGCGACTACAACCCTATGAATGGACACGGAGGTGGAACTTTTATTGGTGGAGCATTAGCAGAAGCAGAGAAGTTGGCAAGTCAATTTCTTAAGAGTCCAGAGGCTTCAAGCGTTCCACACGATGTGAGAATAATTATAATGTCTGACGGACTTTGCCAAGCCCCTGATGTAACAAAAGAAGTTGCTACGAACCTAAAACAAAATGACAAAATAATGATATGCAGTTCTTTGTTCACACAACCAGCAAAAGCAGGTGAAAAAGAAACAAGCGAGGCAAAAACAGTTCTTGCATATATTGCAAGTGCAGCAAATCTTTACAAAACGACATACAAAGAAACAGACCTCAGACAGTTTTTTATTTCTTCTATGTCCGCAAAACGAAAATTTGGTAATGAAGGATAAAGATGAGTTATATCAAAATTCAGTAATTGCCACAGCGACTACCACAAATAAGTCTGAAAATCAGGATTCTAAAGGAGAATTTGAGTCCGAAAACTTTAATGCAATGTTTATTGCAGACGGCTTAGGCTCTTTCAAATATGCAAAACAATCTTCTGAAAGGGTTATTGATTTTTTCAAAACACTAGCAAGTGATTTAAAAGACAGCGCAGGAAAAAATCCCAAACCCAAGTTTATTGAAGCGTTTAAACAAGCAAAAGAAAAACTAATTGATTTTGCAAACGAAAACTTAAACGAAGATGATAAAAACGAGAAAAACTTATTCGGAACAACTGCAATAACTGTATTTGAAACAGACGAAAAAATAGTAGTCGCTTATGTTGGGAATGGAGCTATTTGGCACATTCGTGGAAATTTCAACGAATTTCCAGAAGCATATTTGTTTCCGTGGAATGCTTTGAACTATCTAAATCCGCATACAATACCCGAAAATGGGAAAGAGGCACTATATCGTCTAATTTCTAATAGTAATGATTTTTCCGAATGCGTTCCTACAATTTTTGAAATAGCAAAAGATAAAAGCGTAGGTGACATTTTTATGATTTGTACAGACGGGATTTATTCTGCCGACCAACTTAAAGCAGGAAAAAATGATAAAGGAATTTGGGTACGTTACGAACCAACAATGTTGAAATTCTTTGAATACCTGAAACATTTTTTCAAAAACAATAAGCTATACAACAATGAAAGCATTGAGCAAATAATAAATCTGTATTTGGAAGAACTAAAACCAGTTTTTGACGATGATGCAACAATTGGCATCTTGGCAACAAAGGAAGCATTGAATTATCAAAACCAAATTAATTGGCTTAGAAAAGATGAAAGTAATTCAGGTAATACAATCTAAAACATCAGAATTAAATCCTGAATTTAATTCCGTTAAATTAATTGAGATTGATGATATTCCATTTGATAGCGGAGCTTTTGGCGAAGTCTATTTTTGCAATTCATTAAATGGAACAAGTATTCCAACAAAGCAGGTTTTAAAAATTTTTATTGATGACGGTTCAGGAAGTGCAAAAAGAGGTTACGACACCATTGTTAAACTTCAAGAACAGATTATCAGCCATAACAACTATTTAAAACAAAAAAATGAAAAATCAATTCAACAAGTAAATGCTCTGGGTGCATTGCCACAATTCAGTTATGAAGGAGTGTTGAACGGTAAAAAGGTTTTAGGCTATTCTGCTAATCTCCTTTTACAAGAGGACTGGATGTTATTCGGACAAATCTTTAATGAAGAAGATTTAGACAAAAGGAAACAGCTAAGGAACAACTTTTACAATATGCCAGTTGACCATAGGGTAAAAATGGCTTACGATTTAGTTGAGGCATTTTCTCATTTGGAACAAATGAAATTCATTTATGCAGACCTAAATCCTAAAAACTTTTTTGTAAACGAAAAGGACGGAAAGCTTTGCTTAATTGACTATGAGGGCGGAGCAATTAATGACAATCCTGAAACTTACGGAAAGCCAGGCGAATGGCTTGCCCCCGAAATACAGAAACAATTACTTAACAGTAATTCTCCTGTTATTAAAGTAGATTTAAATACCGACACTTGGGCGGTTGCTATTGCTATTCATTTTATGCTTTTCCCTTTCCACCCTCTTTTCTTTTTAAAAGTGAGAGGCGAAAAAGAAATGGTTGATTATTTTAAGAAACATAAGTGGTCTGATATTGACAAAAACAATCCGAATTTCAGAACAGAACATACTGGAACTTATGATTGGTATATTGACAAACTGAATACTCAAATTAATCCTGCATTATTCAAAGCATTTAAAGACACAATAAACAACGGCTATAATAATCGCAGTATGCGATTAAGTTATAGACAATGGATTAATGTTTTAGGAGGTGTAATGCTTCCGCCAACTATTAAAAGTTTCGTTTCTGATAGAGCAGCGGTAATAAATGGAGCTCCAGTTACATTGAAATGGAAAGTCGAAAATGCCCATACAATAATTATTGACAATCAAGTTGGTGATGTTACAGGTAAAACTGAAATTAAAGTAATCCCTGTTAAAGATGTTATATACACATTAAAAGCAACAGGATATTTTGGTGAAGTAGAGGCAGATGTAGATATTAAGCTATTTCCTACCCCCGTTTTAGAATGTCTAAAAATACCAATGCCCGAATTTACGAGCAGAGTTAATTTGAATCCTATACAAATCAGTTCGCCAAAAATTGACGTTTCAATCAATTTTGAATCATTAATAAGTCCTAGACCAATTTTTACGGAAAAAAGTAATGAATTGAGAACATTGAAACCACAGCATAAACCCAAAAATGAATTAAATCTTTCGAGTATATATGAAAGCATTAGGAGAAAAATATCAACATAATAATATGAGAAAGCCAAGCGGTTTGCAGAACTTCTTTATACTATGTTCTGGAGCAGACAAAGAAATAATAATCGATTGTCCTACAGAATGGAACAAATTTGCTGGAATTGGTGCTACCATTTTTTTAACGGCTTGCCTCGCTTTGTTAAGTGGTGCGTATGCTATGCATTTTGTTTTTGAGAACGCAATTGTATCTATACTTTTTGGTGTGTTTTGGGCGATAGTAATATTTAACCTTGATAGATATATTGTTTTAAGTCTTCGGAAAGAGAAAATACCAACTCAAACAGACATAAAAAGAGAAACCAATCCAAATAAGAAAAACGAACTTATATCGGAAAGAAGCAGATTGTTTTGGAATCAAGTTTATATGGCTTCACCACGTTTTATTATTGCCTTAATTATAGCTTTGACTGTTTCAAAACCAATAGAATTAAGACTTTTCCAAAACAGAATTGACAAAGAACTTGAAAACACTGTTAAAACAGAAGATTCGAATTTTGATATTGAAGAAACCAAAAGAATCGAAGATTTAAACAATCAGTTATCTGGCATCAATAAACAAGAAGAAGAAGATAAATCTGCAATTTTCTCCAATAACCCTATATATCAGGATGCAAAAATAAAAATTCCAAAACTTGAAAACGATATTAAAACGAAAGAGCAGACAATTACGGCAAACACAAAGATAATTGATGCAAATAGATACAAGGAAACTAGATATAAAACTAAGGTTGACCAAATAACCAATGAAACTGAAAAGATACCCTATACTGTTTGGTTACCCAATGCAACGGCAGTCGCAAAATCCAATGAAAACAAAGCTCTTGTAGCAGAAATCCAGAAACTAAATACAGAATTATCGGAACAGAAGGGAAAACAAAGCACCGCTGAAATCCAATTAAGTCAATCGGCAATTTCTGTTTCTACAAAGTATGAATCAGCAAAAAATAATATAACTCAACAAATTGAAAATTTGAACAAAACCTATTTACAGCGTAAGTCTGACTGGGTAAATGCAAATAAAAGAAGTTCTGATTTACCTGCTCGTCTTGAAGCATTAGGTAGTATCTCATCATTTGGAAATTCGATTTGGTGGGCAAGTTTGGTAATAACTCTTTTATTCATAGTCCTAGAAACTGCTCCTGTCGTTATTAAACTTTTAACAAAGCGGGGTCCCTATGATGAAAAACTTGATGCTATTGAATATCAAATTTACATTGATGAAAGTAAAAAGGTTGATATGCTCAATCGTGAAATAAATGAGTATATGCGTCTTGCAAATGATGCAGCAAAACTAAATGGTTCTATCAGACTGGATGCGGAGAAAGATAAATTGGAAGTAGAACTTCGTAACAATAAAGAACTTCTTAATAAACTTGCGGATTACCAAAGAGACCTTGCAAACATTTATGCTGATGCTTGGTATCAGGAAGAAAAAGCAAAAGCATTGATTCAAGCAAAAGGAATGTATAATCAAGCAAACCCAATACCCACAAATACTGTTATCGACCAACCTAAAATTGAAGAATCATTTTGGAAACAAAATGGCTCACCTGATAAAATTGAATATTTTTTCAGAAATGGCTCTTTGACAGATAATGAATTACTTTATTTTGAAAACGACCAGATGAACAAGGGGAAATGGAACTATAATTCATTGAAAGATGAAGTTGAAATAGATTTACTTGGGAATAAAGTCAACTATTCAATTTCAGAATTAACTAAAGACAAATTGAAATTAACAGATAAATTAAACAATTGCATTTTAGAATTTGAAAAAGTATAATGGCTTGGCGTTTTAGAAAATCAAAGAATATTGGCCCTTTCAGAGCCACTGTTTCAAAAAAAGGTGTTGGAACAAGTTTTGGAGTTTTGGGCTTTCGTTTTGGAGTAAGTCCAGCCGGTAGAAAGTATTGGAGTTTTGGCATACCAGAAACAGGATTGTATTACATAAAATACTATTGAGTATGGATAAAACTTTAAAAATTATCTTAGCGATTTTATTCTTTCTCTGTTTGGCGGATATGCCTTACGGATTTTATCAGTTTGTACGGTTTGCAGGACTAATTGGATTTGCAATTTTAGCTTATCAGGCAAACTAATAAGGCAGACAGACAGAAATAATAATTTACGGTGAACTTGTTTTGCTATTGACCAGGGTGTTGTCATTTTACCAGGGGTTGAACACCTACGAGGTTATGGAAGATATATTCGGAACCGAAATGTTAAAGTCCCCCTGCTGCAAAACCGGTAAGATGTGTTTGCCCTGCCCGAGGCCAAAGATAACGGTCCCTAAATTGAAAAAGCAGCATTGAAGTTCTTTGAAAAGTAGTCAGAAAAATAAAGCAGAAGTTCTGTTAAAGGCATAGGTATGACCATTCCCAAACCAAAATTCCATGTAAATAAATGTAACTTGTTCAAAATTCATTATTTCATCCAAAAAGAATCGAAACTGTCCTAAACAAAAAAGATGAATACCCATAGGCATGACCCGGCTTAGTCCGACTAAGTTTTAACCGCAATCTTGAAATGTTAATTAAAATAGTTATTTTATTTTTTCTAGATTGCTTCTAAAACACTTTACGTTTGGCCAATAAAACAATGAAATACCTAGCATTGATTTTTATAATCTTCATCCACTGTTCCCAAAAAAAGGAAAATGGATTACCAATATCAATAGAAGGAGAATGGATCCCAGTATTTGAGGATATTGGGTTTATATATGATTGGTCGGGTCTTAAATTTGAAAATGATAGTGCCTATAAAATTGATGATCGGTGGGGTCTTTTAATGGGGCCATATTCAATCAGTGAAGATAAGTTGTTAATAAAAGAATTAAAGGGAAAGTCAGAATACACAATCCTTAATCTTACCGAAGACAGTTTAATAATTAAAAAAAATGGAGATGTAAATCATTATTATTCAAGAAAATTAGAATTCGATAAAGATCTTAATTTTAATACAATCTCAATCTCAGCGCACAGGTGTTTTGATTTATGTTGGGAATTTGATTATGTATTGGATAGCGATGGCTTAGAGGTTTTTAATGGCAAGTATAATACCCAAACGCTTGGAATAAAAAAAGGAAAGTTGAATGATAAGTTGGTTAAGGAAATAGACAGTCTGTTTAAAAGGTCTAATATAAATCAACTTGACCCTGATTGGGTAGCTATTCCTGACGTAGATGGCTGGTTAATAAATTTTGATATTAATTACAATGAAAACGAATCCATAAACTTTTCAACAACGGATTTTAATATTCCCTATAGAATTAAGCCAATATTTCAACGAATAAAGGTGTATCTTAATGAGGAAGGATTAATGTAAATCTGCCGCTGATTGAAGTACTGTCTTAAATAGCAAGTAATTTCTTTAAATTTTCTTAAATATGTGATAGCTAAATGCGGTGATTCGTTGCACAGAAATTCATCTACTGTAGGACTGGTTTTTTGATTTTTTTTGGTGGATCCTGCGAATCTAAACGAAAAGAGGGGCTAAGGCTCATCATTTCTCATATTTAAACTGGAAATCAAGATTAATGTATAGGACTTTAAGTGGCATAACCTAATAAAATAATTAGGTAAAAAATCAGACATTATTCCGGAGGTCATGGGACCATGCTTATATAAATCTATTAGCCAAATCTTCATAACCTCAAGCAAAGTACGATTTGATCTCCTCTCACCTTCCTTCACGGGAAATGAAAAATTTATGCTATTGCCTTTCAAATAGATACGTATTACATTTAGGTATGAAGTTTAAAGTTGTTTAGCACCTAGTTAGTAAAAAGCCACTGAGGGATTGGGGGCTTTTTGCTATTATATAATGGGTATTTAAAAATATTATTAGGGTTTCTGAAAATAATCGCCCCTACTCCCCTATTACGATCTATAGAAAGTGATCTTCAACTAGGGTTATTTGTATTACATAATATTATAGAAAATATACCTAGATTAGGGTATTGTTTAAGGGTGGGAAAATGGTTTTATTGGGGAGGGATGGAAATTGATATCTAGGATATTCATAATTTAATTATTTAAACCCGGGAGCCTTCCATCCAAAGGACAACTCCATTCATCATCCGGTTAACCACAGACAAGGAGTCACCGACCATATCCGGGGCTAACCGGTGTACGTTATCGGCAATTAATAAAAACTCACTTCAATAAATGAGCTACACTTTTAGGAATACAGAAATTAACAATGAAAAGGCATCAGTATTTGAGACTAAATCATTATTGTATCTTATCGGAAAAAGTGATTGCAAAAAAGAAATTGAATATATAACTTTTGATTGTTTTAATGACGTAAGTGGAATTGATAAGAGTGGCAATAATATTTGGGATATTCAATCGAAAAATGAAGCTAACCTTAATCCAAAAAAAATTGGAAAATATTTTTTTACTTTATTTGACAATTCATTATCAAAGTTTAGATTCAAAGAATACATGTTTTTTTGTCAAGAATTAAAAGATGAGTATAAAACTGATAATTCACTAAAGTTATATCATTGCTCAAATTTTGAGGCTAAGACTTTTGGTAGGATAAAAGCTGGGTTAGTTGAAGAAGTAAAACGAGTTAAAGGAGATTCAATTGACTATTCTTCAGAAATTGATACATTTCTAAGCAAAGTTGTAATTGTTGAAGATGAAACAACAGAACAAGAATACCTAAAACTTATAATTAAATTTAAAAATAAGGCTTTAAAAACCGATGACTTCTATCTTAATATTTTTAAAGAACTACGAGATATTCAATCAGTAAAGAAAAACTCACTAATTGAAAATCAAACGATCTCGAATATTTTAGATGTTATTAGTTATAATAGACACTTAAAAATTCTTGACATTGATACTTTTCTTATTTGCAGGATAATAGGTGTTGAAATTTTTTCCCATAAAAGTATTCCGATATACTTTTCAGTTTTTACAAATACACTTCCTATTGAAGACGCGATAGACTCAATTCAAGAATGTAATTCTAACTTGTCTAGGTGTTTATTTAACAAAGCTAGCAATAAGGAATTTTGGAAAATTTGTGAAACAATTCTTGTTCATTTTGAAACTAACTTTGAGACTAATGTCGAAAACGTTTATAAAACCAAATTCGGTTCCTACTCTATCAAATACAGCTATCTCAACGAGGTCACAATAAAATATTTAATTGCATTAATAATAGAAGGTTCCAAATGATTATTAAAAAAGTTGCAATAGGAAATCAGTATGAGGCTTTCATTGAAGATAGACTTCAGAATAGAACAAATATAATTTTTAGTGATGACAACAATAAAGGAAAAACAATACTTATGCAAAGTATTGTTTTTTCCATAGGTTATGACTCTATATGGCCTGTAGGTTTTGAACCCAAAAACTATTATTTCTATAGTAAAATATCATTTAATGAGATAGATTACGAATTTTTAAGGCATAGGAACTCGTTGTTAATATTAGGGAATAATCAAACCTATATTTTCAATAGTATCTCAGAATTCAAATACTTTATTTCAAAAGAACTTATTGAAATTCCCAAAATTCCGAAAGATGGCCAACTAAAAATATCTGATTTAAGCCTTTTTTACGAATTATTCTTTTTGGGTCAGGATAAAAGGAATACATCAAACATTATTGTGAAAGCGAATCATAATAAAGTTGACTTCTTGAATATGCTATTTTCTTTGCAAGGTATCTCATCTATCCAGTTTGATGAAGGTTTAGATGTTGAAGAACTGAAAAAAAAGAAAGTAGAACTTGAAGAAAAAATAAAAATAGAACGAAAGAAAATTCAAATACTTAAAAAGAACCCTCAAATTGCTACATATGTCAGCAATTTAGCCAATAACGAAGACTTTGAGAAAACTAAAATTAAACTAAAGGATTTGCATAATTCTATTAGTGAGTTTAAAAAGCAAAGAAATAGAGAAGAAAATAGGAGAACAAAATTATTTTATTTACTAAGAGAGTTAAATTCTTTGAATAGAAACTTGAAAGAAGGAAAGGTAAAATGTGCAAATTGTAAAAGTTCTAATATTGTTTTTTCTAACGAGGATTTTGAATTTGACGTTAGTAATAAATTTATTAGGGACAATATTATTTCTTCAATTAAAGAAAATATTAAACTTAAGGATGAGATTATCGAGGAGTATAACAACCTTATCTCAAAAGAACAAACAGAAATAAATAAGGTGTTAGAAACACCTATCCCTGACTTTAGTAATTATGTGTTATTTGAATCCGAGATAAGAAATTCAACAGCTATTGATGATAGCGTTAGTAGGCTTATAAATGAACTAAACGAAGTCAATAATAAAATTAATCTTATCAATAACGGAATTGAGTTGAATAAAGAAAAACAAAGCGAATTTGAAGAAGGAATTGTTGCAGAATTAGCTCGTTTATATAAAGCCGTTGACTCAAATGGTACAATGACAATTAAAGGTTTATTTACTAAATCCAATGAAACATTTTCTGGAAGTGAAGAACAGGAATTTTACTTCTGTAAAATTGTGGCACTTAATAATATTCTTAAACATAACTTTCCAATTATAATTGACTCTTTTAGAGAAGGTGAGCTATCGACAACAAAGGAAGAAAAGATGATAGAAGAATTTGTTAAACTTAACAAGCAAGTTATCTTAACTTCTACTTTAAAAAGAGAAGAATATTCAGCAGATAAATATTCAGTTTTTACCAACGTTAATCCATTGGATTATTCTCAATTTCAAGATAGTAAACTTTTACAGCCAACCTATGTAGAAGAATTCAAAAAGGTAATTCAAAATTTTCCAATAACAATATAATGAATAACTGCCGATAACACTACATAAAAAAGAGCAGCGGGTTCAGTTGGATATTCTGGAGCATGCTGACCCCTCTTAACTGGAATGTTTTTCAGTAGAGAATGTGGCTATACGTGCCGTTTTAAACAACGGACATTCCGGAGGATATTGATGGATCGGAATATACAGAAATGGTGAAAGGAAAAATTAAGCAGGCAAAATGTTAAGGGGAAAGGTGTGTCCATTCCAATAAGAAGATATAACCACAAAATTAAAAATGACCCTGAAAACTACTATCTATAAAGAGAAACCTGAAAATTACTCAGGATGGAATATTAAATACCCATAGACTTGGCCCGGCTTAGTCCAACTATGTTTTAAACGCAATCTTGAAATGTCAATTACAATAGTTATTTTTTACAATAGTTATTTTTTTGGCTAGATTGCGTTTGAAACACTTTACGTATGCAATTGCAGCAAAAAAAGAAGAAGAGGCTAATGATAATTTAAATAGAATGGTTAAGAAAAAGAAGATATGGCAACGAAAATACATTAAAGAAGTTTTCGATTCTAGTTCAAATAAAAAAAAGTACTATGCAAAGATTGTACTTAAGAATCTGCATCTAATTGAAAAGAAAAATGAATACTTGCCGAAATATCTTTTTAAATATTATTCTCCTACATCTGACAATATTTTAGATTTTCAAAATCAAAAACTTTGGCTATCACATCCTACATTTTTTAATGATCCATTTGATTGCAATATTGGTTACGATAGTGAAAAGTATGAAAAGAATCGGTTCTTGAAATTTATTGAAGATTCTGGTTGTGTAGATAAAGATATAAGAAATGGATTTTCACTAGAGGATAAACAAAGGGTTCAAAGGTGTTACTTAGGAGAAACAAACTATTGGACAACAAAGTATGAGAGTTATTATGATGTGAAAAGGAAATTATTTGAATCAAAATCTAAAGAATTCAGAGATAAAGTTGATACATACTTGCGTGACCAATTGGCACAAATTGATTTAAAAATACAAAAATTAAAGAATATAAATATCCGTGTTGCATGTTTTTCAGAGTTAAACAAATATGAGGAATTTCACAATCAAATATTGATGTGGTCTCATTATGCCGATAATCATAAAGGCTTTTGCGTGGAATATGATTTAGAGCCTCTTAAAAATGAGATAGACTTTACATTGAAAGACTATGATTTTTACAATGACAAAGAAAAATATTTAGATGAAAGAAACATTGCAATTATTAAGGCTGGATTATTTCCTGTTGAGTACACATCAAATAGAGTAAATATTCCAGTTACTAAATTAAATCAGATTGAATTTGATGATAAAGGACGAGTAAATTATAATAGCAATATCGACGAATTGATATATAAAACAATTATTGTAAAATCATCAAATTGGAGTTATGAAAAAGAATGGAGAATAATAATAGATGAGAAAGTAAGCAATTATTATAACAATAAAATTCCATTTCCGTTTGCTAAGACAATATTTTTAGGTTGCAAAGCAAGCAATGAGCTAATTGAAACTATGATAAAGATTGGCAAAGAAATTAATGTAGAGGTTCTATTAATGAAAACTAACGGTAAGAAATTTGGTTTAGATTCAATTAGAACATGGAGTTATGATTTTGATAATGAACGTAGACAATGGAAAAATCCTTATGTCTTTTGATAAAATGTCTAAATCGGAAGTCACCGAGCCACTCTTTACGGTGATACTGGGCCAACCATTCCGGTAACCAATAAATCAGGATTTGTTTCCAGAGGTCATTGGGTCATTTTACGAGAAGGTTATTAACCTGTTCTTTATATCCTAAATATTGGAAGGTTTGGTCTACTCTCCTCTTCCTTGAAATATACCAGCTTTAAGTATTCATTTTTTGACAGATACCTATTAAATTTAGGTATGAGTTGAAAATTGTTTATCACCTATATAAATTAAGCCTCCGAGGAATCGGGGGCTTTTGTTTTAGTAATAAGGGTAAATTGAAATAATTTTTACGGTGTTCGAAAATAATTGCTATTACTCTTCTATTACGATCTATAGAAAGCGATCTTTAACTAATGTTATTTGTATTACATAACATTGTAGAAAATATACCTAGAATAGGGTATTGTTTAGGGGTGGGAAAATGGTTTTATTGGGAAAGGGATAGAATGGATATAGCTGAGATATTTTATATTAATATCCAAATTTTGGTGTGTGGTGAATATCTATCTAATAATTATCACCTAGAATATATGCCATTAAACAATTCTAGATTGATTAATAAATAAAATAGTAGCACCATTAAACCCTAATAAAAATTCCATTTATCAAGCTTATCATACCAAATGTAGGTGCTAAGCCTGATCAAATCAGGGGTATAAAAAAAATGTCGGTAATTTAAGTGACCACACCTAAACAGAAAAACAATAAACAAATATGAGTGTATCCAATTGGTTTGAAACCTTTAATCATAATTTAAGAATGTCGACACAAACAGTTGCTGACATTACTTATAGATACAAAAGGATAACTAAGCAACTTAATAAAGATTTCTATAATTCAGAGTCAGATACTTATCATAGTTTTTATGCAGGGTCTTATGGTCGTGGGACAGATATTTTAGTGAGTGATATTGATATGGTTTTTCAATTACCATATTCTGAATACGTTAAATACAACGCTTACTTTGGAAATGGGCAATCTTCATTGCTTCAAGCTGTGAAGACATCAATAGAAAAAACTTACAAATCAATAATGAAAGCTGACGGACAGGTAATTATCATCTCATTTACTGACGGAGTTATTTTTGAGATAGTTCCTGCATTTGTAAACACAGATGGTTCTTTTACATTCGCTGATACTAATAATGGTGGAAGTTGGAAAACTACAAACCCAAAACCTGAAATTGCTGAAATGACTACAAAAAACAAGCTTTGGAATAGAAATCTTAAGAGATTATGTAGAATGGCAAGGGCTTGGAAATATAAATGGGATGTTCCAATGGGTGGGTTGTTAATCGACACATTGGCATACAGCTTTATGACTGATTGCTCTTATAAAGACAAGTCATACCTGTATTACGATTTTATAAGTCGTGACTTTTTTAAGTTTTTATCTGAGCAGAACCTCGACCAAAATTATTGGCGAAGTCCAGGTGCAAGACAATATGTTTGGAGAAAAGGTAAATTTGAATATAAAGCCAAGCAATGTTACAATATAGCATTAGAAGCTATTGCCAAAGAAAAATATTATCCAATTACCGCGAAATCTAAATGGAGAGAAATATATGGAACAAAATTCCCAAGCTGAAAAATTAGCACAACTAGAAATACTTGAAGCACAAATAAGAGAGTGCTTTGGTCGTGTTGTCTATTCCCATAAGACACAGGAAAAATGTGCCGACATTATACTTACACTTCATAAGAAACTGAAATTATTTTTAATTATAATATCTGCAATTGTAACTACAAGCTTACTCATTAAACTTTTTGGAGACCACGAATGGGCATTAATGGTAGGTGTAATTTTATCAACTATTCTATTTGGTCTTAATACATATATGAAAGACTATGATTTAGGAGAAATATCACAAAAGCACACAAACGCAGCAAACGAACTATGGGATATTAGAGAGACTTATTTATCTCTTTTAACTGACATTAAAGCTAATCAACTATCTGTAAACCAAGTAATAATTCAACGTGATACCCTTCAAAAAAGACTTCATAATATATACAGCGGTTCACCACGGACAAATTATAGAGCATACAAACAAGCAAGTAAATCATTAAAAGAAAATGAAGAACTAACTTTTTCTGACAAAGAAATTGATGCGTTTCTGCCCAAAGAACTAAGGAAATTATGACATCTGAAAAAGAACAACGAACCGGCAGTCGAGGTACTGTCTTAAATAACAAGTAATTACTCTAAATTTTTACTTTTAATGAAAAGAAAGATACTTAAAGAGAACCTATATTTGAGAAGTTGATTTTACTTCTGATAGTCTGACAGAAAAATATGTGGTGTTTTAGACGATAATAATAACAAGTAATGAAGCCAAAGTTATTAACAGCAATTCTATTATTTATAAGTGCGTATTCGCCCCTATTTTTGATTTTGGCGGTGAAGGATTTTGATTTTTATATCAATTATAAATTCAATCACCCCTTAGGTATTTCGATTTTGCTTGGGCTATCGGTTTTAAGTGTGATTTTACTTTTTGTAACAATCAACACTATCAAGAGAGGTAATATGCCTGTCACGGTGAAGGCTGTAAAAAACCGCTCAGTCGATTTAATTAATTACACAATTCCTTACATTGTTTCATTTTTCGGATTTAATCTTGCCAAAGTTGAGGATATAATTTCACTTTCAATATTCCTGTTTTTACTTCTTTTACTCACCATAAAAAGCAAATCAGTTTTTATGAATCCCATTTTGCTTTTGGCTGGATATAATCTTTACGATTTGGAATATGAGTTTGACGGTAAACCTTCATCTACAATCGTAATTAGTAAATATGAAATGAAGACTGGTGAAAGGTTTTACATAAGAAGCCTAACTCGCTTCCTATACTTTGTAACTGAAAAAGAGACTACAGATGCCCAATAGACAAAGACAAACATTAAGACAATTAAAAGCCCTGGATTTGAGAGGCACTAATGTGACTTTAGCAGTCGTCAAAGAATACAAACGTGATAGAATATCTCAATATAAGGTTAAATATGTTCCGATAGATCAACGTCTGGAAAACAGGCTAAGGACTATTATTGTAAACCCTATTAAAAATTCTAATACAGTCGAGGAATACGCCTATGATTGTCCTGAACCAGAAGAAGACTTGGTTAGAGCTATAGATTATGAAGCAACCGATTTTTATCAAATTTTCAAACAATTAGAAGAACTCAACCCAGAAGAGGACATAATCGAAAACGTAGAGGAGCTTGTTAAATCCAAAGCCTACATGATAATTCTACGAAATGCAGAAGGAATTCAAGTGGTCGGTTTTAAAACTCTGCCAGAGAACTGGAGAATGAAGCGAAACAAGGGATTAATTCCTTTACTTTTCACTGAGAATCGTTTTGAAGATTTAGAGCAAGAAAATGTATTTAGTATTTCAAGCAAAGTTGATTTATACTATTTCAATGAATACCTTTTCATTCTTTCAAAAAAGGACTTTGAAAGGGGTTTAAACTTCCGTGATGGTATGATAAACAATGCTATAGAAATGTTCCAAGAAGTTACGGAGTTAAATATTTTCATAAACATGGAGATCCTTACGGAAAGGGTTGGGAATAACCAGAGGTATTTGAGAAAGATTGCCACTATTAGAAACTTAGGACATTACAGAAATTCAACTTATTTACAAAGACTGCATCAATTGAGCATTACAAAGCGATGGAACATTCAGTTTGAAGAGGAACAAATTGTAATTACGGACGAGACACTGGATGACATCTTAACCTTGCTACAAAACAAAAGACTTCATTCTGAATTGACAGAAGAAGATTTTGACGTAGATAGTACAAAACCAGTAAATTCTAATACACAACAATGACAAAAAAATACTTTATATAAAAATATAGAAAGGCTAATTAATTCCTTAAAATGAAACTTAAATGGGAAGAAACATTACAACTTATGAAATTAAAATCTCAAATAGTTAATACAATAAACTACTAATTAATTATTTTCATAAAAGAGGGGTTAATTTTTCAACTAGGTTTTAATAATTTAAACAATGAAAGAAATTAAATACTTAATTATTACTATTATTCCTATTGTGATTCTTCTGCTGGCATTTTACTTTTATGAAACAGAAGGTGTCAACTTTAGTATATCTATTAACATGGGAATGTTTCTCTTGACTTATATTACTGTTGTTTTTACTTATGAGTCACTTCAAAAGGCACGCAAGGAATCGTATCTTGAATCGAGACCCTATTTAATTGCTGATTTTGATAATGAGGAAGAAACCCTTTTTTTTTATGTACAAAATATAGGGAAAACTTCTGCATTGGATGTGAAAATTTCAATAAGTCCAGACCTCAACATATTTGATCAAATTTCTTTTAATAAGGAAGTATTTAAGGAAAAGATAAATTTTTTTCCTCCTGGGAAAACTATTAAAACTAATATAAACACTACATCAGAATTTCATCAAAAAAACGAAGCATTTACATTAACTTTAATATATAAAGATTCAGTAGGAAAAAAAATAAAAGAAGATATTTATATGAACCTAAAATATAGGAGACATTTACTTTATCAAAAAAGAAAAAAAATTGATGATGTAGTAAAAAGCCTTAATAAAATAGGTAAGGCTATAAATGATAATTCCATTTAAATCATATATCATAAAGATTTAAATTCTAGACCCCCCCGCCTAAGATTAGTCATGTTTTCCTCCTCTTGCAATATCATAATAAGATATTTTTAATTGATGGGAAGGACAAATAGAAAAATTCGTGAGCCATACGTATAAACATATATGAAGACACTAGAAACCAAGATTATTGATACTATTAAATTCGGCGAATATCTATTTTGGCAGATTATTAAATCAGAGGAAGATGTTAGTCTTAGGCATCTTGAAAATGATGTCGACTATAATCGTAGTATAGAAAATAATAAAGATCGTTTTTCAGAGTTGATAAATAGTTTAATGAAATTAATTATAGTATTTATTGAAAAGCAAATTTTACCATCTTATTTAGAAATGTTTAAAAATGAGATACTTAATAAACTTACGAATGAATATTTGTTTCAAATAAATTTTGAACCAGAGATGCATGAAACTAGTAAGTTAATCTGTGATATTAGAGTTTTTCTCTATCCATTTTCTCAGTTCGATTCTGTTTCCGATGATTTAAATTATAAAAAATTTGGATTTAGGTATTTAGAAAATATTTTAAATCAGACTGGTTATATTATTTCTCAATCAGAGAAATTTCCATTAAAAGAGACAGAAGTTTATAAGGCTGTAAAAACTGTAATTAAATCAACTTTTTTAAACTCACATGAAGCTGGTTCTAATTTTAGGAAAATAGGGAAAGAATACAAACCAGATATATTAGTTCCTGAATTAGAGGTGGCAATAGAATATAAATATGGAGATTCTGAACAAAAAATCATTAAATGTATTGAACAGATTATTATTGATGTTCAAGGATACCAAAAAGACGGTGCTTATAAGATGTTTTATGCTGTCTTTTATGTTAAAAATGACTTGATTGGAAAACTTCGATTTGAAGAAATATGGAAGGAATACAATTTCCCGAATAATTGGAAACCCATTTATTGTACAGGAAAATGAATTAGGAGAGTATTTCGGAACATGCTAGGTTCTTCGTGAGACTGTAACATTTCAAATGGAGTCAATTTATATCCTAAGAAAGAATTTAATCCTGTTTTACCAGAGATCTACTACAAATATTTCATCAGGTAAAACTAACAGATTAAACTAAAATTATAATAACATTTTTCTATACCTTCAACTCCCATAAGTTGATAGTTCTGTTCCTAGATCTTATAAATGGGTCAGAGGAAGAAATGTATTTTTGACAACTGAAGCTTATTTTAATAAAGTCTAATAATTGCATTTTATATGTATAGAACATTAAAAAAAAATATTGAATTATATTTAATTT
Source organism: Anditalea andensis (assembly GCF_000714815.1). Classification (GTDB taxonomy): domain Bacteria; phylum Bacteroidota; class Bacteroidia; order Cytophagales; family Cyclobacteriaceae; genus Anditalea; species Anditalea andensis. The sequence continues at coordinate 19,296 of NZ_JMIH01000026.1, read as the reverse complement.
ATTCAATACAATTTGTGATAAAAATTTTATATTTTATTGGTACTTTAATTACGGGGATATTTATTTTAGCGTTAGCTCCATTCTCACTGGCTTTCCATTTTTTCGAGTTATTTTCATTAAATAAATTTCTGATAGAATTCGAATTAAACATTCCTCAAACAATTATTTTAATTATTACAATATATTGGGTAGTATTAATTACTAAATATGTTCTAAATATTTTTTTTACAATTTCAAATAAAAATTAAATATTGTTTAAAGATGAGTTTAAATGTATCCATCCGATTAAATCCATATTTCAGGTTTAATAAATAGTGGATAATGTTGCATTATGAAAAAGATTAGCAAGGAAGCGTATCAGAACCTGTTTTCAAGTGGCAGGAATCCAAGATCAGCAAATCTGAATTTGCTAGTAGAGAAATTCTATCGAAGAACGTGTTTTTTTTATGAGATAGAACTTATAGAAGGCATTTCCCACGCGGATCTGCCCGGATTCAATTTAGTGTTATTCGGGCAGGTATCCCCTTATACCATCAAACACCTGCTGAAATGCTTGCGCTGTTCAGCTTGACCAGTATGGCTAAGTCCAACTATGATTAAACACAATCTTGATAAGTCATTTTTATTAGTTATTACTTGGCAAGATTACATCTAAAACTGTTTACGTTTGTTGTAAACCATAATTAGGATCATTATTATATTAAAAATATGCTTAATAAAATAAGCCTATCATATACAAACTTTTAAATTATAGTAAATACTATCAATTAAATTACTAAAAAATGAATGATATATTTTCGAAGATTTGGATGATAATTCTTTTCCTTCTTCTTCTTGGCTTGCTTTTTTGGAGTATTTTTTACATTGACGATTTACAATTAAAAATCTCAGTACTTGGTATTGTTGCTGTTATTGTTGCAGCCTTTACGTCTGTTTTAACAGTAAGTATTAATAATAAAAAAGCAAGAGAACGAGAATATGAGTTACATATCTTAAAAGAAAAACAAAAAGTATTTGAACATTTCTATGATTCTTATTTCGAAATGCTTTTTAATATTAAAAAAGGTAAAAACGGTCTTTCCACAAAAGCGGAACAGGAAATGTTATTATTTAAAAAGGGGTTAATGAATTGGGGAAGTGATAGATTAATTCAAAAGTACATTGATTTTGATACTAAGTTAATAGAAAGCCAAGGAAATCAAGATAAATTTAATATGTTTAAAGATGGAGATAATTTTATTAAAGATTTAAGAAAAGAACTTGGTTTCAAAGATTCAAAGAAAGTAAATATCATGAGTATTATTTTAACGGCAGAAGCACGAAAGGAATTAAGAAATAATGATTTAATTTAATAAAGCCCGGCAGGTAGTCGAGGTACTGTCTTAAATAGCAAGTAATTTTTCTAAATTTTCTTAAATGTGTGATAGCGAAAAGCGGCGATTGGTTGCACGGATTTCATCTACTGTAGGACTGGTTTTTTAACTCTTTTGGTGGATCCTGCGGATCCAAGCGAAAAGAGGGGCTTAGACTCATCGTCACTGGAATTTCATGATGTTGATACAGATATCCATCATTCTACTAAAAGTATTTGTAAAATGCTCTTATTTTTGCTTGGTAAATGAATATGCCATTTTAATACCTAAGGATGGAAAAATTCTATTCATAAATAAAGCATTGTCGTCAACACTTATAGTTCTAATTGGTTCTGTGGAACCAGATAAAACTAGAGGCATATTCCTATCCCTAAATTGATTTTCAAAATAAGTTCTTGGGGTTCTAATTGGGGTCAATTCTACTGTTCCAAGAATTAAAAAATTTGAACTTCGATAACCTATACCAAATCCAACATCAATTGGAGATGATGAATTAAATTCATTGGAATAGCTCATTTGGAAAACATTTATTAATAAAGCGACAGCTAAATGTTTTCTTGCAACTTTATAATATTGGTCCCTCCTTCGTTTATCCAAAAAAGTTTTTACATCTTCTTCTTCGGGGATAGGGTTCCAAACTAGGCCTAGAGAAAATCTAGTAATGATTGGAAAAGTTTTATCAAATTGTATCGTATTGTCAATAGGTGAAACTGCAACGCTATAATGGTTACCAAACAAGTAGGAAGCTCCTGCTGCAGCAAAAAAATTAAATGGTCTTTCCCATTCTACATCGACCTTTTGTGAATTTATTTCTGTTAGGTTTTCTTTTCCCTCTTGTGAAAAGGATACGTTTTGGATAAACAAAAATAAAACCATAAGAAGCATTAATTTCTTTGTAATCGAATCAAAGCTATTTTTTAATAACCCGATGATAAACAATGCCCCTCTCCTATTCAATAATATCTTGTTGAACATAGAACATTCCTCTTTTTTATAAAAATTTTACTTACCAAAATTGATAAAAGTTTTGTTTAGAAGAAATACCCCTGTAGGGGTATTTTTAATAGTAAACCATACAAATAAATTTTTCTAACCGTACAACATACTTTTCATATATGATAATATTGTTACTATACACATCCTCCCACAATCCAATATAAATATTGATTGCATTTAACTTTTTTTATTTGATAAATCAATAAAAATATCATATTCAATTTTTATAACAGCAGAATATGAATTCAAGAATGGAAAAAAAGCCGGAAAGGGTAAGTTAGTTATAAAAAAACTTTGGCTTATCAATATTCTATTTAATACTGATAAGCCAAGGTTTAATCATTCCAATAAACCCAAAAATTTCATTCTGATCTATGCTCAATAAAATAACTTCTCCTCATATTCTCTGACATTCCATATTTAATGATCTTCATATAATTAAATTTGTATTTTAAAAGACAGAAATAAAATTACCCTGATTAGGGTATTGCGAGCTATTCGCATATTCTGTAGGTTTAGGGATGGAAAATAAGGCTAAATGATTTTTTTTATTTAAGTTATAGGTTTTCTGGACCTCTTTACCAGAAATTTTATTTATAATTAAATTTTCAGTATTCTAAGAATGACTTCATCAGTTCACAATAAATTAGTTTCCTTCATCTGGTCGATTGCCGACGACTGTCTCAGAGATGTGTATGTAAGAGGGAAATACAGGGATGTAATCCTGCCCATGGTGGTATTGCGCAGGCTGGATGCTTTGTTGGAACCTACCAAAGATGCCGTACTGGCTGAACTTGCTTTCCAGCGGGATGAGGCAAAGTTTACCGAATGGGATGAAAATGGCCTACGGGATGCTTCGGGCTATGTGTTTTATAATACCAGCGAATGGACACTTCAAAGGCTGTTTGACACCGCATCAAACAGCCAGCAAATGCTGCAGGCCAATGTTGAAGATTACCTAAACTGCTTTAGTCCCAATGTAAAGGAGATCATCGAAAAATTCAAGCTAAAAAGCCAGGTGCGCCACATGGCTTCCAAAGATGTGCTGCTGGATGTTTTGGAAAAATTCACCTCTCCCTATATAAACCTTACACCTTTTGATAAGGAAGATCCTGACGGACGAAAGCTCCCTGCCCTGAGCAACCTGGGAATGGGTTATGTATTCGAGGAACTGATCAGGAAATTCAATGAGGAAAATAACGAGGAGGCTGGGGAACACTTTACGCCTAGGGAGGTGATCGACCTGATGACGCATATCATCTTCGAACCTGTAAAAGACAACCTGCCGCCTGTACTTACAATCTACGATCCTGCCTGTGGGAGTGGTGGTATGCTGACCGAGTCCCAAAACTTTATCAAAGATGAAGAGGGTGTCATCAAGGCCATGGGTGACGTGCACCTTTATGGTAAAGAGATCAACGATGAAACCTACGCTATCTGTAAGTCTGATATGATGATTAAGGGCAACAACCCCGAAAATATCCGCGTTGGCTCGACTCTTAGTACGGACGAATTTTCAGGCATGAATTTTAATTTTATGCTCTCCAATCCGCCGTATGGCAAGTCCTGGAGCAGTGAGCAAAAGTATATCAAGGACGGCAAAGATGTGATTGACCCGCGCTTTATTGTCAAGCTTAAGGATTACTGGGGCAATGAAGAGGACATGGATGCCACTCCCAGATCCTCTGATGGGCAATTACTGTTTCTGATGGAAATGGTTAACAAGATGAAACCTTTGCATCAGAGTGCCATGGGATCCCGTATAGCCTCTGTACATAATGGTTCCAGTCTTTTTACAGGCGATGCAGGCGGTGGTGAAAGCAATATACGCCGATATATAATAGAAAATGATTGGTTGGAAGCAATTGTTCAGTTGCCAAACAACCTTTTCTACAATACTGGCATCACAACCTATATCTGGATTCTAAGTAACAACAAAGCTCCTCATCGAAAAGAAAAAGTACAGCTGATCGATGCTGGCCAACTTTACCGCAAGCTCCGCAAAAACCTCGGCAACAAAAACTGTGAGTTTTCTCCTGAACATATCCGTGAAATCGTGCAGGTTTATGAGGAAATGCAGGCTGTTGAGCGTGAAGGGGACGAGGGCATTGCTTCCAAACTATTTGATAATACTGACTTCGGCTATTATAAAGTCACCATAGAACGCCCTAAACGTTTAAAGGCGCAGTTCACTGCAGAGCGAATTGCTGATCTTCGCTTTGATAAATCCTTGCGTGGACCTATGGATTGGGCTTATGGGGAATTTGGGGAGGAAGTGTACACTCATCTTGCCAAACATGAAAAAGCAATACTGGACTGGGCTGAAAAGCAAGAACTAAACTTGAGTGCTAAGCAGGCAAAAGCGCTGGTAAATAAAAGCACTTGGCAGAAGCAACTCGAATTAGTGGAAGCTGCTACCAGTTTGATGCAGGCAATTGGCTCCGAAACCTACACGGATTTCAATATTTTTAGAACCGAAGTGGATGCTGTACTGAAAGCGCAAAAGTCAAAACTCTCCGCAGCACAAAAGAAGGCCATCCTCAATGCTGTCAGCTGGTATGATGCCAATGCTGAAAAAGTGGTGAAGGCAATCAAAAAACTTGGAGGAGATAAACTGCAAAAGGAATTAGATCACTTAGGATGTACCGAAGCCCATCTTCCAGACTACGGCCTTTACCCTACTGGTAAGAAAGGTGAATATATAGAATATGAAACAGAAAGCGATTTGCGGGACACAGAAAATGTATCGCTAAAGGAAAATATTTATGACTATTTCCTACGAGAAGTAAAGCCGCATGTAACTGAAGCTTGGATTAATATGGATGCGACCAAAATCGGTTATGAGATCAGTTTTAATAAATACTTTTATCGTCATAAGCCATTGCGCAGTATTGAAGAAGTAAGTAAAGATATTTTGGCTTTGGAAGAAGAAAGTGATGGTTTGATCCGTGAAATATTATCCCTAGCATAATGGAAGCATCTGTAGAAGAATTAAAAGTAGCGAAATACCCAGCATATAAAGATTCAGGTGTAGAATGGTTGGGGGAGATTCCGGAGCATTGGGACACTTTAGCTAACAAATATATTTTTATCTTAAAGAAAAACCTTGTTGGGAAAAAGTCAGGAGATTTTGTCTTGCTCTCCCTTACTTTGAACGGCCTCATTAAACGTGATATGGTAAACCCACAAGGTAAATTTCCGGCTGAGTATAATACTTATCAGGAAGTTAAAAAAGGAGACTTTGTCTTTTGCTTGTTTGATGTTGAGGAAACTCCAAGAACAGTTGGACTATCAAACTACGATGGAATGATTACGGGAGCATATACTGTAATGAAACCGAATGATAATTTCGATAAAGGATTTCTATATTATTTTTATTTGAATCTGGATGCTGACAAAAGACTTAAACCACTCTATACAGGTTTAAGAAACACTATTTCTAAGGAGAATTTCTTTTCATTTAGAACATTTGTTCCACCCAAAAATGAACAAACCGCCATAGCCCAATTCCTTGACCGCAAGACTGCCCAGATAGACAAAGCCATTGCCATCAAGGAAAAGCAGATCGTCCTGCTCAAGGAGCGCAGGCAGATCCTCATCCACCAAGCAGTCACCCGTGGCCTAAATCCAGATGTACCCATAAAGGATAGCGGCGTGGAATGGATCGGGGAGATACCGGAGCATTGGGAGGTAAAAGCTTTAAAGCATATTGCTTATTTACAAAGTGGAGAAACAATATCTGCAGAAAAATTTATTGAAGAAGGGTTTCCAGTTTTTGGTGGAAATGGTTTCAGAGGTTATACAACCACCTTTACTAATGAAGGTGAATACGTTTTAATAGGACGTCAGGGTGCACTATGTGGAAATGTCAATTATGCAAAAGGTAAATTTTTTGCCTCAGAACATGCAATTGTAGTTTACCCCCTACAAAATCAAAGCACATATTGGTTGGGAGAAACTATTAAACAAGCTGAATTCAATAGGTTGTCACAATCAGCTGCTCAACCTGGTATTGCTGTTAGTGTAATTAAGAATGTCCTGTTCCCATATCCACCTAGAGAGGAACAAACAGAAATGGCATGCTTTCTAAAACTAATGACTGAAAAAACGGAGGTTGTAATATCATGTAAAAAAAATGAGATTGAAAAGCTAAAGGAATATAAGGTAAGCCTGATCAATAGTGCGGTGACAGGAAAGATTAAAGTAAGTTAAATAATTAATAAAATATAAACTGAAAAATTTTTTACATGAATCAAATAATACAAATTAATCGCGATGAAATTTTAAAACAAGCACAAGATGAATCCGAGCTGTCCGATTTGAAACAACATGCTGATAAGATGATAAGAGGTTTTGAAAACTTCAATAATTTTTCTTCTAACCGCGCTATTTGGGAAATGGTACAGAATGCCTGTGATCTAACTAAGGAGTGTGAAGTGCTAATAGATTACAGTAATAATAACTTTTCTTTTACCCATAATGGAAGACCATTCACAACGAAGGCTCTAATTTCTTTGATAAAGCAGGTGAGTGGAAAGTATGGAGAAGATTCTGATATATCTGAAGTTGGTAAATATGGTACAGGCTTTTTAACCACTCACACATTCGGAAGAAAATTCCTTATTAACTCCATATTGGAAGCAAATAATGCCTTCTTTGAGATAAAAGACTTCCTTATCGACAGAAGTCCTAAAGAATGGAAGGAATTGAGCAATAACATAAGAACACAGAAAAACAATGTCTATAAACTTATTACGGAAGGAGCTATTGTTTTTAATTCTGATCCAAGAACGACATTTACTTATCTCCCTGAAACTGAACAAGAGCATAACTACATAGCAGAGTCAAGCCAGGATCTGGAAGACTATGTACCTCTTGTGCTTACAATTAACGATAGACTAAAAAAGGTAACTATACTTGACAAGTCTGGTACTGAAACAACATTTATCCGGACAAATAAACAACCAGTACCAAATGAGTATGGCATAAATTTATTCAAGATCATAATTTCTAAGAACGGATACAATAAGGTCCTATACAGTATTCTTGATACAGAAGATGAAATAGAAATTATCTTACCTATCAATGAGCAATTAGAGTTGTTCGAGTTTCCAGAGCGCATTGCACGGTTATTTCTATACTATCCACTGGTAGGTTCAGAAAAATTTGGTTTAAACTTTATAATCAATTGCAATAAGTTCTTACCTACCGAACCAAGAGATGGGATACACTTAAAGAGCAATAAGGACCAGGTAAAAGACCAGGAACAGGAAAATAGGAGAATTGTTGAAAAGGCATCTCAGATGATTTTTAACTTCCTTAACAATAAAGTGCTGAATGTACCTAACCCACTATTATATGCCAAGATCAACTTCAAAAGGAATTCTGATAATGGTTTACTGAATGAATACTTCGAAGAGCTACAAGCCACATGGACGGAGCACTTCAAATCCTTACCAATTGTAGAAACCGTTGATGGTTTCAAGTCTGTAAGTGAGATAGTTTTCTTTGATCAGGATCTATTAAACAGTTCTTTTGTTTTTAATGAGATTTACGAACTAGTTTCTATATTCCATACCAATATACCTGTCAAAAATAATATTAGTTTATGGAGCAGGTTTGTAAGTGAATGGACAAATAAAGACGTACATTTCATAAGCCATCAAGATCTCATAGAAGCTATATCAGAAGAGCATCTTTCGGCATTCAATAAAACCTGCTTAATTAAGTACTACAAGAACTTAATAGAAGAGGGGAAGAAGAATTTTTTTGCAGACTACACATTACTGCCAAATCTGGATGGTAAGTTCTGTTTACTTTCTACATTATTAATCCCAAAAGATCTAACATCAATATTGTTTGAAATGGGTAAGGTTTTAATCCCTCACTCAATGGACAGGCTAGTGCATGAAGACTTCCGTTTTGATTTTAACTTTGAGAAGTTCACCAGAAAAGACTTCTCAACTAATGTAAAATTGAAGCTTGACGAAATGCAGGCTTCTAATTGTATATGTAAACCTCAGCCGTTTAATCAGGAACATTACAATTATATTAATCTTGATCAAAGTAACACACTGGATTACACTTTCTTTATTACTCTGCTAAATTATTGTAAGCTAAATAACAGTTTAGAATCGAATAGCAAGCCTGCCAAACTGGCAAAAATCATTAGCAGGTATTACGGACTGGAAGATAATCTAATCTATTTGCCAAACCTTGATGAGCAGGAGGAGAACCTAGACATTCGTTCATCAAGAAAAATATTGGTAAAAGTATTTTTTAATCTGATAGAGTACCATAATAACCAGTGGGTGAGTAGTAATATTCCACTGCTATTAGAAATCGCCAACAATAATGAGGACAGCTTAAAAGAGGCTTATTCTGAGGCTGAAATTTATCCTAATCAGATAGATCAGCTAAAAGCTACCATTACTTTAAAAAGAGACATTGATGTCTCAGATGAGGTAAAGGACCTATATGATAAAGTGACTAAGGATGAGATTAGATCGCATTTGGTATACAAACAGTTCAATGAGTTTGTAGATGAAGATCGCTTTATAACCAACAAATATCTGGCACTTCAAATTGAAGATTGCTTCTTTGATAATGATATTTATAAGATTAATGAGCATCCATTCAAAGATGATATCCTAAAGATTATATCTAAGCTTAGAGAAAAGTATTATGCTGAATTGTTCCCTAGGTTAGATGATAAAAAAGCTAACCTAATGTTGGATATTGTAACAAATGAAAATACTAAGGATGATATATTTTCTATAGTGACATTGAAAGAGCATCAGCTTAAGAAATTGGGACTTCTTATACAGAATAAGGATTTTGAAGCAATTTTAGATAAAGCAGAAAACGTCATTCAGCTTGAATTAGAAAAGCAATCAGACTTTAGACATAAATATGAAATAGGAACCAACATTGAAAATTTAATTCTTCAAAGGTTATCCTCTGAACTTCAAAGTAGGGTTTCATTTAACAACTCCCAAGAAATGGAAACTTCAGATGTTCAGGGTGGCCAAGATATAGTAATTTCTTTAGATGGAGTCCCTATTTATTTCATTGAAGTTAAGTCTCGTTGGAATTCTAAAAGCTCTGTTTCTATGAGTAAATTACAATTACAGCGAGCGGTAGAAGAAAATGACAGATTTGCTTTGTGTTCAGTTGACATTTCTCATTATAGTGGTATTAATGATAGATATAAATTACCAATTGAAGATGTCATACCATTAACGAAATTCATTACAAATATAGGGGATGATATCAAACCCTTAGTTAACGAGAACCTCGTTGCTGAAAAAAATTATGAGACATCTATTCACCTTATTGACTATAGAGGTATAATACCCCAAGAAATAATTAATAAAGGTTATGATTTTGAAAAGTTTGTTGACTCACTTTCCTCATTTATCACAAAAATCTCATTATTAAAATGCCCAGCCTAACCAACGAACAAGCCCTGGAATCCGCCATCGAAAAGCGGCTTACCGGCACCTGTCTGGAAGACTTGAAATACGAGGGTTTTTCTTTTTCATCTGAAGAGCGGCAGAGTCTTTATAAAGGAGGTAACGGTTATTTTATAGGATCACCACAGGATTTCAATGCGGAGTACGCCTTAGATGAATACAGGTTCTGGAATTTTTTGGAAGAGACACAGGGAGAAGAATTGGCCAAGCTGAAAAAGCACAGTGATTGGAGGCTTAAAATCCTGCACCGTCTAAACTCGCTGATAAAGAAATATGGAGTTCTTAGAGTACTGAAAAAAGGATTACAGGTAGAAGATGCAGATTTTGCCTTGATGTATGTTTTGCCCCTAGCAAGCAGTGGTGAAACGGTAAAAAAGAATTTTGAAAGCAACGAGTTCAGCGTTACCCGTCAGATAAAACATTCCCTTGACAATCCACTGGAAGAGATAGATTTGGTGCTGTTTATAAACGGCTTGCCTTTCGCAACAGTGGAATTGAAGAATCAATGGACTGGACAGAACGCGAGGGTACATGCACAAAATCAGTACAAGAAAAGAGACATCAAACAGCCTTTGTTACAATTTGGACGCTGCATCGTACATTTTGCGGCAGATACAGACGAGGTGTATATGACTACAAGGCTGAATGGGCATAGTACTTTTTTTCTTCCATTTAATTTAGGCCATAATCATGGTAAGGGTAATCCTCCCAATCCCTTCGGTCACAAAACATCTTACCTTTGGGATGAGGTTTTGACCCGACAGAGCGTTGCCAATATCATTCAGCACTTTGTAAGATTTGATGGAAAAGAAAAAGATCCTCTTCATAAAAAGACTTTGTTTTTTCCGAGATATCACCAATTGGATGTAGTCAGGAAGATTATAGCAGATGCCAGCAAATACGGGGTGGATAGAACTTACCTGATCCAGCATTCTGCAGGTTCCGGCAAATCAAATTCCATTACCTGGGCTGCCTATCAGCTCATCGAAACCTATCCCGAAAGCGATAGCATACCAGGCAGTAAAGGTATACAGAATCCGTTGTTTGATTCTGTTATTGTGGTGACTGACCGAAGACTATTGGACAAGCAGTTGAGGGAGAATATCAAGGAATTCTCTGAAGTCAAAAACATTACTGCCCCAGCCTATTCAGCAAATGACTTAAAGAAATCTCTGGAAAGTGGAAAGCGGATTATTATTACCACCATTCAAAAGTTTCCATTTATTGTAGATGGGATTGCCGATCTGAGTGAAAAGCGTTTTGCCGTAATCATAGATGAAGCCCACAGTAGCCAAAGTGGCATAGCGGCTGACAATATGAACCGCGCCATGGGTAGCAGCAACCATGACATTGACGAGGAGCTAGAGCCCCAGGATAAGATTTTAGCTGCTATGAAGTCTAGAAAGATGCGAAACAATGCATCCTATATGGCTTTTACAGCAACACCAAAAAATGCTACCTTAGAAAAATTTGGCGTCAAACAGGAAGATGGATCATTTAGGCCTTTCCATCTATATTCCATGAAACAGGCCATAGAGGAAGGTTTTATTTTAGATGTGCTGTCAAATTATACTACATACAAGAGCTATTATGAAATAGAAAAATCCATCAATGATAATCCACTTTTTGACACAGTAAAGGCGCAGAAAAAGCTTAAGGCATTTGTAGAGCGAAATCCGGAAACCATAGCCACTAAAGCAGAAATAATGCTCGACCACTTTATAAAAAATGTGGTCAATGTCAAAAAACTGAAAGGCAAGGCAAAGGCAATGGTCGTCACCCAAAGCATAGAATCTGCCATTCGATATTATAGAGCTATAGAGAAGTTGCTCGAAAGCAAAGGAAATCCCTTCCGCATTGCCATCGCATTTTCGGGTAAGAAGAAAGTGGATGGAATAGAATATACCGAAGATGATATCAACAATTTTTCTCCAAACCTGGACAGCAGCAAACCTACCGACCCAGGTTATATCAGCGACAGGATTGCCAGATATTTTAATATGGATGAATACCGAATATTGGTAGTGGCTAATAAATATCTAACGGGATTCGATCAGCCCAAACTGTCTACCATGTACGTGGACAAGAAACTGCAAGGGGTACTTGCCGTACAGGCATTATCCCGTTTGAACCGATCGGCAAATAGTCTTGGAAAAAGAACGGAAGATTTATTTGTGCTGGACTTCTTCAATTCTGTTGAAGATATTAAAACAGCCTTCGATCCTTTCTATACGGCCACTTCCCTAAGCAAAGCTACAGATGTCAATGTACTCCATGATCTTAAAATGTATTTGGATGGAATTGGAGTATACGAATGGTCTGAAGTAGACAAATTTACACAGAATTATTTTGAGGGTTTAAGTGCGGATGAGAACTTGAGTCCAATCATTCAGGTAGCTGAAGAAAGGTTTAACTTTAAACTGGAACTTGAGGAAGATGAAAAAATTGATTATAAAATCAAAGCCAAACAGTTTGTAAAGGTCTATGGGCAAATGGCTTCCCTCCTGCCCTACGAAAAAATCGAATGGGAAAAGTTGTTTTGGTTCCTCAAATTTCTTATCCCAAAAATGATCATTAAGGATCCTGAGATAGATGCTTTGGATGGTTTGATGAATGCGGTTGATCTTTCTACTTATGGCTTGGAACGGGTTAAGCTTAGCGCCAGTATTGGATTGGATGACTCAGAATCAGAACTTGAGCCGCAAAATCCAAACCCCAGAGGTGCACATGGAAGTGACAAGGATGAAAACCCACTGGACCTGATTATTAAAGCATTTAATGAGAGGTGGTTCCAAGGCTGGGATGCCACACCGGATGAGCAGCGGGTTAAATTTGTGAGCTTGGCCACCCATATCCAGGCCCACCCTGATTATGAAGAAAAATACGCCCATAACGGCGACACTATCAACCGGGAAATAGCCTTCGCCAAAATCTTTAATGAAGTCATGGCCAAGCAACGCAAAAATGAACTGGATCTGTATAGGATGGTCGCAACGGATGATTCATTTAGGGTGGCCATGCAGGATACGTTGAAGAGAATATTGGGGGCTGATAGATAATATTAATTTTGAATAATATGTCACCTACTTGGCTTGAATTTCTTTTCGATAATAATATGGATATTTTACCAAAAATTTTAATTGTATTATCTGGTGTTTTTGCGCTTATTAAAAAAAGCAAAGATCATTTATCGAGTTTACGCTCAAAACAAGAATTGAAATTGGATTTAGAGATTTATAATCTTTTAAAAAAGCATACGGAATTATTTAAACCAGAAGTGTCCGACTCAATTGAGAAAAAAATTACAATAGAATATATTGATGAAAAGAATGATATCTCCACTTTTGTAACGGGCCTTGTAGTATTTATTGGGTTTGGGTTATGGTCAATAGATCTGTATATGAATCAAAATAAATTTAATCCTTGGATCATCGCAACATTATTTATGGCACTTACGGGATTTTCATTAATATTTGAAAAAAAGTCTAACACAAAACAAGAAGGCCCTTTTTATCAAATAGGTTTTTATAATAAATCAAATCTACAATTTGCATTTATATTTTTTGTAATTTTCATTATAATTACTCCTTTGATCTATTATTATAATGGTATATTTTCATTTTGGCTACTATGTTCAGGTGTATTTTTAATCATAAGTATAAATGCTATTTCTAGATCTATCAGAAAAATTAACTAATTTTTAAATGAATTTCGGAAAAACAATCCGTCTATTTTTAGTAGATGGTACTTCAAATGGTTTAATAACTGCAGAACTCAGTAATTGGACGGGCATAGGTGTAAAGGTGCCGAGGATAAAAGTTAAAGAATACAGCAAGAGAAATGAATTCCAAAAACCTGGGGTTTATATTTTAATAGGAAAGGGAGAAAATAATGAAGATGCATCCTATATAGGTGAAGCAGAGGTAATATTTGATCGTTTGCAACACCATATCGCAAAGAAAGAATTTTGGAACGAAGTTATCTTTTTTAGTAGTAAGGACAAATACCTGAATAAGGCCAGCGTAAAGTATTTAGAAAGTAGATTGCATGAGTTGGCTCAACTTTCCAATCGTTATGCTGTAATTCAGAATATTCCCACACGTCCTGAATTATCAGAGGCTGAACAGGCAGAGTTAGAAGAATTTCTATCCAACATAAAAATTCTTACCAGTGCATTAGGACATAAGATTTTTGAATCTGTAGAAGAAACTGTTCAGGACCCTCTTAAAGAGGAGATTTATACATGTAGTAATGGAGCAGGTGCCTATGCAAAAGGGAAACCTTCGACTGAAGGATTTTTAATTTATCAAGGGGCTCAATTTATAGCTCTTGAACAAAAGTCCTTATCCACTAGCATCATTGAAGAACGTAGCAAAATGCTCAACACTGAACAGCTTATTCCAATGGGAGACTTTTATGAACTAACAAAAAATTACATTACCAGTTCACCCTCAAGAGCTGCCTCTATGATCTTAGCCCGATCAGCTAGCGGTCCTTTGGAATGGAAAACTGATAAGGGTGTACAGTTGAAACAGATGGAGAAGTAAAATAATTAATTTATGTCTTATAATCAAAGATCTTTAAATTCAAGGTATCCGTCCGATAAACCCCATATTCCAAATTTAATGATTTGATGCTAATGTTGCATTATGAAAAAGATTAGCAACGAAGCGTATCAGAACCTGTTTATTAGGTGGCAGGAATCCGGGATCAGAAAGGCTGAATTCGCCATTAGAGAAGATCTATCAAAGAATGCGTTTTATTATTGGTGCAGAAAGTTTGAAGAAGGTATTACTTCAGGGGGATCAAGAGGTTTTGCCCAAATTAGGACCGGATCCTCTTTTAAGAATGATCCTGTAGTCCGTATTAATTATCCATCCGGAGTAAGTATAGAATTTTTTGGGCAGATAGAGCCTGAGACCGTCAAGAGACTTTTGTAATGCTGGCACTGTCCAGTTCGACCAGATACTTTAAATACAGCTACAGGCCGGAGAGTCCGATGGGCAAAGCAGTTGCTTACGCACATAAGAGATGGACAGGTTTGAGCGCCTATGTTTTGCACGGCCAGATGGAAATCGAAAACAACCTTGTCGAAAATGCAGTGAGACCTTTTGCAGTCGGCCTCAAAGCCTACCTGTTTGCAGGATCCCATGATGCTTCAGAAATGACAGCCGCCATGTACTCCTTTATGGCCAGCTGCAAAAAGAATAAAGTCAATGAATTTGAGTGGCTCAGGGATGTCTTCGAAAGAATACACAGACACAAGCGAAAAGACCTTTATCAGCTTTTACCCTCTAACTGGGAAGAATACAGGCTTAAATAATAATCCCAGTTAAACAACATGCGGTTCGTCGGATGGATACAACGTAACTACCCATTTCCCACATCGTAATTTGCCATATCGAGGCTTCGTCACTGGTTTATTTACATTCACCTCCATCAGTACTCACCTTCAGGGATCGATGTCTCCGTTTTTCCTTAGCCGTTCACCACAACAGTATTTCCACTAATTGCAGCGTAAGGTGGTTTGATAGCTACTCCGGCAAGTCGCCATCGGAAGGCCAGTCTTTGATTTCTCATAAGTCTTCCATTCATTTCAAAGCATTCAGCCTCTAGGGCTGATTCAAGACACACACGTTTTGGCGCTTGGCGTTCGTGCGGGAATTCAGGGCACAATACTGTCAACCCAGCACTAAAGTTAAATTGAAAAACTGCACTTGAATTTACCACCGTCACCCCGCATGACGCAAAACCGCTGTTGGCAGCTGGCGTTCTTGTCCACTGTGTCTGAAAGTCGCTGTATGGTTGGGTTTTACGTGACATCGTCTGTTTGCTTTTTTGTCTGTCTGTGTCGGGTTGTGCGCTGGCGTGTCTTAATTTTCCACTAAAAGCGGGGGAGAAAAAATTTTGAAATTCTTCTTGGGTTGGGGCAAGCACTCTTACCGCATTTTTGGTCTGTGCGTTGGCTTGTGCGAATGCGGTATGTGTGTGACTGCTGCATGGGCTTAAATTATTCCTAGTTCTTTCAATATGTCGTTTTTAAATTTGCTAAATGGTCGGTTTATGAAGCTTGTTTCATCGTATTCTGTCCCGAATACAATTCGATACAAGTCTTCCTTTGAAACAATAACGTCTTTAAGGAGATTGGATTTTAATATTGTTAGGTATCTCTCCGAAAAATATTGTTTTGTCCTTAGTACGTCTAACAACTCACCTGTATGTGAATTGTAAACTTCTTCAATAGCAAAGGCATCAACTGTATTTTTTGCTTTTGATGGGTCAGGCGTTATGACTTTTACCTTTAAGCCATTTTTACTTTTATGTGAATATTTGTAAGTAAATGTAATGTCGCCTAATGCGTTGTCAAGGTATGGATGAGTATAATCATTCAAGGTCATTTTATGTGTTCCCTTTATACTTGAATTGCATATTGAGCATGACGGAATTAAATTGTAAAAAGAAATAGCAAGTAAAGGATTTTGCCTCTTATCGAAATAATGGTCAAATTGTGGTCTTGTTATTTTTTGGCCGTTGCTTGATATCACTGTGTTTGTGTAGTTTCTGTTACAATATGTGCAAGTTCTTACATCTAAATCCTCCGCCAGTTTATAGCCATCGTACATTTTTTTCTTCTTGTAAATAAAGGAATCATAATTAAAAACATGTTCCACTCCTTTCAGTAGGCTTTTAGATAATTTAACTGTCCCGTTTAGTCTTTGATTGATTTGATTTAAAACAGTCGGTCTTCCAATTAAAATTTCATCAAGATGCTCATTTATGTATAGGTCAAAGAAGCATTCAATTTGATTTGTATTTACACCTTCCAATTTTTTGATTGTATCAATACGCTTAAAAACAAAATCAAGCATTCCTTGATTGAAAGCCCTTTTAGCTTTTATAAACTTTGGTGTATTTGGATTGAGATACAGCATTATTTACCTAATCTTTTTCTAAGTTCTTGAAGTTTCTTGATTTGTTCGTCAATTACATCAGCCTGAAAGTTATCCTTAGTTTTGTCATCATACATTTCAGCCAATTTCCGTTGGATTATTGGCTCGTCAATTAACTTGATAACAGTTTTGTAATAGATTTTACTTTCAAAATTACCCTTGCTGTTCAGCCATTTTATTGTTTCCTGAATCTTGTCAAAGGCAAAGTTTCCAATTAAAGAGTCTTCTATAAAGAATGAATCTGCAATCAAGTCTGATATGTTAGCTCCAAACGTTTTTAATGGTCTCCGCTTATTGTTGAAATCAAGGATTTTTGAAGGACTGTTATAATCAAGTCGTTCAATGTATATCACATTTGCGTTAGGAAGGTCTGAAAGTGTAATTGGGTCGTGTGTGGTGAAAATTATTTCTAGAGTTGGTTTGTTTTCAAGTTCATCGAAGAAGTATGGCAAAGTTGATAAAAGTGCTTTTACATATTTTTTCTTCCATGTAATATGAAATGTAAGGTCTGCTTCATCGAGTAACATGATATAATGGTTACTTAACTTCCTGTATTTTAATTCCTTCAAATTGGTGTTCAGGAAATTATAAATTCTGGAATAGAAATTCAACAAGGCCCCTTCGCCTGAACTCATTCTCCTTTTGAAAGGCCTGTAGTTGATAAATTCCTCTATTTTCTCTCTTTCTTCAATGGTTAACTCATCCTTATTTTTATAGAATTTTGCATAATAGCTATTCAGTTCGTTTAGGAACTGTCTTTGAAGTTTCAAAATTTCAATTGCATCTTCGGTTGATGTTTGCAAAGTTGTATTTGAAACAGAATCTTCTTTGTCTGCTTTTTCTATAGCGGCATATATTTTCTCTAGAAATATTCTTATAACGCCTTCACTGAAAATGCTTTGGGGTTTTGTTGCTTTTAGTTTAATACCACTGTGTTTTACAAATAATAATAGAGTATCATAAGCTGATGCTGTTTCAATTTGCTCTTTTAATTCATCATAGGGGAAAAATCCTTCTTGAAGGAAAGAATTTCTTCTTTCCATTTGACGGTTTAATAGTGATAATATACATTTGATAACATTACGCTTTAAAATGTATTGATAAACTTGTGGTTCAGTTGCACCTTTATCTCTGTATACATGCCATTCTGAACTTTCTTTTTCAGCTTTTTCTTCGATAGTTTTTAAAATTGGTCTGAGTTGATATGGCGTGTTCCAATCTTTCTCCCTTATGTTGTAACCTCTAAAATGTAATATTGGCTCATAATGGCCTTGAAGTTCAAACAAGTCATTAAAGATTTGTTTGCGAACTAAATCAGAACTTAAGAAAGTAATTTGACGAATAGAATTTTTGAAAAGCAACTCTTGTGAAGCTGAGTATGGCCTGCCATTTTCGTTGGTGTCTTTTTCCCGAAATTCTTTTAAATCTTCTTCTACAATCTTATCGAATGATATATCATGATTATCGACATCGTCAAAGTTTGGATTGTATTTGTAGTCGTAGTGAGGAGAATAAAAAATCGTTTGAGATTTTTTGGTCACCCCTTTTTTTAATTCAATTTGATAGGTGTTTTGAGGTGTTGTTTCATGAAGAAAAACTTTCTTGAAGTCATTTCTTAGAATAAGAGGGTGCTTTCCATCTATTTCTACAAGAAATAATGAATTTGATTGAGGTAAAGCATATTTATGCTCAATAAATTCACTTCTAATAACGTCCAGTAACGTTGATTTACCTGCTCCGTTTTGCCCAACAATGGCATTTAGATTAGTTACTTTGCTTTGTAATTCTGTAAGATTGAAAAAATCGATAATGAATTTTTCGTTTAATGTTCGTCTGACAATGATGTTATTATCTACATTCTCAAATTCATAAAAGTATTGACCGCCAAAGTTTATTGTCTGTGGCTCTTTGAATATGTATTCATGGTCTTCTATGTAAACCGCTGCTAATCTCATTTCCCCTCCAAATAATTTAATTGTCCCAAATATGGTTTTTTATCAGTGCGTTGGTAAGAAACGGCTCTTTTGACTTTGCTGAAGGGTTGGCTCGTGGACAGGGTAAAGCCAAGTGTGCCGTTTGCGGGCTGGCATAGAATTTCAAATTTTTTTGTGCGGTGGGGAATAAAATTAAAACACAGAAGGGTAGGCAATGAGTGTCGGCTTACTCGTTGTCCGTTTACAATATGGTCTGTATGTCGTTGCTCACCTGTCAAAATTTGTTTCTCTTTTTCGTGTCAATGTCTGCGGTGTCGTGTCGTTTTACGCTTGCTGCCAACGTTTTGCTTCCCGCAACACTTGCGCTATTTGTTCTATATGGAATACATTGCGAAACAGTTGCGGATATTATCTATTTATCATGATTCAAAAAATAACGAAGCCATCCAATGCTATATCAAATGAGGGATCACACCTACCTCCTATTCGTTAATCTAAAAATCTCCTGAATATAAACTAAAACCCATCATTTTCCCAAAAAAACAAACCCTATAACTAAAAAATAATT
>NZ_JMIH01000025.1 GCF_000714815.1 Anditalea andensis | reverse complement strand
CATGATCTGGCGGTCGTATTTCTGGGAGACTTTGGCGATGTTTTGTTGGAGGTTGCCATGCCACTTGGGATAGTAGCTAAGGCCGATGATGTCATAGGGTACGTTCCGCTCCTGCATGGCGTCATAGAAATATTCAGTATCCTTGGCAGTGCCTACATGCAAATTGATCAGTGATTCGGGGCTCACGGCTATTACACCTTTACAACCCGCATACAGCAGGTGTGCCAGGCTGTCTAAGTTGTTGACGACCCTACACCATTGTATATCTCATTTCCTATCTCCATCGTATCGGGTTCGGTACCTTGATCCTTGAGCTGCTGCATAACCCGACGGTAAAGGTTTGAATGTATTTCGAAGCACAAAAACTGTCAACCTGCAATAAACTTGAATAGAAGCATAAAATGCCAAAATATGTACGTAACGCACCCTGACGCAAAACCAATGTTATAGACAGTTAATAATTTAATCTCTCCATCGGTTTAATAAATTCTTTAGCAGAATAGTAATTGTTAAAGTGATCTATATAGCGGCTAATCACTTCAAAAATTTTATCATATTTGTTTTTTAAATCTAAGTAGGTGGGTCCTGAGCCAACGTTTTCCACATTATCTCGACCATGTGCAACTTTGTTACGATTGTCTACAATCTCATCGAAAATAGCACTCTCCTGGCCTGTAATTGGAAATGAAGAAGCTCCAATTGTTTTTGTAACTTGATTAAAAGATTTACCCCAAATATTTTGAAGATATTTCGATAATAATGTTTCATCAAAATTAGAAACTTCAATTTTGTCAATAGTAATAAATAGGTCTGCAGATTTATCAAATATAACTTTTGAGCTACAGTCACGAAGACTTTGAATACTTGAAGAAGCTGCTACTGTATAAAAACTATTTTCAAAATCTACATATCTTATGTTCTTTGCCTTAATAAGTGTTAAAGTATTGACAATAAGTTTGTGCATTGAAAATTCTATACAAGCATAAATGTGCACATAGAAGAAACCCTTTAGTAGTTTGTATTCTAAAGGAGGCATCGCAGGTGGCGTGACAGAATCCTCCAAATTCTTAATTGCATTGAGGAGTTGATTTACTTCAAGGAATCTCGCCAAAACTTCTGAACGAACTATACTATACGGCATTCAATATATTGTTTTTAACAAATTCAATTCTATTTATCAATTTACTTCTGGAATTTGTAGCTCCAGTTGTTAGTCTTTTTAATTCCTGATTGTTCAATAAAGCTTGGAGCTTGGCTGAGGTAATATGTTGCGATTGGTTAGAAGTTATTAAATCTGCTACACCGACTGAAATTGCCTCAAATAGTACAAGAGGAGTAATATTAATGCGATTACCTCTTATTATTCCCATTGGGAGAAATTCATTAATTAATTGAAATGATTGATTAAATAAATCTCTAAGAGCTGCTTTATTGGAGAACCGCTTAGTTTTTTTCTTCATGTAGTTATTAAGAAATTCTTTTACTCCATGAACAAATTCATTTCTATCTTCATAATATGCAAAAAACTTTAAAACTAACTCTTCCCGATTACCAGTTCTTTCTGCACTTTCTGTCATTTTTACAGAGTTAAGAAAATTAGGGTTCGCATTGCATTCTTTAATAAAATCTCGAAATTCACCAAGGAATACGCAATTTCTAATTTCTTGTGGATGTAGAACTACACCACCAGTATTTAATCTTTCAAATAAATCATATCGTACAGTAAAGTCACTTTTATCATTCAAAACAGTAATTCGAATAGGTCGAGTCATAAACATATTTTGAATGGACATTGGAAGATCTTCATATATAAGACCATTCATTTCTGTTACTTTTTCTAAACCTCCCAATTTTAATTTCTGACTATTTGGATTTACTTGCTGACGTACTTCTTCATTTCCAACAAAATTTACAATAGTAGTCAATCGTTGTAAACCATCAACAACCTCCCATGTCGAGTCTTGATTTGTTGCCATAAACAAATTTGGAACTGGAATACCAAGAAAAATTGATTCTATAAGTTGTGATTGGCGAACCTGATCCCAAATAAAGTGACGCTGGTACTCGGGTTGGAGTTTAATTTGTAGGTCAACTAACATCGCATAAAGTTGTCTAACTGTTATGTCATAGTTATCAAAAGAAACGGTTCTCCTGTTAGTATCTAATTGCTCTTGTATTGTCATTATAGTCAAATTTTTATTTAGATTCTAAGGATTTTCAGGTAACTTTTTGCTTCACGCAACATTTGCTATTTTTTCCATAAAATCTAAGTATATATATAGAATTTATCTCTAAAAATAATATCATGATTCAAAAAATAACGAAGCCATCCAATGCTATTACAACTTGTGGGATCACACCTACCTCCTATTCGTTAATCTAAAAATCTCCTGAATATAAACTAAAACCCATCATTTTCCCAAAAAAATAACCCCTATAACTAAAAAATAATT
>NZ_JMIH01000024.1 GCF_000714815.1 Anditalea andensis | reverse complement strand
CATGATCTGGCGGTCGTATTTTTGGGAGACTTTGGCGATGTTTTGCTCCAGGTCCTCGAGGTTGCCGTGCCACTTGGGATAGTAGGAAAGGCCGATGATGTCATAGGGTACGTTCCGCTCCTGCATGGCGTCATAGAAATATTTAGTATCCTTGGCAGGGCCTACATGCAAATTGATCAGTGATTCGGGGCTTACGGCTATTACACCTTTGAAACCTGCATACAGCAGCTGGGAAAGGTTATTCCGTTCCTCGCCTCTAAGAAAAAGAGCTTATAATGAATTATAATTAATCAATTAATTACCAAAACTTTTATTGATCCAAATTTTCCTTATCTCTCCCAAAACTAAAGTACTTAAACCAATGACTCCAGTGATAACGGACTGTAATTCTGTCAGGAAAGAACTATCAAAATAAGAAAGCAGTCCGAATGCTACTAATAAAAAAGACAATAAGGCCCATTGTATATTTAAGGCATTGGCATTTTTCTTTCGGTAATTTTCTATTTTTTTTATTTCTTCCTCAGTAGAGATGGCTATAATAAAATATCTAAAAGTCTTGCTGAAAAGGTGAAGCTGTCCTCCAAATATGTCTTTAGTAAAAATCCCTTTTTGAAAAAGTTCTATAATTTCCTCTTTATTTCTATAATTTAGAAACCCCTCTTTACTAAAGGAATAACATACGTTTTTTTCCTCAATGCTTAATTCCGACCAAATATTATAAAAATATGCTTTACCATAACGTTGCAATAATAACCTAAGGTTTGCTCTATCATTAATTTTGGTATGCTTAGAAAAATAATCTTCAATAATTTTTTCATTATATACATTAGCATCATTGGTGACACCAGGAAGTGTATAAGTAATAGATACAAATTCAAAATAAAATTTACTAAACATTTCAGAAAATTGTATTTTATCAACTTCTGAATTCAAATTGTTATATAATTTTTTCCATGCTATACCAGAACTGATTATCAAATGTATGCCATCAGCGGACTTTAAATATAAACTGAATTTAGAAATAAAATCCTTTATTTCACCTATACAATGTATATTTTCCACCAATAAAACTTTTTTATTATTTTGTTGCAGACCAATTAATGCCTCATTATTTATTGGTTTAGTATAATCTACTACTTCTATCTCATTTAAAGAAACTTCTAAATTTTCATATATCCAATCCCTATTTTTTAAGTTGTCACATCCACAAAGAAAAATTCTCATATCCTTTACACTGCTTAATTTTTGTTTAATAAAAGGTCCTAAATGATTCAACCCTCTAATATTAAAATCAGTCCAGTATATATTTCTTACTAATTTTTTTATTAGCATAAATATTCCAAAAAACACTATGCAAATAAGTAAAAACACAATAAATATAAAAAACAAACCATTTTGACTACTTAGGCTAGGTAAAAAACCTATATTATTGCTAAAGCTATGTTGAAACTGAAGGAAATTAGGATAAATTAATTCCCTTAACAAGGGATCGAATCCATTGCTCATAGATGAGAAAATATGAGAACGACCCCTATAATATACATCGATATCTCTTGTAGGGACTATTTCAAAAAAATTATTTTGCTCATCAATATTCCCCACTTCACTATGATTTTCCTGGATCCTGTCCCAAAGTAGCATCTCATAATTAAATACGCTTGAGCTTATTATAAACCCAGGTATAAATCCAATGAATACTAACCAGCAAAATAAAGCTAAAGAATATGGATGAGTAGCAATACTTGATGCGGACTTAGATCTGGATGGAAGGAAAAAATGGTTGAATATCATAAAAAAACCGGCAATAAAAACACATACTATAAATACGTGTTTCAAGTAGTGGGTAAATTCAAACAGGTATAGCATTGCAAATGTAACCAATAAAAAAATTAGCAAGGCTATTACCCCTCTTTTTAACTGAACTATAGTTATTTTTTTTGGATGGAAGCTATTATAAGAAAAATTTTCCCAGTTATAGCCTTTATTTTTCTTCAAGAATGATTTACCTAAAGAAATTAATATCAATAATACGGTGTACAAAGCTATCCAAATTAAACTCTCTACAACCATTAACCCAGTTAGACTGTGGTTCATATTATCATTTATAAGATAAATAAACCAAATAGGACTGTCGGTGTCTGCAAGTCCAAATTTTGTGACCAGAGCAGTGTATTCTTTTCCATTTAAGTGCAATGGAAACTCCCACAAATGATTTGATCCATACTTATTTGTTTTAAACAGGGTTTGAAGATTCTCCCATTTATCCTCAGGAAGTGCCGTCCTAATTTGGGTGAACATAAATTCGAATTTGTCACTTGACAAAATAACTTCACCATTATCTTTTACTAAAAGGTATCGTTTAGATTTAGTGTGAAGGAGGGTATCTGTAAATTGAAATGTAATAGCTTTAAGTATTGAATCAGACTCAGCTGCGCTCATAACTATTTCTGGCTCACTGTTTTTTTCAGAAAAATTTCTATCTATAAAGAATTCATTTTTTGGTCCAAACCTAATATCGTCTGATCGGTTTTTATTATAAAAATAGCTTAAATACCGTCTATGGCTAATATTTATAAAAGAAAAATCAGCCTCTGGTGTCAATTCATGATTGGAAATCTGTAAATCCACAAGAGAAGCTTTGGTATCTGCTCTTATTACTTCATTGACTTTTAGAGATTTTACTCCTTCAGTTACATTTGGAAAATAATCAGTATATATGTTATTTTGGATAAAGCGAAAATCTCTTTGAAGGATATATCTGATTTTTTCAGCATAAGTTTTTTCGATTTCATGTGGATAAGTATAGTAAATTACAAAGGATAAAGCAAATCCGCTCATTATAAATATCAATAAAAGAGATACTCCCATTAAATATACCCTGTTTTTGCTCAGCACATCTCCTTTACCCATTTCAAAAAAAGAAATAAGGGGAAGGCTTAAAAGAAGTAAGCCAAGAATTAATGCCGTTATTACCATCAGGTTATAATTTACACTATAAGCAGCCTGGTTCATTTCCTCTTGTTTCTTCAGTCCTCCTACCCATAGTATGGAAGTAC
Source organism: Anditalea andensis (assembly GCF_000714815.1). Taxonomy (GTDB): domain Bacteria; phylum Bacteroidota; class Bacteroidia; order Cytophagales; family Cyclobacteriaceae; genus Anditalea; species Anditalea andensis. Next base: position 598,290 of record NZ_JMIH01000024.1, on the reverse strand, counting down.
CAATCTGAATGGGAGAAAGATAACCTTTAAAAGTCGCTGCACTTATATCCATGGTAAATTGGCTCACATCTGAATTCGAAAAGCTATCTAACATCGATTTGCCGGCAAAAGGAATTTTAATTCCTGCTAAAACGGAAGGATGAAGAATTTCTCCCTTTTCATTGGCTAAAAAAATCACATTAAAAAAGCTGCTTTTTCTAAGCCCTCCTTGCATCCAATGGGTAAATGAAATATCAGTGCTTAAATAAGCAGTATCTAAAGACCCGAGTTTTGGATCATGCCCCCATTCACTCCATAAATTGGTATTTATACTATCAAATGAAGCATTTTTATAAACACTTTGAAATATAGATTTCAGCGGTATTCCGGATAAAGCTAAGGTGTTTCCAAATGAAAAAGTGGTGGTATCATTATAAAGCTTAGAATAATAATCGACCGTAAATTTAAATTTATTTTTATCCCTTTTTATAGACTCAGCCGCATCATAGTAATGATTTTTATCATTGGAACTTAGGATTAATCTATAGACAATAAAGGCACGGATTTCGATTTTTAATGCTTCTAAAGATTCTTGAAGATTTTCCCTGATTATCAGGACATTTCTAGCAGCTTGTTGTTCCAGCTCATATTTGTTTTTATTTGATTGCGCAAATAGATACGCCGCCATAAGACCTAATAGACCTATCCCAACCAACCAGATTATAATACCCCTTCCTTTCATGGCTCCTTAATTTGAAAATGATCTTTTAAGGATTTGATTATTCCATTGAGTATTATATCAGTTATTCTTCTATTTATAAACAACTTACCTCCTGCCCAAAGCAGAAACCTATCTCTTTTTCTGAAATTAATAATATTTAAAAGAATCTTCTCGGTGCGGTTGTAAATTTTATCCCTATAGCTTATTACCTTTTTCAAATCTATCTGGGGCCATAATGGCAAGGGTGTTTTATCATCGCGAGTAGAAAAAATAGGAATTATCTGTAATCCAGGAGATGGGTCAGTTTTTGATCTGAATCTAGGTTTCTCACTACTATCGAGATGTGCGTATCCATTCTTGAATATGGGATTATCTTCACTTTCCGGGACTGTAAAATGGTCTCGAAGAAATTTTTCACAATTGGCCCTGCCCAAATAAAAATCATGGATTCGAAATGACTTCGAAAGAAATCCTCCGAAGCCGTCTAAAGAGCCACAGGCTATGGCCTTATCCCCTTTTATCTTAACTTCACCGTTTTTCCCAAACACATACCGGACAGGTGAAATGATATATTGGCCTGCTTTATCTGATGCAAGAGATGCTGCCAGGTGTTCCGGTTTTACTCTCACCTGATTGAGCAAAGTTGAAATAATATTACTTATTGTACTTATAATGTTTTTACCAGGAATAATGGCTATTGATTGACTTGGAAACGGATCCACCATTAGTATGGTACTTCTAAATTTAGCATAATCCTGATTATCATTATCTCCAGGACCAACGAGGTCGTCCAGTATTTCTCTAACCTTTTCAAAAGGTTCATTATTAATCATCCCTCCATCTACCACAGTGGTAATATAGTCCTTGCCCGGTATGGGACGCTGGCCAAAATTTGTAATATAATTCAGCCAAGCATGCCTATTTAAAATGTCGGATCTCCTTGATACCTCTACTGGCGCCAATCCCAATGGGAAAGCTCCGGTTCCCATAGCAATCTTTTTATATCTTTCTAGGACACTCTCGTTACTATAATCGACCCTTTCCCATCCCTTAATGTCGGACACATCATCTTTTGAAAAAGTAAAACATCCATAGTCCTTATGATCAAGAATATGATAAAGTGTGTTTTTTTCATCATCCCCCTTAAACTCCACGATTTGCTCCATCCCGATTACATTGGTCATCGTGGCAAACACTTTTAGGTTTTTATGTACATATGATCGATAATATGGATGAGCCGAAGGGGCTTTAAATGTCCTATTGGCTATCTCTTCTATAAAAAAGGAATTGAATAGTGATTTAACTTCTCCTGATTTAATATCTCCGTTATCCAAGAGATAATCAAACATTTCCGGGTACCTAGCCGGATCCTTAGCATCTAATAGATCAACCCATGAATGATAAAGGGGATTAGATGGCTTATCATTTAGAATGGAAGTTTCATCTTTCCCTAGCTCATCAATGGGATCAAATTTTTTGTTAAGCGCAATACCCATTATCATACCTGTCATCCCTCCTGCAGAAGCGCCTCCTATTACAGAAATTACTACTTTGTGTTGAGGCACACCCTTAATATCCTTCCTTTTTTTCAGTTCTTCCCATTGATCCAATGCTTCCAAAAGGTAGTCCAGCACCCCTGCAGTATATGCTCCTGCCGAGATGGCTCCCGCAAGACAAAGACCAATATGAAACTCATTTGTGTTGTTCATAAAAGTTTAATTATTAATGGCACACTATCTCTCCCGCTGATTATATTAAGCCATTTAGTAATTTTATTACCCATGGTGCATTTACTGTTCTTTTTTCAGTTAATCCAGGAAAGATTATTTGATATTTATATCCAAATGGCAAACACTATAATAAAATTTCGATTTAGGCTATGTAGGGTTAAGACGAAGGCACCAGATAATTTAGAAAGTCAAACAGCTTAATTTTCTTGAGAATTTAGTTTAAATCCTACTCCTATGCTTATATACCAATCCCCATCCCATACTTTCTGAATTAAACTAGTATTGGTCAGGTCAGGTAATGAATTCAAATCTACATTTCTATATTGTTCGGCAATAGCGTTGACTTTTCCGAAAGCCATTCCTCCTGATATATTCAGACTAACATTTCTATCCGTAAAGGAAAATCCTGGTCCTATACCGACAAAAGGAGTTATATCTTCAGCAAAGGGCACAAAAAAAGCAAGGTTAAAATTAGGTCTAAACATATAGCCGGTCCTGTAGGAAATTTCTGAATTCACACCGATACCTAAGGATAGCTGATTATCCTGATCCATAACAGCCCGTAATTCGCCACTTTCATTTATCCGGGTAAATACATTATTATTTCTCAATCCGGTAATGAATAAAGAACTTCCCACATGCACAGCCAGGGAACGGGAAGTTCGAAATACTCCTGTATTGTACTTCTCCTCTATACCTTTACTACCATATTTTATTGTTGCTTCGACGGCAACTTCGTCAGCATTGGGTACAGTCAAAGAAAAAGGAGTGAGATTGATGAATTGAGGCTGATAATTTAAAATATGAAAATAGTAGTTAAAAGATTCTTCATCTAATAGGATAGAAGCATCAACAACTGACTTTTTAAGTTGCTGTTTGAATGCCTGAAGGGACCTATAGTCGACAATATTGAAATACTTTACCTTATTTAAAGCATAGAAAGTTGATTTAAAATAGTTCTTTATCTGTTCTGATTGAGATAAAATAGCCTTATCTCCATTAACGGACGCTGTTTCTATTAAATCATTAGTCTTAGGTAGTTCAGTTTGTTTTTTATAAATATCCGCTACTCCTGCATCATACTTATACTCTGTACCATTTAACGAAAATTTAATGCTTTGAAGGGAATCTAAATTAATATTAGAAGATATTATTGACAGACTCTTATTAACCACCAGAGATCTTTGCCTTCGGGTTGCAAAACTTGTATCTTGACTAAAAGATACTATTTGAAAGCCTCTGTTTTTTAAATGGCCTGATCCATCCAATAATAATACGCGGTGAGTTTTATTCCAGTTAAGGGTATCTTCATTGATCGAAGTAATGTTAGGTAATGGAGGGGGGATAAATAGGAAAGAATTGTTTCTAGATAGAATAGTGGACGGTTTTATATCTAATTTTATATCCATTTCTTCATCCTTATTGCTAAATATTGTTATCTTTATTTGGACAACTTCATTTATTGAAAAGAATTGATCGTAATTTTTAGATTCATAGGACTTTTCCAAATAATTTTTAAGAGATAGCACAGTCATCTGTTCTGCACTTGATTTATCGATATCATTTATTTTGAGTTTTAAGCTTTCTCTGCTGACTGGTTTGGAAGAATCAAATCGAATAGAATCAATATTTTCGGGTTTTATACCCTTTAATTTTATTTTCAGATTATCAAAATTTTTCTCTTTGGCCAAGTCGTACGTCACGGTGTTCTCACTATCATTTTTCCATATGATGGTATCCTCATTTTGAGCTAAGCTAATGATGGCTAAATGAGTAAAGAATAAGAATAAGGAAGTAAATTTGTATATCATAGGAATAAGTTTTAAGAAATCCATGGTTTAAGTTCATCATCAAATTCTAATAAATTGAGTATTTTCCTGATCTTAATGACATAAGAATAGGCATCGCTTCTTGCTACCAGTATTCCAATTATTTTATTGGTAGAAGATTCTATCACTACAGCACCGGAATCACCTTTTTCTGATTTAAAATCACAGACCAATAGTTCTCGCATTATTGATTTGCGGTTGGTAATCTTTACTACAAGTTGTGAATAATCCACTATCCTACCCTCCTTTTCATGGGAAGTTCTCCCATACATTTTCACCACTGTACCTTGGTCTCTTTCTGAGTTAATATCTTTAATTCCAGCTACTTCTTTTTTTTTCTGATGAGGTATATTTGTCAATTTAGCTGGGTCTATTAGTTCTGCTAAAGCTATATCTAAAAATGAATCATACCACCCCGCCTCTAACTTCCCTATCATTTGATATTTATTGCCATCCATGTCTACTGTGCCTGGGGATATAATATCTATAGCATTCTCTTTGAAAAATGTCCTATCCGGGTTTAAATCAATTTCATTTTTAAACAGTACATGACAGCAGGTCATCAGATAATATTTCTCTTTCCAAAAAACTTTTAATCCTATAGTACCTGTATCATTGGCATCCCTTCTAGAAACAGATAGTCCTAAACATTTTGTCGTGAGGTCTTTCCCTGTCCATACAGCCTCTTCTATAAGTCCTTCTTCTATGACGTCAGATGGAATCATATACTTTACTCCATTACTTCCTTCATAGTCAAAAAATGGAGGGATCTTATCAATGGTTTTTAAGTCAGGATTTTTTATGGCCACTTTAAATTGTATGGAGTAATACTCATGTTGAGTACCATTTATTATTTTTTTAAAATCACTTATGCCTTGAATTTCAGGAAACTGTTTAACCAAATCATATCCATTATATTGTATAAATTCTCTTATAATACCTTTTTGGGCATCCGGATGAAGATTTTCAAATAGTTTAAGAGTAGGAGTATTTAAGCTTACAGATAGTTTTCCACCAAATTCTGAATATATCCTCACATCTGTTGGGATAGAATAAGTTTTACCTTGATAATCAAAGCGAACAATCGAGGGAATACTATTGGTAGACGACTCTTCTAATGAAGATGGTCCTTTTTTGTTATCTACTAAGAATACTAGACAATCCATGTTAATCTGACCGTCTTCTGTCTGCTTTTTGCCCAATCGAATATCTCTACATTCATATTCTTTTATCCAATCATCCTTATGCTGCGAAAGAGCTTCTTGAATAATTTTAGGGTCTATAAGATATTCGTTATCATTTCTTTTTTTGCTTTCACCCCAGATCCTAGTAGCTATTTCGCTACCTTGTTCAGTAGCTTTTACACCAAAATAAAAAGACACGGCAGATATAACAAGCGTAGCCAGGGTAGTCAATATATTCTCTACTAATCTCTCATTTTTTGCTTCAACTTCAAATTGAACAGCATAGAATGCAAACAATATGAAAAATACAATTAGGAGTAAAGCTAAAGTAGCCCTAACTGTACCCGCAGGTAATCCAAAAGAATGGAATGCTTTTTTATCACTATTTATACTGGCCTTTTTAATAAAATTTACAACCAAAATACATATAATAATTACGCTGATGATGATCAGGTTTCCTATAGTAAACTGAAAAAAATTCAATTTTGAATAATCAGATACATATCTAGTAAATATAGCACCCACCAAAATACCTATGAGACATACAGCAATCCATCCAAAGGGAAATTTTCTTTTCATTATGAGTTCATAATAAATGATTGAATATTTTATTACTAATTTTTTTTTTAGTATAAATGACTTAAAATATCTAAAAAAGCTTTGAATATTATACTAGCTTTTTCATATATAGTACTTTGATTAAAAAATATTTTTTTTATAAAAAAGATATTAATTTAATTTATGTAATATCAAGATCTACGTAAATCTATCAAATTGTAAATCGGCATAAAATACCCCCTAAGGGGTATTTTTTTAAATAATTTAATCGTATGTGCATCAAAATCTAATAAATCAAGGTGAATAACAGAAATATTTGAAAATGGGTAGCACAAAATATATTATTAAAAAATATTTTATGTATGTTCTAATACTATCCATACCCTGCTTATTTATGGTTATGACAAGTACAGTCAAATTCTAATTTGCTAGAATAGTGGTCAGATTAATTGGTTAGGCAATTGGATAGTGGCATCCCCTTATCTATACTGAACTTCTGCTTCAATTAATTTGACGCTTATTGTATTTAAATTTGAGAAACCAAATATCTATTAGGAGTCAAGCTTACTTTTATATTTATATGATGAAGTAACTATTCGATAGTTTCTACTTCGCTGAAAAGTCTTTTACCTGAAAATAAATAGAAAAAATAGCTTTACGGGGACGCTGGCAATAATTAAGCAAAGATTGAAATTTGGGAGCAAATGAGAGGCGTGACAGAGGAATTCACATTTTTATTAATAAGGAACGATTGGATTAATGCCTTAATGCTTTAAAATATAGCATTTTTTTGAATTATCGATACATAAACCTTATTATTTTCAATATTCCAGGGATCTTAGGTAAACCTACCAATAATCAATTCACAACCATACATTTATCCCCGATATACTAGCATCAACATTCGCTGTTTTTTATATTTATCCAATAATCAATGCTAGAGGGTAAAGATGAAAATAAAAGGCTTTATAACCGAAATATGTGCCCTCCTATTGGCTTTGCTCTTTGCCTATACTGCCATCAGCAAGTGGAAAGACTGGGAGGGCAGCCGACATGCTTTATATAACCTGATCTTTCCTTTATGGATGGCCAAAATCTTGTTTTGGATACTACCTGTGGCAGAAATAAGCCTGACGGTAATTTTGCTGGTCCCAGGGTGGCGTAAGAAGGGCTTTTGTTGAGCAGTATACTGATGGGAGCTTTTACGCTTTATATAGGGCCTGCTGAAAAACTCAAAAACGGCAAATTCTTAAAACCAGTCCAGATTTGAATCTGAACTGGTTTTTTGTTTTTACTTCCTCCCTGGCCCACTCCATACCTGCAATTAACAGGTAATTTCGGATTGGCCATGCTAAAAAACTCAGGCAAAGGAGTGCCTCCACGGCCAATTTGACCAGGTTAAGCACTAATATGATGGAGGCGATCCACGATTGGCTTGTTGTTTTAAGCCTTGCCCTTATACGGTTCATTCCGTAGGCGTTCTTTCCCGCCCAAACTTTCCCTCTATCGGGTTCCTCTCTCCGGGACTTACGTGGTTTTCCACTGCCTACGCCGAGGGCCTTCCCAATGGCTTGGCCACAAGTTTTATCCCTTTTTCTATAAGCCATTTTCAGTTTTCCCTGGTGCAGTACAGTTTGTCCGCAAGTACTTTTGCCGGATAGAACCCAAATCTCTCCCTGTATTTTTCAACATAGTCCTTTAGATGGCTCCCTTTATTGAAGGCATCCCAGCAAACCGTGTCAAAAAAAGAATATCTATTTACTAGGCCAAAGTGGATCTCGGCTCCAAACTCAGTCTTGGCCCTTGCTTTCCCCGCACTATGGGACGTAAATGTGGCTCGTGAATACTCAGTATTCGGTCGTCAATCTGATGGTTTTTGCTTTCAACCATATTTAGCTGCTGGTCGTAAAGTGTTTGGATGATCCAATATTTCCGCTGATGCTTATGGTCAAGGGGAAAGTCTTCAAAATAGTCAAGCTGCTTTTCAATTGTCTTGAAGTTCCTCCTCAGATACTGAAGCTGTGATTTTAACTCTTACCGGATCGTCTTTTTTGATGGGTTTTTGTTCTGGGCTACCTTAGATAGGCTTTGCGGGCAGTTTGGCGGTAGGTCCGTGGTTTCTTTCCCTCTGACTTTTTTTGGCGTTGAACATCTATAATCTCTTCTGTGATCACACGTGCCTTGTTGAGCAATCCATGGTCGGTAGGATAAGCGATGTCCTGTGGGAAGACGGTTGCATCATAAATAACTTCTCCTTTGTTCTTGATGTCTCCGTTAGATGGGGGATCCCTCTCTTCTTTTTCACCTCCTTGACTTCCTTTTTAGCCGCTATTTCCATGGCAAAACCATATATCTTTTCATTCATCTCTTCAATGAACTTCTGACTGAGTCGCTTTCTTATATCAACAAACATTGACGGATCAAAAGGAGCCTCTTTCGTATAGTAACTGAAGCCCAGGAAGTACTGGAGGTACATATTTTTGCGTAATGGGCCACCGTTTCACGGTCATCCAAATTGAGTATATGCTTGATGATCACCGCTCCGATCAGTACACAGGGATTAAGTGCAGGTCTACCGGTCTGTTTGGGAGGATTACTTTTGTTGAAAAAATTGACCAGGACATCCCAAGAAATCTGGGAGCTGAGCACAACTCAACGGTTATTGGGTTCAAGCTGGTTGCAGAAGGGAGTCTCAAATCCGGAAAATGAAAGCTGGTTTGGACTCGAATATTCAATGCATGATGCACGCCTTTTGGAGTTCTTTTGCATATTCCCTTGCACTTGTACTCCATTAATTTCCGATCTTTTATGCATTTTTATACTTTATCGCAGACCCTATTTAGGACCAAAAGTATCAATTGTTGAGTTAATGTATTGGTTTGTTTAAAGCTATTGAATGTCTTCAGGTTTTAAAACTAAAAAGTGTCCAAATCCTGTATGATTATCCAAAACAGGGGAAATGCTTTTGTGTTGGTCTTGGATGTTGGCTCGGTCGGTTTCTTATTTGTTTGATAGTGCTGTGGGTGCATATCCAAACTGCTTTTTGAAAGCATAAGAGAAATGCGACAAATCTTCAAAACCTAATTCCAAATAAATGTCAGTCGGTTTTTTGTTCTTTTTGTCAATGAGAAAATGTGCTTCTTGTAAGCGTTTCTGAATTAACCAACGATTCGGTGCTTCATTAAAAATTTCTTTGAAGTCTCTTTTGAAAGCCGATAAACTCCTCCCTGTCATATAGGCTAAGCGCTGAATGCTTACATTGAACTTGAAGTTTTTATTCATAAACGCTTCCAAATTTATTTTTTCAGGTATGCCGTAGTCAAAAAATATCCCTGCAAGTTCGGGTTGGTTTTTCAGCAAAATGGTAAGCAATTCTTCTCGTTTTATGTCTGCAAATGCTTTATCAATTTTTCCCGAACGATTGTAATAGGGTACAAGTGATTGAATAAAGTTTGGTAACCATTCACGTTTGTCTAATTTTAAAAATGCTCTTTCTGATTTGAATTTTATAACTGTAGGCCTATGTTTTTCCTGAAACTTTTTTAAAAACGCTTCATCAAAAATGATGACTACTTTTTCAAATTCATTTTCTGTTTTTTCCTTGTTGTATCTCGCCAAGTGATTTTTAAAAAACAAACAGTATTCGTCTGCATGGATAGTTTGCTTTTTGTTTCCGTCATAGCCGTTAATTATTCCTTTTGCCAAATACAAGAAAAAATGTTCTGCAATAAATTGTTCAGGCGAAATTTCGGGGCCGATATAACAAGATTTTATGTCAGTTACTTTCATTGTTTACTACTATACATTTTTCCACCATTGTTTAAATATTTGACTGCTGTCGTTGACCCTTACTGTTTCGCCAATCATTGGTGTAGCTAACGTGTACGATTTTGAAAATCAGCTTAGCTGTTTCATTGAGCCATCATTTTTATATCTTTCTCGTCTAAAACATTTTTTGAATGCCTTTTTAAAGTTACGGTTATCATAGCATTACCAATTTCCTGAATAGTGCAGGTAGGAAAGAACAGGCTAAATAATGGATAAAATATTTTATGGGCCCAACGATTGTAGCCGTATAAATGCTTTTGTCCTTTGGCGGGTTTCATCAAAGACGGACGAAAATTGTATTCGCTTTTGAAAGGCATCTGTTTTAAGGTGTTTTCTGTTTTTCCTTTTACCCTTGTCCACATAATTTTACCCTGTTCGGTGCTGTCAGTGCCTCTTCCGCTTACAAAACAAAAAGTAATATCGGGGTTGGCTTTTAACAGTGCTCTTGCAAATGCTATCGTGGTATCATATGTGATGTAATGATATTTTTCTTCGGACATTCCTGCGGAGCTTATCCCTGCACAATAATAGCAGGCGTCGTAGCCTTTTATATCGTTTTCAAATTCCTGCAATTTAGTAAAATCAGGCACTAATAATTCTTTAAGTTTTTGATCCTTAATTCCGCAGGGCTTTCTTGAAATGCTTAGCACTTCTGATACTTTGTTGTTTTGCAGGCATTCCAATAGAACGCCCTCGCCAACCATTCCCGTAGTTCCTGTTATGATTACCCTCATTTTCTTATTTCTATTACGTTACTCATCGCATTCCTAATGTTATTAACTATGCTTTTACATCATCCATCGGGCCACAGAATAGTTCATTAACCATAATGGTATCCAAATATTCGTAAAAGCCACTGATTAAACCCTCTTTAAAGGTTAAAAGCAGCATCACATGATTTTCGTAAATACGGCCATCTTTTCGGATTCCACGAATATGAACATACAATGCTGCCCGCTCTTCGTCTGCTGTGATAGATTGAAGCGTCATTTTCATCCCATCCGGGAATCGTTCTGCTACGGTGGCCCATAGTTTTGCCTGGTTTTCGAGGGATTGGTAACCTCCAAACGGCCAGGATCCCTCACCGCCTAACCAATAAACACAATCAGGCGTTTTTAATTTGTTCATTTCATCGAAGTTTCCGGCCACCATTGCGTCGAAATACTTTTTTGCTGTTTCTTTATTTTCCATTGTCTAAGAATTTTATGCTGCAAAGATGAGCATAACATTTTCAAGTAGCTTTGTTGAAAAGCCCAATGTCCTTTTGCTGAGAAGTCCAATTTTTTGGGTGGTGGGTGGGATTTGTTTTCGTGGTGACCTATGTCTGCAAGGCAGGTGTTATGTCGGTCGGGGATGCCGAAAAAAAGAGAGAAAAGGAAAATTTCATCTGTTTATATTTTCTTTTCAACGGTCATAACTTGTCCCGTACGGTAGCGTCCTGAAAACGGTTGACACTTTGCCTATTCAAATATAGGTACTGTTTCTATTTCTGAAAAGATTATTCTAACTTACAATACCACGATGAAGCGGAATCAAGCTCTGCTGAGGAGCAACTTGCCGAAGAATAATCGTTTGGTCCGATAGCGTTGGTAACAGCAGGCCGATCCAGTAATGGTTCGGCTTTTTTGTTCCACTCATATTTTTTGCCTATAACGCGTTCGGTACCATGGCTTTTAAAACCTTTATCGTGTACCAGGACAGGGACAATATTTCCAAGTCCGTTATGGGGTCTAAGCTCATTGTATATGTTGATAACCTGTCCTATTGCTTTTTTTTTCATCCATATCTTCCCTTTTTTCAAGATCAATCAGCCATTCCTCTTTAAGTATGCCGTTGATACGTTCCGCAATAGCTTTCTCATGAGGGGAAGCAGGCTTGGTCATACTTATCCATACCATATTCTGTTCCGGCAACCCCGTGTAATCATAATTGCAATATTGGAAGTCACGGTCTGAATGGGGAACCAATGAATATGGAGGCAGGTTTTTGTTCGATGACACTGCCATTTTCAATGCAATTAAAGCGGATTCAGCTTTCAGATCATTAGAGACGTTCCATCCCACTATTTTTTGGGAATACGCATCAGTGATAAGGTAAAGATAGTATACAGTTCCGTTGAACTGCACATAGGTAATATCTGATACCCATAACTGGTTGGGCCTGGAAACAACCATGTTATTGACAAGATTTTTATGTTTTCTCAGCCAGTGGTGACTTTGTGTAGTGAAGAATTTTCGCTTTCTTTTCCTCACCAAAAGGCCGTTCACGCGAAGCAGATCAAAGAGCTTGTCCCTTCCCATTTTTATTCCCAGGAGGTCCATATCTGCCTGTAATAGCGGATATAGCTTCCTTACTCCCCAACGCGAGGTTTTTGATCTTTTCCTGATCTTAGCCACCAGACCCAATACCAGGTCTTCTTTAAATGCTTCCTGGGTATTGTATTTTTAAGCTTTATAATAAGCCAGTCTACTCTTGCCAAACAATGTACAAAGTTGTCACAAACCTACTTCCGGTTCTTCTTTTTTGAGTCTTTCAACTGTTTGGCACCAGACTTTTTTTCAAGGTCAAGACCATAGTCCTCTTTGGCAACATCAACCATGATCTTGTATGCCTTACCCTTTGGCTAAGGGCAAGCTTCTCTTCCAGCTGTTTTACCTTTTCTTTAAGCTTTTCAATATCGCCGTTTTCTACAGACATATTTTTCAATAGGGGAATAGGGTCGATGGTTGCTGCCCGTGATAGGCCCGCAAACATCCTCATCCATTCCAATATAGCAGATTTACATTTAATTCCATAAACCCGCCTTGCCTGTTCTTTTGTCATGGATCCTGAAAGCACCTCACTTACAATTTCTCTGCGGGTTACTTCTGAATAATGATTTAGATCTTTCATTTTTGTCCGATTATAGGTTGACAATATTTTTTTAAATTGTGTCAACCTATTTCAGAACACGACCCTTGCTTGGCTTCGGGACTGCCTGTCCCGATTCCTCGGGATTACCCCCGCGCTTAAGGGACTTTATTCACTTTATTATTATTTTCAAAGGTGTTCATGAATGCTCCGCATTTCACCCGTTGGAACGGTCAACTTTTTGACCTATATTCACCATTCAAGGCACACACATCACCTATACGCAAGCAGGGGTTTCGTGCTTTGTAGGACAGGAAAGTGGTATATTTGAAGTTCAGTTCTTCGTAGGAAAGTTTAGTGCTAAAAATCCCTGCCTGCGTATAGCTGTACTACGTTACATACCATTTAAAAACATGATGAAATATCTTCTATTTATTATAATGATTTTGCCATTTATAGCGAACGGACAACTACTAAAATCTGACAACATACTAATTGTTTATGATACAACAGCCGTAATCAAAACCGCTGATCTAAAAGACAAGAGCATTAAAATAATTAGCCCTGATTACACGATTAGTTTTGATAGAATCCAGGTATTAACCTCCATTGACAAACAAATAGAAGAACTTGAAGGTGATAAAAACCTGAAAGAATGGCAACTTGAAGCTATTAATAAGATAAGGAGGGTTCGTGATTTTTTAGCAAATGACCAAACTCATATATGGAAGGATTTTTGGAATGAAGGCGAATTTACCCCTATTGATGAAATCAAAAGCGATGAACTATTAACAAAAAAACTGTTTTGGGAACTGGCTTGTCCAATGCTTGATGAAGGACAATTTGAACTTATTATTAACTCAGAACCTCAGAATCAAATTCTAAAAACAACTTCAAACATTAATGGAGCAATTGCAACTGTTTTCGTAACTGAAGGAGGAATGGGTTTTTGGATGTGTCCCCCAATAACTATAGACTAAAACGGTATGTAATCGAGGTACTGTCTTAAATTCCAAGTAATTTTAAAGGTTTTTATTAAATTTACAATAGCGAAAAGCGGCGATTCTTTGCACGGAAATTCATCTACTGTAGGACTGGTTTTCTAACTTTTTTGGTGGATCCTTCGGATTCAAGCGAAAAGAAGGACTTAGACTCATCAAGATGACTACTTAAAGTGGGTCTGTGGTTTTGCTAATGCCATTGGCGGCACTATTTACATCGGTAGAGACGATAAGGGTAATGTGGTAGACTTATCTGATTATCAAAAGCTGTTGGAGGACATCCCCAATAAGATCCGCAATGCGATGGGCATTATCTGCGACATCAATTTGCAGGAGGCGTCGGGTAAGAAATTCATTGAAATTAAGGTAAATCCCTATACTGTACCCGTTTCTTTAAGAGGTAGATATTACTACCGTTCAGGTAGCACCAAAATGGAACTTACTGGGGTGGAGCTCAATGAGTTTTTACTTAAAAAAGCAGGTAAAACCTGGGATGATGTTATTGAAGAAGGAGCAAATATTTCGGATATTGATAGCCAGAGCATCAAAAAGTTCATAGAAGATAGTAAAGTGCAAGGTCGATTACCAGACACTACGGGTTTATCTACCGTTCAGATTTTAGACAAACTGCGATTGGTTGAAGAAAAAAAGCTAAAACGTGCCTCTATAATACTTTTCGGTAAAGACCCCAGTCGTTTCTTTCCCAACGTCACGGTAAAAATTGGTCGTTTTGGTTTAGATGGTTCGGATTTGAAATTTCAAGAGATTTTAGAAGGAAATTTGGTTCATTTGCTCAATGAAGTTCAGGTGCAGCTCAATTATAAATTTCTTACCCGTCCAGTTGATTTTGCAGGAATGCACCGCATTGAAAAAGGCGAATATCCGGTGGCTGCGCTTCGTGAAATGCTCTTGAATGCCTTGGTGCACAAAGCATATATGGGTGCTGCAATTCAGATTCGGGTGTTTGACACCAAGCTCTCCATTTGGAATGAAGGGCTTTTACCCCAAGGATTGGACATTGATAGTCTAAAGTCTGACCATAACTCAAGTCCCAGAAATCCCAAAATTGCTGATGCTTGTTTTAAAGCGGGATATATAGACACTTGGGGACGTGGTACGTTGAAGATTATTAATGCTTGCAAAGAAGCGGAACTACCTGAACCTGAAATTATAGAAAAAGATGGTGGTGTTCAGGTGACAATTTTTAAAATTTCTGATGGTGGTCCAATAGGTGGGCCAATAGGTGGTCCAATAAAAAAAGAAGATAGTGGCTTAATAGCTGATCTAACAGAAAGGCAAAAAGAAAACCTTGCAATAATTTTAGAAAACAACACAATCAGTAAACGAAAGCTAGCCGTACAATTGGGCATTAATGTATCTGCCGCTCAAGGCCATCTAGATACACTAAAAGAAAAAGGAATACTGGAAAGAAAAGGAGGAACAAGGGGTTCCTGGATTGTCAAAGATAATCGAAGCTAAGAAGGAGAGTAATGGGAGATAAAATGGAAGTTTAAAGATGGTACAATGAGTAAATTCACAGAATCAAAATTAGAGCAAGCATTTATAGAACTTTTAGGAAATGAAGGCTACCCGCATATTGTTGGTGGAAGCATTGTCCGTAGTGCTGATGAGGTTTTGATAGAGGAAGACCTTAAAAACTTTTTGCTCCATCGATATCAATACGCTAATCTTACCGAAACAGAAGTACAAATCATTATCCTTCAACTCAAATCTCTTCCTACGTCAGATTTTATACGAAAGTAATAAGAAAATCATGCAGTGGCTGGCGGATGGCTTTATTCTAAAAAGGGAGGACAGGTCCCAAAAGGATATTCATATCACGCTGATTGATTATGCAGGACTGGACCGTCAGCGGAAGAGCAAAAATCTGGATATTATAGCTGCTGAACCTGAAGTGCCCTATTCACCGGACACCAACATTTACAGATTTGTCAACCAACTCGAAATAGTAGGAGCTGAAAAACGGATTCCAGATGGAATCCTGTACATCAATGGATTGCCTGTAGTTGTTTTTGAATTCAAAACGGCCATACAGGAAAACACCACCATTCATGATGCCTATAGACAACTCACCCTCCGCTATAAAAGAGATATTCCTGAAAAAAAAAGAGTGAGATTACCTTTATAAAATGGGTTCTATGTAGACATTACTCCTTAAGATCGGAGTAAGGGAGACAAAGAAAGCACAGTAATTACATTACCATCGATGTTTATTTTCTTACTGGTTTAACAAAGTAAAAAATTTTTTATGTATCTATCTCATGGACGATGCTAAGGCTTGGTTATTCATCCATAATTCTTCCTCCTGCCAATTAGGATGCATTCCAAGGGCATTTGGATCAACATTAGGATATTTATCAAATAAAACTACTAATTTTTGAGCCATACTATTACCAGGAGCAACAATGTTGACTAAGTATTTCATAATGCAAAGATGAGCATATAGCTTTTGAAATTCATGTTGTTGAAGACTCACTGATATCCAGTTAAAAGGAGGCTTGGGAAGAACTTTGAAAGTGCCGGGAAGATTTCTATTCCACAATCTAGCATGATGGGCACAGTAATTTCTGATTTGCGCAATAGATTGCAGCCAACTAGGAAGGTAAGTATGGTTTACTGCACCATATTCTTTGGCAATTACATCTTTTGATTCCACTGTATGATTTAAGTTTCCGTACAATTTAGATAATGATCCAAAACTGGTATGTTCAAGCGTTTTCCAAGCAGGAGGAAATCGGCTGTCATCCTTATGCTTTTTAAAGTGATTTTTTATTATTGAATCTTTACTTCTACTTAATTCATCTTCAATTCCAGCAAGAGTTTTAACCAAAGAACGACTGTCTATAAAATGATCGAAATTTTGAAACCACCACGGATCGAACTCGTGGGAAAGGTGATATATTAAATTCGTTCTCAGACTAATTTCAATTTTTTCAATCGTGTCAAAAATTAACAGTCTAAGCTCTCTATCAAAGTTGTATAAAGCTATAACATCAGAAAATTTACTATTGGGCTTAAAAATATGGGCTTCCTTATCAGCCTGCATCGAGTGCCAATATTCTCCTAATCTATAATAACTTATATGAGTTAGAAAGTGATGGGCTTCTGAATCTGAAGCGATGTCTAATCCCCGACTTTTGAGCAGGGCTATTTGTTCTACGATGGTACTGGGTTTCTTTTCAAACATACAAAACAAAATACATTAATAACCCTTAAAAAGCAAAAGACACGCCCTGGGACGCTGATCTTACGGGTAGCGCGGCGTGTACTGTTGCCACAAAGGTAAGAAATAAATTAGAATTGTAAACATACTATTTACATTTTCATAGATGAAACCGAGCATGAGCAGAAGCTCCCACATTGGGATGCCTCGACAGCTTTCGGGGAAATATGCGGGATTCTCCCAAATAAATTCTGGACAGGCTATACTGTCCTTCGTCACGGGACAGGACGGACTGGGGGTATTATCATGCTTGCATAAGCTAACCAAGGTTATGTATACTCCTAAATTATCTGATACAAGAAACTGGCTACTGATACAATTATTTGCCTAAAATTTTCTTCCGATGGTTCACTCCCCAATCATGCAATTCTGCTATGACACTTTTTAGGGTCTCAGAATATGCTGTTGCCTTATATTCAGTCCTAACCGGAAAACCGTTGATGACTGTGCGTGTGATCAATTGATTGGCCTCCATGTCTTTTAATTCACTGGAAAGTACTTTGGTACTCAGCTTGGGAATACTTCGCTCGATCTCCCTGAAGTGTTTATTGCCTTCCCATATTGAAATCAGGATTAAGATTTTCCATTTGCCACCGATTATATCCATTGTATCTCTCACAGGCAATAATTTGGATATACATTCGTGATGCTCCATTTTTTTCATTTGTTTATATTTTGCTTTTCAATGGTCAATGAATCTTTGATGACTAAAATAATCATTGCCTTATGAGTCTAACAATTATTTTAGTCATGTCGATTTCATCATGCAACCATTAAGTGATTACCTAAAGGTAACTGATTACCTTTAGGTATCTGATTATAAATAGTAATCAAATATAGCTAAGTTTGATTCATTGAAAAACAAAACCAAATTAAAAAACAAAAAACAAGATACTTACCGTTTTATGTGTGCTCTTTGGCTTGATGATGTCAAACTCAGGTTTAAATAAATTCCTCAACTATATTCCTATGCCTGAAATGTCCGAAGAAATGATGCAGGTAATGAGTGGTTTTGTAGCCATAAAATGGATTTTTCCCTTGGTGGCAATTGTTGAAATTATTGCAGGAATATTAATTGCCATCCCTAAAACTAAGGCGTTGGGAGCCATTGTTATTCTTCCGGTTATGGTAGGCATTGTTATTCATCATGCCGTGCATGATGTAGAAACTATTGGAATCGCATTGGTTTTATTTGGAATCAATATCTGGGCAATAGTTGCAAATTGGCATAAGTATTTAATCCTTATAAAATAATATAAAGGGTTTAAGCTACTTATAGAAGAACACTTAGACCCAAATTATTTTTCATAGGATGATCAATTTCAACGAAATATCACCCGGCTCCTTCGCCAAAAATGTCCAAAGGGACATTTTTTTAACGCTCGGCCCTATATTTCAGTGCCTGTGTTACTGCCTTATGGATGTTCTTCTCGGGGCGGATGCCGTAGCTGTATTCTTCGAACGTAAGTTCATATTTAGTCATCAGCACCTGGCTTACCGCCTGTTGGAGCCATCTATCTACCACTGTGGGAACTCCAAGCAATCTTGTTTTTCCGTTTTCTTTGGGCCTCCCCGCATTCTGGCCCGAAGCTCCGCTTCGTCCTCCCTCTGATAGGCTGAGGCACATACCTATGGTTGAGAATGGACGTGGCAATCCTATCCCTGTTGCTTTCCAGAAAGGAAAGCATTTCGGTGACCTTCATGCCGTCCACCCCAGCCGATCCTTTGTTCCGCACCACCTGTCGGTAGGCTTTGTAAAGGTTCTTACGGTTGAGTACTTTTTCTATCATAATTTGTTAACCCTCCCCACATCCCGGCCCCTCACTAAAAATGTCCAAAGGGACATTTTTCTTAACGTTCGGTCCTGCTTAAAATGAGGCTACACCAATTTGGTACTCCCCAACGAATTTGGACGTAATCCAGCGTTCAGTCCTTCGTTACCCAGTGAGACCTCTGTAGATCTTACAGCTCGTTACCAATAACTACTATGACTTCGGCTGACTTCTTGGCTCATAGAAACCGAGTCTATTCCAACCCACCCTGCCATCTGGCCCATCGCTAAAAATATCCACTGGATATTTTCTTAACGCTCTGTCCTCTTGGTAAGGTGAATATCCTTGTGCCTATCCCGGCCATATCTACTACTTCGGCACTTCCTCCCTTGCGGAAGGTTTGGACTTCGGTTCTTGGATCAAAAAAGAAAGTTGGGCTTAGTTAAGAGAATAAAAAAACAAATCGATAAATTCGGTCTGACTAATGAGGATTAGAAATCAGCTCAAATTGAAGGATTTTCTTTGCGTTAGTCAGAATTTTGACAGGCCCGAAAATTTAAAACGAAATCTAAAAATGTACATTCCAAAAGTAAACTTGTCTACAGACAAATCAGAAATTATAGAGTTTATGAAACGGTTTAGTTTTGCGACAATTATTACTTCAAAAGGCAATTTTCCTACTGCAACACATTTACCATTTGTTGTAACGACCAAAGGCGACCAAATAGTTTTGACTTCACATTTTGCAAAAGCTAATGGGCATTGGCAAGACATTGAAAATAATTCTGTTTTGGTTATTTTTAGCGAACCCCACGCCTACGTTTCAACAAAAAACTATGACAAGGAACTAAATGTACCGACTTGGAACTACATTTCAATTCACGCCTATGGAAAAGGGAAATTAATAATTGAACAAGAAAAAACTTTTGAAATTCTTGAAGCAACAATTGACAATTACGAAACAGAATATCGACAAAATTGGGACAATTTTCCAGAAGAGTATAAGTTAAAAATGTCAAAAGGAATTGTTGCATTTGAAATCCTTTTAACAGACTTACAAGCTAAAAAGAAATTGAGCCAAAATAGAACGGGTACTGAGCAGAAAAAAATCATTGAAACTTTATCAAACAGCAAGGACACTAACGAAATAATCATCGCAGAATATATGAAGAAAAACTTAACGGACAAATAAAACAGCCGATAGTCGAGGTACAGTCTTAAATTCTAAGCAATTTTTAAAGGTTTTTATTAAATTTACAATAGCGAAAAGCGGCGATTCTTTGCACGGAAGTTCATCTACCGTAGGCTGGTTTTTTAACTTTTCTGGTGGATCCTGCGGATCCAAGCAAAAAGAGGGGCATAGGCTCATCATTTCTTATATCTAAAATGGAAGTATAGATCAAGGTATACGATTTTAAGTGGCATAGGAATTCAAAAGTCTAAATAGTAGCTACAAGTGGTGGAACCTACTACATTTTTTTTCTTAGATCCATATCTTCAAAAATGGCAGTATAAAAGGGCGCTTTTGAAATCCCCTATTTCTTTTCTGTGGGTCACCTTATCCTTGGCGGGTGGTTTTATTAATATTCCTTTAAATAAATTTGGGAACCCGTCATAAGTGTGTCATTGGATATATTAAATTCTCTTGTCATTACTCCCAAATTGCTAATATATCCTCCATTATCAGCCTTATAAATTTTACCACCTAGTTCACCCCAATTGAAGATATAATTATTTTCTTTTTGAATGATGCTAATTGAGGGCCAACCTATTGTGCTTCGATATACCCCGAGAATACCATCGTGTGATCTATTTATGGTCATTAGTTGACTTTCATTTGGATGGGAAATATTATTTTCATCATCAAAAGCTTTTTGAAAATTATCTTTTTCAATAGTAAAAGTTCTTTCTGCGTCATTGGAAGCAAATTTATTATAAGCATAATTAGCCATCAAATGAGGCAATAAATATGCTCTGTTATCAGTGGAAAAAGCAATGATTCCAATTTTGTTCTCTGGTATAAAAGATATATGAAAGCTTATTCCTGCTAGACCACCAAATCTTGTCAATATAGTTTCACCTTGATATTCGGCCACATCCCATCCAAGGGAATACCCTTTTCGTTTGTAAGTAAAATATTCTTTGTCCTGTGTTGTAGATGATTGGTGTAAAGCTTCCCATGAATTCTTGGTAAGTAATCTAGTATCCTTCCTGATATTAGCGCTTAACCATTTTGAAAGATCATTAATTGTTGATATTATACCTCCGGAGGCATGCATAGTGATGTCTTGTTTATAAAATCCAGTTTCAACAATGCCCCCTACTTTTGAAAAAGTATTAGAATGTCGAATACTTTTATAATCCACCTCACTGACTTTTGTGGTTGTATTAAACATTTTTAAAGGTTTAAAAATATGTTTATTCATTTCGTCTTTCCAAGAATTTCCCGTTTCTTTTTCAATAATTATTCCTGCTATTATTGGGCCTACATTGGAGTATCTAAAACTTCCAGATGGATCATAAAAATAATCTTTGTTGAAATCTTCAATTAATTCGGAATTATTACCACTATATCCCAAATACGCTGTCTTCCAAGTCAACGAAGAACTGAAGATCCCATGGGTGTGATTTAATAAATTTTTAATTTTTATTTTATCCGTATCAATCTTGGAATGGAAATGCAGATCAGGAAGATAACCGGTAAGGGATTTATCTAGGTCTATCTGACCCTTTTCTTCCAAGATTTTAATCAAAGTACCTGTGAATGATTTGGTATGGGAAGCTATGTAAATTGGAGAATGATTATCTAAAGATGTGATATTACCTTTTAAAATTTCATTGTTGAGTGCATAAGAATAAACTAGACCTTTTTCGTTTACTACTGCAAAAATAAAGTCACCCTGCATTTCATTTTCCGTATATATTGATTTTATTTTTTTTTCGAAATTTAACGAAAATTCAGAACTATTTTTGCTGTCAATGTGCTGACTTTTGCTATCAGTAGTTTTACATAATATTAAAATAAAAATTAAAATGTAAGTTCCAATATTTATAATAGTAGCCTTTAATAATTTTTTCATATTTATATGGTAATCATAAATCTTAATTTTGTTAGAAATTGTCTTTTTACTGTTTAGATTCATTATTATAGTTAAATAATTATACTATCTACTGAGGCTATATAAAAGCCATGTGAAATTTTTGTTTTTTTCATATAAACAAGATTATGTATTTAATTTTTATCGAAATAATAAAAGTGATGAAGTCATCCTTATTTGGGATGAAAAACCTATTGGGACCAAAGTGAAACCCTTTACAGTCGGCCGCAAAGCCTACCTGTTTGCAGGATCCCATGATGCGGCAGAAATGACAGCTGCCATGTACTCCTTCATGGCCAGCTGCAAAAAGAACAAAATCAATGAATTTGAGTGGCTCAGGGATGTCTTCGAAAGAATACACAGACACAAGCGAAAAGACCTTTATCAGCTTTTACCCTCTAACTGGGAAGAATACAGGCTTAAATAATAATCCCAGTTAAACAACATGCGGTTCGTCGGATGGATACAAATAATTACTCTTCTTGTGGAGTTACACAACAAAAGGTAGTTAAACAAAATCCTCCACTGCCAGCACATTGCATATCTCGATAATTATTACTCAAAACTACTGCATCTTTTAATTCCAAAAGATTTTCTTCAATCACTCCCACTGATTCATTAGTAATAAAACAAGTTAAAAATACCATAGCTGATGCTACAGCTAACGCTAAAACCATTGATGAGAAATAAAATAAAATATAGTCACCAGAAGTGACGAAGAAAAATTCCCCATTAAAAGTGAAAGATGGGATGGATCAGTCCGAATATCTGGGGATTTAGTATTATAACCATAGATTTTTGATAGGCTGAAAAGGAAAAACTCGACATTGGGTACGCGTCTAAACTGTGTTCTGAATGCTTTTATTTTAGCGTTGAACGATTCAGCCGAAGCAATTGTGCTTCTGTTTTCAAAGAAGTTGAGGATGGTTTCGTAGTGGTTTTGGATGGTTCGGGACACGGTGTTGAAGGATTTGAAACCTGCCTGTTCCACCTCCTTGTACCAGTGCGCCAGTTTGGTAAATGCAATTCCTTTGATTTCACTTGTCTGATAGAGTCTTGCAAGAGATCTTGCAAGTTTATATGCTTTTTGCAGATCAGGATAGCGATTGATTTCATGGAATTGGACTAATGAGCTCTGTTTTAGATAAATGCTTTGTATTTATCCTTTTGGTTTCTTAATAGTAGGTGATTGCTCTTTCTTTGCTTATGGTATGCAGTGTATCATTATTTTTTGAATCAAGTACTATAGATTCAGATTTTATCCAATTGCCATATTCGTCGTACGATCGAGTCTCTATTTCCAGTCTTTCTTTCTCCGGCTCTTCTATAATTTGTTTTATGACTTTATAGTCGCTGTTATAGGTAAATGTTTCTATTAAACTAATATCCCCATTTTGGTTATGTATTATTCTTTCTAGCAAGTTGTCATCCCTATCAAATTTTCTACTTACTTCCTCAATAGCTTCTCCATCGGGGTTTTTGACAGCATAATGAATTTCATTGCCTCTTTCATCAAAAGTAATTTCAAAAATTTCCTTTCGTATAAGTTTTCCACTGTAATTTTTTACCGTAAGTTCGATCAAATTTCCTGTGGTGTCATAAAGATATGATTTAACTATAGACGCCTCCTTGTCTAAAAAATACCCCTTGGTCTGATCCTCCAAATGTCCATTTTCATTAATTTTGGAAGCACTTTTTGGCATGTAATGTAAAGAGGTTTCCTGAGTGATCCTATTGTCACTGTCATACTTGTATTCAAAAATCCATTCTAAATTGTTTTCAGGACCTTTATATTTTTTGAATTTCACAAGATTGTCAGATCCGTCATACTCCCATGTATTTTTGTAACCAAACGCATCAGAATAGGGATAAACAGTCTTGAATTCAACTATCCTGGATTTTTCATCTTTAATCTCTGCGATTGTATAATCTATTTGACCGTCATCTTTGTAGACGGTTACCCGTTCATTACCATTATCTTCCATTAGACGGTCGGTTCTCATAAATAGCCCTTCATGAGGAAGGTTAGGGATATTGGCTTTATGCGTTTCCCATTCCTCTTCAGATGAAAACACCTTGCCCTCATAACGTCTTTTGTTTAGTAGAACTCCATCAATGGAATAGGTGTAAATGTCCTTTGACAGCGGATTCCCTGACATGTATTCTCTCCGTTCTATAATTTGACCTTCCGCATTGTACTTGTATTGAAAGACATGACCCTGATAGTCACTGATTAAAAATTTCCCGTATTTATTAAAGTCTGAAGTGGCAATGCTCACTTTTGGTTTTTCTCCATTATACACGATAGTGGTTGTTTCTTGGACTGATTTGACATGACCTGATAAATCTGCATTTTTCCAGTCGGAGTCTTCATAATCAATAGGGGCATGCTCAGCCGAAGGTTTTCTATCATTTTTATAATCCGGTGTAGCTGTTCTATTTTTGCTTAATTGACAGCTTACAAGCAGGTGGGAGCAAATAATCAATAAAATTATTGTAGCATGAAGGCGATTTTTTTTCATTGTGTTTTTAAGCAATTAAATTGGTTTTAAATCCACCACTATAGATAGTTTATTCAAAAAAGCAATCCTAATGCCTAAGGCAAGGTTTCTTGGTGTTAAGTGGCCGAGGGAATTTTAATCTAAAGAGAGCAGGCATCTAAAAGGAATCTTCAAATCGTATTTTTTACAAATAATTGAATATAAAATTGTCACATCTTTCAAATATTTTCAGCAGATCAAATGTTTTTATAGACGGTTACTGAAGATGCACCAAATATGGCAAAAGGAACGGACCACTCTGTAAATATACACAGGGTAGTGTTTTTTATCAAGGAAAGCATAGCTGTTTTCCATTACAGGCCGGATTCAACTGATATTCCTGCGGTCATGAACCAGCGTGATGGGCCCTCATTATTCCAGATCTTCTTAATTCCATCATGTCTTTTCTTTGTCCTGCCATGTTGGAATTTATTAAATTACGAGACCTGTATGTTTCATGAAATTGGCAAAATGAACGCTGTAATCATCGACTAATTTAATGATTCCCGGAATCGCGGACCCGGTAAGGGCGTAAACACTGGCCCAGTGCATTCATTGCAGTGTCTGTTCCGGCAGCTGTTATAGCTGATGCGGACAGTTGCGCAGTCGGTGCAGGCATCGATATGTCCTCCGAGGTCGGATGTGCGGCAGCGTTTCAGGGCCGACAGGGTGCGCAGCTGCCAGCTGTTGCGTTCTGATGGTGTTCTGCCTGATGCCAATGCTGCCTGGGTACGTCTGCCGGTTCATGGTCCGCACTCACCTGGCCATGGGATAGCGCCTGTCCAGCGGACTTTAAGCCCGACCCTTCCTGAGTGTGGGACATGAAGATAGACCATAGAAGTTTGGGGGCTTTGAGCAATTTTCTGACCTCTTCCCTGCTCAATACAACGGGAAGTCTCTTACCCCGCCTGATGGATGGCAGCTCAGTGAGATTATCTTTAAGCCCCTCCATACGGTAGGCTAAGCGCAGGGCATAAACAGTAAATTTAAAATAGGATCCGGAAGGGGTGCTGTGCTGCTGTTTGACCAGGTAGAGATAATCGATGATCTGTTCCGAATCGACCTGCGTAGGCAGGTCCTTGAAATGAAGGACCGGTTTTGCCAGATCGTGGGAATAATAGCCTAGGTTGCTTTCCCCTCTGCCGGCCACTGTGATTTTTTGGCGGAACTTCCCGTAAAGTTCCCTGAATCCTGCTACCTTGGTGCAGGCTGTCTCGATAAGGTTTCCTTTTCTTTATGATTGAAAGGAATAAATGATTGAATATAAAAGTTAAGCCTTATCGGCCAGTTTTTAAAACTACCGTAGGTTTAGTGCAACACCCAGTCTACCACACACCATGAGGTCTCAGACCGTCTACGGGATTAACCTTATCGTTAGCATTTATTAAAAAAAGATCCCCACTTTTATCTTGAATATATAGGGAAAAAAGTATTGTCTGAATTTGCCAAAAAAAATCCGTGGGGACAAAATATGCAAGTTCTCCATCAGGTAAAAGATGACAATGAACGGAGCTACTATTTAGAAGCAACTGCAAAATCAGGGAGCTGAACTGGTGCGAAAATCAGAACATATCTTTGATTCAATACTCATTTTGACTACACAAATCCTCAATTAGCCAACAAACAGTAAATTCTACCATACGACCTTTGTATTTCATAAATTAAAAAGAGCAATATGAAAATTGTATTAACAGGATCATTGGGTCGTATAGGAAAGCCACTAACACAAAGTTTAGTAAAAAACGGACATTCGGTAACCGTCATCAGCAGTAAAGCCGAAAGACAGAAAGAGATCGAAACACTTGGGGCAAAAGCAGCTATCGGCAGTATGCAGGATGTCGATTTTTTAAGTGCAACATTTAAAGATGCTGATGTTGTTTACCTGATGATAGCTTGGGATGCCATAGGTCACATCTTCGATAAGGATATAGACTTTCCCACTGAATTCAGCAATATCGCCGGCAAATACAAACAAGCAATAGTGCAGTCGGGTGTTAAAAAAGTGGTATACCTCAGTAGTATTGGGGCACATACAAACGAAGGCATTGGCAGTCTTTCAATTTATAATGGGGTTGAGCATATTATGAATCAATTACCTGCTGATGTGTCCATCAAATTTATGCGCCCGGTCGCATTTTATCCCAATATCTTCAGATTTATGGGGAATATCAAAACCGATGGGGCTATTATACAAAGTTATGGTGGCGACAAAAAAGAGCCTTGGGTTTCACCGTTAGATATAGCAGAAGCTATAGCAAAAGAAATGGAAGAACCTTTTAACGGCAGAAGCATTGGCTATATCGCAAGTGACGAAGTATCTCCAAATGAAGTGGCTAACATTTTAGGCGAAGCAATAGGAAATGATGACTTAGTTTGGCAGGTAGTTCCAGCTGAACAACTACTAAATGAGGTGCTTGCATCAGGTATGAATGAATGGGTTGCCAAAGGCTTTATAGAAATGCAAGCCGCACAAGGAAGTGGTCTATTATACGAAGATTTCTATAAAAATAAACCAAACTTAGGCAAGGTGAAAATGGCAGATTTTGCCAGGGAATTTGCATCAGTTTATAACCAATAAGTATTAAGACGATGAAGAAAATATTAATAACAGGAGCCAACAAAAGTATTGGTTTTGAAACCGCCCGACAACTATTGCAACAGGGATATTATGTCTATTTAGGTAGTCGTAGCATAGAAAGAGGGAAACTTGCCATAGAAAAACTTAAAAGCGAAGGGTTAACTAATGTAGCATTTATTCAAATAGATGTAAACGATTCTAATTCCGTAAATAAAGCAAGAATTGAATTGGGTAAAAAGACAGCTGTATTGGATGCACTTATAAACAATGCAGGTATTAATGGCGGAATGCCACAGGGAGCATTGCGTACAAGCATAGACCAATTGCATAATGTATTTAACACGAACCTGTATGGCGTAGTTAGAGTTACTCAGGCATTTGTAGATTTATTGCATAAATCAGAACAGCCACGTATTGTTAATGTATCATCAAGTGGCTGCTCATTAACTTTGCACAGTGACCCAACCTGGAAGTATTATGACCATAAATCTGCTGTGTATGCTCCTTCCAAAGCAGCTATGAATATGTACACCATAGCTTTAGCTTATGAACTGAAAGATACAAATTTTAAAGTGAATGCTGTTTGTCCGGGGTTTGTGGCAACCGATTTTAATGGGCATCGAGGCACAGGAACAGTTCAAGAAGCAGGAGCTAGAATAGCAAAATATGCCATAATTGGCGAAGATGGACCCACGGGAAAATTCATTAGCGAAGAACATCATTCGGAAACAGGCGAATGTCCATGGTAGAATACCAACCAAATATTTGGTAAATTTATAGAATGAAAAGAGCTAAAAATAATTTTCAAATATTTCAATCCTTATCCGACTTGCATCGAGTGCTTGGCTTACCGAAGCCATTGCACCCGATGATAAGTTTTACAGACCTCAAAGACATAAAAATCCTGTCAGAAGAATTAGGTAATTCTTTCATCCTTAACTTTTACAAAATTTCATATAAATCAGATCTTTGTGGACAAGCAAAATATGGGCAGAATTATTATGATTTTGGTGAAGGCGGTCTAGTTTACACAGCACCAAATCAAATATTTGAATTAAATCACAATCCGAGTACGGGGTATTTATTGCTAATTCATCCAGATTTTTTGTTAGGATATCCATTAGCTATAAAAATCAGGCAGTTTGGTTTTTTTGGGTATTCAGCCAATGAGGCATTACATATTTCTGATAAGGAGAAAAATATTATCTTTTCGATTTTTAAAATAATTGATGAAGAGTTACAAAGCAGAATTGATGATTTTAGCCAAGATGTAATTATCTCTCAAATAGAGTTACTGTTAAATTATAGCAATCGATTTTATAAGCGGCAATTTATAACCCGAAAAGCAGTAAACAACGACTTGTTACAAAACTTGGAAGTAATTTTAGGTGATTATTTTAACGGCGAAAAATCAGTCTTACAAGGAATTCCTACCGTACAATATCTTGCTGAACAATTAAATATTTCGGCAAGTTATCTAAGCGACCTTTTACGTTCTTTGATTGGGCAAAGTGCACAACAATACATTCATGATAAACTTATTGAAAAAGCAAAAGAAAAATTATCGACTACTGATTTGACAGTATCAGAGGTGGCTTATCAGCTTGGGTTTGAGCATCCGCAGTCGTTCAGCAAATTGTTTAAAACAAAAACTAATCTTTCACCCTTAGCATTTAGGCAATCTTTTAATTAAAAAACAGAAAAACAGGTAAATCGGATGTAGCCAATACTTTTACATACCTAAATATGTATCCGTCCGATTGGCCCCTTATTTCAGGTTTAATAAATAGGGGTTAATTTTGCGTTATAAAAAAGATCAGCAACGCAGCGTATCAGAACCTTTTTATCAGCAATTTTGAATCAGCAAATCGGAATTCGCCAGTTGGGAAGATCTATCAAAGTAGTATAAAACTATAACATCAGAAAATTTGCTATTGGGCTTAAAAATATAGGCTTCCTTATCAGACTGCATGGAGTGCCAATATTCTCCTAATCTATCATAACTTATATGAGGTACTGTCTTAAATAGCAAGTGATTTTTCTTAAATTTTTGATAGGCAAAAGCAGCGATTCATTGCACGGATTTCATTTACTGTAGGACTGGTTTTTTAACTTTTTTGGTGGATCCTGCGGATCGAGTTAAAAAATACCGTGATCAGGGTGGTTTCCAGGTTTAAATAATCATCTATATTAGGGTAATGAAATCATAAGCATACTGTGGATCAGCTTTTTCTATGGTAAGGGTGGAGTATGCGTACCCATGGCGGTAAATTTCCCAAGTTAGTCATAATTCGAAACCAAATGAGCAAGAGAAATTTTATTTTAGCAGGGTTCATTGTTCTAAAATTTGTTTTACAATATACCTTGATAAGTCCTGAATATGACTTACAGCGAGATGAATACCTTTATCTAGACCAAGCAAATAATTTGGCATTTGGTTATTTATCAGTTCCACCCGTTACTTCATGGATATCTTTCATTATAAAGCTTTTAGGGAATTCAGAATTTTGGATTAAGTTTTTCCCCGCATTATTTGGAGCATTGACAATTTTAGTAGTCTGGAAAACCATTGAGGAGCTAAAGGGGAATTTATTTGCATTAATCTTAGGTGCTACCTGTGTATTGTTTTCCCTACTGCTGCGACTGAATACCCTTTACCAGCCTAATTCATTAGACGTTCTATGTTGGACAAGCCTTTATTTTGTGGTTATCAAGTATTTTAATACAGAGAAGCAAAAATGGCTGTTTATAGGCGCATTGGTATTTGCAGTTGGCTTTCTGAATAAATACAACATTGTCTTTTTGCTAATAGGTTTATTCCCTGCCATCTTAATGACCGAACAACGTAATCTACTGACAAACAAGAAGCTTTATGCCGCCATACTTTTAGGACTGCTGATTATTCTTCCAAACCTGGTTTGGCAATACAACAACCATTTTCCTGTTTTTCACCATTTAAAAGAATTGGCCGACACCCAACTGGTGAATGTGGATAGGTGGAGTTTTTTAAGGTCACAGTTGTTGTTTTTTACCGGCTCTTTATTTGTTATCCTTTCAGGCATCTTTGCCCTAAAGTTCTATCGACCATTTACAAAGCATCGATCCTTTTTCTGGGCAATAATTTTTACCCTGGTTGTATTCTTGTATTTCAAAGCCAAAGATTATTATGCTATTGGAATCTATCCTGTTTATATTGCCTTTGGGGCAGTCTATCTTTCAGACATTCTAAGTAAAGGATGGAAAAAATATTTGAAACCCATTGCCATCTCAATTCCTGTATTGTTTTTTATTCCAATGTACAATTGGGCATTTCCAAATAAAGGCCCGGAATACATTGTAAAAAATGAAAGTACTTATAAGGCTTTAGGATTACTACGATGGGAAGATGGGAAAGACCATTCATTACCACAAGACTTTTCAGACATGTTGGGATGGAAAGAACTGGCATACAAAGTTGATAAGGCCTATTCAAATGTTCCCAATCCGGATAAAACGCTTGTTCTTTGCGATAATTATGGACAGGCTGGAGCGATAAATTATTATACAACGAAAGGGATTAGAGCTGTTTCCTTCAATGCAGATTACATCTATTGGTTTAATCTTCAACAAGATAACACTAACCTCATAAGAATCAAGCATAATTGGGAAAGAGAAAATGAATGGAGAGAAACAAGCCCCTATTTTCAAACCTCTATGATTGCAGACTCAATCACCAATAAATTTGCACGTGAATATGGAACTACCATCTTTGCTTTTATCGGTGCCAAGGTTGATATTAATGAAAGGATAAAAAACGAGATAGAAGAGGTGAAAAACTATCGCTAACTGCATCTAACACGTTTCTTAGTTGCAAACCATTAGCTGCCACCATAACCTCCCCCGTTCAAATATCAAAAGATGAAAAAATGGACGTTTCACGAAACCTTAGTTCTTTGACTTGAACTAACTTTGTACCATAAAATTACATTAATTATATTAAAGACAATTTTAGTCGCAGGAGCTTTATGGATATAGTACATTCAACTGATTAGTAGACCATATCCCCAGCTGGGTGTAGTATGCATATACACTCTTATATCCTTTCCACTTTGCAATTGGAAATGGCCGGAATTATCAATAATCCACATCTTTAAAACCATACCATCCAGCATAATTTATTGCATTTGAATACATATAATCCTAAGGTTTTTCCACGATTCATGGCCTTACCGGAATCTCATTTGGATTAGGCCTTCATTTTGAACACAAACTACCTGATTTTGAACACAAGTGGCAGGTACGCAAAATAGAACTTTGTCATTCATAAAAAATAAAACAGAATGAACAACAGTTTAAAAAACAAAGTCGTAATAGTAACGGGTGGCTCCAAAGGAATTGGTGCCGGTATTGCCAAGCAAATGGGTTTAGCAGGAGCCAAAGTGGTGGTAAATTATGCATCGAGCCAAGAAAGCGCAGATACAGTGGTCAGTAGCATCATCGAGCAGGGAGGAAACGCGATGGCAATAAAGGCAGATGTATCCAATCAAGCGGATGTGGAGCGTTTGTTTGAGGAAACCATCCATGCTTATAGACAGGTGGATACATTGGTAAACAATGCGGGGTGCTACGAATTTGCACCGCTAGAATCCTTCACGGAATCATCCTACAGAAAAATATTTGACCTCAACGTGCTGGGTATTTTGCTGGCATCTCAGGAAGCTGTTAAACATTTCAGTCCCAAGGGTGGGAGTATTATCAACATCACTTCATTTGCGGGTCCAAGACCAGAGCCCTATTCGGTGGTGTATTCGGCATCTAAAGGTGCTGCTGATTCCATTACTTATGCATTATCACAGGAGCTGGGGCCCAAACAGATCCGCGTAAACTCCATTCGTCCAGGTGGAGTGCTTACTGAAGGCGTAGCTAAATGGGGAGCCACTGAAGATTCCGAGGCAGTTAAAGCGATGATCGCCAGAAGTGCACTAGCCCGTATGGCCACTCCTGATGATATTGGTCAGATGGCCGTGTTTCTGGCCTCGGATGCCTCTGGTGTCATTACCGGACAGACCATAGAGGTTTCAGGTGGATTAAAGTAATCTTTAACTTAGTTTTATCATTACCTTTATACCAAAGGAAAAGCTGACAGGTTTTCTCCTTTGGTAACTTTACGTACGATATCATGAAGAAAACGGGGATTACCATAAAAAATGTTAATACGGTGTCTGAAATCCATCGCCTGCTGGGGCTGCCCCGGCCAAAACACCCTTTGATCACACTTATAAATCATACTGTCAACGCACCTGAACAGTCGGTCGGGGGCTACCGGTTAGTTTTAAACTTTTATAATATTTCCATAAAAAAAAGTTTTAAGGGTAAACTGAAATATGGCAAAAGCTATTATGATTTTGACGAGGGCACCATGTCATTTATGGCACCTCATCAGAGCATGAGCATCGATGGTGAATCGGAAAGAAATGCAGATGGATGGTCGCTATTGTTCCATCCCGATCTGATAACAGGGTATCCGCTGGCAAAGGATATAAAAAAATATGGATTTTTCTCCTATGCCGAAAATGAAGCACTTCACCTTTCAGGTGAAGAAGAAAAAATCGTCGAATCAATTGCCCAAACGATACAAGATGAAATTAACGGCAGACTAGACCAGCACAGCCAGGATATTATGGTCAAAAATTTAGATTTGCTATTAAGCAACTGCAACCGATTTTATAACAGGCAATTTTTATCCAGAAAAATGGCAAATAATGATCTACTGGCAAAATTTGAAGAGCAGTTAGAAAATTATTTTAAGGACAGTTATCCAGAAAAGTTGGTGACAGTGGAACAAATAGCCGCTGATCTTTGCATTACGCCATCCTATCTGAGCGACATGCTCCGTCAGTATACAGGGCTAAATACCCAACAGCACATCCATCAAAAGGTAATTGAAAAAGCAAAAGAGATATTAAGCACAACCCATTTATCCGTCACGGAAATTGCTTATCAGCTGGGCTTTGAGTACCCACAATCTTTCAGTAAACTGTTTAAGAAAAACACGCAGCAAACACCCCTGGAGTTTAGACAATCATTTGACTAACAGGTCACTATCCTCAATGCACCATCCTACCTGACCCTATGGGCTAAGCCATCATTGTGCCGTGTGCCTTATACCGAAAAAACGGTGGCAAAGGTACCCTCTCTGGCGCAAGGTTAAATATAAAAATAAAATCTACGCCAAACTGTTCAGCTAAAATTTAAAACATCACTCCCACCTTATTGGGAGATAAAAAAAGAGGTATTGGAGGCTTCCGTTTTGCCGGATCAGTCATCGGAAATTTAATTCATGTTTATCATATAACCTCCCTCCTACCCCATCATAGAATCTAATAAGAATGGGCTATGAAAAAAGTTAATTGTTTTTTTAAAAAAAGGATGAATACATACCGTGTTTAGGGTATTGTCTAGGTGTGGGTATAGGTATTCTTGGTGAATGTTGGGACAGGCAAAGACACCTGACCGAAGGATCCAATAAAAGCCATAGACCTAATGATAAGACTGATTCTATCACTCAAACACTTTTGGCTAAAACAAAAGGCGTTTTGGCTAAATCTGATAGCCAAAGTCGATGCAAATTTGCATAAACTAAAATAAACAGAAAAATGGAATTAAAAGGCAGCACTATTCTTATCACAGGAGGCACCAGCGGTATTGGGTTGGAGTTTATAAAACAACTCACCTTGCAGGGATCGGTTATCATCGTAACAGGGCGTAATATGGAGGCCTTGAAAAAAACGAAAAAGCAGTTCCCAAACATACATACATTTCAAAGTGATGTGAGTAAACCGCATGAGGTCGAACAACTTTACAGGGATGTTACCCGCCAGTTTCCAGGATTGAACATCGTTATCAACAACGCGGGAATTATGCGAAACTTGGATCTGCTGGATCATAATATAGGGCTGGAGGACCTTACAAGTGAAATCCAGACTAATTTATCAGGGACAATATGGATGACCCATCAGTTTCTACCCCATTTGATAAAACAAAAATCTTCGGGAATTATCAATATTTCATCTGGGCTGGCATTTTTACCATTTCCACTTTCTCCCATCTACAGTGCCGCAAAATCAGGTATTCATGCTTATACACAGGTACTGCGTCTGCAGCTGAAAAACACCAACGTAAAAGTATTTGAACTTGCACCACCTGCTACCGATACTCCTTTGATGGATAATGATAGTTTTTCGAAAGTCCTGGACAAGGACAGTGTCGGTCCAGTTATGAAAGTAGAAAAAATGGTCCAGGTAGCCATCAAAGGAATCCTTCATGACAAATTTGTAATTAAGCCCGGAATGTCCAAGGCATTGAGTGTAATGGGAAGGACTGCCCCCAATATATTTTTAAACTATATCGATAAAACCCTGGGGGAAGCCATCACTAAAAAGAAAGCTAAGTTATAAAATCGAGCATGGGAAAAACCTCTTAAAGAGGAATGATTATCAAATCACGGTTCCATCCCTACCTCCGGTACGGGGCAAGTTCTGGCCATTAAAAACAAATATCTAGAAATGAAAAATATCATAGCCTTACTACTATTATTGATGTCGGTCTTTCTGTCATTCAAACACGGATGGGACTCATTTAACTACCAAAAAAATCCTGCCTCATTAAAAATGATGAATGAATTAGGGATTGGCGAAGCACTAATTCCTTACCTTGGTCTTTTGACCATCGTGATAGGTGTATTGCTACTGATACCGAAAACATTTTTCCTGGGCAATGTACTGAATGCAATCTCCATCGTTTTGATAATGTCGTTAGCCCTGAGAGCAGGTAACTACAAAATAGCTTTGATAGAAATCCCGTTCTTAGCACTCCCTTTGATCATGATAGGGCTTAAATATCCGTTTAAAAATATAATTAGCTAATTTTAGGTATGGCAAATTCAAAACCATATAACATACAATCCATAACGGAAATTCACCGTTTGATGGGGCTTCCAAAGCCCCATCATCCCCTTATCGGAATAATAGATGCTTCGGAACTGAAAGATGATCCGAAAATAAGAGCGATACGATTTGACCTGTATGTCATATCGATGAAAAGAGGTTGCGACAAACTGATTTACGGGCAACAAAAATATGATTTTGATGAAGGCTTGATGGCTTTTTTTTCACCCGGGCAAATTTTGCGCGGCGATGAGACGGGTATGCCTACTAATCTTGAGGGTTGGATGTTGTTCATCCACCCTGATTTTCTATGGGGCACATCGCTGGCCAACAGGATAAAGAAGTATGAATACTTTGACTATTCCGTAAATGAGGCCCTGTTCCTTTCCGAAAAAGAAGAAATGCTTATCAATGGCATAGTAGAAAATATCAAAAATGAATATCACGCCAATATTGATAAATTCAGCCAAGACATCATTGTTTCGCATTTGGAAACCTTGTTAAACTATGCTGACCGCTTTTACCAACGACAGTTCATCACCCGAAAAATAAGCAGCCATCAAATCCTTGACCGTTTAGAGAGACTGCTTTCGGATTATTTTAATAATGAAGATCTGGTAAGCACAGGACTGCCTACGGTACAATATATTTCGGATCAGCTTAACATTTCCCCCAATTATTTGAGGGGTTTGCTCAAAACATTGACAGGTCAGAGCACCCAACAGGCCATACATGATAAGTTGATTGAAAAAGCCAAAGAAAAATTATCGACCTCCGAACTATCCATCAGTGAGATTGCCTACGCATTGGGATTTGAACATCCACAGAGTTTCAGCAAGTTTTTCAAGACCAAGACGCTGCAATCTCCGCTGGAGTTCAGAAGGTCATTCAACTGACCCGGCTTATATAAAAACACCCATCCTATAGCAATAGGAATTTTAAAGAGTGAAAAGCAGTGGTCTATAAAATCCCTTCCCGATTCTTATCCAATTCTTTAAGCAGCTTGTCAAGAAACCGGGGATGGTACGGTCCAAGATCTACTGCCGAGTTTGTTTTCAATGCGATAATTGGATTTAGGGTAACGGTAAAGTATAAGATTGATGAAAAGATGTTTGATGATATTATGATAAAAACTTATCCTGCTTAAAAAAAATGAGTTTTTATGATTAGCATTAATCCTTTGGACCAGCAGGAAAACCTGGAGTCATACTGGAAGAGTATTATTATCAATTAAATATAGTTTTGGCATTTAATTAATCCCGGCATTGTTTTCTACTCTTATATGTACAGGGCGTGTAGGATTAAAATGGTCATGAAATTTAAAGAAAAATCCAAAAACCCTTTCTATATCCGAATGGCCACATGGTATTATTCCTCCTATAGTCAACATATCATCATCTAACCATAACCCCACTATTAAAACTGCAATGGCTAACATTTAGGATGACACAAATGATATGGCCAAGCACCTGATGTGGAACTGATAAGATAATCGAACAGAGCCAGCTCCGGCAACAGCTGAATAGTGGGAAATATCCACCATGCATTAGCCCATCGGCTTAACATATATTGAAAATAACAGCTCTTGAAATTTATCCAGCTTAAGTAGTGTATTCATTCCTGTAATCCCAGTAGCCGATTCACTACTGCGATAAAACCAATGGTCAAGATATTTGTCAAATTAGCCTGACAGGCAGATCCCCAATTGTTTATTTTTTGTAATTTTGTCCTATGAAGCATGCTATTTCCCTTTCTGAATTTTATGCCCAAATCAAGACGGACAATCCCCATATAGCTACAGATCTATTGGGACATTTCAATGTGTTTGAAATTGAAAAAGTGCGTAAGCGTATGGCAAATTCCCCTGAAATGCCTTACGATAAACGCACCTATTTTAAAATTAGCCTTATAAAAGGGAGCAGCACAGTGGAGTACGCCGATAAGACCTTGGAAATTAAAGCATACGGACTATTATTTGCTACCCCAAAAATCCCCTATAATTTCAATCCTACTGGTGATGATCAGTCAGGCTATTTCTGTGTGTTTACCTATGATTTTTTAGCACCTGAAATGATCTGGGAAAAAATGGAAAACCTTACTGTATTCAGTCAGAATGCTACCCCGGTATTTGAAATCAGCAAAGCGGATTATGAGTCTTTTACCCTTATCTACCAAAAGATGCAGTCCGAGTTGGCCTCTGACTATGAGTATCGGTATGAGTTGCTGAGAAATTATGTGTCGGAGCTCATTTACAACGGGCAAAAGTTGATGCCTAAACGGCCTAAAGGAAGTGGACTAACGGCCAGTAAACGTATAGTTGGCCTTTTTATTGAGCTTCTAGAACGCCAATTTCCCATAGAAAACCCCCGACAAAGCCTACAACTGCGGAAAGCCGAAGATTATGCCAGCAGACTTGCCATTCACACCAACCACCTTAATAAAACGCTGAAGGAAGAGACTTCGTTTACCACAAAACAGTTCATCAATTTGCGCATTGCCGAAGAAGCCAAGACCTTATTGAGTAAAACTGACTGGCCCGTAACAGTTATTGCGGATTGTCTTGGTTTTGAAGAAACAGCACACTTTTCCAACTTCTTTAAAAAACATGTCGGCGATAGCCCATTGAAGTTCCGTGCCGGGGTGATGATTTGATTTTTGCAAGTATCCCTTTAGTAATCGCAACTGATATATTGTTCTGGTCCTTTAGCTTTGCATGATATAAAGTTTAACGCTAACGATAATGAATATGAACAAAATAGCATTGGTTACAGGCGGAAGCCGGGGATTGGGAAAAGATATGGCCTTGAACCTCGCCAAAAAAGGATTGGATGTCATCCTGACTTATCACAGCAAAAAGGAGGAAGCCGAGCGTGTAGTTTCAGAAATTGGTGAAATGGGACGTAGGTGTTTTGCATTACAACTGGATACGGGTAATACCAAAAGTTTCGATTCCTTTTTCAGTGAACTTGTTAGTAGACTATCTGCTACATTTAGTACAGACAAGTTTGACTTCTTAGTCAATAATGCCGGCATCGGTGTAACAGCAGCGTTTGCAGAAACAACAGAGGAACAGTTTGATTCTTTGATAAATATCCAATTTAAGGGACCTTTCTTCCTAACCCAAAAAGCAATGCCTTATATGAATGACGGTGGGGGTATTGTAAATATATCGACTGGATTGACCCGTATTATATTACCGTATTATCCCGCATACGCCTCCACTAAAGCAGCTATGGAAAACCTGACAAAATACCTCGCCAAGGATCTGGGCAGCCGGGGAATTCGTGTAAACATCGTAGCACCTGGTGCAATCGAGACCGACTTTGCCGGCGGAATGGTGCGGGACAATGCCGATATGAATAATCATATAGCCTCCCAAACCGCATTGGGCCGTGTAGGACTGCCATCAGATATAGGAAGTGTCGTTGCATTTTTATGTACTGACGAAGCAAAATGGATTACGGCACAGCGGATAGAAATTTCTGGAGGGCAGATGCTGTAGTTCCTGAAAGTAGGATTGAACCCATCCCAGCTCCAGTATGGAGAGCTATCTGAAAGGTTTGTGTATTAGAGTATTGAAACTTTTACAGTAAGTGTTTTTGCTCCTCCTCCAGCTTATGACACCATGGGAGGTGCAATATCAAAACTCAAACCCCTGCAGAATCGTTGAATTCAAAAACAAGGGGACCATCTGACTAAAAATTCAGGTGTCCCTGTTTTAAAATCGTTCAAGGCAGCATAATTTCATCTGCAGCTTTTCTATTGTATTCTGAAAAATAAATGGCTCAAGGAATTTATATATAGTAAAAATTCAAAAAAACAGCATCCTTGATTTGGTTACAACTATCCCCGATTCAGCTACATGCACTTAAAAGTAATTGCAGACATTTGTTTTATAAAATATATAGAACATGAAAAAAGACGAAAAGAAAACAGCACTAGTTACTGGAGCCAATACCGGCGTAGGTTTTCAAATAGCCAAGGCTCTTGCAGCTAACGGCTACAATGTTTATGTAGGATCCCGTAATTTGAAAAAAGGGGAAACAGCCGCTGCCGAAATCGGTGACATGGCAAAAGCTATCCAGCTGGATATTACAGCTAGCCATTCGATCGATGAAGCATTTAAGCTAATAGAAAGTGAATTTGGTTATCTTACATTATTGGTCAATAACGCCGCAATATCGAGTGCAGGAAGTCCGGGACGTACGATGGAAGAAACCCTTGGAGCACAGTTGCCCAGTGTGGCCTCGCTCAGTGAGATGCGTACCGTTTGGGATACCAATGTATTTGGTACGCTAGCAGTGACGCAGGCTTTTTTACCATTATTACGAAAGGCATCTGCCCCTCGCATAGTGACCGTTTCGAGCGCATTAGGATCTCTTACGATAAACTCAGATACTTCAAATCCTTACCGTAAATCATTCGACGCTGTCTATGGAGCATCTAAAACAGCACTCAACGGTATTTTCCTGTCCTTGGCGATCGAATTAGAGGATTCAGGAATCAAAGTAAATTTAGTAAGTCCGGGTTTTACGGCCACGGCACTGAATAATTTTCAGGGGACCGATACGGTAGAAGAAGGCTCTAAGGAACCTATACGGGTGGCATTGGCAGAAGATATCCCATCGGGAAGCTTTACAG
This sequence comes from Anditalea andensis, assembly GCF_000714815.1. GTDB lineage: Bacteria > Bacteroidota > Bacteroidia > Cytophagales > Cyclobacteriaceae > Anditalea > Anditalea andensis. Next base: position 558,812 of record NZ_JMIH01000024.1, on the reverse strand, counting down.
GGCCCCGAAATTTCTCAGGATCCGACAACATTATTCCCTGGTAGAATCCAGCATGGTTTAAATAATTCGGGTAACATTAGAGTCATAAACTTCTTTTAAAATTTATAAGATTAATCTTTTGGTGTATTTATGAAAATAATGGATGAAATGGGTTTTTCAGGCGTTTTAATAAAAACAAATATTTCTGATGAAAAAAAGAGAGGGTAATATCATTCGTTTTATTTCTATAACGGAAAGCCATGAGGCTTTTGGTTTGCCTAAACCACAGCATCCATTAATAAGCCTGATCCATTTTGATGAAGGCTACCCATTCAATACAGATATGGCCCCTATTTATGATGTATTGAATTTCTATAAAATAACTTTCATCACTAAAAACGGCGGAAAATTAAAATATGGACGGGATTACTATGATTATAATGAAGGTAGTATGCTGTTTATAGCCCCAAACCAATTGGTAGGGACGACAGAATATAATAAAGATACCCATGCATATATTTTACTGATACATCCCGATTTCCTTTTAGGCTACCCTTTGGCCAAAAAGATAAAGCAGTATGATTACTTTTCCTATTCTATGAACGAAGCGCTCCATTTATCCGAAAAGGAAAAGGAGATCATCCTGTCCGTTTACACCAGTATGAACCAAGAACTCATGAGCCGAGTGGATGAATTTAGCCAAGAAGTGATGGTAGCCCATATAGAACTGCTTTTAAGCTATGTTAATAGATTTTACAAACGTCAATTCATTACCCGCAGGGCTGTCAACAATGACATTCTTCAAAAAACAGAAGCCCTAATCGATGAGTATTTCAACAGTCAGCAATCAGAAAATGATGGAGTTCCCACGGTGCAGTACCTATCTGATAAACTAAACGTTTCTCCAGGATATCTGAGTGATTTACTTAGATCACTTATCGGGCAAAGTGCGCAACAGTACATTCATATGAAGTTAATCGAAAAAGCAAAAGAAAAACTATGGGCAACAGATTTGTCCATCAGCCAAATAGCATACGAACTGGGTTTTGAACATTCGCAAAGTTTCAGTCGGTTGTTTAAAATGAAAACCGGAATAACTCCCGTACAATTTAGATCCACCTTCTAAACGCTTAATCGACATTTAGAGAGAATTATCACGCAATAATAAAACTAAAGAAATACATCAAAAACAGATTATAAACACAGGAAGGCTTTTATGCGGAAACAAGTCTGATCAAACTGAAACAGGCATATGATGCCTATAGGATCTATATAGCCCAGATAGCAGCGTGTGATCAAAAGATCCACGAAACCTTCATTAAGGCAAACCTAATCCTATATAATTATTCTGAAATTCACCAGCGTAAAAAGACAGTTTATAATAAATATAGCGCCGGTTAATCCAGTGGATAACTTAATGAGTGCCTAGGTTTGGAGATTTGAGACGCTATACTGAGGAAACTCAACATAGCCATCAACAAGAAATAGAGCAATTATTACGTGTGGAAAAAACACTGAACCACAGAGCGGGTATTTCTACATGAATAAACTGTGAAAAACACTTTGGTAAACTATCTAAATGAAGGTGAAATTTCCAGAGGAAAGCAATAAGAAGGATATCCTACCGGCATGAAACACAAAAGTTCATGGTCTTAAAATTATCTACAGATTTATTCCAGGTGCTTAAAAGCAGGAATGGCGACAATAATAAAAAATGATGAATAATTCCGCACCATATCTTGCAAGGCTTCAGGAGTTTGACGGTGTGTTCAAGGGGGATTTATTCCCATTGCTACCATTTTTTTTGTTTTTATAAGTGCCTGTATTTTACCTGTTGGAACGGTCAATTTTTTGACCTATATTCACTATTCAAGGCTAGCACCAGGTAGAGGCAAAATGGAGGCTAAGCGGCTTTGACGGAACATATGATCGTAATCCAATTTTCATTATTCGATTAAAATTTATATTAAAAACTTCCGGCTTCGGCTAAACCAAACACGTAGGCGGCAACCAGGGATAACAGACCAATGCGGATTTTATATTAACAAAATAGAAAATGACAGACAAGATGAATCAAAAAATCCCAGAAGCATACTTTGACATTGATAAGGCAACAAAAGAAAATGGTTTTACAATGTCCTCCGACCAATTGACCTGTTCCTTGCTCAAACTTCTCGCGGCTTCAAAACCATCGGGAAAATTCCTTGAGCTTGGGACAGGTACTGGGCTCTCAACAGCCTGGATACTAGATGGTATGGATAATAATTCTACTTTAATTTCAGTTGATAATGACGGAACCCTTTTAGAAATTGCTAAAAAACATTTAGGGAATGATGACAGACTGCAATTAATCCTTTCTGACGGTGAAGATTGGGTATATAATAATCTGGACCAAAGATTTGATTACATCTTCGCTGATACTTGGCATGGGAAATATTTGCTTTTAGATGAAGTATTGGATATGTTAAAAGAAGGTGGATTTTACATTGTAGATGATATGATGCCGCAGCCAAACTGGCCCGAAGGACATCAGGAAAAAGCGGTTAATTTCGTGCAACATTTAGAACGCCGAAGCGATTTGAAATTGACGAAACTGAATTGGGCAACTGGGATAATCATAGCTGTCAAGAAATAATATGAAAGTAGGGCAGCTGCCATCAGCACCTAAGCCAACATGGCTCTCTCAATAGTTTCAGAAGGCCTCTTTCTTCTCGGCTACCTTTCTTTCGGGCAAAGAGTTAATAGCTCCAAAAGGCCCAAGTTTATTAGCCGAGGACCTTAGGAGGTCAGTCAAAAAGAACATAAAAAAGTACACGATGGCAATAAACTTGACCATAATCATAGTAGCCCTAGTCGGAATAATTTTTCCTTTATACATTTTATTGACTTATCAAAAGGTAAATGCCAATATCAATCTGGACAGCAGATACCGTTTGGCAGACTATAAACAGACTTTAATCATATTTTGGAGCTTAACATTTATAATTTTAATCAATTATATCGTCTACAAACAGCCGGCCCTTCATTTTTACCCCAAATTTTCTTTAATAAACATCGGACTGATCATCTTAATTTTGGGTTTTGCCTATTTCCAATACACAACAACAAAAGTTACGGCAGATAACGCAAGCGCTGTCAAAGAAAAACTCAAAGACATTTATCACTATTTACCTAAAACTGACAAAGAACTAAAATGGTTTTTGTTCCTTTCTTTTAGTGCGGGAGTTTGTGAAGAAATGCTATTTCGCTTGTTCCTTTTTGAGTTTCTGAGAGAAAACGCAAGCCTGGTAACCGCGTTTATTCTGACAAATTCAATTTTTGCAATTACACATATCGGAACCGGAAAGGCCAATATAATCAGTTCGTTTATTTTGGGTATGCTGTTTTCTACCATTTACTATTTTACAGAAAATATCTGGATAGCTATAATTTTGCATGCTTCAATAGACATAAATGCAGGAATTTTGGGTTACAGGATTCATAAACTCACCAAAGCTGAAAATGAGACAAGCCTACCCCTAATTTTTAGCCCAATAGAAAAGTCCTGATTGATGTCCAGATCCACAGAGTATTTTTTGTATAAAAACACATATAGGCAATATATTTTAAAAGTTAAATATCTCTTCCATTCCTTATAAGCCATTATTCTTAAGAAATACAGATGATGTCAAGATGGTGGATTCATGCCGGGGCTGTTAAAATCTAAAAAGTCAATAAGACAAATCACCACCAGTAGTTTAACTCATCATTAATAGGGAAATCTACGGACCTTCTAACCCCTTCAAGGTATCGGTCTTTTAGGTGATATAGACTTTATGCTGACATTAAAGGGGGCAATCCTTTGATCATGAGAAACAACCTTATTTTTGTTTTCTATCTACCACCATACCTATTAATGCTATACCTGCCCAACATCCATTTATAAAGACACTAGGATAGGATACATCATACAAGGTATTGGTCAACAAAAAAACTGCTCCAATTAGATTCGCGATATGATATCTATAACTGGTAGATTTCCATTTTTTAGTCACAAGCAAATAGTAGGAAGCCAGAAAGCACAACGCTCCCAGCCATCCAAAACCATCCATCCAAAACTTAAGGTCTGCCATTATTATTTTTTATTTACTATCCATTTATTCACAGTATTTCTCTTTCCCTTGAACAGAATTTTTACTTGCTCCTTTTGAAGGTTCGAAATCGGTATTGAATATGTTCCTTTACTACCTTTTACTTTTCCGAATAAATGGTATTTATCTTCTTCGCCTGTTTGCCTAAACTTATTGGTATATGCACCCCAAATTTCTATATCTTCTGTTTCTTCCCCCATAAATGCCCATTTAAAAATTATTTCATTATCATTTTTTTCTATCTTAGGGTGGTATACTGAAATAGAATCAATAAGGGATACCCCATCTATTTCATTTATGTTTTCTTCCGGAACTGATATTTGAAAATGTCTGAGTAGTGTGGGAAGTATATCAACAATAGCAACTTGCTGATTTTTAAAATAATCATTCAGCCCATTAGCATTAGTAGATATCCATATATCCCTTTCTCTGTCTGATTGACCTCCATGATGTAATCCCGTATCAGGTTGTCTCCCATGATCGGTAGTGACGATAACTAACCAGTCTTCACCTCTATCTATTCTCTCCAATACGGAATCATATATTTTACCGGTCTGACGATCTGCTTCTTTCACAGCATCATATAACTCTGAACCATCTCCAAACCGATGCCCCATATCATCAGGATATTCTAGATATACCCAGCTTAAGTCTGGACCGTTTTCCAAAATATACCGGGATGCTTCTTTACTTACTTTTTCATCAATTTCTGATATATATTTTTTTTCTGGATCATGCGGATATAATATCGTGTCCAATTCAAATCCATCATAGGAATAATCCAGAAAGTAATTTCCGGTAGCAGCCATACCCTCACCTATCAATTTGGTCCTATTATCCAGCCAAGTAGAAAATATGGCTAGATGAGCTGAAGGCATAGCTTCTTTTAGATACCTGAAAACCGTCCAATAATTGTAATTGGGTCTTTGAATATCGTTATCAAAAACATTATGTTTGTTTACCCATGTTCCTGTCAAAAGACTGTTGTAACCTACTGCCGAAATAGTAGGTGTTTCAGAATAGCTTCCCCTTCCTCCTCCTACATAAGCTTTTGAAAAACCACCTGCCGCAGCAATCCTATCTATATGAGGTGTTTCCACCTGTTGGATTACATCATATGAGATCCCATCTAAAATGATAAAGACCGCTTTTTTTGGCTTTTCCTGAGCCAGCACCATTGAATTTATGATAAGTCCAATGATACCCATCAAAAATATTTTTCCCATAAAAATTTAAAATTGGATACATCAATAGAATACGGTGTGCTGATTTTACCTTTTATTGCCGAAGCAGCCACATGACAGCATTTACATTATCCTGCCCCCCAAATTGACGTTGAAGTGCTTCATTCATATTTTGGAGATTTAATTGTATTTCTTCTTGAGGATACATCCAGCGTTTAGGAATTCCTCCGGGATTGATGATTTGATTGGAAAGGCTCAATTCAGGAATACCCGTCCTTCTTTGATTGTAAAAAGATTCCCAACCGGAATTCATAAAAAGCGATGTATGTTTTTCTTCCAAAATCAACCGTAGCCCTTCTGCAGTTACATAACTGTTCATATGATGGTCAAGGTATGCTTCTGTTTCATGAGGTGAGATATTATTGAATTCCATGGAGGCCCTTATTCCCTCTCGATAAAATTCCTCAGCATCTCCCGGTATCCACCCTCTATATGCTGCTTCTGCAAGTGTTAGCATCAATTCAGGATACCCCATGAGTAGGGAGGGCTGATTTATGGGATCATTATAGTAACGACTGTCTATCGGCGACCCTGTTCCTGACAATATCAGGTTGGTATTTTCTGACAGTGGTGCCGCCCCTTCCAAACCGTTATAGGCTACAGGATTGGTTTCTTGAAGCTGTCTGCCATTATTGTCCCTGTCGGCATAGACAAATAATCTGGGATCCCTATTCCTTTTTAGCTTATCCACAAAACTCTTTTCCATATAATATGCAGTACGAAGGTCATTTGAATTGAAAAACGGATATCTGTTTCCTTCTACGTCCAGGTATTGTAAGGCGCCATTATCCATATTACTTTCGAATAGAGGAAACATCTCAGGGTTAGAGAATATTTCAGCAAATTTGCCCTTAATATCAATGACAGAATTATTTTCTTTTAAGGACATGCTCATTAGAACCCTAAGGGAAAAGGAGTTGATAAGCTTTTTCCATTTCAAAATATTTCCCTGATAAATTATATCTCCCAAAATATCTCCTGAATCAGCCGTAAGCAGAGAATTAGCTGTTTTTAGATCTGACAAAACCTGTATGAATATACTTTCCTGGGTATCATATTCAGGTTTAAAATTACCTGCTTCTCCTTTAGTCGATTCAGTGAAAGGTATGTCACCAAATGTATTGGTCAGCTTTATAATATAATAAGATCTGAAAAAAAGGGACAGGGCCTTATAACTATCATTGCTTGTTCTTTCTGCCTCTACTGTCAATTTAGCTACTTGCCTGAGTTGATCATAGTCGGCAAAACTTGCTCTCTGCCAGCCATAATATTGGTTGTCAGAAGCACTATTGGTAAAGATCAATTGTCTGCTGGCCAATGCGGCACTAACCTGCACAGTGGAAAAAGCATCCACTTCTATGGCAGTAAGCAATAAACTGGGTTCAGCCTGAACTGGTCTATTAGGGTCTAACTGTAAATCTTCAAAAGATTCGCAAGCCATCATACCAAACAGTATTATTATACTTATAACTCTATTATATGTTTTCATCAGATAATGTTTTTTCAATGTTATGTGGATCTAAGGTGGTCCCCTGATATACCCCATTAGTCATCAGGGCAATATGGGGGCATCTCAGTGTAGGATAAACTTCGGTCATGCGTGGTTTAATAAGAAATCACATTTTCAAGGGTTTAAAAACTTAGATTGATATTGAATCCAATATTTCTCACTGATGGCGTTTGTAAATTATCTACTCCAGAATCAGGATCGATGTCCTCTAGATTTGACCATAGCATCAGGTTCCTACCCACCAAAGATATTGAAGCATTTTGAAGGAAGGATCTATTTAAAAAGGCAGCTTGCAAATGATAGGTGAGACTGAGCTCTCTCAGTTTGACAAATGAAGCGTCAAAGAAGTGGGTATACTCAGCATTTAATGTGGTTTTGTTCCAGTCGATGTAATTTACAGCATTTTCATTTTCTGCATAAGTTCTGGAATCTTCTAATATATTACCGAATGCATCAAAAGAAACATTACCACCTGTTACTACTACACCATCTGCCACGTAGGTGGCTAAACCATTGTTAGCATCTTCCCTAAACTGGTTGACCGAACCTGGGTGAGTGCCTCCCCACCACATTTTTTCGTGTGTTTGCGAATATATTGTTCCCCCAATTCTGCCATCAAATCCAAAACCTAACGTTACGTTCTTGTAATTAATAGTGTTTTGAATACCAAATATGTATTTGGGATTGGTGAATCCCATCATTCTCTGATAAGGATCTCTAATTGGATATCCGTTCTGGCCTATGATTAACCTGTTGTCAGGTGTTCTTTGGTATTGGCTGGCAGAAAATATCTGGTCTGTCCTTTCTCCCACCAGAATATTTCCAAACCTATCTGAACCATCAAAGCTTTCAGAAAGTATCCTTTGATAGGTACTCCAGTTTAAGTTTATGTTCCAGGAAAAATCATTTCTCAGTATCGGTGTAGCATTTATCATCAGTTCCCAGCCTTTTCTGGTAAATTCGGCACCATTTTCCAGTCTGGTAGTAAAACCCGAGGCTTGGGAAACTGGTACTGAGATCAGGTTATTAAAATCCCGGATCCTATAATAAGTCAAATCAAGCCCCAGTCTTCCTCTTAAAAACTTGGTGTCGATCCCTATCTCATAACTGTCAGAAGTCTCAGGTTGAATATCGGGATTGATCAGGGCACTCGGAAATATCAATGATGGATTTCCTCCCCATACCACTCCCGGGTTAAATGCCTGGATGTGGCTATAGGGATTTATAGCGTTGGATCCATTAGCAGGTCTTATTCTTCCGTCAGAAACCCTCGACCAACCTGTCCTCACTTTTACGAAATCAATTGGCCTCGGAAAATCAAGGAAATCGGATATGGTTCCTGCAAAGGTAATGGATGGGTAAAAAAACGAATTGTTACTGACAGGGAGGGTTGAAACCCAATCATTTCTACCGGTTACTGTAAGAAACAGGGCATTCATGAATTCAATATCCACTGTCCCAAAGGCCGAATTGACCTGTTCTCGGGTCAAACTATTGGAACCGGAAAGCGGCTGTTCGGAATTAGCTACATTATAAAAATTAGGAATAGCAAGGCCATCTGTATTCAGACTTTCACTCCTAAATCTAATAAACCGGTTTGATCCGCCTGCATTGGCATTGATCACAAAATTGTTACCCAGATTTTTGCTATAACTTAAAAATAAATCAGTGTTCATATTTAGCTGAGCGGAATTATTAATATAAAAATTCCCTCGTGAGACTCTACCATACTTAACATAGCTTTTTGGTTCTTTATCAGTTCTTTCCAGGGCATAAACATTCATACCCGTTCGGACAGTGAACTTTAAATTTTCAGTTGCATCATAATCCAACTTAATCTGTCCATACGTATTGTCCTTATGATAACCTCTCAGATACTCGTATGCCTGAAAATAAGGATTATTGTAATAAGAATTATTAAAATGCTTCTGCTGAAAGCCTTCCCTGCCGGGCACCCAATATTCTTTCAGATCCCTGACATCTACATCAGTACCTGTCCATAACACTAGATTATACAGGTAATTTTCAGGCCCATATGGTGTTTCAGGAAAATTCTCGGTATACTGTCTGTTATAGGTCATGGATGCATCTGCAGAAATTTTTGTGGAAAGCCTATAGCTACCCGCTACAGAAAATGAGGTATTATGAAGTTCAGTATTGGGGACCAATCCCTTCTGATAAATGTGGGAAGCTGAAATCCTGTAATTTCCCTGCTCATTCCCGCTAGTAAGGTTAACATTATTGGTGGATATCAGACCCTGCTGGAAAAAATTCCTGATGTTATCAGCACCACGGGAAATAAATGGAATTGGTATCCGCTGCCCTGTTTCTGGATCTATTGGGCTATTATATTGGGGCCTTTCCACAAAACCGCTTGGAGTGGATGGATCTATTTGGTTCAATCGAGGTCCCCAGATCCAACCAAATCCTTCTGTACCGCTTCCTGATCCATCTACATATGCGTACTGCCCATTATCGCCATTGCCATAGGTAGTCTGCACAGTAGGGATCACTAGGTAACTAGGCTGAAACATCGTACTTGAATTAATTTCGACCCGTGTCCCTTCACTACCCCTTTTGGTGGTAATCATTAAAGCTCCGTTTTTTCCTATAGCGCCATAGAGTGCTGAGGCAGTAGCTCCTTTAAGTACATTTATACTTCCAACATCATCGGCATTTATTTTCCAAAAATCATTTTCAGTACTTGGTATTCCATCAATTACGATTAAAGGCCTCGCTCCCCTCAGTGAAATTTGCGGATCTTGAAAAAGAGCTGTAGAATTATTTATTTGCAGGCCTGCAACCTGCCCTGTCAAAGAATTAATAAGATTGGGCTCTCGGGCTTTAGTGAATTTTTCCCCAGCCACTTCCTGGACAGCATAACCCAGGGATTTCACATTTTTTTCAACACCCAAAGCAGTTACCACAATACTTTCAAGATCTTTTATATCCGGTATCAATTGGATGTCAATTATATTTCGGTTGCCAATCACTTCTTCGACAGACAGGTATCCAATATAAGAAAACAAAAGTGAGTTGGAAAGATCCATTACCGCCAGGCTATACTTGCCTTCCAAGTCAGTAACTACACCTGTCGAAGAATGCTTTAGCAACACTGAAACTCCTGGTATCGGATTTCCATCTTCATCTATTACAGTACCCGATACTGTTACATTTTGAGCTAATAAATGCTCTGGAAAAATCAATGCCAATAAAGACATGATTACCATAAGTAAAACTCCATTGTAAAAATTTTTCATTTGCCCGGATTTAGGATGATTTTAAAGTAGGGCAAAGTAAGTTTATGATCTTTACTTTATGGATAAGCCATTTTTATGATATCATTAACTATACGTACTTTCAATTAATTTAATGTTAATTCAATTAATTGAATACTCATTCAACTATTAAAATTAAATATTTTTTTAGTTACTTTGCTTTTATGGGACTATCAAACATTTCAGATCTTCGAAAAAAAGAAATAGTAGAGGCATTTTATAAAACAGCTATTAAAGAAGGGTTGGAAAGCACATCAATAGCTAAAATTGCAAAATCATTGGATATCCCGCCAAGTCTGATTGTCCATTATTATAAATCTAAGGATGAGTTGGTCAATGCCCTTATTAATCACTGTTTGGAATTATACCTGAAAATTTTTGAAAAAACCTATGATTCTGCAATAGATTCATCACAAATGTTACCTTCCCTCATCAATAGAATGTTTTCTAAAGACTGGAATGACCTTTTTGATGATGGTGTATATTATAGTGCCTATGCTATGGTTTTCAGAGAACCTAAATTCCGTGAAAAATTCAGCAAGATCCATAAAATCCTTCGCCTTAAATTAAGTGAACTTCTCAAAGAGTGTAATGAAACAGGAATGATCAAATGTATAAATCCAGACCAGACCGCAAACCAGATATTTTTTCTTTTAGATGGTACTTATTTTTACATCAATATGCTGGAAACTTATAAAGAACAGAATGAGCACCTTGAAAGCAGTAAAAAACTCGCATATAGCATATTAGGCCTATAAAATTTTCAGAATTACCCATAAAAACACATATAATTAGGTATTTTATACAGAAAATTAGGTAAGGTTATATTTTTAAATGGTTTTATTATGTTAACGGAAATGGATACAATCTCAAACAAGATGAAGTATAAAATGGGCAAAATCATTTAATAGAAAAGACCAACAGATGGAAAGCATAGAACAAATCAACTACATAAAATCACCTATTGAAACGGTGTATACAGCACTTACATCAGAAGAAGGCTTAGGGAAGGTATGGACAATGAAGTTAAAAGTAAAACCCGAGAGGGGATTTATCAATGAATTTGATTTTGACGAAGGCTACCTCACCAAAATGAAAATCATAGACCTGCAGGAAATCAGCAAGGTAATATGGGAGTGCATATCCTCAGATCAGGAATGGAAAGGGACAGGGATATCATTTGAGCTAACGCAAAACGACAATATCACAACCGTGCTCCTGAAACACTATAAATGGAGAGAATTGACTGATTATTATCGATGGTGTGCTTATAATTGGGCTATGTTCCTATATAGCCTAAAGACCTACTGCGAAAACCAGAAAGGAATGCCTTATCAGGAGCGGGAATTATGAGAACGGACAAAAATCAATGCACCGCCCACATCACCTTCACCACCGGAACATACGGATATCATGGTACTTCCCTACTATTTGCCGAGAAGGAATAGGACTCTTTTTCGGATGAAAATTACGGTCAAGAGATTTTTATGCTCCTTCTGTCCGGCATTAACGGCTTCATAAATTTCGTATTTAATCATGCTGTACATTAAATGTACTTCTATTTCATATTGTACCTGCCCTATCGGTGGTGTCCTGTATGGTTACCCATCTCCTTTACAGCGTTACATCAGACGTCACCTTGTCCCGAACAAAGTGGTGTGAAGGGTACTATTATACGGCTTTTGCTTAGATCAATGAGGTTTCACCGCATGGCTAATAAAAGCCCTCTGCGAAAGGACCGGTATGCGGAAACCATCACTTAAACCGTCTACCCCATACTTCCCTTCGACCGTACCTTTTTTTCCATGCGGAGAAATCTCTTATACCTATCCCCTCCTGAATCAGCTCATGGCTACCGATAACTTTATTATCAAAGAGAAACTCTGTGGCAGCATCGGGGATAAAAGGCATATTTTTATACTTAATCCTTAAACAATTACTTTAAATACTTATCTAAAAATTGGTACACGGCTTTTCTGGCTGCTATGGCTTCAAGTATTTCCGGATAGTATTGATAGGCATGCCAGCCCCCTTCGCCGACCAAAAGTTCTGTAGGGACACCTCCTTCTTTCAATTTCCAAAAAGTCCGGACCGAAATGCTTAGGAAAAGGTCCCTGGTTCCGGTAGCCAAAATAGTAGGAGGAAAATCATCCTTATATTCTGCAAAAACCGGTGATACCTGCGGATCATTTAGGTTAGCAGCGGCTGGTAAATATAAATCTTTAAAGAGTTTATCAGCGCTGTTTTTTAAAGCAATCACATCTCGCCCATCATTAAAGTAATAAGAGTCATTTCCTGTGAAATTAAGGTCCAGGGCAGGCGTGAACAATACGTTTGCATCAGGCATTCTGAGATTTTCAGTTTGGGCTTTAAGAAGCATAGATTGTATTATTTGTCCACCACCTGATATGGATGAACTTACCATTTGTTTTTCGGGAAACCGATGGACCAATGCTTTATACACCTCAAGGGATGCGTCAATGGCTACAGGGTATTTTACTTCGGGCGACAATGGGTAATCCACGGAATATACAGTATAGCCGTATTCATTGGCCATTAGCATGGCCGCTCTCTCATAAGGAGTCCCCATCATAAATCCTCCACCGTGTAGGTGGAACCCTATAATGTTCTCTCTGCCGGGCTGAATGGTATTCGGTTGGATGATAGCTACCTTTACATTGGCGATTACCGTGTCCCTTGTGGTGAATCCAAAACGATGGTGCATGTCCTCCAACATCCAGTTTTCATAAGCATTCCATTGTTCTCTGGCCATTAACTTCTGCTTGTCGTTTAAGTTGATAAGCGGGAACCGGTAATACTTAAATGATCTGAGTGAATCTTGGGCCTCTTGGCTCATATGGACCAATTGTTCCGGACCGGCGATTTTGACTCGATAGGCACAACTGGATAAGGAGGCCATCGCTACTGTTAATACAAGAATAATTTTTTTCATTGATGTTCTTTGTTTTAAATATTACCACAAAGTTACAATGGATGACTGTTGGCTATTTTCGTCAGAAGTTCTTATTTGTTTGTTAATACGTTCACATAGAATGATGAAGAATAGGAATGCCTATGAGGATCAGCCTAAGTACCGATCTCACTCGGTGCAAATCCATAATGGTTTTTGAAAGCGAAGGAGAAATGTGAAAGGTTTTCAAAACCCACTTCCAGATAGACATCGGTAGGCCTTTTTTTCTTTTGCGCCATGAGGTAATGCGCCATTTCCAAACGTTTCCGCTGTACCCATCTTTCAGGGGTGGCTTCAAAAATCTTAACAAAATCTCTTTTGAAGGTAGAAAGGCTCCGACCCGTTAATTTAGCGAAAGTGGCTATCGGCACATTGTATTGGTAATTCAGGTTCATGAATTTTTCCAGGTCTATTTTATAGGGGTCCCTGAAGTCAAAAAGAAAGTTTTGGAAGGAAGGATCACTTTGCAATAAAAGCTCGATGGCTTCCCGTGTTTTAAGTCCGCATATTACTGAGGAGAGTTTTTCGGGATGACCTTCATAGGGTATCAGTGAATCAAAATAACCTTTTATCACCGGGTTTCCGGAAAGCTGAATAACTGATTTTCCCTGATAAGCATGTTGTTCACCAATATTGTTTTCCGAAGCGAACTGCCTCAAAGTTTTCTGGTCAAAAAACACTCCTATCATTTTAAAGGGTTCCCCAGTTGGGGATGGTTTTTTGTATTTTTTGACCAATTGGTTCCTGCGCATCAAACCTATGGTACCCGGTTTCACTATATAGGAACCTTCATTGGTAAAATACTCAGCTTCACCGGACAATGTAATACCCAGACTATGTTCCGGTAAAAATTGCTCAGAACTCTGTTCTTTTTGATAAGCACAGGAGTACAAAATGTTATGTTGTATGATTTGTTGACTTTCCATAGGCTATTATTTTGCCTGGGTCATAATTAATCTGTCCATCATATTGTCTGTTAAAATGCTTTTTAAAGTTAACAATAATTTCGCATCCCATTTTACATATCTGGTCTGAGGTCGCTTAGTGGTGATGGCTTTAAAAATAAGCTGCGCAATGGTTTCAGGGGCGGAAACATTTGCGGCTACTTTTTCGAAGGAATTATAAACTTTGGAGGCAAGCTCTTTGTAAGGGCTATTGCCCGAAACCCTCATTAGGCTTTCAAACGCAATGCTACCCCATTCCGATTTTGTCGCACCCGGTTCCACCACGATTACAGCTATACCAAAAGGTTTAACTTCCATCCGCATACTATCACTCAGGGCTTCCAGGGCAAATTTGCTTGCATGGTACCATCCACCCATGGGCATGGCTACTTTGCCCCCAACTGAAGAAATATTGATGATTTTACCCTGACCTTGTCCACGCATCTTGGGCAGTACCAATTGAGCCAAGCGCATAGCCCCCATCACATTGACCTCCAATTGATAGCGGGCATCGTCCATGGACACATCTTCAATGGCTCCATAGGAACCAAATCCGGCATTGTTTATCAATACATCTATCCCCCCGGCTTCTTTCATAATTTGATGGACTGCAAGCACCATACTTTTATCATCGGCAAGATCCAGTGCCACAGGTGTGACGCCCAAACCTTTCAAATCATCCATTCTTTCTATCCTACGGGCTGCACCGTACACATTGAACCCTTTTTCTACCAGCAGCAGGGCAGTTGCTCTGCCAATTCCTGCTGAAGCACCTGTAACCAAAACTGTTTTTCCCATTTTATGTATATTTTACAATACAAAGGTCTATGGTTTCCAGGAAATGAAGTTTGTTGAAAAGTCCAAATTTGATTGGTGAAAGGACCATAAAAATACTATCTCATTCTTTGTGACATGCACTATGCTGCTATATTAGCAATATAATGCTTGGGCATTTCCGCCATAAATAATATTAAATCCAAAGTTACATGATGGGATTTTCATACTTTCTAAATTTATTTAAAATCAAATGATACTTGCTGACTACCACGGTATTTCACCTGTTTCCGGATTATGGAATTCACTGATAAATTTACCACTGGGACCTTCCTGACCTATCATAGCATATTTGGCAATGCGGACGCCCGCATTTTCTGCTGTATCTGTCCCATTCTGATTGTTAAAATCTGTGGCGACAAATCCTGGATCAACTGCATTTACTTTAAAGGCTGTATTCCGTAATTCATAGGCAAGACATACTGTGTACATGTTCATGGCTGCTTTGGAAGGACCATAAACTGCTGCCTTATGATCATAAAATTCCCAACTGGGATCGCTGTGCAAAGTAATGGAGCAACCACTTGAAGATACATTCACAATACGAGGTTCGGTGGACTTTCTTAGTAAATCGATAAAGGACTGGGTAACCCTTACTACTCCAAAGAGATTCGTATCGAAAACCCCTTTAAATGTATTGATGTTCGAATCGAGTGCTGTTTGGGGGAAACCTCCGCCACTTATCCCGGCATTGTTAATGAGTGCATCCAAAACTTTGGATTTTCCACCTATTTCAGCACGGGCGGCAACTATGGATTCCTGATCGGTTACATCTATTTGTATAGCTGCTACATTGTCCAAACCTTCTGTTTTAAGCTTATCTACTGCTTCCAAACCGTTGTCAATTTTGCGGCTGCCGAGATAAACAAAAAATCCATTCTTTAACAGCGCCCTTGCCGTTTCATATCCTACACCTTTATTTGCTCCTGTGATAAATACTGATTTCAAATCTCTCTTATTTAAATTTACAATGTAAAGTTGCTTTTTTTGGAAATGAAATCATTTACCATATGGTAAAAAGTGTTTCAGCGGATGTTTTTTCTTATTCTGCTTAGAGATTGCTGTGTAATGCCCAAATAAGATGCAAGCTGTGATAATGGAATTCGGTTGGAAAGCTTCGGAAATTTCTCCAGAAATGTCAAATACCGGGTGGTGGCATCTTGTGCGACCAATGGGCTTCTACTTTCCAATTTTTCAATTAAAGTCTTTTGAAAAATCCGCTTAACGATAGTGTCCCAGCCAATAATGGTCTGGTCAATTTCTTCCCAAT
Organism: Anditalea andensis; assembly: GCF_000714815.1. GTDB lineage: Bacteria > Bacteroidota > Bacteroidia > Cytophagales > Cyclobacteriaceae > Anditalea > Anditalea andensis. The sequence goes on along the minus strand of NZ_JMIH01000024.1, from coordinate 542,652 downwards.
CAGACTTAGAGATGACTAAAAACTTGCAGTCGGTCACCGCTTGTATGTATTCAGAGCTTTCTATATTATTTTCAAAACTCTTCATTTCTACCACTAAATGGTTTTCATCAAAGAAATATCGGGTTATATCTTCCCCTCTATTGTTATAATAGCAAACCCTTACCACACCCTCTACAATAAAGCCAACCTGATGTGATATTTTTCCTGCCTCTGAAAAATACTCATTCTTATTAATTTCCAGTTCTCTTACTCTCTGGGATATAAATCCTATTTGCTTTTGGTTTAAATTTCCAAAATGCAATATGTATTCTATCAACTTATCCATGGGGTTTTTATTTCAAGGTACCTTACTACCAAATAGTAATATTTACAATTTCGCTAGGCAGGAAATTAACTCAATCATTTATGGCACATTGCTTTGCTAGGGCAATTTGAAGCCCACCATCATTTCTTACTAAGCATGATCTACCTTACCATTGATTGATACTAAGCCAAAATTTAATAATCAATCAAATAAAAATAATACAATCAAAAAGCCAAGTGTTTAAGAATATTTAGTCTGAAATCCGAATGTATTACTATTAATATCAGAATATTAGGATTATTAAGTAAAATCAGAATTTTACTGATACTCTACTGGTCGATAACTCTCATTTATTTGGTAGGAAATATAAGAATATATCTTTAAGTTTCTGATCATCTTATCCCTTTTGCCTATTAAAGGGAACATATATTTGATCACCTTCTAATGAGAATGAAATCCTCCCTATTACTACTGATGATGTTATGGGCATACCAGATATATGGCCAGCGCCATAATTTTAATATCAGCAGATTGACTACCAGGGATGGCTTATCCAACAACCATGTGACTGATGTATTGGAGGACAAAATGGGGTTTATATGGATAGGTACCTATGACGGACTGAACAAATGGAACGGGTATGATTTTAAAATTTACAGGAAAGAAACAGGCAACAGCAATTCTTTGCCAGGCAACTTTATTCTTTCCCTGGAAGAAGACAATGCCAACAATATCTGGATCGGCACCAACAATGATGGGCTGACCCGATATAATATAACTGAGGACAAATTCTATAGGTACGGTACCGTGGTGGGAGATGAACATTCCATACCGGGAAATATTATCAGATGCATAAAAGTGGATAAGCAGAACAATGTCTGGATAGGAACAAACTACGGACTGGTCAAATATGATCCGATAACCGATACGTTTAAGCGGTTTACCTTCCCTAAAGGCATGGTTTATACCGGTACCATAGATGTAAGAAGAATCCTCCAGATCAGTGATACTGATCTTTTGATACAAAACAGCCTGGGACTTTACTCCCTCAATCTAGAAAATGAGCTTATCCAAAAGGCAGGGTATGAGTTCCCTGGATATCATGATGGTCTATTTACTAAAAACGAGCCTATATTTTTTGACAGTAATGCCCATCTTTGGGTGGGGGCTACAGATGGACTGATAAGGTTCAATACAATAACAGGGGAATCAAAAAAGTATATAAACAAGGAGAACGATCCCGGAAGCATCAGCAGCAATGCCTTTTCTTATATATACGAAGATAGCAGAAAAAATGTCTGGATAGGCACGAGAAACAGGGGAGTAAACAGATATAATGCTGCGTCTGAAAACTTTACGGTCATCCAGGAAGAGGCCTATACCGGCAAGGGTCTGACCAATAATATCATCACCAATATCTACGAAGATTCCAATGCCAACATGTGGTTTTCTACCCAAGAAGGAGGTATCAACCATTTTAATTATAAGTACAGGGAGTTTCAGTACTATGCGCATAACCACCTGGACCAATCCAGCATTAGCAGTAACAAAACCGGGGTATTCCAAGAAGATGAGCAAGGGAATATATGGATAGGAACTAAAGAGGGTGGCATCAATAGGTATGACAGCGATACGGATGCTTTCCAACGCTACAAACTTACCTCTAAATTTATTTCTCCAAGTATACTGGGTATAGAAGTCAGGGACAATAACCAGCTCTATACCGCCGGATGGGATATGGGACTTTTTAGTTTCAATACAAAGACCGGCGAGGCAGTAAACCTGATGGATGGCGCAAAAATCAACAATAAACCGATCAGCCTAAATATAAAAGGGATGAAGCTGGATACTAAAGGAAACCTATGGCTGGCAACCCATGAAAAACAAGGCATTACCGTATATAATCCTGCAGAGCATAAATTTTATAATGCCGCTGATCCAGGACCCTATGATCCCCAACTATTGGGAATAGAATATGCAGTTTCCATGATGGAAGACAGTAAAAACCGATTATGGATCATTTCCTATGCCGGTATATATATGTATGACACCATGCTGCATAGTATCAAACATGATCCGGCGGACAGAAATACTTTAGGCTCCAATTATACTTTTGATATATTTGAAGACAGTGGGCATACTGTATGGGTAGGAAATGCAGGCGGTCTGGATAAAATAATAGAAAATGGCCGGACATTTACAGTTGAAAGGTACAGTGAAAAATTTTCCTTGCCCACTAACATTAAGGGTATATTGGAAGATAGCAAAGGCAATCTCTGGCTTAGCGCCAACCGGGACATCATCAGGTTCAATCCTGTCACAGAAAAAATCAAGCAGTTTGCCATTCATGATGTTCCAAACCAGGAATTTTATGAAAGGTCCAGGCTGAAGAGCAGGACCGGAGAAATGTTCTTTGGAGGCATTAACGGATTTATCCGCTTTCATCCGGATAGTCTGGTGGATTTTAAGAATAAATCGCGTGTATATATTGTTGATTTTCAGTTGTTCAATAAGTCCCAAACTGTAAACGGAGATAATTCCCCACTGGTCAGAAACATTTTAGAAACCTCACAGGTAAACCTGTCTTATGACCAATCAGTCATCACTTTTGAATTTTTGGGACTGAATTATAATGCCTTCCAACCTTTGGAATATGCCTATAAAATGGAGGGTTTTGACGAAGACTGGTATTTCGTAGGGGAAAAACGGTTTGCTACCTATACCAACCTTCCTCCGGGAAAATATAACTTCAGGGTACATCTGGTAGAAAATAACGTACTACAGGAGGCAGGTACCTTTCTATTGCTGGAGATAAGTCCGCCATTTTGGAAAACAGGATGGGCATATGGAGTATATTTTGTGCTGATAGCATTAACATTTTATTTGTTCAGGAAAGCCATCTTATACAGGGAAACGCTACGAAATGAAATCGAACTGGAAAAATTAGAAATAAAAAACGCTACAGAAACGAACCTGATGAAGTTGAGATTCTTCACCAATGTTTCCCATGAATTCCGGACACCGCTTACGCTGATAAAAGCACCTATAGAAAAACTATTAAGCGCCACAGAGGATATGGACAGGGAGGAAAAGAACTACCACTATAACCTTATAGAAACTAATACCGCTAAACTTTTAACCCTGGTGAACCAGCTGATGGATTACCGGAAACTGGAAGCCGGGAGTCTTGTACTGGAGACGTCAAACGGTGATATCGTAGCCTTTTGCAAAAAAACATGGTCCATCTTTCAGGTATTGGCAAACAAAAACCATATCACCTACGAATTCCATTCTGAAGTAGATTCCCTGATGATGGCTTTCGATGCAGATAAACTGGATAAAATCATCAGCAATTTGCTATCCAATGCTTTTAAAAACACCCATGAGCAGGGCCATATCAAGTTGATCATCGAAAAACATCCTGACGGTCCGGACGGGCAAACCGGGTTTGTCCATATTAAAGTACAGGATGATGGGGAAGGTATTCCAAAAAAAGAATTAAAACGGATTTTTGAGCGGTTCTATAGCGTCCCCAGAAAAGATACCGATGTCAATAAAGGAACCGGAATAGGCCTGGCACTATCTAAGGAACTGGCAGAACTTCACAAAGGGGAAATCCGGGTGGAATCAAAAAAGGGAGAAGGGGCTACCTTCACCCTATCTATTCCTTTTGCAAAACAGAAAATGTCTAATCACCTACTCAATCCAATTACCCGTCAGATCAAATCGGAAACTGTCGACAGAGAGATGGACCACATGATCCTCGGTATCAAACCATCCGAAAACCCTAAGATACTGATATTGGAAGATGATGCTGAACTGAGGGATTTTTTAAAAAATGAACTCAGCTCAGGCTTTCAGGTAATCACAGCCGTCGATGGTGAAGAAGGGCTGGAAAAAGCATTTTTAGAAATTCCCCATATCATCATCAGTGATATTACCATGCCAAGGATGGATGGGGTAGCATTCTGTCAAAGGATAAAAGCGGATCATAGAACCAGCCATGTCCCACTGATCCTTCTTACGGCCAGACATGCCCGGGAAAAACAGCTGGAAGGGCTCACCTCTGGTGCAGATGATTATATATTAAAGCCTTTTAATCTGGAAATCTTAAAATTAAGGATCAATAACCTGCTCCATTCCAGAAAAGAACTGGCCGAAAAGTTCAAAAACAGCCAGGAACTTACTTTCGAAAATGATCAGGTTGAGGATAAGGACAAGATCTTGATTCAGTCCATTATTGACATAGTACTGGCCAATCTGGAGCAGGAAAAAATCAATGCTGATTTTATAGCCCAAAGAGTGAATATGAGCAGGACATTGGTATACCTGAAAATAGAAGCGCTTACCGGGCAGAGTGTAAATGAATTTATCAGAAATATAAGGTTAAAAAAAGCTATCCATTTACTAAAGGAGAGCTCTTTAAATATAACAGAGATAGCCTATACGGTGGGATTCAGCAGCCAAAGTTATTTTTCTCGTTCTTTTATCAAGCAATTTGGTATGTCCCCAAAAAAATTTCTGGAAATATACAGATAGTCATTAGGCTTTAAAGCACATAATGGACTAGGATCCCTTTACCCAATTAATACTGTGAAAATAAAATATTTAAAAGGCACCGTGCACATATATCAATGTGCAATATAAATGCGCAATGAATACATACATGTTGTTGTTATAATCTACACGATCAATATTATTTAATAATAAACATGCTAAATAAAGCCTCATCCTACTTTTGAACAATAGTACATGTTATATGTACAATAATGAACTGACTTTTTCTCCTTCCTGGATAGTATTGTGCCACTATTAAAGTGAAACAGTAAACCTAAAATCATGAGCACAATAACAAAACCCCAAAAAAAAATACCGGCTTTGATGCTGGGCTTGACCATGCTCCTGGGAGCCTGTGTGGGAAGCGAAAATGAACTGGTACTCCCTGAGCCTCCTGTGATGGCAGCATCAGTAAATGCCACTGATATACTGGCAGGAGAAAGTATCGTCTTTACCGATAATTCTACTAAGGTTTATCAAAGATCCTGGTCCTTTACAGGAGGTGAACCTGCCACTTCGGAGGAACAGGAGGTAACGGTGATGTATGCTAGAGGAGGGACTTATCTGGCCAGCCTTTCGCTGACCTATATAGATAACCGTGTAGAAACAAAGGAATTTACCATAGAAGTAGAAGGGCCGGAAGAACCGGAAGTACCTACCCTGGCCTTTTATTCAGAAAACCCCAACCATGATGAAACTGCTGCTATTAAGTGGCAAAGAAACAATCAGTTTACCATCTCTGAGATATCTTCCGGGACCTATGAAGGAGCCAAGGCCCTCTCTTTTACCACTGATGGATCTTCGGACTGGGCCATGGCCACTATCACCCCGGAATCCGGAACAGTTGACCTATCTGAATTTGCAGCAGGGGCTTATAATTTTGCCATAAGATCCACGAGCACCGGTACCCTTGACATCAGACTGCAAAGCGCGGGTAACAACGCTGTTATACGGTTTACCGCGTCTGATGAGCAGTATGGCTTTAAAAGAGATGGAGAGTGGCATAAAGTGTCCATCCCACTGGCTGATTTCAAAGCCAACAGACCGGGACTGAACCTGGCCGCAATCAATGCCCTCATGGTACTCAGGAGTGACGGTGATGTCAGAACAGCCAATAATTATGACTTCTACATAGATGACTTTTATGTGTCAATGCCTATCCCCGAATAGTCCCGGTATCCCCCTGAATAAAAGAAATCATCGATTAACAAATAAACACCCATAACATGACTCAAAAATTACTCATTTTGATGTGCTTTGCCATGCTTTTGGTAACCCAAAGCTTTGCGCAGAGCACCATCACCGGTACCGTAACGGACCCTGAGGACCAAAACCTGGGGATCCCTGGCGTGAATGTATTGGTAGCAGGCACTACCAGAGGCGTAGTGACAGATATAAACGGAAGTTTCACCATCAGTGCCTCTGCGGATGATGTCTTGGTCTTTTCCTTTGTTGGCTACACCACTCAGCGTATTACCATAGGTAACAGATCTACGATCAATGTATCCATGGCGCCTGATATGCAGGCTTTGTCTGAAGTAGTAGTAGTCGGATACGGAACCCAGAAAAGAAGTGACATCACAGGAGCAGTGGCCTCCTATCAGGCGGAGCAGCTGGAAACCATGCCTACCATATCCATAGGCCAAGCCCTTCAGGGCCGTGTGGCTGGACTTGCTGTCAGCACAGCAGGATCAGGTGTGGAAGGAGATGAAGTCAACCTACAGATCAGAGGCAGAAATTCCCTTGCCGCCAGCAATGCACCTTTTATTGTCTTGGACGGAATTCCCTATAACGGCAGGCTCTCTGAAATCAATCCTATGGATATAGCATCTTTAGAAGTCTTGAAAGATGCTTCATCGGCGGCCATATATGGTGCGAGAGCGGCCAATGGGGTGATTTTGATCACTACCAAAAGAGGAACCCCGGGAAAGGTCAAAATAAATTACGACACCTATTTTGGGGTAGATCAGATCGCCAATATTCCTGATATGATGGATGGGAATACTTTTTACCAAACTAAAGTAGACCGATATGGCCAGGGTATAATAACCGCCTCAGAACAGACTGCTTTTGAAAACGGAGTCAATACGGATTGGTTGGATCTGGCTACAAGAACCGGTACAAGACAGCAGCATAACCTTTCTATAGCAGGAGGAACGGATGACACCCGGTATTTTATATCCGGTAACTATGTAGACGCTAAAGGGGTGGCAAAAAATGATGATGTGAAGCGGTTTACCTTAAGACTGAATGTTGATACAAAAATCACGCCCTGGTTGACTCTGGGTACCAGTAACCAAATGGCGAAGGTGGACAGAAGTGCAAATGCCGCTAATTTCGGGCAGGCATTCAATATGAACCCTTTGACTACTCCTTTTGAGGAGGATGGACGTACGCTTACCATCTTTCCATGGCCTGAAGATCCTTTCTTTTCAAATCCATTAGAACCTTTTAATCAACTGAATGAGGACCATACCCGGAGATTGATCACTAATAATTATCTAGAGATAGACCTGCCGTACATTCCCGGACTGTCTTATAGGGTAAATGCAAGTTATGATTACAGGTACAGGGCTATAGATACATATTCCGGCAGAAATACAAGGGCAGGCCTACAGCAGGGCGGAGTGGCTACTACTAATAACTGGCAAGAAGAGGACTGGATAGTAGAGAATATCCTATCCTATAACAGGAGTTTTGATAAGCATAACATAGGATTCACCGGTCTCTACAGTGCGCAGGAGAGATGGAGTAAAAACCATAACCTGACAGCGAACGGCTTTCCAAGTGATATCATGACAAATTTTCAATACAACCTGGCCACGGTGTGGACACCTTCTGATGCTTATACCCAGTGGAACTATATCTCACAGATGGCAAGGATCAATTATTCTTTTGACAGCAGGTACCTATTGACCTTGACTGCCAGAAGAGATGGTTACTCCGGATTTGGAGAAGCTACCAAATTCGGAATATTCCCATCAGCAGCCATAGGCTGGAACATAGACCGAGAGCCATTTATGGCCCAAATCCCACAGATCAGTGCCATGAAACTCAGGGTGTCCTATGGAGAAAACGGAAACCAGGCCATAGCCCCTTATTCCACTCTCCCCGGTTTGGCAGGGCAGAATTACCTGAATGACAGCAGGGAAACAGCCTTTGGGTTTTACCCTTCAGGAATCGGTGACCCCTCACTAGGATGGGAGACGTCCAGGTCTACCAACTTCGGAATGGACTTCGGCATATTTGGAAATAGGATCCAGGGATCACTCGACTATTTTATCACCAATACTACTGACCTGCTGCTCAACAGGAATATTTCCCAGGTGAATGGTACAGGACAGATCCGCCAAAACATCGGAGCTACGAAAAACCAGGGGATGGACCTTCAGATCTCCAGTGTGAACATAGACAACAGAGCTTTTAAATGGACCACTGATCTGACGTTTTCATACTTCAAAAATGAAATAGTAGATGTAGGGTTGAGGAACGAAGACGGTATGCCGGCGGATGATGTGGCGAATAGGTGGTTTATCGGCCAGCCTTTAAATGTCAACTTCAGCTATCTGTTCGATGGTATCTGGCAGATAGGCGATGATATCGTGAACTCCGCCCAGCCTAATGCCAGACCGGGTGATATCAGAGTAAGGGATGTAAACGGTGACGGCCGAATCGATGCCTTGGACAGAACATTTATCGGCAGGGCAATACCTGACTTTATAGCCGGTCTGAACAATATTGTCTCTTATAAAAATTTCTCTTTACAGCTTTTTATCAGTACTGTACAGGGATTGACCAGAAGTAATGAGCTGATGAATCCATTCTTTGATGGAAGGACCAGAACCCTGAACAGAGCATGGTGGACGGAAGAAAACCCGAACAACAGCTGGCCGGCAAACCGGGACGATTCCAATGCCTACCAGGTGCAGTATTTCGGAAGAGCCAATAACGCCAGTTTTGTCAGGTTAAACGACGTCACTTTAAGTTACAGATTAAACTCCCCTATGCTGAGCAGGCTGAACCTCGGCCGTGCTGAAATCTATGTTAACGGTAAGAATCTGGTCACTATCACGGATTGGGAAGGAACTGATCCTGAACTGAGCAGCCAAAGAAGCATCCCATTCGTGAAATCTTACATTGCAGGTTTTAGAGTACAGTTTTAATTGACGAAAAAAATGAAAAAATCGATATACATATTTATGATACTGATCTTCTGCTTAACTATAGGATGTGTAGAAGAAGATTTTCTACAAGAGGATCCCAGGGACAATCTTTATGCAGATAATTTATTTGAGAGTTATCAGGGATTCAGACTGGCTACCAATGCCTTACTGGATTTTGTAAGGGATGAAAGAGAAGATAAAATCCAGTCTGCTGAACTGGGATTTGGCTGGAAAATCGGTGTGGATAATGGCTGGGCCAATACAGAATTATCCTGGTCCCGAGGTATCAACCAATATAACGTGGATTTAAATCCTGAAATGCAATTGATGAACGGGGATACTGATGGCAATCCAGGTGTCTTCCTATTGATGTACAGGGCGATAAACTCCTGCAACATGGTCATAGCGCGGGCAGAAAATCCAAACATAGATTGGCAGGGAACATCTCCCCAACAGATTGAAGCCAACAAAAACCTAATATTGGGTCATGCCCATCTCATCCGCGCCTGGGCTTATCGCCATTTGGTATATACGTTTGGTGATATACCTATTACAGTGGAGGAGATAAACGGTCTGAACTATAGAAATGACTGGGACAGAAGACCGGTAAGAGAAGTACAGGAACTTATCGTTTCGGATCTTCTTTTGGCGGAACAGTTTTTACCTCCCGTTTCTGACAGTGTTTTGGAGCTTTCCGGCGCTATAGCTTCCCATTACCTGGCAGAAATGTACCTCTGGATGGATATGCCGGAACTGGCCAAAACTAAAGCTGAATCGGTCATCAACAGCGGAAATTTTTCTCTGATTACGGAGAGGTTCGGAGTAAGAAGCAACCAACCGGGAGTACCTTTCATGGATCAGTTCTATGACGGCAACATCACCCGCCAGCAGGGCAATACAGAAGCACTTTGGGTTTTTCCCAATTCTGATGTTTTAAGTTTACCTGGTGCCAGTTCCAATTCCATGAGAAGATCCTGGGTCATCAATTATAACGGGTATGCCCCATATACTCCTGAAAACGGAGGAAGGGGAATAGGCAGACTGGCCATTACAGCATGGGCTTTCAGCATCTACGAGCCGCAGGATCACCGGTTCAGTGAATTTGCCGTGAAAAAGTATTATATCGGCAATAACGGTGACACCATAAGAACCCAAACGGCACCATCCCAGATGAATATAAACAACAACAGGTGGGCCAGCACACGAAAGTGGGATTGGACCTACAATGATCCGAATCTATGGAATGCCAATTATGCCTTTGCTGACCAGGTTTATTTGAGGGTAGCTGAAACCTATCTGCTGCTAGCAGAAGCAGAAATGAAACTGGGTAACCTGTCTGCTGCGGCGGAACTGATCAACCAGATCAGAAGAAGATCAAATGCCTCTGAAATTACTCCCGGTCAGGTAAATATTGATTTTATACTGGATGAAAGATCCAGAGAATTGGTAACGGAAGAACACAGGAGACATACGATGATCCGTACCGGTAAATTAGTAGAGAGAAACCGGCTCTATAACAGGTTTGCAGCCAACATTCAGGATTTCCAGGTATTGCTTCCACTGCCCCAGCGGGTCATAGATGCCAATACAGGAAGGGTAATGAACCAGAATCCGGGATATTGATCTAAATACCTATTATGCTATTGAATCTTATAATAGGGCCTTTATAAACTTCTTATATGTTTTTGTTTGATCTATATGCTTTGGGATCAGATATCATTTAAAGTATAAGATAATGTGAGCCGGTCATACTGCTCATTTTTTAAGGCATAAATAAATAACAATTAAACCCATCCAAAAATAATGGAAATGTATCTTAAACAAACAGTATTCATCTTTTTGCTGGCTTTCTCTTTATCCTGTGTAGAAACACAGGAGAATAACCCTCTACTGGTAGAGCCCGAAGAAGAAACAGCCGTGGATCAGGTCATCCGCCATAAGGCCGCATTTAACGTGGGTGCCGCTGTAACGCGGAATGAACTGAACAGCGCCTCATATGCCAATACTTTAAAAACACATTACAGCCAGATTACGGCAGAATATGAAATGAAGATGGCCCATATATGGAATGGGGTCAATAATTACAACTGGACTAACGCAGATGCCCTCGTAAAATTTGCCGAAGACAACGATATGGAGGTTCATGGACATACCCTGGTATGGTATAAATCTTTTCCTAATTGGTTTAAAAATGCCAATTATGATTCGGCGTCCTTTGAAGGCCATGTCAAAACGTATATCGAAACAGTAGTGGGACGGTACAAAGGTAAAATTATCAGCTGGGATGTGGCCAATGAAATTTTTCTGGATAATGGCGGTCTAAGGTCCACGGACTGTCCCGTATTTAAAACCTTTAAGGATCCGGTAGCATTTTATGGAAGATGTTACCGGTATGCCAGAGAAGCGGACCCTGAGGCAAAACTTTTCTATAATGACTACAATGTCGTATTGGCGGGAGGTAAGAGAGGGGCAATGAGATCTATGGCCACCCGGTTTAAATCAGAAGGCTATCCTTTGGACGGTATAGGTGATCAGATGCATTATATGGAGACTACAAACAGGAACACCATCAAAAACGGCTTGGCAGATATGGCCCTTACCGGCCTTTTGATCCACATCTCGGAGCTGGACATCCGCATCAATACAGGCCAGTCGGATAATTTTGTCTATTCTACCACCGAACAGCAGAAGCATGCCAATGCCTATAAAGAAATAGTGGAAGCATACGAGGCCATACCCCAAAGCCAAAAGTTTGCCATCTCCACCTGGGGCCTTCATGACGGAAGTACGTGGCTGACAGACTGGTGGCACCCTAAAGAATATCCTCTTCTATTTGATGACAAATTCGAGAAAAAACTTACTTATGAGGGTTTTCTCAATGGTCTGAAATAATCCTAAACCTACCACTAAGGATTATTCCCCTTCATCATCTATTTAATATGGGAGAACCAGGGTCAATAAAAGCAAAAACAATCATGCCCCCTTCACCACATTTGGCTTTACCCATGTGATAGGTGGAAGGCGACGTTAAAAAAAAATAAAAAATACAAATGAAAAAAGCCATTATTCTTTTTACCATGGCTGGCTGCCTGGCAACTTTCAGTCCATCTGAGGCACAGGAGCTCAATGGATATACGACAGTAAAAGCACGCAAAAACGCAGATGACCCCCATTGGGCAGACTATCAGGCTAAAACCATAGGTACATATGCTGACCTGGTAGATAAAAATAAAGAACCTGCTCTCAGCCAATTTGGTGGATGGGAAATCAATAAATCCAAAGCTACAGGTTTTTTCAGAACCGAATGCCGTGAAGGCAGGTGGTGGATCATAGATCCTGAGGGCAATCCTTTTATCCATAAAGGAATAGCTGTATTCCGAGCAGGAAAGTCAGAAAAACAGCAAGCTGCCATGAAAGCCAAATATGGTAACAACGAACAGTGGGCCAAAGCAGAATCAAAAATGTTGAGAGATAATGGGTTTAATGGTCTGGGAGCTTGGTCTGATGTGGATCAGATCAGGCAACTGGATCATCCCCTGGTATATACGGTGATCGTTAGCCCCATGGGAAATTATAAATCAGATCATATCAAAAAATACGGCGGAGCATATAAACAGGCAGGTTGGCAAAACTTCCGCTTTGATCTAGCCATGGTTTTTGATCCGGAGTTTGATAGGTACATAGAAAATGCCATCCAACCTATAGCCCAATATGCGGATGACAAATACATGCTGGGGATCTATACTGACAATGAACTCCCATGGAAAAATGATGCTCTTGACAGGCATTTAAAATATCTGGCCAAAGATGAGCCAGGGTACATTGCCGCACGTACATGGATGGACGAACGAAAGGGGTCAGAAAGTACTTTGGAAAACATTGACGATGAAGATAGATTGGCTTTTTCAGCTTTCTATTTTGAAACATATATCAAGAAGGTCAGTGCGGCAGTAAGAAAATGGGCGCCCAACCACCTCTACCTTGGATGCAGGTTCAACCAGGAAAAGGAAGAGCTTCAGAATCCGGCCATCTTCAAAGTAGCCGGTGATTATGTTGATATCATTTCCATTAACCATTACAGAAAATGGGAACCGGATCAGGAAATTATGGAAAACTGGGTAAAGTGGTCCGGAAAACCCTTTATCATCACAGAATGGTACACCAAAGGGGAAGATTCAGGATTGCCCAACCGGACAGGAGCCGGCTGGAATGTGCCCACCCAGGAAGACAGGGGGAAATTCTACCAGAATTTCGTCATTGAACTGCTTAAAAGCAGAGGGAATGTAGGCTGGCACTGGTTTACTTATCAGGATAATGACCCTCTGGACCTGACAACCGATTACTCCAACCGTGATTCCAACAAAGGAATAGTAGATAGCCAGTTTAACAGATATCAGCCTTTAATGGATAAGATGAAGGAGTTGAATGAACATGTCTACAACCTTATAGAACACCTGGACAATAATTAATCATCTCTATTTCTGTATTAAGCTACCTATGAGCACTGACCTATTTGAATTTTCTATGAAAAAGTATCCCTATTATTTATTAGTGTTAGTAATGTTTATAACCGGTTTTGTAGCCGTTGCCCAAGAGATCGAAGAAAATAAAAACCTGATACAAAATGTCAAAGGCAGAAAATTGCTAAGCCTAAACGGCCGGTGGAATTACATCATCGATCCTTATGAAATGGGTTTTTATGATTACAGATATGAGCCTTTTGACCAATCCAAAAATAGAACAGGGGGCTTTTATGATAATAAAAATCAAAGCGATAAAAGTGAATTGATTGAATATAATTTTGATTTATCCCCTCAACTCAATGTCCCCGGTGACTGGAATTCCCAAGATGAAAAACTTGATCTTTATGAAGGTACCATTTGGTATAGGAAAGTATTCAGGTATACTCCGGAAACCGGTAAGAAATATTATCTCTATTTCGGTGCCGTTAATTATGAAGCGCATGTATATGTAAACGGCAAAAAAGCGGGTATGCACAAGGGAGGATTCACCCCTTTCCAATTTGATGTGACCGATAAATTGAAAGATGGAGAAAACTTCGTCGTAGTAAAAGCGGACAATAAGCGGAAAGCAGAAGAAGTACCCACAGTCAATACTGATTGGTGGAATTATGGTGGCATCACCCGTGATGTATATATAGTGGAGTTGCCTGAAAGCCATATTGCAGACTATAAGGTACAGTTAGAAAAAGGGAATTTAAATCTGATTACAGGATTTGTACAACTGGACGGGGATAGGTCTAACCAACCTGTTACTATAGCCATACCGGAGCTAAAAATCAATACCACTGTTTCTACAGATGCTTCAGGAAAGGCAATTTTCTCAATTCAAGCTAAGAAGATCAGCCACTGGTCACCAGATAATCCCAAACTTTACGATGTAAATGTCAGCACCGCTTCAGATAAAGTGAAAGATAAAATAGGTTTCAGGACTATAGAAATAAAGGGTACTGACATTATGCTTAATAACAAATCAGTTTTTCTGAGAGGCATATCCATTCATGATGAAAACCCCCTGATCAAAGGCAGGTTTAGGGGTCAGGGTGATATGAGGATGATGCTGGAGTGGGCCAAGGAGCTAAATTGCAATTATGTAAGGCTGGCACACTATACCCATAATGAAGAAATGGTAAGACTGGCAGACGAATTAGGCCTTATGCTCTGGGCTGAAGTGCCCGTCTACTGGACCATTGCATGGGAAAATCCGGCTACTTTCCACAATGCCAGACAGCAGCTTACCGATATGGTGGACAGGGATAAAAACAGGGCCAGTGTAATCGTATGGTCTATAGGCAATGAAACGCCCCTGAGTGAGCCCAGGCATAAATTTATGGGAGAAATGGCTGCCCATGCCCGGTCACTGGATGATACCAGACTGGTAGCGGCTGCGCTGGAGGTGCACCGTGAGGGAACCGACATAATTGTCAATGATCCATTAGGAGATAAACTTGACTTGGCAAGTTTTAACCAATACGGCGGATGGTACTGGGAAATGCCCCAAAATCTCCATCAATACAATTTTAAAATTAAACTAAACAAACCTGTCGTCATTACCGAATTTGGAGGCGGAGCAGTAGCCGGTTTCCATGCTGATGCAGAAACAAGGTTCTCCGAAGAATTTCAGGAAGAAGTTTATATACATCAACTGAAAATGCTGGAGAAAATAGAGGCCCTTAGAGGTATGACCCCGTGGATCCTGGCAGATTTCCGCTCTCCCCGGCGCCAGCATCCGGTATTTCAGGATTTTTGGAACCGTAAAGGCCTGCTTTCAGAAACCGGACAAAAGAAAAAGGCCTTCTATGTGCTAAAAAATTACTATGACAAAAAGGAGCAAGAATATAAATGATTGGGAGTATAATTGGTGCAGGAATATAAATAGCCGAAATTACATTCCTGTACTTAACGCATTTGAAAAAAAGCGTTTGGTTAAAAAAAATGGGCACACCAAATATCAAAACTAAGATAGATGAGCATTGTTATTTCAAATAGCAAGTGAATTTACTGTATCCTGAATTTTCACTACTAAAAATTAACGTTCCATTACCAAAAAGTTCTTTTTCTGAAGGGCTGGGAAATTTATAGCGTGGATCTCAAGAGGTGCTTAGTTTTTCTGACCCGGAGATATATGGTAGATGTGAGGAATCGTACATATGATATCAAGGAGCTTTTCGGGGTGTTTGCAGTTCTCCATAATTTGATATTTGATATGGTCACCCTAATAATAATTTGTAAAGCTGACAAAGTATACCTTTCTTTGGAGTCATACAAATAGGTATTTTTTATGAAGAAAGCAGCAGCAACACGCCTGTCAATCCTACAAAAAGCATTTGAACTGATTTACACCAAAGGTTATCAGACAACCAGTATTGATGACATTATCGCGACTACCCAGGTTACCAAAGGTGCTTTTTACTATCATTTCAAGACCAAAGACGAAATGGGTGTTGCCATCATCAACGAAATCCTGAAACCGACACTTTCGGATAGCTTTATACGGCCGTTACAAAAAGGCCAAAATCCATTGACCAGCATTTACAATTCAATGTATGAACTATTGATGAAAAATGAGTTTTTAAAAGTGGAATATGGTTGTCCTGCTTCAAATTTTACGCAGGAAATGACACCATGGAACGCTGACTTTAATAAAGTTTTGAAAGAACTGACGCACCAATGGGCTAAGGAAATGACCACCACTATTGAGAACGGAAAGAAAAATGGATTTATACGCAAAGACATAGACGCAAAACAGGTAACATTATTTGTAATGTCAGGCTATTGGGGCATACGGAATTTTGGTAAATTAGAGAATAGCAAAAAGGTATATCTTTCTTATCTTAAACAACTTAAAAACTATCTAGAGACACTTAAATAATTTTTTATCCAAAAAAATACTAATTAGTATGTTTTTATATACATTTGTATCCTCTATAAAAATATGAAGACAATATGTATTCTACTTTGCTGTTTTTTCATTCTTGGGTTCGTTGGCTTGTATTGGTATTTCTGGTGTATTCGATCTACAGAGCCATTATGGGTTATACCAAAAACAAAACCTTTTCCAAAACAGACAATGCCATCAGACATTGGACGGCCACTGTAGCCCACATTCAATTGATGGTGGGAATAATAATCTATACGCAAAGTCCGGTGGTAAAATATTTCTGGAGAGACACCACATCCGCTTTGCAAAATATGGATGTAACATTTTACGGTTTAATCCATATTCTATTGATGCTGACCGCTATTATTATATTGACTATCGGTTCTGCACTGGCCAAACGCAAACCAGCTGACAAAGAAAAATTCAGGACCATACTGATGTGGTTCTCTATAGCCCTGATCATCATTTTTATTGCCATTCCATGGTCATTTTCACCATTATCTAACAGACCTCTTTTCAGAACATTTTAATTATGAAAAAGTATTTTATCACTACAATCGGACGTCTAAGGCTTTTTGCAATCCTAGAGGGTATATCATTACTTGGGTTGGTTTTCATAGCAGTACCTCTAAAATACCATTTTGATAATCCTGCCATATCCAGATCCCTTGGGCCTGTTCACGGCGCATTGTTCCTGTTTTTTGTGTTCAACGCTTTGCATGTAAGCATTGAGCGACAGTGGAAATTCAGAGAAACAACATGGAAAGTCCTGGTGGCGTGTCTGATTCCATTTGGCACATTTTACATTGACTCTAAAATATTGAGAAAATTAGAAAAGGACGAAAGCTAACTGACTGGCTTAAAAGCACAAGCGGTCTCCGGAATGATCATTTTATAGGGTTCAAACCGATGATTGTTACAGACAGGAGATTCCATAATTCGACAATCACAATTTGGGTCTGGGGGTAAACACAGCACTTTTCCATAAATATTATCGACCTTATCAGGTGCATTTTTTATCATATAATAAAATTGTTTTAAATTCACTAAATATCTCCAAGCATAGGCGGCAGCATGTAATGGCGTCAGACCGAGGTCAGTGTTTCTATGGGCTACCAAAAACCATTGGCAGCAAGCTTATTAAATTAGCTGCGCTGATTTCACCCGTTATACAACACAACATGATACTTATGTTGATAAACAAGTAAATATTTGACGCTATGAATACTGTGGATCTATTGGCCAACCAAACCGAAAATGCTTACGAATGGACGAATAAGCTTATCCAATCCATTCCTGCAGAAAAATGGGATGTAATCCCAGGTCAAATACGTACCAATGTCACCTGGCAGACAGGGCACCTGATCATGAGTTTCTATTTTCACTCCATAATGGTCATTAAAGGTCATCAAATGGATGTAATCCAGAAGATACCGCTGCAAGAATATAATAGATTATTTACCAAGGCCAGCCCGCTTAATACAATAGGTAAAACCACTCCTACTGATTTGATAGCTCAATTATATTTTGTTCAAAATAAATCATTGGAAACCATCCGGTCCTTACAAGACGTCGAGCTGCTACATGAACTTGAAAAAACAGACGTCCCACATCCTATTGCCAAAAATAAATTTGATGCATTGGACTGGAACATCAAGCACACCATGTGGCACTGCGGACAATTGGGAATTTTAAAAAGGATGGTGGATAAAAGATTTGATTTTGGATTACAAATAAACGATTAAAAAATGTCAGCACTGGATATAAGTATTTGATGTCCGAAGATTAAGACGGTGAAAACTTTTAAGAATCCATCGATAATTTCTATCTTTGTACCCTGTTATACTGATTCCAACATATCATCTGAGTCTTTTTTAAAAGACATGCTCGACAAAACGAGGCATTAGCACCTGGAAATCTTCCTGTTTTTTGTGCACAGATAAACATATACCATTTATTCAAAAGATTATAAACAAATAAAGTTGATTTCGTATCGATTGCGCCATCACTTTGCTATGCGTCTGGCAGGTCAATAAGTAATGATCTACATTGATTATAAATAAAATCGAACAGGTCGCATAGCTCTAAGTTATGGAATGCTATCATCCTGAGAAGTGCAGTAACTATCAGTGGCGGCCCAAGCGAGATTCCAACCCGTTTCCTTCGTTACGGGAAAAGTTATGGCCTTTTTTAAAAAAAATATAAACAGATGAAAAGGAAACCGTTAATAAGTAATAATATAGAAGTCTTTTATAATAGAGCATCTGAAGAAACCCGGCTAGATAAAGGTATGGGTATATTTGAATTTGAAAGGGTAAAGTTTCTGATAGATAAATATATTCCCTTTCCATCTTCCACTATATTGGATATTGGCGGAGGGACGGGAAAATATTCAGAATGGCTAGCAAATAAAGGCCATCAGGTTCATTTAATAGAGCCCCTTCCCAAACACCTTAAAATCGCCCAAAACAGAGCCGAAAAATTAAAAAACAGATTTTCGGTTCACAGTGGAACATCTCAAAATCTGGATTTCCCAAATGATTTTGCAGACCTCATCATTTTGCACGGCCCGCTTTACCATCTTCAGAAAAAAAAGGACAGAGAGTTGGCCGTCAAAGAAGCAAAACGGGTTTTAAAAAAAGAGGGTATCATTTTGGGCTTTGCTATAAATTATACTGCTTCGACTCTGGCAGGTCTTTTAAATGGGCTTATTCACAAAGAAACGTTCTTTGAAATGTGTAAAAAAGAATTGACCATAGGAATGCACCATCCTCCGGATGATTACCCCTGGCTTTTGGCAGAAGCGTATTACCATAAACCTGAAGAACTCAGAAATGAATTTGAAAAACAGGGTTTGACCTACCTAAATATGTATGCAGTGGAAGGAATGATCTGGCTGGATAAAGATTACTTTGCCAGTATGTCGGATGACAAAAAGAAAAGCACTTTAATAGAACTTTTGCATATAACTCAAAACGACCAAGATCTTTTACCATTTAGTCCGCATATGATGATAGCCGTTAAAAAAAAAAACAATCTATGGAAAATAAAGACAGGTACTTCAAAGCATTGATTGAGGACAATGGGCAACTGAATGAAATAGACCTGGGGGAAAACCTGGGGCTGGATGAAAAAGAAACGAGAGAGATTATAGTTCTCCTCCTGTCCGAACATAAAATTGAATATGTAGAAAACAGAATGTGCAGTTATAGACTTATGAAAACATCTAAAATAAAAAATAAAAGCAGGTAGTCCGAGGATGTCTGCAGGCCATACGATAAACCTGTGGACCTCCACCTCAGCGGTACGTGTCCGGAATAGCCTCTCCCCTATATGTGGGTATGCTGGAGCATGTTTCACACTTCTTAATAGGGATTATAATTTAGACTGCTAGGTTCTTGATAAGCATCAGGCGATCAGTATTATTGGTCCGGCAGCCAAAAGCTGGTCTTCGGGAGGTTAACCCCTCTCCTATGGGCTGTCATTCACATCGGTATCTTTTGAATACAGCCCTTAAGTGCCCCCCTGTTATACATTGGACCGGTCAATAATTTGGTTTATATTGACCGGTCAGGGGGCACAGCGCCTTGGATACAGTGGGCAATATTTAGAATCTTAAAGAAGTTAGGGTAAGCTAGAAAATGTAGTTATGAAGCCCCTCGTCATCCCACTGATCCCAAGTGTCTGTCATTATCAAGAAAATCCTTTATGAATGAAAAAACCGAAATATTAGAAAAACATTTCAAGACATACCAGTTGCATATAGGTGAATATTTTGTAAAAGAAGGACAATATTCAAAGGTGATAGGGTATGTTGAATCAGGATTGCTTCATGCTTATCAAAAAGACTATAAAGGTGAAACGATTACAACCAACTTTTTCCTACCGGGATCATTCTGTGGTTCGTATTATAGCTTTTACCGTCAGGCCCCTGCCTTAGAGTCTATTAAAGCAATCACTGAGGTCCGGATCCTTACTATTGGTTATGATAAACTGCAAGCATTATTTCGTGAAGACCACATTATTAACCAACTCGGCAGATTGGCTATAGAAGAAGTGTGTATTGCAAAAGACGTCCGGTTTTCTAAAATGCTAACACTTGGTGCCAAGGACCGTTACCTATGGTTTATAAAAGAATACCCATCAGTACTTGAGAAATCCCCTTTAAAACACATAGCAAGTTATCTAGGAATGAAACCAGAATCATTGAGCAGGATCAGAAAGGAATTGACTTCTTAACCTAGGTCAATCCAAGTCTGGATTTATTTAAAGACCTTTGGTGTCATATAAGATATAAATCTATGATTCAGGCATTCTCAAAATCCTTAACATTTAAGGAAGGCGACGGTAAACTCCATGGTTTTTCCACTGGTATGGTCAAGGTGAAATCCACCTTTAGGACAGCCAAAGGAAATGTGCTGACCTCCAAACTCTGTATTCTTATGGACAATGAGTGGACGGAATATATGCCTATTATGGTTTGGGTAATCGATCATCCAGAAGGGGTTTTTGTGATTGATTCTGGCGAAAACGCTCGGGTGACTAATAAGGGATATTTTAAGGGTGAAGGGTTGATATTGAATTACATCAATACTACATCGTTTATCTTTGATGTAAAAGTAGAAGAAGAGGTAGGGCCTCAATTAAAAAGTCTCGGATATAATGAAGACCAAATAACAAGTGTGATTCTAACTCATTTGCACCTGGACCATTTTGACGGGTTAAGTTACTTCGAAAACACAGAAATTATCATCAATCAATTGGAGTGGGACAGTCCAAGTTTTGCGCTGCCAAGTTTGTATCCTGAATGGTTCTCCCCCAAAAAAGTACAGCTAAAGACCTCCAAGAACAGTCATTTCAAAAATTCCTTACCACTTGTTAAATCAGGAGAAATAGAATTGGTACACACCCCGGGACATACTCTGGGCCATTGCTCTATACTCCTTAAAACCTCTGGTTTGGATTATCTGATAGCGGGAGATGTAACCTACAATCAGCACCAATTAGAAAACAACATCAATGCTGGCGGCCATCAAAATTTTAAGTCATCACAGACTACTTATAAGGCTATAAAAAGTTATGCTTTAAAACATAAGCTGGTGTATCTTCCTTCCCATGATATTCAGGTATTTGAAAGAATGGGTAAAAACACATATTTAAGGCAGTAAACTAATGTTTTAAGCAGTAAAATTATGGAGAGTTTAGGAAAGGAGCATTATACTCCACTCTGTACAACTATCGGTTGGATTCAAAAATTCATACCCCTCAGTATACTAGAAAGCATTTTTCTAGTATACAGTATGTGCAGGCAAATGTGCAGGCGCTCCTATCATGTGGTCGTCCCATATATTATGCTACAGCCAGTCACTCTATTTCTGATAAAAAAACCTTCTATTCACCCATTTATACAGACTACATATTTATCAAATGGTAAATTTTGTTCACTAAATTTGCTTTTATGAAAGAATTGATTCAATATATATTACAATTTGGTAATTTGAACGAACAGCAGATAGCCTTAATTGAGCAGAAGGTTTCTGAAATATATCTTCCCAAAGGTCAGTATTTTTCAGAAGCCGGTAAAATCCCCCGGCAGGTTGGTTTTGTTCTTGAAGGTGTTTTTAGGTTTTGCTATTACAATAATAAAGGAGAAGAAATTACCGATTACTTTATTGACGAAAACCATTTCGTAACAGACTACCTGAATTTTGATGCCAACATGGCGGCTTCCGAATATGTGCAGGCAGTAACGGATTGTAGATTATTGGTGTTTACAAAGCAAGATTGGGACGATATCAATAATACCATCATTGATTGGGATAAGATAGTAACCAAAATCGTCCAAAAGTGCCTGACATTAAAAATAGAAAGCAGAAGCCCATTGGTTTCAGAGGATGCTACTACCCGCTATCTGTCCTTTATAGAAAAATTTCCTGCTCTGGTCAATCGTGTTCCGCTTTCTTATATAGCTTCCTACCTTGGCATTACACAGCAATCACTGAGCAGGATAAGAAAAAATATCCGCTAAACCCGCTTTTTAACATTTGGTAAATCCTTTCATTTTTTATCGTGCCACCTTTGCATCAGTAAATATCAAAACATAAGCAAAATGAATTCAAAGAATCACGAAAACCCAAGAAGCATAGTTGAAAATGCAGTTAAAAAGGCGTTTATCACAGGGGCCAATAAAGGCATAGGTCTGGAAACAGCGAAGCAATTGTTGCAAAAAGGATTCTATGTTTACATCGGCAGCCGAACCGCGGAAAATGGTTTACTAGCCGTAGAAAAACTGCAAGCCGATGGATTTACAAACGTAGAGGCCATTCAGATTGACGTAACTGATGACCATTCGGTAAGAAACGCCCGACACGAAATCGGCAAAAAAACAGACCGTTTGGATGTTTTGATCAACAATGCAGGTATTAATGGTGTGAAATTAGATGGGAAAGGAAATTATATTCCACAAACCTGGTCAGCAAAAGAAGCAACAATCGATACTTTCAAAGAAGTATATGAAACCAATGTTTACGGTGTGGTAAGGGTTACACAGGCATTTTTGGATCTACTGGATAATGCACCCGAGCCCAGGATAGTAATGGTAAGTTCTACCGTAGGGTCATTGTCACTTCAAAGCGACCCCAATTGGTTGGCTTATGAATTCGGGAAGTTTGCAGTCTATGGATCTTCAAAATCAGCCTTAAACATGTATACTGTTCATTTGGCTTATGAACTTAGGGATACTCCGTTTAAAATAAACATGGTGGACCCGGGCTATACCAAAACTGATTTCACAGGTCATAATGGTGGCGAAGTCGAAGAAGCTGGAAAACGTATAGTGAAATATGCGTTGATAGACGAAGATGGGCCAACAGGTAGATTCTTCAGTGAAGAAACCAATCCTGAAACAGGTGAAATTGGTTGGTAAAGAGTGGTTGATCATTTAAAGCCCGGCAAAAGTGTTTGCCGGGCTTTTACCATAGGTATTTGCTATGATTTTTTTCAGTGCTGCGGTCCTTAAAAATAAAGTTAATATAAGTCATTTTTAAGAGATAACCATGTGGAGTAAAAGAGTAAGCTACCTGAGGTGTAAAAGCACCCCAGCCATCTCTGCTGACAAGTTAGATGGCTTCCAGCCTTAACTATTCTTTTTAAAGTGTTTGTCCGTATTCCCGAAGACCTCTTTTAAATCTATCTGAACCTATTGGGTTTTCCGATCAAATCCAATAAGTATTATCCTTTAAGCGTTTCCTACGCATCTTAGTTTGCCAGGAATATTTTAAGGCAACTACTATTTGACCACCTGTTCTACTGATATCCAAATAACTTCTATTAGAATACCGGCAAAGGCCTTATCATTTCCAATGAATAATAGATATTCATCAAAATCTTTGTTGCAATAATATTGCATTTATGATATTATGCTTACCTTTATCCAAACTATATCAGTGATATACAACTGTATGAAAATGGCAGAAGTTTTCAATACAGATATCAAAGCCACAGTTTAAGCAGATCAAGTTATAAGCTCAATACGTGGTCACTACCCTGAACTAAAAATTCACCTTGACAATGACAAAACAGGTATGCAATATCCCTGTGTAGGTTTGAAGGCAGTTCATTCAGTCCTGAAAAAATTGACTATTGGTAGTGATCTGGGTTATCAATGTGCAGTTATGGAAGATAAAATTTGTATAAAAAATGACAGAATTCTGGGAAGAAGCATTTAAGGACAAACGAGAAATGTGGGGCAGTGAACCTGCGAAATCCTCAATACTCGCCAAGGAGTGTTTTGTGGAGAATAAAGTAAAAAACGTCCTTATTCCAGGCATTGGGTATGGAAGAAACGCTAAGATCTTTGCAGATAATGGAATGACTGTCACCGGAATTGAAATTTCGCAGACAGCCATAGATTTAGCTCAAAAGCATTTTGGAAAAGACTTGACCATATACCATGGTTCAGTAACTGAAATGCCCTTTGACGACCACTTGTATGACGGTATATTTTGTTACGGCTTAATTTACCTATTGGACAAAGCCGAGAGAATAAAGCTCATCCAAGACTGCTATAATCAGTTAACAGAAAACGGACTGATGATTTTTACGGCAATAACCAAAAACGCACAAACCTATGGGCAAGGAAAACTTATAAGCAAAGACCGGTTCGAAATGTTTGGTGGTGTTAAAATTTTCTTTTACGATATAAAAACCATAGAAGAAGAATTTGCCAATGCTGGTTCTTTTGACATAACAGAAGTAACAGAGAACTATCCTTTTTACTTCATCAAGTGCAAAAAGGATAAAGCTAACTGATCTGGTTACAGTATCGTAATTATACTATTCATTTACCAATAGCTGTGCTCGTTCTTCTAATGATCCCCTCCTTGCCCCCTTCCCCAGTGGCAAATCCTTCCTCACTCAAACCGGGTCTTCCAAATATGGAAAGAATAAGGTGGATAAACTGATATGGATAATATCCTGACCTAATCCGCTAATAAATATTTTCCTTTTGCCCATACCGATCCCGGTGGTATAACCGGCTCCATAAAAATCGAAGTATAATGGTTTACCCGTTTGTCTTGGGTAGATTGCAAATCCAAAAATCGTCAATAGGATTACTATATTTGATTTCATCTAATTATAATTTGTTATTCAAGGGTCAGGGTCTGTGCCATACCTGAGTTGGGGGTAGGCAGTATTTCCTACGTACCTCACTTTATTAGTTTTGAGCACGCACTCTAGCGATCTGTTCATTATTTCCAAAACATTTACGGGGTAGTCCCTATATCATATGGATTTTTAAAGAATTTCAGTTTGCTAAACATAACTTCATCCTATAATTCAGAATCGACCATTACCGATCAATTTTGTTCGATAAAATTATTAATGTTGATATAATTATAGCCATATCAGATTCCTTTAGGGGTTTTCCATTGGCACCAAACTCGCAATTCTGTCAGTCAAAACAACGAGCTATAAGTGTATATCACATGTTAAAAAACTACATCACCATCGCCTGGAGAAATCTTGTAAAAAATAAGGCTTATTCCTTTATCAATATATTTGGATTAGGGCTAGGGATGACCTGTTGTTTCCTGATTTTTATGTATGTGCAGGATGAATTATCTTATGATTCTTACCATGAAAAGGGAGATAGAATATACCGTCTGACCCATGGAAGCCTACCTGCCGAAGGCCAACCTGAAAATGCCGGGGCCAATCCTTTTTGGGTATGGAATAATGCCCCGATTGGTCCGGCCATCAAAAGTTATTTCCCTGAAATCGACAAAGTAGTCCAGTTCTCCGGCAGCTCTGATATCCTGCTTACAGATGGTGACCGTTCTTTTCAGGAAGAAGGCGTATTCTTTATGGATTCTACTGCCTTTGATATTTTTAGCTGGAAGGTACTTAAAGGCAATCCCAACACTGCATTAACGGCACCCTACAGTATGGTGATGACCGAAAGTACCGCCAAACGTTATTTTGGAGACGAGGATCCTATCGGAAAGATCTTAAAGGGAAGTGATTCACCGGGAAGATCAGAGGCCGGTGACTATACCGTCACTGCTGTCATAGAGGATATCCCTGCCAATTCCCATTTCAGTTTCAATATGCTGCTTTCATTGAGTACCTTTAGGATATCAATCCCCGAGGTATTTGAATATTGGGGTTACGCAGATTTTTATACTTACTTTTTGGCCAACGAAGATTTCAACCTGCGCTCTTTTAGGCAAAAAATCCCGGATTTTCTGGCAGCAAGACAGGACAACCCCCTCTACACTATCAAAGTAGAGCCGATGAAAGATTTTTACCTCAGGACAGATGCTGATAGACAACCCGGTAAAACAGGCAGTTTGTCCAATATTTATGTTTTTTCGACAATAGGGATTTTTATTTTGATCATCGCCATGATCAACTTCATGAACCTGTCCACAGCCAGATCTATGGAGCGTGCCAAGGAAGTGGGCATCAGGAAATCGGTAGGAGCGGATAGAAAACAATTGATTTACCAGTTTCTGGGTGAATCCGTTATCATCGTTTTTCTGGCTATGGTCGTTTCAGTTATTTTCGTTACTGTTGCCATTCCGTTGATGAACAGCATCACGGGCAAAGAATTGGAAGTAGGAAGATTTGTAATTTGGCAGGCGATCCCTGCCATGACCGTAACTTTAATTGTCATCGGGTTGCTAGCAGGATCATATCCTGCCATTGTATTGTCAGGATTTAAGCCGGTACAGATTTTAAAAGGAATATCTGTCAGCGATAGCAGTAGTGTCAACCTGAGAAAGGGTCTGGTAATTTTCCAGTTTAGCCTTTCTATCATATTGATAGCAGGATCTATCATTGTCTATACCCAAATGAATTTTTTGTTGGACAAAGACATGGGGTTTGACAAAGAGCAGATGTTGGTATTGGATTATAATTATGATGAAGAGGTAAATAGTAAATCGGGTGTCCTCAAAAGTGAACTGGAAGCAAATCCTGCTATGCTTTCAGTGGCATTCTCCAGAAGTGTACCGGGAAGTTATTTCCCAAATGCCGGCACAAACATCCAAAATCCCGAAGGTGAAATGGTCCTTAAGGGACAGGCTATTTTTCAGGTGGGTATAGACTTTATTGACCATTTTGATATGGAATTGGTGGCAGGCAGGTCATATTCAAGGGAATTTCCATCAGACTCTACCTCAGCCCTGGTGGTCAACGAAGCCGCAGCCAGACAATATGGTTACGCCAATCCGGCTGATATCATAGGGAAGAAATTTGACCAATGGGGAAGGGAAGGTGAAATCATTGGGGTAGTAAAAGATTTTAATTTTATCTCACTCCATCGCCCTATAGAACCCCTGACATTGCCATTTGATGCCTATGAAAGCCGCTTTCTTTCGATTAAAATAAAGGCAGACAATATGCAAAATACGATAGCTGAAATAGAAAATATTTGGAAAAACGCTTTCCCACACAGGCCTTTTTTATACAGTTTTTTAGATGAAGATTTTAACAGACAATACCAGGCAGATTTTAGGTTCAGAAAGATATTTACAGCATTTTCTGTGTTGGCAATTCTAATAGCAAGTTTGGGATTGTATGGATTGGCGACCTATACTGCCGAAACCCGAACCAAAGAAATCGGAATCCGAAAAGTACTGGGGGCAGAAGTATCAAGTATCGTTACTCTGTTATCCGGGGATTTTATCAAACTGGTCTTAATAGCCATTGTACTTGCTACACCCATCACTTGGTATGCCATGAATATTTGGCTGGAAGGATTTGCCTATAAAGTGGAAATCAGTTGGTGGATTTACATTCTAGCCGGTATACTTGCTGTCATTGTAGCAATGGCGACCATCAGTTCTCAGGCCATCCGTGCAGCAATGCTGAATCCTGTGAAGAGCTTGAGAAGCGAATAGAAAAAGAGGTGAAAATGACATTCTCTCCATATTAAAATCAGCTAATTCATTGGCTCAGGGGTCACTTCTACAATATGTGATCGCTTTTTATATTATCCAATACTAACGTTGGTCATCACTACCCTACCTAATGGTGGAGTGGCAAAATCCCTAATAGCAATTACTAATCATATTAACCCCCATCCCTTCATTTTATTTTTATACTTAAGGCTTTTCAGGTTTGCCAGCCTTCTTTATCAGTCACATGTATCATCAGATGATAATCACCAAGATCAATATCTTAGGGAACTACACTGTATCGGAAAGGCCTCTCGCCCCACTGCTTCCCCTCATGTTTCACCCTTTTGTCCAGCATCACTACCCTGTAGAATCCAAGCCCTCTTTTCAGTGGTTTCGATTTGCGGGAACCGATTCCTATTTTGCTGATTTCTGGGAATCTTTCCAAAGTCAGCATAAGGCTTCCAACCAGGTTCTTTGTAAAAAATGATGGTCCTCCAATTCAATATTAATTGATTCTTTCAGCTTGGTTATGGTCAGGTGATCACCGCTGATATCTACTTCATTATAGTGGCGGATGGCATCGGGTGTCCTTTTTCGTCTATTACCGTAACTGACAAATGAACTTTTTGATCCACGACATACCTCATAGTAGAGACAAAACAGAACTCCCCGGTACCCTTAAAATCATATAGTTCACCTTATTCATGGTATTAAGAATATAGCTGCTGATCACGACAACAGATTTATCCGTGGCATTTTATACAAGATAAATTGCGTATCTTAATATGGAAATAAATTAAAATTGAAGATAATTTTTGATTGAAATAGAACATTTTGATCTACGGATATTCCTCCTACATTACACTTCGAGCATCAGATTGTGGAATGCTGTAATTAACGGGAGTAGAAAAAAGATCAGTTTGCGAAAAGTACGCTTCAATGGATAATGCAAATTGCTATAGATCAAAGCATAAACCTATCAGAATTCATTCTTTAATGATTCACTATACACCTACACCCTATACAATATTTCATACCGTTTGTATTTAAGCAAAGACATAACGAAATCATTTTTATTGACTTTCCGGTATAACATTTAACTTATGAATAGCATCATAATGAATTTATAAATACCTTGTTATCTGGACCTAAAAGCACAGGACTAGAATAAAAGATTCGTATATATTAATATTATCTATTTCTAAAAAATATTATAATATGTCTAGAAAAAATAATAAATCAATGCACCTACGCATATATGATTTAAGCTCCCTTTTTACTGTAACACTCTTGGTAATATTATTTATAGGTATGCACGCTTGTGTTCCTGTCCGGTATGGGATTGATGCGCGGAGAGTCAGTAAATTTGCAACATTCAGTGAATTGGGCATTGACAAAAATGCTTTTATTCAACAATATGGAAACCCTACAAATAAGGGCATGTACACAGTATCTGAGGATAAAGTAATAGAAAAATTATACTATACGGAGAAAATTAGAAATTTTCTGGTTACGACAGCGTTTATATTTGAAAATGACGTTTTGGTCCAGATGGAGCGGGTGGATACCAGAAACGATTACCAGGAAATCTTAGAACAGCTAGATACAGTAAGATAATAGAAAGCAGGGTCAAATAAATTGTTTAAATCAAGTTCATAACCTTTGGCTGCCAAACCACCATTGTGGCTTTTCGATTGTATTATCAATAATGGACTGATCATATCAGTTGATGAACCACAATATATAAAAACTACAATGAACAAATAGAGATAGAGTCTCAATTACCAATAGACAATTTCAGCCAAGAGGCAATTATTGCTAAATTTTATTATTTCACTCGTTATTACTTAGGCAAATTATCTCTAGAGCATAAAATATAATATCCAAACGTGCATACATTTAGCTTCTGTATAGCAAGTGTTTCCTTTGGATTTTGCAAAAAAAATTAGTTGATATTGACATAATTTTTAAATAAAGATATCCTTATTTTTTATAGTTCTTTTTAAGAATATTCTCTTTTATGAATTACAGTTGATAAAAAGTATTGATTTTGTACTTTGTTCAAGGTTCATTCACTTCTAAAACTTAAGCAAGAAAACAATTCTTTTTTTCTCTATGCCTACCCTTTTTCATGACGATGTTGCAGACAGATGGAGAAAAAAATATTAATAATAAGGACGTTCCCCATTACTATATTACAACATTTATTAAATAATAAAATTAAAATCATGATGGTGCAGCGTTAATTAAAAATGCTCAAATAGTATTCACCCCCTGATGAACTTTTTTATAACAATGGTGGCCATATTCATGAGAGAGGCTCCCCAAAAACTGCTAAAAATTTGATACGTGATAAAAAAATCGGATCCGATCCGGAAAAGTCATAGTCCTTTTAGTAGTAAACCATGGCCTACCAAAAGATCCTTTACAATTTCAGCACCCATTAAACCAACTATTTTTTATTAACCGGTTCCCATTCTGTCTTGATATCGTGGGATGGTGTGCCGCCCCCTGTTCGTAAGTGCCGAACACATTCTGCAGTTCAAACATACCAGGATAATTTTCTATATCCACATTTAAAATTTGGTTTGGCGGTGATTATACCTGTATATCCATATAGATGTCAATAATCTGTATAGGACTTTACCTTGACCCTATGTGGCTGAACTTATACTGTAATGCAGGTATAAAAATCTTGTATTTCAATCATATTTGAAAGAACACCATTTTATAATAGCGTTTGTAAAATCATAAATTTCCGAAATCGATTGCGTAGATTATTATCATGATATTAAATTATAAAAGTCAGAATTTATATAATATTAAATATTGAAATAAATTCTATAAATAATTGATTCAATTTCTATATAATAACTTAAACCCAATACTTATGAAATGTATAATTTACTATTTAAAATGGGGACCATTATTTATTGCTCTATTTATTTCCTTTAGTTCAAATGGCCAAAATTTGCAAATTACAGGAACAGTTTTAGACGAAACAGACCTACCAATGCCCGGAGTCACAGTTAGAATAAAAGGAACCGATGTAGTAACCATAACTGATATAGAGGGGCATTATGGAATAAATGTCCCCAATAATGGGCTTTTAATATATTCGTTTATTGGATATGACACTAAAGAAATCTCTGTTAATAATCAATCAGTGATCAATTTAAAAATGATTCCCAATACATCCGATTTGGAGGAAGTAGTAGTAATAGGTTATGGAACAGCTAAAAAAAGAGATATAACTGGAGCTGTTTCGACTATAAAAAATGACTTATTAAAAAACGAAAATCCCAATTCTGTCCAGGATATCTTGAGGGGTAATGCAGCAGGTTTAAATGTAGGCTTAAATACGGATGCCAAAGGAGGTGGATCATTGGAGGTAAGGGGAAGAACATCTCTAAATGCGGGAAACAGTCCACTATTGGTAGTGGATGGAGCGATTTATTACGGCCAGTTAGCAGATATCAATCCCAATGACATTGAAACGATAGAAGTATTAAAAGATGCCAGTGCAGCTGCAGTATTCGGAGCTAAGGCCGCAAGTGGGGTAATTTTGATAAATACCAGAAGAGGTAGAGAAGGTAGATCCATGATTAATATAAACTCTAATGTTGGATTGGCTACCAATTCCAGATTCCCTTCAGTATATGGGCCTGAAGGATTTATAGCTTGGAGAGAAGACGTGCAGAAAAGCACTTTTGCAGGAGGTGGGTTTGGAGAACATCAATTTTCAGATCCAAGAAATTTACCAAGCAATGTATCAATGGATCAATGGCTAGCATATGATGGGTCTGCAGGGGATCCTATAACGGTATGGTTGCAACGCTTAAACTTACAGCCAGCAGAGATAGAAAATTACCTAAATGAAAGATCTGTAGACTGGTACGACAGGATATTTCAGGTGGGACTTCGCCAAGACCATACTGTCAGCTTATCAGGAAGTAAAGACGATTTTAAATATTATTGGTCTCTAGGTTACCTCAACAATCAGGGAATAGTCATTGGAGATGAATTTAAAACGTTCAGAAGCAGGATAAATCTTGAGGGTAAAGTCAATAAATTTCTTACAGTAGGAATGAATTCACAGTTTGCCAACAGAGACGAAAGTCAGGTACCTGTTAGCTGGGGGAATATAAGAGTACTTTCACCATGGGGTACTGAATATAATGATGATGGATCATTAAAATGGAGACCTAATGATGAAGCCAGTGGCGGAAAGCATCCTTCATATGATAGGGCTTTCATAGATAGGGTACAACGTGAATTTACCATCAATTCCACCTTGTATGCAGTTATTGATCTTCCATTGGGATTTTCGTTCAGGACCAACTTTACTCCTAGGTTTGAATTTTATGAAAGGTATAACCACGAGTCTGCAGCACATGTAGAATGGGCAGAAAGGGGAGGGAATGCCTCAAGACAGCAACGGAAAGTTTATACATGGCAAATAGACAACATTTTGACATGGCAAAAACAATTCGCAGAAAAGCATGATTTTAACGTCACCTTACTTGCCAATGCAGAACAGTTTCAAAGTTGGGACAATACTATGTCAAACAATGGGTTTCAACCGCATGACCGGCTGGGATTTTCTAAAATCGATGCCGGCATCAATCCATTAATTTCTAGCCATGATCAGTACAGTACCGGGGATGCATTGATGGGAAGGATGATTTATAGCTATGATGGCAAATATTCCACTACAGTCTCAGTGCGAAGAGATGGATACTCTGCCTTTGGCCAACTCAACCCACGAGCTACCTTTTATTCTGCGGCAGTAGGTTGGATATTTTCAGATGAAAATTTTATGAATATCAATTGGTTAGATTATGGCAAGCTGCGCTTATCATGGGGAAGTAATGGAAATAGAGATATAGGCATGTATGATGCCTTGTCAGATTTGGCTACAGGAAAATATTTCTATCAAAGGCCTAATGGAGAACTGTATTTGGTCAATCAGCTCTACGTAAACAGGATGGAAAATTCCAGACTGCGATGGGAAAGAACGGCTGCATTTAATTTAGGTTTGGATTTTTCTATATTAAAAACAAAAATCGATGGTAGCATAGAAGTATATAACATGTCAACCACTGACCTTTTGGTACAAAGAAACCTGCCCGACATCTTAGGCTTCAACTGGGTTTACGATAACCTCGGAGAGGTGCAAAATAGAGGGATTGAATTTTCGCTAACATCCAGAAACATCACAAGAAATAATTTTTCATGGATTTCTACAGGCAATTTTCAATTGAACAGAAATGTTATCAAAAGCCTATACGGCGATCTAGATGAAAATGGAAAGGAGCTTGATGATCTTGAAAATCAATGGTTTATTGGTCAGGCAATAGATAGAATTTGGCATTATAAAACGGATGGGATATGGCAATCACATGAAGCGGATGCAGCGGCTGAATATGGAGTTAGACCTGGAGATTATAAAGTTATAGATGTCAATGGAGATGGTCAGTTCACTAATGCTGATCGACAGTTTCAGGGTTATACCCAGCCTCGATTCAGGTGGAGTTTAAGGAATGATTTTAAGTTATTTAAGAATTTTGAGCTTTCCTTTATGATGTATTCCTACTGGGGACATATGGGCTCCTTCAATCAAATGAAAAATAGGGATGGTTTCCTAGACAGGACAAATTCATATGTCACGCCATATTGGACGGAAGAAAATCCCAACAATGAATGGGCTAGACTAAATTCAAGTGAAGGTGGTGCTAGTGGTTTCAATGTCTATAGAGACAGATCATTTATCCGACTGGAAAACATTTCTGCATCTTATTCTGTGCCAAAATCAAAACTAGAAAAATTGAAAATTGAGAATTTTAGAGTATATGGTAATATAAGGAATGTGGGCTATTATGCTCCTAATTGGGGATTTTGGGATCCAGAAAATTCTGGACCTGTGCCTACCATTTTTACTTTAGGAATAGATTTGACGCTTTGATTTTCAATATTTAAAAGACTAAGACATGAAACGTAAAAGAAAAATATTGCCATATATACTATTATTTCCAAGTCTATTGATTATTGGGACGTCCAGTTGTAATGAGGACTGGCTGGAACCAAGACCATTGTCATTCTATGCCCCCGAAAATACATATAACGTGGCAAGTGGGCTTTGGGGAGCATTGGTGGCCTGTGAGCGTAATATGAGGCATGAATGGACTGGTGATAACCCACCTATCCATACTGAAATGGTACTGACAGACATTGCTGTGGATGGTACTACAGATAAATCGAGCCCTCCACAAGATCTTAATCTAATCCTAACTCCTGATGCAAATCTTAACGGTTTGGATTATAATAGGATTGGCTGGTATTGGTTTGAAGGCTTTAAGGGAATCAAATATGCAAATGTTGTCATTTCAAGAATCGATGAGCCAGAAGATTACCAATCAGAGGCAGAAAGAAACCATATATTAGGGACCGCTTATTTCCATAGAGCACTTCGCTATTATAAACTTACTCATCAGTTTGGTGATGTACCACTGATCCTGGATGAAATTCGGGAACCAAAACTTGACTTTTATTCCACAGATAGAAAC
The DNA here is from genome assembly GCF_000714815.1 of Anditalea andensis. GTDB lineage: Bacteria > Bacteroidota > Bacteroidia > Cytophagales > Cyclobacteriaceae > Anditalea > Anditalea andensis. Next base: position 508,256 of record NZ_JMIH01000024.1, on the reverse strand, counting down.
GTAATACTCAGGAAAATGAAGGAAGACCTAGAGTTTGCCGAAATTTGGGTTCCAGAAATAATGGATCGGGGAAGGGTCCCAAAAGGAGCGGTACAGCATTTATTAACTAAGGTAAATTTAGCCCTTGGAGAATTCCAAGATGCTGTGGCATCAGCATCCAGGCTCATTGATGAGGGACAGTATAGTTTGATGAGAGACCGATTTGGGATCAATGCATCAGATGCCAGCAGAAACGTTATATGGGACTTGCATAGGCCTGATAATAAAGCTAGCAATATCAACACAGAAACCATACTCCTGGTAATGGACAGAATAGACACCGAAGGAAATTCAGGTGGAACAACATCCATGCGACAAGCTGTACCATTTTGGAGTGTAAATATCAATACACCGTCAGGTAACAAAGGCACTCTGGATCTAGCGACTGCTCCGATACCTCAAGTCTTACATGTAGGTAGAGGTATCGGTAGAACCAGAGGCAACTGGTACTCCATGAATACTGTATGGGATGATGAAAATGATCTAAGACATGCTCCAGGTAACTGGATGAACATGGAAGATTTGGTCTATAACAACCCGAATATCCAAAACAGTGACCCAGACTATGGCAAAAACCTGAGGATGAGAAATGACAATGGGCAACTATTGACTTCTGATTCCATCAGAAGCTGGTTTTCATGGCCCCATTATAAAGTTTTTATTCCAGATCCACAGAGGGTACAGCCACAGGGAGGGCATTCTGATTGGTATATTTTCCGGCTGGCAGAATCCTACCTTTTAAGAGCAGAGGCATATTATTGGCTGGATAATTTATCCGGTGCTGTCGATGACCTTAACCAAGTCAGGACCAGGGCTGGTTGCGCACCTTATAACGCATCCCAATTGAACATGGAGACTATTTTGGATGAAAGAACTAGAGAATTATTCTATGAAGAACCCAGAAAAACCGAACTTACCCGTGTAGCTTATCTCTATGCCAAAACAGGAAAGGCCGCTGCATCAGGGAAATCATATACCATACAGAATTTTTCGACAGATAATTATTTTTACGACAGGGTGATGGAAAAATCCGATTTCTACAATAAGGGAGTCACAACCAGGCATGGCAACTTATTTACTATGAGCCCATACCATGTGCTATGGCCAGTACCTGCCAATGCCATCAATACCAATACGAGGGGGCAAATAAATCAGAACCAAGGATATGCGGGATATCAAAACAATAAACCTCCATTAACTACTATTGATTAGTTAATATATCATACCGATGTTTATTACATCTCCACTAACTTAAGGGACTGGTTTATTCCAGTCCTATTTTTATTTCTCTTTTACATAAAGGGATAACGGTATTTATACATTTAATTTTAAAATAGATGAGTATATCAATTGGATCGTTTGTTATGGCCTAGGTTAAAAAATGACTTCTCCTTCCTATGGGGTAACCAGAAACATATTCCCTTTCGATAAAAAGTAATCCTACCACATTCATGCTTTCCACACCTCCTCCTACCAACAATGAAATAATAATATCATTCCTTTCTTAACTTATATTCTAGTGCTGCTGTGAAAGTTTGCACCTGGTCAACTGTAAGCTATTCACAGCCGTAATGGTACATTAAACAGTAGGCGTGGGTTACATCTTAAAGCTCAGTGATCATTCCGGTTAGGATTACTGTACCTCCCTACTTATTTTTGCCAAGGTGAACAATAATTACCATCGGTATGGATAGCAGCAAATAAATTCTTTTAATTATCAACATAAGAGGATGTAGCATATAGATAAATCTGTCGGGTAAAAGATGATAATTTTAAAGAAAATGGGGTTGTGTTTAATACATTTGGAAATGGTGAAAATAAATTGAGGTAATCCCTCATTTAACGTACTCATGTTCCTAACAGAATGGGCTTACAAAAGCGAATACCTAGAAGGGGTCCAAAAAAAATCAATTATAGAAATGTTTAATGCTGGCCTCCATTCTATCATTTATAATATCAATATAATCGGGGCATTATCTTTTAAAAGTTATTTATTCAACCTTTTTCTTCATTATTAAATAGTAATATAAAGTGATTCCAAACAGGGGTTTTCTCTACTTTTGTGACGGGCATATAATTTTTGCAAAAACCGCAGATCTATCCAAGAGTGCTTTAAAGGTAAAGTTACCGATTTTGTCCAGAAACAATAAAATTTTTCCGACGTTCGCATGTATAAATAAATTGCCTATAGTGAAGTAGCCATATCCCAACTTTAAGCTAATAATTATATTCTTAAACAATGCAAGATAAAAACATTAAGCGGATTTCAAGACTGACAGCCATTCTCACACAGTTACAATCAAAAAGAATAGTCACAGCAACATCTTTGGCAGAAATGTATGAAGTAAATGTAAGGACCATATACAGAGATATTAAGGTTTTAGAAGCATCCGGTATTCCTATAATTACAGAAGAGGGTAAAGGCTATGCTATCTTGGATGGATATCGTATCCCTCCTGTTATGTTTACAGAAAGGGAAGCGCTCGCCCTTGTAACCGCTAACCAGATAATCGCTACACAAAAGGACAGTTCATTTAGAAAGGAGTTTGGCAATGCTATAGGCAAAATAAAATCGGTTTTAAAGAATTATGATAAGGTAAAAACTGAAATCCTTGAAACCAACCTTTATGTTGGCAAAAACCCGGAAGAAGAAACAAATAGCCATTCACTCATGGATATCCAAATGGCTATAGCAACCAATAAGGTAATAGGCATTGAATATAAAAATGAAAGTCAGTCTATCTCAGCTCGCCTACTGGAGCCATACCTACTTTATTATAGTAATCATGATAACTGGGTGATCTGTGCCTGGTGTACCCTGCGCAATGATTTTCGTTCATTTAGACTGGACAGGATCATAAAGTATGCTATTCTTGACAAAACTTTTACACCAAATAAAAGACTGTTTAACCATTACATAAAAGAAAATTTTTTGAACTGATACCATACCCTTGACATAGTGCTGTCACCAACCTACCTTTTCTTTGTGGTAAACAATAAAATAAAATGAAAACCAACGTTACCACCGCTTTTATAGCTGTACTACTCGGGATTAGCCCGGTTAAAGCGCAAAACTATTTGTCAAACCCAAAGCATCATCATCAAATGGAAGCATTTCAAATCAACATTTCCCAAGAGAAAATAAACGAACTTAACTCACGCATCAGCAAAACGCGCTGGATTAGTGAAACTGCTGCACCTGTCTGGGGAGATCCAATATTGGACTATTCCACTATCAAGGCACTAACTGATTATTGGGGGGCGGACTTCGAATGGAAAAAGCATGAAGCGCATATCAATAATTTCCCTCAATTCAGAGCTTTTGTAAAGGATATCAACATACATTTTGTATATCAAAAAGGAAATGGAAGCGGTCATATACCTATCCTATTTTTGCATGGATGGGCGAGCAACTTTAATGAGTTTTTAAAAACCGCCGAACTGATAGGAAAAGAAAATCCAGGGTTTGATGTCATCATTCCGTCCCTTCCCGGGTTTGCTTTTTCAGATGTACCAGAGAGCATGGACTCAGCCACTGCCGCAGAGTACATACACCATTTAATGACGGGAATACTGGGGTACGAAGATTATTATGTCCACGGTAGTGACTATGGAGCTTTTGTCGGAGAAAAACTGGCATTAAAATATCCGGAATCAGTAAAGGGATTACATTTATCTGATATACCATTTTACCATTTGTACTCTCCCGGTGAAAACCTCTCTCAATCAGAAAAAGATTACATAGAAAAGATAAACGACTGGTCCATGCGAGATGGGACCTATGGCATGATACAAGGTACCAAGCCCCAAACTTTATCCATTGGACTTAATGATTCGCCCGTGGCACTTGCAGCCTGGATTTTGCAGTTATATTTTGACTTAGGAGATAAGGAACTATCCATTTTTGAAAGGTTTTCAAAAGACGATTTGCTAGTAAACATTTCTTTGTATTGGTTTACGGAGTCTATTTATCCATCTATCCGGCTATACTCAGAAGACTTGAGTGGTTATGATGGTAAACCTGTTGAAAAAGTCACCGTCCCAGTCGCTTTTAACTTACATAGATTTGATATTTCAGGATTTGTGCCTAAAGCATTTGCTGAACGTTTTTATGCCAATATTGTATCATACACGGAGTTTAAGGACGGCGGCCACTTTAGCGGACTTTCCCATCCCGAACAATTGAAAAATAATTTAATCGATTTTATTGAACAGATTGAAGAAAACAAAACAGGGATCATTAACATATAAACATATCAAATCAGGGGGGCAAAAGAGAAAACCTCCCTAACCCGCTTCAAATTACCGTTGATCAAATTAATAAGATGGAAAAATCGGTTATTTTGCTTCCAGCCAGGAAATACCTTCCGTGGTGAAAGGTAAAGGGGGCTATCTTTTCGAAGCTACCGATCGGGCCCTATCCTATCTAACCAAAAAAGGGAAGCCGTTTTTCATTATGATAGAAGTAGCAAAGATAGATACAGGAAGACATCAAAATGATGCTGAAAAAGTAGTAGAAGAGGTGATAGATTTTGATCAAGCTTTGGCTGGGGCCTTGGCATTTGCAGATAATCATCCGGGGACCCTAGTTCTTATTACTGCAGATCATGAAACGGGAGGAGCAACCTTACCTCAGGGAAATGTATCAAATATGCAGATCGAGTTGGAGTTTTCCACTGAAGACCATACCGGAATCATGGTCCCGCTCTTTGCATATGCCCTCATGCTGGTGCTTTCAGATGTATGTATAAAACGAGATTTATAAAAAGCTAAAGGAATTTATCTTAAGCTATCATACGTTTGATGAAGGTGTAGCGGCTTTCTTCTGATTATTCTGATTAAATACTTGAAAAGCTATAGATAAAAAGATTATCTTAACTTCGGTCTTTTTTGAACCTATTTTAATAAAAAAACTTACCGGGGAGTAAAAAATCAATACATATGGAATGTTTACCTAAGATTGAGACGGAAAGACTTATTTTGGATGAATTAACTGCAGCAGATATCCCCTACATTGTATCATATGCATCTAACATAAGTATATCAGCACATACACTCAATATCCCCCATCCTTATGCCGAAAAGGATGCTATTTATTGGATTAATCTATCCATTCAAGGACTGAAAAATAAGACAAATTTTATTTTTGCTATACGGTTAAAAACTTCAGGTGAGTTTATTGGAGGAATTGGTCTGACAGTAGATCAAAAATTTTCGCGAGCGGAGGTTGGGTACTGGATTGCGCAATCTTTTTGGAATAATGGATACACTACAGAAGCTGCCAAATCCATTATTCAATTTGGATTTGACAAGTTATCATTAAACAAAATAACATCTTCCCATTTTGAAAAAAACCCTGCTTCAGGTAGGGTAATGGTTAAATGTAAAATGACTAAAGAAGGTGAATTGAAAGAACACATTCATAAAAACGGATTATTTCATACCCTTTTCCTATACGGTCTGACAAAATCTGAATATAAAACAATTATTTCAACGGCCCGATAATCGAATTAGGAAATAAAACCACGAGCTACAAAAGGCATCAAGGCAAAGTTAAAACCGTACTACATTTACCATGGATCAAATCAGAAAACATTTTGAAAGAACCTTTGAGCTAAGTGATAAAGATTGGCAGATTTTCTCTTCTAAACTTAAAAAAAAAGAATTTGCAAAAAAACATGTGCTCTTAAAAGCAGGACAAATTGAAAATCACCTTTCATTTATAGAAGCCGGTATTATACGTTTCTATATCTCCAAAGAAGAAAATGATCTCACCTTTGCTTTTACTTTCGACAACTGTTTTATCAGTGGCTATGATTCCTTCCTAACACAAACACCATCTATTTACCATATTGAAACTTTAACAGATACTACTCTTTGGCAACTCACCTACAATGACCTGCAAATAATATATAAAGAAACCGAAATAGGTAATTCTATAGGCAGACATGCAAGTGAAGATTTGTTTCTGAAAAAATCCAAAAGAGAACTTTCCTTGCTCAATGAAACGGCCCAACAACGGTATCTGAATTTATTAACTGAGCAACCCCATCTAATAAGCCATATTCCACTGAAATACATAGCCTCGTATATAGGGATTACACCACAGGCTTTGAGTAGGATACGAAGAAGGATTTCTTAACCCAGGTTCATTGATTTACATAGCAGAACAAATGACCTTTGTAGAAAAAAAATATGAAACCCTTTATAGTTTTGATCGGTGTATTTGCTTTCTCCATGTTGACTACAAAAATAGGATTTGGACAATATGATGTGCCCTTTTCAGGTAGAATGGCATTATCAGCCATGTTTTTATTTTCGGCTATGGGCCATTTCCTATTTACCAAAGGGATGTCATTGATGATTCCACCCTTTGTTCCATTTAAGATTAAAATCGTTTATTGGACAGGAATACTAGAAATTGCATTTGCAATAGGGCTATTAATATCAGATTACAGCATTACATCGGCCTGGGGGGTCATCATATTCCTAATAATGGTCCTCCCTGTCAACATATATGCCTCCATTAAACAAGTGGATTATCAAAAAGCCACATACTATGGAAAGGGATTATCATACTTATGGTTTAGGATTCCTTTACAACTGCTCTATATCACCTGGACCTATATATTCTTCTTGAAATACTAACTAACTCTATCCTTCCCAATAAAAAATAAAATAGTCATTTTACCATTTGGCGACAGGTTTACACCACCTTTAGAATTTTATTTTAAGTCAAAACCAGGGATTTTGATTAAATTGCCACTTGAATGCATTATGTAAGTGACCACGCAAAATAGTAAAAGCTAAAATTAATCTCCATGTCAATATCTAAGGAATCTGAGCTCATCGGAATGAAAAAAATAAGTGAAGTAGTTGCTTATACTTTAAAGGCTATGAAAAACTTTGCACGGCCTGGTATATCCACAAAACAGCTTGATGACTATGGTGCTGAAATATTAAACGATTTTGGTGCCCATTCCGCTCCTTATAAAACTTACAAATTCCCGGGTTGGACCTGTATAAGTGTGAACCATGAATTTTGTCACGGTATACCTTCCCCAAAATGCATATTAAAAGAGGGAGACCTTATCAATATTGACGTGTCAGCTGAACTGAACGGTTTTTGGTCGGACAATGGTGCATCATTCGTTATGGGTGAGGATATTTATGGACACCAAAAACTCGTAGATGCTTCAAGAGCAATTTTAAAAAAAACCTTAGACAATATCAAAGGTGGAGTGAAAATAGCTGAAATAGGCCATCTCATGGAAACAGAAGCAAAAAGGTCCGGTTATAAAGTAATCAAGAATTTAGGTGGGCATGGCATCGGTAGAAGTCTGCATGAACAACCAGACGAACTTCTTAACTATAAAAACCGATTGGACCATAGACGTTTCAAAAAAAATGCTGTTGTAGCCATCGAAACTTTCATTTCAACTTCATCCAATTATGCGGTGGGGATTAATGACGGATGGACTTTAATCGGCAATAAAGGTGGATTTATGGCCCAACACGAACATACTATTTTGATAACAGACCAAAAACCGGTGATTTTGACTGAAAGTAACGGTATCTGGAATTAAAAAAAACTCCAGACTTTATATGTGGTTTTAGGTCCAAGGTGCTCCGAGGGGAAAAGGTTTGACTACAAACAGATCCCTCTACTAGGTAGCGGTGGCATAAGTTTAGACTTAATAAGCCAGTTATTTATTACATTTAAGTTGGTTGGACATGATCCACATTGGCTTATCCAATAAGATTTGTTTGTATATAGGACAATTTTCAGAATGGGCTCCAGGCAAATAACCTATGCTCATCAAAAATTCGTTTACGATTTCACCACCAGTAAAACGGAATGTTTTTTTAAACAATTTGGTCCATTGATCCTTTGATTTCGGGTGCTGGTGCTCCAGCCATTTTTCAAATGAGCCGAACTCATTTTGCAGTTTAAGGATAGTTTTAGCGTTTTCTATTGCTGCATTTACTTTTAGTCTATTACGGATTATTCCTGCATTTCCCAATAACCTTTCCCGGTCGGCTTCGGTATAGGCAGCTACTTTTTTGATGTCGAAATTACTGTACGCTTGACGAAAAGATGCTTCTTTTTTTAATATAATCTCCCAACTCAAACCTGCCTGGTTAATTTCTAGAATCAATCTACCAAACAGTTCATTGTCATCATGTATGGGAAAACCATAATGATTGTCGTGATAATTTCTATGCAATGCCTGTCTTACTTCATCTTGCATAGTTTCTATAGCGTTACAATAGGACATATTATTCTGATTTTTTTTATTAATGATAATAACTTTATGCCATCAATTTTAATAGGATCATACAATACAATAGGACAGCCTGCGAATGACCCGGTTAATTCTGTCTATTAAAAACCTATCCTATTTTCCAGACTAATTTTAAAGGTCACACTCCCATTTTATCTTATTTTCAGTCAGATCATTAGGTAATTTCTAAACCATCCACTTTAGGGTAAGGTATAGTATCAGGGTAAAGATAAAGCTACAAATCTTTGAATAGTTAAAAAAGGGAGATGACTTCTAATATTCGGTATACTATTTCAGAATTAGCCCCTGCCCTCCATCCCTATGCTAAAAATCCACTATTGCCTGCCCCCCACTTTAACATGTAAGGATCAATTATCAAAATCCCCAACTTTAGCATATAAAGCCAGTGACTCATTTATTTCATATATTCTGAATATATATCACAGGATAAATGGCCCACCCTCCGATCAAGAACGGCCTACTTGAGTGCTATCAAATTTACCTTGCCACTTCAGCTATGCTCCACATAAGTTAGCTGATCAAAATTTATTACCGGATCCTAAACAGTTTTTTGGACTACCAGTTAAAATTATGGAATATACAAAGCCAGATATTATGAAAGCCATTGGATTTAAAAAATCATTACACATTGATGAAGCAGATAGCTTTATTGAATTTGAAAAAGAAATACCAACTGCTGAAGGCAGAGACATACTAGTAAAAATCGAAGCCATATCGGTCAACCCTGTAGATTATAAAATAAGAAAAAACAGCCTCAAAGACACCCAGCAGGACATACCTAAAGTAATTGGTTGGGATGCCATAGGCACAGTAGAAGCTACGGGGGATGAAGTTACACTATTTAAAAAAGGGGATCGGGTATATTATGCAGGTGATCTAACCAGGGATGGTTCTAACCAAGAATTTCAAATAGTCGATGAACGCATTGTAGGAATGGCACCTAAAAATATCAGCATCGAACAGGCGGCTGCCATGCCACTTACATCACTTACAGCATATGAAATTTTATTTGACCGTTTACAATTAAATAAGGAGAAAGATAAAGATAAAACCATCCTTATCATCGGAGGTGCAGGAGGTGTTGGTTCGGTGGGGATACAACTGGCTAAAAAGGTCCTAGGCTTATCCGTGATCGCCACAGCTTCCAGAGAGGTAACTGCTGAGTGGTGCCTAAAAATGGGTGCAGACCATTTAGTCAACCACCAGGACCTCGTCAGTGAGGTAAAAAAAATCGGCTTCGAACAAGTAGACTTTATAGTAGACTTTGTAAACCTGAATGAATATTGGGATGCCATAGTAGAACTCATCAAACCCCAGGGTAAAATCGGTTCTATCAGCGATCCCACCGGCCCGGTACCATTGAATCAGTTAAAAAAGAAAAGTGCCGCTTTTTATTGGGAATTAATGTTTACACGTGCTATGTTTCAAACGGAAGATATGATCGCTCAGCATCACATTTTGAACCAAATTTCTCAGCTGCTAGATGAGGGTATATTACAGCCCACTATGAATACTACATTAGATGGTTTTACGGCAGAAAATATGAAAGCTGCACACCGATTATTAGAAAGTGGCAAATCCGTAGGAAAACTGGTAGTGAAATTTTAAAAAAACAATGCACGAATGAACCTTACTAAGAAAAAAATAAGAATACTAAAATTGAATACATCAACCCTGAGGGACTTCCCAGTAATTCGGCATTTAGGCAAGCTGTGACGACTGAAGGTAAAGGTACGACTATCTATATTGGTGGCCAGGATGCTGTAAATGAAATGGGAGAAATAGTGGGTAAAGGTGAGCTGGCCAAACAGACAGAAAAAGTTATTATAAACATAAAGACAGCACTTTCTGCGTGTGGGGCTACATTTGATAATCTGTTAGAGCTTACCTTCTACATGGTTGAGGATCAGTATATAAAAAGGAGTATTAAGATTTCTCAGGAATTTTTCGGCCATATGACCAGCCCCCCCGTTGTCTCCGTTCTTTTAGTTTCGGGCTTGGCACATCCTGATTTCCCGGTTGAAATAGAAGGCACTGCTTTTATACCTGGATGAGAGCATTACAAAATATGGATAGAAAAGATCTAAAGAATCTTCATAGATCCAAGGGTTCTATATCACTGTCAAGTGTTCAGTCTCCACTAGCATACAGCACAAGCCAATGAAACCTGTAGGTAATCAAACTTTAAATTTATATTACAGCCTAACAATAGGGGCTCCCCCCTATTGTTAGGCCCCTTGGTAAAAAGTTTAAAAGGTTATAACTACTTTACCAAAATGCTTCCCTCTATCAAAATAGTTAAATGCGTCTAAAAATTGGTTTATGTTAAATGATCTATCTATTATAGGCCTGATATCAAAATGCTCAATGGCTTTGTTCATCGCTTCAAATGAGGATTTGGAACCAACCTGAATACCTAAAACGGATAGACTTTTTTGCATGATACCAAACACCGATAAGTCCGTATTGGCCCCTCCCATCAGTCCTACCACCACAATTTTACCTCCCAGTTTCATTCCTTCCATGGTTTTGCCTACATCTTTCCAGGACATTTCCAAAGCCAGATCAACACCGTTTCCCTCTGTGATTTCCAGGACCTTATTTTGCCAATCGGGTGTTTTGGAATAATTAATGATTTCATCTGCCCCTAACATTTTTGCCTTGCCCAGTTTTTCGTCATCACTAGATGTCAAAATTACCCTGGCCCCTAATGCCTTCGCAAATTGTAAAGCAAAGATAGAAACACCCCCGGTGCCCTGTAATAAAACTGTTTGCCCAGATTTTAATTGCCCTGCATTCACAATCGCCTCCCAGGCAGTAAGGCCGGCCATTGGTAACGTGGAAGCCTCTTCCATATTTAAGTTTTGGGGGATTTTAACCACTGAACCCATAGGCAAAGCCACATATTCTGAAAACACTCCGGAGACTGTAGTACCCAAACGCTTTTTTAAATAACCTGCCTCCAAACTACCGGCTTCCCAATTCTGAATAAAATGTGTGGTCACCACATCACCGACCTTCAGGGTAGTGACTTCCCGTCCTGTTCTTTCCACTATCCCCACCGCATCGGAACCTAAAACATGCGGAAGATCAGTACCGAATGCACCTCTTACTATCATCAAGTCCAACTGGTTTAATGAAATACATTGTACTCTTATCAAAACTTCATCCTCCCGTACATCGGGCATCGCTTGCTCTTTTAAGATTACTTTATCCAATCCATACCCACTTTGTAAAATTATTGATTTCATAAAAACACCTTTAAGATTATGAAGCAAAGTTATTTTTAGGGTATCTTTAAATCAAGTATGCACAAATTAGTAACCTAATTACCAAAATGATACTATAATTGATTATCAGGCTAAAAAAAAATTTAAAAATGAAAAAAAAAGATATTCAAGAACCCATTTGTGCGGTGGATTACGCATTCAGACGCATCGGCGGAAAGTATAAAGGTAGGATCATCTGGTATCTTTATAGCAAACAGATCATGCGCTATGGAGAGCTACGAAGAAAATTGACCGACATTACTCCAAAGATGCTTACCCAAACCTTACGTGAACTGGAAGATGATCAATTGGTACATCGGAAAGTTTATCACGAAGTCCCTCCAAAAGTGGAATATACCCTCACCGAGACAGGAGCAGAACTTATCCCATTTATTGACCATTTGAGACAGTGGGGAGATCATCAAATAGAAAAAGAAAACCGAATACCTAAGTCATGCTGAGAGGACAAAAAGTGCCAGCGTAATAGGTAAAGACTGACAAACGCTATAATACTTCTGCCACTACCAAGCTGTTGAGGTAAACTTCAACATTGGTATAATAAGCATGGAGGTCCAGACCAGCTGCATCATTGGCGTCATGTGGATCAAGGCCATTGGCCTGCTCCCATACATCCGGCATACCATCCATGTCACTATCCAGGGGTGCCTCCCCCTGTTTCAAAACCGGCCATCCGCCTACATCTTGCTGGCTGTCAATAATCCCATCACGGTTTTTTCCATGGACACTATTTCCAGAGCGGACTTCAGTGATCAGCCTTATATCCACTTCATCTCTTTTATAACTAGCCCCGGCATATGCCAACACTGACCGGAAAGCTTCCTCAGCAGTTTCGGTATTGCTCATCATATACGCATAGGGTGTAGCCACCAAAACTAGATCAGCAGATACACCGTCCACTCCTTTAGCATTATCCCGGGTGACATTTTCATATCCTTCTACTACATTTCCTGAAAGAAAAAAGGTACCATAGGGCTTATATGGCTCGATCAGCCTGCTCCGGTTGGATCTGGTGGCCGGGCCTGGTTTGTAGTAATTATTAATTATATTATGCATACCCTGCTCTCCTGCATATGAACTGTTGCTCTTCCAGTTATATAGTACATTGTTTCTAAAGTCCACTAGTTCTTTTTGGGGTTGCTTATGGTATCTGGATCCGTTAAAGCGGGGCAGACGGCTGTTGTGGCTGGCGATCAGATTGTGGTGAAAGGAAGCATTCTTACCTCCCCAGATCCCACCGTATCCATGGTCACCTTTGGCATGAACGGATTCATTCAGACTTTCTGAGACGATGCACCACTGTAGGGTAAAATTCTCATTGTCATAAAAAGAAGCACACTCATCTGTGGCCCAACTAAGTGAACAATGATCAATGATCAGATCTTTGTTCCTCAATCCGCTCATGGCATCATCCTGCACATCATACAGGTCTCCCAGTCTGCTCCTGATGTAGCGGATGATAATATTGTCCCCCTTGATTTTGATGGGATAGTTTTGGACAGTGATGCCTTCACCGGGGGCACTCTGTCCTGCTATGGTAAGGTCACCATGGTTGATGTCCAGATTTGATTCCAGCTCTATATTGCCCGCTACGGCAAAGACAATGATCCGGGGTTCTTTTTTCTGAACAGCCTCCCGCAAGCTGCCCGGGCCACTATCAGCTAGTGTGGTGACCACATACACTTTACCACCCCTTCCACCAGTGGTAAACTTTCCAAAACCATCTGCTCCCGGAAAAGCCAGGTTTTTCTCTGTCTCACCTATTGATTCACTGCCTTGTGGGAGTAGGCTCTGTGCCTGACATCCCAATGACAGCAAACCTAACAGCGATAGGTATATGATGCTTTTTATCATGAATTAGTCGTTTTGAAGTATTATTTCCTCCCCGTTGATGGTCACATTTTCAAAAATAATGTTCTTTACATTTGAGAATTTAAAATTTCGGTCCACTGATTTGATGTTTACATTTTTGAGTTGAATGTTCTCTACCGGGGAATTCTCATATCCTTCCAATAGCACACCTACTTTACCTCCCTTTTCTACATTGAGATTTTCTACTTTGACATTTCTGACAGTGGGCACATAGGCGCCGGAGTCTTCATAGAACATATTCACTCGGAACACCTGCTCTGCTACTTCTCCTACTTCTATATTCCTCATATATATATTTTCGATAACACCGCCCCTCATTGAGCTGGTTTTGATCCTCAAGACCCTGTCCAGATTAGGACTGTTCATCTCACAGTTTTCGGCAAAGACATTTCTCACACCTCCAGATATCTCACTTCCGATGACCACACCTCCATGTCCATCTGCCATCTGACAGTTTTGGATGATGATGTTTTCACTTGGTACATTAATCCTCCTTCCATCGGCATTTCTGCCAGATTTTATAGCAATACAGTCATCTCCTGTGTCAAAGAAGGTGTTTTTAATCAGAACGTTTTTAGAAGATTCAGGATCGCAGCCATCTGAATTGGGACCGTGACTGACTATCCTTACTCCTTCTATGGTCACATTCTCACATAACACAGGGTTCAAGATCCACATAGGTGAGTTTATGATGCTAACACCCTGGATCAATACATTCTTACATCTATAAGGCTGAACGAACTGGGGACGCAGATAAAAACCTTCGCCAAAAATCCTTTCTTCTACCGGTAAACCATCTTCTGCCATCTGAAAAAGGGCATGCCTCTTATCCCTATCCTCTTGATGAGGTTCGCCGGGTATCCATCCGTACTGTTCTTTGCCCTTCCAAGGCCACCAATTGGTTTCATTGGCCTGTCCATCCAATGTGCCTTCACCGGTGACGGCGATATTCTCTTCTTCAAATGCATAGACCAAAGGTGAATAGTTCATCAGCTCCACTCCTTCCCATCGGGTGAACACATTGGGCAGATAATCTTTAGGGTCTGTTGAGAACAGTAACGTAGACCCTTTTTCCAGGTGGAGATTTACATTGCTTCTGATATAAACGGGACCTGTGGCATAATATCCTTCAGGTACCACTACCCTGCCGCCGCCTGCTTCAGCGCATGCATCAATGGCAGCTTTGATAGCAACACTGGCATCTGTCCTTCCGTCAGCTATGGCGCCATAATCTAAGATACTGAAGTCATTGTCCGGAAACTCCGGCGACTGTATTCGGGAGAGGATATCTTCCACCTCATCCCAGGGATCCGTCTCTGTTTCATGGGCCACTTCGGGACCATTACAGCTGATGATAAGGGATGATATAATAAATAGAAAAAGGGTATTGATAGGAGGGGTTTTCATTTTGGGATTTAATATTGAATGGATTCATTATAATCTCTGACTTTTAAGCATTGGCATTGCCCTTTTACATAATTGGAGCGAAATGCCCCATGGATCCCTTAACATGACCAGACGTGAACCGTCCTTCAGCAGTTCATCGGAGACTTCCGTTGCGCCCGCTGCCAGAAGCCTTTCTTTATCGCTGGTAGGATTCTCCGATACAAATGCCAGGTGAACTGTCAGTGGATGCATATCAGCTAGAGGCAGTATGTGGCCTTTGGGATTATTATAGATTTCCAGCATGATGTCCCCGCTTTCGTCTGCTAAAAAGGTCATAAAAGGAGCTTCCTCCATCTTTTTGACCACCTTCAGTTTAAGATGTTCCTCATACCACTCTCCCATGGCTACAGGATGGGTCACGTTTAAGGCAAAGTGTTCGAATTTCATAAAATTATTTGGTCCATGCTTAACAGTTTACGGTGACACTTGAGTGCCATATTCGGTCCACTACCTACATTAGACAGTTAGTTTTTACATTAATTTATTTTATATGCTCAAGTAGATCCTACGGTTATATGGATAAATCTATATCACATTATTCATGTTTTAGCCAATGGTTCTTTATCTGAAGTTCCATTACAGCAACAGCATATTTATTTATACTGTCTGTCACTGATTTCTTTTACTATACCATTTATATACACTTCTATATTATCATAGGCTGAACTTAAATCCCTACCCTTGGCATCATCTTTAGTCGGATCCAGCCCATGGGCTGCCTCCCAGTCATCGGGCATACCATCTCCATCTGTATCTTTCAATGCAGTGGTTGCAATCAGATCAGGCCAACCGCCCACATCTGTTTGACTATCTATGAGCCCATTAAGACTGCCCTTAGAACCATGTCCATAGAAGCTCCTGTCTTTTGTCTCCTGGACAATGCGTACGTCTACAGCATCACGGACCAAACTCGCTCCTGAATATAAAAGCACCCGATCATATGCTTCCTGGGCAGTATGCATGAAGGAAAGATCTCCGTTTGGAAGTGGAGACGCCAGCATCATGTTTTCTTTATCTGCTATGGATCCCTGTTTAGCCATTACCCCTAACCAGTTGTCATTCGATATATCCTGCCTTCCATCGAGTACATTTCCACTGACATAGAATTTACCATATCCATAGATAGGCGCATTATTACTGGCCTGCTTATATGCATTAAGAAACATGTTGCTGTTTTGGGTGGCAGGTCCTGGTTTAAAATAGTTATTGACTATATTAAAGGTACCTAATTCCCCTCCATAGGCTGCTTCAGTCCCCCAGTTATAGATGACATTATTTCTAAAGTCAACCGTCCCTCTGAGATCACTTGTATTTTGGGGATCGGGGTAGATGGCTGGATGATCAAATCTAGGATTTCTGTTATCATGATGAGCTAAGAGGTTGTGGTGAAAAGAGGCGTTTTTACCTCCCCATATACCGCCATAGCCATGTCGCCCTTTGTCATGAACAGAATTTCTAAGGCTTTCTGACAGGATGCACCACTGCATGGTGAAATTTTCGTTTGCATAAAAGGAAGCTGTTTCATCAGTGGACCAGCTCATAGAACAGTGATCGATGATAATGTTTCTCTTATATCTGCCTTCTATGGCGTCAGCTTCAGCCCCTCCCTCATCTCCCATCCGAAAACGTAGATACCGAATGATCACATTGTCTGCATTGACGATGAGTGAATGGTTTCTAATGGTAACACCATCTCCTGGAGCCGATTGTCCTGCAATGGTAATATTGCCCTGAGTGATCACCAGATTACTAGATAAGTGTATATATCCGGACACATCAAAAATTACTATCCTAGCTCCGGGTGTATTGATGGCATTTCTCAAGCTACCAGGTCCGGAATCATTTAGATTGGTCACCTTAACCACCTTTCCCCCTCTTCCTCCCGTAGTCTTGTAGCCGAAGCCTGCTGCTCCTGGAAAAGCATATGCTTCTTCTTCAACAGGTTGAAATATGGTATCTCCTTCAAATTCGGATAATGACATATCTGTTTCATTACAGGAAATCATTAATAAAGATAAAAGAAGTATATAAGTTGTATTTCTCATGGCTGTTTATGTCGGATCATGAAGAGATATATAGGTAACTTAAGACAGATAAGCAGCCAAGGAACAAGAAGGAGTGGCCAAAGCCACAGATGAACTAACCATTTCTGTCAATTTCCACTCTATCTTATTCATCAACCTAAGGAAATGTTCTCTATAGAGTCCACCTTGGATCTCCTACAGGACTTCCATTTATGCCGGCCGTCCTTAATGGTGAGCCAGCAGGCAATGCCATATTGCTGGTATTCTGTGTCCACCCTAGGTCTACTTTAGTTATATTCAGCTGACTGAACAAGGCTGGAAAGGTAAGCTCTACCGGATCTGCCCCACCAGTGCTCAGCTTAAAAACATTGCTGTTTGCAAAAACCACCTGTGGTGAATCTGCATGCGCTCTTCCCAATAACGCACCTACGGTCTGGCCTTCAAGAGCCATATTGGCCACTATAGCATTTCTCATTCTGAAATCTACCTGATTATTATTGGCATCCAGTAAAGTATGGTTTCTGTTACTTGACCCTAAGCCGTTGATAGTTACATTTTCCACTCTGATCACAGGAGGAGCAGGCATAGGTATATTAGTAGCCCAACCTATAAATCCTCTACTGCCAAGATTACTGAAGGTAGAATTGGTGACTTCCATCTCTTTAAATTCAAGTTTGTCAAGGTGGAACACATGATAATTTGCTACCAAGTGATTTCTTAACCATGAATTGTTCACTTTGATCAGTTCAATTTTGTGCTCATTATTACCGGCCCTGTTGGCCCTCATAAAGGAAACCCTTACATTCTCCACTATACAGTTTTCTACTACTACATGAGTAAAGGCTGCGGCACTACCAGCAAAATTGAAAAAATAATCACCTGCTCCCGGCAGACCGTCGAAGGTAATACCATTTACTGATATGCCAGCCCCGTTGCCGGTAAAGGTTATTTCCTTAAAGTTTACCCGGGTATCTGAGGGATCACCGGATACTGACTGTAGGGTTATTGTTTTTTCTATAATCCTGAGATTGGCATACTCCCCTGCTCCATCAAATACATTATATATACCAGGTTCCAGTCCTATCATAGCACCGTTTTCTGCACCTTCTATGATATCCCTAAAATTATCAGTAGGAGAAAGTATGATATCATATATACTGGGTTCTTTGGTGACAAAAGAAGTCGTCCCTTTAATCCTGGTGCCTTCAAAGATTCCAGCAATATATTCTGTAAGAGGTAGTAATCCCTCCACCATCTTATTGGCAGCAGCTTTTTCTTCATCACTAATAGGAAATTCGGTAACTAGGCCAGATGGGTCTGTCAGTACTATACGTGTTGGATTGGCAGTAGGCCTCCACCTGAGGAGCACTGTATTGGATCCTATTTCATTGTCAAAAGTAGGAAGGAATATCTGCTCTCCAGTAATCTGAAAAGCCAAACTTCTTACCCACTCCGAATGTTGGGCAGGTGTGGCTCCGTTTGCCCTGATTCTGGCATAGTATTCTACCTGGATCTCCAGATCATCATCTGAGATTTCCATACTTCGGTCTTCTGTTTCCTGTTCAAATATTACTGTGGAAAACAAGCTGTCCTGAGCCACCTGAATGGTATATACCACTTCCCCCGGATCCGTAAACAGTGCTTCTGGCCAAGTGAGCATTACAGAAACCTCTCCCCCTGCCGCTGTAAGGGATACCGGTCTGAAACGCTTCATGGTATCCGGTACAGTGAGATCATCGATGTCATCGACGCAGGATCCTATGACTATTGCCAAAAGGAATAACGAGGCAATGTATCTGAATTGAAATAATTTATATGATTTCATATTAAATGCGATTATTTGGGAATAATTAATATCCGTACTCTTGTTTTAGCCTAGGGTTAGAATCCAGTACAGAAGTATGTAAAGGAAACAGTTCGCTCTTATTTGGCGTAAATCCAACAGCAAAAAACGCACTGATGGTATTGGTGATGCCACTTCCAGCCCAGACCACACTAGCAGATCCTGCAGGGGCAGTGGTGGGCTGTGGTTGATACAGGGAATTTAACCAGTTAATTTCAGTGGCCCCTGCTTCATAATACATGATAGTAGGCAGATTGGCATATTGACCCTGTCTAGCTGCCATAGCCGCAAGATTCGCTTTAGTTTCGTTTAGCTTGGTTTCCAAAAGATTCCATCTGATCAGGTCATATTTCCTCAGTGCTTCACCCGCAAATTCAAATGCCCTTTCGTCAACAATAGCCGAGAAGAATGTCTGATAATCTGAAGGAGTAATCCCTATTAAAGAAGCATCCCCTCCGAAAGCTCTTACTCTTACTTCTTCATATGCCGCAATAGCCTCTGGAGTAGGTCCATTGTTGAGTTCATTTTCTGCCTCTGCAAACATTAACAGGACATCTGAATATCTAATAACCGGCCAGTTGACGCCAAAATATTGGGCTGCAGAATTGACTACCACAGGATTTGTGATCCAATCTCTTCTGAATTTCCCATCTACTATAGTATGTAGGGATCTGGCCACCAATGTCATGTCCTGGTTAATGTTATAAGGTGCTGCCGTTACATCTCTCCGTTCATCATTTTGATCAAAAGCATAGAAGAAGGTTGGTAGAATAGTAAGTGCTGAATTGCCCAGGTTATTCCATCTTGGGCCGTTATAATATCCCAATTTACTATCACCCAACATACTTCCTCCGCCCGTCATGGCTATTTCCCACATGATTTCCCCGTTCGGTTCTCTTCTTCTGGCCAGTAGGGCATCTTTGAACACTGCCTGAAAATTTGGGTTCAATCCATGTGAGCCACTCTGCATTACTGCCAAAGTTTCATCCCTAGCGATCTGGTAAAACTGTCTATAGTCCGCAGATCTTTCCATTTGCCTGCTCAATCTCAAAGCATACCCTCCTCTAAAGAGCGCAATCCTTGCCCTCAAAGCTCTGGCAGTGCCCTGGGAAATTCTTTCACTGTTGCCGCCCCATGGAAGCAGTTCCGCTGCCTCTGCCAGATCAGCTATGATCTGATCATAGATTACATCCCGGTCTGTCCTTTCTGTAAAAAGGTCTGTCTGCATACTAGATGGTATAAAGCTGGCAGGTATATCACCCCAATGCTTTATAAGGTCAAAATAAAACAAGGCCCTAAGCGTCAACGCTTCTCCATGGAGTCTTCGGAGGGCAGCCTGTTGGGTAGGGTTCCCGGATACGTACATGGTCATTCGGGGAATTTCCTGAATACATATATTGGCCCTTTCCACCCCTACATACAACTGGTTGAAAGGTATCCTGATCTGGGTGTTACTAGGCTGTACATTATAGTGGGCGATGTCTCTTCTTTCATTATCTGGAAATGGATTGCCACCCTGCCCCATCATGATATCATCATCCAGAGAATAGTACATGCTCAATCTTATACCATAACCATGGTCTCCCCCCAATGCGGCATATACGCCGGATACCGCTTTATCTGCATTGGTCACATTGCTGAATACGTAATCAGGACCGAAGGAAGACACGGGTGTCTCTTCCAAGTAATCTGCGCAGGATGTTAGTAGTAAGACAGAAAATATGATTGCTACAATATTTTTATATAATCGTTCCATATGATAATCAATTAGAAAGTTAAATTAACACCGCCTATGAAAGTTCGGCTTCTAGGATACGCGGAGTAATCTACGCCAGGTGTCATAGGAGTTCTTCTTCTGGTATTTACTTCTGGGTCATAGCCGGTGTAATTAGTAAATACAGCCAGGTTATTACCTGTAGCATAGAACCTGATCTTCGCTATTTTCAGGCGGCTCAGTAATTGGGGAGAAAAGGTATATCCTACCGTTACGTTGTTTATCCGTAAAAAGGAGCCATCTTCCACAGCCCATGAATGCATATAAAATGAACTCGCTGTGGTCAGCGGTGTCCATATCTGAGCATTCTGATTGAGTGCCGCTAGTTCAGTAGGATCGGTCACCACCTGACCTGCTGGATTTACATTGGTCCATCGCTCATTCATGATAGCCAACATATTAGAGTTGGGGGTATATCCTGATGAAAATTCCAGCTTATTGGCATTTAAAATATCATTGCCTACCACAAAATTCAGGAAGATACTGGCATCAAAGTTTTTATAACTGAACATCTGGTTGAATCCTCCAAAAAACTTAGGTGTGGCATTCCCTATAGCTGTACGGTCATTATCATCAACTATACCATCTTCATTGATATCACGGAATTTCAAAGAACCTGGGCGTGGTGCCACCGCTGTAATTCCTTGGTTATTTGGCACACCATCTCTAAGGGTATATACTCCTTCAGCATAATCAAAATCATCCAGACCATAAAAGCCATCAGTGATGAGGCCCCACATCGTCCCGACAGGCTGCCCCACTAAGATCGCATAATCGAAAGGGACATTACCCCCAGCCCATCCAGATGGAACCAGAAAAGATGTCTGCTGACCTAAACTCTCTACCCTATTTTTATTGAAAGAAATATTAAAAGTGGAGTTCCAGGTAAAGTCACGGGTGTTGATCACTGTTCCGGACAGCTGTATTTCTACTCCTCTATTAGAAGTTTCACCTATATTCTGAAGCTGTGTGGTATAACCTGAAGTAGCCGGCACAGGGACTTCTAAAAGCAGGTCTCTGGTGCGGTTAAGGTAAGCATCCACCGAAAGCTGGACTCTTCCTCCCAAAAAACCAGCGTCTAAACCAAAGTTCTGTGCAATAGTGGTTTCCCATCTCAAATCCTCACGTGCCAAGGCATCTGGGGCATACCCCACCTCCAGCTGGTTACCAAACCCATAATAGGTGTTTGGCACAAACTGGGTCAGATAAAGAAAATTTGGGATTCTATTGTTACCGGATTCGCCATAACTAGCTCTTAATTTTAGATCCGATACCGTCCTATTGATACCCGCCATAAACCTTTCTTC
Organism: Anditalea andensis; assembly: GCF_000714815.1. Taxonomy (GTDB): domain Bacteria; phylum Bacteroidota; class Bacteroidia; order Cytophagales; family Cyclobacteriaceae; genus Anditalea; species Anditalea andensis. The sequence continues at coordinate 486,358 of NZ_JMIH01000024.1, read as the reverse complement.
AGAAATCCTCCAAGCTCCTGATACAGATGGGAAATATCCCCATTTGTTCCCTTTGGCAAATTTTGAAGAACCATCAGCTCTCATGGTGGCCGCAAATAAAAACCTATCTCCAAAAGCATAATTTACCCTGCCAAAGAATGACATAAGGGTGGATTTCTGGTAATTGGAGGTCGGTATTTGGGGCAGCCCCAAGGACATATTGCCCAGGGCCCTTTCTGCTGTAATGCCTATAGGAAAAAATCTGGTTTCCAGGTTATCTATCCTGAATTCCTCTTCAAAGATCTCATGGCCGATCAAGGCATCCAGTCTATGTTTTTGAAAGAAAGCAGAAGTGAGTTTATTACTGTTAAAAGTAAGGACATTTGAATTGTTCAATATTCTTCTCTGATTGGTTCTGATGGAAGCGATGGGCTGCCCCGAACCTACCTGTCTAGCGGGTCCTGTAATGGTGTCATTGAATGCGTAATCCGTAATATTATTTAAATCCAATCCTACTGTGGTCCTGAAGGCTACATGTTCATTGATTTTATAATTTACTGATCCGCTGAAGTTGGTCACTGTTTGCTCACGCTGTCTATATTCAGCATCGGTAAGCAGGATCGGGTTGATCAGGGCCAGGGAGTTGGCATTGGTCTCATCCGCGTAATCAGGATCATAGGCTGTAAGATCGGTACCGTTCATTAAAATTGGTCTGTATTTTACGGCATGACGCAGCCTATTGGTAGCCGAAGATCCTTCAGAAGCAGTACCGGCACCATTGACAGTCGTATTGTTAAACCTTACATTGAAACCTGCGCTGAGTCTTTCATTGATCTTATGGTCAAATTTGAAATTGATAAGTTGTCTATCAAAATCAGACGCTAACATGATGCCCTCTTCTTTGTTTTGTGTAACACTTAAGTTAAACTTAGTAGCAGCTGTTCCCCCTGCCACTGCCACATTATGGGTGGACATGACGGCATTTCTACCAAAAATTTCTTCCTGCCAGTCCACAAAAGGTACTTGACTATAATTTCCCATGTCACCGAAGTGTCCATAGGTATTTAAAAACCTGTTTCTTTCCTGCTCGCTACCTCTGGATCTTTCATACTGATAATTAACAAAATCCTGTGGTTTCATCACATCCAGTTTATTGGCCAGTTGCCTCACACCTACAAAACCGTTATAACTTACTGTAGTCTTCATCTCACTACCGCCTTTGGTAGTGATGATCACTACACCATTGGCTCCTCGGGCGCCATAGATGGCAGTAGCGGAAGCATCTTTCAGTACATCTATTGATTCTATATCCTGGGGAGACAATACCGAAAGCGCATTTTCAACCTGGATCCCATCCACTACATATAATGGGGCATTATCCTGTGTGATGGAACCTCCACCTCTTACCCTGATCATGACATCTGCATTGGGAGAACCTTCAGAACCTGTCACCTGAACACCCGCAAGTCTACCTGCCAAAGCCTCTGCAGCAGAATTAAGCGGTATATCTGCAAGCTGTTTTGCCCCAACAGAGGAAACCGAACTGGTAAGGTCACGCCTCTCAATAGAACCGTAGCCTATGACTACATATTCGTCCAATGTAGCCATATCATCCTGCAGAGTTACATTAATGACTGTTTGGTTACCTACAGCAACTTCTCTTTTTTCCATCCCCATAAAGGAAAAAATCAATACTGCATTGGATGGAACTTCTAAAGTATAAGTACCGTCAATATCAGTCACCATACCTGTGGATGTTCCTTTTACCAATATAGAGGCCCCAGGAATAGGCTCACCTGTCTGGTCTACCACGACCCCTCTTACAATAGACCCCTGCGCCATAGATAGGCTTTGGGACATTATCAGCAAACATATTGTCCAAAACATGCCTCTGATCAGGACTGGAAGATTTTTAGTAATTTTCATTTCATTTAGAATTGGGTTATTGTTTATAGGTTTTATTATTTTTTTTCTTCCATTTCAATCTAATTGCAGCAAATGATAATGAAGTATCTTTAATTATAGTGTTCTGATTCCCTACCCTATTATCGCCTATTTAAAACACTAAACTGCAATTATTGCGCAATCGATTGCATATTAAATAGAAAAAATTATTTAACCAAAAATTTTTTAAAAGAATGTGATAAAAATATATTTAACGCCTAAAATGCTATTTTTTCGTAATAAAAGATTTCATTAATTGCATAAATAAAAATATTTACAAACTATATATAGAACATTATGCGCAACCGATTACATAAATAAAAATCGTTTAAATTTAGGTTCATTAGCTCAATAGGGAATCATTCGATGCTGCTAAGAATATGATATTCGATTTCTACCGATTGTACCGCTAAACCAAAATAGAAAGCCTAAAACCCAATTCCTTATTACCAGGAAAGGAGAAGAAAATTTTCTGCTTAAATAGACTTGGAGGATGGACAGACCTCTCATACTAGCGGCCGGCCTATTGCTCGATTTAAATAAATCTAAAATGCCCTTTGGATCTCCCTCAGATTACATGGAGAACTTATTTCACTTCAATAAATATAAAATCTATATAAAAACTATTGGGCAAATACTTTTTCCAAAAAACTAACCATCAGTTCAAGGGTAGGCTCAAACCAGGGATTAAAAAGCCAAAAAGTATGTGGACTCGGGTCAAAGGTATGGACTTCAGCATAAACACCTTGGTTGTCCAGCAAGGCCATCATGTCATCCCTACCTGCATGAAAACGTGGATATTGGCTATTGATAAACAATACGGGTACGGCGCTACCATTGATCTGATACAGAGGTGAAGCAGCTATCCATTTTTCAGGAACTTCATAATATGTCCCTCCAAGCCAAAGAGCAGCCATCTCTCCTTCCTTAGATTCTGGATGATAAAAAACCGAGATACCATCCATATTGATAACCGCCTGGACTGTACCGGACGTTTTTAAATGACTAGCCTCTTCATATTCCTTATCCCCACTAGTATAAGCCACTAAGTGGGCCAATTGGCCCCCGGCGGAACTTCCCGAAATCGCTACCATAGTGGTATCCAAACCAAATGTATCTGCATTAGCCTTAAACCATTTAATAGCATCTTTTAAATCAAATACAGCTGCGGGATAAGGTTCTTCTAAAGAAAGCCGGTATTCAACCACTGCCGCCACATAGCCACGTGAAGCCAGAGCCTTTGCTAAGGGGGCCTGAAGCGACCTGTCCCCAGACTTCCAGCCACCACCATGAACCAGGAGCACTCCTGGTGCAGCCTTGGCATTTTCTGGCCGATAGATATCCATCTTTAAGGTCCTATATCCTAAATTTTTATATTCTACATCCATATCTGTTTTTCCTCTAAAATCTACCTCAGCTGGACTGATATGTGGAATTTTTTTCTTTGCTTTCTGATAGGCACTATAAAAAGTATATGAAGTATCCCGTTCATAATCATACCATACCTGACCTAATAGGTTTTTAGCATCTCTGCCCAAAATATTGACTTTACTAAATTCAATTGCTTTTTCTTCAGACAGTGTATATGACCATTCCACACGCTGACCAGTAACCGCTCCTGGTCCGCTGTTATTATACTCTGCATAAAACGCCGTTTCAGTCACGCCTGATCTATTCCAGTCATGCCATCCTTCTGGCCGTATATGGGGGCCCATTTCAGAATTCATAAAAACAGTTCTTGCAAAATCCCTCCACGGTCTGCCCAGATAAACCTGATTTACCCCTTCGTCGGCTGTTAATCTGCAGTTATCAAATACGAATCCACCATCCACCCATGCAGGAGTAGATGCAGCAGTAATATAGCTGTTGGATTTAGATTTGATTTCACATTTATCAAAATAGGCTGTGGCCGATCCAAAAATAAAATCTGTAGTACCTTCAATATAGCAGTTATTATAATACTGTTTCGAATTTTCTCCGGACGCGAACATGGTGTCCTGATCCCCTTTAAAATGGCAGTTCTTGAAAACCAACCGGTCTCCCTCGGCATGCAGCGCAACTGCCTGCCCCACCGGGCCGGCTGTATTCTGTATAGTAAGACCTTTAAATACGAGACCGCTGCCCAATACCATCAAGGTATAGGTTTCGAAAGTTTGCATTCCATTTTTGCCGGCATGGTCGTCATAAGTGAGTACAGTCTTATCAGGTCCCTCTCCCAGGAAAGTTACATTGGTGATGGTACCGGGGATGTGGATTTTTTCTTTATAAACTCCTTCTTTGATATAGACAGTTATCGGCTTGGGCAGGTAAACCCTGATGGCGTCTATGGCGTGTTGGATAGTGGTGAAGTCTCCAGTACCATCTTTGGCTACTACTATATCTCGTTCCAATTTACCTTTTAATTCCTTCGGCAAGCTATTTTTTTTATCCTGAGCCGATAAATCATTGGCCGCAAGGAAAACAAATAAGAGCATGATATAGAAACGGGCAAGTATCATGAGCTATGCTAGTGTTATTAATAGTAAGATGATGATATACCTTAAAAATAAGAATAAGACCCGGTTTATCTATTGACTAGGATATTAATATTTTTAATATGGTAATGCTTTAAATTTCAGCACCTAAGGCAAGGGATCGCATATAGGTGAGCCATCATAATTTTTGATATGGTTAAATCGGTTATTCCTTCGCTTTCAGCTACGGGTAATAATCTGATTTAAATTCACAGACCCAATGGGGCCACATAATGTAGCATAATTTAAGTGGATCATTTCCCACGTCCCATAGTGAACGTATGTTGAACCTCTGACTACACAGATATCATGTCTATCTCAGAGGCCTTCATAAAATATTTGTGAAAATAATTACCGGATAGATTTAAGTGCCTCAATTACCAGATCTGCCACGGCTGCTGCACCTTCGGGTTGAAAGTGGGTGTTGTCCTCCAGTCCATCTGGATAAGCACCATATTTACCTGGGGGAAGATTCATGAAGTAATTTTGGGTCACATAATCCTGTCCTTTTTCAGTGAACAGTTCCAATGATAACTGTGTCAGATCTATCAAAATCACACCTGTTTCTTCAGCTATCTCAGTTGCAGCTAGATGGTAGGCTTCATGGGAATTTAACAGTTTACTATCCTTCCAGGGATAATTTCTGTTTACCGGGGTGATCAGCACCGGCTTTGCTCCTTTATCATAGGTCTGGGAAATAAACAGTCTCAGGTATTCTTTGTAACCTTCCACAGATACATATCGCTCTGGCTTGCTTTCAGCAGCATCATTATGTCCAAACTGGATAAGCACCATATCCCCTGGCTTCAAAGCTTTATATACCGCCGACCACCTACCTTCTTCGAAAAATGTCCTAGTACTCCGGCCACCCCGGGCACGGTTATCTACTTTTATTGAATCCTTATTTATAATGTTTAAATCCCAAAGATTTTCAGATACCATTTGAGGAAACACTTGCCCCCAACCGGTCATTGGATAGCGTTTCCCCATATAATCCTCATCATAAGAGGGATAATCGGCCATCGTGCTATCACCAATCAAGAAAAAAGTTATTACTTTATTTTCTGTAGACTGAAAGGACCATAGCCCTACAACCATTAAGCCAATACATATAATACTGACGGTAAACTTCATATGCCTCACCTGTCTATTATTTTTTGATATACATGGTTAACTCCGGTATTTTACTATTGATTTCTTCCACCACCAGGTCACAGACTTTAAATGCTCCTATGGGAGACAGGTGGGTGTTGTCCACTACTCCTTTGGGAAATCGACTGTACTGGCCTGGTGAAAAATGTAGAAACAATAGCTTTGACTCGACCTCTCCCCATATATTGATCAGCTCTGTAGTTCTTTTGTTTATATCCAATAGGGGTATGTCCATTTCCGCAGCTAGCGCTTTCACTTCAGACACATAATCCATGTGGGTATCCACCAACATTCCTCTTTCATCATAATCTCTCCTGGCTATAGGTGTAGCCAATATAGGATGCCCCCCTTTGTCAATTACTTCTGTAATGTATAAGCGCAGGTTTTCTTTATATCTATAGGGGTCAGTGTATCTGGTCGGATCCTCTAGCTTCTGGTCATTATGCCCAAACTGGATGATCACATAATCTCCTTCCTGTACCTGAGCTATTACTACGTCCCAGCGGCCTTCATCCCTGAAGCTTTTACTGCTACGGCCATTGACAGCATGGTTTTGAACCCTGATATCATCATTGAGATACAAAGGAAAAACCTGTCCCCAGCCTTTTTCAGGGTTAGATGGTGAATATCCCTTGTCTGCCATAGTAGAGTCACCTATCATATAGATGGTTGGATATTTGTCTTTCGCCAGGCCGGAAAATATGGACAGGCCTATCAAGAATTGGATTATTAATGCCATAGGTTAATTATAAGTAATGACTTTAGCACCTACTTCTTTTGCCTGATTTACCTGCTGCTTAAAATTTTTAAAATCTTTCTGGTCCAGCATTATTTTTTCAGACTTGTGACCCAAAACCTTAACAGCATGAGGATCTTCACTTTCATAATCAAATCCAGATACTGCTACATTTTTACTGTTATATAGTGTTAGTGCGGGGCCTTTTCCCGGCACAACTTTGACATTTTTTAAAACCAGACCGTCAGTATCCATGGCAAGTATCCCCTGCTCTGCTTCAAAGGTGGAATTTTCAAGTGTCACGTTCAGCAGGTTCATCTCAGGCAACCCCTGAAAATTAGCCGCCACACCGCTACCGGTAGCGGTGATGTTTTTCATAAAGATGTTTCGGAAAGAGGGAGTCTCCTCATTCACAGGTACCAATGTCTCATCCATTGCTTCTCTTTCGGCACTTTGATCCGCTTCAAGCACTGGGGAGTTACCGCCGTAGAACATATTAAAATTGATTACATCAGTTGGAATATTGATCATATCTATATCAGATATATAAATATTTTCTACTACTCCACCTCTGCCCCTGGTGCTTTTGAACCTCAATCCCACATCCGTGCCCATAAAAGTACACTTGGATACGTGAACATTACGCACACCACTGGACATCTCACTGCCTATCACAAATCCTCCATGAGCGTGATAGACAATATTGTTTTTTACTACCACATTTTCCGTAGGAATATCCCTATCCCTTCCATCCTGATCCTTTCCACTTTTAAAACAAATGGCATCATCCCCTACATCAAAAGTATTGTTATAAATCAAAACATTCTTGCATGACTCCAGATCCAACCCATCACCGTTTTGGGAATACCATGGATTTCTTACATTCAAATTTCTGATGATGATGTCTTCGCTCATTAGCGGGTGGATGTTCCAAGCCGGGGAATTTTGAAATGTCACTCCATCCAGCAGGATTTGCCTGCTATCTACAATGCTGACCATTACAGGTCTTAAAAAGTCCTTTACCTTAGATAGCTCAGTCTGATCGATCAGATCTGGCACATTAAAATTACTGGAGGCAACAGAACCTGCTTTTGAAGATTCCGAAGGGAACCACATATCACCTTTCTCATTCAGCACCCCACCGGACTTTACCAGTTTTTTCCACTGGGCTTCCGTCATCTTACTTTTTTTTACGGGTCTCCATGCATCACCGTTTCCGTCTATGGTACCGGATCCTGTGATGGCTATATTCTCTACGCCCCTGGCATAAATTGGAGACACATTTCTTACCGTATTCAAACCTTCAAATGAAGTTTCTATCAAATGATAATCATCGAAATCTTTACTGAATAGCAATAATGCACCAGCTTCCAGATGTAAATTGACATTGCTCTTGAATTCGATAGGCCCGGTCAGCCATATGCCTCTCGGCACTAAAACCTTTCCTCCCCCGTTTGAAGCCACCGCCTCAATAGCTTGAACAAATGCATCGGTATTTTTAGTCAGCCCGTCCGCTATAGCACCATGTTCTTTTATATTTACTGTAAAATCAGGAAATTCCGTCACCTTTACTTTAGGCATATCAAACTCCACTTTTTCATATATGGATGTTTCATTTATCAATGAACTCTGATACTGCCCAAATACCGTAAAGGTAGAGGCGGCCATCATAAGGCCTGTGAGCAATGTAAAGTTTAAATTCTTCATTATTTTGAGGTTTTTGTTCTGTATATTGAGTAGCCTATAGTCTATTGATCATGGATTATAGTTGCTTTGATATATTAGAGAAGATAATAACATCCTTTATTAGAATCTGATTAACTCTTCGGTTAGTTATTTTTTTGTGATCCTGAACCAGTCTATATCAGCATATCCCGAATCGTTGATTTGAGATTCCCGGACAGCAAACAGACCGACTTTAGCTCCTATCCACTTGCCGGGTTGCGCTTTAAACGACTGTCCTACTCTCGTAAAATTTGTACCATCTTCACTAAAACTGAACTGGCATAAACCGCCTTCGTTTACCTCCACCTTCAGCTGAAGGCTGTGATGGTTCAACTTTTTTATAACTCTTTTATTTTCTGGCTTACCGTTTTCGGCATCCTGACAGATGCCATGTGTAAGATAAAGACCATCCATTTTACTTTCTAATCCTAGATAGACATAGCTCATTCCCATGACCAGTAGACCTACCTGCTCGTTTTCCAGCTTTTCATTTGGATGGAAAGTCAGTGAGGTGGTGGCGGTAAATTCTTCTGCTGGAAATTTCTGCAAAAGAAGGTTGGGTACATCCCAAAGATTTTTGTTTCCATCGGGCTTTAAATAAGTGTACAACCTCAGCTGCTTCTTTGCTGGATTGACAAACGCCCAAGTAGCTTTAGGGTTGGCATGCCACTGCCACTGTAGTCCTAAAGCGTCTCCATCAAATTCATCGGTATCTGGAGGAGTGGCTATGCTATGTGTTTTTCCGACATTCGGCTTTTTGTGCCGCATTACTGGCTGGCCTGTCCCATCACCATTTATATCCTCTCCCATAGTAGGCCAGTCTCCGTTCCAAGTCATAGGCTGCAGGTGAACTATCCTCCCGTAGGCGTCCTTATCCTGAAAATGAACAAACCAGTCATCTCCGTTTTCGAGGCTGACCCAGCCTCCTTGGTGGGGTCCATTGATCTCGGTTTCCCCCTGTGCTAAAGCTATATGCTCTTCGTAGGGGCCATAAGGATTTTTTGATCTTAAGATGAGCTGCCAGCCTGTAGACACTCCACCGGCTGGAGCGAATATATAATAGTAGCCGTTTCTTTTATAAAATTTGGCACCTTCTACTGTAGGATGATTTTCGTGTCCGTCAAAGACAAGTCTTCCGGTTCCGGTAGTCTTCGTTCCCTCTCTATTCATCGGCTTCACCACCAAGATGCTCTTTATACCCGCCCTGCTGCCTGCATAGGCATGAACCAGATAGGCCCTGCCGTCTTCATCCCATAGTGGGCATGCATCGATTAGCCCTTTTCCTTCTTCCACCAATACCGGTTCTTCCCACTGGCCAGTTGGATCCTTTGTTTTTACCATGTATATACCAAAATCAGGATCACCCCAATAGATATAATATTCACCCTTATGATATCGGATAGCAGGTGCCCATACCCCATTTCCGTGCTGAGGTTTTTCAAAATGTGCACCAGGAATCTGTCGGTCCAGGGCATGTCCAACTAATTTCCAATTGACCAAATCCCTAGAATGTAAAATAGGTAAGCCCGGAATGGCATTGAAGCTGGAAGCAGTCATATAAAAATCCCCGCCTACCCTTACTACATCCGGATCTGAATAATCTGCATGGATAATGGGATTTATATAGGTACCATCTCCCTGATCTGCTTTCCAAACTTTAGACACCCCCTCCTGGGACATAGAACAAGGTGATGCAAGTATAAGTAGGAGGAAGCATAAATATATAGGTTTGATAAATGTCATTATGTCAAGATTTAATGTATAAAGGCACGCCTATCTGATCTCCGGTGGGCTCCAGCCATCATCACCTTTCAGAATATTATTTACTGTATATGTTTGAAGCTGTTCTTCAGTCAGAAGATGGGACCAATTCACGCGGTCCCCAATATTAGCTCCTGCTCCTTTAGAACCCCATTCTGCGTAGTAACTGGTTTTTTCTGCATGTGGCTTGTTCCAGTTGTGCCATCCTTCTTTTTTGATATGATTTCCCAGAGCACTATTGATAAAAACGGTTTGGGCAGCATCTCTCCAAGGCCTGCCTAAGTATACAGAGTTATCTGGAGCATCTCCGGTCAACTTACAATTGATGAAAACAAACCCAAAAGACCGGCCTTCATGGGTAGATGCTGCGGTAATATATTGTCCGCCTTTCTTTGAATAAATTTCACAGTTTTCAAAGACTGCAGTAGCCCATCCAAAGATAAAATCGGTAGTTCCTTCTATATAACAGTCTTTATAATATTGCCTGCTGTTATCCCCATGCGCATAGAGGGTGTCCTGAAATCCAAGAAAGCGACACTTTTCAAAACTAGCCCTATCTCCCGTTACCCTGATAGCCACTGCCTGTCCTACCGGGCCTGCTGTATTGGCAAAAGTGATATTGCGGGCAGAGAAGTCCGAACCGAACACAAAAAAGCTGCTTGACCCTGTGGTGCCCATTTCTTCTCCAAAGGTATTGTGCTTTTGAGCATAATCGTCAAAAGTCAATATAGTACCGACTGCACTTTCTCCAAGTAGCAATACATTGGTCTTAGAGGTAGGGAGAATGATTTTCTCTTTATAGGTGCCGTTTTTGACATAAATAACTGTCTGTATTTTTCTGAAATCAGGTACTGCCCATATGGCTTCCTGGACAGAATTGAAATCGCCGGAACCATCCTTAGCCACTGTAAAATTTGCCTCTTGAGCATAACAACAGCAACTTATAAATAAGAGGATAAAGAGAGGTAACCTGACTTTCATTATTTATTCATGTTTTCATATATCAAAGAAGCCAATATAAAAGGGCCTACACCTTTGGGATCATTTTCCCTGATCTCTTCATTGATATAATATTCATATGAGCCATCCCGGTATGGGTTGCCTCCCAAACCTGCCACCCCACATACCTGGGTGATGCTGATGCCACCATCTGGATCTTCTCTGATGAACTGTTCCAGGATTCCTTCATAGGCTTTGATTCCTGCCTTTCTGTACTCTTCTCCCAGATAACCTTCTTCGGAACCCTTTAAAAGGAAATAGGCAAACATGCTAGTGGCGGAGGATTCCAAATAATTACCTTCACGGTTACCCTGATCGAGTACCTGGTACCAGGTACCTGTTTCATCCTGGTACCTGACAATGCCGGCTGCCAGCTTCTGCGCTATCTGAATTATATCATCTCTTTTCTCATGGTTCTCAGGGAGGTAATCAAGAACATCCACCAGCGCCATGGCATACCATCCTACACTTCTGCCCCAATAGTTGGTGGACAAACCTGTTTCGGGATCCGCCCACCGTTGCTCTTTGCTTTCATCATATGCATGGTGGTACAGACCAGTTTCCTTACTGTAGGCATATTTATCCATTATGATGATCTGGTTGGCTACATCATCGAATAGCTCTGGCTCGTTAAATACTTTAGCATATTGGGCCAGGAAAGGTGAGCCCATATAGATGCCGTCCAGCCACATCTGGTGAGGATACACTTTTTTGTGCCAAAATCCGCCCTCGGACATGCGGGGATGTTCCCTCATTTGGTCCCTTAATTCTTCTACTGCTTTGCGGAAATGCTCCTCACCTGTTTCTTCATATAACCTGATCAGGAACTTACCACCATTCACCCTATCAATATTGTAATCCGATTTTTTGTAGGTTTTAATTTCCCCCTCTTCATTGATCATAAAATCAGTGAAATTTCGGATGTATTGATAATATTGCTCCTCGCCGGTTTCCTGCCAAACCCTTTCCATGGCCATCATGACCAGACCATGGGTGTATTCCCACTTTGGCTTTTGGTTGAAATCCAAGGTCCAGCCTTCAGGATTGCGTCTGATTTCAGATGCAGCCATTTTTTCAGCAAAACCGTTTTCTATAACCTCTTCTGAGGTAGCTACAGGCTGCTGGCTACAGGAAGCAAAGCATACGATAGCTCCTAAGGCAAATGGCAGAACTGTTTTCTTTATAATATTCATATTTTGATAGATCATGATAAAGCTGCCCTAATATAAAGCCAGGGCAGCCTGTTTTAATACTATAAATAACCTTCGTTTTGAGTGAACTCACTTTTATTAGAAACAGCATCCAGCATAGCTTGGGGTATGGGCCTCACCATATGGAAAGGTCTGATATTGGCAGCAGCATCTGGATTATGTGCCTGCACCCTTTCTATCAATTTACCGGTTCTTTTCAGATCAAACCATCGGATCTGCTCACCGGCAAATTCCCGGGCACGCTCATCCAATATTAGATCAATGGTCATCTCAGCGGCAGAAACTTCCATTTGTGCTTCCATTCCTGGATACGCAGCTCTCCTCCGTACCACATTGAAATGATTAGCGGCCTCTGATAAATTTCCAGTCATCATTTCTGCTTCTGCTACTAGTAAATACATCTCGGCTAATCTGATTACAAAGGCATCTCGCTGGCCCTGCTGCTGAGAAATAGTGGGTCTGGCTGGATCTAAGAATTTTCTTAAAGACATATACCTGTCTCTAACTCTTGGCTCACCATTAGGGCCGTATGTCCTGCTCCTATCGATCACGTTGTAGGGTAATGCATCTCTCTGTGCTAATGGTATTACATATTTAGTAGCCAATATTGCTGTATCACCTGCTGCGAATGTCACTGGTTTAGTAGAACCATCCGATAGCGGAATATTATAAGTTCCAGGCCTATTACTGTACCATACTGTCTGGAAAGTAGCATGAAACCTGCTATCAATATTTTCATTGTAAAGATCCAATAAAAAAGCAGTGGGCATAAATCTGGCAAAAGGTCGTCCGTTGACTATATCCCTGGCCATACCGGGCAGCTGATCATAGGTCATGATGAAGAACAAATGACTGTTGTTTCCTCCGTCACGGAGCAGGATATTTCCACTTTCATTTTGAGGGGTGACTGGAGTTTCTAATTCTCTATTAAGAATAAGGTCTGCAGTGAAATTGACGGCCCATACTATCTCGGGGTTTCTTACATTATTTATATTCCAAAGGTCTGCATAAGTATTGACCAAGGAATAATTATAGTTATTGATCACTCTCTTTCCTAGGGCTGCTGCCTCTGCATAATTACCTCTAGTGAGGTGCATTCTCGCCATAAAAGCTTCTGCAGCCGGTTTTATAGCTCTCCCGTAATCGTTTGATGATTCAGGTAAATGCTCCAAAGCAAATTCAAGATCATTGAATATTTGGGTATAGAAGTCTTCAACCGAAGTCTTGTTTGCTGTAGTTTGAACACTGGTTACCTCCTCAGTAGATAAATGCACCCCACCCCAAGTCTCTACGATATGCCAAAGATAAAATGCACGTAAAAAACGTGCTTCCCCTAACCTTGTCAGCTTTAGACTGGCGGAAAGAGGTGATGCCGGGATTCTGGCTATAGCAGCATTTGTACTGTTTAAAGCGGAATAAAATCTGGTCCAATGAAAATTTAAAGGGTTATTAGCACCGGAAAGGTCTGAGTTGTACAAGGCCACAGGTGGATTTTCCATACCATTGCCCCTAGTAAAGATATCCGTACCAGTCTCGGTTAAAGCTATGCCGTCTTCTTTTCCATACCAAAACCGCATTGGCGTATAACACGAATTGACAAGGGCTTCAATCCCCTCTTCAGTTACATAATAACCATCTGCAGTAAGCCCGGTCAAGTTCTCTTCTTCCAGGAAATCATTACAGGAAACGGTGACCAAGGCCATCATTAGGGCGAAAATTTTATATGATATATTTTTCATCTTTTTCATCTTTTTGGGTTATGCTTATAGGTCGATATTCACACCGAATACTAACTGGCGGGTCATTGGAAAACTTAAGTTCCCCCCTCTTTCCGGATCATAAGGTCCCATATTACTCAATACAAAGTAATTTTTGGCAGTAGCATATACCCTTAATCTGGATACTGCCAATCTGGAGGCAAACTGGTTGGGCAGGTTATATGCAAGGGTTACGTCCCTTAATTTTAAGAAAGATCCGTCTACGTACTGTAAAGTAGAATAATATCTGGTACTGGCCCGGCTCGTACCTGCATCAGGTCTCGGATAGGCGTTGGTTGGATTCTCAGGCGTCCAGTAATCCACCATAGGACCATTTTCTAATCCATCTATTTTAAATGAACCTGCAGCCTCACTGATGATGGTCTGCCCTACTCTAGCAAAGACAAAGAAATTAAGTTCAAAATCCCGATAGGAAACCCTATTGTTGACCCCTAAGGTGAAGTTCGGTACCTCGCTGCCTAATATTGTTCTATCTTCAGGAGTAATTATGCCATTTCCATCCTGATCCCTCACCCGTATTTCACCTGGACTTTGCTGATTGACTGCCGCTTGATCTGCTTCATTGGTCTGCCAGATCCCTATCTTCTCGTAATCATAGAAAGAACTTATAGGGTAACCTACAAACCAGCCATTAGCGAGGTCTCTGTCTCCGGTGACCAATTCTCTGATTTCCTCCCTGTTTGCTCCAAAGGTGAAATCAGTACTCCACCCTATTCCTGTAGGTCTATCGATATTTATAGTGCTCAAAAGCAATTCTATCCCTGTATTTCTGGTCTTACCGACATTGTCCCAAGATGAGGCAAAGCCTGAGGTAGTAGGCAAGGCTCTCTGCATCAATAGGTCACTGGTGTTTTGTTGATAAATATCCAGGTTACCGGTTATACGATTATTAAAAAACCCGAAATCTATCCCGAAGTTAGCAGAAGCCGTAGTCTCCCAACTTAAAGTAGGTGCTGATATAAGAGATGGATAGAAACCAAAAGCCGCTACTTCATTTGCTCCTCTGTCAAATGCATAGGTACTCTTAGACAATCCACCTAAAGTTTGATAGGGAGAAACGGCACTGTTACCGGAAATACCGTAACTCATCCTGAATTTCAATTCTGAAACCGCCTCTACATTTCTAAGAAAGCCTTCTTCTTTGGCCAACCATGATACCGCTGCTGATGGAAAAAAGCCCCACTTATTGCCTGGAGCAAGCACTGAGGACCCATCCGCTCTAAGCACCCCTGTAAATAAGTATTTGTCAAATAATTTATAATTAAAACGCGTAAAAAATGATGCGATAGAGGTTTCAACCAGTTCGCTGCCTATTCTGACAGCATTTTGTGTCGCTCCCAAATTGTGAAAGAGCATCGTGGAAGACAATAAATCCCTTCCTTCAGCAAAGTTCTCCTCATCTCTGTTAGCCCAGATACTGGATCCCATAAGGACCTGGAATTCATGATTTTCTACATTTCTGGTATAGGTACCAAAATTTTCAAAGGTGATCCTTGAATTGGTGAAATTGGTAATCCTTGCCAAAGATTGCCCGTTTGGGCCTACTTCTATTGTATTAGTGGCTGAAAACAGTCCCCGGCGTGAACTGGTATTATCAAGACCTAACCTGGAAGTAAAAGCCAAACTTGGGCTTATGGTCCAATCTAAGCTGATATTACCAAAAAACCTTTTGTTCATTTCATTATCCACATAGTTACCAGGAATCTCATCTACCAAAGGATTTAATGTAGAGGCATCTCCTACCGGAAATGTTACCACATTTCCTTCAGCATCAAAAGGTGCCCCCAAAGGACTCATTTTATTGGCCTGGTTCAATGGATCTCTCCTTCTGTCATGGTCCCTAATGGTATACATGATATTAGTGGAGAGTTTTAAATTTTCCTGGATCCTATAATCTATGGTAAACCTTCCGCTGTATCTGTCCAACTCATCATTGGCCATCAATCCCTTTTCGTTAAAATATTCCAGTGAAAAATAGTAAGCAAATTTTGAATCACCCCCGGATATACCTACCTGATGGTTCTGCTGGCTACCAGTCTGGAGTACTTCTCTGGCCCAGTCCGTATAGATTCCGTTTCTAAAATTATCCAATTGAGCTGGATTGAAAATATTGACATCATCGGCTGGACTGTTCCATTCTCCTACAGTTCTTCTCGATTCTCTTCTAAGGTCTACCCACTGTGGGCCTGTCATGATTTCTGCATAACCTCCCAGATCTGATATACCATAGTAGCTGTTTACTGAAATTTTACTTTTGCCTTCCGCACCTCTTTTGGTCGTAATCAATATAACGCCATTTGCCCCTAAAGTACCATAAATTGCTGTCGATGCAGCATCTTTTAATACTTCTATAGAGGCTATATCATTGGGATTGACATCCAAAGTGGAGCCATATATGATACCGTCCACCAACACCAAAGGCTGGTTTCCGGCATTTAGAGACCTATTGCCTCTAATATTAAAATTCATACCGGCTCCTGCTTGCCCGCTTGCTCTGGTCAGATCAAGACCAGGAACTTTGCCCTGCATGACTTCTAATGCATTAGTGACCGGTATAGCCGTCAGATCTTTGTCCCTTACCGAAACCACTGATCCGGTCAGATCTGATTTTTTAACCGTTCCATAGCCTATTACCACCACTTCACCCAGATCCTGAAGGTCTTCCTGGAGTTCTAGGTCTTGTGTATTCTGATTAGTGACCTGGACCTCTCTTCGGTTAAAGCCGATAAATGAATAGGTCAGAGTAGCACCTACTGTAGGTATATTAATGGAATAATTACCATCTATATCTGTAGTGGTACCCACAGAAGTTCCTTTGATCATTACCGCTACTCCGGGGATGGGCTGCTTGTCTACAGCAGAAATGACTGTACCAGTCACAACCCGACTAAGCTCTTGCGCAATCGATTGCGCAACCGGTGCGAAAATGATCGCCATCATTATAGCAACCACAAAAGTAGTTTTGATCGGAAATGCTTCCCGATCTTTTCTTGGGTATAGATTCTTCATCATTTTATCAGGGGTTTATTGTTATAATTATTTAATTGATTGTGATATGCACTGGATTTGATAATTCCTCTACTAGTTCTTCTAAATAAGAAATAAATGATAATTCATCTCTTATACCGTTTTTCTCTTTCTCCCATGCAGCCAGAAAATAATAAGTCAGGTTATTATTAACAGGTGTCAGGACCACCACATGGGAATGGGTATCGGTGGTGATCTCTTTTTTCTGATCATTTCGGAAAAGTACAGCAATACCCAGGTTGTCATCATTCAGACTCTGGGGGCCATAGGTGGCCAGGTAACCATAGGCAGTGCTTTCGCCACCCTGTAATACTTTCCCCTTAGGATCCTTGATAAGACCGGTAGCAAAATTTTCTATATCAGCAGAACTGTTAAGCTCCTGCTTGCTCATGCGGGTACCTGCATGTATACTGATGTGGGAAGTAATGGTAGTTTTATTATTTTTAAGATTCCATCCAAAGTATTTGGTTAGAACAGACGAATAGACCGGTCCATTATTGGTTATCCCGGCATATAAGCTATCTGTTTCATCCACTCTCCTGGCCTGTCCATCCGTGAAAGTAGCGATCGAACCTACACCGAGAGATTTGCCGACCTTGAGCACATCCATTCCCCATTCTTGAAGCTCATGATAGGAATCGAAGCCATCTTGTCCGACCATCTGAAGTATGGGATTTGGCGTGGTCTTTCCAAAAACATCTACCCCGTTCCTCCAGTCCAAATAAAAACGGTATCCTACTTTATCAGATTCCCACCCAGGTCCCTCGTAGCGAATGTACCAAGAGTGATCGGTATGAGCTGCTGGAACATGCAGCTCGCTTACATTCTGAAAACTCCCGCCTATGTATTTTCGGTTTTCAAAATGTCCTCCAACCTTATGGGAAATTTCTGCCTGAGTTTTTTTGACGTAATGGTTTTCAATATTTACTTTCGGATCAAAATGGATAGTGAAGTACTGTTCTTCCTTTGCATTCATTTCAGAAATTACGAAAACTATACCCTTATCTGTACCTAATTCATTGTACTGAGATGGGATTTCTTCTTGACCTCTGAAAACTTTGAACCCTTTTTTATTGAAATCAGGATACTTCAATAACAACTCTCGCTCCTCAATATGAACCAATATATCGAATCTGCTCCGCTCCATTGGGTTTTGGACAGTAAACAGGATTGCATTTGGCAGAGGATCTTCTGATTGGCCATAAAGGCAAGGCATATTAAACATTCCGAAGAAAAAACTGCTTAAAACTATAGCAAACTTATAGTAAAGATAGCTCAGGTTCATGTTGGGTTTATTGGGGGTTATATATATTGCGCTATAATTGCACAAATTATTACACAAATTTAAATTATTTGTACAATCGATTGCATATTATATATCTCTTCGCTAAATTCAAAATTATTCCGATAAAAAAATCCATTACATATAGAAAATGTAGTAATATTCAAAAATATAATAATTTTATATCGTAATAATATATATATGTTTATGCAATAAAATCGATTGATTTATTGATTCATATACACAAATAATATTATATTGCGCAAACGATTACATTACAAACCAACACATTTATGCATACATTCATCCATACCCGCTACTCCACTCACCCTGAAGACGCGAAGCATTATGATACCGCTAAACTGAGAGAGCAGTTTTTGATCGAAAGACTTTTTGTTTCTAATGAAATACATGGCATCTACACTTTAAATGACAGGCTTATAGTAGGGGGCATCCATCCTGTAGACATGGCCATCAATCTGGAAACAGTAGATCAACTTAAATCCACTTATTTTTTAGAAAGGCGGGAAATAGGGCTCATCAATGTAGGTGCGGAAACAGATATAGAAGTAGATGGTACCCGGTATACGCTAGGTCACAAAGAAGCATTGTATGTAGGACAAGGAAGCCAAAAAGTTATATTTTATCCTTCATCTTCTGGTGAATCATATATCTATTTTAATTCTGCCCCGGCACATAAAGCCTATCCTACCAAAAAAGTAGGTTTGGATGATGCCGAAGTTGTCACACTTGGGGCATTGGAAAACTCTAACCACAGGACCATATATAAATTATTGGTTAACAGTGTAGTGGAGACGTGCCAGCTACAAATGGGTATGACACTGCTTAAGCCGGGCTCTGTCTGGAATACCATGCCTGCCCATACACATGATAGAAGAATGGAAGCTTATTTTTATTTTGATTTGGAGGAAGATCAGGCTGTATGCCACTATATGGGCCAGCCAGACGAAACCAGGCATATCTGGATGAAAAAGCACCAAGCTGTCATCTCGCCCCCCTGGTCCATACACAGCGGAGCAGGAACATCTAACTATACCTTCATCTGGGGAATGGCCGGTGAAAACCTGGATTATGGAGATATGGACATAGTAGCCCCTACAGACTTAAAATAACCATGGAAAACTTATTTGATCTAACAGGGAAAGTTGCCTTGGTGACCGGTGCTACCCATGGACTGGGCATGGCAATGGCCAAAGCCCTTGCCAAAAATGGTGCTACAGTGGTAGTAAATGGAAACACGCCTTCTAAAATGGAAAATGCGCTACACCAATATGCAGCGGATGGTCTTGAAGTAAAAGGGTATCTCTTTGATGTGACCGATGCTGCTGCTGTGGCAGCATCCATAGAAAAGATTGCATCCGAAGTGGGGGAAATTGATATATTGGTAAACAATGCAGGAATGATCATGCGGGTACCCGCACTGGAGATGAGTCCGGAAGATTTCCGCAAAGTGGTGGATGTGGATCTGGTATCCCCTTTCATCATGTCTCAGGCCGTAGCTCACTCCATGATCAGACGCGGTGGGGGGAAGATTATCAATATCTGCTCCATGATGACAGAACTGGGAAGAGACACAGTCACCGCTTATGCAGCTGCTAAGGGGGGCCTGAAGATGCTGACCAGAAACCTGGCTACGGAATGGGCCAAATACAATATACAGGTGAACGGAATAGGCCCTGGCTATTTTGCCACGGATCAGACCGCCCCTATAAGAGTGGATGGACACCCTTTCAATGATTTTATCATCAACAGAACCCCTGCCGGTAAATGGGGGGATCCTATGGATCTTGGCGGTACAGTAGTATTTCTAGCCAGCAAAGCCAGTTCATTTGTTAATGGTCAGATTGTCTATGTAGATGGTGGGATTTTGGCTACCATTGGCAAGCCCATAGAACCAAAAACACCCCTATCATAAGTAGGGAATCATAGGCCAAATCCTGGAGCTGATATAAAATCCATATGAAAAAAGGAAAAGCGACCATACATGATATTGCTGAAAAATTAAACACAACTGCCTCCACTGTGTCAAGGGCCTTAAATAACAATCCAAGGATCTCGGATGCCACCAAAAAGCAGGTGTTAAAAATGGCCAAGCAACTTAATTACCAGCCAAATAATATTGCATCTGCTTTGCGTAGCGGAAAAAGCAAGCTTATAGGGGTGGTGGTACCCACAGCAAACAGGAATTTCTTTTCCTCTGTAGTACGGGGCATAGAAGAAATCGCTAATAACCTGAATTATAAAGTGATCATCTCCCAATCCTACGAGGAATATGACAAAGAAGTGGACACCATCGAAACCTTACTTAGTGCAAGGGTAGATGGCATTATAGCTTCCATTGGCAAAAACACAGAAAATTTTGAACATTTTCAAAAAGTTTTGGACAAAGGAATTCCTTTGGTCCTTTTTGACAGGATCACAGATCATCTGGAAGTCAGCCAAGTGGTCATAGATGATTACTATGGTGCTTATCAAACTGTACAGCACCTGATCAAACAAGGTTGCAAGCGTATTGTGCATTTTACCAGCCCTAAAAAGATCAATATTTATAAAGAAAGACTACGTGGATATGAAGATGCTTTAAAAGAAAATGGTATACCATTTGATCCACTGCTAATAGAAGAAAGCAATATGCAGCTGGAAGACGGCAGGCAAAGTATGCAGCATATCCTGGATAAAAAAATACACTTCGATGCTGTTTTTTCTGCTTCAGACTACGCGGTAATGGGTGCCATTCAGGTCCTTAAAGAACATCATGTCAGGATACCTCAAGATGTAAAACTTGCTGGATTTGGCAATGAGCCTTTCACCACTTTCAGTGATCCTTCCATTACTACTGTGGATCAAAAAAGTATCCCTATGGGTAGGGTAACTGCAGAAACCTTTTTTGATTTATTAAAATCAGGCACCAATAGCGTTCCCCAAAAGACCGTACTAAAACCTGAACTGATCATCCGTCAGTCCAGTCAATCACCAGAAGAATATAAAACACTAAACTTTGACCAAAATGATCTCACCAACAGTTCATACTAACAGATTTCTTTCGGAAGATTTCCTGCTTAAAAGTGATTTTGCCAGATTGCTATATCACGATTATGCGGCCCAGCAGCCGATCATAGATTATCACTGTCATCTCTCGCCCAAGGACATCGCGACCAACAGACAGTTTAATAATATCTCAGAAGTTTGGCTGGCAGGTGACCATTATAAATGGAGGGCCATGAGAACATTGGGCATAGATGAAAAATATATAACAGGAGATGGCTCAGACGAAGACAAATTTGCCAAATGGGCCGAAACTGTTCCCTACACCCTTAGAAATCCACTGTACCATTGGACCCATCTAGAACTACAACGCTATTTTGGCATTACTGATCTATTGACCCCCAGCACTAGTAAAAGCATATATGATGCGGCTACTACCCAGCTGAGCGACCCTTCTTTTAAGACTCAGGGTTTAATGAAAAAAATGAATGTAGAGGTGGTCTGCTCTACTGATGACCCTATAGACAGTCTTGAATATCATATCCAGGCAAAAAAGGACGGTGTAAAAACTAAATTGCTCCCCACATTCAGACCCGATAAAGCCTACGCTGTAGAAGAAGCCAAATCATATTTAGCCTATTTAACACGACTGGCTGAAGTAAGTAAAGTTGAAATCAAGATGTATGATGACTTTCTTCAGGCTATGCAAAACCGGGTGGACTACTTCCACGAGCAGGGAGGAAGATTATCGGATCATGGATTGGAACAACTGTACTTTTTTGAATTGGGAGATCTGGATATCAATTACCTTTTTGATAAACTTCAGCAAAATGAGCAGTTATCTACTAAAGAAATCCATTATTATAAATTTCATACCATCTATGAACTTAGTAAAATGTACCATGGTAAGGACTGGACTCAGCAGTTCCATCTAGGTGCACTTAGGAATACCAACACTAGAATGCTTACCAAACTCGGTCCAGATACTGGATTTGATTCCATAGGAGATTTTTCACAGGCCCGGGCATTGGGAGGTTACCTTAATTTATTAGATACTACCGACCAGTTGGCCAAAACTATTCTGTATAATCTAAATCCTGCAGATAATGAAGTGATGGCTACTATGATCGGTAATTATAATGACGGCAGTATCAAAGGCAAGGTACAGTTTGGTTCTGCGTGGTGGTTTCTTGATCAGAAAGACGGTATGGAAAAACAAATCAATGCTCTTTCAAATATGGGACTTCTCAGCTGTTTTATAGGGATGCTGACAGATTCCCGCAGTTTTCTTTCTTTTCCAAGACATGAATACTTCAGAAGAACCCTTTGTAACCTGATCGGCCAGGATGTGGAAAACGGAGAATTACCGGCAGATGAAGCTTGGCTTGGTAAAATTGTCTCAGACATAAGCTATCACAATGCCAAAGCTTATTTTAAATTATAAACCCTTCGGCCCTAATTATCAACCATAATGAAGACATTAAAAAGAAATGCACTTACTATAGCCGAAAGACCTATAAAAGTAATACAATTTGGAGAAGGCAATTTTTTAAGAGGTTTTGTGGACTGGATCATAGACGTGATGAATGAAAAAACATCCTTCAATGGTAATGTCCATATAGTCCAGCCTCTGGCTACGGGCCTGGCTGACATGATAGAAAATCAGGATGGACTATACCATGTATTATTGGAAGGCATCCATCGTGGAAAAACCATACAGGAAAGTCGGTTGATCACTTCAGTAGAAGGGGCCTCCAACCCTTTTGAAGATTATAGTAACTATCTAAGTTTGGCAGATAATAAGGATCTGAAATTCATTATCTCCAACACCACCGAAGCAGGCATAGCGTATGACCCAGAAGATAAGGCCCATACTATATTACCGGTAACCTTTCCCGGCAAACTGACTGCACTTCTTTATCAGCGATTTAAAACATTTGAAGGCCAAAAAGATGCAGGCCTGGTGATCATCCCCTGTGAACTGATCGAAAAAAACGGGGAACAGCTAGAATCATGTGTACTACAATACGCTAAACTGTGGGACCTCCCAGCAGCATTCAGCAGTTGGATAAAGGATGCAAATTCATTCTGCAATACCTTGGTAGATAGGATAGTGCCTGGATTTCCTAAAGATACAATTAAAGAGATTCAGCAAAATTTGGGGTTTGAGGATCAGCTGGTAGTAATGGCCGAACCTTTTCACCTTTGGGTAATAGAAGGACCAGAAAACTTAAAAGGGATATTTCCGGCTGAAGAAGCGGGGTTAGAAGTAAAATTTGTCAAAGACCTCTCCCCCTACCGTACCAGAAAGGTCAGGATACTGAACGGGGCCCACACAGCATTAGTACCGGTAGCCTACCTGGCAGGATTGAGAACGGTAAGGGAAGCTGTGGAGGATCCGCATATAGGAAAATATATTAATGAAACCATCTTCTCAGAAATCATCCCTACTTTGGATCTTTCTGAAGATGAATTGAAACAATTTGCGATAGATGTGCTGGATAGGTTTAAAAATCCGTTTATCCGGCATGAATTAGCTTCAATAGCCCTGAATTCAATTTCAAAATTCAAAGTGCGGGTATTACCCAGTTTACTTGCCTATAAACAGGTCAAAGGGACATGGCCGGACCGCCTTACCTATTCTTTAGCTAATCTGATCATGTTTTATAATCCTACTATCGGCTGTCCCATTAATGATGACGAGGCTTACTGTGAGTTCTTCTCACACCTGTGGAATTCTGAAAACATACTAGATACAGTATATAAAACGCTGAGTAATATTACCTTTTGGGGAGAGGATCTTACCCTACATGCAGGTTTAACTGAAAAAGTAACAGAACAATTAAATCTAGTCGCTTCACAAAAACAGCAATGCTAGATGAGCAGATGATCAGTATAAAAAACCTTAGGTTCAAACCCGAGGTTTTTTTCTGATTATATAGCCTTACTTTTTATTATTGGATAGGGATAACCCTGCTTCCATAAAAAACAAAACCTCCTGCCGATTAACAGCAGGAGGAATAAAAAAAGTAACCTTTAAATAATCTTAGTGAGCATGTACTTCATAAGTTCTTCTGGTCACATTGCCATTCACATCTTCAGCCCAAATGATCAGCTCGTAGTGTTCTTCACCTGCGGGTAATACTATAGCATTATCTCCGGTAAATGCCTGAGAAAAATCTATAGCAGTGCCGGCTGGAATAGGAGATCCTGAGTAAAAATTACCATTACTGTGCTGTCTCCACTGAGACGTTCCCCACATTCTCTCATATACATCTTCTCCATGTGCATGTCCATGTCCATCATGTTCTTCTTCCGCAAGCCTTACCCATAAGAACCTAATATCTGAGCTTAAGGGGTCATTCCCTTTATTTACACTTCCCTGGACGACCAGAGGCTGACCCGCAGTCCCTTCAAGTTCATCACCCTGGAGATTAGTCACTGTCATCTCAGGACCGTAAGGTCTTTCTATATAAATGGTAGTCGAATAGTTATTTCCCTCCGCATGTGTGGTGACATTGCTATGTATATCAACAGCATCAATAATAAAATCATAAGGTCCTGCTAATATATTACCCTGGACAGGAGAATTTTCACCTACCCAATAAATATCGGTTTCATGATCATCCTGATTATAAAAAGTAACCCCATCTAAAGGGATAATCTTTAATAATGTTAGTGGCACAAAATCATTGGATAACCTACCATGCGTATGCCCATCTGATACTGAATGGACGTCTATTCTTACCTCCTGTATGCCTGAAGGGTCTTTAACACTGAACCGCACATGCATGTGATCTGAAGTAGCACGCATAATTTCCCCATGTCTTGGCCGAATTTCATCACGCCCCTCTGCAGCTGCGATTACCGGAGCTTCCATGTCCCGTATACTGTCATCATCATTGTTACAGCTGAACAATGTAATGGCTGCCAAAGCTGAAAGTGTAAGGTATTTTTTCATTAGTATAATATGTTATTTAATTGTATGTGCAATTATATTGCAATAATAAGATTAAAAATATATCTTTCCAAGATAAAAATTGATTTAATCCAGAGACATACTTATTTTAACTTAATGAAGTCCCCGATTACCCTATCTTGGACCTATACTTACTATTTGAGTTGAATAGGCACTTTTATGCTGAAATTGATATTTCTACCCTGCTCCGGCAAATTGAGAAGACGATAGCGGCTTAGATGGTTAAAATAATATTCATCTGTTAAATTCTGACCAGTGACGTTCAATCTAATCAGCTGTCGATAAAAACGCAGGTCCATACCTACACCCGATTCATAAAGCATATAGCCATCAGTTACCCTTTCATTCCTATCTACCCTGTTTTGGGTACTGACAGCCCTAACTTCGACAAAAACGTAAAAATTCTCCAACACCTTTCCGGGTAACTGTTTATTATATTCCATTCGGGAGAGCAATGAAAACGGAGGGGTAAGCGGAAGAGGAAGGTTGGTATCCAGATTTATATTCCAAACATACTCTGCAGCAGCACTTATAAGCAACCCTTTGGTAATGGCATATTCTGTTTTTAATTCCCCACCTGCAAAAACAGCATTGTTCTGCCTATACTCCCACAGCATACTGGCAGCAGGTAATGTTGAAAATCTTCCGGTAGGCGCTAAATAAATAAATCCATCATAATAACTGGCAAAAGGACTCAGAACCAGATTAAAATCCCTGTTACGAAAGGCATAACTTAAGTCTATCTGATAACTTCTTTCACTTTCCAGTGAAGAATTCCCAACCTCATGCCTAAAATTACCATGGTGAACACCATTAGAGGCCAATTCTATAGCAGTAGGAATTCTAAAACTTGATCCGAAATTGAATTTCACATTATTTGATTGATTAATAATCCACGA
Source organism: Anditalea andensis (assembly GCF_000714815.1). Taxonomy (GTDB): domain Bacteria; phylum Bacteroidota; class Bacteroidia; order Cytophagales; family Cyclobacteriaceae; genus Anditalea; species Anditalea andensis. The sequence goes on along the minus strand of NZ_JMIH01000024.1, from coordinate 460,367 downwards.
CAATCCGCCAGCTCCACTGAAGTTCAATAAAGATCTGTTAATATCCGGATTCCTTTGCTCAAAATTACCTGTAGGTTCCAATCTATTATAAATAGGCTGTAGGTGCTCCTGAATATCATGGCGCGCACCATCCACACGTATACCTGCATTAAGGATTAAATTAGGAGTATGTTTATATTCATGGAAGTAAAAAGCTCCTCCCTGGGTAGTATTAAATTCAGGCAGTAAAAACTCAAATCCACTTTTCTCATTGACCATATGCTGGAAATTAAAACCATATATTGTCTGATGCATATCATTTTTGGTCACATTATAGCGCACATTTGCAGTATAGGTATCCAGGTCAAGGCCCAAAGCCAAAGTCCCTTCTGGAGTGGGTCCTACACCATGTGTGTGTGGGAAGGAATTTTCTTGCCTGATGTTCTTTTGATACCCCAGATCTACCTCCACCCAGTTTCTGCCCAATAGGTATTTGGTATTGCTGATTACCTTGATATGGGTATTGTTTTGATTGGGAAGGTCTATATCAGTATGATCACCTCTGTGCTGCAGACTGTAAGAATTGGGAATTCCGACAGCACCGGGAAAGATACCGGCTAACTGATGGAACCTGCTTACCGTAAGTGTACTTTTCCCCCATTCTTTTCTTATACCCGTCATGAAGCTGAAGTGCCTTTCCTGTCCAGCTGTATTCTTTAAACGGGAGTTGTATACCGGCAGTACATATCCTGCATAGTTAAATCGATCAGTAGGGATATGGTAATCTTCATAATCCTGTGCCGTAAACCTGGCTTTGTAAACAATATCATTTTCATTTCCCTCCAGCATAGCTGTATGCCCAAACATATTATTATTGGACCTATAAGTGGACATCAGGTCAAGGTTCATGATACCAGGAGCTGGCATTGCAGCTGGTACTATATTGATCACTCCCGCCATACCATCAGATCCGTATATCAGAGACCCAGGCCCTTTTATCACTTCCACCCTATCCACATCAAAAGGATCTATCTCTAGTCCGTGATCTGCGCCCCACTGCTGCCCTTCCTGCTTTATACCCCGATCATTTATCATGATCCGGTTAAAGCTTAGTCCTCTGATCATAGGTTTGCTGATTCCTACACCTGTATTGATAGTACTGATCCCCGGTAATTTCTCTAAGGCATTGGCAAATGTACCGGAACTGTTTCTTTCTAGATAAGCCCTGTCTACCACTTCTATAGTCTGACTATGTTCCAGTGGGCCATTTTTGAACGGATTGGCTTCAATGGTCAAGGTCTCCAGTTCAAAAGAGGTTTCTCTCAGGGAAATCTCCAGATTTTCGATGTTTTCATTCAATATGACCGTCCGGGCATGCGACTTATACCCCAGCATGGTAACATGAAGGTGATAACTCCCTGCCCGAAGGCCAGATAGAAGGAAGGCCCCGTCAATGTCTGCTACTGTGCCTTTTTGAAGTTCATGAAGGATGATCTGTGCAGGAAGGCCGTCACCTGTCTCGGAAACCACCCTGCCTGAAATCTGAAAAGTCTGCTGTCCATAGGATGCCAGTGCCAGGCAGGTGAGACAATAAATGAGGAATGTATTTTTTATTATTTTCAAGACGCCGTTAAGTATCATGCAAAAATATAAAAAACCAGATCCGAATGCAACACTATATCATTTGTATGGCCATGTAATGACATATTATTTGCTCCATACTAAAATTCATTTTGGTAATTATTGTTTGATTGCATCCTTTATTAAAATCAATTCCTCCTGTGGATCTATAAGGTATGATGCACCATCTGCTGTCACTACAGCCATTTCCTCCACAGACATGGTCTTTTCTCTACCATCAGGCAATTTCCAGGCAAAAAATCCATCAAAGGCAAAAACCATCCCCGGTTTCAACTTTTTAAAGGATTCTGCTCTTGGTTTGGAATCTATCAGTTGTGCTCCGCCAAGACTTGGTCCCACATCATGTGCCACATATCCCACGGGATGCCCGGTACTCCACATCACGTACTCAGACCCTTTCTTTTTCATAAAATCCCGCTGGGCCTTATCTACATCATATCCAGTAACGCCAGGTCTCATGGCCGACAGTGCAATTCTGGAGCCCTGCTTGCTATTTTCCCAATACTGCTGTACAGAATCTGGTGCAACAACCTCACCGGGTCTCAGTACGTAAGCGAACCGTTGGATGTCAGTGACCCACATATCATACACCCTTATCCCAAAATCGATTTGGATGACATCACCTGGCATGATGATCTTATCGGTAGCATGGGAATGCCCCCGGTCGGGACCTGAGTTGACATTGGGATTCTGATCTGCTGCCCATCCATCCTTAAATCCGTATTCGGCTATTTTGTTTTTTAAAAACTTTGCTATATCTGCATCTGTACTTTTCCCAGGCCGTACTTGGGAGTACGCTTCATACTGCCAGTCTGAGGTCAGCTGAGCAGCTTTTTTCATTATATCTACTTCGGAAGGCAATTTAATGCTTAACCACTCATACAGAAGTTCATTGGAAGAGACAAATTTTGCAGCTTCAGAACCAAAAGCTTCTTCCATATTTTTTCTTTGAGTATAGCTTAACCCATCTGCCATTTCATTTTCCGATGAACTATTAACCGCTATCTTTGTAAACGGTCTGCTTTTCGCATATTCAGCAGCAGCACTTATAGCAGAATGCCCCCTCGGTATAGGGAGGACCTGATCATGTATATGGAGGTCTGCCAATGCTGTAGCCTCCCCTGCAGGGGAAAAAACTATGGAACCAAATTTTTCATCTTTAATGTAAAATAAAAACACTGCGGTCCCACCTGCATTTTCCCCGCCGATATGATGGGCGATGGGATCATTATTATTCTCCCGGCATACCACAATCCAAGCATCTACGCCTGCTGTTTTCATAGCCTCTGGCAATACCTTAGTGATTCTTTCCTTTCTGATATCTGGCCATGGATTATCTCCGGTAAATGGATTTTCTTGTCTGGCTACAGCTTGACCAGTAAGCATGACAAACATGATAAAAAAAACCAGGTTTCTTGGCAGTTGAAAAATATTCTTATTCATCGCTATATTATTGTTTTTTTGTTTTGATAACTTGTCCCGTACTCAAGGAGGGATAGCCTGTTCCGAATATGGCCCGGGAGTCAGCTTTGTGACGCACTTGTCCATACTTTAATCATCTGATGATATTAATGCATACAGATTATATGTAAAACAATATACTGGTTTATCTTTATATGCTGTTACAAATTGTATTGAAAATCTTTTTGAGGAAAAAATATTCTAATTGAAAATAAAAAGTTTTTAATTACCCAATTGTAAAAACAGACTTTCAAAAAGACTATACTTTATAAAAAACTTCTTGAAGACAAAAGAGGAATCCTAGGATTCCTCTTTTAAAAGTATCAATGAAGCTTAACCTATTGTAGGGAAGCTATATTCTCTTTTGCCACTTCAAAATTAGATTCCACAGCAAGAGCTTCATCAAAAGCCTTCTTAGCTTCTGTATTACTGCCCTGATCTTTATAAATAAGACCTTTTAAATTAAGGGCTGCTGCTCTCATAAGGATTTCTTGTTGTTCATTGTTTTTGGTAGGGAAAGCTAATTTCTCTTCGTCTGCCTTTTTGTTTTTTGCCAGCATGTTTACAGAGTTCAGTGCTTCCTCATACTTCTTTAAAGTATACTGAAGATAAGCTGACTTATACAAGCTGTAAACATCTCCTGACAATAAATATAGCGATTCGAAATGTCTTAATGACCTGTCCAAAGCGCCTAACTGCTCTAGGGAATATGCTGCTATTTCGAGGGCAGCTGTATTTTTACTGTTATTCTCCACTATATCCATGGCTATAAGTGCTGCAGAAGCATATTGCTCCATTTCAAAATAAAGCGTGGCCAGTAACTCGGCATACCTGGGATTGGTAGGATTTCTTTCAATAAGCTCGTATAATTTTACTTTGGCCACGTTGGTGTCATTGTACCTTAAAGCCATCTGATAAATTTTTTGATCCGATTCGTTCTTTATCTGCAGCGGATCCTTTGGTGCCGGTGTAGTGGCTTCCTGTGCCAGGAGATTAGTGCTGACCATAACCAGCACCAGGGCTAGAACTTTAATTTTATTCATAATATACTGGGTTAATTTTCTGATGGTTTTAATCCTTTTTTGGAAGCTAATTTATACATTAACTCAATAGCTTCCTCTTTATTGTTCTGTATTTCGCCTTCCAATATAGCTTCTTTTATTTCTTCTTTTAGTTCCCCGACGATTTTTGATGGATTTAATTTGAATATATCCATAATTTCCTCACCGGATATCGGAGGCTGGAAATTTCTCACATGGTCTTTTTCCTCTACATCCTGTATCTTCTGTTCCACTTTATCAAAATTGGCCAAAAAACGTTTTACCTTATTATTGTTTTTTGAGGTCACGTCCGCCCTACAAAGTTTCATCAGATCATCGATATCATCACCTGCTTCATACAATAATCGCCTTATGGCAGCATCTGTCACCTTATCATTTACCAGTGCTATAGGCCTAAGGTGCAGTCTTACCAATTTCTGGACATATTTTAACCTTTCATCCATGGGCAACTTCAGCCTTCTGAATATCCCGGGGGTCATCTTGGCACCTTTATCTTCATGACCATGAAATGTCCAGCCTACTTTATCATTGAATCTTTTGGTAGCTGGCTTAGCTATATCATGCATGATCGCTGCCCACCTCAGCCATAGGTCATCAGACATGTGTGACACATTATCAAGGACCTGAAGGGTGTGATAGAAATTGTCCTTATGTGACTTATCCCCTACCGAATCTACGCCCTGCAAATCTACCATTTCTGGAAAAAACTGGTGCAATAGCTTACTTACAAATAGCAATTTGAATCCATAGGAAGGTGTATGAGACTGAATGATCTTATTCAGTTCATCTATGATCCGCTCCCCTGATATGATTCTGAGCCTTTCGGCATTCCCCATAAGGCCCTCAAAAGTGGAAGGCTCTATGTCAAATTTAAGTTGGGCCGCAAATCTGACAGCCCTCATCATGCGCAATGGATCATCTGAAAAAGTAATGTCAGGATCTTTAGGGGTTCTAATGAGCTTTCGCTTAATATCTCTCAGTCCATCAAAAGGGTCAATTAGCTCACCATAATTATGCACATTGATGCCAATGGCCATTGCATTGATGGTGAAATCACGTCTGTCTTGGTCTTCTTTGAGTGTACCGTCTTCCACCAATGGTTTACGAGAATCCTCCCGGTAAGACTCTTTTCGTGCTCCTACAAATTCCAATTCGAAACCGTCTATGGTCAACATGGCAGTACCAAAATTTTTAAAAACAGATACCGGCACGTGGGTGTCAAAACTTTGAGCTACATGGCGGGCCAAGGCTATACCGCTTCCCACGCAGACAAAATCAATGTCTTTACTTTCTCTCTTTAAAATCAGGTCCCTTACATAACCTCCTACTACATAGGTATCCACACCAAGTTGGTCAGCACAGCTACCTACTTTTTTAAATATCTCTAAATGATCTAAATTAGCTTTAAAATTCATTAATCCAATATTTTCACATCTCCATCAGGTCCCAAATAGAGGCTTCTGTGTGCCATAGGAAAATTATCCTGCAATATATATTCGGAACCGTTATGCCTAGATTTCTGAAACACCAAAGGCTTTCCAAAATTGAACAACAGCGTATTCCAAAACCCTTTCTTAAGCATCAAAAATTTCACATTCCCTTCCGTAATAGGGCCACCTGGGAGAGCCCTGCCTGCTGGGGTATGAAATATAACGGGTTTTTCGGAAAATTCTACAATATCCAAAGCCACTTCGGAGAACTGTTCTGCTATACCTCTTATCTGAAACAAATCAAACAGGAGGAAAATGCCTTCTGCATCATCTTTTTCACTGCTCCACTTATGTGGAACGATAAGATCGAAAAGAAGGCCGTCTTTGTCTTTCAAAGTAATCCGCCCTTCATCAGTCAGTATTTTTGTAATTGTTTTGATTTCCACTGTTGCTATTTTCTGTTTAAAGTCCAAAAGTAAAACAGATTATTGACTGTACCTTATAATTTACGAGATTTACTAAAAATAGAAGCAGGCTATCCACCCCTACTATCCGAATATTAAATCTCTTTTGAGACATTTAATCCGGAAATTTACCTAATTTTGTATCCCATAAGAATTAAAACAAAATTTCCTCAGCTTCTTATGGCTTCATCTACCAAGTACATATTTATTACCGGAGGGGTAACTTCCTCATTAGGAAAAGGTATCATAGCTGCATCTCTGGCCAAACTCCTCCAGTCCCGTGGCTTCAACGTTACCATCCAAAAATTCGATCCTTACTTAAACATCGATCCAGGCACGCTCAATCCCTATGAGCATGGCGAGTGCTATGTCACAGAAGACGGAGCTGAAACGGATCTGGATTTGGGGCACTATGAAAGATTTTTGAATACCCCTACTTCCCAAAACAACAATGTAACCACGGGCAGGATTTATAACAATGTGATCACCAAAGAAAGAAAAGGTGAATACCTTGGGAAAACTGTACAGGTGATCCCCCATATCACAGATGAAATCAAAAACAATTTCTATAAATTAGGAGAAGATGGTAAATATGATGTAGTAATTACCGAGATAGGCGGATGCGTCGGTGATATTGAATCTTTACCTTTTATAGAAGCAGTAAGACAGGCCAAGTGGGATTTGGGGCCAAATAATTTTCTGGTAGTCCACCTCACCTTGATCCCTTACCTAGCCGCTGCCAAGGAATTAAAAACCAAACCTACCCAACATTCGGTAAAGCAATTACTAGAAGCAGGTATTCAGCCCGATATACTGGTATGCCGGTCAGAGCATCATCTTCCTCAGGACGTAAAGAAAAAAGTAGCACTTTTCTGTAACGTGCAGCTTAATTCGGTGATTGAAGCGCTGGATGCTGATACCATCTACGATGTACCCCTACTGATGAAAAAGGAAAAACTGGATGAAAGGGTGATGACCAAACTTAAACTGACCGCCAGGGGAAATACTGAATTAGAACACTGGAAGGAGTTTTTGGGTAAGCTCAAAAATCCGACACAGGAAATCAATATCGGTCTGATAGGCAAATATGTAAGTTTACCTGATGCTTATAAATCTATCATCGAAAGCTTTGTCCATGCCGGTGCAGCCACAGAATGTAAAGTCAATCTCAAACTCATCAGCTCTGAAGAAATTAACCCCGACAATGTAGGCAGAAAGCTGGAGGAGCTTCATGGAATCCTGGTGGCACCAGGATTTGGTGAAAGAGGGCTTGATGGTAAGATAGAAACAGTTAAATTTGCCCGGGAAAACCAAATCCCATTTTTGGGTATCTGTTTAGGTATGCAGGTCGCCGTTATAGAATTTGCCAAAAACGTCCTTCACCTCAAGGGCGCCAATAGTACAGAAATGGACCCTCAAACTCCTCATCCGGTCATAGCACTCATGGAAGAACAAAAAAATGTAGTAGAAATGGGAGGTACAATGAGGCTGGGCTCCTATCCCTGTGAAATAAAAAAAGGCACCAGGGCTAGTGCAGCTTACGGTAAGTCAAAGATCAATGAAAGACACAGGCACAGATATGAATTTAACAACCACTACTTGAAGCAATATGAAGAAAATGGTATGTTTGCCTCAGGTATCAACCCCGAAACCAAACTGGTAGAGATCATCGAAATCAAAGACCATCCATGGTTTGTAGCGGCACAGTTCCATCCAGAATACAAAAGTACGGTCTTGGGACCCCACCCACTGTTTGTGAGGTTTATCAAAGCTGCTATAGAAAATAAAGTTAAAATTTAAATCAATTAAGCAGACCAGGGATCTCTTTTAGATCTTCTGTTTGTAATAATCAGAGTAATATGGACAAAAATCAAGCGACAGGTTTAATCCTATTCGCAGCAGTCATTCTATTGTATTCGGTATTTTTTTCCAGTACACCAGAGCCAGTGACCCCAGAGGTACAGACCCCTACAGACACTGAAGTCGTAGATGCGAACAGGCCTGAACAACAGTCAGCCTCACAGGCAGTTCCACAAGAAGCAGACAGTTTAGCCCAAATCAGAAATCAGCGACAATTCGGAGCTTTTGCGGGGCTGATTACAGGAGAAGAAGAACCTATACAGCTGCAAAATGAGGAAATGGTCGTGACCTTCTCCAATAAAGGTGGTGAAATCAGATCAGTGGAACTAAAAAGACATTTAAGATGGGATCAGCAACCATTGATTCTAATGGACGAAGCCAGTTCATCTATCAACTATCAGGTGCAAACCAGACAGGGTCCTATAAGTTTGAACAATATCTACTTTGAACCCGCTATCAGGGAAGTCAGGGATACAGAAGCACCGGGTACAGAAGTGGTGTTTACCGCCAATACACCTGCTGGCACCTTAACCAGAACATACTTTCTGCCTTATGATAGCTATGTGCTGAACCAGAACATCAGTACATCTGCTGGCTCAGATCTCCTTACAGATAGAAATATCACCATCAACTGGGAAGATAATCTCATCAAACAGGAAGCAGATATAGAAGAGTCCAGGAGGAAGACCTATATGAACTTCTTCACGGCTGATGAAAGCTATGATTACCTGAGCACCACAGCTACTGCTGATGCTGAGCAGGTAAATCAACCGCTAAAATGGGTAGCTTTCAAGCAGCGTTTTTTCACTTCCGCCATCATTGCAGGACAGCAGTTCCAAAGTGGCAACTTGGCGCAGGAAATCCCTACAGACACCATGTCTGTCAAAAACATGTCTGCCACCCTGATCCTTAATTTAGACCAGGCAGGTACAGATATCTCCTATTTCTTTGGTCCCAATAATTATAACCTTTTAAGGAAAGTTACCCCTGGTTTTGATAAAAACGTGGAGATGGGTTACTGGTTTGTCAGCTGGGTAAACAAATACATTATCGTGAATCTTTTCCATTTTCTGGAAAGGTTTTTCACTAACTATGGTGTGATCATCATTTTGATCGTATTGATCATCAAACTATTCCTGTTTCCGCTGACGTACAAGTCATATGTGGGTATGGCTAAAATGAGGGTCATCAAACCAGAAATAGATGAGCTGAAAGAGAAATATAAGGATGATCCTACCAAGCAGCAGCAGGAGCAGATGAAGCTATTCGGCCAGTTGGGGGTTAGTCCCATCAGTGGTTGTCTTCCTATGTTGTTGCAGATGCCGTTCTTGTTTGCCATGTTCTTCTTCTTCCCAAACTCTATAGAATTAAGACAGGAATCGTTTTTATGGGCACATGATCTCTCTACCTATGATTCGGTGATCAACCTGCCATTTACTATCCCTTTCTATGGGAGCCACGTGTCCTTGTTCACTTTGCTGATGACCGTTTCACAGATTGTGTATACAAGGTTTAATAACCAGCTTACCGCTGCACAGGGACCAATGAAAAACCTGGGCTATATCATGCCGATAGGATTTATGTTTGTGCTGAACTCCTACCCTGCTGCATTAAGTTTTTATTACTTTGTGTCAAATATGGTGACATTTGGCCAGCAGGCCTTGATCAAGGCTTTTGTAGATGACTCTAAGATCAGAGCCAAAGTAGAAGAAAGCAAAAAGAAAAATGCCAATAAGAAAAAATCAAAGTTTCAGCAAAAATTGGAAGATGCTATGAAAAGTGCTGAAGCTCAAAAAAACACTCCGAAGAAAAAGAAATAAACCTTTTGTAGTACATAGAAAAGAGTAGTGGTTTTCAAGCACTACTCTTTTTTTGTTTCAGATAATTAACGGGAAATATTATGTAAAATATACCGTTAAACTCTTAAATTCCAGCCTGAAATCATATCCACATAGCGGTGTGGATAACAAACTGTTTCTAGTAAGGATTAAACTTATATCTTTGTAAGTATCCACAACCTAAAATACAAATAACGATGGAGGTAACATTCTTTGGACATTCCAGCTTTTTGGTCAATATCTCAGGTATAAATATTTTATTTGACCCATTCATTTCTCCCAATGATCAGGCAAAAAGTATTGATATTAGCACCATAGAGGCGGATTATATACTGGTGACACACGGTCATGAAGACCACGTGGCCGATGTGGTGAGCATAGCCAAGAGAACGGGAGCTATGGTGATTTCGAATTTTGAAGTGGTATCATGGTTTCAGAAACAGGGATTGGAAAATGTACATCCTATGAACCATGGGGGGAGTAAGGTTTTTGATTTTGGTAAAGTCAAATATGTGAACGCCATCCATAGCAGCACGATGCCGGACGGTTCTGCCGGGGGAAATCCCGGCGGATTTGTGGTCCAGACAGATGATAAAACATTTTATAATGCCGGAGATACCGCTTTAACTTATGACATGAAGTTAATAGGTGAAGCATTTACTATTGATTTTGCTTTTCTTCCTATAGGAGATAATTTCACCATGGATATTCATGATGCTATCAAAGCTGCTGATTTTGTGGGAACCGATAAATTTATAGGAATGCATTACGACACCTTTCCTTATATAAAGATAGAGGCAAGTGAAGCAAAAAAAGCAGCACTCGAAGCAGGAAAAGAATTGATAATGCTTAATATTGGGGAAAAAATTACCCTTTGATCGCAAATAATGGGAAAAGTTATTGCAATTGCCAACCAAAAAGGTGGGGTAGGTAAGACTACTACAGCCATGAACCTAGCGGCCAGTCTGGCAGTATTGGAATATAAAACGCTAGTAATAGACGCCGACCCTCAGGCCAATACCACTTCCGGGCTTGGTCAGGATCCAAAAGAAATAGAGACCAGCATATACGAATGTATGGTGGATGGGATTGATATCCATTCTATCATCATGCCCACCAGTACAGATTATCTGGACATGGTACCTTCCCATATAGATTTGGTGGGGGCTGAGGTGGAGATGATCAATCTGGAAAACAGAGAAGAAAAAATGAAGGAAGTAATAGCATCTATCAAAAATCTTTATGACTTTATTATCATAGACTGCTCCCCTTCTTTAGGACTTATTACTATCAACGCCCTTACAGCAGCAGACTCAGTCATTATACCCGTGCAGTGCGAATATTTTGCATTGGAGGGACTGGGTAAATTGCTTAATACTATTAAAATCATTCAGACTCGTCTCAATCCGGACCTGGGAATTGAGGGAATCTTATTGACAATGTATGATGTACGACTAAGGCTATCCAATCAGGTAGTAGAGGAAGTACGCATGCATTTCAAAGACATGGTGTTTCAGACCATTATACCAAGGAATGTAAGACTGAGTGAATCACCTAGTTTTGGCATACCGGTGGTAGCATTTGATGCAGAAGGAAAAGGTGCTATAGCTTATCTGAATCTAGCAAGCGAAATAGCGGAGAAAAATAACGTAGTAAAAGTAAACGGATAGTATATGGCTAATAATAACCCTATAAAAAAGAAGAGTGCATTAGGCAGAGGATTGGGTGCATTATTAGAAGACAGTCCAAAAAAAGTCAGAACTACAGAAGCACTAACCCCTCCCCCATCTGCCAGTATTAATGAAATACTGTTGGAGGATATACAGGTAAATCCTTTTCAGCCAAGGATTCATTTTGATAAGGAGGCATTGGAAGAACTCTCTGAATCCATAAAGGTGCAAGGGATCATACAGCCCATTACCGTCAGGAGATTGGGGGACAGTGAATATCAGCTCATATCTGGAGAAAGGAGATTTCAGGCATCCAAAATGGCTGGATTTACTAAAATCCCCGCCTATATCAGAACGGCGAATGATCAGCAAATGCTGGAAATGGCGCTGATAGAAAATATTCAAAGGGAAAATCTGAATGCACTGGAGATAGCCCAGTCCTATCAGAGATTACTGACCGAATGTGATCTTAAGCAGGAGCAGCTCGGAGACCGTGTAGGCAAAAACAGGACCACGGTAAATAACTACCTACGCCTACTCAAGCTGCCGCCCGATATACAGGCTGGCATCCGAGACCAAAAGATATCCATGGGACATGCACGTGCCCTCATCAATGTAGAAGACGTGGATAAACAGTTGGCCATTTTTAAGAAAACGGTAGAAGAAGAACTAAGTGTACGTAAGGTAGAAGCGCTGGTAAAGGAACTAAACAATGAACCTGAGGAAAAACCTCAAGCTTCCCAGAGTAGCTTAGATCCCCTGAAAAAATATGAAATCGGTAAACTACAACAGAAACTAGCCTCCCATTTTGGCTCAAAGGTAATGCTGAAGGCTGATCATAAGGATAAAGGCGAAATTAAGATCCCATTCAGGTCTGCCGATGACCTTAACAGGATTTTAGAAATTCTTGAAATTATATAAAGTGATAAAGAACTTAGGTATATACTTAAGCGGTAAAACCTTACAGGCAATAGTTTTTTCAAAAGCTATTGCTGTTTTTGTTTTAATATTTATAATATCAGCGGATGGATATGGGCAGGTAACCACTGATACTACTGCCAGAGGTGTAACATTGGAATCTCCGGATGCTAATAGGATAAAACTGGATCCATCTGCAGCTAAAGACCCTACCAGGGCAGCATTACTATCTGCTATATTACCTGGAGCAGGTCAAGTGTATAATAACAAGATGTGGAAAGTCCCCATTATCTATGGTGGTATTATCACCAATGTATATTTTCTGGATTTTAACAGCCGGAGATATCTGCTTTTCAGGGATGCTTTACAGATAGCCCGTAACCCTGATGACCCCCGTCAAAATCCATTTCCAAACCTGAATGAAGATGGTATTATAAGAAATGTGAATTATTGGAGGAGGAACAGGGATTTAAATTATATGGTATTTGGGATAATTTATGCTATCAATATCGTAGATTCGCTCGTCGATGCACATCTGTCAGGATTTGATATCAGTGATGATCTGAGTCTGGATATCAGACCTTCATATGAAAATATGTACGCAGGGTCAAGTTTAATAGGTTTATCAGTAAAATTAAAGTTTTAAAAAAGTGAACATATTGATTTTGGGATATGGTAAAATGGGTAAAATCATCTCTGCAATAGCAGAAGAACGAGGCCATACTATCATAGGAAAGATTACAGAAGAAAACATCAGTGATTTGGATGCTTTGGATGGCACCACCATAGATGTAGCCATAGAGTTCAGTCAGCCGGAAGCGGCCATTTCTAACATAACATGGGCCCTAGAGCAAGGCATACCAGTGGTAAGTGGTACCACCGGATGGCTGGATAAAAAACCGGATATTGAACGACTTGCCTTATCTAAAGGTGGGACATTCTTCTATGCCTCCAACTTTAGTATCGGGGTAAATATATTCTTTAAAATCAACCGATATCTAGCCAAACTCATGGATGAACAGCCCAGCTATAAGGTAAGTATGGAAGAAGTTCACCACACCGAAAAGAAAGATGCTCCCAGCGGAACAGCCATTACGCTGGCTGAGGACATCATCAATAAAGTCAGCAGGGCCAAGCGTTGGAATCTGGACACTGACCCGATCGATAATGAACACAATATTCTCATCAGTTCAAAGCGAATAAACGAAGTACCCGGTACCCACACCGTTACTTACCAGTCTGATATAGATGATATTGAGATCAAACATACTGCTCATAACCGAAAAGGATTCGCACTTGGTGCAGTTTTGGTAGCCGAATGGATCAAAGACCGGAAAGGTTTATTAACCATGAATGATTTTTTATCTTTTTAAATTATGAAAGTGAAAATGTCGAGAGAAAAAAAGAAAAAATCACCTACCCGTGAATGGGTAGATGCATTGGTTTTTGCCGTAATTGCCGCTAGTTTAATCCGATGGTTGTTTTTAGAGCCATTTACCATACCTACTGCATCGATGGAAAAATCCCTATTGGTAGGGGATTTTCTTTTTGTGAGCAAAATGCACTATGGTACTAGGACCCCACGTACCATCATACAGATGCCCTTGACGCATCAAACTATTTGGGGAACCAATATCCCTTCCTACTCTGAGGCAGTAAAGTTGCCTTACTTTAGATTACCAGGATTTACCTCAGTGAAAAGAAATGACGTCGTTGTGTTTAATTATCCTGTAGAGTTTGAACATCCATCGGACCTGAAGACCAATTATATCAAAAGAGCGGTGGCCATACCCGGTGATGTACTCGAAATCAGAAACACCCAGATCTATATCAACGGAGCACCGGCTGAAAACCCTGCCAATATGCAGTTTGCCTATGAATTAATGACTGCACGTAGATTAAGCATGGAATTTTTTCAGCAATATGACATCAACCCTGAGAGTGTATATCCATTTTCAGACGGTTCAGGATACATGATTTCAACTACACCAGCCACAGCTACTCAGCTCTCAGGCGTAAACGGAATCACAGGAGTAAACCTGCGGTCCTATAAAGAAGGGATGGGTGAACCTGATATTATGCCTGACGGTGCCTATTATAGTTGGAACAGGGACAATTTTGGTCCTTTGGAAATACCTGGCAAGGGATGGACCATAGATCTTACAGATGAAGACAATGTTAGAAAATATGCATTTACAATAGAAAGATTCGAAGGACATAAAGATATTAAAATAGAAGCCAATCAAATATACATAGAAGGAAGGCTGATAGAATCATATACTTTTAATCAGGACTATTTCTTCATGATGGGAGACAATAGACATGACTCCCTTGACTCCCGATATTGGGGTTTTGTACCTGAAGACCATATCGTGGGAAAAGCTTGGTTCCTCTGGCTATCTCTGGACAAACATAGGAATATGTTTAATAAAATCAGGTGGAGAAGATTTTTCAATCCAATAAATTAACCAAAAAGCCCGGCCGATAGCCGGGCTTTTTGGTTACCATTTTATAGGTGCGTTACCAAGGTGGACCAGATATTCATTTGCACTGGAAAAATGGCCGGAACCTATAAAACCCCTATAGGCTGAAAGTGGGCTTGGATGAGGTCCTTTTAAAATAAGGTGTTTATTTGGGTTTATAAGTTTTGTTTTTTTCTGTGCATATGATCCCCACAGCATAAATACCACCCCTTCTCTATGATAACTGATGGCTTTTATCACCTCATCTGTAAAAACTTCCCACCCTTTGTTCTGATGAGAACCCGCTTCACCTTTCCTTACCGTCAGGGTAGCGTTCAATAACAACACCCCCTGCTCAGCCCACTTTACCAGGTTCCCTGATTCAGCCATAGGTTGGCCAAAATCTCTTTGTATTTCTTTAAATATATTTCGGAGAGAAGGAGGCAATTTCACTCCCTCAGGTACTGAGAAACTTAGGCCATGTGCCTGGCCAGGGCCATGGTAAGGGTCCTGGCCCAGTATCACTACTTTAGTATGTTCCAAAGGAGATTTATTAAAGGCTTCAAATATATTTTCCTTTAACGGATAAATGGTTTTATTTTTGTATTCATCCTCGATGAATGCCATTAATGAAATAAAATATGGTTTTTGGAATTCTTCGCTTAAGGTTGTTTTCCACTTTTCATTTAATAATAAATCCATTTTTCTTTTACTATATTGGGATTAAAATAAGAATGCCTGAATTTCGTATAATTTATACCTAGAAACAAAAAAATGGCTACCGCAATCACAGAAGGGATAAAAGTAAGTATCAATGCAAATTACCAGCAGGATTTCTCCAGCCCGCATCAGCACCATTATGTTTTCACTTATAAGGTATTGATAGAAAATGACAGCAAATCCACCATTCAGCTGCTCAGCCGTAAATGGGAAATATTTGATGCAGGAGAATTATTAAAAACAGTCGAAGGTGATGGAGTGGTGGGCAACCAGCCTATTCTCGAGCCAGGTCAGACACACTCTTATGTTTCGGGCTGCAACCTAAAATCAGGGCTCGGCAAGATGCGGGGAAGTTACTTTATGGAAAGACTCATAGATGGAAAAAGGATTGAAGTTCAAATACCTGAATTTCAATTAATAGCCGCCATTTTCAATAATTAATTAGCATAGAATTGCACGATTTAATACAGTACATCAAATATTTTTTTTTAAAAGAAGACCGCCATTCCATACAATCTCCTCTAGCCTATAAAATCTATGACGGATTACTGGCACATAAAAAACACAAAAAAAATCCCGAGATAGAAACCATTAGAAAAAAATTTTTAATGGATAACCGCATCCTACCTATGCACGATCTGGGGGCTGGCAGCAAAAAAACCTCTACTAAATCCAACAGAACCTTAAAAAAGGTGGCTAAGTATAGCAATTCCCCGAAAAAGTTTAACCTGCTTTACCAATATTTCCTTAGCATCACCCCATCTATTTACTGTGTAGAACTGGGCACTGGAGTTGGTCTTAATGCAGCATACCTTTCAGCCTATACTACCGGCAGGTTAATTACGATCGAGGGAGATCCTACCCTATATGATATTTCATCTGGACATCTCAAACAGCTGAAAAATGTATCCTCCCGATTGGGGGATATAGATATTTTGCTCCCTCAACTGATTAAAGAATTACCACATATCGATTTCATCTTAATAGATGCCAACCATACTTATGATGCTACTATGGCTTATTTCCACATGTTGATCCCCAGAATGGGTGCTGACAGTATCATTATCATAGGAGACATATATTGGTCTCCCGAGATGACCAAAGCTTGGAAAGAAATAATGGCCCATCCGCTTATCACGTTAAGCTTTGATTTCTATGAATGCGGGGTTTTATTCTTTAAGCCCAATATAAGTAGAGCGCATTATATCATGGATTATTGATCAATTTGATGAATAATTCCCTACCCTGTCTAGGTGGAATGGAATTGAAACAGGGGTCCATAATTCCTATAGTAAAGTCGCTTTTAAATAATGAATGGTATTCGTCTTTAGTACCTCCAAATGGTGGACCCTGTTTATTAAAATATGTATCAAAAAGCAAACCCACTAATTTCCCTTTAGGGAATAAAATATCTTTCATTTTTTTTACGTAATTTTTGCGCATAGAAGGATTTAATGAGCAAAAAAAAGTTTGTTCCAATACTAGATCGTATTTTAAATGATGAAGAAAAAAATCTTCTAGATGAATCTGTTCTTTTGGAAAATTGGGATATTCCTTGATAAAATTATCTAATGGAACAGGTGAAAAATCCAAAATATGAACATTTTCAAATCCATTATGAAATGCATATGCGGCCTCATGTCCATTACCCGCTCCAGGGACCAGTATCTTAACCGACTTATCCTTTAATTGGTCTAGATATTGCTTTATCGGCAAAGTGATAGATCCAGCATCCCATCCTGTATCGTGTTGAAGGTATCTTTCTGTCCAATAAATAGAATTTAATGAATTTCGCATCAATAATTATCTAATTTTAGAGTTATATATTTCACTATGAATAACGACAATCTTTCTGACAAAAGCCATAATAAAGAAAAAGGCAAAAATATACTTATTATCGTCTTGATTATATTGGTAATTGTAAGTGGTATAAAACTTTACACCGATCATCAGGATAAAGAAAAAAAAGCAGAAGAGATCATCATCCTTTCAGAAGAAAACAATGATCTTAATTTGAGAATTGACTCAGTGACTTATCAGCTTACCCTAAGGATAGAGGAAATAGAGCACCTGGGTGGAAACATTGACTCACTGGTACAGCTTAGGGAGCAATTAATAACTGAGCGAAATACAGACAGAAAAAGATCCGCCACCGAAATAGCAAACCTTAACCGTAAGATAGATGGTTATGCCAACCTGCTCCGAGAAAAGGACGAAGACATCCTAAAACTTAGAGAACAAAACCAACAGCTTTATTCTGAAAATAAGGAACTTAAAACCACCAAGGCACAAATAGAAGAAGAAGTAGCAAAACTTAACATCAAACAGCAAGAATTGACTGAAAAAGTAACAGTAGCTGAAAGACTTAAAGCAGAAAATATAAAAGTGGCAGCTATCAATTCGAGAGGAAGAGAAAGAGAAGATAATTTCCGAAACAGGCAACTGGATAAACTTAAGATATCCTTTAACCTTTCCGAAAACAGTTTGGCTCCAGCTGGGACCAAAGATATATTTGTACAGGTGATCGCTCCTAATAATCAGGTAATCTTTGATATAGCAAGGGGATCAGGTACTTTTGATCTGAATGGTAAAGAGGAATTTTATACAGCCAAACAAGACATATTATTTAATAATACCCGTCAGCAGCTCACCTATTTTTATGAAAAAGGTACTGACTATACTTCAGGATTATATAAAGTGCGTATTTTTGCTGATGGCTTTCAGATAGGAAACAAGGAATTTGAAGTGAAGTAAGGCATTATAGTCGATAGGAGCTTTTGTTTCCATAAAATCATATGAATATATTCGCAAGATAAATTCGGCCACTGCCCTTATATTAATATAACTTCACGGATTGACATATTTATCTATCAAAGTTTTGATAAAGCCAAATAAAGCTCTAATTTTGCGGTCTGTTTAAAAAATATTAATTAAACGAATAAACAAATGTTCCAAAAAAGTTATGAAACGGTATTCATATTAACTCCCGTTTTGTCTGATGTTCAGATGAAGGATACCGTAGACAAGTTCGTGAACTTGTTAAAAGAAGAGGGGGCAGAAATAGTAAATGTTGAAAATTGGGGTCTTAAGAGAATGTCTTACCCAATTCAGAAAAAAAGCACCGGCTTTTACATCATGGTAGAATACAATGCTCCTACGACTTTGATCAAGCGATTTGAGCTTGAGTTCAGAAGAGACGAGAAAGTATTGCGTTTCTTGACCACCGTTTTAGACAAGCACGCAAAAGTGTACGCTGAAAGAAGAAGAAAAGGTGAATTTAACAAAAAATCTGAAGTTAAGGAGGAAGCTGCGAAATGACACTTAAGAACGAACCAATCAACAGAGTAGAGAATAGAAAAAAATACTGCCGGTTTAAAAAACTAGGTATCAAGTATATAGATTACAAAGATCCTAACTTCTTATTGAAGTTTGTAAATGAGCAAGGTAAAATTCTTCCTAGAAGACTAACCGGTAACTCGGCAAAATTCCAGAGAAAAGTAGCTGTTGCTATTAAAAAGGCTAGACATTTGGCTCTATTGCCATATGTAACTGACGGATTGAAGTAATCAGTTCTGTTCTATTCAACATTTAAAAATTTACAACAATGGAAGTTATCTTAAAAACAGATATAAAAGGACTTGGTTATAAGAACGACCTGGTATCTGTAAAGCCTGGATATGGTAGGAACTACCTAATTCCACAAGGTTTTGCGCTACTGGCCACCAATTCCAATAAAAGAATCCTTGAGGAAAATATCAAGCAGGCTTCTCATAAAGCTGAAAAAATTAAAACTGAAGCTGAAAATCTAGCTGCACAACTTGAAAAAGTAACCTTAGAAGTAAAAGCTAAAATCGGTGAATCAGGTAAAATCTTCGGTAAAGTTACCACACTTCAAATTTCAGATGCACTTGCTGCTAAAGGAATCGATATTGACAGAAAAAAAATATCTATCAATACTTCAGTTACCGGAGCAGGTGAATATGAAGCTGAGGTAGATCTTCACAGAGAAGTAAAAACCAATGTAAAATTTGAAGTTGTGGCTGAGTAATCAGCAACTTTAAAAAATATCAAAAAGCCGAGAACATAGTTCTTGGCTTTTTTTATGTTCTTGACCTAATGATCATCTATAAATAGTTTTTTGGCCAAATTTAATCTTACAGCCCCATAAGCATCGGAGTTTCTCATTGTCGAAGATTGTCCCCATGCCTGAATTCATCTATTCATATTTTGCTAAAAATCTGTTCCATTACGTATCTTTAGATATCTAATTTCACGGAATGAATTTAAGGACTACATTTAATATACCCCCATCACTTAATCAGATCAGTCACCATTCAAAAATAATGGCAATGGGATCCTGTTTTGCCACTATGCTGGGAAAGCGGCTGGAAGATAGGAAGTATGATGTACTGATCAACCCGTTTGGGACCATCTTTAATCCTGTATCGCTGTTTACTCTCCTTGAAGATACTATCCGGAGAACATCTCCCAATATAGACCGTAGCATATTTTATCAAGACAGATACCTGCACTACAATTACCATTCTAGCTTATCAGCGGCTACCCAAGGGGAGTTAATATCTGATTTAGAAAATATTCATCTGTCTACAAACAGCTATCTTAAGAAAATTTCACACCTCTTTATCACCCTAGGTACAGCTTACGCTTACCAGCACAATTACACAGAGCAGCTAGTTGCCAACTGTCATAAGCAACCTGCAGCACTTTTCACTAAACGGCTATTGAGCTTGGAAGAAATGAAGTTATCATTTGAAAGCTTATATCATCACCTGATAGATATAAATCCAGAAATCAATATCATCTTCACAGTAAGCCCGGTAAGACATACTAAAGACGGAATACCTGATAATCATCTAAGCAAAAGCCTCTTGAGGGTATTGGCAGCCCTATTGGTAGAGCAAAGCGAAAACGTTCATTATTTCCCAAGTTATGAACTCATGATGGATGACCTAAGGGATTACAGGTTTTACAAAGAGGACTTAATCCATCCAACTGAACAGGCGGAAAATTATATATATGCAAGATTTGCAGATACATATATATCAGATAAATACAAGGAGCTTGATGAAAAAATCCTTAAATTACGTAAGTCTATTGAACACAAACCATTTAATTCTAAATCTGCTGCACATCAAAAGTTTTTGAACAAATTATTAATCAATATAAAAGAAATGCCGGACTATTTGAATTTTGATGCTGAACTAGCAAAGATAAAAAAGCAAATCAGAGAAGCTTAACCATACTTTATCAAAGCAATTTGCTAAAGTATCTTTACATCAAATAGATTTTATACGAATCAGCTATTTCATATAGTGAAAAGTAAACCAACCTTTACATTTTTTCTAAGATTGCATAACCTACTATAAAAGAGCTCTATTAAATTGGAAGACTTATTTGGAAACCCTATTGACGACAAAACCAGCATCCCGATTTTTGCGGATGTGATTTTACCTGTTCCTATTCCCTGGATGTTTACCTATATGGTGCCACGGGAAATGGAACCTATAATTGGAATAGGATTTAGGGTGATCGTCCAGTTCGGAACAAGAAAAATACTCACAGGCATAGTGGGTAAAATCCATCAAAAACCTCCCAAAGAATACGATGCAAAACCACTATTAGAACTATTGGATAACCAACCTATGGTAAATCCACTTCAGATCAAGTTTTGGCATTGGATAGCGGATTACTATTGCTGTCATATAGGAGAGGTGATGAATGCCGCACTGCCCAGTGGCATGAAACTAAACAGTGAAAGCCGGCTACAACTAAATCCTACTTTCCAGGATTCAGGAAGTGACTATCCTATAGATGAACGTGAAAAAATCATACTTGACCACTTAGAAACCGAGGGAGAGTTAACTTTTGAAGCATGTGGCAAAATACTAGAACTAAAATCTGCCCACCACATCATCAAAAGCTTGGTAGCAAAAGAAATGGTTTTGGTTTATGAGCAGCTAAAAGAAAAATTTACTCCTAAAATTGAGAACAGGATAAGACTGTCTGCCCTGTTTGTGTCAGATAAATCTGCATTGGAGGCTTTATTTGCAAAATTAGAATCTAAGCCAAAACAAGAGGAAATAATATTAAAATACCTACAGCAAGTTCCGGTATATAAAGATGAGAAAATAAACCATGAAGGATTAGATAAAAAATTATTGACAGAAAGCGGTATTTCTGTCAATTCATTAAGAACTCTTATAAAAAATGGAATCTTTGAAGAATTTACCAAAATTATAAGCAGGTTTGAAAACTTGCCTACAAACCCTGATACCTTATCATTATCGCCTGTTCAGGAAGAAGCTTTGAATCAAATTAAAGAAGCCTACAAAGAGAAACAAACTGTTCTTCTACATGGAATAACAGGTAGTGGCAAAACATCGCTTTATATTAAGCTGGTTCAAGAGGTCATGGATAGTGGCTCACAAGTATTGCTTTTATTGCCGGAAATAGCACTTACTACCCAAATGGTAAACCGCCTCACAAAAGTATTTGGAAATAAAATGGGCGTATTTCATTCTAAATATTCGGACAATGAGCGAGTAGAAGTTTGGCAGGGAGTGATCCAGGGAAGATTTCAGTTTGTAGTAGGTGTAAGATCAGCCGTATTTCTACCATTTGACAGTCTGGGACTGATCATCATTGATGAAGAGCATGAAACGAGCTATAAACAGCATGACCCAGCCCCCAGGTACCATGCCAGGGATACTGCTATCATGCTGGCTTATCTGCACCAATCCAAGGTACTTTTGGGCAGTGCCACTCCATCCTTTGAATCATATTATAATGCCAGACAAAAAAAATATGGGCTGGTAGAATTGAATCTGAGATATGGCGAAGCACAGCTACCTCATTTCCATATGGCAGATATCCTAGCGGACAAGAAGAAAAACTTACTAAAATTAGACACCACACGGCTGCTTAGGGAGAAAATACAGGAAGCTTTAAATAATCAGGAGCAGGTATTGATCTTTCAAAACAGAAGAGGATATGCTCCCTATATAAACTGTGAAGACTGTTCTTGGGTACTTGAATGTGACCACTGTGACGTAAGCCTTACCTACCATCAATTTGGTGAAGAAATGCGCTGCCACTACTGCGGGTTCAAACAGAAAGTACCTACCTCCTGTCCTGCCTGCGGCAGTAATAATCTAGTTACAGTAGGCCAAGGAACAGAAAAAATAGAAGAAAATTTAGCTATGCTGTTTCCTGAAGCCCGTATAGCCAGAATGGATCTGGATACTACCAGAAGTAAATATGGGTATCAAAACCTTCTCGAAAACTTCAGTGCAGGCAATGTGGACATATTGGTAGGCACACAGATGATCACAAAAGGACTGGATTTTGGAAATGTAACAGTGGTAGGGATCGTAGATGCTGACAGGCTGCTTTACTTTCCTGATTTTAGATCAGGAGAGCGTGCCTTTCAGCAGATCACTCAAGTAGCGGGAAGAGCTGGAAGAAGACAAAAAACCGGGAATGTCATCATTCAAAGCAGAAAACCAGATCACCCTATTTATCAGTCAATTCTGTCAGGTGACTACAGGAATTTTTACCTGCAGGAAATGGGGGAAAGACAACAATTTTTCTACCCACCCTTAGTTAAAAATATAAAAATAACATCCAAGCACAAGGAATTTAAAACAGCTGAAACGGCAGCTCTTCATTTGAAAAACTTATTGCAGGCCATTCCAGTTAAAAAAATTATTTTAGGTCCAGAAAAAGGATTAATAGGTAAGATTAAAAACCAATATATTTTTGAGCTTCTTATAAAGCTGGATAAAAATGGTCAGGCGCCTCCTATTTTTAAAGAACACCTCAAACTAGTATTAGAAGAACTTGCCGCTGCCAAAGCATTTAAATCTGTCAGGTTTATTATAGATGTAGATCCAGTATGATTTATATCATATAACTGGATAAAATCATGCTATGATAAAACTATACTTATATAAAATTACCGGCAAAGCATTTCTACTATAAAGAACTGCCTCTTGTAGAACTGTTTGTTTTATTAAACTTTACATTTTGGAAACAAAATAATGCAATATCAGGTAGAAATAGCTTTAGATTCATTGTAGGTTGTTGCAATACCTACTGGGATTTTTATAACTTTAGACTTCAAACCTATTAGAAGAAACTTATTTATGAAAATTGCTTTAATCGCCCATGATGGTAAAAAAGCCGACATGGTACATTTTCTTAGTGGATATAAGGATAAGCTGCAGGGTAACCATATAGCACTGGTAGCCACTGGCACTACCGGCTTACATATAGAGAAAGCTGGGTTTAAAGTTCAAAAGCTACTATCCGGACCACTTGGAGGAGATGCCCAAATAGCGGCTTTAGCTGCCCAAAAAGAATTAGACCTGGTGATCTTTTTTAGAGATCCTCTTGCAAAACATCCACACGAACCTGATGTACAGATGCTCATGAGGATATGTGATGTACACCATATACCTTTGGCCACTAATCTGGCATCAGCAGAATTAATGATTCAACAAATAACCACTACCCCTACATATGAGCAATAATCCAATCACTAGAATAGGAGTATTCACATCAGGTGGGGATGCACCTGGGATGAATGCTGCCATTAGGGCAGTAGTAAGATCTGCCAAGTACTATAATCTTGAAGTATACGGGATATATAGGGGCTATGAAGGCATGATCCAAAATGATATAAAAAAGCTGGAAAATATAAATGTAGGCTATATCCTGGAGAGAGGCGGCACTTTTCTTAAATCCGCCCGAAGTGCTGAATTTCGTACTCCAGAAGGCAGAAAAAAAGCTTATGATAACCTGACCGCCCATAATATAAATGCTCTGGTAGTAATCGGAGGAGATGGTTCACTTACTGGTGCACATCTATTCTACAAAGAATTCGGCATACCCTCTATAGGTATACCAGGAACTATCGATAATGATCTTTCAGGAACTGATAGCACTATAGGGTATGATACTGCCTGCAATACCGCCATCCAAGCTATTGACAAAATTCGAGATACAGCTGTGTCCCATGACAGATTGTTTTTTGTAGAGGTAATGGGAAGAGATGCCGGATTTATTGCTGTCAATGCCGGCATAGGTAGCGGAGCGGCAGCTACGCTTATTCCTGAACGAAAAATGCCCATAGAGACCCTAATCGAAAGATTAAAATCTAGAGCAAAAGCTAAAAAACAATCCAATATAGTCATCGTAGCTGAAGGGGGAAAAAGCGGTGGTGCCCTTGAGATTTCACAAAAGGTTAAAAAATTTCTCCCTAATTATGATATCCGGGTCACTATATTGGGGCATCTTCAGCGGGGTGGCTCACCTACTTCTTTTGACAGGACCTTAGCCAGTAAACTAGGCGTGGCTGCCGTAGAAGGGCTGATCAATGGTAAAGCTGATGTAATGGTAGGCGTTATCAATAACAAAATTGTATATACTCCTATAAAAAAGGCTATAGTAGATGATAAGGAAGTAGACGAAGATGATTTTCGTATTGCAAAAATCCTTTCACAGTAACAAAAAAAGAAGCTTAAAGCTTCTTTTTTTGTTACTTTTATATAGGTTCAATAATATTATCGCGTCATTGCTTCTTTTCTACTGTCTAAAAAGTTAAACCTTGATGAATTACTAATAAATTCAGGAACAATAGTCTTCATGTGGCTGACCAGTGATACATCAGAGGATTTATTTAACAGACCATTAAAAAGCTCAAGTTGCTCATGAATATCTTCAAAGGATACCTTAGAGACTTTTGCAATCATAATCTTAGGATGATGGGTTTCCTTAACTTCCTCCTCATTGTTCAATAACTCTTCGTATAACTTTTCACCCTGGCGAAGTCCCGAATATGTTATTTTAATATCCTGATCTACTTTTTTGCCACTCAACTGAATCATTTTTCTAGCCAAGTCTACTATTTTTACAGGCTCTCCCATATCAAATACAAAAATCTCTCCTCCATTTCCCATTACACCAGCTTCAAGTACTAGCTGACATGCTTCCGGGATAGTCATGAAATAACGTGTGATATCCGGGTGAGTTACAGTTACTGGCCCACCTTTTTCAATTTGACGCTTGAATAATGGTATGACCGACCCGTTGGATCCCAATACATTTCCAAATCTAGTTGTAATAAACTTTGTATTTCCTTTACTCATTCCTGAAATAAAATCATTGAGGGATTGGACATACATTTCTGCTATCCTTTTTGATGCCCCCATTACATTTGTAGGATTGACTGCTTTATCAGTACTGATCATGACAAATTTTTCTGCCTTATATTCCACAGATAAGTCAGCTAAATTACGTGTACCCAATATGTTACATTTAACAGCCTCTTCTGGATAGGATTCCATCATCGGAACATGCTTATAAGCTGCTGCATGGAAAACAATCTGGGGATTATATTTTTTAAATATATCTGAAAGGTTTTTTACTTTTCTGATATCCGCTAATATGGCTATAACATCTACGTCTAGATTTAGCGATAATATCTCGTGGTTGATTTCATACAGTGCAGACTCCGCCTGATCTAACATGATAAGTAGTTTAGGATTATAATGTGCTACCTGTTTAGCTATTTCACTACCTATAGAACCTCCTGCGCCAGTTACCAGCACTACTTTACCTGCTAACTCTTCGCTTACGTGGGTGCTGTCCAATGAGATAGAGTCTCTGGACAATAAATCCTCTATTTTCACTTCTCTTATACCACCAGCGTTTAAACCTCCGCTCATCCATTCATCTATAGGAGGAATGATGCTGGAATGAATATCCAGTCGCAGACATTCATCAATAATTTCTCTTTTTCTTTTGCTGGGTATATCCTGTGTGGATATAATTAATTCCTTTACGTTATATTTAAAAGACAAAAATTCAAGATCCTGAATATTACCATATATTTTAGACCCACCAAGGAATTTCCCTGCTTTTTTAGCATCATCATCTATAAATGCTATTACCTTTTTATTGATTTTAGTATCATTCATCAATACTTCATGGGCCAACATTCCGGCTTCACCAGCTCCGAAAATGACTACATTTTCAAATTCCCTTGTTTTGTTTTTAGCAAACCCAAAAATTTCTTTTACCATCAGACGATAAAAAACAAGTAGCGATAATGAAATAATAGATGCGATAATGATAACCGTGAGGGGCATTATCGAGTATTTATTGAGTATATGTTCGTAACTAAAATCTACCAGTGCTACGATCAAAAAAGTAAACAATATCGTCCTAGCTATGACAAAAGCATCTTTAACCCCCGTATGCCTTACTATGCCTTGATAACTTCTAGTGATCAGCATGATAATTACCCCAGTAAAGGTGAAAAACAGACTACTTTCTAGAAAATAATAATTGCCAATTTCTGACCATTCAAAATTAAGTCTTAATAAATAGGCAAAGATTACTGAATAAAACAATATAGTTGTATCCAAGGCTGCTATTACCCATCTAGGAAGAATATTAATATTTTTTAAAAATGCCATGATTTCTTTTTTGGATGATATTAAAGATATTAAACAATAGGACTAACCAAGTCCCCCTCATATTGATTTACAAAGGTACTTTACAAAGTACATACCAAAAAATTAAATAGCATTTTTTTATTATTAAATGAAAAAAAACTATGTTTAAACAGCAAAATTAGCAAAATCAGCTGTTTTGTCGTATCAACTTTTATAGTTGGCATATCTATTGCAAAATCAACCTTCCTATGAAAAGCACGCATATAAGGATTATTAGTATTTTTGTTGTTTTTTTTATATACAGCAGTATCAGTGCCCCCTTATATGGTCAGAATTTTTACAAAGACCTTACCCCTAGAGATAGACAGGTAATTTTTGGTTTAGGACCATCTGTAGCTATAACAGATTTTAGCTATCATGATGCATCGCTACCATCAGTTTTACTTCCAAGTGGATTTATTGCTTTTAGCCAGCAATTAAGGCCTCATTTCTCTTTGGTGACCACTGGGGGATTTCAGTCATCAGAAAGCAATCATAGATTCACTTCTGTGGCATCCTTAAATCCATTTGTAGATGTAGACCAGGCTATCAGCTACAAAAACTTTTCAGGCTTTTTAGATATCATGCCACAGTTTAATATCTGGAAATCTGACTCCCATATTTGGCGACCTTCCCTACAAATTTATGGAGGCGTAGGTTTGGGGATTATAGCCACCACCGGGGTAAATCAATATATCACATTAAGAGTACCGGATTCTGAATTTGTTAACGATGGAGATATCAATAGAACATACGTAAGAGAAAACAGGGTGACGGGATATGTACCTATAAGGATAGGGGTAAATAAAAAAATCCATCCTAACTGGGATATAGGACTACAAGCCACTTATATGTATCTATTTACTGATCGTTTTGATGGAAATAACATTATAAATAATGCAAACGACAGGTTGTTTCAGCTTCACTTTACCATCAAGAGATATTTATCACCCTCTTTCGCACCTATCATTTGCTATTGACGATGATTTCATTACCATATTAAGTGTTTAAGACCATGCTGGAAAAAATTTCAGTTTTATTTGGCAATGATATTTATAGCCTAAGACAAAACTATCTTTTTAATATATAATTGACCAAATACCTGATATATAATGAAGGGTTATGCTTTCTCAGAATACCCACCTCTTCATTGGTTCCTTTAATTTTAAATCTTCTCAGTTTGTCCCAATAAAGAGATTTTGTATAAAATTTAATGAACATTTTTCTGCCTTCTGTATAAGCTTTCAATTCATTCTCAGAATGAAGATCAAGTTTGTACTTATCCAATATATCTAATAGCTCATTGAGCATAAGAACATAATTAGAAGACATATTAGATGAGTGTAAGCGATATGCAGACACCAGATGACTATGATGTAATACTTTATGGTTTTTAGATATAGCCAAATAAATGGCAAAATCCTGACAAGACTTATAGTTAATATCAAAAATATAGGTATCCAAAGCTTTTCTTCTAAACAGAACTGAAGCGGGATGGGAGATGTAATGATGCTGTAATATATATAAAAAGTGGTCTTCGGTAATGTCATAATCAGCCTTTTGGATTAAGATATTTCGATCTACGAATATCTTCATATGGCTTCCAGAAACAAAATAAAGCTCCGGATCCTTTAACAGATATCGGAGATGATGGTTCAGAGCCTCTGGATAAAGCCAGTCATCAGCATCCAAAAATAAAACAAATTCACCTTTACAATGAGGTATAGCATTATTTCTGGCCGCTGAAAGTCCGGCATTTTGCTGATACAGATATACTACATTTTCAAAATCAGCAACCACCTGCTTGGTGTGATCGGTAGAACCGTCATCCATTACTATAACTTCTACATTAGTATAAGATTGGTTTTTTACACTTTTTATGGCCTTGGATAGATAGATAGCGTGGTTATAGGAAGGGATTACCACAGACACTAGTGGGTTGCTCATAATACTCATTTAATGAAAGGGGTAAAATTAATGATAGTTCAGAAAACTATTAGAATTAAATTTAATGAAGTTGAAGCTATCATTTAATTTCAGGCATTAGTTAATCAGATACAGACAAACGATACTGACATCCATAGGACCGCAGAGCCAGATTTTATTTTTTCAGACACTCGATTTGGTATTTCTTTTCAGGATAGCTTTGACGAAAAATTTCAGATCAAAATCCTGAATGTTCAAAAAGTTACTCCTATGAATGAAATAAAGCAAAGACATACCTATATTTAAAGATTTATGCAGCGTCTTAATCAGCTGTTCTTTGAGAAACCTGAGCACGGTTTCCTGATCATATTTTGGATCCATATGTAAAGCTGTCACTATTTCAGCAATAAACTTATCCACCTCATATAATTCCTTTACGTCATAACAACGTTGGGGATAGGCGATAAACCCGATAGTCTTATTATTGAACCTGTCCATTGGTACGCCCAAATTAATGAGGGCCTCTCTGGTAATGGCCATACTGATGACGTACTGTTCTGCAAAATGCTTGGTAGATACCTGGTTTTCATGGACCCTATAATATAAAAGTGCTTCTTCTAAATTTGCTATAGCTCCATGTAAAGAAAGGGCTATCCATAGTGCCTTATCTTGGGAATATTTAAAATCAGCTCTATAACTTAAATTATGGGCCTTTAAAACATCATTTCGTATGATCATAGTAGGATGCCAGAATGCAGTATAAAAAATAGATTTTATCCTCAGGGAACCATCATCTAAATCTACCATAGATGGATTGGTTCTGCTGATATCATCATTATAAAATCGGAGGATGTTGGTTCCGCTAGCTACCAGTTCCGGATTGGTTTCCATAAATGCTACCTGTCTCTCCAATCGATGGGGAAGTGATATATCGTCTGCATCCATTCTCACTATATATTTAGCCGTGGACAACTCTATCCCTCTATTCAGTGTCTTAACTATACCTAGGTTTTTCTCATTGAGCACATACCTGATCCGTGTATCAGCATAGGATAAGATTATTTCTTCCGACTGGTCTGAGGATCCATCATTAATGATGAAAAATTCAAAATCAGAATAGGTTTGATTAAGAATGGATTCAATGGCTTCTTTTAGGTGTTTACCGCCATTATAGACGGGCATAATTACAGATATCATTTTATCTTTTATAGTAGTCTCAAATAAAATTTAATATATAAAGTAGCGCTTGAACTGAAGATTGATATACTTCCTTTATAATCTTGGCTTATGGATAAATCTTTACAGAGATTTAAAGTACAGACATTTGTTTTATTACTCTCAGGCGAATAGCAAAATAAATACCTGCTATGATAATGAGAGAAACCAAAAATTCAAACCAGCTCAGATTTTCGAAGCCCACAAAATGTATAAAAACCAGATTGATCGCTAACTGGACTGCCGCATAGCATGCTGAGACTACCAAATGGTTCACTTTAATTTCATTTGCTAAAAACTGATATAAGTGCGATCGATGTGGTTCAAAAATGTTTTCTTTGTTAATGATCCTAACAAGAATGGTAATAACTGCATCCACACCATATACGGAAAAGAATAGCAAATAGTAAAAATTACCGCCTGTATTCAGTATGGTATATATCATAAAATATCCTAGAATAATGGCTAAACTTATACTTCCCACATCACCTAAAAATGCCTTGGCTTTTATCCTCAGATTAAATAGAGCAAATACTGCCGAAGCTAAAGCAAGAGTGATGTAAAGGTCAGTATGCACATGATTAACAGGTATTAATGAGAATGAATAAAGGGTTACAAGGGTATATAGTACTGATATCCCATTTATCCCATCCATAAAATTAAAAGCATTGATCCACCCTATCAATAGGATTAATGAGATGACAATAAATATCCAATGGACTTCGAATAGATCCAAATCATAAAACAAAAGCAGTGATCCAAGAACCTGAATAGCAGCTCGGGGACCCTGACTTAATGAATACATGTCATCTATAAAACTCACTAAAGCTATGATACCAACTACTGCTGCCAATATCCATGTGACCTGACCTAGGGCCAGAGCTACTACCAAGCTTATCGGAAAAATCACCCCCCCACCCCGTATGGTCAGAATTTTATGAGATGAACGTTCATTGGGTTTGTCTAATATATTATACCGTTCAGCAATCTTAAAATAAATTAACTCTACTAAGAGAAAACCTAAAAATAAAAGTACATATATCATCATTTCTTAAAAGAATTAAACGTTTGCCTGAGACCTTCATTACTCGAGAGCGGTAATTCTACAGTCATATTTTCCAATAATTTTTTATTGGACACCACATAATCTTCTGTGAGCTTTTGTAGGCGCTCTGAATTTATAGGCAATCTAAAAACATCACCCATTCTTACCAAACCTAATATTACTTTTTTGGGCAATGTTAAAATTGTAGCTTTTTTACCCATAGAATCCCCCATCAATTTGACAAGTTCGTTAGTGCTGATCGGCTTATCATCCGCTACATTATAGATACCTGATTCTATTGGTCGCTTAATGAGCTGATGAATCAGGAAACACAGATTTTCTATGCTTAGAAAAGATCTTTTATTTTCGAATGCACCTAAAGGATAAGGTATACCTTTTGAGATCATATTATAAAGAAGATTTAGATTTCCTTTATTAGAAGGTCCATGAATCATACACGGCCGAAGAATATATACATTTTTATCAGCGGGGACATTATTCATCAAATATTCTTCTGCTTTTCGTTTTGACCTCCCATAGGCAGTTTTTGGATCAGGTAAGGCATCTTCTGTCAGCACTTCATTTATACTGTCTTTAGCAGCTTTTACCGAACTTATATAAATAAATGTTTCAGCTTCCCTATCCTTTAAAAATCTGTCAAAAATGGATTTTGTCAGCTCAAAATTTACTTTAAAATATTCTTCGTCATCCGATGTTTGTTTAAGATCGTGAGCTTTCCCTGCCAGATGGATATAATGGTGAGCAGACACATCTCCATTGAAAAAATCAGTATAAGTATAAGAATTTTCCCCACCGTATACATTTTTTCTATTCACAAAAAGCAGTGAGGCTTCAGCATTTATTGCTAAATATTTAATAAGATTAATACCTACAAATCCAGTAGAACCGGTAATTAATGTTTTCTTCATTTCCAAGGGATGAAATAGAAAAGAATATTAAATGAATTTAAAGTCCAATGCTTCCTTGCGTAGGGAAGCATTGGATTAAATTTTTATATTTTTCTTTTTAGCAATACTGCCCAGTGACCTGTACCAGGTGCAGTCAATTCGACATCTCTGGCACCTTGAACTTCGGTTTCAGCTGACCAGGTACCATTTATCACGTCAAACCATTTCATCGTATAACTTCCATTAGCCTGCTGTAAATTAAGGACCACATTACCTCCATCAGGAAAATAGACAGCATACTGATTGTTTTGATGAGAAAGGCAAAATGCTTCATTTGCAGACCTGTTACTTAATAAATTATTAGTAGGTACAGGACTAAATGAATTCATAGCATCGGCAAACATTCTCATGTGCTTTATCTGTGCTTTTCCCTGCTCATTAAATCCCATAGAAAATGCATTGGTATACGGACCTTCCTTATGAAAGTTGGTAGCTGCGCTGCCGGCAAAGATCGTCTTCCAGAACCTTTGGATGCTTTGATCCACCCCATCAGACCAGGGGGCATCACCGCCATATATTTTACTGTTGCTAAACGGTACTGGATTATCTTTGATCCTATTTCGGGCATTAATAATCCTATTGTAATGTTCATCACCACTATTTAAATTATTTTGGGATGCTTCAAAAAAATCAAAATGCTTACGGTCAGTTAAGATTTCTATCTGTTCAGTTGAAGAAAGATTTGCACTTCTGTGCATATCTGTGATATAAATTTTCTTCTGAATTTTATCCGCCTCATTACGAATAAATGCTGACCAGTATTTACTCCATTCCATATCCTCACCCATATCATTATTTATACAATAAAGTATATTTTTATAAGGCAAAGAGATTTCCATTATTTTCTTCACAAACGCTTCCTGGTATCCCCTGACAGAAGTAATATCCTCTAGGTTAGGCACTGTTTTGAAAAACTTGTGTGATGTAGGTCTGTTGGAAGGATAAAAACCGATGTCAGTAGCCAGGCCAGTTTCTTGTGATGTATAATTTGAATTTAGCGCTGGGTTAAATGGATTGCTTTCCCATCCCAAATTATTGGCCCCATAGCCAAGGTCAGCATCAGTACGGAAATAATCCCACATGTCCCATATAATGAGCTGTACGACTATATCTCTTTCTGCACATAAACTTAAAAACCTATCCAGCCTGTTCCAGTATTCAGGATTCCACTGAGATAAATCATATAAACCATCTGCATTTTTTAGAAATGGATATACATTGCCTGGAGTTCGGCTGCTCATCATATTTTTAATATAATTTCCCCCATTGGCCTCCAGCTGATCCAAATAGTCCACTAACCCTTCCTGAAAATTGAATATATTATCCTCTTTGGCCCCACCTAATAATAATAGCGGTACCCCATTATACTGCCAGTAATAATTGTTGTCAGTAAATACTTGGATGCCTGAATTGTCTTTCGGTCTATCGGTATTTCCTACCTCTTCTATAATATCTTCACCACCGGGAAGAATGTCCTCATCCTCAGAACAGCTTATAAAAAATGCTGCACATAACATTAAGGAAATAAACTGTAAATTCTTAATCATTCTAAAGATTTTTATTTGGTTATATAATTTAACTTTACCGCATAGATAATAACATCTTAATGAATTGTAAATCTTATATTATCTAAAATGGTTTTCAAATATACAAAAATGATTTTTATTCTCAATTCCTTTTACCAAATATCTTACAAAAAATACCTTAATTGTTTAAATTTAAGATTTCCCTATCGATCCAATCCAATACAGTAGGGTCTACATTCTCATCAAACTTTCTAGCAAATAAATGAGAAGTCTGAATGATATTATCCTGATCAACTCGAGTCAGGACAGCTCCCGGCCTCCGCCATTCCAAAAAATGGAGCGTATCATTAATGATTTCTTCCTTTGAATGGGAATAATTTCCCATAATGGTCTGAAATAATATTTCATCAGGTACCAGTACATGTTTAAAAAATTTAAAATAAGCAGGGTTTTGGTGGATATGATCTCCTATATAGGACACATGTTTTTTATCTAATGCCCAAAACTGCGCACCGCCAAATGGTTTATACCTAGAGGGCCATTTTCTCTCTGGCACACATCTACCTATTGTACGACTGATAAATTTCGAAAGTCTAGGGAGTTTATTGAACAACTTATTTGGGAAACCATATTGATTTCTAGCATTAATGAAATACCAATTTTGTATCCTGTCATATCCCCCATTATGATAATGCCACAATGATACAGGAAAAGAGCGGGTATTAATGAATGATTTTCCTTTATGTTTTTTAAAATATTCACGGATATAATGATTTGTTTTGATCGGGTAATCCTGTCCGCTCATCAGGCAAAGATAGTCAAAGGGAATATTTCCTTCTAAGGCCTCCCTTATTCCTTGGAAAGTAGCTTGAACTATACCATACCCACCCCAATAGCAGGTATAGCGCTTTATAAAAGTAACATTTTTTAAAGGTGCTAATTTATTTAAAACATACTGATATTCAGGATCTTTTACTTTTTTATCTATATGGATCAAAAAATTGACGCCTTCGTCATTTAACCTTTCTACCAACCTGAACAGCTGTTCAGGATACCTATGGGCTAAAATGAGATATGTTATATTCATTAAGTTAAACCTAGATTTTGTTGAATTTGGTATTATTTTTTTGCCTTGATAATTCTATCTGCAGTCTATTGAATATAGTTGCTATTAATATTTTATAATACATGCTTTTAAAAATAAAAGGGATAGGTGGATTCCAATATGTAAAACTCAAACGGGAATTATGCGCAAGATTACGGTGCAGTTTAGACACCAGCCATTCATAATTTTTGGCTTGCTGCCTGTCCATCATTATTCCTTGTTTATCCAGGGCAAAATTAATAACCTTGAGATTTTCATCAAACCTTGATATTTCTTGATAAATCGATTTTAATTGACGGGAACTTGCGGTGTGCTTCCTGAAATAATTTAGTTTCTCCGGTGTATAGGATATATCTCCCGATAGTAATAGCCATATCCAAAAATACCAGTCTCCGGCATATTTCATTTGAATGATGGTGTCTGGAAAATACTTTGGTTTCCTGAATAAAACCGCACTGGCATTTGGGATCTTGTTAAGTTTGCCCATTATAAATTTTAATTCATTCATCCCCTCATTAGTGAATGAGTGGTCCCACCTATCCGTGGGATCATATGGAATAGGTCTGTTTTGAATGTCATTCTCATCTACCCATATGGATTTACAGTAGGCTATCACTACCCTATCATCAAATAAATTGACTAACTTTTCCAAAAGTGTAGGTTCTGCGAAATCATCACTTTCCGCTATCCATATCAATTCTCCCTTAGCCATTGAAATCCCCTTTTTCCACTGGCTAAAAGGACTTCCGGAATTGACTTTATTTCTTTCAACAACACTTACCTTTTCATGGTTTTCATAAGCCAGCATGATATCCCAACTACTATCCAGGCTACAATCATCAAGAAGTATTACTTCAAAATCTCGAAAAGTCTGGTTCAAAACACTTTCAATTCTTTTTTTCAAAAATTTTTCGTGGTTGTAATTGGGAATAATAACTGAAACTTTCATTTTAAAGGGTTATCTTACAGACAAGAGTTAATACTGGACAGCATCTGATTTTTTTAAGTCTCTATTCATATGAACGGAAGGTGTTAAGATGCCCAAATCACTTTCCCTCCAACAAAAAATAAGCTATAAAATCAATCTTTTTATAAAGATCAATTGAAAATCAAATTTACTTTGAGAGTATATTTTGGGGAGATAACGGGGTTACTTAGCCTTTTTCGTAAAAGTTTTGATATAAAATTTCTTTCCAAATTTTAATAGCGTCAACCTACGGTTTGACATAATAAAAAATAAGATTGGTATACCCAATTCACTGGAATAGACAATTATCCTCGTGAGGCGATTAACCAAAAACGAACGCAAATATGAATAATCTATCAGAGGATTATTTTTTAAGCGCTTTAAGATTCTTTCTACGAGTCTACCAGCTATAAAAAGATTTTTCAGACTGCCACAGGACTGGGGATAGCATAGCAGCATTAAAGCCATAAGTTCTTCATCGCTGATTTCAACTCCCATATCAGAAAAAGCCAACTGAGAAATTTTAACACTGTTATTCCGACTAATACTTTGATGTTTAGTGGATACCTGATCGGCATGGAGCCTGTACTTGATCAGCGGTTCTTTAATATTGAAAATTTTACCATAACGGGCTAGATCCAGCCACATAGCCTTATCCTGAGCGTAGATATAGTTTGTATTGTACCTGATCTGATATTTATGCAATATGGAAGTGCGCATCATCACACTCGGATGGGATATACTGGTATTAAATAAAGAATGGATCAAAAGCTTATTTTCTTCATATATGGTAACCACTTCCTCTTCTGCCTTCTCATTACTACTAAAAAATGTATACCTGCCCGAACCGCATAGCGATATATCATTTCTCTCCTCCATCAAATGAACCTGAGTGGCCAGTCTATGGGGGAGCGAAATATCATCTGCATCCATGCGGGCTATATATTTTGTCTCTATTAAAGAAAGTCCCCTATTGAGCGTAGCAGTTACTTTGATGTTTTCTTCATTTTTTAAATACTTTATTCTTTCATCATGATATGATAAAATTATATCCTCTGTTTGGTCATTAGAGGCATCATTGATGATTAAAAAATCAAAATCTGAAAAAGTTTGGTTTAATATAGAATCAATAGCTTCTTTCAGATACTTTTCTCCATTGTAAACAGGCATTAAGACTGTTACTAACTTTGGCTGATTTCCCATACCTACTTATTTTTTAGCTCTTAAAAGGGCTTTTTTATAAAAGACATAACCAAATTCCCTTAATTTAAATCTTTTATTTTTATAAATAAATCTGAACAAGGATATTCCTACGGGGCTAGACCAGACAATTATACGCTTGATTCTCTTCGTAAAAAAATCTTCTACATAAGCAGCATCGCACATGCCTATCTCTCTAAATTTATCTGTAAGCTTATCCGCTAGTCTCTGTGCTGATTCCAGCATATGAATATCATCACAATTATGGGGATAACATAGTAAACTTAATGCTTTTATTTGATTTTCTTCCAAAGAAAATCCAAGTTTGTTAAGGGTTTCAAAAGTTTTGGCCACACTGCTGGTTCTTCCCTCTTCAAGCTTGGTATATGATATTTGGTTTGCATGATTTCTGTACCGGATCAGAGGCTCAGGGACATTATTAATCTTCCCATAAGCCGCAAGGTCCAGCCATAAAGCCTTATCTTCTGCTCCATAAAAATGATGGTCATACCTTAAATGATATTTTTGTACAATGTCATTTCTAAATAT
Organism: Anditalea andensis; assembly: GCF_000714815.1. GTDB lineage: Bacteria > Bacteroidota > Bacteroidia > Cytophagales > Cyclobacteriaceae > Anditalea > Anditalea andensis. The sequence goes on along the minus strand of NZ_JMIH01000024.1, from coordinate 422,843 downwards.
GGCACTCGGGTGAGGGATGGATGTATTAAAAATTGAATTGAAATATAGAAGCTGCTCACCCACTATTGGTTTGATGACCATATCCTGAGTTGAGTTACCGTTTACAAAATTGATCTTTCCCGATCCTGATAGCACTACATCCGGATTATCTTCCATGTATGCCACCTGCACCGCTATCCTATGGGGCAAAGCAAGGTCATCTGCATCCATGCGTATGATATATTTGGACCTTGAATGGTCCAATCCCCGGTTTAGGGTATCTATTATCCCTATATTGGATTCATTTTTTAAATATACGATCCTTGGATCATCATATGATAATATGATCTCTTCCGAATCATCCGTTGATCCATCATTTATAATTAAGAATTCAAAGACTTCATATGTCTGTGATAAGATGGAATCAATCGTTTCTCTTAAAAATTCAGCGCCATTATATACAGGCATGAGCACGGTAACGGTGGTATCTTTCATATAGTCATTCTAATAAAAAATTATTGTGATACTAATAATCCTCTTGTACTTCTTTTTAGGAAAGTTTTTATATAAAATTTATAATCAAAATCTGAAAAATGTAACAAATTACTGCTTTGGATGAACTTTAACAATGAAAGTCCCAAAACAGTAGAACGGGAAACCAACGTATACAACCTTCCATTTAAAAATGAAGAAACAAATATTTCATCAAAACCACCCACTTTGCCAAAGTGATTTTTGATTTTAAAAACTAATGCTTCAACTTGGTAAATATCTGTTATTTTTTCACAAACTTGGGGATAGCAGATCAGTCTTAATGGATGCAGCTCATTAACATCTAATTCAAGACCATGCCTTGCTAGAACCAATTTCGTTTTTGTAATACTATTGACCCTTTGTGTTTCATTAAATTTAATAGATACCTGATTTAAATGTATCCTATACTTAATCAGCGGTTCTTCTATATTATATAATTTGCCATATTGTGCCATATCCAGCCACATCGCCTTATCCTCAGCATAATAATAATCCTTATCATATTTTAGACCATATAATTTTAATATATCAGTTCGAAGTATAGCACTTGGGTGAGGTATAGAAGTATTAAATATCGAACTGAACAATAGATGATTTTCATCCGAGATGGTGTAAGCAACGCTTTCAGTATGGGGTTCCCCACTATAAAAATTAATTTTACCTGAGCCACATACTACTACATCCGGGCGGCTTTCCATTAAATTCACCTGTTTTTCGAGCCTATCAGGTAATGCTACGTCATCAGCATCCATCCTAAGGATATATTTGGAAGATATGAGGTCTATCCCTTTGTTCAAACTTTCTATATATCCAATATTGTGTTCATTTCTAAGGTATTTTATCCTTTTATCTTTATACCCCAAGATTATCTCTTCCGTATTATCAGTAGATCCGTCATTGATGATTAAAAAAACGAATTCCCCGTACGTCTGCGACAAAATAGAATCTATAGATTCATTCAGATATTTGCCTACGTTATATGCAGGCATTAATACAGTTACCAGTGGATGATCCATTATAGAAAAAAGATGAAAAGTTGCCTGTTAGTATTTATTTCTCCAAAGAAAGAACTTTATGTAAGGTGTTTAAGATCATCTGATCAGGTTTTAAATAAGCATTATAATAGGCATGGTTTGCTTCCATCATAGCCTTTAACTTGTTAGGGCTATCTAGCAACATCTGAATATTGGCAATCAATTCTTCAGTATTTGTAAATTTTAGATAGTTAATTCCTTCAACAAAATCACCAGGCAGCCCAAAATGTAACGGTTCACTTATAATCGCTCTTGAAGCTGCTACATATTCACCCAATTTCCAACCGATAGAATTATGAAGACCCGTGGTACCTATGCAAATATTAGCAGATCTAATATGATGAAGAAACTTTAATTTGTGTGTATAATCATTAGATACGATTAAATCAGGAGCATATTTAAGAGAAGTAGGATTATCATAGACACCACCGATAAAATTATCACCAAATGCTTCTTTGCAGGCCCGTATACTGGCTATTCTTGATTTATTAATTTGCTCTATCTGTGCCTGAAAAATCGGTGAGTCATCATACATCTCGTATTCCCATAACCGGCACAGAAACAATACCTTATTGGGTATATTCACCCTAGGACCATATTCATAAGATGATGAGGGTATCTGTTCTACTTTCCTGTTTAAAACATCTCTGTATAACTGTTTTGGCCGACTTAATTTTTTTAAAGATTCAAGTAAGCCATCATTGACCAGTTTATGATCGGGAACCACATTATAATTCAGACCTAAGGGCAAATAACTACAGCTAGGAGCCACATATTCTGAAATATCTGATAAATAGCTCCTTTTAAAATAAAAATCAACTTCACGGGTTAATTTCTGAAATTGTTTAAGATTTAAGGATTCATCTTCTTTCTTTATCCAGTTTAGACCATCTAAAGTATCATATATAACTTTATATTTACCATTTATCAAGACCCTGCAGACCATATCTTCCCCTTCCACCATTTCGGTTTTACTCACCTTGAGATCAATTATATTATTCTGGTATAACTTTTCAAACCCTGCATATACTTGATTAAGGTGCCTGCTTTTATGATACTGCAATTCACATTTGATTTTCATTCTTTATAATATAATAGTCGATCACATTAATAATAATACCGGTAGAACCTTATTTTTTAAAAATTAATTGATATATATGTCTTCCCACTATAGGATTTACATTTACTATATGTCTTACTATATTAAACACCAAATTCATTTTTATAGTAAAACCAGTTATTTTCATGAAAGGTAACAATTCATACTTCTTCAATAATGTTATAAATTTTTTATTTGTAACATAACTATATTTATTAAGAATAAAATTAGTAAACAGCATCTGATTTAATTGTTTTCTCTTAAGGCTCAAAGCTTTATATATTAAAATATTCTCATTTCTGTCAATTTGCTGTTGAAACATTCTCAAACTGTCAGCTACTATGACCATGGAAAAATAGAAATGAGCCCTTGCATTTTCATTCTTACTATTTACGGCAGATTGTTCTCTATAACGATAGTAGATTAATCTTTCATTAAAATGTTTCAAGGACTGACAATGGATCATTATTCTAGGGAATATTTCTCCATCTTGCATTTTAATTGAATTTTGGAAAGTCAAATTATGCTGTAAAAATATACGTCTTTTGAAAAAACAAAGCCATAAATAGCTTTTGGCGTAATTATAATAATAAAACTCTGAACCAGATACGATATTCCTATCAGAAGATTTAAAATTAAAAGAGACCCAGGTTTGGGGCAAACCTTTTTCATTTACAGGAGTAAAATTAAAAGTTAATACGTCCAGGTCATTAATAAAGGCTTCCTCCAGTCCTTGTTTTACCTTATCACTGTAAACAAAATCATCCCCATCTACAAACCATAGATAATCACCTTTTGCATGCTGTATACCTAGATTTCTGGCTGCACCAACTCCCTTATTGTTTTGATAAAAATACTGAATTTGAGGATATTTATGCACTAATGTATTGATTACACTTTCAGAACCATCTGTAGATCCATCATCAATAACCAGGACCTCATACTCGTCAGGAGATAACTGAATATCTGCTAATGATTGTAAACACTCAGCTATATAGTCTTCTAAATTATAGACTGGAACTATTATACTTAATTTCATTCAATATAAAAGATTACCTATCCACGAAAACATTTTTTATAAAGGAATCTAGCTTCATGTGGAAAAATGTTTACTAATTTTCTAATGAGATTGAGTTTCATATTCATCTTTGGAGAAAATCCTTTAATAGCAGAAAAAGGTAAAATCTTATACTCCCGCAGAAGGTCAATATAATATTTATTGGCTTTTGTACTATAATTATTATATAAAAAATTAGTAAAAAGCATTTGATTTATCTGTGTCCTTTTTAATTCGATGCCTTTAAAGATAACGGAATCTTGTGGAAACTGCTTTTGAAAATCGCGTAAGCTTTCTGCTATTTTGACCATAGAATAATAAAAATGATTCCTGGCCAATTCCTCCTTAATATTGGTTATCGATCCTTCTCTTTTTCTATAGCAGATTAAAGCATGGTTATAATATCCTACAGTCTCACAATTTGCCATAATTTTTGGCATGATTTCGCTATCTTCCATTTTAATAGACTCATGGAACAAAATTCCTTGATCAGTAAATAAACGTCTTTTAAAAAAGTATAGCCAAATGTAACTCTTGGCAAAATTTATAAAATAAAAATCAGGCCCTGACTGGGTAACATGCTCTTCACCCTTCAATTTAAATTGAATCCAATTTTCTAATTCTCCTATTTCATTAACAGGCACGAAATCAAAAGCTAATATTTCTACATTTGTAGAAAATGCATGTGCCAAAGCCAAAGATATATTTTCACTTATAACAACGTCATCACCATCTACAAACCATATGTATTCCCCCTTTGCTTGGGCAATACCAGTATTTCTGGCACCTCCCAATCCCTGGTTTTCTTGGTTCACTATGCGTATATGTGAATATTTATCAGCAAAAAATTCGATTTTCTCCAGTGAGTTGTCTGTAGATCCATCATTTACGATGATGACTTCATATTCATGTTCTTTCAGATCAGAGGATATGATAGATTGTATACATGCTTGTATATAGTTTGCTATATTATACACAGGTACTATTATACTTAATTTCATCTGGTTATAATTTGTTCTTCAAAGGTCATAACTAGTTCCGTGACAAAGAAAACGGGATGGTATCTCGCATGTATAAAATCATACCAGTGTGTGAAGTTTGCTTCATACTTGATTTCATCTGTTTAAAATTAATTTACTATGGTCCGATAGCGTCTTTGCGTAGCGGGTCCTCCACCCCATTCGATTATTATCGGAGTAATGGGCGTTAGAAGGGTTATAAAGGCTATCAGAGTATCACTTTTTATTAAAATTTCATCATATTAGATTTTCTCTAAAAATAAAAAGTAACTGGTGAAATGTGTTACCTAAAATAAAGAATAGTCAATATGTTATATAAACTTACGATAAAAAAATCTTCATTTGAATAAATTAATGAAAATTTAGCATTTTAATAATTATCTGATTTCAAAATCAACAAATGTTCGAACAGTTGTTTTAACATAAAACATAAGATCAAGGTCTTTTATGGATACAAGCCTACTATGATAAATTTCTTTCAATATCCTTGCACCAATTCTTGAAGACTTCAAAATAGAAGATTTAAATCTATTCCTTAAATTAGTACATAATTCTGAATAGCTTTCTAAGCCAAGCTCCTTTGCTTGAACCATAATACTTAATACTAAGCTCTCTAATGCTGCTATATCCTCGGTATTTTCACATTTTCTTTCATAGCATAATTTCAATAAATAAGGTTTATCCTCTTCATTGAGTTTTATACCCATCTTTAATAAAAATGCATAGCTGCAGTTTACACTATTGTCTTTCTGGATTAGCGTATATTGGTAAGACACTTGATTATAATGGATTCTATATCGTAATAATGCCTCCTCTATATTAGCCAGATCCCCATAAGCGGCTAGATCTAGCCAAAGGGCTTTATCCTCGGCATAATAGTATCTTTCCTGGTATCGTAGATTAAAATTTTTTAGGATTTCTGTCCTAATGATAACCGAGGGGTGATGTAAAGAAGTATTAAAGATAGAATTTACAAATAGTTTATTTTTTTCCGTAATCGCCTTCATAAAAACATCCTTTCTATGAACTTCTGGATAAAAATTTATACGACTGCTTCCGCATACTACTACGTTAGTATGCATTTCCATGTATGCCAGTTGCTTTTCGATTCGAGTCGGAAGAGATATATCATCCGAATCCATTCGGATGATATACTTACTATCAATTACATCTATAGCTTGGTTAAGACACTTTATATAACCTTGATTAAAGGTATTTTTTAAATATATGATTCTCTCATCATTATAAGACAAAATTACATCCTCACTTCTGTCTGTACTACCATCATTTATAATATAAAAAACAAAATCCTTATAAGACTGATTCAATATAGAATCAATAGCATCATTCAAATATTTATCAACATTATAAACAGGCATTACCACAGACACTAATGGCGGCATATTCTTAAATGAAAGTTTAAATCTTAATATATAAGTTATTATAAATAAAAAAATTATTCATATAATAATCAAGTATTAACTTTTTTATAAAAAGATATGAACCAAATATAGTAGGCTTGATAATTGGTTTATTCCCCTAAATGAAGTATATATTGACCATAAGAACTTTTGCCAAGTGGTTTGCCAAGTTCAATAAGTTGATCCTTATTGATATATCCCATTCTGAATGCTACCTCTTCTATACATGCGATTTTTAGACTTGTTCTTTTTTCGACAGCTTTGACAAATTCTGTGGCTTCACTCAATGATTCGTGGGTTCCGGTATCCAACCAAGCGTATCCCCTACCTAGTTTCTGAAGTTTAAGCCTGGTGTTATCCAAATATATCTGATTAATAGATGTTATTTCCAATTCTCCTCTAGGTGATGGTTCTATATCCTTTGCGATTTTCACTACATCATTTGGATAAAAATATAAGCCTACTACAGCAAAATTTGATTTCGGTGTTTTTGGTTTTTCCTCCAAACTTAGGACATTGCCCTGATCATCAATTTCAGCTACACCATACCTCTCTGGATCTTCCACATAATATCCAAAAACGACACCTTTATTTTCTTCTTTAGCGATTCTTACTGAATTGGTTAATACAGAAGCTAGTCCAGCACCGTAAAAAATATTATCTCCAAGTACAAGGCATACGTCATCATCCCCTATAAATTGCTCACCTATTATAAATGCTTGGGCAAGGCCATCAGGAGAAGGCTGTTCGGCATATTCTATATTAATTCCTAATTGGCTACCATCTCCTAAAAGGCGCTCAAATCCAGGAAGATCGTGGGGGGTAGAAATGATAAGTATTTCTTTTATACCTGCCAGCATCAATACTGATAATGGATAATAAACCATAGGTTTATCATATATAGGCATAAGTTGCTTACTGACAGAAATGGTAAGTGGATGCAGGCGAGTTCCGGATCCCCCGGCTAAGATTATTCCTTTCATTAAATTTTTTATTAAAATACTTTTTTTAAATAGAGTTTATCAAATGAGATACGCAGTCATAGATACTTTGCAGTCAATGACACTTTTAAGGCCTTTGCAAAGCAGAAGTTGATTTTTCTAATTTATAATTATATTTTATATTCATTACTAATACAACTCGAAAGCTTTGCAAACAGCCCTGATTTCACTTTTTTATAATGATAGAGTATTAAATACAGATATTTTCCATAATATACTTACATACTATTTAAAACAAAAATAACACAAATAGTTATTGAACAAAACCGTCCAGTACCTACAAAAATTGAAAATACTATTTCAATACATTTTTATGTTATATATGTATATAAATAAGTATTTTCCATAAAATCATTTCTTTAAAAGTTCAAATACTTTAACAAAGTATTTAAATGTCAATAACCACATATAAGTAGTAATGCCATTTTCTCTGCAGCCCCTAACTATTTCCTTATTAAGGATATAATTACTTTTAATTGACCTGGTGCTTGCTCCTCCTGTTCTCATGATGATCATATCCAGTGGAAGATATTTATAGGCTAATTTATGTTTATATAAAAATCTTATAAGCAATTCATAATCAGCTGCTATTTTATAGTCAATCTGGTAATATCCCAGTTTATCGAACCATTTTTTTCTTGTGAAAAAGGTGGGATGGGCGGGCATAAAGCCAAAGCGGAACTTGGAAGGTTTGAAATTTTTTGAAGAATAGTACCTTACAGTTTTGGTAAGGTTATCAGGGTTTACGAATCTAACATCACCAAACACTGCTTCTGTCTTATTATCCTGAAACCCATTCACTACTGCAGATATTATAAATTCATTTTTATAATAATCATCAGAATTTAATATACCCACTAGCTCACCGCTAGCCATTTTGATACCTTTGTTCATCCCATCATAGATTCCTTTGTCAGGTTCAGATATCCATTTTATTCGCGGATCATTATAGGATTTAACTATGTCAAGCGTGCCGTCTTTTGACCCTCCATCTGCTATTATATATTCTATATTATCATAATCCTGTGAAAGGACTGAATCTATAGTGTCTTTAATAGTAGAGGCACTGTTAAAACTTGTAGTTACTATACTGACTTTCATTTATTTATGTGTTTTTAAAGGTCAAACCATCTTACCATTAGTAAGGCAGATTTTCCATTTGTGGTCATGCCTATGAGCTTCTGGACCAATTGATAGCTGAACGAATCTCTTTTTGGATCTTGCTCAAAATCCGGTTTAATTAGTATGTTTTGCTAGAGATAACTTGTCCTATAGCGTAGATAGGAAAAAGTACCTAATCCCCGATAAGTTTTATTGGCAATCAGGATAAATCAAATATAACTCCGTATAATTTACTTCTTTGCGAATTAAAACTTGACTACGATTAAAATCTAATATTATACTTTTTAGAAAAGTAAGATTTTATTTCTTCTGGATTATTTCCACAAGTTTTTTTCACTTCAAATATGATCGTATCGACTAATGTTCTATACCACCATCCCTGTAAGAAATGCCAAAGAAAACCCTCTTTTCCTTCTGTAAAACCTAATTTAAATATGTACCTATAGATAAAATATGCAAATGCGCGGATGAATAGAGGCTTCTTGGCATAACTTAATTTACGGGTTCTTTTCGCACTTGCCTCCTCATTGAGTTGGAAGTGATGCTGGTCCCTTTTTTCTAAAAACTCATATTCAAGATCAAGCAGCTCTATAGCCTCACGAACAGCATATCCATTATGCTTTGCAGACCACCAAATAATATGGTTTAAATTATCATCCGCAAATTCATTTTCAAAGTCGATGATTTCTCCACTAAGCACCTGCATGTGTTCATCCATCCATCTCTGCTCACTGATTACCTTTCCTTTTCGGAATAGCCTTAGTAGCTTTATCCGGGCAGTTCCACCTTTTTTGATATGTCTTCCCAAAAAAATCCTTCGCAAAGGCAAAGTAATTCCACTTACATTTTCATCTATGGTAGGAAGTTTCTGGGCTATTTCCTGTATTAGCTCTGGGGTGAGGTATTCATCTGCATCTACTCTTAGAATCCATGGTGTCTCTAAAGGAAGATTTTCTAAGGCCCAGTTCAATTGCTTTGCATGGCTGTTTTCCCACTTATTTTGGTAAAAATTCGCCCCAAACTCTTCGGCTATTTTTTGGGTACCATCCGTGGAGAAAGAGTCCACTATAAAAATTTTGTCAGTTAGGAGTTTGACATTCTCCAAACACCTCCCCAAATGAATTTCTTCATTATAGGTTAATATCATTACACTTAATTCCGACATCATCTAATCTTTGAGTATCCTATTTTTAACAAATTCTGCGGGATTACCCCTCACCACCGTCCATGGAGCCACATTTTGGAAAACTACCGCCCTAGCACCAACCACGGCACCCTGCCCTACGGTAACACCAGGACCTATGAATGCATCTGCCGCCACCCAAGCTTGGTCCTCTATTGTAATAGGAGATATGATGAGTGGATGGTGGCTCAGACTTATATTATGAGAAGCGGCACAGAGATAAGCCTTTTGTGATACAGTAGTCTGGGCTTTAATAATAATCCTTCCAGGATTGTAACAATCTACCATAGGTGCCAAAGTAGCATAGGGGTGCATTTCCAGATTCCAAGGCGCCCAGATTTTTACGGAAGCATGAACTACTGACTGGTAGGACACCTGGGCCCCAAACAATTTTAAAATGAAGATCCTATATGGATTAAAAACATTTAAAATAAAAGGTCTGAAAAAAAAGAACGAAAATACATTCCATATGAGCCTTCCCAGTTTATTTTTAATGCCCAACTCATTTTTATATTCGGCTATGTTTATTTTAGGGGTATTGGTTTCCATCTTTATATAGCTACAGTAATCTTCCCAAATGTATCTTCATACCAGATATCAAATTTATCGTCAGGAAGTATGTTATTCAATAATGTGTTTTTATGAGAAACATATAAATCCTTAAAACCTATATATTTAATCACGTTTTTAAGCATCGCAAACCTTATTTGCGATTTCAAATCAAATCCTTTGTTTATAAAATTCCTTTCCTGCATTTCATTTACAAACACCTTAAACAATTCAACATCCAAATATTCATCTTTATAAGAATAAATGACCTCTATTATATCAGTGAAAATCCATTTATATTCAATAATACAGGATTCAAAATCCAAAAAATACAACTCTCCATTCTTATCTGTTACTATATTGCCCATGTTGTTTATATCTTTATGAAGCAATATAGGAGACATATTGGTTTTAACTTTGAATGATAACTTTAGGCAGAGATACAAGCATTTGACCATATCTTTAAACCCAAGTTTGTTCAGAACAATTGTGGCTATCAACCTGATGGTATTCCAAAATGGCCTTCTCAGAAATGATAAAAAATGGGTTTTAAAAGGTTTTTTAAATTCTTTTACACTAAGATGTAGGTCTACTAAACTATAAATGAGTTTACGATCCATGTCAAAAGTATACCACCTCCCCATAGTTCCCTCTATATAATCCATGATCATATATGATTTCCCGTCCGTATCATATATTTTAGGAATTTTTAGAGAATCAAAGGTCTGAGTACACAAAAATCTATGTACCGCTATTTCATTTTCAAAATTGTGGCTATTTATTTTTGTATACTTAAATATACATTTGTGAAAATATGAAAATGTCTCCCATAGTTTTTCAGAGGTTTTATATATATAATCTTTATTATATTTTGAGATTAGAAGTACATTTTCTTTTATGGATTTCTTTAATAAAAAACCACTCGACTGTAGTCTATTTAATACGGTATAATGCACCCTCAATTAAGATAAACCGTACTAGGAAGTGGCAGCTTAGGATCAATCATCCATGCGTATAGCTCTTTCATCTGTAGTGCCACGGCAGATTGACCATATTTTTTTACTACCAATTCTTGACCTCTCTTTCCCATCTCAACTCTTACTTCTTCATTTAGGAATACTGCAGTCTTTATAGCTGCTGTAAGGCTTTCCAAATCATTCTCCACCCACCAGCCACAGTTATATTTTGGCAAATCTCCCCACGGAGTTCCCTTTGAAGCTATCACAGGAATACCTCTCAATAATGCTTCAGTCACTACCATACCAAAATTTTCGGATTTACTGGGCAATACCAGATAGTTTAATGTATTGAGCATTTCCTCTTTTTCATTTCCATTCAAAAATCCTACAAAGGAAACATTTTTTAATCCATGCTGATTTACTTGTTTTTGTAAACTCTCTCGATAGCTCTTTTCACCGTCTCCTATCAGGACAAGCTCTATATCCCTATCAGGATTTTCTAAAGCAATTTTAGCCCAAGCATCTATGAGCACATCAATGTTTTTTATGGGATTAAAGCGTCCCATAAAACCTACCCTTACTTTGCTGCTTTTAAAAGGGGTAATGTTAGGAAGTTCACGCGGCAGCTCTAATGGATTCGCTATAACCGCTACAGGATTTTTAAGGCCATACTTTCTGATGTATTCATATTCCTGATAGCAGGTAGCCTGCAAAACTGTAGCCTGGCTTAGATCTTTATCCTGAAACAATAGCGCGGCAATTTTTTTGAATAAAGGCTTTATTTGTAATGCCGCAGGATACAGCATACCTGATACAGTAATCAGATAGGGTTTATTGGCTCTAAATGCCGATACAGCTGCCTGATGAGGTAAAAATTCCCATATCCCATGTAAATGAAACAAATCATAATTGCCCAATTGGGTTCTCAAGTAATTTGAAGCTATTTTAGAATATTGCCATTTAGGTATTTTAGACGGGGGTAGGGTATGAATAAATGCTTCGGTCGATATCATTTCATCATTTGCATTTTTAGGCTCAAAAGTAACCATATCTGCATCCAATCCTACCAGCTGAAGTCCTTTAACCAAGGTATATGAACTTAATGAAGTACCACCGGAACTCTTGTTCAATGATGTTAAAATATGTAAGGATTTCATTTCATTGTATTTTTATACATTCTTTATAATATCACTCGGCATAACTTCACCTTTAAGCCATGGAGCAATAGGCCGAGATGCTTCTTTACCATATATATACTTTACTATTCTTTTAAAATATTCGGCCCCCTGATGTCCTGATATCCTCTTATGGGCCCAGTCCTGAATGGTTTTTCTCCTTTCCGGGGATGTTGGACCAGCATGGATGGCTTTTTTGAAAACCTGACTAAAGTCCGGACTCCCATTTATGTTAAATACATATCCTCTGGTTTCATCCAATAATAAAGAGGCCGCTCCGGATTTATTACTTACAATAACACGGGTTCCTGCCATCAAAGCTTCATTCACTACTGCTCCCCAGCCGTCAAATAAACTAGGTAAAACCAAATAATCATGAGCGGACATTAAGGCATTAACCTCCCTATTGGATTTTTTACCCAAAAAATGAATCTTTTGGTGATTATCGGCTATCTGTTGGATTTCTTTTTCGAGAGGTCCAGTCCCTATGACAGAAAATTTTTCTATACCCGATGCCAGCGGTATGGCATCTTTTAATATGGGTAGTATATTCTTACGGTCGATCAATGCTCCAACGAATAAAAAACTAGGCAATTTAGCTGCACCTGAGTCTGATAAATCCACACCAGTTTTATCATGATCTTCTGTAAAATAAGCCCAGTCCCAAATCTTTTCTTTAGAAAAGCCCACTTTTTCATAACAGGCTCTTCCCAAAAATCCTTTTACTAATATTGCATCTATGTATCTACCATATCTTAATTTAATAATCCAATATTTGAGGATTCTAATCTTCCCTTTAACCCCATCTAAATTCAGGGGTTCCAAATGCACTGTAATATTTACCTTCTTTTTAACGGCAAGTTTAAATGCTTTATATACAAAAGGAAAAGCATCTATCCCCCCAAATGAATGAATAGCATTTGCTTTAGTGGTAAAAACTTCTTGGATTACCTCATCATTAGGTGAAATAATTACCCTGACACCGTCCAAATTAGGCTTTTCCCAACCTAAATTTTTTCTGTTTTCAGCCCATTCTTTTGAAACCAATAAAGTAACCGGATGATGTACAGCAAGATTTCTTAAGAAAGCCGATTGGTGCATGCTTAGGCAATACTGCCAAAATACGAATTCAGTCATTAGATGATGGATATTTTACCTGTCTGTTTAAACATATCTATATTGCCGAGCAATAACCAAAAATAGAAAAACAATACTCCTCCAGAAGATAGGACATACCCTTCTGCTATCATATGAAGGGTAAAAAATATTAAAAGACTCCCCAATACCGCAGTACTTAGCATATCAAATTTACTGTTCAATAGAAATATCAAATAACCTATAAATAATATAACAAAGGCAGAAAATCCCAAGATTCCAGTCATGGCCAAAACAGCGAGAAAAGAGCTTCCAGGTTCAATTTTTCCATCCTCAGCTTTATCATCCTTAGCACTGTCTCCTGTAAACATCAAATGGGAAAAACCTATGCCGTATAATGGAGACATGCTGAATTCCATTAGTCTAGCCTGCCAAATACTGGTTCGGGAAGCAGTCAAATCTCCTCTTTTTTCAGAACTTTCCATTTTTTGTTGTATACCGGTAGTATACTGGCTCCATATAGGGTAAGATCCTGCGGTCAATACTGTGACAATTATTATGGAATATAAAAACTTAGTAAACCGTTCCTGATAGATCTTATAGAAAAAAAACAACAATCCTGCCACACAAGCTAATATAGCGGTTCTGGAACTGGCCAATAATAAGCTTAAGAAAGAAGAACCTATACAGATCTGAAAGAATATAACCCTTTTTTTGACAGGGTGGTCCTTCCCTTTTTCCAAATAAAATAAATAAAAAGAAATCATAAGAGCTATAGCTGCCATAGGTCCCAGAATCATAGTATGGATAAAAAACCCACTCCAACCTCCCCGGCCTGCAGGTACGCCCAGTGGTAGCACCCTTGTAAGAAAACTACCGGCTCCTAATACCAAGATAGCTAAATTGGCTTTTGAAAAAGCAAAGTATCTGATCAAATAGAACTTGGGAGAACTAACCAACGGACCTATTAACCCTATGACCAATATGAATGAAACCAGTCGAAACCAGGGCTGAAAACGTGAAGGAATATCATTCATCACAATACTGATAACGCATATGAATAAAAATACACCTAAAATCGCGTTAAATCTCTGAACCCCTCCTGAAAATAAAACAAAAACAAAAAGAAGTCCCATCAATGCATAATATATATTCTGCGAAAGATGCGGACTAATTATTAAAACCTGATTAATGGCAATAAATCCCAGCCCCATGGCTGCATATCTTAAATAATTGTTCACGCTACTTAATTTAGGTTTTTTATAATCTTTGCAGGAACACCTCCTATAAGAACACCAGGAGGGAATACACCACGTACCACCGCACCTGCTGCCACTAAAGATTTTTCTCCGATAACACTGCCCGGAAGTATCGTAACGCTAGATGCTATCCACGTACCATCTCCTATAATGATATCTTCTGACTTTCCTTCTCCCGCTACCCGCTCTCCTGTTATATCTACGCTATGAGTACCGGTGGTCATTAATACATTTGGAGCAATATCTACATTCTTACCTATATGTACCATACTAGTAGATATTATCCTACAGTCATGTCCTACCCAAGTATTGGCCCCAATGTTCAGATTACCTATCCCCCTGACCCTCAAAGATGAACAGATCCTTACATTACCACCCAATTTTACCCCCATCCACGAATACATTTTGCTTTTGAGAGAAAACAAGCTTGTTTCAGGGATAAATGGTAATATAAAATTCATCAAAAATTGTAACTTGGAATTCATTTACCTGCTACATCTTTAAACAACTGATTATATTTTGCTGCTACTTTATCCGAGGTGAATTCTTTGGAATATGCTAAAGCTCTATTACTCATTTCCTTTAAATCTTGGCTGATGATGGTATGCATGGCCCTGGCCAGGTCATCCGGATTTTCATTTTCATAAAACTCCGCTATTCCTCTATCTTTTAAAAGCTCCTTTGTAATAGGTATGTCAGAAGCAATGATCGGTAACCCGCAGCTTAGTGCTTCTACCTGTACGATACCGAATCCTTCAAATCTAGAACTGAAAACAAATACGTCTGCATCAGAAAACCTATCTTCAACCTGGTCACTGAATGGCAATAAGGTAATTCTATCTGCTAAGTTATATGAATTTATTTTTTGTTCCAATAAGGGCTTTAGAGGTCCATCACCGACTATCTCCAAATTCCAGTCTTTATTGTCTCTGGCAAAGATATTAAAAGCCTCTACTACTATATCAAAACCTTTATGGTGAGTACATCTTCCCAGAGCCACAAATTTTTTATTGTTCAGTTTGGTTATTTTTTTATATCCCAAATTGTGAGCGTTATATATAAATCGGGTATTTATGTTTAGTTTCTCACTGAATTCCCTCTCATCATCTTTAGATAAAACTACTACCTTATTCAATTTAGGCAGCGTACTTCCAAATACTTCTTCGTGCTTCCAGCTGCCTCTATCAGGTGCCCCAAAAAAATGGTCGTAGGATGCCTGAATCCGACCTATCATGGGAACCCCTACACTTTCTTTAATAGAACCTATCCATAAAGAACCTGCTACATCAAATCCTACCACAAGATCAAATTTGTTGGATTGTATAAATTTTTTTAAAAAACGGTTTTGTTTGGGCAAAAACATCATCTTGGAATACCAATCTGCTCTCTTACCAGTAAAAAAACCTTTAGTAGCTATCCATGTCACTGCATTTCGTATTACTTTTCTGAATAGGCTCAATTCATAATAATCAATCTTAAAATCCTCTTCGTTGATATTATATGGATTACCTTCCTTTCTTTTTGAAGTAAGCAGAAGATGTATTTCATGCTCTTTAGAAAGCTCCTTGGCTATAGTGGATGATATACGCTGAGTGCCTCCATGGGAAAAAACCGTATAGGTAATAAAGCAAATCTTCATAATATTGTATTGTAATAAGAGTATATGTAGCCCGACTGTATATAATCTAACCTATCTATCCTATAAGAATTTGAATAATACTTATAAGCTTCTATTTAGGTGCTATTGATTAGGTGATCAGGAGGGCAAAATTAAATTTCACTGATATATTCATTCTTGTTAGCCACTATTTTATCTAATAATCCTAGACAATTATTAACCGCTGGCCTAAAAAACTTATCAGTATCTTCATTAATATAAGTAAAGGGCCTTTTCATCAGGGATATTGTTATCGCAGTTAAAAAAAATAAGACGATATCTATATCGTCATATGCCTCTGAATATTCTATTTCTTCAAGAAAAAAATCCAATATTGTTTGATAGCTGTATTGAGCCTCCACGAATAAAGTAGCAATATCCAGAAGTTTTGGTGCGAATGTACAATTAGCCCAATCGACAATCAAAAATTTTTCGGAATTCGGAAGGTATAAGATATTGGATATTTGAAAATCCCCCTGACAAAGCGAATAATGCTTCTCTGGAATTATATATTGGCATAAATTACTGGCCCTGATTTTTTCAAAAAACATAACCAGCATAAATTTGAGTTCAGGTCGATACGCCTGATTATTTAGTACTTCTAAATTCCACTCCATTATACGGTGGAAATAAGAAGGTTCATGTATTCTACTAAATGATCGCGACAAATAACGAGGTGCAGCACCTAGATAGAAAGGTCTTTTTATTTTTTCGTATATAGTAGTAGAAAAAGTACAGGTTTGAATGAATTCTTTATGGCACTTAATAATTCTATCTAACTTAGTATGGTCCGAAGGAACACCAGAAATAAAATCTAGGGTTAGACAGGATAATAGCCCATTTTTACTTTTTAGGGTACCTATCAGTTCAGGAGTAATTTCATGGAGATAGGGATAGATGTCTCTGATTTCCAAATAAAACAAATAATCATTCTGCTGTAATGCTGTTATACTAATTTTAGTTACGTATTTTTTTCTGACACTATCAATATTGTGTAATATATATCCAAAATTATCTGATCGATTTATGCCCTCTATATATTGGGAACTTACTTCATTAGGAAAAACAGATATTTTATTGGCCAGTAATTTAAAAAGGCGATTTCCAAATGAATGTTGTAAAGATTCTTTAAGGAGAGATATTACTACCGCTTGCGTTTCTTTATTAAGATGTTCAAGCAGACTATTCATGTATTGTTGGATTAAAAAGTAGTTACATATTTCTAACGAATTGTATTTATTTTTGATTTTAATCAAAAATGATATGGCTCTATAACTAATATTTTCATGGCTACAAAAGTATGAAAATTGATAAATTAATTCTAAATCCGCTTTACCCTGTTCAAAACTTTCTTCTATAGCTTTGGTATACCTATAATAGGTTATGTCATCATGATATGATTTCCCATACTTAAAAAGTATCTCAAATTTATTTTTAAGTATATCAAATTTGTACTTAAAATCAATATTGAACATAATTGAATGAGACCTGACCTATTAGCGTGTGTCCAAAATAAACAACTATAATAGAATATCTTATAAAATTGTTAATGAAAACAAAAAAATAAAAATAATTATATTAAAATTTTAATAAAGGTTAATTTTTAGTAAACTTATTAAAGGTACTGATCATTTTCGAATATTGAACAGGTAAGTTACTGATTAGCTTATATTTCAAATGATATTTAAAATTCATATTTGGCCATTTTTCTAAGGGTTTAAGTCGCTGGAGCTTCACAATATCTTCATTTCCTAGATCATACTGATTTCTATCAGTGAGGTAATTACTATATTGCTGAAGTATGTATTGGTTCAGGTAGATCCTAAAAGGACTACATGATGGTATCTGACTACGAAAAGATTTCATAGATTCAAATATTTTATACCAACTCTCTATTTTTTTAGGATTAAAAGTGGTCATGATAGAACCTGATCTAATTAAGTGAGCGTAAACGGGCTTGTTATATGTAATGAGTTTTTCAACATGATATAACAGCTTGGGTGTATGCTCATTATCTTCATGTACTATCCCTTCATAAAAAGAAAGATGATGTTGCCTCAAAAACTCAGTATTGCAAATGTACCTCCATGAATTGAGAAAATCTCCCGGCCGATTTTTAAAATATTCTGTACCGGTATATATGTGATTATCTAAATAGTTTAAATTTTCAATAGCGGAACCCGTAATGTTATCATTTTGATCCACTTTATAAAAATTGACTATAAGTGCATCAGCATTTTTTTCATCAAGTTTACCTATAATATCTGATAAAATATCATGCTCTATCCAATCATCACTGTCTATAAACCAGACATATTTTCCATTGGCATGATTTAAACCTGTATTTCTAGCACCACTTAATCCTTTGTTATCCTGCCTAATAAGTCGAATATTGCTATATGTATCTTCATATTCGCTGGCGATTTGATTAGAATTATCAGTGGAACCATCGTCTACTATGATAATTTCATATGTGTCTTTAGCTATATCTTGGTGTAGGCAACTTTCTATACATCTGGCAAGATATTTTTCAACATTGTAAACCGGTAAAACTAAAGATATTTTCATGATTCTATTAAATCATAGATTTCTGACATCACTTTATTCTCGTCAAATTGAACAGCTCTTTTTTTAGCTTGATTTCTGATATGAACTAGCTTTTCAGGATCATCAATCAGGGATTTAACACCCATATAAATGGATTCATCGTCATGATCTACTAATATTCCATATTCGCTTTTCCCTAGGATCTCCTCTGATCCTGAGTTATGGGTACAGATGACAGCTTTATTGAGGCATATGGCTTCACATACTGTAAGTGGATATCCTTCAGCTAATGATGAATTTATGTATATATCAGCAGCTTTTATAAAAGGGTAAGGGTTGGTTTGAAATCCTAAAAATTTAATATATTTTTCCAAAGACAGGTCTTTAACCTGTTGCTTTAATGCGTTTAATAATGGTCCCTGGCCGATTATCCATATCTCGAAATCGTATAGGTCAGTACGAAGCCTATCACCTAATCTTACAAGCCTATCAAAACACTTCTGATCTTCCAGCCGACCTACTGATACCAGAGTAAAGGTTTTTTTCTGAACCTCAAATTCCTCTCCCTTTTCCATAATTTCGGGTAATGGAATCAAATTATTCTGAACAAACTGGGGAATACCATTAACTTTAAATTTTTCATTAAAAGCACGCTGAGAATCCTTGCTCACGAATACTATCTTATCAAACTGTTTATAATACCAGGTTTCCTCGTTAGATGTTTTGAAATACTGCTTGGTATAATGGTTATTGACCAAATCTATATGTACCCAAGCTATACGCTTTGCATTCCCCTTATTTTTCCACGCCAGGTACTTTGTAGAAAGTCCTTCCATAAAAGCAATTTCCACATCATATTTCTCTTTAAAGAGAAAGTTATAATATAACTTGGGGATAAAATCTAATTTGAATTTTTGAGGCCATTGAAAAATCACTTTATTATATAACCTTAGCTTAAATTTTCCCTTTGGATAAAGAGCCCGAACCTTTACCTCTACGGGTAGATCGGAAAGATAAACCCCTACTGGGAATATTAAACCCAGCTCTACTTCATATTTGTTATAATCAAATCGCTTAAGAATATCCAACAAAACTTTTTCGGCACCCCCGCCACGGAGTGTACTCATCATAAAAAATATTTTCTTTTTATTTCCAGTCATTTGATAAATATTAAAAATGAGATAGTATTATGCTTTTAATAATTTTAAAATCTTTCCTTTAAACACATCCATCGAATATTTAAAACTTAAATACTCTAATGTACCCATCACGCTTTGAGCCTTTTTGGTAGCTTTATTGTCAAAAACTTTAAGTGCTAATGCATATTTAAATCTAAACAGATAGTATTTGTTCCAAAAACCAAACTTATAAAATGGCACATGGGGAATGATTAGCTGCTTATGTATCTCTACCAGTGAATGGGTGGATACAGGACTGTATAATGCCGTCTTAGAAAAGGATACACCAAAATTCACCCTATAATAAGTAGTAACTTTGGGTAGAAAATAAATCCTGTAATCCATCTGGGTAAGTTTAAGCCATAATGGTAAATCCTGGATAAAGAACCTGTCGTCATAGCCCCCCACCTCAATGATCGTCTTACGGTGCAAAAATGTAACGGGCGCTGCATTAAAACTATCTACCAAGAAATATTCATATTGCTTTTTAGCTGGTAAATCAAAGAATTTATAATGTCTGGGATAAGGATATTCTTGGGAAACATGATCTTCGTTATCTATCTGATTTACAAATGTTCTCATCTTTGAAAAGACGACTTTGCAATTCGGGTTATGAGAAACAAATTCTATGTTTGATTTTAAGCAATCATCAGCTAAAATATCATCTCCATCAATAAATTTTAACCATTCCCTAGAAGCTACTTTTAACCCTCTGTTATAATTGGCAGCTATCCCTCTTTTTTCATTTCCTGGATTACTTATGATTTTGTATGGATTTTTATCAGGATCCAGATTTTGCTTGCACCATTCAGTAACTATTTTTACTGTATTATCCTGAGAGCCATCATCTGCTATGATTAATTCATAATCCGTAAAAGTCTGCCTCTTGACACTTTCTAATGTAGGAATGATTACATTTTCTAAATTATAAGCTACTACTATTACCGAAATCATTGTTATTTGGTTTTGCCTATTAAATCTCCTGAAGAGAAACCATATTTTTAAAAATATTAGATTGCTGAGTCAGGTCATAAAAATTACCTATTCCTTTTACATACCCTTTCTGTAAAAGGACGATTTTGTCCGCATTCTTGATAGTAGATAGTCTATGTGCAACGATCAGGATGGTATATCTACCTTTTAGAGCATCTATATTTTTCTGAATGGCTTTTTCTGTCTCTGAATCCAGGGCAGATGTAGCTTCGTCCATTATTAAAATTTCAATATCCTTATACAATTCTCTAGCTATGGATAATCGCTGTTTTTGCCCCCCACTCACCATAATACCATTACTACCTAGTTCAGCATTTTCTTTTTCTTCCAATTCCCGGACAAATTCTGATATGGATGCTTTTTCTAATGCATCCCAAAATTTTGCTTTATTTTCTGGTGTAGGTTCATCCCAGAAGGTAATGTTATTAAACACTGTATCATCAAAAATCACGGGTTCCTGAGTAATATACCCTATTTTTTGAGAAAAAACCCTCATATCCAAGGAACTTCTGTCTACGTCATCTATGAAAATTTTGCCTTCGTCCGGGTTCATAAGACCTGTCAATACATTTACAAGAGTTGTTTTGCCGCTACCGCTTTCTCCCACAAATGCTATAGTTTCATTCTTGTTTAATTTAAGATTGATATCCTTTAAGATGGCGGTGTTACCATAGTTAAAACTCATGTTTTCTAATGTAATGGCATTCCTAAAGGTAAAATCCTTTACAGGTCCAAATTTTTCTTCACTCTTGGAAAGCTCACGCATAAATGAAGTCATATTTTCCAAAGATCCTGAAGTAGATATAAACTGGTTCCAACTGTTCTGTAATCCCATAATATAGGACAACGCCCTATAAAAAAACAACAAACTCAAAATGATAACACCCATAGAGGTTTCGAAAAAATTCACCTGTACGAGTATCACTACCGCCACGACTGTCACTACTAGGGGTTCTCTTGATCCACTTAAAATAGCACTCAATTTTCCCATTCTAATACCGATATCTTCCACGGTACGAATATTTTGTTTTAACTTATTCCCAAATCTGTATATTAAACCGGTAGCTTTTAAATATTTAAAAAATGCTACTTTCTGAATCAGTAGTCCCTGGTAAACATGAGCGCCTGCAGTGAGCTCCCTAGACAGTTTTTTGGTCAGTTTATAAATCTTACTGTAGATAAAATTAGTCAATGCGCCACCTAAAAGCACAAAAAATGCAAACTGTGCATTAGCAAAAAATGCCATTGCTGAATATACTACTACCATAATAAAAGACTGTATGGTATTAAAATAGTAAGTATATGCCTGCATTACTCTTGACACCTCGCCACTAAAGGTATTTTGAATCCGGCCAGTATCTGTTTGGACAAAGGATTTATATTTGAAATTGGACAGACGGTCGATATTATCAAACCTCATTTTGGTGACAAAGTATTTTTTAAGGAATACTGAGTAATAAGAAGAACCAAAATAGAAGATACCTTTCAGGCAGAAAAAGAAAATCAGCATAAATAATACTGCATTGATCCCGGTTCCAAGCCCTATCCATTCCATAAAATCAACCAAAAAGCCCATTCCGCCCATATCATCCGAAGAGGCCTGGCCATCTGTAGATTCTAATAAAGGCAAAAACATGGCTATACCAAAGCCATCCAATACACCTACTGTAAGGCTTAGGCCCAGTGCGATGAATAATCTATGGCGTAAATGAACATAGAAATAAGCAAAGGACGAAAAATATTTGATGATGAATTTTTTGATTAGATCAAGCATGATTGCTGGTAGTGATAGTAATTATTTTGTCTTAAACTATTTCTGTACTGACCGTATCAGAAGTAAGCATAGATATAGCTTTTATGATTTTATTAATATTGATAGAGACATCATCCTGGGTATTCATGTGCAGAGTATTGATCCCCAACTGCTCATAATATTCAGCCTTACTGGCATAATGATCCATAGATTTTTGCAGAAAGGCTACTGTTTTTCTTTCATCAGGTACTACAGCCCTTATATTATCTCTTTCTCTTTTAAGAATATTTTCCCGAAGTTGTGAAGGGTCACAAAAACAATGAACAATTAGATCTGCATCTACGTATTTGACTATGGACCTATCTTTTTTCACAAAAGGAGCATGCTGAGCAATAGACTCATCCATTAATACTGCTAAACTATCATCCGGATATAAAGATAGGTTCAAGCCATCTATTATCTGACGGAACAATCCAGCGATATAATAATATTTATTCAAGGTATTCCTATCAGACGAAATAGATTCATTCATTCTATCAGAAAGCCAATCGTTAATCAAAGGATAAGTATTAAAAAATTCAGTATCTCTTTTGGCATTTATTCTATTGGCAATTTCATTACTAATATCCTGGTCGGGAAAGAGTTTTATAAAAGTTGCAGCCAACTTATAAATTTTACTGTAACGTTTAGCATTTAGCTGAGCGACTAAATTTAGGCCTCTATTTCGAGATACAAATTTTTGATCTCCCTGGTATTTGAGCACTTCATCTATGATAAATGATTTACCAGTACCGGGAGATCCTAAAAAGTCTATTCTAAACATGTTTTTTTATAGTAATAAATTAATCCATTTGGTTTAAAACCTTATGGCCCGCATTAATCAAATCAATGTTTCTCTTAAACAAAACCACATCTGCCTGTACCATCTCTTCAATTAATTTAGGAAGATCATATTTAGGTACCCATTGTAATTTTTCTTTGGCCTTAGTAGGATCACCTATCAATAGATCTACTTCTGTAGGACGGAAATAAGCTGGATCGACCTTTACTAAGACATCTCCTATGGCTGCCTTTATAGGATTATCACCCAAAATTGATTTTGCTTTATCCGAATCAATTGAATCTAGAATACAAACCTCATCCAAGCCTTCGCCTTCGAACCTAACAGTAAACCCAACTTCTAAAAATGCCAGTTTTATAAAATCCCTAACGCTGGTAGTGACTCCAGTAGCGATAACATAATCCTCTGCTTTTTCCTGCTGAAGAATCCTCCACATGGCTTCTACATAATCTTTTGCATGGCCCCAGTCTCTTTTGGCATCCATATTACCCATGTAAAACTGATCCTGAAGGCCTAAGGCAATCTTAGCTACAGCACGAGTGATTTTTCTGGTCACAAAAGTTTCCCCTCTCAATGGAGATTCATGATTGAAAAGTATTCCATTACAAGCATACATATTATATGCTTCTCTGTAATTAACAGTGATCCAATAGCCATACAATTTAGCTACCGCATAGGGGGATCGGGGATAAAAAGGAGTAGTTTCTGACTGCGGAACTGCCTGGACCAGCCCATATAGTTCGGAAGTACTCGCCTGATAAATCTTAGTCTTTTTTTCCAAACCTAAAAGCCGTACCGCTTCCAAAATTCTTAATGTACCTATCCCATCTGCATTAGCAGTATATTCAGGAGTGTCAAAACTAACCTTGACATGGCTCATAGCAGCTAAATTATATATTTCATCAGGCTGTACCTTTTGAATAATGCCGGTCAGGTTCATGGAATCAGTCAAGTCTCCATAGTGTAAGATTAGTTTAGGATCTACTTCATGGGGATCTTGGTAGAGATGGTCTATTCTATCCGTATTGAGTAGAGATGATCTTCTTTTAATACCATGTACTGTATATCCTTTTTCCAGTAAAAGTTCAGCTAGATACGCTCCATCCTGACCGGTAATTCCTGTGATAAGTGCGGTTTTCATTCTTTAGTTTTAATAATTGCCCAAAAGCAGATGTATAAAATTGTAATATGATATTTTAATATCGATGCGGTGAAAGGCTAATAACCATTAGATTTTAACATTTTTCACGCTCTTTTCATTATCCAAAAACCATTGATAAGTTTGGCTAATACCATGCTCTAGAGAAATTTCATAATTCCATCCTGCTTGAGCTAACCTGGATACATCCATCAATTTCCTAGGTGTACCATCAGGTTTGGTATGGTCCCATTGAATAGTTCCTTCATGACCTACTATACGCTGGATAGTTGCGGCCAAATCCATAATGGAGAGATCTTCCCCACTTCCAACATTGTACAAATGATCCTCAAGCTTATTTTCCATAGCAAATACCACAGCTTTGGCCATGTCATCTACATGTAGAAATTCTCTTTTTGGTGTACCTGAACCCCATAAGACTACTTCGCTATGGTTATTTACCTTGGCTTCATGAAACTTACGGATCATTGCAGGTAATACATGAGAGGTATTTAAATCAAAATTGTCATGCGTACCATATAAATTGGTAGGCATCAAAGATACGAAATCCTTACCATATTGCTTTCTTATGGCTTCACAGGCTTTCACTCCTGAAATTTTAGCTATGGCATACCATTCATTGGTAGGCTCCAATTGCCCAGTTAAAAGGTATTCTTCTTTTAGAGGTTGAGGTGCCAGTTTAGGATATATGCAAGAGCTTCCCAAAAATATAAACTTTTTCACTTCATGCTCGTGGGCGCAGTTGATAAGATTATTCTGGATAAGCATATTATCCATAATAAATTGGTATGGATAAGAATTATTGGCCAGGATACCCCCTACTTTTGCAGCAGCATCTATAACAATATCAAGTTTCTCTTCTTCAAAAAAGCTAGATACCTCTCGCTGGTTTCTTAAATCAAGTTCGTTACTGGATTTCCCTATAAGATTAGTATATCCTAAGTTTTCCAAAAGTCGCCATATAGCTCCTCCTACCATACCCTTATGTCCAGCAATATATATTTTAGCGTTTAAATTTTTCATCTTTGATAAATAAATGGTATTTTAAATCTGATTTAAGAAAAATATAATCAAAATTATTAAATTATCTGTTATGATAGAAATCTATTATATTAAAAGATCATTATTATAATAAGTTAAAGTGATGATTTTAAAGCATATAATTTTTTATTCCCTTTTCCTTCTTTTTATATTAGATCAACTTGGACACAGCTTCGCCACGTAAGTCACATTGACATTTTCAATTATTAAATAATTATAGTTTATTCTAATTAATATTATATAAAACAGTACGAAAAGGATATACTTTTCATGTCACTTGGAAAAACCAAATGTTAAAATGCACAAAATTGTAGGAAACGATGGGTACATCGTCTCCCAGTTTTATTAAATTTTTACAGGTGAGGTTGCTTTTTTAGATGATTTGTCTTCTATCTCATCTCCATAATAGCCATAAGCATAGCCAGCCTTCACATCTTCAGAGTCATTATAAACTACATATAATGATTTAAAGCCAGTTTTACCCAGGATTTCTTTACTAGCCTCCAAGGCAGCCAAGCTGGTTTGATTCTGTCTGGTTACGAATAAGCCCACATCGGACATACCCATTATATCTAAGGTTTCAGAAACTACTCCCACAGGTGGGGTATCTAAAATAACAATGTCAAATTGTTCTTTTAAGGATGCGATAAATGTCTTAAACTTATTGGTAAGTATTAATTCTGCAGGGTTTGGAGGAATAGGCCCTGCTAATACTAAATGTAAATTATCATATTCTGTTTTGACCACTACTTCATCAAAGCTCTTTTGCCCGATAAGATAAGAAGTAAGACCTACTTTATTATCATAATCAAATGAGGTATGTAATTTTGGTTTTCTTAAATCCAGGCCGACCAAAACTGTCTTCTTGCCACTAAGTGCAAATATGGATGCTAGATTGATAGAGGTGAAAGTCTTACCATCCTGAGGCTGCGCCGATGTCACAAAGATGGTTTTCATACTTTGATCCGGAAATAAATACTTAAAATTTGCCCGTATGGACCTATAGGATTCCGTAACATGGGACTTAGGGAAATTATAAACAGCCAGATCCCCATACACTTTGCTTTTTGGTACATTTCCTATCACCGGCAGATCCAGGTATCGTTTTACATCACTCTGACTTTCTACATTCTTTCTAAAGAAGTCCTTTAAGAAAATGAATAACCCAGGTAATAAAAACCCTACCAATACACCAATCATCAGGTTGTTATCTTTCTTAGGAAATACGGAACCTACCACACGGGGTTCATCTAATATGTTATTTTGGGGACGTGTGGCTGCTTTTGAAATAGCAGATTCGGCCCTTCTTTGAAGTAGATAATTATAAATACCCTCATTGATGGTAAACTTTCTCTGGATAGATAGTAACCTTCTCTCAGTAGCAGGAAGTGCATTTACTTCTTGATTTATTCTACCGATCCTACTATCGAGCTCTCTTACCTGATTTCTGGTGTTGATCAGTAGCTGGCGAAGATTTTCATCTAAAGACCTCAGCATGATTCTAAAAGCCTCTTCTTGCCTGATCAGTTCTGGATTTGCTCTTGTCAGGGATAACCGCATAGATGAAAGTTTCCCCTGCTGTTCCAGCACCCGGCTTACCAACTGGTTCAATACCGGCTCAGATACCCCGGCTAAAGACGGTACCATAAGTTCCTCATATCGCTCCTCGTTTACATATGCTGCTAGGGTTTCATAGTACCGGAGACTGATTTCCAATATGGCTTTTTGTTCTTCTAAATCAGCTAATCTTCCGTAAATGGAAGCACCTTCGCTACTTAAATTAAAAATCTGGTTGCTTGTCCTGTAATTTTCGAGACGGTTTTCAATAAAATTGAGGGAATCGGTGATCCCATCCAGTTGCGAATCTATGAAATGTACGATATTTTCGGCCGTTTCATTTGCAGCAAGGAGTTCTTCTTCAAGATACTGGTTCATCAAAGCGTTCAAGTAAGTAGTGGCACGGGCCTTAGATGTGCTTTCCATAGATAGCTTAAGTATCGTACTCCAATTAGCAGGAACTTCATAAAGCACCGCCCCTACATAGCTTTTCACCAATTCTTCAGTAGGTTTAAAAGTAACATTGAGCTCTCCTCTGAATGATGGGTCAATAATGTTCAATGTAATAACTCCTAAAGCAGTTTGCTGGGCCGGACCTTCTTTTAATTTGACATTCAGCTCTCCTGTATTTGAGGAATAGGTATTTGTGACCGGGTTATAGATCTGATAAGTTTTACCACTTGCATTAATTTCCACGCCCTGATCGGTTACGGATAATAACATTTCTTTATTCGCAACAAATGGTTTATTGATATCTAAGGTCAGGCTTATTGGTGATTTCCCATAGAGATCCTGTACATGTCCCAAGATATTTTTTTCAGATATGTTCACATGGAAATCCAAATTGGCCAAGGTCCTCCTATGAAGCCCATATGAAGAGAGGATTCCGACTTCGTTTTCTAGGTTTGTACCTTTTTGAGGAACCAGGTTTTCGAAAAGCACAGATCCTACAGCCTGCCCATAATCAGCCGCCAATATGGTAGATTCTACTTTATACCGACTGTATAAAACACCGTTATAAGCATAGGCTATGGCAAATCCAATACCAGCAAAAATGATAAAAAGATACCACTTGGCCAGTAATTTTTGCAGCAAAGACTTAAAGTCATAGCCTGCTGAATCATCTCCAAATGGGTTGGAGTTGCTGTTTGTATTTTGGTTATTACTCATATTTTTTTCTAATTAATAAACAGTGCATATACAAATATACCTGCAGATAATAATGTCATTAATAATTGGAAACTTTGAACCCCCGTTTCACCTGTTCCCAATTCTCTGGCCCTGATAGGTTCAGCATAGAGCTGGTCATTTGGTTGGATAAAATAAAAAGGGGATTTGATAATATTACGATCCCTTAGATTTACCCTATGTAGTCTGGTTCCATCAGGATATTGTCTAAGTATCATGATTTCATCTCTTTTGGCATATATAGTAAGATCTCCAGAATTAGCTATAGCTTCAAAGATAGTCAATCTGTTCTGCAGCACTACATGTTTTCCCACCCCTCTGAATTCTCCAAAGGTAGCATATCTAATACCGCCCAATTTCACCTGAACAAATAACTCTTCCTGAAAGTATTTCATCAAGTTGAGTTGAACCTGTTCTTTGATTTCATCTATATTTTTACCGTCCACGTGCAGTTTGCCTACAAAGGGTAATTCAATCTCTCCATCTTTATTGACAGTATAACCTGTCATATAATAAATATCGCCGCCTCCGCCGCCCATACCCATCATTCTACCCCCTGCTCCACCTGCTCCTGCCCTACCACCACCAGTGGCCATGGCAAATATTTCGTTTACTTCCGGATTTAACGACCTTACCTGAACATCAATAATATCGTCTTTCTGTATCCTGTATACAGGTACATCATAGGTAATAAGTGTTTCTTCCTCTATACGTGGCGTACCAGGAAGATTTTGTAAATACATAATTTTTCTATTGGAAATACACCCAGATGCAAACACCATGAGAAATACCACACCTAAAGCATTGAATAAAAATCTTTTCATAAAATTATTAGACTATTGAATTAATGACGCAAGTTATAAATAATTATTTACATATACAATAATGCATTTCAAATATATATTTTTGAAGATCAATTCACATCCACCTTCTTTGTTTTTTATTCTAAACAATATATTTAGTTAAACTTCCCAAGTACCCTATCTCTCATAGTAAATGATGTATTTCTCGCCGGATATTATTCCTTTATATCCTAAAAGCGACGTATACGCAACATTAATAATTCGAAGGAAAGACATGGTTCTAAAGATAGGTATATAATGGTGGAGTACATTTATGAGGAAAACATTACTTTAAGAGATTTGTATTTTATATCTCTTTTTTTGTCAGAAAAAGTATACAAAAGGCTATTTAACATCATTTTAGATTCAGATTCGCTTGATAGTTTGGAGAGTGGCAAACAACTATTTTGCCAATTTTTATATTATCTCTCATAAAGGATGTAAAGCCTGGTAAAGATTTCTGATTTCCTGCTATTTAAATGGGTTAATATAGTATTTACTCCCATTTAAATTTAAGCGTTTTAGACCCAAAAGTCAGATAGACGATATATGAAAGAGGCTATTATCATTATTTAAAAAAATAATTAGCGGATAATGCAAGGATCTTTTTGCAGAGTTCATAATGAAATTTAATTTAGAGCTTGCAAAAATAGAGGATTAATAGTTAATAATGAATTAATTAACAAAACAAATTAGAATTTTCCTAGTTTCTCCTTACTTTATCCCTTTCATAAGTTTCCATATGCCGGGTTTTCTTAGTTTCATATATATCGGCAATGGTTATTAGTATACCAGTCTCTTCCACAGCCCCAAATTCATTGTTCATAGAAGTGCCGAAAGTTTTCATGGTAGAAGATAAATTCATATAGGTATTGATCAGGGGAGGTATGTTTTCACCCAGGGATCTTATCCTGCTGTTTAGTATTTTATAGCCTTCTTTGTATGTTAGCCCTTTGAATATGCCCCCAAAAGTGCTGGGGTTATGGTGATAAGACAAAGGATGTATAGGAGATACCAAATTTTCCGGATCTGGGAAATAGGTATTCATAAAATAAAGGAGTAGATCTCTCCCTTCGCGGTTATAGTGAGGGTACATGGTAACTTTTCCAAATAGGTACTCGATATCTGGATTCATCATCACTACAGCTCCGAGTCCATCCCAGAGGTTATCCAGTGAAAATAATCCTTTCCTGTTATCCTGGCTGGGCTGGTACTTGGGCTGAACAAATGATCTTCCCAATTCTATGGTGGTGGGCAGGTACTCCTCCCTGAACTTTTCAGAAAAATCAAAAAGATGGGCTGTTGACAGATTTATCTGTCCGTGGTGGTTTGTTCCTGCATGAGAACATTTAATAAGCCTATAACCAGCTATGATCTCTTCATCCTCAGCATTCCAGGCAATAAGTTGGTCATAACAGTTTTCGTTAATATCGTTTTCATCGATATCCATCGGCATTCCTGTACCTCCTCCTGCTTTTCTAAAAGTGAGCTCCCGCAATCTGCCTATCTCTTTTAAAACGTTTGGGGCATTGTGGTGATTTATCAAATAAATTTCATTGTTACCATTATTGGTATACCTAAGGAATCTGTCCTCAGACAATTCCCTTTTAATCAAATCTCTATCTATAGGTAATATTATATCTTGCATAAAGTTACTTTTCTGAAGCCATATCATACACCAGCTCCTTCATATATTCTGCCCATTCCTTTTCGCTTTTAGATTTGTCAAAACGGTCTGGATATACAGGTTTACCTACATGTATGGTAATCTTTTTACCCCGCTGTTTAAACATTTCATCAGCTAAATAAAACATTTCTATGTTGGCCTGTATGCCTATTTTTTTTCTAAACCTGGCCAAGTTGTAGAAAAAACCTGAATTTCTTCCTTCAATAAAAACAGGCACTATAATTTTGTTATATTTTTTGGCTTTACTAATAAAGCTCTTTTTCCATTCCAAATCTTTGATTCCACCAGAAAGTTTTCTTGAAACCAGACCCGCTGGAAATACCAAAAGAGCATCACTTCCTGCATAAGCTGCATCTATAGCTGCTATTCCGCCTCTTCCATGACCTCCATGCTTATTTATAGGCACAAAAAGCTCATCAAAGTTTTTAATATTGGTCAAAAGATCATTTACCAAAAATTTTATGTCTTTTCTATATTTACCTAATGCATACATAAAAGCTATTCCATCTAATCCGCCCAAGGGATGGTTTGCCGCAAAAATGACACCTGACTCCATATTGATGTTTTCAGAACCTTTTAAAGTAACCTCTACTCCAAAATCTTCTATGAGGGCAGAAACGAAGTCTAAACCATGCAGGTGACCATGTTTCCTCATGATATCATTGATGTCAGATTCATGGACTATTCTTTTGATATATTTTAATAAAAGACGGGGCATCCATTTCAATAAGGTTGGATTCTTGTCCTGTACAATCTTTTCTATATCTATAAATTTCTCCTGCATTTTCACTTTTACACTATACTATTTTATCTTCAGTTCCCCAATAAAATTCTGATTTACAGCCTTATGATGCTATAGATTATTCCAAAGGTTTCTAATTTTAGGATTATTATTGAAATCACATTCTTTAAAATTACAAAAAAAACTTTAATTGAAAGGAAATATAAAAAACTCAATGATCATTTCATCAGAATATATTTTTGCCAACGGGCGGATAAAATCCGGGCTGTTATCTCTCCGAAAGGTCTTGCTGTTATCTGGGCATCCCTCTGTATGATGTTTGTGTCCAGGTCGTCCCCATCTAAAATAATGCTCTGTAATACATATAATAGCAGGAATTTATGGTCTAATCTTCATCTATGGTTAAAGAGGCGTTTACTACAGTGGATGTCATAAAATATCCCAATACATCCCCCCCACCTGATATAACTTTTATATTCGAAGTAGGATTCTGTGGTGGGGGACTGAATAATCCTCCATCATTGAAAAGTAACCCCACAAGTTCATTTAAATAATCAAAGGCATCTCTATTCAACCTATACAACTCCAGCCTAACCCGATCATTTTTTTTGAAAGCATAACCGTTCAATTCAAAACCCCTATTCAGTATTTCTGTCCCAAATTCATCATCAAATAGAAAATAATCATTTCTTCTATTCAATAAGGTATCATTTCTCACTATTCGGATTCTATAGTTATTATCTGAAGTAAACGGTATGTCTCCATATATAGTCAGATAATACCCTTCCTCCCTAAATGGTCTTTCCTCTCTAAAATCTACTGCTATGCTATCTAATCTTGGAGGATGTAATGTGATCCCAACTGATTGGTAATGACAGGTATCATAAATTACATTTAATTGATAGCTGTTTCCAGGGCGTGCCACCCGGTTATTGATAGGCAAATAAGTCTGCGCTTGGGGCAAATATTGAAAATTAAATTTTTCTCCTGTATTTTGGTTTAAAATATATACTTCTGCATCAGTAACGATTTCAGCCTGCTCTGAATCGTAATATCCTTTACTCCTGGATACAGATACCTGATTTAAACCAGAGACATCTGTCCATATGGCTTCAATCACTACAGTAGATGGATTCTCTTTAAGCTCTAAAAACACTTCTTCTTGGCATGATACCAAAGGGAGCAATGCTATGATGATCAGGTATAGAAATTTTTCTTTCATTTAGAACTCAAAATTATAAGTGATAGAGGGTAGAAAGGTAAACAGGTAAGTTTTTACCACCCCAGGCCTACGAGTAACTATTGGCTGCTCAGGAGTTGGGGTAAAATTTATTTCTTCGTTGAGAATTTCTGTAAATTGATATGAAAATGGATTTTTTCTGCCATATATATTATATATGCTAAAATTCCAGCTGCCTCTCCACTTTCTACCTGCATCTGGTCGTTTATAGGTAACAGATGCATCTGCTCGGTGATAATCAGGAAACCTGTCTTCATTCCTCATAGGGCCATATAGTGGGACCCGCTGGGTATCTATATCATACACCCCTATGGGAAATGTCACTGCCTGTCCTGTAGTATATACAAATGTGAATGAGGTAGACCATACTGAATTAATCTGATGGTTTAAGACCAACGAAAGATCATGAGGTCTATCAAACCGAGGATTGAATGGCAGCCCCATACTAATCCCTTCTATCTGCCTATAAGTACGGGAATAGGTATATCCGAGCCATCCAGTGGTTTTACCTATATTTTTTCGTAACAAAAATTCCAGACCATACGCCCAGCCGCGCCCTGTGCGTATCTCCGTTTCAATATTATCAGTAAATATGATATTGGCCCCTTGCCTAAGATCTATGATATTATTGAAATCTTTATAATAGGATTCAATGCTGACCTCCCACATATTATTGCTTAAATTTTGAAAAAGGCCTATGGAATATTGGTCACTTCTGATCGGGCTGATATGGGGTCCTGCTGGCACCCATCTGTCAATAGGTAGTCCGGCAGAACTATTGGTGGCCACCTGTATATATTGGAAATTCCTATTATAAGCTGCTTTAAAAGACAGACTAGGACTAATCATGTACCTTAATGCTACTCTTGGTTCTAACCCATTATAGAATTTCATATTGGCAAAACTACTATATGTGATGGTATCAGTAATCGACTCGTTGCTTTGGGGAACACCACTTTCGTATATGTAACTTACGCCTTTGCCTACTTGATTATAAAGTCCTAACCGCAGACCTGCTTCTATGCTCAGCCCCTCACTGATATCGTATAGGGAAGAAATATAAAAATTATTCTGAATCCCATTCCTAGGGTTCGTTTCTATTGTAGATATAGCACTTCCTGGATCAGGCAATAAACTGATGGGTGCAAACCCATAATACTGTCCATGATAACCTGCATTGATTTTCCATTTGTCATTAGGTAGAAACATCAAGTCCACTTTTCCTCCTGTTTCCGCTAACTTATTGTCCCAAACAAATCCATTTTCTTCATCACTAAATGAAACTTCATAGTTATATTGGCTGTAATATAGATTTACATCCAAAAATAATATATCGCTGATACTTCGCTTCCAAACTCCAGAATTTACCCAATTACTCCAACCAAACCCAAAAAGCTCTGATAATCCTAGATAATCCGAACCGTAATAACTTGATATGGTGATTTTATCCTTTTCTGTAGGCCTGAACATTAACTTGCCGCTTAAATCATAAAAATGTAAAGCATTATTTCGGATATTGGGATCATTGGCCAGCCCTAAAAAGATATCAGCATAAGTCCGTCTACCAGAGATGACAAATGAGGACTTATCCGAAAAAAGTGGCCCATCCACCGTCAGCCTAGAACTGATAGTACCTATCCCTCCCTCTCCTCTTATACTTTGGGTATTCCCCTCCTTAAGAGATACATCTACTAGTGAAGATAATCTACCTCCATATTGAGCGGGAATGTTTCCTCTATATAACTCCACATTTTCTAATGCATCGGGATTAAATACAGAAAAAAAACCAAAAAAATGTGAGGGATTATATACCGGAGCACCATCTATTTGAATCAAATTCTGATCAGAAGACCCTCCTCTTACAAACAACCCTGTAGTACCTTCTCCTGCTGTCTGAATACCTGGCAGAAGCTGTAATGATCTCAGCAGGTCTACTTCTCCAAATAGTGCAGGAATGTTTTTTATGGTAGATATTGGAAGAATAGATTTACCCATTTCCATTCCCCTCACGTTTTCGTCGGCCCTCCTTTCAGTTACCACCACCTCTTCCAGTGATCTTTCCTCAGGCCTGAGTAAAATGCGTAAAGAACCTAGATTATCGGTTTCTGTAATGGTTTGGGAAATTTTTTCAAAACCAATATAAGTAATTATCAAGGTGGCGGGCAAAGTCACTTGAGGAACTGAAAAGAGGCCATCTACATTGCTGATGTCTCCTTTCTGCGGATCCATTTCCCAATAAACATTTGCTCCAGGAAGCGGCACATTGGTCCCGGCCTCTAGGATAATGCCTTTAACTGTAAGACTATTTTCCTGAGCATAAACACTTATACATAGAAATGAGAATAAAGAAATGGTAAGCAGGAAAAACTTCATTTATGACTCAATGAGAATTAAGACTAATTGGTGGTGGAAATTGATCCCCCTTTCAAAACTTGGTACAAAAGAATTGGTTTAATAGCACATGCGCAAATTTTAAGAAAAATTAAAACTTTCTGTTTATTAATAATTAATCCGCCCCTATGTCGTTTTCACTAAAAATAGCTAATTTCAGGCCATGATTTGGGCATATCCTAGTATTAACTCATTAATAATATTGTCGGCGGTCTTTTCGCTGCTATACGCTATCTACCTATACAGGTTTTGGAGGATCAACAGAAAACTGGAAGTCCAAAAAAACCGACTGTTCATAAAGTTGTCCCTTAGGACCATTTATTTCATTCTATTCCTTATAGCTTTTGCCGGTCCATCTATAGGCAGCAGTATGAAAGAGATAAAACAGGAAGGGAAAGATATTTTTATAGCCATTGATCTTTCACAATCCATGAATGCGGAAGACATAAAGCCATCTAGACTCCAAAGAGTAAAATTAGAACTAAAGAGACTAGTGAAAAATTTCAGTTCGGACCGGGTGGGTATTATCATATTTTCTTCCGAGGCTTTTATCCAGTGTCCATTGACTTTTGACCAAAACGTGCTTCAGTTGCATATAGATGGTCTAAGCACCCATTTAGTGCCAAACTATGGTACAGATATAGCTGCCCCCCTGGAACTGGCGCAGAGTAAATTCCTCCAAGAGGAATCCGGAGAACCTAAATCCAAATCCATTATTCTGATTAGTGATGGAGAAGATTTTGGCGAAAATTTAGCACCTGTATTATCAGACTTAAGTGCTAACGGCATCCGGATATTCAGTCTAGGCGTAGGTACAGAAGAAGGGGCTTCCATTCCCCAGGGCAACTCTGTGATTATGGATAAAAGGACAGGTACACCCGCTATTACAAGATTGGATGCGTCAAATTTAAAAACAGTAGCTACCCGCACTGATGGACAATATTTTGAACTAAGTGACCGGATCGTAGAAATACCTGATCTCATCGCTGCAATAGAAAGAGTGGAAGGTACTGTAATGGGGTCTAGGATGGTAGAAGCTTCTGCCAATAAGTATTTCTATTTCCTACTGGCAGGACTGGGGCTCGCACTACTAGATATGATCCTTCCAGTACGTACTATTTCTATGTAAAAAAAGATCACCTTTATTAAAGAATTGGTTACATGACTCAAGTTTATAGCATAGTATTTTTACTGATAATGTTCATACCAGCCTCCTGGCAAAGGATAGCCAATAAAAACAGCGCTATAGAAAGTGCAGAAAAAGCCTATAAATCCTCTGATTTTGAAAATTCTATAAGAGGGCACCTGTTGTTGATCAGCGATTATGACCTGAATACTGCTGAAGTTAACTTTAATTTAGGTTTAAGTTACCAGCTCAATGGTCAGGAGGATGAAGCCCAGCGAACTTTTGGGGAATTGGTCAGTTCAGCTGGAACCAATATAAGTTCTTATGCAGCTAATCAAAGTGGAACCATATCAGCAAGGGAGGAAAAGTATGATGCAGCCCTACAATCCTTTAGAGCTGCACTCATCAAAAACCCTGACAATGAAGCCGCACGGTATAATTATGAAATGCTGGCACGATGGCTGGAAAAAAACAAAGATCAACAAGAACAGGATCAGCAGGAACAGGATGATGACCAGTTACAACCTTCCAATTATGCCAAACGTATGAAGGCACAGGCCGATCAAATGGTGGACCGGTTTAATTTTAGTGAAGCACTTAATATCATGAACAGGGCTTTGGAGATAGATGAAACTGTTTCCTATTACCAGGAGTTTATCAATAACTTAACTGACGTGAATGAAATATCCAGCAATTAAAATACTCTTCTTCAGCTTTTACTTTCTAATTTTAGGAAGTACGCATACCCTAATGGCCCAAAATGCCGAAAATTATTTTAACAATGCTGCAAAACAGTATGTTAATAATGATAAGGCTGCTACCGGACAAACATTAGCGGAGGGCCTTTCCAAATATCCCAATGACCAAAAATTAAGAGCCTTATTGGACAAACTCCAAAAAGAAGAAGAAGAAGAAGAAAAACAGCAAAATCAAGATCAGCAGTCTCAGGACAAAGATCAACAGCAGGAATCCCAGGATCAGAAAAAAGGGGAAGGAGAAGAACAAACGCAGGATGAATCCGATGTGGATCCTGATAAAACTGACGAGCAGAGAGGAGAAAAATCCCAACAAGAACAACCATCAGAGGAACTTTCGGACCAAAAAAGTGACTTAAGTGAGAGAGAAAAGTCCATGCAGCAGATGAAAGAGCGGCTACAGGAAATGAACATCACACCTGAACAGGCAGCCCAGATCCTAGATGCTATGAATAATGCTGAACTCAGGCATATCCAACAAAACCGTAGAATTCCGACCAAAAAACCTGAAAGAGGGGCACCAGATTGGTAAACCATACATTTTTAACACTTATTAAACATAAACCCAAATGAAGGAAGTATATATAATAGCCGCAGCAAGAACACCCATCGGAAGTTTCGGTGGTAAACTCAGCTCCCTTACTGCTGTTGAATTAGGCAGTATTGCTATAAAAGGAGCTTTAGCCAAAGCTCAGGTGGATGCCAAACATGTCCAGGAAGTCATCATGGGCAATGTATTATCCGCTAACCTTGGCCAGGCACCTGCTAGACAGGCGTCTATAGGAGCAGGTATAGGTTACAATGTCCCATGTACCACGGTAAATAAAGTCTGTGCTTCAGGCATGAAAGCGGTCATGTTTGCCGCACAGAGCATCATGATCGGTCAGAACGATGTAGTCGTAGCGGGGGGAATGGAAAGCATGTCCAATGTCCCATATTATGTCCCAAAAGCCAGGTTTGGATATAAATATGGAAATGCCTCTCTTATAGATGGCCTTGCCCATGACGGTCTTCATGAGGTATACAATAATTTTGCGATGGGAAACTGTGCAGACCATACAGCACGCAAAATGAATATCTCACGTGAAGCACAGGATGAATTTGCTATACAGTCATATAACAGGAGCGCTGAGGCTTGGAAGAACGGGGCTTTCAAAGACGAAGTAATCCCTGTAGAAATCAAAGGAAAAAAAGGAGATTCTATCATCGTGGATGAAGATGAGGAGTATAAGAATGTCATGTTTGATAAGATCCCCTCATTAAGGCCTGTTTTTGATAAGGAAGGCAGTGTGACTGCGGCCAACGCCTCTACCATGAATGATGGTGCTTCTGCTCTGATATTGGTCAGTAAAGAAAAAGCTGAAGAGCTGGGATTAAAACCTATAGCTAAAATACTCGGATTTGCAGACGCAGCCCAAGATCCCATCTGGTTCACTACAGCCCCTGCATTAGCTATACCAAAAGCAATCAAGCACGCTGGACTAACAGCTGACAATATAGATTTTTATGAAATAAATGAAGCTTTTGCTGCTGTAGCTTTGGCCAATCAAAAAGAACTAAATCTGTCTTCAGAAAAATTAAACGTATATGGAGGTGCAGTGGCCTTAGGCCATCCGCTCGGAGCTTCAGGTGCCAGAATCATCACTACGTTAAATTCGGTGCTTCATCAGCAAAACGGAAAAATCGGTGTAGCCGGTATCTGTAACGGAGGCGGTGGCGCTTCAGCCATAGTGATAGAAAAAATGTAATAAGCAGCAATCCGGAACTTTCCGGATTGCTATTTTCTTATTGCATCAAACTTATTATAATTATGCGTGTACAATTTCTTATTTTCACTTTATCCCTGATAGCTTTATCCTCATATGGTCAGCAATCGGTGAAAACTTATTATGACCCCGGTAAAACGCAGATAAAAGAAGTATATGTAACTGTAAATAATCTTCCTGAAGGAAATTATACGCTATATTATGATGATGGAAGCCTGGCGCAAAAAGGAATTTTCACAAAGGGTAATAAAGAAGGAATTTTTGTAGATTATTATCCTTATACTAAAGATACTTTAAGGGTAACTACTTATAGAGAAAATAAAAAGGAAGGTGAAAGCATCTCTTACCATCCCAATGGTAGGGTTTCTCAAATAGCATTTTATACCAATGACATCATAGAGGGAAAGGTAGATTCCTTTTACGAATCGGGGGAATTGCGCACATCAACATTTTTCAGTAATAACCTGCCAAACGGAAAAAGCACTTCCTATTATGAAGATGGACAAATAGAGCAGGAGACCATCTATGAAAACGGAATCCTACAGGGAACCTTGACATCCTATTTTGATAATGGTGTAATAGAAGAAGTTGCCCATTACAAAAATGGAGAACTTGAGGGGAATATGGTGAATTATTACCCCACTGGATCTATTTCTTCATCCATTCAATATAAATCCGGTGTTAAAGACGGCAACTTTATTACTTATTTTCCTTCTGGTAGTATAGAAAAAGAAGGGAAATATCGCCGGGGACTTCCTAATGGTACTTTCATAGAATATCATGAAGATGGAAGAGTTGCCAGAAAATCAGTTTTTAACAAAGGAATAATTAAAGGAGATGCCATTACATTATATCCTTCAGGAGAAAAAATGGAAACCATTTCCCATGATAAAAATGGCAGACCTACATTGAAAACTACTTTCTACCCATCGGGAAAATTAATGTCCGAAATAGCTTATAGGTCAGGCGTGCCTCATGGCACCCAGACTACCTATCACGAAAATGGGATGGTCATTGAAGAAGTTACCTTTATCAACGGAAAGCGGGAAGGTCTTTCCCAAAGGCTAAACCTGAACGGTACAGTCATTATAGAAAGAAGATTTGTCAACGGCAGGCAGACAGGGGAGGAAAAAGAATTCTATGATGACGGGAAAATAAAAAGCATCACTCTATATACAGCAGACTGGAAAGAAGGTAAACACCAATCATTCCACCCCAACGGAAAACTGGCTGTAGAAGGCCAGTTCGGTGCCAATAAAAAAACAGGAACTTGGAAATTCTATGACCATAATGGAACACTATCCGGTGAAGAAAATTTTACGAAAGAATAAATATTATCAAAATAAAAACATATTGTATCCAGTTTCGCTAAGCTTTTTATAATTTTGTTTTGGTTGATATTTTTACCTTATTTAGGAACGGGATTTGTCAGGCCAGTCAAATTATAAATTAATCCAAATATATATTTTAGATGATAACTTCGATAAAAGAAACGGAATTTACTTTTCCAGGGCAAATAGGGTTTTATAAAGGAAAAGTAAGGGATGTTTATATTTTTGAGGACAAGATAGCCATGGTGGCCACAGACAGGATATCTGCTTTTGATGTGGTCCTTCCAAAACCAATCCCGTATAAAGGGCAGGTGCTCAACCAGATTGCAGCCAAGTTTTTAGCTGCCACCAAAGAAATTGTTCCCAACTGGGTTATAGACACTCCTCATCCCAATGTCACCATAGGAAAAAGGTGTGAGCCTTTTAAGGTCGAAATGGTCATTAGGGGTTATCTAGCAGGGCATGCCTGGAGAGAATATAATCAAGGAAAACGGGAAATATGTGGGGTATTACTCCCTAATGGACTTAAAGAAAATGATAAACTTCCTGAACCGATCATCACCCCCACCACTAAAGCTGACCAGGGCCATGATGAAGATATATCAAGGGAAGAAATAATCAACAGCAGGATAGTAAGTGAAGAAATTTATTTAAATCTGGAAAAACACACCCGTGCACTCTTTGAAAAAGGCACACAACTGGCTTTAGACAAAGGCCTAATCTTAGTAGACACTAAATACGAATTTGGAATGTATCATGGAGAAATACACCTCATCGACGAGATACACACCCCTGATTCATCACGTTATTTTTATGAAAAAGATTACGACCGTAACCAACAGGCAGGAATCCCACAAAAACAGCTCTCTAAAGAATTTGTAAGACAATGGCTTATTGCCCATGACTTCCAAGGCAGAGAAGGTGAGCAAATCCCAGAAATGACTGACAGCATCATAGACGATATATCCAAAAGATATATTGAGTTATATGAAAAAATTACCGGAGATACATTTCAGGAAATTGTAACTGTGAATCTTTCAGAGGACATCGAAAAGGCTATCCTTCAAACATTATAAACAAAAAGAGTTTAAAAATCATTATTTATCAGGACGTGTACATCTCAGGATAATGCACGCTATACTTACAAACCAATTTATATGAAATATTCAGTTGATAAAAAAGAGCAATACGTAATATTTACCCCTCATGAAGAAAAGCTTGACTCATCGCTGAGTCCTGTTCTTAAATCAGAACTTTTGACCGTTCACGCAGAAGGCTATAGAAACCTTATATTGGACATGAGCGAAGTTAAGTATGCAGATTCAAGTGGGTTAAGTGCTCTTCTGGTAGGAAACCGTACCTTTAATGAAGACGGAGGAATTTTTGTGATTTCATCGCCTCAAGAACATGTGACAAAACTTATCAAAATATCCATGCTGGATAAAGTATTAAATGTAGTAGATACGCACGAAGAAGCTGCAGAAGCTATATTCATCCATGAAATAAAAAACAACACGGATGAAGACGGAGAAGAAGAGGAAGAAATATAAATATTTTGGATTTTAGCGTCACCATTTTAGGATCAAATTCCGCAGCACCTGCTCATAACAGAAACCAGACGAGCCAGCTAGTTAATATAGGAAAATCTTCCATATTGGTAGATTGCGGAGAAGGTGCGCAAATCCAGTTAAGAAAATTTGGTATCAAAACGGGCAATCTGGATTATATCCTCATTTCTCATTTGCATGGAGATCACTACCTTGGATTAATGGGAGTGATCTCTACTTTTCATTTAAATAAGCGATCTAAACCGCTCACTATATATGGGCCAAAAGGATTAGATGAAATCATCACCATACAATTAAAGTACGGAAACTTAAAGCTCAACTTTCCTCTTCATTTTGTACAGACTGATCCATACCATAAAACATTGATCATAGACGAGAAATCATTTAAGATTTTCAGTTTTCCAACTAAACATAGAATCGCCTGCACAGGTTTTATCATTAGAGAAAAGCCTAAGCCCAGAAATCTGGTAAAAGATGAACTTCTAAAGCACAACATAGGAATAGAAGCTATAAATACCCTTAAAAGCGGTAAAAATGTCTTGGACCCTATCACCCATCAAGTGATTTATTCTTTGGAGAAATTTACTTATCCACCTCTGCCAGAGCGTACGTATGCTTACAGTGCAGATACTATTTATGATAGAGATCTGATAAATTATTTTACAGGTGCAGATCTTCTCTATCATGAATCCACCTTTATGGAAAAAGAAGCTGAAAGAGCTACGGAGACTTTTCACAGTACAGCTGCTCAGGCAGCTACCATAGCCAAAGAATCGGGTGTAAAAAAACTATTGCTCGGTCATTTTTCCATTAGGTATAAGGAACTGGATGAAATGCTTATAGAAGCCCGGGAGATATTTCCAAATGCAGAACTTAGTATAGAAGGTAAAACATTTTATATAGAAGAATGGCTTTAAAGGATCGGTCTGAAGATCAGATATTTCAGGCAAAAAAAACAAACCTATTTATCATCTTATCCGGAATTTTTCTGACCAATGCTATTTTGGCGGAAATCATAGGAGTTAAAATTTTCTCAGGAGAAAATACAGTAGGCCTAGAACCTGCCAACTGGACATTTTTGGGAGATTACAGGTTGGATTTTAATTTAACCGCAGGAGCTGTCATATGGCCTATCGTATTTCTTACCACTGACATCATCAATGAATATTATGGTAAATCTGGTGTTAAAAAGATTAGTTATATCACTGCCTTTTTTATAACCTATATATTTTTAGTGATAACAGTAGTCACCGGACTACCACCTGCACAGTTTTGGCTGGATGTCAATCAGACCGATGATGTAGGCAATCCATTCAATATAAATTATGCCTTTAACACCATATTCAGACAGGGGCTTGGTATCATAGCAGGTTCATTGATTGCATTTCTTTTTGGCCAGCTAGTAGACGTTTTTGTGTTCCAAAAAC
The DNA here is from genome assembly GCF_000714815.1 of Anditalea andensis. Classification (GTDB taxonomy): domain Bacteria; phylum Bacteroidota; class Bacteroidia; order Cytophagales; family Cyclobacteriaceae; genus Anditalea; species Anditalea andensis. The sequence continues at coordinate 379,568 of NZ_JMIH01000024.1, read as the reverse complement.
TCAGAAAACTTACCGGGTCTAAGATGATATGGCTAAGGGCTACCGGATCCACAGTAGTGGCCCAGTTTTTTGATTCATTCATAGTGCTTATAGTGGCCTTCTACCTATTTGGAAACTGGAGTTGGGAACAAGTAATCTCGGTCGGTTTGATCAATTACATATATAAATTTGTGGTAGCTATAATGATGACTCCACTACTCTATTTAGGACATAGTTTGATAGACAAATACTTAGGAAAACCGGGTGCAGACCGGATGACGGCAGACGCCTCAGTTGACACGTCTTTCTTCTAGATTTTTTGCAGCAAATCTTTCAGCTATAGCCGACCCCATTAAGAGCTGCAGAGAATGGTATATCATCAAAGGCAAAAGCACTATGCCAAATATTAAAGGATCTGGAAATAGTACCTTTCCCATCACAGCGCCCTGAACCAATGATTTCTTGGAACCACAGAAAAGTACAGTAATGGTATCTGCCTGAACGAAACCCATCCATTTTGATATTCCCCACATAATACCCATTATCAATATGAACAAACCTGCCATCGCTGCACTCATATATATAAAATCTGCTAAACTGTTTCCTTGGAACATATCTTTGGCAAATGACTCCGCGAAGGCCGTGAATACAATTAATAAAATAATCGCCTGATCAAAATTCTTCAGCTTTTTTTGGTTCTTTGCTACCAGATCCCCTAGCTTTTTATGAAATAAAAAACCAAGTGTTACAGGTAAGAGGATCTGTATACCCAATTTTATCACTGTAGAGGTCAAATCTATGCCCGCATCCGCTACATCCATAAACACACCCATCCATAGCGGTGTAATCAGGATACCTATCAAACTAGAAATGCTGGCATTAAAAATGGCTGCAGGCATATTACCACCAGCTATCGACACCATCACTACTGAAGATGAAACTGTAGAAGGAAGTGCTGCCAGATAGAATACTCCTATCCACATGTAAGAGTTACCTGCCCCTGACAAATAATGGATGGTCAATATCAAAAAAGGAAAAATCACGAAGGTACTTCCCTGGATTAAAAGATGGAGTTTATAGTTTGACAATCCTGCTTTAAGCTGGGCAGGACTAAGCTTTACCCCATAAAAAAAGAAAATAAAAAAAACGCCAATATCGGTGATTTCGCCCCATGGAAGTAACCCTTCCTCTTCACCCAAATATGGGAATAAATAGGCCAATAACACCATTAATATCAGTGCAAAGAAAAACCCATTAATCCCTACTTTTGCTAAGTTTGCTTTTATATTTCCCATGTGGACCTTCTAAAATTATCACAGATCACCGCAGTGGCTATAGCCACATTCAGAGATTCAGCAAGTCCTATCTGCGGAATGGTGATTTTATGTGTTATATAAGGAATAAGTTCTCGGGATATTCCCTTAGATTCATTCCCCATCAGGATAATCCCATTTTTAGACAGCTGCGAACGGTAAATATTATCGCCATCTAAAAATGCTCCATAGACCGGAGCCTTTACCGTACGAAGATATGGTCCTAAGTCCGTATAGAACAAAGCTACACGGGTAAAAGACCCCATACTGCTGTTCAGTACTTTAGGATTATACAGGTCCGCACATTGTTCTGACAGTATAAGCTTTTTTATCCCATACCAATCCGCCACCCTGATGATTGTTCCCAGATTACCGGGATCACGTACATCGTCTAAGGCAAGGGCCAATTCGTCTGGGTTCAAACGAAACACCGCATTTTCTTTGATTTTCGCTACAGCTATCGCAGCCTCATTGGTCTGAAATGTTCCAATGGCTCCAAGCTGATTAGGACTTACTTCATATTTCTCAGCACCGCATCTTTTGATCAGGCTCCACTGTTCACTTTTAAAAGTTTCCGTAAAAAGGAGATGGGTGATTTCATAATCCGAATTCAATAATTCCGTTACATTTTTGGCTCCTTCTACAAAAAAAGCGTTTTCCTGTCTACGGAATTTTTTCTGTTGCAAGGATTTAATAAACTTAACCGTATTTTTGCTGAGCATTAGGGAAAGAGAATACTGTGAATAATTTCAAATATATAAACTTTATAATAGTTCTGCTTTTATTTTCTGCCTGTAGTTTATCTAAAGGGCTAAAAGAGAACCAATATCTGGTTTATGATGTAGATGTCAGGGGGGTGGATAAAGCTGATGCTGAAGCCATAAGAAACCTGATTTCCCAAAAACCCAATACAAGGGTACCGATAGTTAATTTTGCCCCAGGCGTATTTCTCCATGACATCGGCAGCATCACATATGACAGTTCAAAAATAGCAGAAAGGAAAGCAGCACTTGAAGCAGAAAGGGAAATCCTAGAACAGCGTTTGATAGATAATCCAGGCCAAAGAAAAGAAAGAAGAAGGTATATTAAAACCAATTCACTAATATCCAGTCTGGAAAGAAATTTGGAATATGGTAATTGGTTCATGAGGACCGGGAACCAGAGGGTTGTATATGATAGTTTAAAAAAAATTGAATCCGAGAAGCAGATTGGCTTCTATCTGGTAAACAACGGCTTTTTTGATGCTCAAGTAGCGGCCGCAACCACTACTTCAGGCAAAAAAGCATATATTACTTATAACATTGTAGAAAATGATCCTTATCTGATAGATACCGCTTACACCCGATCAGATGATCCAAATATTTACCAGATTCTCAATATCAGGCAGGGAAGTTCAAATATATTACCAAATACCAGATATATTCAAGCTAACCTTTCCAGAGAAAGACAATGGGTGGAAGACATACTTAGGGAAAACGGATATTATACCTTTTCTAAATCATACATAGAATATAATGTATATAAAGATACCGTAGATAAAAAAGTAACCGTAGAGCAGCTGATCAGAAAACCTATTTATGCTGATCAGCATAGGGTATATACCATAGATTCGGTATCCTTCACTATCTCTAGTCCCAATGAGGTAATTTTGGACAGAGAACTTTCTTCTAGGTTTGACGAAAAAACATTTGTTTTTTACAGAGGCAATTATTCAGAGAAAATCATAAATTCCCGGATATTTATAAATCAGGGAGATCATTACAATCGGCGTGATATATTGGAAACCCAGAGGCAACTTGCAAATCTGGATATATTCCGATTTGTCAATATTGGATTTGACACTTTGGGCAATACCATACAGGCGCACATAACCACGAGTCCTAGTCAGAAATATCAGGTGATCAATCAACTTGGGGCAAGTGTTACTGAACAGCTCCCAGGACCTTTTTTCAGCCATTCTTTAAGGAACAGAAATTTCTTTGGTGGACTTGAAATATTTGAACTCAATTTCAGAGCAGGACTGGAAGGTGTGGCATCTGCTACAGCAGAGGGTGGTGTATACCGAAGCCGGGAACTGAACACTTCTGTATCGATTCTTTTTCCCCAGTTTATATTTCCTTTTAATACCTGGGCCCTGAATCAGTTTGGCAGGTATAACCCCCGTACCCGAGCCCTTTTGGGGTATAATTATGTCAATAGACCAGAGTATACCAGAGAAGCCCTAAACACCATTCTTTCTTATAACTGGGCTACCAGGGATTTAAGGCAACAGTTTACATTGAATTTCTTAGATGCCAACTTTATACGCTCATCTCTTAATCCTTCTTTTCAGGAAAGACTAGAGGAACTTCAAAACCAGGGTAACAATCTTATCAATTCATTTCTATCATCTTATGTGAGCAGTATTTCAGGCCAGGCCATCATCAATTTCAATGAATATGGTTTGTTCAGAAAAAGAAATGCCTCCTTATTACGGCTTTTTGTAGAAAGTGGAGGTACTTCTTATAATTTTGTCCGACCAGCGTTTTTTGAAGAGCGAACGCTGGCATACTTCCAGTTTCTCAAGTTTCAGGCAGACTGGAGGAGGTATATCCCTCTAGGTAATGTAAGTACATTTGCCTATCGTACCAATCTGGGACTGGCCCAGCCATATGGGATCAGTGATGGTGTGCTTCCGTATGAAAAGTACTTCTTTGCCGGCGGCAGTACCAGTAACCGTGCCTGGCAGCCAAGAAGACTTGGCCCAGGATCATTTACACCTATCACAAGAGAGGATGGCACATTTGATTACCGATTTGAACAGCCTGGAGAAATTGTATTTGAAACCATGTTTGAATATAGAAGAAAGTTATTCAGCTATTTTGATGGAGCATTCTTTGTAGATGCAGGTAATATTTGGACTTTCCTCCCCGATCCGACCAGAGAAGGGGCTAATTTTAGGTTTGACCGTTTCTACAAAGAAATTGCTGTGGGTACTGGATTGGGGTTAAGGATGGATTTTGACTTTCTCGTATTAAGATTAGATATGGGAGTAAAGGCATACGATCCTGCCAGAGAAGAGGGTGAACGTTTTGTTCTAGACCGCCTGAATTTCAGAAGACCTTTAGGAGACCCGGGACAGGCTGTTTTTAATATCGGGATAGGATATCCGTTCTGATGAACCACGAAATGAATATTGATATATGCAAATAACAAAAGAGCGAATCGCTGAAGATTTTAAAAAAATACAAGACCATATCTGTTCAGAATTGGAAAAGGAAGATGGCCTGGCCGTTTTTAAGGAAGATCCATGGACCAGACCAGAAGGTGGTGGAGGCCGTACCCGTATCATTCAAAAAGGTAGAGTTATAGAAAAGGGAGGAGTGGCATTTTCAGCTGTCGAAGGCCCTACACCGGCAAAAATACTACAAAAACTCCAGCTGGATAATGCAGATTTTTTTGCTACAGGGGTATCAATAGTCATACATCCTATCAATCCGATGGTGCCTATCATACATATGAACATCCGCTATTTTGAAATGTCCAATGGTACCTACTGGTTTGGAGGGGGGATAGACCTTACCCCGCACTATGTAAATGTAGAAGATGCCAAATATTTTCATCAGCAGCTTAAAGCGGTATGCGATGATTACCATCCCGCTTACTATGACAAATTTAAAACATGGGCTGATGACTATTTTTATATCAAACACCGTCAAGAAACAAGAGGGATTGGAGGAATATTTTTTGATAGATTAGTAGCTGATGATTCTATTTCATTTGCCCAACTGTTTGAATTTGTAAAAGCTGTAGGTGAAGCTTTTCCCAAAATTTACCGCCACTTTATGGCCAAAAATTCCTCTTTACCCTATAACGTAGACCATCAAAAATGGCAGGCACTCCGAAGAGGTAGGTATGTAGAATTTAACCTTGTATGGGATGCAGGGACCAAATTTGGGCTGGACACCAATGGAAGAACAGAAAGTATCCTCATGAGCATGCCACCCCTAGCGCAGTGGGAATATAACCACACCCCTGGCCCAGGCTCCGAAGAGGCCTTAACACTGGAGCATTTAAAAAAAGAAATTGACTGGATTAATTACTGATGTTGGATAAGCTAATCGAATGGGACGAGCGATTGTTCCTTCATTTAAATGCATACGGAATAGATTGGCTGGACCCGATCATGTTTGCCATCACAGGGACTGCTATCTGGATCCCGATGTATCTTTTTATCATTTATCTTACATTTAAAGCATATGGTAAAGCATCAATCTGGATACTGGTGGGTATAGGTTTAGCCATTTTATTAGCAGACCAGGGCACTTCTGGACTTATGAAACCTTATTTTGGTAGGTTAAGGCCATGCCATGATACTCGGTGGGAAGGACAGATTTTAAACTATAGGTACTGTGGTGGACTATATGGATTTGCATCCTCACATGCTTCCAATGCATTTGCGGTAGCGACCTATTTTTGCCTGGTCTTTTATAAAAAAATAAGGGGTTTTGGATGGTTATTTCTATGGGCGGCTATTTTTTCGTACACGCGCATTTATTTAGGAGTTCATTATCCTGGAGACGTGCTTATAGGAGCTTTAGTCGGAATTTTATCTGCATTGATAGGTTTTTACCTCGCTATTTATTTAAAAAATAAAATCAACCCAAAACTATATCCAAATTAAAAAGGAAACAAAGGATTATTCCGCATAGAAATACATAGGGAGGCAGTCAAAATCTGTTGATGGTCTCAATTACTTTGAAAACATCTTCCTGAGAAATTAAAGGGCTTATCGGAAGGCTTAATACCTCATTGTGTATGACTTCGGTTTTAGGAAAATTCAGGTGGTTCATTTGTTTATATGCCTCCTGTTTATGTGGAGGTATAGGATAATGGATCTGCGTCTGGATGTCATGGCTGTATAAATATGACTGTAATCTATCTCTTTCCTCCGACCTTATTACAAATAGGTGCCATACATGACCTAGCATACTCATCCCATAAACACTCACCTTGGGTAAAATGATATGCATATTTTTTATATTATGAATATAAGATTTTGCTATAATCCCCCTTTTCTTATTATCCTCATCCAGCCGAGCTAATTTCACCCTTAATACAGCTGCCTGCAGTTCATCTAATCTAGAATTTATCCCCTGATATCGGTTTACATTTTTCTGTATGCTCCCATAATTGGCCAGAGTCCTAATGGTATCTGCGAGTAGGTGGTCATTAGTAGTGACCGCTCCCCCATCCCCCATCGCACCTAAATTTTTACTGGGATAAAAACTATGGGCTGCGGCATGGCCTATGGCTCCAGTACGGATATCCCCATATAAGCCGCCTACGGCCTGAGCATTATCTTCTATCAAAATGAGACCATATTTCCCGATTAATCCTGCTATATGTTCATGCATGGCTACTTGGCCATATAGATGCACTATCATGATCGCTCTGGTCTTTTTAGAGATCTTACGCTCTATTTCCAAAGGATCGATATTATAGGATAACATTTCAGGTTCTACAGGCACGGGTATTAATCCGCTACTGGATATGGCCAAAAATGTAGCTATACAGGTATTGGCAGGCACTATGATTTCATCTCCTGTCCGCATGGCTCCTATCTGTATATAAGCCAAAAAAATCAACTTTAACGCATCCAAACCACTGCCTACAGCCACCGTATGTGTACAGCCTATATACTGACTGAACGCTTTCTCAAAAGCTGTTACTTCCTTTCCCAATAAATACCAGCCTGAATCCATCACACGCCTCAAGGCTTGGGATAATTGGGGTTCAAAACTTTTGTTTATGGCCTCTAGGTCTAAAAACTTAACCATATCCTTTGATGATCCTTTGGATATATTTACCGAGTATGTCAAATTCTAAATTTACTTTATCTCCTACCCTAAGTTGATGAAAGTTAGTATGCTCATATGTGTAAGGAATAATGGCTACTGAAAATCCGCCATCATGGGAATTAAAGCAGGTGAGGCTAGTCCCGTTTATAGTAATGGATCCCTTTTCTACTGTTATATTACCTAAAGAAGTATCAAAAGAAAAATCAAAAATCCAGCTGCCTGCTTCTTCGGTTATATTGTCCACCCACCCTACCTGATCCACATGGCCCTGTACAATGTGTCCGTCAAAGCGGCCGCTGGCCGGCATGCACCTTTCCACATTTACCTTCTTGCCCTCATGCCATTCCCCTAAATTAGTTTTTTTTAGGGTTTCATCCACAGCGGTAACCCTATATTGATCTCCTTCAATATGGACCACCGTAAGACATACACCATTGTGAGCGACTGACTGATCTATGCGTAGCTGAGAAGTGATGGCAGAATAGAGGTCAAAATGTACGTTATTTCCCTCATGAGTAACTTTTTTCACCTCTCCTAATGTTTCTATTATTCCTGTAAACATATTTATGTGTTCAAATTTTTATACCTTTAACATAACTCTTTAATCCTGTTACGTACAAAAGAATTCAAATTAAGCCATTTTATTCATGTAACTTTAGGGAATTAAAAATAAAAAAAGATTAATTTTTATCACAAATGCTTAAACTGGAAGACAGTTACCGTCATAAAGGACAACGAAGGGAACTGGTAAATGTGATCCGAAAAAAAGGAATTAAAAATGAGGCTGTCCTGAATGCCATTAACGCCATCCCCCGTCACTTCTTCTTTGACAGTGCCCTGCATTCACATGCTTATGAAGACAAAGCCTTTCCAATAGGAGAAGGTCAAACGATTAGCCAGCCTTATACGGTAGCCTTTCAAACCGAACTTCTCGAGGTCAACAAAGGGGACAAAATATTGGAAATCGGTACCGGATCAGGATACCAAGCGGCAGTCTTATACCTACTGGAAGCCCAGGTGCATACCATTGAATTCCAGCCAAAGCTATATGAACGGACTAAAAAGTTTTTACCTAGGATCGGCGTAAAGGTAAAATTTTACTTAGGAGATGGGTCTAAAGGACTTCCACAAAAAGCGCCATACGATAAAATAATCGTAACTGCAGGTGCGCCTGTAATACCAAATGACCTATTAAAGCAGCTGAAGGTAAATGGAATCCTAGTCATCCCTGTAGGAAACAGGGTTTCCCAAAAAATGATGAAGCTTACTAAAATTTCAGAAACCAAAATCCTTCAGGAAGAATATGATAATTTTGCATTCGTTCCTTTACTAGGAACAGGAGGATGGAGATAATCAAAATTTAATTTTGTACTTGCATTATATTAAATATTGCGGTAAAATAAAATTTTATTAATTTTGATATATAAATAGATAATATGCCTAAGAAAAAAATAGTAAAGGATTCAGAAGTAATTATGACCGAACTGGTCTTACCAAATGATACCAACCCTTTGAACAACCTCATGGGAGGTAGATTGATGCACTGGATGGACATAGTGGCGGCCATAGCTGCTCAGAAACATTCTAATCGGATCGTAGTGACAGCAGCGGCTGACAGTATATCTTTTCAGCATCCTATAGCATTGGGCAATGTGGTAACCCTTAAAGCGCGGGTCACGAGGGCATTTAATTCTTCTATGGAAGTTTTCATAGATGTAACTGCTGAAGATATACCTGCCAACAAGAAAATCAAAACACACCGTGCTTTCTTTACTTTTGTGGCAGTGGACCAAAATGGCAGACCAATAGAAGTGCCTGAAGTAGAGCCTAGCAATCCTGAAGAACAGGAACTATATGATGGCGCATTAAGACGAAGACAACTCAGGTTGGTATTGGCGAAAAGGATGAACCCACATGATGCCGTAGAACTTAAGTCTATATTTAACCTGGTAGACCCCCAGGAAGAAAAGAAATAAGATTGATAATGATAGACAGAAAATCCAATGCGTAAAACTGATAAAAATGATTGCATTGGTTACATTTTATGAGCAATTTAGCTGAATGGAAAATATGAATCTTGATAACCTGAGCCTATTTCTTACTGATGACCTTGTGGTGATTAGAGATGAAATGGCCCAGTTTCAATTAGCCCAAAGATTCAAAAACAATAACCTATTGGCTGTTAATGATAATGATTCTCAGGGTATAGATATAAGTAAAGAAGCAGGTACTTCCCAGCCCGATATAAATGAAATCATTGCCTCCTTAGCCGGTGGATATGAGAAGGGAATTGTCATTATATATGAAGGAGCTACTCTGGAAAAGGACGTTCAGGAATTCTTGATGAAAATCCTTGGTGCTGTCAATTGTTCACTCAAAGATATTCTTCTTATTGGAGCAGATCAATTTGAAAATATGGATGCGTCAGTACTGGAGCTGCTCAATCCTCAAAAGGTTATAATATTTGGCCTGGTCCATCACCCGGTAATGCAGTATAAAGTGGATCTGTATAAGATACGGGATGTAGGTTTCGAGGTACTCTTTGCCAATGATCTGATAGAAATTTCCATGAATGTACCTCTTAAAAAATTATTATGGACAAGTCTTCAAAACCTGTTCCATATCAATAAATAATGATCATGTCAACCATCGAAGAAAAAACACTACAGAGATTCAGAATCATCAGTATAGCAGAAGGAATTTCCTTTCTTGTCCTCTTGTTTATAGCAATGCCATTAAAATATACTATGGACATGCCATTAGCCGTAACATATGTAGGCTGGGCACATGGTGCTTTATTTGTGCTATATATTTACATCATCTTCCCTACCAGCAGAAAATTAAAATGGGGCTATATGAAAACATTTTGGGGATTGATAGTATCAGTACTTCCGTTTGGGCCATTTTTATTTGACCGTAAACTAAAACAGGAACAGAGAGCACTCCATAAAAGCCAGATCAAACCCTAATCATATGGCCCTGATCAGTAAAAAGAAGATAATCTATCCTATCAATGATACTCTTAGAAACTATCTGAAAAATTACGGCAGGGAAGTAGATATCCCTATACATTATAAAGAATTACTGCGCTATACTAATTCTATAGCCCTCTATGATTCTAAAAACAATGATACTCTATGGGAAACAGTATTTTTTGATGAGTCGGACCGCTCTGAAATCCACTATAATATTAAAAAAATCTATGCGCTCCTGAAGGCAGACGGGGACATGGGGGTAATGAGGCATTTGTATGTAGACCGTGTAGACCTTTGCGTCTACGGCAATACTCAGCCCTTTAGGATAAGAATAGTGAATAAAATAAATGATAATTTTGACTATTTTTATATAAAGCATGCTGATGCCAGTAGAGTGTATGGTTTGGAACTCGAACACCTATTATCACCTAATAGGATAAATTATCTGGTCTATAATGACACCCTGATAGAAGAACATATTGCGGGGATACCTGGGGAAATGTTTATGAGGCAATACATTCACGAAGGCTTGCTGAACCCTATACGCCTGGCCAAAGAGTTCGTTAAATTTAATGAAAGGTGCTTTGTGAGGTTATTGGGTGACATGCATTCCAGCAATTTTGTCATCGATGTAACACCAGATTTTGAAGAAATCCATTATAGGATAAGGGCCATTGATTTTGACCAACAATCCTATGAAGGCAAAAAGAGCATCTATCTTCCCCAATATTTCAAACAGAACAATGCATTGATCCAATTGGGTATTACCCATATCACTTCAGAATCTATGGTTCAATATCAAAAAGAAGAAAGAGCATTGATCTCCAACCGCCTTAAATCTTCACCTAAAGAAATCGCTGATATATTGAGGTGTATGGAAAATGACATCATTTCCACAGATGAAAACATTAATGCATTAAAAAACAGTCTGGCCATACATTATCAAAATCAGGATTTTTTACACTGTAAAAACATGGGTAATATACTGCGTATGAACCTACACCATGCAATAGCTAAATAGCATTATCAGCCGCCAAAATTATCTGATAAACATTAGGAGAGTATATGGGTTCATATCATGTCATAAATGCTATATCTGGCATAATTTATGGATAATAACAAATAACCAATATTAATAATTTTTACTCCTTAACCACCTGACACTATGTTTAAATTAGCCGATAATGAAATAAAATTTCTCTATAACAGTGAAAAAATTGGAGATAGAGAATCATATGCCTATATATCTGCAGCTCATGAGCATGTAATTAATGAACTGGATATAGCTAAAAATGATTTAACCCCCACTCAGATCTCTGAGTTGGCCCAAAAATTAGATGTAAGGATTATCGACCTTTTCGATAAAAAATCCGAATACTTTAAAAACAATATAGAGGGAAATGACCTCGAAGAGCAGGATTTATTGACTATTTTAATTCGAGAAAAATCTGCACTTAAAACTCCTATCGCTATCACTAAAGAAGGAGCTAAGGTGCTGGATAGCTCTTCAGAAACCATCAACATAGACATGATTTTTACAAAAAATCCACCTACTGATGATATTAAAGAATAAACCAAAAACATATAACAAAAATGAATAAGACTGATAAAAGAGTATTTAAAAAACTAGGTTACAAAGAAGAAGAGTCTGAAAAAATCGTTGAATCCTTAAATAAATTACTGGCCAATTATCATGTACATTATCAAAAATTGAGAAATTTTCATTGGAATGTAACCGGTGGCGATTTCTTTGATTTACATGATAAATTTGAAGAACTATACAATGAAGCTTTGGCCAATATAGATCTGGTAGCAGAGAGGATCAGGGTATTTGGAATGACTCCATATAGTTTAATTACTGATTACCTTCAGCATTCAGACATCAAGGAAGTGGGTACTACCCTGTCTTCTTCAGAGATGGTGGATGAAGTACTTAGGGATTTTGAAGTTTTGGCAGAAAATATGAACGACTGTGCCGAAAAAGTAGCAGACTTAGGTGACTCTGCCACTGAGGATATGCTGATTGCATTTATTAAGAGTATTGAACTGCATCACTGGATGCTTACTTCTTTTCAAAAATAAATATAAAACCTCCCAAATCTGGGAGGTTTTTTAATATATATTACAGATATCCTCACTTCTTTTTAAACAGCTTAGCAAGCGTTTTTCCCAAATCATCCAGCTTTTCTATATTATTTATCAGCGGATTAAATAAGGTACCTCCTACGTCAGCAAGCGATCCCCTATTATTTATATCTGACTGCATAGGATACACCAGTATATAATTATTTACTATAAAATATTTATCCAAATATTTCGGCATTTTGCCCATTACGTCATTGTAAGACAAACCAGATTTCCTGCTCATAATTATAATAAGGGCATCATTGGTTTTCATGTCTCTTGAAAGTATCAAAAAATCCTCCCAATCGTTGAATTCGACAAAATCTGCATCGATAGTATGTTTCTTATTTATATCTTTAATATAAGCCAAGGTATCAGGTGAAGCATAAAACACCAACTTGGCGCCCGTATTTCTGCCGATGTTCCAAGCCCTCAGCAGCCAGAACGGGAAACCAATTTCCTTTTCGGCATTTTCAGGGACTATAATAAGGTGCCTCTGAACTGTATTTATAGGCTGTATATTTCTATAAATCATCGTAGTGGCATTGCACCTGTTTAATATACCTTCGGTAAGCTGTCCCAAAAAAGAATCCGATATCCCCTGCTGTCTATGAAGTCCTAGAATAATATCAGACACTTTATTTTCTTTCACCACATTGGTGATCCCATTTACTATATTAGAATCATACCGAACCAGTTCGGTAAGGATATTATCCGTGGCTGCTGCCAGCACACTGGCTTTTTCTAGGACTTTTCTCGCATTTTTTTCCAATTGGTCATCAGTGGAATCCGAAGGCACTATATTTAGCGCTAACAAACTGTTTTTGGCAGCCTGAGATTTAACAGTCACACCCAAATTAATCAGTTCTTCTATACTTTCAGGATGATTGATAGGTATCAGGATTTTTTCCTTGGGTTCGGTATCTTCAGCATCTTCTTTTACATTGCCTTCCGTCTCCTCAAGTGCCAGTCTAGTGGCTCCTCTCTGTGCGACAAAGGAAGCTACAGTGCAGGTAACCAGTATCATTAATATAGTACCGTTAAGGACTGAATCATTTAATAACCGAATAGGATCACCATCTGGTCCCTCTCCCAAAATTATATTATATCCTACTAGAACTGCAGCAAGTGTGGCTGCAGCCTGGGCATTGCTCAAACCAAAAATAAGATCTCTCTGTGCTGAACTGAATTTAAATGACTTCTGGGTGATAAATGCAGCAAGATATTTTGAAAAAGTAGCCACTACAGTCATGGTAACTGCTACTATGATGGTCTGAAGATCACTGAAAAAAACTCGGTAATCTATCAGCATACCTACACCTATTAGAAAAAATGGTATAAATAGCGCATTTCCAACAAATTCTATTCTATTCATTAAAGGAGACGTATGGGGAATCAACCTATTCAAGGCCAATCCTGCTAAGAACGCTCCTATGATACCTTCTATACCAGCTATTTCTGCCAAAAGAGCACCTAAAAACACAAGTCCTAAAACAAATATATACTGGCTAATATTATCTTCATTCCTTTTAAAAAACCACCTTGCCACCAGTGGAAACAATAAAGTAACAATAAGGGCAAAAATAATTATAGAAATGCTCAATCTGATCCAAAATTCATTATTGAGCTCTCCGGTGGCCATACCAGCTACTACCGCCAGCACCAATAGAGCCAATGTATCAGTGATCATAGTACCACCTACAGTAATATTGACAGCCTTATTTTTAGCTACCCCCAGCTTACTTATCAACGGATAAGCAATCAATGTATGCGAAGCAAACATACTGGCCAGCAATACTGATGTCATCACCGTAAAACCTAATATATATACTCCACTTAAAATACCCAGCGCCATGGGGATCATAAAGGTATATAGTCCAAATATTATACTTTTGGAACTGTTTTTCTTAAAATCTGCCAGATCAATCTCCAGTCCGGCAAGAAACATTATATATAACAACCCTACCATTCCGAAAAGTTGAATACTGCTATCCCTTTCCAGTAAGTTAAATCCATTTGGGCCAATGATCGCACCGGCTATGATAAGGCCTATAAGCTGGGGTATACGCAGCTTATTTAATACTAAAGGGGCAAACAGTATTATAAATAAAAGAATAGCAAAAATGATAATCGGGCTACTCAGGGGCAAGGAAAAGTTTAAATCACTTAACAGAATCATACGATATGGTAGAAAGGTGGTTGACTTTTAAAACTGCAAAATACGATCAAATACGCTAACCTGCTAATAAAATGTAATGTTACAGGACAGATTCGTAAAAACGAAAAGCTCTGAAAATAAATTCCAGAGCCTTTCTTATAAAACGTATTTAATTTATTTTTAATAGTATCTCACATCACATTCAGGATTTGCTTTTTTAAAGTTATCAACCTGTCTTTTGTTTATTCTGGTATTAAAACATTTTAACTGCTCCAAATTGGATAAGTTTAAAATTGGTTTCAGTGATCTTGAGTTGGTATTAGCTATATCCAAATTTCTAAGGTCATATAAATTCTCTAAACCGTTCAATCTCTTTATATTAGTTCCTGATAAATTTAGCAAACTCAGTCTAGTAAGCGAAGATAATGGCCTGAGATCTTCTACGCCAGTATTGGACAAGTCCAATTCCTGTAGATCAGAAAGATTGGCTAAAGGGGTGACGGACATAATCGGTGCCTGTGTTATACTTAGCTTTTCAAGGCTTTCCAATAAGGCTATAGCACTAATATCCTGTAACGGCACATCACTTATTTCTACCTCTTTAAGATTGACAAAAGTGACTAGAGGTTCTAAATCTGTAATATTTATACCTTTCAACTTGATACTTCTACTGGATGTTGCCTTGTGCAGCTCTCTGGTATCCGGTTGGTCACTTAATTTATACTGAGAGGTAAATACATCCTTCCAGGTAGTATCTAGCTGGTTCCACCATCCTTTTAATGCTTCTGTCCTATATACGACATTAGCAGCCGGAATGATATTTAACAGATTCTGTACTTCCCATTTTGGCACTTCAGTACCGTCCATATCCAGGTAAACCAAATTAACCAGATAAGTCAGTGGCTTAATGTTCTTTATGGGCGTGTTTTTTAAATGTACTATCTCCAGGGATGTGAGGTTTTCAAGAGATTCTACATTCGTCACAGCGGTATTATTTGCATAGAGCTTTTCAAGTGTCCTCAATTCGCTTAAAGGACTTAAATCTTGAATTTTGCTATCGCTGATATTTAATTCTTCTATTTTCTTAAATTTGATTACAGGCCTAAGACTTGATATATTACTGTTTGATAAATCCAAGGACTCACTACCTACTAATATGGCCAATTCTTCCGAGTTAGGCGTTCCTGAAGACAAACTTTTATAGTTTTTATTAAGCACTTCTCTCCAGCCATCTGGTAGCGTATTCCACCAAGTCTGAAGGTTCTCAACGTTATGTATCAATAAGACCTTTCTGTTTTTCCTTGTAAAATCATCTGCTACCTGCTCGGGTATACTGGTCCTGTCTGCATATATCCTTTGTAAAGAGGGGTTATTGTTCAGTGGCTGCAGCGTGCTTACTTCTGTCTGGTTAATACTAACTGTCTTTAAAGATTCCAGGCTTTGAAGAGGGCTGAGATCAGTAATGTTGGTTTCGTCCAAACTGATAAACTCAAGTTTTTTCAGTTCTGAGATATGATCATAGTTAGTTAAATAGTTTCCGGAAAGATCTAATCTTTTTAGATTATGAAGTTCTTTTATGCTTTGAAGGTTATTAAATCCGCTTTCAGCCAAATCAAGTTCTTCTAGATTGGTTAGATCTTTCAATACACCAAACCCACGTATGGGTGCATTGGCAACTTTAAATACTTTAAGGTTCTTTAAACCTCCTAATTCGTCGATATTGAACACTTTGGTACCTGACAAATCAAGGTGGTTCAGGGTTTCAGAATACTTTAGGAACTGAATATCTTCTGTAGGTGTATTGGAAATATCCAAATAGGATAAATACGTCACATGACTGATCGGGCTTAGGTCGGCGATATTAGTATTACTGATATTGATATACTTCAAATCCCGAAGAGCCTGTATTGGAGAAAGGTCTTGAATAAGTCTTTTTCCTCCAAGGTTAAGGCTGTCTATGGCGCTCATTCTGCTGATCATATCAATATCCACAGAATCTCTACTATCTAAACTAAATTTCTCTTCAAAATAAGACCTCCATTCATAAGATAAGGTTTCCCACCATTCTGTAAGTTCTTTATCCCTACTTAACTTGGTGGTATACATACTGGCTATCTTTAGGTCATTTGACTTTGGATCCAGGTTGATTTCTATAAACCTTGGCTTTATATTTTGGATTTTTTCACCTTCTATACCTACTCCTGATAGTGTTCTGTCTATGGATACTAGAAATGAAAGTTCTCCATTGTCTCTCAGAAAGGGTTTAGTCTCTTTAACTTTAAAACTGAAATTAGCATCTCTAAAGAAGAAATCTACATCTTTGAGATAAGCCGTCACATCTTTATTGGTGATTACCTTACGGTCTAAGAGCAGATCATCCTCCACCTGTACTTTTCCATCTCTGAATATTTTGACATAGCTTTCCCTGATGATGACATCTTTGTCTCGTGCCGAAGTTTCTTTACTTCCTACCGTATTAAGGAAATATTCCAAAAATTTCACCTGATCTTCCGCTTTCTGCGAAAAGTCTTTTACTTCTTGTTTGGAATAAGAGCCCAATTCCTGAGCTTGTGCCAAAGTAAGGGTCAACCAAAAGGCAACAATCAGGTTTAAATATCTATTTTTGATCATAAATGTATTTTAAGACAGCTTCACGGTCCCCTTCGTTTAATTTAACCAAATTAGAAATGAGCCAGCCGGTATTGAAACCAGGCCTATTAAACTGGGCTAATTCAAAGTACCAGTTATCAATCTGAAAGAAGTGAAATTTTAGATCGGTGACATTTTCGAATTTAAAATTTCCCCTTTTTATTTCATAAAGAAATAAGGTGAGATAATCTGGTTCATAATCAGTAGCAGTGTATGATTCAGGTTTTGGATTCTCCTGAAAAGCCTTTCGAAGATTCATAAAATCAAGTTCATGGCTTAACGGATGAAGGAATTGCTTTTTAGTACCTGTGTCTTTATCAAAATAGGCTTTGAAAGGATCGAAAGAAACTTTGTCTATCACCCATTCATATCCCAATCCTTCAGGCTGAAGTTTCATAAATAAGGTTACATTTTCCTTCTTACCTCTATAAGTAAAGACCGTATTAACCTCAGCAAACCAATTTTGGCCATGAAAATTAAGAAACTGAGGATTATCTTCAGCTATTACATCAGAAGTAAAAGCTACTTTTAATTCCCGGGCTATACCTGAGGTCTCATTATCAAATAGGATATTGATAAAGCTCTTTCGAAGATCCCTATCTCTATATTGTGTATCGGTATCATAATACCTCTTCTTGCCATCTTGGCTTTCTTCGGCATTAAACCTTCTAAAAAATTGATTAACTTGTTTAGTGGATGCGGCAAATTTACCATCATCCGCAGGTGACCCTGGGCTATATAAACCTTGCCCAGGAGTCAACTGAATGGATGAAATTATTAATAGTATTAATAATGTTATTTTTCTCATGCGGAAGTTTCAGTCACTCTGATATCACCTAGCATTACGTCCCAGAATTCGATCGTTCTACCCGCTACCTGGGTAGATTTTCTTTCTACGTATATGGTGATATCTTTCTTTGTAGTATCTCTATAATTTAAACCTGCTTCTTGGGAGGTACCTTCGAATCTTTGATATACGGTCACTACACCTACATATCGGCCATCAGGCTGTCTTTCAAGATCACTGATGTAGTGTATATCATACCAGCTGATGTTTACCCGGTCATAGTTAAGTGCCATCAATCTTTCAAAATACCTACGTACTTTGTAATAAGCTACATCTCTGGTATTCACTGATGATACGCCCATTTCTGCAGCTGGTGCAAATAGCTCTTCAGCTCTATCCATTACCCTGTTAGCTTCAGAAAACTGGGTTTCCTTGCTACCGATAATACTTATATATTTACTTAAATCTTTAACTTTTTCTAAAGCCAAAGAATCTATGGCTTGCTTTCTCTGTGGACTGATATCGGCCGTCTGAGCTACCGATACGGCAGCGGTCAGGAAAAACATCAAAAGGAATGAAGGAAAATATTTTTTCATGATTTTTAAATTTTCAATAAAGGTTGGATAATTATCGTCTTCTGCGAAGTTCAAGTTCAGTCACTCTTCCACTACCGTCCACCCTAACATCGCTGATAAAATTAAGGTTCTTTTGAGTATCTTTCAGATAATTCAAGTATTTCTGGATGTCAGTAGGTTCATCATAATCTTTCATACCATTTTCTTCATGGATGACGATCAATACAGGCGTATTTTGATTAGAGAATAAACCCAACGCTTCTTGGATGGTAGCATTGGCACTCTGTACATTGGATGCATTGGCAATAGACGAAAAATAACCTTCCAACCTACTAACTGCTACTTCTTCAGCGCTGGGCTGTGCAGGTGCTGCTGGAGCAGGAGCTGGCTGTTCTACTGGGGCTGGCTCAGGTGCCGCTTCAGTAACTCTTTTTTTACTTTTACATGCACCCATGGCTAATAGGCAAAACAATGCTAACGTCAGTAGCTTGCTCAGTGGTGATTTGGCAGTTCTTTTTTTCATTTTTTGTTGAGGAATTGTTTGTGTTTTTTTGTTGCTTCCCTTCTTTACAAAAAGCATTCCAGTAAATAAGTTAAGGCTTATCATTGGGATGTTGATCTGAAAAGGCGGAGGAAATAAATAGTATTTATTTTTCGGTACAAACATGCAAGGAATTACATTAGAAAAAAAGGTGTGGACATAAATATTTTCTACCTTTTTAACATATTTTAAGTTTGGGCATAGTATCCTGATATTTAATGGAAAAAGCCTCTTATTTTTAGATAAGAGGCTTTTTCTTTAGATCTTAATTTAAACTTTAATCCAGTAACTCTCGCAACTTATCCTCCAGTCTGGATCCTCTTAAATCCTTTGCCAAAATATCTCCTTCTGGGCCTATTAGATAAGTGGCTGGTATAGCATTGATCTGGTAAGTTTCCGCAGCTGCAGAATTAAAATATTGCAGATCTGAAACCTGAGTCCACACCAGACCATCTTCCTCAATCCCTCTGATCCAAGCCTCTTTGGTCCGATCTAAAGAAACACCAAATACTTCAAACCCTTTATCCTTATAGGCATTATATAGCCTTACCACATTCGGGTTCTCTTCTCTACAAGGTTTGCACCAAGCCGCCCAAAAATCAATCAGCACATATTTTCCTCTCAGATCAGATAGATTTATGGTCTCACCCTCTGGGTTTGGCAAAGATATCTCTGGCGCAGGCTGACCAATAGACAAAGCTCTCATCTCATCGAGTTGCTGTTTTACTGTAATGATGGACTTTGTATTAGGATACCTATCATCAAGGACAGTCATGAGACTATCTAAAAACTGAAAATCATTCCTGGGATTTAACATCCCTATAGCAGCCAAAGAGGCGAAACTACCATCCATGTCCTCAATTACGGCCTTAACCTTTCCTGAATGCCCACTTTCCAGTCCCATCGCTCTTTCTTGGATATCTTTAATTTTATCCTGATCCTTATTATTCATGGCTTCATAATATTCAGAATTCAACTGGTTGATTTCATCCTGATATTCTGCCGCCAGCTGGTCTATTTTTTTCAGTTGATCAGTATCTTTCGAACCAGTAATAGTAGGCTGACTATCCTTCTTGAAGTTATATTTAACCTTAATATCTTCATCATAAAGCGCCAACCTTATCTGGATTTGATTCATCAGGCTCAAGTCAAAAAATCCCGGACCTTCCAATGATAATGAATATTCAAATTTACCATCATTTCCAACCTGGATGGTATCTATCACTTCTGTAGCATTTTCTTTATACCGTGATAGTATTACATACCCTTCAGGCTGGTTATCGAGGTCACCTTTAATTAGTACATTTCCATCAAAACCTCTCTCCTGTTGGGCACAGGCTACAGCCATTCCGCCTATAAAAACCAGGCTTATCCAAATCGTACTTTTTATCATTCTCATTATATTCATTCTAATCCCCTAATAATTCTGTTAATATTTTACTGGCCACTTTTGGATCAGCTTTACCTTGTGATTTTTTCATCACCTGACCCATAAACATACCTAGAAGCCCTTTTTTACCTGATTTGTATTCTTCTACTTTTGCTGCATTTTCTGCTATCACACTTTCTATGATAGGTTTGATAGATCCTTCATCACTTTCCTGGATGAGGTTTAAGTCTTGGGCAATCTGATATGGACGTTTATGTTTATCCCGCAGCAGTTCCGGATATATTTTTTGAGATGCTACAGAAAAGTTGACTTTGCCATCATCTATCAAGGCTATAAGTTCAGCCACCTGTTCAGGCTTTATTGGGAAATCAGAAATATGAAGAGTTAGTTCATTTAGGTAGGATTTCACCGGGCCCATCATCCAGTTGGATGCTGCCTTATAATTATCAGTTTTAGTACATAATTCTTCAAAAAAGAGCGCTATTTCTTTTGAATCCGTCAATACGCCTGCATCATAATCCGGCAATCCATACTGGTTCACAAATTTATCAAACAGTTCTCTGGGAAGCGCGGGCATTTCTGATTTGACAGCCTGAAGCCACTCTTCAGACACCACCACCGGACTCAAATCAGGCTCCGGAAAATACCTGTAATCATTTAAGTTTTCTTTGCTTCTCAAACTGGAAGTAGTACCGGTAGGCCCATCAAAATTTCTGGTTTCACTATCGATCTCAATCCCATCCTCCATCATCTGAACCTGCCGTTCAAATTCATGTTCAATAGCCCTTACCACATTACGGAATGAGTTCATATTTTTGACCTCGACCTTTTTTCCCAACTCGGTATCTCCTTTTTTTCTGATCGAGATATTGGCATCACATCGTAAGGAACCTTCTTCCATATTGCCGTCACAGATATCTAAATACCTGACCAGTTTTTTGATCTCTACCAGAAATGCATAAGCTTCTTCGGAAGATCTCAGATCCGGTTCTGACACGATCTCTATCAATGGTACACCTGCCCTGTTAAAATCCACTAAAGTATCTACCTCTCCGGCCAGGTGCATAGATTTCCCTGCATCTTCTTCCATATGGATCCTGGTAAGTGCTATGGACTTCTGTTCTCCATTGATAAAAATAGGCACATGTCCTCCCACACAGATAGGTCCTTTATCCTGGGTGATCTGATAACCTTTAGGCAGATCTGGGTAAAAATAATTCTTCCGGGCAAATATGTTATGTCTGGTGATCTCTCCGTTGCACGCAATCCCCATTTTGATGGCATATTCCACAGCCATCTTATTTACTTTTGGCAGAGTACCGGGGTGGCCTAGGGTTATCACCGAGACATTTGTATTGGGCATATTGCCATATTCCGTCGAATCAGCATTATACATTTTACTCACTGTCAGTAGTTGGGCATGGACCTCTAAGCCTATTACCAATTCATATTTTTCCTTTATATCTTCTGATAACATGTTTATCCTATATCTTAAATTAAATCTATTTTATCAAAAATGGTCGAGATAATCCCCGAAAGCAAATCAATTTACGACAAATATGTATTATAAGTTCGAAAACATAGTTTTGGCTTTTTCAATTACCAATGGAAGACCTGCGGCATTTTTACCACCTGCTGTGGCAAAAAACGCCTGTCCTCCACCACCACCCTGTATTTCTTTGGCAAGCTCTCTCACTATATCGCCCGCATTAAGATCCCTGGACTTCACTACATGTTCATCTATCATTACAGCAATCTGAGGCTTGTTTTCAATAGTAGCCGCTAGCACTAATAAGACATTGGACACCTCATTACGGATCTCATAGGCCAATTTTTTCATGCCTTCCGCTGAAGGAAGGTTTACCTGAGCCAAAATCATATGAATATCTCCTACCTGTACTGCAGACCTGATCAAGTCATCTTTTATAGACCCAGCTTTCTGAAGATGCAGGGCTTCAATTTCTTTTTTCAGTTCGTTCTTTTCTGATATTATCGCTTCCAAGGATTTTTTAAGGTCTCGCGGGTTTTTCAATATATCCGAAATCTCTTTGATAAGGTAAAGCTGTTCATTAATATAATTTTCGGCAACAGATGCAGTAATAGCCTCTATTCTCCTTACACCAGAAGCGATACTTCCTTCCGAAACTATTTTGAACAAACCTATTTTCCCGGTAGATGCCACATGGGTACCTCCACATAACTCTATGGAATAATCCCTGTCAAAAGCTATCACCCTTACAAATTCGCCATATTTCTCTCCAAATAGAGCCGTAGCACCCATTTGCTGTGCTTCTCCTATAGGCACATTCCTCCTTTCCTCCAGAGGAATATTTTCTCGTATCTTTTGATTTACGAGCTGTTCCACTTTAGACAGCTCCTCATCCGTCACTTTAGCAAAATGGGAAAAATCAAACCTTAAAAGCCGCTCAGTAACCAAAGATCCTTTTTGCTGTACATGATCTCCCAATACTTCCTTAAGTGCTGCCTGTAAGAGGTGCGTAGCCGTATGGTTATTCATGATATACTCACGGCGGCTTTTATCTACTTCTGCTTTAAATACTGCAGTAGGATCCACAGGAAGTTTATCCACCAAATGGATGGTAAGATCATTTTCTTTCTTAGTATCCGTTACTCTGATCCGTTCTTTATAGCTGACCAATAATCCCTGGTCTCCAATCTGTCCTCCACTTTCTGCATAAAACGGCGTACTGTCCAGCACTACCTGGTACCAGGTCCCTTTTTTATCCTTTACTTCCCTATATCGAATGATCGATGCCTGGGTTTCTAAATGATCATATCCCAAAAACTCTACACCACGGTCCTCCCCTACCATAACCCAATCCCCGGTTTCCTGCTCTGCAGCAGATCTAGACCTTGATTTTTGCTTGTCCATCTCTGAAGCAAAACCCACTTCATCTATGGATAATCCATTTTCCCTGGCTATCAACGAGGTCAGGTCCAACGGAAAGCCATAGGTATCGTAAAGCTCAAAGGCTGTTTTTCCATCAATTATATTTTCGCCTGTATATTGAAGCTGCTGCCTGATCTGCTCCAGCTTCTTGAGTCCATTTTCCAAAGTCTTCAAAAAAGATGCTTCCTCTTCGTAAATAACCTTGGCAATAAATTCCTGCTGCGCATCGATTTCAGGGAACATTTCACCAAAATTCTCTGCCAACAATGGTAATAGTTCATATAAAAACGGCTGTTGGAAATCCAGAAATGTATATCCGTACCTTACCGCTCTTCTTAAAATCCTGCGGATAACATATCCAGCTTTATTATTGGATGGAAGTTGGCCGTCAGCAATGGTAAAGGATATGGCCCGGATATGGTCTACTATTACCCTAAAAGCAATATCTGTCTTTTCATCATCACCATATTTTTTGGATGATTTTATTTCCAAGGCATGGATAAAAGGCAAAAACACATCTGTGTCATAATTTGAGGATTTTTTTTGGATGGCCCTAACCAGCCTTTCGAATCCCATGCCTGTATCCACATGTGTAGCAGGTAACCTGTTAAGCGAGCCATCCGCTTGCCTATTAAACTGCATAAAGACTAAATTCCAAATTTCAATAACCTGGGGGTGATCTTCATTCACGAGAGATTTGCCAGATACCTGCCGAATTTCATCATCTGTCCTAAGATCTATATGGATTTCTGAACAAGGACCACAGGGGCCTGTTTCTCCCATCTCCCAAAAGTTATCTTTTTTGGACCCGAAGATTATTTTTTCTTCAGATACGATTTTGCTCCATAAATTATAGGCTTCGCTATCTTTGTCCAGTCCATCTGCTTCATCTCCACCAAAAACACTTACATATAACCTATCTTCTGGAAGGTGATATACTTCAGTGAGTAATTCCCATGCCCATTCTATGGCTTCTTTCTTGAAATAATCACCAAATGACCAATTGCCCAGCATCTCAAACATGGTGTGGTGATAGGTATCCACCCCCACTTCTTCCAAATCATTATGTTTTCCTGAAACTCTTAGACATTTCTGACTGTTAGCTACCCTATTCACCTTTGGCACCTCGTTTCCGAGAAAATAATCCTTAAATTGATTCATGCCCGCATTAGTAAACATGAGTGTAGGGTCATTCTTGACTACTATGGGAGAAGATGGTACAAAATGATGTTGCTTGGATTTAAAAAACGTTATAAATGTATTTCTGATTTCTTTAGCTTGCATATACTTGAATTAATAGCATTATTCGGATGAAAGAATTGATCTTTATACCATAGTGTCCAGATCGCACGTTATATCTCCAGCTATGGTAGATAAGGCTACAAAATTATAAGAATTACCAATGAATTAATAATGAGTAGAATAAAATATTACTATGATCCAAAAAGTTGTAAATATGAACGCTATACCCGTAGTACATGGGATGTAACCATTAGTATACTTGGTCTCATATCATTATCTTCCATTATGGCCATCGCCGGAGTGATGATATTTCATCATTATTTTGACAGCCCCAAAGAACTTAGTCTTAAGAATGAAAACAAGGAGCTAATGCTTTATTATAAGCTTTTGGAGGAAGAAGTGAATACCATTGACGAAATGGTAGCTGACCTGCAGGAGCGGGATGATAATTTATACCGTGTGATTTTTGAATCTGAACCTATTCCCAGCACGGTAAGAAAGGCTGGATTTGGCGGAAATGAAAGGTATAAAAACATCATACAAAAAGGCCTTAAAAAAGAAAAAATGATTCTTTCTGTCATGGAAAAAGTGGATCAGTTAAAAAGAAAACTCTATGTACAATCAGTTTCTTATGATGAGCTATCTGAAACTGCCCTGAATAAAGAAGAATATTGGGCATCCATACCGGCCATTCAGCCTATCCATAATGAAGAACTTAATAACCTGGCATCCGGATTTGGGATACGGCTGCATCCTATATTAAAAGTAAGGAAGATGCATACTGGTATAGATTTCTCTGCCCCTAAAGGCACTCCAATTTACGCTACAGGGGATGGTGTTATAGATCTGATACAAACAGAATTTGGAGGTTATGGTAAAAACATAATCATCGACCATGGCTTTGGGTTTACTACCAGATATGCGCATATGAATGACTTTAATGTAAAAAAAGGTCAAAAGGTCAAAAGAGGGGATTGCATAGGATATGTAGGGAACACAGGAAGCTCTACAGCCCCACACGTACATTATGAAATAATCAAGGATGGTGTACATGTCAACCCCGTCCATTATTTCTTTAAGGATCTTGATCCTTTAGAATATGACCGTATTCTGGAACTTGCATCCAAAGAAAATCAATCCTTATCCTAAAGTAAAAATATATCTATTATAATCTATAATGGCACTGAAAATGTTATAATAATTCACATCATATATTCAGTTACTATTCGCAGCTTTGATTATGTCTATAAATTTATAGGGTCCTTCGCAGTAATTAATTGCGGAGGATTTTATTTTATGATCTTGCGAATAAAATCTTAAATATATAATTGCTATTTTTGGAAGTTAACAGTTTTCAGGTGCCGTATAAAGAAAAAGACATAGAGAAAAAATATTATTCCATCGGTGAAGTAGCGTCTATTTTCAAAGTAGCCACTTCATTAATTCGGTATTGGGAAGGGGAATTTGATATCATCAAGCCTAAAAAGGATAAAAAAGGCAACAGAAGATTTACCAAAGAAGATATAGAAAAGCTTGGCCTTATATATCATCTGGTAAAAGAAAAAGGATACACCCTTCAGGGAGCTCAGGAAATATTAAAAAATGACCTACACCAGGTAAATGATAAAGCTGCCATGATTGACAGGCTGCACAAGATTAAAAACTTTTTGATAGAAATTAGGGACAATCTAAATGTCAAACAGAACCAAGGATAACCTGATATACAGCATAGCACTGAGCCTGATACCCAAAGTAGGGCCTTCGGTCTATAAAAATATCATCAGTTACAGTGGATCAGCTGAAAACTTCTTCAATTTACCTATAGGTAAAGCCGGAAAAATCCCAAAGATAGGCCCTAAGCTACTTGAAGCTATAAAAAACAAGTCTGCCTATATCAAACAAGCAGAAAAATTAATAGAGGAAGCGGTGAAGAAAGATGTAAACATTCTTTCCTATCAAGATCCCAATTTTCCTATCCGACTTAAATCTTACGAAGATTCACCTGTCATATTATTTACAAAAGGCAACGTAGATTTAAATCCGAGCAGGTCTGTTGGCATAGTGGGAACCCGCAATGCCACCGCTTATGGTAAAAGCATCACCCGCCAGATCATAGAAGATCTTTCTCCTTATAAACCTACCATCATCAGTGGGCTGGCATATGGCATTGACATAGAAGCACACAGAGCTGCCCTTCATCAGGACCTGCCCACAGTCGCCATTCTAGGTTCACCAGTAGATGTAATATATCCTGCTATGCATAAAAGCACCAGTGACGCTATGATGAAGGCAGGTGGGGTGGTAAGTGAGTTTAAGCTGGGAAGTGAAATGGTGCCAGGTAATTTCCCTCAAAGAAACAGGGTGATCGCATCCCTGTCAGATGCCCTTATAGTAGTAGAAGCAGCTATAAAAGGTGGAGCACTCATTACTGCTGAAATAGCCTTTAGTTACAATAAAGAGGTATTTGCTGTGCCGGGTAATCTGCAATCTCCATACAGTGAAGGCTGTAACAGTCTCATACGTCGAATGAAAGCAAACATATATATGGGAAGCAGGGACCTTGAGGAAGCACTCTCATGGTCCAAGGAACATGAAAAACCTACCCCTCAGAAGCTGGATCGACGATTAGATGAGTTTGACGAAAATCTAAAACCTGTCATAAAGGCTTTTATTGATAACCAGGTCCAACAGATAGATGACCTTTCCTGGAAAACTCAGATTCCCATATCTACACTGGCATCTATTCTACTGCAACTTGAATTTCAGGGGATAATAAAATCCCTCCCGGGTAAGAAATATCAGCTGATTTTATAAGGACAGCTTTTAGTACACAAAGCATATAGTATAAAAGCCAATCCTCATTTTCATGTACTGTATCATTTAGAATTAAGCGATATAAAGCTCAATAATATTTTATGGAAAAATCACCTGTGCCAGTTTCATGGCTTCTTTCAATTCTTCTTCTTTGATAGTAAGGCTGTATCCCTTATTCTGCAGTACCTTAATCATTTTTTCTGTAGCAATATTACCTACCAGCTTATCATCTGCCATAGGGCAGCCTCCGTATCCTCTCAGCGCCCCATCAAACCTTTTACACCCACCCAAAAGTCCTGCTTCTATTTTATCATTTATCGTATCAGGAGTACTATGAAAGTGGGCACCGAATTCTATATGCGGATAATTAGATATATTGGTTTCAAATACACTTTTAATAATACCTGGATCAGCCACTCCTATAGTGTCAGAAAATGAAATGACCTTAATGCCGATTTCATCCAGTTTATCTACAAATTCAGCTACCAATCCAGCAGAAAACGCTTCTCCATAGGGATTGCCAAAACCCATGCTGATATAGATCACTAAAGTGCGGCCTTTGATTTCGCAAAGATTATGGATTTCAGCTACATCTTCCAGGGCATTCGCTATGGACTTATTGGTGTTTCTTTGCTGAAATACCTCAGAGAGGGATAGTGGGTAACCAAGATAATCTATTTCCTCAAAATTCAGGGCATCATTTGCTCCCCTTTGGTTAGCTATTATGGCCAGTAACTTAGTGTCGGTAGCAAACAGATCCAATAGCTCCAGCACCTGAGCTGTATCTCTCATTTGAGGCATTGACTTTGGACTGACAAAACTCCCAAAATCTATGGTATCAAAACCAACTTCCAATAACTGGTTAATATAAGCAGCTTTTATAGCGGTGTCTATAAAATCCGGCATCCCCTGCATGGCATCCCGTGGGCATTCTATAATTTTCATATTGGCAAAGATTGGTGTTTCCAATAGACAAGGTAATCAATAATATAGAAAAGAGGAACTGCCCCATCCTTTCTATATGAGCTATTATTACCCAGAGAGGTTTAAAATACTGCTTTTGCTATTTTATAAGTGGCATCGGCTTTACTCATAGTGTAATAATGAAGACAAGGCAATCCGTTAGCTACCAGTTCCTTGCTCTGCTGTATGGCCCATTCTATGCCTACTTGTTTTACTGCTTCATTGGTAGCGCATTTTTCCAGTTCATCTAAAAGATCATCGGGCATATCGAGGAAAAATGTCCTAGGGAGATTTACTATCTGCCCTAAGGTAGTAATAGGCTTTAACCCTGGAATAATGGGCACATTAATTCCAGCTGCACGGACATTCTCTACATATTGAAAAAACTTTTTATTGTCAAAAAACATCTGTGTAACGATATATTCTGCTCCCGCTTCCACTTTTGCTTTCAAATGCTTTAAATCAAATTTCATACTTGGGGCTTCAAAATGTTTTTCGGGATAACCTGCCACGCCTACACAAAAATCTGTCTGAAACCCCACCTCAGTCTCCTCATGTAAATAGTGACCTTTATTCATGCCTATAATTTGCTTAACCAGGTCACCGCTGTAATGATGACCATCTGGTTCCGGCACAAATTTGCCATCGGATTTTGGAGCGTCACCTCTTAGTGCCAACACATTCTGTACACCTATAAAATTAAGGTCTATCAGGGCATTTTCAGTTTCCTCTTTGGTAAATCCGCCACATAGCAGATGAGGGACTGCCTCTACGTGAAACCTGTTCATAATAGCGGCACAAATACCTACTGTTCCAGGTCTCTTTTTGGTACTCACCTTTTCCAGTAATCCGTTTGGATGCTTTTTATAAATAAATTCCTCTCGATGATACGTTACATCCACAAATGGAGGATTAAATTCCATCAGAGGAGATATTCCTTCCATGAGATGTTTGATACTCTGGCCTTTCAGAGGAGGCAAAATTTCGAAAGAAAAAAGCGGTTTTTCCGCATGGTTCAAATATTCTGTGATTTTCATCTGATTATAATGGATTTTTTTAAGGCAGGATAAAAACGTGCATAAGGTTTAAACATCCCAGTGCGAAGTTTCCTTTATGCTTGAGTTCATCTGATTAAAATTGTGTTTCAAAATTTATAACTTGTGCCTTACCGGAGGCAAGGATGGATTCTCGCATAAGGATGATCATATTCAGTGAAAGTTTTATTAATGATAGATTTCATCTGTTTATAATTTGTTTTTCAAAGGTCATAACTTGTCCCGTCCCGAAGGTCGCGATGGTATCTCTCCTGTTTAAAATCATCCCCATTTGTGACGCTCAACGTCATCCTCGATTTTATCTTATTGGATTACTGGAGTTTTGGTTGGTGTATAGGCTAAATTAGGGGATAGCCACCTTTCTGCCTGTTCTTTGGACACCCTTTTTCGCTTGGCATAATCTTCTACCTGGTCTTCTCCTATCTTGCCTAGCCCAAAGTATTTACTTTCTGGATGGCCGAAATAGAATCCGCTTACAGAAGAGGTAGGTAGCATGGCATAACTTTCAGTAAGTTCCATATCTGCGTCTTCAGCCCTTAACAGTTTGAATATTGTAACCTTCTCGGAGTGTTCCGGACAAGCCGGGTATCCGGGTGCGGGACGGATTCCTTTATAAGCCTCCCTGATCAGTTCATCATTGGCTAGCTTTTCATCGGGACTATAGCCCCAAAACTCTTTTCTCACTTTAGTATGTAAATATTCCGCACCCGCTTCTGCCAATCGATCTGCCAATGCTTTTAACATAATATCATTATAATCATCACCAACATCCTGAAACTCTCGCAGCTTGTTTTCAATGCCCAGCCCCGCTGTGACGGCAAAAGCCCCCAGATAGTCTTTTTCTTTTGGGTGGATATAATCGACCAGAGATCGATTGGGCACATTGTTTCCCTTTTTGCCCTGTTGTCTCAGAAAATGGAAAGTGTATTCCGTCGGCATACCATCCCCATTCAAGATATGGACATCCTCTCCATCCCGCAGCACCGGGTATATACCCAGCACAGCTTTGGCTTTAATCCATTTATGCGCTATTATTTGATCCAACATTCGGTTGGCATCATTGTATAATTTGGTAGCTTCCCCTCCTACTATTTTATCTTCTAAAATCTTAGGATATTTTCCTGTGAGCATCCATGTACTGAAGAAAGGCGTCCAATCTATATATTCCCGCAATAAAGCAAGGTCCAGGTCTTCTATTACCTGCCTTCCCTCCACATTTGGTTTGATAGGAGTATAATTAGTCCAATCTAAATCAGCTGGATTTTTCTTCGCATCCGCATAGGCTACCATTTGTTTCACCTGTTGCTTTGCTTCATGTCCTTCCCTTAATGCCTGATACGTCTCCTTTATTTTCTGTTTGTAACTATCCCTGGTCTCTTCACTGATGGACTCCCCTGCTATAGGAACCGATTTTGAAGCATCCTGCACATGCATGACGATACCACTATAAACAGGGTCTATTTTTACAGCTGTATGGATGCGAGAAGTAGTAGCACCACCGATCAATAGCGGAATCTGCAATCCATTTTTCTGCATTTCTTCTGCCACATAGACCATTTCATCGAGTGAAGGGGTGATTAGCCCGCTCAGACCTATGATATCCACCTGATTTTTTATGGCTTCATCTATGATTTTTTGGGCATCTACCATTACCCCCAGATCAATGATCTGGTAACTGTTACAGGCAAGTACCACTCCTACTATATTTTTACCTATATCATGAACATCTCCTTTGACAGTAGCCAATAAGATTTTCTTGATTTTACTCTGGCTTTCGTTATAGTTTAAATCTCCGGCTTTGGGCATAAACGGCTCCAGATAGGCTACTGCTTTTTTCATCACCCTAGCTGATTTGACCACCTGGGGCAAAAACATTTTTCCTTCACCAAATAAATCTCCCACTACATTCATCCCATCCATCAATGGGCCCTCGATTACTTTAAGCGGACTATTATATTTCTGCCGTGCTTCCTCTGTATCATCTATGATAAAGTCTATAATACCTTTTACCAGGGCATGTTCTATTCTTTTCTCTACAGGATCAGAACGCCAGGCTTCATTTATGACTTCTTTTTTACCTTTTGATTTTACAGTTTCGGCAAATTCCAGCATTCGCTCAGTGGCATCCTCTCTCCTATCAAAAAGAACATCTTCCACCCGCTCCAGAAGATCTTTAGGAATATCATCATACACTTCCAGCATGGTGGGGTTTACTATCCCCATATCCATCCCATGTTTGATGGCATGATATAAAAAAGAAGCATGCATGGCTTCTCTGACAGGATTATTTCCTCTAAACGAAAAACTCACATTACTCACCCCTCCACTGATCTTGGCCCCGGGCAGATTTTGTTTTATCCATGTAGTGGCATTGAAAAAATCAATTGCGTTTTTCCTATGCTCATCCATACCGGTGGCTACTGGAAAGATATTGGGATCAAATATGATGTCTCCTTTATTAAAACCTATTTTTTGGGTAAGCAGATCATAGCTTCTCTTGCATATATCTATACGTCTCTGATAAGTATCTGCCTGACCTTTTTCATCAAAAGCCATCACCACTACGGCTGCACCAAATCTTTTGATGATACGGGCCTGAGACAAAAATTCTTCTTCTCCATTTTTAAGACTAATGGAATTGACTATGCCTTTACCCTGGATGCATTTAAGGCCTGCCAGGATTATTTTCCACTTAGAGCTGTCGATCATAATGGGTATCCGACTGATCTCTGGTTCTGAAGCTATCAGGTTTAAATATTTAACCATCGCCGCTTCTCCATCAAGCATACCTTCATCCATGCAGACATCCAGGATCTGTGCCCCCCCCCTTACCTGGTCTAGAGCTACCTCTAAGGCCTCATCGAATTTCCCATCCAATATCAGCTTGGCAAACTTCTTGGAACCAGTGACATTGGTCCTTTCTCCAATATTCACAAAATTTATCTCCGGGGTGATGACCAGGGGTTCAAGCCCGGACAATTTTAATGTATGGTTTCCTTGTATCATTCCTCTATCAAATCTTTCTCTACGTACAATTTTCTGGGCGAATATTTTTCAGCAACCTTAGCTAAGGCCCTAATATGATCTGGAGTAGTCCCGCAGCATCCACCTAACACGTTGATCAGCCCTTCTTTCAAAAAGACCTCTACCTGACTTGCCATTTCCATGTCATCCTGATCATACTGTCCAAATTCATTAGGAAGGCCTGCATTAGGATAGGCACTGATATAAAATGGTGCTTTTTCCGAAAGTACTTTTAAATAAGGCCTTAGTTCTTTGGCTCCAAGAGCACAGTTAAGTCCGATGCTCAATAAGGGAGCATGAGACAAAGAGATCAGAAAAGCCTCTGTAGTCTGGCCTGATAGTGTTCGACCAGAAGCATCTGTGATGGTACCACTTATCATGATCGGGATACCTCCCTCCTCAGGAGCCAGGGGAAGCCCCCTTTCTTCATACACCTCCAATATAGCATAGATAGCTGCCTTTGCATTTAAGGTGTCAAATATGGTCTCTACTAGGAGTATATCTACACCTCCGTCCAGAAGGCCTTTTACCTGCTCTCTATAAGCCTCTGCCAACTGGTCAAAAGTAATGGCCCTAAACCCAGGGTCATTTACATCTGGAGATATGGATGCTGTCCTGTTGGTAGGCCCTATAGCACCGGCTATAAAACGGGGCTTGTCGGGGTTCTTTTGAGAATAGGCCATCGCCACCTTTTTAGCAATTTGGGCTGAGGCAATATTCAGTTCATAGGCCAGTCCAGCTAAATCATAATCTTCCTGCGCTATACTGGTACTACTGAAGGTATTAGTTTCTACAATATCAGCTCCAGCGTCAAAATAGGCGGCGTGGATCTGTTCGATTATATCAGGTCTGCTCAATGAAAGCAGGTCGTTGTTACCTTTAAGTGATTTGGGATGGTCTTTCAGGCTAGCGGTCCTGAAGTCTGCTTCTGTAAGTTTATGACGCTGTATCATAGTGCCCATGGCACCATCTAGAATCATAATCTTTTTCTTAAAAGTCTGCAGTAATAATGCTGTTCGGTTATTCATATAGGCTTGATTTTTTTAATCAATGGCTTATACGAGCATGAACCGATCTAAAAATTTAAATATTTAAAGCGGCTCATCTTTTTTCGGCTTTTCCGAAATGGGAGTTAGCACCTTGTAATAATTCAGGTTGCTAAGACGTCATAGGGCCCTTCCCTCGGTCTTTCTCGATAAGCAATTGTAAATTTAATCAATAAACTTGATATTAAACTACATTTCTACCAAGTTTCACAAGAATTAATGATTTATGGCCTGATTCCCAATCCAAATTGGATATATGGTCCAGCTATGTATTTTCTCATCCCTAAGTCTGCCAGGCGGTAACCCCCTACGGGCATCTCATATCCTGCAAAGATACTATAGATCAGATCAGTGGAATGATTTTGGCTTAAAGGCATGGCATATGCTACATATACTTCGGGTTTGATTATAAATCCCCAGGTGGTCAAATAGCCGTCATGATCTGGCTCTTCAAATAATAAAGGAAGATCAGGTTTACTATCGTCAAGTAAAGTATACCGAAGATTACCATATCCCACACCACCCAGCACGCCCATCTCTACGTTTTTCAGGTCATAAAGCTTTCTGCCTATATTACCATAGAGACGAAAACTATTAAGAGAATGGGTCTTTTGCTCATTGGCATCATTTGACATGGCAAGGTTATAAATATCTATGCCATATAAAAAACCCCTGTTTTCCCCCAATATCTTTAGACCCAGATTTGATGGTCTCCCCGATAAGGTATTATAGCCGAATGCATTTAAAAAATTATTGAACTGTTCGGGACGGGTATAATGGAGTCCATACAGTACATGCACGCCCAAAGAAGCATCCCTATAGAAAAAATTATGATCAGGTAGGGAGATCCCTGCACCCAATCTTAAGAAAGGTCCACTTTGAATATTATCAAAAGACATTCCTTTTTGGTTCCAGGAATCTTCGAATGGACTGAAAGAATATCCAAATTTAGCTATGATCTCTAAAGATTCTTCCATTACAGGTAGATCTATATCGTAACCTAACTGAAACCCGATTTCAGTTAAAAAACCTCCCAAATATCTGCTCCCCCTGTGGATATCATTTTGACGAAGAATAAATCCTGATGCTGGCTGGTTAAAAAAATCAGACAATGATGCTGGGTCTTCAGATTGGAGCATTTGAAAATTCATATAGCCTACCCCTAAGGACATATAATGTATCAAATGAAACTTTCCTTCCTCTGTAAATGAATACCCTACATTCAAATAAACCCGCGAAGATCTATATTCAATATCATAATCCCTGAAAACCGAACGTGGGCCACTGTTATGGTATGCTTCAAATCCTAATACAAAATCATTAAAACGGTGCTGATACCCAAGCCCTATATTGGAATATCCTCTTCTTAGTTCACCTATACCTTTGTTTTCCAGCATTTGATTAAACTCCCTGACATTGGCACCAGTAGTCCCGGAGATTAAATGTAAGCTGCTGCGCTGAGACCTTTGTGATTGTGCATGTATATTTATAGTTAGTAAACAGCAGATAAAAAAAAGACCTATACCCTTCATCGAAATTAGAATTTAACCATAAAAATAAGTTTAATCTTTAAAATAACATGAAGCAATAGGCATATTAAATACGAATATATTTAATAATTCTTGCATAAAGGTTATCCGGGTTAAAAGGTTTGGGTATATAATCATCCATTCCTACCTCCTCCAATTGGTCTTTGACATCAATAAGAGAGGAAGCCGTCAGAGCTATGATGGGCACATTTTTTTTAGATTCATCATGGTAACTTCGGATAAACCTGGCTACTTCAAACCCATCCATTTCAGGCATTTGGAGATCGAGTAATATCAGGTTAAAACGCTGCGCTTTAAATAGTTCAAGCGCCTCTAGGCCATCATTGGCAAAAGCTACATTTCCTACGTCCCATTTATTTAAAAATTTTCTGATCATGATCTGGTTTACCAGATTATCCTCAGCTACCAGGATGTTGGCATGAGCTAGGTTTTTAATAGCACTACCTCCATAATCCTTATTTTGAATAGATCGCTGTATGTATTTGCCAAACTTGATATCAAACATGAATAGCGTCCCATGGCCTTTCCTAGACTGAACCTTAATAGTAGAGTCAAATAGTTCAATCAGTTTTTTTACAATGGCCAGGCCTAACCCTGTACCTCCGAATTTCCTGGTCGTCTCAGTACTTGCCTGTGTAAAGGCTTCGAATATCAGGTCTTTCTTATCCTCTGCGATACCTATACCTGTATCTTCAAAAATAAACCTGACAATAATGTTATCGGCGGTTTCCCCTACATTGCTTAGACATATTTTCACATGACCCTTTTCGGTAAATTTTATGGCATTTGATAAAAGGTTATTGATAATCTGTCCCAATCTCACTGGATCACCATTGATTACTTCAGGAAGTTTTTTATCTATTTCTGTAAATATCTCTAGTGATTTTTCTCTCGCCTGAAATGTATGGGAATGAATGATCCTGTTCAGTACATTTCTAGGTTCAAAATCCACATGCTCCAGTTCTATCTTACCTGATTCTATTTTACTGTAATCGAGTATATCATTGATCAATCCCAAAAGATTCTCAGCAGAAAACTGAAGTGTCTTAAGGTTTTCCAACTGGTCCTTTCTGGGTTCATCTTCTAATAAGAGATGTGCCATCCCTATGACCGCATTCATAGGCGTCCTTATCTCATGACTCATGATAGACAGAAATTGTGATTTCACCATAGAAGCCTGCTCAGCTCTCTCTTTGGCATGATACAGTTCATTCTGTGCTTCTTTTAGTTTGGATATATCTCGGGCTATGCCAGTATAGTATTTGAAATTTCCCAGATGATCTTTGATCACTTTACCATTGGAGCTGAATATTTTATATTCTCCATTTTTATGGACCAATCTAAACTCCAAGTATTGGTTCTTGACAAAAAAAGCTTCCTTTTTATCTATATTGGATGTGAATACCTCGGTATCTTCGGGATGGAGAAAGTCCGTTATTTTCACACTGGTGACTTCATGGGGTTCATATCCCAGAAACTGTTTTACATTAGGAGAAATATAAGTGAGTTCCATATCCGAACCCAAAGAAAATATGATTTCTGTAGATTCCTCTACCAGGTTTCTATATTTTTCTTCACTTCGCTGCAGATCTTGCTTTATACTAAATTCTTCAGTGATATCTCTGATGATCCCTAGTATGTACTCTATTTCTCCTTTATAAATGATAGGTTTAGCTATAAGTTCATAATCTCTGTTAAGAAAATGTAGGATTTTTTGAACTGTTCTTCTTTTATTCAAAGCATTTTCTACCACCAGTTCTATCTGTTCCAACTGAGGGGTTTTAACCTCATATATAGTTTTACCTTCGAAAAAACCCGATTCCATACCCCAAAATTTAAAATTGGGTCCTTCCGCTACTATATATTTTAGGTTCTTATCTATCAAAAAAACGTTGGTATTGGGGATGTTGGAAGCCAATACACGGTATCTCTTTTCATTTTGCTCTATTTCAAGCCTGTGTTTTTTACGTTCTGTTACATCTTGAAATAAGCCTTCGTGCAATAAAATATGACCATTTTTATCCAGTATTTCCCGGGTTCTGTCCTCTACCCACCTGTACTCCCCTGCATAAGTCCGAAACCTATACTCTCCCGAAAAAGCCGGAACACCGGCATCAGTGGTTTTATTGATATGATATTCCAACATGGACTTGGCATCCTCAGGATGTATGAAATCCAGTATACTTACTTTGTTATTGATAATATCCTGGGCATTGTAACCAAATAAACTTATATTATCTGTAATAAACTTGATTTGAAAATCATTATTGGGATCTAGGGTAAACAATACTGCAGGGCTGTTCTCTATGATTAGACGTGATTTTTTAGCTATATCCTCACTGCTTTTCTGAAATGAAAGGTCTTTTGCCAAAAAAGAAAACCCAATTACATTCCCTTCATCATCTTTGAAAGGCTTGGAAGATAATTCATGAGGCAATAAATGTCGACTTTTGGTTTCGATTTCCACTTCACCTATCCAAGATCCATAATTTTTAATCTTCTCTATGATATCTTCCAACCTGATATTGTTTGGAAAATTAATGCTTACCAACTGGTCAAAGGTCGTGACATTGACCTTGTAATCCGAAGCACAATATCCATTGATAGCCGATTGATTCATATAGATAATCCTCATCGAGGTATCTGTGACAAATATCGCATCATTTACCTGTGCCAATATCTGAGACTGAAGCAACAGATGATGTTCAGCATCTTTTTTTGAGGTAATATCCCGGCAATAACCATATACCTCCAACTGAGAGTTACTGCTATTTTCCTTTACCTGTATGCTATATGTAATATACTTATGCTCGCCTTTCTTGGTGATGATGGAAAACTCTCCACTGGAGGATTTCCTGTTTTTTAAAGAACTTTTGACGTTAGCATTTATTTGGGACCTTTCTTTAGAAGATATCTGCTTATAAAATTCTGTAATTTTAGAATGGTCTAGGGCTTCATCCAGATCAAAAATCTTATTCAACCCTTTAGAAAAATATAAGCGTTTCTTTGTATTGCTAAACCTCCAAGAACCAGATTTGGCCAGCAACTCAGTGGAAGCCAATAGATTTTCATTTCTTTCGAGTTTAATCTTTATTGCCTTATTTATAAAATTTCCTGCAAAAACATCTCCAAGCTGCCTGAGTACATATTCATCTTTTGCATGCCAGTCCCTTGTTTCCCGGACAGCATCAAGTCCGAAAAATCCAATTAGCTGATGCTCCGAAAACATGGGTATAACCATGAGGGATTTTATTCCCTGCTGTTTATATATTTCCCTCTCATATCCATACTGCTCATCTAAATGTTCTATATCTGGAATTACGGTGATATCCCTTCTAAGTAAGCCCTGAATCATCAATTCTTCTTCAGAATAAGGCACATCTTTCAAAAAGCCAATTTGGGGATTAATACCGCTGGCAGTCCATTCATATACATTTTCCAAGGTCTTGAGGTCCTGATGTACTAAAAAAATATAAGACCTGTCTGCTTTCTCAAATTCACCGATTAATTTCAGTGATTCATTAAATACTTGATCTATAGACTTAACATCGGCATTGACAAATTTAGTAGAGATCCTGTTGATCAGTTGCTCCAATTCATAACGTTTCTTTAAAGATTTTTCGGATTTTTTAATAGCGGTAATATCCCTGGCACTGAACAACATCCCTTTTATTTCAGGATCATTCAAGAGGTTTTTACCGTAACTTTCTACAAATAATTTTCTTCCGTCCTTAGTTTTGATCCAAAAATCTACTTCTATTTCTTTTTCAGGATCATTAAAGGAAGAAAAATCCCCTTTTTCTAAAACGATTATTCCGTTTTCTATCAAACTTTTATAAGAAACACCCAAAATTTCATCAAGGCCATACCCGAGTGTTTTGACAGTAGATGGACTTGCGTATCTAAACATCCCCTGTTCATCTAATATGGCCACCATATCATGGCTGTTTCTTAAGATGCTGTGTACAAGGTTTATTTCACTATTGCCCCTTACCTCTTCTGTATAGTATGCATTGTCATGAAGGATGTCACTATACGAAAGTTGCTTTCTTCCCTTGGCCATGCACAGGCGATCCTTTCCATCATTTGGTACAGCTATAAAATGCCATTTATAATGTTGCACCCTGTTCAGATCCCGGCCAATAACTACATTTTTTGTCAGCTCTTGGCCCCTGAAAAATTGGTCTAATGTTCCAGTGACATATTTATCTTCAAAATAATCCCTCCAGGAAGTGGGGATTTCAGATGTGTTTTCTTTGAAATACCTGTTAAAGTATATGATTTCTTCTTGGTTAAATATAAACAAAGGATCATTGATTTCATCAAAAAATGAAGTGATTTCTATTCCAAGAAAAATTTTATTCTCCACAACAATATCAGTTTAGAACGTAAATATAGCTTAAGTACAAAGGATGATGCGATTATTATTTAAAATAATTTTATCCCATTTATGTAATATTATGTACGTTAATAATTCATTTATTATAATTTAAGCTTTATATTATTTTTACTAAAATGACACCAATGATCAAGAAAACAAAATTAAATTTAATCATAACGTTCTTTCTTTGCTCTTCTTTGGCAATTGCTCAAGAAAAAAGACCTGTTCAAATCAGTGATTTGACCAAAATAGTTACCACCTCCTCTCATAAAATCACACCCGACGGAAAAAAAATAATATATGTAAAAAATTTTACAGAAAAAGAAAAAGAGGGAAAATACAACTATAAAAATCAGGTTTGGATAGGAGATATAGATAATAGTGAAACCCACCGACCTATTACCAGTTCCGAACACAGTACTAGCAGTGCTGAACTTTCTCCCGACGGCAAGCACATAGCATTTGTTAGAAGTCATGAAAATAAACCCCAGATTCACCTCTTATCCCTAAATGGCGGAGAGGCACAGCGACTAACAGATCATAAATATGGGGCTACATCCCCTATCTGGTCCCCAGATGGTAAAAAAATCCTATATACCAGTACAATGCCCATATGGGCCATTGCTGGCAAACCTTCCTGGGAATACGAAAGACCCGGACGTGAATATGGGGATGAGCCTCACTACAAAGCCATC
Source organism: Anditalea andensis (assembly GCF_000714815.1). Taxonomy (GTDB): domain Bacteria; phylum Bacteroidota; class Bacteroidia; order Cytophagales; family Cyclobacteriaceae; genus Anditalea; species Anditalea andensis. The sequence goes on along the minus strand of NZ_JMIH01000024.1, from coordinate 339,556 downwards.
AAAGACGGTGCTCAAAAAGAAGAAATCAAACCGGATCCAGATGGGAACCTCAAAGAACTCCGAGCCTACTTAGCTAAAAATTCAGCAGACAATGATCCTAAAGTGATCAATAGACTCAATTTCCTTGGTGAAAAAAATTTATCTCCAGAACTTAATTTCACTCATCTGTCTATTATAGATATCGAAACTAAAGCATCGACAGAGATTACATCAGGCTTCCAAAATTTTTTTAACGCCACCTGGGCCCCAGACGGCAGCTATATACTTGCATCATCTGTGGCTTTTCAGAACCATCCTGATGAAACCAATTATACCGATATCTGGAAAATCCATCCTGGAAACAAAACTTCTGAACTGGTGCTTCATATAGAGGAACACCGGGTAGGAAACCCCCAGTTTTCACCTGACGGCAAAAGGGTCCTGATTTCCGGACAGAATATAGAAGAACCTAGCTATAACCAGAACATGCTGGGTGTAATGAAGCCAGACGGAACAGATTTTATGTGGATCACCGCGGATCTGGATAGAAGTGTATATTCCGGTACCTGGTCAGAAGACAGTAAATATGTATACTATACCGCCCCTAATTTGGGAGGATTCTCATTATTTCGTACTCAGGTATCCAATTTGAAGACACAGCCTTTGATCGAAGGCCCGGTAGGTGTCAGAGATTTTGATATACAGGCATCCAAAATAGTATACGCCTTAACTACAATAGAGAATCCAAGCGAGATATATACCTCAGACATCATGGGCAGAAACGCCAGACAGCTTACCACCTATAACGAAAGCTGGATATCTGAACGTTTGATCTCTAAACCAACTGCCCATCAAATAAGCAATGATGGTTTTGAAGTGGATTATTGGGTTATGGAACCAGTACATCGGATAGATGGAACACAATATCCCACTATTGTCAATATGCACGGAGGACCATCTGCCATGTGGGGCCCAGGAGAAATATCCATGTGGCATGAGTTTCAAGTGATGGCGGGCAAAGGGTATGGAGTGGTATATGGCAATCCCCGCGGATCAGGGGGATATGGCAAAACATTTCAAAAAGGTAATTTCCAGAATTGGGGTGATGGACCCGCCAGTGATGTATTGAATGCGCTCGAAAACGCTCAGTCCAGGTATGAATGGATTGATGGAGACCAGCTCTTTCTAACAGGCGGTTCCTATGCCGGCTATTTGACTGCCTGGATCGTAGGCCACGATCATCGGTTTAAAGCTGCCTTTTCCCAAAGAGGGGTATATGAACTGACCTTCTTCCTAGGAGAGGGGAATGCATGGAGACTTGTACCAAATCATTTTGGGTATCCATGGGAAGACGGCGTAAAAGAGATTATGGATTATAACTCTCCCCAAACATACGTAGCAAATATCCAAACGCCATTATTGATAAAGCATGGAGATGTGGATTATAGAACTGGTGTAAGACAGTCTGAACTCCTTTACAAAAGTTTGAAAATATTGGGCAAGCCTGTAGAATATGTCAGGTATCCAGATGAAGGACATGAGATGTCCAGATCCGGAGCGGTGCATAGAAGAATAGACCGGATAGGAAGGATTATTGAGTTTTTTGAAAGATATGTTCAACATCCTTAAAAACCACCTAGACGTGGATTATAAATAAGAAATTAAGGGAAGAGGTAAAAATAACATATTACTTCTTCCCTCTTTTTTAACTTTATACTTCTACCGTCCCTTTAATCACATTCCCAAATCTGTTATTTAGGAGAAGGGATATGAAACTTTATAATTATTGGATTTTCATCTAATTCAAATTTTGTGTATTCAAGATCTTTGAGCAAAGGATGATTTTCGACTGATTTACCTTTATTTTTGAGTTCGTTATACACCGTGGGAAATATATAACCATAAAAATACTTTGAATCAGCAGTTATTATCTTGACATTTATCTTTTCTTTTGCTCCACCTTTAGATATGATATTTTTCTTATTTGAATCGAATAGTAAATGGCGGCCCAGGCCATTTCTAAAACAGTTAAAGTAGATATATCCGCCTGTTTCCCGGATATTGGTAATATTTTTATAGTATTCAGAATAGATAAATTCAATTTCACTACCTAGAATGGGAGATAGATTAAAATCTCCATCCACAGGTATAGGATAAAAATTTTCATCCAGCGCAACTCCGTACTGATAAGGCAAGAAATACTCTATATCATCACCACTTTTTTTGATCAAATGATATCTATTGAACTCAGGTATTTTAATGAGATCCAACCTTTGGTTAGCAGGGATAGGCGTCCACAAATAATATATAGAATCTATGCTTATAAAATTTTCACAGTTAATATCATCTTCTATATCTATCAATGAAACTGTTTTTATATAGTTAAAATATTTAAACTGTAAACCTGTATTTTCCGATATTCTAAAATTTCTATCTTTTCAGATTGAAAATTTATACGAACATCGAGCATTTGCAAATACTCTTCGGGACCTGGTCCATGCTTATCAAAAAGCGCTATATTTTCTCCCGATTCATTAAACTGTATGACTCTTTTGGATTTGGTATCTATCACATAATAATATCCCCCCATCAGGTCATACTTCCATTTTATTCAGTGAAGCGCTCAGTGATTTTTCATCCGTCTGTAGATTAATTATTTTATAAACTATTAAGTCTGAGGGCCATTCAAAGGACCCGCTCTCGTCCACATCTATATGATAAATATCCATCTCTTAATGTAAAATGGATGATTGATTCGAATTAGACCCGCAGGAGATGATAAATAAATACCCTTAAACTGATTAGGTGATTTTGAAAATTTGTAAAAAAAATTAATTTTAAATTACAAAATATCATATAAATAAAGCCTATATGAAATCATCCTATAGGCTTAATTAAATTTTAACAATATCCAGGAACACATCCGCAAATTAGTATAACTACTATTTCATCATCAGCATATCTAAATAATGACCATGAATTATTTTAATGCCGTTACATCCATCAGAAGGTGCGATGGATTGGGCCTTGGTTTCCATCCCAACCATAATTAATCCTGTTAACAATAATACCACTAGCCCAATCTATAATTACTTTAAAAATCTTTTCCATATTGAATAATTTTAGCTATATAAAAATATATATATTAATTAAAATTTTTCAAAAAAAATATTTAACTATAAGGTATATTAAGGCGTTATTAGGACTTAAATTAATTAAACCTTTTAAATATTAAAGCTACTGCATCAAATTGACCTACCATTAGTTATTGACAACTTAAATCTACTCATTTCGAATCTATTTTAACCCATCTTTTACCTTCTCCAAAGTAGCTTTCTTAATCACATCATCCTTCATTACCACTATAGGGCCTGTTTTACAGAAATCCATGCACTTGGTTTTCACCAATCTATAATGTCCTTTATAGCCATTTTCGCGCATTAGATTTTTTATATCGCTTACCAGTCCTTTACAGCCATTGTCTTTACAATCTGATCCTGTACATACAAATATGAATTTCCGGTATTCGGCCATAAGAATTAATTAGTAGATACTAGCTGTAACAAGAGTCCGCACAAATAAGCTCCATAAGTACCCACTGCATAACCTAACACGGCTAATAATACCCCCACAGGAGCCAAGGAAGGGTTAAAGGCAGAAGCCACGATGGGAGCAGAAGCAGCACCCCCGACATTGGCCTGTGATCCCACTGCTACGAAGAAGAAGGGTGCCTTGATAAAATAGGCTACTATAAGCATAATCATGATATGCATCAGCATCCATACCATGCCTACCAGAAAAAGGGTAGGATTATCGAAAACAGCCATCAGATCCATCTGCATCCCTATGGTGGCCACAAGTACGTATAAAAGTACTGATCCCAAACGAGACGCTCCTGCTCCCTCTAGATTCCTGGCTTTAGTAAAAGAAAGAATCAATCCTCCGGTAGTAGCTACAATCACTATCCAAAAAAACGTCTTATCCAGAGAATACTGCTTTAATACGGGGTAATTCTCTCCTATAAAAGGTGCTAAATTATCCGCCACTAAATGGGCAAAACCAGTAATGGCAAAGCCAATTCCGAATATTTTCATCGTATCGGCCATTGTGGGGATTTTCATAATCCCCGCCCTGTATTTCTCTACTTTATCCTGTAGCTCATGTATCGAAGAGCTATCTGCTTTAAACAGTTTATCTATTACTTCAGGCTTAGCTGCCCAATATAATAGCACAGCCATCCAAACATTGGCTACCAATACATCCACGGCGATCATCTGGCTGAACAGCGCAGGACTGGCCCCAAAGGTCTCCAACATCGCTGCCTGATTGGCTCCCCCGCCTATCCAACTACCCGCTATGGTAGCTAAACCTCTCCATACCTCATCAGGTCCAGCTCCCCCTACTACTTCAGGAGCAAAGGTAGATATGATCAAAACGGCCAGGGGACCTCCTAATACTATCCCTAAAGTTCCTGCCAAAAACATGATAAGTGCTTTGGGTCCAAGTTTTAATATACCCTTAAAATCTATACTCAATGTCAATAGGACCAACGAGGTAGGCAATAAATACTGCGAGGCCATGGAATATAGCCTACTGTACTCACCCGATATCAAACCAAATGAATTTAGCAAAGCAGGAATAAAATAACAGAGTAAAATAGAAGGAACTACTCTGTAAAATTTGGTCCAGAATATAGACTTACTGGCAGAAGTTGAAAAAACAAGAGCCAATATGGCCAATAATATTCCTAAAACAACGGCGTCATTTGTAATCAAGGGGGTATGTTCTTGCATATTAATCTGATTAGATCACATAATTACTCTAAATGGGCCTAAAGCACAAGCCATTGAGATAAAAGGTTAGAGTGGGTATTTAAATCCTTTCCCAGATCGTCATTAATTCACTAAGCATCATGGCAGTAGCACCCCACACAATTTCCTGGTCTATATCAAAGTATGGGACATCCATTTTAGGAACATTTCGGGCTTCCATCATTTTGCGCTTTCTGATATTTTTATCTATCAGGTAGCTAAAGTCACACTCTATGATCCGTGTGACCTCCCGTGGATCTGGCTGAAAATCAGGGATTTCTTCCATAAACCCAAGGTAAGGTGATACCAAAAAATTACTGGGTTCAATAAATAAATCTGAAAGTTCACCAAATACCTGAATTTTAGATTTATCTATCCCAATTTCTTCCTCTGTTTCACGTATCGCAGTATACTCCAGACCGGGATCGCTTTCTTCCCATTTACCTCCGGGAAATGAAACCTGCCCGCTGTGAGCACCTGTATATACCGGCCTTTTGATAAAAGGGACAGCACTTCCTCCCTCTCTTGGGTAAAATAATATCAAAACAGCGCCTTTCCTAGCCCCATCCTTTTTCTCATATGAAAACCGGGCATGGTCAAGCGGCCTGGGAGCCATGATCAACTGACCTTCTTTTCCCGGAAGAGGCTGTTGCAGATTTCTTTCCAGCCTTTTAATAACATCGGCTAATTTCATTCATTAAAAGAAAGGTTCGTCATTTTTTTCCGAAGATAGCTTTCAGGTTTATATTCCGAGGTTTCAAATGGATTTTTGTATTGAATATAGACGTTTTTATCCGGGATCACCAACCAAAGTTTAGGTGTGAATTTTTCATCATCCTGAAAATGGCCTGCTACCAATAAGTGTTCTCCTGTAATCCATACAGCATCTTCAAACACTCCTGCAGGTCCTATAAAAAGTAACCTCTCCTTCATACCATTAGACCTGAAATAAGAAACTTCTCCGTCAGGGTTAAGGTCTACTTTACCTGCAGAGTCTATCTCTACTTTATAATCATATATGTCTATGACCCCTCTGTCTTCCGGGTGCAAGATTTGGTATTTCTTAAGAGGATACCCACTTCCCATGCTATTTTCTTCAGGAAGTTCCAGTGGTTCATACTGGACTTCCTGCTCTATTTCAAAACCGGTTTTAGTGAACTCCCTTCCCTGCATTTCCCAGTGGTCTATCCATTGGGGAAGTTTCTGAATGCCCATCTGCATGATCTGCATCTGTGAGGGAGAATTATCAGTCACTTCCTCAACAGTACCGGCTTCTGGATCTGCTCCACAGGCTGACAATAGGTATAGACTAATAAGCAACACATTTAAATATTTCCTATTCGAATGAATCATAGACTTTTAGATATATCAGCATCTATTAAAGTGCTGAAAATACGAAAAAAGCTTAGTAGATTATATTATCATTTGTTTTTTTCTGGAAATCATTTTTCATAATAAACCAATAAAAATGCTTTTTGAGATAACTTTAGAACGAAAAGGACTATTTCATAAATGATAAAACAGCCCTATACCAGAATCAAAAAAAATTGTCACATCAATCATATTACCAATTATTCACCGGCTTTATAGTAAAAATAACTTATGATAAATTTACTTTGACGAGATAAAAAAAGGTCCGAACATCGTCCTGACCTTTTTTGATTTCTATCAAACCTATTAAACCTATTGTCATTTATCCAATCGATTGAATAACTGGGCAGAAAGGTAAAGATTATTTCTTTAAGCTCAAACAATCGATTGCAAAGAATTTTATCTCTTTATAAAATGAGTAAAAATTTCAAATCAAAATCAGCACAAAATGCCTATTTGATATTAGTATTTAGACTATAAAAACACATAACAAAATCCAAAAGGTGTCTTAATATCAACCACTTAAACACATGTGATTATATAAGTACTATTTATTTGATACCCCCTTTTCCGCATTGCTCTATAATACTATATATTGCAAAAAATTATTGGCATGGACACCACACAGCTGAAGCAAACAGTAAATCTGATATTGGAGGGCTATATTACTTACATTGATCAATTCAATGCTTTGACAGGCCTGGCACCTAAGCTTTTCAGAGACCGGGACTGGGACAGTGTTCAAAACAACCACCGCCAAAGGTTACGGCTTTATAAAGATGTAGTAAATGATACCGTATTTAAATGTAAGACTACCCTAGGAGAAATGGTCTATAGCCACAATGCGTGGCATAAGATAAAAAAAGAATTTTCTAAACAGGTCTGTAATAGAAAGGACATAGAACTGGCCGAATCTTTTTTTAACAGCACCATCAGAAAGACGATCCGCCAGTTTTCTGTAGACGATTCGTTAATGTTTGTTCACGAGGGGTATACTGCATGTGAATTACATTCAAATGACAACCTCTTTTATAACTATCCTGCCACATGGGGTTTGCAGAAAATCATCAGGCAGATTATAGATGATTTTGATTTTAATGTCCCTTATTATGAAAAAGAAAAAGACATACAGTTCTTGGTACAGTCTGTCCGTAAAGTGATTCTCAGCAGGTATACAGCTACTGAGGAAACCACTACCCAGGTGATAAAAAGCGTGTTTTATCGTAACAAAGCAGCTTACCTTATAGGGAGAACTTATTTGGGTGGTAAGTGGATGCCCTTTATCATTCCATTTATGCATGATGAGATGGGTATCTATGTAGACACATTGATATTTGACCCCAATTTGATGAGTGCGATATTCAGTTATACCAGATCCTATTTTATGGTGCAGACAGACATTCCTGCACAGGTAGTGGCTTTTCTGAATTCAGTGATCACACATAAACGGGTCTATGAACTATACAATGCCATAGGGTTCAATAAGCATGGCAAGACTGAGTTTTACCGTGACTATCTGGACCATCTTAATCAGAGTAAAGACCAATTTGTTGCTGCAGAAGGGATTAAAGGTATGGTAATGACTGTATTTACTTTACCTTCTTACAATATTGTATTTAAAATGATAAAAGATCATTTTGAGCCACCAAAAAATATGACCAAAGCGGAAGTAAAAGAAAAATACAAACTCGTATCTCTTCACGACCGGGTAGGTAGAATGGCGGATACGCATGAATTTGAAAACTTTCTTTTTCCTCTCAATAGAATCCACCCTGATCTATTAAAAGAATTAAAGCATTATTGTAATTCACTATTGGTCTTTACAGAAAAACATCTTCTAATAAAGCATCTTTATACGGAAAGGAGACTGATCCCGCTGAACTTGTACCTGGAAAGGTGTACTTTCGAAGAAGCCAAAATTGCTGTAGAAGAATACGGTGAAGCAATTATCCAGCTGGCAAAAGCCAATATTTTTCCTGGAGACATGATGACCAAAAATTTTGGGGTGACACGTCAGCAAAGGGTCATCTTCTATGACTATGACGAAATAGAATTTATTACAGATATGAATTTTCGGGAAAAACCAAAAGCGGAGACATATGAACAAATATACGCTTCCCAACCTTGGTATGATATAGCCAAAAATGATGTATTTCCAGAAGATTTCAAAAAATTTATGATAGGCCGAAAAGACGTGAAAACTTACTTTCAGGAATATCATAAAGATCTATTTGACCCATCATTTTGGCAGAGCATTCAGGCCAAAATCAAAGGCGGCCAATTAATCCACGCCTTTCCATATCCACAGGCGATGCGTTTCAGGCCAGATAAGGAAGGCTAACCTCAGGCATTTCTATAGTCATTTCTAGAAGATTCTGTAAATATACCTTCAAATATGATAGAGATCACCTGATCATATATCTCGGCTGGCTTGGCCACAAAACCTTCCATCATCTGATGGGGAAACTGGGCCAAAAACCTGGGATCAATGATATATTGTATGGCAGAGGCATATACGAGTACTACCATTGTTTTATTAACATTAGGGGCTATAAAACCATTTTCTATCCCCTCTTCTATCAATTTCTGAAAACGCAAAAAAGCGGATTCCCTTATATATACCTGCATTTCCTCCCAAATTTCTGGAGCATGTATTCTTAAATCGGCCAAAAGTTCCGCATTAATGGGCGCAAGATGGCTGGCTATGGTAGCCAAAAATGATTTTAATTTTAAAGCAAATGGCTTATGCTGGTCTCCGATAACAGTATCAACTTGTATAGAAAGCCTGGTTTTCAGTAGGTCAAATGCTGCAGATAGTAACTCGAATTTACCTGGAAAATATTTATATAATGTCTTCTTACTCATCGTTAGCTTTTGGGCTATATCATCCATAGTAGTATTTTTATAGCCTTTGGCTAAAAACAGCTGATATGCTTCTTCCAATATTTTCCTTTCTATATCTGCTTTTTTATTCATAGTTTTAATTTGGGAGGGCAAATATATCAAACTATTGCCAGCTAGGAACAAAATTAAACAAGAATCAGCCCCTCGGGTCCATATTTATTCCAAATGGAGTAAATTTGGGTTTTCAGAAAGAAGATATGACACCAGCATTTAAGGATCACCACGAAGCAAAGCTACGTATCGCCATGCTTACCGAACAGATCAATTATTATAACCATCTGTATTATCAAGAGGATCAAAGTGAAATTTCCGATTTGGAGTTCGATCAGTTAATGGAAGAACTGATTGCTCTCGAAACAGCTTTCCCTGACCTTTTAGATCCGGACAGCCCCAGTCAGCGGGTAGGCGGTACAGTTACCAAAAATTTTGAAACCGTTGCCCATAATACACGAATGCTTTCTTTAGGCAATACATATTCTGAAGACGAATTGATAGCGTTCGACGAGCGTGTCGCCAAGGGATTGGGCCATAGGGACTATACCTATTTTTGTGAAATGAAATTTGACGGTGTTGCCATCAGTCTGGTATACAAAGGCGGAAAACTGGTCAGAGCAGTGACCCGTGGAGATGGCTATAAAGGAGACAATGTCACAGAAAACATCCGTACTATCCGCAACATACCACTATCAGTTACCGGAGAAGATGTACCGGATTCATTTGAAGTAAGGGGGGAAATATTCCTTCCCCGTAAGGAATTTGTGAAACTGAATATGGCTCGGGAAAAACTCGGAGAACCGCTTTTGGCAAACCCTCGCAATGCAGCATCTGGCACCATCAAAATGCAGGACAGCGGGATTGTGGCCAAAAGAAGGCTTAACTGCTATTTTTATCAGCTGCTAACAGATGCCCCCGGAGTAGAAAGGCACGATCTTGCCATATCTTTGCTGGAAAAATGGGGCTTTAATGTGTCTCCTTCCTATCAAAACTGTTCAGACATCCAGTCTGTACTCAGATATATAGAAGCATGGCGTGATAAAAGACATGAACTCCCACTCGATACTGATGGAGTGGTATTGAAGATCAATGATTACAATCAAAGAGAAGAATTGGGATTTACAGCCAAAATCCCGCGCTGGGCCATCGCCTATAAATACCAGGCGGAAAGTGCAGTCAGCAAATTACTGTCTGTCAGCTATCAGGTAGGGCGGACAGGGGCCATTACACCTGTAGCAAACCTGACACCAGTTTCTCTCGCCGGGACTACTGTAAAGAGAGCATCTCTGCACAATGCCAATGAAATCCTCAGACTCGACCTTCATGAAGGTGATGCTGTACATGTCGAAAAGGGAGGGGAAATCATCCCAAAGATCACCGGGATAGATTTAAAGCAAAGAAACCCAGCAGCAAAACCAATTTCCTATATAACAGAATGCCCTGAATGTGGTACCACATTGGTCAGAAACGAGGGAGAAGCCAAGCACTTTTGCCCCAATTCAGAAACATGTCCCCCACAGCTGCTGGGAAGGATGGAGCATTTTGTCCATAAAAGGGCTATGGATATCGATAGTATGGGTACCGAAAGAATAAGAGCCCTTATCGAACAGCATTTTATCATAAGCCCAGCAGATATTTATGAATTGCCTTCCAAAAAAGCACAGCTTTTGGGACTGGAAGTGAACAATGACCAATATTACAAAGACAGTGACGGGCACCTGTATGTATCCGTCAAAAAAGCACTTTATGCCATTATTAAAGGTATACCGTTAAATGATATCGCCACTTTCCTGTCTGAAAACGAAGGAGTGGAACAAAATGAAAGATTGGCAAAATTCAGCCAATATTTGAAAGGAGTGGGTAAGAATTCAGCTGTGAATAAAAAAGCATTATCTCTCCTACTAAGTTTGCTTAGCCAGCATTTATATGACCCTATTGAGGATTTCATTCCCTTACCTATAGTCCTAGCTGTAATTTTTGAAACAGAAAACGTAAAAGAATTTTCAGACATCTCGCTGAAACAAAACTCTGTCCATGAAGTAATGCTGAAATATCCTGAAGAAATTCCTACTTACGTGGAAGAAAAAATCAAAAGACTAAAAGGTAATACATTTCAGGAAGGCGTCGTCAATAATATGCTGGAAGGTATAGAGGCCTCTAAACAACAGCCGTTTGAAAAAGTGTTATTTGCATTGGGCATCAGAAACATTGGAGAAAACACAGCCCAACTTCTTGCAGAAAACTTTAAAAACATAGATCATCTGATGGCCGCCTCATCTGAAGCTCTGTTGGAAATAAATGGTGTAGGAGAAACACTTGTGAGCAGCCTAAAAGAATTTTTTACAAATGACAAAAACGTAGAAACCATCCATAAATTAAAAGCACATGGATTGAAATTTGAAATTCAGGAAACAGATAAAGAACTGGTCAGCTATCGGTTAGCAGGGAAAAAAATATTGGCATCCGGTAAACTTCATCATTTCAAGCGCGACGAGATCATTACCTTTATAGAATCCCACGGGGGCATATATTCCAAATCTGTGTCTAAAGGATTAGATTTCATCATAGAAGGTGAAGATATGGGTCCAAGCAAAAAAGAAAAAGCACAAAAATTGAATATTACTTTAATCTCAGAAGAGGCGTTTCTAAATATGGTAGAATAAACTATGGATTTTATTGCAATAGACTTCGAAACAGCAAACAGGTGTCGCGAAAGTGCATGCGCCATAGGATTAACCTATGTAGAAAACATGAAGATAGTGGACCAGGAGTATCACCTCATTAAGCCTACCCCATTTTATTTTGATGCTATCAATCAATGCGTTCATGGCATTACTGAAGCTCAGGTAGAAGACGCAGCCACATTTGATCAAGTATGGTCAAGGATAAAAGATAAGATCCATGGGAAACAAATGGTGGCACACAATGCATCATTTGACTTTTCGGTCCTAAGGTATGCTTTATCTGCTTACCAGCTGCCCTTTCCTGAAATCACCTACGGATGTACCCTTCAGATCTTCCGTAAGGTGGGGCTCCCTTTAAAAAACTATAAGTTAAGCTCTCTGGCCAGATATTATGATCTGAAACTAGATCATCACCATGCATTGAGCGACTCTGTAGTATGTGCTCAAATTGCCCTGGCGCTAATGAATGATTTTCAGCTATCCGGCCTATCAAATTTGGTAGACCATTTTGGCTTTAAAATGGGAAGCATTTCTCAGACTGGTGTCACTCCATTTATGCATTCATCGAAACACATGCCGGCTAACGCTGTATTTCCTAAGAGCTTAGCTAATAGGAACTTCACCTATCTTAATGATCGCACTTTATTTTTAAACCATAAAACTAATTTGGTAGTAGATAGAAAAATCATACTCTCTGGATCATTTCAGCAATTGGATAGAGATGACTTGGCCATATACATACACCGTAATGGAGGAAAGCTACAAACCAGTGTTTCTTCAAAAACAGACTTTATCATATTCGGAAAAAATATGGGGCCCAGTAAAAAAAATAAAGCCCACCTCTTAAATATACCTATGATTTCAGAAGAAGCGTTTATCAAGATGTTAGATAGGTGATGGATATAGTATAAATGAACCACTGGATGGTGTACACCATACCTTTATTTTGTATACAGACTGGTGCGATTTGAAATGGATCAGGAACTTATGCTTACACCCATTGGTTTTTTGGAATGATAGCGGTCAACCTCATAGTTGATATTAACCTTTTCACCAATATTTATATTAATTTAGAGGTATGAAATGGGTTAAGGATTTCTTCATCTTACTAAAACTTTCGAAAAGAAAGAATAATAAAAGCAAAAAGCTAGTGCCCTATCATCAATTATGCAACATAACTATACTGTCTGAAAATGAAGAAATTTCATCACTGTCCACACAAACCATAATCGGGATTTGTGAATTCACTATCAATATAACCTATATTTATAGGGAAAATAACCCGGCATATGAGTGTTATGACTACAGTGATTTCAACTTACTGGGCCGCCCTAAATCCAAAATCAAAACCATTTTGGAGAAACCGGTTGATTTAATAGTAGTTACCCATAACTGGATAGATCCTCTTACAGCTCATTTTTTGAAGATGATGGATGGGGTAGCTAGGATTGGTTTCTATCATGAAGACCATGAAAAAATCCTTGACCTTATGATGGAAAGGGAAGCTTTACCATTGGCGCAGAACATAGAGCATCTCATAAAATACTATAAAAAACTACACTGAACATGCCCCTACTTTTTGGTGGTAAAAGAAAGTTCTAGATATTTGCTACAATAAAATTCAAAACAAACATAATGAGTAGATTTAAAGGTACAGGTGTGGCATTAATCACTCCTTTTAAAGAAGACTTTACGATAGATTATCCAGCATCTGAGCATCTCATCAACTATCTCATAGAGGGAGGGGTGGACTATCTGGTAATACAGGGTACTACTGGCGAAACCGCTACACTTTCCAAAGTTGAAAAACGGAAAGTGCTGGCCCATGTATTAGCAGTCAACAATGGAAGACTACCGGTGGTATATGGTATAGGAGGAAATAATACCCAATCGATTTTGGATGAACTTAAGGACACTGACTTTGAAGGGGTAGATGCTATACTTTCAGTTAGCCCATATTATAGTAAACCTTCACAAAAGGGGATTATCACTCACTATGAAAAAATAGCGGATCATTCCCCTGTGCCGTTGATCTTGTATAATATACCAGGCAGGACCATGTCAAATCTTACTGCTGCCACTACCCTTGCCCTATCCAAGCATCCCAATATAATCGGAATAAAGGAAGCCAGTGGCAACTTGGAACAGTGCATGCAAATTTTAGCTAACAAGGATAATGATTTTTTGGTAATCTCGGGAGATGATCTGCTCACCACCGCACTTATCTCCCTGGGAGGAGATGGGATTATATCAGTCTTAGCCAATGCCTTTCCGAACACCTTCAGACAAATAAGCCATGGAGATGTCGAAACATCCAGGAAGGCAACCTATAGTCTACTAGATATAAACCCGCTTATGTACGCCGAAAGTAATCCTGTAGGTATAAAGAATTTATTGAGGCATTTAGATATATGCGGAGACCAAGTTAGATTACCATTGTTAAGGGCTTCTGAGGAACTTTCCAGTCAGATAGAACAAGCATTGATAAAATTCAAAAAACCCTCCTAGGAAGGTTTTAGATAAGATTTTCCTTAAGTCAAATTAAAAGAGGTGACCAAACCGATCACCTCTTTTATATTTTTTAGCCTTCAGTATTTTTGATATCCTGAACTTCTTTACGAATATCCTGAGCTAAATTCTTAAGATCCTGCATACCTTTTCTTACTCTTGTACCTGCAGCCTGATTTTTTTTGTCATAAAATTTCTCAAAATCAGATTCCATTCCAAGTACTAGATCTTTGATTTCACTAAATCTGTTCATAATAAAAATTAATTTTTGGTTGATGATATGTTTAATTTTTCGTTCAATATAGGTAAAATGTTTATAAAACAACAGTATAGGCGAATTTTTTGATCATATTTATTCGCCAAAAGACATTGCCAATGCTGATTTTTTATAATATCCGCTAGATAATTTTTCCTTTACTGCCTCAAAAGCCGAGATAGTTTCAGCCACATCTTCTAGCGTATGGACAGCTGTAGGAATCAGTCTTAAGATGATCATACCTTTGGGTACTACCGGGTAAATAACCACAGAACAGAATATATTATAATGTTCTCTTAAGTCTTTACTCAGAGTAGCTGCCTCACCTACAGTCCCATTTAATACTACCGGAGTGACAGGGGAATTGGTATTGCCTATACTAAAACCCTTATCTTTTAGACCATTTTGTAGGGCATTAACCACTTTCCAGAGATTTGCTTTCAATTCCGGTCTATATCTCAACAGCTCCAGCCTTTTGAGCCCCCCCTCCACTAATAACATCGGAAGCGATTTTGCAAAAATCTGACTCCTCATATTATATTTCAGATAATGGATGACTTTAGTATCTCCTGCAATAAAAGCACCAATACTTGCCATAGACTTCGCAAATGTAGAAAAATATAAATCTATTTTGTCTTGGCAGCCCTGGGCTTCACCTGCTCCAGCACCAGTTTCACCCATAGTCCCAAAACCGTGGGCATCATCTACCAATAATCTAAACTCATAGTCTGATTTCAAAGCTACAATATCTGCCAGCCTCCCCATATCACCGGTCATGCCAAATACGCCTTCGGTGATGACAAGAATTCCTCCTCCGGTTTCATTGGTAAGCTTGGTAGCCCTTTGAAGTTGCTTTTCAAAGCTAATGATATCGTTATGAGGAAAAACAAACCTTTTACCAATATGCATTCTTAAGGCATCTATGATACAGGCGTGGCATTCACTATCATAAACTACCACATCTTTGCGGTCGATTAATGCATCTATTACCGACATGATGCCCTGATAGCCGTAATTTAATAAATAAGCCTTCTCTTTGCCTACAAAATCAGCCAGCTCACTTTCCAACTGCTCATGAAGGTCTGTATTACCGGACATCATCCTGGCGCCCATAGGATATGCTGCACCCCATCTGGCAGCTGCTGTTTCATCTGCTTTTCTTATCTCAGGATGATTACCTAATCCTAAATAATTATTTAAGCTCCAGGTCAGGACTTCTTTACCTTTAAATTTCATTCTAGGTGCTATTTCCCCTTCCAGCTTAGGAAACATAAAATAACCTTCTGACAATTCCGAATGCTTGCCCAAAGGGCCAAGATTGGTATTTAATTTCTCAAATATATCCAAAGCGATAATAAGGTTTGGTGTTACAAGTGTACAAAGCTTTCAGCTTCATTAAAACCCTCAAAACTAATACAATTACCTTACACTGCAAAAAAAAGCTTACAATTCAAATAATCTTTCCATAGTTCGATATATTTTCTTTAATTCGTGTAATTCATCAAGTATGCTAATTTTTACCTTCTATAAATGAACAAAATCAATAAAATTTTAATAGCCAATCGGGGCGAAATCAGTCTGAGGGTAATGAGAACGGCACGCGAAATGGGCATCCAGACAGTGGCTGTGTACAGTGAAGCAGATAGAAACAGTCTACATGTCAGATACGCTGATGAAGCTGTATGCTTAGGCCCTCCTCCTTCTGCCCAATCCTATCTTTTAGGTGATAAAATCATATCCCTATGTAAGGAAATGGGTGTGGATGCGATTCATCCCGGATATGGGTTTTTGTCCGAAAATGCAGGATTTGCGCAAAAGGTCTCAGAAGCCGGATTGATATTCATAGGGCCCTCACCTCAGGCCATAGAAATCATGGGCAACAAACTGGCTGCCAAGCAGGCAGTCTCAAAATATAACATACCCATGGTGCCGGGTACAGAAGAGGCTATAACAGATATCGCTGAAGCTAAAAAAACAGCAGCAGCTATAGGCTACCCCATTCTGATCAAAGCCAGTGCTGGAGGGGGCGGAAAAGGGATGCGTATAGTGGAAAATGAAGAAGAATTTGAAGAACAAATGCAAAGGGCAATCAGTGAAGCGGTATCTGCATTTGGTGATGGGGCCGTCTTTATAGAAAAATACATTACTTCTCCCCGGCATATAGAGATACAGGTACTCGGTGACCAGCATGGAAATATTGTCCATTTATTTGAAAGAGAATGCTCGGTACAAAGAAGGCATCAAAAAGTCATAGAGGAAGCACCTTCTTCTGTCATCACAGAAGAAAAACGAAATGAAATGGGACAGGCTGCTATAGCTGTAGCCAAAGCCTGTAACTATTATGGGGCAGGTACGGTGGAATTTATAGTAGATGAAAATCTTGATTTTTATTTCTTGGAAATGAATACCCGGCTTCAGGTGGAGCATCCAGTTACAGAAATGATTACAGGTAAAGACCTCGTGATGGAACAGATCCTGATAGCTGAAGGGAAGCCACTTTCTTTTAGGCAGGAAGACCTCCATATTCATGGACATTCGGTAGAAGTAAGGGTGTATGCTGAAGATCCCAGAAATAATTTCCTGCCAGATATCGGTAAACTTATTACTTACCAAAGACCGCAAGGACCAGGAATAAGGGTAGATGATGGCTTTGAAGAAAATATGGACATCCCCATTTATTATGATCCTATGATAGCCAAGCTGGTCACCCATGCAGAAACCAGACAGAGTGCCATCGATAGGATGGTCCGGGCCATAAATGATTACAGGATCACAGGAATAGAAACCACCCTGCCCTTTTGTAAATTTGTATTAAAGCACGATGCTTTTGTAAAAGGAGATTTTGACACCAAATTTGTAGAAAAATACTTTACTCCTGATATGCTGGACGAAGCGTTTTCAGCAGACGAATTGCATATCTTGGCAGCAGCAGGAGTATTCCTATCTGAAACAAATAACCCAAAATCAAAACAAGTAGAATCGATGGAATACAAAGCCACTACTAATTGGACCAAAAGACTTAACAATGGCTGAAATATTACCTATCAAGGCCTGGAGGTATAATGCAGCTTTGAATGAACAAATAGAAGATCTCACATCTCCCCTCTTTGATGTGGTCTCTACCAAACAAAGAGAAGCTTTATATAGAAATCCAAAAAACAGCATTCATTTATCCGTACCGAAAGGAGAAAATCCAGCTCAGGAAGCAAAAAAAACGCTGAAATCCTGGAAGGAAGATAAGGTCATCCTTCAGGATCCTATACCCGGTATATATGTCTACTACCAATACTTCAGACTTCCCGGACTGGATGAAGAGCATTGCAGAAAAGGATTTATCATCAATATTAAAGCATACGACTGGAGTGAAAAAATAATTCTCAGGCATGAAAACACCATAGCTAAAGCGGTAAATGACCGGATCAATCTTTTAAAAGAGACAGGCTTTCAGTCCAGTCCTACACATGGTCTGTATACCGATATTGATTTTGATCTGGAGCAATACATGGATGAAGCCATCTCTGCTCCCATTTATGATATAGAAGATTACCAAGGCATACGGGAAAAACTGGGCGTCATCCATGATGCAAAGATCATCGCCAAATTCATCAAAAAAATAGCCGGTAATACTATAATCCTGGCAGATGGCCACCACCGGTATGAAGGAGCGCTCGCTTACCAAAAAGAAATGTCTGAGCAGAATCCATCCCATACCGGAGAGGAATCATATAATTATCATATGATGTACCTTACCAATACAGAGGCAAAGGACCTAAGAATACTGCCTACTCACCGGCTTTTTCAGTATATAGCGTTGTCAGAAGAAGAAATCATCACTAAGCTTGATGAAGACTTTATCATCAGACCGTTGGACGATCCTCAGGAGATAGGTGAACTGATCATTCATAAAAAGTGGGCGTTTGGACTGGTATTTAAAAATAGTGCCTATAAAATCAGACTCAAACCTGAGAAGATAAACAACTATGGCCACGATCTTCCTGATGCCATCAAAAATCTGGACCTCACCGTATTACATTACTTCTTCATAGAAAAGATTCTTGGAATACCACTTGCCGAACAAAGATTTTCTGACAGCCTGGACTATGAAAGAAATCTGAGCAGATGCCATTTTAAAATTTCTACAGGTCAGGCAGATTTTGGGATCATTACCAAAGAAATATCTATGAGAGAAGTCATATCAGTCTGTGAAAGCGGATATTTAATGCCGCAAAAATCTACCTACTTTTACCCCAAAGCACTTTCCGGTTTGATATTCGGATCAGTACTCCCTGAAGATTTTGATTTCCCCTATGGAATATTCTCTACCAAGAAAAAAACAGCTGCCAAATGATTTCCCTGAAAAATAACATTATACTGGGTTCCAAATCACCGCGCCGTCAAGATCTGCTTAAAGGTCTGGATATCGATTTTGAAGTATTGGTAAAAGATACTGATGAAAGTTATCCTCCTGATTTGGATCATACTAAAATAGCCATATACCTGGCGGAAAAAAAGGCGGATGCATTTTCGTTATCAAAAAACGATCTATTAATTACCGCTGATACGGTGGTGCTGATCGGAAACAGCATACTCGAAAAACCGATCAATACCCATGAAGCTCATCTAATGCTTAAAGCATTGTCAGGCCAAAAACATACCGTCATCACAGGCGTTTGCATGAGAGACCTGACCAAAAAAATAAGTTTTGATGATATCACAGAAGTACACTTTGCCCACCTTTCGGATGCCGAGATAGAATATTATATCAATCGTTATCACCCTTTTGACAAAGCAGGGTCTTATGGGGTGCAAGAATGGATAGGTTATGTAGCGGTGAATAAAATGGAGGGTTCATTCTATACCGTGATGGGACTGCCTGTGCACAAGGTTTACGAAAAACTGAAAAACTGGTAAACATCTATCGTTGGAATGGTATAACTGCCATTCCAATTAATAATTACAATGTTAAATAAAAAGTCCTTAAACTTAAAAAGATAATCAAAATACCTACGAATGCCAAAAGAATACGCGGGTTTAGCTTTTTACAAATGTAGGCAGCAAATGGAGCGGCAATCACCCCCCCCAATATCAAGCCTAAAACGGGTGCTAAACTCAACTCTTTAATAAAAAACAAGAAAGTACTGGCACTTGCCAGTGAAACAAAGATCTCTACGAAATTACCTGTCCCTATAGCAAAACGTGGCAGCTGCCCTTTGCTTAACAAAGTAGAATTTACTATAGGGCCCCAGCCCCCACCTCCTACCGCATCAGCAAATCCCCCAAGGCTAGCCAGGTATGGCAAACTTTTACTGTCTGCCTTAAATATTTTCTTTTTATTCTTGATCACCTTTAAAAGAATAATGATGCCCATAATCATCAGGTAAACCGCTATAAAAGGTTTTATAACATTGCCATCTACATTGGATAAAAAGTAGGCACCTACTATGGCACCCAGCACACCGGGTATGAGCAGGCGCTTGGCTAGGGACCATTGTACATTACCAAGTTTCCAGTGGGAAAGGCCTGAAGCCAGACTGGTAAAAACCTGAGCAAAATGCACCCATGCACTGGCTACAGCAGGCGGAATACCTATTCCCAAAAGTATGGAATTTGAACTCACACCATAAGCCATCCCCAATGCTCCATCTATCGTTTGTGCTACAAAACCCACTAATAAAAACCATAAAAACATCTCATGATCCATATTGGAAAGGGCAGCAATACCCAATGTATAAAAATTATTCACTAAAAACACCAGTAATAATCCTACAAGGGACAATACTACCCACCCAGGGACCTGCTTTAATTTCAGAGTATATTTTTCCATCAAACTAATAAAGAATAGTATCTATCGGTTTCAAATGTAAATGAAAAATCAATACCAACCAATAAACCCTACCAAATTTATAGAGTAAAATACATGCACCTATCTCATTTGAATTTATTCTCTCTCCATTTTTTGATAAGGCTAAGTGGTTAAGCAATAATTGTCAGTATGATATGAATCAAATGCAGATATAATACTATCATACCGTGTTAGACTAAAAATCCATATTAGTTCTAAAATTGCATTTTAAAAAATTTTACAATTAAATAATTAAAATATAACTATACCTATATTAAATGAAACGTATTTTTTGTTATTTTAGTAAAACTAAATGGACCTGTATGAAAAATTTATTGAGCCTGATAATAGTAGTTTTCCTGTTCACTTCTTTAGCTGAAGCCCAGAAATACCATATGGGCCAGGTAATTAAACCAGTACCCCCATTTGAAATCGGAGACACCATACCTGTATACGGCATGAAGCTTACCAATTCAAAAAAGCTCCAATATTATGTGCCTGGGACAGAAGGAGACAGATATATATCGGAGGATAGGATCCAGCTAGTCCCCAAACCTTATAAATTCTGGGAGCAGATTTGGTTTGAGTACAGGGGAGCGGACTTTAAAAAATCCGGATGGGAAAGAGAAAACAGGCAAATTTTACATGGCGATGCACTGGATTATTTCCAGCATGCCAAAAGCAGTCAATTAATATTTGAAGATGATCTGCTCATAGATTACCTCTATCAGTTGGTGTTTAGGATTTTTCCTGAAAATCTAATAAAAGATAAGGCGTCCAATTTCAGTATTATTGTCTTAAAATCATTGGATGCCAATTCTTTTGCATTTGATAATGGAATGATCATACTTACCACAGCCCAGATAGCCGAAACCAATTCCGAAAAAGACTTGATTGAAATTCTTGCAAACAGAGTTGCCAATGTGGTGCTGGATCATAATTTATTGAACCTAAGACAGCAGCAACGTGCAGAACGAAGGGCAATGATGTGGGGAAACCTGGTCACCATAGCCTCTACTGCTGCGATGGCACATAGCAATATCAAATATGGGACTACCTTTGAGTATTATGATGCACTGGACCTGGGACTATCTGCACAGTTTATCTCAGGTGCGATCCTGGACAACATCGGGGCCAAATATACCATGGAGCAAAACAATGATGCTTTCGATATTACACAGCGTTATCTATCTTCTCAATTTATAGGCGAAGAAAACAGTCCAGAAGAATATCTGGCCACCATCTCAAGCACCATAAGCTATAATGCCTGGCAGGAATATCACCTTAAAAATTATGATTATTCCCTATCATTGGTAGACAAATTATATAAACAAAATCTTGCTACAGAAGAAGACTACCTTTTACTTTCCCATATTTTCAGAAAAACCTCCAATACAAGAGAGTCTAATCTGCTCGCACTGGATTTCCTGAAGAAGGCCGAAAAATTATCTGTATCTAAAATGACCCTGCTCGATAAAGAAGCAGGAATGCTATATCTAAGATTAAAGGATCGTCCAAATGCTATAGCTTCCTTTTCCCGCTATAGAAATAACCTTATAGAATTAGAAAAGGCAGGCAATGATGTCTCTAAAGAACTTAAGGATATCAACCATCTGATATATAAACATAGGTTTAAAGAAGAAGTACTAAGTTTAGGGATGGATTGAAAAGTATACTAAAACACAGCATAGGAGAGCCTACTTATCGCAAGTTCCAGCTCGGCTTCATCTTTGGCAAAGCAAAACCTTAAAACTTTAAGATCTGATTTATCCTTATAAAACGCAGTATTAGGGATACAGGCTACTTTTGCTTTTTTGGTTAACCTGACAGCTAGATCAAAATCATTTTCAGTAGAAAGATGCCTATAGCTCACTGTCTGGAAAAAACTTCCTTCCGCAGGGGTAAATTTAAAAGGTGTGTAAGCTTTTAAACCCTCACAAAATATATCTCGCTTTTTCTGATAAAAAGCAGAAAGTTCTAAATATTTACTATCGTCATCAAGGTATGCAGCTATAGCATATTGGAGCGGGGTGGCCGTACTAAAGGCTATATATTGGTGTATTTTTCTGAATTCTTTACTCATCTTTTCAGGGGCCAGGCAATAACCTATTTTCCATCCTGTTACGTGAAGGGTTTTACCAAACGAGCTGCAAATAAATGTTTTATCCCTAAGTATCGGATTTCTCATTAAAGAATAGTGCTCCTTTTTATCAAATACAATATGCTCATATACTTCATCACTGATAACAAATATAGGTTTATCACTAATGATCTTGGCTAAATGGTCCACGTCGTCTTTTTTCCATACATATCCGGAAGGATTATGGGGAGTATTTACTATAATCAATGTGGTCTTTTCATTTATGACTCCTTCTAATCTATCCCAATCGATAGAAAAATCATTTTCATCCAATGGGACATATACAGGAACGCCCCCATTAAGCCTTACCGATGGACCATACGCGTCGTAAGCGGGCTCCATGATGATCACCTCATCACCGGTCTTTACCACAGCAGTAATGGCTACATATAATGCTTCCGTAGCGCCTGATGTTATAGTAATCTCCGTTTCTGGTTTATAAAATACCCCATGCATTAGTTCAGCCATTTGGGATATTCTTTTTCTTAGCACAGGTATTCCGATGCTCGGGGCATATTGGTTATTCCCTTCTTTTATATAATGGGCTGCTAAATCAGTTAGATGGGGATCACACGGAAATCCAGGAAATCCCTGTGCTAAATTTATAGCATTATGCTCTTCAGCCAGATGGGTCATGATGGTAAATATTGAAGTGCCCTGGGCGGGAAGTTTTGAAATCAAAGACATAACAGATAGTGGGTAATTAAGATTATATCATGCCTACAGGCTTTAAACTTATATATGTAATGATGGAATAATGTACACATTTGGGTACTTAATATATAGCTAAAAGTAATCTATTGCACATAAATTGATCTTTGGCAATCAATAAATTGGTCTATGCACCTATCTTTCCGAAAAACTGAAACTGAATAATAAGTCAAAAAGAAATAAACATCCCATCCTTAATAAACTTATAGGACAATAATCATTATAAGATAGCCTCCAACTGACATATAAATAATAGAAAGAAGTAAGAACCAAAAGCAGTCAATCTATAACTGAAATCGGGTCCTTACTTCTAATCGGAAAAGAAATTAACCATTCAGGCCTATCTTTAACGCTTGAGCTATTTGTACTGTTCGTTTAGCCTGATGAATCACGGCTGGCTCCAGGTTTTCGGTCTTGATCTGTCCATCCATACTTACAGTAGCTGTACATCCGTATGGGTTACCTCCAGCCCCAAATACTGTGTTGTCTGTATAGCCCACTGGTGCTAAAACAGCCCCCCAGTGACACATATTCTTATATATGGCCAAAACGGTGGATTCTTGACCTCCATGAGGATTTTGTGCAGAACTCATGGCACTTACTACTTTATTTACCAGTTTGCCTTGGGCCCACAGGCCACCGGTCTGATCAAAAAATGACTGAAACTGTGAAGAGATGCTGCCATATCTTGTAGGTGCACTAAAAATGATGGCATCAGCCCATTCAAGATCATCCATACTGGCTTCAGGTTCATTTTTGAGGCGTTCATAAGTAGTTTTCCAGGCTTCATTGCTTTCAATGGCTTGCATAGGTGCTGTCTCTTTAACCTTTAGAACTTTTACTTCCGCACCGGCTGCTTCTGCACCCGCCTTGGCCCATAAGGCCATTTGGTAATTTGCACCTGTACTGGTATAATAAATAATTGCTACTTTTAAATTCGACATGATTATTTGTTTTTTAGATTAAAACTTTCTTCTCTAACTACAAAAAAGCGATATTGTTAATTTAATAATCCGAATTCTTATCAAAAACAAGTAATGATGGAGGCTAGCTTGTAGCCTGCTATATCATAGTTGATATTAGGAAGTCTTTACAAACCCTATAAATATTATAGGGTTGTTAGGATAATAAATTATTTCCTTTTACTTTTGAAAAAGCATTAGCTACATCCTTTATTATTCACTATTAAAAGTTAGTATTATGTCTATTCAATCCATACCTTCAGCTCAGGATAATTTTGCTTTTCAAAGCATATCCAAGAATTCAGATCTATCGATCGGCAGTTTATCAGTGCTAGAAATTATGGATAGCTGTGAATTTATAGATCTACGTACAACTAAGACATTTGATTTTGTCGGTCATCCTGAAGCGGGTAAGCAATATACAGTTATCGGATTTAGTCTTTCAGGGAAAGCAGCGGCATTAAAAGGACTATTCAATGGCATCATCAGTCTGGGAAATCCCAAAGAGGTGGGCCTGACCTACCAAGCGGATCTGGATACTTACGTTTTCAAATACTACCAAAAAGACCAACATATTGCCATTGGATATTTACAAAAAATCATTAAAATGATCGAAAGTGAAATACGATTCAAAGCTGTTCTCAAAAAAGTAATAGAAAATATTAAAGCTTTTGATTTCAGTCAGCAGTTTCTAAGAAATGAAATATTTAATTAATTAGAACCATCATCTATATTTATAAAAGGCTGTCTTATAAAACAGTTCAAGGGCCTGAAACTTAACTGTATCAAAATTGACTCAGATACCGACCCGAAAAAACAGAGGCTGTCCCTACTTATGAGACAGCCTCTTTTTCATTTTATAATAGTTAACCTACACGTGAAAATTATATTAGCACGGAGCCATCAAAAAAACTACAATACCTATTAATCCCGATAGCTAAAACATCAACTATCGGGATTATAATATTAAAAAATAGTAGTACAAAGATTCTATTTTTTCTACATGACATGCCTGATCGTGATACCAAAGGTTCTCTGATCCCCGAGCACACCGGCATAATGTCCTGCGTTGCCCGCACCTGGTAGGAGCATCTCAAAATAATTTACATCAAACAGATTGCGTACCCAAAATATAAAGGAAGTACCTTCTGTTGCCCTAAAACCAGCCCTCATATTGGTTAAAGCATATCCATTTATCATTAAATACTGTGACGGAGAAGGACTGGAAGAGTAGGATGACCGATAGTATACATCATACGCAAAAAATGTTTTTCCTTTCTTCTCAAATAATGTACCTGACCGTGAAATTTCACCACCAATAGACCCCGCAAATTTCGATATACCCGGAAGATCCTCGCCAGATATATCTTTAAAAGCTACGTCTCCACCAGTTTCTTCGAGCGGTACAGGAGCATTGGCAAAAGAAACATAAATACCATCCGTATAGGCCAGACCTCCATAGAAAGAGATGTTTTTGTTAATCTTGATATTGGCGTCCAGCTCCGCTCCCATTACCCTGACACGCTCAGCATTGGAAAGGTACCCACGATTTACCCCCAGTTCGGCCGTTTGAACGATGGTCTGATAATCTTTAATATCAGTATTATAGACGGTAAAATTCAAAGTAGAATTTGTAGTGGGATTTGATTTGATTCCAAGCTCAAAATGCTGAACAGCTTCAGGTCTGATTACTGCTAGTTCTAATAGCGGGCTTCCGCCTGCTGAAGGCAAACCTCCTAAATTTAATCCTACAGGCTTATAACCGGTCGAATAGGTAGCAAAGGTATTGATATTATACCTAGCCTGATAAGACAAGGTTATTTGACCGGATAAATTAAAATCATCAACACTTACATCAAATGCCTGATCATTATAAACTGCCCGTTGTAGGGCAATCAGCGCTGGATCTTCCGTTTGAAGTCCGCCGTAAGTCTGGCGGAGATAATTTACCTTTTTGTCATCATAATTATATCTCAAACCTGGTAATAAATGAAGCCGGTCTGTAATGGCCCAATCCAACTGACCAAACACAGCCCCACTGAAAGACTCAAGTCTATTGGTGGTCCTAATACCATAGCCTTCAAAAAGACCTGGTGTCTGCCATAAAGGACTGGTAGTATTTTGGGAAAACCTCCACTGTGCAGATCCAGACTCTTCAGAATGATATGGATCTGACCATAGATCCTGACCTAAAGCAAATATTCCTACCACACCAGATACTCCCGGTAGAAAACTCCCTGCATACCTAATTTCCTGCGACCATTGTCTATGTTTGGAAGGGGCCTGTGATAAGCTTAAAACCGGCAACCCAGTAAAATCACGGTCATTGGATGGATCCCAATCCCAGTATCTCCAGGCCGACGTAGAGGTCAGTGTACCAGAACCTATTTCAAAGTCAACGTTTAAAGATATACCTCCCAAGTTTTGGTTGGAGCGCCATGGCGTATCATGATCTATGACCCGGTCAAATGCGTTTCTGCTTGGCAAAGAATAGCCTAGGTCTGCTATAATCTGATCAAACTGGCGGTATTCAGGTCTTAATGTGGGTGCTACACCTGCTACCACCTGGGCATACCCATCCGGACGTTGGCTGGATGCATCCATAGAAAGGGTAATAGTGGCTTTATCCGTTGGTATGAATAATATCTGCCCCCTCACACCCAGATTGTTCAGATCATTTACACTTCTACCTGTAACCACGTTTTCAATTAACCCATTTCTCTGCGTTCCTGAAAAAGAAAGTCTAGCGGCTACGGTTTTACTGAGAGGACCGGTTATCGAACTTTTTGCCTGTATAAATCCATAATTGCCATAGCTCAGCTCAAAATTAGCACCCGGAGTAAAGCTTGCTTGTCTGGTGGTAATATTAAATGCTCCTGCCGTAGTATTTTTTCCAAACAAGGTTCCTTGGGGACCTCTCAAAACTTCTATCTGGTCCACATCTATAAAATCCAGGGTGGTCGCGGCAGGACGGGCATAGTAAACACCATCTACATAAAAGCCGACCCCAGGATCTATCCCATCATTGGTAAGGCCAAATGTAGATCCTAATCCGCGTATGTTTAAAGTGGTATTTCGCGGATTGGAAGAGTATAGCTGAACAGATGGTACCAGCTCCTTCACTCGGTTTACATTAAAAGCTCCAGCATCTGCTATCAGAGGACCCCCAACTACTGTGATCGGGATAGGTACGTTTTGAGCCGTTTCTGTACGTCTCCTGGAAGTCACCAAAATTTCTTCCAGTAAAGCATCCTCTTCCAATTGTATGGATATTTCTGAATCAGGTACTTTGGATAATTGTATTTCTTTGAGTTTATAGCCCACATAGTTTACCTGAAGGATAAGAGATGGATGGGCAGAGTAGAGATTAAACTTTCCATCACCATCCGTAATCACAAAATTCTCGGTACCCTTTATCACTACTGTAGCGCCTGGTAGCGGCAAGGCATCTGAATCTATGACCAAGCCCTTTATCATGGTTTGAGCATCCAAATTATTTATTTGGCATAGCGCGAACACTAACCACAAAATATTATACTGTAACAGTGATTTCATAAAGATATAATTAGCATTAAATAGGAACTGATAATAAAAATGTAAATATACTACTTAAGTTCATTTACCCTATAGTTTTTGTAGGGTTTTAAAAAATAATTTTTTATCCCAATTTTATCTCATGGCTTATGCTACAAGTAAAATCAAATAAATGTGAAATCCATTATAGATAAATAGGCTAAAAATTCACGAAAGTAAAATAAAGGCACGTATGCGCATACATAAAATCTACAAATAGAAGGACGTGTTTCATATCCTCTGCACAAAAAACTGATGAATTCAGAAGCGAGAGTTAATTAATATGGTAATTAATCCCTACCCCTATAACCAGATTATTGTTATTCTGTGGCTGAAATTTAATTTGAGCATCCAGGGAAAATTCCTCTGAAATCCGGTAATTGTAGCCACCCCCAACATTTAACCCAGGACTCTGAATCAGATTATCATTTTCACCAGCAAATTCCAGTCTCCTTCGATAATAGTTAAATCCCAGTAAACCATATAACTGGGAAGTACCCTCATTGAAATAATAACGGGCATCTACATGTAAATTAGTAGCTTTACCCGTTTCAGGTAATAAAACCATAATACTGGGTACAACTGAAAGCCTATCGATTATAAAATATTCACTCAGCAACCCCATACCAAACAGATTGGTACCTGTACCATATTCAGTGGCCAGTTGGGCTCTCCATTCACCCTGATATTGGGCATATGATATGTGGCTTCCTATAAATAATACCCAGATGAGCAAAATCTTTTTCATACTAAATTTTATTATTATTATCACCTTACCAAAGCCCTTCTTACATTTCTGCTATCTCTGAAATCCAGGGTGTACATGACATTCAGTCTGATTATATGCCTTTGCCTGTACTCCGCTGGTATGGCCGAAGGGCCATAGGTCCACATATGACCACCAAAAAACATAAAATTGTTATGGGTATACCCTATCGCAGTATAAATTCTGTTTTCCTCTAATATATCGGTAATATGAGATCCGGTTTCAAAGAAAATTTCATTTGAAGGGGAAATAAAGAAGGTATGATTTTCCATTCTAGGCTTATTTATAGGAATGTAGGCATATACCTTATACCTAAATCTATCTGTATAATTATAGGGAGCCCCTACATTATTGTCCCTTTTAAACCTGTGCTCAAACCTGAATTGATGAAATAGTTTAACGCGTCCCATTGGTTGTACTAATAACCACTGATGCCAAAATCTTGGCTCTAAAGTGCTAGTGACAAATTCAGGATTTCCTGGATCAGGTGTAAAATTCCACACCAAAGTAGGTCCGAAAGTTATTTCAAAATTATCACGAGCTAGATAAGTAAATCCAAATCGGTTATAAATCTGACTCATCCTACCTATAAAGTCTCCTCTGTTATCTACACTACTCCTTCTTCTGTAGTGATTTTCCTGATACCAGAGCCATCTATCTCCTAATCTAAATTTTAAATATAATCCGTTCCATGATTCTGTAGTAGCTAGGAGGTTAGTTCTTTCTGAGGGTATAAATTGTTGTGGTGCATCCCCTTGCCCGAAAGCTGAAATAGTCCAAAAACAAATACCTAAGGCCAATAAATTTTGTTTGGCAAATTTACTTAAATACATTTTTATTTAATTATAAATCCAGGGCTGATTCTATTCTGTTAATAGATGTTCTTCTTCCCAGCCTTCTTTCTATTCTTCTGGTGTCTACATCTCTGAGTTCATATAATCTTTCCTGAAGGGCTTCTATCCTATCCAGATGTTCTTTTATCATAGTGTAATCTTCTTCGTTTCTAATTTGACTGACATAATGATTGAAAAGGACCATACCACCATTATCAAATAGACGTTCTTTTACCCTTACATTATATCTTGAATATGTAAATGGATTAAAAGTTTCTTCCTGATATGTTTCGTCTAAGTCATCCATAGTAGGAAATACAGCTGCCAGTCTATTAAACTGTTCCCTCATTTCTGATATCAGGTCCAATATCACCTCCCCTTGCTCTACTCTTTCCATATAGGTGTCCATTTCTGAATACCTCCTGCTAAGTTCATTAAAGTTGCGCTGAAGTATATTTTCATATACTGAAGCAA
This sequence comes from Anditalea andensis, assembly GCF_000714815.1. Classification (GTDB taxonomy): domain Bacteria; phylum Bacteroidota; class Bacteroidia; order Cytophagales; family Cyclobacteriaceae; genus Anditalea; species Anditalea andensis. The sequence goes on along the minus strand of NZ_JMIH01000024.1, from coordinate 309,748 downwards.
ACATTTCAAGGTCTCTATTAGAGATGGTCTCATGACTTAAATATACAGAATCCACTAATGCTTTATTTTGCAATATTCTAGCTTCCATTGTTGCCAAGTCATCAGTCTGCTCCAACTGCTCGAGTTCTTGGGTGATATAAGCTGTGAACACATCTACTAGAGACTGTTCGCGCCTGATATAAGCCAGTACATTATCTGTCAATGATCTATCGGCACCCAGATCATCTTCATAATCTAAATGCCTAGTTCTTACCTCTTCACCAAATTCATACCGTATGGTATCAAATGCAGATAAGAAATCAATACCTTCTCTTACAAAGACATCCTGATCTATATACCTGATCTCATCAGAAGTCAGAATCTGAACCAATGTGTCTACCTGATCCAATCTATGCTGCTTTCTTTGAAAATATTCATAAGCAAAAGCCAATGAATCATCCCTATACCGGTTGATGGCCAGCGCATTCATTTCTGCAAATCGGTTAACCTCTGATTGTAGCACTTCAAAGGTTTCTTCTATTTCATCGATATTTCGCTGATCTTCACGCGATATGGGATATTCAAATCTTCGGGTATGAATGGGATACTGGGATAGACTCCCATCATCATCTACATATTCATCCTCATACTGAAGGATACGGCCAAGAACATGCCGTAAAAATTCATTTCCCCTTTGCTGTACTTGCAATTCTTCAAAAGACTGCCGATATCCTACATTGAAAGTAAGTGGAAACCTGGCTTCAGCTATACCAAAACCTACATCTTCTCCCTGGTTTAACCTATCCAGATTTTGAATGACTTCGTGAAAAATCACTTCGTTAATTACTTCCCGTGTTTCGTCATCCACTACCCTAAGTCCGAGCAAAAATCCATTCTCATATCTTCTTGTTTCTCTTACGAAGATGGTATCCCTCATATAGGTGAAAACCCATTCTCCTACCATGACACCCTGTGGATCTAATCTTCCTGTAATGTTATAGGTAAGGTAGTCCCCAAATTGCTCAAATGATATGTCACCTACCATTTTTCCCGCTGAAAAATTAATGGGAGCAGATCTGAATAATGGCTCTACCCTTCCTCTTTCAAATTTATTCTCCCTATACTCCCATACACCTTCTAGCTGACCCTGGTTATAAGTAGCACTTAGTTCATAATCCTCACTTTCAAGATCGGTAACAACTTCAAAATCAACTACATCCCGTAACTCTACCCTATGTTCTTCTTGATCATATCTCCACCTGCCATGTTTCTTATTTTCTCTATAAACTCCATTGACATTTAACTTACTCAGCAATGTTCTGTCCAGTGTATCTATTGATCTTCTCACAAAAGAAAAGTTACCATCAATAACTATCTCACCGTCCCTATTCTCATAGAAAGTAAAGGTGGCAGTTCCATCGTGATTATTAAAGGTATATTCCCCTTCATACCTTTCTCTTTGCTGAGCAAAGGTGTAACTGTTCAAAATAAATAATAAGAGGCCAATAGCAAATCCACTATACTTTTGTAACCGGACATCAATCATTGCAGGAGATATTTTATATGAATTTAAGATTTACACCAAATTTTACACTTAAATTCTATTAATTATTATAATAAATTTCAAAGGAATAATTCAATAATACGCAAAATTAGTAGGATTGGAAAGGTAAATTTATAAAAAATGGTGCAACTCAACAGTAGCACCATTATTATAAACACTTAGTAACCAAGGGTTTTTAGCATTGATTCGCTGGATTGTTCTCCGGCAAATAATTTATGGGTGACCTTACCTTCACTGTCCTTATCTATCAGCACATGTTTAGGAGCCGGTATCAAGCAATGCTGAATACCTCCATATCCCCCCAAAGATTCCTGATAGGCTCCAGTATGGAAAAAACCAATGTACTGTTTCCTATTCTCCTCCTGTTTTGGCAGATAGAGGTTAAACTGGTGGGCTTCTGAATTATAGTAATCCATACTATCACAGGTAAGACCTCCTAAAGATACATTATGATATTCTTCATTCCAGTTATTGATAGCGAGCATGATGTATTTTTGATCTAGTCCCCAGCTGTCTGGTAGCTGTGTGATAAAAGAGCCATCTATCATATACCAAAGCTCCTTATCATTTTGTAGTTTTTCATCTAAAATGGAATAGAGAACCGCACCACTTTCGCCTACAGTATAGCTACCAAATTCTGTAAAAATATTAGGCTCCACCGTATTGTTTTTGGCACACATCCACTTGATGTTTTTGACAATCTGCTCTGCCATATATTGGTAGTCGTAATCAAAAAACACGTTGGTTTTAATGGGAAACCCACCCCCGATATCCATGGTGTCTAATTCTGGGCAAGATTTTTTCAGATCTACATACTTTTGTATAAATCGGGTAAGCTCGGACCAATAGTATGCTGTGTCCTTTATCCCCGAATTGATGAAAAAATGCAACATTTTCAAGCTGACTTTAGGATTATCTTTTATCTTATCTTCATACAGTTTAATGATGTCATTATACCTCACCCCCAATCGGGATGTATAAAAGCCGAATTTTGGTTCTTCATCCGATGCTATTCTGATCCCTACTTGAAAAGGGACTTTCACATGCTCCAAATAATAATCAATCTCCGTCAGATTATCCAGTATCGGAACGCAGTTTTTAAATCCATCATTGAGCAGTTCGGTGATGTATTTTTTATATAAATCTCTTTTGAATCCGTTACAAACTATATAGGTGTCTTTCGTGATTTTTCCTCTTTCGTATAAATTTCTTACTATAGGTATATCAAATGAAGAAGATGTCTCTATGTGTATGTCGTTTTTCAAAGCCTCATCCATCACAAAACTAAAATGCGATGATTTGGTACAATAGCAGTAAGTATAATTCCCCTTATAATCATGGGATTTTATTGCATTGTTAAAAATGGTTTTGGCATTTTGGATATTTTCACTGATTTTGGGTAGATAAGTTAGCTTGAGGGGGGTTCCATATTCCTCTATTATATTCATCAAATCCACTCCGTTAAAGTGAAGTTTATTGTCTTCAACATGAAATTCTTTGGTAGGGAAATCAAAAGTCTGTTGAATCAAATCTGCATATTTATTCATTTCTGATGGTTAAGGTGGAAAGAAAAGGTAAGTGGACCTTAATTTATTAATCCATTACTTGTTCAAATACTGTACTGAAAAAAAGTTTTCAATAGCATAAGTATTAAAAGTAATTTATTATCAATTTGGTTTACAAGAAACGGACAAAATAAAGGATAAATAACGGAAAATGAAAATACCAGGAACATCTGAAACTCAGGTAACAGCCATAATTCAAAATAGGCCTCATCAATAACTACAACACAAATAATTTTTGCAGAGGCATTTTAAATATTGGAAATAAACACAGATTTATCCTAACCGGCTTAACTACAGCATGAAAGGTAAATGGAATAACATTTATTTGCGCAAATGCTGTATTGAATGAAACTTCCCGCCTGGTAACCCGTATTTTCCCCTTTTTTAGCTAATTTTGCACCTATATATTAAGGAGATCAAATTTTATCCCCGTACTGTATACAAACCCATATAATTAAATGCGTAACATAAAACTAGTAGAAGTCAGATCAGAATTAGCAGCCGGCACTAGAGGAGCCAGTATGGGTATTGATGCCCTTAAAGTGGCCAGTTTAGATAAAAAGTCAACGTTTTTCACCAAATTTGACCCTATAAATGTTCCTGATGCAAACCAGTATCTTTGGAAGGGAAATAGATTCCCACACGCCAAATATATAGACGGTGTGCACCAGGTAATAGAAAATGTTTATACCGCTATAAAATCATTAAGAGTGGAAAAGAAATTTCCAATAGTACTGGCAGGAGACCATTCCACAGCAGCTGGGACCATCATGGGAATCAAAGCTGCTGATCCAGAAAAACGTCTTGGTGTGATATGGATAGATGCGCATGCTGACCTCCACACCCCGTATACCACACCTTCCGGCAATATGCATGGAATGCCTCTGGCCATGTGCCTTTCTACGGATAATTTGGAGGCTAAAGTCAACGAACCCTCCGAGGAAGAAATTTCTTACTGGGAAAGAATAAAAAATACAGGTGGAGAAGATCCGAAAATCTTGCCTCAGGACATCGTATTTATTTCCCTTAGAGATACTGAAAACCCTGAGGACCACCTCATCAAAAAACACAATATAATGACGATCACCACGGATGAGGTACATGCTACCGGAGTAAAAGAAGTGGCCAAGAAAGCTTTAAATAGGCTTAGTGACTGTGAGCAGATTTATATATCCTTTGATGTAGACAGCATGGACAGCGCCATCTCTATGGGCACAGGGACACCGGTAGCCAATGGCATCACTGTGGAAGAAGCCATCTCTCTAAATGTGGAACTCATTAAAGATAAAAGGGTATGCTGCTGGGAAATCGTAGAAGTAAATCCGACATTGGATACAGAAAACCTCATGGCAGAAAATGCTTTTGATGTACTCGAAGCTACCACCCAATCACTTGTCCATAATTTTTAACGCATACATACTTACTAGTCAACTGCATAAAATATGACGATTCAAGAACAAATCCTTTTAGATATTCAAAAAGCATTTAAAGTACTTTTTGACCATGAACTATCACAAGTAGACCTGGCACTTCAACCCACCAGAAAAGACTTTGCCGGTACTTATACTTTTGTATTGTTTCCCTATCTCAAAATCATTAAGTCAGGACCTGAAGAAGGGGGGCGTAAGATCGGTGAATACTTAAAAGAACATTCCACTGCAGTGAGGGACTTTAATGTGGTTAAAGGTTTTCTGAATCTAGAGGTGAATGAATCACTCTGGTTACAGATTTTCCAAAACCTATACAATAAGGAACATATAGGCCAGTTTCCATCCAATGGCCAAAAAGTAATGGTCGAATACAGTTCACCAAATACTAATAAACCATTGCACTTAGGCCATTTAAGAAATAATTTTTTGGGTTTTTCCATATCTGAAATTTTGGCTGCTAACGGCTATGAAGTCATAAAAGCTAACCTTGTCAATGACCGCGGAATCCACATCTGTAAATCCATGGTAGCCTATCAGCGAATTGCCAATGGGGAAACACCAGACTCCAGCGGGCTGAAAGGGGATCATCTGGCAGGTAAATATTATGTGGCTTTTGACCGCGAATACAAAAAACAAGTGGCAGAACTGATGGCCGATGGTCAGACGGAAGCCCGGGCGAAACAAATGGCTCCTTGGATGCTCGCTGCCCAGGACATGCTCAGAAAATGGGAAACCGGGGACAAAGAGGTAGTCGATCTGTGGACACGGATGAACCAGTGGGTTTACCAGGGGTTCAACGAAACCTATAAGCGTATGGGTGTTTTATTTGACAAGTTTTACTATGAATCAGAAACTTATCTTTTAGGCAAAAATATAGTGGAAGAAGGGCTAGAAAAAGGAGTATTTTATAAAAAAGATGATGGGTCCGTATGGGTAGATTTGAGTGAAGAAGGGCTCGATGAAAAGTTAGTATTACGGGCTGACGGGACATCTGTCTATATCACCCAGGATCTTGGAACAGCTGACCTTAAGTACAGGGATTTTGGCTTTGATAAATCAGTATATGTAGTCGGAAATGAACAGGATTATCACTTTGATGTCTTATTTAAGATCATAAAAAAATTAGAAAGACCTTTTGGTGAAGGCCTCCATCATCTTTCTTATGGAATGGTAGATCTACCTACAGGTAAAATGAAATCCCGGGAAGGCACGGTGGTGGATGCTGATGACCTTATGCAGGAAATGATAGATACGGCAGCATCCCATACAAAAGAACTTGGTAAAATAGATGGTTTCAGTGACGAGCAGGCAACGGAACTCTATGAAACCTTAGGAATGGGAGCATTAAAGTATTTTCTCCTTAAAGTAGACCCTAAGAAAAGAATGCTGTTCAATCCACAGGAATCGATAGAGTTTCAGGGAAACACAGGTCCCTTTATCCAGTATTCACATGCCAGAATAGCCTCCATTATCAGAAAAGCCGATCAGATAGGAGTAGATTATAAAAATGCAGATTATACCAAGGTTGATAAATTAGAGATAGCAGAACAGGAACTTATTATAGTTTTAAATGATTTTGAGAAAAAGATAAAAACAGCTGGAGAAGAATTGTCCCCATCGGTTATAGCCCAATATCTTTTTGACTTATCCAAAGAATATAACCGTTTCTATGCCGAATTACCTATATTTAATGAGGATAATTTATTGGTCCAACAGTTTAGGGTGGCTTTGTCGCTACAAGTAGCTAAAACAATAAAAAGGGGAATGGCGTTATTAGGCGTAAAAGTACCGGATAGGATGTAACCTTGCTAGCAGTAAAGCTTTTAATTATCAACATTTAGTATCATAGTTTATGTATAAAAACATATTATTCCTGGCTTTGCTGGCAATATCCTGCAATGTAGAAAACAAGGTAACCGATGAGTCAATGACTGCCTCCATCCAAACGATAGAAGATATGAGCATGCCAAAAAATTTCCATGAATTCAAACTCAAGAATATCGATGGTGAAGAAGTGGATTTTTCACAGTACAGAGGAAGAAAAGTAATGCTGGTCAATGTAGCTTCTAAATGCGGCTATACCTCCCAGTATGCAGAACTTCAGGAACTTCACGAGAAATACGGCGATAAACTTGCCGTGTTGGGTTTTCCTGCCAATAATTTTGGAGGCCAGGAACCTGGAACAGAAGAAGAAATCAAAACTTTTTGTAGTGAAAACTTCGGTGTGACATTTCCAATGTTTGAAAAGATTTCGGTAAAAGGGGTAGATAAGCACCCCTTATACAGATGGCTATCTGATAAGGACATGAACGGCTGGAATGACAAAGAGCCGGCCTGGAATTTTAGTAAATACCTGATAGATGAACAGGGGAAATTGGTAGATTTCTTTCCAAGTGCTGTAAGCCCTATGGATGAAAAAATTTTACAGCATTTAAGCATCTAAGCTTTAGCGAAAGCGGCGTATTTAATAAATTTGTCCCTATCATACTGAAAAATAATGCAGGTTTTATTGACTTGCAATATTGGTCAGCATTTACAAGAATATATTAAAGTGGAAGTAAAATTAGCAGGCAAAAAAGAGGCTTGGATTCATGCCATAAGATTAAGAACTTTACCTTTAGCACTGGCAAGTATACTGATGGCTAGCTTTTTGGCTTATTACTATCAGTCTTTTAAGTGGGAAATCTTAGTTTTGGCAGCCAGTACCACTACCCTATTGCAGATACTGTCTAACCTCGCAAACGACTATGGCGACAGTATTCACGGGGCAGATAGTGAAAATAGAGAAGGTCCCATAAGAGCGGTACAGTCCGGCATCATTCCACTGCATGAAATGAAAATTGCTATGGTAATATTTGCCGTTTTATCACTGTTCAGCGGGATTTTATTGTTATATGTAGCGGTGAGCAGCTGGCTGATGTTCTGGGGTTTTATAGCTTTGGGATTATTCGCTATAGCAGCAGCGGTGACTTACACCTCAGGAACCAAGCCCTATGGCTATATGGGTCTTGGAGACATATCTGTATTTTTATTTTTTGGATTGACGGGAGTATTGGGTACCCTTTTTCTTCACATGCTTGACTTCCAATCTGCTGTCATATGGCCTGCCATATCCTTGGGCCTGTTCAGTACAGCAGTGTTAAATATCAATAATATCAGAGATATCAAGGCAGATACCCAAGCAGGTAAGAAATCTATTCCAGTAAGAATAGGTAAACTTGCTGCTATAAAGTATAACTGGGCATTGATTATAGGAGGCAATCTATTTATGTTGATTTTCATATTTCAGGAGAAAGCGTGGGGAGGTTTCCTAGCCTTCCTGCTACTGCCACTAATGGTAAGGGTAGGCGCTGGAGTTCAGAAGGGAAAGAATTCCCAACAGATCGACCCCTTTCTTAAGAAGATGGCTATTGCTACTTTGATGTGGGTCTTGGCTTTTGGAGTGGGGTTAATATTAAGCCAGCGCCTGTTGGTTTGAACCAGCAGATAAAAATTTCCCTATCAATAGTTAAATGAAATTTCTTTTTTCATCAGTTTAGGATAGTAGGGACAGTTCAAATGCCTTAAATTAGTTAAGAGTAGGTACTCAGGTCATTGTGCAGCAGAATTTTGACCTCGTCTGGTGTAGCTGCCCAGACCGGCGATTCAATATCCATGGTATAAATATTGCAATGCTATTCCTTTTTTGTAATTTAAAACCAAATTTTCCACTTAAGCCATTAGAGCTATCTGGAACATTGATTTTTAAATGCTCACTATACTTCGGTAATATAAACTAACCTCATATGAAAACCATTTTAGTACCATTTGATTTTTCAAAAGAAGCCAATAATGCTTTCGAATTTGCAAAAGATCTTGCTATCAAAGCCAAAGCAAAGCTTAAAATGATCCATATAGTCGAGCTTCCTACATCCCAGAGTTTCAATACTATGGGTGAGGTAAATCTGGCAGATAACGAAATGAACCAGGTCTTTATGATCGAGCTGGTTGAAAAAAGGAAACAACAAATGGAAACAATAAAGAATCAGTATAAAAATGCTGAATTCGAGTTCTCATCCAGAATAGTATTCGGTAATCCATATGCAGGTATCAGTGCAGAAGTTACTGATATCAAAGCGGACCTGATTGTAATGGGATCCAAAGGCTCCAGCGGGATGGAAGAATTCCTGATTGGTAGCAATACAGAAAAGGTAGTCCGTCATTCTAAATGCCCCGTCATTACAGTTAAGCATCCTGTTAAGGCGGACGATATAAGAAAAATAGTTTTCGCCAGTGATTTTGAAGATGAAAATGAAGAGATCATCGGTGAATTGAAAATAATTCAAAATATATTGGCAGCAGAAGTAACCCTGGTAAAGATCAATACACCCAGCTTGTTTGAGAACAGTAAAGATTCAAAAGCAAGGATCGGAAAATTTGTAGAAAAACAGGGTCTTAGCAACATCAATGTTGAAATTTATAACAGTTCTTCTGAGGAAGAAGGGATCATCGAATATGCAGAGGAGATCAATGCAGATATGATAGCGATGGCTACCCACGGGCGTACCGGGTTTATGCACCTGATCAGCGGAAGTATAGCAGAAGATGTAGTCAACCATGCCAAAAGACCGGTGTGGACAATGAGGAAAAAATGATTTAGGATATTAATTCCAAAATTATAAATCATCTTTCATGAATAAGATTATGGGAAAGAAAAAAAAGAACGACTGGAAGAATCGGGACGGTGTAGTATATTCGACCAGTGATGAGTTTGAGTATGATCACAGTGGATATGAAGATATAGTAACCCTCCCACCCCAACAGCAAAAACTCAAAGTAATGCTGGACAAAAAAGCAAGAGGTGGAAAACAGGTTACCCTTATAGAAGGCTTTATAGGTACGGATGATGATCTAAAAGAATTGGGAAAAATGCTCAAAAACAAATGTGGTGTAGGAGGATCTGCCAAGGATGGAGAAATACTCTTGCAAGGAGATCACAGAGATAAGGCTGTCGAGGAACTTACTAAGGCTGGCTATAAAGCCAAAAAATCAGGAGGGTAAAACAGAACATTAATATAAACTTTAAGCTTAAAGTTTTTTTATAAATTGATCCTATTATCTAAGACCATCAGGAAATGGAGCATCTTCATTAGCAAATATAATAACCGTGCCACCTTCATTATAAGTATTTACCCATTCGATGGTAAGCTGGGTGCTGGATGAACTGAGTACCGTCATAGAATAAGAGTCACCATATTTATCTGTACCGGAGATACTGAGCGCCCCACAAGCATCATTGAGTACAACAGCTCCTGTGCCCCAGTCATCATTTATACAGCCCCAGTACCCAAATGTCCCATCAGATACTTCATAGGAAATCCCGTCTTCTCTCGGAATGAACGTAATTTCTCCTGGTACATTTGCCGGACATGCACCAATAGGACCTGATGCTTGCACCACTGTAGTTCTATATGTTCCACCGAGATCTGAAGGACAGACTACGCCAACATTATATTGGAATGGTGAAGCATAAAACAAACCTCCTTCTACATCTGCACTCCGATTATGATTGGAAAAAACCCTTCCCATCCTATCAGTAAGAACCAATCTAAATTCAAAAGTATCACCACCTTCAATATCTTCGGAAGTAAGGCCAAGGGCTTCCATAGCCACACTTGCCGGAATATCAAAAGAAGCCCTTAAGAATCTCGATTCAGTATTTGGAGCAAAATCAGCCGCTGTTAGTGTATGAATCAATATATCTGTCCATTCTCCTCCCGAAGGTTGCACTGGCACATAGGCTAACCCTACACCAGGAATAAGCCTTCTATGCCTTACTCTAATTTCTACAGTTTCTACTGTAGCCCCATTTTCAGCATCAACAGCTTCCAATGTCAGGGCGAATCTAGCTCCAGTTAGGTCAAAGAAATTAAAAGAAGTAGAAGTCCTGGCTATGGTCCTTAAATACGCCCCGGTATTGAAATCCTTATAAGGTATATTTGGTTCTACAAAATCTACACAAGAAACCAAAAAAACCATCCACATTAATAATGCCCCCTGTATGTATTTATAATTTTTCATATGTTTCATAAGTTAAATTAATATATAAATCCTTCAGGGTTATTATCCCAAAATACTCTGACTCTTTGACTGCTTTTCTGAATCGCAGTATTATTGGTTACCATATAGTTATTTGGATAAAAGAAAGATCGCGGATACTCACCAAAAGAAGCCAACAAACCTGGTTGCATATTAGCAGGCTTTCCTGTTCTTCTATGCAGATTGTAAGCTTCATTGCCATTTCCGAATAATGACAACCAATATTCTCTACCAATCACGTTCAGTCTAGCATCATTAGATCCAGCCTGTGTATATTGGTTATCTACATAGGCTATATATGCAGCTATTGCTTCTGACCACTCTTCGTCAGGGTAAAATTCTCTGATATTAGCAGCATCCGCTGTAGAAAGTGCATAGTTCCTCACATAATCCATGTGCTTGTTTATAGCCCTTAAAGTATAAACTTTAGCATCTCCAGTAGTTCCAAGTGTGAGCGCGGCTTCTGCTAACATAAAATCAACAAATGCTGCTAACATAATGGGCTGTACTCCAGCACCCTGCCCTCCAAGGTTAGCCCCTGATGCACCACCTACATCTTGACCTGCATCATTATCGAACTTACCTCCTGCTGGATAAATTCCATAGACTGACTGTTCAAGTCCATCGGGCGGGATACCTTCATTATTTAAATGGTCTCTTCCCCAGTAACCCCGGTTTCCTGGTAAGCAAAACGGCCATCCTCCAGCCAAGTAATGGGAAGGTGCTATTTCATTGATACACCTTAATTTATCAGGATCTGTAGGATTGACCAATACCTGTCTATAGATATAGTATCTCGCTCTTGGATCATCAAACCCTTTAGCTTCGGTTAAATTCCACATGTACCATGTAGATTGATAATCGCCACCACCAGAACCATACTGGCTGAAGCGTGGATGCCTTGAGTCGGGATTGGATTGAGAAGTACCATATCTAAATACAAAATCATCTCCTGCTGATATGAAATTATTTGTAGTAACCAGTGCATTAATGGCACTAGTGCTACCTGCTTCATCAATTAATCTCCTATTTAAATGATATTTTAATTCCAGAGAATTAATGAGTTTTATCCAACGCGCCACATCATTGTTATAATAAAAGTCGACCGGTAAGTTAGGCGTATCCATAGCTAAAGACAGCTTTGCCTCTTGCAAAGCTTGATAAGCTGCTGCATAAACACTTTCACCTCCATCCAATGCAGGATTTAGATTATTTGGATCCAATGCCTGAGAGAAAGGAATATCATTAAAATAATCTACCAAAGTCATCAAAACCATAGACTTGAACACTTTAGCTATTCCAATATGTCTTGGCACCGGAGAAGATTCATTTAAATTTTCCAGAAACTTGATGTCATTTAAAATATTAGCATAGGAATTAACCCAAATAGTGTTATATTCTACAGAAACATAAGCCAGCTCATAAAGACTATTAGGCTGGCTCATCATTCTTGTTAATCTCATACCATTCGTACTGGTAGTATTAAACAAGGCTGCGTAATCTATTTGAATTTTATTTAAAAGAAATGTGGGCGAAGCTGTCTCAGCTGTAACCACATTGGGGCTGTCCAATAAATCTAAATCACAAGAGCTCACTAGTAGCGTACTCAAGGCGAATATAAAACTGTATATCTTCTTTTTCATAGTGTTTTCTTTATAAAATATTAGAAAGTAAGAACCAAAGTACCACCAAACCTTCTAGAACTTGGGCCAGTTACAAAGTCAAAACCTAAACCATTCCCTACACCAAGACCTAAGACATCGGTATCAAAGTTCATGTTTGGTGGAAAGTTCAAAGCCCTGAACCATAAATTAGTGCCACTAATAGCCACGGAAGCCCTCTTGAAAGGTGTCCTGCCCACCAAACTCTGCGGTACATCATAACCTAAGGATATTTCTCTCAACCTTATCGTGCTACCGTCAAATACATTACTCTCATCTGCAGCTCCGTGATAATTATTGAAGAAATAATTAGAAGCAGTTACCTGAATATCGTTTGGAACATATCGAGGAGTACCATCTTCATTGACCCCCTGCTGTTTTACACCTGGAAGGATAAAAGTCAGCTCTCGGTCAGCTTCAGGGTCTGCTGTTACTCCTCGTGCCAGCGAAGCTGTAACGGTATTGGAAAAAATGGCTCCTTTATGACGGTATTCCATCATTACAGAAAGGTTAAACCCTTTGTAACGGAAAGTATTAATCCATGATCCAGTCCATGCAGGGTTTGGATCTCCTAATTCCACTGCATCAGGAGTAGGCATATAATCGCCGTTTGCAAGGACAATTTTCTGCCCATCAGGGGCTCGGTTTATACCTAGTCCTTTGATTATGTTAAACGGTCGTCCTTCCACCGCAAAGTTCCCAAGATCTGTAAATCCTTCGATCACAATTTCATCCAGTCCGCCCCCAAGCTCAGATACAACTGATCTATAAAGGCCAAAATTGACTATAGATTCCCAATTAAAGGCGGAAGTAGCTACAGGAACTACTGTTGCTTGGAATTCTATTCCTCTGACACGCATGTTACCAATATTAACAGCTGTGAGGTCATATCCTGTAGAGGGGTCTATTGGGGCTTCAGTAATCAAGTCCCTAGTATTTCGCTCATATAAAGAGAGTTCATACCTAAACTTATTATTAAACATAGCGGACTCTATACCGACTTCAAATTCTTGCTGGAGTTCTGGTTTCAAGTTTGGATTACCTAAAATCGGATTAACTGAATGTGTTTGATATATGGTCCCCCCACGCTCAAAGGCACGGGCAGATTGATTCAGGAAATTTCGAGTTCTATAGGGAGAGGGAAAACCTGCTGAAGTTCCAAATGCCAATCTTAACTTCAAAGAATTTAAAGTGGGTGAAGTAATATTAAAAGCGTCTGTCGGAATAAAGGATACAGAAGCACCTGGGTAAAGTATCCTTCGGTTTTCAGCTTCTACAGTGGAAGTCCAGTCATTTCTTGCAGACAGGGTCAAGAACAGATAATCATCATAATCTAATGTAACTTGTGAATATAAACCCATTCTTCTCTGTTCTTCCGTAAAGTTCAAATCTCCATTTCTCCTATTATTTATAGTAAGGGGATCAGTATTGGCATTTACTTCAAAGTTCGAATGACGGAAAAGGCCGAATGCGAGCTGATTATTAGAAGATAATCCATTTTGCGTATAAAAATCATATCGAGTATTACCCCCTAATAAAGCACTGAACCCTAGCCTTTCTGATAGATATGGCCGCCAGTTGATAACTAAATCCTGGTTCCAAATATCATTTCTAATATTGACAGTTCTATAGTACCCTTGATTTACTAATAAACTTACACCATTTCCGCCACCCCTATTATACATGGCTTCCTGAGTTTCACTATAAGTATCAAGACCTAGTCTATACGTAACAGATAGATTATCATTGAAGTCATAATTCAATGAGGTAGAGTTAAAAAATCTGTTTACCATACTTGTATTTTTATAGTATTTCGCAGCCCATATAGGATTTACCTGATCATTATTTCCCCTGTAATAAACTGAAGAACGATCTATAGGATTCTCATAAGGCAAATTCGCTAAATCTACCGTTCGAGGCGTATAAAGTACATTGGCAAAAATGGATGGTATCCCACCGTCAGGCCCAGATCCATAAGCCGCATTCACCGGAGGAGATTCAAGATCTGTTCTGGCAAATGTAAAGGAAGAATTTACTGAGAATTTATCTGAAATGGCCGCATTAAAGCCTAATCCAAAATTAAATTTCTCCATAGCATTGCCAGGTGTAAACCCTTCTTCATTAGTATAACCAAAAGAAGCGCTTATACTGGCGCGGTCAGTAGAGCCGGATACTTGTAATGAGGTGTTGCTGATCAAACCCGTTCTAAAAAAAGCGGTGCTGATATCCTCATAAGCTTTGAATTCATACGGGATAGCCCCATATGGATTAGAGGCAGTAATGAGACTGGGGTCTCTGAATTCTGGAAAAGCATTTCTGATACTGGCTACACCAGAACTACCTATGGGATGGTTCAACATGATACCCTGATCCATTCTTGGGCCAAAGTTGGAAAAAAAAGCTCCTGGCTGCTGCTGGAAGCCATTTCCATATATTTGCCCGAATTTAGGTAGGGAGGCCGCCTGATTACCAAAGACTGACTGATTAATGGTAACTTCAGTGGGCCTTCTTTGGGTAGAACCTGACTTAGTTGTAATCAATATTACACCATTTCGTCCTTGATCGCCATATAATACAGTGGCTGAAAGGCCTTTAAGCACGTTTACACTTTCTATGTTATTAGGATCTATATCTAAAAACCTAGATGAAGTAGTCGCCCCTCCTGTAGCAAATCCACCCTGAGCATTAGTGCCTGAACTGAATGGCACTCCATCCACAATAAATAATGGTTGGTTAGAGCCTGTAGCGGAAGAGTAACCTCTGATTACAATATTAGTACCTGATCCCGTCATCCCGTTGGTAGCAGTGATATTAACACCGGCTACTTTGCCCTGAAGTACTCTAGAGACATCTGCTTCTGGACGGTTGGCAAGTAATTCATCCCCTACTGTAGAAACTGCATAACCTAAGGCTTTCTTGTCCCGTTCTATCCCTATAGCTGTCACTACTACTTCGTTTAATTGAGCTGCATCAGGAGACAAGGTAATGCTTATATTATTTCTATTGCCCACCGGTATTTCTTGTGTAGTCAACCCCACAAAAGAAATAATAAGAGAATTATTCCCACCGGGTACATTGATGGTAAAATTACCATCAATATCAGTCACAGAACCGATAGTAGTTCCTTTAACCTGAACAGTTGCCCCAGGCAATGGTTGCCCATCTTCGTCGGAAATTACAGTTCCAGTAACTAACCGTTGCTGAGCCATCACCTGAGCATTCCAAGCTATTGTACATAACATGCACGCTAATAGTAAAATTTTTCCCATAAGTATATTCTTGTTAAGTTAAATTGAAAAATAAATTACCGAAAAAATCAAAAAAGTTAATTTTTGAACAATAATAGTATATAAAAATAAAATTTTATTTTTTGTCCAATTACGGACATATAATTATTAGAAAAATATTATAATTAATATTAATAACAATATAAACACCTGTAATTATTGATATACGGTTACAGATATCGATAAATGTGATAAAATATAAGTTATATTCGGCAAATCAAACATTTACATTCAAATAAATAGATTTGGATTATTAGATAATTATTATCCAAAATATTCTATGGAAAATATAATTCTCAAAATAGACCAAAAAAAATTAAAAAAAAATTTCTAATAACAACAATTAAAACCATTATTAATTTTAAATTAATAACAAATAACAATAATAAATTTCAAAAAAATTTTTAAAACATTTCAAAAAATTAAATAAATTTAAAAAAACAAAATTTTATAAAATAAAAAATTATATTTTTATAATATTATAAAAAACATTTAAACAAACCTATATTTTTGAAAATAACGTAATTTTTTAATTTAGTCCTTATAATTTAAACCGTTAAATATATTAAAAACAAAAATAATTCATAAAACCCTATTAAATAAAACCTACAAAAATTAAAGGTTAATCATAAAATACAAATTCCATAATTGCTCATCAAAAGTTATATGAGTTAAAATGGCATGGTATCTTATGTGAATGATCCTGATGAACTCCCTGATACTTAAACTTTATTTTTTAGGGCTTAAAACTTATATCCTATAGCTGTTGGTTCTTAAAATGACCTATAGTCTCACCTGATATTTAAACCCTTTCAAACTTATTTATTGCCTGCGAACTACGTTATGTATATGATTTTTAAAGTCATAATTCTTCATTTAATCTTGCAATTTATCATAACTACCTTATCTTTGTAACCTAAGATGAATACTTTAACCAGTCATATCTCCCAGGTTTATACTTTTATAGCGGCAAATGCCCCTGTTCATCATTTCCATCATTCCTCGTAAAGAGGAAAAACATTATCATATCGCCCCTAGTTGGCTGTATTGTATTCTTTACAGCCCGGTCTTGGATAAGACCCTTAACCAATATTTATACCTATTTTAATCCAACATGGAACCCATCATCAGAATAGCTGTCCAAAAAAGCGGCAGATTAAGTGAAGACTCATTAAGCCTCATGAAAGAATGTGGCATCAAATATAACAACGGCGGAGGGAAACTGAAGGCCACCTCTACCAACTTCCCCATAGAGTTTCTTTTTTTAAGAGATGACGATATACCTGGGTATGTGGCAGACGGTGTGGCAGATTTGGGTATAGTCGGAGAAAATGAAATAGTTGAAAAAAACAAGCAGGTACAGACCATCAGAAAACTTGGTTTTTCCAAGTGCAGGTTATCTTTGGCCATACCAAAAGGAGAAAATTATACGGATCTTTCTTATTTTCAACATAAGAATATAGCTACTTCTTACCCTAGGATACTGGGAGATTTTTTGAGGGAAAATAACATCAACGCTGAAATCCACGAAATCAGCGGTTCGGTAGAAATAGCACCGAGTATAGGTTTGGCAGAAGGTATTTGCGATATAGTAAGTTCCGGCTCCACCCTGATGATGAACGGGCTTAAAGAAGTAGAAAAAATATTTTCGTCTGAAGCAGTACTTATCAGTGGTGGAAATCTCCCTGTAGAAAAGCAAGCCATAGTAGACAAACTCCTTTTTAGGATAAATGCTGTCCAAAAAGGAAAGAGCAATAAATATGTTTTATTGAATGCCCCCAATGATTCCCTTGATAAAATCATTACCTTAATACCCGGTATGAAAAGCCCGACCATTCTCCCCCTTGCCCAGGAAGGCTGGTCCTCGGTCCATTCTGTACTGAGTGAAGACCAGTTTTGGGAAAATATAGAAGAACTTAAAGCTGCGGGTGCACAGGGGATATTGGTGGTACCAATAGAAAAAATGGTCATATAAACATTTTCTTATGAAAGTTTTAAACAACCCTTCCAAAAGTGAATGGAAGAGCCAACTAGCCAGGCCAGCCCTGGAAATAAAGGAAATAGAAAAGCTGGTAAAACCTATCATGCGAAAAGTCAAGCGTCAAGGTGATAAAGCGCTTATAAAATTTGCCCTAGAATACGACCATGTTGAAATCAAAGATCTATTGGTAAGCCGGACCGAAATCAAGAATGCCTCAGCACAGGTAGCACCAGAACTGAAAGAGGCCATCCTTAAGGCAAAAGAAAACATTGAGAAATTTCACGAGGCACAGTCTACACCTGACTTAGAAATGGAAGTGATGGAAGGTGTCACCTGTATGCGTCGCAGTGTACCTATCCAAAAAGTAGGGCTATATATACCTGGCGGTACTGCTCCGCTCTTCTCTACTGTACTGATGTTAGGCATACCTGCTAATATAGCGGGCTGTGAACAAGTGGTGCTTTGCAGCCCTCCAAACAAAGAAGGCAGCATACACCCTGCTATTTTGTATACAGCGGATTTGATAGGCATAGATAAAATCATAAAAGCCGGGGGCGCTCAGGCTATAGCGGCCATGACCTATGGTACAGAGTCGGTACCCAAAGTGGATAAAATATTCGGTCCCGGAAATCAGTATGTCACTGCTGCCAAACAACTGGCCACTAAAAAGGGCACCGCTATAGATATGCCAGCAGGGCCATCTGAAGTCTTGGTCTATGCAGATGATAGTAGTATTCCTTCTTTTGTCGCATCAGATCTTCTGTCCCAGGCAGAGCATGGCATAGACAGCCAGGTAATACTGGTAGTGGATAGTGAAAAACTGAGCACTAAAATATCCAGAGAAATAGAAAAACAGTTGGAAAAACTTCCACGAAAACTTATCGCTGCCAAAGCCCTGGAAAACAGCGTCTCAATAGTGATGCCCAATCAGGACAAAGCCATAGACCTGATCAACGAGTATGCCCCTGAACACTTGATCATAGTGGTGCATAATGAAGACGAGGTAGCTAAAAGAATCATCAATGCAGGTTCTGTATTCTTGGGCAACTTTACCCCAGAGTCTGCCGGGGATTATGCATCAGGAACCAACCACACCTTACCGACATATGGTTATGCTAAAAATTATAGCGGTGTATCACTGGACAGTTTTGTGAAAAAGATAACGTATCAAAAAATAACAGCTGCAGGTATCAAAAACCTCGGCCCCACTGTGGAGACTATGGCTGCCAATGAATTATTGGATGCCCATAGAAATGCCGTTACCATTAGACTGGAGTATTTAAAAGAAAATGGATTATGAGTTTCTCCTTAGACAAAATTCTACGCCCACATATCGCCTACCTACAGCCCTACTCCTCTGCCAGAGATGAATATTCAGGAAAGGAAGGTGTTTTTTTAGATGCCAATGAAAACCCTTATGGATCTTTAACAGAAGATGCTTTTAACAGGTATCCTGACCCCTATCAGTTAGAAATCAAGCAAAAATTATCCCTAATCAAGAACATTCCATCTGATCAGATCTTTCTGGGCAATGGAAGCGATGAAGCGATCGATTTATTATTCAGGGCTTTTTGCATTCCGGGGAAGGACAATGTCATCATCTTACCTCCTACCTATGGCATGTATGAAGTCAGCGCAGGTATCAATGATGTAATGGTAAAAAAAGTAAACCTTACGGCAGACTTCCACCTTAGGCCAAAGGAAATAGTGGAAGCCATAGATGATCATACCAAAATCATCTTCATCTGCTCTCCCAATAATCCAAGCGGGAACAGTCTTAAAAAAGATGATATAGATTATATTATACATCATTTCAATGGACTGGTGGTACTGGATGAAGCTTATATTGATTTCACCACTGAAGCCAGCTATATAGGAAAGTTGGACAAATTAAAAAACCTTATGATCATACAGACATTTTCTAAAGCTTGGGGACTGGCTTCACTGCGTATAGGAATGGCCTTCGCTTCTAAAGAAATCATCAGGATCATCAATCGCATCAAACCACCCTATAACATCAGCGGCCTTACCCAAGTCAAGGTTTTGGAAGCCCTCGCACAGGCAGATAAGAAAGATGAAATGGTCAGCAGGATACTTAAGGAAAAAATATTTCTGGAAGAACAGCTTGCTCAGCTACCCATCGTCCTTCACATCTACCCATCAGATGCCAATTTCCTATTAATGAAAGTTACAGATGCCAAAAAAATTTATGGATTCCTGATAGAAGACCAAATCATCATAAGAGACCGCTCGAAAGTCGTCCTATGCGAACAATGTCTCAGGATCACGGTGGGTACCCGGGAGGAAAACACTACATTATTGACATCCCTTTCCAAATATTCAAACCTTAATGAGCGACCATAATTATAATCTAAAATGAAAAAAGTATTGTTTATAGATAGGGACGGCACTATCATTACCGAACCGCCCATTACCTTCCAGGTAGATAGTCTGGAGCTTTTGGACTTTTATCCAAAAGCCATATCTAACCTTCGAAAAATAGCGGAAGAAACAGACTATGAACTGGTGATGGTGACCAATCAGGATGGGTTGGGCACAGTTTCCTTTCCCGAGGATACTTTTTGGCCTGCCCACAATAAGATGCTTCAGATACTGGATTCCGAAGGAATCATTTTTTCTGAGATAC
Source organism: Anditalea andensis (assembly GCF_000714815.1). GTDB lineage: Bacteria > Bacteroidota > Bacteroidia > Cytophagales > Cyclobacteriaceae > Anditalea > Anditalea andensis. The sequence continues at coordinate 289,556 of NZ_JMIH01000024.1, read as the reverse complement.
TTATAGACAGGTCTTTTGAACATGAAAACCTACCTACACGCAAGCCTGGTATTGGGATGATGGGCCGGTATTTGGAAGGAGATTATGATCTGGAGAATTCTTACGTCATCGGAGACAGGGTGACCGACATTCAGCTTGCCAAAAATTTAGGCACTAAAGCTATTTTTATAGGAGATCAAAATGAAGGAGCTCACCTGAGTACCAGATCATGGGACGAAATCTACAGTTATCTGAGATTTCCAGCCCGCTCGGCGACCATAGAAAGGAACACACTGGAAACTAAGATAAAGATAAGTGTAAACCTAGACGGAACTGGTAAATGCCATATCAATACTGGCATCCCGTTTTTTGACCATATGCTGGAACAGTTGGGCAAGCATGGCGGAACAGACCTGGATATACATGTCAATGGAGATCTACATATCGATGAGCACCATACCATAGAAGATACCGCGCTTGCTTTGGGCGAAGCCTATCATAAGGCAGTCGGGGACAAAAAAGGTATTTATAGATATGGTTTTCTCCTACCGATGGATGATGTGCTGGCCCAGGTGGCCATTGATTTTGGCGGAAGGCCATGGATCATGTGGGAGGCGGATTTTAAAAGGGAAAAAATCGGCGATATGCCTACCGAGATGTTTTATCACTTCTTCAAATCATTTAGCGATACAGCTAAATGTAACCTGAATATCAAAGCAGAGGGCAATAATGAGCACCATAAGATTGAAGCCATCTTTAAAGGACTGGCACGGGCCATTAAAATGGCGGTCGCCAGAGATTATGCAGCGATCAATCAGTTACCCAGTACGAAAGGAGTTTTATAAAATAAATGATCCATCATTCACATCTCATAGCCCTGTTTTAGGACTATGAGATGTGAACTTCTTAAACATTCGTTCGGATAAACAAAAAATTTATGGTCAATTATTCATATGTGGATCATAAGTTTCATCTACTATAAAGAAACCTGTTAAAATATATGAAAAATAAAATTTCAGGTAGCTAAACTGAAAGTATCTATTATTTTTACGAAATGCTTGAAATCCACCATTTCCTAAAAAAATATCCGACCGGATTTCATTTAGAAATCGAATTTCTGAAATTGGAAAAAGGAATACATTTGATCCAGGGAGAAAATGGTGCGGGAAAATCAACGCTGTTTAAGGCGATCGCAGGAATTCAAACATATAGCGGAAACATAATCTTAGATCATATAGATCTTAAAAAACATCCTCTACCCTATCGGCAACAGGTAAATTTTTCCGAAGCTGAACCTCTTTTTCCAGGTTTCCTGAGTCTTGACGATTTGATTATATTTGTTTCTAAAGCTAAAAAAGCTACTGAAAATCAAATTAAAGTGCTAAAAGAAACCTTTCAGGTCTCCTCTTTCTCGGCTAATCCTATATCAACATATTCTTCAGGAATGCTTAAAAAGACCTCTCTTTTACTGGCATTTTTGGGCGAACCGAAACTGATTATTTTGGATGAACCATTTACTACAATAGACACTGGATCTCAAGATTTTCTCATAAGGCTAATCGAACAGAAATCTGCAGATGGGGTCAGCTTTTTACTTTCCACTCATCAAAAAGCATTTGTCGATTTATTGTCCTTTAAATCAGTGCATCGGCTTTTACATGGGACGATGATATCACACCAATGAGAAACCTATTGATTAGGGCATTTGTAGCACCTTACTATAAAGCATTTTTAGGATTTTTTATCCTGATCTTTATTGCTTTTGGGCTGCTGATGGAAGTGCGCCAACACATCATCATTGGAACAAGAATCTTGGAGCATCCGCTAGCCTTTTTGACATTGCTTTTTATGTTTTTAATATATGGCTGGGTACAATTCAGGTTCCATATACATCTTATCAAGCATGGCGCATATCAAGTTTTTCATCAGATGGCACTATTTAAATCATCCGATTTTTCCAGTTATCAGCTGGTGATATGGGTATATAATCACCTGCTATTAATAATATATGTTATATTTTTATCATTCCTATCTGTGAAGATTGGATATTGGTTTCAGCCTGTCCTGCTATGGGTTACTTTATCCGGAATGGCTTCCGCCCACAGGATTTTTCTATATTATGCTTTAGCTAGGCCGCTTCCGGATCATGGAAGTAACCTATTGAAGAAATTCACGCGGAAAAGCTACTCCATCAGTAGCGTGTATTGGCTAATCATGCATTTAAAAGAAAACAGGCTATGGCTCCTGTTAGCTTGTAAACTTATGGTGCTCATTTTACTGAAAATGTTTTATTATTCTTATTCCACCGGTGCCTACGATGCACGGTGGATACATTTCAGTGTACTTTGTGCGGCCTTTATCAATTTGCCCATATGGCTGGAAAAAAAGGAGTTTGAAAGGTCTCCATTAAAAATATTTCTAAACCTTCCCCGCCCCATCTTTATCAAAGCTGGGGTCCACTTGGTAAGTACACTCCTGATCATTGCTCCTGAAATAATGTATGTAATCTTTCAATATCCTTACCTCTCTAATATACAGCAGTTATTGTCCATACTCCTCCTTAGTCTTTCATTAAATCTTGGGATTATAGCCCTCATTAACTTCACAAAAGAAGCATCACATTTATCCAGAAATGTAACCATAAAATTTTTTACCCTGTTTTTATTAATCATCTTCGGATTTCCTGTAATTTTTGTTTCGCTGATGGCTATAGTTATATTCATTTTTTCCATACGGTCTCCCTATGTCTATTAAGTAGTATAAATATTAATTTTAGTAGATGACAATTTTATAAAGTTAAAACTGCAAATCTTTCACCCAATTGGTAATGGTGTATTTAGGCCCATCATTTATATCATAAGCCTGCATGATTGTTACTGGGTCTTTTCTGAAAAAATGACCGAATCATGGAAAGACAGTGATTTCCTTTTGGGAACTGATTAACTGATCTACTTCTCCTATGGCATAAACATAGTGATATCCAGATTTTCAAATAGAAGTTCAAAGTTTCTCCTTTATTCAAAAGAAATTAACGTTAATGAACTCATTACACCTGACCATAATTTTTTTAATAAAATCAGGTTTAAACTTTTAATTTAAAAACTTATTCATTAGTTTTATAGACAACCTATAGACTATGAGACATTTATTCATTTGCTTAGCGGTAATGCTATCCTTGTCCTGCTCGACTTCTTTTGAAAATGGAGAAGTATATTATAAAAACGGTGATTTTGAAAAAGCCATCTCTACCTTCAATAAGGTCCTGTTTATAAATGTAACCGATGTAAAATCGCTCCACCTCCGCGCCAGATCGTATGAGGAAATGGAGGAGTACGACAAAGCTTTACAAGATTATAAAACAATCATCAAATACAAACCTACCTATGCCCAGGCCCATGCCGGTATAGGAATGGTAGCTTTTAAATTAAAAGATTATCAAACAGCTGAAAAGCATTTACTCCTAGCGTCACTGCATGATTATAAAGACTTTGATATCCTTTTTTACTTGGGTAGGGCCATGGTCATGAATGAAAATTATCAGTCAGCCGATGAATTTTTCCAACTTGCCAGAGAGCTGAAGCCGGATGAACCAATGACTTATTATTACCAGGGCATAGCCAGGGCAAAATTAGGCGATCCTCTGGGTACAGCGGGATCTTTTAATATGTATGTCACTTTAAGTCCCGATAAAATAGAAGGCTTGTACAACCGTGGATTTGCTTTTATGATTATTGGATATACTGATTGGGCTATTGAGGATTTTGATTCTGTATTGAAAAAAAATCCCACACACTATGAAGCCATGGCAAGAAGGGCCGCATGTCTCTTAAAAACCGACCCAGGAAAATCCTGCCATGACCTCAGGCTTGCAGCACAACATGGCAGCAAGTATGGTAAAGAAAAATTAGCACAGTTCTGCAACTAAGCCAGTTTTTCCAATATAGCAGTCATATAATTATGTTTAGCCTTCGGATGGGTAAACAAAAATAGATAAGGTTCTATAAGTTCCAGCTCCATAAGGTAAAATACTCCTTCAATCAATACACCATCCACACGGGCATATAAACAGCCAGCGGCAAAATCATTTATAATTCGTTGGGCATCTGCCAATATTCCGGGCTCAGGCTTAATAGAAGTGATCCTGCCCCCAAAAAAATGCTGAACACGGAAATCCCCTGCCCTAGGTTGTTTCAATACGGCATGGGAAAATTTCCCTCCAAAAAATATAAAGCTGTATTCCCCTTCTTCCACTACCTCTTTGATAAATGGCTGAAGAAGAAAATCCTCCTCTTGGACAAGTTCTTTTATTTGGTCTTCATATCTCTCCCAATTTGATTTTATTATGTGTAGCGTGTTCTTAGCCCCACCGCTTACGGAAGGTTTGAAGATAAGGGAATCTGTATCAAATTTTTCAAATGCATCATTTAAGGATACATTTTGGGATTTTGAAAGGTATTGAGTAGGAATCACCCGATGGCCTTTGGACTCAATATCAAACAGGTATTTTTTATCAGCATTCCAAATAACAGTACTTATGTCATTATATACGGGTATCCCGGTAAGGATGATATCGCTGCACCAAGTGGTAAATTCCTTATACCTATCAAAATAGTCCCAGGGTGATTTTATTATTATATGGGTGTACTGTAGCCAATTTACACTTTTATCAGACCAGATTTCAAATTTGAAAGATAATTGGTATTGGGTTAAAAGTGCAGCAAGTATCTGATCTTCACTTTCTGCATTATTATTATAATCACCCATGGACTCACAGGTGACAATGGCAAGTTTCTGAAGCATTCGAGAGAGTTTTATATTATAAATTTGGGGATTTTTTTAAATTAAAAGACATAAAATAATCATTAAGTTCTATTTTTGATCTTTTAATAAAGACTGTGAAGGACAAATTAGTAATAGTACCTACATATAATGAGATAGAAAACATCCAGGATTTGGTTTCCGAGGTCATGGCATTAACAGGTGAATTTCACCTTCTGATCATAGATGACGGAAGTCCTGATGGCACCGCTATGGAGGTAGAAAAGCTTCAACTGCTCTATCCTGATCGGCTTTTTTTGATTAACCGGGAAAAAAAACTTGGATTGGGTACTGCCTACATAGCCGGGTTTAAATTTGCTTTGGATGCTGGCTATAATTATATTTTTGAAATGGATGCCGATTTTTCACATGATCCAAAGGATTTGATAAAATTATATAATGCCTGCCTAAAAGAGGGATATGATATGGCTATAGGTTCCCGGTACATTAAAGGTGTCAATGTGGTAAATTGGCCCATGGGAAGAGTCCTGATGTCATTTTTTGCAAGTAAATACGTACAGTTTATCACAGGGCTTCCTGTCAAAGATACCACTGCCGGATTTAAATGCTATAACAGAAGGGTATTGGAAACTTTAGAATTGGATAAAATCAAATTTATAGGCTATGCATTTCAAATAGAAATGAAATTTACCGCTTGGAAACTGGGCTTTAAAATCATCGAAATTCCCATTATCTTCACTGACCGCACTAAAGGAAGCTCCAAGATGTCCAAAAACATATTCAAAGAGGCAGTTTTTGGGGTCATATACATGAAAGCCATCAGCCTCTTTAGAAAATACCCCACTAATCAAACTTAATGGCTTTGATGGGCTTTACATTACTGATCACCATGGCCGGTAAGAATAGCACCGTGATGGTGACAACCAAGATCAATAAGTTAATGCTGATGATAGCAATCCAATCCCAATGAATGGGAACTATGTCCATGTAATAGTTTTCCGGATCCAATGCAATGAGCCTGAAACGTTCTTGAATAAAACCGAAACCCAGTCCGAGAATATTACCAAACAACATTCCCCTTCCTATAATCCGTATCCCATTCCAGACAAAAATACGACGGATCAAGGCATTCTTAGCGCCCAACCCTTTTAATATGCCTATCATCTGGGTTCTTTCCATAATAAGGATGAACAGGATAGCCACCATATTAAATGCCGCTACAAACAGTATTAGGACCAAAAACACATAGACATTATTATTGAGCAACAGCAGCCAATCAAATATCTGTATATAACGGTCAGTTACCTTGATGACATTGAGGTCATAATCTACCAGATCATAAAGCTCCTCTTCATATTCATCTATTTTATCGGGATTCGTCAAAAAAACCTCAAAACCACCGACTTTATCACTTCCCCATCCATTTAAATTTCGGATAGTCTGAATATCTCCAACTATAATCCTCTCATCAAAGTCTTCCAAAAAAGTCTCATAGATGCCCACAATGTCAAACCTCCTAAACCTGGGCGGCTCTTGGACAAAATACATGGTTACCCTATCGCCTATGTCGAGCAGCAGTTTATTGGCTATGGTGCTGCTGAGAAGGATTTCATTAGAAGCTCCTTCTTCAGAAAAGGATATAAACCTACCCGATTTCATAGAAGCGGCGAATGCTAGTGTATCAAAACTTGGCCCTACTCCTTTTAATATCACCCCTTCCACTTCCTCGTCTCCTTTTAACAGGCCAGGCTTGTTAGCATATTCCTGGACATGGCTGATAAAGTCATAATCTTGGAAATTGGTATAAAACTGACTGTTTTTGGAAGCTGGGGATTCTTCTAACATGTTTCCAGCCGAAAATCGCTGCACCTGAAAATGACCTGTAAAGGAAAAAACTTTATCGGCAATTACGTTCTGAAAACCTCCAAGGATCAGAAAAGAAATAATCAGTATGGCCAAACCTATGGAAATACTCGCCACTGCTACTTTATGGATCGTCCCGGTAAAACCACCGGTTCTTTGAAAGCTAATTCTTTTGGCTATGAAATAGGAAAGGTTCAAGGAAGTATCTTATTTTTGTTTAAATTCTATCGCAAATTAACATGAAGCATTTGAAATTAATATTTATCCTTACTTTTTTCCTGCACTCCCTGGCGTTTTGCAAAGCTCCGGATGCTAATGCATTAAAGTCTACATCTGAACCTATAGCCAAAACCGGTGCAGATAGATCTGAAGCTTACCTGCATTTGGTAGAAGGAAAAAACATAGGGTTGGTGGTTAACCAAACTTCCATATTATCACAAAAAAACAATCTGCACCTCGTGGATTTCCTCCTTCAATCCCAGCAGAAGGTAAAGAAAGTATATGTGCCGGAGCATGGGTTTAGAGGGGATGCGGATGCTGGTGAAGTGGTCAATAATGAAATTGATAAAAAAACAGGCCTTCCCGTAATTTCTCTTTATGGTAATAATAAAAAACCCTCTAAAGAAGCACTTTCAGGTATAGATATCATGATATACGACCTGCAGGATGTAGGTGTAAGATTTTATACCTACATCAGTACACTCCACTATGTAATGGAAGCCTGTGCCGAAAATAATATTCCGCTTATAATCCTGGATCGACCAAACCCAAATGGTGATTATATAGATGGCCCCGTCTTGGAAAAAGGTTTTACCAGCTTTGTTGGCATGCACCCTATACCGGTAGTACACGGCCTCACAGTGGGTGAATTAGCTGGAATGATCAATGGGGAAGGCTGGCTGAAAAATCAGGTAAAAGCAGACATAACTGTAATCAAAACAGAAAACTGGAACCCTAAAATGGCTTATTCCCTACCCATCAAACCTTCTCCTAACCTGCCAAATGACGTATCCATAAGACTTTACCCTTCTTTATGTTTTTTTGAAGGTACAGACGTAAGTGTAGGCAGGGGTACCCTCTTCCCTTTTCAGGTTTATGGCTATCCGGATCAAGGGTTTGGTAATTTTAGCTTTACCCCAAAAAGCATTGAAGGAATGTCTAAAAACCCTCCCCACCAGAACAAAACCTGTTATGGCAGAGACCTCAGGGAAATTTCTTTGGACCACAGATTCAGCTTATCGTATCTGCTGGATGCCTTTCAGAAATCAGGTAAATCTGATAAATTTTTCAATAACTTCTTTGATAAACTGGCCGGTACGGATAAACTGAGAAAGGATATTTTGGCAGGAAAATCAGAAGAGGAAATAAGACAATCATGGCAAAATGATCTTACCGTTTATAAGACTATGCGTGAGCAATATTTAATTTATTAGATTTCAATTCAATTTAATTTACCTTCAAAATCAAATTTATCTTTTAGATTTTGTAGGCTTACTTTTATTAGACCAAAGACATTAATGGATAAAAACCTGAGAATTATATTTATGGGTACTCCAGAATTTGCTGTACCCTCACTTGAAGTTCTTGTAGAAAACGGATGGAATGTAGTCGCAGTGATTACCGCTCCGGATAAACCTAAAGGCAGGGGGAAAAAGATGATCCCCTCACCTGTAAAGGAAGCTGCTGCGAAGCAGGGGATACCGGTTCTTCAACCTGCCAATCTAAAAGACCCAGCGTTTATCGACGAACTGGCAGGATATAAAGCCGATATCCAGGTGGTGGTAGCCTTTAGAATGCTTCCTGAGGCAGTGTGGAATATGCCTTCTAAAGGGACATTTAACCTTCACGCATCGCTGCTGCCCAACTATCGCGGTGCAGCACCTATCAACTGGGCCATCATTAACGGTGAGAAAGAAACAGGTATTACTACATTTTTTCTGAAACATCAAATAGATACCGGAAGTATTATTTTTCAGGAAAAAGAACCTATTCATCCTGATGATAATGTGGGTTCTCTCTATGAAAGATTGATGGCAAAAGGCGCAAAACTTGTAGTAAAGACTATCCAGGCCATAGATGAAGATCAGGTTCAGCCTATAGAGCAGGATGAAGGTAAGGCTATACATGAAGCTCCAAAGCTATTTAAAGAAACCTGTAAAATAGACTGGAGCAAACCTGCGGAAAGTATACATAATTTCATAAGAGGCCTTAGCCCTTACCCTGCTGCCTGGTGCATCATCGGTGACAGATTGCTGAAAATTTACAAAACCGAACCCGTTAAAGAAAATAAACACCTCCAAATAGGAGAATATGAAACTGACGGTAAATCTTATCTGCATTTTCAAACCGGAAATGGGGCCTTATCCATTTTAGAACTTCAGCTGGAAGGAAAAAAAAGAATGCAAATCGAAGATTTTTTGAGAGGAAATAAAATATAGTGAAGGAATCATTATATTTTTTTTGACAATAGTCAAAAGATGCATGTATAGATGTTTTAAATGATTTTAGAAAAAATTACAGATCGTATAGGTATCACGTGGATATAAGTGGTTAAGGTACCGAAATCCAAGGAGAAAGGTGGAACAATAAAGGGTTTTCCGGTTATTTACAGCAGATTTAAGTGCAATGAAAATGGCTGAGGTAGCGTGGCATTTACATAGGAGCTATTCCCAATAATTACAATATTGCCATTTTGATATTTCCAGAAATATAATGACATCACTGCCTCTCAATAGCTTACCGGAATACTGAAAATATCCTCCTAATGATCCAAAAACACAGGCAGTGGGAGATCAATAGTGGAAGCAAAACCAACACCTGGTTTTAAAAGTACCATCTTCTGTGGTAGAAGCTGATCATAATAATTTTCAATACCATCCATAAGGCTATGGTAAAATCAAAAACAATTGAGCCCAAATGGTAAATGTTCGACATCAGGTTTTTAAATCTCTGATAAAATTTGAACAGCTGCCGCATAATATACGGGGATAAGCAAATTAAACCACTAAATTTTCATTGTCCCTTTTACTTTGGGGATCTTTTTGTAGTAAAACCAAATCTTGGTATCTTGTAACGAAATAAAAAGATTTTGAAAATATCCTTAATAGTAGCAAAAGCTCAAAACAACGTAATCGGTAAAGACAACTCACTGGTATGGAAACTATCAGCTGATCTTCGCCACTTTAAAAGCACCACTACCGGCCACCACCTGATTATGGGCCGTAAAACTTTTGAATCCACTGAAAAGCCGCTACCGAATCGCACATCTGTGGTGATCACCAGAAACAAAAAGTATACTGTACCGGATGGACATCATGTGGTGACAGATTTAAAGGAGGCCATAGCAATCTGTAAAAAAAAGCAGCTGGAAAAGATATTTATATCAGGAGGAGGAGAAATCTATAAAATGGCTCTACCGCTGGTAGATGAGATGATCATCACTGAAGTCAATGCCCAGCCAGATGGCGACACCTATTTTCCGGAGATAAACTGGAGTGAATGGGATATTGTTTCCAGTGTCCACCATGATGCAGATGAAAAAAACGAATTTAGCTTTGACATCAATACCTATATAAGAAAATAAACCTATCCATACCAGAACGGTACTTTTACTTATGAAAGAAATCAAAGCAGAGATATTGGCTATAGGAGATGAACTCCTTTATGGTCAGATTATAGACACAAATAGTCTCTGGATCAGCCAAGTGCTAACACTGATCGGTGTAAGCGTCATACACAGGACTACCATAGGGGATGATGAAGCATCTATTCTTTCAGCTTTTAGGGCAGCAGAGCACCGGGCTGATATCATACTTATCACCGGAGGATTGGGACCTACCAGTGATGATCTTACCAAGCCATTACTTGCCAAATACTTCAACTGTGAATTGTCCCTAGTGCCTGAAGCTTTAGAAGCTGTTTCTGCTTTTTTTTCTAAAAGGGGAAGAGAACTTACTGAACTCAACAAGCTACAGGCACACCTACCCACCAAATGCCAATATGTACCCAACCTGATGGGCACAGCCCCCGGGATGTGGTTTGAAGAAAACGGTGCATTATGGATGTCTATGCCCGGCGTCCCCCATGAGATGAAGCACCTGATGGAATCCTTCGTACTACCTCAAATCAAAGAACGCTTTAAATTACCCGTAATTTATCATAAAATAATTCAGACAACAGGTATAGGTGAAAGCTGGCTCTCAGACTTGATACATGACTGGGAAAAAAGCCTACCTGCCCATATTAAATTGGCATACTTACCATCACTGGGACAGGTCAGGTTAAGACTTACTGCTTTCGGAAAAAATCTGGATACACTACAGGAGGAAGTAAATCATCTGATAACTAAATTATTGCCTTCAATAGAAAAATACGTATTTGGATATGATGACGAAACTTTAGAAGAGGCGGTAGGTAATTTATTATTAAACAGAAAATCCACACTGGCAATAGCAGAAAGCTGCACAGGAGGATATGTTTCTCACATGATTACCCGCATACCTGGGTCTAGTGCTTATTACCAAGGAAGTATCATTCCCTATCACAACGGGTTTAAGACTACTCTCTTGGAAGTGAACCAGCATACACTAGACCTATCTGGAGCAGTAAGTGAAGAAACTGTGATAGAAATGGCACAGAATGTAAGAATGAAATTCGGGGCAGATTTCGGGCTGGCCAGTAGCGGGATCGCCGGCCCTGATGGAGGTACCGCTGCCAAGCCAGTAGGAACTGTCTGGCTAGCCTGTGCATATAATGATAAAGTGGTCACTAAAAAACTACAACTGGCCAGTGACAGAATGCTGAACATACAGATTTCTGCACTTTCTGCATTAAATTTATTAAGAAACTGCATTTTGGAAATCAACGAATGAAAATTTTATTAAAATGATTTTGTAAACACCTAATTAAAATTTAATTTTAAATTTCGGAGATAAACCCAATTAAATAATAAATTATGGCAACTTTTGAAATGGTAATGCCCAAAATGGGGGAAAGCATCATAGAGGGAACTATCCTCACTTGGCTTAAAAGTGAAGGTGATGCTATAGAGCAGGATGAATCGGTACTGGAAGTTGCTACTGACAAAGTAGATACGGAAGTACCTGCCACCCATGCAGGGGTGCTCAAACAGATATTGGTAAAGGAAGGTGAAGTCGTAGCAGTAGGCACTCCTATAGCCATTATCGAAACAGAAGGATCAGTAGAAACTGAATCAGAACAGGCTGCCGCTACCGAAGAAAAGGAGGCGCTCATAGCATCTGCACCTTCGGGGACTGATTCACTACTATCCAATGTTGGAATACCATCATCGGAAGGAGACGACCGTTTTTATTCACCGCTCGTACTATCCATAGCTAAGCAGGAAGACATTGATAAATCAGAACTTGCACAGATTTCCGGCACAGGTAAAGATGGAAGGGTGACCAAAAATGATATGTTAGCCTATCTTAAAAATCGTGGATCACAGCCACAGAAAATTGATATGGATAAGCCTGCCACTTCAACTGCAGCTACTTCCTCCGCTCCGCAAAAAGTAAATGTAAGTGTAAATGCAGGGGATGAAATAATAGAAATGGACAGAATGAGAAAGATGATTTCTCAAAGAATGGTAGATTCTAAACGTATTTCTCCTCATGTTACCTCTTTCGTAGAAGCGGATGTCACCAATATAGTACTTTGGAGAAACAAAGTAAAGGAAAGCTATAAGCAAAAACATGGTGAAGCGCTTACTTTTACCCCTTTCTTCGTAGAAGCTGTATCCAAGGCAATACAGGATTTTCCGATGATAAATATCTCCGTTGATGGTGACAAAATCATTAAGAAAAAAAACATCAATATCGGAATTGCGGTAGCTTTACCTTCCGGTAACCTCATTGTTCCTGTCATACGAAATGCAGACCAGCTTAACCTTGCTGGTTTATCCAAAAAAGTAAATGACCTGGCCCAAAGAGCCAGAACCAACAAACTTTCACCAGATGAACTGAACGGTGGTACCTATACAGTATCTAACGTAGGGTCTTTTGGCAATGTAATGGGAACTCCTATCATTATGCAGCCTCAGGTGGCCATTTTAGCCGTAGGAGCTATCACTAAGAAGCCAGCTGTGGTAGAGACACCCACAGGTGATGTCATAGCTATAAGACATAAGATGTTTCTATCACATTCCTATGACCATCGTGTCGTAGATGGATCACTTGGTGGCATGTTTGTCAAGCGGGTAGCAGAATATTTGGAAGGATATACTCTGGACTCCACTATCTGATTAAGATAAAAGCCGAAGAATATTCTTCGGCTTTTATCTTAATCAGGATAATTTTTTAGATAACTTGATTTGATCTTGTTTGATATCTGATTCAGGTTTATGGGTTTGGTAAGGTAATCATCCATACCTGCTTCATATGCTTTATCGATCTCTTCCTGAAAGATATTGGCAGATAAGCCAATAATAACCGGCCTATGGCCATCAGGTAATTTCCTTATAGCTTTAGTAGCTTCGAGCCCGTTCATCTTAGGCATTTGATTATCCATAAAAATTAGGTCGTAGGATTTTGACCTGCACTTATCTACGGCCTCCATACCGTTTTTGGCAAGGTCAGGACGGTACCCCATCTGTCCAAAGATTATATTCATAAACTGAATATTGATCTCATTATCTTCAGCCATAAGTATTGATAAAGGGTATCTGTTAGATAGATTTTTCAATTCTTCTTCTGGCAATGCTAGGCTTGATGTGCTGGGTGAGGGCACCTCATCTACGATAGGTTCAGCTGCAGAAGTAACAAATAATGTAAAAGAAAAACAAGAACCTTGCCCTGGAGCACTTTCTATGTTCAAAGTACCCCCCATTAATTCTATGAGCTTATGGGCAATAGCAAGCCCCAGTCCAGTACCGGCATATTCCCTCGTATTGCTGCCATCCACCTGGGTAAATGGCTCAGTAAGGTTGGGTATTTTTTCTAAAGGTATACCTATTCCATTATCCTTTACTGTAAAGTAAAGCATAAAGTTTTTATTCAAAATGGCTTCAGCCTTTATATTAACTGAGATATCACCTTCCTCCGGTGTGAACTTAACGGCATTCCCCACTAGGTTGAACAATATCTGAAACAACTTATCCCTATCCAGTAATAGCCACCTAGGCGTATCATTATCAATATCTAATGACAAATGAATTTTTTTCTCATTTACTAATCCAGAAAAAATATTTATTATTTTATAAATCTGGTCCCTGAAATTAACGATTTTAAGGTCCAATTCCAGTTTACCTGCTTCTATCTTACTGTAATCCAATATATCCTTTATAATGGTCAGCAATGATTCTCCAGAATCCTGAATGACCTGTATATAATTCTTTTGCTGTTGATTTAGTGCTGTCTTAGACAATAAGCCTATCATTCCCAACAGACCATTCATCGGTGTACGGATTTCATGACTCATATTGGCTAAAAATTCACTTTTGGCCCTACTTGCAGATTCAGCTGCATCTTTTGATTCCCGTAAACCATTTTCCAACAGTTTTTGGCTAGTGGTATCCCTGGCCAAGGACATGACTTTATTATGGTCCAGTTTTATAAACCTTACTTCAAAAGTCTTTTTGCCACTCCGAAGCATTAGCTCCAGTTCTTCTGTCTGCATCCTATTGGTATGCACAGCCCTTTCAAATGCCTTCATCATCACCACGTTCATGGGTGAGGGTATTACTTCCATGATAGTCTTACCAATCGAATTCTGGGGAGGTTCCAGAAGTAATATTTCCTCTTTAACATGATAATCAATATATACACCTGTAAGGTCATATATAAAAATGATATCCGGCAAACTGTCCAAGACCAGTCTGAGTGTATTTTCACTGTTTATCAAAGATTTTTCTGCTGAATATTTATCCTGGATATCTGTACATATGCCCACTCTGCCTGAAAATTCACCCTCTTCTGTATAATATAGCTTCTCAAAATTTTTTGTCCTGATAACTTCCCCTGATTTTTTTATCAGATCCAGTTCAAATGTCTCATTGTCTTTTTTGGGTAAATCAGTTTGAGAGGATTTTTCATTATCCACTTCTTGCCTCTCCCCTTTTATAATTGTTTCTACATTTTCGATAAACTCTTCTTGAGAGTAGCCCAGGACTGATGATATGTTATCACTTACTCTAATATATCTTCCATCCTGGTCTAAATAGTAAACAAAACTATTTGATTCCTGTAACAGCATAGTCTGCTGCCTGAAAAGCCTATCCAGTTCTTGAGAAGCATCCGATAGCATTTGATTATTGGTAGCATTTTGCTTAGAAAATTTAAATAATAGGATCAGAACTATACATAATAATAGGAATAGAAATCCAAACAGGTAAAAATAGGCACTGTATATCCCTGAGATTATCTGGCTCTTTTCCAAGGTAAAAATAAAAGCCATTTGATTGTTCAATTGTCTTACTTTAAATGGGTACTGAGCTATAATCACTTGGGATTTTTCTCCATCCTGAAAGAATGAACCTTCATAATTACCTTTTAGCCCAGCTGCAATGTCCTGATTTATCTGTTCTAAGATAGCGGCTGAAAAAACAACCTCCCCATCTCCACCATCAGATAAGTATAATAGCTCATTCTGGTTAAATAGCAGTTTATTCCCATAGGGACCTATATAATAATCCCGTACATGGACAGAGAGGTATTCTTGAAGATTCAGATGAATGGATACCCGCACTTGTTTATTGGGACCATATACGGCAAAATTAGTTTGGGGATTAAAGTCCATATGATCATTCACTACAATCCTTTCAAAATCATCCTGATTTACCAGATTATAAACTATCATACCATTCTCTCCCGGGTGCTGAATGATGAGTCTTTTTATAATGGGGGCATAGGTGTTTAAAAGCCTCTTAGTCCTGATATCATTGGCCGGGCTGTGAATCATTGCATCGGAAGAGGCCTCCATGACCCCTGTAAAATATATCAGGTCCTCTTCCAAAGAATTCAGCCTTCTTTGGGCTTCATTTGCTGCCAGTTCAGTTTGCTTGGCCAGCTCGTGGGTTCGGGTGGTGATGAGGTTATCTGAAAGTGCAGTATAAAATAAAAAACCCAAAAACACTAACATGAGCACAAAGACCAAAGATAGCCCTGTCAACATCCAATAAGTGTTGGACTTTTGCACTATACCTCCACTTTTTCCCACCTTATATTTTATCTAATGCTATCAAATACCAATTCATCAACGTCATTTTTTTACAATGCACGGTATGGTTTTCGCCATTCACATTGAGTATATATTTATTATCCTGCTCTAAAAGAAACTTGGACACCATTCGCCTTACTTCCCTGTTTTTAGATCTAAAAAGATTGAATTCCTGAGTTTGAAAATTATCAGCCTGAATGGTTTTATTATAGGTATATTTATTAATAGGGGGCATATCCAATGTTTCCATTGCCCTGGCTTTGCTTGCTACGATCATACCATCAGAATTTACTATTAAAAGGTCTTTATCCGACTTATCAAGAAAGGTGGATATCAGATCTTCTACTGTTATATCTATTCCCACTACACCCTCTAATACATCTTCATGATAAACTGGATATATCAGTGATAGGACCCAGCCTCTACCTGCTGGATCAAGGTAAATTTCTTCCACCCATTTAGGTCCTCTGTCTGGATTCCTTACACCATCTGCCAGATAGTAGAAATTAAAGGCAGTGACATCCAAGTCAGGTTTCAAAATGTTCAGCACATCATAATTGGGATATAATCTGGAAAATTGGGCCTTTGAATTGAAATAAGCCTGAGTGATGATAGGATTGTTATTTATTAAATTAGAAAAAGCAGAATCCAATGGTCCTGTTGCATATACCTGATTAATGGCAGCTTTCATATCTGCCGTTCTGGTAGAGATATAAATGGAGGATTCGTGATGTAGGGGGTTAGGATTATAAAATACACCCTCTTCACTTATCTGGAATTTATGATGGTCTACTATATTGATAAAATTATCCTGGTGTCGTAAAAGATCAGCCGATAAATCGGATAATTCTTTAATTTCTGTTTCCAACGGCAATAGGTTCATTTCAAATTCCCTTATCAGAGTATCTAATTCGGCAAATTCTGAATAACCATCGTTTATATTTTCATTAGTACAACTATACAAACATACCAACAAAAAAACTACACCAAAATATTTATAAATCATCTTTAAATAACAATATAAAATGCAAATTTAAAGATTTTCTATCTTATTTCTAAGTAATATTTGCATATCATCAAAATTATTTTTCACCTTATCAAAAAACTCCCCCTCGAAAAATGAATCCAGATATCGCTCTTCTAAAATTTCAGTTTCGTTAACCTTATAAGTCTGCTCCACCATACCCTGCTCAAATTTGAGTAGAAATTTATTGTTCCATGAAAATACGGTAATACGCACTCCATCTACTGAAAGTTCCTTTACTATCCTCATACCTTGTTTACTACTGAAGAAAACGTAACATTGGATTTCAGTGAAGCTGATACAGAACAATATTTCTCTACGGATAATCGGGTGACTTTTTCAAATTCCTCTGTAGTCGCATCGGGAGAAATCAATGTAAAGGTAAGATGGATATCGGTATAAAATGCAGGTATTCCTTCTTGCCGTTGGCCTTCTACTTCCACTAAAAATCCCTGTATAGTCCTGCGCTTTTTTTTCATCATCTGTACAGCATCTACAGCTGCACAGCTTCCTAACGCAGAAAGTAGAAGCTCCATAGGAGACTGGCTCTGCTTCTCAGCGTCATCGTACATATCTATAGTCACTTTGTTCCCTACTGTATTTACGGATTCGTATTCATAGTCAGCATTCATGCTTACTGTTACTTTTTTCTTAGCCATGATTGTTATATATGGATGAATAATCTGAATATTTTGCGCTTGATTTCAAGTGCGAAGTTTCTATATTTTGTTGGTTTATCTATTCGATTACATATTTCTTCTATATTGCCCCCCTACTTCATATAAAGCATGGGTTATTTGTCCTAATGAACAATGTTTAGCAGCCTCCATCAGTTTCTCAAAAATATTTTCATTTTTAATAGCTGTAGCCTGCAAAATGTTTATCCATTCACCGGATAAAGTGGCAGATTTTTTATGAAGATGCTGCAAGGTTTGTATCTGTGCTTCTTTTTCTTCTGGTGTAGCCCTGATCACCTCTCCCGGTGTCACTGTGGGGGATCCTTCTGATGATAAGAATGTATTGACCCCAATGATCGGAAACTCCCCGGTATGCTTAAGCATTTCGTAATGCAAACTCTCTTCCTGGATTTTTCCTCGCTGGTACATGGTTTCCATTGCACCCAGAACTCCTCCACGTTCGGTAATCCGGTCAAATTCAGCATATACAGCTTCTTCTACCAAGTCTGTCAGTTCCTCTATTATAAATGCTCCCTGTATAGGGTTTTCGTTTTTTGTCAGTCCAAGCTCTTTATTTATAATAAGCTGTATGGCCATAGCCCTTCTTACTGAAGCTTCGGTAGGTGTGGTGATGGCTTCATCATAAGCGTTTGTATGAAGGGAATTACAGTTGTCATATATAGCATAAAGTGCCTGAAGAGTAGTCCTGATATCATTAAAATCTATCTCTTGAGCGTGTAATGATCTTCCTGAAGTTTGGATATGATACTTCAGCATCTGAGACCGTTCATCGGCTCCATATTTAAGTTTCATTGCTTTAGCCCATACCCTTCTAGCTACCCGGCCTATCACGGCGTATTCTGGATCTATACCGTTTGAGAAAAAGAAAGATAAATTTGGCGCAAATTTATTGATATCCATACCCCTTGAAACATAGTATTCCACATAGGTAAACCCATTGGACAAGGTCAAAGCCAACTGCGTAATCGGATTGGCTCCTGCTTCTGCTATATGGTATCCGGATATAGATACCGAATAGAAATTTCTGATGTTATGCTCAATGAAATATTGCTGCACATCTCCCATAAGCCTTAAAGAGAATTCTGTAGAGAATATACAGGTATTCTGCGCCTGGTCTTCTTTAAGTATATCCGCCTGGACAGTACCCCTTACTTTGGCTATGGTATCCTTCTTAATTTTTTCATATACATCAGCAGGCAGTACCTGATCTCCTGTTACACCTAAAAGCATCAGGCCCAACCCATCATTACCCTCTGGGATCTGCCCCAGATAAGAAGGCTTTACCACCCCTTTATCCTTATAAATCTGATCTATTTTCGACGAAATTTCTTCTTCAAGTCCGCTTGCTTTGATATAGAGCTCACACTGCTGATCAATGGCTGCATTCATAAAAAAAGCGGTCATCGTAGCGGCAGGACCATTGATGGTCATGGAGACAGAAGTCATAGGGTCTGAGAGATTGAAGCCGGAGTACAGTTTTTTGGCATCATCCAGACAGCATATGTTTACTCCTGAGTTACCTATCTTACCAAATATATCAGGACGGTAGTCAGGATCTTCTCCATATAAAGTTACCGAATCAAAAGCAGTAGAAAGCCGTTTAGCCAGCATCCCTTTAGATACATAATGGAACCTTTTATTGGTTCTTTCAGGCCCTCCTTCTCCTGCAAACATTCGGGTGGGATCTTCACCCTCTCTTTTAAATGGGAAAACACCGGCTGTATAAGGGAATTCACCAGGCACATTCTCCTTTAAGCCCCATTTGAGCAGGTCTCCCCACGCTTCATACCTAGGCAAGGATACTTTGGGTATCTTGGTACTGGATAAAGATAGGCTATGTGTTTTGACTTTAATTTCCTTATCCCTTACTTTAAATATATAGTATTCCTGAGCATACCTGTCTTTTCTGGAAGGCCACTCTTCTATCCATTTTTTGTTTTTTGGATCTAGGTCCAATTCCACTAATTGGTAGACTTCCGTCAATTCTTTAATAAGCCTGTCTGCGTCTGAGATACCAGCTGTGCGGATAGCTTCTAAAGATTTATTTATACTATAGAGCTTTTGGGCCACTTCCCTTTGGGCTTCCACCCAATTATCATATTGGCGATTGTTTTCAGAAATTTCTGACAGGTATCTCGTCCTGGCAGGTGGTATGATGAATATCTTTTCTGACATTTCCCCGGTGATCTTAAAACTGGAAGGAAGATCCACCGAGGTCTTTTCTTGTATCTTGGAGATGATTGCCTTATAAAGATTGTTCATTCCCGGATCATTAAACTGGGAAGCGATCGTCCCAAAAACAGGAATATCTTCATCGGAAATATCCCATAAGTTATGGTTACGCTTATATTGTTTTTTGACGTCCCTTAATGCATCCTGTGCGCCCCTCTTATCAAATTTATTTAATGCTATGATATCGGCGAAATCAAGCATATCGATTTTTTCTAGCTGGGTGGCAGCACCGTATTCTGGCGTCATGACGTATAAAGAAGCATCGGAGTGCTCTATGATCTCCGTATCAGATTGGCCGATACCGGATGTTTCCAAGATAATCAGATCAAAATCAGCCGCCTTTACTATATCAACAGCATCTTGTACATACTTAGAAAGCGCTAGATTGGATTGTCTGGTCGCCAATGACCGCATATATACCCTAGGATGATTTATGGCGTTCATTCTTATCCTATCCCCCAACAGTGCACCTCCGGTTTTTCTTTTGGAAGGATCCACTGAGATAATAGCTAAATTTTTGTCCTCAAAATCCAATAAAAACCTTCTTACCAGTTCATCTACCAAGGAAGATTTACCGGCACCGCCGGTACCGGTGATACCCAAGACAGGCACTTTACTATCTATTGCCTCTTGTCTCACCCTGGATAATAATTGCTGGGATTTTTCAGGGTAGTTTTCTGCTGCTGAAATCAGCTTGGCTATGGACTGTTTATTTACTTTGTCTATAATATAATCCTCATCTAAATCAGCCCCTAACGGAAAATCTGCCTGCTGAACCAAATCATTAATCATTCCCTGCAGGCCCAAAGACCGTCCATCATCAGGTGAATAGATCCTGGTGATGCCATAAGCGTGAAGTTCCCGGATTTCATCAGGCAAAATGGTCCCACCTCCTCCACCAAAAATTTTGATATGGCCAGCCCCTTTCTCTTGGAGCAAATCATACATGTATTTAAAAAATTCGTCATGCCCGCCCTGATAAGAAGTAATAGCTATGGCCTGGACATCCTCCTGTACAGCACAGTCCACTATTTCCTGCACTGATCTATTGTGACCTAAATGAATGACTTCACATCCCGTAGCCTGTATGATTCTTCTCATGATATTGATAGCCGCATCATGTCCATCAAAAAGTGAGGCTGCTGTTACCAGCCGGATATGGTTTTTGGGTTTATATAGTTCTTGTTTAATTGACATATACTTGGGTTTAAGCCATTCTTATATAAAATTGTACAGGACCTATATAGGTTATCCTGCCACAGGGGCGAATATACTAAATTAAATATAGAGATAATACGACATCAGTATTACAATTTCGAAATATAGTTTTGTATAAAGATTTTAATACTCAAAAACACCACATGATATTATAGCAGATGATCATTTAAAAGAATAATCCATCACAGAAGGTGAATCAATCAACTCCAGTAATAATCATAATATAAGGTGACATATATCATCAATTGTGCAGATTAATGACCGTTTCTTTGCATCATTAAATAAAACAATGGTTCTAAAATATTGATTTAAACAATAGAAAGAAAATGTCTTTTATTTATAATATACCCAGCAATCAAATCTAGTAAATGAAGGAGGTTTTGGAGCAGTTTGGTAAATTACATTCTGATGAAGCCCTGCATACAGAAAACTACTGGACGGTAAATTAACCCTCGCCAAGTATCGAGGCTTCAGGCAAAACTATGTAGACATGGGGCACAATATTCATTATGACCTTTAAAAAATAAATATCCGATCATGAAATTTTCTTTATATCTGGGGAGGTATAGTGGCATTAAAGTTTTTATTCACTGGACATTTAGCCTTATCCTTATTTGGATTTTTTTTACCAGTATGAGGTCTGGGCTTTCACTAATAGATACTGCCTGGTCGCTAATATTTGTTCTTTCTATTTTTTTATGTGTGATTTTACATGAATTCGGACATGCACTGACGGCCAAAAAATACGGAATCCAAACCAAGGATATCATACTGCTTCCTATAGGGGGTCTCGCCAGACTTGAAAAATTACCTGAAGACCCAAAGCAAGAACTATGGGTGGCTCTGGCCGGACCATTAGTGAACGTGGTGATCTTTCTTGTTTTTTCTACCATCATATCTTTATCAGGAATTCAATTGGTAGAAATGGAATACATCCAATTAAGAGGCAGTACGCTTTTGCTCTATATAGCATCTGCTAATTTAATTTTGGCTATTTTTAATATGATCCCAGCTTTTCCTATGGATGGTGGTAGGGTCCTAAGGGCATTGCTTTCTTTAAAAATGCCAAGGGTAAAAGCTACAGCCATAGCGGGAGGTATAGGCCAGGCCCTGGCTATAGGATTTATTTTAACCGGGATTTTTTATAATCCTATACTGGTGATAATTGGAATTTTCATATTTCTGGGTGCTCAGGCAGAAGTTACCCATACTAAGCAAAATTCACTTCTAAAAGGCTTTACCATCAGTGATGCCATGATGACCAGATTTCAGGTGTTACCTTTTGATGCGCCGCTCAGCAAAGCTATTAAAAATCTGCTCGACGGACAGGCCACTCATTTCGTAGTCGTAAAAGACGATCAGCCGTATGGAACGCTCAGCCGAGAAGAGATTATTAAAGGGCTTAATGAACAAAATGAGCATATTTCCATTGAAAAAGTAGCTAATCTCCATCCATTAAAGCTTGATTTATACCTTCCATTGGAAAAAGCATTTAAAACAATGGCTACCCAAAAAAACAAAGTGGCCCTTATCTACGAACAAAATCATTTCTTGGGTATCCTAGATCAGGAAAACATCTCAGAATTTATAATGGTCCAAAAAGCCAAATCTGGATTATGAAAAATATTTAATAACTTGAACTTTCCCCAATATGCCCATTTAAATAAATGTAAAATTTTAAATCAACCTATATATGCTTAACTATAGTAGTGCAGAAGAAGCTGTAAAAGTCATCAAAAGTCATCAAAGAATATTTGTACATGGAAGCGCAGCCACGCCGGGTATACTTTTAAAAGCTTTGGCAGCTCGTAAACATGATCTTTCACAAGTAGAAGTGGTTTCTATATCTACTTTAGGAGATATGCCCCTGGCAAATCCTGATTGCAAAGGAAGCTTTTATATTAACTCCCTATTTGTATCTGAAAATGTAAGGCAAGCCGTCAATTCAGAACAAGGGGGGTATGTACCTATTTTCTTGAGTGAGATAGGACATCTCTTTAGGCGGGATATATTGCCTATCGATGTGGCTATCCTTCACGTATCGCCACCTGATAGCCATGGATTTTGCTCTATGGGTGTATCTGTGGACATAGCCAAACCTGCCATTGAAAAAGCCAAATTCATAATAGCCCAGGTCAATAAGCAAATGCCCCGTACCCATGGAGATGGGCTCATCCATTGTAGCAGATTTCACTCAGCTATAGAAGTAGATGAACAATTACCGCAGGTAAATTACAGTTCAAAACTTGGTGAATCCGAATATAAAATAGGCAATTATATAGCCGAAATGATTGAAGACAGATCTACTTTACAAATGGGAATAGGTGCTATCCCCGATGCTGTCCTGAGTGTTCTGGGAAACCACAAAGACCTGGGCATTCATACCGAGATGTTTTCTGATGGGGTAATAGATTTATTGGATACCGGAGCAATTACTAATAGGTATAAAAACAAGCACCCCGGCAAAATAGTGTCTTCTTTTGCCATAGGTACTGATAAATTATATAAAAGAGTCCATGATAACCCTGAATTTTCATTTCATGAAGCTGCTTATGTGAATGATACTGCCGTTATACGGAGAAATCCCAAGGTAGTCTCTATAAATAGTTGTCTTGAAATAGATCTTACTGGACAGGTTTGTGCTGATTCGATAGGAAGTTACCACTATTCCGGTGTGGGGGGGCAAATGGACTTTATGAGGGGAGCTGCTCTTTCCGAAGGCGGTAAACCTATCATGGCACTCAATGCTGCGACAAAAAAAGGCCATTCAAAAATCGTCCCTTTCTTAAAGCAAAGTGCTGGTGTAGTCACCACCCGAGCCCATATGCATTATGTAGTTACCGAATACGGTGTCGCATACCTTTATGGAAAAAACCTCAGACAAAGAGCATATGAGCTAATGAAAATAGCAGCCCCCGAACATCGAGAGGAATTAGACAAAGCAATCAGAGAGCGCTTTGGAAGTTTTGTTTATGCATTCTAATATTTTCATCTGCAATTTAGATGTGTTCAACCATTCCTCCGAGATTATCATATCTCACTGAACTTATTGATTAAATAGTAATAAAGAGCCTAAACATAATTATAAATTAATTTTTGTTTAGGCTTTTTTGCATTTCACATTATGTTTTTTGCTTTATATTTATGATCTTTGCTCCCATATTTAATATGGAGCGCTTAGAAAACATTTTTAAAATTTCGGATAGTCTGTGGGGATCTAACCAATATTTTGTGGTGATTACTGACAGAAGTGGAAACATATTGGCTTTTAATAATGGGTATAAAGGATGTATACAACATACCTCAGATAATATTTTTGATAACCTACTGGAAAGCGATAAAGTAATTCTCAGTGTAACCCTGAATAATTTAAAACCTAAAGTCACCCGAACCCTTACACTTAAAAATCTGGTAAAAAACAAACTTATATTAACTTCATGGGATTTCTGTTTGGACATGGATCAGGGCCACATTACTTTTATAGGCCATGATGTGACCGAAGTGTTTCATATTAAAAACGCACTTAAAAAAGCCAACAATAAGCTAGAGTCTGAAAAAGAATTGTTCAGTGTCCTTCTTGAAAAGAATAAAGCAGGATTTTGGTATTGGGATCTGGAAAAAAATAAACAGCGTTTAAGTTCAGAAATTAAGGCCATGCTCAGTTTGGAGGATCAAGACAGTTCAACTGTTTCTTGGCAATCCCGAATCTCTCCTAAGGAACTGAAAATTATTAAATCCAACTTAAATGAACACTTTAGTAGTCAAGGAAGCGTTCCATTCTATCAAGAAATAAAAAATATTCTTCCAAATGGAAGCCCGCTTTGGGTAATCTGTTTTGGGAAAGTATTTAGATGGAACAGAGGAAAACCTCAGCGTATGATAGGCTGCTTTATTGATATCACCAAAAATAAGACATCTGAAGAAATTATTATAAAACAAAATGAATCATTAAGAAAAATATCTTTCAATCAATCTCACCATATGAGAGCTAAAGTTGCCAATATTTTAGGGCTTTTAAATATTCTTGATGATAAAAAAATAACAGATGACAATAAAGAATATTTAAAATTACTTAAATATGAAACTGAAAAACTGGATAAAATTATCAGAGAAAACGTAAGTGATGCACAGGAAACTGACTTGAATATTTCCAGCCCTCTTTTCAGATAATATTTTAATAATAAATCCTTAGCTATACACACACCAGCGTGACAGCTAAGGATTTTAATTTGAAAGTAAATATTAAACCTTAATGCCTACTTTAATAAAGTCTTATGGTTATATTTTTTTATAAAGTCTCTCTTACTGATCCACACTTCAGCATTCTATCACCATAGTATGGATTTCTTATCTCTTCCTTATCACTTACCCAATAAGCTCCCTGGTTATCAAAAGCCATCGGACAATGCTGCAAATAAGCTTCAGTCTGTATATCCCCTGCTTTTAACATAGTAAAAAGAGAGGTAGATAGGGAATTCAAATAATTTCTCTGCTCTTCTACATCAGAATGCTCTACCATTCGGATCACATCTCTTCCCATCTGTGCTATGTGGTCATGGGCTTCACCTTCCAGTTCATTGAAGGATGCATCTGTAATGATGGTACGCATTTCTTTAGCAGCCCTATCTGTACGCTGGTTATCTGCTGCTACCAATCCTTCTTTTAAATTTATATAAGCTGTATAAAAATCTCTTAAAAGCTGTTGGTGGGCAGCACTTTCAATCGTAAAATCAGGATCAGTACTCATCGCAGTCCTAGTATCTGCTTCCATAACATGGGTACTGCCATCATCGTGAGCTGTCTCTTCCTGAGTTTCAGTCTGGTTATTGCAGGCTACTGCGAATGTCAATGCGAATGCAATCATTAAATTTCTCATAGTTTCTATTATTTTTTGTTATAATTAAATTAAAGTTTCAAGTAGCAAGATGCTAGTATAAAGTTTTTCGGTCTCCGACATCCGACAACCATCATCCTATAATCAATGTCTATGGCCTCCACTGTCACCGGCAGCAGCTCCACTTCCATTTACTGTAGTAGGTTTGCCTTTCTCGTAAACATTCCTTACTTCTCCACAGGTCAACATCATATCGCCATAATAGGGATTACGGATTTCCCTTTCTCCGCTAAGCCAGAAGGCTCCCTTATTATCAAATGCCATGGGGCAAAACTGCTTAAATACCCGGTCTTTTTCAGTTCCAAAATACTCTACAGCTTCTATCATATGGTTTGAAAGTACTTCAAAAGCATTGCGTTGAATCTGAACATCTGTCGATTTTTCCATTGAAGATATGCTTCTCTCTATAGGAGTAAATAGTTCCATCCAGGTATTATGGGCATTTGGGTCCAAAAGGGACATGTCTACCCTAGATAAAGATTCCCGCATATTTGATGCCTTTTTCCGGGCATCTGCCGGATCCGTCTCCACTAATTGATCTTTCAGTGCTAGATAATCACCGAGCAGGTTTGTAAACTGTCGCCTGAAAGCCTCAGGAACATCCAGAGTTTTAATTTCAGGCCTATTCATCATGCTGTAATTTCCAGTCAACTGGGCAGCGGCATCTATGGCAAATACCCCATTGGATACCACCTGATCTCCCCCCTCCAATCCTGAAAGCACCTGATACTGATCTCCGACCCGGGGACCTAATTCTACCTCCACCATTTCAAATGCCGGAGCAGTTCTATCCCCACGCTGGACATAGACTACTGATCTTTTACCTGTCCAAAGCAGTGCTGTTTTAGGTATCATTAAGGCCGTTTCTGATATTTGGGCACTGCTTTTCACATTAGCGGTGACAAACATTTCCGGTTTTAAAACCCCTCCTGGATTAGGCACTTCTGCGCGCACAGTCAGTGTCCTGGTATCGGGGTTTATGACCGGGTCTATAAAATCTACCGTCCCGGTAAAATCCCTTCCTGGATAAGCATTCACTGAAAATGTCAATTGGTCTCCCCTATTGATAAATCCGAGATCCGACTCATATGCATCCAGCATCACCCATACCCTGCTAAGATCTACTATGTCAAATAGGACAGTTCCTCTGCTGATAAAATCACCTACTGATACATTTCTCGCCGTGACTATACCACTGGCATCTGCAAAAACATCAAATTGGGTAGCTACCTCCCCGCGATCTTCTATAGCCTGAATCTGTTCCTCAGGTACATTCCATAACCTTAGTCTTTCTCTGGCAGCATTGTATAGCTGCGGATTGGTATCTCTCATACGGGCTGTTTCCAATAGCTCCTTTTGAGCATTGATCAGGTCGGGAGAATAGATAGTGGCTAACCTTTCGCCTCTCCTCACTTCCTGTCCCGTAAAGCTTACGTATAGGCGGTCTATACGCCCACCATAATTAGCTGCTAAACTATTGACCCTTTGCTCATCAGGTTGGATCTTACCGCTAAGTCTTATCTCCTGAGCTCCTACACCAGATCCCACTCGGGTGAGCATCACATTGGACAGCGCCATAGCTTCAGGTGTCATTTCCAATACATATGGATCAGATACTCCTGAGCCCCTCGCCTGAAGCGGAGTAAGCGCCATACCGCAAAGCGGACATTGGCCGGGCTCGTCCTGCCGGATCTGCGGGTGCATCGAGCAAGTAAAGATGGTACCATCTCCTGCTTCATGCCCATGACCTTCGTGTCCATCTCCAGAGGAGGAACTTATGCTCCAGCCAATAATAGCTCCAAAGAACAAGCAGCCCAGTGCTATGATTAGTATTTGTTTTGTATTTCTCATTGCTGTTATTATTAAAATCCCGTAAGGATATTAAATATCTTCATTTACATTCCTAGCCAAAACCATATCTAACATAGCGTAGGCTTCATATTGGCCTATGATGGTATTTAGCAATTCTAATCTATAGTCCAATAATTCTCTCTGTACTGACAAAAGCTCTTCAAAAGAGGATCCTTCTGAAGCATAGGAGGTGATCATCAGATCCAAAGTTTGTTGGGTCAATCTCACCTGTTCTTCATATAACCTTACCTTTCGCTCGGTATCCCTGATTTCATTAATAGTTTCATCTAATTGTGTGATTAGACTGTTGGCTGCATTTTCTCTTTGCAGCTCCATAGCTTCCCTATTATATCTGGACTCGGTCTGCATGGCTTTATATCTTTTCCTGTATATAGGTAGAGAAAGGGATACCATAGGCATCACCATATTATTACCCATGCCGGCTGGCATATATTCCATCCCCATACCCGGCATTCCGTTTTCACCTCTGGGAGAGAACACCATATAGTTTAAGCCTACCCCTATCATAGGCCTTCCTTCCAATTTCGCCATTTCTCCCTGTATAGTATAGGCCTGTGCTTCTGCTTCATACATTTTCAGCATAGGATTATCCAAAAGTAGACTGTCGATATAACTCTCTTCATCATAAACCAAAGCTCTCGGCTGCAGGTTATTCTCTAAATCTATGTGTTGGTCTTTTGGTCTTCCCAGGAGATAATTAAATCTGGTAATGAGAGGTGTTTTTCTATCTGCAAGTGTGGCCAGCTGGCTTTCCATAGCTTTTATTTGGATCTGTATCCTTAGCACATCTGTCAGTTTACCTCCGGATCCACCCGCACCTGCGCCCATGCCTCCCATACCTGTGCCACCTGTAGGAGGGGACTGTCTGGTAGTAGGTGCAGGGCTGGAGGCTCCGCCCATCGCCATAGACGAAGCTCCAGGGCTACTTACCCCGGTACCCGCTGACCTTACGGCTCCAGATGCGCTGGACGCTGCCTCACCTGTGCCTCCCCCCTGGTAGCGGACCAAAGCGAGTCTCTCCATGGATCTTAGTATATCGAGGTTTTGCTGCATGATTTCAATTTCATTTTGCAACTGATGAAGTGAATAATAAGTGCTTTTTACCTGATAGTACAATTGGTTTTTAGACTCTCTAAACCGCTCATAGGATGCCTGTGCCATTAGGCTGGCTTCATCTCTTTGGGTCCTGAGCATCCCAAACCAGGGGAACATCTGCATTAAAGATATATCAGCCCTTTGGTTTCCCATTAGCCGCTCCATAGGACGAAGAAATACACCCATGGTAAGCTCCGGGTCTGGTAGTGAACCCACCTGTGGTACCCTTTCCATTGCTGCCATATACTGACTGAAAGTGGCCCGTACCTCTGGGTTGTTTTCACCTGCCTCTACGAGATAAGTATCTAATACTTGGGCTTTGACTCGTCCATGAGATATAGTGAACACCAGACTTAGTATAGTGATGTATATGATATTTTTTGCTTTCATCATTGCCTATCTTGACTTGCGAAATTCCTATTCATTTAATTTTGTAATTTTTCTTTCTTCATTCCAGGAATAAAGCACCGGTACTATAAAAAGGGATATCAATGCTACCGCCATACCTCCAAATGCAGGTATCGCCATCGGTATCATTATATCTGCTCCTCTTCCGGTAGAAGTAAGGATAGGAAGTAGGGCTAAAAGTGTAGTGGCTGTGGTCATCAGACAGGGACGAATTCTTTTCAGTCCTGCCTCTAATACTGCCCTTCTCACTTCTTTTACATTATCAGGCTTAGACCTATCAAAACTCTGCGTCAGATAAGTCCCCATCACTACACCATCATCCGTAGCTATTCCAAATAAGGCTATAAAACCTACCCAGACAGCCACACTCAAATTAATGGTCCCCATCTGGAACAGACCTCTCATATTAGTCCCGAATATATCCATATCAAAAAACCAGGTCTGACCCCAAAGCCATAGCATCAGAAAACCGCCAGCAAATGCCATGGCAATAGCACTGAATATCATAAAGGCAACAGCGGTAGATCTAAACTGGAAATAAAGAATCAGAAATATGACAGTTAAACTCAATGGGATAACTATAGCCAGGCGTTTTTCTGCTCTAACTTGGTTTTCATAGTTACCACTAAATGTATAGCTTACACCTGATGGAATTACCAGCTCACCGGAGGATATCATCGATCGCAAATACCTATCTGCATCTTCTACTGCTGTGACTTCTGCAAATCCCTCTCTCTTATCAAAGAGTACATAACCCACCAGGAAAGTATCTTCCCCTCTGATCATCATAGGCCCAGGGCGATAGGTGATATCCGCGATCTGACCCAATGGTATCTGACCTCCGGTAGCAGTATTTACCAAGATATTTCTAAGTGCATCCGGATCATCTCTAAATTCCCGCGCGAACCTGGCTCTGATGGCATATCTCTCCCTGCCTTCTACGGTAGTGGATAACTCCATGCCCCCTACTGCTACTTCTATAAATTCCTGCACATCTGCTACATTCAGACCAAATCTTCCAAGAGCCACTCTATCCAGATCGATTTCCAGATATGGTTTACCCAGGGATCGGTCAGCAAATACGGCTTCACTTTTTACAGAAGGAACATCTTTAAGTGCCTGTTCGATTTTTAAACTAAATTGCTCTATGGTTTGAAGGTCAGGCCCATACACTTTGATGCCCATGGGAGCTCTCATGCCGGTCTGCAGCATGACCAGTCTGGTTTCGATCGGCTGCAGCTTTGGTGCGGAGGTAACTCCGGGTATACTGTTAGTCCGTAATTGGATTTCGTCCCAGATATCATTCGGGGATCGTATTACATCCCGCCACTGTCGGAAATGCTGTCCACGAGGATGTTCGATCAGATACCTGCTGATATTGCGCCTATAGGGAATTGCTTCCGTTCCAGCTATTTCTTCATTTTGGTCATCCACGATCAAATCCGTAGATCTGTCAAAGTACCAATCCCTATCCTGAATATTCAACCTATACTGTCCTCGGGCATTAGTTTCAAATCTTAGCTTATTGGCCTGATCATCCTGGAGAAATTCAGTTTTGTAATTGATGATGTTTTCATACATGGACATAGGGGCAGGATCAAGGGGGCTCTCTGCCCTCCCTGCTTTTCCTACTACCATATCCACTTCCGGGATAGCCTGCACCAGCATATCAAGCTGCTTTACTATCTCCATATTAGCTGCTACACCGGAGTGGGGCATCGAGGTGGGCATCAGGAGAAATGATCCCTCATTAAGAGCAGGCATAAATTCCTTTCCCATACCTGGGAAAGTATGGGCCATACCTGTCCATACATTATTGGTCCGTACATTCCAGCCTACCCGATCAAAGCCTGTAGCCACAAATCCAAAAACTCTCGCAAAACCCATCCATGCCATAAGGGCAATAAGAATTATAGTCAAAGGCAGCGTCAGGAAAAGCTTTTTATTATCCAGACACCATACTAAAATACCCCTATAGAATCTGATGAAGAGCCTGAAACTACCCAATACAACTCCTATCACCAGTATAATAAAGATGAAATTGATAATGGCGGGCTGTCCCAGTCCCAATGGCCTCCATTCATAAGCCAGTAGAAAGGAAACAGCTATTACTGTGATAGCTATCGTGATTAATTCTTTAAACCTACCATTTGCTGTCCTATCTGGAAACTGGGCATGCAAAAGGTTATTTAAAGCAAACGCGGTAAGAACTAATCCTGCCCAGGGAAAGACAAAGATTATAGCTAAGCCTACTATCAGCATGATATAATCGGCATTCTTTCGAAGTTTTTCCGATTTAAACTGGGCTCCAAACATCCAGTGAGCGAATGTGGGCATGATAATCAAAGTGAAAATAAGCGCGGCTATCAAGGCAAACGTTTTAGTGTAAGCCAAGGGACCGAATAGTTTACCCTCTGCTGCCTGGAGTGTAAATACCGGTAGAAAACTCACTATAGTAGTCAGGACAGCTGTCAGAATAGCAGAAGCCACTTCTGTAGTCGCTTCATAGATGACTACTAGCTTTGATTTTCTATCGCCTGCTTCACCTATATGCCTGAGTATATTCTCACTCAAGATAATACCCAGATCCACCATGGTACCTATAGCGATCGCGATACCGGACAAAGCGACAATATTGGCATCTACCCCAACATACTTCATCATGATAAAGCACATCAGCACTGCCAGGGGGAGTAAGGCAGATATAAGCAGACTTGCCCTAAGGTTTACCACCATGACTATGATTACGATGATGGTAATCAGTATCTGGAGACTGATGGCTTCATTTAGGGTATTGAGAGTTTCATTGATCAGACCCGACCTATCATAGAAGGGGACTATCGTCACTTTAGAGACTGTACCGTCTTCTAAAGTTTTGCTCGGAAGACCGGGGGATATTTCTTCTATCTTTCTTTTTATCTCTTCTATTACCTGGAGTGGATTATCCCCGTACCGGGCCACTACTACCCCTCCTACAGCTTCTGCTCCACCTTTGTCCAAAATAGCCCTTTCAGCCCTACTGGCTGGTCCTATGTTGACTTTCGCTATATCACGGATGCGCAGCGGGACGTTATTATTCATCGACACTACGGCCTGCTCTATATCTTCTATCGATTTTACATAACCCAGTCCACGAACGATGTATTCCACCTTGTTAACTTCCATGGTATTGGCACCCACATCGAGATTGGACTGCCTGACCGCGGTCATTACATCCATGAGCGTCACATTATTTGCCCTCATGGCATCCGGATCCATATCCACTTGATACTCTTTCACGTGCCCCCCGATGCTGGCTACTTCCGCTACTCCGGAGGCACCAGCGAGACCATACCGCACGTAGAAATCCTGTATACTTCTGAGTTCGTGGAGATCCCATCCTCCGGCAGGATTACCCTGCTCATCACGCCCTTCTAAAGTGTAAAAGTAGACTTGCCCCAGTCCTGTAGCATCAGGACCCAGCTGGGGTTGTACCCCTTCGGGCAAAAGCTGAGATGGAAGAGAATTGAGTTTTTCCAATATCCTGCTACGGCTCCAGTAAAACTCCACATCCTCTTCAAAAATGATGTAGATACTACTAAACCCAAACATAGAAGTACTACGGATGGATCTGACACCGGGCATACCTAGCAGTGAAGTAGTCAGGGGATAAGTGATCTGGTCCTCCACATCCTGCGGGGATCTGCCCATCCAGTCCGTGAATACGATCTGCTGGTTTTCCCCTATATCGGGAATCGCATCTACCGGTACGGGATCATTGGGTAGGAAGCCCGTGTCCCATTTAAAGGGTGCCACCACTATACCCCATCCTACGATTAGGATTAACAGCAATACGGTGACAAGCTTATTGTCAAGAAAGAATTTGATGATACTGTTGAGCATTGTATATAATGATCAAATAAATACTAGTAAAGAGTAGATGTAGCCCACAGGCAATGAAAAGAAATCGGAAAGCGGTCGCATTCCGTACAGAAGCTTATATTAAAAAAGTCTGGTGCTTGATAAATATCGGGAGGTCGGGAATAAATGAAAGCTCCTTATCGCAGAGCTTATAATCATTACTATCAGAAGATATAAGCGTGCTCAATAAGGCTGAAAACTCCATCAAAGCCACTGTACTATCTGTACGGAGAAATTGAATATCTGACAAATACGCAATAGTCTGCTCTGTATTGGCCTGATCCAAAGAAAATACATCTTCGCAGCAATCAGATTCTTCCTCAGTAGCAGAACAGCATTTTTTTTGTTCAGTATAAAAATTAATCGCCTCAAGCTTTTCGCTGCAGAAATGCAGGGAATAACTCATACCTGCATTACAAACCAGGTAAATGAAAAACAGCGATATTTTTATAAGCTGACGCATAAGTCTTTATACTTACAAATATAAGAAAGGTTTTATGAAAACAACTTATATATTTTTTGCAATGATTTATAACTGAAAATTTTTATGATTTCGGAAGGATGATTGTAGGTATTTATGATTTCAGATTCAGAATATTACTCAACCAAAAATCATAAATCCTCCATTGGATCCTAAGGGATCCATTTGATGTTTTTAAAATCAGGCTTCCTTTTTTCTAAAAACGCGTTTCTTCCTTCTTTGGCTTCATCGGTCATATAGGCTAACCTGGTGGCTTCTCCTGCAAAAACCTGCTGCCCTACCATACCGTCATCGGTGAGATTAAAAGCAAATTTAAGCATTTTGATAGAAGTAGGTGATTTTTGAAGAATTTCCTGTGCCCACTCAAAGGCTGTAGCTTCAAGTTCTTCATGTGGAATAACTGCATTGACCATACCCATCTCATAGGCTTCCTGTGCTGAATAGTTTCTTCCAAGGAAGAATATTTCACGTGCCCTTTTCTGACCTACCATTTTGGCCAAATAAGCAGATCCGTAACCGCCATCAAAGCTGGTAACATCTGCATCTGTCTGCTTAAAGATGGCGTGCTCCTGGCTTGCAAGGGTAAGATCACATACCGTATGAAGACTGTGCCCCCCACCTACTGCCCATCCAGGGACTACTGCTATCACTACTTTAGGCATGAACCTGATCAGCCGCTGTACTTCCAGGATATTAAGCCTAGGCATCCCGGAGTCATCCACATATCCCTGGTGACCACGGGCATTCTGATCCCCTCCACTGCAAAAAGAATAAACACCATCTTTAGTGGAAGGACCTTCTGCAGATAAGAGCACTACCCCTATGGCCGTATCTTCACGGGCATCAAGCAAGGCTTCAAATAATTCACCAACTGTTTTTGGGCGGAAGGCATTCCTTACATTTGGACGGTTGAATGCTATCCGGGCCACTCCATCACTTTTTTTATAGGTGATGTCTTCATATTCTTTGACTGTCTTCCAGTTCATATCGCTAAATTTATATCATGCTATTAAACCTGCAAGATAATAGGACTAAGGTTAATTTACCTCTTATCGGTGCAATAATATCCATTTGGCAAATGACTATTCATAATATTTTCATTTGGTATGTTAAATGGACATAAGTTTATAGGATGGATACCTCTATATTTTATTAAATTTGGGAAACAGCATGCCATGAGTAAAATTTTTGTTGGAAATCATATTTTCACATTTGACCAAATACATATAGGCGATTGGCCTTCATTATCTGCTTATATTGATGAAGCTTTGGGTTTTTGCAGAGAATGGCTTTTAGGGACAGATTATTTTTGGCTTCAGACATCAGGTTCCACAGGTATTCCAAAGAAAATCAAAGTGCACCGTGAACAAATGACAATAAGTGCAAATGCCACCCGAAACTTTTTTAAGATTCAAGAAGAGGCCGATTTGCTATGCTGCCTTAATACCCAAATGATAGGAGGAAAAATGATGCTGGTAAGGGCGATGGAATGGAAATCAAACCTATATTTAGTGGAGCCTACTTCTGATCCTCTGGCCGCTTTTGGAATGAGTCAACCATTTGATTTCGCAGCCATGGTTCCTTTTCAGGTCGAAACCAGTCTGGATAATTCACATTCTTCCCAGATGCTGACCCATATCAAAAACTTAATCATCGGAGGAGCACCTATAAAAAATGATTTAATGGCAAGAGTGGCAAAACTGCCTATCAATGTTTACCAGACTTTTGGGATGACTGAAACCGTCAGTCATGTGGCATTGGCAAAAATATCTACAGATGGGGAATTAATTTATCATGCCCTGCCGGGCGTTCATCTCAGCATAGGTGCGAATAGTAATCTTATCATTTCTGCTCCAATGGCCATAGAAAAAACCATCCACACAAATGATATCGTTTCGCTTATAAATGATCATTCTTTCAAATGGAAAGGTAGATCAGATTTTACCATCAACAGCGGTGGTATAAAAATTCAACCGGAAGAAGTTGAAAAAACAATAAGTAAAGAATTGGGTGAATACCTACAGGGAAAACGATTTTTTATATTTGGAGAAAAAAATGAAAACTTTGGACAGATTATTTGTTTATTAGTGGAAGATGCTTCTGTAAGCGACAGACAGTCTGAATTTCTAATCCAGAAAATGAAAGAAAAGATGTCCAGGTATCAGGTACCTAAAAAGGTCTTCTTCCTGAATTCATTTGAAATTACAGCTTCGGGCAAAATCAACAGACCTGCTACTTTAGAAAAATTATCATTATGAAAATCATATTAACCATCATAATCCTATTGTTTATGATCAACCCAGACTCAACTGATCTAACAGTTACCATTACGAATCTAAAAGAAGATACCGGAGTGGTTAGACTCGCCATTTTTGATAAATCCTCGGCATTCCCTGACAAAGCTCATCAGGCTTATGATAAAGTGATAGCGCAGGTACAAGGAGGAAAGGCTACAGCGGTTTTTAAAAATATCAAGCCTGGAAAATACGCAATATCAGCATTTCATGATGCCAATAATGACGGGGTGATTAATAAGAACGCATTTGGCATTCCCAAAGAAGGATATGGATTTTCAAATGATGCTATGGGTAGCTTTGGTCCACCTTCATTTAGTGCTGCATCTTTTGAAGTGGACGAAAATAAAAATACCCATAGCTTTAAATTAAGGCATTAAAAAGACAGTACTATTCTATAAGCGTTCTAGATAACCTAAATGATTTCTGAATATAATAGAAATCCATGGTATTATTTACCGCTTATTTTTCCTTGAATTAAGGTGGATATATTATTAAAAAGAATATTTTTTTATGATACAAACTTGTAACAAATGACATCTGGTAACTTCAGAGTCATGATATTTGCAATTATATGTATATCAAATTTAATTTACCGCAGTTTATAAATGGTTTCATTTAGTCAGTATGACAAAGCAATTATTACAGATAATTGACGTTGGAAAAACAGCTTTTTATTTATAGAAATTTTCCATTATTTGCATCATGAAATTTATAGGCTATTATTAATCCCATATGTTTAAACAAGTTTTTCTCGTCAAGCTATTGATATTAGGATGTACTTTTATGGCTCAGGCCCAGCTCGCAGAAGACATACGAGAAGCAGCCCAGATGTATGCTCAGGCAAACCTCAACGAAGATTATGAGCTTTTACTTGATTTCACCTATCCCAGTGTTATAGAACATGCTGGTGGAAGAGATGCATACAAAAAAACCTTGATCCAGCTAAATGAAATACAAAAAAGCAGAGGGATGAAACTCAATGAGTTTATCATAAAAGAACCTATGGAACATGTCAAAGCAGGTAATGAATATCATGCCATCGTGCCATATAAGATGATTTCACAAGTAAAAGGGGGTAAATTGTCTTCAGAAAACACGCTAATAGCGGTCATAGCTGAAGGCAAAGACAAGTGGTATTTTATAGAGACCACCTCACTTACCGAAAAAAATCTGGTAAAGGTCCTTCCCACATGGGACCATACCTTAACCTTACCGCTAAAAAAAGCTCCCATATATCAAGAAGATAAGTAAAAGCCCTTCTTTGGGCTTTTACTTATGCCTTTTTACCCCGTGAAGCATCCATCATGTCCCACATCTGATCAGGAATCTGATCCAAATGGCTAAACTCACCCGCACCTTTAAGCCATTCACCTCCATCTATGGTCATCACTTCTCCATTTACATAGGCTGAATAATCAGAGACCAGATATGCGGCGAGATTGGCTAATTCCTGATGTACACCTACCCTTCCTACAGGCACTTTCTTTGAGGGATCAAACTTTTTGACCAGCTCTCCAGGTAACAACCTGCTCCATGCACCTTCCGTAGGGAAAGGCCCTGGCGCAATGGCATTGGACCTGATTTTATACTTGGCCCATTCTACAGCGAGTGATCGGGTGAGCGCCAGTACCCCGGCTTTAGCAGCAGCACTAGGAACCACATATCCCGATCCTGTCCAGGCATATGTGGTGACAATATTTAAAAAGGTACCAGCCTGCCCCTCCTTGATCCAATGCTTGCCAGCAGTAAGCGTTACGTTGGAAGTCCCTTTAAGTACGATATCCAGCACTGTATTGAAAGCATTGCTGGAAAGCCTTTCCGTAGGGCTGATAAAATTTCCAGCGGCGTTGTTTAAAACCACATCTACCTTTCCGAAATGAGAAATGGCAATCCTAAACATATTTTCTACCTGATCCACTTCCCTCACATCACAAGCCAGGGGTAACACTTCACCTCCACATTCATTTTCCATCTCTTTGGCAGTGACTTCTAATACATCCAGTTTCCTACTGGTTATGACTAGTTTAGCCCCTAATTTTAAAAAATATTCACCCATAGACCTACCTAAGCCTGTACCTCCACCTGTGATCAATATTACTTTATTGACCAGAGCACCGTCCCTGAGCATTCCTTCTTCGTATTGCATATAGTTATTTTTTTATTGGAATTTAATAAATTGCCCATTCAAATGAAAAAATATCAGATAAATTTGTACAATAATTGATCTGTATCACCTATGGCATATTTTTCTAGAATCATTATAATTGTGTGCGCTTTCATTACAGTCAGCTGTATGGATGATGAAATAGTCAGGCTTCCAACGGATGTGTCTGTAGAAGGACAAGAAATGTTTAATGCTTCTTTTTCAATAGCCGAAAACCTCCATTACCTTCTCCGCCCATTTGAGTACTATATAGAACCCCCTGAGGATCCGCTCACGCTATTGCCTGGATGCACGAATGTAGAGATAAGCCAGGAGGATCGTAAGGTACTTCTATCCTACCATGTTATAAAAGATTCTGTATGCCAGAAGACTAATCTTAGAAGATCAGGAAAAATCTCCCTAGAATACACCAATTCTTTTATCAATAATGAAGAGATCATTTTAGTAAACTATCAGGATTATAGCGTAAACAATGTCCGGTTAAACGGAATAAGATACCTGACCAAAAAATCAGATTCCACTTTTAAGGACAATATGGTTCGCATGATGATATATGATGAGCATGGCTCCAGTACTAGGATGACGGCAGAATATGACCATTACCTGCAGGTGACGTCAGATTCCACCCTTATGATCAATACTACCGGGGCTGGAGGAGGACGCAATATGGCTGGCCGGACCTTTAATTTTACCCTCAATACGCCTAGAGTTCAGTCCATAGATTGCATAGAACAGGGAATATTTGTTCCTACATCAGGGGAAGAAACATGGACTTTCGAACGTACCGTCTCATCTGCAGTTACCCATCGACTGAATTTTGGCGATGCCAGCAGCGGGTGTGATAGGAATGTATCTATAAGCCTTTCAAATGGTGAAACCTTACTTTTACGACCTTAATATAAATTACATAAATTAAGGTAGGCCAGGTTAATTTCTCATCACATCAGTTAACTAATCCAGAAACTGAAGTTCCGAAAACCCCACACCGGCGGCAAACATCAATCGGGCATATGCAATGTTTCTTCTGGCGATAACGTCATTTAAGATCAGTTCCCCTTCTATTCTACTGACTTCCCGTGCATTGATGAGAAACAAAGAACTCTCTCCCAGATCAAACCTGGTCTGTTCGCCTTCCAATAACCTCTGCAATCCTACTACATTTTCACCAAATACCCTGTACTGTCCCTGTAAAGTTTCGACATTGTTCACTTCTGTTTCCAGGCGGGCCCTCAGGTTAGCAAATCTCATATCCCGATCGCGTAAAGTAAAATCTATACGAGACCTCACTAAACCCAAAGCTCCCCGCTCTCTTCTCAAAAACAAGGGCGTCCTCACTGTAGCTCCAAATTTATAGTTGTTTTCAAAAAACATATGGTTCCCAGGCTCTAACCCATTAGTAGGAGCTAGGTAGTTATAGTGGAGTTGCGCTACTGGTAACAGCTGGTTCATCCTCCACCGCCTGTCAAGATCCAGGTTAGCCAGATCAAAGTCTATTCTTTGCAATCTAGGATGGTTTTCTAAGTTCAATCTAAGCACAGTGAGATCATAGGAAAGATCAATCTGTTCAAACAATGGCTGCGGCACAGCCATTTCCGATAAATACATAGGACTTCCAGTATCATCCCATAGGTACAGATTCAATGTTTGGGTGCGCTGAAAGAAATCCATTTCCTTACCCTGTAAACGATATTCCCTGTTTAAAACCTGCGTATATGCTTCCAGTGTATCAATGGCTGGAAGGTCTCCATACAAAAAACTCCCTTTTATCGCTTCAAATCTTACTATAGCGAGATCTAGGGCCTCCCTCATTACGATCACATCCTGATAAGCTGCGGCCCAGTTCCAATATGCCTCAGAGGCATCAAGGTATAACTCATTCAGCATGATCTGTCGGTCCACAAAAGCGGCATCCCTGAATATTTCCGCCTGCTGTATGGCCCTTCTTCTTCCATCTATCATTAATCCCTGGCCTAAATTAATAGCAGCTCCTATAGACATCAAACCTTCCCGAGGTACCCTTTCTTCAGGATTGAGGTATTGACCGGTGTTTTGTTCTACCCTACCTCTAAGCTCTATCCCAGCTATGGTAGGAATCACCAATCCGGCTTCTCTTTTATTGTAGTATCCAACTTCATTAAACTCTTTTTGATCTAAATTCCCATAGATATATGGGTCAAATCCTCCACGTGCCATTCTCATCTCCTGCCTTCCCATTTCTATGGTGATATCAGCCTGATTGACTACCGGATGAAACTGGCCTACCCATTCTATATACGTATAATAAGAAAGCGTATCCTGTGCATTAGCCTGATACCCCATACTACATATGATCGCTATTATCAGTAAACTCCTCATACTTATTTATTGACCTTCATGTTTCTTCTTTCGTCCTGGGTATAATAATCTGCGGGGAATCCGTTTAGCTGTCTCCAGATCTCGTACCATAATGGGACATCCTGTAAAAGGGCAATCCCATCTGCTGCTGAACCTATCTGAAGACCGTCAGGCCAGGGCACCTCTTCAGGATCCTGGGCCACTACTACCCTGTATTTATTATTAGGACCGGTGAATTTGTCTATAGCTACTACTATGCCTCCAAAGGTACCATTGGAGATCTGAGGCCATCCTGAAAATACAATAGCAGGCCAGCCATCGAAAATAAACCTGACTTTATTTCCATGCCTTACCAATGGCAAATCTATGGGATCTACGTACATCTCTACCGCCAAAGTGGCATTGGCAGGCATGATGCTGAGTATTTCCATGCCTTCTTTGACCGTTTCTCCTATACCCACTTGGAGGGCTCTGGCTATATATCCATCCTGAGGCGCCAGTATGTACCTCATCCCGCTCCTTACTGAGTAATTTGAAAACTGATTTTCTAATTTAGTGGCAGAAGCTTCAGCATCAAACTGAGATGACATCGCACTGAACATATCGGCCTGGGTTCTAGCCAAACGGTCCCTGTAATCATTATCCACCGCATTTAATTCTATAGAGGCTGCTATACGCTCATTTTGACTACTTAGGAGTGTATTTTCTGCCGCTATTAAATTTGCCTGAACTTCCTGAAATCTAAGTTGTCTAGTTTCAAAATCTGTAAGCGACCTGAGCCCTTCTTCATACAGCCTTCTGGCCCTTTCTAACTGATCCTGGCCAACTTCAAAATTAACTTTTGCCTGTTCAAACCGAATACTGTCCGATATGACCCTCAACTCCGTCATCCTAAGTCTATTTTCAGCCTGCTCCCTTCTCAAGATAGCATTTGCTCTTAAAGCTTCCATCTGTGCTTCCTGAGCTTTGACTCTTTCCCCATATGAGCTTGCCGATAGTGTCTTGGCTTCTACCTGCTTCATGGTTCTTTCCAAAAGTTGAGGATCAAAATAGTCATCCTTTATCTCTGATATCAGCATGAGGGTGTCTCCCCGCTGTACATAATCCCCTTCGGCTACATACCACCCTTCTATCCTTCCTGCAATCATGGTCTGTATCGTCTGGGGTCTCTGATCCTGTCTCAGGGCGTTTACCATTCCTTTTGACCGGATGGTCTGTGTCCATGGAAGAAACATAAATAAAAGAAGTACGAGGAAGATCCAAAGCAGAATTTTAACCCTCTTTCTACTTTCGCTCGCGGGTATGGTCATGTCCAGACTTTTAAATTCAGCAAAAGTCACTTTACCTGTTAATTTATTAGTTGATATATTTAACATAACCGTTTTAGTTACCGTTTTTAAAATCCTTGTATTGGGCAGAGGAACCGATAAAGTTGATTTTACCTTTATCCATAACTATGATCTTATCCGCCCTCATCATTAATTCTTCGTCATTTGATATAAAAAAGGTGGTCCAGTCTCCTTTGAATATGTAATCTATGATAGGGTCTGCCTGGACATTTAAAGCAGACCAGAGATCTTCAAGCAAAATCGCCCTTGGCATTCCTACCAAGCACCTTGATATGATGATCTTTCTAAGTAAGTTTTTACTTAACCCTCTGGCTTCAGGCATCAGTACAGTATCCATATCACCAGGTAAATGATAGATATAGTCTGTTAGTCCTACTATTTCCACGATTTCCCTTAGCTTACTCTCCGTAACCTCTTTTCCCAAGGTTATATTTTCCCGGATAGTCCCATGAAATATCGACTGGTGGTCAAAACTTTCTCCTATATACCCGCGGATTTTATTCACATCCAATACATCCAATGGAAGATCATTGATAATAATTTTTCCAGTATAATTTTCGAATAATCCAGATAGTAGGTGCAACAAGGTGCTTTTCCCGCTACCACTTTCTCCAGTAATGACGACCTTCTCTCCTGCATGTATTACAAAATTAAGGTTATCTAATATTTCAAGATTATTGTCATTAGATTTATAGGAAAGGTTTTTAGCTTCGAATTTAAGACCATGGTCCGTTTTGGTTATGGCTTTTTCTGTCCCGGTTTGCTTTTCAATAGGTATATCCATGATCAGCCCTACTTTCTCTACTGCGGTAAGGGTGTCATATACTACTTCCAAACTAAGTATAAGCTTTTCTACTGATCCTATCACTAATATGATGATGATCTCTGCTGCCACGAACTGCCCTATACTGATTTCTTCATTGATGAGCAATAGACTCCCTACCCCCAGAAGCGTGGTAACAATAAGCACCTTGAAAACAATCAAGACTTTATACTGAAACATCAACACCTTGAAATGCTTGTTTCTGAAATCCACGTATTTCTGTAATAAAAAGTCCACTTTCAGTAAGGGTAATTTAGAATTGCCCGATAATTTGAAACTGGGAAGGGCTCTGGCTATTTCTTCCAGCCAAAAGGCCACATTATATTTGGCCGAAGATTCCTTCAGGGCTGTCTCCATGCCTTTTGGACTGGTAAAATAGAAAACTATAAAAACCAGTAAAATCAATATAAAACCAAAAAGAATAAAATAGGGATGATAAAACGCCAACAAAATCAAGCCGAAGAATACCTGCAATAGGGCAGTCGGCAGATCTATTAATAACTTGGCGGTTCCTTTTTGTAAATTAAGTGTATCAAAAAATCTATTTACCAGTTCAGGTGGAAATTTATTCTGCAGCTCGTCCAGCTTTAAGCGGGG
The DNA here is from genome assembly GCF_000714815.1 of Anditalea andensis. GTDB lineage: Bacteria > Bacteroidota > Bacteroidia > Cytophagales > Cyclobacteriaceae > Anditalea > Anditalea andensis. The sequence continues at coordinate 246,375 of NZ_JMIH01000024.1, read as the reverse complement.
AAATCTATATGCAAAACTTAAAGCAGATTTAGTAAAGATCCTTTGTTGCAGTTTTTCAGTAAGATAAAGCTGGCTGATTTGTAGAAAACCGCTGAATGCGATACCCGCTGCGACTACAGCTACCAATATCATCCAGGAAGTACTCACCCTTCCTCCCAGTATAAAATTAAAGAGTGCCTGTATGCCTAATGGTAAAATCAGGGCTACAGCACCATTCAGTATAGCATAAAAATAAATAGCATATACATCCCTCTTTTCTTCTCGCAGCAATTTAGCGAACCTCCTCATCGGAGTCAATGCAGGGTTTACAATTTTCATGTTTTTCAGTTAATGGCTTTAGTGATCAATTCATTAAAAAATGCCAGTCTTTCTTCTTCAGTGGCAGGCGCTTCTGTAAGTGTGGGAAAATGGTTGGCATGAAATCGCTGAAGTAAGCTGGCTTCCATAATCATGGATACCAACGTTTTGGGATAGTTATAGTGAGGATTAATCTCTTTCAATATTTCAGTGATCCTCTCTCCCATATTGAGATACGTAGAGAAAAATCCTTTACTCCTGTCTTCGTCCACCTCTTTAGTCATGAAAGCTTTGATGGCCTCTTCTACTATCATATCATGTAACATCGCTGGATCTACATAATCATTTTTACTGCTAATAGGGCCGTTTACCAAGATCTTAAGTGCAATTTTCAATTTTTCTTTTGGATCGGTCAGATTAGTAGTTCCCATGACCAGGTTCAGTTCCAAAAACCCCCAATACCAAAGATTTAAAAACAACATGAGCTTATGTTTGTTTTCAAAATACCTATATATCGCAGCTTCTGTACTGCCCACTTCTATAGCCAGTTTTTTAAAATTAAAATGTTCAAGACCGTATTCTTTTATACACCATATGCTTTTAGCTATGATATCTTTTCCCAAATCTGAACTGAACGGATCTTTAAGATACAGATTTTTATTGATATCTACCCTGATCTTCTGTAGCAGCTGTTCCATCTTTTTTTATTTGATAACTTTATACTATCGTTTCCAAACATACGATAATATGTATGCAAATGTAACATAAAGTTAGTAAAACTTACAAAAGCAAAAGCAAATTATAAATATCAATAGTATTACTCCAACGACAGGCCAAAAAAAATAGCCATCAATAATGGCTATTTTAATTATTTTTAAGATTTATAAGTTCTTATCTTATATATTCTGACTCACGGTTTCATCATTTTAAATTCACTATACCGTAGAATATATTTAACTTATTAATATCTATAGTATTCAGGTTTAAAGGGACCTTCTACCTGCACCCCTATGTATTCAGCCTGGTCCTCGCTGAGACTATCCAGTTCAACCCCCAGCTTACCTAAGTGAAGGGCCGCTACTTTTTCATCCAAGTGCTTAGGAAGCACATAGACGCCGGGTTCATACTGGTCAGTATTGGTCCAAAGTTCCAACTGTGCCAATGTCTGGTTAGTAAATGAATTGGACATTACAAAAGAAGGGTGGCCGGTAGCACATCCAAGGTTTACCAATCTTCCTTCAGCCAACACTAAAATATCGTTACCATCAATATTATAAAGATCTACCTGTGGTTTGATGACATCCTTGGTTTTGCCATAGGTACCATTCAGCCAGGCCATGTCTATTTCATTGTCAAAATGTCCAATGTTACATACGATAGTTTTATCTTTCATGGCTCTGAAATGCTTTTCGCTGATGATATCCTTATTACCGGTAGCAGTTACCACGATATCAGCTTCTTTTACAGCATCTACCATTTTCTTTACCGCATATCCGTCCATGGCAGCCTGAAGGGCACATATAGGATCTATTTCAGTTACAATAACCCTTGCCCCTGCTCCTCTAAGAGAAGCAGCGGAACCTTTTCCTACATCACCATATCCTGCAACTACAGCTACCTTACCCGCCATCATGACATCTGTAGCCCTTCGTATAGCATCTACCAAAGATTCTTTACAGCCATATTTGTTATCAAATTTAGACTTAGTAACAGAATCATTCACATTGATAGCGGGCATAGGAAGGGTGCCTTTTTTCATACGCTCATAAAGCCTGTGTACACCAGTAGTGGTTTCTTCAGATAAACCTTTGATGCCTTCCACAAGCTCAGGATACTGATCCAATACCATATTGGTAAGGTCACCTCCATCATCCAGGATCATATTTAGCGGCTTCTGCTCTTCGCCGAAAAACAGGGTCTGTTCAATGCACCAATCAAATTCTTCTTCTGACAAACCTTTCCATGCATATACACTGATCCCGGCTGCAGCTATAGCCGCAGCAGCATGATCCTGGGTAGAGAATATATTACAGCTGGACCAGGTAACTTCTGCTCCCAAAGCTACAAGTGTTTCTATAAGCACGGCCGTTTGGATGGTCATATGAAGACAACCCGCAATTCTGGCGCCTGCAAGAGGCTGCGCAGCGCCATATTCTTCTCTCAATGCCATCAAACCAGGCATCTCAGACTCAGCAAGTCTTATTTCTTTTCGGCCCCATTCTGCTAAAGAGATATCTTTAACCTTGTACTTTACGTATTTTTTTGATGTAGTTTCTGACATGAAATATTTATTTGTGTTTATTTATCTCCGACTGTAAATTTACTAATAGTTTAGACAAAATAAAATTATGCATTTTATCGAAATTTAACTTGCTGAAAGGAATATTGATTTATAGAATCGTGTTCGTCTTTTATTATCAATTCCCCCTCCTCACTAATCCCCACTATTTTACCCTTGAAGACATGTTGTTTGTCTTCAAATAAAAACCATTCATCATAGCGGTATAAATGCCTGATATATTCAGCTCTCATTTGTTTTTTATATCCACGCTTGAGTTTTAAATAATATATTTCGATGCTTTTGATAATCAGTTTAAATACTTCGTCCTTATGGACCTCTCCTCCTGCCAATATGGCCAGGGATGTAGGCCCTTTGAAAGCAAAAGATAATTGATTTATATTAAGTCCTATACCTATAAAGGAGATGTCTATTCCTTTTTGACTGACGGTATTTTCTATAAGAACCCCACCCAATTTGCCGTCGCGTTCATGAAAGATATCATTTGGCCATTTTACTTTTATGCCAGTACTGTAATTTCCCAATACTTCCCTTATAGCCAGGGTAATCAATATATTCAAATCAAACTGTTCCGATGCATCTAAAAAAGAGGGTGAAAGTACCAAAGTGAATGTAAGGTTTTTAAAAGGCTCACTCAACCAATCATTTCCACGTTGACCTCTTCCTTTAGTTTGATTTTCTGTGATGATTATGGAACCTTCATGAGCCAAACCTTGCTTATATCTCTGCATGGCTAAATCATTGGTAGAATGACACTCTGGCAGACTAATGATGTCTTTGCCCAAAAATATGGTGTTGGCAAGGATTTTATGCATATTAAAATTAGTTATTTTGTCCCACAATAAAGATATTTAACGTTTTATTTAGGATGAAGAAAATCAACCAAAAAATAAATACAAATATATAATATGACAGCAGAAGAGCTGAGTAATGTGATTGTGAAAGGTATGGAAGGCAAAAAAGCTTCCGACATTGTAGTGATGGATCTTAGAGAGGTAAAAAATTCAGTTTCTGATTTTTTTGTCATATGTTCAGGAAATTCAGACACCCAAGTTGAGGCCATATCCACTTCTATAGAAGAAGAAGTAATTAAATATAACAAAGAAAGACCTTGGAAAAGTGAAGGTAGATCGAATTGCCAATGGATTTTGATAGACTATGTAAGTGTAGTAGCTCACGTTTTCCTTAAAGATAAGCGAGAATTCTACGCTTTGGAAGAACTTTGGGGTGATGCCAAGGTTACTACTATTGATTAATCATCCGAACTTTCATTTTTTAAATTCGTTCAACCTTAAGTTTATTGCCTTAATATTCAAACAATGAGTGAAAAAAACAAGAATAAAAAGTTTATTCCCAAGCCCCCTCAAAAACCTAGTTTCCAACTGTGGCTGATCATCACTGCAGTTATTGTATTAATAGGTGTATCATGGTTCAGTAATAGACATGCCGTGGTGGATGTCACTATGAAACGTTTTGAGGACATGGTGATGAGTAACGATGTAGCTAAAGTAGTGGTCGTTTATAATCAGAATTATGTAGATGTCACCCTTAGGGAAAGTGCGCTGGATAATCAGCGTTACAGAGACGAATTGGATCTGGAAAACAGATTTGCCAGTAATGCAGGCCCCCATTACAGAATACAAATTGCTTCTGTAGATAAGTTCATTGAAAACTTCAATGAACTTGAAAGCCAGGTTCCCGAAGATCAGCGTATTGGACATACAGCCAAAAAAGAAGAAAGCCTTTGGAATACTTTTGGCAGCTTTGGATTCCTGATCCTACTATTTTTCCTTTTCTGGTTTATGATGAGAAGGATGGCCGGACCTAGTGGGCCGGGTGGCCAGATATTCAATGTAGGCAAATCCAAAGCACAATTATTCGATGCCGAAAACAAAGTAAAGATCACCTTTGACAATGTGGCCGGTCTGGATGAAGCTAAAGAAGAAATTCAAGAAATAGTAGAATTCTTAAAAAACCCAGGCAAATTCACTAAATTAGGAGGTAAAATTCCAAAAGGGGCTTTGCTGGTAGGACCTCCAGGTACGGGTAAAACCTTACTGGCCAAAGCTGTGGCCGGTGAAGCTGGTGTACCTTTCTATACCCTTTCCGGATCTGACTTTGTCGAAATGTTTGTGGGTGTGGGAGCTGCAAGGGTCCGGGATTTATTTAAACAAGCCAAAGAAAAGGCCCCCTGTATCATATTTATAGATGAAATAGATGCCATAGGCCGTTCAAGGGGTAAAGGACAGATGCCTGGATCCAATGATGAGCGGGAAAACACACTTAATTCCCTTCTAGTGGAAATGGATGGATTTGGCACCGACCTCGGAGTTATCGTATTGGCAGCGACCAACCGTCCTGATGTATTGGACAGTGCACTGCTGAGACCTGGTAGATTTGATAGACAGATCAGTATAGATAAGCCGGATATAATAGGCAGGGAAGCTATTTTTAAAGTTCACTTGGAGCCTATTAAATCGGCAGATGACGTGGATGCTAAAAAACTAGCTGCACAGACACCGGGATTTGCCGGTGCAGAAATTGCCAATGTATGTAACGAAGCAGCTCTGATAGCAGCGAGACGAAATAAAACAGCTGTAGACATGCAGGATTTTCAGGATGCGGTAGACCGTGTCATTGGGGGCCTTGAAAAGAAAAACAAGATCATTTCGCCAAACGAGAAAAAAATAGTAGCTTATCATGAAGCCGGTCACGCAGTAGCAGGATGGTTTTTAGAACATGCCGATCCTTTAGTCAAAGTCAGTATCGTTCCTAGAGGAATAGCTGCTTTAGGTTATGCTCAATATCTTCCTAAAGAGCAGTTTCTGTATCAGACAGAGCAACTAGTAGATGAAATGACTATGGCCCTGGGAGGAAGAGCTGCCGAAGAAATCATTTTCGGTAAGATCTCCACAGGTGCACTAAGCGATCTGGAACGTGTCACCAAAATGGCTTATTCAATGGTGTCTGTATATGGTATGAATGATAAAATAGGCAATGTGTCCTTCTATGACAGTAAACAGACAGACAGGTTTAATAAGCCATATTCTGACTCCACTGCAGAGACCATAGACGAAGAGGTACGAAAGCTAATTCAGTACGCCTATGACAAGTCAATAAAACTTCTGACCGATAAGAAACCTGAACTAGAAATTCTTGCCAATGAACTTTTGGAAAAGGAGATACTGTTTCAAGCCGATCTTGAAAAACTTATAGGCAAGCGACCTTTTGCTTCCGAGACTACTTATGAAGCTTTTACCAGAAAAGTGGATGAAAAAGAAGCTAAAAAGGCAGAACAAGAAAAAGAGGCGATCAACACTTCTATCGCAAGCAAAATAAAAGATTCCGACGAAGACAAATAGTTCTTAAAAATGATAATTTAAAGCACGGTGTGAAAAGACCGTGCTTTTTTTGTATACTTTTTATTAATCCACAATCTGATATTAAGAAAAATTAACGGTTCAATTATTTAAAGTATGGATGGTTGGGCAAACTTTTTATCAGTCATTGGAATTGTAATATAAATTAAAATATCTCAATGAACAGTTTAGGTCCGATTATATTTCTGTGTGTATTTTTTTTTATTTCTCTATTACTTCATTGGTATGTATTTCAAGGATTTAAAGCGCTCCTGTCTGATTGGGAAAGCATAAAGCTTAAGACATATGCCTACTATCTATACTGGATCATCGCTACCGGTATTATTACAGCCATAATCTATGCTTTTTCTAGGATTATCATAGAGGGTGAAATTCGGCCTCAGATCCAATATTTCCTTAATGTTTTCCTGACCGTCACCACTACCCAGGTCGTTTTCATACTATTCATGCTTGGTGAAGATATGTACAGAGGAGTGATGGCAAGTGTCAATTACTTCTCAGGCGAATCAGCACCCTATTTACCCTCACGCAGAAAATTCATAACCCAGTTGGGCTTAGCCATAGCAGCAGTACCCTTTACCGGTTTTATTTATGGTATTCTTAGAGGAAAGTACAATTTCAAGGTTCATCGAGAGGTGGTTTATTTTCCAGATCTTCCAAATGATTTTGATGGTTTCACCATTGTACAGATTTCAGATATACATGCCGGAAGTTTCAGAGACTATCAGGAAGTGCAGCGGGGCATAGATCTGGCCAAAAATCAGCAGGCAGATATGTTTGTTTTTACAGGTGATCTTGTAAACCATAAAGCGGAAGAAATCGAACCTATGCTGAACCAATTTAAAGAAATAAATGCTCCTTATGGTCAATATTCTATCTTAGGAAACCATGATTATGGAGACTATGTTTCATGGCCCACAGAAGCTGCCAAAGCTGCTAATTTTGCAAAAGTAAAAAAACAACATGCCCTAATGGGATACAAACTATTGCTTGATGAGCATGTGACCATAAAAAAGGGAGATTCGGAAATTAAATTATTGGGCGTAGAAAACTGGGGTGTGGGGTTTAAATCCAAAGGGGACCTATCAAAGGCGTTAAAAGGGGTAGATGATAAAGATTTTAAAATTTTATTAAGCCATGACCCTTCACATTGGGATCAGGAAGTCAAAAGCCATACATCCAAAATTCACCTGACCTTATCCGGACATACCCATGGCATGCAGTTTGGAATAGAACTTCCCGGTATAAAATGGAGCCCTGCTCAATATAGATATCCAAATTGGGCCGGTTTAGCAAATTCTATGGGAAGATATTTATACGTCAACCGTGGATTTGGATTTCATGCCTTCTCGGGAAGGGTGGGTATATGGCCTGAAATTACTGTATTGGAACTTAGAAAAGAAAGGGGATAAGGAAGCTTTGAAGTAGGTAAAATAGGTAATAGCAATTTTTATATTCGTTGATGTATGGATGGGATAGATTTTAAACCCCTTTTATATCTATGGGTTTCTCTTATGCTTATGATCAACGCTTAATCCTGAGTCGTATGGCATACTATTTGGTTAAAATACAATAGTTTCCCTTGGCGGCAAATCAGGATATCTCGCTAAAATTCCTGTTAGATAATACTATTAGTTTCTATTTCATAATATTATCTATTTGAGGTTTCACCCCTGTATTTGCCGCCTCTTTATTCAATTATATTCATGGTAGATTCCATAGATGATCCCAAAAGTCAAACCATTGCGATTTAAAAGAGCTGGTTGCCCTGAAGAGAAGGGTATGAGAAAATGCAGCTGAACAAACAGATGTACCCACAGCAAAGAGTATTTTCTGTAAACTGGTACTTGAAAATGCCTCCTATATCACATAAACCCATAGGAAATTATATTATCAAAATGAATCCTAAAGATAGTCAAAGTGATGTACCAGGAGTTCTTCATAGAACCTAGCTATCAATTTACTCACCTTCTACTGGAGGTGAAAAAAATATGATGATGAATGAATGTATCAGCGGTGAAGAGCCCGCGATTATACTTTCATAAAGAAAAGTTTTCCTGAAATCTTATGATGGATCTACACGAGATCTATAAACCATCTGATATTGTAAATTCATTTTTCTCTATTAGAGCTTTTAAAGATAACCTGTAAAAATAAAAATGGCTTTTTATTGTAGTCGGCTTATGGTTCCCAAACAATTTAGATTTCATGTTATAGAATCCCCTCAAAAGAAGTATAGTTAGCATGTTTATCAATATCCATGAAGATCTAAATCTTTGGTATCCACAAATTCAACATATCGTTTCATTTTCTTCTGAATGACTTTCCAGTGATGCATATCTTCATCTTCTAGTAAAGTAATAGCTTCACCGGTAGCTTCTGCCCTGCCCGTCCGCCCTATTCGGTGCACAAATTCCAATGGCGACCTGGGCAATTCATAATTGATTACATATGGGAGTGCCAGAATGTCCAGGCCACGAGAGGCCAGGTCTGTTGCTACAAGTACCCGCAGTTTCCCTGCTTTGAATTGGTTGATAGCATCCAATCGTTGATTTTGAGATTTTTTTGCATGCATGGCCAAGGCCTCTATCCCGTTTTTATTTAATTTAGTAGTGACATTATCAGCCTTTTTGGTGGAAGAGGTAAATACCAGGACCTGCTTCATTTCCCGGGTTTTTATCAAATATCTCAGCAATACACCTTTTCTCTCTTCCGTTGTTTTAAAAGCTACTTGAGAAATACCGGAAACATCCTCTGCTTTTTCTTCCACCTCTACCATAAGTGGATCGTTGAGTACTAAGGCATTGATTTCTTTTAGACTTTCTTTTAGTGTAGCTGAAAAAAGCATAGTTTGCCTTTTCTGGGGAATCATGCCTAACAAGGCTTTCATTTCACCACTAAATCCCACATTAAGCATTTTGTCCGCTTCATCCAAAACCAAAAACAATAACCCCTCCATACTGATAGCATTATTTCCTATAAGCTCTAGGAGACGCCCCGGAGTAGCAACCAACACCTCTGTCCCATAAAGGTGTTTCATTTGTGGCTGTATAGAAACCCCACCATATACCGCCATTGACAGAACCGGAGGATTTAAAGCCCTTCCTAATTCTTTAAAAATTTCATTCACCTGAATAGCCAGTTCCCTAGAAGGCACCAGGACCAGTGCTTTTATATTTCTGCTTTTTACACGTTTCTGTTTGTTTAATAATTCAATGATGGGCAACGCATAACTAAGCGTTTTCCCTGACCCAGTCTTAGCTATTCCCAGCACATCCCTTCCTTTCAACAGTGCAGGTATAGCTTTTTCCTGTATAGGATAAGGCTGCGTAAGCGATCGCTTGTCCAGTGCGGAGACTAAAGGGCCCGAAAGACCCAGATCAGAAAATAACATAATGTATTTTTTTTTATCCTGTAAAGATACAATTTAAAGAACTACAAGCTACTTTACCCAATATATTTAAGGTTCTTTTAAAATGTTATTATTTTATGATTTAATATATTAAAACAAATAAAATAAATCGATTTCCTAAACTTTAACAACTTTTAACCGTATACATATAAAGAAATTAAATACGTACGAAGACATGAAAAGAGCCCTGATAATATTACTTAGTATAGGTATAAGCCATTTTTCTTATGGACAAATGACCCAGCCTACCTATAGAACCACTAATGGTGTACCTGATGCAGCAGGTTTTAAAGTCACCTTGCCTACTCCCAACGGTGGCTTATTAATCTTTCCAGATAAAAAAGGCAACCCTAGCGCAAGCGCAATGAAAATAAGGGAGTATCAGCCGGATAATATGACAGGAATGGTAAGTACCCCCAGTAGTAACCTTCCTTCCGAAATATATTTTAGCCCTGAATTATTACCTTCTCCAAGAACAACTGCACAATGGATAGCACCTATACCTTTAAAAGATAGAACCATGGAATGGGAAAAAGCCATAGAACCGGCATATCACCTCATGCCTTTTAATCTAAGTCCTGCAATAAATCAAAACCCTATTTTTGAAGATTATAGGTCACATGAATTTTATCCGCGACGTAAGGACTAGAAGAGCAGCACTTTTTCAGAAACTGATTTACAGCATACCGGGCAGCACACAGCCCTGGGTTCTGAAGTGAGTGCCCTTCTCAATGCTTCAGCGGAGTTGTTATATGGACCTAAATATTTTCTATTTAGCATATCCGGGATTATAGGGCAATCCTGATGATGTATCTCTTTATGCCCATGGGCAGATGGTGTTTCAGCTATGTAAAAGTATTTCATAACATAAAAGATTAAATAATTACCGCAATTTAGCCAATGTATAAACCTTAAAAAATACCTAGAACTAGGTATTTTTTAAGGTTTATCTCATTCAGGTATATGCTAAAAATTATACCTATAACTACATTCCATTAAAGGTACTACATTAAATTCTTGCTCCGATTAGCTGATGGATGCCCCTGGATGGGTAGATTTATCGGGCTGTAGGAGCCTGAGTGAACCATCCCTATCTTCGGCCATTAAAATCATACCTTCGGAATCAATTCCCATCATAGTCCGGGGAGCCAAGTTTAAAAGCATCGTGACCTCTTTTCCTATTAGTTCTTCGGGAGTAAAATGTTCCGCCACTCCACTGAGCACGGTCCTTTTGCCCATACCAGTATCTACCGTTAATTTTAAGAGTTTTTTTGATTTTTTTAGTTTTTCAGCTTCAAGTATCTTTACTACTCTCATATCTAGCTTTGTGAAATCTTCAAAACTGATTATTTCTTTCATGGCAGGGACTTTTACAGTATCCATTTCGTTTTGCTTTTTAGATTCCAATAATTTATTGATTTGCTGTTCCACAGTTTCATCTTCTATTTTTTCAAATAATAAGGCTACTTTTCCTATGTTAGATCCGCTGGTTAATAAAGATAGCTTACCTGCATCTTTCCACTTGAGTGATGGAAGATTTAGCATATCCTTCAGTTTCAATGAGGTAAAGGGCAAAAATGGTTCAGCGACGATGGCCAGATTTGCGCCAATGTTTAGAGCAATGTTCAGAATGGTGGCTGTTCTCTTTTCATCGTTCTTTATAACTTTCCATGGCTCAGTATCTGCCAGATATTTATTGCCCATTCTGGCAAAATCCATAACAAATGAAAGTGCTTCTCTGAATCTGTACTTTTCTATGGAGGCAGCAATTTTGGCAGGATATTCTTTCACCCCCTCCAAGATCTCCTGATCATACTCTGAGAATATGTCAGCAGCAGGCACTTTACCTTCAAAAAATTTATCCGTCAGCACTACTGCCCTGTTAATGAAATTACCTAAGACAGCTACCAGTTCTGAATTATTTCTTGACTGGAAATCCTTCCATGTAAAATCATTGTCCTTAGTTTCCGGAGCATTAGCCGTAAGTACATACCTTAGGACATCCTGTTTATCAGGAAATTCCTTTAAGTAATCATGGAGCCATACGGCCCAATTACGGGAAGTTGAAATTTTATCTCCTTCCAGATTTAAAAATTCATTTGCCGGCACATTTTCAGGCAAGATATATTCTCCATGGGTTTTTAATATAGCCGGAAATATGATACAGTGAAATACTATATTATCCTTTCCTATAAAATGAACAAGTTTGGTATCTTTATCTTTCCAGTATGGCTCCCAATCTATTCCTTTCTCTGCTGCCCACTCTTTTGTGGATGAAATATACCCTATAGGTGCATCAAACCATACATATAGGGCTTTACCTTCAGCTCCCTCTACCGGTACTGGCACTCCCCAATCCATATCTCTGGTCATGGACCTTGCCTGTAAACCTTCTCCGGCCTCTAACCATGATCTACACTGTCCCAATACATTGTTTTTCCAGTCATGCTGATGGTCTTCCAAAATCCATTTTTTCAGGAAATGAGTATATTTTCCAAGATCCAAAAACCAGTGTTTGGTTTCTTTCAGCACGGGTGTATTTCCACTTAGTTTTGATCTTGGATTTATTAGATCTGTAGGATTTAAAGAAGTACCACATTTCTCACATTGGTCTCCATATGCAGCTTCATAACCACATTTAGGACAGGTCCCTTCTATATATCGGTCTGCCAAAAACTGGTGAGCTTCTTCATCGTAATACTGCTCAGTAATCTGTTCGATAAATTCACCCCTATCATATAGTGTTCTGAAAAATTCAGAGGCGGTTTCATGGTGAATAGTCGATGAAGTGCGTGAATAATGGTCAAAGCTAATACCAAATTCAGAAAAACTCTGCTTCATCATGGCATCATAGCGATCCACTATTTCTTGGGGTGTCACACCTTCTTTTTTAGCTTTGATGGTAATAGCTACGCCATGTTCATCAGACCCACATATAAAGGCTACATCTCTTCCCTGTGATCGCAGGTAACGCACATATATATCTGAAGGTATATAACAGCCAGCCAGGTGTCCAATATGTAATGGTCCATTGGCATATGGCAAAGCTGCCGTAATGGTATATCTTTTAAATTCTTTATGGCTCATAGCGTGCAAAGATAATCAAAATTGAAGCTTCAATAAAGTTTCACCTATTAGTTAGTATGGAATTTTGCATACCGGACATTTATATAGCTACCATACTTTACCTATTTAGATATACCTTTGCGATAAATTGTACCTGAAAAAGCATATCCGCACCAATAAGCTTTTGTCTAATATTGTTACCATCTATAGCTGATCCCGTCGTAACTAAAGCGGAAAATTCTACACCTATATCATAATCTTTTTCCAAATTCGTACTTATACCGGCTCGCAGTGGAAAATATACAGCAGTAGTGGAGCGCCGCTCTTCCCTGATAACATATGCTGCCTCTCGGTCCTCATTTATACCTATAACTATTTTATCATTCCTGTTTACATGCATCACCCCAACTCCTGCTCCTACATAGTATAGCCAGGGATATCCCACCATATTGGATAGGACAGGTCTAAAGTTATATCCTGGCATGACATCAATATATGTAGCTACACCCAAAAAATCTTTTGCCTGTCCTGCCAAACCCCATTCCACGGCTTTAGCCAATACATCATCTTCTTGGTGATAAACTTTATTGCCACTATTTAAGGTTTGGAAACCAATAGTAGCCCTAATGTCCAAATGGTGGCTCAACTGTTCATTATATCCTAAACTCAATGATGGGTTTATTTTATAATCGTGCATAGGGTAATTGGCCGTATTGTCTCCATAAATAATAGATGGACCCATACCGATGGAGAAGTAATCTCTGCTACGTTGGGCTTTAATTTGTTGAGAAGAATATAGTAAAATAAGAATCAACAGGAATATACTTTTCATGGGAATATAACTTTGGGCAGATTTGGCATGTAATAGGCTTTTTAATTCTAAAATAAATGCCCATCTACTTACGATATTATAGAACAGTTCGGATTGATTAAAGAGGAATTATAGGATAAAAAATACAAAAAATTACATATTAATTACATCTAAAAAACAAATCAAAAGCAAAACAAAATTCGTTTGGAAGCCTTTGAATGATTATAATTTATACCCTAAGATTGAAGTGTATTAATAATACTCAAAAAAAATGATACTTAGGGGAGTAAAACTACGTCCCCTTAACATATGATCAACAATTTTGGAAACCAATCCGTTTTAAAGCTTAAAAAGCATATCCAAAACTGATGCCGACCCATAATGGCCAAAATCCATTATGATTAAAAATAGGTGTAAGATTGGTCCTGAAGGTAAATCCTCCATCTGTAGGAATTCGTCTATACCCCAGGTTTAACGTACCGATGATGGTGGGTGTTTCCCCCATATCTAAAATGAAGTTCCAGTTATTGGTTGTTTCCAGAGTACTACCGGACTGCCCCCACGGTGTATATGAATGCCTATATCTTACAAAAGTGGCACCCCCTCCCACTTCAAAATAATGCTTTTTCTTACCCAATAAGCGGGTCACCTGAACCGGAATGGTCAGAATATTGGTGGAAGAATAATTTCCGTCTTTTATAGCCCATCCCCCTGCTCCTGCCCTCAAACCCCACGAATCAATTTTAGACCGATCAAACCGAAAATCATAATTGATAGAATATGGCAAACCTGCTCCACCGAGTTCTACATATACAGATTGGGTAGCTACTTCCTGTGCGTGGGCTGCCAAAAAGTTCAGACTAAACAAAACGATAATTAATATAAAGCTTTTCATTTATTTTAAAATTCTTTTATAATGATCATAACCTATACCATATTCCTGGACGTACTCATGCAAAAACACTTACATCACTACCCTCTTTGTGTCATTTTAAATGGATGCGAATAGCGCATATTTAAAAGTCAACTAAAGATATATGGTTTTATAATAGGAAGGTAGAAATAAGAGAATTAAATTTTTAAATAAAAAAACCTCCCTTCATACCTCATAAATCAATATCACCCTCTTTATGGATAAAAAAATACCTACATCCATAACTGGATTTTTATTTTCATCTTTTTAAATTAAATCCGGCTTTCTCCAACGCTTGGACCACTTCCACAATGGCCTGGGATTTAACTCTGTTATAACCCGGCACTCGCGTAAAAGTATTCACCCAATAAAAGGTGGTAACGATAATGGCATTATTGGTTATCTCTTTTACCACTACCATTGGAGCCCTTTCTCCTTTAAGGACACCTTTGACCTGGAGCATGCTTTTTTCCATGAGTAAGATAGCTGCAGGGTAATCTGAGCCATGATCTAGACCTATGTCAAATTGATTTCTGATAAAACCGTCTATAGTGAAATTTATCAAGGGATTTTTAACTATGGAGCCGTTGGGCATATAGACATCTTTGCCATCTTCAGTTTTGATTTGGGTGTCCCTAAGATTCAGCTTTATTACCCTGCCTTTCATTCCGGTAATCTCTATAACATCCCCTATTTTAAACGGCCGTTTGAAAGCAAGTAAAATTCCAGCTAAAAAATTTTCCCCAATATCCTTTAAAGCAAAACCTATGATGAACGCCGATATACCTGCCCCCGTAAGTACGCTCGTCACCACACCGGTAAATCCCCAAAATCTCAATACGAACAAAATACCCAATAGTAAAATAACACCCCTGACTAAACCCGCCAGAAAATTGGCTAGGAGTGAATCATTCATGTTTTTTTCCAGCCGCTTATTGGCCAGCTTCTTTACATAATATCCTAAAAACCAAAATATCAGCAATAAAACCACAGCTATAATCAGTCGGGGGGTAATGGCTACTAATGTATCGTAATTGTCCAATACTTGAGATTGAATGTCTCCTACAAAAGATTCTATATCTGTGCCCTGCATATGGTGAAAAATGATAGGTGATGGTTATTTGGACATCCCACACAAAAAAAGCACCAGCATATTATAGCTTTATAGTTATATACTAAAACATTCAAAAAAAAATGTAAGCACTGCATCCACTTCAAAACTTTATACCGTATCTCCAAACATTCACAACCAACACATAATCATGAAAAACAAAAACAACTTTAAGCTGCCGGGGATCATTCTTTCATTGTACTTACTATTGGGAGCATCCTGTGATAATGCAGGAAATGAAATCCCCCCTTCTGAAATGCCTGGATTTGCTCCAGAAGTAATGTTTACCGGATTAACCAACGATAGTCGCATAGCAACATTTGATGCTAGAAATCTAAACCATCCTAAGGATGTTCGTACTTTAACAGGGTTGGTCGATGGAGACAAAATCATAAGTATAGATTATCGTCCTGCGACCGGCCAACTGTATGGATTAGGAGAAACAAGCAGGATATACATTATTAATGAACAAACAGGAGCCGCAACGGCTTTAGGGGTATCAAGTTTTAGCCCTGCCCTACAAGGGGAAAATGCTTCCTTGGATTTTAATCCTACTGTAGATAGAATAAGAGTAGTAACCGCTTCGGGACAAAATTTAAGACTTCATCCAGAACTAGGTACAGTAGTGGCCACAGATGGAAATATTTCAGGAGGTGACCTGCCTATGATCGGAGCTGTTGCCTATACCAACAGTGTATCCGGTGCTTCTGAAACACAGTTATATGATATTGATTTTAGTAAGAATAAACTTTTTATCCAAACACCGCCGAATGAAGGCGGACTTCAGGAAGTAGGAGATCTGGGGGTAAATTTTGAAGGATCAGGTAATTTTGACATCAACCCGGATAATGCTGTTTCTTTAGCTGTGACTTATCATGATAAACAGTCCAAACTGTACATGATAGATCTTAATACGGGCAAGGCATCTTTTGTGAATAGGTTTGATCTGCCTATTATAGGTTTGGCTTTTAAAACCAATCCTGTGGCATATGCAACGGATGCTCAAAACAAATTATATAGATTTAACCCTGATGCTCCCAATATGAATGCTGTCGATCTGCAAGGTTTGGAAGCAGGTGAAACTATCGTGGGGCTAGATTTTCGACCAGCAAATGGGGCTCTATATGCTATCAGCGACAAAAGCCGATTATTGACTGTAAATACTGCCAATGGTATGGTGACTGCCATAGGGTCAGGGTTATTCCCGATGCTTACCGGATCTACTTTTGGATTTGACTTTAATCCTACAGTAGATAGAATTAGATTGGTCAGTAATCAAGGCCAAAACCTAAGACTTCATCCGGACTTAGGTACTGTGGTATTTGTAGATGGGATACTCAATCCTCACCAACCAGTAGTAAATGCAGCGGCATATACGAATAATTTCCCAGGTGCGGAAACAACAACACTCTATGTATTAGATTCCGATAACTATAAACTATTCAAACAGGATCCACCAAATGATGGTGTTTTGGTAGCTATAGGCAATACTAATATTGCCTTTGACTGTAACAATGGCTTTGATATTGGAGGACATTCAAATATGGGCTATGCCCTTCTACAAACAAACGGTAAAACAGCAGTTTATACCATCAATCTAGAAACAGGTGCTGCCACAAAAGGAAAAGAATTTAACATTAATCCAACGGCCCTGGCTGTAGGTTTGGGATTCTAATTTAGAATTACAGATTATATCTCGTTCAAATACTTTTCAATTAATTTGATTTTATATGATAAGGCGGCCAGAATCGGCAGCCTTTTTTTCTGTTTAAATCATTATTCCTAACTTGAAGGAGTTTAATCCTTATTTAAGATTTATAGGTTTTGTTCATTGCTAATCAATATTTTTTAAAAGAGTGCTATTTCCCACCTTCCATATAAGCATTACGGGTTGCTTTAAACTCCGAACCGGCTTTCCAGGTTGGCCATCTATCACTAAATGCCAATATTTTACCCACCTGATATAATAACTGCACATCATCTACTGCTCCCTCAAGATCCCACCGTGCGGCATCATACTGGTCAGAAGGCTTGTGGTAAAAATCAGCCGTATACTGCAACTGTAAAACCTTTCCATGCTCTATACCCTTCTCCATATGGTCTACCCCAGTATTGGTATAAAGTGCCGGTATTCCTATTTTTGCAAAATTAAAATGATCAGATCTAAAATAATATCCTGCAGAAGGTGTGGGTTCGGGTGAGGTATATCGCCCTACTTTCTTTGCCTCTTCTTCCAGAATTTCCTCCAATTCAGACTGTCCTTTCCCTACTAATACGATATCCTTCATTTTACCATAGGGGTTAATACCATCCATATTGATATTAGCCACTGTTTTTTCTTTTGGATATATAGGATTTGCTGCATAATAAGCAGAACCCCAAAGACCCTGCTCTTCTGCTGTTACTGCCAAAAACACAATTGTTCTTTCCGGCCGGTTCTCTGATTGGTTGAATGCTCTTGCCAGTTCCAGTAAAGCTGCAGTACCACTGGCATTATCAAGTGCCCCATTATAAATACTGTCCCCAGTTTCATCAGGTTTACCTATGCCCAAATGATCCCAGTGAGCTGTATAGATGATATATTCATCAGGCCGTTTAGATCCTTCTATCATGGCGATGGCGTTTTTACTCACATTATATTTGGTGGTGACTTCAATACCAGATGATGCATAAAGTCCCATAGAAACCGGTATAAATTCCTGTTTCCTTGCTTTGGCAAGCATTTCCCGCTCATTCAAACCTGCCAGTCCAAAAAGTTTATTGGCAGCAGGAAGGGTAAGCCAACCTTCAAAGGCAAGTTTGTAGGGTTCGTTTTCGCCTTCATCCAGATAAAGCTTGGAAGCCTCCCAGCTATTTTGAACAACATTGAATCCATATCCTGCCGGAATGGTATTGTGAACAATCAGGCAACCTAAGGCTCCCTGACGTGAAGCTTCTTCATATTTATAAGTCCATCTGCCATAATAAGTCATTGTATTTCCTTTAAAAAGACTTTCGTCATCGGTACCAAATCCAGGGTCATTGACTAATACTACTACAATTTTACCTTTTACATCAATATCCTTATAATCATCCCATCCATATTCCGGCGCCACTATTCCAAAGCCAGCAAAAATCATCTCCGCATCATCAAATGTTACTTTCGCTTCCCTTCGCTGTGTCCACAGCACATAGTCCTTAAGCCCTGCGATATCTAACTGGCCATTAGGATGCTTAATTGTCATTTTATCTGCAGGATGAGTAGTAATTTCCACCATGGGTACATCCTGAAAAAAGCTGTCATCATTCCCTGGTGTCAATCCTATAGCTTTAAATTCAGTTTCGAGATAATCCAGCGTTTTCTCTTCACCAACTGTAAAAGGCATCCTGCCCATAAATTCGTCCGAAGAAAGCATCACGATATGCCTTTCCAGTTCTGTGAGTTTTATTTTATCACTTTCAGACTTTATGTAGCTTTCCTGGCATGAGACGGTAACCAGAATGGCCAATGACAAACAAATCTTCAATATGGTCTTCATACTTTTATTATATTTCTGATGCAAAATAAATAAAAAGATTTAATTCAAAAATCTGCCCATTAATTCATCCGTCTTTTAAAACGCTAATACATAATGTGATCATTATTATCATCAATATCCTAGGTAAAAGGACCTGCTCTAATGAAATTTTGTGGGGATATGGTATAGAGCCGACCTATTGAATATAAATAAACTAATCATTATTGACGCTTGATAATAATAAAATAAACAAGATGTTCCCCCTCCTTTAAAAAAGCATTTTTATATTTACTGTGGGCTAAAGGAAATCTGATCCGTTGGATACTGTGGTAAAAGCCTTTAGTTTTGATCTTTCAAATACTGATTACATGCTTAAGAAAATAGGGATCGTTTCGATGGTCATTGCCATCCTTCTGGCAATAGGTTATATGCTGGGTCCTCGGGAACGGACAGCAGATCTGGCTGGGGAATATCCGGAAGTGCCTTTTAATCTTACAGAACTTGAAAATTACGTAAGGTTGCGGGAAGATACTGTCCGTGGGTTAAAACCTGACAATGAGGCCAAGATCGTCTGGTTGGATAGTCTCAATAAACAAAAGACAGAATATGCATTTGTTTACATTCATGGATTTGGCGCCAGTGAGAAGGAAGGCCATCCTATACATAGGGAATTAGCTCAATATTATGGAGCAAATCTTTACCTGGCAAGGCTGCCTGAACATGGTATAAAAAGAGAAGATGCCTTAAAGCACCTAACCGCTCAGGATCTTGCGGATAGTGCCAGAGAAGCATTTTCAATTGGGAAATCTCTGGGGGAAAAGGTCGTGATCATAGGAACCTCTATGGGCGGTGCGCTGTCACTCATGCTGGCATCAGAGCAGGCAGATATAGCAGCTATCGTGCTCTATTCACCTGCCATCAGGGATTTTGGTGGCAGATTAGATCTTTTTTTCAATCCATGGATCAAAAATATAATGGAAAACTATTACACCGATAATGGAGTCGTCCGAATACCACGCGAAGGGGATATGGCTAAATATTGGATGGAGGAGCAACATGTGAATGGTTTTACGAGCTTGGCTGTATTATTAAAAAGCAAAATGACTCCAGAAACTTTTAGTAAAATAACACAACCATTGTTCATGGGATATTATTATGAAGATGATGAGCACCAAGACTTTGTGGTGTCAGTTCCCGCTATGCTGGAGATGTTTGAATCTATCGAAACTCCTGAACATCTTAAGATGAAAATGAGCTTTGAGCAGGCTGATAATCATGTGATCGGCTCACAGATAACATCTGAAGAATGGGAAAATGTACTGGAAGCCACCAAATACTTTCTTTCCAATACCGTAGGCATAACAGTACCTATAGAACAAATCATTTTAACCGATTGATTCATAACACTAAAGGTGTCACCTTTCATAAAAAGGTAATATAGCCAGATATTTTTCCTAAAAGAGATTTGGACTGAAACCTATAACTTTATACTTTTGCTATCCCTTACTGCGCACGTGGTGAAATTGGTAGACACGCCATCTTGAGGGGGTGGTGCCTTCGGGTGTGGAAGTTCGAATCTTCTCGTGCGCACATACGGCCTTTAGATCTTTCTAGAGGTTTTTTTTTACCAAAACCCTTACCTCTTCTACAAAAAAAATTTGCATCAAACTTTATATAAATCTGCTTGTTATACTCATCAATGGATATGCCTTTAAATTCAGTGCTTTTTCATGAATCAATATTTGATTTTGTTTGTTAAGAACACATATGATGGACAATTACAACTCACTCACTCCCGAAGAGGAAAGGATCATAGTACATAAAGGAACAGAATATCCCGGTACGGGCAAGTACTACCTACATTCAGAAAAAGGAACATATATCTGCAAAAGATGTAATGCACCCCTTTATACCTCCCAGCACAAGTTTGAAAGTAGCTGTGGCTGGCCAAGTTTTGATGATGAAATAGAAGGTGCAGTAAAAAGATTCCCCGATGCTGATGGCAGACGAATAGAAATAGTCTGTGCCAACTGCCAAGGACATTTGGGTCACGTCTTTGAAGGAGAATATCTGACCAATAAAAACCTAAGGCACTGTGTGAATTCTATATCACTGAAATTCATACCGGGGTCTTAGCAGGCTGAATAATATAATAGCCAAGATTTTTACTGGAAATTATTTTAGGATACAGATCTTTGAAAATGGGGAGGTTACTATATTCTGTGAGTACAACGGACTTTGATTAAATTCTTTTTTTGTTTTGAAAAGCCTTATGGCTGTGGTAATTTTTGGCAATTATATTTAAAAAGGAAACTCAAGCTGCTCCGGAAGTAGCCGAAATGATTTTCGGTGCAGTGGTGTGATCCCCATTTTACCTATGCCTTCTCTATGAGCCTGTGTGGGATATCCCACATTGGTCTCCCAGCCATAGCCCGGATAGTCGATGGCATGTCTGCACATCAGTTCATCACGGTAAACTTTTGCCAATATAGAAGCCGCTGCGATGCTGGCAAATTTGCCATCTCCCTTCACTATACAGTCAAAAGGAATCCCCAGATCAGTTTTGAATCTATTGCCATCTATCAATAGATGTTGCGGTCTCTGCGCCAGTCTTTCTACTGCCCTGTTCATGGCAAGATAAGAAGCTTCAAGTATATTTATCCTATCTATTTCCTCCACGCTGGCCTGAGCGATAGACCAGGCCAGTGCATTGGATTTGATGACATCTACCAGTTCTTCCCGGTTTCCTTTGGTCAATTTTTTTGAATCATTGATAAACGCATTGGCAAAACCAATAGGAAGGATAACTGCCGCCGCAACTACTGGTCCGCATAAACATCCCCTTCCCACCTCATCACAGCCCGCTTCAATTCTATCAATTTCTAAATAAGGTAAGAGACTCATCTTCTTTCTCAGGTTCTTTGTAATACTTATGTATCATTTCTGCCACAAGGCCTGTCCAGCCTGTCTGATGGGAAGCGCCCAGTCCCTGACCTGTATCACCATGAAAATACTCATAAAATAATATGTAGTCGTTGAAATAAGGATCATGCTGCATCGCATGACAGTCACCGTACACAGGTCGCTTGCCAAATTTATCCTTTTTAAAGATACTGATCAATCTGTATGACAATTCTCTAGCGACCATGTCCAGGGTTACATATTTTCCTGACCCTGTAGGATATTCTATGGCAAAACTTCCCCCGTAGTAAAAATTAAATTTCTTCAGCGACTCAATGATCAGGAAATTAATAGGGAACCATATGGGCCCACGCCAGTTGGAATTGCCCCCAAACATAGAGGTATCAGCTTCTCCAGGTGTATATTTGATACTATAATTATGACCGTTAAGCACCAGGGAATAAGGATTGCGTTCGTGATCCTTGGAGAGTGAACGGATGCCATAAGGAGAAAGAAATTCCTTTGAATCCAACAGTTTGGTCAAAATACTCTTCATCCTATGCCCCCTTAACAATGAAAACAGACGGCGTTTATCTTTACCAGGCTGAATCCAGCTAGAGACCAGAGCAGCCAATTTGGGCTTTTCTTTTAAGAAAAAATCCAAACGTTTCTTAAATTCCGGGAGGTTTTCAAACATTTCTTCCCTTATCGCCTCCACAGCAAAAAGTGGTATGATCCCCACGATAGACTTTACCTTCATCATCTCGGGCTTCTGCCCATCCATGTGAAGCACATCGTAAAAGAAATTATCATTGTCATCCCAAAGTGTAATGTGCTCTCCAGCTATATTGGCCATTGCACCTGCTATATAAAGGAAGTGTTCCATAAATTTGGTAGCAGTATGCTGATAGACTTTATTATGATCGCATAGATCAAGGGAAATCCTCAGCATGTTCAGTGCAAACATGGCCATCCAGGAGGTGGCATCAGCCTGTTCCAGTTTACCTGCAAATTTTTCCGGATTACTCCTGTCAAAAATACTGATATTATCAAGACCTAGAAATCCCCCTTCAAAAATGTTTTTACCTTCATTATCTTTCTGATTTACCCACCAGGTAAAATTCAGCATAAGTTTATGCAGGCATCTTTCGAGAAATTCGTAATCACCTCCGTCATTCCGCATCCCCTTATCTATCTGAAAAACCCGCAGTACAGCATAGGCGTGCACCGGTGGGTTTACATCACTGAAATTCCATTCGTATGCCGGTATCTGTCCATTGGGATGCATGTACCAATCGTTCAGCAGAAGCAAAAGCTGGGCTTTGGCAAAATCAGGATCCAGCCTGGCCAGCGGAATGCAGTGAAAGGCCAAATCCCAGGCTGCATACCATGGATATTCCCACTTATCCGGCATAGATATGATATCATAGTTCTGTATATGACGCCAATGCTTATTCCTTCCCTGCTTTCTTTGCAAAGGAGGCACATATCTACCAGGGTCTCCTTCCAGCCAGCGCTCTACATTATAATAATAGAACTGCTTACTCCATAGCATACCTCCATATGCCTGCCGCTGGATGCTTTTCAGTTCTGGATCCGTCACGTTTTTCTGGATATCACTGTAAAACTCATCTGCATCCGCCTTCCTATCATCGATAATGTCTTTTACCTGCTGTACGTCCTGGGCAGATTTCTGATGTTGCATCCTAAAATCTACTTCTGAAGATCCACCAGCTGGGATAGTTATTTTATATATGGCAGCAGCCTTCGTACCTATGAAATTGGGATTTAAATGCCGATCATCTCCTGATACTACGTAGTCATTCACAGCATCTTTAAGATATTTTTTCTGATTTTCTATATTGTAAAGTTTTTCCCTATTGGTCTCATTATCGCAAAAGACCAGTTCAGGTTCATCCGAAAAAGTAAAAGTATACCTTCCAGATTTAGGCATAAAGGCCGATATTTTATTATCCCCTTCTTTGCTCATTCTAGGAATATAGGGTTCATTACCTGAAAACCAATTTTTGCGGAACCATATCGTAGGCATCACCCATATGGTAGCCTCTTCGGCACCTCTATTATGGATTGTGGCCCGCCCTACTATATCTTCTACATCATGTTTGGCATATTCTATAAAAATATCAAAATAGGCATCTTCATCAAATATGCCGGTATCCATCAATTCGTACTCGGGATCATTTTTAGTTCTTCTTCTATTCTCTTCTACCAGTTCACGGTATGGAAATTCATTTTGAGGATACTTATATAGCATCTTCATGTAACTGTGCGTGGGACTAGAATCCAGATAATAATAGACTTCTTTTACATCTTCTCCATGATTCCCCTGGTTTCCTGTCAGTCCAAAAAGGCGTTCTTTAATCAAAGGATCTTTGCCATTCCAAAATGCCCAAGCTATACAAAGCTTCTGTTTATGGTCACTAATACCTGCTATTCCTTCCTCTCCCCACCGATAGGCTTTACTGCGTGCATCTTCATGGGTGACGTTTTCCCAGGCAGATCCATTAGGACTATAGTCTTCTCGGACGGTGCCCCATTGCCGGTCTGTCAGGTAGGGGCCCCATTTTTTCCAATGTTTTTTTTTCTCCCGTTCCTCCTTAAGCTTTAATTTTTCAACAATCATGAATTAAATATTTCAAGTTAAGTAGTTCGAATTTAAGGTATTTGAAATCAAATTATACCTATTCCAAAAAATAAAAAACCAGTAAATTCACCGAAATCGATTGTTATATGAGTATATAAAGGTTTCATTTTACCGGTGGTACCCATCTTGACATAAAACTTTTTCAATATGAATATCAAAAAAAAGTTTATCAATTACATTAAAATGTTATGATTTGAATTCCTATAAAACCCGATTCTCATTATTCACTGATCATTTGCTGTATCCATATTGGCCAAGTTAAAAAATAATAATTTAAGTATAAAAACATTATCATTAATCAAGATATGCTTTCTTTTAGCTTCAAAAAGAGTTTAATTTTCAGCTGTCTGAGCTTAGGTTTTTACTACGAAAAAGCGTCCTCTGTTATCCATTAAATATCAATTTGAATACTGTACCCTCACCCAGGGCGGAACGGACCTGAATGTTGCCTTTATGCCTCCGCATGATCTGTTTGGACAAGCTCAGACCGATTCCGGAGCCTTTCTTTTTAGTGGTGAAAAATGGTATAAAGATTTTGCTCATGGCTTCTTCCTCTATGCCTTTTCCCGAATCCATAATTTCCAGAATGATCTTACCGTTTTCATCTATAAAAGCAGTAAGGGTAATTTTCTTATCCTGAATATCTTCCAAAGCGTGAATACCATTTTGAATAATATTGATAAGTACCTGTTCTATCATATTGCAATCAGCAAAAAACAGGAGATCAGCTGGATCGATATGTTTCTCAAGTTTAATCTGATTTTCATCCAGTTGATGTTGAAAGAGTATTTCCATTCTTTCAAAGAGGTCCGAGATGGATATAGCCGTAAATTTAGGTAACGGTATATGGGCCAAGCTTCTAAAATCACTTACAAAGTTTATCAGGCCTTCACTTCTTTTTTCTATGGTACTTATGCCCATAAGATAATCATCTACCTCATCTATATTGACTTCCTGATGATGCTCGATTTTATGCTGGATATCAGAACGAATGGTTGCGGCAAGAGAAGAGATGGGTGCTATAGAATTCATAATTTCATGGGTGAGTACTTTTACCAGGTTTTGCCATGCTTCCATTTCTTTTTCTTCCAGCTCACTTTGGATATTTTGCAAAGAAACCAGTTTAAATTTAACATCCCTGAGAACCAGTTCTATTACATACACAGAAAGCTGCATGATACCATCCGGATGTGCTATTTTGATCAGTTCACTTCCTCCTGTCCTGAGGCTTTGAATGGCATGGTGGAGTTCTTTGTTCACATGCTGGATTTCTCCTATATGATGCAGCTGATTGATATTGAGCATTCGTTTAGCTGCGGTATTAAGTATCTGAATGCTCCCGTCCTCCTCAAAAGTTATAAGTCCTATACTTAAATGTTGAAATACAGACCGAAAGTAATGATAGTTGGCTTCTTTTTCCGCCTGGTCTTCTTTTAATTTTGCCAAAATGGCGTTAAATTCAATATGTAGATCATCCGTCTCCGTGCCGTCAAACTTTACAGGATATGTAGTGGCATAATCGCTTTGCTTAATGTTATTAAGAAACTCACGCACCTTTTTAAAGCTGGATTCAGCGTACTTTATTAAAAAAATCAACTGGGAAATGACCAATATAATAAGCAGTGAAATGGCAAAGACGCCTCCACTGCTGAAAATCAAATATGCAGATAAAAACAAGGTGACCGATAATAAGACCACCCTGCCCATCAGTCCGATCTTATAATCCATATTTTTCTAACCTTCTGTATAAAGAAGCTCGGGTAAGCCCCAGCTCTTTAGCCGCTTTGGAGATATTCCCTCCATTTTTATCTATTGCTTTTTGGATGACGTTTTTCTCCACATCATCTAGGTTCAATGTGTTGGCATTACTGATTTTATCATTGGTAGGTTTAGAGGAAAGAAAGAAAAAGTCCCTGCTGTCCAGTTCATCTCCCTCTGCCATAATGATAGCCCGCTCTATGGCATGCTGAAGTTCCCTGATATTTCCTGGCCAGTTATAACGCTGTAACAGCTGCATGGCCGAACCTTTAAAGCCTTTAAAGCTTTTCCTGTATTTTTGAGAATATGACTTTAAAAAATGTTCTGCCAGCAATGGTATGTCTTCCTGACGGTCTCTCAGGGGCGGCAAAAAAATTTCTACGGTATTGATTCTATATAACAAATCCTGACGGAAGGCATTATCCCCTATCATTTCATGAATAGGCATATTGGTGGCGCAGATTAATCTTATATCTACGGGTATGGATTTATTGGTCCCTATCCTGGTGACTTCCCTTTTTTGAAGTACAGTCAATAGTTTGGACTGTAAGGGAAGGGAAAGATTCCCTATTTCATCCAGAAAAAGACTCCCCTTATCAGCTATCTCAAAACGGCCGGCCCTGTCTTCCTTTGCATCCGTATAAGCACCTCTTTTATGACCAAATAGCTCACTTTCAAAAAGGCTTTCAGTAATGGATCCCATATCTACGCCAACAAATATCTCTTCATTTCTATGGGACCTATCGTGTATAGCGCGGGCAATGAGCTCTTTTCCAGTGCCGTTTTCACCTAATATCAATACATTGGCATCAGTCTGGGCCACTTTATCGATGATAGAAAATACATTTTTCATGACTGAACTGCTACCAATGATGTCCGTGAAAGACTTTTTCAGATCTGCCTGCAACTGTTTTTGTTTTTTGGAAAGTTTGTCTACCTGGTTGTAACTTTCTTTTAATTTAATTGCCGAATTTAAGGTAGCCAAAAGCTTCTCATTTTGCCACGGCTTTAGGATAAAATCCGTAGCTCCCTCTTTAAGCGCCCTGACTGCCATTTCAACATCCCCAAATCCCGTAATCAATATTACAACTGCATTTGGATCTATTTCTTTTATCTGTTTTAACCAATGAAAGCCTTCTTTACCGGAAGTAGTATCTTCCGTAAAATTCATATCCAATAGAATAACATCGTAAGTGTTATTATTGACCAAAAAAGGAATCCTGCGTGGATCTTTTTCGATCATGACTTCTTTTGCATGCTTTTTTAATAACATTTTAGCAGCAAATAATAGGTCTTCATTATCATCTACTATTAGAATTCTTCCAAGATTATGCTCTTCCATAATATAAAACGTTTAATAAAAGGTTGGCTGAAATGATGCCACAAAAATATTGGGTCAATTTAGTGAAAAAAGGGCATAAACTAAGCATTACATGTCCATTAGTGAACAAATTACGCACATGATCGGACATAATATCAAATAGGTTGGGTAGGACTTTTTATCCTTTTATTATTTTGTTAACTTTGCTTTAATCATATAAATAACACAAAACATACAAAAATGTCTGTAGCAACTAAAGGAAACACCGTAAAAGTACACTACACTGGAAAATTGAAAGATGGGACTATTTTCGATAGCTCAGAAAGTAGAGAACCGCTTGAATTCACCCTTGGAGATGGAAACATGATAAAAGGTTTCGATGCAGCAGTGCACGGAATGAATATAGGTGAGGATAAAAGTATCACCATACCTTCTGAAGAGGCCTACGGCGAGAAGAAGGATGAAATGATGGTCGACATTCCACGCACCCAGGTACCTGCAGATATAAACCCAGAAGTGGGTATGGACCTATCTATCCAAAATCAAGAAGGGCAGCCTATGCCGGTAAAAGTGGTTCATGTAGATGATGAAAAAATCACTTTGGATGCTAACCATCCTCTAGCAGGCCAGGATTTGATCTTTGATATCAAGTTAGTCGAAATAGCTTAAATAAACATATCTAAAAATATAACCCGCTATTGGCGGGTTATATTTTTTATTATTCACTTTCCTCTGATTTTTGTTTTTTACCCTGAGGGGTTGCGTATATGCTTTTGGTCTTATTATATTTAGAATTACCGATTTCTACCACAAATATTTCTGAACTGGTCTGGCTCAGGTCGTAACTTTTGCGTTTACCATCAGCAGGGGATATAAAATCCTCGAGAATTAAATTTCCCAGAAAATCATAAATTTTAATTTTGGTATTGTTAATAGGTTTTTTCTCCAGATTAACATCAAATTTTTTAATACCCGTAGATTTAAGTTGGAAATCTACTTCCGGAACATTTATTTCTGTCGGAAAAGAAACCCTCGTTTCTTTATTTCTGCTAAATATCTGGGAGTAGCTGGGGTAGCTCGTACCCAATATGAGAACAAATCCTATAAAAATAAATAAGTACTGTAATGTAAGTAGAGGTTTTTCCATTAAACGGCTATTTTGCAAAAATTATAGAAGATAAAAATTAAATAGCTTTTATCTTCAGTTTGAACTTTATATCTTATCTATTGGTAGAAAATGGATTTTCATATATAGCGAATACCTGCTGATCATAAAATACTATTTGGTCAGATTGTAAGGCTATATTACCATATTTAATTCCTGATGGCAGATTAAACGCAGTTTTCATGCCCGTGTTCCATTTATATTCAATTATTTTTCCATCTTCTATATTATATATACATTCGCCCAGCACTCCAAGAGGATTTTTTCCAGGAATAGAAAGTTGTTTCAACAAATTGCCTTGTTCATCAAATATGAATACCAGATCCGGTGTTCGTAAAAAAACCATATTCTGGAAAGCTTTAATATCCATTATGTCCCATTCCTGATTTGGCAATACTAAATTTAGTACCTGATGCTGTAATAGGGCCTGTCTTCGCAAATCATATTTTTTAAGAGACATATCACTTTCATCAAATAGCCATAGCCCATAATTATTGCCCAGGGTAGCCATCGATGCCATCCCAATATCGAGATCTATCAAAGATACCTGGATAACCGGCGCTAGAAATCTATCGAATAATACAATGCGCTGAAGATCTTTATAAAAGGCAAAAATATTCATTGTTCTACCGGCTTCTAGATGTGAAATTTTTGCTTGGGATGCGACAGATACATGGTTTATACTTGCTCCTTTGGAAGAAGTCTGATAAATACTGCCATCTAACTGGGTATAGAAAATCATTCCTCTATTATCTATAGACACCAGATCGGCACCTTTTATGGAAAGGTCAGATTTCAAATCCCAAGTTATCTCCTGCGCAAAAGAAAAATGACCTATCAAACAGAGCGAAAACAAAACCCAAATCCTCCTATCCATCTGAGAGCATCTTCTATAAACCTTACAAATATCTAATACTTAAAATGCTTTAATTGAAAATTCTGACCATCAAAAACCCCATAAGTATACTGACTTACCCACTCCCCTAAATTGATATAATGAGCGCTATCTCCTACCGGCAACTCCAGCGGAAGATGCCTATGACCAAAGATGTAATAATCAAAATGCATCTGCTGCTCTACATGTTTGCAGTATTGCCATAACCATTCTTGGTCACCCTTAAAAAAGTCTTCCTGCTTTTTCTGATTGGTAATCCGGCTGTTTCCCGACCAATTTTGGGCAATACGAATTCCGATATCTGGATGTACCCATTTAAAAAGCAACTGACAGGTTTTATTGGTAAAAAATGTTTTTAAAAATTTATATTTCTTATCTCCGGGCCCCAATCCATCACCATGCCCCACTAAGAATTTTTTCCTATTGACTACTATTTGGAGGGGATGTGGGTAAACTGGAATATCCAACTCTTCAGTGAAATAATCATTCATCCATAAATCGTGGTTTCCGGTAAAAAAAATAATTGGAATACCTCTATCTCTGAGGCTGGCGATTTTGCCCAGAAATCTGATGAATCCTTTAGGAATCACTTTGTCATATTCAAACCAAAAATCAAATATATCACCTACCAAAAATATAGCGCCTGCTTCATCTTTAATAGTATCAAGCCAACGGATGATTTTTTCTTCTCTCTTTTTACTGCTAGATACATCTGGGGCACCCAAATGAAAGTCTGATGCAAAGAATATTTTCTGGTTTTCTTTAAGAATGATTTTCATAACGGCAGATCAGCTCCAAATTTAGATAAAAAAGAGCTAAGACGAAAATCATTCTAATAGGCACCTTTTATAACACCAATATGATATGGTCTTAAATACAGCCTATTACACAGTATATTAAAACAGTTTGATTAGATAAGGTAAATTTATGGGAAGCTAAAATATTCTCTGGGTTTAAAAACCCAGAGAATATTGATTGCCCGGCTGATCTCTCGCCTCGAGTTGTAGTAATTTAAGTTTTCTCCACAGCCCGCCCGCATACCCGGTTAGTTGGCCTGATTTGGCTATGATGCGGTGACACGGAATAACGATCAGAATAGGATTGGCACCATTGGCCGCACCCACTGCCCTGACTGCTTTAGGTTTGTCCAGCGAATGGGCGATGGTATGGTAAGAGGTGGTTTCCCCAAAAGGCACTTTATTGGCTTCCATCCAAACTTTCTGTTGGAAAGTACTGCCAATCAATCCTACAGGAATGTCAAACAATTTTAGCTTACCTTCAAAATAAAGTTCGAGCTGTTCTTTTACATTTAAAAGGAAAGGACTTGGGGGATTAAGTGTAATTTCTTCCTCCGTAAACTGTAAAGAAAGCAAATAGTCATCTTCGGCGATTAGTTTGATGTTTCCCAAAGGTGATTCCATTATCATTAATTCTACCATAATACTCCGGATTTAAATGAAACTACCTTTTTTTAACTTATATGCTTAAGATTTAAATGATGATTGAGTGTATAAACAGTGAACAATAAAATTTGTTGGTTAATATATATAAAAAAACGTTAATCTGTTAAAAAAAAAGGCAAAAAAAAATCCACCTCTATATTTAAAAATAGAGGTGGATTAAGGGAATAGATCAAAGTTGATATGTCTCAACATATCCATTTTTATCCGTTAAAGTAAAGTACAAACCCTGTATAGCTATATGGTTAAATTCATACTTTCTGGCAAATACGCCTCCTTCAACATATTCTTTTAATAATAGACGGTGAGATTTGTCATATACTTTCACAGTGACAGGACCGTCTTCAATCATTTCGTAGAGAGATACCTTTACAAATTTATCTCCCAATGTCTTCACATTAGCTTTAAAACTGGCCTTATTTTTTTTCTTGGCGATAGTTTCTATAGGGTATTCTATACTGGAATCTTTACTTTTGATCTGGATCGTATATTTCCCAGCTGGAAGTTCTTCCAAATTAATAGGCAATACTACATTTTCTTTCACTTTATGAGAAGTAAAATATATAGTAGAACCCTTTTCATCTTTTATTAATATTTTGACTCTCCCAAGTCCTTCCATTAGGGTGATTTTGGCCTTTTGTTCTTTAAGAGAAATACTGGACATGGTGGCTAATTCGTTTTTTGGTCCAGCGAAACTTGACAATGTGATGCCCATGGCTACTGCGAATGTTAATAAAGTTTTCATATGATGATAGGTTAAAGATGTATAATTATTTGATTTTAAGCTTTTAATCCTTATACCATCTTATATTCATAACCTGTACCACTACATTTCTTAAATTCAGATATCATTATATCAAAAGGTGCAATACCTCTTTCACTGATAATTGGCATGACCGGTAAAGTGTATCTTTTTAATACATTTTTAAAGTATTTTTGTATAAGCTGTATACTTACCGTACAGTATTTATCAGATTTTAACTATCCAAACAGTTGCATCACTACTAGTAAAAAATAAAATAATAAAAATAAAAATTTTTATTAAAAGGATGATATAAGATTTTGCAGTACACTATCGGACAGTTATTGCTCGCAAACGGATGATACAGACTTATATACCAGTAATTTTTGATGCATTGGTCAATGATGGGGCATAAATTGAAAGGGATATTTTTAAAGCTGATATAAAAGAGGAAATGAAAATTTAAGCCTTTCATCATATTTGCACCTTGGAATGATTCTACTCAGGCAAAAAAACAGTTAGCCGTAATACTTCCATATAAATTTAGAGAATAAAACTATACTGGTTTTATTTTTGCATCATACACATTTAATGACTCTTAATACTCTATCCAATGAATAATATAAAGTATATCTTTTTCCTGGCTGTTCTGTTTTTGACTTTTTCCTCATGTGAAACGGATGATGATCCTATACCAGAACAATTTGAAACCACTTTTCCAATAGAGCAAATAGAAAATTCAGGGGTTTTTGGAGAGATTACATTTTTAAAAACCGATGAAAACAGTACTTTAATCACTGTAAGGTTAAATGGTACTCAAGATGGAAATGTATATCCTGTAAGAATCCACAGTACATCCCCAGAGCAGGATGGTCCCGTAGTAAGAGAACTAAACGCTATAAATGGGGCTACAGGCATAAGCGAAACTATTGTTACCGATTTGGCTGACGGTACTTCCACTACTTATGAAGATTGGGTGGGATTTGACGGATATGTGCTAATATTAGAGAGTGAAGAAAATTTGGATGTTCAGATCGCAATTGGCCTATTAGGAGATAATATTCCAAATATACCAGGAGGATAATGCTGAAGTACATACTTAAACTGTCATATATTATATTAAAAAGAAATAAACTCCAAAAAAACCAGGTATTAGTTTTGGGTTAAATTATTTGTTATATATATTCATGAGTCTATAGTTAGTATTTATATATAAACCGGATTGTTATCGAGGAGAAAAAATCTGTTTTGATAGGACTCGGAAAGTCATAGTGGCTTACGCTATATGAAGAAATTTCATATATCAGAATTCATTTATTTTTCCATTTTATCTCAAAGGTTAACCATATAAAGTTGAATGCCACACCCACCAATCTTCATCATATCTATTGATTTTGAACTGCATTGGGGGAGGTTTGATAAAGCAGATCCTTTGAAACCAAAAAACTTTTATAAAACTACCCAAAAAGTAATTCCTAAAATCCTCTCTGTTTTTGAAAAATACCATATAGATGCTACTTGGGCCATAGTAGGTATGATTATGGCTAAAAATAAAAAAGAATGGAAAACATATGCCCCTAAAATAGTACCAGGATATGCCAACAGTGCCTTGTCTGCCTATAATTGGTATGAAAATAGGAGCATACATAAAAAAAGCCTTTTTGCTCCGGGTCTCGTCACCCAAATATTAAACACCCCAGGGCAGGAATTAGGTAGCCATACTTTCGGACATTTTTATACCATGGAAAAAGGTCAGACACTACCTGATTTTATGGCTGATTTAGAAGCTGCAAAATCAATAAGCCTGAAAAAATTTAATATACTTCCTATCTCCCTGGTTTTTCCTCGTAACCAATATAATGCTTCCTATTTAAAAAGCTGTAAAGAAGCTGGGTTTTTAGTGATACGTAGTAATCCTAAAAACTGGTTTTGGCAGAATCCGGAAAAGGAAACCCTCTTAAAGAAAATTTTTAGGACTGCTGACACCCTTTTTCCTGTTGGTAAAAAAACTTCTTTTCCACATTCCCATCTCACCATCCAGAAGGATTTACCCTTAGAAATTCCTTTCTCCAGACTATTAAGGCCAAAAATCCAATACCCGCTGTTAAATAATATCCGGCTAAACAGAATTAAAAGCGAAATGACGGAGGCTGCCAAAACAGGGGAAATATATCATCTATGGTGGCACCCTCATAACTTTGGAATTCATCCAAAGCAAAACCTCGCTGATCTGCAAACCATTTTAGACCATTTCATAACTTTAAAGTCCACCTACGGAATGATTTCCAAAAACATGGCGGGAATGGCTAAAATGATAATGAACGATCAAAATATTTTTGCATCGATCCATACTTATAATAAATAATATAGGCCTTTATTGGATTAAATGTTTGATGAGAAAATCGGCTGTGGCTTGATTTACTTTTACCATATTGGAATACTTCATCCAGTGGTGGCTATCATCTGGTATGACTAGATATTCGAATGGAAGGCCTCTTTGTTCAAACCTTCGGACCATATCTACTGTTTGAGAAAAAGACACATTTCGGTCATCATCTGCATGGATAAACAATACAGGCGATTTCCATGAGTCCAACATCGAAGCCGGAGAGGATTCCCATGCTACACGCCGGGCATCTTCCAGATCCTCTGCCTGCTCAATCCCATCGGCAGCCCTGATATACCCATCTCTTTTATGCACACCATGTATATCCACTCCTACGGCAAATAGATCTGAATCTTTTCCCAACGCTATAGCGGTAAGGTAGCCACCATAAGATCCTCCATAAATACCAATCTTACGGGAATCCACCTGAGGTAAACCTGCCAAGTATTCTCCAGCTGCTTTGACATCCCGATATTCAGAAGCACCTGCTATGCCCGCTCCCTCCGGCTTGTGAAACTGATGACCATATCCTATGCCCATCCTAAAATTCACAGATAAAACCACAAATCCCAGGTTGGCCAGATATTGGTTTAATGCATAGGTATTGGAATAATAATCCATATAACTCCAGCCTAACAGCATCTGTCTCTGAGGCCCTCCGTGCACAAAAACCACGGCAGGTTTATCCTTTCCACCGCCTGATTTTTCAAACAATTGACCATATACCAGCACACCGTCTGCTGCTGTAAAGCTTACCTGTACCGGCTTCACAAAATACTCAGCAGGAAAATCACCCGGTATTATATCTTTTGACAATACCTCTATATCCTTATTCCTTCCCAATAATACTGCGGGCAACAAAGGCTGCTTTGCATCACCGGAAAATAGGGCAAGCCGCTCTCCTTTTCCTATAAAAGTAGGGTAAGCTTCAATACCTTCTCCA
The DNA here is from genome assembly GCF_000714815.1 of Anditalea andensis. Lineage (GTDB taxonomy): Bacteria > Bacteroidota > Bacteroidia > Cytophagales > Cyclobacteriaceae > Anditalea > Anditalea andensis. Next base: position 211,353 of record NZ_JMIH01000024.1, on the reverse strand, counting down.
TCAGTGAGCAGCTGCATGTCTGCACGGTCTATTGAGACCATACCTATATGTCTTCTATCCAGATCTTCAGGCGAGGAACCTGTATTAAGCGCAAATACAGCTTTATCACCAGCTGAATTTAAAGAAATGTGTTCTAGCATAAAATTTCCTGAAGTGAGCTGTGTTGGCTTTCCTCCTTTGGAAGATATAGAATATAGATGGGGCCAGCCATCTTCATAGCTGAGATATACTATTCTTTCATTTGCTCCCCAGTTTAAATTAAAACCACCATGGGTGGTAGGAACAGATCCTGCCAAGGTCTGGGGTGCACTCCAAATTTTTTCTGCGGTACCTGAAACGACATCGGCTACCCATATTGCCCAGGGATTATGGCTTTGCCCTAATAACTTTTCCGGTGATCCTCCTCCTCCTGGAGTTCTGACAAAAACGATCTTCCTACCATCCTGTGACCATCTTGGAGAATGGTCTCTGGAAAAAGAGGGCGCTATATATTGTATTGGGGTGACCTGATCTTGATATATCCCCACAAAAGAATGATCCCCACGCAATGATACAAACAATAGTTTACGGCCATCGGGAGACCATTCGAGTGATGTTGTATTCCCTTTTGATGAGAATAAAATTTTTGCAGGTTCATTCCCATCCACGGAAGCTATCCATGCTTGGTTATTTTTAATGAAAGCTACTCTTTTGCTGTCTGGCGAAATCAAAGGTTCATCTCCTTCTGAAACCAACTGTGGAGTTCCTCCTGCGAAAGCTACTTTCCATACCTCCACTTTTGGGGGGATAGGATCACTTGCTGCATTTACTGGTACATTGGCACTTCCCCCGCCGTGATCTCCTCCCCTAACATAAACTATCCATTTACCATCTTTTGATATAGAAAGGCCGGAGATTTCTTGTCCATCGTCCCTGGTATATGCAGTAAGTGGTCTGGGATTGAAATCAGGGCCTTCTGCTACATATATGTTTCTTTTACCTTGTTCATTAAATGCCCAGGCTATCTTTTCGCTACCCTCAGAGGCTGTCAGTTCAGATGGAAAAGGATAGGAAGTGACTTGTTCCATAGAAAAATCCTGGCCACTACCAGTAAAATGAAAACCAAGTAGCAATATTAATAGTATGAATATTCTCATGATGATAGGGAATTGATATAATCGTAAATTTTTCTTGAAACTTTGGCAATAACTTGTTTACCCTGGGTGCTATCATTTAGGTTTTTTGAAAGGATAACTAATACATACTGACGGCCATCCGGCAAGCGGACTATACCAGAATCATGCTGTACACCTGTAATAAAGCCTGTTTTATGTGCTACAGTAATCTCTTCAGGTAGATCTGCAGGAATAAGGTCTCTAAAATGCTGATCAGCTAACACTTTAAACATTTCCTGATCAGCATGAGGGTCTACGGCAGTTTGGGTAGCGATAGCTTCCATGATTACCAATAGGTCATATGCGGTGGTTGTATTGTTTTTCCCTGCATCATAGGCTTTCTGATCCTCCACTCCCCTAAGTACCTGAATGTCTTTAGCTCCTAGATCACGCATAGTGTTGGTGGTGTTTTCAGCACCCACCATATCAATGAGGATGTTAGTGGCCAGATTAGAGCTTCGGGTGATCATAGGGTACACTATATCGTAAATGGTAGTCTTATTGCCTATCTGGTGATATAGCTCTTCCTCGCTATCTACTCCCAGTTCCATACTATAGGGGCTGCCATCTATGATGCTTTTAAATTCATTGTGCACTAATATTGAATCCGTTAGCATAAATTTACCCGCTGCAGCTTGTTTGTAAACTTCTATCATCACAGGGGTTTTCATGGTACTGGCCGCATGAAAATTTTCTCTTTCGTTTATATATAGGGAATGGTTGTCATTTCCCAGGTATTTGAATGCTAATCCAAAATCTCCTTCTACCTCAGAAAATGCTTGTTGGATTTCTGTTCTGAGAACTTCTAAATCATCCATTTGATTTGAAGTGTGGGAACATCCCATTATTCCCAATATCAATGAGGAAAGGAATAAAAACTGTTTCATAAGAATGCTGATTTAGAAGATAGTATATAATAACCCAGATACATCGCACCAACTATTTTCTATTTTTTTAAAATTTTACCTGCCCTTTCTTTAAAATCGGACTTTTCTTTAGCTAATTGTCCATTTACAATGACATACTTAAAGCCTTCAGCCAGCTGGTCCGGATGCTCATAGGTAGCTTTGGCCTTTACTTCATAAGGATTGAATACGACGAGATCCGCAGCCATACCCACTTCGATCAATCCTCTTCCTGTAAGCCCTACGTGTTTTGCTGCCAAACCTGTCATTTTATGAATGGCCTCAGGGAGGGTAAGGAGTGGTTCATTTATGACATATGACTCTATTATTTTGGCAAATGTGCCAAAGCTTCTGGGGTGGTTGGATGTGGGGCTTCCATCAGAGCAAATATTGACATATGGATCTTTTAAGAATTCCTTCATCACCATTTCATCCATTACAAAATAGGCGGCGCTGGTGCCGGATGGCCCTATATCATCGACTAATACTTTTTCAAATGGCTTATTTTTGACGGCAGCTATTTCGGCTAAGGTTTTTCCTTTAAATGGTCCTGTTCCGATTAATGTAGCTTCAGGACCATTTCGATGAATTACCTTATTGCGTAAATAGTCTTCCAGCTCTTTTCTTCTATCAGCTACCACTTCTTTATAATTAGCAGGTGGTTTGGCCCAGTCGGGGAAAAGAATGGATATACTCGTATAACTGGCTTCGTATGGATACAAATCAGCAGTAACAACCTTTCCAGCCCTCCTTTCATTTTCCAGTTTTCGAAGGATTTCGTGGGCACGCTCTGTCCCTTTGCCATACACTATTTTAATATGTGAAACGTGCACAGGGGAATATTCCCCTTGTGCCAGAAGTTCATCCAATGATGCTAATATATATCCATCGTCCTCGTTGCGCATGTGGCTCATCACTATTCCACCTTTTTCCCCTACTACCTTTGCCATGCGGTTTAGTTCTGCCTGATCTGCTACGTAACCAGGGTTATATTCCAACCCTGTGGTCATCCCAAAGCTTCCTGCATCCATGGCTGCTCTTAATATTTTATCCATAGCTGATAAAGCCTGTTCAGAAGGGGTTTTATCATATTTGACTCCAGATAACATTCTGACAGTGCCATGCCCGGCAAACATCCCAATGTTTACCCCAGGATGTATCTGATCTACACTGTCCATCCATTTAGATAGGTTGGTAGTGCTGGGACTAGACCCATCCTGTCCCAGAAAGATGGTCGTCACTCCCATGGCCAGAAAATTCTGAAATTCCGGGGTGTTTAGAGGATCCCCATGGGTATGCGTATCGATGAATCCCGGAGAGACTACACTGCCATATGCATTTATTATCTTTTTGGCTTTATATGAAGCAAGGGTGTCTTTTTCAATGAGTACTATTTTACCGTCTTGAACCAGTATCTGAGCAAAGTAGGGCTCTTCACCACTGCCATCTATAACCTGTGCATTTTTGATAAAAAGGTCATATTCCTGATCAGAAGAGGTTTGCTGACAGGAGAAATTTAATAAAACAAGACTGTATAATAAACCTATAATATACTTCATTTTTACACTTAATAGGTATGGTGAATCTGATATAATACTTTTTCCATTTCCTGTTTTAGCTCATTTGCGTTAAGGGTATAATTATTAAGTAAAAAACTAAAAAGGAGTGTTTTGCCACTTTTGGTAATCAGGTACCCACTGAGTGCATTACTCATAGTCAAGGTACCTGTTTTAGCATATATATAGGCAGGCATTCCCTCATCGGGTTTATAAAAATTACGGATGGTACCGGACTCCCCTCCGGCAGGAAAATACGATTTGATTTTCTCCATAGGGACCTCCTCCCGTATTTTGGCCAGTAAAGCTATGACTGTTCTGGGCGTAAACATATTTTTTGAAGACAAACCAGAGCCATCCACCCATCTAGGTTCATCTGGTAAATCCTTTAAATAGTTAGTTTTTGAATATGCAATAGCAGCTCTCATATCCAAAGAATCAAATAAGGTATCAGATACCAAATACATTAACTGCTCGGCCAAAAAATTATCCGAGATTTTCATCATTTGAGCATAAACAGAATCGACTTTCGCAGTGGGTAATTTTTTAAATGGCAATTTATGGTATCCTTTGTTATCAATAGTCTTGACAGGCTTCCCTACCTCCTTCGCCATCATATCAGCCACTATATCCGGTGAGGTGATGAATGGTTTGTCTGTAGTAATACTGAGATTATCATCTTCCCTATTGATGCCAAAATGATAAATATTGTCTTTATGCTCTCTGTATATGGAAAATTTACCTGTGGATATGTCTTCGATGATAGCCTCATCAAAATAAGCAGGATAAATACCATGTTGCTCGTTAGGTGATTTACTTAACCTTAAAACATTGCCATATACAGGAAAAGCAGATCTTTCTGTGGCATAGTAATTATTATACCAATCCCAGGACCATCCCTCACCGAAGGCGGGCACCTGAGCAAAAGTATTGACCATATAAAGCTCCTGAGGAACATTTTTCAAAAATTCGATTATAGTAGTATCTTTAAAATCCGGATGAAGAAACGTGGGATCACCTGTACCCCAAAAGATGAGAGAATCCTCTTTTTGAATATAATTCAGTCCCGAGATCAACCCATCACCTAAAGCTTTATAGCTCGTATAGAAGGTAAACAGTTTGGTATTAGAAGCAGGTATAAAATATTTATCCTCATTATGGGCATATAATGTCTTCTTCTTATCAGGATCTACCAACATAAAGCCCATATGTCCCTGGGAAAATACTCCAGAGTTATTCACTGATTTTTTTATCTTATGAACTGTACAAGAGCATAAGCTTAATAAAAAAATGCCTATTAAAAGTTTATTCATAATACAAAGGAAAAAAAGTCCCCTATAAAAGACAGGGGACTTATATAAAGTTGTTATGTTTTTATTTTGATTATCATTTAATAAAGAAATTATTATGGCCTGTCCCACCACAGGTTAGTAGATAAAGGTACCTCTGCAGGAACATTTGTTCCATTCTTAGAAATCTCACCTACTGGGTAAGCCATTCTTCTTATGAATGTATCAAGCTGGGCATTCATGGGCATCCTGAAATTTTCATACTGGTAATCATGTCTTCTGACATCATTCCAAGCCTCTGCGTTTAAATATGTAGTCACATATTTTTCTTTGAAGATCAGATTCAATGTCAAAGCATTTGCCCCTACACTTACTACAGGATTATTGATATACTCTTGGGCAGCCGCTTGGGGTACCTGCAGTTTATTCATATTTGCAGCTATACCATCAAGATAGGCCTGGTAGGCACGGGGTATATCATTTGTTCTAAAAGCTGCTTCTGCCTCAATGAATTTTGTTTCAGCATAGGTAACTATCCATAAGGGGGACTCCTCACTAGTCCAAGGTGAATTCACACTTATATATGATTCATCTCTCACGGTATTGGCTGCTGGTCCCAAATTACCCTGCCCATTACGCGTACCTTTAAATACTCCGTGAATGGTTCTATCTGTAATTTGCTCGATTCTAGGATCGAATACTCCATACGTTGTACCATTGAGATGGTTAACAAAGTTATCTGATAACCATCCTCCCAACAGGGCATTGGCATTACTGATCGCCACCTGGGCCCATGGGTTGTTACCCTGAAACACACCCATTCCTGCATCATCAGCATTAGAGGTATAAGCATTATCTAAGGCTGATAAAACTGCGTTTGGATCATATATGCTTTTTTTACTTACTTTGTTCAAAAACCTGGCCTTGATGGCATTGGCTGTTTTTAACCAAGCTAATCTGTTCCCTCCATGGATTAAATCCTGATTGACGCCTAATACTACCGCTGAATTGTCCTGGTTAAGTAAATCTATAGCTTCATTAAGTAAGTTTAAACATTCATTATATAAAGCTTCCTCACCATCATAAACAGGATTAAGCACAGAACCCCCAAACGCCTGACTATAGGGAGCAGCACCAAAAATATCAGTTATAAGCCCTAAATTATAGGCCATTAATACATTCGCCACGCCTAAATGCTCTGTGGAATTTACAGACCTGGCTAACACCTGCATGTCATAAATATCAGACATAGCCCTATATACTGAGTCCCATTGAGATGTTTGATCAGTTATCTCGTACGTATCCAAAGCACTCGATTCCACCGGACTGGCAATATACTGAGAATAATTATTCACAATATTTGCCATATTCCTACTAAATATACCTGTCTTATGTGTAACAGTAGATAGCAGTGAATTTAGAGGGGGGGCTTGAACAAAATTAGGATTTTCATTCAAATCAAAATATTCCTTACATCCAGATATCATGGAAGTAACCCCTATAAATAAAAGAAGTATGTAAATATATTTTATGTGTTTCATCTTTCAATTTTATTTAAAATCCAACATTCAAGGTGACCAAATAACTTCTTACACCAGGATAAGTAAACCCGGCAAATCCGTCTACATTCGTGCCGGCAGCAAATGAACTACTTTCCGGATCAAACCCTGAGTACTTAGTCCATAACCATAAATTATTACCCGTAAAACTGATACTTGCATTCTTTAAAGCTCTGGCTGGTATTAAAGATTGAGGCAATCTATACATTAATGAAAGCGACCTTAACCTGACCCATGACGCATCTTCAATGAAATTTTCTGAAACTCCCCGGTAATGTAACCGGTAATAACCGTCACCATAATCCCTGTTATGTATTGGATCCACCCCTTGTCCTAGCCACACTTGTTGTTCATTACGTGAGCCATCCGCTAGTACACCATCAAAAACCACATAATCATTCCTGTTTTCGGTAATAGAAGATATACCAAAAGCAGAATAAAAATTTGCAAGTTGATTATACCTATCCTGGCCTACCCTCGCATCAAAAAGAATATTTAAAGAAAAATTTCTGTAATTAAAAGTGTTATTCCATCCTGCGATCCAGTCCGGCTGTGAATCACCTATCTTTTTCTGCACCGATATAGGTTCTCGAACAGGGAAGCCGTTAGCTCCAATTACAATTGGCCTAGAAGTATCCACCTCTATAGGATCTGGTGTATCATCACCATAATCTCTCTGAAAGACTGTTCCAAATAAAGCACCATATGGCTGTCCAGGTATCAACTTCATAGTAACGGTGGCGCCTACATAACCAGATTGGGAAGCTATGTTGATTTCAGATAGATCATCCCTTATCTCCAATACTTTATTCCTGTTAGCTGACCAATTAAATGAGGTATTCCATGAAAAATCCGTAGATACTACAGGAGTTCCTGATACTGTAATTTCAAGTCCCCGATTTCTCATGGAGCCGGCATTTACCGCAGCTGTTATATATCCAGTGGCAGCAGAAACTGGTACTCTAATGATTTGATCTTTGCTGACTGCATCATATACGGTAACATCTAAATTTAATCTGTTTTTTAAGAAAGCCAGCTCTATACCAGATTCGAAAGTCTGCGTGAATTCAGGTCTTAGATTCGGATCTCCCAATAATGCCGGCCTGGTAAATCCTGTGAATCCAGTAGGTAATTGAGTATAAGATGCAAAACCTCCGCTTGTAGAATATTCTGCCGCATCCTTACCTATTTCAGCATATGAGAATTTAAATCTACCACTTTCAAATACGGATGGAAGATCAAAAGTCTCTGAAAACACATAACTCAAGCTGGCAGATGGATAGAAAAAGGAATTATTTGGCGCCATCAGAGATGACGTAATATCATTCCTTCCAGTAAAGGTCAGGTATAGAAAATCTTTGTAATCCAATGCCAATTCAGCAAATGTTCCCAACAATCTGTATTGACTATTGTTTTGAATTGCATTTAGAATATTTGCATTGCCCAGATTAAACCATTCAGGCACTGTCAGGTCAGCTCCTTCTATTCCGCTATTATCAATTCTCCTATCATACAATTCATTTCCAAGTCTCAAGGTAGCATTAAGGCCATTATTGAATGAATGGTTACCACTTACTATAAATGTGGTATTGAAAGTTCTGAATCTGGTATTGTAATCAAATAAAAGTCCTTGCCCAGGGGCGCCAAATGCTCCATTTTCATTTACTAACCTTTCTCCTTCCAAACCTCTAAAGCCTGGTGCAGTACGTAACCTGTTCTCTGTATAAGTATCTACACCTGCTCTAAAAGAGAAATCCAGCCAACTGGTAGGCTGATAAGATAAATTGGCACTGGCTATAAAACGGTTTACATCATCTTTTAGTCTATTCGTATTAGCTACATACATTGGATTGGTAGTGCCTCCATAGGATCTCATTGTTCCGTCAGGTTCTCTATAATCCCGAATATTATGCCTCGGAGACCAGTAAGTCAATTGTTCATTATATCGGATGGCATTATACCTATATCCACCGGAATTGGTAAAACTAGTATTCAAACCACCAGACAATACCTCACTTATTTTAAAAGTGGTATTTAATCTCGCTTGATACCTACTAAAATCAGTGCCAGGTAGCATACCTTTTTGGTCTAATTGGCTTAAAGAGGCTAAGAAGGTAACAGCTTTACCTCCACCTGTAACAGAAACATTATTCCTGATCTGCGTACCAGTAGTAAAGGCATCCTCCACATGTCTGTACAATCGTTCGGGATGGGTTGGATCTATTTGTCTTGCTTCAGCCACAGTAGGTCCCCATGAAGGCCAAAAACTTTCCGGATCATATTCATTTTTCCAACCTTGCGTATAGGTATCTTGGATATCAGGATATTTATTTACGGTTTCAAAGCCAACTGTACTTGAAAGGTTTACTCTCAGCTCTCCTTCCTGGCCGCTTTTAGTAGTAATCACTACTACACCATTTGCTCCACGAAGGCCATATAAAGCTGTAGCGGCCCCTCCTTTCAATACGTTTATTGATTCTATATCATCTGGATTGATATCTGCACCTCTATTTGACATACCTCTTAATTCTGCCCCACTTCCAAAAGTTGATGTACTATTATCCATTAATACGCCATCTATGACGAATAATGGTTGGTTATTCCTTCCTGGGTCAATGGAATTGACACCCCTGATTTGAATATTTGATCCTTGACCGGGAGCTCCTCCTGTAGCATTAATGGAAACCCCGGCTATTTTCCCCTGCAATGCATTTACTACATTTACTTCTCTATTGACATTTAGTTCTTCAGACCCTACCCTTTGGGTGGAATACCCTAATGATTTCTCATTTCTCTCAATACCCAAGGCTGTTACCACAACTTCTCCAAGTTGAGAAGCATCTGGTTCCATTATTATATTTATTGTGTTTCTATTCCGCACTGAAACTCTTTGCCTCGCAAAGCCCATAAAAGAAAATTCCAATGTCTGGTTTCCCGGTGGTACCTCTATACTATAATTACCATCTAAATCTGTCACGGTACCCGTGGTGGTTCCCTGTATGACCACATTCACACCAGGTAGTGGTCCTCCGTCCTCTTGGGATGTAACTGTTCCCCTTACGCTTTGCTGAGCCATAAGCGGCACCGATATCAGTAACATCAACAGTAGAAGGACTGAATTTGTAAAGTTTTTCATCATGTATTTCTTGTTTTAGCGTACAACATATATTATTGATTAGAAAGATATTAGTATAGGTAATAGTATCAGTGGTATTAGGTTATTGAGGGCGTGTAAGGCTTAAAGGCCTGTATTAATAAGCATTTGACTTCTACTAAATTTTTAAGAAACTTTAAGAAGATAATCTCAAATTTGGTTATTTTTTTTTAATATCAAAGTACTCCTTTAAAAATATGTATTCTAAAAAATACCTACTATAGGAACTAAATAAAGATACTAAGCATATCAAGCCAAATTATATATTAAAAATAACCTTAATTAAAAATTAAAAACTATCTTTAGATCTATAGCTTATTTTTATGAAAATAAGGACAATTATTGTTGCTTTAAAAAATTTATCATTAAAAAACCAGTTTCTATTATAACAACTGGTTTTTATTTAAATCTGCCTCTTTACTTAACTTCAATTATTTCCACATTTAAATCATGCCGTTTTAGCTCTACTTTATTAACCTGCACTATACCTTCTTCAGGCAAGTTATGTGTAGGATTAACAGAAATATGCGGTGCAATCACCAAAGCCACAATGGACATCAGTTTGATAAGGATGTTCATGGAAGGACCTGATGTATCTTTAAATGGGTCCCCTACTGTATCTCCGGTAACCGACGCTTTATGTGCCTCGGAACCTTTATACTGCATCACACCATCAATCATGACTCCTTTTTCGAATGATTTTTTAGCATTGTCCCAAGCACCTCCAGCATTGTTTTGGAATATACCCATCAGTACCCCTGACACCGTCACCCCAGCCAGTACGCCACCCAGAACCTCTGGCCCAAAAATGAATCCTACAAGAATAGGAACCAACAAAGCTATAGCACCTGGGGCAATCATTTCACGGATAGAGGCCTTGGTGGAAATCTCCACACACTTATCATATTCTGGCTTGCCGGTATAATCCATAATCCCTGGTATCTCTTTAAACTGCCTCCTTACTTCATTCACCATATCCATAGCAGCCCTTCCCACGGCAGCTATACATAGTGAGGAAAATATAAAGGGTATCATGGCCCCTACAAAAAGCCCCGCCAAGACATCAGCTTTATATATATCTATAGACGTAATACCTGCCAGCCCCACATAAGCAGCAAAGAGGGCCAGTGCCGTCAATGCTGCAGATGCTATAGCAAACCCTTTGCCCGCAGCTGCAGTTGTATTCCCTACTGCATCCAGGATATCTGTTCTTTCTCTTACTTCTTTTGGTAGCCCGGACATTTCTGCGATACCTCCTGCATTATCTGCTATAGGGCCAAATGCATCTATGGCCAGCTGCATAGCGGTAGTAGCCATCATTCCCGCTGCAGCTATGGCCACTCCATATAATCCCGCAGCCATAAAAGAGGTATAAATACCTGCCGCCAATACCAATATGGGAAGCACAGTGGACTCCATCCCTACTGAAAGTCCGCCGATGATATTGGTGGCATGGCCTGTACCCGATTGTTTGATAATAGAATTCACTGGCATCTTTCCCATCGCGGTATAATATTCAGTAATAATGCTCATTAATGCTCCTACCACCAGACCTATAAATACCGCTCCAAATATTCCCATCTTTGTAAAAGTAACCGCAGGATCACGCACCAGACTCAGATTACCCTCTGGAAACATGTAATCAATAAGAAAAAAAGAGGCTCCTACTGTCAATAGGATTGAAATCCAATTTCCCATATTGAGCGCATTTTGTACGCTGTCGGTATCCTTAGTGATTTTAACAAAAAAAGTCCCCAAAATGGAAAACATTAGTCCCAATCCCGCTATAACCAGAGGAAGTAGGATCGGGGCCAGACCTCCCATATTGTCATTGGAAATAATCTCTCTCCCTAAAACCATGGATGCTAATATAGTCGCTACATATGACCCAAAAAGATCAGCTCCCATTCCGGCCACATCTCCCACATTGTCTCCTACATTATCTGCTATCGTAGCTGGGTTGCGGACATCATCTTCAGGTATGCCCGCCTCTACTTTTCCTACCAAATCAGCACCTACATCTGCAGCTTTGGTATAGATACCACCACCCACCCTGGCAAATAATGCTATAGATTCTGCCCCTAAAGAAAATCCAGCCAATACTTCAAGAGCAGTTTCCATTTCTATCCCGTTGATATCGCCACCTGCTGATACCACAAACATATTATAAAACACTATAAATAAAGATCCCATGCCCAGGACGGCTAGACCTGCCACACCCAGTCCCATGACAGATCCTCCTGTAAAAGAAACATGCAATGCCTGCCTTAAACTTGTTTTGGCAGCCTGGGTAGTCCGCACATTGGCCTTTGTGGCGATGTTCATTCCTATATAGCCTGCAAATGCGGAAAGTACCGCCCCGATGACAAATGAAACAGCAATGATCCAAGATGAATTCGGCACCAGGGTTCCTGACCAAGCAAGGATCAATCCTGCTATAATGACGAAATAAATCAATACTTTCCATTCAGCTTTTAAAAATGCCATGGCTCCCTTAGCGATATGTTCTGCCAATTCCACCATATTCGGATCACCTGTTTCCTGTCTGATTACCCACCGTGATTTGATGGCCATGACAATAAGCCCCAAAATCCCAAATACTGGGACCAAGTAAATAAATACATCTTCCATATGTCAGCTATTTTGAGTAAAAATTTATATAACAAATATATTATTATTGACGGTTTTGACAATATTTTTTTCTGTCAAAACAACTTATACCAATAGTTAAGCATTGCTATATATTAATTAAAAGAATATATTTTGATAAATTGATATTAAAAGTTTCATTTTACTGACAGAAATCCTCCATTACTTCCTACTTATTATCAATTATTAAAAGGATGATTTTTATCAAAAGATTAAAATATATTTCATTAAAATAGTTTTAAACTTAGTTTTGGACACTAGATTTTTACAATATGTTATCTTTCGATTAACCAAAGGATACCTTATACGTCGGGTACTAAATACTTTCTAGAACAAAAAGAAGATGTTTTACTATATATATGATACCTATCATGAAAGCCATTGTAATAAACGAACCTGGGGATCCAGGAGTATTACAGTTAAGAGAAGTAAAAATGCCCCTCCCAGGGACTGGGGAAGTTTTGATTGAAGTAGTAGCAGCCGGAGTGAATAGACCGGATATAGCACAAAGAAAGGGTAAATATCCTGCACCAATAGGTGTCCCACCCGACATTCCAGGATTAGAGGTAGCCGGAATCGTCTCCCAATTAGGTCCAAATACTAAAGGTTTTAATGTGGGGGATGAGGTGTGTGCACTATTAGCAGGAGGAGGTTATGCTGAATATGTAGTAGCACCATACCAACAGTGCTTATTGGTTCCAAAAGGAATCAGCCTTCAGGAAGCAGCTTCACTGCCCGAAACATTTTTTACAGTGTGGAACAATGTTTTTGATATTGCGAAGTTTTCATCAGGTGAGACAGTACTCATCCATGGAGGCAGCAGCGGTATTGGTGTGACAGGTATTCAAATGATAAAAGCCATGGGAGGTAATGTATATGTCACAGCAGGAACTGATGAAAAATGTAGGGCATGTCTTGATCTCGGTGCAGATATTGCTATAAATTACAAGAAAAAAGATTTTAAACAAGAGTTGAGTAAATTAACCGAAAGTCAGGGAATCGATATTGTATTGGATATGGTTGGAGGTGAATACACTGGCAAGAATTTGAATTTACTTAAACCCTTTGGAAGATTGGTCATGATAAATGCTATGAAAGGTAAAATAGCAGAGGTAGATCTAGTTCATATCATGAAAAATAGGTTGACCCTAACTGGCTCAACGCTTAGGGCACAGTCAGCCGACTATAAGGGACATATAGCCCAATCGCTGAAAGACCAAATATGGCCTTTGTTCCCAAAAAAGATCAAACCTGTCATATATAAGTCATTTCCCTTGGCCGATGCGCCTAAAGCCCATCTTTTAATGGAAAGCTCTGAACATATCGGAAAAATATTATTGCTGCTAAAATAAATTTAGGATTATGAAAAAGTTAATATTTTTGCTCGCTATGGGCATAGCTTCATTTGATACCATCGCCCAGCAGGCTGAGGTTATAGGGCTTTCGGATCAGGAAAAGACTGCCAGAAGCCTTGCACAAGAGCAGTTGGATGCTTATAATAACAGGGACATTGATGCTTTTATGATTCCATATAGCGATGATGTAAAAGTTTATCAATTTCCGGATAGACTGCTTTATGAAGGTAAGGCCCCCATGAGAGACCAGTATGCCAGATATTTTGGAATGACACCCGATCTGCATGTGACCCTAGTAAACAGAATAGTACAGGGCAATACGGTCATAGATCAAGAGGAAGTGACCAGGGTGACCGGTGAAGAACCTGCTAAAGCTATAGCCATATATAAAATCAAAGGAGATAAGATAGCAGAGGTATATTTCATCAAACCTCTGGATTGAATTCAATACATTTAAAAGGAAAATGGAGGGGGGTAATTATCTTACCCCTTTCATTGTTACTGCATTCCGGCTGTTTAATCTTACTTTTTATTAAAATAATCACGGACTGCAGTATAAAGCAAATTTTTAGCTGATCGTATTACATCTCTTTCATCCAAAGAAGGTAAGCGTATGATGTCGTCAAAACCTTCTGCCCCATCATTACCAGAAGTAATAAGAATAATTTGTTTTTGCCATTTAGCTGCTAACTGCATGAGTTTAAAGCACCCTTTACCTTCGTCAGACTGAGTATCGTACCTACCTTCTCCTGTGATGATCAAGTCAGCCTTCCTTACTTTATCAGCCATGCCTACTTGATGGAAAAAGAATTCAGAGCCGTTCTTAATTTCTACTGGATAAAATGCACTGAGTCCAAACGCTATCCCACCTGCCGCCCCATACCCCGGAAGATCATCCAGCTTCTTACCTGATTTTTTCTGTAGCAAATGATAAAATTCCATACAGTTTTTTTCCATTTGTAAGGTTTGATCTGCCTGCAGACCTTTCTGAGGACCAAAAACAGCAATAGCTCCATTATCCCCAAAAAATGAATGATGTACATCACAAAGCAGTGTAAATTTAACTGAATGTTTCTTTATGGGCCTTTGGATGTACCTGATCTTATTCATAAAAAACGGAGAAAACATGGGAATTTCACGTCCATGATCATCTAAGAACAAAAAACCTAGGCCTCGTAAAATACCAGCTCCCATATCAATACTGGCTGTCCCTCCCAGTCCCAACACTATTTCAGCCGCTCCTTTGCTAATGGCAGCAGCTATCATCTCCCCTGTACCATAAGTTCCAGCCAAAAAAGGATCTCTGTGATCTAAGGCAAGATGCCTTATCCCTGATACAGTCGATACATCCATGATGGCCCTAGATCCATCTTTGCTTATGACAAGATATCCAGGCAATGGTCTACCAATGGCATCTAGCGCCATGAGATGAATGAGTGGCATGTCCATAGCTTTGGCCAATAAAAAACTTGTCCCATCACCTCCGTCGGCAATGGGACATAGTATAAAATCATCATCTGGAAGAATTTGACAAATGGCTTCCTTTATGATCTGAGCGGCTTCCTCCGCAGTCATCGTGCCTTTAAAAGCATTGGGAGCGATCAAAATGTTCATTTATCCTGTTCTTTCATCCTTATAAAATAATCCTTAGTGGCTGCCCTTACTCTGGGTGATAAATAAAGCGCAGATATCATAGTAGGAATGGCCATAATAGCATACATTCCATCTACAAAACTCACTACGACTTCCAGCGAAGCCACCGCTCCAGCTACGATAGTGACCAGATAGAAATAATTATAATAATCCGCCTTGTCAGCTCCAAAGAGGTAATTAAAGCACTTGTGTCCATAGTAAGAATAGGTGAACATGGTGGAAAAGGCAAAAACGAGAACCGCCAGCATCAACAGATATTTACCTAACCCAGGAAGTGCCATTTCAAAGGCAGATAAGGTAAGCCTTACCCCGTCATTTTCTGTTGATTGCCATACTCCTGTCAATAGGATGACCAGGGCGGTAAGTGTACAGACAACAATGGTATCTATAAAGGGACCTAGCATAGCGATTAAACCTTCTCGGACCGGTTCATTATTTCTGGACGCACCATGCACCATGGGTGCTGTACCTATACCGGCCTCATTTGAAAAAGCTGCCCTTCTTGCTCCGATTACTATTACGGCACCCACGGCTCCACCCATCACGGCATCGCCAGTAAACGCATCTTCTATGATCAGCAACAGCATAGCAGGTACATCTCCCATGTATTTAAACACAATGATAAATACCGTAACAAAATATAAAGCTACCATGAAAGGCACCAGCTTGGATGCTACACCTGCTATCCGTTGTATACCCCCCAAAATCACAACTGCCACTATGACCATCATAGAAATGCCCAGTATCCACCTGGTGGAGGCACCATGGTCAAGTCCATATGGCTCCAACATCACAAACCTAAATACATCAGTCAGCTGATTGGCCTGAAAGATAGCCAATAAGCCAAGAATACCAGCCACAGAGAACAAAATAGCAAGGGGCTTCCATTTTTTGCCCATGCCCTCTTCTATTACATACATAGGCCCTCCCTGTACTTCACCTGAGGAATCTTTTCCTCGATACATGATAGCAAGGCTACAGGTGAAAAATTTTGTGGCCATCCCCACAAAGGCAGACATCCACATCCAAAAGATAGCCCCCGGGCCCCCCATATTAATGGCGATGGCAACACCACTGATATTTCCAAGTCCCACTGTAGCAGCTATAGCTGCAGACAGTGCCTGAAAAGAAGTGATCTGACCGGGAATATTGGAATCATCATACTTACCCCTTACCACTTTCATGGCATGTCCCAAATGCCTGAACGGCAAAAACCGTGAATAAACCAAAAGTATCAACCCTCCCCCCATCAGCAGGATCAACATAGGGGTATCCCAAATCCAATTACTAAAACTTACTATTAAATCACCCACAATAATTAATTGATTTTCTTTAAGAAATGACTACTAAATTCAAGCAGGCTATATACTAGGATTTGAAAAATAAAACCTTTTAACTATATACTGCTTTATAATAAAAGGAATATTAACAGCTATTTTCTGTAATTGCAAATAATCTTATCTAAGGGTAGACATTATTTTATAAAAATTCCAGTACCCCTTACTTTACTATTAGAAAGCCAATGAATTCACTGCGGAAAAAAATTTTCATACTATTATCCTCACCTGATGAAGATCATACTGCCAGCTGGTATGTAAACCTTTTCCTGATACTGCTCATTTTCTTTAATGTACTTTCGATTATCCTTAGGTCTGTACGTACCTATTACGAACTGTATCCAGATTTCTTTCACTGGTTTGAAATTTTCTCGGTGGTCATATTTACCATCGAATATTTACTTAGGATCTGGACTGCTGATCTTCATGAAGATCATGGAAATGCTCCAAAAGGTAACATCCGTTTTGCCTTTACCCCTTTGATGATCATTGATTTGCTCGCCATCCTACCTTTTTATCTGCCTTTTCTCGGCATAGATCTCCGGTTTATGAGGATCCTTCGGCTGTTCAGGGTATTCAGATTGGTGAGACTAATCCGTTTTACTCAGGCTTTGCACCTGATCTACCGGGTATATGCCAAGAGGATAGAATTGTTGATAATTTTTTCAATAGCGGCGGTATTTGCCCTTGTAATGGGATCTGTGATGCTTTATTATGTAGAGCATCCACTTCAGCCGGAGGCGTTTCAGGACATCCCGAAGACGATGTGGTGGGTGATGGGCATATTGACTACTGTAGGCTTTGGTGAGATCTCACCTATCAGTCCATGGGGCAGATTTATCGTAATGATGCTCGCTTTTTTTGGTGTTTTGCTTTTTGCCTTCGCGGCGGCGGTGATTTCATCAGGGTTTACAGAGGTCATGGATGAGGTGAGGCAGGATAAGACTGAGGTCTTGTGAATAGAAGCTATTCACAACTACACTTCATCATCTAATCTTGGATTTAATGACATACGGTAAATGGTCGTGGCTAGAATGCTATTATTCAACCTAATGAATAGTACATTATTATTAAGAATAGAAAGCCAATAGTCCATAGGCCATATTATTAGATAATTTTAAAATGGCCTATGCACTATTGGCTATACATATTGAAATCAGCTCCTCATCTTTTTATAAGCATTGATCAAACCATTCGTTGATGCATCATGGCTGTTTATCTCTTCCTCATTTTCCAGCTCTGGCAAGATGCCTTTGGCCAGTACTTTACCCAGTTCTACACCCCATTGGTCAAAGCTGAATATGTTCCAGATTACCCCCTGTACAAATATCTTGTGCTCATACATAGCTATCAATGCTCCCAAGGTGTAAGGATCAATTTTCTTTACCAATATAGAATTGGTAGGCCTATTGCCTTCAAAAACCCTATGTGGGGCCAAAGTAGAAATTTCCTCTTTAGGTTTTCCAGCTTTTTCCATCTCTGACATCACTTTTTCCAAAGTCTGTCCATTCATCAGCGCTTCTGTCTGGGCAAAGAAATTGGATAGCAGCTTAACATGGTGATCACCTACTTGATTATGGGATATTGCCGGCGCAATAAAATCACAGGGTATCAAGTGAGTACCTTGATGGATAAGCTGATAAAAAGCATGCTGCCCATTGGTACCTGGTTCGCCCCAGATGATCGGCCCGGTACTGTAATTTACCTTTTCCCCATTTCTGGTAACATATTTTCCGTTACTTTCCATGTTTCCCTGTTGGAAATAAGCAGCAAAACGATGCATGTACTGGTCATAAGGCAGAATGGCTTCAGAAGTGGCTCCTAGGAAGTTGGTGTTCCAAATTCCTATCAAAGCCAGGATGACAGGGATATTTTTTTCAAAAGATTCCTGCCGAAAATGGTTGTCCATGGCATGGGCCCCTTCCAGTAGCTTTTCAAAATTATCAAATCCAATAGTACACGCAATAGGAAGACCTATGGCAGACCATAGTGAATACCTGCCCCCTACCCAATCCCAAAAGGCAAACATATTTTCGGTATCGATTCCAAATTCACTTACCGCTTGACCGTTGGTCGAAAGTGCCACAAAATGCTTAGCTACTGCAGTTTCATCCTTCGCATGTTTTAAAAACCAATCTCGCGCCGAATGGGCATTGGTCATTGTCTCCTGGGTGGTGAAAGTCTTTGAAGCAATAAAGAACAACGTTGTTTCCGGATCTACTTTTTTAAGTGTTTCAGCTATGTGCGTCCCGTCCACATTGGACACGAAATACACTCGGATATTTTCTTTTTGATACGGTTTAAGTGCTTCCGTAACCATAACTGGCCCCAGGTCACTTCCCCCTATTCCAATATTGACCAAAGAAGTAATAGGTTTGCCGGTAAAACCCAACCACTGTCCGTTGGATATTTTATCCGCAAAAGCTTTCATTTGCTCCAAAACAGAATTCACATCTGGCATTACATCTTTTCCATCTACCTGTACAGGGGTGTTTGATTTATTTCTTAGCGCTGTATGAAGCACAGCTCTGTTTTCAGTTCTGTTGATAGGCTTGCCGGAAAACATATCCGAAATAGCCTCCCCCACACCACTTTCTTTGGCCAGTTGGATAAGAGTCTGGAAAGTTTCATGGTTTACCCTGTTTTTTGAAAAATCCACAAGCATATCACCAAAACGGATATGGAATTCTTCAAAGCGGTTCTTGTTTTCAAAAAGTGACTGTATCGTCTGGTCATTAGTAGCTAGACTTTCTAATTTTTTCCAGGCTATGGTCTCACTGGGATTTATGTGCTGCATATCTAAAATTGGTTTATCTGGTTCAATAAGTAAAAATAAGATTTATATCCGTAGGTAAAAATATTAACCATATAAGGTTTGGTGCTATTCTTAAATTTATCTCCATCCTCCAAAATCAAGAACCATTCATTCTGAATTATTGATTTTGACTGATAGTCAAAACCGCCTCTCTTGATTATCCCACTAATAACAGCATCAGGTTTAAAATTAATTTCTATCCTATAATACTCCATGTCATAAATAACTGTCATTCCCAGGTGAAAAAAAATCACCCATAAAATTTATAGAAGTCATGGGTGATTTAAATGAATGATGAATATATATATCTAATCTTTCTTCAAAAACTCCCTCAAAACATAATGGAGGATGCCCCCGTTCCGGTAATATTCTACTTCTATAGCAGAGTCCAGCTTACATATTAATTCGAAGTTTTTCTTCGTACCGTCTGCAGCTATTGACTCGGCTGCAAGTAGCTTTCCGGGATGCAATCCATCGGCTATTCCACGGATGCTGAATTTTTCCATACCGGACAGCCCTAGGGATCCTGCTGTTTCTCCATTGGCATACATGAGGGGAAGTACACCCATACCTACCAGATTGCTCCTGTGAATACGTTCATAGCTTTCAGCTATTACAGCTTTTATTCCCAGCAGGCTGGTACCTTTGGCAGCCCAATCTCTAGAAGAGCCACTACCATACTCTTTGCCTGCCAACACTATCAGAGGAGTTTCTTCTTTTTTATATTTTTGTGCAGCATCATAGATGCTCATTTCTTCTTTACTGGGAATGTGGGTTGTATATCCTCCCTCTTTAGATGCCAATTGATTTTTTATTCTCACATTGGCAAAGGTACCTCTAACCATAAGCTCATCATTTCCACGACGGGACCCATAGGAATTAAAGTTTTCTTTGGGCACACCTCTTTCGATTAGATATTTACCCGCTGTGGAAATTTCAGAGAAGGATCCAGCCGGAGAAATATGATCCGTAGTAATACTGTCTCCCAGTTTTAACAGTACGTTGGCTTCTATTATGTCCTGAGAAGCAGCAAGGTCAATATTCATAGATTCAAAGAAAGGAGCTTCTTTAATATATGTAGAAGCATCATTCCATTGATAAATCAGATCCTTGGGAGCCTCCAGATTTTTCCATTGTTCATTGCCTTCAAAGATTTCTCCATAATTTTTGGCAAAATCATTAGGGGAAAGCACTTTATTAACTAGCCCAAATATTTCTTCATTGCTTGGCCATATGTCCTGTAAGTAGACAGGCTCTAGATTGGGGTCATACCCTATAGGTTCGTTGATCAAATCTATGTCTATACGGCCAGCAAGCGCGTATGCCACCACTAACATAGGGGACATCAGATAGTTCATCTTTACCTGAGGGTGTACCCTAGCTTCAAAATTTCGGTTACCTGATAACACAGAAGCTACTATGAGATCATTTTCTTCCACTGCTTTGGCGATATGCCTTGGAAGCGGACCGCTGTTCCCTATGCAGGACGTACATCCATAACCCACCAAATGGAACCTTAATGCCTCGAGATCATCCATCACCCCGGCCTTTTCTAGATAATCAGTGACTACTTTTGAACCTGGTGCCAGGGATGTTTTAACCCATGGTTTCACATCCAATCCTCGTTCACGGGCCTTTCGGGCTACCAGTCCTGCTCCGACCATTACGTTTGGATTGGAGGTATTGGTGCAGGAGGTTATGGCCGCTATCACTATTGATCCATCATGTAAGTTGAATTTCTCATTATGAAGTTTTACCGCTACCGTCTTTAACCCCCCTTTCGTCTTGGTCTCAATTTCTACCTCATCAGAAACATCTTTTTTATCTTCTGTAGGCTGGCTGGAGCCTCCTTCTTCATACCATCTGCTTACATCCCGTTTATCCATGGGGATATATTCCCTTCCATGAGCTTCCCTTAATATTTCGCTGAACTTATCTTTAAATTCCCTAAGCAAAATCTTGTCCTGTGGACGTTTGGGCCCTGCTACGGTAGGTTCTATGCTATCAAGATCGAGCTCCACCACACTACTGTAAGTAACCTGGTCTTCATCCTTTCTCCATAGCAGATTTTCCCTGGCATATTCTTCCACCAGCTTTATCTGATCTTCAGATCTATTGGTTTTTTCCATATAATCCAGTGTCCGCTGGTCTATGGGAAAATAAGTCACCGTACATCCGAATTCAGGAGACATATTGGATATCGTGGCCCTATCGGGAACAGAGAGATGGTCCAGTCCAGGTCCAAATACTTCTACAAACTTACCTACTACCCCATGACTTCTGAGCAATTGGGTAATGGTCAATACCATGTCAGTAGCCGTAGTGCCAAGCGGAAGTGAACCAGTCAATTTTAGACCGACCACTTCCGGCATGATAAAGTTTATAGGCTGTCCTAGAATAGCTGCTTCAGCTTCTATTCCTCCTACCCCCCATCCTACTACACCTATACCATTGACCATAGGTGTATGAGAATCAGTACCAACCAAGGTATCAGGGAACACCATTCCATCCCTGGTTATCACCCCTTGGGCAAGATACTCTAAGTTAACCTGATGGCAGATCCCCATGCCAGGAGGTACTACGGAAAAATTATCAAATGATTTTTGGGCCCACTTTAGTAACTGGTACCGCTCTTCATTCCGCCCATACTCCACATCCACGTTTTTCTTATAGGAATAATTAGTTCCAAAATAATCTACCTGCACTGAATGGTCTATCACCAGATCTACC
Organism: Anditalea andensis; assembly: GCF_000714815.1. Lineage (GTDB taxonomy): Bacteria > Bacteroidota > Bacteroidia > Cytophagales > Cyclobacteriaceae > Anditalea > Anditalea andensis. The sequence goes on along the minus strand of NZ_JMIH01000024.1, from coordinate 189,197 downwards.
GGAATAAGCGGATTTATCTTTTGTCCATCCTTTCCCTGTCTTACTGCTTCAGCCCGTAGGGAAGCGATATCTACTACAGCAGGCACTCCTGTGAAGTCCTGCATCAATACCCTGGCAGGTTTAAAGGGTATATCTTTATCAGAACCTTGGGGAACCCAGTTTAAAAGGGTTTCAATATCTTTTTTGGTTATGGCAAAATCATCAAAATTACGCAGGGTATTTTCTAATAATATACGGATCGAGAAAGGTAATTTTAAGATATTTCTACCTTTCAAATTCAACTCATTTAAACTCCAGTAGGTCATCTCCCCCTTGGGAGTATTCAACGTTTTCTTTATCTGATATGGATCAAGTGACATGTTATATTATTTATGTAAAAAAGAAATTTATTTGATATTTATGAAGATTTATTCCTAGAAAGTAGCATTCTAGCAAAATGATAGATTGCCTATTTAAATTATTGATTATATATGCATTAAGTCCTTCCATCTATACTAAAATACAGGTCTTAAATAAACAATAAAATATTTACTTTATCTCCCTGTAATATTTTCTTTACTATAGCTGGTATTGGGGAGATCTTGTAAAGTTTCTTCTAGAAATACTACCTCTCCCAAGCTCAAATCATATACTGCGCCTACTATTAAAATTTCTCCACTCTGATATTTTCTGCTTAATACCGGTTCCAGATCCCTTAGATGATTAACTTGATTAACCACATTCTTTCTTACGGCCCCTTCAAGTTTATCTTCTTCACTGCCTTCCACTGCCTGGGCAGTCCGGGCAGCGTCCTTGATGGCATTTATAAGAGTGACTACGTGCCCAGGAGGATTATCGGGTAGCTTGATAGCCGCTTGGACTGCTCCGCATTTAGAGTGTCCCAGAACTACTATCAATTTTGTACCTAACTCCAATATGGCGTATTCCATAGTACCATAAGATGACTGAGCGGTAACTTGTCCAGCAGTTCTACTGATAAACAAATCTCCAAACCCCTGGTCAAATAATATTTCAGAAGTTACACGGGAATCAGAACATCCTATTATAGTAGCAAAAGGTGTCTGGCCTTTTGCGAGGCTATATATGGCTTCTCTTTCTTGGCGTGGATAAATACTTCTATTTTCTATAAATCGTTTGTTTCCGCCCTTGAGTTTTTGTAAAGCATAATAGGGATTCGCATATGCGGAATCTCTATCAACAATATAATTGGCTTTCTTCCATGCTTCCAGATCATCTCCTTCTTCTAAGTTATCGATCCTTTTTTGATTTGAAGCGTCCTGGGCCATGGCAGGTATATAAAAATTAATGGAGATAATTAGGATCAGCGGTAATATATATCGACTCATATTATGTTGATAAGTAAGGGTTATCTATACTATTTCAACATATTTAAGCTATGAGTTGTTTATTTTATAAAAAATGAACCTATTAAATGGGATGGGAAAAATATAGCAGTAATTTACAAAAAATGGTATTGAACTGTTTGCTTTTATATCTAAACTGTAGAGGAAATCATATTAACTGAAATCCTCTACAGGTTAATTTTAATCTTGCTGGGCTTCTTCCCTAGCTTGTCTACGGAAATATCTTCTTAAAAGCCAGCTATCTTGCAAAGCCCTTAAATTTTCGTCCAGTCTTTCTGATCCTGATTCCAAATTATTCATAGTAGATCGGATATAGGAAGCAAATTCTTCATCATTTAACATCATACCAAGGGCATTGTCAGTGCTTTTAAGTTTTTCACTTGCCACATTAAAATTAGAGACTGCTTCAGAAGCTTCTTTGGTGGTATTTTCTAGCCCTTCCGCTGTGGCTCTTAAGCTTCTGAATACTGTCGTATCAGTAACTAACTGATCTAATAAAGTACCTTCCCTGTTCAAATTGGAAGAAAACCGGGAGAGGTTAGCAGTCATTCTGTTAGCATTAATGGTAGTACTTTCTAAATTGCTCAGCATATGCCTGAAATTTTCTGCTATAGCAGTATCAGTTAGTACTGCACCTATAATACCTTCTCCTTCAGTGATCCTACCGGTAAGGTGTTTCAGGTCATTGGTGATGGAGACCAGGTTTCTATTGTTTTCCTGCAAGGTTTCCATCATCTTGTCCGTATCCAGCGGCATGACTGCCTGAAGCCTGTCCTGATCTTCTATAGGAGGTGCCTGGGTGGTCCCACCATATATGACGATGATCCTATTGCCTATAAGCCCATCGGAGCTGATAGTAGCTTTAGAATCTTTTCTGATAAATTCCCTTGTCTTAGCATCGATATTCATTTCAATCTCCACTTGGGAATCGCCATAGAAGTTGATCCTTCTTACGGTACCAATTTTCACACCGGAAAACCATACATTATTACCTGTCTGAAGTCCGGACACGTCATCAAAAACAGCCCTTAGTTTAAATGTGTTGGTAAAAGCCTGGCGCTGGGCTCCCAGGGTCATGATGCCTGCTACCAGGATGATGATGCCTACTAGGGTAAATATCCCTACAATTACTGATTTTTTATTGTCGTCTCTCATTTTGTTATGAAATTATAGTCATAAAATGCCTGGATTCTTTCTTCAGAAGCTTCTTTAAATACTTCTTCAAATGTACCCACAGCACCAAACTGGCCGTCTAATAGGACAGCTACTCTATCCCCGGTATCTTTAGCACAGGTAAGGTCATGCGTAATCACTATCGATGATGTACGGTATTCATCCCTGACTTGGTTAATAAGGTCATTAATATCTTTACAGGTAATGGGATCCAAACCGGCAGTAGGCTCATCATAAAGCATAATTTCTGGCTCCAGGATCAGTGTCCTGGCTATCCCAATTCTTTTTCTCTGACCTCCTGACAATTCCGAAGGCATCTGGTTGATCGCTTGGGAAAGCCCTACAGATTCCAATACCATTTCTATTTTTTTGTCTCTTTGAGCTTTACTTAGGCTTTTTACATTCCGGATCAAAGGAAAATCCAGATTGTCCCTTACACTCATACTATCATAAAGTGCACTGTTTTGAAAAGAAAAACCTATTTTAAGCCTGAGGTCCAAAAGTTCCTTATTTGAAAGTGTACTTACTTCTTTACCAAAAACTTTTAAAGTTCCTTCATCTTGTGTAAGCAGGCCAACAATGATTTTAATAAGTACCGATTTACCAGTACCGGATTTGCCCAGCACTACTAAATTTTCTCCCTTGAATAAATCCAAATCCACACCCCTCAATACATGAAGATCGCCAAATGATTTGGTCAGTTTTCTGATTTCTATTACTGCTTCCGCCATATCTATACTCCTCTTATAAAATTAACTATTTGAAGAGAAAGCAGCTCTTCTATAAATATAAGAAACATCGCTGCCACTACAGCAGCATTAGCAGCTTTTCCCACTCCTTCTGTACCTTTTGAGGAATGATAGCCTTTATAGCAGCCGACTATACCTATTGTAAAACCGAATATCAATGATTTTACAATAGAGGAAGTCACATCCAAGAAAGTAAGTGAATCAAATACTTGGACAAAAAAGGCAATAAGACTCACACTTTCATTTTGGTTTACATTGACAAAAGCCCCCATAAGCGCTACAAAATCAACATACATTACCAATATAGGTATCATGAATGTGGCTGCAAGCACCCTTGTCACCACCAGAAATTTAAAGGGATTGGTTGCAGATACCTCCATAGCATCAATCTGTTCACTTACTTTCATCGAAGCGATCTCTGCACCTATACTAGACCCTACTTTACCGGCTGCAATAAGGGCAGTAACCAAAGGCCCCATTGCCCGCACGATGGCTATCGCTATAAGCGCAGGAAGCCAGCTTTCAGCTCCAAATTCAGAAAGAGATGGTCTGGACTGGTTAGTAAATACTATCCCCACTATGAACCCCGTAAGTGAAAGAAGTGGTAAAGATTTCACCCCTATCTGGTAACATTGCCGGAGTACTTCCTGAAACTCATAAGGAGGTACAAAAACCTCAACAAAAAACCGCTTTATGAACCTAAAAACATTCGCTAAGTCTAAAAAGAACTTATCAACTTTCTTGGATATCAGATGGTCTTTTTCTTCAACCTTGATTTTAGCCATATATTATTTAATTCTAAAATGCGAAGCTAATCAATAATCTTTGACTAACTGAAAATAAGTAATAAAAACCCTTCAATTCAAAAGCTCATCTATCACTGTATTGTTTAAAGGCTTAACCAAAAAACCACTTACCAGTTTATATTTTTTACTTTTATCTATATCTCTTGGATCAATACTCGAAGACAACATTTTTACTTCCATATTTATTCCACGTTCTGTCATAATTTCTAAAAATTCCCATCCTTTCATCTCTGGCATATTTATATCCAATAGCAAAATATCCGCTGAATTATCCTTTAGCCATTCCAATGCTTCAAGTGGATTATCGAAAAAATAAAGATTTAATGTAGGATCAAATCTGTGCAGAATTTTACGGTTGATCATATGCTGTACCTTATCATCATCCACTATCAATATAGAGCTGGTCTTCTTTAAAATCATAATCAATTATTCGGGTGGTATTCTAAAAACAAAAATCATTCTAAAATATGAAAAATCATCATGAGACTACAGAATAGATATAGGAATGCCGATTTAGACTTAACTAATATATTTAGGCTAGACTAATTTAGCCTTGCCTAATAATTAATTATATGTCTTTAAATCAATTATTTATGTTACCTGACTTAAAAGTTTATTTAAGTACCTTTAAACTAAAATGAAAAGTGGCAATTTCTTATAGATAACCTACTGCTCAGCCTTTATTACCTTTATTTATTCTGTGCTAGAGTGGTAATTGGTAGCTCAGTAGGCTCTTGGAACTCATCTGGCATGTACTCACCCAGCACTTACGCCATTATCCGGGCAACCTATTTATTGCTGTTGTAACCAGTTCAACGGGACGAAAAAAGACTGTTTAATGATACACCTATAAGATAGCATCTCCCTTTTATGCCGAAACATACAGTATGAAAAACATATCCCCTATTATAACCCAGCCCTTCCTATTCTAGGATGCTAGGCCAACAGTAGGGAATAGAATCTAATATGAATAACAACCTACCTACCGCCTTCCATAAGGCCGGCGCCTGAATAAAAATCATAAAAAATCAGAACATGGGGACATATTTGCAACTATGTATGGGCTGAAAAAATAAGGGGATATTTACCCTAAGTCTGAGACATATTTATAGCGTATCCTTTATCAAAAGGTACAATTTTATACACTACTTAGTTCTATATATTAAATCTCACATCCCTTTTTTACTGTCCAATACAATTTGGAAAAGGGAAATACAAGCAATAAAAAATACCAATAAAAAACTCTAATTACCTTCCACATATCTCACTAAAACTACAGGATTTACATTTTTCAATTTTGGCAGTCTGATCAAAGGGCACTTTTGGATCAAAAATTTCTTCCAACAAACCCTTTAGACCTAGCACAAATTCCCCATGAAATTCCATGTAATCTTCCAGCTCCATGGAAGGTTTATATTGCTCGGGTTTATGGTGTAAATAAGGGTTAAAATCATCTTTGAAAATTTCTCTTAGATTAAAAATAGCCGGCTTTAATCTGAGAGAGTTATCTGGAAACGTAGCCTGATAAAGAAATCCATAAAGCAAAGTCTGCATTGCAGCCTTATTGCGCTTGTTTGACTCTCTGTCAAAAAGTGACGCTATATCCGGAAAATTTTTCGTATCTATACCAGACTTGTAATCGATAAGTCTGATGATATCCCCTACTTTATCCACCCTATCTATAATCCCGCCCACAGCTACCTCCACATTACCAGAAGCTGTATTTATAGCCATTGAAGTTTTGTATCTTTTCTGTGCCTCAAGGGAGATGATTTCAAAAGGAGCGGTATCCTCATCTATTTTTAGTACACCTAATATATACTTCTGCAAAACATCCCTGGCAATAGCCAGCTGACCGTTCAGCTTTACCTCTACATGCTCTTCCAGATGATACTGCTCTCTGATGGCCTTTTCAATAGAAGGAAAAACATATGAGGTGAGTTCTTTAAAATCCTCTTTGTGAATAACCGTTCTTTTTTTTCTTTCCATATAGCCCCCATATAGTTTTTCTAGACTCAAATGGGCCAGATTTCCAAATACAGCAGGGTCCACCTCTTCATTTACTTCTTCTTTTTCTACTATGCCGGCAATGTACTTCATATAAAACTTCAGTCTACAGTCCAGCCATAGGTTAAGGGCTGAGGGTGAAAATGCAGTAGTATGCGCCAGCTCTCCTTTCACTACATATCGCTCCAACTGGATCATAATCTCCGGTGACTTGGGTATGCTGATCTCCCGTGCCGATGTCAGATCCACCGGCACGTAGATCACCTCCTCATTCTTATCTTCTTCCGGTAGATCCATCTCTTCCATGATCTGATGGACGTACCGGCTCCTCTCCCCCGCTTTGCCCTGATCAGCTGCCGTCGTATAGATCATATGAACCTCCTCTGCACTGTGCAGCAGCCTGTAGAAGGTGTAGGCATATATCGCGTCGTTTTGTTCCTGTACGGGCAGATTGAAAGCCCTGCGGAGGTTGAATGGTATCATTGAATTAAGCTTGCCCGCCGGGGGGAAACTTTCTTCATTCATATTACAGATGATCACCCGACGGAAATCAAGGTTTCTTGTTTCCAGTACCCCCATTACCTGAAGTCCCTCCAGCGGTTCCCCTTCAAAGGGCAACTTTACTTCCCTGAAAATTTTTCGGAATAAACTCAGAAAAAAATCCATATTCACCTGCACCTCATCCTGATTATCAAGAATAGCCTGTAGGCGGTTCAGCTGTTTAAAGGTCTGGAACAGATAACTTCGCTGAAGCGGTTCCTCTTTCTGCTGTTCTGCCAGTGCTTTGATCAGATTCCCGAGATAGGGAAAAAGTTCAGTGAGGGAGAGTTTATGAAAAATCAATTTAAAAAATGGCCCTCCCTCATGCAACCTTTCCTGGGAAACATAGACCATATTGGATTCCTGTATATCGATCAACAGTTTATTTACAAAGGCTTCATTACTGTTTTTAAGATAGACTGATGTAAGTAGGTCTATCAAGGGCTTATGGTAATAAAGGGTTTTGGTCTCTTCTGCCTTGATATATTGCTGCATATCCAGCACCGCCTCCAGAAAGGCGTATACAGGTGCATTCTTCACCGGATATCCCATAGTCACATTGACTTTATCAATACCATGTGGCAAGGTATGTAAAACCGGAAATAGTAATTGTTCATCGGGAAGTACTACTACGGTCTCTTCCATTTTTTCTTCTGGAGATATGGAATTGAGGAGTTCGCCCACCAGGTTTGCCTGGTTTACTTTTAGCGGGATAGAATAAGTTTTGATCCTGGCCCTTTTCTTCCCGATATTGGCCGGTAAAAATTCAGGAAAGGTCGGGCCAAAGATAGGATCCTTGACATAATCTCTAAAAAATAAGCCGGCTTCCTGGATTTTATCGTTTAGATAGTATTTATCAACATCCCAATAAACCTTTGCCCCAAATTGGCTGATGAAGTGTTTTAGAAGCAATTCTTCCGTTTTGGTAAAAGCATTAAAGCCGATAAATATATATTGCTTATCAGGTCTTTTTATTCTAGCTAGATTTTCAACCACCTGACGGTACAACATTCCCGAATAAGCCATCCTACTTTCATTCAGTCTTGCCTTGAAATTGCTGTAAAGAGCAATAAGCATTTGCCAAAAGTGAAGAAATTTCTCCTGATGTCCTTTATCCTGCTTTTCAAATGACTTCCAAAATTCCTTGATAAGCTGAACCTGACTTTCAGTCAAGTAACTTAAATCAGTTTCAAATTCTTTTATTTCCGAAAGGTGGTGGTAAAGTTTTTCGGCATTGACCATAAACTGATCCACATCATTGAAGTCTTTCAAAATCATTTCTCCCCAATAATAAAATTTGTCAAAATTTTCAGGATCGGGATGTAAAGATTTGTATACCTTATAAAGTTCAAAGATCAAGGTGAGGTTATCTGCCGGACGTGCTCCTGCATAACCGTAGAAAATGTCCTCTACCGTTTTGACCTCCGGCAGCCACTGTGGCTTGTCGATAAGGTTGCCCAGATGCTTAGTAAAAAATAACCCAGCCCGTCTATTGGGCAGTACGATCACCAGATCTTTAAGAAAGGGGTATATGGCTAAAATGTCTTTCGCGGTATTCTCTAAAAAGCTATTCATCATTATTTTTCTAGTGCATCAGGATAAGCAAATCACGGATTTTTTAACATGTAAAAAAAATTAATGACAGGAGATGACGCAAAAAAATCAGAATTGATCATTTGGGATAAGTAAGGAGTTACTAATAAGAATGAATAAATGCTCAGATTAAATGATAGTCAATTTGTTATGTTTAAAATTCTATCCCTGGTCATGTCTGAGATGACTCTCTGTCCTTTGTGGTTGGGGAAGTTTTAGACTGATGAGGAAAATCAGTCCCAACAGGAAAAAAATACCAAGGAATAAAGCGCTGTACCTCATGTTTCCGGTAAGATGTTCGATGAAGCCGTAGGTAAAAGTACCCAACACGATGGCAACTTTCTCTGTCACATCAAAGAAGCTGAAGAAAGACGCATTATCAGTCGTTTCCACCGGTATCATTTTTGAATAAGTTGATCTGGACTGTGACTGTATGCCCCCCATCACCAGCCCTACAACAAAGGCCAGGGAATAAAATTCATATTCGCTTTGGACAAAATAGGCTGATACGCAAATCATGACCCATATCATGATCATTATTACCAGAGAGATCCTATTGCCCAATGACTTTGAAAGATAGGCAAAAAGATAACTACCAAATATTGCGACGATCTGGATGATCAGAATGGTAATGATCAGTTTATCCCCCGGCAGACCCAGCTCTTTATCGCCAAAGGAAGCCGCGAGATACATTACCGTCTGTACTCCCATGCTGTAAAATAGGAAGGCTGCCAAAAAACGGGTCATCGCAGTAGATGATCTTACTACTTTGTAAACTTTACTGATTTCATCATACCCTTTCAACAGAAGCCTGTTTTTGACTTTTTTGCCATGGGGATTATCAGGGAGATACCGAAAGGGAATCTGCGAAAAACCGGCCCACCATATCCCGGTGATGAGAAATGACCAGCGCGCTGCCTGGCCACCATCAGATAAACCAAAGAAGCCGGGCATTTCTATCATAAAAAGATTTAATACCAATAAGACCACACTACCGATATATCCTAGGCTGAAACCTTTGGCACTTAGGACGTCCACTTCGTCATCGGTGGCTATCTCCGGAAGAAAAGCATTATAAAACACAATACTGCCGGCATACCCTATACTCGCCAACATGGCACAGATGATGCCATACTCCAGGTTATCCCCCTCAAAAAAGAAAAGACCTACACAGGAAACTGATCCCAGATAGGCAAATATTTTCATATACAATAATTTCTTGCCACTGGAATCCGCCATGCCGGAAAGCAGTGGTGATATGATGGCAATTACCAGAAAAGAAAAAGAAATAGAATACGAATAGAGGACCGTATTTATGATCTCAATTCCAAAGAACCTTACCCTGTCCCCCCACGCTTCGGAAGTCGTAACACTATTGAAATAAACCGGAAAAATGGTAGACGTGATCACAAGACTGTATACCGAATTGGCCCAGTCGTACATGGCCCATGCTGTCTGCGTTTTCTTCCTGCTCATTATGTTATGAATAATTTTCCAAAGCTAAATAATCTTTTGAAACATTTAAGAGGAAGAAAAAAATTTAAGGAAATATGCCCGAGTATTAAAAACGGAGATTGAGCTATTTGAATATCAGTAAAGAATTAAGGATGATTGGGAATATACATTCACACATAACGGATATCATACACATATACTCCACCTGATCAGTTTTTTCCCAAAAGCACCATTACACCAAAATGAACGATGGTACGATCAGTCAGGAACGAAAATCCACTTCCTTCCTGCTCAACCGGCCTTGTTATTTCTGTTTGTGGTGCATCAACATAGGTATTCCTATAATTTTCGTACTGTAATAAATTGATATTGGTTTGTATAATCCATCTATCAGTGATAAAATAACTGCCACCAAATTCCAGCCCTGCGAAGAAGTTTCTTTCCCGAAAAGTATTGTTCTCTATAAGATGTGGAGGTAGTAAAACACCCACCATTATGCCATTTGAAGCATTAGCACCTGTACCAAGACTAGTGTTTTGGTAAGTTCCCTTTCCCTGCTCAACCTGCAGATAAGCTGTAGTCTGTAAATGTAAGCGGGGGGCAATATGGTAATACTGAGTAAGGAATGATCCTATACCCAAAAGGTGGTTATTAAGCTGGTATTCATATCCAATAGGTAACTCTATAACTTCTTTCAAGCTATAATGCCGATAACTAGCAGAAAGCCCCATCATGGTCTGTTCGCCAAGCTTGAACCCGACCCTATTTCTCCATTCCATGTTTAATCCTGAGGGATTATTAAGTACCCGCTCATTTCCTGATCTCGACAGAGGAGAAATCTCGGAGGAAATCATCCAGTTGTTTGTTTGGCTATAAACCTGCAAGGTTATCATTAATGTAAGGCAAAGCAGTAGATGTTTTTTCATAAAAAATATTAAGGTGTTATAACTGTACGTAAATGTTCTCCGTTATGCGACAATTATAGTTTTTGAACATAAAAAAATGTACGCAATTAAATAATAATTAGTTTTATATTTAAGTATCCACCTTATACCTCCACTATATTCCCGCTCTCCAAATAACATAGGTATCCCTTTACAGGCTTTTGGGTAAGCCCTTCTACCAAGTACATGTATTCCTTCACTTGACTAGCATAATGGCTCCGCTCCTCACCTGTTTTAAAATCAACTACTGTAGCTTTATGATCATCTAACACCACTCGGTCTGGCCGCTTATGTTTTCCCCCTGGCAAAAGGATACCTTGTTCTGATAAGAGAATTCCCTCTCCTTCAAACCAGCTTTTGAATAGCTCCTGTTCGAATAATTTTTTTAACTGAAGCACTACTTCCTGTTGTTCAGTTTCATTGATCCTGCCTTCAAAATAAAAGGCTTCGATGTTTAAAAGCGCATCCTCTAAAGATTTGGAATGCTCCAGCACTTCATGTATGAGAAGACCGAAAGCTCTCTTGGAAATCACTGCCCCTTCTGAAAAATCACCTGCATATTTCCTTACCTGCAGCAGCTCTTTCCAATTTTTATATTCCCAACGAAGACTCTTTGGACTACTATCCTGCTTTGAAGATAATTTAGATTCCGGCCATTCCCCCAAATCCAAAGTCCTGGTTCCGGGATCAAAGAATTTGTTCAAGTTGAGCTGATCAGCAGCAAAATCCCCAGACTCGAATAACCTTTGAAGATTGATCGCCAGGTAATTATACGACTGATCTTTTTTAAAAGGCTTGTATGGACATAAACCCCAAAACACTTCTTCTGCTCTGGTAAGGGCTACATATAACATGTTCAACGCATCCAGATAGGCCATAACCACTTCATTTCCAAATGTTTCCTTAAAGACTGAATCTGCCAATTCTTTCTTTAAGGAAAGTGGCACCACTGCCGGAGGCAGGCCCTGTGCACTATAGGGTGACCAGATAACATTGTCTTTGCCCGTATCAAATATAGTCCATTCCAAAAATGGCATTAAAACCACTTTAAACTGAAGTCCTTTAGATTTATGGATTGTTAATATCCTCATGGCGTCATGGCCTTCCGGGATCTTTACTGTCCTTTTGGTTTTGTGCTCTTCCCACCAGTTGAGAAACCCAGCCAGGTCGGCCCTGTTCTTACTGATAAATTCATATACTGCCTCTTTAAAGCCGGATACATAGGCTAGTTCCTGACCTGTCTTGGCAATGTCTAAGAGATCAAGCATTTCCTCCAACATCTCCATTAAAGGCATTTGAAGCAGCGTTCCGATTTGAGTCTCCATCTGCAGAGCCTTTTCCTGCAAGTGAACAGGCAGAGAATTGATTTCAAAAAGCTCGTGGCTGATCTCTTCATCAAAGATCACTGCCCTATAATACCACATGGCTTTGTACTGGACCTTATCTTCCTGATCCAACAGGTATTTGAATGCCGCTACCAGGGCTTTGACAGAGGGTGCCACCTCCAAGAGCATGGCCTCATCAGATAGCACATCAAAGCGATAACCGGGATATAGCCCTACAGTAGCCATCATGATATCGGCTATCAGTTGACCTTCTTTTTTATTTCTGACCAGAAAGGCGATATCCTTCAGCGCATATCCTTTGTCCTGAAGATCCATAACCATAGCAGGAAGCTTCAGGGGTACCTGCTCTTTATACTTTCCCTCTTCTTCATCCTTGTCTTCCTCCAAAAATTCGATCCTCACCTTACCTTTAAATACTGATTCCGCTTTTTTTGGTGCTATTTTTTGATGCACATCTAAATAGGCTCTTGATAACACATCTGTTCCCGTTGCCTTATACGTAGTTTCCACTACCTGTTGTAATTGTGAAGGAAGCGCTGAAAAGACTGCATTATTAAAGTCCACGACATTCGGTAAACTTCGAAAATTAGTATCCAGATTACGCACATCTATTCTTTCCGTACCGATCTGGTTTTCCACTTCTTCTAAAAGTAGGTTCATTTCCCCTCCCCTCCAGCGATAGATGGATTGCTTTACATCCCCCACCAGCAGGTTGGTATGTCCATATCCAAGTGAATTCTCCAATAGGGGTTTAAAGCTGGCCCATTGAAAGCCGCTGGTGTCCTGAAACTCATCTATCAGAAAGTTCTGATATTTATTCCCTACCTTTTCATAAACAAATGGGGCGTCATTCTCCTGGGTAATTTCTTTTAGGAAATCATTGGCGTCAGATATCATCAGGATATTCTCCTCATCCTTTAATTCGGATAGTTCGTCCAGAAGATTCCTGAAAATCCCATAGACATAAAAGTTTTTTCTTATGGCATCTATGGAATTCCAATCAGTTCTTAGCAATTGAAAATTACCTAAAATCTCCCTCAAACCTTCATGGTACGCGGCAGTAATTTTATCTATTTTTTTACAGCTTTTAGAATACCATCCATTTATATCCAAACAAAGCAATTGCTGTTTTTCTGTTAAATCGGGAATTGGATATACTGGATCTCCCAGCTTATCAAACTTCTTCGCAAAAGTATTACTGGAACCCGAAAAGTCCGTCCACTCCAAACCGTGCTTTACCCTGATCTCGTTGGCCCAAATTTTTAGCTTTTCAGCCTTTAAGATAATCAATTTCCTATTGGCCTCAATAAATTTTCGCAGCTCTGCCACATTTTCTCTGTCCTTGAGGAAAATTTTAATTTCTTTCTGGTATTTTTTAAAATCCTCTTGAAATATCTGTTTACCCAGACTTTTAATGCTGCTCCGGATGTCCCAGCTTTTTCCTTCCTGAATTTTCTCCTGGGCATAATCGACCAACCATTTGTGAAGATAGGGATCATCCATTGTTTTCATAATAATGCGGTCCACTACCCTATCCAATACACCATCCTGATCCAACTCTACATCAAATTTTGCAGGCAGGTCCATCTCTCTGGCAAATGCCCGGACTACCTTTTGAAAAAAACTGTCAATGGTACTGATCGAAAAACTGGAATAATCATGTAGGATCGCAGAAAGTACTGTCGAAGCTTTAAATTTTAACTGCTCGGGAGATATAGAAAAATGCTTCAGCAGCTCATCATCCATAAAATCCCCTACAATCACTTGACGCTTCAATCTCGATAATTCATGAAGTATCCTTTCTTTCATCTCCTTTGTGGCTTTATTCGTAAATGTTACGGCAAGGATAGACTTATAGGCGTGCGGATGGGCCAGTGCCAGTTTAAGGTATTCGAGGGTAAGGGTATAGGTCTTTCCCGAACCGGCGGCTGATTTATAGATGATAAAAGGTTTCTCCATGGGGTGATTATTGAGGGTAGATTTCAGATTTATGATTTAAAGCTAACCAGCAATCATAATTAATAATGGCAAAGCAAAGGGATTTTGCTGATTTTAAAAATTAAGTGACAGAGGATGTCGGGAAAATTGATTGATGAATGAAGTTCTAACATTTCAGATTGTGGCTGGTCTTGTCCCTTCTAATAATAAATGTAACCATAGATCCAACATCAAATATTGGATTTTCCTTTGAGAGATAACTCTTTCAATTTATGCCGGAAAGCTTCCATTAAGCCATGTCAAAGAGATCTAAATCAAATTTGTCACTCCTGATATCTCTCTTGTAGAGTTCAGGAAAGCCAATATTATATGTTTAAGGCTATTTTCCTGATTTTATCCATTAAAATTGTTTTCCTGTTGAAAATTATACCCAAATCCAATTAGCTGAATAATATTGTTAAACCAGAGAAATAATGAAACTAATATGAACTTAAAATGATGGCTACGTCTGATTATAATTCTTGAAAGCGCTAACCTAAAACTAAAATAATAAATCTGAATTCATATCAAAGCTTCCCATAGTATCTCAACCGGATGCTTGGCCTTCCTGCCAGTCCCATCAGCAATCTGGTGCCTACAAGAAGTACCGGGTGCGGCTATCAATGTTTCCGCTGCAGCAGCCCTCACCGATGGGAAAAGTACCATCTCCCCTATCTGCATGCTGACGTCATAATGCTCTGCTTCATACCCGAACGAACCCGCCATTCCGCAGCAGCCTGATGGGATGATTTCAACAGTGTAGTTTTTTGGTAAAGACAACAACTTTTGAGTCCAGCTGAGGGGTGACAGGGCCTTTTGATGGCAGTGGCCATGAAGTTTTATATGCTCGCTTTTATCTGTAAAACTTTCCGCCTTAATATTACCCGAGGCTATCTCCCTGCCGATAAATTCATCGATCAAGAGGGTATGGAATTTAAGGTGCTTGGCTTTCTCTATCAGATCCTCCCCTACCAGGCGGGGATATTCGTCCCTAAAACTAAGAATGGCTGATGGTTCTATCCCGATCAATGGTGTATCCCCATCTATGAGGTCACCAAATGCCCGAATATTGGCTTCTGCATGTCTTTTAGCTTTTGGCAGTAAACCTTTGGATAAGGCTGATCTGCCGCTTTCCTCATGCTGGATTACTTTGACATCATATCCCAAGTGGACCAGTAGCTTAATAGCTTTTATACCGATTTCGGTATCGTTATAATTGGTAAATTCATCTATAAAAAGGTAGACGGGTTTAAGAACATTAGCTTTTCCAGATAAGAAAGCATAATTTTTTGCATACCATTTTCTTAAGCTTACCTTGCTGATCTTTGGCAGGTTTCGCAGCTGAGCCACCCTTAGACCGGACTTCATAATCCCTCCACTCAGTTTCCCACCTAGGAAAAAATTCGAGATGCCACTGACTTTGGAACCCATTTCATTCAATTCATTGATATAGGCAAATGCTTTTGACCTTAATGGGACACCATTGGACTTCTGGTATTGGTAAAGAAACTCCGCCTTCATAGTGGACATGTCCACATTGGAGGGGCACTCGGCTGTACAGCCTTTACAGGAAAGACATAGATCCAAAGCCTCTTTTATTTCTTTATGGTCAAACGCATTGGGCTGGATGTCACTGCTTAAAAACTCACGCAGGGTATTTGCCCTGCCTCGGGTGGAGTCTCTTTCATTTCTGGTCGCCTGATAACTCGGGCACATGGTGCCCCCACCCGAAGTAGGCAGCTTTCGGCAGTCCCCTGAGCCGTTACATTTCTCTGCCATACGCAGTATCCCTCCTACTTGACCAAAGTTCAAGATAGTGTCGTGTACCGGAGTTACCATATCCGGCTCATAGCGCAGCGATGTATTCATAGGCGCTGTATCAACGATTTTACCGGGATTGAAAATGTTTTCAGGATCCCATGTATACTTAATACGTCGAAATAACTGGTAATTTTCCTCTCCTACCATCAGCGGTATGAACGGAGCTCTCACCCTTCCATCGCCATGCTCTCCACTTAGAGAACCATTATATTTCTTTACAAGTCTGGCTGTGTCTTCAGATATTTTATAAAACTCCTCCTGGTCCGCCTTCTTTTTCAGATCAAGTATCGGCCTTAAGTGTATTTCCCCTGCACCGGCATGGGCATAATGGACAGGCTCCTGGCCATATGCCTTCATCATCTCATCAAACTCATCTATATAGTCAGCCAGGTCCACTATATCCACCGCGGTATCTTCGATACAGGCCACCGCTTTTCTGTCGCCGGGTATATTGGCCAGCAGTCCAAGACCCGCACTCCTAAGTGACCAGGCAGATTTGACAAGTGCCGGGGCTATTATTGGATACGCATATCCCAACTCGGCTTTTTTGAGATCTTCTATCAGCAGTTCACCTTTTGCCCTTGCCTCCTCTTCAGTTTTACCGGTGAACTCCACCATGAGCAGGGCCATGGGATCCCCTTCTACGAAGTATCGGTTTTTACTGTACTCCAGGCTCTCCTTAGTGCAGTCCAGGATAATCTTATCCATCAGCTCCACTGCGGTAGCAGGATGCTTCATCGCTACCTGGGCGGCTTTCATACTTCTGTGGATAGATACAAAGTGGGCCGCTACCACTACTTCCACCGGATCCGGCAGCGGGTCCAGATTAAGCTTAATTTCAGTGGTAAAGGCCAAAGTTCCTTCTGATCCTGCTAATAGCTTGCAGAAATTGAAAGGTTTGCCTACTTCGGAAAATATATCTGAATCCAGAAGATAGTCTACTGCATACCCCGTATTTCTTCTATGGATGGACTTTTTGGGAAAATGCTCGTTTATATTTTTCTGATTTTCAGCAGCTGAAAGTTCCTCCTTTACTTGGCGGTAAAGTTTACCTTCCAATGAATCAGATTTACACTTTGACTCAAATTCAGCTTTGGTCAATTCTTCAAAAACTGCTTCTGAACCATCGCTTAAGAGGACATCCAATTTGATTACTTTTTCTCGGGTGGTACCATAGACTATAGAGGTGGTTCCACAGGAATTATTGCCTACCATCCCTCCTATCATTGCCCGGTTAGCCGTAGAAGTTATTGGGCTGAAGAATAGGCCATGTGGTTTTAGGAATGCATTCAGTTCATCCCGTACTACACCCGGCTGTACCCTTACCCACTTCTCCTCTTTATTGAACTCCAGAATTTTGGTAAAATATTTGGATACGTCCACTACTATACCATTACCCACACACTGGCCGGCCAGAGAGGTTCCTGCCGTCCTGGGGATCAGTGAGGTTTTATTTTCTCTGGCAAAGTGAATGAGTTTTTTCAGATCCGAATCTGATCTGGGAAAGGCCACTGCCAGCGGCATTTCCCGATAAACAGAAGCATCTGTGGCATAAAGCGTCTTGGTCAGTGAATCATATTTTAGCTCCCCTTCCAACCGGGCCGCTAAACTATCCAGCAAAGGTAATAGGTTAGGCATCATATTAGGCATAATCCAAAAATAAGCAATTGATGCTATGCATGCCTAAATTTTTCGAAAGAATAATTACCGATTTTACAATTATCGTGTATTCCCTTTCTTTATTATCCTTAAAGTTTAATTTTTGGATAATAATCTAAATTGCAATTTGTCTTCATCCATTTGAGGATTGTCTGGGTGATCTGTAGAAAACCAAAGACCTTCGGGTGTGTCAAAAATATAATCCCCGTTAGCACCTTTTTCTGGAAGGCTTATTTCACCTAATTTATTATATTGCTCATCCAGAATGATAAGCGCCCATTTGGAAGCTACATCAGAATTCATATTATCGGATGCAGCCTCCGGAATTTCCTCGAATTTAGCTGTACGGACATAAATATGGTGCTTTGGAAAATAAGAAAATGCCATATAACTGTCCGTATGATGCATTATCCGCATTATTTCTTCCATATCATCAAACATATCCCTCTCTGATACCGGAGGAGACGGGGAAAATTCGGATAATGAAGCTTCAATTTTATCTACTTCGCCATGATGATATACATAGATATCTTTATAGTTATGATTGATTATAATTTCATCTGACTTCCCTCTTCCCAGAAAGGGCATTATAAACTTATTTAGGTTATTCCCCAGATAGGCTCTGTCATAAAAATTTAATTTTTCATAAGTCTGGTCTTGAAGATTATAGGATACAAGATTGGGTAGTTTACTGAGCTCATCCACAGAAAGGTCTGTCCACTTAAAAACCATAGGAAATGCCGGGAAATAGAATACATCCCCCACTTTTTGAAAATTATTGGGCAAAAGAGAAATGTTTTCTTCCATCAACTCACCGGTTTCAAGTGAGTGCTTTTCTAATATTTCCCCATTGGAGTTCATTTTGTATAATTGGTCAGTAGTCGTAAAAAACCAGATGTTTTTTTCATCATCTATGGTAAAATCGAGAACCCGACCATCTACCCCATTCGGACCTTCACTTTCAAAGGTTGTCAGAAAAATCATATTTTGGTTCTCTTTATCAAATGCTGCCAAGGAAAAATTATTATAATTAAAAAAATAAATTTCATCCGACAGATTTTTAAAGACCAGATTAAAGTGCCCCCAGCCATCCGGCAAATCAAAAATTTTCAAATCTTCCTTTAGCTCAAAAACCTCCCCTACATTAATATTTTCCTTATTTTGCGGGGAACTGCAAGCAAAAATTGCTACTGTTATAAAAACAATCAAGTTTTTAATTCTGATAATTTTGGCCATTTCTAAAGTCATTTATACAACACATACCAATTTAATAAAAAAAACTTAGTTACAAAAATTGGATTCATCAAAATATTCTAATCGAAGGCATGTCAGAATAATTTTGTACTTTAGTTAAAAATGACAGAGGAAGAATATTGGGATTTATCATGATCCTGTCAACTAAATCCAACAGGAACATCATGCTGGATATTGCATTTATAACTTTAAAAATTCAATTCATAACAGAATAAATTCTAAGAATTTTAAAAGAATGGCCTACCCTAGGTATCGAGACGAAAACAAGCCGATACTTTAAAATTTACATTAATATAGCAATATCTATTATAAACATCTTGTTTTGTGGGTTTAATTAAATTAAAAAATGACAAACTTGCATTGCTTGGACACGAGGCAGTTGAAGTCACTTTCCCTCCCTTCCAAACACCATAAACAACAAGGGTCCTAATATAGGCAATAGAAATGTACCCCATATCCATAGCATTTTTTCTCTGGTAGGTAATTTCCTATTGGATAGGATCATTACCAAAGATACCATAAAGAATATCAGAATAATTACCGCGGCTATCTGCCAGATCATAAATAAGAAAGGGGGTAAATCAAAATTTTTCATATTTCGGTTGTTTTGATCTATCCAAAAATACTTATTATTTTATTAAAGTTAAAAACATCAGCATATTTTAATATGTAATTATAAAATATCTAATTTTAAAAAGGAATTGAGAAAATTTAAAAGAAATTATACTTTGACCAAAATGCGGAAAATCGTGAATATAACTTAGACTTGATCCTATAACTGGACAACTTCCATTAATTGCGATTGAACCAATTTTAAACTTTTGTAACAAATAGATAATAGTGCTATGGTCTATATACTCTCCCAGTTATTCAGTTTTCTGATATTGCCGCTTACCCTCGTAATGGTACTATTTCTTCTTGGCCTCGTTTTTATCAACAGAAGAATAGGGAAAAAGCTTTTGGTAGCTTCATTTATCTTACTCTTCTTATTGAGCAACAGGTTTTTGGCCAATAAAGCTGCCAATGCATGGGAGCCAAACTATGAAATTATAGAAACACTACCCGTATATCCAGTAGGCATAGTATTAACAGGCGTAACCAATATCAATAAAACAGCATCGGACAGAACATTTTTTGACAGAGGTGCGGACAGGGCCACGCATGCCATGCAACTCTACAAACTCGGAAAAATCAAAAAAATATTGATCACTGGAGGAGAGGCTTTTAATAATGTTAATGATAACAAGGAAGCAGAACTGCTCGCTCATTTCATGTATACGGCTGGTGTACCTAAAGAAGATGTTATTATTGAAAGCCAAGCTCTGAATACCCGTGAAAACGCTGTGCTGGCAAAAGAAAAACTAATAGAAAAAGGTTACGGCCTAAATGACCGATACCTGATCATTACTTCAGCCTTTCATATGAAAAGGTCAAAGGCCTGTTTTGACAAAATAGGTATGCAAACAGACACCTACCCTGTTGATTACTATGGTACGGACAACAGCGCAAACTGGCAGTCACTCTTTCAACCATCATCTGATTCCATAAACATATGGCAAAAGCTGGTGAAGGAATGGGCGGGCATGATCATTTATAAAATTTTGGGATACATATAAAAAGGTCTACCATGTGGTAGATTTCATTTTTTGAACCCCTTTTATAATATCGCTTATACTGATCTGACCTATAAGGTTACCATGGCTCATAACCGGAAAACGGCGTATTTTCATATTGAGAAATTGTCCAGCAGCATCAAAAATATTTAAATCAGGATTCATAGTCAGTACATCTGTGGTCATATGCTCTTTAACTGTACCTATTAAACTTGGGGTATTGCTATATTTACCTTTGATGATTTCCTTCAGACAATCCCCTTCGGATATCATCCCTATCAGTTTCCCATTTTCATCTACTACAGGTCCACCTGATATTTTTTTAGAGGTCAGCATTCCTAGCACATGTTCGATACTGTCATCTGGTTTAAAGGTTATTAGATTAGTTGCCATATAATCTTTCACACACATGGGTTGGTTAAAGTATTTTTTATCCTCAACTACTCTAACCCCTTGATAGCTCTTTACCATATCTTCTTTATTTGGTTCAAAAATTTAATATACTATTATATTTACATAAATCAAAATTTTACACATATATAATCGACCATATATAGAACAATAAAATGATTTTATGAAATTTAGCACATCAAAAAAAGCCCAATGCTATCATTGGGCTTTATATATTATATATCAAGAAGTATAAATTAGGCTACCTGATGGCATTTCTGAATTCAGAAGAATCCTTAATTTTTCTAAACTCTAGATCTGTTGCTGCTCTTCTTTTTAACTCTGCGCTTCTTTCTGCAGCTTTTTTAATGTTTTCATTGGCAACTGGTGCATCTTCAGCCCTTGCTGCTATGATGGCCAATCCATAGTACCCATATCCGAATTCCCTGTTTACCATCACACTTTCTTCAAAAGCATTGGTCGCATTTCTATAGTCTTCGGCTAGCAAATAAGCTAAGCCTTTGTTAAAGAGGTTCACTTCATTCTCGGGGGCATTATTAAGACGTAGCGTTGCTAATTTATAGTCACCATTCAAAATATCAACAGCTCCTCGAATCCCGTCATTAACATGTTCAAAATTATCATCCTCCGTACTCATAGTTGAAGCATCTGATAAATGCTTATAGGCTGTCTGATAATCTCCTCTTAATAAATATACCTGACCTAAATTATGTGTAGCATACCCATTTTTACCTTCAGCATTCGCTGCTTCAAAGGACCTGATGGCTTTATTAAGCAAATCATTTCTTTCAGATGATGAAGCCGATCTTCTGGCAAGGTTAAGATATACCACACCCAGATTATTGTGCGCCATCGGCGAATTATAGGCCTCAACTTGCTTCTCATATATTCGCTGCTTGGTGATAAGGCTAGGTTCCAATGCAGCAGCATAGCCCATTTCATCTTCAGTGAGTTCTTCGGCAGTTATGCTACCTCTTACAATTTGATTGCTCAAACTGGAAATTTCAGCTTCTGACTTTTTGTCTTTAGTAGTAAGGATTTCCGTTTTGGCAATTCTCATTTGAGGATACAAATCATTAAATACTGTTCTGTAAGACGGCAGGCTCTGCATGGCCCGTTCTTTAGCATCAAAATCCCCGGACCCTCCTATTATCTCAAAGTAGGCTTCCTTTTCTCCATCACTGATCCCATCATAATCATCAAGCAATATCCTAAAGTCAGACCAATCATCTACCACTGGCTTGATAATAAACTGGACTTCCTGAGATTCAGCTCTATAATCATATCTTTCCATCTCAGCTCTATAAAATCTCTCTATTTGCTGAGCTCTATTTTTAGAAAGGTCTCTATTTATTCTTTCACTACCTTCAGGAGAATGTGTTCCCGTTATTGTTACCGTTTTGGTAATATTATTGTCAGCTATAAAAGCTTTTAGGTATTTTCCTCTTTCAGAATTAGTTTCACTTGGACGGAGTGTAGATTTCCCCTGTTCAAAATAAAATTCTACTTCTGTAGGTTCTATTTCCGCTAGATCGGAATAACTATGCCCCATAAACATGCCAAGCATGGGTATATCACCTTCTCCGGTATACTGTCCTACCCTGGTAAGCCTGGATGTAGTGATGATACCATCCGCCACTTTGGTACTGCCGGAAGAAGCCGTCTTATCTTTTTTCTTGTGGGAAACCCTACCTACTACATTTAAATTTCCATTTTCCATTCCTTCCCTGAAAGGAAAGCTCATGGTCTGAGATCTTTCCGGTGTTTCATTTCTGCTTACACTGGCGCCATCAAAAACGATCTGACCATTCACCTCCTGAAAACGATTCTGATATTCATACTGCGGCTCTATGGTATAGCTGACGCTATTATTCATCATACGCTGTGGTAATCGGGCTTGCAAGTCAAATTTTACTGAGTCGCCATGCAGTATTAGTGGATCTGGGTTTACTGTAATTTGCTGATTGGCAGATTTGTTCACGATTGATTGTAAATTAGAGCAAGCGGTCAACACCATCACTCCTCCCAACATCGTCAAAATAGTAGCCTTGTTCATAAACATATCGTTAGGATATTTGATTTTTTAGTAAATACCGAATAAATTCACTTAATTGTATTTCCAACGGACTATTGAATATGGAAAAAGTTAAAATATTCTTTGAAAACAGGGCATTCGGCGTTTGCTCCAAACTAGGTGAAAAACTGCATTTCCCCATTGATAGCATAAGATTGTTTTTTATTTATTCTTCATTCATCACGCTGGGATCTCCTGTGATCCTCTATGTCAGCATGGCAATGATGATGAAAATCAGAAAATATTTCCGTAAAATGAATAATCCTGTTTTGTTCGACTGACTTAGCGTCCAGAGAATATCTTTTTCTTTCTTATATAGTAAGTCCATATTATAGAAAAGACTTTCTTTTCTCTGGGTGCGAATGACAATTTTGATGCCAAATAAGGCTTTTTTTTCACTACCCTTCTTTCCTTTAAAAATTCGCTGTATGCCTTAATAATGGCTACACTATGATCTTTCCCATGTGTCAGCAGCATATGAAGGGCTGCTCCTGCATCTAACAGGATTCTTAGAAGAAAAATTAATAAAAATCGGATTTCAGTAGTGTTCCGGTATAACATAAACAAATTATTCCTAAAATTCAGAAAGGTTTTATAAGGGTCTGCTTTTGAAAGCGTTCCCCCGCCTAAATGATATATTACACTTTGGGGAACTACCATAAACTTCATCCCTTGGTCTCTCACCCTCCAGCATAAATCGATTTCTTCCATATGGGCAAAAAACTTTGGTTCAAACCCACCCATGTCCATAAAAACCTTACTTCTAATAAAAAATCCAGCTCCTGATGCCCAATCTATTTCTATAACATCATCATATTGATTGAGATCCTCCTCTACAGTGTGGAGAATTCTGCCCCTACAATAAGGATATCCCAGCATATCCAAAAAACCACCACTGGCTCCGGCATAATCGAAATATGACCTATTAATATATGAACAAATTTTTGGCTGGGCACCTGCTACCTCTGGATGATCATCTAAAAAAGATAGGACGGTACTGTCCCAGTTCGCCGTGACTTCTACATCTGAATTGAGTAATATAAAGTATTCATACTGATCACCTAACTGGAATAGCCCTTGGTTATACCCCCCCGCATAGCCCTCATTTCTGGAATTTAATATGATCCTAATCTGTGGATATGACATTAAAAGAAAATCAAGCGAACCATCTGTACTTTTATTATCCACGATGATGACATCTGCAGATGAATGCTTTATTACCGAAGGAAGAAATTGCCTGAGCATTTCCTTCCCATTATAATTAAGGATAACTATAGCTGCCTTCATAAATGGTCTATTTGGGCACCTATAAACAGCCTGCTTTTAAATATCTTCTTTACCAATGAATAGCGGAGTTTGGGCAATATTAAGAAAACATGTTTCCCAGATCCATACCAGGTATATTGGGCATCATGCCATCTGTGGCATTTTTCATTTCTTCTTTGATTTTAACTTCTATAGCTTCAAAAGCCTTATTTGTAGCGGCCACTATGAGGTCCTTCAGCATATCTTTATCATCTGGATTGATAAGGGTTTCGTCCAGCTGCATGTCCAAGACTTTACGGTGACCATTCACTATCACCTTGACCATACCTCCGCCGGACTCCCCTTCAGCTGTTAGGTGCACCAGCTTAGCCTGAGTTTCCTTCATTTTGGCCTGAGCTTCTTTCACCTTATTCATAATATTCATGAAATCGAACATAGTTTCTTTTTTTAAATGACAAACAAAGATAATTATTTCAGACTACACGTGATTGATTTTAAAAAAAATATTATTTTGATATATAAACAAATAAAAAAATTTTATACTACCATAAAATTTTAAATAGATCAATTCGTTAATATATATAACAAATTTTAGTATTTTGTGTTTAAATTAAAAATCAGGAACAAATCGAAATTTATGAATATGAAAACATTGGAGAAAATCAATAAGGAGAATATAAAAGACTTAAAATTCACTTTGACAGATGTCCTTGATTCCCCTGAAGCCAAAAAAATGAGGGCCGCCGATCTACATCGTGCATTGATTCTCGGGAATTTATTACAAAATAAAGTTCAAATAGTTTTTGAAGACAAATATCAAAAATTATATGAAGTCGACACTACCGTATGGGCCGTAGGAGACAGGTTTATCACATTAAAGGGTGGCATGCATATTCCTATCAATGCGATACACGGTATTAATTAAATCCCACCTGCACCATAATTAAATGTAAAGCACCATATGAAAAATGGTGCTTTACTTATTATTTACCCTTTTAAGATTTTGGAAACTTCTTCCAGTGTTAAAAGCGTTTGGATTCCTGATTTCATATCCTTTAAAGTCACTTTTCCCGAGGAGATTTCGTCTGATCCTACTATAATTACAAAAGGAATATTTTTCTTGTCGGCATAGTTAAACTGTTTCTTAATTTTGGCAGACTCTGGATATATCTCAGCACATATGCCAGCTGATCTCAAAAAAGAAAGGACCTTTAAACCATACCCCAGCCCTTCTTGGTCAAAATGGGCAATCATAACTGCTGTGGTTTCTAGACTATCCTGTGGAAATAGGTTCAATTCTTCTAAAACATCATATAACCTGTCTACTCCGAAAGAAAAACCTACTCCCGAAACGCCTTCCAGACCAAACACACCAGTAAGATTATCATACCTCCCCCCTCCACTCACTGACCCAATGGATACATTATTTACTTTGACTTCAAATATAGCTCCGGTATAATAACTAAGGCCTCTTGCCAAAACTACATCAAAATCCAAATGCTCTTCAGACGCACCGGACATTGTCAGTAATTCATATACATCTTTTACTTCCTTGAGCCCCTGTAGACCTACTGCACTCAGGTTAAGGAAATCAGCCATATAGCTGAATTTATCTTCTTTGGGCAGATGGATAATGGGTTCTAACCTGGATATTGATTCCTCGCCAAAACCTTTCTGGATCAGTTCTTCCTGAACCTTTGCCCAGCCTATTTTATCCAGCTTATCTATGCAGACACACAGCTCGCTTTCCTTGCCTGGCTCCCCTATCACCTCGGATATACCGGTGAGAATCTTTCTGTTATTTATCTTTATGCTATAATCCGTCAACTTTAATTCCTTGAATACTTTTTTGATCATTAATATGATCTCCGCCTCACATATAAGACTGTCTGTACCTACTACATCCGCGTCACATTGATAAAATTCTCTATACCGGCCCCGCTGAGGCCTATCTGCTCGCCATACCGGCTGGATTTGAAATCTTTTGAACGGGAAGGTGATGTCATTTCTGTTCATTACTACATACCGAGCAAATGGCACAGTAAGGTCGTAGCGCAATCCCTTTTCAGCAATTTTGGGTAATACCCGATGGCTTCCATCCATCATATCTTCAGCCCTGACGTTTTTAAGAAAATCGCCACTATTGACTATTTTATACAGCAGCTGATCCCCTTCATCACCATATTTACCCGTCAGAACGGAGAGGTTTTCCATAGATGGCGTCTCAAGCTGCTGGAAACCGAACAGCTTAAAAGTCGACTTTATAGTATCAAGTATGTAATTTCTTTTTGACATGATTAGGGGGCCGAAATCTCGCGTTCCCTTGGGCAATGAAGGTTTTTGAATGCTCATTTGTCTCAATTTTGCCCAAAGTTAAAAAAAATGGCGTATAAATATAGGTTCATCTATGCAGCTGACAACCTTTTTCAGGATATGTTTCATGTATGATCCACTGAACAGTTCTTTTATGCCCTATGGTACATAAATTCGATTTTCGTTTCAGTCCAAAATACTGAAGGCATATAGGCTATTAGACCAAACGCCCTTTTTAAAGAAATAGCAGAAGTCAATTGAACCTACACTGTATCATGTAACGACATGCATCATTCGAGGATATAGCTGCTCCCATACCATAGGCTTTACCATAAAAATTCACATTATTTATCCGTAAACAAATCAATTGATATCACATCTCCTGAGTCTTATTTTGGACTACTAAAGATATTTTATCAATAAAGTCTTATTGTTCAGAGATATTATTTATATTTGCACCTCAATTTGAAAAATATAAACAGGAATAAAAATGGCTGTTACTACATTAAAAAGAAAATTAAAGAGAAAAAGACAATCTCAGACTACTAGAGTGATCAAGATCAAACAATTGAATGCCAAACCGGTAATCAAAAATGTAGATATTGAGGAATTAAAAAGCCAGTTTTCTGATAAGTAATAAATTGTCTCTCTAACAAGATATAAAAAGGGCAATGTCGAAACATAGCCCTTTTTATTTTGCCCTTTTACCTAGTTCTACTGCTATCAGATTTTTTATTTCTCCATCTTCCAGTTCAAATTTAAGCATCGTCCTGACCTGATGAAAACCCTGTACGCCTATAGCACCTGGATTCATATATAAACTTTTAGTAGTTTGGTCAAACTCCACCCTGCATATATGGGAATGACCACAAATAAACAATTTGGGTTTGATCTCCAGAATTCTTTTTTTAATCCCTTTTGCATAGCGGGGGGGAGTTCCTCCTATATGCACCATGTAGACTTTAACCCCCTCAATTTCAAATACTTCTTCCTCCAAAAATTTTATCCGGGCAAACTGGTCATCTATATTGCCAAACACCGCCCGTAGCTTTTTATCCCCTGGTAAAAGATTTAAGATAGCCATATCCCCTACATCACCGGCATGCCAAATCTCATCGACATCAGCCAGATGCCCGATGACTTTCTCATCTATATATCCATGTGAATCGGAAATCAAACCTATTTTTTTCATATTATATCAAACAATAGTATTACAATATCTAGTTTACATTACAAAGATGAAAAAAATTTAATGCTTCTAAAGATGAAAGAGCCGTTTTCCATATTTATGTCCTGCCTGCTCTTTCTACTGGGCTCCTGCCATTCATCTTTTATGAGCAATGAGGAACTATTGGATCCGCAGGAGTTTGAAAGTGGTTTGAAAAAGAACATCAATGCGGTACTCATAGACGTAAGGAGCACAGAAGAGATAAAGTATGGTCATATGGAAGACGCTATTTTTATCAATTGTATGGATGAAAGCTTTGAAACATACCTGAATTACCTGCGAAAAGATCTTCCCTATTTTATATATTGCAATACAACTGAAAAAACCATTCCTGTATCCAGAATTATGAAATCTATGGGTTTTACCCATGTATATATACTCAAAGGAGGACTACAAAACTGGCGTCAGAAAGGAAAAAAAATAGTGCACCCCCAAACATAAAATGATGAAATCTATAAATCCCTATAATAACGAAACATTAACAGAGTATAAGCCGCACACCAAAGAACAGGTGATGATTAATATAGATAAAGCTCAGAAAGTTTTTTTGGCGTGGCGAGAAACCACTTTTGCTGAACGTAGCCGTCTGATGACTAACGCCTCGAATGTGCTGAAAGTAAACAAAAGAAAATACGCTGAAATCATTTCTTTAGAAATGGGTAAAGTCATAAAAGAAGCAGAGGCAGAAGTAGAAAAATGTGCCTGGGTCTGTGAATATTATGCTGAAAAAGCAGAAGGATTTCTCAGTGATGAAACATTGGAAATGCCTGAAAACAAAGAGGCTAAAGTGGTATATGATCCCCTGGGTATCATCTTGGCAGTGATGCCTTGGAATTTTCCCTTTTGGCAGGTTTTCCGTTTTGCCGCTCCTAATTTAATGGCTGGAAATGTAGGTATTTTAAAACATGCTTCAAATGTCCCTCAGTGTGCTTTGGCCATCGAAGATGTGTTCAGAGAAGCAGGATTTCCTGAAGGCTGTTTTCAGTCCCTACTGATATCCTCTGATCTGGTGGAAGACATCATCAAACATAAAGATGTAAAAGCAGCCACTCTTACAGGAAGTGAAAATGCAGGTCGGATCATTGCTTCCCAAGCAGGTGATCAGCTTAAAAAAACAGTTTTAGAACTTGGTGGAAGTGATCCATTTATTGTGCTGAAAGACGCTGATATAGAAACAGCCGCCAAAACAGCTGCCAAATCAAGGATGGTCAATTTTGGACAAAGCTGTATTGCGGCTAAAAGATTTATAATAGAAGCATCCGTCTACGATCAATTCCTGCAGTTGTTCAAAAAAGAAATAAAAGGCATGAAGCAGGGTGAACAATTGGATGAAGATGCCCAATATGCATGCATGGCGCGACGCGACCTGGCAGAAGAGCTATACTCACAGGTAAAAAAATCCATAGACATGGGGGCGGAAGTTATATTAGAAGGAGAAAAACCGATAAAAGGCAGTGCATTCTTTAAACCCTATATATTAGGAGGAATATCAGAAGACATGCCCGCTTATAAAGAAGAACTATTCGGTCCGGTAGCAGTGATGTTTAAAGTCGATGGAGAAAAGGAAGCGCTGCGGATAGCCAATGATACGGCATTTGGGCTGGGAGCGTCACTTTGGACCAAAGATAAAATAAAGGCAGAGAAAATGGCCAGAAAAATAGAAAGTGGAGCCGTTTATATCAATCAGATCGTGGCTTCTAGCCCCTATCTTCCCTTTGGTGGAGTAAAAAACTCAGGGTATGGCAGAGAATTGGCAGAAATGGGCATCAAAGAATTCGTAAATAAAAAGACAGTATCTATAGGGGAATAAATCAAGTATTTAAAAAAACAGTAAGATCTATATTGTAATGGCTACTCATTTTGATTTAGCTTTGGTATTTGGAGATTAACTTTATATTTTTACGCCTATAAAATTTTGGCATATACATGAGAGAAATACAATTTAGAGAAGCTTTGAGAGAGGCTATGTCCGAGGAAATGCGACGTGATAAAAATGTTTTTGTCATGGGCGAGGAAGTAGCAGAATATAATGGTGCTTATAAAGTTACCCAAGGTATGTTGGATGAGTTCGGTCCCGAAAGGATGTATGACACCCCTATATCCGAACTTGGTTTTACCGGTTTGGGAGTAGGAGCAGCCATAAACGGACTCCGGCCCATCATCGAATTTATGACCTTTAACTTTTCATTGGTAGCCATCGATCAGATTATAAATTCTGCTGCTAAGATCTTAGCTATGTCAGGTGGTCAATACCATTGCCCTATTGTATTTAGAGGTGCTACCGGCAATGCGGGCCAGCTTGGTGCCCAGCACTCTTCTAATTTTGAAAATTGGTATGCCAATACGCCTGGACTAAAAGTAGTGGTTCCTTCTACTCCATATGATGCCAAAGGACTTTTGAAGGCGTCCATAAGAGATAATGACCCTGTGATCTTTATGGAGTCAGAACTTATGTACGGTGATAAAGGTGAAGTACCAGAAGGTGAATACCTGCTTCCTTTAGGAGTAGCTGAAGTAAAAAAGAAAGGTAAAGATGTCACTATAATCTCTTTTGGCAAAATGATGAAAGTAGCTTTTGAAGCAGCTGATATCGTAGCTAAAGACGGAATAGATGCCGAAGTCATTGATCTAAGGACTATCAGACCAATAGATTATCCTACATTAATCGAGTCGGTAAAAAAGACCAATAGGTGTGTCATAGTGGAAGAAGCAAATCCGGTGGCCTCTTTGGCAACTGATCTGGCATTTAATATACAAAGACATGCTTTCGATTATTTAGATGCTCCTGTTCTTAGGGTGAACAGCATGGATATACCGTTGAGTTATTCCGGTCCTTATATCGAAGCTACTTTGCCAAACGCTAAAAGAACGGTAGATGCTATCAAGCAGGTTTGTTATAAGAAATGATGCTTAGGGTCTTATCCGCATTCTTATAATCCACGGATAAACTCATAAAAAATATATAAAAAGATGCCTTAATGCTTTACAAAGTATATAGGCATCTTTTTATGCTTAGGGTCGCTATTAATATTAGAATTATTTTTTCAGCGTGTTTCAGCACGCCGCTTCTGAAATCGGCGTGAATGACTACTCCAGCTGGTGATAGTCCAGTGAATGATTCTCATCCAAAGCTTCTTGAACACCCTCACTGATTTTTCCGGACGGTTTGGTTTCTATAGTAATTTCATTGTTTTTGTTTTTAAAACAGATTAAATTTAACTGATAGTCATCTTCTGTATCAGGATAATCTTCTCTATAATGAGCCCCTCTTGATTCTTTCCTGATCAATGCAGCTTTAAGTACCAACTCAGATGAAATAACAATATTTATCAGATCGAAATTCAGCCACCATTCTTCAAATGACAACTCTGAACCTGATATAGAATGAACCCGGAATTCGGATTTGATTTTTTCCAGTTTTTCTATACCCTCGTCCAATAAACTTTCATTTCGCAATATGCCAGCATGCTTCCACATCATGTCTTTGACTGTGTCCATCATATCCTGAGGCCTTTTTAAATAGTTTTTTTTCATTAAGCTGTTTTCCAAAGATTCCAGAAGGCCCGATGGATAGTCTATATGGGTATCTGAACGGAAAACTTTAGCTATGTTTTCGCCGGTTAGCTTCCCGAGCACTACCGTTTCTATAAGCGAATTTCCTCCCAGCCTATTAGCACCATGTAAACCACTGGTAGCCTCCCCTACTGCATACAATCCAGCCACATTGGTAGCTCCATTTTCAAAATCCACTTCTATTCCCCCCATAGAATAGTGACTGGTAGGGGCTACTTCCATTGGTTCTTTGCTTATGTCAATATCTAGCTCCTTAAAGCGTTCATACATTTTAGGCAATCTGGACTTAATAAAATCCTCATTTTTATGTGAAATATCCAGATAGACTCCCTGATTTTCCGTACCGTTTCCCTGGGAAATTTCTTTGGCTATAGCACGCGCCACTTCATCCCTGGCATCCAGTTCCATCATTTCAGGTGAGTATTGGGTCATAAACCTTTCTTTATGCTTATTCAAGAGGTGACCCCCTTCTCCCCTTACTGCTTCTGTCACCAGTTTTCCTAGATATTCTTCTGGATAGACCATGCCCGTAGGATGAAACTGCACCATCTCCATATCCTTAAGCCTGGCGCCTGCTTCATAGGCTAGTTGAATGTTGTCGCCTATGTTTTCATCCTTTCGGGATGATGATTTATTGTAAATAGAAGCATATCCTCCTGCAGCGAGCACTACATATGAAGAATGGAAGAAGGTAACTTCCTGATTTTTTTTATCCAGACCCAGTGCGCCTATAACTTTTCCTTCTTTATGGACAATTTTAAATATATAAACTCCGTCAAGGCAGGTAATATCTCTTTTTTTTGCCTGATCCACGAGAGTATCCAAAATGGCCCTTCCTGTTTTATCACCTACAAAACAGGTTCTTCTAAAAGATTGAGCTCCGAAAAATCTTTGGTTGATTTTACCATCCTTTGTTTTATTGAAAGGACATCCCCATTCTTCCAATTCCTTTATAGCTTCCACTGCATTTTTACATACGGATTCTACTGCCTTCGGATCATTAATAAAATGGCCCTCTCTTAGAGTATCTGCAGCATGGATTTCCCATCGGTCCTCATTATCCAGGGTGCCTATAGAAGCATTGATACCACCTGCTGCCATCCAGGTATGGGCATCGCCAAACTCACGTTTGGAAACTAAAATCGGTGATATTCCGTGATCTTTAAGGGCTATTGCTGTGCGTATCCCAGCAGCCCCAGCCCCTACAATCAGGACTTCCGTTTTGATTTCTTTTGATATTTTAAATGAAAACATGTCTATCTACAAATTTCAATTATTCAACCTATACATACTAATAAGCATTCTCCAGCCACTTTGTTTTTATAGCATGATGAACAGCTGCAAATCACCTCCTTATATTTGACACAGTGAAACGTATTATACATAGTAAAATTAATTCAATTATTTATTTGGAAAACCTCATTGGCATGGTCTGCTCTATAAATAGTAAGACTACGTGGTCATATGGGAAAACAACATTTTTTTATACCTGATTACCGACTGTTAATATTCGAGGGTTTAATACTTTAAATACCACTTCGCAACCTAAACTAACAGGATAACATCATAGCTGTAACATTGCATGATAATTGAGGTTAGATACCTATAAAACAATATAAATGAGCAAACAACCAGAAGCCATAGTCATAGGAAGCGGTCCAAATGGACTTGCAGCAGCCATACATTTACAGCAGAAGGGAATTCCTACTGAAATTTACGAACAGGCCCATGAAGCAGGAGGGGCGACCCGATCAGCAGAAATTACCCTACCTGGATATATCCATGATCTGGGTTCTGCCATTCACCCATTATGCATGGCTTCGCCTTTTTTCAAACAGCTGCCATTAAGTGAATTTGGCCTTGAATGGGTATTTCCGGAGATACCTTATGCACACCCATTTTCGGATGGCACCGCTATAGCTGGCTATCAGGATATCGAGCAGACGGCCAGACAACTGGGCAGAGACGGTAATTCCTATTATCAACTTATGACAAAACTGGTAGAGGACTGGCCAAAATTAGAAGGCACATTATTAAATCCTATCCAGATACCCAAACATCCCATAAATCTGGCATCATTTGGTTTAAAAGCACTTATGCCTGCAAAAGCTTTTTCAAAACTATATTTTAAAGATGAAAAAACACGAGCTTATTTTTATGGTTCTGCGGCTCACTCTACTTTACCACTTACTAACTTAGCGTCGACATCTTTCGGATTGGTTCTGGGGATAATAGGGCATAAATACGGATGGCCATTTCCAAAAGGAGGAGCAAAAAGCATCCCTGAAAGCCTTTCAGCCTACTATAGATCAATCGGTGGAAAAATCCATTTCAACAGAAACATCACCCATATGGGTGAACTACCCAAAGCCAAGGCCTATCTATTTGACCTGACTCCGAAGCAACTTTTGAAAATCGGGGGTACGGACTTTCATGCTAATTATAGAAACAGAATGGGCAACTACCGATATGGACTGGGAATATTCAAAATGGATTTTGCACTTGATGGTCCTATTCCTTTCACCAATCCTTTATGCAGAAAAGCGGGGACAGTTCACCTTGGCTTCACTACCAAAGAAATGGAATCCAGCGTAAACCATGCCTTTAACAACCATATTTCTCCTCGACCTTATATCATTTTAGCGCAGAATTCTGTTTTTGACTCCAGCCGGGCTCCCGAGGGGAAGCATACGGTCTGGGCCTACTGTCATGTTCCCAACGGAAGTAAAACCGATATGTCTCCCTATATAGAAAATCAAATAGAGCGGGCAGCACCTGGGTTTAAAAGCATGATATTGGCTAAAACAACCCATAACACCAGCCAGATGGAAGCATTTAACCCAAACCTGGTGGGAGGAGATGTAAATGGAGGGATACAGGATATTACGCAGTTATTTACGCGACCTATAGCGAAATGGTCTCCCTATAATACTTCAAACAAAAACATTTATATTTGCTCTGCTTCTACCCCACCTGGCGGAGGGGTACATGGTATGGGCGGATTCAATGCAGCAGAAAAAGTACTGGCTGATCATTTTAAATGAATTTGTAACCCCATAAATATTCTAAATAAACAGTATAAGTATTTTTAATTTTTATAAGGACTGATTTTTGTATTAGTTATTAAAGCGTTTATATTATGATTCACTCACATACTGATTATATGCAAATAGCCATAGACCTTTCCAGAAAGGGGATGTCAGAGGGTAAGGGAGGCCCTTTTGGCTGTATTATTGTCAAAGATGGCAAAATCATAGGCCAAGGCTATAACAGTGTACTCTCTACCAATGACCCGACTGCCCATGCAGAGGTGGTAGCTATACGAGATGCATGCAGTAACCTGGGCCATTTCCAGCTGGATGGTTGCGATATTTATACTTCCTGTGAACCCTGCCCCATGTGTTTAGGGGCCATTTATTGGGCCAGACCGAATAAAATCTTTTATGCAAATGACAAAAATGATGCTGCCCTGGCAGGATTTGATGATGATTTTATCTACCAGGAACTGGAAACCCCGCCTGCAGAAAGAAAAATACCACTGATAAGATTAAACAATTCTGAAGCTGTAAAAGTATTTAAGGATTGGGTGAATAAAGAAAACAAACAGGTTTATTAATTTAAAACATTACTATTATGAAAAAAATGATTTTATATCTATTTGTTTCGGCCATTTTTCTGGCCTGTACTACTCCTAAATCTGAAGAAGATAGGTTTGTATATGAAGAGGACAGAATAGTGGATACAGAAACTGGTGACGAATATACCTTAGAAGATGAATCCTCATATGTGGTCACCCATCCAGATGGTGAGCAAGAGGTAGTAAGCCGCGAAGAAGCTCCATTTTATGGGACAGAAGGACTGGATGAATACATGAGACAGTACAGTGATAGATTAGCAGAGAGAAAGGAAGCAGCAATGCTCGAGCACAAGAATCAGATCAAAGCTGCCCGGGCAGAAAGGTATTCTGAGTATTCAGATGATCAGCTCCTAGAAAGATTTAACAGGCTGCATAATGAAAATGCTCCTTACGAAGAACAAATGGATGTGATGGCTGAATTGGTAGAACGGGGTGTTGTGGGAGAAGATGATGCTCCAGGACTTTTGGAGGTAGATGCAAGGGAAATAGATTTTGATATATCATATGACCCTTCCGAGACTGCCCCTACTTATCCCAATTAAATATTTCATCCTATTTTAATTATAAAAAAGGTGACTGCTCATTGAACAGTCACCTTTTTTTATTTCCTTCCCTGCATTTTTGGGCTAAGCGCTTTAAGCGCATTTTGAGCTCCTCCCATTTTATTCATCTGCTTCATCATCTTACGCATATCACTAAACTGCTTCATCAGATTATTAACCTCTTGGATGGTCCTTCCGCTTCCAGTTGCTATCCGTTTTCTTCTGCTGCCGTCAATCACATCGGGATTTTCTCTTTCCAATGGGGTCATGCTTCTGATAATTGCCTCTATAGGTTTGAAGGATTCATCATCTATGTCTATTCCTTTCATAGCTTTGCCCATACCTGGGATCATACCCATAAGATCTTTCAGATTCCCCATTTTTTTAATCTGTTCCAGCTGAGAAAGGAAATCTTCAAAATTAAATTGGTTTTTTCGAATCTTTGCATTGATTCTTTTGGCTTCATCTTCATCAAAAGTCTGTTGGGCTCTTTCTACCAAAGAGATTACATCACCCATACCCAGTATCCTTTGGGCCATACGATCTGGATAGAAGACATCCAGATTTTCCATCTTTTCACCTGTAGAAATGAATTTTATAGGCTTATTGACTACGTGCCGTATGGAAATGGCTGCCCCACCCCTGGTATCACCATCAAGTTTGGTAAGCACTACTCCATCAAAGTTCAAACGTTCATCAAACGTCTTAGCCGTATTGACCGCATCCTGTCCGGTCATAGAATCCACCACAAAAAGTGTTTCAGATGGATTTAACTGAAGTTTCAGCTCAGCAATCTCATTCATCATCTGCTCATCTACCGCTAAACGGCCCGCTGTATCTACTATAACAGTCTTCTTACCTGATTTTTTGGCATATTCTATGGCCCTTTCAGCGATTTGGAGGGCATTTTTATTTTCAGGCTCTGCATAAACCTCTACTCCTATCTGTTCACCCAATACTTTGAGCTGGTCTATCGCAGCAGGCCGGTATATATCGCAGGCTACTAATAAAACCTGTCTGCCTTGTTTTTTTAAGTAGGAAGCTAATTTACCCGAAAAAGTAGTCTTACCAGACCCCTGAAGACCAGAGATTAGGATTACTGATGGATCTCCTTTTATATTGATATCTTCTTTTGATCCGCCCATTAAGGCAGTCAATTCTTCCTGGGTAATCTTTACCAATAGCTGTCCCGGAGATACGGATATCAACACATCTCTACCCAGGGCTTTTTCCCTGATAGAATCAGTCACCTCTTTGGCCACTTTATAGTTTACATCCGCATCGATCAATGCTCTTCGGATTTCCTTTACCGTGGAAGCCACATTGATTTCAGTGATGGTACCGGTACCCTTAAGGGTTTTAAAAGCTTTATCTAATTTATAACTAAGATTATCAAACATGCCTGTATATCTATTTTACTGACAAAAATAAAAATATATCTTCATTAAGGACTATAACTTCCCATATTTTCTAAGATATTCTGATTTATTACATAAAATGAAGATATAAGGCTCAACTATACTTGGTTTTTTTTAATCCCAATACATACTTTATGAAAGCTTGCTCATTAAAATATCAAGCTTTAAAAATAATATATGAAAAATCTTAAAAGCCACTCTAGTTTGATGGCACATCATATGGCTTATCCTACAAAACCCCTTTATTAAAAAACAAATTGAAAAAACTCATTAACCATAATGAAAAATGGCCATCCCCTGAAGGGATAGCCTTAAAAAATCAAAACCTATCTATAAATCTCATTAATCAATAGAAGAATGGTTGATAAGAATGGATACCCGCTTATCCTTTTCAAATGATACCAGCCATTCCTGTGTAGTGTTTCCCATCCAGTCCCCGACGCTTACCAGAATCTTTTCATCTTCACCAATTTTCCAGGTCCCTTCATAGTCTTGGGTTATAATGGGAGGCGTACCGCACCATCCGGAATTCATTCTGGCCACCATAGTGCCATTAGTATTGAAAACATATCCATATATATTTTTTTCCAGGTTATTCACTTTGGACATCGTCATTCCCAACTCATTGTATTCAATATTTGACCATGCACCTATTAGTTCATGGTCAAACTTTAATTCATTTTCATTAAATTCCATGCATCCGGCTAAAAAAAGTATAATGGAAAGCCCAACTAATGTAGATCGTAATGTTTTCATAAATGGTCCTGTTTTTGTTTTAATACTAGACGGCATTCAATTAAATAATGTCCCAACTATTCAAGAAAATTTTGATTCCGCGTTCATAATTTATATTTTTATGAATCTATGTATTTTAATTTTCATATGTTCAATTAATTTTAACCATTAAACACAATAAAATCCATGAATAATTTCTTTAAAGCATTAATAGCAGGATGGGGAGCCAGCAAACTTGGTGGAGGCTGTCTAGGTACAGTAGTAGTTTTTGTTATCATCTGGTGGCTATTAGGGCAATGCAGTTAATTTTTGTAGACCTATCGACAGTTTGAAGTTAGCCTTTACTATCTTTTCGGAGGATTTATAATGAATCCTCCGATTTATTTATGGTAATTTAAAAAGTTTGATGATTCAAAAATTAAGGTATAAGATCTTAAAAAAAGGAATAGCATATATTTTTCAGATAATTATCCTACAATTTTATATTGTCCATTTTTTTACTCAATTTTAGGCGCAATTTATTTTTAATTAAGCAATAAAAAGCTTATTCTAGTGTTAAACCTTATATTAAGTCTGTAAACCAACCTAATCTGCATATCATGAGAAAGACCTACCTCCTTCTATTTCTTGCCTCCATATTAATGTCAGCACCTAGTTTTGCCCAAACTACAAATTCGGAAGAAGGCAGTTTAAATAGTGGTACCATCTCTAGTCAATTTGATTATCTTCACTCCGTATCCAACAATTTTCAGGAGTATAAAGTGGTGAAGAAAACCAACCTGGACAAAATTCAAAAGAATATTACTGATTCCCTAAATGTGTATAAAAACCAGATCAGTGAAATCAAACAGGAATTGGCAGCCCAAAAGACTCAAATAGACCAATTTGAGAACAGAATATCCGCTGCCGAAATTGAGAAAGAAGCTGCTTTGGCGGAAAAGGATAACTTTGCAGTATTCGGTATGCCCATACATAAAAACAGCTACAGTAATATGATGTGGGGAATAGTCATTTTGCTCGGTCTGGCATTGATTTTCTTTCTTTATCAATATAAGAAAAGTCATAAAGTCACTTCAGAAACGCTGCGTACTTTAGAAGAAACTAAAGAAGAATTTGACCAACACCGTAAAAACACCCTAGAAAGAGAACGTAAGTTAAACAGGCAATTGGTAGATGAAATGAATAAACGCCAGGTGCGGGTGAAATAACTGATTCAGGAACAGTATCATGCTGTATACTAAGTTATTTTAATGGTTATATCTTCCCCAGGACCATAGAGGTAGGGAATGTCGCGAGTTGAATTAGTAAATATCTAGCTTGTCTTCCACTTCTATCTGGTAATCCCAGGGCCTGATGATTCGTTCAAGCCCGATTTCATCTATTTATATTTGTTTTGTTTTGAATGTTCAGAACCTGTCTCATACCGGAGGTCGTGGTGGAATCTTGCATGCTTATAATCATCCCAGTGTGTGTGGTTTTCCTCATGCTCTATTTCATGTGTTTCTAGTTTGTTTCCCAAAGGTTATAACCTGTCCCGTACCGAAGGTCGGGATGTTATCTCACTTGTTTAAAATCATCCCAATGCATGAAGTTTACTTCATACATGATTTCATCTGTGCCTTTTTGGCAAATAAATGCAGGTTTGTACTGGCTGTGGTATATGACTTGTAAAGTTATTTTAGCGGTTTCCTGTCATTTAATTGTTGTATATGTTTTTAAATTTTTAATTTGCACCTTATCTAAGGGGTACTAAACTTACAGTGCATGCATATTGACTTTCGAAGAGAAATCCTTCCTCACTTGTTAGGAATTATATCTTTTTATTTGATCGTAACGGTATACTTCTCACCTATCGTATTTGATGGTAAGATGATGTTCCAAAATGACATCCTGCAGTGGGAAGGGTCAGCCCGTGAAATTTTGGATCATAGGTCAACTACCGGTGAGGAGCCACTTTGGACCAACCGTATGTTTGGAGGCATGCCAGCTTACCTTATCAGCACTGAATTCCCCGGGGACATAAGCAATATCCTCATAAAAGTGCTTACCTTAGGACTTCCCCATCCTATAAATTCACTCTTTTTAGGAATGGTGGGCATGTATATTCTTCTGTTAAGCTTTCGAATTCGTAGTGCGATAGCAGTGGCAGGTGCATGGGCTTTTGCCTTTAATACCTTCCATATCATCAGCTTGGAGGCCGGTCACAATGCCAAGATCTGGTCTATATGTTTGATTCCTTTGATTTTGGCCGGAATCCATCTGGTATTTACGCGACGCGTCCTGTTAGGTGCAGCTATTTTTGCCCTGGCACTGATGCTGCAGCTTAAATTTAATCACCTACAGATCACCTACTATACTTTATTGATAGTATTCATATATGGCATTGGACAGCTTATCGGTTTTGCCAAATCACGACAAATGCCTGATTTTGGAAAAGCAGTAGGAATATTAACATTAAGTGCTTTACTGGCTATAGGTGCCAATGCTGGTAGACTGTATACTATATATGAATACGGAAATTATTCGATCAGAGGTGCTGCTACCCTTAGCGGTGATGACAGAGCTGGAGATGGCCTAGGTAGAGATTATGCGTTTCACTGGTCCCAGGGAAAGCTTGAAACCCTGACATTTCTTATACCAAACTTTTATGGTGGCGGATCAAGAGAGGATCTCGGTCAAAATTCCCAGTCAGAAACAGTATTGCATCAAAACGGTGTACCCGCCTCCCAAATCCGGGAATTTACCAGGAATGCTCCTACTTACTGGGGAGATCAGCCAGGTACAGGAGGACCTATTTATGGTGGGGCTATTATGGTGTTTCTATTTGTTTTGGGCCTTTTATTTGCACCAGTTAAATATAGGGTCATTTTTCTTGCCATTACTTTCCTGTCATTTATGCTCGCATGGGGAAGTAACCTAGCCTGGTTTAACTACACTTTATTTGATTACCTTCCTGGATACAATAAGTTCAGGGCTGTTTCCATGGCTTTATGTATGGCCCTATTTAGTATCCCTGTATTGGGAGCTATCGGACTTGAACGTATACTTAAAAGTACCCGCAATCCAAAAGTGGTAAAATCTTTGGGTATTGCTTTCGGTATTGCAGGTGGCCTGGCTTTGATTTTTGCTTTGTTTCCAGGCCTTTTCGGTTATAGGGCACCTGTGGATGAGCAGTTACCTGACTTTCTAAGAGACGCTTTACGTACGGACAGAAAAAACATG
This sequence comes from Anditalea andensis, assembly GCF_000714815.1. Classification (GTDB taxonomy): domain Bacteria; phylum Bacteroidota; class Bacteroidia; order Cytophagales; family Cyclobacteriaceae; genus Anditalea; species Anditalea andensis. The sequence continues at coordinate 148,477 of NZ_JMIH01000024.1, read as the reverse complement.
CTGAGATCGGATGCCTGGAGAACCTTTATACTGATAGCATTAACTGCGGGACTTATATTTTCTTACCTTAAGAATAAAATAATGGCTAATTATGCGGCTATAGGAATTGCTGTATTGGTACTCCTGGATGTATGGTTAGTTAATAGAAGGTACTTAGATAATGACAGCTTTGTTCTAAATCCCAGGGCCCAGTTCTTTGCCCCTACTCCCGCAGATGAGAGAATAATGGCTGATGACAGTTATTTTAGAGTATTGAATCTGGATAATCCTTTCAATGAAGCTAGGACTAGTTATAGGTTCAACAGCATAGGTGGCTATCATGGTGCCAAGATGAGAAGGTATCAGGATCTGATAGAAAGGGTATTGTCCGGTGAAATGTCACGATTTATCAGTAGGGCCCAAGAAGGAAACTTTGACTTTACGGATCTAAACGGGCTCAATATGCTGAACACTAAATATTTTTATATAGGGACTTCAGAGAATCAGGTTTTTAGGAATGATTATGCCATGGGCGAAGGGTGGTTTCCTGAAAACATCATTACTGTCAATAACAATGATGAAGAGATCACTCTTTTAAACGAAGCGAATATTAGAAATTCGGCCACACTTAATACCCAGGAATTTGGACAAGCACACAGTGGAATAGGTGAAGTAAGGCTCAAGCATTACCAGCCAAATCAAATTAGTTATATAATAGAAGCCAGTCAGGGAGGATTGGTGGTATTTTCCGAGATCTATTACCCTAAAGGCTGGAAGGCTAGTATAAATGGAAATGATGTAGAAATTCTGCGGGTAAATTACTTGTTAAGAGGCCTTTCTGTACCGGATGGATCTTCAGAAGTCATATTTCGTTTTGAACCTGACGGGTATTATACCACTACTTCATTAATGGTAATACTACAGTACATTATCCTTTTGCTACTGATAGGTAGTATCATAGTGAATGTAAAGCAAATTAAGAATGGCAGAGAAGGATAAGGTAGTCGATTATTATGACCAGTTTGTAACCGAACAGGAGAGAAGAGGAGTAAACTCCAGGCACCTACATATACTTGATAAACTGATAGCTGCTGGTCTAAAAAGGCATCACCATGTATTGGAAGTAGGATGCGGGATAGGTACTGTAAGCCACCTGATGGCTATAAAAGCAAAAAAAGGTTCGGTCTTAGCTGTAGATATCAGTCCTGAAAGTATAGAGAAAGCTAAGATACTGTGGAAAAAGCATAAAAACCTTACCTTTAAAGTATCAGATATGCAGGACTTTAATGAAGAAGGTAGGAAGTTTGATTTTTTTGTATTTCCAGATGTACTCGAACACATACCGGTAGAACAGCATTACAAACTATTTGAAACGGTAAAAAAACATGCGCATACAGATGCTGTCATATTTATTAACATTCCTTCTCCTAGATTTTTACAGTGGATGATTCAGCACGAACCACAAAAGCTCCAAGTGATTGACCAACCTTTGGACACTGCCGAACTTATCCATAATCTAAGCCAAAACGGGTTCTATCTGCACAAAATGGAGACTTACAGCGTTTTCTATGAGGAAAATGATTATCAATACTTTGTCTTAAAAATTCAAAAACCTATTGAAAAAACAACATTAAGGAATAAGCTGGCTATTTTGACAGAAAGAATTAATATCAGGTTAAGAAACGGATTTAAGTATTAATATCTTCTCCATACAGGCTATGATCATATATACTTATCCGATTGAAACTGCTTTTATAAAAAGAGATGTGGAAATGCTATCTCCACAGTTCAAAATCAAGACCTTAGAATTTACAGATGACCCATTAAGACTCCCATTTTACTTTATTTTACAGTTTTTTCAACTGTTATTTTATTTGCCCAGAACATCTCATTATCTATGCTTTTTTGGGGGCTATCACAGTGTGCTTCCCGTTATGTTTGGAAAAATCTCCAGAAAGAAGGTTTATATACAATGTGGCGGCACCGATGCCATGCATATGCCCGAAATCAACTACGGAAACTACCGCAAAAAATGGCTACGGGAAAGCACCATCTTCAGCTTTAGGAACTGCACTAAAATATTACCAGTCGCTAAAGCACTTATAGATCAAGAGTACAAATACTCGTCTATAATAGCTCCTGATCAAGGTATAAAAAATTTAGTGCCTTACCTGACTACTCCTATAGAAGTGATTCATAACGGCTTTGATAGCCAATACTGGGTAGACAAGGGAGCATTCCGGGCCGAAAATTCATTTATTACGGTAGCTACAGGCACTTCCAAGCTAAATAGGGCTATTATAAAAGGGATGGATTTATTGGAACAGATGGCAGAAGCCATACCTGATGCGTCTTTCACCATAATCGGTGACTCAGATTACTCCTCTACCCATTCTAATGTCAAGGTAATAGGGAAATTATCTCAGGAAGAATTATTGGATATGTATAACAGCCATCAATTTTACCTCCAGCTATCAATGTCCGAAGGTTTTCCCAATTCACTGGCGGAAGCTATGCTTTGCGGCTGCATCCCCATAGGGACAGCTGTAGGTGCTATTCCCGAAATTATTGGAGACGCTGGTTTTTTATTGGAAAAAAAAGATACAGCACTGCTGCTAAGATTGGTAGAAACATCCAAAAAAGCCAATTTACAAGCATTGAGGATTTTAGCTCCCTTCCGTATCAAGTCCCTTTACAATTATGAAGATAGAAAAAATGCGCTTCTTTCATTATTTAAATAAAAGGATCTGTAATTTTATCCCTATTAAATGGGAAAAGTAGCCACACAAAGTATTCTCACGACCATAAGCTCCTATTTGGGGGTTTTGATTGGCTATATCAATATCCTGTGGCTCCTACCTTATGCCCTAAGCCCCCAACAGATGGGAACTTTCAGAACCATACAGGATATGGCCCTTTTATTGGTACCCTTTGCACAGCTAGGACTTGGCCATGGCATTACCAGATTTTTTCCTCAGATCAAAGAATATAAATTCACCTTCTTTACCTATACCCTTATCCTTTCTTTCATAGGTTTTGGCATAGTGGCCTTTTGTTTTATATTATTTCAGGATGCCATAGTAAAAGCTTATGCTGCAAATTCCCCTGATATTATTACTTACCTTGGCATCGTTTTATTAATCACTTTTTTAGCGGTGCTCAATTCTGTTTTTGAATCCTTCGCCCGATCTTTTTTAAAAATTGCCATCCCTACCTTTATTCGGGAAGTACTGTTACGATTGCTTATCACGGGGTTGATTTTAAGTTACATTATGGAATGGCTCCATTTTGACCAAATCATGTGGGGTCTGGGCGGTATCTATTTTATAACATTGGCAACTATAATTGCCTATTTGCTATACCTAAAAATGTTCTCCTTAAATTTTTCTTTTGGATCACTTTCTTCAGGTTTCAGGAGTAGTTTTTTAAGATTCAGTCTGATTACCTTTTTGGGTACGGCAGGCTCTATACTGATCATGAAAATAGATAGCCTGATGGTGGCAGCCATGATCAGCCTGGATGCCAACGCTATATATACCATAGCATTTTCAATAGCAGTGGTCATCGAAATGCCCCGAAGAGCCATCAGTCAGGTGGTCATGCCAATTATAGCCGAAAAGTTTGCTGAAAATAAATTAGATGAAATCAATCAGCTTTATAAAAAAGTAGCTGTCAATCAGTTGCTGATATGCCTTCTTCTATTTATAGGTATTTGGATAAATATAGACAACCTCTATTACTATGTTCCCAATAAGGATATATATGAAGCTGGAAAATGGGTAGTCTTAATCATAGGATTGGGCAAGCTTTCAGATATCCTTTTTTCGATAAATGGGGAAATAATAGTCTTTTCCAAATTTTACACATTTAATATAACTGCTACATTGGCCATGAGTGTGGTAGTCATCCTATTAAATATAGTGCTCATCCCACCTTTTGGAATAGAAGGAGCGGCACTGGCATCTCTTGTAGCTATGGTTTTATATAATATTATTAAATATCTATATATTAAAGTAAAGCTTAAATTCAGTCCATTCAGTCCAGCACTTTTTAAAATCCTGCTCATCGGAGTGGTGGTAGTAGGTTTTTCACAAATACTAATCCCGTCGTTTCAACTTGTCCTACTGGATATTGTTTTCAGATCTGTTATAGTGACTATTTTATACGGGGGGGCTATTTATATCTTTGGTTTAGCCCCTGAGGTTACCGGTATGATTGAAGATCGGTTCAAAAAATCAGCTTCCTGAAACTAAAGATCATCTAACAGCTTTGCCAGCTTTTGGGTCAAATATTTCCTTTCAAAAGGATTAACATTACCATTTTCTTTGATGGCTGGAATATATTGTAAGCTGTCCAGAAGAAAATCCTCCATCCCTTTATGGTCAGTATGCGAGAAAACGTGGCCTGCTTCCGCTTCATTTATTATCTTTGCGGTATCACCTTCAGGATCTCCTAAAGCTATTATCGGTCGACCAGTGGCGATATATTCAAATAGCTTGCCTGGAATATTGCCTTTAGCATTTTTGGTATTGGTGAGTATTAATAAGAGTAGATTTGCTTTAGCATAATAATTAAAAACCTCCTGATGGGAAACGTATCCGGCAAGTGTAACATGGTTTTTCAGCCAAGCGTCATATCTGATATGATCTACTACTGTATCACTTACTTTTCCTACAAAAATGAGGTTTACTTTTATCGGAAGTTTTTCAAACGTGGCCCTGAATGCGAGTAAAAACGGCAGAGGATTCCTAATGGAATCAATTATGCCTGTGTAAACGATATTAAACGCATCATTGACGAATGAATATGCGGGAAAGTCCGATGGCAGGTCAGTGCTGTCAAATCCATTGGTGATGAGTTTTATTTCTCTATCAGCTATGATTTCGATTTCTTTTTGAAAGGTTGGAGAAATGGTAACCACCGCATCAGCTTCTTTCAAAACGGACGCCTCCATCTTCAGGTGCTGATTTCTGACAAATCTATGCATGGGCAGGACATCCAGAAATTCCCAGGTACTCCATGGATCTCTGAAGTCTGCCAGCCACTTGATACCTGTTTTTCTTTTAAGTTCAAGTCCTATCAGGTGCATGCTGTGTGGCGGACCAGTAGTAATAATGGCTTCAAATTTATTAGCTTCATTAATCTGTCTTAAATATTCTACAGATGGCTTCACCCAAAACACGCGCGGATCAGGCACTAGTAAATTGGCTCTTAACCAAATAGCCAACCTATCCAAAGGCTTCTTCTTTTCTTTTTCAAGGATTTTAGCTGTATCGTTGATTTTTTCTTTTTTAAGCTTTCTAAATAAGGCATAGGGCTCCCATATAGGAAACTTGAGGACCTCCAGATCAGCGGGTAATTCTTTCAATAAGCCAGGGTCCTGGAGTTCAAAGTCGGGGTTTTCAGGTGTGAAGATTACTGGTTCCCACCCATATAGGTTTAAATATTTTGCAAACTTCAACCATCGCTGGACACCGGATCCTGCACTGGGTGGCCAATAATAAGTGACTATCAAAACCTTTTTTAATCTCTGCATGAGCCAAATATAAGAAATATTGGGAAGCCCTAGATTTAAATACTCCCGATCTCTTTTTTAAATCTTTTAATAATATATACCCAGCATAAAAGATTAATAATTAATTTAGAGTTATAAAATTTATTTACCAATGAAGAAAATTGCAGTTTTTACATCAGGAGGAGATGCTCCGGGAATGAATGCATGTGTCAGAGCGGTAGTTCGTACCGGAATATATCATGGCCTGGAAGTCTATGGTATCATGTATGGATATGACGGAATGATCAATGGGGAAATCAAAAAGCTTCAGACCCATTCTGTCAGCAACATCGTACAGCGGGGAGGAACTATACTTAAGTCAGCCAGAAGTGATGATTTCAGAACCAGGGAAGGAAGACAAAAAGCATATGAACAGCTTCAGAAGCATGGTATAGAAGGATTGGTAGCCATAGGAGGAGATGGTACTTTTACAGGAGCAGATCTTTTTGCCAAAGAATTTGGCATGAAGGTAATCGGCTGTCCTGGAACCATAGACAATGACATATACGGAACGGATTATACCATAGGTTTTGATACAGCGCTCAATACTGCATTGGAGGCAATAGACAAAGTACGGGATACAGCAGCAGCACATGACCGGATATTCTTTATAGAAGTGATGGGCCGTGATAGTGGCTATATAGCAGTAGAATGTGGCATAGGCGGGGGAGCCGAACTGGTCATGGTGCCAGAAACCAAAACCACCATTTCAGATGTGGTAAAATCACTTAAAGGCCTAAGAAAAACTAAAACATCAAGTATTGTCATCGTGGCCGAAGGTGATGAAGAAGGTGGAGCGGCCGAAGTGATGTCTAAGGTAAAAAATGAAGTAAATGATGACCGTATGGACTTTAAAGTCACCACATTGGGCCATATACAGCGGGGAGGTAACCCTACTGCTAAAGACAGGATTCTCGGCAGCAGGTGTGGACTGGCTGCAGTAGAAGGGCTAATGGAGGGCAAAACCAATTGTATGGCCGGCATTATACATGATGAAGTAGCGTATACTGATTTTCAGGATTGTATCAATAAAGACAAGCCTCTTAACAAAGATTACCTGAGACTGGTAGACATCTTAAGCATTTAAATCTATACATAAATGGGATTTATTCCGATTTTTCTCACTTTGGGAGGATTTGTATTTCTGTTTACCATAGTGGTTTCTACCAGTATAAAAAACAAAAGAAAGGCATTCGATATGAGTTTTGATAAACTTAAAGAATCCCTCTCCCTCAAAGAAGATATGATCGCTAGCCGAGAAAGCCTTGTCCGATTGGAAAATGAATACCTTAGTAAAAAAGAAGCTGACCGTATACCTTCAAAAGTTGCACTCTCTCAAACGAAGCTTTACCTGTTCCAATACAACAGATTACTGAAGAAAAGGCCATATAGCTTTGTAGCATCTTTGATAGGGTATCATCCTATCTGATCAGCTATGAAACCTATTATCTGATCATTTTGGGAGGGATGAAACCACACATATGATTCATCTCTCCTAAACCAGGTCATCTGTCTTTTGGCGTACCTTCTAGAATTACGCTTTAAAAGCCGAATAGCTTCCTCTAGGTCGTATCTACCTTCTATAAAGTCAAATATCTCTTTATATCCGACAGTTTGTAAAGCGTTCAAATCTTTAAAAGCAAACAATTCTCGCGCCTCCTCAAAAAGACCCTGCGCTATCATTTGGTCCATCCTCATATCTATTCGGGCATATAGTTCTGCTCTATCCCGGTATAAGGCTATCTTGATGATCTTAAATGGACGGTCTACCCTCTTCTTTTCCCTGAAACTACTGAAAGGTTTTCCTGTTCCTCTAAACACTTCCAATGCACGGATCAGACGGTGTGGATTATTTTTATCTACGGTTTCAAAATATTCCGGATCCACTTCCGAGAGTAGCCTTTGTAAACTTTCAATGCCGGAGGTCCGGTACAGCCTGTTCAGTTCCTCCCTGATCAGTGGGTCTATATCTGGCATCTCATCAAACCCCTGACACACTGCATCTATATACAAACCTGACCCTCCGGTCATAATAACACATTTATGGTTCTTAAAAAGATTCTCCAACAACTGAAGGGTTTCCTTTTCAAAGATACGGACGTCGTAAGGGTCATGTATAGATAAGTGATCAATAAAATAATGTTTGGCTTCCATCAGTTCAGAAACAGTTGGTTTTGCAGTACCTATGTTCATTTCTTTAAAAAATTGTCTACTATCTGAAGAAAGTATAGAAGTGTTAAATTTTTTGGCTAATTTTATGCATAAATCCGTTTTCCCTACCGCTGTAGGACCGGCAATCACGATCAAGAAGTTAGTTTTATGAGTCAATTGGATTATTTTTTTTTTGATGATGAAACTACACGCTAAATTTACAGAATATTCATGATGAAAGACAAAAAGGTGCTGATAGTAGATGATAATGCCTTGAACAGAAAAGTTTTTGAAAACATCATTAGGCATAATTATCTTTTTGATACTGCCGAAAATGGTCTCATAGCACTGGAAAAATTGCGGATTGATCATTTTGATATCATACTGATGGATATCCAAATGCCTAAGCTTGACGGAATCTCTACATTAAAAGCGATAAAAGAAGAAAGCCTTTCGTCTAGTCCGATCATTGCTGTGTCTGCTTATTCAGATCAGAGTGACCGGGATTATTTTTTAGCTACAGGATTTGATGAGTTTATAGCCAAGCCGATCAAACCTAAACATTTATTGGAAACCATAGAGCAACAGCTTCATGACCCCTCCCCTACTACCGTACCTCTGGGTGACATGGAAGTAGAGGAGGACAATACCATAGAACTTGATGAAGGGATAGTAAAAAGATTACTTAAGTATAACACCCCCGAAAATATAAGAGAGGTATATCTGGATTTTATAGAAGAAGCAGAAGAGCTCACCTCGGACATAAAAAAAATTATAGATGAAAAAAATTACCCTGCAATTGGTGAAAAACTACACATCATTAAGGGTAATTCAGGCACATTAGGTGCCAATAGAATTTATCATTATAGTGCTTTCTTTGAAAAAAACATTAAAAACTCTAATTTCGAGAATATTTCCAAGGATTATTTGAAGCTGAAGCGAATGTTGGATAACTTTCGCGTATATTTTGGGGAACAAAAAATTATTTAATTATCATGAGCGAAATGAAAAAAGTTTTGGTAGCTGAAGACAGTTCAGTTATCATAAATTTAACGAAGAACGTACTTACTTTTGAAAATTTCCATATCACTTCCGTCAAAAACGGAAAACAGGTATTAGCCAAGTTGGAAAACGAAGATTTTGATTTAATCTTGATGGATATAAATATGCCCCAAATGGATGGAATAGAATGTACAAAAGCTATCAGATCGCTGCCGGATAGCAAAAAAGCTAAAATACCCATTATAGCCATTACAGGAAATTATAAAAATTATACCATGGATGATTTTAAACAAGCCGGCCTGGACGATTATATACAGAAGCCTCTTGACTATGATGTTCTGGTAGCCACCGTAAGGAAGCACGTGATCAAATAAAAAATGGCCATAAAGTATACCAAATCATATTTAGAAAAGATAGAAAATCTTTTCGCGGAATCTGATTATATACTTCGATATGAAAAAGGTAATTTTAAATCAGGGTACTGTATACTTAATGATACTAATGTCGTAATTGTAAATAAATACTATACTACAGAAGGTAAAATCAATACACTGTTAGACATATTGAAAGAATTAAATTTCAATCCCAAATCTTTTGCTTCCAAAAAGAATCAAGATTTTTTGGGTGAACTTCAACAAACCACTCTGAAACTTTGAACATTACTTTTCTAGGAACCGGAACATCCCAGGGAGTCCCCGTTATCGGATGTAATTGTGAAGTATGCAGATCTTTGGATTTTCGTGATAAACGCCTTAGGACTTCTATCCACCTTTTGGTAGATCATAAAAATATAGTAATAGACACAGGGCCTGATTTCAGACAACAAATGCTTCGGGAAGATATCACTGATCTTGATGCAGTAGTATATACACACGAACACAAAGATCATACTGCAGGATTAGATGATATTCGCCCTTATAATTTTAAGCATCAAAAAGATTTGCCTATTTTCGGCCGAAACACTGTCATAGACCAGATCAAACAGGAGTTTTCCTATATATTTTCTGCCAATAGCTATCCTGGCGTCCCCAGAGTAGTAGTAAATGAAATTAATAACAGCCCTTTCTATGTGGAAGGTATCCCTTTTATACCCATAGAAGTCTACCACCATAAGCTACCTGTATTTGGGTTTAGGATCAAAGATTTTACCTATATAACTGATGCCAATCATATAGCAGATGAAGAACTTGAAAAGATCTACGGCACTAAGGTACTTGTATTAAACGCTCTAAGGCTAAAACCTCACATTTCTCACTTTACCTTAGAGGAGGCCATAAACTTGATTAAAAAAATCAAACCTGAGCGGGCATTTCTTACCCATATCAGCCATCAGATGGGTATTCACAGAAAAGCTGAAAAACTTCTGCCAGAGGGCATTCACTTGGCCCATGATGGCCTGAAGATAAACCTCTAATCATGCACCTAAATTATCATTTTTTTAAATTTCTTTGTCCAGAATTGGATAATGAGTATCGAGGATTCGAACTCCTGGAGGCATTCAGCCAAAACAAAAACGAACTTATCCTGGCTTTTGAACGGGATGGAAAAGAAAAATATATCAGAGCAAACCTGCTACCTGCCAATACAGTCATAGATTATCCCCAAACTTTTGCCAGATCACTCAAAAACAATGTAAACCTTTTCAATCAGCTGGTAGGAGAAATCGTATCAGCTGTCTGCCCCTTTCTAAATGAGAGGGCATTTTACATCCGCTTCCAGTCCGGTCTTAGATTAGTGTTTAAAATGCATGGAAGTAGGAGCAATATCCTGTTATATACAGATAATGAAACCACTCCGGTTTTGTTATTTAGAAATGAGCTTAAGGATGATTTTGAATTGAATTTTAAGCACTTTGACAGATCATTGGACCTAAGCTATGAAAAATTTATAACACTGGAAGGAAACGTATCCCAATTCCTGCCGACCTTAGGTAAAGTACCCAGAGACTGGCTTAAAGAGCGGGGATACCTATCAGCAGGACTTCAGCGAAGATGGGAACTCATCATAGAGCTTCTGGACATGCTGGACAGTCCTATATATTCTATTGTGAAAGAAAGCAATGCATATCACCTTACCCTCTTGCCGGTGGAAGAAAGTATATTCCAATCTTCCTCCCCTATAGCAGCAAGTAACGCCTTTTTTAAACACGCTGTCATATATAGTGCTTTTGAAAAGGAAAAAGGAGTGCTTCTAAAGGCCATGCAGGAACAGATGCGCAAAACCGAAGCTTATATTAACAAGACGAGTGAAAAACTAAAAAGCATGGAGATGGATACTTCTCCACATCAGTTGGCAGATATTATTATGGCTAACCTGCACCAGATCCATTTACAGTCCGAAGAAATCACCCTGTATGACTTTTACCAGAACAGAGAAGTCACCTTTAAAATTAAGAGAGGTACCAGTCCACAAAAACATGCTGAAAACCTATATAGGAAAGGAAAGAACCGAAGGATAGAATTAGAACAGCTAAATAAGAACCTTCAAGATAAGCAAAATCTTATTCTCGCTCTTGGAAAACATGTAGAGGAACTAAATGGGATTCAAGATTTTAGGACACTTAGAGCTTATCAAAAGCACCATACCTTAACCCCCAACTCCAAATCACAAATGGAGCAAGTCCCATTCAAAAGGTTTGAAATAGAAGGGTTTACCATATTGGTAGGTAAATCAGCCAAGTCAAATGATGAGATGCTTAGAAAATACACGTATAAGGAAGACCTGTGGCTTCACGCTAAAAATGTGCCCGGATCACATGTCATCATCAAAGCTCAGGCCAACCGAAAATTGCCGAAAACCGTACTGGAAAAAGCGGCCGAGCTGGCTGCCTATTATTCCAAATACAGAACAGATGGCCTGGCACCGGTCATCTATACCCCTGCCAAATATGTCAGAAAAGTAAAAGGTTCAGCCCCCGGCGCAGTAATGGTAGATAAAGAAAGTGTCATCATGGTCAGACCCAATGGCCCTAAAGATGATTAAGGAGATAGCTTATCTGCTTAGTTCAGCAGATAAAACCTAAGTCCTTCCTCACTATGAGAAAAGGCCAGCAAGCCCTGGGTAATATAATAATGTAACCCCGCTTATCGTAAACTGTATTACAATATGTAGGGGCTAACTGCATTTTATATTTGCTCTTTATATTTAAAATCTCATCTATGGAAAAGTAGTAAAAAAAGCAAAAGCTGATCCCTAGTGGAATCAGCCTTTAAATTATAGTGTTTGTTTATTTTTGAACTTATTCTACTACATGTAACTTAAGCATATTTGTTTTGCCTTTTGCTTTGAGTGGCATGCTGGCGGTGTTGATGATGATATCTCCTTCCTTTACAAAACCGTCCTTTTTTAATTGCTCTTCTATATCAGTAAATGTTCCGTCTGTAGAAGTTTGGTTTACCCCATCATAAAAATATGCTCTGACTCCCCATACCAGACTTAGCTGTGTGATCAGACTTTTACTATTTGTAAAAATAAACATATTGGCCAAAGGCCTATGGGAAGCTAGTCTAAATGCAGTAAAGCCAGAAACAGTAATCCCCACCAAAGCCTTAGCTTTGACATTTCTGGATAGTCTGGATGCCATAAGCAATAGATTATTGCTTAAGAAAGTTTTATCATCTTCTGGGATCTTATATAAATTGTGATAGACTTCTGCATTTTGCTCTATATATTCTATCACACTGCTCATAGCTTTTACAGTTTCGACAGGATAATTCCCTGAAGCAGTTTCAGCTGAAAGCATCACGGCATCTGCTCCATCCAAGACGGCATTTGCCACATCATTGGTTTCGGCTCTGGTGGGCCTAGGGTTTACTATCATGCTTTCCATCATTTGCGTAGCGATGATCACCGGCTTGCAGGCAAGTTTGCATTTTTCCACCATTCTCTTTTGCCATATTGGCACCATCTGCATAGGAACTTCCACTCCTAAATCGCCACGTGCCACCATGATGGCGTCTGTGGCTTCTATGATCTCATCGATACATTCAAGTGCTTCAGGCTTCTCGATTTTGGCTACAATACGGCATGCTTTACCTGCTTCCTTGATTCTTCTCCTAAGGTCATAAATATCTTCAGCTGAACGTACAAATGACAAGGCAATCCAGTCCACCTCATGTTCTAAACCAAACACCAGGTCTTCCAGGTCCTTTTCGGTTAAAGACGGTGCACTTACTTTTGTATTAGGAAGATTGATTCCTTTTTTGGACTTAAGTATTCCGCCATGGACCACAGTACAGTGTACATTATTTCCTTCGGTATTGATGACGACCAGTTCCAGATTGCCATCATCAATCAGGATACGGTCACCTTCACTGACGTCATTAGGTAAGTTTTGATAAACGGTACTTACAAGAGTTGCATCACCTACTACAGGATCATTAGTAATAGTGATTTTATCTCCAGAAATAATCTTCACACCGCCATCCTTCATCTCACCTACGCGTATTTTAGGTCCCTGTAGATCCTGAAGGATCCCTACATTAAGATTAAGTTTTTTGTTGATATTTCTGATATGTTTTACCACTTCTGCATGACCTGTGTGGTTGCCATGGGAAAAATTGAGTCTAAATACTCCTGCTCCTGCCATGACAAGCTGGGTTAGGGTTTCTTCACTATTGCATGCGGGGCCCACAGTGGCCAAGATTTTTGTTTTATTAAAAACAGGTGTTTTCATTACTATATTTTTTTAATAGGTTAATAGGTTTTCTTTAGATTTTAATTTGGACACGTCCAGTCTGACCACGTTCTGGATCAAGGGATTTTCGGAAAGCTCCTCAATATAATCATTAATATTTAATTCGAAGGTATAATCCTGCAAGACTAAGAAGTAATCAATCGATTTAAGCTCCGGAACGAGGTAAAGCGCCTGATGTAAAGGGGAGAAAGCCTTATTTTTTAATAGCTGAATAAATCCGTGTTCTTTTTCAAGAATAAATTGTGAAATAATCAGCCGGGGCTTATTTATAAAATCCACTTCATAATCTTTGGTTTTTGATAGCTGAATCCCTAAAGATTTATTTATCAACCAGGCCATTTTATAGTCCTTAATGGGAGCTACAAGCCCTATAAGGTCAAATTCGTACTCATGTATTACCTGGAGTTTGCTTTTCTTCATTCAGGAAGAATTTAAAAAAACAAAGGTAAAAATATTCCATCAACTTCCATGTTTGATAAGAATATCTTAAATTTAGTTTCCTGTTTTTTTTGGCAATAAGGTATTTAATATATTTCTTTGCGGAGTGTTAAAACTAAACTGATCACAAAATGTCTGAAATTGCACAAAAAGTAAAAGCCATTATCGTTGATAAGTTAGGCGTAGAAGAATCTGAGGTAACTCCAGAGGCTAGCTTCACTAACGACCTGGGAGCTGACTCTCTAGATACCGTTGAGCTTATCATGGAATTCGAAAAAGAATTCAACATCTCTATTCCAGATGACCAAGCTGAACAAATTGGCACTGTAGGCCAAGCGGTGAGCTATTTGGAAGCTAACGTGAAATAATATTTATCACTGAAAATTCATTTATGAATTTAAAAAGAGTTGTAGTAACAGGATTAGGTGCCCTTACACCAATTGGCAATACCGTTCCAGAATTTTGGGATGGCCTGACAAATGGTGTAAGTGGTGCTGCTCCTATTACAAGATTCGATGCCTCTAAATTCAAGACGCAATTTGCCTGCGAACTTAAAAATTTTGACGTAGAGCAATTTATCGATAAAAAAGAAGCTAGAAAAATGGATCCATTCTGCCAATATGCTATGATAGTAGCAGATGAGGCCGTTTTGGATTCCGGACTTGATCTTGAAAAAATCGACCTGACCAAAGCCGGGGTAATCTGGGGATCTGGTATAGGGGGATTAAAAACTTTTCAGGATGAAGTAACCTCTTTCGCACATGGAGATGGCACTCCAAGGTTCAATCCCTTCTTCATACCCAAGATGATCGCTGACATCAGTGCAGGATTTATATCGATCAAGTATGGCTTTCAGGGACCTAACTTTGTCACCGTATCCGCTTGTGCATCTGGCACTAATGCCATGATAGACGCTTTTAATTATATTCGATTAGGCAAAGCTAATATATTCATCACCGGAGGATCTGAAGCCGCAGTAACTGAGGCCGGTATGGGAGGATTCAATGCAATGAAAGCCCTATCACAGAGAAATGAATCCCCGGAGACAGCATCAAGACCCTTTGACAAAGACAGAGATGGCTTTGTTCTGGGAGAAGGTGCAGGTGCCATTATACTTGAAGAGTACGAGCATGCCAAGGCCAGAGGAGCAAAAATCTATGCAGAAATAGTAGGTGGCGGAATGACAGCAGATGCCTATCATATCACCGCTCCACATCCTGAGGGACAGGGAGCTGGGAATGTTATGAAATTTGCCCTTGAAGACGCCGGATTGCAGCCCGAAGATATAGATTATATCAACGTGCATGGTACATCTACCCCACTGGGAGATGTAAGTGAAGTTAAAGCCATCCAGCGAGTTTTTGGTGATCATGCCTATAAATTAAACATAAGCAGTACCAAATCGATGACGGGACACCTATTGGGAGCAGCAGGAGCGATAGAAGCCATAGCATCTATCCTTGCCGTACAAAACGATACTGTCCCTCCTACCATCAATCATTTTACCGATGATGAAGGGCTGGATACAAAGCTGAATTTAACTTTCAATAATGCCCAAAAAAGAGAAGTTAGAGCTGCTCTAAGTAATACTTTTGGATTTGGAGGACATAACTGTTCCGTCATTTTCAAAAAAATCACCGAATAGCATTGAAAATAATAAGGCTACTCCGGTTACAAGAGCTTATTTATAATACTAAAGAAAGAAGGCTTGCTGCTGCTATCAAAATGATAGTAGGCCGCAAGCCTTTGAATTTAGCACTCTATAAGCTCGCCATTAAACATGCTTCTGCGGCAGAAGAAATAGGAAATGGCATAAAAATATCAAATGAAAGATTAGAATATCTCGGTGATGCCGTCCTGGGCACGATCATAGCCGAACACCTTTTCCTTAAATTCCCTTACAGAGATGAAGGTTTTCTTACTGAAACCCGATCCCGAATCGTAAACAGAGAATCACTGAACCAAATAGGGCTCAAGATAGGGCTAGAAAAAATAGTAGAGTCTGAACTATCACAAAAGGGCCTTTATCTACATAAATCTATTTACGGGGATACCTTTGAAGCCTTAGTGGGTGCAGTATACCTGGATAGAGGGTATTATTTTACCAAACATTTTATTCTCACACGCATACTCACTCATTTCGATCTGGACAATATTATAAAGACCACCATCAATTTTAAAAGCAAGATCATAGAATGGGCCCAAAAATATAACCACCAAATCGAGTTTTCTTTGTCTACAGTCAATGGCAATAAGAGATTTAAAGAGTTTGTAGTAAATTTAACCATAGATGGCGTCGACGCTGTGGAAGGTAAAGGGGCCACCAAAAAAAAAGCGGAACAGGAAGCTGCCAAAGCTGCATGCGAAAAGTTAAACATTCCCCTCTAATATCGCTTGTGACATATATATTGGCATTTTAAGCAAATAAATTTCTTTTATATGGCAAACATAAAAATCGGTGGGGTCACTGTGAATCAGACTCCCTTGGACTGGAAAGGGAATTTTAATAATATCATAGACGCGATATCAGAAGCAAGATTATTAAGGGTGGATATCCTATGTTTTCCAGAATTGGCCATTACAGGTTATGGAAGCGAAGATTTATTTTTAAGTTATTGGTATCCACAGAAAGCTTTAAAGCAAATCCAAAAACTTTTGCCTTACAGCCAGGATATGACCATATGCGTGGGAACACCTGTGAGGGTTCAAGAATTGGTGTACAACTGTATAGCGGTATTAGAAAACGGCAAATTAAAAGGGCTGGTGGCCAAGCAGTGCATGGCCATAGATGGTGTACATTATGAATTTCGCTGGTTTACTCCTTGGTCAGCAGGAGAAATTATATCATTTGACTTTTTTGGTGAGAATGTACCTATGGGTGACATCATCTTTAATAATGGTGAATATAAATATGGCTTTGAAATTTGTGAAGATGCATGGAGAGGGGCTGCCAGACCGGGATATAGGCTCAAAGATAGAAATGTAGATTTCATCTTTAATCCCAGCGCAAGCCATTATGCTATGGGAAAAAGCAGATTAAGAGAAACCCTTATCAAGGAGAGTTCTAAAGAACTCAATGCCATATATTTTTATGTCAATTTATTGGGAAATGAAAGTGGCAGGATGATTTTTGATGGGGAAATTATGGTAGCCAAGGATGGAAGGCTGCTTGAAAAGAACCAATTATTAAGCTTTAAGGCCTATCAAATCCTTACTTTTTCCACGGAACAAGAAATAACAGCATCTATAGGCAATCCTCAGAAATATAAGAAAGAAGAAGAATTCAGCCAAGCAGTGAGTTTGGCCCTGTTTGATTACCTAAGAAAAAGCAGGAGTAAAGGCTTTGTCCTTTCACTAAGCGGAGGTGCAGACTCCTCCTCCATCGCCATCATGGTAGCTGAAATGGTAAGAAGAGGCATTTTGGAGCTTGGATCGGATCTATTTCTTCAAAAGTTACACCTCGATATAGCATTAGTACCAGGTGAACCTGAGAAACAGATCGTCCATCAATTATTGACCACCGCCTATCAAGGGACAAAGAATTCATCCAAAGACACATTAGAAAGTGCCAAAAAGTTAGCGGAAAGTATAGGAGCTGTATTTTATGAGTGGGAGATAGATGAAGAAGTAAATTCGTATACGGCAAAAATAGAAAAAGCCATCGGGAGAAGCCTTACATGGCAAAAAGATGACATCACCCTGCAGAACATCCAGGCAAGGTCCAGATCACCCATTATCTGGATGCTGGCCAATATAAATAACGCACTCCTTCTGACTACATCAAACAGAAGTGAGGGAGATGTGGGATATGCTACCATGGATGGGGATACCAGCGGAAGCATCTCACCTATAGCAGCCGTAGATAAGACTTTTATCATTAAATGGCTAAAATGGGCGGAGACTTCATTAGGATATCAGGGTCTGCAATACGTAAATGCACTGCAGCCCACAGCAGAATTGAGACCTCAGGACAACAAACAGACGGACGAAGACGATCTGATGCCTTATCCTATCCTGCTTAAAATTGAACAGAATGCGATCCGGGACAAGCGTTCTCCTATGGATATATATTTAATTTTAAAAGAAGAAATAGATATTGCCCCTTCTCTTCTAAAGAAATACATCACCAAATTTTTTAAACTTTGGTCGAGAAACCAGTGGAAAAGAGAAAGATTAGCACCTTCTTTTCATCTTGATGAATTTAATGTTGACCCGAAGACCTGGTATAGGTTCCCTATTCTATCCGGTGGGTTTATAGAAGAATTAGAAGAATTGGCGTCATTAGACGAATAATAAATATAACTTAGTAAAAATTTTGATATAAGGAATGTTTGAGATCCCATTATTGTATACGGTCTGGAGTCCGGATCCTATAATATTTACCCTTTTTGATACGATCAGTTTAAGATGGTACAGTTTGTTTTTTGCCTTAGGCTTTATTATTTCCCAGCAGATTATGGTCTATATCTTTAGGGCAGAGGGGCATCCAGAGACATTGGTGGACAGATTGACCATTTTTATGGTGGTAGCCACTATAGTGGGAGCCAGGTTAGGTCATGTCTTGTTTTATGAACCTGAAAAGTACTTGAGTGACCCTTTAAGTATTTTGAGAGTATGGGAAGGGGGTCTGGCCAGTCATGGAGCTGCTATAGCCATTTTGATTGCTTTGTGGCTATATGTAAGAGGAGTACCTGCACAGAACTACCTCTGGGTGGTGGATAGGATAGTAATAGTAGTAGCCCTTACGGGAGGTCTAATCCGCATGGGAAATCTTATGAACTCTGAAATAGGGGGAAAGCCAACCGGAACCGACAGTGGATTTGTCTTTGCTAGGGATACTGAAGAATCACTGAGTACGTTAAAGATACCGATCACAGACGTTATTTCCTATAAGCCCGAAAACCGGTCACAGGACCAAAAGGGATCAGGAATAGTCCCCATAAATTTCGATATCAGTATATCCAAAGGAGGATATGAAGAAAATGCGCTCAGACAGGCCTTGGAAACTGATGTGAAATATGTTCTGACCCGATTCAGAAGTTCTCAGAAATATCTTGCCGAAAACCCGGAATCCCCGTTAAATTATCAGCTTCAAGATAAAGGAAGTTATTATATAGCTACTATAGAAACATATGGTATCGTAAGGCACCCTACCCAGATTTATGAGTCAGTGTCTTATTTTCTGATATTTATAGGATTATTTATAGGATGGGTAAAATATAAAGAAAAGATTCCTGAGGGGCTTTATCTAGGTATATTCCTGGTCTCTGTATTTGGGATGAGATTTATATGGGAATTTCTCAAAGAGTCCCAGGTAGATTTTGAAGAAGATTTAGTGATAAATATGGGTCAGCTTCTGAGCATACCTGCTGTAGTGGGTGGATTGGCACTGATCATATTTGCCTTGAGCAAAAACAGACAGAAAATCAATTAAGGTACGGGATCATGGCCGTGCCCACCAAAGGGGTTACAACTGATTATCCGTTTAAAAGCTAACCATCCGCCTTTGATGACACCGTGCTTAAGTATAGCTTCTTTTGCATATTGACTGCAGGTAGGTGTATACCGACACATGGCCGGCAGCAGGGGAGAAATGAGATATTGGTAACACAAAATGGGAAAGATGAATACTTTTCTGATAATAGTTTTCAAATCAATTATATATAATTTACTGTGGATAAAATTTACTTGATCTGTACCACCTCTTAATCCGGGGGTATTGATTAACTTTAGCTTGGAATGCCATGCTTGTGGCAAACGTAAATATAGTCCCAAATAATAATAATCTCTGTAATACGGTTTGAAAATAGATTCATCATATATAATACCTTTGCTTTTGTGCCTGCTGCTATTGATCCATCCTGCTTTAGGACAGGATACAAGGACTGATAAATATTTAAGTGAAGACTTTAACGCCCCAGATAAAATAACCATCAATAATATCTTTATCATAGGTAATGAAAAGACTCGTAAAAATATCATTCAGAGAGAACTGAATCTGACAGCTAAAACTACATATGACTGGGAAGAATTTATTTCATTTTTGGAGGAGGACAAAAAAAAGATTTATAACCTGCAGCTTTTTACCAGTGTAGAAGTCACCCCGCTTTTTACGGAAGATGATCAGGTAGAAATCCTCATATCCGTAAAGGAAAGATGGTATGTAATGCCTGGGATTATATTCCAGCTGGCAGACAGAAACTTTTCAGAATGGTGGGTCAATCAGAATAGGGACCTTTCAAGGGTAAATTATGGGGTAAAACTAAACCATAACAATGTAGGAGGAAGAAATGAAAAGCTTAAGGTCCTGGCACAGTTTGGTTTTACACAGGCTTTTGAAGTCACTTATTCTAAGCCGTATATAGATGTTAAGCAACAGCATGGCATAGCAGCTCAGGTAACTTACTTCTCCAACAGGACCATACCCATAAGGTCTATAGACAATAGGCAGGTGTTTTTTACCAATGAGCAGGAAGATATACTTCGGAGAAACTTAAGTGCTACACTTCAATACACCTTTAGAGGAAGTTATTATAATTTTCATAATGTAAGCTTGGGGTTTAATCGGACAGATATTCATCCGGATGTATTGCAGGCCAATCCGAACTATTTCTTAGATGACGATGTCCAGCTACATTATTTTATGGCAGGATATAGCTATAGGCATGATAAAAGGGATAATATAGCTTATGCTACTGAAGGACAAGTTTTAGCATTGGGAATTAACCGATATGGTTTGTTTACCAATGATGATGTTAATGAAACCGAGTTTGCGCTAATGGTCAATAAATATCTAAGGCTAAACAATAAATTTCACTATGTAACCGGATTTTCAGGATCTAGCTACCTCAGCCCGCGCCAACCTTATATATTGGTAAGGGGTGTCGGTTATAATCCGAACTTTATCAGAGGATATGAACTTAATGTAATAGAAGGACAGCAGACTGTGGTCCACAAAAATAGCATTAGATATGAACTATTAAATGCTAATCTGGACCTCTCTCGCTATTCACCAATTGATGCTATATCTTATTTCCCAATACGAATGTATATAAGCGGTAATTTTGACCATGGCCATGTAAGAGATAGAAATTTTATTCCTGAAAACTCCCGTCTTACCAATAAATATTTATTCGGATATGGAGTTGGTCTTGATTTGGTTACTTTTTATGATAATGTATTCCGCTTTGAATACTCCATTAACGATCAGGGCCTGGGTAATTTCTTTATCAACTTCACCGCCCCACTGTAGAGGCGATACAATGCTACCCGGTGAAGAACATATGAGTTTTTAAGCTCCGACTATTAATAGGATCATTTTTTGGACACCCTAAAAAAAATACGCTTAATTCATTAGTAGTATTTTATTTTTTTTATTAAATTCAAATTCAATATTTTTTATTTAAACTACTTTTTACATATGGTAAAATATGTTTTTGTCTTTGGTATTCTTTTAGAGTTTATCAGTTTTTTTTCAATTGCCCAAAATGGCATGGACGCCTATCCTACAGGAGGAAGAAGTATAGGAATGGGCAATGCTAATGTGACTTTGGCAGATGGGTGGAGTATGTTCAACAATATAGGGGGCTTGGGAAGGATAGAACAAACTCAGGCGGTATTTGGATACGACCATAGACTTAATATGAATGAACTTACTACCTTGGCAGCAGGACTAGCCCTGGTACAGCGATGGGGAAATTTAGGACTAAATGTAAGCCACTATGGGGGCACACTTTTTAACCAGCAAAATATCGGTATAGGATTTTCTAACACACTAGGCATTACCAGCTTTGGCTTAAAATTAAATTATCTGCAGACCAATATTGAGGGCTTTGGAAGAAGTGGCTCACCGATCATAGAATTTGGAGGAATAGCAGAACTGACACCTCAACTATTCTTTGGGGCCCATATCTATAACCTATCAAGATCCAAATTGAGCAAGCTTTCTGAAGAATACCTGCCCATGACCATAAAAGCAGGTCTCTCTTACCGGCCTTCTGAATTTTTGATGCTGAATATGGAAGCTGAAAAAGAAATCTTACTCGAACCCATATTTAAAGCCGGTCTGGAGTACAATTTAAAAAACAGAATATGGGGAAGAACAGGATTTAACACCCAGCCAAACAATCTTTTCTTTGGACTTGGTTTTAAACCTAGGCGCTACCACATAGATTATGCTATGGGACAAAATTATCGACTAGGTTTCACACATCATTTTTCATTCAATCTTTTATTTAACGAATGAAAAGGCGGCTGGTCATCGGCCTTATAATATATTTACATGCCGGTATAATCTATGCCCAGACCTTTCGGAGGAATGATATCGATCTGGAAGCTTTGATAGAAGAGCTTTTCCCTATACAGGATGATGAAGATCTGGACTATGAAAATATATATGAGAATCTTTTGCAGCTATTTCTAAACCCCCTTCCACTAAATAGAGCTACTGCCGAGGAGCTCCAATCGTTATACCTTCTTTCCCCTTTACAGATTAATAGTATAATTGAGCACCGAGATACTTTTGGACCTATGCTTTCCGTGTACGAACTACAGGCGGTGCCAGAGATGGATCTTCAAACGATCTATAGGCTAATCCCATTTGTGACCATAGCAGATGGGGAATCCTATCTGACGGGCTCATTATGGAAAAGGATCACCCATGAAAGGGATGCTTATCTAATCATCAGACACCGGAGGGTATGGGAAACCAGAAAAGGATATACGGCACCGGATACATTGAGTAGCGGCAGACTGACCAGCAGGTATATGGGGGATCCTAACGACCTATATGTTCGGTTCCGGATACAACACGTAAAAGATTTCAGCTTGGGATTTACGCTGGACAAAGATCCAGGTGAACAATTTATATGGGACCCCTCAACACACCGTTACAAGTTTAATTTCGTCTCTGCGCACTTTACAGTCTATAACAAAGGTAAATGGAAAGCCATAAGCATTGGGGATTTTCAGATGCAGTCAGGTCAGGGCTTGGTATTTGGAGCTGGATTTTCGGTGGGTAAAGGTGCTGAGACAATTACCACTGTAAGAAGAAGTACCATAGGGCTTAGACCTTATACATCAGTATTAGAATACGGCTTTTTCAGAGGGGCAGCAGCCACTTATAGCCTCGAAAGTATAAATGTTACAGCCCTCGCCTCCTCGACTCCGCGGGATGGAAGAATAGAAACCATACTGGATACCCTAGAGAGGCAAGATGCTTTTATCTCTTCCCTTATGCTCAGCGGCCTACATAGGACCCCTACCGAAATAGCCAATAAAGCCCAAGCCAGAGAACAGAACCTAGGCATTAACCTACATTACCAATCCATAGGGAGGAAATTGCAGGTTGGTATGAACGCTCTATTAACCAGCTTCAGCCAACCGTTTATCAGGTCGCCCAGAATATATAACCAGTTTGAATTTAGGGGACAGTACAATCATATTAAAAGTGCTTACTTTAGCTACAATCTGCAAAATTATTTTTTCTTTGGAGAATCAGCTATTTCCAAAAGCGGAGGAACAGGGACGGTATTAGGCCTCATGAGCAGTTTAAATCCCAATGTGGATCTTTCTGTACTGTGGAGAAAGTATGACAGGGATTTTCATTCGTTATATGGCAATGCTTTTTCGGAAGGTACCAGGCCGATAAATGAAACAGGGCTATACCTAGGACTGAATATTAAACCTTTAAGAAAGGTCAACTGGAGTGGATATTATGACCAGTTTAGATTTCCCTGGTTGCGTTTTAGAGCATATGCTCCCTCTGAAGGTTATGAATGGCTCCAGCGACTGGCTTATAATCCAAGTAGGCAGTTGATGCTTTACTTACAGGTGAGAGAAGAGACCAAAGATCGCAATACATCTCTAGAAAACACAAATGGACATGGATATAACTTGAGACCAGCTAAACGACGAAATTATCTCGCCAATTTAGATTTTGCCATAGATAAGCAGTGGAGCATTAAGTCAAGGGTACAATTCAGCACCTTCGAATTCGAAAAAAACCAAACCAGTGGCTTTGCAATCATCCAAGATCTAAACCTCAATATGGATAAATGGAAATGGAGTGGAAGGATTGCCTTATTTGATACAGAAGATTATGAAAACAGACAATATGTTTTTGAACGCAATGTACTTTGGGCCTTTTCCATCCCACAGTATAATGGCCAGGGGGTTAGGTATTATCTTTTGGGACAATATCGGCTTTCCCCGAAATTAACATTTTGGGGGAGAATGGGTCGTACCACCTACACAGATAGGGAAATTATCAGTTCAGGACTCCAAGAAATAAACGGGCACCGGTTGACCGAGACCACTTTTCAGATGAGGTATCAATTCAATAGATAATGAAAACTTATGATAAAATGTCATACTCCAAAATGGGTGTAAAATAAATTTAAATCATCATAAATCACAAAGGAGACACCTAAAAATAAGCGCATTACTAAATAGATAAAGCTTTTCCTACCTATTCTTAAGCAAATCGCGGATTTCTTCCAATAACTTTTCCTCCCTTGATGGAGCTGGAGGTATAACCGGTTTAGCCTCTTCCTTTTTCTGCAATCGGCTCATGGCCCTGATGGCCAAAAATATAACAAAAGCTATAATGAGGAAATCGATTATAAACTGGATAAAATTACCATAATTAATAGTTACAGCATTAATTTCCACTCCCGATGGATCAAGGTATGCCTCACGAAGTACAAACATCAAATCTTTAAAATCAACACCACCTATAAGCAATCCTATAGGAGGCATGATGATATCATTAACCAAAGATGTCACGATCCGACCAAAGGCTCCGCCGATGATCACGGCTATGGCCAAATCTACCACATTCCCTCTTACAGCAAATACTTTAAATTCTTTTATAAATGACATATTTAATGATTTTAAAGGTTTTTAATTCAAATATGCTATTTATAACAATTTAATCCTATAATTAGGCTATTTTTTCCCTATAACTATTACTTTTAAATCAAGTATGTTATTTTTCAATATTATAGAAATAATTGATCTCGTGAAGTCTTGTTGTGATGACCAGAGGATTAAACTTCTCTTTTGCATGCAAACAAAGTCTTACCTACTTTTGCCCGAACTAATTCAGGGTCCTCTTTTGTTTAAAAAAGTCATTTTATAATATTCTATGGATTTAGCAGCAGCTTCAATACTAAAAATACCGAACGCCAAAAAAATTGTCCAAAAACTTACCTCCCACCAACACACCCGTATTGATCATTACTATTGGATGAATGATCGGAGCAATCCTGAAGTCATCCAATATTTAAACGAGGAAAACCAGTATCTCGAAGAAAAGCTGGCAGATACCAAGGAGCTTCAGGAAAAACTGTTTTTAGAAATGAAGAGCAGGATCAAGGAGGATGATGAAAGCGTCCCCTATTTTAAAGACGGTTATTATTATTATACTAAATATATAACCGGCGGAGAATATCCACTTTTCTGCAGAAAAAAAGAAAGTCTGGACGCCGTGGAAGAAGTGATACTTGATCAGAATATCCTCGCAGAGGATTTCGATTATTTTAATGTCAGTGCTATCGGGATTTCACCTGATCAGCATATACTGGCCTTTGCACAGGATATCATCGGTAGAAGGATATATACCCTGAGATTTAAGAACTTACTATCCGGAGCTTTCTTAGAGGATGAAATAACAGAGGTTACCGGTAACTTCGTATGGGCCAATGATAACCATACCTTATTTTATTCAAAACAAGATCCCAATACGTTGAGGTCTTTTCAGATTTATAGACATATACTTGGAACTGATCAAGTCGATGACCTCCTAGTATATGAAGAAAAAGACGATACATTCACTGTATCCGTAAGCAAATCCAAATCCAAAAAATATATTTTTATTAATGCCAATAGCACCGTATCTTCAGAAATAAGGTACTTAGATGCAGACGATCCATACGGTCATGTACATTTGATCCAAAAGAGAGTGAGGGACCTGGAGTATGATGTGGAGCACTATGACGGCCACTTCCTGATCCTGACCAATCTCGAAGCACAGAATTTCAAACTGGTAAAAACACCAATTTCAGCTCCGAAAATTGAAAATTGGGAAGAAGTAATTTCCCACCGTGAAGATGTGCTTTTGGAGGGATTTGAAGTTTTTAAAGACCATCTGGTATTGGAAGAAAGGGCTGAAGGCCAGACGAGGATCCAGATCAGAAACTGGCACACTGAAAATCATCATTTTATCGAAATAGATGAGGCTGCATATGCTATCTGGGTGGGTCTAAACCCAGAATTTGACACCGAGTATCTACGTTATGGCTTTAACTCCCTTACTACACCTGCTTCTACCTTTGATTACCATATGCCCAGTAGGAAGAAGCTGCTCTTAAAGCGACAGCAGGTATTAGGAGACTTTGACAAGGATAGGTATTCATCTGAGAGGATCTGGGCCACTGCTGCTGATGGCACCAGGGTCCCGATCTCATTGGTCTATAGGAAAGATCTCTTTATCCGGGATGGCAGCAATCCTATGCTGCAGTATGCCTATGGATCATATGGTTACAGCACTGACCCTGTATTTAGTTCCAGCAGGCTTAGTCTGCTGGATAGGGGCTTTGTCTTTGCCATAGCACACATAAGAGGTGGTCAGGAGATGGGCCGAAAATGGTATGAGGACGGCAAGATGCTTAAGAAAATAAATACCTTTACAGATTTCATAGCCTGTTCCGAATATCTGATTTCAGAAAAATACACAAGCCCTAATAAGCTATATGCCATGGGTGGAAGTGCCGGCGGTCTGCTGATGGGAACGGTCATTAATTTAAGGCCTGATCTCTATCACGGCATCATCGCAGCTGTCCCTTTTGTGGATGTGGTCACCACTATGCTTGATGAAAGCATCCCGTTGACCACAGGGGAATTTGATGAATGGGGAAACCCAAAACACAAAGAATATTATGAATATATGCTGTCTTATTCTCCATATGACAATATAGAAAGCAAAGCCTACCCTCACCTACTGGTCACTTCCGGACTTCATGACAGCCAGGTACAATACTGGGAACCTACTAAATGGGTGGCCAAGTTACGTGATCTTAAAACGGATGATAATCTCCTACTGCTCTATACCAATATGGATGCTGGCCATGGTGGGGCCTCGGGAAGGTTTAATTCACTCAAAGAACTGGCTATGGAATATGCTTTTATATTAAAACTGGAAGGAATTAATATTTAGAATATAATTCTATTAAAACGCTGGGGCACAAAAAAAGCCGCAGCGTTTTTTTTATTTGAAATATATGTTTTACCTCTCTAGAAAATGGAAGAATATTTTGCTGAAATCACTCTAAATCATATCCACTTTTCTGCATATTTGGTAATCTGAAACTCTTTATTATATACTTTCCCTCCATATCTAAACTCAGATACTTATTAAAAACCAGAAAAAAATGCTCATTTTCCTCATAAATATTATGATTTCATCCTTATGTTTGCAGATATAGCTGCAACACAAATAATAAACCCCTTTGCAAAACTTACAATTTAATCGGCTTAAGTATATTTCCTTTTTACTTTGCTATTTCTTATTTATAGCTTGCCAGACAACTAAACTGGAATCAGAAAATTTTGAAACAAGAATCGATCAGGACTCTCTCCTGAAAGCCGCTGAGGAAGCGACCCGTCAGAAAATTGACATTCCGTCTTCTTTTAATACGGACAGTGTTAGAACCCTTAATAGTGAGCTGGATTCTATATTTGCTTTTTTACATAAAAAAAAGGGTTTTAATGGCACCGTTCTATTAACAAAATATGATCAGGTAGTTTATAAAAGCGCCTTTGGTTATGCAGACCTTCAGCGCAAAGAACCTTTAAAAACAGAAACAGCATTTCAACTGGCCTCTGTATCAAAGCAGTTTACTGCTATGGCCATTATGATATTGAAGGAGCAGGGAAAGCTGGCATATGATGATCTTGTCCAAAAATTCATACCTGAATTTCCATATGTGGACATCACCGTTCGGCAGTTGCTCACTCATCGGTCAGGTCTATCTAATTATACCTACTTCAGCGATGAGCTGTGGCCGGATAGATCCATACCTATAACCAATGATGATGTTATCAACCTAATGGTACGACACCAGCCACCTGTCTATTTTAAACCAGACTCGAAATTCAATTATAGTAACACTGGTTATTTCCTACTGGCTTCCATAGTAGAAAAAGCATCAGGAATACCCTTTCCTGATTTTCTGCAACAACATATTTTTGACCCTTTGGAAATGGACCATACCTTTACCTTTAGTACGCAGCTCCCCTCTCAGGACATTGCTGTCGGACATACCAGAAATAGGAGAAAACGTACCCCTGATTATCTCGACACGGTATTGGGAGATAAGGGGATGTATTCCTCAGTAGAGGATTTATATAAATGGGATCAGGCATTATATACTGAAAAACTGGTTTCCAAAGCTACCTTGGAAGAAGCTCTTACGGGGTTTCATGCCAATAATAAAAAGGTTAAAGAAGATTATGGTTTTGGATGGAGGATAAAAGCTCTGAAGAATGGGGATCCTGTCTGGTACCATGCAGGATTATGGCATGGCTATAATACTTATCTGCTCCGCAATCCAAAAGACCACAGTACCATCATCATACTGAGTAATGTAGCCAATGGCAGCCTTAAATTCCTGAATGAACTGCAGGATTACTTATATCCCACACTCCCTCCCACAAAAACTGCAGATAATCAAAAAGAAATAAATAAGGTAGCCAGCGAATCCACCAATAATTCTTGGGAAGGGTAAGCTGATTTTTTTATAGCATTCATTAACCCCGGTATTTTTCGGAGGGTGGAAAATATACGATTAAAAACTATTGATAATATTTTTTTCAAAACATTCCTGTTGGCCTTTTTTACACACTTTCATCTCCAATTATTATGGGAAAGCTTTAAAAAAGTTTATTTTTTTTAACAGTTTCGGGCTAATATTCAAAATATTTACACGATCGGCACCACCATCTATTCAAGTTTTTTTTATCTTTTGATTTAGAAAATGGATAACCTTATGCGTAAACTTTTACTTACTCTTATTACCCTTACAATATCCTTATCTGCATACCCGCAGTCGGACGGAAAAAAACATCTTGAAGGATATATTTCTGTACACACCCATGAGGAAAAAGGGAAGATCTTTTTAGAAATTTCTGACCTCGATAAAGAATTTCTTTACGTCAATGCTCTCGTAGCCGGAGTAGGTTCAAATGATCTGGGACTGGACAGAGGACAATTAGGTAATACTCGGGTAGTAGAATTCAGAAAAGCGGGAAATAAAATCCTGTTAGTAGAAAAAAACATGAACTACCGTGCCATCAGTGATAATGAGGATGAGGTAAGGTCAGTACAGGATGCCTTTGCTGAATCCGTGCTTTGGGGTTTTGAAATTACTGAAAGCAAAGGAGGGAAACATATGGTAGATGCTACATCTTTTTACCTTCAGGACGCCCACCAGATCGCCGAAAAACTGACCAAAGCCAAACAGGGATCCTATAAATTGGAGGCATCACGGAGTGCCATCCACTATCCCATGACCAAGAATTTCCCCAAAAACACAGAAGTTGAAGCGATCATTACTGTGGTCGGCAGCCCTACAGGAAGACATATAAGTTCAGTCACTCCCTCTGCGGAATCTGTGACGGTAAGACAGAGGCATTCATTTATCGAACTCCCGGATGATAATTATAAACCAAGAGCATTTGACCCTAGAGCAGGTTACTTCAGCATCAGTTATATGGACTATGCCACGCCAATATCTGAACCTATCATGAAAAGATTTATATCTAGACATAGATTGGAGAAAAAAAATCCAGAATTGGAATTGTCGGAAGCAGTAAAGCCGATAATTTATTATTTGGACAGAGGCACACCAGAACCTATTAGGTCTGCTTTAATAGAAGGAGGAAATTGGTGGAAAGATGCTTTTGAATCAGCTGGCTATAAAAATGCTTTTCGGGTAGAACTCCTTCCAGAGGGTTCTGACCCTATGGATGTCCGCTATAATGTGATCCAGTGGGTTCACCGATCCACCAGGGGCTGGTCCTATGGGGCATCAGTGAGAGATCCGCGAACAGGAGAAATTATAAAAGGCCATGTATCTCTTGGAAGCTTACGTGTTAGGCAGGATTATCTTATTGCACAGGGGCTTTTGCAGCCATATGGTGAAGGCAAAGAATATGACAGCACGATGCTAAAAATGTCTTTGGACAGACTCAGACAGCTATCTGCCCATGAAATAGGGCATACTATCGGACTTGCACATAACTATTCAGCATCGCCAAACATGTCTTCGGTCATGGATTACCCCTACCCAAATATACAATTGACTGCAAAAGGAGATATCGACTTGAGTAACGCCTATGACCAGCATATCGGGGAATGGGATAAATGGGCCATAAAATATGGTTATGTCCATTTTGAAAATGAACAGGATGAAAAAATAGGGTTGAAAAAAATCTTAGAGGAAACATATGATGAAGGCTTTGAATTTATTTCCGACCGGGATGCCAGGTCACCGGGAGGCAGCCATCCCAGAGCACACCTCTGGGACAATCATGCGTTACCACAGCAGGAACTCCTACGACTACTTAAGATCCGGAACAGCAGGCTAAAAACATTTGGAATGAATGCTATACCGGAAGGTACGCCTTTGGCTACACTGGAAGAAGTCCTGGTACCGTTATATCTCATGCACCGATACCAGCTGGAGGCCACTTCTAAGCTGATAGGGGGAGTAGACTACCGCTATAAGATAAAAGGGGACAACCAAGCTGAACAGCAAACCGTATCTGCAGAACAGCAGAAACAGGCGCTGGATGCTATATTGACCAGTATACAGCCAATTCATCTCGAATTGCCTTCAGATATTTCAGCACTTATACATCCACGGCCTTTAGGTTATAATGCGCAGGAGACCTTCTCTTCCAGAAACGGGCTAAATTTCGATCCGCTGGCACCAGCAGAGAATCTTGTGAATATGACCCTAGATCTTTTGTTTGAACCTAGTCGGGTGAATAGACTACACCAGCAGGCGCTTTTGGACAAAGCATTACCTTCCTATAACTGGATGCTGGAGGAATTGATCAGTAAAATCAGCAAAACAGATAATAAGGCCGGATGGCATCAGGAAATTCAGATGATGTCTGAAAGAATCTTAATTGAAAAAATGATTTCCCTTTCAAAAAACCCCGACGTTTCCTCCACAGTCCGTGCCCTGACCCGATCTAAATTGCAGAATATATATACTCCCCTCTCCGATAAAGCAAATATAAACAGATCAATAGTCCATAGAAAAGACAAAACTCCTGATTCTGTTAGAGCATCCCATGACAACTATCTGGCGAACAGAATCCATACATTCTTATCTCTACCGGAGACATTAGAACCTATTAAAACATTAGAGATACCAGATGGCGCACCTATTGGCAGTAGAGAGCTTATCTATTGTGAGCATTGATAAAAAAATGCCTGACTTTCCCGGGCGTTTTTTTATATTAATATACGATAAGTTATTACTAGTAGAGGTAAATCAATAAAAAAGACAGCTAATATCAGTCTTTGTTAAGCAGCCCAAAAACCCCTTAAATCAAATATATAGAATTTGATTCCATCATTATGGGAAATCATATTGTATCATTTATCAGATGAAAATCCGACATCTCTATTTCTTTATCACCCTTACCCTTTTGACTTCTTTTGCTGTTCTGACTTCCAATACATATACTCCTGCCAATAAGGCCGGGATGTGCATAAGAAAAGGTTCTCCTTCAGTTGTCCTCATCAACATCTTACTTGATATTAATCTTCCACTGATATCAAAAAAGAATACCTGTAATTCTTTTTCCGTCCCAAAATGGATATTTAGTACATCTCCCATCATGGGATTAGGATACGCCTTAACCTGATAGAAATTCTCAGTATCTGGAATTTCCAATGATGGTTCATCATATGCCATCACAAAATTTGGTACACCATGTCCTATTAAGTTATCAGGGGCCTCTGCTTGGGAAGAACTTCTTAAAAGATTGTCTATCAGCTTATCCTTACTCCAATCAGGTTTGGCTTGCCATAGTCCTGCAGCGAGTGCTGCTATCTGTGGTGCAGCAAATGAGGTACCTTGCGAGAAATATCCTTTACCATCCGGACCAAGTAAAAAAACTGATTCACCAAGTGCGGCAAGGTCAGGTTTTATCCTGGCATCAGCCGTAGGACCTTGAGAACTGAATATAGACATCTCTATCTCTACATTCACTGCTCCTACGGAGAGAATTCCTTTTGCATCAGCGGGTGCTGTTATAGAGGAGGAACCTCTCCTTCCATAATTACCTGCACTATTGACCACTAATATTCCTTTATCGGCAGCTATACCAGCTCCTTGGGTGATTATGGCTGTTTTGCCATCTAGATCTCCAGCTGTATAATCCATCCGTGGATCATCAAAATCCATATACCCCAAAGAACTGTTGATGATGTCCACTCCTAGACTGTCAGCATATTCTGCAGCCTTGACCCAATTATACTCCTCTATTTTATATTCGCTATTGATATCTTCCGTGATGCATAAAATATATTTAGCTTCGACTGCTCCTGAGATTATCTGCGGAAGATTGTATGCAGCCATTAAAGATAGTACATTGGTACCATGGTGGTGACCGGTATAAACATTTTTACTATCGAGTTCCACCATATTTCGACCCACTACTTTATTTAAATCGAAGGCCCTGTAAAAGGCCTTGATGGTGTCGGCTCCTATAAAACCTGCATCAAATACCGCTATGGTGATTTCTTTTCCCCGATATCCTGCTTCTATCATTTTATCTATACCCAACATAGCATTTTGAACCTCATTGGATATAATCCGGTCGGTAGGAATGGGAAGATAGTTTATATTACTTAATTTATCAGATTTTCTGACCAGCCGTTCTCTGGATTGGGACCCAGGTTTTATAAAAACTACCTTTTCGACATAAGGAAAGGTCCTGATAAGTGCAATTTCTTCAGGATCAGCTATGACTATGGCTGCATTTAACCAGTTGCTGTTATATATATTCCTTTTTATAAGAGGTTGTAGTGCAGAAAGGTATCTTTCAGAAACGGGTAGATCCAAGCTATCCAATTTAACATTGAACCTAACTTTTCTTGCCAGAGATTCATGTGTCAAAAATTTAGAGGGTTGATCAAGCCTGTAATTACCTTGTGGTTTATATTTAAAATGGATAGCAAAATAATCCTGACTATAGGCAGTGCTTTGAAGACAAACTAAACTGCATATAAGCAAAATAGATGTAAAATGCTTCATGTTAAA
The DNA here is from genome assembly GCF_000714815.1 of Anditalea andensis. Classification (GTDB taxonomy): domain Bacteria; phylum Bacteroidota; class Bacteroidia; order Cytophagales; family Cyclobacteriaceae; genus Anditalea; species Anditalea andensis. Next base: position 115,317 of record NZ_JMIH01000024.1, on the reverse strand, counting down.
AATTCTAGGTATTGTAGCTGATTATTAACTATTAAATATAGCATATAAATACGGTACCACTTCCGGAAGTCATATTATATATTATCCCTGAATATAATGCATCTCTTACCTCGTTCACAACTCATTTTGTAATAAATCCTATAGGTTATCCGGGATTTTTACCTGCCGCTTTTATCTTTTCCCAGAGTCACCTGAATGTCATCCGGAGTACCTTTCATATTAATGTTCACAAAACGCACCCGCTTATCAGCATCTCTATATACGATGGCATCTTCCTGATCTGGATCTATTTCCCCCTTGCTTTTACCCCCGAAAAGTGACCTAAAACCTACCTGGGTCACTAATCCCAGTGGGACCCTGATGAAATAATCCATAGTGAGATCCAAACGCTGTCTTCCTGACAGTTCAATGAAGCCCAAACTGGAATTGATATTCATACTGGGAATAGATAAAACGCCATCTTTTAAATCCATAGCATTTTGTAAAGTATCGAATCTTACTAGATTTAGGTTTTTATCTTTAAAAAAACTCCCCAAAGCCTGTAAAGGAGCAAATTCCACTATACTTCCCTCATATATCTTCATATCCAAATGTGCTTCACTCTTATCAATAATAGGAGTAAAATCCGGGTAAACCAGAAAATTACTGGTAATAGTCCCACTAACTTTACCGTGAATATTATCATTGATAAAATAATCCTGACCAAAATTCTCAAACTTGATCAGAAGTATATCTAAATCGAGCTTATAAGCTTTCATGGTACTGTTGAAATATATATGCTTTGGATCAGAACCATTAAAGTAACCTTTTAGACCTAAATTCCCATCTGCCACATTGACGCTAAGGGTATCTAGATAAAGGTAATGATTTTCAGTTATGCTACCTTTCAATTTAAAATTATCCAGCCAGAAAGTATGGTAATTCATCTTGGCGATATCAGCGGTAAATCTCATATCAGTAAAAGGAATGTCGAATATATTAAAGGCTTCTTCATGGGCAGTGTCCATCTTTGAATTTATCTCATAATTCATCAAAGCATCTAAATCCAAAGATCGGGATTTGAATGCAAAGAAATTAGCACGCTTTTTATCGGTTGCATCTTCCCCTAGGTAATATGCCAAATCCACCATGAAATCACTCCCACCCATTTTTCCCTGAAGCTTTTCTACTTGAACATGTTCATCTTCAAAATGTACACGTCCATTTACTGCATGCAATCTTAATGGGTGGATTTTCATCTTTCCTTCTAGATTTTCTAAATAAAGATCTGCAGATCGGAAAATACTGTCGTAGTGCAGGTCCAAGATCCCTTGAGCTTTTAAACCCGTAATTACCTCCTGTCTATAATCTTCCGGAAGGTAATTTTGCCCATCATAACTCAAAAGATCCTCAAGTCTTAGATTTTCAGAAGTAAAATCAAATGCAAATTTGGTATCTCCTATTTTTACATCTTCAAACCATTTTGGATAATTGCTTAGCACACCGGTAAAATGAAAATTACTGTCATCAATATCACCAGAAAAATTCTTCAGTTCAAATGCATCCTCTGTGATAGTCATATCTGCAGTGAAATCATGTAACTTATGGGGATAGTTTTTCAGCTTTGCATAAAAATCTCTGATGAAAAATTCACCTTTAGGAAGGTTTTTAAAATTGGCCAGCTCATAGGCACTTGCCTGAAAAGCTAAGTCAATACTAAAATCTTCAATGACCTCATCAGTGATTGCAGCCAGTTCTTTGTCATATGAAAGCAATTGCGGAATGTCTATCTTACTGGAATTAGCTACTAATGTCAATGCTACTTCTTTCTCATATTGATGAAAGACCGCAGGAAAATCACTTAAACTCATCGTAAATTTAAAATCAGAACCTGCTACATTAAAGGACAGGTTATCCATCAGGATGCGGCCATTTTCCATTACCGCATGACCATTCGCATTTCGTATAGCATGGGGATAATCAGGAATGTTAAAGCTTAAATTTTTGATAGTAAGCTCACTATCTATTCCTGATTTTAGCTGCGCTAAATTTTCTCCCGGAAGCTCCAGGTCCACCAGTTCATCAAAATCCATATCCAAAAGGATTTGACCTTTTAATCTTTCCAGCCCCTCTACCTGAAGGAATTGCCCAATAAACTCTAGGTCCAGATCAGCATGTAGATTTACCTTTATATTGGGATCTTTAAAATTTTTCACTATCATCTTACCTTCAAAAATCCCTTCTGCGGGTCTGGCGGAAAATTTCTGTAACCGAAGTTCCGAACTCTCTAATGTTCGCTCTTTACCATTGGTAAAATAGCCTGCAAAAGATAATTTATCAACTTTTTTGTCCATTTCTGTATTCAAAAAATAGGCATCATCGGCACCGAATTCTACAGAAATGGCCGGTATATGGTCATTTACTGATTTGCCCCTGACACTTCCAAGGAAATATATCTGACCTTCATTCTTATATCGGTGAAGGGCCTCTCCTATTTCCTGAGGAGCAAATGCTGCGAAAATATTAAAATCGGGTTTCTCCCCATAAAATTTCAGATCCATATCCAGATCATTTTCTAAATCCACCGTTCCTTCTACAGAAAGCAATGCTTTTTCCAGGTATAATTTACTGGGAATTACCTGAAGATTTTTATTTACTCTATCATAATCCAGTTCAAGATCCAGTTCAAGGTGCTTATTAGTAAAAAAACTGGGTTGTCCATCATGGATGATATCTATGTCCAGACTGGATATCAGATCTATAAAAAAATGATCTTCACTTACACTTATTTTAGAATTTAGATCATTGATATGGCCAAATACTTCATTCCCTGAAGCTTTATCAAAATATTGAAGATCAAAAGCTTTTATAGACAATGATGCTAATTCAATACTGAATTTATCTCCATTTTTATCTTCAACTTCCGAATCGTCAATCCCCTTAGCCAACAGTAGATTGATTTCTCCATTTTGATATTTGATAATATCCAGATGCCCATTGTTTATCTTTATGCTTTTGACCTTGTAATTGCCAGCAAAAATGTCCCAAAGATCAAACCCTACATAAAGATCCTGTGCCGTATATAAAGGTTTGGTGTTTCTATGCTTGTTTTCAAAAAACGATATGTCTTCTAAATCAATGGAAATATAGGGGAAATTAGCAAAAGGAGAAATATGGGTACCGGAGATGACCAACTCTCCTTCAAATGTTTTATTAACAGCTGCAAGACCTTCCTGAACAATCCTACTTTGATTAAAATACACCGCCCCTATCGCTATCACCATTACAAATACTGGTAGTATCACCAGAACCAATAATCCAATTTTTATACGCTTACCCATAATATAATCCTACTCTCAATAAGAACGCAAATAAGGAATAAAGCAGACATGATCTTAAAATTTTAATTAAAATTAACAAGGGTTTAAACAGTATTTAAATCATATCTCCTCCTACCCATTTTTGACTTATAGTTAAAATTCTCATAAAAATTGAAGTAACAGTAAATATCTCACATCATTTACATAATGGGGTTCAACCTAATATATGCAACAGATCTCATCCTACATATAGCGACATGATAAAATTCATGAACGATAGGTTATTTTCAAACGATTATATATCTTATGACCAAAGTCTATGAAGGATAAGTCAAAGGTAATATTTATAAATATGATAGAATTTAACTAAACTTTATAAAGACATTAGATTAAATAAATACAGTACAATCCGATACATAAATGGAAAAATTAGAAGTGAAAAATCCTACGTTGATTCTTGACGAAAAAATCTGCCGGCAGAACCTTTCAAATATGGCTGAAAGAGCCAAAAAGCATGGGCTAAAGCTCGTCCCCCATTTTAAAACCCACCAATCATTACTCATAGGCGAATGGTATAAAGACTATGGTGTTCAGGAAATTACGGTAAGCTCATTTAAAATGGCCTATTATTTCAAAGACAAGGGATTTTCAAACATACATATAGCTTTTCCTTTTAACCCACTGTTGATTTCAGATCTGAATGGGATACAAGATCAATCTATATCCATTCAGCTGGTAAATGAGGAAGTCACCAAAGCTTTGGCCACTGACCTGACTAAAGAAACCGGATTTTTTATAGAGATAGATACAGGGTATGGGAGAACCGGTGTGCCTATAGGCAAACTTGAAGAAATAGATGCTATTCTTAGGGAAGCCTCCTTCAGTCACAAATTAAAATTCAAAGGCTTTTATATCCATGCTGGACATAGTTATTATGCAGATTTGGAGGGTATCCATAAGATACAAAAAGAGATTCAGGAAGCTTTCAGAATTCTTAAAGCAAAATATAAGTCCCAGTATACCGAACTCGTCTGCAGGTCAGGGGACACCCCTACCTGCTCTATTATGGATGATTTTGAATATATAGATGAAATAGGTCCCGGTAATTTTGTTTTTTATGATATAACCCAAGCAGAAATAGGAAGCTGTAGCCGAGAGGATATTGCGATAATACTGGCTGCACCTGTAGTAGATATCAAAAAAGGTAATAATGAAATTTTAATCCACGCAGGAGGTGTGCACCTTTCTAAAGATGTACTAAATCTAAACGGTCATAAAAACTTCGGAGAAGTCGTTTATTTAAATGAATTAGGTTGGGAACATCCTACAGCACCCTCATATCTTAAAAGCATATCCCAAGAGCATGGTACCATACATGCCAGCGCACAACTGATGGACAGTATAAAAATAGGTGACATTATCGGCATACTTCCTATCCATAGCTGCATGACAGCAGATTGTATGAAAGAATACAAAACACTGAATGGCAGGATGGTAGACCATCTAGAAGGTAGAGGAATTACCGGATAGATATTGATACTCGTATACTCCAGGATAGGCTATAAAAAGGCTTTATATTTTAATTTTGAAATTTAAATAGAAGCAGGTCGTATTCAAAAAACCACGTAAGCCAAGATAGCCCTTATCAAGGCATATATTTTCGTGTTTTGTAGTTGATTAAAACGGAAATAGAAGACAGCAGCCTTCTATTTCCTTTTTAACAAATTTATGGGATAAGATTAGCGTGCAGCTACACTTTCTGTATTGGTATTGGCCTGTGGAGGTGTGGTAGACTTAACCAAAACACCATCAGAGAGTTGCTTACTGACTAAGAAATAGGGACCGCTGATCACCTTTTGACCTGGTTCTAAACCGGATAATATTTCAATATTATCATAATCGGATATACCTGTGGTAACTGCCACTCTCTTTGCCCTGTCTCCTTCCATCACAAATACCAGCTCCTGCAGCCTACCAGAGTCATCTCCTTCCCTCACCTGTCCTTCTCTGGTGGTTACTGCCGCTAATGGTACCGATAGCACATCATTCTTTTTATTGGTGATGATTTCTACACTGGCAGTCATTCCGGGTCTAAAAGGATACCTGTTTCTTTCTGATATCAGATTCTGATATGATTCATTGATGATCCTAATCCTAACTTCAAATTCAGTGACCGCATCCTGGCTGGCTTTTTCATTAGCAGAATTAGCTATTGAAGTAACGACTCCTTTAAATTTCTTCCCACTATTAGAGTATGAGTCTACATCTATGATGGTAGTATCACCCAGTGATATCCGGACAATATCATTTTCATTTACATTTACCCTAACTTCCATTCTCGAAAGGTCTGCTATCCTGAGCATTTCTGTACCTGCCATTTGTTGAGTTCCAACTACCCGTTCTCCTTTTTCTACTAAGAGTTTGGATACTGTGCCGCTCACCGGAGAATAAACATTTGTTAACCTTAGATTTTCTGCAGCTTCATCTACAGTAGCTTTTGAACTTTTTACGACATACTCGGCAGCTATTACATTTTGTTTGGCTGCTTCCAGATCGCTTTGGGCAGAATAAAAATCGGCACTGGCCTGTTCAAAATCAGCATCTGAGATCACTTTATCCTCATAAAGTTTTTTATTTCGGTTAAATTCTAGTTCGGCTCTATTAAACTGGGCTTCAGATCTTTTCAAGCTGGCTTGAGCCTGTGACACATTAGCCATCTGCTGGTTTAGGTTGGCTTCACTTCTTCCCAAAGCTGATATAAGATTGTCAGGTCTTATTTTCACCAAAAGGTCATTCATTTTTACAGAATCACCTTCTTTTACATTGAGGGTAATGATCTCCCCTGCCACATCAGGACTGAGTTTGATCTCTATCTCTGGCTGGACTACTCCTGATGCACTTACCTTTTCTATAATGGTGCTTTTACCGGCATCGGCTGTTTCTACTTCCATTTCTTTCTCACCGCCTATCCATCCTGCTGCTCTTCCGATGACGATAAATAGTATGAGAAATCCCACTACTCCTAGAAGGATATAAATTAATTTGTTTGATTTTTTCTTGGCCATGGTATTATAATGTAACTGGTTTACCTAAATAGAAATCCAAAACTTTAACTCTAAATATATATTCGTATTTGGCATTTAAAAGATCTGCCTGGGCATTAAAAAGATTGTTTTGGGCGACTTGGAAATCAACTGAATTCACCGCACCGACATTGAATCTTTGCTGGGACATTCTAAATGATTCCTCAAGAGCAGCTACCCTTCTCACCGATGCATTATAAGATTGTCTTGCCGCCAATGCATTGGTATATCCGGTCTCTATATCCTGTAATAGTTGATTGCGCGTTTCCACTTGTTGCAGTTCTTGTTGCCGGGTTTGTACCCTAGCCCGCTGAAGATTCGCCGTATTTCTGAAATTTGATAGAATAGGAATATTAAGATTCACCGAAATGGATGGCGCTAAGTTGCCCTCTAACTGAGTAAAAAAGGGATTAAATGGTAGCTCGGGCCTAGATACTACCCGGGCATAATTTGAAAAGGCACTTGCATTGGCAGAAATGGTGGGCATAAAAGCTCCTTTAGCTATTTTCTCCCCGTACTCAGCACTTTCTAGGCCTAATTCAGCAGCTTTGATCTGTGGCAATGTATTCAATGCCACCGCAAATATCTCGTTCACACTTTCATCGACCATGGCATAATTTTCTGCTTGCAGATCCGGAAAGCTAATATCAAAATTTTCAGCAAAAGGAATTTGGAGCAATTGAGAAAGGTTTAACTTGGCTATTCTTAAATTATTTCGGGCATTGATTACCTCAAGCTCGCTTGTCGCTTCCTGTGCTTCAAGATCCAATCTGTCAGCGGTAGGTAAGGTACCAGCTTCTACCAGCCTTCTGGTGCGGGCCAGTTGCTCGCTATTGGTCTGAAGCTGGGTATTGGCTATATTTACCTGCTCTTTGGCAAAGACTATATTCACAAATAAATTGATTACCGACAACGAAATTTCATTCTCAGATGCGGCGACATCGTATCTGCCGGCTTCTACCAATAGTTTGGATTGCTTTACCGTATTGGCTATCCGCCTTCCTTCAAACAAGGTAATACTGGAGTTGGCCGCAACATTCATCGTATTGAGGGTGTTGGACTCTTCATACAGGTTGGTAACCGGATTGAGGTTCCTTCCCCATCGTCGGGAGGGTCCTACCCCCAGACTTAAGGTAGGTATCATATTTCCCCTTGCTTCCAGCAAACCTGCCTGAGTACTTAACAGGTTCAACTGCGTCCTTTGAAGGTTGATGTTATTTTCTAAAGCAATGTTGATACTTTCCTGTAAAGTCAGACTCGATATATCATATTGCTGTCCAAAGCTTGTCTGTGTTATGCATAGATAACACAGTAAAAAGTAAATTTTCTTCATCTTATAAATCTATATCTGGTATGTAAATAAGTTCGGAGATCCAGGGCAGGCTTTTTAGATATTCTATGGTAATGGCCTGAAGGCCAGAATCCATTTCAATCACATGGCAAGCTTTATCATTCTTCCCTTTTCTGGAAACGGACATGGTGGCAATATTCGTTTTTTCTTGGGCGATCACACTGGCTATAAAAGCTATCGCTCCCGAAGTATCGTCAGCTTTGATAATGAGGGTATGGGCTTGTGCAGAAAAATCAGCATTAAAGCCATCAATGGTAGAAATATTGATCAAACCGCCTCCAAGACTTTCTCCCAGCACCTCTACTTTCCTATCACCTTTGACGAGGTTAAGTTTTACAGTATTGGGATGGTAAACTGAGGCGTTGCCTATTGATTTGAATGAATATTTCAGTCCCTTTTCCTTGGCTATCTCGAAGGCCTGCTTGATATTGGCATCATCTGTCTTCATATCCATCAGACCACCTAATATGGCCCGGTCACTCCCATGCCCTTCGTATGTGCGGGCAAACGAATTATAGAAAGTTACCGTAGCCTCTTCTGGAATGCCTCCCAATACGCGAATGGCAGCCCTTCCTATCCTCACTACGCCTGCTGTGTGGGAAGAAGACGGACCTATCATTACAGGACCTATCATATCAAAAACACTGCTTTTATTTGCCATTGCTTACCTCTTCAGACTAATATTATGCTAATCTACTAACTAACTCCTAATTAAGTAATAAAAATCAAGTAATCAGCAAAGACTGTATAGAATAAGATAAAAATTTATTTATTTTTAACAAATACTAATTTTCTCCTTAAATAATATTGTCCATAAATGAACATAAAAATGAACGGTAACGATACATCGTGGCTCCGACTGTCTTATAATGGACAATTCATTACCGAAGAAGCTGATACAATTAACAGAGGGATTTTGTTTGGCGATGGGCTATTTGAAACCATGATTTATTCCCAAGGAAAGTTTCGATATAAAGAGGCCCACCTGGCTCGCCTCCAAAAAGGCTGTGAACTGCTTTACTTTGAAACAGAAATTGTAAATATCTTAAACCACATCGAAAAATACCTTACCAATACTTATCAGCCTATGGATGAGATCCGCGTAAGGTGGAACGTATATAGAGCAGGTAAAGGGAAATATACTCCTGAGACAAACCAGACTTCCCATCTTTTGCAGTTACAAAAACACCATTATGTTCCCCCTGTTACTAAGAAGGCCTATGTTAATACAACCTTACAGGTACCTTCTTTACCATGGAGTAACTGTAAAACCCTAAATGCACTGGTATACGTAATAGCAAACCACGAAAGGCAAAAAAAGAATTTTGATGAAGTCATCCTTCTTAACAGTGAGAACAATATATGTGAGGCAGGTGCTGCTAACCTTTTCTGGGTAAAAAATAACGTTTTCTATACCCCCTCTTTAAGGTCAAACTGTATAGATGGTGTAGGCAGAAAAGCGATCATCAAAGCATTACAATGTAATAATTTATCGATCATGACGGGAGAGTTTACGGTAGCAGAACTATTATCCGCAGATCAGGTATTTACTTCCAATGTCACCGGAATAAATTATATATCTGAAATAGATGATATTAAGTTTCATACAAGCTCCATTCCCTTTTTAGATAATCTTTTTAAATAAAGCCATTAAATGCTCATGTGATTACAAATTTATATATTAAATCATAGAACCAATTACCGTCTTATAGGTGGTATTTCTGCTTATCTTTGATAACCATATGGCGCTGATTTATAAAACGAGCCATATGCTAATTTCACCTCCCCAAATCATCAAACTGCCACAGGAGCTTTGATATGAGGGTGAGGATCATAATTTAGCAATTCAAAATCTTCATATCGAAAATCAAAAAGATCTTTTATCGCTGGATTAATCTTCATCTCGGGCAAAGGTCTACACGCTCGGCTAAGCTGCAAATGAGCCTGTTCCATATGATTACTATACAAATGGGCATCTCCAAATGTATGGACAAACTCTCCTGCCTCTAGTCCGCACACCTGAGCCACCATCATGGTAAACAAGGCATAGCTTGCGATATTAAAAGGAACTCCTAAGAAGACATCAGCACTTCTTTGGTATAGCTGACAGGAAAGTTTGCCATCGGCTACATAAAATTGAAACAAGCAGTGACAGGGAGGAAGTGCCATCTGCTCAACATCTGCTACATTCCAGGCGCTCACCATTAGCCTCCGGGAATCAGGTTTAGTCTTGATCTGATGGATCAGTTCTTTTATCTGGTCGATCTCTCCACCTTTCCCATCCGGCCAGTGTCTCCACTGATAACCATAGACCGGACCAAGGTCACCGTCTTCATCAGCCCATTCATCCCAAATAGACACCTTATTTTCCTTTAGGAAAGCTATATTGGTATCACCTTTAAGAAACCACAGCAATTCATAAATAATAGAACGTAAATGGCATTTCTTTGTAGTAACCAAAGGAAAACCATCCTGCAGATTAAATCTCATTTGGTATCCAAATACACTGGTAGTACCGGTCCCCGTACGGTCTCCCTTTATTGTACCATGATCAATTATATGCTGGAGTAACTGGTGATATTGTTTCATTTTATAAAATGTTAAGCATGCTATATAAAGCAACCCCGTTTATTTAAGAAGAAATTCAGAACAAAGATAAAAATTTATTTAAGGTGAGGTTAACATTACCTCACCCTCTTATTTAAATTGATTGATTTTACTTTTTTTTCTTCTCTAAATCAAAGATTATCATTTAACTTTGGGCACTATGAATGCTGCAGCACAGTATTCATTTAATGCAAATACTGAATATACCCCATTTAATAAATATCTGTGGTATACGCATTCACCTATTTATTCGTTTTCTTAAATATCAAATTACCTATATGCGGCTTATAACCTACGCAGTATTTTTTATTTCGATTATCTTATTTTTAAGTGTGAGGTTATCACCAGAGGTGCTTCCCTACACGGGAATAATGCCTATGCTGATTCCCGCATTTCTTGTTATTAATATTCTATTGTTTCTATTATACCTATTGAGAGGAAAAAGATTACTAGTTATCCCTTTAGTAGCATTAATCATAGGTTTTAAGTTTTTTGCCCTCACCTTCCAATATAATACTCCGGAAGAAAACCCAGAAGGGATCTCTGTTTTAAGCTATAATGTTAGGCTATTCAACTTTGGTATGGAACAGGATGAGAAAAAAAGTCTAACTAAAAATTCTATCCAATGGGTAAGGGATCATCCTGCAGACATCAAATGCCTTCAGGAATTTTACCAGAACTATACCATACCTACTTATAATTCTATTAAGCAGATCAGTGATGGGGGTAGGTATGAATATAAGTATGAATTGATGGAAGGCACGGCCAAAAGAAACAGCTATGGTCTGGCTATTTTCAGCAAATACCCCATTATCAACGGTGGAAAAGTTTTTCAAAACAACTGGACAAACGGTGCTATTTTTACAGATATCAATATAGAAGGAGACACTGTGCGGATATACAATACCCATTTGGAATCCATGAACATTAAAGCAGATGATCTAAATAATATTGAAGGTATTAAAGAAAATTATAGAGATACTTTCCGTAAGCTCAAAAGCGGGACTCAGACCCGGGCCAAACAAGTAGAAATATTAAAAGACCATATAACATCCAGCCCTTATCCAGTGATAGTAGCAGGAGATTTTAATGATGTTCCTTATAGCTACACCTACTTTACTATGAAATCAATTCTCAATAATGCTTATGAAGCAGCCGGAAGGGGATTTGGATTTACCTATAATAGGGTATTGTTCTTTCTTAGAATAGATCAGCTCTTCTTCGATAATGGATTTACAGCGAAAAATTTCAATACCTACAGGGAAGTAGATTACTCTGATCACTACCCTATTTCAGCCATCTTTCAGCTCCTTCAGCCGAGGCCTGTGGCCACTGACGAGAATTAAATAAAATCCCACTTAAGCAGCTCGGTTATTCCCTTTATAATCATTGTTAATTTCCAGCATATTAATTACCATGAGTCATACTTTAAAGAGGATGACAGCTATAACCTCGCATCAACTGCACTTTTATCAAGTATGGATTTCACGTCATAAATCACCCCCTTATCAGCTTTCAGTACCGCAATATCTTTCTCTAAAAATTGTCGGTGAGACACGGCCAATATGACCGCTTGATATTCTGACCCAGCTATAAATGGATCCTCTATCAGCATTATACCATACTCATCATAAACCTCATACTTATCAGCCCAGGGATCATATACCTCTACTTCTATCCCGAAAGCCTGTAATTCAGTAATCACGCGCAGAACTCCAGTATTCCTTACATCTGGGCAGTTTTCCTTAAAGGTAATTCCCAAAACCAGGGCTTTGGATTTAGCGATCATATGTTCCTTTTTAATCAGCAATTTGATGACCTCATCAGCCACGAATTTACCCATGGAATCATTCACCCTTCTCCCTCCTAAAATAATTTCTGGATTATAACCTATCTCAATGGCTTTCTGCGCCAAATAAAACGGATCCACTCCTATACAATGCCCCCCTACCAAACCTGGTTTAAAAGGCAAGAAATTCCATTTGGTGCCTGCCGCTTCTAATACCTCCAAGGTATCTATCCCTAATTTCGAAAAAATTTTAGCAAGTTCGTTTACAAACGCTATATTGATATCCCGCTGGGAATTTTCTATTATCTTAGCAGCCTCTGCTACTTTGATAGAAGGGGCCAAATGGGTGCCCGCTATTATGATATCTTGATAAAGCTGATCTACCAGCCTTCCTGCTTCAAAAGTACTTCCGGAAGTCACTTTTTTAATGGAAGTGACAGTATGTGTTTTATCTCCAGGATTAATCCTTTCTGGTGAATATCCAGCATAAAAATCCTGATTGAATGTTAACCCGCTGACAGCCTCTATTACAGGAATACAGTCATCTTCTGTACATCCAGGATATACGGTGGATTCATATATGACTAAATCTCCTTTTTTGATAACCTTGCCTACCGTATGACTTGCTTTGGTCAACGGGCCAAGGTCTGGCCTGTTGTGCCTGTCTACTGGGGTAGGTACTGTAACTATAAATACCCTGCAAGTGGCTATATCAGCGTTTTGGTCTGTAAAAGAAAGCTTAGACTGACTTGAAACTGTAGCCAGATCATTATTATCTACTTCCATAGTTCTGTCAAAACCCCTGGAAAGTTCTTCTATCCTTCCTTTATTGACATCAAATCCTACTACTTTATATTTTTTTGCGAACTCCACCGCTAAGGGCAGTCCTACATAGCCTAATCCTATAATGGCGATACCACTTCTTTTTATTTCCTGTATATCTATCATTTAAAATTTACTTCTTTTTGTGATGGAATCTATCCATTTTTTAAACACCCTATGGTGTTGTAAATCGTGATCTTCATAATACTCTCCTGAATATTTACTATCTTTAGTATACGAATAATTATATCCGTAACCATAATTATATCCTGAGTAATCATATATATCTCCCCCTCCTTTAAAACCATTGAATATTGCATAAAAATCAGAAACATGGTGATGCCTATACAGGTCATTGATCATCAGCAGATGCTTTTTATGGGTATAGTGCTGCCGGACAATATATAAATTTACATCTGAAAACCTTAATAAATCCATGGTTTCTGACACCAGCCCTACTGGGGGAGTATCCATGATAAGCACATCAAAATCACTTTTTAGCTTATTCATAAAGGCTGTTAAGGAGTCTTTCAATAATAATTCAGAGGGATTTGGGGGAATAGGTCCTGAAGGTATTACATATAAATTATCATATCTGGTAGGCAAAACGATATCATCTTCTACAGTCGTGCCCACCAAAAAAGACGATAGACCTACTTTATTAGATACATTGAGCACTTTACAAACTTTAGGTTTTCTCATATCCATCCCTATGATACATGTTTTTTTGCCACTTAGTGCCATGGCTGTGGCAAGGTTTATTGAAACAAATGATTTCCCTTCCCCGGCTACACTCGATGTGACCAATATACATTTACATTTTCTTTCACTGGCTATGTAAAACAGCGCTGATCTCAAGGATCTGATTGATTCAGATACCATTGATTTGGGATGTTCAGCTACCAGCAAATCTGTTTTTTTAGTGTTAAAGCCAATAGTAGATAACAAAGGTAATCTAATTGTGCTTTTTAACTGTATCTGGTCGACAATTTTATTGTTCAAATAATGATAAATGATCAAAAACAAAAAAGGCACAAAAAAACCCATACCTACTGCCATACTATAATTCTTCCTCCTGTTGGGATAAATATGATCACCTTCTTTAGCATAGTCTACTATCAGATTATCTGATACATTGGATGCTTTGGCTATCCCGGCTTCTGCTCTTTTTTCTAATAGATAGGTATATAGATTTTCCCGTAATTTAAACTCCCTAAATATATGGGTATAATCAGATTCTGCCTTAGGGAGATTGGTAAACTGGTTATCAAAAGCAGTTAGCTTTTCATAGGTGTCTTGTTTTTTATTCTCTGTATTAAATACCAAATTCTCAATGTTTTCAATGATATTTTGTTTAATATGAGCTATCTGAAGGTCTAGCTTATGAACATAAGGATGATTTTCCTTCACCATCGATAGCAATTTACGTCTTTCCAAAGACAATTGAACCAGATTTTGAACCATTCCATTCAACAGCTGATCAGATATGCCTACCAGTGAGGGTGCCATCACTTCAGCATAATCATTGCCTTTATGTAAAAGATAATCCCTGAGAGATGTATAATATGCTATCTCATAATCAAACAGGCGAACTGTTTCGCTTAACCCTTCAATTTTTGTAAGCAATCCACTATACTCTTTATCCACATCGAGAAGTTTATTGGCAACTCTAAAATTCTGAAGCCTTCTTTCTACCATCTTTAGAGAATCTTCTATAATAAATAGTTGTTCATCAATGAATTGCAGTGCATTTTCGGATATTCTATTTTTTTCATAAAGGTCATATTCAAGAAAAGCATCCATTAGTGCATTTACATAATCTCGCCCTTTTTCTACCACGGTAGTAGGCATACTCACCTCCAGCACTGATCCAAAACTATTCAATGGTTTAACTGTAATCAAGTTGGCGTAATGCTGAATTAGGCGATAGGGATCATTGATTTGAAATTCGATCTGATCTCCTACTTGATCGGGATTTAGCAGATGGGCAATAAACTTCACCTTACTGCTTTCGACCATATCCCCAAACCTATACACCTTCCCAAAAATACCATCATCTCTATTTAACTGGAATGAGGACTTAAATACATAATCCGTAATTTTTTGTTCAGGAGCACTGAGTATATAAGTCTCCGAGGTCAGAATAGTCAGTTGGACTAGACCAGTCATTCGCTGGGGAAATGCCCAGTCGACATCTATGAGCACCGGAGATTTGTCGTATAACTCTATTTGTTTTATATGGGTATCGGCATAGTAGGATACGTCAAAATGTAGCCTTTTTAGAGCTTCCGCGGCTAAATTTTTTGAAGAAAATAAGAATACATCATTCTCCAGATTATTGTTATCTGTAAAAAAATTTGATCTGTCAAAAATCCTAACTTCAGGAGAAAGGCTTTTTTTTATCAATATGCTCCCTTTGACCTGGTATTCTTCGACGGTATATCTATGAAATAGAAACATCATAATAAGCGCCAAGATGATACAGATCAAATACAGGGGCCAGTAGCGAAAATACTTGGTAATATAATATTTAATATCTATCGGTTTACTTTCCTCTTCAAATTTAGAAAGGTCTATATCTTCTATCATAATAGCCTACATAAAAAACAATACAAAGATTTATGCACTAGTAATGGTTATTATTTATCATGAATGTGGGAATATTGATCAGATCATCTTATTCTATATAAAATCGAAAAAAATATTCCCCATTAATCATGGTGCTCCGAAAAGTACCTCTATAAACTCTGACTACCCCATTGAGGGTTTATAAGAATATAAACGCGAAATCCTATAGAGATCATTATTCCCTTTTTATTGTGGATTCAGGAATTTTTAAAACCAGTTCCTCCCTTATTTGAACTATTAAAACTAGCCTTTTGAAAAAAGATTAAAAACTGGCCAAGTTTCACCAAATCACCATTATAAAAAGCAGAAAAGCTTTTCCTATCCCTTATAAGTGGCAAAATACGGCAATTCAATTTGACACTATATCAAAACTAATTAATCCGATATTAAATTAATCATTAAATTTTAAATTCCAAATGTTTTTTAATGGTTATGAACTACTTTAATAAAAATACAAAAAGCAAATAGAGATATGGAAGGTAAAAAATCATCAAGGGCTCAACCCCCTGAGGAGTGTATAGGCCTCTATATATACCGGAAGTATTATTTTGCCTTTCGATGCTACTTTACTATACCAGAAACATGCTCACCATTTGCTATGTTTCTCAAAATTACGGACCCAGCCCCTACAGTACAATTGTCTCCAATTTCTATACCTGGTACAAGTATAGCTCCTGCTCCTATAAGACATTCCGCACCTACTTTAGCTCCTCCACATAATGTTACATTAGGTGCAATAAGAGAATAATCACCTACTATACAGTCATGATCTACAGAAGCGTGGGTATTTATAATTACATGACGGCCAATTTCCACATTAGCCTGGACCACAGCACCGGCCATTACACAAGTACCCTCACCAAGTACGGAATATTTACTGACGGTGGCTGCGGGGTGTAGCACCTTTCCCCAGCTGACTTTGCAATCGAATAACAGCACTAACTTTTTTCTCCATTGAATATTTCCGATAGCTATAAAAACTACCTTTTCATAAGCAGGAATAAAATTTTCCATCGATCCAACGGGGTAATCCAGACAGGTTTTTACATCCTTATTTTGATCAAATACACCTTCTATTTTCTCCCCTACTGATTCTAAGGTATCGATAATAACCCGGGCATGCCCAGAAGCGCCTATGATATACATGAAAATTCTTTAGGGATTTTTTATAGTTAGCAGCCGTTCGTATTCTTCTTTAAGTAGGGCATGCATTTTTTCTCTGCTGAATGTAGAGGTTATTTCCCCATAAAGATTCTGAGCATAACAGTACATTACTTCACGCTTAACATAGGCAAATTCCAATGCTTCCTGAAGTGCTGTAACATTACGAACGGGGTAAATAAGCCCTGTCTTCTGCTGGGAAATAATATCGATATTACCGATCACATCTGAACAGATTACCGGTAGATGCATCGCTCCTGCCTGCATGATGGCATTGGGACAGCCTTCCCTATGAGAAGCATGAACCAGTACATCTGAAATCGCCATGTAATGCTCCACATGGTCTGACCAGTCTATATGCACTATTTTAGGATGATCTGCTATTTTGCGAATGATATCGTCTTCTAGGGGGTTAAGCTCCTGTTCCAAGGGACCCAGTAATACCAATTTAGATTTATTGACTATTTTAGATTGGAGAAAGGCCTTTACTAAATCTTCTATCCCTTTATCCCTCACCAGTCTACCTACTGCCAAAATTACAAATTCATTATCTCCGGGCACTACTCTCATCATAGCGGCCACTAAGTGGTTTTCTTTTAGGGACTCCCTGCTGAATTTTTTCAGATCTACTCCGTTTGAAGACCCCTCCCCCAGCACTTTAACTTTAGCAGGTTCTACCAATTTTTCCCTTAATATAAAATCCTTTAAAGAAGGAGAATTGGGCCAAACTTCATGGGCCAACTTAAAGGTGAGTTTCTCTGTAAATATAAGCAACTTGGCTTTTTGTTGGGTAGCTGCCATAGATGGCATACCTGCTAATGTATGAACCCTTATTTTCACTCCACACACCCAAGCAGCCAACATACCCAATAACCCTGCTTTGGGAGTATGGGTATGGACTATATCCGGTTTTTCTTTATTGAACAGCTGGATGAGAAGCCATAAACAATATATATCGTGAAAAAATGTAACTTTTCTGGTAAATGGAATGACAATATGTTCACACCCTTCGGTTCTCTTTAATTCATTTACCTCTTTACCATCTGCACTTACCATCTTTACATCCCAGCCTGCTTCATTAAAATATCTCATCTGCCCAGTGAGCAGTAACTTTAATGACATAGGGACTGTGGTAATCCGAATTAACTTTGGCATGTATTACTTATGTTTTTTCAGCTTAAAAATGCAAAGATAACTTTTCTACTATCAAATCCTGATCTGAATATGGAAAATCCCATAAGAACTGAAGTCCATAAGAATATTTTTGCATCTGGTCAAAGATAAATGAATATTGGATATATAAATCGTCCCTTTGTTAATATTTTCCTATAATTTCCCAGGGTGATCCTATACATAACCCATCTGAAGTGCCTTTATTCGGTAAAATTATTAGTTCTGTTTTCCATAATGATAGAAGTGATAGGATACACCATTTTGATATCACTGGCTTCTTTAAACTGGTCTAATATAGCTTCAGTCAACTGATGCTGGAGTACCCTGCGTTTACGGGGAGGACATAGGTACCGAAGCGATAGCTGAATTCCCCTCTCGTTTATATTTATATAAACAGTAGGCGTATAAAAAATAAATGAAATCAAGTGTTTCTTTTCCGCCCTTTTAAAAGCCTTCTCTATTTTCTTAAACTCATCCTTTAACTGCTCATTCATGATGTCTAAGAGAATTTTTTGAGCTTTTTTATGGTCACTTTCAAGACTGATATATAGGTGCTGCTCATTCCATATGTAGTCAAAACCCTGACTATAATTAGCCTGGGCATCCATGAAGACCTTACCGTTTGGGATATGAATGATCCTACCCGTGCTTTGTTCAGCATCCACCCAGCAACCGACCTCTAAAATAGAAAACTGAAAAAGCCGCAAATCTACCACATCACCCTTATGCTCGCCTATCTGTATGCGGTCTCCTACATCAAATGGTTTTCTCCAATAGATAAATATCCATCCAGCTATATTTACGAATATATCTTTTAAGGCTATAGCTATACCTGCTGAAAGCAACCCTAGATAGGTGGTAATAGACTGGAAATTACTGAACCAAATGCTCCCTACCAAGAGCAGCCCTATGATCACCAGGGTGTATTCTATGGCCTTCTGCCAATGGTACTGTCTTTTTAGAGGACCCACCAAATTATGGCTCACCAGTTTGATGGCTCCTTTTTTGATCAGCCACAAAACCAAAATAATCACTGCTGTCTGTAAAATATTGATCCTTACTTCGTAAGGAACGTAATCATCCAAATAGTCAAGCATTTGTTCCATAGTATCCAATAATACACCTAAACTAAGGCTACTATTCGTTAAATCAAATTAATACCTTTGCTTTCTCTATTTAAAAATTATATTCTAAATAACGACTGATTGCTATCCATTTTTTATAAATATGCATGGTTTGTGCTATTATACTTTTTCATCAAATTACAAACTCATTCATTTGAGTCATAGATATGGAAAACGCACTCGTCATTCTTGTAATAAGCATTTTACTTCTAATAATTTCCATTCCTTTTTTATTCTTTTTTCGAAGGAGTTCGGATATACGCCTGGAAAATGACCATTTGGTTTTTAGATATCCATTTTCAAAAAAGGAAATAACCCTTAACGAAGAACTAAAAAGCTGGCAACTGCAGGAAGCCTATTTTTTAAGATTAGGAAAAACATATGCGCTCAACCTCGAAATGAAAAACGGGAAGTGGAAATCCGTCAGCTCCCGGTTTAATGGTGATACTTTTCAGGAGATATTCCAATATTTAGACACCCAGTATGGCCAACTCAGAAAATCCGATAACCGGTAAAGAGTTATCATCATCTAGAATTAAACAAAAAGAGAAAGTTAGAACCTGATTTTCCGATAATAAGGTTGGATAGAATATACATCCAATAATGATCGATACTTTTACCATCATGTGCAGGATTTAGGCTAGCTTATGGTTCCAATGGCTCTTGGTTGGACCTTTCATCTAATAGTAGCTGCCATACTTTAAGGTATTGAATACTTTGTTATTTGTTTCTTTCTGAAAACTCATGCTCCTCTATGTGTATTGATCCTGTCATGGATTTTTATTTAAAGTGTACTCGTTGTAGCGGTGCCACCCCATGCAGTAGTAGTCAAGTATTGTATGGGTAAAAATCACCCCAGACATCAATTCCAATATGGCTTTGTGACCAGCATAAGGTTAGTGAATGAATAAGGCTCCCATTTTTTTATACCTGTATAGCTATAAGGATAAAGGTATCACCATATATGGTTGATAGCCGGAGTTTTGATTATTATTTCGAATAACATGATATGCTCCTACATTCGGTTAATGGATAACTCGATATAATCAATATGTTACTCTGCCTCTGATTATGTATAATCAATATTATAATACTTCCCTGTCTTATGGGATATGGTCTTCAGGCAGATTATATATCCTGCAAAACAGATAATAAAGACATATGCTAAGCCTGTGAGGTTTTTAAAGCCGTTTGGTTCGTCACCGGATTTGCATACATGGCTAAAAAATGTTTGACTGCCATTTCATCTGAAGTATCCACTCCTTCATATAAGCGCTTCTCAAATGCTTCCTTTTCGTCTGCTGTATAATAAGTATTGTATTGATTAGACTGATAAAGGAGGTCGTGTGCTATATAATTGGTAGGCCACAAACGATAATTAGCATGAATGACTTCATCTATTATATCACACAATGCCTGAAGCTGTTTGTTTGTAGAAGGATGCTTTAGTACAATGTCATCTATTTCATCGTCCAATACTTTACCTACATGGATATGAATGCCTTTTTTTTGGCCCATTATCCCACTCCTAAGTGTGACAAAGTCTTCATTTGGGTTTTTTACATATGGTTCTGTTTTTGATCTGGCCAAGAGTTCGGGCATTTTTAGGATATCTGTAGGGTCTAATTCGTACGAAATGGATACGGGTACTATCTTCAACCTTTTGAAATATTCCATATCAGTCATGCCATCCTTAGCCATAGCAATCATCTTCAGCACCCCTTTGTGTGTAGCATCATTTCCATCTTTAGTTCGGCCCTCACGTTGCGCCATCCATACAGATCTATTTTCATGCATGATCGAATCCTTTATAAATTCTGACATCAACTTTGAGCTTTCCAGCAGTTCTCTTGATGGCAATCCCCTTTTGACAATAAAATTTCGGGTTACCCTGGAAAGAGTAAGCAAGAAAGGATTTTTCACCAAATTGTCTCCTATGGCTGATGTGGTCATCTTAAATCCATTTTTGTAAAGAGAATAGTTTAATAAAGAAGTATCGAGAATTATATCCCTATGATTGGAAATAAAAAGGTAAGCGGTGTTTGGTTTTAAATTTTCAAACCCCGAGGTAGTGAGGCCATCTGAACTTTTGTTTAATACCATATTGATGGCATGGTAAATAAAATTGATCTGAAAATCCCGAATAGAATGAGTCTTATACAACTGTTGGATCCATTCTTCATCTGTCATATCGGGAAAAGTAAAATTCATGACCGCCTTCATAATAGGATCACGAGCCACTTTACGCAGCGCATCATTTACTTCAGTATCATAAAAAGGTCTTATATCATCAAATTTGGACATTTACTTAGTTTTTTGGACAGTACGCAAAGAAACAAAATTTTATCCAAATACGCCCAATAATTATATCGTGTAGAGTGAAATGGACTTTAAATAAGAATAAACAAAAAAAGGCAATGTCATTGCCTTTTTTTGTTTATTCAATCTAAATTCTTGATCCGAATATCTTTCCAATATACTTTAATACCACCACCGTCATGAATCTGAAGAGCAATCCCACCTTCACCTTCTCCGATCTTTTGGTCGGTGATGTTTACCATTTCCTCTCCATTTAACCAGGTGACCACATGATCATCATGGACCCTAATCTTCATAGTATTCCAGTCTCCAAATTTTAAGGCCCTTTCATTTTCCGGCTGGATCAGCCACCCTCTTCCATATGATTCATAGATTCCTCCTGTATGGAGCCCCGGAGGTGCCACCTCTACCTGCCATCCTGAAACCGTGGTACCTTCTACTGTAGACCGGAAAAAAACACCACTGTTGCCATCTGCTTCTTGCTTGAAGTCAAGTGTAAGTTCGAAGTTTTTAAATGCTTCATCCGTACCCAAATATCCGTATTCTTTATCAGGACCACTTTCTGAAACCAGAAGACCATCCTCCACATACCATTTTTCTGTGCCATATATCTGCCAGCCACTGAGATCTTTACCATTAAAAAGCATTGTTTCTTCCGTTTCAGTAGATTCCTGACAGCTTGAACCAGCAGCGACAAGCAGCGCCAAAGATATTGTTCTTATCGATGATATCATAATTCTCTAATTTTGATGTTTTTAAACCAAATAAAACTGCCGTGATCCTGAAGGCCGATGAGTCCTGACCTGGCCTCTCCATAATCAGGGAAATCCTTCCATTTACCTTCTTCCTTTCGCTGTCTCCAATCCTCTGACCAAGGCTGAAATTCCACTGTTTTTTTGCCATTCAAATAGTATTCAACTTTATTTTCAGAAAATATTATCCTGGCATTATTCCATAAACCTGCAGGCTTCATGGCCTCTTCATAGTCAGGATCATACATACCGTAATCTCCACCTAAAGATTGCCAAGGCTCTAATTTTTCAGGAAATCCCTCCTGATCTATCAATTGAAATTCTGGCGCAGTATGGTATGCCGTCTCATATTGATCACCTTCGACTATATGATAAAAGATTCCGCTGTTACCGCCTTCCTCAATCTTCCAGTCCAACGATAGTTCAAAATTTCCAAATTCCTGGAGATCATATACAATATCTCCCCCTATATCTCCCCCTTCTCCCAGAGATTTGAGGGTACCTTCTTCTACTACCCAACTTTCTGGTAAATTTTCCTGGTTATAACCTCTCCAACCGTCTAAATTTTGACCATCAAATAAGAGCTTCCACCCTTCAGCCTTCTGAGCATCAGTCAGCGTATTGTCCTGGAAGGTAGGTTCAGCAGCGGCCTGGTCAGCAGTACCTTTTCCCTCATTACATGCAGTTGACACTATCGTAATAATCAGTGCTGATGCTAATATTTTATTCAGGTTATTCATTTTCATACAACTTTCATTTTTATTGGGTCCCATTTTATAAATTTATCCTGAAAATAACTGTCGTTACAGAGTAAAGCCGGAGCTGCTGCCCTGAATGCAAACTCGGGATCTTGGACCACTCTGCCGTTTTCTCTTATAGCATGAAAGAAATTGGCGAAATGATCAAAGTGTGCCCCTTTGTAACCTCTTTCAGCTGCATATACGGTTTCGTTTGGAGGGAGGATTTTTTTCCGCCCTTCATTACCTCTCAATCTGGCCTGTTCTTCTAAGAAAGGATCATCTGAAGGTCCCTGTCTATTGGTCTTTACCACCACTTCGTCCCATTTGACATCCATGGAACCATTACTACCTACTATTTTTAGATAAGTAGTGCCCGAAGTCCCATCCACAAAATTGCAGCGCAGTGACAGGTTAAAAGCTGCATGCTCTTCTGTGCGGGGGTAATCAAACATGCCCAGAAGAACATCCGGCACTTCCCGACCATCTTCCCAATACCGGAGTCCTCCCATTGAGGAAACCTTATTAGGACCTTTAGAGTCCGTGATAAAGTGCAAACTGGAAAATAAATGCACAAATAAGTCACCTGACATGCCCGTACCATAATCCAGATAATTTCTCCACCTGAAAAAACGTAGCGGATCAAAGGGCCTGTCTTTTGTATTAGCAATATAGGTTTTCCAATCCACCGTTTCAGGGGTACCGTCCAAAGGCACTTCATACTGCCATGCCCCTTCTGGTGAATGTCTAGCCCAAAATCCTTCCGCATAGTTGATATCACCTATAACCCCAGCAGCTAATAGTTCTTTGGCCTTTTCATTACCTAAAGAAGATATGCCCTGACTGCCTACCATGTAGATTTTTCCCGATTTCTTCCAAGCATCTATTACCTCCTGTCCTTCTTTTACTGAATGGACCATAGGCTTTTCACAATATACATGCTTGCCAGCAGCCAGAGCGGCTACACTGATTTCTTTGTGCCAATGGTCAGGAGTAGCGATGATCACTACATCTATTTCCTTGTTATTTAGTATTTCTTTATAATCTTTGGTCAATATGAGATGGTCTCCCCATTCTGCTTTGGCTCGTGCCAGCCTCCCATCATATAAGTCACATACTGCCATAAGGTCTATGCCTTGATGCATCAGAGCAGTTTTGGTATCTTCTCTTCCCATTATACCGGCACCTATTAATGCTAATTTTAGGGTTTTGGCATTTGATAAAACTTCAATATTAGATCTTCCTAATAGATGAGGTTCCGCTTTTTCGCCCGCATATGCTAACGGGTTTAAACTTGCGGCCAATCCGGTGAGACTAAGTTTTTTGAGGAATACCCGTCTATTGTTTTTCATATCTACGACTGACACTTATTATATTTTTTTTATTAATTGAAAAAGATAAGTAAATTTTTTAAAAAAGCACAAATAGGAATTTATTTTTACACAATAGGTATTAATCCTAGTTTAAAGGAGTATAGTTTTACCGAAATTTCATTTGGTAATAATCAATATTATTAATATTCTTTAAAAGCAAATATATTTCGATTGTAATCCTATCAGAAAATATATTTTTATCGTTTATTCCGGACGCTATTACTTAAACAAGGTAGAGGCTGTTGATGTCATAATAAAAACCAGATTATATTAGATTATGTACATTAGCTTCAATAACTTTACCATAGCTCCCACTAGCATTTATTCTATTATATTCAAGTGGCAAAGTCATATTTCAAACTTTTAAAAACTATTACCTAACAGTATGAATGCAAAACATTTTCTAAGCATTTTCCTTCTGATCTTAACTTTTCCATTTGCTCACGCACAGCAGCCTGACCAAGAATATTATGAAATAAGGACATATACGCTTTCTTCAGCTGATCAGCTTCAATCTTTAACTTCTTATTTTAAAACTGCAGCCATTCCTACCTTTAATAAAATGGGCATACCTGCTGTAGGGGTTTTTAATGAAATGGAAAAAAGTGATCAACTCAAACTTTACGTGGTCATACCATATAAGACATTGGAGCAATACGACGCAGTACAACGACATTTCCTACAAGAAGAATCCCATCAAAAAGCTGGTAAAGCACATTTGGAAGCTCCTTTCACAGCTCCGGCGTATACCAGGGTGGAAAGCTCCCTCCTGCGGGCATTTTCACATCTTCCGTTTATGGAAATACCGGATAGGGCTGAAAGAATTTTTGAATTAAGGATCTATGAAAGCCACAGTGAAAAATTTTCTCAGCAAAAAATCAAGATGTTCAATGAAGGAGGTGAAATAGATATTTTCAGGGAAGTGGGATTACAGCCGGTTTTTTTTGGCGAGACTATAATAGGCGCTCATATGCCCAATCTGACTTATTTGGTCACCGCTCCCAATATAGAAGCTCATAGAGAAAATTGGAAAAAATTTGGCGGACATCCTGACTGGAAATCCCTTAGCAGCCTTCCAGAATATAAAGATACCGTTTCAAAAATCCATAGCATATTCCTGATACCTGCAGAATTCTCACAGATCTAATTTAAATAACTGTAAGTATTATTAAGAAGACCGGGATACACTTAGTCATCAAATTGTAATATTCAGTAATGAATTAATATTTGTTTAAAACATCAAATAATCAAGAAACGATTTGGATATATTTTTTTTAACAATTTCCTCCCTCATTTAATTTCCTGATTACTTTACAGGGATTGCCTGCTGCAAATACGTCTGCAGGGATATCTCTGGTAACCACACTTCCTGCACCTATGATGGTACGGTCCCCGATGGATACCCCTGGACAAATAACTGCACTCCCACCTATCCAGACGTCTTTTCCTATGGATATAGCCTTTGCATATTCTAATCCAGAAGCTCGTTCATGATGATCCAACGGGTGAGTGGCAGTATAAATCTGAACATTGGGACCAAACAGGGCCCTATCTCCAATATCAACCTTCATCACATCCAGCACAACACAGTTGAAATTAAAAAACACCTTATTACCTGTATAAATGTTACTGCCATAATCACAGAAAAAAGGAGGCTGGAGCCAAAGATCTTCTTTAGCATTCGGCATCAGTTGTTTTATTATACCCGTTCTTTCATCAGGCTGATCTTCCCTGCCATCGTTCAGCGCTTTTAACAGAAGTCTAGTTTTTATTCTTTCATCTACCAAATCAGGAGCTAAAGGATCATAAAGCTCTCCATTTAGCATTTTTTCTTTTTCGGATTTCATATATTGCTGTGCTAGTTCAAATTACACTATAATTTACAGAATAATCCCCCATACTCCAATATTAACGGACCCAGATTATAGCAAAGGCAAATAAAGTTAAGTTCGTGAAAACTATTTATTGTTTTAAACAGGCTTATTAGCTACTTTTAATAGTTTGATTCACACCATAAAAAAAGACATGACGAAGACAGTCCTTAATTCACTGATATTACTGGTATCGTTGATTATGTTTTCCTGCGGAAAAGAAGATCCACAGGATGAAAACATAACGATAAGCCATACTACTATCGATATAGATTTTGAAAATACATTTCGATTAGATGCCACTTTTATCAGAGACGGATATTCACCCTCCGATTTTATATGGGAAACATCAAATCCTGCAATAGCGGAAGTAAGTAACGACGGCACGGTGACCGGATTAAGGGTGGGGAGTACTACAGTGACAGTCTTGACAGCAGACCGTTTATTTTCGGCGGAATGTGAAGTGACTGTAAATCCTACCAATTTTCTCTATAGGGAACCTTTATTTAATTTTGGGCAGAATAAAACTTTTATAAGGACAAACGAAACCAGATCTTTTTTAGGAGAAGATGATCTTTCCTTAGTTTTCCGAGGAGAAAATCCCTTCATCATTGGCATAGCTTATCTATTCCCTAATACCTTATATGATATGTCTTATGTGTTTTTAAATATTCAGACTGAGGCTGAATTATTAAATTTAATCGATTTCCTTTTCCAACGGTATGAGCTGCTCGGTGATGAGGAAGAGTTTATATTTTTTGGAAACGAAGAGGTAATTTTGGGACTTACACAGGATGAAGATGGCTTCTTAGTCATTTATATTCAAAACGAGGATTCGACTGGACCTGACAGCCGCAAGGATAAACTTAGAAAGTTCAATAAACTTCCTAAGTTGAACAAAATGATTCATTCAAAATAATATATAAAAAGGCTTATATCAGTGGCAGGCGTATCGCCGGCCACTTTTTATTGAGGTCTATATTTCACTTTTATAATTGCTTTATCTTCTACGGCTTGTTTATCAAAACTGACTTTAAAATAGTCGTCATCGGCCCATTTTTCAAAAAGATTTTTATAAAATTCACTTTCTGGATCACCGCTCTGACCTGGAGTGTTTATGCCCATGGTACTTTCCCAATCAGCGGTATCTACTATTATTCTAAATGAGGCTCCGGTAGTATTATTATCACCATAGGCATTAGCACTCGGCGTAAAACTATATCCTCCACGGGCTACCGGACCCACGTCTAATTTGTCATGGTATGCAGAAGATACTGCAGCGCTTAAAGGATGCCGTATATGGGCTTTTTTATACGCCTCTTGCCCATATCTCCAATCTTTCATTTCCGGTCCAAGTTTTTCCTCCAATGCCACAATGGCATCTTCAAAACTTTCTTTTAAAACACCATCTCTTCCCTCCTCCCCAAATATGCGGTCTTCTTCTATCCACTGAAGTACCCTGGTCATTTGCGCGGAACCTACATAGGGTCTCGCCTCCTCTGGTACCGTCAAGGCAAAGACCTTAGCCCTCACTATCCTTTCCCACATTACATATATTGCTGCCGCGACCGAATTTTTATCCAGGACATGGTCCCAGTCTTTAAGGGATTCCTGGGCAGATAGGACTTTAAGGTTCTCAAAATTCAGATTTGCAAGGTAAGGCGTCAGCTGTCTGGCTGGTATTGATAGATAATCATTCTGTAGCGCAGCCATATCTTCCAAGGTGAATTTCTTACCAGATGAAAGCACCTCTCTGATCCGGTCCCCTCGGAAAGCATCAGCCCATTCAAATCCCAAAGTATTGGGATAGGCATAAGTAATATCAGTTACATTCTCATTGGCTGTAGCAATATATCCAATACTGGGGTTGACTTCATGGGGCCTGTCCAATATAGGTAGAAAACCTCCCCATTCTTTGCTTCCATCCCCCGGAAGTGCCACCAGACCGGAAAAGCCCGCTCGGATAGGAGCTATTCCAGTGGCCTGCCAGCCTATATTCCCTTCATGGTCCGCCCATACCATATTTTCGGCAGGGATATGGTTATAAGCACATGCTTCGCGAAACCCCTCCCAATCTTCTGCCTGTCCCATACGGAGACTGGCCAGATAAGGCGCCCCTCCTACCTCCAGCCACGCAGCCTGTATGGCTACTGCTTTGTTTAATTCCCGGTCTATAAATGTCACTGGTCCATGATGTGTATAATAATGATCTATTAATAGTGGATCAACCTGCCCTTTTACATATACCGTATCATTTATCACCTTCATATCTACCCATTCTTCCATATACCGGTACTGATACGGATTTTGGGGATTGATATCATATATTCTCAGATCTTCACTATCTGTTTCAAATATGGTAAGGCCCCATGCTCCATACTCATTGTGACCTATAGATATTCCTGGAATAACCGGTTCGCCTGCTCCTATCACATTCCACCCAGGAGCATTTAAATGCGCCCAGTATCTCAGCGAAGGAACGGCATGTCTTCGATGTGGATCATTGGCCATCATCGGATATCCACTTTGTGATAGTTCTCCGCTGATTACCCAGTTATTACTACCTATTGCAAATCTTTCATAATTTAAAAAATCTTTTAATATTGCCATTTCCTCTGTACTGGCGGCTTGATAAGCATGCTGCTCACGCTGTGCAGATGGTATGATATCTTCCGGCCTAAAAATCAGGGGTGACCGGAAAGCTTCATAGGGAGCGATGATGTCTTTGAATATAAGTTCACGAGATATACATTCATCTATAGTAAGGTCAGGCTCAAAAGGATGGAAATAAAAGATTTCTTTGGCTTTTTCCTCTCCCAATAAATAAATAGATCTGGTATAATCCAGTTCCAATTTTACATTTTCCAGCAAACCTTGATGTCTGGAGATCACCACTTCCCAGGTCCATGGCTCTGGTAGGATATTTAGCAAATGAAATTCTATTGGAAGGTTTTCTGGTTTGTTCCTTACTTCTTCTATATAAGCATTGATTCCTTCTACGAAAGCATCTACTATTTCTACACCATTGGGGTGATAATGGGTCAGCTCCCGCTCTTTGGTTCCTCTAAATTTAAAAAGCCTTACTCCGATATCTCGGTCTAACTCCCTATCTCCCAAAATCTCAGCCAATGTACCTGTAGCCTGTCTCCTCCAGATCTCAAACTGAAACAATCTGTCCTTTGCGGCCAAATATCCTTGGGTAAAGAAAAGGTCATGTTCATTTTTAGCAAAGATGTGGTTGATCCCCCATTCATCTCGCATCACTTCTACTTCTTCATGAAGCGCTTCTATAACATCCTGTGCAGATGCTATGTGCACCATACCAAAGGTTATGAACGAAATTAATAAGAAAAATAATGTATTTGATTTGAACGTACTCATGGACAGTTTTTTATTTTTATGGAAAATAATTATAAACCATGTAAAATCCGAACCCTATCAAATTCATTTTAACAGAATATAACTGACACTTAAAAATCCGTAGTAAAGGTTAAACAGTAAAAATGTGGGTTATTAAAAAATTTATAACAGGTTCGGCCCTAAACCTTCCCTATATTTTGGAAAGTGTGCGGCCATGACACTGCAAAAAACGCTTTCAGGCATCAGGAAAAACAGTATAAGGAGAAGTCCAAATAGAAAAACAACTATCTCTCGGTTCTCCCGTATTACAAACCATGCATTCAGGAATACCTAAAACATTATGGAGAGCACTTTCTTTGGTGACAAGAAACCGGAAAGCGGTACCATATAATGGATGATCTTTTAAAATAAATATAAACAGATGAAAAAGTATTTTTTAGTCATGCTCCTGTATATAAGTTGGGGCACGTTGTCCGCTCAGGGATTTATAGGTACGTTAAATGCCAAGGGAGGCATACCTATTAGTGATTTCAGGAATACTGTGGGAAATAAGCTTGTGCCTGAATTAAGCTTTCTCACTATGTACCAATTACCCGAATACCCTATACTAGTAGGACTGGAACTTGGATATAGCCGATATGGAACCCATTTTTCCAAAAGAGATGATGTCCTTGGTGCTAATAATCAAACCATGCGAATCAGGAGAAACAATAATTTGATAAGTCTAATGGGAGTAATCCGTTTGGTACCGGAAGTACCTACAAAGGTAAAACCATTTTTGGAAGGACAGGTAGGAGCATATCACCCATTTACCGGGGTGACTATTAAAGAAACTGTCTTTTCAGAAGCTTTCGTAGCCGGAACGGAGTTCTATGATTGGGCTTTGGCCTATCAGGGAGGGGGAGGATGTTTTATCCCCATTGGTAAGGATATGTTTATGGAATTTAAACTTAATTATATATATACCAACCGCATGGAGTACCTAACTAAGGAAGACGCTACTTATTTACCTGATGGTGAGGTAACTTTTACTCCTAGAAGATCATCCTTCAGCATGATTCAGCCGAGTATTGGAGTGAGCTTTTTTCTGGACTAATTTTATTTCAAATATAACAAAGGGGTAATTTTTTACCATAATTGGCAATAATTAATCCAGAACCTAAAGTAAATAGGCTTTAAGTTCTATTTGAATCTAAAGAGTATAAGAATAAGAAATAATATCCCTTATTTTTCATCCTAAAAAAAATGGCAGTATTCCTGCCAAACCGAAAGACCTTTCGTCTATCTTATCTTAATAATGGCCGTAGCCAGTGGTTAAAGTTATTTGCTGTAGGAGAAGGATTCGAACCTCCACGGTGCAGTTGGACAAAAATACGAGCTCGCTATTTTGCTTTATCCTGTGATCACCACCCCCGAGACAGGAGGGCTTGTCTGCCAGTTTCAACATCCTACAGTATTAAAGACCTTTACGTCTTCGTTTCAATACGATAAAAGTAATACATTAAAAATTAAATTAAAAATAATTGAATAAAAATCAAAAATATTTACAGTATCCACAAACAAAACACTTTTTATTTGTAAAATAATCAATAGAAAGGAAAGATTGGCTAGGCTTTTTAACAGTTTTTTAATAGAAGTGTAATAATATACTGTCACCAATAATTATTTCAATATTTATTATCTACGCTTATACCCATACCAAAATTTTAAGCCAATCATATATCACTTTTACATCTATCTACCTATATCAATATAAGTAAATTCAAACTGATAATTTTCTCCATGAAACCATGGCTGGGTATAGACTTTTAAAATCGACACCATAGATTTGGTGAATTTCTAAACTTTTTCTAATAATGTAATAAAGCTGATGTCCACCTAAACAGAAGAATTTAAAGGTAAAAACATATAAATTCATCTCACTTATGGAAAAAAATTGGTTTTACTTAAAAAATAATAAAAAAAATTTTTGAACTACACAGTGCTAAAAATGCAGTTACAAACGTTTGTGGTTTCGTTTGCACAAATCGCAAACGTTTTCAATCCGTATTACCAAATCATTAAGAATAAATATATTTGGTTGAAATATTTGCAAAGAACAAACCCTATTTTTACATTTGTAATGAATTAAAGATCAATAATTCATCCCGCCCAAAATATTCCTCTGATAAATAATAAAATAAGAGGTCTTATACTTAAAAATCATTATTGAAACAAAAAAAGAAGAAACTATGAAATTAATGAACTTAATGATCGTATTCTTGGGCGTTTCTATCAACGTGATGGCAGCATCAAACGACACCAGTGTTGTAGAACGTAAACCAATCGAATTAAAATTAGCTGGACCGGATAAAGTACAGCTAGTGCATAGGGCAAACCCTGAGGGCTTGTTATATATAAAAATATATAATGATAAAAATGCTGTGGTGGCAAATGACCGCATCTCTAAAAAGAATCCATTTACCAAAAAATATGATTTCAGTCAAATGGATGCCGGTAAATACCAAATAGCCCTTTATGATACTAAAGGAAAAGAAGTGGAAAGTATGGAAATAGATCTTAACCCAGCCTCTACAGGTAAATTGGTTGCTACTAGGGTGAGATTGGTAGGCGAAAACCAATATAAGCTGCTCGTAAGTGCTGCCAATCCCTCAGATATGGAAGTTTATATCTATGAAGACGGAAACCTTTTGCATGTAGAGAAGTTTGAAAATGCACTTGGGATCCATAAAATATACACCATACAGAATTCAAAGTACAAAAGTCAGATAGAGTTTAAGGTCAAAACGGACGAAGGATTTTCTAATCTTATCTCTGTTGTCAACTAAAACTCCATCCACTTCATGAAACCAATTTTAACTTTACTAAGGGATGAAAAGTTGATTTTTAGATCCCCTTCAGCCAAGCTGAAGGGGATTTTTTTTTTATACAGTAAAAATTAAAATTGCCTCATTCAATCTAATTGTCGCATATTTGCAATAATTAGCGTCTTATATTATAACGGAACATCGATTCCGTTCTATCATATGAAAAAACATTTATTTGTCATACTTTTTATCTGGCTTTGGCCTGTAATTAATGTCAGTGGCCAGACATCTGAATCCCAATGGGTATTGTTTTCAGAATTTTCCCCCTATTCCAGGACAGGAGAAAACCGAATCCTTCCAAACTCCCGTGAGCATTCTAATTTAGAATGGAGAAACAGGATAGGTAAAATGGTGAATAGCCATACCGCTTTGGGTTTAATATTAAATTATAGACATTATAACTATAATGAACCGGTCACTTATCTTCTCGAAAACCCATCTTCCTCTTTTTCTTACCAATACAGTGTTAAAAATAGTCTCTTGGGGACAGGTGCATTTATGACACGGTTTTTTCAGATCCATAAAAGAATTCAACTTCAGGCGAGTTTATATGGGGTATATGAGTGGGGAGAGGGCAGTTATACCATGACCCTCCAGGACTATCAGTGTGCAGGTTGTTTTACAAACGGTCTTAATTTCGGAGTAAGGACTGGAGATATAGAAAACCAAACGCTAAAAGAGCGAAATTTTTTCGGGGGATTGGATTTCAGTGTTTCCTATGCCATCAGTCCCAGAATAAATTTACTCACGGGGATCAATCTGCTCCAATATGAAAACTATTCCATTTCTGAAGGCAAGCGTATTGCCCCTACCCTGGGCACTTCTGTCCTTTATAGACAGCTGAATGTAAAAGAATATGGTATCAGCACTATCTTTGATAGGCCTATTATGCACTTTGGGATAGTGGTATCGCTGCCAAAATAGATGTGAATAATTCTTAAGTCCTATCTTGTATCTTTTGCCCAACCATCGGCTTACATACCTGGATTGTCTTCAGCCTGCGAGCAAGAAGTCTCATATTTAATAAAAAAGATACTCTATTATTTCTTATTGCTATCAGGAACATGACATGGAAGGTGATAAGCCTTTGTTCTAAGCACACTAATGCTATAAATTGCAACATTTTTAAATCAATCCGTGGCAGTATATTCCCAAATTATACTTCCCCAGATAATTTTCATACCCCATTTTTAATAATGTATTTTATTGATAGCGGAACTAAGCTATTATCACTTTTTACTTCCTTCATTTTTATCAATTAATTTAATATTGGTACGTACATTGCAAAGTTGGTGGTAACAAAGTTTTTTTTACTTTAAATATAATACTATACTAAACCACAACACCCATGACACCAATAGATGATAACAACAACATGCAGGATCCTCAGAAAAAATATGACACACCTCCCTATCCTGCAGACCCTCAAGATGAACCTGGACTGGAAAGCAGACTCCATCCAGCGGCGGATCATGGAGAGGAAAGTTATAAAGGCTCTGGAAAACTTATAGGAAAAAAAGCCATCATAACCGGAGGTGATTCAGGGATAGGAAGGGCTGTGGCGATTGCTTTTGCAAGAGAAGGAGCAGACGTGCTGATTTCCTTTTTAGAAGAAGTGGAGGACGCCAAAGAAACTGCCAAATATATAGAAGATGCCGGCCAAAAGGCAGTCCTTGTAAAAGGTGATATCAGCGACGAAAACCATTGTAAAAGAATAGTCCAAATGGCCGTAGATGAATTTGGACAGGTAGATATATTGGTCAATAATGCCGCCTTCCAGATGGCTAGAGAGTCTCTGGAAGAAATCCCAAGTGATGAATGGGATTACACTTTTAAAACTAATATACATGCGATGTTCTACCTTTGCAAAGCAGCTAAACCGCACATGAAGCCTGGAAGCACCATCATCAATACCACTTCAGTAAATGCCTATAACCCCAAGCCTATCCTTTTAGCTTATGCCGCCACAAAAGGGGCAATCCAAAATTTCACCTCTTCTTTGGCGCAGTTACTAGCTGAAGATGGCATACGTGTAAACTGTGTCGCTCCTGGACCTATCTGGACACCGCTCATTCCTGCCACTATGCCTGAAGATAAGGTGAAGGAATTTGGAAAAAGCACACCTATGAAACGTGCCGGCCAGCCTGTAGAACTATCTGCATCATATGTTTTGCTAGCTTCGGAGGGATCTAGCTATATGACTGGAGCTACCATTCAGGTAACTGGTGGCACACCTACTATATAATGGGTAAAATCCATCAAACAAAGCCCTTTTGCATATCGTAAAAGGGCTTTTTAATATTCATCTTTAAAATATTAAAGTATATATTCGTTGGGCTAGCTTTCTGTTAAACTAGAATCAAATGGTCGTAATACCGTTAAATCGTTTATGACAATATCGATAAGTACCTTCCCGATATAGGCATTATTTTTTATCAACCGATTTAATACTTATATCGTAAAATTATCTTTGAGCTGTCTTATCCATGAGTCAATTATTGCAAATTAAAGAATGGATGCTTCTTCTACCTTTTTGATCAATTCCACCACATTATTTACATTGAGCTTTTTCATGATATTAAAGCGGTGGGTTTCTATGGTCCGGACACTTTTTCCAAGTTTATCCGCTATTTCTTTATTGTTAATTCCTACTATGATCAATTCAAGGATTTCTTTTTCTCTTTTGGTAAGGTCGTATTGCTTAGTAATATCTGAAGATTTGCTATTCTTATTACTTTTGACATTAAGATATGAATTTACTAAAATATTACTGATGTCTCCGCTAAAATATTTTCCTCCTTGATGAACACTATGGATGGCTTTAATAAATTCTTCTTTGCTCGTATCTTTTAATAAGTAACCCGCAGCACCTGAATCCATAGCCTGTAGGACATATTCTTCATCATTGTGCATAGATAGAATCAGGGCTTTAGTTTTGACAGAATAAGAGCCCAGTTGACTCGTAGCTTCCAGACCATTCATAATCGGCATCCGTATATCGACTATAAGTACATCAGGCTGAAGCTCTCTGACTACATCTAGCGCCTCCTGCCCGTTGGAAGCTTCCCCTATTACCTTAATCTCTCCTGCACTTTCAAGCAACATCTTGATACCGTTTCTGACCACCACATGATCATCAGCTAATACTACTTTTATATCTTCCATTTATTTTGTTGGGTTTATGTGTCTAATGGCAGATCAATCTTAATGGCAGTACCTTGACCCGGAGCTGTATCCACTTGTACTACCCCTTGGATAAAATTAACCCTTTCTTTAATATTAAAAATACCATGTCCAGTAGCTGTAAAATAGCCCTGTCGGTCCAGTGCTTCATAATCAAATCCAACACCATCATCTCTGATCTCTAGGTGTAGAAACTGGTCATTATGAGACAGCAGAATTTTAATTTCTTTGGCTTCTGAATACTTAATGGCATTATTTACTGCTTCCTGGACTATTCGGTAAAGATTATTTTCAATCTTTGCCTCCAATCTGGCATGAAAACCGGTTATGTTTTCGAAATAAACTGGAATTTTGGAAATTTTACTCATTTCCTCCCCAAATTTTTTCAATACGGACACAATCCCATAATCTGATAAAGCAACAGGCGTTAAATTGAAAGATATTCTCCGTACTTCCTTAATTATATCCTGCAGTAATTTTTTAGCATTTTCCAATCTATCCTTTTCGGATTTGGCTTTGACAGCTGAAATGCCCTCCAGGTTATATTTAAGCGCCGTGAGGTATTGACCAATGCCGTCATGCATGTCTCTGGATATCCTACGCCTTTCCTCCTCCTGGCCTTCCAATATAAGTGCAGAGCGGAACTGCTGTTCTTTCAATTTTTTCTCCATCCTTTCTTCATGCAGCTCCTGTGACCGGTACTGTGCCTCCATGATCTCGGATTCATCCACGCTCACCAACATTAGCTCATGTACCTGTCGGTTTACATCCAGTATAGGTATCAGATGAAGCTTGATCCAAACAAAATCTCCCTCATTATTAGTAAGCTTCAAATCACCTTTCCAAGTCTGCCCCTTTTGAACATTCATATGGATCTGACCCAAAAAAGTAGACTCATACCCCTGCCCCCCCAGCCAATCAAAAATATTAACTGGAGAATCCTTTCCAAAGGCCATTATTTCCATAAATTTATCGGAAAAATAATGAAACGTACCGTTCGGAGAGCATTTAGCAAAAACTGTAAATTCTCCTAATTCTATTTCTATTTCGGCTAAATTTTGAAATGATTGTTCTAGAGATTCATAAAGGGCACTGATTTCCAAAGCCATTTTTTTGGCTTTTATTTCCTCATTCTGTAAATATTGGGTGTTCTTTTTCACCATTTTGGCGGATGGTATGAATATAAACCTCACTTCCAAAAAAATCAGGAACAGGGCAAATGCCAACAACCCAATTTCTATTCGCCTGAGTCTGTTAATCTTTATTTGGGCCTCCTTATCATATTGAAAAACTATTCTGTCCATACCAGCCAAAAATTGGGATTCGTGGGCCAGTATCCTATCAATGGCCAGAACCAGTGCCTCTTCTGTTGTATCTTCTGCCTCAGCTATGGAAATCAAACTTCTCGATCCCAATACAATTTCTGAGAAATAAGGAGCAATTTCTTTAAACATAGAGCTGACCAAAGGACTATTATTTCCAGAGACGCCTAATGTAGGATCCCCATTTTGAAGGCCAGCATGGGCTTGCTCCCATTCTAAAAGACTGAGTTTTAATTCTGCCAAATAGGGGGCCCGTTCATCAGGTTGGAGTTTACCTATCAATACGGCTGCCTTACTGATCCGCTGGCTCAGCATTCTCTGCCTTCCTGAAAGATTTACTTCTATGGAATCATCCTCTTGTTGGGAGATATTAAACTGAAGTATGATCTGACTGATGATAATGGTGGTGGCAATAGCAGAAAGAGCCAGGATATACCTAAGCCCTAAACGTTCAAATTTTTTGGCACCAAAATCACTTTTTTCCAGATCCATAAGTAGTCAATCGCACCTAAAGATACGTATTTGTACTTATTTATCATTAAAAAACGATTATAAAAAAGAAATCCCACGGCAGGTTTTCAATACAATAAGACCAGTTTCAAAATCTAAAACTTTATGCAGTGATGAGATGCTATATTGTTTTAACTAGTTTGCCACCATAATCATTTAAATAAATGATTATTTACTCCTTAATTAGAACACTTCATTAAAACCTATGTAAACAAACCCTTCTTCTATTTTTACAGGATAGGTAGTGATATCGCAGGTGTCGCCGTTTATATTTTTCCCTGTCTTGAGTGAAAATGTTTTTTTATGAAATGGGCAGGCTACTTTCGGCTCTTCCCCTGTACTTCCTATCATTCCACGGGAAAGAATCATCTGCATTTTATGGGGGCATAAATTTTGGCAGGCGTACCATTCTCCCCTTCTGGTAAAATTAAAAACGGCAATCTGAAGATCCTTATATTTTACACATGCCCCCCCGTCTTCTGGAAATGCCCCAACAGTGGCTGCACGGTACCAAAAAGTTACATCTTCCGCCTCTACTTTTTTATATTTTTCCAATTCTGTCATCATGGTTCATGAGTGGTTAAAATGGTTAATGAATAGGTATTTTGGGTTATTGCTAATTGGAAATATTGCTTCTGCTTCAATTCTCTTTAATAAAGATCAGATAGAAGCATCGCTAGTAAATAGGGTTTATCATTAATTTATTGTTTTATTCCAAGGACTGCAACCCGCTATATTTCGGAGACGATATGCCTATAGATAATTTCAGTGTTTCTTATATCAATAAAACCATCGCTCCTATAATAGTAAATTTATTGACCGTGCCATTCGACGGGGATTTTTTGGCCTCGTAAAGGTTGAAATGCCATAGCAGGATCATTTTCTTCTGTATTAACGAAATGTTTAAATTTAGCCCGTAGCACTGGGTTATTGACTACTTCCTTCCATTCGCATGCATAAGTATCTACCATAAAATCCATTTCCCGTTCCAGTTCCTCCCCTATTCCCAGACAATCATTTACCACCACATCCCTAAGGTAATCCAGTCCGCCTTCTAGTTTATTCAGCCAGGTGGCAGTACGGTTAAGCGGTTCGGCTGTTTTAATATAAAACATCAGAAAACGGTCTATGTATTTGATACAGGTTTCACTGTCTATATCATTGATCAGCAGCTGGGCGTGCTGTGGCTTAGACCCTCCGTTTCCGCAGACATAAAGGTTCCATCCTTTTTCGGTAGCTATAATGCCAAAATCTTTGCTTTGCGCCTCAGCACATTCACGGGTACAGCCAGACACAGCTCCTTTCAGTTTATGAGGTGAGCGTAGCCCTCTATAGCGTTCCTCTACACGAATGGCATAGGATACAGCATCTTGAACACCAAACCTGCACCATGTGGATCCTACGCAGCTTTTGACTGTACGAAGCGATTTACCATAGGCATGTCCGCTCTCAAATCCGGCATCTATCAGCTCCTCCCATATATCTGGCAACTGATCCACCCTGGCTCCAAATAAATCTATCCGCTGACCACCCGTTATTTTGGTGTACAATCCATATTTTTTGGCCACCTGTCCTATTACGATGATTTTATCTGGAGTAATTTCTCCGCCCGGTATCCTGGGAACTACCGAGTAGCTGCCCCCTTTTTGGATATTGGCCAGGTACCTATCATTGGTATCCTGAATGGTATCCTGTTTTACCACTAATTCATTCCAGGTACTGGCTAGAATAGAAGCTACCGCGGGCTTGCATTTTTCGCAGCCGTCTCCATGCCCTACTTCATCCAATAGCCTGTTATAGGATTTTATTTCTTTGATTTTTATGATATCCAACAGTTCTTGGCGGGTATAGTCAAAATGTTCACATATTACATTTTTGACTTTCTTTCCCAGGTTTTTCAGCTCATGGTTTAAAAGATCCTGAACCATCGGCACACAGCCTCCACATCCTGCACCTGCTTTGGTACAGGATTTTAATGCAGATATATCTTCGATTCCACCTTCAGTGATCGCTTTACATATGTCTGACTTTGTAATGTTTTCGCAAGAACATATTTGAGCACCTTCAGGCAGCGCAGCTATACCAGCACCTGAAGGCTCTTTGCCTCCTCTGCTTCCCAGTATCAGATCTTCAGGTTCAGGAGGCAGCGGCATGTGATTCTGTACCATCTGCAATAGCATATTATACGCTGAAGTATCACCTATAAGAATACCTCCAAGAAGTTTTTTACCATCTTTAGAAATGTTGATCCGCTTATATAGCCCTTTGACCTTGTCTTCAAAGACTATCGACTTACAGGGCTCTATGTCTCCAAAAGGATCACCAAAGCTTCCTACTTCTACACCGATCAGCTTCAGTTTGGTGGACATATCAAAACCCATAAATGGTTTCACTTCCTTACCCACCAATTGATTGACTACCTGTGTGGCCATTTCATATCCGGGGGCCACCAGTCCATAAACCAATTCCTTATAAGCAGCCGCCTCACCTATAGCATATATAGAAGGATCAGTGGTCTGCATGAATTCATTTATCACTATGCCGCCCCTCACATTTGTCTCCAGCTGACAATCTCTGGCCAGTTCATCCCTGGGCTTGATACCGGCAGAAATCACAAGCATCTCTACATCCAGTTTGGTGCCATCGGCAAACTCCAACCCAGTGAGTTTACCGTTTCCGGATATTTCCCTGGTATTTTTGGAAAGATGAACGCCAATGCCCAGGTCTTCTATCTTAGATTTCAGCAATGCTGCCGCATTTTCATCAAGCTGCCTGGGCATAAGCCGAGGCGCAAATTCCACCACATGTGTCTTCAGACCCATATCATAGACTGCTTTGGCCGCTTCCAGACCTAATAAACCACCTCCCATGACTGCGGCAGACTTTACTTTTTGGCCATACGCTATGATGGCATCCAGATCTTCTAATGTCCGATAGACAAAAACCCCTTTTTTATCCACGCCACTGATAGTAGGTACAAATGCACCGGAACCAGTAGCTAAAATCAGGAAATCGTAAGCAATACTATTGCCCGTATGGCTATGGACAGTTTTACCGATTCTATCTATTTTTATAATCAGTTCATTAGTCCTCAAATCTATATCATGCTCATGATACCATGATCGGGGAGCCATCATAAGTGTATCTGCATTAGCTCCTGAAAAATAAGAACTGAGATGCACCCGATCATAAGCAGGCCAAGGTTCTTCACCAAATACCGTCACATCAAAAATTTCGTTGCCCTCTGCTGCCCTAAGCTTTTCACAAAACTTATATCCCACCATTCCATTTCCGATCACAACTATTTTTTTCATATCATTTCCCGATTTAGACATTCATTGATTAAGTAATTCTTCTTAATTATAATCTACTGGTGATTCAAATATAAAATATTTAAATTATAAATACGTATTTTTACTTAATTATTTTACGTATTTTTATTTCTGAAACAATATGATTTAAGATGAGAAACTCACAGCCTAGACTTTCTTTGGTGGGAGCAGGACCAGGAGATCCTGACCTTATTACTCTCAAAGCTATTAAAACCTTACAATCCGCAGATGTTATTTTATATGATGCTCTGGCCAATATCGCACTTCTGGATCATGCACCATCCAGCACCTTAAAAATATACGTAGGAAAAAGGGCAGGCCTTCATTCACAACAGCAGCAGGAGATCAATAAAATGATCGTCGGATATGCCCAAAACATGGGACATGTGGTAAGATTGAAAGGAGGAGATCCTTATGTATTCGGGAGAGGACATGAAGAACTGGAATACGCCCGCAGTCAAGGGATACCTGTATCTTATGTCCCAGGAGTCAGCAGTGCCATAGCTGTGGCAGGGATAGAAGGAATACCATTGACTAAAAGGGGTGTGAACGAAAGCTTTTGGGTCATCACTGGCACGTTAAAGGATGGCTCCCTAGCCAAAGATTTACATTTAGCAGCCCAATCCAGTGCTACAATAGTAATATTAATGGGCTTAAAAAAAATCAAGGAAATAGTGGCCCTGTTTCAAAAGGCCCGTGGCATCAATGAACCTATGGCCATTATTCAAAATGGAAGCTTAGACTGTTCTACATGTTTGATAAGTACATTGGGAGGTATAATGGATGAAAACGAGCTGGGGAGACTATCTGCTCCGGCCATCATCGTAATCGGAAAGGTAGTAAATGAGAAAAAGGAAACGATTTATGCTTCGCTTAAAGAGAATATCTCCTTATGAATAGGAAAAATTCTTTGAAAACCATAGAATTTTCCTTACAGTAATACAAGAGGCGCTACCTTGGTTTTTAATTTTTTGCGTATCAATCCATAAATGTCTTACTATCTATCACTCATTTTAGTGAAGATTACTTACAAACCATTTGATCATTTATCATATAATGCCTATCTTAAAATAAGCAATAGATAAAACTTCACTTACCATGGATAATAGATTTCACATTACCATAGCAGATATAGATGCCTTAAATAGCCAAGATCCGCACTTGGATGTCTTTGAAGGGAAAAAAATCCCAAAAGAACTGCTTTATAGTCAAAGGATGACGGATATGCTCCATAGATTTTGCCCCGACGCGTCCGAAAATCTGCAGATTGCCATTAGAGCCCAACATATACAGCGATTTACCCATCCAAGAGAAAAGTATCCTATGGACAGAATAGGATATTTACAGTGGCGAACAGAGCTGAAAAAGTTTCATGGAGAAAAAGCTGCTGGAATAATGCGGGCAAATGGATATGCAGAAGAAGACATCCAGAAAGTGGACGACCTCATTAATAAACGGCGGCTTAAAACCGATCCTGAAGCCCAAACCTTAGAAGATGTCGTATGCCTGGTATTTCTTCAATACTATTTTGATGAATTTATCGTCAAACATGTGCACGAGGAAAATAAAACGATAGACATAGTGCAGAAAACATGGAAGAAAATGTCTGACAAGGGCCATGCCTACGCCTTATCCATGACACACTCAGATCAGGCATTAAATGTGGTAAACAAAGCCTTAGCTCAAAATACGTGATTTAATTGCCTCTATACTTTATCTGCAAACCATGAAGAAAATTCCTAAGAATCTGGTCCAGTGCAGGACGGTACTGGGGCTGGCCTGGCTTCCGGAAAAATGCACTTAATTCATGCTTGCTGATGCGACGGTCTACCGATTCTAAGATGGAGAGCATATCTTCATCTTTTAAATTTAATGCAATTTTTAATTTCCTTAAAATATTATTATTGGTCAGCCTCTCTTCTGCCTCCGGTTGGACACCCTCTTTTTTACCTCGTTTTTCATTGATAAAACCGTTCAGAAATATGGCCAATTCCCTATCATTCATTTCCTGAAAATCAGGATCATCATCCTTTTTTAGCCAATTGCTCACTTCAGATCTACTGACAGTCTGATCGGCCTGGGCAAATATCGCCATCATTTGAGCATCCCCCAAGTCAAAGGTATATCTTAAGTTACGTAAAATATCATTGTTGGTCATACTGAATAGCCCTCTGGTTTGTAGTAAAGGTGCAATTTAGGATTTATATTATGTATCTTCTTCATTTACCGTTAATTTCTGGCATTAAACAGATCCATATTATATCACCCAACGATGGACAATGCTGATTTATATAAGCCTGTAAGCTGACTTCGGGCTTTCACAAACCGGACAGGTATAGGAATTATGTAATTTTTGAAACGAGGTTCCGGGAGCCACATCAGATGAGGGATCCCCTACATTTTCATCATAAATGGTCATGCAGCTGGAACATTGATATTTTTTATGCTCAACCGGTTTAAAACCTACAATGGGTTCAGATATATCATGTCTATTGGTATCAAGCTGATCATAGTACTTATAACTTAGTTCTATAAGTAAGGGAGGGATAGTTTCCAATGTTACTTCCTTCACATAATGGTAGTACTCAGAAAGATTTGGAAGGAAATCTTTAGAATAAAGTATATTAAAGGTATCCTGCTGTTTATCATCAGTAGAAGGATTTTTTTCAATGACTATGGATGTAAATAGAACCATATGCCTGATTTTGACAGAAAAGGACAAACCATAGGTACTGATATCCTGCTTATCCAAAGCCCTTACCAGATAATTCTTAATTTCCAAAGCTTCTTCATCCAATACCGGTAAATGCCAGTTTAGCTCCAACGAACTGTGACGGATATTGATCCCATATTTTCCTAAAAGCTTTTCCCAACTCATGCGGTCCTTTTCAGTAATACCCCTCACAATAAGCGATTTCCAGGGAGTCAGGCTTAACTTACCTATATTAGTTTCTAGGCACAACTGACACAGAGCTTTTAGAAAATTAATGCTAAACTTATTGTTTCTCCAATATAAGCCCAGCCAGTATTTACCTCCAGCTATCCTGTTCATTCCTTCATAATAAGGGGTATGGCCTTCTGGATAAGTAAGGTCATGGGTTAAAGCTTG
Source organism: Anditalea andensis (assembly GCF_000714815.1). Lineage (GTDB taxonomy): Bacteria > Bacteroidota > Bacteroidia > Cytophagales > Cyclobacteriaceae > Anditalea > Anditalea andensis. The sequence goes on along the minus strand of NZ_JMIH01000024.1, from coordinate 71,545 downwards.
GGTATTCAAGGTAAGGTTTTTGACAGCTTTGGTATAGATTTCCGTATAAGTATATTTTCCCTGCAGCGGATTAAGTTCTTCTATGGCTTTGGCCACTTTGGCCAGATCATAGCCAAAAATGAGCTCTGGTGCACACCACGGCTTATTATCTATTTCTGAAAACCTCAAATATAGGTACCAAAAATTATCGTGTGTCGAAGCCACAAAGTTAATATTTCCAGTAAACAAGGGTACCAAACTTTGGACGGGGTCAGTAATATTTACCTTTAGCTGTGGTTTATAATCAAAGGTATCCAATATATAATGGTAGATATGAGAGGCCAGCCAGTGCGTAGTGGGCATCACATCCAATGCGGTATAAGAAGACACAATATTGTGAAATTCTTCACCATCTGTATCAAAATCTGTCTGAATAGATTCAAATGTATCTTCCAGTACCTTAAGGTTTTTATTTTTCAGTGGAAACAAAATATCCTGCCTTGACCCTAAATGAATGTAGGATGTTCCAAGTTCATTAGCAGTATGGATGATCTTCTGAAAATCTCCGGGGGAAATGATCCCTCCTTTTACAAAAACCCTTACAAGGTCGGACTTTTTGAAATGAGTGGAACTGGGTTTGATGGCTGTTTTAATCATAACGGTAAAGATGCATGCAATTTAGTGAATCGGTTTAAAATATGTTTGATTTCCGGTTTGCAGCTTCCGCACCCCATACCTGCTCCAGTCTGCTGACATAGCTGCCTGAAATCAGCACATCCGGCGCTTATCTGCTTCTCCAGATTCCCTGTGCCGACATTTCCGCAGGAACAGACCAAATTACCTATCAAAGCCTCTTTATTTGATTTCCCTCTTAGAAGCTCCTGCCTTTTATCTGAAAGTTCTGTTTTCTCTTCTATCAAATTTTTAAATTCAGCAAACTCTGTTTTATCCCCCATCAAAATTGCCCCTACCAATCTGTCCTGATAAACGATACATTTTTTATAATAAGTCTGGGCTGTATCTATCAGCAGTATTTCTTCGTAACCGGTAGCATTTACCGGGATCTCAGGCATGCCTATGGAACACAGATCCAGATCCGCAAATTTCAGTATGTTCATCAATACAGAACCTTGATAAATGCTCAGAAGATCCCCATTTATGTATCGGGCGGCCACATCTGCCTGGTGTTCTGCTGCTGCAGTGATTCCATTTAACTTCTGCCGGTGTTCTGCTATCTCCCCCATCGCAAATATATGGGGATCACTGGTCTGAAGGTAGTCGTTTACCTTTACCCCAAACCCACAGGCAATGCCTGCAGATTTAGCCAGTTCTATATTCGGCCTGGTCCCAATAGCATATACTACCGCATTACATTCTACGGTGGCACCACTTTTCAGATTGGCCTTCATCCTTTCCTCTCCCAAATAAGGGACCAGCCGGTCGACCTGATTGTTGAGATAAAGGGTTACGCCCATTTCTTCTATTTTCTCTCTGAGCAGTGAGCTTGATGTCTGATCCAGCTGTCTTTCCATCAGCCGGGAGGCCAGCTGCACGATGGTCACTTTGATAGCAATCTCCCTGAGAGAGGCGGCCAGTTCCAACCCCAATAATCCTCCCCCTACAATCAATACATGTCCCTTTCCACCCATGTATTCTACTAAATCATCTGCATTTTTTTTATTCCTCATCGTAAATACGCCAGGCAGGTGCATAGGCGCATCTGCCGGTATAAAAGCCCGACTCCCTGTCGCCATTACCAACAAATCATAGTGGTGTATCCTGCCTTTCTCGTCAGTAACCGTTTTATTGGTCTTATCTATGGAGGCTATGCCATTTTTCACAAACAAGTGTATGTCCAGCTTTTCGAGTTCCCCCGCTTTGAATTTCTGTAAATCCAGCCAAGATTTATGCTGGTTTACATAGTCAGGAAGCAAAACCCTATTGTAAAATGGATGCTTTTCTTGGGAAAAAACCTGAATTTCATCTTCCAGATTTAGCTCCCGATAGGTAGTGATGAAGCGATATGCAGCAGCACCAGCTCCAATGACGACCACTTTCTGTTTAGGTTTAGTGTATTTCATTACCTCCACAGCTGAATATTTGAAGTCTGGCTGTTTAGATACTGGATCTATCGCATTACCTGTAAGGTTATTGACCATAGCAAAATCCGCCCCTAGGATTTTGCCCCAGTGCATGGGCAAAAAAACTACACCTTCCCTTATAGACTCAGATACCTGTGCCCGAACCCTCACTGTCCCCCGTCGGCTTTTGATCTCTACTGTGTCTCCATCCCCGATTTTTCTTGAAATGGCATCCTCGGGATGGATCTCCAATAATGGTATGGGGACATGTTTTTTTAACTTATTGACTTTACCTGTCCGGGTCATGGTATGCCACTGATCTCTGATCCTTCCTGTAGTAAGAATCAGCGGAAAATCAGGGGTTAAAGCTTCCAAGTCAGACTGGGGGCCTGAAATTTTTATCTGTGCTCTGCCGTTAGGCGTATAGAATATTCTGTCTTCAAAAAGCCTTGCTTTACCAGACTGAGCTGACGAAACAAATGGCCATTGGGCTGTACCATGGGATTTAAGGTATTCATAGTCCAATTCAGAAATATCAATATTGGTACCTTTGGTAAGTGCAGCATGCTCTTGAAATACACTCCCCATATCTTTGTAATCAAACCCTGAAAACCCCATTTTTTTTGCAAAACGGATGATTATTTCAGCATCGGGTATAGCCTCTCCAGGAGGGGCTACCGATTTATGGAGGTAGCTGATCCTTCTTTCAGAGTTGGTCATCGTCCCTTCTTTCTCTGCCCATCCTGCTGCAGGAAGTACCAGATCTGCAAAAGGTATAGTAGCTGCATGCAGGGAAATATCCTGAACCACTACAAATTTAGCCTTTTTGAGGGCATTCTCTACCCTTCTTGCATCAGGAAGGCTGATCATCGGATTGGTACAAATGATCCAGATGGCTTTCATGGTACCTTCTTCCAAAGCCTCCACCATTTGGGTGGCTGTCAATCCGGGCTTTGATGGCAAATCTTCCACCCCCCAAAAATCAGCTACTTCTTTTCTATGGGCAGCATCATGTAACTTACGGTGGGAAGAAAGTAAAGTGGACATTCCCCCCACTTCTCTTCCCCCCATAGCATTGGGCTGACCGGTAAGAGAAAAGGGACCTGATCCTGGCTTTCCTATATGACCTGTAATAAGATTTATATCAATAAGAGAAAGGTTTTTATTAACACCATCAGCACTTTGATTAAGCCCCATGGCCCACATAGATAGAAATCCCTTTGACCCTGCAATGTAAGTGGCCGCCTGAACAATCTGATCTTCTGGGACACCACACATCTGAGCAGCATCGGCCACTGACACCTGCATCACCTGCTCCTGATAAGCTTCAAATCCATCTGTATGGTTTTTGATAAAAGACCAATCGATATTACCCCCTTCTATCAGACATCTGCCTATAGCCTGAAATAATACAGTGTCTGTACCGGGAAGGATCTGCAGATGTAGGTCAGCTAAAGCACAGGTTTGCGTTTTTCGTGGATCCACTACAATGATCTTGGTTTCAGGGTTCCGTTCTTTCTGCATTTCCACTCTCCTCCAGATAATAGGATGGCACCAGGCGGGATTAGCACCTGCTACTAAAAAGCAGTCCGCTAATTCAATATCTTCATATGCGACCGGAACCGCATCTTCCCCCAAAGTCTGCACATAGCCCATCACCGCAGAACTCATGCAAAGCCTGGAATTGGTATCTATATTATTTGTTTTTAAATAGCCTTTAGTCAGTTTGTTAACCAAATAGTATTCTTCTGTAAGGCATTGGCCTGATACATAATAGCCTACTGCATCCGAACCAAATTTTTCGATCATAGATTTAAATACTGCAGCTGCTCTTGTTAAGGCTGTATCCCATTCCACTTTTTCCAGTGCATGACCTTTCCCCCAGCGCATCTGTGGATAGAGCAGACGGTCTGATTTGTCCTCCACTACATAATGGAGGTTCATCCCTTTTGAGCAGAGCATTCCCTTATTTACTGGGTGTTCTGGATCTCCTTCTACTTTTATCTTACCTTTCTTATCCTTTGATATAAGGACTCCACATCCTACACCACAGTAAGAACAGGTGCTTTTCTTTTTTTCCAGTATCATGTTTTGGTCATTATTGGCTATGAAAACTTAAGGGAGCTGTTATGCCGGACTTAGTTCCATGGCCTTATCTTCCAGTGAGTTTTTCAATTCTACTTCCGCTACCTTTTCGTCTGCCTCCGAGAACCTTACGATCAAAGAAAGTACACTTATACCCGTGACTACCAGTCCCAGTATAGATAGCCCCTCTGCATACGACAGATTTTCCATTTTAAATAAGAAACCTGCCATCACTGCACCGGCATTCCCACCTGCGCCTACTATACCCGACACTACTCCAATGGCCTTTTTATTAATAAAAGGCACTACTGAATAGGTAGCCCCCTCTGCCATCTGGACAAACAGGGAAAATACGATCATGGTACCTATAGCCAGAGGCAATAAAGTCATCTGCGAAAAAACCATCAGCGCTATCCCTTCTAAAAATAAGATGCTGCCCATCAGCCAAACCCTACCTTTAAGACCCCATTTCAACCCTGCTTTGTCTCCTAAAAAACCACCGGTAGATCTAGCAAATATATTCATCAACCCAAACAAACCTGCAATCAGCCCGGCTGTCTTCAGATCCAGATTAAAGTAATCATGGTAGTAGATAGCTGCTATGTTATTAATAGTCAACTCCACCCCAAAACAAGCTCCATAGATCAGAAACAAGGCCCATACTCTTCTGTCTTTTAGTGCCGTTTTGAAAGCACCTTTGCTGTCGTTTTTTCTTTTTAAAAATGCAGGATCAGATTGTAGCAAATCTTTAAGATTACCCTCGGGAAAATCAGTGGTCCATCTATAATATAATATACCGCATAGGATCATAGCTACCCCGGGTACTATCATGGCATACCGCCATGCCTGCTGGTCCAAAAACCCCAACGATACAAATAATGCAAATATCAAAGGCATGACCATCTGTGTTACTCCTCCCCCAAGGTTCCCCCAGCCTGCCGTGGTGGCATTGGCAGTACCCACTACATTAGGGGCAAACATCACAGAAGTGTGGTATTGGGTAATGACAAAAGATGCCCCGATAGCACCTATCGCCAGCCTGAAAATCAGAAAGGACTCATAGCTATTGCTAAGCCCGATAAACATCACCGGAATAGCCCCTAATATCAACATATAAGTATAGGTGATCCTAGGACCAATCCTATCACAGAGCCAGCCTATAAATAGCCTAGCGATTACCGTAATCGCCACTGATGATATGATGATATTTCCTACCTGGGATTTGGTAAGGTCCAGTTCATCACGTACCACTGCCATCAGCGGAGCAATGCCAAACCATCCAAAAAAACATAAAAAAAAGGCTACCCATGATAAGTGAAATGCCCTCATATGGGGTGTCTTAAAATTTAGCAGTTGAATTTTTGTTGCTTTTTTCATTTTAAATTTGGTTTAGGTTGATAGTATCAATGAATAGGTTATTTGAAGGATTATGATTATAAGTCACTTAAATCCTTATTCATAAAGGTTGGTTTTATAGTAATCATGGCCCATGCCCAGTATTGAAGATCCGCCGGGTTTGATTGGTTCTTCACAGCTCTCAAAGATGCTGTTCCAAACATTTGGGAATAACCTAAATTAAAGGCGACATCTTTATTCCATTGGGAAGTCCATACCAGGTCTATTTCCTCTCCTAAATGAGAGGTGCCCGAAACCATCATCTGCTCGTCTGCAAAGACAGTAACAGGGGATCGGAATGGTGAAAATGTAGCAGCACTCTGTTTTTTGAATTAATGGCTATATTTGTTTTGAGAAATAAATCCTGAAGTCCGGCTGTTCTCCCAGCATTGCCATGATTGCTTCCGACATAGAAGTAATCCATCAATCCATAAAACTTGTGATTTGTCCCATATAAAGGTTGAAAGGAGGTGTTTATAGTGGTGCCCGGGCCCGTTCCGCTAAGATAATCGTAACCTAATGTCAATGGGCTAAGTCGGGTTTTATAAGTCATAGCCGTAGAAAACAGCCATGCAGATACCTTTACACCCTGTGGATCCCTACCGCCCTGATAATATAATTCTACATTACCGTCAAGAAGTGATGAAAGCCCTTTTTGGCCTACAAAACCATAAGTCTGCCTGAAGAAAACCTGGGTAGCCTGGTTTATAGCATTCACATATTGCCTTCCATCGTTTAGCAGTAAAATGGAGAAATCTGAAGTTGACAGTCTTTTATGGATCCAAGCGAACTGCATTGTTTTGTAATTATCCAGCCCTTCATACACAGTACCTGACAACTTACTTGGTTCTAAAGGTACATTTTGATTAAATGCTGCCCCTACATGAATGTCTATATAAGTGGAATCTTGGTATTTAAAAAGCAAGAGATCATGGCTTCGGCCTTGTTGGGCCCAATCCAGGTCACCTAAAAATCTAGCATTATCATAATTGAGGGCTTGGCGGCCGATACGAATTGCTGTTTTTTCTGAAAAAGAATATTCAGCCCAAGCTTCATAAGCATTGATTACCGCTGGATCATATTTATAAATCTGGGATGTATTCCCCCATATCCTTACGTCCTGAGCTGAAATATAAAATTGAAGAGCTTCTTTTGTATAGCTGAAGTTAACCCTTGACCGTTGCTCTACAAAAAAAGCAGGATCGGTCCTCTCGGGTATGAGGGATTTAAATCCATGACGTAGCTCTGCTCTTGGCCTGATCTCACCGCTTATAACCAACTGTGCCCCAACCCTTTCTTTTTGCAGCATATAGAAAGCCAGAAAAGTTAATAGGCATATTTTAGGATTTGTTTTCATACCCAAATTTTATTTTAATATCCTTTCATTATGTAAATCAGAAATTTTGGGTGAATTGTACTACTGAATTATTATCAGCAATATAAAATGATTTTTTAATATATCTAAGTAATAATACTTATTTATTTTTATAATATTTACGTATTTATCCTCAAAATAAGATGAATAATTAAGCAGAATTCAAAGGAAATACTTAAAAACGGGAGAATATGGTTAAAAATTAAACCTGATATACCTTTACCTTATATCAAAAAAATATCCCCGGAAATTGTTTTCTAGGGATAGTGTACAAAAAAATGATAACAATAGACAACTGGCTATTATAAGCTTTCTACTTCTAAAATGCCCAAGGTATACCGTAATATTACTTCTTGAAAATAGTTAGTATAAACTGCCTGAGTATAATCAGACTGTGCTTCTACTAATTGTTGGTTGGCCTGTGCTAAGTCCACAAAATTACTAACGCCCAATCTAAACCTTTCAGCGATCACCTTTTGTGCTTCTTCGGCTGCGGAAAGTTGGACCTTAGTCGCTTCCTCCCTTCTAATAGCAGCCCGGTAATTATCATAAGCCAGTTTAGTCTCCTGAGTGAGCATCCTTTCCTGAGCCTTATATTCGAGTTGTTGGTTTTGGTAGGCCACCTTACTTCGGGTAACTAATACCTTGTTTTCAAAATTGTTAAAAATAGGGATCGTCAATGATAAGCCTATCGTGCTTTGTGGATAAATCCTTAAAAATTGATCGGCAAATGACCTCTCATCAAGTGTAGTAGCAAAAGTGCTATAATTGAAATAGGCACTTAATTGGGGATAATAAAAGGATCTGGAAACAGACAGCATCCTTTTATGCCCCTGCTCCATTGATTTTTGTTCCAATAAGTCCCGCCTATTGTTTAAAGAAATTTCATATAGCTCAGGTAGTGATAACTCCATGAACTCGCTCCGCTGGGCATCCATATTAACCGGTTCTAGCATTGGATAGCTGCCTGACTCCAGCTGCAAAGTCTCAGCAAACAGCCATAAGTCTGTTTCCATTTTTATCTCCGCATCCAAAACGACTGTCAGCAATCTAGCAACTTCGGACTGCTGGTTATACTGGTCAGATAGGGTGCGGATTCCTGCCTCTACAAAACCTTCTATCTGTCTTAATTGCTGCTTTTGGTTTTCTAGATTTTCCAACGCTATAAGATATAGTTCTCGGTCTAGTAAAACCTGTAAATATTGCTGTGCTATATTAAAGACGACTTCCTGTGCAGCCCGGTGTAAACCGTGCTCCCCTGCATCTTCATAAAGGCGTGTAGCCCTAGTGGTATTGAGCCTCCTGCCTGCATTTACCAAGGGTAAGGTAGCATTGATATTTGAAGAGGCTATATCATTAGTGACATTCGTGACTATCAACTGACCCTCCACCTGCTGGTACTGCTGACCCATCTGGCGGTAAAAGCTGTTGGACATGTTTACCCGGGGCAGATGTCCTAATAAGGCCGCCTGCCGCTCTTTTTTTAATATTTCTTGCTCATTGATCTTGGTCTGAAACATTAGATTCTGGGAAAGCCCAATTCTTATTGCTTCCGAAAAGTCGAGTAAAAGTGTATCCTGGGAATAAACATTGGGAACAAACGCGCCCATTAGAAACATGATTGCTATAAAAATCTTCATTTTATCAGGATTTCCATATCACTGTAAATTTTGCCATCTAGCATTTCGATCAGCCGGGTTCCATAATCTGCATTTTCACGGGAATGTGTGGCCTGTATAATCGTAGTCCCCTCCCGGTGAAGATCCTGAAATACTTCCATGATCTCCTTTGCCTGGGCAGAATGTAAATTCCCGGTAGGTTCATCTGCCAATAAAATTCGCGGTTTGCCTGCGATGGCCCTTGCCACACCGACCAACTGCTGTTGTCCACCCGACAGCTGTTCAGGAAATAAGTCCTTTTTAGCCACAATATTAAACCTATCCAATAATTCTGCTATGATGCTTTTACGTTCAGAGGATGATACATTCCTGTACAGCAGTGGTGTTTCGATATTTTCATAAACCGTCAGTTCATCTATCAGGTGATAGGCCTGAAAGATATAGCCAAATTCACTTTTATGAAGAGCATTTCTGTTTCGCTCCTTCATTTTTTTAATTGGATTTTCATCTAAAACATAGTCGCCCTCAAAATCTTCATCTAGAAGGCCGATAATATTCAGTAAGGTAGACTTTCCTACACCGGAGGGCCCCATGAGGGTCACAAACTCCCCCTGCTGTATGGTAAGGTCTATACCTTTGAGTATAAATACTCTCTGAAATCTTGATTCAATGTACTTATCTATATGATTTAGGTGTATCATGCGATGATTTTATAAGTAAATAAAAATTATAATAGCCTGTGCTGTCCCTACCATCAATTCCACATCTATGCCATTGAAAACACCCTTTAAATAAGCGCTCTATAACGCTATACCATAAATCCGGCATTTTTTTCGAACATATTTGTTCGCTGACGGACGATATGTGTATCGAAGATCACGAATGTTAATGTATTGAAATTATAAATATAGGGATATCCCGACAGTCCGTCGAAATCTCAAGAGATCTGCTACTATATATCTATAGTCCTATAAGCTTTTGATGAACTTACATATCAAACCACAGCCACTACCTTTATAAGATTTAAGTAGAACCGCCACTATAAAATAAAGAAAAATTAAAAGCCTGCAGTTAAAATAACCACAGGCTTTATAAATCCCTAATCCAATTTTTAAAAACAAAATTAGGGTTGATGTATAAGTTTGCTACCCTTTGGCCAACTGAGTAGTTTACCTATAAACTCCTGCTGCTTTAGCTGCATTTACAAACCCATGTCCATAAAACTCATCATTGCCTGGCTTGCCTAAGTCTGTAGAAGACTGTTTTAACCTGGCGGCAACTTGTGCGGGATTTAATCTTCCGCCATTGACCTGCATCATCAAAGCCACCACCCCTGCAGCTGCAGGTGAAGCCATAGATGTACCTTGAGACCAGCCATAGTTACCATCAGAGGTACCTCTGGTAGTACTGAATACTTGATCAAAAACATAACATGGCTGAGTGGCAGTTCGAGTAGTCCCTACTATAGTACATGGTGAGAAATTACCATCTACTGCTGCTAATGCAGCATTCCCACCTGGAGCGGCAAAATCAACCAATGACTTGCCATGATCTGAGTAATAGGCTAACAAGCCAAAATTATTGTTACCCAAAACCCAACCTGTAGGACCTGTGGCACTGATAGAAATGACATGTTGGTTTTGTGCAGGCAGTTTGAATAATTCTTTTGCAACGTCATAATTGGTAGCACCGTTACCTGCTGAAGCGATCACCGTCACCCCATTTTGAAAAGCATACCTGGTAGCTCTGTCATAGGTTTTTTGCAAATCTCTAAAGTATTCCCTGAAGGCTTTATCCTGCCAGTTATCTCTGTAATTTATAGTAGCACCTAAACTCATATTTATGATATCTGCACCAGCTCCGCCTTTAGATTTGGGAGTAGCGGCATATAAGATACCCTCTAATATCCATTCGAAAGCACCTGATCCATTATGTAATGATTTCACACCTATAATGGTAGCTTCAGGAGCTATACCTACTATACCGAACCCAGAAGCAGCGACTATACCTGCCACATGAGTACCATGCCAGAACGTACCTGTATCTTCATTAAAATTAAAACCTGGTACAGTAGATATAGAGCTTTCTATGTCCATATTAGGAGCTAGGTCCAAATGTGTAGCATGAAATCCTCCATCAATAACAGCTACTCTGACACCCTTCCCGGTCACACCCGCTTCCCATGCAGCAGGAGCACTTATGGCTGCAGGAGCCCACTGCCATCCATTAAATATAGCACTCTGATAATCAAACGGCGCACCTATGGAAGTGGTACCTTTTGATGATCTTGACCTATTGCTTTCAAGCACCATATTATTAGCAGAAACTTCAGGCTCCTCGGTATAATCTAGTATCAAATCTGGTGTGACGGATTCAATCCCATTGATTCGCCCCACCTTAGCATAAAAATCTGATGAACGCGCCACTGCCACAGCCACTCCTATTTCCGGGTAGGTTTTTACGAGTTCTCCCCCTGCATTCTGGATGCTCTTTTCCAAATTATGTGGTAAGTTTGGACCTTTACTTAGAATTAAAAACCTTCCGGTAAAGTCACCTTCCCTCATATTAGAAAAATCCGTCATTTCACCCAATTCGGTAAAGTTAAATTGACTCAAATCTGAATCACTTTCCTCGTTTGCTACCTCTACAGTAGGCTCTACATCTATTAAATTACTTTCGCAACCAGCAAACAGTAAGGCTACTGCTACAAATAAATGCGGGATTTTAGTTTTGTTTAAATATTTCATTGTGTGTGTTAAATGTTTAAATGGTTGATTTAAAACCAATTGTGAGTAGTGTTTTTTGAATAAATTTTTAAATTATAAGTGGCTGTTTGTGAATCTTTTGGCCTAAAGATAGCTCAAACTTAAATATGAGAACTTTTAAAACTATTGAATATTTCTCAATATCCAATAAAAAAGATTTATTTATAGAATAAAAAATAACTAGGGCACATTGTATTTTGACAAGTATTGATTCCCCCAAAGATTATGAATCAGTTCTGTTATTGCTTGCCCTTTATGATGAGCCTTACAAATAGCCTTTTTTATTTCTACATAATAAATCCATTTAATCCTATATGGATATAAAGCAATCAACCTTGCCAGTATCATATTTTAAAAATGGGAATTGCAGTATGACGGCAAGGTTTAATGCCATGTTTTATCGCCAAGAGGCAAAATTAAACTTCCCATACCCTCCACTAGTCGAACTGTTTATTGGGTTGGCCGAAAATCAACCTTCAAGAAAAAGATGTTATATAAATTAGTTTTTATTCTTCACCCTAAAACTAATTCTAACATGATGACAAAGCCCTTACTGACGAGGCAATTAGAGTTCAACTCGGAAGAGAGAGCAAAAAGAATATTTGATTTTTTGTTTGCTCTTCTTGTCGTAGTGTTTTTGCTCAGCTGGATCATACCTATTGTGGCTATCATCATAAAAATAGACTCTCCTGGGCCAGTATTCTTCAAACAGCAGCGTTCTGGCAGGTACAACATACCTTTCTATTGTCTGAAATTCAGAAGCATGAAAGTCAATGCTGCATCAGATATTTTACAGGCTAGTAAGGAAGATGATAGGATTACCCGAGTGGGTGCATTTATCCGAAAAACAAGTATAGATGAACTTCCCCAATTTCTCAATGTTTTGATGGGGGAAATGTCAGTAGTAGGACCACGTCCCCATATGCTGAAACATACGGAAGAATATGCGCAATCCATAGAAAACTTCATGGATCGTCATGATGTCGCACCGGGGATTACAGGATGGGCACAGGTAAGTGGACATAGGGGTGAAACCAAAGAAATCCAGGCGATGATCAACAGGGTAAATGCAGATATATGGTATCTGCACAACCGCACTTTCTTTCTAGATATTAAAATAATATTTCTAACCGTCTGGAAGTTTACCAAATTAAATCATAATGCTTTCTAGTGCAGCTTATAACTGAATTGAGGACCGATAGCAAATCAAGGATGCAATAACCTCACTGAATTTTTCTTCCAAGATTCAGGCTATATACAAGATAGCATATATAAGTTTAAATTCAACAAGCAACTTCACCCAGCTCATAAAAAATGTCGTGCTGCAAAAAAACCACCTGTTTATTGGTTGCCTACCCTTTTTCCATAGGAGACTGATCCTGGATTAAGAAAATATAGATTATATAGTACTCCAGTATTAAATATCAATAAAAAACTAATAGTTATCTATAAATGGCATTCTCTAAATAACAGCATACTGTTTCTTAGAGAATAAAAAATTAAATCCTTAATCTGCTAAAGTAGCTACCTGAAACCAGAATTCTTCAATCTTTACAATAGCTTCAAAAAATTCCTCCATATCAAGTGATTTCATGATGTAGCTGTTGCTATGGTTATCATAAGCTCTTTGTATGTCGGTATGACTGGAAGATGTTGTAAGCATTACTACTGGTATTCTTTTTAGATCCGAATCTTCTTTGATTAGTTGTAAAACTTCATGTCCATTGAAAATCGGGATATTGATGTCCAATAAAATCAAGTCTGGCTTTTTTACATTTTGATATTTCCCCTTTTTATATAAAAATTCAAGTGCTTCCCGACCATTCCTAACCACACTTACTTCTGTTTTTGCTTTGCTCTCTTCAAAAGCTTCCAGTGTAAGCACAATATCGCCTTCATTATCTTCCACAAGCAAAATATGCGCTGATTTTAAGTCCTTATTTTTCATTGGTATAGAATAGTATAATATAGAAACAGAATATAAAGCTAAGAAAGTCCATTTGGGTGGAATAATTTCCAAAAATCATGCTGCTTATGCTCTATAAATAAAAATAATAGTTTGTACAAATAAATTTTAACAATAGAATTTCAGTTAACCCCTCACCTATGCAGCTTACTTTGGCAATGTAAAAAAGAAAACACTTCCTTTTCCCTCTTCTGATTCAAGCCATATCTCCCCACCTAGATGGTCTATAATTTTTTTAGTTAGGGCCAGACCAATACCGGTACCTGAATATTCCTCCTTATTATGGAGCCTTTGAAATATTGCGAATACTTTATCATAATGAGCCTCATTGATTCCTATTCCATTATCCGAAACTGAGATTATCCATTGCTTTTTATTATCTTTTACCTCAATTATAATATGTGGAATGACCTCTTCTGCTGTATATTTTAGTCCATTGCCAATCAGATTTTGAAATACCTGGTTTATAGGTGCTTTTTTTGAGCGGATAACAGGAAGTTTTTCATATTGAACTATAGCTTTCTTCTCTTCGATTTGGCTTTTTAGCAAAACTTTTATCCCTTCCATCACTTCGCTCAAATCTACTTCCACTGTCGCTTCATTGGTTTTACCCACTCTAGAATATTCCAGCATATCCAGGATAATCTGCCGCATCCGCTTGGCACCGTCTACTGCAAAATATATATATTGTTTTCCTTTATCATCCAGTACATCTTTGTATTTCTTATCCAACTGGCTTAAAAAGCTGGTAACCATACGCAGCGGTTCCTGTAAATCATGCGAAACAGCGTAGCCGAACTGCTCCAGTTCTGCATTTATAAGCTCTAACTCCCTTGCTTTTTGTTTTAGCTGCATTTCGGCCACTTTTTCAGCAGTGATATCATAGGCTACCCCATATATCCCAACCGGTACTTTACCAGTATGGTCAAATTCAAACTTAGTTTTAGAAGATATATGCTTCACTGTGCCATCCCTCAATAGGATGCGATGAGACATACCTGAATCACTGAATGTTTTCTGAGATTTTTCTATTTCTGACATGACATACGTCATATCATCAGGATGGATAAATGATAACCATGTTTCAAATGATTGACGGTTGTCCTCCACAGGCACACCATAAATCCTACAGGATTCCTCAGACCACAAGGATTCACCAGTCACTAAATCCAGTTCCCAGTGGCCGAGTTTGGCTAAAGCTTGGGATTCTTTTAAACGGGTTTCATTCCGAATGCGCTCTTGTTCCACTTTCTTTATCTCGGTGATGTCCTGAGAATGGCATGCCACCCCTATGATGGCATCCTCTAAGCGAATGGGGTGAAACGATACCTGTAACCACATTTCTCGGGGAAAATTAAAATGGTCAACGACAGAAAAAACTTCTCCTGACAACCCTCTCCGGTGATATTCTTTATACCTAAACACTAAGTCTTGAGATATTTCTGAAGGCATATCCATGGCAAAAATATTCATTCCCCTCTCAACTTCTTTGCCTGTAAAATTGCACACCAAATTCCTAAATGGCTGATTATATGTTATCAAACCGAGGTTACTATCCATACTCCACATAATATCTACCGTACTATTGATCAGTGCATCCAGATTGTTTTTATCAAACCTACGCCTTTGCTCTGCTTTTTTTATAGAGGAAATATCTTTTGAGTGGCATGCAGCACCAATGACGGTATTGTTATCCCAAATAGGGTAATATTTTATTTCAGACCAGCCCTCTATGGGCTGATCTCTATATTCTACTTCCTTAATCACTTCTCCTTCAAATACCCTTTCAAAAATTTTTTTATATTTATCGTGTTGATCTTTTGAAAATCCGTCTATAAATACTGAGTCTCCCCTACTTACAGAATTTCCGGTAAATTTTTTAATTACTTCCACAAAAGCATTATTGGTGGTAATCAGTTTAAAATTTCGATCAACACTCCACATAAAATCATGTGTATTATTGATCAGCGCTTCCAAGTTGTTTTTATCAAACAAGTTTTGATTTGTTAAAGCCACACTGTCTGTTATGTCCCTAAAAGATTGTAGAACGCCATTTATATCCAAGTGATGTAATAAATTAGTTATCGAAGATGCTATCCAGCGCCATGTCCCATCCCGGTGCCTTATACGACAGGGCTGCACCGAAATAGCTATGCCGACTGTATTCAGCATTTTATTCCATGCCTCTATTAAAATAGCCTTCTCATCTGGATGTGTAAGTGTGTGCACATCTAACATCATAGCCTCATTGTCAGAATATCCCAAAACTTTCCCTATGGATGGTGAAACATACACATACTTCCCTTCAGACGAAAGAATAGATATTACATCATTACTATGCTCCACGATCGCTTTAAAGCATTTTTCATTGTTATTGTTCAATACTTCACTGTTCATATGATACGGTGCTATGCTGATTTGAAATTAGGAGGATAATTTGTTTAGAATGATATTTGAATTTTATTCCAAAGGAATCTTCATTACAAAGTTTTGCTACCCCATATAAACTGTTCCTTTTTTAAATCCACTTTGGATAATCAGATCATGACTCCTATTTACATGTAAGGATAGCAAAAATTTATTTATTAGAAAATTCGGCGCTAAACCATCATGATAAAATATTATTTTAAATATCAAGATTATATTAATCATATACATTAATTTGATTATATAATACATTTATCAAAATAAATTTAGAACAAGAGAATTAAAAGAATTTTTAAGATATTTAGTCAGAAGGTTTATTGAGTAAATATCGCTGATGGTGACTACAGGACGAATACCTTCCTGTTATGAGCCTATAGTGGGATTAAGTTCAGATTAAAGAAAGTACTGATAATTCATGTAACAAACATTTTATTCACCACCCCCCTATGATATATGGTCTATTGAGAAGTTATTATTAGATCACTTAGAAATTTATATTACTCTATTTGTCAAACCTAAATAAACACTCAATTAAAATTACGCAGTTCCATTTTATATCTATATTAAATTTTTAATTTTATCCTATACCATTTAATCATAGGCGTTTTATTTAAATAAAATTTATCCTTATCTTTATTTTAATATGATTATCTATAGGAAGTTGATGGTATAATTGCCAATAGAGTTCCTTAATAGTTTTCAATAAAAAAGAGACATCATAATAAAAATACATATAGCATACTTTAAATATCCGAAATCATTATTATAAAGATCAAAATGAAAAAAGCAATTATTGTTTTAGTCCTATTTTTAAGTTCATCATTTCTTTACGCATCTATTAAGGACTCCAATGACACCGTTTTTATAGAAACGAAAATCACCTTAAAAACAAAAACGGGAGATATTTTCGGTACATTGATGACACCTGAAAAATCTGAAAACATACCTGTGGCATTGATAATAGCGGGATCTGGACCGACCGATAGAGACGGAAACATTCCAATGATGAAAAACAATTCGTTGAAAATGCTTGCAATTGCCTTATCACAATACGGCATTGCGACGTTAAGATTTGACAAGAGGGGAATTGCGGAAAGTAGGCTAGCTGGAAAAAACGAAGTAGATATTCGATTTGAAGATTATATAACTGATGCAAAAGAATGGATATCCTTGCTAAATGAAGATACGCGGTTTTCGGATGTCGTTGTTATCGGACATAGTGAGGGTTCTTTGATTGGTATGATAGCGGCCACTCATGCAGACAAATTTATCTCTATCTCTGGGGCCGGACAGTCTGCAGACAAAATCTTAAAAGAACAATTAAGCGGCCAACCGAAGGAAATCCAGGATGCATCCTTTCCTATTATTGACAGTTTAAAAAGTGGGAAAACAGTAGAAAATGTGAATCCCATGTTATATTCATTGTTCAGGCCAAGCGTACAGCCATACATGATTTCTTGGTTTAATTATGACCCATTAAATGAAGTAAACCGACTTCCCATTCCGGCCCTTATAATACAGGGAACAAATGATATTCAAGTATCTACAGAAGAAGCTACATATCTTTCAAAGGCAAACCACACGGCCCAATTGGCTATTATTGATAATATGAACCACATTTTCAAGATAGTAGAGGGAGACAGACAGGCCAATATAGCTACTTATAACAATCCTACTTTACCCATTTCGGATGAATTGATAAGCGTAATAAAAGACTTCATCAAAAAATAATCTGTAGGTAAAAACTCTAATATTATCAGTAATACTGAAATGATGTTTTAAAATCCAGATTCAAAAAAAACCAAACCAGTGTTCTCAATTTTTCAACACCTTTACTTTACTTCACATTTAATCATCATATAATGGATTTAACAGGGTTAATAGCAGGCATGTTGATAATTGGTACAGGTTTTTTCGTGAAATTATTCCCTAACCTCATCTCAGGGTACAATACGATGACCAAAGCCCAAAAAGACAATGTGGATATTGAAGGATTATCGACCTATATACGCAATGGATTTATTGCCATAGGATTGATAATCATTTTTGGATACTACACATTTAAATGGATAGGTATGATTATGATAGCCAATACCTTTATTCTTATCGTAATATTAATTGGCATTATGTATATCGTAATACGAGCTAACCGTTTTGACCAAAATAAAGATAAAGATACAAAGTCAAAGCTAAAAAATTATTTTGCTGGGTTTGTACTTGTATTTTCAATAGGAGGTATAGGCTACGGATTAATCCCCTCCAGCGTTCATTTCCATCAAGATTCAATAAAATTCACCGGTATGTACGGTACAGAAATAGACTATGCTAAAATAGAAAATGTCAAATTGACCGGCAAAAGGCCCGGCATTAGGGGCCGCACAAACGGGTTAAGTTTAGGACCTATAAGAAAAGGTTTTTTTACTGTTGATGGATTCGGCAAAAGCCGGTTACTGGTCCATTCAAAACAAGGCCCCTATTTGATCATTTCTACGATAGATGAAGAGATAATTATAATCAATTATATGCAACAAAAAGATACTGAAAGTATTTTTGAGCGCTTAGCTGCCATAGTAGAAGAGTGATCATATTTAATACCAATTTTATCAGTTTAGATGATCAACTATTATAGGGATTATTATATTTTTTATGCTATCAATTAATCTGAGTTTTAGGATTATACTGCAACATAATAGTCACAAGTTTTAATGCATTTATATATCTGGGTACAAATTGTTTAGGTTTTTCTATACACCTCATCAGCCAGCCCAGAAAAAGTTTATCGGCCCAATAAGGGATATGTGCCTGTTCACCGGTAAGAAAAGCAATGGCCGCACCTGTACATATTATAGCAGGTTTATAACTGAGATTGTTTTTCAGGTATGCACCTAGGATTTCCTGGACCCCTCCACCTAGATTTATGATTACATATCTTGGTTTTTTTTCTTCCAATAACTTCATCAAAGCTTCATCCTCTATATTTTCTTTTCCGTAAATGGGGGCTATATAAGAGTTTTCTTTCGAAACACTAAACCCATTACCGTTTAAATAGGACAAATTAAGCGCAGCTTCAATTTCTCTTGGATTAACTAATAAAATATCAGAATCCTTGCGAATCTCTTCATCAGAAAAAAATGTGTTTAAAAATTCAAGTCCAGATATTCTATTCACCTTTTTAGAATGGGTGGTA
This sequence comes from Anditalea andensis, assembly GCF_000714815.1. Lineage (GTDB taxonomy): Bacteria > Bacteroidota > Bacteroidia > Cytophagales > Cyclobacteriaceae > Anditalea > Anditalea andensis. The sequence continues at coordinate 52,666 of NZ_JMIH01000024.1, read as the reverse complement.
TTCCATATCAATGCCATATATCCACTATCGGCAATTACTACATCAGCTGCCTTTAGCGATCTATAATAGGTGATATCACTTGATATAGAGGCCAGACCAGGCCCTGAAGGAACCACCAAAAGTCCTCCTTTTTTTAAATTCTCGACTACCTCTTTCACATGTCCATTAAAAAAATCAATTCCTAAAATATTTATAACGTTGGATTTCATAGGCTTGTCCATTTTTATACATGTCAAACTTATGTTTTAGCCCACTTGCAAAAAGGAATTTTCGATGAGTTGCCATTATCATTATGCGAATTAGGGAGAAATAAAGTCAAGCAATCTTGTAGAAAATCTACCCCATGAATCTACTTAATGAATACCCAAACTTATGGTATATGGATCTTTTACTTTAGTTGAAATTTTCAGGTTTAGCAATGGCAGTATGTCTCAGATTAAGATGTGAGAGGCCTATATTTTATTTCAATTAAAAAAACATGCTACATACTTGGTCATGTATTGCTTCTCGCGTAGTATGGTCAAATATGACTGACTAAAAAAAACTGACATTAATAATTAATACTAGTCACAAAGGCCTGACACCTTACTTCACTTAGCATACCCTTACCATATTACTACTAAAACTGATCTTATTCCATGAGAGATGGTAACGAAAATACTGCCCATTGATAATATGGTGAGTTTATTACCCATAGATATTTAGAGATATTTTGATAGTGGTAATCACCTGAAATATAATATTTCACCGTAGAGATACCCTCACTGGTCTATAAATTAAGCCCACTTACCGAAAAGAAATGATTAAATCTAAAGTTATTTCCAATTTTAAATCCATATAATATAAAATAAAATGTATTTCGTATTATAATTTTTGACTTACATATCAATTAACAGCCCAAAATACCAACATTCTTATTAGAGAGACCTAAACTGGTATCCCTAACACGTAATATTACCTTAAACAAAAAGAAAATTGTTAAGGGTACTATTTATATCAGTCCATATTTAATTATTAATCCCGACCTAAAATATCTGCAAAATGGTATTGACCGGGCGAAGCTGTAACCCATAGTACCCCCTACCTAAAAATAGTAGCTTCTTATTCAGCAAGGTCTCCTCTGCCCAATAAGTGTGAAGTAAAAATTCTCAAAACTTTTACGAATAAAAGACTTGTTTAAGGAAATCGTTAACACACCGGTAATCCAAAGCAAAAGAACGATCAATTATCACCAATATGGTAATTTGATAAAATTGGTTCTATTTACCGGAGGAGCCCAAGGACTCATCCAAGCATTGGGGTTAATTTGTGGGATTATAATAATCCGCATGCTTTCAATTGAAGAGTATGCCTATTATACCCTGGCAAATACCATGTTAGGAGCCATGATAGCATTAACTGATGGCGGCATATCAGCAGGTGTAATGTCTGAAGGAGGAAAGGTTTGGCAAGAAAAGTCCAAATTAGGTATCGTACTGCAGACGGGTTTAGCATTACGCAGAAAATTTGCATTTGTGAGTTTAATGATAGCAGTTCCAATACTACTATACTTACTAAGAAACCAGGATGCTTCCTGGGTGAATACCTTTTTAATCATAGCTGCCATACTACCAGCATTTTTTGCAGCATTATCTGGCTCGCTGCTCAATATCATACCTAGGTTAAATCAAACCGTCCAGCCATTGCAAAAAAATCAGATAGGAGTCGCAGCGGGGAGGCTTCTAATGACAGTTTCCATAATTTTTATTTTCCCCTTTACAGCTGTGGCTATAATCGCCAGTGGCATACCACAGATCATAGGAAATATTGGTATAAAAAAATTAGCCTATCAAAACGCGGAGGAAACAAAAGAAACCAGTATTCAGATAAGAAAAAAAATTTTACAGAAAGTTAACAGAATGCTACCCGAAACGATCTATTATTGTTTGAGCAGTCAGATAACCTATTGGATAATTTCATTTATAGGATCCACAGTAGCCCTGGCTAGTCTTGGTGCTTTGGCCAGAATCGGTACCATAGTAACTGTTTTTATAATGATATTCAATATGCTTTTCACACCGAGATTTGCCCGGTTACCTGAGTCCAAGATAATACTGAAAAAATATCTACTATCGGTTTCGGTATTGTTGATCGTATTAGTTATTTTGATACTCACTACAGCCTACTTTGGTTCATCACCCATACTTTGGTTATTAGGCGATGAATACAAAGGTTTAAACAAAGAATTGCTTTTATCGATTGGGGGAAGCTGTGCTTCTTTACTCACCCAGTGCTTTTTTGCCTTAAATACCAGTCGAGGTTGGATCATTCATCCAATGATTTATATCTTGATAAGCATCATCTCGACTACAGTTTCAATTATTGTTTTCGATATGGGTACTTTGCAGGGCGCTTTATATTTCGGAATAGTAGTGGCATCTACTCAAGCCTTGACTTTAATTGTCTATTGTTATAACAAAACCCTTAAAAGTTCCACATTGCCCTATAGGACATAGTGAACTATAGCTAAGCATTAAAAGAAAGAGCCCAAGCATAGCCTATAATAACTTCAGTATAAAATTATAATGTTTTTCAAATGATCGTCTTAAATATAGGGTTTCATGACTATAAGTATTTGTATTCCTACATACAATCGACCTGATTTTTTGATCCGGGCTATAAGAAGCTGCCTAGATCAAACATTTTTGCCTTCAGAAATTATCATAGGTGATGATTCGAAAAATGAAGCCAGTAAGCTATTGGTAGAACAATTGGTGCAAACCAATCATCTGCCAGTTAAAATCAATTATCATAAACATCCTGTGTCTAAGGGCCAGGCCAACAATGTAAATGCCCTCATTGCCCTTACACATAGTGAATGGTTTGTTTTGCTTCACGATGATGATATGCTGGTGAATACTGCCTTGAAGGATATGACAGATTATATATCCTCCTACCCACATATAGATATGGTATACGGAAAACAATATCTTATAGATGAGTCAGATAAAATTGATTTGGAGCATTCTGATTATTTTAATAATCTTTATTTCAGGACACCAACATATGAAGGAAATAATATCAATAGTTTTGAAGCAGGCCTTATCCAGCAAATCCCAAACAATGGATACTTACTTAGGACGAAAATTGCAAAACAAATTTCCTATCGAAACGCACCTGAAGTGGGTGATGCCTGTGATTTTGATTTTGGTTTTAGAATAGGATTAGCGGGATACAAACTTGGCTATTTGGACAGGTTCACCTCTAAATACAGATTAACAAAAAATTCCATATCCTTATCAAATACAGATTTTGCATATCGGGCTTATAAATTAATATTGCCCTACTACAGGTCAAGCCTGGACAGGGATAGGCTGGTACAAATAGCTTTATCCAGAAAATCTGCTCCTGCTGTAGTGGAAGCTATCCAAAAAGGGAAGGTATCTGATGGCTGGTCCATCTATTTTTCTCCGTTTCACCGGGATAAAATTTTTACTTTGGGTGGATTTAAAAGGATCATACAACTGATCTATGCTTCTTTAATGCTTATTCATGGAAGAGCCAACTAAAGTAAAACTCCTTATCATAGGAGCATCACAGGGTGTCTATGGTGGAATAGAAGCATTTATGATGACGATAGCAAAAGCAGCCTGTGAGTGGACAGAATTTGAGGTATGCCTTTGCTATAAAATGGTCAAAGGAGCTGTGCCTAACCCACATCTTAAGCAAATGGCTATAAAGGCCTGTCCAAATACGCAGTATGTTCACCGTGGTACAAAAAACTTGTTTAATTTGATCAAATGGGCGGATGTGGTCCATGCTCAAAACATGCCACCCGATATAATAATCCCTGCGTATTGTAGGCAAAAAAAAATATTCTTGACAGTACACAACAGGAAAATGGAAGGAATAAGCCTTCATTCGATGCTTTGGTCATGGACCATTAAAATGGCTACCCAAAGATGGTTCAATTCCCATTTTGTATGGAATAGCTGGGAACCCAAACAAAAAAGTTTGAAAAGCAGCTGTATACCTACGGTCTGTAACCTACCTACGAAAGAAGCTCCTATAGAAAACAGGAAAGGATTTATTTTTGTGGGAAGATGGATTAAAAATAAGGGAATCAAGGAAATTTTGCAGGCATATGCACTTTCAAATTTTGATAAAAACGAACACCCGCTGACAATCTTGGGAGATGGCCCCTTAAAAGAAGAGGTACTAGAACTGGTTAAAGAACTCAAAATAATAGTTTCCTTACCCGGGTTTGTATCAGATGAAAAAAAATATAAGTTTATAGCAAACAGCAAGTGGTTACTGGCCCCAGCAAATACCCAGGAGGATCTGGGATTGACTCCAATTGAAGCCAGAAATGTGGGAGTTCCTGCCATAGTAACTATAGATGGCGGCTTACCAGAATCGGGGGGGCCTAGTGCCCTCCTTGCTATCCCGGGAGACGTAGAAGATCTAAAACGCTGTATGCAGATAGCTGCCAGTATGAATGAAGAGGAATATGGTAATGCAGCAATGTTAAGCAAAGAATCATTAAAACATTTTTTAAAAGACATCTCATTTTATAGAAATGCTTTTCTCACATCATAATCCTAGTATTAAGCCAAGTAATTTTTTATACCATTCTTTCCCATATCAATTGCATGAAAAATCTAATTGTATTATCTAGGTCAGCGCCTCCTGAAGTTTGTGGAATGAGTGATTATTGCTATAATGTAGCCCTTCAACTTCAGACATATTATGATAAAGTTGAATTAGGAGTAGCACTTCTACCCATGAATTTGACTCAAAAAGGAGGGCCCATAATCGAGCATTGGGAAACCTTGCTGGATCGCGCGCTATCTTCCAATACTCCCCATGATATCATGCTTAATTACACACCTACTGCCTACCAAAGCTTTGGTATGCCTATAAGCTTATTAAAACGTTTAAAAAGATTGAAAAAAGAAAATAAGTCTAACAGGATATATGTGCTTATTCACGAATTATGGAACAACTCGATAGATTTAAAAATACACCATAAAATCCTAAACAGTTTGTACTCAATAAGTGGCAAATCCATTCTTAAAATGGCAGATGATGTGGCAGCATTCACTGCAGACCAGAAAAACCTTATATCTACTATCAAGCCAGGCAAAGAGGTACATAGAAGTATCATCGGAACAAATATTATCCCTAACGAATGCCATATGGCATTCAAACATGTACGTAAACCCGGACAATGGGTGGTTTTTGGATTACCTCATACAAGGTTATGGACGATCGATAAATTTAAGAACATTCTGTATGATTGTCATAAGTCTGGATTTATTCATCAGCTGATAGCTATTGGCCCAATAGATACTAAATATAGCCAACAAGAACTAAATATAGCCAATACCATATTTGGAAAAGGCGTCCTTATCCAGACTGGACCATTGTTTGGAAACGATATCACAGATTACTTTTTAACCTCAGAGGTGGCTTTGGTTGGCCAAAATGCCGACAGCTTGAGCAAATCAGGATCATTTGCTTCATTGGCGGCCCACGGTGTGCCTGTAGTTTGTGAAGTACCACTAACATTAGTAGATCCACCTGGTAAATATATCATAAGACCTGATGAACTCAAACATGAATTAAAATCAGGAAGCATTTCAGAAAAAAGTCAGGCATTGTACGATTGGTTTTGGAAAAATAGAAGTTGGGAGGCCATAGGAAAGGATTTCAATTCATGGATGAACCCTTAACTAATATTTGACTTTTTTATATCTATGTCCGCCATTCCGCTGTAATATGAATATCTATGTCACCCATCCTACGGGAAATAGTAATGTAAGAGCAATATTGGAAGCTTTTAATCAACAAGGAATATTGTCCGGTTACGCCACTACTATTGCACCAGATAGAAATGCATCTTATCTTAAATTACTGCCCTATAAGATCAGAACCGAATTACTGAGAAGAAACTTTGATATACCCGGCGAAATGATAACTACTTTTCCCATGCTGGAATTAGCACGGCTACTCTTCCCCAAGCTTGGATTAAAATCTTTGGTAAAGCATGAAAAAGGATTGGCGTCCATAGATGCGGTATATAAAAATCTCGACCTTAAAGTTGCAAATACACTTGAACGGATGCATCATAGCAAAAACATAGATTTCGTTTATGCTTACGAAGATGGTGCTTTAGCCACTTTTACTGTAGCCAAAAAACTTGGCATTAAGTGTATATACGATTTACCAATAGCCTATTGGGAGTTTTCCAAAAAATTGCTGGAAGAAGAAGCTGATAGATTACCTGACTGGGCCCCTACGCTTGGCGGTGGTATCCTAGACTCTCCAGCGAAATTGAAAAGAAAGACTATGGAGCTTCATTTAGCTGACGTAGTGGTAGGGCCTGGTTCTTTTGTGTTAGATTCTCTGCCTATAGGAATTAAAAGCAAAAAAATTATTATGTCTCCCTTTGGTTCACCTTTATCTTATACTCATTTGAAATTAAAGGAAAGTAAAAATTCCAAACTCAGGGTTTTGTTTGTAGGTGGAATGGGACAAAGAAAAGGCTTGGGGGATTTGTTCAACGCCATAAAAAAGCTCAACCGGGTAGATGTTGAATTAATCGTAATGGGTACACTATTGACAGACATGTCATTTTATAGAAAGGAATTTTCTTCCTTTACCTATGAGCCCGGCAGGTCGCATCAAGAAGTTTTGGATCTGATGGGTACCTGTGATGTTTTTTGCCTTCCTTCAATAGTAGAAGGTAGGGCCCTTGTGATGCAGGAAGCCATGAGCAGAGGATTGCCATTGATCATCACACCAAATACAGGTGGAGCTGATTTGGTTATTGAAGGCTTGACCGGCTTTATGGTTCCTATCCGGTCTCCGGAGAAAATAGCAGAAAAAATAGAATGGTTTGCAAATAATAGAAATAAGGTATTGGAGATGGGAAACCTCGCCAGGCTTCATGCAGAAAAGTACACATGGTCTGCATACGGGAATAAAATCGTATCAGAGATAAGGAATATGAGCCACCTAAACTATTAGAAAGTGTGTTAAATACCATTGCCTACGCCGATCAAAAAAATGAAAAAACTTCATTCAGTCAATCTGGAAATGAAGATTCATCTGTATCTTCTATTAAGTATGCTATCTGGATTTACATCGGTTTACTCCTATTTGAAGGTGCTTTAAGAAAATGGATACTTCCTACATTGTCAGGCCCCTTACTTCTCGTAAGAGAACCGATTGCCATTTACATTCTTTACCTAAGTATAAAAAAAGGGTTTTTATATGCCCATAAATATGTATTGCTAACTTGGTTGATAGGGTATATATCCTTTATAGCTACTATGATATCAGGTCATGGCAATTGGAGTGTCGCTATCTTTGGACTGCGTATATTATGGATCCAGTTTCCTTTACTATTCATCATAGGTAAGGTATTCGATAGAAAGGATGTAGTCCTGTTAGGAAAATTATTACTATATGTCTCTATACCCATGACGGTTTTAATGACCATTCAGTTTTATAGTCCACAATCTGCCTGGATAAATAGAGGTGTAGGTGGAAATGAAGCCGGTGGAGGATTTGATGGGGCTATGGGATTTTTTAGACCTCCGGGCACTTTTTCCTTTATCAATGGCCTCTTTTTGTTTTACGGATTGACAGCAGCCTATATTTTCTATTTTTGGCTATCTTCAAAAGATTTAGTCAATAAAAAAACACTCATTTTGGCAACTATTTGTCTAATGGCGGCAGTGCCATTATCCATAAGCAGAACTTTGCTATTAATGGTAGGAATTTGTGCTTTTTTTGCGCTGATAGCAGCTGCTTTCAATGCCAAGTACCTTCCTAAAATAGTACTGGCAATGGTCGGTCTTTCCGTATTGTTTATGGCTTTGAGCAATGTAGGTTTCTTTAAGACAGCTTTAGAAGCCTTCTCAGTAAGAATGGAAACGGCCGGTGCGGTAGAGGGAGGTGCTAAAGGAATATTCTTGGATAGATTTTTAGGAGGCATGCTCAATAGTTTATCCGATACAGGGAAATTACCTTTTTTTGGTTTAGGATTAGGCATGGGTACAAATGCTGGCACCCAGTTATTGACTGGAGGGGTAAACGAGTACCTTATCGATGAAGGAGAATGGGGAAGACTCATAGGTGAAATGGGATTCTTATTTGGGTTGGCAGCAATAATCATTCGCCTCGTGCTAATAGGGGAATTCGCAGTAAAAACATTCAAATGTGTAAGAGCAGGAGATTTTCTTCCTTGGCTCCTTTTTGGGAATGGCTTTATGCTTATTTTACAAGGTCAATGGGGGCAACCCACAAGTTTAGGATTCTCAGTATTGATCGGGGGATTGATCATAGCATCCTATAAAAAGAGGCCGGATGAGACTATTCAGTATTTTTAGGATACAATTCAAATAGACATTTCAGATGCTATTGGGTTTGAATAAAAAATAATAAAGGTATTTATATATGAATCAGCAATGAAAATCATTTTGATAGGGAATTATACCAGAGATAGGCAGGAAAGTATGAACCGATTTGTTCATTTATTGGCAAAAGGTTTTGGATCCCAAGGCTTATCGACTGAGATATGGATTCCGGCCTCATTTTTTGGTAAGTTTTTTACGCATACCAATACTGGATATAGAAAATGGTTCGGGTATATTGATAAGTGGATTGTATTCCCTATCATTTTAACCTTCAAATTATCATTTACAAAGTATAAACGTAAAGATTATTTTTTCCATGTGGCCGATCATTCTAATTCACCATATTTATCTTATCTCCCTGCAAATCGAAAAGCAATTACCTGTCATGATGTACTGGCTATCCGAGGAGCATTTGGACACAAGGATGCTTTTATATCATCTACCAGAATGGGGAAAGTATTGCAGAATTGGATATTACAAAACCTATTAAAGGCGGAGCGGGTAGTTTGTGTATCAAGTCTTACGAAGATTCATTTGGAGGAACTTAGAATTAATTATGAAAAGGCTAAAAATAAAGGTAAAACCACAAAGTTAGAAGTGATCTACAATTCATTTAATAATGAATTTAAACCCCTGAAAAAACAGCCTTCCTTACTTTCAGATTGCGGAATAAATACTTTTTCACCATATATTTTGCATGTAGGCTCTGATTTGCTCCGAAAAAACAGAAAATTGTTATTAGACATGGCTATTACGCTTAAGGATGATTGGACAGGGTATATCTGTTTGGCCGGTGATCCTATAGAAGATGAACTGAAGGCCTATGCCAAAAAAAATGGTATATATGATCGACTTATAGAAGTAATCAAACCTGATCACGAACATTTATTAGCCTTATATTCATCATGTGAAGCTTTTATATTTCCATCATTTTCGGAAGGCTTTGGATGGCCTCTTATTGAAGCACAGGCATGTGGTGCACCGGTGATAGCAAGCGATATATATCCTATGCCAGAAGTAGGAGGAGAAGGAGCCCTTTATAATTCCCCTTATGATGCAGTAGGATTTGCCAAAGCCTTTAAACTATTGTTAAAAGATGATTGTCTAAGACAGGAACTGATCAATAAAGGATTTAAAAACACACTGCGGTTTGAAACTAGGATAATGACTGAAAGGTATTTAAAAATATTTAGGGCTTAAAATTATGGTAAAAAAAATTATAACACTGCTGTTGCCCTGGACACTGAGAAGAAAGGCTTTAAATAAATGGTTTGGATATCAAATAGACATAAGTGCAAAAATAGGAATGGCATGGGTTTTTCCGAAAAATCTTATCATGAAAGCCGGTAGTAAAATAGATCATTTTACAGTTGCCATCCATTTAGATAAAATCCATATGGAAAAAGCAACTATGGTAGGAAGAAGCAATTGGATAACAGGTTTTCCATCTGGGTCAGACAGTCTTCATTTTGCCCACCAATATAGTAGAACTTCAGAATTATTCTTGGACGAAGAATCAGCCATAACCAAAAATCACCATATAGATTGTACTAATTCGGTATACATTGGCAAATATTCGACCATTGCTGGATATTATTCACAGATACTCACTCATTCTATCAATATCATGGAAAACCGTCAGGATAGCGCACCGATTCATATAGGAAATTATTGCTTTATAGGAACCAATACGGTCATACTTGGAGGGGCTGTACTTCCAGATAATAGCATATTGGGAGCTAAATCTCTTCTTAATAAAGCTTGCCGTGATTCGTGGAAATTATATGGAGGAGTGCCGGCAAAGCCTATATCTGATATTCCCAAGACCGCTAAGTATTTTTTAAGGAAAGATGGATTTGTTTACTGATTTCAAAAAAATGAAGGTATTACATATAGTTTCAGGAATGGGGATAAAAGAAGGCGGTGTAGCTACTTGCACTTATGAACTTGTAGCAGGTCTACGAAAATCAAAAACAGAAACTGAAATACTTAGCTACGAACCGGCTAAAGGAGATAGGCTGATTAGTGAAGAAGATTATATACTCTCGGTAAAGGGCAAGAAACTAAAATTTTACCTTTATTCTAAGCAGTTCAAAAAGAAAATAGACAGCCTAAATGACTATCATCTATACCATGCCAATGGCGTTTGGCAATATCCATCTCACATAGCAGCAGTAATAGCAAGAAAGAAAAAAATACCGCTTGTAATAAGCCCCCACGGCATGCTTTATCCACAGGATTTGCAAAAACGAAAGTTTTTCAAAAAAATTTTATGGAGATGGTTCTTGAAAAAAGATTTAAATAATGCCACTTGCATACATGCAACATGTATGGAAGAAATGAATCATTTAAGATCTTTAGGTATAAGTGCCCCTATAGCGGTCATACCCAACCCAATTGGGATAATAGATTATAATTTCAATAATCTTCAATATCAGTTGAACAAAAAACGATCTATTGGCTATTTAGGCAGATTAGATCCGCGTAAAAATGTGGAATGTCTCATATATGCCTGGTACAACTTAAAAGATCAGATGCAAAACGAAGAGTTGGTTATCATCGGTTCTGGGGATATTAAGTATGAAAATTTTCTAAAAAATGAAGTCCAAAGGCTTCAATTGACCAATGTGCTGTTTACAGGTTTTTTAAGTGGAAGGGAAAAATATGATCGAATAGCATCATTGTCCTACCTGGCTGTACCCAGTCATTTCGAAAACTTCGGAATGAATATAGCTGAAGCCCTGTCATTTAAAGTACCGGTATTGGCTTCCAAAGGTACACCATGGGAAGATCTCATTACAAACAACTGTGGCTGGTGGATAGAAAATGACATCCAATCTTTCACTACTGCCATTCATGAAGCTATGAGATTATCGGAATCTAAAAGATTGGAAATGGGTGAAAATGGATATAACCTTATCAAAAATAAATATGCTACAGATAAAGTAGTCTATAAAATGAACCTGTTATATAAGTCAATAGTAAAAGGAGAATTTTCTTCTGAAATGAACTTCGTTTATTAAAAATCGAAACCGAATAGCAAAAAACATAATATAACATTAATGACATTCCTTATTAAATTAAAAAATAATTGGTCATTTATTCCATTATAATATATACCATTATTGGATATCCATGGCTATTATTATATTATTTATTTGCCAAAAATAAACACCAAACATAACATACAAGACAAACGGAACCATCTCATATTCTTACTTTTTAGCCTGTATTCAGTAATTTTTACTTCATGATAGCAGGTACACATTCGATTTAATATATTATATAATCTATATAGTAATGTACATAATTTATATATCTATATCCCTATAATACCTGGATTTACACCCGATTTAAAACTAACATCATTACAAACAACTAAATTAATATGGTTTCAGTTTTAATTTTAACCAAAAATGAAGAGCAGGATTTACCTGGATGTTTAGATTCAGTGTCATGGAGTAACGATATTCATCTCTACGATTCTTTCAGTGAAGATAATACAGTGCCGATAGCAAAGGCAGCCGGTGCAAAAATAACTCAACGAAAATTTGATAATTGGTCAACCCATCAAAATTGGGGCTTGTCTAATATTCCCTTCCAAAATAAATGGGTTCTTTATATCGATGCAGATGAGCGAGTTTCTGATAACCTGAAAAAAGAATTATTAAAATTTGATTTCACCCAATCCAAAGCTGTAGCATATGAAATTCAAAGACGTGATTTTGCTTGGGACGGCACGTGGCTCAAACATTCCCAGATATCCCCCTACTATTTGCGCCTATTTATTCCGGGTAAAATGCGTTATGAACGGTTAGTCAATCCTGTTTCAATACCTGATGGTCCAATTGACCGCATGAATGGATTTTTAGACCATTATCCGTTCAGCAAGGGATTTCGGTACTGGATACAGCGACATCTAGGCTATGCTGACATGGAAGCTGAGACACGGACCAGGGACCTACAGGAAAAAAAAGAATTCTCCATAAAGAAAGCCATATTTAGTAAAGATTTTACTGAAAAGCGCTATCATCAAAAAGGACTGTTTTATAAACTCCCCGGTAGACCTTTCATAAAATGGTTTTATATGGTCATTGTAAACAGGGCTTTTTTGGATGGCAGAGCGGGCATAACATATGCTACTTTACAATCGATTTATGAATATTTTATAATCATCAGAAGCAATGAGATAAAAAACAAATAGAAAAAAAACCCATTAAATAAACTATAAAACACTTAATATAAACCCTCATTTTTTGACAATCTTTCTCACCTCAAAATTAAATTTTAAAAAATATACCACTGATACTAATACTTTAACAAAACTAATATGATTTTACACAACACAACTTATCATAAATATAATTATTAAAATCAAAACATTCGATCCTAGTCATTAAAGGGGAATTCCAATACCTATATAATGTTATAAACATTAACTTTTATTTTATGAAGAAAACACTAACCTATTTTATAATATCCCTAATAATGCTTAGCTCTTGCCGAAGCAGTAAAAACATACCCTACTTTAAAAACATACCGCTGTCAGAATACAGTAAAATAACTCAATCATCATTTACAGAACCGATAATCCAGCAAGATGATGTTCTTGATATCATCATTCAAACCACAGAACCATTAGCATCACTTTCTGTCAAAGCGGCAGCAGTGGAAGCTCCTATACAAAGTCCAGGGGGACAAGTTCGGGTACCCGGGTTTATTGTAGATAAAAACGGGGAAGTAGAAATGCCTGTAGTAGGAACCGTCCGGCTGGAAGGGCTCACCACTTATGAAGCCAGGCAGGTGATAAGAAAAAAAGCGGCTAAATTTTATGTGGACCCTGCAGTACAGGTTAGATTTTTGAATTTTACTATAACTGTCATAGGAGAAGTAAATAGGCCCTCCAATTATACTGTCCCAAATGAAAAGGTCAATATACTGGATGCGATAGGGATGGCCGGGGATTTAACCATTTTTGGCAAACGCGAAAATGTCCTGCTCATAAGAGAAGGTAAAGACGGCAAAGAGATGGTAAGGTTTAACTTGAACGACGCCGAAGTTTTTAATTCCCCCTATTATTTCCTTCGTCAAAACGATATAATATATGTAGAGCCCAGCAAAGCCAGAATTGCTTCCACGGACGCTACCAGATTAAGTGCCTTGGCTATCATAGCCACGATTATATCCAGTTCAGTCCTGGCAGCATCTATCCTATTATAATATATAATGATCATATACATAAACATTTTTCATAATGGAAAAGGGCAGTAAATACCGGCATCAGGAACAGTTGGGACTAGATTATATGACATATATACAAAGTTTAAAAGACAGCTGGATATTGCTTTTGGCATGCTTGGTAATTTGTCTTACCTCAGCATGGCTTTACCTACGGTACGAAGCTGTACCTAGTTACTATACTCATGCAAAAGTACTTTTTGCCGATGCAACTCAGAGCAATTCAAGTGGAGGTGCGGGGGCACAATCGCCCTCAGATGCCTTTATGCTGATGGGAAATAGAGGTTCTATAGAGAATGAGCTGGAGATATTACAAACCAGGACATTAATGGAAGAGCTAGTCAGAAATCAAAGGCTGAATCTTATATGGTATCATATTGGAACTTTACGTGAAGTTGAAATTTTTGAAACACCGTATGTTTTAGAAATGACAAAAACGTTGGAGTCACTTCAGCAGGACAACTTTTATTTTCAACAGGTCTCCTTGAGTGAGTTTAGGTTTGAGAAGTCTAAAGAAGACTTCGAAAAAGGGGTTCTATATCAATTCAACACTCCTTACATAATAGGAAACCTGGGCCAGTTTTCAATCAAAAAAGCTAAACCATCAGATATTGACAACAATATTTACAGAATAGAAATAAACAGTATTCAAAATAGTGCCGCTGATTTACTATCCCGACTGACTGTTCAGCAGGGCAACAAACAGTCCTCGGTTATAGACCTAAGACTAAGCAGCTCCAGCCCTCCCAAAGGAGAGTATATTTTGGAGGGTTTTATAAGTGAATATATACGACAAAATATTATTAATAAAACCAAACTGGCGGAAAACACCATGGCGTTCATAGATGAACGGATACAGTTTGTCAGCGCTGAATTAGAAGGCATCGAGGGCAATATACAGAATTTTATGCAAGGCAGTGGTTTAGCTAATATTTCCGAACAGTCTAAACTGCTGTTGGAAAGAAGCACTGAGAGCTCTAAAGAACTTGCTGAAATAGAATCTAGGCTTTTAATCGTAAGTGGGTTTGTTGACAAACTTAATGAAGATGGAACAGCAGAAATTATATCAGGCTCCGTTATAGCTGATGACCCTGGTTTCAATACACTGATAGCCAGTTATAATTCATTGAACTTAGAGCGTGAAAAACTTTTGCTCTCCTACACTCCCAATAATCCTTATGTACTCAATGCCAACCAGCAACTATCCTCTATCAGAACCAATATATTAAATTACTTGAGAGACATGAAACGCCGTTTGCAGACGCAGCGGGATATGATCGAAAAGGATACGCGTAAACTTGATTACAACATAAGAGAGGTACCTGCTAAAGAAAGAGCATATTTAGACTTATCACGGCAGCAGCAGCTCAAGCAGGAATTATACATTTTTTTATTGCAGAAAAGAGAAGAAACAGCAATAGCAAACACTTCAAATTTGGGAAATATAAGAGTCATTGACAAACCCCTATCAAACAGGTGGCCACACAGTCCACAAACTAGGGTAATTTGGATAATGGCATTTTTTATAGCCTTCACCATACCTATTTTAAAAGTATATTTAAAGGAAGTGACGAAAAGTAAAGTAAGTGAAAGAAGGGATGTTGAAAAACGGACTTCTATAAACATAATTGCTGAATTGAGTCATTACCCTAAAAAAGATAAAACTGTTGAATTTAAAACTTCTAGATCTATCCTAGCCGAACAATTCAGATCCTTGCGTACAGATTTACAGTTTTTATTGCCTTCTGCCCACCAGAAAGTAATTATGACCACTTCAAGCATATCTGGTGAAGGAAAATCGTTTACTTCTATAAATTTAGCTAAGGTATGTGCTATTTCAGATAAAAAAGTTTTGTTGCTAGAGTTTGATTTACGCAAACCTTCTATTTCAAATTATCTGAAATTAAAAACCCAGGTAGGAATCTGTAATTTTATCGTAAATCGTGATTTGACATTTGAAGACATTGTCATCCCCTTAAATGAATATGGCAATCTACACTTTATCCCTTCCGGACCAATCCCTCCAAACCCCTCAGAGTTAATACTAAATAATAGAGTGGAGGAATTATTCAAATATGCAAAAATGAATTATGATTATATTATTGTAGATTCTCCCCCTATAGGTATCGTGACAGATGCTGATTTACTTTCCAGATTTTCGGACACCATATTATATATTGTGAGAGTAAATCATTCACCATTACATTTTTTATCTAAGTTGGAAAAATTATATCATTCAGGTAAAATACCCTATGTTTCTATAATACTGAATGACATAAAAAATCTAGAACACAGTTATTATAATTATTATTCAGAAAATACGAATACATCAAAATGGTGGAAAAGTAGTAAATCCAAAGTTTATGGTTAATCAAGATACATTGACAGGCCCCTCTTTTTCACTTTCCAATCGTTTGGCCCGTGTTAGCTGGAATATTACTTATATGATATTCTTTAAATATACTCCTCATCCGTTTTTTAAGTGGAGGTCATTATTGTTAAAACTATTCGGGGCTAAAGTTGGTAAGGGTGTGCATATATATCCAAAAGCCAAAATCTGGGCCCCCTGGAACCTTGAAATCGGAACACAAAGTTCAATCGCAAATGGAGCGAATGTATACTGTCAAGGACGTATAACTATCGGCGACAGAACAATCATATCGCAGGGAGTTCACCTTGTATCTGGTACCCATGACTATACAGATTATGGATTTCCACTAATAACTAAACCAATACACATAGGGGATTTAGTATGGATTGCTTCCGATGTTTTCATACATCCAGGCGTAGTCATAGGTAACGGATGCGTAATAGGTGCCAGATCAGTGGTCAATAAAAATCTACCAAGTTGGATGGTTTGTTCAGGTCACCCCTGTATTCCTATAAAAGAAAGGAAATTATTTAAAAATATACCGAAAGAAGCACTATTCTATTAGCCGCTTATTTTTTTTTAATTTCCAATGTTCAAAAAACTTACTTAAATGTATAACATATGGATATAACCCCAACTTCCCGCACCCCTCTTTTTATCAAAATTAGTTCTTTTATATAAGATCAAAATATGTAAGCAATCCCTAAATAAATAGACCTTCCCGCATTTATCCGAAATTTCATAAAATTCATAAGGTGCATATAAATAACTTATATAATATCAGTTCCTCTAAGAATCCATTATCTTTTCATTGACATAAAGTCATTTTTTCCATAACCGATACAGAATCTGTAAATAAATACGGCATAACATAATTATATTTAATCTACTAATAGTAAATGTGTTATTTTTAGCATACATGAACTGATTCGACAGATTTTTTACCACCTTATATTTTATAATAATTGGTTTCCCTTATATAATTACCTCCCATAAAATCATTCAAATAAAAAACCCTAATCAAGATCTAGATCAAATGAATCTCAATACACATCATCTCTTGGGTTCTTCTCAGGGCTAAGCTCAGATAAAAAAAAATCAGGGGTCTGAACCCAACACCCAAAAATAAAAATGCTTCAGTATTATGGGCGCTGTTGACCATACATAAACATAGGACGAAATAGTGTATGAACAGAAGACAATTAATTTGAGGTGATTATCAATCAATAGAGCCTATTGTAATTCATTCATAACAGGGAACACGACCTATCTATAACCATAAACTAAGTATACCCAATATATCTAACTTTACTTTTTACTTATAAAGCAGCCAAATAATCTATTTAAATAAAAAATAAATTTAAAAAAAATATTTTTTTGAATCATATAAATAATCAAAAATGAATTATTACATTTGATTGATTACTTTTGAGTTTTTAATTGATTAAGTACCGCTATTTAGCCTTGTAATAAACAATTACTATTGATTAACTATCCCACTAACCAATAGTAAGATTATAATTATAAAAATATTTATTATTTACCTATATTATTTAATTAATATATTATTTCCGGATATAATTTTATCTTAATTTTTAATATATATTATTGTGAAACATCGATTCATTCCTTCACAGCGATTTTTTTCCTTAAGCATTATAGTAATATTATTTATTACTCATCATACAGGCTATGGACAAAATATTAATTTCAACCAGTCATCATTAAATTTTAAAAACTTCAGCCAGATTTCCAATGGCACTTCGCTTATATTTGGTCCTGATGAACGTTTGTATGTGGCACAAATAAATGGTGAAATAAAAATTTATACCATAACGCAAGCAGGGCCCAACCAATATGAAGTCATAGATCAGGAAACTATACTTGGGATAAAGCAAATACCCAATCATGATGATAATGGTCAACCGGCCTTTGACAATCGGTCCAATCGCCAGATCACAGGCATCACAGTAAGCGGATCAGCATCTCATCCAATAATATACGTAGGATCAAGTGATCCAAAATGGGGCGGCCCCAGTGGTGATAAGGTATTAGATACGAACTCAGGAATAATTACAAAACTTACATGGACAGGGACTTCATGGGATATGGTGGATCTAGTCCGTGGATTACCCAGATCGGAAGAAAACCATTCCATCAATGGATTAGAATTCACCATAATTAAAGGTAAGCCCTACCTACTATTAGCCAGTGGTGGATTAACAAATGCGGGAGCACCGTCCAAAAACTTTGCCTACATCACCGAATATGCCCTCAGCGCGGCTATAATCAGTATAGATCTGGAAGCGATAGAAGCTATGGAAACTATTTCGGACGCTGCAACGGGGAGAAAGTATAAATATGATCTACCAACATTGGATGATCCGTCCAGACCTAATCTCAACCATGTGTACGATCCTAATCACCCTGCCTATGATGGCATAGATGTGGGAGATCCATTTGGGGGAAATGATGGTCTAAATATGGCTATGCTCATAGCCAATGGACCTGTAAAGGTTTTTTCTCCTGGATACAGAAATGCCTATGATCTTGTAATAACTCAAAGTAAAAAAGTATATGTTACCGATAATGGAGCTAATGGGGGCTGGGGAGGTTTACCGGAATTTGAAGGTGATCCATTAAATGTAAATAATAATTATTTGCCTTCCGAACCGGGAGGAAGTGCTGGCCATCCAAGTGCATCCGGAGAATATGTAGACAACAAAGACCAGCTCCTGATGATTACTGACAATATAGAAGATTATACATTTGGATCTTTTTACGGGGGCCACCCTACTCCCATTAGAGCAAATCCTGGCGTTTCATATCCAGGGCTCCTTAGTTTCCCTTATAATCCTGGAGGTGCAGGTTTATATACCAAATTTATAGGAGACGATGACAATTATAAAAACATAGTTCCTATTTTTAATCCCACTGATAAATTCAGGACCGAAATCTATCAACCTATACCGCCAGGAGCGCCTGGATTTGATTTTTATGCCAGTAACAGTTTGCCTGCAAACTGGCCTCCGGTCTCACCTTCTCTTTCCAATGGTATAGAATCAGACTTTATAGGTCCTACAACTATCAATCCCAATGGACCCCAACCAGAAATCGTAACCATATTACCCGTAAACTCTAATGGTATAGATGAATATAAAGCTTCTAATTTTGGAGGGTCAATAAAGGGATCTTTAATTATAGGACAGAGCAGCGGGGAACTACATTTGATCAATTTAAACCCAAATGGCTCTTTAAAAAATGCTGAATTTGCTAAATGGAACCTAAATGGAGGAAATGCCTTAGGTATTTCCTGTAATGGTGATGATCAAATATTTCCTGGCACCATATGGGTGAGCACTTTTGACAATAGAATCATGGTATTGACACCAGGAGATATGTTATTGTGCATTGATGCCCACGATCCTTTATTTGACCCACTGGATGATTATGATTTTGATGGGTACACTAACCAAGATGAAATAGACAATGGCACAGATTACTGTTCCGGAGCCTCTATACCCAATGATTACGATAAAGACTTTGTATCAGACCTAAATGATCTGGATGATGATGGAGATGGAATAATAGATGAATCTGATCCCTTTCAAATCGGTGAGCCTAGAAATCTGCCCATTAACAATGAACTTTTCTCTAACCAATTAGACAATTTGGGTAGGCAAAGTGGCTATTTAGGTTTGGGCTTAACAGGCCTAATGAATAATGGTTTCCCAAATCCAAATTGGCTAAACTGGCTAGACAAACCGACTCAAAGACCTGGAGACCGGGATATATACGGAGGTGCAGCAGGAGCCATACAGGTAACTATGGTAGGAGGCACTGCCAATGGACCAAGTAATAACCAGGAAAAGGGGTTTCAGTTTGGTGTCAATGTAGGTATTGAAACCGGTAAATTTAATATTTCATCCGGAATGATAGGATTAAATTCCAATGGCCAAATATATAATTTTGATGGTAACGGAGAGATTGGAATCCAAATGGGTGATGGCACACAAAGCAATTTTATAAAACTGGTGGTCGCTAAGGACCATATAATGGCTGCCCAGGAACTAAATGATGTCCCCGACAGTGATCCTTTGATAAAAACATTGTCCATCCATGAAAGACCTGGTGCAGAACAATTAGTTGAGCTGATTTTTGAAGTGGATCCATTGGAAAGTACCGTAGAAGCATTTTATAAATTCGGGAATAATCCTAAAGTTTCATTAGGTACAATAAAAAGTGAAGGAAAGATAACACAGGCCATAAAGGATATGGAAACTCCCCTCGCAGTTGGTATAATTGGAACTACAAATGATGCCACTAAAACATTTTATGGTGTATGGGATTATTTCCGAGTAACAGGTGATCAACCCTATGTCATCAGAAAATTACAGAACTTAGAAAAAGCGACCAATGCCCCTGATCAAATCATTGATTTGAGTGAATATTTCGGGGATAATGATGGCGTTGAAAATTTGATATTCCAAGTTAAAAACAATACCAGTACAAAACTTGGTGCATCAATCATAGGCAGTATATTAACCCTAACATTTCCTGATGCAAGTACCCTTGCTGACCTCACCATAAGTGCTACCGACGCTCATGGTTATACTGTGGAACAGACTATTACTGTAAAAGTAGTACCGGATCAAGAGATAGTTCTGCGAATAAATGCGGGCGGAGCAAGTATCACTGACCAAATAGGTAACCCTGACTGGTTGCCTAACAATACAAATGGCTTAATCTCCAATTCATTTTACAGTGTCAATACAGGTACTAGTTTTAGTCCCGATTTTTCTGCCACTTCCAGACATTCATCAATACCTTCCTATATTTCAGAACAGATGTTTGGTCAAATTTTTGGGACGGAAAGATATAGTAATTCTTCATCAATGCAATTTAACATCCCTTTGGCTAACGGCAATTACCTCATTAACCTATATGTGGGCAATGGCTATGAAGGCACTTCCAACCCAGGTCAAAGAATATTTAATGTAGCAGTAGAAGGTATAACCCGCATATCTAAATTAGACCTCTCCGCAAAATACGGACATAAAACCGGGGCAGTCGAACAAATACCAATTACGCTAACGGATGGAATGCTAAATATAAATTTTTTGAATGATGTAGAAAATCCTCTAATAAACGGGATAGAGATAGTTAAATTACCTCAAACAGTTATTCATAATCCAATAATATTTACCCCTATTACTGATCAAATCAGCTATCCAGGAGATGAACTGGATGGAAGCTT
Organism: Anditalea andensis; assembly: GCF_000714815.1. Taxonomy (GTDB): domain Bacteria; phylum Bacteroidota; class Bacteroidia; order Cytophagales; family Cyclobacteriaceae; genus Anditalea; species Anditalea andensis. The sequence goes on along the minus strand of NZ_JMIH01000024.1, from coordinate 31,395 downwards.
AACAGTGGAAGCTTCTGGAGGTGATGGCAACCTTAAATTCAGTGCTGTGGGACTTCCTCCTGGTATATTGATCGAACCCACTAATGGTGTGATCTACGGGAAGGTTTCTGAAAATGCTCTTATGAGCGATCCCTACTACGTTACTATTACTATAGATGACATGGACGGAACCACTACAGATGAGGTTAGTTTTAACTTTAACTGGACCATAAGCCCACCGTTATCCAACCAATTATGGAAAATAAAAAATGAATCGAACGCCTATACTGGGCGACACGAAAATTCATTTGTACAGGCAGGTAACAAATTCTATTTAATGGGTGGAAGGGAAAACGCTAAAACCATTGATATATACGACTATGAAAATGATAGCTGGAAATCTTTAAATAATAACAGCCCATTTGATTTTAATCATTTTCAGGCGGTAGAATACCAAGGATTGATCTGGGTAATCGGAGCATTTAAAAACAACAATTTTCCAAATGAAGCACCTGCTGACCATGTTTGGGCATTTGATCCTACCACAGAAGCCTGGATACAAGGCCCAGCTATTCCAGAGGGAAGAAAAAGAGGCTCGGCAGGTCTGGTTATCTACAATGAAAAATTCTATTTAGTAAATGGAAATACTATAGGCCATAATGGAGGATACGTCAATTATTTTGATGAATATGATCCTAAAAATGGCCAGTGGACAATATTGGAAAATACTCCCAGAGCAAGGGATCATTTCTTTGCCACAGTAATAAACAACGAACTATATGTGGTTTCTGGAAGGTTATCCGGAGGAACAGGCGGCACATTTGGTCCGGTGATACCCCAGGTAGATGTTTATAATTTTAGTACGAAAACATGGAAGACATTGCCTTTTGAAAGCAATCTACCAACACCCAGAGCAGGTGCAATAGTAAATAATTATCTAAATAAGATCATAGTAGCAGGAGGAGAAGTACCCGATTCATCTCTGGCCCATAAAACCACAGAGGTGTATGACCCAACTTTGGGCAAATGGTTTCTCTCCAACCCTATGAATTTTGCAAGGCATGGTACACAAGGTATTGTATCAGGAAAAGGTCTTTATGTATTATCCGGATCACCATACCAGGGAGGTGGTAATCAAAAAAACATGGAAGTTTTTGGTTTTGATGAACCTTACGGGGCACCACTGATACAGAGTGACTTGCTTTCGGCTGATTCTCTAGCACTTATTTCTGATGATATTGCTAATTTATCATTAAATGTAAAAAATGGAAATACCGGTATCTATATAAAATCAATATTAATAGGTGGCCAAAACGCTCCAGATTTCATAATTGAAAAAGGATTAAATAAAGACTTTCTACTTAATGCAAATGTAAATTACGAACTAGAGATCAGGTATACTGGAATAAATGATAGTGCCAGTGCATTTTTGGAGATCAAATATGGCCATTCAGGGATTAAAGTGATTCCACTTAAAGTCAAAATAGGGGCATCCCAACTTCCTCCTAACCTTAATATCCCTATACCGGATCAAACTGTTTCCATCGGGGGCACCTATAGCTTTACTTTTAACATTAACACTTTCTCAGATCCTGATGGAGATCTTCTCACCTATACCGCCACGATGGACAATGGCGGCCCATTGCCTTCCTGGCTCTCCTTTAATCCGAATACCAGGACCTTATCGGGAATACCCAGTGAGGACAATTTGGGCAACATCATTATCCAGATAACGGCAAATGATGGTAAAGGCGGAACGGCCAGTGATCAGTTCAATTTGACAGTAATACAGTCCCCTCCTGCTAACCAGCCACCTGTGCTTTCCAATCCTATCCCGGATCAAAATGCCACGGTGGGTACATCCATTAATTTTACCTTTGCTGAAAACACCTTCTCAGATCCTGATGGGGATGCGCTGACCTATAGTGCAATCCTGTCCAATGGCACCGCTCTGCCCTTATGGCTCTCCTTCAACGCCAATACGAGGACTTTTTCAGGGGTTCCGGGACCAAGCGATGCGGGAACCCTCAATATACAGGTAAATGCCTCTGATGGAAATGGCGGCTCTGTGACTGATAATTTCCTGCTCCATATAACAAACAGCACACCTGTTCCTGCAGTAGCGGTAAGGATCAATTCGGGAGGGAACCAGTTCATAACAGACAGTGGATTAATCTTCACTGCAGACCAGGCATTCAACGGAGGCCAGGCATATGCCATCAGCAACATCGCCAATATTTCCAATACGGTAAATGACGAACTCTATAGATCCGAAAGGTATGGCAACTTTGGTTACAGCATTCCAATAACCCCCGGAACTTACTCAGTAAGATTACACTTTGCTGAAATTTATTTTCCTTCAATAGGAGATATAGGAAAAAGAATCTTTAACATAGTTGCCGAGGGTCAAACCATATTCTCAGCATTTGACATTTTGAAGGAAACGGCCCCCATGGCTGCTCTGGTTAAGGAATTTGATGTCAATGTTACTGATGGGGTCTTAAACCTGGATTTTATCAATATTGAAAATTTCGCTAAAGTTTCTGCCCTTGAGATCATCTCAAAAACGGTAATTAACAATGCTCCTGACTTCTCTAACCCTTTCGCCAATCCAAAAACAGCTGCTAATGATTTACAAATTATTGATAATTCAAAGCAAAATGTTACAATAGATAGCATTTCTACCAATACTGCACCGCTGTGGAATGGAATGGATAAAACATTGAACGTATATCCAAACCCTTTTGAAAACTATATAACTATATCCATTAATGCAGAAGAAAAACATGAATATAGGATTAAAATTTACGACTTACTTGGAAAAGTACACTTCACTTCGACATTTAGTTCTAATCCTTCCAATGCAGAAACATTTACAATTAATTTAACAGATCATGCCTTCAAACCGGGAGGCTTATACTTAGTGTTAGTGGAAGACAGTGCGGGAAGTTATCATAAAACTTTTAAAATGATCAAAAAATAAATACTGTTAAAAATGCTAATGATCTTATTAAGCATACACTCAGATCATCTTCTAACTTTCAGTTCAGGCTGGATGTGTATTAAATAAAATTAAAGGAGCTTATAAATTTCAAATTATCAAATAGGCGACAAATCTACTTTCACTGTTTCTTAAGAAATAATTGGATAATTTAATAAATCCATCTTTGATATAAAACCTATTACACTGTACCCCCCTAGTATTGCAGGGCAGGTCTTCCAGTTATTTCATGATACCTAATACTATTCTTTCCATAATAATGCAGCACCATGCTTTTTCTAGATAAAGAAAGGTCATTAACTTTACTACCACCGTGAAGCATATTAGCATGCCAGATCAAAAGATCTCCCTTAGATGCTAAAAAAACTTTTTTTTCACAGCGGTTTTCAATAATTACACTTTCTATTTTTTTAGAATAAGCCTGTTTATTATTATAACCCCACCATTTATGACCTGAAGTTATATAATCTTCATTCATTATATAAGGTAACTTATGACTACCAGGATAATAATATAAAGGGCCATTATCCGAATTAATGTCTTCTAAAGCAATCCATACCGCTATTAAATATCCATATGGAAATGTGCTCATATGTATAAAATCAGAATGAGGGGGATCTTCACTGCCTTTTAAAAAGTTTACACTCTGAAACAATTCCATTTCTGTCCCCATTATTAAATTTAAAACTTTTAAAAGTTCTGGAGCATTTACAAGATTTTTCAGTTCTTCCGAATACCTAATGGCATGCATAATCTTCCTATTAGCCTTTAAATACAATTTATTCTTATTAAGTAATTCTTTTAAGATCTCATTGATTCTTTCTACTTTTTCTTCATTAAAATAACTTTTAAAAATTGCAAAACCGTTTGAAGACCACTCTAGAATTGAAAGCTGAAGTTTCACTGGCAATTTTTTAAAATCCTCATTATGTATAAGATTAATAACTGAGTTTTGTTGGTCTAACCATGGATGGTCGATAATGGTATCTGGAGGAAAATCTTTACTAGATATTAAATTGTAATACTTTTTCCTTATTTGAAATTTTTCATAAAGCGCTTCCTGATATCTAAGTTTATTTTTGTTTAGAAAATTATATAGCGCCAAAATTATTTTTACTCTTTTTAGGGTATTCATCATTTGGAATAAGATAGGTCTGATATTGAGTAGTTTCATGTTCTTGAATTTTTTATTGATCAGACCTACCTGAATGCCGAATGACTGCTATAGTCTAGCGCTGCATCCTACAGGGGGCGGGACGTTGTATATAAAGTATTTCAACATGTTCAAATTCATGACAATGTATTAATCTTAGACAAAAGATTTGGCCTGTAGCTATTACTTATTGGAAGTACTTTCTTGCCTACTTCCAGATTGGATGGATCGATATTCTTGATTTTATCCAGTCTTACGATAAATGATCTATGAATCCTAGCAAAATTATTTCTTGGCAATGCTTCTTCTACAGTTCTTAACTTTGCATGTACTACAAATATTTTATGCTCCGTATGGATCTTTATATAATCTCCAAAGGCTTCAATATGGAGTATATCATTTAAATTAAAATTTACCAAAAGGGAATCAACTTTGATAAACATTTGGTCCGTTCCATTCAGTACATGCTCTATTTCTGGTTTTTCTAAATTTGCTTTTGCCTTTCTTACTGCTTTTAGAAATCGGGAGTAGTTTTCTATTGGTTTTAAAAGAAAATCAGCCACATCATAATCAAAAGCATCTACCGCATAGTTATATTTAGATGTAGTAAGTATGATTTGTGGAATTTCTGACAGCGTATCTAACAGCTCCAGTCCCGTCATCTCAGGCATCTCTACATCCAAAAAAAGAATATCCACCTTCTTTTCAGAAAGGGATTTAAATGCCTCAATAGGGTTATCAAACATTCCTTCCAATTGTAAAAATGGTGTCTTACCTATCAGGGCCCTCAAAATTTTTAAAGACATAAGATCATCATCTACCAAAACACAGGTATAATTTCTATTCATATAAAATTAATTTTCAGAATAATTAGGCTTTCAAGCTTACAGGACATCTATATTATTTAACCATTTATCTTATTTACAATTACTGATTTTTTTTTCTTTAATGCACTAATCGCATTTTTGGTTACGATTTCCAATTCAATGATTTTAGGCAAATATGATTCAGGATATAAATTTCTTGATATAAAAATTTCCAGTTCTCCCAATATAACTTCATGAGCTTTTATACCCACATATGAGTAGTTTGCCTTTACTTTATGTACCAGTTTTTGTAAGCTCACCCAGTCCTCTATAAGGCAATAGCTTTTCATCAAATGAAGGTTTTTAGGTGATTCATCTATAAAAACATCTATCAATTCTACCATCAAATCCTTATTGGAATTTGTGATACGCTGAAGATAGCTGGTTGATGCTGCATTCTTCACGCCTATATATTGGTCATTATTCAATAGTTGCTTTATCGTTCTGGATAGAATATCATATTGGATGGGTTTTTTTAAAAAACATGAAATACCTAAACCTTCAAATTGTGTTAGTTTTTCATGATTTGTTTCCCCAGTCAACATGATAACATGCATATTAGTATCGACATTTACTCCATTTTCTATCATCTTTAATGTTTCCATACCATTTAATACGGGCATCTGAAAATCAAGAACGAGAATATCATACTTATGTAAAGTCAACTTCTCTAATACTTCCATTCCATCAGAAACCATAGTCACTTCATGACCCAAATTACTGATAATTGATCCCAGCAGCTTTTGTGTCATAACATTGTCTTCCGCAATCAAAATTTTCCCATAGCTTTCTTCTTTCATTTTATCATACTTAAGGAAGTTCAAGGATCCTCCGATTTAGGTTTATAATTCCTTAAATGCAGGCCATATTATATAGCTTGATAAATTTAATCGAAAGTTATTTTACTTTTAAAAAGATTCGGTCACATATAACATTTTACTGCTAAACCATGGGTAATAGTCGTTTAATCTACCTTCAAAATAAAATTCCCTTTCAGAACCTGGTTTTATTTACTTTATATATAAATAAAATGCTTAAAATAATAAATAACTGTATTCTAATCGAATACCAATTTACAAGCTGATTTTTTCAGTATGTTTTTTCTTTCAATTTATATAAAATCTTTGTAATATTAAAAGTTAATATAATTATTTATGTTATTTGAATATAGATAATATCATTTCATGCTTTCACCTTGATCTATAAAAAGATTTATATTTTATAAACTAACAATAGCGATCTGATTAACCTGTAAAAAGACTATCCACTATTACATAACGGTTCCCATGGATAGGCTGATTAACTTTTACATACTGTATAAACCTTATCTATAAAATCCTTTTTGAAGTATATAATGGAAGACCTTTATCAAGATTTTTGGAAAAAAAAGAGCTTCGAATTAATGAAGCAAGCATTCATAAAATATCCAATTAAGGGTAATCTCAATGATTTGGCTATGGAAGCAGCCCATATAGCTGAAGCAGCTACTGCAATACTTCTTTATATAGAGGAGCCTAATAATGCATATGTAGAGACCGGAATGGCTCCCTTCAATCTCAATCCTGCAGGCTCATTTTTTGATGTCAGCCACATTTCAAATCTTCAAAAGCTAGCTCTCATAGAAAACAACGAATTTCAAGGCTTTTTTTCTAGTCCATTTATTTTAATTATACCTTTGAGTCTGACACATTCCAATAAAGTTTTATTGTTGGGATTTGAGATTAGCCCTAAAGACAAGCATGGGTTAATCCAATATGCAGAAAATGCCCAAATGATTTTGCTGGCCGCAGATAAAAATAGGCCTACTACATCCATCAATAAGAAAGTCAAATTCCCGCTTACGCCAGAAGAGAGAATGACCGGGATTTTGCAACATGTACAGGAAATTTATTTTTCTATAGATTCAGATTATAATTTGACCTGTATGAGCCCCTACCTTCAAAGATTGATCTTGGAGATATATGATACTACACTAAAAGTAGGCGACGGTATCCCTGTTGATACTTTTTCTGATTTACTCCTGCCAAATTTGAAGGATTTGATCCATAAAGCATTTTTAGGAGAAAGAAAAAACGCGAAAATTAAAAGTGTTTCATTTGATATAAATTCGTCTTATGTTTTCAATATCCTACCGGTAAAAAATGCCAATGATGTTATAGTAGAAGTAGCCTTGACGGGGAGACCCGTTCCACTAAAGTCAAAATATAAAACTATCTCCCGTCAGAAAAACTTAGTCTTAAAAGGAATATTATCAAATCTTCCTGTCATCATGTATAGGATAGATGTCAATGGAACTTTTATGGAGCTAACAGGGGCAGGTCTGAGAAATCTTAATATACAAAATGACGAGATGGTGGGAAAAACAGCCCTAAAAATCTTCCCTGATCTTAAGGAGTTTATTCCTACCATTACCAAAGGCGTCAGCCAGAGATTAGTTATAAAAAGAGCAATAGATAGTCTGCCCCGGGTATTTAAAAATTATACTTTCTCTGATCAAAACCATGAAGGAGGTATGTTAGGTTTTGCCATAGACATTACTGAGCAGGACTTGTGCGAACAGGAATTAATTAGGTCCAAAGCCTTAGCAGAAAAAGCCAATCAAGCCAAATCTCATTTTTTGGCCAATCAGAGCCATGAAATACGAACACCCATAAATGCTATCCTTGGATTTGCCCAATTGATCAAAAACAATATGTATGCTTCAGAAACAGAAGAATACCTTAACTATATACTTTCTTCAGGACAAATATTGCTAAACTTGATAGGTAATGTCCTGGACCTTACCAAAATAGAAGAAGGGAAACTTGATTTGGTAGAAGAACCTTTTAATATGCAAGAATTGATTACTTCAAATCTTCACCCCTATATTTTCCAGGCCAAAGAAAAAGGAATAGCATTCACAGTGAATTTTGATCCCAAGCTTCCTAAATATATTCGTGGGGATGCAGGAAAAATCATACAGATTATCATCAATCTTATAGGAAACAGCCTGAAATTCACTAATAAAGGAAGGATAGAGATCGAAATCAAAGCTTTAACAGAACCAATTGAGGGAGAAGTATTCAATATTCAATTTGCTGTTTCTGATTCTGGGATTGGAATTCCTAAAGAAAAACAACTGTATATTTTTGATTGTTTTACTCAGGCTGATGCTTCTATAGGAAGAAAATATGGAGGGTCTGGGCTAGGTTTATCTATCGTAAAAGCACTTACCGATTTGATGCAGGGGAGTATCAAAGTGAAAAGTCCGGGAAAAATAAAATCAAAAAATGGATCTATAGGAACCACTATTTACATTGAACTACCTTTAAGGGCAGCATACCCCCCTTCAGTAGAAATAAATGAGGAACCTGAACATGACATCAATTATAACGGACACCTCAGAATATTGCTGGTAGATGATAATTTTTTGAACTTAAGGCTAGCAAGTACCATGTTAAATAATCTGGGATGTACAGTCACTGTTACTCATAACGGTAAGGAAGCTATTAATGAATTGGCTCAGCATCATTTTGACCTCGTTTTCATGGACGTCCAAATGCCTGTTTTGGACGGGTTTGAGACTACCCAGTATATCAGAAATATTTTAAACATGGATATTCCTATTATCGGCCTTAGCGCAAATGTATATAAAGAAGATATAGACCTATGTTATGAAATGGGTATGGATGATTATTTATCAAGGCCTTACACTATTAAAAATTTCCATGAGAAAGTTTTTAAATGGGCCCCATATAAGTTACACCAAGAAGTAGAAGTAGAATACCACACTATAAATCCCCCCAGCACCAAACTAACTCAGTTGACCTTTTTGCATCAGGTTTTTAATGGTGATAACATGAAAATTACCGAAACGGTGAAAGACTTTTTAGAACACAATGAGAAATTAACCAGTGATTTGGGAGAGGCTATACAACAACATGATTTTACCAAAATAGCCTATGTGGCACATAACATGCGATCATCACTCCAAACGGTAGGGCTTGATTGTTTATATGAAATTTTAACTGATATAGAACTTATATCTAAAGATAACAAAAACATTACCCTACTGGAAAAATATTTTATAGGTGTAAAAGAAATTAGCCGTAGAGCAAATTTAGAATTGGAAGAAGCTATATGGATCAGAGAAAAATAAAAACCCTTCTATAAGTCCGAGCCTTATTTTGATTTTTTTATAATTTCTTTATAGGACCTGGTTGCCTTCCTTCCCACCTCTTCCACAGAAAGATGGGTCAAATTTCCTTTGTGTTTCAGAAGCCTTCCATCTGCCCATACGCTATGGACATTGGCTGGCTGAGCGGCTTCTACTAAAAGATTTACTGCATCAGTCATAGGCTGCATATTGATGGCAGTACCATCTACCATGGTGATATCAGCCCTTTTACCTGGCGATATGGACCCTGTGATATCTGCTATTCCCATAGATCTTGCCCCGTCTATGGTAGCCATTTCAAGTACTTGTCTTGGAGAAAGCTTAAATTCGTCCTGTTCCAAAGCATTGGTTATGTTTAAAATATTTTTCATAATAGCAAACATATCCGAATTTCCAGACAAAACCGTAGTATCAACTGACAACCCTATGGTAGCACCTGCCCTGACCAGCTCTGGCACTTCAGGAAAACCATATCCTATCCTCAGCTCACTAAAAGGAGATAGAGAGATAGGGGCTCCCGCTTTTACCATACTTTCTATTTCCTGTCCGGTAGCCTGCATGCCATGGACGATAAGCATATCAGGCCCTAGAAGTCCAGCATACGCCAATCTGCCAATTATCCCTGCCGAACTGGCGTGAACAGTGACAGGTAAACCCATAGACCTTACTTTATTCAATTCAGCTTCCCCCACTTTAATATTTCCTTCTATTCCTCTCCATGCAAATCCCAGTGCTATTAAACCTTCATTGGAATAATCTTGCCAGTTGTCCGCCAAATGTTCCAAGGGACCAAACATTACTGGTTCTTCATCATCCAGTCCTACTGGATTTCCAAATGAAAAACGGGCTCTTATTCCAGCATCTTTGATTGCCTTAATACTATATTCAGCATGTTCCAGACTCCTGATGTTATGGTTCCAGTCATGAACTGTGGTGATTCCCGAAAACAAAGCTTCAGTAACTGATAAGAGATTTCCATTATACATATCATCCGGAGTAAAGTGGCCCCCTATCTCAGTTCGGGTATCGAAATACCCCTCTCCGGGATCATCAACCGCCATACTTCTAAAAATCGAATTCCACATGTGCCAGTGGGTTTCTATAAACCCCGGAATCACTATCATACCTTTGGCTTCTATGATTTCTGCAGCTTCAGCATTTATATTTTCCCCTACCGCTTTGATTATTCCATTATTAAGATGTAGGTCACCATTTGGAAAATCTCCTATCTGATCATCCATCGTAATGATATGTGCATTTTTTATCAAATAATTACCCCTTAAAGGCAATCCGGATAATAAAGGCTTAGCTGAAGGCATTCCTTGTCCTGATAATGACCCTATGCTTAACAAACCTCCACTCATACCCAGTACGCTATAAAGTAAAGAATCAGTCAGAAATTTCCTGCGGTTGATTTTTGACTCAAATAACTTTTCATTCTTTGACGTACTGCGAAGATTATCTATTGATTTAGTTAAAGACATAAAGAAGAGTATGTGATTTCATTTAGTAAACTTATTTTTTATTTAATTGTTAAAAAAAATGCTTTGCCAGAGAGTATATTTTAAAAGTGGATTTCAAACCATTATCCTAATAGAACAGTCACCACCAGTAAGGGGGGACATAAAATTAAACAAAAGAAATCTTTATTAAAATATATAAGCATTCACGGGAAACTTCACCTAATACTGGTAATTTTACATGATTTTTCATTTTATATAAATCATGTCTGTTAATAAAAAAGAGTCTAAAGTCACTATTGGCCATGTATTCAAAACGATCATATGGCCACGAAAAAAATACTTAATAATTGGACTCATACTTATAATCATAAGTAGGCTGTCCGGCTTGGTATTACCATATGCCAGTAAAATTCTTTTGGATGACGTGATTCCGCAAGGAGATATGGATAAGTTAAAGTGGCTGATCATAGCCATTGTGGTAGCTATAGTAATCCAATCCATCACTTCATTTGCCCTGACACAGATCCTTAGCGTAGAAGCGCAAAATCTTATAGCACAGCTCAGAGTAAAGGTTCAAAAACATATTATCAGGTTACCTATAAGTTTTTTTGACAATACTAAAACCGGAGAACTTGTTTCTAGAATCATGTCAGATGTGGAAGGGGTGCGAAACTTGGTAGGGACAGGCTTTGCCCAGATGATTGGCGGTATATTTACTTCGATAATATGTTTGGTCCTTCTTATATTGATAAGTCCGTGGATGACTTTATATGTTTTGTTGCCAGTGGCTATATTTGGAATGATATCTTTAAAGGCTTTTGGAAAAATCCGGCCCATATTTAGGGAAAGAGGTAAAATCAATGCCGAAGTTACCGGCAGGTTGACAGAAACATTGGGTGGCATCCGAGTGATAAAAGGTTTCAATGCAGAGGAACAAGAGTCTAGGACATTTGAAATGGGTGTCAACAGGCTTTTTCTCAATGTCAAACAATCATTGATCACCACAAGTTTGGTGACCAGCTCAGCCACCTTATTATTAGGTCTGGCATCTGCAGGCATTATGGGCATAGGAGGCTATATGATCATGAATGAAGAGATGACCTTTGGGGATTTTCTGGCATTTACACTGTATTTGGGATTTTTGATCGCTCCTATTTTGCAGATGAGCAATATAGGCAGCCAGCTTACAGAAGCCTTCGCAGGGCTAGATAGGACAGAAGAGATCATGAATACCCCTCCAGAAGATGATGACATAAACCGCAACTTTAGGATAAACAATTTAGCAGGTGATATCATATTTGACCGCGTGTCTTTTTCCTATGAAGAAGGTAAAGAAGTGGTAAAAAACATCAGCTTCACCGCTCCCGCGGGTACTGTGACCGCTCTAGTAGGTACTTCCGGCTCTGGCAAAACTACCATAGCTGGTCTGGCAGCATCCTTTTTAAATCCAGAAAGCGGGCTGATTACCATAGATGGCCACGATCTGCAGCAGATAAGTTTAGAAAATTATAGAAGCCATCTTGGAGTAGTCCTTCAGGACGATTTCCTATTTGAAGGGACTATAAGAGAAAACATCCTTTTTCCGAGGCCAGGTGCTACAGAAGAGCAACTTCAGCAATCGGTGCAAGCTGCACATGTTCAAGAATTTACAGATAGATTTGAATCTGGACTGGACACGCTTATAGGGGAAAGAGGTGTAAAACTGTCCGGAGGCCAAAGACAGCGGATTGCTATAGCCAGAGCAATACTTGCTGACCCGAAGATTCTTATATTAGATGAAGCAACTTCTAATCTTGATACAGAAAGTGAAACACTGATTCAAGCCAGCCTAAAAGAACTCATGAAAGGCAGAACCACTTTTGTAATAGCCCATAGATTGAGTACTATCCGCCAAGCGGACCAGATACTTGTCATCGAACAAGGACATATAGCAGAACAGGGCAGACATGATGACCTCATAGAAAAGAAAGGAAGGTACCATCAGCTATATACTTATCAGGCGAGGATATAAAGATAGATACTGGAATCATGTGACTAGTGGAAATGAAGACCGAACCAGCTTACGGGCAAGAAAGAAGAGAAAAAGCCCTAAGCATGCATCCGTAAGGTAGGGCGAAGACTAGAGAATTTATATTTTTTTATCGTTTTCAATATCTTCATTCATCTACTGACTATAAAAACAAAGCGCATATTTATACACTGTATTCAAGATTTATCTACAAAAAACATACTATAAAACCTCCAAGTGAGGAAAGGGAAACAGCGAAAAAGAGGATGTTCCCTACTTTACTTAGATTCATATATGATTGGTACCAGAACTAACAGCTAATATACACTCAATATCACTTCGTGAATATTAAACTTACTGGATAGGTATTGGGCGTCGATAATTATGTTTAACGCTTGGCTACTCTTCCAGAACCGGTAAACCTTACATCTCGGTGCTCCGCACTACCTTTATAATCTATATTCCCGCTGCCTGAAGAACGTACAGAAAGTGAGTTATTAGCAGTTAATGCTGTGTTTCCTGAACCGGATTGATTGACTTCAGCATCTTCCGCCTGGAAATCCAAACCTCTATAGTTACCTGCTCCGGATTGTTTTATGGTCAGATGTTTTACTGATCCTCCCGCTATATCTATATTACCAGATCCACTCATACTCACTAATACTTTATCGGCGGTGATATTTTGAAACTGCGCATCTCCAGACCCACTTATGCTGATCACTAAATCATCGGCTACAATATCACTGTTGCTTTTTATAGTTCCAGAACCCCCAGATTTAATAGATTCGAGTTCAATATATGTCACATAAACTTTAAAATTTACATTTTTATAATTGCCCTTTTCCAAATCAATGTGTAAAGTATTATTTTTCACTTCTGTAACCACTTTATTCAGATCAAAATTTTTAGTTTCAAGCCTGACTTGTTCTTTGTCACCCTTTTCAAGGATTACATCCCAGCTTCCTCCAGTTTTGATAGTATTAAATGTACCCACATTTCGAATTTCAGATGTTTGGGCATGGAGAACTGATGCGAATATAGATAGCACCAAAATTAATGAGCAAGTTCTTATAATTTTCATAACATATGGTTTATATACTTAATAGCTTAAATACAAACACCAATTATATGCCAGCCCAAAACATAAGCTAAGGATACTGAAAAGCACATTTCTCCAACCGACCTGTCCGATTCATTAAAATATTGTTCTACAGCGGACATTTTTATTTGTTATGAATTTGGTATTTCTATCACATATGAGGTAAGACTTTTGATTTCCCCCCCCTCCTCTGTCTCAAAAGTATAAAGATCACAAAAAGCATACATATTACCACTAGGTGAGGTCATTTGCCCTTCCAACACTGCAAATGACCCATTTATCACCGGAAGACCGAGTGTTAGGCCCATTGATTCATGAGTGGCCATTTCTTTGATATAAACGGCAAAGTTTTCCTTACCTTTTACTAGCTTATCTCCCTTTATATTCCATATAATATTATCGCTGACATAATTTAATATAGTATCTACATCGCCTTCAGCAAAAGCCTTATTGAATTTTTTGAGTATTACATTTTTATCACTTTCCATATTTTTAAATTTTTGTTAAACTTTTATCTTTACATTTAAAAAATCCCATATCCAAATCTTTTGAAATTTGACTTGTACTCTCCTCACAAGCTTTCTCCAAGAGGAATTTTAAATCACCTACTACCGGCCATCTTCATTAACAGGCCATAACTTTAAAGAATATCTCTTGCTGAATCCACCCTCAGAACTATCACAATATCGCTATCATTCCCAATCACTGCAGGATTTATATTGATAGCTATAATTGACAATTTACCTGACTTCAAAATGGAATGGTGAATTTGACCATCTTTTGCTGTGAGGCATTGAGAGGATATTTAAAATTCACCAAATGTTTAAAATCTTATTCACTACAGTACAAGTTTGACAAAAAGCCATCACATCTCTGCATTCTCCTACCAAATCCAAAGTAGGGGTTTATAGTAAGATATCTATTTTATTGGTTTTCAAATTCACCTTCAGATTTTTCTATATAAGTTGGGTCCATCCAGAAAAATTCCCATATATGGCCATCTAGATCATTTATAGCTGTACCGTACATAAAGCCATAATCGGATTTTGGTCGGGCTTCAGTAGCTCCGGCATAATGGGCAAGGTCAGTAAGCTCATCTACCTTATCTTTGGTCTCAAAAGCTAATGCATTCATTACCTGTGCATGGGTATGTGAATTAGAAATAGCCTTGGTGGTAAATGACTGGAATTTTTCATGGGTAAGCAGCATTACCATAATTTCTTCGGAATATACCATACAAGCTGCCGTATCATCGGTGAATTGCGGATTATTAATAAATCCTATTGTATTGTAAAATTTCATTGATGCAGCCAGATCAGCTACAGGAAGATTAATAAAAACAATTGGTTTCATGATTATTTAAATTTGATTTAAACGTTTTATTCACAAATGGTTATACCAAATTTAATGCTTTTATTTTTCTTTAAAACATGGTATTACGACAAACTAATGGGTAGATTACGACAAGCAAAAAGTTATCTAAACGATAAAGTAAACGCTTTATTCAAAAAAAAATTGGATTAAAAACAGAAGTTATAGTTTAAGTCCATCTAATGATGGACCATTTCGATAAGCGTTTTTGCATTAAATGCGGCATATCCTTCCTGATCATTATCAAAGTAAACGAACACATCCTTTCCTTCATTTTGCCATCCTCTGCATCTATCGGCCCAGGATTGCAGTGTAGCATGATCATAGCTCCCCTGATATTTGTCCCCGGGACCATGTAACCTTATATATACAAAATCTGCAGTAATTTCCATCGGAGATATATGACCGGCCAATTCATAGATGCAGAATGCACAATTATTTGTCTTCAGTAGATCGTATATCTTCTCATCATACCAGGTGTCATTTCTGAATTCAAAAGTGTATCTATAATCCTTAGGTAGCTGTCCTAAAAAATCCTTCAGCCTTTCTGCATTTATTTTCCAGCCAGGTGGCAGCTGGAAAAGAATGGGCCCGGCCTTTTCTTCCAATCTGTCTGTGCCATTAAAAAATTTTTCAATGTTTTCCCGCTGCACTTTTAACTTTTTCATATGGGTGATAAAGCGGCTGCCTTTGATGGCAAAAATAAAATCATCAGGGACTGCCTCTTTCCACTTTTCAAAAGTGGTGGTTGAGGGTAATTTATAAAAGGAATTATTGATCTCTACGGTATCAAAATGCTGCAGATAATATTCCATCTGCTGGGCATCTTTCGTGCCTTCCGGGTAAAAAGTGCCCTTCCAGTGCTTATAGTGCCAGCCCGAGGTTCCAATATACATCTTACCTTTCTTAGCCATGCCTCATTTATATAGTTTCTGTTCTTCACTATAGTAGGTTTTTCGAGAACCTACCTTCTCTACCTTAATTTCATATCCATTTGGGCTCTCACTTTTATTGGGATTATGGATGAGAAGAAAATCCCTGATTTCTCCACTGATGATGTCCGGATAGTTTTCAGTGATTTTTTGCTCTGCTGATACCAAAACCTCCTTAATGGATTTGACTAGATCCTCTACTTTCTTTGGCGGGATTTTACTGCAGATGGAGAAAGGCGATATGCGTGCTTCCCATAAGATCTCATCCGAATAAGCATTGCCTATTCCTCTGATCACTTTCTGATCCAATAGAAAATTTTTAACAGAAGCCTGCTTGTCCTTCATCACCTCTTTTAAAAATGGAGTATCTAAATCTTTTGATAAGGAATCAATACCATCAGCATGCGGAGGGTTTAAGGTGGGTTTTGCCATACCTCTGGGATCAGCCATGAGCAGGCCACATCCATCCGTGAATCTTATTTCTAGTATAGCATATTTTTGATCATGCTTATTTTCGAAAAGGTGCATTGACCCGTTAAGCATGAGGTGAAGGTAAAGACTATTGCCATTCGGGAAATCAATGACCAATTCTTTGCCATCCCTTCTTACTTGTTTTATCTTTTGGTCATGCAAGGCCTGCTGAAGTTCCTTTTCCGTCACATTAAGCTTCTTAGCGCGATGAACGGTTACTTTCTTCACGGTTTTTCCACTTATCTTTTCGTGAAGGTTTCTACTGAAAACTTGTAAATCTGGCAGTTCTGGCATAGCTTGACTATTTCTAATAGTTCAAACTATTTCTATGCCAACTGATGTTTTTTCCGGGTCATCCCGCTACTTTAAGAATATCCTTAAACAAACTGACGACTGTAGAATTGACTGTGAAAAGCTTTTTTAAAACTTCCATTTTTAGTCGGCTTATCTGGTAAAACATGGCTATATTTTTCAAAAAGCTCCAACTAAGTATCCTAAAATACCTCACCTGGCGGTTTGCTGTTCACATAAGATATAGTCGATCTTTTAGGAGAAGAAGGCATTACAATGTGGGCCAGCTTATTCTGCCAGGCCAGAAGTCCAGTGGAGAGCTCTCTGAGTAATGTAGCCCCACTTAAAGAACAGTATAACCTGGTGACCAAATGCTGCTAGGTGTCAAATTTCTTGTAATATCTATCAGATTGATGTTTTGCTTTGACCTTAAAATTGACTTATCTACCAAAGAGAAGCTAAGAAAAAATCGGCTGTCCAAAGAAATGTGTATTTTTAGCCATGTGTACTTTATGTTGTTGCAAACACAAAACACAAAAAAACAGGGCAGGTTCAAATCACAGAATCTACCCTTATTTTAAAATCGGTTCTCAGACACTAGTGATTTTTTATAAGGACTCCTGTAGGTATGTTTTGTTATAAACAGAAATTTTTGCGGACAAAATTTGGCACCATCGACCATACATATTCAATTTATTACCGTACTCTTAGCTAGCACTAAAGGTGCTGATAAGTAATTTCAGTCAAATAACCTTTTTAAATATTTAATTACATTTATTTATAAACAAACTACAAAAATCATAATAAATATGAATTAAATTATTTAACTTTCCAGCCAGAACTTAAAAATACCCATAAATGAATAATCAGTTTAAAAATCTGTTTTTCCTATTTCTTCTTTTCTGTACTTTGGTCAGCTGTAAGGAAGAAGAAAGTCCAGAAACAAGTCTCCCCGCTGTAGGCACAGAAATGGAAGGTGGAATATTAGCTTATTTATTTACGCCTGCAGATGCTGGGTACAGAACAGGAGAAGTACATGGAATAATAGTTGCCATAGAAGATTTTCCCACTGATACACAATGGGGATGCCGGGGTTCTGAAGTAGGGGGTACTTCCCGGGAAATAGGCAATGGAAGGACCAATACCAGTACAGTGGCTGCATTTCATGACAACCTGCCTGATTATTATAATAATCCCTCCCAATGCCATCCTACAAATGACGGAACCGTAGCTGCTAAAATAGCTCAAGATTCTGAATATAATGGATATAATGATTGGTTCATACCTACCAGAGGCGAAGCACTTATCCTATATTCAAACCGGGAACAAATTGGAGGATTTTCAGAAAATGATTATTGGAGTTCGTGTGAATCGAACAGACAAGATGCCTGTGCCATGTCATTTGTCACAGGAGCTACCTTTTCAGCAGATAAAAGCATTAGAAAGAAGATCAGATTAATACGGTATTTTTAATTTAATGATTTAGCAGAAAAAACCTTTTATTCATTTCTAAGTGATTTAACAGGATTCATCATTGCGGCTTTTGAAGACTGAAAACTGACCGTGATCATCGCCACCAATAAGGTAATCATACCCGCTCCACAAAAATACCACCATTCCAAATTAATTTTATAAGCATATTGGCCCAGCCAATAGGCTACTATAAAATAGCTAATAGGAAGTCCTATTATCAAAGCCATCAATACAAGCTTAGTAAATTCGGAAGTGAGTAACCACGCGATTCCCAGTTCACTGGCCCCCAACGTTTTTCGGATACCGATCTCTTTTGTCCTCCTTTCGGCAGAGAATGCAGATAATCCAAACAATCCCAGACAGGAGATAAGGATTGCCAGTCCTGCAAAATATTTAGATAGTACTCCTACCCTTTCTTCTGCTTCATATAGCGCCTGATATTCGGCATCTATAAAAGTGTATGCAAACTCATAACCCGGATTGTATGACTTATAAAAGCTTTGTAAAGCCGCCAAGGTTTCTTTCTCTCTTCCTGACTGAATCTTGACAGCCGCTTTTTGCATACCGTTTCCCCAGTCATCTAATTTAAAGAAAGACGGTTTGACAGTCTCTTGCATTGATTCAAAATGATAATCCTGAACTACTCCTATTACTGTCCTATCCTGTCCCCATAGATTCACGCTGGCACCTACCGGTTCTTCGAGACCCATTATAGCCACAGCTTTTTCATTGAGGACTAATGCTGAACTGTCAGAAGCTACTTCTGCTGATAAGGTTCTTCCAGCTACTACCGGAATTCCAAAAACTTCAATAATCCCTGGACTTACAGTAAAATTTGCAAACTCTATTGTTTCCTCCGGATTTTTCCCATCCCAATGGACACCCACTGTTCTATTGGCATTTCCTATCATTCTTTGTTGCATACTGCCGGCATGAATTATTCCTGGAATTCTTTCTAGCTCTGACAAAAAAGTAATTGTGTTCAATGCTACCTTCCCTTCTACAGGAAAAGTCAGTACATTTTCTTTATCAAATCCCAGATTTTTGTTCTGGACATATTCGATCTGTAGATAAACTACAATGACAGAAACAATCATTACTACCGACAGTGCAAACTGAAAAGCTACCAAACCCTTTCTTGCCAGCAGTTCTCTGAAAGAACTTTTCATATTTCCCTTTAAAATCGAAACAAGATTGAATCCGGAAAGATAGAAGGCAGGATAACTTCCAGCCAACAGACCGGTAATTAGGGTGATCAATACTACCATCACAACCATAGAAGCATCAAGTCCCAATGACAATGCTTTACCCGTCACTACATTAAACTGCGGCAGTGCGAGAACCACTAGCAGTAAAGCTACCAAAAGAGAAATGAAGGCCATCGAAAGAGATTCTCCTAAGTACTGAAATACCAACACACTTTTATTAGCACCGATAGCTTTCTTAATGCCTACTTCCTTCACCCTTCGGGAGGCTTTGGCAGTAGATAAATTCATAAAATTAATACAGGCGATCAGGAGGATAAAAACCGCTATAAGTGAAAAAAGCTTGACATAAGATATCCTGCCGCCGGCCTGCTTCCCATTTTCATACAATCCATATAAATAAACATCTGCATTCGGTGTGGCAAATAGACTTCTAAAACCGGTTTCATCACTTTTGGTATGTAGGTAGTTTTCTATTTTGGAATTGAAAGCCTGTTCATCCGTTCCCTCTTCCAAAAGCAGATAAGCATGTGGCCCGGAATTACCCCAATGGACTACTGATGGATTGATTTCTTTGAAAGCTTCGAAGTTCACCAAAAAATCAAACCGTTCGGAACTATGGCGAGGTAAATCTCTCATCACCCCGGTAATCGTAACCGCATGGGCATATTGCATAAGGTTCACTTCCAAGGATTTCCCCACTAACCCTTCACTCGTATTGAATAATTTTTCAGCTAATGATTCAGTAATTACTATGGCATATTTATCATCAAGTACCTGATCTTTATCTCCCTCTACCAATGGGTAAGAGAATATCTTTAAGAAATCCTTTCCTACAAACTGTCCTTTTGATTTAACATGGTCGGCGCCTTCAACCTTCAGATTAAAATCTCCAAACCACTTCGCCGGAGCCACTGTGGCAGCATAAACCACTTCAGGAAAATCCTCCGCCATAGATTCGGCCAATAATCCTGCAGTATTAGGAATGGTATTGATATCTGCTCCAAGCCGGTGATTTTCCATCACCTGATAGATCTGGCTTTGCTTATCATGAAACCTATCCATTCTCAATTCATCCATCACCCAAAGAAAAATAAGCAGGGAGCAAGCCAGACCGGTTGACAAACCGATAAGGTTGATAAAAAATGAGCTTTTGAAGCGCTTAAAATTTCTGAAGATGAGTATGATATTATGATGCAGCATGATTTTCTTTTTTGTATTTTAAGGTATAAACTATTTTTATACCATTTGAAAACATTCATTTAGACCCTCTTGATCATGGTTTCTTTATCCTACACAGATCCGGATCGTACAAATATGTCCGCAAACGGCCGAATTTGATGTATGTTATTAAATGCATCGCTGTTGACCAATACATAAATCCAAAGATATATTCTGTTCCTCTGATCCCTCTGAGTTGTTCATTTCTATGGGATAAATCCAAATCCCCATACCAATTCTGAAAATTTCTGCCCAGCAAGGATGGTCACTCCTTTCGGCTCACCGGAAGCGAAGGTATTTACTTCTCTTTTTCTATCAAATCGCGATATTCTCTATAAATCAATATTATGTTTGTAATAATACCAAAAGCACCATATCATAGTGCTCGCCCATTTTAAACATGTACCAAATGAAATCAGGAGGGACAAAAAATTTATATCTATGATGTAGGATGTGAAAGAATATCTATTAAGCTAAACAGGTTACACCCATCTCAAACTTCTCATGGGATAACACTGAACTATATTAAAATGCTATCCTATTCTATTACTGTATTCGCCTCTAAATATATTCAATCATCAATTCCTTTTATCTTAACAGGCTCGCTAAACAAGCCTTTTACTACCCAACGCTCATCGTAGATTGAGGCGTATTCTATTTCTATGGCTATATTTTCAGAAGCAAAAAGATCATCCCATATATGAGGCCTCTTACCTTTATTTATTTTCATATGTATAATTTCTCTACCGGCCGGTATTACAAAACCAGCCATTAAATTAGAATAAATATCCCTTTGCCCATCATAAACTCCTTCATCGGAGAGGATAATAAAAATCATGGGATAATCAGTATTTTGATAAAATGCTATCTTTATAATGAACTTGGACATTTTTAATAAAGGCCGGTCCTATACCAAGATTTTCTACAGTAACAGTAAATTCATCTTCACTCATATAACTTGTGGCTACCAGCAAATAAGGCATCACCGAAGCCAATTGTTGTTTCTGCTCCAGATCAAACTGCTTGGTGGCTAAACTGGTCTGGTAGATCAGAATAAATAAGGTAACCGCACTGATAAACATCGCAGAAAAACTCAGTAGCCTGTTACTGTCTTTCCAAAATTTAGAATTGTCCCTATTTTCTTTAGGTAATTCAGTTTCCTCTTCCATTCTCCTCAGAAAATTACAAATACTTTTTTAATGTGTTCAATATATAAAATAACTTTCCTATTCCGTCAATCTGGCTTTTAAAAATATCAGGATTTCAATAATATGTATAAATGTACTGCCTGTAGGTCAGTTCACATACAGGCAGGACATTTCTTATTCCGTCTTTAAAGAATTGACAGGATTAACCCGCGCCGCCCTGAAAGACTGAAGCGTGACTGTCATATAAGCTATGCTCAAAATAACCATGGCCGCCAATGGAATAAACCACCATTCAAATTCAATGCTGTAAGCATAACCGCTTAGCCAGTCCTGCATGAACCAATATGCCATTCCCGAACCGATAGCGATCGAAATCAAAACGATGATCAAAAATTCTTTGTTAATCACATTTAAAATGGATAAAGTAGAAGCTCCCAAGACTTTTCTGATGCCTATTTCTTTGGTCTTTTGCTCAGCTATATGGGCGGATAAACCTAATAAACCCAAACAGGAAATCAATATGGTCAAAATACTAAAGTATTTGGCCAAATCTCTTAGCCGGACATCTTCACTGTACATTCTTGCATAGTTATCGTCCATAAAACTATACTGAAAAGGAAAATCAGGATTGATTTCAGCTGCTATATTTTCTATGGATGCGAGGGTGTTTTGGATATTCGCAGTATTCAGGCGGATAAATCCCTGGCCCGCATAATCAGGCCCTAATAGGAAAATAACAGGCTCCATATTTTCATGCACACTTTGGAAGTGAAAATCCGCGACCACCCCTGTGATGTTTCTCTCTTCATCATATAGACTGAAGGACGTAGCATCAGGATTTCCCTGCGTGATCAGCTGGTATGCTTTTTCGTTGATAATGGCTCCCTGTAACGAATCAGCTCCTTTATTGATATTGAAATCCTCACCTTTTACCAATTTCATTCCCACTGTTTCAATGAACCCATAGTCCACAAACATGATTTCAAAGAGCGCGGTGAAGTTTGGGTCTTTTCCCTCCCAGCTTACACCTCCTGTGTTTGAATTGCGTCCTAATAGATTATGGGTAGATCGGCTTACAGATTTTATTTCCGGATGTTGTTCCAGCCTGGTTTTGAACGCGTTAAAATTAGCGCCAATCTGTCCTTCTAAAGGCATGGTCAATAATTGCTCTTTCACATAGCCCAGATCTTTCTGAAGGGCATAATTGATCTGCTGATAAATCACCACCGTAGAAACGATCAGTGTGGTAGCCAGGATAAATTGCGCCAGTACCAATCCCTTTCGGGCCCACACTACATTTTTACCGGCTTTCATATTGTTTTTAAATACTGCCACTACTTTGGTAGCGGAAAGATAAAATGCCGGATAACTTCCTGCTACAGTCCCAGTAAAGAGAATAATGATCAGTAAATACAGCCAAAATCCTCCTTCCGAATAAGGTATGGAAAGCGTTTTTCCTGTCAACTCATTGAAAACCGGCATGGTAATGATCACCAATAGTAAAGCAAATAATGAAGCAATAAACGTCAGTATGAGGGATTCGCTTAAAAACTGGAATATCAGACTACTGTTTTCTGCCCCCACGACTTTTCTTACACCTACTTCTTTGGCTCTTTTCTGAGACTTGGCTGTAGAAAGGTTCATAAAGTTAATACAGGCAATCAATAATACGAAGATCCCGATTATCGAAAACAGTCTTACATATTCGATCCTTCCTCCCTGTTGCTTTCCATCTACGAATTTACCACGTAGATACAGTTCCTTCTGTGGATAGGCAATTAATGTTACATTACTGTTTTCATATCGCTCTTTTACAAATCCCGCAATACCTTCAGAAAAAGCTTCAGCATTAGTATTAGGACGCAATCTCACCAAAGTGTTGGGCCCATTGCTATCCCATCGTCGCATCCATTCATTATTTGGATGATCAAAGGTAACCTGATAGGGCAGTATATATTCAAATTTCCAAGTACTATTGGAAGGGAGGGTTTCCAAGACAGCCTGCACATAAAAGCTCCTCACCGTATCGTCCTTCATAACCAGTTCTTCCCCCAATACATCAGTCCTGCCAAACAGTTTTATAGCGGCCTCTTTGGTCAGGACAATGTTGGATTTTTCGGTAAGGATCTTCTCCCTGTCCCCGTGAAGGAGCTCATATTGGAGGATGTGTAGATAATCAGGTTCAGCGTAAAAACCTTCCAGCTTCACTCTGGTATCCTCCTGAACAAAGAGGTTTTTTTCCATCCAGGTAAATGTAGTGGCTAATTCTACTTCTGGCTGTACTTCCTTTAGTTCCTTAGCTAATACCCCCGGAGTAGAGGCAAAAGTATAAATCTCGTCGCCGTAGCGCTGGTGTCCCATCACCCTGTAGACTTGATCGATATCTTTAAAATCACGGTTCATCGACAGTTCATCCTGTACCCAAAGTCCGATGAGCATGGCTACCCACAAGCCCAGGGCAAGGCCGAAGAGGTTGATAAAAAAGGTCAGCTTGTGCTTAGCAAAGCCCCTGAATGCTATTTTGAAATAGTTTTTTAACATGGGATTAAAAATTAGTCAGATTGACATCAGACATGGAATTGCTCCTTGATATTTTCAGTTACTACCTTACCATCAAACAGATTGATGATCCTATGGGCATAATTGGCATCATGAGGAGAGTGGGTTACCATCACGATGGTTGTGCCTTCATTATTTAGCTCCTCTAACAGCCGCATTACTTCTTCACCATTTGCAGAATCCAGGTTACCTGTAGGCTCATCGGCAAGGATGACAGATGGTCTGGCTACTATAGCGCGGGCTATGGCCACC
Organism: Anditalea andensis; assembly: GCF_000714815.1. Classification (GTDB taxonomy): domain Bacteria; phylum Bacteroidota; class Bacteroidia; order Cytophagales; family Cyclobacteriaceae; genus Anditalea; species Anditalea andensis. Next base: position 6,747 of record NZ_JMIH01000024.1, on the reverse strand, counting down.
CGCTGCTGCTGTCCACCGGAGAGCTGCTGCGGGAAGTGATCCTTTCGGTGCATGATGTTCATCCTGGTCAGCACCTCTTCTACCCTTCTTTTGCGTTCATCAGAAGGAATCTTAAGATATAACAGTGGAAGCTCCACATTTTCATAGCAGGTAAGTTCGTCGATGAGGTTAAAGCTCTGGAAGACGAAGCCAATGTTTCCCTTCCGTAGCTGTGACCGCTGCCTTTCTGAAAACTTAGCGACTTCATGATCAATGAAGTGGTATTCACCGGAGTCCGGATTATCAAGAAGTCCTATGATATTCAAAAGCGTAGATTTACCACAACCTGATGGGCCCATGATGGCTACAAATTCACCTTTTTTAATCTCTATCTGAATATCATCCAGTGCGGTAGTTTCTACCTCCTCAGTGGTGTAGAGTTTTTTAAGATTGACGGTTTTGATAATGTTTTGCATGTGATGTGATTATTATGAAAATTAAATTATAAGTCAGATGACCAATGATAATTCTACTAATTGATTTTTGATTTTAAATGATGCTATCATGTCCATTAAATGAAATGCTTCTGCATATTGAATATCAAACTCTTCTCTAGAGATATATTTTTTTCGCGTGGCTTTATGTAAACATGTAACTACTTAGGGCTATAGAATCCACAGCTCCTCTAATTTGTGAAATTAAATTATAAATTTCTACTTTGGGGAATTTCGAACTTGCCATAAATATATCTTCTCCAAAATCTATTGCCTTTTGCCAGATCAATAACTTTTCAAATTTAAATTGCATGGAGTTTTTTAATTAAGTTTAGAATATATAAGAGATAAATAATGATACGATAATTTTTATATGTTCTATTCTTAATTTCCTATCTAACGCAAACACCTCACTTCCTGGTCATCTGTCATCTCACTGCAGATTCAGCACCTCATTTCTGCCAAAATTTTCGTATCCCGATATGATGACCCGTTCGCCTTTAGATAGACCATCCAGCACTTCATAGAATTCAGGGTTTTTGCGGCCCAACCTGATGTCGCGCCTTTCCGCTCTACCATTCTTTTCATTGATCACAAATACCCAGTTACCTCCTGTATCTTTATAAAAGCCTCCTGTAGGGATTAGAGTTGTCTGCTGACTTTCACCCAGCTCCAACCTGATCCTTACAGTCTGCCCCCTTCGGATACCGGAGGGGGCCTCATCGGTAAAAATCATATCTACCTCAAATCTACCACCGGTCACATTAGGATAAATCTTATTGATTTCCAGTTCATACGATCCACCAGAAAAGGTAAAAGTTCCTTTCAAACCTGTATTTACTCTAGGCAAATAGAGCTCATCTATGGGAACCCTTACTTTATACCTATCCTGAATATCTATCTGGCCATAACGCTGTCCGGCACTGATGGACTGGCCCACTTCTATCTGCTCAGTAGCAAGCTGTCCGGATATAGGTGCACGGACTACCAAATTATCTAATATATGTCCAACCCCCGACAGTGACTGCTCCATTCGTGTTTCAGAATCTCTTAATTGACGTTTTTGGACAGATCGTGCTATAGAATCATTTAAATATGAAGCATAAGTCAGTTTTTTTCTTTTCAGGTTATAATCATACTGCTCCTTAACCTCCTCCAGCTCTCGATCGGAGATGAGCTTTTTGCCATGCAGCTCTTTGAACCGCTCGTACTGAGGCTTTAATAGGTTGATCTGGTAATCAATTTCAGCCAGCTGTGCCTGCTGATTAAGGTCGTTTTGATCCAAAAGTAGCCTGGTCTGTCTTAAATTATTGATCTGAAAATAAAGATCTGTCTCCCGCTGCATCACGTCCAGTTGCAGGTTGGAATTGGTCAGGACCAAAATAGTATCGCCTGTATTGACCATAGCACCTGATTCCCTGACTATACGCTGAATATTCCCTCTTTCTATAGCATCTAAATAAAACACCTCACCCGGTTCTATGCTGCCACTCACAGGTATATAATCAGTAAACTCTCCTTGGGTTACTGTAGCTATTGTGATCCTATCACTACTGACCCGCATAGACGATCGGCTGTCTGCAAAAACCAACTGGTATACTACTAAACTTATTATCAAAACACCCCCAGCTATCATGCTGATAAATTTTGGTGTCCATGTTTTTTTCTCTAATTTCCGATCCATTTCTTCTAGTCACTGATTATTCTCTGTTCTGATTATGCCAATATATATGCCATGGCAAAACAATCGAAATTGGTCTATTGGGGGCCAATTTCCCCTCCTACGGATCATTTTATCGAACATTATTGTCCGCATTCGACCAAAACTGTAATGATGTGAACAAATGATTCTATATTTTAACAGAGTAGAAAAAAATTAAATAACCTAAATTTAATGGATAGGGCATCTTAAACTGCATATTAAACAGCGACCAAAGAAAACGGTATAACTTTAGTCATATAAAGACCGGGAATTCTAGTTTGAATTGCGTAAATTTTATTTGGGATAATAAATTAACATGAAAGAGCAAAAATCCGGTAAGATCTTAATTGTAGATGACAATGAAGATTTATTAAAAGCTGCAAAGATTTTTTTAAAAAGAAATTTTGGCCAGGTCGATACAGAAACCAACCCTGACTTATTGCCTATCCTTATAGTGAACGAACAGTATGATGTCATCATGCTGGACATGAATTTTACCAAAGATGTAAGCAGTGGTCAAGAAGGCTTTTATTGGCTGGATAGAATTCTGGAACTTGACTCCTCGGCAGTGGTGGTTATGATCACTGCCTATGGAGATGTCAATACGGCTGTGAAAGCAATCAAAGAAGGGGCTACTGATTTTGTTTTGAAGCCCTGGGAAAACGAAAAGCTTTTGGCCACTCTCAATGCTGCTTTACGCCTGAGGCAATCTAAATTAGAAGTATCAGAGCTAAAGACGCAGCAGCATCAGCTTTATCAGGATATCGACAGTAAATTCAAAGATATCATCGGGCAGAGCAGCGCGATGCAAAAAATATTCGAAACTATAGAGCGGGTAGCCGTGACAGACGCCAATGTATTGATATTGGGAGAAAATGGTACCGGCAAGGAACTCATCGCCAGAGCCATCCACAGAAACTCAAAAAGATACCGAGAGGCTTTTGTCGGGGTAGATTTGGGTGCTATTACTACTACTCTGTTTGAAAGCGAGTTATTTGGGCACAAAAAAGGATCCTTTACTGACGCTAAAGAAGATAGAGCGGGGAGATTTGAACAGGCAAATAAAGGTACCCTTTTCCTAGATGAAATAGGGAACCTCCCCCTCCCCCTTCAATCTAAACTTCTCGCTGCTCTTCAAAATAGAGAAGTAACACGTGTAGGAGCAAATAAACCCATCCCTGTCAATATCAGGCTGATCTCTGCCACCAATATGCCCATCCACCATATGGTATATGAAAATACTTTCCGGCAGGATCTACTTTATAGGATAAATACAATCGAGATAAAATTACCATCTTTAAAAGAAAGACTTGAAGACATACCGTTGCTAGCAAACCATTTCATAGACACCTATTCCAGAAAATACAATAAGGATATACGAAAAGCAGGAGAGGCATTGATCAAAAGAATGCAAAAATATCACTGGCCAGGTAATATCCGAGAGCTTCAGCACAGCATAGAGCGGGCAGTGATCATGACCAATCACAGTGTACTGCAGCCTGAAGACCTCTTTTTTCAAAAGAATGTCCTTCCGGAAAAACAGGATGAAATGGTGAGTATAGATCATTTGAACATTGAAGATGTGGAGAAGATCCTGATCCGAAAAGCACTCCAAAAGCATAACGGACACATCACCCGGGCAGCTGAAGAACTTGGGCTTACACGATCTTCCCTTTATAGACGCCTGGAAAGATATGGGCTTTAAATCATTTGCTTTTGGTGTCATCTATAGGGTTATATTATTGGTAGGGGCTGCTTTCCTAGGTACAACTTTATGGATAAACGACAGTTCATATCTATTAGCTTCAGTCATCATTCTGATTTTAGGCTTTCAAACATATAACCTTATTGAATATGGAAATACTACTAATAAGAAAATAACAAGGTTCTTAGAATCGATACGATATGCAGATTTTTCTTCATCATTTACTAAAGACAGTCCGTTAGGCAAATCTTTTAAAGAAATGAACATGTCCTTTAATGAGGTCATTAAAGCTTTTAAAAAAACTAGAGCTGAAAAAGAGGAACAAATGCTTTTTCTTCAAATTATGATCCAACATATCAATACCGGAATCATATCCTTTGATCATACCGGAAAGATCGGGGTCATCAATGGAGCAGCTAAACAACTGTTGAAAATCCCGCAATTTAAAGATATCTATGATTTTGGTAAGTTGTCAAGATCGCTTTTGGAGAAAATTCTCCAAATAAAACCTGGGGGTTCTTTTGCTATAAAGATCAACCATGACTTACATCTCAATTTCCAATCAGCGTCATTTAAAATGGGTGGTGTCAGTTGGACACTATTATCTTTTCAAAACATCCAGTCAGAACTACAGAAAAACGAGTTAGAGGCTTGGCAGAATCTAACTAAAGTGCTGAGACATGAGATTATGAATTCTATGACCCCTATAGCTAGCTTGGCCAATTCCCTAGGCATCATCTTAGAAGAAGATGTATTAGAAGTAAATGAAGAATTGGTCATCGATCATGATGGCTTTGAAGACCTACGGGAAGGACTGAGTACTATAGCTAAAAGAAGTTCGGGCCTTGTAGACTTTGTGAACGCATACAGGGATTATACCAGTATTCCGCAACCGATTTTAAAAAACTTTACGGTTAAAGTTCTATTTGAAAATATTACAGTACTCCTAAAAGAAGAAATGAACAAATCTGAAGTTTGCTTGATCTATGATATAAGCCCGGCAGACCTTGAAATCAACGCAGATCAGGAACTTATTCAGATGATTTTAATTAATCTGATAAAAAATGCTAAAGAAGCATTGGATAAATCAAAAGATAAAACCATTAAGCTAAAAGCAGGATTAAATACCCTTTCCCATCCATATATCAAAGTCATAGACCATGGAGAAGGAATAGTACCGGAAGCACTGGAAAGAATATTTGTACCTTTTTATACAACCAAAAAAACCGGTAGTGGTATTGGTCTATCCATATCCAGACAGATCATGAACCTTCATAAGGGATATTTGGAAGTCAATTCCATTCCTGATCAGGAGACGGTGTTTACTTTAAGTTTTGTTTAACTATTTAATCTATTACAGAGTATCAAAAAAAGGATCAGTCCGAATTTCTGGGGATTTAGTATTTTAAACATAGATGTTTGATAGCCTGAATAGGAAGAACTCGACATTGGTTACGCTTCTGAACTGTGCTCTGAATGTTTTTTATTTTAGCGTTGAATGATTCAGCCGAAGCATTTGTACTTCTTTTGTCAAAGAAGTTGAGAATAGAGGTGTAGTGGTTTTGTATGGTTCTAGCAACTGTGTTGAATGATTTGAATCATTCCACTTCATTGTACCACTGAGCCAGTTTAGTGAAAGCGATTCCTTTTATCTTGCTAGTTTGGTAGATTCTAGCTAAAGATCTTGAAAGTTTGTACGCTTTTACCAGATCTGGGTAACGCTTGAAAAGAATTTCAGCACGGTGGACCTGAGAAACCGTCCATTTGTCCTCTCCTTTAAACAGCAAGTATCTACTTCTAGGCAGCAGTTGTTTTTCTGTATCTCCATTTTCAAGCTTATGGGGGATAAAGGCCTTTTTGCATTCCCTGCTCAGTTCTATTTCTTTGTTTTCCTGCTCAATGGCATTTATCCGCATTTCCTGGACTGCGTCATAGACCAGTTTTTGGACGTGAAACCGGTCTGTAACCTGCTGGGCTTTAGGGAAGCTACTGCGCACGATCTTTTCCATGCTTGCTGCCATGTCCAGAGTCACTTCCACGAGTTTTTTTTTCTTCGGGCAGCTTTTTGAGGATAGCGCTCACACCTTCACTATCTGTGCCTTTTATCATGGCCACCATACTACCTTTTCTCCCTTTTGCTGCTTTATTGGTCACGATTGTATATAGTTCTCCCTGAGATAGGGCCGTCTCATCGATACTTAGATGCGTCCCAAGGTTTTCAGGCAAAGTATCCTATCTTTTGCATGATCCTTTTGATGCCAGTCCATGAAGTTACTTAAGTGGAAGACATACTGATGTTCAAGCACTTTTCCGTTTAGGTGGAATGTGTCAGCCAGGCTTTTGCCGCTTACGGGAGATGAGTCCAATCGTTCCTTTTTAAAAAAACGCGAATTCCTCTGTCATTCGCGTTCCATTTACTACCAATTTCCAACCTCTGCTTACGTTATTGCCTGTGTCCTCATTTAGCCATCTTCTTCTCTTAATTTTCAGAAAACATGCTTTGCCACGAAGCGGAAAATCCTGAATGGTCACTTCATCATAAAAACCTTTGGAAGAAAGCTTCACCCCTGGAAGATGTTCGGGATGGATGTTTAGTTCCTCCAGGTAAATATGATTGGCACCATCCTTACGACCTGCGGAAGTAACCTTAAAAAAGTCAAGTAAACCTGACGGCAATAGCAAGCTGAGAAAGTCTGTCTGTTCCAATTCTTTTTTTTACAAAGAAAATCAATTCAGTTAGAACCCCCAACTTTTAGGACTGGTCCGAGAATAGGAGGATACACTCCGCAGTCATATAAATAAACCATCTCCTTATCTGGTAATCCGTGGTGCCATTTCAGTTACCCCCAAACGCAAAAAAGCCTTCA
>NZ_JMIH01000023.1 GCF_000714815.1 Anditalea andensis | reverse complement strand
GAGATGCTTGCACAACTAACTACATGCGGTTCTCGCAAGTCTCTGACTTGGGAGTGCTGTAATAGAGTCTCTGACTCTTCATATAGATATCATCGTAAAATTTTTTATAACCCATATGGATAGACCTTTTAAAGTTTCGGATCAAAATGCAGTGTATTTTGTAACTATCACCACCATAGATTGGCTGGATATATTTACCAGAAAAGAATATAAATTAGATATTGTTGACAGTCTCAACTATTGTGTGGATAATAAGGGGTTGGAGATTTTTGCCTGGGTTCTTATGACTAATCATTTACATCTACTTTGTAGGGCAAAGGAACCTTATAAGCTGAGTGATATTATGAGAGATTTTAAGAAATTTGTAGCCAAAAAAGTTATATGGAGCCTAGAAACGGAATCCATTGAATCTCGGCAGGAGTTTATTGTAAAACATATGAAATTCAGAGGCAACATCACTGATAGAGTTGAAAAATATCGTTTCTGGAAAGATGGATTCCATCCAATAGAAATTTTCTCCGATAAGTTTTTTGAACAAAAACTCCACTACATCCACCAAAATCCTGTGGAAGCAATGATTGTGGAGGAAGAGGAACATTATCTATTCAGTTCCGCTAGGGATTATGCGGGGATGAAGGGGTTAGTGAGGGTGAGTTTGTATTGAGTATAATACTCACAATCAGGGTATTACATCGGAGATACTTGCGCTACATGTGCTGTTCTCTCAATTCTCTGACTTGGGAATTCTGATATTGAATCTATGAGTCAAAGACTCATAAACAAGGTGCCGCATCGGAGATGCTTGCACACGCGCGACATTCTTCAAAAAGTCCCTGACTTGGGAGGACTGTTATAGGGTCTCTGACTCAAGTGTAGATATGAGTCAGAGACTCATAATCAGGGTGCCGCATCGGAGATGCTTGCACCACGCGCGGCCGTTTAAATCTTTAATTTTATAACTAATACTTTTGTTTATTATCAGATAATTTGTTTTATTACAATCTAAAACTAATTTGATCTCATGCCAAGGATGTTCCTAATTACCCTATTTAGCTATATCCTGTTTTTTCAAAGCTGCAGCCCGTCCGATATTAATGATGAGTCTGCAATAAGAGAAGTGCCTTTTGAATTGCTTGACTCATTGGTAATTGATGTTTTGGAACCTTTGGAATTGGATGATTATCATGAGGGTAATGGGTTATATTTATTGAGGGGAAAACGTAAATCGGTTTATTTGGTGGATAAAAGTGGGAGGGTAGTTGCTAAGCCTGATATCATTGGAAATGGCCCTGACCAAGTAGGTGGAAGCGCTCTGGGATGTCAGTTTTTAGGTGATGACAAGGTAGTTTGTATGGATGCAAATTCAAGGTTTCACATTTATGATGTTGGATTTGAGAGAAAGCTTAGGGTATTACCTTCCCCAATGGTGGACTTCAATACTTTTGTGGTCTATCATTACAGAATACCTTTTAGGACGGGTATGGTAAACGCAGAGCCCTATATATTTGGCGTGGAAATAAATGCCTTTTCCTATGCAGATATAAATCCCGGGAAGCTTTATGAGGAATTTTACGAACAGGCAAAGGTGGTTTTCCGGTATGATATAAATCTAGAGAGCCTGACTTTTATGGAAAGTTTTCCACATCAGTGGATTCCAAGGAAAGATAAAATTTATGTTGGGGAAAGCTATCCGTTGTCGGAATTTAATCGGGTTACTATGGAATATGCCATACTTCCGGGAACGGGAGACCAGTTGTTTGTATACGATGGAATTGGCACTTCCAATTTAAAGCATGTAACAGATTTAGCTCATCCGGAAAGAGCTCCGCTTTCTACATGGATTACAAATGGATTTAATGATCCGTTTAACTCCTATCCCCGATTCAATGACCTACGCATGTTTGGGGATTATCAGATCGTAAAGTTCAATACCCAGGTTCCAGAATCTGTCCAACGCGAACTCAGAGCCGGGAATGAAAATTATGGAAGAAGCCCGGAATGGCACGAGGCATTGAGAAAGTATTTTAGACCCTATTACATCATCGCCAAAGATGGCAAACAGGTAGGGATTATAAACGATTTCCCTGCTCCCGGCCAAATGGACTATGTGTCCTCAGATGGTACTATATTTCTTAATGACAATAGAAAGCCTTCCGTTGAGAGGGATTATAATGTGTTTTATAAGGTTAGAATGAAGAATGAATGATCTGCAGGTCCGTTGTCCTAAGGCTCTGCCTTAGGACTGGTAAATATAAGGCTGTGCCTCAATTAATTTATAATGATCGTGAGGCTCAGCCTCACCTTTAATCGTGCACAAGGCTCAGCCTTGGCACTACTCGCCAATATCTCTAATATACCCACACAAATCCTTCGGAGTTAATAATTTGGAAGAATAGGTGGTGAAGCTTTAATATAGGTACTCAATATGACTAAAATAGATAACTAAATTTGGATTTATAAAAAAAACATTAGATTTAGGTAGTTTAATTCATTATTAACCATACAAATGCAAATTATGAAAAATTATTGAGAGCTCCTTTAGCGCTTGGGCTTCTATTGGGAGCAGGAATTACAGTAGGGTCTACTTTTATAGATCTAAATCAATCAAAAGCAGAAGTATCAATTATGGCCGATTGTTGTCAAGAATCAAACGTTCGATGCAACGACCGATATGGATTTACTTATGCAGACTCAAGACTAGGACCTGATTGTGGTCCTATCGCCCATTGAGTTCTTTTGTATGTATAGTTGGGGGAAGGTTTCTCTTCCGCTTATTAAGATCTTTTTAGATGAAATTATGTCAAGAATTTCCCTTTTACTTATTTTAGTAATATTGTGCCAGTGTTCATCCGATAAAAACTCCGAATATCGGGCTGGGGAAACTTGGGTCCGTATAGAGGGTAATCTTCCAAATACAGAGCAATTAACAGGAATCCCCTTTGGAATCAAAAATTTTTATAATACCAGAAAGCCCTTTCTGGTCGATGGGCATATAATTGTCTCTGATAAAGCAATGTCACCACCGATCCATGTAATTGATGTTAAGGATAGGAAATGGGCTTACGGGCTGGGAGTAGAAGGATATGGTCCAGGTGAGATATCCTATATTTGGACATTCGATTACAGCTTTACCCCTAGAAAGTTCTGGGCATATAATTTCGATAAGGTTTTTTCTGAATTCTCATTAGAAGACAGTACTGCTAAACTTTCTAGCAAACAATTAAAGCAAAGAAATCCTGAATTTGTTTTGGCTACAGATATTTTATGGCTTACTGACACTACACTAATGGGTATTCGGGTGTCAGGAGAGGAAAAGTTTGTAGAATATAGTAAAGAGGGAGAGATTTTAGGAGGCTATGGAAGTTGGAAAGGAATGCTCCCTGGTGACCCACCACTAAATATAGCAATTTCTGCTTTTGCCATGCATTTCACATCAAACCAAAGTAAAAGTAAATTTGGCTTTTTCTCCATGGACAGGGATCATTTTGAAATTCTGGATTACCCAACTAAAGAAATATTAGTGGTAGAAGGTCCCTTTTTTGAGGTTCCAGATTATAAAGTGGGATATAGATCTGCAAATGATCCATATTACTACATGAATGATGCTGATGCTGTAAGAACCTATCAAGATTTTTTCTTGGGAGAGGATTATATATATATGCTTTACAATGGAGAGAAAGTTTCAAAAATCAAATCCACTGGTATGGTAGAAAGCCGTATCGTGTTTGTATTTGATTATAATGGGAAAATGGTGAGACAGTTTGAATTAGATAGGCCAATCAAATACTTAACTGTAGACGAGGAAAATCAAATTATTTATGGATTGTCTTCAGAAGAAAACGAAGACATAGTAGAATTCAAATATAGATGATAAAAAATAGCAATAGTTTTCGGCTTCTCCTAAGCCTCAAAATTTAAATAGATGGGTATTGATAATCATATTTTATAATAGGGAGCCATTGAACAATTATTAACCTGCTCCCTGCCAAATGGACTATGTATCTCCTGAAGACATCATCTATCTTAATGATAACAGAAACCCAACCATAGAAAGAGATTAAAATGTATTTTATAAGGTGAAGATGAGGTGATTTGAGATTTCAGAATGGTGATTAATATTGAGATGTATGTTTATAAATTTCTGATCATTATTTAAATCATAGCTCGCAAATCTTACATTATTCATTTTTTTTAAGCCCGAAGATTATTTATTAAGAGATGCATCCTCACCTTTCATCCCGTTCTGGAGGTTGCCTTTCTGAATTTTCAGTTTCCAGGCAACTCAGGAATTTGCCTTGCCCGTTCTGGTACTTCACCGGTGAGTGTTTTGAGAAAGGCCACCAGATCTTCAATTTCCTCGTCAGTCATGTCAAGGTTCAGCTGGCTTTTAGCCATGATATGGATAGAAGTCTCCAAATCCCAAATGCTCCCATCATGAAAATAGGGATAGGTTTTTTCAATATTTCTTAAAGAAGGTACTTTAAATTTATAAAGATCACCTGGATTATCTGTAAGCATAATCATGCCTTTGTCCTTACCGATTTTATTGTTTAATGTCCAAAAATCATTAATTTCTCCAAACCTTCTGTATTGGATCCCTCCCAAAGCCGGGCCATCATGACAAGTCTGGCAACCGGATTCTATAAATATGCTAAACCCTCTTTTTTCTTTTTCCGAAAGAGCTGTAAAGGATTTGTTCATGAATTCATCATATCGGGAAGGGGTCAATAAAGTACTTTCGAAAGTGCCAATGGCAATGGCCAAATTATCATAGGATAAAGCATTGGCATCTTCAGGGAAAGCATTGGCAAAGCGGGTCACATATTCTTCTATGCCCGCTAATCTTTCCAATAAAATATCTTCATGAGAAATGGCCATCTCGACGGGATTAAGGATGGGGCCTTTAGCCTGCTCTTCCAAAGTTTTAGCCCTGCCATCCCAGAACTGACTGTCATGTAATACCGCATTTAGGACAGTCGGGGAATTGCGGTCTCCCCGTCTCCCTTCGATAGCTCCTGGGGATGTGGATAAATTGTCCACACCAAATGTATTTAAATCATGGCAGGTATTACAGCTTTGCGTGCCGTTAATGCTTAATCTAGGTTCATAATAAAGCATTTTACCTAGTTCATACCTCTCCTCATGAAGAGGGTCTGCTGCAAAGGATTGTTCCGGTATAGCTTTTAAATTTTTATTGGCCAATGCCCATAGCCGTATATCCTCCTTGTTAAGACTTTCCTTATCCTTATTCACGACCTCTCTTGAATCAATGGATAGCAAGTGTATGATCACAAGACTCAAAAAAGCGGCGCTTATCCCTATTATATATATTCCTCTGTTCATAATATCTGCGATTTTACATCGTAAAATTACCATCTGGGAGAAGAAGGTATAGTGACAAAAATCATTTAGGATTATGATAAAAATTATTTTTATGTGTTTTATCTATCATGAAACTAGTAAGGCTTCGGTTATCCTAAGGCTGTGCCTTAGGACTGCTAAAGATGAGGCTGTGCCTCTATTCATTACCGGGAGGCACAGCCTCCCCCTGAGCCGTGCATAAGGCCTAGTCCTAGTCTTGGTACAACCCGCCGTCATATAAATCAGACTTTTTAACACTAAGAAGTAAGATTGACAAATTCATAAGTTTACTTTTGCATCATATTTTAAATTTATAAGCATGAAGAGGATTTCAGTATTTATATTGTTTATAGGGATTATATGGGCCTCATGTTCGGATGATAAGCAGGAGGACCATGGTCTCCATTTTGAACTGGTGGATTCACTGATGGTGGACATGTTGGAGCCATTGTATCTGGATGATTATAGTTCAGAGCAGAGGATGTTTCTTCTTAAAGGAAATAAAAGCCGTCAGCCTTTGCTGGTCGATATCGAGGGTAGGGTCATCAGGGAATTTGATGTGGTGAATGAAGGCCCTGATGGCGTAGGTTCCAATGGTGCTTTTGGGTATAAGTTTCTAGGAAAGGACAGATTTGTAGCCCAAGGATTTTATACCAGCTATTTTATCTATGACCTGAAAGGTAAACAAATAAAGGCTGTTCCATTTAATTCCGAAGGACTATACCGGATGATGCTCTATAAAACAAGGACTACTTTCCATCCATTTATAAAAGAAGGGCAGGCCATGATGGTAGGGGAAGAGCCTAATTCTTACAACCCTGCTGAAATCAGTTTTAAAAAATCCGGTGCAGATTTTTACAATCATGCCAGAGTAATTTATGGCTACAATTTGGATACAGAAGAGAACCGGTTATTGGAAAGTTTTCCACCAGAATGGGAACCAAGGGCCAATAACAGATTTGTGGGAGAAAGTTTTCCACTTATGGATTTTAATAAACAAAAAATGGAAATGGCGGTGCTTCCTAGAGTTGGAACACAGTTGTTTTTATATGATTATGCCGGATCAGATCCTGTTTATAAAGGAATGGTAGAATTAACACATCGTCACCGCCCTAATGAAGCTCCCGCTGTTTCTCCGGAAGAGGAGGGGAGGATCTCAGATTATCCGAACTTTTCAGACATACGGTATGCTGGTGATTACATCCTGATACAGTTCTTTACCCAGATCCCAGCCGATATCAACAGAGAAATCCAGGCACAGGCAGGCGATCAGTATTATAGCTCTCCGGAATTTAAAGAAGCACAGAAAAGGTATATTAAGCCATATTATATTGTAGTTAAAGAAGGTAAGCAGATAGGGACGATAGATCAGGTTCCGGTTCATGGAACATTGAATTTTGTGGATGATGAGGGAAACATTTACTTCAATGATAATATTAGCCCTGAGATAGAAAGAGACTATAATCTTTTCTATAAACTCAGGATCAAAGGATAATGATTTAAGATTTGATGTCTTAATTGTACACAATCTTATTAGTTTTTATGCGTATGGCAAGCATAATTTGAAAAAAAGAAAGGGTACCTGTAGGGTACCCTTGATTTATTTATAAAAAAATTTGTTTGGTTTATTGTCTTGTGATGGTTATGGCAGTGGCGAGATTTTCTACTATTCGATTATGTAGAGCCGAATTTCCATCTATCCCATCTGGTTCTATTTCAATAATGTTATCATTATTTTCATCTATGGCAGTGGTTAAGTTAACTCCATTAAACAAGGCATTGAGATTAACATTTAATAGTAATACTTGATCAGCATTAATGTTATAAGGACCTCCCGAAAGTTCCCTGGTTATTATTTGCTCTACATTAGTATAAAAATGCATGATTTTGCCATTTACAGTACCCGAGACAGCCAATGATCTGTTTTTCATTGGGTCATTATCGGTTAACTGAGCCCCTCTATCCATCCTCATGGTCATACGGTCATACTCATTATGATTTATTACTGCAGCACCTAAATCTTTTGGAGCGGTAGGCAGTCCAAAATTTAGTAAAGATATCTCTTTCACACTTCCATCACCTATGGTAATTCTATTGGTGGCATTGTTGCCCGTCAACACAATACCTATTTCACGTAATCTGATGGTTGCATTTAATAAATTTGCTCCAGATACTACTCCCGGAGAGGAGGTTTCACTGGTTATCTGTGTATTGGAATTCAAATTGATGGTAGATACCATTGATTCTTGTCCATCACTGCTGCAAGAGAAAAAGCCTAAAGTAGCAAGCGCCAAACAGGATAGTGTAAGGATATTTTTTTTCATGTGGTTATAATTTGTTTTTAAAGTTTACATACAATCAAGCATACTTGAAGATTATCTCGATGGGCAATCATTTTCGCGACGCTCGATTTAATGTATTTGTAATTGTTTATTTTATATACTAAAAGCGATGGAACCAATCTTTATGCCAATAAATAAAAAAAGTTACTTGCATGGGAATGAGTTTACGGATACAGAATATATTTCACTTATATTGACTTTAAAAAGTTATTAAATGCTAGTAAAAGGTTTATTTTACTTTATCTGGATATTAAAAATCTAGTAAATTTTTTAATTTATCTTTAAGTCTTCCTTCAGGAAGAAAGTTTTTCTCTAAACTAGAAGAGAAGGGTATAGGAGTGTCCAGGCTTCCTTCTCTCATCACCGGTGCATCGAGGTGTTCAAAACAGTGCTCACTTATCCAAGCCGAAATCTCTGCACCTATACCACCTGTAAGACAATCTTCATGCAGGATAATTACCTTACCTGTTTTTTTAACAGTCCCCGCTACTGTGTCTTTATCCCAAGGGAGTAGAGTCCGGAGGTCTACTATATCAGCATCTACTTCCATCTCTTCCACTGCTTTCCTTGCCCAGTGTACGCCCATACCATAAGTGACGATGCTCAGCTGCCCGCCTTCTCTAATCAGTTTTGCCTTACCTACTTCTACAGTATAATAATCATCCGGTATAATTTCACTTATTGACCTGTACATCACTTTATGTTCAAAAAAAAGATAGGGATTCGGGTCTTCTATAGCGGCATTTAGCAGGCCTTTAGCATCATAAGGATTGGACGGGTAGACGATTTTTAATCCTGGCGTATGGAAAAACCATGCTTCATTGGACTGGGAATGAAATGGGCCGGCGGCAACCCCAGCACCTGTGGGCATCCGGATGACCACATCGACATTTTGTCCCCATCTGTAATGGCTTTTTGCAAGGTTATTTACGATCTGGTTAAATCCACAGGTGACGAAATCGGCAAACTGCATTTCCACCATAGCTTTAAAACCTTTTATAGATAAACCCAGCGCGGTACCGATGATGGCACTTTCACAGAGAGGTGTATTTCTGACCCTCTGGTTCCCAAATTGGTCTACAAAACCGTCTGTGACTTTAAAGACACCGCCATAAGCACCTATGTCCTGACCCATGAGCACCAATTCAGGATATTTTTCCATACTCTGACGTAGACTGTCGCTGATGGCATCTACAAATCTTTTTTCGGTCTGCTTTTCTGTTTTTGGATATATGGTTTTTTGCTGAAATGGGTGGTACAGATCAATAAGCTCCGCTTCAGTATGGGGCAATGGGAGTTCCTCGGCAAAGGCGATCTCCAGTCCATCATTGATGTGGGATTTTATTCGACAATCGATCTCCTCCCATTTCTGAGGGGAAAGGATGCCTTCATCTATGAGGTATTTTTCATAATTGGTCACAGGATCTCTTTGGGTCCAGAGGTCAAAAAGGTGAGGGGGGACATATTTGGTCCCAGAAGCTTCCTCATGTCCGCGCATCCTGAAGGTCATTGCTTCCACCAAGACCGGCCTTGGATTGTGACGGATGTCTTCTGCCAGACACTTTACTGTATCATAAACTTCTAGGACATTGTTACCGTCAATCTTTACGGTCTCCATACCATAGCCTGGACCTTTGTCGATAAAATTTTTGAACCTGTATTGCTCTTCGCTCGGGGTGGATAAACCATAGCCGTTGTGCTCGATCATAAAGATTACAGGCAGCTGCCATACTGCTGCTACATTAAGTCCCTCATGAAAGTCTCCTTCCGAACTGGCACCATCACCACTGAATACTAGAGTCACATGTTGCTCATTGGATAGCTTGTTTGCCAAAGCTATCCCGTCGGCTATAGCCAGCTGGGGACCGAGATGGGATATCATCCCTATTATTTTATACTCGTTGGTACCGAAGTGAAAGGAGCGGTCACGACCTTTGGTAAAACCGGATGTTTTTCCCTGAAACTGTGCGAAGAGTCTAGCCAATGGTAACTTCCTTCCCGTAAAAACACCTAGATTGCGGTGCATGGGCAGGATATACTCCTTTGGGTCCAGGGCATTGACAGCACCTATTGAGATCGCTTCCTGTCCCCAGCCGCTAAACCATTTGGAGATTTTACCCTGCCGGAGCAGGATCAGCATTTTTTCTTCGATCCTTCTTGGCATTAAAAGCGATTCGTATAATTGGATCAGGGTTTTATCAGTATAGTCCTTCCGGTCAAAATTCATAACGGGGGATAAAGCATCGTAGGCCATTGGGTTATCTTTTAATAATCTCTCCAAATTAATGTTTCATTTAGAGCAAAGCAAACCTATGTTAAACTGAAATAAAATTTATAGATCATTTAAAATGTTGGAGAACTATCCGGTATCAAACAGTAGTTAAAAGGAATGGCAGAGATTTTTATAAAAAACATGGTTTGTCCACGCTGTATTATGGCGGTTAAAAATGCTTTGGAAAAGCAAAGTTTGGTATATGAAAAAGTAGAACTTGGAAAAGTTACTATACTCAAACCGCTATCGGCTACTGAAATAGCTGATTTAGACAAGCATCTGATACCACTGGGATTTGAAATCCTCTTAGACAAAGACATTCAAAAGATAGAAAGCGTAAAAAATCTGCTCAATGAACTGCTCCAAAATGAAATGCATGCCGGTATTAACCTGACATCCTATATAGCAGATAAGCTGCGGGAAGACTATAGCCGTCTGACTACGCTGTTTAGCAGCATGGAAGGCATAACGTTAGAAAAGTATTTCATCCACCTGAAAATAGAAAAGGCAAAAGAATTACTTTTTTACCGTGAACTTACCTTGAGTGAGATGGCCTGGAAGCTCGGATACAGCAGTGTGCAGCATCTTTCTACCCAGTTTAAAAAAGTGACGGGGATGACGCCATCGGAATACAAGAAACTGAAGGATAAGCCACGGATTGGGCTAGATAAAGTTTAATTTCTGATTTAGCTGATTCTGTATATTCCTAATAACTTGAAGGAAGGTATTCTTTTCCAAACGTATGGCTTTCCACTAAGATACCCGACCCTTTGAGTACACTTTTTCTAGGCTGGAAATACTAGCAAAAAACAATTTATATTACTTTAATAGAGGAATAAATTCAAACTGTTCCAAGTATGGCTTACTATCTATAGGAGGCCAGGAAACTGATATTCATGACTTCGCCCTGGGGAGTCCTTTGTTAATTATGTATTTTAATTCTGCCTGATTGGTGTAGAATAGAACTTAAGACTTTAAAAAAACAGCATTAATAAGTTTGACAATATTAAAGTCCTGCTGGTCTCCTTTGAAGGTCGAGAGGTACTCGATGGGTTTGTAGATGATTTTTTTTTCTCCACAGGATCGAATATGGAACTGGTACTTGATCGAGAGTTGAGGCTTTACACTTATTTGGGGGTTAAATCAGTACCAAGTAATTTTTGCTATAACGCTGAGAGGGCATTAATGACCAACTATCAGGGTAGGGTTAAAGTGGGGGTAGTGTTGTGTTTTTGGGGCATAAGTTCATTGTATATTTTGATTACCTGTCCTATTGCTTTTTATACATCCAGATCTTCGCTTTCCGCTTTCCTATATGCATACCGGTTACGGCATTAGGCCCAAACAAAGAGACCTATACATTACCTTGCCAGGTTATTTACAGACCATGCGACTATATGAATTATTTTCAGATAGGGCGCTAAACCTGACCTATTCACATCTTACCGGGCCATTATTTGAATACAAATCCAATGGAATCCACTTTACTCCGCAGCTTAGCCTGAATCAAAGTTTTGCCAATGGTAATTTGCGTAATGGCTCCATTGCGCATAATATCGGGTTTAAAACGATGGAAAAGGGTTATTTAGAGGCGTGTATGGAGATCCAAAACCTAATCAAATATAAATCCGGATTTGGATATCAGGGATTGGGTATCGGTGCATTTTATCGTTGGGGATTTATACAAATCCTGATTTTCGGGATACTATCTTGGTTAATTTAAGCTTCAAGGCTTCATTTTAATGATCCCAAAAATTCCCTGGATGACATCACCGCTAAGTTGTTTTTGCCAAAGCCTTTTTCTTGCTTGTCATGCTGATGCTGTCTGCCGGTTGTTTTAAGGCTAAATAATGCAGTAGCGTATTTTTAAATATAAAAACAGCGGTCGATATCGAAGGCAAATTGAGATGACAGCAGTGGTAAATTGCCTTATCCAAACCTGTGGCTTAAATCAAGATGATCTTTTCTTCCTTAATGGTTGATTAAAAAAAAGCCCCATCATTTGGTGGGGCTTTTTTTCAATAGCAGATATGATTAAATCATCTCTACACTTCTTCTCACGAATTCGGTCAAGTCTTTACCTTTCAGCATGCCCTGAGAAAGCATGGCCAGATCTACTGCCTGCTTGGCAAGTCGGGTCTGATCTTCTTCGTTTTCTGCTTTGAGGATCTTGTCCACTACTTTATGGTTTCCGTTGATGGCTACTTTGTAGTGATCAGGAAGCTGTCCGTAGAAGCCCATGCCTCCGCCGGTCTGTGCCATGTCCTTCATTCTTCTCATGAATTCCTCCATGGTAATGGTCACCGGAAGCTCATCTGGGTTCAGTCCCTCTACTTCCACAGAGAAGCTTTTATTGTCTAAAGCCTTTTCAAAGACCTCTTTCACTTTGGTGCTTTGTTCTTCGGTCAATACATTGGCAAAACTCTCTTCTTTATTGATCAGCTTATCCGCTACATCTGCATCCACTCTTTTAAGACTAGTCTTTTCAAGCTTTTGCTCCAGCTGCTGGATGAAGTGGCTGTCAATAGGACTGTCCATTACCAGCACATCATAATCCTTCTTATTGGCTGACTGGATGAAGGAATCCTGCTTATCTGTATCTGTGGCATAAAGGAAGATGGTCTGCTCGTCCTTATCAGTTTGTGTTGGCTTTACCTTCTCTTTATACTCCTCGATAGTAAAGAATTCCCCTCTGGTATTTTTAACTAAAGCAAAGTCTTTACCTTTTTCGTAAAACTTATCTTCACTGATCATACCGTATTTTACGAAAAGACCGATGTCGTTCCACTTTTCTTCATAGCCTTTTCTGTCCTTCTTGTAAAGCTCACCCAACTTATCTGCTACTTTTTTAGTGATGTAGTTGTTGATCTTCTTCACATTGCTGTCTGCCTGAAGGAAACTTCTGGATACGTTTAACGGGATATCCGGAGAGTCGATCACACCGTGTAGGAGCATCAGGAATTCAGGAACGATATCTTTTACCTCATCTGTGATGAATACCTGACGGCTGAAAAGTTTGATTTTATTCTTCTGAAGTTCAAATTCATTCTTCACCTTAGGGAAATATAGCACCCCCGTTAGGTTAAATGGATAGTCTACATTCAAGTGGATCCAGAAAAGAGGATCTTCGCTCATAGGGTAAAGTTCCTTATAGAAAGATAAGTAATCCTCATCAGTTAATTCGTTTGGAGACTTCGTCCAGATGGGAGAGGTGGTGTTGATGATGTTGTCAGATTCTACAGACTTGTATTTGGTCTTGCCTTCTTCATCTTTCCCGTCTTCTACACTGTCTGTTTTGGTTCCAAATTTAATCGGAACAGGTAAAAATTTACAGTATTTATCTAGGATGCCCTGAAGTTTCCACTTATCTAAAAACTCTTCGGATTCTTCATTGATGTGAAGGATAACTTCAGTTCCCCTCTCTGTGCGCGTACCTTCTGAAATTTCAAACTGGGTACTTCCGTCACAGATCCATTTGGCAGATTCAGCGCCTTCCTGATACGAGAGCGAATTGATTTCCACGGTATGGGCCACCATAAAGGCAGAATAAAAGCCGAGACCGAACTTACCGATGATCTCATTGGCATCTTTGGCATCCTTGAATTTCTCTACAAATTCAGCAGCTCCCGAAAAAGCGATCTGGTTGATGTATTTTTTGATTTCTTCTGCGGTCATCCCCAGTCCTCTGTCAGAAATGGTGATGGTTTTTTTCTCTTTATCAAAACTTACCTCTACCGTAGTGTCACCCAGGTCGCCGGTATACTGACCTAATGTCGCTAACCGCTTCATCTTTTGGGTGGCATCCACCGAGTTGGACACCAGTTCCCTTAGGAAGATTTCATTGTCAGAATATAAAAATTTCTTGATAATCGGGAAAATATTCTCGGTATGTATCGAGATGGTACCTTTTTCCTGCATGGCTATAGTATAGTTTTAATTGTTTTACAATATTGACTTAAATAGATTAACAAGGGCTGTTCCAAAGGATTTTTGATGTCAAAATGGCAGTTGGATTTAAGGATGGAGATTTTTGATATTATGATTAAATCCAATATAAGAATTTAAAAATCCTAAATCATCCATTTAATAATTGGAAGAATATATCTAAATTTAAGGTAAACATAAAAATCCATCACTATGGCCTACTACCACAGGTTAGGGAAGATCCCACCCAAGCGACATATACAGTTCAGACAGCCGGACGACAGTCTTTATAAGGAAGAGCTGGTAAGTTCCAAAGGATTTTCCGGAATCTACTCCAATTTATACCATATAAATAATCCTAATAATATTAAATCTATAGGTGAGCCTATTCCCTATAAGTGGGATATAGCTGAAGGTTATGGCCTAAAACAAACCCATCTTAATACCTCTACCATTACTAATACAGGTAAAGATTACCTTGGCGCACGGAAAATTTTGCTTAAAAACAATGATGTCATGATGGGCATCTGTGTGCCCGAAGAGAGGAAGATGAATTATTTCTTTAAGAACGCTGATGGTGATGAACTGATCTATGTCCATGATGGAGTGGGGGTCATGTACTCCCAGTTTGGGAAATTAAATGTGACAAAAGGGGATTATATAGTCATCCCAAGGACTACTATATATAGGTTCGAATGGAATTTTGGGCCCCTTCGCTTATTAGTAATAGAATCCAAGGGGCCTATTGAAACAGTAAAAAGGTATAGAAATGAAGTGGGACAGCTGTTGGAACATTCTCCATACAGTGAAAGAGATATCCATCCTCCGACTGATATACATCTGGAGGAGAAGAAAGGGGATTATCTGGTACAGATTAAAAAGCAGGATATGCTTCACCAGTATACATATGGCCATAGCCCGTGTGATATAGTAGGATGGGATGGGTATCTTTACCCTTATACCCTTTCAATACATGATTTTGAACCCATTACCGGGCGTATCCACCAGCCGCCGCCGGTGCATCAGACTTTCCAGGCAGGTGGATTTGTAATCTGTTCCTTTGTGCCCAGACTATTTGATTATCATCCGCTCTCCATCCCGGCTCCCTATAACCACAGCAATATCGACTCTGATGAAGTCCTATATTATGCAGAAGGGGAGTTTATGAGTAGGAAAGGAATAGATAGGGGTTCATTTACGCTCCATATGGGTGGGCTGCCTCATGGCCCTCATCCGGGAACAGTCGAAAAAAGCCTTGGTGCTGAAAAAACGGAGGAATATGCAGTCATGCTGGATACGTTTAACTCTCTGTACGTTACTACTGCGGCATTGGAATATGTAGATGAAAATTATCCCAAAAGCTGGTCTGAATGATATTATCCTATACCCTTGAAAGAAATTCAAGGGTATAGGATAATCTTCTACATTATTTCCCATTACCAAAAGAAGCTCTTAGCCATTGATATTCCATATCATGAGATCTTTCCTTTCTACAAATATTCCTGTGGTGTAGGTATTTAATGTATAAGAATTCAATACTTTGTTTTGTTAGAAAATCTATTGGTCAAATAATGACATAATAGGCTGACCTGTAGCCCCTCCGGGAAGGCTTATGTTTAAAAGCATAGATAATGTTGGGGCCAAATTGGTGATCGTACAATACTCCATGCTTTGACCCTGGGGTATGTTCCAGCCAAAGAATATTAAAGGGACATGTGTATTATAATTATATCCAGTATTGTGGGTAGTTCCTAAATAATCAATGTTTAGCCATCCCGGTTCTAATATCAGCATGACATCACCAGAGGATTTATGGTTAAATCCCAGTTGAAGATCCTTCGCACTTCCATTCGTATAATTTTGTCGTTTGAGATCAGTGGCAGTATAAGCATGTTTTACGCCTTCATATTGCAGCATTCGGTTAGCAATATAAGTTTGGATCTCACTCATGTCTATACCTTTTTCATCAGCTAATCGTGAATTAATATAAAACTGCTCGTTACTGAAATCAGAAACCCAACCTCCTAATCGATTTCGATAAGCTTTAAATTCTTGATAGGGAATCATTGCCATTATTGCTAGATATAGAAATGATAGTATAACTAAATACTTTTTTTGGAACAAATAAGGACGGGAGTACCGGAAATAAAAGAGGCATGCTATATAGCAAGCTGTTATGACAATACCTAGCAACAGCATTTTTTCAACGTTGAAGGGAAGACCGAATTTTTCATTTAGCGAGGTCGTAATATCATCTATAATGATCTGCTTGTTCAATCTACCGGAAGGGACCTGCTCGCTTCCCAGGTATTCCACCAAATCAGCCATGCCATGGTCAGAGGTCATAAAGACCAAATATTCATTTTTTCCATATTGCATGTCCATATATTGTAAGAAATTTTCTAAATCTCGATCCACCCTTAAATAGGTGTCTTCAGTTTCTACAGCAGTGGGGCCAAATTTGTGGCCTATGAAATCGGTACTTGACAAGCTGAGGGCTAAAAAATCCACTTCTTGGCCTTTACCCAGATTTTCTCCCTCAAGAGCTGCATAGGCCATGTCAAAGGTCAAAGAATTGCCAAATGGGGTAGTCATGATCATATTCATTCCTCCATTCTTTTCTTTTAAAGTAGAAAGGTCATATGGGAAATTTGATGATTTTAGTCCTTTGAACTTACCTTCAAACTCAAAGGCGTCTTCAACACTTTGTATGTATGTTTCTATAGGGTAAAGGGTGTTCCAGGTTTGAGATAAATATCTTTGGGTAAGTTGTAAGGAATTAAAATGATGTACCCAGCTAGGGAGTGTGTCCATATAATAGGTAGAGGTCATAAACTCTCCCGATTGGCCGTCCATCCAGAGTGCATTTCCCAAATGACCAGCAGAAAACACTGCTCCCCTTTCCTTTAAAGAAATGGATACTACTTTGGATCGATTATTGGTCGACAGACGTAGTTCATCCGTTATGGTGGTTGATTTAAGGTTTTGAGGGCTTATATGACCGTATCTGGCACTTCCCCCTACATTTGAATACTTTTGGTCTTCTGCGCTATAAATAGATTTTCCAAGGGGCTTTACAAACCAGTCATTAGCGATAATCCCATGGACTGAAGGAGTGGCGCCGGTGTAGATAGATGCATGCCCTGGAGCTGTCAAAGTGGGAATATAATTGATGTGGGTATTTGACATCATATACCCATCATTCATCAATCTCTTAAATCCTCCTTCGGTAAACCTATCATAGTATTTATATAAATATTCATGCCTCATGCCATCTACTATTATCCCTACCACTAGTTTGGGTTTATCAGGAGTTTGAGCATAGCTGATGCGGAAGCAAAGGAAAAATAAAAAAATAATAATCCCCAGATGTCTTAATTTCATAAGCTTAGTGATTGTTGATTCATATATTTATTGTGTAATATGATCCTTGAGAGGATCAATGGCCACAGGATTGGTTCCCGCTTTTATCTATAGGCCTAAATCTGAGGATCTTTCTTAATAAAAGGGGGTTTCTGTTCAACAACCCTTCTGTATCGGGCCCACCTGCTCTAAAAGTATGGTATTCATTTTTGTATATATAATCTACCTCCTTTGGGTGTGCGATAGATACCCTTTGTTTTAAATCAAAAAAGGTAATCAATTGATTGTTATTTATTGATTTTTGTAAGACAGGATCAGAGGTGTGAGTTATTTCAACCAAATCTTTTTGATAGTCAAATAGCTGAAAAGCTGGTGTCATAAAGAAATGGTTGGATATACCTCCCTCTGTTCTTAAATTTGAAAACATGGCAAAAGAATTTTCCGTTTTTAGACCTAAATAAGGACTCATCCCATTTATAATAACCAATATTGGTATAATAGCGAGAGAAACATAAGGTAAACCCAAAAGCTTGCGACGAGTATCATACTTTTGAATAGGACTTTTTCTGATAGCTATTAGATAGAATACTATAAATGTACAACTATAGGCTGCCCATAATAGCAATACATAATCTTTCATCACAAATTGGATGAGTAAGACGACTATAAGTCCTCCCAATATGAGGGAAGTAATCAAGGTGAAATTGTAGAAATTAAAAACACTCAGGCCGTTTTTTATAAGAGTTATTTTGTCTGCTATATTTTGTTTAATTTCATTAAGGTGCTGCAGTGTATTACTGATTTTTATAGTGAAACGATCGTCTGCAAATAAAAAGTAAAGGGCAAAAATCATCGATGAAAAATCATAAAAACCATTATAACTGCTATAAGCTATGACATTATGAAAACATAGTCCAATCAAAACACCTGTGTTTCTGGTTTTTCTAAATACCAATAACAAAGGAATCAAAAGCTCAATGAAGATGGTAAAGTATGCGTTAATGGCATAAAAAGCTGGAGATAATGGCAATAGGGACATTCCTCGGGTTTCTTTCATCAGCATGGTGGCACAGCTCACATCGATATTGAAAAAATCATAATTCAGTTTGTGGAAAACCACAAAAAAGTACAGTATCAATAACTGAATCCTTACTACCGGAGCAAATGTTTCGTAAAGATCTCCACGATTAATTTCAAAGGATCGGGTATTAAAAATATGAACCAGCAGTGCCTGCAATATCGTCGCACTCACAAATGCCGTAAATATCCAATGGTTACTTACCAAAGGCATATGAATGAATATAACCAGTAGCTGTAGCAAAAGGAATATAGTAAAACGTAATATGGATTTCGGCTTAAATAAGAGAAAAACCCCAGATAAAGTTAAGATAAACATCGAAAAATCGCTGTCCATTTCCCTGTTTTTGATCAGGTGAAAGAAAGTGGCTATTACATATAAAATACAAAAAATCTGATACCTCTCTATGGATATTGAAGTATGAGCTTCCCTATTGACATTTTTAATGTTATCGTATTGATGAGCCGTTATTTCCATATAAACATTTGATTTTAATTAGCTTAAGATGCTGAAGGATAAAAATGATTTGTATAAGGGTTGGTACAGGGGGCGGTATAAGGATTGTACGGGCCCAGGTAATATACTGTCTTGGTCTCATCCATCTTATTTATAAAAAAATCAGTGGACAAGAGGTAGTTTTGAGTCAGGTGAGTAACGATGGTGGATTTTTCTGCTCGGACATTAAAAAGATGGAAAGCTTTCATCTTTAATTCATATGATATTCCCTCGCTGTTTTTTTTAAGGTATTCGTGGAGATATTGGTCCACTCCATCCCCATCTAGATTTAAATAATTGAATTCTTGATGAAGCACTCCTTTTGCAGCATCAAATAAAGAAGTAGAGGTGAGGCCTATGGTAGGTATAGCCATTGCAGCTGCCCCGATTCCGGTTATGGTTAAAAATTTTCGACGGTTCATATATTCTAAATTTTAAAAAGACCTATCTGCGGCCATCATGGAAAGCGCTGATAAGGTCAAAGTAGGATTAGAAGGTGAATAAGTAGTAAAAGCGCCACTGCCCAAGACAAATAAGTTTCTGTATTGATGATGTAAAAGATTTTTGTCCACCACACCTGTTTCCGGGGTAAGGCTCATTCTAGTAGACCCCAAAATGTGGGATTCCGTGGGGTGTAGTGCAGAATATTCAATTTTTTCTACAGGTAAGCACGAGAGTACGTCTGGTAGGACCTTTTTCATATTTTCAATGCCTTTAAGGGCATATTCTGATACTCCATTAAAATGTACAGCTGGTTTCAATTTATCGGAAGTAAGGGAAACATGATTTTCGTTTTCTGGAAGATTTTCAAAGATCATTCTAAAGCGGGCCTGATGCCTCCATTTCCCCCTTTCAAAACGTATATATGGGGTATTGTTGGCTTCCATCAGACAGGCTGCAAATTCTTTTCGATGATTACCATCATAAAGCATGTATCCATTGGCGTTTACCTTGGTACTTCCACCTACACAATCTAAATCATGAAGGTCAACTCTTGCCTCCAAAGAGATTTGCTCTCCGATACCTTTTCCGGTCAAAGGATTGTCATCCCCTGAGTTAAGCAGGATGTGGGCATTGAAAATGGCATTGGCTCCCAGTGCATATACTTCCGCCATAGCTGTTTTTTCTATGCCATCATGTATATAATGTATGCTGTTAATACTGTCATGTGCTGCCCCCAAAGCATGCACCTGTGCGCCATAAACCAGTTCTACTCTAGGGTCGCTGTATATGTCTCTCAGCCCATTTTCAATAGTGAACTTTGCGTTGACAGGACAGATGGAGCAGACTGCACTGGCACAGCATGCACCTCTTCCATTTATCGGTATACTGGCTCTCGCTGTGGGTGGATGCACGTATAGGTTTCCGTAGTGATTGTGCAGTATATTGTCTACGGTACTGAATATATGAGGAGGCAATGGGTAAGCAGAATGTTTAGGATAGGGTGGATTAGAAGCGCCTGAGATGGACATGATGCCTTCTACTGCGGTATAATATGGGTCTAATTCATCGTATTGTATGGGCCAGTCCGCAGCTACTCCATAGAGTGATTGCATTTTAAAATCAGAAGGCATAAACCGTGGAGTACATCCATGCCAGCAGTTGGAGCTTCCACCGAATCCGGTCTGGAATTCCCATTGCTTATTATCTGTAGCATTTAAAAAAGTAGCATTGTTGCTTTGATTGGGGTTAGCAATAAAGTTTTCCTCTCCTCTTTGTGCTTTTAGCCGTTCAGTATGTGGGTAAAGATACCCTCTTTCCAATACTAGAATCTTGGCATGCGTAGGCGCTTTTTCCAAATATTGCTTCAAAAAGAAGGATGAAGCAAAGCTGGACCCTACCATAATCAGATCAAATCTATTATCATTCATTTATACCAATAGTAATTAGTAAGGAAATATGAACCTTTTTATACAATAAATTTACTTCCCAATATGAAGATATCGTTAATGTTTAGCTGGTGATCTTGCCTAGTTTGTTTTAACACATTATTATAAAAGAAATCTGAATGGAAATAATATATCAGACTCAATTTCGGCAGATTCACTTGCTAAAATAAATACATGTGGGTAATGTTCATCTTAAAAATAGGGTACATATTCTAAGATAATCCCATGTTGCAAAGATAGTGAAAATTTAATCAAAATACTTTACCTGTATCGTTATGATTTTCCTATGTTTATGAAATTTTATGTAATTATGAAATAATAAAATTGTGTTTTACATACATATAAATACTGTTTAATACTGCTGTATTTAATCTCAAATGTCATTATAAACAGTATATCACTGTTTTATATCACTAATGGGTAAGATAGGGCTTCCTGAAGCTCCGTTTGGCAAACGGATCCCTAGCATCATGCTCAGTGTAGGTGCGATATCAGTGATGGTACAGTATGCAGCGCTTTCTCCCTGGGGGACATTCCAGCCATAAAAAATTACAGGGACATGCGTATCATAATTAAATCCGGTTCCATGTGTAGTTCCTTTCCAGGTACTTGAAAGCCATCCTGGTTCTAATACCATCATTACATCTCCAGATGCTTTGTGGTTAAACCCCATCTGGAGCAAGTGTTTTCTGCCTTCGGTATAACTCATTCGCTTTAAATCACTGGCTGTATAGGCTTCCTTGATTCCATCAAAACGGAGTACAAATTCTGCTAGGTCTTTTTGCATTTCTTCTAGGTCAAGGCCTTTTTCTTTGGCAAGATCCTTATTCAGGTAGATCTGCTCATTGGAGACGTTGGAGATCCATTCACCTTCTCCGTACATCTGGTTGGTAAATCCTTTAAGTTGTGTAGTAATAAACCTGCTATTCAATCTACCTGCGGGCACATTTTCGCTTTGCATATACTCCACTATCTCCGCCACGCCGTGGTCTGCCGTTAAGAAAACGAGGTATTCATTTTCTCCATAGGTACTATCTAGGTAGTTAAGAAACTTTTCCAGTTCTAGATCCAACCGAAGGTAGTTGTCTTCCAGTTCTACTGAAGTGGGGCCAAATTTGTGGCCGATATAGTCCGGAGAAGAAAAGCTGACAGCCAGAAAGTCTGTTTCATCACCCATCCCTAACTGTTCCCCTTCTATAGCTGCATAAGCCATATCTAAGGTGAGAGAATTTCCAAAGGGAGTGGTGGATATCAGACCAAGCCCCCCGTTGGATTCCATCAGATCTGGCAGATGATAAGGGAAATCTGTAGTTTCTTTTCCGGTAAAGGTGCCTTCAAAATCATTGGTATCTTCTATGCTTTGGATGTAGGAATCTATAGGGTAGAGGGTTTGCCATGATTGGGATAGGTATGCTTCTGGGAGCCTACGATTGTTAAATTCCTTTACCCAGTCGGGAAGTTCATTATAATAATAAGTAGAGGTCATAAATTCTCCTGTGGAAGCGTCAAACCAGTATGCATCTCCCAGGTGCCCAGCTGGTAATGCTGCGCCCCGATCTTTGATGGCTACGCCTACCACCTTTGATCTTTTGTTAGAAGAAAATCTTAACTCATCAGTTATTGTAGTAGTTAACATATTCCTGGGGCTGATCTGGCCGCTATTTAAGCTTCCTCCTACATTGGAGACAGTGCTGTCACCGGCGCAGTAAATTGTCCCGTTTAGTTTTCTCACAAACCAATCATTACCGATGATACCATGAGTAGATGGTGTGGTCCCAGTGTATACTGATGCATGCCCTGGACCTGTATAGGTAGGGATATAATTATAATGCGCATTTTTCATCATATACCCTTCACGTACCAGTCTGTTGAATCCTCCATCCGCATATCTTTCTTGAAATTTATAAATATATTCCTGCCGCATCTGGTCCACTACTATCCCCACTACGATTTTTGGTTTAGGAGCACCTGTCTGTGCCGTAGCATGATGGATGGTTAGTACGCTTACAATTATTAAAAAGAGAGATGAAATTTTCATTATGCTGTATTTTTTTAAATCATGCAAAGATAAACAATCCATATAAATATGCCTGTCTTGTTGACTTACTTTGCTTTTGGGGGCGCAAGAATGGTCTAGGTGGTAAATTCTACCCTTTAGAAGGTAATATTCTGTTAACAAGCTTTAAAATTGAATGATTGTAATTTAAACTTATAAATAGCATTTTTGTATAATGTTCATAAGAGGCAGTATATTGCCTCACAGACTATTATCTAGTATTACTGCATTGATAAATAGTATGCATTATAATAATACTTATGGTTATATCGTTGACTTAAAACTTTATAAAATATGTCTTATCCACATATAAACAAATTGTTATTTATTTTACTGTTCTTATTTACCATGGGTGTTCAGGCCCAATCTTTTTTTGATGATGGCCTGAATGCTGATTTTCATAAAGAACGTAGAGCAGCTTTGAGAGCCATCATGCCGGAAAATTCTGTGGCAGTATTTTTTTCAAATCCAGTCAAGAACAGGTCCAACGATGTGGATTTTATCTATCACCCCAATACTGATTTATTTTACCTTACTGGTTTCAGAGAGCCTAATGCCACCCTTTTAATTTTTAGCTCTGAGAGAACGATTGGTGAAATCCGTACGGATGAACTCTTTTTTGTGCAGCCCCGGGATGAAAATGCAGAGATGTGGAACGGCAAGAGACTGGGAACGGAAGGTGTAAAGGATAAGCTAGCCTTTTCTCATGTCTATCTTAACAATGAGTTTGATGCTTTTCCAGGATTAAATTTTAGTGTCTTTGATAAAATACTTACTTTTTCTCTCAAAGATATAGAAGAAAGCCCTAGTAATAAGCCTCTAAATGCTATGAGGACCGCTTTTATAAAATCTTCTGACTATCCCCAAAATGCCGATGAGGTGACCGTTGAGCTATATGAACTAATAAGAGCTACAGATCTAGAAAATGCTGCCAATGTAGCACAGGTGATAGGTAAATACAGACAATATTATACATCTGTAGAAAATGATGAAGTGCTTAATGATTTTTTGGATGCAGACACCCCGGAAAAAAGAATAGCTCTAAAGGAACGTCTTCCAAAATCAAAAGTCGAAATTGGTACCTTAGGTAATATGATGGATCATCTAAGGGAATCCAAAACTCCAGAAGAGATGACCATGTTACGGAAAGCCATTCAGATATCAGCCATAGGACAGGTGGAAGTGATGAAAGCCCTTAAACCAGGAATGTCGGAAAGGGAAGTGCAGGGGATCCATGAATTTGTTTACAAAAGATATGGTGCAGAAGGGATAGGATATCCTTCCATCGTAGGAGCTGAGCATAATGGATGTATATTACATTATATAGAAAATGATAAAAGGGATATAGATAAGAGATTGATTCTGATGGATCTGGGTGCCGAATACAGAGGGTATACTGCTGATGTAACCAGAACGATCCCGATATCCGGGAAATATAACGAAGAGGAAAAGGCAATTTATGACCTTGTGTATAAGGCCCAGGAAGCAGGGTTTAATAAATGTAGAGCAGGAGGGGAATTCAGTGACATCAATAAAGAGGCCCAGCGCATTATAAATGAAGGCCTGATTTCACTTGGGATTATCAAAAGAGGTCAGAGGCATAAATATTTTCCACATGGTACCAGCCACCATCTGGGATTGGATGTGCATGACCGTGGTACCTACGGAGTCCTCAAAGAGGGTATGGTACTGACTGTTGAGCCTGGTATATATATCCCTGAAGGCAGTGATTGTGATCCAAAGTGGTGGGGAATCGCCGTCAGGATTGAAGATGATGTTTTGATTACCAGCGATGGATATGAAAATTTATCTTCCTTAGCCCCGAGGAGCAGTGATGAGATAGAAAGCATGATGGCAAATCCGAGCATCTTAGAGCAGTGGGTGCTTCCGGAACTTGATTAAAAATTCTAAAACGTAGCCCCAGCTCAAAGTATGGGCTGGGGCTACGTTTGCAGATATATATTCAGGATTCGGCCGTTCAGGTTAATTTTTTAAGCCTTATAAATACCTTAAAAAAAAGTATTCCCGGTATTTCCCTCATAACAATTTTAATTTTTTGTTAAAGGAAAATCAGTGTCCATGACATCTTTTCGTCACTTATTTTCTGAGCCTATTATAAATCCTGGTAGTAAATCTTGGCCTATCTTCCGTGATGCTGAAATCATCTTCACTGATTCTTTTAACACTTTCGATGGTATAGAATGCCTTGTTATTACAGGATTTTACTTTTGAAATAAAGTCTTTCAAAGAATCTCTTTTCATCACTGTGAAAAGTAGGTTTACCTTTCCGAATCTTCCTTCAGCTCCTACACTGGTAAACCTATAATTACGCTCCTTCATATATTCTATAAGTTCGGGCATGGGCTCAGGAGTGATTACCCTCACCAGTACCCGGCCCAGGGCTAGTTTCTCCTCAAACATCATCCCTACATATGTACCCATACCAAATCCCCCGGCATAAGCTATGTAGGACATCGGATTATTAATATTCTGCAATATCTGTCCTATAGCCAGCAGCCAAATCAAAGCTTCAAAAAATCCCAAAAAAGGAGCGACGTTTTTTTTACCGCTCAGCACAAACATTACCCTCAGGGTGGAGATGGATACATCTGTGACCCTTGCCATAAAGATCAGTAAGGGCATTATCACATACGAAAAAACATCTGGGCTAATGCCTAAGGATACTATGAAATCTTGCATTATCTTTAATATTTGATGGCAAAGGTAAAAACCTTTATCTGTAAGGGAAAATAAAACCTATCCTTTTATATCCTTACTGCCCTTCCCACCCGGGTGGCCAGAAACAAAAACACTGCCGATGCCGCCATCATTAATCCTAAAAACAGCCTCCAGTCTGCAAATATATCTATCAGGATTCCTATGATAAGTGGACCAATTGCTGCTAAAAAATACCCTATAGATTGGGCCATACCTGAAAGTGAAGCGGTCGTTTTATCACTATAGGTCCGGAGTCCTATAAGGGTATAAGCTAAGCTGATGCTGGAGCCCAGGCACAACCCTATGACTGTGAGTCCGCTATAAAGGATGATCTTGCTTTCAAAAAACAAAGCAGTAAACCCTAAAAGATACCCGATACCCAGTAGTGCACCCAGCACGACCTGATCTTTAAATTTCACGGCAATAAGAGGCGCGAGGAATGAACCTCCAAGACCTACTATCTGGATACCGGAAAGGATATATCCGGATTGAGAAGCAGTGAAATTTCTGTCCATCAGCATATCTGGCAGCCATGTGATCAAGGAAAAGAATATCAGGGATTGAACACCCATAAATATGGATACCTGCCAGGCCAGTCTGGATTTCCAAATATTGACAGGTATATCAGTTTCAGCTCCTGTCAGTACAGGTATTTTATGTTTTTTGATCTGTGGAAGCCAGAACAATATACCCATAAGGATGAGCAGCATCCAAAACAGTAAAGATCCCCTCCATCCAAATGCAGGGATTTTTGCTAATGGAATACTTACTCCTGAGGCTACTGCTGCCATTAAAGTCATACCCGTGGTATACATACTGGTCATGAGTCCTATTTTATGGGGGAGTTTAACTTTGATAAAAGGGATCAAGAGTACATTTCCTATGACGATACCTATACCGGTAAGTGCTGTCCCAAAAAACAGGAAAAATGTACCTCCCATTACCCTGATTAAAGTGCCCAAACCAATAATGACCATACCCAAAAGGATGGCCCGCGCATTGCCCAGTTTTCTTCCTATAGCAGAAGAAAAAAGAGAAAATGTAGCAAAGGTCAATAAGGGCAAAGTCGTCAGAAATCCTGCCCAGGCATTAGAGAGATCCAAATCCTCCCTGATCAGAGGTAAAAGAGGACCTACTGCCGTGATAGAGGGTCTGAGATTAAACGAAATTATAATTATACCCAGTATCAAAAGTGTATTACTGGGGGATTTTTGCTCAGAAATGGTCATCTAGTGATCTAACTATTGATGTGTATCAGATCTGCTACGCATGCTACCCATTTATCATTACTGTTGAGAGATGGTACAAGATCCCATGTTTGCCCTCCCAATTCTATAAACTGCTCTTTATATTCTTGCCCAACCTCTACCGTAGTTTCCAGACAGTCAGCTACAAAAGCAGGCGAAAAAACCAAGACTTTCTTCCTCCCATTATCTGCCAGTTCTTTGATGACATCATCAGTATAAGGTTTGATCCAGGGGTCGTTTCCCAATCTGGACTGAAAGCATGTTTGTACTTTTTCTTTAGGCAAGCTGAGTTTTTCAGACAACAAACGTGTCGTATAGAATGACTGTGCCCGATAGCAAAACTGGTTTTTCTTATTATAACTTGCACAGCATTTGTCATTTAGTTGGCAGTAATTGTCACATGATCCCTTTTTGATTTGCCTCTCAGGCAACCCATGGTAGGAAAATAGAAAAGTGTCATACTCTTCTTTCTCCATATATTTTTCACCCAACTCTTCCCATGCTTCAAGAAACAATGGGTGGTCCACAAAATTATTCACAAAAGTAATGTGAGGGATGATTTGCCAGGTCCTTGCTATTTCCATCACTTTATCCACTACCGACCCATTAGAAGCAGAAGCGTATTGGGGGAAAAGGGGTATGACTATGATTTTGCCGACATTGGCTGCTTTTAGTTTTGCAAGTCCATCTTCTATACTTGGCGTCTGATATCTCATCGCCATTTCTATGATGTATGTATCGGAAGATAGCTTTTCTCTTACTTTATCTCTAAGGTCTTCTGTATGAAATAGGAGCGGAGAACCTCTATCTGTCCATAGTTTTCTATACTCTTTAGCAGATTTGGGCGCTCTAAATGGAGCTATGATCAGATTCACCAACAGCCATCTTGAAAACGCCGGTATATCGATGACCCTTCCGTCCATCAAAAATTCTCTCAAATATTTCCTGACATCGGGTGTAGAAGTGCTATCAGGTGTTCCAAGATTTACTAAGAGGACACCGATTTTAGCCTTAAATTTATTCATAATGGGGTTTTAAGCTGATTTAGAAACCAACCCAAAAGTACGTCCTTATGTTAACATAGGCAATAAAATTAATCAGGAATAGGGCTGGCCATTTTTTAGGGCAGTTATATATTATAAAGTTAACCACCATTTCCAGTACATAGGTAGGTGCAAGGCCAGTTATTTGAATTTCTTTTTAACTTTTAATTGTGTACCCATTTATCCCCAACGATTACCTTTTACAAGTTTTCGGTACCCTATCCCACAGAATATGTTTAAGTGTTAATTATATTTTGTAACATAGTTGCTTAAATCAGGAGCAGGGTTAGTTTTAAAACCTGTCATATATCAAATCATTTCTATAGATTAATTATAAAAAATGAGAAAAAATTACTTATCAGTTTTATCAGGACTGGGTATTGCTTTGCTGTTGCCCTTTACTGCACTTTCCCAGACTGACTATCCTAACCTTGCCCAGATAGGTCAGCGATTACAGTCCGTGGCCCGTGACAATGCGGCCACCCTTACTTCCCTCACCAAAACAGAAGGAGGTAAAGATATATGGGTTCTTAAAATAGGCCGCGGAGATATGGATAATAAACCGGGGGTCGCTGTAGTGGGGGGTGTGGAAGGTTATCATTTACTTAGTGTAGAACTGGCCCTCCAGTTTGCTGAAAAACTGGTAGCCGAACGTAGTGAAGCATTGGAAAATACTACTTTTTATGTGTTTCCAAATATGTCTCCAGATGCTTATGAACAGTATTTTTCAGGTCTTAAGTTTGAAAGAAGAGGGAATGCCGCTAAGGTGGACCATGACCGTGATGGCAGTATGGGAGAAGATACCTATGAAGATTTGAATAAAGATGGCCTGATTACCATGATGCGGGTGGAAAGTCCCATGGGTGATCATATCCCCTCATCTACAGATGAACGCGTGATGGTAAAAGCGAATGTCTCCAAGGGGGAAAGGGGCAGATACTTGATGTATACAGAGGGTATAGATAATGATAAAGATGGAAATTTCAACGAAGATCCTGCAGAGGGAATAGCGTTTAATAAAAACCTGACATATAAATTTCCTGCATTTGAGCCTTTGGCCGGAGACTATCCGGTTTCTCAAAAAGAGAGCAGGGCAATGGTGGATTACCTTTTTGACAGATGGAATATATTTGCATTTATAACTTTTGGACCAGCTAATAATCTCTCTTCACCACTGAAATATCATGCAGGTGATGCCAAAAAAAGGGTAGTGACTTCCATACTGGAAAAAGATATGGCCATTAATGCGATGATTTCAGAGTTATACAATGAGACCATTACTGCCAAAGCACACCAGCAGAAAGATCAGGGAACGGATGGAGATTTCTTTCAGTGGGCATATTTTCATTTTGCCCGGCTCAGCTTCAGTACTCCTGGGTGGTGGGTGCCTGAGATGAAGAATGAAGAAGGTAAAGTAATAGAGGACGCGTCAGAAAATTTTCTAGCCTATGCTCAGCAAGAAGCCATGGAAAGTGTTTTTGTTCCGTGGACTAAGGTCGATCACCCAGATTTTAAAGGACAAAATGTAGAAGTGGGCGGAATAAAACCGTTTTTGATGAATAACCCGTCATATAATAAAGTAGGACAGTTAGCGGATGAGCATACTGATTTTATTCTAAAGTTGGCAGAAATGCAGCCTAAATTGGAATTTCACAATATGATAAGTGAAAAACTTGGCAATGGCCTGACGCGTATTACGGCGGATTTGTTTAACAATTCACCCCTACCAACCCATTCTGAGATGGGGGCCCAATCCAGGTGGCTACGAAAAATACGCGTGGATATCAATAGTGAAAAGAAGGACATCATTGCTGGAGATAAAATCATGCTCATAGATAAGATGGGACCTTTTGAAAAGCAGACCATCAGCTGGATAGTGAAGGGGAGCGGTAATGTAGAAGTCAAGGCAGGGGCAGCCCATGTAGGTTTTGCCAACTTAAATGTCAGACTATAATATATAAAAATGAAATCGAGCATGAGGAAAATCTTACAGACCGGAATGATTATGACCATGCGTGATTCAATCTGGCCTTTAAAAATCAAAATATAAACAGATGAAACCTGGCATAACGATATTTTCACCCGGTGGTGTGATTATAAAAGATGTGAGATTCTATCACGCTCCTTTCGGGGCAAGTTATGAGCATTAATAAAATAATGATATAAAGATGAAACTAAAAAATTGGATATATTCAGCTGCATTGGGAGCTGCACTGGGCATGGGGACTGGCTTTGAATCACAGGCACAGGAAAAATTTTTCAGAGCTATAGGCACTCCACACGAGCCCAAAGTGGAGGTAAGCTGGAATAGATATTATACCTATGAGGGTTTGGTGGACATCATGCAGAAGATCGCAAAAGCGCATCCAGATCTCGCAAAGCTGGAAAGTATAGGTAAATCCTTTGAAGGTAGGGAGATTTATCTTTTGACGATTTCTGACATGAAAAATGGTGATGCCAGCAGAAAGCCCGCCATGTACATAGATGGCAATATCCACTCAAATGAAATCCAAGGATCGGAATTTTCGTTATATACTGCATGGTACCTTACTGAAATGCATAAAGACCTGGATTTTATAAAAGAGCTCTTGGCAGATAAGACTTTCTATATAGTCCCCACCATCAATCCCGATGCAAGGAACAACTTCATGAAAGAGCCAAATACACCCCATTCACCGAGATCGGGGATGATTGTATTGGATAATGACGGGGATGGTGAAGCAGGGGAGGATGGATTTGATGATCTCAATAATGATGGCCATATTACCATGATGATCAGAAAATCACCTACGGGAAGATATATAAAAGACCCTATGGATCCCCGCAAATTGAAAATGGTAGAAATCGATGAGAAGGGTGAATATGAAATGCTGGGCTACGAAGGGTATGACCGGGACGGTGACGGCCAGGTAAATGAAGACGGCATTGGCTACTATGACCCGAACAGGGACTGGGGCTGGAAATGGCAGCCGGACTATATACAGCGCGGAGCTTATAAATACCCCTTCAGCTTACCCGAAAACCGTGCGGTCATGGAATTTGTCATGAAGCATCCCAATATTGCAGGAGCACAGAGTTATCACAATTATGGTGGTATGATCCTACGTGGTCCAGGAGCAGAGGAAGATCTGGATACTTATAACAGAGAAGATGTAAGAATATACGATGCCATAGGTAAAAAAGGAGAAGAAATGATCCCTGGGTATAGGTATCTGGTAGTATACAAAGATCTATATTCAGTATTTGGAGGAGAGTTGGACTGGTTTTATGGAGGCAGGGGCATTTATACATATACCAATGAATTAATGACTTCTTATCTGTATTTTCATAAAAATGCGGGAAGAGGAAATCAGGATGAAGAAATGGATGTGGATAAATACCTCACATTTGGTGATGCTTTTGTAAACTGGGAGGAATATGACCATCCACAGTTCGGGACTATTGAAGTAGGAGGGTTCAAAAAGAATTTTGGCAGGGCCCATCCAGGTTTTTTACTTGAGCAGGATGCACATAGAAATATGGCTTTTACCATCTATCATGCCTATCAGACACCAAAATTAAGTGTGTCTGATGTAAAAGAAAGAGACTTAGGTGGGGGGGTAAAAGAAATCACCGCTACCATTTTTAATGAAAGGATCATGCCCACGCATTCCAGTCAGGACCTTAAATACAACATAGAAAGACCTGACTATGTGACCATCAGTGGGGCAAGCGTCATTACAGGCATGATAGTCGAGGATGAAGATTTTAATAAGGTAAAGGAGCAAAAGCATAATCCTGAAAGAATAGCTATGAAAAATATACCTGGAATGAACGCAACCAAAGTCCGATGGATAGTGACTGGCAATGGAAATTATTCTATCAAAGTGGATTCCGCCAAAGGCGGGTTGGCAGAATGGAAAAAATGATATGAAGATTAAGTGTATTAACAATAAAATCCGGTTTTGGCCGGATTTTATTGTTTTATAGCAAACATTAAAACTTAATATTTGTCTATAATAAGAAACAGGTAATAATGACAAAGGTATCTTTAGTAGTAATAAATACAATTTCCTTAATTGTAGTGCTTTTTTTGAATTATTATATATCATCAGGTGAAAGTGGGCTTCCTACTATGGGTGCATTAAGTGAAAAGTATGATTCACTTTTCACCCCTGCCGGATACGCTTTTTCTATCTGGGGATTGATCTACGTTTTTTTGCTTCTATTTATTGGCCACCAGTGGTATCTGATCATCAAGAAAAAATCGGCTGAGGAAATATCGAATGGAGGATGGTGGTTTTTCTTATCTAATCTTGCTAATGGTGCCTGGGTGGTAGTTTGGAGCCTGCAGTATATTTTGCTTTCATTTATTGTCATGCTCATTCTTTTATATTGTCTCATTCAGTTGGTACTAAAGTATAAACTAGAGATCTATGATGCTCCTTTTCGAATTATTCTCTTTATATGGTGGCCGATAGCCATATATTTTGGATGGATCATACTCGCTACCATGACCAATTTCTCAATTGTTTTAAAATATATACTGAATATGAATGCCCTACTACCTGAGATATACTGGACTATTGGCTTAATAGCCATATCTGCTGCAGTATATCTGTACTTAATATTTTCCAGAAATCTACGGGAATCCGCGCTGGTAGGTGTATGGGGTCTGGTAGCGATTACCCTTAAACAATGGGCTGGGGTAGATGAAGTTGCTTGGGCGGCTTTGATAGCGGCATTATTGATATTTATAGCAGCGGGTTATCATGGTTATAAGAATAGGAAATCTTCCCCTATATATAAGCTTCAGGATGCTTCTAAATAAAGCCTTTTAAATGCCCTATCAATTCCCTTTTGGGAATGATACCCCCTTTTCTCCATAAAATTTTACCTTTTCGGAAAAGAATATAATGCGGTATGGATCGGACAGAAAAGCTTAGTGCTGCCTGTTTGTTTTGATCCACATTTACTTTTATTACCGTAATTTTATTTCCTAGCTCAGAAACTGTCTCTTGGATTACCTTTTCCATAGTCTGACAGGGGGAGCACCAGTCTGCATAAAAATCAACCAATATCAGTTCTTCTGATTGTCTGATCAATTCTTTTATTTTTGTTTTTACCATAGGTTCAGCAGTGCATATTTAACTTATTTGTTAGGCTAAATTTAGTATTACCCATAATGTAATATCAATAAAAAATATTCAAAGTTATTACCGAATGTTGTGATAACTCAATGTAGGTATCAGAAAAAAAACAGCGGTGGACTCGTAAAAAGTCCACCGCCCATTGATGCATTATTTATCTCCTAAAAAGGGATATCGATAATCTATAGGTGGATTAAAGGTTTCCTTTATTGTTCTCGGAGACACCCACCTGAGGAGGTTGATCATCGAACCTGCTTTGTCATTGGTTCCTGAAGCACGGCTACCGCCAAAAGGCTGCTGGCCGACTACTGCTCCAGTGGGTTTGTCATTGATATAGAAATTTCCTGCAGCATTTCTGAGCTTGTAGGTAGCGAGTTCAGCAGCATACCTGTCTGTGGAGAAAACGGCGCCTGTCAGGGCATATGGGGAAGTCTGGTCTACGAGCTCTAGCGCTTCTTCAAAATGCTCGGCATTATATACGTATATAGTAAGTACGGGGCCAAATATCTCTTCACACATCGTAGTGGAGGAAGGGTCTTTTGAAAGGATAACGGTAGGTTCGATGAAATATCCTTTTGATTTATCATAGTTACCACCGGCTATGATTTCAGTCATTTCTGATTTTTTTGCCCCATCGATGTAGCCAGCTATTTTATCAAATGATTTTTCATCGATCACCGCATTGATAAAGTTGCTAAAATCTTCAGTCGGACCCATTTTCATACTCTGAAGGTCCGCCATTAAATAAGCTTTTACATCCTCCCAAAGATTGGATGGAATGTATGCTCTGGATGCTGCAGAGCATTTTTGGCCTTGGTATTCAAATGCACCTCTTGCTAGGGCTGTAGCCACCTGCTTGGCATTGGAAGACTTATGCGCTATAAGGAAATCCTTACCGCCAGTTTCACCTACTATGCGGGGATAGGATTTATATCTGGTGATATTTTCACCTATCGTTTTCCAAATAGTCTGAAATACGCCAGTGGAACCAGTAAAATGGATCCCGGCAAAATCTCTATGTTTAAAGATGACTTCGCCGGCTGCCGGGCCATCTACATATATAAGATTAATGACACCGTCAGGAAGACCTGCTTCCTTAAATACCTGCATGATAACATTGGCAGCATAGATCTGAGTATACGCAGGTTTCCAAACTACCGTATTTCCCATCATCGCAGGGGCGGCAGGGAGGTTTCCTGCTATAGCGGTAAAGTTAAACGGCGTCAGCGCAAAGATGAACCCTTCTAAAGGACGCTGCTCCAGCCTGTTCCATATACCAGGACTTGATACCGGTGGCTGTTGGGCGTATATTTCTGTCATATACTGTACATTGAACCTCAGAAAATCTATAAATTCACATGCCGCATCAATTTCTGCCTGATAGGCATTTTTAGACTGGCCGAGCATGGTGGCAGCATTGATTTTGGCTCTATATGGTCCGGCGATCAGTTCGGCGGCTTTTAGAAAGATGGCGGCTCTTTGTTCCCACTGCATCTTTTCCCACGCATCTTTGGCGCCTAGTGCGGCATTGATAGCCTGTGCGACGTGAGAGGAATCTCCTTCATGAAAATATCCTAATAGATGCTGGTGATCATGTGGAGGATTCAACGGCTTTTTATTACCTGTACGTATCTCTTCACTGCCAATATACATGGGAATGTCTATTTCCTGCGATCTGAATACTTCCAGCATACTCTGCAGTTGGGACCTTTCGGCAGATCCGGGAGCGTAGTTCAAAACCGGTTCGTTTATGGGAACGGGTACTTTAAAAAAACCTTTTAACATATCTATTTGGAGTTTATATTTTTATTCTATAATGTGATCGGCACAAAGATAAAGATAATGGACAAAATACCCTCATTTAACAATCATTCTGACCTATAAGATTGTTTTTAATTCGCTTAGGCATTTAATAGTATAGGAAGGGCACACCTCTACCCCATCCGGCATGATCACGCAGGGTTTGTTTTCGGGATTGAAGAATATCTGGTCCATGTTTACACGCTGGGCACCGAGAATATCGGATTGTAAACTGTCTCCTATCATGATACAGTTATCAGCAGTGGTGCCTAGCTGAGACATAGCGTATTCAAATATTCTTTTGTCCGGCTTTTTATATCCGATGGTTTCTGAGGTGATCACTAACCCAAAATATGGATGCAGCCCGGAAGAAGCCATTTTTAACGCTTGGCTTTCATTAAATCCATTGGTGATGATATGAAGGTTATATTTTTTCTGAAGATATGCCAGTATCTCCACGCTATAAGGGAATAGGTGTTTTTTGGATGAAGTCCTGTTCATAAAATCTTCCTCCATGTCAATGGGGACGGATAAACCATCAGCTCCCAAATGTTCGAATATTCGTTTAAATCTTTCTTTTCGAAGATTGATTTTGTCTATTTCTCCTTTGTTGTATAGACCCCACAAGCCGTAATTCACTTTTATAAAAGCATCATAGAAATGTTCGCCTGTAAGGATACCGAATTCCTCCAAAGTATAGATTTCAAATAATTCTGAGAGGGATTCCCTGACATTTTTGTCATAATCCCAAAGGGTATGATCCAAATCAAAAAAGATGTGGGTATAGTTTTTCAAACCGTTTATTTTCTAAAAGGATTATTGTTTATTTTGTTTTGGGCCAGTTCCCTGTTTGATTGGAGTATCTCATATATTTCCTGGTCTTTGATGAGGTTGATGTCTTTTTGGATAAATTTAAAAATCTGCATCATGATTTCTATGGCTTCTTCCAAAATATAATAAAATGTCCATTGATCAATTCTACGGCTTCCGACCAGCCCTGCGTTTTTCAAAAAGGCCAGGTGCCTACTGGTTTTGGTTTGTGTAAAATCAAGGATGTGTTCCAGGTCTGATATGGATAGTTCTTTATTATTGATAAGGAGGTGCAGGATCCTCACCCTAGGTTCCTCAGACAGTGCCTTAAACACTTTCATTCCGTAATTTAAACTAATATTCTTAAGGCGCATTTAAATAAAATTAACGAATATTTTTGCTTTTAAATTAAGCAAATCATTTTAAAATAGAGTAATATAGCAAACTAATTCAAAGATATCAGAGAAACCTATAGCCTGTTTTTTGAGTTGATAAATTAAACTATTATAATCTTGGAGATTAAAAACTTATATATAGCTATTTTGTTGGTGACGGCAGGCTTTTTCTTTTCTATACAGGAGGGGGTAGCACAGGATGCACCGGAAAGAAAAATCCTTCAGCTCTCTGGTATCATTCTAAATGCAGACAGTACTGATGCTATTCCAGGAGTGAATATCTATGTCCCCAGGAAGGGTAGAGGCACCACTAGTAATCAATTTGGATATTTTTCCATGCCCGTAGCAGCAGGAGACAGTGTAGTGTTTTCTTTTATTGGGCTTCAAAGGCAATCATATGTCATACCAGACCAGGCCCGTGATGATAAAGTCAGTCTGGTACTGACCATGGCTGAAGATGAATTTACCTTAGGGGAAATAGAAGTAATGCCCTATCCTACAGAAGAAGAGTTTAAAGCGGCAGTGCTAGCTATTAATTTAGATGATGAAATCACATTGGGCAGGGGGAATTTAAGTCCACAATTATTGCTCAGGTGGGCAGAGGAGATGCCGGCATCAGGGAATGAAAATTTTAGAGGATTTCAAAACCAACAGTTGATGCAGCTACAGGACCGTCATGGTCCCCGCTCTTTGCCATTACTTAATCCATTTGCATGGAGGGACTTTATCCGCAGTATCAAAAGGGGTGACCTGAGAAGGGAGGATTAAAAGCCTTGCCTTATATGATTACATTGCGGCTATTTAAGCGGTAAGTCTGTACCATACCTGCTGTTAAAGCCGGTAATGCCCTGAAGGCCTCCGGTATGAAGGCATAAGATTTTCGTTCCTTCTTGAATTTGATCTACTTTATCAAAAACACCATACATCATTTTTCCGGTATATATGGGGTCCAGGGGAATTCCTGTATTGTCATAAAAATCCCTTATAAAAGAGAGCAGTTCAGGTTTGTGTTTACCGTATCCTCCAAAATGATAATTGGTAAAAATTTCATAATCAGCTGTAGGAGATAGGTTTTCCTTAGTCAATAATCCTTCGAATTCCTTTAAAATGAATGATCCTTTTAATGAAGAGAAGCCCCATATTTTTTGACCTTCCTTTGCAGAGGTGACTATTCCTGCCAATGTACCCCCTGTCCCTATACTGCATGTGATAATGTCAGCATCAAAATCTTCGCCCTGTAAAATCTCTTTGGTGCCCTCGATGGCCAATGAATTTGTTCCGCCTTCCGGAATAAGATAAAAATCTCCATGCAGATTCTGAAGCTGGGTGATAAATTCAGGTTCAGCTTTATTTCTGTATTCCGATCTTGATACATAATGTATTTTCATACCAGAATCCTGGGCCATTTGAAGAGTTGGATTTAGGGGAAGTGTTTTTTCACCTCTGATGACACCTATTATGGACAGCCCGTCTATCTTGGCAGCAGCAGCAGCTGCATGTATGTGATTGCTGTAGGCACCACCAAATGTCAACAGCTGCTTATAACCGGCCTTTTGGGCTGATTTCATATTATACTTTAGCTTGAAAAATTTATTTCCAGAAATCAAGGGATGGATCAGGTCCAATCGTTTCACGATGAGCTGGATATTTTTTCGCTCCAGAACAGGAGCTGAAACACGGGTATAGGAGATATTTGGTTTTTCTAACAAAGCAACATAATAGTTTTATTGCGAAATTATCAAATTCTTAGCATTAGCTTGTACTTTTGCAGGATGAAAGATGAATTTCAGGAAGAAGAAATATTTGATGACGGGGATGTGGATCTTTATGAGCATTACCGCATAGCAGTTGACAAAGGACAGGCAGCTATTAGAATAGATAAATTTGTGACTGACAAAATAGCCAATGCCACCAGAAATAAAGTACAGTCAGCTATTGATGACGGTTATATCAAAGTAAATGGGGCTAATATTAAAAGCAACTATAAAATAAAGCCAGGGGATGTGATCA
This sequence comes from Anditalea andensis, assembly GCF_000714815.1. Classification (GTDB taxonomy): domain Bacteria; phylum Bacteroidota; class Bacteroidia; order Cytophagales; family Cyclobacteriaceae; genus Anditalea; species Anditalea andensis. The sequence goes on along the minus strand of NZ_JMIH01000023.1, from coordinate 416,121 downwards.
CCGTTTTACTGGAACATCCGCCCCGAGAGTCGGAAGTAGTACCTGAAGATATTCCTTTGGAAATAATTTTTGAAGACGATTACTTACTTGTAGTTAACAAGCCGCCCGGCATGGTGGTCCATCCCGCTCATGGCAATTGGACAGGTACCCTTGTCAATGCTCTTGCTTATCATTTCAGCAAGCTGCCGGAGCTGCCAGGCAATTCTGGAAGGCCCGGACTGGTACACAGAATAGATAAAGACACTAGTGGACTACTGGTAGTGGCGAAGGCTGAAGTAGCTATGACCGGTTTGGCCAAACAGTTTTTTGACCATACCATTAAAAGAACTTATGAGGCTTTGGTTTGGGGCGAACCAGTAGAGGACAGAGGCACTGTGAATGCACATGTGGGAAGAAGCGCCAAAAACAGAAAAATCATGGATACTTTTCCGGAAGGGGACCAGGGCAAAAATGCGATCACACACTGGGAGGTAATTCAAAGGCTTCGGTATGTCTCATTGATACAGTGCAGGTTGGAGACGGGCAGAACTCATCAGATCAGGGCCCATATGAAACATTTAAACCATCCGTTATTTAATGATGCGATGTATGGAGGTGATAAGGTAAGGCGAGGGACGCAGTTTGCCAAATATAAATCATTTATAAAAAATTGTTTTGAAATCATCCCCAGGCAGGCGCTTCATGCCAAATCATTAGGGTTTGTCCATCCGGTATCGGGCGAACATTTATATTTTGAAGCCCCATGGCCCAATGATTTCCAAGAAGTTATGTCCAAATGGGTGGACTATGTACAATATGAAGATTGACCATAGATTATTAGGTGTTAATAAATTTTTATCAATATTCACGCAATAATTGAAAGGATTCTTACCTCTTTATTGAAAATTTGACAAAATAACACTCGAATGGCATTAAAGAGTTTTCAAAAAGTGTATATACACAGGATGTGTTTTTGCATATTTGCTAAGTGACTTCGATTTCCTTTGACGATTATGTAAATTTTCTTTAAATTATTTATTTTATTTTAAATTAATAGATCTATACTTTATATTTGTAATATCAAATCGAGTTAAAAAATGCTGATTTGATGTAAGAAGTCTGCAAGGGCGGTCAACTGGTGACAAAGACAGGAGGTCTTTTTAAGGTTCGAATCCTTTTCTTACAACAGGTTATTTTGGGTTTATTGTTAATTGACTAAGGCTATGAGATTTTATCTCATAGCTTTTTTACTTTTATAGTATTAAATATTTCTTATCCGTAAATATTTTTGGGAAGTTAAATTGATAAGAGAGGTGCAGATTTCTGAAGATTGTCGTAGGGTTTTTTTACCATTTATTTTTATCCTATTAGCATTATCTTGGGTCAATAAAAAAAGATTTTAATAGGTCAACTGGTTTAGCATTCTGAAGATTACTCTTATAAGTAGTGTGTGTGGGTGGCTTATATCCTATAAGTAGTTGAAAAATGGGTAATAAAGGTATATTGGCTTTGAAAAAATAATTTTTCACATGTTTTACATCTCAGAACTTATCAATTTAATTATTCGTTAAAAAGGCTCATAAAATCCTCCTATATGAATGATTATAGCTAGATATATTTTATTTTGCTGATCTTTGAAGTAGCATGACCGAAAAAAACACCAGATATAAATTAAGAGTGACTGCTCGCCAGCGAATCGTGCTTCGTTATATGGGCATATTTGTATTTGTGGTGGTATTTCTGCAGATAGCCGTATATTTTGCCTCGGATATTCTTTTAAGGGGTTATATCCAGAATAAAGTAGAACAAAATTCCGGCGGGAAGTATACCGTAGATTTTGACCGTTTTTATCTATCGCTTTTAGAAAGAGGTTTTTATGTGGAGGGTTTTGAATTGGTACCTACCGATGCTGCTCAGATAGCACAGGGAGATGTGCCTTATTATCATATTGAAATTCCGCAGTTTTCCATCAAAGGGATCAATTATCGGTTTTCAGATAAGACATTAGTTTTAGGACAGATACGGTTTAGAGAACCGATGGTGCAGTCTCGTCTGGAGGAACTTGACACCAATGAACTAAGGGAATCCCCGTTGCGCATGTTGGAGACGGAGATACGGAGATCAATAGGTGATAACATAGAAGAAATATTAGTAAAAAATCTATACATTGATGATGCAGATTTGCTTTTGAGAAACTTTATAAGTCAACAGGCAATAAAGGGGGAGCATACTCATATATATATTAAAAATATCAACCTATTTATACAAAGAGAGACCGCTAGACCATTCAATGCAGAAGGATTTGAATTTAGGATGGACAATTTTGAGCTGCTACTTGCAGACAGTATCCATACAGTCAAAGCAGGGAGTGTGCATGTATCCTCTATAGATGAGTTTATACGGGGCGAGCGGGTAAGACTCGTACCAGATGTGACGCTCCCCTCAGACACTTACTATGAAATCAACCTTGACAGGCTGGAACTTACAGATGCTGATATAGAAAAGGTCTTTTATACATCTGAGGTAGATGTGGGGTCCCTTAGGCTGGACAGTCCTACTTTTTCTGTGTTTTCGGAGCCGGAGCCAAGGCAAGATGACTCAGCTGTGGGCTATGATCTATACCCGCTTATAAGGGATATCCTGGCATCTATCCAGATAGAAAGGCTTGATATCAATGGTGGGAAATACCTTCAGAGAAGCATTAAAGATCCAAATAGAGGAAGGATAGAAGCTGAATCCATAAATTTCAGAATGGAACAGGTCTATATAGGGCCTGACTTAAACAAGAAAAGAGACCAGTTTTTTCATGCCCAGAATGCAACAGTGGATATATCCAATGTCAGGATTGCTCTAGCTGACGGAATCCACTGGGTGACCGGGCAAACAGTGTTTTTATCCTCTCTAGAGGATAAAATAGAGATTACCGGGGTGGAAATAGAGCCTATTATTACCTCTGATGATGTACCAGATATTACTTTGTTTGAGATCCAAGCTCCATCACTGGCCATAACAGAGGCCAATTTGAAAAAAATATATAACCAAAATATAGTTGATATCAAAGAAATGGTACTGGTGGAACCGTCCGTGGTACTGAGAGATGTGAGGGCAGGTGATAATGATGAGGAGCTAACCTCCAGTTCTATACAAGATTTGACACGTGATTTTCTTACCGCGATATATGTGGAGCGTCTGGAAATGAAAGAGGGTACACTGGTGTTGGACAATCACCTTCGTGCCAGACAGGATAGCCTTTCATTTGGTAAAATCAGTTTTGTATTAGAAAACTTCAGACTAGATGATAGGATAAATGAAGATCAGACATCCCGAATTTTTTTGGCGGAGGAGCTACAGCTGGAAATACAGGATTATGCCCTTAAGCTATCGGATAACCTCCACTTATTTACTGCAGATAGGATATTTGTGGATACTAAAGTGGACTATCTTCAGATAAGCAACTTTAGATTCAGACCGGCTGATCCCAATAATATACAGACTACACTGGACAGGTATGGAAAAAGTGGGGTGCTTGATATTGAAATTCCTGAATTTTATGCCAGGGGGGTAGATATACCTGCGGCATATTTTCAGGGGATGTTAAGTGTGCGTCATATAGAGGTGCCTTCGCCGGTGATTAACATTAACCAATACCGTAAAAGGAGAGAAGATGCTGCAGATGTGAAAATTGAACGAGGGGACATCTATAATTTACTTACTTCCTACTTTACCCATATTAGGGTGGATTCCCTTAGTTTAAACAGTGGTACCTTAGCTTATGAAAATTTGGGAGAGGATAAGATCAGGACATTTGCGGAAGATAATGTATCCATAAGTGTAAAAAATTTCTACCTTGATGAACATAGCAGTGACGAAGATTTTCAAACATTTTTTGCTGAGGAGCTGGACATTGGTTTGGATAATTATGTATTTAACCTAGCAGAGGGGAAATATACAATAGTGGCTGACAGGATTAGGTTCAATTCAGCAAGAGAAGAAATATTTACATCTAACGTGAGACTCAGGCCCAAAAAGAATCTTGATACTAAGGTTTCTATCAGTGCAGATATCCCTTCGATGAGTTTCACTGGGGTAGACTTGGAGTCCTTTATTTTTGACAATACATTAGCTTTGCGTAAAGTAAAGCTCAGTGGTTCAGATGTGCGGCTATCCATTAATAGGGACGAGGAAGGTACAGGTGCTGTAAATGAAAGGAAAGATAGAGGTAGGAATTTGCCCAAAACCATTGAGATAGTCAAAATAGATACTGTAGAAGCAGAGGATTCGAATATCAATGTATCATTTCAAGAGAGGGGAGTGAATAGAGATCTGATCAATTCAGGTATAAATATTACATTTTACGATTTTCTCCTAGATTCTACTATACTGGCTCAGGGGGATATAGCTGCTTTCTTTGGCAATTTAGCCTTGGAAGTGGATGACTTTTCATTGATATTACGAGATAGTATCCATAGCGTGAATTTTTCCAAAGTGGAGCTTAATTCAAAAGGTGATGAACTTGTATTCACCGATTTATCACTTGTGCCCAATAATATAAACGGGAATCCTGGGTCTCCTGTGATCAGGGCAAATATTCCAAAGGTGGCCATCAATACACAATCACTACGGGATATTCAGCAGACTGGTGAAGTGATTATAATCGATATGCTGCTACAGAATCCCGATATACAAGTTTACATCGATCAGGGAGTAAAGGATCAGCCTCCGAAGGATCCTGATAAGATAGTACAAAATATAGTTTCACGGCTACAATTAGATAGATTTAAGATTAATAATGGAGCCATAGCTATCAAGGAAAAAGGAACTGGCCGAGAAATTCAGGCATTTAGGCAGATTTCAGTTACCCTTAAGGATCTGGACCTGGATATAGCCGGAGGGGAAAGTTTTGACCGACAGTTTTTATTCAGCACTGATCATGAAGTGATTATCCCGGATTATGAATTGATCATGAAGGACAGTATGAATGTCTTAAAGATAGGAATGGCCACCCTTAAGGGCAGTGATCTGGTCTTAGAAAATGTGAAAATGACACCTCTTTATGGCAAATATCAATATACCCGAAAAGTAGGGTTTCAAACAGATGTAGCCTCTGTAAAAATCCCTCTTATGGTGTTAGAAGGATTTGATTTAGCCTTATTTATAGATGAAAAGAAATTGATAGGGCAAAAAATGCATATATCACAGCCAAGCGCTCATCTTTTCAGGGACAAAAGGTTTCCCAAAAAAGAAGATAAATATAGGCCCATGCCTCAGGAGTTGATGATGAATGCAGGAATGGATGTACTGCTTGATTCACTTATCATATATGAGGGGAATGTGTTCTACAATGAGTTTCCTGAAAAAGGAATGGTACCAGGAAATATAGCTTTTACAGGTATTAACTTGACTGTGGCTCCCTTTCAGCTCACGTCCCGGCCTGAAGACTATCTTTTTTCCTCACTGAGTTTGGCAGGATCTGGATTTATAAATGAAAAAGCACCATTGAAACTGGATGGGGAGATGTTTTTTTCAGGCAGATTTCCAATTCAACTGAATGCAGAAGTTGGAGAATTTGATATAAGTCTCATCAATCCGATTTTGGAGGCGAATGCTTTTGTATCTGTAAGAGACGGTATCATAAGAAGTGCCCGGTGGACTATAAACGCGGATGACGAGCGGGCAGTGGGGAAAATGGCCCTTCGCTACAATAACCTCAATGTAAAACTACTGGATGAGCGTACACTGGAAAAGGGAGTCGGGAGAAAAAGAATACTTACATTTGTAATCAACACATTTGCTGTGCGCAGTAACAACCCACGTAAACTTTTCAATACCATGGTCACCTCTGATATATATCTTCCTAGAGATACCAACAGATTTATCTTTAATTATTGGTGGCAGGCTACCCTTACCGGCCTCAAGGGTTCAGCAGGCTTGGGGCAGCCAAAAATACCCAAAAAAGAAGATGAAATAATCTGGGAGGATTAATCGGGAAGCCAAATAGATTGTGAATAGTTTGGATAAAGTTTTAGATTTGTAATGCCAAAAATTTGACATCACACATGTACCAGGAAAATATAGAAAGATTACATAAAGAAATAGCAGCATCCACAGCCAATAATGCAGAAGAGTTAGAAGCATATAGGATGCGCTTTATTAATAAAAAGGGAGTGGTGGGTGACCTTTTTGCGGCTATGAAGGAAGTTCCAAATGAGCAAAAGAAGGAATACGGACTACAAGTGAATGCGGTCAAACAAGCTGCAGAAGCAAAATTTCAAGAGCTGATAGAAGGGGTGAATTCCGGCACCAAGGATAATAAGAGGTTAGGTATAGACTTGACACTGCCCGCTACTACATTGCCTGTAGGCGGCATCCATCCGCTTACTGCTACACGTCAGCGAATTATTGAAATATTCGAAAGAATCGGCTTTAATCTTTCTGAGGGACCAGAGATAGAAGATGACTGGCATAATTTTACTGCACTCAATTTTCCTGAAAACCACCCTGCCAGAGAAATGCAGGATACGTTTTTTATTGAAAAAAAACCTGACATTGCTTTAAGAACACATACATCATCTGTGCAGGTTCGAGTGATGGAAAACCAAAAGCCCCCTATCCGAACCCTTTCTCCCGGTAGGGTTTTTAGAAATGAGGCGATTTCGGCCCGCGCTCACTGTATCTTTCACCAAGTCGAGGGATTGTATGTAGATAGAAACGTAGGATTTTCTGACCTTAAGCAGACCCTATATCATTTTGCTAAGGAAATGTTCGGCAAAAGTACCAAGGTAAGGTTTAGACCTTCCTACTTTCCCTTCACCGAACCCAGCGCAGAGATAGATATATCCTGCCAGCTATGTGGAGGAAAGGGCTGCAATGTCTGTAAAGGCACCGGCTGGGTAGAAATAGGTGGTTCAGGAATGGTAGATTCCAATGTTTTGGAAAACTGTGGGATAGATCCGGATGAATTTACTGGCTTTGCTTTTGGTATGGGGATAGAGCGGATCGCTATGCTGAAGTACCAGATTAAAGACCTAAGACTTTTTACTGAAAACGACATAAGATTTTTAAAACAGTTTAAGCCGCTTTTATAGGCAATTATTATTTCCTTTAAAATAAAAAAGGGGAGCCGAACAGCTCCCCTTTTAAGTTATGTTATTTCTGTCATTTCTCTTTTAATACTTCACACCTGTCATAGGCCGGATCTATATCAATGAACACCTCTTCCTTGGCTGTCAGAAACCATTTGCTCAAAAGTGTTTCTTCTTTTTGCCTTCTTGTAGCAGTTTTTAACCTTTCATAATCATCATTGAGATTTGCTCTATGCGCTGGAAAGCTTTCTTTAAAGTATAGAATCCTTACCTGATCTTCCTCTCTTTCGTTTTGATACCTCATGGGTTTAGTAATGCTTCCCACTTTCATGGTATCTATAGTGAAATATAAAATAGGGTCGTCAAGGTTACGCAGCGTCAATCTATTGGCCCCTGTCTGTTGATCACTGAAATAACCACCATTATCAGAGGTGTTTCTATCATCACTGTGGTCTTTAGCAGCTTTAGAAAAAGCAATGCTATCTGTCATGATTAAAGTACGAAGGCTGTCCAGAAAATTTTCAGCGCGGAGCATGTCATCTTCTGTAGGCTTAGGTCTGATCAGTATGTGTTTTGTATTGAAGGTATTGCCCCTTCTTTCCAATAATTGGATCATATGAATTCCAAACATCGTTTCAACAGGATCACTTATTTCACCTGGCTTGAGGGATAGGGAAGTAGCCTCATATTCAGGAGCCAATTCCCCTCTTCTAAAGAAACCCAGCTCGCCCCCCTGTGCAGCTGATCCGGGATCTTCGGAGTATTCTCTAGCCAGTGGGCTGAAATCCTTTTCTCCATTTAAGATTTGTTCCTTAAGAGAAAGCAGGAAGTTGATGGCTTTATCTTTTTCGGCTCGGCTTACATCTGGTTTTTTAACGATCTGCCCTACGCTCACTTCTTTAGAAAAAAGTGGCAGAGAGTCTTTTGGGATTCTGTTATAAAATCTCCTGACTTCTGCTGGTGAAACAGATAATTTTGAGGTGATTTTGGCCTGCATCTTATTCACAATCATTTGTTCCTTAAGGGCGGTTTCGATTTCAGCCTTCAGCTGATCCGAAGTTTTGCCATACATTTCTATGAGGGTATTCTCGTCACCACCAAACTGCGCCATGACCATGTTAAACCTCTGGTCTGCCTGAACCATTACTTCAGCAGGAGAAACTACTACTGAGTCTATATCAGCCTTGGCCACCATCATCTTATTGATCAGCAATGATTCGAAAACATCACATCTGGTAGGGGTTTCAAATCCTTGCTGCGCTTGAGAAACAGCCTCTAAATACGATTTTTGCAGATCGGATTCTAATATGATATAATTATCTACTTTTGCTATTATTTTATCTACTACCTGGCCAGTTTTAGGGGTATTTGATGCAGCCTGGGTTACAGTATCAGCAGTTTGAGCATGTACATGTCCCATTGCAAACATAAGGGCCACTGATGCTATACCTCTTTTGATGTTATTCATATATCTTAAACTCTTTATTTTCAATTGCGCTGTTATAAATTTCCTTTTGAAGCTGATCTGCAAGTGCCAACCTTCTTTTGTTCAGGATGATATTAGTGATCTCTTCCTTTACAAATTCCATGGGAGGTACCTGGTCTTCTAGCTTATAGGCTAATATCTTCAGATAATAAGTATGATCCTCGTCATCTGCTTTTATTAGTTTATTTTGTCTGAGGAGCTGGACCTTGTTGGGATGATTATATAAAGGTGTATTGATGATAATGTCGTCAAATTTAACCCATGTGGAATCTTCAAGAAAATAATTGGAAGCATGCTTAATAGCTAACTCTTCGATCCCTTGTTTATTTTCTTCCCCTGACTTCAAAATTTTGTCAATTTTCTCATTTTGGGTAGTCCCTTTTTCTATTTTTACATAATTCAGTCTTACTATTATTTCTTTTAAAATAAAATTATCCCTGTTGCTATCATAATACTGCTTAATCTCTGCATCTGATACCTTTTCATCGAGATGTTGGTCAATATATGACTTTTCAAATTCGTATACTATCAAAGCATATTTATAGTCCAGGAGTTTCCTGTTGAGCTCTGCTTCATTATAATTGCCTTCATTGCCTGCTGCTCTGATCATAAGCTGCTTTTTTATCCATGACTGGATATACCTTTCAGCCAAATCGGCACTGTCTGGAGGAGTAGTGCTATTGGCGGTGATAGCGACGAGCTCAGATTCATATAACTTTTGTTCACCCAGCTCAGCGACCACGGTGTCTTCCTGATCATCCTCTTTTTTAAATCTGAAAGAATCACAAGATACCCAAAACAAGGTAAGGGCTAGAAATACGAAACTTTTATTCTTTGACAATTTCAAATATTCTTTCTTTTTCATCCTCGTTAATTTGGATGACGTATTTTTCTCGCAATTCGGCTATCATTTTTTTATCCAGATACTCCTGATAATCCTGGATTACTTTTCCGGTAGTCTCTGAAAGCCTTCTGGGACCAGCAGGAAGTACATTTCCCAAAATCAAGAAATGGGTTCTACCTCCATTCTTTATTTCATGGTTTTTTTTCTGAACATCAACCTTACTTAACAAAGGATGCTTTTCATATTCATAAGTTCCATCCTGAACGGTAAACAGAGATGGATAGTCATTTAGAAACTGATCTTCCAATCTGGGTTTTAACCGGACATTGTAATCCTTATCTGAAAGAAATCTCCTTATTTTTTCCAACTGCTCTTCTTTATTCATCTCTATGATGACAGCAGGAATTCTTTCCTTCCACTGATATTGATCGATATGTGATTCATAAAATTCTCTTTGGCCCAAGGTATCTTCCAAAGCTTTTTGCCAAACCTGTTCATTCATAAGACTGAACAGCAGTATACCATCCCTATATTCCTGAATCAGTTGTCGATATTCACGGTTATTGGTCATTAAGTCATCCTCTTCTACCTGTTCTAATATCTTTTCTACAAATTTAGAATACCAAGGGTTAAAGAACTCATTAGGTCCGGTCCTGACGATGGCCTGATCGGCTTCTATAAACCTTATAAAGTCGCTAACGCGCTGTGATTTACTTTCTGTAGAAATTATTAAAGTGTCAAGCAGCCCCTGATCATCCAGTTGACGCTTCACAGATTCCAAGCTTATGGCCAAGGATTGGTCAATAATTGGTTTTATAGCAGCTACCAATTCAGCATTTTCTTTAAATGCGTATTTTTGTTTTTGCATCGCTACCACTTGGGACTGTATGAGGGAAGACCTGCTGTCTCTTAAAATCCTTGATTTGAGCGTAGGTTCCAATTCTTCGAAGGAGGCCAGGGGTTTGGTATCTTCCAGTCTGATGATGTGGTAGCCATATGGTGTTTTTACAGGGGAGGATATTTCACCGACCTCATTAAGTGCAAAGGCAGCTTTTTCAAATTCAGGTATAATAGCTCCTACTCCAAACCATGGAAGCTTCCCACCTGTACCTTTGGTATTTTGATCATCAGAATAAATTTTTGCTACCTCTTCCCAGGAATTTTCGTTTTTTTGAAGTTCGGTATAGATGTCCGTAATTTTTCTTTTCGCCCTATCTTCTGCGACAGGATCTGCGGGGTTTAATCGGATCAGTATATGGGAGACTTTAATTTCACCCTTATTAAGTTTTCGGTCTTCCAGTTTGATGATATGATAACCAAATGAGGTGAGTACTGGGTCAGATATGCTACCAACACTAAGTTCATATGCAGCATCTTCAAATGGGTGAACCATCTGCAGGGCAGAGAAGTATCCAAGATCTCCACGGTTTTGTTTTGCGGAGGGATCGTCAGAATGCTCATAGGCAAGGTCATTAAAATCGGCTCCTTCCTCAGCTTCTTTTTTAATCTTTAAAGCCATATTATATACAGCTATAGAATCTTCCACACTGGCATTATTAGGGAATTGTAGAAGTATATGGCTTGCTTTGAGAATTTCTTTGGAACGATAATAAGCCTTTTGTAGCTCACCTTCCTGTAGGGAATTTTTGATGAGAAAAGGCTTTTTAAGGTCTTCTTTAAAAATGGTAAATTCTTTGTCAAATTCTTCTGACTCTGCCATGCCCATAGCCTCAGCCTCTTTTACCTTAAGCCGATAATTTATAAAAAGGTCCAGGTTTTTATCAAAAGTAGCCCTTGAGGATTTTTCTTCACCAGACTGCAGCTGTTGGCTTTTTTCCAAAATGTATAAAAATTCATCTGCATATATCCTTTCATTTCCTATGGAGACCAATGGGACAGCTGAAGTCACATCCGGGGTGTCTGTACCTACTTTAGCCGAGGGTGCACAAGCTAACATGCCTCCAAGGATAAGGAAATGGAAATACTTAATTTTCATATGATATGGCTTGCCGAAAATGATAGTGCAATGTTACAAATTAAATAGAATAAAAATAGGGTTCGGAAGGGATATATCGCAATAATTAACAATTATTTGGAATTTATAAGCTTGATTAATCTACAGGTATTTTGATTGCCGGTGGATTCAAATTCTATATTGTCCATGATTTTCCTCACTAATATTATACCCAATCCTCCTTTGCGTCTTTCTTTTTTGACTGCATTAAGTTCAGGCTGTTTATATTCCAATATATTGAATCCTTCACCGTGGTCCTTTATCTCAAACACCAATTGATCTCCCGATTCGGTTACTTCTAAAGCTATCTGATCAGAAGGATTACAATCATGAGAATGAATGATAAGGTTAGCGCATACTTCATCTACTGCCAGGATCACTTGGTTTTTGGTAATTTCAGAAAGGGTGGTTTTTGAAAGTACTTTATTTAAGAAAGCTCTAAGGTCCACCAATCTGCTTTTTTCACAGTTTAATTTAATTTTATGCCTCATAAAGTTCTTGAAGTGCTTCTTCTTTATTCGTTTTAATGGTTATCAGTTGGTCCAACCCTAGAATATGAAAAACGTTAAAAACTTTTGAGTTTAATCCTATTATGACAAACTGTATTTCATTGGTTTCAAATTCCTCCAGATAGGACATAAAAACACCCAGTCCGGCAGACGATATGTATTCTAGGGCGCTGCCATCCATGATGATTTTTTTCTTGGGCTGGATAAGCCCCTGAATGGCATTATCCAGGTCTACAGAATTGCTTGCATCCACTTCGCCTGTCAATACTAATATGACATGTCCATTTTCCTCTCTTATATCAATCTGCAACATAGTTTGTTATACGCTATTGAACTGTAATGGTTTATTTTAAAAATTTTATTACCAGAATAGAGTAATCATCATCGGGCATTGTGGTCTGCCCAATAAATTCATACACACTACTGATGATTTTGTTTACTATTTCATTTGGGCATAAATCAGGGTTCGTTTGTAAAACATTTAGCAGATTTTCATATCCAAATTCTTTGTTTTCTCGGTTTTTAGCTTCCACTATACCATCAGTGTACATGACCATGATATCTCCGGCGCTATATTCCAAGTAGTTTTCATTTACGAATTTTTCGTACTGACTGTTGCGTAATATTCCTAAACCAAGTCCTTCTGTCTTTAAATATCTGGAGGTGTTGGTTTTAGCACAATGATATAAAGTGGGACAGTGGCCGGCTCTACTGAACTTAATGCTTCTGGCAGAAGTGTCTAATAAGTAGTAAGTAGTAGTGATGAAATGGTTTTTTTCCAGGCAGTTGCTCAATGCACCGTTTGCTTTGGTCAAAAATTCTGATGGAGACAATTCAAGTTGGACCAGACTATGGAACACGCCTTTCATCTGTGCCATGTTAAAGGCAGCGGAAGTACCTTTGCCGGATACATCTCCTATAATGATGGCAAATTGGTCTGCTGTATACTGATAGGTTTCGTAATAATCACCCCCCACCTCATCAGCGGCTTCAGATATCCCCGCTATTTCAAAATGATCATTACTATGCAGATGGGCAGGCAATAAGCTTCTCTGAACCCTTTGGGCTATTTTTAGTTCTTCTTTGTACCGCTCGTTTTTTATAGCCTCATTGAGCAGCTTGTGGTTTTCCACAGAAATGCTGGCCTGTCCCACGAATGTGGCTATTATATTGATCATTTCTTTATTGAAGCCATCTTTAACTTCTTTTACCAGATAGATATAGCCTAATACGGTTTTATTGATTTTTATGGGGACAATGAGAGCAGATTTATAATTGATGTGATTGATCTTCCCTGAAATGTATTCAAAAGATTTCCCGTTATTTCTATCTAAAAAATCTTTAAATGGTCTGTTTTCTTTCAGGAATTGTTCTAATTCTATTCTTTCTTCATCTTGGATAAAGCGCTGATGAATGATGTGGGGCGCATCAGTTTCCGGATGTAATTCGAGCCATGCAGCGTCTACATATGCCGCGCTCATGCAGCTGTCCATAAGAATGTCCAGTACCTGACTCTCGCTCTGACCTGGCTGAATAGACTGGCTTAACCGCTGAAAATTTATTGCTTCAGTGAGTTTTTGTTCAAAGACTGAGGAGGTGGGTAGGTTGAACAAAGTTACCAGAAAGCTGAATAGCGCATATATAAATACAAACCCAAATAGCCCCAATATGAAAATGTTATCGGTAAGTTCTATGGGCAATCTATTGTGCTCACTGTATCTTACTATGATAAAGAAAAGATAGCCTGTGGACAGAATGATGATGGAAAGGTAAAGTATGGATTTCCATTTTTCTTTGAAAGTAAGATAGGGTATCCACTTTAGATTGACAGATAGAATGATTCCAAAGATTAATATAAGAAATAGACCGAAAAGAAAACTATAATTAAAAGAATCCTGATTGAAGAACACGAAAAACATGCTGATCAGCAATATAACTTCAAAGGCCTGCCACTGCTGGACTACATTTTTATCTTTTTGATATAATATGAGGTACCTCCAGATCAAAGAAATGGAAATCAAAAAAACTGTAGTAAAGCCAAAATTCAGATGGTAGAAGAAATTTCTCAGCAGTGGATCATCAGAGAGTCTGCTGTTACCCAGCAGGTAGTAAAAAAATTCAGTGATCAATGCTATGCCTACAGCAAAAAGCCCTGTGGATGTCCCTTTCCATATATTATTTAAAAAACCAGGATCGCCATTTCTATTGATATGGTGGTTATAAAACAGGTACACCATGATAAAAAATATGATCTGAAGGATCCATGTGAATTCTTCCGAAACACCAGCATCCATTTGATTCATCGCGCCAAATAGTCGGGTAAGGTTTACAAATAGCAAGGATAACCAAGTTAAAATGGCTACCAATAATGTAATCTTGCCGATATTTAAGTGAAATATTTTAAACATATAAGATAACTAGCACAATAATACGTAATCTAGCTGAATTTTTGCTTGAATGATTTTCCTTTTTTACAACATTAAAAAACGAGTATCCAAATGAAGAAATCGCTAATTTATTTTCCAGTTTATATACTTATAGCCGGACTTGCAGCCTGTACAGGTGCAGATATAGGAGGTATATTACGTGGAGCAGGAGAGGCCACCCTATCTGATCGAGATGTATCAAACGGCTTGAAGGAAGCTTTGGTACAGGGGATTTCTACCGGCTCTGAAAAGGCCTCAGCCGAAGATGGTTTTTTTAGAAATGAACGCATAAGAATCCCTTTGCCGGAAGATTTGAGAAGGGTGGAGTCTACTATGAGACAGCTGGGATTGGGAAATGAAGTGGATAGAGTCATCCTGACCATAAACAGAGGTGCTGAAAATGCAGCCCGGGAAGCACTGCCCATATTTGTCTCAGCTATACGTCAGCTGACTGTAGATGATGCGTGGTCTATCCTGAGAGGTGACCAGGATGCGGCCACCACATATCTGAGGAGAACTACCAGTGATCAGTTGACAGCCTTATTTATGCCTAGGGTACAGGAATCCTTGGAAAAGGTAGGCGCTACCAGATACTATTCTGATCTGGTAAGAGCGTATAATGCACTGCCTACTACCAGCCGTAAGGTTGATCCGGATTTAAATCAGTATGTAACAGATAGGGCTATAGATGGCCTGTTTACATTGGTCGCGGAGGAAGAGAGGAATATTAGGGAAAATCCTCTTCAGAGAACCTCAGCTTTGATGAGAAGGGTCTTTGCCGTACAGGATAATAGGTAAGGTTTATCGATTACTTTAGTAATACAGTTGGATCTATATTTCTAAGAAAAAGAATAATAGCAAATAACAATGCAATGGCAAAAGCCATTGCATTGTTATTGAAATACCAACTCCTGAATAGTCCCTTTGCCAAACTTTTCATCTATAAGCGCCATTACTTTAGTCCGGTTCATGATCAGCTCATTTTTGATAGCACCTGAGGATAGTTTCACATAAAGTTTTTTATCTTTAATATATAAACCAGTGGTCCTGGATGCTACTGTTTTTCCCATGAGCTCTTCCCATGAGCTGATCACTTTTCTTTCGTTAAACCTGTCCTTTAATTTATATGTCTGCAGAAGTTCTTCAAAAACTTCTTTGAGAGGGGAGGTATTCTTATTTCTGGTAGTGTAGTCTTTGTAGTACTGCATATGTAAAGTTAACTTAAACAAAAAGCTTCTCAGCTATACTGTCGGCTAAAATTCTTCCTTTTTCTGTCAGGATTATTTTTTCATCCTCCAGGACCAGCAGACCCTCTTTATGAAATAGGTTCAGCTCCTTTTCTTTTTTATACTTAAGGTCAAATTGATACCGGTCCTGAATCAACCGTAGATCGGTACCCCAGATGGTCCTGATAGAAGTAAGCAGGTATTCATTGATGATTTCTTCTCTTTCCAGACGATCAATTTCTGAAATGAGTTCATTTGCCATGAGACCTTTGACATATTTTACATTATTGGCTACATTATGCTGTCTGCTTTGACCGTCATAAGAATGGGCACTTGGGCCTATGCCCAGGTAAGATACGCCCTTCCAGTAGTTGCTGTTATGAACAGCAAATGCATGAGGCTTCGCAAAATTAGATATCTCGTATTGGATATAACCTGCTTCTTTCATTTTGGCCTGCATGATTTCAAATTGATCGGCATTGAAATCATCCGTGGTGGGTAAGTATTTTCCTTTCTCAGTCCATTTGCCCAAAGCAGTTTGAGGCTCTATGGTAAGGCAATAGCTACTGATATGACCTGGATCTATGGTCAATGCCAACTGCAGGTCGCTTATCCAGAGAGAATGATCTGCATATGGAAAACCATACATAAGATCTATACTCAGCTTCTCAAACCCATGCTCTCTGGCCATAGCTATACTCTCCAATGATTCACGGGCATTATGGGCTCTGTTATAAAACTTTAGCACGTTATCATGGAAACTCTGAATTCCTATGCTCAGCCTATCAAAACCTAAATGATTTAGTCCAGCTAGTTTTTCATTTGAAAGATCATCGGGATTAGTTTCTATAGTAATCTCTTTCAGATCCAGGGAATAATTTTTATAAATGGTATTTAAAATTTTTTCTATCTGATTTAGATTTAAAAGGGAAGGAGTGCCTCCCCCAAAGTAAATCGTTTCCACCACTGGGTCCCCTTTAAGATAATTCCTGCGCATGATGAGCTCTTTACATATCATCTCGACTACTGAATCCACCATCAAAGTACTGGTACTGAAGTGGAAATCACAATAATGACATGCCTGTTTACAGAAAGGGATATGGAGATAAATTCCGGACAATTGCTTATATTTATATGTAAAGATACACCATTCAACTGACTTATTTTGTACCGCTATTTTTTCATAATGATTTTATTGTTCATATCTGTGCCATGTCTGTGCCAGGAGTCCCTATATTACCTGAATTATGGAGTGCCTGGAAACATGGATAATAGAGGATTGTTGATTTTTCGGGACAGCCTTTCTAGAGAGCAGATGCTCAATACCATAATAGAAGATTTTTATCTTGAAGGATACTTACAGGTTAGTATCAAGCAAAGGGAGTTTTATGGAGATAGTTTGTCTGTCTCCATCGACAGCGGAGAGCTATATAGCTGGGGAGCATTAAAACCAGGAAATGTACCCCCGCAGATCATAGCGAAAAGTGGTTTAAATCTAAATTTATTCACTGGAAGGCCCTTTTCTTATAGGAAACTCACGGATTTATACGAAGGATTGATCCGAGTCTTGGAGGATAATGGCTATCCTTTTGCTTCTTTGAAGTTGGAAGATATGGTCCAAGATGGTAATCAAATTTCCGCGGCATTGCATTGTGACATGGGTCCATTTATTACCTTTGACACGATCAGGTTGGTCGGGAATGGAAGCAAAACCGACCCTGTTTTCTTATCCAGAATACTTCATATAGCACCTGGTACACCTTTTTCACAGAAAAGAATCAACGAATCTATAGCTTCAATCAGAAATTTGCCATATATAAAGATGGTGGGAGTACCCGAAATCACTTTCCAAAACAATGAAGCAACGTTGCACCTTTCCCTTCTGGATAAAAAAATAAATGTTTTGGATGGGGTAATCGGATTCCTACCTCATGACAATGGAGGTAAGTGGCTGGTCACAGGTCAGTTTGATTTGGCACTCTATAATATAGCTGGTAAAGGGAGGAATTATGGGATAGCATGGAGAAGATGGAATCCCTATTCACAGAGTATCAGGCTTACTGCCGAAGAGCCTTTTATCCTAGGGTCCTATATAGATGTAAAAGCTTCTTTATTTATTTTAAAGGAAGACACTTCATTTGTAAACAGGGATTTTAGACTGGATCTGGGCTACAGACTTTCGCCATTGGCCTATTTTAGTTTTGTTAACAGGAGGCAAGCAGGTGATTTGTTTGCAGTGTCTGAATATGATAAAACAGGAAATTTTCCAAATTTAGCTGACTTTAGATATAATAATTATGGATTTCGCATAAATTTGAACTGTTTAGATGATTTGATATTTCCTAGAAGGGGTTGGTTTTCCCTTTTGGATTTTGCTATAGGGAATAAGAAGATACTTCAGAATGTAGGTTTGCCAGATACTTTTTATAATGGAATAAAACTTAATGAGGTACAGTATTATATTACAGTTCGATCTTCCAAGTATATTTTTCTTTCTCAAAAATTAGCAATAATGACCGGATTAAATGCTGGGAAAATAGAAGGTGGCAATTTATTGTGGAATGATTTGTATCGATTGGGAGGGTTGAAAAGTATTAGGGGCTTTAACGAGAACTTTTTTTTTGCCAACAAATATATTTATACTAACATAGAACCTAGATTTTATTTTGACAACTACTCTTATTTATTGATTTTTGCAGATATGGGAAATATAACCAATAAATTTTCATCAAGAATTAATGAGCGGCCTTATTCTTTCGGATCAGGTTTAAATATGGAAACTGCAGGCGGGATGTTACAATTTATATATGCTGTAGGCCATTCGGGTGCCCAGCCCCTTGCATTAAATTATTCTAGAATTCATGTGGGGTATACAGGAAGGTTTTGATTATGGATTCAATTCAAAGAAAGACGCTGTCAGTACTTATTGTATTTATTATGCCCATGCTGGTATCAGGACAGATATTGGAAAATTATAATCCTTCGATTAGGGTTTTTCATGCATCGGATTTATATTATTCTCCAGAAAGGGCATCTATAGATATTAATGTTAAGGACTTTCCTTTGTCTGAATATAAACTTCAGGTGCCCGCGCGGTCATCTGTTTTTTTAGACAATGTACTCTGGTTTTATGCCGCTAACGATTCGGTCGTACAGGTAGAAACGGCCCTTCTCCGACAGGGTGAAGTGACAGTGAGAAAGCTCAGTATAGTAAAGAAAGACTTGGCCAGAGAAGATATATCCATTCTCAAAGGTTATTTTGTAAAAGATAAGGTAGAAAGCGTACCTGTTTTACAGGAAGAATATCCCATATCTAGAAGGAATAAAGAAGTAGTGACGGAATTTTTTTATATGGCCCTGTTTATAATCCTGTTTTTATTGGCGCTGTTTAAAATTATATATCCACTTTTATTTACTTTATTGATGAATCCTATGTCCATATTTTCATCTGAGGATTTTTCTGATAATGTCACTCGGCCCAGGATATTTTCATCGGATGTAATTTTTTACCTAATGGTATTCAATATGCTGTTTATGTTGCTCATAGTCTGTTCTGTTTACTACATGGATCTTCCGGTACTAAGGGAAGTTTTAAAAAATGAACTAGACTTCATGTTTTTAATCTGGTTAGCCGGCACGGTATGTCTTCTTATATTAGCGCTGGTAAAATTATTATGGCTGAAGGTATCGACTGCTATTTATGGAATTGGAAGACTTGAATTCATCCATTTTTTTTACATGCTAAGGATCATAACTTTTGCGCTTCTTCCGGTCTTTCTCATTCTCACCATTGTCATATCCAATGATCTGATGGCATCTAAAAGCTTAATGCCTTATTTGTTGAGCATGTTTTTTATGTTGTACATCATAGGAATAGCTATGCTTTTCTTTCTGATGACAAAAAAAGTATCCTTTAAAAATTATCATTTATTTTCTTACCTTTGCACCGCGGAAGTAGTTCCCTTTTTAGTAATAGCTAAACTGATTATAGGATAGTTATATAAAACAGGGGATAGGAGAAGAAAAAAAATAATGTATGATGACTAAATCAAAAGACAGGTTTAATTCTGTAAAGAGTATCTTGGTATCACAGCCCAAACCAACCGATGAGAGGTCTCCTTATTTCCAATTGGCGGATAAGTATAATCTAAAGATTGATTTTAGGCCTTTTATAAAAGTTGAACCTGTTTCGGTGAAGGATTTTAGAAAGCAAAAGATTGATATTTTAAAGCATACGGCTATTATATTCACCAGTAGGAATGCTATAGACCATTTTTTTAGCATCTGTCAGGAATTGAAACTGGAAATGCCAGCGGATATGAAATATTTTTGTATATCAGAGCAGACAGCCCACTATCTTCAAAAATATATTGTCATCAGAAAAAGAAAATTGTTTGTAGGCGTGCGGACAGCGGCGGACCTTTTCGATTATTTCAAGAAACATAAAGGGGAGAAGTACCTATTTCCCTGTTCGGATATACGAAAGGATGAAATTCCTACTTTTATGGATAAGTTGAATATATCTTATACCGAAGCCATCATTTACCATACCGTGGCTGCGGACTTATCGGATTTGAAGGATATTAAATATGATATACTTGCTTTTTTCAGTCCGTCTGGAATTAAGTCTTTGTTTCATAATTTCCCGGACTTTAAGCAGAACAATACGCGTATAGCGGCATTTGGACCTACTACTGCACAGGCTGTATTGGATGAAAATCTAATATTGGATATAGAGGCCCCACTTCCCAATGCGCCAAGTATGACTGGTGCTCTTGAACTTTATATAAAAAAAGCGAATAATTTATAGCATCTTTTTAATCTTTTAGCGGGTAATTTGAGTTAAAATGTGTAGAATAGTTCTTCGTTTAAGAATTATACTTTTAGCCTGCAATATCAAGTCATAGAACTGGGACTTTTCACCATATATCTATGATATTGTTGATAAGTTAGGCTTGAAAAATTTAGGACTACATATGAGAAAGAAAAGTTGCCTTATTTTCTTAGTTTTTTTTGCCATGGTGCTGAACCTGTATTTGATCCAGGATGTATATGCGCAGCAGGATGCCCAGCTGACTCAGTATATGTATAATGGCATGTATTATAATCCTGCTTTTGCAGGCAAAGATCCAGGATACCAATTTTCGGCCCTGCACAGGACTCAGTGGCTAGGGTACAGTACACCCGCAGGTGTAGGCAACGGCGGTATCAATACGCAGGTGCTATCAGCATCAGGAAGGATCACAGGTACAGCTCTTGGTCTGGGGCTGAATTTTATAAATGATGACATAGGCCCTACCCGAAACCAGGAAGTTAATCTTTCTTTAGGTTATCATCTTAATTTAGGTAGAGGGGTATTGAGTATAGGAGCTTCGGGTGGTTTTTTTTCTAGTAATATAAATTATGATGAGTTTAATCCGGTAAACCCTGATCCGAATGTTCCTACTTCGGGAAATGAATCCCAGATAAATTTTAACCTGGGTGGGGGGCTTCTCTATGACCATAGTAGGTTTTATTTGGGGCTAAGCAGTAGGCACATAAATGAACCGGATTTTGATTTTGGTGAAGGAGCTTTTGGTAATCAGTTAGTCAATCATAATTACCTGTTAGCAGGTTATAGGATCAATCCTTTTGGATTGTTGAGATTTGAACCAAGTTTTTTGGTAAAATCAGTAGGGTTCGATAATTTTTCTTATAATGTAAGCGTTATAGCCACACATAATGAGAAAGTTAGCGGAGGATTAGCGTATCGGGGAGAAGAATCTGTGTCTATATTATTGGGATACAGCTTGCTGAGAGATAATTCTCTGAGGTTGGGGTACGCGTTTGATTTGGTAGTAGGAGGGGTAGAAGCTAAGGCGCCTACTTCTCATGAATTTATGCTTACTTATAATCTTCCCCCAGTGGCGAGAGATCTGCAGCGTGTGATACAAAGAACACCGAGATTTAGATATTAGTATTAAAAGTTGTAATTAAATGAGTTACTTCTTGGATCTTACTGATATTTTCTACTAAATTTCGAGCTATTACTTTATGGAAAATACGTAAAAATTATTGCAATTAAATAACTGTCATATATGTATAAAAAAATGAATTCACGATTTTTAGCGGTTACCGTAGGGTGTCTGGCGGCTATGCTTCTGCAAAGTTGCGGACTTTTCGGGAGCAGGGGTACTGCAAGTGAAAGGGACAACCGGAGAGGTGAAGTGACCGGGGTTCCTAAGCGGACGGGATGGAAGCAAACCTTACCTTATGAAATGGTACCGGTAAAAGCAGGGACATTCTGGATGGGGCAGGCAGATGAGGATATAGCTGTTAGCCAATCAGCTTTTAACAAGCAGATAACCATATCTGAATTTTATATGGATAAACATGAGGTCTCGAATAACAAGTACCGCCAGTTTCTTGAAGCGGTGAGGTCTGGGGAATTGGCCACCGGTACACCGACCACGCAGGCTGATCCACCACAGTTCAATTTGGAAGAGCTTGTACCCGATACCACAGTATGGTCTACCAGTTTTACCCATCATTATGGAGATCCATTAATGGAATATTATTTTGATCATCCAGCCTTTGATGATTATCCTGTAGTGGGTATCAGCTGGGAGCAGGCCCAAAAATTCTGTGAATGGAGGACCTACCATATGAATGCTAATGACCGGTCTGAATTTGACATGCCTAAGTTTAGACTGCCTTCTGAAGCAGAATGGGAGTATGCCGCCAAAGGTGGTAAAGATGTGGCAAAATATCCGTGGGGAGGTCCCTATCTTAAAAATAGAAGAGGCTGTCTGATGGCTAACTTCAAGCCGGGAAGAGGTAATTATATAGATGATGGTTTTGCCTATACCGCTCCTGTGGATGTATTTGCACCAAATGGCTTCGGGCTATATAATATGGCTGGCAATGTATCTGAATGGGTAATAGATGCTTATAATCCTGCAGGAAGCGCCCTTACCTGGGATATGGATCCGGTATACAACGATCCTAATGAACCCAGAAAAGTAGTAAGAGGTGGCTCTTGGAAAGACATTGCCCATTATCTAGAGACCAGTACCAGGACATTCGAATACCAGGATGTGAAGACTGCTCATATAGGTTTCAGAACCTCGATGACGTTCATCGGAAGGTCAGGCTCTATGAATGTGAACAATAGGAGGAGAAGAAGTAGATAAAAAAAGCCAAAGCGTAGAATAAAATATCCAAACAAAAAATAAAAAACAAATTAGTCAAATGTCAGCAAATAAGAATTCATTTAAGTATAAGTTTTACGGTGATATCATGCCTAAAATTTACGGTATTGGAGCCGCAGTAGTAATTTTAGGAGCCATGTTTAAGATTTTGGACTGGCCTGGAGCTACGCTCATGATCGGTATAGGTCTTACTACAGAGGCCGCCATTTTCTTCCTTTCTTCATTTGAACCGAAACATGAAGATGTAGATTGGGCAAAAGTCTATCCTCAGCTTTCCCCTACATATAATGGCGACGGCATGCCCCTTATGCCTCAGTCTGCAGTAGGCTCTACGCCGATGAAAGATAGCACTACTCAGAAGTTTGACAAGGTTTTGGAAGATGCCAAAATAGGAGATGACCTTATAGAAAACCTGGGCAAAGGGATTAAAAACTTAGCAGCGTCTGCGGAGAAATTGGGAAGTGTATCAGATGCAGCTGTAGCTACTTCAGAATATGCAGATAATGTAAGAAATGCTTCTAGGACTTTAGTGGATATGAACCAGTCATATTCTAAAACAGCTTCTGCTTTGGTAGAAATGTCATCCGCATCCACAGATGCCAAAGAATATCATGAACAAGTAGTAACAGTAACCAAGAATCTGTCTGCCCTTAATGCCGTCTATGAAATGGAACTTCAGGATGCCAATAGTCATGTGAAGGTTTTGAATAAATTCTACTCTAATGTTTCTGCTGCTATGGAAGGACTAAATGAAGCAGGAAAAGAGACAGAAGCATTTAAAAACCAATTGGCTCAATTGAATGCGAATGTGAGCTCACTGAATAAGGTATACGGTGGTATGCTATCAGCCATGAAAGGTTAATAGATCTTTCCATTATAAATTATTATGTTTAAAAATCTAAGTATCGACTATGGCTGGAGGTAAGGAAACCCCAAGGCAGAAGATGATAGGTATGATGTACCTGGTTCTTACAGCTTTGCTGGCTTTGCAAGTTAGTAACCAAATATTACAAAAATTTGTCCTTCTGAACGATGGTTTGGAAAGAACATCGAAAAATTATATTGAAAAAAATGCCTTTACCGTAAGCTCCATAGCTGGTACGGTGGAGCAGCAGGGCAATAATGAGAGAGATGTGCCGAAAGTAGAAGCTGCCAGGCAGATCAGGTCTGAGACTTCAGATATATTTAGCTATCTGGAAAGTTTAAAGCAGGAACTATTAGCTACCACAAATGCCGTGGCAGAAGATGGTACCTATAGAACGAGTTCTTTGAAAAATCAGGACATCACTGGCAATATTTTCAATAATAACAGAAAAGGATATGAAATGGAAGAAAGGCTAAATGCTTTTCCAAACCAGGTTTCAGAGATACTTTCAAGGGTGGGAATCAATCAGAATTTTGAAAAGATTGCCAAGAATGCAAATGAAATCGATCTGTTCAAAAATGACCCTAATGCCAATTATAAAGACTTTGTGAACTTGAACTTCGTAAAATCCCCTGTAGGGGCGGTAATGGCATTGATATCTCAGTACCAAAATGAGGTGTTAAATATAGAAAGTGAGGCTTTATCTTCCATCACGGGATCCTTGGGTTCATTTTATTTCAAATCTGATGTATTTGAAGCCAGGGTAGCAGCTTCTAGCAATGTGGTAGCTGCTGGTACCAAATTTGAAGGGGATTTATTTATTGCCTCTTCTTCATCTTCTGCTATGCCTAAGATGACTGCTGATGGACGGGAAATACCAGTAGAAAATGGTTTTGGAAAAATCAATTTTACTGTACCTCCTGCTTCGTCATACGATGATAGGGGATTAGCCAAAAGAACTATACAGGGTCAGATTACTGTTAATATAGCTGGAGTAGATAGTACACTGAATGTAGATTATGAATACTTCGTAGCAAAACCGGTGATAAGAGTAGAATCTGAGACTGTCAACCAGCTATATGCTAATGCTGCAAACGTGCTGATGATAGACGTACCGGCATTGGGTACCAGCTATGCTCCTGAATTTACTGTTTCTAATGGTCAGGCTATTAAAGGTAACAGACCGGGTCAAGTGACTGTCATTCCAACTTCCGACTCCGGGAAAGTAGTCATAGGGGTAAGCAGTGGTGGTAATAAAATAGGAGATGTAAGCTATGATATTAGACCGGTGCCAGCTCCGACTATAAGAGCCTTTGATGCCAGAGGTCCTATTGATCTTACCAATCCATACCCAGCTCCGGGACCGAGCTCTTTAAGTATTAGGGCAGTTCCTGAAGCTAACTTTGGAAGAACTATGGGGCAGGATGCTAATTTTGAAGTTACTGCAGGAGAGGTTAGACTTATCAGAAATGATGTCCCCAGAGAGACTGTCCAGATATCAGGTGAAAATGTAGCTATCAGAAACCTATTGGCCGCTGCTAAAAGTGGTGACCGTATAGTGGTGGTAGTAAGAGAATATACCCGGACTAACTTCAGAGGCAATAAAATTAAAAGTTCAACTAATGAAGTTTTCTCTATTCCTATCAAATAGGGTTAGGAATTCTGATTAGTTTAATTACATACATTTGTGATATCAAAAACTTGAGGAAGTGTCATTCAGATGATGGATTCCTAATAGCACCATTAGTTATCAGTGGGGATATGGTATCATTAAGGTGAAATTTCAATCACCTGACGAAAGTCAGAGTTGACAATTAAAATATATACAGATATAACCGAGCATGACGAAAAGCGTCAGGCAGTGGTTTATTTACCACTTATGCTCGATTTAATCCCGGCCTCAGGTACGGGTAAATTTCTGACCATTAAAAATAAATTATAAACAGATGAAACTACGTGCTAGACTGATATTCTCCTTTGCCTTTTTGATGATAGGTGCGATGGGAGCAGAAGTGATGGCCCAGGGCGCTACAAGTGTCCAGCCGGTCAGAAATGGAGATCGTCAATTTAGGGTCGATACAGTGTTTTCTGCACATCCCATCAGAGATGATGATAAAATGTACCAGATGGCAGTGTGGCGAAGAATTGATCTTCGAGAAAAATTCAATCTTCCGCTTTATGGATCTGGAGATATCAAAAATGATGGGATAATGACCCATATATATAATGCGGTAGTTGAAGAAAATGCGCTGGAGATATTCAGAGATGAGAAATTTACGCAGCCGATGTCTATTAGTGAGTTTCAGGAAAACTTCTGGATCGCCGCTAATGGTGATAGCATCTTTGTTAAGAATCTTTACTTTTTGGATATTAAAGAAGACTTTCTATTTGATAAACACCACTCTCAGGTAAAGTTTGATGTTAAACACTTAGAACTGGTAATGCCTTCAGAAACCAATTCAAATGCAGGACAAAAGACGATTGCATTTATTAGATTTAAAGATTTCTATGATCATTTTAAAGATCATCCGGAGGCTAAATGGTTAAATTTTAAAAACAGCTCTAAGCATTTGACATATGATCAGGCTTTTGATCTTAGGTTATTCAAATCTGTGGTAAGGAAATTTTACAATCCAGACAATGCGCTTATTGCAGACCAGGTCAATCCTAATAGTAATAATCCAGAGTTGCAGGCGTATCTGAATTCATTAGAATTTGAATATGGTCTTTTGGAGTGGGAAAATACTTTATGGGAATGGTAAGATGTCTATCATAAAAGAAAAAAGCGGGTTTTACCCGCTTTTTTCTTTTATGGCCGCTATTAATTTCTGGCCTCTGCTTTTTCCTATCAAATTATAAATTTCACTTTCGGTTGCCTCTGTTATCTTTTTATAAGATTTAAAATGTTTAAGCAATTTGTCTGCAGTATCATTTCCTATCCCGGGTATTTCGGTGAGTATAGTTCCTATGGCCTTTTTGCTCCTTACATCCCTATGAAAAGTGATGGCAAACCTGTGGGCTTCATCTCTGATTCTTTGGATAAGCCTCAGTGATTCTGATTTTTTATCTATATGTAACGGAAAAGGATCTTCAGGAAAATAAATCTCCTCTAGCCGCTTTGCTATACCTATTATTGGGATTTTTCCATAAATACCTAAATTTTTCAAAGCTTCTACGGAAGATGATAGCTGACCTTTTCCTCCATCTATGACGATGAGCTTGGGCAATGGTTTGTTTTCTTCCAAGAGCCGGGCATACCTCCTACCTACTACTTCTGTCATACTAGCAAAATCATTAGGGCCTTCTACGGTTTTGATGTGATAGTGACGGTACTCTTTATTGGCTGGCTTGCCATTCAGAAAGCATACCATGCTGGCTACAGGGTGACTGCCCTGTATGTTTGAATTATCAAAACATTCAATATGGTCCGGCAGATCTTTGAGGCTTAGGTCTGCTTGTAGCTGTTTTAGAATCCTGTTTTTCTTGTCCACTACTTCTCCTGCATTCAGCGCTTTCTCTTTTTTAAAGTAAAGTGCATTTTTAAGTGACAATTCCACCAACTTACGCTTGTCACCTATCTTAGGCACCGTAATACTTAGGGTTTCATAGCTTTCTACTAATTCTATATTGGTCAGTACCTCTTTGGCCTCACTGAGAAACTGGTCCTGTAGTCGGATAAGGGCAGTAAGCAATAGTTCTTCATCCGATTCGTCCAGTTTCTTTTTTAGTTCTACAGATTTGGTGAGGTTAATCGCGCCGTTTTTGATTCTCATATAATTGACGAATGCAAATTTCTCATCTGATACCAGTGTGATGATATCCAGGCTGGTCACAGATGGACTTGTGACTAACGATTTCGCCTGATATTTTTCCAACAGGTCAAGTTTGTCTTTATACCGCTGGGCCTTTTCGAAAGATAGGTTATCAGCTTCTTCCTGCATTTTGTTTCGGAAATATGCTTTGGGGATTCCCAGACTTCCTTTTAGGATTGATTTGGCATGTTCTATATCTTTCAGGTAATCGGGCTCCCCTATTAAGGCTTCACAAGGACCAAGACAGTTTCCTATATGGTATTCTAGACAGATTTTATATTTTTGCTCTGCTATTTTAGCAGGGTGTAGGTCCAGCTTACAGGTACGGATAGTGAAGATACTTCTGATGAGGTCCAGTACATTGTTCATCGCTTTAACACTGGCAAAGGGGCCAAAATAGGTGCCCTTGCTAGGTATTACCCTTCGTGTAGGGTAGATTCTAGGGAAATGTTCATTAGTGAGTAGGAGATAGGGATAGGTTTTATCATCCTTGAGCAATATATTATAGCGAGGCTGGGTTTTTTTGATGAGATTATTTTCCAGCAGCAGCGCATCAAATTCGGAATTGACGATCGTAAATTCTATTTTTTTAATCTCCCGGACCATCCTGCGGGTTTTATGGTTTAGGCCAGCGTTTTTATTGAAGTAGCTGGCCACTCTTTTTTTAAGACTTTTTGCTTTACCGACATAGATGAGTATGTCCTCCGCATTGTAGTATTTATATACTCCCGGCAGATCAGGGAGCTGTAGGTGTTCACCAGGTTTAAGGGATGTTCCTTGCATAGGTTACAAATATAAAAAAAAGAGCGCTTTGGAAGGCAAGTGGTAAGAGGGAATGTGCTATAAGTTAAATAGCAAAGACGATTGATATTGGAATAGTAGATAAGATATCAGTATTTCAATAAGTTGTATCCATAGCCAGCCGATGAATGTGTCTTAATAATTTCTCTGGTTTAAATGGTAATGTCATAGCCGGGCAAACATTTACTCCTTCTTAATATGGAGGACAATATTTACTTTAACTTAAGTTTTGTAGTTTTATCCTAATTAACTGATAAAAATGGAAATAAGAAAAGGTAAATTGGAAGAGTCCACTTTTATTGCCACTTTAATTTTTTTGGCTATGGAAGACATTTTGTATCATTTCATAGGAGAAAATGATTCAGAGAAAGGAATGGATTTACTGACCAGATTAGTATCTGACACTGGAAATCAATATTCATATGAAAATAGTTGGGTAGTAGAAGCTAATGGTCATATAGGAGGAGCTGCAATTGTTTATGATGGAGGACAACTAAATAAACTAAGAAGACCTGTGGAAAAGAAAATTAAAGCCATGTTTAATAGACCATTTGATCCGGAGGATGAAACCAAAGTGGGGGAATACTATATAGATAGTATAGGGGTGGATCCTATGTTACAAGGGAAGGGGATAGGCTCTAGATTAATTCAGTTTTTAATAGGTGAATATGTTTATATTAAAAATGTAAATTTAGGTTTGCTGGTAGATAAAGATAATCAAATTGCTAAAAATCTTTACGTTACCTTAGGATTTGAACCAGTGGGTGAAAAAACCTTAGCTAATAAAAATATGGAACATCTTCAGTTTAAAAAGAAAGCTTAATACTATATAGAATCATATATTCTTGGTAAGATGAGAACTCATTTAAATGAAATATAGGATATTGTTTTTGTTAATTTTATTTACTAATTCTATACTGGCACAGACCTATGAGGATGGGATATATCTAAAAGCCAAGCAGAAATTTGATAGCTATGAAAATCAACATGGGGATTTTTTACAAACTCAAAATGCCAATATTCATTATTTGACCTGGGGTAATCCATCTGATATTCCATTAATCTGGTCCCATGGAAGTTTTAGTAATGGTTATGAATTGCTTCATATAGCAGAGGATCTTGTGGCTGCTGGTTATTATCTTATAGCCTTAGATTATTATGGTCATGGCCAGTCATCTTTGGCCAGTGAGGACGTGTCGCTTTACCACGTGGCTGATGATATCTATTTTCTCATGAATCACCTAAATATAGGTAAAGCTGTCATTGGTGGTTGGTCCAGAGGTGGCTACATCAGTTCCGCATTTTATGATGCCTATCCAGAACACACCTTAGGGCTCATATTAGAGGATGGGGGATCTGTGGCTACAAATTTAAATTATCATAAATTAGACTTAGATAGCCTGGAGCGCCTGGTAACTTCATTTGATGTAGAAAGCTATATTAAATCTGACACTATTTTTCGAAGTGAGAAAGAAGCTTTTTTTAGTTTATACGACCCTCAGGATAGCCTCGCTCAGTTTCAGTTATTGGCCTGGATTAAGCAAGTAGGAATGGATGAATGGGCTGTAAATCCTAATTTATTTGAATTGTTTCATCATCAAAATAGTGTTAATATTCTGAATATAATCCTTCGGCCTACCAATACCCCGCTTTTTGCGGCATCAATGGCTATGATGGAGCCAAAGATAATATTTAGAAACCTAAATATACCCATTCTCATTTTGGACCCTATCAGTCACCAGGATTTATTTCCCTTTGAAAAAGAGAATGAAAACTTAAAGCTTAAGTATCCAGACCTTATTACTCTAAAAAAGTATTATGATACAGGTCATAATATTCATAGTGAACGGCCTTTGCAGTTTGTTCAGGATTTACATGATTTTCTGAAGCTCGTTAAAAGTAAATTTTTGGACCAATAATTCCGAAATATAATTTTGGTAATCGGAAAAAACCTATTAAACAAACAGGATAACTAATGGCCTATTTTAATTTTAAGAGAAGAAATCTGATTTCGGGTCCTCATCTTATAGGTCCTTTAATAATAGCTGCTGGTATATTAGTATTGCTTAGCCCATTGTTTATATTTGATAAGCGCTCTGTAGTAGAAGCGATAAGTGTAGGAGTGGGAGCCATATTTTTGGGAATGATAATCATCTCAGTGTACTGCGGGACACTGATCGATTTTCCCAATAAAAGATATAAAAATTATGTTTCTATAGGATATTTTAGATATGGAGAATGGATTTGTCTACCTGATTTAAACAATATAACAGTAGTTTCAGTAAATTATATAAGGCATAATACACCCAATGGTATTAGTCCTACGCTGTCTGGACAAGTTACGGATTACAGAATATTAATATTTTCGAATGATTCTGAACCCGTATTATCATTTATCTATTCTGATATCGTCGAAGCAGTCAGGGATGCGGAATATATCGCTTCCCATCTTAAGGTCAATTTGGTTTATCACCTTTCCAATTAAAACAAATTTAAATCTGGATCATTGGAGCTAACTATCTTTAAATGAAAGCTAATACTCAACTTTTTGTTTTTTTTATCCCTACATGGTAAAAACCATCTCCAGCAATAGAACGCATCAAACCAAACATATTGTTAACTTGGAATGAAATTAAATAAATTGTATATTAAATAAGGGGGTTTATGACTAAAATGCGGATATTTTTTACAGGAGGATCGGGTAAAGCTGGAAAGCACGTCATTCCTTACCTTCTCGATAAGGGACATAGGGTTATGAATGTAGATTTACAGCCTTTGGATTATCCAGGAGTGGATAATCTGAAAGCTGATATTACGGATTCTGGTCAGATGTTTAATGCGATGAGTTCGTATGCAGGGTTGGATGAATTGGAACCGGGGAACGGGGTGCCTTCTTTTGATGCAGTGGTGCATTTTGCAGCTGTGCCCCGAATCCTGCTTCAGCCGGATAATGAAACATTTAGGATCAATACGATAGGCACTTACAATGTAATCGAAGCAGCTGTCAAGCTAGGAATCAAGAAGATCATTATAGCTTCTTCTGAGACTACCTACGGGATATGTTTTTCAGACGGACAAACCAATCCAACTGCTTTGCCGCTGGAGGAAGATTATGATGTGGATCCGATGGACAGTTATGGTTTATCTAAGGTGATAAATGAAAAAACCGCACGTAGTTTTCAGAGACGATCAGGCTTTGATATTTATGCCTTACGCATAGGAAATGTGATTGAGCCTCATGAATACCAAGAACTTTTTCCAAATTATTTAAAAAACCCCCAGCTGCGGCGCAGGAATGCATTCTGTTATATAGATGCTAGAGACCTTGGTCAGATAGTGGATTTATGTCTACAAAAAAATAATCTAGGATTTGAAATTTTTAATGCTGGGAATGATCATAACGGGGCAGTTATTACCACTAAGGAGTTAGCAGAACAGTTTTTTCCCGGAGTTCCGCTTACCCGAGAAATGGGTGAACATGAAGCATTGTTTTCAAACCTTAAAATCCGTGAAGTTTTAGGGTTTAAAGAATCACATCACTGGAGGGATTATGTTAAAGAAGCATAACCCTGCCCGAAACCATTATAATATTATCGATTGAAATTTCAGTATAGTATATAAAAGCTTGGGACATTAAATAGTTCTATAGCTTTTGTGTTTTATCTAAATTAAATTATTCATTTAGAAAGATTTGAAACTTTCAGCCACTATATATACGTTTTTCTATTTACTGTTTATAATTTTTCGCGACCATCTCAAGAGGGCATATGGGGACCTTAGATAAGTAATGCTGTTAATGTCTATTTCAGCATATGGAAAGAGGATAACTACCCTCTCTATATATAGTCGCCACATAAAAATGATCAATCTGTGCAGCGCTAAATATGAGCGCGGATGACGTATGTGTTTGTATTAATGGGATCAAATAGTATTAAGCTGACAGGTCTTTCAGGGTGTTGTGCAGATATAACCAGCCCTATGACTGAGTCCAAACGATACGAATATCTGAAAAAGGGCCAATAATTTTAAATAAAAAAATCCAGCCCTGAGAAGCTGGATTTTTTATATCACTAAAAATCTATCGTCCGGGAATCAAAATCATATTCATCAAACCGGTCTCTGTTATACATATTACAGTCTAGTTCGATACTGATAGGGCGGTCAGGTTTTTCAAATGCACCCTTCGTGATACCTGTAGCAGGATCAGCATAAGCCTTTTCCATAAACTTAACCCAGATCGGCCTTGCTGTTCTGCCCCCCTGGCCACTTATCCAGCTCCGGAAGTGGATGGCCCTATCATCTCCACCTACCCAAACACCACTCACCAGGTTTTTGGTTACACCCATATACCATCCATCAGATGCATTTTGGGTAGTTCCAGTCTTGCCTCCAATTTCGTTACCTTCATCTCTAAGAGACCATGGCACACCTTGACTGGTGCCGCCTCTTTCTTCCAGACCTCCGCGTAGCATATATAGCATAATGTAGGCATGTTCCTCACTCATAGCTGATTTTTTACGTGGCGTAAATTGCTGCAGTATATTACCGTTTTTATCTTCTATTCTGTCTATATAATAGGGGACAATATGTTCGCCTTTATTGGCAAATGTGCCAAAAGCCCCGACCATCTCAATGATAGATACATCACTGGTCCCAAGTGCTAAAGCTGGTACAGGATCCAACTGGCTATTTATTCCTAATCGATGAGCCATTTCTACTACTACCTGAGGGCTTAATTTTTTCATCATGAAAGCCGTGATGGAATTAATGGACCGGGCCATTGCTTCTCTTATGTTCATCTTTTCATAAGTGAATTTACCATCGGCATTTTTTGGACTCCAGGATGGCTGACCTGGTATATTTACTTCCACAGGCTGGTCCATTACTTCATAACATGGCCCAAAACCGTTTTCAATAGCGGCAGCATACACAAATGGTTTAAATGTAGATCCAGGTTGTCTTTTTCCCTGTTTTACATGGTCATATTTAAAGTGCTTATGGTTAATCCCTCCTACCCATGCTTTGATATGTCCCGTAGATGGGTCTAACGCTACCATACCGGTTTGCAGGTGTTTCTTGTAGTGTCTAAGGGAGTCCATAGTGCTCATCATGGTGTCCAACTCTCCCTTTTCCCAAGAAAATACCCTCATTCTTTTTTTCTCATTTAGCTTAATCCGGACACTGTCAGAATCTGCTCCATACCGTCGTACATAGTTTCTGTATGCCTCAGTTCTCTTAACTGCAGTCTCAAGAAAATCCGGAATTACCCTGCCACGGCTATCTATCCATGGATCCCGGGTGCCCATCTCTTTTTCAAATGCAGCTTGAAGGGATTTCATGTGTTCCTGTACTGCTTCTTCAGCATGCCGCTGTAATCTGCTGTCCAAAGTGGTGTAAATCCTTAAGCCATCTTCAAATAAATTGTATGGCTGACCGTCCGGTTTTAAATTTTCCCTTGTCCATTTTAGCATTTCAGCTTTAATCGCTTCTCTAAAGTAGGTGGCCAGACCTTGATTATGGTTTTCTACCTTATAATTAAGCTCTATAGGCATCTCTCGCAGCGAATCATATTGTGATCTACTGATGAAATCATATCTTCTCATCTGGTTGAGTACCGTATTTCTTCTTCTTAAGGAGTTGTCCGGATTATATACCGGGCTATAATAAGTAGGGGCCTTGAATAGTCCCACTAGGGTAGCGGCCTCCTGTATGTTTAGCTCATGTGGGTCTTTGCTGAAAAAAGTATTGGATGCTGTCTTGATGCCATAGGCGTTGCTGCCATACTCTGATGTGTTCAGGTACATGGTCAAGATTTCATTTTTGGTATAGTTTCTCTCCAACTGTGTGGCTACTATCCATTCTTTGGTTTTTATAATGAGCATCTTTAGCCCAGGTATCCTGCTGAGTAAGCCTTGGGTAGCCGCGGTTCTGGTTTTAAACAGGTTTTTGGCAGTCTGCTGGCTAAGGGTACTACCTCCTCCAGATCCACTTTGCCTTAAAATGATCGATTTTACGGCCACCCGTCCCATTCCCTGAAGGTCTATCCCAGAATGCCTTTCAAATCTGATGTCTTCTGTAGCTACCAGTGCATTGATTAGGTTTTTTGATATTTCATTATAGTCTACAGGAGTCCTGTTCTCCCTGAAATATTTTCCCAACAGCACACCGTCAGCCGAATACAATTCTGAGGAAAGATCAGTTTTAGGATTTTCCAAAGCCTGAAAATCAGGTAAGTCTCCAAAAAGCCCTAGAAAATTTACACTTACTGCCAGTACAAAGAGTATAAAGCCTATTATAGCGGCGGCGAATCCGATCCAAAGGTATTTGATAATGGCCGCTACGCGGTCAGCTGATATGAACTCGTTTTTTTTCTTCTTACTCATCTTGGATTACTTGTAGGCTTCTTTATAGAAGTCTTTGTATTCTTCTAAATCTTTTCTCTTATTTAACTGCTGAAAGTTCTCAATCGAAATCACAAAACTACCACTTTTTTGGCCTGCATTTAATCCTTCTGTGTTAAATTCAGTTAAGAATTTTTTACGGTAGTCCAATGCCTTTTCAGCATTGCTAAATGGGCTTATGATAACCAAGGTGTTGTCTTTATTGATTGAGATGGTGCCGGTTCTGAGCCGGGCGTTTGAAAATCCTGAATTATGAAAGGATTCTAAATCTGCTGTCAGATTTGTAGTTTCCTGAACTTGCTGTGGGTTCAGGGCTAATATGAAAATATGGGTTTGTCCCATGTTTTCTTTATAGATTAATTGTTCTTTGATAATTTCTGGGGCCGCATTTATTGTATCTTTTACTAGCAGATTACTATCTCCCACACTATCGATTCGGGATATAGGGGGTGGCATTGTTATATCTCCCGTCAAAGCGGAAAGCATATTCTTAGCCAATTTTTCCAGCTGCGCGTCATTTACATTGTTAATATATGTCTCCAGTTTTTGTTTGTAAACCACTTTGCCATCCAGATGATTAGCATTCATTATATCCAAGAGCAATAATTTGTCTGTGTTTTTGGTAAGAGGGTATTCTTTTAGTGTTTGGTTTATCAATGATCTTGATGATAAATAGTTTTTAGTCATGAATAGTTCATAAGCCTCTTTATATCGATCTCCTGATACCCTATTGCCCTGTGCGCCACTGGACTGGGACGGATTATTAAGAGATCTGGTATACTGGGAATCTGGAAATTCACGGTTTAAACTTGCTTTATACTTTTCGAATGGTTTGCCCGCTTCTTGGGCTACTAGATATAGGGTATAGTAAACTTCGGGTTTTCTGTTCGAATTGGGGAATTGCTCCAAGAGGGAATGTAAGTATCCCATGGCACTCTCTGCTTCTTTTAAATCAAAAAACAGTACTTTGCCCAGCTGGAAATATGATTCTTCCATTTCCATTTTCATTTGCTGTATGGTCGATTTATCCCTGGGTATGTTTTTCAGTAATTCTTCTTTAGAAGGTAAGGTAATGTCCGGCTGGGTCGTTACATCTTCTATGATGATCCCTGCCTCCTCTTCTTCAAGAGTTTGACCTATAGCTTGCTGAAATCCTTTACTGCTTCTTCTCCAATTATCTTCCAGGGGTCTGGTGCCCCAAACTCTATAAAATTCCAGGCTACCCTGCTGCATGGCAGTACTGTTGTCAAAATAAAAAGTAGATCCAGAGCCTTTGCTGCCTCCGAAGGCTAATAAATTATCAAATATGCCGGTAGATTTCTGTTTGTTTTTTTGTGCCGCTTCATTAATAAGCCGTTGTTCTTCTCCTTTTATAAAATTTTCAGCAATCAATTCCTGCTCTTCGGCGGTCAAGCCACTGAGCCTAATTAAGCTATCATTATATTGAATGAGGTCATAATGCACCACATATTCATCCAAAACCTTTTTTCTTCTACTGATAGTCTGATATGCCCGGTCAGTCTCTTTAAAATTTCCCATAGCACTGTCAAGGTAGAATTTGGCACTGCGGAAATCTTTAATGTCTTCAAAATATAGTTCAGAAAGCCTGTTATAAATATATCCTTTTTGTTTGATATTGCCTCCATCTTCTTTGGCAGCCAAAGTTAGGAGCCTAATGCCCTCATCCCTGTTTTGCTGTTTCAGTTCAAACTGCGCCTTCTCATAAAGAATCACACTTCTCAGCTCGCTGTTCTTGCTGTCCTGATAAAGATCGTCATAATATTTTCTCACATTTTTAAAGTCTTTACTTTTCTCAAGTTCAGCTACCTGCTGGGAGTAGAGCTGAGAAAAAAATGCCCGCTCATATGGAGGGTTTCCCTTTAAAGCTTTTTGATAATAATCATAAGCAAATGCATCGAATCCCGCTCTCTGATAAAGTTGGCCTAGGATAAAATTGATTCGTGATTTTTCTTTAGGGTCAGTAGTGAGGTCCACTGCTTTGTCCAAGGCAGAGAGAATGCCATCTCTTTCTCCCCTTACTTCATAATAATAGGCCAATGTGAGATAAAGGTATTGTTTGTTTTCTTTGCTGATCCCATTTTCTTTAGACAGGTAATCTATTACAAATGCGGCATCATCAAATTTTCTTAAATCTATGAAAGCCCTGAGCAACTGTGTCAATGCCAGGTGCCTGACATGGTCATCTTTACTGTTTACATTTAAAAATTTAAATGTATTGATAGCATCATCAAAATCCGCTCTCATGTGCTGGATTTTCCCTATCAAAAAGTAGCTGTCATCCACCCATTTGCTTATTTTATGCCAATCTATAGCTTTTGAAGCCATAGAATAGGCATCCTTGAGCAGTTCTTCATTTTGATCTATCACCGCGCTATCTATAGGGTAAAAGACCGGTAAGACCTCAGCATAATCTTCTTCATGACTGCTTCTAATGGTATTTTCTACCTCCTCGACTTTTTCCAATGCCAAATAATAGGCGTTATACCGGGCAGTGGTATTATGGTACATGCGGTTCGTGAAGGTATTCCTTTCTGAACTACATGACGCCAAGGCATAAATGGCCAGGTAAAAAACAAGGTTTCTGTACTTTAACACTTTCATTAAGAATAATTAACGGGCAAATTAGCTCTTTTGTATTAAATAAATAAACGCTTCAAATTAATATTCTATTTTTGCAGCTTAAGAATATAAAAAAATCTATTTGATTTGGGCGTTTCAAGCAAAATAAAAAACTGGATAGAAACTCGTTACCTCTTTGTAATCAGGAGAGAAGAGGATTTCTCAGTAATCCAATCATTCAGCATTACAAGGATAAAGATTACCCTCCTTGCATTTTTGTTTTTACTTACCTCGCTTATTGTTTCCTTAACTTTGTCCCGTACGCTCTTGGCTAGATGGCTAGATCCTGTCTATCAGGAGACAGAGAATACTGAGCGAATTTTTGCATTATCGGAGATAGTGGATAGTCTATATTACGAAGTACAGGCTAAAGATCAATATGTAGAAAACATCCTGAAACTGATGTCAGGCGGACATTTGGATACTACGGGCACAGTAATCAACGAGCCATCAGCTGGAGTGGACAGAAATGAATTAGACCTCTATAAAAGCGGTACTGCCACCGAGCGGATAAGAAAAGAATTTGAATCCATGCCTCTGGATGAGAGCAGCTTCAGGCGATTGGGAGGCTCTTTTTCGACTACCTATTTCTTTCCACCACTGAAAGGAGTCATCACATCAAAATATAATGTTGTAGAAGGCCATTTTGGGGTAGATGTGGTAGCTGCAGAAAACGAACCTGTCAAAGCAATAGCTCAGGGCACTGTTATTTTTTCTACATGGACTTTGGAGACAGGATATAATATAGGCGTTCAGCATAGTAATGAATTAGTTTCCATATATAAGCATAATTCTGTATTATTGAAACAAGTAGGAGATCCGGTCAAAGGAGGGGAGATCATATCTATCATCGGCAATACCGGTGAACAGACCTCCGGTCATCACCTTCATTTGGAACTTTGGTATAAAGGCACTCCATTAAATCCACAGGAATTTATAACATTCGATTAGCATGTTTAAGAACGAAGAAAAAAAAGCAGTCACTGAAATGGTAAATTCCAGTAATGTAATAGCCAAAGAGACAAAAATCATCGGAGAAATAGCCGCGCAGGGAAATATAAGAATAGAAGGGACAGTAGAAGGCACCATTAAATCGGAAAAGAAAGTGGTCATAGGGGAGTCAGCTAAAATAATCGGCAACATTACCGCTTTGGATATAGAGATATCAGGTTTTGTCCAAGGAGAGGTCAGCTCAAGTGAAGCCCTATATCTTAAAAAGACCGCGGTGATAAATGGAGATATGTATACCAAAAAGCTGGTAGTAGAAAACGGTGCTGTTTTCAATGGCATATGCAAAATGACCGATGATGAGACTTCCCCATCTGAAATGGACACTGTAGAAGATCATATGGATAAGCAGCTTGTCAAATAAAGCCCCTACATATGTAAAGTATATTGGTCTGGCCTTCCAGATGTTTGGTGTCATTGGTTTGGGGATCTGGGCTGGGATGGAAGTTCAGAAGAGGAGCGGGATGAAATTTCCGCTTTGGTTGCTGTTATTTATCTTTATATCCATAGCCATAGCCTTTTACCAATTATATCTCTTAATTAAAGCTGATGAAAGGGACGAACAGCAAAATAAAAAATCTTAACTTTGCCACCCCAAATAAAAACTGCTAAAATGAAAGGCGCATTTTCTGTCTATTTCCACCTGATATTATTGACTCTGATACTTGCCGGGCTTACCTTAATATTACAACTCGTTGGATTAGAAAATATTCTTCACAAACATATTTGGAATATGCTTTTATTTTTTTCTTTATTGGCATTTATAATCGGATATTTATCACAATTGATTTTAAAAAAAGGAAAAGAAAATTTTGTTTATGTGATCTTGGGAGGCAATATTTTTAGATTTATTTTCAGTTTAGGTTATATCTTAGTGTTTCTTTTTATTGGGCTAGATAATATAATTCTGTTTGTTACGAATTTCTTTATTATTTATTTGTTGTACCTACTGTTTGATATATACGGCTTAATGGCTAATTTGCGCCCGCATTCAAAGTAGGTTTATAAAAATTGATTTGATGATCCGTAAGTTTCTGTATCTAAGTATTTTATTGTCAGCTGTTTTGCTGAGTTCGTCCCCGGCTACATATGCAGCTTCCGGCTCTGACGAAGATAGGACTGGTTTTATAATGCATCACATAAAGGACTCTCATGAGTGGCACTTTGCTACCTTCGGAGACACCCATGTATCATTGCCTTTGCCGGTAATTATTTATAGTCAGGATAGGGGCTTGGAGGTTTTTTCTTCCAGGGACTTCATAGATCCGTCCACGCATACGTTTGGAAAGGAGCATGCAGGATATATCATAGATGATCATGATCATCTTCGGCCCGTAGATGAGGCCAGGTCTATTATAGATCTGTCTATCACAAAGAATGTGGCCATGATGTTTATCGTTATATTCATCGTATTATGGATAATGCTGGCTACTGCCAAGAATTATAAAGATAGGGGTAACAGCGCTCCAAAAGGTATCGCTTCTATTATAGAGCCATTGGTTATTTTTATTAGAGACGAAATTGCACTGCCAAACATCGGGGCCAGATATAAAAAATTTCTGCCTTATCTGTTAACTTTGTTTTTCTTCATACTTATTGGCAATTTATTGGGTCTGATGCCAGGTGCGGCTAACCTTACCGGCAACATATCAGTGACAGCCACCTTGGCGGTTTTTACTTTCATCATAGTAAATATAAACGGAAATAAAGATTACTGGAAACACGTGTTTGCTACTCCAGGAGTACCTGTTCCATTATTATTGGTCATCGTTCCAGTAGAGATTATCGGTTTATTTACCAAGCCTTTCGCATTGATGGTCAGGTTATTTGTGGCCATTACTGCAGGACATATAGTGATTCTAGCTTTTATAGCTCTTATCTTTATATTCCAGTCATATGCTATAGGTGTAGTCAGCACCGTAATGGTTATCTTTATCAACCTGATTGAGATATTGGTAGCGGCTATACAGGCTTATGTATTTACTTTATTTACGGCTATGTATATCGGAGCAGCAGTCTCTGATCACCATGAAGCCACCGAGCATTAAAATTTCTTTGTTCAATTTATATAAATAATAACACGTATGTTAACTTCATTATTATTGTCTGCAGGTTTAGCTCTTATGGGAGCAGGTATTGGTGCAGGTGTTGTTGCGATAGGCGCAGCATTGGGTATCGGTAGAATTGGTGGTCAGGCTATGGAAGCTATTGCCCGTCAGCCTGAAGCAGCTGGTAAAATCCAGACAGCTATGCTGATTATTGCAGCTCTTGTGGAAGTGGTTTCCCTGTTTGCAGTGGTAGTTTGTCTACTTATTGCACTTAATGCAGGTGGTCTTACTTTCAACTAAGAACAAAAGA
Source organism: Anditalea andensis (assembly GCF_000714815.1). GTDB lineage: Bacteria > Bacteroidota > Bacteroidia > Cytophagales > Cyclobacteriaceae > Anditalea > Anditalea andensis. Next base: position 375,480 of record NZ_JMIH01000023.1, on the reverse strand, counting down.
AAGGGAGCTGGCATTAGGTCGGCTCCTTATTTAAATTTGAACAATACAGATATTTAATATAAAAACAATCTAAGATGGATCTTATTGTACCTGAATCTGGCCTGGTCATTTGGCAAGCACTTGGTTTTATTATCTTGTTTATCCTTTTGGCTAAATTTGCCTGGGGACCGATAATCTCAGCTTTAGATGAAAGAGAGCAGGCTATTGAATCTGCTATACTGGCTGCCGAAAATGCTAGGAATGAAATGGCTAATTTAAAGTCTCAAAATGAAACCCTTCTTCAGGAAGCAAGATTGGAAAGAGACCAGCTGATACAGAAAGCATCAGAAGCTTCTGCCCGCATGATAGAAGAGGCTAAAGAAGAGGCAAATAAAGTTGGTGCCCAAATGATTGAAAATGCAAAAGCGGTAATTGAAACTGAAAAGCAAGCTGCACTGGCAGAAGTGAGAACACAGGTAGCCATACTTTCTTTACAGGTGTCTGAGAAACTTTTGAGAAGAGAGTTAAAAGATACTGCATCGCATAAAGCATTAGTGGACGAGTTTGTCAATGACCTTAAGCTAAACTAAATCTGCTATGTCAATTTATAGAATAGCCTCCAGGTATGCCAAATCGGTATTGGATCTTGCTCTAGAGCAAGATTCCCTAGAGGAGGTGCTTTTGGATATGAAGAGGCTTGAAAGTATCGGCAACTCCAATTCGGAGTTTTCCAGTGTAATAAAAAGTCCGGTAATTCCATCTGATAAAAAACTGAATATATTGAAAGCTCTGTTTCCGGATGGGAATAGGCTTACCTTGACTTTCTTTGATATTATCATCCGAAAAGAAAGAGTAGGATACCTGTTGGATATCGCCAAAGCATTTCAAATCCAGTACAATGAATATAAAAATATTCAGGTAGCGGAAGTGACCACGACTTATCCCCTGGATGAGGAACAAAGAAATAAATTTAAAAAAGTGGTCAGTGAAATCTCTAAAAAAGAACAGGTAGAGCTGAAGGAAAAGGTAGATGAAAATATTATTGGAGGTTTTGTGCTCAAAATAGGAGACAGACAACTCGATGAGTCTATAAAATCAAAATTGAAATCACTTCAATTGATGTTTTCTCATGATTTATATGAGAAGCAATTTTAAAAATTAAGCAATAACAATATAATCATATCTAATAATGGCAGATGTAAGACCTGATGAAGTTTCGGCAATATTGAGAGAGCAGCTCTCTGGTGCTAAAACTGAAGCTGAACTGGAAGAAATAGGAACTGTCCTACAAGTTGGTGATGGTGTGGCCCGTATTTATGGACTATCTAAGGCTCAAGCCGGTGAATTGCTGGAGTTTGAAAACGGACTTAAGGCAATGGTGCTTAACCTGGAAGAAGACAATGTAGGGGCGGTACTTTTCGGAGATACCAACCTGGTCATGGAAGGTGATACCGTAAAGAGAACTAAAAGTATAGCTTCTATCCAAGTAGGAGAGAGCATGCTGGGAAGAGTAGTAGATACACTGGGTAAACCTATAGACGGAAAGGGTCCATTAGCTGGTCCTTTGTATGAAATGCCATTGGAACGTAAAGCTCCAGGTGTGATCTATCGTCAGCCGGTAACCGAACCTCTGCAGACAGGTGTGAAATCTATCGATGCCATGATCCCTATCGGTAGAGGTCAACGAGAACTGATTATTGGAGACCGTCAGACTGGTAAGACAGCAGTAGCGATTGATGCGATTATAAACCAAAAGGAATTTTACGAAAGAGGAGAGCCTGTTTTCTGTATCTACGTAGCTATCGGTCAGAAGGCATCTACAGTAGCGGGTATAGTAGCAGCACTTGAAAAAGGTGGTGCTTTACCATATTCAGTAGTAGTATCTGCTTCAGCTGCTGATCCGGCTCCGATGCAGTTCTTTGCTCCTTTTACAGGTGCGGCTATCGGTGAATTTTTTAGAGATACAGGTCGTCCAGCACTTGTAGTGTTTGATGATCTTTCAAAACAGGCGGTAGCCTACCGTGAGGTGTCATTGCTGCTTAGAAGGCCTCCAGGACGTGAAGCTTATCCAGGCGATGTATTCTATCTTCATTCTAGATTATTGGAGAGAGCTGCAAAAATCAATTCTTCTGATAAGATAGCCAGTGAAATGAATGATCTTCCAGATTCTCTAAAACCATTGGTTAAAGGAGGAGGGTCACTGACCGCATTGCCGATCATAGAAACTCAGGCTGGTGATGTTTCTGCCTATATCCCTACCAACGTAATTTCAATTACAGATGGTCAGATATTCTTGGAAACCAACCTTTTTAACGCCGGTATACGTCCTGCCATTAACGTAGGTATCTCTGTATCGAGAGTAGGAGGGAATGCGCAGATCAAAGCAATGAAAAAAGTAGCCGGTACGTTAAAGCTTGACCAGGCTCAGTTCCGTGAATTGGAAGCTTTCTCTAAATTTGGTTCAGACCTCGATGCTACCACCAGAAGAACCATCGAAAGAGGTAGAAGAAACCAGGAAATCTTGAAGCAGCCTCAGTATTCTCCTGTGGCTGTAGAACTTCAGGTAGCTATAATTTATGCCTCTACCAAAGGGTTAATGGATAAAGTACCGGTAGATAAAGCCCGCCAGTTTGAAAAGGAATTTTACACTTTATTGACATCTCAGTACCCTGATGCCTTGACCAAGATCAAGAAAGGGGATCTGGACGGAGCAGGTGAGATCCTTAAAAAAGCCGCCGGCGAGCTTACTCCAAAATACGCTAAATAATAAGTTGAAAATGCCTCCTATGTAAGTAGGAGGCTTTAGATATACCTATCAGTCATATGGCTAACTTAAAGGAAGTAAAAGAAAGGATTAATTCAGTAGTATCTACTCAGCAGATAACTAAAGCCATGAAAATGGTGTCTGCAGCTAAACTGAGAAGGGCCCAGGATAAAATTATCCAGATGCGTCCTTATTCCCAGAAACTTACTGCCATTCTTAATGATGTGGCTGCAGCAAGTGAAGCTAATGCAGACCTAATTTATGCTGAAAAGCGTGAAGTCAAAAATATTCTAATCATTCCGGTAACTTCTGATAAAGGTTTATGCGGGGCTTTTAACACCAACATTGTGAAGGCAACCATGGCAACGATCAATACGCAGTTTGCCGGGGAAAATGTGACGGTAATGCCTATCGGTAAAAAGGCTTTTGAGGCTTATAAGAAAAGAAATTTTCCGATGATTTCTCAGTATTCTACCATTTTTCAGGACCTTAGCTTTACCAATGCTACCACTGCTGCAGAAAGAGCAATGGAAGGATTTGTAAAAGGAGAATTTGATCAGGTGATTTTGGTATTCAATGAATTTAAAAATGTAGCTACGCAGATCGTGAGGGCGGAACAATTTCTTCCTATGGAATCTATCATAGATGAAAATGCACCTGTTAAAACTGCAGAAGTAGAATATTTATTAGAGCCATCCCGTGAATATATCATAGAAGAATTAGTTCCGACGGCATTGAAAATCCAGTTTTATAAAGCTTTATTGGAAAGCAATGCTTCTGAACATGGTGCCCGTATGACAGCTATGGATAAGGCCACTGAGAATGCGGGCGAACTTCTGAAAGAGTTAAGGTTAATGTACAACCGCTCCCGTCAGGCTGCCATCACTAATGAAATCCTTGAAATTGTGGCAGGTGCAGAAGCACTTGGCGGCAATTAAAATTAAATAGATATAAATAAAAAAGCCCTTAGCAGAAATGTTAAGGGCTTTTTTTAATATTCAGTATCAAGATATTCGTATAAAAGTAAAATTCGATATCTTCATCGGCCATATCGGATATTTAACTGCTAACTTTTTAGATCAGTATTTGGAGGTCCTGCCTTATTCCCCTTTAATCTCTTGTGCAATTACTCCGGCCATTATGCTTAGTCCTTCTTTGTTTGGGTGGACACCATCAGGAAAAAGATCATTCCTTTCTTTAAGTGGATAATGTAGGTCAATGATTTTTGAACCTGTTTTATCCGCCACTCTTTGTAACATAGGAGCCATTTCTTCTCTCATCGTGTGTTCATTTATTCCCCAGTTGTCTTCCATAACAGGCACAGGTATACAAATATAAACTTTACCATTATCGGGCATAGATGATTTAAAAGTATTGATCAGTTCAATATAGTCGTTTTCAAAGTCTTTTTTGTGTTTCCAATTTTGGGGTTTGGAATCATTTGTTCCCAGTTTGATTATAAGGATATCAGGCGCATAAGCTAATACTTCCTTAAATTGGGGTTCATTCCAATATGGCAAATCCCCTTTTTTTAGGAGAGTTCTTCCGCCGATACCATAGTTTTTTACTTCATAATCCTCACCAAGTAATTCCTGCATGATCAGGGGATAGCTATCGGGGTTTTCCCGTCCTGGCCCTTCGGTGATGCTGTTGCCTACGGCTGCTATTTTGATGATATCCGTTGTGGATTGGGCTTCTGTGTGTGCTGCAAATAAAAATAGAAGTGAACAAAGGGCAAATATTTTTTTCATGGGTTCTTGTCTTTTTAAAGCAAGTTAATAATTTTTCATGTTCAATTACTGCAAATAATTATTCTAATGAAGTAATCATTGTGATTTATTTATGGTTGACCTTATCTTTACTCCAATGGCTTTAACTATAGGAACTCAACTCTACAGATATATTCAATGGCTGTCTATCGATGTAGCTTTGGGAGCTTGTGCTGGACTGTATTTCTTTGCACATGTACTTGATCTAAATCTGCATTGGCTTTTTTATCTTTTGATGGCTATGGCTGTATGGAGTATATATACTTTAGATCATTTGCTTGATGCCTATCAAGTAAAGGGCATTGCTTCTACTGAACGTCACCGGATCCATCAAGATCACAGTACGCTGCTAAGATGGGTATTAATAGTAGTTGTGATCACTGGCTTAGGTCTGGGATTCTATTTATTGCATATCTCCTTGATATCCATCTCCGCCTTGGTATTGGGAGTATTGATATTGGCCAACCTCATCTTACTTAAATATTTTTTTAAAAAGTTGTCATTTTTAAAAGAATTTAATACCGCACTTTTTTACACCATAGGTATCATGATGGTCCCTTATCTGATGCATATGGAAGAATCCATCCATCGAGGGTTCTGGTATCTAGGTATAGCATTTTTTGGGATTGCATGGATGAACCTCTTAATACTGTCATTGATGGATTCAGATACTGATAGAGTGGATGGATTTCGTTCTATTGTCACTACCTTAGGGGAAAAGAGGGTAGAAAAGCTGTTGTTTTGGCTAATGATTATTACATTGATATATTTATTTTTCCTCTTCTGGATACTGTTATCCTATTATTATATATATATATCCCTTCTGCTTATCATTTGTATATTCCACTCCCAGGTTATATTGGAGAATAGATCGGGTAATATAAAAATCAGGAGTGCCCTGGAAGCCACATTTTTAATTCCATGGCTGTTATTGCTTTACAATTAAAAATTAAGAACAATGTAGAAAATAGGGAGAAACCTTTCTAATGCTAATAACAAAGGCAGGGAAATCGTTTTTATACCCTGAGTAATTTTGCTCTATAAAACAGCAACCAATTTTCTTAATAGAAAATTATTTATTATCAGTACGAGCTCTTGCTTCTATTAAAGTTTGATGAAGTTTCGCCTCCAACTCCTTTTTAGGGGGCAATTTGGTCATGTAATTAGCTACCATTATTCCATATTTTCCCATTTGAAGCAGTTCAATTTATTCATGCTTCTTTTCTGCACAAAGAATAAAACCTATTGGTTTTTTTTCACCTGATTGCATTTCATTCTTCTGGAGCCATTTCAAATATAGCTCCATTTGTCCTTTATATGCCGCTTTAAATTTCCCCATGCCTCAACTCAATAGCCGCCAATTGTTAACTTTCTATGATAGAAAAGAAGATCCAGATAAAAACCCTTTCCAAGATCATTCTTTCTTGACGTTCAACAAAGGCAAAACCTTTTCCCAATTCTAAGATGAATGGTTCCAATACTTTCAAAATTACTGATTCTAGGTAACGGGGGTGAAAACGACCAATCATTTGAACCGATCAAACCAACAATCTGGATTATGGGCAACGGTGCAGAAGTTAAGCGAATCGAATATATTGCCCCTATGCCCGGTTTAACAGATGAAGCTATATCAGAAACAATTAAATTCTAAAAAATCTTATTGTGAAAAGTTGTTATAGTCTCCCTGTTTTTTTCTTCCCTAGTTTTTAATCGTTTTTTTTATGAAGCCCTAATTTAGAAGCAACGTCAAGAAGGCGCGATTTTCTTTTTAGCCCTAGCTTCAAGAGAATTCTTCCGATGTAGGTATCCACAGTTCGTTTACTGATCGATAATTCCGCTGCTATTTCTTTATTTTTCAACCCCTTGGAAGTTAACTCTATAATTTTTATTTCCATTGTCGACAATTGGGAAATTTTTTGTGCTTTGTTGCTGGATTTTTTTTTGTCTTGATCACCATCCCAATAATAGTGGCATTTCCGCTCCAACGATTCCACGGCCCGAATCATTTCATCAACCGTATTTTGGCAATAGCCTTCAACACCCATTTGAGTCAGATGATTTACGAGCCATGGTTGGTACCACTCGGAAGTAGCCAATATCTTTACGTCATTATCACCGTTTCTGATTTCCTCAAGGATCTCTATCCCATTGATTCCATGATTATAAATGGACAGGATAAGCAGATCAGCCTCTCCTGGTTGGTATCGACTTAGAAATTCAGCTACGATTGACGCGCAGAAACATACCTTTATGCCTTGTCTCATATGGCTATACCGCCTGATAAATTGGGTTCGTAGTTCCATATCTGGCTCCAGTATGACGATATTAACGAATGGCTGTTTATTTGATTGATCTACTATGCTGTTCATCTTTTCAGTTGTTTGTAAATAGCCTGTTCCGGGGTCTTGAAAGATATCTTTACCGCGACGGTTTCATCTTCCCAAATGAACCGGTTAATATAGTTATGCCCATCTTCCGATAAAATAAGGGCCAGTGAACCATTTCCTTCCGCGTAATCCACTGAAATTGAATCCAAAGTTGCAATTTCACGGTTATCCGAAAAACACCTGACGGTTATCTTGGATGCGGCTTTTATTGGTGCAATTTGGTCTTCCAATATATTTAATTTCAATTCTGTCGCACCCGTTGATGGATTCCGGTATATTATTCCTTGGTGGACTGTTATACCATCGACTCGATACAGCGACAAAAGAGCCATCGAAACCGCGATAATCAATACTACAAAAAAGCTCCCGTTCATAACAAGAAAAGGTGGCCGTTCTTTGATTACCTGTTCAACAGCATCACTTTCATGTTCGCTAAAGTTAGACGTTCTCATAACCCAAATCTATTTCAAGCTGGTTCTTTACTAGGCAGTAATAATATGCTCTGTTCCTTATTAATTGATCGTGGGTGCCGATTTCGGATATCGTTCCATTATTGAGCACTACTATCTGGTCAGCATATTTCACCGTGCTCAAGCGGTGTGCGATAACGACAACGGTTTTATTCTCAAGGACCCCTGCAAGTTTTTGAACGATAGATCGCTCATTGTTGGCATCCAGCGCACTTGTAGCCTCATCAAGAAAAAAAATGTCGGGTGATTTGTAAAGTGCCCTTGCTATCAGGATGCGTTGTTTCTGTCCCCCACTCAACCCTAGGCCGTTGGCCCCTATCTTGGTTTGTAGACCAAGGGGCAATGCTTCAACCAGCTCCAAAAGGTTGGAGACTTCCAATGCTCGGGCCATACGTTGCTCGTCCGTTTTCTTACCATCTACAGCTATGTTGCGTTCTATCGAGTCTGAAAAGATATAGCCATCCTGCATTACCGTCCCGCATGCACTCCGCCAGCTCATGACAGGTATGCTGCTTATACTCCGTCCCGCGATTTTTATAGTGCCTTCCAGGGGTTCGTAAAAAGCTAGCAACAGTTTGACAAGAGTAGTCTTACCCCCTCCGCTAGGGCCTACAATCGCCGTTACCTTCCCGTGTGGAATCGTAAGATTGATCTTGCTCAGCACCGAAGCTGAAGAGGCATCCCCATAACGGAAAGACACCCCCTCCAATTGGATATCTCCTCGGAAATCACCTTCTTGTGCACATTTTTTTTTTGGATGGTCTTGCTCGGGCCTCAGGTCATGGATCTCCCGCATCCGCTCCATGCTCAGTTTAGCCTCCTGTGCGGACTTAAAAAAACCAACGATCTGTTCGAGGGGACTGTTCGTCTGCCCCAAGATATATGAGATACTCAGCATGACCCCTAAACTCAATCTCCCTTCAACGACAGCCATCGCCGTGATAAAGGAGATGAGGAGATATCTTAAATACGAGAGGGAAAGAAAACCCACGCGCTGGTATTGTTCCAATTTCAGACTCGCCGTATTGAGGTCGAACATCTTTATTTGGAGCTTCTCCCATCGCCTGCGCCGGTCGTTTTCACCTCCGAAAAGTTTGATTTCCTGCATTCCTACTATCATTTCGATAAGATTGTCCTGGATAGTTCGGCTCCTTTGGAACCGGATGTAATCCAATATTTTCCTCTTTTGTTGAAAGCGGATCACCCAAAGCAAACCAATGGTATTCAGTATGAGGAAAACGACGGCCACTTTCCAATAGTACAAGGTCAGAACTATGGAGAACATGACTAGGTTTATGAAAGAGAATAAAGCAGCAAGTATGGTCTTGGTGAGGAAATTTTCGATTCTGTAATGATCATTAATCCGTTGAGTAATATCTCCTACTGCTTTTGAATCAAAAAAAGAGATCGGCAATCCCAAAAGCTTCTTTAGAAAGTCGGAAACTATGCTTAGGCTTATACGAATGTTGACATGCAAAAGAAGCCAATTTTGTATGATTTCTATAGCCATTGCCCCGAGATAAACAAAGAATTGGGATATCAGGATGAGATAAATGACTTTTATGTTTGCTTCCCCTATTCCCCTATCAACAAGTAACTGGGTAAGTAGGGGGAAAACCAATGTCAAAAGGCTAGCTGCCAGCATGCCGGTAAAAAGTCGGAATAAGTACCTCTTATGTTCCATAAGGTATTTGATGCTATGCTTTAGGCCACCACCCGCCCGATTGAATTTCCCGTTTTCTGCCTGAGCTACGCCTGCAGGGACCATACATAACACGATACCCTTATCGTGTGTTTCAGGCAACCAAGATCTTAAAAACGATTCTTCATCGATGGTAACACGTCCATGTGACGGATCGGCAATTCTAAAATAGTCTTTTTTCTCACTTTTTGAATGTTTAATTCCGTATACCACCACATAATGTGTTTGGTTCCAGTGGATAATACAGGGCAATACAACACTTTCCTTAAGATTTTCAACACTGCACTTTGCCGACACAGTTTTGAATCCCAGCTCCTCCGCTGCGTTCCTGATGGCCAACAGGCTTATCCCTTCACGATTTATATAAGTTTTTTCCCTGATATACTCCATGGGATAATTGGAACCGTAGAATTGCATGACCATTTTCAGGCATGCGACCCCACAGTCCATGATATCGTGCTGACGCACAAAAGGGAATGCCATATCCTTGGGGTTTGATTAGACGTGGTTAATGATTTGAGGTGCAAATTCGCAATTGACATCTGGATAGTGCCATTTATCGTCTCCATATCCCTTGATGATGTCACGCCAGCAGCTTTGGCTCTGGTCACGGCAACTGCTGTAATAGCTGCAACCGCTACATGGGCTGTCTCCCGGAATATGCGCTTGGGGAATTTTATAGAGATATGCTGCGAAGTCTGAATTCCAGATTTCTTGGATGGTATTTTGCAGGACGTCACCAATGATAAATGTAGGATGCCAATAAAGCTCTTCACAGATTGTCACTTTTCCGTCGGGAAGTATGAATATCTTTGAATAATTCGCTGTACAGGCTGGCCGCTCACCTTTCTTCTGTTGTGGAACGGCGTTAGTGTTGACATTATCCGGGTGTGTCCCTCCAAAAGAAAGCTTATAACCTAGGTCTTTCTCTTTGATGCTGTCGAAAAATTGATATACCTCTTCCACGCTGGTTTTTGTATTTCGGTAACGGTCGAAAGCATTGCAGCCAAGATACATCGTAGGTCCTGCCAGCTCTACTCGCCAACTGTTGATGTTTTTTTTGCCGTCGATAAACTCATATACCGATCTCATATCTTCGGCTGTCTCATTTTCTTTGTTCAGGATGGTATGGATACTTACCGGGACGTTGTACATCTCGAGTAAATCCAAAGTATCCATCATTCGTTTACTATAGTTATTATTGACCTGTAGGATTTTCTGAAGATTTTTGTTTATAAGGGTATCTAAGGAAATCTGGATGTCGTACACCCCTATGTCTGCAAGAAATTGGACACTGTTTTCCGAAAGCGGAATTTTCGTGGATATATAAGGATCAAAACCATTCTTTACAAGCATTGTCAGCACTTTTTTCCAGTGCTTGTACACAAAGAACTCGCCCCCGATGATTTCAAATGATCTTGCCTTGAATTTCCCGGCCTCTTCGATAAGCTCTTCCAATCTGGCGAGCGGTATCCGGCAGTCCATCAACTTGCGGCGATCCGCATAGCAGTAGATACAATCTGTCGCACAACGGGTATTAATCATCAATGTTATATCTGTCGGGCTGCTGTGCCTCTTAAGCCGCATGTCCAGCTTGTCATATACAAAATCCTGTGGATTGTATCTCGCCGAAGGAGGTTTAGAGGATTCGATCAAGGTTCGCCTCGGAAAAACACAGGTGTATCCCAACACATTGATCTCAAAGGCGTGGTCATTTTCTATAAGCTTGTTTACAAACGAAGCGACGGCTTCGCAACTTATTCCGAGAGAATTTGCCGCATTATCAATACCTTTTTCAACGTCTGTATGATGAAAAAAGCTAAGGATCATTGCATGGACAGGATGAATCAGAGCTTCGAAACCTTTATCCATCCCTTCCGGAATATCCCTGTAAATCTCTTTGTCCATGAGCAGTGCCCTACCGTTATCAGGCTTAAGTATATAATATGGGTTGAAGCTAACTTTCATAATGTTTTGGTTAAATGGCTTAATAATACCAGGAAAGGGCGTAGGCCCTTATCCTGGCAAATAGTTTAAAATGTTGCATCAGGTGTAGAAACCTGGCCAGTGATGCAATACCTTTTGCAGCCACCGTTACAAGCCGCCGATTCATCCAACCCACCCATGATGGATTTCATTTCGGCATCTAATAAGAATTCTGCGTCGTTCGCAAATTTTTCTAGTTTTGCAACGTCCTGCATAACTGAATTGGCATACTTTGAAGTGAACATAACTTTATAGTTTTAATAATAACCGCCTACTCTTTAAGCTTTTCGGCATCCGCTTTTTTCGTCATTATCTTCCATCGTACCGACATCTGGTCGGCTGCATTAATTCCAAGTTCTATTGACCTCTTCCTGGTTGCTTCTTTTAATTCCTCTGACAGCCCGGTAGTCGTTTCTGAACTGCCACGTCAAGCCGATATATGCCCGTCTAGTGTCCCATTTCGAATGGGTAATCGATTGGAAAGTGCCATTGTCCATGCTTAGCCGCCGATTTCCGTCCCTATGGAATATGTCATTTACACCCATTGTCATTACCAGTCTCCTATCCATCAATCGCACCATAGTCCCAACATCAAACACCCATGAATTCATCAGTATGGTGTAGTATCTGTCAACGCCTTTAGTGAACAGGCGGCCATTGAACTGGAAGGTAAAAACCGGACTGACTGAAAAAGTATTGTTCGTTGTGGCGAAGAGAAATTTAGCATGTCTATCAAAATAATCATTCCTGAATCGGTTATAGGTACCGCTCAGGTTATTCATACTGGTCCACCACTGAGTGAAATCTTTGGACCAGAAAATATCAAGCGTGGCATCTTTCGCTTCCGCTATGTTTCCCGTAGTAACGATGGTCTTCAAAGAAGATCCCAGTTCGGTGTCGCCGAAAACGTCAGTCTGACTGTCGTAGGATAATGTGATCTCAAAGTCAGGATCGGGGGAATAAGAAAATGCAAAGTTGTGACTTAGCTGGGGCCGTAGATACGGGTTACCTTCGGACATCGTATTCTCGTTGACGAGGATTCTGTATGGATTCAGTGCTTGATAAGGCGGTCTCAGTATCCGTCTGGTATAATTAACGGAGATGTATTGCCTTTCGGTGATCTCCTGCTTTAAGAAAACACTTGGAAAAAAATTTGTATACAAGTTGCCGAATTCCTGGTTGTCTCCCAGCGATCTGGTTTTCATGTCCGTCCTCTCAACCCTTAATCCGGCTTGAATCTCAGTAGATGCCATGGTCAGTGTTGCAGAAGCGTATCCCGCATAGACTTTCTCAGAATAGGAAAGACCGTTCGAAAGGATGCTGTCTGGTTGCCATTCACCCTCTCCATCAAAATTTTTGTAGCAGTTGTCTCCTCTTGTTCCAACCCGCGAAAATTTGGCACCTGTACGCAGGGTAACAAACTGAACGATATTTTTTGAAAAGTCTCCTTGGATGGTGGAAATATCCATATTAGTTCCGAGGTCTGAATATCTCAAGATGCTTCTCAGCATGCTGCCTTGCGTGTCATAAAAGTTGGACGAATAGTAAGTTGTTCGCTCTGATTTGGAGCTGTAATGGTTTCCAAGCAGCTCAAGAGCTCCCCCCGCTGAATCGACGTCCCACCGGTAATTGAGCCCCAGATCAAACAAACCCTTTTCTCTCGTATCGGGGAAATTGCTGTACCGCATTATGGAGTCGACGGTGCCGCTTGAAGCAAAAGTTCCATCAGCGGACATCGCCTTTACTTTTTCGTTTAGGAAGGAACCCGATGCCTCCAAACCGAGTGTATGGTTTTTCCCGGGATAAAAGTTCAAGCCCATTCGGTAGTTGAAGGCTGCATTACCGCTTCTGTAAAAAGAGGAACTCTCGAATCTTTCGGAGCTATTCCATTGCGATCTCCCTATATCCGTTTGCCGATAGTTGACGGAATGCGGTATATTCAGTGATGCCTGTGCTTCAAGTTTTTCCGTCCTTACACTGGATGTCGCCGCCCCTGAAAACCGGCTGTATCTTCCATGAGAAAAGTTGGTTGAAACGGTACCGTTGTAACCGCTATTGGTGTTCCTTCTCATGTTTATCTTTATAATTCCTCCCGAACCTTCTGCATCAAAGGAGGCCGGGGGTCTGGCAATTACCTCTATGCTGCTGATGTCTTCCGCTCTTAACGCCTGGAGATAATTCCTGAGCTCTTCGCCCGATAGTCTCAGTAGCCGGTTGCCGATCATTACCCTGGCTCCGGACTTGGCTCCAATCCTGATATCGTCATCTGTGCTGACAATGACACCGGGCAACAGCGAAAGCGATTCGTAGCCATTCCTGCCTTGCGCTAGAGGGCTTCTCCCAATATCAACGATAACCCGGTCTGCTGTCTTTCTTACTAATGGTCTATTTGCAAAGACTTCCACCTCGGCTAGAAGGTGGCTATCATCATAAATCAGGATGACATCCTGTGGTTTTTGCACAGCACCATCGATAAATAATGAGGTGTTCTTAAACCCAATCCTGCTGAATGCGACCCAGTATTTAAGCCCAACCAAAAGCTCTAAGTTGACAACCCCAGATGTATCAGTTACCAATGTTTGGACGAGGGTAGAGTCAGGCATTTCGAAAATCCTTACAATGGCAGATTCGATACTATTTCCGTGCTCATCCACAATCCGGTATCGGTGTTGGATCTGTGCGGTCAAATTTTCAAGAGTTAACGTTATGAACGGAAAGACCATTATCATAAATTTTAACATCAGTTTGCTTTTCATCTTGGTATCCTTATGCCCTAATCCAAGCCGATAAACGAGGAGAGCTATCATAAATCGAAGTTAGCATTCCTTTTCTTCCAGAGTTATAGTGAAAGTACGACACATTGCCATTGAAAAAATAATCTTGTCATTATCGGAACTATTGTATCTTTACTTTAGCCCTTTTTATATAACTTTATGTATATGTTCTGAACTTTATCCATTATACCATGAAATATATCTTCTTATATGATAGCGATATGTCGTTCATTTCCTCTTTCAGGTTATTTTTTGAGCGAAAACTTGGCAAACCTGTATTTTGTGCGGAAGAACCGGACCAGCTATTTCACGGACTAGGGAAAAAAAAACCTGAAATTATATTTTTAGAGCTATTTTCTAAAAACGTGGAACCAACCGGGCTGATTGATGCAATCCGGAAAACACATCCTGATATACCGCTTTATATTATAAGTGATTTCTACCATGGTCCGCTTTTTAGGAATGTCGCTGAACACGGTGTTTCCGGTTTCCTTCCAAAAAATACAGTATCCATGCGTCATGCATTGGACATACCTGCTCGCAAAGAAGCCTTTTTTTCCCCGGCATCTGCGTACCTGAAAATGGCGGATTTTAAGTCACGGGCCTCTGGCAATCGCCAAGCCTCAATCTTGTCGCCGTTATCCGCACGGCAAATCGATATCCTAATCGGAATTTGTAAAGGCAGGCCTAATTCCTCAATTGCACAGGGTGTGGGGCTTAGCCTGAGGACCGTCGAAACGTATGTTACAAGAATTCTGTTCGATTTTGATTTAAGGAACAGGCGGGAGCTGGCGAGTTTCGCGGCGAAAAATGGAATATGCCGCGTTTTTTGCCGTAACAGTTTAACTGGGAATTGCCGCATGCCCAGTCTCTTTGTCCGATAACAAAGTTAATCGGATTATAAGCATACCGAATGAATAATGCACGCTATTACGGGGTTGTCCCACTTAGTAATCTAATGGTAGTAAAACATAAAGGCAGAAATACCGTACGGTTGGTTAGAATGAAAAGCACGATAACGATAGGATTGATTATCATGTTTTTTTCTTGTGTAAACAAAAAAGAAAATGAAACTTTGGTGAAATCGATTAAAAGCCACAGCCTATCACCTGAGCAGTATATCGTTGAGAAATTCCGAACCCATCAGGTAATTTTTATCGGTGAGAATCATTTCATCAAGGAACAGGTGGAACTCATTAAAGATTTGATTCCGGTGCTTTATGAAAACGGTGTTTACAATCTCGGCACAGAGTTTATCAGGTATTCCGACACCGGCATGATCAATGAACTGATATCCGGCAGTACATATAGTGAAGAGTTAGCAAGGCAAATCACGTTCAATTCGGTTTGGCACTGGGGTTACCAGGAGTATCTGGATATCTATAAAGCAGCTTGGGAATTAAACAGTAAGCTTGCGGTGGACGCCCCAAGATTCAGAATCTTCGGAATCGAAGACGATATGGATTTTAGTTTCGTCCAGTCTGAGGAAGATTACAGCAACCCCGACATAATGAAGAAAGTCTTCAAATCAAAGGGTGATTTTGAAGAAAACGAAGGCTATTCTGCTTATGCGGTTGACAAAGAAGTCATCGAAAAAAGCCAAAAAGCATTGATCCATTGCGGTATACACCATGCTTTTACCGGGTATCTCCAACCAATCATAAAGGACAAAACCCTGATTGGCTATGAAAAAGAAAGAATGGGGAATCTTGTAAAGAACAAATTGGGCGACCGGACAATGACGGTTTTTATCCATGGTCCTTGGTACGACAGAAATGGTTACGACAACCAAGTTTTACCCTTGGACGGGGTTCTTGACAGCCTATTTTCAATACGGGAGAACAGGCACGTTTATCCCTTTGGCATCGACACAAAGGGAACCTTGTTGGGAGAACTGAAAGGGATAAATGCTGTCTACCAGTACGGGTACACAGATTTTTCCCTCAGAGATTTCTGCGACGGCTATATCTTCCTGAAACCGATAAACGAGTACAGGACAGTTACGCCGATTGACGGTTTCGTAAAACCTGAAAACGTTGAATACATAAAACAACAGGAGCTCGATTTTAGGCATGTCGATGTGACCGCAAACGACTTGAACGACACCATCAAAATCTGGCTTGATGATTTTCAACTAAAAATGCAGACGATGAAAATTAGCATTCGCTGATTCCTCAGGATGGTCGATCGAGGACCTGGTTTAAAGGAATTATTTCTGAAATGGGGTTCCAAACCTATGTTGTTGGGGCTTTTTCAGAATAGGTGAAGAAAAATATAGTGACAGCTGGATATAACGGTTCGATTCGTAAGCCCTTTTTTTTTCTGTCAACAATAAATATTTTATAATGATTGCTGATTCATTGGCAATGCATAAACATCTAATTAGTATTTCTGTTATTGAAGCTGATTTTGGCATAACAGGGAAGTCTATTTGTAATTGGCTTAGTAGATTTCTTACAAATATGATTCAGATATAAAAGACAAGCTTCGGGCGTATGGAAAAAACAACTGAACAAAATAGACTTATCATTTAATTACCGCATGGCCGATGATTATTCGTATATAGTAACCTATCGGTTCATGAAAACTTTAATTGAAAACGATCTTAACCCAAGTTGCAGGAACTTGGCGTAAATAAAGAATTTTTGAGATATTTTCTATTAAAACGATGCTAATTTTCCGTACCCCCCTATTGAAAATTTTTTTTGCTTCCTGCATTTGCGCTTCATTTGGTTTGTAGTACACAGGGGGTATTGCCTTTTTGAGCCAAAGGCCTGTACTTTACAATATGTATTTCAAGTTCTCATTACGTAAACATCCCGAGTCCGGAAAGCTCAGCGGTTACTACCGTTTGGTTGAAAGTTACCGTAATGCTGATAACCGGGTATGCCACCGTACCATTCTGAATGTAGGGTTCATGGAGGAGGTAAGTGCTGAGCAGCTCAATAAGATACAGAAACAACTCACCGATAAATATGAACACAAAATCCCGCTCTTTGATGAAAAGGGGGATCCGGCCGTAAAGCAATATGTCCAAGATTTTTGGCAGCGTATTGTATCATCGAAAAAACTGGATATTAAATCAGCCGGGGAACTGTCCCGCATGGTGGATATGGATACCCTGCAGCACAGCAATGCCCGGGAAATCGGTGCAGAGAACATAGCCTATCAGACCTGGGAGAAACTGCAGCTGACCCCGCTTTTACTGTCCCATGGTTTTACCCAGGAACAGGCAAAGCTGGCCGCCACGCAGGTCATCAGCCGTGCGATATACCCCGCATCGGAACTGAAAACCACCCGTTGGATCAAAGAAAACTCCGCCGTATGCGAACTTACCGGATATGACCCTGACAAAATAACCAAAGACAGGCTTTACAAAAGCGCACTGGATCTGTACGGTGTAAGAGATGCAATGGAAAAACACCTTTCAAAGCGTACCAACGAACTGTTTGACCTGGCTGACAAAATCATCCTGTATGACCTGACCAATACTTATTTTGAGGGAGAGAAACGAAACAGTGCCCTGGCCAAGTTCGGCAGGAGCAAGGAAAAGAGAAAGGATGCAAAACTGGTAGTACTGGCCCTTGTGGTCAATATAGAGGGGTTTATAAAATACTCATCAGTCCTGGAAGGAAACATAGCCGACAGCAACACCCTTTCGGCAATGATAGAGAAGCTGGCCAACCATACCTGCCAAGGCCCCGCAGTGGTGGTCCTTTATGCCGGTATCGCAACAGAAGATAATCTCAAACTCATTGAAAGCAAGGGATACAAATATCTCTGTGTAAGCAGGACAAAACTGAAAAACTACCAATATGTACCCGACAGGCTTACCACCCTGTTGGAAACAAAATCAAAGCAAACTATCCGGCTCAGGTCCGTAACTACAGAAAAAAACACGGATTATTACCTGGAAGTCAAAAGCCCTTCAAAAGAAAAGAAAGAGGAGGGGATGAAGCTTCAGTTTGAAAAAAGGTTTGAACAGGACCTGCAAAGGATACATACGGCAATACACCGCAAAGGGGGCGTGAAAAAATTGGATAAGGTGCACCAGCGGATAGGCAGGGCAAGGGAAAGGTACCCCTCCGTCCAGCACTATTATGATATTACCGTGGACAGCGATGACAAAAAAAACCTTGCAACGGATATCAAATGGGAAAAAGACGTGGACAGGCATCTGGAAAAAAATGAAGGCCTTGGCATATATTTTCTTCGCACCAATCTGGATGTAAAAGAAGAGGCAGTTGTCTGGAACATATATAATACCATCAGAGAAATAGAAAATGCGTTCCGGACTTTAAAAACAGATCTGGATCTCAGGCCTATCTACCACAAGAACGATGATGCAACGATGGCACATCTTCATCTTGGGATACTGGGCTACTGGCTGGTCAATACGGTAAGGTACCACCTTAAAAACAATGGTATAAAAAGTTGTTGGAAAGAAATCGTTAGAATAGGTAACACCCAAAAGGTGATCACCACATCGGGGATCAACACGTACGACAAAACCATCACCACCCGAAAGTGTACCGTGCCCAACAGGAATCTGAAAGAAATCTATGATATACTTCAAACCAAGCACCGCCCGTTTACCAAACGAAAATCTGTAGTACACAAACCGGAAACCAAAAAAACGGAA
Organism: Anditalea andensis; assembly: GCF_000714815.1. Taxonomy (GTDB): domain Bacteria; phylum Bacteroidota; class Bacteroidia; order Cytophagales; family Cyclobacteriaceae; genus Anditalea; species Anditalea andensis. The sequence goes on along the minus strand of NZ_JMIH01000023.1, from coordinate 357,007 downwards.
AATGCTGAAAAACAGAAACTTCTAAGCGGTTAGCTGCAATCTGGGTTAAACAATTAATTCGAGGCAATTGATTTTCAGTTATAGTCCACTTAGAATATTCTCTATATCCATCTCTGTTTAATGATAATATATAATTTCCAATAATGAAATCTGCTGGGATTTGAAGGATAAGAAGTGAATCTTCTACAATTTTCACTTCAATATTTCTGTTTCCCAATTTGGGTATGTAGCTTTGGATATTTGTCCCGAATCCTTCTCCCAAAATCCTTATTTCCTCTCCCGGAATAGCATGTACCGGCGAAATCCCTTCAATTTTGAACCGTCCTAAAATGGGCTCCTCTTTAATATTGCAATTAGTTAAAGCAAAAAAATAGCACATATATATCCATAAAATATATGATTTATTACTTTTTTGATACGATAAATACTAATTGCTAAATTTTTACGACTTGCTTAATACCATAGTATTAGTTATGCGTGGTCAAATGTATTCAATGAAAATTATATTTTAGCTTATACGAAAGCACTATGCCCCGTAATAGCCCTTCCGACAATCAATGAATTAATCTCTTTGGTGCCCTCATAAGAATAAATAGCTTCTGCATCTGCCACAAATCTGGCAATATCATACTCCAGTAAAATACCATTACCACCAAATAGTTCCCTGGCCTGATCTACAATATCCCGCATCCTCAGGGTACAGAAAACTTTAGCCAATGAAGCATGTTCATCAAGCAGTTCTCCATTGTCCTGCATAACAGATAATCTGGTCACCATGGTCTGCATAGCAGTAAGATCTCCCAGCATGGTCACTAATAGATCCTGTACCAGTTGAAAGGAGGCAATAGGTCTGCCGAACTGATGCCTGTCATTTGTGTATTTTAATGCAGCTTCATAGGCTCCCCTTGAGCAACCTACTGCCTGCCATGCTACTCCAGCTCTCGTCATTTTCAAAACTACAGAGGTGTCTTTAAAAGAGTTAGCTTCTTGGAGTCGATCACTTTCCGGTACACGGCAGTCTTTTAGTGTTATCTGTGCATTTTGAACGGTCCTTAGGGCCATCTTATTTTCCATCTTTTCAGCGCTGAATCCCGGGTTATCTTTTCGCACGATAAAGCCCTTGACATTCTGATCATCCAAGTCTCTAGCCCAGATGATGGTTATATCTGAAAAGGTAGCATTGCCTATCCATTTTTTCTGTCCGTTGATCACCCATTCGTCGCCTTCTTTTTTGCAGGTAGTGGTAAGTCCTCCCGCAGCTCCTGATCCTACTTCGGGCTCTGTGAGTCCAAAAGCACCGATTACTTCCATTTTATGCATTTTTGGGAGCCATTCCTGTTTTTGCTCTTCAGATCCGCAAAAATATATGGATCCCATAGCCAGGCCACTCTGCACTCCGAAAAATGTAGATATACTCGTGTCTACCCTGGCCATTTCCATAGCTAAAAATCCTTCCAGTAATGCGGAATGCCCGGGACAGCCATATCCTTTATAGGTAAGGCCTGTTATGCCCAACTCTGCCATTTTTGGAATGATGTGCATAGGAAATTCCGCCCTGTTCCAATATTCATTGGCTATAGGACGGATTTCCTTTTCCATGAATGAGCGGACTTTCAGCTGGATTTCCCGCTCAGCTGGTGGCAATGTCTTGCCAAGTTCATAAAAATCACCATTGATAGCAGGGATTGCTTTTTTCTTCCCTCCGGATTTCATCATCTTTATGAGCTTTCCCAGGTCTTCTTCACTCATGGCAGATACTACTCCCATCATTTCATTCAGATCCACTTTTTGAGAGAGTTTATTCAGTTTATCAAAGTCCAGGTTTTTTAATAAAGACTTAATTCCGGAAACAGATTGGAAGAATTTTTTCATGTGTAAATTTTTTTGATTGGTCGTGTCTTAATCACTACCGAAGGTTTGGTTTGGGTTTCGTATTTGCATAATACTTAATTATGTCAATCTGCTAAGTGACGGTTTTGCCTTGCTTGGGTTCATGATAATGGTTTGATCGCTCAGTTGGTAGAATTACAATAATGCTGCCATGAAACTAGGACCCTACTATTAGAAACGAATAGTGGAATGATTTGTTATTGGAGCTTATAGTGCCTCAGAAGCTTTTACAATCATAAGGTTTATGATCTCCTGATTATATCTTCCTACCTGTGGGCCGAACCAATGAGTATCGCGGACTTCATGATGTTTCATATGGTAATAATTATCAGGGGTGACGTATCCTATATAACCGCCATTAAAGGTGGTGATAATTAGGTTCAGATCAAGGCTGTCAGCCAGATCATCCCAGGTTTTGTAAAATTCACCGGAAACTTCTCCGCTAGATGTAAGGAATAATGTATTACCTAAAAGGAGCAGGTCAATATGACCACCGGTGTCTCCAAACAACCAATGAAATATCCAAGGGCGAAGCCTTATATGATCAGATATTCTGTAATGTGGGCTAGGCAGCTCCATTTTTACTGATCCAAAGTGGAGCGATCCTGCTAATGTATCTATATGTTCAGGTAATGTTTCTGTTAAGGAGTTCTCCAGGTGGTATGCATACTCCTGGATGTCTTTTATCTCCCTTCCATCTACCACAGGTCTTTGACTCCCCACCGCCCCTGAGGCAAAAAGTGAAAATTCATATCCTTTTTCTTTTAACGCTTTATTTAAATAAAAAGGATAATCCCCTGATAATCCCATATACTGACTGTGAAGTCCAGTAGCATGTGCGCTGTAAGTGTATAGTGTGGCTTTTCTGTTGGCTTTTGTCTCAAGGATTAGTTGTCTTATATATGGGTCTTTGGGTCCATTTTCTATCAAGCGATTGGCTACTCCTGCCGGCACTGCTGTTTTATGGTAAGTAATAGAGACCGTATCCATATTAGCCAGCGCCTGTTTGAGACCACTTACCGTTTGTCGGGTAAAAAGGGACATTATCTTTTCGTCATAACCACCAAAGGCTACTTTACCCATTATGCCTGGTATGTATCCACCCAAGCCACTGTGGGTATGGGTGGCTGTAAATATAACTTGGTCTATGGGCAATCCTTCTTTGGATATAGCTTCCTTTATTCTACCAGCCATATATGGATGGATTATCAATAACTCGTAATTGAGTATAGCTACTGTATGGCGGCTGTTTCCTATCAGCAGTGACTTTACATAAGAACTGTCCTGAACAAATTCATAGTCTCCTCTGGGCCGGTATCCGACAAGGCTGACAGGTTGATCTGGTGTGATATTGGAAGTAGACCAGCCGGCTATCCATAGGTCAGTGGAAGCTCCCTGAAGTTGTAGGTCTGTTATGCTTTCGACAGTTGTTTTATAATATTCCTTTTCTCTAAAATCTGAATTATCTATAGGAGCCAGTACCGCTAGAATAAACAACAAGAATATTCCTAATACCCAAGCAATTATTTTTAAGCATTTATTGATCATTTATGATAATCAGAGAATGGATATTATTTAAATAAGAATCAGGTATTTCTATTCTATCGAGGGCAGAAAAATATCTGACTATAGCGTGAGAATTATAAAATAAATTCAACCCCAAACAAGTAAAATAAGTTGGAGTTGAATTGGATACAAATAATTTTTAAAGCAGTGGTTAATATTCAAATACTCCGTGTGAACTTTGAATAGTAAGCTTTTTGCCTTCAGAAGGCTGAACTCTCCCTATTACCTGTGCATCTACTCCATAGTATTCTGCTATATCTATAATTTCTTCTGCATACTTTTCTTCGAGATAAACTTCCATTCTGTGGCCCATGTTGAATACTTTATACATTTCTTTCCAATCCGTCCCACTTTCTTCTTGGATGATTTGAAATAAGGGAGGGGTAGAAAATAAATTGTCTTTTATTATATGTACATTATCCACGAAATGTAATACTTTAGTCTGAGCTCCTCCACTGCAGTGTACCAGGCCATGAATCTTTGGACGGAGATATTTCAATGCTTCTGCTAGTATGGGTGCATATGTACGGGTAGGTGAAAGAACCAGTTTTCCCATATCCATCACTGCTCCCGGGGCCACGTCGGTCAGGTTGTACTTACCTGAATAGACCAACTCATCCGGAAGCAAAGGGTCGAAACTCTCAGGGTATTTAGTTTGGAGTACTTTATTAAATACGTCATGCCTGGCTGACGTAAGGCCGTTACTGCCCATACCTCCATTAAAGTCTGTTTCGTATTTAGCTTTTCCAAATGATGAGATGCCTACGATGACATCACCTGACTGGATTTTATCATTTGATATCACATCTTCCCTTCTCATACGGGCAGTAACTGTGCTATCTACAATTATTGTCCTCACTAGATCTCCCACATCTGCAGTTTCCCCACCAGTAAGGATGGCATGTACACCATTGTCTCTGAGCATTTGCAGGACTTCTTCGGTGCCGTTGATAATGGCTGAAATTATTTCACCGGGAATTAAATTTTTATTTCTGCCGATGGTACTTGATACTAGGATATTATTGGTGGCGCCTACACAGAGCAGGTCATCTATATTCATGATGATGGCATCCTGTGCTATGCCTTTCCAGACACTAAGATCTCCGGTTTCTTTCCAATAAAGATAGGCTAAGGATGATTTTGTGCCTGCTCCGTCAGCATGCATGATATTACAATAATCGGGGTCATTGCCAAGTGTGTCTTCCACTATTTTGCAAAAAGCATTAGGAAATAGACCTTTATTTAAATTGGAAATTGCCTGGTGGACATCCTCTTTTGATGCGGATACCCCTCTCTGCATATACCGTTCGTTCATGTTTATAGCTGGTTTTGGGTAGGAGTCAAAGTTAATGATTATTATTTTTACTTGAAGAGAATTTAATCAAAAGCTGTAAATACAGTCAATTTAAAGCGATGAAAGTATAATAGAATATAACTTTGAACTTGCATTTTTAATATAAAATGCCGTTAATAGCCATTAAGGATGAAGCGCAGATAATATTATATTGTTTATAATGAATAAATAAAAGTAAATAAATGAGCAAGTCCGTTTTAAATTAAAATTAAGATAATAAATTTGCACTCCCCCGTTTTCATTTCAGCATTGTTAATGCTAACTTTAAAACGTTCAATCATAACTCAAATAAGCACAGACCAAGCATGGGATTATTCGATTTTTTCTCAAGTGACATTGCAATAGATTTAGGAACTGCGAATACGCTAATTATATATAAAGATAAAATAGTAGTAGATGAACCCTCCATCATCGCCATTGACAAGACCACTAACAGGGTATTAGCCGTAGGTAGGGAGGCTATGAACATGCATGAAAAAACGCATGAAAACATCAAGACCATCCGCCCTCTGAAAGATGGTGTGATAGCGGACTTTTATGCCGCTGAACAGATGATCAGAGGTATGATCAAAATGATCCCCGGGCATAAAAAAAGTATGTTTCCGCAGTCTCATAGAATGGTGATCTGTATCCCTTCCGGTATTACGGAAGTGGAGAAAAGAGCCGTACGTGACTCTGCAGAGCACGCTGGTGCCAAGGAAGTATATATGGTATATGAGCCTATCGCAGCTGCCATTGGTATAGGTATAGATATAGAAAAACCGATGGGATCTATGATCGTAGATATCGGAGGTGGTACTACCGAGATCGCTTTGATAGCACTTTCAGGTATAGTAGCGGATCAATCCATAAGAGTGGCAGGTGATACCTTTACCAAGGATATATTGGACTATATGAGGCGGCAGCATAACCTACTGATAGGTGAGCGATCTGCTGAGAAAGTAAAAATAGCCATAGGTTCAGCCCTTACCGAATTAGATGATGCGCCAGAAGATTATGAAATCAGAGGCCGGGACCTTATGACAGGAATCCCAAAGGTGATCAAAGTTTCTTATTCAGAAATAGCATTTGCGCTTGATAAATCAGTTTCTAAAATAGAAGAGGCTGTACTTAAAGCACTAGAAATAGCCCCGCCAGAACTTTCTGCTGATATTTATGATAACGGGATACATCTTACAGGAGGTGGTGCGTTATTAAAAGGATTGGATAAGCGGTTACATCAAAAAACTAAACTGCCCATCCATATCGCCGAAGATCCACTAAGGGCAGTGGTGAGGGGTACAGGTACCGCCTTGAAAAACATCAATAATTTCAGAACTGTTCTGATGACCTAATGACTGAATGCAACGCATTTTATTATTCCTATACAGCCTAAGGGTTTTTATTATATTCATAGCTTTAGAGACGATCGCCATTTGGCTGATCGTTTCATACAATTCACCCCAGGGAGCGGTTTTTTTTAACTCTTCCAATCACATTACTGGAAATTTTCTAGAAACCCGGGAAAATGTGACAGGGTATTTTACATTAGGCATTGCCAATGAGGGCTTAGCAGAGAAAAATGCTGAGCTCTTAACTCGTCTAGAATACCTAACACATCCCAGAGACAGTGCTTATATCGATCTGGACAGTGCTTTTGCTAGTGCACATGAGTTTAGGTCGGCTAAAGTTATTAATAATTCTATCCGGTTTAACCAAAACCATATCACCCTTAACAAAGGCAGGCGCCATGGTGTACGGGAAGGAATGGGGGTGTTTAATGAACAAGGCGTCATCGGAAGGGTAAAAGGGGTAACTAATAATTTTTCCACCGTTATATCTCTTCTTCATACAGAATTATTGCTTTCTTCTAAAATAAAAGCATCGGATGTATTTGGGTCTACCAAATGGGATGGAAAAAATCCTACCCAGGCAAAACTCCTATATGTCCCTAGGCACGTAAGGGTAAATAAAGGTGATACGGTCATCACTAGTGGCTACAACGCCATTTTTCCGGAAGGTATCAATATCGGAATAGTAGATGAAGTGGGATCCGGACCAGAAACCAACTATCTGGACATTACCATCAATCTTACTACTGATTTTAGCAGGCTGACCTTTGTGTATTTGGTAGAAAATGTCATGCAAGTGGAACTAGATTCTTTGAATAGGGCTTCTGAAATTATTAATGAATAGCAGGAATTTTATACTTTCGATATTTGGCTTTTTTCTATACTTTGCCGTACAGGTATTTGTATTGAAAAATGTAGTGCTGTTTGGAACTGCATTTAGCTTTCTGTACGTAATATATATATTGATATTTCCTATAGAGGTGAAGACAATTCCGCTAATGATTATCAGTTTTATTATGGGGTTTTCTATAGACATGTTCTATGATACCCTGGGCATGCATACCGCTAGTCTGGTACTGGTAGCATTTTTGAGGAAATCATGGTTAAATGTCCATACGCCCACAGGTGGTTTTGATGATAATACTCCACCTACCGTCCTGAATATGGGCTTTGGATGGTTTTTAACCTATGCGCTACCCTTGTTGTTTATTCATCATTTAACTTTTTTCTTTATTGATTATATCGGATCTGATTACTATCTTCTTGTTATAATTCGAACTTTTTCCAGTGTGGTTTTCACCTTTATGTTAGGGATCGTCACGCAAATGCTGTTTTATAAGAAAAAGAGAGGTATATAATGAATAATTCAAGACCTGCCATATTAATATCTATCATCGTTCTGATAGCTATAGTGCTATTGACTAAGCTGTTCATGATACAGGTAGCGGACGACAGTTTTCTCAAAAGAGCTGAAAGAAACGCTATACAACGGGTAGTGGACCATCCTTATAGGGGCTTAGTCTATGATAGGAATGATAAACTGTTGGTATATAATAATCCTGTTTTTGATCTCATGGTCATCCCGAAGGAATTTACCGTAAAGGATACTGCCAGGTTTTGTGATCTTTTTAATATTGAAAAAGAGGAACTTATAATTCGATATCAGGCAGCTAGGAAATATTCATGGGTGAAGCCATCCCCTATGGTCAAAGCCATTTCCAATGAAGATTTTGCCCGGATCCAAGATTATCTGATAGACTATCCGGGGTTATTTGTCATGACCAGGTCAGTCCGTGCTTATCCACAGGCTAGCGCCGCTAATGCCTTGGGCTATATAGGGGAAATCAGTGGGGCACAACTAGAAAAAGATACTGTAAAATACTATCGACAAGGTGACTATGTAGGGCTAGCAGGAATGGAAGGGTTTTATGAACATTACCTTCGTGGCCGGAAAGGGGTAAAATACAAGATGGTTAATGTAAGAGGTGTCGATAAAGGTTCCTTTAAAGGAGGAGAATATGACACTATGTCTATGGCAGGAAAAAACATAGTATCTACCATCGATTTAGATCTTCAGTTATATGGCGAAAAACTGATGTCAGGTAAGCGTGGTTCTGTAGTGGCTATAGAGCCCTCCACAGGAGAAGTGCTGGCTATGATCTCTGCTCCTAGCTATGATCCCAATCAATTGGCTGGATCAAGATTTGGCAAAAACTACGGTTTATTGACCATGGATGAGACCAAGCCACTGTTTAACAGGCCGATAATGGCTATGTATCCCCCAGGTTCCATTTTCAAAGTGGTCCAGTCCCTTATAGGGCTTCAAGAAGGGATTTTTACTCCAAATACTACATTTCCATGTAATCAGGCCTTAGTCAAATGTCATCCTCATCCCAGTCCTGCTAATCTCTTTGGAGCTATAAAATATTCCTGTAATCCTTATTATCACCAAGGTTATAGGAAGTTGATCAATAGGGAGGTTTCTTCGAATACTTTCATAGACACCCGCATAGGATTAGATCAGTGGAGAGAATCAGTGATGAAATTTGGGTTGGGCAGTCCCTTAGGAATAGATATGAGGAATGAAAAGGGAGGCCAAATTCCTGGAAGTGCTTTATATAATAAGATTTATGGTGAAAATAGGTGGAAATATTCCACTATATATTCTCTTTCTATAGGTCAGGGAGAGATGCTGGTGACCCCTCTTCAGATGGCTAATCTTGCGGCTATTTTTGCAAATAAGGGATGGTATTACCCTCCTCATTTGGTAAGGTCTATAGATGGATCCTCGGAGAATATACCTGAAAAGTTCAGGACAAAAGTCAGTGTGGGGGTGGATGCCCATCATTTTGATATGGTGCAGGAAGCTATGGCGGAAGCTTTATCTGGAACTGCCAACAGGGCCATTATCAAAGATATCGTCATCGCCGGTAAGACTGGTACTGCCCAAAACCCCGGCGGGGCTGATCATTCAGTATTTGTGGCCTTTGCTCCCAAGGATAATCCCAAAATAGCCATAGCAGTATATGTGGAAAACAGTGGTTTCGGTGGACGGGCTGCGGCAAGTACCGCAAGCTTGATGATAGAACAATACCTGAGGGGAGATATCACCAGGCCAGCGTTAGAAGAGTATGTATTGGCAGGTAAATTTCTTTATTAATTGAGACAGGACGATTTATATATAAGTAGAATTGACTGGATTACCATTTTGATTTATTCCATATTGGTTATAATAGGGTGGTTCAATATCTATGCAGCCGTATATGATGAGCAGGCTGCAAAGAGCATTTTTGATTTCTCTATTAATTCAGGTAAACAGTTGGTATGGATCGGTACGGCCATATTACTGATCACGGTCATCATGGTAGCAGATTATAGGCTGTTTGATAACCTAAGTCTAATTTTGTATGGCTTTTTTTTACTCATATTATTACTTACCCCATTTATAGGCAAAGAGATCAACGGGCAGCGTGCTTGGTTTGAAATAGGTGCATTTCGATTACAACCTGCTGAGTTTGCCAAGTTTGCTACTGCTTTGGCTTTAGCAAAATTCATGGAGGCGCCTACCTTTGACCTTAGTAAAGGCAAGTATCAGCTCCGCGCCCTTGCTATCATAGGGCTGCCGATAGCCCTGATCATGCTTCAGCCGGATACAGGTACAGCCATGGTGTACAGTGCATTTGGGATCATGCTGTTTAGAGAAGGAATGCCACAGCGCTACTATGTTTTTGCTATAGGTTTTGTAGCCATATCGCTGTTGTCTTTGGGGATAGAAAACAACCTTTATTTAGCGGCAGCGGTGATGGCATTGATGGTGCTTTTGATATTGGCAGGGAAAAAAACATGGCAGAGAATAGTGACCTTTGCCGTCATGGGACTTGTCATCATTGCCTATAGCTATAGCTTAGATTATGTGGTTTCCAAACTTCCAGACCATCAGCAAAATAGGATTATGGTCCTGTTTAATCCTGATCTGGATCCACTTGGTGTGGGATGGAATGTGACTCAGTCCAAGATAGCCATTGGATCTGGTGGATTTATGGGTAAGGGCTATCTGGAGGGGACCCAGACTAAATTTGACTTCGTGCCTGAGCAGCATACCGATTTTATTTTCTGTACACTCGGTGAGGAATTCGGTTGGATTGGCAGCCTGATCGTGATTATATTATTTGGAGCGCTTTTAGTAAGGTTGATTTATCTTTCAGAGCGCCAAAAGACCAGGTTTAGCAGGATATATGGATACTGTGTGGTGTCTATACTGCTATTTCATTTTACGATCAATATAGCCATGACTATCGGTCTTTTTCCTGTGGTAGGGATACCATTGCCATTTTTCAGCTATGGAGGCTCCTCTTTATGGTCTTTCACTATCTTGTTATTCATTTTTATCAAACTGGATTCGCATAGAATACAGTTGCTGGGAAGAAATGGTTAGTCTTTTTTTGTGTGGATGCCATTTCTTTCTGCTCAAAATGACAGGCCCCTAAAAAATAAATGAAATCCATTAAATTACAATAGAGAAAACATCCTGCCATAACGTGCAGGGTGTTTTCTTTTTAATTGGATAGGCTACTTTTGCTCAAACTTCCTGAAGACCAGCTGAAGAAATTCATTGACCTCATCTGAATTTTTGTTCCAGTCGAGTTCTTCTACATATCGCTGATTGATGAGCTCCACCGCTTCTACAAAACTATCACACCGATCAATGGACTGGAGTGCATGCTTCATCAGGTCTGCATTTCCTTGGAATAACTCCCGTGTAAACATAAAGCGTTGGTTGATGCCCACACTTTCGGAGAGGTTGCCTATTGAACCTTTTATGATACTGTATTCTTCCGATTCAAATCTTGCCCAAGCCAAAGCGGGATCTATGGCTTTTTCAGAAGATGCGGCTTTGTGCTGGTTATGAGTAGAAGAACTGGAGTCCGTGCTGTCAGTGGCAAATTTCTCTGCAGATTCTACAGGAGGGGTTTCCTGTGCGTCCAAAGCATTGGTTTTTCTTTCCTCTTGAATGGAACCCGTATCATTTTGCTCTACCAATTTGGTATAATCTATTTTTTGAACTTGGTGTAGAGGCTCCAGTAATCGGTCGTACCGTTCCATTTTGTTTTTTTCGTTTTCATATTTGGCCCTGAGTGCCATTTTAAGTTCAGAAGAGGATGCGCCCATGGATGATTTATCCATAAGGGTACCCATCAAGTCAGTATGCCATTTGATATACTTTTTTGTATCCTTAAAATAATTTCTGTCACCTTTGCTTTCTTCTATCAGGTGTATGAAAAAAGTGACCGGGTCAATGGCTAAAAGGAGGGCGTCTTCTACAGCTTCACGCATCAAAGGTTCGAAATGTACCCTTTCTACTTTAATGGCCCTGGAGAGGATGTTCATAAATTCTTTAAGGGAATTGTCCACTGCTATATCCCTGTAGTCAAAATATGGGTTGCTTTTCAGTTTCTCCAGTTCATCTTGCCATGCAGAAAAAAGCGCTTTTATAACTAAAAGATTAACCTGTTGGCTGGGGGTGAGCTGGATGATCTCCTGCCCGCTCATGTATTTTTTGGTTTCGAAATATTTTGAACAAAATTTTTCTGATATGGACTGAGAGTAGTTTTCTAAATAATTGAAGTTAATTTTATTCATCGGTTATATATTTTTCAAGATCAAAGGAAAAGGGAATATGCCTAAAATAATAATAGTCAATATGGATCACCTAGAGATTCAGACAAACCGTACCATTGGTAAAGTTATTGAATTAATTCATGAAAACTATATTGATTGGATGCATGCGTGTGGAAAAAAAGGAAGATGTACCAGTTGTAAGATGATCGTGGATGAGGGGATGGAAAACTTAAGCCCGCTAAGTGCCAGAGAGAAATATTATGCTGAAAAAGGAAGATTAAAACCTGCTGAAAGATTAACTTGCCAAACTATTTTAAAAACGGGGAGTATAAAAATTCGGGTGGCCGAAGAAAATAAATTTTCCCATATTGATTACAGCGAATAACCTCATATTTCATGTTTATAGAACCATCTATTGGCCAGAGCAGTCTTAAAGGTAAAAACGGCCATGTAGAAGTAATCTGTGGCTCGATGTTTTCGGGCAAGACTGAGGAGCTGATCCGAAGGTTAAACCGGGCACTTATAGCCAGGCAAAAAGTGGAAATTTTTAAACCCGCTGTTGATAAGAGGTATCATGATTTTGATGTGGTTTCGCACAATGAAAATACGATTAGATCTACTCCTGTCCAGTTTGCCAATGATATCCTACTTTTGGCAGGCAACTGTGAAGTAGTAGGTATAGATGAAGTCCAGTTTTTTGATAATCAGATCGTAAATGTGGCCAATATCCTTGCAAAATCAGGAAAAAGGGTAATTATGGCTGGCCTTGATATGGATTTCGAGGGCCATCCCTTTGAGCCTATGCCGCAGTTATTGGCTATAGCAGAATATGTCACTAAAGTCCATGCCATATGTATGAAATGCGGGGCGCTGGCGTCATACAGCTATAGACTATCCGAAGGAAAGGATAAAGTGATGTTGGGAGAAAAGGATATTTATGAAGCCAGGTGCCGCAGGTGCTTTTACGAAGACAAGTGATACGCTATGCTGAAGAAGACTGAAGGTCTGGTAATCAATTATCTCAAATATAAAGAGTCTTCCATTATCGTAAAGGTTTTTACCAGAGACTTGGGATTGAAATCATATATAGTAAACGGTGTAAGAAGTACTAAATCGAAAATGGGTTTTTATCAACCCCTTACCATATTGGACTTAGTAGTGTATGACAAAGAAAAATCCTCACTTAATAGGGTTTCTGAAGTAAAGCTAGCTTATGCCTTTCAACGTATTCCTTTTGATTTTTATAGATCAGGTATAGCCATGTTTATAGGGGAGGTACTTGGTAAATCGATCTATGAAAACTATCAGAATGAAAATCTCTTTGATTTTCTAAAGGAGGCGATCAAATATTTGGACCAGCAGGATGCCAACATCCAGCTTTACCCCATTTCCTTTTTATTAGAAACATCTAAGTTTTTGGGATTTGGGACCAGTGATGCTTCAGAACTATTCGAACAGCTTTTTGGCTTGGTCCATGATGATGACTTTGCTCGCGAAGAAAAAACTTACCTTAATGAGTTGATGGCCCATTCCTTCGCATATACTGTTAAGGTGCCGGCTGTTTACAGGCGCAAAATTCTGGATGATCTGTTAAAATTTTATCAATTGCATCTGGATGGATTTACAGATCTGAAATCGGTAAAAGTTTTGCGAAGTCTGTATTAATTGATTCTGATTCTTTTACGGGTGGATGTAAATACGCCATCCATATCTTTATCATCAGAACGTACTAATCTGATTTCTAAATCATAATCACCAGCAGGAAGGTCATCTACTCTTAATGGAATTACTTCTTGAGTCCTGTGTTCATACTGGTTAAATTTTATGATTATTTCAAAATTATCTTCCACTGGATTGCCGTCCAGTATAAGGTAGTCCACAATAACTTCTTCTCCTTCCTCGAAGCTTTGATTGTTTTCTGGTAGGTTAATGATGATAAAAGGATCATTGCTTACCGGAAATGGTTTTGAACCCATCACCGTAAAATCCCTGTCTACATAGTTGCCAAACTCTCTCAGTGCTATTCCTTCTTCATTGACAAGATATGCCACCGCCCTATATGTGCCTTGGTTTAGCTCTTTTTGAAACATAGGCATATTATAGCCTACAGGGTCATTCCCATTAATTGACATCTTTAACTGAAATCCTCTACCTCCTTCTGCAAATGGGTAATTTTTGATATTAAATTCAAAAGGGATTTTGTTAGTATTGAAATTCTGATTTCCTAAAGGGCTGTACATTTCCAGCATGGCGTCAGGGTACTCAGGAATTTCAGCATAAGAGTAAAAACTTACAGTTCTATTGGCTTCGTCTCCTTCTATAGAAACAACGTTTTCTGATGCTCTTTCCCTTTTACCCTCACAGCTGATGATAGTAAATATTAGTAATAATACTATAGGGTATAATACATATTTTATCATGTGACTATATTTTGATTTATTTTATTCCCTTATGCTGACTTTGTTACATTTCAGAATGACCTATAATCCGAGAGATATATTTTTATTGTACAGGAAATCGAGAAGGCTTAAAGATATTTAATTTTACCTTAAAATAGCTTAACTTGCAGGATAAATAATCTTTTCATGAGCGAAATTTTATACAACGAGATTCCATCTCTGGATTTGGCAGATTTCACTTCTGGTGATGCCGAAAAAAAAGGTGCCTTCGTCCAGGCGCTGGGCCAGGCTTATAACAATATTGGCTTTGTGGCCATAAAAAACCATGGTCTTACCCAAGACCTACAGGACCATTTGTATGCGACTATAAAAAAATTCTTCGCATTGGATGATGAGAGCAAAGCCAAATATGAAAGACCTGAAATAGGTTATCAGCGCGGCTATACCGGAAAAGGCAAGGAGCATGCCAAAGGCCGAAATACAGGTGACCTGAAAGAATTTTACCATGTGGGTCAAGACCTGGACCAGGTTCCAGATACAGACCCTGTTAAAAATGATTATCCTGAAGGTGTCTGGCCGGAAGAGGTACCGGAACTTAAAGAAGTATCCTTAGAGGTTTATAGAACTATTGAGCAGGCGGGGAAGCTTATGCTTCGTGCTATTGCCATCTATCTGGAGCTTGATGAGGATTACTTTGAAGACAAAGTTCGATATGGGAATTCTATACTTAGAGCCATTCATTACTTCCCCATAACCAATCCAGATGAAGTGCCAGAAGATGCGGTAAGGGCAGCAGAGCACGGAGATATCAATCTGATTACCCTACTGATGGGAGCAAGTGCAGACGGTCTTCAGGTAAAACGAAGAGATGGGAAATGGATTCCGATCACAGCGCTTCCCGATCAACTGGTAGTGAATGTAGGGGATATGCTAGAAAGACTTACCAATAAAAAGTTAAAGTCTACCATCCACCGGGTGGTCAATCCTCCACGTGAGAAAATGAATAACAGCAGGTATTCAGTGCCTTTCTTTATGCATCCTAGGTCTGAGATGGATCTAACCTGCCTAGAGAGTTGTGTAGATGAACAAAACCCCAAGCAATTTGAAAATGCCACGGCAGGCGAGTTTCTGGATGAGCGCCTGAGAGAACTTGGTCTTAAAAAATAAACAGTGGCAGTTAAGAGCGTAAAATATTATTTCTATGTAAGGGATGTTTTATTGCTCTCTATCACAGCTTTTGGAGGCCCCCAAGCTTTCCTTGCCATGGTGCTGGATATCATGGTAAGGAAGCGGGGCTATCTTTCAGAAAATGATCTTATGGAGCTGAACGCGCTCTGTCAGGTATTGCCTGGCCCAACTTCTACCCAAACCATTTCCGCTATTGGATATCGGATAGGTGGGCCCACATTAGCTTATATATCACTTTTTGTATGGGTACTCCCGGCGAGTTTGATGATGATCATCGCTGCCATCCTTATTGATTACCTACAGGAATCAGGCAATGGCACACTTGAGTTTGCCAAGTTTATACAGCCTATGGCTATTGGCTTTATCATATATGCAGCCCAGCGTACCATTAAGATCATGATACAGACACGGGAAGCTATGGTGATCATGTTACTTTCTGCTTTTGTGGCTTTCTTTTACAATTCCCCGTTCATATTTCCTGTGATGCTAATAGTGGGAGGGGTCAGTACTTCACTAAAATATCATAAGCAGCCTAAAGTAGAAGGAAAATCGGGTCTGAACATTAATTGGGATAATTTCCTGTTATGGGCAGGTGTATTGATTTTTGCTGCTGTTTTAGGTCATTTTACAAGGTTACTGCCTGTAAGGTTATTTGAAAACTTTTATCGTAACGGGAGTTTGATTTTCGGTGGCGGGCAAGTGTTGGTGCCTTATTTATATACCGAGTTTGTAGAATTTAAGGATTATCTTTCTTCTGAAGAATTTTTGACTGGCTATGCCATTTCTCAGGGGTTACCAGGTCCCACCTTTAGTATTAGTTCCTATATAGGGGCCCTGTCCATGAGGGAATACGGCCTTACCGGTCAGCTGCTAGGAGGGATGGTTGCTGCTGCGGGCATCTTTTTACCGGGTACGTTTTTGATCTTTTTTGTGATCAGGTTTTGGGATGATTTGAAAAAGTACAGGCCTGTAAGGGCGGCACTGGAGGGGATTAATGCTGTGTCTTGTGGGATGTTATTGGCTGCTGCTTACCTGCTTTTTGAACCTATGGAAGCAAATACTTTCAATATTATTGCCATAGCGCTGACATACTGTTTACTGCAATATACCAAAGTACCTTCTCCTCTGATTATCCTTATAGGTATCTTAGGAGGTATAGGGTATAGCTATGTTTTGGCTGCCTTTTAACTGGTGGTGAAAATAATAGTTTTACTTATATTAAAGTGATCTGGTAATATCTGGCCTTTTTCCGCACTAATTTTTATATATTTATAAAAAAGGGATATCTTTTTTTTTCAAAACAATATAGGTCTTATAATATTTCTATGGGGAAATGTATAGCAATTTGAGGCCGGGAAAACAAATCAATACATATGACAGATTTTTTTGAACATTTAATTCATGAGTTTGCCTTGCCTTTAGAAAATCCGGTGCTGGTATTTTCTTTGATTCTTTTGATCATCCTGCTTTCTCCAATCCTTTTGAAGAGATTGAATATTCCGGGCATTATAGGGCTTATCCTGTCAGGTGTGATTATAGGTCCCCATGGGTTAAATATATTGGAACAAAATGCTGCCATAGACCTGTTTTCTACCATTGGTCTGCTCTATATCATGTTTATAGCAGGTCTGGAATTAGATCTGAATGAGTTTAAGGCTAATAAAAACAAAAGTTTATTGTTCGGTTTCTTCACCTTTATCCTACCATTGGCCATAGGATTCCCGGTATGCCACTACTTTTTGGGCTATGATTTCAATGCCAGCTTTCTTACTGCCAGTATGTTTGCTACACATACGCTGGTATCCTATCCTATAGTCAGTAAATTGGGTGTGTCCAAAAACCAGGCTGTTGCCATCACCGTAGGAGGTACTATATTGACAGATACTGCTGTCCTTATCATATTGGCGGTGATCATGGGCAAAAGTGAAGGTAAGCTAAACCAGGAGTTCTGGATCACTTTAGGGGTATCCTTGGCTATATTTTCTGCTATTATGTTTCTGGTGATCCCTAAGATTGCCAAGTGGTTCTTTAGGGTGCTGGAAAGTGAAAAGCACTCTCATTATATCTTTGTGCTGGCGGTAGTGTTTTTTGCAGCATTTCTTGCCGAGGTAGCAGGAGTAGAGCCTATCATCGGAGCGTTTGTCGCAGGATTAGCTATGAATAAACTGATTCCACATTCATCAGCATTGATGAATAGAATTGAGTTTATCGGAAACTCACTGTTCATACCCTTTTTCTTGATCAGTGTGGGTATGCTGGTAGATGTGAGTGTCATTTTGAGCGGGCCACAGGCATTGATAGTAGCTGGTACACTTTCTGTGGTCGCTCTTTTTGGTAAATGGCTGGCTGCACTTTTTACCCAGTTGGTATTTCGGTATTCCAATGCCCAGCGGCAGCTTATATTTGGTTTGAGCAGTGCGCATGCAGCAGCTACATTGGCTGTGATTTTGGTAGGTTTCAGGGCTGAGATATTGGATGAAAATATTTTAAATGGCACGATCATCCTAATCCTACTCACCTGCATTATTGCATCTTTTGCCACAGAAAAAGCAGCTAAGATCATTTTGATAGAATCGGAAAACGATCATACTGATTTAAAGAGGGCCAGTGGTTTTAACAATGAACATATTTTAATGCCATTTGCCAATATAGAAAATGTAGAGAAGCTGCTCGAATTTTCCATTTTTATCAAAGATAAAAAATCTCCCAATCCCATAGCTATCCTTTCAGTAGTTTCAAACAATGACGAGGCAGAGGTAAATATCTTAAAAGCAAGAAACAAACTGGAGCAGTTTGTAAAACAAGCCTCAGCATCAGAAGTCAGTGTAAATGTAATAGCTACAATAGATCATAATGTGGCAAGTGGGATATCCCGTATAGCCAGAGAGATTATGGCAGACATGATTGTATTGGGATGGCCGCGAAGGAAAGGTTTGATCAGCATGTTGATCGGAGAAAAAGTGGATAGTGTGTTAAGCAATACCTCTAAGACTACTTTTATCTGTCATCTGGAAAAGCCCCTCGTTTTACACAAAAGAATTCTGATAGCGGTACCTCCTTTTGCAGAAAGAGAAAACGGATATGAGCAATGGTTCTTTAAAATGACTAATTTGGCCCAGGAACTTAGCGTTCCTATCAAGATTTTCTGTAATGATGAATCGGAAGGTGCCATTCAGAAATTCATCATAAATTCAAAAATTTCTACCAACCTATCATTTTCACCTTTTGAAGCCTGGGATAATTTTCTACTATTGGCAGACGATATAGAAAAGGATGATTTGTTTGTATTGATATCAGCTAGAAAAGGCTCAGCTTCTTATTTCAATGCTTTGGAATATTTGCCTATGAAGCTGGAAAAGCATTTCTCATCAAACAGCAGGCTGGTCATATATCCTCAGCAATTTAATCAGGGTTATGGGAATGAGCTCTATGGTGATATTGCAGGTGAATCGATCAATAAGAGGGGGGATACTTTTAGAGGCGGCGGTAGGCAGCAATATTGATTGCCCACTTATGCCTTTATTTTAAATATATATTCTAATATGATATATTGCTGATTATGACTTACGATTTATTACGGGGCCATTTGTTGTCTATCGGGGGAGCTTATTCTCCTGTAAATACTTCTTTTACCTTATAGGTTTTTTTGTCCTGTGATTCAAAATATGTTCTGACTATGATCTCCGCTACTATGCCTGTAGTGACCAGCTGAATGCCGGCCATCAGAAATATAAAACCTAACAGCAGTAGAGGTCTTCCCCATATGTCCGCGCCTAATAGTTTGTCTATGAGTAAGTATATATTTATGACTACTCCGGCTGCAAAAGAGAAGAGTCCCAAGGTGCCGAATATGTGGATAGGCCTTTGGAAATATTTTTGAAAGAACAGCATTAGGATTAGGTCAGCCATTACTTTAAAAGTACGGCTGAGGCCATATTTAGAGTCTCCGTGTATTCGGGGATGGTGTTTTACATCTATCTCAGTCATTGTAGCCCCTTCCTGTTTTGCTAATACGGGGATAAACCGATGCAGTTCTCCATAAAGACCCAGATTTTGAGCTATTTGGGCTTTATAGACCCGCAAACTGCATCCATAATCATTTAGGTACACTTTGGTAGTATGGCGGATGACATAATTGGCTATTTTACTGGGGAGCTTTCTGAGTACAAAACCATCCTTTCTGTTAGCTCTTCTGCCTGCTACTACATCCCAATTTTCTGTGATGGCCAGATTCAGCATCATGGGGATATCTGAAGGGTCATTCTGCAGATCTCCATCCATCGTGGCTATATACATGCCTACAGCATGGTGGATGCCTGCTGCTAAAGCAGTTGTTTGACCATAATTTTTATTGAATATGACCAGTTTGGTTTTACTGTTTGCCAGTCTCTTAATTTCACGCACTGTATTATCTGTAGACCCATCATCTACCAGTACCAGTTCATAGTCAAGTTGGCTTAAAGCCTCATGTACTTCTTTTAGAAGAGGTTCAACATTTTTTTCTTCGTTGAACATGGTGACGACTACTGAAATCTGAGGGGTGTGCATAACATAAAATTTCGCCAAAAATAGCTTATTTTATCTGGGGCAGCAAATGCTATAGAAGAAACTGGGATTTCACTGAAACTTAAGAAGTGACTTTTACTATATAATGGGTGTTCAATACGGAAGGTCTAGTATCTGGATGAATAAAATTGAATTTTAATCTGGACACATGATAGGCGTCTTTGGATAAGATAACTTGTGAGGAAATATTTTCAATATCCTCCAGCTTCTGTTTTCCATCAGCATTGACATATAAGAATATGGTGCCATGTTCTCCCAGGCGTTCATAAACATTGTCCAAGTTTAAAATAGGGTGTAGGTATGATGAACTGAAATCAAATGAAAAGCTCTGCATTTCAAAAAAGAATATACGCTCATGCGGAAGGTTCATCATTTCTGCTTCCTTAGCCAAAGATGATCCTCCCTGATACGTAAGAATTTTAGGATAAAAGTTAACCTGCATGATCACATTGGTCATAGCGCCTATTAAGGCTGTGGTGAGGACGAGTTTCTTCCATGAATCTGGGGTGTATATCACTACATAACATAATCCCGCCATGAGAATCCCTATGAATATGAAGCCCCAGGTCGGCATAGGGAAAAAATAGAAGTTCAGGATTAATACTAAAATCAAAACTAACGAGATCAGAATGAGATGGACGGTGGAGAGGGTTTTTCCTATCCTGAAATTTACCGCTGCAGCAGCAGTCAGGATGGACATAAATGGGAAAAGGGTATTGAGATAATGCGGAAGTTTAAAACCCGCAAATGAATAGATGGCCAAAAGAAATACTATAGTGCCCAAAGTCATCCATTCGATATGGCTCAGTTTATTAACCTTTGACCTGATGCCCTTATATATCGCCATATAAAATAAGATGGGCCACGGAAGGAAAGCCCAGAGGATGGTATGGATAAAAAAGAAATAATCTTTTTTATTATCCTCTCCCCATATTTCACCATCAAATCTTTCGAAATTTTGATCCCAAAGTATAAAACTTATACCGGAAATATTAGTTCTTCCCCTGATGATCAGTTCAGGATGCAGATCATACTGCATATAATAAGCATATAATACAGGACTACTCATGAGGAAGAATGCCGGAAGTATTAAATAAAGTTTTATATCGAGCAAAGGTTTCCAATCTTTCTTTTCTATGAGGTAAAATAGAAAAGCAAAAGTAGGTACTGCGGGCCCTATCATCCCTTTGGTCATAAAGCCCAAAGCAAGACCCAAAGCGACGGCCAGCATATTGAGCCATGTGCGCTCATGGTAGAATTCATAAAATCTCCATGCTGTAAAGATCATACACGCGGCTAGAATGGCATCCATTCTCACGTCGCTGTTGGCAAGTACAAAAGCAAATGCTGAGGATAAAATTAAAACGGAAACATAACCAACCTGCCTATTATATAGTCTGAGGGCTAATCTAAAAGTGGAAAAAAGTCCGAGTATCGTAAATAACAGTGAGGGAAGCTTATAAGCAAAGGTATTTACACCAAAAACTTTAAATGATATCGCACTCAGCCAAAACAATAAATGTGGTTTGTCAAGATATGGCTGACCTTTGTCTATAAGACTGATATAATCTCCAGTGAGCACCATTCTCAAGGCTATATTGGCATGATGGGCAGCATCGGAATCCATAAGTGGCACAAATAAGCCAAAGATAAAGGAGGCTATTATACCTAAAACCGTGGAATACCACAGGAGGTCGGCAGCTGATCGGGGATTCTGCTTCAATGAAAAATTTGCCATACTAGAATTTTGGGCAAAAATAATGGATTAATTTTTTTAAAATAGTATCTAACAGGAAGTATCAAGATTTTATAGGGGGATATAAGACAAAAAAACCCTCTCGGATGAGAGGGTTTGTGAAGGTGGGTTTATTGTTTTATCAAAACAGATTTTTCCTTATACTTTTTTAGTTGCCTTCTAAGCTGCTCTATAGCTTCATCAGCTGCGGCTTCAAAAGATCCGTTTTGATTTTTCGAGAACATTTGCTTTCCGGGGACATTCATTTTAATTTCCACGATTTTATTATCGCTTCTGCTGTTTTTGTCAAGTCGCATAAAAACTTCCCCGTCGATAATTCGATCATAATAAGTATCCAGCTTATCTGCTTTTTTCTGGATGAAACCTAATAATTTCTGATCGGCGTCAAAATGGATGGAATGCATTTGTAATTTCATAATCATTACAGTTATAGTTAAACTTTTATTACGCTTTAGGATGTGCTTGGTCAAACACAGCCTTCAGTTTTTCCATGGAATTGTGGGTATAGACTTGGGTGGCCGCTAGATTAGTATGGCCGAGTAAGTCTTTTACAGCATTTAAGTCTGCCCCCTTGTTCAAAAGATGAGTAGCAAATGTATGCCGCAAGAGGTGCGGGCTGCGCTTAGTCGTCTGCGCAAAAAGGTCAAGATATTTTCTTACAATTCTATATATTTTCATAGGGTAAGCTTGCTCTCTATCTATTGTAACGATAAAGTAGTCACTAGATTCCATATTTGGAAATGTTTTTTCAAATTCTTTTTTATACGAAATAATATTTTTTATAAGATGGTTTGTAAGGGGGATAATACGTTCTTTTTTTCTTTTTCCCAATACTTTTACAGTTTGTGCAGAGATCGAGATGTTCTGCCATTTTAATGCCAATAATTCAGAAAGTCTTACACCTGTGAGGTACAAAAATTCCATAACCATCCTATCTCTCTGACCGTCAAAATCAGGATTATAGTGCAGTTCTTCCAATACCTGGTCCATAGTGATTTCTTGTACAAATTCAGGAAGTCGTTTTGGTTTTTTTAAGGCCTGAAGTTTATAAGTGGGATCTTTGATGATGGTGCCGTTTCTTAAGAGAAACTTATAATAAGACCTGAGTGTAGCTATTTTCCTGTTCACTGTGGTAGCGGCCATATTGCTGTCTACCTGGTCTACTATCCAAGCTCGGATCTCAGGGTGTCCGGCATAGGTGATGTCAGACATATCAAATGTAGTCTGCACAAATTCCTGAAACTGCTCCAGGTCTTTCTGGTAAGCGAGTAGGGTATGCGGGCTGGCCCGTTTGGTATTTTCTAGGTAAGCTATAAACGAAAAAAGCATATCGGAGATTAATTACTCCAATATGCTTAATTTATCTTAATAAAGAAAACGAAAATTTATTTCGTTTCTTCAGTTTGCATTCTTTGTTTGTAAGCCGCTTTAATGACTTCGGTTCTTCTTCTGATAGAAGGCTTCTCAAAGTACTGTCTAGCTCTTAGTTCCCTAATAGCACCAGTTCTGTCAAACTTTTTCTTGAATCTTTTTAGAGCTTTCTCGATTGATTCATTCTCTTTTACGTTAACTACGATCATATATATACACCTCCTTTCAGCTGGCAAAGGTAAAAAGATTATTTGTAATACCAAAGTTTGGAAGGGATTTGCATCCCAATGATGTTTAAAATATCAGATATCCAGAAAAATATCAGCCTTTAATCAAGGTTGACGTAACCACGATTTTACCACACTAAATATTCTCCGAATTCCAACTACTGTATGTTACCCAATCCTATGCACAAGAAATGACCGGAAATCCGGCTATTCAAGTATTATATCATCATCTGCATTCCAAGATCTAATATCCCTCCTGACCTACTTCAAGATTTGTCTCGAAATCACCATCTTCTGGATCTCGGAAGTTCCCTCACCGATCGTACATAATTTAGCATCACGATAAAACTTCTCTACTGGGTAATCTTTGGTAAATCCATATCCACCAAATATCTGAACTGCTTCATTGGCTACCGATACGGATACTTCTGAAGCATAAAGCTTAGCCATAGCGCTTTCTTTGGTAATATTTAATCCTTTGTTTTTCATGTCAGCGGCCTGGAAGATCAGGAGTTTTGATGCTTCTACCTGCGTAGCCATATCTGCCAGTTTGAATGATATTCCCTGGAAGCTGCTGATAGGTTTATTGAACTGCTCTCTTTCTTTTGAATATTGGATAGAGGCTTCGAGTGCCCCTTCTGCTATGCCCAGAGACAGTGCTGCGATAGAAATTCTTCCTCCGTCCAAGATTTTCATAGATTGGATAAAACCTTCACCTACATCCCCCAGTATCTGATTCTTATGGACCCTGCAGTCCTCAAATATGAGTTCGGCAGTTTCTGAAGATCGCATTCCGAGTTTGTCTTCTTTCCGGCCGCCTCTAAACCCTGGCGTTCCCCTTTCTATAATGAAGGCTGTCATGCCATGAGAATCTCCTACCTCACCAGTTCGGGCGATCACCACGGCTACGTCTCCGGATACGCCATGCGTGATGAAATTTTTAGCGCCGTTGAGGATAAAGTGGTCACCGTCCTCTATGGCTACAGTTCGCATATTACCGGCATCAGAGCCTGTATTTGGTTCTGTAAGCCCCCATGCTCCTAAGAATTCACAGGTGGCCAGCTTTGGCAGGTATTTCTTTTTCTGTTCCTCATTGCCGAACATCATGATATGTCCAGAGCAAAGAGAGTTATGTGCAGCCATAGACAGGCCCACCCCAGGATCCAGTTTAGTCAGTTCCACTATGGCGGTAACATACTCAAAATAGCCAAATCCGGAACCTCCGTATGCTGTAGGTATCAACACCCCCATAAGTCCCAGATCACCTAATTTTTTAAACAGCTGTACGGGAAATTCCTGAAGGTCGTCCCATCCTTTGCGAAAAGGGGTGATTTCTTTAGCGCCAAAATCCCGTATCATTTCGGCTATCAATTTTTGATTTTCATTGAGATCAAAACTCATCATAGTCATTTGTTTTATTTGGGTTTACCTTAAGATTTCCGAAGTTATAGAATTATCGGTACATTAATCTTGAAGAATTATATTTTAATTGTGTATCTGTCATTTGGCTCATCCGGTACAATAGTTTAGGTTTTAATATTATTATGGAAGAAACTTTATAATGTTATTCTAAAAATATGTTATTTGCTTAATTCCGGATGGGCATATTATAAATTTACAATCATTTGTCTGTCAAATTGTTTAAACATGCTGTGTAAATATTTATAGAAGAGAACAATCTGACAGGTAGGCCTCAACATAAAGAAATGGCTGAGTAGATTTAACCACTATATAATGTAGAAGGACGGGCGTATTGCTTTTTTTATAGTAGATTCACATTAATTTTGTAAAAACTTCTTAAACCTTCCATATGAAAACAAAAATTCTGATCACCGGTGGAGCGGGGTATATAGGGTCTCATACTGCAGTAGCACTATCTGATGCCGGTTTTGATCCCATAGTGATAGATAATTATTCCAACTCTGATAAAAGTGCGCTTCAGGGCATAAAAAATATCCTTAATGCAGATATCATCCATTATGAAGGCGATTGTAATGATGCTGCTCTGATGGATAAGATTTTTACTGAAAATGACATCGCTGGTGTGATCCATTTTGCTGCATATAAAGCAGTAGGAGAAAGTACTGCACAACCCCTGAAGTATTATCAGAATAATGTGGGATCTCTTATGGTACTGTTGGATGTAATGCAGAGACATCAAGTGAAAGATCTAGTATTCTCATCATCTTGCACTGTATATGGTCAGCCAGAGGTAAACCCGGTAGAGGAATCTACTCCTAGAAAAGCCGCTGAAAGTCCCTATGGCAATACAAAAAAAATATGTGAGGATATATTGGTGGACTATGTGAAATCAAATGCTACAGTGAGGGTGGTAGCTTTAAGATATTTCAATCCAATAGGGGCACATGCAACTTCAGAGATCGGGGAATTGCCTTTGGGTGTTCCAAATAACCTGGTACCTTTTGTGACCCAGACCGGAGTAGGACTCCGTGAGCAACTGACTGTCTATGGGGATGATTATAACACCTCTGACGGCACATGTGTCCGAGATTATATCCATGTAGTAGACCTGGCAGAAGCCCATGTCAAATCTATTCAATATTTAGAGGACAAGCCTGATACTTTCTATGATCTGTTTAATTTAGGCACAGGTAATGGCAATACGGTGTTGGAAGTAGTCAAAGCTTTTGAAAAAGTCAGCGGCAAAGCGCTTAATTATAAAATTGGGCCTAGAAGACCAGGTGATGTAGAGCAGGTTTGGGCCAATACCGATAAGGCTGAAAAGGTACTGGGTTGGAAATCACGCATGACATTAGAAGATGCCCTGAGGGATTCCTGGAACTGGCAGCTAAAATTAAGTAATCAGCAATAGGAACATATTAAATGCAAATCATGCCGAATAAGGATGTTTAGATAAGAATACGTTGTATTTCTATTCTGTTTGAATAAATAAACCACCCTATCCGTTTTTGATTTTTTGGTATAAGCAAAAAAAGATGAGCAATCAGCTCATCTTTTTTTAATTTTCTTGATATATTGTATATAAAACAGTTTCTCCTACTGCTTTCAGCGTTCGTTTGTCTATGATGTCCATACTGTCATCATGGGTATGGTGGAATCTCCCGAATCCATAATCAGGAGAAAAATCTATGATATCAATCATTGGGATTTTTGCTATTTCATTTACAAAAATATGGTCGTCTATAATTTCTCCGGCATTTCTCATCTGGAAAAAATCGCCATGACCTAGGTTATGGGCATTGTTCCATACTTTCTGTACGATATTTTTGGCATATTGCATAGAATAACCTTCTCTATAAAACCTGGCATTTTTTCCTCCTACCATATCCAGTAATATGCCATAATAGGCTGTATAACCTACCTCGTGAGGAGTTTTGGACCAATGTTGTGAACCCAGTGCCCACCATATCTGTGATTGGTTCCGGTTATTGGTATGTTCCGGTTCACCATAATCTTCCCCATCAAAAAGGATAAAATCTATCCCTACTGACGGCTGGTTGGCATCTGAAGTGATGACCCTAGCAATTTCCAGCAAAACTCCGACACCACTTGCTCCATCATTTGCACCGTCTATAGGTTCGTCTATTCTCTGTGTGTCCTTATCTGCCATAGGTCTTGTGTCCCAGTGTGCTGCCAGCAATATACGCTTGGAGGCCTGAGGGTTCCACGAAGCAATTATGTTGGTAAGGTTTAGATTTGTGCCATCATATGCCCTTGCTTCAAATTGCTGCTCCGTGACGGTAAGACCGTATTGCTCAAATCTAGCTACCAGCCAATCCTTAGTTTCCCTATGTGGGGCGGTATTGGGTACCCTAGGACCGAAATCAACTTGCCGCTGAATGAAGGAATAAGCCGAATCTGCTATAAATTCAGGGAAATCTATATCCGGTGGGGCGGTTTCTACTTCTGGCTCCACTCCTCTGCCGCATGAGACTATCCAGACGAGTAATGTTAAATAATACCATCTACTCTTCATATGCCCAGTCTATTTTATCTTTCATATCTTTGACTATTATTCCATTGTCTTTTAGTACGGCCCTGATTAGGTCCACCTGTACATAATCACGGGCAGTTTTTGCCTCTTTATATATGTTTAATAAAGCATGCAGTAGATTATATTGAATATCAGATTTTTCTTCTGTAAGACCAAGTATGTCTTCTACAAACGTAATGTAGGTAGAAATCATATTTCTAAAGGCATCTTTTCCAAATACTGAGGGCTGGAGCTGTCCGGTATAGCAGCTGTTTATTTTTTTGAGCAGGTTGAAGATATACCCTATTGCCTGGGCTGTATTGATATCATCGTCCATTGCTTTAAAGGCATTTTGGATGTTTTGCTCTATTTGCTGGGCCTGTGCAGTATCTATATTCTCGCCCCCACTATCTTTATACTGTAAAGACTTAGCTATACGCAGTCCATTGATGATTTTTCTATAACCTTTTTGGGCTGCTTTCAGAGCTTCATTCGAAAAATCCAAGGTAGACCTATAGTGTGCCGTAAGGATGAAATATCTGATCGTCATAGGGCTATAGGCCTGATCTAATAGCTGGTGCTCACCTTTAAATAGCTGCTGAAGGGTAATGAAGTTCCCTAGGGATTTGCCCATTTTCTGGCCATTGATGGTGATCATGTTATTATGCATCCAGTATTTGGCAGGATCCTCATGGTTACAGGCATTGCCCTGTGCGATCTCACATTCATGATGGGGAAACATGAGGTCCATCCCACCTCCATGGATGTCAAATTTTTTTCCGAGATATTTACCGCTCATCGCTGTGCACTCCAGGTGCCATCCCGGGAACCCCAATCCCCAGGGAGAGGACCATTTCATCAGGTGTTCAGGGCTTGCTTTTTTCCAAAGGGCAAAATCTATTGAATTTCTCTTTTCTTCCTGTCCATCCAGATCTCTGCTTCCGCTAATCAATTCTTCAACCACGCGTCCGGAAAGTTTGCCATATTTATGGTTCTCATTATATTTAAGCACATCAAAATAAACACTGCCATTCACTTCATAAGCATATCCTTCTTTGATAATATCTTCTACCAATTGAATCTGCTCGGGTATATGCCCCGTCGCTCTAGGTTCTATGTTTGGCTTGCGGGTATTGAGGGCATCCATATCCCGATGGTAGGAGTCTGTATAAAACTGTGCTACTTCCATTGGTTCCAGCTGTTCCAGTTTGGCTTTTTTGGATATTTTGTCTTCACCGTCATCCGCATCTGCTTCTAGATGTCCCACATCAGTGATGTTGCGCACATACCTAACCTTATATCCCAAATAGGTGAGATACCGGTTTACAGTATCAAAGGTGACTGCAGGTCTGGCATGTCCCAGATGAGCATCCCCATAGACAGTGGGACCACACACATACATGCCTACATGAGGTGGGCTAATGGGTTCAAACAGTTCTTTATTTCTTGATAGGGTATTGTATAATTTGAGTTCTTTCGAGAGCATCTTACAAATTTATTAAAACCAACGAATTTCTTATTAGAAATAATTGATGAAATATGAAATTAATGAATATCCAGAAAACTGACAGCCACAGAATAAAACTATATGTTTTATAGCACAAAAATGCCAAAAAATAAAGTAGTGTCTAATTTCTATAAGATTAATTTCTTTTTTATCGTAAAAAAAATTATTACATTTGTGCTTACTTAGCCGATTTTTAAGAGGGGACACGCAGTCCCCTCTTTCATTATGCTAAAATTGGAATATGGCTTTAAAGCAAACAGTAGAAGAAATAGTTGAGAAGCATTTGCCAGATGAGGAGCATTTCGTAGTGGATGTCGACATCAGGGAAAAGGGCGGAAAATATCAGTTGACTATATTGATAGATGCTGATAATGGTCTGAACATCAGTGCCTGTGCCCAGGTAAGTAGGGCAGTAGGCGAGGAATTGGAGGCTAAGGAGGTTTTTGAAGACCCCTATGTCCTGGAAGTTTCTTCCCCTGGCGTAGATTTTCCGCTGAGCAGCAAAAGGCAATACCAGAAGAACATTGGGAGAAACCTCAAAGTGATGTTGTTGGAAGGCCGCGAGCTGGAAGGCACATTGTCATCAGTGGATTCCACTGCGATCACAGTTTTGGTAAAGAAAAAAGAAAAAGGCAAGAAAGCTACAGAGGAAGAAACCAAAATAGCTTTGGAGCATATAAAAAAATCAATCGTATTAGTCTCTTTTAAATAAAAACAATGGATGCTAAAATTCTAATAGAATCGTTTGCAGAATTTGCAAGATCTAAAAATGTTGATCGGCCTACTATGATCCGCATCTTAGAGGATGTGTTCAGAGCTATGATTCGTAAAAAATACGAATCTGATGATAACTTTGATGTTACCATCAATGCAGATAAGGGTGACCTGGAGATCTTAAGGATACGAGAGATAGTAGATGATAATTCGGAAGATATTTGGGATCATGATAAGATCAGTTTATCCGAAGCCAGAAAGCTTGAACCTGATTTTGAGATCGGGGAAGAGACCTACGAGAGAATAGAACTGGAAGATTTTGGCAGAAGGGCTGTCATGATGGCCCGACAGACCTTGATCCAAAGGATCAAAGATCTGGAAAAAGATATTTTGTTTCAGCAGTACGAAGAGCTGGTGGGGGAAATCATCACTGCTGAGGTTTACCAGATATTGGGAAGGGAAATTTTACTGATGGACAGTGATGGCAATGAGCTTATACTTCCAAAGAGTGAGCAGATCCCAAAAGATAGATTTAGAAAAGGTGATACTGCCAAAGCTATTGTCCACAAGGTGGAAATGGTGAATGGCAATCCGCGCATTATTCTCTCAAGAACTTCACCTATATTCCTGGAGAGGCTATTTGAAAATGAAGTACCTGAAGTGTACGATGGCCTGATCACTATAAAGAAAATAGTAAGAGAGCCAGGCGAAAGGGCTAAAGTAGCTGTGGAATCCTATGATGACAGAATCGATCCGGTAGGAGCATGTGTCGGTATGAAGGGAAGCAGGATACATGCTGTGGTGAGAGAGCTGCAAAATGAGAATATAGATGTAATCAATTATACGGATAATCTGGATTTATATGTTTCCAGAGCCCTCAGTCCTGCCAAAGTAAGTTCCATTCAAGCCAATGAAGAACAAAAGAGGCTATCTGTGTTTTTAAAACCGGATCAAGTATCTTTAGCGATAGGTAAGGGAGGTTTTAATATCCGTCTGGCCAGCAGGCTGGTAGGGTATGAAATTGATGTGTTCCGGGAACTTTCAGAATATGAAGAGGAGGAAGATGTTGACTTAAGTGAATTCTCTGATGAAATCGAGGATTGGGTGATCCTGGAACTTAAGAAAACCGGATTAGATACTGCTAAGAGTGTATTGGCACTAACCAAAGAAGACCTTACCCGAAGGACTGAACTGGAAGAGGAAACCATTGACGAAATCTTCAGAATATTAAGAACAGAATTTGAACAGTAGGTATTAGCGTCATATTATTAATAAAGGCGTTATATTTGCACCATAAAAATAATTAGCAATAGGTTTTAGCGTATGTCAGAAGAAAAAATGATGCGATTAGGCCAGGTAGCCAGAAAACTCAACGTAGGTATTTCTACGCTGGTGGATTCTATGGCTAAAAAAGGATTTGATGTAGAGAGCAACCCCAACTCCAAGATCACGGAGGACCAGTTTCATATGCTGGCCAAGGAGTTTAAGTCCTCTGCAAAGGAAAAGGAGGAGGCATCCAATCTTTCCATAGGCAAACGTCATAATGAAACGTTTACCCTCAAAGCGGAATCCGAATCTGAGCCTGAGAGAGAAAAAAAACAAGAACAACCTGTAAAACAGGCTCCAAAAGCTGAGGAGAAGAAAGAAGCTGACAAGCCAGAAGCTGAGAGAGTTTCTGCAGAAGCCCCTAAGCTACAGGGTATAAAAGTAGTGGGCAAAATCGATCTGGACAGGAAAAAGCCTGTAGAAAAGAAAGAAGAGCCTAAACCAGAACCAAAACCAGCTCCTACCCCTGCGCCACCAGTATCAGCTCCACCAGCTGCCAAAGAGGAGAAGGAAGTAAAAGCTGAAGTGAAAGCTGAACCTAAGAAAGAAGAGCAATCTTCCCCAGAACCTAAGGCTGTGAAGCCTCAGTCTCAAGAAATCGCAAAACCTGAATCTTCTGAACCAATCAAGGAGCAAGCTCCCAAACCAGCAGCTCAAAGTGATACTCCTGCTAAGACTGAAGCTCCGGCTGAAAAGCCTATCAAAACACCATCACCCGTAGCGGAAAAGCCGAAAGAAACGCCGAAAGAAAAGCCTATTGACAAACCTGTAGAAAAATCAGAGGACAAACCGGCCGTTCAAGAAAGTAAACCTGCTGAAAGTGTCATTTCTGCAAAAGCGGATGCGCTAAAGGGACTTACTGTACTGGGCAAAATTGAACTACCAAAGGATAGGCCTAAGAAAAAGTCCAAACCTGTGGCTTCATCCGATGAAAAGGGCAAAGAAAAGAAAAAGAGACCTCGTAAGAGAATAGATAAAAAACCTGGTGAAGGCCAACCAAGAACAGGCGGAGCGCCTGGACAGGGCCAAGCACCAAGACCAGGTCAGGCCGGAACACCAAGGCCTGGAGCAAATACGCCAGGCGGATCCAGACCGACCACCCAGGCTGCTAAAAGTGCAGCAAATGCAAACAGGGTAAGAGGTACCGGCCAGTATGGTAAAACCCAAGGTGGAAACCGATTCCAAAAAGCAGAACCTACTCAAAAAGAAATCCAAGATCAGATCAAGCAGACACTTGCTAGACTACAGGGTGGAGGTAAATCCGGAAAAGGAGGTAAAAACAGAAGAGATAAAAGGACTGAACGGACCCGTGATAGCGAGGAAGGAGTAGAGGAAACAAAGATCTTAAGGGTTACCGAATTTATTTCGGCCAATGACCTTGCCTCTCTATTGGATGTGTCTGTTAATGAAATTATCTCTGTATGTATGTCTTTGGGTATGTTCGTTTCGATCAACCAAAGACTGGATGCTGAAGCTATCACCATAATAGCAGATGAATTTAACTATGAAGTAGAATTCTCTAAAGCTGATGATGATGAAAATGAAATCATCATAGAAGATGATCCCGATGATTTAGTAGACAGGGCGCCTATCGTGACCATTATGGGTCACGTGGATCACGGTAAAACATCACTTCTAGATTATATCCGTAGTGCAAAAGTGACATCAGGTGAGGCTGGAGGCATTACCCAGCATATAGGCGCATATGATGTGATGACTGATAACGGACATAAGATCGCATTTCTGGATACGCCAGGTCACGAGGCATTTACGGCCATGAGGGCCAGGGGTGCTAAGATCACTGATGTGGCTATCATCGTAATCGCCGCTGATGACAGCATCATGCCACAGACCAAAGAAGCCATCAACCACGCCCAGGTAGCTGGTGTGCCGATGATCTTTGCGATCAATAAAGTGGATAGGCCAAATGCAAATCCTGAGAAAATCAAAGAAGGATTAGCTAATATGAACCTACTCGTAGAGGATTGGGGTGGTAAATATCAGTCACAGGAAATTTCTGCCAAGACAGGTCAAGGTATAGATGACTTATTGGAAAAAGTACTTTTGGAAGCTGAAATTCTTGAATTAAAGGCAAATCCAAATAAAAATGCCGTCGGTACTGTAGTGGAAGCCTCTCTTGATAAAGGAAAAGGTTATGTATCTACACTAATGGTACAGGCTGGAACTTTAAAGATTGGTGATATCATGCTGGCTGGTGAACACTATGGACGTGTGAAGGCCATGTTTGACCATACCGGTAAAAAAGTGAAAGAAGCTGGTCCTTCTACACCTGTACAGGTACTTGGACTTAGTGGAGCGCCACAGGCGGGTGATATCATCAAGGTATATGATACTGAAAGGGAAGCGAGAGAAATCGCCAACCAGAGAGGTCAGATAAACCGAGAGCAGAGCATGCGTACCAAGAAGCACATTACCTTGGATGAGATCGGTAGAAGATTGGCCATCGGTAGCTTTAAGGAACTTAACATCATCATCAAAGGTGATGTGGATGGATCTGTGGAGGCACTTTCCGATTCTTTATTGAAACTATCAAAAGATGAAGTAAGTGTAAATATTATACATAAAGGTGTTGGACAGATTTCAGAATCTGATGTATTGCTAGCCTCAGCATCTGATGCGATCATACTTGGTTTCCAAGTGAGACCATCAGGCAATGCCAAGAAGATAGCCGAGCAGGAAGAGATCGAAATCCGTCACTACTCCATCATCTATGATGCTATCAACCAGATCAAGGATGCCATCGAAGGTATGCTGGAGCCTACTTTCGAAGAAGTCATCACTGGAAATATACAGGTGAGAGAAATCTTCAAAATCACTAAAGTGGGTACAGTAGCGGGTTGTTATGTAACTGACGGCTTCGTGACCAGGAAGAACAAGATCAGAGTGATCCGTGACGGTATCGTAATCCATGACGGTGAGATCGATCAGCTGAAGCGATTCAAAGATGATGTAGCTGAAGTGAAAGCCGGATACGAATGTGGTATATCTATCAAAGGGTATAACAACATCGAAGTAGACGATATCATAGAAGGCTACACCATGCAGGAAATAAAGAGAAAAAAATAGAAATTTCGGATATCTATTTATATTAGGGGCAGTTTTACTGCCCCTTTTTGTTGGGTATAATTGCTAATGAGTATGCTGTAATGCTACAAGCCTTTTCGATCATATTACTATTACTGGTCTACCTGTCCTTATTTTTTATCTTGATGGGGATGATCAGACCGGTGTACGTGCTTTGGTTTCTTGACAGAGGAAACCGCTTAAAAGTCATTTATATTTATGGAGTAGCGGCATTATCATTTTATGTCCTCTATCATCTGCTATCAATCGTCTAGATTAAATAGATGACAAAAAAAGGACGGCTTTCAGCCATCCTTTTTTTAATACATCCTTCCTTTCACTTAGCACCTGTTTTCTTCATAATACTACCTTCGTATTTTATTTTGTTGGATCCACACCCATGTTATACCAGGCAAAAGAAAACTTGTCTGCCACTTCATCTATGATTTTGCTGGTGGGTTTTCCAGCGCCATGGCCAGCATTGGTTTCAATCCTGATCAGAACCGGTTGGTCTCCGGCATGAGCATCCTGAAGATGGGATGCAAATTTAAATGAATGTGCCGGAACTACACGGTCATCATGGTCAGCAGTGGTGACCATAGTGGCAGGATATGCTACTCCTGGAGTAAGATTATGAACAGGGCTATATTTTTTAAGATACCGGTACATCTCTTCGCTGTCATCAGCTGTGCCATAGTCATATGCCCAACCGGCACCAGCGGTAAACTGATGGTATCTAAGCATATCCATCACTCCTACTGCAGGAAAGGCTACTTTTGCAAGTTCCGGTCTTTGGGTCATGGTAGCACCTACCAATAATCCACCGTTACTTCCGCCGCTGATGGCAAGGTAATCCGAAGAAGTATAGTTTTGGGAAATCAGATATTCGGCAGCGGCTATGAAGTCATCAAATACGTTTTGCTTTTGAAGTTTAGTGCCTGCTTTGTGCCATTTATCGCCATATTCTCCGCCACCTCTAAGGTTAGGTACTGCATAAATACCGCCTTTGTCCAACCAAACGGTATTGGCTACGCTGAATGAGGGAGTAAGGCTTACGCCAAATCCACCATAGGCATATAACATTGTAGGGTTTTTGCCATTCAGCTCAAGACCTTTTTTATGCGTAATAATCATGGGAACGCGAGTTCCGTCTTTACTTGTAAAAAATACCTGCTTACTTTCATAGTCATCGGGATTAAACTTCACGTCCGGCTTGATATATAATTCGCTGTTTCCTGAAGCTATATCATATTTATAGATAGTGCCCGGTGTGATATAGGATGTAAATGAATAGTATAGATGATCTTCATTTTGCTTGGCCGAAAATCCTCCCGCAGTACCTACGCCCGGTAGCTTTATGGTCCGCTCTTCCTTTCCCTGAAGGTCGAACTGCTTCACTTCTGTAATGGCATCTTTCAGGTAAGAGGCAAATATTTTTCCGCCGCCGGTAGATGGGCTCAGCACGTTTTCCGTTTCCGGTATAAGGTCGGTCCAGTTTTCAGGTGCCAGTTTAG
Organism: Anditalea andensis; assembly: GCF_000714815.1. Classification (GTDB taxonomy): domain Bacteria; phylum Bacteroidota; class Bacteroidia; order Cytophagales; family Cyclobacteriaceae; genus Anditalea; species Anditalea andensis. Next base: position 321,640 of record NZ_JMIH01000023.1, on the reverse strand, counting down.
ATATATCCGTTTTTACAATCTTGTTATTCGGAGCATTCAGGTTGGTAAAGATAAATATGGAATTATCTTTGGAGTGGATTACATAATGGGTGTTTTCCATCCCTTTTACCAATGGGACAATCTTTGAATTTGGATCTTTAAGATTTTGAAAATACAGCTCATTGCCTGTGGTACTATTGGCCGCAGAAATGATCAAATACTGCTGGTCTTCTGTGACATTGGCACCTACGTATCTGCGGGGATCATTGTCATCACCAAAGATGAGTTTGTCTTCAGACTGGTCTGTACCCAGTTTATGGTAATATAATTTATGGTTATTGGTTAATGCAGATAATTTACTTCCTCCCGGTTTTTCGTAAGTGCTGTAGTAAAAGCCTTCATTGCCTTTCCATGCGATACCGGTAAATTTAGCATCTTGGATCTTATCTTTTTTCAGTTCTTTTGTCTTGGTATCCATTACATAGATATCCCTCCAGTCAGATCCTGCTACCGATACGGCATATGCAAATAAGGATCCATCCTTGGTAAATCCGGCACCTCCGAGTGAAGAAGAGCCATCTTCAGATAGCTTGTTGGGATCTAAAAATACTTCTTCCTTACCGTTTTCCCCTTTCTTTCGGTAGAGGATAGACTGATTTTGTAATCCATCATTTTTGGAGAAATAAGTGTATTCGCCATATCTGGTAGGGGCACTAACTTTTTCATAATTCCAGACTTCTTGGAGCTGCTCCCGGATCTGGTCTCTGAAAGATATTTTACTGAGGTAATCGAAAGTGAGTTTGTTTTGCTCTTTTACCCATGATTTCGTCTCTTCAGCATTGTCATCTTCCAGCCATCTATAGGGATCTGGGACCTTTTCGTTCCAGTATTCGTCTACATGATCTGATTTAAAAGTGGAGGGATAGGAGAGTTTCATGTCCATTTGTGCATATGCTCCAGCTGTCATGGTGAGGCAGGCTGCAGCACTTAGTATTATTTTTTTGTTCATAAAGACATTTGTTTTTTTTATGGATACTGTAAACCAAAATCTATAACGTATGTCAAGATTTTGAGGTTTAAACAAAAATACCATAATTAATGGGAATACTATAAAACATCCAATTGGACAAATGGAAGTCTCAAAAAAAATGGTGCTGTAGGTGGTTTTTAAATGCGTTAAAGACATGAAAAAAGTAAGCCAAGACATTATATTTTCTAAGTGTCTTAGCTTACTTTGGATAAATGTTTATATATAAACTATCAATCTATCCATTCAAAACCTAAATAAGGAATGAGAACTTCCGGCATTCTGATGCCTTTTTCCGTCTGGTTGTTTTCTAATATTGAGGCTACTATTCTGGGTAATGCGAGTGCACTTCCATTGAGCGTATGGGCTAGGGTGGTGGTTTTCTTTTCCTCCCCTTTAAACCTTAATTTTAGGCGGTTGGACTGGTAAGTTTCAAAGTTGCTTACAGAGCTTACCTCAAGCCATCTTTCCTGTGCGGCAGAATATACTTCCATATCATAAGTTAAAGCAGAAGTAAAACCCATATCTCCACCACATAGTCTGAGTACCCTGTATGGTAATCCCAGTTTTTGAAGGAGAGACTGTACGTAAAGGCTCATATCTTCCAGGGCTTCATAGGATTTGTCTGGATGTGTGATCTGAACGATCTCGACTTTATCAAACTGGTGTAACCTGTTCAGTCCTCTTACATGTGCTCCCCAGCTGCCGGCTTCTCTTCTAAAGCACGGCGTAAAACCTACATTTTTTATAGGAAAGTCACTTTGGCTAAGAATAACATCCCTATATAAATTAGTAATGGGCACCTCGGCAGTAGGGATGAGGTATAGATTATCCGCCGTAGCTAGATACATCTGTCCTTCCTTATCGGGCAATTGCCCCGTAGCATATCCAGATTCTTCATTTACAAGTATGGGAGGCTGTACTTCCATATATCCCTGCTGAGCTGCTTCATTTAAGAAAAAATTAATTAAAGCTCTCTGCAGTCTGGCTCCCTTACCTTTATATACCGGAAATCCTGCTCCTGCTATTTTTACACCTAGATCAAAATCGATGATGTCATACTTTTTTATCAGGTCCCAATGGGGCAGTCTGCCTTCATAAAGTTGAGGTATGTTACCGTTTTCCAATACAACTTGGTTATCTTCAGGCGTTTTTCCTGCAGGAACACTGCTGTGTGGAATATTGGGAATGGTATATAGCAATTGTTTCAGTTCTTCTTCAGCGATGCTATATCTAGTTTCCAGGTCTTTGATAAGACCTTTGATCTCTCCTGTCCTTAGTTTTATCTTATCAGCATCCTCTTTTTTTCCTTGCTGCATGTATTGACCGATCTTTTTGGAGATGCTGTTGGATTCCGCCTGAAGCTGGTCTCTTTCCAGTTGTGTGTCCCGCCTCTTTTGATCTATTTCCAATACTTGCTGTAAGATATTTTCTGCATTAGGGAAGTTCCTTTTCGCTAATCCTGACAAAACAGTTTCGTAATTGTCTTTTATCTGATGTACCTGTAACATTTTATGTGATTTCCGCTGTTTAACCAAAGGCAAATATAGTAAAATCAAGAGGAGATATAAGACTTAACTATATATTGTGCATGAAGCAAGCTTTGGAAAAAAATCTATTAAAATGAAAAACAAAATGAGTTTATCCATGTATATAAAGATAAATATCAAATAACTTGTCTAATAACGGATTAAGCTACTATAAAATTTGCGTATTCCAATTCCTTATAGTATTATTGCAAAGTCACAGTAGCAAAGTTTCCGGTCCCGGAAATTTTTAATTATCCTGAAGACCTTTTTGTTTCCCAATCAAGACATTTCATAATACTTACTTCAATTCATACCATCGAGTAATTACAGCTTTTTATGTATAACATAGAAGAACTAAAAATCAGGTTGTTATCTGAATTAAAAGAGATAGCAGAAGAAATGGGGGTTAAAAATTTTAAATCCCTAAAAAAAGAAGAACTGGTTTACGCCATTTTGGATCAACAGGCAATCACGCCGGAAAAAGCCCTCCCTAAGAAAAAGCCCTCCAAAGTAGAATCAGAAGAGCCAAAAGCCGAAACCCCTTCCTCTTCTGAAAATAAAACAGCAACATCGGAAGAGCCTTCAAAGCCAAAGTTTAAGCGTCAAAATGTGACAGAACTTCCAAAAGGGGAAGTCGCTAAAGAAGCTTCTAAACCAGAAGAAAGAAAAGAGGCACCCAAAAAAGCATTTAAAAAAGAAGAGCCTAAAAAGGATAACGCACCTAAGGCTGATTCTACTAAAGAAAATGCGATCAGTGTAGATACTAAAAAGGCTGAATCAAAAAAAGAAGATGCCAGAAAAGACCTACACAAAGATGCAGGTAAAGAAGTACTTAAAGAAAAATCCACAGGAGATATAAGAGATCCTAAACCAGCAGGGGAAACCAAGTCAGAAGAAGAGGGGCAGACCCGATCATTCAGACCCAGAAAAAGAGCTGTGGAAGATGATGCTCAGCCCACCTTGCCTCAAGAACAGGATCAACAGCCAAGAAAGAGAGAAGCGAGAGACAATAATCCTGGTACTGCCACCCAAGAAACTCCTACCCCTAAGAGAAAGACAAATATCAGCATTAAAGATTTTGATGGCATCATCGAAAATGAGGGAGTGCTAGAGATCATGTCTGATGGTTATGGGTTTTTGAGATCGTTGGATTATAATTATTTGGCCTCTCCTGATGACATTTACGTTTCACCTTCGCAGATCAAACTTTTTGGGCTCAAGGTAGGTGATAATATAAAAGGTCAGATCCGTCCTCCCAAAGAAGGCGAAAAATATTTTGCCCTTCTTAAAGTTGGGACAGTAAACGGTAAAACTACTGAAGAGATCCGTGATAGGATTCCTTTTGAATACCTTACACCATTGTTTCCTGAGGAAAGATTAAACCTTACTACCAAGGCAGATAATATGTCCACCCGTATAGTAGATCTATTTGCTCCGATAGGTAAAGGACAGCGAGGTATGATAGTAGCACAGCCAAAGACAGGTAAGACTGTGTTGCTACAGAAAATAGCTAATGCTATAGCCGAAAACCATCCTGAAGTTCATCTTATGATATTACTGATCGATGAACGTCCTGAAGAGGTGACAGAAATGGCCAGATCAGTAAAAGCTGAAGTAATCTCTTCCACTTTTGACGAGCAGGCAGACCGTCACGTAAAGGTAGCTTCTATGGTACTGGAAAAAGCCAAGAGAATGGTAGAATGCGGTCATGATGTGGTGATACTTTTGGATTCTATTACCAGGTTAGCACGTGCCTATAATACTGTGGTGCCATCATCTGGTAAAATACTTTCAGGTGGTGTGGATGCCAATGCACTTCATAAACCCAAAAGATTTTTTGGAGCAGCAAGGAATGTGGAGAATGGTGGCTCATTGACCATAATAGCTACAGCACTTGTAGAAACAGGATCTAAAATGGATGAAGTAATCTTTGAAGAATTTAAAGGTACCGGTAACATGGAACTTTCTCTTGATAGAAAACTTTCTAACCGTCGAATTTATCCTGCTATTGATGTACCGGGATCTGGTACCAGAAGAGAGGATCTGCTTATGGACAAAGAAGAAATGCAGCGCGTTTGGATTTTAAGAAAACTGATGTCAGATATGACTTCCCAAGAAGCAATGGAATTCCTTCTTCAACGAATGAAAGGTACCAGAGATAATTCTGAGTTTCTGATCAGTATGAACAGCTAAGCAACTAAAATTGACTATATTGTACCACAAAAGCATTCCTACATGGAATGCTTTTGTCATTTTTGCCCTTTCAGAGAGGGTATTTGGTAGTTGGTTAAAATTTCCCCTCGGTATCATTGAACTTCCCTTTGATACTATGTCCATCTTGTTTGGTGACTTTACCATGTACAGTGATCTTCGAATCATCGCCTAGAAATTCAATTTTAGCATTTTTGTTAATAAAAAGGTTGCCATATATAACCACATTGCCTTCGACTGTAAATCTTTCATTTATGATCATGCCCGTATTTCTGCCAAATGAACCTACCGTCAAATTTCCACGCATATTAAATGAACCTTTAGGATGCACGCTTATGAAATTTTTGATAGATAATGAACCGCAATAGGTCAGTTGATCACTTACTTCCAAACCATCAGCTGCGGTAATACCGGAATAGGCCTGAGGTCTATTGGCTTTTACGATAATCCAGCTGCAGTCATCATAAGCTTTTAAGCCGGCACATCCATTATCGTTGATCTGATGAGTAGTGTTAATTCTAAGTATATGTGTTCCAGATTTTTTTGATGAAGCTATGATGTATTGATTGCTGGTTTTAACCATATCTGGGGTTGCTTTTAGTTCTAAATTCCCTAGTTCCTCAATTACATGGTTATGCTTCAATTCGAATATGCTCATCCCTGCGGCCCCATTTGCCATCAATAATAATTTGTCATTTGAAGAAATATGTTGAGTAGAATGAGCTTTATTATTGGGGTCTTTTTGGGGGATGTTTAATTTAGTCATTTGATTGGCCGAAGATAGGTCATATACAGTGGATCCTAAACTTCCTTCAGAAACATAAAGCAGACCATTATGGGCCTCTATGGACAAAGGAAGATGACCGCCCATCTTGATAGTTTTTATGATATTTAATGAATTGGGATCTAATAAGCTTATTTCTCCCTTTTCATTTAAGGCCACTATTCTATTGGATGCATAAACTACCTGCTTTAAATCCGGGAAATCCATTTCTTTGACTATGGCTGAATTACTTTTGTTAAGTAAAGAGATGATGCCTTTATTAGAGCTGGATGTGATGATATGGTTATCGCTTACAGATACGCCAGTGGCATGTTCTCCTTTTAAGGGATCTATTCTGAAATCTCCTGAAAACACTCCGTTTGAGGTGCTTACTGTAATTATGTTTGCGCGGCTTTTTAATTTTGGATCTGAATCCATGTTGAAGGTCGCGGGTATATATAATTTACCCTGAGAGTATTTTACATCATTTAAACTTGCATTCGTAAATATGGCCTGGCTCATGATTTTTGGCTGGCTTTGGGAAGAAAGATCCAATATCTCTATGGCACCTAGGTACAGGTTATCATCTCCTTTATAAGTGATAAATGCATGGTTGTCAAAAATATCTATCCCTGTAAGGTGAAGAGTATTTCCTTCAAATTTTGGAAGATTGATTTGCCCGATCATTTCTATAGGCCATGAACCTGGGATTTTACTATCCCCGCTTTTCATGTACTTACCGGTAGGATTGTTTTTAGAAATGATTCCAACTACCCCAATACCATCTTTTTTAACCCTACTGTTTAAATCGGTCGAAGTATTAAGAACAATATGTTCATCATTATTAAACAGTGGGAGCTGGTCTTCCTCTTCTTGGCTGCAGGAAAACAATAATAATCCTACGAGTACATTTAATAGTAATGGATGCTTCTTCATAAAAATTTGAAATCAAATATTTGCCCAAATAAATAGTATAATTTCTATTAAGACAATATTTTATACCAATATTATTTATTTATAGTAATAAAAATTGTAATTTATAATATTATTCAATTTTATATTTTGTTTGAATAGATGTTATTGTTGTTAGAGCTGAAAAAAATGGATTTTGAATGTAGACTATTTTTTTTCCAAAAATAATGCAGGTGTTTTATATATATTCTTCAAAAAGGGGTTATTCCATCTATTAAGATATATTTAACCATGTAATATACAAATACAGGGAATGGATTAAATCAATATGCTTCCTTCTTAGGCCATATTTTGTTAAATTTGTATACATTTTTAATATACTGTCCCGCATGAAGCAACCTCTAGAAATATTAAAAAACTTTTATGGCTACAATGGATTTAGAGGTAATCAGGAAGCTATAATTAACACCGTAATGGCAAAGCAGGACACCATCGTCCTTATGCCCACCGGTGGTGGGAAATCAGTATGTTATCAAATTCCTGCTATGGTATTTGATGGGTTTACATTGGTCATTAGCCCTTTAATAGCGTTAATGAAAGACCAGGTAGATGCCCTGAATTCAAATGGGATTCCAGCCGCTTTTATGAATTCTACCCAGAGCCAAAGTGAACAAAGGTATGTGTCACAAGCAGTAATACAAGGTAAGATCAAATTACTATACGTTGCTCCCGAACGATTGTTTTCTGGAAATTCCCCCTTATTGGATTTTCTCAAGCAGGCCAATCTATCGTTGATTGCTGTAGATGAAGCACATTGTGTCTCTCAATGGGGCCATGATTTCAGACCGGAATATCTGAAAATAGGCGATCTTCGAAAACATTTTTCTAATATTCCTTTCATAGCTTTGACAGCTACAGCCGATAAGCTTACCAGACAGGACATTTCAGATAAACTTGGCTTTAAATCCCCAAAATGGTTTATTTCTTCTTTTGATAGGGAAAATATTACATACAAAGTCGCTCCTAAACAGCAATCTTTTGACAAGCTCTTGGAGTTTTTGGAAAGTCACCAGAAAAATAGCGGCATCATCTACTGCCTATCTCGTAAGCAAACTGAGGAAACCGCTGAAAAACTCCAGCATGCAGGACTTAAAGCTTTAGCCTATCATGCCGGACTGCCGCGTGAAGTAAGGGATCAAAACCAGGAAAGGTTTATTAAAGATGAAGTGAAAATCATGGTGGCCACTATAGCCTTTGGTATGGGGATAGATAAATCCAATGTAAGATTTGTGGTCCATATGAATATGCCCCAAAATATTGAAGGGTATTATCAGGAAACCGGTAGAGCCGGGAGGGATGGCTTGCCCAGCGATGCGCTTATGTTTTTTAGTGTAGGAGATAGCATTACGCTGGAACGCATGTTAGAAAAGGCAGATAATCCTGCTTATATAAAGGTAATGAAAGGTAAACTTGCCAAGATGAGGACATATGGCCAGACCAATATCTGCAGAAGGAAATACCTGATGAATTATTTTGGCGAGGACCACCCTGATCATTGCGGAAATTGTGATGTTTGTTTTGGTAGGGACAATCAGCGGGATATGACCGTTCCTTCCCAAATGCTACTTTCTGCTGTGGCGAGACTGAATGAAGCATTTGGGTTAGGATATGTTATTCTTGTTTTAAAGGGATCTAAGTCCAATAAGATACAAGATGAACATAAATCATTATCAGTGTTTGGGATAGGGCAGCATCAAACCGAAGTTTATTGGAAAGAATTGGGAGCCCAGCTAATAAAAGCAGGATATTTGGCAGAAGCTGGTAATACTTTCCCCACATTAAAGTTGACTACCCTGGCATGGGAAAAGCTTAAGAAGAAAGATAAAATATTATTAGCCTCAGAAGCTACTTTCACTACTACCAAAAATATTTCCCAACACGATGAGGGACTTTTTGAAAAACTAAAGGTTTTAAGGTATCATCTAGCTCAAAAAGAAGGGGTACCTCCTTATATTGTGTTTTCTGATGCTACTCTGGTAGAATTGGCCACCTATTTTCCGGTGAAGGAAAAAGACTTATTGGATATCACCGGGATAGGTCAGGTAAAAGCACAAAGCTATGGTAATGCTTTGCTGGAAGTAATCCAGGCATATGTTAAAATGCATGGCTTAGAGCCACGTAAAAAATTGGTATCAAGGAAATCTCCCTCCAGATCCGGAAGCACCGCTATAAGTGATACAGAAAAAATCACTTTGCAATTGTATAAAGACGGATTAAACCCTTACCAGATTGCAGAAAAAAGAGGGATGACCTCTATGACCGTAGAGAATCATATCGTAACCCTTGTTAAAAATAAAAAAATAGCAGCGGAAACCATATTGTCCAAAGATGACATTTTGACTATCAGGCTATTTTATAGACGTTTGGAAGATATGAAGCTCAAACCTGTCAAAGAAAATTTTGGAGATAGGTTTTCTTATTTTCAGATTAAAGTAGCGCTAGCCGAAGCATGATCGATAGCTGATTTAAAACCTTTTCTAAAGGTTAATTTTTAAGGTCATTCAACACTTATCTAAGTGATAAAATTGCTAAAACAATGAAAATTCAAGTTTGGTGGTGAGGAGTTCCAATGCTTTCATCGCTTTAAGTGAGTTGCCTTTTTCGTTTAATTGAGGGCTGAATGCGGCCACGCTGAATTTGCCAGGTAGTACAGCTGCCACACCACCTCCTACACCACTCTTACCGGGAAGGCCTACCCTAAACGCAAATTCTCCAGATTCGTCATAAAAACCGCAGGTCAGCATCAGTGAATTTATCCTTTGGTTATGGCTTTGAGAAAGTATCCGTCTTTTTGCGAATATGCAATATCCATCATTGGCAAAGAAACTAAAAGAACGTGCCAAATCTATACAGTTCATCTCCAAAGAGCAGGCGTAAGTATATACATCCAGCACCCTGTCTATATTGTTGTTAAAATTATTATGGGCTTTTAAGAAATGGGCCAAAGCCATATTACGGTCTGAATGGTCAATTTCCGATTGGTGAACCAGCTCATTTACTTTTACGGATTTATGTCCTGTGATGTCATTTATGAAGTCAATGATATCTTTTTCGGGATTTTCATACTTAGAGACCAGGGCATCGGTGATCACCAGAGCACCGGCATTTATGAAGGGGTTTCTGGGGATGCCCTTTTCATATTCCAGCTGCGCTACTGAATTAAATGGATTGCCACTAGGCTCCACATTGACACGGTGCCATAGTTTACTCTTAAATACATGCATCACCATGGTGAGGGTATGGACTTTGGATATGCTTTGTATAGAAAATTCCTTTCTATAATCTCCGGCTCCATATATATTTCCCTCCAGATCTACAAGGGCCAGTCCAAAAAGTTCAGGATCTATATCAGCTAACTGAGGAATATAATCTGCCACTTTTCCTTTTAGTCCCATCGATGAGACTTCCTGATATACTTCATCTATCAAAGCTTGATAATCCATAAAAATATAATTATATAAGATTAGGTTAATTTTATTATGTAAAGATTAGATACAATCATTGTTCCCAATATCGGAGCCTATAGCATTAGTATGTAATACCATAGACAATAGACTTCTATGTTACTAGGATTATTAATGAAACAGGGCTTTTCTATGTTTGTATTTAAAATTCTGGGTTAGATATTCTCGCATATGTTTAGGTGCGTTATGTCTTTATATTGGGAAGATGGTATGATTTAACCTATCCATTTACCAAACTTTCCCTCTTGATAATCCCTGTAAGATTCGGATATTTCTTTCTGCGAATTCATTACAAAAGGTCCCTGTGCCACTATCGGTTCATTAAATGGGGCCGAGTGTCCAAAAATGATATGGGCATCACTTGAAGCACCTATTAAAATCGCTCCTCCTTCATCTGTGAACTCTACTAAATGACGTAATTTGATATCTTTACCGTTTACCTCTACCGAGCCTTTTACGATATAAAAAAATACATTTTCCCCCTTTGGAATTTTTTTAGTGAAGCCTCCGCCCTTGGTCATGGAGATGCTGCTAAGAAATATGGGGGTTAAAGTAGGGAATGACCCCTTATGTCCATCCCATTCCCCTGCTATTAGCTGCACCTGGATATTTTGGCTGTCCAGGGTGAAACTGGTTATTTCATTTTTTTGTAACCCTATATATCTTGGTTCCACCATTTTATATTTGGAGGGTAAGTTTACCCATAGCTGAAGTATCTCCAGATCACCACCAATGTCCTTGAATTTTGTAGAACTTACTTCAGCATGGATCAGCCCTTTGCCGGCCGTCATCCATTGTACCCCACCTGATTCTATGACTGATTCATGCCCGCCGGAATCTTTATGCATGATATCACCTTCCAATATAAATGTGACTGTCTCCATGCCCCGATGTGGGTGGGGTCCAAATGGCAAACCGTTGTTACCTTTAGGGTATACCTGATGACCATGATGATTTAAAAATAAAAATGGATCTATATGCCTTAATTCGGCAGATGGTAAAGGACTATAGGTGATAAGGTCCGCTATAGGTTTTAAAACTGCAGAATGTATTCTTTTAATTTTTAGCATAGTTTAGGTATAGTTATATTCATTTACCCCGCATGAGTAGCAATTGTTTGAAAAATCGGGAATAAATTAAAAAAAGCTTGAATATTATCAAGCTTTTCAAATCTTACTATTTCAGCCATGCTAGGCTGATTTCATCAGGTGTCTTTAACCTATCGGCTAACCTCATATATCTGGAGGCCAGACCAGAAAGATATTCCTGGGCTTTTGCAGCTACATCATTGAGTCCTGTTTTGGACTCAACTTCCCATAATTTTACCAAATGGTCTATTATCCTGGCATAGTCCCATCCTGTATACACCCCTATTTTTTGGGTTATGGCAGAGAACTGGTTAAATAAAGAAGGATTGGATCCTCCATCTCCCATCAAAACTGCAGGCATTACGATCTGCTTTCTCATCATGGTTTCGAAAGCAATCATGGCCCCACTAGGATCTATATCAAAGATTTGGGACATAAAAGATTTGTAGGCCTTTTCATGTCGGGCTTCATCTCCTGCTATGGTTTTACAGATTCGGGAAAGCACATCATCACCTGCTTTATCCGCAAGTTTTCCTGTGTTGACATGGGATACTTTAGTAGCTCTTTCTTGGAAGGAAGTATAAATAATGGCTTGATAGGGATCTTGTTCAGATCGTGGGTCAAATCCATTATAGATCAACCTGTGAATGGTTTGCTCTACTTTTTTCATATCTGCCCTGCCTGAAAGGTAAAGATATTTATTAAGCAGATCGCCATGCCTGTTTTCTTCTGCAGTCCAGGCTTTGGACCATCGCACCCATCCAGAAGGGCTTAGAAGATTTCCTTCGGGGTTAATTCCCTCCAAAAGATTGAAATATGTCTGATAACTGGGAAGGGCTTCTTCAGTGATCATATTTCCTATCAGGGAGGTAATAACGGTATCTGGGATAGCGGCACATCTTTCCTGAAGTAATTTAACCTGGTCCAACGCATCCGGTTGAGACATGTCAGGAAGGAAATCAGTGGGCTGCCAACAATCATCTGGATCTACAAGAACGGTGTCCACCGTTTTGCCTACGAAATCATCAAGTTGGCTGATGACCTCAATGTTTTTTTCTAATTCGTAATTAGTTGTTTGCGTTTTCATAATCTGTCGATTTTCCTTCTGCTGACGGCTATATGTTTTCTTATGAGCTACTAGGGTAAGTTAAGCTGTAAGTGCCCGAAAGTAATAAGAGGCCTTACTAATTTTTATCCGGCAATTTAAGGATAATAATAATTTCCACATGCCATGGAGCAGAATAAATATTTTGTGTATCCCTCAGTAAGTTAACTTATATGCCACCACTTTGTTTTTTTGGAAAGTAGGAACAAACAAAATCCGGTCCTCTTTTATATAACCAATATCCGCTGTATTGCTTTGCTCTGCTTTTGTATCCAAAATTTTGTGCTCATTTTCACCGTCTATTAAATAAATTTCGCCTTGCCATCTACTCGCCAGCCACTTCTCTCCATCGATATGCTCCAGCCCGTCACCCCCTGTAACGGTAGCGTTGATTATTTCAAAATTTCCTTCATGGTCATATCTTTTCATGCCTTCCGCATCGAGACCATACATTTCTCCCTGCTTATTGAACTGTAGGCCATTGATATTGATCTGTTTTTCTGCTACAGTGACTACTTCACCGTTCTCTATTTTGTGTATTTTTCCTTGGCGCATATCGGAAAAGTATATATGTTGTCCATCAGTGGCAGCATCATTTAAAAATTCTGCTCCCTGGACCGGATACCGTCTTTTTATCTCTGCGGTAGCAATGTCTATTTCCAAAAGCTCATCAATGTCTGTGACAAAAAGCGAACCGTCCAAGATCGCCATTCCCTTTGGGGCATTCAAACCTTTTACCCAGTTCCTACTCACGATATTTCCCTTTTTGTCTATAATGGCAATAGATCCTATACCATCCTTTTCAGTTCCGTCTCCCTCTATATTGGATACGAATATTTGATCTGTATTCTCGTCATACAGTACAGATTCACATGTAGTGAGTGTAGCCTCGGTCTCCCATAAAAAGGAAAGATTCGGTTTCCCCTCCTGAGTTTCTGTTTGGAATTGCTGTGTTTCCTTTTGGCTACAATGAGTAAATGCTAGTATTAAGGTCAATAAACAAACAGGAAGTTTGGTGATTTTCATTCTGATAGTTTTTGGATGTAGAAGTTTTATACTAATATACTTATTCTTTTATATATTGTGCTATGTGATTTCAATAGGATGGCCTGTATTTAGTGATGCATTTTAGGCAGACCATTTATATATTTTTATTTCATTATGATATAGCTATCTTTTATATTGGATTTTTTTATGTAAACCTTTAAATATGAATACGCAAATGAAGACCAATTTTAAGATCAGTACCCTTATTGGGTTTTTGGGCGTGTGCTTTCTCATGTCCTGCTCTGCTGCGCCTGCAGACCAGGATGAGGAGTACACAGACCTTTCCGAAGACGAACTCCACGATGTAGCTAGAAAAATGGCGCATGAATTTATAATGGTGGATGGCCATGTAGATCTTCCTTATAGAATGAAAGTAGGCGGATTTACTTTACAAAGGGAAATGCTCGATGTATCTGAAAGGACAGATGGAGGTAATTTTGACTATCCCCGTGCCAAAGAAGGTGGCCTTGATGCACCATTTATGTCTATATATATCCCTGCCAGTTATCAAGAAAATGGAGGTGCAAAGGTTTTTGCAGATTCTCTTATCAAAATGACTGAAAGAATCGCAGTAACATGGCCTGATAAATTTGCTATGGCCTATTCCCCTGCAGATATTAAAAGAAATTTTGAAAAAGGACTGATCTCTCTGCCCATGGGTATGGAAAACGGGGCACCTCTCGAAGATAATATTTCCAATGTAAAGTATTTTTACGATCAGGGCATCAGGTATATTACCCTTACCCATGGCAAAGATAATCTTATAGGAGACTCTTCCTATGATGATGCTGCTACCCATGGTGGGCTCAGTGAATATGGTGAAGAAGTCGTGAGAGAAATGAACCGAGTAGGGATTATGGTGGACATATCGCATGTATCCGATAATACTTTTTATGATGTGATGGATATAACTAGTGTTCCTGTGATAGCTTCCCATTCTTCAGCCAGAAAGTTCACCCCAGGCTTTGAACGGAATATGGATGATGAAATGATCAGAAGGCTGGCTAAAAACAATGGCGTGATCATGATTAATTTCGGAGGAAGTTTTATCGATGGGGACTACCAAGAAAAAACAAATGAAGTGCGTGAACACATCGTAAATTGGCTGGCAGAAAAGAATTTAAGTAGAAATGATCCTGAAGCTCAGGCGTATATCACTGCATACTCAGCAAAACACAATCCCTTTCCGGATGTCAAAAAAGTGGCTGACCATATAGATCATGTAGTGGCTATAGCAGGAATAGATTATGTAGGCCTGGGATCAGATTATGATGGAGTAGGGGATTCTTTGCCTACTGGGCTGAAGGATGTTTCCATGTATCCTAATCTGATAGCAGAATTGTTGAAAAGAGGATATAAGAAAGCTGATATAGAAAAATTGTGCAGCGGCAATATTTTTAGAGTTTGGAAAGCTGTAGAAGATTTTGCGGCGCAGGAAGGATGATTCAATCATAAGGGGGCTTCATAGGGCTCCCTTTAAATTTTTAGATTATTCATCGGGCAGCAAGTTTCATTTTTAAGTTATTCACTATCTGGGGTTTTTATACAATATTATATATTTTAATTGCTGAAATTATAATGATATTTTTTTATATTGCTATATGCTTTCTTGGTATAATTTATGGTTTATCCAAGGCCATTAGGGTAACAATTCATCTTACATTCTGGAGTCCGAATGTCTGTTATTAGTATATCTTAATTTTACCATCAGGCCATTTATCCTTACTTTGATGTAGGGGCCGGCCAAAAAGTGGATTACCAAGAGTCATATTTATTCTTCAAGTAAACTATGAAAGGTAGGTCATGAGAGAATATATAATCTTATATCCTGATTATTTTGTACTGATCATAATCTGTGGTATTATGATCATTAGGGTCATCATGCTTATCAGCAAAGGAGGTTATGGTGATGATGATAAAGGTGATGATGGGGATGAAGGAGAGGATGACGACCCTGTTTTAGACCTTCCACCAGGCATCGACCTTCCCCTGGAAGAAGAGGAATTATCTGTTCGATAAGCATTTATTTTTTAAGCATATACCAATCATTCGGGTCTATTATTGGGGTAGACCCGCTTTTGATAGTAACTGGTTTTTTTGTTAATATCATACGTTCTGTACCCGTGGAGGTCTTGATTTCAACAGGAAGATTGATGGGCGTTATGCTGATTTCATATCTTTCTCTTCCTTTTTTATTGATCTTTACTTCAGGGATTTCTGTAGTGTACAGGTATAAATTAAAAAATTCCTTGAGGTCCATTCGGCTATATTTTTCTATAAAATCTATAAGTCCTTTGGTAGTGATACTGTTTTCGTAAATAAAGCCCTCCTCACTTGTGATAGCTTTGAGCATAGGGAAAAACACCTCATCACCCAAAATAAACCTGAGGGAATGAACCACGTAAGCCCCTTTGGTATATATCTCTCCATGATAAGCTTCTTCTGCTGTAGCATTATGGTGAGCTACTAGGGTTTGTTTGTGTTTTATGTTTTTTTTCTCAGAATTTGCTTTTTCTCTATATGCCGCTTCTCCCGCGTGTTTTAGAAAATATAGCCAGTCTCCATAAGCGGTAAAGCCTTCATGTATCCAAAAATGGGCCCAGTCATTTACACTGACTTTATTGCCCCACCATTCATGCCCCAGTTCATGATGTAGGAGCCAGTCATACCATGTTTCCCCCATTCTGACGAATTGAAAATTGTTTCCGTATCCATTTATAGTCTGGTGCTCCATGCCTAAGTAGGGTGTTTCTACTACAGCAATTTTATCTAGAGGGAATGGGAATTCGCCAAAATAACTTTCATGTGTCCGGGTACTATTTTCAAGGACGCTCAATAAAAGCGGGGCCTTATCTTTATTCTCATCCAGTACAAATACCATCATAGGTATGCTATTTCCCTCTATAGAAGTATAGGTCATCTCTTCTTTATATAGCATTCCCAAGGTGAAGTTGATATTATAATTGTTTATGGGATAATTGGTGGACCAATGATAGGTTGTTTTATCGTCTTCTTGTACCGTGTTGACCAGACGGCCATTGGATGCTATAAAGTATGGAGATGGTGCTGTCAAATATAGATCCACCCCATTACTAGGTTCACTGGATGGATGATCCTTTACAGGCATAAAGATTTTCGCTCCTTCATTTTGGGATGATAGTCCCATCCAATGATTCCCACTTTCATCC
The DNA here is from genome assembly GCF_000714815.1 of Anditalea andensis. GTDB lineage: Bacteria > Bacteroidota > Bacteroidia > Cytophagales > Cyclobacteriaceae > Anditalea > Anditalea andensis. The sequence continues at coordinate 305,267 of NZ_JMIH01000023.1, read as the reverse complement.
TTCTCCCAGGTAAATCCCCCAGACCAGGGTGGATTGTTCGCTACAGGTGTCTTACCCCCGTAGTAAATTTTCGCCTCTGTGGCACATCCGTCTGGAATGTAGATATCAAGTATATCATTTTTATGGTCGAAATTTACTTCCTCTTCATAAATTTCTACTTTATGGACTGTATACCTGTTGATCAGATTTAACCGTAATGTATCCAATCTTCCATCACATGCTATTTCTACCAGATTGGATCCGTGGATTTCTTGCGTATCGGGGAAAAACGCTAAGGATAAAGTATACCTCTGAACTTCATACCTTGCCTGGAGTGGGTCTATAGGGCCTCCCCAAGTCCAGTTCTGTTGATCTTGTCCAAATACTGATGAGGCAATAAGAAATGCTATAAGTAGGAATGAAAAGTGCTTCATCTTTTATGTTTTTGAAAAGATAATCATTTTGGATCAAAATTGCATTTCCACTGCTTTCTTTACTTTTAAGGGGTAATCGCTGACCAATACATCAGGCTTCTTTTCGTATATAAAGTCCACATACGATTTACCACCATCTTCCTTGGCCAATTTATCCACTTCGCCCATTGTATCTGTGAGAATAGTGACACCTGCTTTTCTTGCCTGCTGATAAATTTCCGCATCCGCGGTTTTGTTAATATACCCTATCAAAAAATCTGTATTATGAAATATTTTCAAATAGTAATCTATATCTGTTATTTCTTTTATTAATGCGGATATAAGGAATTTTTCAGGGTATGCCAAAGCTTCGTCAGTCCTGTCTCTAGTAAAAGTCAAAAGCATCACCCTATCCATCATATTCATTGATTGAACTTCTTCCATAACTTTTTTCACAGGAGCAGCTTTTACATCCAACATCAGGTACGCACCATTTTCTTTGGCCCATTGAAGTGCTGCTTTGAAGGCCGGAATGGGTTCTTTTGTTCCCTTCAGGACACCTTGGTCCAGTTCTTTGCTATGGGTATCCTTTATATATCCTTTTAAATCAGTAGTCCGGTCCAAAGTCTCATCATGTAACAGGTATAGCTTGCCATCTATACTTTCCATGATATCTATTTCATGTATTTTAATACCCTGGGAGAGAGCCTCTGACATCGATTGGATACTATTCTCTTCTTTTCCTAAGGCACTTACTCCCCTATGACTGCATATGGAAGTGAGGTCTGTTTGGATCAATTGTCTTAAGGACTGGCTAAAGGAAGCCGTGTGGATCAACAGTAAGAATAAAAGCTGAAAATATTTCTTCATGGAAGAATCAATTTTTTTTTGTGGAACAAATAAGCCCTTCTCTGTTTATTTTTAAATCTATTTGGTATCAGTGGTGTATTAAAGTTGGAGGATACTGATCTTAAGTTAAATTGAAGAAAAAACAAAAAGCTGGGCAGCCTTTTATTAAATGGTTCTAAGTAATATAAGGTAGTTGTTCTGTTTAGCTGGACGTATAAAAACAAGTTGGCCCTACTTTTTTGTAAGGCCATTATTTTGTCATTAGCAGCTTAATCTTCCATTATATTATAACTGTCTAGCTGTTCTTGCACCCAGTCTACATATTTTGAAAGATGAAATTCATGCCACCTTTCCTTGTATTCTTTTGAACTTTCTACCAAAAACCGGAAATTGGAGGCAGCCTTGCTTTTAGCCAAAGCATTGAAAAGTTCTTCCTGAAAACCTTTATCCTTTACCTGTCGGTCTGCAAAATCCTCCATGATCAGACTTTCATGGTGGGGCTCCATCCTAATGAATTCTACATAATTATCTGGATTTTCTTCTATTTCATCCAAAATGTCTTCCTCCTCCGGCGTAAGGTCATAACTGAAATGATCTTCATCATCCGGCATAGAATACATTTTTTTGGAATCGATTTTATAGAAACAAATCAAGCCTTTGATCAGCAATCCGGCGATTTTTTCTTTCTGAGCTTTATCTAGCGATAGCATTATCTAAAGAATGTTTGAAAATTTCAAGAAAAATAAGGAGTTCAAAAACAAAATCAAATCCGTAACCGATTTATACTTAAAAAAATATTTTTATGGCCATATTTCCGTCCCCAGTGCCAAGTAAAGTTTGGATGAGAATCATCCTTCATTGTTAAAACATTAGGTACACATAATTAATAGCTTTAGGAGAAAGGGGGATAAATAATGGATATGCAGGTTGAGATTTTACAACATGGTTTCTATCTCGATAGGTAAAAGGTACAAACCATGCCCTGTTATCGTCAGTATGACCATATGAAACTGCCATAACTGATAAAAATCTTTTTTTTCATTTCATGAATAAAATAAGAAATCACTTTCTATAATTATCTTTGATGCATAAAATCACTTCGTTTGGAAGCTGAGATGGATAATACATAATTTTCTGATAAAATAGATTATTCATTAGTGGGAATACTTGATACATTACCTATAATTGTATGATATAACCCTGATGATTAAAAAAAAATAATTAATGATGGACGTAGTATGATTAAATTTTGAAAAGAATTATCTGAATTCGAAATCAATTGGTTGAATATTCAGTTAGACTAATACGCCCTCCTGAATTATATACATTACCCCAAGTTTATGAGCCAAACAATCAAATTTATTGATTCAAAAAATTCCCTCTTTTTTAATACCTTAAGAAAAAGAGTGGAACATTATTTTGTTTCCAACAACATTTCCAAAAAAGCCAATACAGCCATGGCTATAAAAACAGCTGTCTACCTCCTCTTCTTTGTAGGTTTTTATGCACTGATCATTACCGAAGTTTTTTCTATATGGGTATCTCTTCTTCTGGCTGTGGGTTTAGGCATGACCATGGCATTTATAGGATTCAATATCTGCCACGATGCACTTCATGGATCTTATTCTTCTAAAAGCTGGGTAAACAAAACCTTGGGGTTTCTATTTAACATCATCGGGGCTAATGATTACGTATGGAACATAACCCATAATCAAATACACCATACTTATACTAATATAGTTGGACACGATGGTGACTTGGAAGTCGCGCCGGGTATGGTAAGGATCTCTCCGAGTGAAGAAAAGAAAAGTTTTCATAAGTACCAGCATATTTATGCATTCATGCTATATTCATTGGCATCTATGTCTTGGTTTTTTAGAAAAGATTATCTGAAGTTCTTTCAGAAAAGTATAGGAAAACACCAAAATAAACACCCTAAAATTCAATATTTCAATCTGTTTTTCTATAAATTTATTTACTATAGCCTATTTATCATTATCCCTTTAGTGGTAATGGATATTACATGGTGGCAATTTGCTATTGGATTTTTGGCTATGAATTTTGCAGAAGGTCTGGTATTGGGCCTGGTTTTCCAACTGGCTCACCTGGTAGAACAGACGACACTACCAGAACCGGAAGAAAATGAAAATATAGAGGAAGCGTGGGCAGAGCACCAGCTTAGGACTACTGCTAATTTTGCAAGGAAGAGTAAAGTGGCCACATTTTTATGTGGAGGCTTGAATTTTCAAGTTGAACACCATTTATTTCCTAAAATTTGCCATATCCATTACCCAGTTTTGTCTGAAATAGTAAAAGAGACTGCATTAGAACATGGATTGCCTTACCATGACAATGAAACGTTTTATTCGGCACTTAAGTCTCATTATAATTTTTTAAAGAAGGCAGGTAATGCTGAACAGGTACTGCCGGTAGAAAGGATCGCTGTAGAGGCATAAGTTAATAATATTCGTTTTTTTCTAGTTGTCTGGATATAAGATTAAAAAAAACAAAACCCGGAGAAGTCATATTTCCGGGTTTTGTTTTTTTTATAACCTGCTTCTCTTTTTATATCACTTCTTAAATTATTGGACTCCTTATATATCTGGGTGTATGAGATTCCTATATTAATTAAGTGGCTTAATTTGATAGAATTATGCTCAATTAGCAGCTTGTTTACTTTGAATATATTGCTTCGAGGGCATTAGTGAGATATGCAAGTGGGGCATTCCAGTTTATAGCTATTTCGTTAGAGGCATAGGAACAGGTCTCATCGATATATGATTCATCTGGAATATTACTAGGGTAATCGCAGTTGTCCTGCTGACCGGGATTTGGTCCTCCTACCAGAAAGCCTGGAACAGGGGCTTTATCAGGTTCAGCTTCGGAAGGTCTATGGTGAGGGTATAGCGGAGTTTTGGACCCATATCCTGTGATAAAACTGTATCCTGTGGCATTCCTGCCAAGTATATAATCTAGATTACTTAGGGCTGCCTCTAGGTACTCCTGCTTGTCACTTAATAGGTATGCCTGGATAAGTAAAATTCCCTGATTGGCAGCATTAGAGTTACTGCCCCAATTAAAATCACTTGCATTTTTACCCATAACTGAATGGAACCTGGAGTTCTTCACTGATTCCACATAGACATCGGCCTGGTTTAGGAGCTGGTTTTTGGCTTTATCCAAAACATCTTTAGGGGGGTTGTTTAATTTATTTCTGTGTCTTAACAGGGAATAATATCCTAACCACCCTACATTGGACCAATTTGGTAATGTAAAGCTGTCAACTGGACCTGAAATATTCTCCTGATAACTGATGTTTTGGGTACTGATATATAATTCAGCAGCGGCCCAAATCCACTCATCTTCTACATTGTTATCCCCATAAGTGCCGGTTTGAATTTGAGGAATATGTATTTTGTTGATTTCATCCTGTCGGTAAAGTTGTGCTGGGTTTAGCTTTGCCCAGTCCCATGCCTTTTCTGCTGCATTTAGGCATTCGGTAGCCAGCGATGGATGATATTGTTTATATATCCTGCTAGCCTGCGCCATCACAGCGGCAAAATTCAGTGTCGCAGCGGTACTTTTGGCTACCATATATCTTTGATTTGTAGCCTCATGTGGCATCACCATGCCTTCAAATTCAGCAGTGGTCAGTTTATGGTAAACACCACCATCATTTGGGTCCTGCATTTTTAGCATCCATTTTAGATTCCAAAGTATCTCATCGAGAAGATCAGGATTTTGATTGTCAGATTCGGGGATGTTTAAGTTTTGATGGTGAAAATAATCATTAAAATCCTCATAAAGGGATAGCAGCGTACCCATAGTGATACCACTGTTGACTATATATTTATTATAGTCACCGGCATCATACCAGCCATAGGGGGCAGATACAACACTCCCTTCAGGTCTTTGTTCGGAAGCAGCAGAGGCATGGATCTTAACCTGGTCATCCGGATGGCCTGCTTCTCTAGCCCATATACCAGCGTGTTGTTCCAAAAGAGGGGAGGATGCCCTGTTATAGTAGAAAGCTTTAATGGATCCTTTAGCCAATTCTTCAAAAATCCCGTCCTCAATTTTAAAAGGATAAGATTTACCTGCGCTTGGGATAACCAATCTGTACTCGCCTTTTTGGGTAAATGCAGAAAAATCAGCCAGTTTCGTTTTTTTATCTGAATAATCCGAAGATACAGCTTCTGAAAGATCACCTTCGTATACTGGTGTGTTTTCATCAGCTTTGGTAAGATAGAAAGTTCCTGTAGCTTCATGAGCTGATATAGCTGCAAATTTTTTAGATTCCGGATAATATCCGATCTGATTTAGTCTGATTGCTTCAGTTTCTGGGAAATTATAATTAAGATTACTCCGGTGGCAAGAGGATAAAAATCCTGCGGATAGTATAAATAGGAGGTATAGTTTTTTTCTCATGATCAATTTACGATGGTTAACACAGGTTTTAAAATAGGGTTTAATTGACATTGTTTTTCATTCGAGTGGCTTGTAAATGGCTACAGGTTGGTTATGTATTCCTATATATAAGCTGCCATTTATATTTAAGGTAGAATTGACATCTCCATTTACGCGAAATCCAGAAATGTACTGGGAGGTATATGAATATTCAAAATTATCATCTGCTTTAAGCAATATCCCATAATTTCCATCGATCTTTCCGATTTTAATTCTGCTGTAATTACTGTTACCTGCAAAGAACAGAGCTTTGGGTTTGCCCTCTAGAGAAATGACTGATTTTACAGGTGCCATTTGTACCTGATAGGGAAGTGGTGAAACGATATACTTCCCGTTTTTTAAAATGAACAACATGGTCTCCAAGGTGTTTATTTCAAGTATTTCTGCTTTGTCTATTTCTGCTTTAGTCAATATATCTTCTAAGGTGGCTTCTGCATATTGACCATAGGAAGAAAACACTGCTTTCTTCCTGTACATCTGGGCCGCCAGTTCGTCTCGGGACAAAATAGGGTAACGCTTTCCATGTATATAGTAAGATAAAATGGGATCTACCGACCCATTTTGGTCAAAATCTGCAAAATGAAGCTGCATGGGTTCTTTTCTGCTAGCTCTGTATGGTGAATTTAATCCATGGTTACCTAATATTAACTCTACCTGCCCATCGCCATTAAGATCTGTAATTAACAAACATTTCCATAAACCTCTAAAATTCTCATCAATTAACTTATCAGTTATATTTTCCAGTCTATTACCATAGGAGCTTAATATATAAATCGGTGCCCATTCGGAGGCTATTACCAATTCCTGTGAGCCATCTTTATTTATATCAGTTACCACAGCATCATTGATCCGTTTGAGAGAAGATAAAATCGGCCATTCATCTCCAGAGATCATTTTAAAAGCCCCATTTCCTTTATTTAGAAGTACATAACTTTCGTCTGATTCCGGAAATCTACCAGGAACATATGTTCCTCCGATAAATAGATCGGTATAGCCATCATTATTAATATCCATTGGTACTACCACAGAGCTGCTGTTAAAGATTTCCGGTATGGTTCCAACTGTACTTTTTGTAAAATTTCCATTACCATCATTAATGTAAAGTTCGTCCCTTAACTTTTGGTCCCTGCTTTTAAATTGGTGATAGCCTCCTCTGACTATATATAGGTCTAAATGGCCATTTCCGTTCGCATCTAAAAATGCTGCGTGCACATCGACAGCTTCTGCATTATACTCAGAGAAAGCATTGGACTTATTAAATTCTCCATTTTTGTTTTGGATAAAAATTTTCCCAGCTTCTCCATATCCCCCTCCCAGAAATATATCTTCCAAGCCGTCCCCATTTACATCTGCTTTAATAAGTACAGGCCCTTTTGCACTCAGGTTTTCCATCAGCTGAGACTGTCTATTAAAGTCATTAAAAATAATATTAGAATGGGCCAGCTCACTAATGGAAGGTTCGCTTATCCACTTGGGGGATGTGCAGATTTTTTCTTTTGCGGGAGTATTGGCATTGGATGCAGATAAAACTAGGCGTTGATTGTATTCAGGGTGAATTATAGATTCGGAAGATCCACCTGGCCAATTAACGATCAATGAGTCTATTCTTTTCCAATCTCCTAGTCCAAAATGGAGCACTGGACCTACATTTCCTTGATAACCTTTATAAAGAGTCTGTTCCTGCATTTGGAGTTGGCCATCCGAGTATATAGTAACTTTGGTCCCCAGAGCTAGGGTGTTTTTATTTTTACCTTCCAGTTCTATTTGCAAAAAATTTGATTGCTGGGATTCACGTGAGTTGTTTTTGTAGAGGAACGCGGATTGATTAATATTATTGATCACCAGCTCAAGGTCTCCATCATTGTCCAGATCTACATATACAGCGCCATTACTATTACTTAACTGATTTAGTCCCCAATCGTTGGCCATATTAGAAAAGCGTAGATTTCCTTGATTTTCAAAAATATAGTTCTGCAAAGGGGTGGTGGGCATGGTATGGATCAGTTCTATCAATCCATTCTGTGTTACTTTTTGGTTTTGGAGATACTCCTTCCTGTTGTTTATAAAGTCTAAGTTAGTTAAGTCTTTGAGGAAGCCATTGGAAACAAATAAATCTTTTTTACCGCTATTATTAAAATCAGCGAATAAAGGTGTCCAGCTCCAGTCGGTATTAGATATCCCCGCCAGTTGGCCAATTTCACTGAAGGTACCGTTTCCATTATTCATTTGAAGCATATTACGCATATACTGGTGGTGGAGACCTACCTTCACAAAAAGGTCAAAGTGGTCATAATTTTCCGGAGAGAAAAGCAGTTTTTGCCTTCGGTTATCTTCCGGAAGCATGTCCAGGGTATATATATCCAGTAGGCCATCATTGTTAAAATCAGCTATATCCATTCCCATAGTATATAAGCTGGTATGCCCTATCTGCTCATTTATGCGATCTGAAAAAGTACCGTTGCCATTGTTGATATAGAGATAGTCGGGAGCTGAATAATCATTTGCGATGTAGATGTCAGGGTATCCGTCCCCATTTACATCAGCCACATTTCCACCTAATCCATAGCTCAGCGGCGTACCGCTTAAACCGGCTTCTAAGGTAACATCTTCAAATATGCCATCATTATTTTTAAATAGTTTTGAACTCATATCTGGGGAATGCTCCTGTAATCTTTTTCTATAATTTGATTCATCGAGATTGCTGTAGAGTTCTGGATTGTGCTGTAATAGCATGAGGTCCAAATCACCATCTAGGTCATAATCAAAAAATAAAGCTGAAGTACTGTATCCGGGATCATCTATTCCATATGCTTTAGCCATTTCTTCAAAGTAGGGGATACCCTGCTCATCAATACCTTGGTTTACAAAAAGCTGGTTTCTTCTTGCATCTGAAGGAAGATTTCCTGAATAACAAACGTATATATCCATGAGGCCATTTCCATTGATATCCACCATTACAGCACCTGTCGTCCAGTGCTCTTCCCTTCCTGCTGTACCTGTAGCCAGGGTAATATCCTGAAATTTTAAATCACCTTTATTGAGATAGAGTTTATTAGATGTCATGTTGCCGGTAAAAAACAAATCCATTAGCCCGTCATTGTTTACATCACCAACCGCTACACCACCTCCATTATAGAAATATTGATATGTGAGGATATTGGCCAATGCTGTTTCTTTAAGGTTATTGCTAAAAAATATACCTGATTGTTCGGCTGGTATTAATTCAAAAAGGGTTTGGTTTTCGGACGCAGGACCTGTGCATGCCCATAGACACGCAGTCCATAATAAGAATGGAACGAATATTCGGATTTCTACTATCATAAATTATTAATTCCAGAGATATAAAAACTCGGAGCAGCCATGAGCCACTCCGAGAATAATTAAAAACCCTTTAATTATATGAGAACATTACATTACTATTGCTGGCGCACGGCACGGACTATTCGTATATTATCTATACCTATAGTAGCACGGATATTCTGTGTCGGGTTGGTGTTTTGTATTACCAGTCTTAACTGTCTGATGCCATCATGGTCGCCTGCTAAAAAGTCTGCATAGGTACCCAATCTATTATTTCCATTTGTCAATTGGGTCATATTAGCAGAAAAAGTATACCAGGTGCCATCAGCGGTTCTTGCAAATTCGCTAAGTGGAATGGTGTAGCTTAATTCATTTTCATTTCTGTCAGGATACCATATCTGTACCGACAGATCCTGTATGGGCATGGCACTGTTTATGGCCAGTTCAAAACGGATATCAAAATTACCGGCAGGTGCTGCAGGGTTATAAAGGTTTGATGGCGTGGTGGGAAACATCTGTTCACCACTCCATGCTGCCAGATTGATCACTTTGTCATTGTTCCAGTCATTGTTGGCCGGGAAAGCTTGGTTCATGCCTGCAAAGTTACCATCCAGGGCCGCAATGCCTGGCTGTGTATTTCGGATCATGTCGCCGGATATGCCCCATCCCCAATCCCAGGGCCAGTTAAGCACACCAGGTGTATCAAAATCTGCTACCATGCCCCATCCTGAATATATCTGCGTGTTACGGTTAGTAGCAGAGGCACCACTTCTTGAAACCACTATTACATTGGAACTCTCTGAAAAGTCCAGTCCTTCAGGCACTGTGACTGTAAGGGTATTTCCCCCTGCATTGGTCTGGATGCCTGTAGTTACAAAAACATCGTCGCCCGGAAAATATACTGTATCCACAAAATAGAAATATCTTCCATATAAAGTAAGCTGGTCACCCGGGCCCACATATTGGTTCTTAACCTGCAATACCTGAGGAGCCGGAGGCAGGGTTTGGAAATCGTAAGTAGCTTCACCTGCTCTGGTGACCAGTCTTAGTTTATTTATTACATCTGGGTTAGTAGCTACTGTAGGTACAGAATCATTGATCTGAATGACGACTGTATTATTTGTTACATAAGCTGGGTTCACTCCCAGAGGATAATCATTTAAGTAGACTTCTAAGGTAGTACTCAGATTATTGCCAAGTATGGCTATGGTACTTCCCAAAGTAGCACTGACAAATGAACTGTCAGCTGTATTGGGATTGGTATTTCTTATCCTCTCGATGACCGGGGGGGCTGAAGTGTCAAATTCATCGTCCGAGCAAGATGCCATACTACCCATTAATAAAAGCAGCATCATGGCTGTCCATAGGTTTTGATGGCTTTTTAGTAGAAGAATTATATTTTTCATATGTTATTTTTATGTTTGAATGTTTGGAGGTTACCCCTGCCAATTAAGCTACATCCTGTTAATTAAAGTTATACGGTACAGGTGCTTTTCTCAAGTTAGGTGCTCTTGATAATTCTACTGAAGGAATCGGAATCCTAAAATTGCTGGAGTTGACAGGAAACCGTCTAGGTGTCACATCGGTTGCAGGTATTTCCAGTTCCCATAAGGTAGGATTGGGTATACGGTCAGGATAAATTCTGAAGGTTCCCCTGTCCTGGTTGGCTAAAATCTGGTAAGTTCTGTTAGGATCGTAGTAATGTAATTTAGTGAATTCATACCATGCCTGGCCTTCCATCGCAAATTCCATGATTCTTTCATGGAATATATCTTCCCAAGTAATGCTTCCTTTGGAATTTACACCGGCTCTTTGCCTGACCAGGTTATAATACGTCAAAGCTTCTCCGGGATTTACATCCAAAACAGCCTCTGCATAGGTAAGATAGACATCAGCCAGCCTTAATATGTAGGTGTTGATTTCCGTACCCTGTTGTACTACGCGTCCATCGTTGTCTTCTGGTCTTCCTACCACATATTTTTTCACCCATGCCCGGGTATTATAAACCCTACCCGCCTCTTCACTTTGGGCAGGCACTCTTAGCTGTTGGGCAGATCCCCCTGCTGGCACTTGCGTGATATACGTGTAGTGATCCCCCGGAAGCATAAAGGTAGCTTTTCGTCTTTTGTCAAATGTCAGGTCATCGTATAGCTCCAGCATCCATTTGGAAGCTCCGATATCTCCCCCCCATCCATCACCAAAGCCAGTGATTTCAGATCCATATGCCAGGAATGCCTGTACTGAATTCTGCGCACCCCAGGCATTGGATTGGCCTGCGTTATAAGTCCACTGTAGGGCTGCCAGGGTTTCGGCATTGTTATTATTAGCTGTTTTGAATAAGTCCTCATAGTTAGGCATTAAGGAAGCACCACTGTTATCTATGACTCTTTTAGCAAAATAGGCTGCACTGTCCATATCGGTTCTGTTTCTGGTACCACTGATACCGGCTTTGGTCAGATACATTTTGGCCAGCAGTCCTTCTGCGCTCCACTGATTGAGTCTACCACGCTGAACAGACTGGGCTGGAAGATGCTCTGCCGCAAAGCGGAGATCTTTTATGATAAACTGCCATACCGATTCTTCCGTGTGTCTGGTAATAGAGGTGTCCTGCAGTAAAGTGGTATTGTTGGTGATGATCGGAACAGCACCATAGTTCTGTACAAGGTAGGAATAAGCCAGCCCCCTCATAAATCTGCCTTCAGCTATAGCATGGTTTTTAATTCTCTCCGTCACTGCATCACCGGCAAAGGTATTGATGTTATTGATCATTGAATTGGCCTGGGCCACTACGTTGTAGAAAGATCTCCAAGCCTCGCCATTTTCAGGCGTTTCTCCTGTGGTATTGAATCTTACATTTTGAAGCTGGTAGGATCCTGATGTTAAAATTCCTCCTCTGGCATCACCTAATCCGTGGGATGCTTTATCATTATAAGTGAACCATACGATATTATATAGAGGTGCTGAAGCGGACAGGACCTGTTCATCATTTTGATAGAAGTTGGCATCCACTATGGCGTCCAATGGGGGCCTGTCCAGAAAATCCTCTGAACAGCCCATTGTGCCACCTAATGTTAGGAGGGCACTAAAGGCTATATGTCTGAATCTGTTATATATTTTCATATTTCTTTATTTATCTATTAGAAATCAATACCTAAACTAAAAGTATACATTCTGGTAAGAGGGTATCTGCCGGAATCAACTCCTATCAATTGGCTGGCTGCTGATACGTTATTACCTACATAGGCACCTACTTCTGGATCAAACCCAGTATATTTAGTGAAGGTGAAAGCATTCTGAACACCTATAGACATTCTAGCTCCTCTTACTATATTCTGTCCTGCCAACATGCTTCTAGGTACCTGATAACCTAACTGTATATTTTTGACCCTTATGTAAGAACCATCTTCTACAAACTTGTCAGAGATCCGGCCGAAATTACCGTTCAGGTCAGTTATATTGATTCGCGGCACATCAGTTTCCGGATTGGTAATGAATGGATTTCCCTGATCATCCATGCCTATTTGAGCATAGCCATATGTTTCTAGAAGCATATTTCTTCCTAAGAATATATTGTTGGGATCTGTATTAATAAATCTATTGAAGTTGTATATCTTATTGCCATAAGATCCAGTAAATAAGATATCCAGTGTAAAATTTTTATAATTGAACTGCTGGGTCATCCCAAAGCTGAATTTAGGCCAGGGATTGCCGATAAAAGTCTGGTCACGTTCATCTATGATGCCGTCCCCATTGATGTCTCTAAACTTCACATCCCCTACATATACCCCCTCTGGCCCTATAGGTAATCTGTTTCCATTATTGTCTGCAGGAACAGGGCTGGCTTCTATTTCTTCGATAGACTGGAATATACCGTCATATTGATACCCAAAGAACATCCAGGGTGGAAGGCCTACTACAGCTCTCTGCGTAAAATCATTCATATACCAGGCAGTCCTGTCTATAAAGGCTGATTCACTGAAGAATTGTGTTACATTGGTTCTGAACCCCGAGATGTTATAGTTTGAATTCCAGCTAAAACCCGAAGCCCTGTTATCAATATTGATTGTATTGATCGTAAATGCCCATCCTCTGTTATCAAGTGCTCCTATATTTACAGTAGGGGTACCTATACTCCCCGGACCATCTGTTCCCATGTACCATGGAAGCGGGTTTGGTAGGAGGAGGTTATCGGTTTTCTTTACATAAAAATCGCCTTCCAGTTGGATTCTGCTGCTGAATAAATTTAAATTAAAGCCAATGTTATTAGTAAGCGTTTCTTCCCACTGTAGACCTGGATTACCGAACCGGGATACCAAAAATCCACCTCCAAACGGTGTAGGGATACTTGGTGAGCTTAAAGGCGCAAATATAGCTCCCGCACTGCCCTGATTACCAGTAAGGCCAGTTTCTACCCTGATCTTAAATTCATCTACCCAGAGGATGTCTCTCATAAAATTCTCCTCAGACACTCTCCAGGCGGCAGATACAGATGGAAAATATCCCCACCTGTTTTCAGGACCGAAATTCGCTGATCCATCAGCTCTTATAGCCCCCTGTACGATGTACCTGTCATCGAAGGTATAGTTAATCCTACCAAAGTAAGACTCCATGGCCCAGTGGCCCTGGCCACCGCTGTTGGTAGCTCCTTGGGCGGATCCCAGTCCTAGTGCAGGTAAGTCGTTGGAAGGGAAGTTTTGTCTGGTGGCTTCCATGAACTCATACCTGGAAGCCTGTGCTTCATGGCTGGCCATTATATCTATATAGTGTCTGCCTAAAGTTCTGCTGTAATTTAAGATTTGTGCCCAGTTCCAATAAAAACTGTTTTCGGATCTTTTTATCAGCGTATTTACATCATTGGTGACGACACCTAATCTATAGGTAGGGGTAAAGAAACTACCATTGGAGTAATTTATGTTTCCATTTAACTGGGTTCTGAAAGTCAAACCTTCAATAATGTTCACATCAGCAGAAAATCCTCCCAATACACCTCTTCTTGTCAGCGAACGGTCCAAAAGATTGGCTAGTGCAATAGGATTAGCGGGAGTAAACTGTAAGCTACTGCCATTTATAGGATCAGCGCCTCCCCAGCTACCATCAGGGTTTCTTACCGGGATATGGGGCCCCATTTGTATGGCATTGTTAATGACATCCGTACTTCCTGTAGCCAACTGCTCATCGGTTTCAGATACCTGAAGATTGACCCCTAGTTTTAACCAGCTTCTCGTTTGGTTATCCAGGTTTAATCTGAGGGAATATCTTTGGAAACCTGAACCGATGGCTACTCCATCTTGATCAAAATACTCTCCCGATAGAAAGAAATTGGTTTTTTCTGTTCCTCCGCTAAGGTTAAGTGAATGCTTATGCAGGCCCGCGGTCTGGAACAGTTCATTTTGCCAGTTAGTACCAACACCTAATAGTGAAGGATCTAGGAAAGCAGCAGGAGTTTCGCCACCAATAGCAGCATTGATTTCCCCTACCATGCCAGCATACTGCTGAAGGTTCATTGTAGCCAAAGGAGACGGCTTGTCCTGTAAGCTGTATAAATAATTATAACTCACCAGTACATCTCCTGATTGCCCTCTTTTAGTTGTAATTAGAACCACTCCATTAGTACCTCTAGAACCATATATGGCTGTAGCAGAGGGACCTTGAAGGATTTCCATAGATTCTATATCACTTGGATTAAGTGCCGCAAGGGGATTAGTCCCGGCAGTAGCGCCGAATGATACCGAAGCAGGCTGTATCTGTACGCCGTCAATCACATATAAGGGCTCAGTAGTTCCACTGATGGAACTGACTCCCCGTATGTTTACTGATATGCCTCCTCCCGGAGCTCCGGTATTTTGGGTGACATAAACACCTGCCGCACGGCCTTGTAGGGCTTGTTCTACTGTAGTATTTACTGTTCTGGTGATGTCTTCAGATGAGACAGAGACATGAGCACTGGTCATATCCTTTTTTCTCATAGTACCATAACCTACCACCACCACTTCATCCAGACTGGCCAGATCTTCCGTCATAGATAGATTTATAGTAGTCTGGTTGCCTACATTTATTTCTCGGGTTTGATAGCCCATGGATCTGAAGATCAGGGTCTGACCATTTATGGCAGTAATGGTATAATTTCCATCTATGTCAGTAGCTACTCCAGCATTGGTTTCCTTTACCTGTACTGTGACCCCCGGTATCCCCAGGCCGTCAGTTTCCGAGGTGACTTTTCCACGGATTGTTACTTGTGCGTGCGCCCATCCTACTATTAGAAAGAGCAAAAGCGGTAAGAGTCTTTTCATAAAGTGTTATTTTAGGTTATTCTTGATTGTACTTGTTTCCTGACCATAAGCCAATTGGCATTGGCTTATGGTCAGGAAAAAGGGGCTTGAAAGTTTACGGTTTATGGTTCATTCTGCTTGGGGGTTATGATGGTCTATAAGGATACATTTCACCCAAAAAAATATGAACGAACCTCAATATGAGGAAAGCGAAGATTTTATTTTGGGTTTAATGCAATCGATTGAGGTCAAATTTAATCTTCCCTTTTAAGGTGAAGGTTATTCATATGTTTCTAAATAGGGTATCAAATGTTTTCACCTGCTTCAAAATGAGCTCTAATGTCTATTTGTGAAGGTTATACAGGTAATGTTTGTCAGAAAAAATTCCGGATTGAATTGTTACTCTCACTGCGTATTTATTTAAAATAGAGGTGGCCTTGATAAAACTCCATCACGTTAAACCTATTTACTGTGCTGGGTAATTGAATTTTTGACGATCTGACCCCAGGGCTTTATTTCATGAGCTTTCCACGGTCCCGTATCAGAGGAGGATGGCAAGAACATAGAGCAAGTCTCATCCTTATCAGAGACGGACCAAGTGGCCCAGCTGAGTTGGTGCTTTGCCATCCAAGTCAGCCATTCATTCCACGATTCATGGTCAATAGGACCGTCTCCTGTGGCCTCCATAGATGCACATTCTGACACAAAGATCGGAATACCCTTGCCCAAAGCATAATCTGCTCTATCTCGTAGCCACTGCTTATGTGTCCCGGCATAAAAATGTAAGGTATACATCAAATTACCATACCCTACTATAGGGTCATCTGCCACTAGATGAATGTCCTGGCACCAGTGAGGTGAACCTACTAAAATGATGTTATCAGGATCATGGGCTCTTATTGCATTGATGACGGCTATGCTATAGGACTTCACTTCATCCCAGCTTTGATCTTCAGGTTCATTGAATATTTCGTAAATAATATTTGGCCTGTCTCCATATGATTTTGCCATTTCTGTGAAAAAAGCTATAGCTTCTTCTTGCTTTATGTTATGGCTGTGCCAGTCTATGATGACATATATGTCTTCTTCAATAGCAGCTTCTATTACGGATTTTATTTTACTGAGAGACCATGCAGGATTATCTATATAGCCACCATCAGGTTCCACGCCCATCGCAGCCCTCACTAAATTAACCTTCCAATCGTTTTTGAAAGTCTTAACTGTGCTGCTATTATAAAACCTGGGCCACCAATTGTGCCATCCATAACTTATACCACGGAGGATAACTGGGTTCCCATCATCATCTACTAATTGGTTATTTATAACACTTAGATGACTTATTGAAGAAGGGGTAAATCCGTTATTTTCGTGGTGATCCTGAGCAGTAAATTTAGAAGTACAAAACAGCAAAAATAATAAAGAAAGAGAGATAGTGAGTTTCATGGGTATCTTGGGTTTGTTATTGAAAAAACAAATAAAAGCTATTTGCTATACTGGGAGGTATTCTGAATGTTTCCGATTGGGATACCAAATGTGAAATCATCCCCTATACAAAAAAATAGATGGCCTAACTGCTACTTATAGTTCCATACCTTCTGATTTTTTAGAGGCATAAGTGGAAGGAAGTGTTCCGTAATATTCTTTAAAATGTTTAGAAAAATACTTTGCATTGTTATAACCTACTTTATAGGCCACTTCAGCTATAGTTAACTGACTTTTACCGAGTAACTGGGCGGCTCTTTGTAACCTGATCTGCCGGATAAATTCCACTGGACTTTTACCTGTCAAACTATGTATCTTTTTATAAAGCTGACCTCTGCTTATACCAATTTCTTTACTCATTTGCTCTACAGAGAATTCAGGCTTGTCTAAATGGTTTTCTACTACCTGAACAGCCTTTTGGATCAATTGGTCATCCAGTGATTCTATTTCATGTTCGCTGGTATTCACAGTGATTATTTTCCGATAATGGCTTTGGAGACGTTCTCTTTCAGAAAGCAAATTGTCTATACTTGATAGCAATATGTCCAGATTAAAAGGCTTGGTGATGTATAGGTTGCATCCAGAATGTAGACCTTCCAAGTGTTTTTCTTCAGAGCTCCTTGCAGTCAGAATGATCACGGGAATATGAGAAGTCTTGATATCCTTTTTGATATGTTGACAAAGCAAAACCCCGTTCATATGAGGCATCATCATATCAGATATGATTAAATCCGGAATGAGCTTCAGTGCTTTTTCCAAGCCCTCTTTTCCATCTTTGGCCATAGCTACGCTATATTTTTCTTTTAGGCATTCCGCTAAATAGTGCCTAAATTCCTCATTGTCTTCTACTAGCAATAATAATGGGTTTTTGCCTTTTGCTCCCTTTCCTATAGCAAAATCATCGGTTTGATCATCTATATGGGTCCATGCTAATTGTTCTGAATGGTAGGGCAGATCTAAAGAGACTATAAATTCAGCTCCTTTGCCTAATGAACTTTTTGCTATTATATCTCCACCGTGCAGTCTAGCAAATTCCAATGCCAAAGAGAGACCGATACCACTACCTACATTTAATATCTCATCACCACTGTGAGACGTATAAAACCTATCAAAAATTTTAGGAAGTTCAGATTCGGGAATTCCTATCCCCGAATCTGTAAAACTGATTTTCAATAAGCCCCGACCCTCTTCTTTTTCCTCAAATTGGCAGCGTACCGTTATGTATCCATAGGATGGAGTAAATTTAAATGCATTGGAAAGAAGGTTAAAAATGATTTTTTCGATCATCTCAGCATCAAACTTGGTGTGAAGAAATGACAAATCACTTTCAAGATTTAAATTAATATGTTTGTTTTCGGACAATTCTGAAAATGCAAAAACCGATTCTTCTATAAATGAAATAATATCCCCTTCTATAGGGTTAAAAAACAA
Source organism: Anditalea andensis (assembly GCF_000714815.1). GTDB lineage: Bacteria > Bacteroidota > Bacteroidia > Cytophagales > Cyclobacteriaceae > Anditalea > Anditalea andensis. The sequence continues at coordinate 287,077 of NZ_JMIH01000023.1, read as the reverse complement.
ACCTTCATTTTCGATGTTTTTAATATCTAAAAGCTGGTTAACCAGGTTGAGCAGCCTTCTGGCATTTTTTTGAAGGGTGCGATATTGATGGGCATCTTCCTCCGAATTATTGTTTTTTGATAATCTATCTATCGGAGCTAAAATTAATGTTAGAGGAGTACGGAACTCGTGACTGATATTAGTGAAAAACTTGGTTTTTAATCTGTCTAATTCTTTAATTCTTCTAGTTTCTCTACTTTCTTCAAGCCTTCTGTATTTTTCTCTTTCTCTATTTACAGTGAGTTTTCTTGCTATAAATACTACGGCTACTAAGATGATGAAATATATAAAATACGCTAATGGTGTTTGCCAGAATGGAGCCATTATGGTGATGTTGATAGCATAATTTTGCTCAGGCCATTTACCGTCACTATTGGCCGCCTGTACCACTAGTCGGTATGCACCTGGATCTAGATTGGTATAAGTGACCCTATAGGGTGGTTCGGATAGCACTATCCAGTTTTCATTAAAACCTTCCAGCCGATACCTAAAATTTATTTTTTCATCTTTGACAAGATATAAAGTAGAAAAGTCTATAGAAAATATGTTCTCATCATATTTTAGTTTAAGGTGTTTGGTATTCGTTATGGAATTTTTTAAAATTTGTCTACCATCCATAAAGGATCCAATAGGTACCTGTTTATTAAAAAGATGAAATTCAGTGAAAAGAACTTTTGCCTCTCTTTGGTCAAAAGTTAAGTGGAGCGGATTTATCAGGTTATATCCATTAGGGCCTCCAAACATGAAATCACCGTTTTTCGTTTTCAGGACAGCGTTTTTATTGAAAAAAGCTGCTTGGAGACCATCTTTTTCATTAAAGTTTTTGAAGTTAATCTTAAATTGATCACTAAGTCTGTCTATGGCGGCATAGGTAAGCCCCTTTTGGGTACTTATCCAGAGATTACTTTGACCGTCCTCCAAAATAGAAATCAAATAATCAGTGGAAAGACCATCTTTGTGGTTGTAGGCTATGAATTTTTTCTGAATAGTATCATAATAGTTTAATGCCTGAGAAGTGGTGGCCCAAATGATACCCTGACTATCTGTTAGAAGTTCAGAAATATTATTACCCACAAGGCCGGATTTACCATCATTGGCCGAATAATAATGGTGATAGTTGTTCTCCAGATTAATCACATCTATACCATACCCTCCTCCTATCCAAAGATTACCGTCTCTGTCCTCCGTAAATGATGAAATATACTGGTTGTTTAACCTAAATACATCCCCTAAAACTGGATAATGAATAAAGCGATCATGCTTTCTATCAAAAAGATTGAGGCCTTTGCGAAGTGTACCCACCCAAAGCCTTTTATTGCTATCTTCATATAGTTTCCAGACATTTACATCCGATAGACTTCCGGGGTCTTGAGGGTCGTGCGTGTAATTGTGGAAATATGCTCCATTGAACCTGCTTAACCCATTCATATAAGTACCGATCCAAAGAATCCCCTGATGGTCTATCAGCAAATCTACAATAACATCGCCTGCCAAACTTTTGGGGTCATTTGGATTGTTTTTATAAGTCCGGTAGGTTCCATCTTTGCGGTTGTGGTAGATCAATCCTCCCCCGTTGGTCCCCAAGAATAAATTGCCTAGTGAATCTTCCGCAAAGGCATTGATGTCATTAAATGGTAAGGATGAATCTGCTATAGCGTTTCTGCGGATATGTGAAAATTTTAAGATACCTTGATGATAATAATTTATACCTCTTTTATGGGTGCCTATCCAAATGATATCTTCATCATCTTTATATAAGGCAAAAACTGAATTGGCGGACAGGCTTTGATTGATATCAGGATCATGCTTGATATGTTTTATATCTTTATTATACTTGTCTATAATATTCAGGCCCCCATGGTCGGTCCCTACCCATATCTCTCCTTTTTTGTTTTCTACGATTCCTTTAACGAGATTGTTGTTTAGAGGATAATCAGGGTGGTCTTCATCTATTTGAGTCAGCTTATGTGAAATGGAATTTATATGAATGATACCAAAAGGGTTTTCAGGGAAGTACATCCAAGCGTCACCTTCTGAATCCACATATATTTCGGACTCATAACTTAGGCCCACATCCAGTATATCTTCTGTTTTATAATTTCTAAGTTTTTTGAGCGTTTTGGCATCCAATACATCTACCGCACCATTCTGATAAGACACCCATATTTCATGATTGATTCCAGGTGCTATGAAAGACACATGGTTGAAAGATAACGTGTGCTGCTCCCTTGAGTTATGGGTCAAATAAGTGGTTTTTTTCTTAATAGGATCATAAACAGATATTCCTTCATAGGGATGGCCAAACCAATACCGGTTTGATTCATCCTGAATTACTACATTTACCTGTTCACTTTTTAAGGAATACATGTCTGCAAATGTGGTGATATCCCTGTCGAATATTTCTTTGTCAGCTATATAGACATTAAAGATGCCATCGACATTTTTCACCCAAAGGTTGTTATCAGGTCCATTATATATTTTGGCTATAGAGCTGTTGCTCAAAAATGTGGTGTCACTGATATCACTGTAAAATGTCCTGATCCTGTTGCCATCAAACCGGTTAAGGCCATTGGCAGTACCAAACCACATGAAACCATTCTGATCTTTAATGATTGTCTGGACGATGCTATTGGATAGGCCCTTGTTTTCATCAAGTTTTTTGAATAGATATCCATTAGTGGAAGATTGTGCTGTTACCTCTATATAAATAAGGCTTAATAGTATGAGTAATATGGACTTGTGGGTATACATCTAGGGTATGTTGGGGGGACCAAGATAAATATATTAATGAAGAAAGCCCTATATGCAGCCGGGAATTTATTTTTGTTTTGGAGTGCTAAAAGATGGCTTTTTTAAGCAATAGGAACCTAAAAAAGCTCTTGATCCTTAGGATGAAAAATATCATAACAGATCAGCCTATTCATTCATAAAAATAAAAATGAAGAATTGAATACGTTCATAGGCCACAACCTACGCTAATGTCTTTCCGATACTTAACATGACCAGAAATAAAGGGATTTAAAAAATATGCCATCGAAAATGATGGTTCTTACTTTTTTGTTATAAGCTTTGTTTTAATAAAGAACCTTTAAAAGTCAGGTAATTCGGATGGACGAGGGTAAGGGTAATCTTCACTTTTATTTAGGGTATAATAGCTGTTTAGCCCCACTATGCCTGAAGAATTTAACATTTGATAATCTATATATCCTTCATCATTTATGGCCTGATCGGCTATAATCAGATGCTGGATTTCTCCTATGACCAGTGTAGTGCCGTTTCTTTTGATAGGAATACTCTCTAGGTATTTCATTCCGATTTTGAGTAAGCTTTCTTTTACAAATGGCGCATGAAAACCATAACAATATTCTTCTGTCAGTTTGCACTGTTCGAATTCAGAAACTCCTCTGTCAAATTTAGCGGCGGTATAATGCGCCTGTTTGGAGATGGACTTATTTACTTGATTGATCGTATAATGTTCCGTCTCTAAAATGTTTTCATAGGTATGCCTCGGCACCTCGTCTTTAGGCCGTAGTATAAATCCCAAAAGTGCTGGATCACTTCCCAGATGGATCACAGAACTGAATATAGCCAGATTACTGTTTTTATCTTTGGACGCAGTACCGATCAAATTGGCTGGTTTAATTCCGGATATGGAATTGATAAGGTTAATTCTTTTTATTTTTTCCGTTTCGAGGATATTTGTTTTGTTGAGGTGCATGTGTGCATTCTTTAAGATTTTTGCTGTTTGGGAAAACTTAAAAAAACACTATTTGTTTAAAAAGAAGACAGATGAAAATATAATGACCAACGGATGCAGTAAGGTATCAATAGTCACATATGAGAAATACGCTCGTTTCAATACAGTATAAAATCACCAGTGGCCAGTTTATACTCCTGTAAATCATTGGCTTTTTACCTGCCATTAAGAAATAAGCAAGTCCGGGTTTACATCAGGGGGAGTTTATTTCCAAATAAAACTTTTGAAATTAAATAAGCGTAGCCCTTTATTGACCACCGTTATGGCCAGATCTTTAGTTTTTCTTAATAGGTTTCTTTTTTCCTTTTTCAAAGGAAAACTTGCCGTTCCTGTCTGCAAATGATAGGGTGCCTCCCGTTTCTTTTTCTCCAAAACCAATATGCTGTCATAGTAGTGAATGGAGTCGACCGAATTGGTAAAATGGTTTACTTTTAATGTTTTTTGTTCAGAATGATGGGCATTTAGATAATCTATGAATTTTTTGCTGTATTCTATAAAAGTACCTTTTCTTTGGTATCCGCCTCCGAACTTTAGCCAATAGGAAGTGTGAAGGTCCTCAGCCAGGTAGACTCCATTATCTTTTACATGGTCAAACATTTCTTCGTAGGTGACTATCTGCTGCTCCATAGTATGTCCTCCATCATCGATAAGAATATCCACATGGGGAATTTGGGCTTTCACATTCTTTAAAAAATCCCTATCAGCCTGGGAGCCTATAAATATTTCTATGTTCTTCTCTTCTAACTGTTTACATTGAGGATTTATATCTATTCCATAGATTTTAGCTTTTGGGCCAAAGTAATTTTTCCACATTTGAAGGCTTCCGCCTTGAGATACCCCTATTTCCAATATAGTAATTTCCTGATCTCTAAATCTAGAAAAATGTCTGTCATATACATCAAAAAAATGTATCCACTTGTGGATCAGTCTGTCTTCGTTATTTCTAAAATATTTTTCTAAATCATTCATTTAAACTATATCTTTAATTATGCCGTTATTACCCTTTTCTATATTATTAAAAGGTATACATGCATATTTGTTCAGTAGGATGGTTATAAATTAATGCTGATATCGGATGGGTAAACGAAAATCACCTTGGTCAAGCGGCTTGGCTGACTGCAAAATGTTATAGATTATGTAAAGCTTATCCCTGTTACTTTTTTGGGATTTTTAGGAGTCTAGGATGATATGGTAGCTTTACCTTTTATGTGGATTTTCACCATTGATGAGACGAAGTGTAAGTTCATCTTTTTGCCCTTGGAACAAACGGCTGATGGCCGTGTTAAATACAGAGTCCTCGGCGATAATTGAGAAAAGTGTTAGGGAAGATTTTAGCTTTAGATGGTCAGGATATCCGAAAATAGCATCAACATCTGGATTTTCTAATGAGAGGAGTATTTGCGTACACTCTTTTAAGCGGACACCTAATATAGGATGGGCATAATAGGCCATTGCTTCTTCTATTCCGTTCAGTCCATATTTTACAGCCATAGGGCTGGAACCCAATCCTTGGATCTGAGGAAAAATAAACCACATCCAATGCGTTCTTTTTTTGCCTGCTTTCAGCTCAGTTACCACTTGGGCATAGATGTTTTGCTGAGCTTTTATAAATCTGTCCATGTTGGGTGCACTGTTCATCTTTAGGATTTAATTTATTGCGGAGAAGACGATAAAATTTTATATATTCAGCTCTGATAGTAAATCCTCCATATCTAACCGGCGGGTATACATATGTAGGGTTCCTTCACTGTTTTTAGGCCATTGCTCTATAGGCCTATCCCAATATAACTCCACCCCGTTATCATCAGGATCATTTAAATATAGCGCTTCGGAGACGCCATGATCAGCTGCGCCTGTAAAGGGATATCCTGCTTTTTGTATCCTGAGATATATTTCAGCTAAATCTTTTCGGGCAGGATACAGAATAGCAGTGTGAAAGAGCCCTGGAGCCCGCTCGGGGGCAGGACTGCTTCCTTTGCTAAACCACACATTGAGTCCGATATGGTGGTGATACCCTCCGGCAGAAATAAATGCAGCATCATTGCCATATTTTTGAGTGATTTCAAATCCCAACAGCCCACAATAAAAATCAATTGATCGCTGCAGGTCCGATACCTTTAGATGTATGTGGCCTATACGCGTCTGAGCAGGGATGTTATATGGGAGATCGTTCATGCAAAATGGAACCTTTGTTTTTATCTAAAAACTGGATACAGCTGTCAATGTTTGTTTTTTTGTGAATGGATGACCTTATGAATAAATCTTAATTTCTCTTTAACGGAAGGATTGATGATAAATGGGTAGAGGTCCTGAGCCCCCATCGAACGGTTTAAGCTGTTCATCATAATGGACAGAGGCAGCCATTTTTCATAGATTTTATCAAAATCATCACAATTATATGCATTTACATCTATTTGTGCTGCGAGACCGGCATTTACTGGCGCCACTGTAGGGGCTATGGTCAATCCATAAGAATAAGCAGTTTCAAGAGTATCGGTGATATGCATATAATGTGCCCATGTCTCTGCCCAGCTTTCCCAGGGGTGCATGGTCGCATAGGCACTGATATAGTGTTCACGCCAGTCTTCGGGTGCCCCATTATTATAATAACGGTCGAGGGCTTCCTGGTAGCTATATCCTTCGTCTCCATATAACTCGCGGAATTCTCCTAAAAATTCTGATCCTGATATGAGTAGATCCCAATAATAATGGCCTATTTCATGCCTAAAATGTCCCAGTACCGTCCTATAGACTTCGTCCATGTTTTTTTTGGCCATTTCCCGTTCTACATCATCGGCTTCCGCTATATTCATGGTAATTAGACCACTGGCATGTCCAGTCATTACCCTCTGCCCTTCAGGAAGGTATTCATCAGATTTGAAGTCAAAGGCCAGTCCGTTGTCAGGATCCAATATCTTACTTTTTACTGGGAGACTCCATTTTAGCAGCGCGTACATGAGTCTATGTTTGGCTTGTTCGATGGTTTTCCACCTATCCAAATGTTCTGGGATGGAGGTATTAGGCACCGTCCTGTTTGGAGCACACGCGATACAGATGGTCGCCGGATCACTATCAGGTATGATCCAGTTACAGACATCATGTTTATGGTTAATACAATAATGATAATTAATCCCTGATCCGGCAGCTGTCATGGTCCCGTCATTGTTTTTGTGCAATGAAATCATAGATAATGATATACCGTCAAAACCTAGCAGATTTTGACAATAACTGCAGAAGGTATTATCAAAATAGACCGGTTGGTCGCAATGATCGCATTTAAAAAGCTGCATGGGAATGTTGGATTGATGGCTGTTTGATTTCCCGTATATATGTCAAATGAATATAGGGGAAAGGCAAATTCTATGATTTTCACTACTATGCCCATGGATACATAAGTAGCTATCTACGGGGGGAATGCAAAAGGGCAGTCATCGCTTTAACTGCCCTGGTGTTCTAGTATATTAAAGACTTATAGTGCCTTCTTCAAGTTTTTTTCGGTTTTTCGGTTTTTTTTGGGTCAGTTCCAGAGTATATTTTAATTCATCTGTTTTGGGATCTTTGTGGTATACCCTATTACTTTCATAACGGACAGCTTTGCCAGGCTCCAAGTCGGAGGTGTTGCGATCGAAACTGATGTATTTTTTATTTACTTTTAAGTAAACTCTATAAGTGCCTCCTTCTATGGTCTCCTCCCCCTCATTGACGATGACATAGCTGAAATGCTTGCCGTCATTATCTGTTTCATGTACAGTTACTTTTCCGGTAATGTTTAATTCATTCTGAGCACTGGCAAATCCTGCCGTGAATAATAACAGACAGGTGATAATGGATATTTTTTTCATATATTATTAGTTGGTAAGTTTAATCAGGAGAAAATTAAAGAAATAGATTTATTTTACCTAGCTATTAAAGCGCTTATTATAGTTTAAATTTAAAATAGTAAGCTTATACTATTTTAAGGCCTATAGATATTTGATTGTCAGAAAATTTAGTTGGCACCAAAGTAAGGTTTGGCTGGTGTGATCATCAATGATTAAGGGTAATTTAAATAAAAAGTTGAAACAAATAAAAGGGCAGAGAGTTTTTGAACAGGACGCATCTTTTTTTTAAATTATAGACTGGAACTGAATATTCTTTATGTATAAAAGCTTTATTGTCTTTTTAAGTTTGATTATATGGGGTATCGGTATGCCAATGGCAAGGGCTCAGACGGTTGAATATACTTTAGAGGAAATCTTGAAGTTTAGTTATAATAATCAGCCTCTTTTAAAACAAACTTTATTAGAGAAGGACCTTACAGATGCACGTGTAAGGTCAGATTTATCAGGATGGTTACCGCAGATTGGTTTAGACGGTGATTATTTTCGGTATTTTGAACAGCCGGTAGCTATCTTTCCGGATTTTAATAATCCGACATCTGGGCAGTTTCAGGAGGTAAGAACCGGGGTGCCGTATAATTCTAATTTAAATTTTTTTCTAGATCAGCCTATTTTTAATAATCAGCTGATTCTGGCAAAAGATCAGGCCAACCTGAGAAGAAGAGAAACAGATCAGCAGCTGAAAATTTTTTTAATAGATTTTAAAATAGAGGTAAGTAAAGCTTTTTATGAAGTATTGCTCAGCCAAGAACAGATCAGGATCACAGAGGAAGATCTACAGCGGCAAGAGAGGCAGCTGAGGGATGCCAGATCACTTTATGAAGCAGGCATTACGGACAATATAGATTATAAACGTGCCACTATTACACTTCAAAACACCCGTTCCTCCCTATACCAGTCCAGGGAAACATTTGAAGTAAGGATGGCATTGCTTAGGGAGTTGAGCGGGCTGGGAATAGATGAGCCCATCACCTTGGCTTATGATCTGGAAGGAATGATATCAGGTGCTATGGTGGATACTTTAGAGGGAGTGGACATCTCCCAGCGTCCGGAAATCCACCAGATCCAGCTTCAGCAGTCTCTGCAGGATATGAATGTTAGTTTTTTTAAGAGAACCTATATCCCCCAGCTAAGTGCATTTCTCAACTATAATATCATCTATCAGTCTCCCTTTGGGGACCAGTTATTTGACAGAGCATATCCCAATTCTCTGGCCGGATTAAGGTTGAGCTTCCCTATATTTCAGGGAGGTAAAAGAAACCATGATATTAGAGTGGCTAACCTGGAGCTAAGGCAGCTGGAGCTGGCTCAGGACAATCTTTCGTTACAGCTACAAAGAGAACACCAAGAAGCACTGAGCAATTATAAATCCAATTTATACCAGATGTATATTTTGGAAGGGAATAATCAGTTAGCAGAAGAAATATATAATACGGTAAGTCTTCAATATGAGGCTGGTATTAAAAATTTTCTGGAAGTAATCCAGGCTGAGACAGATTTGAGAACATCCAGGATCAACTACTATAATGCTGTGTTTAGATTAATGGGCAGTAAACTGGACTTATTGAAGGCAAGAGGGCAATTAGAAGTCGATATTTATTAATCAATGGGGGGCAATATTAAGTATACAGGCTTGAAACTTAGGATAACATTTAGAAATATTTTCCTGATAGGGATGATATGTATGAGCAGCTGTGCTGAAGAAGAGGAAGAGGAGCTGCCTACCAGGGTAACCACTGTAGAAGTAATCAGTGAAGAGGTTAGGTTTACCCAGCAGTATCCAGCTACGGTTATAGCTTTGGAAGAAATAGACCTAAGAGCAGATGTAGTAGGATATGTCACAGGGGTCCATGTAAAAGAAGGGCAAAAGGTGAAAAAAGGCCAGTTGATGTACACCATAGATCAAACTCGATATGAAGCTAGGAGAGAACAGGCCGCTTCGTCATTGTCCATAGCAGAAGCAAATTTTGAAAGGATAAAAAGGGATGTACAGCGGTATGAGGCCTTAATGGCAGAGGATGCCATTGCGATACAGATTTATGATGATGCTGTTACGGCTCTCAGAACGGCCGAACAAGAAGTAAGGTCAGCAAGATCCAATTTGGAAAATGCATTAATAGATCTCAGGTATGCCAGTATTCATGCCCCACTAGATGGGACTGTAGGTTTTTCCCAGGTGAGGCAGGGGTCTTTGGTAAGCCCCGGAGAGACACTTCTGAATACTATTTCTAAAGATGATCCCATAGGTGTGGATTTTTACCCAGAAGAAAGGTATTTAAGGAAATTTATTCAGTTACAGGAAAGTCCTACTGCGGAAAGGGATTCCATATTTTTGCTGAGATTACCGGACGGGGAGATGTACCCATATGGCGGGCAGATAGATATTATAGACAGGGCGGTGGATAGGAATACCGGTACTATACAGATCAGGTTAAGGTTTGATAACCCTGACAATTTACTCAGGCCAGGACTAAGTGCAAATCTTACGGTAAAAGACGATCTGCCTGAGGAGGTACTGACCATACCCCAAGCGGCGGTGATAGAGCAGATGGGAGAATTCTCTGTTTTTATAGTAGAAGATAATAAAGCCAAAGGGGTCAAGGTAAATACCGGAAGAAACATCAGAGACAGAACGGTCATACTGGAAGGACTAGAAGAAGGACAACAAGTAATAGTAAAAGGTGTACAAAGAATAAGTGATGGAGATCCTGTAAACGCTGAAAAAACGAAGTTGAGATGATAGCAGAAACTTTTATAAAAAGGCCTAATAGTGCTATCGTCGTATCTATCTTTATTCTTTTGCTTGGCATATTGGCGATAGTGGATCTGCCGGTCAGTCAATATCCCCAGATCACTCCTCCTGTGATTCAGGTCAGCGCAATGTATACAGGTGCTGATGCAGAGACCATTGAGCAGACAGTTACTACCATTCTAGAGAGAGAGATCAATGGTACCCCAGGCATGGACTATATGGAAAGTACATCCAGCAGTGAAGGAAGTATGACCATCAACATAACGTTTGAAATAGGTACTGATATAGATGTAGCGGCCGTGGAGGTGCAGAACCGTATCAGTGTGGCTGAGCCGTTATTACCTGAAGAGGTCAGAAGATTGGGGATAACCATTAGGAAAAGAGATCCCAGCCTATTGATGATAGTATCCTTAATTTCCCCTGAAGGAACCCATGGAATAGATTTTTTGAGTAATTACACGAATATATTCGTCAAGGATGAATTACTTAGGGTGGAAGGAGTAGGGGACATATTTGCGAGAGCGGAAGACTTCAGCATGAGGATATGGCTAAAGCCGGATAGACTGGCCCAATTGGGCATAACCGCCAGTGAGGTGGTATCTGCATTGGCAGATCAGAACATACAGGTGGCCGCAGGTAGGGTAGGAGCTCCTCCTCAGGCTGGTTATCAGGCATTTGAATATAGCCTGTTTACTGACGGAAGGCTTGAGACAGTAGAGGAGTTTGAGCAGGTAATCCTAAAGGCGGATGATCAGAGCAATGCCCTGGTATATCTCCGAGATGTAGCAAGGGTAGAGCTGGGGAGGTTTGATTATGCCCAGAATAATTTTACGGATGGTCATCCTGCTGCTTATCTTATCGTCTATCAAACTCCGGGCAGTAATATATTGGATACCGATACGGGTATCCGTGAGACGATGGACAGGTTAGCTCAGAATTTCCCTACTGACTTAGAGTATGTTATCCCTTTTGAATCGGTTTCTGTCGTGGAGAACTCCATTGGAGAAGTGATCAAAACCTTATTTATAGCTTTGGCGCTGGTATCTGTGGTGGTATTCTTTTTTCTTCAAAATTGGAGAGCAGCCCTTATCCCCATACTCATCATCCCAGTATCTATAGTAGGGACCTTTGCTGTATTCGTGCCATTGGGATTTACGATCAATACATTGACACTTTTTGGGTTTGTGCTGGCCATAGGCATAGTGGTGGATGATGCTATCGTAGTGGTAGAAGCTACCATGGCGATCATGCAAAAGGAAAATATCAAAGCCAAAGAAGCTGTAGTGAAGGCCATGAGGGAGATTTCCGGACCGGTCATTGCCATGTCGCTCATTACTGCAGCAGTTTTTGTACCGGTGGGCTTTATACCAGGGATTATGGGTAGACTTTACCAGCAGTTTGCTATGGCCATAGCCGTATCCGGATTAATCTCCGGATTTGTGGCCCTTTCCCTTACGCCCGCTCTTTGCGCTCTGCTGCTTAAGCCTACAGAAGTAAATGAAAAATCCAAGGGACTGAATAAGCTCTTTTATAAGTTTAATGGCTGGTTTGATAGGATGACCGAGAAGTATATCAAAAAAGTCAAATGGAGTTTTGGGCATCCATTATATTTTGTGATCGGCCTGGTGCTTTTATGCGTAGTAAGTTTTTTTCTTTTTCAGTTAAAGCCTTCCGGTTTTGTACCCACAGAAGATGAGGGAAGATTATTTGTTACTTATGAGCTCCCTGAGGGAGCATCTACCGCCAGGAGTTTAGAGACCATACATAAATTGATGGCCATATTGGAAGATCAGGAAGAGGTTGGGCATTTCTCAGCAGTGACGGGATTGAATGCGGTGAATTTTGCTACCAAATCCAATAGTGGTACGGTATTTACCCAGCTCAAGCCTTGGGAAGAGCGTGGAGGGGACGGTCAGGATGCGTTTTCTGTCCGGGATCGTTTAGAAAAGATACTGGCTGAAGAATTGCCTGAAGCGGAAGTGGTCATCATTGCTCCGCCTGCATTACCGGGACTGGGCAGCGTATCCGGCTTTACATTTATACTACAGGAGCTGCAGAGTGGAGGCGATATTCAGGATTTTGAAGAAAATCTGCAGGCTTTTGTAAAAGAGGCCAATCAGCATGAAAATATTGGCAATGCTTTTAGTTTCTTCAGTGCATCTACACCCGCTTATAAATTTAACCTGGATAGAGAGAGGACCTCACGCCAGGGTCTTAACATATCTGAAGCTTATAGGACACTTCAGATTTTACTGGGTAGTTTTTATGTAAATGATTTTGTACTGTACGGAAGGAGTTTTAGGGTAATGGTACAGGCAGACAGCACTTATAGGGAGAGTCCGGAACGAATAAACCAATTTTTTCTGAGAAACCCACAGGGAGGTCTCACTCCATTAAGTAGTCTTTCAGAAGTGGAATTGATAGAAACGGCGCCTTTGATCTATCATTTTAATCTTTTCAGATCTGCTACGGTAAGCGGTGAGGCTGCGGAGGGATCCAGTTCAGGGGAATCAATAGCCGCACTCCAAGATCTGGCTGATGAAATTCTTCCTGCAGGCTATGGATATGAATTTGCAGGTTTATCCAGGGAGGAGGTGCGTTCTTCTGGGGAAATTTATCTAATATTTGGGTTGTCCATCGTTTTTGTGTTTTTATGCCTTACCGCTCTATATGAAAGCTGGTCAGTGCCTTTTTCTGTTTTATTAGCAGTGCCTACTGGAGTCTTCGGTTCCATTGTTGCCCTTTTATTATTTCCGCAACTTGAAAATAACGTGTATGCCCAGATAGGACTTTTGGTGATGGTAGGATTAGCTGCCAAAGACAGCATACTCATAGTAGAGTTTGCTAAAGAAAGGGTAGATAATGGAATGCCGATCAAAAAGGCAGCCAAGGAGGCGGCCAGGTTAAGGCTTAGGCCTATTATTATGACCTCTATGACCTTTATGCTGGGGGTTTTACCATTGGCTTTTGCTTCTGGAGCGGGCGCTTTGGCTAGGCAGACGATCGGAGTCACGGTGTTGGGGGGAATGATAGGTGTCACCTGTTTGGTCATATTTTTGGTTCCCGTATTATTTGTGCTTATTTCAAGGAGGGCATATAGTAAAGAAGAATTGGAGGCTTTGAAAATTAAAGCCAATGAAGGCAAGTCAAATGATGGGTAATATTGCAAAAGGTAATGTACTTCCTCTTTTTGAATTGATATCCATCCAAATAATAAACATTCGAACATTGCAGGGGTTTGGTATATACCAAAAATCTATTGATATACTTTAATGATGTAATTATGGCTAACCCAGATAACAGGCAATACAAGAAAGATAAAATCAAAAAAAATCCTATGTCAGAAGAGGATGTGAAAAAAAATCCTGAAAAAGGTGCAATGCAGGATCCATACGTACAACCAACCCAATCAGGTGGAGAAAAACCTACAAAACCTAAAGGTAATCCTGGAAAAGAATAACACCAAGCAGGGCAGTAGCCTTGCTTTTTTTGTATGCTAAGGCCAAGTATTCAATGTGCTTAAACAACTATTGCCCAAAAGTGAATGTAAAGGCTTAAGGATTTGTTTAACATTATTAGAATGGTGAAATATGGAAAAAATTGTCAATACACTTCCGATCTTGGGGATGGTGTGGTCAGTAAATCCTGCGTATGGGTCTTTGAAGATGGATGATGCTGTACCGAATCATATTCATTTTTTGCATATAAATTTCGAACCTAAAGAGGTCCTATAGTCATTGACGGCCGACCGACGGGAAGCTTCAAATTCACTCACATACCAGGACCAATCACTATTCAAGAAGAAAAGATGAATGAATTTTTCATAAAAATAGGACATCCAACGTCCTCTATCTATAAAGTATCGAGAAGAACCGGAGCGCTTGTCTTTAGTGATAGAGAGGACCCAATTTGTAGACTATGGTAAAAACATAAAGGGGGTATTTATATATAATAGAACGGAGGGTGAGAGAATGGAAAAGCTTCGCTATGATCAGTTTATCCAGGATCCTGAAAATTATACTTTGATTGGTCTCCGAAGCAAAAGATGAGCACACGGCCGATTGAGGGTTTAAAAATCCTTTGAATATACCTTTTAATGAACTGTATGACCGGTCACATGAAATCCCTCAAAATGACATCATTATTGTATATTGTGCTATTGGATATAGGTCTGCCATAAGAAGCTGTATTCTGCAGCACCTATTGCCATTGATGGAAAAAATGTGACATTGGACCAAGGTATAAAGGATTTTATACCAAAACCTTAAGGTAGCTACCAGGATAATATTTTATTTCCGAAATTATCCTGGTTTCCACTATAATACAAGTATATCAGGCTGACCATTATAGTGGATGTACCTCATGTTGCAGGATCTTTATAAAGTATTTGTATTTTTATATTTTCTAAATCTCAATATCTATGCAAAGTACTTCAAAACCTAAATCATTTCATGAATTAATCTCAGGGGAAAAGCCTGTTTTGGTTGATTTTTATGCTACTTGGTGCGGTCCCTGTAAGACCATGCAGCCTGTTTTGGAAGAGGTCGCCAAACAGTTGGGTAGTCAGGTAAAGGTCATCAAAGTAGATGTAGATAAAAATCCTGATGCTGCCAATACTTATCAAGTACGTGGAGTTCCTACCCTCATCCTTTTTAAAAAGGGGCAATCCTTATGGAGGAGGTCAGGTGTAGTACCTACCCATGAATTAATAAATGTCGTTAAACAACATACTTAATACCCAAAGTGACTTTTGTCATAGAGTCCTATTTATCTATTGATTAACTTTGGAAGGATAGGAAAAATAGTAACCGAATATGAAAATAGAACAAATATATACAGGATGTCTGGCTCAGGGTGCATATTACTTAGAATCCAATGGAGAAGCTGCTATTATTGACCCACTCAGGGAAGTAAGACCATATATCGAAAAAGCAGAAAAAAATGGGGCTAAAATCAAATATGTATTTGAAACCCATTTCCACGCAGACTTTGTATCGGGCCATAAAGATCTAGCGGCTAAAACCGGGGCGAAAATTGTGTTTGGCCCGACAGAAATGTCTCTTGGTTTTGATGCTATAGTCGGAAAGGATGGGCAGGAGTTTGAGATTGGAAAAGCTAAAATCAGGCTGATTCACACTCCAGGGCATACTATGGAAAGTTCAGTATACCTATTGACCAATGAAGAGGGCAAAGAAGAGGCCCTCTTTACAGGGGATACCTTATTTATTGGTGATGTAGGAAGGCCGGATCTCGCCCAAAAAGTAGTGAAAGACCTTACCCAAGATATACTTGCAGGGCACTTATATGATTCACTTAGAAATAAGATCATGCCTCTTTCCGATGATCTGATCGTATATCCTGCTCACGGAGCAGGGAGTGCCTGTGGCAAAAATATGAGCAAGGAAACCTCTGATACCTTGGGGAATCAAAAGAAGACCAATTATGCTTTGCAGGAAATGACCCAGGTCGAATTTACACGTCAGGTCATCACAGGTCTTACCCCTCCACCTTCCTATTTCCCACAAAATGTCATGATGAACATACAGGGTTATGATAGTATAGATGAAGTACTGGAAAGAGGCCAGCGTGCCCTAAGCCCTGAGGCGTTTGAAGCGGCAGCCAATGAAACAGGAGCTATAATTTTAGATACAAGAGCTCCCCAGGTTTTTGCTCAGGGCTTTGTCCCCAATGCTGTTAATATCGGGATTGACGGCAGTTTTGCGGTATGGGTAGGTACATTAATCCCAGATGTGAAACAGGAGTTGCTCATCATAACGGAAGAAGGCAGAGAAGAAGAAGTGATTACCAGATTAGCCCGTGTAGGGTATGACAGGACACTTGGCTACCTGAAGGGTGGAATCAATGAATGGATAGCTTCAGGAAAGGAAATAGATACCATTGTTTCCATTACAGTGGAGGAATTGGCAGCTATTAAAAGGGAAAATTACAATACTCCGATTTTAGATGTAAGAAAAAGCAGTGAGTACCAGAGCGAGCATATTGTTGGAGCTGAAAATGTAGCCCTGGATTATATCAATGAAAATATGGTTCATGTGGATAAAGACAAGACCTACTATGTTCATTGTGCGGGAGGTTACAGATCTATGATCTTTACCTCAATTTTAAGGGCCAGAGGTTATGGTAATCTTATCGATGTAAAGGGTGGTTTTAAAGATCTAAAGGATTCAGGCAAATTTGAACTGACTCAATATGTATGTCCTTCCACCTTACTTTAAGGTATGATAGCAGGACCAACTGAAAAGGCAAGATATCATCTTGCCTTTTTTCATTTATGATGGGGATGTGTGAGATTTGTCACCTATT
Organism: Anditalea andensis; assembly: GCF_000714815.1. Taxonomy (GTDB): domain Bacteria; phylum Bacteroidota; class Bacteroidia; order Cytophagales; family Cyclobacteriaceae; genus Anditalea; species Anditalea andensis. The sequence goes on along the minus strand of NZ_JMIH01000023.1, from coordinate 270,327 downwards.
GGTTACTCATATTGCGTTTAATTTGTAAATTGAACCGATAGGAGAAAACAATTTAGACTTACATATATGGGATCATTTATAGAATGGATCAGGCATCCATGGCCATGGTATGTGGCAGGGCCTCTGATAGGATTGACAGTCCCCGCACTTTTACTGCTTGGAAATAAACCGTTTGGGATATCCTCTTCATTCAGACATATCAATGCGGCATGTGCACCGGCCAAGATTCCCTTTTTTGAATATAACTGGAAAAAGGAGACCTGGAACCTTGTCTTTGTATTGGGCATTTTGATGGGAGGTATGATAGCCAGCATATTTCTGTCCGATCCAGATGCGATTGTAGTAGCCGAAAGCACGCAGGCTGATCTTGCAACATTGGGCATAACTGATTTCAGGAGTCTTTTGCCTGCTGATATTTTCTTATGGGATAATATATTTACCTTAAGGGGACTTTTCTTTTTTGTGATAGGTGGAGGCTTGGTAGGATTTGGGACCAGATACGCCGGGGGATGTACTTCTGGTCATGCCATCATGGGAATCAGTAACTTACAGTGGCCCTCTTTAGTGGCTACTATTTTTTTTATGTTGGGTGGATTTACGATGACCCATATATTTTTGCCGTATATCATGGCATTAACAGGCCTAAAATAGGATGTAGATGAATACTAAAAAAAACAGGTTAAGCATAGATCAAAATATACCCAACCAAGAGACAGGGTTTTCTTTACTGAAATATCTGATTGTGGGTGTTTTTTTCGGGATAATTTTTGTCAAAGCAGAGATCATCTCCTGGTTCAGGATTCAGGAGATGTTCCGGTTGCAATCCTTTTTCATGTACGGTGTGATAGGATCTGCCATATTGGTGGGGATGATTTCCATCCAGTTGATCAAAAGATTGGACATTAAAACGATAAAAGGAGAAACTGTCTTCATAAAAGAAAAGAAATTTAAGAAAGGCCAGATCATAGGCGGATTTATTTTTGGATTGGGTTGGGCCTTGACAGGTGCGTGTCCAGGACCTATCTATGCACAGATCGGAGTGGGGTATACTGTAGTTATTATAACTTTTATCAGTGCTGTAGCAGGGACATGGATTTATGGTAGATTTGCCGATAGGCTGCCCAGTTAAAAAGCTGTATTTTTTATGTTAAACAGTGGAATTGCCTGCTAGGGGGTTCTATTAGATACAAATTTTAATAGTAGGAAATGTACGCATTTGACCATGGCCAATAAGACTTTTAATTATATTTTTTTAATTGGGCTGCCATCTCTCTTTGTTTGAAAAATCCGGGTAAAATTTGGTCCAAAATCCATAAATCCAGGTGATAGGAGAGGAAAAATGCTCTTATAATTTTTAGAAATCAATGAGGGATTTATTTACATCATTCAGCTATTTTTTAACAGTTGGATTAAAAACCTGTTAGAGATAGAGAACATATACATTAAACCTAAAACACCTTATGACCGATCTTAAAGAGCAAATCCTAGCCTATATCAACAAAAGAAGTCCAAATGAGAAGGAATTTATCCAGGCGGTAGAAGAAGTAGTTTCTTCAGTGGGCAGGGTACTGGAACGCCATCCTGAATATGAAGACCTGAAAATCCTTGAGAGGATGATAGAGCCAGAGCGGGTGATTACATTTAGGGTGGCATGGCAGGATGATGCAGGAGAGGTGCAGATCAACCGAGGCTACCGAATTCAGATGAACTCAGCTATAGGGCCATACAAAGGAGGGCTAAGGTTCCACCCTTCCGTGAATTCGAGTATACTTAAATTTTTGGCTTTCGAGCAGATTTTTAAAAATGCCCTTACCAGTTTGCCTATGGGAGGAGGGAAAGGGGGGGCAGATTTCGACCCCAAAGGAAAGTCAGACGCTGAAATTATGCGTTTTTGCCATGCTTTTATGCAGGAATTATATAGGCATATTGGAGATTTCACAGATGTGCCCGCCGGTGATATCGGTGTGGGATCCAGAGAAATAGGATACTTATTTGGAATGTACAAGAAACTAAAAAATGAATTTACAGGTATACTTACCGGCAAAGGCAAACACTGGGGAGGAAGTGTCATCCGACCTGAAGCTACAGGATATGGGCTGATTTATTTTGCTTCTAATATGTTACAAGCCAATGAAGATACCATGGAAAACAAAAAATGTATCATATCAGGCGCAGGGAATGTATCCCAATATGCCATGGAAAAGATTATAGAACTGGGAGGTATACCTATTACCGTGTCAGATTCATCTGGATTTATAGTGGACAAAGAAGGGATAGATGAGCAGAAACTGGAGTTTATCAAAGATCTAAAAAATAACAAACGGGGCAGGATCAAAGAGTATGCAGACAAATATCCTGATTCAGAATATGTAGAAACAGAACAGGATGCAGATTTTAACCCTCTTTGGAAGGTAGAAGCAGACTGTGTGTTTCCCTGCGCCACACAAAATGAGATCAATAAGCAAGATGCCGAACATCTGGCCAAAAACAAAATCATGCTACTGGCAGAAGGGGCCAATATGCCCTGTAGTTCAGAGGCCATAGCAGTGCTTCAGGAATCAAAGATCCTATATGCTCCCGGCAAATGTGCCAATGCAGGAGGTGTGGCGGTCTCCGGCCTGGAAATGACCCAAAATAGAATGGGGGTGTATTGGAACAGGGAAGATGTAGATGAAAGGCTAAAGCAGATTATGAAGAACATTCATGAAGTTTGCCTCAATGCGGCCGAGGAATATGGTGTGCCCGGCAACTATCTGGAAGGAGCCAATATATTTGGTTTTCTGAAAGTAGCTGAAGCCATGAAGGCGCAGGGGATAGTATGATCAGTAAATTTCAAGAGCAGAAAAAGTTCAGGGAAGGCAATAAACATCACCATAAGTGGCCGTCTGAACAATAGGCCAAAGGCACCTAAAAATGTAGCGAAAAAGAGGATCAGCACAAAGTCATAAAAGGGATGTACCATTTCCGAAAACCAGTTTATAAGGGAAGGACTACCAAAGGTATAGAGCCGTCATGGACGATTTCGTTGATGAAAAACTTTCTAAAGATTTGATCTGTTAAAGTCCGAGAACCTTTCTGAACTACCAATATGCTCCTTGAGGACTGGATGACTATATGATTTTTTATTTCTTCAAAATGGTCATCACCTTTGAAAAGTCTATACGTAGTAGGGATTTCCAGTTGAAGATCAGAAGTCAATCTCTGTAAATATGCTTCACTCTCCGCTTCATTATCTTTTGGAGTAATTACGGTAATGATTTCGCACTGCTTAATAGTACGGTCAAAGGTATTGAGCAGTTCGTGATAGGCTTTATGATTTAAGGGATACCGATAACTTAAAGCCAAGATGATTTTCTCAGGAAGTACTGCTGTAATTTTTGAGGGGATGGCAATTATGGGGTAATCCGTATCATCTATGATTCGGGTAGCGGTACTTCCAAATATCAATTGTTCCAGAAAACCTCGTTTCTTCAAACCTGTTATGACTATATTTTGAAAGCCTTCATTTTTTGCAGGAAGCGAATTGATAGTGGTCGAAATGGATTGCTCGGAGACATGGTATTGTATTTCTTTCACCTGGGGAAAATATGAAGTGGTTTTTGATTTTAATTTAATCAAAGCATTCTTTTTCTCCTCTTCTATGATCAGTGCTCTACTTTCGCCGTCAGCCAAAGAAGGGATTAAACCTGGCACCTGGTGAATCAGGTAAAGGTCTGCCTTTAGGGCTCTAGCCCATAATCCGGCGATATAAAATAAATTATCAGCGCTGAAGTCAATCAATACGATCAGTCTGGTTTTCATGATTTTACTTTTAAAGGTGAAAAATCTGGGATTATATTTCCCTTTTAATAAAAATAAAGAATTAAGCAGAGAGTTAAAAATTCATTTACAACAATTCAAACTCGTGGGAAGTTAGCTAAATGAAGCAAATAGGTTAAGACTATTGTATTCCTTATCCTGTAGGTTACAGCTTAAATAATTAAAACACGTCCAATTTAAGATCAAAAAAGTAAAGATATGGTATCGTTTTTAAGTGAATCGCATGGCAATCTGTTAGCCATTAATATATCAAAAGTAATAGATAAACATACTTTTGAAGCTATTAATCCGGAACTCGAAAAGGTGATCAATGATCATGATGATCCAAGGGTATATCTCGAGTTGCCGGAATTTGAAAATGTAACTCCCAAAGGTCTATATGAAGATCTAACCAATATCCCAAGCTATAATAAACTCAAAAAAATTGCCGTTGTGGGCGATGCCAAATGGAAGGAGATCTTGGTGAAAATATCCGATATAATGATGTCACCTCATGCCAAATATTTCAACTTTGATGAGAAGGAGGAAGCCATGAGTTGGGTGAAAATGTAAAAGGGTAGTGAAATACATTAGTAAATACTTTCAGTTTTTTTTAATTGTATAGTGGTGATTGTCCACTGATGAAATTATTATATGTAAAGATTAGCGGGTAAGCAGTCAGTTGATTAAGGTTTTAAAGCAACAGGATGGAAAACTTAACCATATTTGGTAGAGCGATTATAGATGATAATGCCATTCGCCAGATCAAAAATTGCATCCGTGAGCATGATATTGGGGTATTGACGGCCGATGCCCATTATGGTTATTCCCATCCTATAGGAGGGGCTGTGGCTTACAAAGATAAGATTTCTGTATCAGGAGTAGGTTTTGATATAGCCTGTGGTAACAAGGCAGTAAAAACTGATATATGTGTAGATGATATCAGAAAAGACTTACCACATATCCTGGATGAGATTTTTAGGAGGATTTCATTTGGCGTGGGGCGGCCAAATAATGAGCCCGCTGACCATGAAGTCTTAGATAGGATAGCTAAAGCGGAATTCATTCCCCAAAGAAAAATGCTGAAGATGGCAAAGGAACAGTTAGGGACGGTGGGCAGTGGTAATCACTACGTAGATCTATTTGAAGGTGAGGATGGTTTACTGTGGATAGGGGTGCACTTTGGTTCCAGAGGTTTTGGCCACAAAACTGCTACTGGATTTATTGCCATGTCTCAGGGGCTGGATTTTACAGATAGAGGGAAAGAAGGAGCGATGGACAGCCCGCCTATATTGTTGGATATACATTCCGACCTGGGACAGTCCTATATTCAGGCTATGAACCTGGCTGGAGCATATGCATATGCTGGGAGAGATATGGTGGTGGCAAAAGTTATAGAGATACTGGGTAATCCTAAGGTTGCCTTTGAAGTCCACAACCATCATAATTTTGCCTGGACAGAAAAGCATTTCGGAGAGGATTACTGGGTAGTGAGAAAAGGCTGCACACCTGCCTTTCCTGGCCAGCAGGGATTTATAGGGGCCAATATGCTGGATGCTTCTGTTGTTATAGAGGGAGTGGAAGGTCATCTATCACAGAAAGCGCTATATTCGACCGTTCATGGAGCAGGTCGGGTCATGAGCCGGACAGAAGCCGCAGGCAAAAAGAAGTGGATCAGAGATAAAAAAAACGGAAAAAAAGTCCCCACTATAGTGGCCAGAGGCAAAGTAGATTTTGATGCGGTAAAATTACTGATGAAAGGGAAAAACATAGAACTTAGGGGGGCAGGGGCAGATGAGGCTCCTGAAGTATACAAGAAACTGCAAGAGGTCATGGCCCATATGGGCGGTACGGTTGAGGTATTGCACACCCTGAACCCTATCGGTGTGGCTATGGCGGGAGGGGATATATATGACCCGTATAAAGATTAATAAAAATAAATTTTGTATAGGATTGATTATGATTTTATAAAAAGATCAGTAAAGCTATAAAAATAAAAAAACTATGAAGCACAGCTTCATAGTTTTTATCAATTAACAATAAACCCAAAATAACCTGCTGTAAGAGAAGGATTCGAACCTCCCTGGACAATATATCTGACATACAGTGTCTCGTACCAATATCCTACAGTATCAGAAGTAATAGCTATTATCTCCCTGTTTACTTATGTAAATGTAGTAAGGATGGCGTGAAATTAAAAATATTTTAAAAATTTTAGGTAAAAATTACAGTAAATTTATTTTAATACGATATTGTTGATAATATTACAATTGGAATCCATTGCATTATTTGATTTTTTGAATTTTTGGCAAGTTTTTACTAATAGGGTATTTTACTTGGTTTTTAAGGGTTTAAAAATGTTTAAAATCAAATATTTGGTTGAAAAAAACGATTAATTATACTATAATTTTGTTGATTAGTATAAAAACGGTTTATTATTGATGCTTATAATTGCATGGTCTCTATCTCACCCGTGAGATGATGCTGCACTTTATAAATATCACTGAAATTTACCTTAATTTCAAAGGACCTTTCTAAAGGTATTTGCTGTATATGAGCAAGAAGGATTCGAATAACACCTCCATGTGTGATGACAGCAGCTTGAGCAATTTCAAGTTGGAGCAGTTCTTTAAAGAAATCCATTACCCGATTTTGCATTTGTGCCATGCTTTCGCCTCCCGGTGGGCATACATTTACAAAATCCCTCATCCAAGCTTCTGATTCTTTTTGGTCTATTGTATCCCATGTTTTACCTTCCCATGACCCAAAGTTGACTTCGTAGAGTCTATCATCTTTTTTATATTGTTTGTTGATATGTGCGGCGAGTTCGGTACAGCGAGTAGAAGGACTGGAGACCACTACTTCAATGTCCGATGGCAGTTTTTTGAGGATAGCATTTTTTTCATCTAAAAAAGTTTCGATTAGGCCCACGTCAGTACGCCCATAAATTAATCCTTTGGATACATCTGGTGTCGTATGGCGGATCAGGTAAATTTCCATAGTAAAATGAATGTTAGGTAAATGATCACCTCGCTGATTTGTTGGGTGGCTCCAAGTCCATCCCCGGTATACCCGCCGATCCATTTAGTGAAATAGCGGCCTAAGTAAATTTTTATAAGGTATAATGGGATAAGGACGGTAAGCAGTAAGGGCTTGGCTACAAAACAGGTAAGCGTAATGAGTGGGATAAATGCCCACACAGACCCCATGATCAGGTTATGTATGGCTACTTTTTGGGCAACCGGTTTAGCCTTGCTATCTTCAGATATGCGTACATAATCATGGGTGAATATAAAGCTGCTGGCCACCAATCGACTGAGGGAATGGGCAGTGATGAACATAAGAAGCAGTGTAAAAGGCTGAAAATTATTAGTCAATAATCGTTGAATAGAAAAGAATTTAATGGAAAGTATAAGTATCAGTCCTACTGCTCCATAGGTACCAATTCGGCTATCTTTCATTATTTCAAGTATGCGCTCTTTTGTCCAGCCCCCTCCAAATCCGTCACATGTATCGGCAAGTCCATCTTCATGGAAAGCCCCGGTCAAAAGAATAGAACCTGCCATAGATAGGAGAACGCCCAGTGTAGCTCCAAATAGGTAGCTGGCAGCGAGATAAATGATCCCTGCTATAAGCCCCACTATCCATCCGATCAAAGGAAAGTAACGTGTCGCCTGGTGGAGGTTATGCTCTTCATAAGCTACCCAGGAAGGGCAGGGAATCCGCGTATAATACATGACGGCGGTAAAAAATATGTTTATCTCCTGTTTCATTGATCTTTGTCGCTTATGCCTGCACTGTCAAAACTGGCCATTTCATTTAAAAAAGAAGTCGCACTTTTTAAGAGGGGATAGGCAATGGCACAGCCCGTACCTTCTCCCAAGCGCATTTTAAGTTGAAGTAATGGTTGGGCATCCAGATATTGAAGGAGGAGCCTGTGGCCTGTCTCATCGGATAGGTGACAAAAAACCGCATTGCTTTTTACCTTCGGTTCCATTTTATAGGCACAAAGAAAAGCGACTGTAGAAATGAAGCCATCTACCAGCAGCAGCATATCGTTTTGCTTTGCCTGCAGCATAGCACCTGCTATCTGGAGGATTTCGAATCCTCCGAAATGTGCCATAATAGCCAGAGGTTCCCGGCTTCCTGTATAATTTTGGATGGCTTGATTCAGAATAAGAAGTTTTTTATCGAGATTTTCACCGGCTACACCTGTACCTTTTCCGGTACACTGTTCTATAGGGTACTTACACAATAGGCTCATTAAAACCGCTGCAGTAGAGGTGTTACTTATTCCCATCTCTCCAAAGCCTATGGTATTGCACCCAGCCCGGAAGAGACTATTGGTGACTTCCGATCCTTTAAACAGGCAGGTTTGGACCTGATCCGCTGACATGGCGGGGCCATGTAAAAAAGAACGGGTCCCCCTGCCCATTTTATGGTTGATGATGGGCAGGTTGGGGGGGAAGTCATAATTAACGCCTGCATCTACTATATTAAGGGATATGCTGTGCTGCTTGCAGAACACATTAATAGCGGCTCCTCCTTCGGTGAAATTTTTTACCATCTGCCCAGTCACTTCCTGGGGATAGGCGCTTACGCCATGTTGCGCTATGCCGTGGTCTGCTGCAAATACCACCAGGTGAGGATGTTTTATCTCTGGGCTGGTTGTTTTAAAGACTTTTCCCATTTGCAAGGCCAGGGTTTCCAATATACCTAATGCCCCAGCTGGCTTAGTTTTACGGTCGATGATGAGCTGTATTTGTTCTTCTAAGAGCTCATTTTCTATAGGCTTGTTTAAAGATTGTTCAAATGCTGGATAGGTACTTCTGTTTACTTTTTTAACTTCAGTTACTGTTGGAGCAGCGGATTTTTGTTTCCATCCCTGCTGTTGAAGCATGGGTTGGTGGCCATAGTCTGTCGCTGGTTTGCCTATACAGAAATAGCCCAGTGGTTCTACCTCTTCAGGTAGGGCTATTAATTTTTTAAATTGGTAATGGTCTAAAATAGATACCCAGCCCATGCCGTACCCTTGTTCGGTTAAAGATAACCAGATGTTCTGCACAGCACATACTGCGCTAAACCTAATGGTATCGTTGCTGGCAATGGTGCCTATGGTAAAGGTGTTCAGCACTGAGCGGTCATAACCTACCACCAGACCAAGAGGGGCATCCACTATTGCCTCCAGTTTTAAAGCGGTATAGGCGTCTCTCTGAGTTTCATTCTCAATTAAATCAGAAGCCTTTTGGTTGTACTTTTGAAAAAGCTTTTTAATTTCCTGTTTTACTTCCTTATTTTTAATAACATAATATTGGGTAGCATCTGTTAGCCCGACAGTAGGAGCCATATGCCCGGCCCTCAATGCTTTTTCAAGCACTTCATCGGGTACGGGTTCATCTGTAAAATGGCGGGTATCTCTCCTGGAGCGGAGTATATCATCTAACATAAAAGTCATTATAGCTATTGGATCAATATTTAAAGTGTAATCAGGACATATGCTATTAAAGTTTAGGCCGGTCTTTTCAGGTACAGGGGCAATCCTGAGACCATAAAGATAGCTTCAGCTGCTCTGGCCGCCACATATTGATTGGCCCAGCCTTGCAGGTCTGTGAACTTACGGCCGAGCTCTGTATCAGCATGTAGACCCATTCCCAGTTCATTCGAAACAATTAGAAATGTACCCGGTAATTGGCTTAGTCCATCTATTTCATCTTTGAAAGCAGCCAATGATCTATCCAGATCATGCTGAAAGTCCATGAAAAAATTGGTGAGCCAGAGCGTCACGCAATCAATCAGTACGACTTTGTTTTGAATCGGGAGTTGATTTAGGTTTTTATAAGTTTCGAAGTTTGTCCATTCTGGACCGCGCTCCATCTGATGGCGCTTTACCCGCTGGCTAAAATCCTCATCCCACACTTTGGCAGTGGCAATGTATACCGGGGTTGGGCTTAGACTTAGCGCCATATCCTGTGCAAACCTGCTTTTACCGCTGCGCACCCCTCCAGATATATAGGTGATCATGACTGCTTTTCGTCTGACTCTGCTTTTTTGAAGCGCTTATATAAAAAAAGCTGCCATTTTTCTTCTGCCACGCCTGCTTTGTCCATTTCTGCTCTGGCCATTGTAAAGAACAAATCAGAAAGACGGTTAATATAAGCCGGAATAGCTTCATTTATCTCATCTTCTTTCATTAACGTGACCAGCAGTCGTTCGCCACGCCTCATCTGGGTACGTACCATGTGACAAAGTGCTGAGACCTCGTTTCCTCCAGGGAGTAGGAAGTAATCAGAAGCCGTTTGCATGTTAGCCTCCAGTTCATCTATCCATGTCTCGCAAAAGACAGCCCCATCCTCAGGCATTGGGTTCGTATTGATTTTCTTAGTATCAGAGGGGCGGGCCAGGTGGGACATCATGTCCATCATGTCTTTCTGGATTTTGTGCAAGTTTGGCTGCCATAGGTGGTCACTGCCTAATTTTACACGCAATAAGCCAATGGTAGAGTTGACCTCATCAAGTGTTCCGTAACAGTCCACGCGAACATCATCTTTGTAAACACGTTTGCCGCCAAAAAGGCCTGTTGTGCCTTTGTCTCCTTTTTTAGTATAAATTTTCATTTTATTTTTGATTTAAATTTTAATATAAAGCTACTCCGCAGAGCATGATATCCCGGCGGAGTAGGTGAAATTATTGATTAGAATGTAAAACCATACCGCAGTGATAAATTTCTTCCGGGCATATTGAAGCCACGTTTTTCATAGTAATTCTCGTCTGTGACATTATTGACCAGCAGGGCAATGGTATGCTGCTGGGCATAAGTGAAGGCGGCGCTGAAATCAAGTACCATAAAAGCTGGATATTCTATTATTGGATTTAGGGCATCGGTGAAATCTGTATCCATTCTATTGCCTACATAGCGTCCGTTTAAGCGTAGGTTCAATCCTTTAAGGTTACTGTAATCTAGGCCATAATTTATAGTAAGGTCAGCCACATTGGCGATATCCTGAGCCGTAATACTGCCATCGCTGGCTATGGTCACTTCTTCAGCTTTGAACGTGGAAGTGGCCCCGGCAAAAAGACGTAGCATATAGCTGTAATTTGTTAAACTGCCGAAGTCGTATGCGAATTCAGCTTCCAGACCGCTGATGTTTGCTTCATCGGCATTCACAAATGTGGTACGGGAGGCGATTTCATGGCCGCTTTCTGTAAATTCCGGTGTTTGTGGAACAGTCCTTAGCCTGGTGATACGGTCGTTCACTCGGGTTCTGAAATAGGTAACATCGGCTGTAAATCGCGATCCTTGTTTCCCTAAACGAAGCCCTGCATCCCAGGTGGTACTGTTTTCTGTTTCCAGGTCTGGATTCCCCTGGGTTATGGCCGCCCTTCCGTTTGCAGCCACTGCCTCAGAATATCCGGCCACATTGAAGGCATCAGGTGTCACAAAGGCCCGGCCTATAGTGGCATGCACCCACAATGGGCTCAGCAACTGATACTGCATGGACAGGCTGGGACTAATAAAGGGGTTGGTTTCTTTGCCGGGTGCGTAGCTATCCAAAAGAGGTGTAGTCTGTACCTCATAAGTGATGAGATCCAAACGGGCCCCAGGGTTTACAATAAGTTTTTCCTGTAGGAAACTAAGATGTCCCTGTGCATATATACCTGTGGATATTAAGCTGTAATTTGGAGAGTAAGGAGCTCTCTCGGTGTTGGCGCTAATAAAACTCCTCGAACTGGTAGATGCATTGTTATAGTCTACTCCAGTGATGATAGTATGCTGTTTTAGTCGGTAAATGTCTTTCAACTGTATACCATGCCACGCAGAACTTCGCTGTAAGGAAAGATATGGCACTATAGGAATACCTCCGGAATTCAGCGTATTGTTGGCATTGTTTTCTTCTGCTGCATAACCTCTTATCGACAGCTCGTGGTTCCTAATGTTACCGGTTAAACTCAGTTCGCCGTTTGCCCTACTGATGTCCTTTGTACTTGGCTGATCATTTCCAAAGTCAATGTTGCTAGGGCTTTCTATGTTATTAGCTACAAAGCGCTCTCCTTTTACGTTTGCGCGCCAGTTATTGCTGATCTGGTAGCCTAGTCGCAAGCTTCCAGTGTTATAATTTAATCTGGTATATTCCCTACGTAAGCCATCTGCACGGCTATCGTCTACTTCCTGGCTGCTATCTGCATAGAATTTAGTGGCAGTCCCAGCATCCAGTATGCCTCGGAACCAGTTGCCATTACCCAGCTTCATGTTCCGGTTTCTGTCAAAAGTGGTAAATGAAAGGTCAAAGTCCAGGTTATCTGTGAGGTTACCCCCGGTGATTATACCGGCCTTCACGGTTTCGAAAGATCCGTACTCTGTAAACACAGAAGATCTGATTTTACCGCTCGACTGTCTGGTAATCACATTTACCACACCCCCCATGGCCTGAGAACCGTATAGAGCAGATGCAGGGCCCTTCAGTACCTCTACGCGCTCTATATCGGCAGGATTGATGGTTGCCAGGTTTACTGTTCCGGCAGGTCTCCCATCTACCAGCAATAAGGTTCTTTGGTTTAAGCCGCTGAATTGGGGTCGGAAACCTCTTATACCTACTCCTGCTGAAAGCCCGGGGTATTGGATCACGTTTATGGTAGCATGTTTTTTCAAGAGGTCGGTGAACTCTTGTGCGGGAGTCATTTCTATATCCCTTGGGGATATGATCTCTATGCTCTGAGGGACTTTGCTTTTTTCAATGGCCGAGCGGGTAGCTGTCACCACTATTTCGTCTAAGTTTGTGCCCTGTATGGTATCTGCAGGAAACTGTTGTGCGAAAAGGGGTGTGGAGACTACAGTAGCCCCGATAAATAATAAGTTTTTAAGGATAGAATAATGTGCCTTTGGCTTCATTTTTTTAATGAGTAATGATGAAGAATGGTAAATGGGCTTCTGATTACCACAGGCATAATATCATAAATAATATACGGGCCTGCCAGCATTTCACCCGAATGCATTATGCTTGGTTTTACAGAGGCAGGTCTTCTGGCTCTCCTGACTTCAGATGGCCTTCCCATACACAGCGGTGTACAGTGGCTTTATTTTATCTGAAGTTTTTTGCAGGATTACAGCAGCGGGGACTGCTCCGGTTTTTCACCGGATTCCCTTTTAAGGCAATGGCATCTGATGCATCGCCACCTATGTAATGATGAGTAGTAGAAGAAGGTCGTTATGTTTTCATGTATGTTTTTTTTAGGTGATAGATGTATTAAAGTTTAATATTACTGCCTATAGCATGAGTCTTTGGGAATATGCTCAATGCCGCCAGCATAGCCGCTATAGTTTGGTGTTCTGAGTTATGGTCTTTGTGCTTAATGATCCATTTGTGGCTGTTTTCTTTGACCGATAGTTCTAAAGCATCATCTGGTGGGTTATCTTTAATGACGGTATACCCTTCTCTTTGGAGTGCTCTTCGTGTCCAGAAAGCTACAGCCCCTTCTCCAGTTAAGTAAATGGGCCGGCCTTTTGATTGGTGGAGGCTAAAAGTGCCCGTGGCTTTGTCGAAGTGGAAGCCTGCTTTATCAAAAGTGGCTTCAAAGGAACCGTTCAATACTAAATCTTCCGGCACTCCCTGTTTCATGTTACCTTCAGCGTCTAAAAGCCACACCTGATCCCCCGCCTGTAACGCGAGGTCCAGTTCATGTGAAGAAAGCAGTATAGCTTTATTGGTCTGCCTGGCCAGCTGATGGAGTAGGCGCATTAATTCTATCCTGTTCGGTAGGTCTAAGTGTGCGGTAGGCTCATCTAGGATGATCAAAGGAGTGTCCTGGGCGAGAGCCCTGGCGAGCATTACTTTCTGGATTTCACCGTCACTTAGCTGATCCAATTTTCGATGAAGAAAAGGAGCGGTCTGTGTGGCTTCAATTGCCCAGCTTATCATTTTTTTATCTTCGGTGCTTAAAGTGCCCAGCCATCCTGTGTAAGGGTAGCGGCCCAGTGCCACTAGGGAATATACATTAAGATTGCCTGATCTGATTTTCTCTGTAAGCACCATACTTAGCTTACGGGCCATTTCAGCTGGGCGTAGGTGCAATATACTTTCCCCTGCTATCTCTACATCCCCTTTAAGCATGTGCTGGAGACCTGCCAAAGTGCGTATCAAAGTAGATTTCCCGGCCCCGTTAGGCCCCAGCAGGCATATCAGCTGGCCTGGCAAAACCTCAAACCGGAGTGGCCCAGCTATCTTGATCTCTGTCTTGGCTCCTTTCTTATATCCGATGCTCAGGTCAAGGGCCTTTAAAATTGGCTTTTGTATCCCGTCCATTAGAAAGATGCTTTTAAATTATTTTTGCTGACGATAATCCAGATGACTACAGGTGAACCTATCAATGCAGTGATGACATTGATAGGAAGAACTGTCTGACTACCGGGTAATTGTGCGATGATGTCACAAATAAGCATAAGCGCAGTTCCTGTCAAACAGCAGTAGGGTATAAGCGTCCGGTGACTGGAGGTTTGGAACAGAGAGCGTGCAAGATGCGGGACTGCTATTCCTATAAAACCAATAGGTCCGCAGAAAGCAGTAATGCCACCCGCCAAGATACTGGTACTGGAAATGATGAGTATGCGTGCCCTGTTTACCGTCAGGCCCATACTTCGGGCATAGTTCTCCCCCAGCAGCAGTGAATCCAATATTTTTGAAGAAGAAAATGAGAGCAACAAACCCATAGCCACCACAGTGGTGAGCACGTATAAGTGTGTTTCCGTCACACCGCCGAGTGAACCGAATGTCCACATGAGGTACTCTTTGATCTGCTCCGGTGCACTGAAGTACTGCCAGATACTGACTATGGAAATGGTAATATTCGCAATCATCACGCCCACTATGAGCATGATGACATTGTCCTTAAGCCTTGCTGAAATGGCCACTATGATGAGCATGATAAAGCCAGCTCCTAGGGTAGAAGCAAAAACTATCAGCCAACTGCCTGAAATGCCCAATTCTTTTATTGTGTACAAGCTGGTAATATTGCCCGTAGAAAGCATTACTAAAGCTACACCCAAACTGGCTCCAGAGGTGATGCCTAATACAGACGGGCCGGCCAGTGGATTGCGAAAAAGCGTTTGCATCTGCAGTCCACTGACAGACAGTCCACAGCCTACCAATACGGCAGTAATGGCTTTTGGCAGCCTGATTTTTTCGATGATATATACCCATGAAGCGTTTTCAGAACCCCTACCGGATAAAATAGCGGCCACCTCCCCCAAAGGAATAGAAACTGATCCCAGGGCGACATCTAGTATAAAACACAGTATTACCAGCAAAATAAGCCCATATAGTATGAGGTGTCTCACCTGGTTGTCAGGAGGCAATACAGAAATTTTTTTAGTGCTATAGGGTTTATTTACCATTAAAAAAGCTGCTTGTAGTATACCATCTCATGGCTAGGTAGTAAATCAGGATGCAGTATCTTTATAATGTCTGCTAGTATTATGTGCGGATTGACAGCCCCCGATTCCCAGTAGTCATTAGCGCCCCTGTCATTTACCTGCTTATTGTTATTGTAGATAGCGTTTTCTTTGAAAGGCCTGAAATCTGTATACCGTATATCCTTTGCCCTAATATCTTCCTTACTATCTACATAGCCCACATTCAGCCAAAAATCAGCCTGTAATGCTACCGGTGCCACACTTTCAAAATCCAGTTGGAGGCTTCCTTTAACACTTACATCAGACCAGTGGTAAGTAGTGGCGGCGTCCTTTAGGAAATGGGCCATATAACTGTCCCCGTCCGGCACCGCCCAAGTACCTTTGTAGGGCATACCGGTGATGATGTTTGGTTTTGAGGATGCGTTTTCAGTAAGGGCTACTAGCCTATGATATTCCTGTTCTATATAAGCAAATTTTTCGTTTACAAGTCCTTCTTTATTCAGAAGTGCTGCCATAAGCTTTACCCATTCCGCCCTGCCTAAAGGTGTGGTTTCGAGCCATTCGGTATTTAAAAGCACCGGTACACCAGCTGCTATAAGTGTACGGTAACGGCTAAATGTGGCATCTGGACTACCCACTGCCATCACCAGGTCAGGCTGCATGGTAATGAGCAACTCATCATTCATCTGACCTCCGCTACCCACTTCTTTAATATTACCCGCCTCTATATTTTTTATGACACGGGGGGAAGAGACATACTTCAGACTTCCCAGCCCCACCAAAACATCAGTAGATTCTACAAAATCAATTATTCCGACATGCATAGAGGACATGCCAACTAAATCCCTTACCGGGATTTCTATGATTTGTGCATCAGGATATTTTGAGGGAGGAGGGGTGCCTCTTTGTACCAGTATATATTGTAAGGTGTCAGTGCGGTTTTCGAAGTGGTTGAGGATATTTACCACTTTGTAATTGCCATGGTAGGTTAAAGTATAACCAATGGCATGCTTTACCTCCGCCTTTTCAGGGAAGAGATCCTGAGATTCAGAAGAGGTGTTTTGAGAGATTTCATTAGAGGCTTGCTTGCAAGAGTTGGCAAACAGCATCACAACAGTGATGCAAAAATATACAAACGTATTGGGGTAGGAGAACAGGAAAATCCCTTTCCTGCAGTCCTTTGCGGGGCTTTTGTGTTTTTTAGTCATGGCTCTAGACTTTTCTTCCGAAAGCTGTGAGTAGTATATGCAAAGGCAGGTCTTCTGACTTCCCCAAAGCTGACAGCCTTCCCATACGCAGTGGCGCACAGTGGCACTAAATTGTCAGCTTTTCATTACGGAGTTACAGCAGCGGAGACTGTTACGGATTTTCACCGGTATTCCCTTTTCAAGCAGACCCGTATTTTTCAGTACGGGTACAGCTACCTATGCACAGGCAAAGCTAATAAGAATTAATCAATAAAAAGCCAAAAGATGCCAAAGTAGGCACAACATCCATCATCTTAAAAAGAAAATGGCAGTGTTAACATAGGACAACATAGCTTCTGGGATTTCTAAATCTTATGGATAATTTGTAGGTAGACTCTCAATTAATTGTATACTTTTGCCATGTAATGGTTTCCCGAGAGGGAATTAATAGGGAATCCGGTGTGAGTCCGGAACAGTTCCCGCTGCTGTAAGCTCATGAGCGCTTTGTCAATCCTCTTGCCACTATACGCCTGGTCGTATGGGAAGGCCCGACAAAGCAGAGTAAGTCAGAAGACCTGCCAATACAAGCAATTCCAACGCTTTCGGGTAAAAGGCTGGGGATAGTTAAACCTGTATTCCTTTAACTATTTGTTGTGATCAATCCTGTGGTGTAATAGCAGTGGCTTATGCTGTCTACTATGTGCACTGATAGGTTATGTTTTTCTATAAACAACACTAATGCAATGGGCAAGGACCTGACTAAAGTAGATAAAGTAATCCTGATGTGTAGCGGGTATACCTGCACCAAAAAAGGAAGTGAAGAGCATATATTGGCGCTAAGAGCCTGTATTAAAGATAATGCACTGGAAGATAAAGTGCATACGATAAAAACTTTATGTATGGGCCAATGTGAAAGCGGACCTACCCTACAGGTCTATCCTGAAGGGATTTGGTATAAGGAGATGACTATAGAAAGAGCAAAAAGCGTCATTACCAGCCATGTAATGAAGGGTCAACTTCTGGATAATATTTTATTTAAAGAAGGGGATGCGGTCATGCATCCTGCGGAGGATCTATCTAGTAAAACAAAAAAATAGCATATGCCTTCCCCTCTATTAATTGAATCTTTTGTATTAGGCATGCAGCACTCTTTTGAAGCTGATCATGTGGCTGCCGTTTCAGTGCTGACTTCTGAAAAAGACAGTAAAGCCAAGCTACGAAACGTAATCTGGAATTCCAGCCAGTGGGCGCTGGGACATTCAATTACCCTGATCCTGCTGAGCATAGGAGTACTGCTCCTTAAATCTGCCATGCCCGCAAATGTTAGTGAAGTGGCAGAATGGTTTATAGGTCCCATGATGATATGGATCGGTATCAGTACCATACGCTTAGCATTTAAAAATGACGTTGCTGTAGTGGTAACCACGGTAGATGAGGAGAAAAAAAGCACCGTGGTATCCCGTTCTTTGGGAATAGGTATGCTACATGGGGTAGCCGGTACCGGGGGTGCCTGTACGGTGGCCCTGACCATGGCTGCAGATGATAGCTATGCTGCACTATGGATTATCATCTATCAGTCTATAGGCATTTTGCTGACGATGACCCTTTACAGTTACCTACTTACACTATCTTTTTCCCATATCGTCAAGCGGAAAAAGTTGTTCTTTAAATATATCATGTCGGCTACCGGTACCTTTTCCATTGCCATCGGTTTATGGCTGTTGGCAGAGCTGATATGAGCGATTAGCTAAGGAATACAGTAGGGTAGGAAGTAATGATTTGAAAAAGAAGCGTCAGGAATTTTATGATCATTAAATATGCTGTCACAACTGACTTTCAAAATAATCAAGAAATAGACTAATGAGAGATATAAAGCGGCAAAGGATAATTAGATCAGACGGGAAAGCCATAAATCTGGTACAGCGGAGGGGACATCTTTCTTATTGCTATAATGCCTGCTGCTGTGGAAGAACGGACAGGGGCTATGCACCTGTGCCAGTGGACTTGTATAAAAGCGAATGGCTGGAACGGAAACTGCGAAACATAGTCCACATGACCAAAGGGGGTTGTTTGGGCCCCTGTACCCTGGCCAACGTGGTTACTTTACTCTTCGACGGCAACTCTGTATGGTTTCATTCTATCAACAATGATTGGCAGATCAAAGCCATTTTTGACTATATCGAAAGCATGGTAGCTGCGGATGGCTTTCTGATCCCTCCTGCAGAATTGAACGAGTATGTATTTCAGTTTTATACCTGGAAGGGGTCAGAAATATCTAAATCTTTGGATAAAGAACATGATCTTAATGGAGGTATCGTTTTTCTCACCCATGCCGATACGGATTTGCTAAGCCTGCACCGTGCCCTCCAGATTTTGCCGGAAGGTTTTCCGAAAACTGTGGGAATAAATCTGATGGCGGTAAAAAGTGAAGGCCACATGGCCCAAATACTTGACAGGGAGATTGGATCTGCCAAAATCATCTTACTGCGCATACTGGGCCGTCCTAGCAGTATTCCCGGTTTTGGAGAGTTGGTGCGCCGGGCTAAAAGTAAGGGGCAACATTTGATAGTGCTGAGTGGTACGGGTGAACTCAATCCAGAATTGGCAGCCGTTTCTACGGTATCCCCTGTGGTCCTGCATGAGGCCCAAGCATATCTTGAAGCCAGCGGGCATATCAATATCATTTCTCTGCTAAATTTTCTTTCTGATCACCTGCTGCTCACGGGCTTTGGATATGAAGCTCCGGTAATATTACCTGATCATGGTATATATCATCCTGATCTTCCTGAAAATGCCAGTTTTCAGGATTGGCTTCAAAAGAAAAATTCTGCCTATCCTACGGTAGGTCTGATTTTTTACAGGGCGCACTGGATCAGCGGAAATACAGCTTTTGTAGATTTGCTGATCAGCACTTTAGAGGATAAAGGCTTAAATGTATTACCGGTTTATACAGCCTCCTTAAAAGCTGTGGATCCTGTAGGAGGCTGGCCTTATGCTTTTCAGTTTTTTAGAGAAGAAGGAGTCGTTCAGATAGATGTTTTGGTCAACACGGTATCTTTTGCCATGCGCGATGGGAAGGCGACCGAAGTCGGTATCTCAGGAGAAAAGGTGTTAAGCCAGCTGGATGTACCTATCCTGCAGGCGATTACCAGTGGCATGGGGCGCGGCCCTTGGGAGGCGTCCAGCCGTGGATTAAATCCGCTCGACACGGCAATGAACGTGGCAATACCGGAATTTGATGGTCGAATTATCACAGTACCTGTTTCATTCAAAGAAAAAGGGAGGGAGGCAAAAGGGTACGAGCCCTTAGAGGATAGAATAGACCGGGTGGCTGGGTTGGCAGCCAGGTTTGCGCGATTGCGGCACTTACCCAATCCCAGGAAAAAAATAGCCTTCATCTTTACCAATTCCAGCAGCAAAGCTTCACAGATTGGAAACGCTGTAGGATTGGATGCTCCGGCTTCCCTGATGATGATCCTTCGCGCAATGGAGGCAGAGGGATACGATATAGGTGATCTTCCTGATTCCGGTACGCAGCTTATACACGACCTGATTGCCCGCTGTTCCTATGATGAAACTTACCTGACCCCAGAGCAGCTATCCCATGCCATAGGCAGAGTACCTGCTAAACTATATACCGGTTGGTTTGCACAATTACCCGACGCCTTAAAGCAAAAGATGGAGAAGCAGTGGGGGCCACCACCAGGTGAAACTTATCTGCATGACGGTCATATTTCATTGGCCGGATTGGAATTTGGAAATGTAATAGTGGCCTTACAGCCTCCCCGTGGCTATGGCATGGACCCTGATGCTATTTATCACCAGCCTGACTTACCTCCTACCCATCATTATCATGCTTTGTACAGATGGCTTCGCGATGAATGGGGAGCTGATGCTATGGTACATGTAGGCAAGCATGGCACCTTAGAATGGCTGCCTGGGAAGGGGATAGGGCTATCAAAGGATTGTTATCCAGATGCTTTTTTAGGAGATCTGCCACTCTTCTATCCTTTTATCATTAACGATCCCGGAGAAGGTGCTCAGGCCAAGCGCCGTGCACATGCTGTAATAGTGGACCACCTTACACCCCCTATGACCTCTGCTGACAGTTACGGTGAGCTGGCTCAGTTAATCCAGCTGGTGGATGAGTATTACCAAGTGGAAACTTTGGATCCTACGAAACTTCCCTTGCTTCAGAGGCAGATCTGGGATTTGATCAAACAGACCAATTTAGATAAAGACCTGGCAGTCATGCTACAGCGGGACCATGGTGATCACAAGCATGACTGGGACGATGATATGACTCCCGAAGGTGTGCCGGTAAGCCTTGCTGAAATGGACGGTAAGGATATTGCCCATTTGATTGAGGATATCGACGGGTATTTATGTGAACTAGGAGCAGCCCAAATACGGAACGGACTCCATGTATTAGGAGAAGCGCCGACAGGAGAAGCACTTACGGACATGTTACAATCGCTTACCAGGCTAGCCAATATTGATATTCCGAGTCTTCAGGAATCTATTGCTTCCCTTTTCGGAGTTGAATTATCAGCACTACTCTCTAATAAAGGGAAGCGTATAACTGTGCCGGACACACAATTCGAAAAATTAGCCGGAAGACCTGTAATCACGGCAGCTGATGCACTGGAAGTCATTGATGAACTGAGCAGCCATTTATTTCGGCTTCTCCAACGTTTTCATTACCAGCTCGCCTCGGTACCGGAAGTGTTGGAGAAAACTTTTAATATGGCACCTACTCAGGAAGAATTTACACCTATCAGACAAGTATTGGAATTTGTGTGTACCAGGGTATTGCCCAATCTGGAGTATACTTATGATGAGATTGCGCATATCCTGCATGGCTTATCAGGAGGATATGTCCCTGCGGGCCCCAGTGGTGCACCCACCCGTGGCATGGCCCATATACTGCCTACAGGCCGTAATTTTTTTACAGCTGATCCCAGGGCTTTGCCTTCCCAGGCTGCCTGGCAGGTAGGTCAGCAGTTGGCCAGGGAGGTACTGGAGCGTCATCTGAAAGAAACAGGTGTTTACCCGGAGAATGTGGGCATCAGTATATGGGGAACCAGTGCCATGCGTACGCATGGGGATGATGTGGCAGAAATTTTGGCTTTACTGGGAGTCCGACCCATCTGGCAGACAGAGAGTAGGCGTGTGGTCAGGGTAGAAGTGATCCCCTTGCAGGAACTGGGGAGGCCCCGTATTGATGTCACGACGCGTATCAGCGGGTTTTTCAGGGATGCTTTCCCTCATTTGATTGAGCTTTTGGATGAAGCGGTTCAGCTGGTACTTTCTTTGGATGAAGCCATAGAGGATAATTATGTTCGAAAACATTATTTAAAGGATCTGGCTGAAATGCTGGAAAAGGGAGACATGCCCATAGAGGAGGCAGAGCAGCGGGCAGGTTTCCGTATTTTCGGATCCCCTCCAGGGAGTTATGGCGCAGGTATTCTTCAACTTATCCAAGAAAGAAATTGGCATTCTGATGCTGATTTTGCACAAACTTACATCAACTGGGGAGGATATGCTTATTCAGGTAGTGCCACCGGGGTAGAAGCCCGCAGCGAATTTGCCCAACGCTTGTCAGTAGTGGAAGTGGCCCTGCATAACCAAGATAACCGTGAACATGATATCTTTGATAGTGATGATTATCTCCAATACCATGGAGGCATGATTGCGACTATCCGTAGCCTGACTGGTCAGCAGCCTAAAAATTACTTTGGTGATTCGCAGGACCCCTCGCGTCCGGTGGTGAGAGACCTGAAAGAGGAAGTAAACCGGGTATTCCGCTCCAGGGTGGTGAATCCGAAATGGCTGGAAGGAATCAAAAGGCATGGTTATAAAGGAGGCCTTGAGCTTACGGCTACCGTGGATTACCTTTTCGGATATGATGCTACGGCACATATAACAGAAGACTGGATGTATGAAAAAGTAGCGGAAATCTATGCGCTGGAACCAGGAATGCAGCAGTTTTTTGAACATAACAATCCCTGGGCACTTTATGCTGTTACTGAGCGCTTACTGGAAGCAGCTAAACGGGGAATGTGGAAAGCACCAAGCCCGGAAATACTCGAAGCACTGAAGGATGTTTATCTGCGCAGTGAAACGATTTTAGAGGCAAGAAATGAAATTTAAGGGCTGATTAGTAAAATAGATTAGGTTCATAATTTAAACTATCGATATGCATTACCCATTTTCAGCTATAGTAGGGCAGGATAAACTAAAGCTATCCCTGCTATTATGTGCGATCCACCCTGGGTTAGGCGGAGTGCTTATCAGGGGTGAAAAAGGTACCGCAAAAAGTACTGCCGCAAGGGCTTTGGCAGAGATCATGCCCCCTATAATGAAGGTGGCAGGCTGTCCGTACAATTGTCCTCCGGCCACTTTCTTACATGCATGTGAGGTTTGTCAGCAGACTGATGTGGAGTTAATCGAAACAGAAGCTCCTTTCGTCAATCTTCCCCTAGGGTCTACTGAGGACCGGGTGATCGGAAGTCTAGATCTGGAAGGTGTGCTCACAGAAAGAAAAAAAAGGCTACAGCCGGGGCTTTTGGCAGCTGCGCACCGGGGTATATTATATGTGGACGAAGTGAATTTATTGTCCGACCATTTGGTAGATGTGCTATTGGATGTAGCGGCAATGGGCATAAATAACATACAGCGGGAAGGGCTATCTGTTAGTCATCCGTCAAAGTTTACCTTGATCGGCACCATGAATCCGGAGGAGGGTGATCTTCGCCCCCAGTTTTTGGACAGGTTTGGCATGATGGTAGATGTGGAGGCTCCGGATGATATAAAGGAGCGGACAGAAATCGTTCGCCGCAGGATAGCCTTTGAATCAAATCCGGGTCTGTTCAGATCAAAAGCTGTATTACAGCAGGAAGCTCTGCAGCAGCGGCTTATCGCTGCCAGACAATTACTGCCTGCTGTCATCTTTCCAGAAGGGCTACTTACCCTGGTCAGCCAGCTCTGTACTGAGCTGGGCGTAAGCAGTCTCCGGGCGGATATAGTGCTTTATAAAACAGCACTCACCCTAGCAGCATGGGGAGCAAGAAAAGAAGTGACGGCAGAAGACATTCACCAGGCTGCCGAACTTGTATTGGCGCACAGAAAGCGTAAAAATCCTTTTTCTAAAAACAAACCTCCAGAAGATAAGCCGGAAGTATCAAGACAACAAGGCTCTCCTGGGTCAGAGAAACAGGCACCCAACAAGACTGTGCCCCAATCGGATAATACTCCTGAGAACCCATTAGAAGAGAGAATGTCTGATGTGAGGCCACCAGAGAAAGAGAAAGGGGCAGAGCCAAATGATTCGGCAGAAGAGCAGGTTTTTGGAGCTGCTCCGGCCATGACTTTGCCTCCGATAGAAGCGGCTCCCCTGAAAAAGATGCTGCAACAAGATCCATCCGGCCGGAGAATTAAGACGACGCATAAGCAAAGGGGGTATTTTGTTAGAGCCGTACCTGACCATGATCCAACCAATTTAGCTGTAGAAGCCACTGTTTACCATGCCGTAATGCGAGACCCCGAGGAGTTCACTATTTCAAGAGATGACCTGCATCAGAAAGTACGGAGCTGCAAGACAGCCAATCTGATCTTATTCGTGGTAGATGCATCCGGCTCTATGGCAGCCAGCCGTCGAATGGAAGCTGTAAAAGGAGCTGTTCTTAGCCTACTGACAGAGGCTTACCAGAGAAGGGATAAAGTTGGGGTTATCGCTTTCCGGGGAATAGAAGCCAATTTATTGCTTCCGCCTACCGATAGCGTAGAACTGGCCGAGCAGGCGATGATAAATCTGCCTACAGGAGGAAGAACTCCTCTTCCACACGCCCTGCAGCTAGCGTTACAACTCGTGACCAAGCTTCATCCGTTAAAGGATTTACAGCCATTATTGGTGCTCTTAAGTGATGGCAAAGCAAATGTGCCATTACCGGAAGGTGGTGATCCCTGGAAGCAGACCTTACTACTGGCCAGACAACTGAAGGAGAAAAATATTGGCAGCATTGTTATAAATACAGATAGTGGTTATATTCAATTGGGCAGAGCAGAAGAACTGTCACAGGTCCTGGGAGCCCAATTTATATCCCTTCAGGAACTGACAGCTGAAAGTTTAACGCCAGTGGTTACCCAAGTATTGAAATAAAAGGGAATGATATAGGGAGCAGCTTATATCAAATAGTGCCATTTAAGATGCGGAGGATAAAACCTGTGTTTTCCCCCCAGTATAGGTGTAGGTAAGAAGCTATGGTTTGCTGTTTTTTGTAGACGGAAGAGGGTACTGCCACGCCTTTTGCATTGGTGATGATACAGGGCAGGATAGCTGTGTTTTCCAGTTCCAGACAGGTGGAATAGTGAAATTCATGGCCTTTGATCACGAAGTCTTGTATGGCGATATTACGGTAGCCTAAATGTAGTTTTGGGTTTTCCATGGAGCTTGTCAAATGCAGGAAATTTACCATTTCAAACTCTTTCCCTGTAGTGTCAATAACTGATTTACCCAGGTACATCATACCCCCACATTCTGCATATGTTTTTCCGCCCCGCTGGCAGTAAGTACGGACAGCGTGGAGCATACTTTTATTTTGGCTCAACTGCTCCAGGAAAAGTTCCGGATAGCCTCCGGCAAAATAAAGCAGGTCGCATTCCGGAAGAAATTCATCAGCTAAAGGGCTAAAAAGAGTAACTTCTCCGAGTCGGAGAAAGGCCTCTAGGTTTTCATGGTAAGTAAAGCTAAAAGCTTCATCAAAGGCTACGGCAATCTTTGGTTTTTTAGCTGGCAGCTTAACAGAAGGTACAGGTGTTTCTACATTTAGAACAGGGCCGGTGGTAATTTCCAGTAAGCGGTCGAGGTCCACTGTATTTGAGATAGAGGCTGCAATTCTTTCGCACAAGGCATCAAAGTCTATATCTGAAGAAGTACTTAGCCCCAGGTGCCGGGAGGGTATTGTTATATCTTCCTGGGGGGGCAGATAACCCAATGCTTCCACATTTACATCCAGACAGGCATCCTGCAGGAAAGTGTAATGAGAAGCTGTTTTGACATTGTTAAAAATGACCCCTTTAAGTGCTATGTTTTTGTTAAAGTTCTTGAAGCCATAGATTAAAGCCGCGGCAGAATAGGCCATGGCATTTGCATTGATCACCAGAATCACTGGGACACCAAGTAGGGCTGCAATTTCGGCACTGCTTCCTTGCATTTTTTCTGCTCCATCAAATAAACCCATCACACCTTCTGCTATACTCACTTCTGCTTCAGAAGCATATTTCTGATACAGCTGCTTTACATGCCCTTTACTCGCCATGAAGGTGTCCAGGTTGATGCTGGTATTTTTCCCTGCTATTTTATGGTGCATGGGATCAAGGTAATCTGGCCCACATTTAAATGGCTGAACCTTTAAGCCTCTATTCGCCAAAGCCCGCAGCAAACCTAAGGTAACGGTAGTTTTACCTGATCCACTGGATGGTGCTGCTATAAGGAACTGCGGAATATTGGTTGTGGCTGAAGACATAGTTATATATGGGATAAAATAAAATTAACCCTTTCCTCTACAGAAGTCTTGGGCAATTGTAATAGGGTATAATTAAAAGACAAATAAGTTTCTTTGATGGCATGGAACAGTGCAGCAGCTTCTTCAAAAGTTTGCCAACGTTCACTGTCGTTCACGTAGATTTCCTCCCAAGGCGGGGCCAAAAAGACTAGGGGATTATATCGGTAATCATTTACGGCTTGGATGTATGCTGGTGCTATAGGGTGCTTTGCGTCTTTGAGGTAAGCCAGGATATCGGGTATGCCTCTGTCAAAGAATGTAGTATAAGGAGTAGTAGCCGTATGTTGGTAATTATGGACCATTCTGGCCAATGCTTTTTGGGCAAAGCAGGATAAATCCACCCATGGCAGGCAATTACCGGCTTTAGTATGCTCTTCGATGATGATCACTCTTGAAACTTCTTCGGATACAGGATATCCCTGTTGGTGCAAAGCATTTAGGAGGGTGCTTTTACCTGCTCCCGGACCTCCTGTAATGATGTATTTTTGCATGTATGCCAAGCGGGGTATTTGTTTAGAGCCAGAGAAATGAAAGCGATAAGATGATCACCACCATAGCCAAACAGGTGAGGTGGTTAATTCTGACGACCCTATCTATTTCCTGATGCTCAATAATTCTGTTTTGATCACCAATATAAGGCTTATCTACCAGCACACCATGATAAATGTTTGGCCCACCAAAACGACAATGAAGGATGCCTGCCAAAGCTGCTTCAGGGTAGCCCGCATTGGGGCTTTTGTGTCGGTTGCCATATTTATATATAAATACCAAAGACTTCCAGCTTAAGCTTACCAGCGCCATGAGTAAAGCAGTAAGACGGGAAGGTATAAAGTTGGCGATATCATCCAGGCGAGCCGCAAATTTACCAAAATGTTCATAGCGCTCACTCCGGTAACCAATCATAGAATCCATCGTATTGATCATCTTATAGGTCATCATACCAGGTACACCGGCCAATGCATAGTAAAACAATGGAGCTATCACCCCATCACTTAGGTTTTCGGACATGGTCTCAAGTACGGCAATTCTGATCTGCTGTGAACTTAGATGGGAGGTGTCCCGTCCTACTATACGTGAAAGTTGCTTTCTCCCTGCCTCCAATCCATGCCCATGCAATACCTGGAATACAGCTCTACCTTCATCTATCAAACCTTTATTGGCAAGACCATAAAACACCATCATGCCCGAGAAAAAAACATACAGGTAGGGGTGGAGCCAAAGCAGCCCATCACCCAATAATCTAAAACTGAAATAGGTAAGCAAGCATAACGTTAGTGCTAGAAGCATCCCTTTCAGGAAATTATGGGGAGGTTTGTTTAGTAGATGCTCCCCTTTGTAAATCAGATTGCCGAATATTCTTATAGGGTGCGGCAGCTTTTCCGGGTCACCTATGAGCAGGTCAAGCAGGTAACCTAACATGAGTGGCAAAGTTAAGTGTAGCGCTGGTTCCATGTGGTCAAAGCCTGAATGAGCAATTGGTTTTGATCGGGTGCCAAGGTGGCTAACCTGAAGTGTTTATTCTGCAATCCTCTGAAATTGCTTGCATCCCGGATCAGGATACCGTAATGTTCTATCAGATATTGTTTTAATTCTTCAGCGGAGCCCTTAGCTGTCTCAGCCAGGAAAAAATGGGTATGGCTTTGCTGTACTTTCACGTTTATTTTTTGGAGTTGATTTGTAAAAATTTCTTTTTCCTGTAGCAGTGGCCTGATAGGTAGCTGCAGTTGGCCATAGTGCTCAAAGATAAATTTACCAGCTTCTATAGCAAGGGCATTCACCGACCATGGGAACTTTAAGTCTCTAAGCAGGGCAATTTGTTTTTCATTTGCCAATATATAACCTAGGCGCAGTCCAGGGATGGCAAAGGCCTTGGTCATGGAGCGTAGTATAATTAAATTTTCATACCGATTAAGCAAAGGAACCGCTGACGGGATAGAAAGGGTGAATTCGATAAAAGCCTCATCCAATACAAACATGGTTTGTGGGTGGTTATGGATGAGGGCTTCCAATGAGGGGAAGACACTTCCCGTAGGGTTGTTTGGATTACAAATAAAAAGTACCTCAGCACCCAGCGCTGAATTATCGTGAAGTTCATCCCAAGGAATAAATGTTAATTGGTGCCGGTGCAGGCGGCAGGCATCTTCGTACTCAGAAAAGGCAGGAGTGGCGATGGTAGTTTTCATGCCCCTGTAGGCTTGCGCTATTAGGTAAATGCTTTCGGTGGTGCCGTTGCTGATAAGTACCTGCTCTGTTTTTAAATGATAGTGATGTGCCACCTGCCTGTTCAAGCTTTCTGCCAACACTTCCGGGTATTTTCGAACCAGGTGCCATTGGTCAAACAGGTGCTCTTTTAATCCTTCCGGCTCACCCTCCTGCCATACATTGGTGCTGAAATCTGCCTTGATTTTATGTCTGAAAAGATAAGCATCGTCTCCGTGACCGTGTAACATGTATTTATTTTTTGGTTTGTAAGCTATGGTAGATCTGTTCCATATCAATATGTTCCCTGATATGAGCGGCCAGCTTATCATATTGCGCTTCCTTGTATTCTTGGTAATCAAAGGTTTCGCCCATTTCAGCTGTATACGGTGATAAGATATCATTGATCACCACCGGGTTATCCAAAATTCCGTGGAGGTAGGTGCCCCAACATTTACTGTTTAGGCAATACCCATCGGTGCGTCCATCCGGGAAATAATTTACAGGACTGTCTGCCGCAGTGGGCTTGCTTATGCCCATGTGGATCTCATATCCTCTGCATTTTTCTGTAGTATTTCTGTAAGTAAAGTCAAGCTGCTGTGTGGTTTTTTCTGAACGTAGAACGGTAAGTACGGGCAATAGGCCTAAACCGGAAGTATAGGGTATATCGCTCTCCACCTGGTCCGGATCTTCTACCGTTTGTCCCAGCATCTGATAGCCTCCACAAATGCCAATAATGGTCTTCTCTCTTTTCTGCACTTCATATATTGCCTGTGCCACTCCATTGTTCTTGATTAGGATCAGGTCTTCAATGGTGTTTTTGCTCCCAGGGAGTATGACGATATCGGCTTTGGCTATTTCTTCCGGTTGCCCGGTGTAATAAAGATTGACCCTCGGATCTTTCTCCAGGCGGTCAAAATCCGTAAAATTAGACATTCTGTTCAATAGAATGACAGCTATATTTACTTTGTTCTCTACCGCTGCGTTGAATTTTTTACTTAAAGAAACTGAATCTTCTTCTTCTATGTGTATATCCTTGAAATAGGGGAGCACGCCTACTACAGGTATTCCGCAAAGTTCTTCAATCATCCGTCTACCTTCGTCGAATAGCCTACTGTCTCCCCTGAATTTATTGATAATGATTCCTTTTATGCACTGTTTTTCTTCCGGGCTGAGCAGGGCGATGGTGCCATATAGGCTGCCGAATACCCCGCCCCGGTCAATATCACCTATGAGGTAAGTGGCGGCTCCGGCATGCAGGGCCATGCGCATATTGGTTATGTCCCTTTGTTTCAGGTTCAGTTCTGAAATGCTTCCTGCCCCTTCCATTACAATAGGGGAGTGATTTTTTGAAAGCCTGTCGAAAGCCTGTTTTACCTCTTCAAAAAGTTCTTGCCTATTATTGCCCATGAAATAGTCATAAGCAGACTGGTTACCGACAGGTTTGCCATGCAGCACTACCTGTGAAGCTTTATCCGTAGTGGGTTTGAGGAGTACCGGGTTCATATCGGTATGGCAGGATATGCCGGCTGCTTCTGCCTGTACAGCCTGTGCTCTACCTATTTCCAGTCCTTCAGGGGTAGCATAGCTATTCAAAGACATGTTCTGTGCTTTGAAGGGTGCAGGGTTATAACCATCCTGCTTAAAAATTCTGCAGAAACCTGCCGTAATAATGCTTTTACCGACATCGGAGGCTGTTCCGACAAACATGATAGGGCGTAAAGAAAGTGCTTCCTTTTTCATTGGGAATGCAAGCTTGCAATTTCGGGCCTTAAAACATAGTGGAGCTGTGAAAAATTTTCTTTACGATGGGCAGGAAGGGTACTATTGTTTCTCGTAGGGCTTTTTTGAAATATAGGGGATGCATACTGTAATTCAGGATTATACCTGCTATTCTGGGCAATGTGGAACGTACAGACAGTAGGTGAGGTATAACTTATCTTACTTTGGTTCCTGCCATTAAGTTAGGGGTAACTTGGGTATTACTTAGCTGTTACTTGCCTTTGATTGATACAGTTGTTATTTGATGACATTTATTTATCTGATTGTTAGTCGGTTAAATGTTGGGAGGTCTTAATATATTTTTGCATTTTTATATTGTTTTCATATATAACTTAATTAGGATGTAATATGAGTAAAGCAGATCTTGCAGGCGATTTTTTGGGCCGAAATGGGGACTATATTTATTATAAAGTAAATGGGGAGGTCAGGAAAAGAAAAGTTCCGGGGAAATCATTTTCAAAGAAGGTCAGGAAGTCACCCCAATTTGCGCTCTTTAGATCTTATGGAAAGATAAAAGGCAGGTCGTCCGCACTGGGCAAGATGATCAGAGACAGCTTGGAAGGAGAAAGGAGCGGGTTTTTTGATATGGATACGCACTACAGACTGTCTGGCGTCATCCACCAGGCCATGCTGAAGGATAAAGAGCGATTTCTATTAAACAAACCATTTTTGTACAGGCACGCCACTGCTTTGGCGGGTTTTAAATTCCGCGAAGGGATGAACCGGTCAGTTTATTTTGCGGATCCATACTTTGCGAGAGAGGAGGGTAGCAATGTGATGAAGGTACCGCGTATAAATGAGGTGACGGCCGACAATTATCAATATGCAGAGGTCAGTGTGCTGGTAGCGGGTTATGATTTCAATAAAATAAGGGGACAGGTAGAAGGGGCAGTTACCAAATTAATCCCTCTTAAGGAAGAAAAAGAAGGCTTTACTATATCACTTCCTAAAGTGGATCTGGTACGAAGCCGTATTTATCTCATCTTTTTACAAATCAAGCCTTTCGAACTGGTGAATGGGCGCTATGTGAGGCTTTACAATAAGAAATATCAATACCTGGAAATTATTGATGTGATGCAGATGAGATCCTTGAAGTGAGCCTCCGGCACCGGGGCTCAGGTTTGATTGCTGCTCTGATTTTTTAGGCTATCAATGGTCGTTTTTTGGCTTTCCACCGTTTCCTTAAGGGCATGTATGGTTTGCTGATGAGAGGTGATCAATTCCCTTAATATATTGACTTCCTTTTTATTATCCTTTGATAATTTGTAAGGCTGCATATCTTCAGCTACTTCATTAGGGTAGGAGGAGGAAGGATATTCCTTTTTGATCATAGGGCCCTTTCCCATTATCAGCCATTCTATGTTCATGTCCGGGTATTGGTAGATAATAAGCTCGCATTTATCCGAGCCGATGTTCTCTCCTTTATCTAAAAATCCATTAGATAAACCTGTTTTTTTATAAAATTTATATTTGCTAATTCCTTTGTAATCAAGGTACTCTAAAATTCTTTGTATAGCTCCCATAAATTTATTAGAAAAAAATCTAAGAAAATTTGATTGTTAGTGAATAATCTATTAATATTGTTTTTGTTATCACAAAAATAACAAAAACCATTGAGACTCATGGTTTTTTGTAAAATGCTGAGGGTGGTGTAGTCTATCTTCTATGTAACCGATCCTTTGGAAACATGAGTTTCAAAAAAGTTATATACCTGATTTTAAATCTAAACTTTAACTATATATGACACATTTTCAAGCCATTATTTTATCGAATATTCACAATTCCTCCATTGCCTTTAATGGGGATGTAGTCCACCAGTCAGGAGCAGCGATGGAAGGGCTATTAGCGCTTTTGCATGCTTATATCAGTCATAGCCAGGAAATATGCAATTTGGTGACATCTGACTGGGTGGACGAGGAAAGTCAGGTCAGGGAATTGGAGAGGGTGCTGGAGGAAGGGAAGCGTCTGGAGGGGATAGCTGGGAAACTGGGAGTGGGAGGTGGTGCTTCGGATTTCAATCACTAGGAGGTGTTCTGTGAATTATAAAATATTCTTTAATAATAAACAGTAATTATATGATTGTCATTAACTACCATTACGGGAATTACAGCAGGTTCATCTGTGGGGGCAATTACCATGAGACCAAATTAGAAGATAACTTTCACGGAATCCTGCAACGTAAAATCAAAACAGCGCCTTTATCGACTATCAAAGATTTTTTTGATGATAAATACTCATTGTGCTTGGCGAAGGACCAGCTAGAGAGATTGGTGCTCAATGTTTTCTCTAAAACGCCAGAATGGAAAGAAGGAGAAAAGGACCAAATGGAACATTTTGTCAGGGATTTTATAGCCCTTATGGAAGCTGTCTATTTACTATCTGAACTTAAGACAGATTCATTTGGGTCCGTGAAAAAACTCAGTAAAAATAATTTGGTTTCGAAAAATCTATTAGCCGATAATGCGGCACTCGATGCGCTATGGGATTTTCTTCCCTGTACGCTGGATCATACGGAAGCTTTAACCCCCCTGGCAACTATCCGTAGCATCAAAGAGCTTTTTGACATGGAGTCACTGAAGAATGCCTTATATGACTGGAAAAATGAGGCCATGTTAAGTAGCGCTAGGATGCCTCAGAAAATTCTGAATTCGATGTTTTTCGTTCATAATATTTTCCATTGTCTTTTGGAAGCCAGTCACCTCATCTTTGTGAGGGAATTGGATTCTTCCGAGGGTTATTGATCGAAATACAGCATCTGTGATTGTCATTTAAGTTGAAAATCGTCAGAAATGGATAATTCAAATGGTGATTATGTGAGAATGTTAGCCAATTAAAAAGGCTGGTTGTGGTGGGTTGCTTTTAAAGAAATAGAGCAGCCTAAAGATATAAACGCTTTCATTTATATATCATTTTATTAAAACCTGGTCTATATGGTATTAAATTTTCTTACTGACGCATTATTTATTGAGGCATTGTCTGATGATCCTTTTGAGACCATAGCGCATTATATGATGAATCAATCTTATGTGGACATTCGAAAAGAAATGCTGGAAATGTTGCAATCAGCAAGCAGCCATAAGAAAGCCGGATGGATCCGAAAAGACCCTGGCTGTTGTCTTTGGCAATATCATCAGTTTGCAGGCTTGGTGATGGCATCCTATCGGATCTTTGAGCGAAAGCTCTGGAATGATACTGCTCTCAGTTGTCAAATTATGCAGTCTGATGACGCTGCCTCTTCGGAAAGAAATCAGCTGTTTCAGGGGGTAGAATTACATCACTTATCTAAAAAAGAATTTGTCAATCCCTATAGGGTGTTTAAAAAAGCGTTTTCAACTGTATCATTGGAGTATTGGTTTGATTTTATACATCACTGCATCATGAACAGCTTAACTTGGAAGTATGAACCGGAATGGCATGATGTACAGGCGCAGGTCCACTGCACCATTTACACCTTTAAAATTTTGGATGCTGCTTTTTTAATCAATGGGAGATTAAAGAATCTGTCTGTTATAGGTTTAGACAATGAATAGTTTGTTCTACTTTAGACAATTTTAGACATGAATGCTTGGACAAAGGCCAATGAAATAGATTTACATGGTCAAATCAGGATTAAGGAGCAGCTTTACGATATGTACAGAGGTTGGACCGGTTTTTCTTCAGATTATGAAAAAGAGGGTAAACCACTGGAATGTGCTTTTCCAATTGAAAATTTAATAATGATTTTTAAAAAGCTTTCCACGGATGCGCCTTCCCTCAAACCTCCCCCGCCACTTATAAGAAGGTTCAGGCATATCGAAGAAGAGGATCTGCTTCTTCAGCTGGTAAAGTCGCTCGTGGTACTGGTGGATCCAGATTCCTTGTTGCTTTTAGAGCAGCCGGCTGATGAAAAAGGGGAGGGGATTAATTTCAAACAGGTTTTTGTGGTGATGCCCTCAGCAGTTAAGTGGGATAAGGATAGTTTAGGTGCGCATCTGGAGTTTTTGGTGAGCGGAAGGTTCAATTTTTCGCTTCAGGTTATCAATCGTGGACAACTCTTCCATAATTTTGAGTCTTCCGACCTCTTTTTTCAGATTTTTCATCCCTGCTTTCAGGTATTGTATTCCCGGCCCGGGATGAAGCCCGTTCCCGAAGAGATCAGAAAGCATTTGGATGAAGCAAAAAAAATAGCTTTAAGAAGGTTTACCATACATGCTCAGAGGAGTAGAGTTTTTGTGGTGCTTTCTGCCAAGGCCCGGGAGCTAGGGCAAAACGGCATGTCATTATACCTTTTGCACCAATCTTTTGAGCTGTTGCTAAGAGGGCTCATTAAAGCTTGGGGCCAAAAGGAAAAGAAAACCCATGATCTAAAGACCCTGATCTTTATCTGTAAACGGTGGGTGCCTTTGTTAAATAACCTGTTTACCAATGAGCCTGACTTACTAAGGCTATTGAATAACGCATATATTGATGCCAGGTACAATATGGGGTTTTCGGTTCAGGAAGATATTTTGGATGCAGGTACGAAAAAAATTGAAAGCTTTCTCTCCTATACCGAAAAAGAAATGAGTAGGGTTTTGAGGTGAGCCGTATAGGGAAATTATAAATCATATCGTTTAACATTCTTATAACGCTCAGTTACCTGTATGATTTTAAAAAAAATAGTACGACATTCGGTTTAACTGGTTACGCTGGAGTAACAAATTAAGATATCATGTCCCTTTGTTTCCTCAACCCATACATATTTGACGAATTTAAAGGCATATATAATGCACCCTATCAGAGACTTTGTCAGGTAGCTTTTAAGGTCCTAAAGGACGAAGAGGAAGCCCGTGAGGTGGTGCAGCAGGTGATTTATCTATCCTTCCTGACAAGTATTTTCGGGTAGTGTTTGAGCCATTATGGTTTTTCTGGATGGTGTCTTATTTCCTGGATTAGAGATAATAACTTTTTTTAAAAGCACCTATTTTCAGGTTTTCAATGCTTTCCAGTCCATCAGCGTTAAATTCAGACCCATAAATCAAATGCCGAGGAGATGCTATAATAATTTAAAACATAAATGCTATTCCTGAAGAGACGTTGATCCTACTGATTCTATCATTAGGAAAATAAGCAGATTGATTTTGGTATTCAATGTTATTGATAGAAGCCCATTTATTGGCAAATTGATACCTGAGTGTGGCACCACCTTCAATGCCCATACTATAAGAACTACCCTCTCCTTTAGAATTATCCGTTTCATATGAATATCCTGAATACATCCTTCCAGTTCTTAATTTTAAATCTAAAATCAGGTCTTTTTGAAATTGAATAGAATACATTGGGCCCAACATTATCATCCCGAAATTTGAAATCAAGACTTCACCATCCAGTTCATCCATATACGCGCCCCCTTGCCATTTTAAAGCTATACCCCATTTTCTCCAAATGTTATACCCGCCATCAATGATACTTATATTTAGACCTACATTTCCAGGTTTTATAGTTGGGGTTTCTGGGATTACATAATTATGTGGGGAACCATAGGGAATAGGTACTATAATAGCAGGGCCAGTTACGGTTCCTGTGTAAATGGTCGGTCCTAAGCTAATACCAATATAACCTCTTTTTAATTTAATAGTATCCTGGCTATATACTTCAAGATAAGTCAATAAGATCAATGAAAACAGTAAAATTTTTTTCATAATTATAGCGTTTAAATAATGTGCGAAAAATTAATGTTATTTTTTTATAAAATTTACATTTAAAAAAATAATTTTTTCGATTAAGATTAAATGGGTTTTCCGCTTTTATCAAAGAATGAGGGAATGATAAATGATAAGTAAATGACTTTGCAGGATTTCGCTGACTGTGGGGATATTACTTTGCCTTTGAACAGAAAAATATAACTCGGAATCCACTGTTTTAATTTGGGCAATGCTCATTTGGTGCCATAATTTTTGGTCATGAAGTAGGGGGTGGGGATAGTGACCAAGAAAACGCTGAACTGGGGACGAATTATTATAATGAATTTTTGGCTTCTGTAACCGATTTAAGGTAGTGAAATTGAATTTATTTGAAAATTCTTAAAGTTTTTGCAAAGTTTATTTCAAGTCACAGTTACAGAAGTGCCTTTATATAAAGGCGAGGCCATCATGCCTGTTTTCGATGTGCCACAAACAGGGCTCGGACGGTGTCCGCCGCGGCTATGATCCCAACGGTCTATGGTTTAAATAAACAAAAAAAGCCAAGCATTTCTGCCTGGCTTGTAGTAGCGGGAACAGGGCTAAAACAAAACACTGAATATCAATTTATTAAGCCATATAGGGGACAAAATGGAGGGCAAAAAGCCAAGATTTTATGAATTTGAATTATTTTGAATTTGGAAAGTTATTTAATTGATTAATCTAATTCAGTCTCAAATTACAGACTTTATAATGAAGCCATATCTTTTCATTTCAAACTCACTAATCTTTTTAGTCAAAAAGACCCTAACTAGATGTTAAAATTAATCTTTTAAGTGCTCTACCCGCATTTTTTATCGTTGTTGATTGATTTGGGCTTGACTTTTTTTCAATTTTAACAAGATAAATACTAGGATGATTTTCGTTGAAGTAAACCCTTAGGTCAACAGGCGTATAAACCCTCAATTCCATTACAGTCGTATTTCCATGTTGCGGAGTCACGTCCTTTATTAGTTTAGTATCTGGGTAAAACGGACTTGCAAGATTCCGAGCTTTAGCATCTTGAAATGAAGAAATAATAGATTTCTGTTCCTCTGAACGTAGGCTTTCGAAGTCTCGTTTAAAACTAGAGTTATAAATTGGATTAACTAATACTTGAAGTAAGTGTTGCCATAGGCCTTTTTCTTGAGCTTCTCTACTTAATATTTCTTTCTCTATATATTCTGTGTTTTTTTGCTCACCAAAAAGGTTGTTAACTTCTATAGTTGAGGCATTAGTTTTGGAGTTACAAACCAGCAAATTTTTCTTTAAGTCGTTATGTGTAGCGACTGTGAACAAAAAGGCACCATTTGAATGGGTGATAGCAAGATTGGTAGCATCATGTTCGATATCTGAAATGTTAATAGCAAAATCAGCTTTAAGTAATTCACTCGTCATTTCATCATCAAGTGCAAAGTATTGCTGTATTGGGTGCTTTATAAAA
This sequence comes from Anditalea andensis, assembly GCF_000714815.1. Taxonomy (GTDB): domain Bacteria; phylum Bacteroidota; class Bacteroidia; order Cytophagales; family Cyclobacteriaceae; genus Anditalea; species Anditalea andensis. The sequence continues at coordinate 233,269 of NZ_JMIH01000023.1, read as the reverse complement.
AGCGAATAGGCAAAATTTCGTAGACTATGGTCAAGAATTCCATCAATTAGGCTATTAATTTCAGGAAATGGGCCTAATGGAATATCTGAGGGTAGCTTTTCGGTGATAATTGACCTATCAACCCCAATGTTTGGTTCTAGGAGTTTGTTGTACTCCCTTAATGAATCACAAAATTTATCAAGAATCACCTCCTTCGTTACTTTAAGTGGGATACATTCATTAAAATAAAAATATTGCATGATAGAGTTATAGAAGTTTACTAGCGTTAATGCCAAATTGATCGAATAGACCTGCTGGCCAATTATCTAACCTTCCGTTTTTATCTAAAGTAGATTCTTCTGTAATTGTATTATTGTTTTTATCCAGTTCAAACCAGTATAAAATGACATCCTTGTAAAATTCGCTATTCAAATTTTTAGCTTGAATCCTAATTCCGTCGAAAATGTGGTCACTGTGTGTTTCAATGATGACATTTGCTTCTGTACGTACAGCCAGCGAAATGAGTCGTGCTATTTCAACTTGACCTCGAGGATGTAAATGTGCTTCGGGGTTTTCAATAATGACAATGCTATTCTTAATAATGCTTCCAATGAATAATGCAACTATTATTGGAAGAGTGTAGCTTAGTCCAAAGCCAACATTTTTGGCGCGGTATCCATTAAATGTTGCGAAAGAGGAATCAGCTATTTCCTCTAATTTTGAAACAAAGCTAACGTTTGGTGATATTACTCCTAACCATGCCCGTAAATTGAAAAGAAACGTATCACCCTCAGAATCCTCATGCAAAAGAAGTGAGGGTAGTTCATGGTCACCATAGTGGTCTATGCATTGAAATATATTCTCTCCTCTTCTACCTATATTAAAGCTATCGACATAAATTGGCATAGAAGTTTCTGGTCCGAACCTATCTGCACTTATGTGGATAATTTCTGGAAAAGAAATTTCACTTGAAACAAGAGTTTCACCATCAATGAATGAGATGGTTTCTTTGTTATCAATTTTTGCTGTGATACCTAAAACACTTGAGTAGTTATTCTTAAGTTCTGAAAGACTTCCATGGCCGGGGAGGTAAACTTTTTCATTTTTTGCTGCTTTTTCCAACATTAGTAAACTTTGAATAATACTGCTTTTTCCGCTACTATTGAGTCCTGTCAGTATGGTAAGCTTTTTAAATTCGATGAATTCATCAACGAAAGATTTAAAACCTGTCAATTCTAAAGATGTAATCATATCTAGATGTCTCTCTATTAAAATATTATATATTTTTCAATTAAATTCTTTAGGCGCTCGAATCTATTTTTTACAGCTGTGTTTTTCATGCTGTCTCTTGAGATATTAAGCTGAAAATCATATGTTTCGATAATTTTCTCATATTCATTTAAAAATTCCTTCTTATTTGAAAAAAGGGTTTGATATTCATTATCAGTAATTTTGCATAAAAGCACCCCCCAAGTTTCGAATAAAGCTTTATTTATTGGAGAGCGAGGCTTGTCGCCATAGCTTTTTCTAAATGTATGTTTACCAAATAATTGTAGAGAGCGAACCATAGCCACTTTAAATAAACGCCTAGCGTCATTTAAATCTCGTATTGTCACATCATTTAAGTCAACTTGCTCCTTAGAAACAAGCTTATTTAATTCGCGACTTTCCAAACTTGGCAAAGAATTAACAATTATCATGGTATCACTCATTAACGAGTCAGCATTTGTGGTCTTTCGGTAAGTCGTGTACTCACGAATAAGAAATGAAAGAAATCTCAGAATTAATTCTTTATCCTCCATTCTAAAACTCTTGATAGATCCCCCTGTAGCTTCCTTAAACTCTGGATAATCCGCCAATTCATTTAACAACTCTGTAGATTTTCCGATGTATAACGCATTTCTAATTTCTTGTCCACTCAATGGAAGACCGCCAGTATTAATTCGTTTAAAAATATTTCTCCTTACCTCTTCAGGTGTTCCAGGATTTATTACAGTAAAACGAAATTCAGTATCAAGAATATTGTTGCGGATATTTAATGGAAGCTCATTAAAGGATGCTCCATTATAAAGGCTCCAAAACTCCAATTTTTGCAATTTAAACCCATTCCCCTTTTGTCCTTCAATCTGGATTTCAGAGAGTTGCAAAGAATTATCATTTAGCATCGATAGATACTTGTCACCTAAAATAAAACTACGAATTGTACTTAATCGCTGTAAACCATCTACCACAGTATAATTATTCTTCTCATCTGCAGATACATAAAACATTGGCAGGGGAATCCGTAACATTAATGATTCTATTAGCTGAGATTTTTTCTCTTCATTCCACACCTCCTTTCGTTGAAAATCAGGATTTAAACGGATTGTGCCTTGAGTCAACCTCCTTAAGCAATTATCCATAGAAACCAATTTGGAATCAATTGAGATCTCTTCTGGATTGAACGGATCATCTAGCTGGTTATTCTCATTATCCTCCTCTATGCCAGAGTCATAGATAAAAGGATGTTCTGTCTGATTTTCTTCACTCATATGCAATGATAGTAAGATAGTGGAAATCGAAAAAGTAATTATTTATAAATTAATACATCAAAAACCATGATCACCTTGATCTTTGCTTTTTAAACGCTGAATAATTTGGTTAAAGTTTCGTAAAACGACCGTTTCTGACACAGTCCAATCTGCCGTATTTCGTATAACAAAGAGAGGCTTTTTTGTTTAATAATCTCGTCTGTTAAATTAAAGTCTCATAATTCCATTTATTACAGAATTTTATTTGTCTGCAAATCGAGGCTAACCTGATATGGCTTAAAAAAAAATTTCTCTCTATTTAATTTTGAATACCAGTTTATGATTTACAATGTATCCGGATCAGAAACAAAAACCTCCTTATCCTAAGCGAAATCATTTTATCTTCTTTAGGTTCGTAGAACTCTGAAAATTTATCTTCATTTCCTTCTTTTTTAATACAATATTTATCTTTTAACAATTGTTTCATTTTCCCCATCATATCGATACTTCACCACCTCCCCGCTAATAATTAGCCCAATTACCTCCTCAATGACTTCGTAAGGAGCGATAAACCATTCCCTCGGTGTGTACCGCTTTCCTTTTTCGTCAAAGACATCAATGTTAAGACAGGAGGAGCCAAAGAAATTATGGATCAGCTGTTCGAATTTCTGGGTATTCATATTGTAGCATTTCCATCCCGCAACATAATCCACCTCGGCCATTAGATAGGTTGGCTCCTTTGCGGCATGTTTTATCCTTTCAGCTACTTCTGTCCTGGAATAGCCTATTTTGTAAAGGTTATCTAAAGATGCTAGTTCCTCTCTTTTGCTTTTAGATTTCAACACGTAAATAAACCCTGATTCTTTATCGTCTTCGGTAATGGCGCCTAAGCTTCGATGGAATTCTGAATTGATTTTAACATGATTTTCTGTGATTCTTCGTCCGTTTTTATAAAGCTCAGCCGCAAGAGAACGAAGCAGCATATCTGATTCTGTGCCGTTTTCAAAGATGCATCTTAACCGGGCATTCGTTTTACCCGATTTGTCCTGCTTCCGTTCCTCCACTTCAGCAACATATAATAAAAGGCCATTTAAAACGAAGAAGTAGCCAACATCTATTTGTTGCTCATTTTTAAAATCTTTTATTCTTCTCTTTCCTTCCTTTAATTCAGATTGACAGGACTTTAGCAAGGGATCAAAATCCTCAAAATCCGCACAAGGTTTTCGACTGCCTACATAGTCAGGCATGGTGGTGACTTTTGGCGTATGCTTAAATTCAAACAGCCCCTCATCATCTCCAAAAATATCCAAATCATCATCCAGAATATCGCCAATAGATTTAATTTCCTTTTTCGACCTTCTTTTGTACTCTTCTCTTGGCTCGTGGACAGAAAAATTTTCAACCTCCTGCAAAAGGTTGTAAACATCTTCTGGTTGAAGCATTTCCACTTTCACAGGATCTTCACGAATACTTCTTAAACGAGAATAAAGCTGGTACTCTGACACATTTGAAATATTGGCTTCAGGAGTCCGCCCATTTTTGGCAAAAAAATCATTGATCTGATGAAAGGATGCTAGCAAACGATTATCTGGTGTACCGTATGACGAAGTTTTCTTTTTTTCCTCGATCAAATGGAACTCCTCATCATTGAATATTTCATCCAAAGAGGTATACTTTTTACGATGCTGCATCTTTCTTTCGCTTAAGCTCATTGATATAGATAATTGCCTCTGCCATTCGTTTCTCCATTGGATCACCGGAATTGAGGTTGGGTTTCTTACCATACATGGCTATAAACTCCTTGATTTTGGGATATAGAAGCAAAATTTCCTCTTCACTGATAGTGATTCGGGTAGCTTCTATGGTCTCCTGTATTACCTTAAGCACTTTAGTTGTCACCGACTTTGAAAGTATTTCAAAAGCTTTCTGGAAAGGATTAACCTGATCGATCAAATCGATGTGAAGGTCATCGATATTGACAAACGTATTTGCCATTCGGATAAATCGCTTATCTCCCGTTTCCTTGATTTCTCCGTTTTTGATTACGGAATCCACCACCACCTGCTGTCGAACTTCCTCTACTTCCTCAACCGAAAGATTCGGGTATCTCACCTGAATTATTTTCGGGATAAGTACTTTGTTGATCACCTCAGGATCTACATTGCCAGGCATAGCCTTTAGCATTTGATCGTCTTGAAGAATAACAGCTTTGAGGTCATTCAGATCGGATTCAATGATATCCCGCACCCTTTTGGAGCTTGGTTCTTTTAAACCACGGATAGTCAGCTCACCAGGTTTTGCTTTATCATCCTCGGACAGCTTGGTTTTGAATTTCCAGTTGGGTGCCAAAACCTGCTCCATAAGCAGGGAAGCTGTAATAGCTTTCAGCATGTTATTTACGGATAACTTCACCTGATCGTCCGCAGCATCTGGCTGGGCAATAAGATTTGTGAATTGGGCATGTGTCTTATTGCTACTATCTCTTGTACAACGGCCTATAATTTGGATAATTTCTGTCAAAGATCCACGATAGCCCACCGTTAATGCATGTTCGCAATAGGGCCAGTCAAATCCTTCCTTTGCCATTCCTAATGCGATGATTAAATCCATGTCATCTTCGTCTTTGCTTTTCCTTAGATATTCCACGATTTTATCCCGCTCTTTGGAACCATCCTCTACTAGGTCAGCAACCTTGAGAATCTTTCCATCCCCAAAACGCTTGATATAAATCACCCCTGTTTCAGTATCCTGTTTGACTACTTCTCCAATGGCATCCAAAATAAAATCTACTTCGTTGTGTTTGTCCTTTGTAGATTCACCCGAATTGACATTTGGGATATGCAGAATTGTTTTTTTATCCGTGTCCAATACCTCCAATATGGCCTCGGTATATTTGCCTTGGTAAAAATGGTAGCCAATGCCGAGAGATTTTAGATAATTATATCCGTTTAGTTGTTCGTAGTAGTTGTACGTGACCTTTTCAAATTTGGCTTCATCCTCAGGAGGCAATACAGGCACGCTGTCTCCACGGAAATAGGAACCCGTCATGGCAATGATATGTGCGGAAGATTTCGCCATAATATTCCGGAGGATATCGCCCAATCGGTTATTGATATCAGCGGAAACATGGTGAAACTCATCAATTGCAAGAAGGCAATTGTCAAAAACTTTTTCTTCCAGTTCTTCACTAGCAAATCTTAAGGTAGCGTGGGTACAGATCATCAGTTGCTCATCGTTCGCCATGAAGTTATGGAATGCTTTTACCTTGCTCATGCTAGCATCACTACCCGGCATACATAGATTATAGGCATCATTGGGCTCCCAGTCCGCAAAAAATCCACTAGATGTTAGATTTGTATGGGCAAAGGAACTACCGATAGACCGTTCAGGAACTGCAACAATTACCTTCTTGATTCCCTGATAACGTAACTTATCCAATCCCAAAAACATTAACGCCCTGGACTTTCCTGAAGCAGGGGGAGCTTTTAGTAATAAATATTGGGCATGTCTAGCTTCATACGCACGTGCCTGCATATCTCGCATTCCCATGGGATTGATTAGCGTACTCTGGCCAGTTCGGTGATAGTTTACTTCTACTATATTGGGCATTTCAAAAAGGTTAATTGTCTAAAGTTTATCTAAAGTCCGTCTAAATTTATCTAAATTCCTGATCACAAGGTACTGTATATCAAATAGATATTATTTAATTTCGTCTAAAGTTTATCTAAATCCCGTCTAATTTGTCTAAACTAACCAGTAAATTAGACAAACTATTTAATCCATTTCAACTTTCCGTCTTTCTTTTTTCCGTCACATAACCGTCACAAAAGAATCCTATGCGGTTTTCGCTTTGGCCTCTGTTTTTATTTCCATTTCTTTTTACAGCAAAAAGAAAAAAAGCGGCCTGATCGTATTCTGAGACACTTTTTATAAAATTTGTTTTCTGTTTATTTTTTTTTTAGCCAGCCCGTTCGCCCACTTTTCCCTCTCCATCAAGAAATCATCAAATAAAATTCATTTGACTTTTAGATAGGTAATTGGGATCCCTGTCAAATAACTGTCAATTGACTGTCAAATAAAAAACAGCTGAATATCAGGTAGTTATGTTTAAAAGTGAGATCCCTGTCAAATGACCGTCAAATAAGATTTTACACCGTCTGAGATTTTAAGATCTAAGCCCAAAAAGGAATATAGCTGGCATACTTTCTGGATTTATTTTCTGGATCTTCTTCTTTGATAACACCCTCTATTAATGATTCTTTTATTATTCTTGAAGCAGTTGCTGCATTTTGTCCTTCAATTTTAAACCGATCCCTAAGGCTTTGATTGGTCATTTTTTCATTTGAGACATATTTAAGACAAGCATGTTGGTAACAAGCCCTGATTTTTTCATTTTTATCTAGGTTATTCAGTACCTTATAATGGTACATGCTTACTTTAGTTCTGTTCTCGGAGACTACAACATTTATAGGAGGTAACTGGTATAGCTCGTTGTAAAATATTACTTTATCCAAGCCGCTGCCCTTTTCTTCGCAAAATCCCATTCTACGCATCAAATCAGCTAACTTTTCATTCCGGGAAATATAGGCATCGATGAATCGTTCCGGCGTGACCAATGGTGTTCCCGGATTTGATATTTCTATTCGATCACTAAATACTTCAACCATAGGAAATCCTTTAACAGAGAAATCCTGATGTATAAGTGCATTGGCAACTAACTCACGAATGGCTATTTCCGGGTACATTCTGGTATCTGTACGGATAGCCTTCCCTATTTCTTCATTCGCTGGAAGTTGGCTGTTTACCCAGTCTACCAGTCCTTCAAAGCCAAGAGCATATCCTTTTACCCCCATCTGCTCCCGCTCGGTTTCCACCTTGTTTTTGCCCTTGTAAACGATTGCCCTGACTGCCTTCCGTTCCGTACTTTCAAAATTCCGTAATTGTTTAGCGAACAGTACGGCTCCCAATTTTGTAATGGCATAATTCCTATCCTTCACGATCAACCCTTCCTCCAAAAATTTGGCAATTACTCCTTCTACACTGGAAGGGTAGGGCAGCTTCATCAGGTCGAAATAAGTCTCCGCACTTAAATAATGAGTGATATCCGAGATACTGAGATTATCCATGGCAATCTCCTTTTCAAAAGGCTTGTTGTCCTTTTTCCAGATTTTAGCCTGTTTTTCTGGAAAATCATTGAGCTTACGTGTAATGGTATTGATGCGGATATATGCTTGATGAAGAAACTCGACAGGCTGCGCATTAGCCGCAGGAATTATATATATAGATATATGACGTGTAGCATTGTAATCAAACTCATATACTTGAAAGTCAATCCGTGGATTGAGCCGTGTTGCAAGCCAATGCTCCAGATCCTCATTTTTCTTTTTATGGCTTTTAGCCTTGAAGGTTGTTCCCTTGATGATGTGCGTACTATCTTCTACGCCAAAGACTAAATAGCCATAAGGTTGATTATGAATGCAAGCTCCATTTGACAAAGCTGATATTCGTTCTCCAATTTCTTCAGGAGAATGAAAGTTAAGCTTAAACTCTACCCATTCGCTTTCGCTTGGGAGCTTCACTAAATCATTTAACGTATCTTTAAGTTGAGTGTCTGTCATCAGTTGTTCACTTTCCTTCCCTTTTTCTCTTTTTCAAAAAGGCTATTTTTCACCTTTTCTTCCTCGATCATTTTTTCATAGAGCTTGAATAGGTATTCCAACCGCTCTTCATCCGACTCAAAAGGCCGGCTTCGGTAGCATCGCTCGATGGCTAGATCATTCTGCCGATGAGCTTCACGCAGCCCTGCTGGCATTTTATCGGGATCATACAATTGCGCCAGTGTCTTTTCAGAGTGTCGTTCCCGTTCTTCCAGAATACGGAATACACATTGGGTAATTTCTTGTTTTCGTTGATCGGAAATGGGGGGGAAGGGGAAGGTGTGATAGGATAAAGCTGAAGAATAACGAAAATCCAATTTGAGTCTACCAGCAGTTGCTCTAACCCATATTGTATGAATATTAGAGGAAATTACTCCAAATAAATAACTTTCAGCATTGTAAACTGCCTGGGCATTATCAGAAATGATAATCCCTTTAGACAAAAAACCGCAAGGAATATATTTTCTCCGGATTGACGAATTCCTAGGAACAACAAGCATATCTTCCTCTTTGTGCTGGCTTTGCTTAAACATAAATGGCTTATCCGCAAGAATTTTAGTCGATGAAGTAGTGCTTTCTTTTCTGAATTTACTTACTTTTTCAAACCTCTGCTTAATTTGAGGGATTGCTGAAGCTGTATCCCAGTCGGATTCATCAAACCAAAGACACCATCTTGTTTCCCCTCTGATAAATTCTTTTGCTCCAATATATCTACGAATATATTTTTTCGCATTTGGATTAGACTGAATTAGCTCATCTTTTTCGTTTTCTGATAGTACTAGATTTCCTCCATCGGCTGGTGATTCACCTCTTAGCATTTTGGGTATTCTAGAAATTGGAATTCCTCTTCTATTTACTGTAATATTTGCCCCCTCGACTAAATAAGGGCTTATATTGTTAATCGTTCGATTAATCCCATTGGTAAATAATTTTTTCTTTTTGTTAACACCAATGTTGCTTACTCCCACAATTATTACTATTACATTTGCTTTGGACTTCGCACTGTTTGACCAATTAAAGGAGGTGTGTGCAAAACCAATTTGCTGATCATTTTCGAAAACATAGGGCCATAGCAAAGCTACCTGTTCTCCCTGACAAATAGAGTTGGTTGACACAAAGGCAAATTCGCTAGTAAATCCTTTGATATAATCAGATCCTTTTTTAATCCAACAGGCGATGTAATCTAAATTTTTATAATTTTTGAATTTAGAAAAAACCACCCTCAAGTCGTCCTTTTGCTCTTTATTCTGCATACTAGACCCCAAATAAGGTGGATTCCCCAAAATATAAATTTCATCCGCCTCCTTCTTCGGACATACGTCCTCCCAAACCAATCGGCATGCATTCCCACAGACGATTTTCCCCGCTTCTTTAAGGGGTAACGTTGGACTGGACTTGCCAAACTCCCGTCGAAATTCTAGGTTCATCTGGTGCTCTGCAAGCCAGAGCGATAGCTGTGCAATTTCATGTGCGAAATCATCAATCTCTATCCCAAAAAACTGGCTTAGCTGAATCCTGGAAAATAACTCCACTTGAAAAGAGGCTGCAAGACTAAGCTGAGCCTTTGGAATAAAGGAAAGCTGCTCGGATTTGCTATTAAATCCGGATGCAATCTTTTGAAGTTCCTGAAGGTGCCGGATGATTTCCATTTCCAGCCTTCTCAATTCCTTGTATGCAATGATCAGGAAGTTGCCGCTTCCACAGGCCGGATCGAAGATTTTTATTTTACCCAGTCTCGCCAGTAGTTCTTGCAGTTTTTTTGGATTGCCCTTGGCCTTTTCAAATTCCTCTTTTAGTTCATCCAAAAAAAGCGGCTCAATCACCTTCATAATATTAGGCACCGAAGTATAATGTGCACCCAAGCTTCCTCTTTTCTCAGGATCAATTACTCCTTGGAACATCGAGCCGAAAATATCAGGGTTGATATCCTTCCAATTTAACTCCCCCGCATCGATGGTCAATTGTCGGGATTTCCTGCTGAATAGGGGTACAGCATGTCGGTGTCGGAACAGCCCACCATTTACATAGGGAAATGCATCTAGATAGGCTGGTAAATTGGTTCTGTTCTTTCCTGCCGTATCGAGTATATCGAAAAGTTTTTCCAGATAGGTGTTCAGGTCGCTCCCATCCGCAGCGGTATGTGAACTGATTGCATTGGTGAACTGTCCATCCAGAAATATATGCGTATCCTCGGCAAAGAAACAAAAAAGCAGTCGAGTCAAAAACACATTTAGCGCATGGGATTCCGCTTCCGATTTTACGGGATTGTCTTTTTTAATTTCGTCAAACAGCTTGGCCATCCGCTCCGCAGCTTTGACATCCGCAGGGTTTTCATTGCGGTGCTGTGCCTTTTCCATCCCTGCCCAAGGCAAAAAGAAATCGAAATGCTTTGGCAATTCCTGAAGTTCAATATCAAGCTTCTCACCTGTTTTGGTGTCTGCAGCTAGAAAGAGCTTATAATCAGTCACAATAACAAACCGCTGATCATGTTTGATAGACTTGACCATCTCGGATATAGTAACATGCAAATCAGCTGTGTACTCTTCTTGAAATAACAGCTTCTTTTTCCATGATATCTGCCCATCTTTTTTCGATAGATTGAGGTTTCCTTTCTGCAATCGAGTAATAGAGGCTTTTGGCAGACCATACGCTAAAAGAAATTCATAAATAAAAGTTTCTCTGGAAAAGGACTTTATCAGATTTTGAAGATTGGATTCGATCTGGGTAATGTTCATTGACTATTTAATTTTACTGAATATTCCGACAAAAGTATACCACTGTTCTGCGCCAAAGTATACCAGGCATTTAGCCTGACATGTTGATCATTAAAATTGTTACCCACGGAAGGCTGCGATAAATTTACATTAAAAATTGTGTTTTTTTAACTAAAACAGCAATGCATCATTCTTTACTGTGTAAGATCCCTTCTGGAACAATCAAAATAGTCTTCTTTTTGGTGATCTTCAAAGGAACTTAGTTTCTGGAATTTTCAGCGGGCAGGGTCTGAGCGAAAGTGTAAAAAACCTGATCAGATTGGGATTGGATCAAGACCAAGGCTACACATAGGTCCGAGCCATAGGAAATTACCACTTTAGACCATCGACGGGCCAGCTTTTAAGGTGGAAAACACAAAAGGAGAAAAGGGGGAGGCGCCATAGCTGATAGTCTGATTACAACTTTCACGTTTTTTAGCATAAGAAGAAAAGGATATGGGGCTTTCCTATTACCTCAAAACATAACCTATAATCCATTAAACCGTCAATTGTGAGAACCGTTCGATATGTGGCGTGAGAGCCTCAACCTGATCTATTTAGCTCAGGTCGGGCTCGATTGGCAGCTGGGTTTTTTTACTTTTTTTCATATTCAATGGTCAGGTTTAAGGTTGAATCCGAGTAAATTACTTTTTCAAGTTGTGTTATCGGTTCAAGTCTGTCCGAATAGATAATCGTTAACGTGTCAAACGATTTCCATTCTGTCTCCACCATCATGCCACTTGTCTGTTCAGCGGAGAACACTGTTTTCTTTTTTGAGTCGTCGGGATTGTCAGAGCAACCCAAGTCGATTGAAACTATTATTGCAGGATTAGTCACTGCATTTCCGCCATATTCGAAAATTGTCGACTGTCTACGTCCTTCATAGTCGCAGTTTGTTTTAAAGATTACTTTTTCAGGTTCTCCGAATAAGTCAAAGTTGCTTATGAAAATTCCATAAGCGACAAACAAGCCAATTATCAAAATTGAAATAGTAATCAGTCCATATTTAATTTTCTTCTTCAATGGGGTATTACTTGATACATTTCGGTTATGTGCCAAACAAGAAATAAAACAATGCCGAGGTAAAACAACCTTTCTTGCCATTTTGAATATGAGCTTGCTCTGTTCGAATTTATATCCATTGCTTGTTTTACTCCTGATGTGGCGGCTTCAATTTTTTGTGGATGATTTCCTATTTCTGAATTCCTGCCTTGTATAATGTCAAAATATGTATTATTCGCATATAACGTGCTTATAACATACTTTAAAAGGCTTAATCCGCAGAATATACTCAAGCCCCAACATAAAATTGCAGTTCCTAAGGGCAATTGAATCCATTTCAAGGGCTGCCCCGTTGTCTTATAAATAGAAAATCCAATAGCTGTCACAGAAAGAGCAATTAAATTGTAGACAAATTTCTCCTGTTGTTGTCTAAACTGTCTCTGAATTTCTCTTTGTTCTTCCATTTTATGTAAGTGTTCTTTTAGCTTGGTGCCAACTCATTTATCAACGTGATAAAACTAAGCAAATATTCCGGATACAATTGTCTTAACATAGTTTCTTCCCTATAAATCATCGAATGGACTTATGGTTTTGAAGGCTTTTTGTACTTTTCTGGGTATAGACCTTGCCCGCGGGCAGCTTTCGGAGGTTTTGCAAGTTCGGTGTTTCCTGCCTTCCATTGGCATCCGGGGTAAGTGAAATTGTCTTTTGTGAAATAGAATGCTAAAACTCAAAAATTTGCCCTAATCCGCCATTACGCTAAACTTTAGTTAGCGGTTACTGCTTCACAATATTGGCTATTTGAGCCACATTGATGTTTTTGCTTTTAACTCATCTGCAATGTCAGGTCTATAAACTTTGAGAAAATTATCAAAAGCTTTTTGTATAAATGAAGCAACCCAGTATTGCGAATCTTCTTCTGGCGTCATTCCCATATCAAGATAATCTACATAATCAGATGACCTCATATATTGGTCATTTAAATAAAATAGGTAAGAGAAATGCTGGACAAAAATTGCAATTAAATCACTTTGAAAATGATTAATAGCTTTTACTCTGCCCTTAAGTCGAATTTGATTATCATTAAGAAGCAAGTTATGATAGAAGTTATAGTGAGTATGGTCATTACATCTTTCTCTAATTACCTTGTACAGCTCGTCTTTTTGTAATAAATCCGTTATTGGTTTTAGTTTATCGGAATTTTTAATATACCTCGAAATAACTCGAAATTCAGGAATCGTTTCGTTACCACTTCGCCAGTTCTCAATATGTTTAACAATGAAATTGTCAATTGAAAAATGGTCGTTCAAGTAAAGATTTGTGTAGATGTTAATGATTGTTGAATCGTAATATTTTCTCAAAAGTGCGTAAGAATCATTTAATCTACCACTGTGTAGGATATTTTTAATTGATTCTAATGTTCCACTAATAGAAGTGAAAACATACGTATCGAGATTGAAAATTGCTTTGGTTCCTTGGCTTATGAACCCCATTGTTGTATCTGAAAGAGCCTCATAAAAATCTATAAGTTCTTTCAACTGTTCGAAAACAGGATGTTCTAAATATTCTTTTTCAAGGTTGTGCTTTGGCAGATCGTCTAAGTTCATTTGTATGTGATTTTTAGCACGAGCGAAAAACATTCGACCTCCCCACTTTATAGCGCTAATCTCCTATGACTGGTTGCATTGCTCTAAAAAGCAAAGATTTATTTTTCCCCAAGATACAATTTCCTTGTTATTCGTTTCCCATAGTGAAATTATTTTTTATTTAGGTATATGTGTACCTAGATATGGGGATACACAGCCTCCTGTTTACCGAGACCTTTGGAATCCAATTTTTCATGGTTGTAATTCTCAGGTTAATTCAGGCCCTTCGCAATTGATTTATCCGCCCCAATCGTGCGTTTCCTCTTTTTTCTTCAATAGCCAGGCTTAGAATGCGGATTCCATCTTTCAACGTCTGTACTTTTAACTGCTTTTGTGCCAAGGTGTCGATGACGACGCATGGAATCGACTAGCCTTTGGATCGTGGGGTCGCACGTTGACGGATTCAGGTGCCACGGTAAATTTAAAAAACTAAGTTTTTTAAAAGGCAGTCCTTGTCCCAAATATTTGCTAAAAATGGGACGAAATGATAACGAGGGAAAGACCTCCAAATAAGATTGCAGAAGCAATTAAAGGCTACCGGAAGGGAAGTGTTCTTTTGTGTACGACTTCCTAGATTATGGCAGCTACGAAAGTGTTAAGATAGCGAAATAGCCTCAACGTGATGTTTGCGAAGGTTTATTTTAAACTACGAACGTTCAAATATAGCATCGATATCATCTTCCCCCGAGCTACCCGAAAAATAACTTCCATGAGCGTCTCTATCATAATCAGGCTCATAATTTTCCAAATATCGTGTAACCATAGAATCCACATCAATGCTTGAAACTATGTTAGATGTATCAAAACAAATTCTATCTAACACATTTATATTGAAGCCATCTAAAAAGGAGTCAAGATTATCACGGATTTCATTCTCAATTCCATGTATGTCAACATCTATTTCAGGATAACCTTCGTGATAGTAAGATTGACTAATATATTTAGCGAAATCTATACTTAAATCATTATTATCAACAAAGCTTCTTAAATATTTTTCAAGTAAATCATCAATTTGAATTAAAATATCTTCATCGGCAATATTGTGTTCATCTACAAAATCTAATAGCTTTTTTAACGTGTTGTCATCATCTATGTTAAATATAAAATAATATAAGAACTTAAAATCTTTATACTTAATTTCTGGTTCAAACTCTGATAATATCATTAATAATTCCCATATTCTATGACCGCTCGGTCTATCAGCATTTATTAATGCTTTTAAAAAAATCTCTACCCGTTTATTTATATTTTCATTAAAAAAATCTAAGTAACTTAAAGCAATTAAAAAATCCCAATCTTCCTCACTCAATTTATGTTCATAGAAATAACCAAATAAATCTTCTAAAATCATATTTAGAAACCTACTATTAATTTTATTCGACCTAAATAGTGCGTGCAAAAAATCTATGGAAGCTTCGGTCTCTAATGACTTTATAAGATTACAAATCAAATCAATTTCATTAGAGTATGAACTTAGAACAAAATCTGCAATGGATGGGTTGAATAAAACATATTCGTATTTATTGTCCTCAATTAAATTTCTATTTAATAGTGATTTAGTTGCTAATTTTCTTACAGCTTCAAAAGTTTTATCAGAATGATCACCCAAATTTACTGGGTGAATACTTAGAAAGCTATTGTAAGATTTCCTTAAATTATCCTCAGATATTTTTCCGTTATTATAAACAGTTAAAAATGTAAGAGCTCTAACACAGTCGTCAGTTTGGTTCTGAAAATAAGTTGCCCAAATAACCTCAGGTTCATTTAGACTTTTGATAATATATTCCCAATAGCTTTCGGGTTTTAAATTGCCAAAAACAGAAGAATCAGTTATAAATTCTATTATTCTGGGGTTAAAATTTCGATGTTTTATAATTTCTTTATATCTTTTATCTTTGTATATAACATCGATAAATTGTTCTGGTAAATTTGAATGATATATGTGATTGTAAAGAATTTTTGCTTTATCTATATTAGTCAAATTTCCAATTGTTAATAAAAATTCATTATCACGAATCTTAAAATTTTGAAAAATGTGACTTAAGCTGTATGCTTTATTTAAGATATTCGTCCTTGATGTAAGTATAAATTTCTTGCTTTTATCTTTTCTAATTCTATTTATGAATTTGACAATATGAGAATCTTTTTTATTGTTAATAGCGTCATACATATTGCTACCTAAAAAATCGTCACAATAAAAGATAATTTTCTTTTGTTCATTTTCACGAAATAAGCTTTCCGCTTCGCTAATATTTTCTTCTATATCGCAGAATTCATAACCTTTTGCTATATAGTGTATTGCCAAATTATCAGCAAGCGTAGTTTTTCCGATTCCTGGCTCACCAGTCAGGATTATTACATTATTTTCTTCTAGTATTCTTAATCCTTTAATATGATTTTCGGTTATTACATATCTATAGGACCTTTCTTCAATTTCTCTTATTGTAACTTTACTTCTACCTTTTATGGCATTGCTATAGATAATATCTAAAACACTCGTACTAGTAATCCATAGTTTGTAATTCCGTTCTACGATATCTTGATTTTCTTTCCTAGACAAAAAAGTATTTAAATCTTCTAGTCCCCAAATATCTTCTTCTGTATGAATGTAGGGATGAAAAATATCTTTGATTTCTAATTTATTTATTCTAGAAAGCTTTTTTGAAGTTACAAAAATATATTTACTGGGATTTAGTTTTTTTACTTTAACTAACTCCTCGGTTTTTAATTTTGAGATTAATTTAGGGTACGTAGTTTCTAGATAATGTTTACACTGTATAATTCCTTCCTTTTTTTCACCAACCCAAAATCTACCGTCAACACCACCATCTCGTCCGGACTTAAAAATCTCTACCTTATTTTTTTGTTCTTTCTCAATTACAGAAGCAGCTAAAACTTCAAATTCCCGATCATTTAATTTTGAAAAGTCATATTCCATTTCTAGCGTTAGTTTTTTTTAAATTGAAGGAATTATAAACTGTTAATTTCGAAACGGTTTTTAGCAAAATCGTTGCTAGCATTTTTATCCCCCCACATTGTAAGGATTCCCTACTTATTATTGGACGACATGCGCCATAAACGTGGGGTTTATTTTTTTCCACAAGATACTGCTTCCTTTTTATTCTGTATAACCTTGCAAAATATTTTTTCGCAAGGCATGGTGTTCCTATGTTTCTGGATATACAGCCATCTGTTTATTCAGCACTTTAAACGCCGATTTTCATGGCTGTTATCGCCCACTAATTCCTGGTCTTTGGCAATACTTTCTGGAAATTCAGACAGTTAAATCCTTATCTTCACCTTTTTCTTCTCCGCCTCTTTCGATCATTATTCTCTTCAGGTACTATTTCAAGATAAAGATCTTTATCACCAAAACTGTGAGGAACGCCAGGAGCGGAACGATCCCCGTGAAGAAGATGGCCATCAACAGCCTCCTCGTTTTCTGCTGCTGTTTCACCAAGTTCATGTGGGTATTTTCTATGTCCCTCATCCACTTCTCCAAACTGTCCAGTGGAGCGAGCTTCTTGCTCAGGCCCTCTCCCAGCAAATTTTGCTTCTTGCTCAGAGCTTGCTGGTTGTCCAGTATGATTTTCAGCACTCCGGCCAGCTGGTCGATTGGCTCCGTATTTATCCGCACTCCCTTCTCCATATCTTGCCCTTGTTCGGCTGTTTGCCTGGCTAATTTCCTGGCGGTCTCTAGTTTGTTCATAATCCAATGCGTTGATGATATTTGCCCATTTGAACTGGTTTCCGAGTGCCTGCCCCTTGGCTTTAAAATCTCCCATAAAAAATGAAATCCCCGAAACCCTCCCAGTACTGGCCTGGTTAAAGAGCACATGGACATCTGCTTTTTCTAAGTTTAAAATAAATGCCTTAAGGTTTTTTGAGTTCGATAAAGCTGCGCTGACTCTTTCCTGCAGGATCATCTTCTGGGAAGCTTTGCCTGTTCGCTGTATCATTTCCAGTTCATCCTTATCCGGTGCACGGAGGGAGGACTGGTCACTGTTTATTACCTGTTCCAGGCCATATTGCGTTTCCAGCTCCCGGATGATCTTTTCGCTTCTTTTATAATTGTTACTGTCAGAGACAGTGGTTCCGTCAAATCTCGTCCTTAAAGCTAGAATATGGCAATGGGGATGGGAAGTATCATGATGCCGGAAAATAAAATAGGGATTATTGTCAAATCCCATCCGCTCCATATATTCCTCGGCAATGGCAAGCATCTTTTCATTGGATACTTTTTCTCCCGTAGCAAAGTTCAGGCTAGTATGGTAGGTGTTACGTTTGAGGGCGGGGTTGAGAGAAACTATCAAATCCATCTCTTTTTTGATGACAGGCTTTTCCAGGCTGATAAAATTTGTACCCAATAGCTCCGCTCTTTCCGCCGTGTTGGAGCTTTGCATCTTTCTCAGGTTGTAAGTTAGCGCCCCCATAAAAGAAGATCCTATGGATTGTTTAGCGATCATTTACCAAAACTTTTAACACGGCATCCAGTTTATCCGAAAGGGAATTGAATACATTAAGCCTTTCATCGGGAACCTCAATATGTGAATTGTAATGCCTGGCAATTTGATTGATATTGTTGCCGATCCGTTTCAGCTCAAGATATGTCTGCTTGTCCAAGATAGGCACCTTGGCTTTGGGCAGCCTGTTCTTAAAAACCGATGCACGGATCACTTCCGCTGTCGGAAGATCGGAATAGTCGGACAGCTTCTCCAAGAATTGCAGCTCATCTTCATTCATCCGGAAAGTATACCGGAAGGAACGTTTCTCCTTTTTTTCTTTTGGTGGTCTGGCCATTTTTATAAATGAACAAAGTGAATTTAGTAACCGGTTTTTGGACAGTGCAAGCGTTTTGGTCTGACCAAAACATGGCTTGCTCCCCAAAAGAAAACCTTCCTATGCTGCACACTCTTGGATCCTATCTCTTTTTTGATGTTGAAGGCTTCACCTGGAGAAAGCCAACATATTTTATCGGTACAGATCCCATTGAATAAAGTGTTCGTACGGATCGTACGCTTCGTAATGTATGAAAAGTACGAGCCGTACGAGGTGTACGAGTTGTGCCGTCACCCATTCTCAATCTGCTTCAACCATTTCCTTACTGCCCCTTCTGAAACCCCAAGCTCTTCCGCAATTTTCACGTTTGAGTAGCCATCCTTTTTGAGTTCAAATGCTTTCTCTTTGATTTCAGATTTATCGGATGGATTTAGTTGCTTAAGGTGATCTGACTCCCGCCCAAATTCCATAAACTGGAAAGAGCTGAAATTAGAATCCTTTCCTATTTTACATACCATGACATTTTCCGAAGGATATTGGAATGCTCCATACCTGACTTTGATCTGCTTTAGGTATTTGATGGCTGGATCTTTCTGGCTTTCCCCCACAGCAAATCAGGAGTCTATCAAATTGATAAAGCTTTTACTACCTTGAATATCATTCCGGCTGATAGGCCCAAAAAGGTTCCTTTTTGGAGTATGCGCAATTAGAAGTATCGACCAACCATACATTTTTTTGAGATTATTAAGCCTAATCAAAAATGGTGTTGTGTGCTTCGCTTTCTCATTGTCGGAAATGAGACAGGACAGGTTATCGATTACGATAATTTTAGTGTCTGATTTTAAAGTTTGATTTTCTATCTCATTTACTAGAAAAGCTTCGTACTCTTCAATAGACTCACAATATCCATAAGGATTGATTTCAGCACGGAAGAAGAGATCGCTAAATTTAAAATGATCAAATAAACGATCATTTTGTCGATCGTGTTGGGCATACCGCATCTCAAATTGCTTGGAAGTAAGCTCCAAATCAAAGAAAATAACCTTAGAAGGTTTCAACTCCATTTCCAAACCGAGTGTTGGCGATCCTTTGGTAATGCTATCAATAATTTGGACAGCCAAAAGGGATTTCCCTTGATTGGTATCTGCGAAAAGAATACAAAGCTCCTCTTGATACCAGAATGGCCCAAAGATTTTTTTTGGAATGGGTTTTTTCTTCGCTTCTTCAATCCACTCATTGGCGGATTTTATTATCAAGAAATCCTCTATGGGAGAATTTTCTGATGCGCTTTTACTAAGGTTATTTGCAGACATATTTCTTTGATTTAAGGAAATAGGTTTTCTTTTCAGAAATCATTTTGGAATAAATACCTTAAAATGACAGGCGATACAGTCAGTGTTATTATTCGACTTCCTAAATGAACTGAAGCTGGACATTACTAAATACATCTAGAAATGCTGTTGAGAAAAGAAAGAAAGGCTAAAACCCGGTTAACGAGTTGAAGTTGACGCAAGTACTTTTCCTTTTTGGGTAATGGCTTTGATAGAAAGAAGATCAAGAACATAATCGGGTATGCTCGAAGAAATATATTGGAAATGCTAAGGCGTTGGCCTTCTCCTTTTATTTCTCAAACTCACCCGAAAAATATTTTTCTACCTCACTTCGATGGATATAGCGTCTTTTCCCCAAAAATTTCGATCGAAATTTTTCTCCCCTCTCTTCTGAGATGGATACCATCTTTGAAATGGAATAATGGGATTTAACCCCTGTGGCTTCCATAAACTCCTGGAGAGTAAGCCACTCATCTTTAATTGATTTACGAGCTGGTTCAATACTGGATATCTTTTCTTCGAGATTTCTGAATTTTTCTTCCAGCCACTTCTGGCTAACGGCCGACAATGGAATAAAAGAGTCTTGATTCATCGTGATTTGAGTTCGATTTACTCAAATATAGAAAAAATAATTAAATCGGTCACAAGTGACCGAAAAATATTTACTGTATTTTATTTAACTGGAAACAGATAACAAAGCTCCCTTTACTTCTTCATCAAACTTTTTGTCCATCCAAATTTTGAATTCTTTAAGTTGGTCATCACCTTGGATCTTTTCTAATCTGAATTGAAGTCTATTCAGTTCGACTGAACTTACTGATTTAAACAGTTGATAATAATTATAATACACCCTAGTGTCGGAGATGTCCATCAGATTTTCAAAAAGCGATTTATCTAGATGTAAAACTCCACTCATAAAACGCATGGGGCCCGAGACCCTGTAAAGGTCTACCAAATCAGAAGATCTCTCCCTCAAAACAGTTTCAATTGAGTAAGAATATTGTTTTGGTTTCGCATCAAAAAAACCAACTACCTTCTCTAAGTATATATGTTCCAATAGGTTATTAACAAGAATCGATGGCTTAAACTCTATTTCGAGATAGTCTTCCAAATATTCACGTACCATTTCAATATGCTTAACCTCCTCCTTAATAACCAGATTAGCTTGATCTGGATAATGCCTTAAATTTTCTTCATTACCCACTACTTCACTTGCATATCTAATCCCAAGCCTCGAAGCATATTTAGTTTTGATATTCTTATATCTTACCATGACGTACAAAGGAAAACCAGTGGGAGACTTACCAATTTTCTCAAGCTCTTTTCCGTAATAATGCTTAATAGCAAGTTTAGATTTCTTTTCCATCTTACCGTTGGATAAAACTTAATATTTTTTTATAGGTCTCTAACATCTTTCTTTCCGTGTAGTATTTTTTTAGAACCGAGCCAGGTGAATGTCCAAATATCATCCTGATATCTTTATCCTCCATTCCCAATCTGTCCGCCCAAGTACCAAAAGTCTTTCGACCGACCTTATTAGAAAGGACGTCCGTGAAATTTATCTTTTGTGCTAGCACCTTCAAATGTTGGTTAAATTTCTGTTCAGAAATGGCTACCGCACGGGGAAAAATAGTTTCGCCATCATTTGAAGAATACTTTTTTATGATTTTTTTGGAGGTATCATTTAATGGAATCCAAAATTCCTCGCCATTCTTTTTTCTTTCACCCTGCAATACCATGTATTCTGGATCAACTTTGATTAAGTTTGGATCGAATCCGGAGGCTGATTCTATGGCAATAAGGTCATTATAATAAAGTGCGGTGTTGCAAAGTAATACAAAAATATCACGGGTGATTTCAAGCCGCCTTTCTTCCTTGGGAAATTTTAATTTCAATAACGATTCATATTGCTTATCATTGACGTAGATGATTTTATCAGGCTTTTTACTTGAATCCACATCAAGCCCGTCAAAAATCCGCTTTTTAAATGGAATTCCGTACTGATCACAGTATTCACGGTAGATTACCTTCAAGCGGTCTACATACTTGGCTACAGTTGTATCCGATTTAATTTCAGTTGCATCGCTCCTCATAAACTCCACAAACCCTAAAATTAAACCCTCATCGATATCTGCCATTAGGGAATGGCCCTGATATTTATCGATAAGATTTTTTAGAGTAACATAGACCTTTTTCGTACCGCTGGCTTTTTTTGAAACTGGGCCATAAGCTAATGAATAATCGATGTATGATACAATAGTGTCACTCGCTCCCGGAGCTATTTTCCCATTAACTCCTTTAATTCTTTTACCCTGGTGCTTTACTTGATAAATCTTCTTGAGTTTCTCTGAGGTCAGAATCTCGTTTCTTTTGTAATAATCCTGAATGATCTCTTTCAAGTGGTGAATCTCTTTTGCAATCACCAAATTATGGGAGGTAGCGTAAGGATAATGACTGTTAACCCATTTCAGAGGTTTACCGGACCAGGCTTTCTTAGGAATTTTTTCGAGATGGAGGTTGACATACTGCCTTGTCCTTCGGTTGATACATAGATAAACCGATTCTCCTTCCTGGGATGTTTTCCCTTTTGGGTTCAAAACGGCTTTGATCTTGAAATCAATCATGACCCAAGATAATCAAAAAAAATAGGGGGGACAAAAAGGCGGACAAAATATCTCGAATTTAACAGAATCAATCAGAATCGAAATTTCGCTAAACCCCTGAAAAACAAAAGACTCCGAACAATTCTTACATTGTCCGGAGTCTAAAAGTAGCGGGAACAGGACTCGAACCTGTGACCTTCGGGTTATGAGCCCGACGAGCTACCAACTGCTCCATCCCGCGATATATTTTTATAAATTAATTTTGTCGCTTTTAAGTTCATTAAAGGATGAAATAAATCTTTTTTTATTCCGTTTTCCTAATGGTGATACAAATGTAATAGGATTATTTGACAAGTCAATACTTCATGAATTAAATTTTCTTCATCATTCTAAAGCATTATCTTCAATTTTTAATACTCTTCTGAATATCAGTGTGCTTTGTTCATGAAAAAAAATGATTTATTTTTTTGGGTAGTTTAAATTGACATTAATATTATCGGCTCATTCACTTCTAGGCTTTGAGGAAACCTATTTGGTCATCCAAAATTTTATATCGTTTTCGAATTTATTTGGGAGGTCTTACCAAACCTATTTTTTTATAAGCCATATGCCGTAAATAATTAGTAAATAATGTTTCTATTATCCAAATATAATTCTGAAACAAAATAACAAGATAACTGGTTATCAACAATATTTGTATATACGAATATACGGTTTTCATAATAAATCTTATCTCTCTATATTTGTTTTTCGAAGAAATCAACCCAACATGGACAAATTTTCATACATTTCAAATTCCCATGTAGCTTACATTGATGAGCTATATAACGATTTTAAAAAAGACCCGGAATCGATCGATCCCAGCTGGAAGACATTTTTTGATGGCTTTGAGTTTGCCATTACCAAGTACGGCGAAGATCCTGAAGGCGGGGCAGTGGTCGGTACTGCGCCAGCTGCCAAAGCAGAAAACGGAAGCCTTGCCACCAAAGGCACCATCATGGACATGGAGGAGCTTCCCAAGGAAATTAAGGTTAGGGCCCTTATTCATGCCCACCGTTCCAGAGCACACCTCCGATCCAAAACCAATCCTGTCAGGGAAAGGGTAGACCGTAAAGCCCTGATAGATCTAGCTGATCTAGGGCTAAGTGATTCGGATCTGGACACTGAATTCCAGGCAGGGGAAGAAATCGGAATCGGCAAAGCAAAATTGAAAGACATAGTCGCTGCGCTTAAAAAGATCTATGAAGGATCTATGGGCTTTGAATACCTATATATCCGGGATCCGGAAATGCTGGATTGGCTCAAAACCAAAATAGAAAAAGAGGCCCTTACTTTTAACCCGCCTACAGAAGAGAAAAAAAGGATCCTATCTAAACTTAATGAAGCGGTAGTCTTTGAGAATTTTCTTCATACTAAATATATCGGGCAAAAAAGGTTTTCCCTAGAAGGAGGGGAGAGTACCATACCTTTCTTGGATGCTGTGATCCAGAAAGGTGCAGCACTGGGAGTAAAAGAAGTAATGATCGGTATGGCCCACAGAGGCCGGCTCAATGTTTTGGCCAATATAATGGGTAAGACTTACGAGCAGATTTTTTCCGAATTTGAAGGTACAGCCAAGCCAGACCTTACCATGGGAGACGGTGATGTAAAATACCATATGGGCTATTCAAGTGATATCCAGGTCACTGATGACCTGAAAGTCAACCTTAAATTGGCACCAAACCCCTCTCACCTCGAGGCAGTGAACCCTGTAGTAGAAGGCTTTATGAGGGCCAAAATAGATTCGGAACACCAGAATGACACCACTAAGGCCCTTCCTATACTCATCCATGGAGATGCAGCTATAGCAGGTCAGGGTATAGTGTATGAGGTTACCCAGATGGCTGGGTTAAAGGGTTATCATGTGGGCGGTACCATTCACTTTGTGATCAACAATCAGGTAGGATTTACTACCGATTTTGATGATGCCAGATCTTCCATCTATTGTACCGATGTGGCGAAGATAATAGATGCTCCTGTCATTCACGTAAATGGGGATGATGCAGAAGCCGTGGTTTTTGCAGCCAAATTGGCTATAGAATTCCGTCAAAAGTATAAAAGAGACATTTTTGTAGATATGGTCTGCTACAGAAGACATGGCCATAATGAATCTGATGAACCAAAATTCACACAGCCGTCACTCTATAATATTATCTCCAAACATCCGAATCCCCGTGAGATCTACAATAAAAGATTGCTCGAAAGGGGTGATGTGGATGCGGCCGTAGCCAAGCAGATGGATAAGGAGTTCCGTAAGTTGCTCCAGGACAGGCTTAATATGGTAAAAGAAAAACCTTTGCCATATAGCTTTACACAGTTTGAGCGGGAGTGGCAGTCATTGAGAAGGTCCAGACCTGAGGATTTTGAACAATCACCTGAAACATTTATCTCTGAAGAAACTATAGGAAAAGTAGCAGAGGCGCTTACTGTAATTCCCAAAGGCTTCAAACCTATCAAGCAGATAGAAGCGCAGATGAAGCAGCGTAAGGAAATGTTCTACAGTACCAAATCCCTTAACTGGGCAGCAGCGGAACTTTTGGCTTATGGATCCCTTCTTTTGGAAGGGAAGACCGTGAGGTTGACAGGTCAGGATGTCCAAAGGGGTACCTTCTCTCACAGACATGCGGTATTGCATGATGCCAGCTCCAACAAGCCTTTTAATTCCCTTCATGAGATGAAGGACAGAAAAGGTAAATTTTCTATCTATAATTCCCTGCTATCTGAATTTGCGGTACTCGGTTTTGAATATGGCTACGGGATGGCCAATCCACACTCTCTAACCATATGGGAAGCTCAGTTTGGGGATTTTGCCAATGGAGCACAGGTGATGATAGATCAATTCATTACATCAGGTGAATCCAAGTGGCAGAAAATGAACGGACTGGTAATGCTTCTGCCTCACGGTTATGAAGGTCAGGGGCCGGAGCACTCCAATGCAAGGCCTGAAAGGTTTCTTCAGCTGGCAGCAGAATATAATATCGTAGTGGCCAATATCACGGAACCATCTAACTTCTTTCACATGCTTAGGAGACAGTTGGCTTGGGAATTCAGAAAACCATGTGTGGTGATGTCGCCTAAATCCTTACTGAGACATCCCAAGGTGATGTCCCCAGTAGAGGAGTTTACATCTGGCAGATTTAGGGAAGTAATCCAAGATCCGGAAGCAGATACATTAAAAGTAAAAAGAGTAGTCCTTTGCTCTGGCAAAATTTATTACGATCTTACTGAACTGAGAGAAAAGGAAAAAGTAAATGATGTAGCTATTGTAAGGGTAGAACAGCTGCACCCACTTCCAAAGAACCAGATATTAGAAGCCGTGAAGCATTACGGAGAGGCAGAAGTGGTCTGGGTACAGGAAGAACCAGAAAATATGGGGTATTGGACCTATATGATGAGATCGCTGTACAGAGACTTCCCAATGGAAGTGATCTGCAGAAAATCAAGCGCTTCTCCTGCTACAGGTTATAATAAAGTGCACCATCAGGAACAGGAATCGATATTATACAGAGCTTTAAAGCTACAGTAACACCTCCATGTCCCATGAGATGATCCTCATGGGACAACGGGTTTAATTTTATCAATAATAATCAATGTGAAATTAACCTTGGACCATGTTCCGGGGGTAAAATAAAAAAATATGAGCTTAGAAATAAAAGTCCCCACTGTAGGAGAGTCCATTACCGAGGTAACTATCGGGGAATGGTTTAAAAAAGACGGCGACAAAGTAGAAATGGATGAAGTGATCTGCGAACTGGAATCCGATAAAGCCACTTTTGAGCTGACAGCCGAAGCAGCTGGGATTTTAACTATCAATGCCCAGGAGGGGGAAACATTAGAGATAGGGGCCGTAATTTGCACCATCGATACGGAACCTTCAGCAGGATCCAGTTCCAATAGTGGCATCGGTGCAGATCCACAAGCAGGACAGGACATTTTAAAAAAATCAGCCACCACCGATGCTCCTTCTTCAGGAGCTACAGGAGAGGTTAAAGAAATGATCGTGCCTACTGTAGGCGAATCCATCACTGAAGTGACTATGGCCACTTGGCTTAAAGAAGACGGTTCATATGTAGAGTTGGATGAAATCATCGCAGAGGTAGATTCAGACAAGGCTACATTTGAGCTTCCTGCAGAGGCTACCGGAATATTGAGACATGTAGCGGCAGAGGGAGATACGATAGAAATAGGTGGCCTGATCTGTAAAATCGAAGTGACCGAAGGGGGTGCTCCTTCTGAGAATAAAGGGGGATCTCCATCAGAAGCATCCGTGCCAGCTCAAGGTTCTGTTTCTGGCAAGGACACTTATGCTACAGGTCATGCATCACCGGCGGCTGCCAAGATTTTGGCAGAGAAAGGCATCAGCGCTGATGAAATCAAAGGCACCGGCAAAGACGGAAGGATCACTAAGGAAGATGCAGAAAAAGCAGAGAAAAAAGCTCCTGCAGCCCCTACGGCAGAAAGCAAACCAGCTAGTAAAGCAGTAGCACCGTCGCAGGAAGCTCCCAAAGTAGCCGGTTCCCGAGATACCAAAAGAGAAAAGATGTCTTCATTGAGGAGAACGATAGCTAGAAGATTGGTGTCTGTAAAAAATGAAACAGCCATGCTTACCACTTTTAATGAGGTGAACATGAAGCCGATCATGGACTTAAGAAAGCAGTACAAAGACCAGTTTAAAGAAAAACATCAGGTAAATCTTGGCTTCATGTCTTTCTTTACCAAAGCTGTATGTGTCGCCTTACAAGAATGGCCAGCGGTGAATGCCCAGATAGACGGGAATGAAATTGTATTCAATGATTTCTGTGACATATCTATTGCCGTTTCTTCTCCTAAAGGACTGGTAGTTCCTGTGATCAGAAATGCAGAGGGCATGAGCTTCGACCAGATAGAGAAAGAAGTCGTTCGCTTGGCGATAAAAGCTAGAGAAGGCAAACTGTCTATTGATGAGATGACAGGTGGTACCTTTACACTGACCAATGGTGGTATCTTTGGCTCGATGATGTCTACGCCTATCATCAATGCTCCACAATCTGCGATTTTAGGCATGCACAATATCGTGGAGAGGCCGATGGCTGTCAATGGTGAAGTGGTCATTCTTCCGATGATGTACCTGGCCCTTTCTTATGATCATAGAATCATAGATGGAAGGGAATCCGTAAGCTTCTTGGTACGGGTAAAACAGCTACTGGAAGATCCTGCTAGATTGCTTTTGGGAGTATAAGAAAGTACTAAAGACCAGGTGCCAAGTTATTCCTAGCTCGGTACCTGGTATATATATCTGCGTTTTTTTTGTATCCACAGTAAATGGCTGTAGTGAAAAATTGGATTTTGTTTTTCACTATTATTGATATGCACAGGTGCAAAAAATTAAAAATAGGGCAAAGACCATTGATTTAGCTGATGGAGTATATGATCTTACTGATACTATTCTGTAAATGGAAAGATATGGTTTAATTATCCAAAATTAATAGGACATTAGTCTTTATCCCTTCTCACATAGCTGAAGGGAGAGGGAGAAATACATAAAAGGATTTTGGTCATTTTTTAAGTATTGCTTTAGGTTCTTCATTTGAATAAAACACAGCTTCTTATATCAAATAGGAGAAAAATATTACAACGGATGCCTTTAAAAAAATAGAGATTGATTTGGAGCATATTCAAAACATGATAGCCAAGTCAAAACAGAGCTTAAATTTTAAATAACCGCCAATCTACTTTGTACTTCGTACGAAGATTGGTATAAACCGAAATAACATGTACGACGTAATCGTAATAGGATCAGGACCTGGAGGATATGTAGCCGCTATCAGAGCAGCACAGCTGGGAATGAAAACCGCTATCATAGAGAAATATTCTACCCTCGGAGGTACCTGTCTGAATGTAGGCTGTATACCTTCCAAAGCATTATTGGACTCTTCCGAACACTACCATGCTGCTGAGCATACATTTAAAACACACGGTATTGAACTAAAAGACCTTACAGTGAATTTTGGTCAGATGATGAGCCGCAAGTCTGACGTGGTGAAGCAGAATGTCGAGGGCATACAGTACCTGATGAAAAAAAATAAGATAGATGTCCATCACGGATGGGGTTCTTTTGTGGATAAGAATACCATTAAGATTTCCAAAGAAGATGGCAATACTGAGGAGATAAAAGGTGATAAAATTATCATAGCTACCGGTTCCAAGCCTGCAGCACTGCCCTTTATGAATGTGGATAAGAAAAGGGTAATCACCTCAACGGAAGCTTTGGCCCTTCAGGAGATTCCTAAACATATGATCGTAATAGGCGGTGGGGTGATAGGGCTTGAACTAGGTTCTGTATTTGCGAGAATCGGTGCTAAAGTATCTGTGATAGAGTTTATGGATGCCCTTATTCCTACCATGGACCGCACCATGGGCAAAGAACTACAAAAGTCTCTTAAAAAAATCGGTTTTGAGTTCTACCTGAAACATAAAGTGACTTCTGTGGAAAACAAAGGTGAAGAAGTCCTGGTCACAGCTGAAAACGCCAAAGGTGAAACAGTAGAATTCACTGGGGACTATGTTTTGGTATCGATAGGCAGAAAGCCTTATACAGAAGGACTTAATGCTGAAGCTGCCGGTGTAAAATTAGATGGTAGAGGACAGATAGAAGTAGATGACCATCTCAAGACCACAGCAGACAATATTTACGCGATCGGAGACGTGGTGAGGGGCGCCATGCTGGCACATAAAGCTGAAGAAGAGGGTGTATTGGTAGCAGAGCAGATTGCTGGACAGAAACCACATATCAATTATAACCTGATCCCTGGAGTGGTCTATACCTGGCCTGAAGTAGCAGCGGTGGGATATACAGAAGAGCAGTTGAAAGAAATGGGAGTGAAGTTCAAAACCGGCAAGTTTCCATTCATGGCATCAGGAAGGGCAAGAGCTTCTATGGATACAGATGGGTTGGTGAAAGTATTGGCTGATGCTGAGACGGACGAGATCCTGGGAGTGCACATGATCGGGCCCAGAACAGCCGATATGATAGCAGAAGCAGTCGTGGCCATGGAATACAGGGCCTCTGCAGAAGATATCGCACGTATGTCACATGCCCACCCCACGTATACAGAAGCTTTTAAAGAAGCCTGTTTGGCAGCTACAGAAAACAGGGCGCTGCATATTTAAGTTAGCTTTTACATTTCACCACAGCATGCTGAAGGATTCAGACGTTTTAGGCCTGAAAATTTTAATATGCTGTGGTGTTTTTTTGATGTATGTGCCAGCCCGTTTTAGTAGCGGCGAGGTTTAAAATAAATATGTGCAGATCATCACCTAACTTATTTATAGGATTTCTATATGATAATATACTGCTTCGATCATATTCCACTATTTTAGATCGAGTATTTTCTTATTAGGTTATCAACATCAAAAATCATGTTTTAATATTTCTTCCCAATTTTAATTGAAAGCCCTATATTTAATACATTATTATAATTTTTAATAAACCTATCTATGGACCACATTTTACAACAGAAGATTTCAGAACAGGGAATGTCTCCCGAAAATGCAAAAGAGCAGATTGATAATTTTGTCAACGGATTTCCATTTTTACCTATACAGGAAGCCGCAAGTATTGGTAATGGCATAAAGGAATTTTCAGAAGAAGAATTGAATGAATATACAAGACAATATTCAGAAAAGGCGAGCAGCAAAAAAATTATAAAATTTATACCAGCCAGTGGGGCTGCATCTCGGATGTTTAAGGATCTTTTTGCATTCCTGGAAGGTGATGGCGACATCACCAAAAGCCCTTTTGTACAGCGGTTTATAGATAATATTGATAAATTTGCATTTTATAGTGATCTGGACAGTAGCATGAAGCAGTCAGGATCAGGTATCCAAGAGGCTATAGAGGGCAAGGATTACCAATCGATCATCAGCTACCTTCTGGAGGACAAAGGGCTGGGTTACGGAAGTCTTCCCAAAGGTCTTTTGAAATTCCATCATTATGAAGACCACGACAGGACTCCTACTTATGAGCACTTTATAGAAGGAGTACTTTATGGGGAGGGAAGAGATCACACCGTAAGGCTGCACTTTACAGTATCTCCAGAGCATGAGGATCGCTTTCATAAAGAGATCAATGATATTCAGCCGAAATTAGAAAAAGAATTCGGTGTAAAGTTCGATGTCAGCTTTTCACAGCAGAATAAGGCTACTGATACCATAGCGGTCAATCCAGATAATAGCCCATTTGAAGAGGAAGACGGCAGCATCCTCTTTCGTCCTGCCGGGCATGGAGCACTTTTGGAAAACTTAAATGAAATAGATGGTGATCTTATATTTATAAAAAACATCGATAATGTAGTCCCTGATAGATTAAAAGATACCACTAAGGCATATAAAATGGCTTTGGGTGGACTTTTACTGGACATTCAGGAAAAAATCTTCCATGGGCTTGATGGTCTGGAGAAACAATTGGGACAGGATGCGGTGGATTACGCTCAGCAGGTCATGACTGATCTGCTTCAGGGAAAACTTCCTGAAAATTATCAAGGTATGAACCTTGAAGAAAAAGGGAAATACCTCCGGTCTAAGCTTAACAGGCCTTTTAGAATATGCGGCATGGTAAAAAATACAGGAGAACCTGGTGGAGGTCCGTTTTGGGTAAAAGAGCGTGATGGATCGATTTCGCTTCAGATAGCAGAAACGGCCCAGATAGATTTGGATGATTCATCCCAAAAGGAAATCCTGCAGTCCTCTACCCATTTCAATCCTGTAGACCTGCTTTGTGCCACAAAAGATTATAAAGGTGAAAAATTTGATTTGTTAAAATATAGAGATCTAAAAACAGGGTTTATAACTGAAAAATCTAAAAGCGGTAAAGTTTTGAAGGCCATGGAGCTGCCTGGCCTTTGGAACGGAGCTATGGCGGACTGGAATACCCTTTTTGTGGAGGTTCCTCTGATTACGTTTAATCCTGTAAAGACTGTTAATGACCTTCTGAGGGATGAGCATCAGTAAGATCTGATTGCTTTAATCATCATATAATGAATGTTTACTAACATTAGTACCTCATTTCAAAAAATCAGAAAAATAAAGATCGTAAATAAAATTGCGGTCTTTATTTTTCGATAGATAATATCAAATGATTATGAATTTCATTATTCCAAATATAAAACGAATGCCATCAAGGTGATTCAGTAGATTTTATAATACATTTTTTACTGATATCAATTTTCCCATAATAACTTATTGGTGTATACCATGTCATCATCATGAAATCAGTTAACGACATCTTAAAACTTGGTGATCCCCGCTTATATGAGACCTGCGAGGAGGTAAGGGAAGAGGAGTTGCCGCAGGTAAGTCAGTGGGTACAGGATCTGCATGAGGCTATGGAAGACATCCGGGAAAAGTATGCGTTTGGTCGGGGGATAGCGGCGCCACAGTTGGGGATCATGAAGCGTCTGTTTTACCTACATCTGGATAAAACTTACATTATCATCAATCCCGATATAGTCCAACCAAGCGAAAAAATGATTGAACTATGGGACGACTGCATGAGTTTTCCAAATCTGCTGGTGAAAATCCGTCGTCATGAATCCCTAACACTTCGATATAAGGACGAAAACTGGGCGGATCATGAATGGCATGTCTCTGGTGCGCTGTCAGAACTTATCCAGCATGAATATGACCATTTAGAAGGGGTGCTGTGCACCATGAGGGCCATAGACGAAAAATCTTTTAAATGGAGAGGGCAGGATGACTTAGCGGAAACAGGGACAGGGAAAAAAGTATTAAGAAGGAATAATTAAGAGGGATCATTAACTCTATTAGTCTGTATTCAACATTCCGGGGGAAGCATGATTTATTATTATATACCCATATTTTATGTGTCTGAACCTAAAAAAGAAAATTAGCGGTTAATATTAATTATTTTGATTTTTAATTGGGTAGATCATATTGGGTTATCCTACGGTCCACCTACTATCCAAAATAGCATACCCATGTACCGGGACATTTGTCCACCCTATCCTTTATGGTCATTTTTTATTTTTCGGATGATTATTTAATGTTTCCTACCCCATTGCTGTTGAGAGGTATAAGAGCATAAAATGTAATCTTAATAATGCGTTCTTTCAATATACTTAGCGAGGTTTTGAATTGATATTCGATGTTTGATATTTAGAATTTGGTGTAATCAAATTCTGATATTCCCCGTCAAATTTTCAACTGGCATCTGCTACCGTTAGCACAGCGTATCAGATACTTTTGCATGCCAAATTTTTAATTATACAAGGATACTTAATTTTTTTTACCTAATTTTGCCCCAATTTAGCCATCAGTATCTTATCGACTAAAACCTCACACATAATGCCTAAGGATAGTAGCATCAAACATGTACTCATTATCGGTTCAGGTCCCATTGTCATCGGCCAAGCTTGCGAATTTGATTACGCAGGTTCCCAAGCCTCCCGGTCATTAAGGGAAGAAGGGATCACGGTAACCCTGATCAATTCCAATCCTGCCACCATCATGACGGACCCGGTTACTGCCGATAACGTTTACCTTCTCCCCCTCGAAAAGAAATCCATCATCAAAATCCTCAAAGACCATCCGGACATCGATGCCGTGCTTCCCACCATGGGAGGTCAGACCGCTCTAAATCTAGCGATGGACTGCGATAAAGCAGGGATATGGGATAAATTTAATATCCGTATGATCGGCGTAGATGTGGACGCCATCGAAACTGCAGAGAACAGGGAAAAATTTAAGGCTCTACTTGAAAAATTAAATGTAGGTGTTTGTATCGGTAAAACAGCAACCTCCTATCTTCAGGGCCATGAGATAGCACAGGAAATCGGTTATCCTCTTGTGATCAGGCCATCCTATACCTTGGGTGGTACCGGAGGTGGTTTTGTGGATAAGCCTGAAGATTTTGAAAAGGCACTTACTGCCGGCCTTACGGCCTCACCTACCCACGAAGTACTGATAGAGCAGAGCATCGTAGGATGGAAAGAATATGAACTTGAAGTCCTGCGGGATAATATAGGCAATATGGTGGTCATCTGTTCTATAGAGAACTTTGACCCTATGGGTGTGCACACCGGTGATTCAATTACTGTGGCACCAGCCATGACACTTCCCGATACGGTATACCAGGAACTTCGAAACCAGGCCATCAAGATGATGAACGGGATCGGTCATTTTGCCGGAGGATGTAACGTACAGTTTTCAGTGAGCCCTGATAACAAGACCATCATTGGTATCGAAATCAATCCAAGGGTATCGAGATCTTCTGCCCTGGCATCAAAGGCTACCGGATATCCTATCGCAAAAGTGGCCGCCAAATTGGCCATTGGCTATAACCTGGATGAATTGAAAAATTCTATTACCGGTACTACTTCGGCCTTTTTTGAACCGGCCATAGATTATGTGATCGTTAAGATACCGCGTTGGAACTTTGACAAGTTTAAAGGTTCTGACCGTAGACTTGGTCTATCCATGAAGTCTGTAGGGGAAGTGATGGGGATTGGCAGAAATTTTCAGGAAGCCTTACAGAAAGCATGTCAGTCACTAGAAATAAAAAGAAATGGACTGGGAGCTGACGGCAAAGAGCTGAAGGATCAAGACCAAATTTTATATAGCTTAGCCAACCCTAGCTGGGACAGGTTATTTCATGTATACGATGCATTTAAGCTGGGTATTTCATTCAGAACGATTCAGAATCTGACCAAGATCGATAAGTGGTTCCTAAAACAGATTGAAGAACTTATACATTTAGAAGCCGAGATTTCTAAATTCACATTGGACACCATGCCAAAGGAATTGATGTTACAGGCTAAAAAGAAGGGGTATGCTGATAGGCAGATCGCCCATCTGATGGACTGTCTTGAAAGTGAAGTGTTTGATAAGCGTAGGGATCAAATGGATATCAAAAGGGTATATAAACTCGTAGATACCTGTGCGGCTGAATTTGAAGCGAAGACCCCTTATTACTACTCGAGCTTTGGTGAGGAAAACGAGAGTGATGCTTCAGATAGAAAAAAAGTAGTCGTGTTGGGTTCTGGGCCTAACAGAGTAGGCCAGGGGATAGAGTTTGACTATTCCTGTGTACATGGTGTTTTAGCAGCCAAAGAATGCGGGTATGAAACCATTATGATCAACTGTAATCCAGAGACTGTATCTACTGATTTTGATATTTCTGACAAGCTTTATTTTGAGCCGGTATTTTGGGAACATATATATGAAATCATACTGCATGAAAAACCTATTGGTGTGATTGTGCAACTGGGAGGGCAGACAGCACTTAAGCTGGCAGAGAAATTGGATAAATATGGAATTCCTATATTAGGCACCAGCTATGAAGCACTGGATTTGGCAGAAGACCGTGGCAGATTTTCCAATCTTTTAAAAGAAAATAATGTGCCCTATCCAGAATTTGGGACCATACATAATACGGATGAGGCACTTGAGTTGTGTAAAACTATTGGTTTTCCGCTTTTAGTTAGACCGTCCTATGTTTTGGGTGGTCAAGGGATGAAGATCGTGATCAATGAAAAGGAACTGGAAGAGCATGTAGTAAATGTCTTAAGGGATATTCCAAATAATGAAATACTTTTGGACCATTTTCTTGAAAATGCAATAGAAGCAGAAGCTGACGCCATCTGTGACGGTGAGAATGTTTACATCATAGGAATCATGCAGCATATAGAGCCTGCAGGGATACATTCAGGCGATTCCTATGCGGTCCTTCCCCCATTTAATTTGGGAGACTTGGTGATCCGCCAGATAGAGACCTATACAGAAAAAATAGCCCTCGCTTTAAAAACAAAAGGCCTGATCAATATACAGTTTGCCATCAAAAATGATAAAGTTTATGTAATAGAGGCTAACCCTAGAGCATCTAGGACCGTACCTTTCATTTGTAAGGCTTATCGTGAACCTTATGTAAACTATGCCGTAAAGGTAATGTTGGGAGAGAAAAAGGTGACGGATTTTGAATTCAAACCTTATAAAAATGGATATGCGATCAAAGAACCTGTCTTTTCATTCCACAAGTTTCCTAATGTAAACAAAGAATTGGGGCCAGAAATGAAATCTACCGGAGAAGCCATTTATTTCATAGAAGATCTTATGGATGATTATTTTCTTAAGATCTATTCAGAAAGGAACCTTTACTTAAGCAGATAGATTAATATTAAAGCGGTACTTCATGTAAGTACCGCTATTTATAAACTATAGTCACCACCATTTCAAATAAGAGATCAAATGGGTTTTATATTGAAATTTCTTATCATATCCATCGCATTATCTTGGATTTTTTCTCAATTGCTTAAGTTTTTTTTAAAGAGCAAACTGAAAAGATTTGTGGATCAGGTAAATAATGTGCAAAGGGAAGAAACTCAAAAAGCAAAACCTAAAAATGGGAATGTAAATGTAGATTATATTCCCAAAGGCCATCAAGAAAAGAGAACTCGGGATACTAATAGTATAGATGGTGAATATATCGATTATGTAGAGGTTAAAGATTAACGTCTACATTTTTATATGTTAGATTTAATGAATTAGGGGCAATATTTTTATTGCCTTTTTTTTTAGATTACATAATTAATATTTAAAATACCCCTGTTTTTTAAATTGACTGCAACGATTTTCAGGAACTGCAGGATTTGCTATAATTTAACGAGGCATTATGGCGCATACCATTTATAAAAATTAATTTTTTGTGAACTGTTTTAAAATACACTTATTACAGTTGATATCACATATATTTGCGCATCATTTGAATGATATGTGATTTCGGTAAAACTGATGTAAATTAGTAACTAGATTTAGTGGCTTATATCTGTGTATAATGGGCTCGTAAAGATAAGGCTAAAAAATGCTAGATAAGATTATTATTATTGCATATATGAAGATTATATAATATATTATTTCAATTTTTAGGTATAATTCAAAATATGAATAAATATTTCAAGTCATCCATAGGTTTAATAGTTTTCTACCTATGCATCAAATCTGCCTATGCGCAAATGCCATGGGATGAGGTAAAAATGGGGAAAGGTGAGGTATGTATTGCCATGATTTATGAACATGGGGTTTGGAACCAGTATTGGGAAGGTAACTTTTTAAGAAAAAACGACAATATAGGCACTTTAACCCGGCAGGCGGGTATGGTAATGGTAGCTGCTGGGCTTACAGAAAGGATAAATTTAATTGCCATAGTCCCTTATGTTGCAACAGAAGCCTCGGGCGGCACCCAAAAAGGCCAGTCGGGTTTACAGGATTTGAATCTCTCCTTAAAAGCGGAGCTGCTGAAAAGACGTGTAGGTACAGGAAACATTACATTGCTTTCCAATGTAAGCTATGCCACACCTATGAGCCAATATCTATCTGATTATGCTCCGTTCAGCATAGGGTTTGGTGCACCGGAATTAGGATTAAGAGGAATAGCTGCATATAAACTGGACAATGGATTAATTTTCAGGTCAGCACTTGCCTATTTAATAAGAGGGCAGGCCGAAGTAGAAAGAGATTATTATTATAATAACGGGAGTATTTATTCTCAATATATGGATGTACCAAATGCTTTGAATTTTCATGCAGCTATAGGTTATTGGGCTATGAATAATCAACTTAGATTAGAGCTTACCTATATGAGTTTGAATTGTCTAAGTGGTGACGATATCCGTCCCTATAATTCTGGTCAACCTACTAACAAAACGGAGGTTGAACAAATTGGTTCATGGGTGCAGTATTACATTAATGGCCGAAAGGGATTGGGCGTATTGGCTTATTACAATCAAGTTATAGGCGGTAGAAATATTGGGAAAAACGCTACGCTAGGCATAGGGATTACTTATCAATTTCAGGCATTTAACCATTAATTAGCTGTATGAAAAATAGCTTTACCTTCTATACAGGGATTAGTTTTGCCCTAATGTTTCTTTTTTCATGCAGTGAGGAAGAACTTCCATCCTATTTTAAATTTAATGATTATGAATTTGCAAGTCTGGATGAAAACGGAGGCTTATGGAGTCCTGTATTGCTTGAGGATGTCAATCAAATTTATATAGCTAAACCTACAGAAACAACTTCTCTGGCGTACAAAGCTGAACTAAACGCATCAAAAGAAGCAATATCTAAACTGACTGCCCACCAAAGAGACATCATCAGTTATTGGTCAAATAATCCGATAGTAAGATGGAACGAGATAGGTTTGGAGTTGGCGGCAAAATACAATTTGATACCTGGACCAAATCCTGATGGTACTTATACCCTACCAGATCCAAACAATCCTGGAGCGAAGCCATACTTTCCTTTTGCACACCCTCCATATGCTAGCCGGGCATTTGCTTATTTAAGTGTGGCACAGCTGGATGGTCTCATCACAGCTTGGCATTATAAGTATTTGTATAATCGGCCGTCTCCTTATGTAAGTGATCCTTCTATTGTATTTGCATATCATAAAAATGAACTTCCCTCTTACCCTTCTGATGGGGCAGTATTGGCTATCACATCAAGGGATATTTTGTCAGCCATGTTCCCACTGGAAAAAGAATACCTTAGTAAACTGGCTGAGGAGCATTTACAAAGTTTGATTTGGGCTGGAGTAAATGTACAAAGTGATCTGGAAGCTGGAAAAATAATCGGCACTGAAGTAGCACGGATGGCATTGATCAGAGCATCTACAGATGGAATGAAAAACGCACAGACTTCAAAGCATGTTTCTGATTCTATAAAAAATGCTGCTTTTGAAGGATTTGGCTGGGCATGGGAAAACATGGAGACGCCTAAAAGACTAGTAGGGTTGACCCCTTTATTTGGAAAGGTAAAAATGTGGAATGTGCCCACTGTGGAGGAAGTTCGCCCTGCCTCGCCACCTGCCCTTAATTCTCCTCAATTTATGAAAGATGTGGAAGAACTTAAGCGTTATTCAAAAAACTTAACCAGCGAACAGCGGAAAATAGCGAACTGGTGGCAGGATGGTCTCGGTACTTATACCCCCCCAGGTCATTGGAATAGATTCGCTAAAGAAAGCATAGTCAAATATAAACTGAATCCAATTCGTTCTGCCCGCGTCTTTGCTTATATGAACATGGCTATAGTTGATGCAGGCATCAGTTGCTGGGATACAAAATACTATTATCATTATCCTAGACCGATCCAAGCCATTCCTGGATTTAAAACCATATTGGGGACGCCTAATTTTCCGGCGTATACATCAGGGCATAGTACATTTTCCGGTGCGGCTGCCGAAGTGCTTAGTTACTTCTTCCCGGCTGAGGAAGCCAAGTATAGAAAATGGGCACAAGAGGCGGCTGATTCCAGGGTGTATGGGGGTATCCATTATCGCTTTGACTCCGAAGTGGGATTAGATCAGGGTAAAAAAATAGGTGCTTATGCGGTCATCAGGGCAAAATATGATGGTGCCAACTGAAAATGACCTATTAATGATTTATGCCTACAATTAGGATACATCCTTTAATGCATTTCATGAAAGGTTGGTCTTGAGTTTTGAGGATGTACCATTAATCTACCCACATAAACTATATTCCTCCATTCGCTTTAAGATCTTTTCTGCAGTTTACATCTAGTGTGGGAATACGTCCCTCCTGGACTAGATTAAAGATACTGCCCGACTCTACAGCCCAGAACATGAGGCAGTCTCTGCTATCACAGTGCCCAGCATGATTAGGGTCTTCGTGGGTATGTTGCATGCCAGACCCTACATTTACCAGTCCCATCAGGTGCCCCAGTTCGTGTCTGGCCACAGTGTTTTCCAGTAGGGACCGAGGAGGATGGCCGATTCTGTCACTTCGTTCCCTTATTCTTTTAGCAAACATGGCCACGGAGGAATTTCTATGGACTAAAGCAAAGGTGGTGCTATTATTATTATCTTCTGAAGAATATCCATCCAAGAATAAAATGTACACTCCCAGTTTTTTCCCTGCATTGTAAGCATTACGGTGAGTATCTTCTATTTCCCGTATATCTTGAAGTGTATATGTAGCCTTTTTAAGTGGTTCTATTGATGACAAAAATACTTTAATTCCTCCGGGTTTATTGATCAGCTCTTCTAAGAAGAGCTTGATATTGTCCACCAATTCAGGAGTGGGTTCGAATCCTTTCATATATTGAAGCTCTACTTCTATGGACTCAAATAGGGAAGATGATAATATTTCTCTCGCTGATGCGCCGATAGGTCTTTTGGCATCCCGGATATTTTTACCACTGGTTATTTTAGGATCCTCGTCGCCTATTTTATTGCATCCGGTAAGGAGGGTTGCTATGCTTATTATTAAATAAAGCATAACAGTATACTTGAAAGTATAACTCATGTATTTACTCCCTGTGAATCTTTTTTAAAACTTAATTTATTCCTGGCCAGCAGTATTAACACCAATGAAAGTACAAAAAGTACTGCTGCAATAATGGCAAGTGTAAATATCTTTTCCTGATAGTTTTTCCAGGCGAATAGCACTAATGATGTCATCGTGACGGCAAACATAAAAAACATGGGGATGAGTACGAATCGTGAATTCACCTTTTGTTTAGTAAGCCAAACAGCTATTGCTAATAATGCCAATGCTGCCAGTAATTGATTAGCTGAACCAAATATAGGCCATAAAGTGGTGAATTCCCCAGAAAGTAGAAGTAAGGCAGCCAAAACCACTACTACACCTGTAGCCATAAACCTATTATGTGCCAATGCCTGTGCAGCAGGATGCTTCACATCCTCAAAGAATTCCTGAAAAGTAAAGCGAGCCAATCTCGTACAGGTGTCTAAAGTAGTCAAGGCAAATGCAGATACCGTAAGCGCCACAAAACCAATCGCAAAAGGGGCTGAAATGCCCAGTGCGGCTATCATCCCGCCTAGGCCATCAGCAAAAAGGCTGACTGGTCCCTCGCCGGTGAGCCTCAGGGTATATTCCTGCCTGCTGATTACTATAACGGCGCCCACTGAAATAATCGCCAAGAAAGATTCTATGAGCATCCCCCCGAATCCTATCAATTTCACGTCCTTTTCCTGATCTATCTGTTTTGATGTGGTGCCTGAAGCTACCAAAGAATGAAACCCACTGATCGCCCCACATGCAATGGTCACAAAAAGGACCGGAAATAAAAATCCTATATTCTCTGAATAGAATTGCACATCAGTATCCATGGTAATACTTGGGTTGGCCACTATTACCCCAATCACTGCAGATAGGATCAGGCCATATAGTAAAAAGCTATTTAAATAATCCCGAGGCTGAAGTAAGATGGTGACCGGGGTTACAGATGCTATAAAACCATAGGCCAGCAAAATGTAAATCCATAGTCGGTAGTCTAGCGTAAAAGGCAGCTGCATACCTAAATAAACAAAAAAATACATCAGTATCACTCCGAGGATAGACAATATTACAAAAGCTATCCTTGAGGGCCAGAGCTTGTTTAACATGCCAAAAGTGATGGCCAAGACAATGAATAGTAAGGATGCAGATGCTACTCCAGGGTTGGAGACAAAGGTTTTGGCTATGATAACAGCAAAAACACCTATAATCAGAATTAAAGTAGAAAAACTGAATAGCATAAATAATAGTTTTCCCTTCTTGCCTATATTTTGTTGTATGATTACTCCTATTGACTTGCCGTCATTTCTGAGAGAGGCTACCATACTGCCCAAATCATGGACAGCTCCAAAAAATATACCTCCCACCAAAATCCAGATTACCGCCGGAATCCAACCAAAAGATACTGCTATAATAGGCCCCACTATTGGTCCAGCTCCTGCTATGGAAGCGAAATGGTGGCCCAGAACAACAATAGGTTTACTGGGCACATAATCTATTCCGTCTTTGAGGCGGTGTGCAGGTGTGACATTAGTATTATGTATTTTGAATTTTTTAAAAACATAATTTCCATAAAGGTAATATGCGGACCCTAGTATTGCTGAAGATATAAATAAAAGATAAATCAAAGGCATGATGAATGTATATGTATTAAAGGTCTACTAGAATTTGAACATAAGATCTATTAATTTGAGATATTATGAAAATTTTGTAGTGTAAAATAATGGATTCCTTTCTTAATAATTAAAATTGGAAGAATTATTGAACAGTTTGTTCATTATTAAAAACATAACATTACAGAATTTATGGAAATCTTTACGGAACAGTATTTAACTGATAGGTTGATTCTTATTGGATCCCTGATAGGTACCTTGATCATCAGCCATGCAGTGATAGGGTTACTTTTTAGACCAGCCTTGAAAATTTTCTTTAGGCCCAAGACAGATAAAGGAACAAATTCAGTCCTTAAGCTTAGAAATTCATTGAGTTGGGGCTTGTTTTTCGTATTGTGGCCCATAGCTGAACCCTTATTTGCACCGGACCGTTGGGAGCAGATACGAAATTACCCATTGTTCAGCATATTTATGATTGTTTCTATTTCATGGATACTTATAGAGTTGAGCAATGTCCTCCGGCATTCCTTTATTGAAAACTTTTCATTCGAAAAGGATGACAATCTTCGAGAACGGAGAATGTTTACACAGATAAATTTTGTTAGGAAATTAGTGGTGGTATTGATTGTGATAGTAGCGCTCTCATTTATCCTGATGAGCATAGAGTCAGCCAGGAGAATAGGGGCAGGATTGCTTACTTCTGCAGGTATTGCTGGTATTATAGTGGGTTTTGCAGCCCAAAAGTCTATAGCGAATTTATTGGCGGGCTTCCAGATAGCCTTTACGCAGCCCATTAGGATAGATGATGTAGTAGTGCTTGAAGGCGAGTGGGGAAAGATAGAAGAGATTAACCTGACCTATGTGGTGGTAAGGATTTGGGATCAGCGGCGGCTCATCCTTCCTATTAATTATTTTCTGGAAACACCTTTTCAGAACTGGACCAGAACCACTGCCAATATATGGGGCACAGTTTTTTTGTATGTAGATCATACTGTTCCGGTGAAGGTGATGAAGAATAAATTAAAAGAGATACTGGATAGTACGCCATTGTGGGATAAGAAGGTTCAGGTCCTTCAGGTGACGGATGTAAAGGAGCGTACAGTGGAGTTAAGGTGCCTGATGAGTGCCAGGGACAGCCCTTCAGCTTTTGACCTCCGTTGTTATGTGAGAGAAGAGATGCTGGACTTTATCCAACGTGAATATCCTGAAACATTACCTAAAACTCGAGTGTTGATGGAGCGGGGACAAGCTGATATTGAGGATGTGCTGAAGTAATAAAATGGTTGAGAATTACCATAAGGTTTTATTTAATGGATAATACATATAAATTTGTAATCCCGGTAGCTTGATCTACGGATTAAATTAAAGATAAATTTATGGCTTGGTTTAAAAGAACAGATAAAGGAATTAAGACTTCCACAGAGGAGAAAAAGGATGCTCCTGATGGTCTCTGGTATAAAACTCCCAAAGGTAATATCATCCATACCCGAGAGCTGAAGAGCAATGCATATGTATGTCCTGATGACGATTATCATGTAAAGATCGGGTCAAAAGAGTATTTTGAAATTCTTTTTGATGAAAACAAATTTGAAGAATTAGATGGAAATCTGACTTCTGGGGATCCTTTACAGTTTGTAGACAGTAAGCCCTATACTACCAGAATAGAAGAGACGATAAAGAAAACTGAGCTGAATGATGCTGTCCGTACAGCCGTTGGGAAATTAAACGGAGAGGATGTGGTCATATCATGTATGGATTTTAATTTTATAGGAGGCTCTATGGGGTCTGTAGTAGGGGAGAAAATAGCCAGGGCTATAGACTACTCACTGAAAAATAAGATCCCATTTTTGATGATTTCTAAATCAGGGGGTGCCAGGATGATGGAAGCGGGGTTTAGTTTGATGCAGATGGCCAAAACCTCAGCCAAATTGGCTTTGTTGGACAATGCGGGAATACCTTATATATCCCTCCTTACAGACCCAACTACCGGGGGGGTGACAGCTTCCTATGCAATGCTTGGGGACCTGAATATAGCCGAACCTGGTGCGTTAATTGGCTTTGCTGGCCCTAGGGTTATCCGCGAAACGATCGGTAAAGATCTTCCCAAAGGATTTCAAAGTTCAGAATTTGTATTAGAGCACGGGTTTCTTGATTTTATAGTAGATAGGAGACAAATGAAAAATCGTCTGGGCACTTTACTTAAACTTTTGAGAAATTAATTGGACATAAAGGTCTAAATAAACCTAAAAATTAGGTGCTTCATGACCAGAATTATTGAATATTAGATATATTTGTACTCCCTTAAATAAGGGCAGTATACTGAAAACCAAAAGAAAAAAGTTGTTAAATGACTTCAGTAATCATTACTTCGATTGTAGCATTTACTTTAATTATTCTGCTACTAGTTTTTATTCTTCTATTTGCCCAGTCCAAACTGGTCCAATCAGGAGATGTTAAGATTATTGTCAACGGGGACGAGAAGAATCCGATCATTGCTGCTGCAGGGTCGACATTGCTTAATACCCTAGGAGGCAAGAAAATATTCCTGCCATCCGCCTGTGGAGGTGGAGGTACCTGCGCTATGTGCAAATGTGTGATAGAAGATGGAGGGGGAGAAGTGCTTCCTACAGAAGTAGGTCACTTAAGCCGTACCGAGCAGAAGGAGAAGGTAAGACTTTCCTGCCAAGTGAAAGTGAAGCAGGATATGAGGATCAGGATTCCTGAGGAAATATTCGGCATTAAAAAGTGGGACTGCGAAGTGGTATCTAACTATAACGTTTCTACTTTTATTAAAGAATTTGTGGTAAGACTTCCGGAAGGGGAAAACCTCGATTTTGAATCAGGAGGATATGTTCAAATAGATGTACCCGCTATTACTGTAAATTTCAAGGATATGGATATTACTCCCCATCCTGACTTAGGTCACCCGCAGGATGTGTATCAGAGTGATTGGGATAAGTTCGGTCTTTGGGATCTTACTATGAAAAATGATGAGGAGCTATTCAGGGCTTACTCTATGGCCAATCACCCAGCAGAAGGTAATATCGTGATGCTTACCATCCGTATAGCTACCCCGCCATGGGATAGGGCTAATAATAAATGGATGGATGTCAATCCAGGTATCTGTTCTTCTTACGTGTTCTCCCGTAAA
The DNA here is from genome assembly GCF_000714815.1 of Anditalea andensis. Lineage (GTDB taxonomy): Bacteria > Bacteroidota > Bacteroidia > Cytophagales > Cyclobacteriaceae > Anditalea > Anditalea andensis. Next base: position 188,900 of record NZ_JMIH01000023.1, on the reverse strand, counting down.
AAAGGTGATAAAGTTACCATCTCTGGACCATACGGTGAGTTCCATATCAACCCAACTGATAGAGAAATGATATATATCGGTGGCGGTGCTGGTATGGCTCCATTGAGATCACATATCTTCCATTTATTCCATACAGAGAAAACTGACAGAAAAGTTTCTTACTGGTATGGAGGTAGGTCTAAAAAAGAGTTGTTTTATACTCCTCAATTCCGGGATATAGAAAAAGATTTCCCGAATTTCAACTTCCATATAGGTCTATCGGAACCAATGAAAGAGGATAACTGGAAAGTCAAAAAGACCTTAGATGATAAAGAAGGTGATGGCTATGTTGGATTTATCCACCAGGTGCTTTACGATAACTATCTTAAGGATCATCCTGAACCGGACGAAATTGAATATTACCTATGCGGACCTCCATTGATGAACTCAGCTGTGCTAAAGCTGTTAGATGACATGGGAGTACCTAAAGAGAATATCCGATTCGATGACTTCGGAGGTTAACAAAAATGAATAAGAGTCCTGCAAAAGCAGGACTTTTTTGTTGCTTTGTGGTTTTTTTGATTAATTTTAAGTTCTACCATCTAGAATATGGATTTACAGATTTATTTTGACCCTATAGCGGAATCACTTACTGAACTGAAGTTACCCCATAATTCATTTTTCAGCCAGATCAATTATTATGGAGAGACATTTCCTGATTTAAAAGGGCTACAGATAGCCATTATCGGCCTTACCGAAGGGCGTGGCATTAAAGACAGCCGGTCTATACCTACTGCAGCCACTGAAATCAGACAAAAGCTTTACGAGCTCAAAAGGGGACAGTCACACTATAAGGTAGCAGATTTAGGTGATTTGCGCAATGGCCTTGATTTAAAGGAAACAAACCTTAGGATACAGGCTGTAGGGGAATATTTGATGAAAAAACAGGTTTTGCCTATCTATATTGGTGGGACACATGACTTGGATTTCGGCCAGTACCTCTCTTATGAAGGTATGAAAAAGCTGGTCAGTATGCTCACTGTAGATGCCAAGATTGATATGGAAGATGAGGGTATGCCCAATGATATACACTCACAGGATATCATATTGCATCAGCCTAATTTTCTGTTTAATTACACCCAGCTCGCATATCAAAGCTTTCTTACAGATAGGGATCTGGTCAATGTTATGGAAAAGCTATATTTTGATCATGTGCGATTGGGGCAGTTGAGAGATAATTTTAAGGAAATAGAGCCTATGATCAGAAATGCTGATCTGCTAAGTTTTGACATCAGTTCAATTCAGTCTGCAGATGCCCCTGGAGCTGCGGATGCCCAACCCTATGGGTTAACTGCTGAGGAAGCCTGCCAGATATGCTGGTTTGCTGGCATGAATGAGAAGTTGAGTTCTATCGGCATATATGGTTACCAGCCTTATTACGATGACAGTAGGTATAAAACAGCTGCTGTTATAGCCACTATGATATGGTATTTCGTAGAAGGATTTTATCACCGTAAAGACAGCCTATCGTTTAAAAGCAGCGATTATATCAAATATACTGTGTCACTGGATTCCAAACCGTCTTCATTTATCTTCTATAAAAGCAAGATCAGTGGCAAATGGTGGATGGAAATACCACAGATCGGAAAGGAAAAATTCGATAGGGATATGATCATTCCCTGCAGCTATCAGGATTATAGGACTGCGCAAAACGGTGAAATACCCGAACGGTGGATTAATGCCCAGTTAAAGCTTTACTAAAGTAGATGCCATAGAGCATAAATGTGATCCCCTGATGGCCCCGACAATATTAAGGGAAAGCCATGCTAGTCTCCATCTGGGCCTCAAAAAAACAACTATAAACAGATGAAAGTATATACCCGTCAGCAACTGGCATTGAGAAATGGTCAAGATAAACCTGAGATCTGGATAGCGTTCCGTGGTCTGGTATATGATGTCAGCAGTTCTCGGCTTTGGAACAAGGGGATGCACTACGAGCACTGGGCAGGTCAGGACCTCACGGAAGAACTACGCGATGCCCCCCATACAGATAAAGTGTTTGATAAATTTGAACCCATAGGTCAACTGGCGTAATATGATATTAATAGCTGATAGTGGCTCCAGTAAAACGGACTGGAGATATATAGATGAGGACGGAAATATAGGTCAGATCAAGACAGTTGGATTTAATCCTTACTATCAGGGGTTAGAGGAGATGATAAAAGCTCTTCAACTCAAAGATCTCTTTGCTATCAGTGACAAGGTTTCCGGCATTTTTTATTATGGAGCTGGCTGTTCTAATCCTAAAAATAGAGAGATTGTCAAAAATGCGCTATTAAGTATTTTTCCTTCTGCAGACATACACGTAGATCATGATTTGCTGGCCGCAGCGAGGGCTACCTGTGGTAAAAATATGGGCATAGCCTGTATTTTGGGGACTGGCTCTAATAGCTGCGATTATGACGGAGAATATATTATAGCCACCAGGCCTTCTCCAGGATACATTCTGGGAGATGAAGGTGGCGGTGCCTATATAGGGAGGCAGTTCCTCCACGATTATATTTATGATGAAATGCCCTATCACATCAAAGAAAAAGTGACAAAGGAATATAATCTCTCTGCCCTGGAAATTCAGGAGAATGTATATCAAAAGCCTTTTCCAGGGAGATATATGGCCACATTCTGTCATTTTTTATATGCCAATAAGAAAGACCCGTACTGTTATGGATTGTTTCACAAGGCTTTTCACGATTTCTTTGCAAAACATGTGATGCACTATGATGATTTTCAATCCAAGCCGGTAAGTTTTGTAGGGTCAATAGCTTATCATAACAGTGATATACTCCGGAAGACCGCATTAGAGCTTGGCATACATATACATATGACGATATCGTCTCCTATAGCGGGACTGACCTTATACCATAAAGAAATGATGCAATGAATACGACTGAAAGTAATTCCACTTATAATGATTTAGATAAAATGAGCGTTTCGGAGCTTATTTTTAACATGAATAAAGAGGATCAGACCGTCCCGATAGCAGTAGCCCACTGTCAACAGGCCATAGTAGACCTGGTCGAGCAGATAGTTCCGAGAATGGCTAAAGGGGGGAGGTTGTTTTATATAGGTGCGGGTACCAGTGGCAGATTGGGAATTTTGGATGCAAGCGAATGCCCTCCCACTTACGGTGTACCATATGATATGGTCATAGGGATTATTGCCGGAGGCGATGCTGCTATACGAAAAGCCGTGGAAAATGCTGAGGATGACCCAGATCAGGCCTGGCAAGATATCAGTGCATATGGCTATAACCCATATGATACGGTAATAGGAATAGCTGCATCTGGTACGACTCCTTATGTGATCGGTGGGGTGACTGCTGCAAAGGCCAATAACCTGTTGACCGGATGTATTACCTGCAATGCAGGATCACCTTTAGGCAAATCAGTGACCTATCCTATAGAAGTGGTGGTAGGTCCTGAATTTGTTACCGGTAGTACTAGGATGAAGTCTGGCACGGCCCAGAAGCTGGTCTTAAATATGGTTTCTACCAGTGTGATGATAAAACTTGGTAAAGTGAAGGGTAATAAAATGGTAGATATGCAATTGTCCAATGAAAAATTGGTAAAAAGAGGTACCCGTATGATCATGGAGGCCACTGGACTAGAAGAAGAGATAGCCAAAGAAATGCTTTTGACACATGGCTCTGTAAGATCAGCGATAGATCATTATTCAGATGGGCGTTAATTCCTTTCTACCTCAGCATGAACTGAAACAAGGTATTTCTTTCCAGATGCTATTTCGAGACATAATACCCGCGTCCTGCGGGTATTTTCTTTTTTAAACAGCCTTCCTTTCAGCATAAACTCCTCGCCGACCTTAATGTCATTCAGGTAGAGGATATGACCTTCTTTTTTGTTCAAATCATATTTTCTGACTTCCCTGTTTAAAAATAAATCTGCACCAGAGCTGGCTTTAGGATTAAGGAGGTGACGTTTTAGCGGGATAAGAATATCTCTAGGAAATATCAAATCTGACAATATGGGGGCCATCAATGACCTAAATATATTTTTCCAGTGCGTACCATGGGGTTTAATATTTATCCCCCATCTTTTAAAGGCCCTATAATGTGCCACTTCATGGATATAGGTGATGAGAAACTGGTAAGGGTTCAGGTCGTAATTGATGGTAATGGTCTGTATTTTACGGTCACTTCTAAACCTGAAATCTCCCAGTTTGGAAGATCTGGATTTTGATATAATAAAGTGAAAAGGATCTTCTAACCAAAGATCAAAACAGTATTGTGCAGCATTTTCAGGGACCTGCTCCTGCAGCATTTGGAAGATTTCTTTATTGATATTCATCGATCAGCAAGTCACGAATTTACTAATAAAATGATCAATAATGGTTTTTTTAAAAATTTGATGCAATTTGACTTCTTCTGTATAAAATCTATTTATCAGAACAGTAAATGTAGTTAGAATAGGTGGATAGGCAAATGATTACAGGGGGAGGCGCTTAAATAAAAGCAAAACCGACATGTTCACACTCAGTGGACGATTATAAAAAAAGAGCTTTGAATAATCAAAGCTCTTCCGAATTTCAAGTCTTAATTAAATTAAGCAGCTACATCTTCAGTTGAAACTTCTTCTTCTGATTCGATCTCTTCAGATTCGAATTCTAAAGTGTCCATTTCTACTTCTTCAGTTTCGTCAACTGATACTTCGATTGTCTCTTCATTTGCTGTTTCTTGGTTTCCACAAGAAGAAGTGAAGATCAAACCTGCTACTGCTAGTAATGTAAATAATTTGTTCATAATTGTTTCTATTTCTTAAATTACGGAACAAAGGTACAATCTGTTTCCATTTTGTCAAGCAAAACGATAAATTATTATTTATTTCTTCTTATAAGTGATTTTTATTGGCACTCCTTGAAAATCAAAATGCTCTCTTATTCGGTTTTCCAGGTACCTGGTATAAGGTGATTTTATATATTGTGGAAGATTACAAAAGAAAGCAAAAATTGGATTTTTTGTAGGTAATTGCGTGATATATTTGATTTTTATATACTTTCCTTTCCACGCTGGTGGGGGGTATCTTTCTATTTCCGGAAGGATAATATCGTTCAGTTTTGAGGTGGCTATCTTCTTGGTTTTATTTTCATAAACTTTGACAGCCAGCTCAATTGCCTGAAAAATTCTTTGCTTGGAGACTACTGATGTGAAGATAATGGGTATCCACTTGTTTTCACCTAATTTACCGATCATATCCTCTTTAAAGGTATCCATGGTTTTGTGATCTTTTTCAATCAGATCCCATTTGTTCACCATGATCATGATTCCTTTGTTGTTTTTGATACCCAGGGTGATCAGGTTCATGTCCTGTGCTTCCAGTCCCCTAGTGGCGTCTACCATTACGATGATGACATCCGATTCTTCCAGGGTACGCAGGGATCTCATTACCGAGTAGAACTCAATGTCTTCCTTTACCTTAGCTTTTTTTCTGATCCCAGCTGTATCTGTAATAATGAAATCCTGGCCAAATAATTTGTACCTGGTGTGAATGGCATCACGAGTGGTGCCTGCTTCATCTGTTACGATGGACCGCTCAGTACCTATCAAAGCATTCAGGAAAGAAGATTTTCCTACATTTGGTCTCCCCAGAATGGAAATCTTGGGTACTCCAAAATCAGGATCTTCTTTACCTTCATCTTTGAAGTGTTTGATCACCTCATCCAGGATGTCTCCAGTGCCCTGACCGCTGGCTGCTGCAATCGGGAAAATTTCATGTTCGCCTATTCCTAATTCGTAAAACTCGTTGGCTGTCAATAATCTTTCGTGACTATCAGCTTTATTGGCTACTATGAAGATGGGCTTATCTGAACCTCTCAGTACATTGGCAAATTCTTTGTCCATGTCTGTAAGGCCATCATAACAATCCACTACAAACAGGATAACGGTAGCTTCATCCAAAGCGAGTTTTACCTGTTTTCTGATTTCTGATTCAAATACATCTTCTGAACCGGTCACATATCCTCCGGTATCTATGACGGAGAAAAATTTTCCTCCCCACTGGGCATGGCCATAATGACGGTCCCTGGTTACTCCACTAAGGTTATCCTCTATGGCTTTTCTTTCTTCTACTAATCTATTGAAAAAGGTAGACTTACCTACGTTTGGTCTACCTACTATTGCTACTATATTTGACATTTTGCTATTTTCTATTGGTCGTAACCAAATCTTCTCAATTTATTTTTATTTTTCCGCCAGTTATCTTCCACCTTCACGTGAGTTTCCAAAAAGACCTGTTTCCCAAAGAATCGCTCCAGTTCCTCTCGGGACTGTATACCAATTCTTTTTAGGGCAGCTCCTTTATTACCGATGATGATGCCTTTTTGACTGGATCTCTCTACAAATATCTCAGCACGTATACGGATGATTTTTCCTTCTTCAAAGAAGTCCACTACTGACACTTCCGTGCTGTATGGTATTTCCTTTTTGTAATTGTTGAAGATTTTTTCGCGGATGATTTCAGAAGCGAAGAAACGCTCCGGACGATCTGTAAGTTCCTCCTTGTCGTAGAATGGCGGATGGAAAGGTAACCTGTCTAAGATTTCCTGAAGGATACGTTCGGTGTTAAAGCCTTCGGTTGCTGATATGGGGATGACGGTACTCGCTGTGATCCTTTGGGTCCAGTATGCGGTTACATCCTCTAATTGGTTTTCCTTGCTGAGGTCTATTTTATTGATGACCAAAAGCACCGGAACACCGGATTTGTTAATCTTTTCAATCACGTCCTCTATTTCTTCATCAGTTTCAAATAGATCGGTTACAAAAAGAATCACATCTGCATCCTCCAGGGACATATTGACAAAGCTCATCATGCTTTTATGAAGCTCATACTTAGGCTTCAACATCCCGGGGGTATCCGAAAATACCACCTGAAAATCTTCATCATTAATGATACCCATGATCCTATGACGGGTAGTCTGGGCCTTGGAGGAGATAATCGAAAGTCTTTCACCTATTAGCACATTCATCAGGGTGGATTTGCCTACATTTGGCTTTCCCACTATATTTACAAAGCCTGCTTTATGCGTATTTTCGGTCATGACAATAATTTTTTCACAAAGATACTTTAAAAATATTTAATCTTTGAAATAAGATATTGTTTCGTTCTATCCAAAAACGCAAATTCAAAACATTTATCTTGATTTATAGTCTTTGACCTCAATAATATCGTTAGTTTATTTGCTTAGAGTATACCCAAAATCCATAGGGTCAGGAAATTTAAATTTAAATCCAGTAGCTATAATTTTAGCAGAACTTACTTCTTTCCATTTACTTTCTCCAATCTTTGCGTATGAAATAGGAGAAGAGAAGCCCATCTCAGCGGCATTCTTCTCATATATATCTTTCCTCTGAGGATGGAGGGGTGCTACACCGTTAAAGGTTTCATTCCACAATCTGTTTTCTATGATCCAAGCGGCGAGTGCTACTGCATCATCACGGTGGATGTAATTTACGGGTGTGTCCCCTGTCACGTTTTCTTTTCCTGAGAAATACCTGCCAGGTATCCTGTCCACGCCCAACAGTCCGCCGTACCTGATCACCGTGAGGTCATATGTTTTTTCTTTCCGGAGGATCTGCTCTGCATTATATAATGCGGGGTTATCGTATACGTTAATAGTGTTAGCTTCCGTGGCTCTTTGGTTGTTGTCTGGATATACTGATGTGGCGCTCGTATAGATGATTTTTGGTATTCTGTATTGAATGGCCATGGCTTTTATGTATTTGATCTGCTCGGGGTGAAAGCTGTCCGGTTGGCTCCGGCGGGCCGGCGGTATATTGATAAAGAGGATATCGGTGTCAAATAAATTTTGAAATGCCCTACCTATGGGGTGAGGACTGAATTTTAGCAGATAAGTCTCAAGGCCTGTATCAGTTAACTTATTCAGTTTTTCAGAAGTAGTAGTACTTCCTTTTACCGGAAAACCTTTTTCTTTTAGGTAGCTGGCCAGTGGCTCTCCTAACCAGCCATATCCTATTATTGAAACGCGTGGTTTATTCATCATCAAATGTTTATAGCTATAAAGGAAGCTATAAAGGTAATATTTAATTCTTTTAATAGTAGTCTGGATGTAAGATTGACGGGGGTGTAGTGAAGCTGGTCCGAAAGCTGTTTTTATATATAATTTTGAAGGCGTTATAGATTAATCTTTTATTTTACAATTAAATGGTTTGGTCTCGAATGCGCTTTAGAGGGTGCTCCAATGCAGCATAGAAGAACCAGGGGCACTGACTATGCTTTAAACGAATGGACTTTTGAAATGTATAGGGCATAACAAGTGATATTGGACTAGAGGTATTATTATCAGACAGGCAGAATAAAAAGCACGGAAATCAATGCACCATATTATACATAAAGATAAGTGGATAAACTGTCCGTAGCTTTATAAAGAACAAAAAAAGCCTTCTTATTAAGGAAGGCTTTACATTTATTTTTCTCTTTTCGGCATAGTTCCCAACAGTAGGTCCCATAGGGGAGAGCTCACGCCAAAAGCGACATCTGGATCTTTGTAATGGTGGATAGCATGGTTTACCCACAGTACCTTAAGAAAATTCTTTGGTGGCTGATAAGCATGAACGACATAGTGTACACCTAGATAAAGGGAGTATCCGATCAGAAATCCAGGTAAGAAATACATCGCATAATCTCCCATTATGAGTGTAAATACTACATAAAATATCAGTGCATATAACGCACTGATAAAAGGAGGCATGGCCAGTCGGTCCTTGTCTTTGGGATAATCATGGTGTACGCCGTGGGTAGAGTACTGTATTTTGTCTTTTATAGCAGTGTCCGGTTCCATGTGGAAGAGATACTTATGCATCATGTATTCTACAAGGGTAAAGGCCAGTAACCCCAATGCTGATATGGCCAAGCCTAATCCCAAGCCTATATTTGTACTGACTATAGCATAGTACAGAGATATAGAGCCTATTACCATAAACATCGTAATCGGAATGCTTATATGTGTGCGAGACATTCTTTCCAATACCGGATTTTCAAACATTCTTACAGAGCCATTGTTATCAGGTCTATCCAGTCTTCCAATTTTTCTCATAACATGTACATTAAATGATCAATAAAATCCATTATTTTTATGTAAGGCAAAAGTTTGATGATATTTTTTTTTAAAATTACATATAGCAAGAGAAAATAATTCCCCCATCTATCATTTTAATTTCTGATTTTTCTCAACAAATTGTCAGTGAACTAAATAAGTTGATTCAACTGTTTTTTTATAAAATGATTCATATATAGGTAAGATAATGGATACATCAAACTGTTTGGCTCTTTCCAGCGCCCTTTGTTTGAATCCCGGTAGGTTTTCTGGAGAAAGTATCTCCAATGCCCTCTTGGTCATCATCTCGATATCTCCAATTTTGCATACAAACCCCGTAACCCCATCAAGATTTAGTTCGGGTATACCACCTGCATCCGAGGATAGTACAGGTACTTCACATGCCATGGCTTCCAGCGCTGCCAAGCCAAAACTTTCTTTTTCAGAAGGGATTAAAAACAAGTCAGCCACCGATAGAACTTCTTCTACGGCTTCAAGTTTGCCTAAGAACCGTACGTCATCACAAGTGCCAAGTTCCCTGCATAGCCTTTCCATCTTATCCCTCTCAGGGCCATCTCCGACTAGGAGGAGCTTGACCGGTATTTTTTTCCTTACTTCGTAAAATACTTGGATCACATCTTCTACACGTTTTACTTTTCTAAAATTAGAAGTGTGTACGATCAGACTTTCCCCATGAGGACAGATCGCCAGCTTAAAATGTTCTTTCTTTTGTTTCTTGAATCGATCCAGATCTATGAAATTGGGAATCACCTCTATATCTTTTGTGATTTCGAAATGGTCGTAGGTAGCTTTTCTTAGGTCTTCGGATACGGCAGTCACACCATCTGACTGATTTATACTAAATGTGACCACAGGTTCGTAGGACACATCTTTACCTACCAATGTAATATCTGTTCCATGCAGTGTGGTGACTACCGGGATCTGAAGGCCCTGGCTTTTAAGTATCTGTTTTGCCATATATGCAGCGGATGCATGAGGTATGGCGTAATGCACATGTAATAAATCCAATTTCTCATATTTTACCACGTTGACCATTTTACTGGCCAGTGCAAGTTCATATGGAGCATGCTCAAAAAGCGGATAACTCTTTATATCCACCTCATGGTAAAATAGGTTGGCACTGAAGAAGTCAAGGCGTGTAGGTTGTCTGTAAGTAATAAAGTGAATTTCATGACCTTTTTTGGCTAAAGCTATGCCTAACTCTGTAGCCACTACGCCACTGCCACCAAAAGTAGGATAACAGACAATTCCAATTTTCATGTTCTATAAAAGTTTTATTGCTATACGTATACTCCTAATAATTCATCAAAGTTAACTGGTGATTTTAATAGGCTTCAAATAATAATTACCAATCAACACGGAAGTATTACTTTTTTGTTCATTTATTAGCTGTTATATTTTTAATAGGGGTGAGAAATGACCTATATATGATGTCATGTATATCTGTGCGGTACCCTTCTTTCAGTAGTAAATTATTTGTGGCGTCTGGATAAACCCTATTGGAAAGAAACACATAGATAAGTTGGTTTTCAGGATCGGCCCATACGGCTGTACCTGTAAATCCTGTATGGCCAAATGTAGATTTAGGTGCCAGTTTTCCGGCTCCTCCTCCTCTGTTAAACTCAGGTTCTGGTTTGTCCCATCCCCATCCTCGTCGGCTTTGGTCAGATTGTCTTTTAGTAAACTGTTGTATGGTTTTATTATTCAGTAGGAACACGTCTCCATATTTACCGCCCTGGAGCATCATCTGCATCATCACAGCCAGATCGTTGGCTGTGCCAAATAGGCCTGCATGGCCAGCCACGCCTCCGTACATGGCTGCGCCCTGATCATGAACGAATCCTCGGACGACAGTTTTTCTGAAAGTCCGGTCATCCTCTGTGGGGGCTATATTGCTGCTGTTTATTTTGGTCTGAGGTAGATAAGTGAGGCTATGGAGACCGAGTGGTTCATAGAAATTATGTTCCATGAAATCATTTAAAGGCTGATTTAACAATCTTTCAACCACTTTTTGCATGAGATACATGCCTATATCTGAATAGGTGTATTCATGCCGGGTTTTGCCTGCAGGTAGTTTTTTCATATCTGAGTTGACAGACCATTTCCATAAGCTGTCCGGAAGGGAGTTGATGGCAAACATCCTTTCGGCCAGCTGTATGTTATATCCTGCAGTTTCGTGGCTGCTGTAATATTCGTTTTTCCATTGTCCCCCGGACATAGTTTTAGTATGAAAGGGAATATAAGCTTGCAATCCAGCTTCATGCGACATGATTTCTTTGATTTTAAGTTTTCCCTTATTGGTGTCCTTTAGATCAGGAAGGTACTGTGAAATAGGCGCATTCATATCCAGTAACTGTTGGCTCTCTAGGAACATAGCTGCCTGTGTGGTCGCCATAACTTTGGTTATAGAAGCTAGGTCATAAACAGTTTCTGTAGATGTAGGGACTTTCCGGTCATAATCTAGATAGCCATATGCTTTTTCAAAAATAACATGACCGTCTTTTGCCACCAGTATCACCCCACCTGGAGTTGCTTTTTTGCGGATGGCATCATCCATTTTTTGGTCTATCTCCATCAGGGTGCGACTGTTCAGCCCTTGTAATTCTGGGCTACTATAGGCTATTCGTCCCAATTTATCTGTTTTTAAACCACTACCTGCAGACATGTTTTTACTGGCCGTCACAGGTAATCTTCCAGTGGCTGATCTGGCTCCAAATATTACCTGTGGGGCTAGCTTTTCGGTAAAGTCGTTTTCTTCATAAGCTACCAGTACATGGGGAAGGTCTTCCAGAAATTTGACCCCATAGCTGTTTCCAAACATGACGGTGATCACATTATACCTTTCACTGAGGCTTTTTACAAAATTGATATCGCTGTCTGCCAATCCAAAATTTCTTTTAGGACTATTGGTCATACCGGTTATAGCGACTATGATCGTATTGTAGGTGGAGAGTTTGTCCTCGAGTGTTTTATAATTCGCAGCAGTAGGGTTTTTACCTAAAGTAAAATGACTGACATTTCCGTATTTGCTTAGCTGTCTTTTAAATTCTTTGCCCTCATTGCCGCCGATTGTAATGGAGGCCATATTTAAGAGATCTAGATTTTTTAAAGGGAGGAAGTTATTTTTGTTAGCTACCACACTTATAGAACTGGCATACAATTGTTCTATATTGTTTTTGGTTTCGAAAGTACTGATTCTTTCTACAAGTTTATTTGTATTAATAGGTTTGTATGCATGCAGTCCACTCCAATATTTAGCCCTTAGCACTTTTCTGATTCTTTGGTCTATTTCCTGTTGGGAAATCTTGCCGTCTGCCACTGCCTGTATGATCAAAGCTTTTGCTTTAGGGACATCTTCTGAATATAACAGTATATCGTTTCCAGCCATCAGTGCCAAAAGGTCGACTTCGCCTGGTTTATGATACTGGCTTACCCCTTTCATGTTAAGTGCATCGGTGAAGATCAGCCCATTAAAATTCATTTGTTTTTTTAGAAGGTCCGATACTACATATTTGGATAGGGTAGTTGCTTTATTGGGTTCTTTGTCCAGGCTGGGGACATGTAAATGTGCCACCATCACACTCATCAGGTTGTTGTCTATAAGCTCCTTATAGGGGTAGAGGTCAATGTTTTTGATTCTGTCCTCAGAGTGCCTGATTACCGGCAGAGAATAGTGGGAGTCTGATTCTGTATCTCCATGACCGGGGAAATGTTTGGCGTTAGCCATTATACCATTTTCCTGTAGGCCTTTCATATAAGCCAGAGATTTACGTGTTACAAGTTCTTTTTGTTCCCCAAATGCCCTATAACCGATTACCGGGTTTTGTGGATTGGAATTGACATCTACCACGGGGGCAAAGTTAATATGCATTCCCAGCTCTTTAAATTGGCGGGCGATTTCGGCCCCCATATTATATATCAGTCTATCATCCTGGATGGCTCCTAAAGTCATCTGTTTTGGAAACTGGAGTACGGAATCCAGCCTCATACTGATGCCCCATTCTGCATCCATGGCTATGTAGAGCGGCGTACTGGATATAGATTGGTAATAGTTAGTAAGATGGGCCTGCCTTACCGGTCCACCCTGGAAGAAAATCAATCCTCCCAGTTTCTGTTCTCTTATTAATTTAGCGATTTCATCTTTGTGTTTTTGATCTTTGTTTGAATAGGCTGCTACCATAAATAGTTGGCCTAGTCTATCCTGGAAACTCATGCTATTAAAGACACTATCCACCCATCTGTCCTGGTTACGGGTATCCCTTGTAGCCAAAGGGTCCCTATCTTTAGGATCTTTTCTTTCAGCCAGTACTGTAAGTGAAATCATTGAAATCACAAGCAAGGCTTGCCAAACTTTTCTTTGCATGTAAACGTTAAATTTTTATTGCTTAAAATTTAAAATAACTTTGTATACTACTCTTTATTAAATATAATTCAAACTTACATAAATCCACACTTCGTACCTATTCGAATGTGATAAAGTGATGTAAGTTTATATAGAGTAACGTATCGTCAGTACAATTGAATCTAATAGCCGCATGAAACTTCCATCTATATTTAGAACAGCCACGCCTACCCGCTTTGATATCAAGCCTAGGTACTATGATAAAGTCAAAGAAGATATCGACCATCGTACAGCTAATGTAAAGAGAGAGCTGGAGGCCAAAGGCATCTTGCATCCCGATGAATATGGTAATGTCAATTTAGGCCAAAGGTACGGATCATCTCTTCGGGGTGCTTTTTCCCAAGGACAGATACGGCAAAGTAGTACGGGTGGTTTCTCCAGCGCGGGGTTGGTGAGGTTAATAATTTTTGTAATTTTGATTTTAGGAACCTTTGGGTACATCTATTATGGTAATGCTGCCTTATATCTGATCCTGTATTTAGCAGGTGGAGTGGCATTATTGGTGTTATTCTACAGGTTAAAGGATAGGATAAAAAAATGAGTGATATCATACAACTGCTTCCTGATGCAATAGCCAATCAAATCGCTGCTGGGGAAGTAGTTCAAAGGCCTGCTTCTGCGCTGAAAGAAATGATGGAGAATGCGGTAGATGCAGGTGCTTCCCAAATACAGGTATTGATCAAAGATGCAGGCAAAACACTACTGCAGGTAATTGATGACGGCAAAGGGATGTCATCTACAGATGCACGGATGAGTTTTGAGCGGCATGCTACTTCTAAGATCAGGACATCTCAAGATTTATTTGCTATTAAAACTTTTGGTTTTCGCGGCGAAGCTATGGCATCTATAGGTGCGGTAGCACAGGTGGAAATGAAAACCCGGCCCCATGATGCCGAACTGGGGACTTTGATCTGCATAGAAGGGTCAGAAGTCAAAAAGCAGGAGATGGTAGCCTGTGGTGCGGGTACCTCCATAGCGGTCAAAAATCTTTTTTACAACGTCCCAGCCCGAAGAAATTTCCTGAAATCCAATCCGGTGGAAATGAAACATATAGTGGAAGAATTTCAAAGGGTAGCTCTTTCCTATCCGGATATTTCTTTTTCACTTCTGCAGAATGACATGGAGCTGTTCAAATTGGCCCCTGGCAAACTCAGCCAGCGTATAGTAGCGATGTTTGGTAAAAACTATCAAGGACAGCTGGTGGCCTGTAAAGAAGAAACCCCACATGTATCCATCCGTGGATACGTAGGCAAACCCGAACAGGCGCGAAAATCCAGAGGTGAACAGTTTTTCTTTGTCAATAACCGGTATATCAAAAGTAATTACCTCAACCATGCGGTTTCCAATGCCTATGAAGGGCTCATGCCGTCAGATAACTATCCATTTTATGCCTTGTTTTTGGATATTGACCCTAGCCATATTGACATAAATGTCCATCCTACCAAAACTGAAATAAAATTTGATGATGAAAGGACGATTTATGCAGTGGTAAGGTCTGCTGTCAAGCAAGCATTGGGTGCCCATAATGTAGTTCCTACACTTGATTTCTCATTAGATGTGAATTTTACGGAAACTTGGAAAAATGATGAATCTTCAAAAACTGAAGTCAGCCAGGAAAACTCCTATAAAAAATTTTCAACCCCTACTTTTAGAAAACAGGATGTAAGTGGGTGGGAAAGAATGTTTGAACAGAATGCTATAGAATCTACTATTGATTCATCCAGAAAGGCGTGGAAGCAGGAGGATTCAGAGGAAGAAATGATGACCTTTTCCAGTAAAGTTAACAATGAGGCTGAACTTACTGCCGCCAAGGAGCAGATACCGGCGAAGGATGATACAGGTGCAACGTTTCAGATAGAACTGACGTATATCGTGGCACAAATGGCTTCTGGTCTATTAATTCTAGATCAGCAAGCCACTCACGAGCGTATATTGTACGAACGGTATCTGCGCCAGCTTCAGAATACATTGGGAGCATCTCAGCAGTGTCTGTTCCCACAGAGTCTTTCTTTAAGTCCAGCAGATTTTGCACTGGTAATGGATCTGCAGGGAGAGCTCAATAGCCTTGGATTTGTCATCTCAGAATTTGGGGCCAATACGATTGTGATCAATGGTATGCCTGCAGATATTTATATCAATAACGAGAAGGCATTATTTGAAGGCCTTCTAGAACAGTTTAAGCATTTCAAATCAGAGCTTTCGATTGATAATAAAGAAAACCTTGCCCGGTCTTTGGCTAAAAAATCAGCTTTAAAGAAAGGGAGTAAGTTAAATGCTCAGGAAATGGTAACTTTGGTAGGTCAATTATTTGCCTGCCAAAACCCGAATTATGGGCTTTCAGGGAACAAAACCTTTATCAAATTGGATTTAAATAAATTAAACAGCTTTTTCTTTAGATAAAATTATATGTTCAGATCACTTACACCAGTAGTTAAGAATCTCTTATTGATCACTATTGGTATTTTTGTCATCACTTCTTTTGCACTGCCACAGCTGAAGAGCTGGTTTGCACTTTACTATATCCATAGCGATAGGTTTGAACCTTTCCAGTTTTTGACCTATATGTTCATGCATGCGGATTTTTGGCACCTTTTCAGTAATATGTTGGGTCTGTTTATTTTCGGTCCACTATTAGAGCAATTTTTGGGCGGCAAAAAACTTTTGGTACTCTGGCTGGTTTGTGGTATAGGCTCGGGCATACTATATTCAGGGTATACCTATTATAGAATGCATCAGCTGGATACCCAGGTAGAACAGTATTATGAAGATCCTACCCCAGATGAATTCAGTAGATTCGTATCTAAAAACAGGCATATGTTCAATCCAGGAATATATGATTTTATAGATGAATATAGCCGGAATCCCGAAAATGAACGATATATAAATTCAGCCAAAAATACGCTTTTAAGGGTGAGGAATAATGTGGCCAATATTCCTATGGTAGGTGCATCCGGGGCATTGTTTGGCGTTTTGATTGCCTTTGGTATGCTCTTTCCCAATACCCAATTATTTTTGCTTTTCCCCCCCATGCCGGTCAAAGCAAAATATTTGGTACTCTTTTATGGGCTATATACCGTATATAATATTTTAGTAAACAACCCTACTGATAATGTAGCGCATTTTGCACATTTAAGTGGTTTGGTAATAGGGTTTATACTTATCACTTATTGGAAACGAAGCAGAAATAGTTTTTATTAAAAAAATTTATGTACACAGGATTTTGGGACCAAATTAAAAATGCTTTTACCCAGCAGGGAAATAGCTTGTATAAAATACTTGCCATAAACTTAATAGTTTACGCAGTATTGCTGGTGGCTTGGGTGTTTCTCAGCTTAAGCGGAGCAGGGGATATCTATTATGCCATGAGGTCATATCTGATGATGCCTGCTTCTCCGTCTTATTTTATTACTCAGCCCTGGACTATTTTTACTTACATGTTTGCGCATGACAGGTTTTTTCACATCCTTTTTAACCTTCTGTTTCTTTATTGGTTTGGCCTGTTGGTAAATGAATACCTGGGTAGTAGAAAACTTGCCAATTTATATATATTAGGCGGTTTGGCGGGCGGCCTTTTTTATATGGTGATCTATAATTTAGCTCCCCTTTTCAGTGATGTGGTAGACCGGTCACTGATGCTGGGGGCCAGTGCCGGCGTATATTCGATAGTAGTAGCCGCAGCCACCCTTACCCCGAATACCACTTTCAGACTGCTCCTATTAGGTCCGGTCAAAATTAAATATATAGCCATATTTTATGTTTTGGTGGCTTTTGCAAATTCTGCAGGCAGTAATGCAGGGGGTGAACTGGCTCATTTGGGCGGTGCTGCCATGGGTTTTCTTTATGTGGTCCAGTTGCGTAATGGCCGTGATTTGGGCGTGCCTGTACAGGTGGTAGGTAGGTTTTTTGAAAGGTTATTTTCTAATAAACCTAAAGTAAAAGTCACTTATCGCAAAAAGAATTATGAATATAAATCAGAGCCTTTAAAAAAAGGGGAGATCACCTCTCAGGAAGAAATCGATAGGATATTGGATAAAATAGCTGAAAAGGGATATGACAGTCTTTCGAAGGAAGAAAAGAGAAGATTGTTTGACTTTAGTAATAAATAATGAAGGTAACTATCTGTAAAGATCAACGAAAAACGAAGGATGATCAGATCGTTACTTTGCTTTCATGAGTTTACAACCTGTTTACCATTTATATACATTAAAAAGCCCGATTTAGTCGGGCTTTTTGATTTAGTTGGTTTACTTAATAAGTAATTTTAATTTAGGATATAAACAAGGCCTAGTCTGAAAACCAATTGACCCTGATTTTGGATTTGGTATTTAAATTCAGGATTGAAAGCAAATCTGTCTGCGAACTTTAATACACCTCCTACGCCAATATTGGCACCTGCTGTGCTGGTTTTGGCATTGATGCCTTCCAGTTCTGGGTTGATCCAATTATTGGTAAATCCTGCCATACCGTACCACTGTAGAATATCTTCTGTAAAATAGTATCGAGCATCTATATTTAGATTGCTTGCCCTTCCTGTTTCCGGGAAATATATGGTATGGTTTGGTGCTATGGAGATCTTGTCAGTAAGGAAATATTCTGCACCGAGGTTAACACCAAAAAATTCGGTATTAAATGCATAATCACCTCCTATTTGAAGCCTGGCTTCTCCGCGGGTTTGGGCTTCTGCTAAAGAAGCCATCAGTACAAATGAAAGGATAAATAATAGTTTTTTCATATTTAATGTATATTTTTTTAAAAAGAATTGGGCGCAAAAATTAAACCATTTTCTGACTAATTTGTGCGTTCAAGCCGCTGATGGCAGTCACTCAGGGATTTAAAATGGCATCCACTTCGTTTTTATTGGCAAGTTGGCCACAGGCAGCATCTATGTCCTGCCCCCTGGACCGGCGTACCTTTGCTACTATATTTTGTGATTCCAAAATCCTGACATACATGTCCACTGCTTCCTGGGTAGCCTGCCTGAATTCCCCTTCGTCTATTGGGTTATACTGAATGATATTGACTTTGGAAGGAATGAGTTTGCAAAATTTTGCCAGCGCTTTGGCATGTTTTTCATCATCATTTATACCCTCCCAGATCACGTATTCGTACGTTACCTTTCTTTTGGTTTTTTGGTACCAGTATATCAGTGATTCGGCTAGATCTTCTATGGGGTTGACATCGTTGATGGGCATCAGCCTGCTGCGTGTCTCATTGATGGCAGAGTGGAGTGAAACTGCCAGGTTAAATTTCACTCCGTCATCAGCCATTTTCTTTATGATCTTTGGGATGCCTACTGTAGATAATGTTATCCTTCGTGGGGCCATATTAAGTCCTTCAGGTGAAGTGATTTTGTCTATGGCGGAGATGACGTTGCTGTAATTCAGGAGTGGTTCTCCCATGCCCATAAAGACGATATTGGTCAAAGGGCGATGGAAGTAAGTCTCTGCTTCATCTTTAATGGCTACTACCTGATCATATATTTCATCAGGATTAAGGTTACGCATCCGCTTAAGTCTGGCAGTAGCGCAAAAGTTACAGTCCAGGCTGCAGCCTACCTGTGAAGAAATGCATGCCGTGATTCTTTTATTGGTAGGGATAAGCACTGATTCCACGATCTTGTCATCAAATAACTTTACGGCATTTTTTATAGTGCCATCAGAACTATGCTGCATCAGATCTACCTTTACATGATTGATGGTGAAATTTTCCTTTAGCATCTCACGGGTACCTTTGGAGATATTGGTCATCTCATCAAAATTCTTTAGCGATTTTTGCCAAAGCCATTCATAAACTTGCTTTGCTCTGAATTTTTTATCTCCCTGAGTAAGGAAAAATTCTTCTAACTGCTCCAGTGTAAGTTTTCTGATGTCTTTTTTATTGCTGGTATCCATTTTGTAAAGGTAATAATAAGTCGTGGGATAGTAGAAGTTACTTTCTTGTTTTGGATGTGATTCCACTTCGTGGTAAAGCGAACATATAAATTATGTTTAAAGTTTTTTTAGTGGAATTAAAACTTCAAACATTAACTTAACCAAAATTCTAATCTATGTCTTTAAAAAGCTATTTTTTACGTACCGCATATTTTGTCAAGAGAAAGATTTCTGAGCTTAAACTGTTTGTCGGAATCAAATTAGGTTTTATAAAGAAAGTGATGATTATGCCATACAAAGGTTTTGGTAATGACAAAGAAGTGTATATCCTTGGCAGGGTAATGAAGGACCGGGGAATTCGGGCAGCCACCTCTGCTGACAGCAGTTGGCACAATTTCAAGATGATGTACAAAAGGTTTATGACCTGGACTATCCCTTATGCCCATGTTAAAGCCCGGTTTGCAGGGGACATTCAGGTGGTGCCAACAGACGAGGAGGGTTATTTTGAATTTCGTCTCCGCCCCAAACAGTCATTTGGTAAGAGTGATGTATGGCAGACTGTACAGCTGGAGCTCATAGATGAAGTAGTTCCTAGAAGTAGTAAAGTGCTGGGCGAAGGTAAAGTTTACGTTCCCGAAATTAATGCTCGGTATGGTGTGGTATCAGATATCGATGATACCATAGTACCTACAGGCGCTACCAGATTATGGACCATGATTAAAATTACTTTTTTGAACAATGCACTGTCCAGGCTGCCTTTTCCGGGGATAGCAGCTTTATATGATGCATTAAAAATGGGTGGAGATCTGAAGGGTGACAATCCTTTTTTTTACGTATCCAGCAGTCCGTGGAATTTATATGATTTTTTATCGGAATTTCTGACCATCCATAAGATTCCCAATGGGCCTTTAATGCTTCGGGATATAGGCCTTTCCCGTGAACATTTGATAGCTGGCAGTCATAAGCTGCATAAGCTGACTCAGATTGAACATATTTTTGAAGTTTTTCAAAATTTGGATTTCATTCTGATAGGAGACAGTGGGCAGGAGGACCCAGAGATATATCTTCAGGTAATAAAAGATTATCCCGGCAGGGTGAAAAGAATATATATCCGGAATGTTAGTACAGAAGCCCGGGAGAAAAAGGTGGTGGCCATAGCCGAAGAGATGAGGATGTTAGGGGTAGAGTTGGTTTTGGCCAAGGATACCTTTGAGGTGGCCGAGGATGCGGTAAAGCAGGGGTATATAGCATCAAAAAGTCTGATGGCTATTCGAAATCAGGTAGACGGAGCAATGGCCAATGGCTAGTACAGTTTTCTATTACATACCTTAGAAGATCCTGACAAAAAGTCACTTTTATATAGAATCAGAGTGTTTTATAGGTCATATTTTCCGAATTTCGTGCAATAGCCTGTTTGGATTTTATTTTGATGGAAAGCTATATATCGGAAATAGTGTGTATACCGAGATATTAAATAAAACCATCAAATCAAAAGGACATGGATTTCAAACAATTTACCATCAAATCCCAGGAGGCTATACAGAAGGCTGCTGAACTTACCATGGCTGAGCAGCAACAGGTAATTGAGCCTGCACATATTCTAAAAGGGATTTTTACAGAAGATGAAAATGTTACTGAGTTTATCTTTGGGAAACTCGGTGTAAATAAAAGTAGGATAGATCAAAATCTAAGCGACCTTATCAGTTCTTACCCCAAAGTCAGTGGTCAGCAGCCCTATCTTTCCAATGCCGGGAATCAGGTACTGAATAAGGCAAAGGATCATCTGAAGACATTTGGGGATGAATTTGTAGCCATCGAACATCTGCTCCTGGGCATACTGAATGGGTCGGAAAAGACTGCACAGCTCCTCAAGGATCAAGGTATAACCGAGAAGGCCCTCATCAATGCTATCAAAGAATTAAGAAAAGGAAATAAAGTGACTGATCAAAACGCAGAATCAAAATACAGGTCCTTGGAGCGGTACTCCAAAAACCTGAATGACTTGGCCAAAAAAGGTAAAATAGATCCTGTGATCGGCCGGGATGAGGAAATCAGAAGGGTCCTACAGATTTTGGCAAGGAGGACTAAGAATAATCCTATCCTACTGGGTGAGCCAGGGGTTGGAAAGACAGCTATAGTCGAAGGTCTGGCACAAAGGATAGTGAGTGGCGATGTGCCGGAAAACCTAAAATCAAAAACCCTTATATCACTAGACATGGGCCTATTGGTAGCCGGAGCAAAGTACAAAGGGGAATTTGAAGAAAGATTAAAGGCTGTCATCAAAGAAGTGACGGATTCAGAAGGGGAGATCATTCTTTTTATAGATGAAATCCACACTTTGATAGGTGCAGGCGGCGGGGGCGAAGGAGCTATGGATGCTGCCAACCTGCTGAAGCCTGCTTTAGCCAGAGGAGAGCTGCATGCGATAGGTGCGACCACTCTAAAGGAATATCAAAAATACATAGAAAAAGACAAGGCGCTTGAAAGAAGGTTCCAGTCTGTGATCGTAGATGAGCCTGATGCTGCTGATGCCATCTCCATTCTCAGAGGGATCAAAGATAAATATGAGCTCCATCATGGGGTCCGGATTAAAGATGATGCGGTTATTTCTGCAGTAGAATTGTCCCAAAGATATATTTCTGACAGGTTTTTACCAGATAAAGCCATCGATCTTATGGATGAGGCTGCAGCCAAACTAAGGATGGAAATAGATTCCTTGCCCCAGGAACTGGATGAGCTGAACCGGAGGGTCATGCAGCTGGAAATAGAAAGAGAGGCCATAAGGAGAGAGAAGAATAAAGACAAAGAGACAGTGCTGAGTAAGGAGATTGCGGAGCTTTCTGAAAAGCGCCAAAGCGTCAAAGCGAAGTGGGAAAGTGAAAAGGCCGTGATCATGGGTATCCGACGCGAAAAGGAAAACCTTGAAAAATTAAAATTAGAGGCTGAACAGGCTGAAAGAAGCGGCGACTATGGCAAAGTAGCTGAGATCCGATATGGAAAGATGGGTGAAGCTGAAGAAAAACTAGCTTCTTTTCAACGGCAATTGAATGAAATGCAGGAAGGTAGTGCTTTATTGAAAGAAGAAGTGGATGCAGAAGATATCGCTGCAGTAGTGGCCAAATGGACAGGTATACCCTTATCCAAGATGATCCAGAGTGAAAGGGATAAGCTGCTTCATCTGGAAGATGAATTGGGCAAGCGGGTGGCCGGGCAAAGAGAAGCGATTACCGCCCTTTCGGATGCTGTCAGAAGAAGCCGTGCCGGGCTTCAGGATCCCAAGAAACCGATAGGTTCTTTCATCTTTCTTGGAACGACAGGAGTGGGAAAGACCGAACTGGCGAAGGCCTTGGCGGAATATCTTTTCAATGATGATAATGCTATGGTAAGGATAGACATGTCAGAATATCAGGAACGACATGCGGTAAGCAGATTGGTAGGTGCACCTCCAGGTTATGTAGGTTATGATGAAGGGGGGCAGCTGACAGAAGCGGTGAGAAGAAAACCTTATTCGGTGGTGCTTTTGGACGAGATAGAAAAAGCGCACCCTGATGTGTTCAATATCCTCTTACAAGTATTGGATGACGGAAGACTTACCGACAATAAAGGCAGAGTGGCGAATTTTAAGAATACGATCGTCATCATGACTACTAATATAGGTTCACATCTGATTCAGGAACGTTTTGCTGCTATGGAGGATTGGAACAAAGAGCAGGTGATGGAAGATACTAAGCTTGAAGTATTTGATCTTCTTAAAAAAACGGTTCGTCCCGAATTCCTAAACAGGATTGATGAATTGGTCATGTTTGAACCATTGAATAAGGGAGTGATCAGAAAGATAGTCGATATACAGTGGAAAGAAATAAAGAGGCGGTTAGAAGAGTCCAATATTGAAATAGAAGCTACGGCAGAAGTGCTGGACCATTTGGGCGAAGTAGGTTTTGATCCTCAGTATGGTGCTAGGCCTCTCAAGAGGACCATGCAAAGGCTTATTTTGAATGAGCTTTCCAAACAGATACTGGCAGGTTACGTCAAAAATGATTCTGCCGTATTAGTGGACTTGGATGCCGATAATCAGGTTTATTTTAAAAATGTAGCTGATGTGCAGGTTTAATTCCATATGTCGGATGTAGATAGTATCCATATGAAATGGAAAAATGATTAAGATTATATTTATCAAAGCCCTTAATATTTATTAAGGGCTTTATTACTTCAGAGGAAGCATAAGAAATAATTTTTGTTAAAAATTGCAGGGGTATTTCTTTCATTATCTGACAGCTACTGCTTCTATTTCAATGAGCAGTTCTGGGTTGGCCAGCGAATGGACTGCTATGGTGGAACGGGCTACCTTATTTGGATTGTCTGCATTATTGAAGAATTCACCATAAGCCTTAAACCACCCCTCCCAATCAATTTTTCCGTCATTGTCTGGGGCAAGATACACCCTTAAAAAAAACACCTCATTCATTTTAAAATCGGCTTCAGCCAAAGTTTCCTTTATCCTATTGAGAATGCCTATACTCTGCTCATACATGTTACCATACTTTTGGTAGCTTCCAGGCTCTCCATTTTCATCTTTAACAGGTGCTACCAGTCCTGAGGTGTAGTAGTATGCTTTACCTTCAGGGATATAAACACCTTTGAGGATACTGGCCTCGGGCCGATCATAGCGAATGATGTCACTATTAGTTTGGATTATGTTAGCTCTTTGGCAAGAAATGCTGAGGAGCATAATTATAGATAAGTATATGATTTTGAGATAATGTTTCATTGATGTTTAATCTGATTATTTATACTTGATAGTAGTTGTCATCAATTCTATTAAAAATATGAAAGGGGAGTACTAAATGCAATCCCCTTTAAAAAAAAATTAATTACCTTGATGTAAGATGAGGGAACTGTTCCATTATCCAGTTTTCTTTCACCAAAGGAATGTGTAATAAGGTTAATAAATTTGCTAGTATTTAAAGCCACCTTACTTCGGGGTGGCTTTTTATTTA
The DNA here is from genome assembly GCF_000714815.1 of Anditalea andensis. Lineage (GTDB taxonomy): Bacteria > Bacteroidota > Bacteroidia > Cytophagales > Cyclobacteriaceae > Anditalea > Anditalea andensis. The sequence continues at coordinate 164,505 of NZ_JMIH01000023.1, read as the reverse complement.
TTTTTTGACAGTTTTTGGTTTCTTTACAGCTGTGGATTTAAGCCTTAAAATGAAATCGCTAAGTACATTCATATAATTAATAAAAGCCTCATATGGGTTTTCATATGGGCTGAAATAGGTATGAATATCGCCATCTGCAAAAAACTTTGTACACATATAATAGAAGTGGTCACTTGTCTGCAGGTATTCCCAGTCTCTCTGGATTTCCGGATCTTCGGATGATTTGACCAGTTCCTCCAATTCGTAAAGCCTGTCAAAAGCTTCATCTTGTAGGTCATTGCCCAGCCATGCGGTAAGGTCACGTTCTTCATCTGCCCATGATATAGGAATCGGTACGTGTATTTTTCCGACAGGAGGAATGTTTTCTACTACCTCTGAGGGGGTTGAAAATGTGAAATTGGAATGGTTCAGCACCGTATCAGGCAGGTGTCTCATAAATTCAAAAATGCCACTTTCCGCCCACTGGTGTTCCCCAAAGGTTTCATAATCCATAAATAAATTTAATGTTTCCTCTTCCTGAGGGATTTGATTGATCCAGGTTACGAATTTTTCTGTGGTCATTGGCCAGTCGGCCCAACTTCTGTTTGAAAACCTAAATGCAATATCATCACTGAGTCTGAAATTTTTCAGAAGGACCTTGAGTTTGGGTTCTATGGCATTCAGATAAACAAAATTGGGACTCTTCCAGCCCAATACATGCTTGGCACCTTCTGTAAGAATAGCTTTATAGCCAAGTTGGGCCACAGTGGCTCCGATCTCATCTGAATAGATTAATTCGGTGTTTCTGAATACTTTCGGGCTATAGCCATCAAATAACTCCTTTATTCGCTCCTGATGTTTGGTGATGAGACGAATGAATTCCTCCTTGCTTTTCAATCCGCAGAGCGAGTGGGTATATGTTTCGTTCATTAGCTCTACATGGCCGGTCTTGACGAGTTTTTGAAAACTTTCCAACACTTCAGGTGCATATGCTTCAAACTGGTCCAGAGCAGTGCCGGATATCGAAAAGCTGACCTTAAACTTTCCTGCATATTTTTCCACCAGTTCCAGGAGGAGGGAATTCATGGGAAGGTAGCATTTTTCAGCTACTTTGCGCATGATGCTTTTATTTGAGAAAGTGTCATAATAGTCATGGTCTTCTCCTATATCAAAAAAGCGGTACGGTTTTAATCGAAAAGGCTGATGGACTTGGAAATAAAAACAAATCGTTCTCATACGTTTTTGGTTAAGGTGTGTTGATAGGTATCCATGACTTTAAGGGCCACCTGTTCCCATTTTAATTTTTTAAGTTCATTGCTGCCCATTTCTCGAAACATCCTTGATATGCCATCGTAGTGCAACAAGCCAAAGATGGCATCCGCCATACTATCAATATCCCAAAAATCTACTTTTATGGCATTCTGAAGCACTTCTGCCACTCCTGACTGTTTGGATATGATCACGGGAGTATTGTGCCTAACTGCTTCTAGTGGTGAAATCCCAAAAGGTTCAGATACTGAAGGCATCACATATACATCACTGATGGCAAACATTTCGTCCACATCTCCTCCTTTCAGAAATCCGGTAAAATGAAATTTTGTAGCTATTCTAAGCTCGGCCACCCTATTGACCATTTTATGTAGCAGGTCACCAGATCCGGCCATTACAAACCGTACATTTTCATCTCTTTTAAGTACTTTGGCAGCAGCTTCTATAAAATACTCAGGTCCTTTTTGATAAGTGATTCTTCCCAAAAAAGTGACTATTTTTTCTGGGACTTTTTTTCGGGCCCCATGCTGGATGATGCTTGCATCTAGAACGGCATTATGTATTACAGTTACTTTTTCTTCAGGGATACCGTATTTGGAAACTATCGTGTTTTTGGTCAGTTGACTTACCGCTATGATATGGTCTGCTGCTTCCATACCGGATCTTTCTATTTCATATACCTGTAAATTTACATTTTTGCCTGTCCGGTCATATTCTGTGGCATGAACATGAACTACCAATGGTTTGCCGCTGATCTCCTTTGCGGCTATGCCGGCGGGGAATGCCAGCCAATCATGGGCATGTATGATATCATGGGATTTGTCTTTTGCTATCTGGGCTGCTACCAGGGCATAGCGGGAGACTTCCATCATCAAGTCTTTTCCGTATTTACCGCTAAAGCTAAACTGCTTGGCAAATACACTTTCGTCCACATCTATGCGGTCATGTAGGGACTTGTCTGTAAACCTTTCATACTCTTCCGGTCCCAAATAGGGGATTAAGAAGGAAGTGACTTCCAGATAAGTCAGGTTTTTCCATATTTCTTTGAATCGTCTTTCTGTGTAATCTATGGTGACTGAGCTGGCATTGACAAAATCTGCCAGTGGTTCTTCATCGCCCCATAGTTTGGGCACTACAAAAATGACATCGGTCTTTTGATGCATCATTCCCTTGACTAGACCATAGCATGCTGTGCCCAAGCCTCCGGAAATATGGGGTGGAAATTCCCACCCAAACATTAATACTTTCATCTATATATATTAGTTGTTTAGCAGTTGCATAAAATCTCAGTGATAAAGATTTTATGAAAAAGTGGTTAAATTCGGTTGATCAAATGCATCATTCTAAGTAATTCCCCTACACTCCAAGCCTGTGAAATGGCTCCCTTAGGTCTGTGTGGAGGGTCTCCGTCATATAGTTCAGCTACTGTTCCGATGCCGTACTGGGACATGACAGTATCAAAGCTGGCAATCATTTTTTCTATCAGGACCTTACTTTTATCACCATGGATATGCATGTGCCCCTCTGCAAAATGCCCCAGCAGCCAAGGCCATACAGTGCCTTGGTGGTAAGCTTTGTCCCTTTCATCCTGATTTCCGGTGTAATAACCGTAGTAGTTGGAGTCTTCTGGTGAAAGTGTGCGGAGCCCTCTGACGGTCAGTAGTTTAGATTTTACTGTTTCTAGGATTTTATCGTTTTGAAGATCTGTCAATGGCCTAAATGGAAGAGAGGTGGCAAATACCATGTTGGGTCTGATAGACCAATCTTTGTTTTGTCCGTCTATCACATCAGCCAGGTAACCCTTTTTAGCATCCCAAAAGCTATTTTCAAATGAAACCTGTACCTTTTTTGCGAGTAAGTTTATGTCCTCTTCTCCTGTAAGGGTATAGTAAAAACTCAGTGCATTAAACCATAGTGCATTAACTTCCACCGGGCATCCTATACGAGGGGTAACCGCACCGTTTGAAGTTACAGCGTCCATCCATGTAAGGGCCTTTCCATCCTCTCCACCATAGATAAGACCATTGTCCAGCATTTTTATATTGAAGGCTGTACCTTGGCGGTAATTGGTGATGATTTCCTTTAATATTTCAGTATACCTGTCTTTAATAGTCTGGGTATCTCCAGTGAAAGTTTGGTATTGTTGCAAAGCCCAGAAATACCATAAGGGGGCATCAATAGAATTCATATTGGAAGCACCGCCGCTTCCTATATTTGGAAAAAGACCTCCTTTCATATGGTTAGACATGGTATCCATGACGGCCAAAAATGTTTCCTTATCCCCAAGTGTAAGTGTAAGACCGGGCAGGGCTATAAAAGTGTCCCTACCCCACCAGCCAAACCAAGGATATCCCGCCATGACATGGGTTTCCCCGTTACGATGGGTTATAAATTGCCCAGCTGAATTTTTTAGGCAGTTTACAAAATTGTTGCGGGGGATTCTTCTGCTAATTTCTTTTTCAAAGGATTCATTTCGGGTATCAGCTTGAGCTTCTTCCAGTCCTGCAGAAAAGATGACAGGTTCTTCTTTGGTGATTTCAAATTCAAAATAGCCTGGGACATATAGGTCTTCATGATAATCATAGCCTCGCTCTTTTTCATTAATGTACTCTATGTCATAGTACCAGTCCGGAACTGGGATAAATTCATTGTCTTTGGAAAGTTGTAAGTACAGGGGTTGGTAATTATCATATAGTTGGATAGAAATCCCATTTTCCACCTTTTGGTATTTTTTGTTTACCAGGTGGTTAGCTTTTGACAACTGATGGTTTGGCCTGAAAGCCAAAAAAGGATTTATCCTTATTCTCGTATCTGAATGCGCCTCCAGGAGGGTATATCTTATCATCACCCGGTCTCTGTTAGAATCAAGGATGATTTCTTTCTGTAAAAGTGCTCCGCCTACTCTGAAAGTAAGCTTGGGTATAGGTTCACTATCGAAATCCTCTAGGTATTTGTGCCCTCTAGGTGAATATGTACCTGGATATTTGGCTATGCCAAGATTAAATGTAGATCCTCTCTGGATGATCGTCTCATGTACAGTGGATAGCATGACATGGAGTTGGGAATCTATCTGAGGCTGTGGAGCTACTAAAAGGCCATGGTATTTTCTGGTATTGCATCCGATGATGGTGGTACTGGTATAGCATCCTAATTTGTTGGACCGGATGATTTCCCTTTCCAAAGAATAATTTAGATTGATAAGTTCAGTCTTATCAAAGTGGATGTAGCTCATAGGTTATTAAAGGTTTGAGTAGGGCCTAAAAATACTCATATTAAGTGAAAGAAAAACATATCGCAAAAAATAAAAGGCCATGATATCTCATGGCCTAGTCATATTATTTTCTCATAATTTTGATTTCCCTTTGCAGTTCGTCGAAGTTGCGTAAGGACTCCTCAAATTTTTGTAAGTAGGAGTGTACCCCATTCAAATCTACAGGAATAACCCGTGGATAGGTGGGCGAGGATTTAAATAAAGTAAACATTGCAGTTAGATTTTATAATAGATACAGGTTACAATATGTATGCCAACGAAAAAAACACACATAAGGTTTAGTTTAAAATAAAAAACCCCTTGAATATCAAGGGGTTTAGGGTGAAAGACCGGGTTCGAACCGGCGACCCCTGGATCCACAAACCAGTGCTCTAACCAGCTGAGCTACAATCACCGTTTATTACCTTTCAGGATTATTACCCTGATTGGACTGCAAATGTAAGAATCAATTTTTTTCTACGCAATATCTCTTGGAATTAATTTCTTAAAAATTTTAATCTTTTACCTTTTGTCCCCTCATGGAAAATTCCGTTTTCGTACGCTAAATGTCCAGATACGATCGTATGAGATACTTTTGATTTGAATACCTGACCATCGAATGGGGACCAGCCACATTTCGACAGTACATTGTCAGGAGTCACTTTCCATGGATTGTCCAGATCTACCAGTACCAGATCCGCGTAGTAGTCGGGTCGGATAAAACCCCGCTTTTCTATTTCAAATAATATAGCAGGGTTATGGCTCATTTTCTGAACTATGGTTTCTAAAGAAATTTTTCCCTGATGGTAAAGTTCCAGCATTGCTACTAGGCTGTGCTGGACAAGAGGGCCGCCAGAAGGGGCCTGAGCATATTTTCCTGCCTTTTCATCTTTGGTGTGCGGGGCATGGTCTGTGGCGATGACATCTATTCTTCCATCTAATACGCCTTTAATGATTTCTTCACGGTCTGCAGTTGTTTTTACAGCCGGATTCCATTTTATGTATGTTCCCTTACTATCATAGTCTTGGTCAGTGAACCAAAGGTGATGTATACAGGCTTCCGCCGTGATTCTTTTATTTTCCAATGGGAGGTTATTATCAAAAAGCGCCACCTCCTTTGCGGTGCTGATATGCAGTATGTGTAATTTGGTGCCATGTTTACGGGCTAGATCCACCACTTTTTTAGAAGCGTCATAGCATGCTTCTGCTGTTCTGATGAGCGGGTGGTATTTTATTGGAATATCTTCACCGAATTCTTTTTGATATCTTTCATAATTATTCCGGATGATATCGTCATTCTCACTATGGGTAGCGATGAGCAGTTTACACTTTTCAAATATTTTCTCCAGTGTCTCGGGGTTATCGACCAGCATATTTCCTGTGGAAGATCCTTGGAATACTTTAATGCCACACACATTTTTCCCATCTACCTTAAGGATTTCCTCTAAATTGTCATTAGTAGCCCCAAAATAGAAGGAATAATTTGCCAGTGATTTTTTGGAGGCGATATCATACTTTTGTTCCAGAAGGTCTAGGGTGGTAGTCTGAGGTACGGTATTCGGCATCTCCATATATGAGGTTATGCCGCCGGCCACCGCCGCTTTAGCCTCCGTTTCTATATCAGCTTTATGGGTAAGTCCGGGCTCTCGGAAATGGACCTGGTCATCTATCAGGCCGGGGAATAAATATTTACCCGCTGCCTCTATATGTATGTCTGCAGGATATCCGGCCAGATTTCCGCCGATCATATGGATTAATCCATCCTTTACCAGTAAATCTCCACGGGTTATCTGTCCTTCATTTACTATATTTGCATCGGTAATCAATATGCTCTTCATAGGTTCTTGCTTCTGCTTGTAGCTAATTTGCTCTAAATTAAATTCAAATATCTCCCCTAAATTAATAAATGATGTCGGACAGCCCACTTACTTTTGAAGATTTTAAATTAAATAAGCAGCTACTGGATGCTGTCAGGGAGGTAGGCTATTCTAAACCGACTCCCATTCAGGCAAAAGCAATTCCCTTGGCCCTGGCAGGACATGATATACTGGGCATCGCACAGACTGGTACCGGTAAGACTGCAGCTTATGTGCTGCCTATACTCATGAAAGTAAAATATGCACAGGGAATGCATCCCCGTGCACTGATCTTGGCCCCTACAAGGGAATTAGTTATGCAGATAGAGCAGGCCATTATAGATTTTGGCAAGTATACAGACCTGCGATATGTATGTCTTTACGGAGGTATAGGGCCCAAAACCCAGATTGAAACCGTGCAAAAAGGAGTAGATATCATAGTAGCCACACCCGGCAGGTTCATGGACTTATACAGCAGGGGAGAGATTTTTGTAAAGGAGATCAAGACCCTGGTCATGGATGAAGCCGATAAGATGATGGATATGGGATTTATGCGTCAGATTAGAGCAGTTTTGGAAATCATACCGGTAAAGCGCCAGAACCTACTTTTCTCTGCCACCTTTGCAGAAAGGGTGGAGTTGCTAAGCCAGGATTTTCTGGCATTTCCGGAAAGGATAGAAGTAGCCCAGCAGGCCACCACGGCAGAGACGGTCAGTCAGGTAAAATACATGGTCCCCAATATCAAGACCAAGATCAGCCTTCTGGATCATCTGATGAAGAATGAAGAGATCAAAAGGGTGATCGTGTTTACTAAGTCCCGAAAAAATGCGGAAGAGATCTTTAACTTCATGAGTAGAAAGGTAGAGGGAGAGGTTAGGGTCATCCATGCCAATAAAGGCCAGAATACCCGGATAAACTCCATGGAACACTTTAAATCTGGAGAGGTACGTATACTGGTAGCGACTGATGTGGCTTCCAGAGGGCTTGATATCAGTATGGTCAGCCATGTGATCAATTTTGATGTGCCTCTTATATATGAGGATTATGTACATAGGATCGGCAGGACCGGTAGAGCGGAGAATGAAGGGGCAGCCATCACTTTTGTGAACCCTGCAGAAGTGTACCATTTTAATCGGATACAAGAAATTATCCGGATGGAGGTGCCTGAGGAGGATATTCCTGTGGAAGTGAAAATAGTCCCTACACCATTTGCGGAGAAGCAGGGGTATGAACGAGAAATAGATAATCAGAAGCGCAGAGATGACCCGGAATTCAAAGGAGCATTTCATGATAAAAAAGCGAGGCCAAAACCACGTCCTGAGGCTTTAAAGGAAAAACCAAGGGGAAATAAAAACAGCAAGGCAAAGACCAACAGGAATCAGCTGAAGACCAAGAATAGGAAGAAGAGGTAGGGTATAGGTTACTGTCGATGATGGAAAGTCAACTGTGATTCTCAATCTTCTTTTTCAAGATAAAAGAGGTATAGGTGACATTTCAAATTATAATAAAGCCTTTGAAGCGCATGAAGCGATTCAAAGGCTTTTATATTTTAAGTGAATAAGGGAATTATCTCTCCGTCCTAGTATTACTACCGTCTACAGGAGTCCTTTCTTCACGGTTGGCTAGATCCCATGAAGTATGAAAGATCAGTCTTGCCCGGTTTTTCATGATTTCCCACTCAATTTTATCTACCGTATCTGTGGGCTGGTGATAATCATCATGTACTCCGTTAAAGAAGAAAATCACAGGTATGTTATGCTTCGCAAAATTATAGTGATCCGATCTGTAATAAAATCTATTTGGATCATCCTCAGCGTCATATCTGTAATCGAGGATCAGATTAGAATAGGTGATGTTGTTGTATTCATTGATCACTTTTAAATGTGATGAAAGCATCTCAGAACCGATCACATATACATAATTTTTGTTTTCAGCATCCTGATATTCATAATCCACTCTACCCACCATATCGATGTTAATATTGTTTACGGTGTTTTCTAGAGGGAATATGGGGTTTTCACTATAATATTGAGATCCCAGAAGGCCCTTTTCTTCTCCCGTTACATTTAGGAATAATATACTCCTTCGAGGTCTGTTACCTTCTTTTGCTGCTAAAGCAAATGCTTCTGCAATTTCCATTACAGATACCGTACCGGAGCCGTCATCATCTGCCCCGTTATTGATCTGTCCGTCACTGCTGATGCCAATGTGGTCATAGTGTGAAGAAATGACCAGCACTTCCTCTTTTTTATCTGTACCTTCCAGATAGGCCATCACATTTTCAGTACTGACAGTTTTCTTTTCCTTTTTTACCTGATACGTAGCTTTTTGGGGCTTGATCGACCCAGGGTTGCTTTTGGCAGCTTCTTTAAGCTCTTCTACGGATGATCCGAATAGCTCAGCCATTTTATTTGAACTTACCATAAATACCGGTTCCTGTTTAGTAGGTGTATCAAAACCAAGTCTTCCTCTGCCTGAGAGAGATTTATACCGATTGGCCAATCTGTCAAAGTTAGCCTGGCCTTCCATGGTTACTATCACCACTCCGGCCGCTCCTGCATCCATCACATCTTTTACGACTGTCTGAGCACGTCCTCCTATGGCCCAAAGGCCTACCAGTTTTCCTTTTACATCTACATTTTTCAGATTTTCTTCGTTAGCCAAGCCTAAGAAGACAAGGTCTGCTTTAGCGGAGCGGTTCATGTTTCCGTCTCCTATAAATACAAAGTCTTCATTGTTCTTTAACTTCTGTTTGCCTACCTGCAGGTGGATATCACCCCAGGCTACGCTGGTAAGATCAAACTTCTGGAGATAACCCCCGTCTACTGGGCCCTTAAGGTCAAGTTCTTTATAAAAATTCACCAGGTATTCTGCAGCCAGTTTTTGGCCTTTTTCTCCGGTGTCTCTCCCTTCCAGTTCGTCCGAGGCGAGATAATTGAGGTGTTTTTCCAGATCCTGCTCAGAAATGGTGGAGGCAAATTTGATGGCTTGGGCATCTTGAGCCATGGTAGGCCATGACATCATTAAGGCTATAGCACCAGCCAATAGATATGTTCTCTTCATACTTATTTGTTATGCTTGTTTATCTTTTGAACCTAAAACTAGAAATATTTATTAGTAGTATGAAATCCGTTTATAAAATAGGTTAAACCATTGGTAGAAATGTTGGTTAATAAAAATCATTATTTATCAATAATTTATACATTTGCACTACTATAAAAATAGCTGGATATAACCCCATTCATATAACATATTCTTACGAAATGAAAATCAATCTTGAGCCCTCAGTAAAATTTGAACATAGGCACAATTCCCCTTCTGAACAGATGGTTGCGCAAATGTTGGATAAAATCGGTGCTTCTTCCGTAGAAGAATTAATTGATCAGACCGTACCCAAATCTATTCGTCTCGAGCAGCCGTTAAGGCTACCTGCGGCGCAGTCAGAGGCAATCTTTCTTAGAGACTTCAAGAAATTGGCTTCAAAAAATAAAATTTTTAAAAGTTATATCGGCTTAGGCTATTATGATACTTTGGTACCTGGGGTGATATTGAGAAATATTCTAGAAAATCCTGGATGGTACACCGCTTATACGCCTTATCAAGCAGAGATAGCACAAGGTAGATTAGAAGCTTTGATCAACTTTCAAACTGTTGTGATGGAGCTTACAGGTATGGAAATGGCCAATGCCTCTCTCCTGGACGAAGGAACAGCAGCAGCCGAAGCTATGACGATGTTATATGCTTCTAAAGGAAAGGAAAAGAAAAATGCGAACAAATTTTTCGTAGACGAGAAGGTGTTTCCCCAAACCAAAGACTTACTTTTCACTAGATCTGTGCCTATAGGTATAGAATTAGTGGTAGGTCCACTTTCACAATTGGACCTGACTGATCCCGAGCTTTACGGCTTGATGCTTCAGTATCCTAATGCCGACGGGGAAGCGATAAATTATACTGATCTGGTAGCTACTGCCAAAGAGAACAATGTTCTTACAGCTTTTGCTACCGACCTGCTTAGCTTAACGCTACTGACCTCTCCTGGTGAGATGGGTGCCGATGTGGTGGTAGGTACTTCACAGCGATTCGGTGTGCCGATGGGCTTTGGCGGACCGCATGCTGCATTCTTTGCTACCAAGGAAGCTTATAAAAGACAGATTCCCGGCCGTATCATCGGAGTATCGGTAGATAAGGATGGCAACAAAGCCTATAGAATGGCGCTTCAGACCAGGGAGCAACATATCAAAAGAGAAAAAGCTACTTCAAATATCTGTACGGCCCAAGTGCTGTTAGCGGTAATGGCCGGTATGTATGCGGTCTATCATGGCCCTAAGGGTCTAAAAGAAATAGCTGCCAGAACACATGGCCTGGCTAAGTTAACTGTTAAAGGGCTTGAAAAATTAGGCTTTGAGCAGGTAAATGCCAATTACTTTGACACCATCAAAATTAAGGTGGATGAAGTTCAGCAAGGTAAGATAAATGCTTTTGCACTTTCCAATGAAGTGAACTTCAGATATGAGGATGGCTTTATTTATCTAGCATTTGATGAAGTAAAAACTCTGGATGACGTTAATCAGATCATCAGCATCTTTGCCCAATCTACCAATAAGGCTACTGTGGATGTCACTGATATGGCTGATGATCTTGCTCTGGAATTTAGCGATAACTTAGAAAGAACATCTAAATATTTGGAGCATCCGGTATTCAATGATTACCATTCTGAGCACGAGATGCTCCGATATATTAAAAGACTGGAAGCCAAAGACCTTAGCTTGACCCATTCGATGATCTCTCTGGGATCATGTACGATGAAGCTTAATGCTACTGCCGAAATGATTCCGGTTACTTGGCCTGAATTTGGTCAGTTGCATCCATTCGTGCCACAGGATCAGGCAGCAGGATACTATGAGCTGTTTCAGAATCTTCGTAATTGGCTAAGCGAAATCACCGGTTTTGCAGATACTTCTTTGCAACCAAATTCAGGAGCGCAGGGGGAATTTGCCGGTCTGATGGTGATCAGAGCTTATCATCAGAGCAGAGGTGACCACCATAGAGATATTTCTTTAATCCCTTCATCTGCACATGGTACAAATCCTGCTTCTGCTGTGATGGCGGGTATGAAAGTAGTCATAGTGAAATGTGATGAAAAAGGTAATATAGACATCGAAGATCTTAGAGCCAAAGCAGAGAAGCATAAGGATAACCTTTCTTCTCTGATGGTAACCTATCCATCTACACATGGTGTGTTCGAAGAAGCCATACAGGAAATCTGCCAGATTATTCATGATAACGGCGGTCAGGTTTATATGGATGGCGCCAATATGAATGCCCAGGTAGGTTTGACCAGTCCCGGTAGAATCGGTGCTGACGTTTGCCACCTTAATTTACACAAAACCTTCTGTATCCCTCACGGTGGTGGTGGACCAGGTATGGGACCTATATGTGTAGCATCACACTTGGTGCCTTTCCTTCCGAGCAATCCAATAGTGAAAACAGGTGGCAAAGAAGGCGTACACGCAATATCTGCGGCACCTTTCGGTAGTGCGAGTATCCTTCCTATCTCATATGCATATATAGCGATGATGGGTGGAGATGGACTTACCAATGCCACCAAACTGGCCATCCTTAATGCCAACTATATGAAGGCCAGATTGGAGGAGTTCTATCCGATCCTTTATACAGGATCTAACGGAAGAGCTGCCCATGAGATGATCCTGGACTGTAGAGCATTCAAAGAAGTAGGAGTGGAGGTAGAAGATATCGCTAAGAGGCTGATGGATTATGGATTTCATGCTCCTACTGTATCCTTCCCTGTAGCAGGTACGCTTATGATAGAGCCTACAGAATCCGAAACGCTTGCTGAGCTGGACAGATTCTGTGATGCGATGATCGCTATCAGAAAAGAGATCAAGGAAATTCAGGCTGGCAATGTGGATAAGGTAAACAATACTTTGAAGAATGCACCACATACTGCTATTTTGGCACTGGCAGATGAGTGGAACTTCCCTTATAGCAGACAGCAGGCAGTTTATCCTCTTGAGTTTGTTAAAGCCAATAAGTTCTGGCCAACAGTTAGAAGAATCGATTCAGCCTATGGAGACAGAAATCTGGTTTGTAGTTGTGTAGCCATCGAGGAATATGAGCAAAGCGAAGAAGCTATGGCTTAACAATAGAAATAAAAAAGGAGCCGATAAGCTCCTTTTTTATTTCTATTTTAATTTTATCTGTATATACGCTTTCTTGGCATTGATAAAATAAAAGGATGCATGGTTTATTCTAAAATTTAACGCTGCTTCGGTCATCAGGCTTCTGTCCCGATAGACAAGGCATTACAAGCTACTGACATCATTGTGTATATTTATACAATATAATTTATTTCTTTTAATTGTTTAATATTCAATTAATCCTTGGGAGGCGCTGGCATTTTTTTGTTTTCGGTCAGGTGTTTTAAAATCAATACCCCCAATTCAGAATCTATTATTTATTGATGTCAATTATTTCCGCACCCTTATATACTTCTTCAAAAGTTTACTGATGTGAAAGTATCGAGATTTTGTTGCCGACAATTAATTTCTTCCCTTAAAAACATACCTACTCCTAGGTATTTTTGGACAAAAACGAAAAATTTTTGAACTAAAATTTGAATAAATATATCCATAATATTAAATTAGTTTAAGATTTTTGGTGAAAGCTAGCTTTAGCCAAATTTTTTATCAATAAATATAGTTTATGAAAAAATTTATACTGTTGTTGTTTTTGAGTGCTTTTATAAAAATTCAAGCCTTTGCTCTTTATGCAACCGTTTCAGGCCCTTCTACGGTATGCCCATTTACAAAAGGCCATGTGTATGATATAAGGATTTACTCTAATGTGGGTATACCGATAAATGGATATACATTCGATATGCTTCCACCAGTAGGATTATATAGAGGAACTGTATTAGAAGGGTTTCCCACTTTCGAAAAATTCCCCAATTCTAATCTCACTAAAATAAAGGTTAATTTTGGAGAACCCGGTGACTTGGAAATAAGATTTTGGGTGCAAGGGATTACAGTTTTTTCGAGAACTTTTGTAATTATTCCTGTTAAAGTAGAGTATCCTGGAGTAGTAGAACCGGTTATACCTGATAGCTATGCCTGCGCTGGCGCAGCAAAAGTAGTTTCCGTTAACAATTTGGTAGAAGGTGCTTGTTTTCATCACAGTGTTGAGTGGAGTATACCTGCAGGCTGGTCAATTAGCCAGCAGTCCGGTCCAAATTATAGCCTTTCTGTTCCGGCAAACACTGCACCTGGGAATTATACAGTTGGCACAAGAGGGGTTTATACAGATAGGAACAATGCTACTACGCCCTGGGTAAATAAGACCATTAGGGTGGGTGCACCTACCGCGCCTGTTATAATTGCCCCTTCTCAGGCTGATCAACACTGGGTAAGCGTTTCTGCAAATTCTATTGCCGGAATGAATTATAATTGGAGTGTTACCAACGGGCAGATCCTTAGCGGCAATGGCACTTCTAGTATAAGAGTGCAAGCGTCATGCAATTTGAGCTTTCGGAATATGGCTGTAAATTTAACTGTAAGCAACGATTGTGGTAGTACAGTTGCCGCTACCAAGCAAATTCAGATTGTCTGTGAGGGATATGATCCTGAGAAAATTATTTCACACGCTGCCGGTCAAATAGAATTGAATTTACTGGAACTTGCTGAGGGAGAGTTAAGTACTTCCGAAGTCTCGCTTCATGACTTTAACGGTACGCCTGTCTATAATAAAAAAGTTACGATAGAAAAATTAATAATCCCCACTTCTAGTTACCCTTCAGGAATATATTACTTAAAAATCAACTCGGGGAATAAAGTAATTCAAAAAAGAATTTTTATAAATTATAAACAATAGACTATGATAACATTTTTGAGATTATATTTCGTTGCTTTCTTATTGATATTGACATTCGAAAGCCAGGCACAAAAATATCCGAATAGCCTATATGGGGAAATTCTAGGAAATGGCCTTTTTTACTCCATCAATTATGAGCGCAACATAATGGCCAAGGGAATAGTGTTTTTAAGCCATCTGTCGGTTTTACGAGTGTTGGTAGAGAAGCTACCGGAATTCCGGTGATGATGCTCGCCTATTTTGGAGGCCCCAATAGTGCTTTAGAAACAGGCCTTGGTTACACAGGGTTTTATATAGATCAACCATTTTTAAATTATGGGGTATGGGACAGTCGAACCTATTTTGAACATTATGCAACGGGTAGATTGGGCTATAGGTATGAAAGTCCCAAAGGGTTCTTATTTAAAGTAGCATTCACGCCTCTATATCGATTTAAATCAACATACCCATACCACGAAATATGCGCCCCCCACGGCCCGCCACCTAGATTTATACCATATGGAGGTATAGGTATCGGGAAGAGCTTTTAACTGATAGAATGTTTCAGACCTATCTGAAAGTTGTGATAAGCTCTAAATTTAGATTAAGCGGTGAAAATTTAATGAATATGTTCTGAACCAAGCATGATACTTGTTCGTTCGCTTTCCGTATTCTTCGGTTAGTTTAATCTGCTCCAGTATTTGCGCATATTTGGCCTGCGGCCTTACTCTTCTATAAAAAACAGGAACCGATCGGCTTCTATTTTTTTCTTATTCAATTTTATTGATTTCTTTTAATTGTTCTATATCCAATAGATCCTTGGGACGTGCTGACCTTCTTTTACTTTCGATTAGATCGGCTAAATTTAATACACGCCATTTATATATTTTTTTCTTATTTATATGGACTATCTTGGATTCATTAAAGGCCTCTTCAAAACTTTTACTAATATGAAAATTGGTAATCAGTTGTAAATTCAGATCAGCAGGGGAAAATTTAATAGAAATGTTTTGTTCTTTGTTCTCAACCTGAGAAGGGAATTTTTCAATCTCATATCTCATTTTTTGGAATACGATTACTAATTTATTGAAGTTTTTAGGGTCAATATTTTACCAAAAATCAACATCAGCTGAATGACGCTGATAACCATGAAAATTAACCGCTCCTCCGCCTACCATTATCATTTCCACTTCATATCTATCACATAATTCTATAAACTGATCAATATTCTGCTTCCACTGTTTTTCCACTAATTGAATATTTATAATAAACTTTTCGGATACCTTAGGTTGATATTTAGTAGGGAAATCATTTAATCTTTCGCTTAATACCAAAAATGAATAAAAGCGATCTATGGGGGATAGTTTTAAAAAGGCCTCTCTTTGTTGAAGGTTACTTTCTTCCTTTGTTTGAAACCGGACTTCCATACGTTAGTTTTATGATTAATTTAAAAAATATAAAGTCATTTTACAAAATTCATATGTTTATAATTGTTTTTGAATGGTCATATGGAATCTCGCATGTTTAATCATTCTGGTGTATGACACTCAAAGTCATGCTCGATTTCCACAAATTAAAAAAGGCAACCATCTCCGGTTGCCTTTTTTAATAATGTCTATAGATTATACATTCACATGCCTTTCCGCATGATAAGATGACCTAACCAGAGGTCCTGATTCTACATATTTCAGTCCTCTGATCAATCCCTCTTCTCTATAGTGATCAAAGAGGTCAGGATGTATGAATTCTGCCACTTCTATGTGCATCTTGGTTGGCTGAAGGTATTGGCCTAGCGTCAGGATATCACATCCGTGGGCTGCCAGGTCATCCATGGCTTTATAAACCTGCTCTTTGGTCTCCCCAAGTCCGAGCATAATACCTGTTTTGGTTCTTTTGCCGTATTCTTTGGTCAGTTTTATCTGCTCCAGTGATCGTATATATTTGGCCTGAGGTCTTACTCTTCTGTATAGTGCTTCTACTGTCTCTACATTATGCGAAACCACTTCCTGTCCGCCTTCTATCATTCTATATAAGGCATCCCAGTTTGATTTTACATCCGGGATCAAAGTTTCTATAGTTGTTTCGGGCGATAGCTTTTTGGTCTCCACTACAGTTTGATACCAGATTTCGGCCCCCCTGTCTTTCAGTTCGTCTCGATTGACAGATGTTAGTACCGCATGCTTTACGCCCATCAGTTTGATTGCTTCAGCTACACGTCTTGGTTCATCAGTATCATATTCCGGCGGTCTGCCTGTGGCTACAGCACAGAATGAACATGATCTGGTACATACGTTACCCAAAATCATGAAGGTAGCAGTTCCTGCCCCCCAGCACTCTCCCATATTTGGACAGTTGCCGCTTTCGCAGATGGTGTTGAGCTTATGCTGGTCTACTAATTGCCTAACTTTAGCATATTCTTTACCTACTGGTAGCTTTACCCTAAGCCAATTAGGTTTTTTCCTTCTGGTTTCCTCTTCGGATATAACTGGTAATTCGATCATTTGGATAGTTTTAGCGTATGGCAAAATTAAGCTTTTGGCTCTTTAAAAACCAGAAACATTCATTATTTCCTAAACCCGTAAAACAGGGTGAAATAAACCGAATGGTAAAACTGTCGGTTTTCTACAGTGGGCATCAGCTCAATTTCTTTATTGTAACCTTCAAAAAGATATCCAAGTTCCAGACCTGTTACATTGCTTTTAAATACGCCAAATTCGAAGGCTATGGCTGCTTTTGCATGGGCGCCGATAGCCAGTTCAGAATTGCCTATACCTTCAAAAATCCTTCCTGGTCCTGTAACATCAAATCTGCTTCGGACATTTTCGGGTTGATATTGTTCTCTTACAGTTTCTGTACGGCTTACAAAATACTCTACATAATAAGGTGCTATTACACCTATGGAGGGACCAAGGGCAGTCAATATTGAAATCTGTACGCCCTGTTGCGGTGCTTTTTTGAACATTATAAGTTCCCGGCCATATTGTGGACGTATAGCATATAAATAATTTGATTTTCCGAAAATATAACTATTCCCAAAAGCGGTATTGTATCGGACTTCTTTGGGGTTTTTTACATTTGCGAATTCCAAGGCAAAAAACTGAAAGAGGTCCTCATTTATTCTGGAACCGATTTTTAAATTAAATCCTCCGATAAGTCCGCCATTCGTATTTTTGTTTACACCAAACAGTACTTCCCGGTCATAATCGTAATCCCCCGCATCTTCTCTCTGAGCCAATGCCAAATTGGAATAACCTATCAGTACTAGGAATAAAAGATATTTTATCAATGTTGCCATATTAGGTATGGAATTAAACGCTATTTTTACCACCATGTTTTATAAAACTAAATAAAAGTAACAGTTTATGTCTACTATAAAAACTTCCTATTTGGGAAATTTACGCACTGCCCCTAAACATATGCAATCCGGTACCCAAATTATTACTGATGCACCTGTGGATAACAATGGTAAAGGAGAAGCCTTTTCTCCCACAGATCTGGTAGCTGCTGCCCTTGGTAGTTGTATGGTTACCATCATGGGCATAGTGGCTAAAAAAGATAACTTGGAAATCAATGGCTTGGTTTGGGAAACCACTAAAATTATGAGCGGCAGTCCCAGGAAAATAGAAGAAATCATTATTGATTTCACTTGGGAAAATGCTCCTGATGATGAAAAGTTGCTACAGAAATTAAAAAATGCAGCCAAAACCTGTCCGGTAGCTTTAAGTTTAGATAAAGATTTGAAGCAAACCATTAACTTCAATTTCTGAAGTAATACTTTAAATGGGAGTAAAAAAATAAGGTAAAGATTGATAAAGCAGCAGCTACCAAAAGATGGTATTGCCACTATACTCGATAGTTTTCATTAATCTTATATTTATCTCTGATTATTTCATTCTTTAATATATCAAAAATTTATTTTTTTAAATTTTGTAGCACTCTATTAATAGATCACGTCTTTATTGAAGTTGGAAAAACAAGGTAGTTTGGAGGAATCTCTAATAAGTGAGGCAAGAAGTGGTAAAGCGTCTTCTATAGAAAAGCTGTATAAGCATTTCTATGGATATGCCATGAGCGTAGCTTTAAGATATACCAATTCCAGAGATGAAGCATGTGAGGTAGTCAATGATAGCTATTTAAAAGCTTTTAACAAACTAGATCAGTATTCTACCAAAAGCTCTTTTAAAGGTTGGTTTAGAAGAATTATCATTAATACCTCCATTGATCATTATCGGAAAAATGTTAAGCATTATTCTTTGTTGGAAATAGATAATGCATCATCTGAATCTTATGATAGTGATGCGGTAGATTCCCTTACCAAGTCGGAAATCCTTAATATGCTTCAAGAATTACCCGACATCCTGCGTATAGTCTTTAATATGTATGAGATAGAAGGATTTTCTCACCAAGAAATAGCCGAGAGATTAGAAATTCCCGCCAGTTCTTCCAGAACATATTTGGCCCGTGCCAAACAAAAGCTTAGAGATAAATTCAAAGCATTAAATGAAATCAGAGATGAAGGAGCAATTCGATAAGAGACTTGTAGAGAAGATAAAAGACTCCTTTGAAAACCATGAAGAGCCTTTTGACACCAAAGAATGGGAAAAATTCTCTCAAGCATATTTCAATAAAAAGAAGCCTAAATCACTATGGGTATGGGCATCAGTCATATCAGGTGTCGCTGCTTCTTTAGTTATAGGGTTTTTAATATGGCCATCTTCAAAGGATTTCTCAGATGGTCCATATATAACCTACGATCAAGAGCTTCCGGCTCTAAGTGACCAGGATATTGTAGAAGAAGAATTAAATGAAAATGATTTATTTATTCCCAAAAGAGAAAATGCTTTTCCTGAAGTAAGAAAACAAGATAGAGGGACCTCACAAAACTTTGACCATCATGTTCCTAATGATACCGATCCACCTATAGAACATGATCAGCTCCAGCCTTTAGAGGAGAAGTCAAAGGGAGTTCCTTTGAATGTCCCTCGACAGCATCATGCCCAGAATGATGACGGTGAAGCAACCAGACCTTTACATAGCGAATTTAAATCTGTTTCACCCTCTGTTTTCAAAGCTTTGGCAGATTTAAGCAAAGAGATAAAAGAAGAAGTTGACGCTGTGAGGAATTTCGACCTTGCCTTGGCTCCAGGAAGCCAATTTTTACTCAAAAAGCTGAAAATTTCTGAAGAAGTTATCCGAAGGTCGGACCCTGTCATTCAACTTCAGATCGCCGAGGCAGAGCTCAATGGGAAGCATTCCAAGGAAATAAAGGAAGAAGAAGCCCAGAAAATGATCAATACTTGGACTATGGCAGATTTACCTACACTCCCAGAAGATAAGAAGAGAAATGGAAATGTCAAATTAGGTCTTGTAATGGCCCCACAGTCTACCTCCAATACTACCACAGGTCTTAATCTGGGTGGAGGAGTTATGTCCGAGATTTCTTTAAGCAAAAGGTTGAAACTAGATGTAGGTGTAACTTATGCCAGGCAAAGCTTAGTACCGGGACAAAGCCAAAACGTAGCTATCGTGATGAACAATGTACCTGTATTATCTTCTGCTGATAACTTTTATCATGCTGCCCCTATGAATACCAACAGGGTAGCAGCTGCAGCATTAATGGGAACAAATGTTATAACTCCCTTAAACCCTACCTATGAATTAACTTTTGCCAATCTGGACATCCCGATAAATGTTAAATATAAAATTATAGATAAAACTCAATCGGGTATATACCTTATCAGCGGATTATCCAGTATGGTATACCTTAATCAAAGTACATCCGAAACGTACAACCTGTCTTATGCTGCTATAGGGCAGGCAAGTGCTTTTTCATCTAATCTTGTGCAGACCTTCACTACTGAAGTATTGCCAGAAGATGGTGAAAGCAGGGTGGATTTAGGCAGAATGGTAAACTTGTCTATTGGATATGAGCATAAGCTGTCTGGGGGCACTTTCCTTTCGGTAGAACCTTTTTATAAGTTGCCTATTGGAAATATGACATTTGTAGATCAGCAGTTTTCTATAGGGGGAATTAATTTGAGAATGAACTTTCAGTTTAAAAAATAATTAAATAAATAATGATGAAATTAATAACAAGAAGTGCAGCTGCCTTAATAATGGTATTTGGGCTCAATTCATGTTTACCAGAGGTTGAGTCTGAAATGGACAAAATAATAGAAAGAGATGATCAATTGTTACAAACGTACATTACCCAAAACAATATAGAAGCGCAAAAAACTCAAATGGGTTTTTACTATGTCAAGGAACTTGAGGTAGAATCAGGTACCCAAATTGCGAATAATTCTATCCTGGGCATATATTACAATATCAAAACCATAGATGGCCAATTAATCGAATCCTATACGCCTGCTGATGGGGAACCCCGATTGTTTTTACATGGGGAAACAGGAATAATTCCTCGTGTAATTAATTTTGCCGCAGGTCTTGCAAAAGAAGGAGAGGTTATAAAATTATATGCCCCATCCTATCTCGCATACGGAAACTATGGTTATCAGCAGCTTATTCTTCCAAATTCTAATTTGGATCTTACTGTTACTTTTGCCAAAATCTATACTGCTGACCAGCTGAAGGCCATGGAGGACCAGCAGATTCAGGCGTTTATAGCTGCAAATCAACTTGAGGGTTTTACCAAAACAGAGGAAGGGGCCTATATGAGGGTAATGGAACCTGGAGAAGCTGACAGTAAGGTGACTGAAAATGGGAGTAACATCAGGTTTAATTATGAATTGTTTCATTTAAATGAAACTGAACCATTTTTAAGAGGAGCGCAGGATTCAGGAGCGGCCAACATTATATTAGGAGCACAAAATAATCTGAAATTCTTAAATATCGCCCTTAAAGGCATTAAAAAGGAGGCAAAGGTGGAATTGTTAACACCTTCACACTTGGGTTATGGTCCTACTATACAGGTCATACCTGAACGCATCAGACAAGATCTGATCCAGAAGGAATTGATCCAAGATCGGGTAAAGACTTATCAGCCGATTCGATTTGTTGCTAGGTTAAAAGCAATAGCCCAATAAACATTTTAGTAAAATAAACATATAAAAACCCAGTCATACCTGGGTTTTTTGGTTTAAACCAAATTAGAAGAAGATCAATAATTGTCATCTTTATTTAAACCGATAATATTTGTGTATTTTTGATTTGGAAGAATGTAAACCCTGGTAAGAATGAGTTATCTATTTGAAGATTTTGTAGGCTGGAAAGCTTATTGTGAAGAGAAAAAGGTTCCTCTCTATGCACCTGTACTAGAGTATGAAATAGCACAAAGAGGTAGTACGGAGGAAGCGATCTGGAGTGGATTACTAAGGGCATTTACAGTAATGAAAGATGCGGTGGAAACAGGCTTGAGAGAAGAGATGACTTCCCGATCCGGTATGATTAATAATGGTGCGAAGAAAGTCTATAAATATCCCAAAGCTGTATTATCACCGGAATTTCAAAAACTAATATCAAGGGCTTTGGCTGCTAAAGAAGTGAATAGTTGTATGGGCAGGGTAGTGGCTGCTCCTACAGCAGGGGCATCAGGGATACTTCCAGGTACCCTTTATACTTTACAGGAGATACACGGCCTTGAGGATCAACATATTTTAGAAGGTCTTTTGGTAGGGGCAGGTATAGCTCTAATTATAGAGCAAAAAGCTAGTTTAGCTGGGGCTGTAGGCGGCTGTCAGGCAGAAACAGGCTCTGCTGCAGCTATGGCTTCAGGAGCTATAGTATATTGTTTAGGGGGATCTATAGACCAGGTATTTAATGCAGTGGCTATTACGATACAGTGCATGCTTGGACTGGTATGTGATCCAGTGGCGGGACTAGTGGAAATTCCCTGTGTGGTAAGGAATGCCAGTGCAGCAGCCATAGCCAATAGTTCTGCACAGATCGCACTCGCTGATGTAAGTGCTGTTATTCCTGTAGATGAATGTGTGGAAGCGATGGGGGAGATAGGAGCTAATATGGAAAGTAAGTATAAGGAAACCGCCATGGGTGGTTTAGCCGCTACATTGACAGGGCAGCAGATTTCAAAAAAAGTGCTTATTCAGGATATAGAAATTTTACCTGATGAGGAATTACCTGAATAGACTGGTGTGGTTATCTGAAGAAGTGTCATGTGGTATCTTATGATCCGACACCCTACTTATATTTAAATTTTGGTCATGAGACTTTATCATGCAATGATAGTCACGGGATCTAATTTAATATACCCGATACGATGGGGATTTTTCTTAGATGGTCTATAGTTAAGGCAAAGAAGGATGACCAGAATATACCGCTTACCAACATATATAGCAATATTTTTTTTCTTTTTACCCCAAAGGCATTCATAAGTATAGCTCCCCCAATAGGAGAAAGGATTATCGGTGTCATAGCGGCCACTCCGATGGCTCCAAATTTTTGCCATAGGTGTACCATTTTTCTGGTTTTACTATTAAAGAGTTTACGTCTGGGCTGGAAGTAGTGGTGGTAAGTAGTTTTCAGGAAGGAACCGATATAGGTAAAGGCAATGACACTGCTCATTAAACCTAATACAGTGACGATAACAATTTCGAATACTGAATATCCTGCTGCAGTACCTAATACGGGACCGCCTATAAATTTAAATAGGCATATTACATATATGCCCAAAAATTTAAGTACATACGCTGTCATAAAAGGAAATATAAATAAAGCACGTATCCAGATGTCAATAGACCACCTTCCCACCTGCTAATACGTAATTTGGTCAGTATTATGGGGAGGAGCAGTAAAGTGAAACCTAGCATCCATAAAAAGTCGTTTCTTAAAAACAAATCAGAGACCATTATAGGTTTAACTACAGCGGTGACCCCGATGATGGCTAATATATTCATTAGATTAGAGCCTAGGATGTTACCCAAAGCTATATCTGTCTGCTTTTTAAAGGCTGCTATCAGTGAAGTAGCAAGTTCGGGTAAACTTGTCCCTATAGCTATAACAGTCACTCCTATCACCCTGTCACTAATGCCAAACTGCTGAGAGATGATAATTGCATTTTCTACAAACATTTCAGAACCCCAGTAAAGCCCTGCTATCCCTCCTCCTATTAATAACAATGACTTATAAATGGGTGTTTTCTTTAGTCTTTGAATATCTACATCTTCGGGATCGTCCGGTATCCTGGCTATAGTTCTGAAAAAATAAATATTGATCAGCACTAAAAGTATTAAAAATATAATACCATCCAGTAACGATATCACACCATTATAAGCCAGAATAAAAAAGAGGATACTTATTGCTAAGGTAAATGCGTAATCAAGTTTTATGACGGATTTTGGTAGGGATATAGGGAATACTACCGCACTGATCCCCAATACTAGCGTGATGTTTGTAATATTTGATCCCACTACATTTCCCAAAGCTATATCACTGACTCCTTTCAAGGCTGCAGTGATACTAACTAGAAGCTCGGGTGCCGAGGTGCCAAAGGAAACCACTGTAAGTCCAATGAGTCCAGGGCTTAATCCCAGCTTGCCAGCTATGGCAGAGGCACCATCGACTAAATATTTCCCACCTATAAGTAGGATAACGAGTCCTATTGTTAGAAATAGATAAATCATAATTTTGGTCCGAAAGCTAAATCACCAGCATCCCCCAATCCAGGGACGATATAGGCCATTTCATTAAGATTATCATCCATAGCACCTATCCAGAATTTATGGGGAATATTTAAATTGTCTTTTATATAAGCTAAACCTTCAGGAGCAGCTATTACTGCCATAATATGTACCATTCTGGGTTTTCCGTTTTTCAGAAGATGATGTACGCTTTTAACAAATGATTTACCGGTAGCTAACATAGGGTCTACTATTACAATTTCTTTCCCATCTATGGAAGGGCACGCCATATAATTCAGGTCAATTTCGACTTCTTCATTAGCTTCAGTATGTTTTTGGCGATATGCTCCTATAAAACCACTATCTGCATGATCAAAATAGTTCAACACCCCTAAATAGAAAGGCAATGCTGCTCTCATAACAGAAAGTATGACTGGTGGCTCAGATATGTTATTAATAGTGGTAGTGGTAAGAGGTGTTTCTATTTCTACAGTTTGATAATCCAATGATTTGGATAATTCATAGGCAAGGATTTCTCCTAACCTTTCCAGATTTTTCCTGAACCGCATCCGGTCTTTTTGACGATGGATGTCTCTCAATTCGGTTAGGAATTGATTAGCTATAGAGGGGGTATGGTTCAATATAAACATGGATAAAAGAATTTTAGACGCAAAAAAAACCCGACCTATAAAGATCGGGTTTTAATTTATTTATTTCAAATATTACTGTACTTCAAAGCTAACTCTTCTGGCCAACTGACGAGCATCAGCTGATCTCTTGTCCACGCTAGTATCTTCACCGTAACCTCTGTAAGATAATCTGCTAGCATCTACTCCAGAAGCTATAACAATATCGTATACTGATTTAGCTCTTCTTTCAGATAATCTCTGGTTGTAATCTTCTGGTCCGATCTCATCAGCATAACCTTTGATTTCGACACTTACACCTGGATTTCTCTTCATGAAATTAGAAACGTACTGTGCAGCAGAAGCAGAGTAACCTAAAGGTCTAGCACTGTCAAAAGCAAAATAAACGTTTACATAACCATCATTGATTGCTTGTCTGAAGAAGTCTCTTTCTCTGTCTTCATCATCTTCTACAGGACATCCGTCATTAGAAGCTGGGCCAGGAACAAATGGACATTTGTCTAAATGATCAGGGATACCGTCACCATCAGAATCAAGGGTTCTACCATGAGAATCAACTCTAGCTCCAGATGGGGTATTAGGTTCTTTATCCAAATAATCAGGTACACCATCACCATCAGAATCTCTTAGCATATCTCTGATTTCACCAATCTGATTAGCTAATTCTTCTTTGGTAGCATATCTGTCTTCTCTTATGCTCCAGTCAGCATGAGTAGAGTTTCCACCAAGATAGAAGGTCAGACCCAATGTACCAGTCCACCAGTTAGCGGCAGGTCCATAATAAGTGTAATGATTAGGATCAATACTAGATGCTCCATCAAAAGTTACATCCTGACGTCCATTAGCAATAGTACTGATATCACCAGTCAAGGCGATTCTGTCACTAAGTCTAATTTGGCCTGTAACACCTGCGATAAGGTTGTAAACATTGTCCTGAAAACCTTCCCACTCATTTTGTTGAGGAGTAATTCTTCCGATACCACCACCAGCATGTAGCAATATGTTGAATCTTCTAGTGAAAGTTTCCCAGTTCAATATCCTACCTAAGTTAGCCACCCCTTGAAGGTTTGCTCTATAGTAGTTTGTTTCGAAAGTTGGATTGTTGTCTTGGCTAGCTTCGGAAAACCTTCCAAAGCCGTAATCCAATTTCCAGCCCCATTTCTCGTTAAACATATACCGAACTCCCACGTCACCGTGTCCTAAGTTAAGAAAAGGGGAATAATAGCCAGGCGTCATAGGCTTCATGGCTTTATTTCCTCCTCCACTCACTTCAATTGACCACTTGTTAAAGTCGTCTTGGGCATTAGCTCCAACTGCTAATGCACCAACCATTAATGTTGATAGTAATAACTTTTTCATAATAAAAAATTTTTTTCCAAATTTAAGTGTTTAATTGATTTAACTCCAAACATATTTACTTGTAATTGTATGCAAATGTAAATTTTTTATTCAGAACGTAAAACTTTCTTGCAAATGTTTTATGTAGGTTTGTGTTAACTTTTTTGTTTCAATTACCAGTCATAAACTATGCCAATATGAAATTACTAGGGCAATTACTGCAAATCCAAAGCGTTTCAGGAGATGAGTCGTCTATCTCCGCTTTTATATTGGATTTTGTATTTAAACGTAGAACTACCTGGAAAGTTTTACCAGAGATATATAGCGGTGAAGGATTTCAAGAATGTATAGTACTAAAATTCGGTACTCCCAGGACTGCAGTATTTGCACATATGGATACGATCGGATTTACGGTTCGCTATGATAATCAATTGGTTCCGATAGGAGGCCCTGATGCTGAATCAGGTGACCTTTTAGAAGGAAATGATGAGTTAGGACCTATTATTTGTCCATTAAAAAATATCGAAGGGGAACTTTATTACGATTTTCCAAGAGCGATACAGAGAGGTACAAATCTTTCATATAAACAAAATGTGAGGTTGGATGATGAATTCATCCAGGCAGCCTATCTCGACAATAGATTGGGTGTATATAATGCGCTGCAGCTATGTGAAGAATTAGAAGATGGCGTGATTGTTTTTTCTACCTATGAAGAGCATGGAGGAGGAAGTATGCCTTTCCTTTTAAAATTTATATACGAAAAATGGGAAATAAAGCAGACATTAATATCTGATATTACCTGGGTAACTGCCGGTGTAAGGCACCATGAGGGCGTTGCCATATCTCTGAGGGATAAATACATACCGCGAAAAGTTTTTTTAAATAAGATCATATCACTTGCTAATGAAAGTGGGATACCATTTCAGTTGGAAGTAGAGGGCAGTGGGGGTAGTGATGGGAGGGAGGTGCAGTTTTCACCTTATCCAATCGACTGGTGTTTTATAGGCGCTCCAGAAGACTATGTACATACACCAAATGAGAAAGTTTCCTTATATGATATTGATTGTATGGTTAGATTATATCGTTATTTGATGAAATATCTATAATATAACAGTGATTAGCTGAGAAGTTGGCGATTGGCTGTCATTTTTTCCTATATTTGTACCGCCTTTAATATGGTTTTTTTATTTCATTATGATAGAAGTTAAAGACAAAAAGTTTATTCCATTCCTTTCCGAGGTACAGCTTGAGGAAAAAATTAAAGCACTGGGGTCGGAAATAAATAAAGACTACAAAGATAAAGAGCCTGTGCTTTTAGGTATTTTGAATGGATCTTTTATGTTTTTGTCAGATCTTGCGAAAGCTATAGATATTCCTGTAGAAATTCATTTTATAAAGGTTGCCTCTTATGAGTCTTTAAGCTCATCAGGTAGTATCAAAGACTTGATAGGACTGAATGTAGACATTAAGGGGCGGAATGTTATTATAATAGAAGATATCATTGATACAGGTTTGAGTATGAAACATATTCTTAACCTGGTAATGGATAAGAAACCTGCAAGTATTTCTATAGCTACCTTGTTATTAAAACCCGAGGCGCTAAAGGAAAAGCTTGATATCAAATATGTTGGGTTCACTATTCCCAATAAATTTGTAGTAGGATATGGGCTGGATTATGATGGGTATGGCAGGAATTTAAAGGAAATTTACCAATTGAAAATTTAATTAGACATTGGTATTAATAATCATATAAAAAGAAATTATTTTACTATGCTAAATATTGTTTTATTCGGCCCTCCCGGTGCAGGCAAAGGTACTCAGAGTGAAAAACTGATTGAAAAATATAATTTGGTCCATTTATCCACAGGGGATCTTTTCCGTGTTCATTTGGGACAAGGTACTGAACTAGGTCAATTGGCGCGAAAATATATGGATGAGGGAAGACTCGTGCCTGATGAAGTGGTAATCGGTATGGTGGATGAAAAGATCCAAAGCAGTACGGGTGTAAATGGATTCATATTTGATGGTTTTCCACGAACAGTGGCCCAGGCTGAAGCGCTGGATAAACTATTGATTGATAAAGCGGAATCGATCACCTGTATGGTAGCATTAGATGTGCCTCATGAGGTTTTAAAAAAGCGGATCCAGGAAAGAGGCAAAACATCTGGCCGTGTTGATGATCAGGATGACGCCAAGATCAATACTAGAATAAACGTTTACATGGAAGAAACCTTACCGGTGGCCGAGTATTATAAAAAGCAAGGCAAGTTATCACAGGTAAATGGAGTAGGAGAGATAGAAGGTATATTTGAAAAAATCTCCCAAGTCGTAGATAGCCATTCATAGATAAATAATTACATAACTTTGTACAGATATTGGCTAAGCGTGATGGCTTAGCCAATTTTGTTTAATTAAAATCAAGCAACCGTGGCAGATTCCAATTTTATAGATTACGTGAAGTTTTGTTCCAGATCTGGAGCAGGTGGTTCTGGTTCTGTACATTTCAGGCGTGAAAAACACGTGCCCAAAGGGGGGCCAGATGGTGGAGATGGTGGACGGGGAGGTCATATTATCTTAAGAGGCAATGCGCAGCACTGGACACTATTGCACCTTAAATATAAAAAACATGTCATAGCTGATAATGGCAAAGGGGGCGAAGGTGGCCGGAGAAAGGGAGCTGATGGAAGTGATATGGTCCTCGATGTGCCTTTAGGCACGCTAGCTAAGGATGCCGAAACAGGTGAAATCAGGTGTGAAATAACAGAAGATGGACAGGAGGTAATTCTTACCAGGGGCGGTAGGGGAGGCTTGGGTAATGACCATTTTAAATCTGCCACTAATCAGGCACCTCATTATGCTCAGCCTGGTGAAGAGGGGATAGAAGAATGGATTATTTTGGAGCTCAAACTGCTGGCAGATGTAGGCCTAGTGGGATTTCCCAATGCGGGTAAGTCGACCCTGCTTTCTGCAGTATCTGCGGCCAAGCCTGAAATAGGAGATTATCCTTTTACTACCCTGGTTCCAAATCTTGGGGTAGTAGGATATAGGGGGGATAAATCTTTTGTAATGGCAGATATTCCCGGTATAATAGAAGGTGCGGCAGAAGGGAGGGGGCTAGGGATTAGGTTTCTTAGACACATAGAGAGGAATTCCATTCTTCTTTTTATGGTGCCGGCAGATGCTAAGGACATCAAAAAAGAATATGGTATATTAATCAATGAACTCAAGCAGTATAATCCTGAGTTGCTGGATAAAAAAAGATTGTTGGCCATTTCAAAAGCTGACATGTTGGATGAGGAGTTGATGGCTGAAATGCAAAAAGAGCTTCCCGACAATATACCTTCTATATTTATTTCTTCAGTGTCACAATATAACCTTGACAAATTGAAGGACCTCATTTGGCAGTCCATTAATTATTAATGCCAGTTTGGCAGTATTAAAGGTGTGGCAAACTAATTGATTTTCATTTATCAACTTTTGAAAATAAGATAAGCATATGGCGGATAAAGATAATTTAGAACAAAAAGATAAAACTACTGAAAATTTGGCTGCTGAAGAGCAGATAGAGCAAGATGCTCCAGATCAGACTGGTGAAGATCAGGATGAAAAAGAACAGATCAGTGTTGAAGATAAATTCAAAGCTGAAGCCCAAGAGCTCAAAGATAAATATTTAAGGCTTTATTCTGAATTTGAAAATTACCGTAGAAGAACAGCTAAAGAGCGATTGGAATTAATAAAAACAGCTTCAGAAGATGTTTTAAAAGATTTAATTCCGGTGGTGGATGATTTTGAACGGGCTATAAAAGCTGCAGATCAGAATGAAAAATCATCTAATATGATAGAGGGCAAAGTGCTCATATATAACAAGCTATTGAAAGTATTGGAGTCTAAAGGTGTTAAACCAATGGATGATTTGATAGGTAATGGATTTGATTCTGAAACCCAGGAGGCCATCACCCAGATACCGGCACCTACAGATGATATGAAGGGTAAGGTAATAGATGTAGTAGAAAAAGGATATACACTTGGGGACAAGGTAATCAGGTACGCTAAAGTGGTCATCGGATCATAGAATTATTATGGCAAAAAGAGATTATTACGAAATATTGGAAATAAGCAAGGATGCGAGTGCGGATGAGATAAAAAAAGCCTATAGAAAAATGGCTATTAAATACCATCCAGATAAAAACCCGGACAATCCTGAAGCTGAAGATAAATTTAAGGAGGCGGCAGAAGCTTATGAAGTTTTGAGCAACCCTGAAAAAAAGCAGCGCTATGACCAGTTTGGACATCAGGGAGTGAGCGGAGCCGGCGGTTTTGGTGGAGGAGCAGGGATGAATATGGATGATATATTTTCCCAGTTTGGTGATATCTTTGGTGGAGGTGGCTTTGATTCTTTCTTTGGCGGTGGCGGCCGAGGAGGGCGTCGTACCAAAAAAGGCACCAATCTGCGTGTGAAATTAAGGCTTAATCTAAAAGAAGTAGCCGGGGGAGTAGAGAAAAAGATCAAAGTCAAAAGGCATGTCCTAGCAGAAGGTGTCACTTTCAAAACCTGCAGCACCTGTCAGGGATCAGGTCAGGTAAAAAAAGTAGTGAATACCATGCTGGGCCAAATGGTGTCCGCAAGTACCTGTCCTTCATGTGGGGGCAATGGTCAGATAGTAGATAAAAAGCCTGCTGAGGCAGATTCTAAAGGTCTGGTCATCAGGGAAGAAGTGATACCTATCAAAATCCCAGGAGGAGTAGCTGATGGCATGCAGCTGAGTATGTCCGGAAAGGGGAATGAAACCCCAGGTGGCATAGCTGGTGACCTTTTGATAGTGATAGAGGAAATAGCGGATGATCTGTTACAGAGAGATGGCAACAATGTAATATTCGATCTTTATGTAAGTTTTGTAGATGCTGCTCTGGGAGCACAGATAGAAGTACCTACTATAGATGGGAAAGTGAAAATTAAACTTGAACCCGGTACCCAGAGCGGGAAAGTTTTAAGGTTAAAAGGGAAGGGTATAAATGATATAAATGGATATTCAAAAGGAGACCAACTTATACATGTGAACGTTTGGACACCCAAACAGCTATCAAAAGAAGAAAGACAAATCCTAGAAAACCTGAGGAGTTCCAGCAACTTTATTCCAGATCCAGGTAAGTCGGAAAAGAATTTCTTTGATAAGATGAAAGAGTTTTTTTAGATAAAAATTGAAAGCTGGGATATTTTCCCGGCTTTTTTTTATCTATATAAAACCTTTTACGCTACGCACCGTAATTTACTCGTATGTTGAGAAGAGTATGCTTAATAATTTGGGCAATTGTAGCGTTTAATACTAATATAATAGCTCAAATTAATAAAGAGTTTAAGGTCGAAAAGACGGAGGATTTCAGCCAGGTAAAGTTAAATTTTTCTTCCTATAAAGGGATCTCCCATATAGGGAGGGATCATTCAGGTTTGCCCATCTTCATAGAAGCATCTTTGGCAAAAGTTAATATCCTGCCTTCCTTTCAATATTCCGTTCGGAACAATATATTATCCGCTACACTGGACCACCGCAATGTAGAATCAGAAAGTTTGGGAAAAAGTATAACTTCCAGGCTATTTCCCAGCAGTAATGATGATTTTGACCATGACTGGAAGGTAGGTTTAAATACAAATTTTTTATATGATTTAAATTTAAATTTTGGCATAGGAAGAGCGGACATTGATTTATCTAATATAAATGTGACCAAATGCAAAATTAAAACTGCTACTGCTGATGTAGTATTAAAATATAGTAAAAGCATTCCTAATCCTATTAGTATGGACACTATGTCAGTAAGCGTGAATATGGGAAACGTGGAGGCTAATGGATTGAATTTTTCAAATGCAAAACAAATGATCTTTGATGTCAATTATGGTAATGTAAACCTTATCTTTAGTGGAGATATGTCTCAGGCTACTCATGTAAGGGCCAGTGTGGGGGCAGGTTCCGTAAACATCACCTTACCTGATACAGATACTCCTTATATAGTGAAAGTCCAAAGCACTGCCATGTGCAGGACTTCTATACCTCATTACCTTAAAAGTATAGGCAATAAAACCTATATCAGCAAAGGATATAGTGCCGGTGCGGGTAATCTTATGACTATTGAAATAGATGTGTCGGTAGGCTCGGTAGCATTAAAATAGAACGGCATTAAGGTAATTGATTTTTTCATAGGTAGAAATAATTGGATTCCAAACAAGTAAAATTTATTGATGACACAAATTTTAGAAGTCCATTCACTAAGTAAATCTTATGGAAATAACCCTGCATTGATAGATATAAATCTATCTGTGGAAAAGGGGATTATATTTGGCCTGCTAGGTCCAAATGGCGCTGGTAAGACTACTCTCATCAGGATCATCAATCAAATCATAGAGGCAGATTCTGGTGAAGTGAAGATAAACAATAAAATACTGAATCCGGAACACATCAAAAATATAGGTTATCTCCCAGAAGAAAGAGGGCTCTATAAAAAAATGAAAGTAGGGGAACAGCTGTTGTATTTTGCACAGCTTAAAGGTTTAAGAGCCAGTGAAGCAAAGCAGAGGGTGAAATATTGGACCGAGAAACTAGATATTTCAGCTTGGAAAGATAAAAGAATAGAAGATCTTTCAAAAGGAATGGCCCAAAAGATCCAGTTTATAGCTACGGTGATACATGAACCTGAACTACTGATACTTGATGAACCATTTTCAGGATTTGACCCTGTAAATGCCGAGCTAATCAAAGATGAAATAATCGATCTCAAAAATAAAGGCACTTCTGTTATTCTTTCTACGCATAGAATGGAATCTGTAAACCTGTTATGTGATCATATAGCGATGATCAATAAGGCCAAGAAAGTTTTGGATGGGACTGTGGAGGAAATACGACAACTTTCCAGAAAAAATCTTTTTGAGCTTAAATTAAGGCTTGGTTCAGAGTCTTTTCCTCCGCATTGGATAAAGCAGCCAAGTGCTGGCCAGGACACCAAGTTTCACATAATGCTCAATGGAGGGACTACTAACCAACTTTTACAAGAGGCATTGACATATGGAGAGGTGTTGAGTTTTGAAGAAATTATTCCTTCTATTGGTGAGATTTTTATACAGCTAGCTAAAGATACGGATCATGAATAAAATATTACTGGTAATCAAAAGGGAATATTTTGCCAGAGTAAAAAAGAAATCTTTTCTTTTAGTCACCCTACTGACACCATTGCTTTTTCCTTCCATACTGGGTGTTTTTTTATGGATAGCTATGAATGAGCGGGAATCAGAAGCCCTGAGAATCATTGAAGTAGTAGATGAAAACAACCTTTTCAGAATGGAGAGCTCTGATCAATATGCTTTTTCTTATTCTAATAGAGATAGGGAAGAGGCTAAAGATCTGGTAAAAAGCGGAGACAGATACGGTTTTCTATATATACCCAAAATAGCGCTGGACCATCCATCAGGTATCATGTATTATACCGATAAAAATCCTAGCATGGCCATGCTGGCTCATTTGGAAAGTGCTCTTAAGAGGAAAATAGAAGAGATAAGGCTATTTGATTCAGGAATAGACCCGAATATAATAGCTGAACTCAGAACCAATGTATATGTTCAGGCTGTCACCTTGGATAATGCAGGTGAAGAAAAGGCCTCCAATGCGGTAGTCAATTACATTTTAGGATTTATAGCTGGTATATTGATTTATATGTTTATTTTCATATATGGCAACCAAATTATGCAGGGTGTTATAGAAGAAAAATCCAGCAGAATCATTGAAATCCTGATATCTTCAATAAAGCCCTTTCAGCTGATGACTGGAAAGATCATAGGTATAGGACTGGTAGGTTTGAGCCAGTTTTTGATATGGATAATTTTGATTTCTGGTATATCTGCATTGGTCATGGGATATTTTGGAATGATGATGCCTCAGCAGCAAGCTCTAGAAATGTCTAATCCGAATGCAGGCCAAATACTTGAGACTTCCGCGGGGGAAATGGGACAATACCTGAAGGTCATTCAGGATATTGATTTCTTCAAGCTCGTATTAACTTTTGTCTTTTACTTTATCGGTGGGTACTTGCTATATGGAGCTTTTTTTGCTGCGATAGGGGCAGCGGTAGATACTCCGTCAGATGCACAGCAGTTTATGTTTCCGGTTACCATCCCTCTGATTGTAGCATATTTTGGCCTTTTTGTTTTTGTATTGGATGATCCTAACAGTAATATCTCATTTTGGCTATCGATCATACCTTTTACATCCCCTATAGCTATGATGGGTAGGGCAAGTTATGGAGTGCCATTTTTTGATTTAGCGCTATCTATGGGGCTATTGATCTTAGGTTTCTTTTTCACTACCTGGATGGCTGGAAAAATTTATAGGATAGGAATCTTAGTGCATGGCAGTAAGGTGAATTATGGGACATTATGGAGGTGGTTAAAAACAGCATAATTGTAACTTATTCAATTATAATATAGAATATCTGAAAAATAGAATTCAGCCATTTAAAGGGGGCAATTGTTTTTTTATTATAAATAATTAAAGTTGCTATCATCTGGTTTAGCATTTTTAATAAAACTTTGCTTTCTTTCATCCATAATTCAGATTATGGATTATGACTCTGTGTTTCATTATGGACATTTCTATATAGCCATTTATTTATAATGGTTATATACTGTTTAATTCCCTTTAAATTAAATAATATCTGTGTTATAATACAGTTATAAAAGAGCTGACAAATAATTTGATTTCCACCCCTTTAAAATGAAAAATAGATTTCAGGATCTTACCACTTTTGACCTATACCATAATAGGGGAAAAGTAAAATGGATTATTTTTATTATTTCTCTGATCATAAGTATCGGATCTATATATTATACTGATCTACTCGTAAGTGACCTAAAGATCAGAGAGAAGCGACAGATAGATTTATATGCCAATGCTATGGAATATCTGGCGAGTGGAAATGATAACCTCACGTTTATCCATCAGGAGATAATAGTAGAGAATACCAGTATTCCAGTAATCATTACAGATGCTAACGGTATCCCGAATGAGCATAAAAATATCAAGTTAAAAAAGAACAGTACAGAAGAAGAAATCAAGGCGCAATTAAGCTATGAGCTGGTCAGGATGAGAGCTGAATATGAACCTATCGTATTAGCTGAGGATTATTTGATATTTTATAGAAATTCGGAGTTGCTAAGGAGGCTTCAGTATTATCCTTATGTACAGCTTTCTGTTATATTAGTGTTTGGCTTGCTAGCCTTTGCGGTTTTCAATCAATCCAAACTTGCGGAACAAAACAGGGTATGGGCTGGTCTTACCAAAGAGACTGCCCATCAACTGGGAACCCCCCTTGCCTCCTTAATGGCATGGATCGATTATTTAAAAAACTCACCCGTCTGGGATGAAAACCAGGAAGTCATACAGGAAATGGATAAAGATGTGGTCAAGCTGCGTCTGGTTACTGAGCGGTTTAGCAATATAGGAAGTACGCCAGTCATACAGCCTGAAAATGTATACCAGACAGTAGAAGAAGCTGTCAATTACCTTCGTCCTAGATTATCGAGCAAGGTAGAAATTCAGCTTAATAGTCATGCAGATAATATTTATGGTATGATGAATAAACCCTTATTTGAATGGGTAATAGAAAACATCTGTAAAAACGCAGTGGATGCCATGAAGGGAAGAGGGGATATTCTGATAAATATAGTAAAGGAAAGCGAAAGATTTATAGTCATTGATATAAGTGATACAGGGAAGGGAATGGAAAAAAGCATGTATAAAAAAGTTTTTAACCCGGGATTTACTACCAGGCAAAGAGGCTGGGGACTAGGACTCACTTTAGCCAAAAGAATCATTGAAGGTTACCACAAAGGGAAGATCTATGTCAAAACCTCTGAAATGGGTAAAGGTACTACATTCAGGATTGTTCTAAATGCCGTACAGGAATAGGCTTTAAAAATAGTTTAGATTATAGGGGCTATATTTGTTTTATATGATACCTTTTTGTCCAAATGTTCGGCAGATGGGTAGATAAAACTGCTAGCTTCCTTTCTTTTTTAATGTTTCCGATCTTCTAATATTAGCTGTACCTTTGCAGCCTGAAAATATAGATATTTAAGCAGATGACCCTTTCCCAAGAAATCCAAAAGAGAAGAACTTTTGCCATAATTGCCCACCCTGATGCAGGGAAGACCACACTTACCGAAAAGCTTTTGCTTTTCGGAGGAGCAATAAAGACAGCCGGAGCAGTAAAGTCCAATAAAATTGATACGGCTACCAAGTCTGACTGGATGGAAATAGAAAAACAGAGAGGTATCTCTGTGGCTACTTCTGTGATGGGATTCGAATATCGGGACATCAAAATAAATCTACTGGATACGCCGGGCCATCAGGATTTTGCTGAGGACACCTATAGGACCCTGACTGCGGTAGATTCAGTTATAATGGTAATAGACTGTGTAAAGGGGGTGGAGATCCAAACTGAAAAGCTGATGGAAGTCTGCCGAATGAGAAAAACACCGGTAATCTGTTTTATCAATAAACTGGATAGAGAAGGGAGGGACCCATATGACCTTTTAGATGAGGTGGAAGAAAAACTCAATATCAGTGTACGTCCCCTATCCTGGCCCATAGGTATGGGAAAATCTTTCAAAGGGGTTTACAATCTGTTTGACCAAAAACTCAATCTGTTTACACCCAGCCAAAGAAAGCTTAGCGATGATAGAGCCGTATTTGAGGATCTGGGAGATAAAAGATTGGATACCCTCATAGGCCAAAGTTATGCTGATCAACTAAGGGAAGATGTGGAATTGATAGAAGGGGTATATCCAGATTTCGACCCTACGGAATATTTAGAAGGGAAGGTAGCTCCTGTATTTTTTGGTTCTGCAGTCAATAATTTTGGCATAAATGAAATGTTGGATACTTTTATCAAAATAGCTCCCAAACCTAAAAGCAGAAATACAGAAGAGCGGGAAGTAGCACCTGATGAAAAAAACTTTTCAGGGTTTATATTTAAGATCCATGCCAATATGGATCCAAACCACAGAAATAGAATCGCATTCCTTAGAATATGTTCAGGTAAATTTGAAAGAAATAAACCTTATAACCATGTACGTGGCACTAAGCCTTTGAGATTTTCTAATGTGACCTCATTTATGGCCCAGGATAAAGAGATAGTCGATGAAGCCTTTCCTGGAGATATAGTGGGGCTATATGATACAGGGAATCTCAAGATTGGAGATACGCTTACAGACGGTGAAAACATGAATTTTAAAGGTATTCCCAGCTTTTCTCCCGAAATTTTCAGAGAAGTGGTCAATAAGGATGCTATGAAAACCAAACAACTGGAAAAGGGTTTGAAACAGTTGATGGAGGAGGGAGTTGCCCAACTTTTTACATTCGATATGGGATCTCGAAAAGTGGTGGGTACAGTAGGCCAGCTTCAGTTTGAAGTAATTCAGTTTAGGCTGAAAAATGAATATAATGCCACTGTGGAATTTTCACCTATGAATCTCTACAAAGCCTGTTGGATTAGCAGTTCAGATAAGAAGCAACTTGAAGAATTCGTACGGTCAAAAAACAGGCACATCGCCAGAGATAAGGATGGGAAACTGGTATTTATGGCAGAAACCAAATCATGGCTTCAGATGGTTCAGGATAATTATCCTGAAATAGAATTCCATTTTACTTCTGAATTTTAAGAAACATGGAAGGCACGGTAATTACTCTTAACACCGTGCCTTCATTTTTCTCTCATTAATCTTCTACTCCCTCTTCACCTAATTCTATTGTCTGGGAATATTTTACGGCTATGGATTTAGGTTTGATCTCATGTCCTCTGTTCATAGAATATGCTTTGGTAATCTCCCCTCCCAAAAATAGGATGATAGAACTGTAAAATATCCAGAGGAGAATTATAACCAAAGACCCTGCCGCTGCATAATAATCTGCTACTTCTATTTCATTCAATATTAAATTTATGATCTGCTTTCCGATTAAAAACAGTATAGAAGTAATAATGCCCCCTGCCAATGCATCTCTCCAGGGTATCTTGGCATCTGGTAGGGTCTTATGGATAGAAGTGAAAAATATAAGTACCATCAGGAAGCTTAATAGAAAATTCAATGCCGTCCAAGTATGATGCGTATTCCCCGGTAACAGAGCTTCTATTTCACTGCCAGCAAGGGATACGGCTGTATCTAAAATCATAGTAAGCACGAGTAAAAAGCCCAGCCCTACTACGATTAATAAAGTCACAGAGCGATGCTTGAGATAGCTTAAATATTTGACATCTTTTTTTACTTCAACTTTCCATATGGAATTTAAGGCTTTTTGGATCATAAAGAATATCATAGTGGCACTTTTAATGACAACTAAGACACCTACGATAATATACCAAAAACTGCCTGGGCTTTCGATCACATTTTCTAATACGACAGCAACTTGTTCCGCCGCTTCTTCTCCTATATATTCATCTGCTACACTGTGTATTTCACGGCTAATAGTCTGAACATCAAAAAATATTATTCCTACTAATGTCACTACAATCAAAATGGCAGGTAAAGAGAAGATGGTGAAAAAGGCAATAGCTGCGCAATATATTATAGGCTCATCCTCCTTCAGATACTTCAAGGTGTTCTTTAATATTTTTCCGGAATCTTTAAAAACTTTTTTAATGCTCATTTGATGGATGATTTATTAGTTTTATAAATGTTTAAATACAACAGATAAGGTACCTAATTGTTAATTATAGAATAATTTTTGTAAAAATTTGAACTTTATCTGATATTTAGCGCTATCTTTATAGTGCCCTTTAAAGCAGGTGAAATTACAGCTTCTTTTTGTTTATCTTTGGTAAAAAATAATATAAGATGAGAAAGCAGCCTTTCACGGTAGTATATGAAGATAATCACCTTTTAGTGGTAAACAAAGCAGCAGGTGTATTAGTACAAGGTGATAAAACCGGGGATAAAACCTTGACAGACTTTTGTAGAGAGTATATTAAACATAAATATAACAAACCTGGAGATGTATTTCTTCACCCTGTACATAGGTTAGACAGGCCTGTGAGTGGACTGGTAATATTTGCCAGAACTTCAAAAGGATTGGAAAGAATGATGGAGCTCTTCCGGAAACGGGAGATCCATAAAGTATACTGGGCCGTAGTTAAGAAAAAGCCTAAGGAAGAGATGGGGAAACTCACCCATTACCTTACAAAGGATGAAAATAGAAATCTTGTAACTGCGCATGAAAAGGAGGTGTCAGCCAGTCAAAAGGCCGAACTCAACTTCAAACGACTTGGAACTTTAAATGACCACTGGTTATTAGAAGTCAGGCCAGTCACTGGCAGACCTCATCAAATAAGAGTCCAATTATCCAGTATGGGATCTCCTATTAGAGGTGATGTAAAATATGGCTTTGTCAAGCCAAATCAAGATGCTAGCATTAATTTACATGCATTTCACTTAGTCTTTACTCATCCTATTAAAAAAGAAAAACTCTTTTTAAGGGCAGGCCTTCCTACGGAGCCTTTTTGGGAGCAGTTTTTGGAATTTGAGGAGATAAAAGCCAAAGATCAACATCTGGATAATACGTTTAGCGGATAACATTAACAAATATTAAAACACCATTTTCCTATGAAAAATATAATTGTATTACTACTTGCGTTCATTGCTTACGCAAATGTTGGCTTTTGCCAGGAAAAAGGATTGTTTTATGAGATATCGGGCAATGGATTAGTCGCTCCATCCTATTTGTTTGGTACGATACATCTCATTTGCGAGGAAGACTTTTATTTGGGTCAGCAGGTACTTGAAAAGGTGAAATCATCCCAAAACCTGGTCTTAGAAATAAATCTGGATGATCCCAATATGATGCAGGTGGTGTTTTCTAATATCAATAATCCATCAGGAGAGAAAATCACGGATTATCTAAATGATGATCAGTTTGACGCAACCCAAGCTTTTCTTAAAGAAAATGCCTCGGTAGACATCAATATGATGAAATCTATGCGTCCTTTTATGCTGCTTTCCATGCTGTATCCCAAAATACTTGACTGCGAAACCAAAGCATATGAGCTTGAGTTAATGAAGATAGCCAAACAAAATGAAATTAGTATTAGAGGTCTGGAAAGTATAGAGGATCAGCTGGCTGTGTTTGAAAATATTCCTTTAGAAGAACAATATAAAAATCTGTATGATTATGTATTGGATTTTGAAAAAGGGAGAAGGGATTTTCTACAGCTGATAGAGACCTATAGGTCTAAGGACATAGAAAGAATGGTGGAAATGGTAAGTGAAAGTCCAGAGTACAAAAATTACCAGGGTATATTACTTGATGATAGAAACCACAACTGGTTATCTCCCATGATGGCTATGATGAAAGAAGGTAATATGTTCTTTGCCGTAGGGGCAGGTCATCTAGGCGGTGAAAATGGCATGGTGAACCTTTTAAGAAAGGAAGGGTATACGGTTACAGTGCTGGAGGAATAATATCAAGGGCTAAATTTTGAGGTTTTTGAATAATAATATGCTTTGTTAAAATGATAAAGATACTTGCTATTACATTTCTGTTACTCAATAATATATTACTAGGATATGATCTTTTTGTGAAAGAAGATGTTGACGAACGTGCCATATATATTATCAGACATGCAGAGAAAGAGGCTGATAAAGATGATCCCGCATTGTCCGAAATGGGCGAAGACAGGGCATTTAGATTAAAAGAAATATTACAAGACTTAGACATAAAGGCTGTCTATTCATCTGATACTAAACGGACGAGGGATACTATTATTCCATTTGCAGATGAGGAAGGGTTATACCTTAAGATATATGATACAGAAAACCACGGCGAACTGGTAGCTAAGCTTCAGGATGAGGAAGGTAATGTGGTTGTCATAGGACATTCCAATACCGTTCATCATATAGTAAATTTGTTGATCGGCCGTACCGTCATGGAGGAACTTGATGAATCTGATTACGAAAATATATTTATAGTATATATAGATGAAGAGGGTGGTACCCGGCTGGAACGGAAAAAATACGCGGATTTAGAATAAATATATTTCCTTTAATAAGAGTCAATGGAACCCTGAGGGGCCGTTTTGGTAATAAATGTAAGTATAAAATACTAAAAATAATGGCCTATTAATCAGGTGCAGATCGCTAAAGAAAAAAAGCGGAGAATTTTTCTCCGCTTTTCTGAATTTTAGATATTATTCCTGAATAATCTTCTCGGCTAGTAGGATGATATTATTTTCCTTAACTTCTACCACGCCTCCGTCTACCTGGAGGATTTGTCTCCCTTCTTTGGTAGTAAAAGCTACTACACCTTTTGCAAGGGCAGATACGAGAGGTGCGTGATTGTTTAAAACCTGGAAAGCACCTGAAGCTCCAGGGAAGCTTGCTTCAGAAACCTCTCCCTGAAATACCTTTTTATCGGGTGTAATTATTTCTAAATGCATATAGGTATATTTAATAAGAACAACACGGAGATACCAAATGGTGACTCCGTGTTATTTTTTATTTAGTTATTCACTTCAGCTAGCATTTTCTCTCCTTTGGCTATAGCATCTTCTATACTACCTACCAAGTTAAAGGCAGCTTCAGGAAGGTGATCCAGCTCACCATCCATGATCATATTAAAGCCTTTGATAGTATCTTTGATATCTACCAGTACTCCTTTTAAACCTGTAAACTGCTCTGCTACGTGGAAAGGCTGAGAGAGGAATCTCTGTACCCTTCTAGCTCTGTGTACTACTAATTTATCTTCTTCGGAAAGTTCTTCCATACCTAGGATAGCAATGATGTCCTGAAGTTCTCTGTATCGCTGAAGAATTTCTTTTACGTTCTGTGCGCAGGTATAATGTTCGTCACCCAATACCTCTGGTGAAAGAATTCTAGAAGTAGAATCCAGAGGATCCACAGCAGGATAAATACCAAGTTCGGCGATCTTACGGGAAAGTACAGTAGTAGCATCCAAGTGGGCGAAAGTAGTCGCTGGAGCTGGATCCGTTAAATCATCAGCAGGTACATAAACGGCCTGTACGGAAGTGATCGAACCATTCTTTGTAGAAGTAATTCTTTCCTGCATGGCACCCATTTCTGTAGCCAAAGTAGGTTGGTAACCCACCGCAGATGGCATACGTCCAAGAAGGGCGGATACCTCAGAACCTGCCTGTGTAAATCTGAATATATTGTCAATGAAGAATAGGATGTCCTTACCGGCTCCGTCACCTTCTCCGTCTCTATAGTATTCGGCAAGCGTAAGGCCTGTCAAGGCTACCCGGGCTCGGGCCCCTGGAGGCTCATTCATTTGTCCAAAGACGAAGGTAGCTTTAGAGTCTTCCAGTTTTTTAAGGTCTACTTTAGATAAATCCCATCCACCTTCATTTTCCAAAGAATGTACGAAGTCATCACCGTAAGTCACGATACCTGATTCGATCATTTCTCTAAGCAGGTCATTTCCTTCACGTGTTCTTTCACCTACACCGGCGAAAACCGAGAGGCCTGAATATGCTTTGGCGATGTTATTGATAAGCTCTTGAATCAATACTGTTTTACCAACACCGGCACCACCGAAAAGTCCGATTTTTCCTCCTTTTGCATAAGGTTCGATTAGGTCAATTA
The DNA here is from genome assembly GCF_000714815.1 of Anditalea andensis. Lineage (GTDB taxonomy): Bacteria > Bacteroidota > Bacteroidia > Cytophagales > Cyclobacteriaceae > Anditalea > Anditalea andensis. The sequence goes on along the minus strand of NZ_JMIH01000023.1, from coordinate 122,077 downwards.
CTTTGATACCAGTGAAAAGTACTTCGGATGAAGTAGATAGGTCCTCAAATTTAGGAGCGCTTCTGTGTATAGGTAGCCTATTGGTATGAACTGGTTGTGGAAGACCATCGATAGCCTCGCCAATTACATTAAACAGACGGCCTTTGATTCCATCACCGGTAGGTACAGATATTGGGGATCCCAGATTGGTAGCCACCATACCTCTTACCATTCCTTCAGATGAGTCCATCGCGATAGTTCTTACACGATTTTCTCCAAGGTGCTGCTGAACTTCCAAAACCACTTTCTGACCGTTCTCCTTAGTGATCTCAAGAGCATCCAGGATATTAGGTAATATCCCTCCTTCGAAGGAGATATCCACTACGGGACCAATTACCTGAGTTATCTTACCAGTATTCGCCATTTTTATATATTATATGATAGGGATGTATGCTTTTTTATTCGAGTGCAAAATTAATTAATAAACCTGAATACCAAAGGATGTTTTGATTTTTAAATCAAATAAGTTGATAAATATATTTACTTAATTGCCTTTGGGTCACCTTACAGGATATCATAAATGACACTCAAGATATATTATGTTACAATTCAATATTAGCCTTAGATGCTAAAAAACGCGTCTGCCCAATACAAATCTATTTGACCAATAATTGGATTTGACGTTGTCTTCGGTCACACCTAAAGAGGTGGATGCGTGTATAAATTGGATGTTGCCCCGATGGTTAGAAGTTACAATCCCAGCATGGGTGACCTGCCTTTTTCTTTTCCCTGTAGCAAAGAACACCATATCTCCTTTTTGAAGGCCTTTGAGTGCCACCCTTCGGCCAATCTTGCTTTGTGCTTCTGATGAGCGCGGTAAGGTGACCCCAATACTGGAAAAGGATTGGAAGAGGAGTGCCGAACAGTCCATACCTGAGCGGGTAGTGCCGCCATATCTATAAGGAGTACCTCTAAAGGACTGAGCTGTAGTTACTACCTGGTCAATGTTTGCATTGCGGATTTTACGAGATGGAGAGCAGGAGGCAAATGAAATAATAATTATCCAAAAAATAATGATATAGGGTAATTTAAGGTGCTGGAGCTTGGCTATTTTGTAATGCATTATCTGTATTAAATATTTTTCCAATATTACTAAGTAAAACATAGGGGCGCAAAGTACTATGTGAAATTTCTGCAGTTTTTAATTAAAAACAGGCTTAAACATACAAATTAACCACGCATATGACAATATTATGTTATGATGTCCCTTATGGCATAACCCTTGCAAAAAGTCAGTTAATTTTGCATTCACTATAGTATATCTTATATTGACTCTTTAATTTGTCTTTATCGCTTTTATTATGAATAATCTTTTCCTTATTTTATTGCTCGTACTTAGTTTGGCTTCCTGTCAAAAAGGAAATATTTCGCTAATAGAAGAAGAGCTGGCTGGCACGCCAGTTTTCCAGGCCTTAAGTCTTACCAATGATTCACTATTTACCACCGTGGATTCGGCGGCTATGTCGGTGCAGATAGATGAATTAAATAAAGCCATAGCTGATTATAAAGATACTGCCACTCTGGAAAATATTATATGGAAGGGCAGGCGGGAGGCTTATATAGGACGTTATGATCTGGCCATAGCCACTTTTACTGAGGCTATAAGTCGATTTCCAAACAGCTATGAGGCATTAAGGCATAGGGGACATCGTTACATTACTATCAGGCAATTTGATAAAGCCATTGAAGATCTACAGAAAGCCTCCAGTCTTATGAAAGGGGAGCCACGGCAGATAGAGTTAGATGGTATACCCAATGATCAGAATATACCTTTGACCACGGTGCAATTTAACGTGTGGTATCATTTAGGATTGGCCCATTATCTCGAAGGGAATTTTGAAAATGCGCTGGAAGCTTACCGTACTTGTTTGGAAGTGAGTGATAATGATGATCTGATAGTCGCGACCCTGGATTGGAAGTACATGACGTTAATGAAAATGGGCCGTGAGAGTGAAGCAAAAGAGCTTTTGGATATGGTAGCGGAAGATATGACTATTATAGAAAACGAGGCTTACCATAATAGGCTGCTGATGTATAAAGGCCTGCTCCAACCAGAGGAACTTATAGATGAGGATTTTGATTCTGAATTAGGCAGGCTTCAGTATGTGACACAGGGATATGGGTTGGGTAATTACTATCTGGGACAAAATCAAGTTCAGCCTGCTACAGAAACATTTTTAAAGGTTATGAAAACAAATTATTGGGCCGCATTTGGTTATATTGCATCAGAAATGGAATTAGCAATTTTAAAGGATGAGTAGAGAAGAATTTATATTGTTACCCCTTCATAAAAAAATCCAAAAACTCTATACAGAGGGAGTTTTTGTGGTTGCTATTAGATATTATACCCATAAGGTGAATTTATACCTCCTTGGCGATGAGTATATTGAGGTGTTTTACAATCACAAATTAGATAAGATTGATCATATAGATTTTCTCAATAGAGAACATAGTAGGATGAAATTCTATTTGGATCAAATTTCTTTACCCTACTGATGATGTGCCGTTAATTTGGAATGAATATCTAATACTTGGGGTATTAACAATTTATTTTCTACGTTTTTGATGATATAATCTGACAGCTTATTTTTTTCTTCGTCTGACCATTGTTTATCTATAATATCATTGATCTGGGCTTCAGACCTGTGCATATCTCTGAACAGAATTCTGGCAATTCGGATCTTGAGCGGGGAGCTTACATTGATGATCTTATCCAAATGTCTGTAAGATCCTGTTTCAAAAAGTAAGGCAGCCTCTTTGATAATGTATGGAGACTGCTGCCGGTTTGCCCAGGCTTCAAAGTCTGTTTTCACAGCTGGATGTACCAAAGCATTTATCAGTTCGGTTTTTTTCTTATCATTAAACACATTGTTACCTAGAAATATACGGTTCAGTGTCCCATCTTCAAAATACGATTCATTGCCGAAATTAGCTGTGATAGCTTTCACAAGATTATAATCATGGGCCATAAGCCATTTTGCCCTTTCATCTGCATAATAGATGGGGATACCCAAAATGGCAAATATTTTTGTTACGGTGGTTTTACCAGAGCCTATCCCTCCTGTCAGGCCTATTAACTGCGGTCGATCAGTCTTCATACCTTAGTCTAAGCGTTTCCGGTTCAAAGGTTATATTTTCTAAATAGGGAGGGTTTCGGTTCAGTTGTAAGCTTACTGTACTGTCCTGCCTATTCCTATTGTTATAATTGAGTATACCTTCAAGTTCGAGTTCTTTTAAATCATCCACTCTTCTTTCATCCACTATATATTGCATGATGACAGAAGAAATGTTGGGGTCTATACTTACATTGGCCGGGAAGTTTACCAAGCGCAGCTTTAGCCTCTTATTGCCCTCTAAAAATTCAACTACATCAAATTCGACGAGGACATTATCTTCAGCAAGGGACAGATAGGGAGAAAGTTCTTTGGGAACGGTGATAGGAATAAGTTTGGCGTAATTACGGTTGATTTTTTCATCTTCGAGTTTTACATGAAAACTTGCTCCGAAACGTTGGACCATGGAAGTTGGACCTCTGACGGTGACTGATGCAGGATCTACTTTGATGGGGGATGCTAATCTAATGTTTCTGGCTAAGGTATTGGAGGATGTATCTATGGTCACGGCTACCTTACGGGTAATGATATTTTCTATATTTAACCGTAGCGAATCAGTGAGAATAGAGGTAAGCTGGGTAGGCACGAGTTTATCAGAAAGTTCCCGCTGAATATTCCTGGTTAGGATTATTGGTTGGCGGGGAGGGTTCTGTAGTTCTATGACAAAGGGGGAGACATTTACCTTAAAATATTTTCTGATAAGATCCCAACCGTTTCCATTGATTTCAATGCGCACCTTATTGGGGAGCTCTTCCACGGCCATGTATTCCTCTTGGTTATAATAAAACTCAATAGGATAATCCACTACCGTATAATAGTTGTCTTTATTTAAAGCATTTAAAACCCAAAAAGTGGTGGCCGTCAGTACACATAGGGCCACCACTTTGAAATTTGCAGCTTTTTTAGCTTTGAGACGCTTAAAATAATTTTGAAAATTCAACTGAATTTTATTTAACTCCGTTAGTTTTGTTTGTAAAATCAGAAGAAATTGCTGATTTTTCTAATTTAATCTTTAATCCCCTGTCGATTTCCAGGAATATGGTATCACCTTCTATTCCAGCTACTTTTCCATGTATGCCGCCTATGGTTACCACTTGATCTCCTTTTTTAAGTGCTTCTATAAAATTTTTGGCATCTTTGGCTTTTTTTTGTTGAGGCCTTATCATGAAGAAATAGAATATTAAACCTATAGCTCCCAGAAATAAGATCTGTTCTAATCCAAAGCCTCCGGCACCTGCCTGTAATAAAATTGAATTGGTCATAATTATCTTTTGACAGGACCCATCGCCGGAGCGGTAGATGCTGTATTTTTACTGTTTACGGTTCCTTTTAATCTTAATCTTGTTACACTTGGCTGCGTATTAGCCGTAATGGACACGGTAGGACTCTGGACACCGGATTTTGATTTAGAATCAAATACTACTTTTACAAAACCTTCCTCACCTGGCTTCACAGGTGTTTTGGTATAGTCTGGAGTAGTACACCCGCATGATGCGGCTACGTTTGACATGATAAGAGGTGCCTGGCCTTCGTTTATAAATTTAAAGGTGTGCTCTACCACTTTCCCTTCTTCTATGGTGCCAAAATCATGTTCGATTTCATTAAACTGAAAGGCGCCTAATGAACTTGGGTCTGCAGCTTGAACTGACTGCGTGTTTGCAGGGACGGTCATTTGGTTTTGCTCCATGAGTGCCAGTCTCTGCTCTAATGCCTGGATTCTTTCATCTTTTTCGTCATTTCCTTTTGATGCATCAGCATCACAGCCTGCTACGAAAATAGAACCGGCAAGAATGAGGGCAGAAAATTTGAAGTACTTCATATGATATTTTTATTAGTGTTCACCTTTATTGATTTGATCTATGAGTTTATTAACGTCATGTAATAGGTTTTCTGCTTTGTTTTTAGCATCAGTAATGACTTTATTTCCTTCAGAACGTGCTTCATTAAGAGGCATGTTTTTCCCGTCTACCAAGTCTTTTACCAGGTCTTCAAGATCATCTTTATATCGGGATAATTGATAGGTTAATTTATCCCTGGTATTACCACCTGAATCTGGTGCGAATAAAATGCCCAAAGTGGCTCCTACGCCGCTACCTAATATGAAAGCTAAAAGAGAATTGCTTGTTTTGCTCATGGTTAAATGATTTTATTTGTTATCTATAAGTCCCCTTCCACTTTTTTGAATTTTCCCTGATTCTGTTAGTTCCTTGGAAAGTACATCCAGGAGTCCATTCACAAATTGCTTGCTTTTAGGGGTGCTATATGTTTTAGAAATGTCAATATATTCATTAATGGTTACCTTAACCGGAATACTTGGGAAATTAGTCATTTCCGTCAAAGCCATGGATAATATGATTTTATCAGTCACTGCTACCCTTTCTATATCCCAGTTTTGGGTTTTTTCAGCTATTAGATCCTTATAGTTATCATCGTTTTCAATAGTTAAGTTAAATATATTTTGGAAAAAATCCTTATCCTCTTCCCAGTTTATCGCTAATTCAGGTAATTCGAAGTTTTCAGAATCTTCTGAATCACTTATATTTTTTAGCACTTTTGATGCTAAACTTTTGACTATTGACTTGTTTTCAGACCAATTAAGATCTTTTTCAATGAAAAAGTTCAGTATAACTTCATTCTTAAAGATGATCTTTTTCAGGATGGTCGCCAGTATTTCAGCGTCGTCTTCCATAGTAGGGGAAGTAATACCCATATAGGCCTGATACGCTTCATGTGGTTTAACGTATTCTCTAAACCATTCTTTCACTTCCTGCTCAAGATCTTCAATATTAACGTCCTGTCTTATTAGCTCAGCCTGGTATTGGGGTGCTGATTTAAGATACTTTAACACTTTATTGGAAGCAAGATTTAGTTCCCCTGATGTGGCAGAGATCGCATCACCAGAAAGTTTTCTTTTTCTTGCATATTCGTTTTTAACATGGTCGCCAAAAGCTATAAGCATTTCAATAGCATACAAATATAACTGGGGAATGCTCTCTGCAGAAGTGATCATGTTTTTTTTCAGGAACTCCAGATCTTTTGAATTGGCCTGATGAAACTGGTTAATAGCCTTTATAGCTACTGATTTTATTTTGGCATTGTGCTCGGTGGCTGATACTAATCGATGACTGTTCAGGTTTTTGAGGAAGATGCTGACAGTAGTTTCTGCATCTTTTTTCAGCTGAGGCCTGTCCTGCGCCTCCATGCTATTCAGGTCTGGCAAGAAAGATTCTCTTATATAATCTTTTGCCAGATTTAGATTTGATGATCTACACTGCGAATAGGAATATAGATTTTGAAAAGCTTTAACTCGTAAAATTCTTCTGTTTAGCATTGCCTGAATATAAAGAACGTAAATATAATAGAATTGGGGTAGAAAGCGACAAATAAAGGAGGAAACGGTATGTCCCTCCTTTATAGTATTGTTGTAATAGAGTAATTGGTAAAGGTACCTTAAGGTTCCCTGACAATACCAATTAATGTGACAATTTTACTTTTCCCATAGAATGGATTCGGTTCCAGGCCATTTCTATGGCTGCCTGTTGGGCAGGGATATTTTCTTTTTCTGATTTTTCCAATATAGAAATACAGGTGTCATATATTTTGTCAGCCTGCTGGTATGCCAGGTCTCTGTTGTATCCACCCACATACTCAGCATATACATTTATCAAACCTCCTGCGTTGATAAGAAAATCCGGAGCATAAATAATACCTTTTTCAAGAAGCTGTCTTCCATGTTTTTCTTCGTCTTTCAATTGATTGTTAGCAGCACCTGCAATCACGCTGCACTTCAATCTGCCGATGGTATCATCATTTACAGTGGCACCCAGAGCACATGGGGCATAAATGTCCATATCTATATCATAGATAAGTTTGGAATCTACGACTGTAGCGCCTGTTTCATTGGCCACTTCTTTTAGTCTGTCTTCATATATATCCGTGATAAAAACATCAGCGCCTTCTTTGATCAGATAATTGACCAAATATTTGCCTACCTGACCTATACCCTGTACTGCTACCTTCTTACCGTTGAGGGAATCTGTACCATATGCTTTTTTAGCGGCTGCTTTCATCCCAAGATAGGTACCATACGCCGTAACAGGAGATGGGTCACCTCCACCGCCTTTGACATCTGGCAGCCCTGTTACATGTTTGGTCTCCATAGCGATATATTCCATATCCGAAGTTTTCATATTGACATCCTCAGCAGTGATGTACCTTCCACCTAAGCTTTCTACAAATCTTCCAAACCTTCTTAAAAAAGCCTCGTTTTTCAGTTTTGGATCCCCTATAATGACTGCCTTTCCTCCTCCCAGGTTCAGACCTGAGATGGCAGCCTTGAAGGTCATACCTCTAGAAAGTCTGAGTACATCTGTGATAGCTTCTTCTTCAGAAGCATAATGCCACATCCGGGTGCCACCCAATGCGGGTCCTAATACTGTATTGTGTATACCGATCAAGGCTTTTAAGCCCGTAGGCTCATCATAACAGAATACCAACTGTTCGTGACCTAATGAAGTGATCTGTCCATATATGGAACCTTCCCTTACATTTTCCTGAGTTTTAATATCTACCATTTGTGAACTTTGAAATTAAGATTGTGTTATATTTGGGTTTGTTGCTAAGCGAACTGTCTGCAAAATTAAATATTTTTGTTGGGCTTTACTAATGCAATTAAAAGAGTATTCTACAAGAATTCAAGTCATTAAAAAGTTTTTATTTTGTGAACTCCCTTTGGCGATTAAATAAATATCTCTATAAATACAAAGGCTATCTGCTATTAGGTACCCTTTTTACCGTTATTTCCAATATTTTCGTAATCATTCCAGCCCAATTGGTGAGGATAGCGATCGATTATGTAGTAGAAAGTTTCAGTATTTATCAATTGTATGAAAGTACTGCGCTGGGCGATGAGGCCAGGAGCGCATTTCTTAAGTTTATCTTTGTATTTGGGCTATTGATTTTACTAATGGCTTTGTTACGGGGTTTCTTTCTTTTTTTGGTCAGGCAAACTATTATCGCCATGTCCCGACTCGTGGAATTTGATCTGAAGAATGAAATATTCAGACATTATCAAAGTCTGCCTTTGAGCTTTTACCGCAAAAACAGTACAGGGGACCTGATGGCAAGAATCACAGAAGATGTCAGCCGTGTAAGGATGTATCTAGGGCCAGCCATCATGTATGGGCTAAACCTTGCTATTTTGTTCCCCCTGGTCATAGGCTACATGCTTTCGGTGAATGTAAGGCTTACCCTCTATTCTTTGCTTCCTTTACCTATCCTTTCGCTCAGTATATATTATGTCAATAATATGATCAATGAGCGTTCTGAAAAGATACAAAGAAGCTTATCCGGACTGAGTACTTTTGTTCAGGAGGCATTTTCTGGTATACGCGTGATCAAGGCCTTTGTCAGAGAGGAAGATAGCGCCACCGAATTTGCCAAAGCCAGCGAAAACTATAAGGATAAATCCATAAGGCTTACCTTGGTACAGTCTCTTTTCTATCCCCTTATTTTAGCTTTGGTGGGTGTCAGTACGATCATCACCGTCTATGTGGGTGGATTAGAAGTGATAGACGGGGCAATAGGCTATGGCGTGATAGCAGAATTTATTTTGTATGTCAATATGCTCACCTGGCCAGTGACCTCTCTGGGTTGGGTGACCAGTATAGTACAGCGGGCCGCTGCATCTCAGACCAGGATAAACGAATTCTTGGATGAATCCAATGATATAGTGAGTACAGAAGAGCTAGCAGTGGATATAGTAGGTGAAATAGCAGTAAAAAATATTTCCTTTGAATATCCAGATTCGGGAATCAAAGCGCTGAAGGATGTCAGTTTTTCTGTAGAGAAAGGACAGGCACTAGCTATTATTGGCACTACAGGTGCGGGAAAATCAACTATAGCCAATCTTTTGATGAGGATGTACGAGGCAACAAGTGGAGAAATCAGCATCGATGGGAGGGATATAAGAAAATATAATATCAATTCTTTAAGAAGTCAGATAGGATTTGTCCCCCAGGATGTATTTCTATTCAGTGATACTATTAGCAATAACATAAGTTTTGGTGTGGATTCTGCTTCCGCAAAAGTTGTAGAAAAAGCTGCCAAGGATGCGGATGTATACGAAAATATTAAAGGTTTTCCCAACGGGTTTAATACGCGCTTGGGAGAAAGGGGGATTACGCTTTCCGGTGGGCAAAAACAGAGGGTTTCCATCGCCAGAGCTATTGCGAAGGAGCCTAAAATCTTGTTGTTGGATGACTGCTTATCAGCGGTTGATACCAAAACAGAAAATGCCATTCTCAATGCCCTCAAATTGATTATGCAAAACCGTACCTCTATCATCATTTCACATCGGGTATCGTCCGCCAAATTGGCCGATAAAATTATTGTTTTAGATGATGGCATGGTAGTAGAGCAGGGCAGCCATGACTTCTTGTTGTCGAAAAAAGGAGTCTATTCAGATTTATATGAAAAGCAGACTCAGGCAAATGAATCCATGGAGGAATGATTTATTATAGCGCTATACCAAACTCATCAAGATCATGTTTCAAATGCTTAGCATGAAAGCCATACCATTCTCTATAATTCAATTTGCCAAAAACATGGTAATGGGTGTAGGGTATTGTGATTTCGGCATCATAGCGGTGAAAATGATCATATATAACCATATACTTGCCTCATTTTCCAGGGTCTTTTATAATTTTTCAGTAGCCCTATTAATTAATATAACGAGATCCCCCTATCTGCATGCCTAGTCCCAGATTGATAAAGTTTGTGATGCCTGATCCCGTAAAATTATAGGCTACATTTAACCTAAACTTACCAGAAACCAACCCCACCCTTGGTGCAAATCCAAAATTTACAACAGACCCTTGGTGGGTTATCACATTTCCACTGGCTGCATCAGTAATGAAATAATCACTTCTCCTGTACATACCTGTAGTCATACCTACATAAGGTCGGGTGTTGAAAGTGTTAAAGTGATATTCTCCGGTAAGCGAAAGATTAGCTATGGCTTGAGCATTAATATTGGCATCCCTGTTTTGTAATATGAAACGGCCCTCTCCTAGTATGTTGCTGCCTAAGTTTAAGCCTACATGAAGTTGATCGGTAATACCGTACCTCGCCTCTACAAATGCCCCCCCTCCAATAGTGAGGTCAGGGTTGGTAGGGAAGGTAAGGTTGATCCCAAGATCTACTTTAAATGGAGCAAATATGCGTTGTTCTTGATTGAACATCTGACCAAATCCTAAATGGCTCATTAATAATAGGATTAAAGTAGGGATATATTTGTTCATAATGGATTCATTTCTTAAAGCTAGTAATATATAAATAATGAATTACAGTTGTAAAGGTTTTAGTTTTGTCAAGAATCTCGTTACGCCAATTGGAAACTTGCTGGAGATGGTCCGTGTTAAATACTATTTCGATCCCGGTATCCAAGCAGTTGACATTTTGTCCAGCTCGTTTTGGTTCAAGTTTTTCTAAAACCGGTTAAATTATTTTACAGAGTGAATAAGCAGCATGTTCCTACACTGGATTATCATATATTAGACTAATTGTTTTTATGTAAATCGATTTCGGCGCATTTACTATGCTGTGGTAATTTACAATAATATAAAAAACACTATTTTCTAACTGTAAAACATAATGCCTATGATAAATAAGGTCTGCCGTATATGGGATACTACCTTGGTTACTATCTGACTTAAAATAAGTCGGCAAGCTAAAATAAAAAATAGCGTTCGGATAAACCCGAACGCTATAAATTTATTTTAACAAATATAAAAAAAGTCCACTTTTCATCAACTGCCGCACATCTCGCAGTCATCAGGGTTGTCCAAGGAACAAGCTATGGCATCCTGCTTATTGTTCTTATTTTCATCAATAGATACTTTTGCGTTCACAGGTGCATTTTCGAGCTGCGACTTGTCTACAGTAAACTGTATGGCGGATGTAGCTGCTTTGGATCTTAAGTAGTACATACCTGTTTTGAGTCCTTTTTTCCAGGCATAGAAATGCATGGAAGTCAGTTTGCCAAAATTTGGTTCCTGAAGGAATACATTCATACTCTGAGACTGACAGATATATGCACCTCTATCTGCTGCCATATCTATGATGATTTTTTGGGATATCTCCCATACCGTCTTATAGATATCTTTAATGTTTTGTGGCACATCCGGTAAGTGCTGCACAGAGCCATTTGCTGCGATCAGCCTGTTCTTCATGTTATCATTCCATAGCCCCAGTCTGATCAAATCTTTCATCAGGTGTTTATTCACCACGATAAATTCGCCGGATAAAGTCCGTCTGGTGTAAATATTAGAAGTATAGGGCTCAAAGCATTCATTATTTCCCAGTATCTGAGAAGTAGATGCAGTAGGCATTGGAGCTACCAGAAGTGAATTTCTTACACCATACTTTTTGACTTTCGCTTTTAGTCCATCCCAGTCCCATCTATTGGACTTAGGGGTGACATTCCAAAGGTCAAACTGAAACTGGCCTTTAGATACTGGTGATCCATCATAGGTTTCATATGTACCTTCTACTTTTGCCAGTTCCATAGAAGTCTCCATAGCGGCAAAGTATATGGTTTCAAATATATCCTCATTGAGACCTTTTGCCTCGGCAGAATCAAATGGCATCCTGAGCAACATAAAAGCATCTGCTAATCCCTGAACTCCGAGCCCTATAGGTCTATGACGGAAATTGGACCTTCTTGCTTCTTCTACAGGATAGTAGTTGACATCTATTACTTTGTTCAGGTTCTTGGTCGCTACCTTTGTGATTTTATAAAGTGCTTCATGGTCGAAATATTTTTTTCCGTCCTTGCCTTCTTTGATAAATTTAGGCAAAGCCAAAGAAGCTAAATTACATACCGCAACTTCATCTGGAGAGGTATACTCCATAATTTCTGTACAGAGATTGGATGATTTTATGGTACCGAGATTCTGCTGGTTAGATTTACCATTGGCTGCATCTTTATATAAAATATAAGGGGTTCCTGTTTCAATTTGTGATTCCAAAACTTCAAACCAGAGGTCTTGTGCTTTTACTACTTCTCTTGCCCTGCCTTCTTTTTCATATTTAGTATAAAGCTTTTCAAATTCTTCCCCATAGCAGTCAGAAAGGCCCGGAGCTTCGTGAGGGCAGAATAATGACCAGTTTTCATTTGATTCTACCCTTTTCATAAATAAGTCAGAGATCCATAGCGCATAGAAAAGATCCCTTGCCCGCATTTCTTCTTTCCCATGGTTTTTTTTCAGATCCAAGAAGTCTTTAATATCTGCATGCCAGGGTTCCAGATAGATGGCAAAACTTCCTTTTCTTTTTCCTCCCCCCTGGTCTACATACCTCGCAGTCATATCAAAGTTTCTAAGCATAGGCACTATACCATTGGATACACCATTAGTGCCTCTGATATAGCTCCCCTTAGCCCTTACATTATGTATAGAAAGCCCTATGCCTCCAGCCGACTGGGATATTTTGGCGCATTGTTTTAAGGTATCATATATACCGTCTATGCTATCATCTTTCACCGTGAGCAAGAAACAGCTTGAAAGCTGGGGCTTAGGCGTTCCGGCATTGAAGAGGGTAGGGGTAGCATGGGTAAACCATTTTTCAGAAAGCAAGTGGTAAGTTTCGATAGCGGAATCGATATCTTCTTTATGGATACCCACTGCCACTCTCATGAGCATATGCTGGGGTCTCTCTACCACTTTGCCATCTAACTTTATCAAATAGCTTTTTTCCAATGTTTTGAAGCCAAAGAAATCATAATCGAAATCTCTGGTATAATCTATTGCCTCATCAAGTTTGGCAGCATGTTTTTTTATCACCCCATATACATCAGCGGCTATCAGAGCAGCATTCTCACCTGTTTTGGGATTTATATAGGTATACAGCCTTTTCATAGTATTTGAAAAAGACTGACTGGTGGTTTTGTGTAGATTGGATATGGCTATTCTGGCGGCTAAGATAGCATATTCGGGATGCTTTACTGTAAGTGAAGCGCATACTTCTGCGGCAAGGCTATCCAGCTCAGTGGTGGTGACACCGTCATAAAGTCCGTCTATTACTTTTTTGGCAACTTCGATAGGGTGGATATAAGCACTATCCAAATTATAGCAAAGGTTCTCGATCCTTAAAGTGATCTTATCAAATCTTACAGATTCTCTACGGCCGTCTCTTTTAATTACTAACATGCTGAATTTTGTTATAAATGGTGATAAGTGTTAATTAAAAATCTTCTTCTACACTGAATTTGTTTGAGTCCGTGCCATCCTTAGATTTCATTACACCGGCTTTTTGATAATCTCCCACTCGCTTTTCAAAGAAATTAGTTTTTCCCTGTAAGCTGATCATATCCATGAAATCAAATGGATTGGTACTGTTCCATATCTTTTCACATCCGAGTTCGGCCAGTAGTCTGTCTGCTACAAATTCTATGTACTGGCACATCAGGTCAGCATTCATGCCTATCAGTCTTACCGGCAGGGCATCAGTAACAAATTCTTTTTCAATTTCTACAGCATCCCGGATGATACCGGTTACAGTTTCTTTTGGTAACTGATTGACCACATGTCTGGTATAAAGATGACAGGCAAAATCACAATGAAGTCCCTCGTCACGGGAGATCAATTCGTTGGAGAATGTAAGGCCGGGCATCAGGCCTCTTTTCTTCAGCCAGAATATGGAACAGAACGATCCAGAGAAGAAAATCCCTTCTACTGCGGCAAAGGCTATCAGTCTTTCCTGAAATGTGCCATTGTCAATCCATCTTAAGGCCCAGTCGGCTTTCTTTTTTACACAGGCTATATGCTCTATTGCATTGAGCAGTTTATTTCGCTCTGATGAATCTTTAATGTAGGTATCGATAAGCAGACTGTAGGTTTCAGAGTGTATGTTTTCCATGGCTATTTGAAAGCCGTAAAAAAACTTCGCTTCTGTATATTGGACCTCCGCTACGAAATGCTCAGCCAGATTTTCATTTACTATGCCATCGCTGGCTGCAAAAAAGGCAAGTACATGTGAGATAAAATGCCGCTCACTATCCGACAGCTCCTTCCAGTCTTTCATGTCTTGGCCAAGGTCTATTTCTTCGGCAGTCCAGAAACTGGCTTCAGCTTTTTTATAATAATCCCAGATATCGTCATGTTGGATGGGGAATAGGACAAATCTGCTACTATCTCCTTGTTCTAATATAGGTTCTGGTCTTTGCATCTTAATAGGTATTTAATAATCGATTGGTATTGAACGGTATGTGTTTTTACATCCCTTCTTTCTGTTTCAACTACTGATATTATGAGTCGTCTAGTAGCTGATGCTTTAACAAAGATGGAAAACATAATCTATAATTAAAACACAGGAATTTAGTTTTCATTTGAAAATTGACTTTCAGTCAAACCACATGTAATATTCTATAAATCAATTGAAAGATAGGTTAATATTAAAGTAATACTTTTGTTTTTGAGGCGTTTTTAGGGGTTCCTATATTTTTTAAAAAAAAATAAAATGAAAAGGAATGAATAATTTGAATGGTTTATTAACTCGCGGTCAAAATATATTTATCTATTATTTAACTTTTAATATATTGATTTACATCATGTTATAATCATAAATAATATTTTTATCGAAAAATGGATGATGCCATTTTTTATCTAATAAACGTAATCATATATTAGGGTTTTTGTTTTATGCCGTTGACAAAGAAGCGTTTGTCATTCATATGAGTTTATAGTGTGTTTAAGCCAAAGTAACTGGATGGTAGCAAAATAATTACAATTATTTTCTTGCTTACACACTTTGGCTTTTTGATTATTCTTCCTATATTTGCACCTCAATTTGATAAATAGTCTTTATATCAATATCATGTACGCAATAGTTAACATAGCAGGAAAGCAGTTCAAAGTAACAAAAGATCAATATATCTATGCACCATTAATGCAGGGTGATGTTGACGCTTCCGTAAAATTTGATCAGGTGTTGTTGGCAGACGACAACGGTACTGTCTCAATTGGTGCCCCATTATTGGGAGGCGCAGTGGTATCAGGAAAAATTCTTGAACACGTAAAAGGTGATAAAGTGATTGTCTTCAAAAAGAAGAGAAGAAAAGGTTACAAGAAGAAAAACGGTCACAGACAGGATTTCACCAAAGTACTAATCGAAAACATTACACTATAAGGTTTTCTTAGAAACCTAAAACATTTAAAGTTATGGCTCACAAGAAAGGTGTCGGTAGTTCCAGAAACGGTAGAGAATCACATAGCAAGAGACTTGGTGTCAAAAAATTTGGCGGCGAGGTAGTTATTGCAGGTAATATCATCGTAAGACAGAGAGGTACAAAGCATCATCCAGGACAAAACGTAGGATTGGGTAAAGATCATACGTTATTTGCCACTGCTGATGGTCAAGTACAGTTTAAAAAGAAATTTGACGGTAAGTCTTATGTAAATGTAATTCCAGCTGAAGCTTAATTACATTTATTTAAAGAATTCAGAAGGTCTTTCTCTTAAGGGAAAGACCTTTTTTTATTCCTATTACCCTAGTCCTTGACCATAGGTGTAAAAGGACTTTTATTCTTTTTTTTCTATTTGCAGTTTAGGTTCAAATAGAAAAATTAATCAAGAATGAAAAAAGTCGTTTACCTATCATTTATTTGTTTTCTACTGGGGCATACCTTATTGGCGCAGCAGAAAACGGTGCAACTGTCGGATTACCCCCGCTGGTCCAGCATCACCCAGCCCGTCCTATCAGATGACGGTAACTGGTTTGCCTATTCATTGAGTCCCAATGGGGCCGATGATACGCTGCACATCAGGAATGTGATTAATGATCAAATTGAGCGCTTTCCTACTGGGCATATGGCTGTATTTTCAGATGATAGCAAATATTTTTCGTATTTTACCAAGCCTGACAAGAAAGAAGAAGAGCAACTTAAGAAGAACAAAAAAACAGTCTATAAGACTGCTCATCTAATGGGTTTGGATTTTGACAAATCCATATCAGTAATACGGGCAGAAGAAGCTAAATTTACGGCAGACGGAAAATACTGGGCAGTAAAAAGATCCAAGGCAGAAGATGACAAAACTACAAGCAAAGGCACCGACCTCCTTATTCATAATCTAGAATCAGGCGCAGTATTAAACATAGGAAACGTATCAGAATTTAGCTTTAATAAGCGTGGCGATATGCTTGCCTATCTAGTAGATGCCAATGAAAAGAATGGCAATGGAGTTTATCATATAAATTTAAAAACTCACATTATCACGCTGCTCGATGGGGATGAGGCAATCTATCAACACCTGGCATGGGACGATGTGGGAATACAAAGAAAAGATATAGTTTCTAAAGGCCGTAAGCTCACCGTGCTGAAGGGAAACGAAGTGGATACATTGACAGAGAACCCTAATGCACTACTGGTGTTTACCGATCTGGATAAGAAACCCACCAAATTTGAACTCAAAATCAATAACGAAAAACTCGCAGATCATGTCATCAGTGATAACAGCAAAGCATATTTTATAGAAAACGGCAAAGCCATCTGGTTTGGTATAAAAGCTCAAAGTCCTAAGATTAAGATGAGCAAAGATACCATAGCTAATGTAGATGTGTGGCATTGGAATGATGATAGGATTCAATCAGTACAAATGGTGAGGGGAAGCAGGGATAGAAAAGCTACCAAAACGGCCGTCTTTCACTTTGAGGATAATCAATATGTTCAGCTAGCTGATGAAAACATGGACCGTCTGATCACCTCCCGCCACAGCAGGTATAAGGTAGGAGTGGACGATAAACCATACCTAAGTGATATAAATTGGGGAGTCACTCCCTCCGATCTTTACAGGATAGATATAAAGACCGGTAAAAAAACCAAGTTTGCTGAAGAAGTTAACAGGGCCCTTGAAATATCTCCTGACGGAAAACACTATATTTATCAAAAAGACTCTGCACTTTGGATATATGATCTGGATAAAGATCAAAAACATAACGTATCTAGACTTGCAGCTGTCAGCTTTATGGATATGGACCATCCTTATCCTCATGAAAAGCCTCCATATGGAGTAGCAGGATGGTCAAAAGATGGCCGATATGTGATCGTAAACCATCAATATGATTTGTGGCTCCTTGCCATAGATGGCTCTAAAGCTGAAAACCTTACCCGCATAGGGTCGAAAAACGAAATCAGATTCAGGTATGAAAACATAAATACCGATGAAGAGTGGATAGATCTGAGTAAGCCTTTAATGCTTAATGCCTACGGCGAGTGGACAAAAAAGAGCGGATACTATACTGTAACCAAAGGTAATGATCCACAACCTTTGATTTTTGAAGATGCTATGGTAGGATCTCTTCACAAAGCAAGGCTTGCAGACAAGGTGGTGTTTACAAAGCAGACTTTTAACGAATTTCCCAACTACCATGTAAGCAATATCCAATTCACTTCTCCTAAAATGATCACCAATGCCAATCCCCATCAACATGAATATAAATGGGGAAGTAGAAAATTAGTGGACTATACAAACAGCAGAGGTATCAAGTTACAGGGGACACTGACATTACCTGCTGATTACGAGGAGGGCAAACAGTATCCTACCATAATTTATTTTTATGAGAAAATGTCAGACCGCCACCATCAGTACTCTATGCCTGTATATGATGATCGACCGCATATGTCAACCTATGCCAGTAATGGCTATATGGTATTCATGCCGGATAATGTATTTGAGGAAGGCCGTCCGGGTACCAGTGCCTTAGATGGGATTATTTCAGCGGCTAATAAGCTGATCGAATCAGGATATGCCGACAAGGATAACATCGGGCTTCAGGGCCATAGCTGGAGTGGTTACCAAACTTCTTTCATACTGACCCTGACAGATATGTTTAAATGCATTGTCACCGGAGCACCGCCTACCAATCTGGAAAGCTTCTATAACAACATCTACGGAAGCTCAGGTACCGTCCACCATGGAATCATGGAGATCGGGCAGGTAAGAATGGGAAGGGGAGTGACCCCCTGGACACACCGTGAGATCTACCAGAGAGAAAACCCCATGTATCATATCCAAAATATCAATACCCCTTTTCTCATCCTCCATGGAACAAAAGATGGTGCAGTAGACTGGTCCCAGGGACTGGAGTTATATAATGCAGCCCGCAGAATGGGCAAAGAGGTAATTTTCCTGTCCTATCCCAATGAAGGTCATCATCTGACCAATGAAGCAAACCAGAAAGATTTTCAGACCAGAATGAAAGCATATTTCGATCATTATCTGATGGATATGCCAGCTCCAGATTGGATGGTGAAAGGAATTCCACATCTGGAGAAATTGTATGATAAAGCTGAATAACCAAGAAAAAACCTCAATATAAACTTGAGGTTTTTTTCTGCCCATTGCCTTTAAATTTCTAATGGGGGAGTTAAGAATATATCGCCATCTATAATTCCTTATGTTCAATATCTATTTCGATTGTATACAGTTATCTTTGTATATCCATTCAAAGTAACCTCTACCTGATCAGTATCCGGTAGGGAAGAAAAGCTAGGGGAAAAATACAGACCATTTTCTTATAGTTATTTTTTCCTTTCAAGGTTGGAGTTAATCCTGATGCTGTTACAATCACTTGCTAGCACTGAAATTTAAGTGTCTCCATTATTGATGTAATCCAAAAAAGACTTTTGATCTTTATAGATTTAGCTACGCTCTGATAAACCACCTAGCCTTTCGCTCAATCTCCTTTAGCTATAATTATACCATTTATCGGGATCAAATATGGAGATGTATAAGCATTTACTTTTTATAGTTTTGATAAATCATCGATTATGTAAAAAAGTATTTGATTCCAGGTTTATATTTTCAATAAAAAAGCCTACCTGCTGTTTGTTACCTTGATCAAGTCCCAGGATTTACGACCAAAAATTTCTCGATATCCTGCAAAAAGTGCAGTTCTTTTAAGCATAATTTTTGACTTAGTGTCCCAATAGTCGATAAGGGTAAATTTACTGTTGGGAAAATTAATTGTCTCACCGGATATGGCTTTTCTGTAGGAAGCAGGTGCGATGTTACCCCTATTTTAATCTTCCTCCCGGGTCATTCGATCCTTACCTAGTGGTTTGACTAAAAGTATTTACTTGCCGTAAAAACAATTAAAGTAAAACCAAGCTCCTTCTAATAAAAATCTATTGTTATTGATTTGCCTTTTCAGATTGGATATGACCATCTTTCATCAATTACAATTCGTTTATTTAATATCCTGAGTTATCAGTTATAGAAAAAGCGGGCCTATTATCCCGCTTTTTCTATAGTTATAATTGAACAGTTTTAAAGTTCATATCGCAGTGTTCCTGCTATAAGGGTGTCTTCCGGCATATTCTCCGAATCTACCATATATACTTTTCCACCATTTTCTTTTACTTTAACTGCTGCCAGGTCTATCAGACAATGATTGTCTTCATTGGCGCTGTCATCAAAATTGACCTTAAAATTTTCTTCATCAAACGTCCCCCAAAGATGTTCGTGATTTTTGTTTACCAAAAGTGTGTCTACACCACCGGTAATAGAGGCTTTGATCAGCTTGGCGTTGTCATTGGATATGGCCAGGTTTTTTGAAGCTTTAAAGCCAAAATCTTCTTTACGGGAAACCCTCTCTTTTTCAAAATATGGTTCCGCTACCTTCCAGGCTTTTTCATGAAGTTCTCTCAGGTCATCTGCTTTATTATATTGGGCCCCGCTTACGTGACCCTCCTGAAGGTGGTTGTATTTGCTAGCCTGTCTGAAGAGCGGGATCAGATAATCTACCCCTGCAATATATAACGGCAATGGGTTCTTATTTAATATCGGTTCAAGCATGTTAGTCATTCTATGGAAATAATTCAGAATGGTAACCTTTTTCTCCTCATCAGATCCTTTGGCATGTCCATGGTGCATTACTCCTGCATTGCCTACGCCACCTTGTCCCTGAAGAGATGCCTGGTTTTCATCCCGCTCTTCTTCTTCTGTAAAAGATACTGCTACAGCTACTGGGTCTATTTCAATTTCATCTATCGTATTTTTGGTAGCTTCAAATAACCGGATTCTGTCCAGGTTGAGGTATAATAGATAAAAGTGGCCATCGCCTGTTAGTTGTGGCAAAATGGGGATTAGAAAGGGTCTTTTACCCGCAAAATGTAAGCTTTTTGGCAAATGAATGGGAACTCTATAGTACTCCACTTCACCGTCTGCAATGAAAAATGCTAACATATCCGAATTGTGCTTCCAGAATTCATAATCCTCCAAAAGATCATACCCGGGTTTTAAAAATGCTTTGGCTTCTTTTTCCTCCAGTCCACATTTACTTTTCAGCTCTATTTCTGTTTCCTGTAACTGGTTCTTAAAGTTGGTTTTGTCTGATTGGTAACTGTCTGTACTTTGCTTATTGGTAGGTATATAAATGGATACTATACAGTTTCCTGTTTTTTTGGCAAGATTTTCGAATTGGGTTCTATTAAAGATTTCCATATAAGATGAAATTTTGGTTAGAAATATAATATGTCCAAAAAATAAAATTGGATTCTAATAAGTTAAACAAAAACCCTGCCTATAAAGGTTTAATATAAATAGTACTTTTAATTTAAAAACTTAGATATGAATTACACAGAAAATTACAAAGGGATTAAAGTAGATATCCAGTCGGTGGATATGAATGTCGGCGATTCGGTTCAGCAGGAAGTACGTTCTTGTCTGGATAAGCTGTTACGCTTTACCCCTGAAATTATATGGGCCGATGTCTATTTCAAAACCGAAGGATCTGGTAATACCAATAATACCGTAGGGATGAAACTGGGAGTTCCGGGCAATGATGTATTTGCCGAAGACAACGGTGAAAATTTAGTGCCCATGCTAAAAAGTGTCACAGACAAACTAGTAAGGCAACTGCAGAAAAATAAAGGATAACCTACCTTTATTAGGATTCCTTTAATACATTTGCTTAAAATTAAAAGGCTGCCCACCTTGGAGCAGCCTTTGATTTTTTATACTTAACTATTTAGATCGTATGGAGACAATAGGGCACTACCATCATTTAAAATGGCCTATAATGAATAATCTGTTCGTAAAAGCTGACGGCAGATTGGGGAGTAAGGATAAAAATGAATAAAATACCAAAAAGTGCTCCGTATAAATGAGCATCATGGTTGATACCATCCTTATCCTGCATACCTTTCACCACTGAATATATTAAAAATAATATGCCCAAGATAAATCCAGGAAGGCATAGAATTCCGAATATGCAAATATTAGATAGCGGTACTAACATAATGCTTGCAAAAACCGTAGCTGAGACTCCTCCAGATGCTCCTAATGCATGATAATGAGGATTGTTTTTCTGCTTTATATAGGTGGGGATATCGGAAATGATAATGGCAATTAAGTAAAATAGAACATAGACTAAACCACCGGTAATCTGCCCCATATAATATTCCAGAAACTCTTCAACCATGTTACCGAAAAAATAGAATGTGAACATATTAAACAAAAGATGGGTACCATCTTTATGAATAAAACCACTTAATATAAATCTATCTAATTGATTTTCGGTTCTGATATGATAAGGAGTAAACATCCATCTTCCCATCATTTGAGGATTTCGGAAGGCTAGAAAGGATGTTACACAGGTGAGGGCAATAAGTATTATAGTGATAGATATGTCCATCTTATTTTTCTCTGTTTATTAAATCTTCCGTCAATTGAATTAATTGCTGAAGAACAGCTGGATTATTGACCTGGATAGCAGAAAGTTGATCAAAACCATTTTGGAAATAAGAGGCCATCTTTTTTTCTGTCAGTGGTTTTATATTTAATTCATCATAGATAGCAGTAACTTCTTTTACTTTTTTTTCATTGTCTACCGCCTGCATTTTCATGAAGCTAGAAAGCAATAGTTTTTGGTGGCTATTTGCCAGTTCTTTCGCTTTTATCAATAAAAATGTTTTTTTATTGGACATGATATCTCCTCCTACCTGTTTTCCAAACTTTGCTTTGTCTGCATATACATCCAATAGGTCATCTTTTAATTGAAAGCCTATACCTATATTGACACCGAAATTATAGAGACTTTGGGCGTCATGATCAGACGCACCTGCCAGTAGTGCCCCAAATTCCAACGAAAAACCCAGCAGAACGGCAGTTTTTAGCTTGATCATTTCAATGTAGTCATGTTCTGATACATCTTCTAGCTGTTCGAAGGTCATATCCAGCTGCTGTCCTTCACAAACTTCAGCTGCGGTTTTATTGAATTTTTTCAGGATGGAGGGGAGTATTATAGGGTCAATTTCTAATAACATGTCATAAGCCTTTACCAGCATCACATCACCTGATAGGATGGCGGTATTGGCATTCCATTTTTCGTGGACCGTTTGCTCACCTCTTCTTAGAGGTGCTTTATCCATGATATCATCATGCATTAGGGTGAAATTATGGAATACTTCAATAGCCGTAGCAGGAGTAAGGATACTTTTGTAATCTTGCTTATAGAGAGAGTAAGCAAGAAGGGTAAGCAAAGGTCTGATCCTTTTGCCTCCCAGGTTCATGATGTAGGAGATGGGCTGATATAACTCTACGGGGTACTCGCCATAATGGAACTGCTTCAGGTGGTTTTCTAAATTCTCCATCAGCAGTCGGGTATTAAATTCTTTTATATTACTCATCCTTTGCAAATTCCAAGTCAATGGTTCTTCTATCAATATCCGTATTGACTACACGGACTTTAACCTTGTCACCAAGGGTTATCATTTTTTTATTTTTGGAGCCGATCAGGCGCATGTGTTTTTCATCAAATTCATAATAGTCATCGTTGAGTGTTTGTAACCGGATCATCCCTTCACATTTAGTTTCAGTAATTTCTACAAAGATACCCCATTCTGTAATACCGGAAATTATTCCTTCGTAATCTTTCACTTCAGCAAGGGCCATAAACTCTACCTGTTTATATTTAATGGAAGCTCTTTCAGCATCAGAAGCCCTTTTTTCCCTTTCAGATGAATGCACACTTTTATCTTCCCATGGTTCTTTGTCAGGAGATTTGCCCCCATCTAGATAGTGCTGCAGTAATCTGTGTACCATCATGTCCGGATATCTACGGATAGGGGAGGTGAAATGCGTATAGTGTTTAAAAGCTAGGCCAAAGTGTCCTTTTGGTTCAGTGGTATATTTTGCTTTGGCCATACTTCTTATGGCTAACTGCTCCAACACATTTTGTTCAGGTTTACCCTGAATATCTTCCATGAGCTTATTCAGTACAAAGGAAATCCTATTTTCTTCATCCAGTTTAACTTCGTGCCCAAATTTAATGGCAAAGTTAGAAAAGGTGTTTAACCTTTCCATATCAGGATAATCGTGAGTCCGGTATACAAAGGTGTCGTTCCCTTTATTTTTATTATATATAAATTCAGCTACGGTTCGATTGGCAAGAAGCATAAATTCTTCTATCATCTTATGGATGTCTTTTCGCTCTTTGACCATAAGCCCGATCGGAGTTCCATCCTCTGCCAGTTTAAATTTCACTTCTACAGTTTCAAAGTTGATGGCACCTTTTTGAAACCGCTTTTTACGTATTTTTTTTGCCAGGTTATTTAATATGATCAGTTCTTCATAGAAGTCTCCGGACTGTGCGTCTATATTGGCTTGGGCATCTTCATAGGCAAATCTCCTGTCAGAATGTATTACTGTCCTGCCGATCCATTGTTTATGTACCTCCCCATTTTCATCCAATTCAAATACGCAGGAGAAGGTTAATTTGTCCTCGTTGGGCCGGAGAGAACACAGCCCGTTGCTCAATCTTTCCGGCAGCATAGGAATAGTCCTATCGACCAGGTATACGGATGTAGCCCTGTCCAGCGCTTCTTTTTCGAGCAAGGTTTTAGGCTTTACGTAATGTGTAACATCTGCTATGTGGACGCCTATTTCCAAATGTCCATTGTCCATTTTCCTATAGGAAATGGCATCGTCAAAATCTTTGGCATCTGCCGGATCGATGGTAAACGTTGTGATGCTTCTAAAGTCTTTTCTTTCCGAGATTTCTTTGTCAGTAATTTGGTCACTTATTTCCGCAGCTTCATGTTCCACCTCTTCGGGATAGTCAAAAGGCAATCCGAATTCTGCCATAATAGAATGGATTTCTACCTCATGATTTCCGGCTTCACCCAGCACTCGAGTTACTACTCCGGTGGGGTTTTTATCTTCATTTCTCCATTCTGTCATTTTAACCACCACTTTCTGGTTATGCTCCGCTCCCAGCAGGTCACTCTTTTTAATGAAGATATCGTGATGCATCTTTTTAAAATCAGCCACTACAAAGGCAAATCTAGGCGAAATTTCTATCCTACCAACGAATTCGTCACGTGATCGCTCCACCACTTCCAGTACCTTGCCTTCTTGCCTTCCCGATCTTCCCTTGTTTGGATAGACCATTATCCTTACGGTATCTCCGTCTAGAGCGTTTTTTAGGTCATTTTCCTTGACTTGGATATCTGTAGGATAACGCTCCCTGTCTTCTGGTATGATAAAGGCAAACCTTGGGTTTACGTAATCTACTCTCCCTGTGATGAATTCTGGATCTTTGGTGGAGGAATACATATTGCGTGGACTTTTACTTACTGAACCAGCTTTTACCAGTTGCTGTAATATAGGCTCCACATTATTTTTGGAAGCTGGATTTCGTAATTCCAGCTTTTTTATCATTTGTTTGGATGAATATTCTTCACCATAATTGTTATCCAAAAAATTAAGGATGGTTCTTGCTAACTGTGAAGAATCCATTACTTTTTCGCCTTTATTTTTTCCTGTTTTTCTTCCCATAAAAATTTATTGTTTGGTTTTATAATATAAAATCGAAGCACCTTATTCTGCTTCGGGTGATGAGGGATCTTTCTCTTGATCCAGATTTACTATTTCAATTTGTAAATCTGAAGGAAGTCCTTGATAAGCCAGATATAAGCGGGCAGTCACTTCGACATCCCTTAGGCAGTATAGCCTTATAGTATCTAAACCTTGATCCTTATAATAAGTTTCATTGACCTGACTTCCATCAATGTCTTCTTTTGAACTGGCAATTCCAAATAAGGCAGCTAAAAGTTCAAGTCGAGTATAATGTTTATAATCGCCGAACTTCCATAGTTCCAAAGTATCTATATGTCTGATTTCCCAGGGTCGTTTGCCAGCCAGCTGAAGCACATCCGGTAAAGGGATCTGATTCACTAGCATTCGCCTGCATAAATATGGAAAATCAAACTCCTTTCCATTGTGCGCGCAGAGGGTCCATCTTTTCTTTTCAAGCAGTTCTCTAAATTGCCACAAAATTTCATTTTCTGAAGCAGCTCCAAAGGTCTTTGTACGAAAGTGTAACTTATCCTCATCAGGGTTGTATACATAATATCCAACACCCACACAAATCACCTGCCCAAATTCCGCATAGATTCCCCCTTTTTGGAAATAGGAATCTTCGGGTGAAATATTTTCATCTTTTATGATCTGCTGGTGTTTTTTTAGCCACTCAGATTGTAATCTGGTGTCCAGTTCTTCCAACCTTCCGGTCTGGGAAACTGTTTCTATATCCAAAAAAAGAATATTCCGCAGGTCACTGAAAAAATCCGCCATCTGATCATTTTTTATGAATGTAGCACTCCGTATAATCCTAATTCAGGTATATATATAATATTATCAGGTTCCATACTGCCTGCCACGAAGATAAATTTTTTATCAAATATTTGATCTAAGATATAATAACTTACCCAAAATTCATTTGTCAATGCAAATAAAGCCGGATCTATGGGTTCGATCTTCGCTATACTTTGTGCCTTCAGTTCCTCTATCATATGCCTAAGCGTGGAAGTTTTCTTTTCTTCGCCTTCTATAACACCATATCCTCTGGAGGTGACCATGAGGGTATGAAGTTCTATTAGATTAAGGTTAATGATATATACACTCCATTCAATTTTCCCGTTTACTTCTTCTTTGGCTATCGCCAGTTTCAGTCCTGTCACAGGATGAAATTCTATGTCTTTGATCATTTTTTTATTCAGTTCTCGTCCTGTCTGTTAGCTACTACGGGGGGCTCGGAATCAATTAATTCCATTTCAAACAATTCTGCCAAATGTTTCTTTACCCTGATCTTTGCTATTTCCATGTCAACTTCTTCTCCCAGCTCTTGTTGAAGGGATGTTACCGCTTTGTCAGATATACCACAGGGGATTATGTTGTTAAAATACGAAAGATCTACGTTTAAGTTGAATGCAAACCCATGCATGGTTACCCATCGGCTGGATTTTACTCCTAAAGCACAGATTTTTCTTGGGTTTTTCTTTTCGATATGATCAATCCATACTCCGGTAAGTCCATCTATACGACCTCCATCTATACCATAATCTTTCAGTGTAAGGATTATGGATTCTTCCAATAGCCGGAGATACCGGTGAATATCAGTAAAAAAATTATCAAGATCTAGAAGTGGGTATCCCACTAATTGGCCCGGACCATGATAAGTTATATCACCACCACGGTTTGTTTTATAAAATGTGGCATTTTTTTCCTTCAGTCCTTCCGTGTCTAATAGTAGATGCGTGGTATCTCCGCTTTTACCGAGCGTATATACATGTGGATGTTCAACGAATAGGAGATAATTGTCCGTGTTTTTATGACTTTCTTCAGGTATCTTTCTGTTTTCTATTTTCGTAGATACAGTCTCTGCAAAAAGTGCCTCTTGATATGCCCAGGTATCTTGATAATCTTTTAAACCAAGATCTATAAATTTTACTTTTTTATTTTTAAATTTATTCATGCTTAAGCTTGCATTGTGGTTGTAAAAGTGATCTGTATACGACTGATTACTGAAATTTTTGTCTTCCCAAAATTAAACAATTATTTACTATGGCACAGCATAATGATAGGGGGAATGAAGCCGAGCGTCTGGCTG
Organism: Anditalea andensis; assembly: GCF_000714815.1. GTDB lineage: Bacteria > Bacteroidota > Bacteroidia > Cytophagales > Cyclobacteriaceae > Anditalea > Anditalea andensis. The sequence continues at coordinate 94,976 of NZ_JMIH01000023.1, read as the reverse complement.
CTGAATGGCTAGTGGCTAAAGGATATGAATTTATCCAGTCCAATTATCGGTACAGGCATGCAGAGATAGATCTGATCATGAAGTATAAGGGGATTCTGATTTTTGTAGAAATTAAATTTAGAAGTGGAACAGGGTATGGATTTGCAGAGGAGTTTGTGGATTACAAAAAAAGCGAACTTATAATTTCAGCGGCTGATCATTATGTCCATGAAAAAGACTGGCATAAGGATATCAGATTTGATATAATAGCAGTATATAAAGACCAGAAGGGGAATGTATCATTTAAGCATTTTGAGGATGCATTTTATTAGGTTATTTTCTTTTTGTAAGCTTTATATTTATCATCAGGATCAATCTAGTTCGATCGTTCATTTAATTCAATAAATTTATTATTACTGACGAAATCTGGAATTATACTTTTAAAATATTTGATAAGGGTAATGGGATTGTTCTGTTGTAAGATGTAGTCCAATTGTTCAATTTTCTCTTCTATACCTTCAAAGTTACTCTTTAAAGGGACTGCCAGAAAAATATCTTCATGTGTAGTGGGTAGAAGATATTCACTGTTTTTGTTATAAGTAGTAGGAGACTCTATAGGCCGGATGTTTTTATTATAATGTACTCTTAACTCACTTGTGATATTTTCGCCGCTGAGTTTTACGATTTTATGTACTAAATCTACCAATGTAATGCTGTTTTTTTTATCCATTACATAGGTTTCCCCTCCCTGACCAAGGATGCTTGAAGTAAGGATAAATTTTACTGTCTCGGCTAAAGAATAAAAAGATTTAGAAGTTTTAGGATGATGGATCAGTACGGGTTTACCTGATTTGATGTCTTTTCTGATACTGTGAATTTCATTGTCATTTAAGCCCAATATGTTTCCATGTCTGATGATGATGAACTTTGTTTTTTTCACTGAGAAACTTTTTCTGGCATTTACGTGCTGCACGTACATTTCGGCCAGGCGTTTAGAAGCAGCCGTTACTTCCCTTGGAGCTACTGCCTGCTCAGCACTTACTTGTATAAATCTGGACACTTCAAAGTCTTCTGACAGATCTACCAGGTTTTTGGTACCCATTATATGGATTTGAAGCGCTTCATCTGAATATACCTCCATAAATGAAGTTTCACTGAACAATGCGGCATTATATACCAAGTCGGGTCTAAATTCTTCAAATACCGTTCTGATCCTGCTTTTATTCCTAATATCTGCTATTACCGGAGTTATAGTAGTATTCAACTGGAGTGTCTGGATTCTATTTTCCAGAGCTGCTAAACCTTCTTCGTCCTGATCTATAAGTATAAGGTGTGCCGGGTTTAGGAATAAAAGCTGTCGGCAGATTTCCTGGCCAAGGTTTCCTGCTGCTCCGGCAAGTAAAATTGTCTGCTGATTGATGTATTGGTACAGGTGTCTGTCATTTAAAATAATTTGATCTTCTGCCAAATAATCTTCTACCACCACTTTTTTTATTCCTAGACTACCGACACTGTTTAAGGTCCAGGGATCTTTTATTTTAACGATACTGGGCCTGATACCAGCGGATATGCTTTGGTCTATAAATGACCTTTTTTCGGAAGATTTCAGGTTAGGTCCTAATATGATATCGGTAATATCATGTTTACCTACAATATTCTTTATTTCCATGGTACTTTCATAAATTGGTGCTCCCAAAATTTTCTGGCTTGGACGCACTGGAAACTCAGAGACGTAGGCTTTAATAAGGTGTAGTGGAAAGCCTAATTTTTGTAGTGTTCTTCTAGCAATGGATGAATGAGAGGGGTTTTCTATTATTAGGAACTTATGTTGTATAGAATCTTGATTATTCAGGTAATCGATGGCTTGCCTTATAGCCAATCTAAAAAAAAGCAAACCAAACAACGTAAAACCTAAGAGCATAGCCATAAATGAAAATTCTCCGCTGAAAAGCGGATAATCTACATAGGCTTTAGAAATAAAGTGGAAGAATAGAAACAGTGATATAGCAAGCATCAGAACTTTTATAGAACTGAAAATCTCTGATAGTATATTCTCTTCGGAACTGATAAGGTGATTTTTAAAAACGAAGGAAACGATAGTTGCCATTAAAGCAAACAAACTGCTGCCTAGCAAAAATCCAGAACTAAAAAAGTCTCCCAGATTAAAGTTTCCTACTATCAAATAGGAAAGGATGCCCGCATGTAGAAATATTGCGAAGTCCACCAAAAGGACCATCCATCCAGGCAAAACATTTAAGGAGCTTTTTATCACGGTCTAAGGAAATCAGTTTTAAGGTAATTAAAATTCTAAACGATATTGTAATATAATATTAATATATACGTGAAGATTTAAATATGGTTTTTCTAAGATTGCAATATGGTTTTTATTAGTTTGTAGTTTGGGCCATTTCCATAGTGCAGTCTGTTATGACTGATCAATAGTAAGGGTTTTTTGTGAGACAAAAAAGCATAAAAAATCGTGTTTTTGGCTTGAAAAGCAGTGTTATTTTTAAACTATACAAATTCTTGTTGATACCTTTGAAATTGTATTTTAAGACGACTTTTGGTACTTGAGATAAAATATAACTTTTTTTAACAAAAAAATAAAGTCGAATTAAATACTCAAATTCGCTTAAAGACTATGTGTTAATAAAAATATCAGTTTCCTTTTCCGCAGAAAAGGGGTTATTACTATAGTGTTATCTCTATATAAAATTGGATAAAAAAGATGCTGAGGATAGAAGGATATTGTATGTGGTTTAACTTTCTTTTTTGTAGACCAGGTTACCATCTTTGTCCCATTCTGCTCTTATGTAAGGAACAAAATTTTTGCTGTAGGGATTTTCTTGATACTGTATTTCTCTTTTTTTAATAGTTTTATTGTTCTTAGTATTCCAATATTCTGTCCAAAGCCCAACTTTTTCACCATAGTGGTATTCCCCTGTCACTGCAATTTGCCCATCTTCATAAAAATGGAAAAAATTTCCTTCTTCGAGTTCATACTCAATAGGAGTAACCATTTCTATTTTTCTATCAGCCCTATTATAATAGCTCACTCTTGAAGCTTTGGGCCATCCTTCTGAAAAATGGGACTTGTCTTGTAATATGTTTTTCGCATCATATTTCATCCATCTGCCATGTTTGGTACCGTAATAGTACATTCCGCTCTCTACTAGTACATCATCCACCCGCTTCTCATATGGGCCATGTAGCAAATATCCTTTTGATGGATCAAAATCACGGTTTCTTATGGTCTTATCTTTGGTTTCTACCCAGTATACATCTCTAATATAAGGGTCTACAGTTTTTTTTGCTGCGGTATAATGAAAAAATACAAAATGGGTCTGATTTCTAAGGGTTTGTCTTATATATGTTTTCTTAGTTTTTTCTCCAAAATAAATGTTCTTCTTTTTCTTTTTCTTCTTTTTTTTATCAGCTTTAGAAGTTTCATCTGGGTCCTTAAATAGTAGGGTAGGTGCAGTAGTAGGTAATAGTGAATGATTTACTATTCCAGAAGAATCTGGTTCATTATTTTGAGAATGAACAGTATAAGGAAATAAGAAAATTGCTAGAATAATTAACTTTACAAGTTTCATGCAAACATTAACGATAAATGGGAGGTAATATTATTAATAAGCCTAAAGGAGATATGTATTATCATAAAGGTTTAGATTTCCCAAGCATATTACTTATTTTTGGCAAATTATAAAATTTACCTCACATATGAATTATATATTATCAGACCGCATTAACAACATGGAGGAATCGGCCACCTTAGCTATGGCCAAAACCGCAAGAGAACTTAAATTAAAAGGAATAGATATAATAAGCCTTAGTCTGGGAGAGCCGGATTTTAAGACACCTGTACATATTCAGGAGGCAGCTAAGGCTGCTGTTGATGAAGGAAAATGGTTTGCTTATCCACCTGTGGCAGGATATCAGGATTTACGGGAAGCTATAGCTGCTAAGTTAAGAGATGTAAACCATATCAGTGAAGCCAAAGCAGAGCATATCGTACTCAGTACTGGGGCAAAGCATTCTATTGCAAATATATTTATGTGTCTGCTCAATGAAGGAGATGAGGTAGTCATTTTTAGCCCTTATTGGGTGAGCTATGCTGAGATCATAAAATTGGCAGGGGGGGTGCCCGTACTTATAGAAGGTAATCTGGAAAATAACTTTAAAGCTACCGCTGATCAGTTAAGTGATGCACTTACGGATAAGACCAGAGCTGTTATATATTCCTCACCCTGCAATCCAACTGGTTCGGTATTCAGTAAAGAAGAACTTGAAGCAATTGCAGAAGTTATTAAAAGTAGACAGGATGTGATTGTGATAGCTGATGAGATATATGAACTTATAAATTTCACTGGAGCCCATGCCAGCATCGCTTCATTTGATGGGATGTTTGAAAGGACTATTACTGTAAATGGTTTTTCTAAAGGATATGCCATGACCGGATGGAGAGTAGGGTATATCTGCGCTCCGGTTGAAATAGCCAAGGCATGTGAAAAAATGCAGGGCCAGTTTACATCAGGAGGCAATACCATAGCCCAAAGAGCTGCTCTGGCAGCCATCAGGGGGGACCACGGCCCTTCCACGGTGATGGCAGAGGCCTATCTTCGGAGAAGGGATTTAGTATTGGAACTAATCCAAGATATTCCAGGGCTAGAAACCCATGTGCCTGAAGGTGCTTTTTATTTCTTTCCAAAAGTTACATCATTTTTTGGAAAGACTTCAGGAAAGCATTCTGTAAATAATGCCGATGACTTGTGTTTATATCTATTGGATGAAGCGCATGTATCTTTGGTTACTGGTGCAGCTTTTGGGGCTCCCGACTGTGTAAGGTTGTCCTACGCAGCGTCGGAAGATGAACTTAAAGAGGCCTTAAAGAGGATTAAAGAAGCTTTATCTAAATTAAAATAATTTAAAATAGAATTAAGTACATCCACTTATGGCTGAAATTCTGGTAATCACTCCTGTTAAAGATGCATTGGAATACACACTTCAAACAGCTAAGGCCATTAAGGCTTCGTCTATAGCGCTTGATCACCAGATATTTAATGATTTCAGTTCAGATGATACTACCTATTCATTGGAGGAAAATAAAGGCCGTATCGGATATAACCTCATAAACCTAGAGGATTTAACTGATACGCCTTCCCCTAATTATAAATTGGTGCTTCAACTGGCCCAGAAGCGAGCCTTGGACAAAAAAGTCCCTTTGATAATAGTGGAGTCAGATGTGGAGGTAGGTCCAGATACTTTAGAAAAAATGTACCGCTTTCACAAAGCTCATCCCAAAGCTGGACTTGTAGGGGCCATCACTGTGGACCAGGAAGGAAAAGTGAATTTTCCCTATTTAAAATTCAGTGATGTAAAGGATAAGCAAATATCCACTTCCAGAAGCTTAAGTTTTTGCTGTACGTTATTTTCGGTGGATTTTTTAAAATCATTTGATTTTGTAGACCTCGATGATTCCAAAGACTGGTATGATACCACTATTTCCCAGACAGCTTTAAGGCTAGGTTTTCAGAATTACGTTTTGATGGATGTACCCGTTTTGCATAGACCTCATGGGAGTAGGCCATGGAAAATGCTAAAGTATAGCCAGCCGATTAAATACTATTGGAAGAAGTTTTGGAACAGTAAAGATAAAATCTAACTTTCAGCCATAAGAATGACCGAAAAATCCTTATCTGTTATAATTCCAAATTATAATGGGCGAAAATTGCTTGAAGCATATTTGCCATATACTATGGCGGCTTTGGAGCAGGTAGCAAAGTGGGAATTGATAGTCGTAGATGACGCGTCTACCGATGATTCAATAGCTTTTTTACAACATACTTATCCTCAGGTATTGATAATTAAAAACAAAATCAATAAGGGGTTTTCTTTTACATGTAATGCAGGAATGGCAGAGGCAAGATATAACTATCTTTTTTTTCTAAATTCCGATATAAAACTTACTCCAGAATACTTTTCTAACCAATGGAATGTTTTTGAAGATAAAAATACGTTTGGTGTAATGGGTAAAATCCTGGAGATGGATAGCGGGAATGTTGAAGTCGCTGCAAAATATCCTAAAAAGGTGGGAGATAAATTTAAAATAAGTTCCCAGTTTTATTTTCAAGGAGCCGGGGAATATGCTCCTACAGCCTTTCTTTCCGGAGCGAATGCACTCGTCGATGCGGAAAAAATGAAGTATTTGGGGGGATTTGATGAAATTTATTCTCCTTTCTATTTTGAAGATCTAGACCTCAGCACCAGGGCATGGCGGATGGGATGGAAATGTTATTATGACCATGTCAGCATCTGTTATCATCTGGGGTCTTGTACCATAAAGCAGGAAAATTTAAAAAAAGGTATTAAAGAGATATATTTCCGTAACAGGCTCATTTTTCACGGGGTCCATTTGAGTGAGGATAATTTTCTTTCTTTTAAAAATCAAACTTTATGGCTTGAAGTGATCCCAAAGATGATTTTGGGCAAGTTTTGGATTTATAAAAGCTATAAATCATTTCTACAGTATGATGAAAAAATCCAAAATTCTAGAAGTATTTTGCGCAGGCAGATGAATGATTATAATAGTAAAATTAGTCTATTTGATATTCTAGATGAAATGGATAATATGATGGAAAGGGAAAATGTAATATGGATGTAACCTAATAGTTAAAGTCTGTAGAAAATCCGTAACAGCCTGTTGATCTTTTTGGAGTGAGTTCTGCTGTTTCTTAATGGACCATCTAGGTATTTGAAGAGGAAGTCTTTATGCTTTTTGTTCAGATAAGCAATGGTTTTCCTTTTCCCCTCCCTTTTTACGCTTTTACGCCTTGAAACTGGGCTGGTTCTGTAGAAAAAACCAACAAAAGGAAGCTGAACTACCTTGCCGCCATTTTTGAGCATAGAGATCCAAAATTCCCAGTCCTCATACCCCCATGTCATTTCTTCTGCATAACCACCTATAGCTTCCCAATCAGATTTTCTATACAAAGCACTTACAAATATCATGTTATCTACTGCCAGGTTTTGAAGGGTGAAAGATTTAAGGTTCCATGGACCTATCTTTGTTCCGAATTTTTCTGCTCTGCAATATACAACTTTGACTTCAGGTCGGGATTCCAATACATTTAAGGCAGATGATATATAATTTGGCGCTATAATATCGTCACCATCAAGTGGCAGTATGTACTTTCCTTGGGCCAACTCAATGCCGCGGTTCCGTGCCTTTGATGGCCCTCCGTTTGATTGAGCTATATATTTGATGTGGGGATGGTGCAAGCCTAAGTTTTTAGCTATGGCTTCAGTATGATCCGTAGATCCATCATTTACTAGGATTATTTCCACAGGATAATCAGATGCCATTACAGAATTGACTGTCTCTGTCAATAAATGCCCCTGATTATAGCAGGGGATAACTACGCTGACCAGACTTTTTGCTGACATAAATTTCAAGTTTACGTGAAATTAATAAAATATGTAAAGCAATCACATTTGGCAGTATAAATTAACTTTCCTTCTGTTAAAGTTATTGTAGACGGTTTTTTTTTCTCCATAACAGGTTGTATTTATATAATTATTCTAATAAAAAATTTCTTTTTTATATTGATTGAATTTGGTGAATACACGAAGAATAGAAAATCGGTTTAGCAGGATTAAAAGTATAAATCCGAAAGTCCTTATTTTTTTTATTATAGTTATAAATAATTGAAAATAAGGTGTTTAAATAAGTTTTATGTTTTGATTTTTGCTTGAATAACTAAACAGTGCGGTTGGTTATTTTCTAATGGGTTTAAGAATTTTCGATTAAATTTACTGTCCTATTTTATAAATATTGAATTACCTCAATTATACATTGTAATTATTTTTCTAAAAAACCTAAAAATACCTAGAACTAGGTATTGATTTGTATTTAGAATGTTTCGTACCTTTGAAACGGGTGATTAAGCAATTTTTTATATGATAATTTTTCACAGTTAAAATATATGGGATTATTGTGATAATTATTTTTTCTAATCCCATAAATTGTTTGGTTTATAAGATTAAGATCCGGGCTTTGCCCGGATTTTTTTTGTCAATAGTTCTGCATGTAAGATTTTTTTAAGGCCTTTCCTTTATAGGCAATGCGTTGAAGTTCATGGGGCTTTAGGCTGACAGTAAATAAACGGGATCATTTATTTTTATTTAACATTATTTTTGCCCTATCTAAGTGTTTTGAATTTCAGAAGGTTGGGTTAGTATTTTAGATTATTGGCAAATGATTTTCACCTTTTCAAATGATTTTGTGTGTGGATGCTTTTTTCATCGAAATATGTAAAAAGGATTTTTGGATACTTCTAATTTCATATAATGGTCTGGTTATTGGGGAAGCATCTTTATAATTTATAGCCTGGATATGGGATGGGACATTTTATGATAATTGTTTACTAACTTGTTATAATTCAAATGGTTAGTATATTGTTTTGAATGTGTTTTTTTTAAAATGCTATCTATTATCAGAATATTATTAATAAATTGCTAAAATTTACCTAGACACCGTTGTTCATTTTAATCTATTTCTCGCCTATATGATCAGTAAAAACATTATATGTCTAATTGTTATTTGTATTTTATTCAGCATAGGCCATTCAGGAATAGCGCAGGTAGCTAATGATACTAGGTATTATGAAACGTATCCCGATCATATTATAGGCCGGCTATATCTTTCAAGAAAATATACCGCTGTTAAAATTCGTGACAATGTCGAGAACCAGGATTACCTGTTTTCTCCTAATACCACACTAAACCATGGTGTAGGTGCTACCTATAAATTTGCTACTTTAAACCTTGCTTATGGTTTTGATATCCTAAATCCTGACAGAGGCCAAGGGGAGACCAAATATCTTGATTTACAGGTTCATGCTTATCCAAAGAATTTTATTTTAGATATGTTTGGCCAGTTTTATAGTGGTTACCATCTTTCTCCCCAGGGTTTTGCTGCACCGCCTTCAGAAAATTTCTATGTTAGTCCGGATATGGTCGTTACTAAAATTGGAGCATTTGGCCAATACCTGTTTAATGGAGATAAACTTTCTTTAAGAGCTTCATTTTTGCAGAATGAATGGCAAAAGAGATCCGCGGGATCTTTTTTGGTTGGGTTTGAAATGTACGGTGGCAGGGTGATGTCTGACAGTACGCTATTACCGGTAAATGTGGTGGAGGATCCAGCCAGGAATTTCAGGACCCTGCGTTTTTTTAACTTTGGCCCCAATGCCGGCTATGCCTATACTTTAGTGATAAAAAAGCACTGGTTTGTTACCACTTCTGCTACTATGAACCTTAATTTTGGTTATTCGATGTTAGAAGGACAGTTGGATAGAAATACAGAGTGGGGCATTCGTCCGAACATGTTTTTAAGAGCTTTTGCAGGTTATAACTCGGATAAATGGTCCATCAATGCAAATTATGTATATAATGAAGTCCGGTTTGCCAATAATCAACAGTTTTCTAATTCTATTATGACTGGAAATTATAGATTAAATTTTATTTACAGATTTCAGCCAGGACCACAATCCAAAAGATATTTAAAGGTAATCGATGATATAGCAGATTAATGGTGAAAATTAAGTCCTTGAAATTGAGGTAAAAATCAATTGGGGCTTTAAAAATGCATATTTTTTTAAGCTGGGCGTTTGGAATAAAACAAACAACCTGTTATGTTTGCATCACGATATCGGAAAAGGGATATCAACTTATAAATAAATTCCTCCTTAGCTCAGTTGGTTAGAGCATTTGACTGTTAATCAAAGGGTCCTTGGTTCGAGCCCAAGAGGAGGAGCAGAAGCCTTGCAGAGATGCAGGGCTTTTTTTATGGTATGCTTCTATATGTGGCTATTAACTTGGAATAGAAATTCTGCATTAGGTTAAAAAATTGGGAATAGCTGTATTGGTCAATAATATGGAGCATGACGGTGTTTTCTGTCCCCCTGTTCTCAGAATACCACTTCATCCCCATTGATCTTGCATTCCTGTTTTAACCTTTATCGAATAGGTTTTAGGCTTTATTCCGTAAAATTTTAAACTTTAATAATAAAAAAGATACTCCAATTTTCTTTTTTATTTTGAATACAAACCGTGTTTAAATCAATCTTTTTTTCTTACCGGTTTTTGTTGACATCATATATATTTACCCTGATCATCCTATAAAACCGAATATAATACTTCTCCTTACAATAACCGTATTTTTTTATATAGGTATTCTCGGCTATGATGCTTTTACGTATTGGGTTTTCCAGTTGATTATAATAGAATTTATTTCGTTATTTAAGATTAAATTATAACCAAATATTTATAAATATGAAAAACCCCCCAAAAACCTCTCATAAAAGCAGGAGGGAATTTATAAAAAATATAGCAATGGCATCTACAGTGATGATTGTACCTAGGCATGTACTTGGCGGGGTCGGTTTTATTGCCCCTAGTGACCAGCTCAATTTAGCAGCTATCGGTTCCGGGGGAAAAGGGGCCAGTGATATAGCCAATGCTTCAGTAAATGGCCGTGAGCGGGTGGTAGCCTTATGTGATGTGGATTTTTCTGGCTCCGCTTCAAAAACTGTAGAAAAATTTCCAAAAGCTAAGCTGTATGCGGATTACAGAGAAATGCTGGACAAGGAAAAAGATATAGATGCTGTTACCATCTCTACTCCTGATCATGTACATGGGCATGCAGCTGCTTATGCTATGAAACGTGGAGTACATGTATATGTCCAAAAACCCATGACTCATAATATAAGGGAAGCCAGACTTCTTACCCAAATGGCAAGAGAAAATAAAATCGTAAGCCAGATGGGGAATCAGGGAGCGTCCAATCCTCTTTTAAATACCGTACAGGGATGGGTCGATGCTGGTAAGATAGGTAAAATTTCCCAAGTTCAGGTGTGGACCAACCGACCGGTATGGCCTCAGGGATTTGCCATGCCTCAAGCTGACAAAAGCCAAAAACCTAAAGATTTAAACTGGGACCTTTGGTTAGGGCCGGCCAGCTACAGAGAATATACGCCAGATCTACATCCATTTAATTGGAGAGGATGGTGGGATTATGGTACCGGAGCTTTGGGAGATGTGGGATGTCATTTGATAGACATACCTTTTCGAACCTTAGGTTTGATGTATCCCTTAGATGCGGAATCTAGTGTAGGTTCGGTTTATACCAAAATGTGGACTCCCGACTACCATCCTGAAGGCTGCCCTGCATCTTCATTTACCACACTGAGCTTTGCTGAAACGGCAAAAAGTGGATCCCCTATAAAAATGACCTGGAGTGATGGGGGGATCCGTCCTTCTCATCCTGACATTATCCCTGCTGATCAGGATATTGGAGGTCAAAATAGTAATAACGGGGTAATCATGATAGGGGAAAAAGGAATTATTACTACTAATATCAATGACAGTTCCCCATTAATGCCTAAGCTATTTTTAAATGACGGTACCACCGAGTTTGGTCCTGAAATAGAAAAAAGTGATGAGCCTGAATATGGGCACCAAAGATTATGGGTAGATGCCATTAAAGCAGGATATAACAGTCCAGAACATAAAGGTTTGACATCATCATTTGATTATGCGGGACCTATGACTGAAACCGTCTTAATGGGTAATTTAGCGATTCGTAGCTATATGCTGAGGAGGGAAAATAGTAAAGGTCAAATGGAATTTTACGGTAGAAAAAAATTACTGTGGGATGGTGAAAACATGAGAATAACGAACTTAGAGGAAGCCAACCAGTTCGTAGGTAGAACCTATAGAGAGGGGTGGGAGGTATAATTATTAATGAAAATAATGCATTCGTATATGACATGTACGAATGCATTATTTTTTAATTTGATTCTATAAGATCTTCTATCATTGAGGGGACAGAACAGTGTTGTAAAATTTTTCCATTTACATCGATTTTTATGCCTGAAAGACAGATGCCTTTATAAGCCCCCGTATCAATGTTCAAAGAATTAGATTCTGGATTATAAGAAGGTATTCCACTGGTAAGAGGCGTATGGCCTATCACTTGTAATTTGCCTAAGTTTTTAAGCTTGCTCCTGTTCCATAGTAGGCCGTTCGGATGTCGATCATCGGGTATTCCCTTGGCATTATGCGACCAGCCAGCATGAGACACAAAAATATTTCTGTTTTCATATAATAGACGGTTTTTTCTTATCCATGGCAAATAATCTTTTATATCCAAATTGGCTGATTCAAATTGGATTATTGTTTCCCTTCCTCCGTTGTTCCACCAGGAGCTGGCTATGTTATCATAATAATCCAATAGCATTTGTTCATGGTTTCCTTTTAAAAATAGGGTCAGACCTGGATAAGTTACCTCCAAATCCATACAATATTGGATGGTTTGGGGGGAATAAGCTCCTCTGTCTATCAGATCACCCAGTTGGATAAGTATCTCTTTGTCTTTATTCCAGTACCTGTGTACTAGTTCCTGAAAAGTTTTTAGACATCCATGGACATCCCCGATGATAAAATAATGCTTATTCATCTGAATCTTCTTTTGGGGATAAATCTCTTTTATACTTCGTTTCAGTAAACGTAATACCATTATTTTGGGGCATGCTTTTTACATGTAGATCTCTTTGAGGAAATGGTATCTCTATGTCATTTTTAGCGAATTCCTTGTAAATGGATGTCATGATTTCACTTCTAACCACTATCCAGGTATTAATATCAGAAACCCAGAAAAGCAAGCGGAACTCCACTGCACTATCAGCGAAATCTTGCAGATAGACAGCTGGGGCAGGTGCTTTAAGTATGGTTTCTCTGTCCATAACCTTTAGCAAAATATCCTTTACCTTGTCAGCATCTGATCCATAAGCTACTCCTATAAACAGTTCTACCCTTCTGTTTTTATCCGTCAGTGTCCAGTTTATCAGGTGCTGGGAAAGTAGGTCACCATTTGGTATGATCACTTCAGACCCGTCATACCCTTTTAGTTTGCTGGATCGTATGCCTACTTCTTTTACTGTTCCTATCCTAGTGCCTACCTCTATAGTATCCCCTATCTGTATTGGACGTTCGAAGGCGAGTATTACACCGCTTACCAGGTTGTTTACTATCGTCTGCAAACCAAAACCTATACCCACACTGAGCGCTCCCAATACAATGGCTATTCTGTCCATAGGTATACCGGAAGCTGTTATGGCCAACATAAAGCCTATGATCAATATGCCCAATCTGATCAGCAGAATGGATGATCCCAGTCTTTTGTTCCTGGAATCTGCCTGAGCCTGATCTTTCATTTCGGCAAAATAGGCAATGTTTCTAGCTAAAATGGTGGCTACCCAGATAAGCAATACGAAAATCAAAATGCTGCCAAAGGTATAGTTGAAACTGCCCAGATGTCTTTCGGTATTAAGCAGATTGCTCACATTGTCATAGAGAAAGTCCCATAGATTAAGATTCTGTGTGAAATAATATCCCCAGATAATTAATGCAAGTCCTACCAATAGATTTTTTAATCTTTTCTGTAAACTTCTAAAATCAAAATAGGAAGCAAATTCTTTTTGATTTGATTTTCCTACCTCAATCTGAAGATAGATGGCTTCTAATATAATAGTAACAAAAGCATAAAGAGTAATGGCTTGAACTAAACTGGTGGTAGAGGCTACCCCAAGCATTTTTGAAAGTCCATACCTGCCGAATACATTACTGATTAAAGAAAAGAATTGAAGCCCTATATATAAGTATAAAAAGTAACTTATATATTTTGGAAACTCTTTGGGATTATAGTCCAAAAGCTTAATGGTTTTATATGCTAATAGCATCCCCCCCATACTGAGGAATAGTAATACCCACCTTTCTCTAAATGCAGGTTCTACCAGCAGGTTGCTCAATGAATAGATTAGAAATACACTAAATATCCCTATCCAGAAATAAAAAGCTTTATGATTGACCGAATTGTAAATTAGAAAAGTAGCAGAAATAGCTGTAAACACTAAAATAATGAGTAAGAAGATAGGGGGAGGATTAAGATAGAAAAACGGAGCCAGTGGCAATATGGCCATCAATGCACTTAAGGCGGGATTTTTAGGTATATATATAGCCCTTTCCAATATGATGGCTGCAAACTCCTTTTCCTTCTTGATTCTTCTTATAACGGTGACAAACCATATAAAAAAACCTGCGCCTGCCAGTGAAATGAACAGGTGGCGTAACCAATTAGAAGAAAAATATTGTCCTAAGATGATTTCATTTAAGGTAAAACTTTCGCGATAGAGTGCTCTAATACTTTTATCTGATTCAAGTAAAGGCTTTTCCCAGATAAATGACGTTTCTTTACTGAATAGCCTTCTTTCTAACAGCGTTTGTCTTTCATCAATTTCCTCATTAAAATCATTTAAGGTAATCATGGTGGAGGATATCCGGCTTTGTACTCTGGCCATTTTTAATCTTTGTGCATTGTATAGGCTGTCAGTTCTGGCCAGTCGTGATTGAAGCATCTCAGTCTGTAACTGATATTCCGGTAAAATGGTAGTATCTGTAAGGGCCAGCTGTAGGTCTTGGTCATTTTTAATGTTTGAAATTTCCTCTCCCAGTAACTGTAAGTCTTGATTTCGGATGTCGATACTGCTTTGCCAATCATTTACCTGGGCTCTAAAATTGACCACCAAATTTTCTAAGGCACTTAAATATCTTAAATTAAGAGCGGATTCTTGGCTTTCCAGCCTTTGTCCGACTGTCTCAAGCGTTCTTTCCAGTTCGGGCAGCTCTCTGTTGATGGTGACAGTATCAAAACTTCTTCTTAAGCCTGCATGAATATGATTTAAAGCTATGGTATACGCTTCGTTTTTTCGGATCAAATCATCTAAGCTTACCTGAGGTCTGGCAGTAGGAGCTTCAGAGGTGTCTACCCTTGTGAGAAGATTGTCTGTAGGTGTCTGGTCTGTTTGGGCATAGGTATAACTTGTTATACATAAATAGATTAAAAGATAATACAGTAAAGTTGAAGAATATTTATACATACGTGTTTTTGTAATCTAAATAATGATAGACAAGTGCTGCTCCCAAATTATTTATATGCAAAGAATATACCGATGATACTGCTATGTGGTTTTTTCATTTATGTATTAAGAAAGTCAATATGGCGTAGATTAAATGTCTTTACAATAATTTATAAAAGAATAAATGCCATAATGTCATTGTAATATGCATATATATGATGTGGAATGGATTTATATGGGTATTATATAAAAATAACCATAAACTTCAATATCATGAAACTTGTAAATTTTAATGTTCTAAATCCTAATCAATCGGGTTTCACAGGTTTATTAGAAGATATTCGCCCAAATCATGGTGGTAAATCTGTAAAACGTTTTTCTCCAGCTGTAGATATATACGAAGATGATCTGTATTATGGGGTCATAGTAGCTTTGCCTGGTATGGAGAAAAAAGATATTAAGATCAATATAATTGATGATAAATTAGGTGTAACAGGTGAGCGTAAAGAGAATGAAAATGCGCAAGGGAAAATATACCACCTTCAAGAAATAGTCAAAGGTACATTTTCGAAAACATTCCATATACCCAAGGACGTGGTTCAGGAGAAAATAGAAGCTCAATATGAAGAGGGTCTCTTAAAGCTATTATTGCCGAAAAACCAGAAGCTTAACCATAAATATCAGATAGAAGTAAAATAAATGCATAGTACAGAAACCTGTTACTATTATTTTGGTTTATATAATATCCTTTAGGGGATTTTTTGAAGTATGGCTTAAAGTACAAAGTTAAAGGGTGTTAAATAAAGGTTTTGTTCTTGATAAGTAGGAACTACCATGCCTATATTTCGTGTATGTAGTATAAATAAAATAATAAAAGAAAAGCATATGAACAGAAGCCAGTTTTTTCTAGGGATCATCTTAGCGTCACTTATAGGTGGTATGGTAGCCTTGGCGGGAGCCAGCTATCTGATAAGGCAAGAGCCCACTTCAAATTTCAGTGAAAACCAGAATGCCAGTTTGGTGAATTGGCTCAATGATGAAAAATTTAATGTTCCGGATGGGATAAATTTTGTAGCCTCGGCTCAGATGGTTACGCCTGCGGTTGTTCATGTGAACAGTAGGGTATCGGTAGGTGAAGGTCAGCAAAGACAGAGGGGGTTTGATCCATTCGAAGAGTTCTTTGGCTTTAAATCTCCCGAAAGACCGGAAGGTCAGCGAAGAGAGGCTAGAAGTTCTGGTTCGGGTGCTATTATATCTCAGGATGGATATATAGTTACCAATAATCACGTAGTGGAAAATGCCAGCAGAATAGACATAACCTTAGAGGATAATAGAAGATATACCGCAAGGGTTATCGGTACTGATCCAACAACTGACTTGGCGCTTTTGAAGATTGATGAAACTGGTCTCCCCTTTGTAAGATTTGGTGATTCGGATAAAGCTCAAATTGGAGAATGGGTATTGGCAGTAGGCAATCCGATGGAACTGAGCTCTACTGTAACTGCAGGTATTATAAGTGCCAAGGCAAGAAATATCAGGATTTTAAGAGATGAGAGCAACTTACAGGTAGAAGCATTTATACAAACCGATGCCGCTGTAAATCCAGGGAATTCAGGAGGACCTCTGGTTAACCTGGCAGGAGAAATTATAGGTATAAATACAGCTATAGCTTCTAGATCTGGAGGGTTTATAGGGTATTCTTTTGCCGTGCCTAGTTCTATAGCAAAAAAGGTGATGGATGATTTACTTGAATTCGGAACTGTACAAAGAGGACTATTAGGTGTACAGATCAATGATGTAAGCCCGGAACTTGAAGAACATCTTGGAAAAGAAATACAGGCGAATCGGGGTGTATACGTAATGGAAGTAAATGAAGGAAGTGCTGGGGAAGCAGCTGGACTTAAGTCTGGAGATGTTATCATAGGAGTAGACGGTATGAATACATATACCACCTCTAAACTGCAGGAAATGGTAGCTAGAAAGCGGCCGGGAGATAATGTTTCATTGAAATATTTGAGAAATGGTAAAGAATTGAACACCACAGCTACCCTTAAGAATATCTCCGGAGATACAAAAGTGGTAAAAAAAGAAGTCCCTAAAGTTAATTCTTTCCAAGATGTAAGCTTTGGTGACGTTACATCTACTGTGAAGCAAAGACTAAAACTTTCAGGAGGTGCGGTGATCAATGGTATAGATAACGAAAAATGGCAGAAAGCTGGAGTCAGAGAAGGATTTATTGTCACGCAGGTAGGAAGAACTAAGATCAAGGATGCCGATCACTTGGTAGAGGTGTTAAAGAAAAGTAGGGGTGAAGAAGTAGTGGTGTTAGGTATGTATTCGAGTGGCCAACAAGCTTATTTCGAAGTAACCTTGGATTGATATTGATGATAGTGTTTAGTTGGTTTATGTTAGATAAAAGGGCTACCCATTTTGGGTGGCCTTTTTTTTGACTATTAATGGATGATGGATCCTATATGCTGAGAGGAATAATTCTAAAATTTGAGGCTTCGGTTGTGGTTGGTAAATGAATATAGTAGATTTGGATCAGTACTATTTTAGACTAAAACATTTTTATTTATGACTGATAATTTTGGTATTCAAGAAGCGCTACAGAGGCTACATGTAAATAAAGAAAATTTAGGGACTTCTACCGGTGTAGAATGGATGGAGACAAATGAGGAGTACCAAACATCTTATTCTCCTGTAAATGGGCTAGCTATTGCTAAAGTACAGAGCACAAGTGAGGAAGCCTATGAGGCAGTTGTCGAAAAGGCACAGGAAGCCTTTAAGTTTTGGAGAAAGAAGCCCGCTCCTTTTCGGGGGGAGATAGTAAGGCAGATAGGGAATGCACTTAGAGAAAGAAAAGAGGATCTAGGTAAATTGGTTTCTTATGAAATGGGCAAATCCTATCAGGAAGGATTGGGGGAAGTCCAGGAGATGATAGATATATGTGATTTTGCGATAGGTCTTTCGCGCCAGCTGTATGGTCTCACCATGCATTCAGAACGTCCTGGGCATAGGATGTATGAGCAATGGCATGCATTGGGTATAGTGGGGGTGATCTCGGCTTTTAACTTCCCCGTAGCGGTCTGGTCCTGGAATACCATGTTGGCATGGGTGTGTGGGGATGTTTGTATCTGGAAACCTTCTGAAAAAGCGGCCCTTTCTGCATTGGCATGTCAGCATATAGCTGCCAAGGTTTTTAAGGATAATGGGCTTCCTGAAGGGATTTCATCTTTAGTCATAGGGAATTACAAAGTAGGAGAATACCTTTCCCATGATAAAAGAATACCTCTGGTATCAGCTACAGGCTCTACGCGCATGGGTAAGTTGGTGGGAGAAGCAGTCGGTTCTAGGCTAGGCAGATCTTTGCTGGAACTCGGAGGCAATAATGCCATCATCATCACCCCCAATGCCGATCTGGATATAGCTATAAGAGGAGCATTATTCGGTGCGGTGGGTACTGCTGGACAAAGATGTACCTCCACCAGACGGCTGATTGTTCATGATACTGTTTATGAGGAGGTAAAATCCCGACTTGCATCAGCTTATAAAAACCTGACTATAGGAAATCCGCTGGATGAAAATTTTCATGTAGGACCTTTAATCGATAAGGATGCAGTGAATAGCTACCTAGCAGCGATAGATAAAGTAAAAGCAGAAGGAGGTAAAGAAGTAGTAGCAGGAGGCCTCATGGAAGGTGAGGGTTATGAATCCGGTTGCTACGTGAAGCCATGTATCTTCGAAGCAGAAAACCATTTCCAGATAGTGCAGCATGAAACTTTTGCTCCCATATTATACCTGATGAAATATTCGGATCTGGACGAAGCTATAGATATGCACAACGGCGTGCCACAGGGGCTGTCTTCCGCCATTATGACTACCAATATGAGGGAAGCAGAACTGTTCCTCTCAGTAGCCGGATCAGACTGCGGCATAGCCAATGTAAATATAGGTACATCAGGGGCAGAGATAGGTGGAGCATTTGGTGGTGAAAAGGAAACAGGTGGAGGCCGTGAGTCCGGTTCAGATGCATGGAAAGCCTACATGAGACGACAGACCAATACTATCAATTATACCACTGAACTTCCATTGGCACAAGGGATCAAATTCCACATTTAAATATAAGGGTCAGGTAACAATACCTGTAAGATATATAGTAAGTGAGTTTTTCTTATCCATTATTAATATTGTCATTTAATCTTATGGCCTCGGAAATCACACCGGGGCTTTTTTTATCAGTTTTAGAGTAATGCCCTGTTTAGGAAACCTTAGTATTTATTATTGAAGCGCAGAGAATGAAAAATTTAAAAAAGACATGATTTTTTTCTTAATCTCATATCAGGTTTTTTTAAAAAGAATTAAAAATCTTAAATTTCATAGAAAAAATCAGTTTGATATAATCGTTTTATGAACCAAATTTCTATAGTACCCTATACTCCGGAGCTAAAGATCCATTTCGGACGCATTAATAAAGAATGGGTAACTAAATATTTTACCATCGAACCATTTGATATGGCGCAGTTGGATGAGCCGGACCGACATATTATTGATAATGGAGGGGTTATTCTTTTTGCTAAAGATGGAGAGGAAGTAATAGGAACTATTGGTTTAATTAGGGCTGATGATGAATATAGTTTTGAGCTCATCAAAATGGGAGTAGTTCCAGAAGCGCAGGGAAAAGGAGTGGCCCAGCTTCTGATCATGGGCATAGTAGAAGAAGCCAGAAAAAAAGGTGCTGATAAGATCATTTTGTATAGCAGCAGTAAGCTGATACCTGCATTATCCCTCTATAAAAAAATGGGATTTAAAGAAGCTGTTAAAGAATGCGGCAAATATGCTAGGTGTGATGTAAAGATGGAATTGGAATTGTGAATATTATCTTTTATCCTACTTTTCCTTTATTGTCCCAGTGGCTTTTGATAATTTTTCCAGATTTTATCTTTGACTATCTTACGTACATAGTGCTCCCCTTTTATATCCCCATTATCTTTCCGATGGCCTATAAATAAGGTAATTGCTTCGCCTAAGTCATTGGCGATTAAGGTGAGATCATTTCCCTTAAAATTATCATCAATTCGCGATTTTGGTAGATATAATTTTCCAATTTTTCTCCTAAAGGCATATTTATAATTTATTATTTTTAAATTTTATAAAATGATGAAGGTATAAATTTATAACTATAGGTAGTTATAAATAGTTGAATCATGGAATGTAAAGTAGAGCTACGATAAAAAAAATTGGCTTAATTCTAAAAAGCCTCTTGATAGACTTTAAAGGTGGAGTTGAGGCCCGAAAGCTTTCGGGGGTACCCCGACCCTCCCGCTCAAAAGAGCGGGATGCTCTGAAGCAACTGAGCTATCTGGTTCTATCAATAAGTTCTTGTATCCTTCTTTTACTTTTCCATCCTTTAATTTGTACTTCTCTTCTATACGCTTGGGATTTATCGAAAAACTCTTCAGTGTATACCACTTTCCAGTCTTTTGCTTTAGATGTAAAACCGGAATGTGATGTAAGATGCTTCCTTAGCCTTTCATCAATTGGTTCTGAGGTATGTCCAATGTAATATTTATCAAGCATTATAGAATGCAAAATGTAGAGTAGAGCAGCCATCAGAAAAAGGTCATAAACAAAAAAAGCCTCACATGAGGCTTGAATGTGGGAGTTGAGGGATTCGAACCCCCGACCCTCTGCTTGTAAGGCAGATGCTCTGAACCAACTGAGCTAAACTCCCGGAAAATTATTAGAAAATACCTTCACCTTTTTTGAATTCAAGTGTGGGAGTTGAGGGATTCGAACCCCCGACCCTCTGCTTGTAAGGCAGATGCTCTGAACCAACTGAGCTAAACTCCCAATGAAATTAACATCCCTTTTGATGTCTAATTGGATTGCAAAGGTAGTTTTAATTTCATTAGGTGCAAATTTTTGAATTAAAAAATTCTATACTTCTTCTGTATATCATTGATTATGAAGTTTAAAAAATATTAAAATAGCATTAGCTGATTAAAATTTATATATGTTAGGTGTACATCCTCGCATAGAAGGTTGTACACCTCTATATTAACTAATAAGTAATCAATTATAACTTATATCTATTCCAGGTTTATACTGATCCCTGCCCGGAACCACCTGCCTGGCATCTGGACAAAACCTGCCTCTATATATTCTGCATTCGTGATATTGGAGGCTTCTGCAAAGAATCCCAAAGTTTTTAACCTATTATAATCTATCCTTGCATCTAGAAGAAAATATGGTTCCAATGCCATTCTTTCCAGATACCTGGCTTTAACCGTCAGCTCAGATCTTTGTACAATTTCTGTTTGGATACCGCCTATTAATTGGTGGCGAAGTGAATTAAGCGAGTATCTTGACTCGACACCCTCTGCCTGTATCAATGCTGCATCGATGTAATTATATGAAAAGGAAACTTCTGTAAGTCTTAAATGTCTGGAGCCTGCATTCATAGCGTAGATAAATCCGGTTTCCAGACCATGAAAAGTGACCTGGCTGATGTTCCGGGGTTGCCATTGATTTGGGTTTGGTATAGCCTCACTTGGGGAACGGGTCCAGTCGATCAGATTTTGGGTATATCTATAAAAGTAATTTGTTTCAAATCTGAATCGCTCTTTGTGAAACCGGTATCCTATCTCAAAATTTTGAGCCTGCTCTGGCTCTAAATTGGGATTACTGAGATTACTGGGGTCTTCGTAGTATAATTCGGTGAAAGATGGTATTCTGTAGCTTACCCCATAGTTAGTATATAGCCTGGAATGATTACTTAATTGATAACCGAGTTCTGCTCCGGGAAAAGGTTTCCATCCATATTCATCATAGTAGTTAGCATAAATCCCAGCTCTAAAGTCGAAGCCATCCCCGAAGGCTATACGGTGCTCGGCAAATAGCCCTAGAAACGCTCTTTGGCGAAGGCCTATGTTATTACTGTCGATCTCTTCCCGTCTGCCTTCAATGCCAAAACCTGTCATGCCCGCAATACTTGTATAGCTTCCGTTTAATTCCAGCGCAAATACGTCAGAGATATGATTGTTGGTAGAAAACTGAGGCTCATTCCTTCGTAACCGAAATTCATCTACGTTTCTTCTCCAATAGGCTCTGGTCTGAAGATATATATCATTTTTAGCATAGGTGTGGCTGAGGGCCGATAAGTAAGTCTGTACACTTTCCCATTGATCTGGAAACGCATTGGTGTAAAAACCATTTGCACCAAATGATCTATCACTCATTGCTGCCATAATTTTTATTTCATTATCTTCGTTTAGGGCAAATCCTCCTTCATAAAAAAGATTACTCACCTTAAAATCTGAATTGTACCAATGCCCATCCGAGGCATCATGGCTGGCAGAAATTGTTTGTCTAAATGTTCCTATAGGAAGAGATGTAACCAGACTAGCGCCCCGCATTCCGAAATCTCCACCATACCCTTGAAAATTTAAACTTTTTGTGTCTGCTAATGTAGTCACTACATTTATTGCCCCAGCATAGGCATTCTGTCCATAAATTCTTGATGCAGGACCCTTTAAGACTTCTACACGCTGTATAGCCTGGAGCGGTATGGGGATATTCATCATATGGTGCCCTGTTTGGGGATCAGTCAGCTTTATGCCGTTAATGAGCATTAGCGTTTGTTCAAAATTACCACCTCTGATTCCTATGTTGGCTTGTACTCCACTGACACCCCGCTGCCTTACATCTACTCCTGGCGTAAATGACAGGATTTCTTGGAGGCTTCTGGCGGGTGTGGTTTCTATTTCTTTTCTGCCGATTATGCCGATGTTTCTGGAAGTTTTGTTGAAGGGTATCTGTAACCTGTTTTCATTGATGATAATTTCTGAGAGCTCTACTGCAGAGGAGTCGCTTTGAGCATATAGGGAGTAATAGGATACCATCCATCCTATTATAAGTAATATTTTTTTCATAGGGATTCATAAATTGGAGAGGCAAATTTGCACTTAAAAGGGGAAACTTCCCAAAGGAAATATGTCTAGGTATTTTTTTTACTTTTATGTACTACAGTAACATATGCTTTTTGAGTTATAATATGTTTATGTATTTTAGCGTAATGATAATTTAGATATTCACTTATGAAAAACATTTGGCGTAAAATTATTTTTTCCCTTTTAGTTTCCAGTTGCGTTTGGGGAGTAGAAGCTCAGCAGGTTACAGAAACTAATATGGGGAAATTCAGGGATATTTCTTATAGACAGGGCACGCCATATAGGACTGCCATGGGTACTCCAGGCCCCAGTTACTGGCAAAATGGAGCTGATTATAATATTGAGGCTGAACTCGACGACCAGCAGCATACCATAACCGGAAAAGTAACGATAAACTATAGAAACAATAGTCCGCATTCCCTAGATTTTGTATGGCTTCATCTGGAACAAAACAGGTTTAAACCGGATAGCAGAGGTACATTGACTACTCCCATTCAGGGTAATAGGTATTCAGGTGACGTGGATGGTGGATATGAGATCCAAAATCTTAATGCTACGGTAGGAAGAAGAGGTGCTTCATCTAATAGACACATAATAGATGATACCAGGATGCAGGTGTTTTTTGCAGAGCCTATACCTGCCAATGGTGGTACGGCTAGCATTTCTATGGATTTTAATTTCAAAATCCCTGAGCAGGGAATGGATAGAATGGGCAGATTAGAAGTAGCAGATGGAACCATATATGCTTTGGCTCAATGGTATCCTAAGGTAGCTGTATTTGATGATGTGGTGGGATGGAATGTAGAACCCTATCTAGGTGCAGGTGAGTTTTATCTTGGTTATGGGGATTTTGAATACAAGGTCACAGTTCCGTTTGATCACATCGTAGTGGGATCTGGGGCACTGCAAAACACAGCTCAGGTACTTCCAAGAGAATTGCAGAACAGATTAAACAATGCCAGTAAAAGTGATACTACGGTCTATATCATAACTCCTGAAGAAGTAGGAAATACCAATTTGACCAGGCCTCGTCAGGATGGAAAGGTTACCTGGCATTTTAAAATAGAAAATTCTCGAGATGTCGCTTTTGCATCCTCTAAAGCATTTATTTGGGATGCCGCTAGAATCAACTTGCCAAGTGGCAAGCAGATAATAGCTCAATCTGCATATCCTAAAGAAAGTGATGTGGAGGATGGCTGGAGCAGATCTACGGAGTATAGTAAAGCTTCTATAGAGCACTATTCGGAAAAGTGGTATGAATATCCATATCCTGCCGCTGTAAATGTGGCTGCTGATATAGGGGGGATGGAATACCCTGGATTAAATTTTTGCGGTTACCAATCTACAGGTGAATCACTCTGGGGTGTGACCGACCATGAATTTGGTCATAACTGGTTTCCTATGATTGTAGGTACAAACGAAAGAAGATATGCCTGGATGGATGAAGGGTTTAACACTTTTATAAATCATTACAGTACATTAGAATTTGGTGAATACCCTTCTACATTAAATCAGACAAGGAGATATACCAACTGGCTTACCAGCAGGGAAAGAGAAGGAATAGATACCTATCCAGATGTGGCGTCTACCCGAAATCTGGGCATGATTGCTTATATGAAGCCTGCTATAGGTTTGATCATGTTACGGGAATATATTTTGGGTGAAGAGCGGTTTGATAATGCCTTTAGGTCCTATATCAAAACATGGGCATTCAAACACCCGCAGCCAAATGATTTCTTCAATCATATGGAAAGTGTAGCAGGGGAGAATTTAGCTTGGTTTTGGAATGGCTGGTTTTATGGAACAGGCAATATAGATCTGTCAATAGATGGAGTATATCCATATGGGCCGGGTAGATATGTGGCTTCCATATCGAATAGAGGTGAAATACCTATGCCCATCTTACTTGAAATCACCTATGAAGACGGTTCAAAAGAAAGGGTTAAACTTCCTGTGGAAATATGGCAAAGAGGTAATCAGTGGAACCACCTGATCCAATCAGATAAAAATGTAACAGCGATTCAGATAGATCCAGATAGGGTCATACCTGATATCAATAGTTCAAATGACAGATGGCCAAGTGGATTATATGAAGAGAATTAAATAAAATAAAAAGGGAGCTGATTAGTTCCCTTTTTATTTTAAATTAAACCAATTGATTATACTTTACTGAGTTTAGAGAATGTCCCGGATTTTTTTATTTGTTCAGAAAAGTTGCTCTCAGATTTGGCTATTTTCTAAATGCTTTTCTATGATTTGGTCAAATTATATGAAGTCAATTTATATTTAAGGCCTAATATGATCATCGTTTATTTCTATCCAATAACCATCTGGATCTTTGAAATAGATTTGCTTTACTCCATCTGGCCTTTTAGTGATTGCACCTTCTTTACCAGGCCAGTCTGAATAAGTAATGTTTGCATTTTCCAGTCTTTCAATGAATTTATCCATATTGATGACAGAAAAGCAAAGGTGACTATTTTTATCCTGCTCACCTTCCACTATTCCGTTTTCTATAAGGTGTAGCTGACTGTGCCCTATGTTAAACCATACATGCACATCATCATTGAAAGGGTCAGGGATTTGTTTTAATCCTATAATGTTTTCATAGAAATTTTTACTAGTAGATAGGTCGGTGACCTGTACGGCTATGTGGTTTAGTTTTACTGAAAGCCCTTGCCCTTGTGCTCCTGAAGTCATAATAATTAAAATTAAAGAATATATTAATTTCATGATATTTTGGGTTTAATAAGTTTTTAAGTGAAGCTTATAAATCTGGACAAAAAATTAAACAATAATTTCTCCAAAACCAATCCTAATATATGGAGTTAAGCTTTGAAGTGATAACATGGAAGATTAGTATTTATTCCTATATGGATGCAAAAAAGGCAGGTTATCAAACCTGCCTTTTTTGCACTTTTTCATCATTTAAAATTATCGGCTGCCCTGGAAAGCAAGATTTTCTGCTTCATCAAATAGCTTTAATGCCTGAATGTACACCTCATTGATCTCATTTATGGTTTTATAAAATGCATTATCATCATACACACTTCTAGCCATATGGGCTTTTAATAAGATTTTTAAGTAATCTTTTGATTTATTATACCCTTTTTCAT
The DNA here is from genome assembly GCF_000714815.1 of Anditalea andensis. Lineage (GTDB taxonomy): Bacteria > Bacteroidota > Bacteroidia > Cytophagales > Cyclobacteriaceae > Anditalea > Anditalea andensis. The sequence goes on along the minus strand of NZ_JMIH01000023.1, from coordinate 68,951 downwards.
CAAATTTCACTTTGTTAGCTTCGCCTATGCGAATGACTTCTTTCAGCATTGCGTCTGTGATTTCGAAGTTTTTATGGTAATCCTCAAAACTCATATTTTCAAATTTCTGTTTGTTCTTATCTACATAGCCGAGAATGAATTCTCGGGCAGAATCAGAGCCAAACAATCGGTTTATATACGCACTATTCATAGTAGTATCCAAAGGCACAAAGTAATCAGGCATGATACCTCCTCCTCCAAAAACAGGCCTTCCACCCTTGGTTTCATAACGCAGACTGTCATCGAATTTAATACTGTCTGCAGTAAAGAATTCTCCATGCTCAAATCGGTTTTCCCAATCTTTGCCATAATCTTCTCCTTCACCATAAGGCTTTTGGATAGACCTACCTGTGGGGGTGTAGTACCTTGCGATTGTCAACCTAAGTTCAGCTCCATCGGATAAGTCTATCGGCATCTGCACCAGTCCTTTACCAAAAGATCTTCGGCCTACGATCAGTCCTCTATCGTTATCCTGAATAGCCCCAGCTACGATTTCTGATGCTGATGCGCTTCCTTCATTAATCAATACAATAACAGATCCATGCTCAAACGTACCAGGCTTTACAGCATAAGCTTTTTGGTTATACCTACTTAACTTGCCCTGTTGTGATACTATCAATGCATTCTCTCCAAGCATTTCATCGGCCATGTTGATAGCAGCTCCCATGTATCCTCCTGGATTACCCTGGAGATCCAGCATAAGTTTGGTCATCCCCTGGGCCTTAAGCTCTTCTATTGATTTTTTAAATTCTTCGTAGGTAGTTGCAGCAAATCTGGTAACTTTTATATAACCAATTTCATCATTGATCATATAAGAAGCATTTACACTGTACTGAGGTATTTTATCTCTAGTTATGGTAAAATCCACCATATCATTTTGATGTTTTCTTTTAATAGCAAGATCTACTTGACTTCCTTTAGGACCCCTTAAAAGATCGAATACATCCCGATTGGTCACACCTGTTCCAGCTACTGTTTTACCATCAACTTTGATAATCTGGTCTCCTGATTGAATGCCTACTTTTTCGGAAGGACCTCCTGTCAGAGGTGCCACTACATATATAGTGTCGCGCAGTACTCCAAATTCTATCCCTATACCGTCAAATTCTCCATCAAGCTGGGACTTTGCCAGCTGCGCATCTTTGGCAGAGATATAGGCAGAGTGGGGATCTAATTTTTCAAGCATCTTTTCTATACCATGCTCTACCAATTCATTAGTATTTACACTATCCACATAATCTCTATTGATATAGGTGATTATTTCCTGAATCTTGTACAAAGCTGCTTTAAGGTCATTTCTATCGGATTTTGGTTCGGCAAATGTAGCACCAATCCAAATACCTGCTGATATAGCAAGGGCCAATATGATGGGCAACCTGATTTGGGCGCTCGTATTTTTCTTTTGGGTCACATCTTCGTGGTTTTGATTATTTCTTTCTTCGCTCACTTTATCAGGTATTTTTAATGATTAAAACAATTCTGGCATAGGAGTATATTGCCAAATATACAACTTAACATGATTTTCTACTATTTCGTTTTTATAAACGCAAGAAATTCATTTTAGATAGTCTTTTTAACGTCTTTTTACATGAAAAAATTTTACTTTTGTATATATATGCCAAACTCTAAAAACATTCCAAAGCGTTCCATCACTGAACTAGTTAAAGAAAACTATGTCTTTGCTGCTGTACTGCACCATTTTGGGATTAAGTTTTATCTTTACGGAGAAAAATCACTGGAGGAAGTTTGTAAGAAATTTAAGGTAAAACCTATCCAACTTATGGAAGTACTGGAGAAATGGGCCAGTAATAAAGAACCTTCCTCTGAAGAATTATACCTGCACCCGATTGAAGTACTGGTTGAATATTTAAGAAAAAAACATTATCATTTTGTATGTCAACAGCTACCCTTTCTATCCCATATGATTGCGGGAATACAGCCTTCAGAAGCATATAAAGGTCTCATGGATGATTTGAATTTAATGTTTCCATTATTTGTGGATGATTTCATTCACCATATACATGAAGAAGAAAATACTTTGTTTAAAAGGATTTCACTATTACACCAAATAGAGAACAGACAGTACAGTCTACTGGATGCACTTAAAATCCTAGAAGCAAAACCTACCCATGATATGGCCCTAGAGCATGATGCCCATGATGATGAGATGGAGGGCATCAGAAAACTCACGGATAATTATAAAATAAATAAAAATACAGGCATTGAAATAAAGGTTTTATACCACCATCTGCAGGAATTTGAAAAAGAACTGATCATACATGCCCGTATAGAAAATGATCTGCTATTTCCTAAAGTGATAGAATTGGAAAAAGAAGTGAAAAGAAAAATCCAGATTCAAATCCAAAGCAATTAGATGGGAAGAGTGATAGCGATTGATCTGGGAACAAAAAGAACTGGGATAGCGGTTACAGATACCCTAAAGATGCTGGCTAACCCTCTGGAAACTGTGGAGACAAAGAACCTTATCACCTATCTGGAGCTATACTTTGCCCAAGAAGAGGTAGATACCATCATCATAGGCCATCCCAAAGCACTGAATGGCGCAGATACGCAGATGACCCAGCCAGTTTTAAATCTGAAAGGGAGGCTGGCCAATAAATATCCCGATAAAAAAGTATTGCTGGTGGACGAAAGATTTACTTCAAAAATGGCCATGCAATCAATGATCACCATGGGCAGCAAAAAGAAAGACAGAAAAGAAAAAGCAGGTAACCTTGATAAGGTAAGTGCTGCTATAATTTTACAAACCTATTTAGAGCAATTATGATTTATCCGATAGTAGCTTACGGAAATCCAATTTTAAAAAGAGAAGCCGAAGAAATAGAAGAGGGAAAGGATGTTTCGGCATTGATTTCGGATATGTTTGATACCATGGGAAATGCATCAGGTGTAGGACTTGCTGCTCCCCAAATCAACCAAGGGATCAGGCTGTTTGTGATGGATAGCTCTCTGATGCTCGATGAAGAGGATGAGGAAAAGGGTATTAGAAGAGCATTTATCAACCCTATCATCCTGGATGAATATGGAGATGATTTCGGTTTTGAGGAAGGGTGCCTGAGCATCCCTGAAATACGTGCCGAAATTATCCGGCCTGAAAAATTAACACTGGAATATTATGACGAAAACTGGAAGCTCCATGAGGAGGAATTCTCCGGAATGACTGCCCGGGTTATTCAGCATGAATATGATCACCTTGAAGGTATTCTATTTGTGGATTATCTTAAAGGGTTGAAAAAACGTCTCCTGAAAAGCAAGCTCATCGATGTCAGTAAAGGGAAGGTGTCTACTGATTATAGAATGATTTACCCGCTGAGATAATCTGTCCAACTAAATTTTGATTCATTGCCAGGGGTAAATCCTTGGCAATTTAAGTTTTATAGCCATCATATGTCTAATAGTAATATATTAAGTGTCGCACTGGTCCAAACAGATATATATTGGAAAGATAAATCTTCTAACTTATCCATGTTAGAAGAAAAAATATGGTCTATAAGGGATAAGGTGGATTTGATCATACTTCCTGAGATGTTTAATACAGGTTTTTCCATGGATGTAGAGGAATTGGCCGAACACATGAATTTTAATACCGGTAAGTGGATGAGACAAATGGCATCCCAGACCGGGTCTGTCATCACAGGTAGTCTCATCATCAAAGATAGCGACTACTTTTATAATAGACTGCTATGGGTAACTCCTGAAGGAGATGTGAAATTCTATGATAAAAAGCACCTCTTTGGCATGGCCAACGAAGATCAGCATTTCAGCCCTGGCATGGATAACATTATACTTTCTTTAAAGGGATGGAACATTAGGCCTCAAATATGCTATGACCTAAGGTTTCCGGTATGGAGTAGAAATAAAGGGGTGGAGGGAATGCCTTCTTATGATATGATATTTTTTGTAGCGTCTTGGCCTTCTCCAAGGATCAGCGCATGGGATGCATTGCTCAAAGCCAGGGCTATAGAAAACCAAAGTTACGCTGTCGGAGTAAATCGCATAGGGGTGGACGGTAATGATATACCTTATGTCGGTCATACATCTGCTTATGATTTTAAAGGAGATCCGATTTGTTTTTTAAGTGATAGGGAAGAAATTGCCATCATTCATCTAGACAAACAGGCCTTGGAAAAATCACGGGCAAAATTTCCATTTTTGAAAGATGGAGATAAGTTTGTGATAGAAGAATAGTGTACCCTAGAACTCTTTGGGCAATAATAAGGACATGTATGATTTAATAGTCAGTCTGGAGAAAAGAATCCATTTTTAATTTAAATAAAATAATGCCATCTGTATGCCATGATAAATTTACCTTCCTAGGTGATAAAGGTGTTATTTTATGATGATTTTTTTACTGATGTTTTCACCATTATTGCTGGTAAACCTTAGATAATATAATCCATGAGCATAGGACTGTATATTGATTGTATTAGGCTCTCTTGCTTTTAGTGAGATGGAATTGATTAAAACCTGACCTAGGGGGCTGACCAGCTGTGCATCGGCATCTTCAGATGATAAGATTGTAAGGAAGGTATCAGTAGGGTTGGGATAGAGTTTTAATTGCCATTGTCTTGGTTCTACGGGGTTTTGATCTATAGTTTGGCGGAGATAAATCAGTCCTCCTGCAGCCGTACCCATAATTAAATCAGATCTTCCAGTTAAAATATCCGGAATACTGCTTATCCAGGTGTTTCTACCGAATTGGGTATTTGCTGCTCCATTGTGAAAAATTAATAGCTCATCCTGAACTTTGTTTTGGTTCATGAAATCCACAATGGACAAAAGCCTTCCTCTTTGGTCTATTGCATATAAATCTAATGAGTGAGGAGATGCTTCCTGTGCCACATGCACCGTTAGATTACGGGTAGCAGGATTGTCCGAAAAACCGAGGTAATTTCTATCTAATAAAAGAAAGGATGGGTTTGGATCAAAATTAACGCGATATCTTAATAGTTCACCTGTCTGGCGGGCTAATAAAAGATAGGTTTGATTGCCAAATATAAAAAACTCTAGGTGATCGTTTCCTCGAAGAGAAACCTCAGGGATAGACACAGATTGAGCACTTCCTACATCCAATCCTCCTTGGTTATAAAAAAGTGACCGGATGGATACAAAATTTTCCATCCTTGTTCCAGAATAGAAAAAATGATTGCCCGATTGCTGAATCTGCAGATCGGTGAGTTGCAGGTCCGAAAGATTAAGAAAATCTTCTTCCAGTAATGTCAGACCATTTTGGTCCATTTTGAATCTGCTCAATAATCCCGTCACCTGTCCATCGATTAACTGGTTGGATGTTACCAGCAGTTCTCCCTGGGTTCTGTTGCCTATAAAAAAAGGGCGTGCATTTTCACCCAGGTCTATCATTTGGTTTTGGAGGAAATCCGCCGGAGATGATTCCCATCCCATGTCTCCACGGGAATATTTTTTTAAACTTCTGCTAAAATCAATATTATATTCTTGAGCCCTATTGGAAGCATTTAAAGATATGATGAGATTCCCTTTATACAGGTTGGCAACATGAAATATAGGGAATGCCGGCAGAGGTCCCAGGCCGGGTAGGGTAGTGGACACCGTAGTAAAAACAGGTGACTCATTAGTGCCTGAGTTAGGCAAAAAATATAAAACATCACATTCATCCTGTCCCATTACCATATCTAAAATGCCATTTCCCGTAAAGTCATACAGCAAGAGCGAATGTCCTCCTATATGCTGGAGCCTCAGATTTTCTTCTACACTTCTATCTATATTTTGTATAGGACTGCCTGCGCAGGTAAAGCCAAAGGCAAACTGACCGCATCCACAAAACTCAAAATTTCCCCAACGGAGCCTAGCCGCAGCAAAGCCATCTATATCGGCACTGCCTTTTCGCTCGATACTGGTATTGCGGTAATATTCCAGATAATCACCTACAGCAAAATTAAAGGTAATGATGTCCAGGTCACCATCTCCGTCTATATCCATGATCACGGGGATATCGAGGTTGTTAGCCTGAACATTGGATCCACCATCCAGCCGCAGAAAATTTTGGGCCACTTCCCATTGTAACATTTGATTGGAATGTCCTCTATTCATATATGCTTTTATACCAAAGGGACTGCTGGTAAAAAGATCTTTACGGCCATTTCCATTATAATCCACTAATACTAAATACCCATTCACATCATCGGGGAAGAGGTATTGTAGTTCAGGTTTATAGACTAGACCGCTTTCCCCATCCTCAAATACCAATAATCTTCTGCTGTTGCGGTCCCAGATGACCATCTCTTCTTGCCCGTTTCCGGTGACGTCCATGGACTGGATCTGCGCAGCATTGATTCCGCCCGCAAAAGGGAAGGGAAGCAGTTGTCCATTAACATATACATCAGGCGCATCTACTAGGCTAAAATTTTTTTGCCCATAGGACACGGTCAGAAAAAATAGGGAGAAAAATAGGGTACAGTAATACTTCATTATAAATTTGATGGAATAATAAAATTACTCAAATTAAACGTAAGATTTCAAGTGTAGGTGTAAAGCATTTACTTATTTTGAAGAATAAATTAAGAATTCGATAATAAATGGATATCCAAGAATTGTATCAAAAATATAAAACTGCAACAGGGATCAGTACTGATACCCGCAATATACAGAAAGGGAATATGTACTTTGCACTTAAAGGCCCATCTTTCAATGCCAATGAATTTGCCCAAAAAGCACTGGATTTGGGAGCCTCCTACGTGGTCATTGATGATGAAAAATATTTCAGACAAAACGATGGCCGCTATATATGGGTGCCAGATGTGTTGACTGCTTTGCAGGACTTGGCAAGACACCATAGGCAACAATTACCGATACCTGTATTTGCCATAACAGGCAGTAATGGCAAAACCACTACCAAAGAACTCATTTATTTGGTAATGAGTCAAAAGTACCTAACATATGCCACCAGGGGTAATCTGAACAATCACATTGGTGTACCCCTCACCTTGTTGGCTATCACTGATGACGTCGAATTTGCTATCGTAGAGATGGGCGCTAATAAGGTGGGGGATATAGCAGAGCTTTGTAATATAGCCCTCCCTACTCATGGTATGATCACCAATATTGGTAAAGCCCATCTAGAAGGCTTTGGCGGATTTGAAGGAGTACTCAGGGCCAAGACAGAGCTTTACGAATATCTTATAAAGCATGGAGGGAAAATTTTTGTTAATTCACAGGATCCCACTTTGTCCAATATGGTCAAAAGGATGGATCATCCATTTCTATATCCCACAGAAGGAGATGATTATTATTGTGAATTGGTAAGTGCTGATCCTTTTGTTAAATATAAGACTGCTGATGGCACAGTGCATCCCACACAGATGCTTGGGGCATTTAATTATGAAAATATTGCTGCGGCACTTGCAATAGGTGATTTTTTTAAGGTACCTGAACCAAAAGCTACGGAGGCAGTTGGTAATTATGCACCTGCAAACATGCGTTCTCAACTGATAGAAAAACGAACTAATCTCATCATTCTAGATGCCTATAATGCCAATCCTACTAGTATGGAAGGGGCTATTAGAAACTTTGGGGAAATGACAGGCCGGAAATATAAAATGGTGATCCTGGGAGATATGTATGAGTTGGGAACCTATGCTGAGGCTGAACACGAGAAACTTGGAGAATTGGTAAGTCTGTATCAGATCGAGAAAGTCTGTTTTACAGGACAATTAGTAAGTGCTGCTTTGAAAAAAGCACCAAATGCACTTTATTTTCCTGACCCATTTTCACTCAGAAACTGGCTGCAGGATTCCCAGCTAGAAGATTATCTTATATTGATTAAAGGTAGTAGGGGCATGAAAATGGAGGGGTTGGTAGAGTTCATTTGATGTTATTGATTTACTTCTTAGATCAGCAGTCAGTAGATTGATTGGTTTTTTTATTATCCAAACCAAAAACATGGCAAAAATAGGGGGGGATCAATAATGAATAAATACGGTATAGTCAGCATTCTATAGGGAATGCGTTATTTAAAATGGAACATTTATAATATTTATGAATAAAAACACGCTTATTTTTTTAGAGCAGTTAAGTGAGAATAATCAGAAAGCCTGGATGGACGAAAACAAATCCTGGTATCTGGAGGTAAAGGAAGCATTTGTCGAAGAGGTAGGAAAGTTATTAAATGGACTAATCGAAATTGAACCAGGCATGGCTAATTTCAAGCCTAAGGACTGCGTATTTCGTCAAAATCGGGATGTCAGGTTCAGCGCCAATAAGATGCCATATAAGATTAATATGGCAGCATATTTTGCTTTAGGAGGAAAAAAATCAAATGGTCCGGGATATTATTTACATATCCAACCTGGCAAAAGCTTTGTAGGAGGTGGTCTGTATATGCCACCTGCTGATATATTAAAAAGGTTACGACAGGAAATAGATTATTCGGGAGAAGAACTTAGATCTATTATTACAGAGCCAAGCTTTCAAAAAGCATTTGAAGGTCTAAAAGGCGAACAGCTAAAAACTTCTCCAAGGGATTATGATCAAGAGCATCCCCATATCGACCTGCTAAGATATAAGAGTTTTGAGGTGTTTACGCTGTTACCTGATGATCTGATCAAAGAGGGAAAAGTCATTGAGACCTCCCTACATACATTTAGCCTGATGCAGCCTTTTATGCAGTTCCTTTACAGAGCTGTAGATGAATCTGAAAGCGGAGATGGACTTCTTTAACTTAGACAGTATTTATTTATCATAAAAGCTACCCCATCATCTATGCTTGAATGGGTGATTTCATCTGCTATGGCTTTTACTTCCTCACGGGCATTACCCACAGCGACCCCCAGACCTACGGCCTTTAGCAACTCTATGTCATTGTAATTGTCTCCAAAAGCCATCACTTCATGCATCTGTATATCGTAGCGGCTATCGAGCAGTGCTTTGAGAGCACTGGCCTTGGATATTTTTCTTGGTGCTATTTCTATGTAGGTATCTTTTGATCTGTATAAGTGGAGGTCATCTGAAAAAACATTCTGCATTTCCAGAAAAAGCGCCTCTATTTCCTCTGCTTTTCCCATGCACATCACTTTATGTGCTCCAGCAGCAGCGTTGTTCCAAAGCTCCATGACTGAAGAGAAATCCCTTATTTTTGGCTGGACCTTGGTGCTTCTGATTTCCCTTTCGGTCCAGTAATCCATCTGCGGCGCATACCATTCGTCTTTACTATATAGGCTAAGATGGATGGAAGTAAAGCGGGTAAGCTCATATATTTTACAACATATTTCCAATGGGATAGAAACATTGTCTATAGGGATAAGCTCTTCTGACTGGTAATCTATCACAAATCCCCCGTTGTAACAGATCAGCGGATTTTCCAGTCTTTTGAGGCTTTGTTGTAAGTGTCTCATGGCAGAAGGCATTCTGGAGGAGGCCAGTATTATTGGGAAATCCTTGGGCAGCCTATTGATGGTCTGTATAGTGGTAGGTGAAAGTTCCCTATCTTTATTTAAAAGTGTACCGTCTATATCGGTACAGATGGCTTTGATGGTCATATTCTTAAGTTGATGCTTGAGGGGTGATTATCAGTCTGATAAATATAGTGTTAGTTTTCGGACCCCTCCAAGTACTTATTTATTTAATGCTAATTTGGGGATTCTATTTGTGAATTACAATATCGTCCCTATATTTGCGCTCGTAATGGGGGATTAGCTCAGTTGGCTAGAGCGCTACACTGGCAGTGTAGAGGTCATCGGTTCGAATCCGTTATCCTCCACCAAACCTGCTTGAAAAAGCAGGTTTTTTTATGATTTTTAGGTTATTCTAATGTTATTATTAAAACTAGAATTTAATTAACTTACCTGTTTGCAGGGATCTGGTATACAAAAAATATATTTTGGAAGAGTGTGCAACCTGTTTATTGACTTCATAACCGCACTTAAAATCAGGGTAAGAAAAAAATAAATTCAATTTGGAAACATTGTAACATTTAAGTGCAATAGACTATTCAGCATTGTAGCTTATCCTGGTTAGAATGCTTCTTCCTAGTGTGACTTCGTCGGTAAACTCCAGTTCTCCTCCTATAGGTATTCCCCTTGAAATGGTGCTTACCTTTATCCCCCTTTCATTTAACTTACGTGTAATAAAAAAAGAGGTAGTATCGCCTTCCATAGTAGCGCTCAGTGCCAGAATTACTTCCTGAACTTTATCATCGGCAGCCGCCGTATCTATGCGGTGCAGTAGGGAGTCTATCTTTAGTTCATCAGGCCCTATTCCCTGAATCGGGGAGATCACTCCACCTAAAACATGGTATAATCCATTGTATTGGGCAGTATTTTCTATTGCCAAAACATCGGGTATATCTTCCACTATACAGATCAGGCTTTTGTCCCTTCTGTGGCTGCTGCATATAGAACATATTTCTTGGTCAGAAATATTATGGCATATAATACAATAACGTACCTCAGTCCTCAATTTTACTATAGCATGGGAAAGAGATTGAGAAGAGGATTCTGGCTGTTTTAGAAGATGCAAAGTGAGCCTTAAAGCGGTTTTTTTACCAATACCGGGAAGTCGGCTGATCTCGTTAACCGCATCCTCAATTAATTTGGATGGAAAATTCACAGAGAGGGGTCTGATTAAACTATGGCTGCCTGTATTCCTGCGTCCAATATAGATTCACACATAGGCTTTAGCTGGGCTCTGCTACCTTTTTTTACCGCACACTTTCCTTTGTAGTGGATAATTAGGGTACACTGTTCTGCTTGTTCTGCGGTATGCTTGCAAACTTTGATCAATATTTTAGAAACATGGTCAAAGGTATTTACATCATCATTGAACACTACCAGATCATAGGCTTCGGTATCAATTTCTTCCTCTAACAATAATTCTAATTCCTGGTCGTACGTTTTTTCAAATGGTTTCATAGTTCTATACTTTTTTTCAAATCGTGTCGGACATATATCAAAAGATATTTTTTCCAACTTGCCATATGAGTAATACGCATATTTTTATACGTCGATCATATAATTACTTTGCAAAGTTAATAATTATAGACAACTTTATCGCGCTTTACATTAATACAATATGGATTCCAATTTAGTTTTAATAATTATAACTTCTTACTTTTTATTGTTGTTTTTGATTTCTTATCTCACTAGTAGAAATGTGTCTGCTGATACATTTTTTACAGGAGATAGGCAGTCACCTTGGTTTCTGGTTGCTTTTGGTATGATAGGCGCTTCATTGTCAGGAGTGACATTTATATCTGTGCCTGGAGAAGTTGGGAATACATATTTTCACTATTTTCAGGTGGTAATGGGATATACTTTAGGCTATACTGTGATAGCTTTGGTGCTTTTGCCATTGTATTATAAGTTGAATCTGGTGTCCATTTATGCTTATTTGGAAGCGCGCTTTGGATTTTGGTCATATAAATCCGGGGCTTTCTTTTTTATTTTGTCCCGTACTTTAGGTTCTTCTATCAGGGTGTTTCTTGTCGCTGGAGTTTTGCAGCTGATATTGTTTGATCATTGGGGTGTTCCGTTTTGGGTATCCGTATTGATTACTGTATCTTTAATTTGGCTATATACCCACAAAGGAGGAATCAAAACCGTGGTTTGGACTGATACACTTCAAACGTTTTTTATGCTTTCAGCTATAGGGGTAAGCATATATCTGATTGCCAAAGATCTAAATATCATTGGGGTGGGAGACTTGGTTAATGCTGTTAGGGAGGATCATCGCTCTGAGATTTTCAACTGGGACTGGCAATCAGGCACTAATTTTTATAAGCAATTCCTTTCCGGGGCCTTTATAACTATAGTAATGACAGGTTTGGATCAAGATATGATGCAAAAAAACCTTACTTGTAAAAATCTGGGTGAAGCCCAAAAAAATATGTTTTGGTTCACCATAATCCTTGTCTTCGTGAATCTAATGATACTTGTTCTTGGTGTTTTACTTTATCTGTATTCTGAAGCACATGGTATAGAAATGCCGTTACGTTCGGATGATCTTTACCCTTTTCTGGCCACCCAGCACTTTACCGCCTTTGTAGGAATTGTCTTTGTCTTAGGCATTACAGCTGCAGCGTATTCAAGTGCTGATTCTACGCTCACTGCACTGACGACTTCTTTTTGTTATGATTTTTTAGAAATTGAAAAAAGGTATGTTAAGGAAAAGCAATCAGCAGTAAGAAAAAGGGTGCACCTGTTTTTTACGGCGGTGATGTTTCTCGTCATTTTGATGTTTAGATGGATCAATGACCAAAGTGTAATAAATGCAGTTTTTATCATTGCAGGATATACATATGGACCGCTTTTGGGGCTTTATTCATTTGGCCTTTTTACTAAATGGAACGTTAAGGATAAGTGGGTTCCGTTTATAGCAGTGGCTGCCCCTATAGCGGCCTTTATCATCAGCCAAAATTCAGAATCGTGGTTTAACGGTTATAAATTTGGATTTGAAATATTAATACTGAATGGCATGATCATGTTTGCTGGATTACTGGCCATTAGAAGGAAAGATGTTATCAGCTAAAATTCATCTTTGGTAATCAATTCATTTATCTTTTTCAGTCGTTTTATATTATTTTCAAGTTTTTCTGGACTGCCATCCAGCTCTACCAGCACCGAAAGGTATTTACCGTTAGAAGTTGTATTTTCTGAAGCTCCGGATATGGTGGGAGAAACCGTGATGAGCTCCTGCACATCCACTTGATACAGATCGGCCAATTTTATGGCGTCTTCCATTTTCAGGTTGGATCTGCCCTGTTCATATCGTGAATAAGCCGTATAATCTTTTTTACCTAAAAATTCTGCTATATATTCTTGGGTATAGCCTCTCAATACCCTGTGTTTGCGTAGATTTTCCGCTATATGACTTTTTAGTTTTTTTTCCATTATAGTGTATCTTAAAGAGTTGCAGTTAAATAAATGAATTTAACAAAAATCATACTTAAAATATGAATTTAAAACATATAATTACTAAATCTTTGTAATAGATGTAAGTTATTGGTAAAAGTGGATAAATATAATGAATTATATGTAAAAAAAATCTAATAAATGGTAAATATTCAAGATCACATATCACCTATGTGGCATGGGTCCCAAAATCGTTTCTTAAAATCTACAATTTGATCATCCTGCACAGCTATGCCGTCCAGTTCTAGCCTCTTTTGCATTTCATCTGGATCGTCAAAATGATGTTTTCCTGTCAGCACTCCATTACGGTTCACTACCCGGTGCGCGGGTAGACCTGACATGGAATGGGATGCATTCATAGCATATCCTACCATACGTGCGCCACTTTTAATGCCCAGACTGTTGGCTATAGCCCCATAAGTTGTCACTTTCCCTTTTGGAATCTGATCTACAATTTGATAAATCAGATCATATAAATTTTCTTTATTGTGCTTCACCTGCTAAGTCTATTATGGCTTGATTGATTTTTCTTTTGATGTCGCGTTCTATTTGTTTTTCAGAGGCGTTTAGCAAAAACTGACATTTAACTTTCACAGCGTCTTTATGGATATATATGGTTTTCATGCTGAAGCTGTTTTCGGTAATGTACGCTTCATTTTCTCGGAGAGCCTCCTTCAGAAAGCTTTCTACCTTATCCAAATTTAACAGATGGATTTTTATTTCAAAATCAAAGGTTAATTTCTTAATGTATTGCCTGCTATGATTTATGACCTGAGAATTTAATACAATATTATTTGGAATCATGATAATATCATCATCTTCATTTAGCAATACCAGGTTTATAAGTGTTACATCCATAATTTTACCTTTTTGATCACCTATCCGTACATTGTCTCCAAGTGCCAGCTGGTCGGAGAACATGATGATCAGGCCATTGATCATATTGGTAATATAGTCTTTGGACAAAAGTGCTATAGCCGCAGCAACTATCGTGATACTGGTGAAAAAATTCACGGGATCAATGTTTACTAAAAGCATAATTGCAATTATGGTAATTATACCCATAAGGATACTCGCTATTCTATTGATGCCCAATACAAAATTGCTATGTAACATATTTATGCCTTTTCTTCTGAGATAAAAGCGGACAATGAACATTCTGCCTAAAGAAATGATGATATTGCTGCCAAGAAAAAATATGGCAGTTTTTATAATCCTGATGATCAATTCAGGCATTTCATTTAACCTGTTGAAAAAAAATGTTTCAAACACTAACAAAAAAATAAATACGAGAAGCTTTATAATAAAAACTGCCCTTTTATGATTTTCTTTAACCTGAATCTGGGTTTTTTCGTTATTCATAGAGTTTCAAGAAATAAATCTTAATTTTAAATCTTATTCGGAAATGACACATTCAGAACAGGGTCTGTACTGAATGCTTTTTTAGAATACAAACATAATACAATCTTACTTATGGATAGGAATATCATAGTCTCCGGTGCAGCCGGTAATTTAGGAAAAGCAGTAGTAGAAAAATTTAAACGTGAAGGCTTTAAGGTCATAGCCACTATTGAGCCAGATAGTGGACAAGAAGTGGAAGAAGCAGACGATGTATATGAAGTTGATGTAACGGATGAAAACCGGGTAGCTGAGTTCTGTAAAGAGATGAGCATGCAATACGGGGATATCCATACAGTAGCCATGCTGGTAGGGGGGTATGCAGGTACTACCATAGAGGAAAGTAAAGCATCAGATATAGCTAGAATGATCCAATTAAACTTTTTTAGTGCTTTTAATATGGTGAAAAATTTTCTTCCAAGTATGAAAAAGATCAATAAAGGTAACTTTCTCTTTGTGGGGGCGAGGCCTGCCTTACATCCGGAAGACGGAAAAAACGTAGCTGCTTATGCGTTGAGCAAAGGATTAGTGGTCCAGCTGGCGGATCTGGTAGCACAAGAGTGCAAGGAAACCAAAATCAGGTCCCATTTATTTGTGCCCAGTATAATGGATACCCCTGAAAATAGAAAAGCGATGCCTGAGGGGGATTTTGCCGAGTGGGTCAATACTGCAGATGTAGCAGAGGCTATGCATTATGCGGCCACTAATTCTTCATTGAGAAATATGACGTTCAAATTATACGGAGGAGTTTAATTAATAATTTTGAGATGTTTAATTAATAATTTTATTTATATGATCAGAAATATAACCTATCTAATAGCATTAATAGCCGTACTGGTAGCTCCCCAAGCTTATGGGCAAACCAGCGAAGATACCCGGAAATTATCTGCATTTAATGGCATTAAAATATCTAATGCCATAGAAGCTGAATTTGAAAAAGGTGATAGGCATGAAATACAGATCACCGCTAGTGGTCTGGATGTGGACAAAGTGGAAACTAATATAACTAACCGTCAGCTTGAAATAAAACTGGCAAGGGGAAATTTCAGATCTACGTCAGTCCGAGTTAAAGTTATCTATGTGGATATAGATCAGATAGAAGCTTCTACTAGTTCCAGGGTTTTTTTCAAAGATGTAATCGAATCAAAAACCGTCAAGATTACAGCATCTACGAGCAGTTATGTGGAGGCAAAGGTCAACTGTTCAAACCTTCAGTTGGATGCAGCTTCAAATGCTAAGATATTTATAAATGGAACTGCCGATAACTTAAATATAAGAGCAGTTACCAGTGCAGAAATCAATGCAAAAGATCTTCAGGCTAATACTGCAGATATCGTAGCCAATACTGCTGCTAAAGCTGATATCAGGATCAAAGACTCGATTAAAGGTTCTGCTGCTACAGCCGCCAAGGTGTACTATAGCGGTAACCCCAATATTGTGGATATAAAAACCAGCACAGCGGGTGCTATAGAGCAGCGATAATGGTGAAAAAACTTATTGT
Source organism: Anditalea andensis (assembly GCF_000714815.1). Lineage (GTDB taxonomy): Bacteria > Bacteroidota > Bacteroidia > Cytophagales > Cyclobacteriaceae > Anditalea > Anditalea andensis. Next base: position 53,111 of record NZ_JMIH01000023.1, on the reverse strand, counting down.
TGGCACATTCCTTTTGTTTTCAATTTTACCGCTATATGCCCAACAGCTTCAGGATAAGAATGAGATCCAACAGGTTATTTCTAATCTATTTCAGGGAATGCGGGATAAAGATCAGCAGCTAATCGAAAAATCCTTCCACTCTGAAGCTGTAATGCACACTGCGGCCCAATCGCCTGACGGGACCAAACTGGGATCCAACTCAGTTAATGAATTTATAAACCGTGTCGCTGTAACCCCGCCAGAAACTATTTTGGATGAAAGGATCCAGGATTACCATATACAAGTGGATGGAGATATAGCGTCAGCATGGACACCATATCGATTTTATGTAAATGATGGCTTCAGCCATTGTGGTGTAAATTCTTTTCAATTTATCCGTATAGACGGACAGTGGAAAATCACCTATGTGATAGATACGCGCAGAAAAGATAACTGTAACTAATTATCTCAGTCTTTTAGAAACTAAATATATGATGACCCCTTCAGCGAATACAAAGCCCATAGCAAAAATAATTTGCAGGGTGTCATCTACAATTTGGTTTCTGAAAAGTATAAATATCAGAAAAATGGCAATACCTAAAATGAATCCGTTTTTTATTGACATGTTTTTGGATCAAGAATAATTAAATGCGCTCAAGGGCTTTTTTTAATAGCGATATTTATCCGCAAAAGTAATATAAAAGTGTGAAGGAGTTCAAAATAATTGTACAAAGTACCTTAATGCAAGCTTTGTCGGAGCGCATCGTGGATCTTAAATCTTCTTTAGAAGATCTGAAAGAAGCCGGTCAAAGTGAAACCAAGAGTAGTGCAGGGGATAAATATGAAACAGGCCGGGAAATGATCAAGCAGGAAAGGGAGAAGTATCAGCAGGTTTTGGAAGATTATGAAAAGCAATTGGAAATAGTCAAAAATTTTAAGCCTGATAAAATATTTCTAAAGGCAGTGCCTGGAAGTTTGGTAGTCACAGATAGCATGGTTTTTTATATTTCTGTGGCTTATGGGAAGTTGAAGGCTGGTGATTCAGATGTATTTGCCATCTCTCCAAATGCCCCTGTAGCCCAATTACTTATGGAAAAAGCAGCCGGGGATACCTATGTGTTAAACGGCAAAGTAGCCAAGATCATCTCCATCTGCTGATTTTATATTGCTTTGAATTAAATGTAAAAGGGGATCATCTGTCCCCCTTCTTTATAGTTTTTATTAAAGATTTCTGCATTTCTTCTATTTGCTTTGTATTTTCATTTTGCCATATTTCCATTTTTTGATGAAACTCTTCCATTTTTGGTGTGAACTCTTTTTGCCACTCCTCTATTTTCTTTTCCAGCTCTTTTAATTGAGGAGCTATATCTTTTGCAAAGCTTTCATGTGAATCGAATATTTGAAGCTCTTTTAATTTTATTTTTCCCTGCAGTTCTTCCAGTTTAGGATGATACTTTTGGGTCCATACATGAACTTGAGCTTCCATTTCTTTGCTGTATTTTTCCATTTCCTTAGCGCTCAGTTCTAGCTTCCTTATCATTGCTTTATCTAAAATAGCGGTATCGAACATATAGGGGCGTAAATTCTTGGGGCCATTTACATATAAGGAATTTTCTGAAAGTTTAATAATCATAGTAGAGTCTATCTTGATAGAAGGGAAATTGACTAACATACTATCTTTAAATAAAGTAATTATTGGTTTATTCGGAAGGTGTATGCGCTGTGTGTCTCCATTTATTATGATCATTTTATTTTTGCGGGAAATTATGGAATCAGGTCTGGAGCTTTGGCTGTTTTCTTCCTCATGTATGATATAGACATCTTTCTTAGGAGAGACAATAGTATCAATGAGTTCAGCCGGTAGGTCCAGAAAGGGGGCCTCTATGTAGGAATGATATTCGGTAACAAATGCTTCATTGTCCTGAGTTGCGATATGGTTGGCACCTAACACAACGGTAGCGCTGATGAGGATGGAAAATATCATGGTATAACTGATTAAAGATGGAAATTTTGTTTTTTGATTTTCAAGTCCTAACATACGTTTAATTCTTTTTAATGTGGGGTGCTTTTGAGATCCTGCGCCAAGAGCCATTTCCGGAAGTGGTTCTTGTACATGATTCAGAACTTCTGCCAGGCCATAAGCGAGATCTTTTGGGGCTATTCCCGATTTAATGGCCAGATCGTCGCAGGCATGTTCTCTCTGTTCTCTTACATAATTATTTATCCACCAGAAACAGGGGTGATAAAAGAATATAGCTTCCATAGCAGACTGTATGATGTTGAGTAAATAATCATACCGTTTGATATGAGCTAGTTCATGAGTAATGATAGCCTCAAGTTGTGCAGGGCTCAAATGCAGGATAAGGCTTGCAGGTATGAGTATAACGGGTTTGAATGTCCCAAATGTAATGGGGCCATGTATTGCTTTACTGCTTAGTAATAGGACGTTTCGTTGTATGCCTATTTTTAATTTTTGATTACCTGAAAATTCTAACCATTCTTTTGATAAGCTAATTCTTGCATTTTTTCTGAGATTGTTTATCACTGAAAAGTTACTTCCAAGTCTAAACATAAACAAAACAGCTCCTACCAACCATATATTTACCAGTAGTGGGAGGATATGACCTATTTTATCGGCCCAATACGGTGGATTAAAAGTTTGAGGTGAAAGGAAGATTTGCTCATCGTTTGATAAAAATAGAAATACCGAACTTTCAATTGGGATTGAAGAACTCTCTGTTAAGCAAATTATAAAAGTAATAGTACTTACTGTCAAAATTAAGAGTAGGAAAGCATATCCTAGTCTATATTTGAAAGATGCACTTCTGTCATTAAAGGTCCAAAGCACCAAATACAGCACTAAGCTTATAATAATTATTTGCCAGAAGGAATGGAGCAGGGTCCATCCTATGGCAATTCTATAGGTTTCTGGCAATAGGAAATCTACAAATTCCATTATTTTTCATTTTCTAATTTATCCAAAAAAGCTCTTATTTCTTTTAGTTCCTCTTTAGAAGGATCACCCTGGCCCAAAGCATGCATCACCAATTTTTTGGCAGACCCGCCAAATGCCGTGGTCATAAAATTATTAAGCAAAGATTTTTGGGTTTCCTTTTGGCTGATGGCTGTTGAATAGATATGGCTTCTGTTTTGTTCATCTCTTATGACCAGGCCCTTTGCATACATGATCTGCATGATCTTTAATGTAGTAGTATACCCGGTAGACTTATTGGCTGATAATCTATCATGTATTTCTCTCACACTTGCTTTTCCCATTTCCCATAATATGGATAGTATTTCTAATTCTGATTCGGTAGGTTTATTCATAGTCATATGTACGATTATCTTCGTATAAAGATATACGATGATATTCGTATTTCAAAATTTTATGTTTTTTTTTTTTTGAAAATTTCGTCCTGTTTGCTTTTAGATATATCGAATCTGTGGATCCTTTATTAGAATTACTCATCATGATGGTACAGGAAATGCGTAATCAGATTAAAATTCGAGATTTCAGTATATCCGGTATAAATGGGGCTATTATGGGGACCATCGGTAGGAACGTATAAATTAATTATTACAATAATAAAATATAAATTTACTAGAGCCTTTTTCTATATTTGCGGTATATGTGTTTGATGACGTTTAATTGGTTAGATCATCCTGTTTATAAAATGATCCTGGTAGCTAATAGGGATGAGTTTTTTGATAGGCCTTCCAAGCCTATCCATTATTGGGATTCTGGAATTTATGCCGGCAAAGATCTGAGGGGGGGAGGTACCTGGCTGGGCATACATCCGGACGGTAGATTTGCAGCTATAACTAACTACAGAGATATTAATAACATAAGAAAGGATGCCATAACCCGTGGAAATTTAGTGAAAGATTTTTTAGAAGGCGATGATGATCCTTATACCTATTTGGAACATGTTTTTGCCAATATGCACCAATACGATGGGTTTAATCTGTTGGTAGCTAAAGATGACCGAATGTATTATTTAAGTAATTATGGTAAAGAAATAGTTAAAGTAAATCCTGGTTTTCATACGTTAAGCAATATCCTGATGAATTCAGATTGGCCAAAGGAAAAATTGGGTTTAACTCAATTGGAAGAGAACATTGCTTCAGATAGATTAAAACCAGATGACCTTTTGGCATTACTGAAAAGTGATATCATCCTTCCAGACCATTTACTTCCTGATACAGGAGCCACATTGGAGCAGGAGAGGGCTCTTTCGGCACAGTTTGTCAGATTAGCTGATTATTATGGTACTGTAAATACTACAGCTTTGCTTTGGGGGCATGATGGCACCGTCACCCTCAAAGAGCGAACCTATACTTTAGCAGAGAGTACGGAAGACAATCTCATAAATTTTATCATGAATTCTGTAAACCAGGAACTGTAAGCAAATATTGTTGTTTTTACTTTCATGAAACAACTCGATGTACTGATCATAGGTGGAGGACCTATAGGGATAGCCTGTGGCATAGAAGCTTCAAAAAAAGGGCTTCAATATCTCATTCTTGAAAAAGGGACACTTACCAATTCACTTTTCAATTATCCAGTAAACATGACATTTTTTTCTACATCAGAAAAACTGGAAATGGGCAATGTGCCGTTCATGTCTTTGTCTAATAAGCCTACCCGTACCGAGGCCCTGGAGTATTACCGCAGGGTAGCAGATCATTATGATCTAAATATCCGGCTCTATGAAAAGGTAGAAAAGGTAGTAAAGCAAGAGGATGGATTTGTTATTACTTCATCCAAAGCGGATTACTTGACTAAAAATATTGTCATCTCTACTGGATTTTATGATCTCCCAAATCTAATGAATGTGCCTGGAGAAAATCTTCCAAAGGTCAGTCACTACTATAAGGAACCCTGGCCATATGTAGGGCAAAAAATCATAGTAGTAGGTGGGGGTAACTCTGCTGTAGATGTAGCGCTGGAAACCTGGCGCAAAGGTGCAGAAGTGACTATGGTACTAAAGGATGCTTCTGTAGACCGGAGTGTAAAATATTGGGTTTTGCCCGATGTTGAAAACAGAATTAAAGAAGGTTCTATAAAGGTATATTACAATTCATCCATAAAAGATATACGGGAAAAGGAAGTATTCATCCACACACCCGATGGTGAAGTTACTATCGAAAATGATTTTGTACTTGCGATGACAGGGTACAAACCCAATTTTGCCTTACTGGAACAGATCGGCGTAACACTTAATCTGGATGCACACAGCCAGCCGTGTTATGATCAGGCTAACCAGGAAAGTAATGTTAAGGGCGTATATCTGGCAGGGGTAGTTTGTGGAGGGTTAAATACACGCGAATTTTTTATAGAGAATTCAATCTCCCATGCCGTGGCTATAATTGAAGATATCAGTAAAAAGATTTCGTAAAATCTGGATACAGTCTACTGATAACAATTAGTTTTATAAACCATAGCTAAGGTATGATCTGCTAATATGGTGGCTGCTTAAATATTTTATTTGATAGTATTTTGAACTTTCTGACCTATATATATGTATATACATGAAATATACTCTTAAAGGTTAAAACATGAATGAGCAACCACTTTTAGAACCATTAGATCTGGCTGGATTGACCATAAATAATAGGGTGGTAATGGCACCCATGACCCGTAGCAGGGCTGATAACGAACAAAATGTTCCGACAGAATTGCATGTAAAATATTATGTGCAGCGTGCATCCGCTGGGCTGATCATAACTGAAGGCGCGCAGATATCCAAGAAAGCAGTAGGGTATATCAATACTCCCGGAATTCATACTAAGGAACAGGTAGAAGGATGGAAAAAGGTAACCGCTGCAGTCCATGAGCAAGGTGGTAAAATTTTTATTCAGCTTTGGCATGTGGGCCGGATATCCCATCCAGATTTCCACGATGGAGCACTACCATTGGCCCCTTCCGCTATCAATCCTATGTCAAAATCCTTTACTCCTAAAGGTTTTAAAGATACTGTTACGCCAAAAGAAATGTCACTGGAAGAGATTCAGCAAACCATTTTGGATTATCAGACAGCAGCAAAAAATGCCATGGAGGCAGGATTTGATGGCGTGGAAATCCATTCTTCCAATGGGTATCTTTTGCACCAGTTTTTCAGTAGAACTTCTAACGTCAGGACAGATGGATATGGTGGCAATATAGAAAATAGAGCCAGAATACTTTTTGAAGTGATAGATGCCATTAAGGAAGTTGTACCCGAAAACAAAATAGGGCTTCGCCTTAATCCGAGCTTACATGGGATATTTGGCATGACCATGGATGAAGAAACCATCCCTACTTTTGACTATATCATAGAAAAACTTAATGATTACCAGTTGGCTTATCTCCATTTATCCGAACCTTTTAATGATGTTTCGATGATTCCATTTGCTGAACCGCATATTGCTAAAAGGTATAGGCCTGTTTTTAAGGGGAATTTGATCATCAATGCCAACTTTGATCAGGAGAAAGGGAATCAATTTATATTGGAAGGTTTGGCGGACGCTGTAGCATACGGTAAAATCTACGTTTCAAATCCAGATTTAGTAGAAAGGTTTGCTTCAGGAAGTGAACTAGCTGAATATGATACGGATACTTTCTATACGCCAGGGCCCAAAGGTTATACTGACTATCCTTTTATGAATTCATAAATTAATAGAAAAAGGCAGTTAAACTAACTGCCTTTTTCTATTAATTTCTCGCTGTTTTTTTTACGCATTTTTTTTACAGGTTAGATTCTGCTCATTTAAATATAGTGAAGGCATAATTGAGCCTGGTCAGCTGTTTGCTGTTCTTATTGAGGTAAAAATAAATCCACAAATCTAAACGTTTCCCCATTAAACAATCCTTTATCACTAAGCTTTAAATTAGGTATGACAAGCAGCGCCATAAAGCTTAGGGTCATAAATGGACTCTGCAATCCAGATCCCATTTCTTTGGCCATTTTATCTATAGCCGTATAGGTATCTGCCACCTGGTATCCATCGTCGGCAGACATGATACCTCCTACTGGAAGGGCTAAGATTATTTCTTTTTTACCCTTAACTGCAGATACACCACCCTTTGCTTTGATCAAAAGATTTACAGCTTTAGAGATCGACTCATCATCCACCCCTACCGCTATTATATTATGGGAATCATGTCCTACAGATGAGGCAATAGCCCCTTCTTTTAGGCCAAAGTTTTTTATAAATGCTATAGATGGAGCAGCGTCCTCATACCTATTGATGACTGTTATTTTTAAAATATCATCCTTGGGATTTGAAACTGCTAAGCCGTTTTCTATTAAAATTTCACCCTCGACTTCCGGGGTGATCAGTTGCCCGTCCAATGCTTCTATAACCCTGACTTTGGTTCCTTTTGCTTTAAGCTGGAAGTCTCCCGGTTTCTTAAATGTGGCCATGAAATTATTGATGATATTATTTTCCACTGATGGGATCAAAGTTTTTCCATTTTCAGCCACCAGTTCACCATCAATATAAGTCTGTGTTACCTCGAATTGCTCTAGGTCTTTTACCACTATAAAATCTGCAGGATCCCCTATACGGAGCTGGCCTACTTTCATATTATAATGTTCGATAGGGTTAATACAAGCCACTTTCAGTACATTAAATAAATCTTTTCCTTTGGCTATAGCTCTTGCTGCCAGATGATTTACATGACTTACGGCTAAGTTGTCAGGGTGTTTATCATCGGAGCAAAACATGAGCATATCCGAATGATCGTCTATAAGATTTATCAAGGCCTCAAAATTTTTGGCCGCACTGCCTTCCCTTATGGAGATTTTCATCCCATGCTTTAATTTGTCCAAGGCTTCCTCTGCTGTGAAACATTCATGGTCAGTACTGATGCCTGCGGAGATATATTTTTCAGCCATCTCTCCCTTTAATCCTGGAGCATGGCCGTCTACCGGTTTGCCGTATTTTTGTGCTATGGCAATTTTTTCCATGACCAGTGCATCCCGGTTTACTGTGCCAGGCCAGTTCATCATCTCCGCGAGATAGGTAATTTCATCGCGCTGCATTAATTGATGGATATGCGCTGGTGTGATCTCTCCACCGGCAGTTTCAAATGGCGTGGCAGGAACACAAGAAGGTGCGCCGAAGTAAAATTTGAAGGGGACTTTGTTGCCGTTTTCTATCATGTATTCCACTCCCTCCAATCCACATACATTAGCTATTTCATGCGGATCAGAGACAGTAGCTACGGTACCATGTACTACTGCTAACCTTGCAAATTCCGAAGGGACCAGCATGGATGATTCTATATGGACATGAGCATCTATAAATCCGGGCAAAATATAAACTGTAGGTGCTTGATCCATTTTTTCTATGGATTGAATGTGGCCTTTAAAAATAGTGACCTTGGCAGGATATATCTTTCTATTCAAAACATCCACCATTTGACCACTTACAGATAATTCAGACATGCGCATATGTTTTATTAGTACAATGTAAAATTAATAAAGGAAGGCCATATTCTAGGGTAAGTCATCAAATGATTCAATCAATTATGATATATTTATGTTCATATCATTAATCAGACCGCCATGTTTCGAATAGTTTTTTATATAGTATTGCTCTTGGTAGCATTTGGCTTATTGCTATATTCTCTATATCAGATGAATTTTTCTATTGACCCTGACCATCCGGGATTTTTAAGATTGATGGCCCAGGCATTAATTTTCCTAGGTATAGTCGGTGCTTTTATTTCCGTATTAAAATCATATAAAAAAAGGTAAACTCATACCAAAAAGATTAATGAGGCCTTCCCGATCCATTTGGCCTACACTTTCTATCGATTTCCTTTTTGGTAAATATAGATACCTAGCAAACCATTCTTTAAATAAAATCTAATAACCTATATTTGCATGGTATTAAGAGTGACCGGATAAATTTATTTGATGAAAAAAATTGTAATTGCTATTGATGGATATTCGGGATGTGGAAAAAGTACCACGGCCAAGGCTGTGGCCAAAGCTTTAAATTATACCTATATAGATTCCGGTGCTATGTATAGGGCCACTACACTTCATTTTATCAATAGTCTGACCAATATTACTAACCCACGAGAAATCACCAAATCTTTGGACGCTATGAAAATAGAATTTCATAAGAACGAGGTGACAGGTTTCCAAGAAACTTTCCTGAACGGACTAAATGTGGAGAAAACCATTAGGCAGATGGAAGTCTCTGAAAGGGTAAGTGATGTGAGTAAGATAAAGGAAGTCCGTACCGCACTGGTAGCCCAGCAGCACCGCCTCGGAAAGTACAAAGGTGTAGTAATGGATGGTAGGGATATAGGGACAGTAGTTTTTCCTGATGCCGAACTTAAGATTTTTATGACTGCTGATCTGACCATCAGGGCAGAGCGGAGACAACAGGAGCTTTTGGAAAAGGGGGATTTAGTAGAACTGGATAAAATCATTCAAAATTTGGCTGAAAGGGATCGGATTGATTCCAGTAGAGAGATAAGTCCACTGAAAAAGGCAGATGGGGCGATTGAAATTAATACCAGTTACCTTGATTTTGAAGATCAGGTTAATAATATTCTTGAACTGGCTCATAGGCAGATTGGTGATAAACAGATAGAAGATGCAGGTAACCATAGATAAAAATTCCGGCTATTGCTTTGGGGTGGAATTTGCCATTAAAATGGCTGAGGATGAGATGGAGAACGAAAACACCCTGTATTGTTTAGGAGATATAGTTCATAATGATATGGAGGTGAGGAGGCTAAGCCAAAAAGGCTTAGTGGTCATAGACAGGGATCAGCTGAAAACCATCAGTAACTGTAAGGTGCTCATAAGGGCTCATGGAGAGCCACCAGAAACCTATAGAACTGCCATAGAGAATAATATAGAACTTATAGATGCTTCATGTCCGGTAGTTTTGAAGCTTCAGCATAGGGTAAAAACTGCCTTCGATAAAATGGAAAGAGAAGAAGGACAGATAGTCATCTATGGGAAAAAAGGCCACGCTGAAGTGATAGGGCTGACAGGACAGACATTGGAAAATGCAGTGGTGGTGATGGAAGAATCTGATCTGGAGCAGGTAGATTTCACTAGACCCATTACCCTTTTCAGCCAAACTACCAAAAGCACCAAAGGGTTTTATGAATTGAAATCAAAAATTGAATCAAGAATAATCCAGGCAAAGGGCGCTATGGATGAAGTGGATTTTAATGCCAATGATTCTATCTGTAGACAGGTATCCAACAGAGAACCGCAGTTGAAGAGATTTTCTAAAGAAAATGATGTGATTATTTTTGTTTCAGGGAAAAAAAGCAGCAATGGAAAAGCTTTATTCCAAGTTTGTAAAGAACAGAATGAGCGCAGCTATTTCGTGGAAAATGAACAGGAGTTATGCAGAGATTGGTTTACCGGTGCCAACAGTGTGGGTATATGCGGGGCCACATCCACACCCATGTGGCTGATGCAGCAGGTGATGGACCATATCAATTATTGGGAAAAAGAGAATTTAATAGAAACGATTTAAAATCAACATTTCATGATTTTTATTCAGTTCTGAGTAAATGAGTAAATTATCGTACAATTATCTTCTAAAAACTAATGTATTTTATTAGATTTGAGGCGTTTTTAAAAGGACCATATAGTTCAAAATTATAATATGTCAAAAATAGTTAAGCTAAAGAAAGGATTTGATATTAAGCTAGTTGGGAAAGCTGAGAAGCAGCTTACTGATTTCCAGCAGGCCGAAACCTTTGCAATCAAACCTACTGACTTTATAGGAATGCAACGTCCTAAAGTTATTGTAAATGAGGGAGATACGGTAAAGGCTGGTACCCCGATTTTGTTTGATAAAAAACAGGAAAAAGTGCTATATGCTTCTCCGGTTTCTGGACAGGTAGTCGAGATTAAAAGAGGAGAAAGAAGAAAACTTCTGGAAGTCAAGATAAAGGCAGATGCTACTTTTCAGTCCGAACAGTTCAAAAAGTTTTCTGATTCAGATCTGAAAGCGATAAAAAGAGAGGATGCCATCGAGCACATGCTGGCTGGAGGTGTTTGGCCTCAGATCATACAGAGGCCTTTCGGTGTAGTAGCTAACCCTGAAGATGATCCGAAAGCTATTTTTATATCTGGCTTTGATACCCATCCTTTGGCTCCAGACTATGGATATATGCTGAAGGGTAGTGAAAGGTATTTCCAAGCCGGACTTGATGTCCTCAAAAGACTCACTGCGGGCGTAGTTCATTTAAATTTAGATGAAACTTCTGAAATTCCTTCAATATATAGTAATGTCCAAGGGGTGCAGGTCAATAAATTTTCCGGACCCCATCCCGCAGGTAATGTAGGCATTCAGATCCACCATCTTAATCCTATAAATAAAGGGGAAATTGCATGGACTGTCAATCCTTATGGAGTGGCCCAGATTGGGAAACTATTCTTGGAAGGAGTATACGATGCTTCTAAAATAATAGCCATAACAGGGTCAAAAGTAAAGAACCGTACCTATACCAAAACATATATAGGAACCTGTGTAGATAAATTTGTGCTAAACAATGTAGACCTAAGCGATGATTCACATGGGCTACGAGATCCAAAAAAATATAGGGTAGTTTCCGGTAATGCACTTACTGGCGAAAGAATCAGCCCAGACGGGTACTTAGGTTTTTATGACAACCAGATTACAGTATTGCCAGAAGGAGATTACTATGAATTCATGGGCTGGGCTAAAGCTACTTCTGATAAACTGAGTTATCATAGGGCGCTGGGCCTTTTCTCTTTTCTTTCTCCGAAAAAGGAATTTGTATTGGACACCAATGCTAGGGGAGAAGAGCGGGCATTTGTCCAAACTGGGATCTTTGAGAGTGTCACACCGATGGATATATATCCCATCTATCTTCTAAAGGCAATCATGGCGGAAGACTATGATGAAATGGAGGAATTGGGAATCTATGAAGTTATCGAAGAAGATTTGGCACTTTGTGAATTTGTAGACGTGTCCAAACACCCCGTTCAGGATATAGTAAGGAAAGGTATAGAACTAATTCAATATAGTTAATTTAATATGAAGTTTCTACGAGATCTGTTAGACAAACAGAAGCCCCTTTTTCAAAAAGGAGGCAAATTAGAGAACTTGTATTATTTGTACGAAGCAGGGGAAACATTTATGTTTTCTCCTAAACATACAACTAATCCAAGAGGTGCCCAGATTAAGGATGCCATCGATTTGAAAAGAATGATGATCACCGTTGTAGTGGCGATGATCCCATGTTTGTTATTCGGAATCTGGAATACAGGCCATATGCATTATCTTGCGGTGGGCGAAGCTGCTGATTTTGGTGATAAATTTTTATTGGGAGCTATTCTCGTTCTACCTATAGTATTGGTAGCCTATACAGCCGGCGGCATAGTAGAAGCAGTCTTTGCTGTAGTGAGAAAACACCCTATCAATGAGGGTTTTCTAGTAACAGGGATGTTGATTCCTTTGATTGTTCCCGCTACTATTCCACTTTGGCAGGTTGCCCTGGCTACAGTCTTTGCGGTGGTAATAGCCAAAGAAGTATTTGGAGGCACTGGGATGAATATTCTTAATGTGGCCATGACGGCAAGAGCATTCTTATACTTCGCCTATCCTATGCAGATATCAGGTGATGAAGTATGGATCTATTTGGGGGATAAAATGCCCGTTGACGGTTTTTCAGGAGCTACAGCATTAAATGTGGCTTATTTGGCAGGGCAGGAAGCACAGTCAGTCACTGCGGCTTTCTATAGTCATAACAATGTGGTGACAGATAATTTCCTTAGCTTTACCAACTCCTTCCTTGGTTTCATACCAGGCTCTATAGGAGAGACTTCTACTTTGATGGCCCTTATAGGTGCTGCCATATTAATCGTAACCGGTGTCGCTAGCTGGAAAATTATATTCAGTGCATTTGGAGGAGCCTATATTATGGGTCTAATCATGGAATTATTGGCAGTAAATACTTATATGGCCATGCCTGCTCATTATCACTTGGTGATAGGGGGTCTAGCTTTTGGTATAGTGTTTATGGCTACAGATCCTGTATCTGCATCGCAGACGGAAACTGGCAAATGGATCTATGGATCATTAATTGGTATATTGACGGTGATCATACGTGTTACGAACCCTGCTTATCCTGAGGGGATCATGTTGGCAGTGTTGTTTATGAACGTATTTGCACCACTTATAGATCATTATGTTTTAAAAGCAAACAAGAAAAGGAGGTTACAACGTGCAACAGTCTAACGCATATATTATAACATTTTCTGTAATCCTAACGGTAATATTGGGATTTTTACTGTCAGGAACATCAGAATTATTAGGTCCTATCCAGCAAAAAGCGATAGAACTGGATACGAAGAAACAAATCCTGGGGGCAGTAATGCCAGCTGAGGAATTGGACAGAATGGAAGCAGATGCTGTAATTGATTTCTATGAAAGACGGATTTCCTCCAAAGTGGTAAATATCGAAGGTGAGGAAGTGGAGCAGGATACTGACGGGAATGCTTTGATAGCTGAAAATGTCAGTATAGCAAGAAATTTCAAAAGGAGTCCAGAAGATAGGTTATATCCTGTATTTATCTTTCATGCAGAAGGTAATGAATCAGAAGTAGAGTCTTATATACTACCTGTCTATGGTAACGGACTTTGGGATGAAATTTGGGGATATGTAGCTTTACAGACTGATCTTAACACTATAGAAGGAGTTACTTTCTCTCATGCAGGGGAGACACCAGGATTGGGCGCTAGGATAACTTCTGGAGACGTACAGGCTAGGTATCAGGGTAAAGAGATATTTGATGAAGGCGGAAATCTTCAGGCAGTAAGAATGCAAAAAGGTGAAGGAAAAGATTATTCCGGCGAACCTCATAAAGTAGATGGGCTATCTGGAGCTACAATTACTGCGGAAGGAGTAAATAGAATGGTAGAAAGTTATCTGAGCCATTATCAAAATTATTTCTCTAGACAAAGAGAGGGTGGAGATGCCGCTCCCGAGGAACAAGAACCTGTCGCTTTAAATTAATTTGAACGTTTCAATATCAATATAATGAGTACAGAAACAGCAGAAAAGACACAAGTTCAGAAACCATCTGAACCTATACTGTCAAAGAGAAGAAAAAAACTGATCACTGATCCACTGGTGGATGATAACCCTATAACCATTCAGGTACTGGGGATATGTTCTGCTCTGGCAGTAACTACCCAGATGCAGCCAACTATGGTTATGGCATTATCAGTTATATTTGTAATGGTAATGGCCAATCTTACTATTTCCCTCATAAGAAATACTATACCATCTAGGGTGAGGATCATTGTTCAGTTGGCTATAGTGGCTACTTTGGTAACATTGGTAAATGAAGTATTGAAAGCATTTGCTTTTGATATGTACAAAGAATTATCCGTATTTATTGGCTTGATCATTACTAACTGTATTGTTATGGGAAGACTTGAAGCATTTGCTTTGGGTAATAAACCTTATGATTCAGTATTGGATGGATTTGGTAGTGCCTTAGGTTACTCTTGGATCATCCTTGCAGTGGCTTTCTTCAGAGAGCTTTGGGGATCAGGTTCCGTATTTGGATATCCAGTATTTGAAAATATTGCCGGCCTATTTGGCGGAGGTTTCTCACTAGCTACTAATGGACTTATGGTATCTCCAGTAGGTGCGTTTATCGTACTGGGGTTAATTATCTGGGTGCAGCGTACTAAAACAGGTTATATAGAACACTAAAATATATCTAAGAAAATGGAATTATTTAATTTAGCTATCCGATCAATATTTATTGATAACATGGTTTTTGCCTACTTCCTAGGTATGTGTTCTTTCTTGGCGGTGTCCAAAAAAGTATCCACAGCACTGGGTTTAGGAGCAGCAGTAATTTTCGTACTTACTGTGACGGTACCGGTTAACTGGTTATTGAACGAATTCATTCTCAAAGAAGGTGCTTTGGCATTTCTTGGTGAAAACTTCGCTACGATTGACCTTACTTTCTTAAGATTTATCATGTTCATTGCTGTTATTGCAGCCATGGTACAGTTGGTAGAAATGATTATTGAGAAATTTGCCCCAGCTCTTTATGGCTCTTTGGGTATCTTTCTTCCTCTTATTGCGGTTAACTGTGCGATACTAGGTGGATCACTCTTTATGGCCGGCAGAGATTATACTTTAGCTGAAGCAGGAGTTTATGGCTTTGGATCTGGAACTGGTTTCTTCTTGGCTATTGTGGCTTTGGCCGCTATAAGAGAAAAATTGAAGTATTCAAATGTTCCAAATGGATTGAAAGGTCTTGGTATTACCATGTTGATAACTGGTCTTATGGGGATAGCCTTCATGTCCTTTATGGGTATTGATTTATAAAAACAAATGACTTTTAAGGCATCTACCTTGGAAGTTGAAAAAACCAAAAACTGCGAAAAAGCGCTGTTTTTGGTTTTTTTTTGTTTTATGTAATTGATAACGTATTTTGATGATTTAGCCTAAATCGGACCGCTAGTAGGTTGGCATTGTTTTTTCAGTAATGTAATATTATTGTATGCTTTTTTCAGTAAGTAGCTTAAAATATTGGAAATAGAGGAAGGCTATGATATAAAGTCTCTTCAGCAATTACTCCATATATGGAGCTTTGTATAATACAATAGATCAGATTAAGGCACCATATTCTCAATTTAAACTTACATTTATCATGTCTTCTTTTACGAGCAGGAGATTTCTGAAATATTTTCTTAAAGGGCTACTCTTTGTGGTTCCTTTAGGATTGACAGTCTATATTGTAATTGCGTTGGTTGTTTTTTTAGATAGTATTATTCCTATTCCTGTGCCCGGTATGGGTATTATGGTTATGCTGGTATTTATAACTTTTGTAGGTTATATGGCTAGTATATTTGTCACACAGCCTCTGTTTGATCAAATGGAAAAATGGCTTTTTAAGATACCATTAATAAATATCGTCTATACCAGTATAAAAGATCTGATGTCAGCATTCGTCGGGGA
This sequence comes from Anditalea andensis, assembly GCF_000714815.1. GTDB lineage: Bacteria > Bacteroidota > Bacteroidia > Cytophagales > Cyclobacteriaceae > Anditalea > Anditalea andensis. Next base: position 37,150 of record NZ_JMIH01000023.1, on the reverse strand, counting down.
TAAGAAAAAATTCAATGTGGCTATAGTGGTAAAGATGTCAGATAATATGTTCCGACTCGGATTCATGACCCAAAGTGACCTACAAGTGCTAGGTGAGCCAGGTTTGGTGGCGGCTTATTTTCCTCATTCATATAATTTTAGCGGTAATCTTTATTTAGTTCCTCGAGAAAATATAAGAGTAATAGAGAATGTAAATAATGCTGATATAATGAAATTTATCGTATCTGGAGGGGTATCAGAGCTGTATCCGGCTGGAGTTCCGCATGATCCTGCCCCAGCCGTAACCCCTATCTCACCAGTGCCTCCAACAGTTGGTGAATAAAATTTTAAACGCTATATAAAAATGGCAGGTAGATCTAATCTTCTTTAAAAACTTGGACTTCTTATATTCAGCGTTGCGATTTAATATTTTTTACTTTGGACTTCTTAGCGTTAGGTTTGATGTTTATTTATTATCCCTGTATGCGACATTTAGTACTGTACATCATTTTTATTTGTGAGGATGGACAATGATCCTCTTCTAAGGATCATTTATATTTTACAGTTTACGGCATAAAAAAACAGCCACAAAAAAATGATTTTTTGTGGCTGTTTTTTAATATTTATCAAAGATTACATCTGTGCATCAAGTTTTTGGGCAAGAACTGTTTTTGGCACCGCACCTACTTGTTTATCTACGATTTCACCGTTCTTAAAAAACAAAAGAGTAGGTATACTTCTGATGCCAAATTTAGCAGCTACATTTGGATTGGAATCTACATCTACTTTTCCTACCACAGCTTTTCCTTCATAGTCTCCGGCGATTTCTTCCACTACAGGTCCGATCATTTTACATGGTCCGCACCATTCTGCCCAAAAATCTACCAAGATTGGCTGTTCTGATTTTATAATTTCCTCAAAGTTTGAGTCTGTAATTTCTATTGCTTTAGCCATAGTAAGTTCTTTATTGGTTTATCTTGAAATTTCCGTTTATTAAATATAATAGAAAAGGTAATTAGGCGGCAATAAGTTCACAGATTTAATCTATTTATTCCAAAAACTTTGGAGTTTATCAGATGTAAATATTCACGTTTGCACTGATCTTATCCCGGATTATGCTTCCAGTTTTTCGTTGAGGCAAATAAATGCTAGACTTTTCTATCTACAAAGTTTTTTTTATGATATAAATGATTACCAAATAGATGACTAAAAAAATAATCAGGCATCATATTTAGTAATGTAAATTTAATTGGTGAGCAAGGAATATAAAGTCTGACGATAATCTAAAAAATATATCATATGAAATGGCAGGGTAGAAGAAAAAGTACTAATGTGAATGACAGAAGAGGCCGATCCGGTGGTGGCGGAGGGGGTATATCACCCATGCTACTGATTCCGTTGATCCGATTGCTCTTCTCTAAGCAGGAATTTTTCTAGTCGGGGGAATAGTTCTTTATCTCTGGATTACAGGAACCAACCCGATTGCATTATTGGAACAATTTACCGGAGGAGGTACTAGCGCCCTGACTGAATACAAAGCTACACCGGCAGAGCAGGAGCTGGCGGATTTTACGGCTACTATATTGGCAGATACTGAAGACGTATGGAATGAACTGATACAGAATTACCGTGAACCTACCCTAGTGCTATTTTCAGGTAGGGTAAGTTCAGCCTGTGGATTTGCATCTTCTGCTACCGGCCCTTTCTTTTGCCCTGCAGATGAAAATGTATATATCGATCTCAGTTTCTTTAGGGACATGGAAAGGAAACCAGGTGCATCGGAAGATTTTGCGCAGGCCTATGTAGTGGCACATGAAGTGGGACATCATATCCAAAAGCTCATGGGGATCACCGAAAAAGTCCAATCCCAAAGAGGCAGAATCAGCCAGACCGAATATAACCAGCTATCAGTACGGCTGGAACTGTAGGCTGATTTTCTGGCCGGAGTATGGGCCTACCATACCCATAGGATCAATAACCATCTGGAGCAACGTGATATTGATGAAGCCCTCGCTGCGGCAAACGCCATAGGAGATGACCGTCTCCAAAAGCAGGCTACCGGAACCGTGGTGCCCGATTCATTCACCCATGGAACATCGGCTCAAAGGATGCGCTGGTTTAAAAAAGGATTTACTACAGGGGATATAGAGCAGGGGGATACATGCAGTGTAAGGGAGTTATAGAGGGGTATTAAGGTTTAAAAAAATTCTAATCTTAATCTATTCCGCCATTCAATAACTACATGGTTAATAATGAATGATAATCCCTATAGCCATTGGGATCATCATTAAAGCCTATTAGCGCATGACATTTGTGTGAACTTTAGTCTGTCAACAGCGGACTTTTTGCTTGTAGATACTTGCATTAATTTTTTTTTGATGTTGAATAAACCCTGTCCGCTCCCAGCAGTGACTTATCGAAAATCCTCTTGGCCATGTGAAGGCGTGAAAAAGTAAAAAAATTAGGAGCGTGTCCTTTATAGTAGATAGGAATTGCTAAGTAGTGGTATGCTTCTCACGGTGTTTTGTTTTTAACCTCAACTTACATAAAAGAAACCCAGAACAAGCCGAAATTTGGCTAATTCTGGGGGTTTAACTAACAAATAAATCTGATAACTGCCTTTTTCAGGCTGGTTATTTTATTTTCAAGAAAGCCTAACTAATCACTTCCCTTCCGTGGGCTAGTCACAGGAAGAGAAGTTGGAAGGAAAGATTATCTCTCTACCCTTACTTGTTTCCTAATTACCGCATCTTTGTATCTTATATGAATGTAATAGAGACCGCTTTTCAATTGCTGGACATTCAGCTTAAGTTTGGACTGGAAGGTTGTCTGGCTGTGCATTACTTGGCCCCAAAAGTTGGAAATTTTTATCTCAACTGAAAAATCCTCCTCTTCATTCCTAGCGTGTTTCTCCAATTCACTCATTTCAATAGTTAGTTCATCTGAAGCAGGGTTAGGATAAATAAGCGGATCAATGGGATTTCCACCACAATTATTCACATAAGCGATTACCTCAGAAGTTCCATCCATGCATGTACTGGTTACATTAAGCCTTACAGAAAGCAAGTTTTGGCCTTGGAATGGGTTGTTATCCGTTAAAACGGTTACTTGGCTGGAACCTTGGCCAGAAATCACCGTCCCTCCCAGGACCACCCAGTTATAGGATAGGTACCCATTTTCTGACCAAAGGTTTAGGTACTGGTTTCCGCAGAGAATTTGCCCATGTGAAAGACCATTTATACTAGTTGGTGGTCCAACTTGAATTTCACGGGAAATAAGGACAGTCCCCCAAGGGCTGTCTATGGTTGCAGTTATTGTCCCTTTTCCATTTATAGATGAGGGAGCAGTTGTAAATGACTCACCCATACTTGTAGTGTTTGTAAAAAGATAGGATGGGGAAGCGCTCCAGGTAATTGTGCTTTCCAGAGGAGGGTTTTCCAAGGTGTACGTGGCAGTAGAGCAAAGATTTTCAGGACCCTGGATTTCACTAAAAATTTTAGGCCCGGGCTGATTGGTAATCGTATTTAAGGCGACTATTCCTTCGTTGTTTGGGTCGAGGTATTGTTTGAATTCGTGCCACGCCATACTTAATCTTCCGTATCTAGCATCCTCATTTGGCCCCTCACAAGTATCATCAGTAGACCCATATCCCCCAATATTACTCCCAATAACTCGAAGTTGGTTGTCAAAAAGAGGACTGCCTGAGCTCATAGTTTCTAATGCCCCATCTTGCATAGCAACTCTCCATGCAAAATAGGCATTGTTAACAGATCATCTTTGGTAGGAACCCCTCCGGAAATATATTTCTGAACATCCGCTCTGGGATGGTGTATACCTAGAGTTGAAGTAATAGGTTGATCAATAATACTCCATCCTAAATAGGAAACAGGATTGTTATCAAATACTGACCTGTTTAATTGATTTGGCTTAATTTCTAGTAGTCTTGAATCTGTATTAGATGTTAAATTTATATTACTTAATGGATCTGCACCATAAGCAACAATATTCATAGGCCCACTAGATGTAAGACTACAACTGGGGCTTCTAAAATGAAACATAAACTGTGAATGTTCAATCATATATCCACCAAAAGTATGATTTGGGGTAAGTATTATAGGGCTATTTTCTTGCCTGCCATTGTTGAGAAGAAATCCTGATCCGTGATATGAAACAGAATCACTATATTCACTTTGATATATGATCAAAGCTACTCCTTTGGAAGATAAATCTAAGGATGGCCAACAGACAATATTAGAATTACATGGGGCAGAACAGCCAAAACCATAGCAGGATCCTGATTGTTGGGCAGAAGATTTATAGTTGTTTGTTCCATACATATCGATTATTCCATGAGAAGCTTTTGATATTACAATTTCGCTTTTTTTCTTTTCTTCGATTGGCTCCTGCAAGACAATCCTTATTGTCTCTCCAGGCATAGGAGGGGAGTTGAAATTATCAGTTTTTGAAATTGTCTCGGCTGTTAATGGGCCTTGTAGATAGTTCTCTTTGTCATTTATGATGTAAAGTTTTGAGTTTTTGCTTAGCTTGATCTTCTTAAATAAAATGCCTATGATATTGGATCCTTTGGAGGTGACCTCTATCTCGTAAAAACAGTTTTTTTCATCGCAGATACCCTCTATGTTCTTAAAATCGATATTTAAATCTGCAAATTTGGCAAACACATATGACGTTTTTTCCTTATTTTTGTCCAGTAATTCATTCTCTAGCTCCTCATTAATTTTTTCTTTGTTTTGAAAATTTAAATCATAGGAGTTACTTCGTGAATAATTTGTTTTTACCGGGATTTGATCTTTCTGGACTTTTTCAGTTTTTACTTGGGGAACTGCTTCCCAATAAATAAGGCATAAAATTGCGATTGATAGTAGATTTCTAATCATAATTATGTTTGGTTAAATTTTTTAATTAATTTAGTTAAGGAATAACAGAATAACTATGAAATTAATAAAAAAAATATCAATAGCTGTCTTTTTAGGTTTCCTTGGATGTGTTGATTCCCAAATGGAAGAGTTTCATGAAGGTGAAGACCAAGAAGAGTGGTTAAAGGAAGTTCGGTCGATCTTGCAGGGTGAGCGGTTTGAGCCTCCTGGAAAGCTGCATACGATATCACAATTTGCAGGAGAAAGTGAGTCATCGTTGATGGGCTATACCCAACTTTTTTATAATCAAAATGGACAGGAAGTTCTAATGCTTGGTTTTACCGCCCAAAATGACACAATGAGGGTTCTTCTGAAAAATTTGGATCCAGACGGGAAAAAGATAGAAGAATGTCTTTACCGGCACCCAAATTGGGCTGGAAATATGGACGAGATGAAATGGTCCAGAACGAATTATTTTATTTATGATGAATCGGGCAGAGTGATTGAGGAAGAATTTGACAATAAATCCAATGAAAAACAGCCTTATAAAGTTTATCATTACAATGAACGTGGTTTGGCTGAGGAGATAGAAATTATCCATAATTCCAAGTTGGAAGAAAGGTGGATATTGGAGTATGACGGGGAGGAGAGACTGATCAAAGAAAGTTGGTGGTTTCCATCGGCAGAGAGTCCCCATACCGAATTTTTTTATAAATACAACGAAAACAATCTATTGGAAGCCAAGGAAACATGGACCATCAGTTTAAATCCTGAACTGGAAGATGTTTTCCAGTATTTTTATGATGATCAGGGAAGGTTGATAGAAGAAAAGGAATATTATCCGCACGGGGGATTTTCACTCCTATACAGGAGGACGTATGAATATCATGGGGAGGTAAATTAGATGATTTACATTAAGTCACTGGCCTCTAAGCTTCTTCAAATTAATGAGGGAGTCAAAGGGAAAAATGCCTTTAAGAAAATCGTAAAAAGGGAGTTTTAGCTCAATACTCCCTTTTTACTTTTTACGACAATCACCTATGGACTATGGTCTGTATACTATTTGCTAATCGCTTATCTACTTATTGCAACTCCACTACCCCTAAATAATCTTATACATCACCTCCGGTATCTGCTTTAATTCTGTCATCATTTCATTAGAAGGATCTATAGTATATCTGGTGGACATAAGATCCAGGGTAATATTTTCCTTATTATCAAAAACATTGATATACAATTTGGCATCCCCCTTATACTTTTGGGTGATTTTTTCTAATTTTTCCATTAGGTCCAGAGTCAGGTCATCCAGATCTATATTTACCCTCAGACCTTTGACCATTTTGGCTCTAACTTCATTTAGGAGGGACATATTATTAATCTTAAACTCAAATTCATTTTCTTTCCACTTATTAGGATGAACTGATCCTGTTATGTATAGGAACCATCCTGTCATGAAATATTCCTTAAATTTGATATAATCCTCTCCAAAAATAAAGAAAGTATGTGCTCCCTGATAATCCTCCATGGTAAGGGTGCCAAATGGCTTACCGGTCTTTGTGGTGCGATGTGCAAAAGATGTCACCATTCCCGCTGCTCGTATATTATCTCCTTTTGCTCTTAAGGCTTCTATATTATTGAATTCTGGCAGGGGCGTATTGGTAAAGGATTCAAACTCTACCTTAAATTGGTCTAGGGGATGGCCTGATATATATAGGCCAACGACCTCTCTTTCGATATTTAGCTGCTGAAGTTGACTAAATGGTTCCATAGGAGTTACACTTGGCATAGGTATATCCATCCCTCCAGCTCCTCCACCAAATAGGCTTACTTGGGAACTTTCTGCCTCCTGTGTCACCTTCTGTGCATACTTTACAGCCTTCTCCAGCAATGAAGCTTCACCATCTGCAGCTTCCAGATATTGCCTTCGGTGATGTTCCGTAAAGCAGTCAAATCCCCCAGCCATGGCTAATGCTTCTAAGGTTTTCTTTGTGACAAGCCTTAGGTTTATTCTGGTGGTAAAGTCAAAGATATTTTTATAAGGACCCTTGGCCAATCTCTCATCGATAATGGCCTGTACAGCTGCACCGCCGGCACCTTTGATCGCTGCCATTCCAAACCGTACCTGTCCTTCTTTATTTACTGTAAAGCCACTTCTGGATTCGTTTACATCCGGTCCATGTACTTCCAGTTTCATCCGCTTGCACTCTTCCATAAAGAATGTTACCTGCGAGATATCGTTCATGTTATTACTCAATACCGAGGCCATGTATTCTGCCGGGTAGTGAGCTTTTAGATACGCGGTCTGATAAGCAATCCAAGCATAGCAGGTAGAGTGGGATTTATTAAAGGCATAAGAAGCAAAGGCTTCCCAGTCTTTCCAGATCTTTTCCAGCTTTTTCTTATCGTGCCCCTTGGTAGCAGCCTGTTCCACGAACTTTGGCTTCATCTTATCCAGGACGTCTTTCTGCTTCTTACCCATGGCCTTACGGAGTACATCGGCCTCACCTTTGGTAAAGCCTGCCAGCTGCTGGGAAAGTAGCATCACCTGTTCCTGATAGACAGTGATCCCATAGGTCTCCTTAAGGTAACCCTCCATATCTGGTAGATCATAGGTGATAGGCTCCTGACCATGTTTTCGACGGATAAAGCTTGGAATGTATTCCAATGGCCCCGGTCTATAAAGGGCGTTCATGGCGATCAGATCTGCAAAAACGGTAGGCTTAAGCTCCCGCATGTATTTTTGCATCCCGGCAGATTCATACTGGAATATGCCGACAGTTTCACCACGCTGAAATAGCTCATAGGTCTTTTCATCATCTATGGGGAAGTTTTCCGGATCCAGGTCTATGCCATGTCTTTCTTTGACGATTTTGACAGCATCCTTGATTAGGGTCAAAGTCTTCAGTCCCAAAAAGTCCATTTTCAGCAGACCGGCACTTTCCACCACCGAGTTATCAAACTGCGTGCAGTACATATCGGAATCCTTGGCCAGTGCCACCGGAACGAAATTCGTGATATCCGCCGGAGTGATGATCACCCCACAGGCGTGGATTCCCAGGTTACGGACTGATCCTTCGAGCACCGTAGCCTGATTGATCGTCCGGGCAGTCTCATCCCGCCCTTTAGAGATACGGATCAGTTCTTCCGCCTGGGCTACGCTTTCAGAATTGTTTTTGAGCTTGTTGACCAGTTTAGCCCGGTCATTGGCCAGATCAAAGAGCGCTTTTAATTTAATGTCAGGCACCAGTTTGGCCAGTTTATCGGCTTCACTTAGGGGTAAATTCAAAACCCTGGCGGTATCCCGGATAGCAGATTTGGCTGCCATGGTACCGTAGGTGATGATCTGGGCCACCTGGTTGGCTCCGTATTTTTTGATCACATAATCTATTACACTCTGACGGCCCTCATCATCAAAGTCGATATCAATATCGGGAAGGGATACCCTGTCAGGATTAAGGAATCTCTCAAAAAGGAGATCATACTTGATCGGATCCACATTGGTGATGCCCACACAGTAAGCCACCGCCGATCCGGCTGCAGAACCCCTGCCGGGGCCTACCGATACACCCATGTTTCGGGCGGCAGTAGTAAAGTCCTGGACGATGAGGAAATAACCCGGATATCCGGTATTGGCTATAGTAGCCAGTTCAAAATCTATTCTTTCTCTGATTTCATCAGTGATTTCCCCATACCGCTTTGCGGCCCCGACATAGGTTAAGTGGCGCAGATAGGCATTTTCACCTCTTTTGCCTCCATCCACATCATCCTGCGGATCTATAAATTCAGCAGGGATATCAAACTTAGGAAGCAACACCTCTCGGGCTAATTTATATCGCTCGATTTTCTGAACGATCTCATTGGTACACAGAATCGCCTCGGGAAGATCAGCAAAGAGCTTTTTCATCTCCTCGGGACTTTTGATATAGAATTCTTCATTGGGGAAACCGAATCTGAATTCTCTGCCCAGCTTGCCTACATATCTTTTCTCTTTCTTATCCGGCCCGTCAGTTTTCTCTCCATCTTTTACACAGAGTAGGATATCATGCGCATTGGCATCTTTTTTCTGATTGTAATAAGTGTTATTGGCCGCAAAGTATTTTACACCATACTGATGGGCAAAGCGCAGCAGGACTTCATTTACTTTTTCTTCTTCCGGTATTCCGTGACGGTTTAGTTCTACATAAAAGTCATCACCAAACTGTTCTTTCCACCAGACGAAAGCCTCTTCTGCCTGGGTTTCACCCACATTTAATATCAGGTAAGGAATCTCACCAAAAATACCACCGGTAGTAGCGATCAGGTCTCCTTTGTATTCCTGCAGTACTTCTCTATCTATACGGGGGAGATAGTAGAAGCCCTCTATATTGGCATAGGAGGCCAGTTTGGCCAGGTTATGATATCCTGCTTTATTTTTAGCCAGCAGGACGGTCTGGTATCCGTTATCTTTGCTAGATTTATTTTTTCGGTCTTTACAGATATTAAACTCGCAACCGATGATAGGGGTGATGTCATTGGCCAGGGCTTCTTTTACAAAGTTGAAGGCTCCCATCATGTTCCCATGATCGGTCATGGCGATGGCCGGCATGCCCAGTTCTTTGGTCCGCCTGATGAGCGCTGGGATTTCTGAAGTGGCTTGAAGAATCGAAAACTGGGTGTGGACATGAAGGTGAGAGAAAGGTTCATCTACCAGGTCACTGATATCAGCCCTACCGGCAGCTTTCATCACCTCTTTGGCTGCCAGCTTCTGCTCATCTTTGGCATTGGCAAAGTTGGCAATATCTAATTTTGGCGCCTCATAAATCACCTCGTCAGGGGAGAGGCCCGGCTCCGGTGGCAGTACATTATGGCTGATGAGTCCAAAAAAGCACTTAGCCGTAGCATCTACGTCATATGCGGCATCGTGGGCATCATCGAAGCCTATACCAAAAAGTTTTTTATATAATTCGGTTAAGGTTGGCCATTTAAACTTGCCCCCTTTACCACCCGGGATGGCACAGTAATCTGTAGAAATGTCCTTTGTGTCTAAGGCTACCTTTTCCATGAGAACCATCGGCACTTCCTTTCGCAGAAATTCAGATCCGCAGACATTGATATCGAAGCCGATATTATGGCCCACCATATACTTGGCTTTAGCCACATCTTCGTGGAAGATTTCCAATACTTTCTTCAGGTCATGACCTTCTTTGAGAGCCCTGTCAGTAGATATACCATGCACCTTTTCGGCATTGTAAGGAATGGTAAATCCTTCAGGCTTTACGATAAAGTTGTTATTGGAAATCAGTTTGCCCCGCTCATCATGCAGCTGCCAGGCCAGCTGGACCAAACGTGGCCAGTTGCTAAGGTCAGTGATGGGAGCATTATAATCGCGGGGTAATCCGGTGGTTTCGGTATCAAATATTAAATACATGCAAGCGCTTTATTTGGGGAATCTAAATTAAGATTAATCCTTTTCATGTGCTAAAGTAACGGCAGTAATTGTCCGAAATTTCGGACAAAAAATCCAGGTCTTTTTACTTCGCGATGAAAAGGTCTAAGGACCAATTATTTAGAAGGATTTCTTGATAGCGAGGGTAGGTTTTTATTTTATAGTAGCGTTCCAAATGATATATTAAAGCATTTTCGTAAATTAGGTTGGGGTAAAATAAAATCCATATGAAAGCTGAAGAAACTGAAAACAAAATGGAGGAGCCATTTACTTCCTATGGGAGATACTCCTATGCAGACTATCTGACATGGGATATTGAGGGGATGGTGGAGCTGATCAAGGGGAAAGTTTTTCGTCAGGCAGCAGCTCCAAAAATGAAGCATCAGGAGATTTCAATCAGAATATCCTCAAAGTTTTTCAACTATCTAGAAAAAAAAACTTGTAAGGTATTTGCTGCCCCCTTTGATGTGCGCTTGCCAGTACATTCCAAATATAATGAAGACATTTTCACCGTTGTCCAACCTGATATTTGCGTCGTATGCGATCCAATCAAACTTGATGAAGCAGGGTGTATAGGTGCGCCTGATCTTGTAGTAGAAATTCTTTCACCGGGTAATAATAAAAAAGAACTTCAAAATAAATATGAAGTCTATAAAGAATGCGGAGTAAAGGAATATTGGGTTATACACCCAGAAGAGCAGACACTAATGATATATACATTAATGGAAGGAAAATTTATTCCTTCAAAATTGTTCACCTCAGGTGAGGTGGTAGCCTCTTCCTGTATTGAAGGCTTTCAGATTAATTTAGATGAGGTATTTATAGATTTAGACTAATATGTAATGTCTTAAATTCTGATCACATTTAAATTTGGATAACCTATGCGCACAAGGGAAGATAAAAACTATTTAGAGGAGCCATTTACTTCCTATGGGAGATACTCCTATGCAGACTATCTGACATGGGATATTGAGGGGATGGTAGAATTGATTAAAGGTAAAGTTTTTAGGCAAGCTGCAGCACCGAGATTGAACCATCAAAAAATCTCATTTACGATCTCAGGAAAACTTTATGAATTTTTGAAGGGGAAAAAATGCAAAGGCTTCAGTGCACCTTTCGATGTGCGCTTGCCTGTACATTCCAAAAGGAATAATGAGATATTTACGGTAGTGCAACCTGATATTTGTGTAGTTTGCGATTCAGGAAATTTGGATGAAGCAGGGTGCATTGGCGCTCCTGATCTCGTAATGGAGATCCTTTCTCCGGGCAACAATAAAAAAGAGCTTCAAAATAAATATGAAGTCTATGAAGAGAGTGGTGTAAAAGAATATTGGATAATACATCCAGAAGAGCAGACGCTAATGATATATACTTTAAAGGATGGAAAATTTATTCCGTCAAAATTGTTTACCTCAGGAGAGGTGATAGCCTCTTCCTGTATAGAAGGCTTTCAACTCGATCTGGATGAAGTGTTTGAAGATCTCGGTTCTGTCTGACCGTAAATACATACTAAATACCACAATTTCCTTGATACTAATATATTGCTACTCCAACCTACCTCTTTCCCTCCCAGGGCACATATACCACCTTCTTAGTCTCAAAGAAATCTTCTTTGAAGTAGTCTTCTAAATGATAACTTACATAGGATACCTGCCTTTCTTCCATTTCTTCGTCCACTTCTCCGCCTTTTAGAAAGAACATGCCGTTTTGGAATTCATTGAAGTCTTCTTTTTTAAACTTGCCCTTGACCCAGGGCATCATATTGGCAAAACGGGTAACCGCTCTGCTGACGATGAAATCATATTTTCTGACCAGGTCTTCAGCACGCGTTTGCTGTGCTTCTACATTCTGTAGCTTGAGTTGTTTTACCACATCTTTTACCACAGTAATCTTTTTTCCGATGGAATCTACTAGATGGAAATGGGTTTCAGGAAACATGATGGCTAATGGTATGCCGGGAAATCCTCCTCCTGTACCGATATCCAATATCTTAGTGCCGGGCTCAAATTTCATTACTTTAGCTATACCAAGTGAGTGCAAGACATGCTTGGTGTAAAAATGTTCCATATCCTTACGGCTGATGACATTGATTTTGCTGTTCCAGTCCTCATACAGGGGCCCCAGTTTTGTAAATTGCTGCTTCTGCTGCTCCGTAAGATCAGGAAAATAATGGAATAAAATATCAACTGCTTGAGACATATGGGGTGGGTAAGAAATTTCCGTTTCCGGTGAATGGATTAATAATAAGATATCTGAGGCTATATATGCTTGTTTTTTCCCTGCGCGATTTCATACAGTAGCTCTCTCGATCTGTGCAGCTGGGCTTTGACTGTTCCCAGGGGCTTATCGAGTTCTTCAGCTATTTCGTCATAAGACAGTTCATCAAAGTATCTTAGCTTCACGAGTTTCCTGTATTTGGCAGGTAGCTTGTCCACAAAGATCCGTACCATCTCTATCCGCTGGGTTCTGATAAATTCATCTTGGGGATTGTTATCATCATCCTCCACATCGATATTGACGCTGTTGCCGCCATCATCAGTGAGGGTATTGTTTAGGCTCATCGTCTTCAGTTTTTTCTTACGGATAAAGTCGATGGTATTGTTAGTGGCGATTCTGAATAGCCAGGTACTAAAAGTATAGTCTTTTTTGAACTTATGCAGGTTTTTAAAGGCCTTGGCAAAAGCCTCCATAGTCAGGTCATCAGCATCATCAGCATCTCTGATCATTTTTAAAATCATAAAATAGACTGCTTTTTTATACCGTTTCATTAAGGTAGCAAAAGCCTGCTGGTCTTTTTGGACCACCGCTCTGTCTATCAGTTCGAAATCTTCTAAAGCTTTATCTGAAAAACCTTTTTCGTTTATTTCCATTTAACTTCTTTTGATAGGTAACCTTTGGTTCCCATGAACCAAAAATAACCTAAATACATGAAATCGAAAAATATAGTCCACCAGACTTTATTTTTCCCTTCTAAATTTTCTTTTGCGCCACGGAATACTTTGTACACTAACAAGATCCTGAATATCATCAAAATCCCTACCACTACATATATTCTCCAGTCCTGGCTGAAGAAGATCAGCGCTGCACCTGAAAGCCAAAATAATAAATGGCTCAATGCAAACAGGCCTATCTTCAATTTATCTATAGTTTTATAATATTTGCCGGCATGATAGTGACGCTTTTTCTGTTTATTATAATCCTGATAAGTGGTTTTTGGTTCGGATACAGTAATACTTTCAGGATCTATGACAAAGCTTGTGTTTTTGCCTGTAGCATATTTATTGATATATAGATCATCATCTCCACCTTCGATATGCCAGAGACCATTAAAAGCCTTTTTTTCCATAAAGAAACTCTTTCGATAGCTAAGGTTTCTGCCTACGGCCATGTAAGGTGCCTTCCAAAGACCAAAAGACATATACTGAAGTGCTGTAAATAATGTATCAAACTGGATCATCTTGTTTAATATGCCGGGTAGCTTACGGTAAGCACCATATCCTATAGCAAAAGCTTTCTTTTGCTGTCTCACAGGAGCAGTCATTAATTTGATCCAATTTTTAGACACTGGCGTGCAATCAGCATCCGTAAGGAGTATAACGTCATTTTTAGCCACTTTAATGCCCAGTGTAATGGCATATTTTTTAGCAGTTACATGTCGTGGCAAATAAGTAATGGTCACGGTACGTAAATTACGAAACCTTCCCATAAAATTCTCCAAAAGCTCACTGGTACCGTCTTTGGACCTATCATTTACAATCATGATTTCAAAAGAAGGGTAATCTTGTTCTTCCAATAAGGGAATGAGTTTTTCCAGATTTTCTTTTTCGTTTCTAGCAGCTATTATAATTGTCACTGGTTCCATTTCTAGATCTACTACTATTGCTTTGTTAGCAGGACGGAAAAAAAATGCCAGCCGTCCATAGATAAATATTAAATATATGAGTTGAAATACCATCGCCGTTAAAAAAACGGACCCCAAACCTATAATGATCATGCTTATTTTCTAATTCTGCTTAAAGATAAAATCAATTTCAGCAACTCTTTTAAGTATAAGCTTATATTTTTGCAGCGTTATTAAAATTAAAATTTATTAAATAGGAACCTTGACATTTAAAACATTATTGTTGAGGATAGAAAATGATCAGAAGCCTTTATAAAAAATACTTATAGATAGGCTAATACAGAAATGGAACAGGGTCAAAGTTACATACGGGGAGCCCGAAGAGAGTTATCGGAACCCCATGTCCTATCCTGCGAGATTACACCATTCCTGAGGCAATCGGGTCTGACATAAAAACACAATTACCAGCAAATGAAATTTACAATAGAAGCTACAGATCCAAAGAGTAAGGCAAGAGCTGGATTGGTCAAAACTGATCATGGGGATATAGAGACGCCTATATTTATGCCAGTAGGAACCGCGGGTTCTGTTAAAGCAGTACATCAGAGAGAGCTGACCTATGATGTCAAAGCTCAGATTATATTAGGAAACACTTATCATTTGTATTTAAGGCCAGGCCTAGATGTTCTGGAAAAAGCAGGAGGCCTTCATAAATTTAATGGCTGGAGTAGGCCTATACTTACAGACAGTGGAGGATACCAAGTTTTTTCATTGTCCGGTACAAGGAAGATAGCTGAAGAAGGCGTGATGTTTAAAAGCCACATAGACGGATCTAAACACCATTTTTCGCCAGAGAATGTAATGGATATTCAGAGAACGATCGGTGCGGATATCATAATGGCTTTTGACGAGTGTACGCCATATCCATGTGAATATAACTATGCCGAAAAATCCATGCATATGACCCATAGGTGGTTAAAGAGGTGCATAGAAAGGTTTGATACTACCGAGGGGAAATATGGTTACAGTCAGACTTTATTTCCTATTGTGCAGGGAAGTGTTTATAAAGATTTGAGAAAGCAGTCAGCTGAATTCATTGCCTCATGTGGCAGGGATGGCAATGCTATCGGCGGTCTATCTGTGGGAGAACCGGCAGAGATGATGTATGAGATGACAGAGTTGGTCACTGATATCCTACCTACAGATAAGCCCAGGTACCTAATGGGTGTAGGCACACCTGCCAATATTCTGGAAGGGATAGCATTGGGCGTAGATATGTTTGACTGCGTGATGCCGACAAGAAATGCTAGGAATGGCATGTTATTTACAAGTGAAGGAATCATGAACATGAGGAACGAAAAGTGGAAGGATGACTTCTCTCCAATAGATCCCAACATCAATAGCTATGTAAGTACCTTTTATTCCAAAGCTTATTTAAGACATTTGACCGTAAGCAAGGAAATTCTGGCGGCACAGATAGCCAGTATCCATAATTTAAGCTTCTACCTTTGGTTGGTAGGCCAGGCTAGGGAAAAAATCCAAACAGGAGAATTTGCCACATGGAAGGACATGATGGTGAAAAAAGTAAGTACACGATTATAACTCTATGAAAATTTTAGATAAGCTCATCATTAAGGATTTTCTCAAAACTTATTTTTTTGTGGTTTTAATGCTGATCCTTATAGTCTTGGTGCTTGATTTTACCGAGAAAAATGATGCTTTTATAAGGTATAATGTCCCTGGAAATGAAATTATAAAGTACATGCTCAATTATGGGCTTTATCTAAACAATCTCTTAACACCCATTACTGTATTTATAAGTGTGATCTTCATCACTTCCAAAATGGCGGGAAGGACAGAAATCATAGCTATCCTTAGCAGCGGGGTTAGCTTTTTGAGAATGCTGGTACCATTTATAATTTCAGCCATCTTAATTGCCATAGTTAGTTTTCTGCTTAATGGATGGGTGTTACCTCTTGCTACTGGAGGGGTATCACAGTTTAAAACAGAATTTTTGGAAGATAACAGGACTTTTGATAAGCAGAATATTCACATTAAAGTAGCTCCAGATGTGTATGCTTATCTTTCCAGATACTATCCATCAGGGGATGTGGGGTATAATTTTACTTTGGAGCAGATAGAGGGGGGGCGTCTTATCACCAAACTGTCTGCTGATAGGATCATATGGGATACTACTAAGCTGGCCTGGAGTGTAAAAAATTACAGGATCAGGGTGCTTGAGGAGATGGGTGAAGCTTATACAGTGGGGGAATCTTTAGATACCGTATTATCTATTACGCCCAAAGATTTCGATCTGCCCAAAAATCACCATGAAACCTTGATATTGCCTGATCTTACTCATCAAATACAGATATTAGAGGATAGGGGAGCGGACAATGTCAATTTCTATAAGATAGAACGATATATCCGTTTCATGTCTCCTTTTGCAGCCATCATTCTTACATTTATTGGTGTGATCGTATCCTCTAAAAAAACCAGGGGTGGCTCCGGTTTCAAAATTGCCATGGGTTTTGGATTGGCATTTGTCTATATAATCTTTTATTTGTTATCAAGAACCTTTGCGGAGGCTGGTGCCCAGTATCCACTTTTTATGGTATGGTTGCCTAACATTGTATTTGCCATCACTGGTTTAGTCATGTATAAAACTGTTCCTAGGTAATGGAAGGATCTGCTAAAGATTACGCTATGCTCCATTTTGTGGTTTTGATCTGGGGATTTACCGCTATATTGGGGGTGTTGATTTCAGTTCCTGCAGTGGAGATTGTGTTTTACAGGACCTTGATGGCTAGTACGGCTATTGGACTGATTTTTTTGATTAAAAAGACAAAAATCGGACTTCCGCCTGACCAGGTAATAAAGATAGTAGCGACAGGATTTATCATTGCCATTCATTGGATATTGTTTTTTTGGGCCGCTAGAGCCGCTACGGTATCAGTTGCCCTAGCGGGGTTTGCTACGTGTACATTATGGACAGCTTTTTTAGAACCCATAGCCAATAAGACCAAATTAAAATGGTATGAAATCTTATTAGGTTTAGTAGTGATCTCTGGACTTTATGTGATTTTCAGGTTTGAATTTGGATATTGGGTGGGACTGACGATGGCCATCACGTCCGCTTTTCTAGGAGCACTATTTACAGTTATAAACGCTAAATTGATCAAAAGGCACAGCCCTTTCATTCTGACATTTTATGAAATGGTAGGGGCATGTATGTTCACTGTACTTTTCTTCCCTGTTTATTCCCGTTTTCTTACTACCGAAGGGCAGGGGCTTCAGCTCAAACTAGAGGGGTATGACTGGCTTTGGCTTTTAATCTTGGCTGGTGTTTGTACCGTATATGCCTTTTCAGTATCTGTAGAGCTGATGAAAAGATTGACCGCTTTTGCAGTCAATCTTACAGTAAATCTGGAGCCTGTTTATGGTATTATTTTGGCAGTGCTCATATTTGGCGAGCAGGAAAAAATGACGGCCGGGTTTTATATAGGAACCCTGATCATATTGTTAGCGGTGTGTATTTATCCAATAATCAGTTATTTTTATAGAAGAAAAAAGGCAAAACAATTATTGAGAATGCAGTAATGAATCTCGATAGCGCTTAACTTTAATGGCGGCTCTTTGTGCTATTTTAACCTGTTGGGGTTTTCTTCTAAAAAGGATTTCCAACCTGCGGATCTTCCTCTGGTCTGTAGTCTGCCATCATGAAAGTGATGACAAAGTGCCACTGCCAGTGCATCAGTGGCATCCAGAAGCTTTGGTAGCTCGTCAATGTTCAATAAATTTTTCAGCATTTCTGCTACCTGTATTTTTGAGGCATTACCATTACCCGTTACAGATTGCTTTACCTTTTTTGGGGAATACTCGGTGATGGGTATATCCTGAGCCAGTGCGGCAGCCATAGCCACGCCCTGGGCTCTTCCGAGCTTTAACATTGACTGCACATTCACCCCAAAGAAAGGTGCTTCCAAGGCTACGCTATCTGGATGGAATTCGTCAATGATGCCTGTAATCCTTTCGTATATCTTTTTAAGCTTTAGCTCATGGGTACTATATTTTTTAAGGTGGATGACGCCATATTGCAGGATCCTGCAGCTTTTACCTTCTACCATAAGCAAACCGTATCCCATAACATTGGTACCGGGATCTATACCTAGGATTATTTTTTCTTTTACTTCAATTTTTGCTATTTTACCCATCGCTGCAATTTATATTAATCCAGTGAGCAGTCTTATAAAAAAGTTAAATTTCTTCCTGTGCTATTGCGGCTATGAATAATATTGAATCTTTTTGCAAGCATTGTCTGTATACTTTACTTTTATGCTGATATTTTTTGTATGTTTTATTTTACTTTATGGTTTACTCATGAAGGAGCTGCTATCCAAGTGGAATACAGGAAAAGAAGTGGGGTGGGATAGGCTTCCTGCCGTAACGTTAATCATACCATTTAGAAATGAAGCAGCTGTTTTATCAGGGTCATTAAATTCAATCCGAGGAATTTTAGTCAAAGAAGTGATTTTTTGTAATGACCATAGTGATGATCATTCCACCCAGATCATCACAGACTATATTGAAAAGTATAATTTAAGCCATTGGCGACTCATCAATAATAAAGGGATAGGTAAAAAAGCTGTTCTCACCACAGCTATACGCTTCAGTAGAAGTGATATTATTTATACGACTGATGCGGATTGTACACTGACCAATAAAGTGTTAGAATCCATGCTGGCTCCTTTTCGAAATCCAGCTATCCAAATGGTTTGCGGGCCTGTATCTGTTAAGCTAGGAACTACTTTTCTGGAAAAATATCAGCTTGCTGAATGGGCAAGCATTACTTTGGTATCAAATTATTTTATCAATAATAACAAACCTTTAATGTGCAGTGCTGCCAATATGGTCTATAGAAAAGCAGCTTTTTATAAAGTAGATGGGTATAGAGGGAATGAATATATATCTTCAGGTGATGACGAATTTTTATTGAAAAAAATTGCAGCTACTTATGGTGGTGATAGTATACGGTATGTAAATCATGCGGATGCTTTAGTGATTACCTTACCTACGACAAACCTGTCTTTATATCTGGCTCAAAGGGCCAGATGGACCAGTAAGTGGAAGCTACACAATCAGTTTTTCCATGTCATGACAGCTATAGTCTTTTTTTCAATAGCTTCCATACAATTGGGTTCAATATTATTAGTAGGGAGCTCTATAGTATACAGTGTATTTTTTTTCGTATTTTGGTTGATTAAAATAGGAGTGGATTATAAAGTATTGGGAAATGTCCTGAAATCCTATCATAGAAGCTTGACATTTTATGAGATGATTAGTATTAGCATTTTCCATCCACTATCCGTCTTTCTAATAGGAGCTTTCTCAATATTTGTTAAGAATAGATGGAAAGGTAGGGTAGTACTCACTAACGGTTTAATTTGCAAATGATATGACAGAAGAAGAGTTTGAGTTATTGGATGAGCTTTATTTCGTCCAAGGTTACGGATATCTTAAAGAGGAGCTTGGTTGGGATGATGAAAAGCTTTTGATTACCTTGCAGGAATTGTTTGAAAAAGGATATATTAAATGCCTGACTCATCCTGATAAAGAATTATTTGATCAAATAAATATCGAGGCAAAGGGTGCTTCTTATTTTTATTTGGCTACAAAAAAGGGGCTGATGCACCATAATACAAGATCATAAAATGGAACTGACTTCGGAATCAGTAAAATTTCAAAGAAAAGAGCTTGAATTGAAAGCTTTATTGGAGATTACCCAGGCTATCAATGAGAATAAGCCTGAATCCGTATTGTTTAATATTTTCAAGTTTACCTGCCTTATCCATCTAAATGTAAAGGCTATGGTCCTCTATGTCGGGGACCAGGAGGGTTTTAGGGAGCGCATAGCACATGGCGTAAAGGAAAAAATACCCGCACTCATTCCATATGTAGATGTGGAGGACAATAAAGAAATCGGGAAATTGAATTTGGTGATGTCAGAGGAATACAGTTTTTCGGAACTGGATTTTTATGTCCCTGTGTATCATAAAGACAAAATGCTGGCCATTCTATTATTAAAGAAAAAGGACGAACACGGTCTTGATCTGGATTTTCCCCAGGCGCTGGCCAATATATTGGTAGTGGCACTGGAGAATAAGCGCTTTGCAAGAAGACAGCTCGAACAGGAAAGGCTAAAAAAGGAAGTTGAAATTGCCAGCAGTGTTCAGAGGATGTTATTTCCTGCAGTTTTACCCGAGACACAGAAACTGAAAGCTAAAGTCACCTATGTACCTCATAGTACGGTAGGCGGTGATTATTATGATTTGATTAAAAAATCCGAAGATGAACTGTTTTTCTGTATAGCAGATGTTAGTGGCAAGGGTATGCCCGCAGCACTGCTGATGTCCAATTTCCAGGCCGCACTCCGTACCCTTTTGAGGAGTAATTCAGATTTGAAAATGGTAGTCGAACAGCTTAATTATACACTATTTGACAATACTAAAGGAGAAAGATTCATCACTTTTTTTCTGGGACACTATAATTATAAAACACATGAACTCATCTATGTAAACGCCGGACATAATCCACCTGTTCTGTGCTGGGAAGGTGAACAGCGAGTAGAGTTATTGGAAGCAGGGACTACCATCCTCGGGGCCTTTGAAGAACTGCCTTTTCTAAGTGTGGGAAAAAGGGAACATCTATCGGGATTTAGCTTCCATTTATATACGGATGGACTTACAGAATCACTTAATGCGAAAGATGAAGAATATGGAGATGAAAGATTTCTTGAATTTGTAAGGAAAAACTTAGATATAGATCCGAATGTTTTTCATGAAGCATTTTTTAAAGAGCTGGATGAATTTTCCAAAGACATGGCCAAACAGGATGATATCACTTTACTGAGTCTGAAATTTAAATAATCTGATCGATGATCATCCACCATGTGCCTTGGCTAGTAACGAAACTATTTCCTGCGTATACCTGGCATAAAGATAGAGACCATCAGCATATTTATTTAACATTTGATGATGGTCCTGTTCCGGGAATTACCGATAAGGTACTAGAGCTTCTTGACGTTTATAATTATAAGGCTACCTTTTTTATGGTGGGGCATAACGTGTTTAAATACCCTTCCTTGTGTAAGGAAGTGCTAGCAGCAGGGCATCAGATCGGTAACCATACTTATCATCACCTCAATGGCAACTCCTGTAGCAAAGAAACATATCTGGCTGATTTTAATGCATGTCAAGAGATCATATTAGAGACTTTAGGAATAAATACCTCCTGTTTTAGGCCACCCTATGGGAGGATTAATGCTGATCAGGCCAAAGAAATCAGTAAGAGTCATGAAATAGTCATGTGGGATGTGCTTTCTGGAGATTATAATAACAAATTGCCTGTTGAAAGAATTATAAAAAAAACCATCCAATATACCCGAAATGGCTCAATTATAATTTTTCATGACCAACAGAAAACCGCTCATCGGCTACCCTATATACTGCCTGATGTGTTGAAGTATATTTCAAATGAAGATTTTTTGCCTGTATGCTTATAATTTTGATTATTGTATGTAGTTTGACCTTCATCGTAATCCTTCAAGATTTTTTGTTGTATTTAGGGCTGGTTTTTAATTTTAAAAACCATAATTCTTCTGAACATAACTTTGAACATCCTAAGATATCTGTTCTAATAGCAGCCCGTAATGAAGCCAAATTTTTGCCCCACTGCCTGCAATCCTTGGAAAATTTGAAATATGATATAGATAAAATTGAATTTATTTTAGCCAATGACGAAAGTATAGATGAGACAGAATCAATCATCAAAGCATGGGTGTCGCGTGCGAATAATAGAAGATATTTAAATATCACTACCCAGACCACCAAAACAATGAACGGCAAGGCCAATGCGCTACATCAAATGGCCACTCTTGCGCAAGGAGAATATTTTCTTTTTACAGATGCAGACTGTGAAGTTCCAGCCTACTGGGCAAATGATATGGTGGCCAGTGCCGTCAATAGCAAATCTGATCTGGTCACGGGTATTACGAAAGTTAAGCCTACTGACTGGTATGCTTCCATGCAAGCTATTGACTGGTGGCTAACACTGGGAATGGTAAAAGTAGCATCAGATGCAGGTGTTGTGCTTACTTCCATGGGGAATAATATGTTGATCTCCAGAAATGCTTACAGAGCCATTGGCGGATTTGCTAGTCTTCCGCTTACAGTAACCGAAGACTTTGAGATAGCGAAAGCGGTTAAACAGTTGAAATTTAAGGCAGTCCATCAAGTAAGCAGTGAAAATCTTATCTTTACACATGCACAGGAAACATTAGTCGAATTATTGGCACAAAGAAAAAGGTGGTTGAAAGGAGTGATGGGACTGCCTTTTTACTGGAAGATAATGCTTGGTCTTCAAGCTATGTTTTTTCCTTTTATTTTGATTTTATTTAGCATAAACCCCGGGCTTGCTGCTGCTTTATGGATGGCTAAAATTCTTACTCAATCTTTGTTTATTAAGGATTTTGCCAGATCTACCGGGACTATTGTACTTCCTTATTTCCTTATCACTTTTGAATTATATTACATATTCGTTTCTTGGTCCACAATACTATATTATTTTTGGCCTGCAAAAGTAAAATGGAAAGGTCGCCAATACGAATGATAAACTTAATTTCTTTTAGATGCAATTTATAGATACCCATGCCCATATTTATTCTACCAAATACGATTCTGATAGAGATGAGGTAATCGCCCGATGTATTGACTATGGTGTAAACAAAATCTATATGCCAAATATAGATGTGGAAAGCATCGACCCAATGCTGGAGGCCGAACTTAAATATCCCGAGGTCTGCATCCCCATGATGGGATTACATCCATGTGATGTTACTAAAGGGTTTGAGCAGCAGTTATATGTTATGGAAGATTGGATCAATAAGCGACCTTTTGTGGCAGTGGGTGAAATAGGTCTAGATTTATATTGGGATAAAACCTATTACGATCAGCAAAAGGAGGCCCTCAAAATTCAAATCTCCTGGGCTAGGGAAAAGCAGCTTCCCATCATATTACATTGCAGAGCATCACTTCCGGAAACGATAGCGTTAGTAAAGGAGGAACTGGATGAAAATCTGACTGGGATATTCCATTGTTTTTCTGGATCTGAAGAGCAGGCCAGGGAGATAATCGAAATGGGCTTTCTCTTAGGTATAGGTGGGGTAGCCACCTTTAAAAATGGAGGAATGGATAAAGTTCTGCCTAAAATCGGAATCAATCATTTGGTTTTAGAAACAGATGGACCATTTTTAGCTCCTGTACCCCACCGTGGTAAAAGAAATTCTCCAGAATATATTCCGATCATCGCTGAAAAAATATCTGAACTGACAGATACCTCTCTAGAAAATGTAGCAGAAGTTACCAATAATAATGCAGCACGTATTTTTAGCTATTTAAAAAGATGAACTATAAAATCGTAAGACTGAACACCGCCGCTAAGAGCGAAATTGAGTCCTCAGTCCTTATAATTTATACTGGTGGCACCCTCGGTATGTCATATGATGAAAGGACTGGGACCTTAGTACCATTTAATTTTGGCCAGATTCTGGACAAAATCCCTACTCTTACAAATATGAATATAGCCATTACGGTGATATCCTTTCCAGAACCGATAGATTCTTCCAATGTAAACATGCAGCATTGGGTGGATATGGCTTATATCATATATGAAAATTATGATACTTACGATGGGTTTGTAGTTTTGCATGGTACTGATACTATGGCATACTCAGCTTCCATGTTGAGTTATTTGTTGAAGGGCTTAAGTAAGCCTGTGATATTTACAGGGGCCCAGCTGCCGATATCAGCTATGCGTTCTGATGCACGGGAAAATCTGATGACTTCACTTGAAATAGCCACAGCCAAAGCCAATGGCAAACCTATCGTTCCAGAAGTGTCAATATTCTTTAACCATACATTACTGAGAGGTAATAGGGCAAAAAAGGTTCAGAGTGTACATTTTGATGCATTTGAATCTGAAAATTATCCCCCTTTGGCTGAGTCGGGGATTGTAATAGATTACAATTTTGCAGCCATAAGACCATTCGAAGAGGGGGCTAATCTTACCTATAGTAAGAAAATGGACAATAATGTGATGGTTTTAAAATTATTTCCCGGTATCACTGCCAATGTTATCAAAAGCTGCTTCAATATACCTGGTCTTAGGGGGGTGGTACTGGAAACATATGGCTCCGGAAACAGTCCCAGTGAGCCATGGTTTATAAATGCGCTGGAAGATGCAGTTAAAAAAGGAATTCATATATTGAATGTATCGCAATGTAATGGGGGACGGGTAATTCAAGGGAGATACGAAACCAGTAAAGACCTCAAGAGAGTAGGGGTTTTGAGTGGGGGAGATATCACCACAGAGGCTGCTATTACCAAGATGATGTATCTCATAGCAGAGGAGAGCAATGTGAATGAGGTGAGGAGAAAGCTAGTTACCCCTTTAGCTGGGGAAATGTCTTTAACGAGTAACTAATAAAATTTTAAGTTTTATTCAGCAATGCGACTTGGAAGCTATATCATTATAGCAGATCCCGTAGCTATAAATGATAGGGTTTTTAGGCTAAAATCATTCCTTAAGATGACCTAAAGATTTTGTTATATGTTAAAAATTAATATATTGCATTAAAAAAAGCTTATGCAGAAATTATTTATTATTTCAATTTTTCTGATTTTCACCAATATGGCCTACGGGCAACAAGTGGAATTTGGCGTTCGAGTTGGTCCTAGTTTTACTACTCTTGGAGGAGAAGGTTCTGATGGATCTGAATTTGGGATCTGGTTTCATTTAGGTGGTTATTTGTCGGTACCCATTAGTGAAACTATATCATTTGAACCAGGCTTGATATATGCTAGAAAAGGCGCTAAAGGCCATGAGATGGGTACAAATCTTTCTATTAGAAATGATTATATTGATATTCCACTAGTATTAAAGGCTGCTTTAAGTGAATCATTTTTTGTTGTATTTGGTCCCCAACCATCCTTTTTGGTAGGATCATCTATAGTTATGGATAGTGGAGGCAATAGGGTGACAGTGGATGGCAGCGATATAAGGAGTCTCTATAGAAACCTGGATTTTGCGGGTATTTTAGGATTGGGTGTGAATCTGCCTCTCGGTTTGGGAATACAGGCAACCTATGAGCATGGATTAGTAACTCTTATGGAAAATGAAAGCGCTTATAACCGGGGCATTAAGTTCTCTTTAAATAAACGTTTTTAATATTATGATACTTCATAAGGCCATGGATTTTCTGTTCGAAAGATCCATAGCCTTATGAAGATTAACCTTTTTGGACTTATAGGGAGAATAATTGTCCATTAGTGGGGCCTAAATCAGACAATAAATACATATGCCATATCAATTACAGAAGTTTAAGGCAAAATGTCTATATGGCATAAGACGATTAGTACTATTTCCAATTTCTTCATAGCAAATGTACAAACATGCATTAAATGTATACCTGATCTAATCACGGTAGTACTCGGGTTATAATGTGGTTTATGAGCAGCTTCCCTTGGTGCTAGGAAAAAATCTTATAACCAATTATTCTATAGCTGAAACTGCAGGGGACATGTGATTGTGGATTTTTTTGAATAAAATAATTGAAGAAAGTTATTTCTCCTTTCTTACATTGAAATTGTTAAACTTCTTTGAAGCTTTTTTATCCATCCCTCATTTCTATCGTTTTGAAATCTTAAATAGTGAGGCATCTAGGGATAAATTTATTATTGATTAGCTAGTATAATTTTACTGAAGATTAGCGTGATGGGGGTAAAATAGTAGGTTCAAAAATATAAATTGTTTAATCGTACTATTTTAGGACGTTTAGACAGTATTTATTTTAAAAAAGGGGATTAGAAAGTTGGACGGATAAAGGGTTGAAAATCAATTAACTAAATAATTAATATGTTTTTATAAAAAAAAATAACCTTGATTTCTGACAATTAAGGGGGGGAAACCTTGCACGGGCTAATTATTATAATTTTATTTGTCGCTACAATAACAACCAAAAAATACAGAGAGGTGTCCGAGTGGTTGAAGGAGCACGCCTGGAAAGCGTGTATACCCGTAAGGGTATCGAGGGTTCGAATCCCTTCCTCTCTGCTAATTAATTCATCCCTAATAGTGTTTCTGTTTATTTGTTTCATTGTACCGGATGAAAGTATGACATTAATATAGTTCCGCTTAACTTAAAGTTTCTCCTTTTACATAAAAGCGCTCATAATTTATCCAAAAGAAATTATAGCTTGAAGCAAAATCAGCAATTTTAAGGCATTACAATATTAATTTTGAAAATTATAGCCATTTATTTTGCTATTTAAATTCAAAAAATGATAACTTTAAAATTAAATCATTAAAATCAGAAACCGTTTAACCTTTATTTAAAGTCCATTAAAATCTAAATTATGAGAAAGTTAATCGCTTTGTTCATGCTATCCGGAATGCTTTTATCTCCGGTGATCTCAGAAGCTCAACAAACACAAGAACCAGCTGAAGCTGATACTCCAGCTATGGCCACCGAGCCTGCACCACAAGAACCTGCAGCTACCGGACCAGCTACATTAACAGATGATGAATTCATCGAAGAGGACAGAGGTTTTCACCAAGTCATCAAAGATAAGTTTATCGAAGGAGATCCTTATTATATGACTCCTGTATTGATTTGTTTGATCTTAGGTCTTGCAGTAGCACTTGAAAGAATTATTACTTTGAACCTTTCTACTACTAACACTAAAAAATTATTGGCTAGAGTAGAAGAGGCATTAGAGCAAGGTGGAATAGAAGCTGCCAAAGATGTAACCAGAAACACTAAAGGTCCAGTAGCGTCTATATTTACCCAAGGTCTTATGAGATACTCAGAAGGTATAGACATGGTAGAAAAATCCATCATAGCATACGGTTCTGTAGAAATGGGTAGATTGGAAAAAGGTCTAGTATGGATCTCTCTATTTATCTCTCTGGCTCCGATGCTTGGTTTCATGGGTACTGTAATCGGTATGATCGGTGCATTTGACTCTATTGAAGCAGCTGGTGACATTTCTCCATCTCTTGTGGCCGGTGGTATCAAAATCGCCCTTTTGACTACAGTAGCTGGTTTGATCGTTGCGATTATCCTACAGTTATTTTATAACTATTGCGTGGCTAAAATCGATTCATTGGTTAATGATATGGAGGATGCTTCCATCACCTTGGTAGATATCCTGGTAAGATACAAGTTGACTAGATAATAATTCTTTAGTTAAAATTGTTTTTTACTCTAATCATTTAAAATAACCAAAGAATTTCATCGTTATGGATACATTTGATATAATCCTATATGTGAGTTATATATTAATTGCCATCGGAGTGGTCGTTTCACTACTGATGCCATTGATAAACTCCTTGGATAATCCTAAAAGTTTGTTAAAAACGGCTATGGGGGTTGTAGGAGTAGTTATATTATTTGTTATTGCATATGCAATAGCGGATAACGAAGTGCTGCCGAGATATGCAGCTGCTCCTTTTAATCTGACTCCTGCGTTGTCCCAAGTAGTAGGTGGTATTCTTATCACAGTATACTTCTTATTTGGATTGGCGATTCTAGGAATCATCGTTACAGAAATTAACAAAATTATAAAATAATGGCAAGATCGAAAGGTAGAATGGCACAGGAAGTGAATGCAGGATCCATGGCGGATATCGCCTTCTTGCTCCTTATCTTCTTCCTGGTCACGACGACAATTGCTTCGGATAAAGGGATACTAAACGTATTACCTCCTAAGCAAGATCCTAATCAAGAACAGCCTGAAATTAAGCTGAACAAGCGGAACATCTTTAACATTCTTGTAAATGCCAATGATCAGCTCTTGGTAGAAGGGGAATTTAGAGACAATACGGTAGGCTTGACAGAGGAAATCAAGACCTTTCTTTTAAACTTCGGTAACCCAGATGAAGCCGGTCAAGCGCTATTTAATAGTCTTCCTGCTTCTCTTAGAAATCGTGCTGAAAGGGATCCTGCTTCTTCAGATCATCCTGCTGCAGGTGGCGCGGTTATATCTATCAAGACTAACCGTGGAACAAGCTATGAAAGATATCTAGAGGTATTGGATATAGCTAAGAGGGCTTATTTTGAAATCTATGCAGAGCGTGTAGGAATTACAGCTGAGCAATACAGAGCACTTTCAGGAAGGAATGCTTCCGAGAAAGAATTACAAGATAGAGGAAAAGAAGGTATGCCTATGGCTATTTCTATCGCAGAACCAGATAAAATCGGAGGACAATAATATGGCAAAGTTTAAAAAGAAAAATAAGGTAAAGGAAAATATTCCCACCTCTGCTTTGCCTGATATTATCTTTATGCTTTTGTTCTTCTTCATGGTTACCACCGTTTTGAGAGAACAAACCATACTGGTGGAGCAGCGAATTCCACAAGCTACCCAACTTCAGAAATTGGAAAAAAAGAGTTTGATATCTTATCTTTATATTGGTAGGCCAAAAGAACCGGCCAGATATGGTACTGAACCTAGGATCCAAGCTAATGATGTTCTGATCGGTACTAACGATATCATTCTATGGGTTAATCAGGAAAAAGATAAACTTTCAGAAGCGGAGAGAGAACAAATTACTATTTCTCTTAAAGCAGATAGAGAAGTAAAAATGGGACCTATAAGTGATATACAATTTGAATTGCGGGAAGTAGATGCCAGGCGGGTACTTTACGCTTCAGTTGGTAGACTGGAAGATTAATTGTAACATTTTAATAAACAAATAAAGCCTTTCTATTTTGAAAGGCTTTTTTTGTTTATTATTGATATAAAGGTTTTAATAGATAGAAATTTGTTTTTATATTTAATGATACCCTGACTTCTTTGATATTTTAAATTCTTATAAACGATCTAAAATTATTAATATTTTTTTTGGATCATTTTTTGATTTTATGCCAAAGATCCATTATTACGGATAATTAACAGCTTAATATATACATTCATATGCTCAAAATCATTTCTGGTAAAGACGTTAATAAATTAGATCTTAAATACATTAAGGCCAAAGGCATTCTTTCATTTGAATTAATGGAAAAGGCGGCCGAAGCATTTTGTGAATGGTATATGAAGCAGTTCGACAGGAAGAAAACCATCGCTATATTCTGCGGTATTGGTAATAATGGGGGAGATGGCCTCGCAATAGCCAGAATGCTTTTCAGACAGGGTTACAAAATTTGTGTTTTTTTATATGGAGATGCTGATAATGCATCATCTGATTTTAAATCCAATCTTAGAATTCTACCCTCTAACATAGTCACTAAACACTTAAACGATTTTGATTTAAAAAAATTAGAAACAGATATAGTAATAGATGCTTTATTGGGCGTAGGCATTAATAAACCATTAGAAGGCCAACTTCTTGGGATCGTCCAATATCTAAGTAATTTGAAGGCTGTAAAAATAGCGGTAGATGTACCATCTGGTTTACCTTCGGATACTGTATTAGAGGGAGAAGCATTTTCTGCGGACTTTACTGTGAGTTTTCAATTCCCAAAACTTTCTCTTATGTTTCCGGAGCATGGTCATAATATTGGTGAATTGGTCATTCTGGATATCGGTATTGATCAGTCTTATTTTAAAGAGTTTGAATCAAAACAGTTTTATCTTGAACCTGAGGATATAAAAATTAGGCATAAAAAATATCATAGGGCTAGCCATAAAGGGGATTATGGTAAAGTTATGCTTATCGGGGGTAGTTTAGGAAAAGTTGGTGCGGTGTATATGGCCTCAAAAGGAGCTTTAAGAACAGGAAGTGGACTTGTATCAGCGTTTGTACCTAAATGTGGTCTTAATATATTACAGGCATCCTTGCCTGAAGTGATGGTAGAAATCTCAAATAATGAATATATTATAGATGCCTTACCTGAGAATATGGAACGGTTTGACGCTATTGGTATAGGGCCTGGTAAAGGTACAGATATTAAATCTGCTGAAGTGCTTCAAAAGCTAATGAGCAGATATAAAAAAAACATTGTTATAGATGCTGATGCTATAAATATTATTGCACAAAATGAAGAAATAAAGGATCTCATCAGGGACAATATGATACTTACGCCACATGTAATGGAATTTGAGCGGTTGGTGGGTAAATGTATTGATCATACAGATAGATTAAAAAAAGCTATAGATTTCTGTGCCGTTCATAAATGTATATTGATCTTAAAAGGTCCAAATACTACTATATGTATGCCTGATGGCAGGATGTACTTTAATTCTACAGGTACAAAATATCTTGCTACTGGTGGTACGGGTGATGTCCTCACCGGTATATTAACCTCTTTTATTGGACAGGGGTACAGCGCTGAAAATGCGGCTATATGCGGTGTATACCATCACGGACTTGCCGGTCAGTTGGCTTCAGTTAATAAATTGCACGGCACTATTGCCACAGATATTATAGATAAGATTCCTGAAACATTTTATGTTCTCAATCATTCTGCCGGGAATTTTTAAATTAAGGGTATAAAAAATTTCATACTGGTATATTCGGTAATAATGAACTGAGTCTAAAATTCTCAGCAATATAGGGAATATATACTCTGATTAATTTTCAAATGATGATTAAGGTCAGTTATTTAGGCCAGGGTTGTGTGAGTCTATTAGTGATATAGTGTTTATAACTATTGCCAGTGCAGTATATTGAAGCGCCTATTAAAAGAAAAATATGAAACATGCCGTTATTAAACACAAGGGTCATGATATTAAAAGATTCAAATAAGGAATTAATGCTTCCAATTTCAGTTCTCAACCAATATAGCGTAAATACAAATCTGATGATGACACTGACCAAGGCCAGTAAGCCTCCAATTATACCCATGATGGGGTTTTTAAAATGATACAAGATACCGAAACTACTTATAGTTTCTATAGCAGCCATCAATATAGCGCCCTGTAGACTGTAGCCTTCCGCACCAATAAGAGTGAATTTTGAAAAACCTCCAAAAAGTAAGAGTCCAGCTAAGGAAAATCTAATAATCAGACCTCCTAAGGTTTCAATTTTAAGCAATTTTAAAAATTTTTCCATTTTATATTGACATCCTTGGTAAGAAAAATGCCCTAAAGTATTTATCCTTTAGGGCTATATATCTTTAAAACTCTGCATTTCCGGGAGTGCGTGGGAAAGCTATCACATCTCTGATATTACCCATACCGGTGACGAACTGTACTAGTCTTTCAAATCCCAGGCCAAAACCAGCATGGGGAGCGGTACCAAATTTCCGTGTTTCTAAATACCACCACATTTCGTCTTTGGGGATGTTCAGTTCGTCCATTCTTTGGTTCAGATTTTCAAGCCTTTCTTCTCTTTGGCTACCTCCCACTATCTCTCCTATCCCGGGGAATAAGATATCCATAGCGGCTACTGTTTTGCCGTCATCATTTTGCCTCATATAAAAGGATTTTATTTCCTTTGGATAATCAGTCAGTATAACTGGCTTTTTGAAATGTTTTTCTACCAAATATCTCTCGTGCTCTGATTGGAGGTCCACTCCCCAGTTGTCGATAAGGTAATTGAATTTTTTCTTTTTATTAGGGGTAGAATTTTTGAGTATGTCAATGGCCTGGGTATAAGTGATCCTCTCAAATCGGTTTTCTGTGACAAATTTTAATCTTTGTAATAACCCCATTTCGCTTCTTTGTTCAGCTTTTTTTGTAGCATCTTCCTCAGCTGCCCTTTTATCTAAAAATTCCAAGTCATCAGCGCAGTTTGATAGGGCATAGGAGATTACTTTCTGTAGAAAATCTTCTGCCAAATCCTGGTTATCCTCTGCATCATAGAAAGCCATTTCAGGTTCGATCATCCAAAATTCCGCAAGGTGTCTTGTTGTATTGGAATTTTCAGCACGGAAAGTGGGGCCAAATGTATATATCTCTGAAAGTGCCATGGCTGCCAGTTCTCCTTCGAGTTGCCCAGAGACAGTAAGGTTTGTTTCCCTTTCAAAGAAATCTTGTTTATAATCAATGGTCCCTTTATCAGTAAGGGGAGGGTTTTTTATGTCCAGTGTGGTCACCTTAAAAGTTTCTCCAGCTCCTTCGGCATCTGAAGCAGTTATAATAGGTGTATGAATATAAAAGAAACCTTTGTCGTTAAAATATTGGTGTACTGCAAAAGCCAGAGCATGCCTAACTCTAAAAACAGCTCCGAATGTATTGGTCCTCATCCTTAAATGGGCTATTTCTCTTAGGAATTCCAAGCTGTGCTTCTTGGGCTGGAGTGGGAATTTTTCTGGGTCAGCTTCTCCCAGAATGGCTATACCAGAGGCCTGAACTTCGGTGGATTGCCCGGTTCCTTGGGATGCGACTACCTCACCGGTTACTTTTATACATGCCCCTGTGGTAATACTTTTCAATATATCTTCTGATATGATTGCTGGATCTGCTACTATCTGATAGTTATTTATGGAACTTCCATCATTTAGTGCTATAAAGGATACGTTTTTATTGCTTCGTTTGGTTCTCACCCAACCCATAAGGATGATCTGTTCCCCTACTTTTCCGCTTTCTAGCAGGTGTTTTATTTTCACTCTTTTATTAAATGCCATCTGGTATTTTATTTAAAATTTCCTATCCTTTCTAATTTAGTACTTATCTTTGCTTAAATGGAATGCAAAAAAACGATATAATAACCTTTTTATCAAAATTTTGCCGTAATTTCATAAATTTGCAATTATAAAATTGAAGTAATGACTTCGAATGTACGGACCAATTTTCAAATAACTTCAATAGGGCATTAGAATATGCAGAAACTGAATTTAAATCAGATACTTTCTCAAAAGCTGTCTCCACAGCAGATACAATTTATAAAACTGCTTCAAGTTCCTACTGCTGAACTAGATGCGCGGGTAGAAGAAGAGTTGGAAGTCAATCCCGCTCTGGAAGAGGGTAAAGAGGATGACGGAGATACTGGTCCTGATGATCTGGAACCCTTCGAAAACGAAATAGTAAAGGAGGAAAAGGAATTAAACCTGGATGATTATCTTGGTGATGACTATGGTGGCTATAAAATGCAAGGCGATGGAAATTATAACCCCGATGATGAAGACCGTGAAATGCCACTCTCCAATGGGATATCTTTACATGAACAGTTGATTTCCCAACTTAACTTTCTGAAGCTAGATGAAAATCAAAAAAAAATCGGACAACAGCTTATAGGCAGTATAGAAAATGATGGATATATAAGGAGGGACTTAGAGGCTATTATCAATGATTTGGCCTTTAGTCAAAACATAGAAACAGACCTGGATGAAGTGGAAGAGGTTTTGAGAAAGATTCAAAATTTTGATCCGGCAGGTATAGCTGCTAGAAACCTTCAGGAATGCCTGATCATCCAGTTAGAAAGAAAGGAGCATCCTGAAGATGAAACTGTCCAGGTTGCCATAAATGTCATTGCCAACTGTTTTGATGAATTTACAAAAAAACACTATGATAAAATCCTAAAAAAATGCAACATAGATGAACTCAAGCTTAAGGAGGTGATCCATATGATCACAAGATTAAACCCTAAGCCAGGTGGAGTATCTGAAGGACTGATGAAAACCCAATATGTCATACCGGATTTTATTTTGAATATGGTGAACGGAAAATTTGAAATTAGCCTAAACTCAAAAAATGCACCGGATCTAAGGGTGAGCAGGTCTTATACAGATATGTTTGACGCCTATGATAAAAGTGATAAAAAAGACAAGAAATTAAAAGAAACAGTAACTTTTGTAAAACAAAAGCTGGATGCTGCTAAATGGTTTATAGATGCCATAAAACAGAGGCAGCATACACTTTTAAAAACCATGCAGGCTATACTGGATTATCAATATGAATTTTTTCTAGAAGGAGATGAAGCCAAACTCAGGCCCATGATCCTTAAAGATATTGCAGAAAAAATAGATATGGATATTTCTACTGTATCGAGGGTGGCCAATAGTAAAGCCATACAAACAGAATTTGGCGTGTTTCCGTTAAAATATTTCTTTTCGGAAGGCATAGCCACTGATGGAGGTGAAGATGTGAGTAATCGCGAAGTGAAAAGTGTGTTACATAAAATGGTAGATGCTGAAGACAAGCGTAAGCCGCTTTCCGATGACAAACTGGTGAAGCTGCTTAACAATAAGGGATATAATATTGCGAGAAGGACGGTAGCTAAATATCGTGAGCAACTCCAGATTCCAGTAGCCAGGCTTAGAAAAGAATTGTAACAGTGTACAGGAGTTTATCATTAGCACTTTCAATTATCTTTCAGCCTTTATTGATTCCTACGATCATATTTGCTTTGTTATTTTATGTGATACCGGAAGCTACATCAGTGCCTAAAAGTGTCAAGGGTTCAGTAATGTTTTTGGTTATGGCTACTACTTTATTGATCCCTTTGATTAGCGTGATAGGGATGAGGTTAACGCATACTATTGAAAGTATGCACATGCGGACGATTAAGGATAGGATGTTTCCATTTTCCATGGTTACATTGTTTTATCTTATCACCACTTATTTCTTTATTGCGAGATTGGATTTTGACCCTTTATTGGGATATACACTTTCCGTGATTACTGCTTGCCTGGTTGTTTTGACTTTGATAACTTACTTCTGGAAAATAAGTGCCCATACTACAGGACTGGCAGGGATGCTGGCCATCGTAATTGTGTTAAATTTAAAGTATAACTCTGAAAACCTCTTATACCCGCTTATATTTTCCATAATTATTTGTGGAGCAGTGATGTCTTCAAGATTATATCTGAATGCCCATAGGCCCATTGAAGTATTAGCTGGTTTTATATTAGGATTTTCGATCTGTTTCTTGTCTTTCTATTATTTTCTCATCATCTGAAATAGTGTATGAAATATAACCATATCATCTATACCGGACATAGCGATTGGGTAGAGCTAAAGCTCAACCGTCCTCAAGTATACAATGCATTGAACAGGGAATTACTTGCTGAGCTTCTTGATGCTTTTACCACTATTGAAACTAATGATGAAATACGATGTGTGCTGCTGACAGGGGAGGGGAAGGCTTTTAGTAGCGGGCAAGATTTGAAAGCAGTAGGAGTAGATTTGAAGCAAGTACCCTTCGAAGAAATCGTTACACAGCAATATAATCCATTAATTTTGAAAATGAGAAGCCTTCATAAGCCGATTATCTGCAAGTTAAATGGGGTAGCAGCGGGAGCAGGGTGTTCTTTGGCTTTGGCGGCAGATATTATAGTAGCTTCTGATGATGCCTATATGGCTGAGATTTTTACGAGTATAGGTTTGGTCATGGATGCCGGCTCCACTTATTTTTTACCGCGTATATTGGGATCGTCTAAAGCCTTTGAGATAGCCACTATGGGGACTAAAATTTATGGGAAAGAAGCAATGGCTCTCGGATTGGTAAATGAAAGTGTGCCGGAGCTGGAGCTTGATAGCACCGTTTTAAAATATATAGCGTATTATAGGACCGCACCTACATATGCTATTGGATTGATTAAAGAAATGTTGGGTCGATCACTTTCAATGCCACTTGCAGATGTATTGTTAATGGAAGCACAATATCAAAATAAAGCCGGTAGTACTTTAGATTTTCAGGAGGGTGTTGCAGCATTTTTGCAAAAGAGAAAACCTAATTTTAAAGGGAAATAAAAAAAGGAGCGTTTGCTCCTTTTTTTATTTCCTATGTATTGCATTAATCAAAACAATGCTACAGATACGCCAAAATTAAACTGACTCGCTTCGGTGCCGAAAGGTCCTTGGCCCTCTCTCCATACGGTATTAAGTCCATAGTATGACCACACGTTAAATCCACCAAAACCTACTCTGGTATAAACACCATATCGAATAGGGCTGAAGCCCAGTGATTGTTTGTCTTTTACAGTTCTGGATAAACCAGCCTGGTCTTCATAAGAAACCTTGGAATGGGAATCATATAAAAAACCTACCTTCCCACCTACCGCAAACCTAAAGCCTTTGCTGTAATCATTTTTATTTAAGTGATACCTGAATTCTAACGGAATATCTATATAATTTAAGGCATGAGTATGGCTTTCGATATTTATATTTTGTCCATATACCTCTGTTATGTTCACTAATTTGCTTGAGTTTGGTCCCAATTCAGGGTTGTTTACAAGCATTTTATTATGTCGGAAAGATAGTTTATCTAATCCTAGCCCTATTCCTGGATTGAAAGTCAGCCCTGTGTTCTGTCCTATATGTATAGGTCTTTGATAATATATATTAAAGGTCCGGGAGGCAAGAATCCTGGTGCTTAGATCTTCCGGCCTATTATTCAGTATGCCTAATCCAAAATCGATAAATAAATCACCCGTTACATCTGGTCTCCCACCTATCGGTGTCCTTACTCTCTCTTGGGCGAGTAGGTTTGAAGAGATGAGTACTGCTAGCAAAATGAATGTAAGTCTTTTCATGAAAGAGTATAGTCTTTAAATTTTCAACGGGCTAAATTATGAAATCTTCACTGATTACCTGTGCTTTTTCGTCTTAATAATTCTTAAAAGAGAATTGTGATGGAATTATTTTTAAAGTTGTTGTGTATTTGCTTTTGCATATACAAAAAATGTATCTACATTTGCAATCCCAATTTATGGGAACTGGCCTCGTAGCTCAATTGAATAGAGCACTTGATTACGGCTCAAGAGGTTTCAGGTTTGAATCCTGACGAGGTCACAATAATAGCTTATAAAAGATAAGCTATTTAAATCTTGAAATGAGAGGGTGAAGAAGATACATATATACATGTTATTTACATTTAATTTAGTGGTTATCAACAGCAATTAAATTAAAGTAAAAAAAATACGAAAAATGTTTTGGCAGGTTAAAAAAAATGTCTCACCTTTGCAATCCCAATCAGGAAAAGCATATCAAACCGGAAAAGTCCGGTAGGTAAAAAAGTTGAAATACTCCAAATACGGTCTAAAAATATTTAAATTTTTTTTTACCGAAATGTTTGCAAGAAGAT
>NZ_JMIH01000022.1 GCF_000714815.1 Anditalea andensis | reverse complement strand
TTGCGAGAACCGCATGCAGTTAGTTGTGCAAGCATCTCCGATGCGGCACCTTGTTCCAGAGTCTGAGACTCCATTACACTTGAGTCAGAGACTCTATAACAGCACTCCCTAGTCAGAGACTTGCGAGAACGCCTCCACAAAAATACAGGCAACGCCCAAAATACCCCCACAATAGAAAAAACCAACCCCCCTATCGTACCTATCGCCAAAGAAAACCAGAAGATCTCATTTTGTCCTTCCATGATAAAGGGGATCAGGCCAAAGCAGGTGGACATGATGGTGAGCAGTATGGGGACGGCCTTACCACCGACACTTTTAAGGACATTGCGGTTATAGGTGCGACTGACCCTATTATTCAGGTCATTTACAATGAAAATAGCAGCATTTACAGCCAAACCGCCCAGCAGCACAAAGGCGGCATAGCCCCCCTGGTCAAAGTAAAAATCAAAAAGAGAAAATATCAAAAACAAGCCTATAAAGGATATTGGCACTATGGCAATGATGTAAAAGGGCTGCTTAAGGTTCTCAAAAAGTACACTACAAATGAAATAAATGCCTACCATTAGCAGTAAAAGCAAGCTGTACTGTCGTTGAGCTTTCTCACTGTCCCAGCTCCAGGTCTGCTTTTTAGCGGTGTAACCTATCGGCATGTTCATCTTCATATCCTCCAGCACCTGATCCAGGTACTCGTTTCCAAATTTTGCAGAACCCATATAGTCAAAAGACACTAACCGTATATACTGTCTGTTTTCCTTATGCAGGGCATTAGTAGTAATCTCCTTGGTCAGGGATCCAAAATCACCGACTTTAAAAAGATTGTCCCGGCCACCTATAAGGCCACGTTTCTCAAGGTCAAACTTTGAATAGTTTTCTGCATTTCGCTCCTTGACCATGACGCCATAGTTCTTTTCATCAAGCGCTACCATGGCTCCAGGTCCGGAAGGTTTAGAAACATCTAATAATGCATTGACCACTTCATATTGGTCGGTATTGTTCAGCGCGAGCTGGTTCTGGTCAAAACGGAGTACAAATTCCTCTGTTTTCCGCTCGTTATAGCCCATCCGTTCATTGGTGTTGACTTCCTGGATTCTTTTATGCTCCAGCAGCTTTTCAGCCAGTATCTCTGACTGCTTCTCCAGCTCGTCAAAATTATAGCCCATCATAGTGACCTTAAAAGACGGTATTCCCTCTCCCCCGGCACCTGCAGTAAACCCCTGTCCCACGCCATAAATGCTCCAGTTAGCCCCGCTCCAGTCTGTCGACTTTACCGCAAGTCTGCCTTTTAACTGATAGGGCAAGGCTCCCCGTTCATATTCTTCTTTGAAGGTGATCGTAATGCTGGCCTGCTGTCCTGATGAGACATTGGATACAAACTGATCTATTCCCTCCACGCCTTTTAGATACTGTTCAAATTCCCTGATCAAAAAATCCATCTGATCCAGGGTATTGCCAAAGGGTAAGCGCGCATTGACATATAACCTGGTTTTCTCCATCTCGCGATAAGATGATTTTTCATATACTCCCCGCACAAACATGCGGAAGGATCCTCCCAAAAGCTTATCCACGTGAGGCCGGATATCTTCTTGATAAACCGTATTCCCTATAGTCTCATTGTACCATTCCTGCCCTTCCCACTTGGCAGGAAGGTAAAATATGGGAATACCAAATAATAGTATTAAAAGCAGGATGTATGCTTTTCTATATTTTGCCGAAAAACTTATAAGCCTATTATATAACCCAAAATATTTCAGCCTTTTGCGAAGCTGCTTTATAGATAGAGATCGTCCCGTTTTATTTTTGTCCCTAAAGAGCATGGAATACATAGCGGGCGTAAAGAGTAGTGCCACACCCAGTGAAACAGCAAGCATTACTGCCACCACTTGTGAAAATTCTGTCAGGTTTTTTCTATCCTCTTCCGGCAAGAGCAGCACCATCAGCAGGGCAACTATCGTCGTCAGTGAAGCTGCCAACAGTGCCAAGAAGACCTTTCTATTTTTGTGCTTGTGCAGATGGTCGATCATGATGATGGCATTATCCACAATAAGACCGAAGGAAATGGTCAGACCTGCCAAAGAATACAGATGGATATCCACCTTCATCAGGTACAGGATGATGCCGGTGATGCTGATATTTACCACTATACCTAAAAAAAGCACCGCCAGGTATTTTAAGTTTCTATTGATAAGAAAAATAAAAACGATCAAAATCAAAATGGAGAGACCCGACCGCTTATAAATTTTATTCAGTTCTTTATCCAGAAACTCGGTATCGTCATTTTCCAGCCTGACTTCAAAACCCGGAGGCAGCAGTAGACTCGCCTCGTTAATAGCTTTTTTTACCTGAGAGGCCAGTAGCACTTTATTTACGCCTTCCCTATTGGTCACAGATAGAGTCACCGAATTATTGCCATTGATCCTATAGTAGCGCTGTGCCTCTGCTTCCTCCAGGGTAATCTGAGCAAGATCCCTCAGGTAAATTTCTTTGCCAAAGCGGGAGCTGATGAGTAGATTTTCCAATTGGCTCATATGGGTCAGCGTCTGGTCTACCTGGACAAAGAGGGTCTGGTCCCGACTGTTTATGATATTGCCGGGATATTTGGTACCAAATGAAGAAGTGATAGCTTCCATCAGTTCCCCTCTACTGATCTGAAAGGCCTGCAGCTTTTGGATGTCATAGGTAATGTACAGCTGAAGGTCATTGGCACCCTGAACTGATACTTCCTCTATTTCAGCAAATCGGTTTAGGGCAGACAGGAGTACGTCCTCGGTGATTTTCTTGATCTCAAATGAAGCAAATGGCCCGTTAATGCTATAGGTAAGGATCGGAACCTGCTGGTTTTGGGTCTGGGCAGTCTGGTAGATCAGTGGGTAGGTCACTTTAGCATCCATAGAGGGATACACCTGGCGGATCAGTGATGCCACCTCAAACTGCTTGAATTCCATATCAGTATGCTTATCAAAACGCATTGTAATCACACCCCGGTCGTAATGAGAGGAACTGTTAATGGTTTTCAGGTCAGCCAGCTGCGAAAAAGTCCCCTCAAGGGGAGAGGTCCCAAGCTTCTCCACCAGCTCTGGACTGGATCCGGGCACATTATAGGTGATGCGGAGCACAGGCTCCCGCTCTCTGGGATTCAGGTCCACAGAAAGTCTGGGCACCAGGGCAAAGCCGATGACGGACAGGACAATAAACGATATGATGATCCTGAATGGGGTCACTTGCTAGTTTTTGGAGTAACAAACCAATATGCCAGGGGCACAAAATAAAGCGCGGTAAATGTTCCAATGGTCAGTCCGCCTATCACACTGAATACAAGCGGACGCTGCAGATCTGCTCCCAATCCCGCACTGAATACAACCGGCAAAAGAGCCAATATCGTAGTAATAGAAGTCATTAGAATAGGCTTTAGCCTGATCTCACCAGCTTCATAAAGCGCTCTTTCTAAAATATCTGACCGAGAAAGAGATGTCGTTGTTATATGTTTAGCCCTTAATCTATTAACCGTATCAATTTTTAGGATAGCATCATTTACCATAATCCCTAGCATCACAACCAGTCCTATGGCAGACATCACATTCAGGGAGGTTCCTGTAAACAGCAATACCAAAAAGGCTCCACCTATTCCCAGAGGTAAGGTAAAGATAACGATCAGTGGTTGGACGAAATTTTCAAATTGCGCAGCCAAAATAAAATACAGCAACAATACAGCTACCATCAGTATACCTATCAGCTGCTGAATGGTTTCTCTGTCACGAAAATACTGCCCCGAGAAATCAATGCTAAGCTGGTTATTATTGCCCCAG
This sequence comes from Anditalea andensis, assembly GCF_000714815.1. Lineage (GTDB taxonomy): Bacteria > Bacteroidota > Bacteroidia > Cytophagales > Cyclobacteriaceae > Anditalea > Anditalea andensis. The sequence goes on along the minus strand of NZ_JMIH01000022.1, from coordinate 391,690 downwards.
TTTCTGATATCCTGGTTATAACCTGTCAGGTTGCTTCCTGCAAGCGATACTGATTGATAAACACCGGTCTTGTCAGCAGTGATAAACTTGAATTGATCTTCATAGGTAAACTCTATAAAGTTATGCAACCCATACTCCAAACCATCTTTGCCTCTCACGCTGTTTGAGGTGAGCAATTGCTCAAAGTTGGTTTGGTCTTCTTTTAGCAGGATAGGTGTAATCTCACCAAAACGCTTGATATCGGTGATATTGAAATTCCCGAAGAGCTTCTGCAACTTATCCTGAAAATGGGCAGGATTGACGCCGTAAAGTGCCAGCTTCTCCAGGTTCAGTTTAAAGATTACTGAAGACTCTTTCTGTAGACCCGGACCATCTTCCCATTGGGTGACTGGAAAGGCTTTCAGATAATCATCCATCTGGGCACCGGGAATTGGCTTTTTGCTTTTCAGGTCTTTCCACCTCACTTCATAGAAAGGCATATCGGAGCTGAAAAGCTGGTCAAAAGCATTTGGGGCGTCCACAATATTCACAGCAGCCTCGGGATAGTTTCCTGTCAGGAGCTGACGCAACCCCTCCATCCTGCTTTTTTTTTCATTTTGGTCTTCAAACAAAAAATATAGCGTAGCCTGCTGAAGCGAATTTTCTCCATCATAAAGCAGAAACTGCCTTACCCCCACATCACTTTCGGACTTTAGGTAAGTACCTTCCATAGAAGACAAGATTTCCACTATCCTGTCCCTATTTTGCTGGGCACCTATGGGTTCGTTCCAGTCAATCTCCACGATGGCATCCAGCTTTTCTATAGGAGGCAAACCTTCTACGGCCAATAACTGGCTGACCAAAAGCAATACTGGAATCATTAAGATAAGAATTCCAAGGCTGAGTTTTCTTCTCTTAAATATTCTTTTATACACCTTTTTATATCCAGCCAATACCCATACAAACAAACGGCTGTCTTCCTTGATCTCCTCAAGCGCTCTGCTTCTGAAGAACAACCAGTAAAGCAGGGGAAGCAGGATAAAAGCCACCATTAGGGACACAAATAAAATAGCAGCTACCGATACCGCCTGATCATAAAACAGGGCGCCGGATATACCGCTAAGGAAAATCAATGGAATGAATACGGCCAGGGTGGTGAGTACCGAACTGATCAGAGCGGACATCACCTCATTTACCCCCTCTACACATGCCTCAAAAAGGGGAAGCCCTTCTTTCCGCTTGCGGGTGATGTTATCCAGAACAATGATGGCATTGTCAATCAGCATGCCCAGGCCCAGTGCCAATCCGCTTAGCGATATGACATTGATGGAGATATCAAAAAAGTAAAATACCAGAAAGCTGATGATGAGGGAAGTGGGCAAGCTAATACCGATAATAATGGGCGTTCTATAGTTACCCATAAAAATGAAAAGGACCCCAAAGGCAAAAAGCCCCCCGAATACAAGGCTGGTCTGCAGGTTACTGATACCGGCATTGAGCAGGGTGGACTGGTCCTGGGTCAGGTCAAAATCCACTTGTGGATAATCATCTCTGAATAGCTCCACCGCATCATAAATCCGCGGAAGAAGTTCATTCATCTTGGCTGCTGCCTGCTTATGGACTGTGACCACCAGGGCTTCCTTTTCCTCATAAAGATGAAAACCCATGGCCTTTTCCATTTCATACTGTACAGAAGCCACCCTGCCAAGATCGATAACGCTGCCATCTTCTGACCGAACAGGTAACCTTTTGATATCATCAGGATGGTCCACCCGCGTAGCCAACCTCAAATAATACCTGAACTGGCCGTCCTCCACGCTGATACCGGGCAGGTCACTGTTGCCGGATTGGATGGCATTGATGACATTTTCTTCCGTCATCTTAAGCGCATTCAGGGCAGCTTTGTCGGTATTAACTGTGATGACCCGGCTTTTCTTACCGTTGATATCCACCAGAGATACTCCCTCCAGCTGCTCCAGGCGTTTTTTAAGAATATTTTCTGTCAGTAAAGTGACTTCTGCATGGTCTACTCCTGATTTGGGAATTACCTGCATGCGTACTACAGGAATATCATTCGTATTGATCCGAATGACCTGCGGGCGTGTGAGACCTGCGGGGAGGGAATTGGTAAGCCGGTCTATTTTTTCATTGACGTCTATGTAAGCCAGCTCCATCTTGGTGCCGTACTCAAAGGTAAGCCTTACGGTGCCCACTTCACTTCCAGCCTTACTTTCCATTCCTTCCAGTCCGTTCAGCGTAATGAGGCCTTCCCGTATCGGACGGAGCACATTCTGCTCTATGGCGTCAGGGGAGGCATTGGCATAATTTACCTTTACCACGATCTGTGGCACATCTATAGGAGGCAATAGGCTGATCGGCAGGGTCCTAAAGACGATAACACTGAATATGATCAGTGCCAGAAAAGTCATAGTAACCGCTATGGGCCGGGTGAGCAGAAATCTTACCATAAGCTTAATTTTCTACTATTTGGACGGGGGCCTGATGAGCGAGCTGTAGATTGTTGGTGGTGATCACGGTCTCATTGGGTTCTATGCCTTTGAGGATTTCTACCTCTTGGCCATTGTCCTTGCCCACCTCTACATAATTCCATTTAGACTCATTCCCTGCCAGGGTAAATACCACCGGCCTACCTGATCTGTATACCAGCGCCTGCTTGGGCACTACTATACTATTGTTCTGGGGAGCGCGTATAACTGCCCTGGCATTCATTCCCGGTAATAGGTTTCCTGCTTTAGAAAGTATAATAGTTACCTGTACCAGACCATTTTCATCCACTTTTGGGTTAATGCTTTTAACTTTTCCGCTGAGTCCTTCTGTACTGCCTGAGACAGGATATACTTCTACATTTTGACCACCTGAGATATAGCTGATGTCAGATTCCAGTACTTTTACTTTCAGTTCCAAAAGATCCGAACTGATCAGTTCGCAGAGTTCATCGCCACTATTGACCAGGCTACCCTTCCTTATGCCCAGATCCGCCACTTTGCCGGAGATAGGTGCTTTGATGATGGCCTTTTCCAGATCCATTTTTGCCTCCCTTACTTCCAGTTCTGCCGATAAGATACCTGAGTTGGCCCGTAGCCTTTCCTCAAATTCTCTGGCATTTACACTTGTATCCTGTCCGGACAAAATTCTTCCAAATCCCATTTTCCTATCTTCCAGATCTGCCTCTGCTATCCTTAATTGGATCACAGCTTTTTCCAGTCTAAACTCATTATCAGCATTATCCAATCGGGCAATAACCTGCCCCTGATTCACGTATTGGCCCTCACTGATAAGTAGCTCTGATAAATAGCCACTCCTTTCTACGATCACCTTTAACTGACTGCTGGCCTCTACTTTGCCGGAAGCATTGATGAGATAATCAAAAGAACGCTGTTCTGATTTGGCCACCCTTACCTGGGTCGCAGATACTTCCTGACGGAAGGAAGAAATGGGCTCTTCTTTATTTCCTGTATCCTCCTCCTTACAGGAGCTAAAAAGAGGGAAAAGCATTGAGAGTAAGACTATACGATAGATTGAGATCATTGCTTAACAGATTAACCTTAGGACAAGCTAATAAACTAAAATATTAAATAAAAATGATACGTATTAAATTTTTTATTTTCAAAAATTTCTTGACATCCAATAATAATACATATGTTAATTATGCTTATTTAGCAAGAAATACATATGTCATTGGAAAACTTAATCAATCATAGTAAACTCAGAAATCAAATTGAAAACCTATAAATATTGAATAAAAACGTTGTTTAATCTAAAATAAAATTCATAACATTAGCACAATAACATCATCTAAATGATTATCTATATCAAATAGTTATCTATATCCTAAATAAAATTTCATTGCCATTAACTATTTACTATGCTTGATAACTTATCGTAAATAAGCTATTTCCAACATATGCATTACTTTTTCATATTCAATATAAGTAAATACAAACTTTTCATTATTAATTAAAAAAACAATTTCTTCTTCATTTTTGACTATGTCATTTGATACAACATATTTTTCCTTATCAAATATAACAGCTGAATTATTTGACAATTTATCTAATTTATGTTGAATCTCTTTGTTTTTATCTGATAATACAATAATTTTCAAATTTTCTTTTACATTTATCATACTATCCAGATAATTAAACAAAAAAATTTGACAAGTAGAACATCCATTTGGATTTAAAAGAATCGGAAGATCAGTTTGCTTCAAATTAAAATAATTTATTAATTTATTATAATTCTGTTTCTCTGTATTTTCACAGCTTATACTAGACAAGCATATTAAGACTATTAACCAGCTATACCAAATTTTATTCATAATTAAATCTAACTATAGAATAATTAAGAAAATCATCAGAAAAATCAGCATGGTTTAAATTGTTGTTTGAAAGATATAGTCCATGTTTACCAACAAAATAATTACCTGCTTCTATTTCAAATTTATCAAAATGATATTCACCTATAATTTCTAGCTGATCGTTAAGTACCATAATACCGATCAATGGCCGATCATTTTGTAAATCCATTAATGCCTCTCCCTTTGAAAAATGGTATGGCAAATAATAAAATCGGTAATAAATATTTCTAAAACGATCATAAAGAAAATTTTCATATTGTGGATGTGATAACACAAGTTCTGGGCCCTCCATATGGCCAGTGGGCATAGAATTCAAATAGAGAAAGTCTTTAACATAAGCTGATTTTGTTTCTTTGTAATCAATTAATTCGCCGCTATTTAGCCGATAGATCCAAAGATCATGATCATGATGTGGAGAAACAATTATGGAATCTCCTTTTATCAAATAAGAAAAATTATCCATTTTTTTACCTCTACTCCAATGTTCTTCTCTAAAATGTATCGGCAACCATTCAATCGTATCCGCTAAAATATGATATTTAAAGATATGGTAATGATCCTTAAATTCGCTCACATCAATTGTATGATGCCCCATGAAAAGGGGCTGAGCTCCGTATAGTATATTTTCGTGTTTTATTAAAGGGGTGCCATTGAAAGCACTTAAAGATGTCAGCTTTAAATCAGGACTATTTACTTTAAACCTGCTTTTGACTTCCCCCGTATGATTTACCATTATGATTTCAGGAGGGACAGAAGAAATGTAAATTGAATCAGGGCTGATAAAGCTAAAACCATAATAAAAATTTATAGGGTTTGGCCCGTCCTTGGCCAAAAACAATTCATATGCTAAGCGCTCTTCATCTAAATGGTAGAGCTGGATCGACTGACTAATGCGACTATGCCTAGCAAGATACTCTCCGGAATCAAGTGAAACTAAATGGGTCCTGGAAGACCTAGATGAGGTATTCCCAGATATAGGGATTTTTACGAATCCTACTTTTTCCATGGACAACTTTTTAGTTTCCGGACCATTACATGAGGAGAAATTCAATAAAACCACTAATAAAGCACCAGAGATTTTCATAAAATAAAAATAAAAACGCCACATAAATTTCTGTGGCGTTGATGTAAACTTGTTAATGAACAACTGGCTGAACTTCACAATAACACATGTTGGTTGTTACTGTATTGACACAACCTGCATCATCATATTGGCAAGTTGCATTAATAGAAACTTCAGCATTAGCATCCTGCTGAATAGATAACATAAAGCCACCACCTATTAATGTAAAGCTAAGAATTGAGACAATTTGGATTTTTTTGATTGTCATGATTAAATACATTTAAAGTGGTTAAATTTAGTGAACCAAACTTACATTACTTTTTTTTATTTACAAAAATCTTTATATTTATTTTGAAAAAAATTTCTTCTTCTACTCCTTGTTGACTATAACCATAAAGAATAGAACTTTTTATTAATACATATAAAAAGAGGATGGAAGCAGCAAAGAATAGATATATTTTTATCTTTACATTATTAATTCACTCCTTCCCGTACAAAGAAGAACAACTTACTAAGAAGGTTTTTCCCTACGAAGAATCACATGATAAAATGTAACCATTCAATAGATAAAACACAGTAAAACTTAAAATGTAAGTTCAACAACCTTTACAAATAAAAAAAAAAGATATATAGGCTTCGTAACTAATCACTTTCACCGTAATGATTTCTATACGGGCTTATATATTAAAATATCGTCAATTAATGATTATTTAATCGATCTTGAACTTAAGAAAGGTGCCTGAAATATATATTGATAATTTTGAATATGCTGGATAGGTTCAAAAAACCTTCTCAATCTTAATTCCGAGGGAATCTCCTCATAATAATTGATCAAAGTGGAGATCATTCTAAAGCTTAATGCATCTAATTTTACCGGGGCTAAACCATCTCCTATCATTTCCAATTGTCTTGCAGCGCCTCTGGAAAGGTCTATTACACGGCTGCTGGAGGGAGGTAGTCTATCGTTGACTTTTACGATTACCTGTTTGCCATTGGTGAGGTTGGTCACTTTGATCCGTGTGCCAAAAGGAAGGTGTTTATGCGCAGCAGTCATTTCGTTCATGTCAAAAGTCTCGCCGCTGGCGGTTTTCTTCTTATGAAAAAGTTTTCCGTAAAAACTTGCTGTACCTTTCTGTATCGTAAGCAGGGTATCCTGTTCATGGAATGATGTCGAAGCTTCGCTCACTGACTGAGTCCCAAGGATTAAACACAATATACAACTAAATAAAATCCACTTTTTCATAATTTTTGCTAAAGACAAATACAATGCCACAGCCTCACAATCACCAACTTCCACACAACAGTACCCCAAATAAGCCGTAAAAATTAATTGAAAGCAAGAAAAAATTATCTTTTTAACATTTCAATGTCATCAACTTCTTATACAAACATGTGGAATTTTTCATTAAACATTTCCACATTATGTGGAGTTATACCATATTTATTATTTCACATAAAAGCCACATAATAAGAAATTCTGCTTAATCCAGATGTCAGGTCACCAATGTTTAAATTTATCTTGATCTGAAATATTTCTTCTTTTACGACAATTATCTACACTACTTTTGGCCAAATAAAAATAAGGTTCTAAATTTAAAATTACACCAATAGTTCCTTTATAAGGTTCATCCTTTATGCTTAAAATATTACATACCGCTGACTGGCATTTGGGCAAGAAGCTTCAGGAATTTTCACGACTTGAAGAGCAAAGGCTTGTTCTGGAAGAGATCGGACAAGTCTGCGATAAAGAACAAATAGATTTAGTCTTATTGGCAGGAGATATATTTGACAGCTTCAATCCCAACCATGAAGCCGTGGAGCTGTTATTTAAGACACTCAAGAAGCTGTCCAATAACGGTAAAAGGCTCGTCATCGCCATCTCCGGCAACCATGACAGTACCCAGTTCGTAGAGGCACCTGATCCTCTGGCCAGGGAGCTGGGGATCATATTCTATAGTAAATATGACTCAGTGGTCCGGACCGGTCCGGTGGGGTCTGGGATAGTCATTACCCAAAGTGAACCCGGGTTCATAGAAGCAAAATTGCCGTATTTAGGCTTTCCGGTTAGGATATTGATGGCCCCTTATGCCAATGAAGTTTTACTAAAAACCTATCTCGGAGAAAGTGACAAAGAACAATCGCTTAGGAACCTCTTATCTGAAAAATGGAAAAACATAGCCGATACTTATTGTGATGATAAAGGGGTAAACATATTTATAGGGCATTTCTTTTTTGTGAAAGAAGGAGAAAAACCCGAGCCAGAACCGGAAAGCGAAAGGTCTATCCTTCATGTAGGGGGTGCTCAGGCCCTTTTTACTAACAATATTCCCCGACAGATCCAATACGCTGCTTTAGGCCACCTTCATCGCTACCATGCAGTGGATAAGTTGCGGTGTCCCGTGATCTACAGCAGTTCGCCCCTGGCCTATTCCTTCAGTGAAGCCGATCAGGTGAAGCAGGTGATCAAAATAGAAGCACAGCCGGCTCAACGGGTTAGTTATGATCCTATCCCTCTAAAAAGTGGAAGACCACTTTACCGTAAAAAATTTGATAACTTGGAGGAAACACTGAATTGGCTGGAAGCAAACCCCTACTGCTTTGTAGAGCTGACGTATGTAACAGAAGAATCCATCGACTCCCAAACGAGGAAGGCCATCATGCAGGCTCATGACGGTATAGTGAATTTGATTCCACAACTGTCGGCAGGCATAGGAACTGGAAATAATGCCCTACATGCAGATGACCTGAATCAGGACATGGAAACCCTATTCAAGAAATTTTTTAAAACCCAGAAAGGATTGGAGCCCAATGAAGAGCTGATGTCACTTTTCAGGGAAATCACCAGTCAAAACTACACCTCATGATACCGGTTACATTAGATATAGAGGGTCTTTACTCCTATAAAGAAAAGCAGACCATAGATTTTAACAAACTCACATCAGCAGGATTGTTCGGTATCTTCGGTGCAGTAGGCAGTGGGAAGTCTTCCATACTCGAAGCTATTCTCTTAGCCCTATATGGGAATACGGAAAGGCTCTCCTCCCGTGGAGAAAAAAGCAGCATGCTCAATCTTCAAAGCAACAGGGTAGCCATCACTTTCCAATTTAAGGCAGGAAAAAACAACCAGTACCAATATAAAGCTGAATATGTCGCTTCCCGTAATAAAAACAATTGGGAAGATGTACGGCCTGCGGTGCATACATTCTATAGGGCCACAAATACTTCTTCATGGGAACCTTTGGATCAGGGGGCGGAAGAAATATTGGGCATGAAGATGGACCATTTCCGTCAGACTGTAATCATTCCCCAGGGTAAGTTCAAAGATTTCATAGAACTTAAGCCAAAGGACAGGGCGGATATGATGAAAGACTTATTTGGACTGGAACGTTTTGAGCTGAGCTCTCAGACAAAAAACCTTCTTTCGGAGGTGAATACTAAAAAACTCACCCTTAAAACGCAACTGGAAGGAATGGCGGAATTCACAGAAGATCTGCTCCAGGAACAGGGTAAACAACTGTCAGCTTTAAAGGAAAAAGAAGGTATAGAGGAAAAAAAATATACACTAATAGAGGAGGAATTAAGCAAAGCCAAGTTAGTTAGAGAGCGGTTTTTGGAATTAAAGGAGCTGCAGATTCAATATGATGAACTGCAAAAACATCTTCCTCAGATCGAAAGGTCCAGATCAAATCTCCAACAATACCAAACAGCAACCCAACATTTCAAACCTCTTATTACCCAATTGGATGAATTGAAGGTTGATCTGGAAAAATATAGTGTTTCTGTCACAAATTGTAAACGTTGGAAAACAGAATATGAGGAGAAAGTAGCTGAACTTATCCACACCGAAACAGCCCTTCAAAAAGAGTTTGCCAAAAAGGGAGAAAGGGAGGCAAAAATCCGCGATCTTAAAAAGGTGATGGAGATCAATGCCCTACAGCTTAAATCCAGAGACTATAAAAAAACCATTGAGCAGCTGAGACCTTCCATCGAAGGGTGCAGAGAAAAAATCATCCACCTGACCGAGCAAATCGAAGCGCAGGAAAAGCAAATGGATTTGTTAAAAACACCGGACCCCAATGAACTGGCAGATCTGAAAACCTACATTAGAGAAATAAGGGATAACCAATTGGTTATAGACCAAACTGTAAAAGAACTCCAGTCACTTCAGGGGCATCTAACCTCAGTTACAGAAGAAATCAAGGCTATCAAAGGTCAAATTCCTGAAGGTTTGCACAGTTTAGAAAACTGGATGACATTTGAAGAAAATAAAGGAAATCACCTCCTGACCGTCCGAGAAAAGTTAATCCAGCAACAGGGTTTATCTCGATATGCACCACACCTTCATGATGGACAGCCATGCCCGCTCTGCGGCTCTGATGACCATCCTAACCCTATAGAAGCAGAATTTGATACCGTAGACCTTCAGACAAATGAAATGGCTATAAAGGATAATCAAACAGCACTGGCAGGAATCCGTAGATTGGCCAGTACTTTGGATAAAATCGTGTTTAGCCATAGCGATGTCGTAAATAAGATAGAAGACAAAGAAAAACAGCTCAAGGAAGTACAAAGCAAAAGACAAAATGTATTTAGTAAAATAAACGAAAAAGGCTTTGATTCCCTCAAGGCTGTAGAAGATTTCCTTAATGAATCAGCTGCTATTACTGTAAAGCAACAACAGCTTTTCCAATCCATAAAAACCCTACGTCTGGAATGTGGCCAGCTTACGATTAATTCCAAATCTGACGAAGAAAAACTACAAAGCATCCAAAATGAATATACAGCACAGCTTTCTGCGATTGCTTCCAAAAAAGAGGATCTTCAGTATAAAGTATTTTGCGAAGCTTATTTCAGCCAGACTAATGATGTGATTCAAGATGCAATCAACAAAGTACAGCAGGCCATAGATCAGCTTGAAATTAAAATCCAGCGAAATAAGGATGTACTCATAGAATCCAGAGGCAAGCAATCCACCAACCTAGCAAACCTAAATCAGTATACCGAACTCCTCAAAGGCTGCGAAGATCGTCAGTTAAAACTTAAAGATGACCTGCAATCCAAGATGCAGGAGATGGGTTTTGAGATGGAGCATGAGCTTAAAGCCATTCTGGACCAAAATCTGGATGTGGCACAATTGGAAAACAGCATCAGAGAATTCGAGCGGCAGTGGGACATCACTAAGGACAAATTAGAAGCATTACAACAGAACAAAGCAGTAAACCAATTTAATGAAGCGGCATTTGAACAGTTGAATGATAATTTAAGATCGGCGAAAACAATCCTGGGAAACATCAAAAGCCAGCTTACCCTAACCCATAACCACATGGAGACCACCCTGCTAAAACTGGAAGAAAAGGCCAAACTGAATAAGAATTTGGATACAGTGGAAAAGCGGGAAAGCCAATTGAGAGAGCTGGACAGGTTATTCCAGGGCAGTGGATTTGTCAAATATGTCAGCAGTATCTATTTAAAAGATTTGAGCCACGCTGCCAATCTCCGCTTTATGAAACTGACCAATAACAACCTGAGCATGGAGATCGACAGTGACAATACCTTCTGGGTACTGGACCATCTGAATGGAGGAAAGCGGCGTCTGTTAAAAACGCTTTCGGGGGGTCAGACTTTCCAGGCATCTCTCTGTCTGGCTCTGGCACTGGCAGAAAAAGTAAAATCCTTGAACCGAGCCGACCAGAGCTTCTTCTTCCTGGATGAAGGCTTCGGTTCCCTTGACAAAAACTCACTGCGCGTAGTCTTCGAAACCCTCAAATCCCTACATCAAGAAAACCGCATAGTGGGCATCATCTCCCATGTAGAGGAACTGCAGCAGGAGATCGGAGTATATGCCGAAGTGGAACTGGATGGAGAGAAGGGCAGTGTAGTGCGGTATTCGTACTAAGTGTTGTCCTAAGGCTCTGCTTTAGGACGACTAACCATAAGGCTGTGCCTCAATTCAATCTTTCCAACCTAGAGATATAAACCACTTCATAATCTTTTTCTTGTTCAGATTCCAGATTTATGTATATGTTCCCCTGAGCATCTCTAAATTGAAAAGTGCTAAAATTATCCGGATAAATTAAATTCAAAGGAAGACCATCATTCCTCATCAAAATAGCGGCTACCTTATTTACCTTTTCGATTGCTTCAAACATTTCAACGGAATTATCTATCCCAGCAGTAGCTGATACAAATTCCTGATCACTTAGCCCAGGGGTATATGCTACAATCAATTTATCATCCAATGCTATTATATTTTGAATACCACCATAGAAAATATCTCTTAATTCAAATTGAAATTCAGCATTATCCACATTCGATGGATCTTTCCCGGTTATTAAATGAAATTTCTCAAAAGGTATTATATAACTCTCTTCAGGCTTTTCCAGATCATGTAAATCATAAACATGAAACTGATCATCATTTTTAAAGAAAAGATAAAGCATGTTCCCTGACACAGTAAAAAAAGGCATAGTATTGACCAGCGGGAAAATTTTGCCATCTGCCAACCTGGATGCCCGGGGCATTCTCACTATCCCCTGAAAATCGTTCCTCTCTAAATTTACCAGTTCCAACCGCGGACCATTCACATCTTCTACTATACCACCGTCCTGTCTTGCTCTGCCCTCTAGCCTGGTGACCACATGGTTTTCATCTACTAGGTGTAGATGATCAGCGCCAATGAAAGTTACATTTAATTGTATTTCATAATTTGGAGCAATCACTTTTTCTAACTCTCCGTCAAGATTATAAATAAAAACGCCATTTCTCGAAGACACTGCAAATTGAGTATTATTGATGAACTTAGGTCTGGCTATCAGAGAAGCACCGATCCCATCCGGTTTATCTCCGGATTTATTAAACTGATGAGTAATATTTCCCTCCCTATCAGTAATGATAAAATCAAATGTATTTTGATCATAACCCAGATATTTGGATTCATCCGGGCTGATGTCTGTGAACATCATCCTGCCTATGTGATCCACCATCACTGAATCTATAATAACCAACTCGTATGCTTGACTTTCATCCTGTACAGCTTCCTCCTGATTGGTACTGCAGGATAAAACTAATATTGCCCCTAAAATCAGGTATAGGTATAAAAATTTGAGCATTAAAACATGATCTACAAGTTACAAATTATGAATCAACACTTTAATTTACTCATTAATTTTGTAAAAACTACTAATAGCCTTTCAGATATACTGTATGAGTTAAAAAATAGACATGGCATTTTCTACTTTGCACCTTATTGTAAATATAGCCAAAATTTACTTCAACATATGTCAAATCCTTCCTATGAGTTTTAAAAAATCTACCTAATTAAAATCATACATCACTCTAAAAAATGTACTCATCCTCTGGTATTCTTTGTTGACAGGAATACCTGATGTAAAGCCGAGGTTTAAGTTTTGGGCTAAATTGATGATAATCTGCGGGCGGATGACCATGCTGAAATCCCCATCTTCTATTTCTTTGTTCAATTCGATCCCAAGAAAATTCCGGGTACCGGGGATCATATAGTGAAAATTTGAATTCACCTGCCAGATAACATCAACTTCCTCTTCACCAAACCCCTGCTTTATCAATGGACCCCCTAATATCAAAGTGTGGTAATTCAACCCAAATCTTTTAGCAGCCACCAGGAAAGGATTGTAATTGTTTCCCTGTAGGGCAGTCTCTCTTCCATAATCTTTAAAGTCTGGCAACTTTAATTCATTCAAATACCCTATCGCCAATGAGGTCTGCCATTTTTCTGACACCAAAAATGTATACTGTACGGCAGTCCTAAGGGCATTGATCCTGCTGCCATCCCTATCTTCTTTTGCTCCACTTTGGAGAAACATTTGATCAGTACTGTTATCACTAAAAAGATTTATAGGAATTTCAATCTCAAAGCCCAACCGATCTACAGGTACAAATTCATATTCCAACAGCACGTTGTATCTCGTATATCCAAGATAATCATTAAATCCTGCTCCAAGCTCTAAAGCGCTTTCTCCCTTTCTGGCGCCCAGATCAGTGATCAGGTCTATAAAAACTGGCTCTGCGTGAAAAATTTTGGGGGGCTTGCCTTTTTCTTCCTCTTCGATAACAAGACTATCTACCTCTTGTCTATTCTGAAATTCAGCTCCAGGCAAAGACTGGGCAAAGACCAAAACAGGAAAAAAATAAAAAATCAAAAGGGAGTATTTCATGTTTAAGAATTTATATTTACTAAATAACCACCTGCTCCAGATTGTTAGCCTTATTGCCTAAAATGATAATAAACCCATATATGGTAGACCTAAGGCCATACCCCCTGATCTACAGAAGATATAGCTGATTCTCAAAGAGATTACCAATGGTATATGAGAATAGGCTTTACCCTTCGCCGGGCAGAGGACACAGCCTTATACCCAATTTATAAAATGGGATAAAGATACTCCCACACTGTCTCAGCCACGATCTTATGGCCCTCTTCAGTAGGATGTATACCATCGGGCAAGTTCAATGAAGCTTCTCCTCCCACTCCTTCCAAAAGAAACGGTATCAAAACAAGATCATAATCACCTGCTATATCCAGATACATGTTCCGGAAATTCTCTGCATAGTCCCGGCCCATATTCGGCGGGATTTGCATACCTGCCAAAACGATCTCCGTATCAGGATACCTGGTTTGAACCAACTCTATCATCATTTCCAGATTTTTTCTGGTTTCATCCACCGCAATGCCCCTCAGTCCGTCATTTCCTCCTAGTTCTAAGATAAAAATATCCGGCTCCTCTTCCAGGAACCAGTCCAGTCTGTTAAGCCCACTGGCAGTAGTTTCACCACTCAAACCGCCATTGATTATTTTATAGTCCAGGCCTAGACTGTCTATTTTTTGTTGGATAATCCCTGGAAAAGCATCTTCCGGATCTATTCCATATCCTGCTGTGAGGCTGTTTCCGAAAAACAATATGGTCTTGGGCTCAATTGATGGCTTGGCACCTTCCTCTCTGACCACCTCAGTTTCGTCCGTGTCCACCTCATTGGTCCCACAAGCAAAGCCCAACAATAAAAATAAAATTATAATCAAATGCGGATAATTATTTTTTTTCATGTGCTCTATCGATGATATTAAATATAAATATGATAAACCTTTCACATTATAAGCATACTTCTTTAAAAGTTGTTTTTGCTTTATGTTAAAAGAGCTTACTTTTAAACAAACGTTTATCCCGCCATATACGTTTAGGCTAAATCAGATCTATACCTTATTCTTTCAACATGCAAATTCTTTCCGTAGAAAACGTCACGAAAACCTATCAAAGCGGTTCCCGAAAATTAACAGTGCTGGACAACGTACATTTTTCCATTGATGAAGGGGAAAGTGTCGCCATAGTAGGCCCTTCTGGAAGCGGTAAGACCACGCTACTAGGTCTTTGCGCAGGTTTGGACTATGCTACCTCTGGCAGTGTCATCCTCAACGGACATGCGTTGGAAAAGCTATCAGAAGATCAAAGGGCTGCTGTAAGGAATAAAGAAGTAGGTTTTATTTTTCAAAATTTCCAGCTGCTCCCCACATTGACAGCTTTGGAAAATGTAATGGTGCCGCTAGAGCTTAAAAAAAGAAAGGATGCCAAAACAAAAGCGCAGGAGCTGCTCAAAATGGTAGGCCTGGCTGACCGGTCCACCCACTATCCGACGCAGCTATCCGGCGGGGAACAGCAGCGGGTTTCTATAGCCCGGGCATTTGCCAATGAACCTAAAATACTATTTGCAGATGAACCTACCGGTAACCTGGATACTGAAACGGGTACCATCATAGAAGATATGATCTTTGACCTGAACAAACAGAACGGAACCACACTGGTCCTGGTCACCCATGACCCCGAGCTGGCAAAGAAAACCAATAAAATCATCCAAATAAAAGGGGGCATCATACAGGAGGGTCAGTATGTATAACATCATGTGGACCCTGAAGATGGCCTTCAGGGATTTTCGGCAAAACAAATCAAAGCTCATCCTATTCATTTCTTCCATTGTCATAGGAATAGCTGCTCTGGTAGGCATCAGTTCTTTTGGCGATAACTTAAGTAAGGCTATCGATAACCAAGCCAAAGACCTCCTAGGAGCTGATTTAGTACTGAGTAATAACCAGCCACTTCCAGAAGACCTATTTGTGGATACAGTAGCCAGTGGTAGAAGCAATGAAATCAATTTTGCTTCCATGGTTGTTTTTCCTGCTTCAGGCGAAAGCAGGCTTACGCAGGTGAGGGCTTTGGAAGGTGATTTCCCCTTTTATGGAATACTGGAAACGATCCCCGCAGACGCAGAAAAGACTTTCAGACAGGGGGGGAGAAGGGCTTTGGTAGAAAAAATCCTAATGGCACAGTTCAATGCCCAAGTGGGTGATTCGATCAAAGTCGGCGAACTTACTTTCCTGATCGAGGGAGAACTGGATAAAGTGCCTGGTCAGACCGGCATAACCGCCACCGTGGCCCCGGCAGTTTACATCCCCATGGCTTATGCGGAAGCCACAGGCCTGATCCAGGTAGGTTCCAGAATAAATTATGTCTCCTACTTTGAGCTGGGCCCAAAGGTGGAGGTAGAGCAGACGATAGCCGACCACAAAGAAAACTGGGAAGAAGAAAACATCAGACATGAGACGGTAGCATCCAGAAAAAGATCTACCGGACGCTCATTTGATAACCTTAGCAGCTTTCTAAGTTTGGTAGCGTTTATTGCATTGCTTTTGGGTTCTGTAGGCGTGGCCAGTGCAGTAAATGTCTTTGTCAAAGAAAAAATGGCTGCCGTAGCGGTCTTAAGGTGCCTTGGGGTATCGTCCAAATTGACATTTATGATCTACCTCTCCCAGATCGTCATCATGGGATTAATAGGCTCTTTGATAGGGGCCGGATTAGGATCGCTGCTTCAGATAGCCCTTCCTACTGTATTCAGTGATTTCCTTCCAGTGGATGTTTCTATGGCCATTTCCTGGAAAGCTGTTTTGTTGGGTATTTTGACAGGTCTGTTCATATCTATCTTATTTGCCCTTCTGCCCCTGCTGAAGATCAGGAAGGTATCACCTATGATGACTTTACGACCAGAGTCAGGAGATATGAAACTTAGCCAAGATCCTTTAAGATGGCTGGTCATGTTTGCCATCGTCCTCTTCATCTTCTCATTTAGCTTCTATCTGATGAGTGGCTGGAAAGAGGCTTTGGGCTTCACAGGATTTGTGCTGTTTGCTTTTGCTGCGCTGTGGCTGGTGGGCATGGGCATCATGTGGGCCATCCGCAGATTCCTACCCATATCGCTCAATTACCCACTTAGACAGTCACTGGCTAACTTATACCGACCTAACAATCAAACCATTTCCCTTATTGCTACAATAGGTCTGGGCACGGCAATGATCAGCACCTTATTCTTTGTCCAAAACCAGTTGCTGGCCGAAGCTAAGTTTGCCGACAAAGAAGACCAGCCTAATATGCTGATGTTTGATATCCAGACACAACAGTTAGAAGATGTCAAGAGCAGAATACAGAATAAAAATTTCCCGATCATACAGCAGGTACCCATCGTCACCATGTCACTGGCGGAAATCAATGGCATCTCCAAAAAAGAAAATGAAGAACTGGACGAAGATACCAAAAGATCCAGATCTCTATACAACCGTGAATTCAGAGTCACCTATCGCGATACGCTTATCGCTTCAGAAAGGATGGTCAAAGGAAATCTTCGAAAAGTAGAAAATCAGGGAGATAGTATTTTTGTGAGTTTTGACCAAGGATATGCGGACCGGACTGGCATTAGTTTAGGAGATCAGATCGTCTTCAATGTACAGGGAAGACCGATTACCACTTATGTCGGTAGCTTTAGAGATATTAAATTCAATCAGGTATCGACTAATTTCCTTGTGCTCTTTCCGGAAAATGTGCTGGATAATGCCCCCAAGTTTCACGTCATCATGACCAAAACCCCCACTGACAGACAAGCTGCGGATCTTCAGGCGGAAGTCGTACGCATTTTCCCGAATATATCCGTAATCAACCTGGGCACCATCACAGAAACACTGGAGAATATTCTGGGCAAAATAAGTTTTGTGATCCAGTTTATGGCCCTGTTCAGTATAGTGACGGGTTTTCTGGTGCTAATCAGTTCGTTGATTATTAGTAAATATCAGAGGATGCGCGAAAGCATACTGCTAAGGACATTGGGAGCCAGCAGTGCTATAGTCACCCGGATCAATACATTGGAATATTTATTTTTGGGCAGTCTGGCCTCTATCTGTGGAATAGGTCTTTCCTTTATAGCTGCAGGCCTGTTGAGTGCATTTGTGTTCAATATTCCATTCAGGCCGGTATGGGAGGAGGCACTGATCGTGTATGTATGCATCACCGCCCTGACGGTAATCCTAGGGTGGCTCAATGGCCGCAAGATCATCCAGCAGCCGCCAATGGAGATTTTGAGAGGTTAGTTGCTGGCAGTACTTGGAATTAAATTGCGATAAGGAACAATTTGACAACATCATCTGTTTCGACGTGGTAACTGGGTTAATTTATAGTGACTTCGCCTCTTAGCTGCTGCCTTCCACATAAAACAGTATTCTTTGCGTTTCTTACCTTATTGGTTCTATTTATATTGTGGAAAAATACTCCTTAGGGGCTATTATTTTCACCTTATATAAAAGCTGTTTTTTTGTTGGATAAAATAATTTTAAATTACCTTTTCTATACTTCAGCACATATGAAAAAAAAAATACTGATACTCCTTTGCTTGCTATCTGTTATGGTCTTCCAGGCCAAAAGCCAGATCATGCCTGCTCCGAACAGAGCAGAGGGAGATGGTCCTTATGATAGATTGATTATAAGAGGTGTCACCCTACTGGACGGAACAGGTGCACCGCCTATAGGTCCGGTGGACATAATAATAGAAAAGAATATTATTACGGAGATCAGGACGGTAGGCTACCCCGGTCTTGCCATCAAAGAAAACCGAAGACCCCAGGCAGGACCAAATGACCAGGTGCTCGAACTGGAAGGACATTACCTATTGCCCGGCTTTATAGATATGCATGGTCACATAGGAGGATCCGGACAGGGCACTCCGGCAGAGTATGTTTTCAAACTGTGGATGGCACATGGCATCACCACCATCAGAGATCCATCTGCAGGAAACGGCCTGGACTGGGTGCTCGACCAGAAAAGCAGATCAGCCAATAATACCATCACAGCGCCAAGAATATTAGCTTACACTAGCTTTGGGCAGGGTGCCGGTAAGACCATCGCAACCGCAAAAGAAGCCAAGGATTGGGTAAATGCCAATGCCAATAAAGGCGCTGACGGTATCAAATTCTTTGGCGCCAAACCGGAAGTCATGCAGGCAGCCATGGAAGAAAACAAACGTATAGGCTTGCGTTCTGCCATGCACCATGCCCAGATGGATGTAGCCCGCTGGAATGTACTGCATTCGGCCCGGGCCGGATTGACATCTATGGAACACTGGTACGGACTGCCCGAGGCATTGTTTACCGGCCGCACCATACAGGATTACCGTACGGATTATAACTATCAAAATGAACAGCACCGTTTTTCTGAAGCAGGCAAACTTTGGAAACAGGCGGCTGAACCTTATTCCGAAAAATGGAACAAAGTCATGGACGAGCTCATTGAACTGGATTTCACCATAGATCCTACCTTTAACATCTATGAAGCCAACCGTGACCTGATGAGGACCAGAAGGGCTGAGTGGCATGATGAATATACCCTGCCCTCACTATGGAAGTTCTATCAGCCCAGCCGTGAATCACATGGCAGCTATTGGTTTGACTGGACGACGGACCACGAAATACAGTGGAAAGAAAACTATAGGCTATGGATGACTTTTGTCAACGAATACAAGAATAGGGGCGGAAGGGTGACTGCAGGATCTGATTCAGGATTTATCTATCAGCTTTACGGATTTGCCTTTATACGTGAACTGGAACTCCTCCAGGAAGCAGGTTTCCATCCAATAGAAGTCATCAGGTCGGCTACTTTAAACGGAGCGGAAGCATTGGGCATGTCAGACAGAATTGGTTCAGTAGAAGTAGGTAAACTGGCAGACTTTGTCATTGTAGAAGAGAATCCCCTCCAGAATCTAAAAGTACTATATGGTACCGGTGCTATACGGATAGACAACAATAATGAACCCACCCGTGTGGGCGGGGTGAAATACACCGTTAAAGACGGTATAGTATATGATGCCAAAAAACTGCTTGAAGATGTACATCAGATCGTACTTCAACATAAGGCTAGGGAGAATGCCAGGATCAAACAGCCGGGACTTGATTGATAAAAAACAATAATTATTATACCCCAAAGGGCCCATATTTTACAGATATGATATGCAAAAGATGATAGCTCCACCATTACAATCATACTAAGCACCAAGGCACACAGGTTTTTAACGGTAATTGATTTTGCCGCTAAGGCCTTATTTTTAAGTGCCGGATCCTACCTTTCATCAATTTCCTTTAGTGTCTTGTCTCTGTTAGGCCAATTCTTTTAAAAAATATTTTGAAATATTTAAAGTATTTTGAAACTTTACAGCCGTATTAAATGTATATACATTAAATACAATGAAAACAGCGATAAAATCGGGCATGAGGAAATCCTATCCAATTGGGATGTCTTCGCCCCTGATAGTTATCGGGGAAAATACAAGATTCACCCGAGTATATGCTGGACAGGCTATCCCGACCTCTGGTACGGAAAAAGTTATGGCCTTTAAAAAACAAATATTAATCTGATGAAAATAGAAGAGGCCATAAAGCAAAAGAAGTTCAAGGATCCTTATAATAAGGCACTGGTAAACCTTTTGTATACCAATAGTTACATAGTAGCCCAGCAGGGCAAACTGTTCAAGCCTTATGGTTTGTCTCCCGAGCAGTATAATGTACTCCGTATATTAAGGGGCAAACATCCTGAGCCTATCACGGTCTCGAGCATACAGGATAGGATGCTTAACAAAATGAGCAATGCCTCCAGGCTGGTAGAAAAGCTAAAGCAAAAGGACCTGGTCAGCCGGTTAGAATGTCCCTCTGACAGAAGGCAGGTAGACATTACGATCACTGAGATGGGACTGTCTACATTGGAAAAGCTGGAAGAGCAAGTAAATAAGTTCAACAGGGAAATCCTCCATTTAGATGAACCGGAGTTGGATCTATTAAATGAGCTCCTGGATAAACTTAGGAGCTGAAAAAAATTTCTATATTTAAGTGTATAGACATACAGTGTATTAACATTTTACTATTTTATAAAACAAACAAAAACTACAAATTATGAGCACTACAAAATGGACCATCGACCCTACGCACTCTGAAGTATCTTTTAAAGTAAAGCACCTGGTGATCTCCACGGTGACAGGTAACTTCACTACTTTCGAAGGACATGCAGAAACTACGGGCGATGACTTTAAAGGAGCTAAAATAGAATTTTCTGCTGATATAAACAGCATCAGCACCAATCAGGCCGACCGTGATACCCATTTAAAATCAGCCGACTTTTTTGATGCTGAAAAGTATCCTCAAATCAAATTTACCAACGGGACATTAGAAGGAAGTGTCCTAAAAGGAGATTTGACGATCAAAGATGTCACCAAACCGGTAGAGCTTGAAGTTGAATTTGGTGGTATAGCAGACGACCCATATGGCAATACCAAGGCAGGATTTGAATTAGAAGGCAAGATCAGCAGAAAAGAATTCGGACTTACCTGGTCGCCGGTTACGGAAGCAGGAAGTGTAGTGGTAGGTGACCAAATCAAACTATTGGCCAGCGTACAGCTAGTAAAAAACTAATAAATCCTTATTATTTGCATCTGAAAAGTAAGTAGTAGGGATTAAACCTCACTGCTTACTTTTTTTTTACAAAGCAACCTAAACAAACATAACCATGGCCCCATTAATCTCAGGCATCCATCACATCACAGCCCTGGCTGGAAATGCCCAAAAAAATGTAGACTTTTATACCAGTGTATTAGGACTAAGGCTGGTAAAAAAAACCATCAACTTTGATGCTCCGGGTGTCTACCATCTTTACTATGGAGATGAAGTAGGCTCACCGGGATCTATACTTACCTTTTTCCCTTTTGAAGGGGCAAGAAGGGGCACTAAAGGCACTGGCGAACTCACCTACACTGCCTTCTCCATCCCAGAGCATTCACTGGATTACTGGACATCAAGGTTATCTTCACTGGGAATCACCACCTCCACCACATTAGAGCGGTTTGGCGAGTTATTGATCAGATTTGAAGACCATGACGGGATGGGCATAGAACTGGTAGCTGCAGCAGATGATCTTAGAAAAGGATGGACCTATGGGCACATTCCCCAGGAACATGCCATATTAGGCTTTCACAGTGCTACCTTAAACCTGAAATCAAAGGAGCTAACAGAAAAGTTGCTTACAGAACTGATGGATTATAAGTTTATAGGAAAAGAAAAAAACCGTTTTCGTTACGGTATTGACGGGAATCCAGGGGATATTATTGATATACTGGTAGACCCGGCGGGAAGACCCGGTATGCAGAGTGCCGGCACCGTACATCATATAGCTTTCAGAACAGCCAATGATGAAACACAGGCGGCCATTCAGCGAAAACTGATGGAAAATGGTGTACAAGTGACTGAGGTCAAAGACAGGAATTATTTCAAATCCGTGTATTACCGTGAGCCAGGAGGTGTACTTTTTGAAATTGCAACAGATGAGCCAGGTTTTGCCATTGACGAAGAGAAGGCCAACCTGGGTGAAGCCTTAAAACTACCGGATTGGGTAGAGCCACAGCGTGCGAAAATAACATCCAGCCTCCCTTCACTCAAACTAAACCCCGGAAAATATGACTAATACCGTAATAAAAGGCGTTTCCTTGCACAGAGCTGATAAAGTAGCCATATTGATTCATGGCCGTGGGGCAAGCGCTGAAAGTATCCTGACACTATCAGACCATCTGAATTTAAAAGGCTTTGCCTTACTGGCCCCACAGGCTGAGGGCAGTACCTGGTATCCCTATAGTTTCATGGCTCCCGAAGCCCAAAACGAACCTGCCTATACCAAGGCAATCAGTACAATAGATGCATTAGTGAAAGGGTGCCAGAAGGAAGGCATCAACCCAGAGAAGTTATATTTCATCGGGTTTTCCCAAGGGGCCTGTTTAACACTGGAATATGCTGCCTTACATGCAAGAAAATACGGAGGAGTCATTGCTTTCACCGGAGGACTCATAGGAGAAATAATCAATGCTGACAAATACAAGGGGGACTTTGCGGAAACACCGGTGTTTATCGGCAGCAGCAACCGGGACATGCACGTACCCTTAAGCAGAATAAAAACCACTGCTGATCTATTGCGAAAGTTAGGAGCCAATGTAAACACCCTTATTTTCGATGATCCGCAGCACACGATCAGACAGGAGGAGATTGATTGGGTTAATCAACATATTTTATAAGGAGAAGCATTCAAATATAAGGCTAACTCCCAATCAACGGCTTATACGCTGGCGACTTCGGCTTCATTTGTTCCGCTTTGAAAGATTATACATCACCTATGTCATATCAATTACTAAAACTCAGGTTTACTCCCATTCCTGTTCCTTATCACTCCTGTTTCTCTCCATACCCACTCCGTATACATAGGAAGTAAGTTAATTATGATAACCAATGGAAAAATAGGAATAAACATAGTATATACGTCTGAATATTTGTTTTTTAACCTTAATCATACCGTATTATATTATTAATATGGTGTAATGTTAGACCATTAATTTCAGCTGTGTATAATTTGTTTTTCAAAAAAAACCTTGTTCCGTGAAAAAGGAATCGGAATGGTATCTCGCATGGTTTTAATCATCCCAGTGTGTGAATTTTCACAGAGGCCCTCTTTCAATCTCCTACCCTAATCTTAATTACCTTTTGATCTGTATTTCTGGATTTAAAAATCCCCATGCCATTATTGATATTATTATATACAAGTACAGGCTGGGAAAGTATATCCCCCCGATTGGACCGCTGTAAATCTGCAGTATCATAAAACCTGTAGTAGGATTCAGAAATATGGGAGAATTTAATGGTAAATTGGAATTCCACATTTCTCGGGATCGTAGTCCTGAACACCATTTCTGATACTGATCCGTTAAATAAGTTATCACTGAAAAGAAGTACTGGCCTCATCAAATAATCTTTTTTATACACCGGGTTGACGGGAATGAGGGAAGGATCTAAGAAATAATTATTTACATAAGGTATACCTTCAATAATAACAGTGTCACTTGCGAAAAATGAACCTGAAATCTCATAGAAATTACTGCCGGGAGGATCATCAAATTTTACCGTTATTTCAAGTTCATTATTGTTTCCGTTTCCATCTACCGGTCCCAGGTTGATAATGTCTATTGATTTCAACTGAATTCTATCCGGCAGTTTCTGTTCACTGGTGATAGTAGGGAAACCCTCTTTTTCTGCTATTATCTCATAGGTCTGGCCTGCCAAGAACTCATGGCCACTGAGATAATAATAGGCATTGGTTTCATATGGACTGCTCCTATTGATGTACTCCAAAGGATAAATCCGGCCTTCCTGATCTTTTAAATATACATTTGCCCCTTCAACCAGTTCAAATTCTCCATTTGAAGCTCTACCCTCCAATACACCTTTACTTTTGGTCAGAAAAACAGTCAGCGAATCTGAGGGTTCCAAAAGCGCATTCAATACCATTCTTGGCTCCTGCCCCGGCAGTTCCACCTCAAGAAACCGCTCGCAGGAAACCAAAGTAACCATGCTGATGAGATATAGTAAAAAGTACTTGATTTTCATATGTTTATAATTTCTTTTCAACGGTCATATGGAATCTCGCAAGGGTTATAATCATCCCAGTGTGTGAGCTTTTGCTCATGCTCGATTTCATAATTAAAAGGTAAATCTGTAGGAAGCTGAGGGTAATATTGGGAAAAGGCTGAACTGCCTGAGCATATTGCGCTCCTTTTCATAGTTATAGCTGATATCCATATAAAACGGATTTAACCTGCTGTATACATTGTACACCGATACATTCCATGTCCGCTCTCCCCATCTTTTTGTTTTGTTGAAATTAATGCCTACATCCATCCTGTGGTAATGCCGCATCTGAAAATTATTTCTGGATTCGAAATGGTCAACGTAAAGGTCTGCATATCCATCATTAGAATCTTTTATTACGGAAATAGAATGTTGATACCTTTGTTCCGGCACCGTTATAAAACTGCCACTTCCAAAGACCCAGGTACCGGAGAAGTCAATCCTTTCGGATAATTTGTGAACAGCAGTCACACTGATGTCATGTCTTCGGTCATACCGAAAAGGAAACCATTCACCATAATTGATATCATCAAATCTCCTTTCCGTCTTTGAAAGCGTGTATCCTATCCATCCAGTGGTCCTTCCTGACTTTTTCTGTAACAAAATTTCCAGACCATAACTTCTGCCTTCCCCTGAAGTAACCTTTGACTGCCAATCTTCTGAGGTATTGAGGAAAGATGCCCCATCCTGATATTCGATGACACCTTCCATATTTTTGTAATAAGCCTCTGCCGAAAATTCGAGTCCATAACCAAGGTTTTTAAAATATCCGGCAGCCACCTGCCAGCTTTCCTGTGGACCGATCCTGTCAGTTGACGGCACCCAAAGGTCTGTAGGAAGTCCCAGTCCTGCATTGGTGAGGAGATGGACAAATTGCGCCATCTGCACATAAGAAAATTTCAGAGAGGAGCCGGGGTCCAAAAGGTATCTCATGGCCATTCGTGGCTGGAAGAAAGTGTAAGTTCGAGTATCAGCTTTAAAACCCGAAAAATGTGCTCCCACATTGAATTTTAACCTATCACCTAAACTAAAATCGTCCTCTAAATAAATGGACAATTCCCGCGAATCAGATTGGATGGCACCCTCCCTTGTTTCGGGTCTCTGATTATCCTGCGATACATACACGCCGGGTGCAAACCTATGGCCTATCAACATTGCTCCCCAGCGGATATAATGCTGGGGGTTAGGTATATAATCAAAATCTGCCTTAAAAGCTAAATCCCTGATGCTGGAAGTATAATTGGCTGAGTAAAAATTACGGGCGATGTTGCCGTCCATATTTTCTTTAAAGATATCTTCGTATTCTGTAAAAAGATTGAACCGATATCTGGTAAATGTCCCTGTAAAATTTGCGAAAAGTCTTTGGTTGAAAATATGGTTCCCTCGCAGTGCAGCAATATTATTTCCCCAACCAAGTCCAGCTTCTTCTTTGCTGGTCATTGTTCCTGAATTTCCCCCTCTTTCCCAAGAATTGTTGTAGGAAGAAAAACCCTTATCATCCCCGCCATAATAGCTTAGATAAAGTCTATTATTTAGATTGAATATATGATTGATTTTGGCATTGACATCATAGAAATAATACCCAACATCTTCCTGTCCACCGGTAGAATTCCTGATGATAGGTCTAGCAATCATATCGAGGTAGGTCCTTCTGCCCGACAATAAAAAGGAGGTTTTATCTTTGACTATAGGTCCCTCAAGGGTAAGTTTGGAAGCTATCAAACCCACACTGCCTTCACCCTGAAACTTTTTCATATTCCCTTCCTTCATGCTGATATCGATCACTGAGGAAAGCCTGCCTCCATATCTGGCAGGGAATCCACCTTTGATCACTTCCACGTTGTTTATCGCATCCGCATTGAACACCGAGAAAAATCCAAACAGATGGGAGGCATTGTAAACAGGAACACCATCCAGCAGGACAAGATTCTGGTCAGGGCTTCCTCCACGCACATATAATCCCGACGCACCTTCCGATCCGGACTGAATTCCCGGTAGTAACTGGATAACTTTAAAGATATCTACCTCACCCATCAGCGCCGGCAGATTCTTGATCTCTCTGAGCGGGACATTCACCATACCCATCTGGGTGCTTTCCTGTATGGGATCTGACTTTTGTCCTTCTATGACCACCTCGCTTAGAAGACCGGACGGACGTAGTTCTATATTGAGGATGGTGTCTTTGGCCACGTTAATGAATATACTTATAGGTTCATAGCCTACATAGCTAAAAATTAGATTTACCTCTTTATCTGAAGGAGAATAACTAAAAAAACCGTAGTTATTGGTTACAGCCCCCTTTTGATTCGTTTTATCAAATATGGTTACTCCTATTAGGTTTTCACCGTTTTCAGCATCTTTGACAGTGCCACTCACCGTCACTTTTTGGGCTGAAGAATTAAAATAGATAAAACAAAAAAAGTAAAAAAATATAGTTCTTTTCATCTGTTTATAATTGTTTTTCAAAGGCCATAATTTGTCCTGTAGCGGAGGCCGGGGTGATATCGCACATGATTATAATCATCACAGTTTGGGAAGTTTTTATCATGCTTGATTTCATAGAATGTTTAAAGAGGGGAATAGAAAAATCAAAAATAATTGTTCCAACTGAAAAAAAATTAAAACCCTTAAATACTTTAAATAAATAATTCATCAATAGTCAATTATAACCCAGAATTTTGTTTATTAATGTCGTATAGGTAGGGCTAATATATTACGGTAATTTTCCCTCAACTAAATATCATAATGAAAAAAAAGATTAGTGTAATGTAATTTGAAAATGACGGTTGCCTTATATATATAGTTTTGCATATTGCAATCAATATAAAAGCATGGTAACTTTTTAAAATAGCGATCAGTAAAAGTTACCGATTACATCGGTAATAATGGAATTACAATTTGATTAAAACCTGCGAGTGCGGCATTGTATTTTGATCCAATACTCCGAGCTAAAATTCATTTGTATTACCTGGTAGTATACCTAGGGATTCTTGATATAATTACAAGTTCTTGATTTTCAGATAAATTCTTAAAAAAATAATAACACAAAAACCCCGGAATCAGCTGTTTAAGGCTTTTTTCGGGGTTTTCTTTTTTGTATTTTAATGTTGCAAAACAACAATACTATGAAAGGTATATACCCGCTTCCACTTTTCAAAGATTTCGATAGATATTCTCCAAAATATCACTTTTTCAAGAGTATATTGCTGGGACAGGTACATGATCCCATACCATGGGACGACCTTGTGGCCTGTCTTAAGACGAAACCTTCCCGAAGGGGCGCCTGCTGGTTCGGTGGCAAAGGAATTTTTGCACTCATGTTTCTGAAAGCCTATCTTAACGTCAGTGACCGACAGCTGCTGGGGCGTTACAATCCGGACTGGTCCCTGCAGTACTTCTGCGGTAAGGTGCTTGCCGATAACCAGCAGATAAAGGAAATGACCAACATGACCAGAATCCTATTGAAAAACACTGTGAATGGAAAAAAATACAGGAGGTTCTTATCAGTCACTGGTAGCATGATGTCAACAACAGCCATGTACTTCTGATGGATGCCTCTTGTTACGAATCATACATCAGATACCCAACAGATGTCAAATTGCTCTGGTAATGCTGTGAATGGGTTTTTGAAAAGCAGCAAACAATAATATCCAATGTATATTATGAATCCATCACAGTTTCTAATGAAGTAGTGTAATCAATTCCTTTTACCAGATCATTTCCTGAAACATCCTGAAAGCTCAAGTATAAATTATATCAAATAGACTCTGGTGGTTAATTCATGGTACCGAGATCACAGGAAGAAAAACAATATAATTAAAGCCAATAGGCTTACTATTCTTAAAGTTTTTATAGCATTATTGTTTTATAATATAATAATCTTGTTGATCCTGTTTACTACTTTCATGATCTGATTTCTTCCGTCTTCAGGTCAATACCACAAAAATTACCGTTCCCAGTGCTGCCATACATGAGCAGAGAATAAATCGCCGCTACATTTATAGCTGAAATGGCTCTGGTATAAATCCCTGTTCCTGGAAGATTATATCGGTCTGTTGAAAAAATTCTTAGCCTGCATCTATCCGCTCTTTTCCAAGTTTCCATGAGTGGATGGTTTTAAGATGTGGACCATCTGATCAGGCTGCAGTGCTTAAATCATGAATTATTACTTTTATGCTTAATCACCATAACCTTTAGTATATCTAAAAAATACATAAAGCGAATATCAGTGGTGTGGTGTGCAAATAATAAATATTATAATAATTTAAAAGAGTCTATTAATTAAAAAAAGCCTGATCCGTATAAATCAGGCTTTTTTTTATAAATATATATTTTATTACCTATTAATTAGCAGCTGGTCTGGCAGGAGGCGTTACGCCCAATTTAGCCAATACCAAATCTGTAAAGTTGTCATCATCTTTGGTATAAAGCAATACAGGTGCCTGTCCTGCTGTTTCTGAGAATACATGGGTATAATTGTTTTCAGCAGCCACAGCGTTGATTGCATTGAAAACTTTAGTCTGAACAGGCTCTAATAGCTCCTGAAGTTTTCTTTGGTAAGAAGTCTGCGCATCCTGCTCAAACTGCTGGATATCTTCCTGTAATTTTTGCAACTGTTGTTCCTTTTGAGTCCTTGCTTCATCTGTCATGGTAGGGGCAGACTGCTGATAAGATTGTACCTGTCTTTGAAAATCCTGAGATTTAGTCTGTACCTGAGTTCGCAACTGACCACTGTAATCTTGGATATCGGCACCTATCTGCTCCATTTCAGGCATCAAGTCCATGATGTAATCGATATTGGTATAGCCGATCTTAACATTTGTCTGAGCCTGGGCTACGAATCCTAAGCAAAATATAGCAATTGCTGAAAGGATAATTCTTGCTTTCATAATCTGGTTTTTAATTTAATTGTTTATTTGTTTTCTTCTATTCCTAATTCTTCTATGACAAAGTCAGAATAATCATGCCTTGGATCGGTATAGATCATCGACAGACCAGATGCCTTATCAAATAAGATGGCCAAATTGTTTTTACGGGAAACCCGCTCTATGGCGTCAAATATCTTGGACTGCAAAGGTTGTAGGAGTTCTGCCTGCTTTTGGTAATACTGGCCGTTGGTCCCAAATACCCTGTTATTGAAAGCATTGGCGGCCGTTTCTTTCTCCCTGATCTTGGCAGTTCTTTCTTCGTACATTTCCTCTGTCAGCAAAACTTCTTCTGCCTTTAATGCATTGTACATTTCCTGGATCTCCTTTGTCAAACTTTGTGCCTCTTTTCTCCACTCTGCCCCTATGGCAGTGATCTCCTCCTGTATGGTTTTGTATTCAGGATGTTTGTTCAATATATACTCCGAGTCTACATAACCTATCTTTTGAGCCAATGATATATTTATCGAAGTATACGACAATACACTGAACAAAAGTAATAATTTTAGACGATTTAACATATTATCTAAACTGCTGTCCGATGGTAAAGTGGAACTGCGCACCACTTGGTGTTCTTGAGCCCGGTGCCGGATCGAATCCATAACCCCAATCAATACCCAATAAACCAAAGGCCGGCATAAATATCCTAGCCCCTAATCCAGCGGACTTTCTCAGGTTGTAAGGATTGAAATTAGCATAACTGTCCCAGACATTCCCTGCCTCAGCAAAGCCCAACAGGAATATCGTAGCTGATGGATTAGGCGATACCAGGAACCTTAATTCCATGACATGCTTGTTATAGGCGACACCGCCTCCGCCGCCCCCCTGAGAGCCAGGGGTATCCCCACCTTGTATGACTTGGTTTTCATATCCTCTCAGTCCTATGATCTCACGTCCAAGTGCAAAGTTATTAAAGGTCATTCCGTCACCCCCCATTACAAATCGTTCTAGTGGAATCATCCCCACCCCACTTCCATAAGAGCCCAGATAGCCCATATGGGTCCTTGCACTGACCACAAGTTTGTTCATCCCCAGTACTGGGGTATAAAATGAGGCGTCAAACATCCACTTATGGTATTCCAGCCATTTGAAGCGTTCCTCATCAGGTGACTCCCGGTCTATGTTTGGATTTAAAGTAGCGTAAGGTGGGGTAAAGCTGGTACTAAGTGATATATTAGATCCAAACCTAGGGAATATGGGGCTATCTACGTTATTTCTTGAGACAGTAGTATTCCAGGCTAAGCTGTTCGCTCTACCGGTATTATAAGAAAGTCCAAAAAAATTGCCATAATTATTAAATTCATAAATCTGAAACTGGAGGGAATTACTGAAAAAGAAGTAATCATCCGGCCAGGTAACCCTTCTGGCCAGGCCAAGTGTCGCTCCAGTAATTTTAAAGAACCCAAGTTCGTCACCTATATTTCCCTGCATGCCGCCTCCAAGGCCCATACCTCCAAGGCCTAATCCTCCAATGCCCCTGTTGATTTGTCTCTGAACCGAATGGTTAATACTGATGCTAAGTGCATTGGGCTTTTTCCCACCAAACCAAGGCTCTGTCAGCGACATACTGTAGTTTTGGAAGAAACGTCCATTGGCCTGGACCCGCAGGGAAAGCTTTTGGCCATCACCTACCGGGAGGGGTCTCCATTTATCAAACTTTCCGATATTTTTAATAGAAAAGTTATTGAAAACCAATCCAACAGTACCCACAAAACCCATAAACCCGCCCCAACCACCGGAAAGTTCAATCTGATCATTGGGTCTTTCTTCCAGTTTAAAAATAATGTCTACAGTAGCGTCTTCAAAATTAGGCCTCATGTCAGGATCAATGTTCTCGGGATCGAAATAGCCCAACTGGGATAGTTCTCTGATCGTCCTTACCAAAGCTGCCCTGTTAAACTTTTGCCCAGGCAAAATTTTGATCTCCCTCATGACCACATGGTCACTGGTTCTTTCGTTACCTTCTATCGAAACACTGTTTACCGTAACCTGAGGGCCTTCAAATATTCTCATTTCCATATCAATGGAATCTCCCTGCACATTGACCTCTACTGGATCTATATTAAAGAATAGATAACCATCATCCTGATAAAGTGAACTCACATCATCCCCGCGCTGCGGGTCATAATTTAAACGTTTCTCTAATCTCTCTTTATTATAGATGTCCCCTTTACTGATCCCAAGTTTGGCCATGAGCACATCATCACTATGTATATAATTACCCTGAAATGTTATGTTTCTGTAATAATACTGGTTCCCTTCGGAAATATCCATGTTGATATTGATGGTATTTTGGCCAAACGCATAGACAGAATCCCGAAGGATTTCCGCATCTCTATAGCCCCTGGTCTGATAAAAGTTCACCACATTATCCTGGTCCTCTCTGAACTCCCTGCCTACATATTTAGAAGAATTAAAAAAGTTGAGCTTGAAATTTTTATTGATATAAGTCTTGACATCCTCATCGCTTACAGGATTCCTATAGACGATGGCTTCTTTCACATCCCTTGCTCTGGCATTGGTCAATCTAGAATAAAGGTCTTTGAAGAAATGAACACGTGCATGCTCATTGGTATTTTTCATTTTGCCCTTGATCCTACGATCAGAGATGTTCTCATTTCCGGAAATAGCGATCTCATTGAT
This sequence comes from Anditalea andensis, assembly GCF_000714815.1. Lineage (GTDB taxonomy): Bacteria > Bacteroidota > Bacteroidia > Cytophagales > Cyclobacteriaceae > Anditalea > Anditalea andensis. The sequence goes on along the minus strand of NZ_JMIH01000022.1, from coordinate 359,873 downwards.
CCTTACCTTGGAATTACGGGCTACATCAAAACGCAGCAATACGGAATTTGGAAGGGTGGTATCCCGTACCTGTACTACTTTTACTTCGGTGTTTAAAAATCCTTTATCTACGAAATATTGCCTGATGGTCCGCTGGGCGTTGTTCAGCACATCATCCCTTACTACCCGTCCGCGGATTTTAACTTTGTCTCTGAGTTCACTTTCCTGGGTCTTATTTACCCCTGTAAATTCTACCCGACTAAAGCGGGGTCTTTCTGTCAGGTCTAAAAGAAGATGGATATCATCTCCTTCTATCTTGGTGACCAAAATCTTCACATCACCTATAATACCCTGTCCCCACAATTTTTTAAGGGCATTGGATATCTGGTCACCTGGCACTGTAATTTTATCATCTACCCTTAAGCCCGATAAAGAAACTATAGCATTTTCATCTAAGGTGGCCAATCCTACTGCAGATATCTCCGCTATCCTAAAGGATCGGGGCTTACTATAATCCAGTTCTAAAATATCTACCGGCTTTGCGCTGGAATACCTGCTCTGGCCCAAGCGGATCTGGCCTTCGGTCATTCCTGCATAAAGAAGGAAAAATAGCACTACTAAAATTCTTTTCATCTGTAAATTTTCTTTTCAAAGGTCATAACTTGTCCCGTACCGACTGTCGGGATGAAATCTCACAATTGATATAATCATCCCGGTGTGTGAGCTTTTGCTCATGCTCGATTTCACCAAATTATGATTTAATCTGCGCACCTGTCTTTCCGAAGCGCCTCTCTCTTTTCTGATAATCGAGTATTGCTTCAAACAAGTGCTCTTTTCTAAAGTCCGGCCACAGGACATCTGTAAAATACAGCTCCGTATAAGCCATTTGCCAAATTAGAAAATTGCTAATGCGCAACTCTCCGCTGGTCCTGATCAGCAATTCTGGATCAGGTATATGCTTTGTAGTCAGATGGGCAGCAATCAGTTCTTGGTTGATATCTCCCTCTGACAGTTCTTGGTTGACTACTTTTTTGACGATGTGCTTTATAGCCTGCTCTATCTCCCATCTTCCACTATAGCTCAGCGCCAGTATAACTGTCAGGCCCGTGTTTACAGAAGTCTGTTTCATGACAGCCCTTAGGTTCTTTTGGCACTTTATTGGTAAGCTTGAGATGTCTCCTATAGCAGATAGCTGGATATTATTGTTCATCATGGTGGGTGCCTCGCTGGCTATACTGTTAATCAGTATTTCCATCAGTGCACTGATTTCATCTTGGGGCCTTGCCCAGTTTTCAGTGGAAAAGGCATACATGGTAAGGTACTCCACGCCCAGGCTGGCAGCCCCTTCTATGGTATCCCTCACTGCTGTGAGTGCATTTTTATGCCCAAATACACGCATGGCTCCTTTGTTTTGCGCCCAGCGCCCGTTGCCATCCATGATTACCGCTATATGACGGGGGATTCTGTCCTTGTCTATCGCTTCGATCATTCTTTCTTAATCCGAACTGTAAATTTTAGAGGTACAAAAATGCCATTTCTTTTTTAATTATCTATTCTAATAGCCAATTAATTAATAACTAAAGCATTTCACCTGATGGAAGGAATAGCTGAGTGTCACGCCCAAAAAATAATACCAGTCCTTATCGTCCCTAGATCCGTAATTTAAGCCTGCCGGATTTACCATATTCATTCCAGGATTATCTGGGTCAGGAATAAATCTTTCCAGATATACTGTGTTGTGCTCGATCTTATCCAAATAGTCGGTAAAGGTAGCCCTTATGCCCGCCTCCACGGTCATAAACAGCCTATCTCTAAGCTTGTATTTCACCCCCGCCCCAATAGGGATGACCGGAGTTCCTACACTATAGCGGCCATCTGGTTCAGGACCACCATTCCCTCTTCCGGAAAAAAAGGTATAACCCAGCCCAAACATAGCAAATGGCGAGAACCTAAAGGCGGACTGCGGAGACAGGTAATCTAGAAAATGGTATTCGGCCAGGATATGTGCTTCCAATGCAGAGCCTTGGAAATAGGCATCTCTTTGGATGGCCATGGCATCTATAGGACGCTTCTCATCTGCCCCGTTTAAACGGGCAAATGCAAGACCACCCCTTACACTCCATACATTGTCAAAATTTCGTCTGCCAAATAACGTACCTTGAATACCGATCTGAGTAGGATCTACATGCCGGATGATATCCCCGGTATATGTAGCGCCTCCAAGACCCAAGCCCACCTCGTATTGTTGTGCAGATGCATCAGTCATGGACAGTAGCAATAGGGATCCAAACAGTATCCCGAAACACAGGTTGAGAAATCTGGCTTTTTTCAAGGCATCGCAATTTATAAAGTAGTAAACGAATTAAAAACACACATTGGTATTTTCAGGGTTAATATATGTTAAGAGGATGACCGGTGACTGATGTCTCCTCATCAATTCCGCATATCAAATCCCCAGTTCAATTTCTGACGTAAGGTATCAAAAAAATTATAGTCATAAAACTTTACCAACTTGGCTACAAACTTTTCTTTCCTGACCGTAAGCTGGATTTTGGCGTCTACCGCAGTAGATCTTGAGTCCAGCGATACCAAAAATTTCTTGCTCCTACCTTCTATCTTAAAGGTGATCTTGCTGTCGTCGGACACGATCATGGGACGCACATTAAGATTGTGCGGGCTTACCGGGGTGAGTACAAAATTTTTGGCCACCGGAGATATTAAGGGGCCTCCACAACTGAGTGAATACCCCGTGCTACCTGTGGGCGTAGATATAATAAGGCCGTCAGCCCAGTAACTATTCAGGTATTCTCCATCTATATATGTGTGCACAGTGATCATAGAAGAGGTGTCCCTTTTATGGATGGTAAATTCATTCAGACCGTATGAAATCCCGTTAAAAAGCGTCCTATCAGCATCCAGCCCTATCAAAGCCCTGTCTTCGACCGTAAACTGCTTATCAAACAGGACCTGTATGGCTTTTTCTACCTCTTCTTTAGCTATAGTAGCCAGAAAGCCCAATCTACCGGTATTGATGCCGACTATAGGGACTTCATATTCACCGACAAGGGCCACAGTATCCAAAAAGGTACCATCCCCTCCTACGGATATGACAAAATCCATAACCGAAAGCCCTTCCCTTTGAGTTAGAATTTCTGATTCAGATGACTCTACACCTGTTTTTTTTAGAAACTTATAAAATGGCTCTGTGAAAAAAATCTTTGCACCGTGATGGTGCAAAACCGACAGTAATTGCTCTATGTATGGAATAAATTCTTTTTGAAAACTTAAACCATGGACAGTTATATTCATTTTGGAAATTTGTATCTTCTCTTTTAAAAATGGATCAGAAATGTTATAAATCAATCATTAGAACCTTCAGAAACCTAAATTAAATATCCAGGAAACGCATCAGATTCCCCAGCCGGTCATGTTCTGAACTGATGCCTGTTTCTTCCTGGTATTGGTCAATTATCCTGTATCCAAAGCGCTCTAAAGTAGCTTTGATATGCCTAAGTTCGGTTTTATCCACTTTTATGGTAACTTTAATCTTGCTGGCATCAAGGGGGTCATTACTGATGAAACTACTGAGTACTTTGGCATTTTCGGATTCGATGACCCTGGAAATTTCAAACAGGCTATAATCGGTCATATACATGGATAGAATCAAAACCCCTCCCTGCGACTGGATGGATAAGGTATCTGCAAAAGCCGAAACAGCATCTTCCAAGGTAATGACGCCATGATATACACTTTCCCGGTCTATTACCGCCACCATCACGGCATGATGCTCTGAAGCCACTCTCAGGACATCATAGATGTGCTTGTCCTTAAATACATAACAGGCCTCTGCCTCCAGATCCATGTCTTTTATGGTTAGTTCGCCATCATTGAGGTTATAGATCATTTCATCTGTTACCAAACCCTTAAAGAAGCCGGCATCCACCACGGGCAATGTATTGGTTCTGATACTTTCCATCCAAGTAAGCGCCATACTTACCTTGTCTGTATATTTTAGAGGGGGAATAAGGTTATTGATATATTCGTATGCCTGCATATTGTTTAAAGGTATTAAATAGTTTCCAAAATATAAAACGGGATTATGTCTGGTGATGTTCACTATTTCATTCAAACGCCGTACGTTTAAAAACAAAAAGTATCAATAATATCTTCAAAAAAATAATTGGTTCCCACTTAGCAGAGCCTTTTCATCAAATGTTCTCCTTTTTACTATCATAAAATGAATTTTTGCCAATGCAGGAAGTAAGCTGTTTTTTTTTAATAAAATCCAGCCAATACATGCCCTTTGACATTAACATCCTTCCATAAGGGTCCGTCACTACCCTAAAAGTAATAAATAGCCCAAGATGAGAGTTCAGGTATCTATTTGATTTATTACAGCATTCATAACAATTGCCCTAAAAACTTTTCACCAAAATAATGCCCGCCCCAAACGAAAAGAGGGATATTGCACTGCCCGATTGGGGATATTGCTTTATAACAGAAGGCTAACAAAAGCGAGAAATAACTTCCACCTTCGGGATTTTTTGTACCTTGCAGTCAACCCAGTTTTATGGGAAATGCTTATACTTTCAATGTATTGACATCATGCAGGGGCTGTTTATTAAATAAGTTGGTTAACTAAGTCATATCGTCCTGGGAGGCCTGTTATACAAAAGCCAAGAAATCATCCTGCCCGGCAACCCAAGAGGATCGAAAACAAAAAATTATAATAAAACGAACTCCAGCATGAAGATTAGCGCACACACTGGGATGATTATAATAATGCAAGATTCTCCTGAATAAATTAGGAACAGGTTATTCCGCTTCCTTCGTCACGGGACAAGTCTTGGCCATTAAAAAACAATTACAAACAGATGAAAACAAGCTTATGCGCTAGAGCGCTATATTTACCTTTTTTGCAGGTATATACGCCACTTCAGACTGTTTAATATAGCTATTGACCCAATTTGTAATAAGTTCTAATCCATACTCGGTTAAATAGGCTTCTGGGTGAAACTGGATGCCTACAACGGGAAGGTAGCTATGGACGATTCCCATGATCTCTTTATTATCGGTTTCTAATATGACTTCCAACACATCCGGAAGATTTCTCAGTTCTAAAGAATGGTAGCGGGTAACTTTAAAATTAGCAGGAAGTCCTTGCAATACGGGGTGTTCCATAGTTTTATTGACCCTATGCACTTTACCGTGGACGGGTTTTTCTCCCCTCACCAGAGCTGCACCAAAAAATTCTCCAATAGCCTGATGGCCAAGGCAGATTCCAAGTACAGGTAGCTTATCATGGTAATAAGATAATATATGCATCAAATTACCTGCTTTGCCAGGGACCTCTGGACCCGGAGATAAAATTATGCCTTCATACTCTTGCTCGATCAGATCTGACAGCAAAACATCGTTGCGCACGATCTTCAGGTGTGCACCAGCCTGCCGGAGATAGTCCGCCAGCATATGGGAGAAAGAATCGAAATTATCAATCAGCAGTAACACTGGGTCCTATGTCTACAAGTTTACGAATAGAATTTACAGATTGGTCAATTATCGGTGTGTAGGAATCCAGAAATGCCACTGCAGAAGGAGCCAAAGGAGTGATCACAGGGTAAACTACCGAATCCTCCGTTACTTCTTTGGGCACATTGAAATCAAAGGAATGCGCTACCCATAGCAGTAAACTGATCATAAATGCCCACTTAAACAGGCCCAATATGGCTCCTGCAAAATTATCGAATGCGCCTAAGATCGTAAGGTCCATAGCTTTTTTAATAGCAAAAGCTATCAACCGCAGCGAAACCGTGACTATGAGAAATATAATGATAAAGGCCACAAAAGGCAACATAAAGGTAAGGCTCTCCACGTTACGGGACAGTACCTCTGCACCCCAATGCATAAATCTGAAACTAAATATGATCGCTATAAAAAAAGCCACGATAGACAGTAACCCTATAAATAATCCCTTTCGGTATCCACTAAAGGTACCTATAGCCAGTAAAATAAGAATAATAATGTCTATCGGGCTCAATTATATTTATGCTAGTAAGGTTTTGACTTTCTGGGAAATCAACTTACCGTCAGCCTTGCCGGCCAGCTGCTTAGTAGCCACACCCATTACCTTGCCCATATCCTTAGGACCATCGGCCCCTACCTGGGTAATAATCTGCTTAAGCACAGCCTCTACCTCCTCTTCTGTCAGTTGCTTTGGCATAAATTCACTGATGATTTCCAGTTCAGCCAGTTCAACACCTGCCAGGTCTTCCCGGTTCTGTTGCTGGTATATTTCTGCTGAATCTTTTCTTTGTTTGGATGCTTTGGTAAGCAGCTTTAATTCCTCCTCTTCAGAAATCCCCTTATCGCCTCCTGTTTTGGTCTCTTCGAGCATAATCAGGGATTTAATGGAGCGTAGCGCTCTCAGTCTATCCTTATCTTTGGCCAGCATCGCCTGTTTAATTTCACTTTCTACACGTAGCTTTAAACTCATTGGTCTTTTGTTTGTGTTATAATGTGTAAATTTAAAGCAAAATTAAGCCATTAATTCTTGAAAATGACCAAACTCAGTGTAAATATTAACAAAATCGCCACTTTAAGAAATGCTAGGGGCGGTAATAATCCTGATGTGGTAAAGGTAGCGCTGGATGCCGAAAGATTCGGTGCCCAGGGGATCACGGTACACCCTAGACCGGATGAAAGGCATATCCGCTATCAGGATGTGCTGGATCTGAAAGAAGCCGTAACCACTGAATTTAATATAGAAGGCTATCCTGACAAAAGGTTGATGGAGCTGATCAGAACTGTGAGACCTGAACAGGTTACCCTGGTACCCGACCCCCCGCATGTACTGACGTCCAATGCAGGCTGGGACACCATCACTCACCAGATCCAACTAAAAGATATCATTGCTGAACTGCATACCTATGGCGCCCGGGTATCTATTTTTATCAATCCAGAGTTAAAGTATTTTGAACCGGCAAAAGAAATCGGTACGGATAGGGTGGAACTATATACAGAACCTTATGCAGCGCTTTTCCCTAAAAGCAAACATGCAGCCGTCAAGCCATTTGTAGAAGCGGCACATCTGGCCAAAAAACTGGATCTGGGTCTGAATGCCGGCCATGACCTGGACCTGCATAACCTCCGGTTTTTAAAAGAAAGCATACCGTTTCTGGATGAAGTCAGCATAGGACATGCCCTGATCTGTGATGCACTGTATTACGGATTGGAGAATACCATACAGATGTATAGAAGACAGCTGGAGTTTTAAAAATAGTCCGAAGACAGATGGAAAGTAGCATTGGCCTAAAATATTCTATACTATTGCTTGCCAGATTGACAAACCGTGAAATCGAACATGACGTTGAGCATCACATTCTGGGATGATTGCCGGCACTAGCGAGATTCCATCCCGACCTTCGGAACGGGACAAATAATGGCCTTTAAAGAACAATTATAAACAAATGAAATTAAATTATAAAAAAATAGGACAAGGGCCTGCCCTGGTTATTCTGCACGGTCTTTTTGGTTCAGCTGACAATTGGCTGAGCATAGCCCGGGATTTAGAAAACGACTACACCTTATACCTGGTGGATCAGCGAAATCATGGGGATTCTCCCCACCATGAAGAATGGAACTATAAAGTGATGGCAGCCGATTTGGTAGCACTATTGGATGATGAAAACCTAGCTTCTGCACATTTTATGGGGCATTCGATGGGCGGCAAGACCGTGATGAACCTAGCCATGCTATACCCGGAAAGAATAGATAAACTGATAGTAGTGGATATAGCACCGCGGGAATATCCTGTACACCACCAGAGCATATTGGAGGGATTAAATGCCATAGGGCTGGACCGGATCAGCTCGCGAAAAGAAGCCGATGATATATTGGCAGAGTATGAGCCTATACCTACTGTAAGGCAGTTTCTGCTTAAGAACCTCAGTAGAAAAGATCAAAAATTCGTGTGGAAGATTAACCTGAAGGTCATCACCGAAAAAATCGAAAACGTGGGCGAGGCATTGTCCTTTGATCATGCCTTTGGTAAACCGACTTTATTTATGGGAGGTGCCAACTCCAATTATATACAAGACAAGGATAAGGAGGATATTGAAATGTATTTCCCAAACAGCCATACCATCTTTATAAAAAACGCAGGACACTGGCTTCATGCAGAGCAACCTACTGCTGTAGTAGAAACAGTTAAGGCTTTTTTGGGAAAAGGACAATAAGAAGAAATCTAGCATGACAAAAACCTCACACACTGAGATGATTATCGGCCCAAGCGAGATTCGGTTCCGTTTTCTTTGTCACCTGACAAGTTATGACCTTTAAAAAACAATTATAAATACATGAAAAAAGGCATACTTTATCTCATACCCAGTGTTCTGGCAGAAGGCACTGCAGAGCAGGTGATCTCCCCTCAGATCAAAGAGGTGGTTCGCCATACCAAATATTATGCAGTAGAAAACCTGCGTACGGCCAGACGGTATATCAGCAGTCTGAAGCTGGGGATTCCAATTGAGGAGCTTCAGATGCAGGTTTTGGATAAAAAATCCAAACCAGACCAAATGGCAGCCCTGCTGTCCCCTCTGCTGGAAGGCCATGATTTGGGGATAATATCGGAAGCTGGATGTCCGGGCATTGCTGATCCTGGGGCATTGGCTGCTGCATTTGCCCATTCTAAGGCGATAAAGACGGTACCTCTAACAGGTCCCTCGTCTATGTTTTTAGCCTTGATGGCTTCCGGGTTCAATGGACAATCTTTTGCCTTCCATGGCTACATCCCCATAGATAAGAAAATGAGGATAGATGCGATCAAAAAACTGGAAAATGAGTCTGCCAGCCATTATAGAACTCAGATTTTTATGGAAACCCCTTTTAGGAACAACCACCTATTTGAGGACCTAAAAAACACCCTCCATCCATCCACCAAACTTTGCATAGCAAAAAACATAACCGGAAAGGATGAGTTTATCGTGACCAAAACAGTAGCTGAATGGAAAAAAACAGCGCTGGATCTACATAAAATACCCACTGTCTTTTTACTATATGCGCTGTGATGCTCTCATCATGAAACAATAATAGCAAATAATATGGCCTATCTCTTTTGATGTTTTAAATTACAGATCATTCCATCAAACACTTATTGGTAATTTGGGTTTAATTAGCTAACCATTAATTAAAACAGAATCATTATGAAAGCAATTTGGAATGGAACCGTCATAGCAGATTCACATGACACTATACTATTGGAAAACAATCATTATTTTCCGGATGAAGCCGTCAAAAAACAATACCTTAAAGAGTCAGCCAATACCAGCACCTGCCCATGGAAAGGCAAAGCCAACTATTACCATGTGGAAGTGAACGGAGAGCTCAATGAAAATGCAGCCTGGTTTTATGCAGAACCTTCATCAGCAGCCAAGGAAATAAAAGGCCATATTGCATTTTACAACGGCGTAGAAATAGAATCGGACGATTAAGTTAAACCCTCTTCATGCAAAAATTCGATGCAATCATCATAGGTGCAGGCCAATCAGGAATGCCCCTGGCCAAAAAAATCAGTGGAATCGGACTACAAGTCGCCTTGATAGAAAAACGCGTAATAGGCGGCACCTGCATCAATGATGGCTGCTCGCCTACCAAAACCATGATAGCCTCAGCAAGGGTGGCCCATATGGTAAGCAGGGCAGCTGATTATGGTGTCAATGTTTCGGATTATTCTATTGACCAAAAAAAAATCAGGTCAAGGAAAGAAAAAATAGTCCAGCTCTTTCGGAAAGGTGCCATCAAAGGGTTAGAAAAGGCTGAAGGTGTCACTGTTCTGCAAGGCCTTGGAAGGTTCACTGGTCCTAAGCAAGTAGAAGTAGTGCAGCAAGATGGAGGAGTTCTTCAGCTGGAAGCTGAGAACATTTTCATAGATACAGGTGCACAACCTGTTATTCCTCCCATTGAAGGTATTGAAGATATCCCTTATCTTACCTCCACCACTATCATGGAACTGGAAGAAACTCCTGAACACCTTATCATAATAGGCGGAGGGTATATCGGTCTCGAGTTTGCCCAGATGTTCAGCAGGTTTGGCAGCCAGGTGACCATACTGGACAAAGGGTCCCAACTGGTACCTAAAGAGGATGAAGATGTATGTGAAGCGGTAAGTAAAATATTTAAGGAAGAGGGCATAGGTACTGTTTTTAAAGCCCAAGTAGAAAAGCTAGAAAAAGCTGGGAATGGCATTCACATCACTTATTTGCAGGAAGGGATTTTAAAGACAGTAATAGGCACGCACCTACTGATAGCGATAGGCAGAAAACCATCCACTGAAAAGCTTCAGTTATCAGATAGCCAAATAGATACAGATGAAAAGGGGTATATTCTTGTTAACGAACATTACGAAACCAGCTGTAAGGGCGTGTATGCCCTTGGGGATGTATTGGGAGAAACTCCTTTTACGCACATGGCCTATCATGATGCCCATGTGGTATTTAAGTGTGTATATGAGAATACCTGGATTTCCAAAAAAGACAGACTGGTGCCCTACTGCATTTTTATAGACCCCCAGCTGGCCAGAGTGGGGCTGAATGAACGTCAGGCCAAAGAACAGGGCATAGATTATGTTGTAGGCAAGCACTGGATGAAGCATGCAGGCCGTCCCCTTGAGATCGATGAGACGAGTGGTTTTTTTAAGATTCTGGTCAATCCAAAAAACAATCAGATCTTGGGAGCTACTATCTTAAGCATCGACGGCGGAGAGATCATGACAATCATCCAAATGATCATGCTGGGTGGCCTTACCACTGATGTCATTCGATATTTACCTATCGCCCATCCTACGCTGGCAGAGAATCTGAATAATCTGATGGGGCAGGTGGGAAAAGAGTAGTTTTTAAAATTAAGTGAAAAGTAAGGTCTAATAAGTGAAAAGATAAAACATCAAACTCCCCTTACCTACAAAAGATTAATCTTTGTGTAAATATTAATCTTTGTGCTAACAATGGTAATGAAATAGAATGAAAGTTTCATGAAACATCATCCATTTCCAGAAAATTTTTCATCCTAGATGATAAAAATATAAAAAACCGCATAAAAAAAAGAGGTATTTACGGACCATCATCCAAGAGCATAAAAGGAGTTAATACCCTGAATAGATCACATGTTTATAGCAAAGATGTTTAAAGAAATTGATCCCATCAGGATCGAATGTAGAGATATCAATTGAAGCTAAGTTGATAGCGGAAAAAAAGTTTATTTTTAAAATATGGGTGAATTAAATAGGAACAAGCATATACGGCTCTAGTAAATATTACTATTTATTTTTTATGTTATATATATATATATAATACCCATAAAATATTCATAAACCATTCAACAAACAATTTTATTGCTATTCAACCCCCTTTAATTCAAAAACCAAAAATTGACACTTATCTTCGAATTCTTGATCTCTTTTTAAAAAATACAGTCTTCCTTGGTGAATGAAAGTTGGGTTATCATTCACAAGAACATTTGGAACTTTTAACTGTCCTAATTTATCCAAATTTTTATTGGCAACTAATAAATAAGAATCTTGATAAACGGGTTTTATACCTTTAACTTTATCCTCTAAAACACTTTCTCCTGCATTTAGCACAAAACGGTATACTAACTCACTATTATCATCATAAAATATACCTTCATACTGGGTAACTCTATCTTTTTTAAATTCAGGTCCTCTTTCACCGATTACGTAAGAGTTAAAATAGGCTTTAAGATCTATGCTTTCCAAATGTTCACCTACTAGCTTTTTCTTATTTACGATTTTTTGATTTTCTATTATCGCTACATCATCTGAAAATTTGTGGCTTACTATTATTTTATCCCCTATTCTACAAGATTGGGGCTCATGCGAAATATACATACCGTATTCCACTAAATTTTGTAAACTTAGCTGCCTATAAATGGTATACTCCTCCCAGAAATCCTTGTATCTTATAAAAGGATTCTGTACCCGAAAATCCAAATTAAAGTCACAAAACAGATAAGGGTTTTCATTTTCAATGGGAGGGTTCAGCGCTGTCTGATAAACATTTTCTTTTAAATCATTTATCCCAGAATATGCAAATGATGGAATATGGTTTTCGTTTATATCAGAATCATTTGATAGCGCCCTAAAAATTATTTCACTATTATCATTTATAAAAAACAAACCTTTATAGGTGGAACTTATTAAAGTATCCTGCGAAATAGCCTGAGTTGACCATACTTCATCTATTCCATTGGGACCTTCCCGTTCAATTAAAATTTTATTCACTATCGATCTCGTCTCAAAATCATAAAAATAATAAGTGTGGTTTTTCGGGTTTACAAAATGTAAATAATCTTTCCCATTCCAAGTGTCTACATATGCCAACAAATGAGCGTTCGAAGTTTCCAAATCGATTGGTATTGTATATTCTCCTGTTTGCACTAATTGTAAACCCTTTGTAACCGACTCATTTTTTGATGTGTTATGACAAGATACGATTAAGCTAAATGCTATTAATAGGATGAAAAAATGTTTCATAAATATTTTTAGTAATGCAAATAATATAACTTCCTACAAGTATGCACATTTAGAGATTATGTGATAACATTAAAATTAAAGTTTCTTAATCGTCTGATCTCGAATTGTCTGGTGAGAAACGAAATATCAGTTTTTATTAATTCTTCAATACTAAGTCTTTTTATCCAAATGTTTTTTAATTCTGCGATAAAAGAAAGAAAAATTACATTTTCATTTAAAACATCTGCAATAGTTTCATTACCAGATAATAAGTAAAGAACAATATAAGTGTCAACCAAAATACTATTCCCACATATTTCTCATTCATTACTTAATATCCAGAGCAACATTTATCAATTTTACCTCTCCACTATATTTATAGGCATCAAATTGTTTTAATTTTAGAAAGTGCTTTCTAATCTCATTTTTGCCTGAACGTTTTTTTGTTTAATTAATTTAATACTCTTTAAAAATAACAATATTATAGTCTTTTAAATTTAAATTCGATTCTTCTTTTGGCTTTGTTCGCTATTTATAGTTTTTATATTTTAAATTAAAGTACATCAGTAACAGAAAAGCAGAGAGTTAAGAAATTCATGATTTCAATTCTGAAATCATGAATCTAAAATCCTAATTCAATAAGAAGAACCAGCTTTCGCCAGCGTCTTGGCATCAAAATCCCCCTTTAGCTCCAACACGATATAATCCGAACCCTCACCGGCAATCAGGATAATAATGTCCTGGATTTTATTTCCGCCTTTGGAGTACATCGTTACCCCGCTTTTCTTTTCTGATACTTCCATCATCAGTTCGAATCGCTCTTTTACAAGACCTTTCTGCAAAGCGGTAAAATCAGATTTAGCGGTTCCTCCGGTTGGCAACTTAAAGAACTTAACCCTTTCTACAGATTTGGCTATGGTCTGCATGTTATCTTCATCCAGCGAAATATTCAGCCCTTTGGCAAAATTCATAAAATTGCCCCCTAGATCCATATGGAAGAAATCTTTGTCGTTTTTATACTTATTATAAAGGGACTCTACACTTTTGCTTTGGGCAAATACAGAAATATTTATGGCCAGAAACAGGGCCGCTAAGAATAGTTTTTTCATAATTGACATATATATAGATTTAATTATTTTCTTTTCTGACCGCTTTGATATTCCTGCATACCGGGCATATTGGTGTTTTCTGCCAGGATGTTTAAATCCTGATAAGTAAAATCACCCAGCATGCTAAGAAGCGTAAATCCATCTGCTGATCCCGTGATCATCAAAAGTTCTTTGACACGCCCCCCTTCTTCACGGACCATAAATTTTACGCTGGAGGATTTGTCCTGAACGTCCATGAGATCCTCGTATTTGTTTCGGGTCAAGGTGCCCATGGCCTCGTTATAAAAGCTTTTACCGTTTACCTTATCCGCACTTAAAATCCTGATCCCCCTGACTTTCGTGATGAGCTCACCTAGATCCTTTTCATCTTTTTTTAGCTTATCTGCTTCACTTTTCATGAAGCCCCCTGCCATCTGCATCATCTTTGGGCTGATATAAACCCTTGAGAAGCGGTCATCTTCCATGTATTTGGAAAAAAACTTCACTATGGCATCATCCTGTGCCTTCGCGCCGCTGACTACCAGGCACATAAGGATTGCTACTATATATTTTTTCATAACTTTAATCTTGTCTTAGTTCAAATATTTCTTGAGCTGTTTTTAAATGCCTGAATTCCTCCATGGCCTCCAATTTATTTGTGCCTTTCAGCATATGGTCATTGATCAGTGTGAAGGCTTCCATCACCTGCGCATAGGCCAACGCTTCTTCCTTCCGCTCCTGATACTTTTGGTACTGGAATACGATGGCGGTCACAGCCATAAAAAGCGCAAAGACTGCTGCCATTTTTAGCCATTCAGGACCAAAGCTGCGGTAGGCGGGTTTTTTAAGCCGAGCCGGCTCTTCGTCTTTCAGCAGGCCAACTTCTTCAAAGAATTCCTTCTCTACAGAAAACTGATCCGATGTATTTAAAAGACCCTTCAATTCTTTCTCTTCCTCTAGGCTACTTTCCCCTGCCCAATATTTCTCTAGTAAATATTCAATTCTTTCTGCCATGTGTCACTTGATTTAATAAATATTCCCGCAGGATCTTTCTGGCTCTGAAGATGTTCACCTTAACCTGGTCCATGCTGATCTCCAGATATTCCGCTATTTCCTCATAAGTGAGCCCCTCCACTTCCCGGAGAACAAATACTTCTTTCTGCTTTTCGGGCAGCTGTTCCAGAAAACTGAAAACTCTCCGGTATGCCTCTCCCGAATCTGATTCTTCCATTTCAGGTTCTGCAAAATCCTGTCCGCCCATAGGTTCTATCTTTTTCCCTGACCTGAAATGCTGCATGCTCTGGTTTTTCAGCGCCCTCACCAGCCAGCCTACATGATTGTTCATTTTCTGAAGTTCAACTCTTCGTATCCATGCTTTCTCCATCACTTCCTGGACAGCATCATTGGCTTCATCCCGGTCCTTTAGCCAGAGGAACGCCATCCTGTACAGTTTGCTTTTCAGGGGCCAGATATGTGCTTCAAAAAAAGTCTTCATTTATGTAGGTGATGATCTCATTGAGGTAATGTTACAGAAAGATGAGGAAAAATTTAAAAATATTTAAAAGGATACTAAAAAGCCTAAAATAAGTTTCCGGTTAGCACCTGATTGCCTATCTTTAAATGCCGGCAACTTAGACTCATTTTAAATTGTGGGCGCAAATAGTATGCATGCTTACAATTTATTATTTTGCAGGATATTATACAGGAAAAATATGGACAATTTAATACACACCTTTACACCAAGCATGGCAATAAAAAAAGCCCTTGATTTCTCAAGGGCTTGTGGTGATGAATGGATTCGAACCATCGACTCACGGATTTTCAGTCCGATGCTCTACCAACTGAGCTACATCACCGTTGTAAAGTGATGCAAAGGTAGGTAAATGTTCTTTTCCTCCAAATCATTTAAAGAAAAAAATAATAAGAAAACCAACCCAAATAATTTAATCATTTCAATATGAGTATTTTATCCAGATTAATTTTTCTGCTCATTTTCATAATAGCAGGATATATATTGTACAGAAGGGTGAGCTTTCTGAGAAGGGCCATTTTGCTGGGCAAGGAGTCCGACAGAACCGATAATCCCAGCGAACGTCTAAAGGTGATGGGCTTGGTGGCTTTTGGCCAGAAAAAAATGTTCAAACGCATAGTACCAGCCATTCTCCACCTGTTTCTGTATATCGGCTTTATTATTATTAACCTTGAAATACTGGAATTCGTCATCGATGGTCTTTCGGGGCAGCACAGATTCTTTGCTCCGTTTACAGGCACATGGTACGTAGTCGCCTTGAATATATTTGAATTTCTGGCTGTAGGTACTTTGGTGGCTTCTATTATTTTCCTGATAAGGAGAAATGCTATAGCTATAAAAAGATTTACAGCAAGGGAATTAAAAGGCTGGCCAGGACTGGATGCCAACATCATCCTGATGGCGGAAATTACGCTGATGATCGCGATCTTAGTGATGAATGCGACGGACCAGGCCCTAGCAGATAAAGGATTCGGTTATTATACGCAGATAGACGGACTATTTTTTAGTAGCTTAATCAAACCCCTGTTTATAGATATGGGAGCAGAAACGCTCTTTATCATCGAGAGAGTCGCCTGGTGGTTCCATATCATTGGTATACTGGCCTTTGCTGTATATGTGACCTACTCTAAGCACCTTCACATATTTTTGGCATTTCCGAACGTCTACTACTCCAACCTGAAGCCAAAAGGTCAGATGGACAATATGGAAGCGGTTACCAATGAGGTGAACATGATGTTGGGTCTTCCAGCGAATACCCCTGAAGGCGAAGCTCCTGCGGAAATAGCTCGATTTGGAGCTAAAGATGTTAATGATCTATCATGGGTGAATGTACTGAATGCCTTTTCCTGTACAGAATGTGGTAGATGTACTGACCAGTGCCCAGCCAATATGACCGGCAAGCTCCTCTCTCCACGTAAAATTATGATGGATACCCGTGACAGGGCTGAGGAAGTAGCCATCAGCATAGACAAAGGAGGTCCAGGACTGGAAGACGGCAAATCCCTACTTGGAGACTATATCACTAAAGAAGAAATTTTTGCCTGCACCAGCTGTAATGCCTGTGTGGAAGCTTGCCCGGTAAATATTGATCCACTAGCTATCATCATAGAAATGAGAAGATATATAGCCATGGAAGAAAGCGGTACCCCTCAGCAGTGGAATGCCATGTTCCAAAACATAGAAACTAGTTTCTCGCCATGGAAATTCTCGCCCTCCGACCGCTTCAACTGGGCGGATAAGCTTAAGGCGGAGGAAACGAAATAAACATAAGTCCGCGACCAAAAGTCGACTGTCGACCGTGGACGATTTAAAACTTAAAACAACCAACATGTCAACATATAAAGTACCCACTATGGCCGAAATGGCCGCGTCTGGCGAATCTCCTGAAATACTTTTTTGGGTAGGATGTGCCGGTTCATTTGATGACCGATATAAAGCCGTAACTCAGGCATTCGTAAAAATACTGAATAAAGTAGGCGTTAGCTTCGCCGTCTTGGGACCTGAGGAAACCTGCACCGGAGATCCTGCAAGGAGAGCAGGAAATGAATTCCTCTTTCAAATGCAGGCCGTAAGCAACATACAGGTACTAAACGGATACAACATTAAAAAAGTAGTAACGGCCTGTCCGCACTGCTTTAATACGATCAAAAACGAATACCCTGCTCTGGGAGGTCACTATGAGGTGATCCACCATTCCACTTTTCTACAGCAACTTATCAATGAAGGAAAAGTCACCATGCAGGGTGGTGGAGGATTTAAAGGTAAAAAAATTACCTTCCACGACAGCTGCTTCCTGGGCAGGGCCAATAATGTATATGAAGCCCCAAGGGAAGTTATCAAAGCGCTGGATGTGGAACTGGTAGAGATGAAAAGATGCAGGACTAAAGGACTGTGCTGTGGCGCCGGAGGCGCTCAGATGTACAAAGAGCCCGAGCCAGGCAAAAAAGACATCAACATAGAACGCACCGAAGAGGCATTGGACACAGGTGCTTCAGCTATTGCGGTGGGGTGCCCTTTCTGCCTTACCATGATGACGGACGGTATCAAGAACAAGAACAGAGAAAACGACGTGCAGGTATACGATATAGCCGAAATGATAGCCAAAGACCAGGGACTTTAATCAGCAGGTATTTATTCAGATCAAAATTTTATTCATATTTAGTATCCTAAAAGCCTCTTTTGACGTTACGAAAAAGAGGCTTTTTATATGCGCTATTTCTAACTACACAATTTATGTATTTACCTTTCGAAGAAATGCCCGATCATGCCCGAATATGGGTGTATCAATCAGACCGTAAACTGACTCCTGAAGAGGAAAAAAGCGTATCCGAAAAACTCAGGGATTTTTGCCAAAAATGGAATACACACGGTACATTGATGCCTACATCATATGATATTAAATTGGGGAAATTTATAATACTGGCCGTGGACGAATCCCAACTAGGTGCAAGTGGATGTTCCATAGACAGTTCTGTCAAAACACTAAAGACTATCGAGGATGAACTGGGGCTGAATCTGCTCAACCGGGGCAAAGTTTCCTATATGGACGGAGAAGAAGTGGCCACCACCACCCTTCCGGACATTAAAAACCATATCACCTCCGGTAAGCTGGTACGCGATACTTATATTTTTAATCCTGTAGTGGAAAAGAAGCAGGATCTAGAGAAAAAATGGATGATAAGTGCCGAAGAAAGTTGGTTAAATAAATATTTTAATAATTAATTTTAATTTATGTTCTATATTAGGATTGGTAAATAATAATCTCGCTAATTCAATGACGAAGTATCATTTCTTATTTATACTTTTTATATGCATTCTAACAGGATCATGCACCAGCCTCAGCCAGCGCGGCATGGCCCAGTTTGAATCCGGTGAATACCAGCTGGCAATCAATACTTTTTCAAAAATTTTGGAAAAAGATCCCAGCGACCAACAGGCCAACCACATAGTAGCTGAAAGCTACAGACTATCAAACAGAGTGGAAAAAGCCACACCCTATTATGATAGGCTTATAGAAATAGATAGGAGTGGAGAGACCTATTATTACAAAGGTCTTAGTCTCAGGGACCAAGGCAATTATAAAGAAGCCATAGCAGCCTTTGAACAGGCCAAACAACTATCACTAAACGACACCATCCAGATAAGCTCTGAAAGACAGATAGCTAACCTTAAGCAGATAGAACAAATCACCCCTTACTGGCCAAACCATACACTGGAAAATTACGAACTGCTTAATTCCAGGGGAATAGATTATGCTCCTATCGTCAGTGAAAATTTTCTATACTTTACCAGCTCCAGGGGCGGTGGCGGCATCTATGCTGCTACCGGACAATCCTATACAAAACTGTTCAGAGCGCGTGCTGATGGTGTAAAGGTAGATGTGCAGAATGTACAGGCACTGCCGGAATTCAGAAATGAAGAAGGATTGAACCAAGGTGCAATTGCAATCAGTCCAGATGGCAATACGATCATATATGCCAGAGGAAATTCCACTTCCAAAAGAGATAATCCGGAAGTAAGCCTCTATGCCTCTTATTTTCGGGGTGCTGCCTTTACAGAACCGGTATACATGGCCGTAAACGGCGACGTTAGCTACTGGAACTCTACACCTGCCTTTAGTCCTGATGGCAGCACCCTCTACTTTTCTTCCAATAGACCTGGGGGATATGGCGGCATAGACCTTTACAGAGCCACTGTAATGGCCAATGGGGATTTTGGAGATGTTCAAAACCTGGGTCCTGATATCAATACACCCGGCAATGAACTTTTCCCGAGACAGGAAGCTAATGGCCATTTGTTCTTTTCATCAGATGGACACCCGGGCTTTGGTAAACTGGACATCTTCGTGGCAGAGACAGACGGAAATGGCTTCAATATCAAAAACCTTGGACCAAACATCAATTCAGTGGCTGATGATTTTGGTATTTTCTTTACCAATTTTCCTAAGGATGGTTTCTTAGCATCCAACCGTGAAGGTGGTGTAGGAGATGATGACATCTATTATTTCGAAGACCGTACACCCAAACCCAAGGTGATCAATGTTTTTTTAAACGTGACTACCAAAGAACGAAGGGATGATGGTTCAGAAGAAATTCTTCCCCAAACCAGGGTAACACTATATGATGTCAATAATAAAATGGCAGGTGGAGACAATACCAATACAAGGGGACAAACCCGTTTTAGACTGGCTCCCGATGAAGAATTTTCGATCATCGCATCCAAAAGTGGATATTTTACCCAGAGTATAACCTATTCTACAGTAGGAAAAACACCTGATCCGACCACCCTCATTCAGGATGTCACTAATGTCACCTTAGACACTACTATCGTACTGGAGCAGCTCGTATTAGAAAAAGCCATCGTACTGGAAGACATATATTATGATTTTGACCGTGCTGAGATCCGCCCTGATGCAGCTGAGAAATTAAATGCATTGGTCAAAATACTTAAAGACAATCCAAATATCCGAATCGAATTAAGTTCCCATACTGATAGTAGGGGTTCTGACACATATAATCAGGACCTTTCCCAAAGAAGAGCGGAGTCTGCCGTACAATACATCATCAGTCAGGGCATAGCAGAAGACAGGCTAGTAGCCAGAGGTTATGGAGAATCCAGGCCAATAGCGCCAAATGAAAACCCTGATGGCTCCGACAATCCTGAAGGACGGCAGATGAACCGGCGAACGGAATTTAAAGTCATAGAAATTACAGAATAATTTTATTTAAAGCCTCTGCTGATCATGCGGAGGCTTTTTCATTTTCTAAGTAGTGCTCTATTTCCAAAAAAGAATGGACAATAAATTTTATTTTACAGACAATTAAAAGAAATTCGCCCCCATGGATTTTCAGTGGTTAATAGATGGGTTTCAGGAAGGTCTTCAACAGATGAGCTTTCTGGAACTGGTGGCAGTAATTTTTGGCCTTGCCAGCGTAATTTTTTCGATGAAAGAAAACATTCTGGTATTTCCTACCGGTATCATCAGTACGATGATCTATGTGTATATCACTATCCAAGTGGGACTATATGCGGATATGGGAATCAATGCATACTACGTTTCTATGTCTATCTACGGCTGGTGGCTGTGGAGTAAACCCACCAAAAAAGGGGAAGAAAGACCGGTAACCTGGCTGAATAAAAAAGGCTTGATATATGCTTTGCTCATATTCGGAGCTTCATATATAATACTGTATTTGGTATTGTCTAATTTTACTGACAGTACCGTTTCGCATTGGGATTCATTTACCACCTCCACAGCCTTTGTAGGGATGTGGCTGATGGCCAAGAAAAAAGTAGAAAACTGGATAGCCTGGATCGTCACTGATATTGTGTCTGTCCCTCTTTATTTTCATAAAGGATTGATCCTTACCTCCTTTCAGTTTCTAGTATTTACTATATTGGCCATTATGGGCCTGATAGCTTGGAAAAATGCTGCAAAAGTAAATGTCCATGCCCTTTAAGATTGTCATAATAGGTCCTGAATCCACAGGTAAAAGCACTTTGTCTGCAGCTTTGGCCAGCCACTACCAAGAACCATGGGTAAAGGAATATGCAAGAGATTATATCGATGGGTTACAGCGTCCATATGAATATGAAGATCTACTGCTGATCGCTCAGGGCCAACTCGCTTTAGAGGATGATGGTGAAGCCCATGCAGATCGTTTTTTGTTTTGCGACACAGATCTGCACGTATTGAAAATATGGAGTCAGCATAAGTATGGTAAGACCCATCCGTGGATTTTGGAACATATCAATCGAAGAAAATATGACCTTTACCTCCTTACAGATATAGATATACCATGGGAGGACGATCCGCAGAGGGAGCATCCTGATCAAGAAATGAGGCAATATTTTATGGATATATACCGAACCACTATAGCCCACACTAATATTCCATATATAATTTTGTCAGGCAACCCTACTAAAAGGGTAAAAGATGCTATAAATTTTATACGAAAAAATTTTAAACTATAATCATTAATAAATTGAATTATTTAAAGTAAAAAAGCGTTTATATCCTATCACCCATTTATTCATTTCGCTCACCATCGATTACCCCCTATTTCCATTACCGGCACGATAAACCTGCTGTCGCTTTGAAGTCGCCTTATTAATAGTATATTTGTTCTGCAAACTGTGTTTTTCCTAAATTTGGAAATTCCTCCGTACCACTACGCTTCTATTCCTCTTTACCAATCCAGTATGACCAAACCAAAATTTAAAAAATCCACCCCATTTCATCAGGTATTAAAAAGCCGCATACACGGTTATTTTAATGAAAGAAACCTGGAACAGACGGGTAATATTCATCTTTATACCAAAGCCATCTTATTAACGACTGCTTTTATAGGGGTTTACCTGCATTTATTGTTAGGCACCCCGCATTGGGCCATTGCCATCGTAGAATGTATTTTGATGGGAAGCCTTGCCGCATCGATTGGTTTCAATGTAATGCATGATGGTGCCCATGGCAGCTTCAGCAGGCACCAATGGGTGAATAATCTAGCCGGAATGTCGATCAACTTTTTGGGGGCCAATGTATTTATGTGGAAAACCAAGCACAATGTGGTACATCATACCTATACAAATATAGAAGGTGTGGATGATGATATGAATGCCAGACCATTCTTAAGACTCTGCCCCGCCCAGAAAAGATATAAAATGCACCGTTTTCAGCATTATTATTTCCTATTAACATACTCTCTCCTCTACCATTATTGGGTATTTGTGACGGATTATAAAAAATATGTCACTCGAAGAGTAGGCATCACGCCTATTGCCAGGATGAAAGTAAAAGATCACCTGTCATTTTGGGCATTTAAGGTCATACATGCACTTTTATTCATCGCTTTGCCCATTTTTATGGTAGGATTTTTACCATGGTTGGTAGGATTTCTTGTCTTTGGGTTCGCCACTGGCATCTGCTTAAGTGTGATCTTTCAGATGGCACACTCTGTAGAAGAGACCATATTCCCTCTTCCAGAAATCAATGGTATCAAACTGGAGGATGACTGGGCTACCCACCAATTAAGGACCACTACTAATTTTGCCACAAAAAACAAGCTCCTGACCTGGCTGGTCGGAGGACTTAATTTTCAGGTGGAACACCATCTTTTCCCAAAGGTTTCCCATATCCACTATCCCGCTATTAGTAAAATAATAAAGGAGGTATGTAATGAATATAAGGTACCGTATCTGGAACATGCCAAACTCAGTCATGCTTTTGCCTCCCATGTTCATCATCTAAAGAACCTTGGCAAAGCCTAAAGGTACAGCCTCGCATCACCTGCGGGGCTTTTTTATGCCTTACATGATGAAGGAAAGCTAAAAACTTGCTGCTAAGGAGTCAAATATATTTTATATGCTACTATGATTCAAAAAAGAACCGCCAAACTTAAAAAGCACTCATTATCAAGCATAAAGGCATAGTTTAATGATACTTATAAGTGTGTATATAAATAGAACGTGAGCATACTTTCAACTTGATTAAGGATTAATATCTTTGATAAACTTCATAACTTATGGGGTTTAAAAAACAGCATTCACTATTGGTGGAGCTATAAGTTCAATTTTTAAGGTTTAATTATTAAAATAAGAATCCTTCCCGTAATCATACCCTTTTTCCACACTTCCTTGCCATTCCCCGTAATATGCTTACTTTTGCGGAAGATTTATGTAAGGGGTGCCTGAAATATGACGGGCTGAGATCATACCCATTGAACCTGATACGGGTAATACCGGCGAAGGGAAATGAGCGGTTTACAAGAAGTGGAGCTACCTCCCCTTTGGTAGCTTCTATGTTTAACCAACTGCCATACGGCAATTTTATTCCATTATTTACTAATGAAAAAAGCTATACTAATGCTTGCCATGGCGCTGATAAGCGTCTCATTGATGGCACAGAACCGTCTGAGCGGTACCGTTCGGGACGCAGAAACGGGAGAAACATTACCTGGTGCCAACATCATTTTAGAAGGATCTGGCACAGGGAGTATTTCCGATCCATCCGGAAGATTCGAATTCAGAAACATTAATTCCGGCACCTATACGGTCATGGTATCCTTTGTGGGTTATCAAACCTTAAAAAGGTCTGTCGGTATCGTTGGGGACACTGAAGCTGATTTTCAGCTGGAAAAAGCCATCCTTTCTACAGAAGAAATCATCGTGTCTGCTACCCGGGCGGGGACCACTACTCCGACTACCTTTAAGACCATCAGCAAAGAGGAGCTTCGCAAAAACAACCTTGGACAGGATTTACCATTTCTGCTCAATTATACGCCTTCCGTAGTCACCCACTCCGATGCAGGAGCAGGTGTGGGCTATACCGGTCTGCGCATAAGAGGATCTGACCAGACCCGGATCAATGTCACAGTAAACGGCATACCTATGAACGACGCAGAATCACATGGTGTATTCTGGGTCAATATGCCCGACTTTGCTTCATCTGTAGAAAATATACAGATCCAGCGGGGAGTAGGTACCTCCACCAATGGGGCTGCCACATTTGGCGCCTCGATCAATATCCAGACAGATACCAAAAGAGAAGAAGCATATGCGGAAGTGGACAATTCCTTCGGATCTTTCAATACACAAAGACATACTATCAAAGCCGGAACCGGACTTTTAAATGACCGATGGGCCGTAGATGCCAGGCTTTCACAAATTACTTCGGACGGATATATTGACCGTGCATTTTCAGATCTAAGGTCTTATTTTGTGTCAGGTGGCTACTATGGAGACAATCACCTTTTTAAAGTAAATATCTTCTCCGGAACTGAGCAGACCTACCAGGCATGGAACGGTGTACCGGAAAACCTGCTGGAAACCAACCGGACTTACAACAGCTATACCTACGAAAATGAGACCGATAATTACCAGCAGGACAACTATCAGTTTATCTACGCAGGTAAACTGGGGCAAAACTGGAAGGCCAATGCTGCCCTACATTATACTTATGGAAGAGGATATTATGAACAGTTCAGGCCAAATGACAGGTTGGTCAGAAACTATGGCTTTCAGCCTATCGTAATCGGGGACCAGATTATAGAAAGGACGGATATCATCAGAAGAAGATGGTTGGACAACCATTTCTATGGAGGGGTATTTTCCCTGAATTATGTCTCTGATAATGGCAAATTGGATGCGGTAATAGGAGGCGGGGCCAACAGGTATGATGGTGATCACTATGGTGAAGTGATCTGGATGCGCTATGCGGGTCCAAATGACATCAGAGACCGCTACTATGATAATATTGCGATCAAAGATGACCGAAACATCTATTTAAAGGCTACTTACGAAGCCATAGACAATTTTTATGTGTTTGCTGACCTTCAGGTCAGACAGATAGATTATACTTTCGAAGGAATCAATAATGACCTAAGGGACATCAGCGGTGCCCAAAACTATAATTTTTTCAATCCTAAGTTTGGTTTGAGCTATGAAGGGGGAGCAGGAAGGACCTGGTATGCTTCCTATGCTGTAGCCAATCGGGAACCCGTAAGGCGAGACTTTACAGATTCTCCCATTATAGAAGTACCAAGGCCAGAAAACCTACAAAACATTGAAGCCGGTATCCGGACCAAACACCTAAACTTTCAATATGGCGCAAATCTATATTATATGAAATATAACGATCAGCTTATCCTGACGGGCCAATTAAATGATGTAGGTGCAAATATCCGTGAAAATGTGGATAACAGTTATAGGGCAGGCATAGAACTCGATGGAGCTGTCTTACTATCTCCTAAATGGACACTGGGAGGCAATATTGCTTTAAGCAGAAACAAGATAGCCGAGTTTACAGAATTCATAGATGACTATGCTGCCGAAGTATTCCAACAGGAGACTTTCACCTATACAGATACTGACATCGCTTTCTCTCCAAATGTAGTGGGATCCGCCATGATCGATTTCAGACCTGTGAAAGGACTGGAAATTTCCCTTCTATCTAAATATGTGGACAGCCAGTACCTTGACAATACCCAAAATGAAAACAGGAAACTGGATGCCTTCTTTACCAATGACCTGAGGTTTATCTATAAGCTCAGCCCAAGGTTTGTCAAAGAGATGGAATTTACCCTGTTGATCAATAATATCTTTAATGAAATGTACGAGCCAAACGGCTATACCTTTAGCTACTTCAACCCCACTGCTACAGGAGGAAGGGAACTGGTAACGGAGAACTTCTACTACCCTATGGCCGGTACTAATTTTATGGCTGGGGTAAGCCTGCGGTTTTAAAAGACTGAAAACAGTACGCATGACCATAATGCTAAATGGATACTGTTAGAAAAGTCACGACAAGCTTATAAATGAAAGATTTTTATTAAATATAAGATCCTCTGCTTCATGGCAGAGGATCTTTTTTGCTTATATTAAACTATTAATACAGATCTTGTTTCAATACTTTATGATCTTTCCGGAACATTTCACCAATTCTACTTTTCCCGTTCTTCATTTAATGATATGAGCATATACAGATCCCACTCATGTCAGTCGTTCAATTTTAAATTAGATTCTAAGAACTTCCTTAATGTAGATATAAAAACATCCAAGGCCCAGGAATTATAAATAACATCATCCCAAAATCTTATATAGGATAACACTTTTTGATAAAACCTCATTTTGGTACTGGTCTAAACTTTAAAAGTTCGTTTTCTTTAAAAGCAAGTATGAACAGATGTAGTCCTAGTGTAGCATTGGTCCCACTTTAATTTACCTTTATCATTGAAATAAAAGTCATGTCAAAAAATAAATAGGAAGAAATAATACATTATTTACCGAAAGCGTATGTGCATAGGGAAGAACTCTACATGATTTCCAAGTGGCCCTAATATGAAGTAAACAAAATCCCCAGTAGCATTACCTTCAGTGTGTTTAGGGATATTTTCAGGAATGCGTATCACTATCTTGGTTTCACTTAATGCTATCAAATAATTATCAGGGTATATAATAGTCTGACCTTCCATATCCAGGAAAAAAATGTTTGAATTCATCTGGATCAGAGGGAAAATATTCCCCAAAAACCGTTAAAGTATCTCCTGGAGATGCACCAAAAGGTTCAACCCCAAAAATCCGGGGAGCATTATAATCTTTAATCTCATATTCTCTGGAAGACATTTTATAATTTTGACGAAATAAGGACATCCTAAAGTTACCATGTCCTATATCTTCAGGTATAAATACAGAGACAAGTGTATCGGTTAAATTTTCAATACGCAACTTGTAACCGTAGAGATTTACGTCGAGATCGTTGATGTCGGTACTGAAACCTTCTCCATATATTTGAACCTTTTCTCCAGGTACAGCATGGATAGGTTCTATGCCTGAGAAGACTATCAGGCCGAGAGGCGGTTCCTCTTTGATAGTGCAGCTAATAGAGATTAAATAAAGGAAAACCATCACACTAAAATCGGGTACTGTCCTATATTACTACATAGAAATACTTTTTTATTCTATACGAGACGATTAACTTAATCCTACGGCGCTACTGATTTTATAAGTACGCGGTTCAAAGAAAATACAAAATCTGAAAATCCCCGATTTTATAGTCCCAAATCAGGGAATTATGGTTCATGTCCCCAATTTCCTATACCACTTCCCTTTTATCCTTCAGGCCCTCATACCGCTTGACGTGATATTTATAATTGAAATGATAAGCCACTACTGTGGCCATCCCTACAAACAAGATCAACCAAACCAGCATACTCATGGCTATTATATCCTGAAAACCATAAACAATAATTCTGATCAGGACAGCAGCGGGAAAGTAAATCGGCAAGACTATCCTTATCCAGTAATGAATAAAATTACCGTGATACCCTTTCCATTGCTTTACAAACTTTTCATCCTCATATTCTCTAAAATTTTTCATCACTTAGAATTATATTGCGTAGTAATACATGGCGCCCTACTTATCAGAGTCAGGGACAGCTTGATATAAACCATCTTTTTTTCAGCATAACAGGAACAAACCTTTGTCTTAGAAGCTATAAGTTTAAACTAATGATTATAGTTTCGCTCCCATGTTTCTTCCCCTTATTACCCCGGCGTTTCACTTTGCTATGATAGAATAAATTACACCAGCTTCTCATTTACATAGCGATCCATGAACTTTCCGATTACCTCAAGGCATTTTGCTTCCCTTTCAATCATCCCCATGTGCCCTGTCCCGGTAAGTTCAAAATAAAAATCCACCAACTTCTCATGCTGCCTGCTGTCTCCAATTTTAATGGCCGTATCTGTCTGTCCCGCTATCATCATTTTTTTACCTTTAAAGTTGGAAAGTACATTAGAACGGTCCTTCCTGTCACGCATGGCTTTAGTAAATGCTACCAAGCCGGGGAAGGAGGTCTTCTGTGCCAGTTTTAAGATATAATCCATTTTTTCCTGAAGCTCCGCATCAGGGTTATCCTGAAATAGAGGAGGTACAAAGGATTTTACAAATTTTTCCACTCCGTGCTTGTTCACAAAGTCCAATGTTTTGTTCCGCGTGTTGATTTTATCCTGGTCATCTGCAAATGCAGTTGAGTGAAATAGGCCAATACCACCAAGCTCATCCCCCATGATTTCTGCCAGTGCCAGGGTGACATATCCTCCTAATGAATGACCAATTACGATAGGTTTTTCCAAAGCCAGTTCATCTATCCATACCCCCAATATGACGGCCACTTCTTCTAAGGTGATCTCTTCATCCATCCACATGCTCTCTCCATGACCGGGAAGATCGGGGGTCAGTATTCTGTAATAAGGAGACAGGGCGTCTTCATAAGCCAACCACATTTCCTTGCTTTCGCAAAATCCGTGAATAAATATAATGGGCTGTCCATGCCCTTTATCATTATAACTGATTTCATGCTTGTTCATATTGCTCCTATTTAAAATAAAAAAAGCTGCATCCTCAGAACGCAGCCCTTTCACTGTATATAATTACTCCTTTATTTTAATGCCATAAGTTCAGGGAGCGTCACAAAGCTTCTTACCGCATCGGCAATGCCCACTGGATCAAACCCGCACTCCCTGTGCAGCTCTATCTGTTCTCCGTGCTCGATCACCTCGTCAGGTATGCCAAGCCTTTTAACCTGAGCACTATAGCCATGATCCATCATCCATTCTAATACAGCACTTCCAAATCCCCCCATCAGACAGCCATCCTCTACGGTCACTACTTTATCAAATTTAGTAAACACTTCATGAAGCAATACTCCATCTAGTGGCTTTACAAATCTCATATCATAATGTGCAGGGCTTAGTCCATCACTTTTCAACATCTCACTGGCTTCGACAGCATAGTTACCAATATGGCCTATGGTCAATATAGCCACTTTCTCACCTTCTTTCACAATTCTGCCCTGACCGACAGGGATTTCCCTCATCGGCAATCTCCAGTTCGGCATAGTACCCTGACCACGGGGATATCGTATAGAGTATGGCCCTTCGTATTTAGTAGCAGAATACATGAGATTTCGCAGTTCTTCCTCGTTCATCGGCGCACTGACCACCAGATTAGGTATGCACCTAAAAAATGCTAAATCATAGGCCCCATGATGTGTAGGACCATCTGCTCCCGCAAAGCCCGCCCTGTCCAGGCAGAATACTACAGGAAGGTTTTGAAGGCAAACATCATGTAAAACCTGATCATAAGCCCGCTGCATGAATGTACTGTAAATATTGCAGAAAGGCCTTAAACCCTGTGTAGCCAGACCTGCTGAAAAAGTAACCGCATGCTGTTCTGCTATGCCTACATCATACGCCCTGTCCGGCATGGCATCCATCATGATATTCATAGAAGAGCCAGACGGCATAGCCGGTGTCACCCCCATGATAGTGTCATCTTTTTCCGCCAGCTCTACCAAAGTATGCCCAAAGACATCCTGATATTTAGGTGCCTGAGGCGTATCATATATTTTTTTGGCTATTTCGCCAGTAATTTTATCAAACTTTCCAGGGGCATGCCATTTCGTTTGGTCTTTTTCTGCCAATGCATAACCTTTACCTTTTACCGTGATACAGTGAAGGATTTTTGGACCCGGTATGCCTTTTAGGTCATTCAAGACCTCTACCAGATGATCTACATCATGCCCATCTACCGGACCAAAATACCGCAGGTTTAGTGATTCAAAAAGATTACTTTGCTTTAAAAGTGCTGATTTAATAGCGCCTTCCACTTTGGATATCACTTCCTGTGCACTTGTGCCAAATTTACTGAACTTGCCCAGCAGTTTCCAGATATCATCTTTTACTTTATTATAAGTATGAGAGGTAGTGATATCAGTTAGGTAATCTTTAAGCGCTCCCACATTGGGATCTATAGACATACAGTTATCATTCAAAATGATAATCATATTGGTATCCGAAACACCTGCATGGTTCATAGCTTCAAATGCCATTCCCCCCGTCATAGATCCGTCACCGATTACGGCTATATGCTGCCGAAGTTTATCTCCTTTATATTTAGAAGCAGCTGCCATTCCCAAAGCAGCGGAAATAGAGGTGCTGGAATGCCCTACACCAAAAGTATCATATTCGCTTTCTTTTCTCTTGGGAAATCCGGACAGGCCTTTATACAGCCTGTTGGTATGAAAAATATCCCGTC
Organism: Anditalea andensis; assembly: GCF_000714815.1. Taxonomy (GTDB): domain Bacteria; phylum Bacteroidota; class Bacteroidia; order Cytophagales; family Cyclobacteriaceae; genus Anditalea; species Anditalea andensis. The sequence continues at coordinate 329,655 of NZ_JMIH01000022.1, read as the reverse complement.
TTCCGGTAAGGATCTTATGCCCATAAGCTTGGTGCCCTACATCCCATACCAGCTGGTCGTAAGGTGTGTTCATTACATAATGAATGGCTACCGTGAGCTCCACCACCCCCAAACTTGCCCCAAAATGCCCCCCATAGACAGATACATTATCTATTATAAATTGTCTGAGTTCATCACAGATAATTACTAATTCTTCCTTGTTGAATTTTTTCAGATCGGCAGGGGAATCTATCTGGGCAAGTAATTTTCCGGGTTCTATCAACATGTACTTTGTCTTTTAAAAATAAATAACATTGGCTTTCAAATATTGTTTAATATACTAAAACTTTCCATTAGATAAGATTTTTCAGCATTTTCATTGGCCAAATATTGATTTATCTTTTTATGTAATATCTTTGAATTCAATACGATTGGCAAAAATACGATAAATTTAATATTATCAGTGAGTTTCGAAATCAAATTACCATTATTCGAAGGACCATTTGATCTATTGCTCTTTTTCATAGAAAGAGATGAGTTGGATATCTATGATATTCCAATCTCCAGGATCACCATGGAATTTCTTGATTATCTACACCATCTGGAGAAGATGGAGATCGAAGTGGCCAGCGAGTTTATACTGGTGGCCGCCACCTTGATGAAGATCAAATCCAAAATGCTGATCCCCCGTCCCGACCTGAATGATGAAGGGGAAGAAATTGACCCCAGAGAAGAACTGATACGTCACCTGTTAGAATATAAAAAATACAAATCAGTCATCAATGAACTGTCCAATCTGGAGACCAACAGGATGGCGATGAACACCCGGGGAAATGTCCTGGAAGAACTCAAAGAATTGAGCAAAATAGATAATGTAGAATCTGAGATACAGGATTTGGACCTTTATAAGTTATTAAAAGTTTATCAAAAGGTCATGTCAAAGTTTGCCTCACGTACGGACGAGACCACCCATACTGTCATCCAATATCCTTATTCAATAGACCAACAAAAGAATATGGTGTTAGAAAAAGTGGGTCAGAAAAACCGAATTCCTTTCACTGAGTTTATTGATTACAATCCGGACAAAATTTTTGTCATTTATACCTTTTTGGCCATATTGGAATTATTACAGCTATCTTTGGTTACCATAAAAATCGGAGAAGGATTCAATAATTTTTGGGTAGAAATATCAGGGGAGGCACCAGTACTTTAGAATGAAATTAGACAACAAAAAAATTTTTGAAACACTAAACCCAAATAAAATCTGGGTGCCTGTAGCTATTGGGCTGGTTATAGTGTTTTTGATGTTTTACTTGGATCCCACCGTCAATGCCCGTACCCTGCGCGGCGTATTCGATGCTTCTGCCGGTTCTATATTATTAGCTTTACTGTTTATCCTGATGCGGGATGCCGGCTATGTGTACAGGATCAGGGAGATCACAGATAAACACCTCACATGGATAAGGGCTATCTATGTCATCATACTATGGGAATTCGCTTCCGCAGTGACACCTTCCATCGTGGGGGGCACCGCAGTAGCCGTATTTATATTAAATAAGGAAGGCATCAAACTGGGCAAAGCCCTGGCTTTTGTCATGGTAACCGCTATACTGGATAATTTGTTTTTTGTCATAGGCGCACCTATCATCCTATTCTTTGCCCAAGGGCATATCTTCCCAGATGCCAGGTCCATGGAATTGAGATTGGGAAACAGCCTACAGTATCTGTTTTGGGTAAGCTATGCTCTATATGCCATATATTCTCTCATCATGGCCGCAGCGCTGTTTTATAGGCCGAGGGTATTTAAATGGTTATTATTAAAGCTTTTTTCTATCCGTTGGATAAGAAAATGGAAATCAAATGCCAATGAATACGGTAACCAGATCATAACGGCCAGCAGGGAATTTAAAGATAAAAATATAAATTACTGGGTTTCTATCGGATTGGCCACTGTATTCATCTGGTCATCCAGGTATTTTATGCTGAATGCCCTGATTACAGCATATGAGTCATTGTCATTCAACCAGCACATCATCGTATTTGCCAGGCAGATCATCATGTGGATCGTGATGATGATTTCACCTACGCCGGGCAGTAGCGGTACGGCCGAGTTTTTCTTTGCCCAGTTTTTCAGTGAATTCCTTACCGGTTATACCTTTGTCACCAGTATAGTTTGGAGATTACTTTCCTATTATCCTTATCTGATACTCGGGGCAATTTTTCTTCCGCGATGGATCAAACAGGTATTCTTTAAGAAAAAGAAGAAGGTTAAAAAAAAATGATATGGAATCATGATTGTAGCATCATTCACGTTTTATACGTACAGTGAGAAAACGATTTGATCCAGTTATTATTCACTTAATCTAGGTTTTGATTTAAATATATCCTTTGGTAATGAAAAAAATTTTGAGCATTATAACGATCAGTATGGCAATGGGATTCCAGTGCACCACACAGCAGCCCCAAACCACAGTAGAAAACAACTGTATAGATCCGGACAAAAAAAATCCAGACGGCATGTGCACCATGCAATATGATCCGGTATGCGGCTGCGATGGCAAAACCTATGGCAATGCCTGTGAAGCTGGCAATGCCGGGCTACTTTCATGGGAAAAAGGAGCATGTAAATAATCACTAGCTGTCGATTATCATTCTGCTCAGGCAAAAGTTTAGCAAACAAGGTCTAGGATAATGCCAGGTAAATCCTGACCAATATCCTAGATTTCCATGCATTTTTATATAGGCTATGTGTGACTACGGCATTCTGCAAAATTGTATCTCCTCCATTCAAATAAAAATCGGTTATTTTCCCATCTGTAAGCACTGAAGGCAGTTTCCATTTTTACCTCTTCTATCCATGGAGATAGGTATTAATAAATGTCAAGTTTCCATTGTTCATAATTTTCATACCATTCAAGTCCTTCGATAGCTTTTTCAATATCTGTGAAAATAAAAACTATGACCAAATCTATCACCAGTATTCATTCAAATACCTGAAGTTTTGGCCCATCATACGAGTATTTGCTTTATGCTGAGGGTTTTTTAGAAAAACAGGAACGTCATTAATCTTAACTACCGGTGATTGAGTAAAAACGTATTCCCATATGGATTAATGATTAATACCACGTGTGGGACTCATACAAGTGTGGGATCTATTTAGGAACCCATTAAACTAACCATCCTTTTACAAAAATCTATGCTTACCCAGTCTAAAAAATGTAGGCTATAAATAGAAAAAGCACCCATAAAAGGGTGCTTATGTATGCTTAGAATAATTTTTTATTTAGATCACTCTCTCAGCCTGGCTGAAGAAAAAGCTTCCTTCAATGGCAGCATTTTCATCAGAATCCGATCCGTGAACAGCATTTGCTTCTATAGATTTAGCAAAAATCTTTCTGATGGTTCCTTCAGCTGCATCAGCAGGATTGGTAGCACCGATCAGTTTTCTGAAATCTTCTACAGCATTGTCTTTTTCAAGAATAGCAGCGATGATCGGTCCAGAAGACATGTAGCTTACAAGGTCATTGTAAAAAGGTCTTTCTTTATGTACTTCATAAAATTTACCTGCCAGATCAGAAGAAAGCTTAGTAGCCTTCAATGCTACGATTTTAAAACCAGCCTCTTCGATCATTTTCAGAATTGCACCTGCATTTCCTGCGCCAAATGCGTCAGGTTTCACCATTGTAAATGTTCTATTTGTTGCCATTGCGATAATATTTTCTACGTTTAATTAGGCTGCAAATTTACGGCTTTTCATCTAAACTCCATACAATCATCTATAAATAAACCATAACCGATTAATTTATAGACCATAAGACATATTGGGATTTTTGAAAAATTATCCTGACCTTTGCAGACTATGTGCTGAAATTTGCAGCAATAATTACTACAGATGCAAGAATTAGAGTCATTTAGAAAACAGATTTCCACCCCAAAAAAAATAGTCATAACCACCCACCATAAACCAGATGCTGATGCACTGGGCTCATCGTTGGGGATGGCCAACTATTTGAAAAAGAAAGGACACGAGGTGACGGTAATCACGCCTTCTGACTATCCTTCTTTTATTGCCTGGATGAAAGGCAATGAAGAAGTCCTGAATTTTGAGGATGAGAAGCACAAAGAAGATGCCACTAAGAAAATTGAGCATGCTGAAATCATCATGTGTCTGGACTTCAGCGCCTTAAGTAGGACACAGGATATGGAACCTTTGATAAGGAACTCCTCAGCATATAAAGTGAATATCGACCATCACCAGGACCCGGAAGATTTTGCGGATTTTACCTACCTGAGCACTGCTGCGGCAGCCACATGTGAGCTGGTCTATGACCTGATCGTCAAAGTAGGTGATAAATTTCTCCTGGACAGTGATATTGCTGAATGCTTATACTCTGGGATCATGACCGATACAGGAGGATTCAGACATCCTAACACCACCAAGAATGTACATTTGGTTACAGCAGACCTTATAGATTTAGGAGCTGATAATTCAAAAATTTCCCGGCTGATCTATGATACCAACTCTGTGGACAAGCTGAAGTTTCTAGGTTTTGCTCTTTCCAGAAGGTTGGTCATATTGCCAGAATTACAGACGGCATATTTTACTATCAGTAAAAAAGATCTAAAAAAATACAATTCCCAGACAGGTGATACGGAAGGATTGGTAAATTATGCCTTATCTTTGGACGGCATAAAAATCGCCGCGCTGTTTACCGAAAGAAAAGATGCCATTAAGATATCATTTCGCTCTACGGAAGACGTTTCAGTAAATAAATTTGCTGCCAAATTCTTTCAGGGCGGGGGGCATAAAAATGCCTCCGGTGGTAAATCGGACCTTAGCTTGGAAGAGACAGCAGAAAAATTTGAAAAATTAATAAAAGAAAACAAAAAATTACTATTTAATCAATTAGAACTAGTAGATGAAAAATCTTAAAAATTTCATGTTGGCAGGAGGAGTTCTTGCTGTAGCGATGACGGCTTGTGATAACCAAAGAACAGAGACTACTGCTGATGGTATAGAATATACCTATGTAAGAGAAGGAAACAATCAGCCCGAACAAGGTGATTATGTCCTATATCATTTTACTGCAGTCAATGAAAACGATTCCCTATTTATCAACAGCTATGATCAGGATTTCCCTGCATACCTTCAGTACGATTCCGTTGCAGAATCTCAAACAGGTATAGATGAAATATTTTTAAACCTCAGAAATGGCGACAGCATCATGGTTCAGACTACTGCTGAGAAGATGTTCGGCGGATTTGGTGTTCCTCCATTTTTGAAAAACGAAGAAACTATTACCCTGAGAATTGGAGTGGTGGATGTGCTGAATGAAGAGAATTTCCAGGAATATTTCAACAATCTTTCCATGAGACAGCAGGAAAAGCAGCAACAGCAGGCTTCCAGACAGACTGAGGAAGACATTCAGATCATAGAAAAATATGTAGCTGAAAATAATTTGAATGCCCAGAGGACGGAATCGGGTCTATTCTACGTCATAGAAAAAGAAGGCACTGGACCGGAGGTTAATCAAGGGGATATGGTGTCCGTACACTATACCGGATATGTACTCGATGGGACAGTATTTGACACCAGCCGGGAAAGTGTGGCAAGGGAAAACAATACGTTTCAGGAAGGAAGGCCTGGAGGATATACCCCTATAGAGTTTCCAGTGGGCCAGGGACAAGTGATCCAGGGATGGGACGAAGGTCTTCAGCTATTGAGAAAAGGTTCTGTAGCCAAACTGATCATCCCTTCTCCTTTAGCCTATGGCAACAGACAGGCAAGCGAGGTGATCACCGCTAATTCTGTACTTGTATTTGACGTAGAGGTTACAGATGTAAATTAATTGAAAAAGTCTCCCGCTATGGGAGACTTTCATTTTCCTTTGATTATCCGGGAATATTTTCCGGTCCATTAAAACATCAGAATTATGAAAAGAATATTACTCAGCTGCTCATTCATCATTTTGATGGCCTCCTGTATCAATGATCAGGAATCCCTTCAAAACATCCATAACAGGGATCTACAGGCTATCGCTGATTATATGCGGGACAATTCATTGCAGGGCGTAAGATCTGAACAGGATGGCGCCACAGGTGTAGTAATAATATGGACAAAGGAAAATATTAACGGAAGAAGTCCAGAAGTAGGCGACTATGTCAAATTAAATTATACTGGGAGCTTTTTTGATGCAAGGGTTTTTGACACCTCTTTGGATTCTGTAGCCCGGGCAAATAACATACACCATCCTTCTAGAGAATATAAGCCCATGCAAATGATAATTGGAGATGAAAATTATATACGCGGTTTTATTCTTGGTGTAAACAGTATGAAAGAAGGGGATAAGGCCATCATATTGATTCCTTCCAGATATGCCTATGGCACTAGTGGACACCGCGGCAGTATCCCTCCAAACACACCACTTAGATTTGACCTGGAAATGATAGAAATAAAGTCTGAGGCAGAAATAGAAATATAATGAAAGTTTTAAAATCCATATTATTCTCAGCCTTTGCGGTATTGCTGTTTAGCTGTGAAAATTTCCAGTTTGGCGAGCAATACAGTGTTGAACAAAACCGTGAACGGGAACGACCTATAATAGCCAGACATCTGGAAGAGGCGGCGTACGACGGGCTATATACCGTCCAGGACACTACCACAGGAGTAGTGGTTATCGTGCAGGAGGAAGGTGCAGGGGCCAAACCTACCACCAGCACCATTGTATATTACAACTATGTAGGCAAACTACTGGACGGTTCTGTCTTCGATACCAATATTAGAGCGGTAGCGGAAGAACATGGTCTAGATACAGAAGGGAGGACTTATGCTCCTCTTAATTTTTCGCTGAATCAAGGAGGGGCGATCCAGGGATTCAGCATAGGTTTTAAATATTTAAGAAGCGGCTCCAAAGCCATACTCATTATTCCCTCCCCTTATGCCTACCAGAATCAAGCGAGGGGAGAAAGAATACCGGCTAATTCTATCCTTGTATTTGAAGTTGATTTTTTGGGGATGGATTAGAGGAAATGCTCTTGGCTATAAATCATTGAGATTTCGGATAAATGAATAGAAAAAAGGGCATAGATCATATAGAAAGAAAGGATACCTGTAGAGGTATCCTTTCTTTCATTCTATAAGCTACTGGGTGTACATTTATTAGATCATACATAAAATATAACCACGCCGTCGGTTACGGGAGCCTGCTCAAAATAGTCATCTCTGATTTTTATTACTGATTACAATCTTCTATTTTGCATCATTAAACCAATCCTGATTATTCTATGAAAATCTGTTTTGCTACCAATAATGAAAAGAAAATAGCAGAAGTAAAAGCTACACTTGGGGTGGATTTTACGCTGGTATCACTGGCAGACATTGGCTGTACAGAGGAACTGCCTGAAACGGGAGATACCCTGGAGCACAATGCTTTCGAAAAAGCCAGATATGTATACGATAATTACGGGGTAAGCTGTTTTGCAGATGACACAGGGCTGGAGGTAGAAGCATTGGATCTCGCTCCAGGTGTATATTCCGGGAGATTTGCCGGAGAACCCAGAAGTGATGAGCGCAATGTCTCTTTGCTATTAGAAAAGATGGAAGGAAAAGTCAACCGCAAAGCCAGGTTTAGGACAGTAATAGCCTTAATACTGGAAGGGGAGGAACACCGGTTTGAGGGAATAGCAGCCGGCACTATTACCAAAACCAAATCCGGGCAGTCAGGTTTCGGATATGATCCTATCTTCAGACCCGACGGTCAGGAAGAGACATTTGCAGAAATGAAGATGGAAGATAAAAACCGTATCAGCCATAGGGGCAAAGCAGTTCAGCAATTAATCAGATTTTTACAGGCTTATTATTGACCAATTTGTACTCCACCCTTATAAATCAGAATATTTTTTCTAATTTTGTCCCCCATGAATAAGCCTTATATCGTGGGGATTACCGGAGGCAGCGCATCAGGGAAAACCTTGTTCCTTGAAAAGCTCCTTAACGCTTTCGAGCCACACCAAGTCTGTCTGATCTCCCAGGACAATTATTACCGCCCCCGTCACCAACAACCTATTGATGACAAAGGCATACATAACTTTGATACGCCCCATTCCATAGATTTTGAACAATACGCTGATGATATCAGAAAAATTCAAAGCGGAGAAACGGTCACCAGGCCAGAGTACACATTCAATAACCCCAATAAAATTCCTAATATCCTAAAGTTTACACCTGCTCCTGTAGTGGTAGTAGAGGGTATTTTTGTATTGTATTATCCAGAACTGGCCCACCTATTGGATTTAAAAGTGTTTATAGACGCCAAAGACTATATCAAGTTGAAACGGCGAATAGTCCGTGATAAGGTGGAGCGAGGATATGAACTGGATGATGTCCTTTATAGGTATGAAAAACATGTAATGCCGACATACGAAAAATATATAGAGCCGTTCAAACACGATGCAGATATCATTATCCCAAATAATCATAACTTTGACAGGGCACTGGACCTTGTAAAATCCTATTTGAGGGTCAAAACAAGTCTTTAAGACAAAATATAATATGGTTTAAACTGACTTGAATATATTTATAACTGCCTCATTCATAAAAAATTAGATAGCGGGAACTTTTCTGGTGTCTTTTTTTTTAAAAAGGACTGATAGTTTAAAAATATCTTTATATTTGCAACCAAATGAACAGGACCCAAAAAAATAAAGCCCTTTACAGAGAAAGACTCACCATCCTATTAGTGGTGTTCTTCTGTATGCTGATTTCAGGTTCTGAGCGTTTTTTCAATACACAGAATACCGACACCAAGATAGAGCAAAATGCAGGAGGAGACCACTCTTCTGATGAGCAAACCTTTGTCAATGTAGCGGTAAGTGCTGTAGTTCCGTTTGCCACTACTGTAGCTCAAAATACTTTCTATTTGATCTATGAAATACTGGGGTTTGAAACGGAGAAATTGGCACATGAGGAGCCTATCACGTCCTATTCAAGTTATTTTTTGGAAATCCTTTTGACCAGGATCATTTCCCCGAACGCTCCCTAACACCAGCACATACCCGACCATTTTTACACCAATAGATGGTCATCTTATCAGCGCTGAATATAGGCGCTTTACAAAAAGGTCTCTGACCTATATATCAAAACACACAATCAATTTATTATTTTCTTTAATTTATTACTATGCGTAACAAAGGTGTCATTGTGTTTTTGACAGTGATCATTACAGTGCTTTGCCTGTACTATCTGTCATTCACATTTGTATCAAACAATGTCCAAAGAGACGCTGAGGCCTATGCCACAGATGAAGTGGGCAATGTAGATTTCAGTAAGAAGCAGTCATATCTAGACTCTGTATGGAGGCTGCCGGTATATAGGTTTTTGGGAGCCGACTATACCTATCAAGAAGTAAAAGAAACAGAACTTGGCCTGGGTCTTGACCTTCAGGGCGGTATGCACGTTACTTTGGAAGTCTCTCCGGTAGAGATCGTAAGAGGTTTAGCTGGAAACAGCCAAGATGCTGCATTTAATACAGCTGTAAATTTGGCACAGGAAAGAGCCAAAACCAGCAATGATAAGTTCGTAGACATCTTTTACAGTGCCTGGAATGAAACAGCGGGAGATAGGAAATTAAATTCCGTATATGCCACTGCCGCCAATAGAGGCCGGGTATCCCTTGAGACTACGGATGCAGAGGTACTTAGCCTTATCGATACTGAAGTAGAAAATGCCATAGAGCGTTCCTTCAATATCCTTCGTACCCGTGTGGACAGGTTTGGTACAGCACAGCCTAACATTCAGAGAATACAGGGTTCTGGTAGAATTCAGATAGAACTGCCGGGTGTAGATAACCCTGAGAGGGTCAGAAACCTACTTCAGGGTGTAGCCAAATTACAGTTTTGGGAAGTAGCTGAAATCAACGAATTCGGAGACGCCATCGAAAGAGCAAATGCTATCCTGGTAGCTGAAGCACAGGGGCAGCGGGCAACTCAGCCGGCTCCAGCGGACACCACTGAAGTAGAAGGTGATGAAGAAGAAAGTGACCTGGCGAGACAATTGGCACAGGGAGCTGACGGGGATGACTTCTCTTCAGACGTTTCTCCCCTGCTATCTTTGTTAAAAGCTAATTATGGATTGGTTTACGATCTTAGAGATACCGTGACCATCAATAGAATCCTTGCCAGAGACGATATTAGATCAGTCTTGCCAAGAGATGTCAGGTTTATGTGGTCGGTAAAAGCTCAGCGTGCAGACGGTCAGGAATTATTAGAACTTCATGCAATCAAAGCCCCGAGAGGCACAGATATGGCGCCGCTGGAAGGTGATGTTATCACAGATGCGCGCCAGTCTTATGATCAGAATTCCCGTCCGGCAGTCAGTATGCAGATGAATGCTGACGGGGCCAGAAAATGGAGAAAACTGACCAGTGATAACGTAGGCAGAAGAATAGCGGTAGTATTGGATGATTATGTCTATACAGCTCCAAACGTACAAGGCGAAATTCCTTCCGGACAATCAGAAATCACCGGTAACTTTACCATAGAAGAAGCCAAAGATTTAGCTAATATACTCAAGTCAGGTACCCTTCCAGCTCCTACCCGTATAGTAGAAGAAGCTATGATCGGTGCTACATTAGGTGCTGAAGCTCAGCAGCAGGGTATTTACTCTATGGTAGCAGGATTGGTGCTTGTAGTCCTATTTATGATCGCTTACTTTGCTAAGGGCGGATTTGTCGCCATTGCAGCACTTGTGTTTAACATCTTCTTTATCCTGGGTATCCTCGCCCAACTGGGAGCATCACTTACCCTTCCTGGTATAGCCGGTATCGTATTGACCATAGGTATGTCGATTGACGCTAACGTGCTGATATTTGAACGTATCAAAGAGGAGTTGCGCAATGGTGCTGGACTGCTACAGGCTATCAGCAGCGGTTATAATAAAGCCTTCAGTGCCATCCTCGATTCCAATGTCACTACCTTTCTGGTAGGAGCGATTCTTTATGCCTTGGGCCAGGGTCCGGTAAAAGGTTTTGCTATCGTATTGATGATAGGTATAGCCTCTTCCTTCTTCTCAGCTGTATTCATCACAAGAGTGATCGTTTACTGGATGAGCAAAAAAGGTGATAAGAGCTCCATATCCTTTTCCACTCCTTTCTCCAGAAACTTATTAAGCGATCTGAACATCGACTTCATGAGCAAAAGAAAAGTGGCCTATCTGGTATCTACAGGTATTATAGTGGTAGGTTTGGCCATAGCTGCTATCAATGGATTAAAATTCGGTGTAGACTTTACCGGTGGCCGTACCTATACAGTAGAATTTAGTGAGCCTGTGACCCCTACTGAACTGAAAACCGGGCTGGATGCTAAATTTGACGGATCTGTGGAAGCCAAAACATTTGGTGGCAATAATATCATCAAAGTCACTACTTCTTATCTGATCAATGAGGATTCTGATGAAGCCAATAGAGAAGTAGAAAGAAGCGTGAGAGAAGGTATCGCTGAAATCACAGGGTTTACTTTTGTGGAAGATGGCAGAAGAATAGGTGCTGAATCTTTCTCCATCATCGGCTCTTCCAAAGTAGGGGCTACGGTAGCAGATGATATCAAAAACTCCTCATTGGAAGCTATGTTCTTTGCACTGGTTGCGATTTTCTTATATATCTTATTGCGATTCAGAAAATGGCAGTTCTCCCTTGCTTCTATCATAGCATTGATTCATGATACGCTATTTGTGGTAGCTGCATTTGCCATCGCTACAGCCTTGGGTGCTACCTTTGAGATAGACCAGGTATTCATCGCAGCCATGTTGACGGTGGTAGGTTACTCTATAAATGATACTGTGATCGTATTTGACAGGATCAGGGAAAATATTTCCAACAGGGGTACTTCCAAACTGGTGACCATGTTCAATGACGCCATCAACCAGACCATGTCCCGTACTTTGATCACCTCAGCGACCACGCTGATCGTGGTCCTAGTGCTATTGATCTTTGGCGGTGAAGTATTGGCAGGATTTGCCTTTGCTTTATTGATCGGTGTATTGGTGGGTACTTACTCGTCCATATATATAGCATCCCCTATCGTCGTGGATCTGATGAAAAGAGAAATAGCTCAGGAAAAATTAGCTGCTGAAGAAGCTCAAAAAGTAGCTTAAATATTCTATTTAGACAAATTATATAAGGGCGCTGATTTATCAGCGCCTTTTTTTTAGCATGTTGATTTTTGCTTTTAGATGCCAGGCCCAACTGAACACCATTTTAATAAGTTATATAATGACACGAATGACTGTAAGCTTTCTTCTGAAGAAAGCTATATACGTCTACCATCACTAATAAGACAGCTCTTACTGTGGGGTGGGTCAAAGCACAACAGATAGTCATGTATGTAAGAAATTTTATTAAGCCATATTGGGATAGCCAATAAAATCAAACTAATATTGCTTGTAAACGAGCACTAATTTTATAAATTTTTAGGATGATCAAGATTGTAATGGTGGATGATCACAAGATGTTTGCCAGCGGTATCGCCCATCTTTTAGAAATAGAAACAAATTTCCATATAGCCGGAATATTCCAGAATGGTGAGGATGTACTTTCCTTTGTCCAATCAAATGATCCTGATATCCTACTGACTGACCTCAATATGCCAGGAATGGATGGCTTAGATTTGATTGAACAAATCACACTAGTCTGTCCCAAGTGTAAAGTCATCGTACTTACTATGTATGAGGAAAAGCAAATATATAAAAAGTGTCAAAAAGCAGGAGCCAAAGCTTACGTGCTCAAAGATGCTGATCCTGATGAACTCGTTTATACCATAAAGGAAGTATTTGAAAACCGCCATGTGATGAATTTTCATAACACCCTCAAGCAAGTTACCGATGACTTTTATACGGATGTATACAAAGAAAAGTATAAACTTTCCCGTAGAGAACTGCAGATCCTAAAGATGATCAAAAATGGGGAAGGAAATAAAAAAATCGCTGAAAACCTGAACCTTAGTATCTTTACAGTGGAAACCCACCGAAAAAATATCCATCTCAAACTTGACGTGAATTCTGGTGTAGAATTGCTCAAGAAAGCGATGGATATGAATCTGTAAATATAGGCAGATGCTTTCTGCCCTAATTGTCAACTAATCTACTCTAGGCCATTATCCTCCTACCATAAATATGCCGGCCATTTTTATGTAAAGAGACCTTTATTCTGAAATTAACTTAACCGTGCCAGATTTCAGGTTATTCCCATCGACTGATAGGGTTATATCGCCTGGCTCGGTAGTGGACTGTACGAGTACCACTAGCTTACCGCTAAAGAGCTTCATGGTAGGCAGGTGAAACATTTCCAGAGAAGTGGCATCTCCATTACTGGCAGCCCGATACTTTCCTTTACCCTTCACTTTGAATGTAAGCTGATCAGTAGCAGTAGGGCACGGATGGCCATCTTTGTCTACCACAGAAACAGTTACAAATGAAATATCTTTGCCATCTGCTTTGATGGAAGTCCTATCTGCTTCCATTACTATCTGATAAGGCTTACCTGCAGTATGAATGGCTTTTTCAGCAGCTGGCTTCCCATCTTTTCCAAAGGCTACCACTTTTAAAGTTCCTGGCTCGTAATTTACATCCATCCACATCAGCCGGTACCTGGTCTGTGGTGTTTCGTGATGTTTTTTCTGAATTCCCAGGCTTTTACCATTGACAAATAGCTCCGCACTGTCATAACTCGTATATACAAAAACAGGAACATTTTCCCCTTCCTTTCCTTCCCAGTTCCAGTGTGGAAGCAGGTGAAGGGTTTCATCCTGGGTATTCCATCTGCTACGGTAGAGGTAATACCGGTCCTTGGGCAGACCGGCCAGATCGCTGATTCCGAAATATGAACTTCGGGAAGGCCATTTTTCATCATAAGGCGTGGGTTCTCCCAGATAATCAAAACCAGTCCAGACAAATTCTCCTATTACCCAAGGCTTATCATCCTGCAATATAAAATCATCTTCGGGTAGGTTAGACCAGCTGCAATACTCCAAATCATATGAGGAACTTTGAAAATCATCATATTGCTTTTCTATGCCTTTTTCCACAGGAAACTTATATACTCCACGGGAACTAACAGTGGATGCAGTTTCAGAACCTAAAATAAAGCCTTGAGGAAAAGTTTCAAATGCCTCTTCATAAAGATGGGTTCGATAATTAAGCCCTGGGATATCCAGTACGGCTCCAAATCCCGATTCCATCGTGGCTTTAACTTGGTCCATACCTACTGTGACCGGACGGGTTCCATCTTCCCGGTGAAAAATTTCCTGCAGCCACTTAGCCCTTTTTACCCCTTCAGATCCCCATTGGTCCGGCACTTCATTACCAGAACTCCACATCACGATACTTGGGTGGTTGCGTGTAGCATGAACTAAATTTACCACATCCTTTTCGGCATCGGTTTCAAAAAAACGGTTGTAACCGTTCTTAACTTTTGGTTTCGCCCACTCATCGAAGCTCTCTGCTACAAACATGAATCCCAATTCATCCGCTAGTTCCAGCTGTTCTAACGACGGCATATTGTGCGCGCTACGGATAGCATCCACTCCCAAGTCTTTCAATATCACCATTTGTCTCCTTAAGGCAGCTATATTTATAGCAGTACCTAAAGGTCCCAAATCATGGTGCAGACATACCCCTTTAAACTTCCTAACTTCTCCATTTAGACTGAAGCCAATGTTACGCTCATATTTAATCTCCCTTATCCCAAAACGGGTAGTGACCTCATCTTTCAGTTCTTCACCTACATAAACCTGTGATATGGCACTGTACAGGTAGGGTGATTCCGGGCTCCACAGATGTGGGCGCTCTACAGCAATATTCTGATCAAACTCATTCAAAAATGGAGTGGTGGATGCCTGAGATGCTACCGTATCCCCAGTGGCATCCAGGATATGGGTCAATAGCCGAAGTGATTCCCCTGATACTTTTGTTTTTATGTTAACTTTGGCGAGTTCATCACTGACCAGAGGAGTAGTAATGTAGGTCCCCCATTGGTCTATGCTTTCTTGGTTCTTTACGATCACACTGACTTTACGGTATAGACCGGCACCAGGATACCATCGGGATGACAGTCCTAAATTACTTAGGTGAACAGCCAGGGTATTTGATTTTCCACCTACGAACTGATCAGTGACGTCAAAATAGAAATAGTTGTATCCATAATTCCATTCGCCTACTTTTTCCCCGTTTAAATAAATCTTGGGTTCACTCATGGCTCCCTCAAACAGTAGAATAACTTTCTGCCCTTCCTTATAATGGGGGAGATCAAAATGTTGCCGATACCAGCCTTCTCCTATGTAAGGTAAAGCCCCCGTCCTACCAGTTTTCTCTGTAGGGATTTTTTCCTGGTTTTGTTCTATCGCGACCACCTGCTTATCTATCTCCTTATCAAAAGGACCGTATATGGCCCAGTCATGGGGTACTGTTACCTCTTCCCATTTTTTATCATTAAAGTCTTTTTGGTATGCCTGATCATTCTTTCCTTTAAAAAATTTCCAATGGTCATTTAACTCGGTGACTGTTCGCACCTGCGCTTTTGTATGTTGAGACAGAAGCATAAACATTACCAAGAAAACAGCTAACTGCTTTAAGTGCATATGATATTTTTGTGGTGATTAAAGTGAAGGATACGGGAATCGATATCCTATATGAATTTTGATTAAACGGCTTTTTTATTGATAAAATCTAGATCTTCCCACTTTTCTACATACACCGGTTGGAAATTATTCATCCTATCCAATAATGCCACCGGATCATCCGAGACGATAATCATATCCAGCTGGGCCTGTTTGAGAAATCCTTCATCTACTGCAAACTGTAGGAAAGCCAATAATTTGTCATAATAACCTCCTACGTTATACAAAGCCAGAGGTTTGGTGATATATGCAAGCTGATTTAGGGTCATGATTTCAAAAAGCTCTTCAAAAGTCCCTATACCTCCTGGCATAGCGATAAAACCATCTCCTTTCTCTGCCATTAGCCATTTTCGGTCACGCATGGTTTCTACTACGGTAAGCTCTGTACAGCCTACATGAGCCACTTCTATATCTACTAGTTTCTGCGGTATAATGCCATATACTGTTTTACCGGCCATTAGCATTTCGTCAGCTATGATTCCCATCAGCCCCACGTTGCCAGCACCATAGACCAGTGCCATATCCCTACTGATCATTTCAGTGGCCAAACACTTTGCTCCTTCTTCGTATATGGAATTCTTGCCCTTATTGGAACCGCAGTAAACCGTAACTTTTTTCATAATATAGGATAAAATTGAACAGGCTACAGCCAAGACTTGACTGTAGCTGTTGGTCATTACATTTTGGCGCTATAATTAGGAGCTTCTCTGGTAATATTGATGTCATGGGGATGTGATTCACGAACACCTGCAGCGGTTATTTTTACAAATTTCCCATTCTTTTGCAGTTCTTCTATCGTCTGTGTACCGCAGTATCCCATTCCTGCCTGAAGCCCCCCTACCAGCTGATAGAGTACTTCTGCCACAAGACCTTTAAAAGCCACTCTCCCCACAATTCCTTCCGGCACGAGTTTTTTGACATTCTCTTCAGCGTCCTGAAAATAGCGGTCTTTGGACCCTGATTCCATAGCCTCCAAAGAACCCATACCCCGATAGGATTTAAACTTCCGGCCCTCAAATATGATCATTTCACCCGGCGCCTCATCTGTACCGGCGAGTAATGACCCCACCATAATGGAATCTGCTCCAGCCGCTATGGCCTTCACTACATCACCGGAATACCTGATCCCGCCATCAGCAATAACAGATACATAAGTACCTTTCAAGGCTTCAGCACATTCAAATACAGCGGATAACTGAGGCACACCTACACCTGCGATCACCCGAGTGGTACATATACTTCCTGGCCCCACTCCTACTTTAACGGCATCAGCCCCGGCTTCAGCCAGCGCTTTGGCAGCTTCGGCAGTAGCAATATTCCCTACGATTACATCTAGGTCAGGAAATAAACTTTTTATTTTTTTAAGTGTATCTATTACTCCTTTAGAATGTCCATGAGCGGTATCTATACTGATGACATCCACACCTGCATTTTTCAGGGCTTCTATTCTCTCTGCGATATCAGCTGTTACCCCGACGGCAGCCCCCACTCTCAATCTGCCATACTCATCCTTACAGGCATGAGGTTTATCTTTTCTTTTCAGGATGTCCTTATATGTGATCAGGCCCAATAAGCGGTTTTCTTCATCTATAATAGGAAGTTTCTCTATTTTATATTCCTGTAGAATCTCTTCAGCCTCTTCTAAAGTAATGCCACCTTTTGCCGTGACCAGATTGTTTACCGTCATAATCTCTTTGATATTCCGGTTTGGGTCCTTGATAAACCTTAAATCTCTATTGGTAATGATACCTTTTAAAAACCGTTCACTGTCCACTACAGGAATACCCCCAATGCTGTACTCATTCATGATGTGCTGTGCATCACGAACTTTGGCATCTATATTCAAAGTAATGGGATCCAGTATCATTCCACTTTGGGAACGCTTCACTTTCCTGACCTGAGCAGCTTGTTGCTCTATAGACATATTTTTATGGATAAAGCCCAATCCACCTTCCAAGGCAATGGCAATGGCGAGTTCGGCTTCTGTCACGGTATCCATAGCAGCTGAAACCAAGGGTATGTTCAGCCTGATATTTTTCGTAAGTTGGGTGGAGGTATTGGTGTCTCTCGGCAATACTTCGGAGTATCCGGGAACCAAAAGCACATCATCGTAGGTAAGTGCTTCGTAGATAAATTTATCTGAGTTTCTGTTCATAGCAAATATTGGTTAGGTAACCCTATTTGCCCGTCAAATATACAAACTTTTTCATATCAAATTCAATGGGTTAAAAAATTAATTACATGTAGTCTGTACCCAATGGGGGAAAAGGGAATAAAATTTGGCTGCTACACGCTGATGACTATGGATACGATGCCGATATTTTCAAGCTTAAAAAGTGAGGCTGGGAATCCAAAGCCATCGCTAAATTAGAAATATACGGAACAGCTATTGCCTATTATCCTCAAAGCATAAAAACTATATGAATGGCATGCCTGCCAAAGCCTGCCAAAGCGTACCCGCAGACAGCAAAAAATAAATCAACGCAAACACTGCTACTAACCTCACCTTATGCCGACTAAAATTCCATGCAAATAGCGGTAAAATCTGTATGGCATGAAGCCCCAGAAAATGCGAAACCCTCAGATCCCCGTATTTTCGAGCCCAATTAAAAAAAAAAATCCCCTCCGCACCATCAGGCGCTCCCACTGTATGTCCTCCAACTGCAATCATGATAACCCCTTCTAAACCGGCAAATAGGAATATGACTAAACCCAACCTAATACTCCATAGATACCCTTTTGGGAGCTGGTCGCGTTTTAAAAAAAGCAGAAAAGCCCAAAATATGATCAATGTGTTTATGACTATTGCCACACCCATGACTCCAAACAATACTCCATCAAAGAGAGTGGATTCATTGAAATGAGAGGCTTTGCCCAAAGCGGCTTGAAAAGTAATGATCAGCTGCTCTAGGCCCAATACTACCACTATCCCCCATGCCATAAGCCTCACCTTTTTTTGGGGGAGGTAATGCAGCAGCCAAGCCATTGTCCAGCTAAAAACACCTATAGATAAACTGAATTTTAGGGGCTTGATCCATAAATTGACACCTAGAAAAGTCCGGTGATCCAGGAGAGCAATCATAAGCAATAGCCCAAAAACCATAAAATTTACCGCTCCAAAATAAGCAAGTAACCGGTTTCTCCAGAATAGTTTGCCCATAAATATACTAGCAGCATTCTTTTCTAGAAATAGCATAAACATATGTTTAAATTAACTGTTTCTTGGATTTCCTGAAAAAAGGATATTGGGTAAACTTTCCGATTCTGATGGCCCTGACGATCAGGTATAACAATAGTCCTACAGGCCCCATCATAAAAGTAAAAAACAGACATGGCAGGAGGAGCCATTTATTTATTTTTAGAATAAAAGTATCATTAGCCATCCACATGCCGACAAATAAATCAAAGACCAGATAATGTATCCATCCTGCTAGAAGGGCATGGTCACTGTCAAATAGCTGACGAACATCATCCAAACTTCCAAAGCCCCCTTCTCCACCCTCCGTTAAACCCACAGAAATAAAATAAAGGTATAGAACCGCTAAAAAAAAGATTACACCGGATAATAGGACCGGATAAATGACAGGATTCTCATAAAAAACAAACAAGACTACCCAGCTAATCAGTGCCAAAGCACTGGCAATAGAAAAAACCAGATCCAAATCCATGACCAATTTTTTTTAAAATAAATATAAAGATATGGAATGAAATATCTTCTTAAAACACCAAAAAATAATTTGATCATAAGGACGCAAAATTTTTACCCCTAGAAACAAAGATAGCGTACATATACATGCACGCTATCTTTAATTTCAAAAGAACAATATATATTCGGATTGTTTATCCCGCAAAATGAAGGGTATAAAGACCAACATTTTTTCAAAAAAGGTATTCCTTTGTATTACCAATAGGGCTTCTATTAACTATTTTTTCCTGAGTTTTGCTATGTAGAACCCATCAAAGCCGCTTTCATGCGCCAATACTTTTTGCTCTTCTAAAAGTTCAAAACCCTGACCTTTTTCACTTGAAAGAAATTTTTCCACCTGCTGGCTATTTTCGGAGGGCAGGATGCTGCAAGTAGCGTATACCATAATCCCCCCAGATTTTAGCATGACCCCATAATTTTGGATGATCTCCTGCTGAATTTGGATTACTTTTTCTATCGATTCAGGACTTAACTTCCATTTGGTATCAGGGTTTCTCTTTAATACACCCAGGCCGGAACAGGGCACATCTAACAGTACCCTATCGGCAGTTTCCTTAAGCCTTTTAATGGTTTTGTTGTTTTCTATGACTTTAGGCTCTATGATGCTTACCCCTGCACGCCTTGCTCTCAGTTTGGTGTTTTTTAGTTTCCACTCTTCCACATCCATAGACAGTATTCTGCCTTTGTTTTCCATTATGGCTGCCAAGTGGAGGGATTTGCCACCAGCACCCGCACATGCGTCTATCACCCGCATGCCCGGCTCCACATCCAGTGCAGCCGCTACTAACTGGGAAGAAGCATCCTGTACTTCAAATAGGCCCTCTTTAAAAGTAGGAGAACGGAACATATTCTGCCTTTTGCCAAGGACCAGAGCATCTTTATAGCCTTTTGGCGCATAGGTATGAATGCCTTCTGTTTCGAGCCTGTTCATTAGGTCTTCTCGGGATATTTTAAGCGTATTCACCCGTATCACCACCGGTGCCTGCTCATTAAGTGTGTTCAGTTCCCTGTCCCATTTGCCTCCGAGAAGTTCTTCGCCCATTTGGTCCAACCAATCCGGAATAGATTGCAATGTAGGCCTATCTTCAATGGCCTTATACCTGGCTTTTACTTCTAAAGGATCAATACCCTGAAATTCTCTCCAAGTAGGCAGCTCATGCCCCTGCATTAACCAATATGTGCCAAAAACATGGAAGAGGTCTTCAGAAGGACTCACCACATTTACCAATCTCCACCAACGTACTATTTCATATACACTTTCTGCAATAAATCCCCTGTCCCTGGCGCCCCATTTGGGATTTGACCTTAAGGTCTTTTCAATTACCTTGTCTGCGTATTTACCATTATTAAATATCTCATCTATGGCATTGATTACGCCGTATACAGTATTGGAATGAAGCTTCATGTATTTCTTTTTTGTGGTACAAAGATAGGAAAATATGAATGCCGATAATAGGGCAATACCAAGCTTCCTGATATTTGGAGTCAGAAAGGTATGTTTATTGCTTATTTGTATCCCTAATACAATGAAATCTTAATAAAGCAAATTATCAATGGGAGAAAAAAAATGTCCACACTGCGGAAATTGGTCCACCTGGAACCAGAAACTGGATGATCCATGTGATCACTGTGGCAAACCCCTAGGTGGCGAAGATCTCCTCCACAAGCAAAAAGTAGAGCAGGATGCCCAAGACAGAGCCGAAAAATGGATCTTTTATATACGGGAAGAGGACAGTGATCTCATGATCTTATTAAAAAAAATAGGCAATACGGCCTATGTCATTTATATGTCTATCCTATCCTTTATAGCGTGGGTTATCGCAGCCCTTCCAGGTTAATGAGTATATTTAAAAACCCTTTTTTTTTAATCTGTTGCCTGCTTTTTTGGATCAACCAATTTAATGAAAGAATCCTGGGAATTTTTCTACCCTATGTTCATGCTTATTTGGATGATCTTTTAGCTATGCCTGTTGTTTTGGGTATTACCCTGCAGGCATTTCGTTGGTTTCATCCGTTAAAAACGGACTTTGTATTTAACAAAACACATATAATCATAGCAGTGGTATATTTCAGTCTGATATTCGAAATCATCTTACCTATGAAATCTGACACCTATACCCAAGATTGGTGGGATGTTTTATGTTATGGGTTAGGTGCAATGGCATTTTATTTTTGGATTAACAAAAAGGAAACCGATAAAACAGAAACCGTTAAAAAATTAAAAAACCAGGGCTGACCATTAAATCACAGACTTGATCGGGGAAATTATTATACCTTTGTTTTCTAATATGCTATTTTGATGACAACATCCTCCAGAGAATTATTTAAAAATTATTCTGAACAGCTTAAACCTTTATATTCGGAGCAGGAGGCAAACAGCATTACGTTTTGGCTATTGGAACAATATCTGGGCGCAACGCGAAAGGATATATTGGTAAACAAATATTATGATCTAGGGGAGTCCGCCATAGAAGGGGCTTTTCAAAAAGTTTTAACCGGTGTACCTATTCAGCAGGTTCTAGGATGGGCCCCTTTCTACGGAAGGGAGTTCAATATAAATCCTCAGGTATTGATCCCTCGAAATGAAACCGAGGAACTGGTCCATTTCATCATCCAAGAAACTAAACTCTCTGAACCCCGAATACTCGATATTGGTACTGGTTCGGGTTGCATACCAATCACCTTGGCACTTGAAATTCCCGATGCAAAGCTGTTTGCTGTTGATATTAGTCCAGGAGCTATTAAAGTAGCAAAAGAGAATGCTCTTTTATTAAAAGCTGCGGTACAATTTTATCAACTCGATATTTTATCAGAAGACCTGCCTTTCCAAGATTTGGACCTGATCATAAGCAATCCTCCTTATGTAAGGGAGTCAGAAAAAAAGCTCATGCACCGCAATGTACTCGATCATGAACCCCATTTGGCCCTTTTTGTAACAGATGAGGATCCACTGCTTTTTTACAGAGAAATCTCCAAAAAGGCTATTGGATCACTTAAAACAGGGGGCAAACTCTATTTTGAAATCAATGAAGCTTTTGTAGAAGAAACCAGACAGACAATGGAAAATTTAGGGTTTAAAAATGTAAAAGCACTACAAGACCTGAATGGCAAATTTAGGATAGTGTCGGGTAGCAGGGAAGCATAGCAGATCAGTTATTAAATTCCTGAATAAAGCCAATATTTACAAATGGGCTAATCATAGTATAGCCTGATCTGCCCTTACCATCATAGAGACATCATTATGCATTTAATTATCAGTCATCATCTCCCCAATCCAAAACATATTTTCTGCAAGAAATGACACTTGTCCATGAGCTCTTACAAAAGTATCGCGGGTAATATATATATGCTGGATCCTTTCATCCGAGGTGATCTCCACGAGCGTCCCTTCTGGAGCAAGTAGGTGTAGGGAAACACCAGCATACCATTTTCTGAATCCACGCTGTTTAACCGGAAAATACCTCATCGTACCATCAATTACCACCAGATCAATTAAATCTAAAAATTGCTCCAATTCCAATACCTTGAGATGGTCATATCCGATTATGTTCACTGCACTATGTTTGGAAGCTACCAGGTAATGTAGCCCTTCTTCCAGATATCGGCATTCCTGCACTGCCATAAACTTGACTGGATACTGTTCTTCTAAAAGATGAAGATTAGTTTTCTGATAATCAAATGTAGCCAAGATCACATCCACCTTAATACCCCAAGACAGCACTGTATCTACGGCCATCTCCGCCACCAATACCGTGGGAGACCACTCCAGCAGGGGACTGATGCTTTCATAAGTAGCTGATGTATCCAAAATCAATAAAGCAGGTTCTTGCTGCTCTTTTACAAAGTGGTGGGAGGACATGAATAGCTTATAGTTTATAAACGATAGAAACCGCAAAGATAATTATTAATCTTTTGTTCATTCTTTCATTTTGCAGGATAAATGGCCTGAGGGGAGGTTAACCAAATATATATTTTATTCTACCCTGAGTGTAAATAAATTTTACCGGAAAAGCTGATAGGAAAATTTAAACTCACTGATAATGAACTTACATCTGAAGGTAGGCTTTCTATTGCTATGGTAATGGGAGTCCCCCCCTCTAAGAATGAATTTTCGAAATGAACATATCTTTCAGGATGGACTCCTTCTTTATGAGGATAAACTTTCAAAGAAAAACAAATATTCCTTTCGGGAATCCTTGTATTTTTTACATTTTCTCCCTTAAGGAAGCCTTTGAGCTCTATGCGGCTACCTGGTACCGGCATCGGACCGATATATGATTGGCGCCAAGCCCTAATCTGGAAGTCTAAATTCTCCGGATTTTGTATATATAAGGATAGATTTCCGGTCATAAAAACTCTTTGCTCACCCCCATACCTTCAGTATTGTTTGCTTTCCAAGGTAAAGCCGAATTAGGATATAAAGACATATTGCTGTTCCTCAATAATGGTGAGCCTAATGTCAGGAGTTCTTCCTCTACACAAGCCCCCAGCACTAGTAGTAACAGTAATGGATATATATTGTAAATCTGTTTCATTTCATATAGCGCCTATATTACTATAGACAACCCTTTAAAGAATTGTCATTTTTTGGATAAATATATCGTTGCTTTTTTTGCCACAAAGACTGTAAATTATTATCTTTTTATACCGTGATATCTTTAAGTCCATATAAATAGGGCCATATTGGAGATAATATATCAAACCCATGTCTCCTTAAAAAACCTCTGACAGTTTTTATAAGCTAATTTTTGGAGCTGCATGTCAGGAAGGTCATTAGAAAGACTTTCCATGAGTGACGGATAATTGGAAGCATTTTCTGCAAGCGGAAAATAGAACGGATGGCGGCTTTTATCCGGAAAATCCTTAGTATAAAAGAAATCTGCACCGAAGCAGATGCAATCTTCTGCTCCTATGGCAAAGCCGTGTTTGATGTGGTCAAATAACCTTTCAGGAGTGGCATCGTCCAAGAAAGCACGTAGGAAATTGACCCCCACTATCCCCTTTCGATGGATGATTTCTTTTGCAAACTCATCAGTGATATTCCTTTTATGGTCCCATATAGTCCGGAAATTTGAATGACTTGCTATCACCGGTATATCTAGCGAATTGGTAGTCAAATGTTCCAATATGCCCTCTGCCAATAAGTCGGAAGTATGGGAAAGATCAATGGCTATCTTCTTGCCATCTATATAATCCAAAAGCTTACGCCCGTCATCTTTCAGCCCTACATCTGTGTAATTTCCACCTCCAAAACGGTTTTCGGTATGATGGGTAAGACTGATATAGGCCAGCCTGCCGGTGTCAGCTATGATTTTATCCAAAAGCTGATAAATGTCAGACCATTTTGCGGTTTCATTTGCTAAACCTGCAGCATTCTCAATAGCACAGACTAGACCTATTTTCTTTTGCTGTTCTATGGTTGCTAAAAATCCCCTGTCTGCCAAACATACTTCTTCTTTATGATTTTCCAACAGTGCTTTAAATTCACCTACCTGCCTGTAAGCTATATCCATACTTTCCGGCCTCACATCCGTATAGATGGCCAGCACCTGCATTTTCACATTTCCTTCTTTCAAATAGGGAAGTCCACAGGGGATGTCCCTGCTATCCGGAGCGGCTCCTTGCACTTTGGCCAGGTAAGAAAGTAAATCACAGTGGGTGTCGATAATAGGATAAGTCATATTTACGGGTTTAGGTGAGCAAATAGCAAAGAAAGTCAAAAAATGACATTATTTTTATACATTTAGCGCTTGAATTTGTTTAAAGTAAAAATCCGATATTATGCCCTTACTTCAACCTATTAATTTCTCCAAGTGGATCGATGAAAACCGTCACCTTCTAAAACCGCCTATAGGAAATCGGCAGGTGTTCCATGACAATAAGGATTTTATTGTCATGGTAGTGGGTGGTCCCAACTCCAGAAAGGATTACCATGTAAATGAAGGTGAAGAGGTTTTTTTCCAGATTGAAGGGGATATTACCCTTAAAGTAGTGGACGGGGAAAAGCCTACAGACATTGTTATCAAAGAAGGTGAAATGTTCCTCTTGCCCGGCAAAGTACCTCACAGTCCCAGACGCCCCGCCAATACGATTGGGTTGGTATTTGAAAGATATAGGCGAAAAGGTGAAATGGACGGGTTTATCTGGCACTGTGAAAACTGCGGCAATAAGCTGCATGAGGAATATGCAGAGGTCACCGACATCGTGCACCAGCTTCCTCCTATCATGGAAAGGTTTTGGTCCCATATACAGCGACGAACCTGTTCAGCGTGCGGTACAGTAATGGAAAAATAGTTTTGTCTGATCAATCTTTAAATGCCCTACATGGAATCTACCCAGTACGAATATACCGAAGCATATGCCCATTACATGGATCGAAATGATCCATTAAACCATTTTAAAGAGCGCTTCTATCACCCTAAAGTAAATGGCATCCCAGCCATATATCTCTGCGGGAATTCCCTTGGGCTCCAGCCAAAAAATGTTATAGACCATCTACAAAAAGAATTAATCAACTGGGCTGATATGGCTGTAGATGGTCATTTTCATGGAGAGGACCCATGGTATGGCGCCCGTATGAAATCAAAACCGATTCTTGCACACATTGTAGGAGCGAAAGAACATGAGGTGGTGGCTATGAATAACCTAACTAGCAACCTTCATTTCTTATTGGTATCCTTTTATCAGCCCACTGAAAAAAAGTTTAAAATCATCACAGAAGGAGGGGCATTTCCTTCCGATATGTATACGCTGGAAACCCAGGTCAGATTTCATGGTTATGACCCCAAGGAGGCGATAATAGAAATCTATCCCCGGGACGGAGAGCATACCTTGAGAACTGAGGACATACTCGCTCATATCAGCGCGCATCAGGAGGACCTGGCACTTGTAATGATGGCGGGGCTTCAGTATTACACGGGACAGGTCTTTGATATGGAGTCCATCACCAAGGCCGGGCAGGAAGCAGGAGCCTATGTGGGATTTGATCTGGCGCATGCAGCTGGTAATGCGCCACTTAACCTGCATGATTGGGGTGTGGATTTTGCTGCATGGTGCAGTTATAAGTACCTAAACAGCGGTCCGGGGAATATCTCCGGAATATTTGTGCATGAAAAGCATGCCGACAACCCCTATCTTCCCCGATTTGCGGGATGGTGGGGTCACGATGAAAAGGAGCGGTTTAAAATGGAAAGAGGCTTTAAACCTATGTATGGTGCAGATGGATGGCAACTCGCCAATACAAATATATTAGCTTTGGCAGCACATCAGGCTGCTCTGGAATTATTTGGAGAAGCTGGAATGGCTAAACTGAGAAAAAAAAGTGAACTATTAACCGGCTACTTGGAGTTTTTAATAAAGCAGACAAATTCGGATGTTTTGGAAATAATAACACCTGAAAACCCAAAAGAAAGAGGTTGTCAGTTATCTTTGCTGGTTCATAAAGGAGGAAAAGAGGTCTTTGATGAGTTTTATATGCATGGAATAGTCGGTGATTGGAGACATCCTAACGTGATCCGGGTGGCACCCACGCCTCTATATAATAGCTTCATGGATGTTTATAATTTTGCAAAAATCCTTGAACAAGCTTTAAACAAGTTCGTTTAGGCGAATTAAGAAAAGAATAAATGGAAAATAACAATATCAGTATCTTAGGAGCCGGACTTATAGGGTCACTACTGGGAATATACCTTAAAAAAAGAGGGCTGGATGTTTCGATTTTTGAAAAAAGAAAGGATAAGCGAGGCCAGACTACCCGAGAAGAAGGACGTTCTATAAATATGGCACTTAGTGATAGAGGGTGGAAAGCATTAGAAAAAGTCGGGTTAAAAAATAAGGTCAAAGACCTGGCCATACCCATGTACGGAAGAAGGATCCATGATGAGCATGGCCATACCACCTTTATCCCTTATGGAAAAGAAGGTGAGGCTATCTATTCCATTTCACGTGGCAAGTTTAATGAGATATTGATAGATGAAGCAGAAAAATTAGGTGTAAACCTATTTTTTGACCACCGATGTGATGAAGTCAATATTAATAAAAGGCAGATTAAATTCTCTATCCCAGGATGGGAAAGGAAAAAAATCAGTTCATCTGTCATCATAGGTGCTGATGGTGCATACTCTTCCTTGAGAGGGTCTATGCAAAAGCAGGAGCGGTTTGATTTTACCCAAAATTACATTACCCATGGGTATAAAGAACTTTCTATACCCCCTACTGCAGATGGAGAATTTGCCATGGATCCAAATGCGCTGCATATATGGCCCCGCGGGAAATTTATGCTTATCGCTTTACCAAATCCAGATAAGTCCTTTACCTGTACCCTCTTTTTGCCGTTTGAAGGCACCAAGGTTTGCTTTGAAAAAATCCATGATAAAAAAGATGTAGACAGTGTATTCAGGACATACTTTGATGATGCTTATGGCATGATGCCCCATCTTCAGGAAGAGTATTTTCAGAATCCCACTTCTGCATTAATTACCATAAATTGCTTTCCATGGGTTAAAAATCAGTGTTTACTGATAGGTGATGCCTCACATGCCATGGTTCCATTTTATGGCCAGGGTATGAACTGTGGATTTGAAGATTGTTTTGTCCTGGATGGGCTGATAGATAAATTTGGCACTACTTCATGGGACCTTATTTTTGAAAAATTCCAAAAAATGAGAAAACCCGATACAGATGCCATAAGTCAATTGGCGCTGGAAAATTTCGTAGAAATGAGGGATGCGGTTTCGGACCCGAAATTTGCCATACGTAAAAAAATAGAGGCACGACTTCATGAACTCTATCCCAAGGAATGGATACCTTTATATACCATGGTTACCTTTTCTAATATTCCCTATGCAGAAGCATATGCACAGGGAAAAATTCAGGAAAGGATCATGGATAAGGTAATGGCAGACCCCCTGATCACACATAAATGGGATAAACTTGACTATGAAGATATTATAGACCAAGTGGAAACTGCAAGAATGGTATAGATATCCAGGTCACCATCCTATTATAAAAATCAAATCCCCATTATAAACCGTGGCAGACAAGGGTGATGGAATCTATTACATTATCATACGGATGATAATACAAGTGCTTAGTTCATTTAATTTTTTTCCGAGGCATAAAAAAACCTTCTCTTTTAAGAGGAGGTTTTTTTATGCCTCTATCGATTAATTATCGATATGGTGTACCGTAAACACCTCATCGGTAAACGGGGCATCTATTTTTTCTTTTTGAAGAGCGAATCCACAAATTCCTTGCGATGAAAAACCTGAAGATCGGTCATTTTTTCTCCCACTCCTATGTATTTAACCGGAATTTTGAACTGGTCGGAGATGCCGATCACTACCCCCCCTTTTGCAGTGCCATCAAGTTTGGTAATAGCCAGCGCAGTGATTTCAGTAGCTTTTGTAAATTCCTTTGCCTGGATAAATGCATTCTGCCCTGTAGAGCCATCCAGTACCAGCAGGATTTCATGTGGAGAATCATCAATGAACTTCTGCATTACCCGCTTGATTTTTCCCAGCTCGTTCATCAGATTGACTTTCGTATGTAGCCTTCCTGCCGTATCTATAATGACCACATCAGCCTGCATGTCCACCGCTTTTTTTACGGCATCAAAAGCCACCGAAGCAGGGTCTGTATTCATGCCATGAGATATCACCGGTACCCCTACTCTATCTCCCCATAAAATCAGCTGATCCACTGCTGCTGCCCTAAAAGTATCTGCAGCTCCAAGCACCACTGATTTGCCAGCCTGTTTGAATTGGTGAGCCAGTTTGCCTATGGTAGTGGTCTTACCTACACCATTCACACCTACTACCATGATCACGTAAGGTTTTTTATCTGCAGGTAAGTCAAAGTCTGCAAGGTCGTCTGTATTGTTCTCTTCCAGGAGTTTTGCTATTTCTTCTCTAAGAATTTCATCCAATTCCGCTGTACCTACATATTTGTCCCTGGCTACACGTTCTTCTATGCGCTTTATTACTTTAATAGTCGTATCCACTCCCACATCAGAGGTGATCAGGATTTCCTCCAGTTCATCGAGGATCTCCTCATCGACCTTTGATTTACCGACTACCGCTTTGCCTAGTTTTGAAAAAAGATTTTCATTAGATTTTTGAAGGCCTTTGTCAAGGCTCTCCTTTTTCTCTTTCGAAAAGAAACCAAAAATTCCCATAGTGTTATATACTGATGAACTTTACAGAAAAAGAAAGCAGTACAAAAAAGCTTACCTATTTTCCAATTCCGATAGTCCGGTGAAATTGAAGGATAATAATTACGCGCATGAATATAGCAAAAAAGTCCCAATTCCGATGCTAACCAGATGGGACTTTCAAAGTGCTTGTTCGAGAGAAGCTTATTTTTTCAGGGCGTCCTGAAGCATCAAGGTTGGTACCATTTCTTCTCTGAAGGTATACGCGCCAGTCTTGTCAGACTTTACCGCTTTGATCACTTTGGTATAAGTGACGCCACCTTCTTTTTTCAGGGTTGCTACTACTTTCTTAGCCATATGAGTATAGTTTAAAAGAGGTCTGGTTAAGACACTCTTTAATTATTTAATTTCTTTATGAACAGTCACCTTCTTCATGATAGGGTTGAATTTTTTCAATTCCAATCTTTCGGTAGTGTTTTTTCTGTTTTTGGTAGTGATATATCTGGAAGTACCTGGAAGACCACTGGTCTTGTGTTCTGTACACTCCATGATTACCTGTACTCTGTTACCTTTCTTAGCCATCGCTCTGTATCTTTAAGAGTAAATCTTTATTTAATGATAATGTTACCTTTTTGCTGAGCTTCTTTCAACACCGCAGAGATACCTTTTTTATTGATGGTTCTCAACGCCTTCGTAGAAACTTTCAACGTGATCCAAGCATCTTCCTCTGGAATGAAAAAAGATTTCTTATGAAGGTTCGGGTAGAACTTACGCTTGGTCTTGTTGTTCGCGTGCGATACATTATTACCTACTCGAGGTCTTTTACCGGTGATGTCACAAACTTTTGCCATGATATATAATTCGTATTATTTAAGACGTTTTTATAATTGAGTCTGCAAATATCGGAACTTTTGTTGAATTACCAAAAGAGCATCCAAAATTTATTTGCTAATCTACTGTCTTTCATCCTCCTTTGATCGGTATGCGCAATGCCTGCAGCCGCTCCCACAGCAGAATCCCCGTCGGAGATGATACTGCTCAGTAAAAACCATCAAACCGTTTTCGTTAAAATAATAATCCCCAGGCAAAATTTCCTGTGGCTTTATGGGCTTCTTTTGCTTATTCATTGAGTTATCCAGAGGGGATTGGCTATATTTGTTTATTAAGCATATTCTTATTCCCTCGTATCTGAGGGCAAAACTACAAAATTTATGATGGATACAATAACTTCTAGCCAGCAGGCCATAGCATTGGAAGACAAATATGGCGCACATAATTATCACCCTCTCCCAGTGGTACTATCCAGAGGCGAAGGTGTATATTTATGGGATGTGGAAGGTAAAAAATATTATGACTTTCTTTCGGCTTATTCTGCCGTAAACCAGGGGCACTGCCATCCCCGCATCCTTCAAAGCCTAGTAGAGCAGGCAGGTACACTTACCCTGACTTCCAGGGCTTTTCATAATGATGTGCTCGGGCCATTTGAAAAATACATCACTGAATATTTTGGCTTTGACAAGGTGCTCCCTATGAACACTGGTGCTGAAGGGGTGGAAACTGCCATCAAGATCGCCAGAAAATGGGGATATGAGAGAAAAGGCGTCGCTGAAAATGAAGCTACGATCATAGTAGCCGAGAACAATTTCCATGGCAGGACTACCACAGTGATTTCCTTTTCCAATGATGAGAATGCCAAAAAGAATTTTGGTCCCTACACACCAGGCTTTACTAAAATACCTTATGATGATATAAATTCCCTTAAAGAGGTATTGTCCGAAAATAAAAAAGTGGTGGCCTTTCTGGTAGAACCTATTCAAGGCGAGGCTGGCGTTTATACACCGGCACAAGACTACCTAAGAGAAGTGGCTGCTATCTGTAAAGAAAATAACATCCTATTCATAGCCGATGAAATCCAGACAGGCATTGCCCGTACGGGATCCTTATTGGCCGTCTGCGGCAATTGTACCTGCCAGGGTCACTGTGAAAAGCAGGACTCCTATGTGCAGCCGGACATGCTGATATTAGGCAAGGCCATATCGGGTGGCTTCTTTCCTGTATCTGCCGTTTTGGCCAATGATGCTATCATGAGTGTGATCAAACCTGGCCAGCACGGATCCACTTTTGGCGGCAATCCTTTGGGAGCGAAAATAGCAATGACGGCTTTGGAAGTAATAAGGGATGAAAACCTGGCTCAGAATGCCCGCAGACTTGGCAGTCTTTTCAGACAAAAAATGCAGGAACTGGTAGATAAATTTGATATTTTAAACCTGGTAAGAGGCAAAGGTCTGCTCAATGCTGTGGTGATCAATGACAGCGAGGACAGCAGCACCGCTTGGGACATTTGTGTAGCCCTTAAAGAAAATGGTCTCCTTGCCAAGCCCACACATGGCAACATTATCCGCTTCGCCCCTCCCCTGGTCATCACCGAAGAGCAAATTCTTGATTGTTGCGATATCATAGAGCGGACGATAGCAAATTTTGAGAGATAAGGGTGAGTTTTACCACAGAGTTAAATACAGAGGGGGCAGAGTTATTTTTAATAAAATGACTCCTTTAAATCCGTGATGCACTGATA
The DNA here is from genome assembly GCF_000714815.1 of Anditalea andensis. Taxonomy (GTDB): domain Bacteria; phylum Bacteroidota; class Bacteroidia; order Cytophagales; family Cyclobacteriaceae; genus Anditalea; species Anditalea andensis. The sequence goes on along the minus strand of NZ_JMIH01000022.1, from coordinate 297,579 downwards.
ACTCTGTGGTAAACAAACCTTACCTTATCAACTTTTTAATTTTATTTTTGAAGGAGGTATCGTTATTAATTTAATGGTCTGAATCAAGGGGTTTGAGTTATGCTAATAAAGTCAATACTGGATAAGGGCATGGTAGAATTAAATTTCCCAAGGGTCTTTGGCTATGGGCATACGCTCTACTTTATCGAGTCCAAAGAGTAGATTTTGAATGGCTATGCTATTTTTCTCTCCAAAAATTGGGCAAATCTCCCAAGGCAGGCCACTCATTACACTGATCAAGAAAATTTCGAGGAATCTCGGCGTGTTTTTTAGACTCCTGTGCAAAAGCAGGAAGTGATAAAAAAACAATTCATCCGAATACTATAAATAATTCCCACATAAACTAAGTGATTGATTACCTGACTGAAATATTTATGCCTGATTTAAATTATTTAAAATTAAAAATCAAATATGTCTATCCAAATTCCCGATGCTCTGGCCAGGTGGTGCTTAAAATTTCCGCTAACCCATTAAAGCCTGATCCAGATCTTCCAGCAAATCATCGAGGTGTTCCAACCCCACTGACATGCGGACCAGGTTAGGAGGGGTTTTGCTGTCGGGGCCTTCTACAGCTGCCCTTCTTTCTATCAGGCTTTCCACCCCACCGAGACTGGTAGCATTGGTAAAGAATTTTAGTTTGGCAATAAACCTATCCGTTTCTTCAGCCGATCCTTTAAACAGGAATGATAGCATTCCTCCAAATCCTGTCATCTGCGTAGTGGCTATCTCATGCCCCGGATGGGTGACCAGTCCGGGATAATATACCGCCTCCACCTTATCGTGAAGATCCAGATAAGTGGCGATGATCCCGGCGTGCTCCGCATGTCCCTTCATGCGGTAAGCCAGGGTCTTTATGCTTCTGACCAAGTAATAGCAGTCAAATGGAGAAAGTACTGCCCCACCTGTTTCATGTACATTTTTAATTTTTTCCCAGAAAGCATCCTTAGATCCTGTAATTAAAGCCCCACCCAAGATATCACTGTGTCCACCAAAATATTTGGTAGCACTGTGCATGACGATATCTGCCCCCAGATCCAAGGGGTTTTGGAATACGGGGCTGGCAAAAGTATTGTCCACCACTATTTTGATTTCCTTACTATCCACTTGAGCACAAGCTCCTCTGATATCGGTGATCTTTAAAAGAGGGTTGGAAGGGGTTTCCAGCCAAAGAAGCTTGGTATTTTCTTTTATCACACTCCTGATATTATCCACCTCAGTCATGTCTACAAAAGATACTTCCAAAATCCTATCAAATATCGTAGTCAATTGCTTCCGCAGACCATGGTACATATCATCCGGGGCTATGATATGGCTGCCTGGTGCAAGTGCCTGAAAGACGGCCATTCCTGCTGCATTGCCGGAAGAAAAAGCAGCTGCCGATACTCCTTTTTCGAGTTTGGCCAATAGCGCTTCCAGGGCAAGTCGGTTTGGATTAGCTGCTCGGCTATATATCAGTGACCCTTCATGGTGCACAAAATTGGTGGAAAGAGTAAGGGGCTGGACTACCGGCTGATGGCTGTCGGTATTGATCTGGCCGCCATGTATGGCTGCGGTTTCAAACTTCATAATAAGAATATTTTTTCTGTGTGTGTTCTAAAGTTCGCACAAAGCTTCTTATAATCAATAAGATTATTTCAATCATTTTTTAACTACAGCGTTTAAAAAGGGCCAGGTACAATTATATTGGATTTTTTTTTCAAATATCGGCAAATATTTCCTCTTATGATTTTTCTTTTGATTCTATATTTGGAGTGGGCATAAGTACTTGAGTTGATTTTTATATTCTGATAAAATACTCAGTGAAACTCTGAGATCTCCGTAGTAGAACATCAATATTAAATCTTATTTTCCATTTTCAGCGCTTTGTACAGTTCGATAAGATCTTCTTCGATCATCTCGCGCTCTTTTTGATTTTTTACCAGTTGTTTTCTCAGGCGGTTGATCTGAAAATCAGGTTTGATCGTCAGTATTCTATAAAAGAAACTGGCAAATACAAATCCCTGTCTGGCTTTCATAAGCAGGCCCCGGAGTTTGTAGCCCCGTGCCAACTGAGTAAGCCTGGCTATTTTAAATATCCGGATCGTTCGGACAAAGGAGATAAATGGCAGCAGGATAATGGCAATGTCTATCCAGTTCTTCTGGGCATATTCTACCTTTTCATTACTGATGGATATCATCAGGATAAACTCAGAAGCAAAGGCCATCCATATAAAGGCCTGTACCAGGTCCAGCAGGAAAGTCAGGTCTGTATTTAAATAGGCAGACACCTGATCATAAAACTGCCATTCGATGAGCAGCACCGGGATGATCAGCAGCGCTATGACGATCATCGGTATAGAAAATTTTCTCTTGATCAGCTTGAGAAGCCCCTCATTGCTTAGCGACCATCCATATAATGGAATCCAAATCAATTCCACCTGTTGGATATGACGGGAGGCCATTCGCATCGGGGGGAAAAGTAGAGCAGCTACTCTAAAGATGAACTCACCCGTGGCCAATTTTCTATGAGTCTGGCGGGCCAGGACCAAAAGGACAATAAAATCCCCCACATATACCAGCCAGCCAAAGAGGTACATCCTCACCACTGTACCCTGAAAAATAGCTACATTAAGATTGACATCCGCCTGTGATATAGCATTCAGTATCGCCGCTGCGAGCATCAGCATGATCAGCCCTAAAAAAAAGAATATGGGAGTAGCTATACTGTCATACCTACTGAGTTTGTTTTGATCAGGTGCAGAAAGGTGTGTCTGGATGATTTTATCACGGGGAGGTTCTTCCTCCAGCAGCACAGGGAATTCAGCTACCATTTCCCCTATAGGTCCCAGCATACCCTCCCTTTTCAACAGTTTTTCCATCTGCAGCAGCAGGTAAGGATTATCGCAGGCATTCACTGCCTCTATTATCCTGCCTTTGCTTGCTTTTATATCCATGTTCATGATAAAGAGTTGAAACTAGTGTTCATTCATTATAAGACTAGACGTTTCATAACTACTTCTGGCCACAAAAAAAGGCTCCCAGATGGAAGCCAATCATTATTTTTTTATCTGATCCTATCTACAGATCTTACCAGCATTTCATCTTTTCGGATATATCTGTTGGACACGATGTTCATTAGCATGGCAAAGATAATGACATAAAAACCGGCCATATAAGCACCCGTATCCTGCCCATTAAATTCCTCATTGGCATTCATAGAGATAAATACAATAGTTCCCAATGTAATGACCATGACGAGTGAATTGATCATATTAAATTTCATCTGCTTTTTCCTGTTTTTAAATTGGCTAAGGCTATAGATAGCAATAACAGCCGCTATAAGTGACAACAGAGCTATATAGATGGTGGAGGTAGTGTTGACCACTCCCTGTTCTGCTATGTCCGTTACCGTAAGCGACCAGGCTGTCAGGGTAACCGTCTCAGTCATCGTAGGGTTGATCTGAGTCCAAATGGGAAAATACAAGACCATTAACATAAATACGGCCACTAGAAATAGGAAAATAGTCTGAACGCGTTGTATCATTTTTTATAATTTTTGACAAAATAACAGCCTTCTGTCTATAATCGCAAATCCTGAACTTTAATACTACCGGATTTATAAAATAAAAAAAATCAATTTTTTTGTTGTTTCAATTCATATGTAGTAAAACTGTAAAATTCAGGTTCCACATCACCTTTATCACTATCATGTAGTAGTAGAAGGTTGTATGGCATTTGGATTATCTCAGAATGGGGTTAACTATGGGCTGGAAACATCACCTCCTTTTTTTGTTGCTGCCCTCCCTTCAAAACATTAACCCTATAAAGTGATGGAGCCTGATAGGATAAATAATCCGGATCTTCTTCTTTTTTTATTTGTTCTGCTGTTCTGCACCTTCAGTGAGTCCTGTATAATTTACAATCAAGCATTTGATCCCCAAAATGGAGCAGCGCCGTATTTCGAGAATTATTGGTGTTTGAAATTTCTTGATAATCAAAATCCATTTTCTTCTCTAACAAAAAACCATTTGCCAAATCGTATACTCCTATGACCTTACCACTATTAAATGTCAGATAAAGCAAGTTTGACATTCTATCCAAAAAAAAAAATAGGGTAGGCCTTAATTCAGATTGGTTTATTCTGAACTGGGAAGTAACGCTGTGTCGAATGGCAATACCCACTCAAAAAATTCTTTTTCAGCATTATAAAATCAATCAGCTTTTGAGAACTGTAATCACTTTTAGCTTTAAATTAGTGAACAGGTAAATTAGCAAAGAAGAATATGGTTGCTCATTCAGCTCAAGATGATAATAAGGTACGCTATATTTAGGCCCAGAATAAAATGTTATGGTACGGCGAAATACGTAGTCGTTGCTCAATTACCAATTTTGGGAATACAGTAAAAATTCACTTGAACTTTGAACATAATATCGTTCCCCTTTGTGCTTAAAGGATGCAGCTATCATGCTAGTATTATATTCATACGGACCTTCTCCATATCTGCTCATAGCTTCCAGTACTTTTCTACTTCCATCAAGCTAAAGAAAATCATCGGTGATAGGATCAAAGGCAGAAATCAATCTTTACTTATGTTATAATCCAATATACTGACCTTATCTGGTAAATTAGAATCATACCGATCCTATTTCGGTAATAATATTATTACTTCCAAATTCTTATATTTGTCCTCTCATGAACGAGCAATACCGATACTTTGTTGAAATAGCCTACAAAGGGACTGCCTATCACGGCTGGCAGATCCAGCAGAATGCCCATTCCATACAGGAAGAAGTCAATTTGGCTTTTTCAAAAATCCTACGCAGCCCGGTAGAAGTAATGGGAAGTGGAAGGACCGATACTGGGGTGCATGCGATACAGCAGTTTGTACATTTTGATTCGATACTGGATATAGACAGTGCAGATTTTCTTAAGAGGGCTAATTCCATCCTTCCGAAAGATATCGCCGTATATGCTATCAGAAAAGTAAAACCTGATGTCCACGCAAGGTTTCAAGCGCAATGGAGAAGTTATGAATACCATATCACCCTTCGCAAACAGCCCTTCCTGGAAGAACAGGCCTGGTACTGCTTCTACCAAGTAGATCTGGACAAGATGAACCAAGCGGCGCTATTACTTTTGGACCACACGGATTTTGAATGTTTCAGCAGGGTGAAGACCAATGTAAATAATTTTAATTGCAAAATAAAAGTGGCACATTGGGAACAAAAAGATCATCATTTGATTTTCCATATTACCGCAAATCGTTTTCTAAGAGGAATGGTGCGCGCCATCGTGGGCACGCTGGTAAAAGTGGGTATGGGCAAAATGGATAAAGAGGATTTTATGTTGGTACTTCAAAGCCAAAAAAGGAGCAAAGCAGGTTCATCGGCTCCTGCCCACGGATTGTTTCTAAGCAGCGTAACCTATCCTGAAGATATATATATTTAAACTTCGCTATAAAATTTATAATTGGGTAAATAGCAGGAAGACGAAAAAAGAAAAGGTTAGAATTTGAAAATGAATCTTACCTTTCCTCATTATCATAGCGGATAATATTAAACATAAAAATTTTGAGTTTAGATAAAGAAAATGTAAAAAGCGGGGAAATCATAGATACAAAGGTCCTTAGTAAGTTGTATCAGTTTGTGCAGCCTTATAAGGGTAAATTCTACTTTTTGATTTTCCTGACACTTGCCCTTGCCATACTGGCCCCTACCAGACCGCTGTTTATCCAGATAGCCATAGATGACTATGTCGCTATGGGCGATCAGCCAGGACTTCTTAGGATCATTTATCTTTTGATCGGCCTGATGATACTGCAGTCAATAGTCCAGTTTGCACATACTTACCTTTCTGGCTGGATAGGCCAGGTAATCATTAGGGACATAAGAATCAAGCTTTATCGGCACTTGCTAAAGATGAGACTGAAATTTTTTGATAATACTCCCATAGGAAGGTTGGTTACCCGGAATATCTCAGACATAGAAACACTGGCAGACGTATTCAGTGAAGGGTTAGCTGCAATCATCGGTGACCTGCTTCAGTTGGTGACGATATTGGCAGTGATGTTTTATATAGACTGGAAGCTCACCCTAGTCAGCCTCTGTACCCTTCCACTGCTGATCATTTCCACTTACGTGTTTAAAGAAAAAATTAAAGTAGCATTTAATGATGTGCGGAATGCAGTATCAAATCTCAATTCTTTTCTTCAGGAGCACATCACCGGGATGAACATCGTACAGATTTTCAACCGTGAACAGCGTGAATACCAAAAGTTTGAAGATATTAACCGCGAGCATAGAAGGGCCCATCTTAAGTCAGTGCTGTACTACTCCGTATATTTCCCTGTAGCAGAGATTATTCAGGCTATAGGCATCGGCTTGGTGGTATGGTATGGAGCAACGGGTGTGTTTAATATGGAACTTAAAGTAGGTGTGCTGATTTCCTTCATCATGTACCTGCAGCTTTTCTTCAGGCCTATCCGTATGATCGCTGACCGGTATAATACCCTGCAGCTAGGCGTGGTAAGTTCCTCACGTATCTTTAAACTTTTGGACAATGAGGAACATATCCCCAATAATGGCACGCTTACAACTGAAGAAATCAGGGGTGATATATCCTTAAAAAATGTCTGGTTTGCCTATAACGATGAAGAGTGGGTCCTTAAGAATATTAATATAGAGGTGAAGCATGGAGAGACCATCGCTTTGGTGGGAGCTACCGGAGCCGGCAAGTCCAGTATCATCAATTTGATCAGCCGCTTCTACGAAATCAACAAAGGCAGCATAGAAGTGGATGGGCAGAACATCCAGAATTTTGAACTTAACACTCTCCGCAAACATATAGGAGTGGTTCTTCAGGATGTATTCCTTTTTTCAGACACCATCTTTTATAACATAACCCTTGGCAATCCAGATATTACCAGGGAGCAGGTGCTCTATGCAGCAGACCTGGTGGGTGCCAGGAGATTTATCGAGCGACTCCCCGGAGGATTGGATTATAATGTAATGGAGAGAGGCGCTACGCTTTCTGTAGGGCAGAGACAGCTGATATCTTTTGTAAGGGCCATGGTCTATAATCCGCAAATTATCATCTTGGATGAAGCCACATCATCAGTTGATACAGAAACAGAAGTGCTTATCCAATCCGCCATAGAAAAGATGATGAAAGGCCGTACGTCTATCATCATCGCCCATAGGCTATCTACCATCATTAAAGCTGATAAGATCATCGTACTTCATCAGGGAGAAGTTAAGGAAATGGGCACACATGAATCGCTTTTATCCCAGGGTGGTTACTACGCTAATTTGCACCAGATGCAGTTAAAGTCGATGGTCAGTTAGGTTATCTTTGAAAATTATAGTGATTAAGTGGATATATAAACAATACACTGTATTTTTGTGCCGTTTTCAAGGAATACATATAACCACATATTCCATATCAATTTATAATATCGATCACGATCAGAATCCACCCACACCGGGACAACCGATAATCTAAAAAGCTATCGGGGTTTTATTTGCGAGATGCTGTGTGACCATTAAAAAAAGTAATGATACTACTCATGAAAAAAATTATTTTCCTTGTACTGTTTTTCCTACCACTGATAGGTTTTTCTCAAGAACATTCGGTTGGCTTAAGACTGGGTGAGCCACTCAGTATAACTTATAAGACTTTCCTAGATGATAAAATATCTATAGAGGGGATGATTGGCCGGGCAGGGTCAAACAGCGGAATGTATTACCGTAATGCCTTTGACCGAAACAGACCTGCACCCAATTCAGTATATAATGGTCACAGTACTTATAATGGTTTTTCGCTGAACGTAAGGTCTGCCTATCATGAAGATATTACCGCTGAATTTGACATTACAGAAGGTACTTTGGTCGCTTATGGGGGACTGGGGATCCAGCTGAGATCTGTAAGGGTGGATTACCTATACGCTACCCTAGGTGCTCCGGGCAGTTTACTAGGCGAAACCCGCACTAATATCGATCTGGGACCTGAGGGCTTTGTGGGCAGTGAATATTATTTTGACAACCTGCCCATCAGTGTATTTGCGGAGATAGGACTGTTCATGGAATTGGTAGACAGACCTGGTCACCTGAAACTACAAGGCGCTATCGGTGCTAGATATATGTTTTAAGGAATGAGAAGCAAGGTATTAATATCTCTGATCGTGGTCATACTGGTAGGTATGGCTTTCTACTATGTCCTGGGGGGGTTCAATGAGATAGAGATAAGGGTAGTACCTGTGGATGATATCCACCTGATCGGCATCGAGTACAGGGGCACCCCACAGGATGAGAATCTTAAATTAACATTTCAAAAAGTAGAAGGTATGCTTAAGTCATACCCAGATAACCGGCTGAACACTATTTTTTATGTAGAACCTGCCGGCAAGCTAGATACCATTACCGTATTTGTGGGTACAGAATACCATGAAAAAATGGCAGGAGATTTGGAAGAGAAAATTATAGGAGCTCAGCGCGCGATCGTGGCAAGTCTCAAATCCCATCGCTTCGTTATGCCGGGACCTAATAAAGTAAAGCAAAGAATTGAACAATACGCTAAACAAAATGGCTTAGTGACTCAGGGTATATATATAGATAGAGTAGTAGAAAAAGATCATGTGGATGTAATGGCCCCACTGAGATGAGTTATCATTGTTTTGAAGTATCTTCAATTTAACCAATAATTAAAACTATTTGTAAATAGTTTCGTCTATAAAAGAAGCTAATTTCAATAACACATACTATCATGAAAAAAACTATTGTTCCTTTTTTATTTTTGTTTGTCCTCTTCATCCAAGCTTGTGAGGGCCCTATCGGACGTGAAGGCCCACAGGGACCTCCCGGTCCTGAAACAATGGCTGAAACACTTGAAGTAGAGTTAGATTTTACCGCTTTTAACGATTTTCAGGAAATTTACGATTTTGAACCTCCTATTTTTGATGATGACATAGTATTGGGATACATTAGATGGGAAATAGATCCTGATCAAGGTGCTATTTGGAGACCTCTCCCAGAAACCGTCTTTTTTGAAAAAGGGGTTCTTCAATATAAGATCGATTTTACATCATCTAGCTTTAGGCTATTTTTGGAATCGACATTTAACCCTGAACTTTTAGAAAGTGAATGGTTAGAAAATCAGTATTTTAGGATAGTAATTATACCATCAGTTTTTGTAAACCCGGCAGGTAGGGTAGATTATACCAATCTTTCACTTGAAGATGTCCTTAAACTTATTGGAAAAACAGAAGCTGATTTCAAAAAAATAGAAAAAAGGTAATCCCTTTAATTTACATACATTAATAACTCCGCCAGATAGTCCTGGCGGTTTTTTTTAGTATTAAAATTAACACTTTAAGACAGTTTAAATTTTCCTGAATTATCTTTGCCACATGCAATTACAAAATGACTTATTACTTAGAGCTGCCAGGGGCGAAAAGGTGGAAAGAACACCTGTTTGGTTAATGAGACAGGCAGGAAGAATTCTACCCGAATATAGAGCAGTAAGAGACAGTGTCAGTGGATTTATAGAATTGGCCCAGACACCAGAGCTGGCCGCTGAAGTAACTATTCAGCCCGTAGATCTATTAGGAGTGGATGCTGCTATTATTTTTTCAGACATTCTGGTCATCCCAGAAGCCATGGGACTGCCCTATGAAATGGTAGAAAAGCGAGGCCCTTGGTTTCCTAATACCATAAAATCTGCAGCTGACTTAAAAAAACTACGGATAGCGGATGGCAATACTGATCTAGGATATGTAGTTGAAGCAATTAAGAATACTAAAAGAGACCTCAATGGCCGGGTACCTCTGATTGGTTTTGCTGGAGCACCCTGGACAATTTTTGCTTATATGATCGAAGGTTCTGGCTCCAAGACTTTCTCCAAAGCGAGGGCTATGCTTTATACCCAACCGGAAATGTCCCATCAGCTGCTACAGATGATCACTGACAGTACGATCAATTATTTAAAAGCCCAAATCACTGCTGGAGTGGATCTGGTTCAGATATTTGACAGCTGGGCAGGAATACTTCCTCCCAATCATTATAAAGAATACTCCCTAAAATATATCAGTCAAATCTGCGATGCCATTTCAGAGGTTCCCAAAACTGTTTTTGCCAAAGGCGCCTTTTTTGCCAGAGAGGAAATGTCCAGGTTAAACTGCGAAACTATCGGCTTAGATTGGAACATGGGCATAGCCGAATCCCGGAAAATGATAGGTGAGGACAAAACCCTTCAAGGCAATTTGGATCCGGCAGCCTTATACGGCACTGCCAAAGAAATCGAAAAAGCCACTATAGATATGCTTGATCAGTTTGGAGGGAGCCGGCATATTGCCAACCTTGGGCATGGTGTCTATCCGGATATAGACCCAGAAAAAGTGAAAATTTTTATAGAGACGGTGAAATCTTATAGCCCCAGCCTTTCTTAATACTTTAGCAGCCAAATGGCTGCTTTTTTTTGATCTGAAATTAACTTTTAAAGGCGCATCCAGCCAGGTGCTAAGTTTTACATTCCTTTTTTTGATTTTTAATATTTTTAGACAAAACGTTCTCACCTTTTTCATATCATGGAATCTATATTAGGAAACACCGCACACGAGAAATTACGATAAAGGGAGTATCATACGAATCTTCCTCCAGACATCCTATACTGCCCACTTTACAACTTTGAAGCTTCCAATTAATAAAAGAAATAAATCATAGGCATCCAGACGAAAAACAACCAACTGATTTATAGATGATTGATTTTTGATCATAAAATTCTTCAAACTATTGCATTTTTCATTTTTATGGTTAATTTTATAATCATAATTAAAAATAAAAGTGTTTATTCTTTGATTTTTGGTTATAAAACACACCTATTTACACCATTAAAATAAAATTATGATGCACACATTTACCTTTTTTACAAAAAAAACATTTTGGCTATCCATACTAGTCTTGGTATTGGGAGCAGTACCTTCATGGGCACAAGATGACGACAGGTTCAGTTTTGATGTAACTCTAAATTCAGATCAATTTTTTGGATTTTATCCATTTGTCACTGGATCATACCGCCTCTCTGATGAGGTGGATTTTACATTTTATGGAATCTTATGGTCAGGCGGAAGAGGCGGCGTTCAGGGTGATGGTGGAGGAGGCTGGGGAAACTGGACAGAGTTCGGCATAGGAGTCGGATTTAACCCTGCTCCAGGACTTAGTATCAGTCCCCAAATAGGGATCCTGGGTGGAAATCTACTTTCCTCAGGATCCACAGGTCCTTCAGTATTAGGAGATGGTATAGTGCCAAATCTGACAATTGGGTTGGATCAAGCGGTTGTAGAGGGTGAAATATACGCAGGCTTTTATGCCCCACTTAGGGACATGACGACCGTCCCCACACAGACGACCCTCTCCTTCCTCCATTATTGGGCAAACTTTGGCTTCAAAGCCACTAATTTCTTATCATTTGGTGCCCATTATGAGCATTTAATTAATACCGGCGGATCGAATATTAGCGAATCTACAGATACATACCAGTGGTTGGGTCCCTATATACAGTTCACCAAACCTACCGGTGGGCCATTTGCCAGATTCTCCTTTGGAACTGACCTAGTGGAAGGAAATGATTCCTTTTTTAAACTTACAACTGGATTCAGTTTTTAATTTTTTATGGGCCGGGATCATCTTCCCGGCCTTTTGTATATTTAATCCATTTGGCAGGAACCCATAATCACCTCATCGCCTACTTTCACTGTACTGCCAGATAGTAAAAGCATGTTCTGACCAAACATGACCTTCTTATTTACCGTTCTATATGAAGCCAAAGTTTTTAACGGCTCTTTCCCTTTCTCCCCACTTGTCTGGTCAATCGTCACCATAACACAGCGGGCACATGGTTTTGTAATCTTAAAATGACTGGCCCCTATCATAATAGTTCCTGCCCTGTCTTCATCAAAAGGCTCACCTCCACTGAAAACAAAATTAGGCCTGAACCTATTCATGGGCACCGGGCTTTGCAAGCGGCTGTTCAGATCATCCAATGATGCCTGTCCAATGATCAGGTAAGGCATACCGTCAGCGAAACTGACTGTTTCTTCATTCACAGCATATTGGGGTTTTAATTTTCGCTTCGTAGACTCCGGCATTACGACCAGGTCACAGGGTATTCCAAGCTGCTGTGTAAACCAGCTACTTATTACCTCATCTACAACCTGCGCCTCTACTTTATCCTCCCATATCTGAACATACAATTTCTTTCCTGTACAAAGGTCATAAGGGATCAATATGTTGCTCTCCTGATCATTTTTCAAAAACACTCTCAGACCCTTATCATTTAATACTACCTGGAAGAGGGCCATATTTTCATGTTTTCTTTGCGTAAGAAAATTCCCTTCTTTATCTACAAGCATCCATCTCCGGTCATATTGCAGCCCTTTTTCCTCTACTTGAGCTTCTTCTAACCTGATGCCGCCGAGGGATTTAATAGGGTATATATATATGTCTCGTAACTTCATGACTGTTTATTTTTTTATTTAACCGATACACTTTTCCAATCTATCCAAATATACTTAATAAAGGCCAACTCCAATAAAATATATGTCTAGCCTCTCGGACCTCAAACTACTTTAACTTTAGTGATAATGACATGCACTGAAGGTGATCTCCATATCTTGTCAGTCAAATCAATATTATATGACAGCAGGACTGACAATCTGACGTAAAATCAATGCCAATTTCCCTTGGCACATCCATTGATGATTACCATTTCAAGAATAAAAAAAGAAATTAACAATAGAAAATATAAACAGTCATGGGAAAAATTATAGGTATTGACTTGGGTACTACCAACTCCTGCGTTGCCGTAATGGAAGGTAACGAGCCAGTGGTGATCCAAAACAGTGAGGGTAGAAGAACTACCCCATCCATTGTAGCATTTTTGGACAATGGCAACGGAGAAAGAAAAGTAGGCGATCCTGCCAAACGTCAGGCCATCACCAATCCTGCAAATACAATTTCCTCTGTAAAAAGATTTATGGGTAAGAAGTTCTCTGAAGTATCTGACGAGAAAAAGCATGCTTCTTACAAAGTAGAGCAAGGGTCTAATGACACTGTAGTGGTGAAAATAGGTGACAGATCCTATACACCACAGGAACTTTCTGCCATGATCCTTCAGAAAATGAAGTCTACTGCGGAAGATTTCTTAGGTACAGAAGTAACAGAAGCTGTTATCACCGTTCCTGCATATTTCAATGATTCAGAAAGACAGGCCACGAAGGAAGCTGGACAGATCGCCGGACTAGAAGTAAAAAGAATTATCAATGAGCCTACTGCAGCAGCATTGGCTTATGGTATGGACAAGAAAAACAGGGACATGAAAATAGCAGTGTATGACCTTGGTGGTGGTACATTTGATATATCTGTTCTAGAATTGGGTGATGGTGTATTTGAAGTAAAATCTACCAATGGTGACGTACACCTAGGCGGAGATGATTTTGACCAAGTGATTATAGACTGGTTGGCTAGTGAATTCCAGGCTGAAGAGCAGATAGACTTAAGGCAGGATCCTATGGCCCTTCAGAGATTAAAAGAAGCAGCAGAGAAAGCCAAAATAGAACTTTCCAGTTCATCTTCGACAGAGATCAACTTGCCGTATATTACTGCTACCCAGACAGGACCTAAACATTTGGTAAGAAGCCTATCAAGATCTAAGTTTGAGCAGTTAGCTGAAAGCTTAGTAAGAAGGTCATTGGATCCGGTAAAAAAGGCAATGAGTGATGCCGGACTATCTCCATCTGATATAGACGAAGTAATCCTGGTAGGTGGATCTACCAGAATCCCTAAAATTCAGGAAGAAGTAGAAAAATTCTTTGGTAAAAAACCATCCAAAGGTGTGAACCCTGACGAGGTAGTGGCTATAGGTGCAGCCATCCAAGGTGGAGTATTGACCGGAGAAGTGAAGGATGTATTATTACTTGACGTGACTCCACTCTCGCTTGGTATTGAGACTATGGGTGGTGTATTTACCAAACTAATCGAATCAAATACTACAATCCCTTCTAAGAAGTCTGAGACATTCTCTACAGCAGCTGACAATCAGCCAGCAGTGGATATCCACGTCCTTCAGGGAGAGAGACCGATGGCTAAAGACAACAGAAGCATCGGTAGGTTCCAGCTCACTGATATACCGCCAGCGCCAAGAGGTGTACCACAGATTGAGGTAACCTTTGATATAGATGCCAACGGTATCCTTAATGTATCAGCTAAAGACAAAGGCACAGGAAAAGAGCAGAAAATAAAAATAGAAGCTTCTTCCGGTCTCTCTGAAGATGAAATAAACAGAATGAAGCAGGAAGCTGAAGCAAACGCAGCCTCTGATAAAGCTGAAAAAGAAAAAATCGAAAAGCTTAACCAGGCTGACAGCTTGATCTTCCAGACTGAAAAGCAACTGAAGGAATTCGGCGAGAAACTTTCTGAGGGGAACAAAGCAAACATCAGCGGAGCGTTGGAAAAGCTAAAAACTGCGCATCAAAGCCAAAACTTGGAAGCTATCGAACCAGCTATTCAAGATCTGAACAAAGCTTGGGAAGGTGCGTCTCAAGAAATGTACAGTCAGGGTGCTGAAGGCGCCGCCGGTGCACAGGGTGGACCTGGTGCTGATCCGGGAGCTCAAGCTTCAGGTGAGTCCGGTAACGGTGACAGCGTATCTGATGTTGACTATGAAGAAGTAAATGAAGACAAGAACAAGTAATTCTTGATCCGAAATATTGAAAAAGGCATCTGTATATCATATGGATGCCTTTTTTTAATATTATATTCACCACAAGGGGAAAGGAGCTTTTCAATTTGTTGAAAATCCTGACCTATTTGTTTTGGTACCTTATTAATTTCTAACAATATGCATTTAACAGCTGAAAATAAATTAAAAAAGATCATCATCGTAGGTGATCGGGTTTTGATCAAGCTTAAAAAAGCGGATGAAAAGACTTCAAGTGGGCTGTATCTTCCGCCAGGAGTAAAAGAAAAAGAACAGGTTCAGCAGGGTTATATCATCAAAGTTGGCCCGGGATATCCCTTGCCCATCCATTCCGAAGAAAACGAACCATGGAAAAAACAGGAAGAAAGAATTTCCTATATCCCCCTTCAGGCAAAAGAGGGTGATTTGGCGCTGTTTCTATTGAACGGGGCACATGAAATAGTGTATGAGGGAGAGAAATTTTACATTGTCTCCCAGCAGGCAGTGTTGATGCTGGAGAGGGAAGAGGAATTGTAAAATAGTATCCAAAAACAAATACCTTGATAGGACCTTGCCTCTGGAAAGATGCTTCCTATTAGCTACCAAACCTATCAGGAATGGCACCAATAACCAATTTATGTCTTGTCCTTATAAATTTATGTGAGCAAAGAGAATTTACTACTTATCCAAAAAAAGCAAATGCAGGTTAAATTTTAATAATTTAACCTGCATTTGCTTTATTATCCAATAAAAAACTTAACTATATCACTTCCCTTATTATTTTTGCAACAAAGCAAATTCTTTTGCAAAATAACTCAAAATCACATTTGCCCCTGACCTTTTGATACTGAGCAAGGACTCTAACATGGCCCTCTCTCCATCTAGCCATCCCCTCTCGGCAGAAGCTTTGATCATAGAATATTCCCCGCTGACATTATATGCAGCTATAGGAACATTATAATTATCCTTTAAAAGCCTGATGACATCCAGATAGGCCAAAGCCGGCTTTACCATCAGGAAATCGGCTCCTTCTTCGGTATCCAGATCAGCTTCGATCATGGCTTCATAGAGGTTGGCAGGATCCATCTGGTAGGTTTTTTTATCCCCCATTTTAGGTGCAGAATCCAATGCTTCTCTAAAGGGTCCGTAAAAAGCACTGGCATATTTGGCAGTATAAGACATAATGGAAACATCAGTATAACCATGATCATCCAGTTGTTCCCTAAGATATCCCACACGTCCATCCATCATATCAGAAGGTCCTATGATATCGGCACCCGCCTGTGCCTGAGCCACCGCCATTTTTCCAAGGATCTCAAGCGTCTCATCGTTCAGAATTTTACCATCTTTCACCAGTCCATCATGTCCGTCTGAGCTATAGGGATCCATAGCCACATCTGTCATGATACAGGCTTCGGGGAAAGTTTCCTTGATTTTTTGGATGGCTTTTAGGTAAAAAGTTTCGGGATTATGGCTCTCTGTAGCATATTTGTCCTTTTGGTCCTCAGTATAAGCTGGAAAAATATCGAAGGCATTGATACCTAACTCCATACAACTCTCCACTTCCTTCAGCATCAAATCAGTAGAAAACCTAAAAATACCAGGCATAGATTTCACCTCCGTTTTCTGATTTTTACCTCCGAGTAAGAAAAGTGGGAATATAAAGTCTTTGGTAGATAGTCTGGTTTCTTCCACCATACCTCTGATTACACTTGATTTTCTGTTTCTGCGCGGTCTTCTGTACATCATCTGGATCTAGGTTTATGGGCACAAAGGTAGGAAAAAAATTTGTCAGATGTCCACTGACCGATTACCGATGAAATAGGAACCACTAGTAATCATCCAGTATCTAATGATGTCAAATCATTAAATCTCCTCTTATCCAAACTCATATTTTAAGTATTATTTTCAGTTTTGCTTTTTCAAAACTCCCTCCTCTCATAATGGAACTCCACATTATCCTGAGGTGGATTTTCTTTATAGCCTTCGGATCTGATAAGAATGAAACCAAGTAAGAAAACTATTGAACTTACAATCAATATTAATACCATCGCTTTTTTCATCTTTTTTAATTTATTTTAAGAGGTATGATGGACTCTCGCACCGCAGATCAGACCGTTATCAAGGCATCTAAGCGTGATACTTCTGTCATGCCTGATGCCGTAAGTAATTTCATCTAAAAATCAGCCTTAAGAAATTTGAAAAGAGACAAGCCCTGAAACAGCGCTAAGAATAAAACTAATGCTGCCAAAAGTCCCACTTCCTGCAACTGATAGGCTTGGACCTGTGAAAACATATTTAAAGGCATAAAGTATTTATAGATCTCTGCTCTGCCCTGTGACATATTATACATATCCATAAACCTACCGGCTAACTCCACCAAACCCCAGCCCCAATAGATCAGAATAGCCCAATGAGGTTTGCCTGTAATCACACCCAGAAAAGATCCCAATATCCCATAGCACACTAATGCAAGAAAACTCCCTATCACCTTATAGAAAGCCACACCTTCTGCATACTCCCCAAAACTTAGGCTTCCAAACAACCAATGTACAGGTATCACTACCAAAATGATAAGAATTATAAAGCCAATATATAAGGAAACAGTAACCATTTGGCTGATGAAAAGATCCTGTCTGGAGTATCCGTTCAAAATCCTTTTTCTGTTTACATTATTGTAAAATTCTCTAGGCAAGGCTACCATAAGTCCATAAACCAAAAATATGCTGCCCAGTCTTCCGGCAGATTCTATTAGTTCTAACATTTTAACATCTACCCTCGTAAAGGATTTTTGAACTATTGGCAATAATAAAAAGGCAGCTATAACTAAAAAGGCATAGAGGTAAAAATCCGGCCGTCTGAGTTTATATATCTCTATTTGATAATGTTGTTTTAAAGTCATAAATAAACTATATTAATTTTTAATCTCGCTTTCTAAAAAATCTCTAATAATCTTATCATAAGCCTCAGAAGCACCTATCAGCACCTTCCCTTTAGAACCATCCAAATTTAAGAGAATAGGAACAGGATTACCTTCATATTGCGTATTCAAAGATTTGATATAAGAGGTCACTTCCCTATAGCCAAAAAATTGCTCATAATTAAATATTAAGTCCGGCCTTCTCTTTTTGAAGTTGTCAAAATTGAATTTCTTCAACTTCGCAGGATCCTCGTCAGAAAACGCAAGAAAACGTAAACCCTTATCTGAATAATCCTTAGCAATAGCATTAAGCTGCGGTATTTCCCCGACACAGGGTTGACACCAGGTCCCCCAAAGGTTCAATACCACTATTTCACTATCTTCTAGCTTATCTTCCAACTTTAACATGATATTCAGCTGAGCTCTAACATCTTCTATTAAATATAGCTCAGTTTTATCCTCTGCTAAATCATCGGTATTAACTAGATACAGGTATGCCGGCAGGATTAAGCTAAATGAAAAAAGTAATGTGAATATCATTTTCATAATTTACCCTTTCATTTATTTACAATCTCTTCACAAATGCCGATTCCAGCGTTTCGTAATTCTCTTTCACAGCTTCCTTAGAACCATGGAAAATACACTTTCCATTTCCCAGTATCAAAAAGTGGGTACATACTTTTTCTATCTCATCGAGATAATGACTGGAAATAATCACAGTTTTTCCCTTTGCCTTGAGATCTAGAATCAATTGTCGTATAAATAGTATCCCTTCAGGATCCAGACCATTAGTAGGTTCATCCATGATGATGAGCTTTGGATCTGTGAGCAGGGCATCTGCTATTTCCAACCTCTTCATCATGCCATAACTAAAACTCTGGAAAGCTTTATTACCAGTATGCTCCAGACCCACATCAAAAAGTAATGGATCTACCCTGTCTAATGGTACCCCTTTGGTCAAAGCAGAGATGGTGAGGTTTTCCCTAGCCGAGATCCGCAGATAGAAATTTGCCTGATCCATAATGGCGGCCATTTCCTTTCTCACCTCTTCAGGATTATTCTTACCAAAGATCTCCATACTCCCCGAGGAAGGTTTTCTCAATCCCAATAGCATGCTGAAAAGGGTAGTCTTTCCGCTTCCGTTGGGACCTATCACCCCGAGGATCTGCCCTTCTTCCACTGTGAAGCTGATATTATCTACAGCGGACTGGCTACCGTATTTTTTGGTAAGCTGAACGGTTCTAAGTACGATTTGGGACATTTTTTGAATATTATGCAAGGGGAAATTAAGAAAAATATTTTAGGTATCCTGTTATATCCACTTAAACCTTTTTGATTATAAAACCATAGATTCATTATACATAGATTAAACACAAAAAAAGCAAAAACTTTAGTCTTTGCTCTTTCCATTATTATTAACCTTAATTACTTGATTTAGAAATTCACCTGAGCCTGTAACCTTAACAAGGTACCCTTTTGTCTGTTATTTGGATTGGTAAAATTTTCGAAAGTCCTGTCAGACATCGTATACATGGCTACGAGCTCAAAATTACGGTTGGGCTGCCACTCTACACCTATCTCCAGTTCTTTGACCCTATGTCGTGTAGCATCGAGCTCATGTTTTTTACCACCCTTATAATATTGGTATCTAGTAAAGGGTATAAAGAGATCTTTACCTTTTTTCAGATAATATGAAGCCATCACATACCCACCTTCTAGAGGAGCATCTTCCACATTCATAGTTTCCGGATTGAATTCGGGTCCGCGTCCCATATTGTATTCAGCCTGAAGGCCAAATGGCTGTGGGTATAGAATAAAGCTGGCCCCATAACGATATTCCCTGAACTCTGTCTGATCAAGATCTGTCTGTGGCGTTCTGTTGATAACAAAATCACCAGTGTACCCTTGAATCGATCCTTCTATGATCTGTCCTGAATTTAATTCAAAAGGATAGGTGAACCTGGTGGCCACGTGAAAGTTATCGTTCATCTCCGGCTGATTGGCAGTCTGACCATTATACAGGCCTATTCCAAACATTCCATAATCACCGGAACCTTTGAGGCCACTGGAAACTAAGTAACTGAATCGCCTACGGATTTCTTCCGGTGCATAATAAAAGAATACACCTATATCCCTTTCATTTGCCACGGCACTGTTCAGACCGTCATTCCGATCAAGAGGTAGCCGGTTTTGGCTGCTTTGCATGTTCTCAAAGCCAAATGGGACCTTTGATTGGCCTACCCTTAATCTGAACTCCTGCTTATCATCCAAAGCAAGGTCAAAGTACATATCCCTAATCTGTGCAAAATTATTTCCTCCTGAAGCAAAATCCGGCTGGAAATAAAAATAAACCTTTTCATGCACCTGACCATAGAAGATCATTCGGATCCGTCGGAAGAAAAACTCCTCATTCCCGCCCCAAGACCTGTCACACTGCACACATCTAAGATCAGGATTGGATTGTAATCCATTATATCTCATCTGGGCATAGCCCCTCATCTGGATCGATTGGAACCATTGCTTTTTTTCCACTACTACATTTTCTGAGCTTGTAGAATCTTTCTGAGCGTCCCTTGCAAAAACATCAGAAAAAGCCATGACCAAGCCAATCATGACAACAGCGATTTTAATTCGCATACCAGAATTGGTTTTTTTGAAATAATAATTGTACAGCATGACAAAGTTGGGGAGGCAATGTATTCTAATGATGAACTTCAGGTTATCAAAAAATTACTACTTGGTAATATTTTAAAAAATATGAAAACAAAAAATTAACAAAAAGGAACGTAAACACATTGTAATGTCCCTTCAATCACATAAATACCACTTTATAGCTTAACAATGTCTTAACATCAGCCGGCCCACCCTTCTCTGTCCAAGCTTCTGTACTGGATCGCTTCTGCCAGATGCTCTACCCTTATTTCATCACTATTCGCTAGATCAGCTATGGTCCTGGATACTTTGAGTATCCGGTCATACGCTCGAGCAGAGAGCCCTAGTCTTTCCATAGCTGTCTTTAATAAGGCCTTCCCAGCTTCATTGATCTGACATACTTCTTTAACCATGTGGGATGGCATCATCGCATTGCAATAAATTTCTGGATTACCTTTAAATCTTTCTGTTTGCTTATTCCGTCCTATTATGACCTTATCTCTGATATTGGTACTGGATTCTGCCTTTCTTAGAGATGTCATTTCCTCGAACTTTACCGGAGTCACCTCTACATGTAAGTCAATCCTGTCCAGCAGTGGGCCGCTTATTTTGTTAAGATAACGCTGCACAATGCCGGGACCACAGACACATTCTTTTTCAGGATGGTTATAATATCCGCATGGGCATGGATTCATGCTGGCGATCAACATAAAATTTGCCGGATAATCCACTGATACTTTAGCCCTCGAAATTGTGACCTTCCGCTCTTCCAGTGGCTGCCTCATGACTTCAAGCACCGTCCTTTTAAATTCAGGCAACTCATCTAAAAACAGTACACCATTATGGGATAGCGATATTTCCCCAGGCTGTGGATTTCCACCTCCCCCTACCAAAGCCACATCACTGATGGTGTGATGTGGAGATCGGAAAGGCCTCTGGGCGATGAGGGCAGCATTTGAATTGAGTTTACCGGCTACAGAATGAATTTTGGTAGTTTCAAGTGCTTCCTGAAGGGTCAATGGCGGCAGGATAGATGGAAGTCTTTTTGCCAACATGGTCTTACCCGCACCCGGTGGACCTATCATAATCACGTTATGTCCTCCAGCCGCGGCAATCTCCATAGCGCGCTTTATATTCTCCTGTCCCTGTACATCGGAAAAATCAAATTCATAAAGATCCAATGAATTATAAAAAATATCTCTCGTATCCGTCACCGTAGGCTTTATCTCCAGCTTGCCTTCCAGGTAAAGAATGGCTTCTTCGAGTGTATCTACCCCTATAATATCAAGATTGTTAACTATAGAAGCCTCAGCAGCATTAAAATTAGGTAATATAAATCCCTTAAATCCTTTTTTCCTAGCCTCTATGGCTATGGGGAGCACCCCTTTGACAGGACGTAGCTCTCCGTCCAGAGACAGCTCTCCCATGATAATGTATTCGGATAAAGTTGGAAGTACCACCTGTTCAGAGCTTTGAAGTATGCCCAATGCAATAGGAAGATCATAAGAAGATCCTTCTTTACGGATGTCTGCAGGAGCTAAATTGACTACCACCTTTTGCCGAGGCATACGGTATCCAAAGTATTTCAGTGAGGATTCTACCCTTTGCTGACTTTCTTTAACTGCAGAATCCGGGAGTCCCACTAAAAAAAATTTTGTACCCTGCCCCACATTTACTTCTATTGTTATTACCTTGGCATCTACACCTGAAACAGCACTTCCAAAAGTCTTTGCTACCATTTTAGTTTAGTTTAAAGATAAAAAAAGGAAACCTTTTCGGTCTCCTAATATAATCATTATTAAAAAAATATTCTCCTACTTATAGTTCTGTCTTGGTTTTATTTTGGAACTTTCCTTCTCATCAGCCAGGCTATCATTTCTATCTCGAAGTTTTTCAGTAGGCCTTTCCGCTGAAGTGGAGATTTTTGATCCCTGCTCAATATCATATAATTTTGCTTTTAACTCATTTTTGTCTAATTCCAATCGCCGGATATCTTTCTTTAACCCATTGATATATACATTATCCAATGCCCATGAAATTAAATATAAGACCAAGCCTACTAATATCCATACCACCACGGTGCCGGCTGTCAGCTCTCTGATACCTAATGTATCTTTGATAGTATCAAAAGCAAGGAAAAATATCAATGCAATAGCAAAAAAAACTGCCACTAAAAGTTGAAATATTGTATTTATCTGTTTCATAGCTTAATTATTCTTATTTAATCATCCAACTTAAATTATATATTAAACTCTTGATTATTACAAAAGTTTAAACCCATACTTCTTTAAAAAATAGCCGGTAAGTAATATCTAGTATAGATGTTCAATAACCGTGCTAATTGTTTTCAACTTTCTATAAGTGATATTCGTGCCTTAGTATATTCAGCCGAATACCCATTTGAGTATAATTTATGGCTTGACTGGACCTATTCATTTCTATATGCCTTCTGTGGACCCGGCTGATATCTAAGTAAAAATTATGCTTCACCATATAGGAAGCGTTAAATGAAGCTATCCCTACCTGGTGTTTTACACCCTGTCCTATCCGGTGCCCGAATAATCCCATACCGGTATTCAGAAAATTATGGTTTTTATGTAAATCTCCACCATAATTTTCTTGAACGGAAGGGTCCTTGCCAAAATAATGATAAACTCCTGCAGCATTTAGTTGTAATCTGGAAATAGGCTGATACCTGATGATCGTCAATACTTCCCTAAAATTAGCTCCACGAGGATGTGTCAAAGGAGTTCTATAATTGGTGAAAGCACTATATTCAAATTTCTCTTGATAGGTATATGGTCTCGCATGATTATATTCCAATTGTATATCTAAATTTGGTAAATCAAATACCTCTATATATTTGTATCCCAGCTGCAGGGCATGTTTGTTTCGACGGGAATACTTACCATCTAAACCAAAAAATTCATTAAATAAAAATTCATCCAGTACAAACTGCCCGTATAACTGCATAGAGGGTACTATATTCCATTTTACATCTGTGCCCAGCATCACTTTGTCAGGGGAGCCGAGGCCATGTTCTACCCATCGGTAAAAGACGACTGGATTTAAATAATTCCAGTCCCAGCTATTGGCCATTACAGATTCGAAAACACCTATATTCACCTTGTGGCCAAAGTCAAAAGCTAATCGATGGTGGGAAAACCACTTCTGAGGATAACGGGCATCTGTAGGTCTCCCTCTGTTATATACCACATCGGCAGTCATTTGCCCCCATAAGTTGGTCAGGTATAATCTCCAGATTTTTGTATTGAGTTTTAAAAACATATATGGGTTGGAAAAATCAGATAAAATCAAAGATCTGTATCCTTCTCCTACAAAATTACGGTCGTGCCCCATTTGGGCATTAATATGTTTGGTCACCGGAAAACTGATATGCCCTAATGCTGAAAAATAGCTATACCCTTCTTGAGAATAAGGCTTCCAGAAACCTTCCCCCGGTATGGCACCCTTATGCTGGATGTAGGCATCTAGCCAGGAGGGGAATCTGACTTCATTCATGGATAAATAAGTATAAAAACCGATTTTCCTATCTATGCTTCCTCTCATTTGCAGGCCGCGCGTGTTGCGAAAACGCCTGTTTTCCACTCCATACTCCTGACCTGCCCCAAAAGATATGACAGGATTAAGATGAAAATCAAAATGTTTATCCCTAAAGTGATAAAAATCAGCAGGTTTCCGGTAAAGACCCCATAATACATTCTCGTTACCCCTCGTCTCGGCCTTTGAAAATTCCCAGTTATCATCTTTTAAATAAGAGATATTAAATCGATCCACTGAGGTAAAGTTTAATATATTTTTGGAAAGGCTATCAAGAAACTCAGCGACATGATCCCTACGGTAAGGTTTTATTCCCGTGGAAACCATATCTGAAAAAGGACCGCATTTTATCACGTACCTGTCTATGATATGATAATAATCTCTATCTATAGGTAGATATGCACTTTGCGCACGTACATTTGCTACCATACCAAGGAATAAAAACAGCAGTAGAGAAAAAAATTTCATATCTCAATGTTTTATAAAAGTCCAAATACCTTATCAGAAATATAGCAATTTATCTTAAATTTACCATAAAATAATAAAGTTCCGTTCCTGCAGCTTAAATAATTCATCGTTAAAGATTTGGACGAGTTTATAAAAAAGAATAACTTTGTGCTCCAATTTGAAAAAGAGATAATTATAAATAGGTAATACCATGAAAAAAGACATTCATCCTAACTACAGAGATGTTGTATTTTACGACACCTCTAGCGAATATAAATTTATCACCAGGTCTACGATCGAAACGAATGAGACGATCACCTGGGAAGACGGTAAAGAATATCCGGTTTACAAAATAGAAGTAAGTTCACATTCGCACCCTTTCTATACTGGTAAGAAAATGCTTTTGGATACTGCTGGTAGAGTTGAAAAATTCAACAGACGATACAAAAAGAACTAAAATCTTTTCTCTATAAAGAGTTTAAAAGTCTTTCGAAACTTGTTTTCCGAAAGACTTTTTTATTTTTGTAGCTATGGATAATTTAATATTATTTGACGATCCCGCCCTGAGGGGTAACCTATTGCCCTTTACTTTTACCAGACCGGTAGCAGCTATCCGAGTAGGCATAATGACTATTGCCGAAAAATGGGAAAAGTACTGGGATGTCCAGGCAGGATATTACACCCAAGATTACCTACGGGACAAATATTCATTCAAAAATACACCATCCCTGTTCATCAACGGTGCCTTATGTCCCAATGATATATTGGTCAATAATATCAAAAAGCTCGAAAAAGGACAGTCTCTATGGCACGATCAGACCTTACTAGCCGCACGTATAGAAGATCCCAAGAGTTTTTCTATAGAGGCCATCAAGGGAAAATCTACTGAACAGTTTAAAAACGATTACAGGTTAATCAGTAAAAACTGGCATATCTTTCAGCACAATGCGGCTGAAATAAGAACGGATTTCAGTCTTCTAACTAAAAACAGAACATCTGAAGGCATCGCTGATAAACACACCATCTGTTATAAAGAGGAAAATATCTTTGTAGAAAAAGGCGCCCACATCAGGGCAGCAGTACTGAATGCCGAAGATGGGCCTATATATATAGGTAAAAATGCCAGTATCCAAGAAGGGGCACTGATCAAAGGGCCCTTTGCGCTATGCGAGGGATCTACTGTAAACATGGGTGCCAAAATGAGGGGTGATACCACCATAGGCCCCTACAGTAAAGTAGGCGGTGAAGTATCAAATTCTGTTATTTTCGGATATAGCAATAAAGGCCATGACGGATTTATGGGGAACTCAGTCATAGGAGAATGGTGTAATATGGGAGCAGATACCAACACTTCTAATCTTAAAAACAATTATGCTTCCGTCAAACTTTGGGAATATACCAGAGGCGGATTTGCCAATACAGGACTTCAGTTTTGCGGCCTCATGATGGCTGACCATGCCAAGTGTGGTATCAACACCATGTTTAATACCGGGACTGTGGTAGGAGTGGGTGCCAATGTATTTGGAGATGGATTTCCAAGAAATTTCGTACCTTCCTTCTCCTGGGGAGGAGCAGCCGGCTTTTCTACCTTTCAGTTTCGGAAATTTGAAGAAGTGGCAGAAAAGGTAATGGAACGCCGCGGGCACTCATTTGATGAAACAGAAAAAGCCATCCTGCAAAAAGTCTATGAACTGACAAAAACTTACAGGATCTGGGATAAAGGATTATAAGATTTACTGAAACCATTATAGATGTTATTTTCATCCATCCCCGGATTAAGGGAAACCAAGGAAAGGCTGATCAAGGCTATCCAAACCAATCACCTTGCCCATGCCCTTCTATTTCACGGTCCGGAAGGATCCGCCAATCTGGCCATGGCCTTGGCCCTGGCTACCTACGTCAACTGCCAAAAGCCAGAGGAGGAAGATGCTTGCGGAAAATGTGATTCCTGCTTAAAGATGGGAAAACTGATCCATCCAGATGTAGGCTACACTTTCCCTGTTCCCGGCAGCCTGATTTCAGATGATGATAATAAGAAAAAGGTGGATATCCTTTCACCCTGGCGCTCATTCGTCCTTAGCTCACCCTATGGCAACCTCTCTGACTGGAACTATCACAATGGTTTTGACGGCAAGCAGCTTAACATTTCTAAAAATGCAGCAAAACAGATTATAAAGACACTGTCTTTAAAGTCTTTTGAAGGGGGATACAAAATCATGCTCATTTGGTTTCCTGAATATATGCATGTAACTGCTGCTAATGCTATACTCAAGATCCTGGAAGAACCGCCTGAGAGAACCCTTTTTCTCATGGTTTCTAACCAGCCGGACAAATTGCTCACTACCATATTGTCAAGGACACAGAAAGTATTGGTAAGGGCTTTTCGGGATGAGGAGATTAAAGATCACTTTATTGCTTCGGGCATCAGCACACCCGAAGCTGCTGCCCAAATTGCCCCCTTGGCAGATGGCAGCATGAGAGAGGCTTTTCAACTGGCAGACCAGATACAGGATGAAAATACGGTCAAATTCAGGGATTGGATGAGAATTTGCTTTGGATTAGAAATTAATCCAATACTCACCATGAGCGAGGAGTTTGCTTCAATAGACAAAGAAGCGCAAAAAGCACTATTCCTAACTGGTCTGACGGTATTAAGAGAGAGTCTGCTAAAAAGAAGCCAGTTGGACGGACTGATGAGAACCGCAGCCTCAGACAGAGCATTTATTGAGAATTTTTCCTTAAAAGCCTTAACCGAAGAAAAGATCATCCGGATATATGATCTATTAAATCAGGCTTTTTATCATTTGGAAAGAAACGCCAGTGCCAAAATCATCTTTACTGACCTGTCTTTAGGAATAGCCAGGGTGCTGAGAAACAAAAATATATGAAAGAAAAAAGAATTATAGGCCGAAGAGAAAAAATCACCCTTCCAGAATGGGGGTTACACATGATATCTGGGAAAATAGATACAGGTGCCTATACCAGTTCTATCCACTGCGAATATGTACAAGAAAAGACAGTAGATGGAATAAGCATCCTTGAATTCAAAGTTTTGGCTCCCGGACATATTAAATATAAAGACCGGCTGATAAAAACAGCGAATTATACTCAAAAAAAAGTTAAAAATTCTTTCGGTGTCGCCGAGATTCGATATAAAGTGAATACAATAGTGAGTATGTTTGGCGAAGAATTTGAAGCCGAATTCACCTTGTCCGACAGGTCAAAAATGAGAAATGCCATTCTAATAGGAAGAAAGACTTTAAAAGGTAAGTTTTTAGTCGATATAGATCAGGTAAATCTTTCTAAAAACTTTAAAAACCCCAATACATGAAAGTCGCTATATTATCCAGAAATTCACATTTATACTCCACTAAAAGATTACTGCAGGCAGTCCAGGAAGCTGGGCATACAGGCATAATCGTAGATCATTCTTTATGCGACCTCATCATAGAGCAGGAAGGACCTTCTATTATATACAAAGGGGAGAAGTTAACGGACATAGATGCCATCATTCCTAGGATTGGTGCATCTGTTACTTTTTATGGTACGGCTGTAGTTCGTCAGTTTGAACTTATGGGTGTATTCTCTGCAGTAGAATCGCAGGCGATCGTCAGGAGTAGGGATAAGCTTCGAAGTCTACAGATCCTATCCAAAGCTGGGTTGGGCATGCCCAAAACAGCTTTCACTAATTTTTCTAAAGGTGGTGAAAAGCAGATTGTAGAGCATGTGGGCGGAGCACCGCTTATCATCAAATTGCTCGAAGGAACGCAAGGATTGGGAGTGGTACTTGCAGAGACCAAGAAAGCGGGGCAGTCAGTCATAGAGGCCTTTCATGGGCTGAAGGCCAGGATCATCGTACAGGAATTTATCAAAGAAGCAAAAGGCGCAGATATCCGTGCCTTTATTGTTAATGGTAAGGTGGTAGGAGCTATGAAGCGACAAGGGGCAGAAGGTGAATTCAGGTCCAACCTTCACCGCGGTGGAAAAGCAGAACTCATAAAATTGTCCAAATCGGAAAAGCAGGCGGCATTAGGTGCAGCTAAAGCCCTTGGTTTGGCAGTGGCAGGTGTGGACATGCTTCAATCTGACAGAGGTCCACTTATCCTGGAAGTAAACAGTTCTCCTGGATTAGAAGGTATAGAAAAAGCCACCGGAATCAATATAGCGGGTAAAATCATAGAATATATTGAGGAATTTGCTGGCAAGAAAAATAGTGCACGGAAAATAAAAGAATAATGGAACCCATAAAAATCGGTACCAGAGGGAGTAAGTTAGCCCTATACCAAGCCTATCATGTAGCAGACCTTTTAAAAAAAACAGGTCTTGAAAGCAAAATCGTGATCATTGAAACCAAAGGAGATAAAGTCCTGGATGTTTCGATAGCTAAAATCGGCAGTAAAGGTGTATTTACAGAAGAACTGGAAGAGCAGTTGGCCGATGGCCGAATAGATATCGCCGTACACAGTGCGAAAGATATGCAGTCGTCACTTCCCTTAGGATTTGAGATCATCGCATTTACTGAAAGGGAAAAAGTCAACGATATTATTCTTAGTCATAGAAAAGATATAGATTATCAAAACCCTGACCTTCCTCTTTTACTTGGAACATCTTCCACCAGAAGAGTGGCTACACTTAAACATTTTTACCCCCACATCAAAACAGTGGAGGTAAGAGGCAACCTACAAACCCGTATAGCCAAAATGGAAAGTGGAGTATGTGATGCACTGCTTTTGGCCTATGCAGGAGCTCACCGTATGAATTATGATGAGATGATCAGATACGAACTCTCATTGGATGAATTCACTCCAGCCGTAGGTCAAGGTAGCATAGCTATTGAATCATCCACTGGGATGGACCCTTATGTGAAAGAAAAGATTGTTTTAGCCTGTCACCATTCAGATACCGGTTTCCGTTTAGCTGCCGAAAGGAGCTACCTAAGGATTCTGGAAGGAGGATGCAGTATACCCGTATATGGTTTAGCTGAAGTAGCAGGAGAAGATTTGCAACTTAAAGGCGGAATAGTTAGCCTTGACGGCACCGAAAGAATCATACAAAAAGTTAGAGGCAGTAAATATGAAGCTGAGAAAATTGGTCAAATGCTGGCCGAAAAAGTACTGAATGCCGGTGGGGACAGAATATTAAAAGAAATAAAATCTATAATCAAAAATTAATCATGCCTTTACGATTATTTCAGCTTATGGCTATGGTCCTATTGGTGGCCGGATGTGCTACAGAAAAAGATTATCTGATTACCATAGAGACCAGGCATGGTAACATGTATGCAGTGCTTTTTGATGATACACCCCAGCATAAGCAAAACTTTATAGACCTGGCCCAAAGCAACCGGTATGATTCTACCGAATTTCAGCGCGTAATAGAAAATTTCATGATTCAGGGGGGTGATGTATTTTCAAAGGATAATACCCCTCAGGACCAGCAATATACCGTCGCTGCCGAAATTCAGGAAGACAGGATCCATGCAAAAGGAAATATAGCGGCTGCAAGACAGGGGGATAACATTAACCCCAACCGTAGATCCAGTGGTACGCAGTTTTATATCGTGCAGGGAAGAGTTTATGACCGACTGGAGTTGACCACTGATATGAAAAGGCTTCAGGAATCCTTTATGAGGTATACGCAGTTGGAAAGTAATAAACCTCTTCAGGAAAATTACCGACAGCTATATGAATTTGGTGATTTTAATGGCATCAACCAACTGATGCTCTCTCATAAAGAAGAAATGGAAAGGTTTTTTAACACCAATCTAGATAAAAAACTCACCCAACAACAAATAGATCAATACACCACGGTCGGGGGCACACCCCATTTGGATAATGCCTATACCGTTTTTGGAAAGGTAGTAGAGGGATTAGAGGTACTGGATAAAATAGCTGCTGAACCCACCGACCGATCCGATAGACCTAGAGAACCTGTTTATATGAAGGTAAAGGTGGATAAAATAGCGAAAAGCCGGATCACAAAAGACTACGGCTATGAATATGCCCACTAACTATAGAATACTGATCACTGGGGCCAATGGACTTTTGGGGCAGAAGTTAGTTCGTCAACTGATACGCCATGCGGATTGTGAGATATTGGCTACCGGAAAAGGCCGGAGCCGGCTGCCATCAGTATGGTCTGGTTTCAGATACATGGAAATGGACCATACCAGCCCTAAAGCAATCGGAGAAATTTTTCGTCAATTTCAACCTACCACCGTAATTCATGCTGGAGCTATGACACAGGTAGATGATTGCGAAGTTAACCAAGCCGAATGTTATAAACAAAACGTAGAAGCTACATCATTGATCTTAAAGGCCTGTCAGTCAATAGATGCTCATTTAATCTTTGTTTCTACAGATTTTATTTTTGGTGGAGAAGATGGGCCATATACTGAAGAAGCTACGGGAAATCCGGTCAATTACTATGGTAGTTCAAAGTTACTGGCAGAAAAGGCGATCATGAATTCATCCTTATCTAAATGGTCCATAGTCAGGACAGTGCTGGTATACGGCATATCACATGACATGAGCAGATCCAATCTGATCCTTTGGGTAAAATCATCACTCGAAGCAGGCAAAACAATCCAGGTGGTAGACGACCAGTTCAGATCCCCTACTTTGGCGGAAGACCTGGCAGATGGCATTATCAAAATCGCAATGGTTAAAGCTTACGGAATATTTAATGTAAGTGGCCCTGACAGGATCACTCCTTATCAAATGGCTGTTTTAACGGCCAAGTATTTCGGTTTGGATCAGTCCTGTATAGTGAATGTCCCCTCCTCTAGCTTGGAACATAAAGGCAAAAGGCCTTTAAAAACTGGATTAATTATAGACAAAGCCATACGGGAATTGGATTTTAGGCCGAAAAGTTTTACAGAAGGAATTGGTATTTTAGCAAAACAACTTAAATTAGCTCATTCTTACAAAAATTGAATTATCAATTTGAAACAAAATCTATATAAAATTTTATGGCAATGAGTTCTGATACTCCAGATAGAGGCCAATGGGGCTCTAGTTTTGGATTTATTATGGCTGCAGCAGGTTCTGCGGTTGGATTAGGTAATATTTGGAGGTTTCCTTACATCACTGGTGAGAATGGCGGGGGAGCCTTTGTTTTTGTATATATCATTTGTGTTTTACTAATAGGATTACCGCTTTTATTAAATGAAATAGCGTTAGGTCGAAGATCGGGCAAAAATCCTATCGGAGCTATCAGAACCACAGGGGGGAAGCAAGTTTTGGCAGAGTGCTGGCGGGCTCTGTATATTAGTCTGCTTTTGCGTTTTGAGTTATTACTCTGTTATTGCAGGTTGGACCATAGGTTATATTTTCACAGAGCTGATTGATATTCCTATAGATTTTTCGGAGTTTCAAGACACTCCTATGTATGTGGTTCCGTTATGCTTCATGTTTTTATTGATGACCATAGGCATAGTATTGGGTGGAATATCCGGCGGTATAGAAAAAGCTGCAAAATTTCTTATGCCTGTTCTGTTTCTTATTATCCTTTTTATAGCTGGCTGAGCTGTGACCTTAGAAGGAGCTGAAGAAGGAATTAGATATTACTTAGAGCCAGATTTTTCTAAAATTAACGGGGAAGTAGTCCTGGCAGCATTGGGACAGGCATTTTTCTCCATGTCAGTGGGCTGGGGCCTGATGATCACCTACGGTTCTTACCTTCCCAAATCTAACAATATAGTACAATCTTCTACCTGGATAGCAGGTATGGATAGTGCCGTAGCACTGCTTGGCGGACTGATGATATTCCCTGCGCTGTTTGCTTTATTACCGGGAAAGGATCCCGCAGGAGGGCCAGCTTTGGTATTCGATGTGCTTCCAAAGGTTTTTGATGCGATGCCAGGAGGTAATTTTATAGGGGCATTATTTTTTCTATTGCTGCTGGTAGCTGCTCTTACATCCAGTATCTCTATGCTAGAAGTTCCTGTATCCTATTTTATAGATGAAAAAAAATGGAGCCGCAAAAAAGCTACATGGATCATAGGCGGCGCGGCTATGCTTTTGTCTATTCCATCCGCATTATCTTCTATTGAAGGCAATGTATTCAATACCATGACGATCAATTTCTTTGGAATCATCAAATCAGGATTCTTTGATATGATGGACTTTTTCTTTGGCACATTAGCAGTAGTCGTGATCTGTCTTATGCTGAGTCTATATACTGGGTGGGTATCTAAAATAAAAGCATATGCAGATGAAATCGAACTCGGGTCACCCATCTTTAAAGGTGTCCTAAGAAAACTATGGGTGTTTTTTATTAGAATAGTATGCCCAGTGGTAATACTTTTGGTACTTTTAAATATGGTAGGATTATTAGGCCAACCAGGGGAAGGTGGCTGATCTAAAGTAATTTATGATTATTAACATATACAAAAGGACTTTTTTAGGTCCTTTTGTATATTTTTCTTCAATGCAAAACTTTTTAGATATAAAACTTAAACCACCTTTTATTTTTACCATTTTATTATTTATGTTTAAAAAATAACTTTTTACAAGTGGTATATTTTACGTGAAACAGGCTTATAATATAGATTTATGAAGATTTTGATAGTTGAAGACGAAGAAATTAATCGTTTTATTCTAAAAAAACTACTAGAAAAGAACCAATATCAGGTAACCTTAGCTAAAGACGGTATAGAGGCTATGAAAATATTGGTTGAGGATATTAATTTTGACATTATCATGACCGATATCATGATGCCAAAAATGAATGGAATTGAACTTTTGGAAGAAATAAAAGCACATCCTATTCTCAAATCTACTCCTATCATCGGTTTTACCCAAGGAAACTTGGAGCACATGAAAGCAAAATCATCAAAAAAATTTGATGCCCTATTTTCAAAACCTTTTGAGGTAGAGAAAATTGTAACCACGATCAAAAGTTTAACCTTAAAAGATTAATTTAAAATCAAGCTTTCCCGGTAAATCCTTTATATTGTTTGAAATAAATAACCTTCATATGATTTCACCATATGATAAGACAAAACGCAGTTTAATAGAAGAAATTCCGTCATTCAAAATGTCTTTTTGTTAAAAATATTTAATTTTTTTTCTTTATAAAGCATCTTTTTTCGCTTACTATCGTTGTATTGATGATCAAATTAGGACCTCATGCTCCTGTCAAAGAGAAAAAGAGAGATACTAGATTCAAATTATACCATATAAAAATCATGAAAAAATTATTTATAGCAGTGATCGCCCTATTCACTTTAGGCAGCGTACAGGCTCAGGAATTCTCCATTGGACCTAAATTAGGGATTAGTCAGGGCAATGTCAATGTCAGCGGAAATGGATATACCAGCGGTGACAGCAGGATAGGTTACCATCTTGGGGGCTTTATCAGAATGGGGGGAAATACTTTCTTTATCCAGCCTGAAGTACTATATACCAATACAGGTGGTGAAATAAGCCGGATGGACGGCAATAACAGGGTAACTTATGCCGCATCTTTTAATAGGCTGGATGTTCCGGTAATGCTGGGTTTAAAATTGGCTAACATCTTCCGCATACAGGCTGGTCCGGTAGCCAATTTCATGCTCAGTTCAGAACTCAAAGATAACGTGGACAATATTATAGACCCTGATTACAACACTTCTACAATAGGCTATCAAGCCGGAATAGGATTGGATATCGCCAATTTGATACTTGATCTAAAATATGAAGGTCCCTTGGGCAGAACGGCAGAAAGTATAGCGGGATTTCAAACTGACCAGAGACAAAACCAAATTATCCTATCACTGGGTATCAGGTTATTTTAGGAACCAGAAACTCAATGCTAAAAAGCCTCTTTTCATAAGGGGCTTTTTTTTAACATTATAGCTTTTCTATTTACTTATACAGGAAATTCCGGCCTGGAGTAAATAAAATTTATATTTTTGTAACATGCTATCCAAAAAAACCAAGTACGCTTTTCACGCATTGACATTTTTAGGAAAAGTGGGTAATAAAAAGCCTGCCTTGATACAAGACATATCCGAGGCTTACGGCATATCTCATAAATTTCTAGAAAACATATTACTTGAACTGAAGAAGGCCGGAATATTAGGCAGCAAAAAAGGAAAAGGAGGAGGTTATTACTTGATCAAAGACCCTAAAGATGTGGCATTATCCAAGATAATACGCCTATTGGACGGTCCGATAGCACTGGTCCCATGTGTCAGCATAAATTATTACGAACCGTGTATAGAATGTAAAGATGAAGCTACATGTGGGTTAAATAAAGTGATGATCAAAGTGAGAGACGAAATGCTTAATGTACTGGAAAACAAAACCTTAGCTGATATACTCGAAAAAGAATAAAAAAAAATTTACACAAACCCTATCTTTTTTATAGGATTTGTATACTTTTACAGATTCAACATTGTCGATTTTAGCTATGATTTTAGATCAACCCATCAAAAAGTGGTTTGTAGACCGCACTGGAGAAGACACAAACATTAAGAGTTTTGTTAAATCCGTATCGTGGAGAATTGTGGGTACAATTGACACTATCATCATATCATATATTATAACGGGGCAGCTTTCTATGGCGATTTCAATAGGCTCAGTGGAAGTGGTCAGCAAAATACTTTTGTATTATCTACATGAAAGAGCCTGGGAAAAAATGACCAAGGTAAAGATAGAAGCAGATACTGAAGAAGATTACCGTTAGGATCTGGTAAAACAGGTAGGCACAGATGAAATACAAAACGGAATAACCTCATGCTATGATACCAAACAGGCAAAATGTTCAGGTTTTCATCCAGACCTTACAGTAGAGGCAAAGTTATGGCCATTGAGCTCCAATTATAAAAAGAGCATCGAACATTCAAAAAATGTCACACTCTGGGAGGAATTTTAAAATGCGAGATTACATCTGCCCTTTGAAAAACAAATTATAAACAGATGAAAAAAAACATTGAAGCAATAGCACCGGTCATCGATACCCTCTCCCCTGCTGAGGGGTTAAAGTATTTAAGTGAACTCTTTCCCGGAGATGTTGTTTTTTCCTCATCATTGGGTCAGGAAGATCAGGTCATCACAGAGATGATCGCAACGCAGAAATTAGACATCCGTATATTTTCACTTGACACCGGCAGACTATTTCCGGAGACACTTGACCTACTGGCCCGTACAGAACATAAATATAAGACACGCATAAAACTATACTACCCCAATACTTCATCCGTAGAAAATCTGGTAAGCGCCCAAGGTATAAATGGATTCTATGATTCAACCGAAAACAGAAAAAACTGCTGTTATGTAAGAAAAGTGGAACCTCTTAAAAGAGCATTACAGGGAGCGGTGATATGGGTAACCGGACTTAGGGCTGATCAAAATGCAAACCGCAGTCAGATGCATAAGCTGGAATGGGATGATAGCAATAAAGTCATTAAATACAATCCACTTTTGGACTGGTCATATGATGCAATGCTGGAATATATCCAAACCAACAAAATCCCCTATAACCCGCTTCATGACAAAGGCTTTATCAGCATAGGCTGCGCCCCCTGTACCAGAGCAATAGCCCCCGGGGAAAACCCTCGTGCCGGAAGATGGTGGTGGGAAGATTCAAAAAAAGAATGTGGTTTACATATAAAATAATCTAATAAAATGAGCAACATATTCATACCAAATCCAAAAGAAGCAGAATCCATCCACATCATACGTGAAGTAGCGGCACAGTTTGAAAAACCTGTATTACTTTTTTCCGGTGGCAAGGATTCAATTACCTTGGTCAGATTGGCTCAAAAAGCTTTTTATCCTGCGCGAATTCCCTTTCCTCTTCTTCATATAGATACAGGGCATAATTTTCCGGAAACAATTGAATTCCGAGATCAATTAGTGGCGGAGCTAGGCCTTGAACTAATCGTAAGAAATGTACAGGACGCTATAGACCAGGGAAAAGTAAGAGAAGAAAAAGGAAGGTACTCCAGCCGAAACACTCTGCAGACCACCACCTTATTGGATGCTATAGAGGAGTTTAAATTTGATGCCTGTATAGGTGGTGCCAGAAGAGACGAAGAAAAGGCCCGGGCAAAGGAAAGAATCTTTTCTGTTCGGGATGATTTCGGCCAATGGGACGAAAAAAACCAGCGACCAGAATTATTTGATATGCTGAATGGAAGGATCCATCAAGGACAGAATGTAAGGGTTTTTCCTATTTCCAATTGGACGGAACTGGATGTGTGGGAATATATCAAAACAGAAAAGATAAAAATACCATCTATTTACTTTGCCCATAAACGCGAAGTGTTTATGAGAGACGGTATGATCTGGACAGCCAATGAACATGTTTACCGAGAACAGCATGAACAGGTTTTGGAAGAAATGGTGAGGTTCAGAACAGTAGGGGATATGACCTGTACAGCAGCTGTTTTTTCTCAGGCAGAAACACTTGATGCAGTAGTAGAAGAGATAAGAGCCTCCACTATATCTGAAAGAGGCGCCCGGATAGATGATAAAAGATCGGAGTCAGCCATGGAAAACCGTAAAAAAGTGGGATATTTTTAATTACCTCTGATACAATTGATTTATAAATTATTGAAATAAAGACCTTCCAGCCATGACAGATAATAGAAAACTTATTAAAATAGCAACCGCAGGCTCAGTAGATGATGGCAAAAGTACGCTAATAGGCAGACTGTTATACGACACCAATTCTTTGACCACTGATAAGATAGAAGCCATTCAGCGTAATTCTAAGCAGAAAGGTTTTGATTACCTTGATTTCTCCCTTGCTACAGATGGACTGGTAGCAGAACGTGAACAGGGCATCACTATAGATGTAGCCCATATATATTTTTCTACAGAAAAGGCCAATTACATCATTGCAGATACACCAGGTCATGTGGAATACACCAGAAACATGGTCACTGGTGCATCTACGTCTCAGGTGGCCATCATCCTGATAGATGCCAGAAAAGGTGTAATCGAGCAGACCTATAGGCACTTCTTTATCAACAATCTTTTAAGGGTGAGTCATATAGTAGTTGCCATCAATAAAATGGATTTGGTAGAGTATGATGAAGAGACCTACTTAAAAATCAAAGAAGATTTTGAAGTCCTTATCAAAAAAAGTAATTATACCTCCGATCAGATTTCTTTTATCCCAGTCAGTGCGCTTAATGGAGACAATATCGCACAGAAATCGGAAAAAATGTCCTGGTATGTAGGAAACAGCCTGCTAGATCATCTGGAGGTATTGGAACCTTCGGACTTACAGGAAAGTACAGCAGCTCGTTTTGCGGTGCAGTATGTGATCCGGCCAAAGACTTCTTCCTACCATGATTTTAGAGGTTTTTCAGGAAAATTGCATGGCGGAAGATTAGCTGTGGGCGACGATATCACGGTATTGCCATCGTTTACTCAGAGCAGAATTAAAACCATCGAGTTTTTTGATCAAGAATATGATGAAGCCCTGCCAGGCAGTTCAGTCACCATCACTTTAGAAGATGAGGTCAATGTAAGCAGGGGCGATATGCTGGTCAAATCAGATGAGCTCCCCACATCCGAAAAACAACTGTCGGCCATCATCTGTCAGGTAAACAGAAAACCCCTGACCGTAGGTTCCAAGCTTATCTTACAGCATGGAGTTAACAGTGTACTGGCCAAAGTGGACAGTATAGAGAGTGTAATCCATACCGATTTTAGCGGAGAAGAGGCTACAGAAAAGCTATCACTGAATGATATCGGCAAAGTTAATTTTAGGCTAAGTAAACCTATCCACTTTGATTCCTATGTAAACAATAAAAACAATGGCAGCTTTATCCTGATAGACGAAGCTACTTTAGACACGGTAAGTGTCGGCTTTATAAATTAGGCCGGCACTTATCCCACATACTCATACTTAGAACCTATTAAACCACCTACCATGCAAAGTTTCCGTACTGAAATAGAAAATCCGGTAGTAGAAAAAGATATACTAGAATTAGAAAAAAAGATTGCCCTTTTCCGAAACGGGCAGATCGATGAGGAAAAATTCCGTAGCTTGAGACTGGCACGTGGCGTCTATGGACAGCGACAGCCCGGCGTGCAGATGGTGAGGATCAAACTACCCTATGGAAGAGCCACCTCTGAGCAGCTTAAAAGAATCTGTGAAGTGTCTGAAGAATATTCCATAGGCAGGCTTCACATCACTACCCGACAAGACATTCAAATCCATTTTGTAAGTTTGGACAGGACTCCCGAGCTATGGGCGGAACTGGCCAAGGACGATGTCACCATCAGGGAAGCCTGCGGGAATACAGTACGGAATGTTACGGCATCTGAAACTGCTGGGGTAGACCCAAATGAGCCATTTGATGTAACGCCATATGCAGAAGCTACATTTAAATATTTCCTTAGAAATCCTATCTGTCAGGAAATGGGAAGAAAATTTAAAATGGCCTTTTCTTCCAGTGATGATGACTCAGCACTTTCTTACCTACATGACTTAGGTTTTATTCCTAAAATAAAAAACATAGATGGATTAGAAAAGAGGGGTTTTAAAGTATTGTTAGGTGGAGGATTAGGATCCCAACCACGTCATGCGGATCCTATTACGGATTTCTTGGAGGTAGATCAACTTATCCCTTTCATAGAGGGAGTATTAAGAGTTTTTGACCGACATGGAGAGAGAACCAAACGGCTTAAGGCCAGAATGAAGTTTTTGGTTAAAGAGATAGGAGTAGAGGCATTTTTAGGCCTAGTGAAGGAGGAGCAAAAATCATTGCCACATAAGTCTTATCCCATTGACCACGCCAGCTATGAAGCACTACAGACCCTTCCAGATCCACAAATACCAGCAGTAGACGAACCTACCAGTCTAGGGTATGAAAAATGGAAGATCACCAATGTACTTCCTCAAAAGCAAGAAGGATTTGTAAGTATAGGCATAAAAGTTTTGCTCGGAGATTTTTACCTGGATCAGGCAAGGGCGCTTGCTGATCTGGTAAAGAAATATGCCAATAATGAAATCAGGTTTACCTTGAGGCAGAACATATTGATCAGGGATGTCAAGAAGGAACTTATACCATTCTTCTATCAGGAACTGACTAAAATAGGAATGGGAGACCATGGATACAATAGCCTAGGGGATATCACCGCATGTCCAGGAACAGATACCTGTAACTTGGGGATAGCCAGCAGTACCGGCATTGCTAAAGTATTAGAGGAAGTTATTATTGAAGAATATCCAGACTATCTTTTCAACAAAGACCTCACGATCAAAATCTCCGGATGTATGAATGCCTGTGGACAGCACAATATGG
This sequence comes from Anditalea andensis, assembly GCF_000714815.1. Classification (GTDB taxonomy): domain Bacteria; phylum Bacteroidota; class Bacteroidia; order Cytophagales; family Cyclobacteriaceae; genus Anditalea; species Anditalea andensis. The sequence continues at coordinate 258,003 of NZ_JMIH01000022.1, read as the reverse complement.
CTGCCATAGGATTTCAGGGCATGTCTATAAAAGTAGGTGACTCAGTAGTGCCTGCACTTCAAGTGCTGCTCGGTGGAAGGATATTGGGCAACGGAGAAGGAGTCTTTGCAGATAAGGTAATCAAAATCCCAAGCAAAAGAGGACCTCAGGCACTCCGTGTACTGTTAGATGATTTTGAAGCCAATGGAGCAGAAAAAACTTTCCCCCAATACTATGACCACATGGAACAGAAGTACTTCTATGACATTCTGAAACCGCTATCTTCTACTGACGATATCGTGGAATCAGACTTTATAGACTGGGGAAACAATGAAACCTATATAAAAGAAGTAGGGGTAGGTGAGTGCGCCGGTGTAGTCATAGATCTCGTATCCACCCTTCTGCTAGAAGCCAGAGAAAAATTGGCCAACGCTGAAGACAGCTATGCAGAAAATAAATATGCTGACAGCATATATCAAACCTACACAGGATTAGTAAACGGTGCCAAGGCCCTATTGCTATCAGAAGGCATCAGTACTAATTCTTATGCCAATATCATTAGCCAGTTTGATGAGGCTTTTATAGGTACATCCAAACTAAACCTAGGAAAAACTTTCAGTGAGATCACCTATCAAATGAAAGACAATGAACCTAGTGCTAATTTTGCCCAAGCGTATCTTAAAGAGGCGATGGAAGTATTTAGGCATATGAATGAATATAGAGGTAAGGAGGTGAATGCATGAAAAACACAGTAAAACCAAAAGTTACATTAATAGGTGCCGGGCCTGGTGACCCGGAATTGATCACCTTTAAGGGCATATTGGCATTGGGAAAAGCGGATGTGGTGCTATATGATGCGCTGGTAGATAAGCGTCTACTGGACCATGCCCCCGACTCTGCTCTGAAAATATACGTGGGCAAAAGGAACAACAGTAAAAGAAACCCGCAGGATGAAACCAATAGGCTCTGTGTATACCATGCACAGAAACATGGTCACGTAGTCAGGCTTAAAGGTGGTGATCCATTCGTCTTTGGAAGGGGGGCGGAAGAAATTGATTATATTGAGCAGTTTGGTATAGAGACTGCCGTAGTACCGGGTATTACGTCGAGTATATCCGTACCCGCTGCTGCCGGTATTCCAGTGACTAAGCGCGGTATTTCTGAAAGCTTCTGGGTAATCACAGGGACTACTTCCTCAGGCAAGATGTCTTCTGATCTATACTTAGCGGCACAGTCCACGGCTACGGTGGTAGTACTGATGGGTGTAAATAAGCTGCAGCAAATAGTAAACTCTTTCACCGCCGCACACCGGGGGGACACACCCATCGCCATCATCCAAAGTGGTACCACTAGGGATGAGAAAATAGTAGCAGGTGTGATAGATGATATTAAGGAAAAAGCCGAAGCAGCGAAGGTAGGCACTCCCGCCATCATTATCATAGGGGAAGTGGTGAAAGAAAGCCCACGGCTAATGGAAGTCTACCGCGAAGTAGCCTACGCAGAAACTAGGGTTGCATGAACAGATAAACTAATCACCTTTAAAGAAAATTGATATGAATGAATTGTTTCCTATATTTTTAAAAGTGAGCCAGTTGAACGTGCTTTTGGTAGGCGCGGGTCTAGTAGGATTTGAAAAGCTAAGTTTTATGCTCAAGTCCAGTCCCCACGCCCACGTAACAGTGGTTTCCAAAGAAATTTCAGATCCGGTGAAGGAACTTGCCCAACATGCAAAGAACGTTACTTTGATAGTAGATGATTATGATGAGAAATACCTTGGCGGTAAACACATAGTCATTGCAGCTACCAATTTTCCCGAAATCAATAAGCAGATACATCATGAAGCCAAAGAAAGATATCTCTTGGTGAATGTGGCCGATACACCGCAATACTGTGATTTCTACCTTGGAGGTATTGTCACAAAAGGAAATCTCAAAATTGCTATCAGTACCAATGGCAAATCCCCTACTACGGCCAAGCGCCTTCGGCAATTGCTCGAAGAGGTCCTTCCCGAAGAGATCAATGACCTCCTGGATAATCTGAATGCCTACCGTGATACCTTGAAAGGTGATTTTGAGTATAAGGTAAAAGCAATGAACGATATTACTGAGATTTTGGTAGAGAAGGGAAAGGTAATATAGCTTAATTAATAAATATATTCGACATACAGTTTATTAAGCAAATATATTCTCACCTTTTATCATGAATGACTACCATTTATTCATATAAAGTTCCGGAGCATTAAATCCTAAAACTCTCCAATAAATATATTCTTAAATAATTAGGATCGATTTAATATAACCCTTCTATTCTGATTATTCTGAGCATTTTAAGTCCTTGATCTTTACTAATATTATGGACTTTGGTAAAGATGTACAAGGCATATATCCCTATCTTCAGTAAATATATAATTTATTAGTCGCTTCTCTATATCAGCCTCCACCTCTTATATGGGCATTTAGATTTTTTTATGTTAATTCTCACCAAAAGAAGACTCAATTTACAGGGGATCCTTAATACCTACATTAAATTATCCTAAATCATTATTTAATAAAGAATACTTATTTACGATTTTATAACGGTTATTAATGAAAATTATATTAATACACTAGCATCTGTATCTCCTCCAAAAGATTTAGAAAATCATATTAATAAAAATCCTCCATCCTCCTCACCGGAATATCCTTTCTATCCAGATCTTGCAAAAGCATCCTGCCATTTTTATAGGCATATCCTTCTTCAGTCAATTCCCAAATCAGCGGGGCCAAATTTAAAACCGTCGCCTTACATCCCTGCATGGTAGCCCCCATATTCCCTGTTCCTTTACTTAATGCTGCTTCATTTTCTATTTCAAATGGACCACTATAACCTTTTTCATTCAGGGTATTGATAAAGCTCCTCCAATCCATGCTGTCACCTCCACCAAACCCAGGAAGAGTGGCTTCATAGTGGTGACGGTCCCAATTGCTCTGTGCGGTGGGCACTCCTGCCCGATCAGCTAGATCTTGTTTAATTTTATGCATAGGATATAAATTCCCCCAAAATACACTGTTGCCCTTCCGGGTAGATTTCACATGGATCCTTTTGAGACGGGCGAGTTCTGTATGGCGAATAACTTCAGTGGGATCTACATGTTGCCATACATCATGAGAGGGGTCGTAGATTTCCCCGTGAGCTTCGCTTGGGATCAGTTCATACATCAGCTTACGTGCAGCCAATACCCCCGGCAGGTTATTAAATGTACTACTGAGGCCTGCAGAATTCCATCCTTCCATGGGGCAGTTTTCATACAGGATAGTGACACCCAGGTCTTCTGCATATTGGATGATCGGCTTAAAAACCCTTACATATTCCTCAAGGTTTTTTTCAAAACCGCCGTCCTGCATACCCAGTTCATGGTTATACCCTACAAAAGTGCCCACGGTAACATCATTATCATTTCCTCCCATTAAATAAGCCATTCTGATCAGCTTCAGTAGGTGATTTTGGTTATTTATCTTTTGCTGTTCATTTCCACCTATCAGATTGTCAAAAGCACCTATCGATAACTTTAGGTGGGCAGCATTAAATTTATTCAATATCTCCTTGGCGCTGTCTGGAGTAAAATGATCATAATCCATATGGGTGGCTACAAAATCATCACGTGTCCCGTCTTTGCGGAAAATGCATACGTCCAGCCCCTGCACACCTACTTCCTTTGCTTTTTCTATCACTTGATCCAGGTTTAAGTGATCAAATGCGGAGGTCATGATCCAGATAGGGTTATTCATGTCAGTCTATTAGTTTTAGCCATAAAACCTAAAGATAAAAAATACTGCCCGTTGGTCAAATCCCTCTTACCATTATTGTTCTTCCTAATTAAAGGATGGTTAAAATAAATATCTAAAACATTCGCAGCCAAAATTTTCTTATCTTGTGGATATATAAATATGAGATAGAAGAAATCAAGCACGAAGAGACATCACACATTATGTTTATCCTATATGCGAGATATCATTTACCTTTTAAATTCAAACCCTATAAACATGAAACACAATATTTACCTAGGTTTGCTAGCAGGCTGCCTATCATTGGCCAGCATATCCTGTTCGGAAAATCAGAATAATCTGCCCGTAACAGAAGAAAACAATAAACCTGAGGAGGTTAATTTTACAGTAGACACATTATATTCAGCATTAGAAAATCCCTGGGGAATGGTATGGCTGGAAGACGGAAGAATGCTAGTAACAGAAAGAAAAGGTGAAATTCTCATCTTCGAAAATGACGAATATACCGGTAATAAAATCCAAGGTATGCCGGACGTCTACGCTCGAGGGCAGGGTGGTCTTTTAGATATACAGCTACACAAAGGCTGGGTATATATAGCCTATGCCAAGCCTATGTCAGGAGGTGGCGCCACTACCATTATGAGGGCCAGAGTAGATGGCAACAGCCTGGTAGATCAGGAAGAACTTATTGTAACCAGCCCGGCATCTAGTGCCGGGGTCCACTTTGGCTCAAGGATAGTATTTGATAATGAGGATTATCTATACTTTAGTTCAGGAGAAAGAGGCACAAAAGAAAATGCCCAAGACCTGACCAATTCCCATGGAAAGATACATCGAATCAATCTGGATGGAAGTATACCGGATGACAACCCTTTTGTAAATGAACCCAATGCAATCACATCCATCTGGACATACGGAAACAGAAATCCTCAGGGAATGGTCTATGATGCTGAAAATAACCGTATCTGGCAACATGAGCATGGACCAAGAGGAGGTGATGAATTAAATCTAGTAGTGAAAGGAGAAAACTATGGCTGGCCACTAGTGACTTTTGGAATAGATTACGACGGCAGTACGATTACGGATATACAAGAAAAAGAGGGGATCAAACCTCCAGTTCATTACTGGGATCCATCCATTGCGCCCTGTGGTATGGCTTTGGTAACCAGTGATAAATACCCTGGTTGGAAGGGGAATCTTTTAATAGGAGCATTGGCTCATCAGCATGTAGCCAGAGTGACCCTAGATGGAACATCCTTTGGGTCGGAAGAAAGGCTGCTTCAGGATATAGGAAGGGTAAGACATGTAGCCCAGAGTACAGATGGTTATATATATGTCGTCACCGAAAGCCCTGGTTTATTGGTTAAGTTAGTCCCACAGGATTGACCAATATCCCCACCATCACATTAAAAGTGTAACAAAACAAAAAAGGCGGATAAATTCTCCGCCTTTTTGATTTGTATGGATATAAAAATTAGAAAGTATACCTGACAGAAAGAGCAAATCCATCGGCCCAAAATTCAGTATACCCAATAACATCAAAAGCAGGCTTCCAATCAAAAGATAAATTAAGAGGAATCTCCACAAAAGTATATTCAAGACCAAGGATACCGTCTATACCCACGGTGGTATAAGACCTATTCCTATCTCCCCAATCTCTTCTGGCATTGGCGTTATAAAATCCTACGTGAGCCCCTGCACCATAATACCATCTAAGACCTCTGGCTTCTGGGATATCTCTATGTACCTCTAGTAACCCAGTTACCATGAGACCTCTCCATCTACTGTGGATAAGCCCTTCAAATGCCACTGCATCAGATAGAAAATGTTTGATCGTAACTCCCCCGCTGTTTCCAGCTCTTAAACCTAAAGCGGTATTGTAATCCTGAGCCATGGCTTTCTGCCCTAAACTTAATCCCGCCATCATGATGACAGCAAACATGAATTTCTTAAACATCATATGATAAAATTTAAACGTAAAATAATAAGTAATTAAAATTGATAAACTTCTGTGGCAGTAAAACAAATATCCAGTTTAATGTCATGGATCTCTGAAGGTATTTCCTTCTCCGGTGGAAAAAAAGAGACTCCCGCCTTTAAAACCTCTTGCGGTAATGCTTCCAAAAACCGGTCATAAAAACCCTTCCCATAACCTAACCGATTCCCTTCCAAATCATATGCCAAAAGCGGAATCAGTACCATTTGAATATCATCTACCTCGGCTTCTTCGATTAAACCCGGCACTGGTATCCCAAATTCATCTTCCATGATGACCAATGGAGTCCCCAGTTTAACATTCTTCATCTGCCGCATCTGAAAATCTGTTACCGAAGTATACAAAGTTATGTTTTTATTAAGTAAATTATCTATCAGGGGTAGCGTATCTATTTCATTTAATTTTTTAATTGATAGGAAAATATGGACATGTGTGATATGGGCATGAGCATCAAGAAATCCCATCACTTTATGGGCTATAGATAAAGAAAACTTAGTCTTTTCATCTAAGGATAAATGTTTCCTTTTAGTCCGGTATAAGCTCCTAAGCTCTTTTTTCCTTTCCATCGCTTTCCAATATTATATAGCGGTAATCTAAAGGATCAAACAGGTCGTGGAGCTGCTGCAGAAAATTTTCATCTGCAAGATAAAACTGTAAAAAATTGAAAAATCTTTCCTGAGGTATTTCTTTAGGAAACAAGGCAGCATGTATAGCTATCATTTTTGAAATTGAATCTTGGTAATTTCTTTCTTCTGCACGACGGATTTTTTTTGAAAAATGATTAATGATTTTATCTATTCTTACTTTCATGCTTTCCACGCTGCGCTGAAGGGTCATATCTACCTTTTCCACATCCTTCTTCATATGCTCTATGACTTCATTAATTTTTTCTTTTTCATATACCAAGCACACATCCAGCTTGGAATGCTGTTCAATATATTGTTTTTTCCACAATACAAAGTCCTGAAAAATTTCCTGATGGGTCAATCCAAGACTCTTAATTTTTCTTTTGGTATTGGTATCAATCACCATAGCAAAATTTCTGGGCATCAACATAGGAAAATCAGTACCATAGAAATCAAAAACTTCCTTTAACTGAAGCCAATAAACCACTTCTGCAGGTCCCCCCAGATATGCTAGGTTTGGCAGAATCGTTTCTTGATACAGCGGTCTCATCACCACATTAGGGCTAAATTTTTCAGGAGTGGATTCGATCATCCTCTCTATTTCCTCCCAACTAAACTTCAGATCAGTATTGGTAATCTGGTAATGGCCGTCTTGTTGAACAATTCTTTCTCTAAGACCTTTGTCTAGGTAAAAAAAATTAATTTCGCGTGGGTGGATCTGTGATTTGTAGCCAAGTGTTTCAAGTGATGCAGTACTCTTCTGCACCAGATCATTGGCTTTTTTTTCGAGCAAATCAGACTGGATCACCGGCACAAAAAGCCTCTTAAGATCTCGATGGTTTCCGTCTACTACCACTAGGCCTTTCTCACCAAAAAGATGATTTACATACCTCAATACTGCTTCACCTAGATTTTTAGATTCCAGGTAGGCTGCTTTAAAAAAATCGGGTATAAAACGATTATTCTTAATTAACTGCTTTAGGTTCTCATCAATTTCAAATTCCCCCACAGCGCCCTTTTGCGTAGAATCCCAAATGTATTTCTCCCCATCTAACTGAAAATGATTAATCTCAGCAAAATCATGATCCTCGGTGGCCATCCAGTATATCGGAACGAAATTAAAATCCGGGTACTCCCTCTTTAGTCTTTCGGCCAAATTAATGGTAGATACTATTTTATATATAAAATACAAAGGCCCGGTCATCAAATTAAGCTGGTGACCTGTAGTAACTGTGAAGGTATTGCTTTCCCTTAATAAACCTATCGAAGTAGATTCCAATCCCGCTTCTGCATATTGGTTTTCAAGCACTCCTGCTAACACTTCCCGGTACTGCTGGGGAAAACTTCTTTCTCTTATAGCCTGTTTAAAATTTTCAATTTTTGGGAAAAGCTTGTAAAAAGGCTTAAGATTTTCCTTTTGATAAATATAGTCCAGAAAAAATGTAGAAAACTGTCCGGTACAGTCCGGATCAATAGAAGTTTTTTGCATGTGTTATAAAATTCAGGAATTAACCAAGAGTATGAGACCTCTAACTTTTGATCACGTGTTAAAGTTCGCAAATTTCCTGTAATTACAACAATGGTTTTAAGACTGTTTAAATATATCCAAAATTATGTAAAGCATTTAGATGCCTGAAATGTTAATTTTGTACAATTAAGATAAGCGATGAAAAAAGAAATTCCTATCACCGGTATGAGTTGTGCGGCATGTGCTGTCAATGTAGAGAACGCCCTGAAACAGCATCCGGGCGTGGCTTCTGCCACAGTAAATTACGCCACTCACTCTGTCATGGTGACGGCTGTACATGAGCTGGATCTGATAGGAATGAAAGAGGTAGTCCAACACGAAGGATATGACCTCATCATAGAAGACATCCAAGCAGAAGAGCTTGAAAGGATGAAAGATGAGGAATACAAGAGACTTAAATTCAACACCATTTCTGCAGGAGTTTTGGCTTTTCCTGTATTTGTGATCGGTATGTTTTGGATGCACATGCCGTTTGGTAATGTGATCATGTGGGTGCTGACCACCCCGGTCCTCCTGTATTTTGGTCGGTTGTTTTTTATCAATGCTTATAAGCAGGCCAGAATTTTTAAAGCCAATATGGATACATTGGTGGCTTTAAGTACTGGTATCGCGTATGTTTACAGTACATTTAACACCTTCTTCCCTGAATGGCTGATAAGCAGAGGCTTAGAGCCCCATGTATATTTTGAAGCCGCAGCCATTATTATATTCTTTATACTGCTCGGAAGACTGATGGAGACCGGGGCAAAAGCAGGTACAGGTGAAGCATTAAAAAAACTGATGGGACTCCAGCCCCATGAGGTGACTGTAACCAAAGACGGTGAGGAGACCATTAAAAAGACGGAAGAGGTCCAGATAGGCGAGGAAATCATCATCCGACCTGGTCAGAAAATCCCGCTCGACGGAAAAGTGGTATCCGGAGAATCATTTGTCAATGAAAGCATGCTCACAGGAGAACCCCTTCCAGTACGGAAAATTCTAGGGGCTAAAGTCTTTGCAGGCACTATTAATGAGAAGGGCAGCTTTACATTTACCGCTATACAGGTAGGCAAGGATACCTTACTCGCCCAGATAATAGAAAGAATCAAAGAGGCGCAGGGAAGCAAAGCACCTGTCCAGTATCTGGTGGATAAGATCGCAGGGATTTTTGTTCCTATCGTATTGATAATATCTGTTATTACTCTCTTGATATGGGGCTTTTCGGGGGTGGAAGACAGCTGGCTGAGGGGCATGCTGTCCATGATCACCGTGCTGGTGATAGCCTGTCCCTGTGCACTCGGTTTAGCTACTCCCACCGCTGTCATAGCAGCTATAGGCAAAGGGGCTAAGTTGGGCATGCTCATCAAAGATGCAGAAAGTCTTGAGCAGGGAAAGGAGATAGATACATTGCTCCTGGATAAGACCGGGACAGTCACCGAAGGAAAGCCTCAAGTGATAGCCACCCATTTTGAAGGAATAAACGAAGAACAGATAGGCGGTATCCTCAAATCTATAGAAGCCAAGAGTGAGCATCCTTTGGCTCTGGCAGTAGTGGATCATTATAGATCCTATAGCACCCCGCCCATTACCTCTTTCCAATCCCATACCGGTAATGGTGTAAGTGCCCAAATAGAAGAAGACAAATACTGGATAGGTAAAGCAGGATGGCTAAAGACTCAGGGTATTGGATATAATGAAAATTTTAAAACCCATGTTAGCACACAGCTCGATAAAGGCAACATAATCATCTATGTGGCCCGTAATCATGAGATGATTGGCTTTATCACGATAGCTGACCCTATAAAGAAAACCTCCAAAGCGGCGATAAAAAAAATTCAGGCCCTCGGGATACAGGTACATATCATTTCTGGTGATCAGCAAAAGACAGTTAGACATATCGCAAATGAACTGGGGATAAAGGAGTATAAAGGGGAGATGATGCCGGAGGATAAAGCCAGGTATGTAAAAACTCTACAGAAAAAAGGGCATCTTGTAGCCATGGCTGGAGACGGTATCAATGATAGTGAGGCACTTACATTATCAAATGTCAGCATAGCTATGGGCCATGGATCTGATATAGCTATGGATGTGGCTAAAGTCACACTGATCCATTCTGACCTGATGCAGATCCCCAAGTTTTTAAATCTCTCAAATAAAGCCGTATCCGTAATCCACCAAAACCTCTTTTGGGCATTTATTTATAACCTCATAGGTATTCCTATAGCTGCAGGTGTGTTGTATCCAGCCTTTGGTTTTTTACTGAACCCAATGATAGCAGGAGCAGCTATGGCATTGAGTTCGGTATCGGTAGTCACTAATAGTTTGCGTTTAAAATAATCTGAACATCCATACTATGAAACCGAGCATGATCTATTATTTTCTCCTATAAGGATATTTTAATAAGTATGTAATTAACCCTATAACCAATTAAAATCAAATCATAAAGCTATGAAAGAACTCAATTTTAAAACCAATATTAAATGCGGAGCATGTGAAACAGCAGTGAAGCCGCATCTTGATAAACTTGATAACACCTCCTGGCAGGTAGATCTTAAACATCCGGATAGGATATTGACCGTAAAAGGGGAAACTGATATACACCGGGTAATTAAAACAATAGAAGGGGCAGGATATACTGCAGAGCCAATTTAGAAAAACAATTCCTATCGATTATCCATTATTTTATTAAATTTGTTTTTAACCGAACTGCGTCCTTCTGTGGGCGCAGTTCTTTGTTAATCTAAAACCGATAAATGATAGCATACGAGAAATTTGTACTGGATAATGGTTTACAAGTAGTAGTCCATGAGGACCATACTACCAAAATGGCAGTACTGAACATTTTATACAAAGTAGGATCTCGTAATGAAATAGTAGGGAAAACCGGTCTCGCCCATTACTTCGAACACCTGATGTTCGGTGGGTCAAAAAATGTACCTTCCTTTGATACAGCTTTGGAGAAGGTCGGAGGTAGTTGTAATGCCTTTACCAATACTGATATCACCAATTATTATACTTCGCTACCTGCTATAAATCTTGAAACGGCTTTTTGGCTAGAGTCAGACCGAATGCTTCACCTAAATCTGAGTGATAAAACCATAGAGACCCAAAGGAAAGTAGTCATAGAGGAATTTAAGCAGCGATACCTAAATCAGCCTTATGGAAATGCCTTTCATTTGATGCGAAATTTGGCATATGATGTACATCCTTACAGGTGGCCCACTATAGGCCAGAGTATCACAGATATAGAAAATTATCAGCGGCAGGATGTGGAAGATTTTTTTCTCACACATTACCGTCCGGATAATGCTGTCATGGTAGTGGCCGGTGATGTGACTATAGAACAAGTGAAGGAGCTATCCGAAAAATGGTTTGGTGATATACCCGCTGGGAATATTCCTAAAAACACCATCCCCATGGAACTTCCCCAGCAGAAGAAAAAAATTTTTACCATACACGCAGATGTACCTACGGATGCCTTATATAAGGTATATCATGTACCCGGCAGGCTGGAAGAAAAGTATTTGGAATGTGATCTGATTACGGACATTCTGGGGTTTGGCAGATCCTCTATACTGGAGCAGAAATTGGTAAAAAACACAGACATTTTCGCTTCCTGCAGTGGCTATGTGATGGGAAATGTAGATCCCGGACTGATGGTCTTCAATGGGAAAATGGAAAAAGGGCATACAGCAGAGGAAGCAGAAAAAGTGCTCGATGAAGTGATAGGGGACTTTTTAAAAAGTGAAATATCCCCCGCGATGCTAGAAAAAGTAAAAAACCAAGCTGAAGCCATGAAGACTTTTGAAGCTGTCCAGTTATTGAACAGGGCTATGAACCTGGCATACTATACCCATTTGGGAGATACGGATCTTTATCTAAAGGAATATGAAAAGAAAACTGCCATCCCAGCCGAAAACATTATTACTGTAGCTAATGAGCTAATGGTAGAAGAGAATTCTTCTGTTTTATATTATAAAAAAACAAAGGAATAATTAATGGTAATTCAAACAATCAAGACATTATGAATAATTTTAGGATAGGATTTGGATACGATGTACATCAGCTTCAAGAAGGCTATGAATTTTGGCTGGGGGGCATTAAACTCGCTCACGAGAAAGGGGCTGTTGGGCATTCGGATGCAGATGTGCTTATCCATGTGATTTGCGATGCAATACTGGGCGCGGCAGACCTTCGTGATATAGGATTCCACTTTTCAGATACAGATCCACAGTACAAAGGCATAGACAGTAAAATTCTACTGAAAGAAGTGATGAAACTTCTTAGAAACAACGGGTATGAACTGGGAAACATTGACACAACCATCTGCCTTCAGCAGCCAAAGGTGAACCCTCATATTCCTTTGATGAAACAGTGCCTTGCGGATGTAATGGAAGTGAAAACCTCACAGATTTCGATAAAAGCTACTACTACGGAAAAACTCGGATTTGTGGGAAGGGAAGAAGGAGTGTCAGCTTATTGTGTAGCCTTGATCCAAACAAAAGAGAATTAATGGAAAGAGAAGTTAAAATTATCACTACTGAAGATGGTTCTAATTCTCTCTACGTGCCTTCTCTAAATGAGACTTACCATTCATTCCATGGAGCCTACAGAGAATCTATCCATGTATTCTTACTGTATGGTCTGGAATACTGGGCCAGTCAAAACAGAAATAAAAAGCCTATCCGGATATTTGAAGTGGGCTTTGGTACTGGGCTGAATGCATGGCTTACACTAATATGGGCAGAGCAAAACCAGACACCGGTCCTATACCATACCATCGAGCCTTTCCCTCTTGAAAAAGGAATCTACGAGCAATTAAACTATACCGGAATGGATGAAAATCTCTCTCATTTCCATCCATTTTTTGCCCTACTCCATGATGCTTCCTGGGATCAGGGAACTGTAGTTTCCCAATATTTCAACATGAAAAAAGACCGCAATACCCTAGAGGAAGTGCAGCTTTATGATGCTGATATCATATTTTATGATGCCTTTGCCCCCAGCAAGCAACCCGAACTTTGGACTAAGGAGATGCTTTCCAAGGTGGTAGAGGTAATGAACCCCGGCGCGGTATTGGTCACCTACTGTGCCAAAGCGCAGGTAAGAAGAGACTTAAAAGATTTAGGTTTAGAGGTACAAATTCATCCAGGCCCCCCAGGCAAAAAGGAGATGACAAGGGCAATTAAGCCGGCGTAAATAATAGAATAATTTCATATCAGATAACTTTTACACGATAGTATATCCTATCTTAGTATAAAAGAATTAAGCTATGAAAATTAAAGCCATAATATCTGACTAAATGATCCATGAAGCCATGCGATGTGTTGAGGCTGATACGGTGGCCGCAACCTTAAAAATTGCATTGACTGCCTTTATACTAATCAAAAACTCAAGGAATTGGGATCATATGATTGGGGGGGGGGAACCTATCCTATTTAAATATTCAGCTAAAACAGTTCGGGTCAAAAATGATCTATGAAAGGTTTAGTTTTATATACTCCCATCTGTATAGAATATTTCAGAGCTAATCCTGCCTATTTAAATTTATATTTTAGTGAAAAATATTAATAATCAAATCTATTTTTATGATTATCCGCCTTCTGAAGCACCTCTTGATGGCACATCCATGCGTCTAACCATCAAAAGACAGTCCACTGATCTCAGTATTGTACAATTAAAAAATTTACTAAGAATCATAATTCAAAAATAAAATCTTACCTATAAACTTGTTTTTAAGTAAAAATTAATATTTAAAAAAAAATGAAATGATATCTGCAATGTCATTATTAATGGAAAGTATCACACTTCCAGGTGGCTATTGTGTTCTTACCAAGTCCTCCCTCCACCCGGTCTCATCCTTTGGCTTGGACCGCCTTCCTGTCTTTCCTGTGGTTTGAAGTTACCGATGATGTAGGTAAAGCTTAGCATGGCATATCTGGTCAGCACCTGGGTAAAGACATCGTCTATGGCCACATCTGATACATTTCTGCTGATGCTGTTATTTTGCTTTAGCAAATCAAACACATTCAGCTTTAGCTCTCCTTTGTTGTCCTTTAGGAACCTCATTCCTGCTTCTATGTTCCATAGCCATACTGACTGGTCTAACCCTTCTGACAAACCTCTATACAAAGCATTATTGACCGTATTGGCTATAAATAACTTCCCATTGTTAGGAGAATAATACATTCTCAAGGTAGAATTTTGAATATAAAAATTGTTATTCAGATTGGTTTGAAGGGAACTGTTGATGATGCTATATGTACCAGTTGTTGTCAGGGTAAAGTCTACATCCTTGCTTATATTACTAGTAAGTGTGAGACCCTGACTCAGACCAATATTATCATTAAAGTTCAATTGTTCATTGATTATACCTGGTGTTCTGTTAAAACTGACGCTGGAATTCATATTAAAAGTGGATCTTAAAGGGGTTACCGGTACACCATAGGTCATAAACAAACGACTATTAATTTGACCATCCAGATTTACCGGAGAGGTCAACTGGCCCCCTCTTCTTAAAACCACTTCTTCACTAATGGCAGTATCCTGCTGGGCAATAAATGTACTGTTGCCAATAAAATTATCCGTCATAGATGCAAAAAGGAAAACAAAGAAAGTTTTTGATTTTTCAACGTTCATTTTAGAGAAATTGGCAAAAATGGTGTGGTTGAAACTCTGCCCCAGATTAGGGTTACCCGTACGCATCTGTAGTGGGTTAGCATTGTTGACGACATTCTGTAATTGTTGCACATTCGGTTCATTGGTATTGGTTCTGTACCTTAACCGGATGGATGTGCCATTTTCTTTCCGATACATGATATTCATAGAAGGCAGTACATTATGAAATGATCTTTGGAAAGTAGCTTCTACGGGGAATATACTTGAATTGTCAAGTGCAGCATTTTGGTAATCCACACTAAGATTTACATTGAGCCCTTTGTTATTATATCGGTATCCTGTACCGGCGCGCTGGGTGATAAACCTATTGTCAAACTGGTTACTCAAAGCAGTATCCAGTACCATCATCCCTTGTTCAGCGATCAGCTGGAAGGTACGCTGGTCAGCAGAAGATTTGTTGTTCCCTATCTGGTAGCTTAGTGTCCCTATAGCTCTCTCTGAAAGTGGCTCTGTATAGGTTATATTTGTCCTATAGTTAAATCCATCACTCAGAGCAAAGGTTTCTTGGTTTAAGGTATCATAAGCATTGCGCACATAATCTCGGGTAGAAGTAATGAGAGCGGTATATTCATCCCGCTTATTATAGGCAGTAAATATATTGGCAGAAATAGTCCTTCCTATCTTGTCAAATTTATACCTATAAGTAAAATTGTTGGAAAAATTATAGGAATCAAAATCAGCATCAGAGATTGTTCTGGCCTCACTGAGAGGATCAAGGACCCCGGTTAGATTGATGGCATCACGATCATTAAAACTGGTATTGGACTGCCCTGTGAATGATGGAGCTATGATGATGGCATTTTTATCGTTAATGTCATATTCTATTCTACTATTTACCCGGTGATTATTACTTCTGTTATTGTTCAATAAAGCCTCCTGATACAATTGTCGGTTATCATCGGCAAGGATGATTTCCCGGTTAGTCAACTGGGACACATTGTTTAGAGTAGAATTGAAAAAGTAACTGGCGGTTACATTGGTTCTTTCTCCCCATTTATCACTATAGTTTAATCCAAGTGAATTAGTAGTTATGATTCCATTATCCTGAGGAATAGCAAAATTATTACTTCCGCCCCCTGGCCGACCTCCTCCCTGACCTCCACGGCCACCACCACCTTCAATCCCTACTAGATCTTGGGAAGAAAAATTCTGTTGGTTGATATTATTGAACAGGCCTATGACGGAAATTCTTTTATTGCCTTTAAAAAAATTGAGGTTTCCTCCTGCAGAGTAACGGTCATCTGTGCCATATCCACCATAGATTCTACCAAATTGGCCATTTCTTTTATCTTGTTTAGTCACTATATTGATGGTACGGGCATAGTTTCCATCATCAAATCCTGTAAGCCTGGACTGGTCAGATCGCTGATCCAGGATTTCTACTCTGTCTATGACATCAGAAGGCAGGTTTCTTAAGGCAAGAAATGGGTCGTTTCCAAAAAATTCCCTACCGTCTACCAACACTTTCTGTACCTGTTCGCCACGCGCCTGGATCTCCCCATTTTGGATAGTGACCCCTGGTATTTTTCTAACCAGATCTTCAGCTACAGCATTCTCTCTGGTCCTAAATGCATTGGCATTAAAAGAAGTAGTATCCCCTTTCATCTCTCCTACCGGCACTTGACCCTGGAGAACAAATTCGTCCAGAAGCTTACTGTCTTCTTTTAGCTTAAGTATTCCTAGGTCAGGATTGTCATCACGGCTTAAGTTAATTTGGATTTTTTCAAACCCCAGATATGAAATTTCAACAGTTACGTTCAGCATTACGGGTCGGGCCACTGTAAAGTTACCGTTTACATCCGTAATACCTGAAACCAGGATGGAGTCAGCGGGGGATTTTACTGCTACGTTTGCCCCTATCATAGGCTGGCCTGTATTTCCTTCCATTACGCTTCCCTTGATCTCCCTCCCTTCTCCACGCTGCTGACCTACACTCATGCCCACAGTCCCTATTAAAAATAACGTCAGCCAAACCCTTATAGTAGAAATAATCATATATATTTATGTTATGACAACTGTCTATCAGAGACTTATAAATCCAGCTGAGAGATAGTATTTTAAATGATCATATTATTTATCTGCTGCGACAATTACGAGCGCACAAATGTAGGGGTTAGACCAAAATGCCCTCAAAAAGTTTAATTTCTATATGGGCGAAATTTTAAAAGGAAAAATATCTTTTTAGATGGTTCTTAATTGATATTAATCAAAAAGAATCTACCATAAGATTTAGAGTAATTACTTTACAATTTATCTGATTCCCTTATTTTAAATCAAAAGGTACTGCAGCAATTGTAAAATGCAACAGCTCTCCTTTTGCTCATAATTAAAAAAACCTGATGCAAAAACACCAGGCTAAAT
This sequence comes from Anditalea andensis, assembly GCF_000714815.1. Lineage (GTDB taxonomy): Bacteria > Bacteroidota > Bacteroidia > Cytophagales > Cyclobacteriaceae > Anditalea > Anditalea andensis. Next base: position 241,092 of record NZ_JMIH01000022.1, on the reverse strand, counting down.
ATTATACTTTAATTATACTTTAGATAAGATTTCCTTATAGTTTATCCCCATATGGCTATTGGCATATTTGACTTCACCTTTTTGGACAAGCAATACCTGCGGGGACTGGTGTACCACATCAAACTCTTCTGCCACCTTATTGGATACCTCTCTATAGGAGTGCAGGTCAAGATAATAAGGTTTAATATTAATGGTATCTTCTTCTTTCCAATTGCGGTTTAACCGGTCCCATGCCATGCTGCTGATAGAACAGGTGGTAGAATGTTTAAATATTAACACAGATTTATCATGGCTCTCTTTTTTTATTTCTTCTAATTGAGCAAGACTTTCTAATTTTTCCCAATTCATATCTCTATTTTTTAATTACTATTGTATATATGGTTTCTATAAACAAAAATAGTGCTTACATATGCTTTGCAGCATAAAATAAATGCATGTCACTTCCCCTATACCATTTAACAAAAAACAAGAAAAAAGATGCACCTTTACGCTATCTTATTTATAGGCATTTCGTTATCCTTGTAAATCGAAAACCTAGATTGATGAAAAAAATTTTAATTGCCTTAGTTTTTATATCTGCATTTGCTTCCTGTAAAAAAATCAATCCTGATAAGCCTAAGTTTTCAGGGGATCCTATAGAATTACCTTCTGCCACGTCTTCCATTAATTTCCCATTGGAAATATCTTTCCAACAGTTAGAAAAAAACCTGAATAAGGAATTTCAAGGGTTACTCTTTGAAGAGAAAGACCTATCAGTAGGCAGCGGTCTGAACACTGACCTTCAGGTGACCAAAATGGGAGATGCCAAACTGAGCAGTAAAGGAGATCATGCTTTAAAGTTACAAATCCCTCTCCGGCTGAAAGGAAGCTTGAAAGTGGAGAAAAAATTATTAGGACAGCTTATTTCCACAGCCATTCCATACGATGAAGTCCTTAATCCAGAAATTAGCTTTACACCGGTGATAGGAGAAAACTATGATCTATCATTCCAAAATATCACCATAGACGGATGGGGAAGGTCTATGAGATACGAATTTTTAGGTTACGCCATTGATTTTGATCCCCTGATCAGAAAGCATCTTCAAAACATGCTTAACACTCAGTTAAATAATAGCAACTTTAAAGGGCTTAGTTTTAGAAGCTTTATGGAAGATGCCTGGAAAAATTTCAGCCAACCTGTGCGGTTTGCGCAAAGTGGGATCGATGGCTATGTATTTACCAGACCTCATACCGTAAAAGTAGGCAACATATCCACTGTCAATAACAAATTAAGTTTAAACCTGGGCCTTGAAGGAGAAGTTATTTCAGAAGTAGGAAAATCTCCATCAGTCAGACCAGTAGTATTACCCAAAATCAGCCCCAATGATAACACTCAAAACCTAATAGACATTACGCTTCCTTTAAGGGTGGGATATGAAGCTATAGACCAATATCTAAATGCTGAATTGGTAGGTGAACCTATCACTATAGATAAAAGTACCCAGCTCATTCCCAGGGGTTTTTCCTCTCAAAGTTTTGGTGATAGAGCTTTGGTTAAAATGAATTTTACAGCAAAGAGATCTGGCAAAAAGGATATCAATGGAGATATATATTTAGTAGGTAAACCAGCTTATGATCCACAAAAACAGGCTATCTATTTTGAAGACATCGACTTTGATTTGAACACAAAAAATGTACTGGCAAACTATGCAGGATGGCTGAAACAGGGACAGATCCTAACTCAGATGAAGAAAAGAGCATATTATCCCATAGGCGCATATCTGGATGAAGCCAAGTCTGAAATCCAAAAACACAATCAAATCCAAACTGATTTTGCTTCTATATTTATAAAAAACCCTAAATTGGATGTATTGGGAATTTATGCCACTCAGCAGGATATCCGGTTATATTTAAATTCTACTGGCAGGTTAGACGTACGGATCAATGATTTATAAATGAAAAACATATTTATTTTGGCCATTTTGATATGTTGCATGATTTCAGAGCAAGCTTTAAGCCAGTCGGTCCCGAAAGATCTGGAAGAAAAAATAGCCAGTATGACCACTGTAGAAAATGGCAAAACAGTTCCGTTAGGCTATTTTATAAATAACATTGGGGAGAAATACAGCTTTGGTGATTTTCAGGGTAAGCTTATAGTGGTGGACTTTTGGGCCAGTTGGTGTGGTCCATGCATTCAGCAGACCCCCTACTTTGAAGCTCTATCTAAAAGATTTGCAGAAGATGAAGTTGTCTTCCTAAAGATATCCATAGATGAGCAGCAGTCGTTTTGGCAAAAATACATTTCAGACAGAAACTGGGTGAAAGGCAGTTATTGGATGGGTACAGATGAACAAAATCCTATCTATCCTTTTGTCTATACAGAATATGAGGAAAAGAACTTTAAAGGAATCGTCACGGCTGTTCCCCGCTATGTGATCATTTCAAAAGACGGAACAATCCTAAACAATCAGGCCATTCACCCCAGTCATCCCCGCTTGCAAAGAGAAATCAAGAATTATCTCAAAAATTAGTTCAGGATAATTTTGGGCCAATATGTTCTGATTCATTTATCACCCCCCCGATTTATTGCAGCCTGGAACCTATATCTTCTTATAGGATTATAATGGTTGAATTATATGATGTATTCCGAAATAATGGCCAGCAAGGCCGCAAATATTATAATAAGGAGTTTTTTGAGCTGAAACCTGTGCTGGGGACTACTCTCAAAAATAATGGTAGTGGAAATATGGATAAAACCGCCTGCTACAAGTCCATATAAAATATTTAGCGTCCGTTGATCTATAAGCGCTATATCATATAGCACACCTGTAAAAAGCATGCCCAATGGTGAGGCTAATGCAAAAATAACCAATAATACTAACACCATTTTCTTTTTCATTCTCGTCAACAAAACCGCCGTCAATGCAAATGCTTCCGGTATTTTATGAACAATGATCCCTATTAAAAGCGTTTCGCTGCCATGGTGATGCCCCGAAAGCTCTGGCTGTTTTGAAAGTAAGGTCCCTTCCAAAAAAGCATGCAAAAAAAGTCCTATCATCAATGTCAAGACAGTATTCTTTTCTCCTCCCGGATGCTGGTGGATATGGCCGTGCTCAATACCTGAAGACATAAATTCCAAAATCTGCTGTAGAAGGAACCCTAAAAGGATATAAAGGCCCATATAATAAGCAGACCCTCTATCGGCAAACAGCTCAGGAAAAATATGTAAAATAGTAATGGAAAAAAGATAGGCGCCTGCAAATACCAGCACCAGCTTAAAGCTGTTTTCATTCCATTTTGGAATATTCAGCGCTACTAAGCCAGCAGCCAATGCTGCTAAAAATAAAAGAATAAAATTAATCAACATGCATGGTTTTTTTAGCTATAAAAATCATTCGATCACTGTTATCCACATCAAAAGGGTTTAGTTTATAATCCCCAAAGACTGCTTCTACCCTAAACCCTGTGAGATGCAAGTAAGTCCTAAACTCTTCCTCTTGGAGGATCTGAACCCTTTCCTGAAAATAGTGAGCCAGTCCCCCAGCCTTAAATACTATATCCTTAATGATATAGCCTTCTTCTATCCTCCTCCCAATATTAAAATTTATACCTTCTATTTCTTTTACTTCTTTTACTATTAATTCTCTGATGACTTTATGGGGGTTTAGATAATCGATCAGAAAATATCCTCCTGGGACGAGGTTCTCATAGACTGAATTAAACACCGAGAGATTTTCCTCTTCTGATGTAAAATAGCCAAAACTGGTAAAAAGATTTACCACATGTGTAAAGGCGTTTTTATTAAAAACCTCTCTCATATCATGGACAGAGAAAGTCAATCTATCATTATTAAATCTATTGGCAAAAGTTATATTTTGGATTGAAAGATCTATACCCGTCACCTTGGCTCCTTTTTGATTTAGATAGATGCTGTGCCTCCCTTTTCCACAGCCCAGATCCAGAATAGCATCTTCAGGCTTCCACTGGAAATAGCGGTCTAAGTTATCTATAAAATCTCTAGCCTCCTGTGCATCCCTGTTCTTATATAGCTGGTGATAATATGGAGAGTCAAACCATGTGCTAAACCATCCTTCTTTTACCTCTTTTAATTCTTCCATTAATTTAATGTAGAGATAAATGGTTTAAGGCCTTCACTTATATACGTATTGATATTTCCTTCTTCATCATTGAATATTAAGAATATCTCTATATTACCCAGTTCCTGCTGCAGCGCAATGGATGCCTCCGTGCCCATCACCATAAACGCTGTAGCATAAGCATCTGCCATCATACAGTTCTTTGCCAGTACTGTAGCACTTAAAAGCCCATGCCTGACCGGATAACCTGTAAATGGGCTTATGGTATGAGAATATTTCACTCCATCTCTTACATAAAAGTTTCTGTAATTACCAGAAGTGGCCAACCCTTGGTCCTGTAATGCGATAATGCTAAAGATTTCATCAGCTGCTCCTTCTTCATCTGGTCTGTTGATCCCTATTTTCCAGAGTTCTCCATGTTCATTTACTCCTCTGCCTACCAGTTCCCCACCTATCTCTACCAGCATATTCTTTATTCCCTGGCTTTCCAAATAGTCCACCACCACATCTACCCCATATCCTTTCGCTATAGCACTGAAATCCAGCTGTACTCCTGGACGCAATTTGAAAGCAATGTCCTGATCAAAAGAAACCAGGTTATAATCGACTGTCCGAAGTATTTCTCTGATCTCCACACTGTCTTTTAACTGTGCGCCTTCTGGGCCAAATCCCCATATATTGGTAAGTGGACCTATGGTAGGGTCAAATGCACCCCCGGTCTCCTCAAATACCTGCTTACTCCCTTGCAAAACTGAAATAAAGTAATTAGTCTCTATCTGCAAAGTATCCCTGCTGTTAAACCTACTTATTTCAGAATCTGGTACATAAGTGGATAACGACTGATTAAAATCCACTAGGACAGAATCTATGCCCTGCTTAAACGCTCTACGCTGATCATCCAGATACACTACCCTATAGGAAGTCCCCATAGTCTGCCCAGTGATGACTATTTTGTTACTAGCTACCTCATCTGCAGGAAGGTTTGGATCCTGTTGATTCTGTCTGTATAGGAAAACAATAAATACTATTAATAATAAGATGATAGAATAGATAATATTCTTTCTCGCATTTTCTCCCATGCTCATTTTAAAATTTTCACAAAGTTAATTTATATTTTTAATAAAGACGATCATTGTAAGATAGAAAGCAGCTGATACCTGATAAGTTCCTTTACCAACCAATGCAATAAACCACTGTCCTTTTCTTTATATTTGTAATCCAGTCCATATGCATGGGTACCTGAATCTGCTATGGATAAGGATTTAAAAATAAGTAAAAATGAGAGAAGACTACTTAAGTGGAGATGGTGAGAGCCTTAGTTCTTCAGATAGAGAGGTAGAGAAAGCATTACGACCGCTTAGTTTTGATGACTTTACAGGCCAATATAAAATCCTTGAAAACCTTAAAATCTTTGTATCTGCAGCTAAAAAACGGGGAGAATCTCTTGACCATGTTTTGTTACATGGCCCTCCGGGCTTGGGCAAAACGACCCTTAGCAATATTATAGCAAACGAACTGGAATCAAATATAAAAATCACTTCAGGCCCAGTATTGGACAAACCATCAGATCTGGCGGGACTGCTGACTAACCTGGAAGATGGTGACGTGCTTTTTATAGACGAAATTCATAGACTTAACCCTGTGGTGGAAGAATATCTGTATTCAGCCATGGAAGATTTCAGGATAGACATCATGCTGGATTCTGGTCCCAATGCCAGGTCGGTTCAGATTTCATTAAATCCATTTACCCTCATCGGAGCTACTACACGGTCAGGACTACTTACATCCCCCTTGCGGGCCAGGTTTGGGATAAATGCCAGATTGGAATATTATGATGCCAAACTGCTGACCACTATAGTCATCAGATCTGCCAGTATTTTGGCCACCCCCATAGATGAGGTGGCTGCCTACGAAATAGCCAGAAGAAGCAGAGGAACACCACGTATAGCCAATAACCTGCTCAGAAGAACACGTGATTTTGCGGAAATTAAGGGTACGGGAAAAATCACCCTTGACATTTCCAAAATCGCACTTAATGCATTGGATGTGGATGAAAACGGGCTAGATGAAATGGATAATAGGATTTTGATGACCATCATAGATAAATTTAAGGGAGGTCCTGTGGGTTTAAGCACCATTGCCACTGCGTGCGGAGAAGAAGCAGAAACCATAGAGGAGGTATATGAGCCTTTTCTTATACAGGAAGGCTACTTGAAAAGAACCAGCCGCGGAAGAATGGCTACTGAAATGGCCTTTAAACACCTGAACATAAAACCAAATTTTGGTGCAGGAAGCGGATCGCTCTTTGATAATGTGTGATACCAGGAACATTCTGTACCTATTTTCTGCTCAAAAAAAATGAAATAAGATATAACCGCCATTCCCAAAATGAGTCTGCCAGATAAATATGCCTCCATTATCAAATCTATATCCAAAGGGCTGGGATTTGAATTTTGTGGTATAGCAAAAGCTAAATTTTTGGAAAAGGAAGCTCCATTATTGGAAAATTGGCTAAATAAAAACTATCATGGTCAGATGGCTTATATGGCTAATCACTTTGATAAGAGGCTGGATCCTACTTTGCTGGTAGATGGAGCAAAAACGGTAGTCAGCCTCATATATAATTATTACCCTATAGAAAAGCTGCCTTCTGGTCCTGAAGACCTCAAGCTGGCCAAATATGCCTATGGCAGAGATTACCATTTTGTAATAAAGGAAAAATTGAATGCTATGCTCAGCGTACTCCAGAAAGAGATCGGAGAGATAGGTGGTCGGGCATTTGTAGATTCTGCTCCCGTGATGGAGCGACAGTGGGCCCAGCGCAGCGGCATAGGATGGCTGGGCAAAAACAGCTTATTACTGAACCGGAGCATGGGATCATTTTTCTTTCTGGCAGAACTTATCATTGATCTGGAAGTCACACCGGACATCCCAAGCACCAAAGATTACTGTGGCAGCTGTACTAGGTGTGTGGATGCCTGCCCTACTGATGCCATCACAGAGGCGGGAGTAGTAGACGGATCGAAATGCATCTCCTATTTTACCATAGAATTAAAAGAAGAGTTACCATTATCAGCCAAAGGTAAATTTGAAAACTGGATGTTTGGCTGTGATATCTGCCAAGATGTCTGCCCTTGGAACAGATTCGCGAAACCAAATCGTGAACCCAAATTTTTGCCCCATCCGGATTTAAAGAATATGACAGTAAAGGATTGGGAAGAAATAACTGCTGAAACTTTCGGAAAAATATTTCAAAAATCGGCCGTAAAAAGGACAAAGTTACAGGGGCTGAAAAGAAATATTGATTTTTTAAAACCATGACTACTTTTATACCTGGAAAAAAATTAAAGGGGAGTGTATGATCCAAAAAAAAATAAACTTTTATGCTTCGGTATGCTCCATAATAACATCATAAGGTAGATTTAAATAAAAGCCTCCCTTTTGGGGAGGCTCTAAGAGTTATTTAAACAGACAGCTTTGTAAAGTATTTGTTGAGAACCGGTTCGTAAATTTTGGAGAAGTGGGTATAACACCAATCTTTAAACTCCTGAACTTCACCAGGAACCAATAAACTTATGCCTTTTCTCAGCTCTTTTTCGAAAAGCTTTTTGTCAAAACTCACCTTCAATAAAATGGTCTTAACGTATTCTATCATGGCTACTTAATTTGGTTTATATTAAATAATATTAAAAATTCATACTAGCTTTCCCTTATCCTTCGTGGAATAAAATATACTTCTTAATTTGCAGTTTATAAGAGTAAAGCCAATATATGAATACAACGAAATTTCTTTACCTATTAGTATCTTTTTTCTCCATTATCAATTTAAATGCCAAAGGTCAGGCAATAGGCATCGAATTGGGGCCAGATGAAATAGGGTTAAATGAAACATTCAGTATAAAAATAACAATTTCTGACGAAAAAATAAAATCATATGACCAATTTCCAGAAATAATTGGATTTCAAAAGCAAGGTATCTCCCAGTCTTCCTCCATGAACCTCATAAATGGCCAAATGACAAGTACAAACAGCGTGATCCAATACTATAAACCTACGCGAAAGGGTACCTTTACTTTAGAAAATTTTTCAATGACTGTAAATGGTCAGGTAACCAAATCACAAGGAAAAAGGATTACCGTAGGAGACAGCAGGGCACCGCAACGCAGAGTGGGAGATCCTTTTGACGATTTTTTTGGCCCTACCGAAGAAATTGAGTATGTGGAAATAGAAGATGATGCCTTCTTTGCCATGACTTTGGACAAAGAATCTGTGTATGTGGGTGAAGGATTTAATGTTTCTCTTGCTTTTTACATGTCAGAATCAAACCAGGCGCCCTTCAGTTTTCACGAGCCTGGAAGACAACTTGAAGAAATTATCCGTAAGATCAAACCAACCAATGCATGGGAGGAAAACTTCAATATCACCAATATCCAGCCTGAAAGGATAGAAATCAATGGCAAATATTGGACAAAATTTAAGGTATATGAGGCTTCATTTTTCCCATTTGCAGAAGGACATATTGACCTCCCCCAGGTAGGATGGGAGATGATCAAGTTCAGAGTGGCCAAAAACCCTACTTTCTTTGGCAGCAATAGACAGGAAGATTTTAAGACTTTCTATACCACAGGTAAGAGAATACAGGTAAAACCTTTACCGCCCCACCCATTAAGAAATGAAGTAAATGTGGGTGTATATAGATTAAATGAAAGTTTTGTCCGAAAAGATGCGGAAACAGGTGAAGGTATCACTTATACTTTCGGTATTACCGGAGAAGGAAATATTAATGCCATACAGGCACCGAGAAAATCAGATTTCCAAAAACTGAATGCTTATGACCCAAATGTAAAACAGCAGATCAACAGAGGTAGGGGCAAAATCACAGGCTCTAAAGATTTCAGTTATTTTATGACACTGCATGAGCCCGGGGAAATTCATATGAACAACCATCTCGAATGGATCTATTTTAACCCGGTCATGGAAAAATACGATACCTTAAGACCAGGTGCCACTTTGGCTATTTCCGGAGAAAGCAGAGTAAACCAAGCAATATCTTCTACTAGACTAGGCGGAATATACGACTTAATAGAAGTAGAGGACAATAAACTTTCAAACCAGCGATATAAGTATTATTTTTCCACCTTTATAAATATACTTCTCATCGCAGCTGTAATTTTACTGGCTGTACTGATCGCTAGGAAAAGATAGGTAATGGGTAATTCATTTGGTAGAATATTTAGAATAAGTACTTTCGGAGAATCACATGGAAAGGCATTGGGGGTAATTATAGACGGCTGTCCGGCTGGATTGCCCATAGAGGAAACGTTTATCCAGAATGAACTCCGTAGACGTAAGCCAGGCCAGTCCAAAATCACCACTCAAAGAAAAGAAGAGGACGAAGTAGAGATTCTTTCAGGTGTCTTTGATGGCTTATCTACCGGTACGCCTATATCCATGTTGATCAGAAATACCGATCAGAAAAGCAAAGACTATTCCCATATAGCGGAAAGTTACCGTCCCTCTCATGCAGACTATACTTATGCCCAAAAATACGGAAACAGAGATTACCGGGGAGGAGGTAGAAGTAGTGCCCGTGAAACAGCTGCTAGGGTGGCTGCTGGTGCTATAGCCAAACTTCTCCTTCTTCACCATAATATCTCGATTCAGGCCTATGTCAGCCAGGCGGGGGAAGTGTCGCTGTCCAAATCTTATCAGGAATTAGATTTATCCCTCACAGAATCTAATATAATAAGATGTCCCGATCAGGAGGTGGCAGAGCGGATGATAGCCCATATCGACCAGGTCCGTAAAGACCGGGACACTATAGGGGGGATCGTGAGCTGTGTAGCCAAGGGTGTACCTGCAGGACTCGGAGAGCCAGTATTTGACAGATTACACGCCGAACTGGGCAAGGCCATGCTGAGCATCAATGCCGTCAAAGGCTTTGAATATGGCAGTGGATTTAAAGGCATAGAAATGAGAGGTTCTCAGCATAATGATGCCTTCTATTTGGAAGGGGATAAAGTAAGGACCAAGACCAACTATTCGGGAGGTATTCAAGGAGGGATTTCAAATGGAGAGGACATCTACTTTAACGTAGCCTTCAAACCAGTAGCCACCATCATGCAGGATCAGGAATCCATAGATGAAAGCGGGAATCCTGTGACCGTATCTGGAAAAGGTCGCCATGATCCCTGTGTGGTACCTCGGGCAGTCCCGATAGTAGAAGCCATGGCAGCACTGGTATTGGCAGATTATCTTTTATTAAATAGATCGAGTAAGCTCTAGAACCTTTACCTTTTTAGAATAATACCTTATAAAATGTTAAAAAGAATACCCTTACATACTCAGATTATCATTGGGCTGGTTTTAGGCTTGATCTTCGGATTAGTAGTCATCAAGACGGCCATACCGGTCAGTTTTACAATAGATTATATCAAACCCATCGGAACCATTTTCATAAATGCTCTGAAAATGATAGCTGTACCTCTGGTATTGGCTTCATTGATCGTAGGTGTATCTAATCTGGGTGACATATCAAAACTCAGCCGTATAGGAGGTAAAACTATTCTAACCTATATGTGTACAACGGTATTGGCTGTAACGATAGGCTTGGTATTGGTAAATATATTCAAACCCGGTAGGGCCCTACCTGTAGAAACAAGAGAAAGCCTTATGGCGCTTTATGACGATACCGCAGGCTCCAAAGCGAGTGAAGCGGAAAGACTGCAACAGCAGAGCCCTCTTCAGCCTCTGGTAGACATCGTTCCTGAAAATATCTTCTTTGCCACTACAGATAATGCCAGCATGCTCCAGGTGGTATTTTTTGCAATAATAGTGGGAATTGCCTTACTGCAGATCCCAAAAGCAAAAGGTGCACCTGTCATAGCATTTTTTGATGGGCTGAATGATATCATCATTCAAATAGTGGGATATATCATGATGCTGGCACCCTATGGTGTATTTGCACTAATGGCTTCCCTTATCGTAGAAATAGCCGGAGATAATCCGGATTCTGCAGTAGCATTGTTGATGGCTTTATTGAAATACAGTTTGGTAGTACTCGGTGGCCTGTTTTTTTTAATTTTGGCGGTATATCCAGCTATTCTTAAAATGTTTACTAAGGTAAGTTATGTGGATTTTTTTAAGGCTATACGTCCGGCTCAGTTATTGGCATTTACTACCAGTTCGAGCTCTGCCACTCTGCCCGTGACTATGAAGCAGGTAGAGGAAGAAATAGGTGTATCAGAAGAAGTCAGCAGTTTTGTACTGCCTCTGGGCGCTACCATAAACATGGATGGCACTAGCCTTTATCAGGGGGTAGCAGCTGTATTTATAGCCCAGGCATTGGGAATGGACCTTACCATCACACAGCAATTGATGATTGTCCTTACAGCTACCCTAGCTTCCATAGGGTCTGCAGGTGTACCGGGAGCGGGTATCATTATGCTGATCATCGTATTAGAATCCATCAATGTCCCAGCTGCAGGCATCGCGCTGATCATAGCTCCAGACCGTATATTGGATATGTTTAGGACCATAGTGAATGTAACCGGAGACGCCACAGTATGTACAGTGGTGGCCAGTACAGAAAATGAACTTCCAGATGGCCTTATCAGAAGGTCCAATCCTTTGACACCTAATATCAGTGATAATGAAGTAGAAAATGAAATCCGCTAATCAACATGAATAAGGAACTATTAAATCTTCCAAACGCTTAGAATATCATAACACAATAAATATCTCAAACATGCTTCAAGCTCAGAAAAGACCGGTTCATATATATATGGAGGCCAACCCTAACCCAAACTCGCTTAAGTTTGTGGTGAATTTCATGTTGACCGATGATGGCATAAGTTTTGACTATCCAGACCAGGAAAGTACAGGCAATTCCCCATTGGCCCATGAGTTATTTAACTTTACGTCGGTGGACAGGGTTTTCATAGCGGCCAATTTTGTCACGGTTACTAAAAAGGAGGATGTGGAATGGGAAGAAGTCCGGGATGTAATACGAGAACATATCAAAAGCTATCTGGAAACGGGAAAATCTCCCATAAATGTAGCCTTTGAACAAGATCCTTTGTTTGATGAAAATGACAGTGAAATCGTAAAAAAAATAAAAGGCATTCTGGATGAATACATTAGACCGGCTGTGGAGCAAGATGGAGGGGCGATAGTTTTTCACAGTTTCCACGATGGAATTGTTAAAGTACTCCTTCAGGGATCATGCTCGGGCTGTCCTTCCAGTACAATCACCCTTAAGGCGGGCATTCAGAATCTTTTGACACGTATGCTGCCGGAAGTAAAGGAAGTAGAAGCCGAAGGGGTATAGAAAAATAAAATAATTTTAGGTTTAATGGCATAGCCATTAAACCTATGTGTTTTTGATTGCCTTTGGATATTTCACCATTCACCTATGTTTAAAAAAAACTGGGCCTGGGCCTTACTTGGATTAATAGCGATTATCATCAGGTATTTTGCCGATCAAAACCCTGAAAAAACAGAGGAGCTTTATTCCAGGACTTTTTTCCCTGTCATAAGAAATGTTATCGACATCACTATTTCCAGATTGCCATTCCCTACTGTATATATATTTGTTGTCGTCATCTTATCAGTTTTTGGATATTTTTTCTATAACCTTATACACAAGAAAGGATGGATCAATAAAATACTATTTAGTTTTCGCTCCCTGTTCAATTTTCTAGGGGGACTCATTTTCTTTTTTTTATTTCTATGGGGATATAACTATCAGCGGGTTCCTATTTTTGAACAGTTAATATTATCGCCCAGGCCATTGGGCCAGGACGAGATCATGCGGGAAATTGAATTAACATCCAATATACTCGTCCAATTAAGGCTTAACCTCACCCAGGATTCCACGGCCATTCAGGAAACCATAGCTTATCACGAACTTGAAAATATAGTAAGATCAAATATGACAGCCAATCTCTATCTGTTAGGTCTGAATTTCACAGGTCATCCCCGAACCAAACTGTTTTATCCTGAAGGTTTTATGACCAGGATGGGCATATTGGGCATCTATTTTCCATTCACAGGTGAAAGTTATATTGATGCGGCACTGCACCCCCTAGAGCGCCCCTTTACAGTGGCTCATGAAATGGCCCATAGCTATGGGGTCACAGACGAAGGAGAGGCCAATTTTATAGGCTGGGTAATCTGCTCCAACAGTGACGACCCCCTGCTACAGTACAGCGGACAGCTGAGGCTGCTCAGGTATCAACTGAGTGATCTATACAGGATCAACCCCAATCTTTACCGCCAGACTTTTTCCCGTCTAAACAAAGGGATAAAAAATGATCTATCTGCTATCTTAAAAAATAAAGAAGAGATTAAACCTATTTCCTCTGAACTGAGCAAACGGTCCAATGATTTATTCCTGAAAACCCAGGGGGTAAAAGCCGGTGTACAAAGTTACCAGCAGCTGCCCATGCTAGCCAATGCTTGGAGAAACAGATTAAAAGGGGAATAAGTAATACAATTTTGGTATTTTTATACACATTCTAATTTCTGAAATTCTCTTTTATGACAATTAATGCTGAAAACATACTTTTTATTAGTTCTATACTTTTGATAGGAAGTATTATAGCAAGCAAAACAGCCGGAAAGGCCGGAATTCCTATTCTTTTATTATTTCTGGGCATAGGTATGCTTTCAGGCTCTGATGGTATAGGTAAAATATATTTTGATGATCCCAACATAGCCCAGTTCTTTGGCATTACTGCCCTTACCTATATACTGTTTTCCGGCGGATTGGATACTAAATGGCAGAGCATAAAACCTGTCCTCGGAGCCGGGCTCACCCTATCTACTGTAGGTGTGTTATTGACTGCTGTTTCTGTAGGTGTGTTTGTGCATATGATCAGTACGTTTTCCCTTTTAGAGGGATTACTTCTGGGAGCCATCATTTCTTCTACTGATGCTGCCGCTGTATTTTCTATCCTACGGGCTAAAAGTATAGGACTTAAGGGCAACTTACGTCCGCTCTTAGAATTAGAATCAGGGAGTAATGATCCTATGGCCTATTTTCTTACCATAGGGCTCACCTCGCTTTTGGCCTTACCAGATTTTACACTCAGCGAACTGATACCGGTATTTTTCATTCAGATGATAGTAGGTGGAGCGGGAGGGTTTCTTCTTGGCAAGCTTATCGTTTGGGTAATCAATAAAATCAACCTGGAGTACGAAGGTTTATACCCAGTGCTTATGCTGGGCATGGTCGTACTGGTATATGCCCTTATTGATTTACTGGGAGGAAATGGGTTTCTGGGTGTCTATATCGCTGCCCTCACTATAGGCAACGGTAAGATGGTCCATAAAAAAAGTATGATTAAATTTTTTGACGGGGTGGCCTGGCTGATGCAGATCGTGATGTTTATCACCTTGGGGTTATTGGTCTACCCTACCGCGATATTGCCTGTAGTAGGATTGGGAGCACTTGTTTCAGCTTTTTTAATTTTTGTAGCCCGTCCTATAGGGGTATTTGTTTCTCTTGCTTTATTCAAATACAAAAATAGGGATAAACTGTTTGTCAGTTGGGTAGGGCTAAGGGGAGCAGTTCCTATAGTATTTGCTACCTTTCCGCTGATAGCAGGCGTAGAAAAATCTTCTTTAATTTTCAATGTGGTATTTTTTATTGTCCTCACTTCAGTAGCACTGCAGGCCACTACACTGCCCATAGTAGCCAGATGGCTTCATCTAGCGGTACCAGATGGGCTCAAGCGAAGATCACTTCTGGACTTAGAATTATCAGAAGATTTTAAAAATGCACTGGTAGAGGTGGAACTTCCAGAAAATTCTCTGGTAGATGGATTGAAAATATGGGAACTGGATTTCCCTAAAACTTCCCTGATTGTATTGATCAACAGGAATGAAAAGTTCATCACCCCCAATGGGCTAACAGAAGTGCATTCAGGTGATAAGCTACTGGTTATGATGAATATGGAATCAGAAGAGAAGCATATCAAAGAAGCTTTAAAGATATAATACTTTTTTACTCTCAAACTTTCAATATGTTTAGACACCATTTTTTTATGGTTTAAATATTAACCATATCGTAAGGTTCTAAAGCCCATTTATGGTCAGAATACCAAAGCACCATAGGGGTGGAAAATATCAGCCTCTTCTTTTTGTTAAGCCCCCTGGAATCAATGAAAATATTCTCCAGTTCCAAACCCGTGGCAAACCTATCTTTTAAAATATTAACATTTCTGGGGTCTGTAATAATGAAAGAAAAAACGGGATTCCCCGTTTCAGCTTTCGCATATACATCTTCCTTACAGGATGAACACCCATAGTCGGAGACAATGAAATATATGACATCTTTCCTTATGGTTTTATGAGTAAGTTCTTCAAAATAAGCCACTGCCCTGTCTGAAGATTCCTCTTCTCTATGGCAGCCTGACATAAGTAAGAGCACCAAACAGAAGTAGAGATGATTCATTTCGGCAAAAATGTTTTGAAGTATAATCTGTCTTCAGCGCTAAAATCCACATAAGCCACATTCAGACCATTTTCATTGACAAAACAGCGGTCTAGAAATGTGCCGTTTTCGCCACTGGATAGCTTATTTTCTGCAATTTTATTCAGTTTACTATCTAGAACGATCACTGTCATTTCCCTGGCATTGTGCAGGGGGTCACGAATAAACTCGGTACCATACTCGGGAATTTCTGCCAGACCTATACGGTAGTATAGATTTCTGAATCTATCATAAAGTACAGAACCATACATTGGCATATTGATCATGTACTCCAATGCTTTACTGTTTTCAGGATATGATTTCTTCACCCCAAATGGTCTTATTTCTTTGAAGCTGGATGCTTTTGCCTCAAAACTGCCCAGGTTCCCAAAATCCTGATCCAGCAGGTGCAGCTTTTCGTCCGCGGCAAAACTTACCAGATACCGGTCTTCATCGGCTATATAAGTGGCGTAATGTTCAGCATGTGCACTGCCCCAGGTTTTACCCCTCATCTTATCCGGAAAGGACAATAGCCGACGGACCTCCCCTGTCTCCATATCCACCGATACCAGCAGACAATCAGCATCGTAGTAATCGGGATCATAATGATTCCTATCCGGAGAGCCGGTGATAATCAATTTTTTTCCTGACTTATGGAATAATCTTTTATGATTAAAAACAGCCAGATAGGTTTCCCCTTTCCCGGATAGGGGCATCTGTGTTTTTGGGTCAAGCTGGATATCCTCCGGCAAAAAGCTGAATTCCCACAGCACATCCATCTGTCTGTTTACCAGAGACAGGCTATACTGGTACCGGTGGTTGAGAAAGATGGAATCCTCGTTTAGAATGTGGAAATCGTAGACCCTTTTGACGGCTTTTGGTCCTTCTGTGACATATACGATGGAATCCATCAGCAGGCCATCCTCTAGCCCGTAGAGCTTGATCTGATCCTTGCCCCGTACATGCATGGCCATTGCCTCCTTACCCTTCCAGTCCGGAACATATTGGATATAGTCTTCCGCCGGAGAGGTATAGCGGTCGATGCTGATTTCGTATCCCGTTACTTCCTTGAGGGTTCCTGCTTTTTCCTCTTGCTCTTGTCCACTACAGGCACCTAAGATTAAAAAACACACCATAGCGGCGGATGGGAAAGTCAAAATATTTCTCATAATTTCAAACTTACTAAAGTTAAATTTTCCTGGTCTGCCAAAAAATTCAGGCCCACCAGGAAAATAACATTATCAAAAGCGATCAGTCAGTGACGATCACAGTAGGCAAACAGGTTCCAGAATTACCCTCACAAGCACTAAAACTTCTCCAAGACATTGTAGTCAAATTATCAGATTCAGGATTTTTCGGGTTACTTTGCTCTACAGTGACAAAACCGCTTGACATTAACATGGCAGAAGCTCCCGCAACAGCCATTACCGATTTTGGAAATTTGAATTTTGTGTTTTTCATAATTTGTTTGTTAGTTGTTATTCAAAAAAAAAAAAAAAATAACTTTAAAAAACAAGATAACTATGAAATAAAATGGAAGAAACAGTAAAAAAACCTATTAGCTCAAATGAAATCCAGAGCATCTCTCCAAAGATCATCAAAAAAATTCTTAATTTAAACCATCCAAACGTCCTAAAAATACATCATTTATACTGGGATGATGCTGACCAACAATTCTTTTCAGAATCTGAATGCTGTAATCTCTTTTCCCTTAATGAACTCATATCAGAAAGCAAAATATCTCTTCCGATTGTAAATTCAATTATCCCAGAGGTGCTTCATGGCTTGGATTACCTTCATAAGCAAGGTCTTGTACATTCAGACCTCAAATTATCCAATATACTTGTACATAATGTAGACCAAAAACTGATTTTCAAAATAGGAGATCTTTTTACTGTTAAAAATGATCCTTCTCCATTTAAAACCAATGGAGGATACTATACACCTGAAATTACATCGCCTGAAGTATACCTATTCCACTCTATATCCTCCAAAGCCGATATATGGTCTTTGGGGGTTATGTTATACATCCTTTTCACAGGCCAGTATCCATTTGGAGAAAGAAGAAAAATCGCAATAAAGGACATCCAAGACAATATCAAAAATCATAAGATTATCGGGCCATCTCTAAACCATATATTATCTCCATATGATAATTTTATCAGTTTATGCCTTACATCAGACCAAGAGAAAAGGCCAAATGCCACCGATTTATTGGAAATGATAACAGAATGAATACGCAGACCACGCCATATAAGTGGTTCCTTATCGAATTGGTCTGCTGCCATATTTTAAAAAAATCTCCTCACAAATTTTTATTTATTCTCTATATTAGAATTAGTGATTCTTGCCCTAGCATTCCTGTTCCCTATCCAAACCCCAAAAATGACTACTGAAATCCCAATATAATGTCCCATTAGTAAGACTTCTCCATCCCATACCCCCCACAGAACCGCTACTATGGGTATCAGATAGGTTACCGAACTGGCAAAGACTGGTGTAGCGATTTTTACCAAAATATTAAATAAAATAAGTGCTATGGCTGTGCCCACTACACCCAAGATGGTAATATACCCAGCTGCCAAATAGCCCCCCTCCACATGCACAAGCTTAAATGAAAAGTCTGTAAATAGGAAAAGGTAAAGAGATGCTAGCGGAAGAACCATCAATAAGGATATGGCCGTAATTTCCACAGGCTTTAAGGCCACAAACCAATATTTGATGATATTTAAATTAATACCATAACAAAGTGTAGCTAACAATACCAAAAATGCATAGGCATTTATCTGGGCAAATGTCCCCAGCCCACCACCTTCTCTCACCGTGATCAGGATTCCCACCCCTATAAAGGCGATCAATAAACCAAAGGCATTTCTGCGGGTAATCCTGGATTTAAAAAAAACAGCTCCTACCATCACCACACAGAGTGGTGTCAATGCATTGAGCACGCCTGTAAGGGAACTGCTAAGCTGCGTCTGTGCCTTTGCAAAAAGAAATGCTGGAATAAAACTACCTACGAATCCAACAATAATTAAATTTCCTACCTGGCGCCGGTTAAGATTTTTCAATTTGGAGACAGATAATGGCACCAGTACTAACCCAGCCGAAACAATCCGGTATGCACCGACTTCCCCGGGGGAAAAAACAAGTAATCCCCTCTTGATCAAAATAAATGAACTACCCCAAATCAAGGCCAATAAAACAAGAAAGAGCCAACTCTTAAGGGCTCCTTCTTTCCGTATATCCTGGTTCAACTAGTGTAAGATTATATTTTATCTGAATCATTAAAACTGGAAATCAGCATATACCTCACCTACCTGATCCAATATAGTACATACTTCAGCATAGGATTCAGTGGTGACCATTTGTGTCCGATAAGCCTTAAAATTAGGCATACCGCGGAAATAATTTGTATAATGCCTCCTCATCTCCAAGATACCTAGTTTTTCTCCTTTCCATTCTACAGAGAAATCAAGGTGCTTTTTAGTTACCTTGATTCTCTCTTCGAGGTCCGGCGGAGGTAATAGTTCTCCGGTGGCAAAATAATGCTTGATTTCATTAAAAATCCAGGGATAGCCTATGGTAGCCCTCCCGATCATAATGCCATCTATACCGTATTTATTACGATATTCCAAAGCTTTCTCGGCAGAATCTATATCTCCGTTACCAAAAACAGGAATATTGATTCTCGGATTTTCTTTGATTTTAGCTAAGTAGCTCCAGTCTGCCGTGCCTTTATACATTTGCTTACGGGTACGGGCATGGATACTGATGGCCTGTATACCAATATCCTGGAGCCTTTCTACCACTTCATTGATCCTTATCGTATTCTCATCCCAGCCAAGCCTGGTCTTTACTGTCACAGGTATATTGACTGCTTTTACTATTTCAGCAGTCATCGAGACCATTTTATCTATATCCAGAAGAATCCCAGCTCCAGCACCTTTACAGGCAACCTTATTGACAGGGCAACCGTAGTTTATATCTAATATGTCTGGCCGGGCAGCCTCCACTATGGCAGCTGCCTCCCGCATAGATTCAATCTCATTACCAAATATCTGAATGCCTACAGGCCTTTCATAATCGAATATATCCAACTTTTGTACACTTTTGGCAGCATCCCTGATAAGTCCTTCCGAACTGATGAACTCTGTATACATGAGGTCAGCACCGTTGGCCTTACATACAGCTCTGAACGGTGGATCACTCACGTCCTCCATGGGTGCCAGCAAGAGCGGGAAGTCCCCTAATTCCAAGTTTCCTATTTTTACCACTACTGATTATATATTTTTGATGTAAATTTACCGCTAATTATGGAGATATACGAAACCCAAAGTGAATTTGGTAAAAAACAATATTGGCTATTGTCACTGGTATTATTGGTTCTTACCGTATTTGGTACACTTGCCATCCTTCAGAGTTTGTTCTTTTTCCTTGTTCCGATTTTGTTTAATATCCCTTTGGGAGATGTAGTTTATATCATTGGGGGAAATTATGATCACCCCAATGCACGTATGGCACTGCTATTTATCCAGGTGAGTGGACTTTCTTTTTGGTTGGGCGGATACCTATTCTTACGTTTTATAGACAAAGCTACACTCCGGATCAAACAACAAGTGGTCAACACTAAGTTCAATCTTGCGCTTTTAGTCATACCTCTTCTAGTCAGCTTTATTGTAATGAATTCAATAATTATCTATTGGAATGCCCAAATACAGTTTCCGGAATTCATGAGCGCTTTTGAAGAGTATGCTAAAAGAACAGAGGCCGAGGCCATGAGGTTGACCACCTATCTCACTGATTTTGAAAATTTTTATGAATATCTGGCCAGCATATTGGTCATAGGAATATTTGCCGGTATAGGTGAGGAATATCTCTTCAGAGGCATCTTACAGCCTAAGCTTCATCAATATACAGGAAATGCCCATTTGGGCATCTGGATAGCGGCTTTTATATTTTCGGCCATTCACGTACAGTTTTATGGTTTTTTTCCCCGTTTGTTATTAGGAGCTTTATTCGGATACTTATATCTTTATTCGGGCAGTTTGTTTTACCCTATGCTGGCCCATATGCTGAATAACTCACTAACAGTTACTTTGGTGTATTTGAACAAATTGGGGATAATGGAATTTAATATTGAGGAAGCGACATATGCAGACTGGTATATTATGCTCATCGGCTTCATAGTATTTCTTGTTAGTTTTAAATTATTCATAAATAATAGCCGCAAGCTACCCTCTGATGGCCAAATGGAAAAAAGTTTTTGAAGTAGGTTCACCGGTAAGGGCGGAGATAGTTAAAGGAGTCTTGGAGCAAAACGGGATTTTGGCACTTGTCATCGATAAAAAAGAGTCTGTATATCAGATACATGGCTACTATGAGGTGCTGGTACCTGAAGACCTTGTTTTGCGTGCGGTAAATATCATAAAGAATGAGATCACGTTTTAATATAAGTAACTACAGTAATTTAGCACAGCGAGTGATCACAGCCTTTATTGGCGCCACCGCCATTATAGCGGGATCTATTTACAGTGAATGGATATATTTCCTCATATTCGGTATTATACTGGCATTTTCTCAAATGGAATTTTACAAGCTTTCAGGTTTGGATGGAATGCTTCCCCTGAAAAGTTTTGGTACTTTTATTGGCCTTACGATCTTCTGCATGTCCTTTATGGTAGAGAAGCAGAATCTACCGGACAAGTATTACTTTCTCATCTTCCCGCTTGTATCAATGATATTTTTCATCAAATTATACAGGAAATCAGATAAAAAGCCATTTACGGGTATAGCCTACACCTTTTTGGGAATTTTTTATGTAGCTGTCCCTTTTTGCCTACTAAATGTAGCAGCATTTGCCGTAGATGATACTTTCCATTATGAAATAATTATAGGTTCTCTGCTTATACTATGGGCCAGTGATTCGGGGGCATATTTTGCAGGCACCAAGTTTGGCAAGACGAAGCTGTTTGAGAGAATATCTCCTAAAAAATCCTGGGAAGGCAGCTTGGGCGGTGCACTGGCTGCCTTTGTAATGGCAGTTATTCTCTCAAATTTTTTTATGGTTTTACAACAATGGCAATGGTTTTGCATCACAGGTATTATCATTATAGCAGGCACCTACGGTGACTTGATCGAGTCGCTTTTCAAGAGGAGTATTGCCATTAAAGATTCAGGTAACAGACTGCCTGGCCATGGTGGTTTCATGGACCGGTTTGACGGATTATTGCTTTCTGCCCCCTTTATAACTGCCTTTCTAAAAATCTTTTAGTATTCGCCTAATGATATCGAAAAAGTGCTTAATATTGTACAGTATTTTATAATTCACGAAACCAGAACCCAATATGGCTTACATTGAACCCGCTCCGATCAAGGATAGAGAAAATCCTCTGGAGTCAATGATGGAAAGGTTTAACATTGCAGCAGAAAAATTAGGACTATCTGACGAGGTCTATAATGTGCTGAAAAATCCCGCCAAACAAGTAATCGTCTCTCTGCCCATCACCATGGACAACGGAAAAATTCAGGTATTCGAAGGTATCCGAGTGATACATTCAAATATCCTTGGACCGGCTAAAGGCGGTATCCGTTTTGCACCAGATGTACATCTGGATGAAGTGAGGGCACTGGCTGCTTGGATGACCTGGAAATGTGCCGTAGTGGATATACCTTATGGTGGTGCCAAAGGTGGCGTTCGCTGTAACCCTAGAGAAATGTCTGCCGGGGAAATCGAAAGACTAATGAGGGCATATACACTATCGATGATCGATGTATTCGGTCCCGATAAGGATATACCGGCACCTGATATGGGTACTGGCCCAAGGGAAATGGCCTGGCTGATGGATGAATACTCCAAAGCACATGGCACGACAGTAAATGCGGTGGTGACTGGTAAACCATTGGTTCTCGGTGGATCCCTAGGAAGAACAGAAGCTACGGGTCGTGGTGTGATGGTTTCTGCCCTTGCAGCCATGGAAAAACTAAAAATAAACCCATTCCAGGCAACTTGTGCTGTCCAAGGTTTCGGAAACGTAGGATCTTGGGCATCTATCCTTTTGGAAGAAAGAGGTCTTAAGGTGGTAGCAGTGTCTGATATCTCAGGAGCATATCATAATATAAATGGCATCAATATACAAGAAGCCATAGCATACCGTGACAGTAATAAAGGCACTTTGGAAGGATTCAAGGGTGCTGATAAGCTAGATGATGCAATGGAACTTCTGGAACTGGATGTAGACGTACTGGTACCCGCAGCAGTAGAAGATGTAATCACCATCAAAAATGTAGATAAAATCAAAGCTAAGCTCATAGTGGAAGGTGCCAATGGACCTACTTCATTTAAAGCCGATAACATCATCAACGAAAAAGGTATAATGGCAGTACCGGATATCTTGGCCAATGCGGGTGGTGTAACCGTTTCTTATTTTGAATGGGTCCAGAACAGACTTGGTTATAAATGGACTGCTGAAAGGGTAAACAGAAGGTCTGATAGGATTATGAAAGAAGCTTTCAATACCGTTTATAAAGCTTCTATAAAATATGATGTACCTATGAGAATAGCTGCTTATATCGTAGCGATAGATAAAGTAGCTAAGACTTACACCTATCGTGGGGGATATTAACGGAATTTAACTATTCTTATAAAGGGATGTAAATCAACTCTTTGATTAGTAATCTTAGGGTAAAAAAAAATAAAAATTAATCAATTTTATTTTTTATGATTTACATCCCTATATTTTTGCAATATGACTATACATAAGGAAGGAAAGAAATTACTATTTTGGATGCTGATGATTTTGGCCGGTATGAACATAGCCTTACATCAGATTATCCCAGATCAGGAGACACTTTTAAATGTGATCCTCATAGCCAGTGTGATAATATTCCTACTGGTACTGCAGTTCTTCAGAAATCCTGTATTCAAATCCGGTGCGGATACCCAAATGGTATATGCCCCTGCTGATGGTAAAGTGGTAGTGATAGAAGAAGCCATGGAAGAAGAATACCTTCATGAAAAAAGGAAGCAGATTTCTATATTCATGTCTCCTATAAATGTTCATGTAAATAGGTCTCCTATATCCGGGACTGTTGAATATTTTAAATATCACCCTGGCAAATACCTAGTAGCATGGCACCCGAAATCTAGCTATGAAAACGAAAGGACTACTATGGTAGTAAGCCAAAAAAATGGGGTGAAATTATTGGTTCGACAAATCGCAGGAGCTGTAGCCAGAAGGATAAAATGGTACGTAAAAGAAGGTGATTCACTGGAGCAAGGTGGTGAATTCGGATTTATTAAATTTGGTTCTAGAGTAGATGTATTCCTTCCGCTAGATGCCGAGATTTTAGTGAATATAAATGATGTCACCAAGGGAGGCAGAACCGCAATAGCAAAATTAAAAAGCTAAAGAATAGAAAAAGCTCCAGTTAAGGAGCTTTTTTTATTCTCTGTTTCTTCCAAAAGTATACCGGACGCCTAGATTGGCCCGCAAATTAAAGGTTTCAAAAGAACGAAAAGGAGTAGCTTCCATAATTATGGCCAGGTTCCGATGGTTTTCTATTGGCTTGACCGATACCATACCATGTAGTCCGTATTGCCCTTCATCATATTCATTATACCCAAGCATTATTCCTGCTGAAAGGTTATACCAATCCGAAGAGATGAAATTATATTGCCCGATACCCTCTATTCCAAAAAAAGAATTCAAAATATCTCCGGCAAATAACCTGCCTTCGGCAAAAAATTTATTTTCCGGATTCGATCCGATGCCTAGCTGGGAATAAAATGAACCATGGTAAACCCCTACCGTCACTTGGGCATTTGACATTTGAATGCTTAGCAGTGTGGTAAATGCACATAATACAAATTTAAGACGCATAACCAATAAAGTTATAATCTATTAACGGAAAGTATATTTTAATCCTAAACCTGCCCTAAAATCTCCATAACCATTATCAGCAATAAGGATAGGGCTAAATTCCAGAACAAAGCCAAAGTTTCTGGTTGCTGTAAAAGGCTTTACCAATAAGCCAAATGGCACCCCTAGATAAAAGTCATTATGCCTGTTGCTTTCCACACCTAAATGAAAGCCACTGTAAAAATTAACTTCTTCTCTGCGAATTAAATTTACTCCAAGAGTGGCTTCTAAATTACCACTAAATCTAGCTTCCCCAAAAACCATATTATCCGGATTACTGCCTATGGCTGCAAAAGTTTGGCTGCCAAAACGGTAGATCGCAGCACTAACTTGCGCATTGGTTTCACTTAATAGAACTAAAAACAAAAAGGTAGATAATAAAATTACTTTCATACTTAAAATTTATTTATGTTGAAGAAATAGTTAATCATACAAATAAGTAAAAAAAAAGAGACCGCACAAATACTGTCCCTATTTTTTTAATAATATAACTAAAATTTATTATTCACTTTTACTTTTTGCAAAATCGCCGGCCTTTATTACATTCATCCGCTTTGGGTCTATGTTTCGCTTCATAGCAGCATTTACTTCAGCAGCACTTAAGGACTCAATTTTCCTTTCTAAAATTTCATCCCAATCTAATTTTCTTTTATAATAAAGATAATTATTAAGTGCTGAAGCCAAAGAAGCATCTTGGGCCCGGGTCACCGTTTTACCTTGTAACCATCCGGATTTGGCTGCTTTAACTTCCTCTTCACTAAAACCCTCCGTAATTGCTTTATCTATTTCTTCAAAATAAGCTTTCTCAAGCTTCTCTACATTTTCAGGTGCGTAAATGGCATAAGCCGTATAGGAGGATACAGGATCAAGTGTGCCCGCATTGAAATAAGATCCAACCCCATAGCTTAAGCCTTCTTTTTGACGGATCCTAGTGGCCAAGCAGGAATTTAGGAATCCTCCCCCTAACATATAATTCCCAAGTACCAATGCAGCATAATCTTCATGACTATCATCCAATTCCATGTTATAAGAAGAAATGAAAAATGCATTTGCCTTATCAGGAGTTTCAATAGATTCGTTGATCGACTGCACAATGGCCATTTTGGTCTCCATTCTTGTAAAGGGTTTTGAATTTTTCCAATCCCCAAATAATTCTTCAGTAAGATTCTGAATCTGATCTTTGTCAAAATCGCCTACTATTGCAAAAGTACCGTAGGAAGCTCCATAAAAATCTTTGTAAAACTGCTTTACCTCCTCCAAAGAAATATTATTGATCTTTTCAATAGATTCATCAAAAGTGTCCGTATATCTAGGATCATTTTTATCGTACGGAGTAGTATGTCTTTGCATTTTATTAAATGCTATTGACTGCGGCTCACTCCTTTGCGACTCAATATCTGCTACTCTTTCTGACTTTAATTTTTCAAATTCATCTTCTGGAAAGGAAGCTTCTTTTAATATTGCTGATACCAATTCAATCACTGCAGGTAAATTTGGTTTGGTGGTAGAAATGTTTGCTATCACAGTACTGGCCCCACCTCCTATATATACATTAGCTTTTAATTGATCAAATTTATCTTTAATCTGCTCCCTAGACATATTCGATGTTCCTTTATCAAGCAGGCTACTAGCCATTTGTGCAGCAGTTCCTTTACCTTGAAGCGATTCAAGGTCTCCAAATCTTAAAGTCATTCTAGCCTCCACTGATTCGCCTCTGGTTTTCTTAGGCAAAAGTGCTAGCTCCATGCCATTGGTCAAGGTAACACGAGTAGTTCTTTCTTCTATGTTCTTCGGAGACGGGTCAAAATCTTCTCCTGCTGCTACCAGTTCCCTTCCTTTATAATCTGTAAGTAGTGCAGCCAAATCTGGAGCGGAAGGAATTTCTGCCCTCAAAGGATTTTGAGTAGGAATAAACATACCTATAGTACGATTATCTGACTTTAAATAATGTTTGGCCACTCTTTGAACATCTTCTACAGTCACCTCTTCGACCCTGTCTCTATTTAAAAATAACAATCTCCAATCTCCGGTACCTATAGCTTCACTTAATGATAATCCTACTCTTTCGGAAGAATTGAACATCAGATCAATTTGTTTCAAAATTTCTGTTTTGGCTCTTTCTACTTCGTCTTTTGTAGGGGGATTGGTGGTCATGTCTTCAAAAGTAGATATCATAGCATGCTTGGCCTCTTCAAGATCTTTTTCTTTCAAAACTTCAGCATAAGCGAACATAAGTCCTGGATCCTTCCATTCAAATTCAAACGCGCCTGTAGAGGAAGCTTTTTTACTATCTACTAAAGCTTTGTAAAGACGACCTGAAGGATTGGATCCCAATATCCTTGCCATGACAGAAACGGGGGCATAATCCTCATGAGACCCTGGAGGTATGTGATAGGCTGACATTAACATCTGGATATCGCCCACTCTCCTTACTGTGACTGATCTTTCACCATCCTTGATAGGGTCTACCGTATACATTATAGGAAGATTTCTTTCTGGACGAGGTATAGATCCAAAATAATCATTCACTAAACTCAGTGTTTTTTCCTCATCAAATTTTCCAGCTACTACTAATACCGCATTATCAGGCTGATAATACTTTTTATAAAAATCCTGAAGACGACTAATATCTACATTTTCAATATCAGAGCGGGCACCGATTGTAGTCTTCCCGTAATTATGCCAATCATATGCGGCTGACATAATCCTTTGCACCAATACCGTGAATGGACTGTTCTCTCCTGATTCAAATTCATTATGGATATCGGTCATTTTGCTGTCCCGTTTCAGTGAGCCAGGAGGGAATATTGGGATGCCTAAGTGTGCCTTTAAAGGCCAAATGCTGTAAGAGGTGGGCCCTACTCGGTACCCCATAACTATTAGATCCTACCAGATAGGCAATATTCCACATGATGATCTCCTTATACTGATCTGGAAAAAAGGACTTTTAGCCCATCATCCAACTGGTATTACGTAATCCACTCTATGCTGTTTATTTTATTAGGCGCTGGCAATCCAGACCCTATTTATGTGTGGACATTGGTTTTTCCCTTGGCAGCTATCCATTGCTGGGCATATGTGACTTAAACCTTTACCATTAATACATATAATGAAATGATTTTTTCATACCGGATTTTAAAATTATGGATTTGTAAAATAATAGGCTTCAGGACCTTCGAATAGACCCGCATAAAAATAATTGACAATCAGTAATCTCAAGCGCACAGGGTATTAAAACAGATCATTTACACGAACTAAAGTAATTATCTACCTTTTATTTATCTGAATATCTCATCCCCAGCCACTCTTCTACCTTCCTCGTGACTTACCTTACAAGCCTCTATGACCTTCAGACAATCTATAGCTTGCTGGGCGGTAACCGCTAAAGGATCATTTGCAAGAATGGCCCTTGCTATATTTTCGTATAACTGCCGATAATCGCCGTTCAGTGTCGGGAATGCTACCTGTTTATCTTCAAAATAAATCTTACCCCAATTTATCTCCGGCTCTATCCCCCAGGTTTCACCGACAGGTAATCTTTGTTCCTTAAATGCCTGTTCCTGTACGTCCAGTCCATGTTTTATATATGTGCCTTTTTCTCCAAGCAGCATAAATTTTGGCAGCACCGCATTTACATAAATACTGGCGGTCAACCTTACCTTGACACCGTCGAATTGCATTGAAATATCGAAAAAATCATCAGCCTCCACGTGAGGCCTTTGCTTCAAAATTTCAGCATATACCCAATCCGGCTTTCCAAAAAGCATAAGTGCCTGATCAATCAGATGCGAACCCAAATCATATAAAATTCCGCTACCCGGCACATCCTTTTCTCTCCAGTTTTCCTTCGGTTCAGGTCTGAATCTATCAAAATGGGATTCAAAATGCACGATCCTTCCCAGAATCCCTTCATGCATCAACTTTTGAACGGTTAGAAAATCTCCGTCCCACCTGCGGTTTTGGAAAACAGATAACACCAAACCCTTATCCTTAGCCAATCTATCCAGGGATATGGCATCAGCAGCACTTACGGTAATAGGTTTATCCACTACCACATGCTTGCCGGCTTCCAAAGCTAGTTTGGCTTGTCCATAGTGGTTTTCATTAGGTGTGGCGATAACCACTAAATCTAGCTCCTCTACCAAAAGAAGTTCTTCTATGGATCTAAAAATCTTCACTTCCGCATATTTATCTTTAGACCGCCGGTGATTTCTTTCTACTACCCCATATAGATCCATATACGGCGAAGTATGGATGAGCGGAGCATGCATTTTTTCAGCTACCGATCCATATCCGACCAGTCCAGTTTTCAGTTTATTCATATTGAAATGTAGGGAAGAGGAAAAATTAGTTATAAAAACTTTTCGATCATACGCATCAGCTTTTCCAGCTGATCAGCATCCTCTTGATCAAAATCTTCAAGGACATCACTGTCTACATCCAGCACTAATGCTACCTGTCCATCTTTAAATGCGGGCAACACTATCTCTGATTTAGAAGCTGAGCTACAGGCTATATGCCCAGGAAAGGCATCTACGTCAGGCACTAACTGAGTTTTGGCCTCTTTCCAAGCAGTACCACATACCCCTTTTCCATAGTTAATCCTGGTACAGGCTATAGGCCCTTGAAAAGGACCGAGGACTAACTGGTCACCTTTTACAATATAAAACCCAACCCAAAAAAAGCCAAAGCTTTCTTTTAAAACGGCGGCCATATTGGCCAGATTAGCTACTATATCATCCTCACCTGCTATCAGCGCCTCTATCTGCGGCAGCATAGCAGTATATTTTTCAATTTTTGACACCCCCTCTGGGATTAATAAGGATTCAGCCATGCTATGGTATTCATTTTTAGTAAAAAACAATGATCAAATGGAGTCAGGTGATGGATTAACATAAAGATCCAGCCTGTCTCCCAATATATATTGGGTCTCCAACCTAATGGCATTTAGTTCAGGTGCTTTAATTCCTTCGCCAAATAGGATGTTTCCAGTAAAAACCCTAGCCTCGTCCCATAAGTTCTCGGAAATGAATTTTTGAAGCAAAAAACTCCCTCCTTCAACCAACACACTTTGAATCTTCTTTTCCTGAAGATCTTTTAATATATCTTTGAGGAAGAAGTGGTCCTTTAGCTTAACATACAGAAGATTTTCTTTTTCTTCATCTTTTTCGGTATTATAACAGATAGTAGGCTGACTTTGATCAAACAAATGGGAATTAGGATCCAGCGTCAGTTTTTTATCAATCATTATACGGACAGGATCTTTGCCGGTAAAGGACCTTACATTTAACTTGGGATTATCATAATGGGCAGTTTGGGTACCTACCATGATCGCATGCTCTTCTGCTCTCCACTTATGCACCAGCTGGCGGCTATATGCATTGCTGATCCATTTGCTGTCATAATTGGCCCTAGCTACATATGCGTCCTGGGTCTGTGCCCATTTCAATAAGACATAGGGCCTTTGTTTTTCCATGACGGTAAAGAATCGGCTATTTTGAATTCTTATTTTATCTACTAATAAACCGGCTTCCACAGGTATGCCTGCATTTTTTAATATTGCTACACCCTTACCCCCTACCAACGGATTTGAATCCAACGCACCTATGATAACTTTCCCAACCCTGTGTTTCACTAAAAGGTCTGCACAGGGTGGTGTTTTTCCAAAATGAGCACAGGGTTCGAGAGTTACATAAACAGTAGCGAATGGCAGCAGGCTTTTGTCAACTACTGCATTGATGGCGTTCACTTCGGCATGTGGCCCGCCATATAGCTGATGGTAACCTTCCCCTATAATATGATCTTCATAAACTATCACACATCCCACCAAAGGATTTGGCCGGACATTCCCTCTGCCCAATTCTGCCAGTTCGATGGCCCGAAGCATATACAGCTCTTCTTTTGTCATGCAGCAGGTCTTCTAAGTACTATGGTCGGAATCCTATTTAGTGTATCTGTTCTGATGGGACTTATGAATGTAGTGTCAGTATAGGGCGGTCTTGGCTGTATACTGATTTGATAATTTCCACTGTTCAGTCCACGGAAAAAATATCTCCCTTCTGCATTAGTGAGTGTGGTAAGGGTGTCTGTATCTGAAAAGGCATAAATATATGGACGTGCAGCCGGGGGATTTACTGTACCGGTAAGTATTCCCTTGCCCATATTGGAAAAATTCCGGGCTACCGGATCAAATACAAATACTCCCGCAATACCTCTGACAGATCTGGCCAGGTCTATATCTATATAAAGATCATAGGATACGCCTCCCAGTATATTGTAATTTGTTTCAAAAACAATCCGACGGTTCTCAGGAGAAGCATATTCCATATTTATCCTTTGCCCGGCTCTTTGCAGGTAAAGTTCTTCTCCCAGGACCAGAGTCATCTGTGTCATCATCCCTATAGGTATTCTTCCTCTACCAACCAGCAGTGAGGCTTCCCCTACCAAGTTGGCCACATTTACCATTTTATTGGCAGGAATAAAATCATAAAAGATAGGTTCGCCATTATCTGGAACTACTTCTACCCCTAGGACTTCTACAAAAACTTCGTCAAAATCCCCTGGAGCATCTATTAAAAAAATATTGACAAGCCCATTCTCCCTTTCGTCGTCTCCGGAGCAGGAAGCCAGCAAGACCATCGAAAGAAAAAATAGAACAGCAAAAATTAAATATTTTGATTTGACAAACATCGGATTCAACTAAAATGTGTCTTTATAATATGGAATTATCAAACTTAGTAAGGAATGTTTTAAAGACAATGAAAAATTATTCAGAAAGTTGCCATTAGAGCAGTTTTTATTTGGGGTTTGATTAATTTTGGACATGATGAAGTGGGAACAGCTATTACGTCCGGGAAGGTTTGAGCTTAAAGAGAGCCAATCATCCCCGACAGACAAATCCAGAAGTGAATTTGATAGGGATTATGACCGGATAATATTCTCTGCACCATTCCGTAACCTACAGGACAAAACGCAGGTATTTCCTCTTCCCGAACATGATTTTGTCCACACCCGGCTTACCCACAGTCTCGAAGTGTCCAGTGTAGGCAGGTCGCTGGGAAAAATAGTCGGTGAACATCTCATCCATAAATATGAAGAGTTAAGTGACTTATCCTCCACAGAGATCGGGGCCATAGTTGCCGCAGCAGCCCTTGCTCATGATATCGGCAACCCACCCTTTGGCCATGCGGGTGAGGAGGCTATTTCTGATTTTTTTAAGTTTCATGCTTATGGCAGGGTATGGAAAAATCACCTCTCGGTGGATGCCTGGGAAGACATGGTAAATTTTGAAGGGAATGCACAGGGATTTAGAATGCTGACGGCCAAAAATCATGGCCTTAAAATCAATTTTGCAACCTTGGCCGCATTTACCAAATATCCTAGACCCTCCCTTTTTGTAGATAAAGACAAATCAAGAAGGAGCCAAAAGAAATTCGGTTTTTTCTCCGACCAATCCGAGCATTATACATTACTCGCCGATCAATTAGGGATTCCATCCGATAAAAATGCATATTTGAGACATCCATTGGCTTTCTTGGTAGAAGCGGCGGATGATATCTGCTATAATATCATTGATCTGGAGGATGGCTGCACACTGGGACTTGTGAACCTCGAAGAAAGCATTCAGCTGATGGCTAATATCCTGAAGGATAAATTCAGCGCTGAAAAACTCCAGAATTATAAATACCCTTCCCAAAAACTGGCCATCTTAAGGGCGTTGACTATAGGTAAGCTGATAGAAGAAGCAGCTGAAGTATTTATAGAAAGGGAACATGAAATCCTAACAGGTGATTTCGACAAAGCCCTAACTGATTGCATTCCTTCCTCCGGAGCATTGGCAGTAATTCAAAAATTATCCGTAGAAAAAATCTACAGAAGCAAGCCAGTACTGGAAAAAGAGGCAGCGGGCTTCCAGGTGTTGGAAGGATTGCTGG
Source organism: Anditalea andensis (assembly GCF_000714815.1). Taxonomy (GTDB): domain Bacteria; phylum Bacteroidota; class Bacteroidia; order Cytophagales; family Cyclobacteriaceae; genus Anditalea; species Anditalea andensis. Next base: position 208,688 of record NZ_JMIH01000022.1, on the reverse strand, counting down.
AAGTATTTTCCAAAGCACTTTATCATAAATATTATCAGCCTGAGCTCTATTCAGGTCAGGACAAAAGCATATTGAGATTGCTGCCGGAAGATTTTGATCTGGAAGAGTACGATGGAGAAAATGCTTATGCACTTCTTCGGGCTTTGATTGATTTTATATCTGGTATCACGGATAAGTATGCACTGTCTCTATATAGGAAGGTGAAGGGCATTGCACTGCCGGGTGCGTAAGGATTTGTAATTTTTGATTGATGGATTCGGATTGTCAATTAATGATAATCTTTAACCACACTTTACTGTTTAGACTTTAGTGACTTAGTGCTATTGTGGATCCTCATCTAATGCAAATTAGTTTTTAGAAGATAAACTCTCCTAAAATATAGCTTAAGAAACCAAAGTTCAAAAGCCGGATCAAGAAATTCATATTTTCCATTATCCTCAGTAAGGATATCATTTGGGACCAATATGGCTTTGTTTTTTGAAATATCCCTGGGTGTTCCCACTTTGTATTTATCCATCACTGCTGTGGATGTCAGCTGGGTTTCCCCCTGTGCAACAGCTTTCTGGAAACATAACTGGGTTGGGCTAATGGATTCTACTTCCTTTTGGTATAAGGGTGTATTGGCACATATCAATTTCTCCAACGCCATATATGCATCTGCCTCCCCAGCTATCTTTTCAGTATTTTGACAAGTATAATGGACCAACTGTTGCACATACCAATAATGATACCTCATCAAACCTGGGATTAAAGCAGCTGTCTTTTTCCGGTTTTCCCTATCCGTTTAAAGCATATCACAAAAAAATTTTCCCCAATGCTAAGAACCAATTTTCTGTAATAACATGATATCGCCAAACCTGTAGAATTATTGAAAATATAGGTCATCATATGTCTATTGCAGCCATAGAGACAATATGTGACCGTCCTTTGACGCTGCCAAAATGATCTCATTTTGACTTAATTCCATACTTAATGATACCTAATGGTATTTTACCATTAGGTATAAAATCTATTTATTTTCAAAATTTCAATGTCCCCACAAACATTCATTTGCTGACTATTGTATGCTATATGTCCGATAAATTATGAATCCAGCGAAATGAAAATCTTCATCTTGATACCATCTCAAGCGGGAGACAAGGTTGATACCATTTCCTTGGACTATCGATCGCCGACTGTGGACCTCATTTTATCCCCATTAAACCTTCCGCATCCTTACCAAACCATTTTTCCTAACCAATATTCACTTTAACCCTCAAAATCTATTATCTTTGTGCCTGCTTTTGAAAGGATTAGGGAATTGATCCTATCCTTAAGGTGTTGAAACGGGGCAGTTTAGCTTCCAAACCTATTACATAGACAAAAGAAAATCCGATCGTGAAAAAATATCAGGAATATAAACAAGTTGATTATCCCGGCATAGGGGAAAGTATTCTGGCTTTTTGGAAAGAGAACAAAATCTTTCAGAAATCCGTGGAAAACAGAGAAGGAGCCGAAACCTTCACCTTCTTCGAAGGCCCGCCTTCAGCCAACGGAACCCCGGGTATCCACCACGTGATGGCACGGACCCTTAAGGATATTTTTTGTCGGTATAAGACACTAAAAGGCTTTCAGGTAAAGCGTAAAGGAGGCTGGGATACCCATGGCCTTCCCGTGGAACTTCAGGTAGAAAAAGAACTTGGCATCACCAAGGAGGATATAGGCAAGAAGATATCTGTAGAGGAATATAACAAAAAATGCCGCGAGACGGTCATGCGTTTTAAAGATGAGTGGGACCAGCTCACCGAGCAGATCGGTTACTGGGTGGACTTGGATGATCCTTATATTACCTTTGACGCCAAATACATAGAAACACTTTGGAATCTCCTCAAGAGGTTTTATGATAAAGGACTGCTTTATAAGGGGTATACTATACAGCCTTATTCACCAGCAGCAGGTACTGGGCTTAGTTCCCACGAGCTTAATCAGCCCGGCTGCTACAGAGATGTAAAAGATACCTCTATCACTGCTATGTTTAAGCTTAAAGGAGAAGAAGATACCTATATCCTGGCCTGGACCACCACGCCGTGGACACTTCCCTCCAATTCTGCCCTTGCCGTAGGAGAAAACCTGGATTATGTAAAGGTGAAAACCTTTAACCCATATACATTCCAGCCACAGACCGTTATCCTGGCCAAAGCAAGGCTGAGCGCTTCCTTTAACCCCAAGGCCAGTGATGTGGCCATAGAGGACTATAAACCTGGAGATAAGCTGATCCCGTATCAGGTATTGGGAGAAATGAAGGGCAGGGATTTATTGGGATTGGAATATGAACAATTATTCCCGATAGAAGGCCTATCACTGCCGCATCCCGCTTTTACTGTGATAGCGGGAGATTATGTCACTACCGAAGACGGCACCGGTATTGTCCACCTTGCCAAAGCATTTGGGGCGGATGACTTTAGGACATTGGAGCAGAATGGAGTGCCTGGCGTTTTTGTCAAAGATGAGAATGGGACAGATGTTCCGGTAATAGATAAGCAGGGTAAGTTTTTACCTATAGTAGGAAAATACCTAGCTGATAAGATCAAAGAACACGGCATCGCAGCCCATAAGGAATTTGGGGCGGATGATTTTTATGTGAAGAACTATTTGAAAGAAGATGAGTCAGGTGCTGATTATAAGACCACTGATATCTTTATTACCATCATCCTCAAGAATGAAAACAAAGCTTTCAAGGTAGAGAAATACGAGCACAGCTATCCACACTGCTGGAGAACGGATATGCCTATACTTTATTACCCTATGGAAAGCTGGTTTATCAAGACCACAGCCTATAAAGATAAACTGGTGGAGCTGAACAAGACCATCAACTGGAAGCCCGAATCTACCGGTATAGGCCGATTTGGCAACTGGCTGGAGAATTTGGTGGACTGGAACCTAAGCCGATCAAGGTTTTGGGGTACGCCGCTGCCTATCTGGAGAACTGAAGATGGATCTGAGGAAAAATGTATCGGCTCTATCGATGAATTAAATGCAGAAATCAAGAAATCCATAGAAAAAGGCTTTATGACTGCCTCTCCCTTCAAAGAAGAGGTGCCGGATCTTCACCGTCCATATGTGGATGATGTAATCATGGTGTCTTCTAAGGGTGAAAAGATGTTCCGTGAGACTGATCTGATTGATGTATGGTTTGATTCGGGAGCTATGCCATATGCACAGTGGCACTATCCATTTGAAAACGAAGAAATATTCAAAGCCAATTACCCGGCCGACTATATAGCAGAAGGTGTGGACCAGACCAGAGGCTGGTTTTTTACCTTGCACGCTATCTCCGTCATGCTGTTTGATGATGTGGCATTTAAAAATGTCATCGCAAATGGCTTGGTGCTGGACAAAAACGGCAATAAAATGTCCAAGCGACTGGGCAATGCAGTGGATCCATTCAAGACACTGAAGGAATTCGGCCCTGATGCGCTGAGATGGTATATGCTGTCCAATGCCAATCCATGGGACAACCTTAAATTTAACGAAGAAGGGGTAACTGAAGTGCAGAGACGCTTCTTCGGCACCCTACAGAATACCTACAATTTCTTTGCGCTATATGCCAACCTGGATCACTTTACCTATGATGGTGACAAGGCCATCCAGGCAGATCAAAGACCTGAGCTGGACAGATGGATCATCTCAAAGCTGCAGTCGCTGATCATAGAGGTAGAAAATGCCATGGACAGCTATGATGCTACCAAGGCCACCAGAGCTATCATGAGCTTCACAGTAGACCAATTATCCAACTGGTATGTGAGATTGGCCAGAAAACGGTTCTGGAGAGGTGAATTGAACGCTGACAAGCTGGCTGCCTATGAGACGCTTTATGAGTGCCTGATCACCATTTCTCAGTTGATGTCTTCTTTTGCACCATTCTATTCGGACTGGATGTTCAGAAACTTGACTGAGGGCAGAAGAGAGGCAGGTCATCAGGTTCCTGAGTCCGTTCACCTTACAGAGTGGATCAATGCTGACCACAGCTTGATCAATGAAGATCTCCTGGCGAGCATGGAGCTGGCACAGAACATCAGTTCACTTGTGCATAGCCTAAGAAAGAAGGAAAGGTTAAAAGTAAGACAGCCCCTTCAGAAGATCCTGGTTCCTATCCTGTCTGAAAAGACCAAACAACAGATCCAGCATGTAGAAGAACTGATCAAGGCGGAAGTCAATATCAAGCACATCGAATACATTGATGACACCTCCGGTATTTTGGTAAAAAATGTTAAACCTAATTTCTCTAAATTAGGCAAGCAATTCGGTCCAAAAATGAAGCTAGTGGCTGCTAACATCCAGAAATGGGGCAAAGATGAGATCGCCGAGATAGAGAAAAACGGAGCTATCTTTATCGACCTTGAAGGCGAAAAAATAACTTTAACGCTCGAAGATGTGTTAATCTCATCTGAAGATATACCAGGCTGGTCCGTGGCTTCAGAAGGAGGCGTGACGGTGGCATTGGATGTAACCTTGACACAAGAACTAAAACAAGAAGGAATAGCCCGTGATCTGGTCAACAGGATTCAAAACCTTAGAAAGGATATGGGCCTAGAGGTTCAGGACAAGATCAATATAAAAATAGCTAAGCATGATGAATTGATCAATCAGGCTTTGGAAAATTTCTCTTCTTATATTAGGGAAGAGACACAGGCTTTATCATTAAGTGTAAACGGCAATATCGAAGGAGGAACTATACTCGATATGGATGACTTTGAATTGACCGTAAAAGTAGAAAAGGTATAATTCCGGATTTACTTATTGAAATAATGAATTATATTGTCCGGCATCTATCGGTGCAAGAAGATAACATATGAAATATCCAAAATATTTTGGGATAGCTATTTTAGTAATCCTTATAGATCAGGCAGTCAAGATGCTGGTCCACTATAACATGGACTTTGGGACTCCCGGTCAGATAAAAGTGATAGGAGACTGGTTTAAACTGCACTATACCACCAATCCGGGCATGGCTTTTGGCATGCAGCTGGGGTCAGAATATGGTAAATTTATCCTTACCTCATTCAGACTGGTGGCCATGTTTGGTATAGGTTATTATCTCTATTATTTGATCAATAAGAAAGCCCATCCCGGATACATTGTCTGTATAGCGATGATTTTAGGAGGAGCTATCGGAAATTTGATCGATAGTATCTTTTATGGCGTATTGTTGAACAATGCACCATACAACGCACCCACCCCATGGTTTCATGGACAGGTGATCGATATGTTTTATTTCGACATCTGGGAAGGATTTATCCCCGAATGGGTACCAATATGGGGGGGAAGTTATACGGCCCTCTGGCCTATTTTCAATATAGCCGATGCTGCTATTTTTATTGGAGTTGCCATCATCTTATTCTACCAGACCAAATTCTTCGAACACGAAAAAACACAGAAGGAAGAAGAGGAAGACGAAATTCAGAAGCAGTTTATTGAACAGAAGTGATATAGGATTTAAGATATAAAAAAGGCCTTAGCGGAAGCTTTGGCTTTTTTTATTAATTTTTATAGCGAAGAGGTTTGAATCTTAAGAGGCGCTATTTTCTTCGCATTTGGTGCTCGCTAGTATCTTGACACTAAAAAAAAGCACCCAGTATCCCAGGTGCTTCAATATTCATGTTAAAGTTTATAATTCGGTCTTAAGTTTCCGTCCAATCTTTTCCTAATGCTTAAAATGCCTCACTCCTGTCAGCACCATACTCATACCTGCCTGGTCGCAGAAATCGATGCTGTCTTGGTCTTTGATGGAGCCTCCTGGTTGCACCACAGCTGATATCCCTTCCTTAGAGGCAATCTCTACACAGTCAGGGAAGGGGAAGAAGGCATCTGATGCCATAACCGCTCCATTTAAGTCAAAATTAAATTCTTTGGCTTTAGCAATGGCCTGCTTCAATGCATCAACTCTGGAAGTCTGGCCAACGCCACTTGCAAACAATTGGTTACTGTTGCTCAGGATAATTGTGTTGGATTTGGTATGCTTACAGATTTTGGCAGCAAAAACCAAAGCATCCTTTTCAGCTTCAGTAGGGGCTATTTTAGTGACTACTTTAAAGTCATCCTTGGTCTCTGTTTTAAGATCTTTGTCCTGCTCGATATAGCCATTCAGTAAGGTTTTTACTTGCTTGGTGCCTTCTATCTGGATTTTCTGCTGGAGCAAGATCCGGTTTTTCTTGCCTTTCAACAGATCAAGTGCAGCATCATCAAAACTTGGAGCGATCAAAACTTCAAAGAAGAGACTGTTCATCTCCTGCGCAGCTTCTACATCCACTGTTTTATTGGTAATCAAAACCCCACCAAAAGCAGATAGGGTATCAGCTTCAAAAGATTTCTGATAAGCTTCCTTTACAGTAGAGCCCGTTGCCACCCCACATGCATTGGTATGCTTCAGGATAGCAAAAGCGGTCTCTCCTTCAAACTCCGCGATCAATGCAACCGCGGCATCTACATCTACCAGATTGTTATAAGATAGCTCTTTCCCATTCAGCTGTTCAAACAGATCTTCAAGTTTACCGTAAAAATAGGCATTCTGATGAGGGTTTTCGCCATAGCGAAGGGCTTTGGCAGAAGTTTCGCTGATCTTGAGAGCAGGAAGTTCCTGCGTCTGATTGAAATAGTTGAAGATATGTGTATCATAATTTGAGGATACCTGAAAAGCCTGGGCAGCAAAATATTTTCTATCTTCGATGGACGTACCCCCATCATTAGCTTTCAGCTTCTCTTCCAGGTCGCTGTACTGGTTTTTGGAAGCGATGATGGTAACATCTTTAAAATTTTTGGCAGCTGCCCTGATCAGGGAAATCCCCCCTATATCGATTTTTTCAATGATATCTTCTTCCGAAGCGCCAAGAGCCACTGTCTCTTCAAAAGGGTAAAGATCTACAATTACAAGATCTATAGGTGGGATCTTAAACTCTATAGCCTGATCCTGGTCACCGGTATGATCCCTTCTATGGAGTATCCCACCAAAAACTGTAGGGTGTAAGGTTTTTACCCTACCTCCAAAAATAGATGGGTAGCCGGTGAGGTCTTCTACAGCGGTCACTTCCGCACCTTGCTTTTCTATAAAATCCTGCGTTCCACCCGTGGAATAAATCTTTACACCATGCTGCTTAAGCAAAGCAATGATGGGTTCGAGGTTGTCTTTATAATAAACAGAGATTAAAGCAGATTGAATTTTTTTGATAGCCATGGGGATGGTTTTTTTTTAACCGCAGAGAACACAGAGCAATTTGCTATTCTAAGTTGTATGCTGTCTTTTTAGCGGTGTTATTAATGTCAATTGATTAAATAAAATTTTATAAAATAACCCTTCTAAAATCATGCGATCAGATATTTTAATTCGTTGACCACTGTGTACTATGTGGTTATTTTTTCTAAGGTGCAAAGGTAAGAAAAACAGCTTATTAAAGCAGGCTTTCGATCACTTTTGGGAAATATTTGTGTTCGAGGACCTGTACCTTGCCCGCTATGGTTTCAGCGGTATCCCGCTGGTCTATCTCCACGCTTTCCTGAAAGATGATCCTGCCCTCATCATATACTTCATTCACATAATGAATGGTAATCCCAGTTAGAACATCACCTTTTGATTTGACAGCTTCATGTACCCTGCTTCCGTACATACCTTTGCCTCCATGCTTTGGCAGTAAGGCGGGATGAATGTTGATGATCCGGTCAGGAAATGCTTTGATCAGAGCATCAGGTATTTTGAGGAGAAACCCAGCCAATACGATGAGGTCTATCTGCATATCCTCCAGCTGATGGGCCAGTTTACCTTCTTCCAGGTCCGATTTCGAAAAGGAGAAATTGGGAACATTATGGTTTTTTGCCCTCTCGAGAACGTAGGCATCTTGCCTATTTGAGGCTACCAATGCCACTTTGGCCTTGGTTGAATTTTCAAAGTATTGGATGATGTTTTCGGCATTGGTCCCGCTGCCGGAGGCAAGTATGGCTATATTTTTCAAGTCTGGTGATCGGTTTAGATGGAAGGCAAATTTAATGAAAAAGTAGGGAGGTTAATAATTTAAATCCTAGTCATACAAGTTTTCATTATTAACTTCATGACAATTATATTGTTCAGTGTAATTTAAATTGCTAGTAATATTTGGTAAATTGGGTATATGAAAAGCGAGGAGAAGAATATTCTTAATGACCCTCAGGCATCCTATGGCACCTTTTCCTATGCAGATTATCTAACTTGGGATCTGGATGAAATGGTGGAACTGATCAAGGGGAAAATCTTTCGCCAAGCTGCCGCTGCGCCTAGACGGATTCATCAGGAAGTAGCGCTCAAGCTGGCCAGAAAAATCGCGGATTTTTTAGATGACAAACCATGTAAGGTATATATCGCTCCATTTGATGTCAGGCTGCCCTCTGTATCCTCTAAAAATGAAGACATCTTTACCGTAGTTCAGCCCGATATCTGTGTGGTATGCGATTCACATAAGTTAGACGAAATGGGTTGCAAAGGGGCTCCAGACCTGATCATTGAAATCCTCTCCCCAGGAAACAACCAAAAAGAGCTTATCTACAAATATGAGGTATATCAAGAAAGCGGAGTGAAAGAGTATTGGATCATCCATCCTTCAGAACAGACATTGCTTGTTTACACCCTTGCTGATGGTAAATATATTCCCTCCAGATTATTCACTACGGGGATGAAATTCTCTTCTACCACAATTGAGGGGTTAGAAATAGATCTGGGTGATATTTTTGGGAATTTGGAGGGGTGAATTTTCCATTGTTGTTATTTTTATCAGCCAGATATACCATTATCAAAATCCCAGAGGGATGTCATATTTATAGATAATTTAAATATATAGTTATGAAACCCCAGAAGGGTAATATTTTTGCTTTCACCCTTAAATAACTATCATTCTATTACCAACCGGAAAAGGCTTGACGGTATTAGACTAATAAATCTCCTTGTTTAAATTTACCTTTATTTATTTGATCAATAGATTCAAACAACCTTTTAGCATTTGCCTTAGATCCCAAAAGGTGAAGTGTTTCCATGATTGAATTATATTCTTTTTCGGAAAGTATCACTGCCCTTTTCCCATCACCCCTATCCAATATAATTGTTTCCTTTTCCTCTGTGATCTTATCCAGATAAACATTCATGTTAGATTTAAAGTCAATATAATTTACCTTTTTCATAAGTGATTAAGATTCTATTATAATTACAAGAACTTTATAAAAAAGTTTACTCCTACAAAAAAGCCATACTCAAAATCCCAGTCAGCATAAGGATCTTAGCCAACCTACTTAGCTGGGTAAAGTGGTTTTTTCTGTCTGCCTGATAGATGCGGTACATAAAATAAAAGAACAGGATGCTCAGCCCGCCAAAATATATAAACAGGAGTTCGCTGCCCACCCTTACCGTCACGACCATGATGGATAGGACAAATAATCCCGCTATGGCAAAAATCACCTTTTTGGTAGACCTAAACCCAATCACTATTGGAAGCGTCCTGCAGCCATGCTTCCTGTCTCCCTGCCTATCCTCTATATCCTTGATGATCTCACGGATCAGGTTGATGAAGAATGCAAATATAGCATAGGTCACCACATACAGCTGGGTGGTCTGATAGTAATAGCCGATAATCCAGATGGCGAGGCCACCCAATAAAGCTACGGTAAGATTACCGATAAAGGGTTGCCGCTTCAGGGTATTGCTATAAAGCCAAAGAACAAATGCAGCGATAAAATTAATGACTGCTATCCTCGGACTTACTGCCAAACCGAGGACTATTCCGATAAAATTAAAGGATGTATGAAGGATCATCACCATACGGCGCCTAAGGCCTTTGCCCACCACCACTTCATGGGGACGGTTGACATAGTCGATCTTGACATCATAGTAGTCATTGATCATATACCCCGATGCAGTCAAAATTACTGTAGATAAAATGATCAGATAGAGGTTATAATCCTGCAGCACAGGCACACCCTGGGGAGTGGTTTCGATCAAAAAATGGGATGTCATCAACTGAGCCAAAGCCACGATCAATAGATTGGCAGGCCTGATTATTTTCAGGAAAGCTTCTAAAGAGATTCGTTTGGTTTTGCGCTGAGCTATCATCCGGTGAAAATACAAAGAAGTGGGTATGAAATTCGATTTTAGACAAAAAAGAAATATAAGTAAGTTTCCATCTTATTGTTTCTCATATAATAAGACCCTTCATTTATTATAAAATTGTGATTTTTTTAAGGTTTGTTTAAAGATTTATTTTCATTAAAACTATTCCTGCTCTATTTCAAAGTAAAATTTTGTAAAATCCTAATTATTGTTAAAAGTCGCCTAAAAGAATAAAATTTTAACTATAATTACTTTTCTTACCTGTTAATAAATTATCGCAAAATATGCATAAAATTTTTCATAGGGCTTTTGGTATATGCTTACTATTTCTTTCAGTAACATGCTTTTCCTAAAACATTCCTAGCCATGAAAGGGAGGTGGCTAATCCAGAAAAGTACAATTTGATTGATATTGAATTTGATAACGAAGAAGAAAATTTACCTTATCAGGAAACCTAATTACACCAAAATCTGATTTTAAAAAAGTTGTAGTGGTTATTCCAGAGACAGGAAAGGATGGAAGAAATACCCATTATAAACTTGTCGATAGCTTATTACAAAATAATATAGCCGTATACAGATACGATGAGAGAGGTGTGGGAAAGTCCGGTGGTAATTATATCAATCTTTACATTTTTTCAGAGATTAGAAAATATAATGATCTATATTTCTGTATATCTAACCTACGAAGAAATGACGTATTGATAGGAAAACAAATTGGGGTAATAGGTCATAGTGAAGGAGGGCTTGCTTCTATTGAAGCCTTTATTCAGGGGGCAGAGTTAGATTTTATGATTCAATGGGCAAAGCCTGTTAAACCCTTTGAAATGGTTAAATACCAATATGTGAGTGATCCAAATCTTCCATTTTTTGAAACATTAAAAATGGAGCACAAGAAAAAGGGCGAATTCATTGATCTAGTTAATGAAGTAGTCCAATCCAATAAAAATCTTAAAAATCAGGAAATAAAAAAAATAATTGATCAGCAAGCCAAACTATTGAATATAAAAAGGAAAGATTATAAGTCCTATATATCATATACTCTGTTCATCTCTTTACTAAAAAAAGATTATGAGGCCACGTACAAGAATATCAATATACCGGTGTTATACATCATCGGAGCCCTAGATGAACTTGTAGATCCTATAAGTAATACGGAATTGCTCTCCAAAATGGGCAATAAAAAAATTGACGTGCAGGTAGTTGATGGATTATACCATATGCTTACTCCTAAAAAATTCAGTGAACACAAGCCTGATATTTACAATATAGATGATAATGCTTTGAGCAAAATATTAGAATGGGTCCTAAATATCTAGAAGACTGCTTAGTAAGGTTATGTTGTCTTCAATCTCATAATTTTTAGAAATCTAAAACTTATACATCCTTAAAAACTTCTTCCAAATCCATAGAAAAACCCTTGATCACATCTGATCTTACAATATCACCATGTGTAAAAAGCCTTGAGGGTGAAAATTTACCGTTTACCAAAGTATAAACCAAAAGTGTATGCTCACTTGGTTGGATAACCCAATATTCCCTTACACCGGCCTCCTCGTAAACTTCATACTTGTTTAACAGCTCCTTACTGTTATTTCCGGGAGAAAGAATCTCTACCACCAAATCTGGTGCCCCCACACAGCCTAGTTCGTCCAGCTTTCCAGGATCACATATCACGCAGATATCCGGCTGGACTACTGTATCAATATCATCATGTTTTTTGGATTTGACCGGTAGCCTTACGTCAAATGGAGCTGCAAAAACTTCACATTTTTTGCCATTTAAAAAATTAAATAGTGAAGTAAAAACTATCCCGGATACCCTTTGATGGTTTACCCTCGGAGCTGCTGCCTGTCTAAAAATTTTACCTTTGATCAGTTCTACCATTTCCTCCATCTGCCAGCTTAGGTAGTCTGCATAAGTATAGCGACCATATTCTGATAAAGGCTCTTCCATATTATTATTCACCTCTTCCATACTATAAAGATAATCATTCAGCTATACAAAATTATAACTGATAAGAACAGAAAAGCATCCTTTAAATCCAAAGAAATATTATCGAACAGGAATTCCCGATATCTGAAAGATAAAATTACTAAAGAAAAGGTCTGTGACCATGTCAGACATTTATAAAATCATTACTGCGAATCAATTATATCCTGACTGATCAATTTGTAGATTTCAGCGACAGATTCATTATAGTTAAGAAACTGGTAGTGATTTTCCAAGGTAGTAAAGTCTTCCCGGATGGCAGGACCCGTCTGAGCTTTCTTTGCACCAAGCTGCAGGCTTTTGCTGACAGCTTCTATTACCAGCGGCTTCAGCATTTCAAAATCAAGTCCCTGCCTGTTCATGATCTCTTCTGCTATACGGATCATGTGATTGGTAAAATTACCCGCAAAGACCGCTGCCACATGTAGGGCTTTCCTGTCCTTTGACTTTACCACATACTGGATTGGAGAAAGGCTTTTGGCCAGCTTCTGGAGTTTTTGCAGGGTGGTTTGATCATCGGACTCCAATAAAAAGGGCACTTCAGAAAAATCAATTTCCCTTCCTTTACTGAATGTCTGCAGCGGATAGAAGATGCCTGTATAGGTGGCTGAACTATAACCCAACATCTCCAGTGATACAGACCCGGAAGTATGTACGAGAATACTGTCTTCAGGCAAAATAAGCTCATCCGCCAATTCTACGATAGCCGTATCACTTACAGCCAATATAAATATCTCTGCCTTACTTTCCGAAAAATCCAAGTCATCTGTAGCCTCGGCTTCATATACCCGGCCTGTAAGCTGTTCTGCCTTCTCTATATCCCGTCCATAAATTTCTGTAATCGTATGTCCGGCATCCTCCAGCGCCGGTATCAGGTGCCAGGCCACATTGCCTGTACCGATGATCGCTATGCTAAAATTCATGGGTGAATTTATGGATTTTCCTTTTAGTTTCCTCAGTGACGGCTTAAATCTTAATAATGAATACATAGATAACTATGTATCATATTGTATGTGTGTGTGTGTACAATAAAACAAAATAAATACTATATTTATTAAATTACACAAATTAAAAAAATGATTCTCTGAAGTATAGATATAATCGATGGTACATCTAAATTTATGAGGAAACAATAGATATTACCTGTAAGTCATGATAAGATTAAGCTATTTAATTTTTTTGCTACTCTTTATAAATATTAGCCTTAATGCCCAGCATTCTATTAAAACCCACGAAGGAGTAAACATAGGAGGGATAGGTCAATGGATTGGTACCCAATCAAATGACGATACTAAACCGCTGCTACTATTCTTACACGGTGGACCTGGTTTTTCATCCAGACCATATTCTAAAAAATTCATCAAGCATCTCAAAAATGATTTTATAATAGCCCAATGGGATCAGCGAGGTACTGGGATAACTGCTGCCTGGGGAAATGATTCTGATCCTATATCGCTGGAACTTATGTATAACGATACCAAAGATGTGGTGGACTATCTATTGAAAAAATTCGGAAAGGATAAACTTTACCTGGTAGGCTTTTCCTGGGGTGGGTTCCTTGGGCATCAATTTGCTCATGAATATCCAGAACTCCTTTATGCTTATATCTCAGTAAGCCCGATGATCCATGGCAGTGGTTCAGATAGATTGACTAAGAGAATACTTATAGAAAAAGCACAAAATGCCAATAATTTTCACGCTATAAAGGACCTTTCCCAAATAAGTATTCCATATAATTCTTGGGAAGAGTTATATAAGCTTAGAAAATGGACAGCTTCATTTTCCGAGAAAAAAGTTACCAATAAACAGTTTCCACCATCATTGTTCAGGACATGGTCTCAAAAATGGATGCCTCTTTTTTTAGAGGCATCTAATATGAATATAGCTGAATCAGTACCGGAAATACGCTGTCCTATTTATTTTTTCCTCAGTGACAAGGATTTAGTGGCCAATTATAAAGTGACTCAAAATTATTATAATAAACTAAAAGCCAGTCATAAGCATATAGTATGGTTTGATCAATCTACCCATGAAATACCGAGCCAAGAACCTAAAAAATTCGCAATGGAATTAATAAAAATTGGTCAACTCTCTCTTTAAATAACAACTAGTCTATCTGGTTCAAAGTCTTTATTTTTAAGAAGTAGTATACTACCTTAAGGCTTTTACTTGATTTTACAATTACCTTTAGATCTATAAAAATACTCAATGCTATAATGAGTGTTTCGCATATTACAAGTATGGAAACAATAGATAATATCAATACCAGTGATGCAGAGACCCGTAGATGACAGCCGGTATTTAAAGGGATCAGGGTACCAGCTAATTTCCTGTTATAGAAAATGGCGTTTCATTAAACAAAATTTTTGAAGAATTACATTTCGAGGCCCATGGGTAGGCTGTAGCTATCCTTGGAACTAGCCAAAAAAAATTAACTTCGGAAATAGTGGCAGTATTTAGATTAAGCATTACACTTGCGATATTTCCTGAACGCCTGTAAGGCACACATGGTCCCCTGGTCCCATAACAATTCCTTATTATCAAGCATTTTTTGAAACGCTTCCTCGTCTACCCATTTGGCATCGGTAATGTAATCATCATCAGGATTCACCGGTGGATTCTCCATTACCACAGGATCTTCTGCTATAAAGTAATGCATAGGCCTATTACCAAAAACCTTTTCTGATGAATACAGGTGGAAAAAGACGTCTGACTCCATTGCTACTTCTTCGGCCAGTTCCTCTATCGCATGAGTCAGTATATTTTTATCTACTTTATCCACACCCCCACTCACAAATTTCCAAAATTTCCTATCATAGCTATGAATGTATTCCTGAATAACATACATCTCATTGGTTTCAGTATTAAATGGATATACAATCACCACCTCACGTTCATTTCTGTTTGGCTTTTCTACCAACTTTTTTTGGAGAGTTTCTACCATAATAATGTAAAATACTTCAGCAATAATTATTTTATGAGCTTCAAATGTCCATACCGGTTTCGTTTGAACAATCTATCCATATCAGGTAAATAAAGGGTAAACTAACCACAATCTAATAATTAGATTTCGACCACTATAAAAAAAGCCAAGGCTATGTCAGCATAATCTCGGCACCCAATATCTTTAATCTTATTCTAATCCCTTATCCCGCATTTTTATAAACTCATCATACCTTCGGTAACAAGCCACCCCAAACCCGATAAGTACCAGGAAGGTCCCTGCCCACAATACGTTGATATGAGGCTTGACCATGGCTTTCATTACTACATAGTCTTTTTGAAAGCGGTTTACCGTAAAACTGAATTTATTATCCTCAGGCAGAATATTAGTAAGCTCTACCTTAATTCCGAGATCAGAATCTACCACGGGTATTCTTCCTACCTGATTTCCTCTGATCAAGAACAGCGGTGTGATCCTCTTTTCTATATCATTGTCATAGATTACCAAAGTAGCTTTTACGGCTACGTCTCCTTCCTGAAGCTCTACTCCATCCACTTCTGTCAGCACTTCACCACCTTCAAAGGTGGTCACAAAGTCACTGATGTGGAACTGCTCTCCTGGCGATACGTCGTAGATCTCATCATCCTTCCACTCCGGATCTCCATAATCATTGATGGCAGATATATGGGTATATAAATCTTGAGTGATAAATCTTTTGGAATCGGGAGAAGATATCAGCCCCATGGTCGGATTTGGCTGTGACATTGGAAAAAGCGTAAATTTATGGTCATCGCCTTTATAGTATTCGATCTCAAAATAACTGTTTTCTTCCAATACGATATTTACCAATTCTCCTTTTTTATGATATACTTTGCCTTTAGCTTCTATATCCTGTAATGCCACAGCTTCATTTACCCGCTCCGTGGCTTTTAATTTGTTCACATTGACATAACCCGGTACACCGGCTACTTTTTTATTGCGCCCTCGATAGATTACGCTGTACTCTTTCATCTGAAGGGGCTTATTGATCCATAGTAGGATGTTTTCCTTATTCAGGTCATCTTCCCAGTCTTTTTTATAGGTCAGTCCTGACATATTCGTAGATATTACTTCAGAATACCCAGAAGAGAACATCACGCCTATTAATATCATACCGAGACCTATATGGGCTAAGGAGCCTCCGGCAAGCTTAAAACTGGATGTTCTCATAAGTTGGAAAAAGATCCCCCCATTGGCGATAATGGTAAAAGCCCCTGCCATCACCACTACTATATAGGAAATCGTATAGACTTTACCTACGGTGATAATGATAGCAGCCACTATCAGCGATATGATATACGGTACTGTCAAAACATCCTTAAGTGTTTCCTTGTCCATTTTCTTCCACCAGAAGTATTGACCTACAGCGGTAAGTAGTGCCAGGGCCACTGCAAACCATAGCTGGAATTTAGAATAAAATTCTTCCTGATCAGCGGGTGGTGCCATATTGGAAATACCACCAAAGCTTTCTATTACAGCATTGAATACAGGTATAGAGGTGGGCAAAATGACCTGAAATGCCATCAGTGCCAATGTAGTGGCACCGATCAAAATCCAGAATTCCCGTGAATAGACGGATGCTTCTTTGTCTGAGGTAGGGATATTTTTCCATTCTTTCGCTGAAAGGAATATAGCCACAAATAAAAAGAACAAAAGATAGATCAACAACTGCCCGGATAGACCCAGATCAGTGAATGAATGCACCGAGGTATCACCCAACACGCCGCTCCTTACCAAAAAGGTAGCATAAAGGACTAATATGAATGAGGTGATCACCAAAACTATCGAAGTCTTCAGCGCCGTGCTGCTTTTCTTATAGGTGATCATCGTATGGATAGCGGCGATCAGGATCAGCCAGGGCACATAGGAGGCGTTCTCTACAGGATCCCAGTTCCAGTATCCCCCAAAGTTAAGCGTGACATAAGCCCAGTAAGCCCCCATCATAATTCCCATCCCCAAAACAAGCGCAGAGAAAATCGTCCAAGGGAGTGCAGGACGAATCCATTCATGGTACCTTTTGGTCGCAAGCCCCGCCATCAAATAGGCAAATGGTACCAAGGTAGAAGCATAACCCAAGAAAAGGGTGGGCGGGTGGATGACCATCCATATATTTTGGAGCAAAGGATTTAATCCGGTACCATCTTCAGGCACAAAATCTGGATTGATCTGGAAAATAGGGGCATTGGATACATCTCTAAGTAATACAAATGGAGAACTACCTATCTTTAGATCACCAAACACCACTCCTAATATCATAGATACCAAGAAAGCCTGCACCAAAGCAAATACCACCATCACCGGTCCTTCCCAGGTCTTATTGGTATGGACCAGCACCAGCCCGAGGACCACATTCCAGAAGATCCACAAAAGAAAGCTCCCTTCCTGTCCTTCCCAGAAAGAGGAGATCATATAATGGACCGGCAGTGCCTTAGATGCGTGAGAATAGGCATAAAAATATTCAAATCTGAAATTATAGATGATTTCAAAAAGTATAAAGACTATAGACAAACTTGATACAGCATGAACATAAAAAGATATTCTACTGAATTTTCGCCAGCTGACTTTTTCAAGTTCATTGGACAAAGTATACTTATAGTACGAAAAGGCCGTCACCAGTGAGCTCACAAAAGCTAATATCACCATGAAGTGGCCAAGATTACCCACAAAGGTATTAATCATAATTTTTTGGAATCAAAATTTTTAACTTGCCTTATTGCTCAATAAGGTTTAAACATCCGTTTCCTGATATTTGGATGGGCACTTCATAAGTATTTTTTCTGCTACAAACATGCTGCTGCTCTCTCCCTTATAGGCACCGATGACCACTACCTGCTCAGACCGAGTAAAATCAGCAGGCACAGGCTCGTTATAAAATACTTGCTGTTCCATACCATCATTATCCACCATGGTAAAAATAAACGATGTTTTATCCTCCCCTACTTCGAGGCCTACCACACTACCGTTAGTATCTTTTTTAAGTTCACCTACTACATGTATAGCTTTGGCATTGCCATTTTTATGCATGGTTTTAGCTGTAGTAAAGCTTTCATACGTACTGGCACTGCCCATCATGGTGATGATGATCACGATGGCCACTGCTATTACTCCAATACCTAAAATATGTCCCTTTTTCATAATCTTTAATAGTTAAACCTGTCGGTTATGGTAATCGAACTTAGTCTTTAAAATTTTCTTCCAGCTTGGCTATTTTCCTTTCAGTATTGATCACATAAAGTATGATCCCTGCCATAATGATAGCGATAATGCCTACTACTACATAGATTTTACCATCTGATCGCATGACATCTGCCATTTCAACGCTGGTATTCTGATAATCTGATTCAGTTATTTCTACTTTTTCCTGTGCTGCCACCTTTAAGCTGACCATCAGAAATAATATTAAAAGCCACTTTTTCATCTTTATACAATTAGTTTTTCAAAGGCCATAATTTGCCCTGTATCTGAAGTCGGCATTCTATGACGAGATATAATTTTTCCGCTGTTTATTACCTGTGACATAGTTGATCTCATTATATCTGATTGATAAGTTGATCTTCATATTTACGCTCCAACCTTCTAAACCTTACCCTTATGGTACTTATCCAAACTCCCAAAAGCGTCCATCCTATGATAGCGGGATAAAAAACCATCCTTAAAGTACTGTCCATATCATAGGCATTGAAACCTGGATTACCGCCATTGCCAGGGTGGAGACTGTCTGTCAGTCTAGGCAATACAAAGATCAAAGGAATATATACTGCGAATGCCAGGATATTATATACTGCGCCTATTTTCGCTCTTTGGTGAACATCTGTCAGAGAATTTCTTAATATCAGGTAAGCAAAGTACATTAATAAGGCGATAGCGGAGCCATTTTGCTTTGGATCACCACTCCAATATTCGCCCCAGGTAAATTTTGCCCATAGCATACCGGTGACTATACCTAAAACCCCAAAAAGTATAGCGGCATTGGTAAATTCAATGGCCATATCATCATGCTTAAGTTCTCCTGATCGGAGATATTTGACACTGTAAACTACTGCCACTACTAACATGACCACCATACCAAACCACATGGTGACATGAAAATAAAGTGCCCGAATGGATTCATTCAGAATAGGAAGACGAGGGACTTCAAAAAGAAGACCGGCAAATACTGTATAGGCTAACAGCAAGATCGCCAATACTTTCCACCAGTATGATTTCATATTCTTAGTTTTGCTTACTAAGCGCAAAAGTAAGGCATAAGTTCCTCTTTTCAGCCCTTTTCGTGGTTATTCTTACCAAATCTTTTTGCAGTAGATTATCCAAACCTACCCTTATCCTATGAAAAATTTATTAGAACTACAGACTCAAAACATTATATATGTTTATAATTCTCTTCCATTCATATAATTTTGAGTGCTCTATTATTAAAAATTGTTAAAACATTAAAAAAATTACCGGGCTTACTCAGCTTTTCCAGAGATAGGGGAAAAGAATATAAGATACTGCTCCCACTATGGAATTAATGGCCAAAAGTGTAAAAAGCTTATCTATGCTCACACCTCTATCTAATCCGTCTATAGCATTTTTAGATATACTGATAGCCATCAAAAGTATAGGGATTATAACAGGAAAACTCAATATAGCCATCAGCGTACCATTATTGCCAGCTTTGGAGGCTATACCGGATACCATGGTCAGGCAGGCAGAAAAACCTATGGCACCTAAGATAAGGTTCAACATAAACATCCCCTGATCTTGAACAGGATTGCCTAAAATCAGGCTAAATACAGCATAACCCAGTAAAGCCAATACCAGTGTTAAGAGGGTATTATATATAATTTTAGATACGATAATGGCTTCAGGAGAAGCTATCATATAGTAATACAATTGCCTGCCTTGATGCTCCTGCACAAAACTCTTTGCGACAGCATTTACTGCAGAAAAAAGGATGATGATCCAATATAGCGCATTCCAGGTTGGTACTGTCAAAGTACCCTGCCGGGCGCCTACACTCAGGTAGGTAATAAATACTGCACTCACCACATAAAGAAGTATACCATTAAGAGCATACTTCTGCCTCCATTCCAGGGTGAGCTCTTTATTGATCAAAACCATTACTTGCTTCCACATGCTTCAAAGATAACAAAGAATGCATTAACGTATAGATTTACCCTAAGTGGTGTTTATATAATTTAAACCACGATCACTAACTTAGGAAATAAAATATTTAGGCCATTTTTATTGATGAATCGGTAAAAATTAAATCAGAACATGGATAAAGGGGCATTTACCTCATTCTATTCAGTGTAAGTTATGAGTCATATCACTTTTCTACAATGGAACAACCGGTGTTTACCCTCCATAGTAGTGCTCGCTATCAAAAAATCGTCACCGCCATCTTTAAGACGAAATTTATTTTTGATGTCCTCAGCTTTCAGAGGATAGTTGCGCACCACTACATTTGCTTTCCCAGAGGGAAATAACTTCTTTATCACTTTCTTATCTGATTTGACTTCAGACAGGATTTCATAGACTCTGCCCAATAGGTTCCCTATATGAATATCAGAAGTGTATAGATGGCTGTTTACATGCAGTTTGGGAATGTGGTAAGTTTCAGAGAACGATTTAAACCCTCCAGCCTTTAAAATGGAAGCATGGGGTTCTATAATAAACCTCTTAGGTTGGCTCAACTGTAGGTCTAATAAACCTTCATGTTCATACGTAAAAGTAAATGTCTCTCCTTGGCTTGATAATTCTACACATTCAATGACCACTTCAGACTTATCTGATATGCCTTCCGATAGCAATAAAATTTCTTTAATCTCATTTTTTACTGAGAGAACTATAACCCGATCAATATCAGGCAATTCTTCCAGTACTGCTTTTATATCCAATATGGGAGAGGCTTTCACTAATAAATTGGCAGCTTTCTGTTTAAGAAGAACCCAATGTTTTACTATATCCGGTTCGCAGTCGCTCAGCTTATATAGCTTTTGGTTCTGGATACCACGTCTGGCAGGATCGATATAGATCCAATCATATTTTTCTCTGCTATTGATCAGCCATGCCATCGATTCCTGATGGTGGACTACAAATTTATCATGAGCTAGATGGCTGAAATTATGCCGGGCTATTTCGCAAAGGGCTTCATTTCTTTCCACATAGATAACCTGCTCAAAATTCTGTCCTCCATAAAAAGTATCAATCCCCAAACCTCCAGTGAGATCAACCATCTTTTGGCCCTTCATCAGCATGGATTTATATCGGGCGGCAGCTTCAGATGAACTTTGTTCTAATGATAGGGTTTCCGGAAATACAATTGATGAATCGGCCACCCATGAAGGTAGTTTGGTCTTCACCTTCTGTCTGGCTGAGATTTGCTGTACCGCAAATCTAAGATCAAAATGAGCAGACCCATGGTATTTAAAAAGCAAATGTGCAGGATCTTCGTTTAGATGATCCTGCACAAATTTTTTTAATTCTGCTGTATATTTTTGTGCTAATGCCAAATTTATACCAAGCTATGATCTACTAAATACTGTGCTATCTGTACGGCATTGGTAGCGGCGCCTTTTCTAAGATTATCAGCCACTATCCACATATTTAAGGTATTAGGTTGAGACTCGTCTCTTCTAAGCCTACCTACAAATACTTCATCCCTTTTATGGGCATTGATAGGCATAGGATATACATTGTTGGCTGGGTCATCCTGCACGACTACTCCGGGAGTACCAGAAAGTACTGTTCTCACTTCATCCAAATCAAAATCTTCCGAGAATTCTACATTTACAGATTCTGAATGACCTCCCATCACAGGTATGCGGACAGTAGTAGCGGTCACTTGGATACTATCGTCTCCAAATATTTTTTTGGTCTCTTTGATCATCTTCATTTCTTCCTTAGTATAGCCGTTCTCCTGAAAAACGTCTATATGAGGAAGAACATTTAGATCTATCTTGTGCGGGTAAACCATATCCCCATCTTTTCCAGACCTTTCATTCATCATCTGATCTACAGCCGCCTTACCTGTTCCTGTGACAGACTGATAGGTAGACACGACTATCCTTTTGATACCATATTTATCATGTAAGGGAGCTAGAGCCAATACCATCTGTATAGTAGAGCAATTTGGGTTGGCTATAATTCTGTCATCTATCCTTAAATCTTTAGCATTGATCTCAGGTACCACTAGTTTCTTGGTAGGATCCATTCTCCATGCAGAACTATTGTCCACTACTACAGTACCTGCTTCTGCGAATTTAGGCGCCCATTCCAGGGAAGTGCTACCACCAGCAGAGAAAATGGCTATATCAGGTTTAGCTGCTACAGCTTCCTTTAGACCTATTATGGTATGTTCTTTACCTTGAAAGGACAGCTTATTCCCTACTGACCTTTCGCTGGCCACTAAAAGCAGCTCATCAAATTTAAACTTATGCAAATCGACAACTTCTAGTATCTCGGTGCCTACCAGACCAGTGGCACCCACTATTGCTAATTTCATCTATTTATTTCTTTTTAATTTTTAGTTTTTTATTATATTTACACTATGCGGACACTAATTTCCGTATGGGTTTGGTTTGCTTTTTCCATACTAGGTTTGATCTTTTCAACAAAAACCGAAACTTTTGCATTAACTCAGAATTTTAAAAGCAATTTTTTGATTACCCCAGATTCTGAGAGAACAGTGCCAAATGGTCCCAATACATACTCAGGGGCTATAAACCTCTATATCCTTCCATCAAAAGAAGAGTATATAGCCCCCTCAAAGGTATTGGGTTTATCTCAAATAGCCACATATAATGTCGCATTTTCACGGGAAACTTCTATCCAAAGCAATAAAATAAACCAATTAAACCTTCAATATCAAATTTTTAAAAATGGTTCCTCAAATTATCTTCCTCTGACTCAGCTGAGAGCATTAAATCAAAGGGAGCCGTATATGGACACATCTCAAACGCATATCGACAAATCTCAAATAGAAAATGTGGAAATCATTTCTTCTGAGGTAGTTAGAGTTACTTTTTCCGATTTTCCTGATCCGGCTACTGTTATCTTACCAGACCGATATACTGTGGCAGGATTTAAAACCTGTAAAGTATCCTTATTAAATAACCCAAATCAGGTGGATATTTACCTTTGTAGTGGTCTATCCCTTGGAGATAGCGTGATATTACAGGTAACAAATATCCCGATGGAAAGCGGAAAAAAAATTTTAAGTCAAACTTTTCATTTGATTTATACAGACGGACTTTCTGAAATATATGTTAGGGATGAAAACACCATTGAACTTATCCCTAGCCTGGAATTTACATTAGAAACATTTGATCCTACTTTGCTAGAAATAGTTGAAGGATTTTTTACATTCCAAGTAGTAAGTGCAGCGTCTCACAAATTGGCTTTGAAAGTAAGCCCACCATTAGAAGCTGGAATTTTTTATCAACTGAAAATCCCTAATAGAAAAGGGCCAGAAGGACAAATAATATCGAGTTCGATCCGCGATCTTGTTTTGGATGTCACTGCTCCAAAACCTGTATATCTTATGCCTCAGGATAAGCATACTATTCTGGTAGAATTTGACGAGGCTATCGACCCTGTAATGGCTGTAGTACCCCAGCATTATTCGCTGAATGGCCGCACTCCCATAGAAGCTATCCCATTATCCAATCCTCAGCAGGTACTTCTGGTCATGGATGATGAGCTTTACATAGATGTAGATACCGAGCTCAGCATCATTAACATTCAAGACAGATCAGGAAATACCGTATCCTCACCGTTCCGTTTATCCACTAACTTAAGAATACATGACGAACCTGGCTATAAAAGCATAGTGATCAATGAAATAATGGCCGCACCAAGGGCGGGTCTGATATTGCCAAATGCAGAATATGTTGAACTATTGAACGTAAGCAATGTAGATATCAATATAAGTGGGTTCAGATTACACAATTCCCGTTCAAGTACCGCTATACCAGCTGGGACTATCATTGCCCCCGGTGAATATTTGATACTATGTCCAAATGCCCGGAGAACATTATTTGAGCCATATGGCAGGGTGATCGGAATGACCAGCTGGCCTACGCTGCTAAACACAGCTGATCAGGTCTTATTCTATGATAGGGAGGGCAATCTCATCGACAATGTTTCCTATACTCCCGGTACGTACGGCTCTACTCAGGTAGCCCAAGGTGGGTACAGCCTGGAAATAGCCAATCCTTACTCTCAATGTAATTTACCGCATAACTTACGGCCTTCGATAAGCCCCTTTAGAGGCACCCCTGGGGGAGTAAATTCCATTTATGATACCACACCGGACCGTATTCCGCCCATATTACAGTCTGTATCGGTATTAAATGAAACTCAGATCATTGTTTCTTTTTCCAAGCCGGTGTCGGATGAACCTTCCAACGTCAGCTGGAATTTATATCCGGAAGTTATCATTATTAGCTCAGAGTACTATCTAGGGGACCAGTCCCAGCTTATATTAACTCTTGATCGACCATTAACAGAAAATACCCTTTACACGCTACAGGTAAAAAACATAAGGGATTGCTCTGGAAATCTGATTTCTGCCGCAGGATCCACCACCACATTTGCCCTTCCAGTAGCAGCTGAAAAGGGAGATATCATCATCAACGAGATTTTGTTTAACCCGCACACGGGAACTCCAAAATTTGTGGAAATCTATAACAATGTAGATAAATACATTAATTTGAAAAATTGGAAGCTGGGTAATGAATCTGGATCGATGGTATCTAACAGAAGAGTCCTCGCAGCTGAAGATTTAATTATATCCCCTCACGCATATTTAGCCATCACCACAGATGCAGCTATACTGACACAGATGTACCCTAAAGCAACAAATTTACTTGAAATAGGCACACTGCCCAGCTATCCCATCAGAGAGGGTACTGTATTTCTATTAAATGAAACTGAAGATATCATTGAAAGGCTGGATTACCATGAAAATCACCACCATCCACTATTAAACGTACCGAGGGGAGTTTCATTGGAACGTATAAATCCCCTTCAAATGTCCAACGAGCCCCAAAATTGGACTTCTGCAGCCGGCGCTATTGGATATGCTACCCCTGGTTTTAAAAATTCACAGTTTTATACCGAAGAAAACCTTGGACAGGGAATAACTGTCTCACCAGAAGTATTTGCTCCGGAAACATCCGGCTCCCAAAATTTTACTACCATTCAATATCAAATGGACAGGCCCGGATTTGTAGGTAGCATTAAAATCTTTGATATAAGTGGAAAATTGATTAAAGAGATAATTCAAAACGAAATATGGGGAACATCAGGTTTTTATACATGGAATGGTACAGATATGAATGGAAAAAAAGTAAAAATAGGATATTATATTATTTGGGTTGAACTATTAAATCTAGAAGGAAAAGTCATTAATTTAAAAAAATCAGTAGTTGTAAGCACTAAAATAAGATAAAATCGAATTATTTTAAAAAATTTATGTTAATTTTATAAATCACATCAATTCATATAAACCAAAACAAAAATGGCCCAAGACCTAATTTCCCAAACCCTAAAAACCTATTTCCTCAACCGGGGTAAAAACCTAAAAGTAATACAACGCTATCTGAGTATTAGATATAGGTTAAATATTGAAGAAAAAATCCTTCAGAAAAGGTTGACAGAACTCGCTTAAATGAGCAGATAAAAGATATTAAAATGTAAAGCCGCTAAAACATGATTTTAGCGGCTTTTTTCATATAACATCACCGTATGAATACCATATACCAAAACCCCCATCTATATTCTGAATTTACCTTTATACAATCCTATGTTCAAATAATCAATAACAATTCACTGTTAAAATTAAAATATTCTTATCCCTTGGCATCCTATTATATTAATTATAATATATTTTGAGATTTTTAAACCTTAATTACAGATATCGCCGTTAAGTCAATTGATCATTAAAGTAAACCATGTACTTACAGAAAAAAAACAGATAAACCGAAGTATATAATTTTGGAATTCAAAAAGTCGGTGTACTTTAGGGGACTTTTTAGACGACAAGGGAGATTAACTAACAACTAAATTATTATAATATGAACCAGGAAGAGAAAACAGCATATTCGAGAGAAGAACTTTTAGAATTTGAGGACATCATACGAGAGAAACTTTCTATTGCTAAGGAAGAACTAAACTCATATAAAGAAACACTTAGCAAAAGAAATGACAGTGGTACTGATAATACTGCCAGTACCTCAAAACTACTCGAAGATGGAGCAGATACACTTGAAAGAGAAAGTCTGAGCCAATTGGCTGCCCGTCAGCAAAAATTTATCATCAATCTAGAAAATGCTCTTGTAAGAATTAAAAACGGTACGTATGGCGTCTGTATAGATACGGGAAAACTAATAGCTAAAGAAAGGCTGAAAGCTGTACCCCATACCATGCATTCCATAGAAGCCAAATTAGCCAAAAAATAAGCATTGGAGTTTTTACCGAAACATATAGAAGCACTTATATTTTGCTCTCCACATCCGTTAGGCATCGATGATATCCAGAAATGCCTGACGGAAATGTTTGAATCAGATATTCCAAAGCCTCATATCGAAGAGGCGCTTCACTTATTGGAAAACAAATATACCTCTGAAGATTTTTCGTTTGGGCTAATTCAATTAGCTGGGGGATACCAATTTTTGACCAAACCAGCTTACCAGAGCAGTATTTCTATATTGCTGAAGCAGCAGTCCAATAAACGGCTATCAACTGCGCAGATGGAAACCCTTTCTATTATAGCCTATAAGCAGCCTGTCACCAAAGGAGAAGTAGAGCAGATAAGAGGAGTAAACTGCGATTATTCGATTCAAAAACTGTTAGAAAAAGAACTCATCACCATCCGTGGCAAAGCCGAATCCATAGGCAGGCCATTGCTTTATGGAACAAGCGAAAAATTCATGGAGTACTTTGGCATCAATAATCTTCGTGATCTGCCCCAACCCAAGGATTTTTCTGCCGAAGAAAACCAGATAGGCGAACAAAAAGATTAATACCTCCTATATCAATTACCAGTTTATAACTCCCTATCTTTGCAAGTTGATACAAATCAGATGAACCATATGCGGGGAAATCTGTTTGATTTACAACCAATATAATTATTTACAGCAGTGATGTTGCAACCTATATTTCTTATGCCCACCAGCATGTTCTAATACTCGGAGCGACAGCAAGTATCCTATTAAGAAGGGGATATCAAATTTTAATGAAAATGAAAAAGAACAACAGAGGAAATCAGGATGACAGAAGGTCCGACAATAAGGGATCATCTAATGAAGGAAGAGGCAGAAGTGACCGTTCTAAAAAATCAGGTTTTGATTTTGACAGATTCAGCGGAGAAGGGAAGCCAAAAAAGACCTATCCATCTTATGGCACTCCTAAATCCGGGAAACCTAGATTTGATGATAAAAAAAGAGGAAGAAAGCCTTCATATGATGCTACCAAACCTGGAGATAGGCCCGAGCCTAAATTTGGAAAACGGTATGCGCCTGATAGCAGAAAAGGTCCGGGAAGCAATCCTTTTAAAAAGGAGAATGATATAGAAAAAAAGAGATCCTTTTCTCCAAACAGATATTCTTCCGAAGGTAAAATGGAAGTAAGAACTACAGAAGAAAGGCGACCTTATAGCCAGGATGCCAAAGGTACTCGCAAAAATGACAATTCCGGCCAGGAAAGAGGTGAAGGAAGAAGATATACAGATAATCCAAAGTATCATAACCCTAATTTTAAAGGTAAGGGCAAAGAACTTAACCCCCGTCCTTCCAGTGGCAAGAGAGAGGACATGGGCAAGGAAGATAAAGCAAACTTTAAAACGGTCTATAAAGGGAGAGGCAAAGATGAAAAACCGCTATTCGAAACTGTAAGAAGAGAAGACTCTGAAAACCAAAAGAAAAAAACTTATAAAAGCGACCGATTCTTCAATAAAAAAAAGGGCGAAATAGATGATGTCGAGAAACCGGAGTATGACCTTTCTAAATTTGAAAAAAACCACCGGAAGCACGAAGACACCGATGAGATTAGGTTAAATAAATATATAGCCAATTCTGGTATCTGCTCTAGAAGAGATGCAGATGAATTGATCCAGAAAGGATCAATCAAAGTAAACGGAGAGGTCATTACCGAAATGGGTTATAAAGTACAACGTCAGGATAGGATCACCTATAACGGCAAAACCATCAATCCTGAGAAGCCTGTTTATGTATTGCTTAATAAACCTAAAGATTTCATCACCACCACAGATGATCCTATGGAAAGAAGGACGGTAATGCAGCTGGTGAACAATGCCTGTGAAGAACGAATATTCCCGGTAGGAAGGCTGGATAGAAATACCACTGGTTTGCTTTTATTTACAAATGATGGGGAATTAGCTGCGAAGCTTTCACACCCATCAGGTAAAATAAAGAAAATATATCAAGTGACTCTGGACAAACCACTTACCAGTGCACATGCAGATGCTATCTTAGAAGGGTTAACGCTGGAAGATGGTTTGGTAAATGTAGATGATCTCCAGGTGCTGTCAAAAGACAGGACTATATTGGGTCTGGAAATCCACGTGGGCAAAAACCGCATAGTAAGAAGGATTTTTGCTCATTTAGGCTATGAGGTAACCGCTTTGGATAGGGTAACCTATGCCGGGCTAACCAAGAAGGACCTCACCAGAGGGAAATATAGGTTCTTAACAGAAAAAGAAGTAATTAATCTTAAGTATTTTAAATAAAAAAATGGGGAAGCCAGTCTTCCCCTTTCCTTATCATTTGATGGGAGATATACATCAAGGTAATTTGTACCAAAATTTTTTATTTCCTTATGAAGACGTATTTTTACCAACTCAAAAAAAACTGAAGTTTTAAACATACCAATATGCCCTATTTATTCACTTCGGAGTCTGTATCAGAAGGACATCCGGACAAAATATCAGATCAGATTTCAGATGCATTAATAGATAATTTTTTAGCTTTTGATCCCCGGTCCAAAGTAGCCTGTGAGACACTGGTAACCACAGGACAGGTGGTGCTGGCAGGAGAAGTAAAATCAGACACTTATCTGGATGTGCAAAAAATCGCCAGGGATGTGATCAACCGAATTGGTTATACCAAAAGTGAATACATGTTTGACGGTAATTCATGCGGTGTATTTTCTGCGATTCATGAGCAGTCTCCTGATATCAACCAAGGTGTGGACCGTACCTCTCCCGAGGAGCAGGGTGCAGGTGACCAGGGCATGATGTTCGGCTATGCTACCAAAGAAACGGAAAATTACATGCCTTTGGCATTGGATATCTCTCATAGACTGCTCAAAGAACTGGCAGCACTCAGAAGAGAAAGCAGTGAAATCGAATACCTTCGCCCAGATTCAAAGGCTCAGGTGACTATCGAATACAGTGATGATAATGTGCCTCAAAAAATAGTTGCCATAGTAGTATCTACTCAGCACGATGATTTTGGACCAGAGCAAGAAATGCTGGATAAAATCAAGGAGGACATGGTACATATCCTTATACCAAGGGTAAAGGCTCAGTTGCCGGAGGAACTTCAGCGCTTATTCACAGAAGACATCACCTATCATATCAATCCTACCGGTAAATTTGTAATCGGCGGTCCTCACGGGGATACGGGACTTACAGGTAGAAAAATAATAGTAGATACTTACGGTGGTAAAGGTGCCCATGGTGGGGGTGCATTTTCAGGTAAAGATCCCTCTAAAGTAGATAGATCTGCAGCATATGCTACACGACATATCGCCAAAAATATGGTGGCTGCTGGATTAGCAGATGAGGTGCTAGTACAAGTATCTTACGCTATCGGTGTAGCCAAACCTATGGGTATCTACATCAACACCTATGGTACAGCTAAAGTAGATATGAAAGATGGAGAAATTGCCGATAAGATAGAATCCATATTTGACATGAGACCATATGCCATAGAGCAAAGACTAAAACTACGTAACCCTATCTATGAAGAAACGGCTGCATACGGCCATATGGGCAGAGAAAATGAGGTTGTGACCAAAAAATTTGTTTCTCCTGACGGTTCAGCCATCACATTAGAAGTAGAATTATTCACTTGGGAAAAGCTGGATTATGTGGATAGGATCAAGAAGGCTTTTGGTCTTTAACTCATCAACAGCATATAATCAAAGAGCGGTCAAAATAATTGGCCGCTCATTTTTTTTATTATTATCCATCGGTTTAGGAAAATAAGCTGGGGCTTCGGGGTATGGTGAAATGCGTTCGGTAAGCAATTTCTTTTAGAAATTTGTCCGTTTTTACCATTAGGCAGATGGTGTTTCTTATTGGACAAAACCTATACCCTCCTATCTACACTACACAAACATCTCCTCTATCAGATCAGTATAAAAATCTTTCACCTCCATGCCGATAGCCTTTACTTGCTGGGATATCAGGCTGGTTTCTGTCTGCCCTGGCACGGTATTGATTTCTATAAAAAAGAATTTGCCGGTATCATGCTCTAGGAAATAATCTATCCGGATGGCACCCTTACAGTTTAACTGATTATAGACTAAGGCTACTATTTGGCCAACTCGCCGGATTTCTTCCTCATTCATTCTTCCTGGAGTAATTTCCTCAGTAATACCGGAGGTATATTTGGCTTCAAAATCAAAAAATTCTTTAGAACTCACAATTTCAGTGGCAGGCAATACGGTAGTTTTGCCCCCCGCACTATAGACACCTATAGAAAATTCCCTTCCGGAAACAAACTCCTCTACCAGCACCTGCTTATCCTCCTTAAAAGCTTTATCAAGTGCTTCCTGTAGTTCACCTTCAGTTTTCACCTTGCTCATTCCTATACTACTGCCGCCGTTATTAGGCTTGATAAACAACGGAAAATTCAGTTCATCCAGGATCCTTGTATAGTTTTCTTGTGAATTTTTAAACAGCTGAAGGGATTTTGCAACGTGAAGGTCAGGAATATCATTTACTATCGCTTTAGTATACCCTTTGTTCATAGTGATGGCAGAAGTAAGCGGATCACACGTAGTGTAGGGGATACCTACCATGTCAAAATAGCCAGCAAGTTTGCCATCCTCACCAGGTGAACCGTGAAGAATATTGAATACACCGTCAAAGGTAATTTTATTCCCATATGCAGTCGCGGAGAAATCATTGAGGTCAATAGGAAATTGATCGCCCCTTTCATTTTCATAATACCAGTTCCCTGGAAATATTAAAACCTTAAAAATATCATATTTATCCAAATCAATATTTCTTATTACTACAGCTGCACTTTTTAATGAAATGACGGATTCACCGGTAAATCCACCAGTGACGAGGGCGATTTTTTTCTTCATTGGGTATATATTTAAGAAACAATACAATATTAGCCTTAAAAATAAAGAAAGGGATTGGAATTAACATAAAAAAGCCTGTTCTCAAATAAAGAGAACAGGCTTTTTTCATAAAATCAAATTTTAATTAATCAGGATTTTGTACCATAGCTGGATTAGCATTTAATTCATCCCTGGGAATCCTCCAAACCCATTCATTAGAAGATGCTGGCACTACAAACTTATTATTAATTACACTTCCTACATGATTTGCTCCAGTTCTGTCTAATGGAAGGTTTAATCTCTTCAAATCATACCATCTAAAGCCTTCACCCCAAAGTTCAATTCTTCTTTGAATCATGATTTCATTTATTAATGACTGACCTACATTTACTGATTTGGTATACCCAGGATCCCTAGCAGATACTAATTCGAATAAAACAGCTTGTGCTGCTCCGTCTTGTCCAGATCTCGCTAAGGCCTCTGCTTCTACAAGAAACATTTCTGCAGCTCTCATATAGGGCACATCACCAACAGAAGATGCATTTCCTTGGGCCAAAAATTTTCTATTCATATAATCGAATTTAGAATAGTTAGCCAGTGTCACTTCCTCTATAAATGGATCTCTTAAAGTAGGGTTAGAAGCATTAGGATCCCATAACCCTTTTCTGACATCTGTATTAGAAATCTGGGCATACAGTGAACTATTGATGGCTTTAGGGTTTGTCCTTATAACGGTGGAATTAAAATTTACAGACATATAGGCGAAGAATGATGCAAAAAACGTCTGCTGATCATCAATCTGGTGGCTGCCCCACATCCATTCCGGATTATCAAAATTGTTAAATCCATCATAAAGCTGGGCAGTGGTCATCAAAGGATAATCTTGTCTCGCTAAGTTTGCCTCTTGTGCTGCCACTTGAAAGTTTCCTTGAGTCAGGGCTATCCTTGATTTTACTCCATGTAATACAGATCTGTTAAAATGGGATTTGGTATTTCTTCTCTCTGTTAATAAATTCATTGCCTCATCTATATCTGAATTTATTTGAGCATATACTTCTGCTACCGTATTTCTTGGACCGCCTTCAGTTATTGGTTCTATTACGATAGGTACGCCCAGTTGAGAATTTGTTCCTCCGGGTTCATACCTTTGTGCAAATATTTGTACAAGATTGAAATGTGCCCAAGCTCTATAAGCTAAAGCTTGACCCTTGATTTCATTTCTGTCCTGGGCAGGACCTTCAGCATTATCTATGTTGGCAATAATCATATTAGCATTGGCAATGATTCTATAATAAAATCTCCAAACAAATCTAACATCTCCAGCATTTTCGTTAATGTGAGTCAACCACCGAGAGTTTGATACGTGCCAACCATTGCCTTGGGAAGTCAATACAACATCATCCGCCATCACTTCTCTATACATCATTACACCACCTTCTCCTGGCTGACCTTGAGAATCATAGCGTAAAAACATAGCCCTATGAATACCATTAAGTGCAGCCCAGGCATTCCCTGTAGTAGTAAAAACCAATTCCTCTGATACCGCATCTGTAGGAATCTGATCTAAGAAATCTTCAGCGCAACCTATAGAAAGGAATGCCGCTAAAATCAATATATTATTAAATATTTTCTTCATCTCCTTAATAAATTATAGATTGACATTTAATCCTAGCGTAAATGTTCTGGCAGGAGTAAAAACATTGGAACTAGTTCCTTGAAAATTCCCAGAAACAAACATACCTCTTCTCTGAGATAACCATCCCATATTTTCTCCGGCCAAATATATCGTAGCCCCTTTAACTCTTAATCTATCTAAAAGCTGTCTATCCAGTGTGTATGACAAATTAATAGATCTAATGTTAAGATAAGAAGCGTCGACTAACCATCTGTCTGATGCCCCATCAGATTGGGCAGCAGTAGTTACATCCATCCTAGGCACATCTGTGACATCGCCAGGCTGCTGCCACCTTCTTAACATATCTGTATGAGCTGCCCTGCCATTCGGATCAGCACTCATCAAACTCGCATAAGTACCATCATAAAACTGACCTCCCACTGAGTAAGATACCAATACACCTAAACTGAAATTTTTATATCTAAAACTATTATTAAGTCCTCCAAAGAAATTGGGGACAGCATTTCCGTTAAAATGGAATCTCGCTTGGTTTATATTTGAAGTTACAGAATCAGTACCTATAATTTTATGAGCATCATTAGCAGGATCGTATCCGTCCACCCTATACATCCCTAGTCCAGTCTCAGGATCCACTCCCCACCAATCTCGTAGCCAAAAATCATATATACCTCTCCCTACTACCAATTTCTTAGTCCCTGTAATTAACTCATCAAAGGGGAGTTCTTTAAATTTATTGGTGAAGGTAGAAATATTAAAATTGATATTCCAAGCAAAATCCCCCCTTCTATAAACATCACCTGCTATATGAAATTCTAATCCTTTATTCTGCATAGTACCCGTGTTTCGAATTATATTCTCTATGCCAGTAGTTAAAGAAAGGGGTACATTAAATAGCAAATCAGAAGATTGTCGATTAAAATATTCTACTGATCCTGAAAACCTATTTGAAATAGCGAAATCTATACCTATATCCCATGTAGCATTGGTTTCCCACTTTAGATCTGGGTTTGGCAACGAGGCTTGAAGAATTCCTGCTTCATTAGCATTATTATTACCAAGATCATATAGTGCCTGTGATGGATAATAATCGTGTCTACCTGTTGTAGCATTTGCTATCACTCCGTTATTTCCTATTTCCCCATATGCAGCTCTCAATTTTAACATTTGTACAAAATTAGAATTGAAGAACTCTTCTTGATCTATACTCCAGGCTGCACCTACAGAGTAGAAGGTTCCCCATCTGGATTCTGGGGAGAATCTAGAAGACCCATCCCTTCTTAAAGATGCAGAAATAGAGTATTTATCATCAAAAACATAATTTGCTCTACTTAGATAGGATTCTATCGTCTCTCTGTCAAATCTTCCACTAGCGGCATTGATAGTCACAAAGTTATCAGGCTCTGTATTTCCTTGGAGTACTTGATCCTGCTTGGAAATAGTTTGAGTTTGAAAATTAAAATCATATGTTTCGTGACCTACAAGTACTTCCACAAAATGTTTTTCATTAAACGTTTTACTGTAAGTCAAGAGTTGGTTGATAGTAAAAGAATCAGTTCTATTGTTAATTCGTCTAGATCTTCCAGCTGGGGCGCCGTCTCCAATTATGGTGTTATCATATTGGATGTTCAATAATGATGTGAAGTCATTTGCTACATTTAATCTAAATGTAAAATCTTTTAGAAAAGTAGCTTCCAAATATGCCCTAGTAGAAATAGCTGCTCTCTCGAAAAGATCATCGTTTAATAAAGTCTCCTGAATTACGTGTCTACCTGGGAATGACCCAGCTCCACCTGTTGGTAATCCAAACTGTAGCAAATCTCTTGAGTCAAATATTCTATTCTCATCAGCATCTAAAACGTACCCCCCTGTTTGCATATTTTGTGCATATACGGGATAGATAGGTCCAATTGCCCTAGCCGTAAAGAATGGGTTTACAAAAGAACTGGAATTTCCTGGTCCAGTCCTGGCATTATTGCCTTCACTTTTAGTCGCTGATATATTTATCCCTGTTTTTAACCAATCTGTTGCCTGAGTATTAACATTCAATCTACCAGTATATCTTCTGAAATCTGACTTTTGAATAAAGCCATCTTCATTTAAATAATTAATGGAGGTATAGAAATCAGAACGATCATTTGCTCCGGAATAGGTCATATTATACTCAGATCTTTGACCTACCCTTTCTATTTCATCCCACCAATTAAGACCTTGAAAATTAGTCACGGCATTGGGATTAAATACTCCATCTATACCTACCAATTCATTATTTGGCACATTATAAATATTATAGCCTAAGGTAGGAATTAGCTGATTAGTGGCAAATTCTGATGCAGGACCAGGTTCTATTCCTGCTGTAAGTTGAGCATTTCTTAAAGCCTCCCATTGTAATACGTAATAATCAGATGAGCCTGTTCTATCATATTCAGGAAGCGCACGTGAAGCTGTACCATGCTGGACCTTAAAATTAAAGTTTGAAGCAGATTTTTTACCTCTTTTTGTAGTAATCATTATTACTCCATTAGCTGCTCTTGATCCATATAAAGCAGATGAAGATGCATCCTTGAGTATAGTCATGTCTTCAATATCCTCAGGGTTGAGGTTAGAAAGATCCCCATCAAAAGGCACTCCATCAACTACATATAAAGGAGAAGCTGATGCGTTTACTGATCCTACCCCTCTGATCCTTATTTCTGGTGCTGATCCTGGCTGTCCTGATGCTGACGATGTAATTACACCAGCAACTTGACCTTCAATAGCATTTGCAACATTGGCAATAGGCCTATTTGCAATCTGACCAGACCTTAAGGCAATTGCAGACCCGGTAAAATTACCTTTGTTTGCTGTACCATAGGCTGTTACTATAACTTCCTGTAGATTTTGAGTATCTGGATTTAAAGTTATATTTACTATAGATCGATTTCCTACTACTTCTTGCTTTGTAGCAAATCCAATAAAACTAAATACGAGGGTCGTATTTGCATCCTGCACGGTAATGGAGTATTCTCCAAATAAATCTGTGATTACTCCTGTGGTGGTACCTTGTACCAAAACATTCACGCCAGGTAATCCTTCGGGCTCCTCTTCTGAAACCACCTTTCCGGTAATGGTACGCGTCTGCGCCAGCGCCAGGGAAATAGTGAATAACAGGAAGAACAAACTAAGTAAAGTTTTTCTCATAAATTCGGGGGATTAATATGATAAATTATTGTAGTGGTTATATAAACCACGAAGATTTGATTGCTTAAATATAAAGGCGGAGAACTTTATATTTTAAATTTTTTTTACTTTTAGGTGTAAATTTCTTCCTCTTTTTTGATTAAAGGGTTATTTTTTTATTTAAGCGGTATTTATAAACGCTTATTATCGGGACTTTCATTAAAATTCAAAAAAAACGATCAATTAAGTTGCACAAAGGAATGTTCCGCTAATTCATAGAATAAATTATATTCTCTTTAATTCTGATTTATTAATATTGATTTAGGGTTTTTCCTAAATTAGCATCCAAACATAAAAATCAACATGCGTCAAATAAAAAATTTATGGATCGTGATGTTTTTCATCATGATATCCACACCAGCTTTATCACAGCAAAAGCAAACCGTAACCTTAGAACATATATTTAAAAAAGGAGCTTTTAACCAACGCTCTGTATATGGTATAAACTGGATGAAGGATGGTCAGTATTATAGTTCTTTGGTAAGAGACGGGCAATACCCTAAGGTAGTAAAGATCAATCTGGCTACCGGTCAAACAGAGGCAACCCTTCTGGATGGGGAGGTATTGGACGTGGATTTTTCAAGCTACTCTTTAAGTGCCGATGAAACCAAAGCACTGATTGCCTCCAATGTAGAACCTATATACAGAAGATCCAGCAAAGGTATTTTCCACGTGGTAGATCTGGGCTCCAAAGAAAAAACCGTACTGATGGAAGGGGAGAAAATTTCCTATGCCACTCTATCCCCCGATAATACCAAGGTGGCTTTCGTTAAAGACAATAATCTTTACTATACCGAACTTTCTACTAATACCACCACTCAGGTAACCCTTGATGGAGAAAATAATAAAATCATCAACGGTTCCGCCGACTGGGTTTATGAGGAAGAATTCTCTATGGCACAGGCATTTTCATGGTCTCCAGATGGAAATAAACTGGCTTTTATCAGATTTGACGAAACAGAGGTCCCTGAATTTAATATGCAGATTTGGGGTGACCTTTATCCTGAAGATTATGTATTCAAATATCCCAAAGCCGGTGAAAAAAATGCAGAAGTGAGTATACATGTTTTTCAGTTAGACAATAAAAAAACGGTTAAAATGGATGCAGGTCAAGAGACTGATATATATCTACCTAGAATTTATTGGACAGGTGATGACAATACGCTTGCTTTTTTGAGATTGAACAGGCTGCAGAACCAATTGGACCTTTTTCACGCCAACAGCCAATCAGGATCTAGTTCGATCATTTTATCGGAGACAGCCGACACTTATGTGGATATGGATTATAATGACAATCTCCATTATCTGCAGGACAACAAAGGTTTTATCAGAACCAGTGAGCAGGATGGATTTAAACATATCTACCACCATGACAGCAATGGAAAACAATTAAGGCAGATCACATCCGGCCCTTGGGAAGTAACCGAATTAGTAGGTGTGGATGAAAAATCCAATAAAATATATTTTACCTCTACGGAAAAATCTCCTCTTGAGCGTCATCTTTATGTGGTCAATCTGAACGGAAAAAACAAACAACTCCTCACCCCTGCCAGCGGCACCAATAGAGCCAATATGAGCAAGGATTACAAATATTTTATCAACTACCACTCCACAGCCAATTCACCCACCCAAGTGACACTAAACCAAGCAAATGGGAAAGAAATCAAGGTCCTGGAGGACAACAAGGAGTTGATAGAACGCCTAACAGAATTTAAACTATCAGCAAAAGAATTTTTTCAATTTCCGACCGTAGATGGGACAATGCTCAATGCTTATATGATTAAACCAGCTGATTTTGACGAAAGCAAATCCTATCCTACCTTAATGTATGTATATGGAGGCCCAGGTTCACAAAATGTAACCAATGCCTGGGGTGGCTTGAGAGATTTCTGGCATCACCACCTGGCAGCATTGGGGTACATAGTAGTATGTGTAGACAATAGAGGAACCGGAGCCCGAGGCAGGGATTTCAAACATATCACCTATGCCAACCTAGGCAAACATGAAACTGATGACCAAATAGCAGGTGCCAGATACCTGGGTGACCTTCCTTATGTGGATAAGGATCGCATCGGTATCTGGGGCTGGTCGTATGGTGGGTACATGTCTTCTTTGGCAATCATGCTCGGCCATGATGTATTTAAGACGGCCATAGCAGTGGCACCGGTAACCACATGGAGATATTATGACAGCATTTATACAGAACGTTACCTGCAAACTCCCCAGTTAAATGCCTCCGGATATGATGACAATAGCCCTATCAACCATGTGGATAAATTACAAGGAAACTACCTGCTCATTCACGGCACAGGTGATGACAATGTTCACTTCCAGAATTCAGTAGACCTGGTAGACGCATTGATCAAAGCAGATAAACAGTTTGAAACTTTCTACTATCCAAACAGAAGCCATGGCATATCAGGTGGAAACACCTCGTGGCACCTTTATAATATGATGACGGATTTTATCAAGGAAAAACTTTAAAAAATTCAACGTTAAGGAAGTAACCCAACCGTTTGAGCAATATCACCATAGGTTAGGAAAAGATATAATCCAGGTTAAAAAGGTCAAATAAAAGCCCGGGATCATCCTGGGCTTTTATGTTCATCGATTATCTGACATCCGACATTTTTTTAAACTTTAAAATTATCTGCTTTCTTATATGCTTCTATTAGTGCTAGCTCACCGTCTTTTCCCGGTTTGGCATTGCCATGCTCCATTCCGGCAACGCCCTTAAAACCTTTTTCATTTAAATATTTGAAAACATTCTGATAATTTATTTCTCCTGTTCCTGGTTCATTTCTTCCTGGATTGTCCCCTATCTGAAAATAGGCAATTTCATCCCAAGCATTTTCCATATTTGCTATGAGATTACCTTCATTCCGCTGCATATGATAGGCATCATATAAAATTTTGCAGGAAGGACTTCCCACAGCCTTACATATCGAATAAGTTTGATCTGAATATCTTAAGAATAGATCTGGTGTATCACTGAGCGGCTCGAGCACCATGATAAGCCCGTGTGGCTCCAGGATTTCAGCACCTCTTTTAAGTGCTTCTATGACATTGCCCGTCTGTATGCCTATAGGTAATTTACGCTCATAGAACCCAGGCACTACAGTAGCCCATTGGGCATTTACCCTTTTGGCTGTTTCTACGGATTTTTTACAGGTGTCTATAAATGTCTTTACGAATTCATCTTTTCCTGTAGTTAGAGATATCTTCCAATTGTCTCCTCCATCGATGACAAATACTCCCATTCTCATCCCAAGTTGATCCAGTGTTCGGCCAATTTTTTCTTGATCGCTTACTGATCGGCCCAGCAGACCGTTGTCTTCCAAAGATCTGAACCCTTGATCAGCCATAAATTTAAGCTGATCCACTAAATCATCTCCGGCATGGGCCTTAAACATGCCGAAATGGGGCGCATAATCAAGGTTAAATGCTGTAGTTTTAAAACTTTTTTCAGTACCAAATACAGGGATAGACCCCGCTCCTACCATTGCTGAAGCTATTCCACCCAGTCCTAAATTTCGGATAAATTTTCTTCTTTCCATCATTAGATCACTTTGGTCTTACCGGGGATAGCATATGGATAGTACCCATCTTCATTGGGCAATATTTTAGGCATGGCATCCCAGGCCAGTCTGTCAGGCATAAGGTTGACATTGGAATTGAGCGCTTCCTCCCAGGCTATCTGTTTTCCTGAGTAGGTGGCATACCTGCCCAATATGGAAGTCATCGTACTTTTGGCTGCATTCTCAGCGTCAGCAAACTTATATTCACCTTTAACAATAGCATCAAAAAGCTCATCATGCTCCACTTGGTATGGGTTTCGGTTTTTATCCCTGTCATGGTTATAGATATTGTTTCCTTTCCTGTCTGTAATTATCCCATGGTTTCCGGCACTCAAATACACTTTGCCATTAGTCCCCTGGAAGGTCTCATCTACCCTATTGTGCGCTCCGGGGAAATGACGGCATTCACTGAAAATGGTCGTGCCATCCTCGTAGGTAAAAGTGACACTGTGGTGGTCATAAATCTCTCCATGGTCTTTACCGTTTCGCACCATTCGCCCTCCAGTACCTTCGGCTTTGATAGGGTATCCCCCCTTTACCCAGTTGGCAATATCGATATTGTGTACATGCTGTTCGGTAATGTGGTCACCACATAGCCAATTAAAATAATACCAGTTTCTCATCTGGTATTCCATCTCAGTTTGCCCTTCTTTTCTGGCATTGACCCATACTCCGCCATCATTCCAATATACCTGGCCCCCTATGATGTCTCCTATGGCACCATCATTTACCCTATTAATGGTTTCCCTGTAGTTATCCTGATAGTGGCGTTGCAAGCCTACCACGACATTCAGCTTTTTCTTTTTAGCCTCTTCAGCGGCAGCCAGTACTCTTCGGATACCAGTAGCATCTGTAGCAACAGGCTTTTCCATGAATATCTGTTTACCCTGCCTTACCGACTCTTCAAAGTGGTCCGGACGGAAACCAGGAGGGGATGCCAGTATGACGACATCTGCTAATTTGATCGCCTCTTTATATCCTTCAAATCCAACGAATTTCCTTTCATCCGGCACATCGATTTTGTCTTTGCCATATTTATTGAACATGGGCTCATAGCTTTTATCTATTCTGTCTCTGAAAGCATCAGCCATGGCTACCAGTTTAATATTGTGGCCAGTGTCCAAGGCCTGGAAAACGGCGCCTGTTCCCCTACCTCCACAGCCTATTACGGCTAATTTGATTTCATCTGTACCTGCAGCATATGCGCCTGGAAGTGAGAAAGGGTTCAGCATAAAACCTCCTGTCACTATAGCAGAGGTTTTGAGAAATTGTCTTCTCGGATTGTCGAAAGGGTTTTTCATAGGTATATTGTTAAAAGATTAATAATCTGTAATAGGTAATTTGTCATAATATTGACTGATTTCTTCTTCACTAGGCACCTGCATAGGTCTTACCAGCCGGAGACCAAGAAAGGGTGCTTCCGGAAACCACCACTGACTTTTTGGTATCTGAGGATCTATCCTTTTCCATTCAGGTGTAGAGGCAAATCTTTTGGAGGGACGGAGATCATCGGCTCCAGTCAGATAGCTACCTCCCCGGATGGCACTGGGGTAGAGTTCTGTGATCTCTATCTTAGGGTCTTTGGAAGTACGTGCGGCCCTATGCTCATATGCAGCCGCATCATACTGGTCTGATGTCCATTCCATTACATTTCCTAGGATATCATATAGGCCCCAGGGGTTAGGTTTTTTAGTCCCTACCGGGTGGGTTTCACCACCGCTGTTATCCGCATACCAGGCATATTCATCCAACTGGGATGGATCTGAGCCGAAAAAAAAGGTCTCAACAGAACCTGCCTTGCTGGCATACTCCCACTCTGCTTCAGTAGGCAACCTATAAAATACACCAGTCTTCAGATAAAGCCACTTGCAAAACTGAATAGCTCCATATTGGGTCATACCGATGGCAGGTTTGTTTTCCTTGCCCATGCCAAAGGTCATGTCAAGATAGGGAATACTGGGACGGGTAAGTCCATCTACACCTGAAGGCAAAGGTCTGGAAGCTATGGCCTCTTCGTAATTTTTATCAAGAAACATTTCAAAAATATCCCATGTCACCTCATGAGATCCCATCCAAAAAGAAGAAATCTCCACTTGATGGGGAGGGTTTTCGTCTTCATCCCCGCTTCTGCTGCCCATCATAAAAGTCCCTCCCTGTATGGGCACCATATCAAATGTCACCTCCGCATCGGGGATAGTTTGGGTATAGGGAGTAAACTCTTCATGTGTAACTGACTGAAAAGCTACCAAAATGGTAAAACAGAATAAGAGGGATATTTTTAATCTGCTCATGGTATTTTTTGATAAATTATTAAAATTGATTACTTGTGAGTTGAATATGTATATTGGGCTCCTGAATCTTCTTTAGTGTCCATTCTCCCACTTTCTTCCCTTGGATCTGGCCTTCTTCTATGGCGTCCCTGTAATGGATACCTCCATACAAGCGAGAAATAGCAGCTTCCTGGGCAGCTTGGCCAAATGACTCAAACCTCCTTGGCTCTAGGCCATATTTCACCTCCACTGTATCGATATAGGAAAAGTTTTCTCCTATATAATGGCCCAATATTATAGAAGCAGCAGTAGACGCTACAGAGTGGCCACTTAAATACTCTGGAAATGGCGGTGTTTGCAATATTGGCCTATAATGTGGATCGATGTATTTTCTGATAGCGGTCTCGGGGCGAATCCTATCACTACGGTACTTTTCATCCCAGCAAGCTATGAAGGCATCGTTAAGGGTCATGGCCAGTATTCCGTTGATTTCCATAGCTTTTTCAAAATCCAATACACGCGCATTGATGGCTATATTGGCTATTCCCATCCAATGGGCACCTGGTGAAATCTTTTTTAAACCGATCATTAAATGACCGTTATCCTCTAAAGCAAAAGGATTACAATCCCAAAAGGCTGCAATCAATCTTTTTTCTTCAGTCAATTCCTGCTGGTAAACTTCTTGCATTAAATGAAAAAATTCCGAATCTGGGCGGTTAGAAAAAGCTATAGGAATACTGGGTGCAAACTGACTGGCAGAATCCAAGAAAAAAGGCCTTAGTATATTAAAATAGGGCTCTACCGGAGGAAAATATCCCGGAGGTGTGGGGTACCAATTTCCTTCTCTTTTCTTTGGTGTATACCTGGGCTTGTTAGAGGTCTGATTATACCGGTCTTTAATAGCATAAGCCATTATTTTCATACTGATAGCTGCTCCTATATCTTTTGAATGAGATATTATTCTATCCGAATAGCCTTTTTTCAGCATCTTTTGGTAAAAAACCTCCATATTAGCATCATGCTCATAACCTGATGGCTGAAGTTTTTTGGCTGTATACAACATCGCAAAAATAGCACTCATCCTCCTGTCCACTTCGTGTTCATTATGAACAGATACAGGTTCATAGCCATTTATATTACCCATTTTAGTTTGGAGAGATTCATTTTGTGACCTCAAAGCTTCCATTCCTGCCAGGCAGATGTAGGAATAAAACCTAGCCGCCAGCGGTGGATTGGTAACATCATGTACCATTATTTCGGTTACCTGATCTATTACCTTTGCTATTTCCATCGCTGATATTTGTTCTGGGTCAGAAGACTGGCAGGAATGCAGCGTAAATAATAGTATCAATAAGACCAAAAGATTTAATGGTAATGACCATCCGGTGTCTGCTGAATATTTTTTAAAGCAAATCATACACTTCCACCCCCTTTCCTACTACATTAAACATAAACCGGTTACCTAGATTTACTATATTTCGGATGTCACCTTTCAAGTTCAATCCAGATTTGTATTGTGGAATATAGGTAATTTGCCCATCGATATTGATATGAAATACCGATCCATAATTGGCATCCATTCTTCCTATCCTTAGTCTACTGCTTCCATAGTTTCCCGCCAAGATCATATACTTCCCGCCATCAGTATTCTCTTCCGAAAAATGAATGCAATGAACCTGGGAATATTGTGCTTCTATAGGTAGTTCTTGATTGATAAATTTCCCATCACTGTTCTGAAAGAAAAGTGATGTTTTGAGATTGACCGCTTTTAAATATCCTGCCCCTTCCAGCTCTTCCTTTGTAAATATATCTTCAAGGTCTGCATCCGCATAACTTGCATAATCCGGGAACTTATTACGCTTATTGGTAAACTGTTCAAACAATTCATCTCGGGTCAAATATGGGTATCTATTACCTTGTATATAGGAGGTGAATATGGGATCTACAGAACCATTATCATCAAAATCCTTAAAGAATAATTCGGCGGGTTCCTTAGTGCTGGCATTTATCTGACTGTTAGTACCATAATTTCCCACGATCAAATCCGGCTTCCCATCTTTATTGATATCATGTACAGCTATGGTATTCCACCAACCTGTATTTTCTTCAGGAAAATAGAAGGGGGTTTTGTTCTCCAGTGCTGATCCTGTATTGATAAATACTAATATAGGCATCCATTCCCCCACTACTACCAGATCCTCCTTTCCATTCCTATCTAGATCTATCCAAACGGCATCGGTGACCATACCCAGATTACTGATTTCATCCGAATATTTAACGGTCTCATCACTAAACTTGCCCTTACCATCATTGATGAGGATATAGCTTTTTGAGGACACCGGATATTGGCCCGGTTTTACCCGCCCTCCTATAAATAGGTCCACAGCACCATCTCCATTTATATCATTGGCCGCTACTGTGGAAGTGCTTCCCAGCATAATCGGAAGGGATTCCGAAGAAAGCTCAAATCCGCCTTTACCATCATTGATATATAATCGGTCCTGAATTAAGGCATCATCTGCCTCAAAATGCCCATATCCCCCACTGGCAACGTACAGATCTAAAAACCCATTCCCATTGACATCCAAAAATATTGCCTTTGTATCTTCAGCACCAGCCACCCCTGTAAATAGGCTTGTCTGATGGTGAGCTTGATAACTGCCATCTTTCTTTCCTATGTATAATTTAGAAATACCTCCACATAGCCCACCAATAAATAGATCAACTATACCATCACCGTTAATATCGCC
This sequence comes from Anditalea andensis, assembly GCF_000714815.1. Lineage (GTDB taxonomy): Bacteria > Bacteroidota > Bacteroidia > Cytophagales > Cyclobacteriaceae > Anditalea > Anditalea andensis. The sequence continues at coordinate 163,860 of NZ_JMIH01000022.1, read as the reverse complement.
CTTGGCCAAAGCAGCTTTTGAGCCTGAAATAGGGTTGGGCAGCAGTGCCTGCCTTTTAAAATCATTGACTGAAGGAACTGTCTGTTCCGGCAACTTAATGGAAGCTTTTTTAAATATTGACTCACTTCCCAATAAACCAATATTATACACATTATCGGCATCTTTTTCTGATAGCACAAGTAGTTGATTGCTATCTACATTCCTGATGCGCTCTATACGGCCATTTTGCCACTGTACCATAAGTGAATCAACTGAGGCAACCGCTCCCAACCCAAAATGTAAAATAGGTGAAACGCTGGATTGGTACCCTCTGGTAGGCATTTGCTCCTGAAGTTGTTTATTCCCTCCGCTGTACAAGGTCACCCTTGCACCCAGACCAAACCTGTTTTTACCTTCTCCTTCCAATTTGATTTTTAAATATCGATTTTTTTTGTTCTCTTCACTGGTGTTTCGGTAAATAAAAGCTTGTTCATTTATGTTATTTACTATAAGATCCAGGTCTCCATCATTATCCAGATCAGCATATACTGCTCCATTAGAATTGGAATGATGATCCATTCCGAAGACCGCAGTTTTGTTTTCAAAAGATGCTCCTCCGGTATTCATATAAAGATAATTTTTGATATTCGATGCCGGGATTTTCTCCACCAAATCCAAGATATTCTGTCTCTTTAAATTTCCTTGATGCGACTGAACATAATTTCCCATGTACTTTAAAAAATCAAGGTTAGTATAATCCCTTTGATAGCCATTAGTGATATATAAGTCTTTCCAGCCATCGTTATCAAAATCAGCAAATAGTGGCGCCCAGCTCCAGTCGGTATTGGAGATGCCTGCTATCTGACCTATTTCACTGAAAGTGCCGTTACCATTGTTGATATGTAACATGTTCCGCATATACTGGTGATGGAAACCCATATTCACCATAAAATCAAATTTTTCGTAATTATCAGGAGCCATCAATAGTTTTTGCCTCCTGTTATCTTCCGGCAGCATATCCAAAGTGAATATATCTATCAAACCGTCATTGTTAATATCAGCTAAATCGCTGCCCATAGAAAACTGGGAAATATGACCTAAAGCTGTATGGCTGATATTACTGAATGTACCGTCACCGTTATTGATATATAAAAAGTCCGGTGCGGTATAGTCATTGCTGACATAGATATCAGGCCAGCCATCGTTATTCACATCTGCGACACCTACACCCAAACCATAGGAAAGGGCAGAATTTTGTATACCTGAGCTTTGGGTGACATCGGTAAACTTTCCATTATCGTTTCTAAAAAGCTGAGATCCTGCCGGATCTTCTTGTTTGAGGAGCTCCGCTGTCGTGGATTCGTCGAGTATAGGGAGTGACTTGGTATTGTGATTTAATAAAAACATATCCAAATCTCCGTCTTTGTCATAATCAAAAAATATGGCCTGGGTAGAAAATGATGATAAGGCCAAACCATAACCATCTGCCTCCTCTTTAAATTGGGGTATTCCCATTTCGTTAGTCCCTTGATTAATAAAAAGTTGATTTGTCCTCTTATCAGAAGGTAGGTTGCCGGAATAGCAAACATATATGTCTAAAAGCCCATCACCATTGATATCCACCATAGTTACACCTGTGGTCCAAGGCCCCATTCTACCCTGCGTCCCAGACGCTTCTGTAATATCTTCAAATTGCAGCTCGCCTTTATTTAGATACAGTTTATTTGACACCATATTTCCGGTAAAATATATATCATCTAATCCGTCCCCATTTAGATCTCCCACAGCTACACCTCCACCATTATAGAAATATTCATATACCAATACATTAGTATTAATCCCCTCCGTAAGCTCATTTGTGAACGTAATACCAGTAACCTCATGGGGTAATAATTCAAACAGCGCATGCTCAGAAAGTTTATCCTCTCCCTTATCTGTAGATATATCATTGCATGACCAAATGAATAAAAACACCAATAAAGGAATTAGAGTATAAAGTGATTTAAACATTGGGCAAAATATTAAACTGTATTTTAATAAACAAGCAACATATCTCTAAAAGGCTCTAGAGATATGCTGCCGGTTTGGGAAGTTGATGTATCCTAGTATCCCGGATTCTGGATCAAGAGACCATTTCGGTTCATTTCATCAAAATGAATGGGCATCCAATACATTTTATCAAGCCAAAGCCTGTTTTCCTTTCCAGGATCGATGGTGGATACAGAGTAAGTATAATTATACAGCTGTGGATCATATCTGTAGATGGATAATGATGCCCCGGGCTTGAGTGTTCCTCTGATCTGAATACCGTTAGCCTGCCTTCCTAATGTCTGCGGCGCGATCATCCATCTGCGTACATCATAATACCGGTGTTCTTCAAAAGCCAGTTCTATCCTACGTTCATTGATATACTTTTCCTTCAAAGCAGGACCTGAATCTGTAATAGCGGGCATTCCTGCTCTAAAACGGATCGCATTGAGCCAATTTCTGGCTTCGGCTTCCTCCCCTAGTTCTATACAGGTTTCCACATAGTTAAGCACCACTTCTGTGGCTCGGATTACAGGCCAAGGTATCTCCTGCCAGGTATTTTGGTCAACTAAGTTAGGGTCTGGATCTATAAATTTCCGTACATAATAACCTGTATAGGAACCATTCCAATCTTCAATTGGGCTTTGACGGGTATCTAATCCCTGGTGTATGACTTTATTACCAGCAGAATTGACGATTTCGTAAGAACCGGTCTGAATCTGCCCCAGTGGGTCACGAGACTGATTGGCAGGTGATCTAGGCTTCCACTGGGCCCCATCATATAAAAAGGTGGAATAAAACCTTGGATCTCTATTATCATAAGGAGCGCTGGCATGAGCAGGGTTAGACCAATCAAAATCGCTACCGTCCATCATCTCATAATCATCTATGAGCAGCTGCACGGGCGTGTTTCCTGCCCAGTTATTGTAGCCGTTTGGCCCATTGAATAATCCTTGTCTGCCACCATCTTCGGGTTTTGAACTTAGGAAATACCTGCCAAAAACCATCTCGTTGGTACCTGCCCCTCTGGAAAGTGAGTTATTCATATAGGTACTGATAGCCGTTTCTCTATCTACAGGTTCAGTATAATTAAGTCCATTACCAGTCACTAGATTTAATGCTTCAGACGCGGCATCCTTTGCTGCTTGCCATCTTTGCATCCTGTTGCCACTGGTATAGCCTATGAGCTCTTTGTTATTATAAGAAGAAATGATAGCGGATTTTGATGAAGCCGTTGGCATGTCGTGCAGGTCACTCGCTGCATACATCAGTACCCTGGCTTTCAGGGCCAAAGCAGCTACATGATTGGTTCTTCCGTTCACCAATGATTTCCCCTGTAATAATTGTGCAGCCCTGTCCAGATCTTCAACTATGAATTCTACACATTCTTCAAAAGTATTTCTGGGCATTTCAAATGTATCTTCACCTAATGCAAATGTTCTGTTGGCTATAGGGAAAGCGCCATAATTTCTAAGCAGCTGATGGGAGAAATAAGCCCTCATAAAGGTAGCCTCACCTAAGAGCCGGTCTACTATCCCGCCAGTGTTTTCAAATTGGGGATCGCTCAGTTTTTCTATGGCTATGTTAGCTGATCTAAGCCTTGCATACATGTTACCCCACTCTCTGGTACCGCTGATCCAACCCGGATTCTGTGGATTGGACCGGGCTTCTGTTACATTATTTATATCTCTTCCTGGATGTGTAAATATGGCCTCGTCAGTGAGAGAAGCTAACATCTGCTCCTCAAATCCACCAAATCCCAGCCCCCCATATATTTCTGTCACAAACGCTTCTGCAAGTCCGGCATCAGTCCATACGGCAGCTTCAGAAACTTCACCCAATGGCTGTGTATCCAGAAAATCATCAGTACAACTTGCCATTAAAATGATCATGGACGTTGCTATAGATAGTATTTTATGTTTTTTCATGATTGATTGCAAATTAAAATGTTACCGTAAAGCCACCATTTATGACACGGGCCTGTGGATAATACTGGCCTGTAGAATTATCTGATTCAGGGTCATATACTCCCAGCTTATCCCAGGTCCACAGGTTAAGTCCGTTTACATAAAAACGTACCGAATTCACCCCAACCCTCTGGCCTAGCTCTAATGGCAGGGTATATCCCAGCTCCAGGTTTTTTAGACGGATGTAATCATTATTCCGGTACCAATAAGTATTGTTAGATGAAAAATACTGGTCGCTTCTATTGGCGATACGGGGGTGCTCGTCACTTGGATTGTCCACTGTCCACCTGTTTTCATAGAATTCATGCAAGTAATTTCCAATATTTCCAGATTCACCTGCGCTTACGAAAGTAAGGGCACCGGCTGCTCCCTGGAATAAAACTGCCAGATCAAAGTTTTTGAAATTGGCAGTCATATTTACACCTCCCTGAAACCTCGGGATATTGTTCCTGTCCAAGCGGACCCTGTCTAAGGGGGTAATGACACCATCACCGTCCACATCTTTAAATTTCATATCACCGGGACGAAGTTCATTCGTGATAGCAGAGTAATCCAGAGTATTTCTATCTATATCTGCCTGATCTCTAAAAACACCGTCATAGATATATATCGGCCCGGGAGATCCCATAGGCATTCCGGTGGACCTTTGCCATGCTGGGGCTCCTGGGGGTTCATCCCAGAATAATATTTTATTCTTGGCATATCCGCCGTTTACACTGACGCTATAATTAAATTCTCCTTTAAAACCTCTATAGCCCAGCATCAGGTCAAAGCCTTTGTTTTCTACTTCCCCTATATTTTCAGCAGGCAATAAAGCGGATAATCCTGTACTCTGAGGTACAGAAGCATTTTTTCTCCACAGAATATTCGTCCTGAGATTATAGAAAACATCCGCTTCAAAATACAATTTTCCATCAAACATCTGCCCTTCTATACCGATGTTTGAATTGGTAGCCACCTCCCAAGTAATATTGTGATTAGGGACCCTGGTTTCAAAAAGCGTTTTGCTCTCTGCACCTTCCAGTATATGGCTTCTAAAGCCATAGGTGGACATAAACTGGTATTCCTGTAAGGTTTGAGTTCCATCGTTATTTTGATCGTAGAATATCTGGTCATTGCCCATCTGTCCCCACGAACCTCTGATTTTGAAAAATTCAAAATTTCTTAAGTTGTTTTTCCAAAAGTTCTCTTCAGAGACTACCCATCCCAGCATCATGCCCGGGAAAAATCCATATCGGGTCTCTCTTGGAAAAATATAAGAAGCATCATATCTCCAAAGAAATTCAGCTAAATACTTTTCCTTATAATTATAGGCCACTCTACCGAAATAGTTAAGTCTCGCCCGTTCAAAAGCTCCGCCGCCATTATCCTTTTCAGCATCTCCACCGGCAAACATTTGGTCGATAGCTGGAGAGATGAAAAATCTCCTATATGCCCAGAAATCATCTCCTTGTACAGTCTCTTTATTGGTACCAGCTAAAATCTGAAAACCATGGTCCCCTATTTTTCGATCATAGGTGAACACACCCCCCAAAAGTATATTTAATTGGTTTATGTTATCTTGTCTCAATCTAGGCTCCGCTGGTCCTCTTTCGGTCGGAAGCAATACAGGAGTAACCCCGTCCGCCTCAAATTCTCCGCTTCGCTGATAAAGTATCCATGGCGTTTCCCATTTCTTAAGAAATCTGCTTAACTTATCCACTGATGCAGTACCTTGGAATTTAAGCCCTTCTATGCCCGGTATCTTAATGTTAAGGGCAGCATTGGTCTGGAAATAATCCCTTGTATCTCTATCATACCCCGTGGCATTGGTGGTAATGACCACGGGATTTTCTCCGTTTTCGATATCAGGGCCTGGCCTTCCATCTGGCCAGAAAGCCGGCTCATTAGGCTTGCCTCTCATCTGCATTCTGAAAATAGCACTTGCTGGCCGGGTAGGAAAAAACCTAACTTCCTGTCTTGCGAGTACACCGATCTGAAGATCGATATATTCATTAACCTTGGCATCTACATTCAGCCGCATGTCATATTGCTTGTATCCAGCCGCAGAATTTCTGTAGTAAGCATCCTGATTTTGATACCCTACAGAAGCCATATACCGGATATCATCATTACCGCCAGTCAATTGCACATTATGTCTGGACTGCGGAGACCATGGCTTTAACGTTTCAGCATACCAATCTGTGTTTGGGTAGTTCCAGGGATCAGTACCTGCTTCATATAGGGCCAAAGCCTCTGGGCTAAAGGGCGCATTTCTTAACTGGCCATTTGGCCTTTGATACACACCTGTATTTCTGAAGGCATCATTGGCCGCTTGCCATTCGTTCACAGGAAGCTCATATACATTCAGGTCATTGAGCATACGGCCATACTGGGAAGCATTGGCTAATTTTGGAATAACCGTAGGCTGGGCCATCCCTTGGTTAAACTGGTAACTGAGCTGAGGCTTACCTGTTTTTCCTCTTTTAGTAGTAACTAAAATTACACCATTAGCAGCTCTAGCACCATATATCGCAGCAGAGGCATCTTTAAGTACAGAAATAGATTCAATGTCATTTGGATTCAATCTATCTATACCCCCTGTTCTGGCAGGTATGCCATCTATTACAATCAGGGCATCGTTGTTACCGAGCGTATTAGAGCCCCGGATCCTGATCCCTGCACCATCATAACCCGGTTCACCGCTTCTGTTTACAGCCACCACACCAGCCATCCTCCCAGCTATGGAATTCGTGAGGTTCAGTGCAGGGGACCTGGCCAGCTCAGCACCCTTTACAGTTACCACAGATCCGGTGATCGTCTCCTTTTTCTGCTCACCGTAACCTACCACTATCACTTCACTCAATGACTGCATGTCAGGCAATAGGGTTATTTCATAGCGGTTTTGGTTGGTTATAGGTATTTCCTGGGGTGCAAAACCCACGAAGGAAAGCGTAATAGCTTCATCACCTGCATTGACGGGGATGCTAAATTGACCGTCCATATCAGTGACGGTCCCTCTGGTAGTGCCTCTTACCATTACAGTGACACCAGGTAGCGGGAGGTAATCATCCCCCGACAATACTGCCCCGGTGATCACCCGCGACTGCGCAAACGATGATTTTGGGACACCCCACAATATCATCAATGTTAAAAAGCATAATAGCTTTAGATAAGTAAAGGGTTTTTTCATTTGGGAATAGGTTAATTGTTAATTATACACTTAACCAAATTAAATAATCTATCCCATTAAAAGCAAATATAATTTGATTAAATTATTCAAAAAACATATATATTTTTTATAAACTAATTCATATAAGTATAAAAATTTATAGAAGCGGAATATATACAGCTAAAATTTTATTTCATTTTTTTAAAATTTGTAAGGAAAAGCGTATATTTTTAATTAAAATTTGAATTGTAATGCCAATAACTTACATTGATGAACATTAAACCCAGACTTAATGAATACTAAAGTAAATCAAGCGCTGCATACTATAAGTTTTGTCTTAGTGGTTATGGTAGGGATCGGTGGATCATTTTTCCTGGGAGCCAGTACCCGGGCCCTGTTGACTTATTGCATTATCTTGGTAGCCGTTTTTGAGGTGGCGAGCTTAGCCTTAGGAAAAAAATTTTATTCAGAAAAACACACCTCCTATAAACTAGGTCTCCTGGCTACCCTCTTAATATTGCTTGGCATCAAGACCATGATGCCTGACTTCTTTCCAGCCTTGACGATAACCGCGCTCTCAGTGAATTTTATATATAATTTTTATACCCTGAACAGAAGGACGTCCATCAAACGGAAGCAAAAGAAGAGACTAAAGTCATGACCATTCATAGGCATGGATTTTGATAAACGGAGTCCTGAAAAATATTAAATCCAAATGAAAACGTTGATTATCGTTATATTAATGCTGTGCCCAATTATTGTCACCGCCCAGGAAAAGCTCAACAAACTTGTCCAGGAAAGACAAAATCTCCATCAGCAATGGAGACAAGCAGAAAATAAAAAATCAGGCATTTTTGGTAACCGTACCAAAAAAGATATGACCGAAACCAATGCCTGGATGGAACGGATTATCCAAAAAGATAACCAGATAATGGAAGAACTGGAATTTATAAGAGAAAGGGAAGTGGTAGAGGTTTCTTACGAAAAGGATGATTATAAATACATCGTACAAAAGCAGGAACAGGATATCTCCAAGCTTAAAAGAGCACTGGCTGAGGCAAATAGCAAAATGGAAGTGGAAAAATCCCGAACCTATGAATGGCTGGCTTTTATATTTTTCCTCAGCACGGTAACATTGGGTTTTTTATATTACAAAAAAGCGGTTAATGCATGATATCTTAAAATAAACCTATCTTCAAATGGACCAATAAATCCATTCTTGTATAAAGCCTGACAGTTAGATATGTCAGGCTTTTTTTTATATGGTTAACTACTCATTTTCCGGAATAGCCAAAATATAATCCCTATTACAATAACAGCAATTATAATCCCGATGATCACGCCCCCTTCAAAAATGGTCCCAATGACTTCACAGCTAGAAAGTGAAACCATCATGATCATCATCATAAACAAATTCAATACATAACGCTTAATCGATAGATTTTTCATAATAATTTAGTTAGTGATTCAAAAATATAAACGTTTAATTTATGAAAAATAAAAGAAAAATCCTAATAATAACCATAAAATATATAATAAATCAATGTAATATTTGATTCATAAAGTAAAAAGTCATACTTCTCATACTAAATTGATATCCTACATATCTATGATTAGTAGGGTTTGTCCTTTTTAGATAAGCATCTATTTAGCAAATCCCCTATTTTTAAATTGTTAACTATTCCTTTTTACCTATTTTTGTACCTATGGCAAAACAAGAACAGACCCAAGAAATTTCTCAATTAAAAGATATAATCGCCCACGCAAAGGAATATGGTTTCGTATATCCCTCATCAGAAATATATGACGGCCTGCAGGCTGTCTATGACTATGGGGCTTATGGGGTAGAACTTAAGAATAACCTAAAAAGGCTATGGTGGGAGACCATGACCCGACTGAATGATAATATTGTGGGCATAGATGCTTCCATATTTATGCATCCCACTACCTGGAAAGCCTCAGGACATGTGGACAGCTTTAATGATCCTATGATCGATAATAAAGATAGCAAAAAGCGATACCGTGCTGATGTACTGATAGAAGATAAAGCTGCTGCGCTCGAGAAGGAAGGAAATATAGAAGCATCAAAGTCCCTGTTATCTGCCATGGGTAAATTGCTTGAAGCTGAAGACCTGGCAGGCATAAGAGAACTGATCATAAATGAAGCTATTAAATGCCCGATATCCGGTACTACCAACTGGACGGAAGTACGTCAGTTTAACTTGATGTTTTCTACCCAGGTGGGCGCTGTGGCAGAGGATTCCTCTACTATATACCTAAGGCCAGAAACTGCCCAAGGTATATTTGTCAACTTCCTTAACGTCCAAAAAACAGCTAGGATGAAAGTGCCTTTCGGTATAGCCCAAATCGGTAAAGCCTTTAGAAACGAAATAGTGGCCCGTCAGTTTATTTTCAGGATGAGGGAATTTGAACAAATGGAAATGCAATTTTTTGTCCGCCCTGGTACCGAGATGGAATGGTATAAAAACTGGGCTGATACCCGTATGAAGTGGCATAAGGCACTAGGCATTCCAGAGGAAAAAATCCGTAAACATGACCATGAAAAATTAGCGCATTATGCCAACGCCGCTATGGATATCGAATATGATTTCCCATTTGGGTTTAAGGAAGTAGAAGGTATACATTCCCGTACAGATTTCGATTTGAAACAGCACCAGGAGTTTTCAAAAAAGAAACAGCAGTACTTTGATCCGGAGATCAACCAAAACTATACTCCTTATGTAATCGAAACTTCCATAGGGGCCGACAGGTTATTTTTGATGACCTTTTGCAATGCTTTCGTAGATGAAGTGGCGGATGGTAAAAGCAGGGTATATTTAAAATTTCATCCTGCCATCGCGCCGGTGAAAGCCGCCATACTTCCGCTGACCAAAAAAGATGGATTGCCTGAGAAAGGGAAAGAAATTTTTGAGAAGCTCAAATATGACTTTAATATCATTTATGAAGATGCAGGTTCAATAGGCAAGCGCTATACCAGACAAGATCTCATAGGTACGCCATTCTGTATTGCGGTAGATCATCAGACACTGGAGGATGACACCGTCACCATCCGGCATAGAGATACTACCGACCAGGTAAGGGTTCGTATTGATGCACTTCACGGTGAACTGAGCGAAGCCTGCAGCTTTAGAAGAATATTTGAGAAAATTTAGGAAGACAGGTATCAGAATTTTAAATAAAGCCCTCGAGAAATCTTGGGCTTATTTTTTTTAGGATCATTAATTGAAGAAATGAGATAAATATGTATCCTATTATCAAACAGAAAAGCAAAAGTACAGTTAAGGTCCCATGAATAAAAATGCCATTATAATAGGTTCCGGAATCGCCGGTTTGGCGGCAGCCATCAGGCTTAAGGTAAAGGGATATGAAGTGGATGTCTTTGAAGCCAATGCATCCCCTGGAGGAAAACTTTCTCAGTTTACCATTAAAGAATATCGCTTTGATTTCGGTCCTTCATTGTTTACTCTCCCAGAAGAAGTGGAGGACCTCTTTATACTGGCAGGAAAAGATCCCCAAACATATTTCAGTTATATCAAACTTCCTATAGCCTGCCATTATTTTTGGGAAGACGGCAAACAGGTAAAGGCTTATGCAGATATAGATAAATTTGCAAAGGAAGTAGAATCCCAGCTGGGAGAACCTGCTGAACATGTCAGACAAAATTTAAAAAAATCTGCTTTTATATATAACAGTTTGTCACCACTTTTCATGCACCGGTCCATGCATAGATGGAGTACTTGGTTAAATGCCCAGGCACTCAAATTTACTTTTCAAATGGGAAAACTGGGCATATTCAGCACCATGAATGCGGCTAATGCCAGACAGTTCAAACAGCCGAAGATGGTGCAGCTCTTTAACCGTTATGCGACTTACAACGGTTCAAACCCATACCAGACACCTGCTACACTCAATATCATTCCACACCTGGAGTTTAACATCGGTGCTTTCTTTCCCACAAAGGGAATGTATGACATCACTCAAAGCCTCTATAATCTAGCACTTGATTTAGGGATTAAATTTTATTTCGATTCAAAGGTAGATAAAGTACTGGTGGCCGATAATCATGCTATTGGCATCCGATCTGGGGGAAAGGACTATCTTTCAGACATCGTGGTGAATAATATGGATATGGTCAATGCATATAAGACCATCCTGAAAGACGAGAAGCAACCTAAATTCCTGCTTAACCAACCTAAGTCCAGTTCAGCCCTTATTTTTTACTGGGGTATCAAAAAAGTTTATAAAGAATTGAACTTACACAATATCCTTTTTAGTGAAGATTATCAAACAGAGTTTGACCATATATTTAATCGACATTCCATTTATAAAGATCCTACTGTTTATATTAACATCACCTCTATTTATAAGCCAGATGATGCACCTGAAGGCTGTATGAACTGGTTTACCATGATCAATGTGCCCAATAACCAGGGCCAAAACTGGGATGAGCTGATAGCTGAAGCTAGAAAAAACATTATCCTAAAAATCAATCGTACCTTGGGTACCGACATAGCTCCACTTATTGAGGCAGAAGAAATCCTTGATCCCAGAACTATAGAAAGCAAAACCTCATCTGCAAACGGGGCATTGTATGGCAACAGTTCAAACAACAGATATGCAGCATTTCTTCGTCATGCCAATTACTCTTCAGATATCAAAAATCTGTACTTCTGCGGCGGTTCCGTTCATCCGGGAGGAGGGATTCCGCTTTGTTTGTTATCAGCGAAGATTACCACGGAGATGATTGGGTAATGGATTTATGATCTCTGAGTGATGATGACTAGTGTCAGCTGTTATATAACATAAAACCCTATGGGCTGACCAGTACTTTATATGATTCATAAAGACTGATCACTTCATCTACGTACCTGACTGCCACATGACCTTTGGCATAGCCACTTTTGACCAAAGGATCCCTATATATATCAGGATCAGACTTTTGTTCCAGGTAAGCAGCCACATTTTCCCAGAGGGTGGTGTCATTACCAGCTTTAAGGGCCAGCCGCCAAGAGTCTTCCACATGCCCATGACCTACATTATAAGAGGCCAAGATAAATCTAATCCTTTCATTTACTTCAGGCACACGCTTTATCCAGTATTGGTCCAGATATTTTAAATAATTGACTCCTCCCATCAAACTTTGGTGCGGATCTGATGGATCCTCCACACCAAATCGTTCAAGAGTAACTGGCATCAGCTGCAGCAGGCCAGTAGCCCCTGCATATGAGGTAGCCGCTGTATCAAACCTGGATTCTTTAAAAACAAGTGCTGCCAGTAGTCTCCAATCCCATCCCAACTGCTCTGCCCCTTTCATGATAATTTCATCAAAAATAGAAATTCTATTTCCAGAAATGGAAGAAAAGGGGCTGTTGCTTCTGAAATAACTGTTTTTTTTGTTTAAAAAATATTTCTCATATAGGACTGCAGCCAGTTCGGTCTTTTTATGGTTACTGAGCCAAGTATTGATTTCATTCAACAGATCCGGAGCATTATTTCTTACTGCCCAGCCCACTTTGGATGCTTCACTTATTTCCAAAGAAACATCTATATTATCATAATAAGTAGCATTTACAAGTGCCACATCATCATCTACCACCGTGTAATCAATTTCCCGCTGCACTACGGCATTTACTAAAGCTTCAGAATCAGCAAGTTCTTCAATGATTTCCATGCCCAGTTCCAGATTATCATTCCACTGCATCAGCTGCTGCTTATAGACAGCACCTTCTCTTACATGTACTGTTTTTCCTGCCAGATCAGCTATACTTTTGAGAGTGGATCCATTGTCATTTCGCTGGACCAAAACTGTTTTTAAGGTATGGGTGGATTGGGTAAATGCCGCATAGCGTACACGCTCTGTAGTCTTCTCCAGATTTATGGCGATGATATCCACAGCTCCTTCATTCAGCATCCTGAATACTTCATCCAGATCAGATGCTACTGTCACCCGCAGCTGCACCCCAAGCTCACGAGAAAACAACCGTAGAAGCTCAAATTCATAGCCCATCCTCCGGCCCCTATAGATATAATAACTGGTGGAAGAATTATCCACAGCCACTCTTAGGTATCCTCTACGTTTTATATCTTCAAGATCAAAATGAACTGGATTTTCCCAAAAAAACTCCTGCCTTTCCCGCTCAGGCTGCTCTTTACAGCCAGCTAAAGCTAAAAAAATAAATAAAAACAAGTACTTAACCCAAAAGACTTTTCTCATATAGATCCCGAAATTTAGGCAATAATGTATGCAAGTATAGTATTAAAGCATGAAAATGCCAAAACTAAACTGCTTACGCCCCCATTTTAAGAAATATCTTAATGAACTAGTTAGAAATAGAGCATGAAAATGGGAGTAAAACAAAGAGCTGTTTATCTCTTATGGGAGAATAGGTTTTTGTATCAAAATACACTAATTAAAATAGATTCTATTCCAAAATTTAAACTAAATTTACTTCAGAAACAGGTTTACAGTTATGCGGATGTTAGCTTATTTTTGATAGGTTTTGCATCAGTTGAGCCTTTCTTGGGGATTCTGGAAGTAGATTTTCCCTGCCAGCCTCATCAGTTCTATTTCGGATTCTTTGATATTATATATAGCTTCTATAAGCCTACTCTCTGCTTGTAACCTGTTCACCTGTGCATCCCTAAACTCCAGGTATCCCGTGATACCTAGACGAAACCTTTCCAATGCTATATCAGAGTTTTCTATGGCCACTTCATAGTTTTTGCGTTCTATATCCAATAGCCTTTTTGTATTGGTATACACATTATAGGAGCGGTAAATGTCTGATTTCATCTGGATCTCATACTGCTGAAGGACATGTTGCTGATTATACTGCTGTACCCTGGCAGATTGTATTCTTCTGTTTACTGAAAATCCACTGAAAAGATTGATTCCAACTGTAGCTCCAGCAGTAAGTCCATCTACCCTATTTTCTAATACAAATCCTGCATCTGAGGTCAGGATACTATTATTATAAGACCCGTTGATGGTGAGGTAAGGCAACCTCAGTGCTCGTGCTTCTCTCAATTGGAGATAAGCAACATTCTCCATTCTTTGTGTAGCCAAAAACTGTTTGTTATCTGTGTAGGCATTTTCTATAAGGTCTACGAGCTGAATATCATCCGCTATAGTGATGGTATCATTCACCATATATTGGTGCTCAGGATCCACCGCTAGCAGCTGGTTGAGATTGATTCTGGTATTTTCTATGACCTGCTCCTGAGTCACCAACGAAGCTAAATCGGCATTATAATCTACCTGAGCGGCTAAAAAATCCCTTTTAGAGGCGCGGCCAAATTCATATTGGGCACGGGCAATATCCAGCCTTTCATCTGAAAGTTCCAATGCCTTTCTTAAAACTTTATATCGCTGAAGTTCCAGTACCATCCTGTAGTAGGATGAAGAAATAGATGCTACGGTGTTTTCAATGACTACTTTTGCCTCCAGTTCACTGACTTCTGTAAGCTTACCCAGTCTTCTTAAAGCCACAAAAGCCTCAGGGTTAAACCCATAAATAGTGGCCAGCGTAAAGTTTCTGTTGTAGGTCTGAGCACCATCAAGTATCCTTGGTGCAGGATCATTAAGAAATCTTTGTTCAACATCTTCATTTCTATACGAACCTACATAAGTAGCCCCTAAAGTGGGCAGTAATAAGCTCTGTCCCAGCGAACGGTCCAGTTCGGCGAGCTCTACTTCATTTATGGCGATTTTCACCTCAAAGTTATTATCCAAACCGAGCTGAATGGCCTTTTCAAAGGTAAGTTCTTCCAGTTGCTGTGCCATAACAGACGGACCTACCAAAAGACCCGCCATTAAAATCAAAAATAGTTTCTTCATTAGACTCTTGCTAATCTTCCTTCTTTGGATGTCAAATATGTATAAACAGCGGGTATGACAAATAGGGTCAGGATAGTAGAAAAGGCCATACCTCCTACTACTGCCACCCCCATTGGTACCCGGCTTTCAGCCCCAGCACCCAGTGCCAAAGCTATCGGAAGTATCCCTAAAATAGTGGATAAACTGGTCATCAGGATGGGTCTGAACCTGGCCCCGGCAGCATCCATGATCGCCTCATGAACAGTCATACCCTGCGCTTTCCGCTGATTGGCAAACTCCACGATGAGGATACCATTTTTAGTCACCAAGCCTATCAACATAATGATCCCAATCTGGCTGAATATATTAAGGGTAAATCCAAATAGCCACAGAGACATCAAAGCACCACATAATGCTAATGGAACCGTAAACATAATGGTCAATGGGTCCAGAAAGCTTTCAAACTGGGCAGAAAGAACCAGATAAATCAAAATCAGCGCAAATACGAATGCAAATATCAAACTGTTAGAACTTTCTCTGAATTCTTTGGATACTCCTGCTACATCAGTACTGTAACTTTCATCCAAAATTTCTGCAGCTATGCGGTCCATTTCATCCAAACCTCCTCCTATAGTATATCCCGGAGCCAGTCCAGCAGATACTGTAGCACTCACAAATCTATTAAAACGGTAAAGTTGAGGCGGTGTGCTTCTTTCTCTTACCGTGACCAGGTTGTCCAACTGAACCAGTTCACCACTATTGGATTTTACATAGAGCATCCTTAAGTTTATAGGCTCATTCCTGTCTTCAAGCTGCATCTCTCCCACTACCTGATACTGCTTTCCGTTCATGATAAAGTAGTCAAACCGCTGGCCTGAATAGGACAGCTGCAAAGTTCTCGCAATTTCCTGTACAGACACCCCTATATTCCGGGCTTTTTCCCTGTCTATTTCTACTTCTATTTCAGGTTTGGTGAATTTAAGGTTTATATCAGAAAAACTAAACACCTCACTTTCATTTACCTTATTCATAAACTCGGGGATCACGTCCTTAAGCTTCTCTAAAGTCTGTGCCTGTATCACATACTGAACAGGCAGTCCCCCTCTTCTGTCTCCTATGGACTGAGGTTGCGTAGCAAAAGCCCTCACAGCTGTTTTGTTCTTTAAGATCCCAGATACTTGGTCGAAGATCTCTTGCTGGCTTCTTTCTCGCTCAGTGGCATCCGTTAACATAATTCTAAGGAAGCCTGAATTGGTACTGGATGTACCAAACCCGGGAGAAGTCACAGATATAAAACCAAATCGCTCTGGAATTTTTTCAGAGAATTCTATGGTCATCTCATCAATTACCCTGTCCATATAGCCAAAGGTAGCACCCTCTGGACCGGTCATATTGATCCTCATCTCTCCTCTATCCTCCACTGGAGCCAGTTCAGATGGGATTACGTTAAATAGTCCATATATGGCAAACCCCATCACCCCTATGATCACAAAAGCCACCCATCTTGCTTTCATAAACCCAGCTAGTGCATTTTCATATTTTTTATTTAGCCATAAAAAGATAGGCTCTGTTTTATTATAGATCCAGTTTTGCTTTTCCCGCTTTTTCAGGAGCCTACTACTAAGCATCGGCGTCATGGTCAAAGCCACAAAGGAGGAGATGATCACTGCCCCTGCGACCACAATACCAAACTCTCTAAATAACCTGCCGGTAGTTCCTGTAAGAAAAATAACAGGAAGGAATACGGCAGCCAAAGCTACAGTGGTCGCTATAACCGCAAAGAAAATTTCCTCTGCGCCTTTTTCGGCAGCAGCCAGGGGTTTTTCCCCTTTTTCTATACGTGTATAGATATTTTCCAATACCACTATGGCATCATCTACCACCAGGCCTATGGAAAGCACTATTCCTAATAAGGTCAATACGTTAATAGAAAAATCCATCAGGTACATAATGAAAAACACTCCGACCAGGGATATCGGAATGGTAAGCACCGGAATAAAGGTAGTCCTCCAATCCCTCAAGAACATAAATATGATAATAACAACGAGTATAAAGGCCACAAAAATAGTCTGCTGCACTTCATTTATAGATGATCGGATATACTGAGTGGAATCAAATCCTATCCCTAATGACACGTCTGAAGGAAGATCTCTTTCTATCAGTTTTAGTCTTTTATAAAACTCATCTATTATTTCTATGTTATTGGACCCCGGTAAAGGGATGAGCACCACTCCCACCATAGGTATGCCATCTCTTTTTAGCACGGTACGCTCATTAAGAGGAGCCAACTCTGCCCTTCCTACATCCTGAAACTGCACGATGTTATTACCGTCATCTTTTACGATCAGGCGGTTAAATTCATCCGGTGTAGTCAATCGGCTTTTAGTACGTACTGAAAGTTCAATGGCAGAACCTTCTATACGCCCTGATGGAAGTTCCACATTCTCACTCTGTACGGTATTTAATATGTCTAATGGTGTAATGCCATATGAAGCCATTTTCAGAGGATCCATCCTCAGCCGCATGGCATATTGTTTTTCACCCCATATCTGAACGGTACTCACACCTGGGATGGTCTGAAGCCTTTCTTTAAATATGTTATTGGCCATATCGGATAGCTCGAGTAGATTTCTCCTATCACTCTGCACATTCAAAAATACGATAGGCTGGCTGTCTGAATCAGCCTTGGACACCACTGGTGGATCTGTATCTAAAGGCAGGTTGCGCTGGGCGCCGGACACCTTATCCCGTACGTCATTGGCTGCCGCTTCCAGGTCAGCCCCGACATCGAATTCCACGGTAATGTTACTCGTACCGTCATTACTTACTGAGGTAAGGGACTTGATCCCTGAAATACCATTAATGGCTTCCTCCAGCGGTTCAGTGATTTGGGCTTCTATTACATCTGCATTGGCTCCTACGTAGGTAGTCCGTACATTGATTATAGGCGGATCCACACTGGGATATTCTCTTACTCCTAAGAAGGATATCCCTATAAGTCCGAATAACAGAATAGTCAGTGATAGCACTATGGCCAATACTGGTCTCCTGATGGTTACGGTTGATAAACTAGCCATAATTAATTAATTTTAGTGGCATTTACTGCCATACCTGTCCTTACCTGCAGTACTCCGGTGGTCAATACATGATCACCTTCCCTCAGTCCATCCAGGATTTGGACTTTTCTTTCTGTTCGGGTACCTATTGTTACTTTGGCTTCTTCTACCAAACCATCCCTTACTACAAATACCTTGTAACCTTCAAGTTCTGGTATAAGAGATTCTGCCGGTACCAACAGTGCGTTCTCTTCTACATCCAGATTAAGGCTGACCCTGACAAACATTCCAGGCAGATACTGCCGCTGCCTATTGGGACTATCTGCGCGTATCTTCAATGTACGGGTGGCTGCATCTATATTAGGTTCGATGGCATATACCCTGCCGATAGCTTCTCCTTCTACAGCATTGCTGGAAAATACCACTTCAGACCCTGTTTTTACCTTATTGGCGTAGCGCTCTGGTACTGAAAATTCCAGTTTTATAGGATCAATGTTCACCACACTCACAATTGGATCAGCAGAACTGATAAAACTTCCCTCAGATACTTGCCTTAATCCCAATACCCCGTCAAAGGGGGCACGTATTACCGTCTTGCGCAGCTGTGCATCTATCAGTTGTATATCGGCCAAATTGGTATTAAACTGGTTGAGTACTATATCGTACTCTTCCTGAGAAATCGCTTCTCTGTCCAAAAGTTGTCTTTGTCTGTTTTCCTGATCCTCATAGAGTTTTTTGATATAATTTAACCTATCAGCCTGCGCCGTGAGTTCATCATCATTGAGGTAGAGTAAAGGGGTGCCCTTTTTGACAAATTCACCTTCTCGAAAACTGATTCTTTCTACCAGGCCAGAAATTTCAGGACGGAGACTTACCATTTCATTGGGTATAATGGTCCCGGTGATATTGATATTGTTTTCCAGCCTTTCGGCTTTCACTTCTACCACATTAACCGGTAAAGGTGCAGCGGTACCACTTGCCCCCTGCTCAGATGCATCGGCACTGTCGCCTTGAAACATCTCCATACGGGGATAAAAAAACAGGCCCGCTATTACCAAAACAATGACCGCAATCAATGATATTTTAGTATTTTTTTTCATTACTGGTATTTGAAAATTTTGCTATTAAAGGGATTTTTTGAGAAAGTCTAAGCTTAATTTATTAAAAACGTGAGGCTGCTCCACGTTGACCACATGTCCGCAGGATTTCACGATTTTCAATACTGATAAGCTATGGTCTTTTACAATTTTTTTGACAGGCTCCAAGAACATAAAATCCTCCTCTCCCATGACATAGAGGGTAGGTATGCCAAGATCTTTTTCTTTAAAAAGCTTCAGGAGCGGATTGACTTCGCTGGTAAGTTTAAACCACCGGATGAATTCTTTTTGACATAATCTCTTTGCTTCTCTGACAAATAGATTACGGGATTCCGAGTGTCTCTTTCGTGGCATGATTACCCATGCAAATAACTTGTATAGCCACATATAGGGGATGACACTCTTAAAAGTATTGCCCAGGGATACAAGTATACGGGACTTTATATTTAACCTGGTAATGGCTCCTGCAAAAATCATTGTCTCTACTCTCTCAGGGGCCATTTCAGCTAACTGTCTAACCAGAATGGTGCCTAAGGATACTGCCACAAAATGGGCTTTTTGTATGTGCAGGTGATCCAGCACTTCCAATATATCTTTGGTAACGGCAGTAAAAGTGTACTTTTCTTTCCAAATATTCTTAAGCTTGGCAGCAGACCTGCCATGTCCCCTCAGGTCTATCAGAAGAAGGTTATAGGCTTCCTTAAATTCTTTGATCTGCTTATACCAGATAGAAGATGACCCTCCTGCACCATGTACAAATACCATCCACTCTTTGCTGGAGGGATGCCGGTAGGTTTTATAATACAGTAGATTTAATTTTGTCATCCTATTTATTCAAGTACTAGCACGTAAAGATACTCAATAGTAAAGATCTAATTATGATAGAAAGTTCGCTTACTGATCAAAATAGATATAGGTGGTCAGGATGTGATATCAGTGGTGAATAACATGTAAAAGGTAATTAAGACATGGAAAATTAAAATATAATTTTTAAATTTTCTACAAAAGATAATACATTAACTATTAGTTACCTATCACAGCCACTTCCTTTCTTCCTTAATATCAGAAAGATGGTCAACCTAAATGAAGCTTGATTCTGTTACAACAAGAAAATGAATGCAATGTTATTCGGGCAACTATAAGAAATTCATTTCATTCCTACCTCCGGCACAGGTAACGCCCTGAACTATAAAAATGATACATATACAAATGAAAAAGGGGCCAACATGAATATGGCTCCTTTTTCATTTGTTACATCTGGCATAAGCGCCCTATAGCCCTCTTTAATGTAGAGGTGAATACATATGTCGTTGAAGGGACTATTCCATTCATAGGCATAACTGTATTACAGAATAATCAAATCTCCTACCTACATCCGACTTCTAACACAATATTCTAAATTTACTTTCCAGAAGTTATAAGGCAGGATTTTTTGTACGGTTTCATCAATTTCCATTTTGCAATAAACACCCATGCTATAAATCTAAGGTTGGGGATCAAATACTACCAATAGGGATAAAATTTACTAGTCAATATCATGAATCTATATAATGAAAAAAAGGGCCAACAAAAAGTTGGCCCTTTTTTTACAAAGTCATCGGTTAAAATCTTATTATTTGAATTATATGCGCATTTAATTGAAGATATATCTGACACCTAACTGTAATTGCCAAACATCGTTCAACGTCGCACTATCTCTGAAGATATCCGTTCTTAATACGTTATTGGTTCTTTGCATCTGATACACGGGAACACCTTCAGGAGAAATACTGGAGATAGTAATCATAGAGGTATTATTGGGTACTCTTGCCACACCCCAAGTATTACTTAACAAATTACCAAAATTAATTACATCGGCCCTGAATTGAAGGGTATTTCTTTTATCGCCTATATTAATGAAAAATTCCTGCACCAGGGTGAAATCCATTCTAGCCACAAAAGGATTAATGCCACCATTTCTTTCAGCATATTGCCCCCTTATCGTTCTTAAATAAGGATCAGCTTGTATGTATTGGTCAAATGTAGTCCTCTGCATGGCTTCTGTATAAGTAAAATCGCCTGCTGTAATGGGAAGGAAGGTCATCTCTTGTAGCTGCTCAGGGGTAGGGACAAATATTAAACTGTTACCTGCGATACCATCTCTATTTACATCACCATTGTAGGTATAAGTTCTCCTGCCCAGGTTTCTAGCTTCCCAAAAAGCGGAAACTTGTGTCGCCCCATTGCTGTATTCTTTTCTATAGGATATTGAAGCTATGGCTCTATGCCTTTGTTCATTATCTGAAATGGATAGTGGCAAGTTGTTATTATCAGTAATGGTCCTGCCTCCGTTATATGAACTGCTGGCCGTAGAGCCCAACGATACTAAGTCTTTTGCTACAGAGTAGTTATAAGCGGCAGAGAAGAATAGGTTTCTTGTGAATTGCTTTTGGATTTGCGCGGTGATATTATGTGCAAATCCGTCTCCATAATTCCCAAGTACGTAAGCATTGTTTATATTATTATTTATCCTACGTTCGTTATTCGCGGCTGAACCAGTAGTGGACGCATAGTATGGTCTGTTATCCGGACCTACCAAATTACCGACAGGTGTATTCAAATTAGCGTCATAATAAATCACATTGTTCAGGTTTTGGGTATATATATACTCCAAGGTACCTACAAACCCACCGGGAAGCTGAGCATCCACAGCTATGTTAGATCTCCAGTTCTGAGGCCATTTAAATTCTCTTTCAGTGGCATTGATGGCATACTGCGAAGGAGTCGTAGCATTGGCGGGAATATTGGCAGTCACATCAGGGGAAAAAGGGTAACGAGCAGTATTAACGTTGTCTTCAAAAATTG
Organism: Anditalea andensis; assembly: GCF_000714815.1. Lineage (GTDB taxonomy): Bacteria > Bacteroidota > Bacteroidia > Cytophagales > Cyclobacteriaceae > Anditalea > Anditalea andensis. Next base: position 141,901 of record NZ_JMIH01000022.1, on the reverse strand, counting down.
ACCCGGTCAATATACCATTGTTACCTACCTGATTAGATATCCATACAAATGCCGGCCTACCTGTAAATACACCTGTACCACCTCGTAACTGTATAGATCTGTCACCTATTACATCCCAGTTGAAGCCTAATCTGGGAGAGAACATCACAGCAGGTTCTGGAAGTTGACTGGTACTCAAAGAAATATTGTTTCTGCTCGGGTTTTGAAAATTCAGCTGCTCCACTTCTGGATTGTTCAATGCCGTATTGTCAAAAAATGGCACATCAATTCTCACTCCCCCAGTCAATTTCAAATTTCTGGTTGGGCTATATTCATCCTGTACGTAAGCACCTATCTGATAAGCTTTAGTTACGGCAAAAGGAATAGCGCCTCCTTCTAATGCTGAATAGGTCAGTTGGTATCTTCTCAAAGGAACATTTTGAGGGGTTCCAGCCAAATACTGGTCTGAAGCGGCATAGAAATCCTGTAAGGAATTAAAGGTATATTGGCCATAAAATTGAGGCGTAAAACCATTGGTGAATTCAAATGACTCAAAGTTCACACCTCCGGTGATGGTATGATTATCCAAATACGCGGTAAAATTGTTCTGAACCTGCCAAGTGTCTGTATCCAGTCTATTATTAGGCGAGAATGGTTCATATCCAAAAGAAAGGTAATTACGTCCTTCTTGGAGAATATCCACAAGCGGGAATATTCCCCCGGTAGATCCTCTATAATCTCTGTTTGCAGTATACCCGACCAATAACCTGTTCGAAAACCTGGATCCAAAAGTAGAATTAAGTTCGGCAATACCAGAATAAATATCATTGTTAATGATATAATTGGTAGCCTGTGCATTTAAAGAGAATAAATTATCTCTTCTATTTTGAAAAGAAGACGAATTAGATGCTGGTACATCTCTCAAAGAAATCAGCTGGTTATAACGGACAGATAGCTTATGATTTCTGCTGATGTTATAATCTATTTTAGCCAACAACTTATCCGATTGAGTTCTTAAAGAATAATTTTCGAATGCCCCGGTTTCATAGCCATAGTTTTCCAGCATATATTGGGACAATTGTTGATAATCAGACCTGAGTACCCTTGTAACATTGGCACCTTCACCAGGAGCGGCTATAAATTGAGAATTGGGATCTGATCTTCTTTCAGATTCAGCATTGATAAAAAAGAATAACTTGTTCTTTACTATAGGACCACCTAATCTAAAGCCATATTGGTTAACATCAAACTGATCTGTAATTACAGCATTACCTCTAGCATTATCACCAACATAACTGTTATTCCTATTATTATAGAAAACAGAACCCCTAAACTCATTGTCTCCTGACCTGGTAATAGCATTGATCCCTGCTCCGGTAAAACCACCCTGAGTAACATCATAAGGGGATAGGTTTACTTGAATCTCCTGGATAGCATCCAATGATATCGGCGTAGAATTGGTTTGACCTGCAGGGGTGCTTGAAAGACCAAACGAATTGTTAAAAATAGATCCGTCTATGGTTAGGTTGTTAAACCTGCTATCAGTGCCGGCAAAACCGTTTCCAGAAGCCTGTGGGGTCAATCTTGTAAAATCGAAGATACTTCTGCTGATTGTCGGTAGCGCATTGATCTGCTCATTGGATATATTGGTAGCAGACCCAGCACGTTCATCATTTAAGATATTACTTCTTTGTGCCACGATTTCGACACCCGCTAGGTCTACACCTTCATCATACATGGTGGCATCGAGCCTGAATATCTGGCCTAACTGCAGATCAATATTATCATAAACCTGAGATTGGAATCCCACATAAGATACCGTAATAGTATAAGGACCACCTACCCTCATGCCAGGAATGGTAAATCTCCCATCATTTCTGGTAGTGGCACCATATCTTGACCCTGAAGGTCCATGAACGGCTATAACATTGGCACCAGGTAAGGTTTCATTGTTGCTATCGGTTACCACCCCCGTGATGCTGGCAGTTGTCACCCCCTGAGCAAATAATGAACTTGTCCCTAAAATTAGGAATACAAGCGCAAAAATACATTTTAGTAAATTTTTCCTCATATAATTTTGAGTTGTTGGAAATATAATAGAATGAAATTGAGAATATTTTTTAACGATGCAAATATAAGAGCGATTTGATCAGAAAAAATAAACTTAATATTAGTTTAATGTTAACAAATCAGGCGAAGCTTACACGATGCCTACCGATATTAAATTAGAGAACATGGATGCCTCTGGCTAAAAATAATTATAAGAATAATCCCTAATAATTGATCATTGTTAATAGTTAAAACACCTTAGAAAGCAATTAAAGCCTATTGGATTTATTGATCTAGAATGCAATAGATTACGATTATATAAATACTATATGCAAAAAATTAAAGTATTTGAATATAAAAATTGGATGACACTATGTTGGATAAAAAAATAATGAGGCTGTTTTATAAATCAATTCAAGAGCCTGTGATTTGGCTGTATTAAATTGACTCAGCTACCAACCCGGATAAAACAGAGGCTGTCCCTACTTATGAGACAGCCTCTGTTTTTATATATTCTTTTTTAGAGGTCTTAAGGAGCAGGCGTAGTGGCAGGCACCATAACCCTATCAATCTTATGAACAAAACCTGTTCTAAAGATCGTATTGTTAACATTAACATTGGTACTGAGCGCATTTCCTGTTCCGTAGGTTAATCGGATTGATTGGCCATCAACAGCTACCCTAGGGTTGGTTATGATTAGTCTGGGATTGGTAAACTGCGTAGCCAGCTGTAAATTATTGGTCAAATTTGGCGTATAAAACACATTCGGTGTCATATGGTAATTTAAAATATTTCTCAGCAGCGTCCTTCCATCCTCATCTGCCACAACAGCATCTAAGTTAGCAAAGCCGTTTTCTACCAGGAACAAACCAAAAGCCTCATTGGTAGGAGCAAATACAGTCCTGAACTCAATATTAAATTGGTTCTGTAAGCCCATTAAATTGATTGCCTGGTTAAAGATAGAAAGGTCAGCCTGTGCCGCAATATAATTACTCATATTGCTCGCCCGAGGTACCAGCACTTGATCTATCACATGAACAGTTCCATTGGCATTTTCAATAGAACGAATGATGTTTACCTGCTGGTTATTGAATCTTATCGGACTATTGGCACGGTTAACAAAAATGTTTTGGTTGGCAATCGTCTGGATAAAATTAAAATTGTTCTGCGCTATATTACCCTGAAGGATGTTCGCATTGGCGATATGGTAAGACAGCACATTGGTCAAGTTGGGTATATCAGCAGCAGAGGCATATCCATTTGAAGCTAGAAAATTTGCAATAGCCTCATTTGATGGTGCAAAAACCGCTCTTTGGTCTTGAGTCCTAATACCCACTAAATTTGTGGTCAACCCTGCATTGTTAATCAGCTGGTTAAAGGTAGAAAGATCAGTTTGGTCAGCAATTACATTACTTAATAAAGGCTGATCAGATAAACCCTGGGGCTCTTCGGTATAGTCCTCATCTATACAGCCTGTAAAAATAGACAAGCTGCATAAAAGGACAATTAACGTTTTATATGAAAATTTATTCATGGTTATATTATTTTCTCTATTGATATGAGGAATTAATTGAAGATGTATCTAACCCCAACCTGAGCACTCCAAGTTTGGCTCAGCGCCACAATAGACTGTACGGTTTCCGTGGGATAAACGTTTGCCTGTCCCTGAACAGTATTGATGGTAAATCTAGCATTGCCATTGGCATCAGCGCCCGTGTAGTTCATCGGGTTTCTTTGATATGTCTGTCTACCTACACCCCAAGAATCCATGATCATATTACCAACATTTAAGATGTCCATAGAGAACTGTAGTTTGTGCTTGTTTACATCTCTTGCCAGGTGGATATCCTGTTTCACACTAAAATCAAATCTGTGTAACCATGGAAGTATAGCACCGTTTCTTTCGGTTATTTTACCTCTATTGGCACTTAAGTATTCGTCTTGTTCAATATACTGGTTAAGGATTTCCCATTGTTCAGCCGCTGTTTGCACCAGTACGCCATTTGTTACACGGTCAATCAACTGTGCATCTTCAAAGCTGGTAGGCACATACATCGTTCTGATACCGCCGCCATCACCAAAGTTTCCTGAGTAAGTGTAACTATACCTTCCTTGCTCACCACCTGAATAGAATAAAGAGAACTGTGTGTTGTTCATCTCGTTCAAGCCTTTGGTATTGAAGGAAATTAAACCGACAATTCTGTTAGGCTGATCAAATCTAGAAAAACCTCTTTCCGGATTGTTTCTATCTTTCTGTACTGCAGTAGGCCATAAAGAGGCTGCTTGAGAACCACCTTCAAGACCGAAATCAGTCTTCTGACTTCTGGTGTAGGCTAAACTGGTAAAGATACCTTTACCCCAATCTTTTTGAACAGATAGTGTCAAAGAGGCATAAATACCATCATTGATATTGGTAAGGTAATATATTTCATTGATGGTGGTACCTGCGATACCCTGGGTATAAGTAGGATACTCATTTCCGGCAACGTTAACAATATTACCGGTAGGGTTGCTGGCAAGGTTCACGGAAAAGGGAGAATTGTAATCCCTGGAATAAAGCCCTTCAGCAGAGAAAATAAATCCGGCCACAGAATAATCAACAGCAAGATTGGATCTCCAGGTTTGAGGCATTCTGAAATTAGGATCTGTTACGTTGATTGAAGCAGATATGTCCGGTTCTAGTTCAGCTGGGTTTGGTCTGTAAAAGTTTGGATCTGCCTGGAAACCTTGCCATTCGCCGGGTGCCCACTGGTTAGCAGCATTACCAATTCCTCCATATTTACCTAAACCACCTCTGGTTACTCCATTGGCATTGATTTGGTTAGATAAGTGAACGAAAACCGGTCTACCGGTGAACATACCAGTACCACCTCTTACCTGTAAAGATCTGTCACCGTAAGCATCCCAGTTAAATCCAAATCTTGGAGAGAATACTGGATTTACAGGTGGGAAATTACTCACATCCGGAGAAATAAATTCTCCTGGATTACGTGGATTTTCTCTAGAAATATTTAAAGCTTCCAATCTAGGGTTTCTAGGGGCATCCATAGGATAAAAAGGAAGATCCACTCTCACACCACCGGTTAATTTTAAGTTGTTGGTTACCTGAAATTCATCCTGAAGATAAATACCAACCTGTCCAAATTCAACCCTATCTGTTGGTAAAGTCATAGGATTGTTGGCATCATAAGAAAAACCAATAGCAAAGCCATCAGGAACTACAGCAGGGTTCCTGTTGATGACACTTTCTACAAATGAATCATAGGAGTTGTAACGGTACCATGAATCCCAAGTAGGATTGAAGGCATTGTCAAAAGTCATATATTCAAAGTTAACCCCTGCTGTGAAGGTATGTCTACCAAGAAAATAGTTGAAATTGTTGGTCACGTTGAACGTTTTGTTATCCAATAAGTTACCTGTAGAAAACAACTCATTTCCTAAAGACATGTAATAGAGTGGTGTTGTTCCTTGAAATTCAAGTATTTCAATCATTGGAAAGCTCTGTCCACCGGGAATGCCTCTCTGGGTAAGCGCAGAGGTATAACCAATATTTAGTGAGTTGGCCATATTTGTTCCGATGGTAGAATTCAATTCCGCAACTATTGAAGATACAATGTCCTCGGAAGTATAATTGGCATTAGAAAAAGTCAAAGCTTCTACTCCAAACCTGTTCGTGTTACCGTACCTCAGATTGGTAGGCAAGCTTCGGATACTGTTACCGTTTATGCCTACATCCCTAATCTGCTGGAAGCGATTATACCTTACTACTAATTTGTTCTGCTGGTTAATGTTATAATCGAGTCTTAAGTTTAACCTGGTTGCATCGTCAGAAAAAGGTACGTTTTCATATGATCCAGTCTCGTAACCATATATATTTCTCATTTGGTCTCTTACGAAATCAGCTCTGTCTGCAGTCACCCTAGAAACTACTTGGTTATCAGGAAGTAAACCTTGAGAAGGCCTTGAAGCCAGTCTGTTATCTCCTGGAATCAAATTAGTCTCCATTTCCGCACTTACGAAGAAAAAAAGTTTGTTCTTAATAATTGGTCCTCCCACTGCTATACCGTGTATTTTTGTTTCAGAATCTGAAAAAGGAATCTCTCTTCCTCCATTTACGGTAGTCCCCTGCAGTTTATCATTTCTAAAAAGTGTATAAGCAGTACCTCTCCAGTGGTTTGTTCCTGATTTAGTAATCGCATTTACGTTAGCACCTGTAAAACCACTTTGACGAACATCATAAGGGGCGATGTTTACCTGTACCTCTTCGATTGCGTCAAAGGAAATAGGGTTTCCACCGGCAAACTGACTAGAAGTGGTTCCGAAGTTATTGTTATAAAGGTTACCATCTATCGTGTAGTTATTATAACGCTGATCTGCACCCGCAAAGCTGGTACCGCTACTCTGCGGAGTAAGTCTCGTCAAATCGTTGATACTTCTATTGATAGTAGGCATCGCATCTATCCTATCTCTACTTAAATTGGTAGCAGCACCGGTTCTGTCCGCATTCATGACATCGCCCTGTGTACCTAATACTTCTATTACATCCAATTCCAATCCATCAGTCAACCTTGCATTGATGGAATAATTTTGTCCCAGAGACAGGTTAATTCCTTCAAATACCTGATCTTCAAAACCTATAAAGGTTATGGTCACTCGGTAAGGACCACCCACTCGGATGTTTGGCAGCACAAATCTACCATCCATATTGGTAACAGCACCATATCTGGTACCAGATGGCTCATGGACAGCCACTACATTGGCTCCAGGAAGTGTTTCCCCAGCTTCATCAGTTACCACTCCTTGCATACTGGCAGTGGTAACTCCCTGCGCAAACAGTGATCCTGCTCCAAGAACAAGCATTGCCAGCGCAAAAACACATTTTAGTAAGGATTTCCTCATAATATTTTGAATTTTCGGAAAATGAGTTTGAGTTAAATAAATTTATTTCTTTTCCAGTGGCAAAGATAGACCTGAATTGGGTAGGCAAAGACACCTTTTTGTTAGATTAATGTTAAATAATTAAGGAAAATTAACAGGATTTGTTAACATTAACTTAACATTAGAATAATGCATTTCTATATATGTAATTATTTAAATTTTAGATAATTATATTCCTTGAACGTATCTTAAATATTAGATTATAAAGATGTGAACTTCAGTGCAGTACTCATTCCACATTAATTTAACTATTTTTTAAAAAACTCATCTATTATAAATACTATAAGGAGCAGTAGTGAAGCGATTAACAAAAAATGAATAGGAGGAAAAAATACAGCCCTCCTATTCATATAATCTTTTAGATGATACCTGATTTTAATGACAATTCATACAGACAGGCTAGGTAAAAGTAAGTTTAAAAAGTATATCTCAATCCGATCTTTGCCCTCCATCTAGAAAAGAAATCCTGTGCCAACCAAGCCTCATCACCCCTTAAATCTGCTTTGAAGGAAGGTACATTCGGATCCATAGGAACTGGATTTCCATTTATCGTACGGGGTTCAGGACCTGCTACATTGTTATTGGCAAAATTAGCTACAGTAATAAACTGACTGTTCTGAATAGCATAAGACCTACCCCAATCATTGTTTAGCAAATTACCGGCATTGAGCACATCAAAAGTAAATTCCAGCCTACCTGCATTATGTACGATTATTTCCTGGGCCAGCCTTACATCAAACCGGTGTTCAAATGGTGTTCTTCCTGCATTTCTCTCTGCATAATTACCCCTTCTACTATTCAAATAATCGTTGTTGTCGATAAAGTTATCGATCAAAGCATATTGCTGATCTGCCGTCTGAGAGATTACCCACTCATTTTTGGCCAGTGTATAGGTATCATAGAGCCTGATACCTTCCCTGTTTTCAGGCACATAAATCAGATCATTGCCCAATACCCCGTCTCTGTTAAGATCGCCCTGATACACAAATGAGATGGGAACGCCTGATTGACCGTTGTAAAACAGTCCTATGGAGGTAGCTAAAAAGCCTGCGTATTCTTTTCTATAAGTAAGGGCAGCTACTATACGGCGCGGGACCATAAATTGAGAAAAAGAAAGTTCGGAACGGTTTGGATTCCCATATGTAGGCACATTCCTCCAGTTTGAAACTGCCTGGGAAGAAATCCCCGGATTGATATCAGTAGCAAACCCATAAGTATAGCCGATATTAGCATAAAGCCCATTTTCAAATGTACTGCTCAGCTGAGCAGTCAGGTTATAAGTATAGCCTTCACTGGTATAGGTCAAATAGATAATATCAGTGAAATTTTAATCTATCCTAGCCCCATCAAAGCGTGTCCGGATATCTGCACCTTGAAAAGTGTAAAAGTTGCCGTCTTCCAAGCCAGCTATATTCCGGTTTTGATAAAGGATATTATTGATGTTCTGCGTAAATATTCCGTCAAAAGTCGCTATGATACCATTGGATAACCTATAATCTGCTCCCAGATTTGCTCTGAATACCTGTGGGTACCGGAAATTTGGATCAGTCGCATTGATTTCAGAGGTAAAAGTAGGCAGTCCAAGTTCAGTAGCATTAGGCTGAGAAGCCGGGTCGGGATTAAATGTAAAACCGGCAGGAAAATCGCCCCGCTCCCGCTGGGCCTGTAGTAGGGCTATTTCTATCCCCGTATTGGAAAACTGGTTGGATAACCATACAAAAGGAAGTCTACCTGAAAACACCCCCAATCCTCCACGTAACTGCAAGGTAGCATCCCCCCTGGCATCCCAGTTAAACCCGACCCGAGGACTCCACAAAAGATTACCTGTAGGCATTCTATCGGTAGCGATGTCATACTGCTGGGCTATAGGTGAATTTAAACTGGGGATTTGCGCTAGGAGTATCCATAAATATAGGTGCATCTGCTCTTAAGACAAAAGTAAGTCTTAAATTTTCATTAGCCTGAAATTCATCCTGTATATAGAATTAAGGTTTATATACAGTATAAATTTTGTTATAAATTTTTCTAGAAAATACTAACATTTATATTCCCTGGTCTAGGGCTTTATCATTAAAAATACCACGGTCAATACAAAAAATAAAGGAATAATTAACCCATGGAAATCCTTATGTAAAGCACAGTAAAAATGAGGGTCAAAAATTTACCTTTAAACAAAGACCAAATAAAAACAGATATCTTATAAAAGGATTAATTGGCAAGAATGTATGCTTACCGCGTGCTTTTTTGAAATAGTAAAAATAAAGCCTTTATATTTAAAATATGTTTTACCGATTGATTTGAATCCATGGCCCGAAAAGGAATCGTTTGGCTCTATGCATATCTGCTGGCAGGTATAGCTGACATAGCATTGGTAGCCCAAGACCTCCCCCAATACAGATATTATAGCAAACCATTATTGCTGCTTTCCCTTATCATTTATTTTTATAGTTATACCAAACTCATTAAAGGCAGTCTGCTGCGTAAAAGTATGGGTGCTGCGCTGGCATTTTCTTTATTGGGAGATATACTGCTCTTATTTCCCAATCTCTTTCTTTACGGACTGGGAGCCTTTTTGGTCGCCCACATGTGCTATATCGTAGCTTTTAAACTTACTCAGCACTTTCAGTTCAGCTTTAAAAAAGTAAATTTCATCAAATTATTCTTTTACAATTTACCTATATACCTCCCCGGAGCTTTCATTTATTTTCTGATAAATCCTAATCTTTATCATTTACGAACCCCTGTAGTGGTTTATCTGATCACCATATTGATGATGGCTTCTATTGCAAGGGAGCGTTTCAAAAGAACTCCTGCTGCCAGTTTCTGGCAGGTTTTCATAGGAGCCATTCTTTTTATGATATCTGATGGAATTTTGGCCTTGAATATGTTCTGGCAGCCGGTAGCGGATGCAGATGTACTGATCATGGGAACTTATATCCTGGCACAGCTGCTGATCGTGATGGGCATCAGAAGCCATCTTGTTTCCAGTGATAATATCATTGATAAGAGCAGAATAGCGGACTAGCAGAGACTGGATGAGGTATTTATTAAATAAAAAAACTAATGAATGCTAAGTACGCGCTTAAGTTTCCAGCTTAAAAGAAGAAAGATATTTGGTAGCTGTACAGCGCGGCATGAGATAAAAAAAATACCCAGCCTACATAAAACAGGCTGGGTATTGTGAAATTGCATTCATTTATAAGAACATCATCAAACATTCTACATTTTCTGCTCCTTCAATATATTCAACGCAATGCTCAGCTCTTTTAGCTGCTCCTCAGCAATACTACTAGGAGAATCAATCATTACATCCCGACCAGAGTTGTTTTTTGGGAAAGCGATAAAGTCTCTGATGGAATCGGAGCCACCAAATATGGCGCAAAGTCTATCAAACCCAAAGGCTATGCCCCCATGTGGTGGCGCCCCATATTCGAATGCTTCCATTAAAAAGCCAAACTGCTTCTGCGCCTCCTCTTCCGAAAAGCCAAGGTGCCTGAACATCAGCTGCTGCGTGTTCCGGTCATGAATTCTGATAGAACCCCCGCCTATTTCGACCCCATTGATGACAAGGTCATAGGCATTGGCTCTTACTGCACCGGGATCTGTGGCTAGAAGCGGTATGTCTTCCGTTTTTGGTGAAGTAAAAGGATGGTGCATAGCATGGTATCTCTGGGTATCTTCATCCCACTCCAGAAGAGGAAAATCGATGACCCACAATGGCTTAAATACATTGCGGTCCTTTAGCCCAAGCTCATCCCCCATTTTGAGGCGAAGCTCTGAAAGCTGCTTCCTAACTGGATTGGCCTCACCGGAAAGAACCAATATAAGATCACCAGGTGTTGCATCAAATTTATCTGCCCAAGTTTTTAGATCTTCAGGGGAATAGAATTTATCCACTGATGATTTAAGCGATCCATCTTCATTGTATTTTAAATAAACCAGACCTTTTGCGCCTATCTGCGGTCTTTTTACATAATCTGTCAGTGCATCGATCTGTTTGCGGGTATAGGAGGCCGCACCTTTGGCACAGATCCCCACCACAAGCTCTGCACTATCAAAAATAGCGAAACCTTTATCCTTCACTACCTCATTCAGCTCTACGAACTTCATGTCAAATCTGAGGTCAGGCTTATCGTTTCCGTAATACTTCATGGCATCAGCGAAGGTCATCCGCTCCACTATAGCTAGGTCTACCCCCTTTACTTCTTTAAACAGATGCTTGGTAAGCCCTTCAAAAGTATTTAAAATATCCTCTTGGCTCACAAAAGACATTTCACAGTCTATCTGTGTAAATTCAGGTTGGCGGTCAGCCCTCAAGTCTTCATCCCTGAAACATTTTACTATTTGAAAATACCGGTCAAACCCACTTACCATAAGCAGTTGCTTAAATGTCTGTGGAGATTGGGGCAAGGCATAGAATTCCCCTGGATTGACACGGCTGGGAACCACAAAATCGCGCGCTCCTTCCGGAGTAGATTTGATCAGTACGGGAGTTTCTACCTCTATAAAGTTCTGGGCATCCATGTACTTCCTAGTTTCCTGCATCATGCGGTGCCTAAGCTGAAGCTTATTTCTTACCACATTTCTTCTTAAATCCAGATACCTGTACTTCATTCTCAATTCCTCTCCTCCATCCGTTTCATCTTCTATGATAAAGGGAGGAACTTTAGAACTGTTCAGTACTTCCAGCCTGGCGACTTTGATCTCTATGTCCCCGGTAGCAAGCTTATCATTTTTGGAAGACCTCTCTATTACGGTCCCGGAAACCTGAATGACATATTCTCTCCCCAATCCCGCAGCCTTTTGAAGCAAAGATTCATCAGTAGACCCCTCTTCCAGGATCAGCTGTGTGATACCATACCGATCTCTAAGGTCCACCCATATGAGGCCGCCTTTGTTTCTGACCCGCTGCACCCAACCGGCCAATGTAACCTCTATATTAACATCACTTATGCGCAAGTCCCCGCAAGTATGTGTTCTAAGCATAGCTGTTTATTTATTTTTAAAACAAAGGAACAAATATAATGATATCCCATCAGATTACTAATGATGAAGGCATGCCGGGTTAAAAAACAATTAAAAGTTTTCCGCATACACTTTTACAAAATACATCTGTTTTAAATCAAATTTGCACATTTGAAGCGTCATATAATATTATTCTAAGAAAGATAAAATGGTTCTTCTTCGACAGTCAGATCAAAAAAATAGCGCTTTTAAAAGAAAAATATAAAAAATTTAAGATCACTATTTGGTTTTTAAGTAATTTATCAACTTATTTTGTACAAATAGACTAAATGAAAATGTATAGCAAATGAAGAAAATTTGGATCACGGTAGGCATAATCCTACTTTCGGCAGGGGGGTATAGCTATCTGAAATACGAATCCCAAGAACAGGAACTCCTTGCAAAAGCAGCCTTAGAGGAACTTATAGATGAAGCTGATGATGTCGAACTGGAAGAATTGCTCTATGGAATTCGGATCAATGAACTCGAAATAGCCGAAGGCCTAGTTGGCAAAAACCAAACACTGTCCACCATCCTCAGTCCCTTCAATGTCCCCTATCAGATCATCGATGAACTGGCCAAAAGATCCAAAGAAATTTTTGATGTGAGGAAAATAGCCTTCAATAAAAAATATACCATTCTTACCCCGAAGGACTCCTCCAAAGCCCAATTTTTTATCTACGAACCCAATCCAGCAGAATATGTGGTCTTCCGTTTAGACACAGTGGATATTTATAAAGAATCTAAACCTGTAGAGTTACATACCCGGGAGGTAGCCGGTACCATTACCAGATCACTCTATGATGACATGGTCTCTGAAGGTGTTTCGCTATCTGTAATAAATAAATTTGCAGATCTATATGGCTGGAGTATTAATTTTCAGGCTGTTCAGAAAGGTGACAAATTCAAGGTAGTCTATAACGAGAAGCGTGTAGAGGGAGAAGTAGTAGGGGTGGAAGATATTCAGATAGCATATTTTGAAAGTTCGGGAAGGCCTTATTATGCCATTCCATTTGAGCAAAACGGAGAAGTGGCCTTCTATGATCAGGACGGTAACAGTTTCAAAAAAGCCTTTTTACGAGATCCGCTAGAATACACCCGAATCAGCTCAAGGTATAATTTGAAAAGGTTTCATCCGGTGCAAAAAAGGTACAAGCCGCATTTGGGCACTGACTATGCTGCCAAAACGGGTACAGAGATTAGGACTGTAGGGGACGGAGTAGTGGTAGAAGCTAAGTTTACCAGTGCCAATGGGAACTATGTCAAAATAAAACATAACGGCACATATACTACTCAGTATCTCCATATGTCCAAAATAGCATCAGGGATGAAACCAGGTGCCAGAGTAAGCCAAGGGCAGGTTATTGGGTATGTAGGAAGTACTGGTTTAGCCACAGGCCCACATCTATGCTTCAGGTTCTGGAAAAATGGTAAACAGGAAGATTGGCTTAAAGAGGAAATCCCACCTTCCGAACCGATCCTTAGCCAAAATAAAATGGCATTTGATAGGGTGAAAATTGAAAAGCTAGATCAGCTTGCCAATATTCCTTATGCCGAAGATAAAGAAACCATTTTACTTACACGTGCAGAATAAAAAAAAAGAAGAGGCCTGAGCCTCTTCTTTTTTTTATGCTGAATACCCATTAAAATTTCTTTGATGTACTGTCAGGAGTTCCATTCCGGATTTTTTAAACTTTGGTGAAAATGCAGAAAACCTCTTTTAGATTAGACCTTAGTACTGCACTCATTTATCTTATTTTTTTCTTATTGGCACTTATCATTTAGAACAAATGCACATAGATAAAAAACTGGGATTCACGTAAATCCCAGTTTTAACAAATTAATTGTCAGCATTTATTCATTTATGATTCTAATCTCCGTTCTTCTGTTTTCCTGATGTTGCTCGGCAGTACAGTTTATACAATTGTGAACCGGTCTACTCTTGCCAAACCACTCATAATTCAGTCTGTCCATGTCTACACCTCTGTCTACGAGGTAATTTAAAACCGACTTGGCTCTTCTTTCAGAAAGAGATTTATTATATTCATCAGTTCCCCTTAGATCAGTATGGCCTTCTAGGGATAGTTTGAAATCCAATCTGTTTTTTAACATTACTGCCAGCCGCTCCAATGCCATCTTATTTTCAGTTCTTAGCGTAGCTTTATCAAAATCAAAATAGATTTTAGGAAGTACTACCAGCCCTTCATCTGCAAGCTGTGACCTTATCTTTTCTATCAGGTCATCACATTCGTCAAAGCCTGTAGGCAATTCATATGATCTACCGGTATCTGTAAATGCCTTCAATACAAGTTCACTCCTTCTGTTCAACTGGTGTTCCGCTTCAGGACAATGGATCCCATCTCCACAGTTATTTACCAGTTCATCTTCACCAAACCATGAAGAAGATATCCTCTCACTGCTGATTCCCTGATTGCCCATATACTGCTTCACGGCTTCTGCACGCCTGATGCTAAGCGAATCGTTATATACATGAGATGCCCGGGCATCAGTATGTGACCTTACCGTTAAATCTAAAAATGAATATGATTTCATCAGTTCGGCTAATTTATTCAAAGTTAGCTTTGCCTCCTCTCTTATGGTCGATTTGTCCAGATCATAATACATCAAGTCAACAAATACTGGCATATTATAGGGGATTTTAGCCAGTCGGTAATCTCTTTCTATCAGGTCTCCCTGAAAACCCTTGGTAGAAATGGTAGTATCTGTTTTAGTAAAATACCCTTCTTTTTCTATGGTGACTATATAGGCTGTCTCTCCATCCAGATCGGCCTTTATTTCACCTGCTGATCCTTTAGAAGTTGCCACTCGGGATCTCCTATCTACATTTTCCAATCTGAACTGATAGTCATCTTGGATAAGATTCCCATCACAATCCAAAATTCGGGCACGGAATCTCCGGAACATTTCCTGAATCAGATAAATATCATCTATGCCGTTACCGCCTACCCTATCTGAAGATACCACTGACTGGCCTTTATCAAAAATCGCAAAGGCATAATCATCCTGAGGGGAATTATAAGGAGTACCCATATTGATCACAGCGGAAAATTGGTCATCTGATACAGTAGCCTGATATACATCCAAACCACCCAACCCGGTATGTCCATCAGAGCTAAAATAAAAACGGTTCTCCACTTTATATGGATTTCTCTCATGCCCGGAAGTATTGACTTCTGGACCAAGATTTACGGCTTCCCCAAAATTAAAATCCGCATCATACGCCACATAATAAAGGTCATGTCCTCCAAGGCCACCAGCCATATCCGATGAAAAATAAACCCGCATATTCACCTCGTCTACAAAAGGTGTGATCACCGAATGTTCCAGGAAAGCATTATAAGGAAATGCAGTATAATCTATAAATTCGCCAGCATCATTTAAACGGCTGAAATATATTTCTGGATGAATGGAAAATTCCCTTTGTTTTACCCGCTTCACTTCCCGGGTCACGGTATAGAATACGACAGGCTGATTTTTCAGAAAGAATGGATCCGAGAAATTATAAGTATCTGGTACCGGGGAACGGACTTCAGTAAATCCGTCTTCCTCTACTTTATACACACTTAAAAAATCCCTACCTGTCCAACCGTACACTTTACGGTCAAATCTGTTTCTCCCGTCTATTCTTACTAATGGACGTCTGGAAGCTTTACCATCTCCAAATTCGCCCCTATCAGAAGTAATATAGATATGGCCCTGATTGTCCTTCGCAAGCCCAAAATCCGCAAACCTGGAATTAAGTGAATCTATAGGTGAAATAATGGCAGTGCCTTTTAAAGACAAACTTTTAAATGCTGCTTCATCCACTTCATTGCCCATACGTTTGTTTATCTGAATATAGGCTTCTGTATTACCTATCCGCAGAGCTGCTTGAGCAAAAGACGCGGAATCTTCCCGAGTGGCTTCTTCAAAGTCAAGGGTCATCCTCCACCAGTCATAGGCATTTTGATAATTCCTGACATTTTCAAAAGACCGGGCAGCCCTCTTAGCAGCATGGTATATAGGCTTTTTTTCGTAAGCCTTTACGTATACCTCCGCAGCCTCTTTGTAATTAAGCATATCAAACTGCCTGTCACCATACCTGATAGCGGCATTTTGGGCCAAAACTTCAGAACCAAACCCAGCACCCAGTGATAAAACAAATAATAACAAGTATATCTTTTTCATAATTAAAACCATCTGGAGTTTTTCATTCTAACATTTCGTGGGCTGATGTAATATCCTACAGAAAGCTCATGTGAATTATTTCTCAAGTTACTCAGCACATTCGTATTGTGGTCATAAGCATATCCCAACCTTAAATTTTCAGTAGCAAACAGTTCCACTATAAAGGCTATAGCGTTTCTATTGCTAAGGTTGGTGGGAACATATTCGGAATTTAACTTCAGATTAGACCTATAGCTGGCTCCTACCCATACCCGATCCATAAAGAGAAACATCCCGTTCAGATCTATATTGGTAGGCGCAGCACCGGACTCTTCTTTGATCAGAAAAGAAGGTTTAAACTGGACCTGTTCAGAGATGGGAAACAACGCCCCTGCTGTGAGATAAAAATGTCTATTGTGAAAAGCCAATGCAATATCTTCTCTTTCCAACGACTGTCTTCCTACTAAGTTATATGCACTGAACCCCGCATAAAATCTGTCGGTATTAAAGAAGATTCCCGCATTCATATTAGGTGAAAACATGTTTACCCTACCTTCTGGTACATAAACATCGCCAAAATCGTTGGGATTGAACAAAGAACCATCTATTACAAATTCAGAAATGCCACCACTTATCCCAAATCCCAGGTAAGACTGGAATCCTGTCTGTATCCTATAGGCATAGGTTAACAATGCTGAGGAAGTCTGTGTAGGCCCTATTTTATCAGATAAAATGGATGCACCAAAGCCCATAGCTCCTTCATTGGCACTGAGATCTGCGGTGACGGTAAAAGTCTGGGGGGCACCCGGAAAATCCATCCACTGGCTCCTATAAGTGCTTTGCACATAATGTTCCCCTTTATACCCGGCATATCCAGGATTGATGTGAAGGCCATTGAACATGTATTGGCTGAACTGTGGCAACTGCTGCCCCATAGTATCACCAATAGAAACTACACCTATCAGCAGGATGATTGATAAAATTTTAAAAATATTTTTCATCTGATTATATTTTGTTTTTTTGGCCAGATGAAATCTCTCAAGGTATATAATCTTACCATTATAGGAGGTTTTCCCCATGCCCGATTTCATCTCAATTAGCGTTTTTAATAACTTGTATCCATCCTTTGAATGTAGTCTTCTGGCCATTTGTACCAGTGGATACCATTACATAATAATAAGTTCCGGGATTGAGACCCTCTGCAGACCAGTTGTTTTGATAGTCACCGGATTCAAATACATGATCACCCCATCGGTTGAATATGACAATATCATTTCTTTCAAATTTGTCTAAACCATGGATGATAAACATGTCATTTTTGCCATCCCCATTCGGCGTGATTACATTGGGAAAAAAGATAGGTCTGATCGTATTTTCATCTACCGCTGAGTTGTCTTCCGGTAGACTGTCTTCCTGATCAGCAGTAACCAATACTTCGTTGACCACCGTCCCAGCATTCCCTGCTTTTACGGTCAGCGTAATGGTGACTGCGGTCTGCGCCGGGAATGACGGAAACCTCCAAGTCAAAGTGCTGCCTACTACATCCGCGAGTACTTCTACTCCTTGAGAAACATTACCGCTGATATATGTCAGGTTTCCTGGCAAATCATCTGTGACCAGGACATTGGTGGCATTTACATCACCTCTATTTTCTACCCTTATTTCATATGTAAATTCATCCCCTTCATATATTTGGGCATTCATAGATGATTTGGTAATAGAAAGATCCACAGATGGAGATAGTATAGTGACCTCAGGTGCTTCTGCAGATACCTGGGTGGTGCCGACTATGGCTGTTGCCACATTGATCACCTGGCCAGCGGTTACTGCCAGGGCATCTATTTGTATATTAACAGTTGCTCCGGGTGCCAAAGTAGCTATAGTAAAGATCAGGTCATCAGACCCGGCTATGCTCGAAGAAATAAACATTAATGCTTCAGGGAGTAAATCTTGAATCTGTATGTTTTCTAAAACTACCGTTCCTTGATTTATAAGATTAATGTCATAAGTGACCATCTCTCCTACCATTAAAGAGGTAGTATTAGTAGTTTTTGATAGGCTGATATCAGCATCTTCCAAAATTCTGAATGTCACATTTCCTATATCCCTGTTAGAAGGATTAGCAGTTTCTCGCAATTCATAAACCAGATTATAGGCCCTTGCCTCTGCTGCATCAGGCAAGATGCTTAAGGTTCCATCTGCTTCTATGATCAATCCGATCACACCATCCAGATCTGTAAAGGTGAAGTTCACCTCTTGGGCATTTACAGTGCTACCGTTCAGAAGGTCATTATTCAGTATGTTTCCTAAGCTGCCACCCTGTGCACTGAGCAAAGAACCAAATGCATCGTCGTTTGCCTGAATAGTGACAGGGACAGGATCTGTGGGAACTATAGGATCTACAGGATCTACAGGAGCTGTAGGCATGTATATGGTAAGGGTATCTTCAGCTCCAACATCATTCCCGCTTTCATCAAGCGAAGCAGCTGAGGCTACATTAGTTACCATGCCTCTTTCCACATCAATGGCCGTGACGGTATAGGCAGTGGTGAATATTGCTGTAGCTCCAGGTGCTAAAGAAGATATTACATCTTCAAATGCTGTCAATGGATCCAACACCGTTATATCGTTCAAAACAGTATTGCCTATATTCCTCACCGCAATGGTATAAGTAATTACTTCACCTGCTACAGGCAATATGTCCGTATCAGCAGATTTAATTACTGCTAGCGCTGATTCACCCATTACCGTAACGGTAACTGGTACAATTGAACTTTCACAGCCACTGGCAGACACCTGATTTACATATACCGTATATACACCTGGAGTAGCCAGCGATATAGATGGTACCGCTTCCAATGGCCTCTCCCCGTTAGCATCGTCATACCAGCTCAATGTATTGCCTTCAGCTGCCGTCGCTAAAAAGAAGACATTTCCCTCCCTGGATTCAAAGGTCTGATGGGTTACACTTGGTGCATCTACATTATTTACTACAGTAATATTGACTGCCACTTTTTCTCCGATGCAGTCTTCAGAATATCCTTCTGCTATAAAAAATTGGTAAGTCCCTGTTGCTAATGGCTCCCCTTCATTTATAAATTGTGCTAAATAAGCAGTTATTATGTTTTCATCTTCAGAAATTGTAAGCGAAAAGGGGCTTTCATCAGCTTCATTCGCATAACCGTATAAGGTCAGTGTTCTGCCATCATAACCTATATTTGCTTCAGGAGCAGGTATCCCGGCTATATCATCACCCTCACAGATGATATGATTTTCTACCGCCGGAACAGAAGCTATATTTTTTACTATAATAGTAAATCTATAAGCACAGGATAGTCCTGATAATCCGTCTGGAACGGCCACATATACCGCTTCCCCTGGCGTAGCTGGAAAAGGATTTTGCGCTGTATACTCGATCAGGTCTACATTATTTCCTGGCATCATATTATAGTACCTCAACCCTTCGGGGAAATTCTCTTCTATTACTGCCAGTGGAATGTTTTCTCCATCGTAATTACAGAATTCATAACTCAGAGGACGACCTAAGTTTTCACAAGCTGATCCGTCAAAATCATCAAGGTTGATAGATATGTTTAATGGAGCAGTGATAGGTTCGCCTACGCATGTACCCCCTTCCTGGTATCCTGTGATAAATGGGATGTTATTGAAAGGCGAGGCGGATATTCCACCTATACCTGACAATCCTCCCTGTACAGGGATACTTGGGACACATTCATCTACTAAAAGTATCAAACAGTCTTCAGTAGCTCTCAAAGTATAATTAAGACTCGCCAGGATATAATCCCTGCCCTCTTCTAGGGCAGAAGGAAGGGGCAGATCACCTATATTCCATATGATCGAACCATAAGGACCTCTGTCTGCATCAAAATATGCCTGCCCTTCTGTACTGTTAGCAAAAAAAACTGCTCCTGAAGTTCCGATATGCGAGGCGGTAAAAGGGAGAGGAATTACCAATTCTACATTTTCCAAAGGCTCAGATCCAGTATTAGTTATATCAACCTGAAACCCTACTTCCTGACCAGGGACCACTGAAAAATCCGTGTCGGTCACTTCCTGTCCATTTATAGTCACTACCTTATTAGCACCTAAAATATCCGGAACATAAGCATCCGCTGAAAAAGTCAAATTGTAAATGATATACCTGTCCCTGGTACTGCCATATCTAAACCGGGTAGATGTCTGGCTATTTCCTATTACTGAATTATCAGGATTAGGCACATTGAACATAGCTATATCCATGCCTGTATTGTTCACCAGCGCAGGCATCCTGGGAGTACCACCGGTAATGATGGAGGAATTGAAAAAATTATCCGGAGTATTACCTGAGTGGCTCAACCTTAGAAAATTTCCCGTATTGACTCCGCTTTCTATTTCAAGGTAATTTCCAGATAGATCTTCATCACCTTCCCCGGCCATAATTCCTAATTTAATATTTACAGGTCCGGATTGGGATGTTTGAAAACCTTCTATCGGAATCTGGTATTCCAGCGCCCTGCTTCCAGTAACATATGCGTGGCCATCAAAAACAGTCACATCTCTCCAATTCATTTTGGAATTCTCATATACTACTACCATACCCCAGCCACCGTAGTAGCCTACATCAGTATCACGGCCTTCTGTAGTAGCTATATCAGCCACAAAATACTGACCTAAACCATTGCTTTTTACCAAATCAGTGACCTCAGCATAGGCCGAGTACATTAAACTTTCACTGTTTTCAGGAAAATAAATGTTATTGGGCAAAGCGGTGATCGTCTGGTATTCTCCACTGGCGTGTTTGATTTTTACCTGTCTCTTATTTAAAGTCTTGGTAACACCGTTTTTGGTGACTTGAAACTCCATAGGACTGAAAGGCCCTCTAGATGCCCGGCCAGACCAGTAAAGACCTGCATATATGATTTCAGAACATTCAGGAATTGAATTATTCTCTTCAGAAAATACGAGGGTAGCAGCAGACGAATTAAAAGTATTGGGATCACCATCCACATCTACATAGATCATGGTGGTATTATTATTACCTGACGGAGAATAATTCTGCATGGTCATGTTGGTGTTGCCCATCATGGTGAAATCCCCTCTTATGTTATAAACAGTCCTTTCAGGAGAGGCTGAACTGGTTCTTTGTGCAAAAGGCACCTGTACCTGGGACATTCCCGAATGCACCATCCCCAACATTAAAATCAAAACGGCAAAAATAAATCGATATATATTTAGTGCCTTTATACTGTAAATAGGTCTCATATTATAGATTTTAGAAATCCCTTGATTTAATTAAAAAGGTCGGGCAGATTCATATAGAAAGACTATCTCTGACTGCTCAAATCCCTGTACCCCGGGCACCTCAGTAGGAGTGGACTCAAATTCCAAACTGAAAAATACATATGCCAACAAGGGCAAATTGGACACATCTGCAGGCCGAAGCTTAAAAGCCATCAGTTCCTGCTGGTCTTTAAACTTGACTATTAATAGTTTAACAGAACCAAGTGATTCATGGCCCTCCTGTATTTTCATAATATCACTTGCTGAAATATAGGCCACCGTGGTAGGGGCATTTCCTTTAGGGACAAATGTTCCTTCGTTAACATATACAGTGGGCTGCACACCAAAGGCAAGAGTTTCCAGCTCAGTAGCTATTTCTACCTGCTCTGCCTGTGAAATAAATTTTTGTACCGCTATCACTTTTTGCTGAGCTGATAAGGGATTAAAAAAAGTGATAAGAAAAAATAGAATAAGCGTAAAACCGGAATTTACTGCAATTGAAGCATTACTAGAATTAATATAATATTTCCCCATATACTTGGTGTTTAGTACTATTTATTAATGAAATGAACTTCCCTTTTACCTATTTTTGAAAAAGTAATTCTTTACATTCAGGACGTAAATATACAGATTTTTGTTTTTCAAATAAAAATAAATGAATTTAAATTTTTATGGTGAGGGGGTTTATTCATCGGTTTGATTTAAAAAAGGGCATTTAAACAATAAAAAGTCGACTTTTATAGAAAAAAGAATGATAAAGAAATAATAATTTTAATATAGGGATTTTAAAAACAACAAAAAATAAGTAAAAAAAACGAATAACTTGAATGCGTTCAATAGGGATATGTACATACTTATGACCATATAACCTCATATGATCAGTACGTTAGGTGAGCAGATAGTGTCTAATGCGCCCTGATCAAAAGAGTATACATAACGATGAGTACATCATTAAACATTGGGAGAGTCAGTGCATATCACCTATACTATCAAAAATCAGCCATTATATCCGGATCAAATGGCAGGCATTCATTAAAAAAAAACAGGTATGTCTACCTGTTTATATTAATTTTTATTTTACTCTTATGAGAAGATTTTTTTCTTCCTAACCTTTGGATATAATCTCTGATAATCTTCAGTCTCATTTTTTCAGGCAGATTGATTTGAGTTGCCAATTTTTCTATACTCCACGTCATAAGTTATTTTGTCATTATGGTAATACTCAATAAATTAACGAATTACTTCCTTAAATGTTACGTTATGTTTTAATCATTTATGATATCCATTTGAAAATTAAAGAATAGATACTAAATTGTTTAAAACCACCTTTCTATGGATCCTATTGCCCTTCATATTCAAGCCAATGTAGATCTGATTTTTAACAAGCAAAGACACCATGCCCTGCAATTAAGATTAAGTACTAAGGAAGAAAGATTGATCAAACTAAAAAAGCTTCAAACCTGGATCAGAAAAAATATAGGCGAAATAAGAAATGCTTTATATGCGGACTTAAAAAAGCCGAGTGTGGAAGTAGATCTATCAGAAACCTATGTAGTTCTGGCAGAAATTAATTTAGCAATAAAAAATCTCGGGAAATGGATGCAGCCTACCAAAGTGAACAATCCGATGAGCATGGCCGGTATCCAATCCTACATCCAGTATGAACCGAAGGGCACCTCATTGATCATATCACCATGGAATTTTCCATTTCAGCTGGCCATTACCCCACTGGTATCTGCTATAGCTGCAGGATGTACGGCTATAATAAAACCTTCAGAAATGTCTGTACATACCTCCGCTCTACTGAGCAGAATGGTTGCAGAGGTTTTTGCCGTTGAAGAGGTAGCGCTATTTCAAGGAGAAGTAAATGTTGCTGAAATGCTGCTTCAAAAACCATTTGAACATATCTTTTTTACAGGAAGCCCTTCAGTAGGGAAAACCGTAATGAAAGCAGCTGCTGAACATCTGGCATCTGTCACGCTGGAACTAGGCGGAAAAAGTCCTGCCATAATAGATAAAGGAACCAACTTAGACGATGCTGCACAAAAAATCGCATGGGGAAAATTTATGAACAGTGGCCAAACCTGCATTGCCCCAGATTACCTTTTGGTAAATTCCAGCATATTAGATAGCTTTCTAGTCCATTTAAAAGCCCAAATTATAAAAATGTATGATCCTAAAGGAAAGGGTATCCATAAAAGTAAAGATTATGCCAGAATCATTAATGGCAAAAATCTGAAAAGAATCAGCAGATTATTAAATGATGCTCTACTGAAAGGTGCCGTCATGCATTTTGGGGGAGAAATAATCGAAGAGGAATGCTTTATAGCCCCTACGGTACTTACCCATATCTCCGAGGAAATGGATATCATGAATGAAGAAATTTTTGGTCCACTGTTACCGATCATTCCCTACGAAAACATCAAGGAAATACCTTGTATGATCAATAGTAAGCCCAAACCTTTGGCCATGTATGTTTTTTCAAATGAAGCATTTGTTATGGATTACATTTTAAGCCATACCTCTGCAGGAGGTGTTTGTATAAATGACACAATAGTCCATTATCTTCATCCAGAATTACCCTTTGGTGGTGTTAATAACAGCGGTATAGGCAAGTCTCATGGATACCATGGTTTCTTAGCATTTAGCAACCAAAAATCAATTTTGAAACAAAAAACAGGTTTTACTACTAACAAAATGCTTTATCCACCGTATGGATTTGCTGAAAAGAAAATAAGTGAAGTCTTTATTAAACTATTTGGTTAATGAATAAATATGTATGTACGTTTATCACTTTCTTGGCCACGATGACGGTAAATGCCCAGATAATGCCCAGAGCCCTTGGATTTGAATTTGGTGTGATGACACCGGGCACTCATAATGCCATCACCGATGTGGCAAATGTACTCGTAGGTCAGGTAACCCTTATAGAAGGAAACGACATCCGTACAGGAGTGACTGCCATTCTACCCCACCGTGATAATATCTTTCAGCAAAAAGTACCTGCAGCAGTGCATATAGGAAATGGATTTGGAAAACTAGCAGGATCTACCCAGATAGAAGAACTTGGAAACATGGAGTCGCCCATCATTCTGACCAATACATTAAGTGTAGCCGCCGGAATAGAAGGAATAATAGAATATACCTTTTCTTTTCCTGAAAATGACAAGGTATATTCGGTCAATGCAGTGGTGGGTGAGACAAATGATGGCTATCTGAATGATATAAGAGGTAGACATGTAAAACCCACCCATGTGGTCGAAGCCATAGCAAAGGCAAAATCCGGTCCTGTGGAGCAGGGTAATGTAGGTGCCGGTACAGGTACGGTTTGTTTTGGTTTTAAAGGGGGGATAGGATCATCTTCCCGAAAACTGCCAGAGACTTTAGGTGGCTATACAGTGGGCGTTTTGGTCCAGACTAACTTTGGCGGGGTATTACAGATAGATGGAATGCCGGCAGGAAAGCTACTGGATCAATATTCCTTTCAAAATCAACTGGAATCCGCTGACGGATCATGCATGATCATCATCGCCACTGACGCCCCCATTGGAGAAAGAAACCTTAAACGACTGGCGGAGCGCGGGATGCTAGGACTCGCCCGGACAGGAGGAATCGCATCCAATGGATCTGGGGATTATGTTCTCGCATTCAGCACAGACCCCAATTCTCGCATTTCACACCAGAGCAGGCCGCTAGTTTTAGAAAATACCCGGTATCTTAGAAATGATGATATGACTGCACTTTTTTTAGCTGCCATTGAAGCTACTGAGGAAGCCATTATCAATTCCCTATTTGCAGCCCAGGATATGAGCGGTAGAGATGGTCATACTGTGAAAGCCCTACCTATAAAGGAAATAAGGGCACTAAAGGAAAGCCTGAATACAACAAACCGTTAAAAGGGTAATTTAGATAAATCGACATTGCCCCCTGATAGTATGATCCCAACATTTTTTCCAGAAAACCTATGTTTATGAGCTAGCAAGGCCGCCAGGGGCACAGCGCAAGAGGGTTCTATGATGATCTTCATCCGTTCCATGATCAGTCTCATCGCAGCTATGATCTGGCTTTCATCCACGGTAATGATCTCTGCTACATGTTCTATAATGATCTGAAAATTGATTTTGCCCAGCGAGGTGAGCAGGCCATCTGCGATGGTATTGGGTCGGATCATGGGCATTAGTTTCTTGGCAGTAAAGGATTGATAGGCATCATCTGCACCTTCTGGTTCTCCTGCGATCACCTGAAGTCCTGGATTAATATAGTGAGCAGTCAGGGCAGTCCCAGAGAGAAGCCCACCTCCTCCTACAGGAGCCATTATGATATCAAGATCAGTTATTTTATCTAATAATTCCAGCGCACAGGTAGCCTGGCCCTCTATTACATCCATATGATCATAGGGAGGAATAAAAATGGCACCTGTTTCTCCTACCACCCTTTCCAAAGTTGCTTCTCTGTCAGCCTGTGTAGGTTTACATTCTATGATAATCCCTCCATATCCTTTGACCGCCTTTTTTTTTATCTCTGGGGCAGTATCGGGCATGACTATATAAGCAGGAATACCTGCAATCTTTGCAGCTCTAGCTAAAGCAGCTGCATGATTTCCACTACTGTGAGTAGCCACACCTGCTTTCTTTTTTTCATCATTTAGTTTGCTTACTGCATTTGCAGCACCCCTTGCTTTGAATGCTCCTACTTTCTGGAAGTTTTCACATTTAAAAAAAATTTTACAGCCCGCTATTGCATCTATGGCAGACGAAGTAAGTACTGGGGTATGGTGTATAAAAGGCTCTATTCTTTTATGGGCAGCAATAATGTCTTCCAGTGAAGGGTAAGTTAATATTTTCATTGATGAATAAAATTATAAGATTGGGAATTTAAGCCCATATTTTTCCCATCCTGATAGGATGGATAGCATATGATAGCTTTCTACATCATTTGGTATGGTAAGCACGAATAATAAAGCTCTTTCCCATATATTGGAAAAGAGCTTTGAATTGGTTATTTTTTATTCAAAATAATCACAATCTCATTTTACCTCTGGAAACCCTATCTGCCATGATCAGGGCATTGTAAGCATTGGCTATTTTTCCAGATCTTGAAATTTCTGAAAGGGTGACGGAAGATTCCTCTTCTCCTCCTATCTGCACTTTAATATCAGGTGATAGTCCGGATTCCATTATAATTTGCTTTACCTGGTTGGCAGTAAGCTTTGGATAATAAGATCTGATCAATGCAGCCAATCCAGCAACTGCCGGAGCCGCCATAGAGGTCCCGCTCTGGTATTCATACTCATCTTCAGGCATAGTGCTGTATATCTGCGCACCTGGGGCAAAAACATCTACATTTTGCCTGCCGTAATTGGAAAATGGAGCAACTAAACCTTGTCCGAAGCCTGATGTCAAAGCCCCTACCGTCAATACATTATCAGAAATTTCTGCTACACCTGCCAGCATATGATCATTCGGATAGTTGGGGTTAGCTGGATCATCTAAGTCGATTCCATCATTACCAGCAGCATGTACTATAAGTACATCATGTTCAGCAGCATATTTTATCGCATCATATACCCATTCAGCATTAGGAGAAAATGATTTGCCAAAGCTGGCATTGATAATCCTAGCCCCGTTATCCACAGCATACCGGATCCCTAAGGCAATATCCTTATCATATTCATCACCATCCGGAACTGCACGGATGCTCATTATCCTAACATTATTCGCCACTCCCCTAACACCTTGCTCATTGGTTCGGTTGGCAGCAATAATGCCTGCTACATGCGTCCCATGGCTTTCTTCTTTTACCAATATCATCGGATTACCATTGCCATATGGCTGATCATCTATGTCATAAGGGTCATCTCCTACCGGTATCCTTCCGTTAAATTCTACATTCAGATGAAATTTTATTTGGTTCTGATAGTGTTCCAAACCTTGATCTATCATTTTCATTACCGTACTGATACTATCTTCCATTGAAAGCATTTGCATCAATATGCCCACATGATTTTCAGAGGCCCTACCCTGTGACCGAAGTTTCATCAGATCATCCTGTCCATAATGGTCTTTTCCCAGTTCCTGACGTACAGTAGAATCTGCTTCTCCCAACATCTGGCCTATCTGCCTCATCTGCATGATACCCTGCATGCTTTCGGTATACGTTTCATCATATTTGGCTTTGGCTGCCTGCTGGAGTTCATCATCGCCTATATTGCGCTGGAGGATACGGGTAAATTCCAACTGTTCATGATAAGAATCCCCCAAAAAATTATATCCATGTACATCATCTACATAGCCATTGCCATCATCATCTGCATTGCTGCCGGCTATCTCCCCACTATTCACCCAAAATAATCCCCGAAGATCTTCATGCTCCAGGTCTATCCCTGAATCAAGTACAGCTACTGTTACTGTTTCACCTGTCCGGTTTTTTATAATTTCAGAATAAGCTCTATCTACACTCATACCAGGAATGGTATCTGTTTTCAGATCCAAATGTAACCAGTTCTGCTTTTCATATTCGTTTAGTTCAGCATTCTTTGCCTGTACAGCTTGTACATCACCTATAGGCTGCAGGCGTGCAGTAGTGGCACAGCCTGATACACTTGCCACTAGGGTAAAAGCAAATATAAGTTTTAAAAAATCGTGCAAACTTTTAGTCTTTAAATTCATAAGTACCTTTTTAATTTTCTTATTATCTTCATCTTCCAAAATAATTACTCATCCTTCCAATTTGAAAGACATCTTTATCTTCCCCATTATCATATATATCTTCTCCCAATCAGGTTAAAACAGGAAGTTTATAATTGAATAAATGTTTACCAATATCTGTTAACACTTCTAAAAATAGAAAACTAATCTATATAAAAACTAACCTCAAAGGGATTATTTTTAAATTTAATGAGTTGATTCAGTAGAAATACAATTAAGAAGTAAGCCTTCTTCTTACAAAAGAATATAAAACATTTAATTGACCCATGACTTTACAGCTTATTCCTAATATATCACCTTATCCCCTTATGGGAGAAGTACTTAATGACCAGAACACCATCATCCTAGACTTCACAGAAGCCAATACAGCCCTTGCGGCAGTGGATTTGAAAAACCCGTTGGCATTTCAGGAATTTGTCTTTGGGCAGATGAAAGGGAAAAAGTTTGGAATAGGGGGATATTTAGAAAACCGACAGATTTACCGTCGGTCTGAAGTGTTTGCTTCAGGAGAAAAGTTCAGAAATATACATTTGGGAATAGACATATGGGCTCCCGCTGGTAGTAGAGTACATGCTCCTCTTTCGGGTACCGTCCACAGCTTCAAGGACAATATAGGTTATGGTAACTATGGCCCAACTATTATTTTGCAGCATCAATTAAGCGACCGGGTGATTTACAGCCTATATGGACATTTGGGTTCGTCAGATCTAGATGGTCTTTATGAAGGCAAGGAATTTGCTAAAGGAGAACCTATATGCCATCTGGGAGAAGAGCATGAAAACGGAAACTGGCCTCCTCATTTGCATTTTCAGCTGATGTTGGACATGAAAGATTTAAAAGGAGATTTTCCCGGTGTCTGCTGTGGTGATGATGCTGAATATTACCAAAGCATTTGTCCCGATCCGAATTTTATCATCCGATATCAGGGACTACCATCAACAAATAAAACATAAAAAAAGATTAAAAGACTTTCTATGCCATTGTTTTAAATCCGATTTATCATCATCCTCTCTCTAAATGGACAGTCCGAGAAAGATTTCCACTTAAAACAGTATTAGACCTAATGGATCAATCAAATCTAAAAACCCTTATAGAATTTAGAAGACACCTTCATCAATACCCAGAAATATCCGGAAAAGAGGTCAATACAGCCAGAAGGGTAAAAGATTTTTTCAAATCATGTCCTCCTGATGAAATCATAGAAGGAATAGGAGGGCATGGGATTGCTTTCACTTATAAAGGCGCTGAAGATGGTCCCACCACGCTCATCAGGTGTGAGCTGGACGGTCTTCCTATTTATGAAAAAAATGATTTTGTTTATGCCTCCAAAAATCCAGGATCATTCCATGGCTGTGGTCATGATGGCCATATGGCCATAGTGGCAGGAGTAGGAATGCATCTGACTGCACATAAACCCAAAAAAGGCAAGGTAGTGCTTCTCTATCAACCTGCTGAAGAAACAGGGGAAGGAGCAGCGGCAATTTTAAACAGCAAAAGGTTTCAAAATATCCAACCAGACTATGCTTTTGCGATTCATAACCTCCCAGGTTTCGACTTAAATCAGATCATATTAAAAGTAGGGGCTTTTGCAGCAGCTTCTAAAGGAATGATCATCCAGCTAAAGGGCAAAACTTCTCATGCGGCACACCCTGAAGCGGGTAAGAGTCCATCAGAAGCTATGTGTAAACTGATCGTAGCTTTGCCGAAATTGCCTGAAGATATAGATAATTTCACTTTGCTCACCGTAGTCCATGCCCTACTGGGGTCGGAGGCTTTTGGCACCTCCCCGGGTGAAGCCACTGTCATGGCCACCCTCCGCGCCTATGAAGATGATGCCCTGAACCTTCTTACCTCATATGCTGAAACCCTGGCACGGCAGTTGGCACATGAATATAGCCTGGAGATTGATATAAGCTATACAGAATCTTTTGCAGCTACGGTAAACCATTCTGGAGCATATGAGATAATAAAAACAGCAGCCAAAAACATAGGTTTATCTATGGATGTACTGGACACACCATTTAGGTGGTCTGAAGATTTTGGGCAATTCTCTAAATCCGCCAAAACCACTATAGTAGGTCTTGGGGCAGGTAAATATCTGCCACAACTACATGAACCCACCTATGATTTTCCGGATGAAATTTTGGAGATAGGAATATCACTTTTTATAGAAACCTTAAAAGATTTAAATTACTGATGCAGGGAACTTCCTATATAGAAATCAGCAGGTCTGCCTACAGAAAAAACCTTAAATTCATGCGGTCTCAGGTGGGGGAAAAACCTATTCTTTCTGCAGTAATAAAAGGCAATGCTTATGGTCATGGTATCGAAAATATGGTGAAGATAGCTGAAGAGGCAGGTATCAGACATTTCAGTACCTACAGTGCGGATGAGGCCTACAGGGCATATAAAGCCTGTAAGAAAGAAAGCCAGATAATGATCATGGGTATGGCCACTGATGAACAGTTGGATTGGGTAATAGAGAATGGAATCGACATATTTATGTTCGAGTCTGATAGACTGGAAAAAGCCATAGACATTGCAAAAAATAAAGGGAAAAAAGCGCGCATCCATATAGAAGTAGAAACCGGGTTTAACAGAACAGGATTTGATTGGGATCATCGGGAAGCGCTTTCAGCAATCCTGCGAGCAAACCTAGACTATCTATCGCTTGAAGGCCTTTGTACACATTATGCAGGGGCAGAAAGTATAGGCAACTATGTAAGGGTCCATCGGCAAATAGAAAAGTATCATCAGTTCAAAAATTATTTTTCTGAACAGGGGCTTCCTTTTTCTATCTATCATACAGCCTGCTCAGCTGCAGCCCTCTCCTATCCGGAGACCATCATGGATATGGTACGTATTGGTATTGCATTATATGGTTTTTGGCCCAGTCAGGAAACGTACCTCGGTAAGTACAAGGATCTAAAAGCATACCCGGGAAATAACCCTCTTCAAAGATTATTAAGCTGGAAAAGCCAGGTGATGAGTATCAAACATGTAAAAAGAGGCGAATTTATTGGATACGGAACCAGTTTCATGGCACCACGTGATATGACGATAGCCTTGGTTCCGGTAGGCTATTGCCATGGGTTCTCCCGAAAATTAAGTAATCTGGGAAAAGTACTGGTACAGGGAAAAATCCTGACAGTAGTGGGAACTGTCACGATGAATAGTATAGCTGTAGATGCCACTGATCTTAAGCATATAGAACGCGGCGAACCAGTAGTCATAATAGGAAAACAAAAGAAACAGGAATTAACCGTGGCATCCTTTGGAGAATCATCTAATCAGGTAAACTATGAACTGCTGACCCGTCTACCCCTGGATATAGAAAGGAGAATAGTCCCATAGGGCTACTCCAGCAGCGCAGTTATATCATCCTTACTGAGGCTCTTCATAAAGCTTTCTTCGGTACTGATCAGCTCTCCGGCCAAAGCGATCTTTTTCTCCTGCAGTGCCATGATTTTTTCCTCCACGGTGTTTCTGGTGATGAATTTATAGATCATTACTTTGTTTTTCTGGCCTATTCTATGGGCTCTGTCTATAGCCTGAGCTTCTACAGCAGGATTCCACCAGGGATCCAATAAAAACACATACTCTGCTTTGGTCAGGTTCAGGCCTACCCCTCCAGCTTTTAAGGAAATGAGGAAAATCTTGATATCATCGTTTTCCTGAAACAGCTTCACCTGAGCCTGTCTATCTTTAGTGGTACCATCCAGATAGGCATATCTGATGTTATTGGCATCTAAAAATTCTTTTACTATAGCCAAGTGCCTGACAAACTGACTAAACACCAGCACCTTATGACCTTCACTGGCCGTTTCTCCCAACATATAAGTCACATCTTCCAATTTTCCTGAGTCACCTTTATAGTTACTATCGGTCATCCTGGGATGGTTAGCGATCTGTCTTAATTGGGTAAGACCTCTCAGTAGGGTAAATTGTTTTCTTTGTAAGCCTGCTGCCTCATTTACGATCTGCTCGCGATAATAGCTTTTCACCTCTTCATAGGCTTTTTCCTGATCAGAAGTCATAGATGAATATTGGATCTTAATCGTTTTTTCTGGCAGATCTGTTGCTACCTGGGTTTTTAATCTTCGTAAAATAAAGGGCTTAATAATGGCATGTAGTTTTTGGGATTTCAGCATGTCGTTCTTTTTCTCAATTGGTAGCAGAAATTGGTTTTTAAACATACTTTGAGTGCCCAATAATCCCGGGTTTACAAAATTGATCTGTGACCATAAGTCCATAGTACCATTTTCTACAGGGGTACCTGTAAGGATCAGTTTGTTTTTGCATTTTAATTCTCCTACTGCTTTAGCAATATTACTGGAGGGGTTTTTAATGGCTTGAGACTCATCCAGGATGACATAATTGAAATAAAAACCGCTGAATAAATCAATATCCAACCTGGTAATGCCATATGAGGTCAATACCAGATCGTATTGATGAAACTGGGCAGTATCTTTTATCCTTCCCGAACCCGTATAAACGAGTATCTTAAGACCAGGGGTAAACTTCTTGGCCTCAAGTTCCCAGTTATATATCAAAGAAGTAGGCATAACCAAAAGCGAGGTGCTTTCAGGATGAATTTCTTTCTCATGGGCCAGTAAAGCCAAGGTTTGGACCGTTTTACCTAGACCCATATCATCGGCAAGGCAACCCCCGAATCTGTATTCACTTAGGAACCTTAACCAGTTATAACCTGCTTTTTGATAAGGTCTCAATAGGCCGTTAAAACCTTCCGGAAGATCAAAATCTCCGATAGTATGGAAATCTCTTAGTTTTTCCAGCTTTCTACTGAGTGTCAGGTTTACCAGATTTCCAGTTTCTAGCTCCTGTGCTAAAGAAATGTGGTGTTTCTTGAGACGCAGATTTTCTTTTGAACTGTTGGTATCATCAAGAAAGGAAAATATTTCAGAATAATTGGTAAACCAAGAACTCGGGATCACCGCCATTTCTCCATTTGGAAGGATAAATTCTGTTTTGCCCTTTAATAGCATTTTGCGCAATGCCGGAAAAGGGATCTGATAGTCGCCGAACTTGATAATGGCATTGACATCAAACCAATCAATGTTTTCTTTGATCTCTACCACTATACTGGCAGTACCCAAAAAGTACCGTTGACCGGATAGTGAGGCAGCCTGTTGGATTTTGACGCCTAATTCTTCCAACTGTGTTTTATGGTTACTGATCCAATCAAAAGCCCTACTTTTTGCCAAGGAAAAACGGGAAGACTTTAAAGGAAGGCCCATAAGCTTTAGATAATCTCCGTAGCTTTTTTCTTTTTCTAAATCCCTTACTACTTTATAAAAAATGTACTGGTCACCATTTTGTTCCAGTTTTACATTATTAGGTTTTTTTTCTTCCGCCCTGAAGGAGTAGTTGCCGTACTGGAACTTGAGATCAAAAATGATCTGATCCTCCACATCAGGTGCGCTCGTATTGCCAAAAAGATCCTTGGGCGCATTGCCCGGAAGATCACTTAGATTCAGATAGGCCACAGGCTGTTTTCGCTCCACCTTGATATCAAATCCTTTGGCATATACGTCAAAAGATGAAACGAGCTGAGTGACGAATTTTTCATAATAAGCTTTCTCTACCTTTCTGGGTACTACTATGAATTTTTTATTTAGAAAAGGAGTCAGTTTTTTGCCATCCACATTCTTTTCAAAACTAAAAAGCTTCTGGTCCACCACCAGCCATGCAGGATCATTGCATATAAGATAGGCACCTTTGTACTGCCAGTCCAGGCGTTCTTCTTTGTATTTTAAAGTAGGAAAATAGTGGGTATTTTCTTCATTCCTCCGAAAATGAAATAGGACTGACGCTTTTTCTGGCATTATCTCAATTTCTTTCCAGATAGGATTCCCATCATTCCCCATTTCAAAAAGTCTTTTGCCGGGCAACTTCTCCAATACTTTGGCACGTAAGGTCTCCAGGCGCTGTTCTATGTGTTCCTGTATGGTCTTATTGGCAGTCTTCTCATCATATATCTTTCTTAGAAATTCCTTTGGCTTGAGGTTTTTCGTATTTAATTTTTTTACTATTGCATCTTGCTGCATCTCATCTATCAGCTTGATCAGCTCAAAATCCCGTTGGTCAAGCCCTACTGCAAAATCTTCTGCATTTTTAAAAGATATATTTTGGTTGGCATATGACAACTTTCCCTTTTCATTAAGCTGGACAACGAAGGATTCGAAGAGAATACCTAAAAACTCATGAATAAAAAGCGCATATACTATCTCAAAAGGCTTCTCAGAAGAAACTTTCATATCACTTTAATTTATAGTAGGATAGAGACAAAGAAGGGAAGATTCTTCTTTTTATAAATTTGAATAGCTTGCAAAATACATAATAATACTTAAAATGCAGAAATGAAAAGCAAATTATGATATCGATTTTTTAAAATTTCTATAGCCTCCTACTAATAAAAAATTTAATACGAAGGTGTCCTGGGTAGCAGCAGCCACACTACAGCCGATCGGCTATGGATAAAAAACCAATGGGGTATTAGGCTCAAAGGTGATCAATGGTCTTGACTGAGGATGCTATCGTGGCTGGTCGATAAGAAGCCAGTAACGTAATGGTCACTACGCTCAGTGAAGTAAACAGAAAATCAGTCCATACCATCTTCACTGGATAACTGTCTACGATAGATGATGCCACCCCCAATGAAACCAAACCATAACTGTCCTGTAACCAGACAATCAAAAAACCCAGTAACAGACCGACAGCTGCACCAGAAAATGCTATAATAGCTCCCTGTTTCAAATATATGGATTTGATAAGCTGATCTTTGGCGCCCAATGATTTAAGTACTGCTATATCTTTTTTCTTTTCAATGGCCAGCATGCTGAGTGAAAAAAATATATTAAAGGAAGCCACGGCCAAAATAAATGTAAGGGTGATAAATACAAAAAGCTTTTCTATCTGAATGGCTCTAAGCAGGCTGGCATGTTGCTCATCCGTGTCCCTGACCAGAAAACCTTCTCCCAACTGGTTGCGCAGTGACCTCTTTACGTCTCTTATCCTGTATCCATCAGCTACTTTGATTTCCAGGGCTGTCCTTCTATCCCCATATTCCAGCAGATCCCTTACAAAAGATAAAGGAACGATGACATATTCATCATCAAACTGTTTTTCAATGCTAAAATATCCTACAGGTCTTATGATATTCTGATTATAAAGCTGTCTCGGATCTATAGATCCTGCACGTGCTGAAGCTCTTGGGTAAAATACCGTAAGCAGCTCCATCTCATTATCCAGATCTACCCTTAAGACATTAGCCACTCCCATGCCCAATATTGCCTCCGGCTGAGTATCGGACCCTAAGGACAGGTCCCCTCTGAAATATCCTTCATCAAATCTTCCCTGATCTAGAAAATTATCGGAAACACCTTTAAGTTTTGCTACTTTTTGTACGCCCCTATACCCAAACAAAGCATTGTCCTCTATCACCTCCGTCAGCACTTCCACCCCTTCTGTGTGTCTGATTTGATCCAGCCAATCATCCGTCACTATAAAAGATTTTCCTAAGGCTGCCTCTATTTTTAATTCAGCATCAAAAGATGCATATAAACCCCGTATAAGATCTTCCAACCCATTAAAAACAGAAAGCACGATCACCAATGCCATAGTACCTACCGCTACTCCTACCATAGAGATACGGGATAATATGGTGATGAAATTCCGCTTTTTTTTACTGCGGAAGTATCGGGAAGCTATAAAAAAAGATAGGTTCAAGATTTAGTTTTTAATCCTCCTTATCATCTTCCTGCTCCTCTTCATCAGCATCCGGTATATCCAGTGCAGATATTACCTTGTCCATATGTTGGGCATATGCCGAGGATTCATCCAAAAAGAAGGCAAGTTCAGGTATGATCCGTACACTTTTACCAATACGTATACCTAAGTGCCTCCTGATTTCTTTTTTACTGTCATTGATTTTATCAAAAAGCTCTTTGTTATTAGCCAATAAGAAGCTCAAATAAATTTTGGCAACTCCTAGATCCGGACTAATCAGTACTCTGGTAATCGTGACCATAGCTGTTCCGACGAGGTGCTTTCCTTCTCTCTGAAAAATTTCCCCCAGTTCCTTTTGGATTAATTTTGAATATTTCTGCTGTCTTTTACTTTCCATATATAATAATTATCGTTACAAATTTAGTGAATTAAATGAGTAACGTTTAATTTCGTGCTTGCTCTTTACTCATCATTCAACCAAAAATATACTTGTTAAGTTTTTTTAAAGTCAATGACCCTTTCCGGATTATAGGAATCATCCTACTGATAGGGGTACTAAGGTTACCCTATATATTAATGGATATACCGCTGCTGGCACCAGAATTAATGTGGATGCTGACCGGTGAGCGCATGTCAGCTGGCCATAATATGTATGTGGAAATCATAGATGATAATGGACCATATTCTGTGGGCATATATTGGCTGTTAGATTCTTTGTTCGGCCGTTCTTTACTGGCTTACCAGGTGCTGGCAGGAATGGTCATGCTTTTTCAGATCATGTATGTGAACCATCTTTTCATAAAATACAGATCATTTGATGATAACACCTATCTTCCAGCGATGGTGATGGCAGTATTATTTCACCTATCATTTGATTTTCTTACCCTATCTCCGGCTTTGCTTGGTACTACTTTTGTTATCCTTTCACTGGGAAGGCTGTTCAGTCTTACCTTACTTAATCAGGACAGTACGGAATCTGTTCTGATGGTAGGCATATTTGGAGGTATAGCAGTATGCTTCCATTTACCTTTGGTGTTTTTCTTACCATTTTTGATTGTAACAGGGATTATAGTCAGTGGATTTAATTTTCATCAGCTTATACTATCACTGGTGGGGTATTTACAACCTATAGCACTGGTATCATTATATTATTTTTGGATTGACGGGCTTCAGGATTTTATTTTAGAATTTATCTTTGCCACCCGTATCATAGACACTTACCAATATGTGTCTTATTGGGATATTCTCATTCTTTTTATAGTCCCTATAGGATTTGCATTAAGTGGGTTCTTTATGAGTTCAGTGCTTCAGAGGCACACCGTAAACCAGCAAAAACAGCAGCAAATCATGCTAATATTTTTACTATTTGCCATACTGGCCCTGTTTTTAGCCAATCGAAAAAATCCGTACCAACTGGTCGTTTTGCTACCTGGACTGACCTACTTTATCACCCAGATTTTCATATACGTAGAGAAGAAGGTAGTATTAAAATCATTTTTTTATGGATTTGTGATCATAGTCCCGTTGGTAGGATATGCATGGACCCTCTATAAATTTAATACCGAATCAATTTATACCTATGCTATTAATGCCAATAAGAAATATGACTATTTCAATGGTAAATCTATAGTGGTTTTAGGGTCAGATATAGGTTATTATAAGGATGCTAACTTAGTCACTCCGTTTTTAAATTTTAATCTCTCAAAAAGGATTTTGGCAGATTTTGAGGATTATAACGATATGACCAATACCTATCTTCAGTTCAGCAATGAAAAGCCACAATATATTATAGATGAGGAAGGAGTTTTCAGATCATTATTGATTCGGATACCTGCTTTGGAAGCGCTATATATAGAAGAAAATGAGGGTATTTACAAATTAAGAGCCACTAAAAATTAAGCCTTTAATTCACATAAGGCTATATAAGCCATCAGCCCAGCTCCCACTTCCAAAGCATCTTCATCTATATTAAAGTTTGGCGTATGCACACCTGCTGTTATGCCTTTAGCTTCATTTCTAATCCCTAATCTGTAAAAGCAACCCGGCATCTGGTGGGTATAATAAGAAAAATCTTCAGCAGCCATCCATATATCGAGGTCTTCTACATTTTCTTTTCCTAGGTAGTCTATCGCTGCTTCCTGGGCACGGCCAGTTAATTCAGGTTCGTTGATCAAATATGGATACCCGTTCCTTACTTCAAAATCTACTGAGCCTCCCATACCTTCAGCTATTCCGGTAGCTATCTTGACCATAGCGGTATGTGCCTCTTTTCTCCACTTTTCGTCCAGGGTCCTGAAAGTACCCTGTATGTTTACTTCATTGGGAATGATATTGGTGGCACCCATAGCCTCTACTTTACCAAAAGACAATACGGATGGAGTCTTAGGGCTGGCCCTTCTGCTCACCACCTGTTGTAGGGCTACAATGATATGCGCACTGATCAATACCGGATCAATAATATTTTCAGGCATAGCTCCATGTCCCCCCTTTCCCTTCACGGTAAGATAGAGTTCATCGGTGCTGGCCATATACATCCCTTTTCGAAAACCCACTTTACCAACATCTATCAGTGGCATGACATGTTGACCAATAATAGAAGCAGGTTTTGGGTTTTCGAGTGCTCCATCTTTAATCATCAACGATGCCCCACCCGGAACCAACTCCTCCCCAGGCTGAAATATAAGTTTCACCGTACCTGCAAAATCCTCCTTTACCTCCTGCAGGATTCTGGCTACTCCCAAAAGAGAAGCTGTGTGTACATCATGACCACAGGCATGCATGACCCCTGGATTGGTAGATTTATAGGTGACCTCATTTGTTTCAGTTATGGGCAAAGCATCCATATCACCACGGAGCGCTATGGTTTTCACTTCAGGATTTTTACCTTTTATCAGCACTACAAGACCGGTGTCCGCCTTTTTCACTATATCTTCGATACCATAGGAGCGTAATTGCTTCTCGACAAATGCGCTGGTGGCATATTCTTCAAAGGATAGTTCAGGATGAGCATGTAGGTGCCTCCTGTTTTGAATCACTTCTTCTTTATAAGCTTTTGAAAGTTCTTTAATCCTATTCTTCATTATTTCTTATTGGTTCCTCTAAATCCCCATCATTTGACTCAGCCCGCTCAAAGCGATCCTGAATAATCCGGGTAGTTGGGAATTTATCTTTTATTTTATTGTATTGTGACTGCGCTTCTATTCTATTGATATATCTGCCCACTTTCACCAGGTACCTAGGTTGCTGATATTCCATAAAAGCTTTAATATCCGGATATTCACTATACAAGATGTTCCTGGTTTCAAATGCCCTTTCTCTATCTACTCCACTGTATACGAGTATGGTAAAGCCACTATAGTGCCTTTCAGCTTTGTTATTTCGGATGAAATTCTCCACCGCTTCATCCAATTGACTGTTAACAGGATTACCAGCTCCAGCCCCTGCACTTGGACCAGTGGCCATCGCACCGGGTTCTGGTAGGCTCGGAAAGGTATGCCGCGTTTCGGAAAGATTTTCTTCATAGTTTTTATATTCCTCTACTGGTCTTTTCTTTACTGCTGCACAACTGGATGCCATAGCTGCGATTAAAACTATTGAAAGAATCTTCTTCATATTGGCCAAATTAGTTTTCTATAATGATGCACTTTCCTGAAGAGACATCTTCTTCCACACTTTTAAACTTTACGTCTTTTTTTATACTCCCATTGGCGTATCTCACAGATACCTTATCATTTCTCCCATAGCTTTTTTCTGACTTACGGGGTACTACCACTTGCCTTGGCTGAGCGGTTGCTTTGGCAGATGGCAATCTGTTACCAGCTATTGAACTTCCTACTTCTTCCTTATTGGTCTGAACTTTAGGTTCTGGGTTTCTCTGTGGAAGCGGAGCAGATTTCACTTGATCTGGATTCTGCTGCGGTAATTCAGCTTTGGCCAAAAACGAGATCACATCTTCATTCAGCCTGCCGACAAACCTTTTGAACATCTCAAATGCTTCGAATTTATAGATCAGCAGCGGATCCTTCTGCTCATATACAGCATTCTGAACTGACTGCTTCAGATCATCCATATCTCTGAGATGCTCTTTCCAGTTATGATCAATTATGGAAAGAGTCACGTTTTTCTCTATCGCCCTGATGAGATCTCTGCCGTTGTTATTGATAGTAGGTTCTAAATTGACTATCACCCCTATCTGCTTTAATCCATCAGATATAGGAACCAGGATCTCTTTTACTGTGGCACCGCGTTGTAGATGGACATCCTTCAGGATAGGCATGGCCTTAGCCAGAATCCTTTCATTCTTGTCTTTATAATTTTGGTAGGCTGCCTTGAATAAGTCTTGGGTCAGCAAGGCAGCATTTTTAGACTTAAGTTCTTCTAAAGTCAATTTGACATCTATACCCAGGGAACTATATATATTCATCCGTAGATTGTCCATATCCTCAGAGGTTTTGGCCATCTCGATGATATCAGCACATACGTCGTACATAATATTCAATATGTCCAACTCCAAACGCTCCCCTAGCAGGGCATTTTTTCTTCTTTTATAGACTACTTCCCGCTGGAAGTTCATCACGTCATCATATTCAAGAAGCCTCTTCCTTACACCGAAATTATTTTCTTCTACCTTTCTCTGGGCACGTTCTATAGATTTGGTAATCATAGAGTGCTGGATGACTTCTCCCTCCTCTAAGCCCATTCTGTCCATTAACTTTGCGATCCTCTCTGAGCCGAAAAGCCTCATCAGGTTATCCTCAAGAGAAACAAAGAACTGCGATGAACCTACATCCCCCTGACGGCCGGCCCGTCCTCTGAGCTGTCTGTCCACCCTTCTCGACTCATGTCTTTCTGTACCGACTATGGCCAGGCCACCAGCAGCTTTAGATTCTGGGGTCAATTTTATATCGGTACCCCTACCCGCCATATTGGTAGCTATCGTAACAGTACCTGGTTTACCGGCTTCCGCTACTATATCTGCCTCTCTGGCATGTTGTTTTGCGTTCAGTACCTGATGTTTTATCTTTCTGATGGTAAGCATTCTACTGAGTACTTCGGAGATTTCCACTGAAGTGGTACCGACCAATACCGGTCTTCCAAGTTCAGTAAGTTCTTGTATCTCTTCAGCCACAGCATTGAATTTTTCTCTGACAGTTTTATACACCTTATCCTGCCTGTCATCTCTGGATATGGCTTTATTGGTAGGTATTACCACTACATCCAGCTTGTAAATTTCCCAAAACTCTCCTGCTTCTGTCTCAGCAGTACCCGTCATGCCGGATAGTTTATGGTACATCCTGAAGTAATTCTGTAGGGTGACGGTGGCATAAGTCTGAGTAGCATCTTCTACTTTTACATTTTCCTTAGCCTCTATCGCCTGATGCAGGCCGTCCGAATATCTCCGGCCTTCCATTACACGACCGGTCTGCTCGTCCACTATTTTTACTTTCCCGTCTACGAGTATATATTCGGTATCTTTTTCAAACATACAGTATGCTTTCAGCAATTGGTTTACTGTATGTATCCTTTGTGCTTTGACGCCGTAATCTTTGATTATCTCCTCTTTACGGATAAGTTTTTCTTTATCGTCTATAGTAGGATCTTTTTCCATTTCGGCGATTTCAACACCGATATCTGGCAATATAAAAAAGTCTGTATTTTCATTTTTCTTGGTGATGACTTCTATGCCATTATCCGTCAACTCCACCGAGTTGGTTTTTTCATCAATGGTAAATAGCAGCGGTTCATCCGCTTCTGGCATATGCCGTTTGTTATCCTGAAGATAATGATTTTCGGTCTTTTGGAGGATGACCCTGATCCCGGGCTCGGAAAGGTACTTAATGGTAGGTTTGTATTTAGGCATACCTCTGAATGCCCTAAAAAGCGCGAGTCCGCCTTCCTTATGGTCTCCTTCTTTGATCAGTCTTTTGGCATCAGTCAAATATCCCTGCACAAGTTTACGCTGCTCATCTACCAGCGTAGATACTCGTGGTCTCATTTCATAAAACTCATGCTCATCTCCTCTAGGGATAGGACCTGATATGATCAATGGAGTTCTGGCATCATCTATCAGTACAGAATCCACTTCATCTATCATGGCAAAATGGTGCTTGCCCTGCACAAGATCATTGGCTTCCCTTGACATATTATCCCTTAGGTAATCAAAGCCAAATTCATTATTGGTCCCATATACAATGTCACTGGCATAAGCCTGCCTACGACCTTCTGAATTAGGAGGGAACTTATCTATACAGTTTACCTTTAACCCATGAAACTCAAATAACGGGGCATTCCACTCACTATCCCTTTTTGCAAGGTAATCGTTTACG
This sequence comes from Anditalea andensis, assembly GCF_000714815.1. Taxonomy (GTDB): domain Bacteria; phylum Bacteroidota; class Bacteroidia; order Cytophagales; family Cyclobacteriaceae; genus Anditalea; species Anditalea andensis. The sequence continues at coordinate 99,702 of NZ_JMIH01000022.1, read as the reverse complement.
GTAACAATATGAACACCACGGCCAGCCAGTGCATTGAGATAAGCAGGAAGGGTGGATACCAATGTTTTACCTTCCCCTGTGGCCATTTCTGCTATTTTACCTTGGTGAAGGACCACGCCCCCTATTAGCTGCACATCATAATGAAGCATGTCCCAGGTGACTTCGTTACCAGCAGCCATCCATTTATTAAACCAGATAGCGTTATCACCTACTATTTCCACATTGGGTTTTTGTGCTGCCATTGACTGGTCCAGTTCAGTGGCTTTAACGGTAAGTTTTCCAATTTCCTTAAACCTCCTGGCTGTTTCTTTCACGACTGCGAAAGCACGCGGCAGTATTTTTTCCAGCACCTTCTCTAATTCCTGGTCCCTGTCTTTTTCGATAGCTTCTATGTCGTTAAAAAGCGCATCTTTTTCATGGACTTGTTCAGGAGCCATCTCGCTGATTTTGCCTTTTATCTCCTGAATCTGCTGATCAAAAGCAGCCAAATCAATCTGGATGATACTTTTAAGTTCAGTGGTCTGAGCCCTTAGTTCATCATCACTGATGCTTTGTAATTTGGCATACTCACCATTAATCTTATCTACATAAGGCCATAAAACCTTTATATCTCTATCTGACTTGGTACCAAATACCTTTGCCAGTCCTTTTGCTATAGCATCTAACATATATATAATCGAATTAAAACAGGGGTTAAAAATACTCTCTTTTTAGCAGAATAATAAATTATTCGTTCCTTTTTGAGTAATTAGTCCCTATGTATTTTTGAAACAAACTTAAGTATTTTGAATACATTCACTGATCAGATTGTCAGTACACCTTTATAAACTTGAATTGCTTTTCCCTTTAATGTCACTTCTGTAAATTTATTGTGATCCTTTGCTTTAAACTTAACAGTCAAATCACCCCCCAGTGTTTTGATAAGAATAGAATTTTGTTCGGTAGCCATGCCATAGACCAAAGCGCATGCCGTTACTCCTGTACCACAGGACAAGGTTTCGTCCTCGACTCCCCTTTCATAGGTTCGGACTTTAATAGTACGATCATCGATTTTCTCTATAAAGTTTACATTTGTACCATGTGGAGAATATTTAGTACTGTACCGGATTTTTGCACCTTCTTCTACTACAGGATAGTGATCTAGTTGATGTACAAATCTGATATGGTGAGGAGAACCGGTATTGACAAAATATTCTTCGTTTTCGGAAGCTACCCCGTTAACTTCGCTCATACCCAGGCATACCTCATCTTCTATTATTTCAGCAGTATGAGGTCCGTCTATGGCCCAAAATCGGGTTTTAGCTTTTATGATACCTAAGAAATTTGCAAATGCTACAGCACAGCGTGCACCGTTTCCACACATACTCTGGCTTCCATCAGCATTAAAATAAATCATTTCAAAATCATACTCTGAATGTTCTCTAATCAAGATGAGACCATCTGCACCCACGCCAAACCTTCTATTGCATAATCGATTAACCAATGGCAGATCCTGATCATCAAAAACATGATGCCGGTCATCTATCATCACAAAATCATTCCCGGTCCCCTGATACTTATAAAACGTTAACAACATAGATAATTTTTGGTCATTTTAATATAAATTCAAAAACCAATCCAAGCTCTTTGAGTTACATATACCTATTGCAACTTGTCAGGATATCGGACTAATTGTCCGAAAGTTAATTTTATTTATGCTTATAATTTATTACTTTAGACATTTAAGCCCGTTAATTGATCATACTATCCACCTTAAGAACTAACTGAACATACAAAATGAATAATTTTTCTAGAAGGAGTTTTCTCACCCGCACCACCAAAGCGAGTCTGGCTATTGGTATAGGAACCAGCGGCATAGGCTCAGCGCTCTTTGCCTGCTCTTCAGGTCCAGATAAAGACACTGTATTAGATAATCTTCGGACCGGATTTACCCAGTCTGATTTGCCATATGATTATGCTGCATTAGAACCGCACATAGATGCCGAAACAATGAATATTCATTATAACAAGCACGCCAGTAGTTACGCTGAAAAGTTGAGAGAGGCTGCCGATGAGGAGAATGTAGATATGGACAAACCGCTAGAGGAAGTCATGATGAACATCAGCAGGTATTCCACTAAAATGCGTAACAACGGTGGAGGCCATTATAATCATGAACTTTTTTGGAAAATCATGAGTCCCGATGGAGGAGGGAGACCTCAAGGTGAACTAGCCGAGGCTATAAATGAATCTTTTGGAAGCTTCGATGAATTTGTAAGCAAATTTGAAGAAGAAGCTAAAGATAGGTTTGGATCCGGATGGGCATGGCTGGTGATTGACAATAACCAGTCTCTGGCTATTGGCTCTACCCCAAACCAAGACAACCCATTAATGAACGATGTTGATTTTAAGGGCATTCCTCTTATGGGCATAGATGTCTGGGAACATGCCTATTACCTCAATTATCAAAATGAGAGGGGGGAATATATATCCAACTGGTGGAATGTAGTTGACTGGAACCAGGTAGCAGACCGATATGACCGATTAAGAAGATAAGAAAAAATAAGGCCGGAAATTAAACTCCGGCCTTAATTTAAACTACTCTCTTACATATATTTAACTTTTTTTTCTGTCTGTAGTATTCAAATTTATGTAATATATTTCCTTAGGTGGCATATTGTTTGACTAAAAGATTTCTCTCTAACCTAAAATTTATATGAGCAGAAATTTTTGCAGCTTTAAATCAAATATAATAGCCATTATTATCCTTACTGCATTGGGATCTTGTAACTATGGAGCAGATAATTTGCCCGAAAGGAGCAGTAAAGTTTCCCTATACTGTACCGCTTTAACTAACAACACAGATCCCGTTAATAGTATTAGAATAGGCGATCTTACAATAAGTAACCTGCAGGTAGGTACTCAAAATATCCAAATGAACTATGCTTCATCATCGGAATTTGGCATCGGATCTAATATTAACAATGCGAATATCAGGACTAATGACGAAGCGGAACTATCTCTATCAGCCTCACAGCCACAAATTAACACCCTTATATCGTCCGGCAATCATCGTACAGCAATATTGGGTGAAGGATCCACTCCCAATGGAAACTATACCGAAATCGCTTTTCAGTTATACCCCAACAAAAATGCATCTTCTGATAGTTTTGTACGGGACAAGTCTCTTTACATATTAGGATCTTACAATGGTAGGCCTATACGGATTTGGCTCACTTCTGAAGATACTTTCCGGGTGCCGGCAGATACGCCTAATGGATATGTAATCAATGCTGATGCCGATCTTATTTTAAGATTTAATCTAGTAAAACTTCTGGAAAATGTAAATATAGAAACAGCACGAGATAGAAATTCAGATGGATTTATAGATATAGGCCCCAATAATGTAGACGGTAACAGTGATATATATAGTGTATTTAGATCTAATCTGCCAAATTCAGTAGAATTTGCCAAATAGGATGTGGTTTATTTATCTGGAATTATAAACATCAAAACAGACACAAAGCAATTTAAAGCCTTAATTTAACTGTACCCTCCTTTCAAAAAATCCAATCATATGACCAAACTAATATTAAACATCATTTCATCATTTGCCCTTATCATCTTATTAGGTTCGTGTAATCAAGAAGAAGAAAACCCGTCATCTGGTGAAAGTATGGTCACCGTAAAAGGATCTGCACATAAAGATGCCGGCAACCCAAACAATGGCCGAATCATGGTAGGAGAATTTAATGTGTCTCATTTCCAGGTAGGCATTCAAAAATTTGAAATGAATTATGCAGTAGCTGCAGATCTTCGAGCCGGAGTAGATATAGGAAATATTCCTCTCAGATCGAATATGAATTCAGATCTCGGATCGATGATTTTACAGCCTAAAACCCATATGTTGATTCAGGAAGGAAATTACCAGACGACTCTGATAGGGGAAGGGCTTACCCCAAGTGGAAATTATTCAAAGATTACTTTTCAACTCTTTAAGCACCAAGCGGATCCTGAGGATAATTTTGTTCATGGAAAGTCCCTTTACATATTAGGAGGGATAAATGGCAATTTGGTAAGGATATGGTTAACTGATGAAATCCATCTTGAAGTGTCCGCTGAAGAAACAAATGGCCTTTTAATCAATGAAACATCAGAAATTTTGGTACGCTTTAATATAAATCTCCTACTAGCCCATATAGATTTAAGTACTGCTAATGATAATAACAATGACGGAATCATCGATATAGGACCTGGTAATGTAGATGGTAACGCCACCATATATACTCAAATAAAAACAAACTTAAATTCAGCTGTTCAATTCGTCCATTAATACCCTGCTGTCTTTAATTTACTGAGTAACTGTGGTATGACTAACAGTTGTAAATTAATAGACCAACATCCACTTATGTAATAAAAACATAGCATATACTTACTGACTGACCAGCAAAGATCTGTAAATAACTATTTTCAATCTTCAACACCTACAGCAACGAAATGAATGAATTGCTGTAGGTACAATTTTTTATTCATATGAGGGAAACACTTTTCTGATTTGCCTTTTTATCGTTTTCCTCAATTTAAAAAACATTTCATAATTTTTGAAATACCTGTACCGAAACAAAGCCTTTTTAGGTAATCTATACGCCATTCCTTCTAATACCACATATCTGCAGGGATTACAAAGTCCACATGGCTTGCCATTTACAGGTGTAAAGCAAAACCAGGAGAGGTTTAATATATCATCATATCCTTTTTTAGTACTGTGTGCCTGTAATTCTATTTTTGAAAAATCGAGTATCGGAAACCGAAACGGCTTGAATATACTTCTTGGATCATCGTCTGATAATGATTCGATGACTTCATATACATTACCCGAAACTTTTTCTTTTACAGGTACAAATATAGAAGTATCTTTAAAATGGGTGTCTCTATCCGACCTCTCTATCGATAATTCGAGGTTATTAATCTTAAATTGTTCAGCGAATCTTGACAACCAATCATATTGTGATCCTAAATGAAGCTGCTTATTTAATTCTTTAAATTTTCCCGTAGTGACATCGTCTTTTTTGATATCTGACAAGGCATAAAATTTAGTGGGCAGGATCAATCTATCTGCATAAGGGTAACGCTGGGTTATGGCCTTAACGATACGATGACGGGTATCTATTTCCTTTATAGTAGACCCCCTTCCAGTATCTAAGATATAAAATGGCTGTACAGGATGTTTATATTCCATGATCACCTGCAGTAAACGAAAAGTAGAATCATAACCTCCTGTCCACAGAAGATTGATAGGTTCGGTATTTGGGTTCATTAATGAATTGTATTAGATGTATGCTAATATACGACATAAATAACCTTTTTAGACCTATAAGATTCAAAAAACCTTACATAAAAACATTAAATTATTACATTATGGACGACTCCAAATAAACATATCAATATAGGCTACTATTACATATATGTTTTGTAAAGTATTTATATGAGAGGTATAAGTAATATTATTGACCTATGCTATCTGCATTTCCCAGTAAGTGACTCCATCAGAGGCCTAGAGTTCAGATATAAGGTATGTATGGGGAAAGGCCGCTTTAAATAATTATCAAAATATTTTTAGCTCAGCCCAAAAAACTGGCAGTGCATACTATAATATAGATGGTTTTATATTTTTTCGGCAAAACCTAACTCATCCCCAAGAACATTTTCTGAACATATAAAAGATCGCAGGGTGCATGAATGAAAATGCTACCTAGTGAAATGAAGCCTATTAAGAAGAGTTTCAATCCAGACCTAACTGCAGGTCAAGTAAACCATTAATAAACAATTGCAAAAATAATTATAAAATCCTTAAAAATATGTCATAAAAAAAACCGCTTAAAAAGCGGTTTTAATTGTACCAGGAGCGGGAATCGAACCCGCACGGCCGTGAAGCCACAAGATTTTAAGTCTTGCGTGTCTACCTATTCCACCATCCCGGCTTTTCCACTAGGGAAAGTTACCTTAAACAACAAAGCCCTCTATGAAAAGGGCTTTAGAGAGAGCGAAAGACGAGATTCGAACTCGCGACCCCGACCTTGGCAAGGTCGTGCTCTACCAGCTGAGCTACTTTCGCTTGTTTATTTACAATCTCTTGCGATTGTGGATACAAAGGTATATCTCTTTTCGTAATTAGCAAACACTTAATGCAAAAATATATGATGATTTATAGCGACAAAAGCCTCATCTTTTGATTTTCAGGGCATTAATTTGTGCTTTTTATTTCATTTTATTCATTAAGTCGAGCACATTTTTTACTTTTAGCTTACGTAAGATGTTTTTTCTATGAGTTATCACGGTATTAGGACTAACGCCTAATTCCTCTGACATTGCCAAACTAGTTTTCCCCTGGACCATTAAATCCACTATTTGTTTTTCCCGCTTAGACAGTACGTCAAATGATATTTGTTCAAACTGCTTTTCTACTTTTCTCTTAGTCCCATTAGAAGCTATATAATGATACTCCCAATTGAATGCTGCAGGATTAGGTACAGAATTTAATCTCACTACGATCTGAAGGTCATAGATAATATTACCTTCCTGATCTGTGATATAGGGGATCAATGAGGACACCTGCCATATATGTTCATTTGTGATCCTGTGAACCCACCTGTAGGTATAAGTGCAACCAAATGTTTTCTTTTCTTCTATAGTCAGTTTATCATAAATAGGCAGCAGACTTTGGTGAAACTGGATCATTTCATCCCTGTCATCCTCATGAAACATAGACATGGTAGCTTCTAATCCGTATTTTTTGAAATACTCAACCGGTAACCCAGATACATCAAATATATTATCTGTAAAATATGCAAGGCTATAATCTCTGTAATCAAAGCTACCTATAATCAGGTTTTCACCGCTATTGATCTGTAAATTAAGATTTTCCAGCTCTTGAATCATTTCTTCCTCCCGTTCTAATAAAGTCCCTTTATCACCCCAGGTACGAAACAATTTTTTGTATTTATCTTGATTTTTGAGTTGCTCTATGATATCCACTCCCATAACATTTTTACACATTAACCGATCGTGGGCTAATATTAGCCATTTATCCTTATTTGCCAATGATTAATCAAGCTTTTTTTTGATTTCATTCAGTTTAATTAGTGCTTCTACGGGTGAGATGGTATTAATATCAAAGGCATCTAACATCTCCTTTACCTCATTAAACTTCGGATCAATTTCAAATAGACTGAGCTGAAAGTTGTTCTTGGGCATCTCTTTCATTTTCTCTTTTTGTTTGTGCATGTTTTTATCTTTCTCCAGATGCCCCATTATCTCAGAAGCTCTCAGCACTACAGGATTTGGCATACCTGCCATCTGCGCCACGTGAATACCAAAGCTGTGCTCACTGCCACCCTTGTTCAGCTTCCGCATAAACACTACTTTATTTCCCACTTCTTTAACCGAGACATTAAAATTTTTGACCCTTCCAAAATCATCCGCCAACTGGTTCAGTTCATGGTAGTGGGTGGCAAAGAGGGTCTTGGCCTTATATTTTGGGTGATTGTGCAGATATTCTACGATGGACCATGCTATGGAGATTCCGTCATAAGTAGATGTACCCCTGCCTATTTCATCCATAAGTACGAGACTACGGTCAGAGAGATTATTAAGAATACTAGCTGTTTCTGTCATTTCCACCATAAAAGTAGACTCACCCTTTGAAAGGTTATCAGAAGCACCCACTCTAGTAAAAACCTTATCAATTAATCCTATTCTGGCATAAGAAGCGGGGACAAAGCTTCCCATTTGCGCCATCAATACGATCAAGGCGGTCTGCCGAAGAAGGGCGGATTTACCGGCCATATTCGGTCCGGTTATAATGATGATCTGCTGACTGTTATGATCCAGGTATATGTCATTTGGCACATAACTTTCTCCCACGGCCAGCTGTTTTTCTATAACAGGATGTCTTCCATCCTTAATCTCAAGGGCATCTGTTTCAGTGCATTTTGGCCTGCAGTAATTGTTGGCTTTGGCTACCCGTGCAAAAGAGAGCAGGCAATCCACCATTCCCAGCATACGGGCATTCTGCTGAATACTGGCTACATAGGTGGTCGCATCCTGGACGAGCAGGTTGAAATATTTCAATTCCAAAACGATAAGTCTTTCTTCGGCATGAAGAATTTTTTCTTCATAGGTTTTTAGCTCCTCAGTAATATACCGTTCAGCATTTACAAGGGTCTGTTTTCTGATCCATTCCTGCGGTACTTTGTCTTTATGGGTATTGGAAACCTCCAGATAGTAACCAAAGACTTTGTTATAGGCTACTTTCAGAGATGAAATACCGGTGCGCTGTACTTCCCTGCGCTGAATCTGAAGCAGATAATCTTTGCCAGAAGTAGCCAGCCTTCTGTATTCATCCAGATCTCCATCTACACCATTTTTGATAATTCCCCCCTGGTGGGTAAGCATAGGGGCGTCCTCCATCAGTTCATTCTCGATTTTTTCCAATAAAAACTCACATGGGTTAATTTGGTCCGCTATCTTCTTTAACGAAGGGTTTTTCTGGGATTTTAGCAGATTTTTTATAGGGACAGTGCTTTTAAGGGCTTTCCTTAGCTGGTTCATTTCCCGTGGATTGATCCTACCGACAGCCACTTTGGATATGAGCCTCTCTAGATCACCTATTTGTTTGAGGTAGAGTAAAACCTCCTCACAGAGCTCGGTTTCTTTATAGAAATGATCTACTATCTTTAACCGTTCTTCAATGGGTTCTTTTTCCTTTAGGGGCAATACCATCCATTTTTTCATCATCCTGGAACCCATAGGCGTTACCGATTGGTCAAGAATATTGATCAAAGGCACCCCTCCATCCTGATGAGAATAGACCAGTTCCAGATTCCTAATGGTGAATTTATCCAGCCAAACAAAGTTCTCTTCAGCTATGCGTGATATGGACGCGATATGCTTTACCTCCTTATGCTCAGTTTCTTCTAAATAATATAATACAGCTCCTGCTGCTATCAGTCCGCACACCAGGCTTTCTATTCCAAAACCCTTAAGATTAGCTGTTTCAAAATGGTTGATCAGCTTCTCGTAGGTATAGTCATACTGATAAACCCAGTCTTCGCAGTGAAAAGTATTATAATTATCTTTTAGAAATTCTTCTGCTGTGGTTTTATGGGCCTTTGAATAAATGATCTCTGATGGAGCAAAGCTTTGGAGCAATTTGTCCAGGTAAGATAGGTTTCCTTCCGCGGCCATGAATTCTCCTGTAGAAAGATCCAAAAACGCTATACCATGAATTTCTTTACTGAAATAAATGGATGCCAGATAATTGTTTCTTCTTTTGTCAAGGACATTATCATTAAAAGAAAGGCCGGGAGTTACCAGCTCAGTGACTCCGCGCTTCACTATACCTTTCACTTCTTTGGGGTCCTCTAGCTGATCGCAGATAGCTACCCTGTTACCTGCCCTTACTAATTTTGGAAGATAATTGTCAAGAGAATGATGGGGAAACCCAGCCAATTCAATATGAGAAGCGGATCCATTGGCCCTTTTTGTAAGGACAATATCTAGAATTTTGCTCGCCTTGATGGCGTCTTCACCAAAAGTCTCGTAGAAATCTCCTACTCTGAAAAGTAACAAAGCCCCGGGATGCTTTGCCTTTATGGCGTTATACTGCTTCATCAGAGGGGTTTCTTTCACTGCGGCTTTGGACATGCTATATAGTATTTAAATCTTTGTGCTAATTTTGATGGCTAATTCAACTTTGAAATTAAGGGATTTTACTCAAAAAGCAGATGAAAAAATTAAGTATGGACGAATTAAACCGTCTGTCAGTAGAAGAATTTAAGCAGATGGAAAAAACTCCTTTAGTACTGGTACTCGACAATGTACGAAGCCTGAACAATGTAGGCTCTTCATTCCGTACCGCTGATGCCTTTGGGCTCGAAAAGATAATGCTGTGCGGGATCACCGGCACCCCACCCAACCGAGAAATCCAAAAGACAGCCCTCGGCGCCACAGAATCAGTGGCATGGGAGCATATCAAAACCACCATAGAGGCAGTAAATATTCTTCGGGAAGAAGGATATACCATTATTGCCATAGAGCAGGTGGACAAGAGCGAAATGCTTCAAAATTTTATTCCAAGTCAAGGAGAAAAATATGCTCTGATATTTGGAAATGAGGTATTTGGTGTCGAAGAAGAAGTAATCTACCAAAGTGACCATGTACTTGAAATCCCACAGATCGGGACCAAACACTCCCTAAATATCTCGGTGAGTATGGGAATAGTCATTTGGGATTTTATGTATAAAGGAAAATTTTTAAATTCATAAAGATTACTTATTTTACATGATTTATTTATAAAAAAACCCGGAGATAAATCCCCGGGTAAAGCCTGATTTTACCAGGATCAGGCTATGTGCACAATTTAAAAAAATTAACCACACACTGACTTAATACCTGAAGCAGGGGATTATACGGCTTCTTCTGTCCCTTTGATTTGGATCTCCGTACATAAAGCTATATCTGATAGAAATCTCATGAGCGCCTCCTGCATTTATCAGTCCTAATTTGGAAGTAGTAAAATCAAAACTGTACCCCACATCCATACCGCTATCAAATGAAAATCCAAATAATGCGACCACCGATTCATTATTGGGAAGTGCATATTTAACCGGAAGACCTCTGTACCATACACCCATTACCATAGGCTGAAGGTACACCTGAGTGCCTACATCCAATTGATTAAACGGATGCTGATTTTTAAAGTTGAAGGCAAAGGATAATTCTCTCTCCTGCCTAGCATTACTAAAGAAATTATTGATCCCTCCAGACCCTAAATCTATCTTTATCCCGCCATGAGCAGAAAGCTTCATGGCCAGTCTGCTGATGTTATGGTCTAAAAAAGAAACGTTGGGCTGCGTGAGATGATGGCCTGACATACCGAACCAATACCGATCCGAATTGAGCAACATACCGAAATTGAAATCAGCAAATCTATGTCGGGCATCTGTATCTAATAATTCACCGCTGAAATCATCTATCTGTCCTCTGTCGATATTAAGCTGTGACCCAAAGACCAGACTACTGAAATTCACATCTCTGGATATATAGCTCACCTGCCCTCCAAATCTTAAAAACGTATTCATATTCAAACGCAATCGATATGAATATATAGCGCCGATTTCCATAGTGTTCAAATTAGCCATACTTTCCCGGTTTCCATTGAAGATAAGACCTATACCGCTATTGATATCAAACATATAATGGTCTATAAAAGCAGTATAAGAGTTGAAACTATGATCCAGGCCAGGCCACTGATTACGATAATTTACTCCAACCCTAGTCACCTCTGAAGATCCTGCAAAAGCTGGGTTCAAGTACATAGGATTAGCGTAAAATTGGGAATATTGTACATCCTGTGCGGCTACTAGCCGAACAAAAAGAAACAATAACAGTAACAGTAATAATTTTTTCATGTATTAAATATTAGTTACAGCCACAAATGGAAATGACCCTATTACCGCTGATATCATCCATTCTAATGCTTATTTGACCAATGTAAACACACCACTGACATACTTCTTTTCACCTTTCAGACTTGTAAAGGCCACTTTGTAAACATAGTTTCCCGGAGGGGCTATACTCCCATGAAGGTAACCGGTCCATCCCCCACTGTCCATCTCTGAGGTAGCAAACAAAAGCTCTCCCCAAGAATTGAATATCTGCATATCATAAGAAGTTATGTTTTTGAATTTTGGCTGGAAAGTGTCATTTAGCCCATCACCATTTGGAGAAAAAGCATTAGGCATCATCACCACATCCAATTTATCTTCTATATATACATGATATATTTCTCTAGAATGGCAGCCAAATAGGTCATGGATGGTTAAGGCTACTGCATACTCTCCTTCCCTTCTATAGATATGGGTAGGATGACGCTGATCACTATAAAAACCATCTCCAAAATCCCATTCCCATGCTAAAGCATCCTCAGGAATATTTGCTCTAAACTGTATGGGCTCTTCCAAAGAAAATTCATTGCCACCATCTACATTGATCAGTATTTCGGATAACTCCATCCTGGCATTAAGCTGAGGGAACTCTACTTCTTTTACCGCCTTTACAGTACAGCCATTCCCATCTCTTACCTCCACTTCTACACTTCCTGTATTATTCAAGCTGATCTCCTGCAGACCGGTCTCTCCACTGCTCCAGTTTATAGAAAAAGGTCCTGACCCACCCTGTATCTGTACCTCTGCATACCCTTTGATATCTTCAGCATTGCAATTGAAATCAAACCGAGTGTTTATATCCACCATAAGAGGGGAAGGACTTTCGATATGGATCATAGATTCCACCATACAGCCAGATTTATCCTCTACCTTTAACACATAATTTCCAGACGATAATCCCTCTCTCACGAGTTGCTTTATAGATGGATCATCCATCCACTCTATTTTGTAAGGGGGCTTCCCGCCTATTATTTTGAACCCTGCAGCTTCTGTAACAGAACAATCTGCTGCATCCATTACAAGCCGTTCAAGAGACAATGGAATCGGCTCCAGGTCTATTATTTTATATGTGGCACATCCATTGGCATCAGTCACTCTCAGTTCGTATATGCCCGAATCCAGATCCATTAAATCTTTAGACACAGGACCGTGGGCCCACTGATAGTCGTAAGGGGCCATCCCTCCTTTCACTTCGACAGATATGGCACCTTTAGCTTCACAATCAGTATTTATGTCAACAATAAGTTCAAGTTCATCAGCTCCAATTTCAAATTCAATGGTATTGGTACAATTATAATAGTCTGTTACTGCTACCGAATAATGTCCAGGTGCCAATGAAGTAGCAGTGGTCTCATTCTCTAATCCATGGCTCCAAAGGATGGTAAAGGGGCCCCTGCCTCTTATGATGTTCAGCTCTATTTCCCCATTATGATTAAGACTACAGGAGGCATTTCTCCTGTTAATAAGTTCGGTGGTCAGGATATAAGGAGGCTGAATGATAAATGAATTGCTAATCCAGGCACCTCGGTTATCAGTTATCTTAACAGTATAGGTACCGGCATTAAGATCAGAAATAACATCAGTATCCGCTCCATTTGACCATTGGTATGTATAAGGAGCTTCTCCGCCTGTTACCTTCAGCACTATCTCTCCCCTTTCAAAGTGATTGCAGAGCGCCAGTTTACCTGATACTTCTACTTTCATTTCAGATAATACCATACCAGCTGATGTAGCATTACTTTGCTGCATGATAAATCCGACTAAGCAAATGAAGCCATACAGCTTGATGTATAATGTTCTCATTATAAAAGCAAAAATTATCTTAACTTCTTCACTGGAATATAAATCCCTTAATCCAATAGCTCTAACTAAACCTTTATAAATTAATATTGTGCTTATTTTAAAATACCTTATTTGCTATATAAAGTATAAATAATGTTTTTAATTATTTTAAATAAAATTTTATGTTATTGATATGCAACGAAATGAAATTCTAATACAACATCGCATTAAATGAATTAATACAATCTTATTGGTTTTAACAAAATATAATAATAAAAATATACAAGAATAATTTTAATTATCATCAATCAAAAGACCAATAACACACAATCTCCAATTTTTGTATTTGAACAGGTATATTGATAGCATAATATTCGTAGACGCTTATATGTCACACCATCGTATTAAATACATGTACTCCTAAATACCTATTATATAAGATAACAACTTCATATAATCTTTAATTAAATTAAAAACATACTGTCAGTTGATTAATAAAAATACACCTGAAAGGGTATTTCGTTTTCCTTCACGGGTCGTAAAACTGATCTTGTACACGTAGTTCCCGTTAGGACTCATTTTTCCCTTAGTGTATCCATCCCACCCAGGATCTTCCATTGAATAGCTGGAATAAAGAAGATCACCCCAAGTATTGAAAATATGCATTTCTATGTCTGATATCCCACGGTATTTAGGTACAAAATAATCATTGAGACCATCACCGTTTGGAGAAAATGCATTTGGGGTTAAAATCCTATATGAATTGGTTATTTCTACTTCTATGGTATTCATAGTAGAGCATCCATATACATCATATACGTTTAATCGGACTTCGTATTTCCCGGGAGAAGTGTAAACATGCTTTGGATGCTGTTCGGTACTTCCCTTTCCATCACCAAAATCCCATTGCCATGCGATAACATTACCAGTAGTTTGATCATTAAACTGTATAGGGTCGTTGATAAGTACTTCTCCCTCTCCTTCTATGCTGATAACAGTATAGCTAAACCCTGCATCTGCAAATAATGGTGGAAAATTAACAGTTCTTGAAGCGTCAATATTACATCCATTTACATCTTTTATATAAACTGAAATATCGCCTGGCTTAGAAAAATTCACTTCCCTCACGTTCATTTCCCCACTGTGCCACCTTACTTCATACTCACCGGTGCCACCCTCCACGATAACCCAGGCAGTACCTACTACAGCCCTGGTTTCACAGTCAATATCTATTCTTGAAAAGAGCTGCGCCACGAGCGGCTTTGGTTCTTCTATAAGGAAGTTACGTGTAGCTTTACATCCATTTTCATCCGTGATCTCCACAGTATAGCTACCTGCTGCCAGATTGGATCGGTTATATGAATTATTATTTGGATCATCTGACCATTTCAATTGATATGGCTGAGTGCCACCTTCTACTGCAAGATTAATATACCCATCAGTGGCACCATTACAGGCAAGCATAGTAGGGTAAGTACCGCGTATAGCTAAAGGGTCTGGTTCTGACACAGTGAAAGAGCCTCCTGTAGTACAGCCACCCCTATCCGTAATCAATACTGTATACACACCAGGGGATAAGTTTCGTAAGTTTCTACTAGTCGCTCCATTGGCAGGATTTCCAGCAGCGGCGGTCCATCTATAGGAGTATGGTGCAGTACCGCCTTCCACGGTCAATAAAATGGCTCCCCTATTCTCCCCCGCACATTGACTATCTTCTATCACCTGGCTGAAATCAAGCATTTCCGGTTCCCTGATAGTAACGGAAGTCGAGGTCATACATCCCAATGCATCCTCGACACGGATTGTATAATTATCCGGACCCAGATGGGTTGCTTCTGTCACTCCCACCATCCCAGTACTCCAATGAATTTTGTAAGGTGCTACTCCTCCTGTTATATTTATTTTTATAGATCCATCCTCTAACCCTCTGCAGGAAACATTGGAAAGATCACTTATGCTCAGCCTGATAGGAGAAGGCTGCTGGATTATAGTCGTACTTGTAGCCACACATCCATCTGTATCTGTTACTTCTACTGTATATTCTCCCGGCAGTAAGTTAGAAATGATCGGTGTGACAGGTCCATGTTTCCATTTGTATACATATCCACCCGCACCACCAGAAACAGTAAGTCTAATTTCCCCCCGCTCATTCAGAGAGCAAAGATTTAATCGGCCTCCGGCTTCTATCTCTATAACAGATTTAGCGGCTGGCATATCAAATGTCTTTTCTACCCGACAGCCTTTGGCGTCTGTTACTTCTACGGTATATTTTCCTGCACCTAGGTTATTAATATCCTGTGTAGTGGCGCCATTAGACCATAGATAGGTATAAGGAGTGGTACCACCCCTGACCTGAAGGGTAATTGCTGTTTCACCTATCAGATTACAGGTTTCATACTTGAGGTCTCCAAGTACCTGTAATTCTTCCTCCGGCTCGCGTATCGTCACTTGTACGGTCTGGAAACAATCTCTTCCATCATAGATAAAAGCGGTGTAATTACCTCTTCTAAGTCCCGTAAGTTCCATACCTTGTGCATTATTGGTCCATTCCACCCGATAGTTTTCATTTCCGCCTGTGATGTCCAATGATATCCTTCCATCATTTCCACCTTTACAGGATACATCCGAAGCCTCCACCCTGATCACCATGGGGTCTACTACTGGTACTTTAACCGTTATTTCGTCAGCATAACACAGGTTAGCTTCCTGATCACCGATTCCAGCGCTGACACTATATATACCCGGAGGAACGATAAGCCTAGTTCCATGTATGCGGTCCCCATTCACCATGAAAAAATAATTGAACGCACCTTCTCTCCTGCTGCCACCTGCACTAAATTCCAAGACCCCATCAGTGCTACCTTCACAGGAAACAGGTGAAACCTGAACCCTTACTTCTATTTTTTCTCCATCTACTAAATCAAAAGTATTGGTCACTTCTTCACAGACCTGTGCATCAACTACTTTATATTCATATCGGCCAGCAGGTAAGTTGGGCAATAGTAATTCCCTGATACCGCTGGTCTCCGTTACCCAATTTTTCCCAACCGCTCTATACTGCACGGTAAATGGACCAATACCACCTGTTAATGTCAACCTGGCATTTGCCACACCTCCTTTACATAGGATGCTCTCCGTAATAATTTCTACGCCCAGGCCATCCGGTTCGGACAGAGTAAATTCATAATTTTCCGTACAACCTTTTCCATCTGTGAGTATGGCCCGATATGAGCCCCTCCCCAATCCAGCGAATTCATAATTACCCCCTTCTTGAAGTAAATTAAGTTCAATTGATTCATTGGTGAATAAATTAGTCAATACGGCAGTATATTCCATATTGCCACCATATGGCTTGAACCTAAAAAACCCATCATTACCTCGAAAACAAGTAGGATTAATTGTACGGATTTCGGTAAATTCAATGCCCTCTGGTTCGGTTATAACTACTGTTCGTCTTTCTGAAACACAACCTTCATTATCTGAAATTTGAATGATATAAGTACTAGGACTCAAATTTTCAAATAAGAACACACCTGATGGCTGATCTATACCATTAAGACTGACCTTAAAACTTCTACCTACATTTACAGTCGGATTTATCACTTTTATGCTGCCGTCATTATCTCCCCTACATGTGATATTTCGAATTTCAATATCCGAAAACATGGGCTGTACCACCGGATTGATTGTAAAGGATTCTTCTAAATTACCACATCCCTGATCTGTAACAATAAATTTATAATCCCCGACTGGTAGATTATCAAATAAAATAATATTCTCAAAAACATCTTCTCTTCGGCCTACTTCTATATTTGTAGCCAAAGATATCAGTTGGATAGTTTTACTTCTGTTTCCTCCCAAAATATTGATGGTGCCTGTTCCGGTATCTCCAAAACAAGTAGGGTCTTCTTTATCAACATTTACCTGAAGCAGGGAAGGTTGTCCTATGGTAATTTCCTCACTTGGTTCCACACAGTTAGCGGCAAAGGTGATTTCCATATAGTATATACCAGCGACCAATGCACTGAGTTCTGACGCAGGTACCGGCTGATCATTTTGGCCGGGTATTTTCCTAAACCATTGATAGGTACCTCCCGTTACAGAATAGGAAATCTTACCATCATTACCTCCAAAACAGGATACATCTTTAATTTTTTCTGCACTATAAGAAGGAGGGTTGGGCTGAGTAATTTCTAAATTTCCTTCTTTTTCACAACGTCTATCGTCCCTTACTTTTACGTCATAATTTCCTATGTCCAAAGATCCGATAATAGAGCCATTAAGTTCTCTCCATTCATTTTCCATCCGGATAAAAAAACTGTATGGGGCAACCCCTCCTCTGGCATTTAAATATACCGCCCCACTTAAACCGGGACACCGAGGATCTTCCTGCGCAACCAATAACTCTAAAGGAGATTCAGGGCCCTCTATTCTAATGATCCTGCTCACTTCACACTGAGCACTTACCTGTACTATTACCTGATAGATCCCCACTCTCAAACCAGTTACAGTAGTTTGATTTTGGCCAAACACCTGCTCTGTTTGTAAATTTTTCCAAAAAATAGTATAATCAGCAGGATCTAACCCATTCTCCAGTTCGATACTGATGGCGCCCCCCTCTTCATCACAGACCACATCTGTTTTACTCTGTACGATAATAGAGGGCCTAACCACACCTTTTATCTCAAAATCCTCTTCCCTCGAAAAACAGCCATTAATATCAAATACGGTAAGAGAATAATTTCCCGGACGCAGATCAAATATATCTTTGTTATTTTGACCATTTGACCACACATAAGTATAGGGAGGGGTTCCACCCTGAACATTAACATTAATATACCCGTCATTAAAATTAAAACAACTGATGTCCATCTTATCTACTAATTGAATAGTAATAGGGTCAGGTTGATTTACTTCTATATCTTTTTCAACGAAACAATTTACATCATCTAATACCTTTACACGATAGATGCCATTTCCCTGCTGGTTTAAGATTCTGGTGGTTACGCCGGGTATTGTTTCAAACCTATCCGTTTCTTCATTATACTTAAACCACGAATAGCTATATGGTTCAATACCATTAATAGGCTGTATCTCAATTCTTGCATTGTTTTCATTAAAACACTTCGGCTCCCTTACATTCAAAACGTTTATATCCAGCTTATTCTCTGGCTGTAATACTTCATAAACTTGGCTAAAATGACAGCTATTGCCATCATCACTCACGCTAAGCGTATAATGTCCTGCATATAAATCATAAATATCCCTTTCAGTGGAGCGAAAACCATCTGGCCCTGTCCATTCTACTATGTAGTCCTCACCTGACGGTAGGTTTCCTCCTGATATCATTTCAATGCTTAGACGGCCACTATTATCATCCCGGCAAATGATATGGGTGGGAACCACAGAAACGGTTATGGAAGAAGGAGCAGCAATGGTAAACGGTCCAAATACCTTTTCACAATCAATATTAGCTGGGTCTTTTACGCTTAAAAAATAATTGCCATCCTCTAGGTTTTCTACTTTCAATGAGGTACTTCTCACCACATTGTTTTGACTTTGTTTAAACCAGGCATAAGTTAAAGTACTTCCACTTCCCCCTGATACAAAAACTGTGATTTCCCCGTCATTTGCCCCTGCACAAGAGGCATTTTCAATTACCAGATCATCTAAAACTATTTCATTAGGCTCATTGATGGTAATGGAAGAGGCCTGCACTTCAGTACATTGGTTTTCATCCCTAACCTTTAGGGTATATTCACCAGCCAGAAGAGACAAAATATTAGCTTCATTCCTGTTGTTAAATGGATAATATGTCAAGCCATTGTCCAGTGAGTAATAGTATGGGGGAGTACCACCATCGACTGATACCTTGATGCTACCAGTGGCTGCCCCATAGCAGCCAGCATCTTCTTTATCAATTTCATCTATTGTAAATAATCTAGGCTGATTTAATATAAATGAGGAAGATAGTATACTACAGTTCCGATCGTCTATTACAGAGAGTCTATATTCACCTGCTATCAATTGATTGATTTCCAAATCGGTTTTATCTATAAGATCTATCCAATCATTATCCGCATTTTTCTTTTGCCACTGATAGGTATATGGAGCAGTCCCCCCTTGGATGGCCAATCCCATGATGCCTCCACCATTATCCCCATAGCATAATACAGGACTTATCAGCACATCATCTTCCAAAATCAGTAATTCTGATGGAGATTGTACCGTTACGGTTCTGTTTATGTAACAGCTTTCTGCTATTTTCACCTGCACGGTATAAGAACCTGCAGCCAAACGCGGGAAGGTGATTTCAGTACCAAAATGAACCACGTCTCCCATAATAATCTCATATGGCTCACTCCCACTTAATTTTACCAATAAAGTGCCGTTCTCCTCACCATAACAGGCAACTGGGGTAGGTGTAATTTCTATATTCGGTGATACGGGGTCGATCAGTTCGAAAATGCGTACATATTCACATCCGTTTTTATCCAGGACAGTAACTTGGTACCTCCCTGCAGGGATTTCTTGAAGTTTGTTTATTGAGCTTAGCACATTTGTACTACCTTCTCTTACCCAGCTATACCTAAAAGGCGATCCCCAACCCCCAAAGGCTTCTACTTCAATCTCCCCCGATGCAGCTTCCGGACAGGAAGGATGTAGAATATTTACTAGTGTCAAGTCAACCTGTGCAGAGGGTGCTTCTAC
This sequence comes from Anditalea andensis, assembly GCF_000714815.1. GTDB lineage: Bacteria > Bacteroidota > Bacteroidia > Cytophagales > Cyclobacteriaceae > Anditalea > Anditalea andensis. Next base: position 79,723 of record NZ_JMIH01000022.1, on the reverse strand, counting down.
AGCTATCTCAGCGGTTTGGGATATACACCCATTTCTATCTTTTACATATACTGTATATATGCCTGCAGCTAATCCCGTAAAGGTTTTTTCGCTGTGGTCCTGTGACGGCTCCAAACTAAAGTCACTACTCAAAGAAAAGGTATATGGCGATGTTCCTCCAGAGGCGTTTACTTTGATACTTCCATTTCTCTCCCCAAAACAGGCATCCAATACAGCTTCTTCATCTATATGCAGTTCAGCAGGTTCTACTATAGTAAATGATCGATACATTTCGCAGCCTTCTGCATCTCTTACCGCAAGCCTATAATTCCCAGCCCCAAGGCGATCTATTGTAAAGGTTTCTGTGTTTTGGCGAGGAAATGGTATCACTGTACCATTTTCCTGAGTCAAATTGATAAGAAACGGGGAGGTTAAATCTCCATCAAAAACCAGATTTACACTTCCGTCACTTAAACCAAAACAAGATATGGGCATGGGTGAAGCTGTTACTCCGAATTTTTCTATATATATAATGTCAAATGGATAATCGGTATAACAAGTGTTATCCTCTGCTCTATTAGTATACACCCTGATAAAATAATTTCCTATAGGTAAATCATTGATATCAATATTACCCCCACCTGAAGTGACGAGATTGTCCCTATATATATTTCCGTTTCTATAAATCCCAAATTCATATTCAGGTGCATTTCCCCCACTGATCCGGGTAATCACTCTACCCTGATCACTATCGCATACCGGATTATATACTGTAAGATCTTCCCCTTCAGCCAGAAGCAGTGGCAATGGTTCTTCAATAACAATTTCTTCATATGCTACACATCCAGAGGCATCTCTCACTTCCACTATATATTCACCGGCATATAATGCAGTTAGTGTCTGAGTATTATTAAACTCCCTTATAAGTACAGTAGGATTATTTTTATTATATAATCTGACGGTGAAAGAACTATTGGAAGTAACATTTATAATTGCCTCCCCCGTAGGTGTACCTGAACACGTGGCATTCTGGGTCCTATTAACCCCCACACTTACAGTAGTGGCTAAAAATACATTGACGGGTTGTCTGTCACTGTTCCCATTTGGATCTGTAACTTTGACCTCATATAGGCCTGGAGGCAGATTATGCATTACTGATATATATTGACCAGTAGCATCAGCTGTCGATATGACATCAGTGGCTTCGATTATACCATTTCTATAATATTCAAATGCAATAGGACCTACTCCATTTACGAAAATGGTCGTTTGTTGAAGACATCCATTAAACCTAGGTTCTACTATACCGATGGTCTGTGCAATGCTTTGATCCACTAGGAAAAAACTCCCTAGGAACATTAACATTTTTATGAATAGAAGATGAGTGTAATACTTTCCCATATGCTGTATATTGCGCGGAATACTCCTGAATCTTAGATGTATTTACTTCTAGTTCCGCACCGTAATATATATTGATATTTCATTATGTTTTTATTGGTGCTTGAACCAATAAAACCGTATTTTATAAATACGTAAATTATTTTATGTATTTCATATACACCTTAATGAAATTTTATAAATTATTCATTTACATCAAATAAATACAAGAATTATGTTATAGACAAAATATAATTACAAATAAAAACCAAATTCAGGGTGAAAAATATTTAAAAAAGCTATCTATAGTGATATACTACCTAATATAGTTATCAAACTGCTTTTTATAAATGATGAGACAATGACAATAAAATTTTCGCTTAAGTATCAAATTTTCCTAAAAGCGTAAATTACATAAGCTTTTTTAAAATGGGTTTGTATGAGATTTCAACTATTAATGGACGCTGGAATGATTTACTATGCTATAGATGTCCGGTATTGATTCATATTATGCCTATAATAAAGCTCCCAAACCTATATTTTGGCATTCAATAATCTAAAAAAGTGGTATGGCATAGGGGTATCCTATTAAGTGTAAAGGAAAGGGGTGCATATAAAACCTACTACCAGTACTCTACCTTACTATGGAATAACATATACCTAAACGTATTTACATAAAAAAACCCCAGAGAGTTGGCTCCGGGGCTTTATGAAATAGTTACAACTACCAGGGCTAATTGCAGTGGTTCACTTGTCTTGTAAATTTATTAAATTACCTCAAAATGACAAAGTTATTTTATGGTAAAATTAAAAGCATCTCATAAATCCAGTACTACCTGATGCTTCAGGATATCATCAAATGTTTCGCGTTCTCTGATCAAATAGTGCTGGCCATTTAAAATTAAAACTTCTGCTGGGCGGAGTCTGCTATTGTAATTAGATGCCATACTGAATCCATATGCTCCGGCATTTTTGATAGCTAAAATGTCCCCCTCTTTTACCTCTTTTAACTTTCTGTCCGCAGCTATGGTATCTGTTTCGCAGATATACCCCACGATGGTGTAAATTCTCTCTGGCCCCTCGATTCTGGATATATTTTCTACTCCGTGGTAGGCATCATACATCATGGGTCGGATAAGGTGGTTCAATCCTGAATCCACACCCACGAAGGTAGATGCAGGAGTAGCTTTTATCACATTGGCATTTACCAAAAGGTACCCACATTCACTAACCAGAAATTTGCCAGGCTCAAACCAGATTTCCAGATCTCTTCCATAATTATCGCAGAAATTTTTAAAAGCTGCAGAAACCTTCTCTCCTACTTCCATGATGTCAGTGGCGATATCGCCTATTTTATAGGCTACTTTAAATCCGCCGCCAAAATCCAGGAAGGTCAAATCTTTAAAAGCTATAGCTGCATCAAAAAGAATTTCAGCACCCTTTAAAAATACTTCCGCATCCAAAATATCCGAACCGGTATGCACATGGAGACCTGTTACCTTCAATTGATGAGCTTCAACTATTTTCAGTATATGTTTTAATTGAAGTATACTGATACCAAACTTGCTATCTATATGGCCCACGGATATTTTAGCATTACCACCTGCCAAGATATGTGGGTTTAACCTGATGCAGATCGGCACTGTCCCTCCATATACTGAACCGAAATGCTCCAGCATAGGTATGTTATCAATGTTAATCATTACACCCAGATCTACAGCGTGCTGTATTTCATCAAAAGAGACGCAGTTTGGTGTGTACATGATCTCAGCTGAGTCAAAACCAGCATGCAGGCACAGTAATACTTCTTCTATAGATACAGCATCTACACCAGTACCTGCTTTTTTCATCAGTTTGAGTATAGATAAATTTGAAAGGGCTTTAGTGGCATATTTTATTTTCAGATTTACAGTAGAAAAAGCCTGTTTTAGTTTTTGTACCTGATCTAAAATTTTCTGGCCATCATATACGTAAAGAGGCGTACCATATTCTTTTGCCAAACCCAACAGGGGAACACCCTGAATTTCAAATTGCTGATTATTGATTTCCATAGTAAAATATTTGGGTGCAAAGATATAGATTGCTGGATAAGAATAAAAAGAAACCTTCAGCAGTTAATCTGGATTGGGGAAAGGAATTACTATAAGACAGATAAGTGTTAGATTATGAATCGAATATGGACTTAATGCTGTTAAATATTGTTAACCATCCTAGCTGATCTATTATTAGGCTTAAATTTGTAATATGAGTAAAACGAAAATGAACCTGGTGATCGTCCTGATGTCAGTGGCTACACTTGGGCTGGTGGCATTCCAGTATTATTGGGTAAATAATGCCCTTAAGATAAACCAGGAAAGATTTGAACAAAATGTATATCAATCACTCTATTCTACGGTAAATAAATTAGAAAAAAATGAAGCGAGTGACATATTCCTAAGCAACCTGATGCAGGATACCCTCTTGCAGGAATCACTATTTCAAAAAATAGAGCCTATTGAATTCACCATCAAAAGACGACAGGTAACCAGGAAAAGACCTTCTGTCGTAGACAGCATTTTTTCCAGCCCAATGCCTCAGCTATCTGCTACATTTCAGAAAATCATTCAGTCATACGGCGGTGATTTAGATTTGATAGTGGATGTAGAAAGCTTTTTCACCTATATGCCACCTTCTGTAGCCAGGCAACATATGACCCCTGATGAACTTACCATTCTGCTCAATGAAAAGGAAAAAGCATTTCAATACCTATCTGAGCAGGGTAACAAGCGCAGGAGCAGAAGAAACGATACTATATCCCAAAATGAAATCATTGAGGAATATAATCTGCCCATAGACGCAGCTGAAAAGATCGTAAAAGCCAATATGAAAATAGAGATGATGGAAAGTATCTTTAATGAACTCATGGAGGGCAGAAAAAGAATTATGGAACGCATAGACCCTGTACTGGTAAATAATATTATTAGATCACAGCTTTCAGAACATGGCATTACTCAAAAATTTGAATTGGCGGTTCTTGATGATGATGAAAATATCATCCCTTTATCTGAAATGGATAATAAAACCAATATAATAGAAGAGGGCATGAAGGCAAAACTATTTCCCAGTGATTTTATGGGCAGAGAAAATTACCTAATGGTTCATTTCCCAAACAAGCAAGCCTATCTATTACAGCAGGTATGGGGGCCACTATTGAGTTCTATTGCTTTTTTGGTCATCATAATAGCATGTTTTATTTATGCTATAAAAGTAATCATAAGACAGAAAAAGCTCTCTGTAACCAAAAATGATTTTATCAATAACATGACCCACGAATTTAAAACGCCAATTGCTACGGTAAGCTTGGCTGTGGAAGCTTTACAGGATCCCGATCTGGCCAATCAGGATAAATTCAGGAACCGCTACCTCCGTATCATTAAGGATGAAAACAAAAGACTGGGACTTCAGGTAGAAAAGGTGCTCCAGGCAGCCGCTCTTGACAAAAAGGATTTTAAACTGAAATTTGAAAAAGTAAACCTGATAGATATATTAGAAAATGCAAAAAATAACATTGCCCTACAGGTAGAAAAAAGCGGCGGGGAAATCCGGGCTGACATGGATCTTGAAGATCCATATATTGAGGCGGATGCTTTCCATCTTTCCAATATTATAAACAACCTTTTGGATAATGCCAACAAGTATTCTAAAGAAAAACCTGACATTATTCTCTCTGCTCATGACTATGCTGACAAGGTAGCCATTAGCATTCAGGATAAAGGCATAGGTATGAATAAAGAATCCCAAAGAAAGATTTTTGATAAATTTTATAGAGTCCCCACCGGCAATGTCCATGATGTAAAAGGCTTCGGCTTAGGACTCGCCTACGTTAAAACAATGGTAGAAGCCCACCATGGCGAGGTTTTTGTAGAAAGTGAGCCAGAAAAAGGTAGTACATTCACGATATATTTACCCAAGAAAAAATGAGCAAAGCAAAACTTTTAGTAGTAGAAGATGATCCAAATTTAGGCGATATTTTACAGGAATATCTTACCATGAAAGGATATGAAACCACATTGTGTAAAGATGGTGAAGAAGGTTGGAACAAGTTTAAAAAGGATAAATATAACCTTTGTATACTTGATATCATGATGCCAAAAAAGGATGGCTTTACTTTGGGTAAAGAAATCAAAAAAGTGGAGGAAAACATACCTATCATCTATTTGACAGCAAAAAATCTAAAAGATGATGTCATAGAAGGTCTGAAAATAGGGGCTGATGATTATATAACAAAACCCTTCAGCATGGAAGAATTACTTTTAAGAATATCGGCTATCCTTAAAAGAACCATGAAAGGAAACGAAGTGACGGCCCTTAAAAGCTATAATTTTGGGGACTTTACCTTACATTATGATCAGCAAATTCTGGAGAGTAAAAACGGTAAAAATAAACTTACCAGTAAGGAAAATGAACTATTGAGACTTTTGGCTTCCGAAATCAATAATAATGTGAGTCGTAGCCAGGCACTCAAGCAAATCTGGGGGGATGACAGTTACTTTAATGCCCGAAGCATGGATGTATATTTAAGTAAAATCAGAAAACTATTGAAAGAAGATCCAAAGGTTCAAATCATCACCTTACATGGTGAAGGATTTAAAATGGTGATAGGGGAAGTTTAGGCTAAGGTTATCCACATAATATGATAGTTGGATTTAGACTTACACAAATAGCAGTATTATACTGCTAACAAATGTGATCCCATCAGTTCTAATGACTATCTATTTCACTATGGTATATTTTGCGTAAATCGCAGAGCTTAATATATTTACTGCATTAACACTTTAAAGTTATCCACAATCCGACCATGAACGGACAAAACAGAAAAGACATCTTTCCCGGCTTAGAAGTAAAAATTGTAAAAAAAGAGGACCAGAGAACAGGAAAACTGACGGAAGGGATAGTACAGTCTTTATTGACCAAATCTATTTTTCATCCACATGGTATCAAAGTAAGACTAGAGGACGGAACCGTGGGTAGGGTACAGGAGATTGTGGATAACTGATCAGAAAGCCTCACCGATAAAAATATAAATCCCCCTACCTTCGTTGGTAAAGGCCAGATCAAATCGCGTATAAATATCCTTCTTAGGAAACAGTAAGAAACGTAATCCTGCTCCACCCGACCATACGAAGTTATTGATCGAAAACCCTTCCAGATTATTAAATACTGTGCCGGCACCACCAAAGACAGCTGCACCGATTCTATCCGTAAAACCTAGTTTTAGTGGTAAAAACCGGTATTCTACCTGCGTTGCTATCTGGTGGTTGGCCCGGAATCTACCAAAATAATATCCCCTCATTATACTTTCACCTCCTAAAAGGGCCATTTGGTTGAACGGAACATCACCGAAGTTAAACTCACCTAAAAGCTGGGCTGCTATAACATTATTTGTTCCCACTGGCCTATAGATCCGCGTATCAGATATAAGATTAGTAAATGTAAAGGTACTTGCGAAAGAATAACGCAAAAATGCCCATTCGGAGAATAATCCGTCCCGTACATTTAATACATTATGTCTGCTGTCATAGACTACTCCCATTCCTAAGCCTAGATTATCACTTCCATCAGCACCTAATGGAAGTTCATCCAATGACCCTTCGGTCCGCTGGTTAAATTCAACCCCCGAAGTCCTTTGAAAATCTGCCTGTCCTCCCACGAAAAGATTTTTACGGATTTTTCTTAACACTCTTTCCCTGATCATGATCTGATTGGCATCCACACGTGCCAGATACTGCTCGGGCGTATTGGGCCCAATTCCGTGGTATAACAAAGGAAAACTTTGGATCCTTATCCTGCCCAGAAATAACCAGTCGTTTTGATCAGAATATAAAGCATGGTCAAACCATATTCCGAACTGGTTTTCCAAGGTCAAAAAAGTAAATCCATTGATCTCACTGAGCCTATTAGTGGTATCCCGGTTGGCATAATAAACATATAGCGTGCTTAGCCCAAACTCCCAGCTTGTTTCAGGTGCATAGGCTACTGTAGGATATATTAAAAATTGTGGCCTACTTATATTACTGGTATCAAATACTATGCTGTTGATATATTTTTTGAATAATCCCTGCCCTTGTACAGCATTTATACCTAGAAAAAACACCCCCAAAAAAAATATAATTTTAAATTTCATAACTTCCAGAATACACTTTACCTAAAACAAGTTTGAAAGTTAACAGCAGAAAGCTTAAAATGATTGTGATATTTTAAAATTTATTTAAACCTTACTTTCTTTCCATGATAAATGGATGTCATTTCTTCTGGTACTGAAGCACATATTTCTTTATAAAGAAGCTGAACTAATTTTTGTTTAAGATAAGTCCGGGTCAGAATGATGCTTATTTCCCTTACAGGCTCCTCGTTTTTAAAGGTTCTTAACCTTGTAGCTTCTTCATCATTAAGTTCTGTAGTAGCCAGTTCAGGAAGCAGGGTTATGCCCTGGTATTTATTTACCAGATTCTTTAATCCTTCCAGAGAGCCACTTTCGTAGTGGAAGTTCATTCTTTGAAATTTGGCCTGGTCACATAGATTTAAAACCTGGTCCCTAAAACAATGCCCCTGTTGTAAAACCCATAGATCTTCGTGAACTATGTCAGAAATTTCCAGACTTTTCTTTTTCAGTAAATCATGATTTTTGGAAAGGTAAACGAAAAATTTTTCATAAAACATCGGTTTTTCTACAATCCCCTGCTCGGCTAAAGGTGTAACCACTATGCCCATATCCAGTTCATCATTTCTCAGTCTACGGATGATATCCTCCGTGATCATTTCCTCTACTTCCAACTTCACATTAGGATAGGACTCTAAAAACCGACGGACAAATAAAGGAAGTAAATAAGGTGCCAAAGTAGGGATGATGCCCAATTTGATCACACCGCTTACTTCTCCTTTCAAAGTAGAGATAAGCTCATAAATCCCTTTGCTTTCATTGACCACTTTTTTGGCCTGGCTCAGTACAGCCGCACCAAGTTCTGTTGGGATAACGGGCATTTTTGACCTGTCAAAAATGAGTATTTCCAATTCCTTCTCCAACTTACTGACCTGGGCGCTTAAGGTAGGTTGGGTCACGAAACATGCATCTGCCGCATGACCAAAATGCCTGAATTTATCTACCGCTAATATATACTCCAGTTGCTGAATAGTCATTTAGTAATTTTCTTATTAACACTTTATAAGGCCGTAAATATATAAATGTTTTTTCCTTTTATTTAGATTTGATTTAAATAATGGCTAATTTTGCATCCAAATACATATAGACATGACTGAAATATTTAAAGCAATTTTAATATTAATCATTGGGGTGCTTATTATAAGCTGTAATGGCCAGGAACAAGAGATCGTAAATGTTTACACGCACCGCCACTATGAGGCAGATCAGCAGTTGTTTGATAATTTTACAGCACAGACAGGAATTCAAGTCAATGTAGTAAGTGCCAGTGCGGATGAATTGATACAGAAATTGGAGCTTGAAGGAGCAGGATCACCTGCAGATGTTCTCATTACTGTAGATGCAGGCAGGCTGCATAGGGCTGAAGAGAAGGATTTACTCCAATCTATAGATTCAGAAATCCTTCAAGAAAACATCCCTCAAAAATATAACAGCCCTAGCAACAAATGGTTTGGCCTTACCTATAGAGCACGAATACTTGCTTATAGTAAAGAACGGGTAGACCCTTCTGAACTCAGCACGTATGAAGCCCTTGCAGACGACAAATGGGAAGGAAGATTATTGACCAGGTCATCTGAAAACATATACAATCAATCCTTATTGGCTTCAATCTTAGAAGCACATGGGGAAGAAAAAACGACTGAATGGGCTAAAGCTGTATTAAGCAATATGGCCCGCAGCCCCAAAGGAAATGATAGGGATCAGGTAAAAGCTGTGGCCTCCGGTGAAGGAGATGTAGCCATAGTAAATACTTACTACATTGGCATTATGCTGAATGACTCAAATATAGAAGAACAACGAGCCGCTGAGCAAGTAGGTATATTTTTTCCGAACCAAGAGGATCGAGGTACACATATCAACATTTCCGGTGCAGGAGTCACAAAGTATGCTCCCAACAAAGGTAATGCTATTAAACTACTTGAATTTCTATCCGGAAAAGAAGCGCAGACACTTTTGGCAGACATCAATTTTGAATACCCTGTAAATCCTGAAGTAGAACATTCACCGTTATTGAAAAATTGGGGGGACTTCAAGTCTGATGATATAGCACTATATAAATTAGGCAATAAAAATAGGGAAGCTGTCATGATTTTCGACCGGATTGGCTGGAAATAAAACCATTTGAATACCAGAATATTGAGTTTAGTCAAGCAAAGCTATTATTGGTGGAACAGATGGGCAGGTGCCGCAGTAGTAATACTGCTTCTGGTAACCATACCTGTTCTGACTATATTACTACAACTATTTGAACCACCGGGTGACAGCTGGTACCATCTTAAAGAAAACCTGCTGCTTACACTTTTCAGCAATACACTATTATTGCTTTCAGGCGTATCACTTTTCACTTTTTTACTTGGGGTAAGCACGGCTTGGCTGGTATCCAATTATAACTTTCCTGGCAGGAGATATTTCGAATGGCTATTGATACTTCCCCTTGGGTTTCCTGCTTACATTATGGCCTATACGTATACCGGTATATTTGATTATGCCGGACCTATACATTCTTTTTTTAGAAACCATCTAGCTATCAATATTAAAGGCAGCCTGATTGATATCATGAACCTACCTGGGGCCGTTTTTATACTTTCCATTACCTTATTTCCGTATGTATTTTTGATCAGTCGGTCCTCCTTTTTACAACAATCCAAAACTTTACAAGAAGCCTCTTCACTACTTGGCAGCCATAGGTGGAGAACATTCATACGAATAGCTTTACCTATGGCACGTCCGGCCATAGTAGGAGGAATAGCACTAGCCTCTATGGAAGTACTTAACGATTATGGGACAGTGAAATATTTCGGGGTAAACACTTTTACTACAGGCATATTCAGAGCCTGGTTTTCTATGGGGGACGCTACGACCGCTATCTATCTATCTGCCATCCTGATGATGGTCGTATTTACTATTTTATACTTAGAAAGCCTACAAAGGGGAAATCGCCAATTTGGAAATGCCAATGCCTTGACCAAACCCTTGGTAAGGGTCACCCCCAATGTTAAAAAACAATTTCTCTATACGACCTTCTGTACAATTATATTTCTGGTCAGTTTTTTAATACCGCTGGCGCAGATTGTTTATTGGGTAATATTGACTTATGAGAAAGTTATTAATAAAGATTTTTTCCTTTTGATATACAGAAGTTTCAGTCTTGCTGCCGGAACAGGGTTAGCCGTTGTCATTTTGTCCGTGGTACTGCTATACGCTTTAAGACTAAGTCCTTTTAAATGGATGAAAAACATAACAAAAATTGCCACACTGGGGTACGCCATACCTGGTGCAGTAATAGCCGTAGGTATTATGATACCGATATTAGGCTTTGACAGGTGGCTGGCCGGCCAATTTAGTCCGGGGACACTTGGTTTGATCCTCTCAGGTAGTTTGTTTGGTTTAATCTTTGCCTATATTGTAAGATTTATGGCAGTAGGCTATAATCCGATTGATGCAGGGTTTCAAAAAATCGGGCTACATGTAAATGAAGCAAGTAGGCTTTTGGGTTCTGGACCTACCCGTACCTTATGGCGAGTAGACCTGCCTTTGATCAAACCCAGCTTATTTAGCGGTATATTATTGGTTTTTGTGGATGTTTTAAAGGAATTACCGTTAACTTTGATTCTAAGGCCTTTTAATTATCATACATTGGCTACTAAAGCCTTTGACATGGCGACCAATGAGATGATAGCAGAATCGGCTAATGCTGCTTTAATCATCATTCTAACGGGAATCATCCCAATTATATTTTTAAATAGAATGATCAGAAGGCGAGATGTATAGTAAGGAAAATGACAATATTAGAGCTTCAATCCATAGACAAAAAATATTCGCAGGCCGACTATTTTGCTGTAAACCAAGTATCATTTAAAGTAAAGCAAGGAGAAATATTAGCCCTCGTAGGGGAAAGTGGATCTGGCAAAACCACCCTTCTCAGACTCATAGCCGGTCTGGAGCATCCCAACTCAGGCTGTATACTGCTTTCAGGTGAGAAAATTGCAGAAAGAAACAAATCCGTTCCTTCAGAGAAAAGAAAAGTAGGGATGGTATTTCAGGATTATGCCCTTTTTCCCCATCTGTCCATCATTGAAAATGTTAAATTTGGACTCATCCACACAAAAGGGGATAAAGATAAAATAGCAAAAGAAACATTGGATCTGGTAGGTTTAAAAGAAAATTATTCCAAATACCCCCACCAGTTATCCGGCGGGCAGCAACAAAGGGTCGCACTGGCTCGGGCTATAGCTCCCCGGCCATTCATACTGCTGATGGATGAGCCTTTTAGCAACCTAGATGCCCTGCTCAAGGACCAGGTAAGGGAAGAAATCCGGCAGATCATCAAAAAAACAGGTGTGACCGCTATATTTGTAACCCATGACACAAGAGATGCCCTAAGCACAGCCGACCGTATAGCTATCCTTCATAAAGGCAGACTGCAGCAAATAGATTTGCCGAGAAATCTATATGAAAAACCCATAAACCCCTATGTTGCTAATTTTTTTGGGAAGAGAAATGAAATATTGGCTACTGCTACAGTAGAGGGTTTTTATACTTCATTCGGCTTTATAGAAGATGAAAATGCAAAAAATTATCAAGATAAGGTGAGGTTATTTTTTAGACCTGAACATGCATCCTTGACAGTCCGTGCAGGACAGGCCCTAAGCGGCAAACTATTTAAAGTATCCTATTATGGAGACCATCAGATTTTAAAATTAACCGATGAGGAGGGAAAGAAAATAAGTATTAAAATTAATCCTACCCAATCCGTTCAAAATGATGCTCGGGTGCATTTCAGCCTCCACAGTTATGGGATTGAATCAGCGTATTAACTTTATTGAACCGACTCCTGATTTTAAAAATCTAATCAATGATTTTATAGTTATTTATGAGAAAGCAGGTAGGCTAAAATTAATTTTATTTTAATTTAGATAATACTATTAATTAAAATTTAGATTATTTTGAAAAATCTATAAATTTTTTGCTTTAACTATTAAATCTATTTTTTCTGTCTTATATTTAGAATACTGTAATAGGATAAAAATGCCCCTTCCCTTATCGTGGGTCAATACTCCGAAGGTGTGTTTAGCAGTAAAATTTTACATCTGAAAAATTCGATAACATGTTTGAAATAATACCATCTATTTGGATAATTAATGGAAAATGCGTGCGCCTCAAAAGAGGCGATTTTGCCACTGAAGAAGTCATTTCAAATAATCCTTTGGAAATAGCACAAGCTTTTGAAGATCATGGAATAAAAAGATTGCATTTAGTGGATCTGGATGGTGCTAGGAGAGGGGAGCCTAAAAATTATCATATTCTGGAAACTATGGCTGGTTATACGTCAATGAAAATAGACTTCACTGGAGGCATTTCTACTGATGGTGATGTGATAAAAGCTTTTGAACATGGTGCAAAAACTATCACAGCTGCATCCATAGCAGCTAAATCAGCTGATAAATTTACCCAATGGATCGTCTCATATGGACGTGAAAAAATAAATTTAGCTGCCGATACCAACCCGAATGATTATAAAATTAAAATACGGGGATGGTTGAAAAAAACGGAAATCAACCTTTTTGATCATATCGATTACTTTTATCAAAGGGGTCTTAAACACCTAAAATGTTCAGATATAACAAGGGATGGTGTAATGGAAGGCCCCAATTTTGAGCTTTATGCACAGATTATCGAAAAATTCCCTTCACTGTCACTCATAGCAAGTGGAGGGGTACGCAATATCGATGATTTTACCAGATTAAAGGAAATGGGTCTAAAAGGAGTAGTGTTTGGAAAGGCCTTTTATGAAGGTAAGATAACATTGGCTGATATAGACAAATTTTTGGCAGAAAATAATGTTGCATAAATGAAAAAAGGAGATCTATGATCTCCTTTTCTATTTTGGGTTATCTGCTAATTGAATTAATCTTCTTTAAATTTATCTACGATATATAAAAACAAATTAAAAGAAAGCGTAGAGACATTTTCTTTTCGAACATCTTTTTCCCCGCCCTGCTTGTATATATCTTTGTTTTTATTTGTTATGCCAGTATTGACCTTTTCTTTAGGAGTAGAAGGAATGGAGGTAGAAGATTTGCTATTATAATCCATCACATTTGCTTCAGGACTCTCCATAGCACCAAAATTATCATCTATTCTTGTCTCGGGAATGTTCCTGTTCCTATCTTCCCCCTGGGCATAGGCATTTAAAGCACATATAGAGCTAAGGATAAAAGCTAAAAAGGCGACCTTTTGAATAGAAAACGAAATATTGATTGGGTTAAGCATGGTAAATAATATGAATTACATATCTTTCTAACTCCTTACTTCTAATTAAGGTTTCCAAATATACAAAATATAAAATATGATGCAAACGATTGACATTATTGATTTTCAAAAGGTTGACATTCGGATAGGCACTATCATAGAAGCCAAAGAGTTTTCAAGGGCAATAAAGCCCTCTTATCAACTATTTATAGACCTAGGCCCATTAGGAATAAAAAAATCTTCTGCTCAGATAACTGACCTATATTCCTGTGAATCTTTAATCGGAAAACAAGTAGTCTGCATATGTAATTTAAAACCAAGACAGATAGCCAATTTTATATCAGAAGTATTGGTCACCGGATTTTCTAATGAAAATGGAGAGATTGTACTTGCAGCAGTGGATCAGCCAGTAGAAAATGGGACCAAGTTACATTAATAGCCATGATTAAAAGTATTGACATAAAGACACTTGCGACGCTCACTTCTGGAAAAATTATTGTACAGGGAGAAGCGATGGCCATTCAGCATGTGATTACTGATAGCAGGAATATAATTTTTGAATCTCAAGCAGTATTCATTGCTTTAACAGGACCCAATTATGATGGTGCACACTATATTCACGAAGCTTATCATAGACAGGTAAGAGTATATATTATACAGTCTATCCCAACTGATATCCATGAATTTCAAAATGCTACCTTTATCCTGGTAGAGGATACCTTAAAGGCATTACAAGCTTTGGCCATATACCAAAGGAACCATTTTATGGGGCAGGTGATAGGCATAACCGGTAGTAACGGAAAAACCATTATCAAAGAATGGCTTGGGTTGATTCTGGCCACTAAATATCCTATTGCCAAAAGTCCAAAAAGCTATAATAGTCAAGTCGGAGTACCGCTTTCAATATTTGGAATAGCACCTTATCATAAGATAGCCATATTAGAAGCCGGTATATCCAAACCGGGAGAGATGACTGTTTTAAATAAAATGATATCCCCTAACCTGGTCATCTATTCTAACTTGGGTACAGCCCATCAGGAGGGGTTTGAAACCCTATTGGACAAAGCATTTGAAAAATCCCAATTAGGTAACGGAGCACATTATATTATTTATAGAAAAGATCACCTGCCTGTATCGAAAGCATTAGAAGAAAGGTTTGATGGGGCAATATTGATCTCTTGGTCCCAAAAACCTGGATCAGATTATACTTTTTCCGTAAAAAAAGGTCCTGAATATACTAAAATCATGCTTATCAAACCTGATTTTTCTCTGTTCACCTTTTCATGCTCCTTTTCAGATGAAGCTTCTCTGGAAAACATATGCCATGTGATCACCGCCTGCCTCACTTTGGGATTTTCAGAGAAAGAAATACAATCAGGACTTCAGCTACTCAAACCGCTGGAAATGCGACTCACCTTAAAACAGGGCATACATAATAGCCTCATCATCGATGATACCTACAACAATGATCTGGAAGGTCTGAAAGTAGCCCTGGATTTTATGCAGGTACAAAGACCTAAAAAGAGAAAAATATTGGTGTTATCCGATTTTCTCCAGGTAGGTGCCGGAGCTGAATTGTATAATGAAGTATCCAAACTCCTGACGCAGTACAAAATAGACCATCTTTATGGCATAGGAGATAATATCACGTTAGTTGGCAAATGTGAAAATTTTACCTCTGAATTTTATCCTACCACCGACGACTTTATCACATCAAACCTCAATAATACTTTTGACCATGACCTTATCCTGGTGACCGGTGCGAGAACATTTAAATTTGAAAAGATAGTGAACTACCTTCAACAAAGGGTTCATGGAACCACACTTGAAATAAATTTAAATGCTCTTACCCATAACTATAATTTCTACAGGCATAAAATTGATGCTTCAACGAAAATTATGGTCATGGTCAAAGCATTTGCTTATGGTGGAGGACCTGCAGAAATCGCCAACCATCTGCAGCAATTAAAAGCTGATTACCTGGCAGTAGCATATACAGATGAAGGTGTGTATTTAAGGGAACAGGGCATTACACTACCGATTATGGTAATGAATCCTTCAGAAGAATCATTTTTTCAGCTTAGCAAACATCATTTAGAGCCTGTAGTCTATAGCTTAAACCATTTTAAACTATTAGGTAATTTTTGCATTCAGGAAAATAAGACCATAAGTATTCATCTGGATCTAGATACAGGCATGCATAGGTTAGGCATTTCATTAGAGGAAATTCCTGATCTAAATAAACTTATCCACCATTATAAACTGCCTATAGTAAGCCTATATACACATTTGGCAGGAGCGGACGAACAGATACACGAAACGTATTCTATACATCAGCTGAATAAATTTATAGAAATGACTGAGCTTATTTCAGCTCACCTTACTTATAAACCACTCAGGCATGCCTTAAATTCTGCCGGTATTATCAGTTATCCACAATATCAACTGGATATGGTTAGATTGGGGATAGGATTATATGGAATAGAAATTACCGGTAAGGAAAAATCCCCATTGAAATCTATCAGTACTCTTAAAACTACTATTTCCCAAATCAAAACACTTCAGAAAGGGCAAACCATTGGATACAGCCGAAAAGGTATTATGCTAAAAGATGGAAAAATCGCCACTATATCCATAGGCTATGCAGATGGATATGACAGAAGGTTCAGTAATGGCGTAGGTTTCGTGTTGATAGCAGGCCAAAAAGCACCTGTCATCGGAAATGTCTGCATGGATATGACTATGGTAGACATAACTGATATACAAGCAAATGAGGGAGACGAAGTGATGGTATATGGGGAAGGCATTTCCCTTCAGGATCTTGCTTCATCTATAGGCACCATTCCCTATGAATTATTGACCAATATCAGCAGTAGGGTAAAAAGAATATATTATGTGGACTAAGAGGCTTAATTAAATTCAAGAGCTGAAAATTGACTCAGATACCGACCCCGATCAAAACAGAGGCTGTCCTTACTTAGGAGACAGCCTCTGTTTATATATATTAATTGCCTCTGACCGTAGTGTCCGGCTTGGCAGGGGCTGGGACTACTCCTCCAAAACCTCTTCTCAAAATGTTTTTTGCTTCTGTTGCTGCTTTTCGCTTTGCTTCTTCCACTGCCCTGTCTGCTTCTCTTCGGACACTATCCTTAGCTACTTCAGCTTTCTGTCTCAATTCGGTGCGTATGCTGTCTTCCTTAGCCCTAAACTGTTCTATAGCATTCTCCTGAACCTGTTTAATTTGATCCTCTGCACGTCCTCTTTCAGCCCCTATTCTGCTTTTTAATGCACCTGCCAGCAAATTTTCTATACTTTTCTCTCCCCCGGCCAAAGAGACATTTGGATTTTGATATGTTCCCCCCACATTTAAGGCTACAGGGATCACTGTAGTACCTGCGGCTTCAGTACCTGAGATACCGGCTATTACCTGATTTAGCTGGGCACCAAACCTACCAGCGGGTACCTGCATATTTAGAAGGTAATTTATACTTCCATCAAAGCCTGTGCTTCCTTCTATAGTGGTGGCATAATCCCATAATCGGATATTAAAAGGGCTTACTTTTAGTCTTCCATCCTCTATCGTAGTACTCAGTGCTAAATCTTTGAGTGTAATGCTATTTGTCTCGCTTAAACGAGTAATAGAAGTAATTCCCTGTAATAGTCGACTATCCTGAAAAGCCGCCTGAACTACTCTTACCAGACCTTTACCGTCTAGACTTGATAACACCGGCATCATATTCGGACCCAGATTACCATTTAATGCAAATTTAGTAGAGAAATTACCTGTCAGATGCTGGGCTACAGGAGCAAAAACCTGTACAGTATTTAAAGATCTGAATGCTTCCTGAATGCTAACGGTGCTTACATCAAAAGTCATATCAAATTTGGGCAATGCAGGATCCTGGGCATCATAAGTTCCGGAAAAGGTCACTTGACCACCCATAGTCGAAGTAGCTACATCCCTAAAGGAAAGGATACCATCCCTTAAATTTAAATTACCCCTGGCATTAGAAAAAACCAAGTTATCGTATAGTACTTCATTGGCCGATACATTCATTGAAAAATCAATGTTTCTGGGCAATTCAATTATGGCAAGTTGGGTAGTATCTTCAGCAGCCGCAGGATCATTACTGAGCCATTCATTAATATCAAACCGGGTAGAGGCCACTGTAAGTGTTCCTTTTAAATTTTGATTATCCCCGAACATGTAAGCTATATAATTACTCAGATTACCGGTAGCAGTTATTGGGCTTTGTCCCACTCTAGCATCAAATTTGGTAAGGTTTATTACTTTTGATGTAAACTCTGCTGCTGCATTTCTTATCCTAATCCCCTGAGGAAGATCCAAATCGGTATAATAGAGGTCCATTATTTCTATATCCCCCACAGTTTCCAACCTTTCATAACGCTCTGCTTCCACATCGGTATAATTTCCTTTGGTATCTATATCTGCACGGATCCT
The DNA here is from genome assembly GCF_000714815.1 of Anditalea andensis. Lineage (GTDB taxonomy): Bacteria > Bacteroidota > Bacteroidia > Cytophagales > Cyclobacteriaceae > Anditalea > Anditalea andensis. The sequence continues at coordinate 61,454 of NZ_JMIH01000022.1, read as the reverse complement.
CCCTTCCATGATGACATTTTCCATCGGAAATATGGTCATTAACTTTCCTAGGTCTACCACTCCATGCACAGCCCCATCCCAATTGAGACGATTCAAATCATTCACCTGAAGGTTTCCACGTATATTTTCCCCTTCCAAATCAAATCCGAAATTAGAAATATTAATTATCAGATCGTTCATATTGCCAGATGTATTGGCAACATTAGCCTGTAAATCCAGGTTTTCAATGGCTGTAGGATATTCTTCGTTTTGGATATAACCATCGATCAGGCTCATGCTTGCATCTATACGGGGGATGGTATTTGTGGCACTGTCATATCTCCCCTGAGCAGTAGCATTGATACTGAACGCTCCTCTCAGCACTGTGCCTTCCATCGGAAAAATAGAAGTGATCTCTTCCAGTTTTAAATTTCCCCTAAGCTGTGCGTCCATATCATAGGTGCGCAGGTTTTCTACCAAAAGTTTACCGGATATGGGATTTTCACCAAAATTCATATTGAATGCAGGTACTTCTATCCTGGTGTTGTTTATATCATCTGTAGTATTGGCCACGTGCATGACGATGTTTACATTACTAACAGGCCTAGGCAGGTCCGGATATTGAAAATAACCTTCATCCACTTTTAAACTCATGTCAAAGGAAGGAGTAGTAGTTTCATTATAGGTTCCCCGAACAAATCCTTCAAAAGTCATATTTCCTGATGTCGTCAACTGAGAGAATGATTCTGTATATATACCAGGCACAAGTGATAATATACTCCTAAAAGAATTATCCTTACCTCCAAAGGATAGATCCATGTTGACATCATCCCCTGAAAGCGCTAAAAATCCCCCCAAGTCAAAATCAAACTCATTTAAAGTAAAATTACCATCCATAAATGTAAACCGCATCTGGTCCAAATCTACATTCAAATGTGCATCGGCCAGAAATCTTTTGTTTTCAAGATAATTGACCCCATCAAAAGAAACCCTGACAATATCTGTACGTGCATCCGCTAAAAGATCATATACATCCAAAGTAAAGTCTCCCTTACCCTCTATATTAAAATTAGCCAGCGCCATAAAGAAGCCCATCTGCCGATCGTCATAGATTAAGTTTAAATCTTTTACTTCTATCAAATCAATACCAAGTTTAAATTCCGAAGGCTCTGCTACTTCTTCTTCTTCGGTCTCAACAGCTATATCATAATTAGCCCTTCCATCTTCCAGGACACTGATGTACATAGAACCTCCCAGCAGGTGGACCCCTGTGAGTTCAGGGTAATCACCAAATAGAACAGAACGTAAATTTACATCTACCTGTAGAGAATTGATATGCATTAAAGTATCATTTTCAAATGGAGGATTACCTGAGATACCAAATTCCCGTATCGTAGCGGACACATCAGGAAATCGACGGAAAAGGCTGATACTGACATTGTCATAATCATAATATACTTTTGCATTGACCGAACTGGCTATCTCTCTATCAATGCGTGCCAATATCTGATCTTTGAATAAATAAGGCACAGTGATAAGGGCTATTAATAAAAATGCAATTAACCCAGCTATTATTATGGCTACTTTTTTCATTTAAATTATATAATTCCAAAGTTTATTTCCTACTGAAAGCTATAGCAATTACAATACCTTAATACAAGGGCACAAGTAACAAACATAAATTTGATAGCCTATTAATGTAATCCAATTAAAAATCTTTATAAAAAAATATATACTGAATGCGAAAAAATGGTAGTATGGTGCAATATATTAAAGCTTCTCAAACTGACATCAGCTTGAAATGATAATCATTCTGACTATTCTTAATGAACGAAATCTCTTTTCTGAGATGATAAAAAGCTTCCAGAAGAAACGCATTTTGTAGCTTACCGGCATCTATAGCTTTAAAACCTATTAATTCTATCAACTTTTTAATCTTAATTTTATCCACATCACAATCTCCGCAAAAATAGGTTTCTTTTAATAATTCAAGGGGATCAGATTTAGGATAATCCAGACCGAGGTTATTAAAAGCCTTTACTATTTTGTTATGACCTGCTGTTTGCTGTATATAGCTAGTATTACAGCCTAATTCAGGATTATATTGGCCATTGGTGCAATCAATTATTATTTTGTCATGATTACCTGAACTTATCAAGCAGGCACAGATTTGTGGTAAATGTTCATTTTCACAACAAAGGAATATGATATCTGCTTTATCTATAGCATCACAGTATGGAAAGAGTTTATCTTGTTGCATGTCCAAAATTTTCCACTCTATCTGCTTGGGTAAAAAATCCTTACGTACTCCGAATATAACATCAATACCCCGAGAAAGGTATTTATTACCTAAGGTCACTGCCAGTTTTGTTCCTCCTATTATTCCTATTTTCATCTTAAACTGATTTTAAAGCTTTATATAAGCTTATTAATTATAACGCCCTATTCGTAATTATCTGATTTTCTAAATGGAAAATTAAGAAATCCGGATAATATGTAAGCAAAACATATTATCCCATATAGGCGTTTGTTTTAGAATATTAAATAATAATCACTAATAAACCAAATAATTTACGGAAAAACGATGATTAATATATTAAAACATCTTTTTCCACATTTATTATACAATTAAGTGCTTATCAATCATGCTCCTTATTGGAAAAATCTTTTAGCTCTAGCATAAGTTCACTGTGAATCTTGAAGTTAGAGGCTAAGATTTGTCTGCCAAATATGTATTTATCACCACCCCCAAAATCAGTTACATGCCCTCCAGCTTCCAAAACAATAAGGGCACCCGCTGCTACGTCATAAGCGTTCAGGTTATATTCGAAAAAAGCCTCTGCCCTTCCGCATGCTACATAGACTAAGTCTACTGCCGCACTCCCCAATCTCCTTATGCCATGACTCTTTTGCATAAGATTTTTCATTACTTCTAAATATTTTGATATTAGATCAAAATCATAATAAGGAAAACCAGTGGCAATTAAGCTGTCTGCCAATTTAGTGGCAGATGAAACCTTTATTGACTTCCCATTACAAAATGCGCCTCTTCCTGATATAGCATAAAAACATTCGTCTAGATTAATTTCATAAACTACTCCCAGAAGTAATTTATCTTTTTCGATCAATGCTATACTGACAGAATAAATAGGCAAGCCATGGATAAAATTAGTAGTACCATCCAAAGGATCAATAATCCAATTATACACATCATTTTGAACAGTTTCTGTGCCCTCCTCCGTAATGTACCCCGCTTCCGGAAGGAGTGCCTTTAATCCTTCAACAATCATTTTTTCTGCTTCCTTATCCACATACGACACTAGATCGTTGAAACCTTTATGTTCTATGCTTTCGATTTGGAAGCCTTGACGTTCATTTCTTATAAAAGCACCAGCTTTTTTAGCTATAGATATGGTGCTATCCATTAACTCATCTAAATCCATAGTAGGTCTATTATTTTCCTGCCAGTGTAATGACAATCTCTCCTTTGATCGGGTGTTCCGTATAATAAGTGATGACCTCCTGAAGTGTGCCCCGAATATTTTCTTCAAAAACCTTAGTCAATTCCCTGGACACACAAACGATCCGATCTTCACCAAAAGCCTCTTTAAACTGTTCCAACGTTTTCATAAGGCGATGGGGCGATTCATAGAATACCATTGTCCGGCTTTCTTCTTTTAAACCTTCTATCCTTGTTTTACGCCCTTTCTTATGGGGAAGAAACCCTTCGAAGGTAAAGCGGTCATTAGGCAAGGCAGAATTAACCAATGCAGGTACAAAAGCCGTAGGTCCAGGGAGGCAATTAACGATAAGGTCTGCTTCCCTGGCTGCCCTTACAAGTAAGAAGCCTGGATCAGATATAGCCGGTGTTCCGGCATCACTTACCAGTGCCATTTGCTCGCCTCTGAGCATCCTTTCTATAAGCCGTTCCACGGTTTTATGCTCATTAAAGATATGGTAGCTTTGAAAGGGCCGCTGTATTTCCAGATGCTTTAGTAACTTGCCAGTAGTTCGGGTATCCTCTGCTAATATCAGATCCACTGATTTAAGCACTTCAATGGCTCTAAGCGTAATATCCAGTAAATTACCTATAGGTGTAGGTACCACATAAAGGTCTGGCCTGGTAGCTTCAGTCATATTAAATATTATCTATGGCTTGGGCTAATTTTCTATCTTTTTCTGTAACGGTATTTCCTGCATCATGTGTCGTAAGCTCAATGAATACCTTGTTGTACACATTACTCCAATTGGGGTGGTGGTTATGCGCTTCTGCTATAAAGGCGATCCTGGTCATAAAACCAAAAGCCTCCTGAAAATCCTTGAATTCAAATGTTTTTTTTAACTTACCGTTATCTTCTGCCCACATAATACGAGTTTTATTTTATAATGCTATAACACCTTCAATTTCTGAAGCCTTTTCATATATTTCTATCACTGCACTGCTACTTGGCATCATCGCTTTGATAGTTGCACTGACATATTTGCCTTTTGTAGATGCTTTTACCACCATTTCATTGCTCGGCAATAGTGTGGCAATTTCATCCTGTCTGCCATTAGGCACAATGAATTTAAACATATAAATGGCAGGAAAGACGGTCTGCGCATCCAGTTTTTCTTTAAAGCTTATCTTATCAAACTTTTTTTCCATAAAGATCCAATTTAAGTTTTAACTATGATCAAGTCAAATTAAATCCCCAAAAACAAAAAAATCCCATCCTCCAGGGAGAATGGGATACCTATATATCACCTTTTATTAAAAGAACCGATACCTATAATCTTTTACTTGAGCCATATCTTCCATGGCCATCATTACCATATATGCAGTTCTTTGAGAAGCATTCATGACTACCTGGCTTTGGTATCTGGCATAATCGGCTATTTCTCCTGCTGGAGTCAAAGCATTTACCCTTGCTACCAGTACACCTATATCTTCCGAAATGGGTTCTGAAGTCTGTCCAGTCTCAAGTCCAAATATTCTTCCAATGGCCTTTGGTGCAAAACCCACCCCTGGTATAACAGTAGCGCTAAGCTTAAGATCGGGAGTGGAACCGAGAGATGACTCCTCTTCAAATAAAGCTTTCATTTCTGCCAGAGAAGATTTTCCTTTTAATCTGTCTGCTATGATCGCTGCTTTTTTCTCATTTTTAACCAGTGTGGTTACTTCTTGTCTTACCTGTTCCAGAGAGGCCGTACCCTCTTCAGTTTTATTGGTAAGCACTGCCACCACATAAGCATTATCGAGTTCAAAAACGTCAGACACCTTATTTACCGATGCATCATTAAAAGCCCATCTTACGACTTCCCTGGCATTTGGTATGTTGTTAAGGTTTCTAGCGCCCTGGTTTAATCCATTAGCCTGCACTACCCTATATCCTTCCTGTTCGGCATTGGCTCTAAATTCCTTATGATTAGATGAGCTTGAAGCAAAATAGTCAGCATTTCTATAAGCTTCGTTTCTGGTAGCATCACTGGCCATAAGCTCAAGTTCTATCGTAGCTATTCTGTATGACTGCGTTTGAGGCATTTCGGTTACCTTTATAATATGGAATCCATACTCTGTTTCCACTACCCTAGGAATCACTCCGGTACTTCTGGAAGCAAATACAGCTTGTGCAAAATCTTCTATAAAATCATCCTGGGCAAACCAGCCCAGGTCCCCTCCACGCTGAGCAGTACCATCCTGACCATACCTTTGGGCCAAGGGACCAAATTCCGGTGCTTCCTGAGCTTCCCTTAAAATGTTTTCAGCCTGTTCCCTTACTTGTGCCTTCTGTGTTTCATCCAAGCCTTCTACCCCTAAAAGGATATGGCTAGCTCTCATTCGGGGTGTTCCTTCAAATTTATCCGTTATCTTATAAACTACATAACTTGATCTTTCTGTGAGAAAGGGACCATATATAGTTCCTTCCTGAGGATCCTCTACATTTCTTGTCAATGAAGCGGGAAGGCTTTCTCCTGGCAGATAGGTTCTGAATGGATTAGCTGCCTCTGAATTTCTCATAGCAAAAACAGAATCAGAGTCAACAGCATTAAACTCATCCTTCAATCGGTTGATTTCTCTACTGACTATGGAAGAATCTTCGGCACTTGGAGTAAGTGGAAAGGATACATATTCAAGGTCTCTTGCATTAGAAACCTGAAATTTTTCTTTGTTTCTTTTGATATAATCCTTCAGTTCATTATCCGTAACCGTCACATCATTATCGGATATGGCATAGTATGGAATGAATAAATGCTCAACATCTGCAGTAGTATTGGCCATCTTATGTTCCATTCTTCCCTCTGCTCTTGTCGCATAATCAGCTGTGGTCAGCAGGTTATCATATTTTAATCTCAGACGAGCGTTTGCAAACAATCTTTCCTGCTGGGCCCAGAATGCCCTCTCCTGTGGGGTGGCATCTTCTAATGACTGAAGAAATGCGATCAACTGTTGCCTGTCAAATTCGCCTGTCTCTGGATTGGTCAATTGCTGACGCAGCTCTGCTATGATATTTCTACCTTGTACCATATCTACGAGTTCTGCATCAGATACCGCTAGACCCAATTCTTCATATTGGGCGGCAAACATTCTCTCTACTATCAAAGCTTGCCATGCTTGTTCCCTAATACTATACAATTCATTTTCACTAGGATTTCTTCCGGTATTTTGCTGAAAAGAAAATTTTGCTTCCTCGATTTTCTGCATGTACTCCTCATAGGAAACTTTTTCTCCCGCAATTTCACCTACGTTAGTCTGGGCGCCTCCTAAAAGGGTTGAATTTGGGCTCAATATATCACCTCCAACAAGGAAAAATATTAAACCGACCGCAATAACACCTATTGCAAGACCTGTTCTCTGTCTGATTTTCTTTATTAATGCCATTCTTCTAGTTTTTGAAGTGTCGCAAAATAATTACATCTAACTCTAATTTCAAAATTAAATGCGTTCTATAATTATTTGGCGTACTACGATGTGGGTATTATTTTAACTTTTATAGTATCTATTCGGTGCTCCTGTTTCGAAACAACGGTAAAATGAAATGGGCCAAAACTCGTAGATTCGCCTTTTTTCGGTATATTTTCTGTCAAAGACAAAATAAAACCGGATAAAGTTTCGAAATCACCGCTAGGCAAATTCCACGAATATTTTTCATTGAGATAATCAATTTCATGGCGTGCACTTAATAAATATTCGGTATCAGATAATTTTTGTTCTACTAAGTCATCATTGTCATACTCATCTTCGATCTCGCCAAATATCTCTTCTATGATGTCTTCCATACTGACTATACCACTGGTACCTCCAAATTCATCTACTACTAAGGCAAGGCTTTTTCTTTCAGCTATAAATTGAACCAATAAATCATTTGCCAGAGCTGACTCGGGCACGATGATAATTGGTGTAAGAATATCAGAAATGGTCTTAGGTTTCTTAAATAGCTCCAGAAGGTGGCAGTATCCTATGACATCATCTATACTCTCCCTATACACGATTACCTTTGAATGACCACTTTCAATAAACACTTGTTTTAAATCTTCTATGCTGTCTTCTATATCTACAGCTACTATGTCCGTACGGGGGACCACACATTCTCTTATTCGGATGGTTTTAAATTCCACCGCATTATCAAATATTTTTGTATCGAGATCGACCTTTTGGTCTTCCCCCACTACTTCAAGATTATTCTGTATAAAGCTGTTCAGATCGGTAATTTTGAAAACCGGCTTATCTTCATTGTAATCCAGCTTTAAAATTTTGGTGATAAAAAAACGCGATAAAGTCACCACTACCCATACCACGGGATACATCAGGTAATAAATCACTAAAAATGGAACTGCAAAAAACGATAATAAACTATTAGGGTTCAGAATGAAAATACTCTTCGGGATAAACTCTGCTGTAATAAGTACGATAACAGTGGAAATGACTGTCTGAAGCACCAAAATAGTAGCTTGGTTATCCAAAGTGGAAGGAAGCCATTCTTTCAAAGGCGGTTCAAGCAGATAAACCATATAAATCCCATATAAAACAAGGCATACGGTATTACCCATCAGGGTAGTTCCTATAAACTGACCGGGCTTGTCATTGAAATTTGACAGCACCCTACCCGTAAATGTGCCCTGCTTACTCTGAAGTTCTATCTGAAATTTATTGGAAGAAATAAATGCAATTTCTATCCCCGAAAAAAATGCGGAAAAAAGCAGTGTAACCAATACTATAATGAGATACTGATATTCCATTAACGTTTTCTTTTTCTGGTTTGCCCCAGATTGTCTCTTGTGGTGGATTCCTCTTTATTCTTCTTTTCATTAGCCACATCCCTTCTGTATTTAAACCAGAATAAGAAAGCCACTGCAAACATAAAAACAGGATAAGAAACTCCTGCACCCTGTGTAAATGAAAGTTGAATACCCACTATGATCAATGCAGCACCGACTGATAGCAAAATTACATCTTTTATATCCATCAATTGTCCTCCTCTCCCGGTATAGGTAATATACCGGTAGGTTTTTTTATTATGTAATCATTAAACCCTTCATCTGCTTCCAGACCCGTTCCATTTATGATCCTGCCTTTTTCCTGTACTGTAACAAATTTTTCAGTAAAAATCAATTTTTCTACAGGATTCCAATAAAGTTCTTCGGAATTAAGTTTTTGGTCTTTAGCAATGTTATTCACCCTTACATCCCCTTCCCCCCTATATAAGTCAGCTTTTCTGTCATAAAACCCCTTATCTGCTTGAATAGTAGTGGATATTTGACCATCTATTTCGTAAAAATGGATTTCTATCCCTTCTGGAAACTCGAAATCACCTTCTTGAAATTCCAACTGGAGATCCCCCATCAGCTTAGTCCTAACGATGGCAGAATCACTATGCAGCATTTCCATGTGCCTACTTATCCTGATAGGGCCCTCATAGTTTTCCAGCTGACTTGGATCTACATCTTCTCTACAGGAAACCAATAATAAGATAGTAATGAAAACGAAACATAAATATTTCATATGCAAATCTACGTATTTAATTTATAGTGTAGATATACAACACAAAAAAGAGAGCGGCTATTCACCGCTCTCCAAATTTTTATATGTTAATTTTTATTAATCTCTAGTGGCAAGGGTGACAGACTCACCTATCCAACAGCCCGTATTTACTGATTCACCTACTTGAAAGCCTTCAGTAAACAGTTCTTCTTTAGAAGGGAATCTAGCTCTGGCGTTAGCCATTCCACTATTATCACCTGCTCTTCTAAAAGCTTCATGAGCGGCTATGAATATAGACTGATCTTTTACCCTGCTCTGACCACCTCTACAGTCTGAAGAGGAAGCCATATATAAGTTTGCTATAAGTCCCCAAGCATCACTTGATTTATCTCTGTTAAGTTCAGCAGCTTTAAGTGCTGCAGCTCTAGCCTGAGACTTTCTGTTCATAGCAGAATTAGCCCGGGCTATGTCATAATGAACATCACCCCTTTGCTCGTCAGTATTGGCCAAAGTAAGTGCTTTTTCAAACAATTCAATAGCCCTACCATATTCTTTGTTCTGATAAAACCTCATCCCTCTAACCTGAGAAGTGGAGAAAGTGGGATCGTCATTATCAATCATTTCCAATGCTGCTGTAAAAGCTTCTGTATTGGTACATTTATACCTTACAGAATACTGAAATACTTGTTGTGCCAACTGCATATTGGAAGGATCAGCCTGAAGTCTTGGACCTAATTTATTTTCAATAAAGTCACAATCAATTAGTTCCATGGCCACCACTAATTGCTCTACTGTACTTCGCTGATTAGCTACATTTTCGCCTCTTTCTTCAGCATTGTCCAGTATCTCATTTACCATAGTAAGCCTATCCAAAACTTCATCGGCAGAATAACCTTTATAGGCGTAGTTTCTATAGACCAGGTCAAAATATGCCGGTGCTAGGCTATAGGTAAGCGTACCGTGTATTTCATACGCCCTTTCAAATTCTGCAGCCGCATCAGCTACTCTATTCCTATCTCCTTTGTAGAAATTATAGGCGTAATAAGCTTTATTTTCTATCCATTTATCCTCATTATTATATAGTTCCGCTCTTTTATTATAAAGAGTTATCACTGAATCCTGATATACTCTTTTTTGGGCATCATCTTCTACCTCTTTGGCAGCACCGTCATATACTTTAACACCATTGATATACAAGGCCTCATTGAGATCGGGAGCATTGGTCAATAGCCAGTTGAGAGGTCTAGTGGCCGCTACAAAATCACCAGAATTCAGGTAATCGTTATAGGCAGCATTATACTCTCTAGCTCTAGCTTCTGCTTGTGGATCTGTGGGCCAATTCCACTCCTGAGCTTGTACCATCCCTGCTATAGCAAAGGAAAACAGCCCTACTAAGGCAATTTTAATTTTCATCATATTTCAAAGTTTATTCAAATACTTTTTTATAGAACCAACTATTATCATTAATCGAAAACCCTAAGGATACTCTTATATAATTCTCTCTGACCAAATTATTATCTGCTGAACCTCGCGTCCCCAGTTTAAATGCAAGGTTCATTAAAGACAGGTTGTTCATTGGAATCGAAGCACCAAAACTGATGCCAAGATCATTTATGGCTGTATTTTGAACCAAATATGGCATTTGTTCATATTCAAAACCCAACCTATACATAGAACGGGCAAATACATTTTCCATAGAAAACAAATCAGGAATATATTGACCTCCCAAACCTACCTTGAAACTATTGTTTAGCTCTCCGGTCGCGCCATTAAAGGAACGATAAGTGGAGAAATTCTGATGTTGGGCTTCCAAACCTATCATGAATTTATTAAGCCTTTCATAAGTTATGCCATAACCTAACCTATTAGGTAAGTAAATGGTTCCCGGTAAATCATTACTTAATATATCTCCAGGAGCATCTGGATTGCTGGCCTGGCCTTGATTAGACATCTTAGAAAACTCCTTCGCATTCAATTCCCCAAAAACCTGATATATGGTACCAAAGTGCAGAAATTTCCTGTTCCCCACTTTAGCCATATAATGGGCTCCACCTTTGATAGAAAGATCATTTACAGTTAGTCTTTCGTAGTATTCAGATTCTTCTCCTATATTTGCTCCCTGCTCATTTTTTAAAGTAAGGACATTTCTCCTGATAGTGGAGCCGAAAATATAAGAAGCTTGAATACCCAAATTTAAGTTTTTTGCCACCTGAAAACCAGTCGAAAGATAAGCTTCACTTATCCCTCCGTCCCCATTTATAACGCTAGTGGCTGTATTGGTGGAATTAGGTATACTGTTTGTGAAAGTAAGGTTATAATTTACCGAACTAACCTGATTTAAACCAAGGCCCAAGGACATTTTTGATGGCTTAATCGGAAATGACATCGCCACATAGCCTAAACCTCCCCCATCAATATCTGCAGAATTTTCTGCTGAAGATGCATTAATCCTTTCATAATTAATCGCTGCCTGAAAATTAAAGGCATAATTCTGAACAGATAGAGCTGGATTGACATGGTTTACGCCAAAAGAATTGCCATAACTGATACCAAGTCCACCCATACCTTGATTCTGAGTAAATCCTGAATTATTAAATTCTCCCATACCTATAGAACTATAGGTAGATGAACTGGATTGTGCCAGTAATGGCTGATGTATAATGAAAGCGCCGAAAACGCTCAATATTAGCAGTCTAGTTTTTGTCGACATTATATGTTAAAATTCTATTTAATCCATGAAGGACCAAATTGGGGATTACAAATATGTGGTCTTTTGTTAATTTTTCAAAGAAATTTGCATCTCCTCCACAAAGAAATACGGTTAAATTTTCGTGTTTTTCTGAATAACTATTGATAAATTCAGCTATTTCTCCCTTTACTCCATAATATATACCTGCTTGAATAGCCCTTATGGTAGAATTTCCTATATCTGATACCGATTCTCCGCCTACTAAATCTACCTTTGGAAGATTTCGGGTCTGCAAAGCCATAGCAGATGCCCTCATCTCCAGACCGGGAGAAATGGCACCTCCTAAATATTCAAGATCAGCAGAAAGCAAATCATAGGTAATGCAGGTCCCCAGATCTATTGACAGTATAGGCCCTTTTCCCACAAGGGACAGGCCACCGACCACACCGGCTAGCCTATCAGATCCAAGTGTATCAGGAGTACTATATAGATTTAGAATAGGCAAAGGTGTGTTTTTATCAAAATACATAAAAGGGAAATCCAGAATATCTCTGAATTCATTTTGCTTTTCTTTCACAGAGCTTACCAATACATGCGCTATCCCCTTTTCGAGATAAACCTTTTCTACTTCATGTATATCCTTCCAATAGTATTCACTAATTAACTTTCCATTTTCAAATACTCCACCTTTGATGCGTGTATTTCCTATGTCGATGATCAGATTTCTCAAATGTATTCCTGATAGTTTTGGCGGGTGTGCTATATTTTGTTCTAAATTTAGTGATTTATAAAATTGTTCAATATTTCTCAGGATTAATTTTACCTTTATCTGCCTTGATTTAACAAACATTAACCCACATGCATACTACTACTTACCCGATCATAGGATTGATGTCTGGCACTTCAGGTGATGGACTGGACATAGCCTTTTGCTTGTTTCACTATGATGGTACATGGACATTTGAAATGCCTCATAGTGCAACCCTAACCTTTCCTGATACTTTAGCATATCAGCTATCGAATAGTCACATGCTATCAGGAGAAGCTTTACGGCTCTTGGACGTAGCCTTTGGAAAATGGATCGGAGAAAAAGTCAGAGTATTCTGCCATGATCATGACTTATCGCCTATCGCCATAGCTTCACATGGGCATACAGTTTTTCATACACCGGATGTAGGAAACACCTTTCAGATAGGAAACGGGTGGAGTATGCATATAGCATCTGGTATTAAGGTGATCAATGACTTTAGGATGCTAGACGTACAGCTTGGTGGACAAGGGGCTCCTTTAGTGCCCATAGGTGACAGCTTATTGTTTCCCCAATATGATTACTGCCTAAACCTAGGGGGGATTGCCAACATATCCTTCCATAACGGACCAAACCTAGTGGCATATGATGTATGCCCCTTTAACCTGCTCCTCAATCATTTTGCCGCAAAGACAGGCGTAACCTATGATGAAAATGGCAAGATGGCAAAAAGTGGGAAGCCAATCCCAGAATTAGAAAATAAATTAAACGAATTAGCCTTTTATAAAAAGTCAGGAAGTAAATCACTGGGAAGAGAAGATATAGATAAAGATTTTATCCCGCTGCTAGAAAAGCAAAATGAAAACATAGAAGATATATTATCTACATTAATAGCTCACTATACCTATCAGATCAGCCAAGTCATTATACCTCGACATGATCATAGATTACTAATCACTGGTGGGGGTGCTTATCATAGCTATTTCATAGATCAATTAAAATTGGCTTTGGAGGGTAAAGTTCAAGTCGTACTTCCTGACCGCACATTAATTGATTTTAAAGAGGCACTCATATTTGGATTTTTGGGGGTCCTGAGATTAAGAGGAGAAATAAACTGCCTGAGCACTGTAACCGGCGCAAGCCGAGACAGTATAGGTGGCGTGATATATGGCTAAACAGTAGAATACATCAATTGACATTAAATGTAAATTCACATAGACGATAAATGCATACTGCCTTAACTATAATCATACTATCGTACTGTAAACAAGAAACTCTAAAAGTTAATCTTGGTGTTTGAATCAGAAACTTCAACAATTTTTATATTTTTGTCCATAGCATAAACCCGAATATATGAAAGAGTTATTAGCCAAGTTTGAAAATAAGCAACCGGAAATAGTTTTTGAATGGAGTGACAGTGAGACTGAAGCTGAGGGGTGGGTAGTCATCAATTCTCTGAGAGGAGGAGCAGCTGGAGGTGGTACACGTATGAGGAAGGGTTTGGATAAGCGTGAAGTAGAATCGCTGGCTAAAACCATGGAAATAAAATTTACAGTATCTGGGCCCAACATTGGAGGAGCAAAATCAGGTATAAACTTTGATCCGGCTGATCCAAGAAAAAACGATGTTCTCAAAAGATGGTATAAAGCAGTCATGCCTCTTCTGAAAAATTATTATGGCACCGGAGGTGATTTAAATATAGATGAAATCCATGAGGTCATACCGATAACGGAATCATATGGACTGTGGCATCCCCAGGAAGGTGTTGTGAATGGACATTTCAATGCCACCGAACCCCAAAAGATCAGAAAAATAGGTCAGTTAAGACAAGGGGTTTCCAAAGTATTGGAAGATCCGCATTATACGCCAAACGGTATAAAAAAATATACCGTGGCGGATATGATCACAGGGTTTGGAGTAGCGGAAGCTGTTAGACATTATTATAAAATATGGGGGGGACAGCTAAAAGGAAAGCGGGCAGTCATACAGGGATGGGGCAATGTAGGTGCTGCAGCAGCCTGTTTTCTGGCAGTAGAAGGTGTTAAGATAGTAGGAATCATAGACAGAGAAGGCGGTTTGGTCAAGCAAGAAGGTTTTTCGCTGGACGAAATACGCACCCTTTTCCTTAATCGGGAAGGAAATAGGTTGGTAGCTGAACATCTAATCCCATATATAGAAATCAATGAGCTCATATGGGATTTGAAGAGCGAGATTTTTATACCGGCAGCAGCATCCAGATTGATATCAAAACACCAGGTAGAAAGAATGACAAATGCTGGACTGGAGGTCATCTCTTGTGGGGCAAATGTCCCATTTTCAGACCCGGAGATATTTTTCGGCCCTACAGGGTTGTTTGCAGACGAAAAAATAGCGGTAATCCCAGATTTCATAGCCAACTGTGGCATGGCAAGGGTCTTTGCCTATCTCATGTCAGAAAAAGTAGAATTAACTGACGATGCTATTTTTAAGGATGTGAGCAGGACCATAGCAAAGGCTTTGAAAAAAACACATGCCATCAATCCGACCAGGACCAAAATAGCACAATCATCATTTGAAATTGCCCTTAATCAACTTGTATAAAAAAGAAGGATTTGGGCACAGCATTCCTCTCCTTTTATAGATAAGGCGAATATGTCTAGAAATTTGCCTCTCATAAAAAATAAGACCCAAAATGATTTGTAATACATTAAAAGATGATTCTAATCTTTAAATTTGAAAATATTTTATATATCACTCGAACCTGAATGAAGAAATTATTTGGTGTCTTATCCCTGCTTATATTTCTAGCGGTAATAGCACCCTGCTCAAATCTGGCTGCCCAGCAAAATCCTTCCACATCACAAACCAATCCTGAATATGAGGAAAACGTCCAAGATCTGGACACGGATGAGGTGCCTGAATCCATATTAGAACCAGAACATTTAGATGAACACGGTCATGCACCTGTATGGCTTGTAGTTCCATTTGTTTTGTTACTGTTGATGATTGCTACCGGACCACTGTTTTATGAACATTTCTGGCACCATAACTATCCAAAAGTCGCTGTAGGACTTGCTGCCATAGTAGTGCTTTATTACTTATTTATACTGCATAATGTACACCAACCTGTACATGCATTAGCTGAATATGTCCAATTTATAGCACTTTTAGCTTCCCTATATATCGCATCCGGTGGTATATTAATAGAAATAGATAAAAAATCTACCCCCTTAGCTAATGTCGCACTTCTGATAATAGGAGCACTTATCTCTAATTTAATAGGCACGACTGGCGCATCCATGCTTCTCATAAGACCGTTTATAAGGTTAAACAAATCAAAAATCCAGCCTTACCATATCATATTCTTTATATTTATGGTGAGCAATGTAGGCGGTTCACTTACGCCAATCGGAGATCCTCCCTTATTTCTAGGATTTTTGAAAGGGGTGCCATTCTTTTGGACATTGACACATAATTGGCCCGCATGGGTGTTTGTGCTCGGCTTCCTATCTTTAATTTTCTATTTTATCGATCGAAAGTATGGAAATTTGGGGGCAGAATATCCTGTAGAACCAGAAATTTATACCAATAAGTTTTCACTAATCGGTTCTAAAAACTTTTTATGGTTGTTAGTGATCATTTTATCTGTTTTTTTAGACCCAAATGTATTGGAATGGGTGCCTGCTATAGAATATGACGGGCAGCAATTTTCATTCTTGAGAGAACTGATTATGCTTAGCGTAGCCTATTTCTCCTACAGATTTGCAGATCAAAAAGCCATACGAGGGAATGAATTCAATTTTGAACCCATTAGGGAAGTGGCCTTTATATTTATAGGGATTTTTGGAACGATGATGCCTGCACTCGAGCTCGTAGGAGCGTTTGCTAAATCACCAGAAGGGGCAGCACTCATCACCCATAATACGCTCTTTTGGGGGACAGGACTACTTTCAGGTTTCTTGGATAATGCCCCTACCTATCTTAATTTCTTAGCTGCAGCCATGGCTTCTCAGGGTGCAGATATCAATAGCGTAGCTATGGTTCAAGATTTTGCTTTAGATCGATATGAGAATTCATCTTTCGAACTGATGGCCATATCTATAGCAGCTGTATTTTTTGGGGCCATGACTTATATAGGAAACGGACCTAACTTTATGGTAAAATCTATAGCAGAACAGAATGGTATAAAAATGCCTTCATTCTTTGGATACATCCTAAGGTTCTCGCTTCCCATTCTACTACCTATACTGATCATCACATGGCTGATATTTTTCGCATTTGTTTAGGTGGATGGATCTATAAAAAATCTTTAACCATCCACATACCATATTGATCAGTAGGGTTTTATGATGAATTAAAATGTGGATAAATGGAGTAGCCACCACTTATCCACATTTTAATTTTAGCATTCCTGCTTACCCCACAGAAGCTGAATATGTGTATAACTTATATACTATTAAGCTTATTTCAAATCTAAAAGTAAATTAATCATGTACACGGCTATTTACTATTAAATTATTGGGTTCTAAAAACCATACTTTCTGAATGCTCTCCAAACTGTAGAAATCTATCAATCCGTCTCCACTTACCGTCAATCTACCGATAGCCTTTGACTGATAAAACGTATTTTTTCGGGAAGAAATAATGTTAATTTCCTTGACCTGATCTCCTTCATATAGAATTTCCATTTGTTGAAGTGTACCCTGTTCGCCTGATTTAAGCGTGTGTGCTATCCTGTTACCCTGCTCTTCAGTATGATAAGACTGGGCTAATGAAGCTTTATTGATATCAGACTGTATCAGCCAATCAAACTCTTCTCTCCAATCCTGCACATTCAACACCTGTTCAAGATGCTGCTTTTCTCCATTGATATTAATTTCCTTTCCTATTTTTCTTCCATCCAAAAGACCTATTTGCCTATCTATAAATTGAGACAACGGAAAGTAGTTATCTATCTGAACCGGATTCTTTAGCAGTTCATCTTCTCCTGATTCGCATGAAACCAATACAGCTGTGGCAATAAAGAGCATTAATATTCTTAAAATCATCTTATTTGATTAATACATCACCGGTCATTTCTGGTGGTATAGCTACGCCCATCATGGTGAGTATGGTAGGGGCTAAATCCCCCAACTTCCCATCATTCACCTCTAGCCTATCTGTTTTATCCACCATGATACAAGGAACCAGATTAGTGGTATGGGCTGTATTGGGCGAGCCATCTTCATTGATCATACAGTCACTGTTACCATGATCCGCTATTACGATGATGCTATAATCATTGGCCAGCGCTTTCTTGATCACAGATTTAGCACATTTATCCACAGCTTCACATGCCTTCACGGCCGCTTCAAATACACCTGTATGTCCAACCATATCAGCATTCGCAAAGTTCAGACAGACAAAATCAGCATCTTGTTTATCGAGTTCCGCATTAATTTTGGTAGTGATTTCAAAAGCACTCATCTCGGGTTTCAGATCATAAGTAGCGACCTTTGGGGAACTGCACATAATTCTGCTTTCTCCCTGAAAAGCCATTTCTCTGCCTCCTGAAAAGAAAAAGGTAACATGGGGATACTTTTCTGTTTCGGCGATTCTTATTTGTGTTTTTCCTGCATTTGAAAGTACTTCCCCCAATGTATTCTGAAGATTATCTTTTTCGAAAAGAACTTTTACATTGTTAAAAGTCTCATCATACGTAGTAAAGGTGATATAATCCAGTTCCAATTTTTCCATTTGGTATTCTGGAAAATCCCGCTGTGTAAGTACCTGTGTTATCTCCCTTCCCCTGTCTGTCCTAAAATTAAAACAGATCACAACATCATCCTTTTCTATGTTTCCTACAGGAACCCCTTTTTCATCTACCTGGATGATGGGACGGATAAATTCATCAGTCACACCATTGTCATAGGATTTTTTTAAAGCTTCAAGTATATTCCTAGATTTTTCCCCTTCTCCATTTACCATGGCATCATAAGCCAGTTTTACTCTTTCCCACCTATTATCCCTATCCATGGCATAGTACCTGCCTACTACAGAGGCTATCTTCCCCGTAGATTCATTTAGATAAGCCTGAAGTTCCTGTAAATAGGTTATTCCACCTTTAGGATCAGTATCTCTTCCATCCGTAAAAGCATGAATGTATGCTTCAGAGACGCCGTTGGCCTTGGCGGCATCACATAAACCCTTTACATGATTAATATGGGAATGAACGCCCCCATCAGATACAAGGCCTATAAAATGTACTTTTGATCCTCTTGCTTTGGCTTTTTCAAAAGATCTCTGAAGCACGGGATTGCTCCTCAGATCTCCTTCCTGTACTGCCTTATTTATTTTAACAAGGTCTTGATAGACGACCCTACCCGCACCGATATTCATATGCCCTACTTCTGAATTGCCCATCTGTCCTTCAGGAAGGCCTACAGCCAGACCAGAAGCATCTAACTTTGAATGAGGGTAGTTCTCAAATAGACTATCGATAAATGGGGTTTTAGCTTTAGCAATAGCCGATACTTCCGGATTGGTGGCTAATCCCCAACCATCTAAAATCATTAATATTACTTTCTTATTCATCTGGTAAATATAGTAAAAATTGACATCATCAACCTGAACATAAAAAACTGGATTATTTATAGAAAAACCAACTTTTTTGTCTGATATGTTTTCATTTTTGGAATAACTTTACTTCTTTGCACCCTTAAAATAATCCTATAAAACTCGGTTAAGTTAAATTTGGAACAGAATTTGAGAAACTGTTAAAAAATGAAAAAAATGATTGCCCCTTTATATACTTTTATACTCACTATTATTATGGTCACAGCCTATCCGGCTATTGCCCAAAATAAAATAATTGACGAAATAATACCTATTTTTAAAACAGGATCGAGTAAGGACTTGGTCAAATATTTCAATACTACTGTAGAACTAAACATGAATGGGTTACAGGGCGATTTTTCAAAAAACCAAGCTGAGGTGGTTGTAAGGGATTTTTTTAAAAAAAATCCTCCTACGGATTTTCAAATAGTACACCAGGGGGAATCTGGATCTAATATTAAATATTACATAGCCTACTACGTTAGTAATGAGCACAATTTTAGGGTGCTCATAAAAACTAAAGGTCCAAAAGATAAACCTATAATTTATGGCCTGGAGTTCAAAAAAGATTAGACCTACTGGCTTTCTCTTTGATCAATATTTATATTTTAAATATTAAAATATAACTTTTCTGGAATAAAAATATTTATTTTCGACCCATTATATGAAATAATAGAATCCAAGAAATGGTATTATATGATGCTGTACATTTTACCCAAATCCTGGATATTCATGCATATTTTTAACTTTAAGTATTAGCGACTAATTGAATTTTACTTTTCCAAAATTCTTTTTTCGATCCAACATCAGTGTTTTTGGATTTTTTCCGACATATAAATTGACTACATGCTGCTGATTTTCAAATTGTTTGAGAAAAACAGTGTTTTTCATTCCTACCTCGTAGGGAAATTTAACCTTTTCGGACTGAAAATAGAACCAAGCCGCATCTTCCTCCACTTCATATCCCAAATATTTTAGCTTAACCTCTTTTCCATTTACATACAATAGATTGTGTAGCAAAAGGTATTTCTCCACCATAGCATCCAATTCTTGCTGATCGGCGGGATTGAGAAAATTTAACTTTTTTCCAGATTCTCCGGAAAGCACTGATTCAAAGTCGTCCCAGAAAATTTTCTGGGATATTTCAAATGAACCCGACTGCTCATTATATTTTGCTTCGGTTAGACTGATATAAAAGGGGTGAAAAATAGCCATCCATCCCAGAATAATGGTGAAAATGTAATGATGATGCATTTAGATAAGCTTTTCTACTTTTTGTGCAAAATATACATTAATATTACAAACATTATGGTAGGAGGGTGAAAATGTTTTAACCTTAATAAGAGGAATAATCCATATGACCCAAATCATAAAACGATTATAAGCGCTTACATTTATAAACTTTACCTAAAATTATTTCATGAGTCAGTTTGAGGCATATTTTAAAATTGGAATTGCCCATATTTTAGATTTAAACGGTTTTGACCATATCCTTTTTGTGATAGTTCTTTGTGCCTTATATACTGGAAGGGACTGGCGCAAAATTATCATATTAGTGACGGCTTTTACTATAGGTCACTCTATTACTTTAGCTCTGGCCACCTTCAATGTATTCAGTGTAAATGCAGATCTCATTGAATTTCTGATTCCAGTTACCATTGCTATCACTGCTTTAGGAAACATCATCAGGCCAAAACCTACAGGAAGTAAGGCCATCCAGATCAATTACCTTTTTGCCCTTGTCTTTGGACTCATTCATGGCTTGGGTTTTTCTAATTACCTAAGAGCTTTATTGGGCAGAGAAGCATCTCTTTTCCAACCATTATTAGCATTTAACATTGGGTTAGAAGTAGGCCAATTGGTTATAGTGGCAATATTTATATTAGTGAGTTCAGTAGTGATAGGGATTTTAAATAACAAAAAAGAATGGACTTTGGTGATTTCTTCGGTAGTGTTAGGAATGTCTATCATGATGATCTTAGACAATAGGTATTGGATATAGATTATTATTTGAGTTTTATGAATATTGCAGAAGCTAAAAAAGAGCATGACTGAATTCATATAGAATATCGGCCAGATTATTTAAGGACAACTATGCAATATTTCTTGTGAAAATAAATGAATAATGATAAACAGATGAAATCGACCATGGGGATAACCTCATACACTGGCATGATTATAAACATGCGAGATTCCACCCCGACTTCCGGTAAGGGACAAGCTCTGACGGTTAAAAAACAATTATAAACAGATGAAAAATATTTTTACTTTAGTCCTTTTTTGCTGCTCAATATTCGCCGCTTCCGCCCAGCAAAATGGGCAAAATCATGCAGAACGGTTTGAACAGCTCGGCCCAATGCTCCGCTCTCCAAATGTATACCGGACTGCTTCAGGTGCCCCGGGACATCTTTATTGGCAGCAAAAAGCCAATCACGAAATAGAAGTGGAGCTTGATGATGAGCATCAATCTATTACCGGATCCCAAAAAGTAACCTATATAAACCATTCCCCGGATCAGCTTACCTACTTATGGATCCAGCTGGACCAGAATGAAAGGGCACAAGATTCTGACACCCATAAAGTGGCAGAGAGCAGTATCGGGCCACGTATGTCCATGAGACAGCTAGAAAGCATATTATGGCACGACCTTGACCTGGGATATAAAATACATAGCGTAACAGATATGGGAGGTAATGATATACCAGTTACCATTAACAAAACCATGATGCGTGTAAACCTTCCCAGCCCCTTACCGCCGGGTGAAGAATTTGAGTTTAGGGTGGACTGGAGTTTCAATATTCATGACAGAATGAGTTTTATCGGGGGTCGACCTGGTTACGAATATTTTGAAAAAGATGGGAACTACCTATATACCATGGCCGAATGGTTTCCAAGAATGGCAGTTTATTCCGATTTTGAAGGCTGGCAGAACAAGCAGTTCTATGGTAGAGGAGAATTTGCACTTACATTTGGAGACTATAAAGTAAAAATTACAGTGCCTGCTGACCATATGGTAGGCTCTACTGGTGTATTACAAAATCCCGAAGAAGTTCTAAGCCCCACAGAACTTGATAGATGGAATCAGGCTCAATCCTCATTCGATAGACCTGTTATCATCCGGACCCAAGCCGAAGCAGAAAGACTTGAAAAAGGAAGGGCTACCAATAAAAAAACCTGGATCTTCCACGCAGAGAATGTCCGGGATTTTGCCTGGACCAGTTCCAGAAAATTTGTTTGGGATGCCATGGCAGTAGAACTTGGAGGAAAAAAGGTAATGGCCATGTCGTATTACGGTAAAGAAGGAAACCCGCTTTGGGAACAATATTCTACCAGAGTAGTGGCCCATACCCTTAAATCATATTCTGAAAAAACATTTGATTATCCTTATCCTGTAGCTATATCTGTAGAAGCATCAAATGGAATGGAATATCCCATGATCTGCTTTAACTATGGCAGACCGGATGCTGACGGCACCTATTCTGAAGCGGTTAAATATGGGATGATATCTGTAATCATCCATGAAGTGGGCCATAACTTTTTTCCTATGATCGTCAACTCAGATGAAAGGCAGTGGTCTTGGATGGATGAAGGTCTCAATACCTTTATGCAATTTATGGCCGAACAGGAATGGGACAGAAACTACCCCAGCAGAAGAGGGCCTGCCCATAAAATAGTACCTTATATGCGGTCAGAAAAACATTTACTTGAACCTATTATGACCAATTCCGAAAATATCATACAATTTGGTCCTAATGCATATGCCAAACCAGCCACAGCATTGAATATCTTACGGGAGACTATCATGGGTCGTGAACTTTTTGATTATGCATTTAAAGAATATGCACAAAGATGGATGTTTAAGCATCCTACTCCAGAAGATTTCTTCCGAACTATGGAGGATGCTTCTGCAGTGGATCTGGATTGGTATTGGAGAGGATGGTTTTTCGGCACAGAACCGGTGGATATCTCCTTAGAAAATGTAAAATGGTATAAATTAGACAATGGTGATCCAAAAGAAATCAAAGCCAGGGAAAAAATAGCATATGACCAAGAAGAAGATTATGTTACCAGATCTCACAACCGTAATGATATCACCCAAACAGTATTAGAAGCTGATCCGGAAACAAGGGATTTTTATAACAGTTATGATAGGTTCCGCGTCACGCCTGAAGAAGAAAAGGCCTATAAAGAATTTATGGCTGGTTTAAGTCAGAAAGAAAGAGATCTATTGTCATCCGGTATGAATTTTTATGAAATTACCTTTAGAAATATTGGCGGGCTGGTCATGCCGCTCATCATTCAGTTCAATTACGAAGACGGTACTTCAGATATAGAACATATTCCTGCCGAAATTTGGAGATTAAATGAAACAGAAGTGACGAAGGTGTTTCCAAAGAAAAAAAACATATCGAGTATAGTTCTGGATCCATATAGAGAAACAGCGGATATAGATGAAGATAATAATTACTGGCCAAGACAGGCACTTCCTTCCCGTTTTGAACTTTTCAAACAAAGTGGAGCAGCCAGAGGTGCCTCTACAGGTGATAACCCTATGAAAAGAGCAAGAAAAAAATAATCACTATTAGCATAAACCACTACATATAGGAGACCATCAAGGTCTCCTTTTTTATTATTTTTAAATTAATCGATTAACTGTAATTTTTTTATATGTATTCATAAAAAATTTATTGATAGATTTAAAACAATAATCCAATTAGAAACTTTAATCTTATAATTTTTGCGAAATCTAAATAATTATATGAAAAAAACTATATTAACAATGATGATCCTGTTGTGCACTTTAACCTTTTCTTGGGCTCAAGAAATGGAGATAAGCGGCAGAGTACTGTCAGGCGAAGATGGTTTACCCATTCCAGGAGCCAGTATTATGATAAAGGGAACCACTACAGGTGTAGTTACTAATGAAGATGGCAATTTTACTATCATGGTAAACTCGGGACGTGATGTTCTGGTAATCAGTTTTGTCGGAATGGCCGAAAAGGAAGTGACAGTAGGGAACCAAACATTTTTGGAAATAACCCTTAGAGATGAAGCACAAAGATTGGACGAGGTAGTAGTGATCGGATATGGAACCATGGACAGGTCAAGACTTACCAGCTCGGTATCATCGATAGGCAGTGATGCATTGGAAAGAGATCCCTTGCCCAGTGTAGCTCAAGCTATCCAAGGTAAAGCCGGAGGGGTTCAGGTAACCCAAAATTCCGGCACACCGGGAGGGGGAGTGAGTATCAGGGTGAGAGGTACCACTTCCATCAATGCCAGTTCCGAGCCTTTATATGTTATCGATGGGGTACCAGTGAACGGAAACACAAATTTTACAGGAGGACAGAATTTTGATTTTGGGGGAGCAGATCAGGGCATCAATATCCTTTCATCTTTAAATCCAAATGATATAGCTTCGGTAGAAATATTAAAAGATGCTGCAGCTACAGCCATTTATGGTGCTAGGGCATCCAACGGCGTGGTATTGATCACTACCAAGCGTGGGGCAGCAGGCCAAAGTAGAATCAGTATAAATGCTTATGCGGGATACTCCGAAGTTCCTAGAGAAAGAAGGCTGAATTTTATGGATTCCAATCAATATATTGATTATATACAGGATTTGTGGAGCTATAATCCAAGCGGCGGACAGATCAACCCCGCTTTGTTAAACTCTAATGTGTATACGGACTGGCAAGAAGAAATATTCAGAACAGCACCTATCCAAAATTATGAAATATCCGCTACCGGAGGTAGTGAAGCTACCCAGTACTATACTTCCTTTGGTTATTATAACCAGGAAGGTACTATCCAAAATTCTGGCTTTGACAGAATGAGTTTTAGGCTTAACTTGGACCATCAGCATAGTGACAGGTTAAGATTTAGTTCCAATGTAAACCTAACCAGGGCATTTAATAGAAGAATACAGGAAGAAAATGCCAGGGAAGCCCCCATTAGAAACGGACTGACTTCTCCCCCAACCCTAAGGGTAAGAGATGAACTGGGCAATTATGTCTTTGATCCCCAAGGTACTTCCAGAGAAAATCCGATTGCCTGGTTAGAACTTCCTACCAATACAGCAGAAACTTTCAGAATCCTAGCAAACATTGGGGCCACTTATGAAATAGCCAGGGGCTTGTCCTTCAGAACAAATGTAGGAATAGATGTATCTTATATAGAAGAGACTTTCTTTCTACCACCTTATGGTGTGCGGTATTTGGAAGGCATAGGAGTAGGGGGTAGCAGAGTGACCAGAGACCAATTGTGGTTGAATGAAAACATTCTTCAGTACGAACGCAGATTTGGCGATCATAGTCTGGACCTATTGTTGGGGTTGTCCTTTCAGGAATCCCGCTTTAATTTCACTGATGCCAGAAGAAATAATTTTCCGTTTAATGACATCCCGCTGATAAGTGCCGGAGGAGTGATTACCGGAGCCAATGCCAGTGCTCAGGAATGGAGTATTGTATCCTATTTTTCAAGACTGAATTATGGGTTTAAGGACAGATATTTGTTTACTGCTAATTTCCGGGTAGATGGCTCCTCCAGATTTGGACAAGATAGCCGCTATGGCACATTCCCATCTTTTGCTTTAGCTTGGCGAGTGGGACAGGAGGATTTTCTTAGAACCAGCTCCACGGTTAGCAACTTGAAGTTGAGAACAAGTTGGGGACTAAGTGGAAACCAAGAAATTCCAAATTATGTCAATCAGATCTTATATTCCGGAGGGCAGAATTATGCTAACCAACCCGGATTTTTGCCCAATGTATTTGGAGACAGTAATTTGGGGTGGGAAACTACAGAACAATATAATTTTGGTTTAGATTTAGGGCTCTTCAATGACCGAATAAATTTATTAGCAGATTATTATGTAAAAAACACGCGTGATCTGCTCATACTAGTGGCAGTCCCTCGAACTTCAGGATATCAAAATGCCTTCAGAAATCTTGGCGAAATCCAAAATAAAGGCTTTGAATTTGAATTAAGTACCCGAAACCTGATCGGAGAATTTAGCTGGAATACTTCCCTGAATATGACATTTAACCGTAATAAGGTAATCTCCCTTCCAGAAGGAGATATTTTAGGAGGAGTCGGAAATTTCAACATCGCGCGTGAGGGGCTGCCTCTGGGATCATTCTATGGATGGCAGACTGCTGGAGTCAATCCTGAAACAGGGATGATCGACTTCTTAAGGAATGATGGTTCATTAGGAGCCCCTTCCCGACAGGAAGACAGAAGAATCATAGGTAATCCCCACGCAAGGCTTTATGGGGGCATCACCAATAATTTCTTTTACAAAGGCTTCGATTTAAGCATAATGGGGCAGTTTGTTTCTGGAATTGAACTGTATAACTATACGGCATTTTATCGCTTGGCTGGAACCAATCTTAGTAGTAATGGGGACATAGCATGGACAAGGAGGTGGAGGCAGCCAGGAGATATTACCGATATACCCCGTCCTTCTCCCGGTAATTTTGACAATTCGGCAGTTTCGACCAGATGGGTCGAAGATGGCTCTTTCTTTAGAATAAGAAATATCACCCTTGGCTATAGCTTACCAGCTTCTATTACTGAAAGATTGAAAGTAGAAAATTTTAGGGTATATACGACTATACAAAATGCATTTTTAATTACCAATTATACGGGTTTTGATCCAGAGGTAAATGCACTTTCTACTGATGGGATAGCGTACGGAACTGATCACAGTAATTATCCACAGCCACGGATTTTCACCGGCGGAGTAAACATTACATTTTAATAAGGAAATCATGAAAAAAAAATTATATATCATTTTGCTATTTTCCATGCTAGTTACTGCATGTGATGATTTTATAGATAAACAGCCTCTTGATCAATTAAGTCAGGAAACTTTTTTTACCAATGAAGCCACTACCCAAGCAGCGCTTATGGGAGCTTATAGAAGTCTGACCAGCAGTTTTGCGTATGGGCAAGCTTTAATAGTTATTCCAGAATTTGCGGCAGGACATATGCGCCATATTTCCAATTTCCCAGAATATATGGAATACCAAAATTTTAATATTAGGATTGACAATCCCTGGGCACTTAATATTTGGACTTCTTCTTATCAGACCATAAATGCCGTTAACAATATTATCGGATTTGCCCCGCAAATAGATGGCTTTGCCAATAACCCCGCTTTACAAAATCTAGTATTGGAAGCTAGATGGATTCGAGCTTTAACTTATTTTAACCTGGTAAGGGCCTGGGGGGATGTTCCTCTTCTTCTAAACCCTACCACTCCAGCTACCACCTCGACAGCTACCAGGGTATCCAGAAATTCCACTCAGGAAGTTTATACCGCCATTGTGTCGGACCTGGAAGCTGCGATGAACCTACCCATGATAGCAGGAACAGGCATCATGAAGGGCAGGGCTAATGGTTATTCTAGCAGAGCGCTATTATCTAAAGTACACCTTTATCTGGAAAACTATACTGAGTCAGCACGGCTGGCCAATGAAGTGATCAATAGTATGGAGTTTACTTTGGTAAGTAATTATAGCAGCATTTGGCAAAACGAAAACTCCCAGGAATCTATTTTTGAACTTCAATTTGATGAACAAACTACCAATGCTTTTGTACAGGTTGCTAATCCAGCATCCCGACAGGAGTTTTTTGCTTCCGACCTAGCCTATGACCTTTTTGAGGAAAATGATCTGAGAAGGGATTTTTCCATCAATGAAGCAGTGGACAATTCAGGGAATATAAATCTATATGTAGGAAAATACCGTAATTTTAACCCAGCCACCCAGAACATCCCTATTATCCGGTTGGCAGAAATATATTTAATATGTGCCGAAGCACTGGCAAGATCCCAAGGGACCCCCCTAGGCGAGCCCCAAAACCACTTGGGTGAAGTGAGAACACGTGCTGGTCTGGAAACTACTCCTACACCAGCATTAGAAGCATTTATCCGTGCTGTTCAACTAGAGAAAAGGAAAGAATTGATCTTTGAATCAGAAGCCTATTTTGATTTAATAAGAACAGGTTTAGCTTTTGAAACTTTAGGTTTAACGAATCCACAAAGGGCATTGTTTCCGATACCCCAATTGGAACTTGATATAAACAATAACCTTACTCAAAACCCAGGATATTGATTCCCAAAGAACAGCTTAAAATTTATAAGCTGTTCTTTTTTTGAATGGCTTAGTTTATGTAGAGCATATAAAAGCAAAAATCATAAAAACCATTTTATAAAATTGAGATCAGTTTTAAGAAATGCCTACATTTGAAGCTTTAATAATTAAAATTATAAGAAAATGAGTAAACCAACACTTTTGGTCCTTGCTGCAGGCATGGGCAGCCGATATGGAGGCAACAAACAGATTGATGGATTTGGTCCTAATGGTGAAACTATAATAGAATATTCAATCTATGATGCGATAAGGGCTGGATTTGGCAAAGTAGTCTTTATCGTGAGAGCCGAAATTTTAGAAGAGGTAAAAGATAAATTTTTACCAAAATTGGAAGGAAAAGTCGAAGTACAATTTGTACTTCAGTCATTAGAAAAGTTAGTTCCTCAGGAACTTAAAAACCCTGAAAGGTCAAAGCCCTATGGTACTGCCCATGCTGTATTATGCGCCAAGAATGCTGTGAAAGAACCTTTTGCTGTTATCAATGCAGATGATTTTTATGGACTGGAAGCATTTGATGCTTTAGGCAAGTTCTTAAGCAATGGCGTACAGCCAAACCTTCACTGCATGATAGGATATGCAGTGGAAGATGTGCTTTCGGATAATGGATCAGTAGCTAGAGGTGTCTGTGAAACCAATGAAGAAAACCAACTCCTGGGCATGGTTGAAACTACCAATATACAGAGAGAAGGGGACAAAATTATAAGCAGAGAAGATCAGGTCACACAAGAAATCAAACCTGGTACTCCAGTATCTATGAACTGTTGGGGATTTCACCCTGCTATTTTTGAGGCTATTGAGGACATGTGGATCCCTTTTCTTAAAGGCAGCCAAAATAATCTAAAGTCAGAATTTTATATCCCAACAGTAGCAAACCAACTGATACAGGATGGAAAAGCAGTAGTAGAAATTTTGCCAGGAGGAAAAACCTGGTTTGGAGTAACCTACGCTGATGATAAACCAGATGTAATAGCAGCTTTAAAAAAGCTTCATGACGAAGGTGAATATCCAAAACAACTGTGGAATTAATTTATAATAAGTCATGCCATTACTAGCATGACTTATTTAATTCTATACTTCCTTAATGGTATAAATTCTATATTAATCCCCTCCATACTCGGTTGTAATATGTACAGATTAACTTACGCGTAAAGCTTTTGCTTTTTTTACAAGGATCTAAAATTATTTACTAATAATAAGATCATTCCTTTCTTCCAAAATAAGGATAGGCATGCATGCTATGTTCATGCACATCTAACCCATCCTTTTCCACTTTTTCAGACACCCTCAGTCCCATTATTTTGTCTATTATTTTAAATGCTATATAACTAAAAACCAAGCAAAAAATCCCTACGACACCTATCCCTATTATCTGTGAAATTAGTTGGGACCATCCTGCCAGCTTTCCAAAAATACCCACGGCCAATGTTCCCCATATACCCCCAAACAGATGAACCGGTATCACCCCCACAGGATCATCTATCCGCCATTTATCTACCAATCTGACGCCAAATACTACCATGACTCCCCCTATACCTCCTACCATAACAGCCTCTCCTATGGACATTAAATTAGAGCCCGCCGTAATGCTGACCAGTCCGGATAAAATGCCATTGAATACCATAGTGATATCAAATGTTTTGAACAGTAAATGAGAGGTAAAATGGGCTGCTATAGCTGCTGATGCCGCCGCTACACCTGTAGTGACAAATACTTGTGACAGCTGGCCTGCGTATGCTCCACCTATAGATCCTCCATTAAACCCAAACCAGCCAAACCAAAGTAAAAATACGCCAATTGTAGCTAATGGTATATTATGTCCTGGGAAAGCCTTGGTTTCACCACCTACAAATTTTCCTATACGAGGCCCCAATACCAATGCTCCTACTAAAGCAGCCCATCCACCGGCACTATGCAACAGCGTACTCCCCGCAAAATCATAAAAAGGGGTATCCATATTGTCCAAAAATCCTCCTCCCCACTTCCACCTGGCTATTATAGGAAAGCATAATCCAGTATAAAGTGTAGAAAATAGCAGAAAAGGAGTCAGCTTAATCCTTTCTGCCACCGCTCCGGATACTATAGTAGCGGAGGTGGCAGCAAACATCGCCTGAAAAATAAAATTAGTATAAAATGTAAATTTATCGTTAAAAGCATCCTGCCCATCTCCTCCTGGAAAATGTACACCCAGTCTAAAAACAGATGAAATATCTACTGCATGCATGATGTTATAACCGACCAAGGCGTATGTTAGGATGCCTATAGAAGGTATAATTGCATTTTTGTACAGGATATTAATGGTGTTCTTTTGCCTAACCAGTCCTGCTTCGAGTGCTGCAAATCCCAAATGCATAATAAATACCAATATGGTGGCAACGATCATCCATAGGTTGTGAAGGATGAATATATCATCAGTCATAGTAGAAATAATTAAGAAAATTGAGAAAATTCAACAATGTCAGTGAAAAAAACTTCGATCGGGGAGAGCTGAGGAGCATTTTTGACCAATTCTGATAGAGCGGTTTTTAAATCCGAAATTTTTTCTTTACTAGTCAAAATTTCAATTTTTATTTTAGAAGTATATCCTTTTGAATGGCTTACCCCTCTATAGACTGTAGTCTGATCTAGAGGGTTACCGATACTGCTTATTTCGAAAAAATTTAACATATTGATTTCCAGATTAGACACACTTTTAAGTACATCATCTATATGGTCCCCATTAATAATTATTTCTATTTTAACCATGTGCCGATTTATAGATTTAAATTGTCATTTTTCACTTGGATAAAAATAAAACAGCCCTAAGAGGACAATGTTTAATAAGAATAAAGTAATGGGAAGTAAGCATTGGAGATTTCCGTATAGCCAAAGGCCGGTTAATTCATATCTATCATTCTTGGAAAACTTTTTTCCATGAGTATGTAGGTATAAAAAGCGTAAGAATAAACCCAATTTGTTCTAATAGGGAGCAAAAAATTCTGAAACCTTTTGGATTAGGTATTATAATTGATTAAGTTCAAATTTAACAGAAACGAAAAATCCTATTCTACCTATTTAATAACCACTAGTACAATGAAAAAAATGTTGTTTTCCACCCGACCTTTTTTTGTAGACACTGCCTTACTTGTATTAAGAGTAGGAGTGGCGATAATGATGATCACGCATGGGTGGAGCAAAATAGTCAATTTTAGCGAAACAATGGAAAGCTTTCCTGATCCTTTGGGCATAGGAGTGGCTTTATCTTTACAGCTGACCATATTTGCTGAATTTTTCTGTGCCATATTATTAGGTTTGGGATTCATGACAAGGTTAGCTTTGGTTCCTTTGATTATTGCTATGCTTACGGCTGCATTTATGGTTCATGCTGGAGATCCCTTTTCAGATAAAGAACTATCATTACTTTACCTTTTAAGTTTTATATTTTTATTTCTCAGAGGTCCTGGATTATATTCTATGGATGGCCAGATATTAAAGAAAAAGAGATATTAATCAGGTGATAGCATGCCGTCTTTAATATTAAAATAGCGTTTGTCGGCATTAATAGTACTCAGAATCTGTTTTGAGCGCTCTGGCCTGGCATCTGTTATAAACAGCTGACCGAATTCATGATTAGCTACAAGTTCTATCATTTTGGCTATCCTAAGATCATCTAATTTATCAAATATATCATCCAGTAAAAGGATGGGCAAAATCCCCTTTCTTTCTTTTAAGATTTGGAACTGGGATAATTTAAGCGCGATTAAAAAAGACTTTTGCTGTCCCTGAGATCCAAATTTTTTCAGTGGATACCCCCCTATCGTAAACACAAAATCATCCTTATGGATACCTTTATTCGTTCTTTTAAGTATGATATCCCTACTTAAAGAAGCCTTAAATTTAGTTTCAAAATCTAAATCCTTTCCATCACTTTGATAAACGACCTCTACTGTTTCTTTCTCACCTGATATCACACCATAATGCTTTTGCAACCCTTTAAGAAAATCCTGAATAAAGGTTTCCCTTTTGATATATATAGATTTGGTCAGATTTATTATTTCGATATTGTAAGGTTCTAAAAGACTTTGATCAATTTGCCCTGATTCTGAAAACTGTTTTAGCAAGGCATTCCGCTGTTTTAGAAAGTGTTGATACCTCACCAGTAGATGCAGATAAGGCTTATCCAACTGAGAAATGATGCTATCAAAAAAATTTCTTCTACCCTCACTGCCGTCTTTGATGAGTTGTGTATCATCAGGGGCTATCATCACTACCGGCAAAAGCCCTATATGCTCACTCATCTTATCATAGGCTTTGCCTGTATGGAGCATTTGCTTTTTTTTCCCACTTTCCACTATACATTTGATCTCTATATTTTTTTCTTCCAACTCAAAATCTCCCTTGATGGTAAAAAAACTTTTTTCATGTAGGATATTCTGGACATCTACTGTATTGAATGCACTCCTTGTAAAACATAGATAATGGATGGCATCCAAAAGATTGGTTTTTCCGCTGCCATTGGTACCCAAAAAACAATTGATTTCATTTGAAAATTCAGCCCGCACCAAATGGTAATTTTTAAATTGATGAAGATTGATATTTTTTAAGTGCATAGGCTTTCAACGCATAAATTTAACGAACGTAACATTAGTGATTTTAACAGACAAATTATTAGATGTAAAATATTTTAACACTAAACCGTAAGGGAATTTGATATTTTATATAAAAATTGGCGCTATATTTCATTAATATGAAAAAGCAAATATAATTGCTTATATTAAAACCTATTGTTTAAATTACTGTATTTTCGCACCATATCTAAATTAGAAATTAATGAAAAGAATATTAGTAACCGGTGGTTCAGGATTTTTAGGTTCCCACCTTTGTGAAAGGCTACTTAAGGAAGGAAATGAAGTTCTCTGTGTAGATAATCTATTCACCGGTAGAAAAAACAATATTTACCACCTACTGGATAACAAGAGCTTTGAATTCATGAGGCATGACATCACTTTCCCTATGTATGTGGAAGTAGATGAGATATATAACCTGGCATGTCCTGCCAGCCCGGTCCATTATCAGTTTGATCCTGTCCAGACCACCAAAACTAGTGTCATAGGGGCCATCAATATGTTAGGCCTAGCCAAAAGGTTAAAAATTAAAATATTACAGGCAAGTACTTCAGAAGTATATGGTGATCCGGAAATACATCCCCAGCCAGAATCCTATAAAGGAAGTGTAAGCACTACAGGGATCAGGGCATGCTATGACGAGGGTAAAAGGTGTGCTGAAACATTATTTTTTGATTATCACAGACAGCACAAAGTGAATATCAAAGTAATGCGGATCTTTAACACTTACGGTCCACGAATGCATCCTAATGATGGAAGGGTGGTCAGCAATTTTATAGTACAGGCCCTACAGGGAGAGGACATCACGATTTTCGGAGATGGAATGCAGACGAGAAGCTTCTGCTATGTGGATGACAATATAGAAGGCATGTACAGACTTATGAACTCCAGAGATGGCTTTACCGGGCCTGTGAATATCGGTAACCCGGGTGAATTTACCATGTTAGCTTTAGCAGAAAACATCATAAGGCTCACTAATAGTAAAAGTAAACTAAAATTTCTCTCTCTTCCACAGGATGATCCTATGCAGCGCAAGCCTGTCATAGAATTAGCCAAAAAAGAACTAGATTGGGAGCCCAAAGTGAACCTAGAGACAGGTTTGGTTAAAACCATAGCTTATTTTGACGATCTACTCAGAAAAGAAACCATCTAATAAGCAGCAGCTCCTATTGCTATAGCAGGTAATCTCAGCCCATACTTAGAGGGGAGAAGGCCTGTTACTTCTAATCTACCTTTGTAAATTTAATATCAGCGTAAAGATTATCTACTTACTTTTTCCCAGTAATTTTGTAAAGGGTTCATAATTTCAGCTGATTTACTTATATTTGGGGCCCAACGTTAGCATATTTATAATCATACGACATGGCAGAAAGCAGTTCTAATACAGCAAAATCGAAAGTTAAATACTCCAAAGAGACCTATACCTTTTGGTATGAGAGCATGTTGCTCATGAGGAGATTTGAAGAAAAGGCAGGTCAATTATATGGACAACAGAAAATCCGTGGATTCTGTCACTTATATATCGGTCAGGAAGCATGTGCTTCAGGAGCCATTTCAGCATTGGAAAAAGAAGATAAATGGATTACAGCATATAGAGATCACGCTCATCCGCTTGGGTTGGGAACAGATCCCGGGGCGGTGATGGCTGAATTATATGGAAAAGTCACCGGCACCACTAAAGGTAAAGGGGGCTCTATGCACATATTTGATAAGTCTGTCAACTTTATAGGGGGTCATGGCATAGTAGGAGCACAGGTTCCTATGGGTCTTGGGATCGGATTTGCAGAAAAATATCAAGGTACCAAAAACCTGTGTATCTGCTATATGGGAGATGGCGCAGTAAGACAAGGTGCCGTTCATGAAGCCTTTAACCTGGCCATGTTATACAAAACCCCTGTTATTTTCGTGATTGAAAACAATGGTTACGCTATGGGTACTGCTGTGAAAAGATCCTCCAATGTAGAAGATCTTTCTACCCTGGGTGAATCATATGATATGCCCTCTTTTGCAGTAGATGCCATGAATGTAGAAGCCGTACACGAAGCAGTGGCAGAAGCTGCTGAAAGAGCGAGAAGTGGAAACGGACCTACCTTGTTAGAATTCCGGACCTATAGATATAAGGGGCATTCTATGTCTGACCCTCAGAAATACAGAACACGCGAAGAGGTAGAAGAATATAAAGGCAAAGACCCTATAGAACAGGTTAAAAAAACGATCATAGAAAACCAGATCCTTTCTGATGATGAAATCGATGAAATCAATAAGAAAGTGAAGAAACAGGTTGAAGACGCGGTAAAGTTTGCCGAAGAAAGCGATTGGCCCAATGGGCAGGATGCTTTTAAAGATGTCTACATGCAGGAAGATTATCCTTTTGTGATGGAATGATTTTCCTTAAATAATTATTATGAAGTCAGCCTTAAAGGCTGACTTTTTTTTATTCCCCATTTCCCTGTTACCCATACTGCTGCATTTAATGAAGGCCCAGGTCTGACCGCGGTACACTTACTTCTTTTCCACCTCGCTTTCCAGCTTGAGCACCTTGTCACCGTCTGATTGTTCTATATATAAAGCTTTATCATCAGAACTGCCTTTCCTTTTAATTTCCGATCCTTTTATATTTTTACTCACTTCTGTATCATAAGTTTCTAGAACCTTACCCTGAGCAATACCCGAACTCCATTTCCAAGTTACTTGACTTCCCTTACGTATCATAAGCCTTATTCATTTTTCATTAAAACAATGAGTTATACAAGTTGTTTTTAAGTACCATACTAAATTTACTTATCATGGCAAGCAAAGAAAATGATGATATCTACAATGAGTTCTATGAAAAGGTGAATATGACACCATCAGAACTGGAAAAATGGCTGGAAACTGAAGAGTCTAAAAGTTCAGGTCAAGGAAGCGAAAATGGCCAATCTATAGGCTACAAAAGCGGGAAAAAGATTATTAAAATTAAACGTACCAAGAAAGAAAATTTGAAAGAAGTGGATTACAAGCATATGTCTAAAGTAAATTCATATATAGCAAGACACAGTGCCCAAAAGCCAGAAGGAGACATCAGTAAAACCACCTGGAGATACAGTTTAAAAAACTGGGGATTTGATCCATTAAAAAACAAATAAAAAAACAGATTGAATTACCCGGAATTAAAAGATAACAGATGTAACCGAGTATTAGAAGAGAGAATATGATTTATAATGTTAAGAAAAGTCATAAAAAGCAAAAGGTTTTGTTAATAATTAAAACATAATCTATATTTGCGACTGAAAAACAGTAATAATGGCTAAAACAGATATTAAAAACAAGGCACAAGCCCAGCAAGAGCAATCAAATGAACTTCTGGAAAACCCTGATGTAATTGCAGATAGATTAGGTAGAGGGGAAGCTTTTTTAAAGCAAAATTCAAAAATCGTCGGAGGTATCATAATTGCCATAATTTTGGTCATCGCAGGGGTATTGTTTTTTCAAATAAACCGCGAAAACCAAAATAAAAAAGCTCAGGAAGAGATGTTCCAAGCGGTCTATTACTGGGAGCAGGATGAAACTGACCTTGCCTTAAATGGAGATGGTGACAATGTAGGTTTACTATACATAGCAGATGAATATTCAGGAACAGCTTCTGCTAATCTTGCCAATTTTTATATAGGATCTATTTACCTTTCAGAGGGCCAGTTTCAGAATGCTATTGACCATTTGAAAAAATTCTCTTCTGACGATTTTTTCGTACAGTCGCGTGCTTACTCACTTATAGGTGATGCCTATATGGAATTGGATAATACCAGCGATGCCATCACTAATTACAAAAAGGCTGCTGATCACAATGAGAATAAATTCTTTACACCTCGATATTTATATAAATTGGCCATTGCCTATGAAGAAGCTGGAGATGTAAGTAATGCCATAGATACTTATAGTACTATAGAAAACCAATATTTCGAATCATACGAATTTACCGCAGCTCGAAAGCATAAAGCTCGCTTGGAAGGCCTTGCTTCTAGGTAATGATCTGTGGTATACAGCATTTTAGGAAGAGTAAGGTCTGATAGATCTTACTCTTTTTTTATTTATTCATATTAACAAACACAAATTTATTTATGGCCACTACCCTAAAAAATCTCAGCCAATACTCATCCTCTAACATACCGGATATCAGCAACAAAAAATTCGCTATCGTGGTATCAGAGTGGAATGAAGATGTGACTGAATCCCTCTATAGAGGTGCTATAGAAACCTTAATGAAACACGGGGCTCAAAAGGAAAATATTTATAGAAAAGATGTTCCAGGATCTTTTGAATTATCCCTAGGTGCCCAATGGGTGGCAGAAATAGAAGACATAGACGCAGTTATCTGTCTTGGCTGTGTGATACAGGGAGAAACACGTCATTTTGATTTTATATGTGATGCTGTGGCACATGGCATAACCAACGTAGGGCTAAAATACAACAAACCTGTCATCTTTGGTGTCCTGACTCCCGAAAACCAAAAACAGGCCCTAGACAGAGCAGGTGGAAAACATGGCAATAAAGGCGATGAAGCAGCCATCACGGCGATTAAAATGCTCGGGTTCTAAATTTTCAGTTTAGGTAATGTAATTTATTATCAGAACGCATTGGCCAGTCTTAAAATTAAATATCGGTAATCCATTTATAATATGAAAATTATGAAATTTGGGGGTACTTCCGTAGGAAAGCCCGAAAGAATGCTTCAGGTAAAAGACCTGATCACTAAAGACACTGAAAGGAAGATCGTAGTGCTTTCGGCACTTTCGGGAACCACCAATTCATTGGTCAAAATAGGAGAAGCCCTCGCCCTGGCTGATAAACAATTAGCCAAAGAACGCATAGATGAGCTCCATGCCCATTATGAACAGTTTTATCAGGAACTGTTACAAAGTTCAGCCGGCCGTGACAAAGCTCTGAAAATTATACAGGAGCACTTTGAGTTTTTAAATATTATCCTAAAGATAAGCTTTAATGAAGCCATTAACAGGGACATCTTAGCCCAAGGTGAATTACTATCCACCAAGCTTTTCCAAACACTCATGGAAGAACTAAAGGTAGATACGGTGTTCCTTTCAGCAATGGATTTTATGAGCATAGATGAAAACCAGGAACCAGAATTACTAAAAATAGGGGAGAAGCTAAAAGCAATATTAGGAGAATACCCGGATAACAGTATTTTTGTCACCCAAGGTTATATCTGTAAAAACCATCGCAATGAAGTAGATAACCTCAAAAGGGGAGGAAGTGATTATACCGCTTCTCTTATTGGCGCGGCTATAAGTGCAGAAGTAGTGGAGATATGGACAGATATAGATGGGATGCATAATAACGATCCCAGAATAGTAGACCAAACAAAACCTATCGCACAGCTTTCCTTCGATGAAGCAGCAGAACTAGCTTATTTTGGTGCTAAAATCCTACATCCTGCTTCTATATGGCCTGCTCAGATGTACAATGTGCCTGTAAAATTATTAAATACCATGCAACCGGAAGCATTGGGTACTACCATCACTGCAGAGGAACAGGGCACAGGTGTAAAGGCGATAGCAGCTAAAGATAGCATTACTGCTATCAAAATAAAATCCAGCAGGATGCTTCTCGCATATGGTTTTTTAAGAAAAGTATTTGAAATTTTTGAAAAATACAAAACACCCATAGATATGATTACCACTTCAGAAGTGGCTCTATCGGTTACCATCGATGATGAAACATACCTCAAACAAATAATAGCAGAGCTGGAACAGTTTGGTTTGGTAGAAGTAGATCATAACCAAACCATCATCTGTATCGTAGGCAATATGGTGGCTGATAATAAAGGAACGATTAAAAAAGTTATGGATGCCTTGGGAGAGTTTCCTATTAGGATGATATCTTATGGCGGCAGTAGGCATAATGTTACCCTATTGATCAGTGCATCACTTAAAAATGAGGCGTTACAAAACCTTAATAAAGGCCTTTTTTCGTTTAATTAACACCATCAGGGACATAATCAAAGCCAACCGCATATAAAGTTGGCTTTGATTTTAATCCTATCATATCGAGAAAGAGATATTAAATGAAAACATATTTTTTTAGGAATTAACTTGAAATAAATAAGATTACCATAAAGCTGAATATACCTAGTATTATATAATGGCATTTATAGAAATGACTGTACGGAAGTTGTGATTTTCATCCTGGGAAATATATGAATTCAGAATCAGTTTTAAAAAGACCCATAGATGAAAAAACATATCATTTTTATCCTTCTCTTTATAATAACCTTTGCTGTAAACGCCCAATATCCCACACATTTTGAGCAAACTTACGGTAAAGAAACTCCCACATATGATCAGATCATAAATTTTTATGATACATTGGCTTCATTTTCAAAAAATGTCCAGATCTATGAAAAAGGTATGACAGATAGTGGCAAACCCCTTCATTTGATCATCTATGATCATGATGCTGATTTTGAACCTGATCAATGGAAATTAGCCAATAAAAAAATAATATTTATAAACAACGGCATCCATCCCGGTGAGCCTGCCGGCATAGATGCTTCTATGATCTTATTAAGAGATGTAGTACTGGGTAAAATAAAAATTTCCCCAGATATCGTTTTGGCCATCATACCGGTATATAATATAGGTGGGCACCTCAATAGAAATGCCACCAGCAGGGTAAACCAGAACGGGCCCGAATCATACGGATTCAGGGGCAATGCTAAAAATTACGATCTCAACAGGGATTTTATAAAATCAGATACCAAAAATTCCCGTTCTTTTCAGGAAATATTCCATTGGCTGAACCCTCTGGTATTCATCGATACCCATACTAGCAATGGTGCAGATTATCAGCACATCATGACCCTGATCCCTACACAGCATGACAGATTAGGAGGGGAACTTGGCGGCTACCTCAAAAACAGTATGATTCCTTATCTATTTGAAGAAATGGAAAAAAGTGGCTACCCCATGGTCCCTTATGTAAATTCATGGAATGGCACCCCAGAAAATGGCTGGCCTCAGTTTAAGGATTCTCCACGGTATAGCAGCGGTTATGCAGCCCTTTTCCATACGCTCAGCTTTATGCCCGAAGCTCATATGCTGAAGACTTATGAAGAAAGGGTAAATAGTATGACCGCACTGTTAGAGACATTTATAAAGATAGTAGAAAAAGATGGGGCTCATATACTGGAAATGAAACTGAGGGACGAAAACCAAACCTCACTGCAAAACACCTTTGGGTTTAACCATATCAGCGACAAAACCAGCTATACAGAAATACCGTTTCATGGCTATACTTCCGCCACTAAACCAAGTAAAATATCGGGACAGGACCGCTTATATTATGATCAGACAAAACCTTTTATAAATAAAGTAAAATATTATGATACTTATCAGGCGTCCTTCAGTTTGCATAAGCCAGCTGCCTATGTAGTCCCCCAAGGTTGGTTTGAGGTAGTGGAGAATCTCCAAAGAAATGGGGTAAAAGCTGAGACCTTTGATAGGGACACCTCCATCCAAGTGTCAGTTTACCTCATAGAAGGATTAGAAACTGCATCCAACCCTTATGAAGGACATTATATACATTCAAATGTAAAGGTTAAACGAATAGATGAAATTGTTCCCATTAGTAAAGGGGATTTTTTGATACCCATGAATCAAGTGACCAATAGGTTTGTTATGGAAGTCCTGGAGCCAGAGGCTGAAGACAGTTATTTTATGTGGAACTATTTTGATACTATATTACAGGCCAAAGAAGGTTACTCTGCGTATGTCTTTGAGGACCTTGCTGCCGCATTCCTAGACCAAAACCCTAATATAAAGGCAGCCCTGGAAAAAAAGAAAAGTGAAGACGATGAGTTTGCTTCAAACGGACCCGCCCAGTTAAGATGGGTATATGAGCATTCACCTTGGAAAGAAACAGCGCATAACCGATATCCCATTTATCGGATAGAACCATAAATGAAATGAATAAAGAAAAAATACATCAAAAGAAAAGTTATCTTCTTAAGTTACAAACCAAATGGGGACTTCAAAATATTTGGCAAGTATTTTTGGTTTTATTGGTATTTGCCTGTACAGGCATGACGGTTATGTTCATTAAAAACCCTCTCTTCGAAGCGCTTGGGATAGACATGAGTACGGGTGGATTTTGGAAAAATACACTGTACTTTCTATTTGTCCTTCCACTTTACCAGGTGATTTTACTGTTTTATGGATTTCTTTTTGGGCAGTTTGCTTTCTTTTGGGAAAAGGAAAAGCGGCTGGCAAAACTTATCCGTAAAGGGTTTAGTAAAAACAGAACATGATCTCTAGGAAACCTTCATTTTTTTCCAACTTAAAAACATTAATAAACCGCCTGCTACAGCTATAAATGTAGTGATGATGCCAGCTGTTATATTCCCATAGAGCCAAAAACCAGTAGCAAAAAGCGCACAATATACGGTCACACATCCCAAAATCATCAGTCCTATTTCGAAGGGCAACTGTCCTCTTTCTGCTATGACATCAGGGTTTTGGGAAAGAAATGTTTTCCACCCATGAGATGCTGGTTTTACCAATTGGTAAAATGTTCTCAATACGCTGTTATTTTCCGGCTTAGTCAGTAAAGTCACTATCAGCCATGCAGCAGTAGTAATCCCTACACCTATCAATAATTTCTCATAGCTTAGCAGCGGTTCCATACCGGTTTTTTCATGGACCAGTTCAAAATATATGGCTACAATAAAAGATACCACCATACCGGTGATTTCAGTAAATGCATTTATCCGCCACCAAAACCATCGCAATATAAATATCATGCCTGTCCCTGCCCCTATTTGGAGCAGGATGTCAAAAGCCTGTAGTGCATTAGAAAGTTCCAGCG
The DNA here is from genome assembly GCF_000714815.1 of Anditalea andensis. Taxonomy (GTDB): domain Bacteria; phylum Bacteroidota; class Bacteroidia; order Cytophagales; family Cyclobacteriaceae; genus Anditalea; species Anditalea andensis. Next base: position 19,888 of record NZ_JMIH01000022.1, on the reverse strand, counting down.
CCAAAAGTGCTGCAAAGAACATTAATAAAACAGTACTGATCCGACCTACATTCACCTGTTCTTTATCTGATGCATCTGGTTTTACAAACCGCACATAAAAATCATTTACTATATAGGAGCTGCCCCAGTTAAGGTGGGTGGAAATGGTGGACATGAAAGCTGCTATAAGGGAGGCCAATACTATACCTAATAAGCCCACAGGCAAAAAGGTGAGCATAGCGGGATAGGCCAAGTCATCATTCAGCTTGTCATCCGGAAGATGGGGAAATGCCACTTTAAGATCGCTTATCTCTGGAAAAACGATAAGCGATGATAAGGCGATGATGATCCATGGCCACGGCCGCAAGGCATAATGTGCGATATTGAAAAACAGGGTAGCTCCGATAGCATTTTTTTCATCTTTTGCTGAAAGCATTCGCTGTGCTATGTACCCTCCACCACCTGGTTCTGCTCCAGGATACCACGTCGCCCACCATTGCACCGCTATAGGCATGATCAAAAGGGGAATTAAGGTTTTACTATCTCCAAAATCAGGGAGCAAATTCAATTTATCTGAAACTTGTGGATGAGTAAATAATGCATTTAATGAGCCTATCTCAGGCTGCTGAAGTATATACCAAGCTGCACCGAATGAACCGGCTATGGATATAAAAAACTGGAAAAAATCTGTAAGCAATACACCTCTGAGCCCCCCAAGGGAGCTATATATTACTGTAACGATAGAAGCTATCAACATTGTCTGAACCGGAGAGAGGCCCAGCATCACGCCTCCGATCTTAATAGCGGCCAATGATACAGTGGCCATAATGACTACATTAAAGAATACCCCTAAGTACAATGCCCTAAAGGCCCTTAAGAAAGCGGCAGGCTTACCACCATATCTTATTTCATAAAACTCAAGATCTGTGGTAACTTTTGACCTTCTCCATAGCTTTGCATAAACAAATACAGTTAACATACCTGTCAATAAAAAAGCCCACCAGACCCAGTTTCCAGATACACCGTTTTTTCTGACTATATCTGTGACCAGGTTAGGGGTATCAGCAGAAAAAGTAGTGGCTACCATAGAAACACCCAGCAGCCACCAGGGCATGTTTCTACCAGATAAGAAAAACTCCTTGGCATTTTTACCCGCCTGCTTTGCCGTAACTATCCCTATTAACATAGAGATTAAAAAAAATCCAGCAATAATGGCCCAGTCTATATTACTAATCAGCATAAATGGATGGTTGTATTAATCAGCTATATTATCCATATTATACTTAAAAGCAAAAAATTTTAGGTAGATTATGCCGAAAATATTATAAAAGGAAATTACCAGCTACCTCCGGCGCCGCCGCCGCCAAAGGATCCACCACCAAAACCGCCAAAGCCTCCGCCTCCACCACCGCCAAAGGATCCTCTTCCTCCAGAAAAGTCTCCGTACTTACCACGTCCCCCGCCTCCTAGCATATTCATAAGCATCATAGTAGTGATAATATTCACACCACCTCCACGTCCTCCCATATGGTTATTATTATCTTTTCTATTCCTTATCAATGGAAGAATAATAAAAAGAAACACAAAAAACATTATGAAAAAACCTGCACTTCCCGGATTTCCTTTTTGATCTGACCTTTCTGCCTTATATTCCCCTGAAGCGAGCCTGAAGATCATATCTGTAGCTTTATCCAGCCCCTCATGATAAGCCTCCATTCTAAACGAAGGCACGATCAACTGGTCAATGATCCTACGGGCCATGACATCCGGTATAGCACCTTCCATACCATATCCCGTGGCGATAAAAACTTTTCGGTCTTCTATAGCAGCCAGTATCAAAATTCCGTTCTCTCTATCGCGTCGTCCAATTCCCCACTTTTCTGCCAATTGGATGGTATAGTCCCCTATCTCATAGGGACCGACAGACTTAATCAGAACAATACTTACCTGCGATGAAGTGGTATCTTCATAACCCAACAGTTTTTGCTCCAAATGCGCTATCTCTTTAGAAGAAAGCGTACCTGTAAAATCATTTACTAACCTGGGAGGGGTCGGTGCCCCCGGAAAGTCACCTTGGCCAAAACCAGGGTAAGAGATGAGTAAGATTATGAAAGTAACTATATTTTTATACCACATTATATTAAATGAATCCGCTATTCAAAGCGATTTGTAAACCTCCTATTGGTTTTCTTTTTAGGAAAAATCGCTTCTATTTCAGCTAAAGATATTGATGATGACTAACCCCTTCAAAAGTAAAACAGCATACACTAACCAAATGAAATTTCATCCGGCAATTCATTTTCACTGCCTTTTTGATCATAGGGAAAATGAGCCTTTAACTGTTTCCCTGACATTTCTATCCCTAACCTTAAGCCTTCTGTAAATTGGCGATTTTTAAAATAAACTATCATTGTATCTTTGATTTTTTCCCAAAAATCTGGCGTTACCACAGCATTAATTCCTGCATCTCCTAGGATGGCAAATTTATGGTCATCTGTGGCAAGATAAAACAATACAGCATTTCTGTATTTAGTTTTATGCATCTTCAAAAGTTCAAAAACCGCTGCCGCCCTATCCAGGACATCACCTTTACAATGACTTTCCAGATGAACTTGAATTTCACCAGACGTTTCCAATTCTGCTTTCTTTATCGCCTCAGTGATGATATCCTTATCTTCTTGTGAAAATAATTTTTCTGCCATAATACTAAAATTGTACTGTTGGAGCCTGTTCTGCCCCGGCAGAGGCTTCAAAATATCCCTTACGTTCAAAACCAAACCATCCCGCATATATATTATTGGGAAAAGTCCTAAGTTCAGCATTATACGACTGGACAGACTGGTTGAAATTTCTTCTAGCTACCGAAATCCGGTTTTCAGTACCTTCTAGTTGCGCCTGTAAATCTCTAAAATTCTCATTTGCCTTTAATTCAGGATACCGCTCCACCGAAACCAATAAGCGGCTCAATGATCCGGATAGCTGCTCTTGAGCCTCTTGGAATTCTGCTATCTGCTCAGGTGAAAGATTATCAGCATTAACATTTACAGATGTAGCTCTAGCCCTGGCGTTGATCACGCCCTCGAGCGTTTCTCTTTCAAAATCCGCATAACCTCTAACAGTGGATACCAGATTTGGAATAAGATCTGCCCTTCTTTGATATTGGGTTTCCACTTCTGCCCACTGGCCATTAAGGATTTCTTCTTTCTGAACAAACTGATTATAAGTCCCTACCGATTTGGTATAAATGAATAGCCCAATGATGGCTATGATTGCAATGGGTATTAAGGCTTTTTTCATTTTAAAATAAAATTTGCTGCAAATTTACTAATTACCGGTTACGAAAAAGAAGATTAATAAGTTATAATTAATCTTGGTTTGCAGGTTCGTTTTTCTCTGCAGAGGAATTATACCTCATATTTTTTAAATAGGCTTTAAATGTGGTACCTTCTCCCACTGTACTCTCTACTGTAAGATCTCCGTCATAAGCCCTTATCTGCTCTCTGACCAGATAAAGCCCAAGCCCTTTGCCATCTACATGTGAATGAAACCGCTGGTAAAGACCAAATAGGCGGTCACCGTATCTCTCCAGATCCAAACCGATTCCATTATCAGTAAAGCTTACTACATGGTAATCTCCCATTTTGTACGCACTTATATGAATGACCGGGTAGCGGTCAGGGTGTTTATATTTAATGCCATTAGTAAGAAAATTTAAAAAGAAGTTTTCCAGATGAGAGTACACATAGTTTATTTCCCCTACATCTTCAAAATCAGTGGTGATAAGAGCTTTAGATTCATTAATTTGTTGAAACAAACTTCGCTCTACATTATGTAGTACCTGTTGGAAGCTTAAGTTTTCCACTTTGGGAAGTTTTTGCTTTCTTATCGAAACCACCTCGATAAGATCCATAAGGGTGGAACTGAGAAGTTCTGTGGAAATTTTCAAATGTTCTATGACATCCTCATTTTCTTTATCAGCCGGATCATCTTCATTATAAAGATTTAGAAGTGCGGATATATTTACTATAGGTGCGCGTAGATTATGTGAAACGATATAGGCGAATCTTTGCAGTTCCTCATTATGGGATTTGAGGTCCTTGATTAGCTTTTCCCTTTCCTTTTCAGACTTTTTAGAATCAGTTATGTTTTGGGTCACCAAAAGGATCCTATCTATTTGTCCCCCGGCATTATACAGCGGCACACCACTTTTCAAATAATGTTGGCCTCCATAAGCTACTTCGTACATGACGGTTTTACCATCAAACACATCAGCCAAGTGGAGTTTAGCTTCTTGTACCACTTCGGCTTCATATTTTAAAAGGTGGTAGGACCCTATAAGATCTTTGGGATTCAATCCTATAATTTCATATTCTTTACCTTCAGTATAGATGTATCTTAGGTTTTTATCGAGCACATCTACCGTTCCTTTAGGAAAATTCTCTGCTATACTTCGGTAAAGCTGCTCAGATTCCTGAAGTTTTTTCTCCGCCGCTGTCCTATCAGTGATATCGTCTGCAAATACTACGTAGGTTAAATTATGACTTTGGGGTTCTCTGATGGATATAAATGATAGTTTAAGTTCTTTATTTTTCCCTCCTTCCATGGGCATCAGGTAATAATCCGCCTTGGTCTTTTTATCAGAAGATTCCAGAATCAATTCTTTTAAGGATTTGAGGTATCCTCCCCTGTTTAAGTTTACATCAAGTAATTCATCTTTGTCTGCTATATTAAAGAATTCAAGCGTTTTTGAATTGATTAAATTAACCTTCATGTCCTCATCTATTGAAAAAATCGCATAATCTGAGCCATTTAGGATTGTCTCCTGAAGTTTATTGGTCCTAAGTAACTCTTGTTCATATTGCTCCCTTTGGAGCTCCGCACCGATACGGTCACCTAATATTTTGAGAATTTCAGCGAAATATTCATGATTTTCTAAAGGTTTAACATCTAAAAAAGCGAATACCCCTACTTTTTCATGGTTAGCATTTAATAGCGATATTCCTCCATAGGACTGGACATCCAGTTTTTGAAGTACGGGATCATCAGGATAAGCACTGGCTACATTATTGACTATAATTTTAAAGTGTGAATCCGGATTTTCAAGCATGACCTGGCAGGGTGAATTTTCCAGTAAATAGGAAAAGGTTTTCTGAAGCCGGCCCTCTTTTGCCAGTGCCACTATATCTATGGACTTATTATCCGCACTACATTGACCTATATAGCAATATTTTATGTTAAAACTAGTAGTGAGTAACCCACATAGACTTTCTAGAAATTCCTGTCCCCTCAAACGGGTAGAAATGTCAGCGACCTTATTCAGTATGTTTTGAAAAAATTCCTGCTCCGAGACCTCTTCCATGATGGCTTGAAAGCTTTCCCCGTTATCTATAGCAGAAGAAGTTACCCTGATATAAAGGGGTATTTTGTGGGTTAGTGATGTAAATGGCCCCTCATAGGTAGCATTGCCTTTTTCTATACTTTCTTTATATATCCTATGTATGGGCATACCGGAAAATGCTGAATCAATATTGAGGCCCAAGAGGTCAGTTTCATTTTGAATTTTCATCTTTTCTAGAAGACTTTTGTTGGCCCCTAAAACCTGGCCTTTCCTGTCAAACTGAAATATGGCTAAGGGGCTGTCTTCAAAAAGGGCCCTATACCTCTGAAAATTATAGTTGGCCTCCTCTTCTTTTTTCTTTGTATAACTTATATCTACAAAAAATCCTGCCCATATAGATTCTTTGTCATATTGGGGCAATCGGCTGGAAGCGCCATAGATCCATTTAATATTTCCAGAAGGTGTAATTATCCTAAACTGGGAGGCAAAATTAACATCATTGGCATATGCATGTTTATCAGCTTTTAAAACTTGTGCCAGATCATCAGGATGAATAAGATTTGTAAGATTATATTCCGACTCTTTGATAGATTCAGGATTAATCTCAAAAAGTTCACGTGCTCCATCACTTACAAAAACAAATTTATGCCTATCATCTGGCAGATATTTCATCATGTATACCATGCCAGGTACCACACCTGTTAGCTCATTAAGTTTAGATTCAACATTCAATAGATCCTGCTCTACCTTCTTGAGTTCTGAGACGTCTTTTATAGTACCTATTATGATAGGTGTATCATGTTCTGATTTCAAAAAGGGTTTAGCTATATCGTGGACATATAAATAATGTCCTTCTTTATGTCTTATTCTGTATACCACTTCATAGGTGCCATGTATATTAAAATCATTCTCAAAACCGTCTATTATAAAATCCCTATCATCTGGATGTATCATTTCCATCCAATCATGCATCGATATCTGGTTCATTTCGAAAGGGGAATAACCCAGAATCTGCAAGGTAGCCCCTGACCAGTTTATATCATTATTGCCAGCCTGATGTTCATAATAGATAGACCCAGAATACTGACGGAAAATCTGATCGTAACTATATTGACCTTCTGTAACAAAATCCTCATTAATATCTTTTATCGAGCATAAGGATAAGAGGCCAAAGCCATTTGATAATGTCTCTTTTTTAAGATATAATTGTTGGTAAATAATTTCAATAATGTCATCACCAGCCCTATTCAAAAAATGATCAAGTGTATTTTCAACTAAAAAACTGTACCTATTCAATAGAAATAGTTTAAGATCTCCGATATGCTCCATAGCTGGAGAATTATTGTTATGATCAAAACTATATACTTTATTTTCAGAAATATTTAATAACCAGGAAAAACTTGTATTTACATCTTGAGGGATAGACGAAATCAAAACATTAGCTATAAAATCATTGTCCTCTAACGGTATTACACATCCTTCTATTTCTACATATTGAAATTGACGTTCACTAATCAAAAGCGGAGTAATTATTTTCCTATTACTTCTCAATGTATCAAAGAATAATTGTAAAACCGGAAATTGCAAACCTGGAAAGAGCCTTTCAAAATTTAAATTTTCAGCAATCATTCCGGGCGTTATATTAAGATCTATAGATCCAGATGAAACATACAGCACCTCTACATTCTGATTGCTATGCCCTTTAAGCGTTAGGAATATATTTTCTTTTTTAAAATCAGCCTTTTCCGACATATTCAAACAAATTTGCATTTAATAGCCAAAAATAAGCTTTTTATCTTTTTATCTAATAAATTGTTATATACTTTCCTGACTTATTTCAAGCACTTTCAGATTATAAATGTGCTAAATATTTATGATAGGGAATATATTTAACCTTAAACAATTTTTAGACCATTAATTCTACTCCTATACAGACCCTATATTCACCCAATAATATTCATTTAAAATACAAAAAAATGAATTTAATATTTGTTGCTATTTATCAGTCAAGATTTTTTATAAGGATGTTATATCTGTCTGCGAAGGGTAATATTTTTAGAAATCACTAATGCCACATCCCCTTTTTGTCGTATTAATTCAATTTTGATTTTCTTTCCATCCTTACTTCTAAACAGTTCTGTAATACCCGTTAGAGCCCAAAATTCAGCCGGAATCCCATTTACACTAATTATTTCATCCCCTTGCTTGATCCCTGCCTTCTCGGCTGGAGATCCATCTCTAAGTTGGGAGACATAGATTCTATTATCAGCTGTAGGCATCATTCTTACAGTAATCCCACTCATATCATATTCAAATGGCTCTCTATACCTATCCCCTCTACGGTAATACATCCTTTCACGCGTATAATCCAATATGATTTTCATTTTACCCAATATATCTGACCCAATAGTTCCCTGCCTTCCCGTTTGGATGATGATATCTGAGAATTCTGTTTTATCCGGAAATGATGCGGTTATTCTCTTAAATTTTAATTTACCTATTTTGAGTTGTGGCACCCTACCTACTACCCCACTTAAATCGCCTCCTAATGATGTTCCCAGATCACTTTCTAATACTACTTCCGGTATAATAATTTTATCAGATGTTTCGGGATTGATCAGTAAGCTGTGGTTTGCTCCTGTATCTATAAGTAGTTTAGCGGGCAAATGGCTCCCATCACTTTGATAAATAGTACCTTTAATATAGGGCTTCGCATTGATCATATCCACCTTTAATTTTTTATAACCTAAAGGTCTTTTTCTGAGCGCAGTAGACCGGTAAAAGGTTATCATTTTCCTGTCATAATCTATTTTTACGGGATTAAATTTAAAAAATTCAAAACCTATCACGCCATGCACGGCCACACCCAAAACCAGGTCAAGGCTTACAAATTCCTCATCGAGTACCAATAAAGTCTGAGCTACACCTTTTAAATCACCTATATCCAGTTTATTATTTGGAGAAATGGAAGCTGTCAGAATAGATTTTCCATCAGCACCCATAAGATTCAGCTTCCGTGTGTAAAATAAATCCAGTTCATCTCCCAGCGCCTTACTGAATAGGAGATTTGCTTTTACACCTGTGTCCAGCAAAAAATTATATGGACTGGATCCATTAATTGAAACCGGGATAATTATTATGTCATGGTGATGCATAAATGGAATTTCCATCCGGTTAACATTGCCCTTCATAAAAAATCCCGGTATCTGGGAATATAGATGATAAGAGGGCACAAACAGAAGCAGTAATATGGAAATAAAACACAACCTCATGATGTACTAATGATTACTTTGGGCTTTTCTGATAATCTGATATAGATACACACCTTTAATTTACTAATAATCAAATGAATATCTAGAGCTCAATATAAGCATCTAACTATTTACACCCAATAGTGTTTCTAATTTAGAATGATGGCAAATTAGCCGTAAATGGCAGAAAGCTTTTGAAAAAAAATTAAAATCGTGCATCTTTAATCTTTAGAATCATTTAACCTATATGGCTGAAAAATCCCTATCAGAAAAAGCAAAGAAAATTTTTGAAAACTTCCTCCTTAGACAAGGCAGCAGAAAGACACCTGAAAGGTTTTCAGTAATAGATGAGCTTTATGCTATGCCTCAGGATGAACATATAGATGTGGAAGGTTTGTTCTTGATGATGAGAAATAAAGGATATTCCATCAGCAGGGCTACTATATATAATACCCTGGACCTTTTGGTGGAATGTGGATTGGCTGTAAAACATCAATTCAAAGACAAGGTAGCCCTTTATGAACAGGCCCTCACTTATAAACATCATGATCACCATGTCTGTAACCAATGCAGAAAAATCCGGGAATTTTCTGATGAAAGAATTAACCTGATCAAAGATGCTATGGGCAAAGAGTTTGCTTCTGGAATCACCAGCCACTCTTTAGTTTTATATGGAGACTGTTATATACAGGATTGTGATAATCTTCATTTAGGATAGACTACTTTATTTTTTAACGAGAAATATCGCTTATATATCGGTTTACGATATAAAAATTGCCCGATCATAACTGGATAAAGTAATGCTGTCATCAATTTATTCATAGACTTATAATTTATTTCATCTACAATTAAAGTTTTACCACCTTTGTTTATGATCCGGTGTTTATGTTGCCACTCCTTTAGAAAAAATGGAAGCCGGGTGCCTTTATCTATAAAATAGAATTCTTCATCAGTCTGTAAATGATCGGTTATAATTCCATCCCATGTTTGTTTAAAAAACAGAAAGTCAAGTTCCATACTTACCTTATCTGATGTAGAAATACCACCGAAGATTTTGATAGTTACTTTCGGAAAGGGCGGACTTAAGCTTTTTAATAATTGAGCATTAAATCCGTTCTTTACAGAAATAAAGTCCCGATCGACTAAAGTGGAGATGCTTATTTTCATATTCACTTAAGCACGATCAGGGATATTTTGTTTTAGGTTTTTATTATTTTCCTATGAGGTAAGTCTTTTAATTGAGCTTATTTAAATATTTAAAAAACTCGCTGTTTGTAGATATGATCAGACTTGTCTTCTCATCCATAGATTTTTCAAAACTCTCCATCGTCCTGAGAAATTTATACAAGTCTACAGATTGCCGATTCTTATTATAGGCGGAAGCATATATCCGTGTGGCTTCAGCATCGGCACGGCCTTTGATCTCTTCTGCCTCCCTAAAAGCTTCAGACTGTATCTGTGCTAAATCCCTTTCTTTATTCCCTTCTATTTTTCTGGCTTCTCCCTGCCCTTCTGACCTAAACTGGTCCGCTATACGGTTACGCTCACTGATCATCCTGTCAAAAACCCGGTCTCTGACTTCATCTACATAGTTCATTCTCTTAAACCTAAAATCAAGGATCCTGACACCTAAATCTATGGTACGCTCATTGGCCTTTTGCAGTATGATCTTTTCAATGGCAGATCTTCCTACCGCTATATCATCCAATACTTCGATCTCTTCCATAAAATCTTCTGTGATCTCAGGGTCTCTGTTGCTGGACCGGACTATGTCCAAAAGTTCATTGCTGGCTACGGCATTACGGGTCTCTCCGTCCAAAATATCATCGAGCCTTGACTGGGCAGATCGTTCGTCCCTAAGCCTGATAAAAAACTGTAAAGGGTCAGTGATTTCCCACCGGGCGTATGTATCCACAAAGATAAATTTTTTATCCTTTGTTGGCACCTGGTTTCTGTCTCCGTCCCATTCTAAAAAACGCTTATCGAAATACTGCACTTTGTGGATAAACGGGGTTTTAAAATGTAGCCCTGGCGCTGTTCTAGGTTGGCCTACAGGTTTTCCAAACTGCGTAACGATTACTTGTTGGGTTTCATCCAGTATGTACAAACTGCTATTCAATAATAGTAGCGCTAGTGCTATGAGTACAATATATCCTATATAATTTTTTTTCATGGTCTAGTTATCCTTTCTTTCCAGGTTTAAAAGCGGCAATACATTATTGCCTTTCTCATCCGTGATTACCTTATTGCCTATGCGTGGAAGCACCCTCTCCATAGTCTCAAGATAAATTCTTTGTTTAGTAACTTCCGGAGATAGCTGGTATGCCTCAAATAGTGAATTAAATCTATCTGCCTCACCTTTGGCCCTGTTTACCCTGTTCAACGCAAAAGCTTCAGCTAATTGAATGGTTTCGCTGGCTTCTCCTCTAGCCCGTGGTATTACCCTGTTATATTCTGCTTCGGCCTGATTGATCAGTGTTTCTCGCTCTTGCTGAGCCTGGTTTACAGCGTTAAAGGATGGTTTTACCGGTTCGGGGGGATTTACATCTTGTAATACCACCTGATCTATTCGTATCCCATTCTGATACTCATCACATAATTCCTGCAGCAATATTTCCACACTGGTAGCTATTTCCTGTCTGCCTACAGTTAATACTTCATTGACCGTTCTGTCACCCACGATTTTCCTCATCGATGCCTCGGCCATATCCCTCAGCGTTTTCTCAGGATTACGTACCCTAAAAAGGTAATTATAAGAATCAATGATTCTATATTGAACTACCCACTCTACATCCGTAAGATTCAGATCACCGGTAAGCATCATGGATTCCTCACCAAAGCCTGTCTTGGCATATTCGCTCTGACGTCCGGCATCTGTGGTCCTAAATCCAAATTCTTGTTTTAACTGCCTTTGTACTGGTATCTTGGACATTGTTTCAATACCAAATGGCAAAATAAAGTTTAATCCCGGAGGAACTATACGGTTAAATTCTCCCATCTGGACCACTACTCCTTCTTCCTCTGGTCCCACTGTTCGGATAGAAGACAATACGCCTATAAATAAAATAAGACCGAATACTATTTTGATGAGGTACTTTTTAATCCAATCGGGATTAATATTTAGCTCATATTCTTTATCTGACATAGAAAATATAATTTTTTAAAGTTGTGGAAGGTAAGGATAAAACAGCTTATGAAAGCATAAAATCAATTAAAAGATAGAAAAAATAGTATAAATAAAACCAACCAAATCCCATCCATAAAATACCAGTATAAGGTAAAAAGGCTAAGCTTCATCTTTTCAAAAGGATTGATCATAACCAAAAAAACCTTAACGGTATCATTTTTTATTTTATTAAAATAAAAGGTAATCATTAGCCCATATATCAATGCTCCCAACAAATGAAAAATATGTATACCTGTCAGAACGTACAAAAAACTACTATAAGGTATCCCAGTAAAATGCAATCCCATATCGCCTAGTTCTATCCATCCTATTACCTGCAGTACTATAAACAAGAGGCCTAACATCAGCGTAATGCTCAGCATTTTCCTTACCTCCCAGAATTTTTCCTGTTCAAAAAGGGGTATCAGACGGCCTACATAAAAGCCACTGCCCACCATGACTATAGAGCTGATCAAGAATGCATACGGCATTCTTATTTCATTTAGATGTATAAGGGCGGGGTTGTGGGTAAAAAAAAATGCAAGTGCCAAAAACAAGAAAATCAAACCGCTTCCGAACATCCCCAAGTACATAATCGTTTGATAAGGATGCAGTTTTTCAATTATTCTTAAATATTTTCTAGCTGACATAAGCATATCTGATAGGTGATAAACAAAAAAAATCCATTTAGGTTTATAGACCAAACAGTTCCGCAGAGACTTAAAAATCCTTTTTGTATCTTTGCGGTTATTATAGCCAAAGCCTTCAATCAAAAATAAAAAATCAACCCCTATTTTGGAAAAAAAAGCTTTTTTGACCCTATATCAGCTTGATCCCCTCATTAAAACCATCGGTGCTGAAATCAACTCCACTCAACAAAAAACTTTTCATATAAAAGGTCTTTCAGGAAGCATGGATATGGTTATCATTGCCTCCTTGGATAAAACACTACCGGGACACCATCTTATCATAGCTCATGACAAAGAAGAAGCTGCCTATTTTGCAGGAGATCTGGATGCATTGATCGACTATAAGGAGCCTCTTATATTTCCTTCATCTTTTAAGCGGCCCTATCAATATGATGAAGTTGAAAATGCAAACGTCCTCATGCGTGCTGAGATTTTAAATAATATACTGGCCAAAAATAATAAAGGACAGATCATCATCACCTATCCTGAAGCACTTTATGAAAAAGTCATCAATAAAAGAGCCCTGAAAGAAAATACCTTTACCGCGACTGTAGGAGAAAAAGTAGATGTAGAATTTATCGCTGAACTATTATCTACTTATGATTTTGAAAAAAGTGATTTCGTCTATGAGCCAGGCCAGTTTGCTATAAGGGGAGGCATCATTGATATCTTTTCCTTTGCCAATGAGAACCCATTCCGGCTCGAACTATTCGGAAGAGAGATAGAAAGTATTAGGACTTTTGATCCAGAGAGCCAGCTTTCCATAGCCCCCATAGAAAAAATAAACATTATCCCTAACATACAGACAAGATTACTTCAGGAAGTAAGGCAATCATTTCTGGAATTTTTGCCTGAGGATACTACCATTTGGATGAAAGACTACCAGCAGAATTTGGACATACTCGATATGGCCTATCAAAAAGCTTCGGATAAGTTTGACGTTCTGTCACATAACAGTGCCTCAAGTAAACTTTTAACTCAACCAGAAAATTTATTTGATAATGCTGTCAGCTTCCAAAAAAGTTTACAGCGGTTTAATAAAATTGAATTTGGCAACAAATATTACTTAGATCCCTATAAAAGTTTTCAATTTAATATTAACCCACAGCCTTCTTTTAATAAAAATTTTGCTTTGCTGGTCGATAACCTTTCTTCGAATGCCCAAGAAGGATATATGAACATCATCTGTTCTGAAAGTGAAAAACAAATGGACCGTTTGCTGAGTATCTTTGAAGAGCAGGATCCTACACTCAAAATTAACACCCTTTCACTAGCTATGAGAGAGGGTTTTATAGATAAAAATCAAAAAATAGCCTGCTATACTGACCATCAAATTTTTGATAGGTTCCACAGATATAAGACTAAAGCCAAAGCTAGCAAATCCAAAGCCCTTACTTTAAAAGAAATAAAATCGCTACATCCCGGCGATTTTATAGTGCATGTGGACTATGGGATAGGGAGATTTGCTGGGCTGGAAAAAATAGATGTCAACGGAAACTTTCAAGAAGCAGTAAGATTGATATTCAGAGATGATGACCTGCTTTATGTAAATATCCATTCACTTCATAAAATTTCCAAATTTTCTGGCCAGGAGGGTACATTACCAGCTATGTCCAAACTAGGGAGTCCAGAATGGGAGAATAAGAAAAGAAAGGTAAAGAGTAAGGTAAAGGACATAGCAAAAGACCTGATAGCACTTTATGCAAAAAGAAAAAATGCTCCAGGGACCCAATTTAGCCATGATAGTGTATTACAGGTAGAGTTGGAGAGCTCATTTATATATGAAGACACTCCTGATCAGGCGGTAGCTACGGGCGATGTAAAATCAGATATGGAAAAACCTTACCCGATGGACAGGTTGGTATGCGGAGATGTAGGCTTTGGTAAAACAGAAATAGCCGTCCGCGCAGCTTTTAAAGCAGTGAACGATAGAAAGCAAGTAGCCATTCTTGTACCTACTACCATATTGGCCATGCAGCATTACCAGACTTTTAGCGAAAGATTAAAAGATTTTCCAGTTAAAGTAGATTACATAAACAGGTTCCGGACTTCAAAGGAGATCAAGGAAATCACCAAACAAGTCAGCTCGGGCGAAATAGATATCTTGGTGGGTACACACCGCATAGTAAATAAAGATATTAAGTTTAGGGACTTGGGCTTATTGGTAATAGATGAAGAACAAAAGTTCGGTGTAAAAGTGAAAGACCAGCTTAAAGAAATGAGGGTAAATGTAGATGTGCTTACCCTTACCGCCACTCCCATACCTAGGACCCTTCATTTTTCTCTAATGGGAGCCAGAGACCTATCCGTCATCGCTACCCCGCCGCCTAACAGGCAGCCAGTGACCACAGAAATCCATACCTTTCAGGAAGAGGTCATTCGAGATGCAGTAGCTTATGAAATCAGGAGAGGAGGACAGGTTTTCTTTGTACATAACCGAGTAGGAGAAATAGAAAGTATAGCTAACATCATTCTAAGACTAGTACCTGAAGCCAGGGTAATAGGTGCCCATGGCCAGATGGATGGAAAAAAGCTTGAAAAAGTCATGGTAGATTTTATAGATGGTGAATATGATGTCCTTGTATCTACTAATATTATAGAATCAGGCCTTGATATACCAAATGCGAATACTATCATTATCAACAGGGCACATATGTTTGGTCTAAGTGACCTTCATCAGATGAGAGGAAGAGTAGGAAGAAGCAATAAAAAAGCGTTTTGTTACCTTCTTACCACTCCCACATCAGGACTTACTCCTGAAGCCAGAAAAAGATTACAGACCCTGGAGGAGTTTTCAGACCTAGGAGATGGATTTAAAGTGGCCATGCGTGACCTTGACATTCGAGGTGCAGGAAACCTACTAGGCGCTGAGCAAAGTGGATTTATTACTGACATCGGATTTGAAATGTATCATAAAATCTTAGACGAAGCAGTCAGAGAACTTAAGGAAACAGAATTTGCTGAACTGTTTGAAACCGATCTGAAAGAAAAAGTGCAAGTATTGGTTCAGGACTGTGTCATAGAAACGGATATGGAATTACTGATACCTGAATCCTATGTATCCAATATTTCGGAAAGGCTAAGCCTATATTCCAAACTCGACAGTATTGGTTCAGAAGAGGAGCTTGAAAAATTCCATTTATCAGTAGAGGACAGATTCGGAAAAATACCACCGGAAGTCATTACATTATTTGATACAGTAAGATTAAGGTGGCTGGCAGAAAAATTGGGGTTTGAGAAACTGGCACTGAAAAATGGGCAAATGAAGTGCTACTTTGTGCCTTCAAACAATGAAGTATATTTTAAATCCCCCGTTTTTGGTAAGATATTAGCTTTTATTCAAACTCAGCCCAAGCACTGTAAAATAAAAGAACACAAAAACCGTTTGTTACTTACTATCAGTGCAGTAACTACGGTGGCTAAAGGGATTAAATGGCTTCAGGATATGTTAAGGTAAAAAAAATTTAAAATTTTTATCAGTATAATTTTGTCATTATGGATGTAAATTATGTCATATCTACAACAATTATTCAAATGATGCCATGTTATAGATAGGACTAAAAATATTTAAGTTGTGATAAGTTTATATTGATTATATATTAGCACTTTAAAATAGGCAAAAAATTATTGTCAGATGATATTTGGAAACAGAAATTTAGGTTTGATATTGACTGTCATTGCCCTGGCTTCAGCCACGGTATTTTCTTCGTGCAGCAGGGATGGTAGAAGAACAGCAGGAAATCCGGGAAGAGTCAGTGCATCCACTGGTGCTGCCTTTAGCTTTAATGATAGAGATACCACGCAGTTTAGAGTAGTAAGACTATCACAGGAAGTTGTAGGCCCCAGGTTAAAATATGTTCAGGGTGGCAGAGCAGTTATAGGGTCTCAGGAGCAGGATATCATGGCATTCCGTGACAATGCAGAAAGAACAGTGACCATTGCATCCTTTTACATGGATGAAACAGAAGTGACGAATGTGGACTACAAAGAATTTCTCTTTGACATGCGCAAAAAAGTGAGCGCAGATTCCCTGCTGAGACTTGAACCAAACGAAAATGTCTGGGCAGGAGCAATGTCATATAATGATGTGTATTCCACCTATTATTTCAGACATCCAGGGTTTAATTTCTACCCTGTGGCTGGGGTAAGTTGGAGCCAGGCCAATACATATGGATTGTGGAGAACGGAAAGGGTTAATGAAATCATGCAGGAAAGAAACAAAGTTGACACTACCCTTACTAGAAACCAGCTTATCGAAAGAGGAGTAGTATTGCCACAGTACAGGCTTCCTAATGAAGCAGAATGGGAATATGCCGCCAAAGCCATGATAGGTACCCAGTATTTAGATGAAAACCAAGAAAACGGCAGGATATACCCATGGGACGGAAGAGGTCTTCGAAATCCATATAATGTAAAAAGAAAAAGAAAACAGGGGGATTTCTTAGCCAACTTTAAAAGAGGCAGGGGAGATTACGCAGGTATAGCCGGTGGAATGACCAATGATGGAGATATTATTCCTGCCAACGTTTATGACTTTCCACCAAATGATTTTGGCCTATACAATATGGCGGGAAATATGAACGAATGGGTTCAAGATGTGTACCGCCCACTTTCCTATCAAGACTTTGATGATCTAAACCCCCTTAGAAGGGACGGTGTTTATGATGAGGAAGGTACCTATGGAACTACTTTGATAGATGATAATTTTAGAGTATACAAAGGAGGATCATGGAGAGACGTAGCATACTGGTTATCTCCTGGGACCAGACGATTTATGCACCAGGATTCAGCCACCAACCATATCGGTTTCAGGTGCGCCATGATTTCGGTAGGAGCTAAAGACAAATAACATTTAAAAATAAAATCTTTTATAAACCGGTTGCCTTACCTGCAACCGGTTTTTTTTATGCTCATCATTTACCACTTATACAATCCACAAACCAAAAAATAAATAAAAAGTCACTGTTCAAAATAAAATAGTAAATTAAGACCTGATAAAAAATTTACCCTATGTCGAAAGGTCTAAAAAAATTAAAAATTCACAGCTTAATCTTACTGGCAGGATTATTTGCCTGTAACATCCTGGCCGTAGCGCAGGATAATACATACCAAAAGCCTCCGAGTCAAATTGAGGAACTGGTCAATGCGCCTATTACCCCTATAGTAAGTTTCAGTAATAGAGGTGATTTCATGCTCATGATGGTAAGGTCAGGACACGGGTCGATTGAGGACTTAGCCCAAGAAGAACTTCGCATAGCCGGCATAAGAATCAATCCCGCTACCAATGGCCCTAGCCGCTCTGGAAGTATAGAAAAAATTAAAATCAAAAGTCTCCAGTCAGGTGAGGTGATAGACATCCACGGATTGCCTGAAAATCCTAAGCTGGGAAGTATGACACTATCTGAAGATGAACAATATTTAGCTTTTACCCATACATCAGATGCCGGTATTAGTCTTTGGTTAGCAGACATTCGGACAGGTCAAGCCAGAAGACTGACTGAGGATATTCTAAACCAGGTTTATGGAACATCGCTGGAATGGCTACCGGATAATAGAATTCTAATTAAAGCAGTAAATCCTGAAAGAGGATCAAAACCGGAAGCTCCAAAAGCTCCAAAAGGCCCTAATATTCAAGAAACTATGGGTGATGCAGCCCCCTCCAGAACGTATCAGGACCTTCTCACCAATCCATATGAGGAAGAACAGTTTGCCTATTTCATGGACAGTCAGCTTATGATCGTTAGTTTGGATGGAAGCCATGATATCATTGGGGAACCCGGTATGATCAAATCAGTGGATATATCGCCTGACGGAAAATTTTTGCTAGTGGAAAAAATAAAAAAACCTTTCTCTTATTTAGTTCCTGCATCCAGGTTTCCATATGACGTGGAAATTTTGGATATAGAGGGTAAGAAAATTAAAACATTTGCAGAAATACCTTTGGATGAAGTTAGGCCCACAGGCTTTGATGCTACAGTAACAGGTCCAAGATCTATTAATTGGAGGGCCGATAAGCCTGCTACTCTTTATTGGGCTGAAGCTCAGGATGGTGGAGATCCCAAAAAAGAGGTTGAAGAAAGAGACATCATCTATTACCTCAATGCCCCATTTAATGGTGATAAACAAAAATTAGGATCCACTTCATTGCGTTACAGCGGTGTGAACTGGTCGGATGATAGTTTTGCTATACTTAACGAAAGATGGTTTGCTTCCAGACAGGAAAAAAGGACGGTTATTAATCCTTCCAGACCAGGAGAAAAAGGAAATATAATAGTAGAAAGATCGTATGACGATATATACAACGATCCGGGAAGCCCTGTATTCAAGAAAAACCAGTATGGCAAATCTGTAGTAATCCGTAAAGGAAACCAGATTTTTATGACCAGTGAGGGAGGTTCTCCAGAAGGGAGTATGCCATATTTGGCCAGTTTTGATGTAAAAAGCAAAACAGAAAACATCCTATGGAGAAGCCAAGCCCCCTATTACGAGCGAGTAGCTAAGGTACTGTCAGATGATGCCTCAGAATTTATCACCCTTAAGGAAAGTACGGATGAGCAGCCGAACTACTGGAGGGTAAATACCCGTAAAAGAATAGCACCTATTCAGATTACTGAATTTGAGCACCCATATGAATCCATTAAAAATATAAACAAAGAACTGGTAACCTATACCCGAAAAGACGGCTTAAACCTATCCGCCACTATATATACACCAGAAGGATTTGATCCAGCAAGTGATGAACCTCTTCCTGTGGTGATGTGGGCTTATCCCCGTGAATATAAATCTACTGAAACTGCTGCACAGGTAAGGGGTTCCAAATATGAATTTACCAGGTTAAACTGGGGTTCTCCCCTCTACTGGGTCACTCAGGGATATGCCATCATGGACCGTACCGAAATGCCTATAGTAGGTGAAGGAGAGGAAGAACCAAATGATCAATTTGTAGAGCAACTGGTAGCCAACGCCGAAGCCGCGATAGACTATATTGTAGAAAGAGGGATCGGTGATAGAAACAGGATCGCAGTAGGAGGCCACTCTTATGGAGCGTTTATGACAGCCAACTTACTATCACATTCTGATTTATTTGCCGCAGGGATAGCCAGAAGTGGGGCCTATAACAGAACATTAACCCCATTTGGTTTTCAATATGAACAAAGGACGTATTGGGAAGCTCCAGAGGTATATAATATCATGTCTCCTTTTATGAATGCACATAAAGTAAAGACACCTATTCTGCTGATCCATGGAGAGGCAGATAATAACTCTGGTACATTCCCCATTCAAAGTGATAGATATTACAATGCATTAAAAGGACACGGCGCCACGGCCAGACTGGTATTCCTACCCCACGAAAGCCATGGATATGCTGCTCTGGAATCCATACTCCATACCCTTCATGAACAACATGAGTGGCTGGAAAAATACGTCAAGAATAGACAATAATTTACTTCAATAAAAAGGGAGG
>NZ_JMIH01000021.1 GCF_000714815.1 Anditalea andensis | reverse complement strand
CCTCCCTTTTTATTGAAGTAATGATTAACAAATGCATTGGAGTAAATTGTACATTACAATTCGGATCTCAACCTCACATATTGGAATAGATCTCCTATTTCACCATGCTTGATGAAAGCATTTTTGAGTACGGCTTCAGCCTGGAAACCAGCTTTCTCCAATACCCGCATGGAAGGAATGTTAAAATCATATATCTGGGCATAGAGCCGTTGTACATCAAATTTTTCGAATAGATAGGTGGTGAATATCTTTACAGCTTCTGTCGCTATACCTTTACCCCAATAAGTTTCTCCTATCCAAAATCCAATCTCCATATTGGTTCTAAGCTCATCTTTACCTCGTTCACATCCGATGGCACCCACCAACTGGCCATCCAGTTCTATCGCCAGATTTTGGGGAGGATTAAACTTCTGGTTGTATTCTATCCAGTGGCGGGCATCATGAATGGTATAGGGCTGCGGATAACTGTCTTTTAGGTTTTTGGCTATATTTTGATTGTTAGCCAGAGGATATAATTTATGGAAATGGGAATCCGTCCATGTAGTAAGGGTTATTCCATTGTCTCCGTTGATTGTCATATGATTGTTTTAAATAATAGGTTGGTTTACTAAGATCTATAAAAATAACGGAAAGGCATAATAATACATATTAAACTTCCGGTTATTAAAGGAAAAACTAACTCCACCTATACTATTGATTATTGATCTACTCCTCCCATTTTCATTTTTTCTGCATTTTCAGCAAACCTTAAAGCAGAAATAAACTCTTCTATGTTGCCTTCCATTATATCAGGGAGATTATATACTGTTTTGTTGATCCTATGATCAGTTACACGGCTTTGTGAATAATTATAGGTCCTGATCTTATCTGATCGGTCTCCGCTGCCCACCATTGATCTTCTTTGTGCTCCTACATTTTCGTTATGTTTAGCCAGTTCTATTTCATATAATCTAGAACGCAATACCTTAAGTGCTTTGTCAAAGTTTTTGATCTGGGATTTTTGATCCTGACAGGTGACGATCATTCCCGTAGGTAAGTGGGTAAGCCGAACGGCAGAATAGGTGGTGTTTACAGACTGACCGCCAGGTCCTGAGGAACAAAAGGTGTCTTTTCTGATTTCATTCATATCAATATTTACCTCCACATCATCCATTTCAGGAAGCACTGCTACAGATGCTGCCGAAGTATGAACCCTACCCTGAGTTTCGGTAGCTGGCACTCTTTGGACCCTGTGGACACCGGATTCATATTTCATCATGCCATAAACATCAGCACCTGATATCGTACTCACTATTTCTTTATACCCTCCAGAAGACCCAAAGGTAAGATCAAGAACCGTTAAATTCCAGCCCTGCTTTTCACAGAAACGCTCATACATTCTGAAAAGATCGCCGGCAAATATAGCGGCCTCATCACCTCCGGCACCGCCCCGTATTTCCAGAATACAGTCCTTAGAATCATTGGGATCTTTGGGGATCAGCATCTGTTTCAGGTCCTTTTCCAGTACCTCCTGACGTTCTCTCAGCTCATCGATCTCCAGTTTGGCCATTTCCCGGAAGTCAGCATCCTTTTCTTTATCCAGTATTTCTTTAGAACTGGTTATGTTTTCCATTACCAGTTTCAGTTCATCATATAATTCTACGACCTTTTCCAGGTCTTTATATTCTTTGCTCAGCTTGGTATACTTACTCATATCAGACATGGCATCCGGCTGTATGATCAGTTGGCCCACTTCTTCAAATCGTTCTTTAATGGCTTCTAATTTATCAAGCATATATTTTTACCTTTTATAGCTTGCAAAATTAAGAAAATTAGTGGGAAATAGGGGATCCCTATCTAATATACAATGAAAAATAAGAAGAACATGGTTCTTTGCAGCCCACTAAGGATGGCATTTAGCGCTTAATGGTTTTTTCAGGAATTATAAAAAATGAGATACTTCCCAGAAATGCCTACAGATCAAATCTGACGAAAATCGGTATTCTGAAATTGATAAATCCTATGAGCGGCTGATCATATTGATTAACTGCAATTTTGCTGATCTGCTGGTCTAAATTCATTTATTTTACAGGGTTGCCGATCCAATCATGGACAAATATAATATTACTGTCCTGAGAGTCCGCTTACAAATCGCTTTTGCCTGAAAACAAAATATAAATGTGATCCTGGGAAATAGCTGCATCGAGGCAGCCAAATTTATTTCCTTTCTTCATGGCTGCACTGACTACTCTTCCACTTGATGCTGTAAAAGTGGTTCCCCAGTGATGGATTCTTTTGGTCAATCTAATGGAATTATCTTCTGTAACTTCTATTATATCCAATAAAAATGCATTTCGAGATCTAGACACGAACTTATTTTGATAATTGATAGTCTTTATCCGTATCATACACATAAAGCATCGAGTTGAAAAGATATAAACTGGTAGCCTTGTTTATTTCTTCTGATGAATTTAAACGAATTGATACTATTTCTTCCACTTTTTGGAATCCGTACTCATTTTCACCGGATTTGCCTTTATTGGATTCACACACGTAAATAGAAAAAGTACCAAAAATTTTTATGACATCAGATTAACTTATCTTGGTGCTCTACTATTACTTAGAATAATCATAGGGGTTATAGGATGTGTTTTTTAACCCTAAATTCAAATTAGAACTACATAAAATCGCCTTCAAAACTAGGGTAACAAATGGAGGTGGTCTGGACCAAAATTTTTACATCTTCCATTTTAAAGGTATATTTATGTCAATAAATATTCATGATCATGAAATCCATTTCCTATACCTACTTTCTACTTTGCCTTCCTATCCTATTCTCCTGTAACACTGAAGAAAGAGTCAGCAGGGAGGTTTTTGACAATGTCAAACGGGAAAGTGCGGTCAAAAGAATAAGCGAAGTCCAAATTGTAGAAAAAGCGCTGGCTATGGGAAATGAAATCAGTGATGAAGCGCAAGAGCAGTTAATGAGTACTTTGCAAAATGCCATAGAAGAAAATGGTTTAGTGGGTGCTCTGAATTTTTGCCAGGCAGAAGCACTTCCAATCGTAAAATCGACGGGTTCAGATTATGGGGTAGAGATAAGACGGGTGTCTAACAGGTTTCGGAATCCTGCAGATCAGCCCAAAGCTGATGAGGAAGTCCTTCTTGGGGCATATGAATATAACCACGAAGCCGGTATAGCCAGCGAACCAAATATACAGAAGTTGCAGAACGGGGAAGTATTGCTCTATACTAGGGCCATCACTATCCCTGGTCAGTTATGCCTAAATTGTCATGGAGATATATCCACTGATGTACCGGCCGATGTAGCAGATACCATTGATCAATTGTATCCCGAAGATAAAGCCAAAGGCCATAAAGTAGGGGAGCTGCGGGGCATGTGGGCTATAAGAATACCAAGAAAAGAAGTGATCAGTAGACTATAAAAATAAAACTATGAATAAAAAACTTACACGTTCTTCACGAAATAAAATGGTAGCAGGTGTATGTGGGGGACTGGCCAATTATTTTGGTATCTCTCCTAACAAAATGCGATTAATCTATGTGCTTATTTCTATATTCAGTGCCGCCTTTCCCGGGCTATTGGTATATGTGATATTATGGATATTTCTTCCCGAAGATCACTTATATCTGTAACTTTAAAAAAACTGGATAACGATAGGGATCAGTACCAAACTGATAGCCATGGATAACAAGATCAATAATGCTGACTCCTCTTCTTCTGACCCAAGAAAGGAGGCAAATACCGTGACATTTGCTGCCACAGGAAATAGTGGTATCAATGCCATTATTTCTCGGCTTTCGCTGTCTATTTCATCTAACCATAAATATTCTACGGTCATGATAATGCCCATTATAAAAATGGCAGAAAGGGATCTAAGCCCCATGAATTTCCATAGATAAGCCCAATCCAAACCCTTTATTTTTAAATCACTGATGTTCATTCCGATGATCAGCATCCCAGCAGCCGAAACGATATAGCTAAAAACATCTGTAACAGGCTCTGCTTCACCGGGTAGCTCCACTTCAAAAATCTTTAAGACTACTGCTAAACCAAAAGCATATAAAAAAGGAACTTTTATTATTTTTAATAATGAATCTTTGGTTCCATTTTTTGTTTTACTTACCTGATAATAGCCAATCACATCACCATATAGGGCCGTCCCAACATATATGGTAATCAAAGTAGTGACTCCTCCTTGACCATATAACGCCAAAACAGTCGGAATCCCAAAAAACGCAACATTAAAAAAGGCAAAAGAACTGGAAACCAGGTATGGATTTTTGTCCTTTGCGAAAGTTTTATTCGCCAACAATGCAGGGAGATTCATCATGGCAGCCAGACTGAATGACATCACTGGCAAAATGATTATTGTGGATGCTTCAGCCTCCAATATATGATTAATGACGAGGATCGGCATTAATATATAAATGAGGGGTGAAGTTATCCAATCTTTTTTTATCCAGCCCTTTTTATCTACCCATGCCCCTATAGGGATAAACAGCAAATAAGGACCGATCTGACCTAAAAACTCAAGAATCTTCTCCATACCTCACTTTAAAAATGATGTCTTTGGTAAGAGAAGAGATTGATCTCACATTATACCAGACAGCATTTACGTCGAGCAGCATGCCATTCACCATATGGCCTGTAGCATATATACCATTGATAGATTTTGAGTTTAAAGACTCCATGGTCAGTTCGTTTATAAGTGCTCCGCCTCCTTCATAAGGTCTTATCAGACCCTTTTTTACCAAATTGGAAGTCAGGGTGCAGTCCATGGCTTCAAGTTTAGAAGGACTGCCGGTAGCGTTGATTAATTTATCCACATTTTGGATATTATCTGATCCATAACTTACCTGAAATCCAACCCCATCATTATTGATTTCACCTACTTCTGCAAAAACATTGAGAGTCCCAGATTCAAATAGTGGCAATAATTTTTTAGCGTTGGCCAAAGGCATTCCATGCCTATTGATCGTCCACTGCGGACCTAACCATTTTTTGAATAGGTTCTTTTGATCTCTGGTAAGCCAACTCCACAGCGTGGCAGCATCGTATCTTAATGAATAAGCGACGTTTAATAACGGATCACCTCCCTTTTCTGCTGCTGCTATATCTTCTTTGAGGAAGTCATATGGATCACCGCCCATTCTATCCAGCTTTTTCCAGTCTAATCGTTTTCCATATTGCTTTTCGACCTCTTGCATGAAAAGCCGGAAAATTTCAGTGACTCTTGGAGCCCGGAAATGCTCTCTTTTTATCTTATGAACATTATTGAGGGTGAGTATTTCCCTTTCTATATCCTTATTATGAACAGGCTGTACTCGAGGTAATAGTCCTTCTATAGAAAAACAGCTTATTTTTCCTTTATGGCCATTATCTACAAGGGTCATGATAGTATCTATGCCACTTAGACTTGAACCTAATATCCCGACATGATCTTCAGGATCTACCAATTCCAATACTTTATGGGAAGGCCAGGGTGTATTTAAAAATTGTGGATATTTTTCAAATGATTTAAAATTGGTCGCTTCAGGATTTCCCAGTGCCAAGATGATATAATCACATTTGATAGGATCTCCATGCTGAAGAGAAACTATAAATTTATTATCTTCATAATCTACATCATAGGCTTCATCACATACCAAATTAGCCTCAATCCCTAAGACCTTAGCCTTATTTAAATAGTAGGTAAACTGTTCATAAAGATAATCTCCATACATAATCCTGGAAGTATAAGCAGACTCTATATCTCCGGTATCTTCTACTTTACCTCGTGCCTTATCAGCATTTTCACTTAGCCATTCTGTAAAATGATTGACCTCCCTAGAATATATCCCCATCAGTTCTGACTGTGTATTAAGCAGATGTCCTTTTTCCTCTGAACCGAAAGCCAGTCCATAGCCGGCCTTAGAGGATTTTTCGATGATCTGGATTGCCACCTTATCTTTTAAGTCTTGTGTGGTGATTTGGATAAAAAGTTCGATAAAAGCAGCCACTCCACAGGCTCCTCCTCCTACTATACAAATGTTCTTCATTTTAAATTTGACAGGTGATGAACTTATTAACTATCAAACTGGCAGCATGTTTATCGGCATACCATTTTTATAAATTAATAATGATTAACGGTTTGATTGAAATGTAGAAAGCATTTATCTTGTGCCACAATATTCCTCACCATATTACATACAGCCCTTTACAGGCAAATTTGAATGCTTCATGAAAAAATTATTGCTTTCCATACTTCTATTATCTTTTATAGTACATGTTCAGGGACAGACTAAAAGTCCAGCCGAATTTTTAGGATACGAGTTGGGAGATCGCTTCACACCACATCACAAAATAGTAGCTTATTTTGAACATGTGGCACAAAATAACCGAAATGTAGTGTTAGAACAATATGGAGAATCATATGAACTCAGGCCATTGGTATTGGCATTTGTCTCCTCCCAAACCAATATAGAAAATATAAATCAAATAAGAGAAGATAATTTAAAGAGAACCGGATATTTAGATGGCTCCCCTGCCAATAACATAGCAATCAACTGGATGAGTTATAATGTTCACGGAAATGAGGCAGTTTCCTCAGAAGCATCTATGTGGACGCTATGGGAGCTAATAAATCCGGATAATCACAACACTAAGGTCTGGCTGGAAAATACCATGGTCATATTGGATCCGTGTATTAATCCTGACGGAAGGGACCGTTATGCCATGTGGTATAATCAAAAAATGAACACCAGGATGCAACCTGACAGGCAATCAATGGAACACAATGAGCCATGGCCGGGAGGAAGGCCTAATCATTACCTCTTTGACCTCAACAGGGACTGGGCATGGCAAACGCAAAAAGAATCGGAAGCAAGAATAAAGGTCTATAATCAGTGGATGCCGCAGGTACATACTGATTTTCATGAGCAGGGCATAGACTCTCCTTATTATTTTCCACCGGCGGCTGAGCCATTACATAAACAGTTGACCCCATATCAGCATGAATTTCAAAATCTCGTAGGACGTAACATTGCCAAATATTTTGATCAGGAAAACTGGTTCTACTTCACCAAAGAACGCTTTGATTTACTGTATCCAAGCTATGGAGATAGTTGGCCTATGTATAATGGCGCTATAGGCATGACCATAGAGCAGGGTGGATCAGGAAGAGCTGGCATAGGTGTCCTTACTGCAGAGGGCGATACCCTTACACTCAAAGACAGAATAGCCCACCACCATACTACAGGCCTAGCGATTACTGAAGTAACATCCAAAAATGTGGATAACTTATTAAAGGAATTTACAAATTACTTCAAAGACAACCGACAGGCACCTCGGGGTAATTATAAAAGCTTCGTGATAAAAAATGCTGAGGGGCACGGAAACTTGGAAAGCCTTTTAGACCTGTTGGATAAAAATGGCATTCAATATGGTGCAGCAGCTAAAAAGACCAATTTAAGGGGCTTTGATTATCAATCAGGCAAAACAGCTTCATTTTCTACAGATGAAAAAGATATCATCATCAGTGCTTCACAGCCTAAGTCTGTACTAGCCCAAATATTGTTTGAGCCCAGTCCCATACTAGCAGATAGCATCACCTATGACATCACCAGCTGGGCATTACCTTATGCTTATGGCGTACAGGCATATGCCATGGAAAGTAATGTAGAGCCAGCTGGAATATATATCAGAAAACCTTTTGAAGAAAATAAGATAGAAGGTAAGCCACTGGCTTATATAGCTCCCTGGAGCAATACTAACCATGCCGCCTATTTATCTGCTTTGCTGAATGATAAAATTCGGGTAAGATATGCTGCATATCCATTTGAATTTGGAAATGAAAAATATCCATCAGGTTCAATTTTGATTACCAGAAGAGGCAATGAAAACATAGTTGACTTTGATGCTAAAGTGATCGCATTGGCCAATAAGCACAAAATAGGTTTAAAAGCAGCACAAACCGCATTTGTAGACAAAGGTAAAGATTTTGGTTCACCCGATGTCCATTATATTAAACCACCAAAAGTCGCTTTGGTCGGTGGTCAGGGTATATCTTCACTGAACTTTGGCGAAATATGGCATTTTATGGAACAAGAGCTGGATTATCCTTTGAGTATTTTTGAAAAAGACCAACTAACACAGATAGATCTTCAGGACTATAACGTGATCATATTGCCTGCTGGTAATTATAACTCACTTACTGATGCAACGAATAAAAAATTGCAGGAATGGGTGAGGGCAGGGGGCAAGCTCATCGCTATGGAAAGTGCCCTTAGCCTGTTCAATGAAAAGGAGGGTTATGCCTTAAAGGCATATAGCAATGAAGAAGAAAAAAAAGCACAGGAAAAACAAAATGAAGATATGGCAAAAGCAGCCCAGACTTCTCCTTTTCAACAAGAAGAAAGACGAAATATATCTACCAATGTAGCCGGAGCCATCTATCAAGTCAAACTAGATACCACCCATCCTTTGGCTTATGGGATGAATGAAAATTATTATACCTTAAAGAATAATAATAACAGGTACGCCTATCTAATGAATGGCCAGAATGTGGGAATAATACCTACGTCTGACAACTATAGAACAGGTTTCATCGGATATCAGGTAAAACCAATGATGGCTCAATCCTTAATCTTTGGAGTAGATACCTTAGGTAAAGGACAGGTCATTTATATGGTGGACAATCCAAGCTTCCGAAACTTCTGGCAAAATGGAAAATTAATAATGGCCAATGCCCTATTTTTGGTCGGTCAGTAGCGAAAAAAACTTTGAAGAAATTACTTTATATTTATTTTGAAAACATAGCTGTTATCTTGTATAGCAAGACCTAAATTTTAGAAAATTTTTCACATATTGCACTGTTTTTAAAAGGGTCCTTAGCTCAGTTGGTTCAGAGCGCTGCTTTGACAGAGCAGAGGTCACCGGTTCGAGCCCGGTAGGACCCTCATAATCAATGTACAACAAATATATTAAATAAACATTGATAGTACTATAATAGCAAATAATCCCCCCTAAACCGGTCAGGTTTTTTTTATGCATATTTGTTACTCATCTTATTATTTCTGATTAACCAATTAATTTCGCCTGGATACTATTATCCTTTCAGTATTTTTTAAAGCAGAATAAAGGGACATTAATGGGCCTCTTTTGCTACTAATCATTTTAATACTGTTTTAGCCGCTATATAATTTAAAAATTCGCTGGTTCCAAAAATCACAAAAGGTTTTAGAATCAGTACGGAAGAACTTAATGCTGGGCAGGGGATCATATTTCCAGATCAAATGATGATTTTCCCATAAAACCAGGTATTATCGTAATGGGCTTAAAAAATTTAAAGCCTAATTTTTCTTGTAAAGTTATTAACCAAATGAATTAAAAATGGAGAACCATCAACTAGTGGCAGTTCTCCTAATAAAAAGATTATACAACTTTAGTTATTTGTATGCCAACTGGTAAATAATGGCCCTTATCAGAATTTAAGTAAATAAGCATGTAATGTAATACCTTAATTATCAAAATAAGCAGGCCTTCTTTTATTCCATACAGTGGCATCCTGATAAGCCCTTCCTAACATTATTAATTTCTCTTCATCAAATAAGTTAGCAAGAAATGTTATAGAAGTAGGGCTTCCATCAGCAGTAAACCCATTAGGCATTACTAAGGCAGGATGCCCGGTAAGGTTGGTAATAAGCAGTTGAGAACCGGCAAATGATGGTGTAATGATGACATCATAATCCTTAAATAACTCATGCACTTCCTCTATTAGCATACTTCTTAGCCTGCTAGCCTGAATATATTCTACGGCCGGTATAAACCTAGCTGCTCTAAATAGATTGGGCCATGCATTTTTATGCTGGGCCACCAGTAGGTCATCCTGATCCAAGCGTGTGAGTTCATCAAAAGCTGCAGCACCCTCTGCCAAGAGCATGATCCGCATAGCTCCAGGTTCTACCGAGGTTTTCAATTGTAAAGGTTGAAGCGCTATTCCTAAACCTTTCATTACTTCTAATACTTCTTTATCATTTTCATGGGCTCTCTCAAAAAGGTCTACTAAATATCCCACCTTCAGTTCATTGACCGGTTTGGTAGCATCATAATTAAAAGCTGCAGCTATAGTGCTTTTATCTTTGGCATCTTTTCCATTTAGTGCAGAAAGGATGATACCGTTATCCAAAGCAGATCTACTGATAGGACCTATTTTGTCCATAGACCAGCTCAAGGCCATAGCACCATGTTTACTTACCCTGCCGTATGTAGGTCTCAGTCCGGTAACTCCATTCCTTGTAGATGGAGACACTATAGAACCTAAAGTCTCCGTCCCAATGGCAAAAGGCACCAAACCTGCACCAACAGTAGCTGCTGATCCTGCAGATGACCCACTGGAACCCTGTCTTAAATTCCAAGGGTTTTTAGTCACTCCACCATACCATACATCTCCCATAGCCAAAGCGCCTAAAGTAAATTTTGCCACCAAAACCGCACCTGCCTCATTCAGTCTATCCACAATTTCAGCAGTTTCATCTATTTCCTGATCTCGGTAAGGCTCGGCCCCCCAGGTAGTTTTGGTACCTTTTACGGCAAAGAGGTCTTTGATCCCATATGGTATTCCATGTAAAGGTCCTCTGTACTTACCAGCAGCAATTTCTTTATCCATAGCACGAGCTGTCCTGATCGCTGATGCTTCCAGCAAAGTAATCAAAGCCTGAAGGGTATCTCCATGAGCTTTAATTCTGGATATGTACAGTTTTGTAAGTTTTTCTGACGTCAGATGCTTGTCTTTAATCAAAATAGATAATGTAGTTACCGGTAAAAAGGCGATGTCATTTTCATTATCGGGAAGATTTGTTTGATCTATAAGGCCCCAGTTGTATTCATTTTGCTTTTGGTCTGGAGTAAATCCATGCGGAAGAGGGTTGAATATCAATGATGGCGCTATATCATTGGGTATGGAAGTTTTTCTTGATAGGTCATAGGCCTGCTTTTGATTTTCAAGTGTGGTAATCATACTGTCTCTTTCCACATCAGAGAACCGGAGACCAATGATTGCTTCAGCGTAAGCTATGCTTTCCACTGATATTTTATCATATTGTTTACCGATCATAAAGCCTGTAGCCAGAAGTGAAGAAATAAACAGGATAGCTATAGGTAATGATGTTTTTTTTGAATACATGGTTAGCTTTGTAAGTAAAATCATATTGAGCACAGAAAAATACTTAAAAATCGTCATGGAAAAAAACCTTCCGTCATATCCTCAATTTACAATGCCCATGAGGGGAATATTGCTTATAGCGGGCATGTATACTGTTGCATGGGGAGCTTTTTTTAAATGGTTTGGAAGCGCGCTTATAAATTGGTTTTCATTTGGGGAGCCCAGGCATATGGAATATAATCTATTTGGCACTTTTGGCCTGATCATAGGAATAGTATTATTTTTGTCCGCCTTTTATCCCATTAATTGGAGGTGGTTAATTTTAGTGGGAATTATAGGAAAGATTATCTTAGCCATCTGGTTTGGGCTATATTATCTTGAGATGCTGGGATGGAATAAACGCACGGCATTTCATCTCCTTTTCAATGAAATTATATGGCTTTTGCCTCTATCATACATATATATGCGGGCATTAAAAGTAACAACATATTTACAATCCCTTGGATAAAAAATAGTAACAAAAATCCCCCAAACTTCCTAGTTTGAGGGATCCTAACACTAACCACTCTTTATGAATTATCTTCCTCCTCTGGCTGCCCTGGTAGTAGAAGCACCGGATCTACTAGACGGTGCAGTTGTTCTAGCCGGTGAAGGGGCAGCGGACCTATTTACATTAGTATTTGCTCTGCTTGGTGCAGTTACATTACTGCTTCTTGTATTATGCTGATTATTTTGTACCGATGCTCTTCTAGTTTTCTGTCTGTTATTCGGCGCTACCTTGGTAGTAGATCGACTGTTCCTAGCCCCTACGGTAGTAGTGTTATGCTGAGTATGGTTATTTACGATGACTACATTATTTCTATGTAATCCGGGATGGCCATGAAAGTATACATTATCATAATATCCATATCCATAACCTACTGTACCACCTACCATGGTAGCTGATCCTGTACATGAAGTCATAAATGCAGCTCCTAATATTGCGGTCATTATATATATTAGCTTTTTCATCTTCTTTCTCCTTTAGTTGGTATATAAGTTTACGGCCCCGAGTAGTAAAAGATGCCTAGACACAATATTTTAACGTTTTTTAAGACTTAATGTCATAAAATATAAAAAATTAAGAAATAAAATTTCAATTATATATTTAACTACAATATATTATACAAAAATGGCTTATCACGGTCTACATAAAAAAAACCCGATGCAGTGCATCAGGTTTTTCAGAGGGGATTAAGCAAGGCCTATATTTAGGTTAATAAAAGTATAATCAGCAAAATAATAATAATGGCTCCGACTGAAATATAAACTCCACCAGCCAGCTGTTTAGACTCTTTGTTTAAGCTCTTTAATTCATTACGAATTTCTTTTTTCTCAGCTTTAGTCATTTCTGAAAAATCCATTTCTTTGATCTCAGCCACTCTCGTATCTATTTCAGATAATCTAGCTTGATCCTCTGCAGATATTTCTGTATTATCAGTATCATTTTTAAGGCCTTTTGCTTCTGCTAAACTTGGTGCAACCGCTGTAAACAACATTAGGCACATTAATAATTGAGATAATTTTTTCATGGTCGTAAATATTATTTATTGAAAAGTTTGAATTAATTATTAAATACTAAGTTAGGATGATTAGTAGGATCAATATCACTATAATAGTTCCCACAGAGATATAAACACCTCCGGAAAGCTGCTTGGCCTCCTTATTCATTTCTTTTAATTCCTTTTTTAAGGCCCGACGTTCTTCTTTTTCTAACTCGTTAAATTTGATTTTTTTAATTTCCTCGACACGAGTTTCGATTTCTGTAAGTCTTTCCTGATCAGCTTCTGAAATTTCAGTTTCGTTTTTATCCTTTTTATGGGAGTCCGCTATAGCTACAGGTGCAAAAGCTGTCATCAAAAATACAAGGGATAAAAAATAGGCTATCTTTTTCATTTTTTTTAAGTTTTTATAAAACAAATAAAGTAAAATTTACATTTTCTTACGATTCTAAATATCCATTTTCAATAATCAGACCAATATTAATTATTGCTATTTTTTTTTTAAATATTTGTTTGAGTTCTATTGAAAGGTAGAAAAGGGATAGTTTCTTATATAATTTGTAATTTAGGCTTCGTAATTTCATAAAGCTTAAGATCAAATTATACATATGTCTACAGAAGGTAATAAAAAGCTGTTTCTATTCGATGCCATGGCGCTCATATACAGGGCCCATTTTGCTTTTAGTAAGAATCCAAGGATCAACTCCAAAGGTTTAAATACTGGAATCATGCTGGGATTCACCAATACACTGCTCGAAGTTATAGAAAAAGAAAAACCAACTCATATGGCTGTAGCCTTTGATACCAAGGCTCCCACCTTTAGACATGTACAATTTGAAGCTTATAAAGCTAATAGGTTGGAACAGCCTGAAGATATAGAGATAGGAATACCCTGGATTAAAGAAATTGTTAAAGGCTTCAATATACCTGTCCTGGAATTAGACGGATACGAAGCTGATGACATCATCGGGACCATCGCCAAGAAAGCTGAATACAAAAGCTTTACCGTCTATATGATGACCCCGGATAAAGATTATGGCCAACTGGTAGAAGACCATATTTTTTTGTACAAGCCCTCATTTATGGGGAATGCAGTGGATATCATGGGACCCAAAGAAGTATGTGCCAAGTGGGATATAGCAAACCCGGATCAGGTCAGGGATATATTGGGCTTAATGGGTGATAGTGTGGATAATATACCGGGGATTCCAGGTATTGGAGCAAAGACTGCCACAAAACTATTAAAAGAATATGGAACTATAGAAGAACTTTTAAAAAATACTGACAAGCTTAAAGGCAAACAGCGGGAGAATGTGGAAAACTTTGGCCCACAAGGACTGCTTTCAAAAGAACTGGCCACTATTAACCAAGAAGTCCCCATAGCATTTAAACCTGAAGATTATACTTATGACGGGCCTAATGAGGAAAAATTAAAGGCTCTTTTTGCAGAACTTGAATTTAGGGCGCTCACCAGAAGGGTTTTTAATGAAACGGTCACACAGCCTAAAATGAATGTGCATGAACAATTAGGCCTTTTTACAGGACAATATGAAAAAACCGATCAGAAGGAAACAGTGGAGACGATTGTAGATGAAGCAGAGGAACTTGCCCCGATGCCTACACCACTGGATACCTTAGACAGTGTAGCTCATAGCTATCACCTGGTAGATACACCTGCCAAGATAAAAGATCTGGTAAATTATCTTGAACTACAGGATGAGTTTTGTTTTGACACTGAAACCACTTCCGTAAATGCAAATGCGGCGGAACTGGTAGGCCTTTCTTTTTCATATATTGAAAGAGAAGGATTTTATGTACCCATCCCATCAGATCAGAAAGAGGCAAAAACCATCCTCTCTAATTTTACTGAATTATTTTTAAATGAGAAAATCAGTAAAATAGGACAAAATATAAAATACGATCTGCTGGTACTAAAAAATTATGGCTTAGAAGTACGGGGAGCGCTGTATGATACGATGATAGCCCATTACCTGATAGATCCAGAAGGAAGGCATTCCATGGACTGGTTGTCCGAACTGTACCTAAACTATAAACCAGTATCTATCGTTTCGCTGATCGGCAAAAAAGGAAAAGGACAGGGTAACATGCGGGACCTGGCTCCTGAAGCCATATCTGATTATGCTGCGGAAGATGCAGATATTACCCTACAGCTGAAAAAAGCATTAGATCCTGAATTAAAATCCAACCAGTTGGAAAAACTATTCTGTGATGTAGAAGTACCGCTTATACCAGTCTTGGCTGCTATGGAATTTGAAGGGGTTCGGATTGATACCAAGAGCTTGGCTGAATTGTCAATAGAATTAGAAAATGAAAGCAAGCTAATAGAGGAGAGAGTTTACGCCATAGCGGGAGAAAAATTCAACCTTTCTTCTCCAAAGCAGCTTGGAGAAATCCTTTTCACTAAACTAAACCTAGATCCAAAGGCCAAAAAAACAAAGACTGGACAATATGCCACAGGAGAGGAAGTATTGTCCAAGATGGCATTAGAGCACGAAATAGCCCGCGTGATTTTGGAATATCGCCAGCTGATAAAATTAAAATCCACATATGTAGATGCATTGCCTCTTCTTATCAATGAAAAGACTGGAAGAATACATACCTCCTACAATCAGGCAGTAACGGCAACCGGAAGACTATCTTCCACCAATCCCAACCTACAGAATATACCTATAAGAACTGAAAGGGGTAGGGAGATCAGAAAAGCTTTTGTTCCAAGAGATGAAAATTATGTTATTTTAGCTGCAGATTATTCCCAGATTGAATTACGAATCATGGCTTCATTTGCCAAAGATGAGTCTATGATAGAGGCCTTCCGGCTGGGACGGGATATCCATGCTACTACGGCCGCAAAGATATTCAAAGTAGATCTTGATGAGGTAACCTCAGATATGAGAAGAAAGGCCAAAACAGCCAATTTTGGTATCATTTATGGCATATCCGCATTTGGGCTGTCCCAACGCCTAAATATTCCAAGAGGTGAGGCCAGTGATATTATCAAAGCTTATTTTGAAGAATTTCCTGCTGTAAAAAACTATATGGACTCCTGCGTAGAGAATGCCCGTAAACATGAATATGTGGAAACTATATTGGGAAGAAGGAGGTACCTGAGAGATATCAACAGCCGCAATGCCACCATGAGAAGTTTCGCAGAAAGAAATGCCATCAATGCACCTATACAAGGTAGCGCAGCGGATATGATCAAAGTAGCCATGGTAGAAATCCATAAGTGGATGCAAAGCCAAAAACTTAAATCCAAAATGCTCTTGCAGGTACATGATGAATTGGTATTTGATGCCCATAAAGATGAGGTAGAACTTCTCAAAAAACACATTCCGGAAATCATGTCCAATGCTGTCAAGGTGGAGGTGCCTCTGGAAGTAGAAGTGGGAGTGGGGAAGGACTGGCTGGAAGCGCATTAATAGGAAGGCCCAAATACTAAATCCCAAGTGTCACCCCACTTCATTTCGGCTAAGGGACCGGTAGGGAGCACACGGAAAAATCTGATGAAACGGTTCTGAAAAGGAGCCCTGATAAGTATACTCAGTTTTTAAGATCGTTGCCCTAAAGCTTATAAGAGACTCTTCCAAACAGTTGAAGCGAAGTCACTGATTACCTGCCCCATCGTCATACCGCCGTTTAAGGTGTGGGTAAACTTGTCAAACAACATTCTAATCTCCTACTTTCTAAATGCAGGGCTGTGAATTACTCTATTGATTATGTGGTAAAATATCCAATTGCAAATTACTTATGGCCAAAATAAAAACTTCATTTTTCTGTCAAAATTGCGGTGCCCAAAGTCCCAAGTGGATAGGCAAATGCCCAGCCTGTAATGAATGGAACACTTATGTAGAAGAAGTTATCCACAAAGAAGAAGTGGGTGTAGGGAGCTGGAAGACCAAATCAAACGATAAAAGGGCTTCTAAACCACAAAAAATAAAAGAAATAAATTTTGAGGAGCATCCCAGGATAGTCAGTGATGATCCAGAACTGGACCGGGTACTGGGAGGAGGGATTGTGCCTGGCTCTTTGGTATTGATCGGAGGTGAACCTGGCATAGGAAAATCCACCTTGCTTCTACAGATTGCACTTATGCTTCAAAAGCAAACGGTATTATATGTTTCCGGAGAGGAAAGTGAAGTACAGATCAAAATGAGGGCAGAAAGGATGCCCTTCACTTCAGACAATTGTTTTATACTTTCAGAAACTAATACCCAAAGCATATTTCAACACCTGGAAAATTTAAAGCCAGATGTTTTGATCATTGATTCCATTCAGACCCTTCACAGCAAGTTGGTAGAATCAGCTGCAGGAAGTGTTTCCCAGGTAAGAGAGTGTACGGCTGAGCTTCTTCGGTTTGCCAAAGAGACAGGAACTCCGGTATTCTTAATAGGACATATCACTAAAGAAGGGGCTATTGCAGGGCCAAAGGTACTTGAGCATATGGTGGATACCGTCCTGCAGTTTGAAGGAGACAGACATCTATCTTATAGGATACTGCGCACGACCAAAAACAGGTTCGGTTCCACGAGTGAACTTGGCATCTATGAGATGCGCACAGAAGGGCTTAGAGGCATTGCTAATCCTTCGGAGATCCTGCTGACACAAAGAGAAGAAACGCTGAATGGCGTGGCCATTGGGGCCATGCTTGAAGGCAACAGGCCACTACTAATAGAAATCCAGTCACTCGTGAGTCCTGCTACTTATGGAACACCCCAAAGAAGCAGTACAGGACATGACGCTAAACGGCTCAATATGCTTTTGGCTGTACTTGAAAAACGTGGTGGAATGAGGCTCGGGCAACAGGATGTTTTTCTAAATGTAGCAGGGGGCCTAAGGGTGGATGATCCTGCACTGGACCTGGCAGTTTGCGCATCCCTTATATCATCATATGAAGACAGTCCGGTGTCTCCAGAGGTCTGTTTTGCCGGGGAAGTAGGTCTGGGTGGGGAGATCAGAGCTGTGAATAGGATAGAAAACAGAATAGCTGAAGCTGCCAAATTAGGTTTTAAAAAAATAATTGTTTCCAAATATGCTATCAAAGGAATTGACCTTGGTAAGTTCAACATCCAAGTCATCCCCGTAACCAAATTGGAGGAAATGTATCAGGGGCTTTTTACTGGATAATCCATAATAATAGCCTGATAGAAAAGTATTTACACATTTTTATTTAGCTTTATACATAAGAATAGAAAGTAAAGAGAACAGTCAAAATAAGTGGATATGGCCTGATCTTGGAGGAAGTCTTTGCCATAAATACAATGGCAAATATTAAAATTCAATGAATTATTAATAACTAAAGAAAATGACTGTTATACAAAAAACATTAAAATTAAAACCATACCCAAGAGGGTATCATCTGATCACAGATGAAATTGTGGATAACTTTTCAGACTTAAAGTCAATTGATAAAGGCATATTACACATATTTATCCAACATACTTCAGCAGGAATCACAATAAATGAAAATGCTGATCCAACAGTGAGAATAGACTTCCAAACCTTTATAAATGACCTCATTCCGGAAACTTACCCACACTTTATCCACACCTATGAGGGCCCAGATGATATGCCTGCACATATAAAAAGCAGTTTATTAGGAAATAGTCTTCAAATACCCGTTACTCGTGGAAAACTTAACCTTGGCACCTGGCAGGGTGTATATTTGTGTGAATTCCGCAATCATGGTGGGAGCAGAAAGCTGGTGCTTACGGCTATGGGTGAGTAAAGTTTTCAACAAATTAGGAAGATAAGAAAGTAAAAAAATTATATCTATAAAAAGGTATTTTGGATACTAAGTCCCGATTATTTACTCAGCTCCCCAAGGTGCAGCCGGTGTATCTACCTCCTCGGTGAGATCAAATTTTACGGAGAAGTGATTATCATTGACCACCCTTCTCAAATTATAAGAAAAACTGTTTTCATCCAAAGTTATCCACCATACATT
Source organism: Anditalea andensis (assembly GCF_000714815.1). Taxonomy (GTDB): domain Bacteria; phylum Bacteroidota; class Bacteroidia; order Cytophagales; family Cyclobacteriaceae; genus Anditalea; species Anditalea andensis. The sequence goes on along the minus strand of NZ_JMIH01000021.1, from coordinate 220,581 downwards.
GGTAGCAGCATAATCTATCAAATCAGTAGTTTCCTGGTCGGCCGGAAAATATTGAAGTTTAGCTGATCCTGTATTCGGACTTGTTCCTCCGTACATAGTTACCTTATCAGGACTTCCATCTTCATGCCTGTGGTCATGCTTAAGTTCGATTGTCCCATTATCCCTTTTGGTCAATACCCATGTTCTGGACCTATCATCTCCTACAAAGAAAGGAATCCGGATCACATTCTCCTCGTCACAGGATCTTACATGCATCACCAGTTTTTTTCCTGTGAAGGTATCATTTGGAGTGGCTGAGGTCAGTGCGCCTTCATAGGATTTACCGCAGTGAGTTTTTAACTGCTCCCAAAATTGATCGGACCCGGAATGGGCACTTCCCTGCTGTTGTCCAAAGGTTTGGAAGGCCAATAATACGAATGCGAACACTAAAGTTTTTCTCATTATTATAAAAGGTATACAAAACTTAAAATGACAATATATACCTAAATAAACTAATTATAATTAGGAAATAGAATATAAAAACGCTTAATATTTACTGATATCATATAAATGACTTTAATCTAAAGTCGAAAAATAATTAAAGAATAGTATATAATCCTCGTTAGATTTAAATTTGATCTTATTAGCTTTTACAAAAGTTATAAGCTCTTTACTTTTATTTGGGAAGTTACTTTTTATCTCTTTGTTTTTTCCTTGGAATGAAATAAGCTGATTATCTGAAACCAGGAACATCTCACTTTTTACTATGGCTTCGTCATACTTAGTTCCGGTACTTAAGGCAACATTATAATTTGCCTTTTTTATATTAAGATACCAGCGCTTTAGTAACATTTGGCCATCAGCATTTCCATAAATCTGCATAAATCCGTCCAAACCATGATTTTGATCCACTGGAAGACTAAAAACATTTATAAATTCAGCCTCACTATCATTTAAAATATGAAAAGAATCAATCAATCTACTATTAAGCTGAATGTCCAAGTTATTCTTTCGCATTTCAATTTTTTGATCTTGGATATTATACCGTAAATTAACATCACTAACCTTTTCCTCATCAGTGGTAATCAGAATTCCGGGAGAATAATTTTCATATAGATAGACTGTTCCTTTTAATGGGGCTTTAGTCACCGGTATACCCTGAATAAACGATCCGGGTCCTGTACTATATTCCTGAAACTGCGTTCGTGCTCTTTCTTGGGCTATAATAATGTTAGTTGATGCACCCATAAGTACAGTACTGACAATAATAAATCTGTAAAAGCTTTTCATTCTTCCCAAGTATATGTGTAATAAAAAGCAAAGCCCTTGAAATCATCCAAGGGCTTTGTTTTTAATTATTCAGTTACTCTCACCCGAGCTCTCATTGAAACAATCTCTTCCCCATTATCCAATGTAACAAGAAAGAAAAATGCCAACTCTGTAAACCCTCCTGCTGCAGGAGGAGTACTGGTAACATTAGGTCTTCTAGCTCTAAATTCTTCCAAAGTAGTATTAAAAACTACTTGATTTCCATCCCCTGGAATAGGATTTTCTACATAAGTCCCTGCAGTATTGAGAGAACCGGCATTTAATGCCGTAGCGCCTGCTGATACCCTAGTGATCTCCCGTATCGTACGACCAGAATTTTCCGGTATTTCCAGAACGAACTGGATATCACCCGGTCCTGCATTTGAAACGACTATGTAAGGATCAAATCCAAAAGTAGTGGCGTTAGGAAAGGTTATGGGAACTTCAGGACGATTATCCCGGTTAAATTGCCCAAAATCTTGCTCACAGGATATAAGACCTAGAAAGATTACGGCTGCTAATATATTTTTAAATATTGTTTTCATTGCCTTAAAATTTAGTTTTGAGTAACATCCCACCAAACTGGTACATTTGGTAAAACAATCTGGAAGTTAGGATTTCTTTCAAGTTCCTGATTTACATACTGAGCTCTTACAGGTCTAGTTCCATCAATTCCCACCACATTCTGATGGTCCGGCAATACCGGGTAACCAGTTCTTCTCCAATCATTCCACTGCTCAATTCCATTTCCAAAAAGAGAAATGTACTTCTGGGTGATGATTTTTTCAAGGTTCTCTTCTTGCGAACCGCTTAGTGTAACGACTGTTGGATTGGCCAGAAAATAGGCATTAATAGCTTCATCAGTTAATCCAGCCAGAGACATCGAAGCTCTAATGCCTGTTTGATAGTAATCCTGAGCATTACCCGGAGTGCCTAGCATAAGTGCTGATTCAGCCAATATAAATTGGGTCTGGGCGTAAGTGATTAATCTCACCGGTCCTTGTCCACCTGGGCCGGTGGCATAAGCACTGAACCTAGACCAAGTGTCCTGAGGCTGAGGTAAGGTTCCTCTAAAGCCATTATCAATCGTCACGTAGATTCCGTTAGGTCTGGTGACAAATATGGGAAGCCTTGGGTCATTCAGCTGTTGTAATCTATTGACAAATCTGGTGCTGATCATCATATCATTTTCAAATATTGACACATATGTCCATTCATAGATCGGCGCCCTACTACCAACAGCAGAACCAAAAGTAACGGATAAATTGTCATTATTGGAAAGCATATAATTATTAGCCGTGAGAACCTCTTCTATAATCTGCCTCGCTTCATCAGGCCTTACCTTACTGATCGTATTGGCCATTTTTAACATTAAAGAATACCCGGCCCTTCTCCAGCGCTCCAGATCACCCCCATATACCAGATCGTCGGTTCCTGGATTTGTCAAAGATTCCTGATCCAAATCTGCCAGACCTTCGCGGACTAAATCAAATAAACTTTGGATACCCTCTCCGCCCATGTAAATTTCCTCTTGAGAATCCAATCTTGGCTGAACGATTTCTTCCCCTCTCAGAGCTTCCGAATAAGGAATATCCCCCCATACATCAGTAGTTAGGGCCCAAGTATAGGCTTTCATTATCTTAGAAATACCTATATAAGATGGCGAATTTATTTCTGTCGCAGCGTTTATAACTTCTTCATAGGTAATCAAAGCACCATTATAAATTTCAAATCTCCACTGATTGTTAAAATCAGATCCGTCTAAATTATAAATATCATATCTGGCAGGGAGGTTACCCGCACCAGCAGTGACGCTTGTAATAGTGGATCCAAACCTATTCAGTTCATTGTTATTGGCAAAGGCAGTACCCGCCTGAGCCACCGGTAATAACACATTAGGCGTTACCGCTACAGGGTTATTCGGGGTTTCATTTATATCCAGAAAATCTGAACATCCTGTAGAAGCAGTAAATATTACTGCTCCCAATATATATATGAGTTTTTTCATTTTCATTGTTTTTAAAGTGTGAATCTCAAGTTTACACCATAATTACGTACCTGTGGAGGCCCATTAAGATCCATTCCCTGAATATTACCTGCTCCCTGTGTGTTAAGTTCCGGGTCTGTAGGGAAGCCTGGAGCCCAGAACAATAAGTTTCGACCACTCACACCAATCGAAGCTTCACCGAAAGGCGTATTGTTCAAGAATCTAGATGGCAAAGTAAAGTTAAGGGCTATTTCTCTTAATCTGATCGCGGTAGCATCAAATACGGCTCCTTCAGAGGCAAGACCTCCTAACCCTCCAGCACCAAAATAGGTTTCGGCAGGAATCTGGATATTATTAGGCCGGTAAACCCCCTCTTCGACTTCAATTACACCGGGCAGTATTCTTGGCTGGTCCCTGTCTATACCGGTGTAATCTATATGTCCACCAGTTCTTAAATCTACCTGGCCAAAAGAGTAAAGCTCTCCGCCAATTCTAGCATCAATCAGTGTGGATAACATGAAGTTCCCAAAAGTAAAGTTGTTCGTCAGACCCCCTAGCCAGTTTGGCTGTACATTCGCGACTACTTGACCTGGAACACCTGGGGCAAACGTACCCGTAAGTGGATTTATCAATAGTTCCCCCGCAGCATTTCTAGGAAAAGCAGTGGATATAATAACACCGTAAGGATGGCCCACCGCTATAGAAGGAGCAATTCCTGAAAAACTATCACCCGGAATGTTAGAGTTAGTAACTCCAGGTGCTATGGCCGTAACTTCATTCCTGATTCTGGTGAAGTTGAAATTGGCATCCCATCTAAACCTAGGCGTATTGATGATGGTAGCAGATAACATGGCTTCTATACCCCTGTTTCTCATCTCACCTATATTGGTGGTTCTTGTATCAAATCCCGTAGATGGTGATATGGCTACATTAAATATCTGATTCGTACTAACCGTATTAAAATAGGCGATATCTAATCCGAACCTGTTTTCAAAGAAGCCTAAATTCAACCCAACTTCATAGGAAGTTACAAATTCCGGGGTCAGATCCATACTACCTATCCTGGTACTTACACCAAAACCGGGTATACTAGCACCCCCTACGGATAATGGAAAATTTATATTGGCAACATTATTTCCATAAGATCCAGATACAAACAAAGTCTGAAGCAAATAAGGATCAGCATCCCTACCTACTCTGGCAGCAGAAGCCCTTAATTTAATATATGAAAGGGTTTCAGTTTCAATGTCCAATGCATCCGTAGCAACGAAACTCAGCGCTGCTGATGGATAGAAATAAGCATTGTTCTGCTGCGGCAAAGTTGAAGACTGATCTACCCTACCAGATAATTCTAAAAACAAATACTCTCTATAATCTAAGCTTAGCTGGGCATAATGTCCTACCAATCTTCTCCTAGTGGTTAATTCTAAGGAATTGGTAAAAACAGAGGCATTGCTCACGTTATCAAATCCCGGGATAGTAAGGCCTTCACCCACTACACCGATTCTTTGAAAATCTCTTTGGTTTAAATTTTGTCCTAATAGTAAATTAGCATTTAAACCTTCAAAGAAAATTCCCGCCTTATGCATATTGATCAAAAGATCTCCGTTCAATTCTGATCTAAACAAAGCTTCATCGGCTAATTCTCCTTGTGGGGCACGGGCAGAACCTATCCTTAAGGTCTGATTTCTTCTGTCCGTATAAGTATCGGCAGTAATTCTATAGGATACATTTAACCAATCGGTGAAATCATAACCTACATTGATATTTCCAAATACCCTATCCACGTTAGATTCAAATATCTCATTCTCTGTGCTCCACAATGGGTGGTTTTGAGCATCAGTGTAATAGATACTTTGTCCCAATTCATCCTGGAAAGGTCTACCAATCAAATCAAAAGATCTGGGGATCCTGGTAATTTGACCTAAAGGTGACCCAGCGTTACCTGAAGTAGAGTTTCTTTGGAAAGACTTCACATAGGTAACAGTACCGCCTACTTTTACTCCGTTGTTCAACAATTTATTACCACCTACTTGTACATTGTAACGATCGAATCTACTGTTAGGGATAATCCCTTCCTGATTGGTGGTATTCATAGATACAATAAAATTATCATCGATGTTACCGGAAGCTATACTTACCCCATTTTGATAAATTCTGCCTTGTTGGAAAAACTGGTCAAAGTGGTTTGGATAAGCACGGTAAGGTACAATTTCTCCTTGCAAATTTTCAACTGTTTCAAATCCAGGTGTTCCAAATCTTGGGCCCCAAGAAGGAGAAACAGTAGGTACATAATTGCTTTGAGTTCCTTGACCATACTGATCCTGCAATTCAGCAAGACGTATTGGATTCTGCAAATTAAAAGAGGAAGTCACGGTGATTTCCGTTCTATCTTCAAGGCCTCTTCCTGTCTTTGTTGTTATAATTATAGCACCCGCTGAAGCTCTGGATCCATATAATACTGAGGCAGCCGGGCCTTTCAGTATGTTGATAGATTCGATATTTTCAGGGGCAATATCTGCTAACCTGTTAGCTGGCTGAGAACCAAATAAGGTGTTTTGTGTATTGTCGGTATCATTACTAAAGATAATTCCATCTACTACAATCAAAGGTTGGTTATTGCCCGTAAAGGAAGTAATACCTCTGATGTTTATATTAGTGGATGCTCCAGGCGCTCCCGAAGCAGCACCGATCGTAACACCGGCTACTTTTCCTTGAAGCGAATTCAGAACGTTTGGCTCTGAACGCTGGGATATGGCATCTCCGCGCACTGACTGAACAGAGTATCCAAGGGATCTTTCATCCCGCTCTATACCCTGTGCGGTAACGACCACTTCACCTAAAGCCCGTACATCCGCTCTGATGACAATGTCTAACTGCGTTCTAGTCCCAATATTTACTTCTTGAGTAGTGTAGCCAAGAAAACTCACTACCAATACATCACGGCCTTCCGGTACATCCAGTGAAAACCTACCATCCATATCTGTCACAGTTCCCAAGGATGTTCCCCTTACCAAGATATTGGCTCCAGGAACCCCCTCTGGCTCATCTTCGGAGGTAACCCTTCCAGTTACCGTCCTGCTTTGCGCCACTACAGATAATACTGTAAATAGGGTCATCACAAAGCATAGTAAAATTTTCTTCATGTGCTTTAAATTAAGGTTTATTAACAATTCATTTAACAATTATAAATGCATTCTTGATAAGATCCAAAACGCCTGGGACCTTGCATAATTACTTTAAATTATATTATTTGGCTAAATACGATGAAAACCAAATCAACATCCTAACTAAGTTATAAAAATTTTCATAATTATCTTAAAATAATAGAAAAATAATGTTGTAATCACTTAAAATTGAATTTTACTTGGACAATAAATTGTTAAAAGAATGTTTTACAATTATTACCAATTTACCTGCAAAAGAGAAATAAGAAATAAAATTTTATAATTAATAGATTTTATAACCATTTTCTATGCATTAAATAAATATTTTAGAAAAAAAAGAATTTAATTTTAAATCAAAATTTATCAATTTTACTACCTACCAAATAAAAACCTTTTTAAAATCCAAAACACAATATAAAAAAAATTTTTATTATTTATTCAAATAATTATATTATCAATTATTCTATAATTTAAAACATTCTTTTTTATTAAAGCCCTCTATAGATCAATTTTTACTATATTCCCCATTTACGCCAAACATATGAACAACCGTCCAGCTAAATCCTTCTTTTTTTAACAGTGCCACTTCTTGGACATCCATCACTTCAAAAAATCCCCTATCTTTTAATAATTTCATACAACCATCAAAATGTTGGTCTTTTAAATCTTTAAAACCTACCGTCATATGGGGATGATAAGCCTTATCGCTTAGTTCTTCAACCAACTTAAGTTCATGTCTGCAATAGGTAGAAAGGTCTGATTGCATTTTTATAAGTTGAGCTTGTTCCTCTACCCTGATATATATTACCCTTCTCCCAAACCTCCCTATCCCTTTAAAAGTCAATTTAAATCCCTCCTTATCCCCAAAAAAAATCTGTAATTTGTCTATCAACTTCTCTTCTTTTGCTTCATTCCATCTAAATGGCATCTTTAGGGTAACATGGGAAGGGGATTTTAAGGCATATTTAATATTGAAATTCTCTTTTAATTCCAATTTCATCCGGGTAGCTTGTTCTTGAATATCCCCTTTCGGTACTATAGCTAGGAAGTATTTACCAATTTGCTTTGCCATTATTGGAAATTATTTTTTGTTTATCATCATTAAACACGCGGTAATCAATTAAATTAGACCAAAATTAGAATTTTCACAGACATGAAACAATTTCGCAAGGTACTGGTAGGGCTTGACCTTACCGAAATGGATAATACGCTTATAGAAAAAACAGCAAAAATGGTAGCTGTATTGGGTATAGATAAAATCTATTTTGTACATGTAGAAAAAGACCTGACCCTGCCTGAAGATGTGGCAAAAGCCTATCCTGACCTACTTGCTCCTGTGGATGAGGCCATCAAAAATAATATAGCAGTAAAAGTTAAAGCATCCATACCGGAGGATGTGGAAGTGGACATCAGCGTAAAAGAAGGAAATCCCATGGAAACTATCTTGAGGTGGGCAAAAATCAAAAATATTGATCTCCTAATCATGGGTCGGAAAACGGAACTAGATGGTTATGGCACTCTAGCTAAAAATCTAGCACAGAAATCTCCCTGTTCAGTCCTTTTCCTTACAGAAAATGTCCAAATCAAGGAAATTGAAAACATACTGGTCCCAGTAGATTTTTCTGAGCACAGCTACCTAACCCTTCAGTTTGTGGAAAGGCTATCGAGTGAACTCCATGCAAAAATTACCTGCATCCATATTTATGAAGTACCCAAGGGCTATTACAAAACAGGTAAATCTTACCATGAATTTGCACAGATCATGGAAAAAAATGCCCACAAAGAATACAAAACTTTTATCCAGCACCATAAGCTACAGCACTATGATTGCCATTTTGTCCTGAAAGAAGATGATCCCGCAGCCAACTATATAATGGCAGCAGCTAAGAACTTACAAAAAGATATGATTGTGATGGGGAGTAGGGGAAGGACTGGGTCAGCAGCTTATTTACTGGGCAGTGTAGCCGAAAAGCTTATACAGATCAATAACGAAACACCGATGTTGATACTAAAGAAAAAAGGAGAGAATATGACATTTTTAGAAGCGCTTTTGAAAATTTAGGATACTTTATTTAAAGGGTTTCTTGGAAAATTCATTATATAAGCCAACTAAGAACTATTTAAGAACTTAGTTGGCTTTTATACGTTGTTTTGGGAGATTTTTTTTAAGTCAATTTTGACTAGGATATATTCAATTTATTCCTCATTTTTTATTGAATTTTAGCACTTTGGTGGTATGGGGACACTTATCCCAGTAAAGCTTTTTTTTTGGTTCCAGGGTGCTTTCAGCTTTGGCGGGCTCTCCTTTTGGCTATCGTGACGCATTTGCTACCATTGTTCCAAACAGGGTCATTAATTTTTCACTTTTCTCTGCTTTCACTCTGATTTTTATCAGTCCGTAGAACTCATTGGTGATACCGAATACCCCTTTCATGCCGATGGCTCACTGTATGGTGATTTCTGAACTCAGGATCTTTTCGGGCTCACTGTGCTTCTTGGGGCTTTTTTAGGGAAAGCTGGTGAATATCTTATTGGCAATACAGAACTTACTTTTGCTGTTTTATCGCATAGATCCTGTCGGTGCCAAGTTGTATGGCAGGTCCGAGAAATTTTTTGTGCTTGGCTAATGACAGTTTTAACCTAGTACTTTCATTGAAGGCCTTAAACTCCAGTTTATCTATGTAAGTAAGTCCGCACCGGCTTGTTTTACTTACCCATCACGATCGGTTTGATATATGGCTTGTATAGATAAACAATTATGTCTTTCAGAGCTCCCGGCGGAATGGTAAGCAGAAAGGGTTGCTAGATAAGGACTTATTTGACTGCGGTCAACCTGGCAATATCCTTAAGTTCCATTCCGGTATAAAAATAACTTTATGATCCCTAAATATTTAAATATGTAATATTATCGATTAAAAGACTGTCACTAATAGGGTAGGCACTTTAATTTAATCATTTTTATTAATTTCTAAACAAACATCGATTAATAAGCATTATCTCTGTTAAATATCAATTCATGAATGGTTTTCATCACAATACTTATGTCTAGCCAAAGTGTCCAGTTTTGAATATAAAAATAGTCTAACCTTACTCTAGACCGAATCTGGTAAGGTTGCTCAATTTCTCCTCTATATCCTTTGACTTGAGCTAATCCAGTAATACCTGGCTTTATCTTATGACGTGTATTATATTTTTTTATAATTTGAACGTATTTTTGGTTTAAAGGTACAGGATGAGGTCTTGGTCCCACAATAGCCATTTCACCAAATAAGACATTTATGAATTGTGGCATTTCATCTAAAGATGTTTTCCGGAGAAAAGCTCCAAATCTGGTCACTCTAGGATCATTTCTTCGTGCTTGTAGCACATCTGCATACTCATTAGGCCTCATCGATCTGAATTTAAGACATCGAAATACTCGGTTATTTTCCCCATTACGTTCTTGTACAAAAAATATAGGGCCTTTAGATTCCAATTTAATTAGTATACCAACCAATGGTATTAACCAACTTAATATAAAAATTATTATAAGCGAGGAGAATATTACATCAAATGATCTCTTAGCAAACCTATTGTATGAATTATCGAGTGGGATTTCATTTACATTAATTACAAAAAAATCTCCATACTTGGAAAATGAAAGATGCTTTTCCAGTTGTAAATTTTCACTAGGTATAATTTTAACTTTAATACAATGGTCATCAGCAAAGTTTACTATTTCTTTAATACTATCTGTTCTAAGACTATCATTTACATATATAAGATCAAGGTCCATTCCTGAAGCTTTTTTATAAAAATCTTCTAATTTTCCGTGAGTTTCAATACAGTTAAAAGAATCATCAAAATATCCAAGAAAATTAATGCCTAAATCTTTACGAAAGCGGAACATATGAGCTAATTTATTGCTAGTGCCCCCTTTACCGATTATAACGGCATTTCTATAATTACCACCGATGGCCCTATATTGTTTTAATGCAATATGAGCTGCTACCCGGTAACAACTGAGTAACAAACATAATATATTGAGATAGATAAAAAGAAACTGTCTACTTAATGTGTGATTTTGAAACAATACCCATATAAGTGATATTATTGCCACATACCACAACATCGACTGGAACAACCTATAAAGCGTAAAGCTGTAATCTGTAGTTCTTCCTAATTTATAGTCTTTCCTAATCAAAGTTATAAGTACCCAAAATAATATAAAACCTACCTGGTAAACTTCAGTATTTAAATTTCCATTGAAAAATGAATTTAAAATTACTTTCGAAAAAACTAGCGAAAGGATTATAATCAATGAATCTCCAATAGCAAATAACCATGGAAAGTATTTATAAAAGCGTTTAGCCATAAAAGATATTAACTCTCACATTAAAGCCGCAATTTACACAGTAATATCAATAATTATTCCTTTTAAATCGGAAGATTTTATAAAACATTGGCAATCTGTGCTGTAAATGTAAAGAATTTAAAATTACTATTTATATACCAAATTGTTTATACTTATATACCCTAAAGCTAATCTTAGATTTCTTACGTTAAATTAATACCCCGGATATACTATTACATTCTGACATTCATTTTTTCATATTACATCAGAAACATCTTCATAAAGGCGAAAATGGCTACTATTAAAGCTGTATAACTATCCGCTAATACTTGCAAAGTTCTAAATAAGCTTATTTTAGATAATTTGTAGTTCATCAGGATAAATAGCTTTTGTTTTCCATTTCTAGGGATGCTGTCTTGCAATATCTTTTAGGTGAAAGTATTTTTTTTCTTTGCCAATCTTTCAAATACTTCTACATATTGATCTGTTACATGGTCCCAATCATACATTTTCGTAAGACCTTCCCTTGCAGTTATCCTCAACTTATGAATGTCTGTAGTATTTGTCTCAGCCCTTTCCACAACATCTTTTATTGATAATTTGTTTTTTTGAAAATACCATCCATGCTTACCATTTTGAAGCATTTCACGATTAAACCGAGTATCTAAGGCTAATATAGCACACCCATATCCCATGGCTTTTAACATTGTAGGATTGGTCCCTCCATATTCATGGCCATGAAAATAGGCAAAACAATCATGATAAAGCGCAGCCAATTCTTCTGGATCGGTAACATATCCAGTAAATAATAATCGCTCATCTTGTATGCTTTTAACTTTTTCTGAATAAGCATCTTGATAGGGCACATCCCCCACTATCACAAGCTTTCGGCATGAATTGGATTTGACAAATCCTTCTATAATAAGGTCCGCATTATTATCAGGAACCAATCGCCCAACTATTAAAAAATAACTTTCTGGTACTAAATTCCATCTTTGAATTTTAGTATAATTAGATTTAATACTTGGGTAGGCTCCATAGGCTATTACGGTTGAATTTTTATTAAATAGTTCTTTATATATCTTTTCCATTTCATAAGAATCTGTGATGAGCACGTCATATAGCTTGGTAGCCAGCTTACTAGCCAATTTAAAATATTTGGCTCCTAAACCTTTCCATTTAGGCCTATCCCATTCTAATCCATCCAAATTAATAGCAGTAGGTATTTGAAAAATTCTTGATAATAAACCAAAAGGTCCATTTCCGCTATTTACCATCAATATTACATCATATCTTTTAAAACAGGCATGAATCATTGACAAAAATGTATGAGTAAGTTGTGTTAAAGATTTTGTTTCTATGGCAGGAATATATACTAATCGAATGTCTTTTACTGTAACTGGTTTTTTATCAAATAATGAGGCATGGCAGTATACTGTAACATCCAATCCCCGCTGAACCATTCTTTCACTTATTTCTTTTACTAATGTTTCATATCCACTATATACATATGGATAGCCTCGAGATCCTAAGATGGCAACTCTTGTTTTTCTATTGTCCTTCATTTCGACTCTGTATCTTTAAAAATTTCCATTATGTTTATTTTAAAAGAATCTTCAGAAAATGCTTTTAAAACCCTTTCTCTACCATTATGACCTAAATTGTTCCTATACAAACTATCGCTTAGCAGCAATTTTATTTTTTGGTAAGCTGCTTTAGCATTATCATGAGGTATAAAAATACCAGTTTTTCCCTCTAATACCATTTCCAAAGCACCCCCATGACCAGTAGCAATTACAGCCTTAGCAGACGCCATTGCTTCCAAGACTACAGTAGGTAATGGATCAGGTTTTATAGAAGGCAGTACAAATATGTCCAAAGCTTCATAAATCGAAGATACGTTTTGCTGAAAATCAAGAACGGTAACTACATTTTCCAAATTTAGCTTTAAGATTTTCTTGTTCAAAGCCGTCAATAAATGCTCATCACCTGGAAAAGCATCTCCTACTATTAAAAAATGAACATTGGAATAATTTTTAACTATCTGATCAGCTATGTCCAAGAAGTACAATTGCCCCTTCCAAGCACTAATCCTACCAATCATTCCTATCAATAATACATCTTGATTTATGCCATTCAATTCTCTAAAGCTTTTTGTTGGAGAAAGATAAGGAGTATAGTCTATACCATTGTATATCACTTTTAGCTTTTCTTTTGAAATATAGGGTCTCCAATACTGACTTACTGCTTCTGACACCGCTATAGCATAATCGCTATATCGATTTACAAATGATCCCATTATTCTAGTAAACCACATTGGGTTTGTTATGATCTCATGAATGTGCCATATATGGTACGTCTTAGTTTTTTTAGCTACTAATGCACCAACCAATACAGCTGTGGTATTGGAATAAATATGGGTGAAATCTTCCTTCTCAATTATATTAAGCAGCTGTTTATATGCTTTACTTACAACAAAAACTCTATTGAATATACCTTTTATATTAAAATATTTCCGTCTGAGAATGCCTAATCTTATGATATAGACTTTAATACTTTCTTCACGTATAGCATAAGATAACCTGCCTTCTTCAGATAAAACAACTTCCACAATGAATCCATTTTCTTTAAAAATTTTGATTGTAGTCAATAAGATTTTACTAGCTCCATATAAATCCGATGAACTGTGAAGTATTAAGATGGATTTGTGAGTATTACTCATAGTTAGTTCTGTATTTAATAATTTTAGCAGGATTACCACCTACTATACTGAAGGGTGGTACATCCTTCGTCACCACGCTACCTGCCGCTACAATAGAACCTTTACCTACAGTTACTCCTGCTAGGATTATGCTATTGGAAGCAATCCAACAATCATTTTCTATTTTAACAAATGACCTTGTAACGCCTTGTTCAATCATAGGAAATGCTATGTCTTCAAAATTATGGTTTTCAGAATAGATGCTTACGCGCGGAGACATCATGACGTTGTCTCCAATATCTATATAACCTGAACATCCTATATAAGCATAAGCGCCTATATTAGAATTATTTCCAATTTTCAATCCTTCACCGGGTTCTCCACCATAAAGATTGGTCGGTCTAATAATGGCATAAGAACCCACCGTCACTTTGTCTCCAAACACCAACCCCCTTTTTGATAAACAGTTTATCTCACAGTTGTCCTGTGCAATAAAATTACTACCAACAGTAAGATAGGAAGGCTGACGCAGGATCACATTTTTGCCTATCAGCAATAATGCAGAAGATTCTTTAAACCGCCACCTATGCGCTAAACCTCTGATATACCATCTCATCATTCTTAACATTACCCCCAAGGTGGAAGCAGTATCCCAACCATTCCCAAATCTGTCAGATAAGTCTATATCGGTAAAGCTGTTAAGGATTTTGTCTAAAAATCTATTCATTAAGAACCTGTTTGAAAATATCCTTCAAAGTTATAAAAAACTTTTGAGGGGTGAAATTTGTTAGTCTCTGGCTACCTAGTTGGCCAAGCGTTTTTCTTAAATTTTCATTCTCTGACAATAAGAACATCTTCGAAGCCAAATCTTCTGGATAAGGTTCAGCTATAAGAACCGCGTCTCCTCCTACCTCCATCAATGCGCCTTGCGGTGTGATGATAACCGGCAGTTTGTAGGAAAATGCTTCAAGGACCGGCAGTCCAAAGCCTTCATTTTTGGAAGGAAAAATGTATCCTACAGCATGCTTGTAATAACTTTGCAAAGCTTTCAACTCTACGTGCCCTGTCAGGATTACTTTATCATTAATGTCTAGATGATTAATAAGATAAATGAGATTCTCGTGATCATTAAGGTTTTTTCTTGGACCGCTTTGTCCTACGAGTACGAGTTTATATTCCGGCTGATCCACTACAAATAGTGCAAAAGCTTCAATTAATAGAGATATATTTTTCCTTTTTTCCAGAACCCCAACATGTAAGAAATAAGGAGATCCTATTAAATCAGGTAGATCCATATACAAATTAGAAGCAGATAAATTGCTGGCAGGCCAAGCTACATACATTTGTGTACCTACTTCCAAATGTTTCTTCAATTGTTTTTTAGAAAAATCTGTAATGGTAACAACATGTCCCTTATTACTTAATCCCCATTTTAAAAATGTAACAAAATATTTTAGCCAAAGCCGATGATAATGTGTTGGATTCTCCCAGAAAAAAGCATCGTGTATAACGGATATCATTTTACCCCTGCCCCAAAGTGGTATCATGATATCCGGACAAAACACTATATCTACATTATATCTGTAACTCATTATAGGAACCACTAGCTGCTTCCTCAGAAAATATAATGTCTGAAAAAGAAGGTTTTTCCATCTAGATGTCTTTCCCTTGTAGAATTTACTCTTCTTGATCTTATCAGGATCCGGAGTAATTATAAAATCAAATTCATTTCCACCATAAGTCAGCACTTGACTACACAGTGTTTCAGTATAGGTTTTTATTCCTGTCTGGGCTACATGCAGGTAATATATATCAATAAGCACCTTTTTCTTCATAATAGTAAAGTAGAGGCATATTTAATTTTATTATATTCTTTAACACTATATCCTACCATCCACCATGTGATCCATGATACATACATGTACAACTCAGCATTAGCCGTAAAAAGGGGCAACAGCATCCCCACTTTTACAGAGGCAGCAACAAATGCAATACGAGCAGCATTAGTGTCAGGGCTTAACCGGAAAACACGGATAGAGATCACAATAGCACAAGCAAGCAAAAGTATATATAAAAACATGCCTAAAAAGCCTAACTGTACACCAAATATTAAAAATTGATTTTCTCCCCCTATCCTCAATTCATCTGTCACGCTTGCCACATTGCCACTCATGGCAAGACCTATACCCATTGG
This sequence comes from Anditalea andensis, assembly GCF_000714815.1. Taxonomy (GTDB): domain Bacteria; phylum Bacteroidota; class Bacteroidia; order Cytophagales; family Cyclobacteriaceae; genus Anditalea; species Anditalea andensis. The sequence goes on along the minus strand of NZ_JMIH01000021.1, from coordinate 204,912 downwards.
ATTAGCTATCATAGAATCCAATGCCTCCAGCCACTCTATAACATGGCCAACACTAGAAGCGTTTTGAAAAGTGATGGTATCTACGACAAAATAATAAAAATCATCGGAAGACAAAAAAAGTACATAAAGTATAAAGGAGCCTAAAAGGGATGCCCCAGCTATAATCAGCTTATAAAGCCTAAATACAATAGCTATATAAAATAACATAAAAAAGAAAGCAGCAAAAGCTGCCCTGGAGGATGAGAAAAATAAACTAGCAGTAGAACATAGCATTACGACTGCATAAAGGAAATAATCTTTTCTTTCCGAAGTAAGATAAAAAATTAAACCTACAGCAAATCCTAACATAATAGAACTGGCCAGTTCCAACGGGTCTGCAAAAAAGGAAGCTAATCTTTTAGAGGTAGACTGCGTTTCAAACGTCCAAGTTAGGCCGTAATTACCACTCACTTCCTGATTATTAACTGCATAATTATATTCAGCATATCCTGTATATGTCTGTAGATGTCTATGCAATATACCTGCTTCTATTACATTGACTACAAAAGCAGCGATTGAAATTGCCATAATACATTTAAACAATAGGTGAAGTTGATTTTTGGAAAAATCTGCAATTCTTCCAAAAAAATAAATTATACCTAGAATGAGCGTATTCTTAAAATAAAATAGCTTATTAAAAAAAGTGGCTTCACCCAATGGGAGAAATAGATAGAGTGTGAATAAGGACAAAAATGCAATGAAAAGTTTATCAACTACATTGAGCCGAATAGCATATCCAAAAATATCTTTTTGATATAATAAAAAAGATATTAATCCCAAAGATATTACTATTTCTTTAAGATATTGAAAGAAAGCCATGACTGCAGTGGATTCAGTCGCGGAATATACAATACTTAATATAAGTGTATAAAAAGGCATGTAGAGACACAAAAAAATTATAGTCCACTCGCTTTTACCTTTAAAGATAATTTTATCTAAAGTAAAATATAGCAACGCTGCCACATACATTATAACTGATAAAAGTAACATGTTTTTAGGCGAAGTAGGAGCGAAAGCCTCCCTTATAACTGGCTATCAAGGCAGTATCATCAAGGATAATCTCACTTTTGCGGCCAAGAAAATAAATTCCAGAAGCACCGTCAAGTGTGCTGGCTTTATTTTTGGTAAGGAGATCAAAATATTTTAAATAAAAAGAGGTATATGTACCAAATAAACGCAGCGCTACGCGGATATAGAAATTATTTGAAAAGCCCATTAAAAAATACACATATGCCCATGAAAGGGAAGATCCCGGTCCTGCTGTAGGTCCCATATCTATTAACTCAAAATTCCTAAAAAGTCTTCTCTGGCCCAAAAATGAAAATCTGGTAAAATCAAATGCTTTACCATGCACCTGCTGCATGAAAGGAATTTCGGAATAAACGATACCATTAGGTTTTAATACCCTATGTATTTCTTTTACACACTGTACTGGATCAAGGACATGCTCGAGTACTGCCTGTATGACCACCACATCCATAGAAGAATCCATAAACGGAAGAGAATGACCATCACATATTATCTTCGTCCTAGGACCAAAGGTAACATCGGTATCAATAATATCTAAATAGGGAGAATTAAGAAACGCTTGAGCACCTTCTCCCTCTATACTACCTCCCACAGTTAAAACCCGAGGTTTTTGATCAGAATAAACCAGCAATTGTTCCACCTTTTTTAGGTTTCTCTTTGAAGCATAATTTAATCCTAAAGTAGGAATCAAGTTAAAAATGGCTCTTTTAAAAGGACTGTTACTAAAAAAAGTTCTATTGTACGATGTAAAGTCTACCTGCTTAAAAATGCTCTGGTCATCATCTATCAATATAGGAATGCCATTGACTATGGGATAGGTGATACCCGACTTTGAAATCAACTTGCTCCCTTCCAGGTTCAATTTTTCACCAGTTTTTGGACAGATAAGAATATCCTCAAATGTATTCATGGTAGCAATAAGATAATATATGAAAATAATTGACCATGCCTTTCCGGTAACCTTTAGAATTATTCTAAAAAGATGAGGTAAACTTCACTTCATTCCGACAGACAAATTAGAAATCAAGAAAAATTTAGATTCTAGTTTCAAAGTTTACCATTCATCGAATACATAAAACTTACTTTTTCCAAAACGAATAAATCCCTTTATCCAATTCATACTGTTCCCACGTAAATCTCCTACGGTGCGGTTGCTCCTGGGCCCAATCCCACATTCTGGACAATCCATCCTTCAAAGAAATCGTGTCTTCATAATCTAGCAACCTTTGCGATTTTTCAAAAGTAGCAAAAGCCATCTGCACCTCATGGCGGGGTTCATGATATTTTATTTCATGTCCACCTACCACTTCTGATAGGGTCTCACATGCCTCAAAAATGGAATATTCTTTGGTGCCACCAAGATTAATGATTTCTTTGGAAGTTTTTTCTATAGAGGCTGCTTTCCACAGCGGCTCTAATATATCATCAACATATGAAAAGGCTCTAACCTGCTCCCCTGTCCCAAAAATTGAAAAAGGTTCATTATTCAACTTTTGATACATCCATATCCCTAGTACATTTCTATATCTGTCCCAAATGTTCTGTTTAATTCCATATACATTATGAGGCCTGATGATACACCAGTCCAATCCATGTTGCTCTCCTGCTACACGAATATCCATTTCACAGGCATACTTCGCTATTCCATACGGATCAATGGGATTAGGTAGATCATTTTCATCAAAAGGTGGACTACCAACTCCATATGTTGCCATACTAGAGGTAAATACAAGCCTCTTTACCTCTGCTTTAATGCAGTTATTAATGATATTGGCTGTGGCAATGAGATTATTGTTATAATTAAATTTTCTAATGAAAGGACTTAAACCTTCGGCCGCATAGGCTGCTAAATGATAAACATAACTCACATCATTTCCATCAAAAATATGGGATAAATCACCACTGGCAATATCAATCTTATGAAATTCAACATTTGGATGTATATTGCTTTCATAGCCGCCCATCAGATTATCTATCCCTATGATTTTATATTCTGGCTTATATTGGATAAACCAATCTGCCAATCTTGAACCGAGTAATCCTGCGACACCGGTTATAACAATTGATTGCATTTAACGATTTTTTCTAGACTCTGATTTAAGCCTGCAATATACAAACTAAATATATTATATTATACTTACGTAACACTACTGCTTGTAGATTTTCATAACAGATTAATTAATATGACAATCCAACACCCAAATTATCAAATCATATTACTGAAAAGCCCCTCTTTAAGACCAAGTAAGACAGATCTAAGTTTTTTAAACCTACTTCGGACCAAAAAATAAGTAAGTATAGTCCCGTATTTAATAGATTGAAAAAGAATGACCGGAACAACGAGATACCAAGGTGTGTACTTTCTTAAAATAAGCAAATGATTTCGTGATGCTAAAAAATGAACTACTGGGTTTATGTATCCCTCTTTGCTTTTTAATTTATTTTTATTAGACATTCCTGCTTCATGATATACGACAGCACTTGGGCAATATTCCAATTTAAAACCAGCATCACGTATACGCAGCGACCATTCCACATCTTCATAATACATGAAAAACCTGTCATTTAACCCTCCAATGTTTCTAATAATCTCAGCCCTTACCATAAAACAACATCCGGTGATCCATTCAGTTTCTTTTGGCTGATTATATTTACCTTTGGTCTTCTTATTTTCTCCTATAGTCCTGATCAAACCAATGCTCTTTATAATTATCCCTCCAGCATTCCAAATTCTATCTTTATTATTCAAAAAATAAAACTTCGGCTGAATGGCACCTATGCTTGTATCTCCTTCTATAACTTTCAGTAATTCGTCTAAAAAATCTGGCTCCACTTCAGTATCATTATTAAGAAGCATTAAATATTCAAATTTCTGATCCAATGCATAGGCTATACCTCTGTTATTCCCACCTGTAAAACCTTTGTTCTCGTTGTTTCGCAATAAAATGATCTCAGCAAATTCATCTTCTAACTTCTTATCAGATCCATCTTGTGATCCGTTATCTACTACAACGACCTTAAAATTATTGTATGAAACTTTCCTCAAAGAAGCCAAACATCCTCTAGTATGAGCATAACTGTTCCAATTAACTATAATAATGGCAACAGAAGGTGTGGTTTTAAGGGTTGATAAGTTCATTTTATTCTCTTGAAGTAATAAAAATTGCCAAGATGGCCTCCGTGATCAGTTGGTTCTTTGTGTACTATATCAGTATATTTTTTAAATATAGATTCAAGACTATCACTGCTATAATAGTTCATCTGCATCACTGGAGTTCTGGTAAATGATCCTGTCTTTACCATATTAGTAAATCTATTATAAAAATCGCTATGGACTTTCAAATAAAATTTTAAATACTTTAATATAGGAATATTGTGCCCATAGGGCATTTGAAGATGAACAATGCCACCGATTTTGGCCATTTTGCATAGCTGATCGATTAGCGGATATCCAATGGAAGGCTCTATATGTTGGATCACTATATAAGAATTAACCAGATCAAAAGTACCAAAATTTGGAATATCTATGCCAGAATAGGCGTGGTAGGTGAGATTTTTAAATTTGTGAATATCTCTTTGTTCATCGGCTATCTTTATCATTCCCGGAGAAACATCCAATCCTATGACTTTTCCCGTAGTTTGTTGTGCAAACGGAAGTGTCAACCTTCCCACGCCACATCCAAAATCAAGTACATCCATATCTAAGATTCCGTGACCGAATTTACTTTCTATTCTGCTTTTTAACTCTTCTACGTATTGATATCCAGTTTTATAAAATTCAGCACGACCATTTTTATTGAAGTTTTTATATTTATATCTCTCTTCTGATAATACCCCATAAAATGGATCTTCATCTCCAAATGTTTTCCAATCTTGTTTTGATTTCATCCGTTTTTAATTAGTTTTTCAAGGTCATAACGTGTGCCCGGGACGGTATCTCGTAGATGATATAATCATTCCACTGTGTGAGACTTACTTCATGCTAGATTTCATCTGGTTATATTTTGATTTTAACGGTCATAATTTATTCTGCACCAAGTCGGAATGGAATCTCGCTTGGGCCGCCGTCATGGATATTTCATGTGTTTACAATTTCCTTTTGAAAGGAAAGGTGGAATTTACCATGACTCTAGCTACTCTATTTCCATTACTTGTACATTGCTTAATTTCTTTTGAAAATATTATTTAAAATTATAAAGTCTGAATGTTATTACGCTGTGCTTGGTATAAAGTATGATTGTACTAATTATAAATACTATAATCTCAGTACTCAATAGCGCATAACATAGTCCTACCGTTCCAAACTTATCAGTCAGAATTAATGATGAACCTAACATATACAAACATGTAATCCAACTAGATTTAAATAATAAGTCCTTTTGGTCCGTCACCAATAGCATGAGAATATTTGCTATGTTTAAACAGGCCAAAAAGGGGATAAATGAAAGTATTTTCAGGTACATGACTGCCGGTGGAAGATCAGATTTAGATAGAAAAAAAACTATAAAGGGTGCTATAAAATAGGTCACTAAGGAGATGACAAACCCTAACAGTATAGACCACCCATAAATTTTTCTCGCAAAATTAATAAACGAATGTATTCCTTCCTGATGTTTTCTGGCAGCATTTGGGTATATCGCCTGAACAATTAGAGAAGGAAAAATTCTCAAGATCATGACAATTCTCTCAGCTAAGCTGTACATGCCCAAATCTTCTGCTGCTGAAAAAAAACTTAAAATGATAAGTCCGCTATTTATGGATATATGCGTAGCAAAATTTGATAATAAAAGTAGAACATTTCTTTTTAAAGAAAAATAGATCTGGAAAAATTTAGGTTTGTAAAATAAAATCTCCATTTCATAATGGATATAAACCAAAAGCAAAATATTGACCGATAAAGCTGTTCCTCCCAATAAAAAATTAACCCATATAGATGCTTCAGGACTATGGATAAACAATACTATACCCATAAGAAAAAGAAGTTTGCTAAAGACATTGGCTATGGAGATCAGCTTCATCTTCTCCAGCCCCTGAAAAAACCATAAAGGCATGATAGCCTCTGAAAACAGTAACAATACAGAAAAGGCCAATATCATCTGATATTCCTCAAAAAAGTCAAAACCGATAATAGCAATAAAAATAATTAAAGCTGCCACTGCAGCCATCATTACCTTACTGTAAATTATATTGGAAACAAGGTGTGAAAGCATCACCTTGTCTTTATGATGGATCGCCACATCCCGAGGACCACTTAAGTTGTATCCAAACCCTACTAAAATGTTGCCTAACATGATGACAGAAAGGGCGAGGTTTACCAGTCCAAACTGATCTACCCCAATAGAGCTGATCAGTAACGGCATAGAAATCAGAGATATCAGAATATTGGATGCCTGAATGACAGCTAAAAAAATAAAATTCTGTATTGATTTATGCTTTATTATCTGGCGAAAAGGTAAGCCTGGTACTTTATCTAACATGATTTTTATGCCGACTCCCTAATATTGGCAGCATATAAGGTAGATAAATAAATATAAAAGATTCCTAATATAAAAAAAGATAAGCCCCCTATAATTAACCCTTTAAGAAGTTTGATCTTACTTTCCTCAAGAGGAAATCTCGGAAAATCTATTATTTGAATCAGAGGACTATTATTTCTATGGTTTACTTTGGCGATTTCTAAGTTTTTTACTATTTCAGAATATACGGTAGAAGACGCCTGTACGTCTACCTGGCGCTTTCTTGATTCTACCATGGCCCGCTGTACGAGAGGATTAGGATTGGGCACATTATCTGTAGCTGAAGCAAAGTCTGTCAAGCTCCTATCTAAAATCTTTCTCACACTATCAGCCTGCGTCTGTAGAATAGAAAGGTTTTCTGCTGTTTTCTTAGTTTTAGTTTCATAGTAAAAAGTATTCACATTTTCTACCAGCTGCTCATTAAAATACTTGGCAAACAACTGATCTTTAGATGCGATGCTTACCTGTATAATACTGAGTTTTCTATCAGGTTTGCTTACCGAAAGATTACTTTTGCGGATTTCCTTGATGATTTCCTTGACTACACTGTCTTCTTTTATAGAAAACATTTCTCTATTTTTAGCAAAGTCCATGGCCGAGAAATCTACCTCATTCCTCCACTTTCGGTCCAACTTATTGAATGTGATGTACCGATTGATCAGTAGCTGGCCTGAATCTCCTACTGCATTCATAGGACTCAATAGCGTTTTGCTGAGCATATTGTCTGATCGGTACAGTTCCATAATATTATCCCCGGAGAATAAGCCATTGGATGATCCCAAAGATCCGAGATTGATACCTACCAAAGAAGCCAGACCTGACATACTGCCCCCCATACCACCCATATCTGATTCCTCCAGTACAAAAGTGGTTTCTGCTATATAAATAGGTTTTTTAAATACAGACACTGCTGCTCCCGCTATCAAACCTATAATCAGAAATACCACCAGTATCTTCCACTTTCTTTTGAAAACTTCACTCCAGCCCTGCAGTCGCAGTATGAGTTCCCGAAATGTGATTTTATCATCTTTGATATGCTGATAATCTGTCATTGTCCATTAAAATTAATTTGACTAAAAAGTAAAGCCAATGTTGCCAATCCTGTAGTTATGCTGATCACTTCACCAGGACGGAAAGGAATACGGGGACCTTTAGTAGGCACGATCACTTCAGCCCCTGGTTCTACGATAGGATAGGACCTTATACCGAGGAAACTTTTTGTTCTGGCCACTTCTCCATTGGCATACACTACATAGGTTCTTCTCCTTTTAGCTCTATTATCAAAGCCTCCAGCCCTGTTGATATAAAAACTCATGGATCTGCCACTTTCATACCGCACCGTAGTAGGATAAATGATGTCTCCTCTTAACCGTACCGTCTGTAGCTGTTTGGGAATACTGATGATATCTCCTTCTTCTAAAATGAGATCGTGTTTGGATCCCGGGTTTTGTAGTATGGTTTCCAGGTCTATTGCAATTGCTTCTGTTTCCCTTATTTTTATAGGGGCCAGATCTGCCTTTCTATCTGCTATACCGCTTAGGGCATCTATTTTGGTTTGTACAGTGATATCCTCATCTCTGTTTAACAACGAAGGCTGTTGCTGCTGGATACTTTTGCCCACACGCTGCAAAAGCATGGCCTGGGATTCTGACGGATCCTTTGATTCATTTGCCAGCCTGGCCAAAAGTTCTTCATAATTTCTCTGTTTGCGTATTTTTTCAGATTCAGTCTGGTAAAATTCTGTTCTACGGATCAAGGTAGCTCCTTTAGGGTAAGCAAATTCACTCAGTCCCCCGGCCCTTCGGATGACGTCTGAGATTTTTTCTTCTGCATTTCTTACGGCAAATTCCCCTGGTGCATTTACCTGCCCCTCTATTCTCACCATTTTCTCTAGCATAAAATTAGTCTTCCGTCTGATGATCACATTATCAAAAGGAGAAAGGATGATGGGATCAGAAGATGGGCTGAGATCCGGATTGATCGTGGTAGCAATGATCTCTGAAATGTCCCTCGCATTGGCATCCTGAATTCTACGCGCTACCTCCACATCCGAAACTGAGGCAGCTTCTTTAAGCCCTCCTGCCGAAACTATTAAATCTTCCACCGTCATGTTACGGGAATATGGAAAAATACCCGGATTTCTAACTTCCCCTGTAATTTTCACATAAAACTCTTCTGTAAGGTCATATATAGATGAAATTCGGACAATATCCTCACGCTGAAGCAAGATATCATTGCCCCTTCCGGCTTGTAGTTCAGCGAGATTGACCTGAAATACTTCTGTAGACAGATCATCATTGGTCCGCAATACAGTCGCTCTGGGAAGATACGCTTCACCTCTCAGCCCTTCTGCACGCTGTATGAGCTGAGATAGCGTCAGTCCCTCAGAAAGTGCATAATTACCCTCTCTAAATACGGCCCCCTTTATCTGAACCCTATTAGAATATCTGTTAAGTATCTCTCCGACCTGATAACGGTCTCCACCTTTTACAGTGAAAAAAGAAAACTGATCCTGATAAATATCTGATACTGCTCTTTCTTTAGAGGTATTTCTGGTTACACTTACCCGATCCGCAAAGGCATTATCAGTAAAGCCTCCTGCATATTTCATTACGGATTCCAATGATTCACCATCTCTAATTTCAAAAATGCCTGGCCTCTTCACTTCCCCTGCTACTTCTACCCTGGCTATAAATGGCTCGACGAGAATCACATCCTGATCCTGAAGCTGCGCATTAAGATTAGCTGATCCTTCCATCAAAAATTCATATATGTCAATGGTCGCCAAGGTTCTGTTGTTCCTTACCAGTTTTATATTTCTTAAGGTCCCGTTATCAGATGGTCCACCTGCAGCATATAATGCATTATAAACAGAACTGAATGCACTTAAGGTAAATGTGCCTGGCATTCTGACTTCACCCACCAGATGAACCTTGATCGTCCGTATATCTCCCAAAGAAACTTGGGCGAATGTATTCGGATTGCTTCCACCCATGCCAGGATAATAATTGCCCAATCTATTTTTTATCCTTCTAGTGGCATCCTCTATAGTGAGACCAGATACACTTACGGGACCCACATTATCCAACATTAAGTTACCTTCCGGCGAGACTATTGCTTCATAACTCTGCTCGGATAATCCATATATATCTATGTATAACATATCACCCGGGCCTAATATATAGTTCTGAGGAGTAGCCAAATTAAGATTTGGTTCAAAAGTCAATTTTCTGTCTACTGCTGAGAAAAGTTTGCTGCCGAAGATAGGTTTATCTGACGTAGGTCTTGTGAGATCACCATCTTGGGATAACATACCATCGGAGATTTCCACCAAATCAGACTGTTTTCTGGTTTCTCTCTCCGACCTTCTGGTGGTGGTGCGGCCAGGTCCATCCCCAGTTAGCTTTAACTGCTCCAATCGAATACGAAGTTTTTCTACTTCTGTTCGTGGCAGCCCCCTCTGCTGAGCAGCTTGCAATAATTCTGGCTCCGTAAGTCCCGCTTCCTTCCCTTTGGCTACTAATTCTTGAACCTGTGCATCAGTCAGGTCATCTACCCTTATGGTGCTGATGTCAGGAATATTTTGTGCATGGGCTGCCGTATAGCCTAAAGTTATCAATATGATAAAACTCATTATCAAGACTTTTGGACAGCATTTACATTTGGATAATATCATTTGTTTATAAATATATTGAATGGTGTATCGACACAGCTTCGCCCGGTCACCCACTTTAATAATCGGTTGGTTTTTTTGTTTTGGTACGAAGGCCTGCCGAAAACAATCGTAAAGATAGGTATTCCATCCTTTTGTGGTATATTCTTATAAATTAATTGTGAGAAACTCACTCTGTACAGTTAAGGCACATATTTATCTGACTTCTGTCTACCAAAAGTTGTTTCCTAAACGATTGGTAGATAGGTTTATTCCAAATATGGCCAAAATTTTCTTCTTGAAGATTTCCCATTACATGCTTAGCGTCTTTATCAAAACAGCAGGGGACAACTTTTCCATCCCAGGTCACAACAGCTCCCTTCCACATCCTCCAGCACTTGTTCTCAATAGACTTTTTTAATTTCCAGCCTTGTCCATTGGATACATATCGGGCATATTTTAGATTTCGTGGGATCAGATGAGATCCATTCTTATAATTATATATTTGTGTGGTCTTTAGCTGAAGGTCATCCACGCCCAGATCCTCTGCCAGCTTTAAAACCTGGGGAATCTGGTGTTCATTTATACCTGTCACCAGAAATTGCAAAATTACTTGCGGAAAACTTCTTCGCTGCCCATTTCGGTAGCTGATAAGTTCTTTAATTCCATGGATGACTTTTTCAAGCTTTCCGCCAACTCGGTAGTTTTCATAAACTTCCTGGGTAGTTCCATCCACAGACACTATCAATTGTCTCAATCCAGAAGCAACCGTTTTTTTTATATTTTCTGTGCTTAGGTAATGCGCATTGGTAGAGGTAGCCGTAAATATTTTCCTCATGTCTGCATAGGATATGAGGTCCAAAAACTGGGGATGAAGGTAAGGTTCGCCTTGAAAATACAGATGGAGATAGGAGAGGTGGGGGGCCATTTCATCTATGGTTTTTCGAAATAACACCGGATCCAGCATCCCTGTAGGGCGTGTAAAACTTCTTAAACCACTAGGGCATTCGGGGCACCTGAGGTTACAGGAGGTGGTGGGCTCTATGGATAGGCTAGTGGGTAACCCTAGAATTTTGGGTTTTTTAAGTATTCTGGATGTTAAAAATGAAATGGCCAATAGCAGGTAATTGTACACCTTTACCCATGTAAAGTATTTAAAAAATGCCCAGGCCATTAAAAATGTAAACCTCATATAGTTATGGTACATACCCTTACCAAGATAATAGGAAAACATCTAAAATTAGCTGAATTGTTAGCCAATCTTACCATTTTACCTCTATTTCTACTTTAAGGTTCTATTGCGTATCTTCCATTCACTGTTTTTATAAAGTAAACCTTTAATATAAATTTGAAAAATTCTATCCTTTAATATAACTGTCATACTAAAGCACTTACTATCAGCTAGCCAATAAAGCTATGGAGATCTTACAGGGCGTGGGATAGAATAATATATTGTGACCATTTTTCTTGATGATCAATAAAATTATTCCGAACAAGAAATCCAATACTTTATGTATCCTAAAACCTAGCCTGTTTATTTTAACATGCATTTATTCATTTGTACTTTTTAACTTTTTAATGCTGGTATCTCTTATGAATTAACTTATTTTTGGCTTCAATATCACCTATTTTAAAATCAATGATAAAGCAGGCATTCAATTTTTCATTTCTGATCCTATTGATTTCATGCAGTAGCCCTACAGTTACCTGTGAACTGTCTGAGGATATCCTGAGGGTACCAGTAGATATGGATATAGTTAGAATGGACCGCATGTTTTTTGATATAACATCCGAAGATCAGCTCGAAACCTTACTTGAAGCTCACCCAGAATTTGTGCAGGATTACCTACAGGCAGATCTCTATCACAGCAGGCATGACTTTTATGCCTCAATGATGGGCATTACCCAAGACACCTTAATGCAGGAGCTAAATAAGGCAGTCCAATTTAATTTTCAGGATTTTGATGCAGTAGAACAGGAATTGGAAAATGCTTTTAAATATATCCGCTACCATTTCCCAGATTACAGCGTACCGAAAATTTATACCTTTGTAAGTGGATTCAGTAATGATTTCTATATAGATGATAATATCATTGTAATAGGGTTGGATTATTTCCTTCCGCAGAATCACCCATTTCAACCTGATGATCTACCACAGTATATCACCAAAAGATATCAGCGGGAATATTTGGTCCCCACCTTGGTAACGGCCATCTCATCAAAATTTAACCATACAGATATGAGGGATAATACACTTTTGGCAGAGATGGTATTTTATGGCAAAGCCTACCATTTTACAAAATCCATCTTACCCTGTACACCTGACTCATTGGTCATAGGTTACTCTCAGGATGATATTTTAGCCAGCTATGCCAATGAAAAATTAATTTGGAGCCACTTCGTGGAAAACGAGCTGTTATTTGAAACCAACCCGTTTGAGATCAGGAAGTATACAGGTGAAGCCCCTTTTACAGATGAAATAAGCCCGGATGCACCTGGCCGTATTGGTAGATGGGTGGGATGGAATATAGTGGATGACTATGTAGCATCCAATAATATCTCCCTTTCTGAACTGATGGAAGAGCGCAGCGCAACACGGATTTTCAGGCAGTCAGGATATAAACCCCGTCTATGATTTTATAGGGGTGCTTCTGTGGATCCAATACATGCAGCACCTGCTTCACAGCTATTTCTGAGGAGAAATAATTTTCTCCCAGTTGCCTAGCCCTTTTACCGGATTCTGCTAACTTTTGAGGGTTATCCACAAAAAAACAAAGTCTATTCCAAGAGGTATCTGCTTGCTTTGCATTATAATATATGCCAAGCTGATGGGTGTGGATAAGCTCCTGAACCCAGCCTTTGTGATTTACTATCAAAGGTTTGCCCATAGCCAAAGCATCAAAAAATTTATTGGGACTGTTGGATTTTAACACTGGCAAATGTGCAAAGCTGATATATACCATGTCTGAATTTTGGAGCAGTACCCTAACTTTTTCTTTGCTTCCAAAAGGCTCAAATTTTAAATTGTCCAATCCCATATCCACAGCCATTTTAGTGAGTTTGGGAAGTAATGCCCCTTTACCCATCATCACAAATTGCCAGTCTCTGCCTTTCTGCTTAGCTAGCTGGGCCAGCTCCAGCAATCCTTCCAGTGCATTGACCTGCCCTATTGCTCCAGCATAACTAATGGTAAATTTCTCGGCGGAGGTTCTTTGAATAGGTTTAAAAAAAGCAGTATCGGCAAAATTCGGAATAAGAAAAACCTTTTCTTTGGAGGTTTTCTTTTCTATATAATTTTTAATACCCGGAGAAAGGGCTACTATTTTAAGAGCATTCTTATAAATTCTATTTTCCAGCCTATAAAGCGTTGTCTTTAACAGGGCATTCCTGACCGCTCCCATCTGAACGGGAGCTTCGGGCCATAGATCCCTTACTTCAAAGATATAGGGCAAATCATATTTCCTTTTGGCCCATAAGCCTATAATTCCGGTGGTAAGTGGAGTAGAGCTGATATACAGGAGCTCTGGCCTGGGAAGTTTGGGAATCAACATTTTCACATGTGATACAAAATGCAGAAAAGATTTACCTCTTTTGAAAAAACCAAATGTAGTGTCATAAGCCACCGGTAGATAATGGACCTTAATTCCTTCTATAATTTTCAGATCATATACATCCTCATTATGGGCCGTGATCATATCCACCTCCATACCTGCTTCCACCATCCCTTTGGCCAGATAGTAGGAACGTACAGCTCCACCTTGCACTGGAGTGACAAAATATTGATGGATATAGATGATCCTCATAATTTATGATGCTTTACCCAGGATGCTAGCACATAAAGATTCCAGATTTGTAAATAGCTGCTGTCAATATACCTATTTGGTTCCTTACAAATAAATAACATTTCCTCTGGAAAATATTTCCCATGGGATTTTCCAAATGATTTTACTGTGACCAATAGTTTGTTTCTAAAGTTCAGATCTTCCTTCAGCCATTCCTTTATAGGTATCCCAAACCCAATTTTTTTGCGTTTGGCGATAGGAGATAAATCTTGTTGTTTAAGTAAAGTTTTGATCCACTCCTTTGGCGACAGTGATAAATGCTGCTCTTCCGATAGCCTCTTACTCAAGTCTACTAAAGGTCCATCCAGATAAGGTGCTCTGCCTTCGAGTCCATGGGCCATAGAGGCATTATCATGGATTTTTAGCACATCATTGATGAGATAAAAGGAACGGTCCCACTCCAATGCATCTTTAAAAGGCTTACCGGTCTGCTTATAATAAGATAAATATAAAGGTTTATATGGATCCGGTATAGGCTGAAGTGCAGTGAAATTCAGAAAGCTGGAACAGACATCCTTTTCCAGGGCATCAAAAAATTTGCGTATAGAGCGTGGTAATAGCGGAACCCATCTGGCTACTTTTCCCATCGAATGATATAATCCGGGATTTTTAAGGTATTTCTGGAAGGCGATGTGCCGGTTATATCCGCCAAAAAGTTCATCCGCCCCAGCACCACTGATCAGCACCTTCACATACTGCTTTGCCTGTTTTGCTATCAGCCAGGTGAGAAAGCCGGCACTGTCACCTATTGGTTGGTCGAGACTCACTATATAGTCAGCCCAATTTTCCTGTACTGTTTGGGGTGTGACCAATATTTCATGATGAGCACAATGGTATTTGGCAGCCAATCCTGTAGCAAATCGGCCATCAGGGTAAGTGGAATTATATTTATTCCCAAATGTAGCAGTAAAAGTATGAAGAGGCGTTCCGGTTTCTTTATACCAGGTGTTCAACAGCAAAGTACTGTCAGCACCTCCACTAAGAACCATCCCAACAGGCACCTCAGCATGGAAGTGTTTCAGCACTGCATCTATAAGCAACTCTTTAAACTGCTCCAAAGTGGGCATGGCTATAGGCACAAAACTTTTTTCAAGCGATCTCTCTTCAAGCTTTTCCCCCAAAAAACTATAAGAACAGACGCTACCGGCCTTAAACTGGTAAATCCCTTCATATAAGGTAGCATCTGGAAAGGTATGTCTGGAATAAAAATAAGGCATTAATTGGTTATGATTTAAAGCAGCTTGAACTATACCCGATGCCATTACCCCGATAGTTTCGGATGAGAATACCCATTTATTCTGGTTTTTAGCATAATATAGCGGTTTTTTTCCCGATGTATCCCTAGCGATGATCACCTCTTTCTTTGACTTATCCACATAAGCAAAAGCAAACATCCCTTCCAACTTTTCCACACCCTCTATTCCATGTTGTTGCAGCCAATGGATCAAAACCTCAGAATCTGATCGTGTTTGGAATTGTATGCCCTCATCCAGCAGGATATTTCTTAGGTCTTGATAGTTGTACAGCGCCCCGTTCCATACCAATATGCCGCGTCCATCCGGGGTGGTAATCGGCTGGTTAGGTAGATCTCCTAGATCAAGGATCTTTAGCCGGTTCCCTGCCACCATCACACCCTCACCCACATCCAACCAATCAGAGTGGTCGGGACCTCTATGTGCGGTAGCCTTCATCATCTTTTTGATATGAGAAGGGTCGTGACCGGAGCTATTGATGATGAGGTTAATTCCGCACATTACTTATGTTTTTCTGACAATAACTCCTGCTCCATTTTGTGGATTTTTTTGAGCTTATGGTAGTATTTACAAAGGTGGGTGATGCTGCATACATCACATTTTGGCTTTCTGGCCAAACATATGTATCGGCCATGCAATATCAGCCAGTGGTGGGCTTTATGGATATGTTGGGTGGGTATGTGTTTGATCAACTGCTTTTCCACTTCTAAAGGAGTATTAGCCGTCATAGGCACGAGCCCCAGTCTACGGGAAACCCTATATACATGCGTATCTACGGCCATATTGGGCTGGCTCCAGATCACGCTGGTGATCACATTGGCCGTTTTTCTTCCCACCCCTGGTAGCTTGATCAGCTCTGCTACCGTAGATGGAATTTCACTGTTAAATTCCTCCACCAGCATTTTGCCAAGTCCCAGTAAATGCTTGGTTTTATTATTTGGATAAGATACTGATTTAATATAAGGATACAGCTCATCGAAATTTGACGCTGCCAGATATTTAGGGGTAGGGAAATCACGAAAAATGGCAGGAGTGACCATATTAATCCTTTTGTCTGTACACTGTGCACTGAGGACTACGGCGATAAGCAACTGAAATGGGCTGTCATAATGCAGCTCCGTCTCTACTTCGGGCATATTCTCTGCAAAGTGATCTATAAAAGCTTTGTATCTTTCTTTCTTGAGCATTTCTAAAGTTTAGTATATTTTAACCGGTAGATCCAATTTGGATATCTAAAGTAACAAGTTTATGGAAATATAGTTAAAGGTAAATGAAATCTCCAGTATTAAATCGGCGAGTTAAAGCGGTTAGAAACAGAATCAACCGCGCTTTTCGTGCAAGCTGTATGTCATATGTATATTCAAAATTAAATAAAGGGATTGCCATTCACTTAAGATAAACCATTTTCATTAGGTACTAAAATATTGATTTTCCTTCAAAAGCTCAGTTTTACAAAAAATCTAAAAAAGTCTATATGGTAAATACTTATGAAAGCAAGAATTCAGATCCTTTTGTGGTAAAAAAAAACCGCTCATCGAGCGGTTTGTATATCATTGTACTTTTCTAGACCTGTAGGTTTGGATTTTTTCTTAATCGCTATGACTACTTTATCAGATGGCTGAATAAAAGCATGATCCAATCCCTCGAATGCATTTTTCATCTCGAGAAACTCATCCATAAGGTCATCATTGCTATGCAATGCCTGCCTGATCTGGTCAGATTCATCATCATTTAACTCCTGGTATAAATAGCTGACCAGGTCATTTGGGGTAAAAGATTTTATCATAGGCGAAATTTATTTGATTCATTTTCTTTCGCATATTGATCAACGCATAGCGCATTCTGCCTAAGGCAGTATTAATACTGACTCCGGTCTGTTCTGCTATCTCCTGAAAGCTCAAATCCATAAAGTGCCTCATGATCAGCACCTCCCTCTGAGTCTCTGGAAGTTCATCAACCAGCTGCCTGACAAGTTTATGCGTTTCTTCCTTTACCCGGAGATCTTCCACATTTTCGTCAGCAAACTGCAGCGTATTAAATAAATTCGACCCGTCCTCCATCAAAATGGAAGGGTATCGCTTCATTTTTCTGAAATAATCAATTGCCAGGTTGTGAGCTATTCTCATTAACCAGGGTTGGAATTTCCCCTCTTCGTTATATCGATCAGAGTTGAGTGTTTGTACTACTTTGACGAATACGTCCTGTAATAAATCCTCTGCCACACCATGATCTTTTACGATCATATAAATCGTCGTAAACACCCTGGATTTATACTTATCAACTAATGATTCGAATGCAGCTTCGCTACCATTTCTGTACTGTGCGATAAGTTCGCTGTCCTTAGGCCCTAACCTTTTACTCATAAATTCTAACTTTTAAATAACGTAGAGTTTTATCCCATATTATGAATTTATCGTGAAACAATATTATGCTATTTTCCAAATGTATATATTAGAAAAATACAATGCAATCAAATTTGAGTTTTTTTGGATTTATTAACTACATCATTGTAATATCCACCGAACATTCCTCTGTAACATGTTGCTAGCCTTTATAAAAAAGAAGTTTACAGCTAAATACTAATCGAACGAATTTTATTTTAAATTATAACTTTAGCGTCGAAATGCTCCTATTTTAAGGAGTAAAACCCACAAAAAATTTGATAACCCTATACCTATTATCCAAACTTTAAAAATGGCGTATTTATCCATACCAACAAAATTACTATTTACCATGTTCTCTTGGTATATTTGTACTTATGCATCATATAATGGAAGATAAATCGGTCCCTTTTGATCAACTAGATCCAAGAGCCTTCATCATAATAAAAAATGCCAAGGTAAATAACCTAAAAAGCTTAAGCGTAGCTATCCCCAGAAATAAATTAGTAGTGGTGACAGGCCTATCGGGATCCGGTAAATCCTCACTCGCCTTTGACACCTTATTTGCCGAAGGCCAGAGGATGTATGTAGAAAGCCTCAGCTCATATGCCCGCCAGTTCCTGGGAAGAATGGAGAAACCCGATGTAGAATATATCAAAGGAGTATCTCCGGCTATAGCCATACAGCAAAAAGTATCTACCAAAAACCCCCGTTCTACTGTAGGTACCACCACCGAAATCTACGATTATCTTAAACTGCTGTACAGCCGCATAGGCAGGACTATTTCACCTATATCCGGCAATGAGGTGAAACACAACACCATTACTGATGTAGTTGATTTCATTCACCGTTTTGAAGAAGGGGAAAAGGTGATGATCAGCTGCCCACTACTGATCTCTACCGATCGAACCATCAAAAAAGAAATTGAAATCCTCTTGCAAAAAGGCTTCAGCAGGGTATTGATTAATAAGGAAGCTTTTTTTGTAGAAGATCTTATCAATGAAGACCATTTCCCGGAAGGAGATTATGATATCCTTATAGATAGGATTTCAGTAAAACATGAAGATGAGGACAATCAGTTTAGAATAGCAGATAGTGTACAGACCGCATTTTACGAAGGCCATGGATCCTGTCATATATTGGTCCCCGGTAAAGCGGATCAGACATTCAATGATAGATTTGAACTGGACGGGATGACATTTGAACATCCTTCTGTAAACTTTTTCAGTTTTAACAACCCCTATGGGGCCTGTAAAACATGTGAGGGATTTGGCTCCGTTCTGGGCATTAGTCCTGATCTGGTGATTCCTGATAAGAGCTTATCAATTTATGAAGGCGCCATAGCACCTTGGAGGGGGGAAAGTTCCAAAAAATGGGTTGAGCCTCTCATCAAAAATGGAATCCAGTTTGACTTCCCTATACACAGGGCATATGAAGATCTGGACCAGGAACATCAGGACTTAATATGGAAGGGCAATAAGTATTTTAAAGGTCTGGATGAATTCTTTACACACCTTCAAAGTAAAACCCATAAAATCCAATATAGAGTAATGCTGTCCCGCTTCCGTGGCAGGACCACCTGCCCGGACTGTAAAGGAACCAGGTTAAGGAAAGATGCCTCATATGTGAAAGTAGATCAAAAAAGTATCATTGATATCGTACTGATGCCCATAGAACAGGCATATGATCATTTTCTCAATATCACACTTACATCTTCGGAAGAAAAAGTAGCTAATCGCCTCCTAAAAGAAATAATAAATCGATTGGAATATATTAATAAGGTTGGGCTGGGATACCTTACACTTAATCGGCTTACTTCTACACTATCTGGAGGTGAATATCAACGCATAAAACTGGCTACATCGCTTGGATCAGCTCTGGTAGGATCAATGTACATCCTAGATGAACCAAGTATAGGTCTCCATCCCCGGGATACAGACAGACTGATCTCTGTATTGAAGAGCCTACGAGATATGGGCAATACAGTAATCGTAGTAGAACATGAGGAGAAAATCATGAAAGCCGCAGATGAAATCATAGACATAGGGCCAGATGCAGGTGTACATGGTGGAGAGCTTGTATTTCAGGGCAATCTTGATCAGCTGCTGGAAGCAGGTAACAGCCATACCGCCAAATACCTAAAAGGGGAAGAAAAAATCAACGTAAAACAGGGAATAAGAACCTGGAAAGACAAAATAACCGTAAAAGGCGCAAGAGAAAATAATCTGAAAAACCTTCAGGTGAGTTTTCCACTCCATGCTCTCACCGTCATAACAGGAGTAAGTGGTTCTGGTAAATCTACGCTTATCAAAAAAGTACTTTATCCTGCTTTAGGCAAAATCCTGGGTACTGTGATAGATGAAACGGGAAAATTTGACAAACTGGAAGGGGATTATAAACAAATCACCCAAATAGAATTTGTAGACCAAAACCCAATAGGAAAATCATCCAGATCCAACCCCGTGACCTACGTAAAAGCTTATGATGCAATCAGAAATTTATATGCCGAACAAGCCTTATCCAAGCAGCGGAATTATAAGCCTGCATTTTTCAGCTTCAATGTCGACGGCGGAAGATGTGAAGCCTGTCAGGGAGAAGGTACCCAAAAGATCGAAATGCAATTCATGGCAGATATTTTCCTTACATGTGAATCATGTAAGGGAAAAAGATTTAAAAACGAAATTTTAGATATAAAATACCATGATAAGGATATATCGGATGTCCTGGATCTTACCATAGATGAAGCCTTGGATTTCTTCAGGGATAAACCTGCTATTATAAACAAACTGGAACCGCTTGGGGAAGTCGGCCTTGGCTATATAGGCCTTGGCCAATCTTCCAACACATTAAGTGGAGGTGAAGCGCAAAGGGTAAAACTGGCTTCATATTTAGGTAAAAACAATAATAAATCAAATGATCATATCCTCTTTATATTTGATGAACCAACTACCGGGCTGCATTTCCATGATATAAAAAAATTGCTTCATTCTATCAATGCGCTGATAGACCAGGGACATTCTGTGATCATTATCGAGCATAATACCGAAGTAATCAAATCGGCCGATTGGGTGATAGATCTAGGTCCTGAAGGTGGGGACAAAGGTGGATATGTCACATTTGAAGGAACGCCAAAAGCACTGAAAGAAATACAAGATAACCATACTGCGAGGTATTTAAGAGAATCATTTTTAGATTAGAAACATATTACAGCTTATATAAACATCATGACCAATAGAGTGTTAGTGTTTTTTATTATAATATCTATCCTTACAAGCTGTGAAACCAGACAACATAAGGGAGAATATACCGACCCTCAGGGCTGGATCATTTTCGATTCCGGTACAGCAGGATCAATAAGGGGTTTATCCCCATTGACGGAAGAAATAGCTTGGGCTACCGGATCAGGTGGTACCTGGATGAAGACCATAGACGGGGGGCAGACTTGGTCTCATGGACTTATTAATGGAATGGATAGTGTCGATTTTAGGGACATAGAAGCCATCAATGCCGCCACTGCCATAGCCTTATCAGCTGGCCAACCTGCTGCCATCTATAAAACCATAGATGGAGGAAATTCTTGGCAGCAGATTTATGAAGGAAGTAAGGAGGATTTTTTCAACGGGATGGAATTTGTAAATGAAAAACAGGGATTTGTATACGGAGATCCTGTAGAGGGTATATGGGTCATATTAAGGACTTTAGATGCCGGTGAAACTTGGGAACAGCTGCGGAATACACCAACTGCAAAAGAAGGGGAGGCGGGATTTGCAGCCAGTGGATCAGCTATGGTTATAGAAGAAGATGAAATATGGCTGGCCAGTGGGGGCACTAATAGTAACATATATTATACCCACAACCGGGGGGGTCGATGGGAGACTATAGATACACCTATTCAACAGGGAACTATATCGCAGGGTATATTCTCCCTGTGTATGATAGATAACCGAAACCTGATAGCAGTAGGTGGAGATTTTGAAGCCCCAGATGATGCTTCAAACAATATCATATTAAGCCATGACGAAGGAAAATCATGGATATCAAATAAAGGTAAAAAACCTCAAGGCTATAGGTCCGGCGTCACATATTTTCCCAGGTTTCATTGGCTGATAACGGTAGGCCCTAATGGTTCTGATTATAGCTCGGATGGAGGAGAAAATTGGGTAAAGTTCTCTGATGATGGATTTCACGCTGTCAAGCTTTCCAAATCAGGTGGATCTGTTTGGGCTTCCGGTTCAAATGGTATTGTAGCCAAACTTGACTATACCAAAAGATAAAAAACCGAGGCCATATGGCCCCGGTTTTTATACTGCTTTATTGATTCTTATCATCCATGAAGATAAAGCATAATGTAAAACTTTAAATTTCAGATATAATTTTGTTTAAACAAGTGCTTTCCTTTTTAAAATAGTCTCCATAAATTTTTTTTCATTGGGGCTATTGAATATCCTAAATGGAAGGTGTATAAACTGGGCCTTTGACATAATCAGGACAAAGGCATCTTTATCAATATACGCTTTTTTGATCATATCCCAATTTACGGGCATACCTTGCTTGGTATTGACCTTCATCAGCACCTGTCTACTGTCTATTTCATAGGCAAGTTTGGTAAACATCACTTTGTTCTGCTCCATTTGGGTCACTCCTGCAAACTGTATTACCCAAAAAAGCAAATACAGTACATAAGCCAAAATGGCCATACTGATCCACCACCACGAGGCTATAAAAAAATATCCGGAAGCAATAGCAAGGGCAATAAAAATAACCCACCATTGTTCTTTAAAAACATTTCGAAGCCCGAGCTTGATATAAGTACCGGTTTCTAATTTATACTTTTTGGTTTTTATAATCATGATTTTGCTATTTCAGAGCGCAAATATCTAATGATATCACCTATTAAGCAAATCATATCTAAATAGGAAGGTTAATTTTATTTTTTTCTAACAAACATAAGAAGCTTATGGTTAGATTTTTGAGCATTATAATAAAAGTAAAAAATTTAAATTTTTATAGACATGAGCAGCCTATTTATTGATTTGGTTTTGTGCGGAATGGCCTATGTAGTGTTAATCTATTTTGTGGCTACCATGACCAAGGCGCGTAAAAACAAAAAAGATAATGATACAGATGATGGTGACGGTGGAGTAGAAGATCTGACACCACCTAAAATAGACCTGCCCCCGGGCGTAATTTGGCCAAAAGATGCCCCTAAAAAGGCAAAGCCTGAATTATTAGAATTTTAACTGCACTTATTACAGATTCCCTGTATGAGTAAACTCGCATCCTTGCCGATGTAACCGTTTGGCAAACTCACCATAGGCAGGGAAATTTCTTCTATACAATTTGTTTTGCCGCATTTTTCACATTTGAAATGAACATGATCATGCTGATGATGATGGGATTCACTGCTATGTTCGTGTAAGCAAAGGGCATATTTCGTCGCTCCGCTGTCATCCAATACCTTATGTATAAGGTCATTTTCCAAAAAAGTCTTCAAGGTCCTATATATAGTGACCCTGTCAAAATCATCTTTTAGTTCCTCTTCTAAATCCGAGTGGGAAAGTGCCTCCTGTCTTTTAAAAAAAGAACTTAAAACATCTCTCCGGCAGCTGGTAACCCGTAAATTATGATCTTTAAGAATGTCTGCGGTATTTTGGGACATAGTCTGATTTTTAGGTTTGTAACGTATGAAATGTAAAAATAATTCTCCTACGTAACAAAACAAGAATATCCATAAAAAAGGGAGAACTTTTGTCTCCCCTTTATTCTGTAATAAACTACTAAGTATCTTCCTACTTAGGATCTAACATTATGCTTATTCTTTCTAGACTATCTTCCAGGTGTAATTTTGAAACCCTGTCTGATGTACGTGGGATAGCAGCTCTTACCTGACGCTGAAGTGTTTTCAGTTCTCCCCTTACCAAAGGTCTGATATCAGATTGGGATGCATTGATCTGTGCACCCACATATCTTCTATATTGGGATGGTATCTTAGGCTCATCATCATTCATCAGTACAGATAGTCTCTCCAAATGTGCTCTTTGTAAAGATCGACGGTGAACATCTATCGTCTTTCCGGCGTTTAACTCTGTCCAAATGCCATCGCGTAGATCATCGAATAGCTCTAACATGGTATAAGCCTGTTTGCCATTTATAGCTTCGTTTTCTATTAGCCTGCCCAATCTTCCAAAATCCAATAAATTATCCAGTGTTCCCACTTGTATACCTCTGATCCTTTCTAAAGCACCAAAGTCTTCGGTACGTGCAATTATTGTATTATCAATAAGCCAGGTAGGGGTAGCAAATAGCTCTTTGTTCAAAAACTTAACTGCTTCTTTTTGAATTTTTTTATCGGTATGCGTATACACATTCTCATCATCACCTGAAGATCGGTACACTTCATAGACACCACCCACATTAGTCCTTACATGACCCATGTACCGGTTATATTGTGCTAATACCTGCCCATACATTTCATTCAGATCGCTGTAATCTTTATAAGGTTTGTCTTCCTCAGCTGTCCATGCCATAAGATTGGGCATAATTCGCTTTAGGTTTTTAATCCCATAACCGGATGCTTTCATGGCATCATCTCCTAAATCTTCGCTTTGGGTACTCGGATCATATGAATTACCCTGCCTTCCGTATCTATACAGCGGATCACCTTTTTTAGATGTAATCCACTCATTTAATTCTGATTGTTCATCTTCTGGTGTAACTGCATCCAATATAGGTCTATATCCCCATGCTATGGCATATTTATCATATACCCCCACCTCAGGAAAAAGGCTTACACCCTCATCTTCAGGCTGCGCCACATAGTTAAATCTTGCATAATCCATAATAGAGGGGGCGGTACCATATTTGTTTGTAAACGACGCACTTCTAAGCGAATCCACCGGTATAGCATGAGAAGAAGCAAAATTATGGGGAAGTCCCAGCGTGTGCCCTACTTCATGGGATGAAACAAATCGAATAAGTCTACCCATTACATCATCTTTGAATTTGACGCTTCTGGCATCTGGATTTACCGCAGCAGTCTGTATAAAATACCAATTTCTCAATAAATTCATCACATTGTGATACCAACCTATATCTGATTCCAATATTTCCCCTGATCTTGGATCAGATACATGGGGGCCATACGCATTCTGTATATCAGATGCGAAATACCTGATGACTGAATACCTTGCATCTTCAGCACTCCATCCCGGATCTTCTTCTGGGGTGGGTGCATCTTTTGCCTGAATGGCATTTTTAAATCCTGCAGCTTCAAAAGCCACATTCCAGTCTTCTACACCTTGCTTCAAAAAAGGCCTCCATTTATCCGGAGTGGCAGGATCTATATAATAAATTATCGGCTTTTTAGGTTCTACCAATTCCCCCGCTCTGAATTTTTCAATATCCTCCTCTTTTACTTCTAATCTCCACCTATCCAGATAGGTCCGTTTAGTGGCCCTCTGCTCGTCAAGTCCATAATCTGTTACTGTAGTATTGAACCATCCTACCCTTCTATCAGATAGCCGCTGCTTCATTGGGGTTTTGGGTAAAAGCAGCATGGAACTGTTCAATTCCACCGTAATTGTACCCGTACTGGAATTAGATGGTGGTTCAGAGGCAGCATAAGTCATTACGTACCGACTTTCTATATTGATAGGATAGGTATTGATGTTTTCAATATATGATTTTTCTGGTTCCAGTCTGGTGACTTTATACTCCGTTCTTCTATTTTTTGGTAAACCTATGGCCTGGACATCTTTGGTAAAAAGATCGGTTACCTCTATGACCACACCATCATCCTCTTTGGATTTGGCCTTCACATCAAAGGTATAGATGATCGGTTCTAGATTAGAGTTTCTGACGGCCTGAAAGATAGGCAATGAATCTGCAGCAGTATTTTTATATGAAACCAGTTTTAAGATTACCTTATCATCATTCCTTTTATCCCATCGGAGCATTTGAGTATTGGTACGCTCTCCGCCATACCCGATACCTTCAGCGGTCTTGGCTATAGTCGTGACCATCAGCATTTCTCTTCCTATAAGACTGTCAGGAATCTCATAGTAATATTTACCCTCCACTTCATGGACCTTAAATAATCCTTCTTTTGAATTGGCTTTGGCAGTGATAACCTCGGTATAAGCTTTGATGCCATTTTTTGCAGCAGCAGCTTTTGCAGGAGCATCAGATGATGTACTGGCAGTTGTGTTGGTTTTTTTCTTTTTCCTTTGGGCCTGTACGTCCTCTGAGAAGAAGATAGCACCTAACAGCAAAGTACTCAAAACCACCTGCCTTAAATTACTGGATGAAAACATCTGTATTAATTAATCAGTTTAGAATTGGTTGAATGGCCAAATTAACTTTGAATTAATATAATATATTTCTTTTAGTTAAATTATTTTATGAACGGAACAAAAGGACAATAAAGGGTAAAGCGCTATGGATGATAAAGTAGTGGTGATAGGAGGTGGGCTAGGCGGTTTGACTACAGCTTATCTTCTGGCCAAAGGAGGTAAAAAAGTAACAGTAGTAGAGAAAAAAACTTATCCCTTCCATAGGGTATGCGGAGAGTATGTGTCCAATGAAGTCAAAAATTTTCTTATCAAAGAAAACCTTTATCCCTATGAACACGATCCTATAAATATTTCCACCTTCCGGCTAAGCGCTATCTCTGGTAAAATGGTAGACCTACCACTTGATCTTGGAGGATTTGGTATAAGTAGATACCATTTCGACCAATTTTTATATGAAAAATGTTTGGAAATAAATGTTCAGTTCCTTTTGGAAACACAGGTATTGGATGTTAATTATAATAATAAAAGCAACCTTTTTGATGTAAATCTCAGTGATGGAACTTCTATAACATCTAACTATGTATTGGGAGCCTTTGGAAAAAGATCAAAGATGGATAAATCCCTGTCCCGGCCCTTTATAAATACCAGAACCCCATATATAGGTGTAAAATATCATGTGAAAACAGATTTTCCATCACATATAGTAGCTTTACACAACTTTGAAGGAGGATATCTCGGGATAAATAAGGTGGCAAAAGACACTTTTAATATTTGCTATCTTGGAAGCAAGCATCAGTTAAAAAAATATGGGAACATATCTGAAATGGAAAAACAGGTCCTCCATAAGAATCCTATCATATCAGCTCTTTTCCATAACAGTGATTTTCTCTTCGAAAAACCGGAGGTGATTAATGAAGTGAATTTTTCCTCTAAAGAACCGATCAATAACCACATTTTGATGATAGGAGATGCATCAGGTCTGATCACTCCACTCTGTGGCAATGGCATGGCTATAGCGATACATTCAGGTAAACTGGCTGCTGAAGCCATTCTGCAAAATAAAAACAGAAATGATATCGAACGCCAATATGTGGATAACTGGACTAAAAATTTTAAAACCCGACTAAGGGTAGGCCGTACGGTACAAAAACTTTTTGGAACAAATCTTTCTTCCAATATAGCAGTAGCCCTATTACAAAAATCATCATATATAGGAACTCAAATCATCAAAAATACGCACGGCCGGATTATTGTATAAACATTATTAAAGAAATCAAAACCCCGAATCGATAACCTGAAGCAGCTGGGTTCGTTCCAGAAAATAATAAACAAAGAATAAATTGAGTAGGGTGGCTGCTATTCTAACCATCCACATCGCCCATGCATAGCTAGCATACCTTTCAGCGTCCTTATTGACAAAATAAAACCAAACATAAAAATATATTACAGAAGGGAACATGGCCGCTAAAAAAGCCCAGAATGCCCAAAACTGGTTTTGTGCTATAAAATAATAGCTAAAACCCAGTCCTGCGAGTAAAAACCATAAACTTGAAAAGTAAAAAGTCCCTTTTATTCCTAGCTTGATACTCATGGTAATATCTCCTCTTTTGCTATCCTCTTCATGTTGATAGACCTGGGTCAGGGGATAATTGCCCCAGATCATGATACTGGTAAGCATGCCGGGAATGTATACATGTGAACTTGAGAGAACGTGCCAGCCAAATCCGTTCAACCCAGCATATACCATGGCATAAGTAAAATAGCCCTGAAACATCCCTGCTACAAGCCATCCAGCGATTGGATATTTTTTTAAGCGTATGCTGGGGTGACTATAAGCCATGGATACAACGGCATATAGTCCCATCATAGCGGTGAAAGCTATATTTATCTGTAACCCCAACATAAGTGCTATACCCAAAAACACGAAAGATAAATAATACAGACCCCTTGATACTTTTGGCGGATGCTTTAACCCCCCTATGCTCCCCTCATCTTTATCATAGTAGCTGTTGTATCCATTACTGGACGGATACAAAAAAAAATGAAGTGCA
Organism: Anditalea andensis; assembly: GCF_000714815.1. Classification (GTDB taxonomy): domain Bacteria; phylum Bacteroidota; class Bacteroidia; order Cytophagales; family Cyclobacteriaceae; genus Anditalea; species Anditalea andensis. Next base: position 176,858 of record NZ_JMIH01000021.1, on the reverse strand, counting down.
AAAAAAACAATCCATAGCCTATACGGGTCTAAGTTAGGCGTATGAGCTAAAGCAAAAATAAAAACGGGTAAGAGGTAAAATGAAAAGGATACTCTAAGATGTCTCCAGTTCGATAGTCTAAACATATATCATTTTTAAAAGTAACTTTTAGCTATATACTATGTTTTATAAGTAACTCACCCAATATATAACAATTTACACTAAATTATTTAGATGAAGAACCATATTGTTAGCATAGGAACTGCCTCTCCCGGAGAAGCGATTCCCCAGGATACCATTAAAGCATTTATGAATATAGCCCACGGATTGGACACCAGGGAAGAGGAGGCCCGAAAATTAAATTTTATATACAGACATTCAGGGATTCAAAGTAGATATAGCGTACTGGGTGATTTTAACTTTGACGATCCTTCTAAATTTACTTTTTTTCCAAACAACCGCTCATTAAATCCATTTCCCAGTACCCAGCAACGTATGAAGATTTTTCAACAGACCGCTCCATCTCTCGCTATATCCGCTATAGAAGACTGTCTGGCATCTTCTCCTTATCAATCACAAGAAATCACTCATCTGATATTGGTAAGCTGTACGGGCATGTATGCACCTGGTGTTGAACTGGATATTATAGACAGCTTAGGCCTAAATGATACCATAGAACGTTACTGTATTCATTTCATGGGCTGCTATGCCGCATTTACTGCCATAAAAATGGCAGATAGAATTTGCGATAGCGATCCTGCTGCCAAGGTGTTGGTGGTTTCGGTCGAATTATGTACCATTCACTTTCAAAAAGAATATAACGAAGACAACCTGCTGGCCAATGCCCTGTTTGCGGACGGAGCGGCTGCAGCACTTATCTCTTCAGAACCTATAGGTATGAAAATCAAAAGCTATCAGAGCAATTTGGTCCGGGAGGGAAAAAATGATATGGCCTGGCATATTGGGGATTACGGTTTTGAGATGAAATTAAGCAAATATATCCCCGGTCTTTTAGAAAAAGGTATAGACGCTCTGAAAAGTAAACTGGAAAACAAATATAACTTATCTGCTATTAAGAATTTTGCCATCCATCCAGGCGGCAAACTTATTTTGAAAAAAGTAGAAGAATCTTTTGGTATACAGCCTGAACAAAATCTACATGCCCATAGTATATTAAGCAAATATGGAAACATGTCATCAGCTACCATATTATTTGTTCTGAATGCTATTCTTAGCCATCCCGGACAGCAGGGGGACACCCTTGCGATGGGCTTTGGACCAGGCCTTACCCTTGAAACTTTACTCCTTGAAAAATTATGATATCTTTTAAACAAAGAAGCTATCAGAAAGAATTGATGGATGACTTTACTTCAGCAGGCCCTGAGATGAAGCAAACATTGCATGAATTAAAAATTGTAAACAAATTATTGGGAGGGAATAAAGTACTCACCACGGCATTGTCCAAGGTGATTAAAGATCACCCTCAGCCTCACTACCATATAGCAGATATAGGCTGTGGAGGAGGGGATATGGTCCGGTTAATCGCTTCATGGGCTATTAAAAATGGTACCAAAATAACCATACATGCATTGGATGCTAATCCACATATTATAGAAATGGCCAAAGATAACTTAAAAGACCTTCAGAATGTGGTATATCATACTGCAGATGTATTCGACGAAACCTTTGCCAAGGAAAAAATGGATATCATTACCTGCACACTTTTTACCCATCATTTCACTGATGATGAGCTCGTCAAAATGTTTCAGAGTTTTAAGCATAATGCTACTATCGGCCTGATCATAAACGACCTCCACCGACATCCTTTAGCCTATTACAGTATAAAATATATTACAAAATTATTCTCAAAATCTGAAATGGTAAAAAATGACGGTCCACTATCGGTATTGAGAAGTTTCAAATCAGGCGACATTACTTCCGTCCTAAAAAAATCAGGCTGGAGTATGATTAGCATACGCTGGTTTTGGGCATTTAGGTGGCAGGTGATCGCCCTCAGTTGATTTTTATCCTATTTAGACTCTTAATATATGTTTATAATTATTAATTTTATCGATTGAATAATTTTATATAATTTATGGATTTTGATATTTCTTCTATTGAAGACTTTACTAAAGGGGTAATTACTTATGCTTGGATTATCATCCCTATATTGCTTCAGGCACTTCTATATTATTTTATAGGTAGGTTTTTGATCAGGGTAATCATAGATACCATTACCAAGATTTTTTCCAAATATGAAATAGAAGCATCTTTATCTATTTTTCTACTGAGCTTCTTAAGGGTAGTACTTTATGTGGTGCTCATCTTAGCAGTAGCCTCCACATTAGGTTTCCCCATTACATCCTTTTTGGCCATTCTGGGAGCAGCAGGATTGGCAGTAGGTCTTGCTTTACAGGGATCATTATCCAATTTTGCGGGAGGGGTCCTTATCCTGATATTTAAACCTTTCAAAGTAGGGGAGACTATTGAAGCACAGGGTACTTTAGGTAGTGTAGAAAAAATTGATATATTATATACTACAGTACGGAATTTTGATAATAAGGTAGTCGTGATACCTAACGGTGGACTAGCTAATAACAGCATTACCAATCTATCTGCCAAACCTACCAGAAGAGTGGAAATGAACCTGGGTGTAGCATATGGAACTGATCTAAAAAAAACCAGGCAAGTGATTATAGATACCCTGCAGAAAGATGAAAGGGTATTGGAAGATCCAGCTCCTGTGGTTTATTTCACTAACTTTGGAGACAGTTCACTGGATCTTACGGTAAGGGCATGGGCCAATGCAGCAGATCTATGGCCAGTATATTGGGATAATATGGAAGCGATAAAAGAAGCTTTTGAAGCAAATGATATAGAAGTACCATTCCCTCAGAGAGATGTTAACCACTATTTTCCTGAGGGCAATCCCGCCATATCTCTCAATAATAATCAAAAGGAAGATTGATATGATTAAAGATTGAGTATTAAGTAGATGTTTTGGTAATCTTTTTTTTTACTGTTTGAAGCGCAACCTATATTACGGGTAAATTCAACATCTGAGGGAAAGCCCCCAAAACCACTTGTAAAATCAAGCTCATCTGCTAATTGTTCCTTATCCGAACTATTGCTTTTTGGTTTTTTATTCTTCTTAGCCATATGTTACTAACGCAGTAGTCCTGTCTGTAGTTTCAAATAGCTGCTCACACAGATGACTGGTTACCTTTTGCGAGATTCCAACCCTAGCTTTGGGGAGGACATGTTTTGACCGACAAATAAAATTTATAACAGATGCAAATTGATTTTAATTTAGACCATCCTGAAAAAGAGCTAAGCCTTACAGGCAAAAAAATTGCTGGCTTATCTATCAGCAGGCTTGTTTTGTTTTTTGCGTTATTGGCTGTGGTTATAGTAGGCTTATCAGAGATGCGGTGGCTCCTCTTTCTTTTTTTTCCGATGAGCATATTATTTGTCTATTTAATTAAAAGATTCAATACTCTTAAAGATAGGCAGGCTTTTCTGAAAGCAGTCATCCAGATCAAAGAAGATGAAAATCTCAGGAAAAGCAGAAAACTGGCCTCCTTTGATCAGGGCCAGGAATTTATAGATAAAAAACATCCATTCAGCAATGACCTGGACCTATTTGGCGAACACTCTCTTTTCCAATTGCTAAACCACACGGTAAGCAAGGAAGGCAGGTTAAGATTGGCTAATGAGATGAAAACATTGGTATCAGCTGCAGTGGCCGAAAAAAGGTTTGATGCTATAAAAGAATTATCGATTAAATCTGACTTTTTGCTTCACTTTGAAGCATTTGGAAAAGCATTTTTAAAAGATGAAAAACCCAAAATAGCCTTTTATGATTGGATCAAAACAGGAAATCAGTGGAAGAAAGGTTATTACTTACCATTGATACTAGGCCCTATGGCTGGACTATTCATTTTATCAGCTGTACTATTCGGCTTGATATCCCCGGTGTTTCTGTCTGTATGGTTACTCATTTCACTGATAGCCCTGAGTCTGGTGTTTAAGCCCCTAATAGCCGCTGCCAACGCAATGCCTAACGAAGGTGATGTTAAAACATTTACAGCATGGGCTATTTTAATGGAAAATTTAAGCTTTGAAGATCCATATCTTGTGAAACTTCAACAACCTATATTCGAAAAGAATTTCAGAGCCTCGGTTTCTTTGAGATCACTTGAACAGCAAAGTTTCGCTGTTCAAAACAGGGCCAATTTGGTTTATATGATTTTTAATTTTCTTTTTTGGGTAGATTATATTGTACTTCTAAGGCTAGAAAAATGGAAAATCCAAAACGAAAGTCATATACACCTTTGGCAGCAGTGTTTTGATGAGTGGCAGGTAATGGTATCGCTGGCTGCATTCGAAAAGGAAGAAAAAAATACAACGGCTGTTCAATGGGTTAAAGAGCCTACCTTAAAGGTAAAAGCCATCCGGCATCCACTTATCCTGCCAGATAGTTGTGTCCCAAATGATTTTAACCTTCCCATAGAGGATAAGATTGTGCTATTAACTGGCTCTAATATGTCAGGAAAAACTACTTTTATGAGAACAGTAGGCACAAATATGGTTTTAGTTAATCTAGGGTTGAGCCCATTTGCCGAAGAATATATTTCAGGAGATTTCCAGCTTTTCACGAGCATGAGAAATACAGATAACCTGGGCGAAAGTGTAAGTTCCTTTTATGCAGAATTAGCCCGTATAAAAGGATTACTCGATCAGGCAGAACAAGATAAGCCTATGTTTTTCTTACTCGATGAAATATTAAAGGGCACCAATACTACAGATAGGGTAATGGGCAGCGAAGCACTCATCCGCCAGCTATCAGCTTCCCAAAGCAAAGGAATCATTTCCACCCACGATATAGAGCTCGCGGATAGGTCATTGCCGGGGGTAGTAAACTACAGCTTCCACTCTGATATTAAGGATGACAAAATCCTTTTTGATTATACGCTAAAAAAAGGGCCCTGTCCTAGTTTTAATGCACATAAGCTTATGGAACTGATGGGGATAAAATTTTTATAAAAATCAAATTGGCATTGAAGTTGTCAAACGTATGTTGTAAAAATATATTATCAACCACTAAACATTTATATCATGAGTTCTTTACTTTATTTAATTGCGATCATTTTAGTCATAGGATGGATATTCGGTGCTTTCGTTTACAGTGTAGGCGGTCTTATACATATCCTTTTGGTGTTGGCAGTTATTGCAGTACTATTCCGTATTATTGGTGGCAGCCGTATATGACAAAAGCTTGAAGATTATAAAATGGATATAAATACCATTTTTATAATTATTTATATTGTTTTTTGAGCTTTTTATGTAATTGGCGCAAATTTTGTTTATTTGATATTGTAAATTTATTTTAACCACTAAACCATATTTATAATGGGATCTATTCTTTATATCATCGCAGTAATCCTAGTAATAGGATGGATTTTCGGGGCATTTGTTTATAGTGCCGGTGGGCTGATTCACATTTTATTAGTCTTAGCAGTAATCGCAGTATTATTCAATATTATAGGTGGACGAAGGGTCTAGCCTTATTCCACTTATTAGAAGCACTACATTCCTTGTAGTGCTTTTTTTGTTTTAAAGCTAACTTAAAACATCTGCTATAAGAATTATCAGGTTTTAAATCATTTATGCTTATGGAAAGTTGGCACCTATTTTAAACTATAATACATTCAGTGCAGTTTTTTAAATTAACCGCATTCTAAAATTTATCAATTTCAAATATGAGAACTTTATTATATTTATTGGCAATCCTATTGGTAGTAGGATGGGTAGTAGGGGCGTTTATTTATGTCATCGGTAGCATCATCCATTTATTATTGGTAGCGGCGATTGTTTTGATTCTTTTTTCTTATTTCAGGAGTAGGTTTAGTAAACGAAAAGTACCTAAAAATCCTACTGAGGGGCGCCCATAAAACAGGTATCACCTACTTATTTTATTCAGGAAAGGTTAAAGGTTATTTATATTTGTCTTAATTTTAAGTGACTAACCAAAAAACTTTTGACGGTGCAAAAAAACTATCAGAAAAAAAAATTAGGTGTACTGGGCGGTGGCCAGCTGGGAAGAATGTTTATTCAATCGGCCATAAATTATAATGTAGATGTACATATCCTTGATCCTGACCCGAATGCCCCCTGCAGGACCATAGCTCAGCAATTCGTACAGGGACAGTTATTGGATTTTGATGATGTATATAATTTTGGTAAAGACTGCGATATCATTACTATAGAAATAGAAAGTGTAAACACTGATGCCCTTGAAAGACTCGTAGCAGAAGGAAAAGAAGTATATCCCCAACCTGCTATCATTAAACTAATTCAGGACAAAAGAACCCAAAAACAGTTTTATAAAGAGAACCAAATACCAACTTCTGAATTTTACTTGGTAGATGACATAGAAGAAGTCAAAAAGCACTCTGATTTTTTACCGGCTGTAAACAAGCTAGGCAAAGAAGGTTATGATGGGAGAGGCGTGCAGATCATTCACGATATTGCTGATATTGACAAAGCATTTAATAAACCGGGTATTCTGGAGAAGCTCATTGATTTTGAAGAAGAAATAGCCGTAATCGTAGCCCGTAATAAGCAGGGTCAGCTGTTTTCCTACCCACCTGTATCGTGTGCTTTTCATCCCACTGCTAATCTGGTTGAATATTTATTTGCTCCTGCCAATATTTCCGAAGCCATAAGTGAACGGGCTGTTGCCATAGCTTTAAATGTAATCGAAAAGTTGGATATGGTAGGGCTACTTGCTGTAGAAATGTTTGTCACCAAAAACGGGGAGGTACTGGTAAACGAAATCGCTCCTAGGCCCCATAACAGTGGCCATCATACCATAGAAGCTAATTATACTTCTCAATTTGAACAACATTTACGTTCTGTACTCGATATGCCCCTTGGTGATACTTCATTGCGAATGCCGTCAGCGATGGTAAATCTGCTGGGTCAGGATGGATATGAAGGAGAAGCTGTAATCGAAGGACTAGATGAAGTGTTAGGTATGAAAGGGGTTTATGTTCATCTTTACGGCAAGAAAAACACCAAGCCTTTCCGAAAAATGGGGCATGTTACCATCTTGGAAGAAAACATGGAAGCCCTGAAGAAGAAAGCCATTAAAATAAAAGATATTTTAAAGATCAAAGCATAAACATGAGCAAACAAATAGGGATCATCATGGGCAGCAAAAGTGATTTGCCCATCATGGCGGAAGCTGCTAAAATTTTAGAAGAATTAGGTGTTTCTTATGAACTGACCATAGTATCAGCACACCGGACTCCTATGAGGATGATAGAATATGCTGAAAATGCCAGGAAAAGAGGGTTAAAAGCCATAATAGCAGGAGCAGGAGGTGCCGCTCACCTTCCAGGGATGGTGGCATCTCTTACCACACTGCCCGTCATAGGAGTCCCTATCAAATCATCAAATTCTATAGATGGCTGGGATAGCATCCTATCCATTCTCCAAATGCCAGGTGGTATTCCTGTAGCTACGGTCGCCCTTAACGGTGCCAAAAACGCCGGTATCCTGGGTGCATCGATCATAGGTGCTTTTGATGCCCGCGTTTCTGAAACACTCGAAGCTTACAAAAAAGACCTAAAAGGAAAGGTAGAAGAATCTGCCCGAGACGTAGAGACTAAAGGCTGGAGAGATACATTAGATGATTAAGTATTTTATAAAGACATGATGGTGGATGCTAGCCCACCATCATGTCTCTCATGGCAAACAGGATAACAAATACTAAAAGTATTACGCCAACAATTCGCGCCGAAAACCTAATATCCTTATAAAGTACTTTATTTTTAGACATAATTTATTTTTATACAATCTGAAATCTTTCTGAATATATTTGTTCCCAATCTACTCCAAGTTCACGGAGAGCTGTTTCGGTGATGTCCATGACTATTTCTGGTCCACAGATATAGTACACATATTCATTTTTATTTGATGGGATATGTTTCTCAAAAAATGCCTTGTCCAGAAAACCAGCCTCTCCTGACCACCCGGCAGGGGGTTCAGCTATTGAATAAATAACCTCTATATTGGACAGCTTGTTTAGTTCATCCAATTCATCTTTATAGGTGATGGATTCCCAATCTTGGTTAGCATATACCAAAATAACTTTCCTTTTGTCATTCTTATCTACTAAACTCCTTATGATACTCATAGCAGGTGTGACACCTATGCCTCCCATTACCATAAACAGTGGATGGTCTTTTTTGACGGTGAATGATCCAAAAGGCCCCTCTAGCTGAACAGGGGTGCCCGTTTTTATGTCTTTCCAAGTAGCAGTGAAGTCCCCAAGTACCTTTGCTGTAAAACATATATTTGGGCTTTCATCACTTGAAGATACTGAAAACGGATGCTGCTGCATCTTTAAAACCTCGTCTCCTACACTCATCCAAAAGAACTGGCCTGCCTTAAAAGGAGCTCTCTTGAAGCCATCCGGCGCTATCGTCATCGTATAGGAATCTCCTCTTTCCAGACTGACGTCCTTTACCCTATATAGCTTTTTACTGTTAAACCAAGGTCTTACTACTCTGGTATGGATGACCATATATGCACATATACCCAAGGTGGCTCCTATAGCCAGCTTTTTCCAAAGTGGATCTAAATAATGGCTTACCTGAATAGAATGAGTGATCCCTACAAAAACAATCCCAAACCCCAAAGCACCATGAATCAGCCTCCACCACTCATAGTTTAACTTTAAAGCTTCTCTCCATAGACTTGAAATGATAATTGCAAAAATAGCCACTGTTACAAAACTTAACGCCAAAGCACGGGGAAGATTAACCGTCGGATCAAAATATTTTATGTATTCGGGATTGGCCAGTATCAGGATGACGGGGTGCGCCAAGGTAAAAAGAAAAGCTACTATACCAATTTCACGGTGAAACTGTAACACATTGTCCATCCCCCAGACAGGAGCCATGGAACTAATACGGCCACTGAAAATCATCTGAAGGCCCATGGTGGACAGTCCTATAAAACCCATACCAACCCCTAATTCTATCCAAAAAGTCCTATATGCTGGGCTAGAACCGGTTAATGCTATAGCCATGGGTACCAAAGCCAATAAAATGTATATGTTTAGCCATAGCAGAGCATCTTTAAAATTGTATTTCATTTTTGCGGTAATTGGTGTAAAAGTTATAAATAAGCAGTTTCACTGCTGAGTGCATTGCCTTGTGAATTAAACAACAGAAATGCCAAAGTGTTAAAAAATCTTTTTTATACCATAATTAGGTATACATCTACGTTTAAAAGAAATCATAAGTATAAATGGATTTTATATCTTTGACCTCACATGAAAAATCTTTTTCTTATTTATATCTGTTTGCTCACGATCTTAACTTCTTGCGGGAATGATTATCTTCCTAAGCCAAAGGGCTATAATAGAATAGATCTTCCAGATCGAGGATTTGCTACCTTGGTTCCGGAATATCCTTATACATTTGAACATTCACTACACAGTAATGTGGAAGCAGACGAATTTAATCCACAGGAAACCAGCTGGATAAACCTTCATTATGAAGGAATGGAGGCAAAAGTACATCTCACTTACAAGCCTATAAAAGGTAAAGAAGAAAATCTAAAATCCTATCTAGGCGATGCCATTACCCTAACTTCCAAACATCAGATCAAAGCATATGGTATAGAAGAAAACATCCTTATGACTCCCCATGGATACACAGGTGTGGTAGCAGAACTTTCCGGAGAAGTTCCTACACAGTTCCAGTTTTTTGTTACAGATTCTACTCAGCATTTCCTTCGCGGAGCACTATATTTTAATGTGGCCAATAAGAATGATTCCTTGGCTCCTGTCATTGAGTACATCAAAATGGATATGATGCACCTGATCAATACTTTAGAATTTAAAAATTGACATGCGCTTTTATAAAATCACTCACAAGATAACTTACAAGTTTTCCAGTCCCACTATCCCTTTGTCCATTGTCTAATACTATGGCTCCCTCACATAGATGCAGATAGGCCACCTGGCATAGCATGCCTGTTTGGTATACATACTGTCTGGCATGCTTTGAGCTTATACCTGAAGGAGTCATAGCGCTGGATAGTACGCCTTCTATAGCATCCATATCCAGTTCTATGCCTGTATAATTCCCTTTAGTAAAGGATATCGCTTGGTGCACCGCTTCAGGATAACTGATCATCCCCCTTAAAAATATGTCCTCCCACATACTAAAAATAATGGCTGCCTTATGGCTCATTTCCTCTATGAGAGCCTGTGAATTATAATTTTCATGCAGTCCTATGATAGCATATTTTTTCATTATACCCTTTTCAAAAGCATAGCGAAAACCATTACCACTATGTCTGCCCTCTATGGGCCGAAAATCACTGTGGGCATCTAAATTGATAACATTTATCCCTTTTTTGGCTATCTTTTCCAAGTCTAGAAATCCATCATTTACCCCTGATATTATAGGAAAACAATTATTATGTCCCCCACCGATGATGATAGGAATTTTGTGCTTTACGATTATTTCTCTCACTACTAGGTATACCTCCTGGTCTATAGCTTCCACTGCCTTACGATAACTGTCTATCGGCAGTTCACTACCTTCCAGTAATCCTTTAAAATCAAAATACCCTAAAATAGATACCTCATCTCCTGTAAACCTATTGGTACTCTGTATATTCAAAAAAGAATCCAAAAATGCCTCCCAAAGCGATTCTGTGCCACCAATACCATGATTCCCCTTTACTCCGATAGATTCAGGAATACCGATAATAACGAATTTTTTTCCTTCAAACCCTACTTTTACGTACTGACCTAGCTTCACTTCATGGCCCCTTAGCTTTACACGGGGGAGGATATCTTCTGTTGAAAAATATTGGAAATGATCCATAATAGTATCTATTAAAATTTCCCGTTTATCATTACTTTATTTATAAGATTACTTCCAAAAGCATAGGGTAAATAAGCCAAAGAAGGTATAGGTTCTGTAAATATTAAGTTGGCCCTTTTGCCCACCGTTATACTTCCCAACTCTTTCTCCACTCCCATAGCATATGCTCCGTTGAGAGTAGCGGCATTAATGGATTCCTCAGGGGTCATCTTCATCTGTATACAACTCATGGCTATCAGCAGCGGCATATTGCCACTGGGTGCAGAACCTGGATTGTAATCAGACGCCAATGCTACCCCCAGACCTGCATCTATAAGCTGTCTGGCTGGCTGAAAAGGAAACCTTAGAAAGAAAGCCGCAAAAGGTAAAAGCGTAGGGATAGTAAGACTCGTCTTTAAAATTTTAATTTCTTCTTCTCCCATACACTCCAAATGATCTACAGAAACAGCTCCATTTTTCACCCCTAGCTGCACACCACCAGAATTTTTCAGCTGGTTGGCATGTAATTTTATTTTAAAGCCATGTTTCCTGGCTGCATCTAACACCTGCTGGGTTTCCTCCAGACTGAAAAAACCTTCTTCACAAAATACATCCACATATTCAGCGAGTCGGAGCTCAGCTATTATAGGCATCATTTCATTACAGATCAAATCCAGATATCCCTGGTGATTTTCTTTATAGGCCTCAGGATAAGCATGGGCTCCTAGAAAGGTGGCTTTAATAGCCATAGGGGAATTTTCCTGTAGGCGGTTGATTACCCGCAGCATTTTCAGCTCAGCTTCCACCGTAAGTCCATACCCGCTTTTGATTTCTATGGCTCCTGTTCCAGACTGCCGTACTTCATCGAGCCTCATTTTTGCCTGTTCATAAAGACTATCCTCTGACGCTTCCTGAAGTTTCTTGGCTGAATTGAGGATTCCTCCTCCCTTTTTGGCTATAGTAGCATAAGTTACTCCCTTTATCTTATCTACAAACTCCTCTTCTCTGCTGCCATCAAAAACTAAGTGTGTATGCGAATCACACCATGCTGGCAGAACATATTGCCGGGAAGCATCAACTATCTCTTCACCTGAATTAATTGGAGGGCATTCTTCCATAGGGCCATAAGATACTATTTTGCCTTCTTCTACTTTAAGATAGGCATTTCTTATGGAAGGTAGCACTGCCATATCTTTTCCTTTCAAAAAAATGGGGTTATCTCTTACCCCAAATAGTTCTTTAATATGCTTAATAATCATCATGTCCTAGTTTAGTATCCAAATCCAAGCCATGTTCTTTTGCAGTATTTTTAGCTATATCATATCCGGCATCTGCATGACGGATCACGCCAATACCCGGATCATTTCTAAGCACCCGCTGCAGTCTGATTCGGGCCTCTTCAGTGCCATCAGCTACAATCACCATACCCGCATGGATGGAATATCCCATACCTACACCTCCACCATGGTGCAAAGAAACCCAACTGGCACCACCGGCAGTATTCATCAGGGCGTTCAGTATCGGCCAGTCAGCCACAGCATCTGATCCGTCCATCATGGATTCAGTCTCTCTATTCGGAGAAGCTACTGATCCGGTGTCCAAGTGATCCCTTCCTATAACCAAAGGTGCCTTTACTTTGCCTGTCTTTACCAATTCATTAAAAGCCAAGCCCGCTTTTTCCCTCTCCCCCTGACCCAGCCAGCATATTCGGGCAGGAAGCCCCTGAAAAGCTATTCTTTTCTGTGCCATAGTAATCCACTTTTTTAAAGATTCATTTTCCGGAAACAATTTTAATATTAATTCATCTGTAATTTTTATATCCTCAGGATCACCAGAAAGAGCTGCCCACCTAAAAGGCCCCTTTCCTTCACAAAATAAAGGTCTAATGTAAGCCGGTACAAATCCTGGAAAATCAAAAGCTTTTTTTACCCCTTTTTCGAATGCCCGAGCTCTGAGGTTATTTCCATAATCAAAAGTAACCGCTCCGTCTTTTTGTAATTCAAGCATAAGCTCCACATGTCTTGCCATAGATTCATAGGCAAGTTTTTCATAAGCTTCTGGGTCAGCATCACGCAGGGCTATGGACTGGTCTACTGAGATAGTATGGGGATAATATCCGGTAAGCGGATCATGAGCTGACGTCTGATCTGTTAGGGTATCAGGTGTGACTCCCCTTTCTTTCAGTCTGTTCAGTAGATTTACCGCATTACAGGGAACTCCGATGGAGAGGCTTTTACCCTGCTTTTTGGCTTCAAGTGCCTGATCAATAGCATGATCTATGTCCTCCACCGCTATGTCTAAATATTTGGTATCCAGTCTTTTTTGAATTCTCCACATTTCTGATTCGGCCACCAGGCATACACCTTCATTCATCGTAATGGCGAGGGGCTGAGCACCACCCATGCCCCCAAGTCCAGCAGTGACATTCAAGGTTCCTTTTAATGAACCTCCAAAATGCTGTCTGCCGATTTCTGCAAATGTCTCAAAGGTTCCCTGCACAATGCCCTGAGATCCTATATAGATCCATGACCCGGCTGTCATCTGACCATACATCATAAGTCCTGCTTTCTCCAGTTTATCAAAATGTTGCCAGTTGGCCCAGTTGGGCACCAGCTGAGCATTTGATATGAGCACCCTAGGGGCATTGATATGGGTGGAAACTATTCCTACCGGTTTGCCTGATTGTATCAATAGTGTTTCATCTTCTTCTAATATTTTCAGAGAAGCTATTATTTTATCCAGCGACTCAATATTACGGGCCGCCTTTCCTCTACCTCCGTATACGATCAATTCTTCCGGCTTCTCTGCCACAGCAGGATCCAGGTTGTTCAGCAGCATTCTCAAGGCAGCTTCTTGTACCCAACCTTTACAGTTGAGTTTACTACCTGTTGGGGTTATATATTTATCTTTTGAATATTTTTTACTTGAAGCTTCCATAAGTTCTAGGTTAAAGGCTGATCAAAGGGTAGAAGGTATCACTATTGGCTCCTTGCGGATAAACTGGATCGATTTTTCTATATCAATTGATAATATTCTGTCGAACTCATTAAAAGAGACATCGGTTCGGTATTGTTTGATCAGTTGTTCTAAGGCTCTGGAGGTTTTCTTAGGCCTTCTGAATTCTAGTGCCTGCGTGGCCGAAAACAGTTCTATGGCCAATATTTTTTCCAGATTATTGATTACTCTATAGCATTTAGTACCTGCATTAGCACCCATACTTACGTGGTCCTCCTGACCGTTAGATGATGTTATAGAATCCACGGATGCTGGTGTACACAGCTGTTTGTTTTCACTTACTACACTGGCAGCAGTATATTGGGGGATCATCATACCTGAGTGCAGACCGGGATTCTTAATTAAAAACAGAGGGAGTCCTCTCTGTCCTGATAGCAACTGGTAGGTTCTACGCTCAGCTATATTACCTACCTCCGCCATAGCGATAGAAAGAAAATCAAATCCTAAAGCAAGGGGTTGGCCATGAAAGTTGCCCGCAGATATTATTTTGTCTTCTTCAGGAAAAATATTAGGATTATCGGTCACAGAATTGATTTCTGTCTCAAAGGTGGTCTTTACAAAATTCCATGTGTCCTTACTGGCCCCATGCACCTGTGGTATACACCTGAAAGAATACGGGTCCTGAACAGCTTTATCCCTCGTAGCGGCTATTTCACTGTCCTCCAATAAATTCCTTATAAAATTAGCTGTATCCACTTGCCCTGCATGGGAACGGATGGAATGTACCAGATGGTGAAAAGGCTGTAAACTACAGTTAAAACCATCAATGCATATGGCCGCAATTATATCTGACCAGCTAAGGAGCTTCTTTGCCTTCAGTAGGCAATGTATTCCATAGGCCACCATAAATTGGGTTCCATTGATTAGCGATAGCCCCTCTTTTGATTGAAGGGCTATAGGTGACCAACCAAATTGCTTTAATATTTCATCACTTTTATATACCTCCCCCTCAAAATATACTTCTCCCAGTCCGATCAGTGGTAAACTCAAATGGGATAGTGGGGCCAAATCTCCTGAAGCACCTAAAGAACCCTGCTGATATACCACCGGTAGAATATCATGATTATAAAAATCTACCAGCCGCTTTACAGTTTCCAGTTGCACACCTGAATTTCCATAGGAAAGCGACTGGATTTTAGTTAACAGCATTAGCTTTACGACCTCCTTCGGCACTTTGTCCCCTACACCACAGGCGTGGGATTTAAGTAAGTTATATTGGAGTTCACTGATTTGATCCTTTTCTATACGAACATTCTGAAGATAGCCAAACCCTGTATTGATTCCATAATACAATGCTTCCTCATTTTCTACCATTTTAACGTCCAAGTATTCCCGGCACTTGGAGATATTAAGGATGGCTTTTGGTGACAATTCCAGCCTTTTATCTTCTTGTATAATTCTCTGGATGGTTTCAAGACTTAGCCAGTCCGCGCTTATACGGTGAATGTTGTGTTTTCGAGTCATATGAACATTGATTAAAAATGTATACAGACAAATGTCAACATTCTCATTAATAATAAAAAATAACATAAATTAGCAATACAAATCACATTAAGTTATTTATCATGGATATACGACAACTTAGGTATTTCCTCACACTGGCCGATGAACTACACTTTGGCCGTGCCTCAGAAAAGCTTTTTATCGTACAGCCTGCCCTTACCAAGCAGATACAGGGGTTGGAAAATGAGCTGAATGTCACTTTATTCAAAAGAAATAAGAGAAAAGTAGAACTTACCGGTGCCGGTAGATATTTTCGCGAGGAGGTGAAACAGATAGTAGAAAAACTGGATAGGGTAAAAGCCCAGACCAGGTTGGTCCAAGAAGGAGATAAAGGTGAATTAAGAATAGGATATGTAGGATCTTGCATCCATACATTTTTACCGGATATGCTGATACATCTACATGAGAGGAATCCCCATATTCAAACCTATTTAAACGAAATGACTACATCTTCACAGCGAGTAGCCATAGAAAGCGGGGAGCTGGATATCGCATTTCTTCGCAACCCATTACCACATACTGACCTAGGCCAGCACCTGGTATATAGTGAGCCGTTTTCTCTTATACTACCTCATAATCATTCCATAAATGAAATAAATTTTAAAGGCATAGAACAGTTGAAATATGAAAAATTCATCTTACCGCCCAAAAATGATGGGGAATTATATTACCAATTACAACTGAGTATCTGTGAGCAGGCAGGTTTTTCTCCCCGGATTGCCCATGAAACCGTACATGGCCATACAGTTTTAAATTTGGTGGACCATGGCCTGGGAATTACATTTTTGCCCAGCTCATTTCAAAAGGTAACCACTGCAAAGGTTAAATTTATACCTTTGGAACATATAGCGCAAAAGGCTGAAATTACAGCGGTTTGGAACCTACATAATCCAAATCCGAGCTTGGGGAAGTTTCTTAATGTGGTAAGGAAAATGAATGATCGACCATAGTGCGGAATCATCTGCCCAGTTGAAAAGAAGAATGGTTTAATTTTAGTTGAAAAATAGTACCTTTGCCTACATTAAATAGGCATATCATCACCAATGGCAAAAAAAAGAGGAACGGCGCTGGAAGAAAGTGAAAAAAGAAAACTCAATAAACAAAATATAACCAAATTAGGAGGCATTTTTAGGTTTATCCTCCCTTATAAAGGCAGCTTTGTTCTGGGATTACTATTCCTGCTCTTTTCCAGTCTTACATTATTGACTTTCCCTTTTGTAGCCGGAAAGTTGATTGACATTGCATCAGGGGATTCCTGGATATTGAATGATTTAAATTCTATAGCTTTATTACTGGTTGGTATATTATTTATCCAAAGCTTCTTTTCATTCTTTCGGGTATGGCTGTTTGCCCAGGTAAGTGAACGGTCTATGAGAGATATTAGACTTGCTTTATATGACCGTTTGGTTCATTTGCCCATGTCCTTTTTTGATAAAAGGCGGACCGGAGAACTCATCAGCAGGATAACTTCTGATGTCTCTTTGTTACAAGATACCTTTTCGACCACGCTAGCAGAACTTTTTAGACAACTCATCACACTACTGGCTGGAACTGTTTTTCTGTTTTATACTACACCTCGCCTCACATTATTTATGGTGGCGACCTTTCCGGTTTTGATCTTGATCGCTATGGTATTTGGTAAATTTATTCGAAAATTATCCAAAGCTACTCAGGACGCATTAGCAGCTGCCAATGTGATAGTAGAAGAAACGCTTCAGACTATCATGACAGTAAAATCATTTGCCGGGGAAGATTATGAAACCAAGCGGTACGGTAAAGGTCTAAACAGTGTGGTCAGTGTAGCATTAAAAGCTGCTGGTTACAGAGGAGCTTTTATATCTTTTATCATCTTTGCTTTGTTTGGAGGGATAGTCGCTATCATGTGGTACGGCGCTACACTAGTGGCATCTGGTATGATGAGTATAGGTGATCTTGTTTCATTTGTGCTTTACACGACATTTATTGGTGGTTCTATAGCCGGTTTGGGAGATATTTATGGACAGGTACAGAAAGCCATTGGTTCATCGGAAAGGGTGTTAGAAATTCTGGATGAATTGCCTGAAGAATCATTGGCCGAATATCAGGATGTTAGGATAAAAGGTGAAGTTTCGTTTCAAAATGTGGCCTTCACTTATCCTACCAGAACAGATATCCAGGTTTTAAAAGACATTAATTTTCATGTCCGTCCCGGTGAAAAGGTAGCGCTGGCAGGCCACAGTGGTGCCGGTAAATCTACGATCATTCAGCTGTTACTGAAGTTCTATGGCATACAAGGCGGTCAGATCAAAATAGATGGGGAAAATGTGGATAACTGGAACCTCAAGCAGCTGAGATCCAATATAGGGATAGTTCCACAAGAAGTCTTGTTATTTGGTGGCAGCATCCGGGAAAATATTGGATATGCCAAACCTAATGCTACAGAAGAAGAAATCATATCAGCCGCCAAGAAAGCTAATGCGTGGCAGTTTATCAGCAAGTTTCCGGAAGGCCTTGACACATTGGTGGGTGAAAGGGGTGTAAAACTTTCAGGCGGACAACGGCAACGGGTAGCCATAGCCCGTGCCATCCTAAAAGATCCACGCATCCTTATTCTGGATGAAGCGACAAGTTCATTGGATGCCGAATCTGAAGCGCTGGTACAGGAAGCTATGAATGAGCTTATGAAAAACAGAACAACCATTATTATAGCCCACCGGCTTGCTACCATCAGGAAAGTAGACAGAATCTATGTATTAAAAGATGGAGAAATAGTAGAAGAAGGCAACCATGAGGTCCTATCACATAAAGAGGAGGGATTTTACGCAAATCTGGTGAAGCTGCAATTTGCAGAGTAATTTAAAATATACTGAAATAAGTTACGAAAAGGTAAGGCTTCATACTATAGCTAACCTGGATATTAGTATAGCTTTCAGCAAAACCCGCCATGGAATATAATTTATAAAAACCACATGCCAAATCAACATCTCCTTTTTTCCTTAACCTTATATTTTCTCTTAGTAGGTTTTGCTGCTGCACAAACTAAGGATCAATATATTGACGATATTTACCCGAGTTTGGAGTCGCTTTATAAATCCCTTCACCAAAACCCGGAGCTTTCGCTCCAGGAAAAAGAAACTTCTGCTCGCCTGGCAAAGGAACTGCGGGATTTAGGATTTGAAGTGACAGAAAATATAGGAGGTTATGGTATTGTCGGCCTGCTCCATAATGGGGAAGGTCCGGTGCTTATGATCAGAACAGATATGGATGCACTGCCCCTGGAAGAAAAAACAGGACTGGAATATGCCAGTAAAAAAAAGGGGGTGACTGCGGATGGTAAAGAAACCTACATCATGCAGGCGTGTGGACATGACGTGCACATGAGCGTATTTATAGGAACTGCAAAACTGCTCTCCAAATTTAAAAATCAGTGGCAAGGCACGCTCATCATGATCGGTCAACCTGCAGAGGAAAATGGCTTAGGAGCTTACAATATGCTCAAGGACGGACTCTTTAGCAATTTTCCAATTCCAGACTATGCTATAGCACTCCATGACACTCCTCATCTACCAGCTGGGTCTATTGGCTATAAAGCCGGTGCATTAATGGCTGGTGTGGATATGATGAATGTGACAGTATATGGCGAAGGTGGACATGGAGCCGCTCCTCATATGACCATAGACCCTGTGGTTATGAGTGCACAGATGATACAGGCTTACCAGACTATAGTCAGTAGAAGAATAGCTCCAACTGAGCCTGCTGTGGTGACTGTGGGATCCATACATGGCGGTTCGGTTCATAATATCATACCCGATGAAGTTACCATGCAGCTTACCTTAAGGTATTATGCTCCGGAAATAAGAGAAACACTGATATCCCACATAAAAAAGATCAGTGAAAATATAGCCCGATCAGCAGGTATGCCCGAGGATAAAATGCCTGTATATTGGATCAGAGAACCCTATACACCACCATTAATAAATGATGGTTCACTTACAGATCTAATGCTGAATGTATTTAGAAAAGAATTTTCAGAGGATAGGCTGGTAGAAATAGAAGCCGAAATGATTGGAGAAGACTTTAGCCGCTATGGTATACAGGAAAAACCTATACCTTACTCCATGTTTTTTTTAGGAGCTACCGATCCAGAGGTATTGAGGAAAGCAAAGGAATCTGGTACCGAAATTCCAGGATTACATTCCCCTTTCTTTGCTCCCCAGATGGAACCCACCATTAAGACAGGCGTAAAAGCTATGAGCGCATATGCCATCGAAATATTTAATGAAGAGCGATAAATTAAATTCCTCGTACGAGGAACAAGCCATGCATCAAATCTCAATAAGCTACTTACTACAAAATCAAGGTCAAAAAAAGAAATAGCTTCACTCTTTGACCTTGATTCCTTTAGGTTGGAAATTTTTACCTTACCATCATGTATTCATAGGATGACTGTAATCCCAACGGAATACCGAGTGTCCAATAAATCAATAGGAATATGGTCCACACAATAAGCAATACAGCTGAATAAGGTATCATTACAGAGACTAAAGTGCCTATACCCGTAGATTTCACATAGCGCTGACAAAAAACTACCACCAATGGAAAATACGGTAGGAGAGGAGTGATAATATTGGAGACTGAATCACCTACCCTATAGGCAGCCTGCGTAAGATCCGGCGAAATGCCCAATTGCATCAACATGGGAACAAAGATGGGACTGATCAGCGCCCATTTTGCTGAAGCTGAACCTACCAATAAATTTACAAAGGCAGTCAGGAATACTATGCCAACAATGGTCACCTGTCCTGGCAGATTCATGCTTTGAAGGTAATTAGCACCTTTAAGTGCTGTCATAGCTCCTATATTTGATTTGGCAAAGGCATCGATGAATAGTGCACAGAAAAAAGCCATGACTACATAATGGGACATGCTTCCCATGGATTTGCTCATGGACATGATCACATCCTTCATCTCTTTATAATTTCCTGATACGAATCCAT
Source organism: Anditalea andensis (assembly GCF_000714815.1). GTDB lineage: Bacteria > Bacteroidota > Bacteroidia > Cytophagales > Cyclobacteriaceae > Anditalea > Anditalea andensis. The sequence goes on along the minus strand of NZ_JMIH01000021.1, from coordinate 156,493 downwards.
AAACCAATCCTGGCAACCAAAACAATAAAAATATTAATGGTACAATCGAACGCATCAGTGGTGCTCCTAAAGAAGTAATTTCTCCCCCTGGATCTCTCAATGCAGAATCCGTAGGATAAGACCAAAAGAACAGGGCTAGCATTCCAGTGACCATCACTGCAGTAGCCACCCAAAATGCCTTTTTCTCCTTTGGGCCTATATCTTCCATTTTAGGTGCATCTACAAGGTCTTCATCTACTTTGGCAGTCTTACTAAGACGGGGTTCTATCACCCTATCGGTTAGATACCAGGCTACAGCTACTACTACCATGCTGGACATACTGGTAAAATACCAGTTATTGAGCGGGTTCAGATTTACCGTGGGATCAATGATCTGCGCAGCAGACTGGGTAAAACTCTGGATAAGGGGATCTATACCTGATGGTATAAAATTAGCACTAAATCCACCTGATACACCAGCAAATGCCGCTGCTATTCCTGCTAAAGGATGCCTTCCTGCAGCATAGAATATTACACCGCCTAACGGTATAACCAATACATACCCTGCATCGGCAGCCGTATGACTCACTATGGCCACCAGTACCAAGGTAGGTGTGAGGAGCGCTTGAGGTGTAAAACTCAAGAGGTATTTAAGACCTGCATTAATAAATCCTGAATGCTCGGCGACTCCTACTCCCAGCATGGCCACCAAAACCACTCCCAATGGCGGAAAGGTGATGAACACATTTACCATATTGGATAGAAAAGAAGCCAGCTGAGTCCCGGTCAGAAGATTTACGATCTGCAGATCGGTACCGGTCCTCGGGTCTATTTCTCCAAAATCAATAGGGGCCAAAATAGCTGAAAGCACCCAAGTGAACAACATAAGAATTAAAAATAAAATAGCAGGGTCTGGAAGTTTATTGCCAGCCACCTCTATGGCATCCAAAAAGCGGTCAAGAAAAGTTTTCTTTTTAGTATTAATCTTACTCATAGATAATGATTTGGAAAAACCAAATGTAATCAGCAGAGGAGAATAAAAAAAGCTTCAAGGGCTATGCATTAAGATTCTACAGAAAAAATCTGATCATCCACGATCTTATAAAATGATATATACCTATTGATTCACCCATCTTTTAAACTTGGTCACCTTCTCCCTGCTGACGATAATCTCTGCTGGATAATCCACTTTCAATTCTATCTTCAAGCGGCTATTGAGGTATTTTTGAATCTGACCTATGGCATGGACGTTTAATATGATACTTCGATTTATCCTGAAAAATTCTTTAGGATCAATATGCTCGTTTTCCAGATCCATCAGCTTATGATTGATGAGGTATTTTTTCCCAGTCACCATTTCTATGATAAATGTCTGCCCATCTTCGGCCAGAAAAAATGCCACATCATGAGGTTCCTTATAAGAAAACCTGTCCCCAGACCTGACCAAAAACCTGGACTTCTGAGAAGGAATTGATGTAAGCTGTTCATTTGTGGAAGATGAAAGGCGGGGGTTGTCAACTTCTCCGTAAAGTAATTGAAATTTATCAAAACACTTTCTCAGCCTTGCCATATCTGCACTTTCATTGATAAAATCAAGACAATTCAATTGGAGGGCTTTTTCTGTAATAAAGGGCTTAATGGAGGTGAATACTACAGGTATGGTCCGGTCAAATCGATCAAAAATTAAAGGAAAAACATCCGTAAGTTCATAACTTCCTACTACTAAATCCACTTTGTTATCGTCATCTACATACTTCAGTGCATCCTCCCAGGAATTGAATACTTCCATCGTTTTTATGTATGGATGGATATTTTGGAAATGGTGGCTCCATTTATATCCCTCCTCCGGTTTATGGACTATAATACACTGGATAAAGCTGTTCATAAAATCGGTCGGATATAGTATATTTTCTAAGGTGAAATTCAAATTATCGCAATAACCTATATTTTAACAACAATATAGATTATCTAAAAAGACTTACATTGCTTTTAAACTGATATCCATGCTTTTAACATGATGGGTCAAAGCACCGACAGAAATAAAATCAACTCCGCATTCTGCTATGTCTTTTATTGTTTCCTCCGTAATCCCACCAGAAGCTTCCGTTAGAAATTTTCCATCGATAAGGGCTACAGCTTCCCGTATGGTATCACAGTCCATATTATCCAGCATCACAAAATCCACTCCTCCCGTTTCTATCACAAGTCTTACTTCCTCCAGGTTCCGGGTCTCTACTTCTATCTTGAGATCGAGGTGTTTTCTTTTAAGATAACTTTGGGTAGCTTTAATAGCTTCAGATATACCACCGGCAAAATCTACATGGTTATCCTTTAGCATGATCATATCATAAAGAGCAAAACGGTGATTTTCGCCCCCTCCTATAGAAACAGCCCATTTTTCAAGCATTCTAAAATTAGGGGTAGTCTTTCTGGTATCCAGCAGTTTTGTTTTAGTGTGACTGATAATAGAAGCTAAACGATGTGTTTTAGTGGCAATGGCACTCATCCGCTGCATACAGTTAAGCACCAGTCTCTCGGTAGTTAAAATAGAAGCTGCAAGACCATTTACGATAAGCCCAATATCCCCCTTCTTTACCAAATCCCCGTCCTTCAAAAGCATTTCAACCTCGAGCTCCGGGTCATAATATTGAAAAATATGCTTGGCCAGTTCTAAGCCAGCTATGATTCCGTCCTCTTTAATTAATAGCTTCGCTGATCCTTTTGTCCCGTTGGGCAAAGCTGCCAAGGTAGAATGATCTCCCGTACCAACATCTTCCAATAGGGCTGACTCGATAAATTTGCGAAGATTATCCTGGGTTAAATATAAATTTTTCACACTTTAAAATTAACATTTTATTGGGAAGAACTGCTCTCCAAATCAGAAATCCTCACCTTAGTCACAATGAGGTTACTGCTGGCTTTAGCAATTATTTTGCCATCAGCATTTAATATTTCAGCTTTCCAATGATTTACATTCCTACCCTGTCTCACGAGTTCTGCTTTTACCTTTAACCGTTCACCTATTTTCGCAGATGATAGAAAGTCGACATTGAGGTTAATACTCGTCATCAAAAATTCATTACCCGTAATGTAATTAGCCGCACCAATTACATCATCAAGCATCAATGATGCTATACCTCCATGGAGTATATGGCCGGGATTGCACATTTCTTCCCTTACTTCATATTCCATCACCATACTCCCGTATTCGGCTGCCAAGAGAATGCCTCCCAGCCAATTTCCAGCCTTAGAAGGAGATTTATCTATTTTGTGGCCTATTAATTTTTGGTAAGTTCTGAGAAATATATTGTCTTCCATAAATGTATACTGATGAGATTAATGGTGTTAAATATATCGTAAATATTCTTGGGAACAAACGGACTGAGTGTTATGCAAAACTTACCGTTCTTATCCTGCTCCACGATGAGATTATGGTTCTTCTTTAGCGCTAAAATCTCCTCTGGAAAGAAAATGGCTGAACTGCCATTTAAGTGGGGGGTTTTTACCCCAAACTGCTTTTTTATAGCACCGTATATATTCTTTTTTGCTTTATCTAAATACCCTTTTTCTATCAGTGTTAATTTAGACGTCTGAAGTAGATTGGGTTTGAATTCATGAATTAATGTGATGCCGGCTTTGACAAAGCTGTATCGAACCACTTTATCCACCGTTTTTGTACATGGCAGGTTTGTTTTTACCCTGCAGAAATTCCATAAATTATCTATTCTCTTCAGTTCCATCATTTATTCATATCATCTCTTGCAGTAAGCCGATAATAATCAAAAGCAGTAATCCTAAAAGCATCCCTTTCTCTCCCTTCAGACAGTATCGGATGCCGTTTCCCCGCTATTTCTGTAGTAAAAGAGGCATTACTTAATAGCAATGGATAGAGGTCTTCGACAAAACCGTAATGGTCATACCGATCACCACTTCGAAAATCAAGCTCTCCATCCACTTCTTTATTTTCAGAAATCCACTTGATTTTAATGATTGTCTCATTATCAAATACAGCGGATGGTTCTACATATAAATATGCTTCATCTTTGATCCGATTGATGATGATTGCTATATTAAGTATAGGATCATTTTCAGATTTTACTCTTTTGCCCAAACGATATATATTCATTTTAGCATCTGTCCTACCTTCTACATCATAGTAAGGTTGCCGCACATTTTTAAAATATAACCTGCTAGCATCATCTATAGCCAATAGATTGTTTTCATTACTTGTATTTGGTGATTTATCATTAAAAAATGAAATTAAGATCACAAATAAGATAGAACTTATTCCAAATATTTTGAACAAGCTCATCATTTCAGGATCTATTTTATTTTTCTTTGACATAAGGTTTAGCGTCCGGAAGTTTATGTAGTAACAGATTCCAAGCTTCTTTGATATGAAAATCTTCTACATCCGTCTGGCCGATCACCCAACGTATAGCAAATTTTCCCTCCAGTTTAGTATGGGTAAAAAATACACGGCCTGATTGGTTGACTAGATTCATCCATTTCTCATTGATATAATTCAGTTCATCTAATGTATAACGAGAGGTAGGGTTATAACGAAAACAGATTGTATTTAAGGGTACAGGAGCTAAAATTTCTATATCATGATGCGCCTCCATTTCCATTATAAGTGTTTTGGCCAATGCCAAATGGTGTCTCAGCTTAGCTCTAATACCAATTAATCCATAAGATCTAAGCACAAACCACAGCTTTAAGGCACGAAATCTCCTGCCGAGCTGTATACCCCAGTCTCTATAATTATTAACTTCAGCATCCATATTGGACTTCAAATATTCCGGTGTAAGACTAAAAGTATTTACAAGAAAATGTGGGTTTTTCAAATACAAAACTGAACAGTCAAAATTGGTAAACATCCACTTATGCGGATTAAACACATAACTATCCGCTGTTTCATGTCCTTCTATCATCCATTGACATTCCGGTAGGAATAAAGCTGTCCCTGCAAAAGCTGCATCTATATGATGCCATATATTATACATTTGACAGATCTCTCCAATTCTTTTAATGGGATCTATTGCAGTCGAACTGGTAGTACCCAGCGCGGAAACAACACACAGTGGCGTAAATCCATTAATTATGTCCTCCTGTATGGCCTTTTCCAAATCAGCCGGTCTCATAGCGTATGTCTTATCTACCGCAATCCGCACTAAATTTGATTGACCTATACCGCTAATTTTCAATGCTTTGTCTATAGAGGAATGTACATGTTCGGAACTATAAACCCTAAATTTTTCTCTCCCGCTATATCCATTTTCATTTATGGAATAGCTACATGCTCTTTCTCTTGCGGCCAATATAGCGCTCAAAGTAGCAGTACTGGCTGTGTCCTGAATGACACCTTTCCACGTGGAACATATACCTTTAGCATCTCTCATCCACTCTAACACCCTCTCTTCCAATTCAGTAGCAGCTGGAGAAGTTATCCATGACATACACTGTGCTCCTAAAGTGGCTGTGAGCATTTCGGCCAGTATAGATGGTTCGGAATTATTGGCCGGAAAATATCCGAAAAATGAAGGATGCTGCCAATGGGTCATCCCTGGAAGTATAATATCTTTAAAATCTTTAAATATAGCATCATAATCTTCCCCTTCTTCAGGAGCCATCTCTGGAATTTGATGATAGATTTCCCCAGGATTAATTTTCGGACTAACATGGAAACTATCTTTAGTTTCTAGATAATCAGCCATCCAATCGACCATCTGGTGGGCCTGTTTTCGGAATTCTTTTTTGTCCATTCTTGCTTCAAACTAAAAGTAATACATTAATGAACATACGAGGCAGCATTAATGTCTATCGTACATCCTGTCGCATGATCAGCCATACCCGAACAAAGTAGCGTAACCATTGGTGCTATATCTTTTGGTTCGGTAAGTTGATTTAAAGCTATATCATTTAAGGCATATGCTTCTCCATATTGGTCCATGAATTCCTGGGCCATATCTGTTCTGGTAAAGCCTGGAGCTATAATAAATGCTTTAATTCCTTCTTTTCCATAATAGCGTGCTATGGAACGGGTATAACTTACGATGGCTGCCTTGGAAGCAGCATACGCCAAATAATCTGGTGTATCCCCCCTAAAAGCTGCTCGTGATGAAATATTTATAATTCTACCTTCTCTATTTACTTTGGCATGCTCAATAAACTCCTTACAAATGATAGCCATTGAATTGATATTTATATCCATTGTCTTTTGCCAAACATCAGTCCACTCATTAATATCAGAATCATCTGCTATAGATATGGCTATCCCCGCATTATTGACTATTCCATTTATTTGTCCATACTCTTTGATCATGCTAGGTATCCAACCTTTTACCATCTCTGGCGATGCAAGATCACACTGTACCAGATGGGTGGTATTGGTTAGACCTCTTTGAACGCTTTCGGCATTACCCTTATTATTATTATAATGGATCAACACTTCCGCTCCAGAATGGGAAAGCTGTTCAGCTATGCTCCTTCCTATCCCTCTGGAAGCTCCAGTAACTAATATTCTTTTTCCTTTAAGGTCTATCAGCATTATTTTAGTATTTATTAATGGAGCAATTTAATAAGGTTATAGTTAATCTACCTATTTTTTTAGCTCCAAATATTAACGAATATGCCTATCTCCCTGCAGCAATAACCGCTAAATCAACAGAACTTACGGATGATTGTAGCAATACATTAGCACAAGCAGCTAAAGTCGCACCTGTAGTCATAACATCATCTACTAGAAGAATTTTCTTATTCATTATAGTATGGTTTTCTACCAGGGTAAATACTTCACTAACATTCTCCCATCTTTGAAGCCTGGATTTCCTGGTCTGGGTTTCAGTATACCTTATTCTTTTAAGCTCATGGTTTACTGGAACATTGAGCGCAAGAGAAAGCCCGGCAGCAAACCGCTCACTCTGATTATAACCTCTTCTTTTTAGTTTAATAGGATGAAGTGGCACCGGTATGATTTGGTCCCAATCTATATTAAAACCACTTTCTTTAAGTCTATAGCCATATATTTTGCCAAGTTCTACACCCAATTCAGGTTTATTTTTATATTTTAAATGATGTAATAATTTCTTACTCAACCCTCCTTTGGTAAATCTTAATAAAGAAATAGCTTTTCTAACATCAGTAAGTCCCATAAGTTTAACGGTCAGGTCGTTATTTTCAGCCATAAGGTGATATGATGTGACCGGAAGATTGGCTATGCAATGCTTACAGATCAGTTTTTCAAAACGAAAAAGACTTTTTTTACATCCACAGCAGGTCTGTGGAAACACCAAAGCCAAAAAATCCTCTAAAAAAGTGAAACGCATATGGAAAAAGCCTTGTTAGTTCTGAATCACAGCGAAATACCTGTTATATTTACCAGTTAAATCTAATCAAAGGAAGTTAATGAATTTAGTTGAAGAATTCAATGAATATAGGGGCAAAATGAATGAAAAAATCATGGCCGCTGATAATAAAGTAATCAAACGTTTTTTCAACCTTGATACTAATGCCTATACAGAAGGGGCTATTGATGTCAAAGCGAAGGAAATGATGGGATTATCCTGTTCCATGGTACTGAGGTGCGATGATTGTATCCGTTACCATTTAGGTAAATGCTATGAAGTGGGAATCACTAAGGACCAAATATTTGAGGTATTTTCAATCGCCACCGTTATAGGAGGATCGATAGTCATTCCCCATTTAAGAAGGGCGGTAGAATATTGGGAGGAATTGGAGCAAAAATCAAATTAACATGGTTAAAAAGGACTTTGATCTAGAAAAAAGATGGGGAAAGCTCCTAAACGGACTTTATGATTTGATAGGTAAAAAACCTGCTGATTTAAATGGAGTACTGTTTCTAATTGGTGTTCAGGAACTGGGACAGGGTTTAAAGCCTTTCTCCAAGGAGCAAAAGCAGGATCTTATTCATATTGCCATTTGTAAAGTTTTAAGTCTGGCGGGATTTTATGAACTTGATTTTATAGATCAGGAAGGATGGCCTCATTGGAAACTAGTCAGGGAACTACCTCATTTTGATATGCTGGAACAGGAAAAACTCCTGAAAATACATGTTATAGAATATTTCGAAATAGAATTCGATATAGAAATTAAAAGTTGAACAGTAAAATAAATTAAAATCCATATTGGAGTCCATTTAGGACCCTCTATCGGAAACATATTTTAATTAATAAGATTATAAATCTAAGTACCATGAAATTCGTATCCTATAATGTAAATGGAATAAGGGCTGCATTAAATAAAGGATTTGCCGAATGGCTTATCCAGGTAGATGCAGATATAATTGGTCTGCAGGAGATTAAAGCAAATCCAGATCAAGTTGACCTTACCATTTTTGAGGATATGGGATATCATGTCTATTGGCATCCAGCTGTAAAAAAAGGTTACAGCGGAGTAGCTATACTGAGTAAAATTAAACCTGATCATATAACATATGGTATGGGATTGTCAGTATATGATGATGAAGGGAGAATGATTCGGGCAGACTATGGGGATTATTCCTTTATTAGCGCATATTTCCCCAGTGGTACCATCGGTACGCTAAGACAAGAATTTAAATACAGATTTTTGGATGATGTTTATGGTTTCACGCAGGATTTAATTAAGGTGAGACCTAACTTAATTCTAAGTGGTGACTATAACATATGCCATAAAGCTATAGATATACATAATCCTATTTCAAACAAAAACACATCCGGTTTTTTACCTGACGAAAGAGCCTGGATGGATAAATTTACCGACAGTGGTTTTATTGATACCTTTCGGCACTTCAATGATTCTCCACATCAATATACATGGTGGAGTTATAGGGCAGGTGCCAGACCTAAAAATCTGGGATGGCGGATAGATTATCACATGGTCACACCACCTTTAAAAGATAAACTATCAAGAGCGGTAATTTTAAAGGATGCTATACACTCAGATCATTGTCCAATATTGTTGGAAATTGACAATTAAAATAATGATGATAAAAATTTTAATCTGAACAAAAACTGAATGAAATCTATCAAAATTTCTATACCATCTCTGATTGATAATATTAAAATCGTTGAAAGCTTCATAGATAATGCAAAAGAGAAATTTCATATCAATGATGATATTTATGGAAACATCATGATATCCGTAACAGAATGCGTTAGTAATGCTATTATCCACGGCAATGGTAATAATTCAAAAAAACTGGTGAAGTTAGAATTACGATTTCTTGATGACCAAATAAAGTTTATCATCGAAGATGAAGGAAAAGGATTTGAACATACAGAACTTAAAGATCCCACATCTCCAGAAAACATTTCAAATTATGGAGGAAGAGGGGTTTTTATAATGAAGCATTTAAGTGATGAAGTTAACTTTGAGGACAATGGTAAAAAAACCATTCTAACATTCTACATGAGCTAAAAGGTATGGCGATCATTTTTTTTGCAGAAAAAATCACATTTAATTTACCACATAAAAATACATATAAAAAATGGATTAGATCGGTAGCCCAAATTGATAAGTTTCATGTTCAAGATTTAAACTACATCTTTTGTTCCGATGAATATCTTCATCAAATTAACTTAGAATATTTGGATCACGATACTTATACAGATATAATTACGTTCGATAATTCAGATGAAGAAAAAATTATTGAAGGAGATATTTTTGTTAGTATTGATCGGGTAAAAGAAAATGCTTCGACTAACAATATCCAATTTGACGAAGAACTCAAAAGAGTAATCGCCCATGGATTACTTCACCTAATGGGATACAAGGATAAAACTTCTGATGAAATCATGATCATGCGTAAGATGGAAAATATGAGTATTTCTATTTATCCAAATTCATAAATAGCTAGCGTTAATTCATATGTTCCACGTGGAACATATTAAATAATTAAATTCGTAATTAATACTGTTCCACGTGGAACACTAAAAAAACATTTAAATATATGTTTCAATTATATGATGTAATAGTCGTAGGGGCGGGGCATGCAGGATGCGAAGCAGCACATGCAGCAGCACAGATGGGTTCCAAGGTACTCTTGTGTACTATGAACATGAATACTATTGCTCAGATGTCCTGTAATCCAGCTATGGGTGGAGTGGCAAAAGGTCAAATTGTAAGAGAAATAGATGCATTAGGAGGAATGTCCGGTATCATTACAGATAAATCCATGATACAGTTTAGGATGCTGAACAGGTCTAAAGGTCCTGCCATGTGGTCACCTAGGTCGCAAAATGATCGCATGAGATTCGCTGAAGAATGGAGACTGGCCCTCGAAGCCAATCCAAATGTAGACTTCTGGCAAGAAATGGTTACTGGGCTACTGGTTAAAGATAATCGAATATCAGGAGTTAGGACCGGTATGGGAATAGATATACCGGCAAAATCTGTAGTGCTAACAAACGGTACATTTCTAAATGGAATCATCCATATAGGTGAAAAGAAATTTGGAGGCGGGAGAACTGGTGAGGCTTCATCCAGAGGCATCACAGAACAGCTTATAGAATTGGGTTTTGAAGCAGGAAGAATGAAAACCGGAACACCGCCACGGGTGGATGGCAGGAGCTTGGATTACACAAAGATGGAAATACAGCATGGAGATGATAATCCAGAAAAATTTTCATTCTCTGATGCGACCAGCACGCTAAAAAAACAACATAACTGCTGGATTACCTATACAAATAAAGAAGTACATGAGATTTTAGAAACCGGTTTTGACAGATCTCCTATGTTCAATGGTAGAATACAGGGATTGGGACCTAGGTACTGTCCTTCTATTGAAGATAAAATCAACAGGTTTGCAGAAAGGGATAGGCATCAGATTTTTGTAGAGCCAGAAGGGTGGAATACTGTTGAAATTTATGTAAATGGATTTTCTACATCACTTCCTGAAGATGTGCAATATAAGGCCATCCGCAAAATAGCAGGTTTTGAAAATGCTAAAATGTTTAGGCCAGGTTATGCTATAGAATATGACTATTTCCCACCTACACAATTAAAACTTACACTAGAAACTCAACTTATAGATAACCTTTATTTTGCTGGTCAAATAAATGGAACTACAGGGTATGAAGAAGCGGCATCCCAGGGGTTAATAGCCGGAATGAATGCCCATAATAAAACCCATGAAATAGATCCATTCCTATTAAAAAGATCAGATGCCTATATAGGGGTATTGATAGATGATTTGATTAACAAAGGCACTGAGGAACCCTATAGAATGTTCACTTCCCGAGCAGAATTTAGACTGTTGCTCCGACAGGATAATGCTGATATAAGACTAACAGAATTAGGACATAAAATGGGCTTAGCTTCAGATGATAGGTTGGACCGTATGATGGATAAGAAAAATGAAACTTCATCGTTAATGGAAGCATTAAAGCAGATCAAAGTATCACCTGAAAGCATCAATGAAGATCTGGAAAAGCATCAGACTGCTATTATTAAAGAAAAAATTTCAGTAGATAAATTATTGAAAAGACCTCAATTAGGGTTATCTGACTTGAGAAAAATGGATTTTCCATTGGATACTATGCTAAACAAATATAGCCAAACTGTAATAGAGCAAGCAGAAATATTGATAAAATATGACAGTTACCTAGAAAAAGAACAGGCAATGGTAATTAAATTAAATAGCATGGAAAATTATAAAATCCCTATTGATTTCAATTATTTATCGATACCAGCGCTTTCAGCAGAAGGTAAACAAAAATTGAATAAGGTAAGACCAGAAACCCTGGGACAAGCATCACGTATAAGCGGGGTTACACCAGCAGACCTGTCTATATTGACAGTATATCTTGGAAGATAAATCATGTACGAAAGACTCAGTAAATGCCCATTGTGTAAGAGTGGGCATTTTAATAATTATATGGTAGTAAAGGATCACTCCATTACACAAGAATCATTTACCTTATGTAAATGTAATAACTGCTCCTTTATTTTTACAAATCCAAGACCCGATCAAAAAAATATCGGCAAATATTATCAGTCCGAAAATTACATATCCCATTCCGATAAGAGCAATAATTTCATTGATGTATTATACAAAATGGTACGTAGTTATACACTTGGGCAAAAGGTGGGATGGATGAATGCTTATGTAAAAAATAAAGGACGTCTCTTGGACTATGGATGCGGTACAGGCCATTTTCTGAAAAGGGCAAATAAAAATGGCTGGCAGACCATAGGATTGGAACCCAATAAAGAGGCTGCCGAATTAGCTGTAAAGAATCTTAATCTTAGCATACTCCAATCATTAGATGACCTTAAGCATGAAAATAAATTTGATGCTATTACACTTTTTCACGTTTTGGAACATGTACACGATCTGCATCATACATTAAATATACTTTTACAAAAGCTCAAAAAAAGAGGAACCCTTTTTATAGCAGTACCTAATAATATGTCATTTGATGCAATTCATTTTAAAGAAAAATGGGCTGCATTGGATGTTCCCAGACATCTTTATCATTTCAATCAGGAAACCATGGGCATCCTAGCGGAAGAGTTTAATCTCCGAATTGTAGATGCAGTACCTATGAAATTTGACAGCTACTACGTTTCCATACTCTCCGATAAAATAACAAATAGTGGTAATAACCTATTAAAATCAATTATAAATGGTTATAAATCCAATAATTATGCTAAAAACAACAAAAATAACTATTCCAGTTTGCTTTTCATACTAAGAAAAAAATGAGAGTACCATATAGTATCATAGTATATTTGGGTTGTATTTTATTAGGGGCATGCGCCAGAGAGAGTACCCCTATGGGCGGACCTAAAGATGAAATTCCTCCAGTATTTTTAAGTTCCAATCCAGCTGATCAATCATTAAGGGTGAAACCGGAAGAAATTGTTATGGATTTCAGTGAATTTGTCAAAGTAGAAAATGCCAATAAGCAACTTATCGTCACGCCCAGAATAGATAAACAGGAACTGGAAATAGTGGCTATCAAAAATAGAGTGAGAATAAAGCTTAACCAAGAACTGGAAGACAATACTACTTATGTGTTCAATTTCCAGCAAAGTGTCAAAGATATAACAGAAAACAATCCTGCTGAGAATTTAAAGCTGGTGTTTTCTACTGGTGATGAAATTGATAGTTTGAATTTTAGTGGTAGGGCGCGATTTATGTTTCCTTCCAAAGACAAGACTATTAAAGATGTTTTGGTAGGCTTGTATGAAATCCAGGACACTACAGACATCTTTACTGCGTCACCATATTATATAGCACAGGCAGATACGGCAGGCAGATTTAATATTACCAATATAAAAGCGGGAACCTATAGAGCCTATGCATGGAAAGATATCAATAATTCCCTAAAGGCAGAATCAAAGACAGAACCTTATGCGTATTTTACAGACCCTATCCTGATAGATCAACATATTGAAGATGTACATTTCAATATCTTCCCGGGAGATCTCACATATTTTAGAGTGAACAGGACCAGTCCTTCTGGGACAAATTATGATCTGGTATTAAGTAAACCTCCCGTACAAATAGAAATAGATCATCCGGATATCAATACCGAGCTTTTCTACCGAGTATCAGATAGGACTTTAAGGCTATACCATACAAGGTTAAGGGATGATAGTACCCAGGTCAGATTGAATATAATGGACTCTGTAGGTTTTAGGATAGATACAACTTTATATGCAAGATTTGAAGAAAGTACCAGAAATAAAGAAAAGCTAGATATCACAGCCGATAGTGGAAAGGGTTTTGTCAATAATCTTACCGCAGTCCTTACATTTAATAAACCTTTGTCTGAAGTATACTTTGATTCCCTAATGATACGATATGATACAGCCGGAGTTATACCCATCACCAGACAATATTTAAGCCTCCCAGACAGTACAGACTTTACCAGGCTACAGATTAGCATGCCGATAGCTGATACCCTAAGAGCAGGGACCTATACAGTATATGCAGCTGACTCTACATTCAGAGATGTAGAAGGACTGTACAATGAATCAAGACTGGAAGCCAATTATAAAAAAATTAAAGCAGAAACACTCACTGACGAAATTTCAGGGATAGTAAATACGGATGAACTGCCCATAATTGTACAACTTCTGAATAGGAGAGGAGAGATTGTTAAAGAAGTATATTTAACCACTATAAACAGGTTCTCCCTTACAGATATAGAAGCGGGTGATTACCAACTTAGGGCAATCATAGATAGAAACAGTAACAGAAGGTGGGATCCAGGAAACTTTACGGATAACACCTTACCCGAACCAATCTACTATTACCAGAACCCAACTAATCAATCACGGGATTTTATGCTAAAAGCAGGATGGTCAAACACTGCCCTTAATATAAACCCAATACGGGAAACGGGTTTACCATTACAAGAAAATATACCAGAAATTGAGATAGAAATTCCCGATTTTGTTATCCCTGAAGAAAATAATTGAATTATTTTTTGGGGATAAAGCCTGGTTTCTGTGTTAATAACTGTAGATAACCTATGGATAAAAACATTGTTATACACCGAACTACCACTCAATTTCAAATAATAAAAAGCGCATGAGGATAACTTGATTATTCTGCACCTCTATCCACATTTACAATCACAACACGTACTTAACAATAGTAACAAGTACTACTTGTAAACAAAAAGCAGCTGGAAAGAATTAACTCCTGTAAATGAAACGGTTACATGTTAATAGATTGTTAATAGAAAGTGTATACTGATGTTGAAAAGGTGGAATTGTCTGTTGGTAAATTTATATGAAGTATTTGTCCACAAATCCACACCTTAATAACCTTAATAGTTTTATTTAATTAAATAAAATAATATATATATAGGGGAGTGGACAACTTAGAAAATGGAGCCAATTGTTTATCAGGATCCTTTTCCATAAATTGTTAAAAGTTTCAAATATGAAGAACACCTGCACCTGTTGATTTGAGAAAGCAGAAAATGCTAAGCACATAAATTGATTGAAGGTGACTGGATCAGAATTGAAAAATACTGGGTGTTTATTTAAAGGGCTATAGAAACAACAAAAGATGAAAAAAATATACGTACTAATTATTTTATTCTGCAGCATATTTTTAGATATACAGGCTCAGGAATACTTACATTTTACGGATTTTTATTTATCAGGGGGATACAAAAATCAACCTTACACTGCGCTTAATCAGAAATTAACTGAAGCAGGATACCAAAGTTTTGGTTCTAATATGGGAACTATAGGCATAGGCATAAATCATTTTAATTCCTATCGTTGGGGATTTTTCGCTGAATCTGAATATAATTTGAACAGTAAAAGATCCTCAAATGATGAATTGAATTATAGATATATGCCCTTACATATTACTGCTGGTGTGCAATACATCATCTTTAAATATAGGCCACTATCCCAATGGAGATTTTATCCCAGGATAGCTGTATATGCAGGTTCTACATCATTGGATCTTATTTCAAATGATCTCAATTTAGATTTTGACGAAAACCTCATGGGAGCTATGAACACCAGTTTTCTTTATCAGCGCAATTATGGATTAAACCTCAGCTTAAATGCTGATAAGGTTATAGCTGCATTCATTAAACCAACGACTCAAGTGGGTATATACAGTAGAATGGGTATACAGGTAGGTTATTTCTTAAATGTGATCAATAGCAGAACAAGGCTCAGAAGAAATTTTAAGCCTGATCTAAGAGACGACTTTGCAATTCATAATGCCCCTGAATTTGATCCAAGTGCGTTTTATGTTAAAATAAACATTGGGTTAGGCAAATTTAAAAGAGAAATTCGAACTGACAGACCAGCCGCGTTTTAAACTTAATCATTATTAGATGCGAAAGTTCTTAGGTGTTGTACTGTTTATTGGAATGTATGCATCCGTGTTTGCGCAGGATGTAGTCTCCCCACATCTGTTTGAAGAAATGGAAATGGTCAAAGAAGAACGGGGTACTTCGGTTAATCTTTTTCTTACAGTGGGCTATGACCATATGGCAAACAAAGCATTTTCTGATAAAATAGCTACTTTGGGACATACTGCTTTACCTTCTGATTTTATGACTACAGGATTCGGTTTTAGTCTGGTAAGAGAAAGATGGACCATTCTTAATCTTGATATTAACTTAGGACGGGCCACAGAATTCAATGACATGCCAGACTTCAATACATCTTTGTTTTTTTCGCATCTGAAAGCTGGAGTCGGCTATAACATATTGGATGTACAGCATCAGTTTAGACTTGAACCTGGTATAGGTATCGTATATGGTAATGGAAGATACCAGATACAACCCAGTCATATAGAAACTACATTTGAAGAGGCATTAGGAATACCAAACTTTTATGAACTGAACTTAAGGCAAAATAATTATGGTTTTAATTTTAATTTAACTTTCTCTCAAAATCAATTTTTTAACGAATCAAAAGTGCTCACCAATTTTTTTGGATTAGAGGTAGGGACAAATCTGATGCTCCTGTCCAGTGCTATTACACCAACTTTCAAAGATAGTCCCAATTTTAACCTCAGTACTTTTTATGTGAAGGTAAAAATCAATGTACTCAGCCCTTGATTTATGTTAATTTAACAATAACTTGAAATAGGAAACTTAATTTGGAGAAACAAGTTTTTTCAATGTATAATTTTATATAGAAAATTTATACTTTAAAATACGAATTATAATTTCATCATTTAATAATTTACACCTCTTAAATTTTTTTAACCCATTAATAATTTTTATAATATAGTATGCATGCATACTTATTTTTTTGTAAATTGGTAAGGAAAGATTTAAGAAGCGCTGATGAAAAGAGAAGAAACGGTAGATTATCATATTAAATCTGCATGGCATGCCATCAATCGCATGTACAATCAAAAAGCTATTCAGGAAGATTTTACTACCTCTATTGGATTTGTATTGATCAACATACATTCTACTGATGGCACACCTGCCACCAAGATAGCTCCCCTAATGGGATTGGAAGCACGGAGTCTAACCAGAATGCTCAAAACTATGGAAGAAAAAGGTTTGATCATTAAAAAACCGGATCTTCATGACAAACGATCGGTAAGGATCTACCTGACCGAAAAGGGAAAACAAAAGAAAGAAATAAGTGTAATCACTATAAAGGATTTTAACGAAAAAGTTATGTCTGCGGTAGGAAAAGAAGACTTAAAAAAGCTATTCGCCATTTTTGGAAAGATTAATAAAGTCATAGATGAAATTCAGTCTGACCCGGTAAGATTTATTGAACAATAAGATAGAGAAAAATAAACTAAACTATTAACCCAAAAAACAATAATTTGAAATCGGCATAAATAGTCACCCTGCGGAATGATTATAACTATGCGAGATTCCAGCTGACAGCAAAAAAAAATAAACAGATGAAAAGAACAATTAGAAAAGTAGCAATATTAGGTTCCGGAGTCATGGGATCAAGGATAGCGCTCCATTTTGCCAATATTGGCGTACAGGTACTTTTGTTGGACATCGTTCCCAGAGAAGTAAATGAAGCGGAAAGTAAAATGGGACTTACATTGGAGGACAAGGCAGTTAGAAACCGACTTGTAAATGATGCCTTACAGTCAGCGGTAAAGTCCAAACCATCTCCAGTGTATGATCCATCTATGGCATCCAGAATTATCACCGGTAATTTTGATGATGACCTGTCAAAGATCAAGGATTATGATTGGATCATGGAAGTGGTAGTAGAAAGGCTGGATATAAAACAGTCACTTTTTGAAAAAGTGGAACTGCATAGAAAAAAAGGATCACTCATCACTTCCAATACCTCAGGCATACCGATGCACATGATGTGCGAAGGTAGAAGTGAGGATTTCAGGACACACTTTGCCGGTACACACTTTTTTAATCCTCCAAGGTATCTGAGGCTATTAGAAATCATACCAGGACCGGATACCAAACCCGAAATCATTGATTTCTTAATGGACTATGGTGACAGGTATCTTGGTAAAGAAACTGTCCTATGTAAAGATACACCGGCTTTTATAGCCAATAGGATAGGAGTTTATGCCATTATCTCGGGTATGCATACCGTAGAAAAAATGGGCCTTGGCGTATCAGAAGTGGATAAGCTGACAGGTACGGTGATAGGAAGGGCCAAATCGGCTACTTTCCGGACCATGGATGTGGTAGGACTTGACACTACAGTCAATGTAGCTAACAATCTGTATAAAACGCTGGAACAAGATGAATCCCGTGATAAGTTTAAACTTCCCAAAATAGTGGAAGTGCTTTATGAAAAAAAATGGCTAGGGGATAAAACAGGACAAGGATATTTTAATATGATCCGCCACAAGGATGGTTCAAAAGAACTTAAGGAAATAGATTTTGAAACATTTGAATACAAAGCTGTAGAGAAACCTAAATTTAAGGCATTGGAAGCTTCCAAGGAGATAGATAACCTTAAGAAGCGTATCAAGTTTCTAGTAAACTTTGATGATAGAGCAGGTGAGTTTTACCGTGCTACGTTTTATGATCTTTTCAAATACTGTTCTAACAGAATACCTGAAATTTCCGATGAACTCTACCGGATAGATCAGGCTGTAACTGCTGGTTTTGGATGGGAATACGGACCGTTTGAAAATTGGGATATTCTGGGTGTAAGAGATACTGTAGAAAAAATGAAAGCGGCTGGTGAACATCCTGCAGCGTGGGTGGAAGAAATGTTGGATGCCGGCCATGAGTCTTTTTATAAAGTGGAAGGAGGTAAGCGTAAGTACTACGACATTCGATCCAAATCCTATAAAGAAATCCCGGGCATAGAAGAATTCATCATGTTAGAAACACTCAGAGCTGCGGATAAAAAGCTTTGGGGCAATGCAGGTGCTACTATCTATGATCTGGGCGATGAAGTTATTGGTTTGGAGTTCCACACCAAAATGAATTCCCTTGGTGCTGAAGTAATCGAGGGTATCAACACTGCCATCAGCATGGCTGAGAAGCAGTACAAAGGACTGGTGATAGGAAATGAAGGTGGAAACTTCTCAGCGGGAGCTAATCTGGCGATGCTGTTTATGTTTGCCGGAGACCAGGAGTATGATGAAATCAATCTAATGATTGCACAATTTCAAAATACCATGATGAGGGTCAGATTCTCGTCTGTTCCGGTGGTAGTGGCTCCACATAATATGGCACTGGGAGGAGGATGTGAAATGTCCCTTCATGCCGATGCCGTACAGGCCCATTCGGAACTTTATATGGGTCTGGTGGAAGTAGGTGTAGGACTCATCCCGGCCGGTGGCGGCACCAAAGAAATGGTGCTGAGATTTTCTGACCGACTGAATGACGGAGATGTAGAGATGAACCTCCTCCAGGAAAGCTTTATGAATATCGCCATGGCCAAAGTTTCCACTTCAGCAGAGGAAGCCCGGGGTCTTGGATATCTTCAAACGAAAGACGGCATCACCTTAAACCGTAAGCGGGTGCTCGCAGATGCCAAGCAAAAGGTAATCGATCTACACAATGCCGGCTACACACAGCCAATTCAGAAAACAGACATCCGTGTCTTGGGTAAATCATCCCTTGCTATGTTCGAAGCCGGTATTACAGGTATGAGATACGGCCAGTACATCTCTGAGCATGATGCCAAGATCGCTAGGAAACTGGCTTGGGTAATGAGTGGCGGAGACCTATCACAGCCTACTCTGGTAAGTGAGCAGTACCTGTTGGACCTTGAAAGAGAAGCATTCCTAAGCCTTACTGGAGAAAAGAAAACCCTGGAGCGGATACATAGTATTTTGTTTAAAGGGAAACCGCTTAGAAACTAGTATCTAGACACAAGTATCAAGATAAAAGAATCAAGAAGAAAAAGTAGAAAAGGCAGAGATGCATAACTTCAAGGATTTAAGCCAAACATGTCGGCTTTTTAGATACGGATCAAATGAAGGAATTGAATGGTAATTTATCGTAGATCCAAAGAATGCTATTTGGCCTAAAAGTATCCATAGAGCAAACATCTTGATACTTGATACTAACAATAATTCATTTCAAAATATAAATTAAATATCATGGAAGCATATATAGTTAATGGATTTAGATCAGCGGTCGGTAAGGCCAAAAAGGGTGGGTTCAGGTTTTATAGACCGGATGACCTTGCAGCTGATGTGATTACCCACTTATTGTCACAGGTACCGGGGCTTGAACCTGGTAGAGTAGATGATTTGATTGTGGGCAATGCCGTACCGGAGGCGGAGCAGGGTATGCAGATGGGTAGGATGATAGCACTTTTAGCCCTAGGCAAAGAAGTTCCCGGATTCATCATCAACCGCTACTGCGGATCAGGTCTGGAAGCCATTGCGTTGGCCACCGCCAAAATAAAGTCAGGCATGGCCGACTGCATCATAGCAGGAGGTACTGAATCCATGTCTCTGGTGCCTATGCTGGGATACAAAACTGTACTCAACTGGAAAATAGCTTCCAAAACACCGGAATATTACCTCAGTATGGGTTTGACTGCAGAAGAACTGGCCAGTGATTATGAAATCACCCGGGAGCAGTCTGATCAGTGGGCAGTAAGATCTCATGAAAGGGCATTAAATGCCATCAAGGAAGGTAAATTCAAAGAAGAAATAGTGCCTGTAGAAGTTGAAGAAACCTACTTAGACCCTTCCGGAAAGAGAAAGACAAGAAAATACGTAGTTGATACAGATGAAGGACCTAGAGAAGGGACTACTATGGAGGCCCTTTCCAATTTGAGGCCTGCTTTTAAGCAGGGTGGTCAGGTAACGGCTGGAAATTCGTCACAGACTTCTGACGGAGCTGCATTTGTAGTAGTGATGTCGGAAAGAATGGTAAAGGAACTGAACCTAGAACCGGTAGCCAAACTTGTTTCCTATAGTGTGGCAGGCGTGGATCCCCGCATAATGGGTATCGGTCCTAAAGAGGCAGTACCAAAAGCGCTGAAACAAGCAGGGATAACACTAAATGATATAGATCTTATTGAACTCAATGAGGCATTCGCAGCCCAGGGCCTGGCTGTTATGAAATCTTTGGACATCAATCCTGAAATTGTGAATGTGAACGGTGGTGCGGTGGCCTTGGGTCATCCGCTGGGCTGCTCGGGAGGTAAATTGACTGTACAGATCATCAATGAACTCAGACGACAGAACAAGAAAATGGGTTTGGTAACAGCCTGTGTGGGTGGCGGACAGGGAGTAGCCGGGGTCATTGAGCTTCTGAAATAAAAAAGACAGAAATCGGATGACAGAATAAAAAAGTCGAAGTTGCCTGACTGCCGGAAAGCAGGAAAGTACGGAATACGACAGAGAAGTGTGAATGAAATCATAAATCTCAAATCATCAATCAGAAATTTAATATTATGGAAACTATAAAAAATTCAATCAACGGAGGAGAGTTCCTAGTGAAGGAAACCGAAGCCCAGGCGATATTTATCCCTGAGGAATTTTCCGAGGAACAGCGCATGATGGCACAGGCCTGTCAGGATTTCATTGATACCGAAATAGAACCAAGATCGGCTGAAATAGACAGCATGAAGGATTCCAATCTGGTACCTACTATCTTCAATAAAGCAGGAGAACTGGGACTCCTAGGCATAGCTGTTCCGGTAGAATACGGCGGGATGGGCATGAGTTTCAATACATCTATGCTGATCGCTGATATCATCGGTGCAGCAGGTTCTTTCTCTACCACTTATGGTGCGCATACCGGTATCGGTACACTGCCTATTCTGTACTATGGCACAGAACAGCAAAAGCAGAAATACTTACCCAAACTGGCAACAGGAGAGTGGGCGGCTTGTTATTGCCTTACGGAGCCGGATGCCGGATCTGACGCCAACAGCGGTAAAACAAAAGCCACCCTTTCTGAGGACGGGAGCCACTACTTGCTGAACGGTCAGAAAATGTGGATATCCAATGCCGGCTTTGCAGATGTATTCATTGTTTTTGCCAAAGTCGATGATGATAAAAATCTTTCTGCATTCATCGTAGAGAAAGATTTTGGTGGCATTTCCATGAATGAGGAAGAAAAGAAGATGGGTATCAAAGGATCGTCTACCCGACAGGTATTCTTTAACGACTGTCGCGTACCGGTAGAGAACATGCTGTCGGACAGGCAGAATGGTTTTAAAATAGCGGTAAACATATTAAATATTGGTAGAGTTAAACTGGGTGCCGGAGTACTGGGTGGATGTAGGACAGTGATCAGTAATGCTGTTAGGTATTCTACAGAGAGAAAACAGTTTGGTGTATCAATCAATAATTTCGGTGCTATAAAAAATAAGCTGGCCCAAATGGCTACCCTCACCTATGCATGTGAATCATTATGCTATAGAGTAGGGCAGGACATAGAAGACAGGATTGCCGCACTCAAAAGTGAAGGTATGGATGATGCAGAAGCCAAACTTAAAGGTGTGGAACAATATGCCATTGAATGTGCCATAGCTAAAGTCCATGGTTCAGAAGTACTGGACTATGTGGTAGATCAGGGTGTGCAGGTTTATGGCGGTATGGGGTACTCGGCAGATGCGCCTATGGAAAGGGCCTACCGTGATGCGAGGATATCCCGTATATATGAGGGTACCAATGAAATCAACCGTATGCTGATGGTAGGTATGGTACTGAAGAGAGCCATGAAAGGCGAAATCGATATGTTCGATGCAGCCATGTCTGTGAGCAAAGAACTGACGGCTGTGCCATCATTTGAAACAGTTGATACTTCAGAACTTCTGGCTACTGAAAAAGAGGTGCTGAAAAAGCTGAAAAAAGTATTTTTGATGGTAGGAGGCAAAGCGGCCATGGCCCTTCAGGACAATATCGAAAGTGAGCAGGAAATCATGATGAACCTGGCTGACCTGATGATAGAAATATATGCCTCTGAATCCGTGATCCTAAGAACTGAAAAGCTGGTGAGCATGAAAGGGGAGGAAAACTGCCAGCAGCAGATCGCCATGACCAAGATCTATCTATCGCAGGCAGTGGACAAAATCACCGCTGCGGCCAAGGAAGCCATAGGCTCATTTACTTCAGGTGATGAGCAGAAGGTGATGCTCATGGGATTGAAGCGATTTACCAAAATGGATCTAGAAAATACCAAGGAGCTGAGAAGGGCTATCGCGGATTATATGATCGAAAAAGGGAAGTATCCTTTTTCTTAATCGATAGGATTGCCAAGAACTAAGTTTAATATGAGAAGCCTCTGAATTCAGAGGCTTTTCTTTCTTTTATAAAGTCAGGCTGAAGGTTGCAATTCAGAATTTGTGGCTCATTTATGGCACAAATTAATGATGGAATTAGGGGATGAAAAATATGGAACACAAAGTGGAGATATGGGTGGCGGACCAAGTTCTTGGTTAGCTTTAAAATATCCTACAAACCTAATTGGGTTACATCTAAATTACAAATCCGGCTCTTATAAACCATTTTTAAAAGAAGGTGAAGAGTTGACATATGAAGTTATAGCTTTACAAAAATACGCATTCGACTGGGCTCTAAAGAAGCTGCATATGCATATATACAAAGCACCAAACCC
The DNA here is from genome assembly GCF_000714815.1 of Anditalea andensis. Classification (GTDB taxonomy): domain Bacteria; phylum Bacteroidota; class Bacteroidia; order Cytophagales; family Cyclobacteriaceae; genus Anditalea; species Anditalea andensis. Next base: position 133,022 of record NZ_JMIH01000021.1, on the reverse strand, counting down.
ATTGGATTAAATGATTCGCCTATAGGATTATGTGCCTGGATTATTGAAAAATTCAATTCGCAGAGCGATAACAATGGAGTAATCAATTCTGTATTTACAAAGGATGAATTACTTGCAAACGTAGCACTCTATTGGTATTACTCAAACCATTCATTCATCAATCCGGATGTATAACAAAAACAGCAAAACATCCTTTACAATTTAGCGAAAACGATTACATAAAAACTCCTGTTGGATTCGCGATATTCTATGAATTGCCTGCACCACCATGTTCATATATCGTAAAAAGTTTCAATATCACCTATTGGACTATAATGCACGCCGGTGTACATTTTGCAGGAATGGAGCAAACAGACTTATTGGCAATAGTTTTAAAAGATTTTTTCAATGATTTGGTACATTAACATAAATATAATTGCGATTCGTAAACGAATAAATTCTTAAAGATTTGGCTATTGGGTAAAACCATTAACCTAGATGTCTAAACTACAGCACTCCCTACATTTTCATCTAATTACCTCATCAGCTCTTTATATGTTCTAATACCCTTTTTCTCTGCTATCTTGAGTAGTTTCATCAGTAGCTGAGCGGTCAGGAAAGCATCTCCGGCTGCAGTATGTCGGTCATCTACTTCTATACCATACCGCGTACATAACTGGTCTAAACTATATGATGCCGGTTCTCGCTGATAATCAAAATAAGGTCCTTTTTCTATCCTTAATGCCAGATCCAGTGTATCTATCACAGGGTTTAGTATTTTTCTAAGACCAAATGGTTTCATTGCTTTTTCTATCAAAGCAATATCAAATCCTATATGGTGGCCTACTATAATATCTGTTCCGATATAGGAAAGTAATTTTTCAGCAAATATAAAAAGCTGGGTATATTCATTTCTAGGTATAATCCCATGTACCTTGATAGCTTCATTTTTAATAACGGGGGCATTGAGATATAATTCTGTGGCTGTATGTACTTTTATGGTATATCCATTGAGCTTTACTGCGCCAAATGATAAAATATAGTCCTCCTTGGGATTTAGACCGGTGGTTTCCGTATCCAAAATTGTAAAAGGCAACCTTCCTATTGCCCTGATCCCGGGAATATTTTGTTGGTTCATTGATTCATACTTCAGCACAAATGGTGCTTTGGGAACATTATCCCTTGTAATAAAATAGTCTAACCATCCCATATATCTACCCAAAATAGTCTAGCTGAAAGCGGGTTCGGATGAGCTTATGTAGATCATTTATAGGCTCAAAAGCATTTCTTAAGAGCTGCCGCTGGATCTTGCCCAAAGATTTTGGATCTAGAAACCTTCCTGAATTTGAAGAGCGTAATCCTTCTAGGGCTCGCATTCGCATCATGATTTCATATGCTTCGCCGGCTTCTTCAAATAATCTTTTGTTTTGTGGCTCCAGCTCTGCCAATTTTTCAAATCGCTTAAAAGTATTGTTTACTCCAATAACTTTTTTACTAAGTACTAATAATCTTGATATATCCACTAAAGGCATCATTGCCCTCATTTTGATATCAAATTTGTCCCGGTGCTCACCTGATTTTTCTACTACAAATTCCCTGAAAAACCCCAATGGTGCTGGGTTCATATAGGCGTTTTTAGCCAGAAAATTCAGAAAAATCTGCCTGCCCTCTATTTCTTCATAGATATGTTGTATCATCTCTTCGGCAAAATAGGTAGATCCATAGATATTTCGGAAATCAAAAAAGATGGAGGCAGCCAATAAAGATTCTGCTTCAGGATTGGTGATCCAAGTGGTGAAATACTTTTTCCAGCGCGATAGTGGCTGACACCATTTAGGGTTACTCGCCATCATATCTGCCGGACAGGGATGAAAACCACAGGTTAATAAAATTTCGATCACTTCCTGTCCTATGAGAAGCATATACTCCTGTACTTTAGGTAATTCATCGGCAGGTACATCCTCAAAAACAATAGCATTGTCCAGATCCGTACGTAATAGCTGCTCTTCTCTTCCTTCACTGCCCAATAATAGAAAGCTAAATTTAATTTTGCTTTCTTTTGGATACACTTTCTCCCATTTTTTGATCGCTATAGTAACGGCTCTGACGATTAGGATGTCGTTAATTTCTGACATTATCTTAGCTATAAAATCAATGGAAATTTCATTTTCCAGGTAATGCTTCAATAACTTATCAGATCTGCTTCTCAATACAGCCATTTCGTTTATATCCCAAGTATTCAATATGGCATTAATGATTACAGCTGGATTGTTTCCCTGGGATAAGAGAATATCATGATCGGAAACCAATCCTGTTACCTTACTCTGATCAGTGCCATCTTCTGTAAAAATGAGATGATGAAGCCTGTTTTTGATCATGGTGAGATATAAATTGGCAAAAGTTTCTTCCCTGCGATGCGTCAACACCGGACTGGTCATGATCATCTCCACAGGTGTATCATATGGCCTGTTTTGAGCTATTAAATTATTCCTGAGATCTTTGTCTGTAATGATCCCCAAGGGGAATTGGTTTTCTGAAACTATTACTATTGAGCCTACTCCTTTTTCAGCCATTTTTTTTACGGCTACATGTGTGGGTACTCCCATAGGGGAGGTCAGTACATCTTTACTGTAATTTAAATTTGATTGCCCTGTGAATATCATTAGCCCATCTTCCTGTGAAGGAGGGGTTAATAGTTTTCTGGCCTGCTTAGATTGGGACAGTTCAGATCTGATTACTACTTGTCCTGATGCAAATCCAGCAGCAAAATATAAACTCACGCTGCTGTTTTCTTCCAATATTTTTTCAAATACGGCTACAGGGATGGCATAGATTAATGTATCCTCATAAGCTTGGGCATTCAAAATATAGGGCCTTTTTCCTAAAAGTGCCAATACTCCAAATACATCTCCTTCATCACAAATTTCTCTGACCTTGGACTCCCCGTTTTGGTTTTCAGTCAGTTTTACGGATCCTTCTTTTATGACAAAAAAAAAGTTCTGGGCAGGTTCACCCTGCCCAAAAACTTTGTCACCCTGTCCATAGTATCTTACTTCCACTTCAGTGGACACATGCTCCAGAGATTTTTCATCCAGAAATGTAAATGGAGGAAATCTGCGCAGGAATTCTTTTACCCTGTTTACGATTACATTGGACATATTCTTGCTGATAGATTATTTTCTGCCTTTGATGATTTCCTCCACTACTTCAGGGTCCAGAAGGGTAGAGGTATCACCCATATTATCTAAATTTCCTTCAGCTACTTTACGCAGGATCCTGCGCATGATTTTACCTGAGCGGGTTTTTGGAAGTCCTGAGACGATCTGTATTTTATCTGGCTTGGCTATAGGACCTATGATTTTGGTTACTGATTCCTTTATTTCATTGGTCAGATTGGCCTCGGTTCTGTTGGTCATATCACAGATGACATAGGCATATATGCCTTGCCCTTTTACTTCATGGGGATAGCCTACTACTGCTGATTCCAGTACGAGAGGATGTTCATTGATGGCATTTTCTACCTCTGCAGTACCAAATCTATGTCCGGAGACATTAATTACGTCATCCACCCTGCCCAGGATTCTATAATAGCCGTCATGGTCTCTTTTTACACCGTCTCCAGTAAAATACATTCCTTTGTAGGTAGAAAAGTACGTTTGTTTGCAGCGATCATGATCACCATAGGTAGTCCTGATCATTCCCGGCCAGGGAAATCCTATGCAAAGGTTTCCTTCTACAGAATTACCTACTAATTTATTTCCATCTGCATCCATCACAAACAATTGTATGCCGGGAAGTGGAAGGGTGGCATATGCAGGTTTGGTAGGAGTAATACCCGCGAGAGGTGATATCATAATTCCACCAGTTTCCGTTTGCCACCATGTATCCACTATAGGGCATTTGCTTTTACCGATATGGGTATGGTACCAGTGCCAGGCCTCTTCATTGATAGGCTCTCCCACAGATCCCAGGACTTTTAGAGATTCTAACTTATATTGCTGTATTGGTTCCGTGCCAAAAGCCTGCAAGGCCCTGATGGCAGTAGGTGCAGTATAAAATTGATTTACCCGATATTTATCTATTACAGCCCAAAACCTCCCCGCATCAGGATAGGTAGGCACCCCTTCATACATCACGGTAGTACCGCCTGCAAGCAATGGACCATATACGATATAAGAATGGCCGGTAACCCATCCTATATCCGCAGTACACCAGAAGACATCACCTTGTGAATACTGAAATACATTTTCAAACGTATATTTGGTATAGATCATATAACCACCAATGGTATGAACCACTCCTTTGGGCTTACCGGTAGACCCTGAAGTATATAGGATGAAGAGCATATCTTCACTGTCCATCTCCTCAGCGACATTATTGTCTTCATGACCTTCGATGACTTCATGCCACCAATAGTCCCGTCCATCTAACATATCGATTTCCTGCCCAGTTCTCTTGACCACTATAACAGTTTCTACAGTACAGTTTTCCAAGGCTGTATCTACCACTTCCTTTACAGGAATTTTTTTATTGCCCCTGAAATTCCCGTCAGAGGTCAATATAGCTTTTGCCCCGCAATCATTCACCCTATCGGACAGAGCGGTAGAACTGAAACCAGCAAAAACGACTGAGTGTATGGCTCCTATCCGTGCGCAGGCCAGCATGGCCACAGCAGCTTCGGGTATCATGGGCATATAAATTATTACTTTATCCCCCTTACCGATTCCCTTTGACTTCAATGCATTTGAAAAGCGGCAAACTTCGTGGTAAAGCTCCCTATAGGTTATCGTCCTTCCTTCTTCACTAGGATCATTAGGTTCCCAAATGATAGCAGGACGGTCTCCGATGGTATATAGATGTCTTTCAAGTATATTTTCAGTTATATTCAGTTTGGCATTGACAAACCACTTGATATCAGGACTTTCAAAATCCCATTCCAGCACTTTGTCCCACCTTTTTTTCCAGTGAAAAGAATCTGCTATCCGCGCCCAAAATTTTTCCGGTTCTGTTACTGATTTTTGGTATTCATGAAAGTACCCGCTCAGGGTATGGATTCTATTGCTCATGACTGTTATATTTTAGGTTGTGTTAAAATATTTTAGGTTATTAATACTTTGATTTTATGTATCAGCTCTTTGTTGGAAAAAGGTTTGGTCAGGTATAGATCAGCTCCTAAATCCTTGCCTTTTTCTATGTCGCTTTGTTTGGTTTTTGCTGTTAAGAAGATTATTTTAATTTCCCCATGTAAGGATTTAATATGTTTACATACTTCATAACCATCCACCTTTGGCATCATTATATCCAGTATTACCAGATTGGGATGCTTTTCATCTATGATACCCATGGCTTCTTCGCCATCTCTGGCTATATATACTTCGTATCCTTCCTTTTTAAATAAAAACTCCAGCGCTAAAAGGATATTTGGTTCATCATCTACTATTAAAATTTTATGCATCATAGCTATTTGCTTTTTCTGCCAATGTTATTTTGGGATGGACCGGCAGGGTAAAGAAGAAAACAGTACGGCTATCTTTTCTCTCTACATTAATAGTGCCCCCGTGATATTCTATGATTTTCTTAGATATGGCCAGACCTAGTCCACTGCCTACCGGTTTTTTTTGAGTCTGGTTTTTTGCTTGAAAAAACTTGTCAAAAATGAAAGCCCTTTCATCGTCAGATATTCCCGGTCCATCATCCATCACCTGTATGTGTATAGTACCATTTTGCCAGAAAGCATTCAGTTCTACATATCCTCTAGCAAATTTCAATGCATTTGAAAGGAGATTTAATAATACCTGTTTGATCCTATCTTCATCCAGCTCAATAGTGGCTTCTGGTAAATCTATGTTAATATTATAAGCTATACCCCTTTCTTTAAAAAGATGGTGGACGCTATCACTAGCTTGTAATATCATAATCCTGATGTCAGTCTCAATTAAATTTAGTTTCTGCTTTCCCGAGTCAAACTTTTCAATATCCAACACTTGGTCTATCAATCTGTTCATTCTCTTAGTTTCTTTAATGATAATGTCCAAAAATTTTTTTCTTTCTTCCTCAGGCAGGTCTTCATCCAGTAATATTTCAGAAAATGCCCGTATAGAGGTAATGGGAGTTTTCATCTCATGCGTAACTGTCGATATAAACTCATCTTTCAGCTCATCATTGAGCAGGAGCCTTTCATTTAAATTTTTTAGTTTGTCGGAAGCTTTTTTAAGTTCAGAAGTTTTGATCTTTAATTTTTCGTTGAGCAGTTTTAATTCCTGTGTTTCTTTTAAGATCCCCAATACCTCGTTCATACTGATTTCTTCCTCTTTGACAACTGAGCCTACCATGATTCTGGCAGAAGCTGCTCCTATGATCCCTGAAAGCAGCCTTTCAGCAAAATTCACCAGTTCAGCATCTGCATATTCTGAGGCACCTATGTTTTTATTTCTTTTTCTGAAAAAATCGTCCAACATACTTTTTGTTTTCGATTCCCCCAGAAAATTATGCAGTAGCGATTTTAGATCGGGTAGATAAGCTTGGCCTTTCCACACGATAGAAGTGTCCAATATGGTACTGTATTTAAATATATCTACAAATATTACGGCTTGATTATGCTCCTTTGAGCTTTGCACACTGAGTAATGAGAATGTGGCAAATAATAGGAGATTAGTGGATAGACTAAAGAACAGCCCATGGCTGACAAAATCCATGGATTCAAACCCGAGCAGCGCATAGGGTTTAAGGATACTTATTCCAAAAGGGCCCACGGTCATAATGTCCTCAGGAAGATACCCACTGGTGACTATAGTAGGTAAGACCAATGTATAAAACCAGATCATAAATCCTGCCGCGATTCCCATAAGGGCACCCACCCTTGTCGCTTTTTTCCAATATATACCACCTATGATAGCCGGTGTAAACTGTGCTATGGCTACAAAAGAAATAAGTCCTATGGACACGAGGGAAAACTTGGCGGATATTTCTCTGTAATAAATGTAGGCAGTTATTATAATGCACAATATAGCAATGCGCCTTGTCCATATTAATACACTACTTAATCTATGCTGATATCGTTTTTGAAAATTTTCATTGATCAGCAATAAAGGCATCACCAGATTATTGCTTACCATGGTGCTCAATGCAACAGCCGAGACAATGATCATACTGGTAGCTGCAGAAAATCCACCCAGGAATACCAATAATGCTAGCCATTCTTGCTTAAAAGAAATAGGTAAAGCCAGTACAAAGATGTCAGCATCCACACTTCCTGTAGGAAAATGTATAAGGCCACCCAAAGCTATCGGTAACACAAATATATTGATCAATAGAAGGTAAAAAGGAAAAAGCCACATGGCGGTATCCAGATGCTTTTCATTATTGTTTTCTATTACACCCATCTGGAACTGCCTCGGCAAAAACAGAATAGCCATCATAGAAAGTACACTCATATAAAACCAGTCAGATGTACCAGCTCCTCCACTGTTCAATAAAAATAAATGATCTAATCCCTGAGCAGTGGACTGGGTAAAAATGTCTGAGAATCCATCAAATATATAATAAGTAACAAATAGCCCAACCGCCAGAAAAGCGAACAGTTTAAATATCGATTCAAACGCTATAGCCATGACCATACCTTCATGTTGAGCAGTTGCCTCAATTTTTCTCGTACCAAATAAAATAGTAAATAAAGCCAGCCCCAATGAAAGGTAAAAAGCAGTATCTTGAAAGAATGGCACAGCTTCGATTAAAGGTGTGGCATCCAATGTGCGTAAGGTTTCAAATGAAGTGGCTACAGCTTTTATCTGCAGAGAGATATATGGAATAATACCAAGTAATGAAAATACAGTTACGATGCCGCCTAGGGTTATATTTTTTCCATATCTGCTGGAAATAAAATCTGCTATGGAGGATATCTGTTGGATTTTGGATATCCTGATGATTTTGCGCATTATGATCCACCAAAGTGGTGCTATAAGGCTGGGACCGATGAATATGGTCAAGAATTCCATACCATTGGTAGACGCTCTTCCTACTGACCCATAGTAGGTCCATGCCGTACAATAAACAGCCAAGGACAGGGCATAAATGAAGGGGTGATTAGAGAGATGCCTTCCTTTAACTGATGCTTTTTCCGAAAACCAAGCTATGGCAAAAAGCAGTGCCAAATAACCAAAAGTAAACGCTATGATGATACCATTATTTATCATCCTTTTCTTTTGAGGTAGTTTTAATGATCAAATAGGTTATACTGATTAAAAGCATCCATAGTGTAAATATCATGAAATACAAAATAGGGATACCAAACCAAAATTTGGGCAGATTATAGATAGACAGTACAGGATAATTCAAGAAGAACATCCCAATCAAAAACGTTACCCATAAATAGTGATTCTTTAAAGAGGGCTTCATGTCCAGTGGTTTCTTAATGAAGATAATCCTTTTCGTTGGCGAATAAAAGTGAGACTCCGACAAAAATTCATGTCGGAGTCGCTTTTACTATTCTTATAAGCTATTAATGACCTTCTATGGGTTTTTTAGCACCTCTGGGGATTCTTATTTCCTGTATGATATCCTGTACTTCCTGCGGTGGGGCAGGGGTGGATTTAGACACTATATAACAGGCCACAAAGTTGATTACCATACCCACTGCCCCAATTCCCTCTGGGGATATGCCCAAAAGCCAGTTACTGGGTGAAACTGCTTCCGGAGATAATCCGAAAAGGGTTTGGCCGAATTTGAAATAGATAATATAACTCAATGTAAATATCAGACCTGAAAGCATCCCAGCTATCGCTCCCTCTTTGTTCATCCTTGTGGAGAAGATACCCATGATAATGACCGGGAAGAAAGAAGCGGCTGCCAATCCAAATGCAAAGGCAACTACCTCTGCTACAAAACCAGGAGGATTTACACCAAAGTAACCGGCTATACCCACGGCCACTGCTGCAGAGGCTCTGGCTATTCTCAATTCTGTTTTTTCTGTCATGGTAGGTCTGAACGTTCTGAAGAGATCCCTGGATACGGATGTAGAGATGACAAGTAACAGCCCTGCCGCTGTAGATAAAGCAGCCGCCATACCGCCTGCTGCTACCAATCCTACCACCCAATTTGGCAGTCTGGCGATTTCAGGGGCAGCTAGTACCATGATATCCTTATCTATGTTGAGTTCATTGGTATCTCGGTAAGGTGTATATTGGACAAATCCATCTCCATCTATATCTTCGACGGTGATGAGATTGGTCTTTTGCCAGTTGGCTACCCATTCTGGGAGCTGGTCCACCGGCTGGCCTGCCACAGTATCTATGGCATTATAAATTCCAAAAGCAGCCACTGCCGGAGCGGTAGTATATAGTATAGAGATAAAAACTAAGGCATAGCCTGCGGAAAGCCGGGCGTCTTTCACCCTGGGGACTGTAAAAAACCTAACGATAACATGTGGAAGCCCTGCCGTACCCACCATCAATGCCAAAGTGATCGCAAAGATATCGATCATATCCTTTCTTCCGGATGTATATTCATCAAAGCCTAAATCACCCAATACACCATCCAATTTATCTAATAGATACTGGCCGTCCTCTACCGTTCCTCCCAGCCCCATTTGTGGTATAGGATTGCCGGTCAGCTGGATGGAGATAAATATGGCAGGGACCATAAAAGCAAATATAAGTACGCAGTACTGCGCCACCTGGGTATAAGTGATTCCTTTCATGCCTCCTAGTACGGCATAGAAAAACACTATGGCCATACCTATCAAAACACCAGTATTGATATCCACTTCCAGGTACCTCGAAAATACGATCCCTACACCTCTCATCTGTCCGGCTACATAAGTGAAAGATATAAAGAGTGCGCAGAATACAGCCACTACCCTTGCTTTGTTGGAATAATACCTGTCTCCCACAAAGTCGGGGACAGTGAATTTTCCAAATTTACGGAGATAAGGTGCCAGTAGCAGCGCCAACAGCACATATCCTCCCGTCCAACCCATGAGGTAAACGGAACCATCGTATCCTGAAAATGCAATGATCCCTGCCATGGAGATAAAAGATGCTGCTGACATCCAGTCTGCGGCAGTAGCCATACCATTTGCCAAAGGAGAAACCCCCCCTCCAGCTGTGTAAAATTCTTTGGTGGACCCGGCTCGGGTGTATATAGCTATGCCTATATATAATGCAAAAGATAAACCTACGAGTATATAGGTCCAGGTTAATATTTCCATATTATTCAAATTATAGAAGTGAGGGTTTATTCTTCATTGACGTCAAATTCTTTGTCCAGCTGGTTCATTTTGTACACATATACAAAAATTAAAATGACAAAGGTGAAAATAGAGCCTTGTTGGGCAAACCAGAATCCAAGTTTAAATCCTCCCATCCGGATGACATTTAATTGTTCTACCAATAAAATTCCGAATCCAAAGGAAACCAGGAACCATATGGCCATTAAGGAAAGCACTATTTTGATATTTCTTCTCCAATAGTCTTTCATGCGTGCTTTGTGCGTATCCATTATTTATGTTATTTAGGGTGTTTGTTTATAAGAATATATGTGTTTGTAATATAAATTCACCTGCGGATCCGGATCTCACATACTGTTCGAAAATGGGCCTTTGGCTGTATTGTAATGTTATTTTTGAATGGTGTCCGTTGATATAATAGTTTATTCCCAGATCATATTGCCAGGATCCTTCGTTGAAGTATTCAAATTGCTTATGGGTCAGGGCTCCAAATGGCTGTAACCTGCCACTGGTACCCAGCATACTTTTCGGCAAAAGAAGCCCCGACTGGGTGTAGAAAATATTGCCGGTCCCTATGGTGGGCTGTGCATTACCGGGTCCGTTTTGGGAAGTGCCGGATCCGAACCCTACATTCATAATACCTACATTTCTCATATAATTTGGCCCAAAGTCATAGTTATAGTATACTGCATAGGTGGTCAAAGCCGTTCCCGAAGCTTTGTTCAAAGGCAAATCAAGGAATGCATCCAATCCCAAAAGTGTGATATCATGTGTGATGATGTGTCCCTCTCCGCTAGAAGAAGTAGTAGCACCGGGGTGGTAGTGCCATCCTGCTCCTATATTGAATACGCTTTTACCGCCTAGGTAGCTACCTGTAAAGAAAGGAAGTTTATTATTTTCTTTATCCAAAAATTGGTAGGCGATATAACCTTGGGTAGCCCAATTATCATTGACCATATTGGCAGCTATAGGTTTTTGGGATGAGGCATCATATCTGCCTCCGTTGCCCACTGCATATGGCTTGTTTAAGGCCAGTCGGTAATCTATTTTACCTAGTTGACCTTTGGCATAAAATCCAAACTGCCTGGCAAACTGGTCAGTTAAATCTATAGTGGGCCAGTTAAAAATGGGAGCGTCTACTGCCATAAAATTTAGGGTGCTATGGCTGGTCATTCTGGATATCCCATTCCAGTAATGTAGTCCCATACCCACATATAGTTCATCGACTATTTTAAATTCTGACCATATATCATGGAAAAACAGCTGTGGTTTTTTGGCAGATGCCCCAGTGGCTCCTCCTAGTCCTGTCGCTGGATCGACTGTCACAGGTAAGTTTCCTGCATTACCGGTAGCCCCACCTCCTGGTACTCCACCGTTTGTAAAGGTCTGGTTATTTATCCCCCAGTGGGTCAATATCATAAAGCGAGGAGAAATTTCTGCATAGGCAAGCATTCTTGCACGGCGGATCCCTATATCTACTGTGCTGTTGCTGGGATTGTTATTGATATCCATAGTCCCGGGGTTATTCTCTGTTACCCTGGCCCACATTTGGTTCCATAAGATGAATCTGATGTATTTCGACCCTTCCTCATTTAGTTTGAGAGTGAGTGGTTGATAGCTATGGTCTATTTGATCACCGGCCCTGGTTGAGGGATCCTGTGCCATTACAGGAAAAACACATACGATTCCTTTTACTGCTAAAACAATAATCAGTAGAATATTTTTCATTTTGGGTTTATGTGTTATTTGATAAATTAAATAACAAGTATATCCCAAGGTGAAAACTTATAACTCAAAAGTAAAATTAGATGTACTTTTTTGGAAATTTAATATAGCTGCCTAATTATTGATTTTTAAATCGTTCCCATTTGATAATCATATATTTGTCACCCAGTTCGGTGATCAACATACCTGCTTGTGTTAAATTTTCCCTATTAGCCAGATACAGGGTTAATTCTTGATGATTCAGGATTTTATAGGTGGGTCTATAGTCGTAGTTTTCCGGAGCTTTGATTTTGTATTTTTTTACCCAATTCATTACCGATACATGGCTCACGCCCAATATCCTTTCGATTTCCCGGTAAGAGATTCCTTCAATATAGAGTTGTAAAGCCTTTACAACATAGTATTTATCTATTTCCTTTCCATGTTTATTGACAGTAAAATAGTAAAGGCATTTTTTACATTTAAAGCGTTGCCTGCCACCTACTACACCACTCTTAATAACAATTTCTCCATCGCATTTGGGGCAGAAAGGCTTCTCCATGAATATTTTATTTTGAATATATCAAATTAGCGAAACTATAATTAATTAGCAATATTTTGCTGTAAAAGATGATTTATTAGATAACTATCAAAATCATCAATGGTAAATATAGGGGGCAAATAAGTCGGTTTATAAAGAGGACCAGATCCCGGAAGCTTTAGGAATATGTCACAGGATTAGCGCTAACAGTGAGGTATGGTCTTCTTTATCTAAAGATCTTATTAGGAACTATGTATGTAATCTCTCCCTGACCAATGATCGGTGCATATGGAGCCTTCTAAGCTGCTGTCAGACCTTTAGGACCAATGCTACAGGTCGAACTGAAGACACAAATGTATGCCATACTATGATTCATCCAAGTTTTGTATACAGTGACATTGTTAAGGTGGTCAACAATGACCGGCTACACCAAGCTGATATTGAATCAAAAAAAAGTGCTCTGGGAGACGATAAAGCTGCAAGCGTTATGATCAATGCAATTTTTAATCGGAATAGTGAATATGTTTTACTGATTGTGGGTAGTGCTATCTTCTAGAGTCAGCATAGTCTTATGTTGGTTAGGCTGCTGGTGTGGAAACTAAAATCAGGGTACAGGTATCCTATAATCTATCATATTCACAATATCATACACAGTATTAGCCTAGAAGACTTTTTCATAATACCGGACATTGGGTATTAATATTGTAATGAAAATCTATAAAATTCAAGGACCTACCTTATCTAAAAGATTCCATAGATGATTGTGGTAACCGATCTTATGAAAAACGCCCTATTTATAACCGTCCTTTTATTTATGACCATTTTTTCCCTGCAGGAGCTTATGGCTCAAAGTAAGGGAGGATATGGGCTAAAAGCTGGCCTGAACTACAATTCAAATGGTAATTTTTTTCGTGAAGCGGGTATGGTCTATGGTGATCCGCTTAATAATTTAGGCTTTCATGTCGGGGCTTTTGGAAAGTTGAATCTTGGACCTATTTATCTGAGGCCAGAACTGGTATATGGACAAATGAAGACCCTAGTGGATGGGGATAAATACCTCACCCAGCGTATGGATGCCCCACTGTTGGTGGGGCTGAATTTATTCGGGTCACTCATAAGTGTTTTTGCCGGTCCATCATTTCATTATACGCTAAGGGATGACCTGACCGGTTTTAATTATAGCCCTGATGTTAAAAGGTTCAATGCAGGCTACCATGCCGGTGTAGGACTAAACCTGGGAAGGATAGGCTTGGATCTGAGGTATGAAAGAGAATTTAGAGGTCAGTCCGTTAATTTTGAAAAAGTGGTAAATGGGGGCGAACTTAAATATCAGCAGCTTCTATTAGGGCTTTCTATAAGAATTAACTAAAATGTTGACTATTAATGTTTAAACCTAATTTACGAGCATTTTGATTTTGTCCTTACATCATGGATTTCCATAATGGCTTTATCTAATATCTGACTCACTAATACTATGATTTTTTAATTTGCTTCCTCCATCTTTACCTTCATTTTTTTTAATTTTTCATTCTTTAATTTTGAAAGAAGCTTATTTACCTTCCCTTTTTTTACAGAAACATAAGAAGCAAAGTCAAGTAAAGTAATATGACCGATATCCCCACTGCTGAGTTCTCCCTTTTTCGAAAAATACCCGACGATATCCCCTTTGCTGATCTTATCTTTTTTGCCGACACTGATATATATGCAGGTATATTCAGGGGGTGCGGGAAGTTTTAATTTATCAGGGATGTTCAGGTCTTCTATATCTTTGTCGATGTATTCAGGGATATTTTCATCATGGGCCAGCACCAGATAGGCCTGGCCTTCTGCATGCATCCTGGCTGTCCGGCCATTGCGGTGGATAAAAGCATCTTCTTTGGGCGGTAGTTGGTAGTGAACTACATGTTTTATCTCAGGAATGTCCAGGCCGCGGGAAGCTAGATCAGTAGCGATCAGGACATTACATGCTCCGCCCCGGAATTTGATGAGGTTCTTTTCCCTGTCTATCTGTTCCATCCCTCCATGCAAGGTGCCGTGGGCAAATTCATGGTCCGTGAATAAAGCACTTATCCGCTCCACGGCATCCCTATGGTTGCAAAAAACAAGACTGACATCATTGTCAAAACCTGCTACCAACCTCATGAGCGTTTCTGCTTTTTCTATGCTGTCGGTATGGACCACTCGAAGCTTTAATTTGGAATGGACTTCATTTTTGAGAAAATCCAACGTCAATGGGTGCTGAAAAGGCAAAAATCCCGGCCATTTTTCCAACTTGGTGGCAGAGGTGAGCAAGTGCTGCTGTTTGCCGTTGAATGATCTGAAGATGGTCTGCAGCTGGTCATGGAAGCCCAGTTGCAAGGACTTGTCAAATTCGTCCAAAACCACTGTCTTTATGGTTTTGGCATCAAAGGATTCCCTTATGATATGGTCCTGAAGCCTACCCGGTGTGCCGATGATGACAGCCGGTGATTCACTTAAACTTTGCTGTTCTATTTTAGATGAATGCCCACCATAGCAGGTACTGACTTTAAAACTTGTTTTCATAGATTTGAAAACCTGCTCTATCTGTATACAAAGTTCACGGGAAGGGGCGATGATCATCGCCTGGATTCCTTTTGCATCTTTTTGGAGCTTGTTTGTCAGGGGAACCAAAAATGCTAGGGTTTTTCCTGATCCGGTAGGAGCTAAAAGCATCAGGTTGGCTTGGCCAGCTGATTTTTCAATGACCTCCTGCTGCATCTCATTGAATGCTTCAATGCCCAGATGCTTTATATACAACCTGTTTGATTCTTCTATGCTCTTTTCCATGATGTAAAGGTAAGGTTTTTAATTTCTGGAAAGTGGAGGAATAGAGGGTGATTAATCAAGAGTATGCAATATCAGCAGTAATAAGGATAAAGTACTGGTTATTAAAAAGCAATGATTTAAAATACTGAGTCATATTGCATATAATAGTTTTTGACTTCTGGGCATATGTTCTACATACTCTGGGATACTAATTGCCAGCTACCATTACCTTATCATGATAGGCTTTCTCTCTAAATACATAGCTATTGTCCCTATAAGTGGTCCGACTCCTAAGAACAGATACAGGTACTGTGGACTGATGATGGTAGATAAAAAATTAAGCAGCTGTATGCTCACTATAGTACTAGAAAAGCCCAAGCAGTTGACTAAAGTGAGGTTGGTACCCCTGGAGGTTTCTTTAGAGTGCTGTGCCACCAGTGCTGAAAACTGCGGAGAGTCGGCTGTCACTACCATTCCCCAGAAAAAAAGGAAGGCGACCAGTAAGCTGGAGGAACTGCTTAGCATAAAGAAGGGAGACATTAGACAGCATATACCTGAAAGTAATAACGCAGTGAAAGCTACTTTGCTAGGACCGGCATATTGGGATATAATTCCTCCAACAGCACAGGAAAGAGCTCCAGCAGCTATGATCAGGAAGGACAGAAATGCTATATTTAAATTTGCAGAAGGCATCCATGCGTTATAATTAGCCAGCATTATAGGAATGAAGGCCCAGAAAGCGTAAAGCTCCCACATATGGCCGAAGTAGCCCAGCACCGCAGCACGCAAATTACTGTTCTCAAATCCCTTTGTCACAGCTTTAAATTTGAGCTTTTGCATGCTCCTTCTATATGGACCGTCCGGGACGAAAAGATATATCAATAAGCCCCCGAGCACTGATAGTACTGTGGTAGCATAGATGACATATGCCCAAGGTAGATCCCCTGAAAAAGTTTTCAGAAGATGGGGAAATGACGTCCCCAACACCAATGCCCCCACTAGGTATCCAAGAGATTTACCTAATCCCTTATCAAAATAATCAGAGGCGATTTTCATACCCACAGGGTAAATGCCTGCCAGGAAGAAGCCTGTAAAAAACCTAAATCCGAGCAAGTGAATTTCCTGTAGCCCTTCTATCACTATCCCCAGATTAGATGCAGCTGCAAGTAAGGCACTGTAAAAGAAAACGGCAGAAGGAGAAAACCGGTCGGCAATGGTCAATAAAGCAAAAATGAATGTCCCCACAATAAATCCGAATTGAACCGCGCTCGTCAGATGAGCAAGAAATCCAGGTGCAAGATGCAGATCACGAACTATATCCGAAGCCACTGAATTGCCCGCAAACCAAAGAGAGGTACATAAAAACTGGGATGATACGATGATCGGCAGGATTTTTTTCATTTAATTTTTATGTTCCTACTATATTAGTCATGCTCTTTAGATGAAAGGTAAGAATTGTAAATATAATGAACATCTCCGCTTATCAATTGTAGCAACGCTGCTATCCTTTCTTTTTTAAATTAATAGCTGCTCTTACTGATCCTATTTCCCGTAATGTGCTTTTGGGCTTTACTTTTAAATCTTCCAATACTTACAGATCGAGTTTTTAAATGTTTGGTGCGGCAGCTTTCCACTCTTTTACGCCATCTTTTATAGCTGCTGAACTTCAGGCTTTTTTTCATCAGGGCCTTTACTTCCTCCTCTTTGAGTCCACACTGGTAAGTTATGGCATCAAATGGTGTCCTGTCTTCCCATGCCATCTCTATGATTCGATCCATGTCGCTTTCTGAAAAAGTCGGTTGAATGGACTTCTCAGTTCTGCCGTAAATTGAATGTTTCACTGCGTAAAATTGACCTCTTATCTTTTCTTCAACCATAATTTTCTGTATTTTCCTTCTGAATCATACTCTTCCGCTTGCTTTTGTGTATTGAATTTTCGCTTTCCCCTCGGATCATTGCCTACACCGGCCTGATAGGCCCAGTTGCCCCAGTTGCTGCATACATCATAGTCTACTAGCTGCTGCTCAAAGTAGGCAGCACCATATCGCCAGTCCAGATTCAGGTCATGGACCAGATAGCTGGCCACATTTTGTCTGCCTCGATTGCTCATATAACCGGAAAGTTTTAGCTCCAACATATTGGCATCCACAAAATCATCTCCTGTTTTTCCGTTTATCCATGTTTCTAAAAGTTCCTGATTATGGGAGGCGATATGATGATCTTTGGATTTAATGCCGTTCTGTTGGAAAAATCTATTATGGTATTTTTTCATCATAAACCGGAAATAGTCCCTCCACATTAATTCAAAAACTAGCCAATAGGTAGAATCATTTGCACCGTACTGTTCTTCATATATTTTTAATTGATGGTATATTCCCCTTGGAGATAGGCAGCCTGCAGATAAGTAGGGTGAAAATTTTGTGGAATATAGGTCTCCTATCATGCCGTTTCTGGTTTGTTTATAAGAGGATATTGCTTTTCTTTCAAAAAAATATTGCTGCATCCTCAACACTGCTTCACTTTCCCCGCCCTTAAAATCCATGGCCTGTCTCTTATCTACCTTGGCATCTTCCAAACCTAAATCACCTAATAGAGGAAGCACCAAATCAGGGATGGGTGGAGAATCTAAATGAGCAGGCGACGGAAATACTGGTCGTATAAAGGAATCTGATTCTACCTGTTTTCTAAAATTTGTGAAAATATCAGGTATCTCATTGATAGGAAAAGGTAAATCCTGAGCATGGTACAGTGTACTGGTACTATATACCTCCAGTGAACATTTTATTTCCCATAATGCTTTCTCAACTTTTTCGGCTGCTTTTTTTTCTTCATATGCTACCTCTTTTTTAGCATAGACCCTCTGTGCATTGTAAGCTTTTGCTATTTTTGGAATTTCCTCTTCAGGCTTTCCTTTCACTACGATCAGACCGGATCCTATATTTCTAAGTCTTTTATCCAGATCTAATAGACATGCTAAAAGAAATTTGGCCCGATATGTTCCTGTTTTCTGAAAGCCAAATTCGGTTTTTATGAAATGAGCATCATCCAGACAATATACAGGTATGATTTCATCACTTTGTTCTTGTGCCCTGTATAGGGTTTCATTATCATATAACCGCAAGTCGGTTTTAAACCATATTATGGAAGTACGCATTTTACGCTGTTTTATGCTAAGCTGTTTTTTGAAATAGCTTTGGATTTTTCTTTCCTACACTTTTGGCTGCAATAGATAACCTGCTCCCAGTCTTTTGCCCATTTCCTGCGCCAGCTAAAGCTGAACTTACATTTAGGGCAGACTTTGTCAGGTAGGTATTGCTTTTTGATCCCTTTCATGGTCGATAAAAGCTTTGTGTAATAGATTTGTTTTATTTTTTTGTTAAAATATGGGAATAGCATATGGTAAAATCTGTTAATTAAAAATTTATAATATAGTTTTACTTATTGCATTTTATATATTTGCGACAAAATTTAATAAGACAATGAAAAATTTTATATTATTTCTTTTTATTATCCTACCTGTTTGTGCCTATTCACAGGTAGAGCGTGATACAATTCCAAATGTGTACCTAGACAGTATTTTTATTAATGAGGTAGAGATAAAGATGGGCCAAAAACCTAAGGTATTACATGCTGAACCCCTGTATATTGATCTTATCAGAGATTTGGGAGCTAGAAAAGGGGAAAAGGAATGGAATGTCGGCCTTGGAATGAAAGGGGGACAGAATTTTAATGAATATGAAGCATTAGTAGAATATGAATGGGCTCCTATAGATAGGTTGGGTTTTGAAGTAGAATTGCCTTTGACGATTTATGGTCAATTTGATCCTGGGGAAGGATATATCCGTCCCTCTAATAGGCTGGAAAGCCTCAAGTTAGCCACACAATGGACTTTTTTGGTATCTGAAAAATACAGTACTTCTTTAGCTCTAGGATATATTCATGAGTTTGAGCTTACAGACCTTAATAGAATGGGAGAAGAAAACCTTTTGAGAGGGAATATTTATAATCCTTTTTTTGTGGCTGCCAAAAGATGGGGGATGAACTACCACACTTTAATTTATACAGGTCCGAGAATCATACAGGAGTTTGGCCATCATTGGGAAGCCGTCTATGAAATCAATACTAACTTTCACTATATGGTGACCGGTACGCGAAACTTTATAGGTATAGAGGTTAATAAAGAATTAATGGATAGAAGACTGCAGACGGTGATCCGTCCTCAGATGAGAGTTGCCTTGGCCGAAAATTTAATGATCGGCATTGTGACCGGTGTACCGATCAATAAAGATATAAGAGGGCTCCAATCATTTGTCAGGGTAATCTATGAACCAGGGTTTAGAGCTATGCATTGATGATGAGCTTAAATAATAATTTATAAGTGCATATATGGGTTTCCCAGATTAAAATAAGTAACTGACCTCTCCTGAATTTTATGGAGAGGTTTTTTTATTCCTCATCAGGCTTAACTATAAATTCATCGAGATTTGATACCGCTACCAGATTTTTGGCTAAATCAAATAGATGGGCCTCTGATTCATAGAAGTGCATCATGTATCCGGCTGTATTGACAAAACATACGATATCACCAATCTGCGGTTTTTGTTTAAAAGCGATTTTCCTTTTTAAAATCAGCTCTTGTTCTAAACAATAAGCACCCACTAAATATCCTGATACATGCTCAGAAGCCGAATCAGATGATTGGTGCAGCACGATAGGGTCAAGCAGAAAATCCAAGCTGGAACTGAACATCTGGGTTCTGTTCATTTCCAGTCCTATCAGCAAATTGCCTGCTATATCTATTTTTCTGAAGGCCACTCTCGCACAGGTAATGCCTGTTTGGTCCAATAAAGAACGGCCTGGTTCTATTCTGACTTCGATATTATGATTTTTTAAGAGTGAATGTACGGGTGTACCATATTCATCTTGATAGATTAGTATTTCTTTTAAAAACTTTGCTCTAGGCTTATCATTATAGTAAGGATAAACTTTGGCGTCTCCATATAAATTGCCATCTATAAGTTGGTATCCAAGACTGTCATTTCTAAAAGTAACCTCTTCACGCTCACCTTTTATCGCTTTTCTCAGTTGCTCATGAAAGTGATTCCATTGGTTTTCATCTTCCAGATAATTAATGAGAAAACCGCCGCCGATATCTATGAATTGAGTTGGGATATTTAATGATTTTAACTCATCTACACAGGTTAATGTTTGGATGATGGCTTCTGCCCTTTGTGAAGGTGAATACCCGTTTAGATGGAAATGAAATCCTGAGAATTCCAAATGGTTGAATTTTCCTCTTGATCCCAAATTTTCTGAAATCATCCTTACGACTTCATTTGGAGGAAATCCGAATCTGGAATAAAGTGGCTTTCCTTCATAAAGAAAACCACCTATCCTTATGCCCACTTTTACCTTCTTATTTAGCTGTTCTGCTACTTGTTGTACCAGTGCGCATTCATCTAAATTATCTATGACAATAGGTACTTTGTTCTCTATAGCCAGCCTCACCAAACGCTCTTCTTTAACTGCAGCGGTCAGAGCAATATTTTCAGAAGGAATACCCACTTCCAAACATTGTGAGAGCTCTTTAAAACTAGCTGTATCCACACCGAAATCCAGACGTTTTGCCTCTTTGACAAAGGCTATTGATTTATTGGCTTTTCTTGCAAAATAAATTTTATGGGCTAAATCATATTGATTAAAGACATCCGAAAACTCCTTATAATTTTCTTCAAAAGGTGCCATATGGTGCACATTTATCGGTGAATGATAGCGCTCTATTAGTTCTTTAATCTGATCGCTTTTTTTAGTGAAGGACTTGATCCACTGATGTTTTATGGGAGTGAGTAATGGTAATGTCATTTGTAAAAGATAATTATTTTGTAATATATGCAGTGCGCTGTTGGAGTTTTTGAACAGTTAAGTAAGCCCATTCACTGACAAAGTTATTTCTGGTTCTTGATAATGTATCATTATCCAAAGTAACTCCTTCTGTAGGGGTACCTGTCAAAGCGATTTTATTATTGATAGTACCATCGGAACTAATGAGGTATCCTTTCTGCGATATATGGATACATCCAGGTATATATCCCTGGTTGATAAAGGGGACAGCCATATCTCTACTTAACAGGTTTTGATAAACTTCAGGAGTGCCGTTATTTAGATTAGGCTTGGCTATGCGGGCATCTACTAAACCATCTACTTTAATTTCAAAAGGTGGGTGGCTACTTTTGAGATGAAACTTACCGGATTCCTCATCACAAGATACAATGGGAGATGGACCTAAGGAAAAGTTCAAAATAGATGCTTTTGCTAATGCCACTATTTTTTTGATATTCGCGATAGGAGGTCCGAAAGTTACTCTACTGAATCTACTGTAATAGAGCTCTTCGAAGACCTTTTGTGAGGCTGGAGTAAATCCGCCAAATTCATACAGTGAACTTATTAATGGGGTAATCTCCCTCCAAACCGCTACGGCAGCCATCATTGGGCTATTTTGTTCCCCGATTTCAGCTTCCTTTATAGCCTGTTCTAGATAGTCTATGACATACTGATGGTAGGATTCCTTATTTGCAAAGCGAATACCCCTAAGCGGAGATAAAAAATCATCCAAATTAAAAGCAGGAATTTCCTGATATTGTAGCCTAAATGATGATATATCACTTTCAAATGATTTGAAACTAGCGCTATCCCCGCATTTATAGCCGTACTTTTTCATCCAGGTGCTGTAGTAGGCATATTGATATTCCTGTTTTATGACTGGCAATAGTTCAGTTTCAAAATTTAAGGTACCTTTTGGGTAGCGAAGCCTCATTTTTTCTACAAAACCTGCAGTAAAGTACTTGGTCTGGTACCGGGTAGTTTTGCTTAATGGTCCTCTAGGCAGCATAGGCAGTCCCCCTCTTGAAAATGCATATATTTGAGGTTCTCTTCCTGACCTTTCATAATTTAAATGACCCTCCCGGTCTATGAATTTTCCTCCTTTTCCTTCCGTTAAAGCCAGGGCAGCATCTACGAAAGTAAGTCCCATTCCTTTTATGGCAACCTTCAGGTTAGGGGGAAGTTCGGTAAGCGTAGGATTTACCGGATAGGCATGTGGAATAAAATAGGTTCCGGGATGAGCTTCAGCTAAAGATAAGCAGGCTTGTTCGTACTCAGTATTAAATATTTGGGAATGTCCAGTAGCCAATAATAACTGATCATAAGCTTGGGTTACCATTCCATCCTTTAGTGTAAGAAAATATTGATCATTCTGATCTAATATATCGCTGACGCTGCCTATTATCAGTTTCACCAGTACATGGGAGGGAAGATTCTTCAGCATCTCAGCTAATCCATACTGTAGATACAGTCCCACCAATGCTCTGGAGGCGTAATGTACTTCTTCTGCCTTTCGTTCATTGTCCTTCTTATAATAATTAATCCAATCCAGTAACGATAAGGTATGCTTAGCATTTGAAAGTGGCTGCTCATCTATCCACATGTTGATATTGCCAATTGAATAATTTATGAGCAGGTATTCGGGTTGGTCTATCCTATAATTATTGCCTGCACCAAAATGTTCATTTTCATTATAAAAATCTATCTCTAGAAGTTCATTTGCATCTGAATCTTGAAGCGATGCCAATAACCTTTCCAATCCATACATTCCTTTAGGTCCGCCACCTATAATGGCTATTTTTGTATGATGGTCATGTTGATTAGTGGAGGGCTGCAATGTATGGGTTTTGAGCCATTCATGACATGAAGTTAAATTCAAATTTTTAATCGTCCATATCATGATAATATCGGATTATCTGGCATAGAAATAAAATCTAAAGTTTCCTTTCCATAATTTTCTTCCACCCATGTATCAGAATATATAGTGTCCAGGTATCTTTCCCCTCGGTCACATATAATGCAGGCTATGGTAGCATCGGGTGAGATATGTGGCAACATTTTCTGTATTGCCATCACCACTGCACCAGAAGATCCTCCAGCCAATATGGCTTCTCTCTTCAATAGCATTCTTGCGCCTTTTATACTGTCAGGTTCATTGATGAGCATAGGCTTTTCTACTAAATGTGTATTCAAAAACTGAGAAGGTCGCCCGGCGCCAAATCCTGGGATAAGCCTCTTGGAAGCCGTGCCCCCAAATATGATACTTCCTTCTGAATCCACGGGAATGATTTTCGTTTTATAGCCGCCTTCATATATTTTTTCTGCGCATCCCATAAGCGTACCACAGGTACTGGTTGCTATAAATATATAGTCCAAATTGCCATAGAGCTCATCTAATATTTCTTCCATCGTCTGATGATGGGCTTCCGGATTATGATGGCTCCCATATTGATTGGGCCAAAATGAATTTCTGGTAGAGGCAAGTAGTTCTCCTACCTTATTAATTCTTGCATTCAGATATCCTCCGGTATCATCTGGATCTGTGACCTTAACTATTTCTGCACCATAGGCTTTGAGTATTTTTTCAGCCTGTGCATTGATATACGGGTCTACCACCAATTTGAGCTTTAGCCCAAGACTTAGGCAGCATTGGGCGAGACCGATCCCCATATTACCGGAAGTACTTTCAATGATGGTAGTACCTCCATTGATTTTACCCTGAGATACACCTTTTTGGATAATATGATGGGCTGTCCGGTCTTTTATGCTGCCTGCTGGATTAAAAGCTTCTAATTTTCCGTAAATCATTCCATCAAAATGTGGAAACAACTTTTTAAGATGCACTAATGGTGTATGGCCGATGGTAGATAATATCCCATCTGCGGCGATGATGGTTTGATTTGTCATAAAATAGGCACTGGTAAAAATCACTAATAGTTTTAATGTAATATATTACTTTTACTACTATATATAAAACAGTGCCAAAATTTAATGTTTAATAATCTTTAAGTGCTATTTTTAGAATAGGTGATTAAAGTTATGCCGTGTTATCTACAGTTTAATCATGAGTAGACCCAATAGTTTATATTATATAATACATTCCACCGGTCTGCGGGAATGAATCATTCCGTAATTCTAATGTATATTTTGCTTTAAAATTATTGTTAAGACGGATCTTCATTTGCTCCCATTTGCTTTGGCCATACTTCATGCAGCTTCTCACCACCTTTAATTCCAAAATCCAAAGTTCTGATTGGAAAAGGAATCATAATATCATTTTCATCATATATTTTTTTAATGGCCATTATGGCTTCGCTTTTAGCGCCCAGATAATCCGGTTGCTTTTTAAAACTCACCCAAAATCTTACCACAAAATTGATAGAACTATCACCAAACTCTGTAAAATAGAGTGATATATCCTGATCTTGAAGGACAGTTTTAATGCTTTTTACTGCCTCCAAAGTCAATTTCTTTACTTTTTCTAAATCATCACCATAAGACACCCCACATTCCAGATCTATTCTTCTTCTGCCCAATGTGTTATAGTTGGTAATGGTGTTTTCAAAAACATCCTTATTGGGAACGATCAAAATCTGTCCCTGGAGTGACCTTAAAATAGTAGCCCGTAAGTTTAACCTTACCACTACACCTTTATTATCTTCACTTTGAATTAGATCGCCTTCTTTAAAAGGTTTTCTTATAGCCATGATAACACCGGACATAAAATTTGCCATGATATCCTGAAAAGCAAAACCTAGTGCCAAACCTATAATACCCGCCCCAGCCAATAAGGTGGTTACTGTCCTATCTAAATTTAGTACCCCTAGGGCAAGAAAACAAAAAACCAGTATTATGGCTGTATATACAGTAGTGGTGATTAAGGAAAGTAGGGCATCATGTCCTGTTACCCTCTTCATGCCTTTACCGATAAGTTTTCTGGCTAGCTTTGCAATCAAGTAACCTACAATGACAATAACAATAGCGGTTACAATATTTGGGAGCATCACGATTGCTGTCCTTATCCATTCTTCTATTTTCCCCAATACCAGTTCTGAGGGATTATTAATGTCCATATGATAGAGTTTGCCTTTGCTAAAAAATATAAACAGATCAAATCAGAAATTGTTAATCATACTTCATTTGTTATTAAACTTCCATTTCACCGGATTATACTGCTTAAACAAGTGAGCGACTTACATGGTTTAGGCCCTGTTCAGTAAGTTATGAATTGGAAAACTACATATTATGAAGATATTATTGACAGGTACTACAGGATATATCGGACAGAGATTACTTCCCGTACTGCTTAGCGAAGGGCATGAAGTGGTATGCTGTGTCAGGGATGTAAACAGATTTGATGTAACCAAATATGAATCCAAAAAACTTACTGTAATACAGGTAGATTTTCTTAAAGAGGATACGCTTGATAATATACCTACTGATATAGAAGCTGCCTATTATCTGATCCATTCCATGTCTACCACGCGTGGTGATTATGCCAATATGGAAAAAAGATCTGCTGAAAATTTTGTAAATCAGATCCAGAAGACCCAGGTCAGGCAAGTCATATATCTGAGCGGAATAATCAATGATGAGAAGCTTTCCAAACACCTCAAGTCAAGAAAGCTGGTGGAGGAGATACTTTCATCCGGTAGTTTTCATACCACTACACTTAGAGCTGCTATCATACTTGGATCGGGTAGTGCTTCATTTGAAATCATCAGAGACCTGGTAGAGAAGCTGCCCGTCATGGTGGCTCCCAAATGGCTCAATACCCGCTCACAGCCTATAGCAATAAGGAATGTGGTAGAATTCCTGAAAGGAGTATTGGGTTTTGAGAAAGCTTATGATAAAAATTTCGATATAGGAGGACCGGAAATCTTAACCTATAAACAGATGCTCATGGGATATGCGAAAGCTAGAAAGCTAAATAGAACCATAGTTACAGTGCCGGTGATGACCCCCAAATTATCTTCCTATTGGTTATATTTCGTAACCTCCGTCTCCTACCCGTTGGCTTCCCAGTTGGTAAAAAGCATGAGCGTGGAGGTAATATGCGAACCTAATGATCTCGGCAATATGCTGGATATAAACCTTCTTTCATATGAAGAGGCTATAGAAGCAGCCTTTCATAGAATTCAAAATGAAGGTGTTATTTCCAGTTGGAAAGATGCTTTGTCAAGAAAAAACCTTCACCCTGGTATCCATAAATTACTGGATGTACCGACTTACGGCTGTTATGTAGATAAACGTATCCGTGAAGTAAAAAATGTGGAAAAAGCGCTGGACAAAATATGGTCTATAGGAGGAGTTACGGGATGGTATTATTCGAATTGGCTCTGGAGAATCAGGGGGTTTATGGACAAAATGGTGGGAGGAGTAGGATTGCGAAGAGGAAGAAAAAATGCTACCATGATATATGCAGGCGAATCACTTGATTTTTGGAGAGTGTTATATGCCAATAAGGATGAGAAAAAACTTCTGTTATACGCAGAAATGAAACTTCCAGGAGAGGCATGGCTTCAGTTTGAAATCAAAAACAACATGATCTATCAAACGGCCACTTTTAGGCCTTTGGGATTGTTGGGCAGAATGTACTGGTATTCTGTCTTACCTTTTCATGGGTTTATATTTAAGGGTATGCTAAAAGAAATTGCTACCTGACGCTGTGCTAAATTTTATTTTGAAGCGAATAATAATCCATTTTAAAATAAATCCGGGCGAGACTTGCATCTATTAAACTGATAAATGATTTTTGGAAATGCCCAAAATTATATTCAATATAGTCAAGGTAAGGATATGATGTACATCTATCCCTTATGCATGTTATTTATGATATTTGTTATTTTAAAAGCCAACTTGTTTTTCTTTAAAACAGGAGAAGTAGATTAGATGATTATTATCACTATTTTAATATAATTGGTAATTTTTTAATTATAAAGTTTGTTTTTTCCCTATCTTCTCAAAAAATCTCATGGATATCAACATTTTAATCTATAGATTGAAATTTATAAGAATTAGATAAATATGTAGGTTTTCTCACCTTAGAGAAGGGACGTTATGGGTAAAAAGTTATATAGTATAATTAAGGGTACAGGAAGATACATACCAACCCGTATAATCAAAAATGAAGATTTTCTGGACAGTGAATTCTACGATGCCAGTGGGGTAAAAATTACCAAGCCTAACCAGGAAATAATAGAAAAGTTTCAGGCTATTACCACCATAACCGAAAGGAGATATGTGACAGATGATCTAGTGACTTCAGACATTGGATATTTTGCAGCAGAAAATGCTTTGACATCATCAGGTGTGGATAAGGAGTCACTTGACTATATTATAGTAGCGCATAACTTCGGTGATATTAAAGATGGAAACAGAGAGCTTGATATAGTTCCGAGTTTGGCAGCTCGAGTAAAATATAAACTGGGCATAGAGAATCCCTATACTGTAGCTTATGATCTTCCATTTGGCTGTCCGGGATGGCTTCAAGGAATGATCCAGGCGGATTACTATATCAAATCAGGAGATGCCAAAAGGGTCATGGTAATAGGGGCAGAGGTGCTTTCCAGGGTCTGTGACCCCCATGACCGCGATAGTATGATCTATGCAGATGGTGCAGGAGCGGTTATTTTAGAGGGCATAGAAAATAATACGCCCATGGGTATTTTGGCTCATAATAGCAGGTCTGATACTATATTGTATTCAAAGATGCTTTATATGGGTGATTCTTACAATACCAGTGCGGTATGCGGTGGGCAGTATCTCAAAATGAATGGGCGCAAACTGTATCAATATGCTTTGGAAACCGTTCCGAATGCTATTAAAGCCTGTCTGGATAAAGCCGGAGTACCCATAGGCGAGGTTAAAAAAGTCCTGATTCATCAAGCCAATGGAAAAATGGATGATGAAATTTTAAAAAGGCTTTATGGACTTTATGAGGACGAGGATATGCCTGAGGATATTATGCCGATGACAATATCATGGTTGGGTAATTCTTCCGTAGCCACCGTACCCACACTGCTTGATCTGATCCTCAAAGATGATCTAAACCCACACCGGATCAATGATGGAGATACCATAGTATTTGCCTCGGTTGGCGCTGGGATGAATATCAATGCAGCTGTTTACCGGTTTTGAAGTTTTTCCAGTCATCGGTCTATTGGCTTATAAATTATAGCATTATATATTATAGCCCATGATCCTATTTCATATAATTATAAGGAGAACAAATGCTCTCCTTATAATTATTAGGTACTTATTTAATATCTGCTTCTAGAAAAAACTTGAGGTTTTCTATATCCTCCTTTACGATCTCTTCAAAAAGAGGATGGAATAATTTACCGATGCTTTTGCCTACTATTCCTCCCGGTACGATATAGGAAATCGCTATATGTGCATCGGTTTGTCCGTTCCCTAAATCTATAAATTTGATATTACCCTTGTTTTCTATAGGTGCATCAGCCAATGAATGCCATCCTATGTGGTGATTGGGTATATCTTTAACTATTTCACTCTTCCAGGTGAGGTTGCCTATTCCACCTGGAAGTTTGGCCTTCCATTCTGAATGAATATCATCAAGTACCTTTACACTTTCAAGATGTCCCATAAATAAAGGTAAATTTTCAAGCTTTCTCCAGAACTCATATATTTCCTTTGCAGACTTTTGGATGGTTAAAGTAGTTTTGAGCGAAATATGATGATTTTCTTCCGC
Organism: Anditalea andensis; assembly: GCF_000714815.1. Taxonomy (GTDB): domain Bacteria; phylum Bacteroidota; class Bacteroidia; order Cytophagales; family Cyclobacteriaceae; genus Anditalea; species Anditalea andensis. The sequence continues at coordinate 104,195 of NZ_JMIH01000021.1, read as the reverse complement.
CAGATTATTTTTGCCTAATGCCTCGTAGCCAGGACAGTAACCGCTTATTCCTCTAAATAAGAGATAAGTTCCGGCAAGTCCTTCTATGAGGCTCCTTCTTTTAAGTATCCCTTTATATAGCATAAAAGAACCGGCGATCACTGATATAATTCTTTCTTCCTCACCTACATTTGCTTTCAGAAGAGAAGTGTTTCCAAACTTAATGTTTTTCATAAGTACATCATTAGATAATTAATATTATGCGTTAACCATCAAATAATGTACAAATTATTCTTTAAATAACCAATGAATGATACCATGGTAAGATTTTTTCTTCTCATTTTAAAATAAGTGCCTTAAAGCATTTTATATGTTCAAAATATTAAACCAGTAAAAAGTTTTATGGCATAAAAATTATACGGTGATTGTAAAATAATGCCAACAAATTTCTAAATAGTCGGTTATAGAAAATCAGTGTTAACATGTATATGAAAAAATATTTTAATATATGCCTGCTGTTCTTGTTCACAGCGATTTCGGGATATACTACATTTGATCCGGTAAATGAAAAGAAAAGTTTGCCTGATGAAAATACTTTAATGGACATCGCGGTCCAGACAGAATTTTTATCAACATTGGTAAAAGCGCTTCAGGCAGGGGAACTCGCCGGTACCCTTCAGGAGGATGGACCATTTACTCTATTTGCACCTTCTAACGGAGCCTTCGATAAACTACCTTCAGGTACCTTACAGGAACTGATGCAGCCTGGAAACAGGCAGAGGTTAAAAGAAATATTAAATCATCATATCGTGCCAGGTAAAATTACAGCTGCAGATCTTTCAGATGGGCAAACTTTAAAATCTCTGGGTGATAGCAATCTAAATGTGAGGAATAAAGGAAATCAGATCATGATAAATGGTGCCACCATTACCACCCTAGATATAGGGGCGTCTAATGGAGTGATCCACATAGTCGATTCATTGATATTATCGAGAAGATAAGGGGGCATCTTGATGTGGTATGTATTACACGGAAGTAAATGAATCATAGGCCTGTATTTAATAACCCCTGAATTTATCTCTTATATTTTCAAAAAACGGAGCTTTTCCTCTTCGTTTATTTCTTTTTTTCTTCCTTTGGTTCCGTTTTTGTACGGCACTTTTGACGAATACATGGCGTGCAGAAATGCCTATCTGACCCGCATACCAAGGCCTCCTATTACCGATTATGTTTACACTGGGCTTATAATCCAGGCTGAAATTTGTACTGAGCATGGTCATCTCTATTCCAATGATCAGGTCAGCGTTTAGTGTTCCATTGCCATAGGTACGGGTGATTTCCCGGGTTTCATGATTTTTCACCAGACTTTCTTCAGAGCCTATGGACATCCCTGCTCCATAGTAATAATTAAATCGTTTCGATATGATGCGTGAATGCTTTTCTACCAAGAGGTGGGCGGTGTGGTTATTGCTAAAATCTGACTGGATTATGCCTTCCAGTGTAATATCCTTTAAAACCCGCTGTTGTACACTTACGCCCAAGGTTCGGTAGTGCTTATTGCTCCCTAATCTCAGCCCTCCGGAGGTTCCATAACTTTGAGCCAATACCGGTCCGGAAAAGATGATCATTATACCCCACCATAAGCCTATTGATTTCATCTGTTTATAAATTTTTTTTAAAGGCCATAACACGCCCTGTGACGAAGGAAGCGGGATGGAATCTGGCATGTTTATAATTATCCCAGTGTGTGAGGTTTTATTCATGCTCGATTTCATCTGTTTACATTTTGTTTTTCAAATGTCATTACTTGTCCTGTGGCGAAGGATACGGGATGGTATCTCACATTTTTGATAATCATCCCAGTATGTGATGCATTTTGTCATGCTTGATTCCGTCATAACAAATATATTATGGGGGACACAAATATTAACCCAAATCATTCCTCAAAGCTTATATCAAACGCATTTAAATATTTTTTAGCATTATCTAAAAAGATATTTTCTTTATCCAGCCACTGATCGGTGGTTTTGTTTTTCAAAGGATGCCAGTTTTCATCAGCCCAAACTTGAAGCTTGTTTTTTTTAAAGATGAAATTTGCGGTCGGTTCTTCTATAGCCAATAATTTTCTGTCCTCAAAATAATAAATGGATTTAGGGTTAGCGGTCTGATTGGTATAGGTAACTTCCAGCATCACGGGCCACTGGTCTCCATCAGCCCACAGTATTAATGATGTTATTTCTTTTCCTTTGAAAGCAGGCTTTAGGATTTGTTTTTTATCCAATGATGACCTAGCAGCGGAATTCATTTGTACTAAACGTGGTTTGATGGCTGTTATGTTGGCTTCTTCATGGGTATTTGAAACAGTTTCCCTTTGTATACCTTCATCGCTATCTGCGGTGCTGGTAGGCGGATTTTGGCAGGAGTAATTTATAAAACATAGCAGCAAAAGATAAAAGGCTTTTTTCATACTAGGGGAATAGAAAGCATTCAAAACTACCTAAATGTACTGCTAAAAATCAGGACATCCTCTCAAATAATCAGATAGGCTTTTAATTTTTTTTTAAACGAGAGGGGAACACTATTTAAGTTATGTCTTAATATAATCGATTGAATTGGTAATTGGTTAGGTTTTTGATTTATCGGAAAATCATAGGCTTATCAAAAATGGCCATGAAATGATCTGCATATATAATTAACCAACAAATGAAATTAGAGGACAAAGTTATCATAGTAACAGGAGCCTCCAGCGGTATAGGGGAGGCCATATCGTTATTGCTTGCTGAAGAGGGTGCCAGTATAATTATGGGGGCACGCAGGGAAGACCTCCTAAGGGATTTATGTGAAAAAATAAATACCAGGGGCGGTAAGGCTAGTTATATTATGACAGATGTGACTTTTAAAGGTGATCTGGACCGGCTGGTCAAACACGCCCTTGATGAATATGGTAGACTGGATGCCATTATAAACAATGCAGGAGTGATGCCTTTGTCCTATGTGGAAGTTATGGATTTTGAAGGATGGGAAAGTATGATAGATACCAATTTTAAAGGTGTTCTACATGGTGTTGGCGCGGTATTGCCATATTTTTTGGAGCAAAATAATGGTCATATTATCAATATATCTTCGGATGCAGGTGAAAAGGTTAATGCTGGAAGTGCGATATATAGTGCTACAAAAGCGGCGGTCAATGTTTTTACAGAAGGCCTGAGGGCAGAACTTTCATCCCGGAAAGGAATAAGGGTGACTTGTATTCAACCTGGTGCTACCATGTCTGAAATCGCCAATTCCATAGAAGATCCTCTTGTTTTGGAGGACAGAAAAAATGCCAAGTTTGATGAGGTTAGAAAACTTATACCTGAAGATGTAGCCCAGGCAGTATGTTATGCACTATGTACCAGTAAAAGATCCAGTATAAATGAAATAGTCATCCGGCCTACTGATCAGCCCTAGATATAGATAACTATTCCTTCTTCAGTTAGTTTGGCCGGAAATGTCTTCAGATCAGGACATGTGCCAGACATCACATCTCCAGTCTTCATATCAAATCTGTAATGATGGAGCGGACATATTACCTGTCCCATGCCATTGACCTTTCCTTCATACAGTGAAGCTGCCTGATGAGGACATAAATGCTGAAAAGCATATACCGCTTCGGCCATCCGTACCAAGCAGACTTTAGTGGAACCTACTTGTACTAATTTAATGATACCATCTGGAAGTAGGTTAATGGCCCCTTCTCTATTTGCTCCTAATGTATATTTTTTAGACATATCTCAAATCTAGGTGCCATAATATAATGGCATAAACAAAAAACCTCACAAATCTCCACAGGCTGTGCAATAGGTACCTATGCCTGTTATAGGCTGCCGCTCCTCCCATTAGAGCCACTGCCCCAAAAGGAAGCGGGCTCAATGTGGCCACTATGATCAGAAAACCACCATATTCCCTGAAAAGCTGGTCGTATTTTTTGAAGAATTTAAATTTAAAAGCTCTGAATTTTGAATGGTTTCTCATCGTCCTGCCTATAGTATAACTCAAAAATCCTGATACATAAGAAATCAATGCCAGGAAAAATACCTTAAACATGAAATGAATAAATGTACCATCTTGCATGGCCCAGATAATAAACAGCTCTGGAGGCAATATGCCTGACAGCATTTCAGATGCTATAAATATGGAAATGATCAAGGTGACTTTGCCAAAAAAGGGCTGAAGCCAGGCAAAACTTTCAGGATCAAGAAATCTTTCGCCCAATACAAAAGCCAATATGATAACACCAAACATCAAGAAGCCTTGGATCAGACCTTTGATCAGATATTTCTTTTTATCCTGATAACTTGCTTTTCTAAGCTGAGTTTCCATTTATCAATTAATATAGAATAGAGTTTTTTTACTTATCCAAAGAATGTAAATTAGCAAAAGGCTATCTTGTTCAGGACAGTAGAGTATAGATGAATAGCAACATCTACACCAGAAAGCTTAGGTTTTGGTCACCATAGATATCCAGATAGTCAATTTATCAGTCCATACTTTCACCTAAAATATAATTATATGAAACTATTAGCCCTATTCACCCTACTATTGATTTCAGGAAATATAATAGCACAGGATTTAGATGGAGCCTGGCTGATGACGCACCTTAACGGGAAGGAATTATCAGATAAGGAATTTGTCAAGATTTATCAGGATGGCTATTTTTCTTTTGGAGCCAAGAGTATACCTTCCAATGCGTTTCATAGTGCTGGTGGAGGAGCGTTTTTTCTTGAGGGGTCCATTTATACTGAAACCTTAGATTTCCATACAGAACAAAAGGAACTTGTAGGTGAGAAGCGTGTACACCATATAGACAGGGTCGAGGATAAGTTAGTGATCACTGGACAGGATCAGGGAAATGAAAGAATAGAAATCTGGGAAAAAATAAGTGATAAGGCAGACGCACTTACCGGTAACTGGGTATTTACCGGTAGAAAAGACCAAGAGGGAGAACTGCGAACATCTACTCCAGGAGCCAGACGTACGGTGAAAATATTAAGTGGTGGAAGATTTCAATGGATAGCCTTTAATTCCGAGACGAAGGAATTTATGGGAACAGGTGGCGGAACGTACACCGCTGAAGATGGCGAATATACCGAGCACATCCGATTTTTTTCCAGAGACAATGAAAGGGTAGGAGCTAGTTTAGCATTTGAATATGAAGTGAAGGATGGTAAATGGCATCATTCAGGAATCAGTTCAAAAGGTGACCCTATTTATGAACTTTGGTCTCCTTATAAAGAAGCTTATCATAAATCAAATTAATATAGAATAATAATAAAATGAAGGTTTCTATTGCAAGTATTGGTTAATTTTGCAGTAAAGAGAACTTTATGAAAGTAGAAAAGGATAAAATAGTGAGTGTGGCCTATGAGCTGCATGTAGATGACGGGGAATCAGGTAAAGAATTCCGCGAAAAAGTATCCAAGGATGAACCTTTCCCATTTCTTTTTGGAGCAGGTAATGTCCTTCCAGCCTTAGAGAAAGGACTGGAAGGGAAATCAGTGGGTGATGTTTTTGAAGTATTTATAGATTTTGAAAATGCCTATGGAGACTATGATGAATCCAGAAAGGTGATCGTCCCAAAATCTAATTTCAAAGATGAAGAGGGAAAGAAAGGCAAGCAACTCCTACAGGTAGGGAAAGTGATTCCTATGAAAGATGATAAGGGCAACCAGCTCAGAGGAGAAATATTAAAAGTAGATTACAAAGGGGTTCATATGGACTTCAATTCCCCACTTGCAGGTTATGACCTATATTTCAAAGGAGAAATAGTGGATATCAGAGATGCCATGCCTGAGGAATTGGACCATGGACACGTACATGGACCTGGCGGACACCATCACTAGAAACTAAACACAAGAGACGGCTTAAGCCGTCTTTTTGATTTAATAACGTTTGCTTTTACTCCGAGTTTGATTTTAAATAATAAATATAAACAAATAGATTAATATTTGGATATATATGTAGTCATATTATAAATAATATACATTTTTATAAACTCTATATGAAAAAAATTATACTATTATGTTTCTTTTTTTTACCGGTTTGGGCTTATTCACAACAAGTTACCATTACTATTCTCGATGAGGAGTCCAGGGAACCTGTAGTAGCAGCTCTGGTTAGGATAGCTGGGCAGTCGAATCTAATAACAAATGACATTGGCCAGGCCACTATAAATTTAAGCGAAAATGCGAGAGTGGTGGTCTCACATGTATCTTTTGAGGACAGGACGTATGTTTTACAGCCTAATGTAGATAAAGAGCTGTTGATGACAAGAAAAATCTCTGCGCTTGGAGAAGTAGTAGTTTCTGCATTTGAATCCGATAGGCCTTTGCTACAACAGGCCGCTGCTATCAGTAGGGTAAGTGAGCGTGAGCTCTATAGGTTTAATGAAACATCTATTGTTCAGGCTTTTAATACCAAACCCGGCATTAGAGTGGAAGAGAGGGCCCCTGCCAGTTACAGAATCTCCATCAGAGGAAGTTCATTAAGGGCACCTTTTGGAGTCCGGAATATAAAAGTTTACTGGAATGATATCCCCTTTACCTCACCTGACGGTACCACTCCGCTTAACCTTCTAGATCTTTCCAATATCCAGAATACTGAAATCATAAAAGGACCTGCAGGAAGCATATATGGTGCAGGTAATGGAGGGGTGATCAGTATGTACAGCAGGCAGCAGGTTACCGAAAACAGAATTTCCTCAGATGTGGCAGTAGGAGATTTTGGGCTGTACCGATATAGAATTGGGGTAGACCAACAGCTGGAAAACGGAGGCATCAGTGCATCATATGCCCATCAAAAATCCGAAGGTTACCGGGACCATAGCGCAGTGGACAGGAAAGTATTTCAATTGGCTGGCCATTATTTTCCATCAGCAAAGCAAAGGATATCTACCCAACTTCTTTATTCAGACCTTGATTATCAGATTCCTGGAGCTCTAACTGAAGCGCAGTTTTTGGAGAATCCGAGACAGGCCAGACCTGGATCAGCAGACCAGAATTCATCTATTGTACAGAAATCTCTATATGCCGGTATATCCCACCAATATCAAATAACCGATAAGATAGAAAATGTCACCTCTCTTTATATGGAGAATACGGAATTTGAGAACCCGTTCATCTTAGACTACAAGAGGGAGCTTAAGTTCAGTTACGGCGGAAGGACCAAATTTATTTTGGAAGACAGATGGGCCAATATTCCGGTAAGATTGATACTGGGAGGGGAATACCAATTCGGTAGAAGTTCAGCCCAGAATTTTGGCAATAGGTCTGGAGTAGCCGATACCATCAGGTTTAATGACGATCTGGTTACCACTCAGGGTTTCCTGTTCCAACAGTTGGAAATGGAACTAACCAACTCTACCATCCTGACTCTGGCTTTGAGTGAAAATTTTTCAAGATTTGATATCAATAGGAGCATAGATGCCCAAAGGGGTGTGCCGTCGGCTGCAGAGAGAAGTTTTCCTCCGGTAGTGATACCTCGTTTAGCACTTTCGCAGCAGTTAAACAGCACATCAGCAGTTCACGGCAGCATCAGTGCTGGATTCTCCCCGCCCACCATAGATGAAGTTAGGACAAATGAAGGATCAATAAATTTAGGATTAGAAGCAGAGAGAGGAATCAATTATGAATTGGGATATAGAGCTGGATTTGCAGAGGGCAGGGTAAACCTGGATGCCAGTATCTTTTATTTTCGGTTGGATGAAACCATTACTACCTTTACCAACGAACAGGGAGTCGTGCTGTTTAGAAATGCAGGATCTACGGATCAGCGTGGAGCAGAAGTATTGTTAGACTATGCTTTGATCAGAAACCAGACAGCATTCTTGAACGAAATGAAAATCACGCATGCTTTTACCGGTCACTATTTCCAGTTCAGGGACTATGAAAGCGGCGGGAATGATTTTTCAGGAAATCAGTTGACGGGTGTAGCTCCTAATTCACTGGTGAATCAATTGGATCTGACTACCCGGGCAGGCTTATACCTTAATTTCACCCATCAGTATGTAGATGAAATACCGCTCAACGATGCCAATAACGTTTTTCAGAATAGTTACCACCTTGTCAGTGCCAGATTGGGCTGGAGAAGGACATTTGCAGGCCAGTGGGATTTGGAACTTTACGGTGGAGCTGAAAACTTACTGGACGAAGCCTATAGTCTTGGAAATGATCTCAATGCCTTTGCTAACCGATACTATCAGCCGGCGCCAGGCAGAAACTGGTTTGGGGGAGTCAAGGTAGGGTTTAGGTATTGATGATTGATCATTTCAGGATTTTGAAAGGTTAGCAGGTCGAGAAAATCTGAGAATACGTGGACACGTTGTTTGGTGTAAGGTTTTTGATTGATGATTTAAGAATGTAGATTTGGGACTGAATTTTAAATTATGAAATTGAATATTGCCTATAAATTATGGAAAAACCGGATTTTAATATTGAAGAAGTAAATAAAATTATCAGAAACCGCAGGAGCATGTTTGTGGCGCAGTTTAAAGAAAATGACCCTATCGATGATAGTATCATAGCAGAGATGCTGGAAAATGCCAATTATGCTCCCACACACAAGCTCACCGAACCCTGGAGGTTTACAGTATTTTCAGGTGAAGGACTTAAAAAGCTGGCTGATTTCCAGGCAGAACTTTATAAATCCAGGTCAGAGAAAGCAGGTACATATGCGGAGGCTACTTACCAAAAGCTTAAAGAAAATCCGCTCAGGTGCTCTCATATTATCTCCATAGCTATGAAAAAAGACACCAGGTTCAATCTTCCTGAAATGGAAGAAGTGTCAGCTGTAGCTATGGCGGTACAGAATATATACCTGACAGCAAGTGCTCATGGATTGGCAGGATACTGGGGTACCGGTGGACCTACTTTCTATCCTGAGGCCAAACCTTTTTTCGGGCTTGAGGAAGAGGATAAACTCATGGGTTTCTTTTATGTGGCCAAGCCCGCTACAGACCGCTGGCCTGAAGCCAGAAGGAAACCTATAGGAGAGAAGGTAACCTGGGTAAAATAAATGTAAGTGCAGGTATGGATGGCAAATCTCCACCTGCACTTTCCTTGAGAAAATATTCTCAAATTATAGGTATTCAATTATTTTATTTATTAAAAAATAAACTATTCCAAAGATGCCGACTGTATAAAGTATTAAGAGTGATATATAGTTAATCGTATTGCCACTTTTGGGCCCATGGCAATGAATTTCCATCACTGCTCCCCTATCGCTGATATGAATACCAAGGTAGCAGATAGGGAACTTCTTTAAAAAATATATAAGTGTTACTTGATATATTTTTCTCCCATTTTATACGGTTTAATGGTATTATAATCTTGGGTATGAGAATCATCTTATATAACCGCACAGAAAACCATAATATATTTATCTTTGACCAACACATTATAGGCTTTTATGGACCTGAATAAAATTATCCGTTTTAAAATAGGAAGTGAGGACTGGGAAATGCCACTTGGGGTATTGATATTACTGGGAGGTATTGCCATGGCGCTTATGATAGGAGGGCTCTATTTAGGGTTTAGTTTTGGAAAGAGCCAGTATTAAGTCAGTCTACAAAGAGTCCCCAGCCATCATCAGATCGCTGGTTTTTATTAAAAGTTTTAACCCAGTCTACAAATAGTTTTTTAAGTTCACCTATGGCATCTCTTAGCAGCTGCAGGTGTTCTTCAGCATGGGTGGATTCTAAGGCCAGTTGCAGGGTCATGTCATATAACATACGCGCATTGATTTTCATCACTACAGCGTTTTCCATTTTAATGATATAGTTTGGATGAGCATTGGCTTCAATATATTTAATAGCAAGAATTTTAGCACTTTGGATCATGGAAGATCCATAAAGTTCAGTCCTGGCTTCATCCAGTGACCCCACTATGGCCCTGGTCAACTTTACGATGTCTATACATTTCCACATTAGGGGTGGAGTGTTAGCTTTTTTTCTTAGAAATTCAGCTTCATCGCTTTCATCCCATTCGTTTTCATCCCAATTTTCCCACATTGGTATTTACAGTTTGGACATAAAAAAAAGCGACATTTGTCGCTTTTTCAATATAATCAGGTTTTTTCAAAATGGCAAAACATCATCTCCACTTTCCTCATTAAATGTAGTCACTTCTGGAGGATTGCTATAAGAAGGACCTTGTCCGCCCCCCTGTTTGTCCACTTTCCATGCTTTCACATCAGTATACCACTTACCGTTGTATTCTCTGCTTTCTACTTCTATACCTGCTGTGATGTCCTGGCCTTCTTTAAGTGCAAATTGGTCAATTTTATCACCCCAAACAGTCATGCAAACTTTTTTGGGGTATTGCCCTGTAGTTTCTAAAACGTAGTCTTGTTTTCTCCAAGCTCCGTTGCGCCCAGTGCCGCCCTGCTCCTGAAGCACTTGGATGATTTTTCCGCTGATTTCCATTATATATATAGATTTAGTTTTTTTTCGAAGCTACAAGGTAAGGATTTTATTAATTTTTACGAAGTAAATTAAATAGATTCAAATTGATGTATTTTTTAATTTAAATAGATATTAAAACAAATGAATTGATACTTATTAGATATGAATTGTGTTTCATTAAAAGTTTTCCTTCTTACCATATAAAGTGTAAAATTATCAATTTTATATTTGTAAAATTTCAAAATAATATTTTAATATTATTAATAACGTATGTATTATGTTAAAAAATGTATTTTAAAATTCAATTAAAATGTAATGTTTTTTATTTTTTGAATTGATGATTTTTGTAAATAAAATGTATTTATAATAATATGAATCGTAATAAGGCCTAATTTATTGCTTTTTTAGGATACATTATAATGAAGGCTAACGGCTTTTTTTCTGATATCACTCAGATGGGACAATGTGGTGCATTTTTTGGCTACAGGATGGAAAAGCTGATGCCGCACGAAACTAATTGGGTGGAATGGGTGGTTATCTAAGAATCCAATATATTTTTATGGCTCCAAAAAAGTATAAAAAATTCACCGAAGGGCGAATAATCAATTCCCTTACAAGCTTGGCAGGGCCTATTATTTTTGCGAATATTTTGCAGACGGCCTATCAATTAATAGATACATTTTGGCTGGGTAGATTAGGGGCAGATGCGGTAGCGGCAGTAAGCCTAAGTTTTCCTATTCTTTTTCTTATCCTGGCTTTGGGTGGGGGACTCACCCTGGCCGGCACGGTGTTGGTGGCGCAACATAAAGGGGCCGATGATCAACATCAGGTAAACTATAGTTCTTCCCAGACCGTACTGGTCATATTTTTTGTCTCATTGATGCTTTCTTTTGTGGGGTGGTTTGTGGCGCGTCCCATGATGACCATAGTAGGCGCCGGTCCAGAGATATTGGAAGATTCTATTTCCTATTTTAGGGTATCTGCTATAGGTTTTGTATTTCTGTTTATGTTTTTTGTCTTCCAATCCCTCATGAGGGGGATAGGTAATGTGATGCTGCCTGTATATGTTATTTTAGTGACAGTGTTATTAAACTTGGTCTTAGATCCGTTATTTATATATGGTTTTGGACCTGTGCCTGGATTTGGTGTGGCAGGAGCCGCAGTAGCCAGTGTGATAACTCAGGGATTATCCGCGATTGCGGGTATCTATATATTGTTCAAAGGAAAAAATGGTATCAAGATCAACTGGTCTATGATGCGGATAGACTGGCAGTATATAAAAAAAATGGTGTATCTAGGTATACCTGCCAGTATAGAACAGTCTACTAGGGCTTTGGCTATGGTCATGATGATCATCATTGTGACGAGTTTTGGCAGTGGAGTGGTAGCTGCATATGGTATTGGCGCAAGGATTCTAAGTTTTGTTATCATACCCGCTCTAGGATTTGGGATAGCCACTACCACTCTGGTAGGGCAAAATATTGGTGCACGAAAGATAAAAAGGGCAGAGAAAGTGGGGAATCTTAGTACCCAGATTGCATTTTTTGGATTGACAGGCATAGGTATACTGCTGTTCTTATTTGCAGAAACGCTGACGGCATTTTTTGTGCCCAATGATCCTACGGTGATCAAAGACGGGGCATTGTTTATCAAAATTATGGCACCGAGTTTTGGTCTTCTGGGTGTGCAGCAAATATTAAATGGAGTGTTTAATGGTGCAGGATTCACCAAAGCCAGTATGATGATATCCATGCTCAGCCTATGGGTGATTCGATTTCCACTCGCATATGTCCTGGCCTATAAAACCACCTTAGGTTATGAAGGGATATGGTGGGCATTTCCTATATCCAATTTTATAGCAGCCATTGTTGCATTCAGTTATTTCAAATTAGGCTACTGGAAAGTCCGGCTGATTAGGGACAGGCATACTTTATTTTCTGAAGCTTGACCCAGGATATATTGGAAAGGGTGGGAAGCTTATTTGTCTTATGATCTTAGAGGCTGTATATTTAAGGCAGAACCAAAATTTATGTCTGTATTTATCAAGGATTTTTTTCGCAGGGAATTTAAAGCCAAAGGTCTGGATACGGATAATGACCAATTTATCCATGCTCTGGAAATAGCGCTTTTTTCAAATCGCTCCCTATTCCTTACAGGCAGGGCAGGTACAGGTAAAACTACCTTCTTGCATACCCTTAAAAAACTGAATCTGGATAAAAATATGGCAGTAGTGGCGCCTACCGGAGTGGCTGCTATCAATGCGAAAGGTAAAACCCTACATTCGTTTTTTAAGATAGACCCCCGACAGCTGTTCCTGCCTGGTGATCCCAGGTTACAGCCCAATATAAAGAATAAAAAACTTTCGATATTTCAGACTTTTCAATACAGGAAAGCCCAACTGGATGTAATCAGAAAACTGGATTTATTGGTAATTGATGAAGTATCTATGGTAAGGGTAGAGATGCTCGATGTTATTGACCAGATACTTCGGGTATTCAGGAAAAAGATGCATCTGCCCTTTGGGGGAGTTCAGCTCATTCTGATTGGAGATCCTTTCCAGCTGCCCCCTGTAGTCCGTAATGAGGATTGGGACCATTTAAAAAATCATTATAATACACGCTTTTTCTATGGATCCCATGCTTTTCAGGCATTAGAACCAGTACATATAGAGCTACAGAAAATCTACCGGCAGAAAGATGAGGTTTTCAAATCCCTGCTGAACAGGGTGCGGGAGAATCTCCATACCATGGATGATATCAATCTGCTCAACATCACGGTTGGCCACTATGATTTTAAGTTATTGGATCAGGGTTTTATTCTTTTGGGAACACACAATGCCTCGATCAATCAAGTAAATGCTGAAAAGCTGAAAGATCTGAACGGAACTGAAAGAAAATATGAAGCAATCATTCAGAATATTTTTCCGCTTTCTATGGCGCCATTTGAGCCTCAGGATTTAATACTTAAGGAAGGCGCCCAGGTGATCTTCATGAAAAATAATCCTGAATTGAAATACTATAACGGGATGATTGGAAAGGTACTGGAGATGTCTGATAGCATGATCAAAGTGGAAAACAACAGCGGGTTTATCTATGAAGTGGAGCGGGAGACATGGGAAAACATAGAGTATATCTATAATGAAAAAGAAGACCATATAGAATCTAAGACCATAGGAACCTTTTCACAGTTTCCCCTGAAGCTTGCTTGGGCGATTACTGTCCACAAAAGCCAGGGACTGACATTTGATAAGGCGATCTTGGATATAAACAGAAGCTTCGAAGCAGGACAGGTATATGTGGCCCTGAGCCGCTGCACCTCTATGGAAGGTATGATATTAAAATCTAGGATATTTGAGTACAGTATCAAGGTAAGTGCGGACAGTGTTAATTTCAGTAAGCAAAAATCATCTGCTGCGTATATAGAAAAAGAGTTGGAACTGGCAAGGGCCCTGGTAGCTGCAAAATATGGCTTTCAAGCCTATAAGGTAGGTAATTATATCATGGCAAAACAGATATTTGACGAAATACAACAGGTGATAGATATTACCAGCTATCCAAAATGGGATCAATTTCTAAGGGTGAAGACCTGGATGGAGGATAGGTTTTATACAAGGAAATAGTGCGTTGCTTACATTTTCTATGGATAGGTGATATTAATTATGTAAAATATTCCCAAATCAATTCTAGACAGGCTATCCCGACCTTTGTGATGTAATCATATTTAACCATCAAATAAATTATAAAATGATAAAAAGATTTATACCCCTGAGTTTAATGTTGCTTTTGTTTTCATGTAAGCAAGAGCCGGATTTCCTTCCCGTTAAGGAGGTGAGCAGGGTACTTATTTTGGGCAATAGCATCACCCATCACTTACCGGCACCTGAGATCGGATGGTATGGCAACTGGGGTATGGCCGCTTCCGCCGCGGATAGGGATTATGTAGCTATATTAAGTGATTCTCTCCGGAATAATTATCCAGAGGTAGAGGTAACCATCAAAACAATGGTGGATTTTGAAACAGGCTTTTGGGAATACGATTATGATAAATTAGCTGAAATTGACGGTATTGATCCCGATATTCTCATCTGGAGGCTGGCTGAAAATATCACTCAAACTGATTTTAATACCTTTGACTTGGAAGGGCCCGTGGCCCGAGTAGTAAGCCTAATCGAAAATAAGCCTCAGATGAGGGTAATTATGACCACCTCCTTTTGGGGACCAGAAACGGTAAATAATGAGCTAAAGAAAATAGCATCAAAAAATAACTGGGAGCTGGTAGACCTTTATCCTTTAGCATTTGCATCAAAATATAGGGCCATTGGGTATTTTGAAAATGAAAGTGTCGCCATTCATCCTGGGGATCTGGGAATGCTGGAAATAGCCAATAGAATTTTTGCCCAAATTAAAAATTGCCATGGTTGTAGAAGATAATGTCTGAAAGTATAGGCCTATCCTTTATATAAAAAAAACTTTAATTAAGCTTTGGGCATAAGTATAGACAAAACAATTGAACGATTTGAACTGTTTTTATCTGTAAGACAAGGGTTAATTTTTGCCTGAATCTATTTTTCAATAGAAATGAAAAATTATGGTAAACAGTCAAAACAAAATAATAGTACCATTCAGCAGGCCTAAACTTACCAAATTAATTGGCATAGGGCTCGTATTTGTAGTAGTCGGACTGGGGCTGATTTTTTATGCAGATAATTGGCCGGAAAATGTGCCAAGATGGATTCCCGTTGTTTTAGGTATTTTCGCCCTATTGGTTTTTGGCTATATCAGCATGGCTATTCTTAAAAAATTAACTAACAAAATGCCTGGACTGATCATAAGAGAAGATGGTATTTGGGACAATTCTTCAGCTATAGCCATCGGACTGATAGAGTGGCAGGATATCACAAAAGTAGATGAATGCCATGCAGTAGGTCAGGATTTTATCTGTATCCATGTGGACGATCCACAGAAGTACATCAAAAAAGCTAAAAATGCATTCCAGGAGCGGATCCTTACCATCAATCATCAGACTCATGCCAGTGCCATACAGATCACTGCCAATGGACTTCAGGGCACTCACCAAGATGTGCTGGGGCTGCTTCAGGAAAATTTCATAAAGTATAAACGTATAGAAAATAGAATTGAAAAAGGAGAGCTTTAGGCTAGCTCTCCATATTATTTGTCTGCTACCAGCCTGACAGTCATCTCAACTTCATCATAGATGAGCTTGTCTGCTAAATTTTCAAAATAGCTTCCTGATCTATATTTGATATCAAAGGCAGCTCTATCAAACACGATTTTGCCATCAGCTACTACTTTATCACCGACAATACTTATTACTGCAGGAAAGGAAACAGTTTTAGTTATGCCTTTAATGGTAAGATTGCCTTTCATGTCATAGTCTTTACTATTTTTAGTTTTGGCATCTGTAAGCACAAATGTTGCCCTCGGATAATTTTGAACCGAGAAAAAATCATCAGATCTTAAATGTTCCACTAATCTTTTATTGGAGCTCTCATTTGTAATATCTTCACAGGTGATGGAGGTCATGTCGATTTCAAAAGACCCGCCCTTAATCCTGTTTTTTTCATAATCCAGGTTGGCATTGATCAGGGATACTTTCCCAAAATGCTCCCCACCCACTTTTTTCCCTTTCCAGCTGACAGTACTCTCTGTTAGGCTTACATTTAATTCACTTTCAAAACCTGTCTTTCCGATAAAACCAAATAAGTTGACAACCAGCAATAACAACTGTAATTTTCTCATATTTATACGATTACGAATTTTTCATCAAATAAATATAAAAGAGTCGATTATGTTTGACCATTGATGTAATTTTTTATCCAGAATTATGAAACCAGTTGTACACAGGGTGGAAGTTCTCCATCTTCATTCAGTTGGATAATATAAGTTTGGTTACTATAAGTACCGTATAATAGGAAGCCATTGCTGGTTTGATATCCTGCATGGGCTATGGAATTCATGATTCCTTCGCTTTTCCATTCCCATATGTGAATTCCTTGGGCATCTATCAAATTGGCTCTTATATGATAAGGACCGCTTCCAGTGGGCTGATATCATACCTGTCATGAGAAAATTTCCATCTTCTGTGGCCTGAAGACTGGTAACGGTCCCATGTTCAAAATAAGTATACTCATCTAAAATCTCCCCCCGTGGGGCTTATGCTTGTAATACCCGAGATCCAACTGTTATTATTGCCCAAAGAGGTAAATCCTATCAGGTGGTTTCCATTTATTTCCCACTGGTAAACTTTAGACCATTGTGAGACATAAGATTTAACTTTGGTAAACCATTAAAATTCAAGATCTTCAGTAATACTTGCTAAATAAAATCCATGGAATTGCCGTCAAGATCACCGTGGATGGCAATAGTCCAATTGTTCTCTTCATTAAAATTTGATAATCTCATACTGAATATTACCAGGGCTGACAATGGAATCTGCCAGATGTAAACGGTGTACAGTGGTGCCCTCTGGTCAAACAGCATATAATTCGGAGATTAACTCTATTCTTTCTGTGACTATAGGTCTGTCATCTTAGGGTCACATGCTATAAATATGGCTCCTAGAAAAATCAAATAAGGTAGCTTAAACTTCATAATGATAGGAAAGCATCTCAAACCAGCCAAGTCTCCTCTCTATAAGCACTATCCCAAAACATCCACTCCAGCTTACTAGCCATTTCAAATGCCTGCAGCATTTTTTCCTGCACCTCATGGCTTGCTTTTTCAGCAAGGGCATCGGTTATATTAATGGCCAACTTTACGGATTCGGCAAATTCCTCTCCCGCATAGGTCTCTATCCATTTTTTATATTGATGTCCATCATGGTGGTGGTTGGTATATATATGATCTCCTACTTTTTTATATATCCAAAAGCAGGGTAAAACTGCCGCTACTCCTACGGCAACATCTGAATAGGCCGCTTGGTTGAGAATATAGTTAGTATAGAGCAGGCAGGTAGGGGATGGGTTTACTAAATCAGGGATGCCGAATTCGTGAAAATAACTTTCATGAAGTGCCCTCTCTACCACAATAGCTCCACTGGCAAATTCCGTAAAAGCCAGTACATAGTTGAGATCATTAAATTTTCCTGCCAAGGTAGCTAAGGTCTTTCCAAATTCTCCTAGATAATAGGCATCCTGAGCCATGTAAAACTTGAACTTTTCTAGATCAAGGGATCCTTCCATCAGCTCCTTATTGAAAGGCATATTAAGAATTTTGTCATAAAGAGGCGTAATCCGCTCCCAGGCTTTTGCGCTAAATGTCATGTTTGATAATTTGTTGAGGGTTGTAAAAATGATTTAAGGGGCCATTTCCTGATCCTGTGACTACATCTTTGCCCTCTTCTATGGCCATCCAGACGTAATTTCTTGCCAGCTTTACCGCTTGCGCTATGGTCTGGCCTTTGGCTATTTCTGCGGCTATGGCAGAAGAAAGGGTACATCCGGTACCGTGTACATTCATGGTATGTATCTTATTGCTTTCAAAGGCAGTGATCTGGTTGGCGTCCTCTAGCAGGATATCGTATACCGTTTCTCCTTTGAGATGACCTCCCTTTACCAATACAGCATTGGCTCCCTGGGATAGTATCTTCATCCCGGCCATTTCAAGGCTATTTTTATCATTGAGCTCCATTCCGCTGAGTATAGCGGCTTCGTCCATATTAGGAGTGACTAGTTTGACCAATGGGATAAGTTCTCTGGACAGCACTGAGATAGTTTCCTCGTGAATCAACTTATGCCCACTAGTGGCTACCATCACCGGATCAAAGATTACTGGAATGTGGGAATAGTTTTTAAGTATTTTCACAATCACTTCTACCACTTCAGGTCTGTCTATCATACCTATTTTGATCGCTTTAGGTTTGATATCCTCTAGGACGGCTAGAATCTGGCCTTCGATGATATCTGGGGGTACAGAATGTATTCCTTTCACGCCCATGGTGTTCTGGACGGTAATAGCAGTGATAGCTGAAGTGCCAAAGCAGCCCAGGGCCGAAAATGTCTTCAGGTCAGCTTGGATACCTGCTCCGCCTCCACTGTCAGAACCCGCTATGGTAAGGACTGGTAGATATCTTTTTCTCAAATGGTTTTTCATATAATTTTTATGGTTATATGCAGTGATGCCTGTAGTTTTTATTCCTTGGGGTTTATGATACCGAAGACCGATGGGTATGTGACGCTAATTTTGACCCTGAATTTTAAACTTAACATTTCATCACCGCCCTAATCAGGTATATATAATATAAACTTTTAGTCAAGATTAAACCTTTTCTATTTCCTTTTTAAATGCTTCTGAAGCCTTTCCCGGTGAGGGGGCACTGCAGATGCCCGAGACTATCGCCAGACAATCAGCACCTGCCTGCATTACCGAATGGGCATTGGATATTTTGATATTGCCTATGGCCACTAAGGGTTTTGGAGTAAGTCCTCTTAGCTTTTCCAATCCTTCCAGACCCCATTCTGTATAGGTGTCTGCTTTGGTAGGGGTGGAGAATAGAGGGCTTACACCTAAATACCAGGCAAGGTCTGTGGCAGGATAAGCTAGTTCTATTTCCCTTTCCAATGAAAGCCCTATAGGAAAATCCTGCCCCAGCATCTCCTTCACCACCTCCATCTTTGCATCATTTTGCCCTATGTGGAGACCTTCCGCCTGAACAGCCAATGCTACTGCTGCATGGTCATTTATTATCAAAGGCACTCCATACTTCTGACAGAGTGCTTGTAGTTTGTGGGCTTTATAGATAAATTCTTTTTCCGATAGATCCTTTTCTCTAAGCTGTACCAGATCCACACCGCCCTTTATAGCTTCTTCCACCACCCAGAAAAAATCCCTTCCCAGACAGGCAGCTTCATCAGTCACCAGATACAGTTTATAGGGAAATGTTTCAGAGATCATTATTGGATAAGGAACTTAGTTTAGCCAGGTTTGTGATATCGGTGTCGCTGATCTGAGATAATGCATCATATATATGAAGCTGCAAACTTCCTGGGCCGGAGGATTTCTCTGCTGCCATCTCACCGGCTATGCCGAGCACACACATGGCGGAAACAGTGGCATGAAAAGGATCTTTCACTATTGCAGCAAAAGCCCCTATCAAAGCGGTGGCCGTACAACCCATACCCGTGATCCGGCCCATAAGAGGATGGCCGTTTTCAATAGCTGTTACCCTGTCTTCCAGAATCACATAATCCTTCTCCCCGGAAATGCATACTACTGCTCTGGTTTTTTTTGACAGTGCGATACCTGCTTCCAAGGCTTCATCGGAGGTATTGGTGCTGTCCACTCCCTTGGTTACAGCATTTACTTTGGCCATGGACATGATCTCGGAGGCATTTCCCCGGATGATCGTGGGAGAGTGTTTTAGTAATTTGGTGATGGTTTCATTCCTATAAGCAGAAGCGCCCGCTCCTACGGGGTCCAGGATCCAAGGCTTTCCGAATTCATTTGCAGCCTTGGTTGCTATATCCATGCTTTCTACCCAGTATTCGTCTAAAGTGCCAATGTTGATGACAGTAGCTCCGGAGATTTTTACCATGTCCTGTAATTCGGGATGGGCATGGGCCATAATAGGTGAGGCGCCAATGGCCAAAAGGGCATTGGCAGTATTGTTCATGACTACATAATTAGTGATATTATGTACTATTGGACTCTCGTCTCTTACAGCCTGTAGGTGGTTAATGATTGACTCCATGTGTATTCGGGTTTAAAATACTTTAGGAGCCTTTATAAAAAAGCTGCACTTTTTCCTTCGACGGTATGATCCGCATCAGGTTCAAAGGGTATAATCTCAGCCCAAAGAGGCACCCCTAAAGCTTGGTTAAGAAAAAACTAATATACTAAACTCTCATGGGAAGGCAATATCATTCTATGATTTTCACCGCGGCTTCTGCTATAATGCCATCCTGGGCAGAAGTAACACCACTGATACCTATGGAACCAATGATTGTATCACCTCTTTTGATCGGAAGACCTCCTTCCACTGCCACGACATTCGGCATACCGATAAGGGCTGCATTTCCATCGTTGATCATTTCCTGGAAGACTTTCGTTGATCTTTTAAAGAAAACTGCCGTTTTGGCTTTTTCTATCGCCACCTCTATACTTCCCAGCTGTGTACCGTCCATTCTTCTTAATGAAATAAGGTTTCCGCCATCATCAAGTATGGCGATCACCACATTCCAATTGTCCTGCTGGGCCCTGGCCTGTGCGGCATCGGAAATCCTTTGGGCTTCTGCCAGGGTAATGGACATGCTTTGTGAGAACGCTTCACTTGTGAAAAGGAAGAGCATTAAAGTGGAAAGAAGCGTGATATTAAGTTTCATAATTAGCTGTGGTTTTTTATAAATACTAAAGATAGTAATGAATTGTTTTCTACTGACTGCTCAAACACCTATTTCAGCATTCCGATGAGGTTGGGAATGAAATTGGAAAGATTATGCGAAAGCATGGACAGATAGATGCTTTTGGATTTTACCGTCATATATCCCCATATCCAGCCAAGTATGAACGTATGTATAAAGTATATGGCATCAAAAGTCAGGTTAAGATCAGCTGAAAGTTTTATCCCATGAACAAATCCAAAAAGTAAGCTGACAGCCCATATTTCCGGATGGTGAATTTGCCACCTTCCTATCCGTTTTTTCGTAACCAGAATGGTGGTGAGTATTCCCAACATTATGCCTCTAAAAGCAATTTCTTCATCGATACCCGGCAAAATAGCCTGGAATAGTAATGTCTCTGTGTCCCACGGTTTAAAATAGAATAGTATTCCTGCTACAAATGCAACCAGTAATATAAAGAAAAACAAGCCCCAAATACGCCTGCTAATATTAAATTGAAATCCTATGAAGTTTTTAAATCTGTTTTGGAAAATAGATATAAAGATGATAGACCATACTATGGTATACACCTTTCCCGACCAATTCCACTGCCCTCCAAAAATATTTAAGCTGGAATAGTAAAAGGGGAGTTTTACTACCAGGTTATTGACCAGATAATAGATGATAAAGAGCCCTACTAAAACCATGGTATCGCGTTTGGACTCATTTCTTAAAAAAAACAAAAAAGGGGTAAGGAAAGCGATATGAAGCAGGCTTTCTAAAATATTTGAAAGTAAGTATATAGACATAAATTTTAAAAGTTAAATTCAAAAAGTGCAAAGGATTAATACCTGAGCGTATAAGAAGTTTAAAATGTTTAAGGAATTTAAATTCAACTGATCCTACTCCAGTTAATCTGGTGTTTTTTCTGGTTTTTGATCTGGCGCAGCACCAAAGCATTCTTAGGATGGACCAGATCCGGATCTTCCGCCAGTAGATTCTGGGCTGCGTCTCTGGCTATGGTCAGGATAGGTGCATCCTTGCTTAAATCCGCTATCAATAAATCCGCAACACCACTCTGTTGCGTACCCATAAGATCCCCCGGACCGCGGAGCTTCAGGTCCACATCGGCTATTTCAAAACCATCGTTGGTCCTCACCATGGTGTCCAATCTGATCCGGCTGTCTTTGGAGAGTTCATACTTGCTCATCAGGATACAGTAGGACTGTTCGGCACCTCGGCCCACCCTTCCGCGCAACTGATGCAGCTGTGAAAGGCCAAAGCGCTCCGCATTCTCAATGATCATCACCGAGGCATTGGGTACGTTCACACCCACCTCTATCACCGTGGTGGCCACCATGATCTTGGTTTCCCCTTTGACAAACCGCTGCATCTCAAAATCCTTATCGGCAGGTTTCATAGCACCATGGAGGATGCTGATGGGATATTGTGGAAATGCCCGGCAGATGCTTTCATAGCCATCCATCAGACTCTTAAGGTCTAATTTTTCATTTTCCTCTATCAAAGGATATACGATATAGACCTGCCGGCCCAGTTCGATCTCTTTTTTGATAAAGCCAAATACCTTCAGCCTGTTGCTGTCATATCGATGGACGGTTTGTATGGGTTTTCTTCCGGCAGGAAGCTCATCTATCACGGATATGTCCAGGTCACCATAAAGGGTCATGGCCAGTGTTCTCGGTATAGGAGTGGCCGTCATGACGAGTACATGTGGTATAAAATCCTTGTTCTTTGCCCAGAGCTTGGCCCGCTGAGCTACCCCGAATCTATGCTGTTCATCCACGATGGCAAGACCCAGATTTTTAAACTGGACTATATCCTCCAAAAGGGCATGTGTACCGATCAAAATATGCAGCTCCCCGGAAAGGAGCATTTCGTGGATGATCTTGCGCTGGGATTTCTTGGTAGAACCGGTCAAAAGAGCCGTCTTTAATCCCATCATATCACCAAAAGCTTTCAGTCCTTCAAAATGTTGGTTGGCCAATATTTCCGTGGGCGCCATCAGACAGGTCTGGGCTCCCGATCCTATAGCGATCAGGGCACAGATAAAAGCCACCATGGTCTTTCCACTGCCCACATCTCCCTGAATCAGCCGGTTCATCTGCTTACCGGACTTCATATCCATATACGCTTCCTTGATCACTCTTATCTGGGCACCGGTAAGGGCAAAGGGTATATGGTCCTGATAGAACTGCGTCAATAGAGAGGTATCTGCCAATACCTGCCCTCTGGATTTTTCGGTTCTGGTCAGCTTTAACTTCAGCAGTCGGAGCTGTACAAAAAAGAATTCTTCAAATTTCAACCTAAACCTGGCCTTTGTAAGCAATTCCTGATCAGAGGGAAAATGGATTTCTTTAATCGCCTGCTTTTTGGATATGAGATTGAACTGCAAAAGGATATCTGTAGGCAATGTTTCCTGAATCTGGGGAAGGGAGGCTGCTAAAAGCCCTTCCATGACCTTTGATATACCTTTACTGTCCAGATACCGGTTTTTGAGTTTCTCCGTAGTGGGATAGACAGGCTGGAATAAATTCCGCTCCTCCTTCACCGTGGTCAGAGGCTCCATTTCCGGATGGGGGATACTGTATTTGCGCCCATATAGGCTCGGCTTACCAAAAGCAATATAGGCAGCTCCCACCACCAGTTTTTTCACCACCCATTGGATCCCCTTAAACCAGGTTAGCTCCATCTCCCCAGTCTCATCGCGGAAGTAGCCCACCAACCGCTTTCTTCTCCCTTCACCGATACTTTCCAGCTTCACCAGCCTGCCCATCACCTGCACATGGTCCAGGTCGCTGTCCAACTGGTTTATCTTATAGAACTTGGTACGGTCTTCGTATCTGAACGGGTAATGCTGCAGCAGCTCACCATAGGTAAAGATATTGAGCTCCTTGTTTATGAGCTGGGCTTTTTGGGGCCCTACGCCTTTTAGAAAATCTATTTTGGTGTCGAAGAAGCCTAGCAATGGTCGTTTGGTTTCAAAAAACCTACAGGCCTGAAAGACATGATAGGTTTTATTATTATAAAAACATCCCAAATTAAGATAAATCCGGGAAAAGCTTGATACGCATTATTAAAAACAGAGGTTTCTGCTTGGCAATCATAGCACTTTCATTTTTAATCGTAAGTTTTAGCAAGTGATTATTTCGGTAAGCAGCTGTTTTATCAGAACGACGGACTTAAAAGAATGGGCAAGTAAAATATCATGTTTACTACCACCTATGATTTAAAAAGAAATTGGATGCTGCTAGTGGATCTATTTTAGGTAGACACTTCTGGTTTCCACCAATAAGTAAAAGCGACGATAAGGGATGAGCTGGATTTTAACGTGGTACTCGCAGTAATGGATAAAGGTTCCGAAAGGTCTGTGAATATGACAGAATACCAATAAAATATGCAGCGAAGGCAGATTTTAAAGAAGGCAAAGGGTCCTACTATGAAAATATAGACGAAGTGCTGGGGTTTATTTTGATGACGATGAAGAAAATTGTAGGGCGCTATTGATCATCATTCGCCAGTCTATATTGGGATTTAAAGATTAAAAGTATAATGTACTATGATGAATACCGAATAGGGTAGGATTAAAATAACCTAAATCTTCAATCCTAAAATCTTAATCCAATCTGGGTAAACTTAATTTAAACTTTACTGCTATCACACGGATCGCGATAATGATTCCTATGGATACAAGCATATTAATATCCCTATCTACTGTAAGATAATTTAACGTCAGGTACACGATTGCCCCTGTTAGACAGGCACTTGCATAGACCTCTTTTCTGAATAAAATTGGGATTTCATTAGTAAGCGTATCTCGGATCACGCCGCCCATTACGGCAGAAAACATGCCCATTATAGCCGCTATTTCTACCCTTACACCGAGGCTTAATGCTTTCTCCACCCCCAATATTGTAAAAAAACCTATCCCTACGGTATCAAATAGGAACATGGTCTTTCTCAGTTTTGCCAAAGGTTTATGAAACATAAAGGTGACAATGATACCGGCAAAAATAGCGTACAAAAACCATATATCACCCACCCACACCAGCGGATAGCTGCCCAATAAGATATCTCTCAAACTACCTCCCCCGATAGCTGTAATGAACCCTGTAAACCCTGCACCAAATAGGTCATGCTCCCTGTCCTGTACAGCAAGGGCGCCGGAAATGGCAAAAACAAATGTTCCTATCAATTCTAGGGGGTATTGTATATCGATATCCATGTATTGTTCAGCTACAAGCTATTCATTCTTAAGAAATATAAATGTACCCATGGTCCTTTTTCCATGAACCAGCACAGTCTTTGGGGCTTCAAGGAAAATCAGTCCGTACTTTTTCATAATTTCATCAAGGAGTCCTTCAGACAATAAAAAACGCCTGCTGCCATCCGGAAGGTCAAAGACCCCGTTTCCTCTATCCTCACTGATTTGATCTATTCCAGCAAATCCAGTGCACATCCTTAAAAAAAATATTCCTTTTGGTTTAAGTACTTTCATCATTTCGGCCATCATCCTTAGAAAATGGGCTGTATCTTTAGCAAAATGAAGGACTGCAGAGGAAATAATTGCATCAAATGCACCTTGATGAAACGGCATGTCATCCACCATAGCTGTCTGGAAGCGGAAAATATCATAATTTTTCTGTATGGTTTGTGCGTAAATCCTGGCCATCTGTATGGCTATGGGATTATAATCCACCCCGAAAATCTGGTATCCCTCATGTAGGAAGTAGATGGTATTCCTGCCTTCACCACATCCAGCATCCAAAATTTTCATTTCTTTGGTAAATCTGCCCTTAAGGATTTGGTCCAAAAGGTAGATATCTATGTTGCCCAAAAGCTTATTGAGTTCCTGTATGGTCATGGTTGCATCAGTTTTTTTTCCTTGAGAGCATCTAATGTCAATTGCCTGCCGATATCTATAATTTCTTTAGCTCTATAAAACTCAAAAGTTCCGCATTGCCTACGGCTGATTTTAATATGGAGATCCACAGGGTGCTGAGCTACTATATAATCTGAAATCTTATCCTGCATCACGTCCAATGTAAAGGTCATTAGATCAAAGAAACCCACAGATTTCAATTTAATAGCCTCTTTCTTATCTCTTGGCAGATATTTACTGATTTTTTGTTTGTACTCGACTACCCATGCAGGTACTGCCAGGATACTACTTTCTTCTTTTTCTGAGTTTCTTTGAGGTACCAGGCAGTCTATCGGGCCATTTACATCTGAAGCTACCACCAGATCAGATTGAAACGGCTTTAAAAGACTCAAAGGGAGTGGATTAACCAGTCCGCCATCTACATATTGGCGGCCATCTATCTGGGCGGGCTGGATGACTGTCGGAATGGATGCTGAAGCACGTATGGCACTGAAAAGGCTTCCGTTATCAAAAATCCTTTCTTCACCATTGCTGATATCCACCGCATTGCAAAGAAAAGGTACCGGCAGCTCCTCGATCTGTATATCTCCTATCAAGGTCTGAATGACATTAAATACTTTTTCCCCCTTGATAAACCCACGGCTGGACAAGGTGAAATCCATTAGTGAAAATACATCTATCCTATCCAGATGACATATCCAGTGGGTAAATTCTTTAAGGTTGCCTTTGGCATACACACCGGCAATAAGGGCACCCATGGAACACCCTGCAATGGCATTGATCTGATAGCCATTTGCCTCCAGCGCTTCTATCACTCCGATATGGGCAAGTCCCCTTGCTCCTCCACTGGAGAGTACCAATGATACAGTTTTGGTAGCCATAGTTTAAATGTCACTGTATTTATTTAATTTTACTTTCACCATTCAGAATATAAAACTACAATAATATGAGTCAGTTTAATCCTTTTCACCTAGCTTTTCCTATAAGAGACATAGAAGAGACCAGATCATTCTATCAGGACCTGTTAGGTTGCGAAATCGGCAGAAGCACAGAAAAATGGATAGATTTTAATTTTTTTGGCCATCAACTGTCCGCCCATGTGAAGCCTGAAGAACTCCAGCAGGCCCTGGCAAACGAGGTAGATGGGAAAAATGTACCGGTAAGGCATTTCGGCGCACTCCTGGAATGGAATGCATGGCATAAGTTGGCTGATAAGCTCAGAGATCATGGCATCCAATTTATCATTGAGCCATACATCCGTTTTAAGGGAGAAGTAGGGGAGCAGGCTACTATGTTTTTTTTAGATCCGAGCGGGAATGCCCTGGAGTTTAAATCCTTTCAGGATCCCAGCCAGATTTTTGCGAAATAAAAAAGGACAAATTTCTGTTTACTTAATATAGCGATAGCCGAAGAAGTTAAAAGTCCCGGTCAGTGCTGTTGGTCGGGACTTTTAAATTTAAAAAGAATTTATTTAATCGTGAACAATGCTTCATCAAATGCTTTTACCGATCTCAGTATGGTGAGGACAGCATTGTAATAGAACTCCTGATCAATATTTTCAAATGTATCCGTAGGTTTATGATAATCATCATGGTCCTCTACACCAAAATATATATAGGGGATTTTCTGTAGGTGGAATGGTGCATGGTCTGATGAAAAGGTCCAATCATCAGATCCCATAGCCGGGTCATCATGTCCGAATCTTAATTTTATCGGAGCTTCTCTGCCTACCTGCTGCAGAATGGGCAGAAGATGGGGGTTATGGAATGACCCTGTGGCATATAGTTCATTCTTATCGTTTCTCGAAATCATATCCATATTGATGTTGAGCATAATCTGCTCCAACGGAAATGGAAAATCATTGATCAAAGCTTTGGCCCCTTGAAGTCCCATTTCTTCCCCATCCAGCGCTGCAAACATGATAGAATGCCTAGGTCGGTTTTTGGAAAAGTACTCGGCTAAAGCTAATAAAGCTGCAGATCCACTGGCATTGTCATCGGCTCCATGGTATATTTCTTCATTTCTTACTCCTAAATGATCATAATGGGCAGTGATCACGATGATGTCTGCACTTTCCTGCCCAGGGATAAACCCTATGATGTTGGCTGCATTTTCATAAACGGTAGTCTCGCCCCTTCCTGTAAAGGTGAAATATTGGGTATGGTCAGTATATTGGCTGCTCAAGCCCAAGTGGTCAAATCGCTGGCGAATATGCTTTCTTGCCAGTAGACTCCCTGCTGTAAGCGGTTTTCTGCCTTGGAGTTCGGCTGAGGAAAGGTATTTGATATCATTCATCAGCCGGTCACGTTTGACTTCCTGAGCCATCATAACATGGCTCATCACCAGAGTACAGATTAAAATGCATATTTTATGGTACTTCATTATTTAATAGTCTAATGGTAACACTTTTTCTTTTCACCAAATTGATAGCATGCAAATTAATGGTTATTCAACGATTTGTGGTATAATAAGCAATATTAAAAAGAGTTAATTTATATAGCTTTATGTCAAAATGGTTTTAATTTGCCTTTGAATAGAGTAAACTGTATGAGAGTAAGTTTGATTTTTATTGTTTGCCTGTGGTCTGTACCGACGATGGCTCAATCTGCACTGCCTGATTTCTTCTTAGACGGTAAATCAGTGGTACTTATTTCCAACTCTCCTTCAGCTCGTCCGATCCTTTCTTTTGAAAATCTTGCCCACGAGTTACACTCCTCATTGGTGTCAGCTGGAGGTGATCCTATAGCCTATTATGAACTGGAAGATATCGTGCTGAGTGAAGAAATACAGAGTGGGTATGCTGCACAATTTAGTAAAAGACTTGTAAAGAGCATCGTACTGGTGACCAGAAAGACCAGTGGTCAGATGGAGGTGCACATACTGCCTTTTTCAGGAACCCGAAGCATCGTGCCATCAGCTTCATCATGGTCCCTAGCAGACAATAAACTTGATGGCATAAAAGAAAAATTGGCTACTGCTGGCAATGGGATAAAAACCAAAAACCTCCTAGTCATAGATGTACCAGAATTTTTGGCACCTTCAAGTGCTGCTAATATTAATTACCTACGGCGAAATCCTTTAAATTTAAATACGTTTAAACTGGCCGTACCGCTTACAGGTGCCGGGGGGGAATCGGGTCTGCTTACCAAATATAGATATGATATGCTCGGAAGGTCCGAACAAGAGATCGCTAAGGCTCAGGATTTACAAAAAGCAGAAATCCAGCAAATTATGGACAGTTTCTATCCCCATCAGGTAGATTATCTCACAGGCCCCAAAACCAACGCCGAACTGATAAAAGACCGCACCCAGTTCATGCTTATGCGAGTGGAGGGACGCGAAGGGGATCTTATGAAAACCATGGGGCTATCTGATACCCCTACTTCCCCTGACATTTACAATAGGATAGTCATTAAATATTATATCAGGTTTCTGGTAAGAGATGAACAGTACATCGGTCCGGTGTGGGATGCTGATCCTAACTGGAAGGTGGCGTTGACCAATTTTCTAGATAACCTTAAATTGGGTCAATAGATAAAAAAGCTTCAAGTAGCTCAAAAGGAATGATGGGAAAATTTAGAGGAAATTTATCATTCCTATCATACACAAAAGTTCTAAGCTGCAAAAAATGATATCCATGACCTCCCTTCCTTGATGGAGTAGGATTTTGCACGCGTAAAAAAAAGCAGTAGAAAGTCTAGAACTGTCCAGATGTGGGAAGGTTAAAATCCCATGGTGGATTTCTAATCATCAGCAATTGTGCCTTAGATTTCTTTCCCATATGATTTACTATTTCCCTTCGCTTTAGGTGCAGATTCTTTTAAGTGCTTATCTACTATAGTATTTGATAAAGGTATGTCTACATAGGTCACTTCAAAAAAAAAGTGTGCCTTTAACAGCACACTCCTAAGCATCAGTAGGTTTTAAACCGGGTAATTAAACAACCTCTTAGCTGATATTAATATTCTTCATTTATCGATAGAACCCATTACCCGCTGCATAAATGCATTCATGGCTTCTTTTCGGTCCATTCCATCTTTGATCATTCTTTGCACCTCCAATGTTCCGTATAAGTTTGAAAGCAATTCTCCCATAACCTCTACTTCTTCATCTTTTAGTGAGGGAATTTCTGTCATAGATTCTAGTAGTTCTATGGTTTCATTTACCCAGTCTTCGTCGTTTTCTTCTATAAACGATAATACATGCTTAATTATTGGCAATCTCATCAATTATAGCTTTAAGGTTTTCTTCTTTATTGGTTTGGGTCTGGTTTACCAGCTTACCTGATTTGAAAGATGCAAAAGTAGGCAAATTGGTCACTGCAGCCAATTTTCTAGACTCAGGTAATTTTTCAGCATCTACATATAAAAACTTGACACCGTTATATTCATTGGCCAATCTTTTCATTTTTGGCTTCATGATTCTGCAGCTTCCGCACCAGCTGGCACCATACTGTACGATTACATTTTCATTGGTATTAATAATTTCCTGCAAGTTATCCTGTTCCAGTTCCTGTAGCATATCTTAATCTAGTTAGTGTTTAATTTTCGTGACAAAAGTAATCTATATAATTTTATAAATCCAATTGATATTGTCTATAGGGGATAGAAAGTATCAATACATGGATTCATTGGCAAATGGGATCAGGGCAAGGATAATGGCCTGTTCGTAATATTCCTTTCTGGTTACGATACCGTGAGTTAACATGCCCACAGCTCCATCCCCTTCCTTGGAATTTTCCCTGTTAAAGTGCTGGTCATCTGCTGCGCCGAGTTCCATCCCTCCCATAATGAGATTGGCTATTACATCAGGAAGATCAAAAGTGGCAGTTTTGGCTTTTCCCAATTTCCCGTTTTTATCTAAAACCACTATAAAAGCAAAAGCATTCATCTTACCATTGTTATTTTCTACCCCTCCTTCTATACCTACCCAATAGTCTGCTTCTGGAAAAGCCATATTTGCATTTTTCGCCCGGTTCATAGCTCCTTTAAGGGTCTCTTCATCCCCTAAAGGCTGATCTGAAACACCAGAGTTTACTTCCAGTCCTTGAACTACGAAGGCATGCTCAAAGATCTTATGAAATGCATGATCAGTACTTTTAATCTTTACTGGATTACGACTACCCACGATTACCAGTTGCTGGCGGGCCGTTTGCTGGATATTGGATCTTTTAGGAAAATTCATGCTTATATATTTTTAGGTAAATAGCCTTGGTTTACCCCCAAGGACTATTCTATTAATTTATGCCATATTATGGTACACTTGGTTGATGTCATCATCTTCTTCCATGCGTTCGATCATTTTATGGATTTCTTCCTCCTGCTCTTCGGTAAGTTCGGTGGTAGACATAGGAAATCTTTGGAATTCAGCGCTGGTTATTTCTATATGCTTATCTTCAAGGGCTTTCTGCATATTGCCAAAATCCTCAAAAGCCGTAAAAACAAATATTTCTCCTTCGTTTTCATCTATATCGTCCAGGCCAAAATCTATCAGCTCCAGTTCAAGCGCTTCTATATCGTGCTCTCCTTTGGGAAAACGGAATACTGCCTTGTGGTCAAACATAAAACTGACCGAACCCGATGTACCCAAGGATCCGCCAGCTTTGGAGAAATAATGCCTGATATTGGCTACAGTCCTATTGATATTATCTGTAGAGGTTTCTATAATGACGGCTATACCATGTGGACCATATCCTTCATAGATGACTTCTTCGTAATCTTTTTCATCTTTATTACTGGCTCGGGCGATGGCAGCTTCGATGCGGTCCTTGGGCATAGAGGCACCTTTGGCATTTTGGATGATGGTTCTCAGCTTGGCATTATTACCAGGATCAGGCCCGCCTGCTTTCACTGCCATTACTATTTCTTTACCCAGCCGGGTAAAGACTTTGGACATTTTATTCCAGCGCTTAAATTTTCTTTCTTTTCTGAATTCGTATGCTCTTCCCATATTTTTTTATTTTCCAGGACACAAATCTTAAATCTCTGCTTTTAAATCACCTATTGCCTTTATAACTATAAGGATTGTAAAAATAATAAATCTTTTTATTAGCCAGCTATAAAAGTGCGATCTATAAACATCAGATTCTGTACCGGGGTTAGCTTTAATTGCTTATTAATTTCTTAAAACAAGGCATCCCCTATATTCAATTTGGAATTTCAAGGCCTTACTTTTGGCAGGCAAAACATTTTAGAAGTATTGCCCGGCTGAATGGCATTTATATAGAAATTTATTTTAATTTTAAATAGGTAAACGAAATTAGTGACCATACGTTTATTAATTGATCTGTAAATACATACTATGGAATTCTCCCCTTCTTTTCCCTTTCCCAACTTACCCGAAAGCCCTCACAAACGCATAGTGATCCTTGGGGCAGGATTTGCGGGTCTGAAATTGGCCCAGAAATTAATCGGCGCAGACTATCAGGTGATACTTATAGATAAGAACAACTATCATCAGTTCCAACCCTTGTTTTACCAGGTAGCTACTTCCGGGCTGGAACCTAGTGCCATATCTTTTCCTTTAAGAAAAATTTTTCACCATCATAGGAATGTCTCCGTGAGAATGGCAGAGGTAAAAGCCATAGACCAATATGCACAAAAGGTATATACCCCCTCAGGGTTTATTCATTATGATTATCTGGTTTTGGCTTTAGGGGCAGACACCAATTATTTCGGTTTGCAGCAGATAAAGGAGCGCAGTATACCCATGAAATCTGTTTCGGAAGCGCTTTATCTCAGAAATAGAATTATAGCCAACTATGAGAAGGCGATGAATACATTTGACGAAACCGAAAGAAAGGCCTTGATGAACATAGTCATAGTAGGAGGAGGGCCCACTGGAGTGGAGCTGGCTGGGGCTATGGCCGAACTTAAAAATATGATATTGCCTAAAGATTACCCAGAACTTGATTTTTCTCAGATGCAGGTGATCCTGGCCGAGGCTGGTACGAGCCTTCTAGCGGGCATGTCTAATGAAGCGAGTACACATGCCTTTAAATATCTCAAGTCATTGGGTGTTGAAATCATATTCAACGCCTCTGTTAAGGATTATGATGGCGACACCGTAAGGGTGGAAGGATATCCTGATTTCAATACCAAAACGCTGGTATGGGCAGCAGGGATAAAACCAAATGCCATAGAAGGGCTGCAGCCTGATCAGCTCGGACCAGGGGGAAGACTGATCGTAAATGAATACAATCAGCTGAAAGATGCATTAAATATATTTGCCTTGGGTGATCAATGCCTACAGGCTTCCAGCGACAGGCCACGGGGATATCCCCAAGTGGCCCAGGTAGCCATGCAGCAGGCATCTAACCTGGCTACCAACCTCAGAAGGTGGTCTCTGGACAAAGAGCCAAAACCATTTAAATACAAAGATCTCGGATCTATGGCCACGGTGGGCAGGAAACTGGCGGTAGTTGACCTCCCGTTCTTGAAGTTTCAAGGGTTTTTAGCATGGCTCACGTGGCTCTTTGTACATTTAATGGCCATACTGGGTGTTAGAAATAAAGTGTTTATATTTTTAAACTGGGCATGGGCCTATCTGTCATTTGACGTCTCCTTACGGCTACTGATCAGACCAAAATATGTAAAAGAGCAGGAAAGAAAAGAGATGATTGAAGATAAGGAATAACCTATCTTCCCACTTATTCAGTTATCCTATATTTCTGGCTCCCCCACGGTTCATGATATTTTCCAAATATTCATTTGGTAAGCCCTGGCGTATACCTCCTTCGATAATGGTATTAAGATAGTCTTCCTTTGGGAAAATATTGTCCTTAATATCAGCGTTCATAAAGGTAAAAGCAGATACCGGACCGCTCTTGGTGGAAACCTGCACCTCTATGAAGTCATAACCCTGTTCACTATTTATAAAATACTTGCGCGTAGTTTCATTGATATGGTAAAGTGTTCCATAGACCATTTCCCTCGGGCTAGGTACGATGTTTGCCCGTGCAAATCCGTCTTTATATAAGACATTAAACCGAAAACCATGACCGGGTAGTATACCCAATCCTTTTTTCTTCGATTTCTCACCCAAATTTTTTTCAAAAGTTGCTTCATCCAAATTACTGGCATAAGCAAAGTAGAGTATCTCATTCATAGCTATAATTTATTAAAAATATAAATCAGAGGCAAAGGGTAATTAAGATTTGTTAACAATTTAATGGGAATGGTAGGTTAAACCTGGCTACAGTACCCGGGTCTAATCACTGTAACCAAATAAAACAAAAGATGAAAAATTTAATCATGAGTGCCGCCATATTTGCCGTAGTGAGTTTTAATACAGATGCACAGCAGAGAAATAGAGGCAAGGATAAAGTCAGTCCGGAACAAAGAGCCGAGATGCGGGCCGAAAGACTCTCAGACCAACTGGATCTTACCGAAGAACAAAAATCACAGATATATGAAATCCATCTGGAAAGAGCCAAAACCATGGAAGAAAAACGGGATAGGCAACGCGAAGAAATGAAAGAAAGAAGAGCGGCTATGGATCTGGTCCGCAAAGAACAGCAGGAGGAAGTGGAAAATGTATTGACCCTAGAGCAAAGGCAAAAGTGGCAGGAAATCAGAAATGAAGACCGGGAGAGAATGCAGAAGTACCGTGATGCCAGAGGAAGTCAGCATAAAATGAAGGACCAAAATGATAAAAATATTAAAGGTGGTCAAAAATTAAAACGAAATAGGTCTAACAATCTATAACACTTTGTAGTTGTATTTGAAGATCAATTAGTTATTGTATAGTGGTTAAAGTGGTTAGTAGATTAGTTCCCGAAAGGAACTTATCAATGGGTAGATCTTTGGTCTACCCATTTTTTTTAAATTATCTTTAATTCACCTTACTATTAACTATATTGGTATTTAAAACTTAATAATCCAAGATTTAAAATAGAGTGTGATGATGGTGTAGTGTAGCGTGGTGCCTTTTCTGTACAGTAAAAGCTATAACCTTGGATAAAAATATTAGATCGAGCGTGAGGTAAACGATATACAATGGTAGTGTGATACCATACGAGATTTCACCCTTACTTCCGGTACGGGATAAGTGCTGACCTTTAAAAAACAAATTATAAACAGATGAAAACATACTATAATCCACAAGATCTAAAAAAATTCGGAAATATCGGAGAATTTCAAAAAGGCTTGGCCGAGAAGTTTTTCGATTACTACGGAGAGACTTTTAAGGATGGTGCCCTTACGGCCAGGGAAAAATCGCTGATTGCTTTAGCCGTGGCCCATACTTTACAATGTCCCTATTGCATTGATGCTTATACTACCGATACGCTGGAAAAGGGATGTGACGAAGAACAAATGATGGAAGCAGTCCATGTGGCAGCCGCTATCCGCAGCGGATCTACTTTAGTCCATGGCGTACAGATGATGAATAAAGTAAAGGACCTAAGTATGTGAACAAACCTATAGGAGGTGCGGTTAATATTAAAATTTAAACCATAGCTGAATTGCACACAGGCTTATGAAAGGTTTCACGCATTGGGGTGTGCCGAAGAAACCCTGATACGGGTGGAGATCGGAACAATGTAAGATGATGACTTTCTTCCGTAGGAAGGCCTGATCGTTAAAGATAAAATATAAGCACATGAAATCACTGGAAGCAGAAGGACAGGCGTTGGCTAAAGGACCGCTCCAAATCCAATTTTTAGAAAATACCCCCATTAATGGATATGGCTTCACAAGTTTCCAGGATAAACTGAATGAAATAGACCTTTATCCATTAAAACCTACTGGCATAGAAATCTTCCAGATCAACCTGGGTAAGATGTGCAATCAGGTATGTAAACACTGTCATGTGGATGCAGGGCCTGACCGTAAGGAAATAATGACCCGTGAAACGATGGATGCCTGTCTGAATGCTATAGAGGAAAGTGGTGCTCATACCGTTGACCTTACCGGTGGAGCTCCCGAGATGAACCCTGATTTCAGATACTTGGTAGAAAAGCTCAGTGGCTTGGGCAAAAAAATCATTGTCAGGTGTAACCTTACTATTATAGTAGCCAATCCCAGATTTCATGATTTGCCTGATTTTTTTAAAAAACATAAGGTGGAAGTGGTTTCTTCCCTTCCATACTTCACCGCTGTTAAAACTGATTCTCAGCGAGGGGAGGGAGTATTTGAAAAATCGATCCATGCACTTAAAAAATTGAATGCGGTAGGTTATGGAATGGAACAGTCAGGTTTAATACTAAATTTAGTGTATAATCCCTCAGGTGCCTTTCTTCCTCCGAATGAAAGGGATCTAAAGCTTCAATTTCAGAAAAAGTTAAGGGATAAATATGGTATTTATTTTAATGAACTTTTCACCATCACTAATCTACCGATCAGCAGATTTTTGGATTACCTGGTCAAAAGTGATAATTATGAAGCGTATATGGAAAAACTTATAGAAAGGTTCAACCCCACAGCCGCTCACAATGTCATGTGCAGAAATACCATTTCTGTGGGCTGGGATGGATTTTTATACGATTGTGATTTTAATCAAATGCTGGATTTAAAACTTGATATACCGGATCCTCACCTCAACAACTTTAGAAGAGAAACCTTCAATATCCGTAACATAGTCACCAATAATCATTGCTTTGGCTGTACAGCAGGAGCAGGTAGCAGCTGTGGAGGGGCCATAAGTGGATGAAAAGAGCATTAATTGTTTTTCAGAAGAATCCTGTACCAGGAAATGTGAAAACCCGCCTTGCCAAAGATATCGGCTATGAAAAGGCGGCTGAGATTTATATTTTCTTGCTGGCCCATACCCACCAGCAGGTCCAAAAAGTCAATGCTGATATCTTTGTCTATTTTCAGAATGGGATCAACGAAAATTATGTAGCGCTTCCCCGCTATTTTTTGGCCCATCAGGCGGAGGGCGATCTGGGTGTCAGAATAGAGACAGCCTTTAATGAAGTTTTTAACTGTGGATATCAGGAGGTGCTGATCATAGGCTCAGATTGCTTTGAGTTAGATCATGAGATCATCAATCAGGGTTTTGATGCTTTGTCCAACCATGATATGGCAATAGGACCAGCTGCTGACGGGGGATATTATTTATTGGGAATGAAAAAAAACTATACTTTTTTATTTCGGAACAAGCCCTGGAGTACCTCTTCTGTATATGGACTGACCATACATGATGCCCATTCATTTGGGTTAAATATTCATATTTTGCCTACACTGCGCGATGTGGATACCAAAGAAGATCTGGGAGTACTGATGGAATTATTTAATCTTACCTGACCCTCTTTAGCTGGAGCGCTTAAAATGGCCGACCAACACTTAAGCATGCTTATAAAATCATCATCCGAAAAATTGTACAATATTTTTTACCTTTTTAAAGTAAATCATAGAGAACAATTTAACCTGACTCCGAAGAGAATAAAAGTATAGGTTTGGTACCTGGTTTTGCATTAAAACCAATTGTATCAGGTGGATTTAAGCGATATTAATGGCCTTCCCCTTAATATAAATTGGGTACCTATCTTACATGCTTTTAAACTATTTCAGTGTCAGGTTATTGAGGTATAAATTTTAATTAAAACTCTTTTAATTTACCGTATTCAAGATAGGATTCATCTTTTTGCTGTAGCAGGCTATAACCTTTTAGGTATTCGTCTACCTGAACAGCAGCTTCTCGGCCTTCGGAAATGGCCCATACCACCAATGACTGTCCTCTTCTCATATCACCTGCCAAAAACACTTTTGGATTGCTACTTTTAAATGCCCTGGATTTCGGTAAACCGTTTTCCATCAGCTCTACACCAAATGCTTCCAGAAGGCCGTTCCTTTTTGGTCCGGAATACCCAATGGCCAAAAATGCCAAATCACATGGCAGTACACGGGAAGTCCCTTCTATTTCTTCAAATTTCATCACACCTTCGAGTTCTTTCCATTCTATATTGACGATTTCAAGGCCACATACTTTTCCTTGTTCATCTGAAATGAATCCTTTTGTCATCACGGACCAGACCCTTTCGGCACCTTCCTCATGGGAGCTTGACGTACGGATGGTCATAGGCCACTCTGGCCATGGGTTTAACTGGGTGCGCTGTGTAGGAGGTTTGGGCAGCAGCTCCAGTTGGGTAACTGAAGCAGCCCCATGTCTTCGTGAAGTACCTATGCAGTCACTACCCGTATCACCCCCGCCTATGACGATGACATGCTTTCCCTTTGCATGTATAGGGTTGGCCGCTAATTCTCCATTGACCACCCTGTTTTGATA
The DNA here is from genome assembly GCF_000714815.1 of Anditalea andensis. Lineage (GTDB taxonomy): Bacteria > Bacteroidota > Bacteroidia > Cytophagales > Cyclobacteriaceae > Anditalea > Anditalea andensis. The sequence continues at coordinate 66,314 of NZ_JMIH01000021.1, read as the reverse complement.
TCCCAGAAATTCCATGGCAAAATGTACTCCCGGAAGGTCATGCCCATTGATTCTTAGTTCCCTGGGCTGCTCGGCACCAGTAGATAGTACCACAGCATCGAAATTTTGAAGAATATTATCTGCTTTTATATTTATTCCTATCTCAGATCCTGTAGTAAAGACCACCCCTTCTCTATCCATAATCTCCGTCCTCCGATCGATGACCCATTTTTCTAATTTGAAATCTGGTATACCATAGCGCAATAAACCTCCTACCCGCTTATTTTTTTCAAAAACGGTCACTTTATGACCCGCTTGGTTTAGTTGGTCTGCTGCGGCCAGTCCAGCCGGACCTGAACCTATTACCGCCACATTCTTACCGCTTCTTACGTTTGGGGTATTAGGCTGTGCTATTCCTAGTTCATATGCTTTCTCCGCTATGCTCTTTTCTATCAGCTCTATAGTGACAGGGTCTTTATTGATGCCCAGTACACAACTGGATTCGCATGGTGCGGGACAGATCCGCCCAGTGAATTCAGGAAAATTATTTGTACTTCTTAAAATAAAATACGCTTCTTCCCAATTATTCTGATATACTGCCTCATTAAATTCAGGTATGATATTACCCAATGGACACCCCTGATGACAGAACGGGATACCGCAATCCATGCATCTGGCTGCCTGTTGGTTTAACTTTTGCTCATCTATAGGTTTGTAGATTTCATTAAAGTCATTTATTCTTTCTTCCACGCCCCTGGTTTCTGGCGTCTCTCTTTTATATTTTAAGAATCCTTCTTTTTCTCCCATTACACAAATGATTTTGATTTTCCCAACGCATTCTTTTTCATCACAGCTTTATAATCCCTTGGGAAGACTTTTATAAATGCATTTTTCTTGTTTTCCCAGTCTTTTAGAATTTCTGTGGCCAGTCGGCTACCGGTATATTCTACATGTTTGTTGAGCTGAACATATATTTCCAGCTGATCATCTTCTTCCAGCGGATCTAAATCCACCATTTCAGGATTGACCAGCGATTCATACTCTTTATAAATATAGGCAGTGCCACCGCTCATCCCGGCTGCAAAATTTCTTCCTATTTCTCCCAATATAAGCATTTGCCCTCCGGTCATGTATTCACAGCCGTGATCACCGATACCTTCCACCACTGCTTTGACACCAGAATTTCTTACACCAAATCGTTCTCCACCTTTACCATTGATATAGGCAGATCCAGAAGTAGCTCCATAAAATGCCACATTACCTAGTATAATGTTCTTCTCTGGATCGAAATGAGCGTTTCTATCCGGGTATACGATGATTTTTCCGCCTGATAACCCTTTACCGAAGTAATCATTTGCTTCACCTTCTAAGGTAAATGTGACGCCTTTGGTGAGAAACCCTCCGAATGTCTGCCCTGCAGACCCATGGAACCCAAACTGGATGGTATCTTCTGGTAACCCTGCGCTGCCATATATTTTAGAAATTTCATTGGATAGCATGGCACCTACGGTACGGTCCACATTCTTTATAGTAAATTCTGCCTTTACCTCACAGGCCTGTTCCAGTGCAGGGCCGGCAGCTTTAATAAGTGCGCGGTCCAGGACATGTTTCAGCTCAAAATCCTGATCGATCTGTTTATAAATACCTACATGGTCAGGCACTTCTACTTTATGGAAGATAGGACTTAAATCTACTTTATCCCATTTATCATGTCCGTGTATAGTGGCAGCTTTTAAAACCGTACTCTGGCCTACCATTTCATCTATTGTCCTGAATCCAAGGCAAGCCATTATCTCTCTTAGGTCCTCAGCCAGAAAACGGAAATAATTGACCACATGATCGGGATTACCGGTAAAGAGTTTTCTAAGTTCTGGGTTTTGAGTAGCGATACCTACAGGACAGGTATTCATATGGCATTTTCTCATCATGATACAGCCCTCTACCACCAGTGCGGCAGTAGATATGCCCCATTCCTCAGCACCTAACAGCGTGGCAATGGCCAGATCCCTACCCGTCCTGAGCTGTCCGTCGGTCTGTAGTACGATCCGGTTTCTCAGATTGTTCTTCACCAAGGTCTGGTGGGCTTCAGAGAGCCCCAGCTCCCAGGGGAGTCCAGCATGACGTATGGAACTCAGGGGCGAAGCCCCGGTACCACCATCAGCTCCCGCTATCAGTATGACATCTGCATTGGCTTTAGCTACCCCTGCTGCCACCGTACCCACTCCTGCCTGTGATACCAGTTTTACGTTGATCCTTGCTTTTCTATTGGCATTTTTCAGGTCATAGATCAGCTGTGCCAGATCCTCTATAGAATATATGTCATGGTGGGGGGGAGGTGAGATCAGTCCTACACCTGGTGTAGAATGCCTTACCTTACCGATCCATTCATCCACCTTATGACCCGGCAGTTGTCCACCTTCTCCAGGTTTTGCACCCTGGGCCATTTTGATCTGAAGCTCTGTGGCATTGGTAAGGTAGTTACTGGTCACACCAAACCTTCCGGAAGCTACCTGCTTGATCGTAGAACGTTCCCAGTCTCCGTTTTCCTTTTTAGCAAAACGGATTTCATCCTCTCCACCTTCACCACTGTTGCTTTTGGCACCTATACGGTTCATCGCAATGGCCAGAGTACTGTGCGCTTCATGGGATATAGATCCAAAGGACATTGCTCCTGTAGCAAATCTCTTCAGGATATTTTCTATAGGCTCTACTTCGTCCAATGGTATAGAAGGGCTTTTCTTGAATTCAAAAAGGCCTCTTAGCGTAAGCGCATCCTTGGACTGGTCATTGATTTTTTGTGCAAACTTTTTATATAACTTATAGTCATTGTTCTGCGTTGACTTTTGCAGTAAATGTATGGTCTCTGGATTAAAAAGGTGCTTTTCTCCTCTCCTTTTCCACTGGTATACACCGCCTACCTCTAGTAATGGCTGATCAGTTTGATAGGCAGCCCTGTGCCTGACCAGTACCTCTTCTGCCAATTGGTCAAAGGAGATACCACTGATGCGGCTGATGGTACCTTTGAAGCACTTTTCGATCACTTCAGGACCTAGGCCCAGCGCTTCAAATATCTGTGCAGCCTGATAGGACTGAAGGGTACTGATACCCATCTTGGATAGCACTTTTAACAGACCCTTATCTATCGCTTCTTGATAGTTGTGAAATAGCTGTTCCTGGGTCATTGATTCAGGCAATAGACCTTTTTTCTGAAGATCCAGTATAGACTCAAGAGCCAAATATGGATTTACAGCACTGGCGCCATACCCTATAACTGTTGCGAAATGATGGGTTTCTCGAATATCCCCAGCTTCTACGACTATACCAGCCTTTGTCCGTATTTTCCTTTTCACCAAGTGATGGTGTACAGCACCTGTGGCTATCAGTGATGGGATAGGCGCATTGCCCGCATCAGTATGCCTGTCAGATAAGATGAGTACATTCGCCCCATCATAAATGGCCTGCTCTGCCAATGCGCAGAGTTCGTCCAATGCCTGTATCAATCTTCCTGGGGCGTGATCAGCCTGAAACTGGATCTGTAGGGTTTTGGCTTTGTACCCCTTTTCTTCCAGATTTCTTATTTTTTCTATGTCCTCATTGAGCAATACCGGCTGGGATATATGGATCTGCTTGGTATGCTGTGGGCTTTCTGTCAGTATATTAAAGCTTTCTCCTATCCGGGTAAATAAGGACATGACCAGTCGCTCCCGTATAGGGTCAATAGGCGGATTACTCACCTGTGCAAAAAGCTGTTTGAAATAATTGCTGATGTGCTGACTTTGTGTAGAAAGCACTGCCAATGGTGTGTCTGCTCCCATGGATCCCAAAGGTTCATACCCGGTTTGGGCCATTGGGGTAAGGATGATTTTCAGTTCTTCTGAGGTGTACCCAAAAACCATTTGTCTCTTTTTGATGGCATCTGTAGTATAAGGATACTGAAGTTTTTCCGGCTGTGGAATAAGCCGGAGCTTTAAACGCTCATTATTGATCCACTCCTCATAGGGCTTATTGTCACAAACAGCGGCTTTAGCCTCATCATCAAATTGTATTCTTCCCTTATCAAGATCTGCCAGGAGCATTCTGCCTGGACTGATACGGCCTTTTTGGCTGATGGAGGCTTCCCTGATGGGTAAAGCACCCGCTTCCGAAGAAAGGATAAGGCGGTCATCGTTGGTAATAAAATACCTCAGCGGACGCAGGCCGTTCCTGTCCAGTGTTGCACCCAGAGTCTTGCCATCTGTAAAAAGTAGGGCAGCTGGTCCATCCCAGGGTTCCATCAGGGCGGCGTGGAATTTATAAAAGGCTTTTCTGTTTCTATCCATGGTTTGGTTGTCCTGCCAGGCTTCCGGTACCAGCATCATCATCACATGGGGCAAGCTCCTGCCACTAAGGGTCAGCAGTTCCACCATGGCATCCAGATTGGCTGAATCAGAAAATGCATGGTTGGTCACCGGCATCAGCATGGAGATTTCTTCATCCGTAAAGTTGGCAGATTTCATCAGATATTCCTTGGACTGCATCTTGTTCAGGTTTCCTCTGATGGTATTGATCTCCCCATTATGGGAGATATACCTAAACGGCTGAGCCAGTCGCCAATTTGGGAAGGTATTTGTCGAAAACCTGGAATGTACGATCGCTAGGGCCGAGGTGATATGCTTGTTCTGCAGGTCCTTATAAAAAGGCAGTACCTGGTCAGTTCTTAGCTGTCCTTTATAGATTACTGTAGAGCTGCTGAAGCTGGCGAAATAAAAGCCGCTGTTTACTCCAGGGATCTCGGTATTGATCCTTCTGCTGGCATAATTCCGCAATACATATAGTTTCCTCTCCAGTTCTATGCCACTGATGCCGGATGCATGTTTTACAAATACCTGTTCAATCTTAGGCATCACCTCCAGTGCACCGGAACCGGGTACTGTCATTACCACAGGTACATCTCTGTATCCCAATAGTTCAAAATCCAGCTCCTTCAGAATTTTGTTCAGCAGACTTTTTGATTTTTTATGTAATTGGGGATTTGACGGAAAGAAGGTCATTCCCAGGCCATAGGTTCCGGCTTCAGGTAGTTCAAACCCTAGTATGGCCGTAACTTTAGATAGAAAGTCATGTGGGATCTGGATAAGTATACCTGCACCATCCCCGGTTTTGGGGTCGCTTCCTCTGCCGCCTCTATGTTCCATATTAGAAAGCATAAATAATGCATCACTTATGGTTTCGTGGCTTTTTTTGTTTTTGACATTGACCACGGCGCCGATCCCACAGGCATCATGCTCAAGTTCCTTTATATATAGTCCTTTACTCATCACAGAATAGATAATAGGTTTGAATAGAATTATAAAAATTACAAAAAAATTGGAGAAATCTAAATTTTTAAATAAAATAAATGTAATAATTATGTTAAAAACATATAATTGTGCCTTAGAACGCGTTAAATAGGCAAAAAAAACAGATTTTTATAAAAGAGTAAATTTTTTATTTCTGAACAATATAGCTGCTTTTGTCGGCATTTCTATCAATATGAAGAATAAATGAGATCAGACAGGAAAAAGACTGTCCCCTACTAGGATACCCGCCCTTACCATATTCCCACATCTGTAAAGGTAATGGTGACCAGGTACCGGGATGCTGAAGGGAGAGGTTTTCAATTTCTAAAAATACACTAGGTTTATAAAGTAAAGTATGATTAGGAGGGGGGGCACTTTTACAGAATAAAACCAACCTCATTATATAAAAGCTCTTGGAAAAAAAAGAATGCTACTATAATAGTTCTGCTAGCATTAAACCTATGGGTGCAAAAAATGTCTTGAAGTTTTTCCTGTTAGGTATGGATATACCAGGAGGCTGCTAACCATCGGTTCTAAAAAATATCATTCTCACCACATTATTCAGTCAACCGAAGCCCATTCCTTCTTAAATTCAAGGCCTTGTATCAGTCCTCGTTATGGTTTACATTTCTGATAGGATCATTCTCTATATGGACTTTTACCCGTTTGATTTTGCGGGTATCTACCGCCATGACAGTGAAGGTAAACCTATCATAAACTATTTTAGTACCTCCTTTTGGAAGTTTTGAATTGATCTCTAATAATAAACCTCCCAAAGACTCACTGTCTCCTTTTACATCATCAAAAAGCTGTGCATCCAGATCTAATTTTTTGCAGAAATCGTGAAGGGAGACCTTCCCTTCAAAAATATAGGTATTGGCATCGAGTTGCTTGAACAAGGTATGGTCAATTTCATCAAACTCATCATTTATATCGCCGATGATCTCTTCTATAAGGTCTTCCAGTGTGACCAGTCCGGAAGTACCCCCATATTCGTCTACCACTATGGCCATATGAACCCTTTTGAGCTGAAAATCTTTTAAAAGGCTGTCCACTTTTTTGTTTTCGGGTACAAAGAGACATTTCCTTAAAAGAGCCTGCCAGGCAAAATTTTCATCTTTATCTATGTGGTTCAGCAGGTCTTTTATATATAGTATGCCTTCTATATTATCTATGGTATCATTGAATACGGGTATCCGCGAATATCCGCTCTTGTTTATCCTGTCCATCAGTTCATGAAAATCCATATCGATATCCACCGCTGTGATATCCATACGGGACTGCATGACCTGTCTGACTGATAAAGTACTGAAATTTACAATCCCTTTAAGAAAATCCTTTTCCTCAGTAGAAGAGGAATCACTGGTCATCTCCAGGGCTTTATGTAATTCATCCACAGAAAGTGAATAACCCTTTTTTTCTATCCTGTTTTCGATGACATTGCTGATAGACATCAAAAATAAGGAAAGGGGCTTAAGTGAAATATAAAAAAAATTAAGGGTTCCGGACATGGTTTTGGCAAAAGATACCCGGGCCTTATTGGCATAAACTTTTGGCACTATCTCCCCAAAAAAAACGATGGCAAAGGTAACACCCACAGTTTGTATGGCAATAATCCAGGGTGTAATCTCTGCATCTCCCAATATAGCCCATGTGATAAAAGTCGTGAGGGTGACGATAGCTACATTCAACAGGTTATTCAAGATCAATATGGTGCTCAATAGTTGCTGAGGGTTTTCCACCAGATGGATGATTCTGTTGGCCTCCACATCCCCGTCTTGGTTGAGCTGGTTCAGATCTTCATGGGAGAGGGAAAAATAGGCAACCTCTGACCCTGAGACCAAAGCAGAGAAAATCAGTAAAATGATAAAAATGAGACAATTTATCATGATATAGCCAGCCGAAGCCTGAAAGGCCTCAGCTAGCAAAATAATACTCGGATAGGGGTCGTCCATTAATATTTACAATATTTCCTTCAAATTTAACAAAATAAAAACAGATTCACCACTAATCAAAAGGGCAGATCATCATCACTGTCATCCATGTCATTGGCATTGGCCGGCATAGTGGCATTGGAAGTGGTCGGTCTGCTCATTGTATTGGGATTCGTGTCCCCGTTATTCTGCCCATCCGGCCTGGAGCCTAGCATCGTAAAGCTTAATACGCGTATCTTCACCCTTTTACGGTTGTTGCCCTGATCATCTTGCCAGGTGTCGGATTTTATTTTACCTTCTACGAATATCTGGCTCCCCTTTTTAAGGTATTGTTCCGCTATTCTGGCCTGAGCATCCCATAACTCTAGGTCATGCCATTCTGTGTTTTCTACCCGGTTACCATTCCGGTCCTTGTATGCTTCCGTAGTAGCGAGGCGTAAATTGGCTACTACTTTATCTCCTTCCAAATGTTTTACCTCAGGATCAGCTCCTAAATTGCCTACTAAAATTACTTTGTTTACTCCTGCCATAGTATGTTGGTTTAGATTGTGATAAAAAGTTTATTCAATTTAATTATAATTTCTTATCGTTCAAATAGTTCACGATAAGTTTAGGCTTGCCCAGATTTTCAAACGCATCACGGCTAATGAGCATCCACCCATTTTCTGTACCCCATTGGTGGAGTATTTCTAGGTTTTCCAATGCTATTTGCACCTTTACAAAGGTTGAAAAAATTCTTTGATGTGTCAGTATATGTTTGAAATAGATTTCAGGATTATAGGCAATCTCAGCATCAAACTGCTTTAATTTTTCCATAAGAACCGATTTTTTTAGTTCAAAGGTGTCCAGGGTCTCTACTTCTTCCATAGGAAAATCATGGAGACCCTCCCAGATGTCTTTTCTGTCTCTTTTATTGATAAGGATATATTCCCCGCAACTGATGTGATAGTATACGAAATAGCGTTTGGTCACCTTCACTTTTTTAATTTTTACAGGCAGCATGTCGATCATTTCATGCTGCCTAGCATAACATCCTTGGCGGAGTGGACAGATCGTACAGTCGGGGTTTTTAGGTGTGCACTGAAGGGCTCCGAATTCCATGATAGCCTGATTGAACTCATCTGGCACATCTTTGGGAATTAATTTATCGGCCAGGGATTGAAAAGCCTTTTTCCCATCAGGACTGCTTATATCATCTGTCATCCCAAAATACCGGGAGAGCACCCGGAATACATTGCCATCTACTACGGCCACCTTTTCTTTATAGGCAAAGGAGGCTATAGCTGCAGCGGTATAAGTGCCTACGCCTTTCAGCAGTAGCAGGCTGGCGTATCGGTCCGGAAACTTACCACCAAATTCCTGTGTAATCTGACGCGCGCAGGCATGCAGGTTTCTGGCCCGGCTATAATAGCCCAATCCCTGCCACATCCTGAGGACATCGTCCGTAGGAGCAGCTGCTAAATCGTAAACAGTAGGATATTTTTCAAGAAAATTATGGAAATAAGGCAAGCCCTGGGCCACACGTGTTTGTTGTAGAATTATTTCTGATAACCAAATGATGTATGGGTTTTGGGTGTTTCTCCAAGGCAGTTCCCTTTTGTTTTGGGGATACCACTGTAGCAGGACTTTGGTGAAATGTTTGAAATTCAAAACTTTTGAAATTATACCAGCGTTAATTGCGTTAAACAAAAGAAGCTAATTTTTGGCAATTTGTTTTTATATTGAATTGATTGGTATAAATTTGCAATCCCAAAAATAGTTGGTTAATAGGTTATTAGCTTATTTCATAAATATTAAATTTTAACGAAAGTGACGAAAGCAGAGGTAATTTCAGAAATTGCAGAAAAGACAGGCATTGCTAAAGATGATGTAACGATCACCATCGAACAGTTTTTTAAAACTGTAAAGAATTCTATGGCCGAAGGGGACAATATTTATGTTAGAGGATTTGGTAGCTTTATCAATAAGAAAAGAGCTAAAAAAATCGCTAGGAATATTTCCAAAAACACAGCTATAGTGATCGACGAACATTATGTTCCTGCCTTTAAGCCATCAAAAGTTTTTATTGAAAAAATAAAAAACAGTAAAAAAATTAAAGAACTGGCTCATCAGGAGTAGTTTTAACCCTTTAAGATCAAGGGTTATCCTTTTTTAATGATAGCCCTTGCTCATTGGACAGTTGACCCTTCAGCATGAAAAAATCGCAGATAATTGTACTTTCAGTAGGTTTGATTCTCGTAGTTGCTCTTTATACATTGCCTACTATGGTAGTGGACAATGCCGAGGATACAGCTAATCTTGAGCAGACTGCGGAGGCAGCGCCATCGGACATGGCAGCAGAGATGCATGACCCCAATATGGCGCCTGTAGACCGCTCCGCCGTGCAAAATTTGAAGGTAAGACTGGAAAATGAGGATAATAAAGAAAATTTTGCTACCTTTGCAGATTCAATTGGCTCATTGTATGCTAGTTCGGGGAAGTATGACAGCGCTGCCTTTTATTATGAAAGTGCAGCGAACAAAATCCCTAGTCAGCAGCGGTGGGAAAAAGCCGGAAATGCCTATTATGAGGCTTATGGTTTTGCCATGAATGAAGAGAAGATCAGCTATCTGGCCGGTAAGGCCCGTGAAAACCTAAATAAGGTGATCGACGCTAATCCAGACAGATTGGACCTGAAGACTAAGGTAGCCATGACATATGTTTCTTCTACCAACCCTATGCAGGGCATTACCATGCTTAGGGAAGTATTGGTAGAGGATCCTAAAAATGAAACGGCTCTATTTAACATGGGCGTGCTTTCCATGCAGTCCGGCCAGTATAAGCGGGCCGCTGAGAGATTTGAAGAACTGGTAGGCCATCACCCTGACCATATACAGGGTCAGTTTTATCTGGCTGTGAGTTATTTTGAATCAAAGCAACAGAACAAAGCGAAAAAACAGTTTGAGTTGGTAAAAAATATGACGCAGGATCCTATGATCCTGAACAGTGTGGAGACTTACTTAGATAGAATATAGTATCATTGTTACACTCTAAAAAATAAAATTATGCCTTGCGGTAAAAAAAGAAAAAGACATAAGATCGCTACGCACAAGCGTAAGAAAAGACTTAGAAAAAACAGACATAAGAAGAAGTAGTAATACTTCTTCTTTTTGAGTTTTTAAATAAAACGTTTATAAACACTTTAAAGGAGACACGATTTGAGTACGGAATTATTAATCGATTCTGCTCAAAACGGTAGTCGCATAGCCCTTTTAAAAGACAAAGGCTTGGTCGAGCTTCATACTGAAGCAGATGATTCCAAGTTTAAAGTAGGGGATATTTACCTTGGCACAGTACGCAAAATCGTCAATGGGCTGAATGCAGCTTTCATCGACGTTGGGTACGAAAAAGATGCATTCTTGCACTATCAGGACCTCGGTCCGCAGGTCAAAAGCCTGAGCAAGTACATCAAAATGGTCAGGAATAATAACTATACCAGTTTTAATTTAAAAGGGTTTGAACAAGAACCTGAAATAGAAAAGCTGGGAAAAATTTCCCAGATCCTTTCTAAAAATAACCAGATTTTAGTTCAGGTTGTAAAAGAGCCGATCTCGACGAAAGGCCCACGACTATCCTGTGAGCTCTCCTTAGCCGGTCGCTACCTGGTGTTGGTTCCTTTTTCAAATTCAGTAAACGTATCCAAAAAGATACGCAGCGCAGAGGAAAGAAGAAGGTTAGCCCGTCTCATCACATCCATCAAACCGGCAAACTTCGGAGTAATCATCCGAACGGTAGCTGAAGGCCAGTCCGTAATCGAGCTGGATAAGGATCTGAGAAACCTTCTCACCACCTGGGAAGATGGGATGGCCAAGCTGCCAACAGCCAAGAACAGAGACAAGGTAATAGGAGAAATGGGCATGGCTTCCTCTATCATTAGAGACCTGCTCAACGAATCATTCGACGCAATCACGGTGGAGGATGAAGTATCATTTGATCAGATTAGATCTTACATTAGATCTATCGCCCCTGAAAAGGAAAAAATTGTTAAGCTTTATAATGGAAAAGCTAAGCTCTTTGAAAGTTTTGGAATTGAAAAGCAAATCAAAAGTCTTTTTGGACAATCTGTAAGTCTGCCACAAGGCGGCTATGTCATCATAGAACATACAGAAGCCCTGCACGTCATCGATGTGAACAGTGGTAACAAGTCCAATCAAGAAAGTGATCAGGAAAACACAGCATTAAAGACCAACCTGGTCGCTGCCAAAGAAATTGCCAGACAGCTTCGCCTCCGCGATATGGGAGGCATCATCGTGATAGATTTCATAGATATGAAAAAGGCCGATAATAAAAAGGCTGTCTATGAAGCGATGAAAGAAGAAATGAAGGATGACAGGTCCAAAAATACCGTACTTCCCCTGACCAAATTTGGTCTATTACAGATCACCCGCCAGAGGGTAAGGCCGGAAATGAATATTGTGACCAAAGAAACTTGTCCTTCCTGTAACGGCACCGGAAAGATCCAGGCCTCTATTTTAGTGGCGGATAAACTGGAAAAAGACCTTGACTTCATTGCTACGAACCAAAACAGTTCAAGTATAAAAATAGGCCTGCACCCTTATCTGCATGCATACTTTACGTATGGCATCATATCTAAAAGGGTCAAGTGGTTTTTTAAATATTTTAAGTGGGTATCATTGATCAGAGATTCTTCACTACCGGTGACGGAATACAAGTTCCTGGACCAAACAGGAGAACCTATAGAAATGGAAATCAAAAGCGAGCTCGATTAGAGCTCGCTTTTTTTAAATAATAAGGAATAACTTACAGCCAGGGCCTTAGGTTTACTTGCTATTGCCATTCGTTTTTTTCGTCGGTTAATCTTCCCTGAAATAGTCTGAAATATGGACAGACGAATCATTTCTGTTTAATCGTTTAATTAACCTCGGGCCGATGGGGGAGTGGCCCTGGTTGGGTACATAAGGGATAGATCCTTTGCGCTGGAAACTCTTGATCAATCCCACGATCCCCAATGAAGGGTTGCTGGAAAAGATGGTGGCCTCGCCGTTACCGGAGCTGAATTTCCTGTAAGTATGGTCCAGGGCATTGTCCAGGTGGTGATTGCCCAGCCTATAGATTGACCTCATGTATTGCAGGTTATTATCCAGCTGTTGCTCCAGATGTGTTGGAGCAGCTTCCAGCATGAGTTTTTTAAATTCCTCTTCGGTGGGCAACGACCTGACCGTTACACCTTCCAGTTCTTCTTCTTGTAGATTCATCTGAATACTTGGGGGTAGTTCTTTAGGGTCCTCTACCTGTATTTGAAAGGTTTCATAGGCTATATGGCTAAAGGTGATCATATCTCCGGCCTTTACGGCTATACTGAACCACCCTTTATTGTCAGATATTCCCTGACGATTGCTGCTGACCACATGTACGCCTTCTATAGGTAATAGCGTCTCCTGATCGAGAACCAAAGCTCTCCATATTATGGGCTCTGATTTTTTTTCCTGTATAAGGCCCAGGGTGGCAAAGAGTGATAGGTAAAAATACAACATCTAAAAATTCTTTTGGTCGTGGAAAATAATAAGGACTAAGTTGTAAAAAATTACCATCCTTTGGAAGACGGCTTAACCTTCTTTAACGGTAGTTAACAACCTTTTGGAAATAAAAAAGACTTACAGTTCAGACACTTTAGATGAAGCTTAGCTGTATAATAAGACCGACATCAAGTTGAAACGCCTTTTCCAATCATGGTTGATGCTTCTAAAAGAATTAATTCTTATTGCCGGGTGGTGTTTTTTAATTGCCATAACCTCCACCAAGGCGTCCTTGGACTGTCATGATGTTCATAATGGTAGCCGAAAAAATAGCAGGAAAGGAATGCCCAAGCATGATTGCGCTGCAATGTTCCAGACCTGTGTTTGTTGCCATGCTCTCCTCTATGGGGCAGGTAAGTTCCAAAATAAAACAACTGAAAAGTAGAAAGTACTGCAGGTATAATCCAAAACATAATCAAGTTTTCATATGGAAACCACAGTTTCAATACGTTATAAGTTACTGCCATGAGGAGTATCTGCCAGATCGTTACGTAGTTTGTAATAAAGCTGAGATACCATCGGAAAAAGTTGCCGGACGGATGGTAATCCGGGTCGTCATCTGTGGCTACATGCCGGTGATGCTCATGGTGTTTGGGGAATAGCCTGCCGTAGAAATTATAACTGAACAGCATGGCAGCTGTCCAGCCTATGATATTATTTGCCTTTTTATTAGAAGACACGACCCCGTGCATGGCATCATGGGCAGTTATAAAAAGGCCTGTATACAAATGGGTTTGGATCAGTATAGCCAGATAGATCCATGGATGGGTAAAATTAACTTCTATACGAAGTAAAAAAATAAGCATGAGTGTCCATAGCAGGATCACGGAAGCTGCGATGATGATACCTTTTGGATCTATTTTTTTATGGGTTTGGTGTATGTCCAAAATATATTTCTATCAATAGGCCAATAATTTTTCCTTTACGGCTTCCATCAGCCACATAGGGGTAGAGGTAGCACCGCATATGCCAATACTTTCATCCGGCCCAAACCAGTTTTTATCCAGTTGGTCTACATTGGAAACAAAATGCGTATAGGGGTTGGTATTTTTACATACCTGATATAGAACCTTCCCGTTGGAGGATTTTGTTCCGCTCACAAAAATGATTTTGTCATATCTGGAAGCAAATTCCCTTAGTTCTTTATCCCTGTTGGATACTTGCCGGCATATGGTATCATGGGCATTTACCACTATGCCATTATCCTGGAGCATTTGGTAGATCTCATAGAATTTGTCAGTACTTTTGGTCGTCTGGCTGTATAAGGTAATGCTTTTGGGTATCGTCGAGATATCTAGTTCGGAAATGTCCTGAAATACTACCGCATTGTTTCCTGTCTGACCTAGTAGCCCTTTTACCTCCGCATGTCCATGTTTGCCATAAATGTATATATGTTCTGATTTATCATATGAATTTTTCACTCTGTTCTGAAGCTTCAGTACCACAGGACAGCTGGCATCTATCAGTGTAATATTGTTTTTAAGGGCAGTTTGATAGGTGGATGGCGGTTCGCCATGGGCACGTATCATGACCTTCTCCCCTTGAAGATGGTTGAACTCCTCATGTTCTATGATCTTCAACCCTTTTTTGGTAAGTCGATTGACTTCTTCATCATTGTGCACGATATCCCCCAAACAGTATAGATATCCCTGTTCGTCCAGTATACCCTCTGCCATTTCTATGGCATACACCACTCCGAAACAAAAGCCGGATTGCTGATCGATATGTACACTTAAATTAAGCATATGCCTTTTTGTTTAGAGGGTTCGTTTTTCTTTTAAGGAACCCTTCATATAAAGTAATGTTCATCAGGAGCAGTGTCATCGAATAAACAATATCCTCTACTGGAATCGTTCCTATCCTTATGGCAAGGTTTTCGGCATTGTTATAAAGTACTACAGGCTCCTCTATAAATGATCCGGTGAGTATTCCGTTTACGAGCAGAAAAGGTATCAAGTGAACCAGATAAGCCATGTAAAACCTTCCCAAAAACCGGTTTTTATATATTTTAAAATGCGCGGCCAGCATTATCGCAGCTATAATAAAATTAACTGCTGTGTACCATTTGTCTAGGTGAAGCAAGCCTATAGCCAGAAATGCCAGTATCAGGATATAAGTAAGAGGTGTACTGACCTTTGCCAGTAAGTCTTTCTCAATAAAGTAATTCAGCACTTCATATATAAATATACAGGCAAATGGTACCGTGATAAAAAACATCCACTCTTCTATCGGCAGAGGTCCTATATATAGACCGGTCAGGTAGGTAGGGTTAAATGACCATACCCCTATGATGGTAAAATAGTAATCCCAGATCAGAAAAAACACAGCAGTGATAGCTATGGCCGGCAGAAGGGCATGCCATTTTTTTGCATACTGAATTTTAGGCTCAAACGACCTTATTAAAGGGAATGAGATGGTCATGATGTTTAAAAGTAGATACAGGTATTTTTCCATTTTTAGTCCAGTCCTAATTTTACCCCACAATATGTTTTGAGCAGTAATGACAGTTTTATAGCATTTGGTATGCGTATACGCGTAGAAGCGATTGTTTCCGGAGACAGGTTTCGGATTTTAATAAATAATTTTAAGTAATATTTATAAGCCAGGTATACTCCCAATCTGGCCCCAGCTGGAAGTTTTTTGATCCCTTCTAGGGCATCGGAAAAGTCTATGGCAATATCAGCTTCTATCTCTCTTTTCACCGTTTGGTTAAACTTCTCATAGTTCAGTCCAGGAAAATACGTCCTACCTCTTTCATCATAGTCGCTTTTCATATCCCTTAGGAAATTCACTTTTTGAAATGCCGAACCAAGCTTACAGGCCGGCTCTTTTAAGCTTTGGTATACGGTATCATTTCCTTCACAAAAGACGCGCAGGCACATCAGGCCTACCACCTCTGCAGATCCATATATATACCTCCTGTATCCTTCCGGGGTATAGTCGGTTTTTTCCAGATCCATTTCCATGCTGTCTAAAAAAGCTTCTATGAGCGCATATTCTATGGCATACTGGTTGACGATGAGCTGGAAAGCATGCAGCACAGGGTTGAAGCTGATTTTCTCGTCAATCGCTTTTTGGGTTTCTTCTCGAAAATGCTTTAAAAGTGACTTTTTATCATAATCGTGAAAAGTATCCACTATCTCATCAGCATATCTTACAAATCCGTAGATCCCGTATATGGGTAAATGATACTTTTTGTCCAGGGCACGGATACCAAGTGTGAAAGAGGTGCTATACCGCTTGGTGATCAGCTTACTGCATTCCAAGGCAGTCTGGTTAAATAGGGCTATTGCGTCCATTCTATTCTGTTTTAAAAGCTACACCGGACTTATGGTCTTTTATGACTTCTGTAGCGACTACTTGTCCGGATATTAGGGAAGGTGGTACACCTGGTCCAGGCACGGTAAGCTGGCCTGTATAATACATATTTTTTAACTTTTTGTTTACCAAGGAAGGCTTTAAAATAGCTGTTTGTTTTAAAGTATTGGCCAATCCGTATGCGTTGCCTTTGAAGGCATGGTAGTCCGCTTTGAAATCATTATGCGCATACGCCCTTTTGTATGCTATATGCTTGCGTATATCCTGTTTGGTGAGTTTTTCCAGTCTTTCCATGACTATATGGAAATATTTTTCCCGCATTGCTTCCGTATCCTCTAAGCCGGGAGCTAACGGAATCAGTACAAATAAATTTTCTTTGCCCTCAGGTGCTACAGCGTCATCTGTAACTGAGGGTGCACAGACATAAAATAGTGGCTTTTCGGGCCATCTGGGATTTTCATATATCGCATCTGCATGGGGCCCCAGGGGCTCATCAAAAAACAGGTTGTGATGCCTTAGGTTATTTAGTTTCTTATCGATGCCCAGATAGAACAGTAGACTGGAAGGGGCCATTGTTCTTTTATCCCAATATGCTGCTGAATAATTCCGGTCTTCGGCACTAAGCAGGGTACTGTCCACGTGCTGGTAATCTGCCCCCGCGATCAATATATCACAGGATATAGTAGACCCGTCTTTAAGCCGCACTGCTGTAGCCCTGCCTTTTTCTGTCATGATATGGTCTACTTCAGCGTTATATTTAAATTCAACCCCATGTTCTTTAGCCAGGGCGACCATGCCATCTATAATTTTATACATGCCCCCCATAGGGTACCAGGTGCCCAAGGCTATATCAGCATAATTCATCATACTGTAAAGAGCCGGTATTTTTTCAGCCGTTTGGCCTAAAAACAGCACGGGAAATTCCATCAAACGGATGATCTTATCTGATTTGAAAAATTTCCTCACATGTTTGGACATCGACTGAAGCAGATCCAGTTTGATCACATCTTTTAAAAGGGAAAGCTGGGCATATTCCTTAATGGACCTGTTTGGCCGGTAAACAAAATCCTTGATGCCCACTTCATATTTATACGCAGCCTGCGAAAGAAAACGGTCCAATGCCTCATCGCTCCCTGGTTCTATTTCATTAAGCATTTTTTTAAATGCAGCGAGCGATGCAGGGATATCCAGAAAATCATCCTCACCGAATATGACCGTGTAGGATGGATCCAGCCTGATGAGATCATAATAGTCCTTGGTTTGTTTACCAAAATGAGAAAAGTACGCATCAAAAACATCCGGCATCCAATACCAGCTGGGACCCATATCAAAAGTAAAACCCTCGGCTTCAAACTTTCTAGCTCTTCCACCGGGGGTACTGTTTTTTTCTAATAGTATTACTTGATATCCTTGTTGGGATAGATGTGTAGCGGCAGATATGCCAGCAAAACCAGCTCCTATCACAACTACTCTGGTATTTTCCATTTATCAATTTTTATTTTTATAAATGTAAAGATCTTCCTTTAAAATCTTTCTAGCGATATGAATTCTATTTTTTACCGTACCTATTGGAATTTCTAACTTTTCCGCTATTTCATGATATTTAAATCCTCTAAAATACATCATAAATGGGAGCTTATATACATCATCCAGCCCGTTGATAGCTGACTGTATATCTTCCATGGCAAATTCTCCGTAGGCTCCGTTCTCTATCTGTGTGCTTCCCGAATTTATATAGTGAAGGTTATCAGTAGCATCTACAAAAGTGCCCCTTCGGACCATTCTTTGATAGTTAGTGATAAAAGTGTTTTTCATGATCGTATATAGCCAGGCCTTCAGGTTAGTGCCATCCGTAAATTTGTCCTTGTTGGTATATGCCTTCACAAAAGTATCCTGAAGCAGATCATTGGCATCATCCATGTCTCGGGTGAGTTTTAAAGCAAAAGGTTTAAGCGCATGGGACATTTTGTGGAGCGAATAACTAAATTCTAGAGTTGTCATAGCGATGTGGTTTATATTTTGTTTAATCAAATGTATACAAGTTTAAACAGACTACCAAATGACTTTGCAAAATTTTTTAATATTATTTTTTCATTAAATAATCTTACCTAGAAAAAATAGGAAAATATATAGCTATTATACGCCTTAAATGTATATATAGGGCTATAAAATGAAAAACCAGGAATTGGTATTTTCCTGGTTTTGTTTAATAATTTGATAGAAAATATTTATCCTACTGTTTCCATTTCTTCCAAAAACACTTTGATCTGCTTAAAAGCAGTGAGGATTTTTACATTTGGCGGTGTGTCTAAGTCTTTACCGATCACCTGATTTCCGGTAAGGAGTATATTTGACTGGGGAAAGTGCTCACTGAGCGAAGAAACATACTGCTGGATGTGTTCACTGCTTGGAGAAGTGGTGATGACCGTAAGTAAGAAATCCGGCGTATGAAGTTTAAATACCGATAATAGGTCTTCGTACGGCGTACTCTGTCCCAAATATATCACCTTATGGCCTTTGGCTTTGATAAGATAGGCAGCAAAGAGTAATCCGATTTCATGCAGTTCGCCTTCCGGAAGAAATAGCAGAAATTTCCGGCCCCTGTCCCTGTACATCTGTCCATCTATGGCCACGATTAATTTTTGTCTTACCAGGTTGCTGATAAAATGCTCATGGGCGGGATTGATGGCCCCTGTCTGCCATAATACGCCTACTTTGGCCAAAAATGGGTATATGATATGCAGCATCGTCTGCTCAAATCCAATCTTAAGGATATTGGTGGAAAGGATTTTGTCAAAGCGCTCTTCATCCATTTCGATCATACAGATGGTGAGGGCATGAATCTGGTCTTCATGTGTCAAAGTCCTTTTGGTGAGGCTATATACCTCTTCCCGCATTTCCTCCACACTCATTTTGGCTATCTTACTGATTTTATAGCCATTGTCATTCAGCAGTGCTACATTTAAGATAAGCTTGAGGTCTTGATCTTCATAATAGCGGATATTGGTATCTGTCCTCTTAGGCATTAATAGCTTATACCGCTGTTCCCATATCCTTAGGGTATGTGCTTTTATGCCAGATAACTGTTCTAAGTCTTTGATGGAGTATGTACTCACTTTAAGTAAGGTTTAAATTGCATAAGTTCTGGAATTACATTTTTTTATTCAAGCTATAATGCTTACTATCCTGTTAAAAAATAAATCTTTATTCATCATAGGTTTATAGCTTAGGCACCTTGAGTTTTTTACTGTTGAGACATCAAATATAAAGTAAAATCACATTCATTTGCCTAAGTATTCATCAGTTACCATTCATTGTCAGCATCATTAATTTCATTTTACTTTTTGTAACATGCCAAAAAATCAAATGTTTAATAATGCCTTATAGTACAATAGACAAAATTCCAAAAAAAGCTACCAAACAGACCAGCAGAAATACGGCCAGCGGATTGTCTTTTCTAAAGGACATTTTTCTGTACACGATTTGTATCGGAAAGGCTATCGCCAGCCATCCTATATAATTGGATAAAGGTATATTTTCATGTTCCCATGCCCAGAACTCCAGCTTGATGGCCACCGGTTCTATGATAAAATCCAAGAATACCATGAGCAGGGCACCCATAAAGGCGGCGAGATAATCATTGGCTATATAATTATGGAACAAGGCTCCGGAGACATATACCAGTAAAAACCAATTAACACCGATCATTAAAGGCGCTCCCCATATTTTTGGCCCAAGTACTGTCCCATAAGAATAGTCGCCAAAAACCAGCCCGGTCTGTACGCCTACTGCCTCTGCTACGAATCCGATCAAAAATGCCACGAGGGCAAAAACAATGAATTTATAGCTCCAGTCCCGGTGAAATATCAGCAGTATCACCACGCTTAAGATCAGATGGAAAGGAGTGAGCAGCTGGAAATATGGCCTTACCCCGGGAATAGCCATTCCTATTATTCCTACAACGTAAAAAACGGTGAGGATAAATTTAAAAGTGGTAGGGTGGGAGGATAATGTATGGTGTAAGGAAGGGTCAGAACGGGTCAACATATACTATATTTATGCAGATAAACTTTTTATAATAAATTCTTTCCATAACACACTATTCCTATCTTTGTTATCACTACTAAAGCAAATATATTAAATTTATAACCGATATGATATTATATAATGTTACTGTAAACATCGATATGATGGTGGAAGAGGAGTGGATCAACTGGATGAAAGCAACACACATACCCAATGTAATGGCCACGGGATTGTTTACTGATAATAAGTTTTATAAACTGTTACATGAATCAGAAGATGGTGGAGTAAATTATTCTGTTCAGTATTTTGCAGAAGATATCCAAAAGATTCATGACTACCAGGAAAACCATGCCCCTGCACTACAGGAAGAAGTAAGGGAGAAATTTGAAGGCAGGTTCGTTACTTTCCGCTCAGTGTTGGAACTTGTACCATAACCCATAGTTTTGATTTTGGACTTATTGGAAGCTTTTACCGGACCTATTGTGCAGTGTGATCTGTCTTATGCCTTCTAGGGTAAGGTTTCTATCTAGTTCATCAAATCTTTCCTTGAGGTTTACAAGGATCGAAGAAAGACCTCCTGTAGCTACTATTTTAAAATTTTCATTGGGCAGTTCTTCTTTAATGCTCTCTATCATTCCTTTTACCAATCCAGCATAACCGTAAAGAATGCCAGCCTGAATGGAATGGACCGTATCCTTACCGATGGCAGAAGCGGGCCAGTCCAGGCTTACTTCAGGAAGTTTGGAGGTATTGGTATGGAGGCTTTTGATGGCAGTCTTTATACCAGGGACTATGTTTACGCCTTTCATTTCACCCTTGATATCAATGACGGTAAAGGTCAGCGCGGTGCCAAAATCTACTATGATGCAGGCACATTGGAACTTAGTATAGGCAGCTACGGCATTGGCCATCAGGTCAGATCCGATTTCATTTGGTTTGGAAGTACTTATTTGGAGATTTCTATAGCTTTCTCCGCTGATCAGATAAGGAGAAAGCCTTAAGTACATCTGGCAAAACTGAACCAACAGGGCATTTATTTCTGGCACCACAGAACTGATACCCACTTGGGAGATTTGGGACTTGTGCAGGTTGTTTTCCAGAAAATATAAATGCATGGCACCTTCCAGTTCATGCTCTAGAAGATTGAAGCGCGTTTCTACTCTGAATTCATGTTTCCAAAGCAGCTCTTTGGGGTCAAACAGACCAAATACGATATTGGAATTACCGGCATCTATGGAGAGAAACATATAGTCAAAATTGAATGGCACAACATGAAAATCCAAATATAAAACTCTTTTATATTTTTTCTTATTTTTGCTTAATTTAGCCACTATGTATACTGTCAGAGAAGGAATAAAAGAAGACCTGCCGAAGGTTTTTGAACTGGTTCAGGAATTGGCCCTGTATGAAAAGGCACCTGAAGAAGTCACCAACACTTTAGAAATGATGGAAAGAGACGGGTTTGGTCCCAGTCCAGTCTTTCAGTTTTTTGTTTTGGAAAAAAACAACAGGGATATCATTGGTACAGCCATCTATTATTACCGATACAGCACCTGGAAGGGCAAAAGGCTATACCTGGAGGATTATATTGTAACGGAAAAAGAGCGCGGACAGGGGGCAGGTAAAATGCTATTTGAAAGGGTGCTTAAAAAATCGCTTGAAGAAAACTGTACAGGTATGATGTGGCAGGTGCTGGACTGGAATGAGCCAGCCATAAATTTTTATCAAAAGTACAGTACCTATATGGAGGGTGGTTGGTACAACTGTCACCTACAGGCTGAGGAAATAAAGGGGTTTGTAAATGATAACCGATAATTAGCTTAGATTTGTATCCTTGATGATCTATCATATGGACAACTCCTGCTTTCTGTGGCAAAATCTGTAATCATCCTTTTATTAGGGCTTTTTTTAGCTTTTCCAATTTTGGGCCAGCAGCATGTGAATGAAGGTCTGTCAAACAAAAGAGGGCTGGTAGAAAAAATGTTTGACACCGCTGATGGGGTGATAGATTTCATAAGCGGGGATAAGTGGAGTTTTATTCCGGCACTGACCTATTCACCCGAGACCAGCCTGGGACTGGGGGCGAGAGCGATTAAGGTCTTTAGATATCAAAATGACACCCTGTCCTCTGTCCTTAGACCGAGTACCCTTCCCATCACGATTTTATATACCTTCAACCGTCAGGTGATCATCAGTGGGGAAGTTAACCTTTGGATGAAGGAAAACCGGGAATATGTGAATGCCAGATTGGAATTGACGGACTATCCTTTCAAATTTTATGGGGTTGGCAATGAACTCAGCAGTGATAATGAAGAGTATTATGCTACCCGCTATGCATATTTTCACCTCAATTATGAAAGGCAGGTAGCGCCTGCGCTTTACCTTGGTCCACGATACGAGTTCAGGATCGATGATATTTACCGTAAAGAACCAGGAGGCATCCTGGATAATCGTCAGGTAGCGGGCAGTGAAGGGCAGCAGCTTTCAGGTTTGGGGTTACTGCTGAATTATGATACCCGGGACAATATTTTTCAGCCATCACACGGTAGCTTTCATCAGGTATCATGGATGACCTTCCAATCCTATCTGGGCAGCAATTTCACATTTAACCAATATCAATTGGATTTCCGAAGGTATTTCAACACCTGGAACAGTCAAGTGCTGGCAGTACAGTCATGGTGGAGCTTTACCACTGGCAACCCTCCTTTTCAGCACATTTCTCTCCTTGGAGGGAGTGATAGGATGAGGGGATATTTTGAAGGCAGGTACAGGGACAGGTTGGGCATGGCCCATCAGGTAGAGTACAGGTTGCCACTGTACCGAAACTTAGGTCTTGTATTGTTTGGAAGCGGCGGGCAGGTGGCTGACCGCTTATCCTCCTATGGATGGGACAGGTTCAGGTTTGGCGGAGGCATTGGTTTCCGGTACAGGCTTAATAATGAAGGGTTAAATATCAGGCTGGATCTGGCCTATGGTGACCAGCGGGCTTTTTACTTTGGGTTGAATGAGGTTTTTTAGGGTTATATGGTCCAGGTTGATGTAAAAGACCGTTTAGCGTAAGCAAATATTCAAAGGTTAGCTTTATAGAATTATTTTTCGGGCCGCATCAACTAGAAAAGCCTATTACCTTCCATATGCATGTACTGCTTACGTATCTCCCTATACATGTTGGAGTTTAAATTATTTAATACTCATTTATGCCCTGAAAAATCAAAAGGGATTTCCACCATGACCCCTATAATCTAATAAATTTTATACAGAAATTAAAGTCAGAAGGTAATTCTATTTAGAAATCGATTCCGTGATTTTTCCTTCTTTATTTATTGTATTTTTAAATATATAAACCCTATTTTATATATATAACCTTATAGTTTATTATTATTCTAACTATAAAACAGATGATTTCTTAAAGTCTTGTACCTCTTATCATTATCAGATAAACTTTAACAAAAACCCAGATAACATGATGAAAAACTTTTACTTATTATTAAACGTAGCCCTGATCTTTCTATTGATAATATGTCCATCGTTTGGACAGGAGAGAACTGTAAAGGGTACTATAACGGATGAGATGGGGGACCCCATTCCAGGTACATCAGTATTGCTAAAAGGATCCAGCACAGGCACAGTGGCTGATTTTGATGGAGGGTATAGTATAGATGTGCCAGAAGGTGGAACTTTGGTTTTCTCCTTCATAGGATTTATATCCAAAGAGGTAGAGGTCGGAAACCAGACCAGCATTAATGTACAATTAATGACTCAAATTTCTGATCTGGGAGAAGTCATCGTAGTGGGTTATGGCGTCCAAAGAAAGTCTGACCTCACGGGATCAGTATCATCTGTAGGTGAAAGAGACATAAAACAAGTGGCTGTGGCATCCCTGGATCAGGCACTGCAGGGGAGGGCATCAGGCGTACAGGTTACACAGGCATCCGCTGCTCCCGGGGGTGGTGTATCCATAAGGATACGCGGGGGCAATTCCATCAATGCATCCAATGAACCTTTGTACGTCATTGATGGCATTCCTATTTTCCCCAATAATGCCACTTATTCTCCTGGTGCTACGGGAGGTGGACAATCTCAAAACGCTCTGGCAAATATCAATCCCGGGGATATAGCATCAATGGAAATACTGAAAGATGCTTCCGCTACGGCCATCTATGGGTCTAGAGGCGCTAATGGTGTGGTCATCATCACTACTAAAAGAGGACAGGCAGGAGTGACCAATATAGATGTGGAAAGTTATTATGGCATCCAGGAGGTGAGCAGAACCATTCCCTTGTTGAATGCGGAAGAATTTGCCATTGTAGCCAATGAAGCAAGAGTAAACCGGGGTCAGCCGGAAATTTTTTCGGCAGAGGATATTGCCGGTTTTAGGGGTAACAGTACCGATTGGCAGCATGAAGTATTCCGGCAGGCACCTATCCAAAACCATCAAATAACCATATCCGGAGGTGACAAAAAAACCAGATATGCCATTTCTGGCAATTATTTCGACCAGCAGGGGGTCATTCTCAATTCTGGTTTCACTCGGGGGTCACTTCGGATAAATGTGGACAAAACCATCAATCCCAGAGTTACTGTAGGAAATTCACTGACTATTTCCCGTGCGACCAATAATCAGCAGGTAACTGATGTGACCAGAGGCGGGGTGGTAAACGCCGCATTGGTTTTCTCTCCTACGCTGCCTGTATTCGATGAGAACAATAATTATACATTTGATAACAGTGCCATTCCTGGCTCACAGCAGGTAGGAAACCCTGTGCAGGATGCCATGGAAACGTTGAATAAAAATGTTACCAATAGGGTATTGGGTAATGTATATTTTGAATGGGACATTGTTTCAGATCTAAAATTCAGGGCCTCTGCAGGTATGGATTATCAGGCAGGAAGAAGGGATTTTTATGCACCCAGCACCAACAATAGGGGCCGAAATGCCTTCGGTTCAGCTTTGGTGGAGAAAAAGGACGTCTTCAGTCCGGTAGGTACCCTGACGCTAAACTATAATAAGATCATTAATAGAGACCATAACCTTACCCTATTGGCTGGATATGAAAGTCAGTCCCAGATGGTAGATTTTGTAGGGGCTCAGGCTACTAATTTTCCTACAGATGCATTGGGTTCCGATAATCTGGGCCTAGGGCAGATTGTAGGAACACCTTTTTCAGGCCGTAGCATCTGGAGACTGGATTCCTGGTTTGGTCGGGTGAACTATACCATGTTTGATAAATTTTTATTCACAGGTACCTTTAGGGCTGACGGCTCTTCCAGATTTGGATCTGGTAACAAATGGGGTTATTTTCCTTCAGCGGCCATTGGATATAATATTGGCAATGAACCCTTCCTGAAGGTTCAAAGCATCATCAGTACTTTAAAGGTGACGGGAAGCTGGGGGTTGACAGGAAATCAGGAAATAGGTTTATATCAGTCGCTTTCCCAACTGAATACAGAGAGAAATGCATTCGGCAGTGTGATAGCCATAGGTCTGGCACCGGGCCGTATTCCAAATCCAGATTTAAGATGGGAAAAGACAAATCAGGTAAATCTGGGTCTGGAAGTAGGAGTATGGGAAGACAGGGTGTTTCTGGAAGCAGCAGCATATTATAAAAAGACGCAAGACTTATTGCTTCCATTAGACCTGCCCCGATCCAGCGGTTTTTCCACTATACTGCAGAATATAGGCAGCGTGGAAAACAAAGGAATAGAACTAGCTATAAACAGCAATAACCTCAGCGGGGCATTTAGCTGGGTCACCAATGCCAACATTACCTTCAACAGAAACAAAATTTTACAGTTGGGTCCCGGCGAATCTTTTCGGCTAGCACCCGATACCGGAGACGGACACTTACAGATATCCAATTCCAGCATTCTTCAGGTAGGAGCTCCGGTAGGCAGTTTCTTTGGAATGGTGACTGACGGCATTTACCAGCAGGGAGAGGATGTGATACCTGGCAGTAGTTCCTTTGGGTCAATAGGGCCTGGCGATATCAGGTATGTGGATGTAAACGGGGACGGAGTGATTAATAATAATGACCGGACGATCATAGGAAATCCACAGCCTAAATTCTTTTATGGACTGACCAATAATCTTGCCTATAAGCACTTTGACCTATCCATCTTTCTCCAAGGCACCTATGGGAATGATGTATGGAATGTCAACAGTCATGAGCTGTATAGAAATGATGGCGCCACGAATAATGTAAGAGATGTGCTGAACAGATGGACACCTGAAAACCCTAGTAACGAATGGCCAAGTGCCCGGACCAGACCTTTTGTTCTTTCTGATAGGCATATTGAAGATGCCTCTTTTCTGAGGGTCAGAAACATTACTTTGGGATATCAGCTTCCTGTGGCCAATACCGGGGTAACCTGGCTACGTTCCTGCAGAATATATGCCCAGGCACAAAACCTATTCACCTTTACCAATTATTCTGGATTCGACCCAGAAGTCAATTCTTTTGGCCAAAATCCCATAGGGATCGGTATAGACAGAGGGACTTTTCCCATGGCAAGGACTTTTATTTTAGGTGTAAATTTTGGCCTATAATCTATATCTGATAAGGAAGCTTTTGCTTCAAATAACATAACCTGATCATAAAAACAGACAGAAAATGAAAATTAAATATATATATATAGGGATTATTCTATCACTACTCACACTGATAAGTGCATGTGAGGATCCATTACAGGAAGAAGTATTCAGCTTTATCGCCCCGGAAAACTTTTATAACACGGCCTCGGATGCAGAAGCCGCCCTTGTGGGTGTGTATGCAGGACTGAGAATGGGAAGCATGTATTCCCAGCATTATCTGATAGGGGATATGGGGTCTGATGATACCTTCACAGGGGAGTTTAGAGGAAATCAGGATAGGATACAGATGGATGAATTTACGGTAGATCCAAATAATGGTATAGTAAGGGACCGATATGAAAATTCCTACATAACTATAAATAGGGCCAATGCTGTAATCAGCCGTGTACCGGCTATCTCCATGAATGACAGCCAAAAAGAAAATATCATCAACCAGGCTAAATTTCTCAGGGCATTTTTATATTTTGATCTGGTCCAACTGTATGGGGCGGTGCCGTTAAAGGTGGAAGAAACATTAAATATAAATGATGTAGCCAGTCCGAGGGTGGATGTAAACAGGATATATGATGAAGTCATTATTCCAGATTTATTGGCTGCAGAAAACCTGCCCGCATCACAGAACCTTGAAGGCCAGGTAACCCGCTCTTCTGCCAAAGCTCTTTTGGCCAGGGTTTACTTGACCAGAGCTGGGGACAATCCAGGCTCTCCTTATTGGGCTTTGGCAAGGGACAAAGCAAAAGAGGTGATTGATTCAGGTCATCACCGACTACTAAACGCTTATAGAGATGTTTTTCAGCTGGAGAACCAAAACAGCCCAGAGCACTTATTTTCAGTTCAGTTTAGTGCCTTGCAGGGTGTAGGAAGTACTATCCAGGAATTTTTCCAGCCCAGGGGTATAAATTCTATTACTGGAAATGGTAATGGAGTTAACGAACCCACTTTCGATATTGTTAGTGCCTTTGATCCTAATGACATCAGATTTGGAACTGCATTTCTCTTGGAGCTGCCTTTGGCTAACGGCGGTACTAACTTTTACGATCCACGGGCTTCCTGTATGGGTTTTCCCGCTCCCTGTATTCCTGCACCCTATATAGGTAAATTTCAGGAGTCGGCCCCTCCGAGAGGCAATCTTAATTATCCCATTATACGGTATGCGGATGTATTGCTGATGTATGCTGAAGCTGCCAATGAAGCAGAAGGAAGCCCTTCCCCTACCGCTTATGATATGATCAACCAAGTACGTAGAAGGGCCGGGTTGCCAGATATAGCACCCGGTCTAGCTCAGGATGCATTTAGACAGGCGGTAAGACAGGAAAGAAGAAAAGAGCTGGCTTTCGAAGGGATAAGACGATATGACCTGGTCAGATGGGGCATTTTGCTGGATGTAATGAGAAATCATTTCCAGGTTTACTACCCCGTTCTGGCCGGTAATGTACAAAATCATGAGGTCCTGCTACCAATTCCACAGCGAGAAATTGACCTCAACCCTGGTATCGAACTGGCTGATCAGAATCCTGGGTATTAACTATAACAATGTTTCTCCCCGAATCTACCTCTCAGTAGTTTTGGGGAGAAAATAGGTGGATATGTCCAAATGATTTATTTGTACCAGCTTTTTGACTTGGCCATTCAAAAAATTTCCTTCAAACCTGAGGATAAAATACATATATATGGATGTAGACCAATAAGCAGTATAAATATAAACCTTCTATATCCATTGATCTTTATAAAAACTTCTATTGCTATGAAATGATGTCCACGTTTCCCTTTTGATTTTTGGCTTTAAGTTTGATTGGTTTTAAAGGATTTATCCTGAACCCATGAAAAATTTTACCATTATACTTTTTACCCTGACTGTCCTTTTTTACAGTTTACGTCCAGCCATAGCCCAAAATTTTAATTATGAGACGATGGAAAGACCCTGGAGCATAGAGGCCGGTGTCGGCCCGGGGTGGATGTATGCAGATAATGCCGGATCTATTCGTAGAATAGGTTTTGCTTTAACTCCGGCGGCTTCTCTTTCCCTTACCAAAAACATTAACGCTCCCTTTTCCCTAAGGACTACATTAGGTTTTCAAGGGATGGAGGGAAACTTGGATGCTTCCATGGATAGAAAGATGCAGCTGGGAGATGAAGGGAATGCATATGATTTTAGGGGACAACTTTACTATTTTGATGTGGCTCCGGTTTTCCGCTTATTCAGATTTAGAGAAACCGTCCACCGTCGCAGATTAAATCTATATGCGAGTACAGGTATAGGAGGTATGGCCATATTTTCTACTAACGATATGATGGTGGAGAGCACTTCCATCCGTCGGGAAAATAATAAGTTTATCCCCTATATTCCGCTTAGAGCTGGTATTTCTTACAGGTTCAGGCCCTTATGGGACCTTTCTTTGGAAGGCTCCTTATTGTTTACTTTTGATGATGACATCGACGGACATCGTGGCTCAAATCATTTGGATGACTATCCTATGGGTATTCAGATTAAAATAAGAAAATTTTTTACTTTTAAAATGGTAAATTCCCTGCTGAATAATCCTACATATTGACCCTATTAAAAAAGTTTTTTTACCGCGACCTGTGCCTGAATCAAGTGATCGTTTTTAATATATTTTTTACCTACATGACCATCCAATTGATCTGTAAAGGTACCCAAAAATGAACCTTCTAATAGCAGCTCTATGGTACCATTTAATTTCTTTCCTATAGCAGCTCTTATGGGAATGTATGCACTCGTCACGGTCGCCTGCTTTTCTGCCACTTCTTGAGCCACCTTCCTATATTGATGGTTGTTTATATGCACTATACCTATACCAGCTCCGGCGTACAAATTAATAGTAGGCCCTCCATGTTGGGCTGGAAACAGTTGAAACATCGGTATCATATCCATATAGATGGTTTGACCATGAAATTTAAAAGCTCTATCCTGTTGGCCCCATCTTTCTTTTATCCGTTCGGATACTTTTAGATTATTTTCCACCCATTGTATCCCTAATATGCCTCATATTTACGGATGAGGTTGAATCACATAGAAATGAGACAAGGAGAATGTACCATTTCATAATATTTCATCATATAAAGTAAGCATCCTATATGACGCGCTCTGTCTACAGGATGAGTGTAAATTAAAGTATAGATTAGGCTAGCTTCAGTGTTTCGGTTGATTTTTTATACCATTACCTAAATATATACGCCACCCCTATATTGGCCACAAAGTTTTTCCGGTCCATGCCCGGTGCTAAATAATTATTAGGATCTTCTTCCAAGTACCACATGTAATTTAGTGAGTTGACATACTGCAACTTAGAAGATATTAGAAAATTATCTATTTTCCAGTCCGCTACCAAAGCGGGTACTATGTCCACATACTTTCTCCGCCAGTCCAGGATAATTTCAAATCTTTTATAATAAAAATCATTGTTGTTTTCTATTCTTTCCAATTGAAAACCCAGTCGGTTAAATTCCCTGACCCAGCTGATCTCACCAAAAAGCACGTTACTTCCTGAACCTATACCGGCACCGATTACCTGACCCTGATGGGTATAGCCATGCCTAACATGGGAGTGGGTATACCAGCTGTTCATATTTCTGATGCCCCGTCTTACCGTCTGTCCAGTATGGGTCATTTCCATATGGACCTGAAGGAATTGCTTGTCTTTTAATGGGATAAGATTGACAAAGCCAAGGGTATAGGCCCTGTTTTCGTCAGGGTTCACAATAAATTCCCTAAAACGTTTACTGTTTCCATTGCTCCCATATTCACCATAAAATTCAAAATGCCCGTTTGGCATTACCCAGCGGAAAAAGCCACTGCTCAGCTGGTTCCTCACGTTATCAGCACCGCTGCTGACTGCAGGGTTACGCTTGTTACCATTGAAGATAGGCAGGTAATCCCCAAAAGTTGTCATGTCATTATGATACATCTGCGACACACTGCTGTATCCTAAAGACAATCCCTGTACCCACTTGGGCTGATAGCTGAGAACCACTCCTGCCAGATAGCGCCAATCTTTGTCACGCTTAGGGTGGTGGAGCATCTGGTACTGTACAGAATGAAGGTGATTGGGAGGGGGAAAACCAGAAGCATCCAGCCTTCCGGCGATGAGCTGACCCTCAAAAGATCCGATGGGGCTTTCTATAGGCTTTCTGGTATTTAAAGTAAGGTGAAGAAAACCAGGTGCATTGTTGCTCATCAGTAAACTGTTTCTTTTTGCAGGTCCCCACCATAGGCTTTCTGAAGAGATGCCTACTGATATATGCTCTGTACTATATCGTATACTGGACTGACCAAGGTAAAAATTAGTGTAAGATCCAGTGCCAAACCTTTCCGGGCGGTCGATCATATTCAGATATTCATAATATTCCAGCCAAGTACTTCCCCAGTGTTCTTCAGGAAATCCCTGATACTGCTTGTTTTGGGCTTGGATAAAGTCCGGCTGAAACTGTACACTGAATTTGCCATATTCTACATATAAGCCCATACTAAAATGCGTCTGCAATCCTCTATTGGGAATCATCGGGCCATCGTTGCTGCCATATGCATAATTGGAATTGTATTGGGTGCGCACAGAGATTGGCATCATCATGACCTTTCCTTTGTCACCGATCAGGCTATGGAATTCAGAATTGGCTATATCTGTAAACGTGCTGTCGAGATCCAGACCATTTTTAAGGTTAAAGGCCACAGCGGGATAGAGCGGCCGGATATTAAAGGAAACATTTGGATCCAAGCTTCCGATCAGCTGCTGTCGCCGTAGGTATTCTTCCATCAAGGGTGTACCGAGAGGAACGGTCTGTGCTAGCAGATCTACAGCGCTGGATAGCAGTAATAATAAAAATATATATAAAACCTTTTTCATATTGACTGATCCGTTTTTAATATGTTTCATAATTTATAGCTATGGGCTAAATAGATAGCGAATTTAAAATAAATAAGCGGCCCGTATCTGCCCCTGTACATTAAATACATCATGTCCTTTAGGAAAGTCCGGTGTACTATTGGGGTGAAGCTGCCACTGGTAGTTGAGAGAATTGATAAAGTACAGTTGGGAACTCAGCAAAAGTCTGTCAAACTGCCAGTCGGCCAGTAGCCCCAGATTTAAATCCACCCATCTGCCCTGAGAGGTCGTATCATTAAATTGTTTGACATAGATATCCTGGTGCCTGTTTAACCTGTCGAGCCGGATACCTAGCTTTTTGGTGCCCTTTACCCATGCGGTTTCTATGGTTTGCACATTGCTGCTAGGCCCTACACCAGGGCCGAGCATCTGGCCACGGTGGGTGAAACCATGGCGTACTTGGTAGTGGCCACCCCAATTGCTATCTCCCCCCGTTCCGGGATATCGGATCAGCATATTGATGGATTCTTGTTGCTGCAGCATTTCTCCTCTCACCTGGATAAAGGCATTGTTTTCTATTGAAAAGAGTTTACTGAAACCCATTAAGAATGCTCTGGCATGATCAGGATTGATAAAAAATTCACGCCAGTTAACAGAATGATCCCTTTTTCCATATTCAAAATATAATTCCGCTTTAGCTTTTGGTATGACATATCTTCCGAAAATAGTGACCTGTTGGTCTTGGGCTCTTTCATCATATTCCACGGTGTTGCCATCCTCAAAAAGTGACTCTTTAGTAAAAACTTCAAAGATCGGAAACCAGTCTCCAAGTGAATTGGTCCTATCCCTATCATATTGCTGAAAAACTCTATTCAGGCCAACAAACAAACCTGGAATCCATTTGGGTTGATAGGAAATATTGATACCGTTAATATACCTCCAGTCATCGGTTAAATTATGCTGAGTCAGTTCAGGAAATTCAGATCCCTCTAATCTCCCCATAATGAATTGCCCTTCAAAGGAGCCAAGAAATGTTTTAGCAGGTTTTCTGGTATTCAGGGTGAGGTGTTGAAAACCAAAAGCATTGTTTGAAAATAGCAGACTATTATATTGACCGGGTCCCCACCAAATATTTTCATTCGATACTCCTGCCGAAAAAGCCCCAAGATTTAGCCGTATACTGCTTTGTCCCATCAATAGGGTGTTATAACCCGCATGACCATACCTTTCCAAATACTCTGTATAGATACTTTTACTATTGCCATAGGCATAATCTTTATTTTGGGCCCAAATATGTTCTGGCTGGAACTGAATGGTCAGAGGTCCTAATTCTGCATATGCCCCTATACTGGCAAAAGTCTGAAAACCCCTGTTTTGGACCATAGGGCCATTTACCTGGGGATAAGGGTGATGGGTGTTGAATTCTGTATGTAACTGTACAGGTAATAGCTGAATTTTTCCATGCCCTTTCCAGAATCTAACTAGCATATCTTTTCCAGATAGGCTATCTCCCCCCATTATTTGTATAGTATATGGATTGAAGGTCTCGGATAGTTTGGTTGGGTAAACAGGGCGGACTGTAAAGGATACGGTAGAATCTAAATTCCCTAATAATTGGGCTCTGCGAATACCCTCCTCAAGAACGGGGAAACCTACAGGAAGTGATTGACTATTAGCTTTTAATGTGCTTAATATAATAATTAAAAATAATATTTTTTTCATGAATTTTAAACGGAAATCATTCCTTTTTCTTTGATCCCAAAGTAGGTTAGAAATGCTTTATTGACCAATTAATTCTTATATACTAAGGTTAATACTTTTGTATATCAAAATATAAACCAGGTAAAATTAATGATTTATTATGTTCATTTTACAAAAAATAAACCTTATCTGAATAATGAGCAGGTAGTAAGAATGCAAATATATAAAAACGCAACTATAGGAGCACTTTTTAGCCGCAATTGAACCACCTGAAAAATTTTTCGAAACGCATTGCCGGTGATAGGCTGCCATGAATCATTTATGATAACTTTGAAATAATAATTGTCAATAATGATCCAAACGACTGTATTCCTCCAAAAATACATGAATTTCCTCTTAACATATCAGTAATGAGGGAGACCAAACCAGGCTCATATGCCGCTCGAAATAAAGGCGTAAAGCATGCTAAAGGAAGGATTTTAGCCTTTACGGATTCTGATTGTATACCCGATGTTCATTGGTTAGCCAAGGCTTTGGATCAAATGAATAGTTTAAATCATGACCGCATTACAGGACCTGTTAAGTTATATTTTGAAAGTTTGAAGCCGAGTTTATACGATCAGTATGAATTAATATTTGGATTCGATCAAATAGAAAATGTTAAAAATGGTTCATCAGTTACGGCAAATCTAATAGTTCGGAAAGACCTTTTTGATCAAGTGGGTTTATTTAATGAAAATCTGAAGTCAGGAGGTGACCATGAATGGAACCTCCGGGCTACCAAGATGGGGTTTAATATAGGTTATTACCCAGATTTAGTAGTTAGACATCCTACTCGAAGTAACTACTCAGCTTTAAGGAAGAAAGCCAAAAGAATAGCAGGAGGGAAATATGCTCAAATAAAAAAGGATAAGAAAGCAATCGTAAAAATGATTTTACGAGATATCATTCCTTCTATACATAATTGGAATTACCTACAAAAAAAAGATCCATCTACTACTTTTGCCCTCAAATCAAGGATTTTTTTTCTTAAATATATATTAAGTATAGAAAGAGCTATGGAGGTGATATTACTACTTTTAGGAAAACAAGATTCACGACAATAAATTTTAGGGCTCTCTTTAAAGCAATTTTTTCTGGTGGTTGTTATATAGGTAATGCATTACAACTAATGGCAGTTTTATACCATGTGGAATTATTTATTTCAGAAGGATTTTAGAAATGCCTAAGTGCTATTGCTCCTTATTATTAATGATCTTTATTGAGAAAGCAAAATGTATTATACAGTATTAAATATGGAGTTTCCTTTATTATTTTCTTATCATTGCGAAAGTTTTCTAAAGTACTGAAACTAATGAGGATGTTTGGTATCCATTCTTATTCTATGAAGTGAGAAAAAATTAATTTGTTTCACCACCATACCTTTTTATGATTACAGCTGATTTACAGTGTCGTAGGCTGCCTTACTAGAATTTGTATAATTAAAAAAGAACCTAATATCCGAAAGTCAAAATTTACCACATAGTAATAGGCAGTATATAAATAATTTATTTTAAGGGCTTTATTTATTTTAAAAAGTATTTCTGCAAACATGAAAATTTTAATTGCTACTCAAAATAATGTTTTTCAAAATCAGATAGTGGGAGGTGCAGAAACTTCTTTAAAGTTACTGGGTGAGCATTTAGTTAAAGAAGGACATATCGTTCATTACATTACCATTAATCTATCTCTCCAAAAAGTTATTAAAAGAGAATTCGACTTCAATGGTATGAATATTACCGTGATAGTACCGAGCTGGACAGGTAGGCTGGCATTAAAATGCCTGTTTAAATTAACCCGTGGTAAAAAGCTTTACAATCAATATTTGTATAGTTGTTTTAAACCAGCTATTTAAAAATTAGCGGGCATACATGATTATGATATTGTACATTGTTTTTATGAAACGGCTATTTTGGAAAGTTTATTTGCCCTGAAATCCCAATTTAATTTTAAAATCGTTTTGCGAATGGCAGGTTTGAAATGGGTGGAAGAGATTTATAGAAATCCTGCGTTGGCATCCTATTATGAAACAGCCTTTAATCAAGTCGATGCTTTAAATTTATTTCCTCTGGAATAGAACAGTTATATGGACAGTATATTAAAGAATTTGACATAACTGTCACAGCCAAACCTAAATTGACCTTAGATATTGGAGTTTCTCCTTCTGCACAAAAAGTGAAATGGACGAGACGCTCTCTGTCAGGTAATCGTCTCAACATAGTAATGGTGGGAAGGTTTAGTGATTATCAGAAAAGACAAGATTTATTGGTTGAGGCATTGGCGATTATACTTAAAGGTTACAGGGTACATTTGACTTTTATAGGTGATGGGATGAAGAAAGAAGCTATTCAGTCTAGAGTTAATGATTTAGGTATGGATGAGTGTATAACATTTCTACCATTTTTTAATAAGCAACAGGAACTCTGGCAGGTATTGCTAAATAGCGATTTATTAGTGCATGCCTGTGATTATGAGGGATTATGTAAAAGTATAATTGAATCAATGGCTTTAGGACTGCCTGTTCTGGTATCGGATGTCACTCCCTTAAACCGGTAAATCCAAGAGGGAAAGAATGGGTTTTTGGTAGAAAATACGGTAGAAGCTTGGGCAGCTGCCATTATTCGACAATACCAAAATAGAGCATTGTTAGATAGAATTTCTGATAATAGCCGAATGTTTGTTATCGAAAGATATAACCCTAAGATCAATGTAAAGAAATACATAGGATTTTTCAAATCGATTTTGGTCAAATCGTAGCCCTTTAAAAGAAGAATGTAGATAAAATAAATGCCTGAAAATAAGCCATACCACCTACCATATTACTACCTATCGAACATTTAGAACACTGACTATTATTTCCCCTACTGACCAACTCTCATCTTCACGAGGCACTGGTACATTTTCTTGGCGCAGTTCATCATAGCATTTAAGCAGAATAGATTTATCACCATGGTTTATAATTTTGGTAATCGTATATTTACTGGTCAAACCATTATTATTTGCCTGATCAAATAGACCGGGCAAATCAATCTTGTCAGCACCTGTTTTGGGAGGAAAATTCCTGATTGTATTTTCCGGAAAAGATTGGTATTGACAGTAAGTAGAGGCACAGGTTGTATTGGCAAAGGTAGTATTGACAATGATCTCCTCATCTACTTCCATTTTCCAAATATCAGGCCCTTCTACACCAGGACTATTTCCGTTCCAAAAATTATGGATATAGAGTTCCACATTTATTTTGACCATATTATGTGGAGGCAATTCATTTAATGTCAATGTAAACCCTTCATTATTAAAAAATCCGAGTACGTTTCGTCCATTATAACTAACCAGTCCTTGATCAGAATTTATTGATGTAAGATCTAAAGACGAAAAATCATTTGAATACACCACCATTTCATCTAATAGCCTCTCCTGACAGGAACTGAACATAAGTTCAGCTATGATAAATAAGTATATTAACTGACAAATTTTAGATGATTTCATATAGTAAGGACTTCATATCGGGATAGATTTAATGAAAGTAAATGATGTAGATGGATTAATATGTAAGAATTTCATCTGATATTCAATAAACTTACCTCAATCTTGCTTACGGACCAACTTTCATCACATTTGGGATCACTCTCATTTAGCTGTATGAGTTCATCAAAGCATTTTATGATTAAGGTACTATTATGATGTGGGACTATTTTGCTGATCTTATATTTAGATGTCCAACCATTCTCATCTTTATACAGACAGCGGCCTGGCAGATCGGAAATGATGGCCCCGGTTTTAGGTTCAAATTGCCTTAACCCATTTTCCGGATAAGATTGGTACAGGCAAAAACTCGGTTCACAGATTGAATTGGAAAATGATGTACTAACGATCAATTCATCCTCTACGAGCATTTTCCAAACATCTGGTCCATTTTCCCCTCGACTGTTGCCTTCCCAGGAGTCGTGTATATATAGGTCTATGTTTATGCGGACCATATTATGTGAAGGCAAATCGAATAAGTTTAAATCAAAAGAATCATTATTAAAAAACCCAAGAACAGCCTCACCATTAAATTCTTGTATCCCTTCCTTTGATATGATATTTCTCAGCTCATTTGTAGAAAAGTCATTGGAATAAATTACCAGTTCTTCCATAGATTCATTTTGACATGAATATAGGAGGGGTAAATGAGAAATTATGAGCAAAGACTTGAATAGGGTTCTAATATAATTCATTAGATAATAATAAATAATGGCATAAGATAAATTCAAATATAATGAAAAAACCGATATGGTATTATGATGTAAGCTTGCTATAATATTGTAAGAAATAGATAAGCTGAGGGGTTTTGTTATATTTTACAAAAATATAAGGTAAGAAATAAGCCTATTTACCATTTTTGAATTTTTAATATTAAAGAATTTGGATGCTATTATAGTGGGTTTCGAAAGGGTAACTTTCGGCTTTCCAAATCGATATATTGGATTTTATTATGGATATTTTTGAGTTGTAATTAAAGCTTCATTCATCTTTCTTTTTAAAGAAGTATTCCTAAATTTGCACGGATTTTATAAAAGCAATTTTATTCATATTACTACATCAGAACTCTTGTTTTCTTAAGGATTTAATTGGGACTGAAGTGGCGAAGCTATGCTTTTATCCTAAATATAGTAATCAATATATCAAATATTTAATTTTTATCGTTTGCAAGAATTATTCGATAAAATCTATTTCAGCATTACTCATTGATTTATGAGAATTTACCTAATAATTATCTTTAGTATTTTCATTTGTAATGTTGCAGCATATGCCCAATCATTACAAGATATCCAAAATATAAAAGTTGATAATCTTTCTGACGCTCAGATAGAGCAGTTAATCAGACGTGCAGAGCAACAAGGTGTATCTGCACAACAGATTCCACAAATGGCTCAAGAACGCGGAATGCCTCAGCAAGAGGTTGCTAAATTGAATCAACGGATACAGGAGCTTCGATCTGGTAGAAGAGGACATCAATCCCAGCAACAAAGAAATGACAGCCAAACAAACGAGCGCGAAGGTAGAAGAGTACAGGGAGAAGTGGACGATTTTCAGGTGATGTTTGATTCTTTAAGAAGATCTGATCCTTATT
The DNA here is from genome assembly GCF_000714815.1 of Anditalea andensis. Lineage (GTDB taxonomy): Bacteria > Bacteroidota > Bacteroidia > Cytophagales > Cyclobacteriaceae > Anditalea > Anditalea andensis. The sequence goes on along the minus strand of NZ_JMIH01000021.1, from coordinate 27,877 downwards.
ACGACCTGACCCCTAGACAGAAAAAAATATTTGGATATACTTTATTTCATAATAGAGAACTGAATTTCAATCCTAATATGAATATACCTACACCACTAAATTATGTGGTAGGAGCAAATGATCAGTTGATCATAGATGTGTATGGAGCTTCTCAGCAAACCTATGAACTTCAGGTAAATCCTGAAGGCAGGATTTTTATACCCAATGTAGGACCGGTACCTGTGGGAGGATTGACTATTGAGGCGGCCACTTCGAGAATACAATCATCCCTAAGCAATATTTATTCTGGATTGAGAGGAGCAAATCCTAATACATTTTTACAATTAAGGTTGGGTGATATAAGAACCATACAAGTATCCATGGTAGGAGAATTAAGAAAACCAGGAACTTATACACTACCTTCTTTTGCATCAGTATTTAATGCTTTGTTTGCCGCTGGTGGTCCTAATGAAAATGGATCGTTTAGACATGTTCAGGTTTACCGAGACAGCAAACTAGTGGGAGAAGTAGATATATATGATTTTATCGTGCGGGGAGGACAACAGACTAATTTGATGCTAAGGGACAATGATGTTGTTATCGTCCAGCCGATAAGAGCTAGAGTGGAGATAGATGGACCGGTAAGACGGCCGGGATTATTTGAGCTAAAGCAAAATGAAACCATAGAAGATTTGATTCAATATGCGGGTGGATTTTCTGATAGGGCATTCCAGAATAGGATAACTGTAAGACGATCGACAGGGGCAGCACTGAAGGTAGATGATATTGGACAGGACTTTTATGCGACATTCAATCCGCAGGATGGAGATGTTTTTAAAGTCGGAGAAATATTAGAACGTTATGAAAATAGGGTTCAGGTAAGTGGAGCCGTTTACAGGCCAGGAGAATTTGCACTCACGGAAGGTTTAACCATTAGTGAGCTTATAGAGAAGGCAGGTGGATTAAGAGGAGATGCTTTTACAAATAGGGCTACCTTATACAGAACAAAATTAAATTTTGAGCAAGAGATCATATCTATAGATTTAGAACATGTTTTAGATGGTACTATAGGAGATATTACATTGAATAGAGAAGATATCTTAAATATTGCGAGTATCTACGATATAAAGGAAGAATACTATATACAAGTTTCAGGAGAAGTCAATAGAACTGGAGTCTATCAATTTGCTGAAAATATGACTGTGGGTGATTTGATAGTAAAGTCTCGAGGCTTTAAAGAATCGGCTACCAATTCATTTATAGAAATTGCCCGAAGGGTAAAAAATGAACCTAGTGGAAAGATAGCAGAAATCATTACCATTGAAATAGATCCAGAACTACAGCTGAGGCCTGATGATGCTCAAATATTTTTAATGCCTTTTGATCATGTTTTCATAAGAAAAAGCCCAGGATTTCAGAGAGAAAAAATGGTTAATGTAGAAGGAGAAGTTTTTTATCCAGGTGATTTTGCTTTAGGTAATGCTGATGAGAGAATATCCGATATTCTGGTCCGAGCTGGTGGTTTGAACCAATTTGCTTATCCAAAAGGTGCTACTTTAATTAGAAGAACCGAATTTTATCAGCAGCTACAAGAAGAGGAAAGAAAATTAAAAAATCTTAGAAGTTTACTTGATCATATTGACCGTGGCGATAATGTCGAGAATTCGGAAACTGAGGTAGAACTACAAAAAAGGATAGAAAGAAGAATTAAAGTATTATCTGAAGAGCTGGAAAAGCAAGAAGAAAGAAGAAATACTTCTGGAGGAGATGAATTACTCGAAGATAGATTTGCGGCATTAGCAGGTGCTGATACTGGTTCGGTGAAACTCACGCTGAGAGAAACAGAATTAATTGGTATTGAACTGGAAAAGATCATTCAGAATCCAGGTTCTAAATTTGATTTAATCCTTCAAGAAGGAGATATTTTAAGTATTCCTAAACAATTACAGACCGTAAGGATGCGGGGCGAAGTCCTATATCCTACTACAGCTAGGTATGATGATAGTAGAGGATTTCGAAATTATATATCCAGGGCAGGTGGATATACTGAAGATTCCAGAAGATCGCGCTCATATGTAGTCTATGCTAACGGGGATGTACAAAGAACAAAATCTTTTCTAGGTATTAAATTACATCCTAAGATAGAACCGGGTGCAGAAATAATTGTACCTGAAAAGCCCCAAAGACAGGCAATTCCTCCTCAAGTTTGGGTTACCATTGGGACTAGTTTAGCAACAATGGCATTGATTGTTTCTCAAATAATTAACTCTAACTAACATTACTGAAACAGCAAATTTTAAAATTTGATGGAGGACCAGAAACATTTTAATACCACTGAATCAATCAGTTATATGAACTTGATTAAGATGGTTTTAGCTAAAAAGAGGATTTTGTTATTCACTTTATTAGCATTTTTATTTGGAGGAATTTTATTGGCCTTAACTTCACCTGTAGAATTTGAATCTTCGGCGATTACTATTTCAGAGACAGAAGAAGGTATGGGTGGTTTAGGTCAGCTCGGTGGACTTGCAGGAATGGCGGGTATTAATCTTCCTATGAACAATACCCAAAAAACAACCTTCTCTCTTGAAATGTATCCTGATTTGGTTAAAAGCAGATCCTTTTTGAATCCGTTGTTATCCGAAGAATTTTTCTTTGAAACAATGGGTAAAAACATGACTATTAAGGAATATTATTTGCAAGAGAGACCAGGAAATATTTTTTCAAAATTTTTTGGTTTAGTATTTAGTATTCCTTCAAGGCTATGGAATATTTTCTCAGTTTCTCAGGAAAGTACTATAGAAGATGTACAGGGAAATAATGAGGAGAATTTCCTTCGCGTTTCTTCTTCTGATGAATATGTGATCAGCCAATTACGAAAAAGGATATCAATAGATATTGATAAGCGCTTTATGACTTTGAGGGTCAAATCTCCTGAGCCCCTGATTTCTGCAAAATTAAATAATATAGTATTGGATAAATTGATTGTGTATGCTACCAACTATAAAACAGAAAAGCAAAGAAATAATTTAGAGTTCATTGAAGATAGAACCAAAGAAGCAGAGCAGAACTTTAAACAATCCCAATTAACCTTAGCCTCATTTAGGGATGCTAATCAAGGTATGATCTCTCAAAGGGCCAGGACCCGAGAAGAGTTTCTTCAAGCAGAGTTTAATATATCGTTTAATGTGTATAATACGCTAAAGCAAGAAGTTGAGCAAACTAGAATACAATTAAAAAAAGATACGCCTATATTTACCACTTTTGAACCGGCCGCGGTTCCATTGGGTAAAGCTTCACCGAATACTCCATTAATCCTGATAATATCAATTTTTCTAGGCTTATTTGTTGGAATGGTAATTGTCCTAATATTAATAATTAAAGAATTCTTTTATAAGTCGATTTAAAAGTATGAGTAAAATACAAATGGTGGACCTTAGGTCCCAATATGATAAAATCAAAGAAGAAATAGACCTAGGAATTCAAGAAGTTATAGATACTACTGCTTTCATCAATGGTCCCCAGGTCAGGGCATTTGCACAAGAATTGGCCGAATATAATCAAGTAGCACATGTTATCCCTTGCGCCAATGGCACCGATGCTTTACAAATAGCCATGATGGCCCTTGACTTTAAACCTGGGGATGAAGTGATAGTGCCTACTTTCACCTACGTGGCCACAGTAGAGGTAATTGCCTTGCTGGGATTAAAACCGGTTTTTATAGATGTTACCCCTGATACTTATGAGTTGGAAAGTGAACTGCTTGAAAATTATCTTACGTCCAAAACTGTAGGTATAGTACCCGTACACCTATATGGCCAATGTTCCAATATGGAAGCGATTTTAAAATTCGCCACTAAGCATGGACTCAAAGTGATAGAAGATACTGCACAGGCTATTGGTGCCGATTATACTTTTTCTGATGGAAAGGTAGCTAAAGCAGGTACTATGGGAAATGTAGGGACGACTTCTTTTTTCCCTTCCAAAAATCTTGGATGTTTTGGTGATGGTGGTGCAATATTTACCAACGATTCAGAATTGGCTGCAAAACTTCAAATGATCGCTAACCATGGTCAAAGCAAGAAATATTATCATGATAGTATTGGAGTAAATTCTAGATTAGATACACTTCAGGCAGCCATTCTTAGGGTTAAATTAAAGCATTTAAATAAGTATTCCGAGGCACGGAATAGTGTAGCTGATAAGTATGATGAAGCCTTTTTAGGTCATAAACAAATTCAAACACCTATAAGGGTAAAAAATTCTACGCACGTATTCCATCAATATACTGTGCAAATTAAAAATGGTAAAAGGGATGATTTGAAAGCTTACCTTCAGGAGAAGGGCGTGCCTTCTATGGTTTATTATCCTGTCCCCCTTCATTTACAAACAGCATATCAGACTTTCGGATATAAAAAGGGGGATTTTCCAATAGCAGAGGATTTATGTACGCAGGTGCTTTCATTGCCCATTCATACAGAGATGAAAATCGAAGATCAGGATTATATAATAGAAAATATTAAAAACTTTTTCAATGAATAATTACTTTGCACATCCTACAGCTGTAATTGATGAAGGCTGTGAAATAGGGGAAGGAACCAAAATTTGGCATTTTTCCCATATAATGCCCAATTGTAAAATTGGAAGAAATTGCAATTTTGGTCAAAATGTAGTAGTATCACCTGAAGTAGTTTTAGGAAACAATGTAAAAGTACAAAATAACGTTTCAATATATACTGGGGTTGTTTGTGAGGATGATGTGTTTTTAGGGCCCTCAATGGTATTTACAAATGTAATTAATCCTAGAAGTGCTATTAACCGTAGAGGGGAGTACGCTAAAACACATGTTGGAAAAGGTGCCACTATAGGTGCCAATGCTACTATCGTCTGTGGACACGATATTGGTACATTTGCTTTTATCGGAGCCGGATCGGTTATAACTAAGAAGGTGTCTGCCTACGCTTTGATGGTGGGGAATCCTGCCAAACAAATAGGATGGATGAGTGAATATGGTATAAGACTGCAATTTGATGAAGATGGAATAGCTTATTGTAAGGAAAGCAACGAAAAATATATTTTAGAAAATCAACAAGTAAGAAAATTATAAAATGAAAAATTTTGCATTAATTGGAGCTGCCGGATATATTGCTCCTAGGCATATGAAAGCTATAAAGGATACTGATAATACTCTTCTGGCAGCATATGATAAGTTTGACAGTGTGGGAGTGATGGACAGTCATTTTCCAAATGCTGATTTTTTTACTGAATTTGAAAGATTCGACAGGCATATCGAAAAGTTAAAAAGAGGTGAAAACAAAATAGATTATGTAAGTATATGTTCTCCTAATTATCTGCATGATTCGCATATTCGATTTGGCTTAAGAGTTGGAGCCAATGTAATATGTGAAAAGCCTTTGGTATTAAACCCATGGAATATTGATGCACTTCAAGAAGTGGAGAAAGAACATGGAAAGCAAGTTTTTAATATTTTACAATTAAGGCTTCATCCTTCTATCATAGCTTTAAAGAAGCAAATAGATGAAGGTCCTAAAGATAAAATATACGACATTGATCTGGCTTATATTACCTCTAGGGGTCATTGGTATTATACTTCTTGGAAAGGTGATGTTAGCAAATCAGGTGGTATAGCCACCAATATTGGTGTCCATTTTTATGATATGCTTACCTGGATTTTTGGAGGTATTAAAGAAAATGTAGTGCACATACATACTCATGACCGAGCCTCCGGTTATTTTCAATTAGAAAAAGCCCGGGTTAGATGGTTTTTAAGCATTAATGTCGATACGCTTCCTGATACAGTAAAGCAAAGAGGCGGAAGGACATATAGATCTTTAACTATGGAAGGTCAAGAAATAGAATTCAGTGATGGGTTTACAGAGCTCCACACAAATAGTTACAAACATATATTAGATGGGCATGGCTTTGGACTTGAAGAAGCTAGAAATTCTATTGAGATAGTTCATAACATTAGGCATATGGAACCAATTGGCTTAAAGGGAGACTATCATCCATTGGCAAAAGGCGAATTGAATAGCCATCCCTTCGATGTAAGATAAATGGTTGAACCTAAAATTCAAAAATTAGATTGGGACTCCAGTTTCTTTGGATATGAAGTAGGAAAACTTACCCTCTCTGAAGGGGATAAGCTGTCAGAAGAGAAGTTTTATGAGGAGGTTTTACCTTATGATCTTGTCTATATCTTTTCAACTTCCGAAATTAATACGCAAAATTTTAATCTTAGGGACAGAAAAGTAGTACTTGAAAAAGATAACTACTTTACTGAAACTATAGAAGAAAGCCATGATTTTACAATCAGACCATTTGATTCCAATATTGATGATTATGAGAAATTATTGGACTTAGGTCTTCAAAGTGGTTTACATTCCAGGTTTAATACTGATAACAATTTCTGTAATGGGGAATACCGCAAAATGTACACTCTGTGGACAGAAAAATTAGTAACAGATAGTAATTCACAGGTCTGTATCATTACTAAAGCGTCTGACATGATAGGCTTTGTTGGATATTCGGTAGTTGCCCAACAATATGCGGACATAGTATTGGTAGGAATTGATAAGAATTACCGAGGTCAGGGATATGGGAAAAAACTTTTGAAAAAAGTTCTTTCCCAAATATCATCTTTAGATGTGATAAAGGTTAAGGTAACTACCCAAATGAATAATCAACCTGCAATACGGCTTTATCAAAGCCAAGATTTTAAAATAAGTCAAATCGTAAATATTTATCATTTTTGGAAAAGATAATTCCCTTTAATAAGCCTTACCTGACCGGAAAAGAAACCCATTATATGTATGATGCTGTGAATTCCGGTAAACTTTCTGGAAATGGTAAGTATACAAAAAAATGTCAGGATTATTTTGAAAGCACCTTTGGGTTTAAAAAATGCCTACTGACCACCTCCTGTACAGATGCATTGGAAATGGCTGCCATATTGATAAATATCCAGCCGGGAGATGAAGTGATAATGCCTTCCTATACTTTTGTTTCTACAGCCAATGCTTTTGTTTTGAGAGGAGCAAAGATTGTATTTGCAGATAGTCGACCAGATCATCCAGGAATTGATGAATCTTCTATTGAGAGCTTGATCACAACAAAAACAAAAGCTATAGTTCCAGTTCATTATGCCGGAGTTGCCTGTGATATGGACAGCATTATGATGTTGGCTGAAAAACACGGATTATTTGTGATAGAGGATGCTGCCCAAGCTATAGATAGTTATTATATAGGCAAAGATGGCATAAAAAGAGCTTTAGGGTCTATTGGTCATCTAGCGGCTTTTTCATTTCATGAAACAAAGAATATAATTTCAGGAGAAGGAGGGATGTTAGCTATAAATGATGAGCGGTTTTTTAAAAGAGCTGAGATCATATGGGAAAAAGGCACTGATAGAGCAGCATTTTTTAGGGGGGAGGTGGACAAATATGGATGGGTTGATGTTGGCTCTTCTTTTTTGCCTTCCGAGCTTATTGCAGCTTTTTTATGGGCTCAATTGGAAAATATAGAAAATATTCAGCGAAAAAGATTAGATCTTTGGAATTCTTATTATGAGTTATTGGCTCCCCATACTGAATCAATAGGAGTTAAACTCCCTGTAATTCCAAATTATGCCACTAATAATGCCCATATGTTTTATGTCATATGTAATAGTGTTCAACTAAGAGAACGTATGTTGAAAAAACTAAAGGAAAATGGAATATTAGCAGTGTTTCATTATCTTAGCTTACATAAGAGTCCTTTTTCTATGGCACTTCACCCCGGTAAAATAGAGTTACCACTTTCTGATAATTATTCAGAAACATTAATTCGCCTTCCACTATTTTACGATCTTGAAATGCCTGATTTACATAAAGTTACTAGATTTATCATTAATGGTTGAAAAAGAAAATCTTGTTTTTTTACCTGATTCACCCTATTCTAATTGGATTATAGATAGAAGTGAGGCTCTTCTTCCTAATATAAATCAATATGTATGTTTGGCAAGTAGTAGAAAATATTTAGAATTTTCATTTATTACAAACAGTAATTACGTAAAAAATTTATCTTTAAAACAAGCCAATTCATTTAAGCGTATCATTATACATTATCATAATGAATCTACTGCATATTTTTTAGAAAAAAATAAAATACCTTTTTACAAGGTAATATGGGTACTATGGAGTGGAGATTTGTATAATACTCCATTTTACTCAAAGCCTATATATCAACCAATTACAAATAAGTTGACCTATGTTTATAATAACAGATTTAATAAAAAAATTAAAGAGATTATAAAAGGCTTATTAAAAAGAGAAGGAACGGTCCTACATAGGAAATCTTTCAAAAGAATAAAATTTATTGCAAGTCCTTTTGAAAAAGATGTATTAGAAGCAAGAAATCTATTCAGCCAAGATTTTGTACATATTCCTTTTGCATTTCTTTCTGTCGATGAGCTATTTGATCGAGATCTATTACAAGATTTAGAAGTTAATGGTAATAAAATATTGATAGGACATTCAGGTGTACCAGAGGGTAATCACCTAGAAGCTTTTGATATTATAAAAAAGTTTAAAATCAACCATATCATACTATGTCCTCTTTCCTATGGTAATCTTGATTATATAAATGAAATTCGTACAAAAGGGAACACCATATTTGGAACAAGGTTTGAGCCGATAATGGATTTTTTACCTAAAAAAGAGTATTATAATATGCTTTCACAAGTGGGGTTTGCTATTTTTAATAATAATGTACAACAAGGTTTTGGAAATGTATTAGGCTTAATATTTTTAGGAGTCAAAGTATTTTTGAATCCTTCTAATTCTATTTATTTTCAGTTTAAACAATGGGGCATTGTAGTATATAACTTAGAGGAATTAACTGAAGAAGACTTATTAAACCCTTTGTCTTCAGATCAAATTACATTGAACAAAAAAATTATTATAGACAAATTTAATGAAAATGCTTTAAATGAATTTTATAAAGGTTTATATGAGATTGTTGTTTAATGAATATAAAAAGCAGTTTAAAAAATCTAGCCTCTGACAGTGTTATTTATGGGTTGTCAGGTGTTTTAACAAAATTTATATCTCTTTTTTTAACCCCGCTATATACTAGAATATTTACCCCTGATGATTATGGCGTAATAGGTATACTTGCCAATGGATATGTATTTATAACTATATTACTTGTTTTTGCAATGGATAATTCCACTGCAAGGTGGTTTTATGATACAGAATCTTTTCACCATAGAAAGCAAATTATCAATACTTGGTTTTGGTTTTATCTTGTATTATCATTAGGTTCTGCGATATTGTTGTTTTTTTCAGCTCACTATTGGGCTCAAATGTTTTTGCCCGAATATGCTGATAGTTATCTATACATTCGCCTCATTGCTTTAACTCTAGTATTTGTAGTCTTACCATCTGTAGCTACTAACATTCTACGATTTGAACGTAAGCCAAAGAGCGCAGTTTTCTTATCTTTATTTCAAGCTTTATCTTTAATTTTTTTTAATGTATTATATGTACTATTATTAAAATGGGGTATTGTAGGAGTTTATTATGCACAGCTATCTTCAGTTATTTTTACTTTGCCACTTGCTATCTATTTGATTAAATACTGGATAGGTTCCCCCAAATGGTTTACTTTACAAAAATTCAAAGAAATGGTTTCTTATGCCCTTCCATTTATACCGGCAAGTATAGGGTTTTGGGTTGTAAATCTCTCTGGCGTTTTCTTTTTAAATGAATATGTCACAAAGAATGAAGTAGGTTTGTTTCAAATAGGGATAAGTATTGCAGCCGTAGCGGGTATTGCCACTATGGCCTTTCAACAAGCCTGGTCCCCCTTTTCGTTTTCTATTTTAAATCAAAAAAATTCTAAAGAAATCTATGCTGCTGCTTTTACTTTTTATGTATTAGGTATAGGTTTTTTATGTACTATAATTTCTTTATTCGCTTATGAAGCTTTAATAATCTTAACTACACCATTATACTATGGAGCTTCTCTAGTGGCAGGAATTTTGGTTTTCAATTATTTTCTGATGGGATTAACAAACATAGCAGGGTTAGGGGCTTCTATAGCTAAGAAAACGGCCCCTTTAGGTACTATAAGTTTAATATCTTCAGCTATCTTAATTTCATTGAATTTCTTATTGATTCCTTATTATGGCAAAGAAGGTGCTGCACTTGCTATTTGTTTTGCACAATTGATAATACCTTTATATATGTTTCGTAAATCACAAAAATATTTTTTTATTCCATATGATTTTAAAAAAAATATATTAGTACTATTAAGTTTCGTCGTATGTGTAATTGTTTCGATAATATTAAAGCATGATAATTTCTTTTTATCAATTCTGATTAAATTAGCTCTATTATCTATTACAAGTGCAATTGTATTCTATCTAAATAAAGAAGACCTTATTAAGATTAAAGTTATCCTTTATAAGAAATTCAATTCTGCTGTTCCTCAAAGATAATTTCAACTATTTTTTATTCAGGAGAAAATATCCAAATAGTTTACTCATTCCATAGTTTGTAGATATACTTCTTAGTTGCTTGGACATTTTCTATTGACCACTATTATAAATTCTCTGTTAAATGCAATGCACTTACTATTTTACTCTTTTAGCATATAAAATAGTTTTAATACGTAAGAACATTTACCAATAGTATATAATATATACTATGTATTAAAAACATATAAAATTAAATTGTATAAACATGTGCGGAATAGCAGGCATACTTTCAGAAAATCCTAATCTGATAAATAAAGAAAACCTAATTAGAATGACCGACTCCATTATTCATCGAGGACCGGATGGATCTGGACATTGGATAAGTGAGGATGGCAAGGTAGGATTTGGCCATCGAAGGTTGTCCATATTGGATTTATCAGAGTCAGGAGCACAACCTATGCACTACATGGGCAGATATACCCTCACTTTTAATGGGGAAATTTATAATTATTTAGAAATAAAAGCAGATTTAATAAAAAAGGGTTATTCTTTTAGAAGTAACTCAGATACCGAAGTGCTTTTGGCTTTGTATGACCATAAGAAGGAAAGCTGTCTAGAAGATTTGGACGGAATGTTTGCTTTTTCCTTATATGATAATAAAACAGGTGAAGTTTTTTGTGCTAGGGATAGATTTGGAGAAAAGCCTTTTTTTTATACGCAATTCCAGGGGGCTTTTTATTTTGCTTCGGAAATGAAGGAATTCTCAGCGGTTGGTGTAGATAGAATTCCTGATCCTGAGATGATCTTTAATTACCTTCATTATGATTTAGTAGATAATCATGCTGACCCCACCCAAACTTTTTATAAAGGATATAAAAAACTTGCACCGGGCCATTATTTGATCTGGAAAAATGCAGGCTTTATCATAAAAAAATATTGGGGTCTTAATCCTAAGAACCAAAATAACAGTATCGGAATAGATGAGGCAAAGGATAAATTCAGAACATTGTTTTATGAATCAGTAAATAGACGTTTAAGGTCAGACGTTTTAGTTGGATCAAGCTTATCAGGTGGCATAGATAGTTCATTAGTGGTATGTGTGATTGATAATCTTCTAAAAAACCATCCAGATTCAATTCAGAATACATTTTCTGCTCGATTTAAAGATTTCTATAAAGATGAAGGGTATTTTATACAAAAAGTAAGGGAAAGCACCCGTATTAATTCTCATGAGTTGTACAGCAATATGGAGGACTTAGAGAATGTTTTTGATAAGATATGTTATCATCAAGAAGAGCCATTTGGCTCTGCTAGTATTTTAGTGCAATATCAAGTATATGAGTTGGCCAAAAAGCATGGGGTTACCGTATTGTTGGACGGACAGGGTGCTGATGAGATACTGGCCGGATATCATCCTTATTTTTCCACCTATTTTAATGAGATCAGAAAACACTCTGAAAGTAAGTTTAAAAGAGAATATGCTGCTTATATGAAATTGCATGAAGGGAATAGTATAAATGCAAAAATATCCAAACCTGGATGGAAGCAGTCAATGGCATCAAATTTTCCTGATTTAGTCAGTAAGGTAGGGAGAGGCATTTTGTCTTACAAGATGAAAAATACTTCACTGATGGCAAAAGATTTTTTTGAAGAAAATAAAAAGCATGCTCATAATAACTTTAAATTAGATGTCGGACATTTAAACAGCCATCTGCATTTCTCTACATTTAGTATTGGCCTACCTACATTATTAAGATATGCTGATAGAAATTCAATGGCCCATAGCAGAGAAGTCCGGTTGCCGTTTTTATCACATGATTTGGTTGAATTTGTTTTTAGTTTACCTTCAGATTATAAAATTAAAGAGGGTTGGACTAAATATCTTATGAGAGCTGCTTTTGAAGACTTAGTACCGCAAGAAATATCATGGCGAAAGGATAAAATTGGATTTGAACCCCCCCAAAAATCTTGGATGGATAATATAAAAACGCAAGAAAAAATTAGAGCGGCAAGAGAGATTTTAAGTAAAGAAGGTATATTGCAAAAAGGCGCGGAAAATTTACCTATTCAATCCCAGGTAGCCCATATAAAAGGAGATGGAAGCTGGAACCATCTGATGGTTTCAAAATTATATGATACATAAATGAAAAGAGTTTTAATTATCAGTTATTCTAAGATTGATACTGACCCTAGAGTATTGAGGCAGATCGATTTTTTTGAGGATCAGGGATATGACATCTTTCTTTGTGGTATTGCGTATGAAGGCGATCTGCCTTTTTTCCAACTGACTAAACCTAAGCAGCTATTATTTAGAGTGTTAAAACTAGGCATCATGGTTTTCAAATTAAATAAAATTAGGGTCAGGGAATTTCTACATCATACAGATCTTGACAAATTATTAAAAATTAATCCGACGTTCGATCTTATTGTTGCTAATGATGCCGAAACTTGGCCGCTGGCAGCTGAATTTAAAAAAAATGAGCCAGATATAAAACTTGTTTTTGATGCGCATGAGCAATATGCAAAGCAATTCAGTGATCTAAGATCATGGAAGTGGTTTCATAAAGGATATGCCAATTACCTTTGCAGCGAATTTATACCAGTTGCTGATTCATTCTTGACAGTATGTGATGGTATAGCGCAGGATTATGAAAAGGAATACAATGTAAAGCCTCAAGTAGTCCTCAATACTCCTGAGTATGAACCCGAACTTACACCTAGTCAGGTAGGAGAAACAATCGAATTAATACATCATGGAATAGCAAATCGCAGCCGCCAAATTGAAAAAATTATTCATATGATGGATTACCTGGATGATCGGTTTCGTTTAAACCTGATGTTAATGCCAGTGGACCAAATTTATTATGAAGAACTTCAGAAATTATCTGAAGGCAAGAACATTCTATTTTTAGAACCTGTAGTGACTACCGAAATTTCTAAATTTATTAATCAGTTTGACATAGGCTTATTCTTACTTGAGCCCGTAAATTTTAATTATACTTATGCCCTTCCAAATAAATTTTTTGAATTCATACAAGCACGTCTAGCGATAGCTATAGGCCCTTCTATCGAAATGAAAAAAATTGTGTTAAAAGAAAAGATAGGTATAGTATCTCAAACATTTGACGAGTTGGATCTGGCAAACAGAATAAATAATTTAAGTCGCGAAGATATTATTGTATTGAAACAAAATGTCCACCATATAGCACAGAAATATTCCAATGATAAAAATATAGATATATTTAAAGGAATTCTTAGTAGGGTGCTTAAATAAATATGGTCTTATTGGTGTGATCCATTAAGTTATTGGATTGTTCAGCATATAATGAAAAAAAACATAATTATCTCTTTCTATTTTGAACCATGTACCCTTACGCCTTCACAACGTATAACTTATTGGGCTAAAAATTTCCATAAGCTTGGTTATTATCCCACAATTATCACCCGAGAATGGAAAGCTGATATCAAATCCCATTTTGATACTAAAAAAGCTATAGGCCATAAGGTAAGGCATGAAAGACATGAGCATTTTGAAGTGTTTTATTTACCCTTTCATCCCGGAATATTAGATAGGGCTTATTATCATTGGGGAGAAACAGCTTTAAGGCCTTTATTCTTTTTGGTAAAATTGATAGATGTTATTCTTGCTGGTATTACCTTAAGATTTACTTCGTACTCAAATTTTTTCCCATTTCTTACTCAACTTTGTATGAATGAGAAATATAACCATCTCATAGTCTCTGGTGAACCTTTTTACTTATTCAAAATAGGATACTATGCCCATAAACTATTTAAGCTAAAATGGATTGCTGATTACCGTGATGATTGGAGTACCAATGAACTTCAGAGAAAAAAAGGCAATGGATTTTTAAGAAAATTGATTTTTAATATAGAATCTTTTTATGAAAAAAGATGGGTTAGCACTGCAGACCATATTATTTCTGTCTCACCCCAATACACCAATAGGATATCTAATTTTTTAAATGTGCCTGGTATCACCATCGAAAATGGATTTGAAGAATCGTTATTGGCATTTTCCAGACCACCATTATTTGATAATTTTACTATTGTGTATAGTGGAACGGTATATCCTTCTCAAAATATAGAAATTATATTAGACACTTTAAAAGTAAGTAAAGACCGAGGCAAACCTTTCCAACTTGTGTTTTTAGGTTCGGGGTTTGATATTAAAGAAAAAAAGCGGATTGAAGGACTTATCCATCCTTCAATCCAACAATATGTAAAAGTTACTGAAAGACTGACACGTGCAGACGCTATCAAATTCTTGCTTAAAGCCCATGCTGTACTGGGAATTTCTTATGGCAATCTAAAAGGTATTCCTTCCAGTAAACTATATGAATATATAGGACTGAAAAAACCGGTATTATTATGCCCTACAGACAATGATATCATGGAAATAATTCTCAGCGAAGTAAATTTAGGTTTTTTTGCCACGGATAAGGAAAGTTGTTTTCAAGAAATAGAAAGGATTAGGTCTCTCTATATCGATGCCACTATAGAAGACCTTGAGGAGTCTGCGGTTAATAAAATAACTAAATATTCCAGATTCATACAAATGGCCAAGATTAAAGACGTGGTTTGATGGTGGATATTAATCATAAATATTTACATCCCATATCCGGGGGTGTTGTAATGGATTACAACAAGTTTATTTTTGATAAGATAATTGCGGTTTTTTTATTTGGATTTATGGTCAATGGTTTGGGCCTTCCCATTGATAAGCTTTTTTTATTTGTTTTTCTACTTTACCTTGTTTTTGTTACTGTTTTTCAGCTTAGTATAAATGCCTTTAATCTATCTATACTTTGTTTTTGGGTACTTCTTGCCTTTTCTTCTAGCATTTTTAATTTAACCTTTAAACCCATGATTTTTTACCCTGTGGTGGGGATATTTTTCATTTTTGTTATAGTGAAAATACAATGGATTAGAACATTTCATCAAACCCTCTTTATTTATATATTATTAAGCTGTATTTTAGGCATACTGGCTTACATCAATGGACCTAATTTGGCCGTGACTAGCATGGCTGATAAAGGACTACCTTTCATTTTACCTTTTAAAGGCTTTGCTTCCACCGTTCAGACTTTTGGTACGCTTTGTATTCTTTGGATAGTTTTAAATTTTGAATTGGTTAAAAAAAAGTTTGGCTTCCAATTTTTCATAGTGATGATAAGCCTGTTTTTGACTTTTAATAGGTCTTCCTTTCTTTTTTTATTTATAATTCTCTCAGTGTATAGTAGAAAATTTTTTTTTATTTCAGCTTTCTTTCTTCTAATAGGTATAGTTGTTTTCTACGAACAACTATACGCTTTTATTTTTAATATGGGAACTATTCAGTCTAGATCGGAATTACTTCAAGGTTTTTATTTATCATTTTGGAATAATAATACATTTTTTGGATACCTATTAGGCAAAGGTGATAATTTTTATGCTCCTGAAATTGTAAGTCGTGTAAAATGGGATCATAGACCGGATATAGAAAATGGCTATGCCATGCTACTGCATACTTATGGGTTTTTGGGACTTTTTGGATATATTGTATCTTCATTTCTTTTGTTAATTTATACTTTTTTTATTAGCAAAGCTTATAAACTTTCCATAGTACTTTTCTTCTACTTATTTGTTACCCAGTTTTTTACACAGGAATTTGTAACAAACGTTTTTTATCTTTTTATCGCTTCCATACTGACCGTTATACAATATAAAAATGAGAATATTAGTAATTAATGCTACCACCGATCTTTATGGGGCCAATAGAATTCTATCTTTGGCACTAAAGACATTTCCTTCAGAAAGTAGAATCCAATTATTGCTGCCTGAACTTAAGGGTCCATTAGTTGCTTTTATAGAGAAAAATAATCCGGGTGTAATTATGGTGGAATGTCCCAGTCTACCTGTTATCCAAAGAAAAATGTTTTCCATTTCCGGAGGACTGCAGGCCATTAAGTTGGTCAAAGATTTCTATAGATTTTTAAAGTACGAACATCAAAAGGAGCCTATTGATCTGTTGTACGTCAATACTTTAAGTAATTTTTTAGTTTTGCCGATTGCTAGTCGGCTGAAGATCAAAACTCTTGTCCATGTCCATGAGATTTTAGAATCCCCTAAAATAGTCAGTCAAATTATCAATAAGTATTCTCTAAAATGGGCAACTTCCATTTTGGCTGTATCACATGCGGTAAAAGATAATCTTCTTAAAGCAGGTTCATCATTTGAGGATAAAATAAAAGTTATTCATAATGGGATCCCTGATCTTTTTAGTCCTGATACTACATTCAAGAATGACCCTGATAAATGTACCATTACCTTAATTGCCAGAATTAAACCAGAAAAAGGAATATGGTATTTTTTGGAAGCATTAGACTTGATTAAAGATAAATCGTCTGTACGCGTGAGAATAATAGGAGGACCTGCGCCGTTTGGTGAAAAGTATGTCAATAAATTAATACAAGATATCACTAAAAGTGTCATTGAAATACAGTACATCCCCTTTACTACAGAAGTCAGTAAATATCTTAATGCTACGGATATTTTAGTCGTTCCATCCATCATGAAAGATCCTTTTCCCACTACAGTATTGGAAGGCATGTGTTGTGCTAAAGCCGTTGTGGCAACAGATACCGGAGGAGCAGCGGAGGCTATCGTCCATGGGCAATCAGGTCTCTTGATTAAAAATGATGATACCCATCGCTTTGCTCTGGAGCTGGATAATTTAATTGCTGATGCTTCGGAACGGAAAAGGTTGGGCGTTAATGCTAGAGAGAAATATATGAAAAATTTTTCTATTTCTTCTTATCATAATAGAATGTCTCAGTTTGTAAATATCCAACTTCATTCCATCCAGGAAAAGGTTTGAAACAAGATTATTGTTTTAGTTATATTATTAAATTTAATGGTTAGATATTTGTATCCAGAAAGGGTTATTTAACTTAAAACAAATTAATGTGAAAACTTTATTGCGATTCTTATTGCTTTTTATCTGTATAATTTCTGTTCGTTGCCAAACTATGGCCCAGCAGCCTTTAAGTGTAGGGTTTACATCCATATACGATTTTGATGATTTTCTTCCAGAAGGATCTAAACATAGCGCTTGGAGAGGAGAGATGTTATTAATGGTGCTAAAGATAGAGTCAGAGGCAAACCAGGATATTGAATTGGATATAAATAATACAAATGATAGAATTAATATAGAAAGCTTCAATCTGGCCTATGTTTTGGCTGATTACGCTGCTGGTTTTTGTGGAACAGAAAAGGCGGAAGGTAAATTTAAACAGGCGAGGGTTCCTGATAGGGCTGTTAAAATATCTGAGAATAAATTCAGATCTGATAGTACAACCAGTTTTGTTTTATTGAAAGTAGAAATTGAGGAATCGATGAGAAGAGGCAACATTCCCATTTCAGTAAATATCAAGCAAAATAATAGAGAAGCAGAGGTTACTGCAAACATTCAAGTGATCAATAGAAAACTTCCTGCAATATCGAACATGGATTTTAAACTAGATTTTTGGCAATTTCCAATGTCAATTGCTGATTTTTATAATCTTGATCCGTGGTCAGAAGAGCACTATCGACATCTAGAAGTGATGTTTGAACAATTGAATGAAATTAATCAAAAAGTGGTTACAGCCACTGTATTTTGGGACCCTTATAACTCTCAAGTAAGAGATCCCACGCAAATGATGATTCAGGTCAAAAGAGATCAAGAAGGGAACTATGTTTACGACTATAGTAACTTTGAAAAATATGTAGAGTTGGCCTTCTCCAAAGGGGTAGATGAGCATATTTCCTTACATAATTTGTATCCCTGGAACAATAACTTTTTTTATTTGGACGAAACTACCGGACAGGTGGTAACTATTTCTACTGTACCCAATACTCCTGTACACCATGACTTTTGGAGACCTTTTTTAGAAGATTTTCAAGTTTATTTAACTGACAAGGGATGGCTGGATAAAGTTATGTTTTATGTAGATGAGAGAGATGTAGACATTACTATAGAATTAGCGAAATTTATTCACAGTATAAACCCTGACTTTAAACTGGGGTATGCAGGTGCATTTCACGCCAAACTTTCCCCTTATATATTCGATTATTCTATCCCCTCTAATGTGGTTATGGATGCTCAAATTTTAAAGGATAGGCAACTGCAGGGAAAACATACGACATTTTATACGGCTTGTTTTGACAAAGGAGCTAATATGCTCATGACTTCTAGCAATGTGGATACCTATTACTTAATGATGTTGGCCAATGTAAAGGGGTACAATGGAAAATTAAGGTGGGCCTATAATCAATGGTCTTCTAATATTAGGGAAAATGCTATATACGCTCATGTGCCATCAGGGGATGCGCACTTTGTATACCCAGACAATCAGCCGTCACTTAGATATTTTTTAATATTAGATGCCTTAGAAGAAGTGTCAAAGGCCAAAAACAGAAGCCGAAAATCAAAAACACAAAGATTACTGGATAGGCATTTAGATCCGGCCCTTATAAGATCTGAAGAGCAAAGAAGTGAATTGGTTAAAAGTATGAACAGGAATTTAAATGAGTAAAAAGAAATTAGCCATTATAGGAATTGTTGGCGTCCCGGCCAATTATGGTGGTTTTGAAACTTTGGTAGAAAACCTGTTGGATCTCTTGCCTGCGCATTTTGATGTGACAGTATTTTGTGAAGCGGATGGTTATAGCAATAAAATTAGCAAATATAAGGGAGCTGAGCTTGTATATTTAAATCTAAAGGCCAATGGTATTCAAAGTATTGCCTATGATATGTTATCTCTGTTTACATCTTTTAGGAAAAACGATTATCTGTTGGTATTAGGCGTTTCAGGTGCTATAGCGCTTCCTATTATAAAGAAATCGTTTAAAGGAAGAATAATTACCAATATTGACGGACTGGAATGGAAAAGAGATAAATGGAATTTCTTTGCCAAAAAATTTTTAAAGATGTCGGAAAAGATAGCCGTAAATTATTCGGATACCGTCATTACAGATAATCTACATATCCAAAAACATGTAAATAAAGAATATCACAAAGAGTCGGTTTTTATAGCTTATGGTGGAGATCACGTTTCGGCTGTTAATAAGGATCTTTATTTAGATAAATATCCCTTTTTAGAACATAAATTTCTATTTACAGTATGTAGAATTGAGCCTGAAAATAACCTTATCATGCTTATAGAAGGTTTTTTAAAAGCCCAAAGTAAAGTGCCTTATGTTATTATCGGTAATTGGGAAGCCAGCAAATTTGGTCAGCATCTAATAGAAAAATATGGTAACGAAAGTAATATATATCTTTTGAATCCCATTTATGATACATTAGAGTTGAATGCTTTACGGTCTAATTGTTTTTATTACCTTCATGGCCATAGTGCCGGAGGTACCAATCCATCCTTGGTAGAGGCAATGTATTTGGGGCTTCCTATAATCTCATATGATGTAGCGTATAATAAGGCAAGCACCTCCGAACAAGCCATCTATTTCAGAGATCAGGTACAATTATCAACTATTATTTCTGAATTATTTAATAGTACGGAAAATAGTATTTTGATTAAAAGAGATGAATATGCCAAGAAAATGAAAGTGCTGGCAGAAAAAAATTATACTTGGAGATATATCAGCGATCAGTATATTCAAGCCATTAAAGGATAAATAAATAACTTATAAGATGCAAAATCATATTGCCGTCATAGGCCTTGGTTATGTGGGATTGCCACTAGCCGTAGAATTTTCAAAGAAGTTTTCAGTAATTGGCTTTGATATTAACATAAAGAGAGTGGGTGAACTGAATAAAGGAAACGACAGCACCATGGAAGTGGAAGATGAAAACCTTAAGTCCGTATTGGTTGATTCAGCCAATAAATTGGGAGAAGGAAGACATGGGCTTTACTGTACCACCGTGGTAGCAGATATAGCCGATGCCAATATCTACATCATAACTGTACCTACTCCTACTGATAAGCACAATAGGCCTGATCTGACCCCTCTGATCAAGTCTTCTAAATCAGTGGGGAAGGTATTAAAAAAAGGAGATATAGTCATCTACGAATCTACAGTTTATCCCGGTGTTACCGAGGAGGAATGCGTTCCTATTCTGGAAGAAGCTTCAGGATTAAAATTTAATGTCGATTTCTTTGCGGGTTATTCACCTGAAAGGATCAATCCAGGGGACAAAGAACACACCGTTACCAAGATTCTAAAGGTAACCTCTGGTTCCACACCAGAAGTCGCTGATAAGGTCGATGAGCTTTATCGCTCCATTATTGTAGCTGGTACACATAAGGCACCTTCCATTAAAGTAGCAGAAGCGGCTAAAGTCATTGAGAATGCCCAAAGGGATATCAACATCGCTTTTGTAAATGAGCTGGCCAAGATATTTACCAGGATGGGTATTGATACCCGGGAAGTATTGGAAGCGGCAGGTACCAAGTGGAATTTTCTAAACTTTTCTCCGGGACTTGTAGGAGGACATTGCATTGGGGTAGACCCCTATTATTTGGCCCAGCGGGCACAGGAATTTGGCTATCATCCTGAGATCATTCTGGCAGGAAGAAGACTAAATGATGGGATGGGTGCATTTGTGGCCAAAGAGGTAGTGAAGCTGATGCTTAAAAACAAAGTGACTGTATTAAATGCTAAAATCCTTATTTTAGGCTTTACTTTCAAAGAAAACTGTCCCGATGTGCGCAATACAAGGGTGATAGACATTTATCACGAACTGCTGGATTATGATGCTGATATCTGCGTGTATGATCCATGGGCCTCCAAAGAAGAAGTCGCACATGAGTATAACCTTAATATAGCAAACAATAAAGATCAGCTGGAGACCTATGATGCCATCATTTTGGCTGTGGCTCATAAGGAGTTTTATGAACTTGATATGGATAAATTGAGCAATAAAAATTCCGTTATATATGATATTAAAGGTTTTTTGCCCAAAGAAAAAGTAACAGCAAGGCTATAATAACCAATAATCATTAACCACCATAGATGAAGCAGGAGCCTACTAGGCTCCTGCTTCATTTACACCCTTTTTCAATGTTAAATAAAACTTATCAATTATCATTTATCAATTATTGATTGTATACATATAAAAGTTGTTTACCTATACAATAGTGGAACATATTACAACTTTTTCTGGCTTCTTTTCTTATAAACAACCTAATTATTATAGATTTTATCTAAATTTGGGCTTCCAAGCGAATAATATTAGGTAAATATGAATAAAATTTTAGGCGTAATCATTTTTCTTTATGCAGCGGTTCCCTTTGCGCAGGCGCAATATTCAAGAGATAATTTTACGGTAGCCGTAGGTCCGGCCATGCTTTATGGGGACAATGCCGGACGGTATAAAGAATTCCGCTTTGAAGTTTCTCCTGCCTTTAGTATCAGTTATAGCCGGGAAATGGCAGCGGAGTGGGACTTTCGGGCCACGGCTGGGGCACAGTTCATGGATGCGGGAGATTATGGCTTGCGTAACTTTGGCAATACCAACCGTTCTGCATTTGAAGACCAGGCCATCCATTTTACGGGCCAGGCGTTTTTCCTGGACCTGATGCCGGTATACCAGTTCAATCCTACTCCTCCGGGCTATGTGGGCTATGCCATTAACTATTATGCCGGTATGGGATTGGGATTTCTTTATTCCAGCAGAACTGAAGAGGTGCCCTTGCCCAGGGAGCGAGCTTCTGAACCCCTGCTGCTCCGAGAAGTAGAAAATAGCTCCACCACTTTGTACATTCCGATCCGAGCCGGGCTTAGTACCAACTTAGAGGGACTCTGGGACATTGGCGTAGAAGGTACCTTTATCACCGCCACTTCTTCTAATGTGGACGGTAACCGTATTAAAAATAAACTGATCCCTCTGGACATGATGCTGCAGATGCAGGTGACCATTAAAAGGTACCTAGGAAGATAGGTTTTTGGCAGCAAAAGCATTTTTTAATATAAAAAATATATTTTTATATATGGGAAAAAAAGCCATGCTATGAATTCTTTTTGATTATTCCTTAAAATCAAGGTATATATATTGTGAAATACGGAATGATATAGATTTTTTTATGGGTTTTTCACAAAAAAAACTTCTTAGATCTCAATGATTTTAGCTATGTTTGCTTGCTTTCTATCCTGTGTAAGCGACTTGAATATAATAAATCGATGAAGATATTTAACCTATTTTTGTGGTGCACGCTGATCGTCGCCTCAAGTTCCTGTGTGAGAAACAGTCAGATCATCTATCTCCAAAACCTCGAAGGCCTTCCTCCTATAGAAGATGGGGAACTCATTACCTATGATATTCCCGAGTATAAGCTTCAGTACAATGATATCATCGATGTCACCGTACAGACGGGTGATGATGAAGTTAATAAACGGTTTTCTAGTCAATCCGTTCGCATGCAAGGTGGCATGGCAGGTGGGCAGATGGCAAGTCAAGGAGGAGGGGATGTTTATTATATGACAGGGTATACGGTAAATCGAGAGGGGGAAATTAGATTGCCTATCCTAGGCAATATAAAAGTCCAGGATCTGACGATAGAACAAAGCCGGATTGCCATAGAAAATAAATTGAGAGAATACGCTACCAACGATGTTTTCGTTAAAGTAAAACTGGGAGGCATCCGCTACAGTGCTTTGGGAGAATTCAGGAGACCGGGTAAATTTGTGGTCCTGCAGGACAGGATGACTATTTTGGAGGCCATAGCCCATGCCGGGGACATGACCACCGTGGCCAAAAGGGATGAGGTGGTGCTGGTCAGACAGTATCCCGAGGGCACCCGGGTGTACCGGTTAAACCTCAATGACCGGAACATCATCCGTTCCCCCTTTTATTTCATTCAGCCCAATGACCAGATTTATGCCGAGCCGCTGAAGCAGCGGGAGTGGGGTACCGGTGAGAACGCCGCCCAGTCCCTTTCCATTGCCGTGACTTCGCTTACCGCCCTGATCGTTATTTTGAATTTCTTTACCCGTTAATAGTATGAATCAGCAACCCAATCATTCTCCTTATCAGGTCATAGAAGAAGAAGAGACCCTCGACCTACGTAAGTTACTCTTCAAATACCTGCGTTACTGGCCATATATACTGGTATCTGCCATCATAGGAGTAGCTGGTGCATTTGTGCTTACCAAATACATGACTTCGGTATATAAGATAGAGGCTACGGTTCTGATCTCTGATGACAAACCTTCATTGGGTGCGGACCTCTTTGACGGGGGAAATTTGTTTGCGCCCAAAAACAATATAGAAAATGAAATTGGGATACTGAAATCATTTAGCCTAGCGGAAGAAGCCATCGGATCCTTGGACATCAATGTTTCCTATTATGAAGATGACCTATTCAAAAAGAGACAGGTTTATGGCAATATTCCTGTATACGTGCAGGTAGACTGGACCCATCCACAGATGGTCGGGGGGCAGTGGAAGATAGAGGTATTGGATAATAAATCGTTCAACCTAAGCCTGGAAAAAGATGATTTTGCCTTATTCAATCCACAGGACCCTTTCTATAAAACAAAACTCGATCAGCTTAATTTTCAGGAAGGTACCTATCAGTTTGGTCAAATGATTGAAGGGGAACACTTCAAGTTTCAAATTGACAATACCTCCAGTTATCATGGGGAGACAATTTTTATTACGTTAATAGATACTCCTACTTTGGCGTTATCTTATAAAGAAAAAATCGATGTTACTCCTTTCAATAAGCAGGCTTCCTTATTGGCACTTAGTTTAGAAACCCCCCTAAGGAGACTTGGTCAGGACTATCTTAATAAACTAATGGAAGTATACCTAGAGCGGGAGCTGAAGATCAAAAACCAGGCTTCCGAAAATACCGTCAGGTTTATCGATCAGCAGCTGAGTGGTATTACTGATTCCTTGACCTTTTTCGAAAACAGGCTGCAAAAGTACCGTAGTGAAAACCGCATCTTTAACTTAAGTAAGGAGGGTACTATTATTTTCGAACGCTTAGAAGCTTTGGAAAGAGAACGAGGAGAGGCTGAACTTCGTATTAAATATTACCAAACCCTTCAGACCTACCTGAGCAATGAGCAGCTGAATGACTTGGTTGCTCCATCCGTCATTGGGATCCAAGATCCTTTGCTGAATTCATTAGTTATTAATTTGGCAGAGCTACAAAGTGAGCGGGTAAGACTGTCCGCTAACTTTTCAGATCAAACTCCTGCCGTTAGGGAAGTAAAAAGCAAAATTCAAAGTACCCGGCAGGCATTGTTAGAAAATGTCAACAGTGCTTTAAGTAATAATGAAAACCTCATGGCCCAGCTGAATCAGCGGGTCAGAAATGTGGAAAGGGACATTAATGCCCTGCCCGAAACAGAAAGAAACCTGTTGGGCATACAGCGGCAGTTTACCATCAATGAAAACATATACGTTTATCTTTTACAAAAAAGGGCTGAATCAGAGATTACCAAAGCTTCTAATATCCCAAATAATACTATATTGGATTATGCCCGAGCTGGTAATATTCCAGTTGCACCTAAGCGGACTTTAAATTTACTCGTTGGATTTATTTTAGGGTTTGTGATTCCAATAGTTATTATCGTTGGAAGAAATTTTCTAAAAGTCAAAGTAGAAGATCCTGAGGAACTGGAACACACCTTAAAAGTGCCACTGATCAGCATGATCGGAAGGAGCAGTTATTCGGATAAGAAAGTGGTCCTGACCAAACCCCGCTCCATGGTGACAGAATCTTTCCGTAACCTGCGGGCTGACATGGCCTACCTATTGCCCAACCATAAGGGATCGCTTACCCTTTCTTTTACCTCCGCCATTTCCGGGGAGGGCAAAACCTTTACTGCTTTTAATACCGCTTCGGTTTATTCTTTGATAGGAAAAAAAACCATCATCTTGGGTCTTGATCTTAGAAAACCCAGGATAGCCGATGACTTTGGATTGACCAATGATGTGGGGATGAGTACGGTACTCAGTTCGGCTACAGACTGGCGCACGGTGGTCAAACCTTCCGGGTTTCCTTACTGTGATATCTTATTGGCCGGACCTACTCCTCCCAATCCGGCAGAGCTCCTGATGCAGCCCAAATTTGCACAGGTGATGAAAGAAATACAGCAGGAATATGATGTGGTCATCATGGACTGCCCTCCGGTAGGCCTGGTTTCTGAAACCAAAGAGCTGTTTCAATATGCCGATATCAACCTGTTTGTGTTCAGACAGAATTATTCCCATAAAAATGCCGTGCAGGTCATCAATGACCTGAAGACCAAAGGAGGTATCAAGAAACTGTATGCCGTATTCAATGACGTATACATTGTCAATTCCTATGGGGATTATGGTAACTATGGTTACGGATATGGATATGGAAACGGCAAATCGTACGGATACCACGAAGAAGAAGAAAAAAAGCCCTGGTACAAATCGCTGCTCAGCAAAGCAAAAGATTAAAAGGGTATTTGTTATCGTTTCTTCCACCCTCACGTCTACCGGAACGGAGTGTAGTGGAGAGGTCTCTTATACGCATCTCCACCGATCGTACCCTAGACATTAGCGGAGAAGTCTCTCATCCGGATTAAATTCCATTGCTGAGATTTCTCCACTCCCTCCGGTCGGTCCAAAAGACGCCGTATAGAGGCTCCGTCCTCTCCATACTCCGTCACCTCGAAACTGGACCATGACCCTAAAGGGGTAGGGGTCAAACCCATCAATAGCCATGGGTAGCCACCCATGGTAAACAGGGATTCGTCATCCCTACGACCCTACAGGGGTCGACCTTACTCATTCGTCCCGTCTCCTCGGCCGCCAACACGCCGTCACGTCGACCGGAACGGAGTGTAGCGGAGAGGTCTCTTATACGGATTAAATCCCGTTACTGAGATTTCTCCGCTCCCTCCGTTCGGTGGAAAGTACGCTGTATAAGGGATCGACCTGAACATTTCATTCCTGTACCTCTCCACTGCCTTTCGTCCCTCCTCTCTCCAGGGACATCAATTCCCTTATATATTTATCGTTGCACTTGCCCCCATAGTCCTCTCAAAATAGTAACTTGCCATCCTAAGCCCCATTTATATGAAAATTGACCTCATAGCCGGTGCCAGGCCCAACTTTATGAAAATTTCCCCTATCATCGATGCCATCCGGCAGGCAAGTGATAGAGGCCATGACATTTCCTTCAGGTTGGTACATACCGGACAGCATTATGACCAAAACATGTCCGGTAGCTTTTTCGAAGCACTTAATATTCCCCCGCCGGATGTCAATCTCGGAGCAGGAGGGGGGTCCCAGGCAGAGCAGACGGCTGCCATCATGATCGGCTATGAAAAATTATTGTTGGAATCCAGATCGGACCTTTGCCTGGTGGTAGGAGATGTTACCTCCACCATGGCCTGTGCCATCAGCGCCCAGAAATTATCGGTGCCTGTGGCCCATGTGGAAGCGGGTATCCGCTCCGGGGACTGGACCATGCCGGAGGAGATCAATAGGATGGTGACCGATAGCATTACCAATTATTTTTTTACCACCACGGAAGCAGCAGACCAAAACCTGATCCGTTCGGGTGTGGGGGAGGAGCGGATCTTCAGGGTAGGCAATACCATGATCGATACCCTGCTCAAACACAGACCCCGCTTCAAACAGCCGGAGATATGGGAGCAAAAGGCACTGGATGTGGGCAAATACATCGTAATGACCCTTCACCGCCCTGCCAATGTAGACCAGGAGGAGAAACTAAGGGCACTGATCGAGCAGATCGTGGCCCATACCCAGGGGCTTCCCCTTATTTTTCCGGTGCATCCCCGTACCCGCAAGATTTTGGAAAACTTGGGGATTGTCCATGATGCCCTGCATATGATAGAGCCTTTGGGTTATCTGGAATTTAATTTTCTGGTAGAACGGGCCAAGGCCGTCGTGACCGATTCGGGAGGAATTACCGAGGAGGCCACCGTGATGGGCATTCCCTGCATGACCCTGCGGGACAATACGGAAAGGCCTGAAACCATTACTATGGGAACCAATGAGCTGTTGGGAAATGATCCGAAATCCATTTCACCTGCCATGGAAAAACTGTTTGCCGGAAATTGGAAGAAAGGGCAAGAAATCCCGCTTTGGGATGGGAAAACAGCCGAAAGGATTGTAAAACATATAATTGATATATTTAACATATAATATTTTATAATTCCATCTATCACCGATCCCTATAGGGTTGCCTGAAATTGTTTATAATGGTTTTTACCCTAGGCTATCAAGGAGTTCGACAGCTTCACTGTCCGGAATAGGCCCCTGTGCCGCGGTCTTATCCATATCTCCACCTGTCTATCCCCGACCCCGATAGGGGTCAAACCTTTCAATAGCCATGGGTAGCTACCCATGGGAAACAGGTATTCATCCTCCCCACGACCCTGGAGGGGTCGAACTTACCCACTAGTAAA
>NZ_JMIH01000020.1 GCF_000714815.1 Anditalea andensis | reverse complement strand
TAGCCACCCATGGTAAACAGGATTCGTCTTCCCCACGACCCTACAGGGGTCGAACTTACCCACTAGTAAAAGCTCCGCCCGCTGTTGATTATTCAGTTTAACTTGGGTTGAGATAAGTTAGATGGGCGGAAGCTTTTTGATAGCATGGGTGCTGGTACGGCATAATGTTTTGCACGGTTAAAGATCACTTATCTGGGCCGTCCAGGCACCTTACCCCCGTTATGGACTCCCGTTTTCCCGCTGGACCATATCGGTGGAGGGAGGTTTTTCAGGGCCGGGGCCAACATGGATCTGGACGTGCATGCCGCGCTTGGCGGCCTCTTCCTTCAGGATCAGCCCCACGCTGTCTATCAGCGCCAGACACTGCTGCTGGCTCAGGGCATTCGTGCTTGCGGATCCCGCTTCGGCCTTATCGGACACTCGAAAATGGTCATCCGACTCCCTACCCTTTGGCCTACCCGTAATAAGACACACCATTCCCCTTAAGAATCTGTTTATTCTTTTTTGCATAGCTTCAGCATTAAATTATTAAAACAAATACTTGTTCAGCGTTCAGGGTTCACTGATCCTTGAACATTGAACATTTGAACAATTGAACCTTGAACCTTTGAACCTTTGTACTTTGAACCTTAATTTTTTACTTGCGTGATTGGGCTGAGTCTGCTTGTAGCAGACGCCTACCTATATGGGCAGGTCACTCCGAACGGAGCTGCTTTGGAAAAACTTGCTGCCCTCCCTTCCGACGTCTCGGAAAGGCAGGGCCGCTCCCACCCTTCAGTCCGGTGACTTGATGATGTTTTTTTGGAGCTGTTTGGTCGTATAGGTTTGAAAATATGTTATTGAATAACTTACTAGTTCTATTTCATATTGACCAAAGGAAACATTACAAGTAATATACTTCCTGTTAATTTCTTCAAGAAATAAAGAAAGCACTTCTACCTTAATTAAATTTAGGTAACCCTCTATAGCTATTTCCTGATTTCTAATCATTATTTATAAATTTTTCAAAAATTCTACTTACAATTATTGCATGGACCATGTAAAGTATATGATTTCTTGCTAACTTTAAATAAGAAACCTTTAGGACAAAGATTATAAAAAATATATTTAGAATTAAGTATAAAAATGACTATCTCAGAATTTTAGGTACTATGTTAGGCTATTTTTGAAATATGATGAAAGCTCAAAAAATCATGCGTATACTACGAGAATCTCGGGACTACAGCCAAGAGTATGTAGCCAATATTTTAGAAATGAATCAAAAAACCTATTCCAACTTAGAGTCAGGTAAAACCAAGCTCACGCTAGAAAGAATCAATCAGTTGGCTGAGTTTTATCAGGTAAGGCCAGAATATTTTCTAGCAGATGATTTACCAGTCATTAATTATAATACAGGTGCTAAAAGTAATAGCAATAGTGGTTATATTCACAATTTTATAAACGATAATAATACAGAATTACTTTATGAAAGACTAATTTTTGAAAAAGATCAAATAATAAAAGAAAAAGACAATCAAATCAATTTATTAAAAGATATAATTGATTCTTTAAAACATGAACTTAGCACTTTAAAAAAATAAAATAAATTTATGGCAAATTTAATTTTGAAAACATTAATAATAGATAAAAATTTAACTATTGAAGAAATTTCGAAGGGCTCAGAAATACCTGTTGAAGAAGTAAAAGGTATGGTGGAAGGCAGGCTTAAAATGACTATCGATAATGCGATTAAGTTAAGTGAATTTTTCAAAATACCCGCTGAGTTCTTTTTCACTGAAAATGCACTTGTAACACACAATAATCTAGGGGAAAAAAGTAATAGTAATAGCGGATATATTGGAACATATAAGAATGACTAAAAGGTCAATAAGCATAAGTTGACTATACCCCAATATCGTGACGCTATCCGCCGCGGCGGACAGCCCCCTTTTTCTCTCCCCTGCCACTTGGCCCCTCGCAAAAATGACCTAAAGAGGTCATTTGGAAGAGATAGTTTATATGGATTCTTCGATGAACAATAAATTGTATACGTGCACCCACGACAATATTCAAGTGAGTTTTGGCCGAATTTATAAATTTGGTACACTTCGATTTAAAAAAGAGGATCATCATGATACTACTATTAGTAGAATCAATAAAAACAGGAGAGCAATTGGATTGTCAGATATATAAATTAAAATTGTGCAATTAATGGATCAGCAGGTAAATTCACTTGGGATATAGCTAGCGGAACCATGTAACCTAAAGAACAAGACCTCGAATGCTCGCCGTCTAAAAGCTAAATCACATTAAAATGAATAAAGTACCCGATAATATAAAACCTAAAGACTGGATTTACATTGGTTCGCAACATGTCGTAGTTTGTAAAATTTATGAAGATTATCCTGATAAAATAGAGATAATATATCTTAACGATAGAAATCAAGCAATCAATGAAGATGCTCATTACATAGGTGGAAAATGGACTTTTGCTCATGAAGGCCCTTGTGGAGGAAATGCTGATAATTATCCAAGACTTGCCGAGTACGTTCGCATTTTAAGAGCGGGCCGTTGGTAGGAAACAATCTAAGCGCCATATAACAAAGAGGATTTATCATGTGGGTATCAGTAAGCTCCTTGTTCTCGTGAAAAGGACAGTTTCGGAGGATAGTGAATCTGCCACAAAGCCTGTGGGCAATATACTATTACAGTAACACACTAAAAAAGACTACCGTCAGTAGAATAAGTTGGAACGGACAACTTTTTGACCTATATTCACCATTCAAGGCACACACACTACAAGCAATTTGGGCATTTGGCTTAATGAAAAAATTGGTTTGCAGCCGCCATGTACTCCTTTATGGCCAGCTGCAAAAAGAATAAAGTCAATGAATTTGAGTGGCTCAGGGATGTCTTCGAAAGAATACACAGACACAAGCGAAAAGACCTTTATCAGCTTTTACCCTCTAACTGGGAAGAATACAGGCTTAAATAATAATCCCAGTTAAACAACATGCGGTTCGTCGGATGGATACTGATATACTCGTCTACGGTTTTCCGGTTGATGCCCATAAGGGCGGCAATCTTACGGTTACTCAGGCCTTTTTGCTTGAATGTTATCAAACTTCTTAATTCCATGATATCTATTCTTTGTCCTGCCATATAGCTTGTTTTTGGTAAACTACAAGGCTAATAATTTTCATGGAAAGTGGCCCAATGACCTCCGTAACCAGAATGGGTTACGTAACTAAATGGCCCAATGACCTCCGTAATCAGCGACTGATTTTTGGCCCGTTGATTCCCGGAATGGCTGGCCCGGTATCAGCGTAAACACTGGCCCAGTGACCTCCGTTTTAGACAATCTTTTTCATAATGCAACGTTAACCTCTATTTATCAAACCTGAAATATGGGGTTAATCGGATGGATACAGATAATTGAGGGAGCCATGAAATAGTAAAACCTTTCAGTTTGTAATCCTTAATAATCCCAATAAATCCAGTGATTCTTCTTCAATCCACTTGTTATCTTGTATTAGCCGCTCAATAAGATCGATAGCTTCATTCGAAAAATCTTCCTGTTTCAATCCCGATAGCCTCTTATTAAAATCCCATCTGCTACTATGGTGTGGGGAGTCGATAGGAAGTGATACTTCGTAAGTATTAGGGATTAACAAATTCAAATCATGTTGTTTATACTTCATTTTTTCTTTTATTCTGGAGTAAATAGATAAACCATCAAAATCCCAGTCACAACAATAATAAATAGGGAGGCGTAACTTGCCCGGATCAATGAAATCTATGATGCCAATGTTATTACCGCCTACATACCAAAGTTCGATATTATGTTCTCTTGCATTCCAGGGATTTTTCAGGTGGGCGATGTTTTCGCATAACACCACTATCTGAGGATTCAGGGTATCTACCACGAACCGCCACTGAAGAGTTTTTGGGTCTTTTTCCGGAAAATCCGCAATACCTAATATTTTGCAGACAGCGTCTTTTAATCCTGGCTTTTTTTCAAGGTACTTGGAGCCTTGTCCCTTAAATATTTCACTGGAAAAGGTGCGTAGAGTGGAAAGGTTTTGGACTAACTCTTCTTTTTGCCCTGCGATGAACATCAATGTCTGGATATCGTCTTCTGTATAACGCCTTCTAGCATCACTTTCCAAGTTTTGTTCCCGCAAAAAAGTTTCATATCGTAAATAATCTGCCTCAAAATACTGCTGGTAAAATGCTGTAAAACCCGGATTTGCTTCTAATATTTTTATATTTCCAGCCTTATATTTTATAATTTTTTTCTGTACCATCAGTACATTTTCGATGTAAGCATTGTCCGTTATCTTAGCTTCTGTCCGCTTGGAGACATATAATTGATGCAAGGCTTTTAAATGCCGCCAGGTTAATTTACGATTACTCATACGTTGGACATTTTATCGCTTTCACATAAAATGGCTACAGGAGTATAGTTTACAGGTTCCTCTACTTCCATGTTTTTGTGGAGCATATAAAGGTACTGTTCTCCGTCCCTGAATTTCCCAACCGGGCCAATCGAGAGGGAAATTAATTGATAATCATACTTCTGGGCTATGTCATACAGCATATCATAGTTGGAACCCAGGCCTTCTGCCTCGTCTATCGGCATGATGCGGACGGCAGGTGCTGCCGCTTTGCCTTCCTCGCTACTCATGATAGACAAACGGGCAATGCAGAGAAGAGCGACCGCTGCATAGGTCTGACCGGTACTCCCTTTATTGATGCGCCCACTTTCGGACTCCATCGTGAAAGAGAGTTCATAATAATTCGATGGATCAAGCAACTTGGCTACTGCTGTATTGGCGTGTAAGGGACCTCCACAATTGTGAAAGGCGGTCTTCATCATTTCGGCTAAATCTATCTTTTCACCCAATTTGCTTTGCAAAGCACCAGCTTCGTCCTCTATCATTTCTTTAAAGGTGCTCATCCAGGTTTTGGGATAATTAACAGCCGATGTTTTACGTAACCTGGCTGTATATCCTCCTGTAATCTGCGCGTCGCTTTTCAAAAAATTGTCGATACGGCGAATGGTGTTTTCCTGTTGCGTAATGATTTCATCCACTTCATCCAGCAGATTTTTTATTTTCTGAATTTTCCGGTTGTTCAGTTGCCTGTTCTTTTCATTGATACGGGTAAGGTAAGTGGCAATTGTATCAATCACATTGGTCTCGGACTGATCTACCACGACATTATAGAAGGCTTCAGGAAGCAAATTTTTGGCTAATTCCGTAAAGTCTTTTGTGTCCGCAAAGCGATAGGCTTCGTAAGCGATATATTGCTCTATTATAGACGTATACTTAGCAATGAACCTTTCTTCTGCTATAACATATGCATTATGTTCTGTTTTTGGTTCTGTTATATACTCTTCGGTCTCCAAGGACACGGGTAAATGTTCGTACCATTTCAGGTATTGATCTTTTGCTTTCTCCAGTTCGGCTTGGTTACAGTCTAAACTGCTTTTCAAAGAGGGAAGTTGTTGGATGCGGGACAAAACGGGTTGCGTCAATTGCCCTTGGTTTCTGAAAAAATCGGTTTTGTTCATAGCCCTGGATAGGGAGGCGGATATGTTTTCTTTTTCTAAGCTGTAGGAGTCCGGGCAAGTCACACTGCGCGGGAATTGATCGAGAATAAACTGTACATCATCATCAGGTTTAGTATGGATATCCATTGCTTTCGAGATGGCATTGTATTCACCAGCATTAGCTTTGGCCAAACGCAGTTTATCATCCGCTTGCTCTTTGGTACTTTTGGCTCGGGTAAATTGTTCCTGAATCGTTGCTTTCTGAAGATAAAGTTCCTGGTATTCCTGAAAACGTTCCTCACTAATATTGAGCGATGGAATATCCGAAAGTTTATGCAGAATATCTTTTCTTGGATAAGCTGATAGTATTCGAGCGATATTATCCTGTGTATTGACGGTTTCCAGTATAGCCTGGTAAATACTAAGTTCTTTTTCAAGCTCACGGACATCCTTATCCAGGGTATTCGTGTATTGTTCAAAATAAGAACGGATTTTACCCTCATCAGTCGTATCTAATATCTGTCCGGTAACATAGGGGATGTGCTTGCGTATGCCGTTCAGTGTGATCCAAAAGCTATTATCCGACTTTTCAGCCACCGATAGCGATAATATCAACTCCGCAGGTTCTGGAAGGTAGTTGTTTAAATCGGCTGGCTTCTTCCTCGGCAAATCCTGAAAATGCAGGATGGCGCTTTCTTCTTCAATCGTAAAGGCTCTTTTTTGTTGCAATGCCCAGTTGGCCAATGATTCAGAATCATTGATATTAGCGTATTTTTTTAATCGGTTCTTTTGCTGTATCTGATGTTCTCTTTCAGCAATGACATCTACCAGATATAGATTTAGTTCGGCCGCTGATTGTTTTGCGGAAATATTGTCAAATGCATCTGCTATGCTTTTTTGCTGCAATGCATAAAGAAACGGACTTAGCACGGCTTTTTCAGATTGATTCCGTTTGTATTCCTTATAACGGGTTCCCAGCTCTTCATGAGAACAGTTAAATTCGGCCAACCAATCCAATAATTGTTTTACCTGGCTATGAGGAGGTAAAATAGCTTCATATTCTTGTTCTGCTGTTTTTTGTGCTAACTCTAACTCTGGTAATATCTTATTAACCCGATTTATTTCATCTGCCAGGAATTCTTTGAGTATGGATTGATGTTGCAGTGCGCTTTTATATTGAATGATACCGTCGTTGACTTCCTTTTCCAGTCTTGTTGTCTCCTGATGATAGAATAACAGATTTCGGTGCAACCATCTATGTTGCTGCTCATCCCGTTGCTTTTTCAGTTCCCTGAGGTCTATCAGTGCTTTTTGTTTTGATGTCACCCGCTCAATCTCCTGCAGGTTATGGCCATATTCTCCGATGGCATGTTCCATATCTTTTTCCGCACTTTTGTAATTATCCAGTATTTTCCGGGTTTCCTGATTGCCGAAAAGAAATTGTTTGAGACTGTCGCTTTTATGGGTGTCCAGCATTTTACCCCTGGAGAAAGATTGTAGTATTGCGGCGTAGTCATTCAGCAGTTTCTCGCTGGATGCCAGATCCAAAGGGACGATCTTTTCTCTGAACAGGATTTTATGGAATTCTTTGTAACGTTGCCAAGTTTTCATGTGTAAACCCTGTTCATCCAGGTATTCCGTGAGCAAATCTATCGGCAGGATATCCTCTTCTTTTAAAATCTGTTGAAAAGAAACCGGTGCAGAAAGATACTGAATATGCTGCCAGTCGTAGCCGGTCTGAATGATAAAAGCTTGTGTGCTCCGATTCCCTGTTTCCATATAACTGCCTACTACCAGGTATTGTGCGGGCGCCATTTCTATGTTCAGAAAAGCGTAGCCGACACCTTTACTGCGTTTTTCTGCCTGTAATACCATTCCTTCTGGTTCCCGGATGTCTGTTCCCCATGTAGCAGATTCAAAGGCTTCTGATCCCACAAAGATGAGCTGGATCAGGTCGGCAATCATACTTTTCCCAGAACCGCTTTCGCCTATGAAATCTGTACGGAATGGATGAAAAAGGTAGTCGAACTCCCGGTGATGAATTAGGCCAACGGTGGAAAGACTGTATATTCTCGGATATTGTTTCGTCATGCTGTTTCGTTTTTTAGCCAGGTTTCGGGATGGTTGATGTAGTCGCCATATATCTTGGCCAATCGCTGAAAAGAGGGTAATATGTCGAAGTTTTGCCCTTCCAGTGTTATCCAGCCGATTTTGGAAAATTCACGCAATGCTTTTTCAACAACATCATTTACTTTCTGATCGTCCATTTCTGTTGTGTTGACTTTTCTGGCTTTCGCCAATGCCCGGTAAATGCTGGGCTTGATGTCTTCATAGTCCTGCCGGATCATCCTTTGCAATGCAGGTAAGGAATCGAGTTCAATATATCCATCGATAAACACGATCTTGTACAGCATAAAACCTACAATGACATATTCATTGGCCAAGAAATGCCTGTTTTCCACAGGGATGTTCCCGCGGCTACCGGGCAGAAAATCCAAATAAAAGTATTTGTTGATCGTCTCTCCGGCTTCTTCGAGCGGTATGCCAAAAAAATCGTGGTAATATAGCTTCATACTCTGAAAATGCCTTTCCAGAAAACGAAACATAGCTTCTTGCTGCTGCCAGCGCTGAATGTGTACACCGTTCTTTAACGCATAGTCTATCCTTGCGAAATGCTCTTTTGCCTCGGGGGCTGCTAAAAATGAAGTCGCGTTTATGTTTTCCTGCGGATGATAATTTCCCATAATGATGTTTTAAATGCCGTATTATGTATAATCTTTTCAGGATCGATACTGACCGTGTATTGTTCTTGTCGTTCGAAAAATCCCATAGCCCGGTAAATGACTGCAATGGCAAGCGTTAGCGTATGAGGATCATCCGGTTTCGCTATTTGAAAGAAATAATCCGAAAGCCGTAGCTGCTCATGCATATCCACTTCTCTTTGAAGCGTATCTATCCAATAACTGATTTCATCCTGCTGGTTCAGGCGGTTCTGAAACGAAGCGAAAGCCGAGGCTTTCATTTCGGGCGGGTCGGTAATTA
This sequence comes from Anditalea andensis, assembly GCF_000714815.1. GTDB lineage: Bacteria > Bacteroidota > Bacteroidia > Cytophagales > Cyclobacteriaceae > Anditalea > Anditalea andensis. The sequence goes on along the minus strand of NZ_JMIH01000020.1, from coordinate 17,387 downwards.
TCAGCCGTTTTTTTGGTTTTACCGGAAAGAGATCTGTTTTTCTTTCTACGATTGTAAGGTCTTGCTGCAACCGAAATCCAGACAATGGCAGAATATTGCCTGGCAGACGGATTGTTTTTTTGCTACCCTCAATGACCTCTGTACTGTTTTCGACCAGGTGATAGAGGAAACGTTCTACCCGGGTATTGAACAGGGGCTTGTTCAGGTTGCTGAACAATTGTCTGATTTTGGGCTGAATGCGGTCGAGCCGTTTATCAATAATGGAAAGTGTCCGGCGCATTTCTTGGAAGAACGTAATGGCTTCATGTACTCTCGCGTCAACTTCTTCATGATCGTAGGCTGATGCATTGCTTTCCATCAGCCTACGTATTTGCTCTATTTCCCGGAATGCAATGCGGAGCTCCTTGTTTTGCCCCCTGATGAGCTCAAAGCGTTCATCAATTTGCCGCAGTGTTTCCAATATGGTACCTTCTTGAAGACTAAGCTTTTTATTTTCTCTTAGTGAGGCGACCGATTGGTCGATCTGCCGATCCAGAAAATCCAACTGGCTTTTTAACTGAGGCTTAAAGATGTCAAAATCAATACGGAACCAATCCAGGAATGTATCGAGGTCTTTGCTTTGCTTCAGTTTTTCGTGCAGCGCGAAACAGATTTTCTCAATCTTTGTAGGCGAAAAGCTGGCTTTTAGTATGTTGTGTGCCTGCTGGCAAAAGACGTAGGCATATTCCTTGAATGAGTATTCCTGCCGCTCTTCATCATACCGGAGAAAGTATTCCAGCAGGTTTGAGATCAAGGCATTGTAATGTTCCCTAGGATGGCGGCTTTTGTAGTTTTCAATAGTTGGGTTTACTATCCGCAGGGCTTCATGGATGTCTCTTTCTTTAAAGCTGTTTTGTGGAAATACGCCGTTCTGCATCTTCTCATACAACCATACGATAGCCAGGCCTGCTTTAGCTTCCGGGAAAAGCAGGTTATAGGTGTTTTCCTTTGAAATTTCTGAAAGGAAATGGAAGGTATGGTTGTTAGCGGATGACATGATTGCTATACGGACACTGATTTGTATGTTATCACGTTTTCTCTAAACAAATAAGCTTCAGACGAACCTAATTCGATCATCTTATCAAGAAGCCAAACGAAATCGTCTATCAACCTTTTATTCTTTTTTATCTCAGTTATATGATTATAGAATAGTCTTTTTACAAATCGTTCAGTGGCTACAGACATAAGTGCGGTTAATTGTAATGGCTCTTTCTTAAGAATTTCTACAAGCCAACCAAGTCCTTCTGGTAAGAATGTCTTTTCGCCGATTGTAGAGAAAACATTTAAAATGGATTGCACATTGGAGCTGCCAAAATCATTGATCATTTGATGATAAACTTCCTTTTTCTCTTGTAGCGGTTGCCAATCTATTGCTTGTTCATTCCACCCGGTATCAAGGAATAGCTGCTGGGTAAAATAAAGAGTTCCGCTGTTCTTAATTTTTTCAGATAAATGTTCCCAAACTTCCCAAAATTGTTTAATTGCTTTGTTTTTAATAATCTTGTCTGGATTATTGGCTACTATATCATCCAGTTTCACTACAGAAAACTTTAAAACGTCCACTGAAAATTCAAAAAGATCATCCCGGAATCTATACTTCGTAGTGTCGGCTATGCTTTTGTAGAATTCATCTAGGATGATGTCTATAATCGGTTTTGAAAATACAGGGGATGCAATTATTAGTAATTCTGCTAAATAGAATTTGATTTCTACAACTTCCTGAAAGTCTACTTGTCTGCCATCTCGATTTCTATTATAGGAAAAATCTTCTTCAAATTGCAGATCTTTTACTAGCAGTAAAATGAAATGCCGAATAAATTCTTTAAGCTCTGCATCGTCAGAAGCATAAGGAATTATTAATAACGCCCGTGTCACCAAATATCCTGTGTGTCTATCAAGAGCAACCGTTGAAAGATCCAAAACTGTATTCCCAATTTTTATTTGATCTTCAATGTATTGATGTTCTTTTTCTATTGCCAATTGAAGTCTGTTATTATCATAATCATCATAGAAACACGGATTGGCTTTGCGGTACTCCGCATATTGTACGACTGAAAACCATATCGTTTTTGTTTCATTAGGGTAATGACTGGAAAAAACCTCTCTAATGTATTTAGTTATTTTATCCACTTCATGTTCTGCAAATGGGGCAATAAGCATATGCACCATAATGAGTAGTACATCCTTTCGGTCTTCTTCCGAATCCAAAAAATTAAGCGGCAGATGAAAAGAAGATAATGCCAATTCCTTTTCCATAAGCATGTAGTTCATATTCAAACCGAAATTCCGACTGGTCGTATCCGTGATAATAATCGCGGCAGTTTCTAAAATTGTATTTATGCACCACATCTTTTCCTTTTCACTTAATTGTTCGGAAATATCTCTTAAGCCTATAACAGCTAATGTAACCGGACGGTCGAAAAGGATATTAAGATTTTCATTGCTACTGTATTCTTTCTGGCAAGCTTGCCAATCTAGATAATTTATAGATTCCTTTCCTTCAAATGCTTTTTGCAATTGACTTGAATAATTCATTGCTTTATTATCAGATTCAAACTCCTCTTTACCGGAGTCCATAAATTCCTGCACATCTTTATCATATTCTGGCGCTATAGGGAACCCTCCTAGTTTTTCATCATATTCACCAATTTTATGATTCCTGATATCTATTTCCGTAATCGTTTTTTTCCAAACAATATCTTCTTCGGGAATATCTTTTTTCAACTGGTCAAACACCTGGTGTATTCCTTTATTGATCTTCCTGACATTAAACTGATAATCTAAAATAAAATCTATAAGCCCGCGCATAAATTTTTTTCGATGAGGTAATTGGTTAGATTCCCATCGTTCTTTTTGCGCAAATGGGATAGTCTGATCCATGGGAGCTAATGCAGAATGTTCCTGTAGCGCCCTGCCTAAATCCCATTCATAAAACTCTCTTACTTTCAGTAACGGCAGCATTGCTTCATCTACTTCTGAAGGATAAGCAATAGCAACACTCACCAGCGCACCAAGAGGAGTCACATTATTTGTATTATTATAAACGTATTCAAAAACGAATTTGAGATTGGCTTTGCTTGTTTCTGTTTTTCTAGCTGCCGTTTCTAAGAGGAATTTTTCAAAGCTCATTAATAACGACTCCAAAAGATAGTGGGTAACACATATTCCACGATATGCCACCCATAATTCTCCTGCTCCCCATAGTTTTTTCCTTGTTCCATCAGACAGTTCAAATTCAAGCTCTTTTAATTGATGTTTATATTGGCATTTTGCCTGGGCATAAAAATCTATGGAATAGTTGATGAACTGAACAAAAAGTTCTAATCCTTTAAGTGGATGATACCTTAATAAGTTATATAGTGGCGTTTTGTAAACACCAGAAGGGTAGAACGTATGATTATTTTCAATGCCCCAACATTTATCATTATTTAAGCTATCACCACCGATCATCGCTCTGATGCTACCAGGTGACGGCGGATCAATGGGGCGAAGCTTCCATTCCTTCCATGCACTTTCTACTATCAATTCAGGCAATTCTTTTATCAGACTTTGATTCCCTAATCCTGAAAGACACATTTTTATGACAGTTTTATCTAATGATCGATGTTGCCGGGAATCGTTTTCCTGACTCGTAAATGACTGTTCAACCAGTTGTTTTATTTCATCTTTTGCGATGGAAGCCAGATCGAACAAAATAGCTATAAGCTCTTTTCTTCTGCCCTCTATTTCCCTTTTTTGCCAAAACTGTAAGCCCGATTCAACTTCATCTATGTAATGCAATACGACGTTTTTAGCAGATGCCAATTCATATTGGTCTACCTCGTTAAATTGAAACATTATCCTTAAGTGCCAGTCAGACAAATAAGATACAATATTTAACCTGTTAACCATAAGCTGATCAATATGAGTCTCAATGAACATAAGCACCTCTCTCCATCCCGATCCCTTAGGTAATAAAAAATTGAGCTTGTCATTATTCTCCTTGCAACATGTTCTAATTATATGCAGGCATTTTATCAGCAGTTTTGCGTCTTCTTCTAGTAAATCTTTTTTGAAACCATTAAAAAATGATTCGCTGATTTCTGACCTAAAAACAGCGGTAAGAATTTCATCTGCCCAATAACGCTCTATTGTCTTACAGTTTAAAACCTCTCTTACAAGAGCTACTACCTTTGTCCCATTATCGATTAACAGTTCTTCTATCCAAAGCCTGAAAGCCCTTCTTATTGCAGGCTCCTTCCCTATTTTATTAAAGAAATCCTCTGCAATTGTAGCATCTTCATAAACCAATGAGATGTGCTTTACCAACGCCCAATCTTCTAATATGTCATGAGCCGGGGTGTATCTTCTATTCAAAGGTTCCTTTACTAACATTTCGTCTTTCATAAGAAAAGCAATAGCTTCTGCATCAGCCTGAACAGGTTGAGTAAATAGCTTCATTTCTTTAGCTCGTTTAACTGCAATTTCCATGAAGGCAGTTTCCCGCTTAATAGGCAATCCATTTTTTTCATTTACCTCATCAACTACAAGAATATTCCACAATCTGTTTTTAAAATCGGCAAGTTCAATATCAGCATAATCATCTCCACTTTTATGTAAAGCCTTAACGGCAAAGTCTAAATACTTAGGGCTTTGCAACAATGGCCTGATTTTTTCATTACCTAGCACATTTTTTAGCTGAGGATATTTTAAGGCAACAATTTCAAGTTCTTCATCCGTCAATAGCGGAATTTCAACAATACCAATCTTTTCTTTATCTAAACCAAACTTTTGAATAATCAGATCAATAGCATACTTTCTTGAAGAGGATATTAATTTAATATCCGGATACTCAGTCATGATGCCCATAAGTTGTTTAAATGCACATTCGGGGTCTGCTTCCAATAATTTTTCAAAACTATCTAGGTATATGATTTTATCAGGGATGAGGGAGATACATGAAAATATGTCTCGGATGGATATGTCAACTCCCTGGTTTGAAAAAACATTTGCAATGTGCGGTTGGCCGAATTGATCGGCTCTAAATACGAAGGCACTAGATGTTGCAAATTCATTCCGCAATAAATCCTTCACTAGTGCAGACTTACCAACTCCCGGTTTGCCGGTAACTATTGTAATCTGAAATGTTGTAATTGATCGGACTATCTTTTCGCTGACCTCTGATTTTATTAGATGCAGATCTCCAATCGTATTTTTTAGTGGGTTAACTATCGCTTCACTGTCGCATTTTAATTTTCGTACGGCTTTAAAATGAGGGATGAGATTCTCTACAGAAAAATTTTTATAAATTTCCATTTCCCGGATAGTTTCAGTAGTGATATTTCCTCCATCCTTATTGAATTCTGCAACAATGGCTGATAAGCCATCCCATATTTCTTTCTCGTTGAGCGTAGATATTCTATTCTTTGAAAGCTTAATCAGGTTTAAAAAATAAGTCTGGTCTACGCTTCCTGCTTGCAGCAAGTCATATTCTAATACATCCATACATTTTGCGAATTCCCAAATCTCTTTATCTGTTAAGGCAACATTCCAATTGGCTTCGTTCAAAATATTTCGTATAATCTTTAAGCGTTCTTTTTTTCCTTTGATGCGGTTTACTTCATTAATAAAATCTATTTCTGTTGCATGTGAATTCGACCAGTTAAAGATGGACTTAAAATGATTGCGTTCATCCTTGGTTAACCCGCCTTTTACGATAATGAGCTTATCTTTTGTTCTATCAAAAATGGCAGTATTATTATAGTCTTTCCAGAATGATTGTAATACTTCTTTGAAAGTTCCGTCGTTTTCTGTAAAAGATACATCATGCTTGATTTGCATCAGCAATCTATGCTCACCCAAACCAGACTTAGCAACTACTAAAAGATCATCCGTTTCGTATCCTTTGCTGGTATTTTGAAAACTAACTTCAATTATTTCATTGGCAGGAAGGCAGGGCGCACTGCCTCTTATTGCTAAACTTACCGTAAATGCTGCCTGGATGGATTGTTCGAAGTTGGTTCCTCCACCACCTTTTTGAAATACACTCCCTTTATTTGACATTTACTTATACTGGTTTTAATTGTAATAATCTTAAATCTGCTGCTATTAATGTCAGTTAACCTGTTCTTGCCTAGCTCGTTCCAGCCATTCTCTGTCAATATTGATTATTGAAAAAGGCATTTCTGGATTATTACGTTGGTTAAACACAAAAATCTTTGAAAAGAAATTTTGCTTGATATCAAGTGCAGCGGATTTATCAAGATTGAATTCTTTCCAGCGACTGAAAATGCGCTTTGGCAAATAAAAATCGAATTCAGTCTGCGCACGTTCGTCTCTATACGAGTTATGAACATTAAGACGCCATCTATTTGGTCTATCAGAAGCCCAATGTATTTCAGCTCTCAACGATGAAAAATCAGAAAGATCGTATGCATAGTTCAATATATTGTTTTCTGTACGAGCACTACTGAACAGAAATACCATATCGCCTGTTTCCAGCAGTGCAACATAGGAATATTTAAACACATCATTCGAAAACCTTATTATATCGGCAATATCATTGTCGCTTTCAAGAAAATTTCTTGCTTCCTCATGAGCTGCTGAATACAAATCGCCATTTCTGTCTCTTAAAAAATCATACAGATTTTTAATTATTGCAGGATCAAAGCCATTAACCCATGGCTGATCAATTCGATTAAATTTTTGGACGCTCTCTTCATTAAGAAACCAGCTTAATGATAATAAGGGAACTTTATTATTTGCAGCAAACTCAACTGCTGGACTGCTAAAATCATTTACAGAAGCTACTCCGACCTGATACAAAAATCTGGTTCTGGTATCAATCGCATAGGTGGCTCTTCTGTTATTTTGCCTCTTAAGTAGCGTATCTTTTGTAACAATCTCAAATTCGTTTAAATCATTTCGCAAGCCCAATGCATTTCTGACAAACGGTAAATTTCCTACCGAACCATAGGCCTTACATTCAAAAAGCAATTGTGTAGGATAGGCAAATGGCATTTGAATTGGAGGATTCATTATGATGTCTGCATCATGAGCCGCCCCTCTGCCATTTACAAAAAACAACCCTCTTTGCTCAAATGAAAATAGATTATCCGCTTTGACGTTAGTGAAGCCGCAATTTTTTAACAGACCCCGGACAATGTATTCAAGCAATGCTCCCTTTATATTTCCTGCCTTCATTCTAATTTATTTGTTATGCAACATCAATCTTTTCATCCATAAGTACCCTAAACATCATTTTATAATGTTCTTCATGACCCATTTTTACGAATATTTGCTTAAACACTTCAAAGTAGCGTTCAATGATAGCATCCTGTTGTTCAACATAAAGGTCGTCAGGCAATCCATGAGATCCATCGTTTATCCAACAGACTAGTGATCGACATATTTCCTGCTCCTGATGATTATCAAAACTTTTAATTAAATCATCATCTGCATATTTCCCTAAAATTTTAAAGTAGTTTTCAATAATTCTTCTCATCGTATTCTGTATGGTGATTCCGGAATTTTTTGAAGAATTACTGAGCTCTTTCCAAAGCAATTCGTATGAACTCTGAATGGGGTTTTTCATTTCAAAGGCTTGAATTGATGACACACTATTATTCTTTCGTATTATCCAATAATGAGTATCTCCATTTTTTGGTGTTCTTCCATCAACAAATGATACCTCTTTGTGAAAGTACACATTATGAGTCAATAGAATGAGTTGCTTAATGCTACCTATGTTTTGCTTTATTGATTTGATGATTTCTTTTATAAGTGAACTTACGACAAAGAGTATATTGCTATCCAAACTTGAAATTGGATCATCAATGACTAGGATACGCTCTTCTGTGATCGATTCCTCTTTAGTGCTTCCTTTTGTCAATTGTAGATAATATAAAAAAGAAATAAAAGTTGCCTCGCCTTCACTTAATGTTGATTCTGCAATTGAACCGTCTTCCCTTTGTATCTGATACTGATTAGGTTCCTTTTTAGAAGGAACTATCTCGAAATTTAAAAACCCATACGATTTAAGTGTCCGATTAATTTCATCAACGGAATGTTGAACACTAGTGACATTTTTATTGGCTTCTTTTATTTTCTTATTTAACTTTATGTAGTTTTCTTGTAAATCTTTATGTTGTTTTTGCAATACTTGTATCCCTTTTTCTAAGCCTTCTTGTTTTTTCATAAATGCTTCAATGGTACCTCGATGCCCTTCAATCAGGTATTTCCAAATAGCTCTAATCAAATAGTTTTTTTGGTTTGTGTAATCATTTACAATATCATTATGCGCTTTTACCTCAACATTGCATTCATCAATCAATTTTTGAATGTCTTCTAATTGCACTTTCGTTGAAACCAATTCTATGCTTCTGCTTGGTTCTTTACCTTTATTGCCTAATAGTTCTTTGTTTGTTACAAATTGACTTATTAACGTTTTTAACAACGCAGAGAATGATTCAATCTTAAGTTTGGAGTCCGAATTGCTTTTCTGCTGCGATTCTATTTGATCTAAAAGACTTTGAAGATTTTGAGAAAGCCGATTATACTCATCGGATAACTCCTTTACTCTTGTTGTATCTTTAGTAAATGATTCATCAAAGTAGTCTTCAAGTTGTTTCTTAAAGTTTTCAGAAATTGTTTTTTGTTGGCAGAAAGGACAGATCTCATTCTCAGCTATATAATTTCTTCCTTCATTAACCCAATCGTTCAGGTTCAGTTTTTGAATTAATCCTGCAATTGATACATCAGCTTTCCCAATAATCTTATTCTTCAAGATTTTATCAGATTCTATTTCCAATAATCTTTTAAACTCTATTTTCGAAACAAGTGATAACGAGGTAGGTATTTTACCGAAAATTGTTTGAGATTTTTCTTTCAGTTCCTTAATTGTTGATAGCGTTTCTTTATTACTCTTGAACTCATACAATATTTTATCCCTAAAAGAATCTTTTTTCATGAATCCTCTAAAGGCCTCTCTAAACTCGTCTTCGTTTTCTTTATATATATCAACCCATACGGCCTCTTTAAAATCATTATCACCCTTCGATTTTATTTCTTCCTGCTTTTCAAGTGTATGCTTTTTTTCTATCCCCTTGTCCTTTATTTCTGCTAATTCTGATTGCATTTTCTCAATAGCATTGATATCTTCCTTAGTCGCCTGTCCCAAGGTAAAAACACCATCCATCTTTCCCTTACCAAAATTTCTTTCACGAAAGTCTTTATTGTACACCAGTGCATTAACAGGCAGATTACCTCGCCATCCTAAATGGCAGTTGGAATAGACGGTGTCAGCCGGACTATAAATTAGCTTTGAAAGGGTAGTTTTTCCACAACCATTTGCTCCATATAGGAAGTTGATTTTCCTCAAACTATCGATTTGAATACCCTTAGCATCATAAGTCGCAGCACTTTTAACAGTTATTGATTCGAGCATATCAATTTTAATTTAGATAATATTTATGCTTTATTTTTTTTATTTGGGCTTATTAGTAAATGGAGTGTAACTGATTTTAATTAAATTTTACAATGTATTTGAAGCCTTAAAATTTTTTACTGCAAACACATTTTTTTATTCCACCTAAAATAAAAAACTTCCCCAACATACCACCTATTCCCCACTAAAAAACACCTAATTTCTTTTGCTTCCATACCCCCCTAATTTAATAATCATTGATTTATTCTCCCCAAAAAAACAACCCACTTGCGAATCGCGGTAGGATAAAATTATGTAAATGCGATTCAACTTTGACCCAGAAACCAAAATACCATGAATGGAACAAATGTAAATACCGGGTTGGGTGGAAAAGTCCCCTCTCTTTTTGATCATGTAAACGCCTACTTTTACCTAAAAAGATGTCATCAGATGAAGCTGAAATTTTCTATTACCACTATGAATCCATGGATTGGGAAAGTGAAAACGAAACCCCTTTCAGCAATTGGAAAACCCTTGCTGATGTTTGGATGTGGAACCTATTGAACTGATCAATCGCAAACCCGATTCCTCCAGTCTTTATAATATCCTTTCAAGGTTATGGATTGCATTTTGGAGCAATCAACAAGATGTAGGATTATCTATGACATTCTGCTCTTGAAGTAAGTTCCGTAGTCACCGTTTTGCTTTTTACTTGGAACTCGTAAGTCTTTTTTTCCTTTGGGATTTGAAGTGGAAATCCTTCTGTTTTTAACCGTTAAAAGTAGCCGCTTTAAGATGTTGTTTCCATTTCTCAGATACAACTAATGATTGCTTGAAGCTGTCCGTTTTATTTTCTATTCAATTCCTCAGCAATTTAGGATGTCATCCCCCACACATGGCAAGAGACTACGGCATAAAGCCGTGGCGCTTTGCTTACTATTTATTCCGTTTCCTCTTGCATTCAGTGGAGGCTGAATCCTGGTGATGCTTCATAATTAAATCTTTAAACTAAAAGAAGAAATCATGAAGACTATTGCAAAAAAACAAAGAAAGGATGTTTATCAGATGGTAACTGATCTAATCATTGAAAAGCTTGAAAATGGGATTGTCCCATGGAGACAAGTTTGGCAGGGAGCAGATATTCCTGCAAATTACATGACCAAGAAATGCTATAGAGGAATCAATATGTGGATCCTGTTATCAGCCCAATTTGAAAAGCCGTACTTTTTAACCTTTAAGCAAGCACAAAGCTTGGGAGGTTCGATACGGAAAGGATCTAAGGGATTACCTGTATGTTATTGGGGTTTTAGCTATTTTGATAAGAAGAATGGCAGGAAGTTGTTGGAGGAGGAAGCCAAGAAGATGCATCCTTCGAAAGTTAGGAAAATAGGGTTTTTGAAATATTATACGGTTTTCAATATAAGAGATGTGGAAGGGGTTGAATTTGAAATTCCAGAAACTGTGACTTTGGAAAAGACTGAACCGATTGAAAGGTGTGAGCAGATCATCAGGGAAATGGTCAACCCTCCGAAGATTATACATACAATCCCAGAAGCTTATTATTCGCCAGTATCAGATTGCATCAATATGCCTGATAAAAAGCTTTTTGAATCTCAGGAGTTTTATTTTTCAGTGCTTTTCCATGAAATTTTACACTCGACTGGCCATAAAGACAGGCTCAATAGAAAAGAAATTGTTGAATACAATGAATTTGGATCAGAAGGATATAGTAGGGAAGAATTGACGGCGGAAATGGGTGCAAGTTACCTCTGCAACCATTCAGGGATCATGGATGAAAAGTTGTTGGACAATTCAGCAGCCTATATCAAAGTTTGGCTGGATAGGCTGAAATCTGACAAAAAGCTATTGCTGGAAGCAGCTTCAAAAGCCCAAAAAGCGGTGGAGTATATTTTGACAAGTTGTCCTTTTTAATGTATGAAAGGGTTGCTCCTACCCTTTTTTGGTCATTGCATCAAGTGGTGGTATTGATATTTCGATCGCAAATTTTAGCAAAAATTTGGAATACTTATAAAAGTATCTTAGGAATCAATTGGGGTTAAATATAGATAGTAAAAATGTTTGATAGAACCAGTTTTAGAAAAGTCTACGCAATGCATAGCTAATTAAGCCAACTTCTGATTCTCGTCGTAAAAAGGAGTGATTTTGGGATAGTTCATTAAACTGTGTCTAGGTTTGAATTTTTGTTATCAAGGGACTGGCAGAGGAGGCCGTAGGCCGATAAAGCCAGTCCCTTGATAACTAATTTTTTTGTGGCACCCTCTCCAGGTACAGCTCCATTATTTCTCGCAGGATGGAAGTCCATCCGTGTGCTTTTCTTTTCCATGACTTTTCATTCCTGCTTATCGATAAATACAGATGTTTTAACAGGGCTGTTTCCGATGTCCATGCGGCTTTGCTTTTTATCAGTTTTCGCATGATTCGAAGAGGACTTCTACCGGATTGGTCGTATAGATCATTTTTCGCCTAGGTAGAGGAAAATTCAAGAAGGCCATCAGTTCAGTCCAATTTTCCCGCCATTGTTTGACAATATACTTGTATTTCTTGCCCCATGGGGCTTCAAAGGCTGAAATTACTGTTTTTGTGCCCTCTTCGGTCGTAGAGGTATATACCTGACGTAAGTCCTTGATTACGGCCTTCCTGTCAACTTCATCCACATATTTCAGCGAATTCCGCATTTGGTGGACTATACACTTTTGGATAATTGAAGCAGGAAATACTTCCTGAATCTGTTCGGAAAATCCCTGTAGATCATCCGTGCAAATCACCATAATATCGGTTACTCCTCTTACTTTCAGGTCTTCCATCACCATGCCCCATTTTTTAGCCCCTTCTCCGCCCGAGTTGATGTAGAGCCCTAACACATCCCTGTTTCCTTCCCAATCCACCGAATATACCGTATAGAAGGCACTATTGATATATTTGCCGTCCTGACGTACTTTGAAGTGTATGGCATCCAGGTATACGATGGGGTAAAAACTTTGTAGGCTTCTTGTACGCCATTCCTGGATCTCGGGAAGCACCTTATCGGTAATCTGGGATATCCGCCCGGCAGAGATACTAACCCCATAAATATCTTCCAGCTGGAGTCTGACGTCTTCCACCGAGTTCCCCTGGGCATACAGGGACAGTATCTGATCATCCAGACCACTGCTGAGTGCTCTATCTCGTTTGCCGATCAGCTCTGGCTCAAAGTCTCCTTTACGGTCACGGGGTGTAAAAATACCCAGAGAACCAGCATCGCTCAGAACTCGCTTAGAAGTCCTTCCATTCCGCTTATTAACATTGCCAGAGGCACACTCTTCGGCAAGAAAACTCTCGATCTCACCTTCAAGCATTGTATTGACCATTTGTTGTAAAATCGCACTAAATAGACGCTCTTTTCCCAGCAAGCTCTTCTTGCTTTATAGCCGCGGTCGCTCATCTTGGGATCACTTAATAAATCCTCTATTGTCTGCTTTTTCTTCATTTTGTATAAATTTAGCAGACACACTTAAATGAACAATCTCCCAAAATTAAGAATAGAATATAAATGCCGGGAGAAAGGTCCATCTGTTCACCCATATGCTTGATTTAAATACCAGTATCTTCTTACACAAAATGTCCTTTGCTCATGTATATAAAGAAAAAACCTTATGTTATCGTCATGTAATGGCCGAGTGCACTACGTATGCACTCCGTTCCCACTCCGTACCCTCTCCGTATCTACTCCGTATAGAATCGAAGTGAAACAAAAGGAATAAACCGTGCAAAACCTATTAAAAACAAACACAATAAAAATGAATCATAGATATAAGTAAGTTTATGTATAAATTTATGTTGTAATATAACAGAGAATGCATCTACGTTGATTTTATCATCTCAAAAATAGAAGACCGGATCGATACCCCCCAAAAAGCGGCATAAGTTAGCACTGGAATAACTTGAATACTACGGATATCTTAACACCGGTAAGTAGCCTGCTTTGCCCCGGAACCGGTCGGAAAAAGAACAACTTTCCCGGCCAGGGACTGGTAGGTTTCTTCAACTTTTATAATCATGAGAAACATCATCAGGGTATAGGATGGCAGGTCCCATTTAAAATTTATAAAACCAAAGCCGCCTGAAGTTTTTTCCCTTTCCAAAGAGTAATGGTAGCACTGTCCCGAAACCCGTCAAGGCAAGGTAAATTCCTCCTAACGTCGGAAGCCTTGACTGAACCCATGACAATGCTGAAAAGACCTTTAAAAAATACAAAAAAAGTAAATAATTCCACCTTAAAAATATTACCCTGTGATCCTGTAAATGGGGAGAACTATTCAAAATATTGTAGCAGTCGATCTAAATTCTACTTTGTTTAAACAGATTAAAAAAGAAGTTATGGAAGCAACGGTTAGAAGAAATGGGAAAAATCATATCGCAAATCAAGTACAAAAAGCAAATTACCCTACAGAGCCCTCCAGATACAGGTAAGACACGGTTGGCATAATTGATAGCCAAAGATATTATACATATTGATGCAATAAAGAAGAATATTATAGATAGGATTATTATTCCTGGATTGATGCCAAGTTCCACCATTTATACATCCTACACTGTTTTATTTGTTTCAAGTTGTGCCGTACGTATTCGATTGGTAAGCGGGGAAATTTATTATCAAATATCATTTAAAGATATAGAAAGAGCATTTAAAGCAAAATTATGGAAAGAAGGTCAAAAAATGGATCAGATCCATATGCCGCTACAATAGTTAAGTATATTTATGAAAACTCTGTATTTTAAATAAAGTAATGATTTTTATATGCAGGTATTAATCAATTAAAAATAAGTCTTAGGACTTATAAAGGATGAATGACATTTTCAATGATGATTAGTGAGACTTTATAAAAACAATGGGGTTTACATATTACTGAATAAACAGATAAATAATACAAAATATGTTCAACACAATTGACAAAGACCACTATTACCTCAATTTTATAAATCATAAAGCTTGACTTGAGTAATTTTATCAACTTTATAGCGAGTAAAGTTAAAATACCAATGGTTTTATATTTTCCTCATTACAGATAATACTATAAGGTTTACCATCAGATAAGAATCGAACTGTTGTAATCTTTGAAGTAGTTGCTTGTCTACTATAATACTATAAGTACTGTGCACTAATACTTAGAAGCATGGCACACATTAAACCCACTTTCAGTATACTGAGAAATGATAGTAATTTTCACTAAATGGTGATAACCGCTAAGTTTTTCACTGTGTGGTTATATGCAAAAGGAGATCTTGAAATACAAAAGTTAAATAATAATAGTCCTCAATCATAGGAACCATTCATTTTTGGCAAAACAAAAAAATAAGCCTAAATAAACAGACTTTAATAACATACTATATAGAGAACCTAAAATGTAATCTATCATAATGAAGAACAATAAAATTAATATATAAAACACAAAATAGTATATTAATAAATAATTTATAAATATCAATAATTAATAAATTATCATGTAAAAATTAATATTTCACGGACTCATAAAATAAATATTAAATTATTTTGATAATTAATTTTAAATTTTTAGATTTAGTAGCTTATTATTTTTAGTAGCGTATTTAAGTTGTAAAGTAAAAAACTTTTATCATGAAGTGGTTTTTTAATCAATTATTATTCCCCTTAGATAGTGATACCAAAGCGGTATATTCTTATTTGCAATTATTTGATGTACCTGTGACCAAAACAGGATTAGCCACCTTATTGGGGGAACATCCGGATTCCGGCACTTTGCTATCAATTAGCGATACACTAACCGGACTGGGAGTCGAAAATGTAGTAGCCAACGTTTCTACAAAGCAACTTGAGCAATTAGGTATCCCTTTTATCGCTAGGATGAAATCTGGGGATGGATTAGCCCTTGCTGTGGTCAAACATTTCGATCACGATACTATAGTTTACCTGCCATCGGAGGGTAGTACTTCTTCAAAACAGTCAAAATGGATTACCACTAACAAGGAAATGTTTAGTAAAGAATTCGATGGCATTATTCTGATTGGTGAAGTTGAACCGGGAGGAGGACAACAAAATTATGCAGCTGCTCGTGCAGCAGAAAATAGAAAACATAACAGCACAATAACAGCACTAGCAGTATTCCCTACCTTGGTCATTGTCGCAGTAACTACAACCTTAGCACAATTAGGCTGGACTTCCGCGATCCCCGGGTTATACACCCTTTTGTCCCTAGTAGGCACAGTAGTTAGTTCCTTGCTTCTATTATATGAAGTAGACCGACACAATCCTGCTATTCGCCAAATCTGTACAGGTAGTCGAAACGTCAATTGCGATGCTATCCTGAATTCCGGAGCCTCGGGAATTTTCGGGATAAGCTGGAGCATGATAGGGTTCAGTTACTTTATGGGATCTCTTTTGATGTTGTTGGCAGGTGGAATCGCGAATTCAGAGTTGTTTTCTCTAATTTCCTTATTGAGTCTATTGGCAGTTGGATACTCTGTATTTTCACTTTATTACCAGTGGCAAATTGCCAAGCAATGGTGTAAATTATGTTTATGGATTCAAGGGATCCTTCTAGCGCAAGCAAGCCTAATATTGCTGGATGGCAAATTATTCGAAGATTCACTAATCTGGGTGTCGGTTCCGACTATGCTAACTTTCGCAGTGTGTTTTGCTGTTCCCTTCCTTGCAGTACAGCTAATTGTACCAACCTTTAAAAAGAGGAAAGAAGGCGAAAGCTACCGGAGGGAGCTGGCCAAACTTAAGCACAATCCACAAATCTTTGAAGCACTTCTAATAAAACAAAAAGCTATAACTGTACCCACGGAAGGTTTAGGCATTAGGCTTGGAAATCCCGATGCCAAGCATCGAATTATAAAGGTATGCAATCCTTATTGCGGACCCTGCGCAAAGTCCCATCCTATTATAGAGGAAATTCTTCAGCATAGCCCTGATGTACAAGTACAGGTTATCTTCATCACTTCCGAAGATGAACAAGACTTTAGCACTTCTCCCGTAAAGCATCTGCTGGCGTTGGCAGCAAAGGGTGATGACATGCTGCTTAAAGTGGCTATGGAAGATTGGTATATGCCCCCTAATAAGGATTACGAAGCATTTGCGGCGAAATATCCAATGAATGGTGAGTTATTAACGCAAGGAAAAAAACTTGCCGCTATGCGAACTTGGTGCGCCGAGATGGATATCTTATTTACCCCCACATTTTTTGTGGATGGCTATCAGTTACCGGAAATGTATACGGTTGAGGATTTGAAGTACATATTACGAACCTAATAGAAAGGAGGATATACTAAAAACAAAAACCACAAGTTAAGCCGCGACTACTTTCAGAAAGTAGCTTCGACTAGGGTTGGCCCACTAAATTTGGCTGAAAACTAAATGAATTGCAAATATACAGGATCATCATTATAAATAATGATTCTGTATTAAAAAGAATGATAATGAAAAAGCTAAAATTAATTCTTAATGATGTAGGAGAAATTCTAACAAGAGAACAATTGAAACAGGTTTTTGGAGGTAGCGGAAGTGGTGGAAATGGTACATGCGGTTGGAGTGGAATTAGTGGGCCTGGCAGTGGTTTTTGTGGAATTGACATAGGAACTGCTCAATCATTGGCTCAAGAGCATCCTGGTACTACTTGGTGTTGTGACAGTTGTAGCACGACTCTTTACTGTGGACCTGATAGTGGATGGTAAACTTTGTAAAATTATAGCATATTTTGTCACTCTGGCTGCCTAATTTATGGCAGCCAGATATACATCATCAATAAACTATAATATAACATGAAATATTTCAGATTCCTGTTATTATTTTCTTTAGTGACCTTCGCATGTGGGACAGAGAAGGATGATCGGATTAAAAATAAAGTGGAAGTGAATGCTGTCAACTTTGAAAAACTTGATAGTATCAGGGTGGACTATTTGGGTA
>NZ_JMIH01000019.1 GCF_000714815.1 Anditalea andensis | reverse complement strand
GGACATCTATTACTACAGCCGCTGGCCTGATTCTCAAAAACAGCAGTTCCCATTTCTTCCTATTCCATACCTCCAGTGAGGCAAATCCCTACCGTTACGGTTATACTCCACTTAGGTCCGATAATGTGTAAAATCCGCTGGGAATAGCTATTGTAGATGCCCTTTTATAGATGCCTTAAGTGCAATTTAAATGTGTCTAGTGAACTAGGGTAAGTGAATCAAATGCAAACTTCGCAGATAGTAACTGCTATATAAGATTCAATACCTGTATTGATTTTATTTAGTACCACATAGACAGAATACCCGTCATCATTGAATCCTCCAATTGTTATGGATGGTAACTTTTCTATTCCTCCCTCCGCTATAATCGGATAGTTTCATTGACACTATACATTATACATATGCCCTATGGAAATAGCGGTTAAGTGTGTGTCACCGCCTGAAATCCTTAAATAGTTATCCTTAGAATCTTTTGATTAGTAGGTATAGTAGCGCCTTTTTAATTTTATAAGACTTTGTCAAATAAAATGAGTATTTTTATTTAAAATTATCATTATGTCTAGTAAGAATTCATTTGAGGAAGTAGAGAAACTCCTGCAAGAGGTGGGGGCTAAGATCGAAGAATTAATAGCCAAAGCAGCAGAGGCTACTGGTGAGGCTCAGATTGAGATAGAAAAGAAAATAAAGGATCTGAACCTGAATAAAGAATCCCTAGAAAAAGAGTTTCAGAAAAGAAAGCAATCATTTGAAAAATCGTATAACGAAAATTTTAAAAATGCGGAGCCCGACTTTCTAAAATCCAGAGATCATGTAGTATTGGCATTCCATCATTTAGTGCAAGCGGTGAAATCCGTATTTTCCAAATAATCAATACGAGCAATATTTTTTCATCTGAGCTGCATATGTTGTCGGCTTTTTCTTTTATAGGATTTATTTTGATTAATTTTGTGCATGAATTATTTATCTATAGAAAGCCTTACCAAATCCTTTGGTGATAAAGTCCTTTTCAAAAACATTTCATTTGGTATAGAGCAGGGCCAAAAAGTAGCATTGGTAGGGATCAACGGTGCTGGGAAATCCACCTTGATGAAAATCATCATGAAACTGGAAGTGCCAGATGCCGGAGAGGTAGCACTGAATCAAAACGTAAAGATCAGCTATGTACATCAAAACCCCGTATTTGCTGCTGGTTTGACCATCTACCAAACCATATTTGAAGGAAGTAGCAATGATACGCTTCAAATAATTCAGGATTATAATAAGGCGATGTTAGATTCTCAGAATGGAATAGATAACTCTGATCTTTTAAATAAAATATTTGAAAAAATGGATGCCCTTCAGGCTTGGGATTTTGAATACCAAGTTAAGGAAATTCTAGGAAAACTCGGACTGCACGATGTAGACCTACCTGTTGGCAATTTGTCAGGTGGTCAAAGAAAAAGAGTTGCATTAGCTAAAGCGATTTTGGAAAAGCCCGATCTATTGCTTTTAGATGAACCGACCAATCACCTGGATCTTGAAACCATAGAATGGTTGGAAGATTACCTGTCCAAAGCTAATCTATCCCTATTCATGGTAACGCATGACAGGTATTTTCTAGAGAAGGTGACCAATGAAATATTAGAACTTGATAGTGGGCAGATTTATCGATATAGCGGTAACTATGGTTATTTTTTAGACAAAAAAGAAGAGCGTAGGGAAAATGAGGAAGTAGAGCTGGATAAGGCCAGAAGCCTATACAAAAAAGAATTGGACTGGATCCGCAGGCAGCCCAAAGCCCGGACTACAAAAGCTAAATATAGAGTAGATGCTTTTGAAGACGTCAAAGAAAAAGCTTTTAACAAAAAAGAGGAGAGGGATATTTCGCTCTCTGTCACAGCACAGCGTTTGGGCAATAAAATTATTGAAATAGAAGACTTAAATAAGTCCTTTGGGGACAAGAAAATAGTAGAAGATTTTACCTATACCTTTAAAAAAGGTGATAAAATAGGGATAGTGGGTCCAAATGGAGCAGGGAAGACTACTTTTTTAAATATGATCATCGGTAAGCTTGCCCCAGATTCGGGTAAAGTGGCCATAGGACAAACTACTGCTTTTGGCTATTATAAACAGGAAGAGACTTCCTTTGATGAAACCAAAAGACTATATGACATAGTAAAAGAAGTGGCAGAAGTAGTTACCATCGGAGGTGGGAGTACTATTACTATTGCCCAGTTCTTGACGAGATTCGGGTTTCCACCAAAACAACAACATACCCCTATTGCAAAATTAAGTGGTGGTGAAAGAAGAAGGTTGCAACTATTGATGGTTTTGATCACCAATCCCAATTTTTTAATTCTAGATGAACCTACCAATGATTTGGATATCATGACCTTGAATACCCTTGAAGAATTTCTGGATGATTTTCCAGGCTGTCTTATCATAGTATCTCACGATAGGTATTTTATGGATCGACTGGTAGAGCATTTGTTTGTTTTTCAGGGAAAAGGAAAAGTAAAGGATTTTCCTGGTAACTATACCGAACTTAGGGAATGGGAAAAGCAGGAAGGGCAATCCAATACCACAAATGTAAAATCCACCGAACAAAAAGGAGCAGATAAGAAACAGGAGGAGAATAAAAAAAACAAGGCTTCCTTTAAAGAACAAAAGGAATTTGAAGAGATAGGTAAGGACATAGCAATATTGAATACTCAAAAAGAGGAGTTGATTAATAAAATAGCTCTTGGATCTGAAAACCATGGAGAGCTTATAGAGTGGTCAAATAAAATTAAATTAATTGATGAAAAGCTCGAAGATCTTGAATTTAGGTGGTTAGAATTAAGTGAACTAGATGGTATTAGCTAAATCGTATGCATAAGAATATTTTAGTCGTAGGAGCCAGTCATTATGGATTAACGATCAGTTATTATTTAAAACAACAGGGAAAAGATTTTTTAATTTTAGAGAAAAATGACAGGGTAGGAGATAACTGGAGGCAACGTTTCGAATCGATGAAGCTTTTTTCTCCTGCCAAATATGCTACTTTACCAGGGCTTCCTATAGCATTGGATGATGATGCCAGGCCTACAAAAAATCAAATGGCGGACTATAACGAAAGGTATATAGACCATCTTGATATACCGGTGCTTACCAATGTAGAAGTTAAATCCATCTCCTTGGCTGATAATAAATATGTGGTAAAAACCGATCAGGGAATATTCACCGCTGACATGCTGATTATGGCAAATGGTATGCGAGAGAATCCGGTTATTCCTCAATGGATTCATAAACTGGCCGTACCCAGTATTCACCTAAAAAAATATCGTAATCCTGTATCAGTAAAGGGGAAAAAAGTACTTGTTTCTGGTAATGGAAATAGTTCGGCCCAGATAGCGGCAGAGCTTATTAAATATTTTGAAGTGGAATGGGCGAGGGATCCAAAGATAAAGCATACTCCTTTATATGTATTGGGCAAACATATTCATTGGTGGAAGGAGAAGATAAAATGGAATAAAAATACGACCTCAGAAGCTCAACCGATATTTATATGTGATGATCTAAAATCAAAATTAAAAAAGGTAACGAAGAGATCGAAAGTAGAAGACGCAAATGGAAGTCTTGTAGCTTTTGATGATGGGACTTCAGCTCAATATGATTTTATTATATTTTCGGATGGGTATGATCCAGATTATAATTTGATTAATATACCCCATTTTGAGATAGATTTAATACAACTCAGAAATGACCGGGGTATAGCTTCCATACCTGGCTTGTTTTTTATAGGTGTTCCTTATCAAAGGAGCCACCATTCATTAAATCCAAATATAGCATTGGATGATGTCCGGTATATTTTAGACCATATATAATTTAACTTATATATTTAATTCGGTAATATTATCTATAAGGTTAGAATTCACTTTCTTCATCATAATCGCTATCTCTTTCTCTTTCTGATCTGTCTCTAAATCCACCGAATCTATAGGTAAAAGTAAGGGTGCCAATCCTGGTTTCACGATTGAAAACTCTCCTTTGGTCAAAGCGAGCATCTTCGGTGGTAATCCTAAATACCCTGGTATTGAAAACATCGCTTACATTTAGGCTTATAGTGGCCCTGTCGTTTAATATATTTTTCTTTGCCCCTATATTTAACCCGTATAACGGTTCTATTTCTCCCTGAGGCAATACGATTGGTCCCCTATAATCTCCCTGAATCTGTATACTAGCAAAATTGGGGATGTTGATGTTAGAAATTAAATTGAGCGTCCAGCTAAAATTGCTATTGGTAAAACCTGCTTCTATGTTTTCTCCTCTGATTTCTGAATAAAATAAATCTGCTGAAATCATCATATCCCACCAATTTGTAAATTCAAACTGATTAATTAATTCTAGACCTGTATTGCTCCTACTGGCGGCATTCTCACGGGTCTGTACTGCCACATTATTATCTAATAGTGCTATTACCCTTGTCTGTACATTTGTAGAGTACCGGTGATAGACCGTTCCTGTGAAAAGGTAATTACCCCAACTGTTTTGATATCCCAATTCATAACTGTCAGTTAGTTCAGGCTGTAGATTAGGATTTCCTATGCCAATATTGAGTAAGTCACTCACTCTGTAGAATGGAGCCAATCCCCATATGTTTGGTCTTGATATTCTTCTGCTATAATTTACCCGTAATTCTTCTTCAGGCCCGGCTAGATTATAATTGATATATGCACTTGGGAAGAGATTAAAGTAATTATTAATAAATTCCTGATCGGTATTGGTTTGGTATCCAATAGTTTCTGTGTATTCCCCTCTTAAACCAACCTGATATCCTAATTTACCTGTTCTATTTCTATAGGCTGTATAAGCTGCATATACATCTTCTCGAAAAGTAAAGTTGTCACTTATCGTATCATTTCGTATAGGTTGAAAATTAGAATCTTCATCTGCCTGGAAAAATTCCTGACCCCGGTCCCAGACACCAAAAGTACCCTTAAGTCCAGCTTCTAGATTACCTCCTCCCTGAAATGGTTTAATATAATCCAGCTGATAGATATATAGATCACTGACCTGAGGTCTTATGTTGGTTTGGCTTAAAAAGTTTTGTGGTACCTCTTCCATAAAAGAGTTATAGAAAAGTTGATCAAAAAGCTCAGTTTGGTCTCTTTCATCTCGGCTATAGGATAGAGAGGTGAATACTTGTTGTCCTAAAGTATCAAAGTCATGGGTAAAGCTTAATCCTGTTTCTATATTAAAACTACTTCTATGATCATTTTCATTTCTTACATATAGACTGTCCAATTGACGGGCTGCATTTTGACTTCTCTGATTTAATTCGTTAAAGCCTGACCTTTCCCGCACGTTAGCCTGACCATAAAAGCTGAAGGTACTATTCTCCGATGGTGTATAGTCAAATCCAGCTCTCATAAAATGGTTTCTATCTCTATTTTCCCCATAGCCATCTTGGTCCAAAAATGGAGAGGCACCAGGAATGTTGGTAGAACGTAAGGCTTCTGATTCTCTAAAAAGTGTTCTGTCCTGATAATTATAGGAACCAAAGTAGTTTATTTTTTCTCCTCCGTAATTAATATTAATACCGGCATTGTATTTATCTCTCGTCCCTACTGAAACATTTGCCTGGCCGTTTACTCCCAGCCTCTGATCTTTTTTAAGTATGATGTTTATGATACCGCCTACTCCAGAGGCATCATATCTGGATGAGGGATTAGTAATGAGTTCCACGCTTTTAATGCTACTAGCAGGGAATTGGGCCAATATAGATTCTGCATCGTCCCCTGAAAGGTTAGAAGGTCGGCCATTTATATAAATTAATATGTTCCCGCTTCCCCTCATCGTGATACCTCCTTCATCATCCATTTGAATGGATGGTAATGTACCTAGTAGTTCTGATGCTGTGGCTCCTTCGGCTACGATACTATTCTCTACATTATAACTTCTTTTATCGATATCGCTTTCAAACATAGAAGTCACCCCTTCTACTACCACTTCATCTAATGCCTCAGCGGTAGATACCAATCTGAATCTACCTAAGTTTATTTCAGCTTTATCTCCTATAGTCACATTTTTATATCCTTGTTCATACCCAATAAAACCAGCCCTTACAATATATTCCCCTGCTACTGCTGTAAAACTAAAATTACCATCTAGTTCTGCTGTTCCGCCAGTTACTAGTGCAGAGTCGCGTGGAGACAGTAGTGCAATGTTCGCAAATTCTAAAGGATCACCAGTATCTCTATCTACGACTCGGCCTTTTAACCTGACATTTTGGGCTACGGTATCAACGGATAAGAAAAATAAAAAAAATGATATAAATAATCCTAAATATGATTTCATGGCGTATTTTTAGATGGTGCTATATGAACTAATATGCAAAATTATATATTGCGAAATGGGGTTCTTTTTCTCAGTGGAAAGATAAATGGATAAACGGACTTAGTTTTATGAGTATATCAATAAACTTATTGTAGTACAGATATTTACTTAATTGAATATGAATATTTACATAAAAACTTTTGTTTAACCAAAAGGTTCAAGAATATCACAAAAGTTATATGAACGGTAAGGCAAAAAAAAACAGAGGTGGATTCCTCTGTTTAGATGTTTTGTAAAGTATGCAGGATTAGGTCATCTATTATCGCCCCCGGATCCTCGGCCATTTGCAGTGAGATACGGTTGGCCACTATGGCATTTAGGCTTAAAACTTCATGACCTAGCAGTCTTCCCATTGCATAATATCCGGCTGTTTCCATTTCAAAATTTGTAAGTTTAAAATTATCCAGTTCTACAGCTCCGAGTCGTTCTATGATATCAGGTATGGCAGGCTTCAACCTTACTTCCCTTCCCTGTGGACCAAAAAATCCAGGACAAGTTACTGTATTACCTATTATCAGGTTTTTAGATAACCTGTCCAATAGCTTTTGAGATCCTTGGAAACAATAGGGTGTAAATGGAAGTCCAAGTGCAGCCTGTACGGTTATACCAACCTTTTTTTCAAAGTCACTTTGATCAGCTGTATAATAGGTCATCAGCGTATCCATACCTATACCAAATTCAGAGGCTAGTTTAGAGCCTGCTTTAATTTCGTTTCGCATGCTACCGGATGTTCCTACCCTTACTATTTCTAGGGTGGTATGTGTTGCTTTTGGTATGCGTGTTTTCAGATCTATGTTTACCAGGGCATCCAGTTCGGTCATGAATATCTCAATGTTGTCTGTTCCCATCCCTGTGCTCATTACGGTCAGCCTTTTTCCTCTGTACATGCCGGTGTGGGTGACAAATTCCCTTTTTGCCATACTGAATTCGAGGCTATCAAAATGTTTTGATATAGCCGCTACCCGCTCTGGATCCCCTACAGCAATGATTGTAGAAGAGATGTCCTCTGGTTTAATATTTAAATGATAGATGCTTCCGTCCGGATTGATGATCAGTTCAGATGCAGGGATGATTTTGGTCATTTCATGCTGGCTTTTATTTTAGCTTTATTTGGGACACGGTTTAAGCCTTTATAGGGATTGTATCCATTGGTTTTTTTCTGATAATATCCGGTGCCATTATAGGGCCTTTTTTCCGGGTGGTCTTTACAGGCATCAGAACAGGCTCCCTCCAGTTCCCAGCCACATTTTTCACATATAGGCACGTGTATATTACAGGTAGGATTGGCACAGTTTACCATCCTGTCTGATTTGGCATTACATACGTGGCAGGTGGAGACCACTGTAGGATTTACTTTATTGATATCTACTGCCAGCCGATTATCAAATACATAGCACTTACCTTCAAAATCTTCCCCCTCAGCCTCAATGCCATATTTGATGATCCCGCCGTGCAGTTGGTATACATCTTCAAATCCCTGTTCAAGAAGGTAAGCACTGGCTTTTTCACATTTAATACCGCCGGTACAATAAGTAAGTATTTTCTTGTCTTTGAGGTGCTCAAGCTCTTTTACTTTGTCAGGAAAATCTCTGAAGTTTTCAATATCCAACGTGATGGCATTTTTAAATTTCCCCAATTCATGTTCATAATTAGACCTCACGTCCAATATGACCACATCATCCTGGTCTTTGAGCGCTTTAAATTCTTTGGGAGCCAAATGCTTTCCGGTACGTATATTTGGATTGATGTGCCTCAGACTGGAATGGACTATTTCTTCCTTTGCCCTTACATGAATTTTGGCAAAAGCATGCTGGTGGTGGGTATCTATTTTAAATTCCGTTTTGGCAAACCTTGGATCAGATTTTACATAAGCCATGTATTTCTCACAGTCTTCCATGAGCCCTGATACGGTGCCGTTCAACCCTTCAGATGAGATGATGATTCTCCCTCGGATATTGTTCTCGACACAAAATAAGTGATGTTCTTCCCGATAAATTTCAGGATCTGTTATTTCTGCATAGCAGTAATAAAGGAGGATATTGTAAGTTTGATTTTCCATAAAACCTGTGCCCTGTTTCTGCAGGGTGATTTGATTGAAGATAAATTTTATTAAATGCCTTTATACAAAAGTCCGGATTATTAAAGATATTGTTTTTTTAATTGGATATAATGCATACATCTTAAGACAATGCATCCAATTATTATGTTACTCTAAGGGTCATAATTTCTACGCTGCCGATACTATGTGTAAAAATCATACTTTAGTGGAAACTTTACGCGGTAATGACCTTAGGTCATCGATTTTCACTTTTTAATACTTGCCGCAGGATTGCCAAATACAGTATCTTCTTCAGCTACATCAGCTATCACGATAGAGCCTGCTCCGATCCTGGCATTTTTCCCGATAGTTACCCCTGATACGATCACTGCACCTGATCCGATGAAGGCACCTTTACCAATTTTGACACTGGAATTAATAATCGTGCCTGCACCTATCTGGACAAAATCTTCTAACTCTGCCTGATGGTCAATAGTGGCCCCTGAATGGAAGATACCATGTGATCCTATTTTAACACCTGTACCGATATTTACTTTGGCATTTATAAAATTACCATGACCTAATTCTGCATCAGTAGAGATATATGCTTCTTTATGAATCGCATTTATGGGTTGTGTTTTTCTGCGGTCATTGAGCATTTTGACGATAAACTGCCTGTATTTATTGTCATCGATGGCGACAAATGCTTCACATTTCTGCCCGATCAGTTTTAGAAACCCATCATCTTCTGGATTGCCCAGTACAGACACTACATTGATCTCTGTCCCATGTAACTGCTCATCTTCGTCCAAAAAGCCATATACCACGACCTCATTGCTGTTGAATATTTCCAATGCAGGACGCGCTATGCCTTTTGCTCCAAATATTATTACTGGTTTTTCCATGAAATGTAAATTAATGAAGGGGCAAAATTACGGTAAAATCCGGTTGGAAGCAAAAAATCATTTCTTTACCGGACGGAGTAGGTTCTGTCCAATTTTACATTCAAGACATTTTTTCTGAAGGCAGTAATTATTATGCAGACCGATCATACCTTGACTGTCATAGGCATTTTCGGGATGCCACTGGATCTGCCTGAATCTTTTGATGATATAATTCTGTTCAGCCTCCATCTCCTGAAGTAGATCAAAACATTTTTCTTGCCATGTATTGTCATCCACATATTGGCCATAGACATACCAAAGCGGTACAATGAAATTTATGGATAGCAAATAAATGGATTGACTTGAGAGGGTTTTCCCCAGTACTTTTTTTGACATTTTTCCAGGCCTGTAATGGTGACGCCAATAGTCAGATATACCATAATTAAAAATCTGTTTTATGGAAGTGGTATCATTCTGTGGATTAATAATGGAGGAAAAAAGATTGGGTGTATTAGATAAAATGGAGGCCACCTGAGCTATCCTGACGGTAGGGAAATTACCCGGCCTGACTCCCATGAATTTCCAAGATGATGGATAAAGTCCGCTGTCAAATCTATACTTCCGGGCATAAAAGTCATATTCTTTTAGTAGGAAAGAGGTGTATTCGTCAGGTATATCTGTTCCCAAAAGATCAGCTTGACCTAAAAGGATGGATTCTATAATGCCCACATTTGGAGCATGTTTTTTAAGTATCCGGTAAGGGGTACATTTAGCTAACTCAAGCATAGCTGCACTATTCGTCTTAAAGCCAAAACTATAAAACAGCCACTGGTAGGTAGTTTCTTCCCAGTCACCTTTATTATCTTCTAAAAGCTGAGTGATAAGTTTACTTTTCTGCCCAAACCTTTCTACAAGTGCTTTCTCGAGCATAGAAAATTTTATGATAGTTGAGGTTTCTGGTAATGAGTCGGAGCAAAGTATGTGGTTTGGCCCATTTAATAACTTTTCATAATTACGAAGGACATCCAGATAAATTTTCCCTTTCAGCTCTAGGGTAGGAATACGGGTACCGTCAGGATGAAAAATCTCATGATCATGTTCATATACCACATGGAGTATCACGCTCTCATATCTTTCATCATGCTGGTGATGATGATTATTCCAATCAGATGACCGCAGATGGATTTCTACGTTTCCAAAATAAGCTACGGCATCCAACTGGATATGGGATTCAAAAAAATCAGGGCCTTCATGAAAATTATGATATCCTATTTTTTTTATTTCCAGTGGGACTTGATCAGTAGTGGTCAGTTGTGTTTTTTCAAAATACTGATATTTCCATACCAGATGGAGAAAGTTTTCTTGGAAGACCATAAGTAAAAAATTAATGGTTAAAAATGTACAAAGACTTGTGTGAAATCGTACTCCTAATAAAATTATACTTTAGATCATAGTAAAAGAGACTATGGTCAGAATTTTTAAGCTCAAGATTAGGTTCATACCTAATTTACTCCAAGTAAGTTAGTTTAAAAAATGCAATTTTTATAATATCCTTTATGATTTTATTCAATTCATATATTTCTGGAGTAATATTTTCATTTCTTCTTGAAGCTTTTTGGCTTCCTCACCAGCTCTTAAGGCAAAATCTCCGTCACTTGAAGCATAGATGATGCCTCTCGATGAGTTTACCAACAATCCACAATCTTTGTTCATGCCATATCTGGCTACTTCTTCTAGGCTTCCTCCCTGTGCACCTACTCCTGGCACCAGGAAAAAATGATCAGGTACAATTTGTCTTACCTCGGCGATTTTTTCTCCACGCGTAGCGCCTACTACATACATCATGTTTGCGTGGTTTCCCCATTGCTGACTTTTTTCGAGGACTTCCTGAAATAGTGGCTTGCCATTCTTAGATAAGGTTAATTGAAAGTCATGGCTTCCAGCATTGGATGTAAGTGCCAACAGTATAACCCATTTGTTTTCAAATTCTAAAAATGGTTTTACACTGTCTACTCCCATATATGGGGCTACAGTGATGGAATCGAATTCCATGCTTTCAAAAAACGCTTTGGCATATAGCCCAGATGTATTTCCAATATCTCCTCTTTTTGCATCGGCTATGGTGAATATGTCCTTAGGGATATATTCTAAAGTTCGCTGAAGAGATTCCCAACCTTTTGGTCCCATGGCTTCATAAAAGGCAATGTTTGGTTTATAGGCCACAGCATATTCCGCGGTATGATCTATGATCTGCCTGTTAAATTCAAATATGGGGTCTGGCAAGGAATGGAGGTAGGAAGGGATTTTTGCTATATCAGTATCTAGGCCTACGCATAGGAAAGAAGATTTTTTTTCGATTTGAGCTATGAGTTCTGCCTTGGTCATAAATAACTGATTTATGGCAAAATTATAAAAAAATGCCTAAATATGTGGCTGTTGTAGGATTATCTGCTATCTATTTAAGATGATAAGCCAATTATACCCCTCCCGTGCATAAAATAGTGCTGCTCGATTGGTGAAAATCCAACAGGTATCCTACACCGATTTTAGCAATGAAAAAAAGTCTATTGCTTATACTTCGCTGCAAGCCCAAATGTACTTCAGTGATCAGAACAGCTTGTATAGGAGGAGAGATAGGGGGGAGATCCATATCCCCTGAACGCTGGATCAAGCCTTGAGATACAAATTTGACTTGGGCAGTGATATAATTTCCTGCATTATTGGCTGGATTCCTCCTACTTTTATGCAGATTGTAATTTCTTTTTGGTGCTGGGCTCAAATGGATAGAAGGAAACTCAGCATAGTGGAAGGAGACTTCGTTAGCGGTATTTACATTAAAACCGCCCCCGGCATGAAGGTTTATTTCCCCTATCCAATTATGGTCAAAAGGGATTTCGTAGCCTAACCCTAAGCCATGTAAACCTGGTTCAGCTTATAGAATAGGGATAAGTTGGGTCTGTTAGGCTTGTGAGCAGTACGATATCAAAAAAAGATTAACCGATAGGTATATAAATTTTAGTTTCATCATCAAATATGATTAGCTGAAAAATAAAACTAAAGCTTTTATGTTAAACCATAAAAAATTGTTTATCAAAAAGTTAGCATGACTGATATATCATACATTATAGCTCTTTTTGCAAATGAGATCCATTCCGGCCCCTTGAAAGGTGAAAAGTCTGTGCACATAGAGATAATCTATAACATAAAAAAAGCCAGTCTATCCTGACTGGCCATAAAAGCGGTGCTGGGTTACCTTAAATCTATAACTTCCACTCCTGGGTGCTTGGTCTTATCAAAAGCAAAATAGCTGTCATTTAATTTGACTTTACTGTCCACATCTTTAAATTTATACTGAAGTAGACCACCTGTATTGTCATGCATTTCCCAGCCGATCAAGTCATTGGTTGATTTATCCACCATGATTTTGACCCTTTGGATCTGAGATCCTTTTTTTTCTGCAGTAAGCTCTACTTCCTGAACAGATCTGCTATTGATAGTTCTGTCACCCAATAGTCTATAGTTATAACCCTTTTTATAAAGGTTATAGATATTAGATGGAGTTAGTTCGTCGAAGTCTGTATCCACATCACTTATCGTCACTTCTTTATAGCTATCAGATTTGATCAGGGTCCATGATGTTTTACCATTATTGTAGATTTCTTGATCATCTAGGTTTAACCTGTACTTGTCACCTTTGACAGCCACTTCTCCTGTATTGGTCTGGTTGATACCATCTCTTTCATGGATAAAGGTATATTCAAAGGTGGCTTTTAGACCATCCAGTGATTGATATTTTTTGCTGACAGCATCCAATATGGCTTTGGCTTTGGGATCTTTCTGTGCATGAGCAGAAAATATGACTCCCAAACAAAGGATTAACGGAATAAATTTCTTTAGATTCATGACTTTGTTATTTGTTTAGAGCCTATTCAATAATTGTTCCAAGCTATGTTCATCCTGAACCAGTACTTCTCTGGCTTTACTTCCTTCAAAAGCACCTACTATACCGGCTGCCTCTAATTGGTCAACTATTCTACCTGCTCTATTGTATCCTAATTTTAACTTTCTTTGTATCAATGATGTACTGCCCTGCTGGTGCATAACGATCAGTCTGGCCGCATCATCAAATAAGGGGTCTCTATCGGATAGATCTATGTCCCCCGGACTGTGGTCTCCATCTTCCCCAGCAAATTCAGGTAGAATGTAAGCATCACTGTACCCGTTCTGTTCTCCGATCCAGTCGCAGACGGCTTCTACCTCAGGGGTGTCTAGAAATGCACATTGGATTCGGGTCACTTCTGATCCCTGTGACAATAGCATGTCTCCCATCCCGATAAGCTGCTCTGCTCCGCCGGCATCAAGTATTGTACGGCTATCTATCTTAGAAGTTACCCTGAAAGAAAGACGGGCAGGGAAGTTTGCTTTAATGATACCCGTAATTACATTTACCGATGGCCTCTGAGTAGCCACCACCAGATGGATCCCAATAGCTCTGGCCAGCTGTGCCAGTCGGGCTATAGGTGCCTCCACTTCTTTGCCTGCTGTCATCATCAGGTCGGCAAGTTCATCTATTACTAGGACGATATAGGGCATATACCGGTGTCCTTTTTCAGGGTTAAGCCTTCTGGCGATGAATTTGGCGTTATATTCCTTCAGGTTTCGGCAGCCTCCATCCTTAAGCAGATCATACCGGTTATCCATTTCTATACAGAGTGAATTTAAAGTATAGATCACTTTTTTGGTATCAGTAATAATTGCTTCCTCAGCACCAGGAAGTTTGGCCAGGAAGTGTCTTTCTATTTTATTAAATAATGTTAATTCTACTTTTTTAGGATCGACCAGTACAAATTTCAGTTGTGATGGATGCTTTTTATATACCAAAGAAGCCAGGATCATGTTAAGCCCTACTGACTTACCCTGGCCTGTAGCACCGGCCATCAGAAGGTGGGGCATTTTGGCCAGGTCCATCACAAATACTTCATTGGAAATGGTCTTGCCCAAAGCTACCGGTAGTTCTTTATCACTCTTCATAAACTTTTCTGTGCCCAATACTGAGCGGGCCGGTACGAGTTCCCTGTTTTTATTAGGTACTTCAATACCTATGGTGCCCTTACCAGGGATAGGAGCTATGATCCTGATGCCCAAAGCGGCTAAGCTCAGTGCGATGTCATCTTCCAGATTTTTAATCTTCGAGATCTTAACCCCCGGATCTGGTACTATTTCATAAAGCGTAACAGTAGGCCCTATAGTCGCTTTTATGCCCTGTATACCTATTTTAAAGTTCACCAGGGTTTCTACTATCTTGTCTTTATTATCCTCCAGTTCCTGTTTGCTTACAGTTACTTTCTGCAGGTCATATTCATTCAGCAGGTCCAAGATAGGATATTGATATTTTGGCAAGTCCAAAGTAGGATCATATGGGGCCAGGTTCTGAACCTCATCTTCAGTTTTTTCTTCCACGGGCTTTTCCACGCTAAATTTCCTGTCCTCCTGCGGCTTTTCTTCTATGATTTCATCTCCTTCTGGACTTTCAATGCTAAAGGTAGGTTCAGAAGGAGATTTTTTAGATGGAGCGGGATCATTTTTAATGGCCCATGTACTGCTATCCGCGAGCTCTACCTCTTCTTTTTTTGATTTATCAAGAACCAATTCCTCTTCTATATATGTATCATCTTCAAAGTCATCTTCCAACAAATCATCTTCATCCTCTTCCAGCGCTGAATTATCATCTGCTGTGGTACGGTCACCAGTGTCGGCATCACTGCTAAATGAAAAACCGTTAAGTTGGTCTATATTAAAAAAGAAGATCACGAAAATCAATAAAGATCCAAAAATCAGAATAAATGTTCCCCAGCCTAAAAAATCATCCGCAAATTGAGCCATTTCATAACCAAATCCACCACTAAGAAAACCCAGGTAGCTATAGTTATCCAGTATATGGACTACATACCCAGTCAGAAGGCCAAGCCAGAAAATAAAGAAAAGGGCAAACGTGCTATAGCTGGACAAGCTGATGAGCGATTTTTTAAATGCAAGTTTAAATCCAAGGAAAAAGAGGTATGGGGGAAGTAAAAATGCTGCTATGCCGAACCATCTGAAGATCATGTAGTGGGATACAGTGGCACCTGTAAAGCCTAGCCAGTTTCTAGCTTCAGCAGCATTTTCTCTGTCTATCATATTTTCAGCAAGTACCACACTCTGATCAGCCTGTCCTGAAAACAGGTACCCCAGAAAGGCAAAAAACAAGAATAAAGCCACCATCATAAACACGATACCAAGAGATAGGCCTATTTTTTTGTCTTTCAAGAAACCTATAGAAAATGTAGGACGGACCTTCTTTTTCTGAGCCGTTTTAGCATTTTCCTTTTTTCTAAAAGTATTGGATTTATAAGTATTTGAAGCCATTTGATGCTTATTGGTTTAATCTAATCTGAAATATATAAAATCTCAGCTTCTATAATATTGGACTAGGCCCTTTTTAATTTTTTTTACTATACTCGGTCCTTCATAGATCATGCCTGTGTAAACCTGTACCAGTGAGGCTCCTGCTTCTAATTTTTCGATAGCATCCGCAGCCGTGAATATGCCTCCTGCTCCTATGATGGGGAATGACTTATTTGATTTATCTGCCAGGTATTTTATCACGGCTGTACTTCGGTCTTTAAGTACGGCGCCACTAAGACCACCAGCACCCATATGGTTTACTTCTTTTGCCTTAGTGCTTAACCCGCTTCTGTCTATAGTAGTATTGGTAGCGATGATACCATCTATATGTGTTTCCTGTATGATGGCCACGATGTCATCCAGTTGTCCCTCAGTCAGATCGGGTGCTATTTTTAGAAGTATAGGTTTAGGTTTAGACTTTCTATCATTAGCCCTTTTCACCGCTAATAAGAGCTTTTTTAAAGGTTCTTTTTCTTGCAGCTCCCTGAGATTAGGGGTATTGGGTGAACTTACATTTACCACAAAGTAGTCTACATAAGGATGGAGTGTTTCTAAGCAGTAAAGATAATCACTTTCTGCTTGATCATTCGGTGTGTTTTTGTTTTTCCCAATATTTCCTCCTATCAGCACTTTGGTTTTTCTATTGCTAAGACGGGATACGGCACCATCTACTCCTCCATTATTAAACCCCATGCGGTTAATAAGTGCCTTGTCTTTCGGAAGTCTGAAAAGCCTTGGTTTTGGGTTTCCTTCCTGCGGTTTGGGGGTAAGGGTTCCTATTTCTATAAAACCAAATCCCAGCATACCCATTTCGTCTATTAAGGTAGCATCTTTATCAAATCCCGCGGCCAGGCCTATCGGGTTTTTAAATGTAAGACCGAAAACTTCCCGTTCTAATATTTTATCCTCATAGGCAAAAAGCTTATCAATAACTTTATTGACCAAAGGAAGGTGAAATATCTTTTTTATAGCAGAAAAAGTGAAGTAATGTGCTTCTTCTGGATTTTTCCTGAAAAGGACGGGTTTTATGACAGACTTGTACACTAGCTTATGTATTAAAATGCTCAGTAAGATTTGCGCTGCAAGTTAGGTCAAATTTGAAACACTTCATCGTCATTTCTTTCCCAATGTTATGCGTTTACCAGTAGCTTCATATATATATAGCAGAAAAGACTTGATCTTACAGATTCTGATCCATAGTATCATGCCAATCATCCGGAATAGGCAATTCTACTTTTTATACCTCAGGCTGATTTACCATGATGTAAACTATTAACACCAAAAGTGCCAGTATAATAAATCCCAAAAAATACATCAAAGGACGGAAGTTTCTTTTTTTGTTCATGTTCGATAATTTTATATAATGATTAATAACAACTCATTTTCGAGGGTGAAATTCAGTCAAAACCTGGCGCAGATAATCCCTATCCAAATGGGTGTAGATCTCTGTGGTGGTGATACTTTCATGTCCCAACATATCCTGAACTGCCCTCAAGTCTGCCCCTCCTTCTATCAGATGGGTGGCAAAGGAATGACGGAAAGTGTGGGGGCTGATTGATTTTTTGAGTCCTATCTCTTCAGCCAGTTTTTTGATAATCAAAAATACCATGACACGAGAAAGTTTTTTGCCCCTACGATTTAAAAATACGATTTCCTCATGACCTTTGGCCGGAGCCATTTTCTGTCTGTAATGTGACAAATATAAGTCCAGAAATTTTAATGCCTCTGAACCGATAGGTACTAGCCGTTCTTTATTGCCCTTTCCTATAACCCTCAAAAATCCAACATCTCTATATACAGAAGAAAGCTTTAAATCTACCAGTTCAGATACTCTGAGGCCGCTCGAATATAAGATCTCCAGCATAGCCCTGTTTCTGTGGCCTTCCGGCTCACCAAGATTAATGCCCTCAAGAAGCATGGTTATTTCCAAGAAATCAAGTGTTTCCGGCAGCTTTCTTCCGAGTTTTGGAGCTTCCAAAAGCTGAGCAGGATCTTCGATTATCCTGTCTTCGTACATCAAAAAATGATAAAAAGCCTTGATTCCTGAAATGATCCTTGCCTGGGTATATTCAGATACACCCACCTGGCCGATTTCTGCGGTGAAATCCTGCAGTTGGGGCAGTGTAACTTCGAGTGGACCTATATGTGGCATATATAGCTCCATATATGCCTTTAGCTTGGACACATCCTGCTTATAGGCCATTATTGAATTTTTACTTAATGATCTTTCGAGTTTTAAATAATTTTCAAATTGCTTTATGGCATTGTCCCAGGTCATTCTTCTAGCTGTTTTGGTAAATATAAATACAAAAGAAGTGCTGTAGTAGGAAGAGTTCTAATTTTGAATCATTAAATTTGATCTGAATAAGTCATAGCAGAGAAAGGACACATTAAATCGCAAATTTTGAAAATATTAATTATAAACGGGCCAAATCTAAATCTATTGGGCAAGAGGGAACCAGATATTTATGGTCACCAAAGCTTTGAGGATTTTTTAGAAGTGTTAAGAGGAGATTTTCCAGAAATTGAAATCACCTATTTTCAAAGCAATATAGAAGGGGAACTGATAGACATTATCCATTTGGCAGGGTTTGAGGTGAATGGTATATTACTCAATGCCGGAGGATATACGCATACTTCTGTAGCCATATCAGATGCCATTGCAGGGGTGACCACCCCTGTATTGGAAGTACATATCTCCAATATTTACAAAAGGGAAGCATTTAGGCATAAGAGTATAATCAGTAAAGAATGCGTGGGTTTAATATCTGGTCTGGGCCTTGATAGTTATCGGCTGGGTATAAACTATTTTCTATTACAAAAAAACAAAAAATCATGATCTCTTTTTCTCCCGGTCCATCGCAGGTATATCCTGCATTACCGCAATATTTTCAGGACGCCTATAATCACCATGTATTAAGCGCCAATCACAGAAGTAAAATGTTTATGAACATGTATCAAGAAGTGATACAGTTATTTCAGGAAAAATTACACTTGCCCGCTGATTATCGCTTGCTGTTTACTTCTAGTGCTACAGAAAATTGGGAAATCATTTCACAATCACTTACCAAAGAAGGCTCCTATCACCTTTATTCTGGGGCTTTCGGTAAAAAGTGGTTTGATTATGCCACTAATATTCTTCCCCATACTGCAGGTTTTAAATTTTCTGCTGATGAAGGATTCCAGGTAAATGATCTTGATGTACCTGAGGCGTTGGATATTATCGCGATAACCCAAAATGAAACAGCTAATGCTTCTCAGGTGCCCCTGCATGTCATAGAAGAGATTAGAAGCAAGTTTCCTCACAAATTAATAGCCGTAGATACTACCTCTTCCATGGGGGGAATTGAACTGGATTTTCACCAGGCCGATATCTGGTTTGCATCTGTACAGAAGTGTTTTGGCTTGCCTTCTGGCCTAGGCATACTTATATTATCCCCCAAAGCTTTAAAGAAAGCCAGCGAGATAGGCGAACATGGGCGATATAACAGCGTCAGTTTTATGGTGGAAAATGCAGATAACTACCAGACCCATTATACCCCAAATGTACTGGGTATTTATTTTCTGATGAGGTTATTGAAGGATGTAGAAGAAATACATTTTCTAGACAAAAGGACCCGTCAAAGAATGCAGGAGCTCGAAAACATAGTTGCAAGTAAAGACAAGTACCGCTACCTCATCAAAATGCCAGAATTCAGGAGCCGCACCGTATTAGGGATTTCTGGGGAAGAATCATTGATAGGGGATATTAAAAAGGACGCTGAACAGCACGGTATATTATTGGGAAGTGGCTATGGAGGATATAAAACTACTTCCTTTAGAGTAGCAAACTTCCCGGTGATCTCTGATGAACAGTTTAAGAAACTTACTGACTATTTGAAGGAATATTAAATAGGTTATATGTTTTCTATATAATTTAAAACTAATTTTGTGGAAAAATTCTATAGATGTTTGACTTAAGAGAGGTTTTTTCTGTTACACTTATTTTATTTTCTGTCATCGATATATTGGGGTCTATTCCTATCATTATCAATCTTCGGAAAAAAGTAGGTCATATACAGTCAGGTAAAGCTACTATAGCGGCAGGAATCCTGATGGTATTGTTTTTATTGGTAGGAAAATCTATCCTAAATCTTTTTGGAATAGGAGTAGACGATTTTGCCATAGCAGGGGCTTTGATCATATTTGCCCTAGGGGCAGAGATGATTTTAGGTATAGAGATTTTTAAACCTGACCCTGAAGCTACCACCAGTGCCTCTATAGTTCCTATAGCTTTTCCGCTCATAGCAGGAGCAGGAACCCTTACGACTATATTGACTCTAAAATCCGAATACACACAATTTAACATAGGGATAGGGATAGTTATCAATTTGATAATAGTCTTTGTAGTTTTAAAGAGTACTAATTGGCTGGAAATGAAATTGGGCAAAACGGGTCTGGATGTGCTAAGAAGGATTTTTGGTATCATATTGCTATCCATAGCCATCAAAATCTTTAAGACCAATCTGTTTTAATCCTTTTATAAATAAAATTATAACTTACATATGATTACTATTTACACAGATGGAGCGGCTAAGGGCAATCCAGGCCCCGGAGGGTACGGCACGGTAATGATATATAAGCAGCACAGAAAGGAGCTGTCAGAGGGCTTTAGGTTGACTACCAATAACAGGATGGAATTGATGGCTGTCATCAAGGGGTTAGAAGAACTAAAAGTAGAAGGCCTGCCAGTACAGATTTATTCAGATAGTAAATATGTAGTGGATGCAGTAGAAAAAGGATGGATATGGAGTTGGCAAAAAAAAGGCTTCAAAGATAAAAAAAATGTAGATTTATGGAAGCGTTACATTCCGCTCCATATCAAGTTCAAACCTAAATTCGTATGGGTTAAAGGACATGCCGGCAATATAGAAAACGAGCGGTGTGATACTTTGGCGGTAATGGCCGCTATGACTGCGGGACCAAAACCTGACATAGGGTATGAAACCAATAGAGGGTAGTTAATGAAAACCATCAGGCCCTTTACTTTTAAACAGTTCATCGTAAAACAGGACCAATGTGCTTTAAAAGTCAATACAGATGCGGTTCTTTTAGGCGCCTTAGCAGAGACAGTACAGCCTGAGGATATTTTGGACATAGGAGCGGGTACCGGTGTCATTTCCCTTATGCTGGCGCAGCGATACCCATATTCTAACCTCAGTAGTGTAGAGATTGAATATAAAGCATTTTTACAGGCTAAGGATAATTTTGAGAATAGTCCCTGGTCTGATAGAATGCAGGTATTTCATATACCCTTTCAAGAATATGTTAATAGTCTAAATGGGAGTAAGAAGTATGACCTGATAGTAAGCAATCCCCCTTATTATCATAATCACCTAAAATCCCTGACTCTTGAAAAAAACATAGCACTTCACTCCGATTTATTGACATTTGAAGAACTCAGTGTAGGAATAGCAGAATTATTATCGCCTCAGGGGAAGTTTTATGCTATCCTTCCTCCTGTACAAATGAAACGATTGGAGATTTGTCTTTCTAAACAGGGGTTGTACCCACATGAAATAGTGGAGGTAAAGGACAGGCCTGCTACTAAACCTATAAGATTGATCACATCCTTTGCTTTTGGAGCTTCTACCAGCCCTTATCATGTAAAGATGAATATCAAAGATGATAACGGAAATTATGCTGAAACCTATGCTTCGTTACTTCAGGACTTTCTTATAATATTTTAGGTATTATTTTAGCTATAAAGGTCTAGGCTTTACATTGCCCTTGATCTTTAATAAATGTGACATGCTCAATACCATTACGGTCTTGAATTCAAAGAATTTAAGATCTGACATATAATATATAAACATATGATCGTAAGTAGGAATATTAAATTTAAACAGATACTGCACTATACATGGAGACAGCTGCTCTATTATATAATTTTATCTACGCTTATCGTAATACTTCATGATGTATATGAGGTGATCTTTTTTAATATACCATCTTATACCATAGCTGCGCTAGGTACTGCATTGGCTATATTTTTGGGTTTTAAAAATGATCATGCTTATGACAGGTGGTGGGAAGCAAGAAAAATTTGGGGTTTGATGGTCAATTACAGCAGGGCATGGACCAGGCAGGTGTTGACGCTTATTATACCCACTTCAATTGATGAAGAAGCAGAAGCCAGAGAGTTCCATCAGAAACTCGTATATAGACACCTGGCTTTTGTCAATGCTTTGCGTGTATTTCTTAGAAAGAAGCTGGAATACAATAAAACAAGTCTTAAAGAATTGTTTATAGAAGAAAATACCTACCTGGATGCTAAGCCATTTTTAAGTTCTGAAGAATTTGAAATTTTCAAAAAGCAAAACAATCCTCCCAATTACCTGATCCAACGACAGGGCGAAGACCTTAAATATGCTTTTCAAAGAGGCTGGTTAAGTGATTACAGATTTGTGAAGATGGAAGAGACCCTCGTGGATTTTAATGATATCCAGGGCATGAGCGAACGTATCAAAAATACTCCCCTACCAAGACAATATACCTATTTTTCTAGGATATTTGTTCTGATCCACTGTACATTACTGCCCATGGTGTTTGTCAGTGAGCTAGGCTGGAAAACCATACCGATAGCTTTAGCAGTCTCATTCGTGTTTTTGGCCCTTGACCTTATAGGCGAAAGGACAGAAGATCCATTTGAAAACAGACTCGAAGATACTCCTATGACTGCCCTAAGTGTGACCATAGAGACCAATCTCCGAGAGCAGTTAAGGGAATCACAGGAAAACTTTCCAGAAAAATACAATTCTGAAAATGGGATAGTATTTTAATCTAGCTTTGTTTCTATCTCGGTAAAAATTATACCTTCTTCTTTAAGCCTGTCCAGGACAGGTGCGTATATATCCCTATGTATTGGAAGTCTAAGACCTCGGCTATCTATCTTTCCGTCCATGAAGAGATCTGCTGCTATGGCAAGTGGTAATCCCACAGTCTTGGCCATAGCGGTATGTTGTTGATCTTTTCCTATATGGATCAGGCTGGAGGTGATGGATTTACGGCCTTTTGGAGTGTCCATTTCAAATTGGTGCTGCATGACGATCATGTCCTTATCCCCAGACTGAAGCTGCCATTTCATTTCAAGAATCGATTGAAGGATTTGGGCAGGACTTCCTTTTGTCAATGTCAATGGGCTGTGCTCTAAAATCCCAGTCCACCTGACCTTTAATAGAATGTCTTCATCTACCCAAGGCAGTAATTCCAGCAACTTTGCTTCCACCGTTTTGGTTTCGTGATAGGGAAGAAAAGAATTTATAAACATCCTCATTGTAAAGCCTTCTGGCACGTCCATTTCGAAAGAATCATCTGTTATCCCCAGTTGAACAAACACATCCCAGCTTTTGCAGAAGCCTGAGCGGCGCAATGTTCCCCGCAGTATTGTTGGAATACCATCTAAACCATATATATGGCGATAACTTAAAGAATCCCGGTTTGGATATCCATCATATGCTCCAAGCTTATCAAAGATGATAGTTTCAGTTCTTCTAAACAGCATATGATAAGGGATAAATTTCAATTTGCCATTTCGGATAAATCTTGATACGCCTTGGCCGGCCAAGATGACATTGCGCGGATTCCACGTGAATTTGTATTTCCACGGATTATTTTCACTCTCAGGAGCCAATAAACCTCCGGTGTAAGATTTAAACAGGGTTATGCTATTACCTTGTGCCTTTTCCCTATCTATAATCTGCATAGCGGACATATGGTCCAGGCCAGGATCTAAACCGCATTCGTTTAGAAAGAGCAGGTTTTTTTCTTCAATTTCCTTTCTCATTTCTTTCAACGCTGCAGATTCATAAGAAGCGCTAAAAAAATGCTTTCCAAAAGTCAGGCAGTCCTTAGCTACTATAGGGTGTAAAAAGGCAGGTAACATAGATACTATGATGTCAGCTTCCTGGATTAATTTTTGTCTCAATTCCCTGTCATGTATATCCAAGTGAGCTGCACGGGCAGTAGTATGTCCTCTGGTTTTCTTTTGAGCCATTTCCAATGAGGCATCTGCAATGATCACCTTCCTGTTTTTTTCTTTGGCTGTTTCCATTAAATAATCAATTAGAACCGTAGCAGATTTTCCTGCTCCGATTATTAAGACTGTTTTCATATTTTAAGACAAAA
This sequence comes from Anditalea andensis, assembly GCF_000714815.1. Taxonomy (GTDB): domain Bacteria; phylum Bacteroidota; class Bacteroidia; order Cytophagales; family Cyclobacteriaceae; genus Anditalea; species Anditalea andensis. The sequence continues at coordinate 31,648 of NZ_JMIH01000019.1, read as the reverse complement.
CGTATTACATGAAGATGGTAAATTTAACGAAGCCTAAAAAATTTTATTTAAATTACATATTAATTCTAATTATTGTAATATTTTTTTTATAATTTGAATCCCTTTTTAAATGTAGCTCATGATAAATAAAATACAAAAAACAGTAACCCTGAAAGTTTTTCATTGGGATCAGCTTGATGAAGAAATCAAGACCTTGATCTATATGGCAAGATCTGCTTCATCACAGGCTTATGCTCCCTATTCGAATTTTATGGTAGGAGCCGCCTTACTTTTGGACAATGGAGAGATACTGTCAGGCAATAATCAGGAGAATGTCTCCTTCCCTGTAGGCATATGTGCTGAGAGGGTAGTATTAGGGTATGCCCATGCACGTTATCCAAAATCAAAACCTCTTAAATTAGCTGTGGCAGCCAAGAGAAGGAATGAAAAAAACTTTGCTTACGTGACGCCGTGCGGGCTTTGCCGGCAGACCATAAGCGAATATGAGCAAAGATATTCCGAGCCTATAGAGATCTATATGTTGGCCCCAAATGATGAAATATATAAGGTTGACAGTATAGATGAACTTTTGCCATTTAAATTTAATGATTTAAATGGTTAAAAACCATCTACTGGAGATACTACATTCATATCTTTTTTGGCTGCGTACCAGATGCCTCCCAATAAATGCCTGATGAAAACAGGGTTTTCATATATACGTGGATCATGTCCCAGTCCTGTATAAAAAACCCTCCCTCCATCATAATCATGGTACCATGAGATGGGGTGGCTTCTCTTTTCTTCTTTGCCGGATTCGTAAGAGCTTTCATCTAATTCCAGCAGTACGATAACTTTATCATTAAAATGTTTAAAATTGTACCATTCATCTGTCCAAAGCCAGATCTTGGGAAGATGATAAGTGGATGGATGTTGATGTACGGTCTGAACCCTAGCTGTCTGGATATGAGGATGGCTTTCAAACTGTGCGCCTATCAATTCGGTATACCATGGCCAGTCATATTCTGTATCAGTAGCACTATGTACTCCTACGACACCTTTTCCGCTTTGGACAAATTTCTTAAAAGCCTCCCTCTGATCTGCATTAAAAATATCCCCTGTCGTATTGAGCAGGATGATCACATCATAATTATTTAAATAATCTTCAGTGAACAGGCTAGCATCTTCAGTATGGTCTAGTTTGAAAAAATTCTCTGCTGCCAGCTTTTTTAAAGCGTTGGTACCAGCTTCTATAGATTCATGCCTGAATCCTTCTGTTTTACTGAAAGTTAAGGCATTGAATTGCATTTTTTGGGCTAGTCCTATAGATGGAAGCAGAAAGGCAAAGAGGATGACGAGGTGTATTTTCATTTCAGGAGAATATTTAAGGTACAATTTCGTATTTTAGGCTCGCTTCTTTTCGTGAGAAAGCATTAAAATGCCACCATTCACTTCCGATCCCTGTAAATCCCGCACTTAGCATCACTTCTCTGAGCAGCTTTCTGTTATCAATGTGCTTCTGGGTAATTTTGCCTTCTTTGAGCATTTGTGCTTCCCTGTCCGGGTATGCCGGGTATCCAAAATAATCATACTTGGTGCCCATATCTAGCGGTAGCCGTGTTTTTTTATCCACCAGCGTGAGGTCTACTGCTACCCCGTAGTTATGCAGGCTGCCTACCTTTGGGTCTGCTACATATAGAGGCTTTAAGCTATCCGGTTTGTCCAGATTATCCCACAGGATCTGCTGTACTGTCCTGGGGCGGACGGCATCATAAATGAGAAAAGTGAAGCTGGGATTTTTTTCTTGTAGGTTTTCATGCGCTTTTAATAACATAGCTGCTACTTCGGGCTGCAAATAGGCATTTTCCAAATCATCATATACATCTTGGCCAAAAAAATTATCAGTACTGGAGTATTTTAAATCTACCAATACATCTGGTAGGATATCCTGAATGTTAGTCAGGCCAGCATCGATAAATCTTTTGTCCCAGTCCGTCAGTAATTGAGCTTCTTCTGAGAAATTCATAGATTCGGATGCTAGTTCATCAAGTTCATACAGATCATGGCCAAGAGACTCCGCTGAAATGGATTCTTCTTTGGGTTGCTGACAGGAAAGCAGGAGTAAAGAAGAAAGTATATACACATACCTCATAGCTGCTTATGGAGTATGGTGCTGTTTGCCTGGGCTATAGGTAATACGACTATATCTGCCATCACTACATGTGCTGGGCGGGTAGCTGCAAAAACTATAATGTCAGCTATATCTTCAGCCTGAAGAGGGTGAAATCCTTGATAGACTGAATTGGCCCTTTTCTCGTCCCCCTTAAACCTCACTACGGAAAATTCTGTCTCGACTAATCCCGGGTGTATGCCCATGACTTTAACCCCGTATGGGTTTAAGTCAATCCGCATGCCTTTGGTAAGGGCATCTATGGCATGTTTAGAAGCGCAATAGACATTGCCGTTTGGATACACTTCTTTTCCTGCTATTGACCCTATATTGATGATTTGCCCCGACTTGCGCTCGATCATGCCTGGCATTATCTGTTTTGATACATATAAAAGTCCTTTGACGTTGATGTCTATCATCGCATCCCAATCATCCATATCCCCCTCCTGAATGGGAGAAAGACCGTGTGCATTTCCTGCATTATTGATCAAAAGGTCAATTTGCTTCCATTTTTCATCCAAAGATTCAAATGCAGTTCTTACCTCATCCCTATTTCTGACATCAAATATTAAATGGGTGTATCCAACATTTTGGGGAAGATCTTTTTTTAGAGCTAATAATCTTTCCTCTCTTCTGCCACAGGCAATGATGTCATAACCTGCGCCAGCTAGTGCTAGGGCACTAGCTCTCCCTATGCCGGAGCTAGCTCCGGTGATAAATGCGATTTTATTTTTCATGGATTGACTGGATGGGCATCATCTTAATTATATACAGCGATACCTGCTAAAACGAGTTTCTGAAAACAATTTAAAGATTTTTACCCATACTAAAAAAGTCAAAGATTCTAAAAAATGGTTTTTTATTGAAAGTTAAGGTAAATGGTTATCGTCTTCATCCTGATATCGGTTATGGCCTCTGCAAACATGGGGTCTGTATGAGAAGCCTTATATAGGTTCCTTAAACCATGGGAAAATCTTATTTCCGGAGAGAATTTAAAGTATTCAAAATATATGTCAAACCCCATTCCTAACTCCAAAGCCAGATCACTTCCCAGTATGACCAAGCTGTCTTCATTAGCTTCCTCTTGCCCTTTGGTTCTGAACTGGGCATTGGCTCCTCCTATAAAATACATGCGTGTGTTATTGAACCTCTGAGACTTATATTTAAGCAGGAGAGGAAATTCTACCAGAGTAGCCTCAGATACATGAGATACAGGTTCAATATATATTTTACCCTCTGGATCTATGATATCAGTTCTAGTGAAATAATTTACCTCAGTACGGTATTCATAGAAGCCCACTTTTGGGGTAAATAATAAATTGAACTGGTCATGTAGTCTTAAAGTAGTAAGAAATCCCAACGAAAATCCCTGAGAAAACACCGGTTGGATACTGTGGATATTTTGTAGCTGTGGAAGGTTTTGGTTGATCCCCCTGTTTGGGTCCATAAAGGCATCAGAATACCTGATCCTAAAAGAATTGGTATGTCCGGCCAAAAAGAAACCATAGGATATAAAAGCATCATCCTGACCAGATTCGCTTAGTGGCCTTTGACTGTAGCTGTTGAAAAAAATAAAGAGGAAAAGCAGGGTGAACCCTATTTTTCTCCTATGTATATCGAACTTATCCCAAATGTGAGCGGTGTGCATTGCGTGTTTTTAAAGCCTACTTTTCTAAGTACCTGAAGAAAATCCTCTCCATCTGGAAATGCCTGAACGGATTCAGGTAAATAAGTATAAGCAGAATTATCTTTAGATACAATTTTACCGATCTGAGGAAGGATAAATTTGAAATAAAAATTATATGTCTGCTTCATGGGAAATTTTTTGGGCTTGGAAAATTCTATAATAACAGTCTTACCTCCAGGCTTTAGCACCCGGTACATATCTGCCAGACCTTTTTCCAGATTTTCAAAATTCCTTACTCCAAAGGAAACGATCACCGCATCGAATTTATTTTGCTCGAACAGCAGCTTTTCCGAATCACCCATCTGGAGTTCTATTTTGTCCTCCAGTTTTTTCTTTTTCAGCTTTTTCTTTCCTTCGGCTAGCATACCTTCAGAGATATCCACCCCTATAACCTTATCAGGATGAAGTGCCAAAGCTTCTATAGCAAAATCCCCTGTACCTGTAGCTATATCCAGTATGAGTTTGGGCTGGTCATTTTTTAACAGTTTGATGGCTTTTTTTCTCCAGATGATATCAATGCCCATGCTGAGCACATGATTTAAGAGATCGTATCTTTTACTAATATTGTTAAACATGGTGGCTACCTGAGCCTTTTTGCCATCGTTTTTATCTTTATAAGGTACTACTGCCATCTGAATTTACTTGATTAGAACGTAATATTACTAACTAAACTTGAGCATCGGAAAAATGTTAAAGATTAATTGATCCCACTATTTTGTAAGGAAAGCCTTACCTTTGTGAAAAATATTTATGCCATGATCAAAAAAGCTTCTTTTTTAGTAAGTAATACCGACCACACGAAGTGCCCTACTCCCAATAAACCAGAATTTGCATTTATAGGACGGTCAAATGTAGGCAAAAGCTCCCTGATCAATATGCTGACAAATAATAAAAGTTTAGCAAAAACCTCAGGAAGGCCTGGTAAAACGCAGTTGATCAATCATTTTGTAATTGATGAAAGATGGTATATGGTGGACCTTCCGGGATACGGGTTTGCCAAAGTCAGTAAATCTATAAAAGGAGACTGGGACAAAATGATTAAAGGCTATCTCACCTCACGGGAAAACCTTGAAGTTACCTTTGTACTGATCGATAGCAGGCTGGAGCCACAGAAAAATGATTTGGAGTTTATATTGTGGTGCGCTGAAAATGGCGTGACCATCGTTCTTATATTTACTAAAGCCGACAAACAATCAAAAACCAAGACCCTGGCAAATGTATATGCGTTTATAAAGGCTACTCAAGAGATATACGAAGAAGCTCCGCTTTATTTTGTAACCTCTGCTGAGGATAAGCAGGGGAGGGATGAGGTGCTTGAATTTGTAGGTGCAGTGACAGAAGATTTTTACTCAGAGCGTAATTAAGTATTGGGCATTACAACCTAACCAGTATATTTGCAACCCTAATAAAAAATTAACAGCAATGGAATTTAAAGAAATAGCAACTGTAGCAGGAAAACCTGGCTTATATAAAATTTTAAAACCCAGCAGAAGTGGCGTCATCCTCGAATCCATGGATGAAAAAAAGGGGAAGTTAGTAGTAGGAGCAAGCCACAGAGTCTCGATACTAAGTGAAATTTCCATTTATACCATGAATGAAGAAGGGGCCACATCTTTGGAAGAGGTGATGAAAACAATAGAAAAGGAGTTTGACGGTGATTTGGGCCTTACTACAAGTGCAGATCCAGATGAACTGAAGGCTTTTCTGAAGCATGTTCTGCCTGACTATGATGAGTCCAGGGTTTATTCCAGTGATATCAAGAAACTGGTAAGCTGGTATAATATCCTAAGGAAATATAGTCCGGAATCACTTCAGGACTCCAGTTCTAAAGACGAGTCCATTTCTGAAGAAAAGGATGAGAATACCGAGGATTAATAGATAGTGGGTATACCATTATGAGAGCTGCCTGTAATATGTAAACGGGCAGCTCTTTTCATTATGATATATACTTATTGTATTTTACCAAATTGATCACGCGATTCACCCTGATGAGCAGGTCAGTAATTAATTGATGTAGATTTATAAAAAATGAAAGGGGATTTTATACATTGATTTTAAAAATCTTTTATAGCTATATAGCAAAATTTGTTTTTATTAAATAATGCTCTTAATCCATTTCTTATAAAAGCCAACTGTTATAATAGTAGATTAATTACTTACATTTTTGGATGGAAAAAATATAGTTCTAGTGGCTTAAATGTTAATTTTTTTGTTAGGTATCGTAAAACACCATATTTTGTTTTTTAATTATTTGCGCAAGAAAAATAATCAAAAATGGGATTTATATAATAATTTTTGTAGTTTAGCAGTCAGTTTAAATCTTCAAACTTAATATTGTGATAAAGGAGTTGAATAGGTTATTTCATCTGCAATAGCAATATTCTGTATATGGGCATAAATTATAAGGTCTGATTCATGTCAGATGACAGGCTATGTTGTTTTACAGAAAAAGCAGTTATAACGATCAATTAACACAGGTGTCTTTATATATGCCATTATTACTTTTTAAGGGAATATGAATAGAATACTAGATAACATAGAGCGGATTTCATCGACGGCTATAAAGCTCCATATACAATATTATCGGAGATTTAACAAAGTCCCTAATTTGTTTTTTCCAAAGACATTTATGGAAAAGCTATATAGCAGGATCATGAACCCATTGCCTATATTTTCTCAGTTAGCTGACAAAGTAGAGGTAAGAAATTATGTTAAAAGAGTATTGGGCCCTGAGTATTTGATCCCTTTATATGGAGTATATGACAGTTTGACCGAGGAAGATTTAAATGAACTTCCCTCTTCTTTTGTGCTGAAGGCTAATCATGGTGCAGGATTTTATAAAGTAGTAGCAGATAAAAGCCAAGAGTCGATTTCTTCATTAGTGAGTGAAGCTAACCATTGGCTTTCTATCGATTATTCCAAGCGGTATTTTGAAAAACATTATGGCCAGATTATACCGAAACTTATAGCTGAAAAAGCCCTATTGGTAGAAGGTAAATCGCCTACAGATTATAAAGTTCATGTCTTCAACAGGCCGGAAGGGGAAGAAGATTATCTGTTCATACAGGTAATGGCAAAATGTGGAGGTAAAATGCAAAATGCCTTCTTTTTGGAATCATGGGACCCTGCTCCTTTTAAACTGCGAAGAAAGGGAGTAGGAGATATAGAGAGTCCAGAATTATTAGCCAAACCTGCGATTTTAAATGAACTGATTAATGCGTCTAAAGTTTTGGCTAAACCTTTCAGTTATGCCAGAGTCGATTTTTATATATATGAAGGCAAATTATATTTTGGAGAGATCACTTTTTCACATGCTGCCGGTAATATGAACATAGAACCGGAAATATGGAATATGGAACTTGGAAAAATGTTTAGTTGGCCAGACAGATTCAGTTTGTAAAGTAACCGGTATGCCTTTTAATAAGTTGATCCAACGCTTTAAAAGCAAGCTTCCCTGTTCAGTTATGATGTTTATTAGATATCGTAAACGGTTCAATAAGTTTCCGAATTTATACATGCCTAGTTCCTATTCAGAGAAAATCTATTGTAGATTATTCAATCCATTGCCCGTATTCTCAGATTTAGCTGACAAGTTAAAGGTTCGGGGTTATGTAGAGAAAATGATAGGTAAACCCTATTTGATACCCATATATAACGTTTTTGATGAATTGACCTTGAAAGATTTGGAGGCATTGCCCAATTCATTTGTTTTAAAGGCAAATCACGGTGCGGGTTTCAATAGGATAGTTGCAGATAAAAAACAAGAAACCACGCTGACCCTCGAAAACATGGTTTCCGAAGCCAATGAATGGTTACGGATGGATTATTCTAAAAGGTACAATGAAAGGCATTATTTGATGATAGCACCAAAGCTATTTGCTGAAAAGGCATTACTGTCTGAAAATAAGCCCCCCCTTGATTATAAGGTACATGTTTTTAATAACCAAGATAAAGATCCTTTCGTTTTTATTCAACTGATGGAAAGAAACGGCGATATGCTCAAACATTTTTTTTATTTGGAAGACTGGAGGCCGGCACCGTTTAAATTTGTTAAGGCAAATGTGTCAGAAATAGATTCAGTGCAAAATTTAACTAAACCTAAAAAGTTGAAAGAATTGGTAAGTGTCGCCAAGAAGTTAGCGAGCCCTTTTAGCTATTTGAGGGTTGATTTGTATCTGTTTGAAGACAGGATATACTTCGGGGAAATGACAGTTACCCCAGGTGCTGGTAGTGTTAGCCTAAGCCCTACTTCTTGGGATAAGAAGTTAGGCCAAATGTTTGATTGGCCTGAGAGGTGCCGGCAAAATATAACTTAAAGTAACGGTAATAAAATATACTCGAGGTGGTATAAGTTTTGTAAGCAGGTATTTTCTATAATAGTAACTGATAGGCTACCATAAATGGATTGTTGCCTGTAATATAGAAATAACAGCTTTTGAAAATGAAAATTAACCAGATTATGTATGGTATAGAACGCCGCTCCCCCCAAGCGTTAAAGCTGTACCTTCAGTATTACAGAAAATTTCATAAATTTCCCAATTTCCTACATCCCAAGACCTTTACGGAGAAGCTTTATTGTAGACTGATTAAACCTTTACCTATATTTTCTGAATTGGCCGATAAAGTCAGGGTTAGAGAATATGTTAAATCCGTGATAGGTGAGCAATATTTAATACCAACTTATGGGTATTTTGAGGAGATTACTGAAAAGGATGTCCAGCTTCTTCCGGATAGCTTTGTACTAAAAGCTAATCATGGTGCAGGTTTTAATATGGTCATTAAAGATAAAAGTGTAGAATCGATTCCTGATATTGTGGAACAAGCTAATGAATGGCTTAAAATTGATTATTCCAAAATCTATCATGAAAAACATTATCAAAATATAAATAGGAGACTGATCGCTGAAAAAGCACTTCTTAAGGATGGCCATTCACCCGCTGATTATAAAATCCATGTGTTCTCAGGACATGATGGAGAACCTCCGTATATTTTTATACAGGTAATGGATGAAAGGACTGTAAATATCAAGCAATCCTTCTATTTGGAGGACTGGACAGAAGCGCCTTTTAGAAGGGAAGGATCTGAACCTATCACCAATAAAGAACTTTTGAAGAGGCCTGAAAAACTGGCAGACTTGCTTACTATTGCTAAGAAATTAGCCAATCCATTTGCGTATGCCAGAGTTGACCTCTATCTTTTTGAAAATACTATTTATTTTGGAGAGATGACATTCTCCGGGGCAGCAGGTAATTTAAGAATGGAACCTGACTATTGGGATGAAAAATTAGGGGAAAAATTCAAATGGCCCGACGAAGTATTTATGCCGCATTAATTTAAATAAAAAGTCTCCCTCAGGAGACTTTTTGATTTTGGGTCGGTGTTAATTATTGAAATTTTTCTGTGAAAGCTTCTTTTTTACCATTTAAAAATGATTCAGCTTCCTGGACCAAATCCCTGGAACCTATGATAAGTGGGGTCCTCTGGTGGAGGCTGGTCGGTACCATATCCAGTATCCTATCTATGCCGTTTGTGGCTTTTGCTCCAGCCTGCTCAGCGATAAAAGCCAGAGCATTGGCTTCATATAAAAGCCTCAGTTTTCCTTGAGGATTATTATCTGTACCTGGGTATATATATATGCCCCCTTTAAGTAAGTTTCTGTGAAAGTCTGCTACTAAACTGCCAATATATCGGGCACTGAAGTTTTTCTTTTTACAATCACACACAAAATTTCTCAAACCTTCTGCCATTTGGTAATATAGTCCTTCGTTTATACTATATACGTTTCCGGTTTCCGGCGCTTTAATGTCCGGATGAGAAAGGAAAAATTCACCCAGAGAATTTTCATAGGTAAATCCGTTTACCCCATGGCCTGTAGTATACACCAGCATGGTAGATGATCCATACAGGACATAGCCAGCGGCTACTTGCTTATTTCCTGGCTGCATCACATCTTCAGGTTGTATAGGGCTGCCCAGCGGTGTGACCCTTCGGTAAATGGAAAATACAGTCCCAATGGAAATATTTACATCTATGTTGGATGAGCCATCCAATGGATCTATGGCTACTACGTATTTTCCGCTGTTGTTTTGAAGATCAATGACCTCATCATCTTCTTCAGAGACTACGGCACAAACCTCCCCACCTTTGGTCAGGGCTCGTGTAAAACGTATATTAGCTACCACATCGAGTTTTTGCTGTTCTTCACCCTGTACATTGGTCTGGCCAAATGCCCCTCCTATATTTGATAAGCCGGCCCTATTGATTTCTCTATTCACTATCTTTGTGGCCAAAGCTATATCCCTTAAAAGTTGTGATAACTCTCCCGAGGCAAAGGGAAAATCATCTTGTTTACTTTTGATAAATCTGTCTAAGGTTATTCCTACTGAATACCCCAAAGCTGAATTGTCTTGTATGTAAGGCTTAGTACGCATATATTTGAAAAATCCTATTATTGGTTATTGGTTCACTTAAATTACAACAATAATTTATATGTCAAAAACATTTGTATTCAAATTTGGTGGAGCTGCAGTAAAAGATGCTATGGGGTTCAAAAACCTGTATAACATTTTAAACAATCGATTGCGAAATCCCCCGATAATTGTAATTTCGGCAATTGGTAAAACAACTAATCTGTTAGAAAATATTTTAAATTTGAAATATGAACAAAAAGATTATTCTTCAAATATTACAATTGTAAAAAACCTTCATATGGAAATTTGCCACGATTTATTTGAGGATGGTCATTTGATTTTTGCTCATGTAGATAATCATTTTGCTCATCTGAAGCGGATAATGGCCAGGGGATTTAAAGGAAGCGATAAGGATGCTTTCTATGACGAGGTGGTAAGTTTCGGAGAGCTCATTGCTACGAGGATGGTTCAAGAGTATTTATGTGACCAGAAACTATACTGCTTATGGCAAGATGTCCGAGAGCTTATATTTACAGATCAAAATCATAGAGACGCCAAGGTCAATTGGGAAAAAACTTATCAAAACTGTCAGAAAATTCTTTTGCCCAAGCTAAAGAAGTATCCAGTGGTGACTCAGGGCTTTATAGCATGGAGTGATTCAGGCTATCCTACCACCCTTGGTAGGGAAGGATCGGATTATACAGCGGCTATATTAGCTGCCTGCACAGCGGCTACTTCTGTGACTATATGGAAAGATGTTCCGGGAGTTTTAAATGCAGATCCAAAAAAAAATGATTTTACAGTTCTGTTCCATGAAATAGACTATCACCAAGCTGCAGAGATGGCCTTTTACGGGGCCAACGTTATCCATCCCAAAACCATAAAGCCCTTGGCAAATAAAAGCATCCCTTTATGGGTGAAGTCATTTTTGGAACCTGATCAAAGTGGAACTTTAATCACTAACTCCTCTTTAAAGCCTGAAATTCCAACTATCATTACAAAAGAAAACCAGGTTTTGGTCACTTTATGGGTGAGAGACTTGACCTTCATCAGCGGGGAACACCTTCAGTATGTTTATGGATTGCTGAACAAATTAAAGCTGAAGATCAATTTAATACAAACATCCGCAGTCAGCATATCCATTTGTATTGATAAAGAATTTTTCAATATTGAGCTATGGAAAAGAGAAATAAAAGGAGAGTTCCAGTTCAAATACAATGTGGGCTTACAGCTGTTGACTATTTTACATTATACCAGAGAACTTATAGAACTACATGAACAGGGGCGAGAAATTCTCCTCGAGCAGCGAACTAGAACTTCATATCAAATCGCATACCTCGAAAAAATGGTGGATACTGCTATGTCTTAAAGTAAAAGCCTGACGGTTTTTTCAATTGGTGATAGATAGCTTTGCCCAAAGAGATTGAGATGAACAAGTAAAGGATAAAGGTTGTATAATCTAACCCTATCATCAAAGCCAGGCTCAAGAGGAAATACATCGTGATAGGCATCGTAAAAGCCGCTTTCAAACCCTCCAAACAATTTTGAAAATGCCAGGTCTACCTCTCTTTGACCAAAGTAAATGGCCGGATCGATCAGCGCCGGACCGCCAGAGCCGGATCCCATTACATTGCCTGACCATAGGTCTCCATGTAATAGTGAAGGGATTTCGTTAGGAAATATTGATGGTAGTTTATCATATATTCCTCTGAATCGTTCCATAAATGCTTTTGTTATGAGCCCGTCATAAAAAGCCTTTGTTAGCATAGGTTCCAATCTAAAGGAAATAAAAAATTCGCTCCATTTTTTTTTCGGTGTATTGATCTGGGGAAGATGAGAGATATAATTATCATGGTCCATGCCAAAATTCTTAGCACTGACCATGTGTAGCTGTGCTAGCCCATATCCTAAATCTTTCCAGAAATCAGGGGTTTTCCTACTGTTTGGAATCCACTCAGTGATGAGGTAGTTCAGGTCATCTAATTTTCCAAAGCCGTATACAGATGGAATATGTAAGGAAGTTTTGGGCTTCAAAAATTCCAGCGCCAATGCTTCTTTTTCAAATATGTCAGGGTGTTCCGAATAATTTGTTTTAAGGAAAAAGTCACCCCCGCCTGTAGATAAGAATATTGCCTGGTTTAAATTACCGGCAGCTACTAATTTTACCTCATGTATTGTGACAGGGTTACCTAATACTTCTAGGAGTATTTTGTGATATTTATCCTGCTGATCAAACATGGACCGCTTCCTTCATTATTTTGTCAAGGAGTTTATCTATGGCTTCATCCAGGATGGTATACATATTATTGAAATCTTCTTCCACTCCATAATAGGGATCGGGCACTTCTACAGGAGATTTGCATTCTAGGTCGCATAACATATAAATTTTTGGGTGGTCGAGGCCATTTGCATCCATGTATTCATGCACTTTTTTCATATTCGATTTGTCCATTACCAGCAAGTAATGGAAAGTCTTAAAATCCAGCTTGTTAAGCTGGCGTCCGCGGTGATTCAGGCTGATGTTGTATTTATTTGCGCAGCGGATAGTCCGTTCATCGGGGAGTTCTCCGATATGGTAATCTGAAGTCCCACAGCTATCCGCCGAGAATCGGTTATTTAATCCGCGCAGGTTTATCTTGTGGTTAAATATCGCTTCCGCTAAAGGGGATCTGCAGATATTTCCCAAACAAATAAATAAAACTTTGATCATAATGACGAACTTAATCAGAAGGTCTCTGGTCGAGAAATAGTTTAATATAGAAAATATAAGAAGCTTTCTGTACAAGCAATGCCAATCAGGTTAAACCGATGCAAGATTAAATTTACAGAATTTCTTTTAAGTTTTACTTTGAAAAATAAATTTTCAATGATTTTTTTTGAATCATAAATTTTTTTAATTTTGTGGAACGATTCTTTAATGAGAATCATTCTCTGTAGCAAATGAATATTAATAAAGTAAAAAACATCATTTCAGAGAGTGGATTAAAATTTACCCATCAAAGGATGGTGATTTATAAATCCATAGTAGATGCAGAAAACCATCCTACAGCTGAACATGTTTTTGATTCCATAAAAACCCAAAATCCCTCGATTTCTTTAGGTACGGTCTATAAGACCTTGGATACCTTTGTCAATGCTGGTTTGATCCAGAAATTCGTTGATAACAAAGGTGTGATGAGGTTTGATGCAATATTGGAAGCACACAGCCACATCTATTGCAGGAAGACCAATGAGATATCTGATTATCAAAATAAAGCATTAGAACTTATGCTAAAAGATTTCTTTGAAAAGCATAAAATAGAGGATTTTGAAATCGATGAAATATCCATCGTGATCAAAGGCCAAAAAGTACAATAGAATATATTATTTATACAAAACCAAAAAATTAAATTTATGTCATTAGTAGGAAAAAAAGCTCCAGTATTTAAAGCAGCAGCAGTAATTAACGGTGAAGAAATTGTTGAAAATTTCTCATTGGACCAATATCTGGGCAAGCAGGATGTTATTTTCTTCTTTTATCCAAAAGATTTCACTTTCGTATGTCCTACAGAAATTCTTGCATTTCAGGAAAAATTGGCTGAATTTGAGAGAAGAGGAGTAGCAGTAGTAGGTGCGTCTACGGATACTGAGGAGTCTCATCTGGCATGGTTGGGCCTTCCAAAAGACCAGGGCGGTATACAGGGAGTAACCTATCCTATAGTAGCTGACCCGGCTAAAACTATTGCCCATAACTTTGGCGTATTGGCAGGTGAGTGGAATTATAATGAAGAAGGAGAGTTGGTTTATGAAGGAGCTCCTGTAGCTTACAGAGGTTCATTCTTGATCGACAAAGAAGGTAAGGTTAGACATGAAACGATCAATGATCTTCCTTTGGGAAGAAATATAGATGAAATGATCAGATTAGTGGATGCATTACATCACGTAGAGAAATTCGGTGAAGTATGTCCTGCTAACTGGGAAGAAGGTAAAGAAGGAATGCAGGCTACCAAAGAAGGTGTAGCGGCATATTTAGGTAAAAACTAATTTAAAATTTCCTCAGCAATACAGCCCCGACCACGTCGGGGCTTTTTGGTTTTATAGAAATTAGGGATAAGTCTACAATTATAGGATCCTTCTGAGTATTTTTGCTATCAATGAAGGTATTTTATGATTTTATCCTAAGCGGTTTTTCTTCAGTATCAGGCTTAATCAAAGTGGTTTCGCCAAAAATGAGATTATTCGTAGAGGGGAGAACTGCGCTTTTTGAGCATTTACACTATTTTGCTGCCCATCATAAAGATATTGTTTGGTTTCATGTGGCATCCTTAGGCGAATATGAACAGGCCAAACCCGTCATCGCTAAACTCAAAGAAAAAATGCCTGGGCATTCGGTTCTGCTCACGTTTTTTAGCCCATCCGGCTATGAAAATGTCATAAAAAAACCTCAGGCCAATGTGGACTTCATTTCTTATTTGCCTTTGGATACTCCAGTGAATGCAAAAAAATTTATAGACCTGGTAAATCCTAATGCTGTTTTTTTTGTGAAATATGACCTTTGGGCTAATTTGATCTTGGAAGCAAAGAGACAGAATATACCACTCTTTCTTTTCTCTGCATCATTCAGACCAGATCAGGTATATTTTAAGTATTATGGAGGGGTTTTTAGGAAAATATTAAAATCATTTGACCATATTTTTACCCAAAACCAGACATCAAAGGACCTTCTTACTACTATAGGTTATCCCTTATCCTCCCTTACAGGTGATACCAGGTTTGATAATGTACATGCCTTAAGCCAAAGCCCAAAAATTTTCCCAGAAATAAAAGAATGGATTAATGATGAAAAAGTGATGGTAGTAGGCAGTGCCTGGCAGGAAGATATGGATCTGCTCCTTACTTTGATTAATTCTGATGCGCCTTATAAATATATCATTGCTCCACATGATATTAATATAGAAACGATCCGTCTGTGGCAAGAGGCAATTAAAAGCAATAGTAGCCTCTATTCCACGCTGATATCAAAGGAAGAAAGTAAGGTGCTTTTTATAGATAATATAGGCATGCTTTCTTCATTGTTTCAATATGCAGATCTTGCCTATATAGGAGGGGCCTTTGGAAGAGGCCTTCATAATATTCTGGAGCCTTTGGCCTTCCGTGTCCCTGTTATCTTCGGGGAATTAAAAATAAAAAACAAATTCCCCGAAGCTGGTATAAGTCTACAGTATGGGTGTGGTTTTCAAGTTAAAGATTCAGATGAACTAATAGAAGTGGTAGATCAGCTTCTGATAAATGAGAGATATGATAAAGCAAGTAATGCTGCGGGAAAAATGGTGATGGATAATTTGGGTAGCGCAGAGAAAATTATGGCACAGGTAATGATACATTTAAATCAATGAAGGGAAGAGTAACCAAATCTACAGGGAGCTGGTATCTGGTAAGGGTAAAAGATGAGGAAATCAAATGCCGTCTCAGAGGCAAATTCAAACAAGATGACCTTAAATTAACCAATCCTGTATCTGTAGGAGATTATGTAGAGGTAGAGAGAGAGGCAGATCAGCTGACTGCAGTGATCACAGAAATTTTTCCCAGAGAAAATTATGTAATAAGAAAGTCCACCCGAAAATCTCATTTTTCTCATATTATTGCGTCTAATATTGATCAGGCATTTCTAGTGATCACATTGAGAAGCCCCAGGACTTCATTGGGTTTTATAGATAGATTTCTGGTAAGTACCGAGAGCTTTAGGATTCCGGCCACCTTGGTAGTAAATAAGATGGACCTGGCCTACAAAGATAAAGACCTTGATTTTCTCCAGGACATCAGAGAGATCTACGAACCTTTGGGCTATCCGGTTCTGGAATTATCAGCACTCAAGGAGTCAGGTCTGCTTGAAGGTCTGGCACCTTTACTTATCGGGAAGACGACATTATTGTCCGGACATTCGGGTGTAGGGAAGTCCACATTGCTCAATAAGCTGATTCCAGGCGCAAACCAGGCTACCAAAAATATATCCAGTTTCACCACTAAAGGCGTTCACACGACCACATTTGCGGAGATGTTCAGCTTTGAAGGCAGTGGCTATATTATAGATACGCCCGGAATTAAAGAATTTGGGATTTTGGATATAGAGGACCAGGAGCTTTCTCATTATTTTGTAGAAATGAGAAAATATTTAGGTCAGTGTAAGTATAATAACTGCAAACATATCAATGAGCCTGGGTGCATGGTTTTAGAAAAATTGGAAGATGGATATATTCACCCTTACCGGTATGATAGTTATGTAAATATTATGAACGAAGAAGACACTTACAGATAAGTTTTTTTATACATGAAGAATAAGTGAATGGTTGAACCTGGCCATAGAGAGGGATTAAATAAAATCTGCAAATCTTTGAATCCCGCCACAATCTAATTAATTTTCATTTTTAATTCGGTATTATACCTACAAATATGAGTGACACAAACACATTGGTTTTAAACCATAAGCAGATTCTCCAGAAGATCACCCGGATAGCTTATGAAATATACGAGCGGAATATATCTGCAGAAGCAGTGGTATTTGCTGGTATTTCAGGTATGGGTAATTTATTTGCTTCGCTTCTTGCAGATAGTTTACGTGAAATTTCCCCATTGAAAGTAGAACTCTTGGAGGTAATGCTGGACAAAACAGCTGTGGTACAAGGTGAAGTGATACTTTCTGAAGATATTGATTTAAAAGACAAATGCCTGATTATAGTAGATGATGTGCTTAATACAGGCAAAACACTAGCTTATGCACTAAAACCTTTTTTGGAAATACCAATCAATAAAATGGAAATAGCAGTACTTGTAAACAGAAGCCACAAACTATTTCCCGTAACACCTGACTACACAGGTTTTGAACTTTCTACCACATTGAGTGAGCATATAGAAGTAGACCTATCTAAAGATCAATATACCGTACATCTTCACTGATTATGTCCATACACCAATCATCCAATATAAAAAGAATCACCACCCATACCCTCCATGAAATGAAGGGCAGAGGGGAAAAAATTTCAATGTTGACCGCTTATGATTATTCTATGGCCGGCATAGTGGATGCCGGTGGGGTAGACATCATACTGGTAGGAGACTCAGCATCTAATGTAATGGCTGGACATGAAACCACCCTGCCCATCACGCTGGATCAAATGATATACCATGCTACTTCCGTCGTAAGAGCGGTAAGCAGAGCATTTGTGGTGGTGGATATTCCATTTGGAAGCTATCAGGGCAATAGTTCTGAAGCCTTAAGGTCCGCCATCCGTATCATGAAAGAATCTGGTGCGCATGCTGTCAAAGTAGAAGGAGGTGCAGAAATAAGTGAATCGGTCATGAGGATCTTGAGTGCGGGGGTGCCGGTGATGGGACATTTGGGCCTGACTCCACAGTCTATTTATAAATTTGGCACTTATACCGTACGTGCTAAAGAAGATGAAGAAGCAGAAAAGCTATTGGAAGATGCTAAAATACTCCAGGAATGTGGCTGCTTTGCTTTAGTGCTGGAGAAAATTCCGGCAAAATTAGCCAAAATGGTAGCTGAAACAGTATCTATTCCTGTAATAGGTATAGGTGCCGGCCCAGATGTAGACGGGCAGGTATTGGTGGTCCATGATATGTTGGGGATCACCCAGGAATTTAAACCGAGATTTTTAAGACAATATGCTGATCTCAGGTCACAGATGCTTAAAGCTGTAGAAGAATACATCGATGATGTGAAGTCCCGGGATTTTCCCAATGAAAAAGAAAGTTATTAAATTGAAACCATAAGGCCTATGAACTGATAATAATATAGTATAAGGTATATACTGTATTATTATTAGTCATTATGCTGATTACCCTTAGGTAAGGAATAGGAATTTTAAATTGGTTATGGATCCCATTACTCCGCATTAGGACGATTCCTCCATTTCGCCAAACCAGACTACTGCATACTCCTTAAATATACCTATACCTATGGCTTTCCATTCGGCGTCTTTAAACGGCCCCAGGTTCGCTATGACAGCGTGATGGCCGGGACTTTTTTTCCATACTTCTAAGGCATGGTCAGGAGTGGCTTTGGCAGAATGCCAATAGGCTATCTCATATCCGGGGCTGTCGTATCCGGCTATTTCTTTAGGCTTATCCCACATACAGCTGGCTCGTTTGTGGTCATCTGTATAGCAGCAGTCGGACCAGGGGCCATTTTTTGACCAGCTGTGCATATTGCATTTTTTTCCCCGGGAAAAATTTTCCTGTAAATCCTTTGCGTGGGCCTGGGCTACTTTGGTAAGTTTGGGAGAATGAGTCACTGGAGGTAAATTTCTGGTAGTGCGGTATTCATTTATTATCTTCATTAGTTCCATTTCCTCGGGGCTAAGCACATCAGCCGCAGGTCCATCACTATAATGATGAATTAGTAGGGATAGTATAAAGGCTATAAACAGGTTAACGGGCATAATTTTTTTTTAATATTTCTAACTTTCTATACACAAACGCCAATTTTGGTTAAATGATCTATAGGAGATAGAATTTATTCATTTAAAGATCTATTTACTATTCCCCGATAAAATGCTTATTTTTAGCCACAATTTTAAACCTTTAAAAAATAAGGTAAGCGTACATTGTTTATTTATATAGCACTTAACTTAAACCCGACAAACAGTTTGTCGGCTGAGCTTAGAATTTTAGATAAAAAAAGATGACATCAAAAACTCCAAAAATCCTTTATACACTTACGGATGAAGCTCCAGCTTTAGCTACTTATTCCCTATTGCCTATTATCAAAGCTTTTACAGGGTCTGCAGGGGTGGTAGTAGAAACCCGTGATATTTCACTTTCGGGCAGAATCATAGCTTCTTTTCCGGAATTTCTAAATGAAGACCAGAAGATAAATGATGATCTGGCAGAATTAGGTGAAATCGCTAAAACACCTGAAGCCAATATCGTAAAACTTCCAAATATAAGTGCTTCCATTCCACAGCTGAAAGCAGCTATCAAAGAACTTCAGGTGCAGGGATATGCATTGCCAAATTATCCTGATGAACCGCAAAGTGAGGAAGAAAAGTCTATACAGGGAAGGTATGATAAAATAAAAGGAAGTGCTGTAAATCCAGTTTTGAGAGAAGGTAATTCGGACAGACGGGCGCCACAGGCTGTAAAGCAATATGCTAAAAACAACCCCCACAGTATGGGGAAATGGAACAGTGAGTCTAAAACCCATGTATCCAGTATGACTGGGGGAGACTTTTATGGAAGTGAAAAATCACTTACTTTATCAGAAGCAGGTACAGTGAACATAGTACTTAAAGCGGAGAACGGAGATACAAAAATACTTAAAGAAAAACTCTCTTTAAAAGCAGGCGAAGTTATAGATGCGTCCGTTTTAAGTGTGAAAGCACTAAGATCATTTTTGGAAGAGCAAAAGGAAGATGCCAAAAATCAGGGCGTCTTATTTTCTCTTCATATGAAAGCGACCATGATGAAGGTATCGGACCCTATTATTTTCGGCCATGCGGTTGAGGTGTTTTTTGCTCCTGTCTTTGAAAAGCATGGGGAGGAATTAAAGAGCCTAGGTGTGGATGTGAGAAATGGTTTTGCTGATCTGGTGAATGCCATCCAGCAACTTCCAGATGATAAAAGAAAGGCAATAGAAGCAACAATAGATAACTGTTATGCATCAAGTCCTGATCTAGCTATGGTAAATTCTGACAGGGGCATCACCAACCTGCACGTACCTAGTGATGTGATCATAGATGCATCTATGCCTGCCATGATCCGTTCATCTGGCCAGATGTGGAACAAAAACAATAAGCTTCAGGATACCAAAGCAGTAATACCTGACAGATCATATGCAGGGGTATACCAAGAGACGATAGATTTTTGTAAGCAACATGGTGCTTTTGACCCTACTACAATGGGTAGTGTTCCTAATGTGGGACTGATGGCGCAGAAAGCAGAAGAATATGGGTCGCATGATAAAACATTTGAAATACCTGATGCAGGTACAGTAGAGGTAGTAAACGATGCTGGAGAAGTGCTTATAGCACATAGAGTGGAAAAAGGCGATATCTGGAGAATGTGCCAGACCAAGGATGCCCCTATCCAAGATTGGGTAAAATTAGCTGTTAATAGGGCCAAGGCTACAGGGGCACCGGCTGTTTTTTGGCTGGATAAAGATAGGGCTCATGATGCAGAACTGATCAAAAAAGTCCACCAATACCTGGGTGATCATGATACTGATGGACTGGACATACAGATCATGAGTCCTGAGCAGGCTACTAAGTTTACATTAGAAAGGACAAAAGCAGGAGAAGATACTATATCTGTGACCGGTAATGTGTTGAGGGATTATTTGACAGATTTATTCCCTATTTTAGAATTAGGGACCAGTGCAAAGATGCTTTCTATAGTACCTTTAATGAACGGAGGAGGTCTATTTGAAACCGGGGCAGGAGGATCAGCACCCAAGCACGTACAGCAGTTTGTGGAGGAAGGGCATTTGAGATGGGACTCACTGGGAGAGTTCTTGGCATTGGCGGTTTCTTTGGAGCATCTTGGCAATACATTCTCCAATGAGCGGGCAATAGTCCTGGGAAAGGCACTGGACAAGGCTACAGGAAAGTTTTTGCAGAATGACAAATCGCCTTCCAGAAAAGTAAACGAACTGGATTTAAGGGGAAGCCATTATTACTTGGCCATGTATTGGGCTGAGGCTTTAGTAGAACAGGATCAAGATCCGGATCTTCAGGAAGATTTTGAAGAAGTAGCGCAGGCATTTATTGATCAGGAAGCAGATATTCTAGCAGAACTGAACGGAGCTCAGGGCAAATCAGTAGATATAGGAGGGTATTATAAGCCCGATGCAGATAAAGCATCACGTGCTATGAGGCCTAGCCGCACCTTTAACAGTATATTGGAAATGATAGGAGAATAAAAAAAAAGCCGGATATTCCGGCTTTTTTTTATTTACAGTTTTTTGATTCTGATGTTTCTGAACCATACATCATCACCATGATCTTGTAAGGCTATTTTTCCTTCTTGGTATTTACCAAAACCTTCCCAGTTTTTAAATTTACTGTTGGCTACCATTTCATTCCACTGATCATCCCACATGGTGGTAGACACGGTGTGGACGCCATTAAGGTAAAAATCAAGTTTGCCATTTTGTGATATTATTTCTGATTTATTCCATTCGCCCACAGGGTTGGAAGCTTCTTCACTTGATTCTATCAGATCATAAAGGTCTCCTGATCGGTGCTTCGTGATTTTGGCATCAGGATGTCCATCATTGTCCAGAATCTGCATTTCAGGTCCTGTGTGATAGGGAGCACTATATTCTTCAGTTTCCTGAACATAAAACAAAATCCCACTATTTCCATTTTCCGATATTTTCCACTCTAGTTCTAGGTGAAAATCAGAATAAACTTCATCTGTCACAAGATCGCCGCCTTTTCCGGCAGACGCATCGAAATGTAAAACTCCATCTGATACTTTCCAGGCCTCTCCTATACCCTCTTGGTTATAGCTGGACCATCCACGTGTAGACTCACCGTCAAAAAGATCGATCCAATCAGAATCCCGGGTCGAAGTGGTTTCCTGTTCCTCTTCGTTAGAGGTGGTATTACTGGGTTCACATGCTGTTGCTATAAGTGCAATAGCCGCTATTGATAAATACGTATTTTTAATCATCATCTATTTTCTTAGCAATAGTACATAGCGCACCATCTGCTGTGCATCTTCTTCTGATAGGCTTGGATGAGCAGGCATAGGGACATTTCCCCATTCCCCTACAGTACCTTTGATTACCCTGGAAGCTAATAAGTTTACATTTTCTGAGGTGTTTTCATATTTCTCAGCTACCTCATTATAGGATGGGCCTACTATTCTTCTTTCAGCCATATGGCAACTCGGGCAGTCGGACTCCTTTATAAGTGCCAGTCCTGCTATATAATCTGGATCATCACCATACCTTTGTTCCAATGATTGTTGCGGCTGGTTTTGTGGTAGTGAGGAGGTGGTTTCTTTACTGGCCTCTGTACCTTCTCCTCCGCCTCCTCCACAGGCATACATTACGGATGTTAGGGCAATGATGCCAAGACTTAAAGGTTTGAAAAATTTCATATAGTATTTGTTTGGTTAGTAATACAAGGTAATAAAATTTGAAATATTAGACACACAAAGGTTGCTTAGATGTGCCATATCAGTTTTTAAACGGTAAACTCTGTCCATTTTTGGTCTGATTTTCCACTTTCGATTACATGGTGTACAAATGCCATGCCCCGAAGGCCATCAGTAGCTCCTGGGATGTCAAGCCATGCTTCATCAGGTTGTTTACCCTGACGTTGTGCTTGTATGGTTCGCGCAAAATTTCTATAAAGGTTTGCAAATGCTTCCAAATATCCCTCTGGATGGCCCGCCGGAGTTCTTGTGTTGGCCTGTGCATTATGGCTCAGGTAAGGGCTTCCAGCTCTATAGATCTGGTCCGGCTGATTGTGATGTCTTATAATGAGGGTATTGTTATCTTCTTGTTTCCATTCTAGGCCTGCCTTGTCTCCATAGATTCTGATATTGAGGTTGTTTTCTGCCCCTGTTGCTATCTGTGTGGCGATTAATGTCCCTGATGCCCCATTATCAAATTTCAAAAGTACGTTTCCATCATCATCAAGTAACCTGCCTTCTACTTTTGTATTAATATCTGCACATAATTTAGAGAGTTTTAATCCGGTTATGTATTCAGCCAGGTTAAAGGCATGTGTTCCTATGTCACCCATACATCCTGATTTACCGCTTTTTTTGGGATCAGTTCTCCATGAAGCCTGCTTGTTGTCTTCACTTTCCAGCATTTCTGTAAGCCATCCCTGAGGATATTCTACATATACTTTTCTGATATTTCCGAGTATACCATCAGCTACCATTTGTCTGGCCTGCTTTATCATGGGATAGCCGGTATAGGTATGTGTTAGGCAAAAGTGTTTGCCACTGGATTTTATTTTATCGTATAAAATACGGGCTTCCTCTAATGTCAGGGTCATTGGTTTATCCAGTACCAGGTGGTAGCCATGCTCGAGCGCTTTCATGGAGGGGTCAAAATGGACATGGTTTGGAGTGACTATGCTCACAAAATCCATTCTTTCCTCTTCTGAAAGCTGATTTTCTTTTTCAAACATTTCATCATATGATCCATAAACTCTATTGGGATCCAAAAATAAGGATTCCCCTGCCGATCTGCTTTTTTCAGGATCGCTGCTGAATACTCCCGCCACGAGTTCTATTTCACCATCCATATTGGCTGCTATTCTATGAATAGCGCCAATAAAACTGCCAGGTCCGCCACCGATCATTCCCATTTTGAGTTTTTTGTAAGCCATATTCTTTATTATTGTGGTTGATCTTTTTATATTAATTCGTTTTGTTATAATTTCTCTTATAATAGTTAATATTGGATAATTTTTTTCTCTCACCAAATGGTATCGGTGATTTAGTGTCTCAATATTATATGAATGGTAAAAATAAAATGATCAGGAATTGCTTTCTTACCATATTGTTTGGATTTACTAATTTAAGTGATTAATGTTAGAAAATGTTTGTAAATTCAGTATTAACTTAAACTTATAATAACCTTCTTTGACCCTATGACTACTGGTATTAAGATTAGATTATCTTTCATGATGTTCCTTGAATTTTTTATTTGGGGCGGTTGGTTTGTGACATTGGGGACCTTTTTAGGTGCTACTTTACAGGCATCAGGTACACAGACTGCAGCGGCATTTTCTACCCAATCATTTGGGGCTATCATAGCACCTTTTATAATTGGGCTAATAGCGGACAAATATTTTAATGCAGAAAAGATATTGGGTTTCTTGCATCTGATAGGTGCCGGATTGATGTTTATGATGTTTAGAGCAGAAGATTTCACCCAGTTTTATCCTTATGTATTTGCTTATATGGTGGTCTATATGCCTACTCTGGCTTTAGTAAATTCCGTGTCCTTTAATCAGATGCAGGATCCTGCGAAAGAATTTGCTGTTATAAGAGTATGGGGGACTATAGGCTGGATATTAGCCGGATTACTTATCAGCCTTCTTTTATGGGATAGTACAGAAGGACTTGCTGCGGGAGCCCTTCGGAATACCTTTCTAATGTCAGGCATAGCATCTGTCGTTCTGGGACTCTTCAGTTTTACTTTGCCAGCTACACCACCTAAAATAGCGACGGGCGAGAGGTTGAAGATAAGTGAAGTACTCGGCTTAGATGCCATTAAACTTTTGAAAGATCGGAATTATTTGATATTTTTCATTTCCTCTATCTTAATATGTATTCCACTTGCGTTCTATTACCAGAATGCAAACCCTTTCCTCACCGAAGTAGGGCTGCCAAATCCCACCGGGAAGATGACTATAGGACAGGTATCGGAAGTGCTTTTCATGTTATTGCTGCCTCTTTTCTTCACTAAGTTTGGGATCAAAAAAACATTGCTGGTCGGAATGATGGCATGGGTGGCCCGATACGCTTTATTTGCATTTGGAGATGCGGGCTCCGGCGTATATATGTTATTGATAGGGATAGCACTACATGGTATCTGTTATGACTTTTTCTTCGTTTCAGGTCAGATATACACTGACTCAAAAGCAGGTCCACGGTATAAAAGTGCCGCTCAAGGTCTTATCACCTTGGCAACCTATGGCGTGGGCATGCTGATAGGTTTTTGGATAGCAGGGTTGGTGTCTGACCATTTCCTTTTAGCAGATCAGACCCACGATTGGAAATCGATTTGGATGATCCCTTCAGGTATAGCGGTATTGGTGACCATACTTTTCGCTGTATTGTTTAAAGAAGAAAAGGTTGAAAAAGAAGAACTTATAGAAAAGGCTGTGTAATGGGAGATTCTAGAAGAAATGTGCTAAAGAAAATGCTGGCAGGAACGGCACTGTTTTCTGCCTTGCCTTTTGTAGATGTTAAAGCAAAAAATGAAATGAGATTAAAAGGCAATATAAATCATGCTGTCTGTCAGTGGACATTTGGACATTTGTCATTGGACGAATTATGTATTACGATCAAAGAGCTTGGATTTAATGCAATCGATCTGGTGGGGCCTGGTGGATGGGATACACTGAAAAAGCACAATGTTCACAGTTCTATGTGCAATGGGGCAGAGATCAACCTCATCCATGGTTTCAATAATAAAACGTATCATAGGAAACTGGTGGACAATTATACTGCAATGATCCCCCAGGTAGCCAAAGCTGGATATAAAAACCTGATATGCTTCAGTGGAAACAAAGATGGGATGGATGATGAAACTGGATTGAAAAACAGTGTGGAAGGGTTAAAGAAAATTCTTGGCTTGGCTGAAAAGGAAGGGGTAGTACTTCAGATGGAATTATTGAACAGTAAGGTAGACCATCCTGATTATATGGCGGATAACAGCAAGTGGGGAGTTGAACTATGCAAAAGGCTGGATTCTGAAAACTTTAAACTGCTCTATGACATCTATCATATGCAGATAGATGAAGGAGATGTTATCAGGACCATAAAGCAAAACCACCAATACTATGGACATTACCACACTGCAGGTAATCCTGGAAGGAATGAAATAGATCACCGTCAGGAACTAAACTATCCAGCGATAATGAATGCTATAAAGGATACAGGATTTGATGGATATGTGGCTCAGGAATTTATTCCCAAGGCCGGTAATAAAATAGCATCACTGCGTGAAGCTATAGAAATATGTGATGTTTAATATAAGAATAGAGGATAGATAATTTATGGCAAATCAAGAATATGATGCTATAGTCGTTGGGTCAGGTATCAGCGGCGGTTGGGCGGCAAAAGAATTGACGGAAAAAGGGCTTAAGGTCCTGTTACTGGAAAGAGGACAGAATGTAGAGCACGTAAAGGACTATCATACGGCTACTATTGGACCTTGGGAGACTAATTATAGAGGAAGAAGATCGGTAGAAATGATCGAAAATCATCCTGTACTTAGAAGGGATTATGTATTGAATGAGCTGAATGTAGACTGGTGGGCACATGAATCTGATTCACCATATGTGGAGGAAAAGCCTTTTGACTGGTATAGAGGATACCAGGTAGGGGGAAGATCTCTATTGTGGGGACGGCAGAGCTATAGACTGGGTGATATAGACTTTGAAGCAAATGCCAAAGAAGGCATTGCGGTAGACTGGCCTATCCGGTATAAGGATTTAGCCCCATGGTACAGCCATGTAGAAAAATTTGCCGGAATATCTGGAAGTAGAGATGGATTGGCACAACTCCCTGATGGCGAATTTCAGCCTCCTATGGATATGAACTGTGTGGAAAAAGATGTTGCCGCCAGGGTAAAAGACCATTTTAAAGGTTCACGCCATGTGACTATAGGGCGAGTGGCGAATATCACACAGCCGCTAGAGGGTAGGACTAACTGTCAGTATAGGAACAAGTGCTGGCTTGGATGTCCTTTCGGAGCATATTTCAGCACTCAGTCTTCCACACTCCCTGCTGCTATGAAGACCGGGAACCTTACTCTCAGGCCATGGTCTATTGTGCATAAGCTGATTTATGATAAAGATTCACAGCGAGCCACTGGTGTAGAGGTATTGGATGCTGAAACCAACCAGACAGTAGAATATAAAGCTAAAATTATATTCTTATGTGCTTCAGCTTTTAACTCCACAGCCATACTGATGAGGACAGCTACAGATATATGGCCGGAAGGACTTGGCAGTAGTTCCGGGGAGTTGGGGCACAATGTAATGGATCATCATTTCAGACTAGGAGCAAACGGTAAGGTGGAAGGGTTTGATGATAAATATTATTATGGAAGAAGGCCTACAGGTATTTATATACCCAGATTTAGGAATATTAATGGGGATAAAAGGGATTACGTAAGAGGTTTTGGGTATCAGGGTGCTGCCAGCAGACAGGGTTGGAGCAGGGAAATAGCAGAAATTAATTTCGGGGCTCCCCTTAAAGACGCGATCAGTGAACCAGGGCCATGGAGCATGGGCATCACCGCCTTTGGTGAAATTCTTCCTTACCATGAAAATACGATTAAGCTAAGTCCTGATGTTAAAGACAAATGGGGGATGTCAGTACTGGTAATGAATGCTGAAATCAAAGAAAATGAGATGAAAATGCGTCAGGATATGATGAATGATGCTGCCGAAATGTTGGAAGCAGCCGGTCTCAAAAATGTATCTAAATTTGACAGCGGATATACCATGGGCCAGGGGATACATGAAATGGGAACTGCCAGGATGGGCAGAGATCCTAAATCCTCCGTTCTAAATGGTAATAATCAGGTATGGGACGCTAAAAACGTATTTGTTACAGATGGAGCAGCGATGACTTCTGCGGCTGCTCAGAACCCTTCCCTCACCTACATGGCCATGACTGCCAGAGCGGTGGACTTTGCGGTAAGAGAATTAAAAAACAGAAACCTATAATACACATATATTATGGCAATGAATAGAAGAGATGCGCTGAAAAATATGGTGCTCATGATGGGTGGGACTATGGTCGGTGCCAACGTCATCCTTACTGGATGTGCTCCTGAAGATAGGATAGAGGGCCTGGATTTTTCTGATAGTGAAATAGCCTATATGGATGAAATCGGAGAGGCTATCATCCCTACTACGGATACTCCAGGAGCTAAAGCTACGGGAATAGGAGTCTTTATGGCTACTATGGTAAGAGAGACTTATAATAAAGAGCAACAGGAAACCTGGATAAGGGGCTTGAATGAAATAAGGGACGGCTTTAAAAAGGAGATGGGGAATGATTTTATGAGCGGCACTGTAGAGCAGAGAACTGAATATCTCAATAGTCTGAACCGGAAAGGAAGAGACATAGAAAATGAAGACGGGCCCCAGTACATCAATATGATGAAAGACCTGACCTTATTAGGCTATTTTACCTCGGAAATAGGTGCTACCCAACAGCTGAGATACGTCGAAACCCCTGGTAGATACGATGGTTGTACAGATTACACTGTAGGAGATAAAGTCTGGGCAATTTAACTTAACAGGCTTCCTAATATCCTAAAGTTCCTTAGTTTTTTATTTAATAAATTATAAAAATGAATAACAGAAGAAAATTCCTCAAATTGGGAGCGGTGATGGCTAGCGGTGCCTTTTTGCCATTTCAATTCTGCAGTAGCCCAGAAGGGAAGTCTGCATTGGTTAACAATAATGCAGGAAGGGGGCTTTCCAATATAGGGATCCAGCTATATTCTGTAAAAGACCAAATGGACGAGGATGTGAGGAATACGCTAGAAAAAATAGCCGCTTATGGGTACGATACGATAGAGGGTTATGACGGAGGCAAGGGGATCTTTTGGGGTATGCAGCACAGAGCTTTCAAGGATATGACATCAGATCTAGGCCTTAAATTTATTTCGACTCATGCCAATGTATTTGAAGGTCTGGAGCAAAAGGCATCTGAAGCGGCAGAGATTGATTTAAAATACCTGATTTGCCCTTACGTAGGTCCACAGGAGAGCATGGACGATTTTAAAAGATTAGCCGATGAATTCAACCGGATAGGACAGGTTTGTAAGGACAAGGGCATAAGGTTTGCCTATCACAATCACGGTTATACCTTTGAACCCTTGGAAGGTGAAATGCCACAAGATTTTCTTATGGAAAACACTGATCCGGAACTGGTATATTATGAAATGGACTTCTATTGGGTAGTAGTACCTGGCCATGATCCAGAGGCCTATCTCAGGAAATACAGTGACCGGTTTAAGCTGGGCCATATCAAAGACAGGAGAAAGGACGCCTCACCAGGAGAGGCTGATGCCTCTACAGAGTTAGGTACTGGTATGATAGATTTTCTTCCTATTATCAAAACTGCCAAAGAAAATGGAATGGATTATTTCTTTGCCGAACAAGAAAGATTTGACAATATTACTTCTATGGAGAGTGCAGAAAAGAATGCTCAATATTTGAAGAATGTAAAAGTAAGTTAATATATATTTTAAATATTAATTATTAAAACCATCCTAAACGGGATGGTTTTTGCTTTTAACCTATATATGTTAAATACAGGAAAGTCCTGAGCCTGAACTTTTCAGTACCCCACCCAGTTGTTTAATTATGATTTCATACATTTTAGCACATATTGTTTTGCCCACCTCTATAATATTGAGCCTAATGCTGAGTGATCAATTGTCAGATAATAAAGAGAAAGATTTACCTATGCCTACCACCAGCGTGACCGAATATGTAGATTTGGAGCAATATGCGGTCAATAAAGTAATTCCTGATGAAATCAGAGATGTAACATTGTTGGCACTTTCACATTTTCCTGAATTAATGGAGGTAGAAATTGATTTTGACTTTAAAAAGAAAATTAGAGGGTCAGTGATGCAAGCTCAGCCAAAAGTTGGCTCACTGCTTTTTAATAGTAAAAGCAATAGGAAATACCGCATAAATATTAGCAGATATCTTGAACTGGATGATGAATGGCTTCCAATAGAAGAAGTTCCTGAAAATGTCCTGTTGGGATGGATTGGTCATGAACTGGGACATATCATGGATTATCTTGATAAATCCAGATTGGGCTTAATTTCTTTTGGGGTGAGATATGTCACCTCTAATGCATTTGTTACCCAAGCAGAAATTACTGCAGATAGTTATGCTGTAGCGGGTGGATTGGGTAATAACCTGGTAGATACCAAAAACTTTATATTAAACCATGACCGCCTCCCGGAAGAGTACAGGAACAAGATCCGGGACCTATATATGTCCCCCGGTGAGATCATGACCCTGGTAGATGTGGAAGAGGATGATGATGATGATGAAGTGGAAAATGCTGAAAAATGATGGTACTACAATTATGTTCTTCGTACTGTTTTCCTAAATAACAACATTAATTATACACTTAACCAATGTTTTATTATTTAGCTGACGATCTATTTGTGGTTTATGAATAGGCATATCCATGCATTTGTATTTAAAAATATTTACGGTAAATTTTTTTTGAAAATCATAAAGGCAATTTAGATACAAATCACTCTTTTTTTTATAAAATAAACTTACAGTTATAGCTATTCCGAATTGATAAGATAATATAAGTCACTATGCTGTGACCATACATATAATATGACATACTTTTATAAAATGGCATTTTCTAGGATACAGTGATAGAAGTGGTTTTGGAGAAGTCATTTTTTTATGATTACAATTTAGTAAGACTATTTTTTTTAACATAGCCTTTACGGTTTTCCCATTCTATTTCGTACCATATATCTTTAGTGGAGTTTACTTTAACACGGTGACCGGCATCCACTTTTTTAATGAGGTTACCTCCTGCCGTAGGTTGGTCCATGATTAAGGTAGGGCTACCGGTGATGATGGCACGCTGAGGTGTATGCAAAAAGTTATTGGAAAAGAAGATGAGCAATATAAGAATAATGCTGGGTACAAAATAGCGAGGTTTATCGGCTCTTTCTTTAAATTTTATAATGAACCCGAGAGATAGCAATAGACATAGAATCAAGAATATGGTTATTTTCTCTCTTTGGTCTGCCAGAAGCCGGAAGAATTGTTCACCATCTGAAACCGTGTATCCTACAAGATTAGTCTGTTCTGTTAGGGCTTTGATTTTATTGGTTATTCTTTGATTGGGATTGTAATCGTAATATTTGCTCAGGTAAAGGGTAGTTTTAGGATAATCGCCCATTCCTTCTGTGATAAATGCCATTTTCAGCAGCATGCTTGGCGTATAGGATTGCTCTTCATGGAGCAAGTTTTCATAAATTTCCAAGGCTTCTTTGTAATTTTGCGTTTTGAACAAAGAATCTCCTAAATTTAAGTTTTTGGTATTTGCTTGACAATTAATGATTTGTGTAATCATCAAAAAAAATATTAGAAATTTTGTAATAAAGATTGGCTGTAAGTTTTGCATTTTAAATAAGGTCGCTTAAATTTGCAGTCCAATTACGATAAAGATTTAGCAAAAAGCAAATCAAATTTCGTTAAAAATTTAAGTCGTATGGACTTAAGCTAGATGCGCTGCCAGAATATAAGGCATACACGTTGGATACTTTAATGAGGATATTTAAGGAGTCGATACAGGGAAATCCGGAGTCGATAACTTTAGTGTTTAGCTTTTTAGTTTTGATCGTGAGGCCAAGATTATAGGGTGATTGAAATAATAAAAATGATTCCGTAGCTCAGCTGGTAGAGCAATACACTTTTAATGTATGGGTCCTGGGTTCGAATCCCAGCGGGATCACAGTTTTGTACGCTGGTGTATTTGGACTTGTATAAAATTAAAGCTTCGGGGTGTAGCGTAGCCCGGTATCGCGCCTCGTTTGGGACGAGGAGGTCGTAGGTTCGAATCCTGCCACCCCGACAATTACGGTCCTGTAGCTCAATTGGATAGAGCATCCCGCTTTTGGGCGGGAAGGTTTCA
>NZ_JMIH01000018.1 GCF_000714815.1 Anditalea andensis | reverse complement strand
TCAATGGGGATACCGAAACAGAAGAAGCTCCAATTATTGCAACTGTAGCAACAAATTCATCTGGTACAGGCACCTATCCAATTGAAATAAGTGCTGCTTTTGATCCTAATTATAGTATTAACTATAAGCAGGCCGAACTGATAATTTCACCCGCAGTTCTTTTGGTGAAAGCTCATAATAAGTCAAAAGTCTATGGAGACGAAAATCCCGAACTGACTTATGAATACCAGGGACTGGTAAACGGTGATGAATCCATATCTACTCCAGCGGAAATCAAAACTACTGTAAATGCGCTATCAGGCGTAGGTATCTATAATATAGTGGTAGAAAAGGCAGTTGATAAGAATTATGAGATCAGTTATCAAAACGCCACTTTTGATGTAATGCCTGCCATACTGACTATTATAGCAACAGCTGACCAGGAAAAAATATACGGGCAAGAAGATCCCGTATTTACATATACGGTAACTGGCCTGAAAGCGGAAGATCGTGCAGCCATGCTATCAGGTTCATTGGCCAGAGAAAAAGGCGAAATTCCTGGAAGCTATGCTATACGACTTGGTAACCTATCTGCAACCAATAATTATGAAGTGAATTATGTGTCAGCGGAATTCAGGATCTCTGGAATCACCGTAGAACAGATCATGCATCCTGCAAACGTAAGTGCTGCATGGGGGCAATATCCTGAAATGCCTGAAATGGTAGTGGTAATGAGCCAAGATGGGAGGTTTTTAGAAATGAAGGTTCAATGGAATTTTGAACAGTCAGATATCTATGCCCGAGGTGATTATCCGGTAAAGGGTTATTTGGAGAACACCGTGGGTGTGATTAACGCTAACCAGTTGTACAGTGAGATTATCTTTACGGTTCTGCCTAAACAAGCCCCAATTGACATTACATTAAGCAATCATACATTTAAGGGTAGTGCTTCAGAGTTTTTCCTGCATGTCGGAAAGCTTACAGTAATTGATCATGTAGATACATACCATGTGATAGAACTTGTAGGGAATGCTTACGATAACGGTTATTTTGAAATCCATGACCATGACCTTTACTGGAGCAGCGCGGACAGAGTTTCAGGAAGAACTGAATTCCAGTTATCCATAAGGGTTACTGACAGAGACGGAAATGTGCTCGACAGGTTGGTCAAGATAGAAAGGGAAAGGATCCCGGTAAATGACATCATTATTTACACTACTTTCACACCGGACGGAGATGGAATCAATGATGACTGGGGGATCAATGATCTCAGGTTCTATGATGGGGTAAGCGTTTCGGTATTTGAGAGAAGTGGCAAACGGGTATTTTATACTGAGAATCCTGATAAAAGATGGGATGGAACTTTTAATAACATTGATCTGGCAGCAGGAACCTATTACTATGTGGTTGAAATCAAGGAATTGAAACAGACCAGGAAAGGTTTTGTGACTTTATTGAAAAAATAAATAATCAGGGGAGGCTCCAGGGCCTCCCCTATAAAATGAATTAAATGAAATCGAGCATGATCCAAGGATGTCACAGTAAGATCCTTATGAAGGTTGCGAAATTCCATCTCTCCATAAAATATCTATTATAAACAGATGAAGAAAATATCTATCATATGCCTTTTGTTTGTATTTGCCTTCACGGCTGTACAGGGGCAATCTAGAAAATATATCAGCCAGTTCAGCCATTTCCAGAACTATTACAATCCGGGATTGACAGGCTATGAAGGATCAGTTGCCAGAGGATTTGTCAGAAACCAGTGGGTAGGCTTTGAAGGAGCACCTAAAACCATGTTTGCATCTTTGGAAATTGATTTTGCAGAATTATCCAATGAAACGGATCCAGCACTTTTGGGAAAAAATGCCGCTGGCATAAGTATTTTGCATGATCAATATGGTCCTTTTCAGGAAACAGAACTCATAGCGAGTTATGCTACCAGGGTCAGGATCAGCCAAAGCCATCATTTAAGATTAGGTGCCGGCGTAAACTTCAACAGTGTCAGACTGGATGGGAATTTACTTTCAGTGGAACAGATCAATGACCCCACCACTGCTCAGTATTTAAATCAGTTTGCCAATATGCAGGTGCTTGATTTTAACATGGGCTTAGCCTTTACGCATAGGAATTATTACCTTTCCTATGGTAGGCACAATTTGAATAAGGGAGCTATAAGCTCCGGTGATATATTTATAGAGAGAAAACCATCAGTAAATATTGTTCAGGCCGGTTACCGTGAGGCTTTAAACCAAAATCTGGCGGTTATTTCTAACTTTATGTACAGAAGTCAGGAGGATTTGCCGGATAATATAGAATTCAATGTCAAAGCTTTATTAATGGACAAATTTTGGGTTGGGGCAGGTCATAGGATCAATTATGCCAATAATTTTCAATTAGGGTTTTTGTTAAATAAATTAAGCATTGGATATGTATATGAGACTCCGATGAACAGATCATATCTATTGCCAAATGCCACGCATGAGTTTATGGCAAGCCTTAATTTATTCAAAGCCAATACCAGAAAACAACCTAAAGAAGTATTGATTTGGTAATAAATCTTAATAATAAGGTCAGTTTAGGAATGCTGGCCTTATTATTAAATGCGCTATTATTCATTTCAGTATTCAGTTTAATTGACGAATACCGGATCAATTCACTTATGAAGGTAAATTTGAACTGCTAGTAAAAATTAGCCATTACAAACTACATATAAGTATTTCTGTTTATTCCCAAACTATTTCCTTTCAGTGCAGCATACCCAGATATGAAGCCCATCCGATATTTTTACAACTAGAAGCCGCAAGTATTACAGTGTAGTGGGGAAATGCAGTAATTAGCCCTCCAGATCATCTCATTTGTTTTCCTGCCTTTTCATTTCCTTCCACAGGATTTGATCTTTAATGCCTTTAATTTCTAGGGAGGATCTATACCGTTAGGCTTTTTTAGATAATGCCTATATAATAAGCAATTCCCATCTTTCTTCTACCGCTACAGGTGCCAGCTGTATGGACTGCATGGTTGGGTCACCCACTTTTTGACAACAACCTTTATTTACATTACTTACTCTTTGGATAGCGCTATCCAAAAGGTAAGTAATGTCATTTGAATAGCAAAGGTATTTATTATTGCACCATCAAATAAAAAATAAAAATGATGATAAAGGAACAAAAGAACGCCAACATTTTGAATATAATGCTATGGACAGCTCAGGTAGTATTGGCCGCAACTTTCCTTTGGGCCGGGGTTATGAAATTAGTGCAACCTGATGCATTGCCTTTCCCTTGGATAAAGGAAAGCTCTCATCTTGTTTTGATTACCGGACTAATTGACCTATTGGCAGGACTTGGAATTGTTTTCCCATTATGGCTAAGCATCAAACCCAAGTTAACCATATTTGCTGCTTATGGAATATTTGTTTTGATGATGGCTGCATGCATCTTTCATATTTCAAGAGGTGAAGCAGGTGACATCGGCTTTAATATATTTATGGCCTTTCTTGCTGTATTTGTTGCTTGGGGAAGACAATCAAAGCGGAAGATTTCGACTAAAGTCTAATATCATGGAAAGTCGGTGGTGATCTTTTTCCGTGAGGTAATGGTCTTTTGGACCATATTAATTTTTTGGTTATTAAGACAATACTGTTTATCATTATTATCGTATAGGGAAGATAGTATATGTCGCGGGGCTTATGGTAAAACATAATATAAAGAGATGAATCAAGCATGACAAAATGCATCACCCAATGGGATGATTATCAAAAAAAGCGAGATACCACTCCGACCTCCGGTACAGACAAGTTCTGGCCTCTAAAAAACAATTGTTAAAAAGGTGAAACCAAAATTCACCTTTTTATAGTTCAGTCAGCTAACAGCAGTCATTTTTAAAAGACAGGTGAATGATAGAAGAAAACCTTGGGTACCATAACTTTAGAATAGAGCTACCAAATGGATTTGAAGAAGTATTCACTCATTTTTATTTTGCCGAAAACAGATCCGGCGAAGCCATCACAAAAACGTTATTGCCTTCCTATCAAACCATTTTGGTTTTTAGTTTCGGAGAAAAACCATATTTAGTCTCCAAACATGGTACACGGTTAGAGGTCAACAAATACCTCCTTCTCGGTCCAATAAAGCAGGCTTTTGAATATACGCTTCCTGCAAATACTGAAATACTGATCGTCAATTTTAAGGATGATGCTTTTTATAGGATCTTTGGGAAGGTGGGTGTGTCGGAACATTTGCCGATTGGCCCCGAAGATTTAGTCCACGGAGATTACTTAGGGATGCTGTGGTATGAACTTAGCAAAATGGAGGATACCCATACAAGAGTAAATTATGTGCTAAAATTCAGTGAACCTTATTTAACAAACCGAAATAAAATTGCGGCCCAGTTAGCCAGTGTCAGGGAGCAACCTTTAAATCCTATAAAATCGGTGGCATACCAAAATAACCAGTCGGAACGCAATATGCAACTTCAACATAAAAAACACTTTGGTTATTCCGCTAAAGAACACATCCGCTACCTAAGATTTTTGAAAGCAGTGGTAAGCATTCAAAGCATGGCTTCATCAACCTCAAAAATAGATTGGTTGCAAATTGTAGCAGATTGTGGTTATTATGATCAAAGCCAACTGATCAAAGACTTCAAACACTATATAAATCTTAGCCCTACCCAATACCTCAACTTCCAGCAGGAAATCTGTAATCCTATCTCCTGATTTCGTTTTCTTACAATTTTTATCTGTAGCACTAATCTACATTTGCTTCATCAGATTGATAGAATTTTAAAAACGATGAAACCGAGGATAAGGAAAACCTCACACACGGGCATGCTTATCTGCCCATGTGAGGTTCCATCCAGTTTCCTTCGTCATGTAATTAGTTATGGCCTTTTAAAAATAGATGATAACCAGATGAAACATTTAATCATTTATGCACATCCCAATCACCATAGTTTAAACAGCCACTTAAAAAACGTAGTGGTAGATTATCTTATCGATAATAACCATCAAGTTGAAGTCAGGGATTTATATGCCCTACATTTTAACCCTGTACTTTCTTTAAGTGATATGGCGGGACAGCTCAGGGGGGAGGTCTCCTATGATGTAAAACAGGAACAAGAATTCATTATCTGGGCCGACTGCCTTACATTCATTTACCCTATCTGGTGGACGGGTTTACCTGCCATCATAAAAGGTTATATAGACAGGGTATTGTCTTATGGTTTTGCTTACCGTTACGATCAAGGTATTCAAAAAGGCTTACTCAGTGGTAAAAAAGCAGTCATAATCAATACCCAGGGAAAGTCAAAAGCTGAATATGAGGCCATGGGAATGGATAAGGCATTACTGCTCACTTCAGACCAAGGAATTTATACCTATGTAGGGATGGAAATTATAGACCACTTATTTTTGGACAAAGCAGACAAACCCCTTTCGGATCATTTGGAAAATTGGACAAATAAGATCAAAAATACTTACTGAATCACTATTTATAAATTGTAGAAAAAATATTATGGAAATCTTAATTCAAATTGAAGAACTGTTCATTTTTCTGGGATGTATCTTTTTATTCTACCGTTTAGATTATAAATGGTGGTGGTTCCCGGCCCTGATAATGCTGCCTGATGTGGGCATGATAGGCTATCTCGTAAACAATACTGTTGGCGCCATTATTTACAATTTATTGCATTTCAGAGGTACAGGGGTTGTGTTGGGAATGTATGGTTTTTCAAGAGGAAGCCGAAAATGGATGCTGATAGGAATAATACTTTTTGCCCATGCTACCATGGACAGGGCCATTGGAACAGGATTAAAATATTTTGATGGGTTCTGGCATACAAGTTTAAGTACAGAACCATTTTTATGATCGGGGATACTGATTATTTATACACTGTAGCAGGGATTTGCATACTCTTCCCACTAATATATAAAAGTATCGGAAAAGCTTTCAGATGAATATTTATCAATAACACCGGGTTATCCAGGATATGGACTAAATGATCTCCCTGGTTATCCAATAATGAACAGTCCTAATGCTCACGTGATGCACCTTGATTTGGGGTATGACTGTCAGAAGGAGTAAACTTTATATCCAATATGGCAGCAATATCTCAAAGGAAACGAAGCCCACTATTGATAGTAGGGGTTAAGATTTGATGAATATTACCCTGAAAGCGGTGCTGCTGCATTTTAAAAAGGCGTCAATATAGTGGACTTCCATATTTATGATACCGGTCATTTTGCAATAGGATAAGAGGAGAGGAGATGATTGAAAGGATAAGCACTTCCATGAATGGACGATAAGGGGCACACATTAATTGCCATGTGGAAACTGTAGAATCTCACTTGGATAACTCTCCCTTTATCGACCCACTAATGTTTTTTGAGCCGGGCAGCGGCCATTTCATCTACCATCCAGTAGAGATTACCTGACACAGGAGTTATCAGCTTGGAAGGAAACTGCCGGTAACTTTCTGTTCCTTCCAATACTTGATACAGCGCATCCGCTTTTTCCTCTCCAAAGACCAGAAAGATTATGTTTTTACCATCGTTTATAAGCGGTGCGGTTAAGGTGATCCTATACATATCCTGTGATTTCAAATAGTATGCGGCTACTTTTTTGTTTTTTTCTTCCAAAACTGCTTCTCCCGGAAACAGGGATGCGGTATGTCCGTCTTTACCCATTCCCAACAAGATAAGGTCAAAATGCTTTGAACCGGATAAATGCTCCTCCAGAACAGAGGCATACGTCATAGCGTATTCTTCAGGCGTGGCCCCTTCATGGTACATCGGGAAAATCCGGTCTTTAGGTACAGGAAGTAGCTGCAATAGGTCTTTGTGCGCAGCCCCAGCATTGCTTTGCGGACTGTCCAGAGGCACCCATCGCTCATCTCCCCAAAAAACAAATGCTTTGGTCCAGTCTATTTTTTTTCGGTATTGCTCCGATGCCAACAATTTATAAAGACCTTCAGGTGAAGATCCACCAGTCAAAGCAATGGTGAAGCAGCCATTTTCTGAAATTGATCTGTTAGCGACCTCTGTGATGAGATCTGCAGTATGTTCATTTAATTCTTTGATATGCTTAAATTTTTCTAGCATCCTTTAAATTTTAGAGGTATATCCACACGATTATTCTACAGATAGTAAATATCAATTACTAAATGATAGGCAATAGAAGAAGATGCATTTTCTGTCTTCTTCTTACGCCCTTAAAAAAGCATATTGCTTGCCTGAATCATTGCGGATTTTTATGGCTTCTTATCATTTTTCTTAATATCCATAGCCCAGAAATGTCCTTCCCTGGCTATCAATGCTTCCGCTTTTTCCGGTCCCCAGCTTCCTGCTACATAATTTGGGAAATCATCCCCGCCTTGTTGCCATACCTGCTGGATAGATGCCAGCACATCCCAGGCTTCTTCTACCTGGTCTGCTCGCATAAAGAGCGTCGTGTCTCCCAGCATGGCGTCCAATAACAAGGTCTCATAGGCCTCTGGTGTCTGGGTGGAGCAACTGTCATAATTAAATATCATTTCAGAAGCACTCAGGTTCATTTCCAATCCAGGCTTCTTGGTCATAAAGCGCAATTTTATATCCATTTGGGGCTGGATATTAATGGTCAGACGGTTGGGAGCTATGCCGTCGGCATGGCTGGTCGGAAAGGTAGTATGAGGGATGGGCCTGAACTGAATCGTAATAGAAGAAGTCTTTTCAAGCATCCTTTTACCGGTTCTAAGGTAAAAGGGGACATCCTGCCAGCGCCAGTTGTCCAGGTAAAATTTAATGGCAGCATAGGTTTCGGTGGACGAATTTTTATCTGTTTCCCCTTCATCCCGATATCCCTTTACTTCTTTTCCTTTTATCCACCCTGCGGCATATTGTCCCCTTACCGCGTAATGGTGTACGTCTTCTACGGGTATGCGCCTAATGGCTTTCAGCACATCTACTTTTCTGTTGCGTATTTCTTCTGCTTCAAAAGTCACCGGAGGCTCCATGGCGATCATACACAGAATCTGCAGCAGATGGTTTTGAATCATATCCCTCAAAGCCCCCGATCCGTCATAATACCCGCCACGGTCTCCAACACCCACATCCTCGGCTACCGTTATTTGTATGTATTCAATATAGTTGCGGTTCCAAAGCGGTTCAAACAAAGTATTGGCAAAACGAAATGCGAGTATATTCTGGACGGTTTCTTTTCCTAAATAGTGGTCTATTCTGTACACCTGCTTTTCGCTAAATACTTCGGATAGCATGTTGTTTAAAGCAATGGCTGAATCCTTATCATAGCCAAATGGCTTTTCGATAATGATCCTGTCTTTCTTTATATCCTCTGCCAGACCGTGGGTACTTAAATTCCTACAGGCGGTCTCTATGAATTTGGGAGCTACAGACAGATAAAAAAGCCGGTTTGCCCTTTGTCCCCATGCTTTTTCCTGATGCTCTATTTCGGAGTATAATTCCTGATAAGATTGGGCATCGTCAATGTTGGAAGGAAGGTAGTGCAGAAACTTTTTAAAATGTTCCCATTTTTCCGGTTCCGGTTTCCCGCTTCTTGAAAATTCAGTCAAGCTGTGAAATAAATTCTCCCGGTAACTTTCATCATTCAATGCTGTACGGCCGAGGCCATATATGGCCAGATTATCCGGCATCCAGCCATCTAGATACAGGTTATAAAACGCAGGGATTAGCTTTCTTTTAGCTAAATCACCTGTGCCACCGAAAACGATAATGACAGTAGACTCGTTTTTCTTTTCTGTTTTTAATTTCATTCTTTAAACTTCAAGGTTAGGATACGTCTCTATAATTGCGAAAAAACCCTTCTTTATCTGAACGCCTGTATATCTGCGCTTCAAAATATTTTCCAACTGCCCTTATGGTTAAATATAGGATTATCTGTCATCAAAACAAAAAAAGTCATTGTTAGGTGCCTTCCAAGTTTCCCATATCTCTCCTCTTTGGGGTCAAAGAAATCCGGCCATAAATAATTTTCAAAGTTATCGCTACCCATCATAGTTCATTTGAGCCAATAAAGCATAATAGGCATAGCGGCTCAGATAAGTACGATCTGTATCAAAATCACAGCTCACCAGCAGTTCTTTCTCCGTCACTTTCAAATAAACCAGCCTCTTGGGCTCATCAGGTACCTTCACCGACAAAGTAAGTATCTCATTTTTAAAGTGTCGTGTAGCGGTATCGATACTAGGTTAATAATAAGGTTTCCTGAATTTTGAATACTGATTTAAGGTTTCTTCTAAAAGGCAAGCAACTTACTCCGGTGGAAGTCTATAGGTTGGTTCCTCTGGTCTCGGTAAAACCGTTGAGATTATCAGTGACTGTAATAAGTATATCCCCGACCACTCTGGCTTTAAGGTCTATGAGCACACCCACCCAAAAAGCATAGGATTCATTTTTCCCCAGCCATAGTCCCATAATTTCTTTTAGTCCATTGGTTTTAAGCCTACGGCAATATAATATGCCTTGTTAACAACCTTTGAATTTTCCCTTACCTGGAAGAAGATTCCGTCCATCCATACAATGAAGTAAAATGAATCCAGGGGTCTGTTTCTCTATACAGTAATATCTTCGGTGACGGCACTGGTGATCCTTGATATGGTAGAGGTGGATACATTTATGTCATATAACTCACGAACCTGCTCCTCAATATCCTGATTTGATATCCCTTTGGCATACATGGAGATGATTATGTTTTCACCCACGGTACGCTTCTGAAGCTGTCTCAGGAAATATTCCAGTTTTGCCTTATTAGTTTGATATGACCATGTATATAATATACAGATCCATATAAAGCACGTTGCTTTCTGATTCCTAGGATTACGGCATGAGCATTAAATTAATTTAAGTAAAACCGTTTTTTAGTTCAATTTGGTAAATTTATTTGTAATACAGCAGTTTTCGTCCGCCTTCGGACAATATTGTGCGCAAAGAATACCCATATTCTTAAGAATGCAATGTTTTATGCAAATTGGGCCCCTTCTGTTTGGCACCTGTATTGGAAAAGAGATATCATCCCGGAATACTTATATGTATGTCAGGGATTTTTAATAATGTAAGATTAAGGAATATGCTATACAATTATCTGCTTATAGCCTGGATAAAGGAGCACAAAGAGGTTTCACGAAGTTAATTTAGGTACTAGAGGGGACAACATTCCGTTCACGCAAAGTGGACAAAGCTAAAAATGTGGAATCCATATGCGATACCTATTCCACTGTGGGGATAAGTAAACGTGTTTTGAGGTTCCGTATGCTAAACTTCTCTGCAAATTCCCGGACTGCTGTTACGCTCATCGGCTCAGACGGTGAGGTGTGGCGTATAAAAAAAACATGTCAAATATCCGACATCAATCATTGGGCATTATGCTAAAAAACTATATTATCATCGCTATCAGAAATATCAGGAGGAACAAATTAAGGACCTTGGTGCATGTTTTGGGACTTTCTTTGGGCATGGCTGCCTGTTTGTTGGTTTTCAATATGGTCTGGTTTGCCCATGGCTTTGATACCTTTCATGTAAATGCGGACAGGATTTATAGGATCAATTCCAGCTTGGAGTGGGAGCCGGGAAGTTTTTTCCAGAGTTCGGCCACTCCGGGACCACTGGGGGAAATGATCGACGCAGAACTTGCCAATATCTCCACTAAGGGAAGGTTATATGTTTTGCATGAAACCATGGTAATTTTACCCGAGCAAAACAAACAGATAGGTAGAAGCAACAATGTGGTTTTTGCTGATCCCGGTTTTATGCAGATTTTTCAGCGAGAATGGGTGGCAGGGGAACCGGTGACTGCTTTGGAGGAACCGGGGTCTGCGGTGATCACCTTGGCCAGTATGGAAAAGTATTTCCCAGGACTGTCACCTCACGATGTTTTGGGCAAGGAAATGCTTTGGATAGATGCCAATGATTCCATCAGGGCGCAGGTAAAAGGCGTGGTCAAGGATTATGAGGGAAAAACGGATTTCTTTTTTCAGGATTTTATTTCCTTCAGCACTATTAAGTTAAAAGAAAAAGAGGATTGGTATGGTCTTCACACTTGGAGCAATCTCAATTCCTCCAGTCAGTTGTTTATATTGGCTGCTGAACAAAGCACCATCGCAGACATTGATGAAGGGCTGAAAACAATTTCCGATAAATACTATGCTGACAAAGCGGATACAAAGAATGTTTTTTTTGCTGAACCACTGGCCAACCTACATTTTAATGAGAATTTTGACAATACAGCAGTTTCCCAGGCCATGTTGGATGGACTGGTTTATATCGGTATCATTATTCTTTTGCTTGCCTGCCTTAATTTTATCAACCTGGAGACTGCCCAGGCCATTAATAAGGCAAAAGAGGTAGGCATCAGAAAAACTTTGGGCAGTCAGAGGGTACAGTTGATAGTACAGTTTTTGAGTGAAACTTTTGCCATAGTATTGATCGCAGGGATGGTGGCTGTTTTAATGGCATACCTGATCACACAATATTTCAAGGATTATCTTCCCCAAGGTTTTGAGCCTTCCTATGTCAACCATCTGAGTTTGTTATTTCTTTTTGGGTTGATGTTGCTGCTTACCCTGGTCTCAGGAT
This sequence comes from Anditalea andensis, assembly GCF_000714815.1. GTDB lineage: Bacteria > Bacteroidota > Bacteroidia > Cytophagales > Cyclobacteriaceae > Anditalea > Anditalea andensis. The sequence continues at coordinate 245,440 of NZ_JMIH01000018.1, read as the reverse complement.
TGTATCCTGCTCTGGTGCTGGCAAGATACCAGCCTCAAAGAGCACTCAAAGGGGAGGTACATCATGTGCACGGTTTTTCTATGGGGGTATTCTTAAGAAAAAATCTTACAGTACTCCAATTTTCCGCCTCCATTGCTTTTATTATTTTGGTTACGGTGTTGACCACCCAACTTAATTATATAAGTTCACAGCCTTTGGGTTTTGAAAAGGATGCCGTGCTTTACACCAATCTTCCATTTATGGGGGATAGAGACGCAAGGGAGAGCATGGCGGAAAGATTGAGAAATGAAAGTTTTGTCGAAGGAGTAAGCCTTAGCGGTGTATTGGTGTCTTCCTACAGCATCTGGACATCAGATCTTTATCTCACCAAAGATACCAGTGAAACCAGGATAAACATTCATGTGATGAACGTGGACTCGGCCTTTGTGGATGTCCATCAGATCAAATTGCTGGGGGGAGAAAAAGCCAGAAACATAAAAGATGAATTATTGGTCAACCGTAATTTTCTTAAGGAGGCCGGTTTCAACCATCCTTTGGAAGCCATTGGGGCCACTGTCAGGTTGGGAGGGGATACCAAAACCATAGTTGGGGTCATTGACAATTTCAACGCAAGAAGTCTGAAAGAAGAGATCATGCCTATGGCACTGACCTATAATCCTGATTATTTTAACCTGTTAGTGGCCAAAGTATCGGGCAAGCAAAACCTGGCAGTGGCTAAAGAAAGGTTGGAAAATATATATAAGGAAATGTATCCGCAAGAATCAGCTTCATTCACTTTCATGGATGAACAGTTGGCTCAATTTTATGAGGAGGACCGTAAGATACAGGGGGTCATGGGTTTTGCCTCAGGTATGGCCATCCTGATATCCATATTGGGATTATTTGGACTTTCATCTTTTACCATTGCCCAGCGGACAAAAGAAATCAGTATCCGCAAAATACTTGGAGCTGGGGTTTTGCAGCTTATCGGACTGATGTCCTCTCAGTATGTCTGGTTGGTGCTGATTTCATTTGTATTGGCATTTTATCCGGCCTATTACCTCAGCAATATGTGGTTGCAGGATTTTGCCTATAAAATAGATATGCCATACCTCATGTTTGGGGGTGTGGGATTTGGTGTGCTGATATTGACCTTACTGGTGGTGGGTTTTCATTCACTTGGGGTGGCAAGGGCTAATCCGGCGGAAATATTGAAGAGTGAGTAGCACCTCCCTTTTGAGTCTTTAACGTTTTTTGTAAAAAAAATAAGCTTGGAAAGCTTATACTTTGAGTATGATAAAGCCACTACTTTTATCATTAGGCAGTATATATTTTCCCGGTTTAGACTTATATGAGTATATATTTCTTAGACATCTCCCTAAGCTTTTTCTAATTTTTAGAAAATAACCCATTATGGATTATAAAAAAATCGAAGACTTCTGTAACAAGAACAGCCTCACGGAGATAAGTCGAATGGATCATGCATTACGGGGCTGAAACCGACGAAGTAAAGCTTCCGTCTGATACACCAACGAAAGAAGTAAGTATAGATCACTTGCTTTGCAACTGAAACAATTGCTCCGTGAAGTTCCTTCAGGAGATGAAAAGGTCAGAAAATCCATAAAAATAATTATAGATCAGAACCCCAGAAAACCCGACCCAGTTGGACTGAAAATACTATTAATAGAAAGGGAATTCAATAAATAATTATGTTAATCTTAAGTCCAAACGAAATGATAAATGCTTTTTTCTGATGAATATTCTAAAAACAAAGCCGCCATTTTTCTACCTTAATATTATAATTAATATACCTATACTTTAACTAATTTGTAGACATGGAGATGTTGATTGAATACATACTGCAATTTGGAAATTTAAACCAACAACAAATAGGATTTATATCCCAAAAAGCACAAGAATCAGCACTTAAGAAAGGAGAATATTTTTCGGAGGCAGGAAAAATTGCCCGAAAGGTGGGCTTCATCCTAGATGGAGTGATCCGGTTTTGTTACTACAGCAACACAGGAGAGGAAATAACCAGCTACTTTATGGATGAAAACAATTTTTTTGTGGATTTAAACAGTTTCGATAATAAAATCCCATCAACAGGATATGTTCAGGCTGTTACGGACTGCAAGTTAATTGTGTTTTCACAAGAGAATTGGCAAGAGCTCTCTAATACCATTGTTGGTTGGGATAAAATCGTTCAAAAAATCCTCTCAAAAGCAATGGTTGAAAAAATAGACAAAATAAATCCTTTACTCTCTGAAGATGCCACCACGAGATATTTGAAGTTTTTAGAAAAATATCCAAAGCTTACCAATCGAATTCCATTATCCTACCTGGCTTCATATTTAGGAATTACACCATCTTCATTAAGCAGAATTAGAAAAAACATCAGCTAAATAGTTTTTGTCATATGGCAAATAATTTCCCCCTTTTTGATGGCAACTTTGTTCCATAACAAAAGAATATGAAAAAGTTAAACATCATAATGACTGGGGGCACTTCCGGATTTGGAGCAGTCACTTCAAAAGAATTGATGACTACATTGGGGACAAAAATGATTTTGGGAAATAGAAAGAGCCAAATTCAAGGGGCAATGCATATTCCACTTAATTTAGAAAGTTTGGATAATGTCCGTTTGTTTGCCGCTGAGGTGGTAAAATATATCAAATCTGAAAAAATTCATATACTTATTTGCAATGCAGGTATGAACCACCCGGATATCAATTCAAGGACTGTTGATGGTTTTGAATCCACCTTTGCTGTAAACCACTTGGCACATTTTTATTTGTTGAAATTATTGATGCCTTATTTGGACACCAATGCCAGAATCATAATGACCACAAGTGGCACGCACAACCCAGATGAAAATGCCTTATCTGCTCCACCAGTACACGCCAATGCAATTTGGTTGGCACATCCCGAAAAAGATACTACGCTGGATGTGAAAATGACTATCAATGCTCAAAGGGCTTACGCTGCTTCTAAATTGTGCACTATACTAACTATAAGGCAACTTGCTAATTCTAAAGAAGCAAAACAAAACAATTGGCAATGTATTGCATATGATCCAGGGCCCACACCCGGGACCGGTTTACTACAAAAAGGGACGATATTTATGCGTATTGCTTGGCAGGTCTTTACCATACCGTTTTTGAGAAAGCGAATACTTCCGAAATCAAACAGTATTAAAGACGCGGGTTTGTCATTAGCAAGTTTAGCTTTGGGGAAGGTAAAAGTTCCGGAAGGCAAGGTTTATGTCGCATTGCGGGCGGGAAAGCTAACCTTTCCAGCACCTTCCAAATTAGCTCAGGATAACAGTTTAATGGTAGCGCTTTGGGAGCAAAGCGAACAGCTTTTGCAGGATGCAAAATTTACATGATTTGGAAAACATCAATTTATAAACTATATATACAAAAATCAGTAAATTCGAACTATCTCAAACTAACACTACTTATTGCCAAATGAAATGATATCGTTATTGTTCATTTGTATATAAATAAACAAGTTCTACCCTATATCAAGAAATTAATATAATGTAAAATAAAGTACTGGTATTTTTGGTTTTAGTTCTAGCTTTTTGGCGTCTTGCAATCAAAATGAAAATCTCCAAATATCTGATGAAGAAATCTGGAGCCTTGGTTGGCGAATGATAGGGAGCTCAATGGAAAAAAATGACGAGCTTGCTAATTTACAATTTGATTCTCTAAGGAGTATTTCAAATAAAATAGACAGTAAATATCTTATTACGGGGCTTGAAGTATAGAATGTCCTCGGTAAGAATGATGTAATAGCCGAGTTATTAAAAACCCTGGATGAGGACATATTGCAAGAAGTTTGTACTAAGCAGTTTTTGGCAGACGTGAATCCATGCCTTGGATTTTCTCAGGTAAGAGTAGAGAATAAAAATCTTCAAGCAGAATTAATTATCATGTACGTGGACGATCAGGCAGTGAGAGGAAATAGTATGAATGACTTTATTTTAAAATATAATAAGATACAACCAAAATAACTAAATATGGACCTATGGAGATTGACGAAAAGCATAGGAACAGGTTGAAAGAAATATTCAAAGAATATAGCTTTCCGACAAGGAAATCAGTTGGGAAAGATGCTATGAATGGGATATTTTTAATGATACAACATGCTGATATGGACAAACAATGGCAAAAATCACAACTGAAGAATATAGAGAAGGCTGTACAGAATGACGACATTGATAGTCAAAGCTATGCTTATCTCTATGACAGAATCCAGATCAATAATGGACAAGACCAGTTATATGGAACCCAATTCTCAAAAGTTGACCCTCTAAATAAGGCAGTAGAATTGACTCCTACTGAAGACATAGACAATTTGGATAAAAGAAGAATGGAAATGGGAATGATGCCGATAGGTATGTATAAAGAATTTGTGTTTAAGAGTCTATAAAATAAATAAGAGGCAGAACACTGCTATAGCTTAAGGCCAGCGAACTGGAAAGTGCAGGATTTTCGGCACTTAGTCAAATTTCCCCCGTGTGGTCTGTGAAGTACTTTGAAACCCCACAAGCATATGTTTAACTTTAGCCGGCATTAAAAAAATAAGAAATACCTTTTTTAGTGAAAGATTAACCTTCAATTATAGTGGAGATGCTGATTTTGTTCATTTCAAAATTAGAAGGACTTTATGAAATGTTAGCTTGAAATCCGAATTTAGCAACAGTAATAGCCCAATAAACATAAAAAAAATCCTAACTTTCTGACAAACAGTAAGTTAGGATTCTGTTCAGTAGAGGGTGGGGGATTCGAACCCCCGGTACAGAATTACCCGTACGACAGTTTAGCAAACTGCTGGTTTAAGCCACTCACCCAACCCTCTGTATCGCTTTATGTCTCTCTAAAGTGTTGCAAATATAAACCATATTATTTGATTTTAACAAACAAGTTGGCCCTATTTATCGGCTGTATGGGTATTTTTTACACTTCCACTGTATAACTTTCTGACATACAATCAGTAAATTTTATAAGTCTTGATCTGGTTCGTCACCCTAAACCCGCAATGCTATTATTTTATTCAAATATGCCCTTCAGGCAAACAATACAGGTTTGGCGTAGCTTTTATATACAAAAATGATATACTATGATGAAACACTTACTTGTTGCAGTCGCCATGCTGATTACTTATCAGGCCCAGGCTCAATTTACCTTCGATGTAGAATCCGGGCTGGCTTTCCAGGGATATAACAATGTCAGGATTCCCAATCAAGGAGGCACTTCCTTTAATTTTACCCGGGATTTTGATGCCAAAGGCCTGGTCATTCCTTTTAGGCTGAGAGTCGGATATACCTTCAATGAAAAGAACCATATCTTTGGCCTTTTTGCACCGCTCAATGTGAATTATGAAGGAGCGGCACCATTCGACATTGCTTTTCAAAACTCCACCTTTGGCGAAGGGGAGAATATAGATGGGTTTTATAAATTCAACAGTTACCGGCTTACGTATCGCCGTGATATCGTATCCACTGATCGCTGGGTAGTAGGTATAGGGTTCACCGCAAAGATAAGGGATGCCAGCGTAAGGCTTACTTCGGAAAATGGCACCGCGGACCGTAAAGATGATGTCGGCTTTGTGCCGCTGCTCCATCTTTTTACAGCATATCAGCTCCCCGGCTGCACACTTTTTCTGGAAGGGGATGGCCTGGCTGGTGGACCTGGAAGGGCATTTGATTTTTTTCTGGGAGGCAAATTGCCGGTTTATTCAAAGTTGGACCTGAAAGCAGGGTATAGGATATTGGAAGGTGGGGCGGATGTAGATGAGGTTTATAATTTTACCCTTATCAATTTTGCTTCCATAGGTTTGATATTGACCCTCTGATAAAATATTTTACCCTAAGAAAGGAAGCTTGTGAGTACATGCAATTTTATATTATTACTTGTACTTATGACAGATTTTAACACAAAATGAATGTATTATGATGGTGATAAAAAAGTACAATACTGGGTTTATTTTATATAGTATGATGGTTTTAGTGATGGCTTCGTGTAATATGGATCAACATCTTCCGGCAGAAGAGGCGGAATTGACCCAGGAAGATGAGTTGTTCATGACCAATGCGGCTCATTTTAATAGGTTAGGTCTGGAATATGCCAGGCTGGCGGAGCAGAATAGTACTGATGGGTTGATATTGGCCTATGCCATAAGGATGAATGAAGAGTACGGCCTCGCCAAAGCACAGTTGGAAACCCTTGCGGAAAGCTATGAAATAACTATAGCGGATAGTCTGCCTCATCCCCAGCAAACCCAAATAAACAATTTGGCTGCATATGATGGAGAAATGTTTGACAGTCTCTATATCCAAAAGAACATAGAAGCTTTTATTTGGGGCCAGGAGATCATGGAGGGGCAGGTGGCCACGTCCAATGTTCAGGAGCTGGAAGGTTATGCCAGTCAACAACTGGCACAGATCAATCAAAGGTTATACGATGCACAATTGATCCAATCAGAAATACAGCAATAGATTGTTTAATAAACATATAAATATATTAAACAAAATAAGGGCCTGCTATATACAGGCCCTTATCTTTAAAAATGAAGGTTATTTTGGCATCAATACTGAATCGATAACGTGGACCACACCATTGCTACCATCCAGGTCAGCAGCAGTTACTTTGGCTCCGTTGATCGATACTGTTCCGTCCTTGATTGATACGGTAAGGTTTTTACCGTTGATGGTTTGGATAACCTGCCCATCGGAAAGATCCGCTGCTTTAACTTCTCCAGATACCACATGGTAGGAGAGGATGTCGGTAAGCTTCTCTTTGTTTTCCGGTTTTACCAGATTGTCTACGGTGCCGGCAGGCAATTGCTCAAAAGCTGTATTGGTAGGGGCAAATATGGTAAAAGGGCCATTGCCTTTAAGGGTTTCTACCAATTCAGCAGAAGAAAGGGCAGCTACCAATGTAGTATGGTCTGCGGATCCTATGGCTATATCCACTACCGTCTCATCTGCTTCTGATTCTGCAGGGGTGACTTCAGTTTCTTCAGCTACATAGCTGCTATCCGCAGTGGTGTCTTCGGTGGAAGAAGTGGTAGTGGCATCACATGCCATCAATATACCGGCAGTAGCAAATGCAGCTGCAATGGATAATGTTTTCAAGTTTTTCATATTGTTTATAGTGTTTAAATTATAATTAAACACTATGTATGCCACTAACTATTCTACAATATAAAGTAAGATCCGAATGTGCCAATCGATAATAATTAGCCCTGTATTACTTAATTTTAATTTGATTTTAGAATTAAATAGCATGAGAATAGGTGTTTTAATCACAAAATATGGGGAGTTTAAACTGCTGACCTGTAGAAAATATTCCCGACTTGTGGAATTTATTTTTTGCGATTGAAGCCTTTTTAGACAATTATTTCGGATCCAGTATAATAACTGGTAAACCCTCTCTGTCTCCACTTATCATCCGTAAAAACACAGCCTAAAATAATGGTGGGAAAATCGATGATTAGGGATTTATGATGCTTTTCCATAGGTATGTAGGCTTTCTGTTCATTACTATATATTGCTGAGTGAATAAAATAACTAAATTTAGGTAGCCATTTAACCTGAGGAGCGGTTATATGACAGGTGGCCTAAATAAGGCCCCTGAGGGATACATGCAGGAAGTATAATAGGAAGTGATGGATATTCATGCTTCATTATCATAAATTGGCCTTGGTAATTATTTTTACCTACTCCATCACCGGGATGAGGATGATAGGGCTGTTTTTTTAATAATGATTTAAAGGAATGGCTGTATAATCCCTTATGGTTATTAGAATTTAAGCTAAAAAGCCTATTAAATTTTAACGGGCTAATGTTTTCCTTAATATTTTGTTTATTTTAGAAAAATGGTAATAATCGTATTTGGAGTATCGGGGTCAGGCAAAACTACCACTGGCCAACTTTTAGCAACACAACTTAACATGCCATTCTATGACGCAGATGATTTTCACCCTGCCGAAAATGTAAAAAAGATGTCAGCAGGCATCCCCCTTCAGGATGAAGACAGAAAGCACTGGCTTGAAGAATTGGCTGAAAACATCAAAGAATGGTCTAAAGGCAAAGGAGCAGTACTGGCCTGTTCCGCATTAAAAGAAAGATATAGAAAGCAGCTAAATGTTTCGGACAATATACACTGGGTATTTTTAAAAGGGTCTCCTGATCTGATCAACCAGCGGATAAATGCACGCAAAAATCATTATATGAACCCCGTGCTGCTGAACTCACAAATAGCGGATCTAGAAATGCCTGAATATGGCATCACCGTAGACATCATAAAAGCACCACATTTAATCGTAAGAAGAATTATGGATAGACTAGAAAACAGAGTGTTTAACTTTGGAGTAATCGGGATGGGGGTGATGGGAAGAAACCTGGCCCTCAATCAAGCTGAAAAAGGAACAAAAGTAGCTATATATAACCGTCATGTACTGGGCTCGGAAGAAGGAATAGCTGCCCAGGTGGTACAGGATAACCCTGATTTTCATCTGGCGGCCTTTGATGACCTTAAGGATTTTGTCACTTCCATGACTTCTCCAAGGGTGATCCTTCTCATGATTCCTGCCGGAAGGCCAATAGACATGCAGCTGGATGACCTTATCCCGCTATTGGAAAAAGGAGATGTGGTCATCGACGGTGGTAACTCTTATTACAAAGACAGTAAACTACGTTCCCAGCGGCTGGCGGAGCACGGTTTGCATTTTTTGCCCATGGGTGTATCCGGGGGAGAGGAAGGAGCACGAAAGGGACCTTCCATGATGCCGGGGGGATCAAAGGAAGGCTATGATATAGCCAAACCTTTTTTAGAACCGATGGCTGCCGTGGATAAGAACTTAAAGCCATGCATTACCTATGTGGGGCCGGAAGGTTCAGGGCACTTTGTAAAGATGGTACATAACAGTATCGAATATGGTGAAATGCAGCTATTGGCAGAAGTGTATTATATTTTCAGGAAAAACTGGGGTATGGATCCTATAGAGATAAGTGAGGTCTTCGCCACATGGCGGGACCATCACTTGGATAGTTATTTATTGGAAATAACCATAAATATCCTCAAAAAGAAAGATGGAGAGCACTATCTTCTGGATATGATCCTGGATCAGGCAGAGCAAAAAGGGACTGGTGGCTGGTCTGTCGGTACCGCGCTGGAATACGGTGTGCCCTATGGTCCATTGGTAGAAGCGGTCATGGCGCGGACTTTAAGCGCCAGGAAACAGTTTCGGACAGAAATGTCTAAGCTAATTGCCTATAAGCCTGCTGCAGGTTTCGTAAAAGATGAAAATACCGATAGGGTTAAAAATGCCTACGCCATGGTGAGTTTATTAAACCATGCGATTGGTTTTGATCTGATCCAGACGGTTTCCAAAACCAATGGATGGGATATTAACCTTTCGGAAGTTTCCAGAATCTGGACCAATGGCTGTATCATCAGGTCCACTCTAATGGATGATCTTGTCAATATATTTAAAGAAAGTGAAGATGTTTTCAGTTCCTTGAAAGCGGTAGAAGCTTTCGGAGAAAGCCAGGTAGACCTGGCCTATACCGTCTCCCAAAGCTTAAATGAGGGCACCGCTATTCCGGTCATGTCTTCGGCTTTAAACTATTATCTGGGCAATATTACCAAGGATTCCCCGGCCAATATGATCCAGGCCCAGCGGGATTATTTCGGGGCACATACCTATAGACGTGTGGATGCTGACAGCAGTACTTATTTCCATACGGACTGGACTGCCGACCATGATTGATCCAGTACTGCTATGGGCTGTATTAATAGGGGTATCCGTCTTATTGGTTTTAATCCTATACTTTAAAATACAGGCCTTTCTATCTTTGCTGATATCCAGTATATCTGTTGGATTGGTAGCAGGGATGCCAGTGCGGGAAATTCTATTGAGTATACAGCAAGGTATGGCGAGTACCTTGGGATTTATAGCCATAGTGGTAGGATTGGGGGCGATGCTGGGTGCCATCTTAGAAAATTCGGGAGGGGTACAGGCTCTGGCCACCTTTGTACTTAGGCGAGCCGGAGAGAAAAATGCATCTTGGGCTTTGATGATTACCGGGTTTTTGGTCAGTATCCCTGTGTTTTTTGATGTTGGCGTAGTATTATTGATTCCGATAGTGTATGCTTTGCAGAAAAACACAGGGAAGTCTCTGCTATATTACGGTATGCCTTTACTGGCAGGACTGGCTGTCACCCATGCTTTTATTCCGCCTACTCCTGGTCCGGTAGCCGTGGCAGATATTCTAGGGGCGGATTTGGGATGGGTGATCTTATTTGGTTTTTTAGCCGGTATTCCTGCGGCGGTCATCAGTGGACCTGTCTTTGGTAAGTTTATAGCCAAGCGCATCATGGTGACCGCACCGGAAAGTTATATGGATCCTCCTTCGGATAGAAAGCTGCCCTCTGTGCAGATGGTGGCGGCACTATTAGGACTTCCGTTAATATTGATCCTGTTAAATACTTTTTCCCAGACATTGGTCAATAAAAGCGCATTTTCTCCTGTAGTTTTAGAGGTGCTGGCTTTTGTGGGGCATCCTTTTACCGCACTTATCATTGCCAACTTATTGGCTTGGTATTTATTGGGAATCAGAAGAGGATATACCAAACAGGAACTGTTGGATGTGAGCACCCAATCTTTAGGGCCGGCTGGCGTGATTATTTTGATTACGGGAGCAGGGGGGGTGTTCAAAGAGATCCTTACCCAGACTGGGGCTGGGCTGATGTTGGCAAATTACTTAATGGAGGTGGGTTTCGCACCGATTATATTTGGTTATATCGCTTCCGCATTGATTCGCTTGCTACAGGGGTCTAGTACGGTGGCCATGATCACCAGTGCTGGGATGACTGCTGCCGTTCTGGAGGGTATTGATTATACTGATTTTCAAAAAGCCGCTCTGGTCATAGCCATCGCCGCAGGTGCTAGCATCTATTCTCATGTAAATGACAGTGGATTCTGGCTGGTGAGCAAATATTTCGGAATGGAAGAAACACAAACGCTTAGATCATGGAGTGTCATGACTACCTTACTTTCCGTAGTGGGATTCGGAGTCAGCCTTATACTGTGGGTGATATTATAAATGGAGGTCTTGGGTACAGGTAGGGAACAGGATGATCCCTCTTTTTGGGTAGACAAAACATGTCTTTCTCATACCTTAATTAAATCCAGGTATAAGCATAGGCATTCCATAGCTTTTTAGATTTTTTAAGGATTATGTTTTGGCCTTGAACTTTTATTAGTCTATTTTGGGGTTAAACTAAAAATCTCAACACTATATGAAAACAATCACTTCAGGACTGCTTGCATTTATAGGTATTTTAATGGCCCAAACCGTGTTTGCCCAGGCCTCTGATGCCATAGTCGGTACATGGTATAATACTGAAAAGGATGCAAAAGTCGAGATATTCAAAGAAGGGAACAGGTTTTATGGAAAGATAGTCTGGCTACAGGAACCAACGGAAAATAACCGGCCAAAAGTAGATAAAAATAATGCTGATAAATCTAAAAGAGACAGGCCCATCATGGGGATGAGGCTATTAAATGACTTCCAATATAAAAGCGGTACGTGGGAAGAAGGAACTATTTATGATCCTAAAAATGGTAAGACCTATTCTGCTACGATCAAGAAAAAAAATGAAAATACTTTGGAGGTAAGAGGATTTGTGGGTATTTCATTAATAGGAAGAACAGTAGAATGGACAAGGGCCAATTAATGTTTATCTAACCTGTAATCCTTCGACTGTGAACTCCTTTTAGGCCAAGTAAGGAGTGTCCTGTGAGAGAGGTAGAGCTATCAGCTGGCCTGGGTGGTGGGAAATCTTTCCACCACCCAGGCCAGCTGGGCTATCGGGGGTATCAATGAGTAATAAGTAACGGCCTCTTTTGCCACTGCCAAAGGAGTAAATAACGGGTCTTCAAAAAGTATCCTGACCGGCTGGCATTTTTTTGTGTAACTTCACCCCGGCATCGTTATAAATGATCGAAGGATGTATAATGCTATAAGTGACCTACCCGTATGGCTGAAATAACCATTAAATACCTGGCTGAAAAATTAAAAATGGCCCCTTCCACTGTTTCTAGGGCGCTTAATGATAGTTATGAAATAAGCCAGCCCACTAAGGATAAAGTGCTCAAGCTCGCCAGGGAACTGAATTATCAGCCCAATCCATATGCCCGCAGCCTGAGGGAACATAAAAGCAAAACCATAGCGGTCATCATACCGGAGCGGATCAATAATTTCTTTAGCCAGGTAATAGATGGTATAGAGGATGTTACCCAGCAACATGGTTTTCACCTTTTGATGTACAATACGCATGAAGATATTCAGCTCGAGCGAAAAATCATTTCCTACCTGCTTAATGGTCGGGTAGATGCTATAGTAATGTCTGTCTCGAGCCAGACCAGCGAAATAGACCATCTTGAAACCGTGTTTTCTAAAGGGCTGCCTATTATATTCTTTGACAGGATATGTCCCCAGATACCCACCACCCAGTATATTACCAATGATTATGAAAGTGGCTTTAAAGCCACCGAACATCTCATTACTAGGGGATGTAGTAAAATCCTGTTTTTGTTATTGTCAAAAGAGATATCCATAGGAGTGGAAAGGCTCAGAGGTTACCGTGATGCTTTAAAAGCCCATAAAATCGTGTTTGAAGATTCCTGGATAGTCCAGTGCTGCCATGAAGAGCAGGATAATGTGGAGAAGATCTCTATGCTCCTTCAAAGCCCGCAAAGGGCTGACGGTATACTGGCCTCTGTTGAAAAATTAGCCATAGCTACTTATCGGGCTGTGAATAAACAAAAACTCAGCATGCCCAAAGATATAAAGCTGGTCAGCTTCTCTAATATGAAGATAGCTGATCTTCTATGTCCGTCACTTACCACCATATCACAACCTGCTTATGAAATAGGAAAGGAATGTGCCATTCAGCTGATGAAAAAGCTGAGCAGAAAAACGCAGCCGGATCTGGAATCTGTAACGAAAACCTTCCCTTCTATTATCAATATCAGGGAATCATCAGGGGGTTGATTTTTTCATTGGGATATTAAAACGCTTTGATTTTAATAGGTTACGAAAATTTATAAAAACTGCTAAGGATGTTTCAGGTGTAAATTATCTATCATAACTCCTGCCCTATCCTTATGATCAATGGAATTACCTATATCCGTTCTGTCCAAAATCTCATATCGTCCCGCCGGAGGAGTGCCGGTAATGTGGCCTATGGCATGGCGGAGAAGAATTTCATTCACATCGCCAAACTGTCTTAATCGCTCTGTACGCTCATTAACCTCAATATTGGGGAGGAAGCCATTGCCATAATCTGATTCGTCCCTACTGTTGTAACTCTGCATGATGATGGGTAGTATTCCGTAAGTATTTTCAGGATTATTTTCTTCTTCTATAACAATAGAACCTACGTTTTTGCCTGTAGTTTTCTCACCTATGATAATGACATCCATAAAAGGTCTTAGGCTGTTGATGATCAATTCAGATGCGGACGCAGTGCTATTGGTAGTCAAAACATATACTTTTCCACCCAGCTGAGCTCCTATGTTTTCAGGTTTGTTTAGAAATAAGGATTCGACATCATCATTACCTGCTATCGCCATCAAATTGCTATTGTACCTTGTTTTTGAAAAAATAGATTTGGAGGATAGATTAGGGGCTATCAGACTGGCCAAATTTACAGCACTGGATACATAGCCTCCTCCGTTATACCTAAAATCAACTATAAGGTGATTTACGCCTTCCGTTTTGAAATTTTGAAATATCTCATCCATTTCATTATCATAGAGTGGAACAGTGTTAGGTGTCTGTGGAGTAGGACTTGGTGCAAAGAAATGATATACGATATACCCTATTTTTTGGTTATCTATGGTAAATACGGTGTCCATATAATTGGGGTTTTCGGATACTCGTGCTACTTCCATCTGTATGTCTGGCTTGCGTTCAAAATTATCCAAAGCAGCATTATATCTACTGTAACTGATGGTATGGGCATTGCCAATTTCACTTATTAAGGTGCGATAGTTGGTAATGGTGATGTTTTTACCATTGATCCCTGTAATAATATCACCTCTCAGCAGGTCTTTGGTAGCTGCGGGACTGCCTCTTTTTACATAATTGACTTCCGCTATCACTTGTCCCGGATTTTGGGTAGAGAAGAGGTAAAATTCATATCCTGCTTCTGTGCTTGTGCCACCCAGACCATCCGTCAGTTCTGTAGCGTTATCAAATATGGCTGAAAACCTATCTGTAGGTTTGTTCAATAAGGCTTCAAAATAATCTACAGGTTCAAGTTCAATGGAGCTGGGGGTTTTCATTTCTTCCAACCATAAGTAGTATAAATCCATTTCTTTCTTGATCCAGTTGTTAATGGATGCATTGCGGCTGAGTTCGACTGTTTCTTCTTCCACCAGTGGTGTTTCCGGCTCTTTACAGGCGCCTAGGAGCAGGACTGAAAAAAGGGGGAGGAAAAGTAAAGGATGATGATTTGAATATCGAAGTTTCATAGGGCGTGTGGATATAGCGATGTTAAATTTACATCTAAATCTAATTTTTAGGTTATTAAATATAATAATTTTTAGAAAAAGCTGGTGAAAAAAAATAGAAATTATAATATGATTTTTTTACCATCATGATGAAAAATTAAATGTTGGCCTGGATATGAGCAGGTTAAAAATGGTACATCGGCAGTGATGGCAGGATTACAGGTCCTATGAAAATGGTATAGGGTATGATTAGAGGCATTCCTACGTGCAAAAAATAAAAAAGGAGCAGGGTTACAGCTTAGCAGGATACCACATAGCTTTACTTTGGCAGATTAATATAAGCACTTCCCTCACTGGGAGGTGCTCAAGGTAAAGTCTGAGGTTTTGCTGTCCAGAAGCTTTCCTTTTTCGCATTTCAGTACCCTATAGGGGTGTTTTTTGAGCAGCTCATGGTTATGGGTAGCCATAAGTATGGCGGTACCCTGTTTGTTGATATCCTGAAACAGTTGAAATATACCGTCTGCCACTTCAGGATCCAGGTTTCCTGTGGGTTCATCGGCAAGTAGGATAGAGGGATCATTGAGCAATGCCCGTGCGATCACCACACGCTGTTGTTCTCCGCCGGATAGCTGGTGGGGCATCTTGGTAGCGGCACCTCCCAGGCCTACCCGCATCAGTACTTCTGCCAGGCGTGTTTTCATTTTGGTTTTGTCTTTCCACCCGGTAGCCTTCATGACGAAAAGTAGGTTTTCGGCCACACTCCTGTCTGTGAAAAGCTGGAAATCCTGAAATACAATGCCTATTTTTCTTCTTAAGAAGGGGATCTCTTTAATTTTAATATTATGTATGGTGTAGCCGGCCACTTCCGCTTCTCCCATCTGCAGTTTGAGATCAGCATACAATGTTTTTAAAAGGGAGCTTTTGCCGCTGCCGGTCCTTCCTATCAGAAATACAAATTCATATTTTTCTATATTGAAAGACACATCTTGCAATACGGTATTCATCCCTTGGAAAATGCAGGCGTTTCTTACTTGAACTATAGGGTCACTTGAAAACATTATAAGTTAGTTGTTATTCTTTGGTGGTAGGTATGTAGTTAAACGGACCTGAGCAGAAAAGTTTGTATTATAAAGGAGGATTTACAGTTCAAGCTTCTGCAGTTTGCCAAATGGCAGGGAATTGATCACTTCTTCCAGTGCTGCCTCTTTCCCTTCCCATCCGAATTTTTCAATATTTTTCATGGGTCTATCGGCTCTAAAGTAAGCCACTAAGACAAAGTTTTCATCTCTGATCTGAATATAATCCGGTATTTTGGCTTTTCCTTTTACTTTGATAATATACATAGGAGAGGGTGGCTAAATGTGTTTTGTCCGAAATTTAAGTAAAAGAGAAATGGATAAAAATTTTTTTAAAAAAGAAAGTTGACCAGCTACCTATACCTTTATGCGCTACAGCTCTAAAAACATAATGATTACTGCCATGTTTTATCTTAGAACACTAAACTTTATATACTATGGGTATTGAACTGATAATATTATTACTGCTGATCATCATTGGTATATTCGTATGGGTTGGTTATGCAGGCAAGAAAAAGAAAGCTGATAAAGGGGATGTGGATGATCAAAGGTCTTCCAAGCCGGGGCATAAACATTGATTGTCCCTATATTACAAAAGGCGCAAAATTAATTTGCGCCTTTTGTTAAATATGCTGATCCATGTGATGACACATGGAGTAAAGGCTTAGGTCAATTTTCCGGCAGCTTTATTATGGTCTGATAAGAACTGGGCCAATCCAGAATCTGTCAGAGGGTGCTTAAGCAGACCTGTGATGACTTTTAATGGACAAGTCACTACGTCAGCACCTATTTCAGCACATTTTACCAAGTGCATGCTATGTCTAACCGAAGCAGCCAACACTTCTGTCTCAAAACCAAAGTTCCCGTAGATATGTACGATCTGCTGGATCAGTTCCAAACCGTCATAGGATATGTCATCTAAACGGCCTATAAATGGAGATAGGTAGGATGCACCTGCTTTAGCTGCCAGTATGGCCTGACCTGCTGAAAAGACCAATGTACAGTTTGTCCTGATGCCTTCGCTGTGGAAATATTTTATGGCTTTGATACCGTCTCTGATCATCGGTATTTTCACTACTATCTTATCATCGATTTTAGCAAGTTCTTTACCCTCTCGGATAATAGCGTCATAATCAGTGGCGATGACTTCAGCACTTACTTTATCATCTACTAAATCACAGATGGCTTTATAGTGGTTGCGTACGTTTTCTTCTCCTGTGATGCCTTCTTTGGCCATCAATGATGGATTGGTGGTCACACCATCCAGTACACCCATGTCATAGGCTTCTTCTATTTCACTAAGATTAGCGGTATCAATAAAGAACTTCATTATAAAAAGAGGTTTAAAGGTTTAAATTAACTCTGACAAAATTAATAGAATATTGCGAAATACCTTGAAAAATTTAGTTTGATATAAAGAATAAGGTATAAAAAAAAGTAAGCGGCATCGCACCGCTACAACCACTTACCCTTGCTTCCTTCCGGACCTGGGGGATTCAGCAGGAGCTGGTCGTGCCGCTTGAAACAAAGGTACGCAAAAAGCCCTTCCATCCAAAATAAAGTACAAAAATAAGTAGCCCCTCACTTTAACTGGTTAGGAATCAAGCCAAAAAAAATGGCAGTATAATTGTATAATTCGAATTATGAAAAATCTGTTGTTAATTTTAAGTATGATAGCCCTTTTAAGTTCCTGTGCTATTTTCACCCAAAGAAATGAGTTTCGGCTCGGTATGTCTGAAAACCAGTTCCTGAGAAGAAACCCTGCTGCGGTCATCAGCCAACTGGAAGGAAATACCAAAGTCTATAGGGTACAGCGGGACGACAGGTTTTACGTATTGGCTACTTTTGAGGACAGGGCACTCACCCATATTGAGGAACGCGAAATCGCCCCGCTTTGGCACCATAACAACGATCCGCTAGATTCCGGGAATTGATGTTAACTTAGACCTTTAAGGTGTAAATTGAATTCCAATGGGCTGCATGGAGTAAATTCATCCTCAGCAAGGTCCTCAAAGATTTCCTCATCAAAATCTAAATCTGTTTTTTCCACTTTTCCATCCGGATGGATGATCAGTTCAGTGCCGGTAAAATCTTCTTGGTTTACCTTGACCAAGACTTTATAGTCATCGAATACCCTTTTAAAATATTGAGCAATGGTATCTTTCATCTTTTTTTTATTTGTTTTTTATGAATAGGAGAAATCTGGCAGGATACTCTGATATTATTGGGGTCATGTCTTGATTTAAAGGTTTTTGTCATGCTGGATGGCTTCTTTTTAAATTGTTTTTTTATAGCCATGCTTATCCCATAAATCCAGCCGGATAAACATCCGGGACATGTGCATACCGCTTCGGGTAATTTGTTACATGACCTATATCATATTCAAAGTTTTTGATAATTTTTATGCAAATATTTTTGTAAAAATAAAACCTTTTCTAAATTTGTTGCAAATACAAATAAATATGATTTCAAATCTTACTCAATATTGGTGGTGGCATCACTTACTTTTGGAAAAAAGGAGTCAGCTAACTTATGCCTAATATTTGAGTATTATTATATATCACTCAAGGCTTGCTGGATTCCGGCAAGCCTTTTTTTTTACTTTTCTTTAATGCCTACGTACTATGGATCAGATCAAATTACATACCGAATACAAAAAGTTATTGGCCGATACTTTGACCCCGGTAAGCATTTACCTGCAGGTCAGGGACAGGTATTCCAATCCGATATTGCTTGAAAGCTCAGACTATCACGGGCAGGAAAACAGCTATTCCTACATTTGTTTTGACCCACTGGCTTCCTTTACTTTTCATAACGGCAAAGTATATGAAAAATATCCTATGGAAGAAAAAATGGAAAAACCACTTCAACCGGGTGAAAAGCTCATGGATAGGCTCAGGTCTTTTTCTGCAGCTTTTGGTGCAGAAGACTTTCCGTTTAAGTTTATTTCGAATGGTCTCTTTGGGTATACCCAGTATGATGCGGTCAACCAGTTTGAGGATATCCACTTACAGAACCCAACTGATTCCAGTACTCCTGTGATGCATTATGCAGTATACAGGTTTGTCATTGTGGTCAACCATTTTAAAAATGAGCTTTATATTTTTGAACATTCCGTCAATGGGGAAGCAAGCCGCATAGGCCAGATTGAGACCTTACTGAAAAGCAGAAACATACCTTCATATACTTTCTCATTGGCAGGGGGCGAGGTATCCAATTATACAGATGCTGAATTTTTGGAAATATTAAAAACCGGAAGGGACCACTGTTATAAAGGGGATGTTTTTCAGATAGTGCTTTCAAGGATGTACAAAACCGGATTTAAAGGAGATGAATTCAATGTATATCGTGCTCTGAGGTCGATCAATCCTTCTCCATACCTTTTTTATTTTGACTATGGTTCCTTTAAGGTGTTCGGCAGTTCTCCGGAAGCCCAGATAGTGGTAAAAAATGATATGGCCACCATATTTCCTATAGCGGGGACCTTCAAACGGACCGGTAACGACCTGGCTGATGCAGAGCTGGCCAGAAAGCTATATGACGATCCAAAAGAGAATTCGGAGCATGTCATGCTGGTGGACCTGGCCCGAAATGACCTGAGCAGGACTTCGGAAGAAGTGAATGTGGAGGTGTTCAAAGAGATCCAATATTACTCCCATGTCATACATTTAGTGTCCAAAGTGACAGGAAAACTCCCAGAAGGAGCCAATCCGCTACAGTTGGTAGCGGATACTTTTCCGGCAGGCACCCTCTCGGGAGCTCCAAAATATAAGGCCATGACCCTTATAGATGGACTGGAAAACACATCCCGTAAATTTTATGGTGGCGCTATTGGATACCTGGGCTTCAGAGGAGACTTTAACCATGCTATCCTTATCAGATCATTTGTATCTGAAAATAACCAGCTCAGGTTTCAGGCAGGAGCGGGTGTGGTCGCAAAATCTTCTATAGAAAGCGAGCTGCAGGAAGTGACCAATAAATTGGAAGCGCTGAGAATAGCATTGAAAATGGCCGAAAATGTTTAATTTTATTTGGATATGAAAATACTAGTGCTGGATAATTATGATTCTTTTACCTATAACCTGGTATACCTGCTACGAGAACTGGGCTTTGGCAAAAGTATGGACATCTATAGAAACGATAAGATAAGTCTGGAGGATGTCGGGGCTTATGATAAGATACTATTGTCCCCCGGACCCGGTGTGCCTTCAGAAGCAGGCATCATGCCTGCCCTGATCAAAAAATATGGCCCAACCAAAGATATCCTGGGTATCTGTCTGGGGCATCAGGCCATAGGAGAAGCGTATGGTGCGAGGATCATTAACCTGTCCGAAGTAGTCCATGGAGTGGCTACAGAGGTGAGGGTAAACCCGGACTCCATTTTTAGCGGATTGCCACCTAGCTTTAAAATAGGCAGGTACCACAGCTGGGTAATCGATGAAAGTACCCTCACACCCGAACTGGAAGTAACCGCCAAGACACCGGATGGCCAGATCATGGGGGTGCGCCATAAAACTTATAAAGTAAAAGGACTGCAGTTCCACCCAGAGAGTATCCTGTCAGAACATGGTAAACATATGATCCAAAACTGGATTTCCGGATAGCTCTTGGATTTAAAATAAAGTTTGATAGCACCATAAACCACTGATAATGAAAGAGATTTTGAACCACCTTTTTGAACACCGGACCTTGGAGAAAGATCAGGCGAAGGACATTTTGAAAAATATAGCTTCCAATGTTTACAATCAGAGTCAGATAGCGGCCTTTCTGACGGTGTATTTGATGAGGAGCATTACCGTACATGAGCTGATGGGGTTTAGAGAAGCCATGCTGGAGCTTTGTGTACCGGTGGATTTGGAAGGATATGATGCCATAGACCTCTGCGGTACCGGCGGTGACGGCAAGGATACCTTTAATATTTCCACCCTATCTTCCTTTGTAGTGGCCGCCTGTGGACAGCACGTGGCCAAACACGGAAATACGGGCGTAAGCTCTATCTGTGGATCTTCCAATTTGATGGCCTATTTTGGTCATACCTTCTCTGATGATGCTTCCTCCCTTCGCAGAAATATGGACGAAGCTGGTATTTGCTTTCTCCATGCGCCACTTTTTCATCCGGCCATGAAAAATGTAGCCCCTATCAGAAAAGAACTGGGAGTAAAGACATTCTTCAATATGCTCGGGCCAATGGTCAATCCGAGCTTTCCTAAAAAACAGATGGTCGGAGTCTTCAGTTTGGAACTGGCCCGGCTATATGGCTATCTTTATCAAAACAATGATATCCAATTCAGTGTTCTGCATGCCTTGGATGGATATGACGAAGTATCCCTGACGGGAGATTTCAAATTGATATCCAACAAAGGGGAGGAATTAATGGCACCCGAGCACCTAGGGCTGGGCAGATTAGCGGCTTCCGATATCGAAGGGGGCAAAACCATAGCTGAATCAGCAAAAATATTTGAAGATATATTGAGGGGAAAAGGGACCAATGGGCAGAATGAGGTAGTATTGGCCAATGCAGCCATAGCCCTGAGGACAGCGGATAGCAATCTTTCTTTGACCGAAGCTGTTGATAAAGCACGCGAAGCCCTGGTATCAGGCAAAGCCCTTCAGGTATTTAAATCCCTGATAAGTCCTAAAGTTTCCATCAGCTTAGCTTAAACAGTATATAAATGAATATCCTAGAAAAAATAATCCTTCATAAGCATAAGGAAGTAGCAGAGAGAAAAAGCTTGATCCCGGTAAAATATCTGGAGCAAAGCATCTTTTTTGAAAGCGAAGTGGTGTCTATGAAAAAATACATACACCACCCGGAGAAGTCAGGTATCATAGCCGAATTTAAACGGAAATCTCCATCCAAAGGCATGATCAATGTCAGCTCCAATGTGGAAGGTACCAGTATCGGTTACATGCAGGCGGGTGCATCTGCCCTGTCTATCCTTACAGACAAGGAGTTCTTTGGAGGTACGAATGAGGACCTGACTTTAGCCAGAAAATATAATTTCTGTCCGATCCTAAGAAAGGATTTTATCATAGATGAATACCAGATCGTGGAGGCCAAATCCATAGGTGCTGACTGTATCCTCCTGATAGCGGCAGCTTTAGAACCAAAACGGCTAAAAGGACTGGCTGATTTTGCCAAATCTTTGGGTTTGGAAGTCTTAATGGAAATACATGATGAGGATGAACTGCAGCCGTACCTGAACAGCCATTTGGATCTGATAGGGGTAAACAATAGGAGTTTAAAAACTTTTGATGTTTCTGTACAGACATCCCTTTCCCTGGTGGATAAGATACCAAATGAATTTACCAAGATCTCCGAAAGCGGCTTGAGCAACCCTGAAACCCTGGTCCAACTGAAATCAGCAGGGTATGATGGCTTTTTGATAGGGGAGAATTTTATGAAAGCCAGCAGGCCTCATGATGCTGCCTATCAGTTCATCACACAGTTTAAGAAATTGCTCCAAGATCAAAAGGTATACTGATGCTCATAAAAGTCTGTGGCCTCAAAGATACTGACAATGTAGAAAAACTACTCTCCCCGCAGTGTCCCGATCTTCTGGGTATGATCTTTTATGAGAAATCCCAGCGGTACATCGGATCAATACCTTTTACCGTAAGAGGTGAGGTGAATAGGCCTATAGCTACAGTGGGGGTTTTTGTGAATACCGATATAGATGTGATTATAGATAGGCAGCGTATATTCGGTTTTGGGTGGGTGCAGTTACACGGAGATGAAGCGGTATCTTATATCAGGGAATTGAGAGAGCGGACAGATTTGAAAATCATAAAAGTATTTCGGGTATCAGATAAACTTGATGAGAATAAAATGGCACCATATGAGCCCTGGGTTGATTACTTTCTCTTTGATACCCAGACACCCCAGTATGGTGGGTCGGGCTATACATTTGACTGGCAAATCCTGGAAGCCTATAGTTTGAATACACCGTTTATCCTCAGTGGGGGCATAGACTTAGGGCATACTACCGGTTTGATTTCAATGTATAATAGCCATCCAAAGATGGCCGGGATAGATATCAATTCCAGGTTTGAGACCATACCGGGCATAAAAGATCCCGATAAAGTAGCCCAGTTTATCAATATAATCAGAGAAAATACAACTAATCAGATAAGTTATGATAGGAATAGATGATAAAGGATTTTATGGGAAATTTGGAGGTGCTTATATTCCTGAAATGCTGCACCCAAATATAGAGGAGCTGAAACAAAATTATGTTGCTATCATCGAAGACAAAGCCTTTCAGTCCCAGTTTGACAACCTGCTGACAGATTATGTGGGACGGCCTACACCCCTCTACCTAGCCAGCCGCCTTTCTGAAAAATACAAGGCTAAAATCTACCTGAAACGGGAGGATCTCTGCCATACAGGTGCCCATAAAGTAAACAATACCATAGGACAGATTCTCTTGGCCCAAAAACTGGGAAAGAAAAGGATCATCGCAGAAACCGGTGCAGGTCAACATGGGGTGGCTACCGCTACGGTCTGTGCACTCATGGGAATGGACTGCACCATATACATGGGGGAAGTAGACATTGCCCGCCAAAGACCGAACGTAGAAAGAATGAAAATCCTTGGCGCTAAGGTGATTCCTGCGTCCTCTGGAAGCAAAACTTTAAAGGACGCTACTAATGAAGCGATGAGGCAATGGATCAACGATCCGGTAGACACCCACTATATCATTGGCTCAGTGGTAGGCCCTGATCCCTACCCGGAGATGGTGGCTAAATTCCAGTCTGTCATCAGTAAAGAGATTAAAATACAGCTAAAGGAGAAGGAAGGAAGAGAAAACCCAGATATGGTCATCGCCTGTGTGGGAGGGGGAAGTAATGCAGCAGGGGCCTTTTATCACTATTACAATGAACCTGATGTACGCTTAATCGCCGTGGAAGCTGCCGGTCTGGGCATCCATAGTGGAAAATCTGCTGCCACCACAGCACTTGGAAAAATGGGCATACTTCACGGAAGCAAAACCTTATTGATGCAAACTGAAGATGGACAGGTAGTAGAACCCCATTCCATTTCTGCCGGTCTGGACTATCCTGGTATAGGTCCCATACATGCGCACCTCTTTGACATCGGAAGGGCCGAGTTTGTAGGTGTGGAAGATAAACATGCCATGGAAGCAGGTATAGAACTGAGCAAACTGGAAGGTATCATTCCCGCTATAGAATCAGCCCATGCCCTATATGCGCTCAACCAAATTGAATATAAACCAGATGACATTATCGTCATCAACCTATCAGGACGGGGTGATAAAGACCTTGAGACTTACATCAAATGGGGTAAGTATTAAGTTGGTTTCTTTGCCATAGCTGACATTAAATTTAATTTTTCATGAACAGAATAGATAGATTATTTCAAGAAAAACAAGAGAAGATCCTCTCTATATATTTTACGGCAGGATATCCTAAGATAGACGATACGCTTCCTATTATGGAAGCTATTGCCGCAGCCGGAGGGGATGTAATAGAAATCGGCATTCCTTTTTCAGATCCCATAGCAGATGGGCCCACCATACAGGAAAGCAACAAGTTGGCCCTGGAGAATGGTATGACTTTAAAGCTTCTTTTCAGACAGTTGGAAGGCATGCGAGAAAAAATATCTACGCCGGTAGTGCTGATGGGGTACCTTAATCCTATTATCCAGTATGGAATGGAGGCATTTTGCAGCAAGTGTCAGGAGGTGGGCGTGGATGGTTTGATCCTACCGGACCTTCCCATGCAGCAGTACTTGGATGAATTTAAGGAGGTATTTGACCAATATGGATTGAAAAATACCTTTTTGATTTCGCCTCAGACAAGTGAAAACAGGATCAGAGAGATAGACAGGCATTCTGATGGTTTTATATATATGGTGTCCTCTCACAGTATCACTGGAGCAAAATCGGGTATTTCAGATCAGCAACTGGAGTATTTTCAGCGGGTGAAAGACATGGATCTGAACAATCCCAGACTGATAGGATTTGGTATATCAGATCATGAATCATTTGAAAAAGTCTCCGGATATGCTCATGGTGCCATCATCGGAAGTGCCTTTATTAAGGTGCTTAGCAGTGCTAAAGAGCTTAAATCGGATATACAGACATATATACAGGAAGTGAAAAAATACAATTATGATCATTCAAGTTAAAACAGATATATCCGATAGGCAAAAGGAGGATATCATTACCGAAGTGAATAAGGTCGGTTATAAAGTTACAGAAGTGCAAACCCAGCTTGGTACCTATCTTATCGGGATAGGATCGGCAAATTTTGATATCAGGAAATTTGGTCATAAAGAAGGCATTCAGGACATCCATATCGTCTCAGATGATTATAAGCTGGTATCCAAAAAATGGAAGGTAAAACCTACATCTATAGATCTCGGGGATGGAATACATATTAAAGATGGCGATATGGCCCTCATGGCAGGACCCTGTTCTATAGAAACAGAAGAACAGATCATCAAAGTCATAGACCATCTAAAAGCTACCGGTATCAAGATCATGCGTGGAGGGGTTTATAAACCTCGAAGCAGTCCTTATGCTTTCAGGGGATTGGGTTTGGAAGGGTTGAAACTTTGGCATCAACACGCCAAGGCGGCCGGTATCAAAATCGTCACTGAAGTAATGCAGGTGTCTCAGATAGAGGAAATGTATGACTATGTGGACATCTATCAGGTAGGTGCACGTAATACTCAGAATTTTAACCTACTGGATGAACTGGGAAGGGTAGACAAAGCAGTTATGATCAAAAGAGGTATTTCAGGTACCATAGAGGAGTTGCTTCAGTCTGCCGAATATGTTTTTTCAGGAGGAAACGAAAAGCTGATCCTCTGTGAAAGGGGAATCAGGACCTATGAAAAGGCCAGCAGAAATACCTTGGATTTAAATGCTATTCCCATATTGAAAAGTAAATCGCATCTGCCTGTAGTGGTAGATCCTTCACATGGAATAGGTATTAGGCAGTTTGTCTCACATATGGCACTGGCAGGGGTAATGTCAGGAGCTGATGGGGTGATCTATGAGACGCACGAGGTACCAGAAAAGGCCTATTCCGATGGGCAGCAAACGCTGGATTTCCATCAAAGCGCCTTGTTGGCTGACCAGATACGTCAGACCTTTGCACTCCGTAATTCCTTTGTTTTATAAAATAAGGAAAATTGCTTAAGTTGATGCTTATGCTTACTTTAGCAGTATGAAGAAGAAAATTTACTTAAATATAAGCCACCATCATCATTCTGTACAGGGATGAGTGCCTGCTATTATTTGTAATACATATAATGTCAAGCCTAATCCCTATAAATGGATTAGGCTTTATTTTTCGATACTCCTTTAAAGATGATTATTATTTATATAAACCCAAGTAAATATGACTACCAAAACCCAGGATTGGGTCTTTAAGGACCCCCGACTCCAAAACATGCAGCAGGACTATGCCGCCTATACCCCTGAAGATTTTCAGGTATGGAAAATCCTATACGACAGGCAGATTGTAAATTTACCCCAGGCAGCCTCGATTGCTTACCTGGATGGTATTAAAGAGATCAATTTTACCGCTGACAGAATAGCAAATTTTGAACAGGCCAACCAGGTCCTGGCCAGATCCACTGATTGGGCCATACAGGTAGTTCCCGGACTTATAGATGATGATCTTTTCTTTGGGCTGCTGAATAACAGAAAGTTTCCCTCATCTACCTGGCTTAGAAAAATGGAACAGCTGGATTATCTTGAAGAGCCTGATATGTTTCATGATGCCTTCGCCCATATGCCACTATTGACCAACCAGCCTTATGTGGACTTTCTAGAAAAATTAAGTGGAATAGCACTCAAACATATTGAAAACAAATGGGCCATACAATTATTGTCCAGGATCTATTGGTTTACCATAGAATTTGGTCTGATCAGAGAAAACGGTGCATTACGGATATATGGAGCAGGAATACTAAGTTCTGCTGGAGAGACCAAATTCAGCCTTTCTGATGAGCCCATGCACCTTGAATATAATGTTGAAAAAATTATGAGGACATCATACTGGAAAGATAAATTCCAGGATAAATACTTTATCATTGATTCCTATGAGCAACTCTTTGAATCGTTGCCAGAGATAGAAAGGATCCTGGATATCATGATCGGAGAAGGTCCGGTGGACCAATACAAACAATAATTCTCTTGCGAAATACCCCTCCGTAAATTCATAGAGGGGGTTTTTATACTATTTATTAAAGATGCGTGTAGCGATTATAAAATATAATTCAGGCAATGTCAGGTCCGTTCTATATGCTTTGGAGCGGCTGGGTATAGAGGCCGAGCTTACCGATGATTGGGAGAAAATCAAAGGGGCCGAAAAAGTAATCTTTCCGGGACAGGGTGAAGCCAGTTCGGCCATGAGGTACCTGAAAGAAAGGAAACTTGATCAGCTGATCAAAGAGCTGAAACAGCCTTTTTTCGGAATATGCCTGGGCCAGCAGCTTCTCTGTGAGCATTCTGAGGAGAATGACACTACATGCCTCGGGATATTTCCCGTTAAAGTAAGAAAATTCCCACCGATAGATAAAGTGCCCCATGTAGGTTGGAATAATCTGGAAAACCTTAAATCACCTCTACTTGAGGGACTTGATGAAGAGGCTTTTGTATATTATGTGCACAGTTACTATGCTGAATTGTCTCCCTTTACCATCGCGAGTACCCACTATATGGATAACTTCAGTGCACTACTTCACCGGGATAATTTTTATGCCATGCAGGCACACCCAGAGAAAAGTGGATTGACAGGAGAAATTATTTTACGCAATTTTCTAAATTTAAAATAACATGGAAATCATACCAGCAATCGATATCATCGGGGGAAAATGTGTCCGACTGACCCAAGGGGACTATTCCCAGATGAAAACATACAGCGATTCGCCTTTGGAAATGGCAAAAACTTTTGAAGAAGCAGGCATTCGAAGGCTGCACCTGGTAGATCTAGATGGCGCTAAGCAAAAACATATCATTAATCAGGATGTGCTGAAAAGCATAGCTCAGGGCACCTCTTTACAGGTGGATTTTGGGGGTGGTGTACAGTCGGATGAGGACATAGAACTGGCCTTCAGTTCAGGTGCCCACCAGATCACGGGTGGCAGCATAGCGGTTAAATTACCTTCTTTGTTTGAAAGCTGGATCAATAAATATGGGGCAGAAAAAATTATCCTCGGTGCTGATGTAAAAGATAGAAAAATAGCCATCAGTGGCTGGCAGGAAAATACTGAAGTGGATGTCATCGAATTTATCAACAGCTATATGAAATTGGGGGTACAGTATGTCATATGTACTGATGTGGCCAAAGACGGACTGCTTCAGGGGCCATCTATTGAGTTGTATAAAGAAATAATGGCAGCCATACCAGAGATCAAACTTATTGCGAGTGGAGGTGTATCTGACTATCAGGATCTGGAGAAACTGGAAAATATAGGTGTATATGGTGCCATAGTCGGTAAAGCTTTTTATGAAGGCAGAGTTACACTTGAAGAGCTGGCTTCTTTTCAAAAATAATCTACCATGCTGACAAAAAGAATAATACCCTGCTTAGATATAAAAGAAGGCAGGACTGTAAAAGGTATTAATTTCGTGGCACTCAAAGATGCCGGAGATCCAGTGGAGTTGGCTAAAATCTATTCTGATGAAGGTGCTGATGAATTGGTTTTTCTGGATATAACCGCTACCGTAGACAAAAGAAAAACGCTGGTAGAATTGGTTACAAAAGTAGCAAAGGCCATCAACATTCCCTTTACGGTAGGTGGGGGGATCAGTACCGTAGAAGATGTGAAGGCGCTACTGATAGCTGGCGCTGATAAAATCAGCATCAATTCCTCGGCAGTTAAAAATCCTGATATTATAGATCAGATGGCAGCTGAATTTGGCAGCCAGTGCATAGTAGTGGCCATTGATACCAAAAACATTGACGGTCTGGATTTCGTCCACACGCATGGGGGACGCAAACCTACTATCCTACAAACCCAAGAATGGGCAGCAGAGGTAAGCCGTAGAGGAGCGGGAGAAATACTTTTGACCTCTATGGACCATGATGGGACTAAAAACGGTTTTGCCAATGACATCATCAGTGAACTCTCCACAATGCTTCCGATTCCTATCATTGCTTCAGGTGGGGCTGGAAATATGCAGCATTTTAAGGATACATTTACAGCAGGAAAAGCGGATGCGGCATTAGCTGCGAGTATTTTCCACTTTAAAGAGATCAGCATCCCCGATCTTAAAGCCTATCTTGGAGAGCAGGGGATAAGTGTTCGGTTGAAGTAATATTTATATAAAATAGAAATAATGAATATCAATTTTGAAAAGGTAAACGGTCTGGTCCCTGCCATCATCCAGGATGCAGCAACCAATAAAGTGCTGATGCTGGGATACATGAATCAAGAAGCGGTGGACCAGACCATATCTTCTGGAAAGGTCACCTTTTTCAGTAGAACTAAAAATAGGTTATGGGTGAAAGGTGAGACTTCTGGTAATTTTTTAAACATGGAGTCCATTGAGCTGGACTGTGATCAAGATACGCTATTGGTCAAAGTAATACCGGTGGGGCCAGTATGCCATACAGGAGATGATACCTGCTTTGCAGAGTCCAATGAATCTAAAACGGCTTTTATTGATCATCTTAGATCGATTATAAAAGAAAGAAAGCTCAATCCATCTCCAAAATCCTATACTTCCTCGTTATTTACCAGCGGTATCAATAAAGTGGCCCAAAAAGTAGGGGAGGAGGCTGTAGAAATCGTCATAGAAGCTAAAGATGATAATAAAGATCTTTTCTTAGGCGAAGCTGCAGACCTTCTGTTTCATTACCTCATCCTTTTGGAGGCTAAAGAAATAGAACTGGATGAAGTCATGCAAGTGCTGATCCAAAGACACCATAAATAAAAAAGGTGATCCTAATACAGGATCACCTTTTTTAATGGCTATATATTATTAATAGGCCGGGAACTCTTTCAGTAAACCCCGGAAGTCATCTATCATTTCCCAATGGGGCTGGTAGGTCAGCATTCTGCCGCCGTGAGAAATCGGCGCACCTGTTATAATATAATCTATAGCAGCCTTAAACCTTCTTTCGGTAGGATCTCCCCAGTTTTTGGAAGGGTCATCAGCAGCGGCCACATGAACGGGGAATCCATCAAAATATTCTGCCCTGCCATTCCTATTGGCTATAGAAAAGGTAATGGGAACCAGTTCCACATTGTTTTCTCGCAGTGTCCTGTTATAGGAAGAAAGTGGGAAAGAACCTACAGGCTTGCCATAAGTGTTAGCACCTATTAATATGACCTCCATATAGGGTTCCAGCACATTGATCAGCAATTCACTGGCAGAAGCTGAGCTTCTGGAAGTGATGATAAATAGCCTGGGAAGATTCAGTTGACCTTTTTTGGCAAATGTAGCGGAATTGTTTTGATTGGCCTTTTTTAAATTATGGGTATTGGTGTACATCAACCCTCCGTTTGCTGCAGAGGGGACTAGGTAATTAAGGATCTGTTGGGTGACAGCTATAGAACCACCTCCATTATACCTAAGATCTATGATCAGTTCATTGATTTGTTTTGATTCAAAATAGTTGAATGTTTCATCTACCTCAAAGCTCATGCTGTTAGCTGGCTGGGCATTTGGAGAGGCACGGAAGCTGTTATAGACCCAATATCCAATTTTTTTATTACCAGATTCAAATACTGTTTTTAAAAGGACAGAATTTGACTGATAATCTTGCTTGTCTATGGTCCTGACAGTTTCACTGCCGTCAGGAAGTTTGAATTTAAAAGAATTGGTCAAACCTGGTGTATTGGGGCCTATCTGAAAATCATAACCACTGGCAGTTTTATATTGGGAAATAGGTTTATTATTTATTTCCAGTACCCTCCAGCCTCTTTTCCAGCCATCTTTTCCTGCAGGAGAAGCATCATACACAAACAGGATATAAAGATGTTCATTTTCGTCAAGACCCCAGCCAAAACCATGACCGGCATTTTGACCAGTAAAAGCTTTGTAAAAAGCATCCTGTGTGGTCAGGTAGGACCACCTGTCCAAGGGCTTATGGATAATGCCATCAAGGAGTACATCATTTGAGCTATATTGACTTACGTTAATGGTCTCCGGTAATTGGTCAGTCCAGAAATACCATTCCTTCATACTCTCAAATATGGCAAGTTTTACCTTATCTTCAGTTTGGGGGATGGTCTGTGCATCTTCTACTTCCTCATTACAGGAAGAAAGGACGGTAACTATTAGGACCAGCGATATTATATTTATTAATAATGAAGATAATTTGTTCATATGATAGAATTATATGGGTACATATATACGATAAATGTCTCCAAACCAGTTCGGTAAATGTAATTTATTTTTTGAATATTCTAATACAGGAACATTTAATTTCTAAATATTCACTGCCATAAATATTTAATCTTTCTTTAAACTTCTCCGTATGCTTTTCTGTTAGGGAAGGGAAAATCAAAAGGTTATGGAAAATATAGAAATAAAAAAGAGCAATAAAGTAGATATAAAGACCAAGATTCTCAGCGCATATATTCAGTATGTATTGGAGCATGGCAAAGAGCCATCTTCGGTATTCAAGTTTGCTCAGAGCATCAAGATTAAAGAGGAGGAATTTTATAATCATTATACCTCTTTTCAGGGTGTAAAAAGCGGTGTCTGGGATCAGTTATTTGATCAGACGATAACTATGATGGAGGCCCAGGAAGTTTATAGGACCTATTCAGCCAAAGAAAAGCTGTTATCTTTTTATTTTACTTGGATAGAGGAACTGAAGAAAAACAGGAGTTATCTTTTGGCACTTTATCAAGGGCATACAGGATTCAGAAAAAGCATGCCCGAAGAACTGAAAAGTTTCAGAAGAAAATTTAAAGATTTCTCTACGGAGATTATCCTGGAAGGTAAGGAAACGGAGCAGATCGCCGATAGAGCTTTTATTTCGGACCGTTACGAAGATGCGCTTTGGCTTGAAACGATGTTTATCTTCCAATACTGGCTCAAAGATACCTCTACATCATTTGAAAAGACAGATGTAGCAGTAGAGAAATCTGTAAATCTCGCCTTCGACCTGATGGGGAAAAGTGCAGTAGATTCCTTGTTGGATTTTGCCAAGTTTCTCTATCAATCAAAATAATTCCTACATGGATAAGATTAAAGAACAAGAAAACATTCCTACTTCAAAGGTACAGCGGGCATCTAAGTTTATCAGTGCCGGTGCAAAGGTCGGTGGTAATTACGTAAAACATTATGCAAAAAAGATGGTCAACCCTTCGCTGACCAAAGATGATCTGCATACCAGTAATGCCGCGGATATCTATTCATCACTGAGTGAGTTAAAGGGAAGTGCACTTAAAGTAGCCCAGATGATGTCTATGGATAAGAATATTCTTCCCCGGGCCTACCAGGATAAATTTATAATGGCTCAATATAGCGCTCCGCCATTATCCTATCCATTGGTAGTAAGGACATTTCAGAAGTACTTCGGTACATTGCCTGAAGCTATGTTTGATACCTTTACTAAATCTGCAGTAAATGCTGCCTCTATAGGGCAGGTGCATAGGGCCACTAAAGACGGTAAGGATTTTGCCGTAAAAATCCAGTATCCAGGAGTGGCGGACAGTGTCAGTTCCGATTTGAAAATGGTCAGACCGTTTGCCTATCGTCTCCTGAATATGAATGAACAGGAACTAGATCACTATATGGATGAAGTGGAGGAAAAACTACTGGAAGAAACTGACTACGAACTTGAGGTGATCAGGTCTAAGGAAATTTCAGCTGCCTGTAGCCATATTGCCCATCTTAAATTCCCTAATTACTATCCCGAACTGAGCAGTGAGCGAATCATTACTATGGATTGGTTGGAGGGCAGGCATATCAAGGAGTGGCTGGAAACCAACCCCTCCCAAGAAGATCGAAATCAGATAGGGCAGGCTCTCTGGGATTTCTACCATCATCAGGTACATAACCTGAAGCAGGTGCATGCTGATCCACACCCTGGCAACTTCATCATTCAGGATGGAGTCAATCTTGGCATAATAGATTTTGGCTGTGTCAAAGTAATTCCTGAGGACTTTTATCATGGGTACTTTTCTCTAATCAAAAAAGATCTACTTATTAAAGAGGAGGAATTGAACCAGATATTCTTTGATCTGGGCTTTGTCAGCAATAAAGATACCCTAGAAGAACAGGTATATTTCAAAAGTGTGTTTAAGGAAATGATTTCTTTATTAGGGGAGCCTTTTCATGCTGAGGAATTTGATTTTGCGGAGGATGCCTATTTTAATAAAATATTTACAATGGGGGATAGGATTTCTAATGACAGGATGTTTAAAAAATCCAAACAGGCTAGGGGATCAAGACATGGACTGTATATCAACAGAACCTATTTCGGTATTTATAACCTGTTAAATCAACTTGGCGCTAAAATCAGAACAACCAAGCCCGATTGGTTAAAATAAAGGCCTTATTTATCAAGAAGAAAAATTATAGTATGTATATAAAATGCCCTCATAAAGTTTGACACTTAATGAGGGCATTTTATTTGGGGGATTATTTATAATATGGATTACTGGACAAGTCCGTTTTCTCTAAGTTCGGCTTTTACAGCATCTACATATTCTCTGGCAAAAGCTGCATCTGAGGCTGGGTTTAAGGTTTTGGATTGGGCACTCCATACCAGTTCCATGGTTTGTGCATCATATAGGTTGGTCTCCATAAAATACCTTCTGTCCGTGGAGTAATAGCCTGTGTTGAAAGCAGCGCCGTGCCAATGGTTAAAATAACCCGGGAAAGTGCCGTAATAGCCAAATCTTCCCATAGGCTGATACATACCCCCCATGCCGGCAGCTCCTCCAGGAACAAATCTTTCTTCCTGTTCTACATCGATCAGTGTGATGGTAAGAATGCCTTCACAGGCGGTTTCTCTTATGATTTCTTCCAGCCGGTTTCTTTCTGGAGACCTTTCGTCATAAAAATCTGGACGAAAGGTTTCGACACTTTTGGTAGTGGTTACATTCCTATTGGTGAGCCTGCTGGCAAATTCCTGTTCTAAATTTTGCCTTAATGATAAATCTTCCGTAAGGGCAGCCAAAAAGATACTGTTGTAATTTGATCTTTCAGGTTCGGGTGTGTTCCATACGGCTGTAACTTCTGTACTGGGTCTACAGGAGACCATGATCATCAATGCGACAATAAATATCGAATAGTATATTTTCATGTTTTTAAAATTGTTTTAATTGGTAAAATGGAAGCTTCCATGCTTGTGCCACCGGCTAGGAGATCCTAGGCTGAAGCCAAATATCATGTATAGATTATTGATTAATTTATATTTTTACTTTTTAAAACAACAAAGCCTGTTCCAAAATAGAACAGGCTTTGAAATACATGATAATTCTTATGGATTAATCGGTATAACTGATCCGGTAGATACAATTGGCCATATCATCTGACACCAGCATGCTGCCGTCAGGAAGTACCATGACATCTACAGGTCTTCCCCACACTTCCTGAGAAGCCTCATCCAGCCATCCTTCAGCAAATACTTCATGACTATTGGCATCAGCATTTCCTTCTAAAGAGACAGTGGTAATATTATAGCCTACTTTAAGGCTTCGGTTCCATGATCCGTGTTTGGCTATGAATATGGTGTTTGAATAGGCGGCGGGAAACATATCACCGGTATAAAACCTCATGCCCAAAGGTGCTACGTGTGCTCCCAATTTTACCTTAGGTGCTTCATAGGCACCTTGTCCTTTACCTTTGGGGCCGAAATCAGGATCTTCTACATCCCCTGCATGCCAGTAAGGGTATCCGAAATGCATGCCTTTCTGAGGAGCATGGTTAAGTTCACAGTCCGGTATGTCATCACCCATCATATCACGGTTATTGTCCGTAAACCAAAGTTCCTTAGAACCCGGATGCCAGTCAAAACCTACGGTATTTCGGACGCCATGAGCAAATATTTCGGGTTGGATATTTTCAGCATCCACATCTATACGGGTAATGCTAGCAAAAATATCTTCCTCAGATTCACATATATTACAGGGAGCCCCCACTGGTACGTATAATTTGCCATCCGGCCCAAATGCTATAAATTTCCAGCCGTGGTGTTCTTTGCTGGGATACTGGTCATATATTACTTCATAACTGGGTTGGTCTAGGTGGTTTTCTATATCCCTAAACCTCAATATGCGGTTTACTTCCGCCACATATAGATCTCCATTCTTATAAGCTACACCATTTGGCATAAACAAGCCTTCGGCCAGTGTGTAGCGGAAATCTGCTTTGCCGTCACCGTTGCTATCCAGTAGGGCAAATACTTTGTCACCTTGCCTGTTACCCACGAAAATGATCCCGTTATCACTCATGGCCAGTGACCTGGCATTGGGAACATCAGCCGCCCATACTTCGATCTGAAAGTTTTCAGGCAATTTGATCTTATCTAATTGAACTTCGGCTGTAGCCTGACTGATATCCGTTCTGTTTTCACTTTCCACTGCTTTTACGGTAGCCCCCTGGTCTGTTTCCCTTGAATTGCAGGAGGAAATGGTGACAGATAGGGACAGCGCAGCCAAAAATATTTTTGATTTCATCATTTAGTATATGATTTAGAATATAATTGCGTTTTTTTATTTTTTCGATTACAAGTTAAGAATTTTGTTAAATACTTATAGGTATTTATTTATGAACGGGAGAATCCTTATTTTTGCAGAATGTTATCGATAAATAATCTCTCATATTATATTGGCGGAAGACCGCTTTACGAAAATGCCTCTCTTCATATCAAACCGAAAGATAAAATCGGTCTTGTAGGTCTTAATGGAACAGGGAAATCTACGCTTTTGAAAATCATAGCCGGGAATATCCAGCCTTCCAGTGGGGAAATCCAAAAGGCGAAGGACTGCAGCATAGGATTTTTGAATCAAGATCTCCTATCATATCAGTCTGATGAGAGTATATTGGATGTAGCGCTTGCTGCATTTAAAGATACACTTTCGCTTCATGATGAGATAGAGGAGGTGTTAAAAAAAATGGAGACAGATTATTCCGATGAGATTATCAATAGGTTGGCATATCTGCAGGATAGATTTGAAGCCAATGAAGGATATACTATTAAGGCCAAAGCTGAAGAAGTACTGGAAGGTATAGGTTTCGTCACAAAAGATCTATCCCGTCCCCTTAAGACATTTTCTGGAGGGTGGAGGATGAGGGTCATGCTGGCCAAGCTGCTTTTGGAAAAGCCATCTTTACTGATGCTGGATGAACCTACCAACCACCTTGATCTGCCATCGATCCAATGGGTAGAAAACTACCTCAAAACCTATGAAGGTGCCGTCATAGTGGTGTCCCACGATCAGACTTTTCTGGACAGGTGTATAGAAACCACGGTGGAGGTCTCCCAACAGACACTTACAGCATATTCAGGCAATTATTCTTTCTATAAAGAAGAAAAGAAAGAACGGCAGGAAATCCAACAAAATGCTTTTGAAAATCAACAGCAGATGATCAAGCAGACAGAGAAGTTCATCGAACGCTTCCGTGCCAAAGCTTCTAAATCCAATCAGGTTCAGTCCAGAGTGAAAGCACTGGAAAGAATGGACAGGGTGAACGAAGTGATAGATGACAATGCTGCGGTAAATTTTAAATTTAAGTTCTCCAAAAAATCAGGTAGGGATGTAGTGGTGCTGGACAATGTATCCAAATCATATGGAGACCTGACGATATTAAAGAATACTACCATCAGAATCGAGAGAGGGGACAAGATAGCCCTGATCGGAGCAAACGGTAAAGGTAAATCAACGCTTCTAAGAATTATAGATGGCACCGAAAAAATAGAAGGGGAAAGATCTGAAGGTTATAATGTAATCAAATCCTTTTTTGCCCAGCACCAGCTGGAAGCCCTTAATGTCAATAATGAAATCCTTCAGGAAATGGTACAGGCAGGATCGGACAAGTCTGAGATGGAACTAAGAGGGGTGCTCGGCTGCTTCCTATTTACTAATGAGGATGTATTTAAAAAGATTAAGGTTCTATCCGGAGGAGAAAAATCAAGGGTAGCACTAGCCAAGACCCTTATTTCCGAATCAAATTTTCTATTATTGGATGAACCTACCAATCACCTGGACATGCAGTCTGTAAATATTCTTATACAGGCTTTGGAACAGTTTGAAGGTACTTTTATCACTGTATCGCATGATAGGCACTTCATTAAAGGAGTAGCAAATAAGATCTGGTATATAGAAAACCATGAGATCAAAGAGTATCTAGGCACATATGATGAATATGTGGACTGGAAATCTAAGCAGGTGGATCATGATGACTCCAAAGCGCCTTCACCCAAAAAAGAACCAGTGGCCAAGAAAGAATCCAAAAAAAGCGCTTCTGTGGAGGAGGCCAATGAAGCCAAAAAACAGCTAAAGAAACTGGAAAAAGAATTTGAGGAAGTAGAAGGGGAAATATTAAAATTAGAGGCTGAAAAAAAGCGAATTGAGTTCATTTTGGCAGATCCTACGATTTATGATCGTCCATCTGACCTGGAATCGGCCAATAAAGAATATCTGGACGTTACTTTCCAAGAGCAAAAATATAATGAACAATGGGAAAAGTTGGCTGAAGAGATAGAACTGCTACAGGAGCAACTTGCCTGAAACCTTTACGTTATACATGCTGACATAGTCGATGAAATATAATGTCTGCGGATTTCGGTATAGTACGATAACACATACAATGAATAAAATACTACTGTTACCTTTTTGTTTGCTGCTTTTGTCATTTCAGGTAAGGGCACAGTTGATTGATAGGGTTTTTGAAGAGAACATACAGTCGGTGAGACTTTATCCCAAGACAGCTGAATTTTCCAGTCAGTTTAATGCATCCGTCATTGCCATGAATAGTCCTGTGCCGCTTGTACTGGAATTTGATGATCTGGCATACGATGCAGACATGTATTCTGCCAAGATTATCCACTGCAATGTAGACTGGAAACCTTCACCCCTCAAAGATGCTGATTATTTAATCCAATTCAATGAATTTAATGTGAACGATTATGAGTATGCCATCAATACCCGGATTCCCTATATCCATTATACTTTTCAGGTTCCCAGATTGACCAGATCTGGAAACTATGTACTGAAGGTATACCGGGGAAGGGATGAAAGTCAGACCATCCTCACCAAAAGGTTTATGGTATTTGACAGTCAGTTACCTGTAGGGGCGGCAGTGGTGCCCTCCAGCCGTACCGAAGACAGGAGAGCGGGTCAGCAGCTGGACCTACAGGTAAACTATAATAACAGGGAACTGGTAGATCCGCTATCAAATGTGAAAATAATCATCCGACAGAACCAAAGGTGGGACAATGCCATCTATGGCTTAAGGCCTACCTTTATCAGAGAAGATCAAAAGTTAATCGAATATAAGATTTTTGATGGATCCAACGTTTTTGATGGTGGAAATGAATTCCGATTTATAGATCTGCGCTTTGTGAGGACGCCCGGCCAAAACATGGTCAAGATAGAAATGGAAGAGGACGTGGTATTTGGTGAGGCAGTAGTGGACAGGGTACGTAGGGCTCAGCCCTATGTGGAATACCTTGATCTTAATGGGCAGTTTGGGATCTATAATGTGGAGCGTCAAAACCACCACTTAGAAAGTGAATACCTTTTAGTCACTTTTAATCTGAAGGATGAGAACATCACAGAAACACCCTACATTCTGGGAGCTTTAAGCAACTGGGGTCAGGAGGCGGAAGCTAAGATGATGTTAAATAAAAAGACCGGTACCTACCAGGCTACTTTACTTCTTAAGCAGGGTTGGTATGACTATCAGTATGGATACAAAACCAATCTTGGCTGGGATATGCAGCCATTAGAAGGCACCCATTTTCAGACTGAAAATGAGTATGAGGTTTTTATCTATTACCGCGATATGGGTTCCCGGTATGATGAATTGATAGGGTATCAGGTGGTGAATCCTAATAAGAGAAGGTTTTAAATTCATAATATTTACCTGATGTAAAAATATGAAAGCGCTGCGTTTTACATAAGATTAAATCCTTGGAAAATTCATTCAGCCAAAGACAATTAAGCTTATTTAAAATATTATTGTATTTTTTTTGTTTGTGCTATTTCTGTTAAATTCTTTTTTTGCTCGGCAAAGTACAATCTAACCGAGCATTTCTGTGTAATCCAGCTAGTATTTTAAGTTTGGACGCACCGGTCCCATGATTGGCTGTTCCTAGCTGGTTTTAAACGGCCTTCAGACCGGAGGGCTACTTCTTTGGTTATCTTGACCGCATTGGCTGCCATAGTCCCAAAGAGTGTTATCCGCTTCTTTCTCTTTTCCCCTTTTACATAAGCTTTAAATAAAAATACCCCAGCTATATTATTAGCTGGGGTATTTTTATTTAATCCTCTATAGGTGGCTGATCATCACTGGATGGTGCCTGCCTTGGAGGCCTGCCTTCCTGTGCTCTATAAGGGATAAATCCTTCCCTTTTAAATTTGTAAGGTTCTGTTTTTTGGCTAGGGGCATGGTTGGCTAAATCCAGCATACCAAATCCCTTATGCGTAAAAGCACCCAGTCCACATCTAAAGACAAAGTCCTGAACTTCCGGAGCAGCGTATAATGTAAAGGGTAGGGTATAACCTCTTACTTCATATTTGACATCCATGTCATATACGGAATAGATTCTAGCAAATTTTTTCTGTTGTTCACGGAGCTTGTTTACATAGTTCATGTCAGGCACTACCTGGAATTTATAGAAGGATTCCATTTGTTCCTGGGTGTACCATCCTGACTTTTCCATTCGGGTCAAAGTCGATTCATAGAGCAGGTCAGAAAACTCATCCGTATCCGGATTAATAAAACGTTTACCTGAATCATCATTAAATGATGGGGTGAGTAATACCAGGGGAGATATACAAACAAATTTGTTTGATGTCTCTAAAGTAGGTTCAATTTCCTGCTCGGTGTATTCTGGGGAAATGATCAGATTTCCTAACTCAATTTTTGGCGTATTAAACACTTGCTCCAGAAGGTAGTCCATAAAGTCTTCATTGGGAGAAGAAAGCACGAGGGTGACTAAACTGGAATAATAGTGCAGGCCACTTCTACTTACTTTGGTCTGACCCTTAAGGCCAGAGAAGTTGAAGTAATTGTAGTTAAAAAACTCTTCACGTCCACCTTTTACTATCAGCCCTTTGAGGAACTGAGCCAATATATACTGGTGATGAAAGGGTAAATAAGCTCCTTTGTTCTTTAACGAAAATATAAGTCTTATTCTCACGGTTTTAAAAATGAAAAGTTAAACAATAATTAAATTTAATATATAAAGGGTGTGGTTTATAGCATTCTCCAAAATTAGCGAATATAATGTTAAAAACACTAAACGTTGAACCTAAAATGCATGATATCACCATCATGGACTATATATTCTTTGCCTTCTATAGCTATTTTTCCATTTTCCCTACAGGCGGCTTCTGATTTGAACTGCTCATAGTCTTTCAGTTTTATCACCTCTGCCTTTATAAAGCCTCTTTCAAAATCCGTATGGATTACGCCAGCTGCCTGGGGAGCTTTCCAACCTTTTTTGATCGTCCATGCTCTTACCTCCTGTACGCCGGCTGTGAAATAGGTAATAAGATCAAGCAAACTGTATGCCCCAGCTATCAATTTGTTCAAACCACTTTCTTCTAACCCGTATTCTGATAGAAACATGGCCTTTTCTTCCATGTCATCAAATTCAGCGATTTGTGATTCTATAGCTGCACAGAGTACAATGATTTCGGCATTTTCATCCTTGATGCTCTCTTTCAGTTGCTCTACGTATTGGTTTCCGGTCAGTATACTGGATTCATCTACATTGGCTACATATAGGACTGGTTTAATCGTCAGAAGATGTAGATCCCTCACTGCTTCAATCTCTTCTTTATCAACGTCCAGAGCGCGGGCATTCTTGCCTTCAAGCAAACATTTTTTGAAATTGTTAAGGATTTCCAAATCCCTTTTGGCTTTGGCTTCTCCAGATTTAGCGATTTTCTCTATTCGCTGTATTTTTTTCTCTACTGATTCCAGGTCTTTTAGCTGTAGCTCGGAATCTATGACTTCTTTATCAAAAACTGGATCGACCCCTCCTGCTACGTGGACGACATTATCATCCTTAAAGCACCTTACCACATGAACTATGGCATCGACCTCTCTGATATTTGCTAAAAACTTATTGCCCAGACCTTCACCTTTGCTGGCACCTTTTACCAGACCAGCGATATCGACAAATTCTATTACTGTAGGCAATACCCTGTTTGGGTTGACCAGCTTCTCCAATACCTGAAGTCTATGATCGGGTACTGTTACTACCCCCACATTTGGTTCTATCGTACAGAATGGAAAATTAGCTGCTTCTGCTTTTGCACTGGATAATGCATTAAATAAAGTTGATTTACCTACGTTGGGTAATCCTACTATCCCACATTGTAATGCCATGAATTATAATCTTAATCTTAATTAATTTTAAATATCTGGTACTCTTTGTACCCTTTGTAGAATTCTTTAAATGATACACGAAAGATAGTGTATATAGGGATCGCAAAAATCATCCCAAGAACTCCAGCAATTTTTGCCCCGACAAAGATAATAACAAATATTTCAAGTGGGTGTGCTTTTACCGATTTAGAAAAAATAATTGGTTGTAACAAAATATTATCAGTAACCTGGACTAGGGAAAATACCGTTATGATTCTGATAGCGAAAAAGATAACATCCGTACTTCCTCCAAAATTTCCTGTGGACAGCCCTACCAATATACCAAAAATGGCACCAAGCAGGGGGCCAGCATAAGGAATCAGGTTGGCGACCGCTGCAAAAATGGCTATAGTGAATGCATATTCCACCCCCACTAAGCTCAGACCAAGAGCTGCCATAGAAAAAATAGCCGTCATCTGAATCAATAGGCCTATAAGATAGTTGGATAAAAGGGTCTCAACCTGATGAAATGTTCCTACAGATAGCTCAAAATATTTATTGGGGACCAAATTGATGATATTTCTTCTAAGCAGGCCATTTTCCAGCAGTAGAAAAAAGGATATAAAACTTATGGCCAGCAGACTTATTAAAAAGTTACTGGTCACATTGATAATGCCATTAATAAATCCCTGGATATTAATTTCACTGAAGCTCATCATGAGGTTATTTCTCACCATACTGATAAGGAAGCCAGGTTCGTTTCTGACCAGGTCCCATCTGATCAGAATGTCTTCTACCATGCTCAGCGGGCGCTGGATCTGCTCATATAAAAAATCAATATCCATTTCATATATGATTCCGATCTGGGCCCTGATTAACGGGATGAATAAAAGACTTACTAATGAAATCACTGAAATGATGGCTATAAATGAGATCAGAATAGCTGTCCACCTTGGGATGTGCTGTCCAAATATATGTATACTGTTAATCCTATTGGTAAGTGGACGTAATGCTGCAGCAACAACCACCGAAAACAAAAAATAAAGTGTAATATTGGAAAAATACCATCCCAATAACACTAAAATAAGAATTAGGATGAAAATGGATATTAATAGTTTATTCATTAAAAACAAAAGTATAGTTAGACCGGGACTGCCCCATGTACCAGAGAAGTATTCCTAATGGATCGTATAACCTCCCAGTAAATATATAAAAAGCGCCACACGAAAATTGTGTTTTCTCCAATTTTATTCAGGCTTCAGGCAAATTCAATAGGCCAAAAATGAGGTCGATAAACGATGTTTACATAGTGACCTTTATGGGCAGATAAAAAAAAGCATTCCCTCTATCATCTAGAGAGAATGCCTAACCAATATTTTTGGGGAAATTATTCCCACTTCAGTTCATCTCCAAATGGAGTAGGAACCACCTCGGCATCTGCCTCAGGCTCGTCAAATTGTGAAAAATCAAAATCAGACATCAAATCGTTCTTTACATGATCAACCACATCCTGTAAAGCCTCTACAAATTTCCCAAAATCTTCTTTGTATAAAAAAATCTTGTGCTTTTCGTAAACGAACGTATCGTCTTTTGTTTTTCTCTTACTTTCAGTGATGGTAAGATAATAATCATTTGAGCGAGTCGACTTGACGTCAAAAAAGTACGTCCTCTTACCTGCTTTTACTTTTTTAGAGAAAATCTCTTCTCTATTCATTCCATTTTTCTCTTCCACTGTCCAAAATTTAGTTTACTTTCTTCAATAAATAAAATCAAGACAAGTTAAAGGTTTTCACTTATTAAAATCAAAATATTTAGGTATTTTTTTTACCTTTTAGAGTAAGAAAGATAGTGTCATTCCCTATCACCCTGTGAAATCGACATCATAAGATATAATAAGGGTTATTTAACCCCTATTTTATTCGCCATGCATTAATTTCTTTTTCTCAAGGAGTCTTTCTTCTGATTCCCTGTGATCAGGATCATCTACACAGCAATCCACTGGGCAAACTGCAGCACATTGCGGTTCCTCATGGAAACCCATGCACTCGGTACATTTGTCAGTTACTATATAATAAAACTCATCTGAAACAGGTTCTTGCTTTTCACTTGCATCTACTACAGTTCCATCTTCTAATACTACCTCTTTTAAATTGGTACCTCCAGCCCATGTCCACTCTATTCCGCCTTCATATATAGCAGTATTGGGACATTCAGGTTCACATGCACCACAGTTGATGCATTCGTCGGTTATCATTATGGCCATCTTTATTCTATTTTTTTTTCAAATCTACTAACCATTTAACAATCTCACAAAAATATTGTTGTCATGCTAAATAATTTATAACGAATCTAGCTTAAAATGCCCTTTTTATCACCTTTTTAATCAATTGTTTTTTAGATCATTTTTTCATGTGTGATATTACTGCAGGATGAACCATACATATGTTATCTGAAGACCAGCCCCTTTTTGCCATCTAGGATTGATTTGCATTAGATCATTCATCATGATAACTATCTTATCTCCGATAGATCCGATGGCGACAATTTTAAGCTTATAAATGATCATGTCAGCATTATAAAATATATTTGTAAGGTAGAAATAACTTTAAGATGAGACTAGAACAAAGAATAAAGGCATTTATAGCATTGGGTGAAAGGATAAAAGCATTGGAAGGTGACGAATTTTTATCGCTGGCCAGAAGGGCAGAAAACGGTAACAGTTGGTTTACTTCAGCAAGTATCTCTGATGCCCTAAAAGCATTGACTGTTATGCTGGAAGCCTCGTCACTTAAAGATTGGGTTGGGCAGTATGATATACCAGATCGCCTAAAAGGAAAGAAAGTAGGCGTAATGATGGCGGGCAATGTGCCTGCTGTAGGATTCCATGATCTGTTATGTGTGCTCATGACAGGCCATGAACTGCACGCTAAGCCCAGTACCTCGGATGAGGTCCTAATAAAATGGTTGGCAGCAGAATTACTGAAAATAGAGCCAGCATTTGGGCCCTTTCTCACTTTTGAGGAAATGCTCAAAGGAAAAGATGCTTATATCGCTACAGGAAGTGATAATACTGCCCGTTATTTTGAATATTATTTTGGTAAGTATGAGCATATCATCAGGAAGAACCGTACCTCGGTAGCCATACTGGACGGTAAAGAAAGTAAGGAGGATTATGTATCACTTGCAAAGGATATTTTTCAATACTATGGCTTAGGGTGTAGAAACATATCTAAGATTTACCTTAAAGATGAATCGCAACTGCAAAATTTTCTGGCGTCAATAGAGGAGTTCAATCCCATCATACATCATCACAAGTACCGTAATAATTATGATTACAATAAATCCATCTATTTGGTAAACCAGCAGCCCCATCTGGATAACGGGTTCTTACTATTGACTAAGAACAGTAGTCTGGTTTCACCGATAGCGGTTCTTTATTATGAATTATATGAAAATGAGGAAGCTGTAATGCAAGCTATAGAAAGTGAAGAGGATAAAATCCAGTGTAAAGTAAGCAGATTAGGATTGATTCCCGGAAGTATTCCCTTTGGTGAAGCCCAGAATCCAAAGGTAAACGAATATGCTGATAATGTTGATACCATGGAGTTTTTGGCAGGCCTGTATAAAAAGTGAAGTTCTCATGATTGGGGGGATATTTATAACCGCATGAAATAAAAGGATGGGATGGGTATTTATATGGGTAATAATTAAGCATACAGGTTTTTG
Organism: Anditalea andensis; assembly: GCF_000714815.1. Lineage (GTDB taxonomy): Bacteria > Bacteroidota > Bacteroidia > Cytophagales > Cyclobacteriaceae > Anditalea > Anditalea andensis. The sequence continues at coordinate 200,634 of NZ_JMIH01000018.1, read as the reverse complement.
GAAATAGAAAGGTATAGCGGTCAAAACGACAGTGTGAGGGGTAGATTCAAGTATCATTCCTACTGGAATGCGCCAATAGGATAATGATGTGATTTCATATGCGCTTCAATAGTGACATCGAGGGGTTATATTATGCTTTATACTCTTTATAAATAAGAATCAGCGGTTGAAATTGCTTCTAAAATCCCCCTATTTTTTTATCTTTGCCAGATATTAATACGCAATTAAATAAATTCTTTACATAATTCATTTCAAAAATGGCATTTGATATAGAAATGATCAAAGCAGTTTACGCTAAATTCCCACAGCGTATAGAGACTGCTAGAAAAATAGTGGGCCGACCTCTTACACTAACAGAGAAGATTCTTTATTCCCACTTATCACAAGGTGAAGCTGATCAAGGATATGAAAGAGGTATAAACTATGTGGATTTTCAGCCAGACAGGGTGGCCATGCAGGACGCTACTGCTCAGATGGCGCTCTTACAGTTTATGCAGGCGGGTAGAGACAAGGTGGCCGTACCTTCTACAGTTCACTGTGATCACCTGATTCAGGCAGAAGTAGGCGCTACTGCTGATCTGAACAAAGCAAAAGACAAGAATAAAGAAGTGTATGACTTTCTTTCTTCCGTTTCTAATAAATATGGACTTGGTTTTTGGAAGCCCGGTGCAGGGATTATCCATCAGGTAGTACTTGAAAACTATGCCTTCCCTGGAGGTATGATGATCGGTACGGATTCACATACCCCAAATGCAGGAGGTCTTGGTATGATCGCCATAGGAGTAGGTGGAGCTGATGCCTGTGATGTGATGGCTGGATTGCCATGGGAGCTAAAATTTCCTAAGCTCATCGGAGTTAAACTTACGGGTAAAATGTCTGGATGGACGGCTGCTAAAGATGTGATTTTAAAAGTAGCAGGGATCCTTACGGTAAAGGGAGGTACAGGAGCTATAGTGGAATATTTTGGAGAGGGTGCGAGATCGCTTTCAGCCACAGGCAAAGGTACTATCTGTAATATGGGTGCGGAGATAGGTGCCACCACCTCTATATTCGGATATGATGAAAAATCTGAAGAATATCTGCGTGGGACCGAGAGAGGTGATATAGCAGATTTAGCGAATACCATCAAGGAACACCTTACTGGTGACGAAGGTGTTTATGCCAATCCTGAAAATTATTTTGATCAGGTAATTGAAATCAATCTTTCAGAACTTGAACCACATATCAACGGTCCATTTACTCCGGATTTGGCCTGGCCTATATCTCAGTTTGCGGCAGCGGTGAAAGAGCATGGATGGCCTGAAAAACTGGAAGTGGGTCTGATAGGTTCATGTACCAATTCTTCCTATGAGGATATAAGCCGTGCAGCATCTTTGGCGCAGCAGGCAGTAGATAAAAAACTGAGAGCACGGTCAGAATATACCATCACGCCGGGCTCTGAGCAGGTTAGATTTACAGTAGACAGAGACGGATTCCTGGACACATTCGGTGCTATGGGCGGTGTGGTACTGGCCAATGCCTGCGGACCATGTATAGGCCAGTGGGCCAGACATGGGGCAGAGAAAAAAGAAAAGAATTCCATCATTACTTCCTTCAATAGAAACTTTGCCAAAAGAGCAGATGGCAATCCAAACACACATTCTTTTGTAGCATCTCCCGAGATCGTCACGGCTATGGCTATAGCCGGTAGCCTTAGCTTTAATCCACTCACAGATACCCTTACCAATGAGAACGGGGAGCAGGTGAAACTGGATGAGCCTACTGGTTTAGAGATGCCGGCCAAAGGGTTTGCAGTAGAGGATGCTGGATACCAGCAGCCTGCTGAAGATGGATCAAATGTCAGTGTTATCGTGGATCCGCAGTCTGACCGTTTACAGCTTTTGGATCCTTTCCAGCCATGGGAAGGTACAGATCTGAAAGGCCTTAAATTATTGATCAAAGCTAAAGGGAAGTGTACCACTGACCATATCTCCATGGCAGGCCCTTGGCTGAGGTTCAGAGGTCATCTTGATAATATATCAAACAACATGCTGATAGGGGCTATTAACGCCTTTAATGACGAAGCCAATTCGGTCAAAAACCAGCTTACCGGAGAATATGGGGAAGTTCCTGCAGTACAGCGCTATTATAAGGCCAATAATATTGGGTCAATAGTAGTAGGTGATGAGAACTATGGAGAAGGGTCTTCTAGAGAGCATGCAGCTATGGAGCCTAGGTTTTTGGGTGTGAGGGCTATATTGGTAAAATCATTTGCCCGTATACATGAGACCAACCTCAAAAAGCAGGGTATGTTGGCATTGACATTTGATAATCCTAGTGATTATGATCTTATTCAGGAAGATGATAATATTGATATCATAGGACTGGAGGAATTCTTTGCTCCTGGTACACCACTTACTGTGGTTCTGTCCCATGCAGATGGTACCTCAGATGAGATCAAAGTACAGCATACCTATAATGCTGGCCAAATCGGATGGTTTAAAGCTGGTTCTGCTTTGAATATAATCAAGGAAAATAATAAGAAATAAGTTGAATACTGATGTTTGAAATGAATAAAAAGACATGCTTAATAAGCATGTCTTTTTTTGCGTTTTAGGTGAATTATAGTAGGTGTTTTTTGGAATTTAAATCAGTTATCCATAGAAATGAAATAAATATCCAGGTGTACGGAAACCCGCATTAATACGCCCTTATGTAAAATCCGTTAATAAAGTGAATTAAATATAATTCTTTATTTCTTTGATTCAATTTTTTAACAATGCTTGTAAATTAAAAATTTTTCTGCAATTTTGTATGAAATACAAAAAAGCTATAATAAAATACAAAAAGCATTATGGAAAACAGAGGTGTTCATTTCACATTCAAAAAAATCATAGACGAATCTACGGATTTGATTTTTTTGGCTGATGGACAATACCCTTTCCAAATCTTTTACAGCAATAAGTCATTTGAAGCAGTACTGAACGAATCGGTAGTAGATAAAACACTGGTAGATTTAGGAGTAGATTTAACCGATTTTAGGGATAATCAGCGCGTTAAAATTCAGATTAAAAATCGCCATCTTTCCTTTGAATATAAACATCACCAGGGATTTGGCGAAAATTATATGCTTTTTCATAAGGGAGTTTTGGTAAAGGAACCCAATATTTCTTTAACAGATAACCTCAGTTCTTTTTTTGAAAATAGTCTGGATGTCTTTGGCGTAGGGGAAGGTACCAGTTTTACCTGGGTGAGTAATTCGGTTACTACTGTCCTGGATTATATGCCTTCTGAATTTACTGATACTAGTTTAGTATTATTTGTCCATCCAGAGGATAGAGAAGGGTTTAAAACCGAACTGAATAACTTAAAAAGCCTCAATAAGGTAGCCACCTATACCTATAGGTTTAAATCTAAATTTGGTGCGTATAAGTGGATGGAGTGGAATGTTATTTACATCCAGGATAAATTTCATGCTGTAGGGAGAGATATCCATCAGGTCAAGGAAGACCAGATCAGGCTGGACTCCCAAAACCAACTTTTTAGAATGGGGGAAGGGGCGGCAAAATTTGGTGTATGGGAAATAGACCTGAATACCTATAACACTGTGTGGAGCAGGGAAATATATGATATCCACCAGGTAGAAGAGGGAAGGGTATTCAATATTTTTGAATGGATATCATTATGCCTGCCCCAGTATCAAAGCCATTTGAAAAGTTCTTTCGGCAATTTGTTAGAAACAGGGAGGCATTTTGATATGAAGGTACAGATCTCCACCTATAATAATGAGCGGAAATGGGTGAGAATCATCGGAAAGGGAGAGATGTCAGGAAATATGATTATTAAAGCTTTTGGTACCTATCAGGATATCACTGAGGAAGAGGATATGGTAAGAGAGCTTCGTTTATATAAAGAACTTTTAGATTTGACACCTGATTCTGTTCATATTACCGATTTGGATGGGAAGCTTATTTTTCAAAACAAAGTAGCAAAGGCAAGGGCCCTAGAGGAAAGATCTGCTTCTTCCCCTGCAGTTATGAATTTTCGCGACATCGAACCGGTATTCCATAAAACTGGAGCTTGGGAAAAACATATTGATCTATTAAGAAAAAATAAGGCAATGCTTACGCTCAGTGAGCATCTGAATGATCTCAAATCTCCCGTGCAGGTGGAATTGAACACCACATTGGTCTTGATCCAAGAAAAGGAATATGTTCTGGTCATTTCCAGGGATATATCAGAAAGAATCTCTTTGGAATCCTCATTGCGAGAATCCACCAGGTTTTTGGAACGGGTGACCGATCAGATGCCCGGTGTATTGTATCAGCTAGTATTCGGAGAAGATGGGAAGCTGCATTTTCCTTATATAAGTAGTGGGATCAATAGGATATTTGGAATATCAGATGAAGAATTTGAAAAGCACGGTGGGTTTGAGGCGTTGTTAAACCGGATACATCCTAAGGATGTGGATGATTTTGTAGAAGGAATACTACAGTCTGCACAGACTTTCAAATCTTGGGATGGACAGTTTAGAATCCTCTCTCAGAATGGTGAAAAATACAAATGGGTCCAGGCTTCCTCGATACCCGAAAAACTTTCAAACGGTGAAATTACCTGGTATGGGTACTTTACGGATATAACAGATATAAAGAAAACAGAGGACAGTTTAGAAAAGGCCAAAATAGCTGCAGAAGAAGCCAATAAAACCAAGTCTGATTTTCTTTCCATGATAAGCCACGAGATCCGCACACCCTTAAATGCAATATCCGGATCAGTATACTCCATGCTTCAGGAGGCCCTACCCCAACATTTAGCTTCTTCTTTAAGTACGATAAATTTTGCTACTGAAAACCTGATTACCATCATCAATGATCTATTGGATTTTCAGAAGTTAGATTTTGGTAAACTTACATTAGAGAAGAGACCTATTCAGGTAAAGAAATTGGCCCAAATGGTGGTAGATAGCTTAACGCACCATGCTAAAGATACCGGAAACGAACTCAACCTATGGTTTGAGGGGAATATGGATATAGAAGTATTGGGGGACAAGGTCCGAATAGGGCAGATTCTGAATAACCTCATTACCAATGCGCTTAAATTTACCAAAGGTGGGAAGGTAGACGTAAAAGTGTCTAATGTGGGATTGAAGGATAATATGGTTTCGTTTTATTTTGAAGTTAAAGATACAGGAGTGGGCATACCTGCTGAATTCCATGAAAAGATCTTCCATGATTTCGAGCAGGTGAGCAATTCTTTTAGTAGGAAGTATGGTGGTACAGGGTTAGGGCTGTCTATCACTAAAAAGCTATTAACCCGGATGGATAGCACCATCTATCTTGAATCAGAAGTTGGTCAGGGAAGTAAGTTTTACTTCACCATAAATCTGGAAGTCAACACATCTGAAGCAGTACCCATAGTGAAGGATGCACCGGTGCCTCATGATCATTACAGTCCTAAGCTGAGCATATTGGTAGCAGAAGATAATGAGGTCAACGCTCTGGTATTAGGTAAGATCATTAGGCGCTGGGGATTTGACTATGACAGGGTTTCCAATGGGCTTGAGGCAGTGGATGCAGTGGGGAAAAAAAAGTATGATGTGATATTGATGGATATACAGATGCCGGTAATGAATGGCTTATTGGCTACAGAAACCATCAAATCCATCTCAAAAGTGCCTGTCATAGCACTTACTGCAGCCTCAAAAAGCGAAATAAAGGAGGAAATCCAGGAAAACGGATTTGATGGATACGTATCTAAACCGATAGATGCAGAACAACTCCTTCTCCAGATTCAGAGTCTGGTAGCTTTCAATTAAGCATATTAGCTTTTTCGAAATAGTGGGCGGCCATGGGGATGCTCGGATCTTTTTCTACCACTTCACCCAAATATTGAATGGCTTGTTCCTTTTCTGAAACCAATACATAATAAATTCCTTTATTTCTGAGCGCATATAAATTTCTGCTGTTTTGTTTCAGGCTGAAATTTATATCTTCAATCCCTTCTTCTAATTTCCCTAAAAATAGGAGATAAAGTCCACGGTTATTGTAAAAGAAGGGTTGTCGGGCATCCAGTTCTATAGCCTTTTCTATAGCGTCCAGAGCTTTCTGATATGCCTTGTCCTCAAAGGCGATCATAGATTCCAGATTGTATATATTAGGCTCCTGAGCATTGAGTGCTTTTGCTTTCTCTAGGTCAGATTTGGCTTCTTCATACCGGTGCATGTAAAAATATATGGTGGCTCTGTTTACATATAAATCTGGGTTGTTATCATCCAATTCAATGGCCATTTCAAAAGACAATAATGCTTCTTGGTGGTTTTTTAGTGCTTCCTGCGCCAATCCCTGTAAAAAATACCCATTAGCGATTTCGGGAGAAGATTTTATCATTGCTTTGGCATCTGCCAAAGCTTTATAGTTTTCACCATTGTCCAGATGAGCCATACCTCTTTGGAAATATGCTTCCAGATAAAGGGGCCGATTATTAATGGCCTGGGTAAAATCTGAAATGGCTTTTTCATAATTGGCTGTTTTGTAATAGGAGATACCTCTGTTAAAATAAGCTTCGGCATAGGTTTCATCCAGGGCCAAAGCTTCATTATAATATTTAATGGCACCCGGAAAATCATTTTCCTGGATTTTGGCATTTCCCTTAAGAAAAAAGCGTCCTTTTTTATCCTCAGCAGTATCACAGCTGAATAAACATAAGGTGATAATAGGGATAAGCAATAATCTGATCATTTTTCAATAGGTGTTTTGATTAGTTTTTTTTCCTCACCAAACAGATGGGCGAAAGGTTCTGCTGACGGAATGAGTTCAAAGGTCCTTTTTAATATAGCCATGATGGGGATTATCAAAATCATTCCCACCACTCCCCATATGGCCCCGCCCACCAGCAGTCCCACAAAGGTAATCAAAGCATTGAGCTGTACATTACTGCCTACTATTTTTGGTGTCAAAAAGTTGCTTTCGATCATCTGTATGAATGTAAAGAGCGCCACTACAGCTAAAGGAGTAAATAGACTGTCAGTAGTTAGAAACGAAAAGGTAAAAGGCAGGATGGCTCCCAGAAATGGCCCCAGATAAGGGATAATATTTAAAAGAGCGGCAAATAGTCCAAAGAATAGGGCATGCTTCACACCGAGTGCATATAAAGCTGCTGTATTCAATACGGCCAATATAGCCATTACCTTAAACATCCCTAATATATAATACTGCACTACTTTCCTGATAGAATGGAGTTCTTCCTGTACGGCACCCTCTTTGCGCCGATCAAAGAATTTAGCTACAAATACACTTAAATGATCCCTATAGATCAGGAAAAAAAATATAAATACAGGGACCAATATGACTCCGGCGAGAGAGCCTATGGCATTGAGTACAAAATCCGATAAGGCGGCACTATTGGACTGGAGAAACTGCCCAATCTGATCTCTTTCTATGCCTCCCCCAAAGCCGGTCTCAATTCCCAGATTTGATGTTAAAAATACATTAATTCGGTCAAGGTAAAAATTGAGCCTCTGATCTACACCTTCCAGGTCTGCTGTGAAGCCTTTCACCTGAACGATCACAGTATGAATGATGCCTACGATAATCGCAATGGCTGCCAGCAGGGACAATACTGCACTGATTGTCCTGGGGATTTTGCGTGCTTCCATCCAGTTACAGACAGGCGTCATGAGCATGGCTATATATCCTGCCAAAAACACCGGGATAAGAATAGCTCTGCCCGTGATCAGAATAAAGACTATAATAATGATCAGAACGGTAATGGAGAGTACTTTTAAGTAACCTGGAAGTTCTATTTTTCCCATGGAGGTGAAGGAAGATTGGTGGTAGATGATGATAAGGCTTTATATTGTTAACCATACTTATGGTCTTTTATATGTATCTATAGATACTGAGATGGCTTAAGCTAAATGTCGGCCAATTTGTTTGGAATGATCCGTCCTTGGTGGATTTATTTTTTCTTTCAACTTGTTTAATTAACATATAGGGTATTTTAGTGCATCCTATTGATTAAATATATTTTGTAGCTTTGGACTTTTATTACCTTTTAACAGATAAAGTGTTGCAAAATAAAAAAAGGAACTGGATAGTAGCTTCTTTTATCATTAGCGTGGTACTGCTAATCCTGAAGTTTTATTCTTACTATATAACAAATTCCACCGCTATACTCACTGATGCTTTAGAAAGTATAGTGAATGTAGTAGCATCTGGTTTTGCATTCTATAGCATATACCTCAGTTCAATCCCAAAAGATACCAATCATCCCTATGGCCATGGAAAGATCGAGTTTTTTAGTGCAGGGATTGAGGGTGTTCTTATTATATTGGCTGGTATATTTATCATTTATCAGTCTGTTTACAATTTCTTTTTTATAGAGGATTTAGATAGTTTGCCCATAGGTATTGTCATAATAGCTTTCAGTGGTATAATAAACGGCTTATTGGGATATTTTTTAATAAAAAATGGAAGAGAACTAAATAGCCTTACCCTGGAAGCAGATGGGAAGCATATCATGACAGATGCTTTTAGCAGTGCGGTTCTGGTCATAGGGGTAAGTATAATTTATTTTACGGGTTACTATATACTGGACAGTTTCTTTTCCTTGGTTTTTGCCATATACATCATTTATACAGGTTATTTTTTAGTTAGGAAATCGGTAGCGGGCCTAATGGATGAAGCAGATCCTTTGGCTATGGATGCGGTAGTTTATACACTTAAGAAGCATAGAAAAAACAACTGGATAGACATCCATAATATGCGTGTACAGCAATATGGTACCGATAGACACATAGATTTACATTTGACGTTGCCCTATTATTTTGATCTTAAAATGGTACATGATGAAGTAGAATCCGTCGAGAATGTCCTAGAAGATGAAATGCGTGGATATGTAGAAGTATTTGTCCATGCCGATCCATGTGTTCCCTCCCAATGTTGCCATTATTGTCAGGTAGAAAATTGTGCTGTTAGACAGGAACCTCTACAAAAAAAGATCACTTGGGACATCATCAACCTGACCAAAAACCAAAAGCACTACCACGAATATTCGAAAAAATAAGATTTTAGCGCTGCGGCTATACTTGTTTTTTTAGCAAGCTGTTTCTTCATGAACATCAAATATGCAATTTGATCTCTTTCATTTCCAACTGTTTTATGCCTACTGAGTAACCTTATTTTTATCCCTTATTATACTAACCATGATTGAATAGCAGTGTTGCTTTTTTAATAAACATTTTAAAACGCTTCGCTATAAAAAAATATTGTTTAAACCGCTATTTTATTTTTGTTTAATAATATTTAAAAATGGTATAAATTTCTTTGTGTACTATAATAAATATTATATATTTTGTAAAAATTATTTTATATTTAATGTATATTTGTTTAGAATGGCAAGCAAGATTTAATTCATTTTCAAGGGTTTACAGAAAAATGAATTGAAAATGTATTAATAGATTTGTATCTTGCATACAGATACAATAATTTTATATCAAATGAATGAGGACAAACAATTTCGGATTATGATAGCTGTATCGGCTGTCATTTGGGCAGTGATCGTTGGAATCATTATAGTTATATAAGGTTCTATGCACAAAGAGTCTTTGGGATTCCTATGCTTACGATTCTTTTGAAGATAGGGTAGGAATAAAAAATAATTGCTGGAGGGAAGACCCCTCCAGCATTGTTTTTTCTAGATATGGATATTTTTTACACTATTCCCTTACCAGTCCTGCCCTTTTCAGTAAGGCATCTGGTTTTGGTTCTCTTCCGCGGAAATTTTTATATAACTTCATAGGGTGCTTACTTCCCCCTGCAGATAAAATGTGAAGTTTAAATGCATCTGCTACATCCTTATCGAAAATTCCTTTTTCCTGAAACAGTTCATATGCATCAGCATCCAGTACTTCGGCCCATTTATAACTATAATAACCGGCAGCATAACCTCCCTGGAAGATATGTGAAAAGGAAGTGCTCATTAATGTCCCTTCCAAAGGATGTAAAAGTTCGGTTGCTGACATGGTTACCTTTTCAAAACGAGGTATATCTTCTATTTCGGATATATCGCAACTATGGTAGGCCATATCCAATAATCCAAAACTGATCTGACGCATGGTCTGGTATCCTTGGTGGAAATTACTCGAAGCTTTGATCTTATCAATAAGTTCGGCAGGAATCTTTTCTCCGGTCTCATAGTGCGCAGCAAATAAATCAAGGCACTCTTTTTCATAGCACCAGTTTTCAAAGATCTGGGAAGGCAATTCCACAAAATCCCAAAATACGCTGGTTCCTGATAAAGATTCATATTTAGTATCCGCCAGCATTCCATGAAGGGCATGTCCAAATTCGTGGAATAGGGTAGTCACCTCATTGAACGTCAATAGGGATGGCTGCGATTTTGTCGGTTTGGTAAAATTGCAGACAATGCTGACATGCGGCCTTTGTTCTTTTCCCCCCACATTTTTTTGGCCCCTATAACTTGTCATCCACGCCCCGTTTCTTTTTCCGGGACGCGGAAAAAAATCAGCATAGAATACGGCCACATGCCTGCCTTCTGTATCAGTGACTTCATAGGCAGTGACATCAGTATGATAAACAGGGATTTTGTCATTTTGGACAAACTTGAGGCCAAATAGTTTACCTGCTGTCGCAAATACACCATTTACTGTGTTTTCCAATTTAAAATAGGGACGGAGCAGTTCATCATCTACCTGAAATTTCTCTTTCTTCAGCTTCTCTGCATAATATCCAAAGTCCCATTTTTCCAATCTGTCAATTTGATGGAGCTTTTTGGCAAATGCTTCAAGCTCATTCACTTCTTGCTGGGCGTGGGGCTTAGCCTTCTCCAGAAGGTCATAAAGAAAAGACAAGACGGCATCAGGGCTTTTGGCCATTCTTTCTTCTAATACAAAGTCAGCATACTTTTGGTATCCGAGTAGTTTTACCCTCTCATTTTTTAATCTTATAATAGATTGGATGATCGATTTATTATCCAACTCATCGCCTTTAGAAGCTTTCGTGTTATAAGCTATAAAAAGTTCTTTTCTGAGTTCCCTGTTATGGGCATAGGTCATGAAAGGTATATAACTCGGATAAGCCAAGGTAATGATCCATTTGCCTTCTTTTTGCTTTTCGGCAGCTAACTGAGATGCGGCTTCTTTGATCGGTCCAGGAAGTCCGTCCAGCTGCTCCTCATTATCGAGCACCATTTCATATTTGTTGGTTTCTTCCAGTACGTTTTCACCGAAGTGAAGGCTTAGTTGGGATAGCTCTTTGTCTATTTCCCTTAATTTCAACTTATCTTCCTCACCCAGGTTTGCCCCATTTCTCACAAATGACTTGTAGGTCTTTTCTATAAGGGTAAGCTGCTCCTCATCGAGGTCGAGCGAGTCCTTTTGTTGGTAAACTGCTTGAACTTTTTCAAATAATTCCTTATCCAGTAATATGTCGTTACTGTGGGCCGTAAGCAAAGGGGATATGTCCCTGGCTAGTTTTTGGATTTCTTCTGATGTTTCTGCCGCATTAAGGTTGAAGAATATAGCACTGACCACATTCAGTCTTTCTCCGGCTCCGTCCAATGCTTCAATGGTATTTTGAAAGGTAGGCTTATCAGTAGCTTTGATGGCATTGATTTCCTTTTTGGATAGTGCGATGGCTTCTTCTATCGCTGGGAGAAAATGTGCTGTTTTTATGCGGTCAAATGGAGGTGTTTCAAAAGGGGTATCAAACTGTAAAAGAAGAGGGTTCATATTTAAATAATATTTATTTTAAAATTTAACAGTAAATCAAAAAACTAACACCAATAGATTCGTATTAGTTGACAGATTAAATAAAAAAGGTCGATTTCCATCTGCGTTTTATTTATCCGGTCGATTCAGTTACCTTCTCAATGGTACAGGAAAAACAGGTAGACTTTCATGTCCATCATCACCTACCGCCTGTACCGCAAAAAAGTAATTGTCTTTAGAATATGGAAGGTTATATTCAGTGCCGGTTGTGAAAAACTTTTTTTGCCAGTTCGGCTGATCTGTTTCACGCATCAGTACATAATATCCTTTTGCATTACCATTATTAGGGGCATTCCATTTTAAAGATGAGGTATTGGATAATTTACTTACATCTATCCCCACGTTTTCTGGTGAGGCCGGAGCCATGGCCAAATTGGCAAGGGTGGCCAAATTCACCCCTGCTATTTTTTTGACATAATGGAAGTCTACAAATTCTGGAAGATCCCCATATTGGATACCATTTTCTACCCGCACATTTTCATGCTGTTGGTAATAATTTTCGTTGTATTCACACATCCTGATAGCTGTAAACCCTTCTCTTGCAAATGGGGTGTGGTCTCCACCTCGCAGGAATCGGTCATTTCGGTAAACGAGCTTTACTTCCAGCTGATCCACATACCTTTCACCTACTTCTTTGATGTATCGGGCCAATTGTCTTGATTTGCTGTCATTTTCCCCATTAGTAGATCTGCGCAGGGCTGCCATTTCCTCGGTTTCCATCAGAGGAATGCCTTCACTGAATACCCTCATGCGGGTATTATCATTAAGATGCGTCTCGCTAGAGAAACTGTTTCCTATCATATCATTATTGAGCATAGCCACCAGGTTCCAGTTTTGTTCTTTGGCTTTTTTGGCCAGGTGGGTAGCACCGATCAACCCCTGTTCTTCCCCTGATACCGCTACAAAAATGATGGTGGCGGGAAAGTTCCTTTTGCTCATGATTCTGGCCAGTTCTATCACAGCAGCTACTCCGGATCCATCATCATTTGCACCCGGAGCATCGATTTCAGCATCCATCACATCCAATGCCCTGCTGTCCAGGTGTCCGCTGATGATGAATACACGGTCGTCGTTGGGGTCAGTACCGCGGAGCGTAGCCATCACATTGCCTATATTGACATTTTCCGGGATCCTTCTGTTATCCGCCTCTACCTGAAACCTATCTATTTCAGAGGTGAGCCTTCCTCCAGATTCAGCCTCGAAAGATTTAAATTGGCGGAGAACCCATTCCTGAGAGGGTTCTATACCCCGATCAGGACCTTGGGTACCGCTTAGGGTATGCCGTGTACCGAATCCTACCATTTCTAAAACGTATTTTTCTAGATTTTCAGCTTTGATTTCATTAACCATGGCTTCTATTTCGCTGTCTCTATTGATAGAAACGGTCTGGGCTGAGCCAAGAGTAGATGAGAAAAATGCCAGCAGTATCAATATATTTTTCATATTATTCTCTTAAAGATTTTGAATGATTAAATTTAAGCATCTTTATTTATTCGTAAAGCATTCTTATATGAACGACACCGTGAAGCCTAAATATGGCGAATATGATCCGTTTTATGAAAAGTACGTCAGTTATTCTCATGGAAAGGATATAATCGGATTAATTTACGCCCAGATAGATGAGCTGGAAGATATTCTAGCAAACAAAAGTGATGATTGGTTCTTAATACCCTATCAGGAGGGGAAATGGACACCCAAAGAGCTTATAGGTCATGTGATAGATACAGAAAGAATATTTGCCTTCAGGTGCCTTTCTTTGGCTAGAGGTGAACGGGGGACCATACCTGGTTTTGATGAAAATGATTATGTGAAAATGGCACATTTTAACGATATTCCAGTTAAGGAACTGATGGAGGATTTCCGTGTATCCAGGCTTTCTCTGCGCTCTATGATCCGACATTTTTCTGAACGTGATTTTATGAGGCAGGGTACCGTGAACGGGAATGTGATGTCTTCCAGGGCTTGCTTAGCGATCATCATTGGCCATTTCAATCACCATATGGACGTTATAAAGGAAAGGTATTGATTATCCAAAAGTTAGCTGATTAATCATAGAAAAAAGAAAATTACATGTTTGAATTTGATCCAGAAAAACACTATCCAAAAGAAACTGAAAGCCGTATAGTAGTCAGGTTTCAGGATTGTGATCCATTGCAGCATTTAAACAATGCTAAATATTTTGATTATTACTTTAACGCACGGGAAGACCAGGTCCCTAAGTTATATGGTGTGGAAATGATGGATTTTATCAGAAAATATAAATCCACATGGGTCATATATAATCACAATATCAGCTATGTGCGGCCTGCTAGGGTAGGAGAGTGGGTAAGGATCATGTCACGGGTATTATGGCATGACCATAATACAGCTGTCATCGAATATTATATGACGGATGATGATCGACGTGAGCTGAAAAATCTGATGTGGACCACCCTGAAATATGTCACGATAGCAGAGGGGAAAGTGGCTGATCATCAGGGGGCAGTAATAGATTATCTCAAGGCCATTTCTTTACAGATGGATATAAGCGATATGACTATAGCTCATAGAGTGAAGACTATTAAAGCTTATTTACAAAAAGGATGATTTTATTTTAAGTTCAGCAGTATTTCTTCTGATTCTATAGGTCGGTCATTATAAACCAAAGTCCATCCCATAGTACTTGTAAGGAGGTAGATTCTCTGTAGTTCGGCTATAAAATTAGCACGAGCCCTTTCTTTTAGATCTGACTGGTTTACTTTTTCTTCTATGATTTGATGGACTGTAGTTTTTATTTTATTGTAATCAGCTGCTGTAAACTGGTTAAAATAATCCTGGGAGATATCATAATATTCTATTTCCGGATAAATATTGACTTCTTCTTCTGGAATGGAATGTATGATAACGCTCCTAGAGTTTTCATCCACTTCAGTTTGAAGTAGTCTCATGTCATAGGAGACGGTAACTTTAGAATTTATGATCACCAGCGCCTTTTTACTGGCCGGAAATATACGTAGGTAGTTCTGCCTTGTGTTTTTATAATTAAGGACCTGGGAATAGTTTCCTTCCACGACCACGAGTTTGCCTACATTGTTGATTTGCTCTCTGATAATGGATGAGTTTACTTCTACCTGTTCACTTTTGGCCTGTTGACCTATCCATAAGTAAATTCCAAGTACTGCCAATAAGGTAATTCCTATTCCGAAAATAAAAGGCTTCATTTAGTAGGTGATGATGTTAAGGGTTTGATGTTCCCAGAATATTTGAGGTTTAAACATACCTATGTCTAAAAAGATTCTTCGTTCTGCTACCTGATGATGTTAATATTACTAAATCCATTGAAGAAGCTTTGGTCTAAATTTAAAGGCTATATTAAACATTAATGTTTTATATATACTTGTAAAGCTATAGGCGAAATGCTAATTTTAATTTTTAGTTAGAGCTTTGCAATAACCGTTCTTAACTGATCATTCCCAAAATAAACAATTTTAATCGGAAACTTAAAATAAACCCAGTATACTATGTTTGGATTGCCCAGGACAATATTCCATGAGGAGCATGAAATGTTCCGCCAGTCACTTAAAGATTATATAGCTAAAGAAATCACCCCGTACAATGCGGAGTGGGAAAAAAACAAAATGGTCTCACGGGAATCATGGCAAAAGCTAGGAGAGAATGGTTTTTTATGTCTTCAGGCACCAGAGGAGTATGGGGGATTGAACATACAGGATTTTCGGTATAATGCTATATTCACAGAAGAACTCGGTTTGAGTGGGTGTTCTGGCCCGGCGATAGGTTATCCGCTGCACAGTGATATAGTTTTACCTTATATCTTACATTATGGGACGGAATTAGCTAGGGAGAAATATATACCCAAAATGATAAGCGGCCACTACATTTCCGCTGTGGCCATGACTGAGCCAGGTGCAGGCAGTGATCTGCAGAATATACGGGCCACCGCTGAGGACAATGGAGACCACTACCTGATCAATGGTTCCAAAACTTTTATTACTAACGGATATCTATCAGATGTAGTGGTAGTGGCAGCAAAAACAGACCCTACCAAAGGAGCCAAGGGGATAAGCTTGTTTATCGTGGATAATAAAATGGAAGGCTTTACCAAGGGTGTTCCTTTTGAAAAAGTAGGCCTTCATGCACAGGATACCTGTGAGCTTTTTTTTGAAGATGTAAAGGTACCAAAATCCAATCTACTCGGAAATGTAGGGGAAGGATTTAAATACCTGATGACAGAACTGGCTCAAGAGAGGCTGATAGTCTCATTGGCAGCACTATCTCTTGCAGAATTTACGCTGAAGACCACGATAGAATATGTAAAAAGCAGACCTGCGTTTGGCAAAACAGTAGCAGATTTTCAGAATTCTAGGTTCAAACTGGCTGAAATGGCGGCTAAACTGGAGCAGGCGAGAATCTATTGTGATCAGCTGGTAATGCTCCACAATGATAAAAAAGTAGATGCAGCGATGTCTTCAGCAGCCAAATACATGATGACTGAACTGCAGTGTGAGGTAGCCGATGAATGTGTACAGCTTCATGGCGGCTATGGCTATATGTGGGAATATCCTGTGGCAAGGGCTTATGCAGATGCCCGGGTACAGCGGATATATGCCGGGACCAATGAAATCATGAAAGAACTGATCGCCAGAAAAATACTGAGCTGATTGAATGAACATTTTGCTCAAAAAACCACTTTTCTATATCAGAGAAGTGGTTTCTTTTTTTAACAGGAGAATTATTATATCTTAGTATGAATTAAATTAACCTGAATCATTACCTTAAATCCAAAATATAAAAATATGCAAGACTACCCGTGGTTTAAACATTACCCGCCTTCGGTATCTAAAGAAGTTGATGTAAACGCCTATAACAGCCTGGTGGATCTTTTTGAAGAAAGTGTCAAAAAATACGGCAATGCAATAGCCTATGAATGCATGGGCAAAAAATTAACATTTAAAGAAGTTGATGAGTATTCTATCAATTTTGCAGCTTATCTTCAGAATGAGCTGAAGATGAAAAAAGGAGACAGGATAGCCATACAGATGCCCAATCTTCTTCAATATCCAGTGGTGATGTTTGGGGCTTTAAGAGCCGGGCTTATAGTCGTGAATACCAACCCCCTGTATACCCCCTCCGAAATGAAGCACCAGTTCAATGATGCAGGGGTGGATGCGATAGTAATCCTGGCCAATTTTGCGGCTAATCTACAGGAAATCCGGAATGAAATAAATGCCAAACATATTATTATCTCACAGATAGGAGATATGCTGGGTGCACTGAAAGGCGGTATAGTCAATCTAGTGGTCAAACATATAAAAAAAATGGTTCCAGATTACCAACTGGATAATGTACATGCATTTAAGCATGCCATAGCCTCTGGAAGCAAAAGTACCTTTAGACGGCAGGAAATGATCGCTTCAGATTCAGCATTTCTGCAATATACCGGGGGGACCACAGGTTTATCAAAAGGCGCTGAGCTTACCCATGCTAATATCATTGCCAATATGCAACAAATATCTGCATGGATGACGCCAAAATTAAAAGAGCATAAGGAAGTGGTCATTACCGCCCTGCCTTTGTATCACATTTTTGCTTTAACGGTTAATTGTTTGGCAATGCTTAAAATAGGAGCTCATAATGTATTGATAACCAATCCGCGTGACATGCCGGCTTTTATAAAAGAATTAGGTAAACATAAGTTTACGGTCATTACAGGGGTGAACACTTTATTTAATGGATTATTGAATCAGGAGGCTTTCAGGAATTTAGATTTCAGTGCTTTAAAGATAGCGGTAGGAG
Source organism: Anditalea andensis (assembly GCF_000714815.1). Lineage (GTDB taxonomy): Bacteria > Bacteroidota > Bacteroidia > Cytophagales > Cyclobacteriaceae > Anditalea > Anditalea andensis. The sequence continues at coordinate 183,074 of NZ_JMIH01000018.1, read as the reverse complement.
GGGGAATGGCCGTTCAGGAATCGGTAGCCCAAAAATGGCAAAAAGTCACCGGAACGCCCATTGCAGAAGGATATGGCCTCACTGAAACCTCTCCAGTAGCTACCTGTAATCCCATAGACGGTACAGAACAACTTGGTACCATAGGAATCCCACTGCCGAATACCGACATCAAAATTATCGATGACGAGGGTAATGAAGTAGGGGCCGGAGAGAAAGGAGAGCTTTGTATCAAAGGTCCACAGGTGATGAAGGGATATTGGAACAAGCCTGAAGAAACCCAACATGTATTTGATGGACCTTGGTTTAAAACGGGAGATATCGCTGTTATCATGGATACCGGATTTGTGAAGATCGTAGATAGAAAAAAAGAAATGATACTGGTATCAGGTTTCAATGTCTATCCAAATGAAGTGGAGAATGTAATAGCCAGCCATGAGAAGGTGCTGGAGGTAGGGGTTATAGGTCAGGCAGATGATAAATCTACCGAAAAAGTGATAGCTTACGTAGTTCCTAAAGATAAATCGGTCACTGCAGAGGAAATTATCGCTTTTACCAAAAAAGAACTAACCAATTATAAAATACCCAAAGAAGTATATTTTGTAGATGAATTGCCTAAATCTAATGTGGGTAAAATTTTAAGAAGGAAAATCAAGGAAATTCACGAAAATAAAAGTTAAAGGATACTGGGTTTCTTGCCCGGATCGGTATGGTTAGACGATCTAATTTTTATACGTATCAGCAGCGCGATAAACTATAAATACACATTTTAAATGAAAACTGTTCTATTTATCGTATAGTTTTCATTTAAAATGTTTTTTTACCTCCATAGCTTGATTAAGGTGACGTTTTTCATGTGTGACGATGATTTCGATAGCTTTATCCAGGGAATAGCTTATCAGTTTATTAGCAGGTGAATGGATGATTTTATCTTTACCTAATAAGGGTTCTAGTTTTTGGATCCATTCCGCCAGCTCTGATTGATGAATGGTGAATAGTGTGAATATATCTTGGTCTGGAAACAGGTTGACAGGTTCCCATTTGGGGAAAGTTTTAATTCTTTTATTTCTGTCCTCCCTCACAGCGTTCAATATTAAATTACCAAATAAATTGTTTATATAAGAGAACCTACTTGACCATGAGGGGATAAAAGTTTTAGCAATGAGCTGTGAAAAAATAGGGAAATAGGATTGATTGAATACAATTAAGTGATGCATGTTTTCAGCTATCGACCATGTTTGGTCAGAAGGTTTGAACAGAAGCTGTTCAGGTGTGCAATCGCCAAATTCAGCTTTGAAATTTTTAGTGTTGAGGTTGATTGCGGATATCCAATCCATAATGTTTGGTTTAAAGGTTTGGTCTATGCTGCCTATAAAGCTAGCCGGTATCAGTTTAATGCTCTGTTCACCCGTTACAGCTATTGATGTATAGGCAGCACAATAAATATTGAAAGCTCATAAGGGTACCTTATCAAATATAAAGGTTGGAATTCTGAAAATGAGTATAAAATTTAAAAGATTTTAAAATATCAGTGTTGATTTAATTTCAAAATAAGTTTACCAAAAAGGGATAAACATACGTTATCTTTACATGATGCGCTATGCAATAGTTGATATAGAAACTACCGGAGGGGTATCCCAAAATGGGGGGATTACAGAAGTGGCGGTGATCATTCATGATGGTACGCAGATTACAGATACTTACCAGACATTAATCAATCCAGGGCGCGCTATACCCGGGTTTATTACAGGGCTTACCGGCATATCCAATGAAATGGTAGAGGGAGCACCATTTTTCCATGAAATAGCCGAGGATTTACTGTTGCTATTAAAGGATAAAGTTTTCGTGGCCCATAACGTAAATTTTGATTTCAATTTTTTACATTTAGAATTTCAGAACGTTGGGTTAAATTTCACGGTGCCTAAATTATGCACAGTGAAACTGAGCCGAAAGATTTTCCCCGGAGTACGATCATATAGTTTGGGGTCCATTTGTTCTTACCTTGGTATCCAGATAACAGACAGACATCGTGCCTATGGTGACGCTTTGGCTACGGCACATCTTTTTACACTTATTTGTGAGAGGGACCAAGACCATGTGGTTCATAAATCTTTACATAAAAATTCAGGGGAAACCTTTTTGCCCCCACATATCAGCAAGGAAAAATATGATGCATTGCCTAAGAAACCTGGTATATACTATTTTTATGATAAAAATAACCAAGTGATATATGTGGGTAAAGCCATAAATATTCAGAGCAGGTTTAAAGGCCATTTTACCGGCAAAAACAAAACTGATTTGAAGACTGACATTTATGATGTCAGCTATGAGCTGGCGGGAAGTGAATTTTTGGCACTGCTGCTGGAAGCACTGGAAATCAAAAGACTATGGCCGAAATATAACCGATCACAAAAAGTAAAATCCGTATCGTGGGGAGTTTATCAATATGAAGACGGACAGGGGTACATCAGGTTCCAGGTAAGTAAGCTGCTTAAAGGTCATAAACCGTTGGTAAGTTTTGTGTCGCATGCTGAAGCTTGGTCATATTTATTGGCTGGAGTGGCTTCATTTAACTTATGCCCAAAGCTTAGTGGAATTCAGAAAACTCCCCGGGCCTGTTATGATCATCCTATAGGTAGGTGCCAAGGAGCCTGTGCCGGAGAAGAGTCTTCTGTGTTATATAATCTCAAAGCCAAAAACTGGATTGATTCAATTTTCAATAATTCTGGCCAACTACTTATAAAAGAAGAAGGAAGACACCCGCAGGAAAAAGCGGCTATACTTTTTGAAGGCGGTATATTAAAAGCATATGGCTTCATAGATAGTCAGGCCGATATCCACAACTTGGAAGACCTGTCCGGTTATCTGAAATCAGTAAAGCCGGTCAACGAAACCCATCATATTTTACAATCTTTTCTCAGCCGTAAGAAAATGGATATGGTGTTGGTTAAAGAAAATCTATTGGGAGATACCCCTCTTGACCAAAATTATTGCTAATCAGTTATAATGTGTTCTTTTTTTGTTTTATCAACTTTATAACCTGATCAATCTCATCATGTGCCTTTAAGATTTTTATTTTAGCCTTTCGGTAATCAAAATCAACCATGTTTTCGATTTCCAGTCCTATTTCATAGAGCCAGTTTAATCCAGCAGAGGATGCGGTTCCTTTAAGCTTATGTCCAGCGGCATTAAAGTCCTGGAGATTTTGGTGTGCTAAGCTATCCAATAGTTCTATTTTAGAATTTTCAAGTTCTTTTAAAGTGATGTCTATGAAAACCTTCATTAGGTTAGGATCATTGTTAACATATCCTTCCAGTACAGAGATATCAAACCTGTCAGCTTTTGGTGCAGTTTCTTCTTGGTTTAACCCATTGATTAAATCATTTGAATTCAATGGTAAATACTTATTCAATACGAGTGCGAGTGTTTCTTCCACTACCGGCTTGGATATAAAATCGTCCATACCGAGCTGGATGCATTTTTCTTTTTCACCTTTTACATTACCTGCTGTAAGGGCCAAGATCGGCACTCTTTTTCCATGACGTTCCTTTTCACGGATAGCAGTAGTGACTTCATAACCATTCAATAAAGGCATCTGGATGTCCATAATGATCAGGTCAGGGTTTTTTTCCATGTACAGGTTTAGGGCTACTTGACCATTAGGTGCCTCCAATATGGTAGCGTTGGGTAAAATTCTTTTCAATATGGTCTTAGCTAAAAACATATTGATCTGGTTATCTTCTGCAATAAGGATGTTGAAGGAATTGCCGAAATTTTCAAATCCTGGAGCGGTTTGCTGTATTTCTTCTGGTATTTCTACCTTATGAAGCCTACTTAGAATATTGTACAAATCCTGCATCTTTATGGGTTTGACTAAGCGGTGGGCAACTTTTAGGTCGTGACATGCTTTTAGAACTGTTTCGTCATCGGAACTACTGTATAATAAAACGATGGGATGTTCACTTATAGCCTCAGTAATATTGTTTCTAATTTTGGAGATGGTCTCCAGACCGTCCATATAGGGCATGTGATAATCCATAAGGATGACATCGTAGATATTTCCCTGGTCCAATAGCTGAAGGGCCTCATATCCATTAGCGGCTTCTACTATTTCGATGTCTTTTAATTTTAACATTTGCTTTAAAATAGTTCTGTTGTTAAAATTATCATCTACTACTAAAGCTGTTTTGATCTGGTCTATATCTTCAAAAATGTCCGCCTCACCTTCACCCACTTTTACTTTTATATCAAAGAAAAACTTACTTCCCTTTCCAGGCTTGCTTTTCAGTTGGAGCTTGCTATCCATAAGCTCCAATAGCTTATTGGAAATGGTGAGCCCCAGACCCGTCCCGCCGTATTTTTTAGTGGTAGACCCGTCTTCCTGTGAGAATGCTTCGAATATTTTTTCCTGCATTTCTTTTTTAATCCCTATACCTGTATCCCTTACTTCAAACCGGATATATACCTCTTCATTTTCGATAGGGCCCAGTGCTTCGATTTTAAGTTCTATTTCGCCCACTTCCGTAAACTTTACAGCGTTGCCCAGCAGGTTGATCAATACCTGTCTAAGCCTAACTTCATCGGCGAAGATAAACCTTGGCAAATCCAACGATATGTTGAGAAGCATTTCCAGATGTCGGCTTTGTGCCTGGTAACTGATGATATCAGCTGTCTGGCTAGCCATTTCAAAGACATCAAACCGCTCTATATCGAGTTCTAATTTACCTGCTTCTATTTTAGAAAAATCCAATATATCATTGATGATACTTAATAAAGCATTTGCCGAATTATTTACAATAGACAGGTATTGGCTCTGAGTAGGGTCTAATTCTGTTTTAAGCACTAAATCGGTAAATCCTATAATACCGTTCAAAGGAGTTCGGATTTCATGGCTCATATTGGCCAAAAACTCTGATTTTGCTATGTTGGCTGCCTCTGCCTGTTCCTTGGACTTGACGAGGAATTTGTCTTTTATTCTTCTGTCTATAGCATTTGATATGGTAATGCCAAAGCTTCTTAGTAAAGAAACCTCTGCATCCGACCATTTTCTTTCCGAAGTGCAAGCATCATAGCCTACAAAGCCCCAAAGCTTATCACTATAGAATACAGGAATGACCAGGATGGATTTAATATCTTGAGCTTCCAGGAATTGTGCCTCATCTGAATCAGGATCCAGATTCTTTAATATGGCTTTATAAGGTTTGTTTTTAGAAAGAGGACGGTAGAAATTTTCAAATTTTTCAAGTTCTAGGTTTTGTAAAGCGGGATTGCCTTTTTGGGAAATAACGTTTGGGGTGGCATATTCAAATACCTGGGAAGCCACCAGCTGGCCTTCATTGTTTGTATGGTTTTCAAAAATGTACAATCTATCTACTTCCACTGTATCGGCTAGCACTACCAGGGATTTGGTGATCGCTTCGTTAAAATCCCTGTTTGAAAGTAATTCATTTGTAGCCAAGGAGATCCCCTTGAGCATCTTTTCTTTCCTTATAACCTCCTGCTCTGCAAATTTTCGTTTGGTTACATCTTGAAAAGTACCATAAATACGGATTACCTTACCGTTTTTTATTTCACACTGGCCTTTGGTTCTTATCCATTTGTCATGGTTTTTTGCAGTGATGATCTCCAGTTCTACATCAAAAGGGATGCCTATATCTACGGCGTTTTTCCATGCTTTCTCCATGATGACTTGGCTTTCTTTTTTATAGAAAGTTAGTCCTTTTTGTATGTCTGGAACAAAATCGGTGTCCACTTCATGTATTTCATAGGTTATATCAGACCAATACAAAGTGTTTTTGATTAAATCCGCATCCCATCCACCTACCTGGGCCACCCGGTTTGTTTGTTCCAGTATTTTTTTGGTCACTAAAAGGTCGTTTTCAGTTTGCTGGCTTTTAGTTATATCCTGAATAGTGGTAAATATGTATTTGTTTCCTGTAGTAGGATTGTGAAGGGTTGATGGGCGGATACAGACAGGGAACCTTTCGCCATTTTTTCTCTGAAATATCAGTTCTTGTGTATCATTAGTGGATTTACCTTTTAATACCCTTACAAAAGCCAGTTCATTTTTCTTATGCATATCCTCTGGCCAGTAGGAGTAAGGGGTGGATTGTCCGATCAGTTCTTCCCGGCTGTATCCTGTCATTTTGCAGAGGGCATCATTTACACGCATTTTGGTTCCCTTGTGGTTAGCCAAAGCAAAGCCTTCCTGCATGCCCTCTACTATGTTATCCAAAAAATCTTTTTGCTTTATAAGTTCTATCTTATTCCGTAGCTCCATGGTAATGTCTCTTGCTACGGCTATAATGTCTCCGGTAGAAGGATCAGGACTTGTCTGCCATTGAAACGTCTTATAGTTCCCTGACTTGGTTTTGAGTCTTTGGGTAAAAATATTTATTTTACCTTCTTTTACGAGGGTTTCCCATTCCATAAGGGAGGTATCCACATCTTCAGGATGAATCAATTCCGGGGATTGGTTGATGATGGTGTTCTCATCCCAGCCCAATATATTTACAAATGCTTTATTTATTTTTTTAAATCGGCCGTTTTTATCTATAATGGCCATAATATCCTGGGATAGAGTAAACAAGGATTCATATACTTTTAAATCCTCTTTGTTTTTACGCTCTATTATAGCCGACATTACTTCTTGGGCCAAAAGTTCCAGGGCATTTTTTTGGGATGGGGTAAGTGTTTTTGGTGTGGAGTCGAGTACATTTAGGCTTCCTAGGACAAAACCACTCGGGTCTATCAGTGGAAACCCTGCATAGAACCTTATGAAGGGCGAATCATTTACTAAAAGATTGCTGCTAAATAGGTCATTTTCATGCGTGTCTTTAATTTCAAAATATTCAGAAGTCTGTAAGATTTTATAGCCAAATGCTTGATTCAAAGGGGATTCGGTGATAGTTATACCAATTTTGGATTTGAACCATTCTCTTTTGTCATCCATGAGCGCCACAGTAGCATAAGACGTTTCACAAAGCAATGCCGCCAGTTGGGTAAGACGGTCAAATTCAGGCTCCATCTGCGTGTCTAATATATTGTATGACAAGAGTGCTAGTACCCTATTCTCTTCATGTACTTCTGTATTGCTCATTGGTTTTAAAACTTTTAATCTGGTATTTGCTTCTATGTTTTAGAAGATATACCATTAATAATCAGGGTATTGAGTTATATTAAACATGTTTTTTTTATTTAATACAATACCTATAAAAATTTTGATTTATCTTATAACAATCTGCTAAAATAATAAGAATTTAATTATGGTAAAATATTTATTTTTAAATAATGGATTCTATTTTTTTTAGGTTGGCTTTCTATTTCATATATGGTTTGTTTTATTTGTTTAATCGTCTGAAAGTGATATCATTAAGCCTGTTAATGTGGCTATGGCGAAACTCAAAAGCGTGCCTATCAATATATATTCAGTCATCTTTCTATCTTTAGATTCCTGTAGATCCCCAAATCTGAATATGGATTTAGCTGCTATTAGAAACCCTATTCCTTCCCAATGTGCGGTGGTGATAAAGGTAAAGATGAGAAGCCTTTCCAGTATGCCTATAAATTTGCCAGCATTTTGAAGGGAATTATCTTGAACACCTACCTTCGGGGTCCAGCTGGACATCAGGATTTTAATAACAACGGATGTAGGTGTGGTGAGAAAAATGAGGGCTGCCCATATGGACCAGGTTTTGGTAGTGAGATCTGGAAAATGAATTTTTTCAAAACCTAAATATGTCCAGGTAACTATACCAATGACCATCAAATGCAGGGCTTGATCTATAAAGAACCATGCTTTTTGCTTATCGTTTTTTTGAAAGATCAGTTTGGTAAGGTCAATGAAGTAATGGGTGACCATGATGACTAGTACATATGGCCAGAATGCTATCTGAAACACCAGCAGCCAGGATAATATCCCATGTAGAAGACTATGGATATATAGGTATTTGCTTTTATAGGTATATTCAATTTTATGTTCGACCCATTTTTTGGACTGAAAAATAAAATCTCCTAATAAATGTGCCACTAAGAGCTTGACAAACAGGTTCATTCATTTTTAAAATTAAGTATTCTATCTTTAAAATATTTTTCAGTTTCAAGTACCAGTGCCATTTCTGCTCTTTTAAATCTTTGGCTTACAGCTGCTTGTTTGATTCCCAAAGTCTGTGCTATTTTTCCCTGCACCTGGTTTGGGTTTTGCAAAAGCATAAGGGCAAGTTCGGCTGAAACCTCTGACCAGTTGTCCCAAATCACTGATCCAAGTTTAATGATGATGTTTAATTCTTTATCCAGCAATTCATTTCCACTTTTGAATAGCATGTTTATTTTCTGCTTTTTCATTCCAGCTAGCTGCTCGCCGCTATGTACGAAAGCCGGTCCATTCGATTCAGACACTTTCTTGCCTTTATAGGACTTTTCACCTATCCCTATGCTCATTCTTACATCCAAAGTAGGTGTTTTTTTTACGGCGCTTTTTATGAGCAAGGCCATAAGTAATCCATTCTCAGCATCCGGGACCTCTATCTGGAACTCGTCGCCGCGGTAGATGTCCCATTGGCCTACGATATCACTGGAGTCCTCTAATAGTGTTTTAAGGGTTTCCAGCCATAGATCCGGTCTGTGTAGTTTAGAATGAATGATGTCCCCTGTGATCACTGAAATCATAATACTAAAATTATTACTGCATATGCTTATAATTTTAAATATAAGCAATTTATGTGAATTTATTGATTTATAAGTAAAATCACTTATATTCTCATTTATAAGGTTAAATGCTTATGTATTTATTTAATGGGTTAATTACGGAATAAGATATTGAATACGTAAATAAACCAATAGAATATAAAAATAAAAATGTTTTATAATTCAATAAGGGGAATTCGCCTATTTATGGAAAAAATATTATAAATTATAAAGGTAAAGAAATTTCTACCCAAAATAATAACCTTATGAAAAAGTTAAGCCTAATACTGACTTTATTGGCCATAGGTATGGCGCTCACTTACGCCCAAGAGAAAAATTATTTGGTATTTGAATATATGAGAGTAGAGAAAGGTAATACCCTGCCGTATATCGAATACAAAGATTTTTTGGAAAAATTATATCAGGAAAGTAACAATCAAGGAGACATTAAGGGCTGGGACTTTTGGTCGCTGAAATCCGGGGCTGAGCAAGAGGATTTCCATTATCTTACCGTAACCTATTATAATGATCCCGTGAAAATGATGGAAGGCCTGTCGTTGGGAAAGCTCATAAGCTATGGCAAAGAAGTGTATAAAGATATGGACCACAAAGCTTTGCACGAGAAAATATCTGAAGCACATAAAAGCAGGGACCTGGCAGTAAGGTCGTATATGGAAGAAATAGTAGCTGTAGGAGATAATTTCAGGCTCCAACCGGGTGTACTGGCATCATTTGATCTGATGAAGGCAGTAGAAGGCAGATTTGAGGAATATGAAACAGCAGAAAAAGAAGTGTTTCTTCCCATTCATAAAAAGAAAATAGAGAATGATTTAATGGCTACCTGGCGATTATTAAGGACAGCATTGCCATTTGGCAGTGAGGCCAGATCCACCCATATGACCATAAATATTTATAAAGATTACCTTCAGTTCTTTAATTCCATGGAATATGAGGACATAGAAGCTTCTCAGGAAGAAAGGCGAGCGGTGGAAAAAGGCTTGCAGTCAAGAGATCAAAAATGGGTTTATTTAGCCACTTTGGAAAAAGTGGTGAGGTGATAAAAAAAGGTTGCCTGATTTTAGACAGGCAACCTTGTGTTTAATTTTCAAACTCTATATCCAAGCTGATAGGCACCGCTTTTAGTGCTTTGCTGATAGGGCAGTTATCTTTAGCTATTCGGGCTACTACATCGAAATCCTCTCTGGTCATTCCTGTTACTTTGCCCTTTAATTTTAAATGTATCTCTTGGATACCAAAATCATCACTGCCCTGTTCCTTATCTATGGTGACTGTAGCAACAGTATGAAGTTCATCGGCATCAAAACCCTTACTTGCTATTTGGAAGCTTAGGGCCATATTAAAACACCCTGCATGAGCTGCGGCCAAGAGTTCTTCAGGGTTTGTGCCCAGCTTACCGTCTTCATTTTCAAATCGTGTTTTTGTACTGTAGGGGGTACTGTCGAAAAATCCGCTGGGGGAGGAGAGACTACCTTTTCCATCTTTTCCGTTACCATTCCAAACTGATGTGGCTTTTCTTTTCATAATAAGTTTAATTTAGAGTTAGCTACTGATTAATTTAAGTGATCATTTGGATGAATGTAGCAATTCCCGTACTGGCTTTATCTTCTATAGGAATAAAATTATTTTTAATACTGATATCCGGAATCTTTACATCTATGATATATTTTGGAATATCGGCTTTTGTATATCCTATAAGACTGGCCGCTGGGTATACCAGCAGACTGGTACCAACTACGGCAAATATATCTGCTCTAGCGACCTCATGTATGGCGGTCTCCATCATAGGAACCATTTCTCCAAACCAAACGATAAATGGACGGAGCTGGGAACCTTTAGCGCAATACTGTCCCAGATTAAGCTCCGAGCCTTCTATTTCATATTGCAGACGAGGATCTACTGTACTTTGAGATTTAAAAAGCTCCCCATGCAGGTGAATCACTTTACTGGATCCTGCCTTTTCATGAAGATTATCTACGTTCTGAGTGATGATGGTTACATTATAATCTTTTTCTAAGGCTGCTAAACCCAGATGTGCTTTATTAGGCTGAGCAGAGAGTGCCTGCTTTCTGCGATCATTATAAAATTTGAGTACCAGTTCCTGATTTTTTTGCCAGGCCTCAGGGGTGGCTACATCCATGACATCATGGCCCTCCCAGAGCCCGTCAGCGTCTCTAAATGTTTTTAAGCCACTTTCTGCAGAGATTCCTGCTCCGGTTAATACTACTAAATTTTTCACTTTATAGAGAGTTATAACTTTTCTTTTACTTCCTTTTCCATAGAAAACTTAAAAAACTGACTAACGGCAATGCTTAGCCCCAGTAATATCAAATAAGCAATAAGTAAGGTAGTATATCGGAAATAGCTCAAATCTTTTATCATAGCCAGGAAAAAGGCAGAATACCATGATACCATAGAAATAGCCCCTACAGCAAAAGATATTTTTTTAAAAACATTGTCTTTTTTAAGATCTGGCGCCCGCAATGAAATTTTTTCCATGTAGGGTGCGATATATAAATTTAGTACAGCACCATTGATGGTAACCACCAGCAGTACCGTCATTTTCATTAGAAATCTGTCTGATGCCAAATAGCCATCTATGTCTGTAAGGAAGATAGCTACGCCACTGATGATCAGAAATATGAGGCCTATAATGATAATCTGTGAAATGAGGTGCATTACTACAGCCTCCTGAGAACTGATTTTATAATTTCTCATAAAATGAAAAATCATAAAGTCTATAATTGTCGTACCTCCCAATCCAAGTACCATTCCCAAGAGATGAAGTGTAAGGGTGTATTCCCTGGCATCTTTCAGTACCTGTGTAAAATCGGGAATTTGGGCATATATACTATATGCGATAATCACAGAAAGAATAAAGAATATTAATGTACCCCATTTAAATTTACCTGCTTCAGAAAAAGCCATCCCTATCTTATATACCAATAGAAGTGCAATCGTCAGCGCCAAAATCAGCATACTCAGATCTAGCCATCTGATGTTAAAGTTCACTATTAGCATTCCTAGATAGACCAGGGAAGAGATACCAAAAAAACCAATGATGATCTTTTCATAGGGCATTTTAAGAAAATACATTCCTTTGATGTGATCCTCCGGATCATCTTCTTTAACCTCTATTCGGGAGCGGGATTTATAATAGTATATAGCAAATGATATTCCTATTATAGAGCATAATAAAACAATAAGGTATGGATAGTGCATTGTTGGTCGTGAGTTATTTAAATATAGACAAAAGCAAATGATATTCCAATGCTATCTAAAAACTACAGTAATAAAAAAGCTCTCCTTATAGGGAGAGCTTATATTTTTATTTTTTCTTTTTAGTTACCCGGCCTTTTTTCTTATCCGGCTGGTTTTCAATGATTTCCAATGTTTCCTTATAGGTAAGGGTTTCAGCTTCCTTATCTTTTGGTATTTTGAAATTATTTTTATTAAACTTGATGTAAGGTCCCCATCGTCCATTTAATATTTGAATTTCGGGGTTTTCTTCGAACGTTTTGATGTGTTTTTGAGCATCGGCTTCCCGTTTAGCCTTGATGAGAGCAATTGATTCCTCTTCTGTAATGCTGAGAGGGTCCCATTCTTTGCCTAGTGATACGAACTTACTGTCATGACGGAGGTATGGTCCGAATCTTCCTATGGCAGCCACTATCTTTTTATCTTCAAAATGACCCACATCGCGTGGTAGTTTAAACAGTTCCAATGCATCCTCCAATGTGATGTTTTCAATAAACTGCCCTTTCTTTAGACTGGCAAATTGTTTTTCCTCATCTTCTTGATCACCGATTTGTACCAGCGGCCCAAACTTACCCAGTCTGGCGATGACCGGTTTGCCAGTTTTGGGATCTGTTCCCAGCTCTTTGGTAGAGTCAGCACGTGAAATATTTTCTGTCTGCTCCACCCTGTTGTGAAATTTGGAATAGAAATTCTCTATCATTTCTTCCCATTCCTGTTTACCATGCGCAATATCATCAAATTCTTTTTCCACCCTGGCAGTGAAAGTAAAGTCAATTACGTTGGGAAAATGTTCTACCAAAAAGTCATTGACCACCATGGCTATATTCGTGGGGAAAAGTTTGTTTTTATCAGCACCTGCGGTTTCGGTTTTTTCAGATTTTACAAACTTTCGATCCTTTATCTTCATTTCCACATATTTCCGGGCTATGCCATCACGGGATTCTTTGATGACATAGTTTCGCTTTTGAATCGTGGAAATGGTAGGGGCGTAAGTGGACGGTCTTCCTATCCCCATTTCTTCCAATTTCTTTACGAGTGAAGCTTCTGTATACCTGGCAGGCGGACGGGTAAAAGATTCTCTGGCTTTCATTTCCGTAAGTTCTAAGGACTGTCCTATATGAAGGGGGGGAAGTAGTCCTTTATTATCGTTTTCATCATCTTCCAGCTCTTCATCCGTGGTCTCTAAATAAACTTTTAGGAAACCTTCAAATTTGATCACTTCACCACTGGCAGATAATGTCTGTTCTTGGTTTGATATGCTGATGGTCACATTTGTTTTTTCCAGGATGGCATCAGCCATTTGGGATGCTATGGACCTTTTCCATATCAGTTCATAGAGCCTCTGTTCATTTCTGTCTGAGCCTGCATTTTGCTCCGCAAAGTTGGTAGGTCTTATGGCCTCATGCGCTTCTTGGGCACCTTCCGACTTGGAAGTGAATTTCCGGCTTTTGTGAAATGAGTCCCCGTAGTTAGATATGATCTCACTCTTGGCATTTGCCATGGCGTCATCCGAAAGGTTCACGCTATCAGTTCTCATATAGGTAATCTTACCGGCTTCGTATAGTTTCTGCGCCACACTCATGGTCTGGGCTACTGAAAAGCCCATCTTCCTGCTGGCCTCCTGCTGAAGGGTAGAAGTAGTGAAGGGAGCGGCAGGTGTTTTCTTGCCGGGCTTTGTTTCTAGGTTTTTGATAGCAAAATCTGCCTGAAGGCAATTTTTTAAAAAGCTTTCTGCATCAGCTTCCAATTCGAATTTTTTAGGAAGTTCGGCATGTAGTGTTTTGCCATCTACGTTAAATTCAGCCGTAATTTTAAAGGTAGCTTTGGATTTAAATTTATCTATTTCCCTTTCTCTGTCTACGATAAAACGTACCGCTACAGACTGTACCCTGCCGGCAGATAGTCCGGCTTTGATTTTCTTCCAGAGTACAGGGGACAGTTCAAATCCAACCAAACGGTCTAAAATTCGCCTTGCCTGCTGCGCATTTACAAGGTCTATATCTATTATCCGGGGATTTTCTATGGCCCGGGTGATAGCACTTTTTGTTATTTCCCTAAAAACTATTCTTTTGGTGTTTTCATCTTTCAGTCCCAGTACCTCTTTCAGGTGCCAGGATATAGCCTCCCCTTCGCGGTCATCATCACTTGCCAGGTATACAGTTTCTGAAGATTTTACTAATTGTTTGAGCTGTTTGATAACCTCTTTTTTATCAGGGGTAACTTCATATGTAGGGGCAAATTTGTTTTTTATATCTATAGCCTTATCGCCTTTTGGCAGATCCCTGACATGGCCATAACTGGAAGCTACTTTGTAATCCTTACCCAGATAACCTTCAATTGTTTTTGCTTTGGCAGGAGATTCGACAATGACTAAATTTTTGGACATACTGTATGAGATTTGGTTAAATAGCCTGTTTTGGCAAAGGGATATAAAACCGTAAAAATAGATGGCATAATATTCTCGTCCAAATTATTCAAGATTTGTTATCCAATTCTGGCATGATTATTAAATATAGCTGTGTTTATCATTCAGCAAATCATGAAAAAATTACTGACAATACTTCGACATGGTGAAGCTCAATCTTTGGATTCTGCACCCGATGATTTTTCAAGGCCCCTGTCCGCCAAAGGCAGAAAAGATATATTAAGGATCTCCAATTTAATCAAGAGCCGTAATACCAGTTTCGATCTTTTACTTAAAAGTCCTTCTAAAAGAACGGTAGAGACCGCCCTGTTATTATTGGATCATGTTTCCATTCCCAAGGTAGTAATAGAAGATTCTATTTATGAAAGTTCCATGGAAAATCTGCTTCAAATCATAAAAACCAAATCTGTGGGAACATCAAATGCCTTGATCATCGGGCATAATCCATCTATTACCTCCTTAATAAACTATCTAACAAATGATTATCATATCCATGTACAGCCAGGCACTATGGTTAGACTTGAGGTTTATGTAGGGGATTGGACCCATATAACCCAAGGCAGTGCTTCAGTTTTGGAAGTGATCCAGTAGAAATCTACTTATTGATTGAGCATATTCTTTATTTAACCACAAAATTTTATTTTTTTTGTACGTGTTAAAGATTAATAAAATTAAGAAAATAGAATTATGAGTGCACTAGGACGTCACATTATTGTTGAATTTTATGATTGCAATCCAGAGATTTTGAATGATGTAGTTCATATCCAAAACAGTATGGAAGAAGCTGCTGAAGAGGCCAGTGCTACCATTATAAACTCCACCTTTCATCATTTTTCGCCTTATGGTGTATCCGGGGTAGTGGTTATCCAGGAAAGTCATCTGGCCATACATACCTGGCCCGAATACGGATATGCCTCGGTAGATCTGTTTACATGTGGGGAAACAGTCAATCCCTGGATTTCCTATAATTACCTCAAAAATGCATTTGAAGCTGCCCATGGATCTGCAGTAGAACTGAGAAGAGGGGAAATGGCACTCCTCACACATAAGGATTTTGACATCAATCAGATGAGAGATGAAAAATCTGCAGGTGACGGTACCCCGATGAGAACCAAAGATGTCTGGTTTACGGAAAGAAATGAGAGCATAGCCTTATCGCTTAAACATGATGGCAAACTTTATGACGAAGACTCCGAATTCCAAAAGGTAGAAGTTTACAAAACATTTGCTTATGGTAATATGCTCACTTTAGATGGGATGGTAATGACCACCGAAAAGGATGAATATGTATATCACGAGATGATTTCCCATGTGCCCATGCAGTCTCATCCGAACCCCAAGCGAGTATTGGTAATAGGAGGAGGAGATGGCGGTACAGCCCGAGAACTACTCAAGTATGATGATTTAGAGGAAGTAGTAATGGTTGAAATAGATGAGAAAGTAGTAGAGGCTTCCAAAGAATTTCTTCCAACCATAGCTTCGGCTTTTGGGCATCCTAAACTTAATTTGAAAATTGAAGACGGTATCAAATATGTCAATGAAGCTCCAGATGAATCCTTTGATATAGTTCTGGTAGACAGTACAGATCCTGTAGGACCTGGTGAAGGCTTGTTCACTGTGGAATTTTATGCTCAGGTACATAGGATTTTGAAAAAAGATGGCATTATGGTAACTCAATCCGAATCCCCTCGTTTTAATGAAAAAGTATTTGTAGAAATATATGATTGCTACAGAGGTATTTTTGGTAAAGAAAATGTCCATTGCTATCTGGTGCATATCCCTACTTATCCTACTGGCATGTGGTCATTTTCATACAGTGCCAAAGGGACCTGCAATCCGGAATTGATACAGGAAAAAGCAAAGGGTCATTTACCGGGATTTAATTTAAAATATTATAATACTAAACTGCACCACGCGGCTTTTGTACTGCCTAATTTTGTTCAGGAGATGATTAAACCAAAATCTTAAAAATTTCTTTTTATGTCTTTAAAACACCAATTGATAGATAAGTTTGACCCGAGCGGGATTGGGAGTTCAGGTTCTTTGTTTGGCTTGCCCTTCGATGAGGAAACGGCAGAAGTGATCGTAATACCAGTACCATGGGAAGTCACCGTATCCTATTCGCCTGGAACTGTCAATGGTCCAGAGACAGTTTTAAATGCTTCCCCCCAGCTAGATTTATACCAGGGAGATATCAAAGATGCCTGGAAGATGGGTATACATATGATAGAAATACCTGAACATATCAAAAAAATAAGCGATAACTATAGGACTCTGGCTAAAAATTATATCAAGTTTCTTGAAATGGGTGAGCCGGAACATGATATGTTAAGATTGGCTGCTGTACCGGACCTGATCAATAAGGCAAGTGAGGAAATGAACCTTTGGGTTTATCAGCAGGTCAAACATTATAGGGCCATGGGCAAATTGGTTGCCCTTTTGGGAGGGGACCATTCTACCCCACTCGGGATGCTAAAAGCGATAGCAGAGGATGAAGCTGCTTTCGGAATACTACAAATAGATGCTCATGCCGATCTAAGGGTTGCATACGAAAATTTCACCTATTCACATGCGTCAATTTCTTACAATGCTCTACAACTTCCACAGGTAAGTAAATTGGTGCAGGTAGGGATCAGAGATTATGCTGAATCTGAGGCTGAAATGGCTACATCTGATAAGAGAATTGCTACTTTCTATGATAAAGATATTAAAGAATCTTTATATGGGGGCAGGTCATGGAAGTCAATATGTGAAGATATAGTAAAAGAGCTTCCCGACAAAGTATATGTTACCATAGACATAGATGGATTGGATCCCAAATTATGTCCTAATACCGGAACACCGGTACCGGGTGGGTTAGAAATGGAGGAAATGCTTTATCTGATGAAAATGGTGGTCCTTTCAGGTAAAGAGATTATTGGGTTTGATGTAGTAGAAGTAGCTCCCGGTCCGGATGGGGAAGACTGGAATGGCAATGTGGGTGCCCGGGTTTTATACCGTATGTGTAATCTTTACGGCGCATCTAACGGGCGGTTAAAGTTGGCATAAAGGTAAGTAAAGTTTACGCACATGCCTGCAGCTGAAATTTATTTTGCCATTTAATATATATTACAATATTACCTTTTGAACAAATTCAACTTAACTGGTATTACTAGGCATGGAAGGGTTTCAGTCCATATCAAAACAAAAATATATATGAAAGGAATTATCCTGACAGATGAAAACCCCGATAAAATAGCTGTTAAAGAGGTGGATCTTGGTGATTTGGGGGCGGATGAAGTTAAAGTAAGGATACATGCTGCAGCACTCAATCACCGTGACCAGTGGTGCCGGGAAGGACGTTATCCAAATATAAAAAACGGAATTATACTAGGCTCAGACGGAGCTGGTGAAGTGGTAGAAGTAGGGGCGGAGGTAAGTCCGATATGGCTAGGGAAGCAGGTCATCATGAATGCAGCTATGGGCTGGGGGACTTACCAAAAAGCCCAATCATCTGATTTTAAAATAATGGGCATGCCCACGCATGGTACCTTAGCCCAATATGTGCATATAAAAGCCGACCGTCTAATGATAAAGCCAGATCATTTGAATATGGAGGAGGCTGCGGGGCTGCCATTAGCCGGGGTTACTGCATATAGGGCTTTATTTTATCACGGTCAGGTCAGTCCAGGAGATAAAGTGCTCATCACTGGATTTGGCGGTGGGGTCTCCCAGCTGGCCGCGCAAATTGCGCTGAAGGCAGGGGCGGTTGTCTTTGTTACCAGTGGAATTAAAAAGAAGCTTCAGGTGGCCTATCAGTATGGGGTTGAAGAGGGATTTATATATCATGACCCTGATTGGGCTGATCAAGCGAAGAAAGCATCCGGTGGTTTTGATCTTATCGTAGACAGTGCAGTAGGGGACACTTTGGATACATTGATACCGCTTCTAATACCGGGAGGGAAACTGGTGGTATATGGGGCTACCTTGGGCAATCCTTCAAAAGTGGATATGAGAAGGGTATTCTGGAATCAGATTACCATACAGGGCACTACGATGGGGAGTGATGAAGATTTCAAAAAAATGGTAGAATATGTAAATGTCCATAAAATTACTCCTATCATAGACAGCGTATATCCCTTAGCAGACGCTGTTCAAGCTTTTGATAAGATGAAGGAAGGTACACAAATGGGCAAAATAATTATTAGATTACTTTAATCTACATCTTCTTCAAATAGGAAGTTGTTATAGGCATTTTGAAGTTCTTTTAATGCATGGTGTTGATTTTGCTGTCTGGAAAGCAAGATTCCCTTTTCATAAATTTGCTTGGCCCGGACCAAAGATCGCTGATTTACAAAAAATGCGGCAGCATGAAAATAAGTAGGGATATAACTTTCATGCTCTTTTAATAGTTTGTCATAATAGAAGTCAGCTTTACCTTGATCGATGTTTTGGTATTCCAAGGCTAAGGCATAAAGATTGAAGGGATTATTAGGTTCCTCTTCGGCAAACTTTAAGAGTTGATCTATACGATTCAAATTGCTCATGGATACGTTTTTTAATTAAGGTGGTATTCGTTAAATTCACGACAAATTACAGAAAAATAAACCGAAATATATATGAAAATTCTAGTATGCATCACGCATGTGCCAGATACAACATCAAAAATTCAATTTACAGATAATAATACTAAATTTGATAAAAACGGTGTTCAGTTCATTATAGGGCCGTATGATGACTATGCCCTAGCCAGAGCAGTAGAATTAAAAGAGCAGAGCGGGGGAAGTCTTACGGTATTAAATGTAGGTGAAGCAGAGACTGAGCCTACTATCCGCAAAGCCCTGGCTATCGGCGCTGATGAAGCCATAAGAGTAAATGCTTTTCCTAAAGATTCTTTGTTTGTAGCCAATCAGATAGCCCATTACGCTAAAGAAGGAGGGTACGATCTTATTCTTATGGGTAGAGAATCTATCGATTTTAATGGGGGTATGGTTCACGGCATGGTTGGAGAAATATTGGGCATGCCATCCATTTCGCCTGTAATGAAACTTGATATAGAAGGTAATATAGGCAAAATGGCCCGTGAGATAGAAGGAGGTAAAGAATATTTGGAAGTATCACTTCCCTTTATAGCAGGTTGCCAGGAGCCTATATCAGAATGGAAGATCCCAAATATGCGCGGCATCATGTCGGCGAGGACCAAACCATTAAATGTGGTCGAGGCCATATCGGAAGAAACGTCCACAGCAGTGGATGCCTTCCAATTGCCCCCTGCCAAAGGAGCCGTTAAGCTTATAGATAAAGATAATGTAGAGGAATTGGTTAAGCTTTTGAAAAATGAAGCCAAAGTACTCTAATCATTCAATATAAAATATAAAAATTATGTCAATTTTAGTATATATAGAACAGGCTGAAGGGGCCATCAAGAAAACCTCATTAGAAGCAGTATCATATGCCAGAGCGCTTGCAGATAATGAAGGTACAGGCGTGACTGCTGTAGCTATGGGGAGTATAGAAAATAGCCAATTGGCAAAAGTAGGAGCTGCAGGAGCAGATAAAGTGCTTCATGTAAATAATGAGAGGTTGAACGCAGGGATTATTCAGGCTCATGCATCTGCAGTAGCACAGGCATATAAAAAAGTGGAAGCCAAAACACTGATATTAGCAAAATCATCTTTAGGGGATGCAGTAGCAGCAAGGCTAGCGATCAAATTGAATGCAGGATTGGTTTCCAATGTAACTGATCTCCCAGATACAAGTTCAGGATATAAAGTCAAAAGAAGTATATATACGGGCAAAGCATTTGCTGAAACTTCCATAAGTACAGAACATAAAATATTGGCAGTGAAAAAAAATGCCGTAGATTTAAAAACTGATGGAGTAGAGGCTGAAGTGGAACTATTTGAGGTAGCCTTATCTGAAGATGATTTTTCTGCTAAAATTACATCTACTGATCAGGCTACAGGGGATGTGTTACTACCTGAGGCAGATATAGTAGTATCCGGTGGCCGTGGTATGAAGGGGCCGGAAAATTGGAATTTGATTGAAGATTTGGCCAAATCACTTGGGGCAGCTACGGGATGTTCCAAACCTGTATCCGATATAGGATGGAGACCTCATCATGAACATGTGGGTCAAACTGGTGTAAAAGTTGCTCCTACTTTATATATAGCTATAGGGATATCAGGAGCCATTCAGCATTTGGCTGGAGTAAATTCTTCTAAATATATAGTGGTAATAAATAAGGATGCTGATGCACCTTTCTTTAAAGCAGCGGATTACGGTATAGTAGGAGATGCATTTGAAGTTTTGCCAAAACTAACCGAAGCAGTTAAAGCATTAAAATAAGGTATTGTGGAAAACACCATAGAATTAGAAATATTAGGATTATCATCAAATCACTCGCAATCAGGTTCTTTTACACTGGTAATGGGCGAGTTGGAAGGTACACGTAGACTTCCTATAGTGATAGGAATGTTTGAGGCCCAGGCCATAGCTATTGAAATAGAAAAGATCATACCCAATAGGCCTATGACGCATGATTTGTTTAAATCTTTTTCTTCTAATTTTAATTTCTCCATTGATCATATTTTGATATCCGATATGAGGGAAGGCGTTTTTTACGCCAAGATTGTCTGTCAAAGCTCAGTCAAAAGCGTAGAGATCGATGCCCGGCCTTCTGATGCCATCGCTATTGCAGTGAGATTTGATGCTCCTATTTATTGTGCGCAAAAGGTGATGTCCGAAGCAGCAATAGAGTTTTCTGAAGAAGATCAGGATAATAAGGAATCTGTATCTTCCAAAAAGAAGGATGCACCTAAATCAAAAACATCTTCCACCGAAAACAGTCTAAAAGATTTTAGTCTGGATAAGCTAAACGAACTATTAGATAAGGCTATCAATAACGAAGATTATGAAAGGGCAGCACGCATAAGAGATGAAATTAACCGTAGAAATTAAATAATATAGGCCTGAATTTATTTCAGGCCTTTTTTTTAGCTTATTAAAATCGAGGATTTTAATTTTTGGTTATCTATCATAATAGTCATGATGTCATGTAAGGCTATATTTGTATAATTTAATGATGTGGATCTGTTCCTTAAATATTGTTATTTGAAATCAATCGAATTGATTTTATTATGTTAATAACAATCAAATTCCATTATCTTTACCGACTCATTTAGACCACAACCCAATTTACCCATAGATTTGCACCAAGTATATTACAAAAATAAATGGATTATATAAGAGGTTTAATAGGAATAATTGTCCTCCTCGGAGTAGCATTGGTTTTTTCCTCCAGTAAGCGGGGAGTAGATTGGCGATTGGTTGGAATCGGGGTGGTGCTGCAATGTGTTTTTGGATTTTTGATCACCAAAGTTGATTATGTTGCCAAAATATTTGCTGTAGTCAGCCGTGCATTTGTGAAGTTTTTAAGCTTTTCTGAGGATGGGGCAGTTTTTTTATTTGGTGATCTAGCCACTTCTTCATTTGGGTTTATATTTGCGTTTCAGGTATTGCCTACCATTATTTTCTTTTCCACTGTTTCTGCGGGATTATATTACCTTGGAGTTTTACAGAAAATAGTGTTTGGGATAGCGTGGGTCATGTCCAGGACCATGAGGCTATCCGGGGCTGAGAGCCTTTCTGCTGCTGGAAATATCTTTCTGGGGCAGACAGAAGCCCCATTATTGGTACGTCCATTTATACCTACGATGTCCAGATCTGAACTGATGTGCCTGATGACAGGAGGTATGGCTACCATAGCCGGAGGGGTATTGGCAGGATATGTTGCTTTTTTGGGAGGAGATAGCCTTGAAGAACAAAGTAGGTTTGCGGCTTACCTATTAGGTGCCAGCATAATGAATGCTCCTGCAGCGATCGTAATGTCAAAAATCATCATACCTGAAACCAATAAAGAGAATATAAATGATAAACTTGAGGTTTCTGGAGAAAATATGGGAGTAAATCTCATAGATGCCATGTCAATAGGAGCTTCAGAAGGTTTGAAATTAGCCCTGAATGTGGGAGGGATGCTATTGGCCTTTATAGCGGTTATCGCAGCATTGAACTATATTTTGTCAGGACTGATTGGCGAATACACTGGGTTAAATACTTTTGTAGTAGCGTCTACAAATGGCCAATTTCAAGGATTTTCTTTGGAATATATCTTAGGACAGGTTTTTAGGCTTTTTGCTTTTATCATTGGAGTAGAGTGGAAAGATACTTTACAGGTGGGGTCTTTGCTTGGTCAGAAAACCGTTATCAATGAGTTTGTAGCCTATTTAGGCCTTGCAGATATGAAAGAATCCGGTACCCTGGCTCCAAAATCAATCGTAATTGCCACTTATGCACTTTGCGGTTTTTCAAATTTTAGTTCAATCGCCATCCAGGTGGGAGGTATAGGAAGTATAGCGCCTAACCAGCAGGGAAATCTGTCGAAGCTGGGAATGCGGGCTTTATTGGCCGCCACGCTGGCCTGTATGATGACCGCTACTATAGCAGGCGCACTGTTTGGGTGAGGGGATGACATATGCTGGCTATTTTTTATAGTGGGGCAGTACATACATCACTAAAAAGAAAAAAGATACCCAGTAGTTAATTTTGAGCTAATACATACTATTTAAAAAAAAACTCGCTCCTTTAAAGGGCGAGTTTTAATGTTTTTTAATCGTTTATAACAATTTTTTCTATTTTATCCCCAGCTTTGATCTGATCTATGACTTCCAAGCCTTCTGTAACTTTACCAAAACAAGTATGGTTGCGGTCAAGATGACTGGTGTTATCTCTGCTGTGGCAGATGAAAAACTGGCTACCTCCTGTGTTTCTTCCTGCATGGGCCATGGATAGTACACCCCTTTCATGATATTGATTGTCACCGGTAAGTTCACAGTCTATTTTATAACCTGGGCCACCTGATCCTGTGCCGTTTGGACATCCGCCCTGTATAACGAAATTTGGGATTACCCTGTGGAAATTAAGGCCATCATAAAATCCCTCTTTGGAAAGCTTTACGAAATTTTTTACAGTATTAGGCGCATCTTCATCATAAAAAGATACTTTCATTATTCCTTTTGCTGTGTGTATTTCTCCTGTAGTCATATTTTGTTTTTTTTTCAAAAATAAGTAATCTTCAGAGGTATACAAAAGCTGCTCCAATAATTCATTTTAAGAAAGATTTGGGATAGTATCCTCAATATTGGGATAGGTTTTTGCTATGATGAGGCAAAACAACCAAAAACAACATGAACAACCGTGAAAAATTGCAAAAAATGGACAGGGCCCTTAGGCTTCTCGAAGATTTAAAGAACAGTCAGGTAGCACTGATAGAAAAATCCTCCCAGTTACAGCTAGACGCTATGGAATTTAATTTCCCCAATATGGAAAAAAACATGGGGGATCTATATACCAGATATAATGAATCGCTGGATATGCTCAATGAGGAGTTGGAGCGGTTTGATATTCGAAGGAATAAATTCGAAATGGAAAATGGATTAGATAAAGAAGAGGAGGATTAAAAAATAGGGGATAACTGCTAGGTTATCCCCTTATATATTTGGGTTTACTGTTATTTAATTTTTCACCTTAGGTGCTCCAGATATTATTTCTTCACTTGCAAAGGATGCATACTTTTGAAAATTTTCTACAAATGATTTAGCTAAATCATGTGCTTTAATGTCATAGGCATCCTTATCTGCCCATGTATTTTTTGGGTTTAATATATTATCTGGCACATTGGGACAGGACGTGGGTACTGATACTCCAAAAATTTCATGATTTTCAAATGGGACTTGGTCTAACTGACCGTCTAAGGCCGCCGATATCATCGCCCGGGTATATTTTAATTTCATACGGCTTCCAATGCCATATGGTCCACCTGTCCATCCAGTGTTTATCCACCAAACATTCACTTGATGTTTTTCCATTTTATTTCCGAACAAGGTAGCATAAGCAGTAGGGTGTAAAGGTAAGAAGGCTGCCCCAAAACAAGCTGAGAATGTTTTCTGTGGCTCATTTACTCCTACTTCTGTACCCGCTACTTTGGCAGTGTACCCGGATATAAAATGGTACATAGCCTGGCTGGTATTTAATTTGGAAATAGGAGGGATGACCCCAAATGCATCAGCTGTCAAAAAGAAGATATTTTTCGGGATATCACCGATTGAGGGGGAAATTGCATTGGCAATATAGTGTATGGGATAGGCAGTACGTGTGTTTTCTGTTACGGAGCCGTTGGTGTAATCGACTGTTCTGGAGCCAGGATAAAATCGGGTGTTTTCCACTATAGAGCCAAACTTGATGGCATCCCATATCTCAGGTTCATTTTCTCTGGTCAAATTTATGGCTTTAGCATAACAACCACCTTCAAAATTGAATACACCGTTTTCAGTCCAGCCGTGTTCATCATCACCTATTAGTCCCCTTTTTGGGTCGGCAGACAGGGTAGTTTTACCTGTGCCTGATAACCCGAAAAATATAGCAGTATCACCATGCTCTCCTATATTGGCTGAGCAGTGCATAGAAAGGACTTGGTGGTCATGTGGCAAAATAAAATTCAGTACAGAAAAGATGCCTTTTTTCATTTCTCCGGCATAACCTGTTCCTCCTATTAAGATCATTCTTTTAGTAAGATTGAGGATAGCGAAGTTTTTTTGCCTGGTTCCATCTATAGCTGGGTCTGCTTCAAATTCCGGGGCACAGATGATGGTGAAATTTGGATCAAAGCTTTTTAAATCATCTGCATCAGGCCTTAAAAACATGTTATTGCAAAACAGGTTATGCCAGGCATGTGTATTGATAATCCTTAAATTCAATCTGTAATCAGCATCTACACCAGCATAGGCGTCTCTGACATATACCTTTTTGTCTTTTAAGAAACCTACCATTTTTTGGTGTAGGCTATCAAAATGTTCCTGGCTGATGGGGATATTGGTATCTCCCCACCAGACACTGTCTACAGTGGTTTCATCTTCTACTATAAACCGGTCTTTAGGGGACCTACCGGTAAATTTGCCTGTATCGGCCATCAGAGCGCCAGTGTCAGTAAGCAGGCCTTCTTTGTTTTTTAGGGCATGTTCTATTAATTCTGGAGGTGATAAATTCCAAAATACCTGAGAAACCTGTTCAATACCAATGAGGGAAAGCTTTTCTTTGGAGGATTTTAATTCGAGATCTTGCATGAGATTATTGGGTATAAAAATGATCGTTAATTGCGTTCTAAAGATAGGAATTAAAGAAATTATTTTATTAAAAAATTGAATATTATTTATCATTTCAATCGATTTCGGAGGGTGTTTTAGAATTTAAAGTCAAAAAAATTAATTATTGAAATATGGGCAAACTTTTAAGTATTTACAGGAATGTTTATTCCAAATTTTATAAAACCGGCCATGGATATAATGCTAACTTTTAAGCCTAATTAAAAAAAATCTGCTATCATTGCACTTTAATCTAATCTTGATATTAAAAAAGTATTCATTTGGAAAAGCCTTCACAAGAAAATCTAAGCAGTGCCCCTATGGATCTTTTTCCCGGACCAACCTTGTTTGGCCATCCTAAGGGTTTGATGACCCTGTTTTTTACGGAGATGTGGGAGAGATTTAGTTACTATGGCATGCGGGCGATATTGATATTATTTATGACTGCAGCAGTAGTGGACGGTGGACTTGGACTTGATGATAAAACCTCGGGTGCTATCTATGGACTATATACGATGGGGGTTTATTTATTGGCACTGCCTGGAGGCTGGTTGGCAGACAGGTTGTTTGGCTTAAAAAAATCCGTGTGGTATGGTGGTATTATTATCGCGATTGGGCATTTTACTATGGCTATCCCTGGAGTCATCGATCTTTTTACTGAAACATCGGATGCCCGAGTAAGCGTCTCTCCATTGGATTACAATTCATTTTATATCGGTCTTATCCTTATTGTAATCGGTACTGGCTTACTTAAACCTAACATCAGTTCAATAGTAGGTCAGCTGTATCCTGCAGGAAGTATCAAGAGAGATGCCGGTTTTTCTATATTTTATATGGGGATCAATCTGGGTGGATTCATTGCGCCACTGGCATGTGCCACTATGGCTGCCATAGATTGGCATTTGGGTTTTGGCTTGGCAGGGCTAGGTATGGTTGTAGGCTTGATTCAATACAAATTATCTGCAAGGACATTGGATGGGTATGGGGAGGCTGTGGCCTTTGACTCCCCAGAAAAACTTTTGCAGCAGGCAAAGTTCAGGAAAGTAATTTTAGGAATCATTGGCGTTACCATTCTGGTTTTGTTTGCGCTTTTTGCTGGTTTGATCCCGGTAGAAGTTTCTGCTTTGGCCGGAATTTCAGGAGTCACCATTGCTGTGGTAGCATTTGTGTATTTGGGCTATGTGATTTTATTCGGTGGTTTGACCACAGCGGAACGCAATAAAGTAATAGTGATCGCCATCCTGTTTTTATTTTCCGCAATGTTTTGGTCTGGATTTGAGCAGGCTGGATCCTCATTGAATCTTTTTGCCGAGCGTTTTACAAATAGAAACTTTTTGGGATGGGAAATACCAGCTGGGTATTTTCAGTCCGTAAATTCCATGTTTATCATCATATTTGCACCATTTTTTGGAGCCTTATGGATTTGGCTGGGAAGACGAAATTTGGAGCCCAGTTCACCGATGAAATTTGTTTTAGGACTATTCTTGTTGGGTCTTGGGTTTTTGGTCATGTACTTCGCTGCTAAAATTGCTGCTTCAGGTGACCTAGCGGCACCCACCTGGCTTATATTTACCTATATGCTTCACACGTTTGGGGAGCTGAGCTTAAGTCCTGTTGGATTGAGTTTAGTGACCAAGCTTGCCCCTGCCAAGTTTGGCGGGCAAATGATGGGTATTTGGTTTTTGTCTATATCTTTGGGCAATCTTATTGCAGGAATAATTGCAGGTGAAGTAAGTGGGGGTACGGAGGAAGCATTAAGTCAGATGCCAGATCAGTACATGGTAATTGTATATACTGCTCTGGGGGCAGCGGTACTCCTGTTGCTACTGAGTAAACCTATAAGGAAATTGATGGGTAATGTGCATTAACCTGAAGTAGATGACAATGCATGTTATCGCTCAAAAAAAAAGAGAGGTTTTTAAACCTCTCTTTTTTTTGTCAATGCCCGGTGGAATCTTCCTTTTTTTCCTTAAAAACAGTCTTCCTAAAATCTATGGCCGAGATGCCTGCTCCAAGACCTATAAGGATACATACAATTAATATGAATGTTTGAGCCCCAGTTTCGATTGGAGCACTGAAAATATCTAATAACATAGCTAAAGAAGTTTATGATCTTACTGTCGTGCAATTTACTACAGGAATACCAGAGCACAAAGCTTTATTTAAAAAACGAGGCCAATTAAAGAAATTGGCCTTGTTTGGATAAATAGTTTCTTTTTAATCAATTTCGTCATCCAAATCTTCGAAGTCATCATCATCATCGAATTCAATGTCATCATCTTCATCGAAATCAATAAAGCTATCATCTACGAACTCACTGTCCTCATCTAAGTCGTAAACTTCTTCTCGAAATTCATCTTCGAATTCGTTGATATCATCCGTATCATCGAAATCATCCATATCGTCTTCAAAATCTTCTAGCATAGGAAACCTGGTTTTTATTACTGCAAATATATTAATTGGAATAAAAATACCTAGAGGATTAAAAGTAAATTTGATATCTTTTTTTCTATTGATTATAAAATTAAATTAATGGAATGTATGAATGGACCTGATCAGTAGACAAGAGTCATTTACTCTAACCATATCGGAAAAATTACCCACAAGAGGAGATTTAAATCTTTAAAAAATAACTGATCTAAAATTTATTTAAATGCCAAATTCTGATTTTCGGATTAACTAAAAATAGATTTAATGTATTTTTTGATTAATGGTTTAGATAGGTATCTTTTAACCATGGAGTAATCCAGTGCTTTGTTGATATCCCGCTCATCTATAGAGCTACTTAGTATATATATTTCAGGATTGTCCGTTTCAGTTGGATGAAATTCTTCTAAAAATTCCCACCCGGACATTTCCGGCATATTCAAATCTAAAAATAAATAGTTGGGATTGATATCATAGATATCCTTCAATGCATCAGGGGCATTGTCAAATTTATAGAATTCAAAAGGTTCACTTATGTTTCTTGAAATTAGCTTTTCTGTTACAAAAGCACTGATAGGGTCATCATCTATTAATACTATCTTTACCATTTTTGAAATGCAAAATTCAGGTGTTGAGAAACAAAATTGTTTATGCAAAAATAAATTATTTTTTTGATTTATCACTTTTTCCAGATTATTATTTTCGAATAATGTTGGTTTTATATTAAAAATAGGTTTAACATACCAAAAAAAGGTCCTGCATAATACAGGACCTTTTTGACTTACTGTTTTTATTGAGGGATTATTTAGGCATTTACCTCAAGTTTAGTGCTGAATTCTTTCAGGATTTTTTCCACAGCAGTATTGATTTTTTTCTGTTTCTGATCCGGATTATTAACAGTGCCGACTGCCGTGGCCCTCATGATCACCCGGTCTATGTGTGGGTCTATGAAATCTATAATGACTTCACCCTGGTCATAATTTCGGACTTCCGGGGCCATAGGCATTCCCCACATCCAGGGGTTCCACATACCCCATCCACCATAGGATGGATATACTACTCTTTGGTTTTGCTGAACATCTGTATTATACCTAATGATCAGGTCAGGTGCATCTGCATTATAGTGAAAACCTCTTTTTTCCATACCTGCTATCAGATGATTTTGAAGTCTTTCTTCCATAATCGGGGAATTAAAGGCCGCTTTGCCCTTCACCTCATTCAAAATGGCAAAGGTTCGATAGCTCTTTTGCTCAACAAAATCATTTTTTTCAGTATAGACTTTGACTGGACTGCAGGCTGATACACAAATCAACCCAAAGGCTATAATGCCCAATTTTATTGTACTTTTCATTTATACCTCCTAATTTATTTATATTTATAATAACGTAGGAGAAAGCGCAGAGTTGTGAACCAAAGCTTGAAAAAATCCTGATCCAATTTATCAAATCCCCTTACAATGCTTACATTTGCGATTATTTAACATTTTAGAAAGTGGATGGCAAGACCGGATTTTGATGATATATTTATGGAATTGGCAGTAAATCTGGCCAAACGTTCCCATTGTATTAAAAAACATGTAGGCGCCGTCCTAACAAAAGAAACCCGAATTATATCCATAGGATATAACGGACCACCTCCGGGAACGCACAACTGCGATGAGGAGTTTCCAGAACATGGCTGTAGCAGAGATAGTAAAGGGAGCTGTTCCCTGGCCCTCCATGCTGAACAGAATGCAATTTTATATGCCGTTAAAAACAATACATATGTAGACGGATCTACTTTGTATGTCACACTGGCTCCATGCTTGGCCTGTGCCAGAATAATTTATTCTATGGGAATAGCAAAGGTGGTCTATCTGTACTCTTATGCGGAATATAAAGGTCTTCCTGTAGATGAAGGGCTTAGCTTTCTTAGTAAATTTGGCGTAGCAATAGAGAAATATGAGAAAGAAATTGTTTTTGATGACAAGCTCATTTAAATAAAATTTACCTCAGGGTGCAACGTTATACCAAATTTTTTAAGGATATCTGCTTGAATGTCTTTGCTTAATTTGACAATTTCCTGACCGTCTCCTTGTCCATAATTTACCAGTACCAATGGCTGGTATTCGTGCACACCTATTTCCCCAAATCTTTTGCCTTTCCATCCAGCCTGTTCTATAAGCCATGCTGCAGGTACTTTTATACCTGCTTCATTTTCATATCCGGGCATATGGGGATATTGTGATTGGAGTTCTTTAAATTGTTCGGCAGGTATGGTAGGGTTTTTAAAAAAACTTCCGGCATTTCCGATTAGTTTAGGGTCAGGTAGTTTGCTTTGTCTGATATGGATGACAGCGTCACTCACTGCCTTTAAGGTTAGGTCCTTTTGGTTTAATTTTTTTAAGGTATCGGTGATGGCACCGTAACTGATATTAAACTTGGGTGTTTTATATAACCTGAAAGATACATATGTGATGATATATTTATCCTTAGCTGCGTGCTTAAATATGCTATCTCTATATCCAAACATACATTGTGGGTGATCAAATAAGGATATAGTTCCTGAGGCTCTATCTATGGCTTCCAGACTATGAAACACTTCTTCGATCTCTACGCCATATGCCCCTATGTTTTGCATGGGAGAGGCTCCCACCGTGCCGGGGATAAGTGATAGATTTTCCACGCCTGCCCAACCGTTCTTGATGGCCTTTAGGACAAATTCGTGCCAACTTACACCTGCACCTACCTTTACTAGTATTGCTTCACCGTTTTCTTGGATCAACTCCAGACCTTGGATATTCATTTTGATCACTACCGCATGAAGGTCCTGTGTGAGCAGTATATTGCTGCCACCTCCCAGGATAAAAACCGGTAAATCCACATCTTTAGCAAATTCCAATGCCTTGTTTACTTCTTCATTAGTATGTACTTCAATAAAAAATCTGGCCTTTTTATCGAATCCGAAGGTATTAAATTCCCTTAATGAGATGTTTTCTTGTATATTCATGCTTAAGTTATTCCTGCGAAGTAAATAAGTTTTTGGCCAATAAGAAAGAAACTAACCGTTTTTGACTGATGACAAATAGCTAAACATGCTTTGGATCGCTTTTTTAAAATTTTAGATAGTTGATTAAAGTAGCTTGAAACCGACTAGGGCAAAAGCTTCACATCGTGGTAGGACTGTCAACGATGCAGGATTTCATTCCTGCCTACGGTCCCGATCAAGCTGTGACCATTGAAAAAAAGTTATTAAAAGATGAAAGAGATTATAATTAATGGCATTCGCATACGTCCTGGACAGTCCATTAATATAGAAATAGCCATAGCCAGGTTACCTACTCACACCCTCATTGATCTGCCTGTATTTATACATCGTTCTAAATTAGATGGACCTGTGGTCCTGATAAGCGGAGGGGTACACGGGGATGAAATCAATGGTGTGGTGGCCGTAAAACGGATGTTGGAAGAGAATCTGTTCGTACCAAAAATCGGGACCATTATATTTATTCCATTGGTAAATGTGTATGGATTTTTAAGTAATAGCAGGACTTTTCCGGATGGAAGGGATCTGAACAGAAGCTTTCCGGGTAGTACCAAAGGGTCTCTGGCCGCCCAGATCGCTCATATCATTACCACTGAGATTATTCCCCATATAGATTATGGCATAGATATACATACAGGGGGTAGGATGCTTACCAATTACCCCCAGATCAGGGTGGATTTCAAAGATGAAAAAGGAACGGAATTAGCAAGGATTTTTGGAGCTCATTTTGTGATCAATTCACCCCATATAGACAAATCATTTAGGAAAGAAGCATACAAAAACGGAAAACATATCCTGGTATATGAAGGAGGGGAGTCTATGCGACTGGATGACTTATCTGTAGAGGAAGCTATAGCGGGTACACGTCGCGTACTCCAGCATCTGAATATGTTAGATGGGCAATTGGAAGATAAAAGTCCCCTTATAATAAAAGAAAGCTCATGGTTGAGGGCAAAGATTTCAGGGATTTTTATCCCAACAGTCAAATTGGGAGACCCTGTAAAGAAAGGGCAGATGCTGGCTAAAATTTCTGATCCCTATGGACAAGTAAAAGTACCGGTAAAAAGCGCTACGAACGGACACGTGGTAGGACTGAACAACCTGCCGGTCATCAATGCAGGCGATGCCATCGTCCACATAGGACGTGTATAAAAACTCAAAAATAAAATAACCAAATGCTATATATGGTGTTAAATTACAAAATGCTGAAGTATGGTAAATTATGAACAATACCTCGAAATCAGAGCGTATACAGTTAATTTGTGTAAACATCTTGAAAATGAAGATTTTGTAATACAGGCAGAAGAATTTGTAAGTCCGGCAAAATGGCATCTGGCGCATACCACCTGGTTTTTTGAAGCGTTTTTACTGAAAGAGCTATTGGCGGGTTATAAAGAATTTAACCCCCATTTTAATTTTTTTTTCAACAGTTATTATAATGGTAAAGGCGATAGGACCGCAAGGAATATCAGAGGCCTGATGACCCGTCCAACTGTCAGTGAGGTGATGCAATACCGACAATATGTGGATGAGGCCATGCAACTGTTTTTTGACTCCTCGGCTATAAATTCACAGATTTCGGATCTTATCGAATTGGGGTTTAATCATGAACAGCAGCATCAGGAACTGCTGCTTACTGATTTAAAATATAACCTATCACTAAATCCGCTTTACCCATCTGTATCAGATAGGGAAGAATATCCCAAAGCGGAAACTCATGATTGGATTACCTCAGAGGAAGGGATATATCGCATAGGATTTCAGGGTGGAGGATTTTCATATGACAATGAAATGGGAAGACATCAGGTTTATTTGCATGCTTTTAGTATATCCAGCACATTGGTCACAAATGCAGATTATCTTTCATTTATAGTAGATGGCGGCTATCAGGATCATAATCTCTGGCACTCGGAGGCTTGGGCATGGATCAATAATGAGAAGATTGCCAAGCCTCTGTACTGGGAAGAAATAGATGGAGAGTATATGTATTATACATTAAATGGAATTAAGCCATTGGATAAAGAAGCGCCTGTCGCACACATTTCTTACTTCGAAGCAGCAGCCTATGCAGCATGGAAAGGGTGCAGACTTCCTACTGAATTTGAATGGGAAGCTGCTTCTAATAGATTCAATTGGGGCAGCCGGTGGGAATGGACCAATTCATCCTACCTGCCATATCCTAATTTTACCAAAGCCCCCGGAGCTATCGGAGAGTATAATGGAAAATTCATGATCAACCAGATGGTACTAAGGGGTGCCTCTGTCGCCACTTCTCCTGGGCATTCAAGAAATACCTATCGTAATTTTTTCGATACTTACGCTAGATGGCAGTTTTCAGGTATTAGATTAGCTAAATAATATATATGAACCAAAGTAACACCACTACAGCATTTGATAAGGTTTTTGCTCAAGATATTTTAAATGGGTTGACCTCTCCTGTAAAATACCTTCCTTCGAAATACTTTTATGATGAAAAAGGCGATAAGCTTTTCCAACAAATTATGGCCCTGCCGGAGTATTATCTTACGAGAACAGAGTTTTTGATATTAGAAAAATATGCAGGACAGATTCTCCAGCCGTTTATAAATAAAGGGGAGAAATTCAATCTGATAGAACTTGGAGCCGGGAATGGGTATAAGACCCGAATCCTCATAAAATACCTTTATGATAGGCAGGTGCCATTTAATTATTATCCGATCGATATTTCAGGAAATGTATTGGATGAATTAAAAGAAGCGTTTCTCCTGGAATTTCCAAACCTGACCATATATCCGATCAAAGGAACTTACCGAGCTACACTCACAGACTGCAACTGGGAAAAAAACCTCCCTAATCTCATGCTTTTTTTGGGTTCCAACTTCGGAAATTTTGTAGAATCGGATGCCTTAGACTTAATGGATTACATAACCCATGCCCTTAACCCCCAGGATGGCATATTAATAGGCTTTGACCTCAAAAAAGACCCTCAGCTCATATTGGATGCATATAATGACAGTAAAGGTGTCACCAGGGATTTTAATCTTAATTTACTTCATAGGATAAACAAGGAGTTAGATGCGGATTTTGATGTGGCACAATTTAAACATTGGCCTGTTTATAACCCAGATAGTGGAGAATGCAAAAGTTATCTGGTAAGTCTAAAAGATCAGACAGTCAATATCGGAGCGCTTAATAAAAAGTTTCAGATAGTGCGTGCTGAACCCATATTTACCGAAGTATCCAGAAAATTCAGTTTACAGGATATTCAACAGCTTGGAATAGAGAAAGGGTTTAAGATATTGGAAGATTTTATGGATGATGAAGGTTTTTTTTCAGATAGTATGCTTATAAAAAACTAAAAAAGGGGGAGATTCCCCCCCCCCTTTTTTGATGAATTATTCAAAGAATTTTTTCAGATCGGCAATTTTATTGTCCAATATTTCCTCCACTTTTCTGTAAGCTCCTCTGTTTGGAAGCGGTTCATTGACAGAGATATAATATTTGATTTTTGGTTCGGTACCAGAAGGTCTAGCAGAAATTTTGCTGCCATCTTCCAGATAGAATTGTAGAACATTTGATCTGTCCAGTATTAGTTCCTGTTCAGTATCGTTTTCCAGGTCATAAATTCTACCTCTGTCCACATCTACAATTCTATTTACTTTAATTCCGTTGATGTGGGTAGGTTTGGAACTTCTGAATCCCTGCATAAGTTGCTGAATCTGTTCGGCTCCGTCTTTTCCTTTTTTAGTGACAGAAATAAGGGCTTCTTTGTAAAAATTATGCTTGTAATAAATCTCTGATAGGACATCAAAAAGATTCATGCCTTTGGATTTATAATGAGCCACAGCTTCAGCCAGCATTGCACAAGCTGAAACACCATCTTTATCCCGTACAAAGTCTCCTATGAGGAAGCCATAACTTTCTTCACCGCCACCTACATAGACTTCGCTTCCTTCTTTCTCTCTGATCACCATGGCGATATTTTTAAATCCGGTGAGGGTGCTGTAATATTTCACCCCAAATTCTCTGGCGATCTCTCCTATCAGGTCCGTGGTAACTATGGTGCTTACCACAAACTGTTCTCCAGTAAGGCGTCCATGTTCTCTCATATTTGAGAGAAGGTAGTGAATGAGTATAGCACCGGTTTGGTTTCCATTGAGTAGTTCAAATTCACCGTATTCATTTGGAATGGCAGCAGCATATCTGTCTCCATCAGGATCACAGGCCAGCACCAGTTCAGCATTTACTTCTTTACCCAGTTTCAGGGACAATGAAAGCGCTTCGGCTTCTTCCGGATTAGGATAGATGACGGTAGGAAAATTTCCGTCCGGCTCGGCCTGTTCTTTTACCACATGAATGTTTTCAAAACCAAAAACCTTAAGGGCAGCCGGTACCATTTTTCCACTTGATCCATGGATCGGTGAAAAAACGATTGGCATATCTCGTTGCGTAATAAGTGCCTCAGGAGAGATACTTAGTTTTTTAACTTCGTTAAGATAGACCAGATCAAAATCTTCCTCAATGTACTCTATCAAACTGTCATTTTTATCCCAACGTACTTTATCGAATGAATCGATTTTCTGAACTTCTAGAATGATATTTGTATCATGGGGAGCGACTATTTGAGCGCCATCGTCCCAGTAGGCTTTATAACCATTATATTCTTTAGGATTATGGGATGCTGTTACCATCACGCCACTTTTACAGCCAAAATGTCTAATGGCAAAGGAAAGCATAGGAGTAGGGCGCTGGTCTCTGAAATACAAAACCTTGATACCATTGGCAGTGAAAACATTGGCAGTGGTATCCGCAAAAAGTGTATTGTTTATCCTGCTGTCATGTGTAATGGCTACTTTTATTTCTTGGTTAGGAAAAGAGGAAAGTAAGTAATTGGCCAGGCCTTGAGTCGCCATGGCCACCGTATAGACGTTCATCCTGTTTGAACCTACACCCATCAGTCCCCTTAAACCTCCTGTGCCAAACTCAAGGTCTTTATAGAAAGAATCCGTCAATTCGGTTTTGTCTTCTGATGCCAAAAGCTGTTGGATTTCAATTTTACTCTGTTCGTCAATGTCACTATTGAGCCAATGTTCGGCTTTTTGAATGATTGCTATGTCTGCCATTTTTTTAATAAAAAGTTTAAATGAATCTTCTAATTTATATATTTAGCCCTGAATATCCATAATCTTGTCTAGAAAAAGATATGGAATTTATAATAGTTTATGACCTACCAATGAAGGAAGTGATTTAGGCAAATTTAATGTACTGGATATGTTTTTGTATAATCCTTTACTTTACCATTAAAGCCTGAGAGCATGCAGCACCCTGACCATTCAGTTTTTTACAGATTACCTCTTAGTTCCTGTTCTCTTTCTATAGCTTCAAATAGGGCTTTGAAATTACCTTTGCCAAAAGATTTAGCTCCTTTTCTTTGGATGATTTCAAAGAAAAGAGTGGGCCTATCCTGTACTGGTTTGGTAAAAATCTGGAGGAGATAGCCCTCTTCATCTCGGTCTACCAATATGTTGAGTTTTTTTAGCGGCTCAATATCCTCTTCAATGGTTCCCACCCTGTCCAATAGATCATCATAATAGGTGCTTGGGACCTCCAGGAATTCTACGCCTCTTTCTCTGAGTTCAGTGACTGTATGGATAATGTCATCCGTGGCTATGGCCATATGCTGTACACCTGCTCCGTTATAGAAGTCGAGATATTCTTCTATCTGTGATTTTTTCTTGCCCTCTGCAGGTTCATTTATTGGGAATTTGATATAGCCATTGCCATTTGAGACGACTTTGGACATGAGTGCAGTATAATCTGTGGAGATATCTTTATCATCAAAAGTAACCAGTAGATTGAATCCCATCACTTTCTCATAAAACTCTACCCATTTGTTCATTTCTCCCCATCCTACATTTCCTACGCAGTGGTCTACGTATTTTAACCCAATAGGCACAGAATTGTACAAGCTTTTTTTAGCTATATATCCTGGTAAAAAGGGGCCGTTGTAATTTTTTCGCTCCACAAAGGTATGGATGGTTTCGCCATAGGTACGAATGGACGCTACCTGGACTTCTCCATGTTCATCTGAATGGACTTTAGGGGCTTCATAAGGTTCAGCTCCCCTTGACGTGGTTTCCTGATAGGACTTAGCCGCATCATCCACCCAGAGGGCCAGTACTTTTACACCATCACCATGCTTTTTGATATGATCTGCTATGGGGTGATCCTGCATTAAGGGGGTGGTCAATACCAGTCGTATCTTATCCTGTTTCAATACATAGCTAGCCCTGTCTTTTATACCTGTTTCAGGTCCCGCATAGGCTATAAGTTCAAATCCAAAGGCATATTGGTAATACAAGGCCGATTGCTTTGCATTGCCTACGTACATTTCTATATGGTCAGTACCGTTTATAGGAAGAAAATCTTGTTGCATGCGGTCAGTTTTTGGGTTTATATTACTTTCTATCATATACAAAGATAAAATTTTCTAGATAATAATAATAATTCTATTGAACCAATCCTCTATAAGGTTTTTCAGTAAAAAGGGGAGTTTTAGCGGAATGATTTTGGAAACCTTTTTCTATTTATCTACCTTCATATATAGAACAAAAAACTAAAACGATCAATATGGATTTTGATAAACTGGATAAGGACCTGACCACTATTGTAGAGAAAAGAATCATACTTAGTAAAAAGTCTTATGCCGATCCCGATTATGATGATATAGAAGAGGAGCTTCATGATCTGGAGGATGATTTTAATGAGGCTTATAGCCAGCATTTGGAAGCAGAGCTGGAAAAAATATATGATAAGCTTTGTCCTGATAACGATGTTTTATTGGCATCAGCCTATCTGGCCAATAAATATACCCCTATGCTGGCAGATGCACGCGGCATAGTGAGCTATGAAGTAAAAGGTCCGGAAGGAGTCCCTGTGGAGTCTGAACAGTTTGATAGACAGGATGTCAGGATAGTGCTGATACCTAATCCCGCAAGATTTGTGATGCAGATAAATGGGGTATCTTTAAAGGATCTATGGAGATCCCGCTGATTATAAGTTACCAAAAAGGCTGCTTTATAAGCAGCCTTTTTAGTTTAAAAACCTAATTTTAATCTTACCTTCTCCATGAGTGCAGCCGCTATAGCTTTAGCTTTATCTTCTCCTGCAGCCAGTTTTGCCTCTAGTTCATCCTGATGAGCCATCAGATAATCAAAGGTTTTTCTTTGGTCAGCATACTTGTCCAAAATGAGCTCAAGAAATTCTTTTTTGGCGTGGCCATAACCATAGTTTCCCCCTCTATATTTTTCTCTTAATACCTCAGTCTGCTCTTTTTCTGCTACTAGACTGTAAATTTTAAACAGGTTGCATGTTTCTGGATCTTTGGGCTCTTCTAGTGGAGTGCTGTCGGTTATGATACTGTTTATGTTCCTTTTAAGTTGTTTCTCCGGTAGAAATATGTCAATATAATTATTATAGGATTTGCTCATTTTTTGTCCGTCGGTTCCAGGTATGATCATTACTTCTTCATTGACCCTAGCTTCTGGTATGGTGAAGATATCTTCTCCTATTTTATGATTAAAAGAAGTAGCAATGTCCCTGGTCATTTCCAAATGTTGGAGCTGGTCTTTTCCTACAGGGACTATATTAGCATGATATAATAATATATCTGCAGCCATAAGTACAGGATAGGTGAAAAGCCCTGCATTGACATCTGCCAACCTATCTGCTTTATCTTTAAAACTATGAGCATTGGCCAGCATAGGAAATGGGGTGTAACAGCTGAGGTACCAGGTGAGTTCTGTGACTTCTTTTATTTTGGATTGTCTATAAAACACCGTTTTTGTTATGTCCAGGCCAAATGCAAGCCAAGCTGCTGCCACTGCATTTACATTTTCTTTTCTTACAGCAGCATCTTTAATCGTAGTAAGAGAGTGATAATCTGCTATAAATATAAAAGATTCGTTATTTTGCTCGTGGGTAAGGGTTACAGCTGGAATTATAGCGCCCAATAAATTACCCAAATGAGGTCTACCTGAACTTTGGATTCCCGTAAGTACTCGTGCCATTGATAAATTTTTTTATCGCAAATTAAGGAAATGTAAACATATTACGGTGCAATTTTGACGTTATTTGCATATATGAAAACAAACATACTTTATACTTTCTTTATCTTTTCCCTTTCATTGATGCCTTATCTGGTTTATGCTCAAGATATTATGGAGCAACCCCTGATTTGGGAAAAGAAGAAAATTGATATAGGCACCGTGATGGAAGAGAATGGGAAGGTCAGTACAGAGTACTATTTTGTAAATAAGGCTAATTTTCCGGTTTTTATTGATAAAATATCTACTGACTGTGGCTGTACGACAGCATCCTATACTACTGATACTCTTTTCCAGGATAAAATCGGTTCTGTAGTAATAGATTATGACCCCACCAATAGGGGAGGGGCCTTCAGTAAAATGATTATAGTAAAGACTAATATTGACTACGCTGGAGATACCTTGTTTCTTGAAGGTTATAATATCCCATACCCAGAAAATGTCGAAAGCCATTACACAAACCTAGTCAATGATCTGGGTTTTAAATTTAATTCCATCAATATGGGTAATGTTTTTAATAACGAGCCTAGAACCAAATATGTTGATTTTTACAATTTTAAAGATATTCCTGTCACTATCAGTTTACGGACAAAGTTACCAGAACATATAGAGGTGAAAATGAATCCATCCATAGTACCGGCCAAATCAAGGGGGATATTAGAAATCACTTACGATGCCGCTATTAAAGATGACCTAGGTTTCTTTGATGAAAATATTTCTTTTTATATCGCCAAAGATACTGAACCTACGCACTTAAGGTTGCTGACTACGGTCCACGAATACTTCGACCCATTGCCCATCTCAGAATTAAACAATCAGCCAAAACTGGCTATCTCTGAAGTAAATGTAAATATGGGAAGTGTAAGTGCCAACCAAAAGGTGACTAAATCAGTAACCCTTACC
This sequence comes from Anditalea andensis, assembly GCF_000714815.1. Classification (GTDB taxonomy): domain Bacteria; phylum Bacteroidota; class Bacteroidia; order Cytophagales; family Cyclobacteriaceae; genus Anditalea; species Anditalea andensis. Next base: position 143,076 of record NZ_JMIH01000018.1, on the reverse strand, counting down.
AATTCAGGTTCTGAACCCATTAATATTAGAAAAGTAGTATCAAATTGTGATTGCTTACAATATGATCTGCCTAGATTTGATCTGTTGCCAGGGCAGAAAGAAACTTTAAGGTTGACATTGGATCCAAAAGGACGCCAAGGGATAGATCATAAAACACTAACTATATTCAGCAACGATCCCTTGAATCCCACGCGGACCATTTTAATAAAGAGTTCTGTTAAATAGCCACCTATCTAATCTATTAATTAAAATTCATATTTTTTAGCTTGATTTTTGAATATAGAATCAGTTAAAAAACAACATATGATTTTTAGAATATTGACTTTTCCGATTAGATATACTTTTTCTAAAGTAAAAAGGGCGGTAGGAAAACTGGACACAATACAGCTGGAGCCTTTATTCGCTTTTGGTAATTCTTCAGAAGTGTACTTTAAGGCTAGAGTGGTGGAAGGATATAAACAAAGTATACCTTCAGAAAAAAAATCAGCTTCCAGAAACATGCTGGCTGCCATAAGAAGGTATTCTGGAAGCAGTGTGCCGGATATTAAAGTAAGGGTAAAACTGGGAGGACAGGAAGTGCTAGTGGTAAGTGATGGAGAAGGAATAGTAGAGGGCTATTTCAACTGCCCTTCCACGGGAGAAGTGGAAGAAAAAATGAGTTTTAATTTCGTACAAGAGGAGGATGTTAAGTTTCAGAGTGAAGAGGTCAGATTTTCTGTAACGCGCTATAAAACAGAACATCCTTTCGGGGTGATTTCTGATATAGATGATACCATCCTAATTTCTAAAGCCACACAGGTGGGAGAAAAGCTGTGGTTATCTGTATCTAAGAATGCATATACGCGCAGGCCATTTCCGGGCATCAGTAAATTTTATAAAAAATTAAGCAATAACGGTGAGAACCCTATCTTCTATGTATCCAGCAGTGACTGGAATCTAAACGAAATGATAAAAGATTTTTTAAATTATAGAGACATTCCCAAAGGACCATTATTGCTCCAGGACTTGCATGTCAATCTGAAGAATATTTGGAAATCTGGCGGAGGAAGTCATGCCCATAAAGGAGAAAAAATTGATTTTTTATTTGACCTGTATCCGAACATGCAATTTATCCTTATAGGGGACAGTGGTCAGCATGACCCTGAACTATATGCCGAAGCTATAAAGAAACATCCCGGAAGGGTAAAAGCGGTTTACATCAGGCTCATAAGAGAAATGGATGAAGAAAGGAAGAAACTACTTGATGCGCATACTGATCGTATAGCGATAGCCTATGTAAAGAATACTGAAGAAGCGATCGAACATGCTGAATACCATAAATTTTTAAATTAAAATCAGAACATGAGCAATACTATATTATTTATATACAATACCCGATCGGGGAATCATAATTATCAGGAAAACGACATTCTCCAAAAAATAAATGATAGCCTCCAACCCGGACAGAGGCTTACTGTTCATAAGCTCGAAAAGAAGAAAGAAGGGAATGAGGAGCTGCAAATAATATTGAATAAAGAGAACTGGGATCTAGTGATAGTAGGAGGGGGGGACGGTACCATAAGAAGGTTGGTAGCATTAATGGTAAAATATGACTTCTACTTCCCATTGGCTGTGCTTCCTTTGGGATCTGCCAATGGATTGGCAACATGCCTTGGAGTAGGTGACCTGGATGTTGCTATAGAAGTGTTGAAGAGGCCAAGTTATATAGATATGGATGTGCTTAATATTAATGATCATATATCCCTTCACCTCAGTGATTTTGGATTCAATGCAGGATTGGTCAAAAAATTTGACGAATCCGATACCCGGGGAATGATGTCTTATTTCAAGGGATCTTTATCAGAGTTTTTTGATAATAAAGCTTCTAAATTCATGATGACCATCGATGGGAAAGATATAGAAATAGAAGCCCGAATGCTTTTGATTGCTAATGGAAAAATGTACGGAACAGGGGCCATTATCAATCCTACCGGAAAACTTGATGACGGGAAGTTTGAAATAATAGCTTTTAATCCTACAGGGATTAACGAATTACTAAACCTTTCCCTCAATCTTTTTAAAGGTGCGATAGATGAAGATCCTCAGGTTAGGACTTGGAAGGTAGATAAAGTTAAAATAAAAAACCTTGAAGGAGCACAATTTCAAATAGATGGAGATGTAGAAGAAGATGTCCGTGAAGTCAATGTAACAATTCTCCAAAACAGGATAAAGATATCAGTACTTTCATTGTCCCAGGAAGGCGTTACCGCAGATTAATGATGCGGTAGCACCACCTTTTTATTTGAAAGCCGGTATGCCGGTTATTTCATTGCCTAAGATCAATAGATGGATATCATGTGTACCTTCATAAGTCACTACAGATTCTAGATTCATCATATGCCGCATGATCGGGTAATCTCCTGTGATACCCATGCCACCATGTATCTGCCTGGCTTCCCGTGCTATGTCCAGCGCCATAGCCACATTATTTCTTTTAGCCAATGAAATCTGGGCAGTACTGGCCTTTCCTTCATCCATCATTTTCCCGAGTCTCCAGACCAATAGCTGGGCTTTGGTGATTTCGGTTAGCATCTCCGCCAATTTTCTTTGGATCAATTGAAAAGAGGCTATCGGTTTGTCAAATTGAATTCTCTCGAGTGCATATCTTTTGGCTGAGTCATAGCAATCCATAGCTGCACCCAGGGCTCCCCATGATATACCATATCTGGCAGAATCCAAACACATCAGTGGTGCGCCCAGCCCAGATTTATTGGGAAGTAAGTTTTCTTTAGGAACCTTTACTTCATTAAAAACAAGCTCACCTGTACAAGATGCCCGCAGTGACCATTTATTATGCGTTTCAGGGGTAGTAAAACCTTCCATGCCCCGTTCTACTATTAGTCCATGGATTCTTCCGTTTTCGTCTTTAGCCCATACTACCGCTATATCGGCTTTGGGTGAATTGGAGATCCACATTTTAGCACCATTTAAAAGATAGTGGTCTCCCATATCCTTAAAATGGGTGGTCATTCCGCTGGGATTGGACCCATGGTCAGGTTCTGTAAGGCCAAAACATCCCAACATTTCTCCAGAAGCCAGTTTTGGAAGGTATTTATTCCTTTGCTCATCAGATCCGAACTTATAGATAGGATACATGACCAGTGATCCCTGTACCGATGCAGTGGATCTCATTCCCGAATCCCCCCGCTCTATCTCCTGCATGATCAGCCCATAGGCTATATAATCCAACCCTCCTCCGCCATAATCCGTGGGTATCTGTGGGCCAAAAGCTCCCACATCACCAAATTTTTTTACTATTTCATAAGGAAAATAAGCATCTTGGCTCCACTTTTCTATGTTTGGAGAAATTTCTTTTTTTACAAAGTCCCTTATGGAACTTCTCACCAGCTTATGCTCTTCTGATAATAGCGCGTCTATATTATAAAAATCCACACCCTCATAAAGGTCATGTCGCCGGGAATTTCTCTGAGACTCAACTGACTGCATAATAATTTTGGTTTATTGGGTTTTTAAATAGAATTTTACATTTCGCTATGGATAGCAAACCAACCTTTAAAACCCTCAATTACGTAAGAAGTTCGGGGAAAAACTATAATAGATAGATATTAATTAGCCGATATGGATAAGGATCAGCCCCAAAGTGACATTTATTCCAAAATAGCATTGCTTGAAAATAAATTTAAATCTTCAGGCCAGGATCTTTCATCGTATCTGGAAGGGTTGCTTTACGCGGATTATTTGACATACTGGGATTATATCAACCTGGAGACCCTTTTGTCATTACAGCAGCCTAAGACTTCATTTAAAGATGAAAAGATATTTATAATCTATCATCAAATCACTGAGTTATATTTCAAATTGATTATTTGGGAGTTGGAGCAGATAGCGGAGCAGCAAAACATCTCTGCCACGTTTTTAAAAGAGAGGCTCGGCAGGGTGAACATGTACTTCGATCATTTGATCAGTTCATTTGCGGTTATGTGGAAAGGAATGGAGAAACAGCAGTTTTTAAAGTTCAGAATGTCTTTATTGCCTTCCAGCGGTTTTCAGAGTGCCCAGTATAGGAAAATAGAGATCATGTCCACTGATGCAAAATATTTGACAGCCATGCTTCTCAGGGACAATCTGCCGTTAAACGCTACTGTGGAGGAGCTGTTTGATGCGCTTTACTGGCAATCCGGAGCTACAGAACTTGCTACCGGCGAAAAGACTTTAACTCTTCGTTCATTTGAAAATAAGTATGGGAAGGAACTTAAAGATCTAATAGCCAATTATGAACTGATCAATATCTGGAAGAAATACCAAAGCTGCAAAGATAAAGACGACGAACTGGAGGAGATGATGAGGGCCTTTGATCTTAAAGCTAACGTACACTGGCCCCTGGCCCATTACAAATCAGCTGTTAGGTACCTACAAAAAGACCCTATGGATATCTCCGCCACAGGAGGTACCAACTGGCAAAAATATCTCCCTCCCCGGTTTCAGAAAGTGATTTTCTTTCCCGATATCTGGACATCAGCTGAGCAAGAAGAATGGGGTAAACCTTGGGTGATAAAAGAAGTTTATGGAATAAAGGATGATGACTTATAAATCATCATCTTATGGATTTTATAAAGTATTCAGTTAAAATATTTCTGCCATTCTGGTTTAAATAATAAGAGAGAATTTAAGGATAAATACCTTACAGAAAATGAGAAAAGAAATTAATTTGACCCTGCGCCCTGAAGAAGCTTTTCAGCCCGAGGTTTTTGAATCCTTAGTCTTACGTAGGGCCAATGTCCCACTAGGTGCTTCACATGTAAGTGTGAGGCCACTGAAGAGGTCTATTGATGCCCGTGGCAGGCAGGTAAAGGTAAATATAACAGCTGAAATATGTTTTGATGAAAGCCCTACAGGAACTGGTATCCACAAATTTCCTTATCCGGATGTAAGTGCTGCAGAGCAGATTGTCATAGTGGGGGCAGGGCCTGCAGGGCTATTTGCTGCCCTAAGAGCTATAGAGCTGGGAGTGAAGCCCATTTTGATAGAGCGGGGGCAAGATGTAAGGGCCCGGCGGAGGGATTTGGCAGCGATCAACAAAGACCATATAGTGAATCCTGAATCCAATTATTGTTTTGGTGAAGGTGGAGCAGGTACCTATTCGGATGGAAAACTTTATACCCGATCCAAAAAAAGAGGGGATATCCGGAGGATAATGGAGAATCTCGTGGCACATGGAGCCACAGAGGATATTCTCGTCGATGCGCATCCCCATATAGGGACAAATAAACTACCCAAGCTAGTAGCAGAATTAAGAGAAAGTATTCTGCAAGCAGGAGGTGAGGTACTTTTTAACACCAAGGTGGTTGATTTTATAATAGAACATGATCACCTGGTAGGAGTAGTGACCCAATCAGGAGAAAAAATCAAAGGACATGGTGTCATTTTGGCTACGGGACATTCGGCTAGGGATATTTTTCACCTGCTCCACCAAAAAGAAATTTTAATAGAAGCCAAACCATTTGCACTGGGGGTTAGGATAGAGCATGCTCAGCATTTAATAGATAAGATCCAGTATCACTGCCAGTCCGATAGGGGCCCTTTCCTTCCGGCATCGTCCTATTCCCTGGTCCAGCAGACAATTTATAAAGGGATTCAGAGGGGAGTATTTTCATTTTGTATGTGTCCTGGAGGGTTTATAGTTCCTGCGGCTACTTCACAGGAAGAGGTGGTGGTGAACGGCATGAGTCCTAGCAGGAGAGATAGTAGGTTTGCAAATTCGGGAATGGTAGTAGCGGTAGAGTTAGAGGATCTTCCAGGCTATCAGTCATACGGCCCCCTGGCAGCTATGATGTTTCAGTCAGATATAGAACATAAAGCTTGGGAAGCTGGAGGGAAAAGCCAGGTAGCCCCAGCTCAAAGGATGCTGGATTTTGTAAACCATAAAGTAAGCGAAAATCTCTTGGAAACCTCCTACCAACCAGGATTAAAGTCTGTGGATATGCATTCGGTATTACCTGAATTTATCTCCAGTCGATTAAAGGAAGCCTTCAGGTCTTTTGGAAAAAAAATGAATGGCTATCTGACTAATGATGCCCAGATCATAGGGGTAGAAAGTCGGACTTCCTCACCGGTAAGGGTGCCCAGGGATAGGGAAACTTTTGAGCACCCGGAACTCAAAAGGCTTTATCCCTGTGGGGAAGGTGCCGGATATGCAGGCGGCATAGTTTCTGCTGCTATGGATGGAGAAAGGTGCGCGGAAATGTTGATCGCCAAATATCTTCCTGCACGATCCGAACTTAAATAAAGCCAAAATGGAAAGTAAAAAAACAGTAGTACTCGGGGCATCAACTAATCCCACCAGATATGCTTTTATAGCCGCTAACATGCTAAAGGATTATCATCACGAAGTAGTGCCGGTAGGCATCAAAAAAGGTGAAATAGCAGGTCAAGCGATATTGAACCTTAAGGAAAAACCAGAAATTGATGATATAGATACCATTACTTTATATTTAGGTCCACAAAATCAGCCTGAATGGTATCCATATATTCTGTCCTTAAAACCCAAAAGGATCATATTCAATCCTGGAACAGAAAACCGTGAACTTATGGATATGGCCAGGAAGCAGGGGATTGAAGTAGAGATAGGGTGTACCCTGGTCATGTTGCGCTCTGGACAGTACTAGACCTTATGAGGCGTCAAAATCATTCGCCAGGTAGTTTTCTTTATTGTATATTCCAAATGAACACCAAATACCCCGCCTATTGGCACGAGGGTGGGCGGTTAAATGTTCCATCATTTCATATTTAGCTTCATTATCAAAAAGTTAACAGGCCATTTACCCAAAGGAAATGGGAATCATAATCCATCCTATATTTAATTACAAATCAACTGTAAAAGGTAAGGTACAGAATTGAATTATTTATAGTTTAAAATATGGGTATTTTTGTTTAAATTAGGCGGTTAATTGCCAAAAAAGACGTATTATTATAGATTGAAAAGCTTTTGATACAGGAGGGTGTTTATCCTCTTTATTTATATTATTAAAATTATTATGAGTCAAGAAAATGAAGAGAGTCGCGCTGATTATGGTGCAGTCAATATTCAGGTCCTAGAAGGTTTAGAAGCAGTAAGAAAACGGCCTGCCATGTATATTGGCGACATCGGCATCAAAGGATTACATCACTTGATATGGGAAGTAGTAGATAACTCTATCGATGAAGCTTTAGCAGGACATTGCGACACCATCCATGTTACTATATTAGAAGATAATTCTGTGAGAGTGGAGGATAACGGTAGGGGAATACCGACTGATCTTCATAAAAAAGAAAACCGGTCCGCTTTAGAAGTGGTGATGACTGTCCTCCATGCGGGGGGCAAGTTTGATAAAGATACTTATAAAGTATCAGGAGGACTCCATGGGGTAGGTGTTTCCTGTGTGAACGCCCTTTCAATCATGCTGCATGCTACCGTGTACAGGCAGGGTAAAATATTTGAACAGGAATATTCCAAAGGAGCACCGCAATATCCGGTAAGAGAAATAGGCACTACCGAAAAAAGAGGTACCACTATCCATTTCTTACCTGATCCTGAAATCTTTGCAATAACAGATTATAAATACGAAACAATCGCTACCAGGCTGAGGGAAATGTCATTTCTTAATGCTGGCATTCGTATTACACTCACTGATCTGAGAGATAAAGATGAGGAAGGAAAGCCAAAATCCGATGAATTTTTCTCTGAAGGCGGCCTGATAGAATTTGTCCAATACTTGGATGAAAATAAGGAGAAAATTATAGAGCAGCCCATATACATAGAATCGGAGAAAAACGGCGTGCCTGTACAGGTAGCCATGAGTTATAATTCCTCTTATTCTGAAAATGTGGTATCTTATGTGAATACCATCAATACCTATGAAGGAGGGTCTCATGTATCAGGATTTAGAAGGGCACTTACCAGAACTCTCAAATCTTATGCGGATAAATCCGGGATGCTGGATAAACTTAAACTGGAAGTTTCCGGAGATGATTTCCGAGAAGGACTTACAGCTGTTATTTCTGTAAAAGTAGCCGAACCGCAGTTTGAAGGTCAGACGAAGACAAAGCTTGGGAATTCTGACGTAGTAGGTGCAGTGGACAGTTCTGTATCTGAGGTGTTACAGTCATGGCTGGAAGAACATCCACGGGAGGCTAAGGTAATCGTAGGGAAAGTGGTATTAGCCGCTCAGGCAAGGCATGCAGCCAAAAAGGCCCGCGAGATGGTACAGCGTAAGAATGTATTGGGAGGTGGTGGCCTTCCAGGTAAGCTTGCAGATTGTGCCAACAGTGATCCGACAGTATGTGAAATATACCTAGTGGAAGGGGACTCAGCTGGTGGGTCAGCCAAACAGGGAAGGGATAGGGATTTCCAGGCTATCCTACCTCTGAAAGGAAAAATCCTTAACGTAGAAAAAGCGCACGAGCATAAAATCTATGACAATGAGGAAATCAAAAACATACTCACAGCCCTAGGTGTCAAGATAGGAACTATGAATGATGAGCGAGAGCTTGACCTTAGTCATCTTAGGTACCATAAGATCATCATCATGACGGATGCGGATATCGATGGTTCCCATATCCGTACCCTGATATTGACCCTGTTTTTCAGGTACATGAGGACATTGATAGAAAAAGGGTATGTTTATATAGCCCTTCCTCCCTTCTATCTCCTAAAACGTGGTAAAGAAGAAAGGTACTGCTGGACTGAAGAAGAAAGACAGGCTACTATAAAAGAGCTGGCCAAAGATGGCAAAGAAGAAAGTGTTTCCATTCAGCGGTACAAAGGTCTGGGGGAAATGAACCCTGAGCAGCTTTGGACGACCACTATGGATCCCAATACCAGAACCTTAAAGCAGGTGACGATTGATTCGGCTGCTGAAGCAGATCATCTGTTCAGCATGCTGATGGGGGATGAAGTTGCTCCCCGGAGAGATTTTATTGAGAAGAATGCCAAGTATGCTAAAATAGATACATGATCTTTCAGTAAAAATATAAATAAAGAGGGGGCTATGTGCCCCTTTTTTGTGGCCAATTGTTCCCTTCAAACTTTTTAAGTAATTTACGGGTATATGGCATGAAAATGATGGCAGGTTTAATACAGGCATATTGTATATTCTGCATAAAGTAGGTTAAATTCAAATAATTGAATTAGATGAAAGTGGTAATACCGGATAAAATAGAAAGTTTAATACAGAGCAGTGACCTGATCAGCCGCGACTTGAGCTGGTTGAAATTTAATGACAGGGTCTTTGACCAATCCACTAAGGATAGCCGTACCATTTTTGAAAAGCTTAAGTTTTTGGCTATCGCTGCTTCTAACCTGGATGAATTTTTTATGATCAGAGTGGGATCCCTGTACAACTACCTGGATTATGATAAGGAACGGGTAGACTATTCGGGATTGAGGGAAGAGCCCTTTAAGGTTAAACTTATGGCAGAGTGCCAGGATTTTCACGAACGGCTACATATTCATTTTCAGCACAATCTATTGCCCTCCATGAAGGATTCGGATTTTATGCTGAGCAATGTCAAAAACCTTTATCCAGAAGAGCAGGAATATATCAAAGAATATTTTTATAAGGCAGTATACCCCATGCTTACCCCAATGGTATTTGATGGATATCATACATTTCCTATTCTGATGAACAAACTTTTGATTTTTGGGGTCGTCACCATTAGTCCGGGTGATAAAAAAGACAACAGAAAGCTCTCGTTTGTTCAGATCCCTTCCAATATTCCCCGCTTCTTTGAAGTGGAGCGGGAGGATATTGTCATCTATGTCCCTATAGAGGAGATGATAAGAGAACATATCGTATCGCTGTTCAGAAATGTGGATATAGAGTCCATTAACCTATTTAGGATAACCAGAAACGGGGATTTTACACTCGAAGAAAGTGAGGACATGGATACCAATTTTCTGGAAGAGGTAAAGAGGAAACTAAATGCACGGAAGACGGGCAGGGTAGTGCGAATAGAAATAGAAGATGGGTACAGTACCTGGATGATTAATCTGCTGAAAGAAAGGTGGGTTATTAAAGAAGACAGCATATTTAAGGTAGCTAAAACCAGCATGTTAGATTTTACTGCACTATGGCAGGTGATAGGAAACAAAAGATTTAAAGATAAAATCCCTGCTGTACCGGCCCCTGTTCCGCCATTGTCCTATCCGGAAGCAAGGACCCAGGATATTTTCCATGTGCTGCAGAACAAAGATGTGCTCCTGCATCATCCATATAATAATATAGATCCTATACTGGATCTGATCGAAAAAGCTGCTGATGATCCCAATGTCATGGCTATTAAAATGACCATCTACCGCTTGGCAAAGGATTCCAGGATTACTACTGCTTTACTTCGGGCGGTGGAAAATGGCAAACATGTGTCGGTACTTTTTGAAGTAAAGGCCAGATTTGATGAAGAGAATAATATGCGGGAGGCCAAAAAACTCCAACGTGCAGGTTGTTTTGTAATTTACGGGGTTAGTAATCTGAAAACCCATACTAAGTTATTGCTCATCGTCAAGAAGGATGAAAACCAGGTCACCAGATATGTCCATCTTGGCTCCGGTAATTACAATGAAGATACCTCCAGACTATATACAGATATTGGGTTGCTTACTACTAATGAAGTTTTGGCCAATGATGTTTCAGAGTTCTTCAATGTCATCACGGGACATAGCATGCCGTCTACTTATCAAAATCTCATCACAGCGCCCCGTGATATGCGGAATCAACTGATTAGTTTTATAGAAGAGGAGGCTGAACATGCCCGAAAGGGAGAAAAATGCGGTATATTTATCAAGGTCAATTCTCTGGAAGACAGTGAAGTGATATATGCACTCTATAGAGCATCTCAAGCAGGGGTGCCGGTAAAGCTAATTGTAAGAGGGATATGTTGTTTACGTCCCGGACGGGAAGGGCTAAGTGAGAACATAGAAGTATTGTCTATAGTAGGTGATTTTTTGGAGCATTCCCGTATCTATCATTTTCATAATATGGGCTCGTACAGAACGTATGTCGGAAGTGCAGATATGATGGTACGTAGTTTTGACAGGCGACTCGAATCTCTTTTTCGGGTCGAATCCCCTTTGCTCCAAAAGCAACTGATGAATATAATATCCTTTAACCTAAAAGATAATGTAAATGCCTATAGGATGCAGGAAGATGGTAATTATGTGGCTAAAGAACCTGCCGAAGGTGAAGCGGTATTCAATATACACAAAGAATTCTTTTTATTGCGCCCCGAAGATATAGTTGAAGTAGTTTTGATTGAATGATAAAAAAGGCCCTATGAAACAGGGCCTTTTTTATTCCTTTCGAATAACAGGTTCATAACCCCATCTTTTAAACCTACGTCAGGGACGATCATTCTTTGAGATTTTGCAGCAGTCATCACCCCTAGATATATTTTAGATGCAGGGACGATCACATCGGCCCTGTCTTGGTTCAAATTTAGTTTATTTACCCTTTCATCATAGGTAAAACTCTCCAGATAGGTTTGGATTTCCCTTATTTTGTCTATTTCAAGGTAGCGTTTTTTTCCTGGTTTGGTAAGTTCAAAAATCTTATTGATGTTACCTCCTGTACCGATACAGGTGATTTTCATTTTGTCATCTATATGGGTTTCTATAAATTTATACATACTTTTCCAGACCTTTGGGCTGTCCAAGTCATCCAGTACCCTTACAGAGCCGATTTTGAAGGATTTGCTGGCCACCTTTTTTTTGTGAACGTAAATGTTGAGTTCTGTACTGCCTCCTCCTACATCAATATGGAGATATGATTTTTGATCTATATAACTCCAAAGGGCCATATTGATTAAATCTGCTTCTCGGTTACCGTCTATTATTTGAATTTTTAACCCTATATCCTGTTTGATCTCTTCTACGATTTCCTTTCCATTTTCAGATTCCCGCATAGCAGAGGTGGCACATACCATATAATCGTCTACTTCATATAGGTCTATAAGGATCTTGAAAGCCTTCATCAGCTTGGTAAATTTCCTTCTGTTCCTGTCACTGATTTTTCGGTTTAAAAATACATCGTGCCCCAGACGCAAAGGAAACCTTAAATATTCCAGTTTTTTAAAATTGGTTTTGCCTTCGTAAAAGGTCACGTTGGTAATCTGGAGCCTAATTGCATTGGACCCTATATCTACTGCTGCTAATTTCAAAATGGATGATTTTAAAAAGGTAATTTACCGATTAGAATTTATAATTAAAAGCTTAAATGAGATTGATTCCACCATACAATCCCTGTTCCCAAAAAAAGAGGCCTCTAGCGAAGCCTCTTTTTGAACAGTTATTTTTTTCTACCCATTGCCAAGACTATAATTCCTGTAATCAATGCTATACCTCCTATGTATGGCGGCCAGTTGACACTTTCTTCCTTGTCAGCTGTGACCTCTAGTGGTCCGGCATCTATGATAGTTTCTTGGGTGACATAAGAAAAACCAGTAACCACCATCATGATGATGCCTATTACGATCAAAACAATACCAAAAGTTTTCATAATAATGTGAAGTTTGTTTATAAAAACACTACTACAAATAAATGACCAATATTCATAAATAGGTATATTTCCCTTAAAATATCCTATTAATAAGCTATCCCGAAAATTTTTTTATCCATTTTTTTTTTTTTTAAAACGGGAAAAAGTAGGGAATAGCTATTGTCGCTATTATCCAATAAAGGATATTCAGTGGTGTACCTACGATAAGATAGTCTTTAAACTTATAATTTCCAGGTGTATAAATCATGGTATTGGTCTGATAGCCCATCGGAGTCATAAAACTTAAGGATGCCGCAAATGTCACCGCCATCAGTAAAGGCCTGTCGCTTATCCCCATCGCTGAAGATACAGATATGGCGATAGGTGCCAGTAGTGCTGCAGTAGCATTGTTAGACATAATATTGGTCACCAGAAAAGTGATGCCAAAGATACTGCTCATTACCACAGAGGGTCCAAACTGGCCCAAATGATCTGATATAAACAAACCTAAAAGAGCGGCAGCCCCTGTTTTTTCTAATGCCACTCCCATAGAGAGGATACCGGCGAGCATAAATATTACTTTCCAGTCAATAGATCTATAGGCTTCCTCCACGTTCAGCACCCTGAGGAGTACCAGTATGATCACGCCCAATATGGCAGCCATACCTATCGGGAATATTTTCAGAGATGCCAGCAGGATGACCAGCAGTACGATGGAAATGGTCAAAATCATTTTCGGCAAATTAAATTTGAAGCTGGGCTCCTCGGATATGATGAGCATATCTTCATTCCTGTCTCTTAATTTGTCCATCAGTTTCCCTTCCGACCTTATCAGAAATACATCCCCTGCTGATATCCTACTGTCTGTCAGTTTAGTTTTTTTTATATCATCCCGGTGACGTATGGCCAGTACCGTAATGCCCTGAAAGAAATTTCGGAAGTTGATGGATTTAAGCGTCTTATCCACTAGAAAAGAGTGCGGGGTAATGACAGCTTCATAAAGTTTGGTGTCCTTGGTTTCCAGATCTTTATCGGTGAACTTGAGGTCTACTTTTAAAGTTACGCCCTGGTAATTTTTCAAATCCTTTAGTGTTTCTTTATCGCAGCTTATGCGGATAGTATCCCCTGCTTTTAAGACAGAATAGGGGTAGGCATTTAATAATTCTCCGTCCTGGCGAATGATCTGTAAAGCTTCAATTTCATAGTCATTAAAGAATTGTGATGATTTGATCGAAGTACCGATATCTTTAAAATCATCAGTTATAGATATTTCAGTGATATAATCACCCAGATCAAAGTTGGATGCCAGATCTTTTTGAACAGGCCGGTCAGGGGTAAGCCATCTGCCTACTGTAAGCATATACACTATCCCTGCTGTTAAAAATACTAACCCCATGCCACTCATTTCAAAAATGCCAAAAGGGGCTAAACCATGCTTTTCGGCTATTCCGCTGACCAGTATGTTGGTGCTGGTGCCAAGAAGGGTACAGACACCCCCCATAAGTGCACCAAAGGACAGGGGCATGAGAAGTTTTGATGGCGAAATGTTAGTATCCTTGGCTATTTTTATCACCGTGGGCATTAAAATAGCGACTACAGCGGTGTCATTTATAAAAGCTGATAGTGCTCCGGCAAAAAGCATCATCGTGAGCAGAAACAGAAATTCATTCTGTTTGCTCATTCTCAGAAATATTCTGTTGATATTATTCAATGCCCCGGACTGAAAAATAGCTGCACTGATGATAAACATGGACCCTACTGTGATGGTGGCGCTGTTGTTAAAACCAGACACGCCTTCTTCAAAAGTCAATATCCCGGTAACCATAAATAAAACCATAACCAGAATTGAAACGGTATCTATTGATACTTTTTCGGTTATAAACAATAACATAGCCAAGGCTATAATGGAAAAAACAATCCCGATTTCTACAGTCATCTTACATTTTATGATAATATCCTTTTTTCATTTTTCTCTTTACACGAAAAAAGGCGAAAAAGCCAAGGAATACCAAAATTATGCTAATTGCAAAGGATATATAGCCTAAATCACTGACATTGTCTAAGTCTTCTACTTTTATAAGAGCAGTACCACTTACCAGAAAATATAAACTGGTTCTTATATAGGACAAAAGCGTACGTTCATTTGCCATACGTGTCCGCTGTCTGGCCAAATAATCTCTGATAATAAGCGGATTTTCAGGATCTATACTCATAATACTATACAAATGTTAATTGAGAATATTACACTAATCTTAGAATGCATACCTATTTTGCATAAAGGTAGCATTCTATTTTTTTACTTACGCTGTCTATTTATCAATTATAGGATACTTCCAAATAATTTTTATAATAAAACGATTCGTAGGATATATAGGGTTTATGATGGGTTTTTAAATATGATATAGAGATATCTTAGTACAAATTAAATTATGCATATGATTAAAATAGGTAACTAAAAATAGGCAACACGAGAATTATTACTTAAATTAATATGAAAAATAGAATATTTTGTTAAATTTGTTCTAATTGTGGTAGTTAAATAATAGTTGGTTTAGTTTTCATTATAAAGGGCAGGAAACATTTTCCTGCTTTTTTATTTTTTAGAGTTTTGACTAAGGTGATCAAAACATGTAAGGTAAAGAAGTACATATTTTCTTCTACTTTCTCAGTTTTTACATCTTACTATATTTTACTTCGGTCATCTCATATCGATCCACCGACATTTTTCAATTTCTGGTTCATAATTTGACGTAATTTTTAAAATAATCCATTAAATATGAGCTTCTATGAAGATGCCATCCGGCAAGATTTAACCTATTGGCAGATAGGCCTGCGGAAAGAACCTGGAGTGATCAGCCAGTTGCCCAATTATATCCAAAAGAAAATCAATAGCTGGCTTCCCGAAAAGTACCATCAGAGTATCACTTATATCATTGAAAAAATGGTGAAGGGAATCCAGTTCGGTTCATCTTTTTTCAATACGGAGCTGGCTCCCAATACCCCCCTGGAAATGAGGGAATCTTTGGTAAGGGAAAGGATTCAGTTTTACAAAAAGACCGCTGCCGTGGAAGGCGCGGTAACCGGTGCCGGGGGTATAGTGATGGGTATGGTGGATTTTGCTGCTTTTCTTAGTCTCAAGTTCAAAATGATGATGGAGATAGGATCTGTATATGGCTATTCAGTAAAGGATTACCGGGAGCGTTTGTTTCTATTATATGCTTTTCAACTGGCTTTCTCCAGCTCCAAAAGAAGAATGGAGATCATCAATTTAATAGAGAACTGGGACCTGTATTGTGAAAACTTGCCTGCCAAGGTAGAAGATTTCGACTGGCGTACCTTTCAGCTAGAATACCGCGACTATATCGACCTAGCCAAACTCGCCCAGTTGATCCCTGTGATAGGTGCCCCTGTAGGTGCGGTGGCCAACTATAAGCTGATCACGCACCTTGGGGAGACGGTGATGAATTGCTATAGGTTGAGGTACTTTGCTGAGAAGGATAGGATATTTTGATCATTCCCAAGAAAGCTGGGATAGCAAAAATAAACCTGGCAGGTGTATTTACCGCTCCACCCGGATCAGCTTTCTGATCAGGGCTCCTTCATACCAGATACCGAGGTAGTAGAAGCCGTTTTTGAGATGGCGGACATTTAAGGTGGTCGTTGGTCCGGAAGTGGTCTGGTCGTAAAGTCCATTTCCTGATAAATATTTAAGCTTACTATTATGAATCAGTCTATTATTAAATTTATTTTACTAAGTTTGGTATAATATATATGGGGAAAATCACCAAAATCCTGTCCAGTATCCTCTAAATTTCCAGAAAAGACAACGTTAAGCCCTATCTCCTTATATTGATCCTGGAGATTACAGGGAATTACCACATCCCTGGCATCAAAGGTTGGTCTATCATCACCGATTATTCCTTCCATGGATAAAATATACCATATGATTTCCGCATCTTTTTCCATCATCTGTATCATACCTTTTGCGTTGGAAGCAGTTTTAATTGTTTTATTTGTATCATAACATCCTGCTTTATCCGGATATATGTCTTTTCTATCACAGCTAAATCCCATTAAGAGTATTGTTCCTAAAATAACCAGTGAATTTTTCATTTGTTAAAATTTAATATTGCATGAGTCAGTTCTTGTTACGAGACGAAGGTAGGGATAGCCTGTCCCGAATTTATTCGAGAGAATCTTGCATGAGATATAATAAGCCTTATGCGTGATGCCTTCTGTCATTCTCAATTTCATTATTAGTTTGTTTTGTATGCTAAAATTAAACCATTACATCGTTTTAGCCTTTACGCGATAGCCCGATCAAACGCTACAACAACTTAATTATTAATATTTATATGCGCAAGATAAATTTTAAATAAAATTCTAATTATCAAAGGTTTGCATGTTTAAACGGCTAAGGTAGATGATCATTTCCAAACAAAGCTAAGAGAGCAAAAATAACCCTGCCAGGTTTTCAAAACCGGGCAGGGTTATTCCCTACCTCCCGAATCTGCTTCCTGATAAGGGCCCCTTCATACCGGATATGGAGGTAATAGAAGCCGTTTTTGAGGTGGCGGACATTCAGTACTACCTTATCCTCGGAAGTGGTCTGTTTGTAGAGCTCAGTGCCCCTGTAGTCGAAAAGACTGAGTTCTACTATCTTTTCTTCTTTTCTTACTCCTTCCTCTATATGGTTCAATTCAATGGTCAGTTCATCAGACGCTGGGTTGGGATAGATCATTGGGTCAATAGGACTTCCCCCACAGTTATTTACATAAGCAGTAGTTTCAGAAGTTCCGTCCATGCAGGTACTGGTCACGTCCAGCCTGACGGAAATCATATTGTATCCCTGAAAGGGATTGTTGTCTGTCAGTACGGTGACCTAGGCTGTACCCTGGCCTGAAACGACTGTTCCTCCCAAAACTGTCCAGTTATAAGACAGGTAACCAAATTCGGAAGAAAGATTGATGTACTGGTTATCACAGATGATCTGGTTTTGGGAGAGTCCTATGATACCGGTGGGAGGCCCCACCTGGATATTGCGGGAAATGGTAGTTGCTCCGCACGTTCCGGTGATGGTGGCTGTGATGGTCCCCTGCCCGTTGATAGAGGCCGGAGCTGTAGTAAAGGTATTGCCCGAACCTGAAGTGTTGGTAAATAGAAAAGCCGGTGCCGCACTCCAGGTGACCGTACTTCCCGCCGGGACATTATCTAGGGTATAGGTACTGGAAGAGCAGAGGAGGTCGGGGCCAGTAATTTCAGTTTTTATTTTAGTACTTACTTGGTCAGTAATTGTATTAAGTGCTACAATCCCTTCGTTATCTGGATCCAAAAATTGACAAAACTTGTACCATGATTTATCAATTCTTCCATATAAAAGCGGTGGACTTTCTGGATGATTACATTCATAATTTACACCAGGCCTTCTTCCGTGATTTGCTCCAATAATTCTTTTATTATGATCAAAAAGTGGACTCCCCGAACCTATTATGTCCAAAAGCCCATTGGTTAAGTGAGTTTCCCAAAAATATTGATCATTTATTGTTACCTTAGATGGAGAACTACCTCCCATAAACTTTTGGACATCACCTAAAGAATGATGAATCCCTGTAACATATGGTATATTTTGGTCAATAATACTCCATCCGAGATATGAAACAGGATTATTGGCAAATACAGGATTATTATATGGATTCACATTTAATTTAATAAGTTTTAAATCAGTTTCTGCCACAATATCTAAATTTTCAGCACCTTGAACTGTTATATTCATAGGACCATTTGATGTAGGTGCACATTGTGGGCTTCTATAATGAAACATAAATTGCATACTGTCTAACAGAATAAGTGAAGAAACATGGATTGCAGTTAACATAATTGGTTCAAAATCTTGTTTCCCATTATTAATCAATGTTCCAGTGCCATGAGCGTAATATGTATTTTCCGATTTTCTCAACATTAATGCTACGCCAAGTGATTCTAATGTGTGATCTTGATGGCATTTAATGTTTTCATTACAAATAGCGGAACAATCGAACCCCGGACAATCTGATTGAGAAATAGAATACTGATGTTTTTGTACACCAAAAAAATCTAAAATTCCATGAGATATTTGAGAAATCTCGACTTTGCTTCTATTTTGCTCCATATAAGGTTCAATTAAAAAGATTCGTAACTTTTCTCCTGGTATGAGACCTGATATAAATTTATCTGGCAGGTTTACTGTGTTTTTGGTATATGGTCCTTGCAAATAAGATGCATCATCATTTATTATATATAATTTTGAATTTTCTGACAGGTAAAGGCTTTTGAAAACAAATCCAAGTGTATTAGACCCTTCTGATAATATCTCAATTTCCTTGTAACAAATCCCTTGATCACAAAATGGTTTTATCGCACTAATATCAAAAAAGAAATCTGTGAAAATTCCAAATGCAAGTTCATCTATTCCTAGTTCTTTTTCAAGCATATTTCTTTCTATGTTTAGCAGTCTGCTTTTTTTCTCCGGAATTTCAACAGCTATAGGCTTTTCCCGAATAGAATTTATTCTGACCGGGATTTATTCAAAAGAAACCTTTTCTGTTTTAATTTGAGAAAAAACCGAATTGGTGCAAAATAAAAATATCATAAAAGTTAAAAATATTTGTTAGTTTTGACTAAACTAAAAACTTGTGTGAAAATTTCCTACAAAATATCACTTTATTTTCCTTTGCTGTTTTTACTTTTTGGATGTCAAAATGAAGAGCATCCTATGGTGGATGATAATACTGAAAACCAAGAGCTCTTCGATATTCTAAATGGAAATCTGCTAATGCCCAGCGGAGAATTGGCCATGGTTTATACTTTTTTATTAAATTCAAGTGATTATAGAAGCGTTCAACACCGCTATTATGATGAGGATTTGAATACAGTGCTGACCGTAAATTTAAATCACGATAAAGATACTTTAGGAGCCAGCATATATTTCTATGATCATCAAGGGAGGCTGGAAACTAAAAAATCATATGGCTATAATGAAGGGAGCTTTTCATGGACAGGTAATCTAAGAAGTACCTTTAATGCAGAAGGCACTATCGAGACTGTTGATTTAATCCTTTCTGACGGCTCCCCACCTAGATTTAGATTAAGAAACATATATAACGAAAGAGGACTGCTCCAGGTAACAGAATATTCTGATGAAGAACGCAATGAATATATATATGAAGATAATATTCTTGTAAGAATGAATTATATTATTGGAGAGTCTATATACATGAAGTATATATACAGGTATAATGACCAGGAGCAACTCCAGGCAAAGCAAACTACAATACATGGTGGTGGTGATGCTTTCCAGTATTTTTATGATGAAGAAGGTAGGTTGAAGGAAGAACGGGAAAATTCTCCCCAATGGGGTTATTCTATTTTGGAGAGAAGGATGTATGAATATTATTAAGGTTTTTAAATTGGACCTGGTCAAACTCGCTCAACTCATCCCCTTAATTGGTGCTCCTGTTGGTGCGGTGGCTAACTATAAACTGATCACCCATCTGGGCGAGACGGTAATGAACTGCTATAGGATTAGATATTTCGTTGAAAAGGATAGGATAGGTTAAAAGCTATTAATGCAAAAAGCAAATTATCCATTCCGTAGTCATTGGAAATTATTCTTATCAAAGGCTGTATTGTGACCTGCAACTAGTAAATAGCCAAACTAGAATAACCTGGCAGGCATATACCTTACCGCACCACCCGTATCTGCTTCCTAATCAAGGCATCTTTATACCGGATATGGAGGTAGTAGAAGCCATTTTTTAAATGGCGGACATTCAGTACCACCTTGTCTTCGGAAGTGGTCTGTTTGAAGACCTCTGTGCCTCTGTGGTCGAAAAGACTGAGTTCTACCATCTTTTCTTCTTTTCTTACTCCTTCCTCTATATGGTTCAATTCAATGGTCAGTTCATCAGACGCTGGGTTGGGATAGATCATGGGGTCAATAGGACTTCCCCCACAGTTATTTACATAAGCGGTGATTTCGTTAGTGCCATCCATGCAGGTACTGGTCACGTTCAGCCTGACGGGAATCATGTTGTATCCCTGAAAGGGATTGTTGTCTGTCAGTACGGTGACCTGGGCTGTGCCCTGTCCTGATACGACCGTTCCTCCCAAAACCGTCCAGTTATAGGACAGATAACCAAATTCTGAAGACAAGTTGATGTACTGGTTATCACAGATGATCTGGTTTTGGGAAAGCCCATTGATACTGGTGGGAGGCCCCACCTGGATATTGCGGGAAAGGTTTGCAGTCCCGCACGTTCCGGTGACGGTGGCCGTGATGGTCCCCTGCCCGTTGATAGAGGCCGGAGCTGTAGTAAAAGTATTGCCCGAACCTGATGTGTTGGTAAATAGAAAAGCCGGTGCCGCACTCCAGGTGACCGTACTTCCCGCTGGCACATCATCTAGGGTATAGGTACTGGACAAGCAGAGGAGGTCGGGACCGGAGATCGGTAATGCGGCTTGCACAGCGGCATGGGCATTTACCCTGCCAAATCCAAAAGTATTGTCAAAGCCTGCAGGACCCATATCAGTGGCAGTATTTTGAAGGATCGTTCTTACCTGAACCTCTGTCAGATTAGGATTTACAGAAAGCATCAGTGCTGCAACACCTGAAACCTGAGGTGCGGCGGCAGAAGTACCTCCGAATGTAAAAGTATAATTTCCTGGATCATAGCCCAAATTTCCCATTCTGTCCGTTGTAACAACATCCCCGTTACCTCCTACATTCCCGGAAGGGGCAACCAAATCCATTTCAGGACCTCGGCTACTATAATTCCATATATTACCGTTTCTATTTATAGCACTACGGTAATCACGCCATTAATCGTGGCAGGATAAAGCACCCCGCTAAAAATCTCATGTGAATTACCCGATGAAAATACGACAATAGCTCCCAAATTATCTCGACCAATTGTTCTGGCATTTGTAATTTGGGTTGTGACATCAGCATTGGGAGTCCCTCCACCCCAAGAGTTACTCAATATATGTGCATTGCCTAGGTCAGGCCGCCATGCCCAATTTATAGCTGCCGCAATTTCCGCATTGGTAGCTGCTCCGGCGGGATTTAAGAGATCTGGAACGTTTGGAAAAATATTTATAGGGATAATTTGCGAATTAGGGGCAACTCCTTTAATCCCTATTTCGTTATGTGAAGCAGCTAGTATACCTGCACAAGCAAGTCCATGGCCTTTGGAAGGATCATTTAGGGGTAACCCTCCTGTATTATTACCACCTGCTGTAAACCCAGCCAGCACTCTACCCTCAAAATCTTCGTGATTTTCCACTCCATCGTCTATCACCGCTACCCGGATGTCATTGCACCCAAAGGAAATATTCCATGCTTCCGGTGCATTGATATCAATATCGGCTGTTCCTCCTCCTTGGGCATTATTGTTTAGATAATACTGGTCAGGATAAAGAGGGTCGTTAAAAAGAGATATCAGATGCACAAAGT
Organism: Anditalea andensis; assembly: GCF_000714815.1. Classification (GTDB taxonomy): domain Bacteria; phylum Bacteroidota; class Bacteroidia; order Cytophagales; family Cyclobacteriaceae; genus Anditalea; species Anditalea andensis. The sequence continues at coordinate 121,080 of NZ_JMIH01000018.1, read as the reverse complement.
TAGGATTACTCCATAAAACCTGCTCATTCTCCTGAATGGAGTTGGCAATGGCAACAGTACTTGTTCTTTTCGGAACAATGAAAAGGTGGGCACCGTAGCTTGTTTTTTCAAGATATTTTAAATCCAGTTTATCGGCAAACTCTTTTAATTCTGATTCGTTTTTTTGGCTTTTGAACATGATTGAAATTTCATCGGTAATAAATGAAGTCCCATAGGTTCCTTTGACCCTGATAGCAGGATACTGAATTACATTCTTTTGGTCGGAAAGCCTGTCCATCAATTTTAGTCCGGAACTTGTAATCAACTGGATAGTTGAATCATTTTTAATTCGGTATGTCTCCGCTTCCGGAAATGAAACTTTTAGATTTTGTTCTTCCATCCGGTCAATTGTGAACTCAATTAAAATCTTTTTGGGATCAATTTCATAGTAATGTTTTTTTTCTCCCTCCCAATAATAAGGGATATCATCATTGTTAGAAAAAAGAAAAACTACAATAAGTGATACCATAAACCATTTAAAAAATCCTTTCATAAAGTTGTGTGTTAGGTTGATTATTGGATTATTGTGTTATATTATTTAACTGTTTGCCATTACATTTAATAAGAGAAAAATCGGTCATATAGACCAACTTGGTTGGTTCAGCATATTCCATAGTACATACATTAAACTCTTCCGGGAGGAGTTCCCTAAAATCAAAATAAAATCTTTGGCCTGCTATGTTCTCGTCGATGGGAAACCCGAAAACCTCTTCAAATCCCATCCCATTTGGAATACGAACGGTTATAATGTTCTCCTCCCTTACCCCTTCCCATTCGAAAAAGGAATTTACTGAAGTGTTGGTCACTTTAATAACAATACCGTTACAAGACATGCCGAACAATCCTTTATAAGAGACAGGAAAAATTTCTCCTTCATACGGCAAGCATTCTATTTCATCTTTTTCGCAACTACATAAAAAAGGAATATATATTAATGTCAAAATCCATCCCGATAATTTAAAATTTTTCATCATAACACTGTCGCTTAATTAGACAAAGGTAAAATTTAAGTATTGTGTAATCATACGCTGAAGTAGAATATTAGGATAATCCGTAATATGGCCCGTATTTTCATAGAAACACAAATTAAGTAGAACATCTTTTAGGTCTTGACGCCTTATCCCTGTCAAACGCTACATCAACTTAAAAAATAATAATTAAAATTAAAAGATAAATCTATAATAAGATTTTATTTATCAATAGTTTACTTAATTTACCCAGAGACTTTTCATGGTTATAGCCGCTGTCATAAACAGAGCTGATACCGGGGAATGATCAGCTATTTCGGCCGGTCCAAGTTTGATTGGTTCAAGAAAATTTTCTATATGTGGAAGGAACTCCTCCCTGGATATGCTGGGAGGAGTATGCTTTGGTGTCCCCTGAGCGTTTTAGCTCTTGCTTAATCAAAGGATGAGTTTTCCCGCGGTCAACTTCCTTAAACTCAATTTGATCTCATGCACCTGCTGTGTAAGCTGCTGCAGGGAAGACTCCGGTTCGGGGATGGTGTCGGTATAGTAGCTATGGAATTTCCATATCTCCAGCACTTCCTGCACTTCCACTTCATAGGGAGAGTAGAGGGAGTTGAGTGATTCGAGCCGCAGGACTTTCTTTTCTTCCAGCAGGTTGCTCACCAGTTTAAAGCTTATCCCTTCTTCCCTGGTCACCACGATACAGGGCACGCCTTTCTTCAGCGTGTTCCAATCCTGGACAAATTCCCCGATCACAAACGCACCCTCCGGTACCGGAAGCATGGAGTCCCCTTCGGTGGGAAACATCCGGAATTTTCTATCCGTATCCAGCTGTGGCAAATGAAAGGCAGGCAGCTTACTGATAAAATCAGGATCACTGTATCCGGCGAGGTAACCTGCCTTTGCCTTGATAGGGACCAGCTCCACATTTTCCAGGTTGTTTTGGTTTACGGTGGTGGCCAGCACCCGTATATTGCTGCCGGTGATGTAGACGTCGTTTCCAGCCTCCAGATCACGGATCTTCAGTTCGGAGAGCTTCGAGAGATCCACCCTGATCAAGGTATCGATGCTCATCTTGAAAAATGAAGAAAGCCTCATCAGGTCATCCAGAGGTGGGTTTTTGGTATGTCCGTTTTCGTGGGCGTTCAGTTTGGAGCGTTTGATCCCAAGTTTTTCGGCCATCTCATCCTGACTATATTTCCTCCTCATCCTTAGAAATTTAAGATTGGCAGCCCAAAAAACATTTTGATTATCCATAGAGTTTTGATATTATAGATGTCACAGTATTGATATTAATAATACCAAATATATAGAATGTTCAGGACAATGGAAAGAAACGTGGTGCATTTTGATCTGGACACCTTTTTTGTAAGTGTGGCCAGGTTGGGAAACAGCGCATTGAACGGAAAACCGGTGATCATAGGAGGGAACTCCGACCGGGGAGTGGTGGCGTCCTGTAGTTATGAAGCCCGGAAGTTTGGCGTGCACAGTGCCATGCCGATGAAGCTGGCCAGGCGGCTCTGTCCCTCGGCAGTTTACCTGCGTGGGGATATGGACAGCTATAGCCGGTATTCCAATCTGGTGACAGATATCATCCGGGACCGGGTACCCGTGGTGGAGAAAGCTTCCATCGATGAATTTTACCTGGACCTTACGGGTATGGACCGTTTCTTTGGCTGCCGGCAGTTTACCGCCGAGCTGAAGCAGACCATCCTAAAGGAATCAGGGCTGCCCATCAGCTATGCGCTGGCTTCCAATAAGCTGATCAGCAAAGTAGCCACCGATGATGCCAAGCCCAATGGACAGCTCTACATACCCTATGGCAATGAAAAAGGATATCTGGCACCCCTCGCCATAGAAAGGATACCGGGTGTGGGGAACAAGACCTCCTCCCTTCTCCGCAGGATGGGGGTGGAGACCATTAAGGTATTGAGCGAGATACCCGTGCCCATGATGGAAAATCTGCTGGGCAAAAACGGCATAGAGCTTTCCCGAAAAGCCAACGGCCAGGACGATGCCCCGGTGGTGCCCTATACCGAGCAGAAGAGCATTGGCAAAGAGGAAACCTTTAACAGTGACACCATTGACATGAAGTTTCTCTATAGCGAGCTGATCCGTATGACCGAGAGTGTGGCTTTCCAGTTGCGCAACCAGCGGAGACTCTGCGGCTGCTTGACGGTGAAGCTCCGCTATGCGAATTTCGATACCGTCACCCGCCAGACCATGATCCCCTATACGGCCAATGACCATGTACTGCTGTCCAAGGCCAAAGAGCTATTTGTAAAACTGTATGACCGGCGCATGCTGGTGAGGCTGCTCGGGGTGCGGGTCAGCCATATGGTGGGCGGCTTTCAGCAGATCAGCCTCTTTGATGATACAGAAGAAAATGTCCGCCTATACCAGGCCATGGACAAGATCCGGAAGCGCTATGGCGAGCCTGCGGTACAAAGGGCAGTATCTCTCAATACAAATAAAAGCTGATGTACCTCAACTGTAAGACATATTTCAGCTACCGGTACGGCACCATCGGGACGGAGGAACTGGTGAAGATGGCCAGGGAAAGGGGAGTAGAAACCCTTGCCCTGACCAATATCAACAGCACGGCCGATGTCTGGGATTTTGTGGATTTCTGCAGGCGGGAAGAGATCAAACCCATCCCGGGCTGCGAGATCCGCAATGAAGATGCTTTCTGCTATATCCTCCTGGCCAAAAACGATACAGGTCTCCTGAACATCAACCGTTTTCTCACCCATCACCTGCAGGGGGCAATTCTTTTTCCGGAGCGGCCGGCGCTGGAGCAGGTCTGGGTAATCTATGCGTATGGAATGCATCCGCCGGAAGTCTTGGAGGCAAATGAACTCCTGGGCATACGACCCCATCAGGTCAATAAACTCTACGGAGTCAAAATGGAGCACCATCCGGAGAAGTGGGTAGTGCTGCAACCGGTGACTTTTCAGAACAAGACCTATTTCAATCTCCACCGGTTGCTGCGGGCTATTGGCAAAAATACGCTGGTATCCAAGCTCACGCCCGAGGACATCGCCAGAGTGGATGAGCAGTTTAAAGAGGCCCATGTATTGGAGGAAGTTTTTCAGGAGTATCCCTACATTCTCCGGAGGACTAAGGAGATATTGGATTCCTGTACCCTCTCGATGGAGCTCAATACAGATAAAAATAAAAAACACTACTCTGCCTCTGCGGAAGATGACCGGATATTTCTCGAGAAGCTGACCATGGACGGCTTTGCCAGCCGCTATGGGAAAAACAACAAAGCAGCGCGGGAGCGGGTGATCAAGGAGCTCAGGATCATCAATCAGCTGAACTTTAATGCCTATTTCCTCATCGTGGTGGACGTGGTCCGCTATGCCCAGAACAGGGGTTTCTTCTATGTAGGTAGGGGCAGCGGGGCCAATTCCATCGTGGCCTACTGTCTCCGCATCACAGATGTGGATCCTATGAAGCTCGACCTGTACTTTGAGCGGTTTCTCAATCCCCACCGTACCTCGCCTCCGGATTTTGATATGGACTTCAGCTGGAAGGACAGGGATGAGATCATTGACTATGTATTCAAGCGCTATGGAAAGGAACATGTGGCGCTGCTGGGTATGTACAGTACCTTCCAGCGGAAGGCCATCATACGGGAGCTGGGAAAAGTTTTCGGTCTGCCCAAGCCTGAAATAGACCAGCTGGTGATGAGGGGAAACCACTATCCGGAAGACAAGATCCAGCGGGCACTCCTGAAATACGGAGCCCTGATGGAGAATTTTCCCAATCATCTCAGCATCCACCCCGGAGGCATGCTGATCAGTGAGCAACCTATCTACGCCTATACGGCAAAGGAGCTGCCTCCCAAAAATTTCTGTACCGCACAGATCGACATGTTCCTGGCAGAAAAGGTCGGCCTTTTCAAGCTGGATATCCTTAGCCAGCGGGGGCTTGGCCATATCAAGGACACCGTCTCCCTGGTAAAGGAAAACAGGGGGGTGGAAGTGGATATCCGCCAGGTAGAGAAGTTTTTTAGCGATCCCAAAGTAGCCGATAAGATCAGGGATGCGGATACCATTGGCTGTTTCTATATAGAAAGTCCCGCCATGCGGCAGCTGTTGGCCAAGCTGAAGTGTGATGATTATCTTACTTTGGTAGCCGCGAGCTCCATCATCAGGCCTGGAGTATCCAAGTCAGGTATGATGCGGCAGTACATCGAGCGCTATCATAATCCCACTTCCATCGAGTATCTTCACCCAAAGATGGAGGAGCTGCTGAAGGAAACCTATGGGGTGATGGTGTACCAGGAGGATGTGATCAAGGTGGCCCACCATTTTGCAGGGATGGATATGGGGGAGGCAGACGTGCTCCGCCGGGCCATGAGCGGAAAATACCGCTCTTTTGACCACTTCAACCTGATCAAGCAGAAGTTCTTTGCCAACTGCAAGGGAAAAGGCTATAAGGATGAAATAACGGCAGAGGTATGGAGACAGATCGAGTCCTTTGGGGGCTATTCTTTTTCCAAGGCCCATTCGGCTTCCTTTGCGGTGGAGAGCTACCAGAGCCTTTTCCTGAAGACCTACTATCCGATGGAATTCATGGTGGCGGTGATCAATAATTTCGGCGGCTTCTACAGCACCGAGTTTTACTTTCAGGAGCTGAAGCGCACAGGTGCCAAAGTACTCCCTCCCTGTGTCAATAAGGGCGAGTACCTGACCACTATCAGGGGCGATGTGGTCTATACCGGATTTATCCATATCCATAGTATGGAAAAGGCTGCGGCCGAAAAGATACTGGCCGAGCGGGAGGAAAACGGCTTTTATCTGAGCCTCGAGGACTTTATCGAAAGGACCCGCACCCATATGGAGCAGCTGAATATCCTGATCAGGGTAGGGGCGCTGAATTTCACCGGGATGACCAAAAAAGAACTGCTCTGGCGGGCTAATTTCCGTAGAAAGAGGATGGATAAACAGCCAGAGACAGCGGCCCTTTTTCGGGAGGAACCCGTACATTTTGAGTTGCCGGATTTCCCGGTCAAACCGCTGGAAGATGCTTATGATGAGATCGAACTGCTGGGGTTTAATTTGGGTGATTCTTTCAGGCTGGTCGATGATGACAGGAAAGGGCTGATTTATGCCAAAGAATTGCCTCTTTATTTAAATAAAAAAGTGACCCTACTCGGGCGGTTGGTGACCACCAAAGATGTCCGGACGGTAAGGCGGGAGCACATGGCCTTCGGGACTTTTCTGGATGAGAGGGGAAACTGGCTGGATACGGTCCATTTCCCGGATATGCTGAAAAGGTTTCCTTTCAAAGGCCTGGGGTTCTATCGGATTACCGGCAAGGTGACAGAGGAGTTTGGGGTCTATGCGCTGGAGGTGATGCATATGGAGCTGGTGGGGCTGAAGGGGTGATTTATGATTTAGGAATGAGGATTTATGATTGGGTGTATGTCCCTGATATAGGTTGACCACTTTTACTCAATTCTATATCATGAAAGCAAACTTAAAATCAATCAACAAAGCTAGGAAGTTCAGTGAAGAATTTAAGAAGTCAATTGTTGCCGAATTTGAAAAAGGTAACCTCAGTGTCCTTCAACTGAGCCGTCTTCATTCAATACATTTCCAGACCATTTATAATTGGATCTATAAATTTTCTACCTTTAATGAAAAGGGTTATAGGATCGTTGAAATGGAAGACAGCACAAGTAAAAAGCTTAAAGATCAAGAAATAAGGATCAGAGAACTGGAGCGTGCAGTGGGCCAGAAGCAGCTTAAAATTGATTATCTTGAAAAACTTATTGAGATAGCCGGAGATGACCTGGGCATGGACTTAAAAAAAAATTCCTGCACCAAACTCTCGAGTGGTACACCCAAAACAGGGCACAGGTGAAATATTCACTGAATAAACTTTATGCTGTGGCAGGTATTACCAAGCAGGGTTATAGGCAATATAAAGATAGACAGCAGGTTTTTGATACCAATATTCAAATCCTTATATCAGAGGTTGAGCAGCTCAGGGAGGATCACCCAGGATGTGGGGTGGAGAAAATGTACGATACGCTGATGCCGGATTTCTTGGGTCGAGACAGGTTTATAGAACTATTTATGGAACTGGGATATCGGGTGAGGAGATATAAGAACTACCACCGCACCACCTATTCGACCAACAAGTTCTATCCTAACCTGATAAAAGGCTTTGTGGTCAACAGTCCTTCAGTCATTTGGCAGTCCGATATTACTTATCTTAGGGTTGGAGAAAAGTTTTATTATGCTGTATTCATTCTGGATGTATATACAAGAAAGATTGTAGGATACCAGGTTTCGGACCATATGCGTGCAACGGCAAATGTAGCAGCCTTAAAAATGGCATTCAAGGAAAATAAACCTCCGCTTATCCATCATTCGGATAGAGGTAGTCAATATGTTTATGAACTGTATATCAATATTTTACTAGCTGAATGTTGTCAAATAAGTATGGGGCTAACCGCCCAAGATAATGCCTATGCTGAAAGAATAAACCAGACAATAAAGGACGAATATCTTAGCCACTGGAAGCCCTCAACATATAGTCAAATAGCCAAAAATGTCGAGAGGGCTGTTAATCATTATAATACCAAAAGGTTACATAAAAGCCTGAATAAGCTAACCCCTCTACAGTTTGAAAAAGAGTGGTCAACTTACAGCAGGGAAAACAGACCAATAATGACTATATTTAATAACGAAAACCAATTACAAAACGGTCAACACTAATCAGGGATCGACAGGGTGTCATTCATCATTCGACATTTTTACTTTTTTACGAATCTTCAAAGTCTGGATATAGAATGATGAATAATGAAGTAAATAGCGTTGATTGTTTATTTCAACATTTGGACAAATACGAGCCAAAGGTTCTGCAATCTATTAATTGTATTTAGAAAGTAATTCCGAAGTAGTTTTAAACCGATTGTTCTTAAAATCTGATTCTGATTGATCAATTCGCTGGTTCAGCTCTTCTTTGGTCATCGGTTTCACCTGTTTCATATTATCGGTTTTCTTTTCTTTTTCCAATAATTTTTCAAGTCGGGCCACAGCTTCTTCATCTTGAAGTTTTAGGAATTCCTGAACGAATTCTATTTTTCTAGTTTGTAAATCCATTGTGTAGCTTTTAATTATGAATATACGGAATGATATCAAAGGCTAATGATTTTTATTAAACTTTCCTTCTATTTCAATACCTTGGCTGCTAGGTGCAAAGCTTTGATATTCCGTACCTACCTACTGCAGGCAGGCCACACGGTGAGAAGCTTTATTTATTATCTCTAAAAATATTCCGTACCTACGGCACAGTTGTGTGTTCAATCTCATCTTCTTACTTTTCACCTCTTACTTTATTTTCGTCACTGTCGTACTTCGTACTTCATCTGACATCCGTCATCCGACAAATAATCCCCATCTCCTGACTTTCGTCATATTTTTTACCCTTAGAAATACCGAAATTTAGAGTAGTAAAAGAACATTATCAATTACTTAAACAGTAGAAATCATGATCAAGTTTCTGTATAAAAAAGCGCTGAAGCCGCTTCTCTTCAAGACTGATCCGGAGTTTATCCATGATGCCTTTGTGAACCTCGGGGAAGTGGCGGGCAAGGTAGGTGCCGGGAGGGCAATGCTATCTTCCATGTATGGCTTCAAAGGTCCGGATATTTCCAAGACGGTAGACGGTATTACCTATAAATCACCTGTCGGACTGGCCGCAGGTTTTGACTATAACGGCAAGCTGGCCCATGTACTGGATTGCCTGGCCTTCGGAGCGGATGAGATAGGTTCTGTCACTGCCAGACCTTGCGAAGGCAATGCCAAACCCAGGTTACAGCGCATGATAAAATCCCAATCTCTGGTGGTGTATAAAGGCCTGCGTAATCAGGGGGTGGACAAGATCATAGAAAGACTTAAAGGTATAAAAAAGCCTGAGGGGTTTGTCTGGGGAATCAGCATTGCAAAAACCAACGATGAGGGAGGTTCCACTCTGGAAGGTGGAATAGCCGATTACCACTATTCCCTCAAAAGACTGGCAGAAGAAAATATCGGTGACTTCTATACCATCAATATTTCCTGCCCAAATGTGCATGGAGGCGAAAATTTTGCAGAGCCCGAAAGGCTGCGGAAGCTGCTCGAAAAGTTGACGGCTGTGAAACACGCCAAGCCTATGTATGTAAAGATGCCCATCAATACCGAATGGAAAGAGTTTAACAGCCTCCTAATGGTTTTGGATGAATTCAACATCCATGGGGTGGTGATCGGAAATCTGAATAAAAACTATGAAGATGCGGTCTATCCCGAGGAGGCTCCAAAAGAATACCGGGGCGGACTGAGCGGAAAAACCTGTTTTCATCTATCCAATGAACTGATCCGCCAGACGAAGCAGCACTGGGGCAGTAGATTCACCATCATCGGTTGTGGCGGCATTCTTACAGTATCTGATGCCATGGTAAAGCTGGAGGCAGGCGCAGATCTGCTGCAGCTCATTACCGGGATGATCTTCGAAGGGCCACATCTGATGAAGGATATCTGTGAGGCTTACGCTGTGCGTGTAAAGCATAAACGGGGCGAAGGTATATTGGTACCGTGATATTAGTGTTAAATAGTATAGTACCAAGGTGATAGTATATAGATTATAGCATCAAAAAGCTACTTAATAATTACAATTTTATTATATTATAATTGGAACAGATTAATTTAAAGCGGTAAGATGATCAGGTTTTCTTACCGCTTTATTTTTTGCATCCTTTTTTACTCTTCCATTTTCACACTCAATACCGGTATATCTGATTTGAACAAAACCGTTTCGGTGACGCCTGTGTGGTAGGCAGCCATTCTCCTCTGCTTGGCAACTATTGCTATGATGCCTGTTTTCTTACCTTCACTGAAGGCGATAATGCCATTTTCCACCTCGTCATGGTTATAGATATGCTGGTGGATGGTAAGGTCTTCCTGTCCACTTTTAAAGTCCAGCATCAGTTTTTCCATTTTTTCACTGGTAGAGAAGGTATGGGGACTGTTGATGTACAGGAAGTGCACCGAAGAGCCGATGGATTTTATGATCGGTTTGATCCGGCCAAAGGCAGGCTTACTCTCCTCACTGAACAAAGAGGCAAAGGTGATCTTTTTCAGATCATTTCCATTGACTGTTTTCTTTACACCGAGCACCGGGCAATTGGCTTTTCTCATGACTGTCTGTAGGGTAGACCCGATAAATTTACCTGGTTCATGACCTATGCCATAGGCTCCTATGACGATCAGGTCTGCATTTTGCCTTCCGGCTATCTCCAAAATCTGAGCAGCTGGAATACCTACTTCCACCACCGCTTCCACAGGGGTTTCGTTGGTTTTATGATCTTTTATAAATGATTGTAACTTATCTTTTGCCTCTGCTTCCGAATCGAGGATGTCCTGATGTCTAGCTTTGGCCTTTGGAGATAGATTGTTCCAATCTATAGTGGAATTTACCACATTAAGACAGGTAATGCTGGCATTACTTTTCTCTGCCATCTTGAGAGCACTTTTAAATGCATTTTCTGAATATACTGAGAAATCTACGGGGACTAGTATCCTTTTCATCTTCTTACTATTTATATCTGGAATAATATTTTTGCTGATTTTATGAAATCTATACCTGATAAGGAGAATCATTTAATTTATTTAAATATCATAATATCAATTGGTTAAATAAATGATATAGATCATGATAAGACCTGATTGATCTCAAGGATAGGAAATGGTTAAAAATATTGCTTTAGAATTTCTATAGTCCTTTGAATATGTTAAATTGTAATCATGCACACCATGATCTTATTTTGATGATGATACTAGTAGCCGGTCTCCCGGGATCAGGTAAAAGTTATTTTGCCCAAGAGCTTTCTGTTGGCCTCGGCGGTCAATATCTGAGCAGTGATAACATCCGGAAGCTGAGTATTGGCTCAAGATACAATTTAGAAGATAAATTGGAAGTATATGATCAGATGGTTTGCATGGCTGAAAAGCTGCTTATACAGGGCCATGATCTAATACTTGATGCTACATTTTATTTAAAGTCGGTGCGTAGGCTTTTCTATGAACTGGCAGAGAAACATCATACGCTTTGTCTGATCATCCATGTTTTTGCAGAAGAGGATTTGATAAGAAAAAGGATCAGTGAACCCCGGGCCGACAGTGATGCCGATTTTAGTATTTATTTAAAAGTCAAGCGGGAGTTTGAACCTATCAGTCGACCACATCTAGTGCTTCAGTCCAGGGATTCCAATATTTCAGAAATGCTGGAAAAGGCATCGTTATTTATAAAGGAAAGCCATGACGGAAACTGAGGTACTTGAACTGGCTAAAAGGGGTAAAACTGGTGCCCAGACTTTAAATGGGCATGTAATAGATACACATATCTCTTGGGTAATTCTGACAGATGATTTGGCTTATAAAATCAAAAAGCCAATAAAACTTTCTTTTTTGGATTATACCTCTCTTGATTTAAGAAAAGGCAACTGTGAGAAAGAAATCATATTGAACAGTCGGTATTCGCCGATCTACCTGGGTGTGGTTCCTGTTACATTAAATAATGGGGAATGGTCACTGGGCGGAGAAGCTGGGGATATAATGGATTATGCCGTAAAGATGAAAAGAATGGATAGTGCCAAACAAATGGACACACTTCTTAAAAAATCAGCTGTCAGTAGCGATTCAATGAAGCCCTTGGCTGAGCTGATCGGTTCATTTCATAACAATGCAGATATGACATACCATCCATTTAGCCTATCTGAATCCTCCGGTCTTTTCAACGATTTAGAACAAGTTGGTGCGTTGGTGGAATTTCAGCTGGGAACTGTTTTCCGGGACATTATTACTTCATCGATGGTTTGGAGTGATCAATTTTTGGTTCTTTATCAACACAGACTGGAAGAGAGGGTGAAGATTGGGTTTCAGCGGGACGTGCATGGGGACCTGCATAGCGGAAATATCTTCTTATATGATACGCCTATCTTATTTGATGGGATAGAATTTAATGAATCTTTTAGGCAGATAGACTTACTTTATGAAGTAGCTTTTCTGTGTATGGAGCTGGAGGTTCATGATCGGTATGATCTTTCCGAAAGTTTCTTGGCGCATTATACGCAGGCAGTTCCTTGTTTTGAAATAGCAGAAGACAGTGCTATATTTAATTACTACAAGTGCCTCAGAGCAAATATTCGGGCCAAAGTACATGCCCTGAGGTCTGATCAGACTCCTGAAGACAAATTTAATCATTTGCAGGAGACAAAGAAGTATTTACAGCTTATGGAGTTTTATATGAAATGGAATAAACAGTTGTTTAAGTAGGTTAAAGATAAACTGTTTTTTCTGTACGTATGGATTCGTCACAGGCAAATGCAATTTTAAGACTATTATACGCATCCTCTAAATGTTCTGCCAGATCAAAATCTTCCTGGATAGCATTTAAAAAATACTGCTGTTCCCTATTGCAAAGTTCCTGATGGTCGGGTTCATCCTGTAGATCGATCCACTGATCTTTTTTGGTGAAGTTGTTTTCATCATCTATTTCCGAATGGTGGATTTTAATACTTTCTGTTTTGGTGTGGGAGTCTACGTCATCTGATTTACCAGCCGAACCTGCATTTTTTGCTTGGATGGATACAGCACCTTTGGGACCAAATACATCTTTGATAAAGAAGGCATTGTCAGACACCATAGGGCCCCAGCCTGCCTCATACCAGCCTACCGACCCATCCTCAAATCGGATCTGCAACTGCCCATAGTTATAATTGTCCTCTGGTATATCCTCTGTCAGCCTGGCACCTATTGCGGATACGGATATTGGTTTGGATCGGGTCATCTGGCACATCACATCTATATAGTGGACGCCACAGTCTACTATAGGGCTCAGGCTTTTCATCAGGTTACGGTGTACATCCCACATGTAGCCATGGCTCTGCTGGTTGAGGTTCATGCGCATTACCAGAGGTTTGCCCAACCTCTGTGCTTCGGTGATGAACGTCTGCCAGGAGGGATGATGACGTAATATATAGCCAACTACTACTTTTCTATTTGTCTTTTTGGCCGCTGATATGATTTTTTCTGCCCCTAAAAGTGTTGCTGCTATGGGCTTTTCTATAAACAGGTGGCAATTGTTTTCTAATGCTTTTATAGCAAATTCCTCATGCGTATCCGGATAGGTAGAGATACAAACGGCATCCGGTTTGGATCGGTGCAAAGCTTCCTCATAATCCGAAAATAGGGTATAACTGCTCCCCAACTTTTCGTTGAGTTTATTTTTACTGTTTCCTCTGGATACCAGACCACAAATTTCAAATTCCGGCATTATGTGATATGCCATGGCATGTGAAGCACCCATGTTGCCACAACCGACTATTAGTATTTTGATGGTTTGTTTCATCTGTTTATTATTGTTTTTTAACCGTCATAACTTCTCCCGTGACGAAGGAAACGGGATGGAATCTCGCTAGGGCCTATAATCATGCCAGTGTGTGAGGTTTTCCTCCTGCTCGATTTCATTTGTTTATATTTTTGTTTTTCATAGGTCATAACTGGTCCCGTAGCAAATTTAATGATGGAATCTAGCGTGGTTTTCCCGGTGCCCCGTACTATCTTGAGTATCGGGAAGGCATACGGTTGTTTACCGTATTCGTCATGCTTGATTCTTATTATATAATTTTATCCACTGCTTTTAATTTATCTATTTCCTTTTCCTCCATCTGAAGAATTTTGACAATCATAGATATCGGTCGGATAGGTGTGTTTTCTGCTGAAGTAGGTATGCCCACTATTTGGTCGATGACATCCATCCCCCTGATTACCTGTCCGAAAATAGTATAGTCCCCATCTAGTCTATGCAGTCCTTTTGGATTCTGGACGATGTAAAACTGGCAGGTAGCCGAGACTTTTCCTGGGTTTTCATCCCTGCCCGCACCTACTGCTCCGTAGATATGGGTAAGGTCACTGTCTAATTCTGGGGATAGTAGATACTCAGGATCGTTAAATCCTTCTTCCGTATCAGGACATCCTCCCTGAGCTACAAAATTTGGTATCACCCTGTTGAATGTCAAAGAATCCCAATAGCCTGCTTCTGCCAGTTGGATGAAGCTTTTTCTATGATTTGGCGTCTGTTCATGAAATAGGATGTAGATGTTTCCCAATGGGGTTTCTATCAATCCGACTGGTTGCACACTATTTATGTCCGATATGTGAAACTGAAAAAAAACTAAGAGTGGAAAAAGAAAATTATGTATCATATGCTGCATAGAAAGTGGAAAAGTTAAAGATAGCGATATTTAAATCATTTTATTTGTCTTATTGTCACGCTATAGGTGGCTACAGTTTATAAAGTATTGCTATCAACTATATATTTTAAGTTGGTACAATATTTCTCGCATTGAAGATATTGTAATGAAAACATAAAACGGACATTAATTGGACCTCCTAAGCCAGTTAAAAATATCTTGTTTTGGATTTATTGCCCATATTAGGCAATAGCTCTGGCTTTAGGACATTTATGGACAGGCCTATGGTGTTTTTGGGATTACTGTTAAGCTTAGATATAATTAGTAATGCTCTTGGAAAAGGATTTGCTTTCCATGTTTTAATCGGCTTTTCTGATTAAAGTTTAAAGTAACTGAATTTATAATTTATGTGGTTTGGTAAATATATTTGAGCTTTTTTGTTCTGGCCATGCTGTTCTTCAGACTTTTTCGAATACAAACCAATATCCAAAATGTTAAAATACAATAGCGATGGCCAACCACACCCAGTAACCTATAAATGCAATTTTCCCCATATTAATATTTCCTAATCTGCTGGTAAACAGAAATAAAAATTGGATTCCTACCTCCAAAAGGCATGAGGATATAGATACGCTGGCGTAACGAAGCATATTTCCGGTAAGATTTAAACTCTCTGGCATATTTTCCCCTGCAAACTTGGAGCAACGGTAAAAGAAATATGCCAGATACTATTACGCTTCCAGCTATGCTGTCTCCAAGATATTGCTGATGGAGCATGGGCTATGTGATCTTAATCTCACCGGCAGTCAGTTCTTTGACTTTTTGGGTGATTTCATTACCGTACATCCGCTGATAGTGCTTCAATAGTTTGAGGGTGATCATTTGAAGGCATCCTTTTTATAAGGTTATTATTGGACATAGTTTGATGTTAATGATAGCTTAAATACATAAAAATCTTATACCTAAGATGTTTATGTATGCCTCTATTGCTTTGAATTGATTTTTCTTATTTAAATTATTGATCCCTAATGGGGTTCAGTTCCATTAACTTATTAGTATTACTCGAACTGAATTAACCTGAATTAGCCATACTGTTTTGGTGCTATTAAATTTTTACCTGTCTTTTTTCAAAAAGCTTTACGTATTTTTCAATTTGGTGTCTTTTTGTATGGTATTTGAATGAATGGTGTTTTTAGCACTCTCTTCTTTTCATTATGTTTAAGAAGAATATGGGTTCTAATGTATTTCAACATAAACAATAATTGAATGTAGCCGTACTTATTTAACCTCATTTCCACTATTATCAAATGTACCTCTCAATTACCAGTATCAATTTATGAATAGAACAGAAGTTACGATATATGGAAGCATTCAGTACAGCTTTCCTCTCGACCTTCTGTATGGGACAAGTTATGATCTTTAACAAAATTATAGACAGATGAAAAAAGAAATAGATGAATTTCATCCTTTGGCGCATCCGGATGAAAAAGAGTTTTTTGCAGGCCCTCAGACCAGGATCAAAAACCTGAAATTTGTATGGAAGGTAGCCCGTGAATTTATAAAAGGATTAAGAATGCTGCATTTTGTGGGGCCATGCGTCACGGTATTTGGGTCTGCTAGGTTTGAAGAAAATGATAAATTTTATCAGTTAGGTGTAAAGGTGGGCGAAACCGTCAGTAGGATGGGCTTTACTGTGATGACGGGCGGAGGACCAGGAATAATGGAAGCCGCCAATAGAGGTGCCAAAAATGTAGGGGGTAAATCTGTCGGCTGCAATATCATTTTGCCTTTTGAGCAGTTTCAAAATCCCTATTTGGATAGATTTATGGATTTTAAGTACTTTTTTGTCAGAAAGGTGCTTTTGTCCAAATACAGTTATGCATTTGTAGTACTCCCTGGTGGTTTTGGAACTTTAGATGAGTTTTTTGAGGCGCTTACCCTTATCCAGACCAGAGTGATGAGATCCTTCCCCGTGGTATTGATGTGTAGCGATTTTCATAGGCACATCTATGCACATATAAAATACATGGCAGAGTACGGTACTATAAACAAGGAAGACCTTGACCTGTTTCTTCTGACGGATTCAGTGGAAGAAATGCAGGAACATATCAGAAAATATGCCATTGAAGGTTTTAAGCTTCAGCGATCTCAAAAAGTAAAACCGTCCACTTTATTGGGCGAAGAAGGTATTTGAAAGATATCAAAAACCATAGAAGGAAATTGAATATGAATATACTTAAAGAAAAGGAGTGCGACATTAGCTGACGATGATCGATATAGCCAAACATGCACTTCCTGATGAGGTAAGTTATAAGATGTTTGCAGATATTATTATTATGCGAGGTTATGCTGTATTAACAAAAGTGTCTCAGCAGGCTATGAAGCTCTTATGTAAGGTACTCCTTTTCTTCTTTAAGCCTATTGCTTACGCTGGCATCATCCACATTGCTCATTAAAAAAGCCAACGGTCTGAATTTTTCAATATGATCAAAAATAATCTTTACGATGGCAAATAAGGGAACAAATAATATCATTCCCAGTATGCCCCATAGCATTCCGCCTATTATGATGGCTATGATGATAAACAAGGGTGTAAGACTGACCTCATTACCAATAATCCACGGCTCCAATATATAGCTTTCTATCAGTTGTATGATCAATATAACTGTGGCAAAAAGAAGCATAAAGGAGGTGTCGTTACCTTCCAGAAGAGCAAATGCTACAGGCAATACTCCGCTCAGGAGAGGACCTATGTATGGTATAATAGTAATCAGGGCGCCCAGAATAGTAAATAGCAAGGCATACCGAATATCAAATACCAAAAAAGTAATCAGGTACATGATACCCAATATAGTCATCACCTTAATTCTGCCCCATAGATAATGATGGGATACAGAGGCAGCTTTATCTATCACTTTATGTCCATTTTCTCTATTTTTGTGATGTATATATTTTAAGATGACCTTTTTAAACTTTGATCTGTGGATCAAAAAGAGAAATAGGTATACCAAGGTGAGGAAAAAATGGCCGAAGGTGGTAAATGTATTCTGCAATATTCCCTGTACATATGTTTGTAATCCTTCAAATATACCATCGGACTGATCCTCGAACATTTGACTTTGCTGGGTAGTGGATACGCCTGTAGAACTGGCAATTTTATTCTGTACTTCGGGTATAAATCCTTTTATTTCCTCAGCTAATTCTGGTAGATCGTCAGCAAATTCAGAAGCTTGACGGACAATTAAAAATATCAAACCTGATACGCTTAAAAATACAATTACCGTACAAAGAAGTGATGCAATTACCCTTCCAATTCCCCATTTTTCAAATAATACACAAACGGGTTTCATTAATGTGGCGAAAAAAAATGCCAAGGTAATGGGTTTTAAAAAAGATTCACCTAAATATAAAATTGCTATTAGGGCAAGAACCATTATTAGTATGCTGTTTATCTTGCTGATTCCTAATTTTGCCATACGTAGTGTGTAATTATGAAAGATTAAAATATAAAAAACCGTTTAACATCAGCGGTTAGGGTAGTTTTTAAATTATAGGATATTTAAGATCAAGTTAAAAGCCCATAATATTTCAGTTTTTATTTCAAAAGCTGATCATAATTCCCAATTGGAGCAAAATATGGACCTAAATAAATGATTCCCATTTTTTTATGGGGCTGATGCTTCTATGGTGCGTGGAATTTAAGTTATAATTTACTTCTGATGAAGCATTGATACAAGTACAGAAATCCAGTATGTTCCTCAGGAATATGATTGAATCAATTTAACGTTTACATGATAACCTTGCTAAAATCTACTATTGGGTTTTTAGGTACTTAATTAATTTTTTTTCCTTAAGCTGTTCAAAATAATAGGTTCGTGCGTCATAATTTTTTTCTAATTGATTACATTAGTGGAAATGTTAAATTTAATAATGGTAAAGTACTTTCTGTTTTTAAATTCTATTTGTTTTGCGCTTCTATCTTTTGGGGTATATGGTGAGCAGTCTCCCTATGACACCGATCCCTATAGGTTTACCAAATTGGGTACAAAAAATGGATTATCTCATAATCAGGTGAATAGCTTTTTAAAGGACAAAACAGGATTTCTTTGGATTGGTACGGCTTCGGGTTTAAATAGGTTTGATGGATATCATGTAAAAGTGTATAAACATGATCCGGCAGATACTACTACTATTAATTCCAATGCTATAAAACAACTGTTTTTAGATCCTGCGGATAATCTTTGGGTAAAGACTTTAGATGGATTAAATGTATATGATGCCAGGCTGGAACAATTTTCTGAGAACTTAACACCTTTTTTGGATCCATATAAACTTATAGATCATGAATTGGAAGAGATAATTGCGGATGATAGTGGCCAGTTTTGGTTTTTGCATAAGAATGGCGGATTGAGCCGATATGATCCGGAGCATCATAAAACGGATAATTTCATTATTCCTTCCGATTCAGATGGGGGCGTATCTCATATTGTAAGAGATATGAATGGACATAAATGGGTCATTTACACCAATGGGGTACTGGAGAAAAGAGATGGTGCCTCCATGCAAATCCTCTTTCGGGACTACAGTATAAATGCTTTATTTTCTGAAGAATATTTCTCTTATAAACTCTTAGCAGATCGTGATGGGGATATATGGATATATCTGCCTGATGAAAGAAGAGGTGTTTTTTATTTTAATGCCAAAGAGAATAAAATACATCATATCCATAAAGAAAGTAAAGGCCATAGGCTAAACTCTGATTTGGTAAGTGCCGTGATAGAAGATGAAGATGGTAACATCTGGATAGGCACTGATCATGGAGGAATTAACCTTTTGGATAAAAGCAATTTTGGGGTGAGGCATATCATGCAAGACAACGAGAACCCTAATAGTTTGTCACAAAATAGCATCTATGCCCTTCACAAAGATCAGGAAGGGATCATATGGGTGGGGACCTATAAAAATGGCCTGAATTATTTTCATAAAAACAATATCAGATTCACCCATTATAGACATCATAAATCCCGTAAAGAAAGCCTTCCATTTAATGACATCAACCGTTTTGTGGAAGATAAATATGGTAACCTATGGATTGGGACAAATGGGGGAGGATTAATTTTTATGGACCGTGGTAATCAGAAATTTACCCAATTTACACAGCAAAATTCACATGGATTAAGTAGCGATGTAGTCGTTAGCTTATTGTATGACAGCCATGACAGGCTTTGGGTAGGTACCTATTTTGGAGGGTTGATAAGGTATGACGGTAAACAGTTTTCCCCCATAACAAGGGATGGCCCCGGATTACTGGATGAAAATATATGGGAGCTTTTTGAAGATTCAAAAGGTAATATTTGGATTGGAACTTTATCAAATGGTATATATTACTTACAGGGTGGCTCTACACAATTTTCAGATCCACCCATTAAAGACGGCCATAGCATGCTGAATGCATCCTATGTAGCTGCTATTGAAGAGGACCGCGAAGGAAGAATCTGGGTGGGGGGAACTTCTGGGGTGGATATAATAAATCCTCAGTCAGGATCTGTGATGCATTTTTCTCACGAAATACATAAAAATAAAAGTCTGGTCCACGATAATGTGCTTTCCATTTTACATGACCATAAAGGCAATATGTGGATAGGTACTCAGGGAGGATTAAGTCTATATGACTCCCGTAACCAATGCTTTAAAAATTTTACTGATAGGGATGGACTTCCTCATAGTACGGTGCTGACGCTGTTAGAAAATGAGGGTCAGATATGGATGAGTACTCCAAATGGGCTTGCTAGCTTAAAGTATAATAATGACGATGAATATGAAATCCTACGATATAATGAATTGGATGGACTTCAAGATAATGCTTTTAATGAAAATGCGGCATATAAGACCAAGAAAGGGGAAATGATTTTTGGAGGGCCAAACGGGTTTAATATTTTTGATCCAAAGTTATTGGTAACGAACAAAAATTCTCCAGCTGTGGTTTTTACCGATTTTCAACTGTTTAATAAGTCATTATCGGTAGGAAAAGAGATCAATGGACGGGCCATCTTGGAATCTTCTTTACAAAATACTGAAAAAATTACCTTAAAGCATTTTGAAAATGTTTTTTCTGTGAGTTTTGCTGCTTTAAATTTTTTCCATCCTGAAAAGAATATGTATAAATATAAACTGGAGGGCTTTGATACAGAGTGGATAACTTTGGACGGTAATAATAGGCAGGTAACCTATACCAATCTCGATCCTGGTTCTTATGCATTGCAGGTATTAGCAGCCAATAATGATGGTGTATGGTCAGCAGTACCCGCACAATTAAATATTACAGTGCTAGCGCCTTTTTGGCTTACACCAACTGCCTATTTTGTGTACTTCGTTATGATCATAGGAATGCTATACATGTCCAGAAGATGGCTATTGATTAAAGCAAAAAACCGGTTTCTGATAGAGCAGGAAAGAAGGGAATCACGTCAACTGCACGAGTTGGATTTGATGAAAATCCGATTTTTGACCAATATCAGCCATGAATTTAGGACGCCGCTATCTCTCATTATGGCACCTATAGAAAAAATCTTAAAGGAGCCCAACAATGATCGGCAAAAATTCCAGTTCCAGATGATCCATCGAAATGCCCGTAGGCTGCTACACTTGGTAAATCAGCTGCTTGATTTTAGAAAGATAGAAGTAGAGGGACTGGAACTACACCTTTCCAAAGGAAACATCATCAAGTTTTTGAAGGAGGCCGTTTATTCATTTAATGAATTGTCCCAAAACAAAGCCATCAGTTTATCATTTCAATCGGATACGGAAAGCTTAATAGCATTCTTCGATATAGATAAGCTGGAAAAAATACTTTTTAACCTATTATCCAATGCTTTTAAATTTACTCCTGAAGGAGGAGAAATCACTGTAGCGGTATTTTGTAGGAATATTCCTGAAGACGATGAAAAAAGTGAATTGACGATATGGGTAAAGGATACGGGGATCGGCATACCGAAGGACCGACAGGCACAGATTTTTGAACGTTTTTATACACATGAAGTACCGGATAGTATGGTCAATCAGGGAAGTGGTATAGGTCTTTCTATCACCAAAGAATTTGTCAGACTTCATGGCGGAAACATTCAACTGGAAAGTACTCCTGGGGAAGGCAGTACATTTAAGATTTCCATTCCACTAAAAACAGTAGAAAAGGGTTTGGCTAACAATACTTCTGAACTTACAGGAATAGTGAGGGAAACCACAGATAAACCAGCTACGGATACAGGTTCAAATGATGTCAATTTACAGAAATTAACGGTATTATTAATCGAAGATAATGATGATTTCAGGTTGTACTTAAAGACCGGTCTTGAAGAGTTTTTTGAGGTATTGGAAGCTAAAAATGGTAAAGAAGGTTGGAAAATAGCTTTGGCTGGTATGCCCGCCTTGATAGTCAGTGATCTGATGATGCCGATAATGAATGGCATAGCTTTATGTAAAAAAATCAAAAATGATCCCCGTACTGCCCATATCCCCGTCATTTTGCTCACAGCCTTTACCGGAGAAGACCAAAAGTTGGAAGGGCTGCATATTGGGGCAAATGATTATGTAACTAAGCCATTTAATTTTGATCTGCTGCTTTCCAGGATCAATAACCTTATCAAACAAAACCAGCTACTGCAACAGAAATACGAGAAAAAGGTAAGTATTCAGACCAGTCAGGCAGAAATTACCTCCATGGATGATAAATTAATTGTTAAAGTAATGAAAATAGTAGAGGAGAATTTTTCTGATCCGGATTTTTCTGTGGAATTCCTGAGCAGGGAGATGGGGATGAGCCGAGTGCATCTTTACAATAAACTCTCTACCCTTACCGGCAAAACACCAATAGAATTTATCCGGTGTATGAGACTTCAGCGCTCTTTACAATATTTACAAAAGAGCCAGTTATCCGTGTCGGAAGTAGCTTATAAGGTAGGTTTTAATAATGCTAAAACCTTTACCAAATACTTTAAGGCAGCTTACAATATGATCCCCTCTGCCTATGCCGCAGCAGAAAAAAAAACACCGATGTCATAAACCTACCTTTCTTTTTTGCCTGCATATGGGTATCGGTATTGTAAACTGTACATTAGAAGAGCATTAAACTTGGCATACCGCCCATATTTAACATATGGTCCCCTACCTATTTACAAATCATATCCATTTCCTACCGCTATTATAGTGATATTGGACATTAACATAATCAAAGCCTACCTTTTGGCCATTGATAGCTATAATGATTTATAACAATAAACCCCCATGAATATGAAGTCATTTAAAACCATTTTTGCACACTTATTATTTCTATTTTACTTTTCATCCTGTGCCGATGAGCAGGTTGTTCCTACTGAGGTGCAGTTGGAAGTTTCCCCTGGGGCTTTAGAATTTGGGCCTGAAAGTGGAGAGGGAACCATCGAGGTAACGTCCAATACCTTCTGGTCCTCCTCTACTGATGTAGACTGGATCACACTATCAAATCACCCTTCCAGCCAAAGCGGGTTACTGGTAGTCGGCGTCAGTCCCAACCCCTCTACTTCTCATCGAGCAGCAATGATAACTTTCACAGCGGAAGAACTTACCCTAGATGTTCAGGTCATACAGCAAGGCAGCCAGCAGGAAGCATCTCATAATCTACCGCCAGATGCTACGGGCATGCGTGATCTGAGCAGCCTGGAAATGGCCAAACTACTAAAGGTAGGTTGGAACCTGGGCAATTCTTTAGAAGCAATAGGAGGAGAAACCGCTTGGGGAAATCCACCAGTTTCAGAAACGCTTATAAATGCTGTAAAAGCAGCCGGATTTAATGCTGTAAGGATACCTGTCGCTTGGAGTAGGTTCTCGGATGCCAATACATTTACTATAGATGAGTCATGGATGGATAGGGTAGAAGAAGTGGTAAATGATGTACTCAATAATGATATGTATGCTATTATCAATATACATTGGGATAATGGATGGATACAGCCAACATTTGCCGAGCAGGAATATGTCACGGAGCGACTGGAAGCGATGTGGCGTCAGATAGCTATAAATTTCCGAGATTATGATGATAAGTTATTGTTTGCCGGAACCAATGAAGTCATGGTCACGGGGGATTATAGTACACCTTCTGAAGAATATTATACTGTCCAAAATGGCTATAATCAAACTTTTGTAAATACGGTAAGGACTACCGGAGGAAGAAATGCCTATAGACATCTGGTTGTTCAGGGATTCAATACTAACATAGACCATACGGTAAATTTTGCTCGGATACCTGATGATACAACAGAAGACCGGATATTGATGGAAGTACATTATTATGATCCCTATAATTTTTCACTTAATGAAAACAGTCTGGTCTCCCAATGGGGCAAAGATGCTACAGACCCAACTGCTACAGAAACATGGGCAAATGAACCTTATGTAGACAGACAGTTTCAAAAAATCAAAAATAGCTTTATAGATCAGGGAATAGGAGTGATACTGGGAGAATATGGGGCCATATCCCGGCTGAACGTGGAAGGGCATGAAGGGTATAGGGAATATTATATCCAATACATTACTAGGTCTGCACATCGACACGGTTTAGTGCCTTTTTATTGGGACAATGGGTATAGTGGCAATCATGGTTTTGCCATATTTGACCGAAATACCGGCGCTAGGATTTATCCTGAAATCGTAAATGCCATTATGGATAGTGTAGACTAAAGCTACAGATATGGGAGTTTATAGACATACTAAGAAAAAAAACACTCAAAATAAAAAATTGTAATGTCATTATAGGGGTATAAAATGATAAATAAATGCCTTTAGATAGGGAATGAAGGCACATTTAACATTTGATACCCCTAATGTTTACAAATGGAACCCCAAGTTTAAAAAGGAATATTGAAATTGTAAATCAATCGATTGCAAAACAGTTTACCCAAAATCGTATTTTATGAATTCAATTTTAATTTTCCTTCTCAGTGCCTTTTTCTTTTGGCCAAATCCTTCAAATAACCCTTATGTAAAAATTCCAAACGGTATAATTATACACTTACCTCCATCCTCTCATGGACAGCCCCGACAGGTGAGGCTTCAGGCTGTAAATGACAAAATCATTCACGTATCAGCCAGCCCAGTTAATGGCTTTGCAGATCGTCCCAGCCTTATATTAAAAGAAGATTTTGAATATCAGGCATCATGGGAAATTGAGGAAGGTGAGGGGAAAGTGGTCTTAAAGACAGGCGCAATGGATGCAGAGGTTTCATTGGAGACAGGCCAGGTTGTATTCAAGGATAAAAACGGCAAGATCCTCTTAAGGGAAGAAGATAACGGCAGATCCTTTAGAAATGTACAATTTGGAGAAGAAAGCACCTATCATATTCAGCAGCATTTTAAAGCCAACGATAATGAGGCTTTATATGGGCTAGGTCAGCATCAGTCCGGCTTGATAAATTACCGTCATAGACAGGTAGACCTTACGCAGTACAACGGCGTAGCAGTGGTTCCCTTTATGGTATCTACTAATGGATATGGTATACTTTGGGATAATTATTCCATAACTACCTTTGGGGATACCAGGCCTGTGCAGCCTCTCTCTGCTCTTAATTTATATGCTTCTGAAAAGGCCGGCCCAAAAGGTTTAAAGGTTATTTACGCTTCTGATAGAGACCATCCTGAAGAAGGGGTAGAGAATATAGAAAATGTCATCGACTACCCTTTCATACCATCTCTAGAAAAAATGCCTGTATTTGATATGGCAAAGGGCATAGTAACATGGTCTGGATTCATGGATTCGGAAGATGCCGGTAATCATACTTTTAAAATGGTCTATTCAGGATACATTAAAATATGGATGGATGATGAGCTTAAAATAGATACATGGAGAGAAAGCTGGAATCCTGGTTTTGAGGAATTTCAGCATGAATTATCCGAAAACGGTAAACATAAAGTCAAGATCGAATGGATTCCGGAATCGGATCAGTCATTTTTATCCTTAAAATATTTATCACCACAAACTGACGAGCAGGCTGCTTTATTTGGTTTTGATTCAGAAGCAGGTGATCAGCTTGATTATTATTTTATTCATGGAGAAGACATGGATGAGGTAATCAGTGGCTACAGGACATTGACAGGAAAGGCCCAGGTGATGCCAAAGTGGGCTATGGGTTTTTGGCAAAGCAGAGAAAGGTATAAAACACAGGAGGAGTTATTGGAAACGGTGAGGACTTTCCGTGAGAAAGGTATCCCTTTAGATAATATAGTTCAGGATTGGTCATATTGGGCTGAAGATCAGTGGGGAAGTCATGAGTTTGATAAAGATCGATTTCCTGATCCTGAGGAGATGATCAGAGAAGTACAGGAGGAGCATCATGCACGTATCATGATATCTGTGTGGCCTAAATATTATGAAGGCATAGCCAATTATAATGATATGAAAGAAAAAGGGATGCTCTATATGCAAAATATAGAAAATCAGCAGCGAGACTGGATAGGAGATGGCTATACGTCTACTTTTTATGATGCCTATAATGAAAATGCCAGAAAAGAATTTTGGAATCAGCTGAATGAAAGCCTCTTTTCCAAAGGCATAGATGCTTGGTGGCTGGATGCTACGGAACCGGACATCCATTCCAATGCATCTATTGTACAAAGAAAAAGCCTGATGAATCCAACAGCTCTGGGGGTGGCCGAAAAGTATTTTAATGCTTATGCGCTCATGAATGCCAAAGGCATCTATGAAGGACAGCGAGATGCCGCTCCGGATCAGAGGGTATTTATCCTTACGCGGTCAGCCTTTGCCGGAATCCAAAGATTTGGAGCGGCTACCTGGAGTGGGGACATATCTTCGCGGTTTGATGAGATGGAAAGGCAGATAGCGGGAGGCCTTAATTTTGCCATGTCTGGACTTCCTTACTGGACTACCGATATCGGGGGCTTCTTTGTGGAAGATAAATATGACCGACCAGATCCCCAGGGTGAAGCATTAGAGGAGTGGAGAGAGCTTAATGCCCGGTGGTATCAGTTTGGAGCATTTACCCCACTCTTTAGGGCGCATGGTCAATACCCATATAGGGAGGTATACCATATAGCACCTGAAGACCATCAGGCATATAAAAGCATTTTATATTATACAAAGCTACGCTATAGACTGATGCCTTATATCTATTCTTTGACTGGTAAAGTATACCATGATGATTATACTATCATGAGGGCATTGGTAATGGACTTTCCTGAGGATGAAAATGTGAAGGATATCGGTAACCAATATATGTTTGGACCATCTTTACTGATCAATCCGGTGACCGCATATAAAGACCGAAAAAAAGTCCTGTACCTGCCAAAGGAAACGGGATGGTATGATCTATATCATGGTAAGTATACGGAAGGTGGACAGCGGATAGAAGTAGATGCGCCATATGAACGCATGCCTATCTATGTAAAAGCTGGTTCTATATTGCCTTTTGGGCCTGAAATTCAATACAGTACAGAAAAGGTGGCCGAAGAAATTATGGTGTATGTCTATGAAGGACAGAATGGAGATTTTACTTTATATGAAGATGAAAACACTAATTATAATTACGAGGAGGGAAAGTATTTAAAGATACCTATTAGATATGATGATCAATCCGGTGAGCTGACTTTTGGGGACAAGCAGGGGGAATCGTTTGATGGGAGACTGGATAATAGAACTTTCCAAATAGTATATGTACGAAAAAATCATCCCAGGGCTTTAGATTTTGAGATAGTAGCTGATCATAAAATAGTATATAATGGTACAACTACCACAGTCAGACTACGCTGAGCTGGATGAAATATAATATAGACAATAACCTTAAACCCGAAAATTTATGAAACATTTAGTACTTATTAGTTTATGCTGGGTATGGCTGCTCCCTGCCGCTTTTGCTCAGCAGCAAATATCCGGAACAGTCCGGGATGCTTCGACAGAAGAGCCATTGCCCGGGGTAAGTATCCTGATAAAGGGCACCACTTCAGGTACCACTACAGATCTGGATGGTAACTATACTCTAGGAGGTGTAAGTGAGAATTCAACTTTAGTATTCTC
Organism: Anditalea andensis; assembly: GCF_000714815.1. GTDB lineage: Bacteria > Bacteroidota > Bacteroidia > Cytophagales > Cyclobacteriaceae > Anditalea > Anditalea andensis. The sequence continues at coordinate 93,764 of NZ_JMIH01000018.1, read as the reverse complement.
CTACCTGGGTTTTCAGGGTCAGGAAATCAGGGTAGGCAATAGAGGAGTTGTGAACATAGATCTGGCTCCGGATATGGGATCATTAGAGGAAGTGGTGGTCGTAGGATATGGTGTCCAGAAGAAGAAGTTAGTAACAGGAGCCACTGTACAGGTAGATGGTGATAACCTCCAAAGATTGAGTACTGTACAGCCATTGGATGCCCTACAAGGTCAGGCTCCTGGAGTACAGATCACATCCACCTCCGGTCAGCCGGGTGAAGAAATGAGGGTGGTAATAAGGGGCCTAGGGACGATAGGAAATGCCAATCCGCTTTATGTAGTAGATGGGGTACTTACCAATGATATAGCTTACCTGAACCCTGCAGATATAGCATCCATAGATGTACTAAAGGATGCAGCATCTGCCGCTATCTATGGTTCTCAGGCTGCTAACGGTGTCATATTAGTGACTACACGGCAGGGCAGGAGGGGACAGCGTGCCCAGATTACATATGATATGTTCTATGGCCTTCAAAATGTGCCACGTAAAACCAATATGTTAAACAGCCGTGAATACGCTACTATCGTCAATGAAGCAGCTGTCAATTCCGGCGGCAATCCATACTTTACCAATGCAGAGATAGCCGCTATGGGTGAGGGGACAAACTGGCTGAATGAAATGTTTGTGGACAATGCCGTTACCCAAAATCATGTATTAGGTGTACAGGGAGGTTCTGATAAATCTATTTATTCTTTATCCCTGGCTTACACTGGTCAGGAAGGCATAGTCGGCGGGTCGGAATTATCTAATTTTGAGCGTTATAATGTCCGGATCAATTCCGAGCATAGTATATATGATGATGTGATTACCATAGGCCAGCATCTTACCATGTCCCACAGACAAAGTAATGGTATAGGTGTAGGAGACCAATATTCCAACGCACTCAGAGGAGCATTCAATACCAGTCCATTTGTACCGATGTTTAATGAGGACGGCGGTTTTTATGATAACAGCCAATCTGATTGGAATCCAAATGAGGCAAACCCTTATGCCTTGATGTACTATCAAAACAAAAACAGGAACAATGAACAAAGAATTTTGGGTGACATCTATATGGTGGTAGAGCCGATAGAAAATCTGAGATTCAGAACAAGTTTAGGTGTGGATTTTTATACCAATGAGGGCAGATCTTTTTCTCCAGCCTATCAGTTGTCCGCTTTTGCTTTTGATCCATATACCAGCGTATCACAAAACATGGGAAAAGGGCGTACATTTTTGTTTGATAATTTAATCACCTACAATTTCACGTTTCAAAATGACCATAACTTTGAAGCCATGATCGGTAGCTCCATGTTCCAAAGACAGGGTTCCTTTATGTTTGCTGGTAATAGAGATTTGATCGTGCCTTCACTCCGGTATGCCTGGTTATCAAATGCTACCAACGTAGACGGCGCTAACATAAATTTAGGGGGAGGACCTATAGATCCTGACCATAGGATGTCCTATTTCGGAAGGTTGAACTATAATTTCAGAGAAACCTATCTTTTAAATCTAACCTACCGAGCAGATGGATCTTCTCGTTTTGCTAGGGGCAATAGGTTTGGTTTTTTTCCTTCCATCTCTGCTGGTTGGGTACTGACTAATGAACCATTTATGGAAACATTTACCAATACCATGGATTTTTTCAAATTAAGAGCCAGCTGGGGACAGGTAGGTAATCAGGAAATCGGTTTTTTTCAATACATGGCACCGATTACTGTGGCCAATACTAATTATTTCTTTGGGCCTGGGGAAGGCACTACTGGTCTGGTGCCTGGTGCTTTTCCAAATAGGCTTTCCAATCCAGATTTAAGATGGGAGACATCTGAGCAATTGAACATCGGATTTGATTCGAGATTTTTCTTGGGAAGATTGGCTGTAAATTTTGATTGGTATGATAAAATTACAAGAGACTGGTTGATAGCTGCTCCGATTCTCGCTACTGCCGGGGCTGAACCTCCATTTATAAATGGAGGTGATGTCCGAAATACGGGAGTTGAATTGAACATTCAGTATAGTGATGAGATAGGGGAATTAACCTATAATGTAGGCGTCAATGGTGCGTATAATCGTAACAGAGTAGGCAATATTCCTACCAGAGATGGTATCATTCAGGGTGAGCCAAATCAGTTGTTTGATAATTCCATGCAATTTTATAGAGCACAAAATGGATTTCCGATAGGATATTTTTGGGGCCTTCAAACGGATGGCATATTTCAAAGTGAAAATGAAGTAATGGAACACCGGATAGGAGAAACCCTGATTCAGCCCGGCGCCGGACCTGGTGATGTGAGGTACGTAGACAGAAACGGTGACGGTGTGATCAATGATGATGATCGTACCATGATAGGGGATCCCAATCCAAATTATACCTTCGGTATTACCTTTTCAGCAGAATATAAAGGGTTTGATATAAACTTTCTTGCAAACGGGGTAGCTGGAAACCAAATTGTCCAATCCTATCGCAATCATGCGAATCCATTTGCACCATATACTGCCGCCATCATGGACCGGTGGCATGGTCCGGGGTCTTCTAATACAATGCCCCGAGTGACAGAAGATGCTAGAAACTGGACCAACTTCTCCGATCTTTATATTCATGATGGAGACTTTTTGAGAATCAGTAATATCACGCTTGGGTATGACTTCGGTAGGTTGATAAACCATAGGAACTTTAGCCAAGTGAGGGTTTATGCTTCAGTACTGAACTTATATACCTTCACCCATTATGAAGGCATGGATCCAGAAGTGGGCTATGGTAGTGGTTTTTCTTCTGGGGTAGATTTGGGCTTTTATCCCAGGCCTAGAACTTTCATGGTAGGAGCTAATATCCGGTTTTAAAGTAAGTAAAAGATCATGAAAAGAATTTGCCATAAATTCTTTCCTATCCGCATCTAGAAGCGCGATTTAAATATACTATCAATATCAAAATACTCAAATATGAATTTTAGCATAATCAGAGTTTCTTACCGTGGTATGAACCCTAAGGGGGGCGGTCAGGGATATATGCAAAAGTTCATGCTGACTATTGGTAAAGGACATATTAAGACCATTGTAAAAAATTTAAACAGATGACAAATATAAAGATATATCTATTCGCTATAGGCATAACCGCCACAGTTGCTTGTACAGGTGATTTTCTGGATACTGAGCCGATTACCCAGCTTACCGATGAAAATTTCTATAGAACTACAGATGATGCCTACCGGGCTTTGGTGGGTAACTATGAAGGTCTGCACATGATTTGGGCAGAAGGTGTAAGTTTTCCAGTTGCTTCTGAAATACTATCTGACAATGCCTTTGGTGGAACAGGTGCGGCAGATGGGTTTGGATACCAAATGCTGGATGAGTTTGACCGGTCCCGTTCTACAGCCGACCAAAATCTCTTTCAGGCCAACTGGGCAGCTTATTATGGTGCCGTGTTTCGATGTAATTCTTTTTTGGAAAGAATGGATCAAATCGATTGGGAGGGTAATGATCAACTTAGGGTCACATATGAAGCGGAAACCAGGTTTTTAAGAGCTTTTCTTTATTTTGATATGGTCAGACTTTGGGGCAATATACCATTGCTGACCAGCCCTTCCCCTGACAATGTTCCACAGGCTGACCCTGTAGAGGTTTATAGGGCCATAGCTGAGGATTTACAGTTTGCCGCAGAAAATCTGAACCCTGTTCCATTTGCCGCACAAGTTCCGGCTGAATTTGGAAGAGCCACCAAATGGGCTGCCCAGGCACTCATAGGTCGTGTATACCTTTATTATACTGGTTATTACCAACAGGTGGATCTGGCTGGGGTGATCAGCCGTGACCAGGCAATGGCTTATCTGGAAGACGTAATTACCAATAGTGGTCATGGTCTGGTAGAGGATTTTGCTCATTTATGGCCAGCAGCCTCTTTAGAAGATTATGCAGGAGAAAGGAATTTAGAGAATATATTTAATATACGCTATACCTATACCAGTGACTATGACGGTAATACAGATGGAAACCACTGGATGGTAATGTTGGGGATTAGAGAGCAATCATTCTTTCCTTATGGAAGAGGATGGGGAGGCGGTACGGTAAATCCTCGTTTGTATAGCGCATATAATGCTAATGATACAAGAAGAGAAGCAAGTATCATAGCTATACAGGAAGAAGGTTTACCCTTTACTAACCAGACCCGCCAAAGAGAATATACAGGATATTATAATAAAAAGTATTCACCTATGGTAAATGAGGAAGGAAGGGATTTACCTCTAGATTTCGGGGCTCCCAATCACATGATAGGGCAGTTTCAGGATTATATAGTCATACGATATGCTGATGTGCTGCTGATGGCTGCCGAACTGGGAAGCGGCAATGCCCAAACTTATTTAAATGACGTAAGGAGACGGGCGTATGGTAATAACTTTAGCCAAGTATCGGTCAATGCAGCCAATATTTTAGCGGAAAGGAGATTTGAATTTGCGGGAGAAGGCATCAGGTATTGGGATCTGCTCAGACAGGGGATAAATGTAGCGGCAAGTACTATCAGTGAATCGACCACTGTACTGAATGCAGGTGCTCCCGTGGCCAAAGTTATTTCTGAAGGCAATATTATACAAACAAACGGCCTGCAGCAGATCCCCAACAATCAGATTTTGCTATCAGATAGAGTTTTGCAGCAGAATCCAGGTTGGTAATTTAATCCTATCATTTAAAAAGATGGCCTGCCCTATCTATATACTTTGGTGTGGGCTTAAAATATTTTAATTATGAAAAGCTATAGAAAATTACTTGCGCTGATTTTCATACCGATGGCCTTTGTAGCATCGTGTATCGTAGATGACCAATATGATTTAGGCGAATTGTTAGACCCTTCCCAGATACATTTCAGGGTGGTCCAGGATTATGATGTAGATCCAGGGGGAAATACGGTAATCCTCATCAATGATACCCCGGAAACGGTATCGATATGGGATTATGGGACTGGTAGATCCAACCGTCAGATAGATACGGTAAGATTTGCCTTCCAAGGAGAGTACGAAATCAGATTTTCTGCTATGACAGGTGGCGGAATAGTAGAAATGGAACCAGTTACGATTGAAGTCACCCAAGACAATCTTAACTATGTGGACGACCCCATGTGGACTGCACTTTCAGGAGGAGTGGGTGAAGAGAAAACTTGGATCCTGGATATAGATGCCCGATACTTTAACGGGCCATTATACTTTTATGGTACAGACAATGGCTATCTGGCGGAAGGCGGACCTTGGGAAGGTGGAGATACAGGTTGCTATGGGGACGATTGCTGGGCATGGGAACCAGATTATGAAGGTAATCAGTGGCTGATGGATTATGGAGACTATGGTACCATGACTTTTAATTTACGGGGAGGTCCCTTTGTAACGGTGAACCATCTGATGCTGCCCAATAGAGGGGTAGAACAGGGAACGTACTTCTTGGATGTAAACAACAAAACCCTGACCATGACTGGTGCTGCCCCGCTTCATAACCAAGGGAATGCGGCTTGTGTGTCCAATTGGGGTGATATCCGGATAATGTCGATTACGGATGAAACGCTACAGATAGCAGTACTCAGAAGAGACTCCTGCGATGGCCCTGCCTTATTGGTGTATAATTTTGTTTCACAGGAATATGTAGATAATTGGCAGCCTGGAGAGGAAGAAGACGAAGGGCCTGATGAGGGATTTGACCCTGAATTTGATTCTGGAGAATTGCTTAATTTACTCACAGGAGGACCATCTTCTGGGAGGAAATGGTACCTGGATGGTGAGGGCAATCCTGTAGACTGGATATCAGCTGGTAAGGGTTGGACTTCTTCCTATGAGGATTCCTATGATTGGGGATGGAACGGTGATTGGACAGCAATAGCCCAAACGTCGTATATTCAATTCGACCGATTTGGCGGACAGAATAATTATACCCGAAATCAAAACGGACAGATTTTCACCGGTACCTTTATTATAAATGAGGCCACCAATGAAATTACACTCAGTGATAACAATACACTCATACAAAACCCCGGTCACTGGATGAGTCCATCGGCGGGTACCATTAGGGTAGTCAAAGCCTTTCCTGGAGAATCCACCAGCAAGGGGATCTGGTTTGGTACCAGCTATGATGAAGATGGAGATGAATGGTTATCTTTCCATTATATTTTAAGGTAATCAATAGCTCTCAAACCTATTGGAGACAATCTGCCCAATGGTAGGCAGGTTGTCTTCTTATTCTTAGTCCTATCTAATTTATCTGTAATTATGACTCCCCGACATATACCTGTGTTTTATTATCCCCTGTGGCTTAGTCTATTCATACTCTGCAATGGCCATACCTGCCAGCCACATGAGATAGAGGAAGACCGTAGACATTTGTTTACAGAATCATGGAAATTTTCACTTGATGCTCCGGATGATGCTTACAGGACAGATCTGGATGATTCAGGCTGGCGAACCCTCGATCTGCCCCATGACTGGAGCATAGAAGGGAACTTTTCTAAAGATCATCCTGCAGGGTATGGAGGAGGTGCTTTACCTGGAGGTATAGGCTGGTATAGGAAGTCTTTTTTACTTTCTGAAGATGATAAAGGTAAGGTGATTTATATAGATTTTGATGGAGTTTATCAAGAAAGTGAGGTATATATTAATGGTCAGTTATTAGGTAAAAGGCCAAATGGATATATTTCTTTCCGGTATGAACTAACTGACTACCTCCACTATGATGGGATACCAAATGTGATAGCCGTAAAAGCTGACAATTCACTGCAACCCAATTCTAGGTGGTATTCCGGTTCAGGTATTTACAGGAATGTATGGATGGTGAAAACACATCCTTTACATGTAGATCATTGGGGCACTTTTGTGACTACTCCTCATATAAACACGACCTCAGCTACCATAAAGATAAATACAACCGTCAGAAACAGTAAAAACGTAACAGGAACTTTTACACTACAGTCTGCTCTATTGGACCAGGACGGAAATGAGGTAGCTAGCATTAAAAATGATAATATTACCATCATTGCTGACAAAAATGAAGTGGTACAAAACTTACATATAACCACTCCCCAACTTTGGAGTACATCCCAACCATACCTATATAAAGTAGTCTCCTCGGTATATTTAGATGGCAATATGGTAGACAGGTACGAGACGCCCATAGGCATCAGGTATTTCAGTTTTGATCCTAAGGTGGGGTTCACCTTAAATGGAGAGAAAATGATCATCAAAGGTGTCAACAATCACCACGACTTAGGAGCATTGGGAGCTGCCGTGAATACGCGGGCTTTGGAGAGGCAGTTGGAGATACTTAAAGGTATGGGAGTAAACGGTATCCGTACGGCACACAATCCACCTACACCTGAATTATTGGACCTTTGTGACCGCATGGGGTTTATAGTCATGGATGAAGCTTTTGATATGTGGTCAAAATCAAAAAGTAAATTTGATTATAGCCGCCACTGGGAGGCATGGCATGAACAGGATCTAAGGGATATGATGAAAAGAGATAGGAACCATCCCAGTGTTTTTATATGGAGTATCGGGAATGAAATTCCGGAGCAGTGGGAAGATACAGGATTGCTAATAGCCAATAGATTGGGTAAAATAGCAAAAGAAATGGATCCTACCCGGCCTATAACTGCCGGATTGAACCATCCATATCCGGACAATTCTATTTACAGGTCAGGGGCATTGGATTTGGTAGGTTTTAATTATCATCATGAGGATTTCGAAACCTTTCCTGATGTTTTTCCAGGTGAGAAGTTCATCGGGGCCGAGACCACATCTGCCCTTGCTACAAGAGGACATTATGATATGCCTTCAGATAGTATCAGAAGATGGCCCATCAGGTGGGATCAAAAATTCATCGAAGGTAATCAGGACCTCACTGTTTCTGCTTATGACCATGTCAGTGCCCCATGGGGATCTACTCATGAAGAGACTTGGAAATTGATTAAAAAGCATGATTTTCTGAGCGGCATGTACATATGGACGGGATTTGATTATCTAGGAGAACCTACACCTTATGAATTCCCAGCCAGAAGTTCTTTTTTTGGAGTGGTAGATCTGGCAGGCTTTCCCAAAGACTCATATTATATGTACCAAAGTGAATGGACGAAGGATACTGTTCTTCATGTTTTTCCCCATTGGAACTGGGAAGTTGGTCAAAAAGTAGATGTATGGGCTTATTATAACAATGCTGATGAGGTAGAACTTTTTTTAAATGAAAAATCGCAGGGTATCAAAAAGAAGCAAGGTGATGAGTTGCATGTCATGTGGAAGTTAGATTTTCAGCCAGGTACTATTCGAGCAGTGTCTAGATCTGCTGGAAGGGAAGTAAAGAGAAAAGAAATAGAAACAGCCGGGAGACCGGTAAAAATCGTAATGGAAGCTGATCGGTCGGACTTAAAAGCTGATGGAAAGGATATGGCTTTCATTACGGTGAAAGTTTTGGATAAAGATGGAAATATGGTGCCCCGTGCCGAGAATCTCATCCGCTTTGAAATAAATGGGAATGCCACCATAGCTGCCACAGATAATGGTGACCCTACAGACCTGTCATCTTTTCAGTCTCATCAGCGCAAATTATTTAATGGTCTTGCCATGGTCTTTATCAAAACCACCAAAGTAGGAGGATCAGTAATACTCCGTGCCCATGGAGATGGATTAGAAAATGCGACGATCGAACTTGTCTCTCAGTAACAACCTACTGTCCATATATAGCATTCGAACTTATATTACAGAACTTGATTATGGACATTGAAACAGATTGTTTTATTGGGGATCATGAAAAGGATTTCATCTGTTTATAATTGTTTTTTTAAAGGCCATAACTTGTATGGTGACAATGGAAACAAGATGGAATCTCGCTTCCGCCGACATTCATGCCAGTGTGTAAGGTTCTCCTCATGCTCGATTTCATCAAAGATTAATTTAGTGTTAAGAATAAATATCAATTAGGCCTATTATATAGCCGTCATGTAACGGTCTATATGCGCCTATTATGATAAAATTTTTCTGGTCCTAACAATATGTCAGCTTATACTAATTTTACATTAAAAATACTTTTAAAATGATAACTTAAAGTTAACCGTGAATTAAGAGGGGTTAGTCTGGTAATGGATATTTTTACATACAAATTAATCTGGTTGATATATGGAAAAAGTCATTGATAACAAATCGCTTAGTCAGTACCTAAGTTTGGTGGTAAAAATGATCAGTAAAGATAGGTTGACTACAAAAGAAAAAGAGTCAATGGATCAATTAAAAAATAAAGTTGACCCTGATGGCACGTTGGCCAAGGAACTGATGGACTCTTGGAGCAAAGCAGAAGCTAAATGTATCCAGGAAGCCAGTGCTTTAACCAAAGCATCTAAATCAGAAAAGCATCCATTTATTAATTTTTTGAAGAAATTAAGATTTTAAATAATATCCAACATAATGGGAAATTTAATCGAAAGTAAGGATAATGCACAATACTTACGTCTCCTGATAAAGAAAATCAGTAAAGGAAGGTTAAGTGCTGAGGAATCAAAAGATTTTGCTGATCTTAAAAATAGAATTGATGCAGATAGCCACATCGAAAGAGAGCTTACTGAAGAGTGGGGCAAAGCAGAGAACTACTACCTCTCAGACCGTTTGCTCTCCAATCCAATAAAGGTACAGTCCTATAATATGATGCAACCCAAGCATTACCTTATAAACCTCACTGGAAGGATTATATCTGCTTTTTTATGATACGGTTTATACTGGTAAACCATGGGTTGATTAATGTGTCGTCCTTTTAATGTCCAAATACGTTGAATGTCAATTATTAATGGAGTATGATTGTTGTTCAGTTTGGTAAGCCTGATCAACCATTATCCTTATTCACTTAAACTTTGATTGTTATTGATCTTTATATCGGTATTCGATAACTGCACCTTTATCTTTTAAATTTTGTGGGTTTTCTTCAGAAGGTCCAGAAGTTTTTTCTGAATTATCAGTAATTAAATAGATCTTAAGGCCATCAGGAGATACAGCTACATCTCTATATCGGACAGCAGCTTCAAAAAGCTTAGAAACTTTTTCGACTTTTTGGCCATCTTTGCTTAATTTCAGTCTGTAAAGACAGCCTTGGTTCAGGGAAGTGACCAGTAGGGAGTGCTGCCAGTATGGAATGGCTTCCGAGCTATAGGCGGCTATTCCTGAATGGGCCACTGATTCCCAATCTGCACTTTCACCCGAACTTTCTTTTTTCAATATATCCATTAGCGACGTTTGATCCAAGGGATAGAAGCTGTGTATAGGTTCTTTAAAATTCTGTAACTTCAGGGACATTTCTTTTTCATTATTGATTTGCGGATAAGTAGTATTCCATATTCCAGGAAGCTCATTTCTGTCGGTGACCCCAGCAGCCAGCCCATCATAATTACCATCTGCATAACCTATTATTAAGGGATGTCCATAGTTGGTTCTTCTTGCTATGATGTTTATTTCATCATCAGAAAACGGTCCATGATCTGATCCATAAATGATATCTTTACCTTCTATTGATATGGCAACCAGACCTTGGGTATTTCTGACCCCTATGCTCCAAACTGCAGTTTTTTTCTCGTTTCCATAAGGATTGTCTTTCGGTATCCAGCTTCCCTCTTCATTAGGTTCGAGATTAAATCTTAGAATTTTCCCTTCATAGTAATTTGTATCCTGGGCATGATTATTCCTCGCGGCATTTTGATACTGTCCTGCTCCCATATCACCTACACTGTAAATTAGATAATAATCACCATCGATATGCGATATTAACATCCTGCCCCCGTTGTGGTCATTGCTACCGGGAATGGTGTCTGTGATGACTTGAGGATCGGACAAGGTGTGGTCTTGCTGATCGTAAGTGTACCTTACCAGCTTTGTTTTAAAATAATTTCCCTGGTTACCGATAGGGGCATCCTCTCCCTGGCTTTCAATATACTCATGTACATAGGCTACATAGATATAAGGGAAACCCAGCAATAGCTGTGGATGGAGCGCCATACCCATCAGCCCGCCCTGAGGCCAAGGTTTGTTCTTGCTTCTTTCAAAATTTTTATCCTTACTCACATCCAATACAGTCCTTCGTTTACCGTTTTCTGGATTGATCCTTAATACTTTATAACTTTTTGATTCTGTGACCCAGAGATGGTCATCTGGCCCATATATGATATTCCATGGATCCTCCAGACGATCCACCAGTATTCTTTTTTCAAATTGCTCGGCTTGCTGCGCTCTGCATAATGGAGAGATGGCAAGGGAGAAGAAGAAAAAATTAAATAAAAATTTAGAATGATGTAAAGACATAGGTGAATGGCCAGTTTAAATGCCATAAACAAATTTCCTGCCCAAGGAATTAAATATATAATTTGATTGTGAAAATGCTATTTCATTATAACTTTTTTATACTAAATTTTCCTTCTAAATTTATTATTAGAAAATATTGCCACCTTATGTTATTAAATAAAAATATTCTCCTGTTCCTATTGATCAGCTGTTTTTGTTTTCAGGTCGAAGCAAAAAAAAGTTTTCAGATAAAAAGGGTGCATATAGAAGCAGAAGTGCATCCCAATGGATCAATGACTGTGTCGGAAACCCGGACATATCATTTTAATGGTAAGTTTACCTATGCATACAGGCAGTTTCCTCATCATGAAGGTGTTCGGGTAACTGATTTTAAGGTGATGGCAGACGGCAGACATCTCCCACTTTCAGATAAAGAAGAGCAGGGACATTTTGTAATAGTTGAAAAAAACAAATATATAGAAGTAGGGTGGTCATTTGAGGCAAGGGATGAAGCAAAAGAATTTACCATCACCTATACGGTAGAGGATATCATAAAACGTCATGAAGATGTAGCAGTCCTGTATTATAAATTTATAGACAGCCAATGGAAGGTGGATCAACAAAATGTATCCCTTACCATTCGGTATAGCGGACCTTATGAAGAATTGCCTGCTAACAGACATTGGCTGCATGGGCCAGCACATGCCTATTCAGAAATAGGAGCGGATGGGGAGATAGTGGTGCAAAGCCATTCAGTTTCAAAAAAAGATATTTTAGAGGTCAGAGCGCTTTACCCTCCCCAATGGTTTCAGGAGGTATTTCAGATAAATAATGAAGTGGCTGCAGCGATCATGGCAGAAGAGAAATTATGGGCAGATGAGACTAATGAACGAAGACTTGCCGCCTTAGATCGCCAAGCCAGTTTTGATAAATTATATGAATGGGCACCATATACCATCTTTTTACTATATGCCCTAGTATTGGCTATTGTCTTTTGGATATTCAAAACATACCATTCAAAGGAAGATGTTTCTAAAACAACTACTACACATACCAAGCCTCCTACAGACCTACACCCCGCGCTGATCAATTATTTGCTTTATGGATATCAGCTTGGAAATGAAATTAATGCCACACTTTATCTACTGGCACAAAAAAAGATAATTACCATAGAAGATAGAAACGAAGAAGACAAAAACCTTACCAAGCAGTTATTTTGGATATTGAACAGCGACCAATACGATAGGCAGAAAGAAGGGTTGAAAAGTTTTGAAATAGAAGTGATAGATTATCTTTTTGCGGGTGGGATAAAAGAAATCAGATTTACTGATATGGCCAAATCGCCAATGGCTTTACACCGCATGACCACAAAGTTTAACCAACAGGTAACAGCCTATGGGAGAACTTTAGGCATATGGAACAGAGATAGTGTAAAAGGGATGTGGATCATGGTAGGTCTATCTGCCATGTTATTTCTTCTTTTTATGGTTTCAATAATATTTTTCAAAATATGGAGTCTTTTTGTTTTCCTTCTATGTATAGTAGTGGTGGTGCTGACCACGATGATCCGACATCGCAGTAAAAGTTACCAGGAAGCTTACTATAAATGGATAAGTTATAGAAAATACCTAAAAAGCATATTAGGGCAAAAAAGTAATATGGCAATCAACTATGAATTGGTCAATGAACATTTGGTCTATGGTACTGTTTTTGGACTGACTAAAAATCAGATGGTCAGATTGTTAAATTCTGTTCCCCGATCCAGCTATCACCATTACCTATACTGGTATGTGATATTATATGGTAATAGAATACAGCCTGGCTCTATGTCCAAAACGATCAGCAATATGGCAGGAACCATTGCAGGTACTCAGATGAGTTCTGTAGGAGGGACAGGTGGTGGGGCTTCTTTTGGAGGCGGAGGTGGTTTTTCGGCAGGTGGGGGAGGAGCTAGATGATTTGGGGTTTAATGTTAGTTATATATATATATAGCCATCATCTTTGGGGTAAAATTATGTGCAACCAATTTACAGCACTTTTGCTTATAGGGATGATTTAATCTGTTTATATTTTGTTTTTCAATGGTCATAACTTGTCCTCTACCGGAGGTCGGGATATCCTGTCATGAATTTATTCGGGAGAATCTCGCATGCTTTATAATCATGGCATGGTGTGAAGTTTACTTCATGCTCGATTTGATATATTATATTTTTTTCGGTAGGTAAGTGGCTGAATTGCTTCCAAAAAGAGTTTATCATAGAATAGTTACAAATTTTAATTTCACCCCATGTTGGAACAAGCTACCATTATTGCCCTTATAGTATATTTTATTAAGGCTTCCACCTGGAAAGGCATGATTTTCTATAATCAAAAAGAAAAGTTGGTTTGGCTGCCTTCATACATAAAAAAGCCTTTTTTTGATTGTCCGGTATGCATGACACCGTGGTGGGGTATAATCGTATATTTGTTGGCACATTTTAGCGGAATAGCGGAGTTCAGTGTACTGACCATAGCACGACTGATTTTTACCGTCATGGTGTCTGCTGGGATTAATACAGTGATTTTGCTGCTGAATAAAATTTACGATCAGATGCATAATCTAAAAAAGCTACCTGAGTGATAGGTAGATATGATTAAACTATTGGATTTCAATGAAGGATCATTCTATAATCCATTTACGGTTATCAAGCTATGCCAATAGGCAGGAATCTGGATCAGATTTATATTGAAGCTTTATTATATTCGCTACATTGCATTAAACATTCAGTCTACCTTGCCTAAGCCAAAAAAATCTATCCAGCCATCTGCATTCAATTTTAAAGAGGGGTTAGCTTCATTAAAATTTGTGCCCCGGTTTTTTCGTGAAATTAGAAAAGTAAACCCACTGCTTTTTTATACAAACATTTTTTGCCGGTTGGTAAATGCGGCCTTGCCTGTAGTGATGTTATGGGTAGGGAAATTAATCATCGATGAGGTAGTGCTTCAGATAGCAGCAGAAACGGGAGATTTAAGTAGACTATGGTTTCTGGTAGGTTTGGAGTTTGGTTTAGCTATTCTTTCCGACTTGCTGAGCAGAGGCATCAGCTTATCTGATGCTTTGCTAGGTGATCAATATTCCATCAATACATCGGTCAGAATCATAAAAAAAACATCCGAACTAAACCTGGATCAGCTTGAGGATTCCGAATTTTATGATAAACTGGAGCGGGCCCGACAGCAGACCAACGGCCGCGTGGGGTTGATGTCTAATATCTTGACCCAAGGAGAAGATATTATAGTCATTCTTTCCCTACTGATAGGGGTGGTATCCTTCGAACCCTGGCTGATTATGCTACTTCTATTTTCCATAGTACCGACCATTATCAATGAGATAAAATTTAGCGGGACAAGCTATTCTTTAGCCCGGAGCTGGACCCAGGAAAGAAGGGAACTGGACTATTTAAGATATGCGGGGGCTAGTGATGTGACAGCAAAAGAAGTGAAGCTCTTTGGGCTTTCAAACTACCTGGCTGACAGGTTCAAAGTCCTATCCGATAAATATTATCATAAGAGTAAACATTTGGCCAAACAGCGGGCAGGGTGGGGTGCCGTATTTAATATCATAGGTACTGGGGCATATTATGGAGCATATATTGTTATTGTTTTTAGAACGGTAGCTGGTATTTTTTCGCTGGGTGATCTGACATTTTTATCCGGATCATTCAATAGACTAAGGGGAAAATTACAGGGTTTTTTTACCCGATTTACTGCAATAACCGAAAGTGCCCTGTACCTTCAGGATTATTTTGAATTTCTGGAATTAAAAAATTCGCATGGTGATGTCGACTATAAATTGCCACTTCCCAATAAGATTAAACAGGGATTTAAGTTTGTAAATGTGGGCTTCAAATACCCGAAATCAGATACTTGGGTGGTACGGCATATATGTTTTGATCTTAAAGTAGGAGAGAAAATGGCTTTTGTAGGAGAAAATGGCGCAGGTAAGACCACTCTGATCAAACTCTTGCTACAGTTTTATGTTCCCACGGAAGGAGAAATTTTCTTGGACGGTATACCGGTTAAGCAATATGATCAGGTAGCATACCAGCAATATTTTGGCGTGATTTTTCAAGATTTTGTGAAGTTTGAACTGACCATCCGTGAAAACATAGCCATGGGGGAAATTTCTGAAATCCATAATCAGCCGCGCATTGATGGAGCTGCTGAAAAGAGTCTGGCTGACCAGGTGATAACAGATCTGCCTATGGGATATGAGCAGCCTTTGGGGAAAAGGTTTAAACGTGGTAAAGACCTATCCGGAGGTCAGTGGCAGAAGATTGCCATCGCCCGTGCGTATATGAAAGATGCTGAGGTACTCATTTTGGATGAGCCTACCTCCGCATTGGATGCCAGAGCAGAAACAGAAGCTTTTGATAGATTCATCAAACTTACCGAAGGCAAAACCGCTGTGATTATTTCTCATAGGTTCAGTACCGTAAGAATAGCTGACAGGATCATGGTACTTAAAGCCGGTACGGTATTAGAGATCGGAACGCATGAAGAATTGATGGTGAATGACAAGCTGTATGCCGAATTGTTTCATCTTCAGGCAGCAGGGTATCAATAGCGGTTTTTGAGGATATAGGTGAGTGAAGAGCTCACTATTATAAAATTTTATTATATGCGTGCAAACTATGATACTATAGCAAAATATTATGATTTCTTTTCTAGGATTGTATTTGGTCGTTCGATTAGGAAATCACAACTTTATTTATTGCAACACATCAGACCTGGAACCACTATTTTGATAATAGGTGGAGGGACTGGATGGATATTGGAGGATATTACGGCGTTACATGCATCAGGATTGCGCATCACTTATGTTGAACAGTCTGTGAGTATGATGGAGCGGTCACAAAAGAGGAACATTGGATCGAACAAAGTGAAATTCGAATGTAAGCCTATACAGGACTGCACACTTATAGGGAGATATGATGTGGTCCTTGTCCCTTTTCTGTTTGATAATTATGCAGTAGCCTCTATAGAATTAATAATTCAAACAATAGAACCACACCTCACCGGTACAGGTGTATGGCTTTATGCAGACTTCACTTTGCATAATTGCCGTATTTGGACAAAATTATTGGTAAAGCTCATGTATCTTATTTTTAAACCTATTTGTAATCTTGAAGTTCGTACATTACCGGACATATCTTTCTGCTTCGATAGGAACCACTATAGCGCCATACATGAGGCATCCTTCTATTCCGGTTTTATAAGCTCCATCGTTTACCAAAAGTCCTTACCTATATGTGACCATAATAATACATTGATAAATATATAACTATAGCACGCAGATTGCATGAGTTACCATTTTTACCTATATTATTATTTATTGTAAACATATCCCTTTTGTCATGAAAATAGAATTGCCGATAAATGATTTGCAGACGATGATCAATAAAAAGTCCCAAGAAGTGATGTTGGAAGCTATGGATGAGAATAAGATCAGGGTCAGGATCAGAAAGTTTAAGACCAATACACTGCTTGAGGTAAGTATCATAGATAAAAGCGCCAGTGCAGTACGGCTAGAATATAGGATTATCAACGGTGTCATGGCTAGACTTTTTAACGTATTGGGCATATTAAAATCCTTTATTGACAGAATGCCTTTTGTAGAATCAGGAGGATCAAGAAATGAATACATACTGCATCCTTTCCAGATTCCAGCTTTGTCTTCTGCCCAAAAAGATTTTCTGATCAAAGATATTCGTGCAGTAAACAATACACTTATCATTGAAATAAATCCGATTATTTAGGGAGTTGATTACCGCTATTTTAGTGGCGCCTATTGACGAGTGGGTAGGGTTTTTTGATTCTTTTTTATTTATGCAAAACTTACAATTAGAGGTTAATAGGGGGATTTTTTCCGTATAAAATTCGGGGATCCTTAGAAATAGGGCAGGTAGTTGAGAATGGTCCCAGATCTGCCTACAAAAGATGGGTGTTAGTGAAATGGCTTTACATAAAACTTTATTTTATATACATCTCATTTTTTAAGAATAAGAAAAATGTAAATCCTATCTATGGCTTACTGTAGAATATTTCATTAAAGTGATAGCACCTTATCTTTCTATAATGCCTTAAATTAAATTTGGCTACAAAATAAAATTTGCTATAAATAGGACTTTAATTAGAAAGGATATGTATAGAAAAGTGGTAGATGTGAATTAATGTTATTATCATCGAAATAATACAAATTTAATTTTAAAAAAAAATTCGTTACATTGATTGTAATTTATTGATTATCAATTATTTCACTTAAGTGAAATAGAAATGTGATGTATCATTCAAAAAAAAAGGCCTATAGAGGCTTTAAACCGACTTTTTGCAGAAAAATAAGCTTTCGATTAAGCGCAATAAAATTTGTATGTATGTGATTGTTAGGTTTTTATCCTTTGGTAAGTATTTTAGATTTTTTCGACTTCTTTTTTATATTTGGTTCATACAATAACTAATAAACCCAAGATAAAATGAAGAACTTTTACTACAATCTGCATGCCCATCTGAGGGGCATATATAAGTTCATGGGAGGTAGGGTATCTCTTCAAGTAGCCGAATCTTTTTTTCATAAAAGCACTCCACCTCCTGAACAGTATTGATTCAAATTTCATAGATCCGATATAGATGTACCATACATCTTAAAAAATCGCGACAAAATTATTGAATTTTCTTTAAGCGTATAATATACACTTATCTATTGATTTTAGATTTTTAATGCTAAAGAATAGTCAGGGATGGAGGTGCTGATACAGTACTTATCAGTAAGGGAAACTAGCGTTTAGTGGTCTTACTAAAAATAAATACTACCCTAATTTAACCTTATATTAAACTAGTATGGATAAAATTTTACTATGGAAACACATTTTCTTTTCAAGAAAAACGAAGTATTTCCTAGCTGTTCAATTCATGTTCACTTTAAATTCATTTGCAGGGAATGCTTATTTAAATGAACTAAACTACATTGAAAAGGAAATTTCGGAACATGGCGATCTTAGGCTATTTACTAAGATAAACAGTTTTTCTAATGTGGGCATACCAGAAGATAGCCTTTTGAATAATACCCAACAGGAAGTGAAAGAAAGACTTTTACATAGGGCACATCCCATTAAATTTACTGCCCGACCGGATATAAATGCCGTTGCTACACCGAGAAGTATTGGCTTCGAATCAAGTTCTATACCAGCTCAAACCAATGTTTTGTTTGCAGAAATCACAGGTGTGGTAACAGATACTCAGGACAATCTCCCAATTCCCGGAGTAACAGTGACAGTTAAAGGGACTTCCCGGGGTACGGTTACAGATATGGATGGACGGTATTCTATAGACGCTTCACCTGGTGAAGTTTTAGTATTTAGATTCATAGGGTTTGCTCCCATAGAGGTGACTGTCACGCAGCAGACCGTTTTGAATATTACGCTTACCGAAGATTTTCAGGCACTTCAAGAAGTCATCGTAGTGGGCTATGCTGAGCAGAAAAAAGAAACCATTGTAGGAGCGGTGACCCAGACCAGCGGTGCAGTACTGCAACGAACAGGAGGTGTTTCCAATGTTGCTGCGGCTCTTACCGGTAACTTACCAGGCCTTATCACTACTGCGAGTACGGGTATGCCTGGAGCGGAACAGCCACAGATCCTTATTAGGGGTCAAAACAGCTGGAATGGATCTGGTCCATTGATTTTGGTGGACGGCGTAGAGCGCCCTGAATTTTTTAACAACATGGATATAGGTTCAGTGGAGTCCATATCTGTTTTGAAAGATGCTTCTGCTACTGCAGTATTTGGATCTAGGGGTGCCAATGGTGTAATCATCATTACCACTAAGCGAGGGATGGATGGAAGGGCGGAAATCACAGCATCTTTCAATACTACCGTTAAAACTGTTTCTCAATTGCCTGGCAAGTATGATTCATATGATGCCCTGAGTGTCAGGAACAGGGCCATAGAATATGAGCTGTCCAGGAGTCCTGCCAGCTGGAACCAGTTTCTACCACAGGGCGTACTGCAGATGTACCGAAATCAGACGAGTATTGAACAGGCGGAGAGATATCCAAATGTAGATTGGCAAGATGTCCTATTTAATGACTATGCCATGGCCTATAATGCCAATGTATCCTTAAGAGGAGGTACTAGAGTTACTAAGTATTTTGCCAGCATCGATTTTCAGAATGAGGGTGACATGATGCGGGATTTTGAGAATAACAGGGGATATAATCCTGGTTATGATTTTAACCGGTTAAATGTAAGGAGTAACCTGGATTTTCAGTTGACACCATCCACTGTCCTTAAAGTCAATCTAGGTGGAATATATGGGGTGAGGAAAAGCCCATGGGGCGGTGGTAACAGTACGGGGCTGTGGAGTGCAGCCTACAGTAATCCTCCCGATGCATTTGTACCCAGATATGCAGATGGGTTTTGGGGGTATTATGGACTGGATGAGCAAGCTGCTTTAAACTCTGTAAGAATACTTTCAGTAAGTGGAGTAGAATATAATACTACGGTAAACCTGATGACTAATTTTACACTAGAGCAAGATCTCGGGATGTTATTGGAAGGTTTGAGTGTCAGGGGGAATGTCTCTATTGATAATGCATTTGTAGAAAATGAAAGAGGTGTAAATGATCAGTTTAATGATTCCCAATTAAAATGGATTAATCCCAATACTGGTCAGGAGGTTTATAAACAAGCATTTGATCCAAACAGCCGGTTCGATTTTAATGAGGGGGTAGCTTGGAATCCATCAGCAGGAAATATAGCCATAGGTGGAGCTCAGCGTAGGATTTTTTATCAGGGCCAGATAAATTATGCAGGCTCTGTAGACGATAGACATAACTATACTGTCATGGGACTTGTAAACCGCCAGGAAGATGCTATCGGGAGCATGATTCCGATGTATAGAGAGGACTGGGTATTCCGTGGAACATATAATTTCAACAGGAAGTACATGTTTGAGTATAATGGAGCCTATAACGGATCAGAAAAATTTGCTCCTGATTATAGATTTGCCTTTTTCTCATCTGGTGGGCTAGGATGGGTAGTATCCGAAGAGAATTTTATGAGAAACCTCAGGTTTGTGGATTTTTTAAAGGTACGGGCCTCATATGGTGAGGTGGGAGATGATAATATCGGAGGCCGGTTTTTATTCATGAACCAATGGGCCTATGGAGATAATTCACAACTGGGCACAATAGGCTGGCAAGGCGAATACAGCCCTTATACCTGGTTCAGGGAAGACATGGTCGGTAATCCATCTGTACGGTGGGAAACAGTATATAAATATAATCTAGGAGCAGAGTACAGTTTCTTAAATGGTTTGGTAGAAGGCAGTATAGATGTATTTAGGGACAATAGGGTAGACATTTTAATGAGAGGGGATAGGGCTATTCCTGATTATTTTGGAACCGCGGCTCCAGCGGCTAATCTAGGTAGGGTTCAGACGGAGGGATTTGAAATAACTTTGGGTGTCAATCATACCTTTGCAAATGGCTTGAGATTGTTTGCTGATTTTGCTATCACCCATGCCAAAGATCAGATATTGGACCGTGATGATCCACAGTTATTGCCGGATTACCAACAGCAGAGAGGTTTTCAATTAGGTCAGGCCCGTACGCATATCAGCAGCGGATTTTATAACACTTGGGATGAGCTATATGCAAGCACTCCCCATAATACCAACAATCAAAATAAAATACCTGGCAACTATCACATCCTAGATATGAATGGGGATGGAATAATAGATGCGTATGATGTTGCCCCTTACGGTTTTTCTGGTACGCCCCAAAATACCTACAATACCAATTTAGGCTTTGAATGGAAAGGATTTAGTGGTTTTCTACAGTTTTATGGGGTTAATAATGTAACCAGACAGGTGGTGTTTAGCAGCTTGACAGGCCAAAGAAACCTGGTATATGAAGAAGGTACCTACTGGTCTAAGGATAATCCTAATCCAGACACTCCTATGCCACGATGGCTGGCCCTTGCCAGTGGTTTTAATAGTGGAAGCAGGTACTTTTTTGATGGATCATATCTCCGGCTTAAAAATGCCGAAATCGCTTACCGTTTTCAAACCAACTGGGTTAGAACGCTAGGGTTAGAAAGCCTTAGGGTTTATTTGAACGGTAACAACCTGCTCTTATGGACAGATATGCCAGATGATAGAGAGTCCAATTTTGCAGGGACGGGTTGGGCAGCACAAGGTGCTTATCCTACTGTCCGAAGATTTAACCTGGGTCTTAATGTGACATTTTAATAGCAGATATTATGAATAGGTATATAAATATTAAACAGTTGTTTAAATGTAGTTTGGTTATGGCTGCATTAATAATGGGAGCTTCCTGTGAAGATTATCTGGAAAGAACACCAGATTCCATTATATCCGAAGAGCAGGCTTTTCAGAACTTTATCAATTTTCAGGGATTTACCGAAGAGTTATATCACTGTGTTCCTAATTTCACTAATCGATACTGGACCAACTCGTGGAACTGGGGTGAAGATGAAATAGAAACCAGTGCAGGAGATTTTCATATTTCATTCAAAATAGATAGAGGAAATTTCTGGGGTTGGCAGGCGGAACACGATGGCTGGGGTGCAGGATGGATGGATAGAAACAATGCTCATACTTCTTTTCAATATGGAGATGATCCCCGTATGCTTAAAGGTTTATGGCCACTGGGGTGGTATGGTATTAGAAAGGCAAATTTAGGTTTAGCTAACCTTGATCTGATGACAGATGCTACCCAAGAGGAGAGAAACCTGATTGAAGGACAATTGTTATTTTTCAGAGGATGGTTTCACTTTATGTTTATCCAATATTTTGGGGGCCTTCCTTATATAGATGAAGTCCTGCCGGGGGACCAGCCTCTCAGGTTGCCCCGCCTAAGTTATCATGAATCAGCTGAAAATATAGCCCGAGACTTAAGAAGGGCAGCTGATTTATTACCGGTAAACTGGGATGAAACTGTAGCAGGTAGGCGAACGCTTGGTAAAAATGAATTAAGAATCAATAAAATAATGGCCCTAGGTTATTTAGGTAAAAACTTACTTTGGGCCAGTAGTCCTTTGATGAATCTGGAATCTACCGGAAGCAGAACATATAATAGTGATCTGAGTCAAAGGGCCGCTGCGGCTTTTGGTGAATTGTTAAATCTTACCGAAAGTGGATCCACTCAGTATTCACTTCTATCATTTGCTAATTATAATCGGAATTTTTATACCAGGGGGCAAAATTGGGCCATGCCAGGTGGGACTGAAGCTATATTTAGATCCCCTTATAGTGATGCGAATGATTCCAATTGGGGTACCAGTAAGCAATACATTCCGCTTATAGTAGGTGGTGGTGATGCCACCAAGTTTATGCCTACGGCTAATTATATTAAAAATTACGGCATGGCTAATGGCTTGCCTTTGCCAGAAGATATTACTCAGGCAGATCCTGAATCAGGATACGATCCTGCATATATGTGGCGCAACCGGGATCCAAGATTTTATCATGATATCATATACGATGGGGTAAGAGTAGTACAAGGATCAATGCCTCCAAATGAAGTGCAACATAGATTTGCCAATTTATTTACAGGAGGAAGCTACAGAGATGTGAGGACAGGTAGCCGAACTGGCTTTGCCAACCGGAAATTTATACCAATAGAATCAAATATGTATGATGAGGGGCATAGTTTTGGAAATAATCTACATATCAATGTCCCTTATATGAGACTGGCTGACATTTATCTCATGTATGCAGAAGCTGCTTCTATGGGATATAGTTCTCCTACGGGGAAGGCCCCCAATTTTGATAAAACGGCTGTAGATGCTATCAACGTGGTAAGAGCACGCGCCGGGGTAGCTCCAGTGAACACTAAATTTTTAGCTTCTATAAATGATTTTCTGTCAGAAGTCAGACGGGAGCGGGCAGTTGAATTATCATTTGAAAGACACCGCTTTAATGATCTTCGTCGATGGTTACTTCTGGCTGAACGGCCATATACATTAAAAACATCTTTGGAATTTGACCGCGCACCAGGGGGCTACAATTCGGAAAATCCATCTGAAAGCAGAATCGTAAACGTTCGGGAAGCGGTGATATTGGAAAGGGACTTTTCTGAACAGCATAATTGGCTGCCACTTAAGGTTTCTGATGTGACGATTTACCCTGAGTTTAGACAAAATCCAGGATGGTAATTTATGTATACCCCGTTTCAATCATTTTAACTAGAAGAATATTATGAGATATATAAATATAGGAGTAGTTATGTGTATCTGGGTGGCTCTTTTTCCACCTGAATTATTTGCTCAGACAGAGAAAGAGATTGACGCCCATACCCTGTATATAAGTGACAATGGCGCACCGGTTTATAAATCGGGAATACCGAAAGGGCTTCAAGCGGATAAAAATAAAGCTAATTCGGTAAAATGGTTGCCTTCATTAGGCCTTTCACTGAGTATTGATACTACCCGGGTTACTGATACAGTCAATCAGGTAGGTTACGTAATAAGCCCTGATCAGGATGGTTTAGTACAGATGCCTTTCCGTAGAGTCAGTCCACAGCAGTCATTAGGCACTGTTTCTCATGTGAATATGCCTGAAATATTAGATAAAAATTATATCACTCATAGTCTGGCAGATATGGAAGCTTTTGTTGGAGGTTTTAACGGAAACCTGTGGGGATTTGATGAATACTTATTGTTAGTAGATGGCGTGCCTCGGGATGTGGGCAGTGTAATGCCAACAGAAATTGCCCAGATTACATTCCTAAAAGGTGTTGCCGCTGTGGTATTATATGGCAGCCGGGCAGCAAAAGGGGTCATCATGATAA
Source organism: Anditalea andensis (assembly GCF_000714815.1). GTDB lineage: Bacteria > Bacteroidota > Bacteroidia > Cytophagales > Cyclobacteriaceae > Anditalea > Anditalea andensis. The sequence goes on along the minus strand of NZ_JMIH01000018.1, from coordinate 69,616 downwards.
CTACTAAAAGAGGTGAAGAGGGTGAGTTAAGGATTTCAGTTCGTACCAATGCCGGAATTCATGCTCCCAGAAGGTTTCCCAAATACTTAGGCTCCGCGGAATATATGACCCTGTACAATGAAGCCAGAGCGAATGACGGGTTAGGCCAGTTATACGCTCAGGATGATATATATCATCATGCTGCAGGAACTAATCCTTATAGGTATCCCAATGTAGATTTTTATTCTCCTGAATATCTGCAAAAAACATACAGTCGATATGATGCCACTGTAGAAATAGCGGGAGGCAATGAAAATGCTAAATATTATACCAATATAGGCTATTGGAATGAGGGATCCCTTTTGGATTTCGGTCAGGCTCAGCACAATATGAATGAAAGGTTAAATATTAGAGGCAATGTGGATATGAGAATCAGCAAGCATATCAGTGCTTTCGCAGATGCGGCCATATTCTTTTATAACGGCAAAGGAGTAAATACTGATTATTGGGCAAATGCTGCCACTAGAAGGCCGCATCGATTTGTACCTTTAATCCCGATTAGTGCGATAGAAGAAGGGGATCAGGCTTCCTCTAATTTAGTACAGAACTCAGACCATATCATTGAGGGGAGGTATATCTTGGGAGGAACCCAGTTAGAACAAAACAACCCATTTGCAGATATCTATGCAGGGGGATCCAATCAATTTACCAGTAGGCAATTTCAATTCAATACAGGAGTGAATGCTGATCTGGATAATGTACTTGAAGGCTTGTCTTTCAATTCCACATTTGGAGTGGATTATGCTACATCCTATAATCTTTCTTTTAATAATGATTATGCCGTATATGAGGCCACTTGGAACAATTATGCCGGGATAGATCAGATAAGTAGCCTGACCAGATACGGGCAGGATGCCAGTACCAGGACTCAGAATATTAGTGATCCTTGGTTTCGTCAAACACTATCGTTCAACGCACAATTAAATTATCTTAAGCAGGTAAACAGCAGGCATAACTTTTCTGCCATGCTTATAGCTGGGGGATTTCAGCAAAGCATATCTGGAATTTACCACCGGGTGAGCAATGCAAATTTAGGATTGCATTTGGGATATAATTTCCAGGAAAAATATTTTGCAGAATTTAATGGGGCTGTCATTCATTCAGCTAGGCTACCGGAACATAATAGACAGGCTTTTTCTCCCACAATAACTTTAGGTTGGAGAATCAGTAATGAGGATTTTATGGCTTCAGCAGCTGGTGTGGATTATCTGAATCTATCTGTATCAGCGGGGATACTGCATACAGATTTAGATATAGAAGATTATTATCTGTATGAAAGTATATATAGGCAGACTGATGGTGCCTGGTATACTTGGAGAGATGGGCTAAACAATAGCAGTACAGATGTAAGAAGGGGTGAAAATCCAGACATGACCTTTCCTAAAAGGGAAGAATTGAGTGTATCACTGGACGGTTCTTTTTTTAATAACCTTATCACCTTCAGGGGATCTGCTTATATCAACCAGATGACCGGATTGCTTATCCAAAATACCGCCTTATATCCTAACTATTTTTCTACCGGATGGCCGACTTCGTCTTTTATTCCTTATGTTAACTATAATAATGATCAAAGGGCAGGTATTGATTATAATATCAATCTGAACAAGAGGATTAGGGAAGTCAACTGGTCTTTAGGTTTGACTGGTTTATATTTTACCACAAAGGCCACAAGGAGGGCGGAGATTTTTCAAGATGGTTACCAGAATAGAGAAGGTAGACCACTGGATGCGCTGTTTGGCCTACAGAGTGATGGTTTCTTTAAAGATATGAATGATATAGAAAGCTCACCTAATCAGCTGTTTGGTGAAGTGAGGCCAGGAGATATCAAATATGTCGATCAAAATGGGGACGGTATCATCAATGCCCAAGATGAAGTATACCTGGGAAGGGGTGGATGGTATGGAGCACCCTTAACCGGAGGGGTTACACTGACAGCAAATTGGAAGAATTTCACCTTCTTCGCTCTGGGAGTGGCCCGTATGGGAGGACATGCCATGAGAAGCGGTTCTTATTTCTGGATGAGCGGTGAAGATAAATATTCCGAAGTAGTACGTGACCGATGGACCGAAGAGACCAGTGATACCGCTACCTACCCTCGTCTGACTACTTTAAATGGAAACAATAACTTCAGAAATTCTGATTTCTGGCTTTACAGCACCAATAGATTTGATCTCAGCAGGGTTCAGCTTTCCTATAACTTTCCATCTAACTATCTGGAAAACACATTTGTAAGGGAGTTAGGTGCATATATAAACGGTGCTAATTTATTGATTGTATCCCCTAACCGGGAAATCATGGAAATGAATGTGGGAGGTGCTCCACAGACTAGGTTCTTTAATATAGGGCTCAGAGCAATGTTTTAACAAGATTTAAATTTAAAGAAAATGAATAAATATAAACTATTCTTGGTTTCCTGCATCCTCTTGCTGTCCAGTTGTGTAGATCTTTTTGAACCAGCCATTCAAAATAATCGCGATGTAGAATCCATGTACGGTGAACCGAGGTTTGCTCAGGGAATCATCATTAATGGTTATGTCAGAATACCTACCAATAGCTGGTCATTCAATGATATGGCAACTGATGATGCTGTTAGTAACAGTGAGACTAATCCCTATTTTACAGTAGCTACCGGACAGTGGGCTGCGGATAATAATCCATTGGACCAATGGACCAATTCCCGAGCAGCAATTCAATACCTCAATATCATGCTGGATGAAGTAGAGAGGGTATCCTGGAGCGAAGATGAAGTGGTAAGGAACATGTTCAATGACCGTATAAAGGGAGAAGCATATGGACTGAGGGCTTTGTTTATGTTCCATTTGTTACAGGCACATGGTGGAAGAGTAGGTGGTGAGCTGCTGGGAGTGCCCTTGGTTTTGGAACCTGAAGGGACTGCCTCTCTTTTTAATATTCCTCGAGCCACCTTTGAGCAAAGTATGCAGCAATTGTACGAAGATGTAGAAAGCGCATTGGACCTTCTTCCCATGGATTATAACAATATAGGAAATACCCAGCAGATACCTGAAAAATACCGGGCTGCAGGTGCCGACGCTGATGATTACAACAGAGTTTTTGGGCAAGATGCCAGACAGTTAATGAGTGGCCGGATAGTAAGGGCCATCAGAGCACAGGCAGCTTTATTGGCGGCAAGTCCTGCTTTTAGCAGCAGCAATTCTACCAGATGGGAAGATGCTGCCAATTATGCTGCAGAAGTGATTGATCTCAATGGGGGACTGTCTGGACTGGCTCCAAATGGAGTTACCTGGTTCACAAATACAGGAGAGATCAATGCTATAGGTTCTGGTATCAACCCACCAGAGATTCTATGGCGGACAGACCTACAGGGCCCTAATAATGATTTGGAATCCCAACATTACCCTCCAACACTCTTTGGAAATGGTTTACTCAATCCTACCCAAAACCTGGTAAATGCTTTTCCGATGGCTAATGGTTATCCAGTCACACATCCAGCTAGTAATTATGACCAAGCTGATCCCTATTCCAACAGAGATCCACGATTGCGTCATTTCATAATTGTAAATGGTGGGACCGCCGGTCCAAACAATACTGTGGTGCGTACAGCACTAGATGCCGGTACCATTGATGGATTCAATCAGGTAGAGACGTCTACCCGCACAGGTTATTATATGCGAAAATTGCTTCGCCAGGATGTAAATTTAGATCCGGTCTCAACTAATTCCCAGCTGCGCTACAAACCTAGGATAAGATATACAGAAATATACCTCATATACGCTGAGGCCGCAAATGAAGCTTGGGGGCCTCTAGGTACAGGTGGAAATGGCTATTCAGCATATGATGTAATCAAAGCTATCCGTACCCGCGCGGGCATAGGCACTGATAATGGAGATGCCTACCTGGAATCTATTAAAGGCGATCAGACTGCTATGAGGGAAATGATAAGGAATGAGCGAAGATTAGAACTTTGTTTTGAGGGTTTCAGGTTTTGGGATCTGCGGCGTTGGATGTCCAATCTCACAGAACCCGCCCAAGGTGTACGTATTCAAAATAGCGTTCATCAATATGTCCAAGTGGAAAACCGGGTATTTGGTGACCATATGATATATGGGCCTATTCCTTTAAGCGAACTCCTGAAATTCAATGCCCTCCAACAAAATTCCGGATGGTGATCATAGGGCAGCTCGATCAAATCTCTTATTATAAAAACACACATCATGAAAAATAAATTTTACATATATATCATCCTAGCTGTTTTCTTTGTTTCCTGTCAGAATGAGGATTGGGATTTTCCTGATTTCGATTATCAGACTGTTTATTTTGCCCACCAGTATCCAGTGAGAACCATCACCTTAGGAGAAGATATCTTTGACACATCTATGGATAATGAGTGGAAATTCAGAATCATGGCTACTACAGGCGGTGTGTATTCTAATAATGCTGACATTCGGCTGGATTTCACTGTAGACAATTCCCTGTTGGAAGGCGTGGTATTTGGTGACAGTGGGGAGGAAATACGACCTATGCCCTCTACCTATTACGGAATACTTTCTGAAAATATTATCATTCCTAGAGGTAGTCTGATTGGAGGAGTGGAAATACAACTCACCGAAGCTTTTTTTAATGATCCATTGGCGATCAGAAACACTTATGTGATCCCCATGGTGATATCCAATGTAGTGAATGCAGACTCCATACTATCCGGGAATCCTTTGGTAAATAATCCCCGCAAAATTGTGGAAGCTGATTGGGTATCAGCCCCTAAAGATTTTACTTTATATGCAGTCAAATATATCAACCCTTGGCATGGTTTCTACCTTCGACGCGGAGTGGATGTCATCACTGGCAAAAATGGGAACAATGATTTGAATGATACTGTCATTAGACGGGCAGAATATGTGGAGCAAGATGAAATAAACAATTTAAATACCTATTCACTGCGGCAGGTTGAATTCCCTTTATCCTTTCAGGATTCAGGTGGGCAGAATATACAGGCTAATTTACTTCTTACTTTTGATGCAGAAGAAAACTGTACGGTGACCGCAGCCTCAGGAGATTTTACAGCTTCAGGTACTGGTAGTTTTGTGAAAAGGGGAGAAAGGAACAGTTGGGGAGCACAAGATAGAGATGCGCTCTATCTAAATTACCAAATAGATTTAGAGGACATGAACATCCAGGTGACAGACACTTTAGTAATGAGAAATAGGGGAGTGGCTATGGAAACCTTTTCTCCAATGTTGAGGTAATTTTCTGCTTTTAAAAATATGAAGACTATGAAAATAAACAATATATGGCTTTATGCACTGGGTACCCTGCTGGCAATCTCATGTGCAGACCTGGATCCTCTGGATTTCCATGTAGAAATACCTGAAAATGTGGCAATGCAGGAGGAGATAAATGCCTATGATCACCTGGTCAATTACCTGACTAATGAAGGGGACCAAGGATTCAAAATAGGCACATCCGTAAGTCAGTCCCAATATATGAATAGGGATGTACTGTTCAGACTTATAAATAACAATTTCAATGAGGTCAACCTCGATCTGGGTATGACACATGGCGCAGTCGTTCAGTCTAACGGAAGCCATAATCTGGTTAATGTACTTGAATTTCTTTCCTTGGCAGAAGAGCAGGGGTTATCTCCGTTTGGGCATACCTTGGTTTGGCATTCCAATCAAAATGCCTCTTATATCAATGGTTTGCTAGCTCCTTTGGTAGTAAATTCTCCACCCTATGTGAATTCTTTGAATAAAACAGGTTTATCAGACGGTACTTTTCAGGACTGGTCATATAGCCCAGGGAGGAATAATGTATCCGTGGTAGATAATGAAGGAATGGGCGGAAGTTCTAAAGCAATTCAACTCTTTTCAGGGCCTAACGCCAGTTCTCCGACTGATTTGCAGTTGGTGACTCCGTCTATATCAGTCATACCTGGCAATGACTATGAAATAGTGATATACATAAAATCTGACATTCCAGGAGAAGGACGTCTTACTTTTGAAGGATTAATCAATAATGAACCTCAAATAGACTGGATGAATACCGGAGAGATTTCCGAAACCTTCATGACCAATTTATCATGGAGTGAAATTAGATTTGAGGTAAGGGATTTTGAAGGAGATTCCTTTAGAATCAAATTTGATATGGGTTATACTCCAAATGTAACCTATCATATTGATTTGGAAAACCTCTATGTATATGATACAGATGGTGAACCGCTTGTAAATAACCTGATATCTGATGGTGACTTTGAAACCGGTACAGCATGGGGGGGATGGGGAAATAATTCTATAAGGGGAGTCACTCCTGATGGTCAGGGTGTAAATAATTCAGGACGTGCTTTTTATGTCACTAATCCCTCCACCACTGGTGGGTTTTGGGAAGTCCAGACGGTATATGAATTTTCAGAACCTTTACAAATGGGAGAAACCTATAACCTTAGCTTTTGGGTAAAGGGTGATGCTACAGGTGTGATAAGACCAGAAATACAAAGCCCCGATTATTCATCCAATGGATTTGGGCAGGTATATGTAACTGATGAATGGCAGTATGTATCCCTTACGGCTACAGCTTCAGCAGCAGATAGAGGAAGATTGATCATCAGTTATGGTGAATTTGCAGGCACTGTATACCTGGATGAGTTTGTACTGAGCAGTTCTACTGTGCAGGGGGGCTCTACTACTATAGTAGAAAGAACTCCGGAAGAAAAACGTCAGATAGTAAGTACTGAAATGGAAAACTGGATATCAGGTATAGTGCCTGCCGCCTCTGCATATGTTAGCGCATGGAATGTAGTAAATGAACCTATGGATGACAACAATCCATCCCAACTAAGAAGTGGACTTCAGGGAGCAGGGAGTGGGCAGTTTTTCTGGCAGGATTACCTAGGAAGAGATTATGGTATACTGGCGTTCAATTTGGCAAGGGTGCATGGGAATAATGATGATCTATTATTTATCAGTGATCATAATTTAGAAAGCAATTTGGATAAGTGTAGGGGTCTGATAGAATATGTGAGGTATTTGGATAACAATGGCGCCTTGGTGGATGGCATTGGCACACATATGCGTTTGAACCTAAGCTCAAGTACCGAACAGATAGCAGAGATGTTTAGATTGCTGGCAGCTACAGGTAAGCTGATCAAAATTACAAACTTATCAGTGTCTCTTGGCACAGGACAGCCTACCCCTGTGATGCTCATGCAGCAAGCAGATATGTATCAGGATGTTTTAAGGCTGTACAAGGAGCATGTACCAGTCCAGCAGCGGTATGGGGTTACTATTGGAGGGGTTACAGATGGGGCTGATTATGGTTACTTGTGGAGTCCCAACTTTACCCGTAAACCTGCTTATGCAGGATTTGCCGAAGGGTTAAAAAATTGAATTTTTGGGTTAGTGTAGTGCAGTGCTGGTATAGAGAAATAGGTTAGAAAAGCCGATTTCTCTATTGCTAGCCTTTCATTCCAGTTTACAAGTGGTCTATAGCCTAAACCGGGAATAAGGTATAGAGAAGTTTAAATGTGATAGAGAAAAAAAAATGGCAATGGAGTCGGTGGAGAAGTGGTATTACGGGGGTTTTATCATTTTCTTCATCACTTCATTGTTTATCATTATTGCTGAAGTAAAGGTTGATATTTTAGCTATTGGTACCTAATAAAATCATTAACACTTTAAGTAACAAAAAGAAAAGTCAATCAAATTGATCTTTTTGTTTGGATTGGGAATTCCAAATTTAGATCTTAAATGGAAAGAAAAAACCAGGAAAAGTATATTATAAAAAAACCTTTAGAGATCATAAACTTATCTTCCTTTATAATTGCCGAGCTTAAAGGTGAAATAAAGCTAAGTTTAAGTTAGAATATTTAAAATGGTCATATAAAATCGAGCATGAGGAAAACCTCACACACCGGAAGGATTATAACTATGAGAGATTCCATCTGACCAATAAAGAACAATTATAAACAGATGAAATCGAGCATGAAGTAAACTACACACCCTGCGATGATTATATCAATGGCTAGATTCCACCCCGACCTCTGGTATGGGGCTAGTTCTGACTTTTGATGAAAAATATAAACAGTAGAAGCCATTCATGACAATAACGTGATAAACAGGTATGATTGATAAGTAAGAGCGGGTACCTTTATTCACGGTAATGATAAGTAATCTTTATATAACTATATATAAACTTTAATATTAATAACTAATTATATCAATAATGAAGATGACTATTTGGAGTAAGTTCATAGTAGCAATTCCATTGGCTGTGATCCTGCTAATAGGGTTAAGCTGTATGGTGAAAACTGAAAAAAGAGCCGATAATACCTTAAAAGATGCCTTCGAGGGCAAGTTTTATATAGGGGCAGCTTTGAGTGCCAACCATATCAATGATGAAGGTCAAGCTTCTATGCAAGTTCTAAAAAATCATTTTAATTCTATCGTAGCAGAAAACGTGATGAAAAGTGGAATGATACAGGTAAGGGAAGGGGAATTTAATTTTGATCAAGCAGATAAGTTTATCGAAATCGGCAAAAAGAATGATTTCCATATTGTAGGTCACACTTTGATATGGCATTCACAAGCACCTAGATGGTTTTTTACAGATGATGAAGGTAATGATGTTAGCCCTGAGGTTTTGTCAAAACGGATGGAAACACATATCAAAACAGTAGTTGGTCGATATAAGGGTCAGGTTAAAGGCTGGGATGTGGTCAATGAAGCCATCCTAGATGATGGTTCTTGGAGACAGAGTAAATTTTATGAAATATTGGGCGAAGATTTTATGAAACTTGCCTTTCAATATGCCCATGAAGCTGATCCAGAAGCAGAGCTTTATTATAATGATTACTCTATGGCCAATCCTGGCAAAAGAAATGGAGTGGTGAACATGGTCAAAAAATTACAGGACCAGGGGGTCAAGATTGATGGAATAGGCATGCAGGGTCACGTAGGCTTAGAATATCCCACCATAGAAGCATTTGAAAAAAGCATATTGGCCTTTTCAGATTTGGGAGTTACCGTAATGATAACAGAATTGGACCTAAGTGTTCTGCCCTCTCCAAAAAGAGATATGGGTGCCGAAGTTTCCACTAATGTAGCATATCAAAAAAGCCTGAACCCTTATACGGAGGGTTTACCTGATTCTGTTCAAAATCAATTTGATGAGCGATATCTAGCATTTTTTAAATTGTTTCTGGATCACCATGATAAGATTTCGCGAGTGACTTTATGGGGAATAAACGATGGGGATTCTTGGAAAAATGGGTGGCCTGTAAGGGGGAGGACTGATTATCCGCTTCTATTTAATAGAGATAATACGCCAAAAAGCGTCGTGAAGGATATTGTTCAACTAGCATCGCAATATTAAACCATACCTATTAATCTATTGTACCATGTAGCGCCATATACACTTTTGTATATGGCCTGCCTTTAATATTTAATTTATATAGATGTATCATTTCTATACAATCGCCTTGATTGCCTTCGTAATAAACGGCGCAGCTACGCTATCCTCATATGGACAAAAAGCAATTAACCCGATCATCCATGCAGATGTGCCAGATATTTCTATGATACGCGTGGACGACACCTATTATATGAGCAGTACCACCATGCACATGAATCCCGGTGTGCCCATAATGAAATCCAAAGATTTGGTCAACTGGGAAATAGTAAGTTATGCATCTACATCCTTGGGATCTACAGATGATTTGAAATTAGAAAATGGTAAGGACATGTATGGGAAAGGCTCATGGGCGAGTAGTCTGAGGTATCATGAAGGGATTTTTTATGTAAGTACATTTTCTGGTAATACAGGCAAAACATATATATATTCTACTGAAAACATAGAGGAAGGGCCTTGGAAAACCATAGAATTCAAACCTTCCATGCACGACCATACTTTGTTTTTTGAAGAGGGCAAGGCGTATTTGATTTGGGGCGCAGGTACCATTAAAATAGTGGAATTGAAAAGCGACTTAAGTGGAATCATACCCGATTCAGAGCAAGTACTGATAGAAAATGCGAACGATCCCATTCAGGAGGAGATCATGTTACCTGCCGAAGGGTCTCAGATGTTTAAGGTAAAAGACAAATACTATCTGTTCAACATTGCATGGCCACGGGGAGGTATGCGGACAGTGATCATACATAGGGCGGATAGTTTAAAAGGACCATATAAAGGAAAGATAGCCCTACAGGACAAAGGTGTAGCCCAGGGAGGATTGATCGATACACCAGAAGGTGATTGGTATGCCTTTCTGTTTCGGGACAATGGGGCCGTGGGTAGGATTCCCTATTTAGTCCCCATAACATGGAAAGCCGGATGGCCTGAAATCGGCGTGGAAGGTGTGGTTCCGATGGAATTAGACAACCTGCCGATAAATAAAGGGCTTGTTCCCGGTATAGTAGCTTCGGATAATTTTAAGAGAAAGAAGGGTGAACGAGCGCTTCCTTTGGTATGGCAATGGAACCATAATCCTGTAGATAAACTATGGTCTATCAATGGTAAAAAAGGATATCTCAGCATGAAAACCGACCGAATAGATAAGGATCTATTAGCCGCCAGAAATACCCTGACGCAACGTACCATAGGCCCTGAAAGCATGGGGACCATAAAAATAGATGTCTCAGATATGAAGGAGGGAGATCTAGCCGGGCTGACTTTATTGCAGAAAGACTATGGTTTTATCGGGGTTCAGGTTCAGAAAGGGCAAAAAAAGCTGGTGATGAAAAAAGCAACTGAAGAGAAGGAAAAAGAGATAGCATCTATTGAGTTTTCTGGGGAATCTGTGTTGCTCAGAGCTGTCTGTGATTTTAAGGATGCAAAAGATGAAGCCACCTTCTTTTACAGCACCAATGGAAAACAGTGGAAGCAGCTGGGCGATGTCCTCCAGATGAAATACACATTGCCACACTTTATGGGGTACCGGTTTGGCCTTTTCTATTTTGCTACAGAAGAACCTGGGGGACAGGTGAAGTTTGATCATTACGAGATCGATGATCAAATAACCTATTAAAAGGGAATTTACAGGAACTACGGGTCAGAGGAAATATGGTTAGCATAAGTGCACTTTAAATGAGATCAAGTAAGGCGTCACTCTATTAAGGAAGCTTAAAAGACGCTGATAAGTAAGTAGATACGCAAGTGATGTTCCATAGTGACCTTCGGTAAGGAACAAATTTGGATTTAGAAAAAAATAATAGAAACGTCACTACCGTATCGAATAAGTTTGGATAGTCCTATTTAAGTATATAAAAAAACAGTTAAACCATAGCCGAATTGAAATTAGTAAAATATACATCAAACAAAAACGCAGTTATATTCTTGCGGGTAATTTATTGCATAGGACTGAGTATGGGGGGTGTTTTTCAAGCCAATGCCCAGCATCAAAAGGAGAATACTGATATGAAGCTCTGGTATGGTCATCCGGCTCAGCGTTGGGTAGAAGCTTTGCCTGTTGGAAATGGAAGACTGGGGGCCATGATATTTGGAAATCCGCAGGATGAGGTCATACAGCTCAATGAGAATACATTTTACGCAGGGCAGCCTTACCGAAATGATAACCCGGATGCTTTAAAAAGATTAGGAGATGTACGTGACCTTGTTTTCGATGGGAAATACGTAGCGGCCCAAAAAATGGTTGATGATAATTTTTTCAGAGGACCCCATGGGATGCCTTACCAGACGATAGGTAATCTCAGACTTACTTATAAAGATCAAACTGAAGTAGAAAATTATTATAGAGAACTGGATATTGAAAATGCTATAGTGTCCAACCACTTTAAAAAGTCTGGGATTAATTATGCTACCAAAGTACTGTCTTCCCACCCGGATCAGGTCATAGTAGCTCACCTCACAGCTGACCAATCAGGTGCTATCAGCTTTTCTGCTTCCATGGACCGGCCAGGTGAATTTGACTTCCGCGTGATAGGTAACGACCTATTGGAAATGTCCGGTACTTCCACCGACCATGAAGGGATCGAAGGTGCAGTAACGTTTGTCGCCAATGTAAAATTTGTTCCTAAAGGGGGAAGCATTCGGGCAGACCAGAATAAGATAGAAATAGCAAATGCTGATGAAGTGACGATATTTATATCTATTGCTACGAATTTTGTTAATTATAGAGATATTTCTGGAGATGCTTCATCCAGAGCTATATCTTATTTAAACAAAGTTGTTTCCAAGTCATTTGAAAAAGTATATACAGATCATGTGGCGGATCACCGACTACATTTTGATCGGGTAAAATTGGATTTGGGACGTACAGGGGCTGCTGATTTACCCACAGATGTAAGAGTTGAGCAGTTTGCCCAAGGTAATGATCCACAACTGGTTTCTTTGTATTTCCAGTTTGGCAGGTACCTGTTGATAGCCGCCTCCAGGTCTGGAGGACAGCCGGCCAATCTGCAAGGTATCTGGAATGATCAGTTATATCCTGCCTGGGATAGTAAGTATACAGTCAATATTAATGCAGAGATGAACTATTGGCCTGCCGAGATCTCTAATCTTACGGAATTACATGAGCCATTCATCCAGATGGTAAAGGACCTTTCAGAAACTGGCCAAAAAACTGCAAAAGATATGTATGGGGCTAGAGGATGGGTCCTGCATCACAATACCGACCTGTGGAGGATCACCGGCCCTGTGGATTTTGCAGAGGCAGGGATGTGGCCTTTAGGGGGAGCATGGGTTTCCCAGCACCTTTTTGAAAAATATGATTTTTCCGGTGATCAGACCTACTTGGCGTCTGTCTATCCGGTAGCTAAACAGGCGGCCATGTTCTTTCTGGATTATTTGGTAGAAGATCCCCATACGGGATACCTGGTGGTAACGCCATCCACGTCTCCTGAAAATGTTCCCCATCAATTTCATAATTCAGCAGTGGCTGCCGGTAATACAATGGACAATCAGCTGCTTTTTGATTTATTTACCCGGACCATAGAGGCTGCTAAAATCCTGGGTGATCAAGATATAGTGATCAAAGAAATGGAAGAAAAGTTAGCCAGGCTTCCACCCATGCAGACTGGAAGCTGGGGCCAGCTACAGGAGTGGCAGAAAGACTGGGATAATCCAAAGGATAACCATAGACATGTATCCCATCTATATGGCCTGTACCCCTCTAACCAAATATCTCCATACAGAACTCCTGAACTATTTAGTGCGGCCAAAACATCCCTCCAAGCGCGTGGGGATGAATCCACCGGCTGGTCTATGGGATGGAAAGTGAACCTATGGGCCAGATTTCTAGACGGTAACCATGCCTATAAGTTGATCAAAGATCAGCTGAGCCCAGCCATACTTCCTGACGGCAAGCAGAAGGGTGGGACCTATCCAAATCTATTTGACTCACACCCGCCTTTCCAAATAGACGGAAACTTTGGATGTACCGCGGGTATAGCAGAAATGCTGATGCAAAGTCATGATGGCGCTATCCATATATTATCGGCCATTCCAGATGAGTGGAGCAAGGGTTCGGTAAGTGGATTGAGGGCTCGTGGCGGTTTTGAGATTGGTATCGAGTGGGATGACCACCATCCCAAAGAGATCAATATATTATCAAACCTGGGAGGAGTTTGCCGAATCAGGTCTTACTATCCATTAGAGGGAGAAGGCCTGAAGGAAGCAGAAGGTGATAATCCCAATCAATTCTATCAATTACCGGACATCAAAAAACCAATAATTAAAGATATGGACAGGATTCAGGATATTGAATTAAGACCTATTTATGAATATGATATTAAGACAGAGCCAGGGCAAAACTATAGCATTTATAGCAAGAAGTAATGATGAGAAAATTAAGTAAAATAAAAATTATGCTGTTAACATGCCTCTTATTAAACTATGGCTTAACAGCAAGCGCACAGGATGAAAATTTCTATGTTTTCTTGAGTTTTGGCCAGTCCAATATGGAGGGGTTTGCAAAGTTTGAAGAGCAGGATACTATAAAAGATGAGCGCTTTAAGGTATTGCAGGCTGTGGACTGTGAGAATCTGGGAAGGGAGCGGGGGCAGTGGTATCCGGCCACTGCACCGCTGACCAGATGCCACACCGGTTTGGGTCCGGCTGATTATTTTGGAAGAACCCTGACAGCAAATCTGCCCAAGGATATCAAAATAGGTATCATCAATGTCTCGGTAGGCGGTACCAGAATAGAGCTTTTTGAAAAGAACTATGAAGAATACGTGGCCTCTTCCCCTGACTGGCTGCAGAATATAGTAAAAGAGTATGATGGAGATCCGTATGGGAGACTGATAGAACTGGCCAAAATCGCACAAAATGATGGGGTTATCAAGGGTATTTTACTTCATCAGGGAGAATCCAATACTGGGGACCAAACCTGGCCATTTAAAGTGAAAGGGGTATATGAAAATATCCTTAGCGATCTGGGATTGGAACCGGATTCTCTTCCCTTGATAGCAGGTGAAATGGTAAGTGAAGCCCAAGGTGGTAAGTGTGCCAGTATGAACCCCCTCATTCACACTCTGCCTACCGTGATTCCAAATGCCTATGTGGTCTCATCAGCTGAATGCGATGCGGTAGAGGATGGTTTGCATTTTTCGGCTGCGGGGTACCGGGAGTTGGGCAAAAGGTATGGGATGCAGATGCTTGCTCTGTTGGGTTATTAAAAATTTTATGATTTCTTAAAATAAATAAGTTTAAATGAAAAATCTCAAGTTGATTATGTTAGCCTTTTTGGCAGTTGTTTTATTCTCATATGAAGGATATGGACAGCGCAAAAAGAAGAATTCCCCTGTGTTCTCAAAAGTAGTCTATGAAGGGAAAGACCAGGTTTATATAGACAATCCTTTATCAGAGAATGAATTCTATAATCCCATTATTCAAGGTGCTTACCCTGATCCGGCTATCACCAGAAAAGGGGATGACTATTATATGGTGCACTCTACCTTTGCGATGTTTCCGGGTGTTCCGATTTTCCATTCCAAAGATTTGGTCAATTGGAGACAGATCGGGCATGTATTGGACAGAAAGTCACAGTTAAAGGTACACGATACAGGTATCAGTGCTGGGATATTTGCCCCGGATATCAATTATAATTCTAATAATGATACCTTCTACATGATCGTCACCCAGTTTGCCGGAGGTATAGGTAATATGGTAGTGAAAACCAAAGATCCTCTGCAGGGCTGGAGTGATCCATATAAACTTAACTTTGAAGGAATAGACCCTGCCTTATTCTTTGATGAAGATGGCAAAGCATATGTGGTCCATAATGACGCACCTAATGAAGGGGAAGAGAGGTATGAAGGACATCGCGTTATTAAAATATGGGAATATGATCTTGAAGCTGATCAGGTAGTAGCCGGAACTGACAAAATCATAGTAGATGGAGGGGTAGACCCAGCTAAAAATCCTATATGGATAGAAGCGCCACATATTTATAAAAAGAACAACAGATATTACCTGATGTGTGCTGAAGGTGGTACCGGAGGAAATCACAGCGAAGTGATCTTTGCCAGTGATGATGTGATGGGGCCTTATGTACCTGCACCATCCAATCCTATATTGACTCAGCGGTATTTTGGGGATAATAGAAAAAACCGAGTGGACTGGGCAGGCCATGCTGATCTGGTACAGGGGCCTGATGATAAATATTATGGTGTCTTTCTAGGTATAAGACCAAATGACAAGGGTAGGGTGAATACCGGAAGGGAGACCTTTATTCTTCCAGTGGACTGGTCCGGTGAATGGCCTGTATTTGAAAATGGTCTAATTCCAATGGAGCCCAAGTTAAAGGTGCCGGAAGGTGTAACCAATAAAAGAGGTGAAGAAGGGTTTTTTCCAAACGGAAACTTTACCTATACAGAAGATTTTAATTCAAAAGACCTTGATTACAGATGGATAGGCTTGAGAGGTCCAAGAGAAGATTTTATTGAGTATACAAATAGAGGGTTAAAGATCAATCCATTTGCAGTGAACATCAAAGAAGTAAAGCCTACTTCTACTTTATTCAAACGTCAGATGCACAAAAATTTTTCCTTCACTACTACATTGGACTTTAAACCACAGTCCGAGAAAGAATTGGCAGGGATAGTATGTTTGCAGAGTGAAGCCTTTAATTATGTTTTTGGAGTTACCAGAGTAGGAAAAGATTACATGTTGGTATTGGAGCGGACAGAGGGTAAAGGACAGGGTAGAAACCGTACGGTTAGTTCCGAGATATTAGCTTCTACCAACATTGACCTATCTAAGCCTATAACCTTACAGGTAAAGGCAACAGGAGACGACTATGAGTTTGGCTATTCATTAGATGGCCAGGATTTTAGAAATCTGGGCGGTACGGTTTCGGGAGATATTTTATCCACCAATGTGGCCGGAGGTTTTACAGGGACATTATTAGGTATTTATGCGACTACCGCAAATGATGCCATTCCTGATTAATCAGCCTTTTTTTGGGGGGTCATTTAAGTTATTTATCTGATAGAAGATTATTAATTTCTTGAGTGACACCAATTAGAATTCAATTTAATATATCATGATTTTCCATGTCTGCAAGGGTGATGTGCAGGCATGGAATTCACATAAAGTAACGGTTCTTTAGTCCCGTATAGCATCACTGTCTACAGTTAGATGGTCAACACAGGATTTCACTACTTATCGATCTTAAATTAAACCTAAAAACCTATGACTATGATTAAAAAATCGATCTTTGGGGGGATTTTTCTGTGTTTTTTGAGCTCAGTATCCTTTGCCCAAAACAATGCTATCATTGAAGATTTTAAACCATCCAGTTTAAACCAGCCGGGTAAGGAATATCCAATGGTTAACTCCCAAGGATATGCCAGGTTTCGCATAGAAGCCCCCGAGGCCAAAAGCATTAAGGTCAGTCTTGGTTTAGGCGGCAGCGGAGGGACCGTCCTTACCCAGCAGGCTGACAGTACCTGGATGGGAACTACCGAAGGCCCTATGGATGAAGGCTTTCATTATTACAATATCACAGTGGACGGTGGGAAATTTAATGATCCCGGTGCACTCAATTTTTATGGTTCTACCCGGTGGGAAAGCGGTATTGAAATCCCTGCGCACGATGAAGATTTTTATGCACTGAAAGATGTACCTCATGGACATGTACAGCAGATTCTTTTTCCTTCTAAAAGTACCGGCACCTCCCGAAGGGCTTTTGTGTATACACCGCCGGGTTATGGGAATGATGTAAACAAAAGCTATCCCGTGCTATACCTGCAGCATGGCTGGGGAGAAGATGAGACAGCCTGGACCAACCAGGGCCGTGCTAATCTTATCATGGATAACCTGATAGCAGAAAAAAATCTGGAGCCGTTTATCATCGTAATGACCTATGGAATGACAAATGAAATCAAATTTGGCGGTTTAAGGGATTTTGATATCACTCCTTTTCAGACGGTGTTGGTTGATGAATTGATTCCGTATATAGATACTAATTTTAGAACAATCGCAGATCAGGAGCATCGGGCTATGGCAGGACTTTCTATGGGTGGCATGGAGACCAAGATGATCACCATGAACAAACCTGAGGTCTTTTCGCACTATGCACTAATGAGTGGTGGAGTGTTTGCACCGGAGGAGGTAGAAAACCATTCAGGGCTCAAATTAATATTTATCAGCAGCGGCAGTAAAGAAAATCCGGATAGGGTAATTCAGGCAGGGAAAAAACTGCAGGATGCAGGTATCAATGCGGTAACATATGTATCAGATAAAACGGCCCACGAGTTTTTGACATGGCGTCGAAGTCTATATCAGCTGGCACCTTTACTATTTCAATAATCCCATATAGATATGAATATTAGGTGCATTAAAAATAATTTATTTCAGTTTATTACGCTCCTTTTAATAACTATTGTACATAAAGGAATAGCGCAACAGGCTAACGTCAACCTTGATTATAACCCTCAAAAAGATACAGAAGGGCTTATTCCTTTCTCCGCTCCCCTAAACTCACCGGAAGTCCATGACGACCAAACTGTCACCTTTCGGCTAAAAGCGCCAAAAGCCCAGGATGTCAAATTGGCCGGGGGTGCTTTACTCATGTGGCTGGGAAGGGGAAATGAACAGGTCCCCTTTGTAAAAGGAGAAGATGGAATCTGGACCCTGACTGTTGGTCCGATCAGGCCTGATATGTATGCTTATCACTTTAATGTGGATGGCATGCAGATCACTGATCCTAGTAATACTTATGCAGCCTTTACTGCCATGCCTCCGTACAGTCAGTTGATCGTCCATGGAGATGGGCCTGCTTATTACGATGCTAAGAATGTACCTCACGGTAATGTTGCCAGACATGTCTATCATTCAGAAGTAACTGAGGGAGAGCGTGAAATGTATGTCTACACCCCGCCGGGATATGATCCAAAGAAGACCTATCCTGTATTATATTTAACGGGTGGTAGCGGAGAATTGCCCTCCAACTGGATCTATGATGGTAGGGTGAATTTTATCATGGATAACTTACTGGCCGAAAACAAAGCTATGCCTATGCTGATCGCTATTACTAATAATCAGGTGGTACATCGTAATCATCCCCAACATGCAGAATTAACTTTTGATGTCTTTGAGAAAGAACTCCGAAATCATGTGATCCCTTTGGTAGACCAAAACTACAGCACAGTAAAGTCTCCCAATGGTAGAGCGCTTTCGGGATTATCCATGGGTGGAAGGCACAGTATGTTTATCGGGTTTCGGTCCCTTGACCTTTTCGCTAAT
Organism: Anditalea andensis; assembly: GCF_000714815.1. GTDB lineage: Bacteria > Bacteroidota > Bacteroidia > Cytophagales > Cyclobacteriaceae > Anditalea > Anditalea andensis. The sequence goes on along the minus strand of NZ_JMIH01000018.1, from coordinate 50,902 downwards.
TTCGGGATTCTAAGTGCAGGGGATACAGAGGCAGAGACATCATTGAGGGAGTTCTTGAATGATCCCAACATCAATGACCAAGTGGATTACCTGTTTGTCGGCCAGGGTACAGAGGAAGCGAAAGGTTTTTTTGGTGCAAGGGTCAAATCATTAATTGAGGCACTGGAGAATCATCAAATTGAGCACGAGTATTATGTAGGTGGCCACGGCGGTCATGACTGGTCTACCTGGCGGCACCTATTATATGAAAAATTTCTTCCCAATCTATGGGAAAAAAATCAATAGCAACATCATCAGTTAAAGGAATATATTACGCCTCTTTAAGCAGGTGACTTAGATGGAGAAATGTGAGGGATCTAATTGAAAATTAATACTATACAAATATGTTATCATCTACTATTACGAAAATATGTTTTGCTTTTTGTTTATTATTTACATCATTTTTAGCCCTAGCCCAGGATAAGAAAACCGTATCCAGTCCCGATGGCAAGCTTAGTATAGATATATCTATGGTGAGTGGCAAACCGATGTATTCGGTATCATATAATCAGCATGTAATGCTGGAAAACTCCCCGCTTGGCCTGGTAACCAATGAGGGCGATTTTACCAGGGATATGAGCTTTGTGAGTTCCTCTCCAGATCAAGTAGAAAAATCCTATAGTCAGGATAGGATAAAAGTCTCGGATAAAGAATATAAAGCCAATACGCTTACTTATATCATCAAAAATCAGGAAGACAAGGAAATATCGATCCATTTTCAGGTCAGTGATAATGATATAGCCTTTAGATATGAACTGCCAAAGTGGGGGGAAACCAGAGCGGCTGTTGTGGAAAGTGAAGTTACCGGATTCCGTTTTCCTTCGGATTCCAAAGCATTTTTATCTTCGATGATGAAGCCGATGACCGGATTTGCCCGGACGGCCCCAAGCTATGAAGCCGGTTATACTGTAGAGACACCTTTGGAAAATACCAACGCCCAATATGGTTATGTTTTTCCCGGATTATTTGAGATTGCAGATAGGGGTTGGGTGTTACTGTCCGAAACCGGAGTGGGAAGTACTTCTAATGCTGCTCACTTAAGCCGCTTTGAGAATGGCCTGTATACTGTCCAGTATCCACAGATGGAACAGAACAATGGCTTCGCCAGTACAGGTACACAGTTAGGATTGCCCGGTCATACTGCGTGGAGGACCATTACCGTAGGTGAATCTTTAAAGCCTATAGTAGAAACCACTATCCCTTTTGATGTGGTAGAACCCCTGTATGAGGCTTCACAACCTTACCGCTTTGGTAAAGGCACGTGGAGCTGGATAGTCTGGCAGGACAACAGCATGAACTATGATGATCAGGTCAAGTATATCGACCTGGCTGCAGAAATGGATTTTGAGTACATCCTGATCGATGCCTGGTGGGATGCAAATATCGGTTATCAGAGAATGGAGGAATTGATACAATATGCCGGCGCGAAGGGTGTCGATGTATTCCTTTGGTATAATTCAAACGGGGCAGCCAATGATGCCTTTCAGACGCCTTTGAACAAAATGAATACTGCCTTTGCCAGAAAGGAAGAAATGAAATGGCTTCAGCGTGTCGGTGTTAAAGGCATTAAAGTGGACTTCTTTGGCGGTGACAAACAGGAGACCATGCGCCTGTATGAAGATATTCTGGTAGAGGCAAATGAACATGGACTGATGGTCATCTTTCATGGAGCTACTCTGCCGAGAGGATGGGAGAGAATGTATCCCAATTTTGTGGGAAGTGAAGCCGTCATAGCTTCCGAGATGCTGATCTTCGTACAGGATGTTAGAGAAAAAGAGGCTTTATATGCAACCCTGCACCCCTTTATCCGAAATACAGTGGGGAGCATGGAATATGGCGGTGTGCTTTTGAATAAATTCCTGAACCGTGGAAATGAAAAGGGCCAGGAGCGATTGACTACCGATATTTTTCAGTTGGCTACAGGAGTGCTGTTCCAGAATCCCGTTCAGATGTTTGGACTTACGCCGAATAATCTGACTGAATTGCCTGCTTTTGAGCTCGATTTTCTAAGAAAACTGCCGACTACCTGGGATGAAACCCTTTACATAGACGGTTATCCCGGAAAGTATACTGTGATCGCCAGAAGGAGTGGAGAACACTGGTATATAGCAGGTGTCAATGCTGAGGAAGCGGTCAAAACCTTGACGTTAAAACTACCCATGCTAAACGGTAAAAAAGTTTCTATATATAACGATGATAAGAAAAGGCAACCTACCCTAAGTTCGATAAACATTAAGAAAGGGGGAGAAGTCACCGTTTCCATCCAACCTAGAGGAGGCTTTGTCATCACAGATCATTAAGCTATATAACCTTATTAAACCTATTTCCCAATGAAACATAATTTTGGTATATATTTCCTTTTTGGAGCTTTATTAATACAGACAGAAAATAGCTTTGGGCAAAACCCAATAGTACAGACAGCATACACGGCCGACCCGGCACCGATGGTGTACAATGATAAAGTATATCTATATACTTCTCATGATGAGGATGAATCCACCTGGTTTACGATGAACGATTGGAGGCTATATACCACCAGTGATATGGTCAACTGGACTGATCATGGAGCTATTTTAACTTATAAAGATTTTGTCTGGGGCAAAATGAATGCTTGGGCACCACAGTGTATAGAGCGGAATGGCAAGTTTTTCATGTATGTACCGATCACCGACCGGGAAAACAGAAATGGTATCGGCGTGGCTGTGGCTGATAGCCCTTATGGACCTTTTATAGATCCTTTGGGCAAACCTTTGATCAGCAATACCATGGCAGACATAGATCCTACAGTCTTTGTGGATGATGATGGACAGGCCTATTTATTATGGGGAAACCCCGAGTGCTATTGGGTTCAATTAAATGAAGATATGATTTCTCTCCAGGGGGAGGTAGGTAAATTTCCTAACACTGTAGCGTCTTTTGGTAAAAGGGAAGGAGATGATCCCAAAAGGCCCACCACTTATGAAGAAGGTCCGTGGCTTTATAAGAGAAATGATCTGTATTACTTGCTATTTGCGGCAGGTCCTATTCCTGAGCATATCGGCTACTCCACCGGCCCAAGTCCTACAGGTCCATGGAAATATCAGGGCGTATTGATGCCTACCGAAGGAAGTAGCTTTACCAATCACCCTGCTATCATAGATTTTAGAGACAAAACATATTTTTTCTATCACAATGGAGCCCTGCCCGGCGGCGGTGGTTTTACCAGATCCGTAGCCGTAGAGGAAGTTACCTTCAATGAAGATGGGACCATACTGCCTATGAAGATGACTGAAGGCATCACGGAAAGCCTAGGGTCCATCAATCCCTATTTAAAAAACGAAGCGGAGACCATAGCCTGGTCCGAGGGCGTAAAAGCAAAGCACAATGATGTGGTCGGAAACTTCATCACCGCAAAGGAGAATGATGCTTACACCAAAGTGGTCGGGGTGGATTTCAGGGAGGACGGCCCATCCAGATTTACAGCTAGAGTGGGCACTACTCACAACAGTGATGTAAGTATGGAAATCAGGCTAGGGAGCAAAGATGGTGAGCTGATTGCGTCCATAAACGTGCCCAATACAGGAGGCGATGACAGGTGGACTTTGGTCAGTACAGACGTAAAAAATGTCAGTGGCGTGCATGATCTATTTTTTGTTTTTAAAGGAAAAGCAAAAACCAATATCTTGTACTTCGATTATTGGACGTTTACACGGTGAGTTACTGGTTTATTCAATATTATTAGTAGCTTTAAGAATACCTACCAAAAATACTGACTATGAAAAATGATAAACCCAGTTCAACTGAAACGCAAAAAGCCAGGAGAGATTTTTTGAAAAAGAGTGCATTGGCTTTCGGTGCTATTCAAATTATACCCAGCCACGTATTATTTTCCAAACCGGAGATCAAAAACAGGGCGGGGAAAATAGTGCAGATGGCTTCAAAAGTTCCCAGTGATAGGATTAACCTAGCGTGTATAGGGATAGGAAACCGTGGAGAGCAGGTGGTCAATGAGTTTGGCAAAACAGGGATGTCAAATGTAGTAGCCCTCTGTGATGTGGACATGGGAGCTCCACATACAGTTGCTATAATGGAAAAGTATCCCAAAGCAAAGCATTTTAAAGATTTCAGGGAGCTTTTTGATCAAAATGAACTCAAATATGACGCGGCGGTAATATGTACCCCGGATTTTTCGCATTTCCCCATCACCATGCATGCCATGGCCTCTGGCAGACCGGTATTTGTGGAGAAGCCTATGGCACGGACTTTTCAGGAAGTAGAACTGATGATGCGTGCTGCCAAAAAATATGGCGTAGTCACACAAATGGGTAACCAAGGGCATTCTGAGGCCAATGCTTTTCAGTTTAAATCATGGGTGGATGCTGGGATCATTAAAGATGTACATGCCATCACCTGCCATATGAACAGCAGAAGAAGGTGGCACGGATGGGATACTACTGTGACGACATATCCCAAACCTGATCCTATACCTGATACATTGGATTGGGACCTATGGCTGACCACTGCTGAACATCATGTTTATAATAAAGATTTTGCCAATGGGCAGTGGAGGTGCTGGTATGAATTTGGAATGGGGGCTCTGGGAGACTGGGGGGCACATATCATGGATAGTTTCCACAGATACTTGGAGCTCGGACTGCCAGAAGAAATCAATGCAGTGAAATTGGAGGGTCATAATCCTCTGTTTTATCCTCAAGCCACTACTTTGGAATTTAAGTTTCCTAAAAGAGGAGATAGACCACCTGTTAATGTGTCGTGGTATGACGGATTGGAAAATTTACCGCCGCTTCCTGAAGGATACGGGAGCTCTGAACTAAGCTCCGATATACCTGCGGCTGGCACTGGGCAGATAGAAACCCGAAACCTGAATCCGGGGAAAATAATTTATACCAAGGACCTGACTTTTAAAGGAGGCTCTCATGGGAGCACGCTGTCTATTATTCCAGAAGAAGCGGCCAATGATATGAAAAGTAAGTTACCGGAAGTTCCCAAAAGCACTTCAAACCACTATGCCAATTTCCTTTTGGCAGTTAAAGGGGATGAAGAAACCAGGTCGCCTTTTGAAGTATCCGGACCTTTGAGCCAGATATTTTCACTTGGGGTATTGGCCCAGCAGATGAATACAAATTTACAATTTGATAGGGATAAAAAGGTTATCATCAATAACCCTAAGGCCAATGCGCTTCTAAATGGGGCTCCACCCAGAAAGGGATGGGAGGAATATTATAAAATTTAACTTTATCAATCACCCAAGACAATCATGGATAGATAAATCCAAAGGCTATAGGTGGTCGAAAGATCGGTTCTTGATATAAATTTAAAGAAATGAAAAGTTTAAAAATAACTATTTTAGTCTTAACCACACTATTGTCCAATTATTCCTATGGGCAGGAAAGCAGTTCCATCGCGCCGGAAGGATTCGATAAACTATCAGCAGGCCAGCCAAAGGGCGAAGTAAAGCAAATCACTTATCCTTCTATAACTGTGGGAAAAGACAGGGTTGCCAATATTTATTTTCCTCCGGGGTATTCCGAATCAGAGACTTATCCTGTTCTGTATTTATTACATGGAATCGGTGGTGATGAGAGAGAATGGTTAGATCAGGGTAATCCCAATATCATTATGGATAATTTGTATGCTTCCAATAAAGCCCATCCAATGGTCATAGTGATGCCAAATGGCAGGGCCATGGAAGATGACAGGGCAGGAGGTAATATATTTGAACCGGAAAGGGTGGAGGCATTTTCTACCTTTGAAAAGGACCTACTGGAAGATTTGATACCGTTTATAGAAAATAATTATAATGTTTATAGCGACAGGGAACATAGGGCTATAGCAGGACTGTCTATGGGTGGTGGTCAGTCTTTAAATTTTGGCTTAAATAATGTAGATACTTTTGCTTGGGTAGGGGCATTTTCTCCTGCACCAAATACTAAAGAGGGGGAAGACTTAATTCCAGATACAGAAAAAGCCCGCGAAGATCTACATTTGCTTTTTCTAAGTTGTGGTGATCAGGACCAGTTGATGAATTTCACCACCAGAACACACGATTATTTAAATAAGCATAATATCGAACATGTCTACAGGATTATTCCAGATCACCATCACAATTTTGAATATTGGAAAAATGAACTTTATTATTTCGCACAGTTGGTTTTTGAAGATTAAATTAAAAAGATAACTTTCTGGTATTTATACATATAAATCATTTACTATGAGTTCACGACGCAGATTTTTACAAAATATTGGGGCGGGGCTGATCCCGTTTACATTAGGTTTTACTCCTGATTCATTTGGTTGGTCATTGGGCAATATACCTGAAGAAAAAACATTACGGGTAGCCCTAATGGGTCTTGGCAGCTATGCAAATAGGGTAGCGGATGCCATGAAAGATGCTAAGCGGGCTAAAGTAGTGGGAGTCATCAGCGGTACGCCGGCAAAAATAACTGATTGGCAAAAGCGCTTTAGTATCCCGGATAAGAACTGCTATAACTATGAAAACTTTGATGCGATAAAGGATAACGGTGATATAGATGCGGTATATATCATCACCCCCAATGCCCTGCATCACGAGCAGTGTCTGAGAGTAGCCGCTGCTGGTAAACATGTCATCTGCGAAAAGCCTATGGCTATCAATGCGAAGGAGGGGCAAGAAATGGTAGATGCCTGCGAAAAGGCAGGTGTGAAATTATTGATAGGCTATAGAATGCGTTTTGAGGCCAATACGCTTGAAATTATAAAAAGGCGGGAAGCGGGAGATTTTGGTGATATCAAATTTTTTCAAGGCTTGTCTGGCTTTAAAATAGGCGATCCAAACCAGTGGAGACTGGATCCCAAATTGGCAGGAGGCGGTGCTATGATGGATATCGGTATCTATGCGATAAACGGCACCAGGTATATGGTAGGGGAGGAGCCTATCTGGGTGACAGCCCAAGAGGTAAAAACCGATCCTGAAAAGTTTAAAGAAGGAGTAGATGAAACCATTACCTTCCAGTTAGGATTTGAAAGCGGTGTAGTGGCATCCTGCCTGTCGACCTATAGTATGGGAAATCTGGATAGGTTTTTTCTGAACGGAACAGAAGGTTTTGCCGAATTGCAGCCTGCGACGGGGTATGGACCTATCCGAAGCGCTACGCACAAAGGCAGGCTCGACCTTCCTCATGAAACCCATCAAACTACTCAAATGGATGAAATGGCGAAGATAATACTCGATGGTAAAATGCCCAAAGTCCCTGTAGATGGAAAAGATGGTGTGAAGGACATGAAAATCATTGACGCTATCTATAAAGCCGCCGCGAGTGGAACTAGAGAAGAAATAAATTTATCCTAACCCTAAAGGGTATGACCCGTTTGTGTTAAAATCCATAATCAGTTGACAGTTGAGTTAATAAATTTATATATGAGGGTTTAATAGTGGTTTGAAGTACGATTAAATACTAAATCATGAATGTGCCCATCATTTCCATGATGTGACCTTCCTCTATGCTGGCTAGAGTGTATAAAACTTGCTGTCAAGAACTGATCGATATACCTATCATATATATTTAATGTCAATAATGAGTTGGGGTGTTTGGACGTAGTTGTTGAATTACGTTTATATACAGGATCATATGCGTATGAGATCTAGTGCAATGTGTTATTTACATCAAACCTAATATTATATTTAATTAAATATTACAAACCTGCAAACATAGTAATTAAAAAAGGGGCCATAACCCCCTTTTTTCTCCCATAATAGAAAGGAGGTCCCGGTTGATGGTTTACAGTTTATATTATTTTATCTCCTCATCTGACTGTCTGCTGCGTGATATAATAGTTATATATGGAATAAATAAAGTATTATTATTTGGAGATCAACTTATCGGAATATTAAATTAAATAATATACTTTTTAAATTCTGAACAATAGACCAAATATTGAAATGTTAAATATTGGTCTACAGTACATATATGTTTTTGCTTATTAAATGTAAATATTTAATTTCGTTTTTAATTATTAAAAACGATACTCCTTTGTTTAAGGAAAATACCATAGAGTCACTTCAGCGAAAATTAATTGTTAAACTGTCATTTTTCAGTTTTTGTCTGATTTTATCTTTCAGTGCGATCAATTTTGCATTGGGTAATGTGCCTGCCGGGATCTTGGTCTTTATTTTTAGCGGAGCATTTTATCTCAGCTATCATTTACTCAATAGCGGAAAGCAGGTAGCTTTGGCCCTTCATACATTAGTAGGGGGGAATCTCATCATGATGTCCATCAATTTTTTTATCAATGGAGGGTATTTAGGCCCGACTAATTATGGTTTTTGTATACAGGCTTGTGTATTCACCCTGATATTGCCAAAAAAGGCAAGAAATTTTTGGTTTAGTATGGTTTTATTGACCTATTCACTCCTCATGTATCTGGATATTTTTGAGATAGTAACGATTACCAATGGCTATAATGATCCTTTATCTTTATATCTGGATCACTTGTTTGTGTTTTTGGCATGTGGAATTTTCATATTTTATGTAAATGGAATGTTTACAGAAAATTATGTAGAGCAAAGTCATACATTAGAAAAAACCCAATTAGCCTTAGACAGGAACCTGGAAAATTTGCAGGTATCCAATGACATTAAAAGGAACCTGATGGGGGTAATAGCTCATGATCTTCGTGGCCCTATCAAGTCTATAGGCCAAATCCTGGAGCTTTATAAATCAGAAGCATTAAGTCCTAAAGATACTTTCTATTTATTTAAAAGTCTGGAACAGCGGTACCGGGATCTGGACCTTACGCTTACCACTACCTTGGATTTTGTGATGTCAGAAATCAATGGATCGATCAGTGCCAATGTCCGTCAGGAAATTGATCCTTTCAGCTTTACTGAAGCTATTATAAATTCCTTTGAAGCCAGGTTAGAGAAAAAAAATCAGACCATAGATTTCAAAACTGAACAACTGACGGATACTGTTACACTTTCATTTGAAAAAAATGAGATAGAGGTAATTATCCGGAACTTATTGGATAATGCGATTAAATTTACCCCTGAAGGATTGCCACTGACCCTATGCTTAAAGATCAGCGGTGAAGCCATTAGTTGGGAGATTAGTGATCAGGGCCCCGGTATTCCTGACAAGGTCGCCTCTGAACTTTTCAATATTAAAGTAAATCCTGAAAAAGGTTCCAACCATGAACGGGGAACGGGTATAGGACTTTATTTATGTAAATTTATAGCGAATAGCATAGATGTTTCCCTATCGTTTGTTACTTCTTCCTCAGGTGGATCTACTTTTAAACTGGAAAAAAAGGTACACATTCCTATGACTGGTATACCTCAAAAGTTGGAAGTTTTAGACCGTTAAAGATAGCTTTTTACAAAAGGGAAGCTGCAGACAATGTCAATAAAATATAAGGGTGGGGCCGATATGAATTATTTTTTGTAATTACCGTCGTCCGACTAAATTAATTTGATTTAAGTGCCTCTAATGCATATTTAGAAGTAAATTTTTATTTTTTTGAAAACTATCCCTAGTCTGAAAACGCCTTAGCCGTTAGTATATTATTGAGTTCCTTTTGAAATATTCTTTTACAGTAAGTTTCGGTATTCATCAGAAACTTTTCCAAGCTAACATAAGAACAAAAGTTTTTTGCAGCCACCATCACCATTGTGGAAAAGTTCTCTGTCTCTTTTTTTAAGATTTGCCTTCACAAGGCGGGATGATGCCAAATCTTTGCCAGGGAGCGGTTTTCTTTACAATTCTTCTAAAATAGACGTTCCTTTTGATCTATCTCCTGATGTCCATTCCCATATTTCATGAAGTCGGATTTTACCGTTTGGCATAATTTCCGGTTTGGAAAAGCAGGTTCCCGTCATGAGTTCTCCCTTTGTATTGATTTGATGGTACCGCATGTCAATTTGGCCATTCTCATCAACCAATCCTATTAAGTGGCCTTTTAGGATTTGCCCCCCACTGTAATCCCCGGTAAGGATTTTTCCATGTTGATAATATGTAAATACGGTATCCGTCGAAGTTTCCCCATTTTTAGTATTTTGAACAGCCCTGAATTGCTTATGATGATACTTCATATCGTATTGTGATTGGGTTTAATACTGTACATACACGTATGATTTTTATAGATCTTATTCATATATAATATATAATATATTTAAGATTTTATCATAGCTGGATATCTACGTTTAAAACAATATGCTTATATTTTTCTAAATAAAGTATATATTACCAAAACTTATTTCTCCTTTATCGTATAGTAAGATATAACTATATTTAAATATATGGACTATAAAAAGATTTTTATCCCATTTCTCATTCTACCTCTTTTATTCAGCTGTACCACACATTACATAGCCACTTGGCAGAATACTGATCAGGAAAGTGTTATTACAGATGAAGGAAATTATGCTATAAGAAATGATACTATAGGCATATCTCATTCTTTTAATAGCTATAATGGTAGGGTCAATATCCGTATGGAAAATTATTCTGCTCATCCCATATTAGTCAATCTTACCAAATCTGCAATGACCATTAATGGACGGACATTTGGATTTGTAGATGGAAAAGCAACTATTTATGGTCATTTAAATCACTATGGGACCGGTAATGTAGGCTCATTTGGGATAATGGAAGGAACAATTGTCAGTAATCCTAATACATTGTATATTCCACCTCAGGCTTTTGTGGAAAGTGAATTTACCAATATAAAACCCGAAATAATGAAGGCAGTTAGTGAAAATTCTCTTGGACAATGGACCAATTATCCTGTTTTTGATGATTATATCTATACCAGGCTTGTTTTTTATGAAGAAGAAAACGCTCCGTTGTATCTCACCAGTTACATCAATTATTCTATACTTGATGACGATAATGTTCCTTCAAAAACAGATATCATAACCCAAAGTTTTTATTTATCATCTTTCTATAAAATCAGAAACCAAGGAAAAAGAAGAATTAACCAACATTTGCTTACCCGTGATGACATGTCGAGTTATTCTGTTACAAGAGGATATGGCGCCGGATTATTGCTAACACTAGTAGGCATAGGTGTTTTGGCTGCTGTATTGGATATCGAAGAAGAATAAAAGTATGAATAAATTAGCATGGTGTAGCCAATGGATGAAAAAAAAGGATGTTACCCTCTTCATTTTAGGATGCTTATTAGGATTGCTTTTCAATAATGAGGAAAGGCACTATCCCAAAATGCTCAAACTGGACACTTATGCCACATCTTCCTATTAATTCATGCCAATAGGGTTTTTTTTATCCTTGAAGTAAAATAGGGCCATATAGTAGTCACGAGACAACCCGCTGACCTAGGATACATTACCAAAGGCTTTATTTCTATCAACTTCATCCCAATTGGCTCTTAAATATAACCTTGACATATTTTCTTTGCTTATTACTAGGCAGGAATAAGCATAATGAAGATTCCTAAAAAAACCACAGCCCATTATATGACTGTGGTTTTTAATTTTTGTTATTCATCAGCAGGATAGGCTGAACTTATGTGCGCTAATTATTAAACGCTGCAGCAAATATAATAGCATCTTCAATTTCGGTGTCCATAGGTCTGGTTAGGATATAAATATCATGCTTTTTCCCATCTTGAACCTGATCAATATTAATAGTAGCTGTTCCCATATGTATGGGTCCTTGTTTTTGCCCGCTTACTTTAAATACTCCGGCTCCCAGTTTGGTACCTGTAGGTGAATCTAATCTGATTTCGATTTCATATCCAGCTATGGAAACTTTCTGGCCCCCTCCTGAAATTTGTATCGATTTTATACCGGTCAGATCAATTCCATTTAAGGAAAATGACGCTTCCTCTTTGGGAATAGTCATGAGTGTTCTTCCACCAAAATTAGCGGTAGTAAATTTTTCTAGGTTTCGCGCATGCTCCATACCCATTTTTGGATTTCGTAGGACTACAGAGGAGTTTCCGGTTAGCGGTTTAATGCCTTCTGCTCCACGATCGGTATAACTTGCAGATAGCACCAGTAAACCGCTTTCTGAAATGGCCTTTCCTGCTGTAGGATCTACCTTGCCTTTTGAGGGCATAGAAGGTTTTTCTTCATTCACACCACCGGCCAATGATAATATATAGGCAACTATTTTCCTTCCATCTTCAAATTTAAGTTCAGGATTGGCAGGCATGACCGTTTCGCCCCATACACCTCCACCGCCTTGCTGTATTTTATTTACCAGATAGGCTGTAGCTTCGGGATTTCTTCTGTAGCGTCGTGCTACATCTGTGTAGGAGGGACCTATAGAAGTTTCATCTTCCTTGTGACAGGATTTGCAGGTAAGCGAGCTCATAATACTTTTGCCCATCATGGCTTCCGTCATGACAAGATGTCCCTGGGATGCCTCAGCCTGATCCATTCCTGATATATAATCGGCACTTATATAGAGTGAAGACAGGTCACCTGCAGCATCCGCATCATCAGGATCCGACACGCTTACCTCATAAGAAACCTTTTCTCCCGGGAAATAAAATGACTGGTTACCCTGGATGTTAATCGTAACCTCCGGAGCGATATTACCGGCATATACTGAGGCTACACCACTGGTAGCGGTGAGATTTTCCGGATCTGATACTTGGACCTTTACATCATAGTCACCGGCTTCCTCAAAGGTATATTCCAGCATGGGCTCCTGTGTTGTTACCGTTTCACCATTGCCCAAATCCCATTTGTAAGTTAAAGGATCCTGTTCCGGGTCACTGGCATCCACGGTAAAGACAGCTGTAAAGGGTAAACTGCCGGAAGTTTTATCCACCTGGATGTTTCCTACTATCGGGGACCGGTTTCCATCATTGAAATCTATTCTGAAAAGTCCGGAGTCGGGATTTTTGGTAAACCAGCCGTTTCCATATTCTAATATATACAGTTTACCATCTGGTCCTACTTCCATATCCATGAGTGCATTGAATTTGGTAGTGGACATGAAAGGTTCCATCTTGTCAAAATCACCATCTGCAGTCATGGTCACAGCTTTGATCCAACCCCTCACCCAGTCGTATATAAATAACTTTCCATCATAATATGATGGGTACCGAGAGTCTTTAGTATACATGTCAGAATAATATACTGGTCCGGTCATGGAATTTCTTCCACCTGTTCCTACCTGTGGAAATTCAGCAGAAGCACCATAAGGATACCAGATAAATGCCGGCTGGGCTTCGGGCAATTCAGTGAGACCGGTATTATGGGGGGAATCATTCCTTGGTGCAGCAGCATCAAAAGTTCTTCCAGACTCCCCGCTTCCATAATCATACTCAACATAGGCAAGATTATTCGCCACGAAGAACGGCCAACCATAATTTCCCGCTGCCCTGGCTTGATTGACTTCATCATATCCTCTGGGGCCCCGGGTTTGCAAACTATCTGAATTGGCGTCAGGACCCACTTCGCCCCAATATAAATAGCCTGTTTTCTGATCTATACTTATTCGGTAAGGGTTTCTGTTGCCTTGTATATAAATTTCCGGTCTTGTTTTATCTGTGCCTTTGGGATAGAGGTTACCTTCCGGTATATCATAAGAACCGTCTTCGTTTACTTTTATCCTAAGAATTTTTCCCCTGAGATCATTTGAGTTTCCAGCGCTTCTCCGGGCATCAAACTGTTTGAATCCAGGCCGGTCATCTAAAGGTGCAAAGCCTCTGTTTACAAATTTTCCCGTAGGTTGGTCAAAAGGGGTAGAGTTGTCTCCTGTAGAAAGATAAAGTAAGCCGTCCTTATCAAATGCTATTGATCCCCCTGTATGGCAACAGATATTTCTCTGAGAATAGAATTCCAGTATTACTTTTTCCGAGCTAAGGTCGAATTCATCATTTGCAAAAGTAAACCGTGAAAGCCTGTTGATTTCTTCGGAACCGGAAGGCGCATAAAAAGCAAAAACATAATGGTTGTTTTTAAAATTAGGATCTTTTTGTAATCCCATAAGCCCTTCCTCTGCATTTACTCCCGGTACTTCAGCTTTCCAAAACACATCCAGTTTGGCCACTTCGCGAACGGTAGTATCGCCTTGCTTGTAAAGCAATATTTCACCTCTTCTCTGGGCAATTAGAATATCCAGATTGGGCAATATGGTCATTTCTGTAGGTTCGGTAAATTCTCCCAATGATAGCTGTATCTTTTCAAAACGGTTTTCTTCGGGTACTCTCTGCGTGGTGGCTTTATTAAAATTTGGTTTATGGTTATCACCTATGGCATACTTGATTCCTTCAAGGATATGCTCTAAAAATAATTCCTCCTGATATGATTCCCGCGTATGACCTCCTCCTGTGTAAAAAGCCCTTCCGCCATCATATTCATGATACCAGGCGAGCGGATGTTCTCCCATTTTATGCCCACCTTGATAACTTTCTTCATCCAAATACATCAGAACATTGACATTGGGATTTAATTTCTTGAAACTGTACCACTCGTCTCTTCTGTCCCAGGATTCTGGCAGAAATTGGGTAGATGGGTGATTCCTGTCGGTAACATTAATAGTGCCATCCTGAACATTGGGATGCGGATCACCCATGCCTGGGTGGTTAAGAAACTGAGCACCTGCTAATCTGCCATACCATCCCCACCCGTACTCTGTATCAGTAGCAGCATGAATGCCCACATAACCGCCTCCTGACTGTATATACCGCTCAAAGTCCGCTTCCTGCACATGGTTCAACACATCTCCCGTGGTACTGAGCCAGATCACCGCAGCATACTGCATTAAATTTTCTTCGGTAAACATCTCTGCTCTGGTAGTGGTATCTACTTGAAAACCATGCTCATTTCCAAGCTTTTGGATAGCAGCTATGCCTTCCGGAATAGACTCATGATAAAAGCCAGCAGTTTTGCTGAAAACCAGTACTCGGGGTTCATCGCTTCTTTTATCATTACAGGCTGTAATGAAGAGCATCACTGAGAAACAGTACAATATGCTTCTCGTCAAATAATTTAAGGTTCTCATAGGTTGGATTTATTGAAAGTAATTTGACTGTCTATTTAAGGTTAAAGTAGTAAATTATAACGTGGTATGCATGATATGACTATTTAATTATTCCAGGTGTACCAGTGCAAGAGATTCCCATCCATTCAATTCAATATTGTGATCAACTTTTTCCATAGCAAGGGCAATCTTATTTTTAAATGTCCAGCAGGTTTCCCTTCTCAGTTCTAAGATTTCGGAAAGTTCGGTGGCTGTAAGCTCTATGTCTTTTCTATTGGACAGATAAAGCATATAAAATGCTTTTTCGATAGGGAATTTAACCTTATGAAATAGGGTGTCTACAGTAGGTGATTCGAGATAATTACAGCTCTTACATCTCTTAGAATGATTAGGCCCATTGGTAAACTTGTTAAATCCACATTTTTTGCAAATATACCTTTCCTTCCATTTAAGCTCGGACAAGAATTTTAGGCAGGAGTCTTTATCTGGGAATACATTCTTGAAATCTTCAAAATCAAGTCCCTTCATCAATGCCATGTCCTGGTTCACCTGTTTCATATTTACCTGAAGTTTATGGTTGTTTTCTTCAAGATATTTGTTCATCTGACTAACCTGTGAATTCAGTTCTTGGAGTTTCAGGTTGGTAGTCTGCAACTCCACGTTTTTTCTGGCAAGATCTGCCGCCATAGCTTCTATTTCTTCTGTTCTGGCCTTAACCTTTTCTTTTAGTTTGGTGTTCATCTCCAATGTCAACTGATTGTTTTTTTCCAGTGCCAAAGCCCTTTCCCTATTCGCTACAATATACTCATTCTGGAGAAACTTGATTTGCCTGAAGATGGAGAAAGAAAATAATACCATTTCGAGAAATATGACCGGGTAAACAAAATACCAGTTCAAGACCGGATTGTCAAAAATATCTATGGTTTTGGAATAGGAATACATAATTACCAAAAACAGGCATCCATAAGCCATAATATAAGACCACGAATAGATGTTTACCTTTGCCAAGGACCTCAGTCCCAAAGAAAAAGGAACCAATAATATAAGGATAGTGATCGAAATGTAAGTGATGTAGTACAGTTCAAAAAAGTATAGCTGATTGATGAAAAAAGCCATTTTGACCAGTATAGCCCAATAGGTGAACTTGATTACCTTATCACTTTTAGTATATTTCTGAACAAATCTATTGGAAAACAGGAGCGTGGCCAGGATAATAAAGAACTCTATAAAGTTTTCATTAGTCAGCCTGTTGATCCAGGGAGTATTTGGCCATATGTATTGAAACCCGAATCCATCCCTGCCAAGAGAAAACCATATGCAGGCCAAAATCAAACAAACAAAATATAAATATAATCTATCCTTAAGGCTGAAAAAAAGATATAGGTTGAAAATGAGAATCAATATCAATACACCATAGTATATGCCTAATAGCAGGTATTCATTAAGGGAATGAGAGATGAATTTTTCATTGGTCCTTAGATGAAAAACAAATTCTTGGTTATAATTCCTATTTACTTTAATATAATAAGTTTTTTTCTCTGAGGGAAGCAGATTTAACAGGTAGTTGAAATTTTTATGATGAATATCTCTTTTACCAAAAGGAAGGTCAAATCCTGCAGTGGATTCAGCAAAACTTCCATCAGGGTTAGGAAAGTAAAATGAGATGTTTTTAATATCAAAGCCCCAAGATTCAAAATACCATGATTTGGTATGGCTGTCCTGAAGGTTGTTTACCGTAAGTCTCATCCATAATGCCGCATCTAAATAATCATAGATGACATGAGGATCAGATATTTTTTGGAAACGATCCTGAAAGGAGGGAGCTGCCACATCATCAATGTCATAAACCGATGTAGTGTCCAGATAAAAATCCATCATCTGAATGACTGAAATGGAGGAAACATCTTCATCTAAGTTTACTACTGTAGGTGTCATCTGGGCCACTGTTTTCCCAGTGGTGAAGCAGCATAATATCAATAATAGGATCAGATTGGGTTTTGAATAAATCACTTTGTTAATAAATAGAACGGAAATGCAATTGTAAATATATTTATATCTATTGTGAACTATATTGAGCTATTTAGATAATCATCCTTTCGATGAGATACCTTATTTCGCTTCAGTTCTTTTTTTATTACCTATACCACAACTGATGTTTTCCTTATTGTAATGTAAAATATATCTTTAGGTATTATTTGCTGAGAAAAATTGTTAAGAGGTTTTATAAAATAGTTAGTAATAGTGGTTATCATTGCTTGATAACCACCATTAAATCATTGGAATTTTAGCAGTATAAAACTCCCTGGTAACACCACTATATTACAATAATACATTATAAAAATAAGTTGTGCATTCGAAATTATACTGAAGGTAATACATTTAATTAAATTTCTATGAAAGGTTGGGCAGTAGTTTTATTTAAGTGATGGAAATTTAAATTTAAAGACCAAAACAGCGCATTTTTCACATTTCATCTAAACGCAATAAGAAAAAATACAGGTAACTTTAAGTTAAAATAAAAAACACCCTTTTTTGGCTATATTCATTGTTTTTTACAGTTTTTGGACAGAAATTATTAGGATATTTAAGTGCAATAAACTACCAAAATGAGGTGAAAACACCTGATTTCACTCTTGTCTACCATATTTATTTTATCTAAGTTAGACGAGGAATTTAAACATCTAATATTTTACATGAAAGGCTATAGACGTTATTTTTGGGAGTTTCACAGTAAAATAATTTCTAAAAACGAAGGTGTGTTGATGTAGCTATTTTTTATAGCTTGATAACAGTCTACATTTTATCGCTCTGTATTATAAAATCTAAACTAATTAACCTATGTATATTTAATAATAAATAAAACTGTATGTTTAAAACAATTTACCCAAAATTAAGAAACACATGGAAATTTTATTCCTGTATGATGTTTCTACTCATTTTATGGCAGTTATTGCTTCCTCTAAGCGTAATGGCTCAGGCAAACAATCAACCCTTTACAGTATCAGGCACCGTCATAGATACCGATACCAAAGAAACACTTCCCGGGGTGAACATCCGTGTTAAAGGCACTTCCACCGGTACTGCGACAGACCTCGATGGTAATTTTACCCTTACTGTACCGTCATCTAATGCTGTGTTACAATTTTCCTTTATTGGGTATAGCCCACGTGAGGTTACAGTAGGCAATTCTACTTCGCTCAATGTCTCACTCAATCCAGATTTATCTTCACTATCAGAGGTGGTGGTAGTAGGCTATGGTACCCAGGAAAGAGCTACGGTAACCAGTGCGATTACTTCTATATCTTCTGAAACTATCCGGGAGCTTCCGGTACCTAACTTGGCTTCTGCCATTCAGGGAAGGGCTGCTGGTGTGCAGGTTACCAATCCTGGTAGTCCAGGCGGTAATCCTGTGGTCAGGATAAGGGGCGTAGGTACTGTAGGAAACAACGATCCATTATATGTCATAGATGGCGTGCCTGCCGGTGGTCTTAACCTTATAAACCCTGCTGATATTGAGTCTATTGAAGTATTAAAAGATGCCTCCGCAGCTGCAATATATGGATCAAGGGCTGCTAATGGGGTGATATTAGTCACTACCAAAAAAGGTAGGGTTGGCAAACCTGTAGTGACAGTTGATTCTTATGTAGGAACGCAGAGTGCATGGAGACAATTGGATTTGTTGAGAAGGGACCAATATTTGGATTTCGGAAGGGACCTGCTGACCAATGCGGGGAGTTCACCCCCACAACGATTTGGTAATTTGGGTGAACTTGCCAATGTAGAAACTGACTGGCAAAATGAAATGTTTAGGTCAGCTATAATACAGGACCATAATGTAGGCGTTTCCGGAGGTTCAGAAAATGTCATATATAACATTTCAGCAGGTTATTTTGGACAGGAAGGGATCATGCTGGGGACAGATTTTGAAAGGTTTTCATTCAGAAGTAATACAGAAATTAAGATCAGCAACAGGGTGACTGTAGGTCAAACCTTAACCATAGGTTATTCCAATAGAAATAATGAGCCTATGACCGGCGGTAGAACACAGATGGAACATATGGTCAAAAGTATACCCTATCTACCTGTGAGAGATGAGAGCAGATTGGGTGGATTCAGGACACCTGACAATGTGGATGGTTCTGATCCTGAAAACCCGGTACAACAAGTAACCTTAAGGACAAATAATACCCAGGAATACAAAATTTTGGGAACAGCATATTTGAATGTGGACATTCTTGAAGGCTTACGATACAGATTTTTGGTAGGTACTGATCTAGCAATGGGTACTACTAACGAGTACACACCTAGATACAGGTCAGGAGACTTTCACATACAGCCGTTTGCTGTGATTAACCAAAATAGGTTCAACTTCTTCTCACCGCTTATCTCTAATCAGCTTTCTTATAGCAAATCTATAAATAATCATAATTTTGATGTGTTGGGTGTAGTAGAACAGCAGACATTCTTAAGCACTACGTTAGCTGGTGGTGGCCAGAATTTTCTTACCAATGAAATCAGGGAACTGCAGGGGGTTCAAAACCAAACTTCCAACAGTTCAAGGGTGGAATACGCACTGATTTCCTATTTGGCTCGTGTTAATTATGACTATAATCAAAAGTACTTATTCAGCGCTTCTGTAAGAAGAGATGGAGGATCGCGATTTGGCCCAAATAATAAGTGGGGAACATTCCCTTCGGTATCTGCCGGATGGAGAATCAGTGAGGAGCCATTCCTGCAATCAGTTACAGCTATCAGTGATCTGAAATTAAGGGCCAGTTATGGAGAAACCGGAAATGACCAAATAGGAAATTACGTGTATCAGGCTACTATAAACAGCAATTTTTTCTATCCTTTCAGCGGTAGCTTAGAACCAGGAAGTACTATATCTACTTTGGCTAATACAGATTTAAGATGGGAAACCACCATCATGAAGAATATAGGATTCGATTTGGGCTTGTTTAACGATAATTTTAATCTCTCTTTTGAATGGTTTGACAACCGTACCGAAGGCATGATACTAGGAGTTCCTGTTCCCCCATCTTTGGGATATGACGGAGCACCGGTAGCCAATGTAGGAACTGTTTCGAACAGAGGGGTAGAATTAGCTTTAGGTTATAGGAAATATACCGGAGATTTTCAATTTGCCATTGATGGTAACATAGGTTTGGTAAAAAATGAGCTGCTTTCTCTAGGTACAGGAAATACCATATTCGGTCCTGAATTTCAGGGTGATCCTTTGACATTTACCCAGGCTGGACGTCCGATCGGATATTTCTATGGTTGGAATGTAGAAGGCATTTTCCAGAGTAATGAAGAAGCCCTGACAGCCCCAGTTCAGAATTTACCTGAACTTAATGATGATGGTATCCGTGAGGGTTATGATCCTACTACCCATACAGCAGCAGGAGACCTTCGTTTTACTGATGTTAATGGGGATGGTGTTATCAATGCTTCTGACAGAACTTATCTTGGGCATTATCTACCTGATTTCACTTATGGTTTAAACTTGTCTGCCAATTATAGAAATTTTGACTTATCTATGTTTTGGCAAGGGGTTCAGGGAAATGAAATATTTAATCTGTTGAGATTCCATACTGAAGGGATGACCAGATTGTTTAATGCCAGTGATGTGGTATTGGATCGTTGGACTCCTGGAAATACCAATACAGAAGTACCTAGAGCGATAAATGGTGATCCTAATAGAAATGCCCGTGCAAGTTCCAGATGGATAGAAGATGGTTCTTATCTAAGATTAAAAAATATGAGCATTGGGTATACATTACCCACCAATGTGTTACAAAGGGCTAGCAATGGATCTATCTCTAATGTAAGAATATACGTATCCGGACAGAATCTACTCACATTTACTAACTATACCGGATATGATCCTGAAATAGCGGCTGGTCAGGACATAGATACTACATTGGGACTGGGAATAGACTTCGGTCAATATCCGGCTGCCAGAACATTTATTGGCGGCATTCAAGTGACTTTCTAATCCAATCAAAAAAGCATAAAGTATATATACAATGAAATCCAAAATAATATTTACAGCTACATTACTGCTGATTGGGATGGTTTCCTGTGATGAAGAAAAACTGGAACCCATAAACCCAAATCAGCTTTCAGTGGAAACCTTTTTCGTTTCAGGTCCCCAATTAGAAGCAGGGGTAAATGCCATCTATTCTGCTTTGCAGGGTTTAGATCTTTATATAAGGGAATACTTTTTCTTTCATGATATGCTGTCTGATGATGTACAGTCAGGTGGGGGACAGTTAGAAGCCCATCGAAACCAGATTGTCCAGGGGGCCCTTGATCCTTCCAACCCCGTTATCGTATCCAATTGGAGAGGATGGTACAGGGTAATCCATAGAGCAAATATCGTAATCAACTATGCCGATAATGCTACTGAAGAGATTACTGAAGCGTTGAGAAGCAGATTAATAGGAGAAGCTTATTTTCTCCGTGGTTGGGCATATTATGAATTGGGCTCTATGTGGGGAGGTGTACCTATCATGACAGAAATGGCAACATCTGTTAATAGTGCAGTACCGAGATCATCTGAAGAAGAAACTTTTCAGCTTATGATCAGTGATCTTACAGAAGCGGCCAATAGACTACCCGAAAAAAATGAATATGGCAGTGCCGATAGAGGTAGAGCTACCCGATCAGCTGCTCTGGCCATGTTGGCAAGGGTGCACATGTTTAGAGGGGATTTTGCAGCCGCTAGACCACTACTGGAAGAAATTATCAGTTCAGGTCAATATAATCTGGTAAACCGGTATCTTGACAACTTCCAAGAGGAGAATGAGAACAATATGGAATCCTTATTTGAAGTCCAAATGACAAGGGAACATGGAGATGCCAATGTATGGGACGGAGATGGTTCAGGTATGTCTTTTACGACATTGCGCGGTCAGGAATATAGCCCGGTGGCTTGGAGAAACCTTATACCCAACACTTCTTTAGTTAATGCCTTTGAAAGAGTGGCCACAGGTGCCGCTAAAGATGATCCTAGGTTTTCATACAATTTCTATAGAGTAGGGGACACCTATAACAATGGCCAAAATGTGGTTTCCATTGATGACACGGAAAGACCAAGCTGGAGGAAATATACCATGATCTATAAGCAGAGTGATGAGAATATGCAGTCGGGTATCAATTTTAGGGTGATCCGTTATGCAGATGTATTGTTGATGATGGCCGAAGTAGAAAATGAAATGGGCAATACTGCAGGAGCTTTACCTTATTTAAATGCCACCAGAGAAAGGCCAGATGTGGCCATGCCTCCTTACCCCACAGCGCAATATCCAGTTGGCACTCAACAGCAGATGAGAATAGCTATCCAACATGAGAGAAGGGTGGAATTGGCAGGAGAGCAGGTAAGAAACAGGGATATCCGTAGATGGAGAAGATTAGGATTTTTGGCAAGTGAACCGATAGTTAATTACAGGACCCACCATGATCTGATGCCTTTGCCATTTTCTGAAATAGACAATAACGCAGCTTTGACAAATGCGGATCAAAATCCCGGTTATTAATTTCTTGATTTATCTCTAAATCAAGTTAATACAATAATTATAATTTTTTAAGTGAGAGGCTGTTCATATGTTGGATGGCCTCTTTCTTTTGACTAGATTGATTCGAAGTAATAATATACTTTATTATAAACCTTTGGTAAGTAATAGGGATAAACGCTTTATTGATCAATAAATTTTAGTAATATCAAAATAAACCCATAATAGAAAAAATAGTATTTATGAAGTGTATTAGCTTCCAACATTTGCCCTTACCGAAGTCGATTAAATGTGTAGATAGGCTGTTGACTATTTTATTTTTTACGACAATTTTTATTAGTTGTTCAGATCCAAGAGAGGAGACCAAACTATTTGAACTGTTGCCTTACATGCAAACCGGCTTAAATTTTAATAACCAGCTGGATATCAATGAAGATTTTAATATTTTAAACTTTGATTATATCTACAATGGGGGTGGCTTAGCCATTGGGGATTTTAATAACGACGGATTACCTGATATTTTTTTTGTCGGTAATATGGTTTCATGTAGATTATTCATCAACAATGGTGATTTAAAGTTTACCGATATCAGCCCAATAGCCAATATAGAAACAAACAGCTGGGCAGAAGGTGTTACATTAATTGACATCAATCATGATGGCCTTCTGGACATCTATGTGAGTGTTTCCAATCAAGATGATAATTTCCCGGATCCCAATTTACTTTTTGTCAATCAAGGAATCAATTCTGAAGGAATCCCCGTATTTAAGGAAATGGCAGCGGCATATGGTATAGATGATCGTGGCTTTAATACCCAGGCAGCATTTTTTGATTTTGATCGGGACGGTTTTTTGGATCTTTATATCCTCTCAAATGCACTGGAAGCCTTCCAGCGCAATACATCGAGACAAAAAGAAGTGACCGGAAAAGGAAAAAGTAATGACAAGCTGTATAGAAACAATGGGGACGGGACATTTACTCAAGTCACCCATGAAGCAGGAATTCTAATTGAGGGATATGGCCTGGGGCTGGCTATCAGTGATTTTAACAGAGATGGCTATCCTGACATCTATGTGGCCAATGATTTTATCACCAATGATGTACTTTACATCAACAACCAAGACGGTACTTTTACCAATCAAATCGACCAGATGATCCGGCATCAGAGCTTTAATGCCATGGGTGTGGATGTGGCGGATTTCAATAATGATGGTTTGGTCGATATAGTCACGCTGGACATGTTCCCTCCTGATAACCTGAGACAGAAAACCATGTTTTCGCCGACTGAAAATTATGACCTGTATATGAGTAATCTGGATAGGGGCTATGAACCACAATATGTCAGAAACTCCCTGCAGCTGAATAGGGGGAATGGCAGATTCAGCGAAATTGGATTCCTATCAGGAGTGGCCCAAACCGATTGGAGCTGGGCTCCCTTGTTGGCAGATTTCAATAATGATGGATACCGGGATCTCTTTATTAGTAATGGGTATGGGAAGGACGTTACCGATCTGGATCATATTAATTTCACACAAAGCCTCGGCCCATTTACCACTGTTGAAGAGCGAAGGGCACTGCTCTTGAAAGGATTATCTGCTTTAAAAGAGGTAAGGTTACCCAACTATATTTATGAAAACAATAAAGACCTTACCTTTTCAGATCAAAGTATAGATTGGGGCTTTGTGCATGCTTCCATATCTAATGGAGCTGTATATAGCGACCTGGACAATGATGGAGATTTGGATCTGGTCATAAACAACCTCAATGAAGAAGCATTTCTCTATAAAAACAGGCTGATGGAAATGGAGCCTGAAGGGAACTCCTATCTGAAAGTAAAAATCAAAGGACCAAAAACCAATACAATGGGCCTGGGTGCAGTACTGGAACTTACATCTGAACTGGACGGGAAAACCCAAACACAGTTTTATGAACATTACCCTACCCGAGGTTATAAATCTTTCGTAGAGCCTACAGCTCATTTTGGTCTGGGACCCAATACGGCTGAGTTATTTTTAAAAGTAACCTGGCCGGATGGCAGACAGCAGGAACTGACAGGTATTGAGCCCAACCGTCCAATCACTGTGGACTATGTTAATGCTATAGAGTCAGATTATAATGAGGAAACAGCTATGTCTCCAATTTTTGCTGAAATTGCTGAGTCTCTGGGAATCCAACATTCCCATCAACATAGATCCTATAAAGATTTTAATAGACAGGTATTATTGCCTCATAAGCATTCAGAAAATGGTCCGGGCATGGCGGTAGGAGATGTCAATGGAGACGGACTGGATGACTTGTTCGTTGGAGGATCAGCTGGCTTTCCAAGAACTTTATTTTTACAGACTCAAGATGGACTTTTTATCAAGAAGGAGCTATTCGTTGATGATAATGCAGATGATATGGGCTGCCTTTTAGTGGATATTGACCATGATGGGGATTTGGACCTATATGTGGTCAGTGGTGGGAGCAGATATGCACAGGGATCCCCTCACTATCAGGACCGCTTATATGTCAATGACGGCAAGGGGAACTTCAGTCTTTTAGAAGAAGGGCTACCGGAGACGAATTTCAGTGGCTCCGTTGTTACCGGAGCAGATATCGATGGGGATGGAAATATAGAATTGTTTGTAGGAGGCAGGATAATGCCTGGAGAATATCCCAAGCCCCTTTCATCGGCTTTATTAAAATACCGCAACGGTAAATATGAAGAGGTAAGCAGGCAATATATTCCAGACTTAGAAAATATAGGAATGGTAACTGGTGCTATATGGACTGATTTTGATCAGGATGGTTTAGTGGATTTAATAGTGGTAGGAGAGTGGATGCCTATTACGTTTTTCAAACAGGGACGCATAAATGGCAAAACAACTTTCAAAGATGTATCCGATCAGATAGGACCTAAATTATCTGAAGGCTGGTGGAACAGTATATATTCAGTGGGTATAGATCAAGATGGGAAACCGGAATATATTCTGGGAAATTTTGGAAAAAATATCCGGTGGCAGGCAGATGAAGAGCATCCGCTTATCATGCTGGCCGATGACTTTGATGGCAATGGGAGTATAGATCCTGTGATGTTTGGCCACCTGGTGGATGGAATGTATCCGGTGGCCAGTAGGAATATGCTGGTCAGCCAGGTCCCATCCTGGAGAAACAGGTTTCTCAAATACAATGAATTTGCCAAAATAAACTTTAACAGTTTTTTTACTGAGGAGGAAAAAAGAAATGCCCTTGAATTAAGGGTTCATGAGTTTTCCAGTGTAGCTATGAAAATGGATGATTCAGGAAATTTTCAGATTAAACCCTTGCCCATGGAAGCCCAATTTTCCCCAATTTATGGTATTTATATGGATCAATATAGTGACCTTGTCTTTACTGTTGGCAATTTTTACGGAAATGAAACAGTTTCAGGAAGATATGATGCTTCACTGGGAACCGTCATGGACGGTAGAACTAATGAAACGATAAAAGTCACAGATAGCGGTTTTTTGGTATCAGGAGAAGGAAGAAGTTTGGCTGGCCTTTCCACTGTAAAGGGTCAGACCTTATTAGCTGTACAATCACATCAAGGCCCGCTACAGATATTTAAGGAAGTAGGAGAAAAGGCAGTTAAAAATTTCCTGCCATTAGAAAAAGATGATTTTAGGATCTCCTTTTTTCTAAAAAACGGAATGACAAAGACCCTTGAAACACCTTATGGATCAGGATACCTTTCCCAGTCTACCCGTACATTGACGATACCCGAAAATTGCCAAAATATAAAAATCACCAAGTTCAATGGGGAGAGCAGGACTCGGGAGCCTTAAGGCTAGCTTGGCCTAATGGTAATATTATATCTATAAACTTTAATTTTAGGGAAATCATCAAACTTTTCCCATATTAAATCGTACACGATATAAACATAAGCGATTTAATGATGGGAAGGACCTGGATTCAAAAAACAGCAAGGATAGTATTGGGAAGCTTTATGACTTTGGCAGGTCTGGGCCATTTGACTTTTCAGCGGGAAGAGTTTCAGGCACAGGTGCCTCGATGGCTTCCAAGTGACCCTGGATTTCAGGACTTGGTGGTAGTAGCTTCGGGAATAGTGGAAATTATTTTGGGGCTATCTTTGATATTTTTATACCTATATAGGGTAAAAGTAGGAATTGTGCTTGCCATTTTTTATATACTTATATTTCCTGGTAACATTTCCCAATATACCAATTCCATAGACGGTTTTGGTCTGGACACCGATAATAAAAGACTTATCAGGCTGTTCTTTCAACCTGTATTGATTCTGTGGGCGCTGTGGTCTACGGGAGCACTAACGCATCTACTTACCCGAAAGTCGAAATTAACTGAATAATAATACAGTCGGTCCAAATTTCTAAGTGATATGAACCAGCATTTTAAAAAACTATATTTAGAGAATCAAATTTGCTTTCCTTTATACGCAGCCTCTCGTCTGACTACCAAAGTTTATGGCCCGTATCTAAAAGAACTGGATCTAACTTACCCTCAATATTTGGTGATGATGGTATTATGGAAAGAGGATCATCAGACTGTAAATAGGATAGGAGAACGACTTTTGTTAGAGTCTAATACTTTGACTCCTTTACTGAAGCGTTTAGAACAAAAAGGACTTCTTTCGAGAAAACGCTCCAGTTTAGATGAAAGGAGTGTGGTGGTGAGTTTATATCCAAAGGGGGAGATACTTAAAGAGAAGGCAGTGTCTATTCCAGACAAGATTTTAGGGGACATTTCCGGCAGTACTATGACAGCAGAAGAAATAAGAATTTTCCAGCATACATTATTAAAGTTAGTAGATGCCCTAAACGCCAAAATACCAAATGATACCAAGCAAGATAACATATAGGCTTTATAGAGTAGAATGCCCTGATTTTGACTACCCACCTTAGGTAAATGAAAGTTCATGACCACGTGAAATGATTATACTGAAAATGCATTATTTATGAGTAAGTGATGTTTTAATTATAATTTTGATAAGACATTTACTTACAGAAATACGTAATGGGTAAAGTTTCCTGTTTTGGATTTATTAACTCCAATTAATATTTCTTAAGAAGCATGCAAACAATTTTATTTATAGTTTTACAAAGTGGGAAGATAAAATACATATATAATGCTATGAAATCGAGCATGAGCAAAAGCTCACATACTGGGGTGATTATATATCCTGCGAGATTCTCCCGAATAAATTCGGGACAGGCTATCCCGACAGCCGGTACGGGACAACATATGACCTTTAAAAAATAACATATAAACAGATGAAAAGTAGGATGATGAAGGTCTCCCTATAGATCTGCCCTATAGCCATCAGGTAATGTGGCAATCATGTGATGAACACCAGTCTGATGGCAGTCTGGACAGACCATAATTTTAATGATTTACAGAATATGAATATAATGATGTGGAAATTTGACTTTCAGAATTTTATAGGAGTAGCGAGCAGTTATCAAAGAGGTTGGGAAAAAGCCATAAAAGCCTTAGAAATAGTGGAAACTTCTAATAATTAGCCGGTAATCCTAAAAGTTTGGTGTTAGGATAGATAATGAACTTCATGCCTGCCAGCTTACTTGTTGGAGAAAAGACAAATCAAAAAACTGTATAGGTAGATATAAATCAATCAAGGTTATGAGGTAATAGATTTTAATCAATTTCATACCATTAGCCTATTGAAGAAGTAGCATACAGGCAGGATTTTTAGATTTACAGTTTATATTTATGTGCAAATTCTATTAAAGCAACCACATTGGTAATGTTCAGTTTTTGGTTAATATTTTTACGGTGTGTTTTTACGGTCTGGTAGCTGATGTGCAGGATATCGGCTATTCTATGGGAACTGTAATTGTTTTTGACCATTTTGATGATCTCGATTTCTCTTTTTGTCAGTCCGTATGTTTTTATAATATCTGAAACTGGAGAATCATCAGGTTTGCAGGATAAAGCAGGGAAGTATTTTTTGCCCTCGAGTACCTGTGTTATTCCTTCTTCTAAGATCATGGTAGTGGAGTCTTTTTTTATATAGCCATCAGCTCCCATTTCTTTACATTCCTCGATGACATACCTGTCATTATGCATAGAGATCACGATGACTTTTATAACGCTGCCAGTGTTTTGCAGGTGGCGAATGACTGCTTTCCCGTCTATATCCGGCATTTGGAGGTCCAATAATACTAGGTCCATAGGGGTTCCAGATGCAATAGCTTTAATCAACTCCTTACCATCATGCATTACTGATATGTGCTGTGGGGGGATAAACCCAGCAATAAGCGCTTTCATGCCCAAGCTAAAAAGTTCATGATCATCTACTATGGCTATATGAATGGTATTGAGGTTCATTTTAAAACCGATGGGCTGACATTGATGGAAAAAGGTATTTCAAAAATAAAGGTAGTACCCGTGAAGTTACTTTCTATGTGCATTGCTGCTTGAAGGAAATCTACTCTTGATTTAATATTGCTCAGCCCGATGCCTTCATTTGACGGGTGGGCGGTTTGCGATTTATCAAAACCTACACCATTGTCCTCTACCATGATTCTCAGTATGTTTTTATCATAAATCAGCTGAATATTACATACTGTTGCCTCGGCATGCTTGATTACATTCAGCATCAGTTCTTTAATCATTCTGAAAATGGTGATTTTGACATTGAGTTCCAGTTCAGGTATATCTTTATAATAAGTATAAAATTTCAGGGAATGGTTATCTTCATAGAAGCGGATGATTTCATTGATCATAGCAGGTAAATCACGGGATTCCTGACTTTCTACTATGAGGTCATGGGAGATGGCTCTTAGGTCATTGCAGGCTTTGCTGGCTAGCGAAAGTGTGTCTGTCAGCAAAGGAGGCGGAGGGGATATTTGGGTTAAATGACTCAGTTGCATTTTGATAAGTGCCAAGAGACCTCCCAGATCATCATGTAGGTCTTTGGCTAACCTTTCCCGTTCATTTTCCAATGTTTGCAGAATCTGGTCAGCTGCCGCCTTTCTTTCCTGGTTCAAGGTTTCTAATAAAGTGTCCTTTTCTTTTTTGATATCCTGGTACCGATAGGCCAGTGCAAAAATCAAAATGATAATTTCCAGTGTAATGCCCACTACTATCCCATTGGGGTATAGCATATTAAAATTGGTGATACCCAATGTATTTAAACTATAATTGAGCAGCCCTGGTATCATTACACTTATGGCCAGCAGGTAAAGTTTTGCTGGTTTAAAGCCTTGGAGCAATTTAAAAATACTACCCCCCAGCGCTGTAAAGGAACCTATTATAATACCGATGAAGCTGATATTGTAGACAATACTCCTCATTTCATTGGGATAAGGGACCAGTAGATAAAGCAGGTTTGCTAAAGCCAAAATGAGAAGGATGACCTGAGAAACCCTTGCAAATGTATATATGATATAGTTTTTCCGCGAAAATCCGTGAAATGCCAACATTATCTGTAGCATGAATACCATTCCAAGAGTACCGCTAAAAGTCGTTAGGATCATCGATAAAAGTGGAACATGGTCCCCATATATCCACCAAAATGCATATCCATCTTCCTCAAGTATCAAAAAGAAGCTCAGAACGATATAAGCGGCATAGTATCCATATATAGGCTCTCTGGTTTTAAACCACAGTACAAAAGATATCATTAAAGCTAGGATAAATATTCCGCTAAAAATGCCATAATGCGTAGCCCTTTTTGTTTCGTAAGCCCAATAATGATGAGGTGCATCCATATAAAATGGTAAGTAAAGATTTCCCCCCTTTGTATCCACGCTTACAAAATAGACTTTTTCTTCCTTCGGCTCCAGTAAGAGTTCAAAAGAAAAAAGCCTTGTGTTTAGTTTTTTTTCTGAAAGAGGTATGGAATACCCTGTATAATCAGTAGCAGATAAATTTCCCTCCACTTCGTTATATAGGGTTATAAGGTAGGCATTTTGAGTGGCTAGGATGAAGATTACATGGTTATGGGTTTCCTGTAGATTTTTGAGGGGAAGCGCAAACCACCAGATACTGGAGGTAGCTCCTATATTGAATGTTCTTGTTGTGTTGAGGTTTCTAAATTGCCCCGTTTCATATTTATGGAAGATTTCTGCTATACCTTCGGAAGATTTAGCTTCATAAACTTGGAGAAAACTTCTAACCGGATACTTTGGACGGTCTGTAATAGAAAGGACATCCTGAGCTATGGCTATCTTACAGGGAAAAGAAAAGATAACAACTGTCAAAAGTATAAATGGAAAAATAAATTCTCTCATTGACGTGAATTTGTGATCAATATATAAATAATTGTGGTTTATCACAATATGTTTTTTTGTTACCTTTATTGCGGGGTGTTTTTTTTTTAGCCTGGTAAGTACATTTGCTGAAAGGGATTATTCAATATCTAATATTACATTTTAATGATCTGAATTCTTCAAATGGCGAATATCTACGTTCAGTGCTTATGAAATTGGTTTTTTTAAATTTTAAACTTATATATTTTTAATAAATACTTATAATTATTAATTGTAGTATAGTTTGGAACACATTATGTTATTAAATAATAAAATTAGTTTTCAATAACCTTATAATATTATCATTATGAAACTTATTAATAACAAATTAAAAATAGGAACGGTATCCTTGGTGATACTGATGATCGGTGCTACCGGTGAAGTTCATGCTCAAGGAGGGATGCAGACACAGTCCGCAGATCGCCCAGCCGCTACTATTGATACTCAGATGGATTATCAGGATATATTTAAGGATGTAACGGATACCGAAAACCACAGCGCGTTAGATTTGTTAAAGCAAGATGACAATTTTTCCACCTTTATAGAATTGTTAGAAAAATCCGGTCTTGAAAAATCAGTAAAAGCCCAAGAGGAGATCACCATTTTTGCTCCTACCAATGAGGCATTTAAACAGATGAGAAAAGCAGAATATGATCGATTACTTGATGATAAAAACAGAGGGGATCTGATCAGGGTCATTCAGGCCCATATGGTACCAAGAAAAATATATGCAAGTGAATTTCAGAGCAACCATGTGCTAGAAAGTGCAGATGGAGATGATATCGAAATACAGACTGCTGGTGAAGTAGGAGCTGGAGCCATGCCCGATGCGATTATAGTGGGAGGGGCGCAGATTATGCGACATGATGTAGAAACCAATGACGGACTGATTCATATCACCAATCGGATTGTCCGAACAGATGGAAATGTTACGGCCTTTTATTGATTTTTAAAAATTTTGACCTAAATAAGCCTGCCTTCCGGTAGG
Source organism: Anditalea andensis (assembly GCF_000714815.1). GTDB lineage: Bacteria > Bacteroidota > Bacteroidia > Cytophagales > Cyclobacteriaceae > Anditalea > Anditalea andensis. Next base: position 19,152 of record NZ_JMIH01000018.1, on the reverse strand, counting down.
CTTATTTTATTTATCCCTATATTAACTTTTCTTCATCATACATTATTAAATGCTATGATGCGGATCATCCTGTTTCTTCATAGGTTTCACCGCTCTTATGAAAAGGTATTCCCATTTTTTATTTATCTATAATTAAAATAAATTGTTTTTATTTTCAATTGTGCTGATAACCTGCACCATTAAAATTACTATATATTTTGCTTATGAATCTTTTAAGATCGTATCATTGAATTCATGGGAGGACGTGGGCATTAGTTTATAGTAGTGTGATCAGCTCATTTCGGTTCTATGTGGTCCTGCAGCTGTCCTGCTGTTTCCTTGAGTCCAAAGAAAAAAATCAGGGGGATATGTACCCTGGATCTCCAAGCTTTTTCTGAGTGGTCATGGCCTTCAAATTTTTTAGTTATCCAGTTTTTGTTTTCCACCCATCCTTGCTCTTTCATCATTAGGTCTACTTTTCTCTGATAGGGTTCATACTGGGCATCTAAGGTTCTGGTCCCAAAATCATAGTATATTTTATGATGTTCAGGTTCTGGAAGATGGCTTTTCAAATATTCCAACATAATACCATTGCCTATAGGGAAATGGGTAGAAAGGCAGCCTGCATAGCCAAATATCTCAGGATATTCACATATGGCGTATAGAGATATTAACCCTCCCATGCTAGCCCCCATGATGGCAGTGTTTTCCCTTTCCGGGAGAGTGGGATAGGTATGGTCTATAAAAGGTTTAAGCTCTGTTACTATAAATTTCAGATACTCATCAGACTGTGGTCTAAATCCTTTTATGTTAGGGATATTGGCCAGCTGTTCGTGACTCAGGAGATCAAATGCCTTCTGGGGCATATATTCGGCTATCCTATAAGGTGTGTTCCAGATAGCCACCACTATGATTTCAGGAGTTTTTCCCTCGCTTATTAATGTGGATAGCAGCTGGTCCATTCCCCAATCGGCCTGACTGTTGTTCTTTGAATTAAATATGAATTGTCCATCATGCATGTAGATGACAGGGTATTTTTTTTCTTTTTTACCTTCATAACCAGGAGGTAACCAAACTTCAACAGATCTATTGGCTACATGTTTTGAAGAGAAATTGAGATGCATCATAATTTTATCACCATTACTGTTGTTTTTTAATATAGTTTCCTGTGCCAATGCCAACGGGCAGTGAGCCAAGAGTGTAATTATTATCCATGAACTAATTTTCATAACTTAAAAGGAAGCACTAGTTCATGAACCTGTGGGTCCAGCATTTAGTTTTCATGTACTGAAAATAGACCCTCATTCTATGTGCATCAATTTGCTACCGTACTGGTGCCAATATTAACCAGAGTGCTACACTACCCTTAGATATGGGATAAAATAAATATAATTTCTTGGAAATATTTCCCTGAAACGGTGGGCCTGGAATGTGCTGCTATCTACCCAAGTTATCCCAAAAACCGTATCAAAAATCTTTTCAGCCAATCTATAGGTTATAAAATTTTTTATGCAATTGGGAACAGGTTGGGTTAGCGTGACCTGGGTATCCATTTTGATAGAGGATGAATGACGATAATAATATGGTATGGACATAAGAAAAAGGATAAAAAATATATGGGATGAAATAGGCTTTTTGGAAGGTATCCATGCCAAAAACAAAAAGTTTTCAAATTTCCACAGATATAGATCGATCGAAGAAGCCATATTGGCTTTTGAGCAGTCAAAGATCAAATTGTTCGATATCAACAAATGGTCATCATTGCCCGGAATCAGCAGCGCCTTTTACCTTCATGATACTAATGGTGAAAGCACTCAAGAAGAGAAACCTAAAAAAGGCTATCATATCTATATAGATCTGCCCGGGCCTGATCCCGTCAACTGGGTGCAGATTATCGATGTGTCAGAACTCCAAACCATAGCTGAATTTACAGTCCGCCCCAGTGCAGATCCACGGGCAGAAATATCTGATCAGACAGAGATCAAACATTTCTTTACAGATAAAGCTACCAGTACATTTAGGGTGAGAAGATCGGGTAAAACCATTTATGCCTATCAAATAGGTAAGCAGGAGGAGATCAATAACAGTGGTAAAAAGGCCGGAAGCAGAAAAGTGATCAACACCATAATTGCAGAAACCGGATCTTTAGGATTACAGAAGCTTCAATGGGAAAAGTTGACCAATTATCTGGTCCATAATCAGGAAAACGTATGAAAAACCATATGTTCTATGTCATACCGATAATGATAAACACATAAACCTTCTTGTTAGGTGTTAGTGTAATTTTTATACTTTCTGATATTGCGTTATTACTTTACCTATCTCTAATCCATTATTTTCTTTCCCTGGTCAATAGATATCCAAAATAAGCCCCGGCACCATATATACCATGAGCAATGATTAAATGTCGATAAAAAGCACGGTGATCGATGTCTGGAGGATGTGGATGGATCTTGAAAACACGATCCCAAACGCCAATGCCGAGCAGTCCATTGATAAGTCCCATAGTTATGGCAGTAGGCATATTTCGAAAGGGCTTATACTTATTCCATGTGAGATGATAAAAAAGTGCAAATCCAAAACCAACTTTATAATGTAGTATCCATCCCGTGGATGGGTGTACATCCCTAGGGATTGGCAATTTTTCGATTAGCTTATTTAACAGTCGTGGCTCTCTATAGTTTTTTCTCTCAATTTTTGATATTAGATAACTATATAAAGTCATGCTTGTAGTGCCGATCAATGTGGAGCTAAGCAGTTGGTATACATTCATATGGTTTGACATTAATCGATATATAATACTGGAGAACCACTATATATTAAGATTTTTGTAAAGTAGGCAATGATTTTTTTAAATGAACAAAGGGAATCAAACTTACTGGTTTAAAATTCCCTTTGTTACTTCCATAAAAAAATTCATGATTTTGTTTTGTAAATGTTCAGCTCATCTTTTAAAATTTTTCTTGCAATATGAATTCGGTTTTTGACAGTGCCTATAGGAATGGTAAGATCTTTGGCTATCTCATGGTACTTATAGCCTTTAAAGTGCATCAAAAATGGTGTTTTATAAACATCTTCTAACTGATCCAAAGTATAATTGATATCTTCCATAGTGAAGTTGCTATAGGCTTCATTTTCGATCATGTTGGATCCAGAATTAATGTAATGGAGATTATCTGTCGTATCTATGAAAGTACCTCTTCTCACCATTTTTTGATAATTGGTAATGAAGGTGTTTTTCATAATGGTGTATAACCATGCTTTAAGATTTGTTCCTTCAGTGAACTTGTCCTTATTGGAAAAAGCTTTCACTACTGTATCCTGCATCAGGTCATTGGCATCATCAGAATCTCTTGTTAGTTTGAGCGCAAATGGCTTTAAAGATTTGGATAACTTATTTAGCGAGTAACTGAATTCTAAAGTAGTCATAGATCAAATGTTTAGGTTCTAGTGGTTTGGAATAAAGGATTAAGCAAAAATTGAACTTATTTTATAATAAATTAAGATATTTGAATATTTAATCGATATTATAGAATAAATATTTATTATTTTGTTACAAATAATATACCAAGACCCAAGAAAGGTATCTTTCTGTTGCCAAAAAAGTTTTAAATAGAACCCAATAAAAAATCTCCAATAATAAATTCGGTATTTTAATTTGTTATTTATTTTTTTATAAAATAATTTATTGAATTTACTTGAATATTAAAATAATTATATGTTACGCTGACATAAAAAAAATCATAAAAATTTCTAACATTAATATGAATTTTAGGTTATTCGCTATAAATCGGCCCAGCCGGTAACAAATGTGTGACCTTAACTACCCTTTGACATAACGCGTAAATTTGAGTTATTAAAGGCACGATAATCCCCACCGATATCTGTGGATTTTTTATTTCAGGCTAGATGCATAAGTGTTAAGGCATGAAGTTCCTATTTCCATTTGAAATCTAGTTATATAAAGATGATCGTGTATGCTGACATTAATTAAAGAACAAGGTTTCGTTACCCCTTTGAATGTTCAGTTATACAATAGGGACATAGATGTATTTGTGGTATTATTTTGGAGATACTTTCAACAGCAAGTTCATAAGATTTGAATGTGCCTATATCATTAAAATATTTTGGTAAATGCTGACACTGTATTTTATGTAAGGTATGAGTCCTCTGAGTAGAAGAAATTACATTGACTACGTATTTTTCCATACGAAATTTATTTGGATTCCTTAAAAACGGTAATTTTTAATGAATGAAGATATGATTTTCTGTTTTATATTATTTAAATATTATTAAACAAAAATAGCAAATGTGTATTGAAAATACATTAGCCAAACAAATATTTATGAATTCAATCAGATATGAATCTTGTCTTTAGAAATGCTTTTGACGGTATAAAAAAAATATGATTTATGAATTTTATACTTTTTTTAAGTACATTTTAAATTTTATAATCAAAAAATACATTGATTGCATTAGTAGTTATCGTATCGGGTCTGGATTTAAATAAAAAAAGGTGACCATCTTTCAGGTCACCTTTTTTTGAAAAATGAGTTAAACAATTATTTTTTTAAATCATATCGGTCTAGATTCATAACTTTGGTCCAGGCTTTGACAAAATCTTTTACGAATTTCTCTTGAGCATCTGAGCTGCCATAAACTTCAGCTATCGCCCTTAGCTCGGAGTTTGAACCGAAAATCAAATCTACTCTTGTACCGTTCCATTTGATTTGGTTATTGGTACGGTCGCTGCCTTCAAATACATCTTGATCATCGGTTGTAGCTTTCCAGCTAATACGCATATCCAGTAGATTGACAAAGAAATCATTAGTAAGCTGTCCAGGCCGATCAGTGAAAACACCTTTTACAGACCCATCATAATTTGCTCCCAATGCGCGCATTCCTCCGACTAACACGGTCATTTCTGGTACCGTTAAGGTGAGAAGCTGGGCTTTATCTACCAGCATTTCTTCTGCAGAGGCAGATAGGGTGGGTCTTCTTTTTACATAGTTTACGAATCCATCACCATTAGGCTCCAGTGGTTCAAAGGCTTCTATATCTGTTTGTTCCTGTGTAGCATCTGTCCTTCCTGGGGTAAAGGGGACTTCTATGGAATGCCCTGCATCCTTTGCAGCTTTTTCTATCGCGGCACATCCACCCAATACGATAAGGTCGGCCAGAGATACTCTTTTGTCAAAAAGCTCGTTTTTGTTGAATTCATCGCGGATACTTTCCAGGGTGGTGATAACTTTCTGTAAAACAGGGGGATTGTTTACTTCCCAGTGTCTCTGAGGCTCCAGTGCTATACGTGCACCATTGGCACCGCCCCTTTTATCTGAATTTCTAAAAGTAGCGGCAGATCCCCATGCGGTCTTTACCAGTTCGGCTACTGAAAGCTCTGATTTAAGGATTTTGGATTTAAGTTTGGATATATCCCTATCATTGATGAGTTCATGATTAACTTTTGGCACTGGGTCTTGCCATAGGAGTTCTTCAGAAGGGACTTCAGGACCTAGATATCGGGCTATGGGTCCCATATCCCGGTGTGTCAGCTTATACCATGCCCTCGAAAACGCGTCAGCAAATTCTTCAGGGTTTTCATGGAAATGTTTTGAGATTTTTCCGTACTCAGGATCTTCTTTTAAAGCAATATCCGTAGTCAGCATGAATGGTGCATGCTTTTTATTGGGGTCATGTGCATCCGGTACGGTACCTGCCCCGGCATCACCCTTAGGTTTCCACTGGTATGCTCCACCTGGCCCCTTGTGACATTCCCAGTCAAAATTATAAAGGTTGTCAAAGAAATTATTGCTCCATTGTGTAGGGGTCTGTGTCCAGGCGCCTTCTATACCGCTGGTGATGGTATGTTCTGCCTTGCCACTGCCGTAGCTGTTTTTCCAGCCTAGCCCCATTTCTTCTATACCGGCTGCTGCGGGTTCTGCACCTACATGTTCTACAGGATCGGCAGCACCATGCGTCTTACCAAATGTATGGCCACCGGCGATGAGTGCTACGGTTTCATAATCATTCATAGCCATTCGGCCAAAAGTCTCCCTTATATCCCGGGCAGCCCCTATAGGATCTGGATTGCCATCAGGACCTTCCGGATTTACATAGATAAGTCCCATATTAGAGGCTCCCAGTGGATGCTCCAGCTCTCGGTCTCCTGAGTACCGCTCCTTGTTTCCAACCCACTCACCTTCAGAACCCCAATAGATATCTTCTTCGGATTCCCATATGTCTTCCCTGCCTCCTGCAAAACCAAAAGGTTTAAGTCCCATAGTTTCCAGTGCCACATTGCCGGTAAGGATCATCAGATCAGCCCAGGATATCTTTTTACCGTATTTTTGTTTGATAGGCCAAAGCAATAGACGTGCTTTATCTAAATTAGCATTGTCTGGCCAACTGTTCAGCGGTGCAAACCGCTGAGATCCAGAACTCGCTCCGCCACGGCCGTCTCCTATCCTATAGGTACCGGCGCTGTGCCATGCCATACGGATAAACAAAGGACCATAATGACCGTAATCTGCTGGCCACCATTCCTGGGAATCTGTCATAAGTGCCGCCAAATCTTTTTTAACAGCTGCCAAATCTAAGCTTTTAAACGCTTCTGCATAATTAAAGTCTTCATCCATGGGGTCAGACAGATTTGAAAACTGTCTGAGGATTTGTAGATTTAAAAGATTTGGCCACCAATCACGATTGGAAGTACCGCTTCCTGCTGTTTTATCTAAAGCTCCTCCCATAAAAGGGCATCTGCTGGACTCATTTACTTCCCAGACCTTATGGGTGCCTTCTGTGTTTGACTTTTTATTTTCCATTTATTTTTGCGTTTTGTGATTTCCTCTGCTCAATTTACTAAAAATTCTATAGATAGTTTTCAATTTACCATGGTTTATAACTATCAGTGATAGATAAAATCTATAATGATATCCGCTGATGTCCCTATAGTAGGCCCAGCTTTAAAAGTATGAGCTAAATCATGGTTTATCTTTTGTCTTTTTTTAGCAAACCAACTGATTAACGAAAAGTGATTCCCTCCTTTTCTTGCAGCGTAAAGCGGAAGGCCAGCTAAATCGCCTACCTACAAAACTTTAATTTATTGGACATTTTATCAGCTTATTTGATCGATACCTGTACTTTTCATTGCTTGTAATTAAAACTAATCTGCTCTACCTGTCTAAGTATGTTTTTAAGAACAGCACTGGGATCGTCTTTTCTCCAGGTTACATATAGGCTTACCAGTGTAGGAAGTCTGATAAACCTCACCCCTTGTAAATTGTTGATCGCATAGGAGTGAGGGAGGATAGATATTCCCAAACCTTTCGATACCAAACTTAAGATCATCCCACCGAAGTCTGATTCGATGTGAACATTCGGCTCCATACCGCACTCATTGAACATTTGACGGAGACTAGCCACGTAATAGGTTTGGTGATGCAGGCCGCTGAGGATAAATTTTTCATCCTTTACATCCAGTATGCTCCCAAAATTTTCTTCATTCAAATGGTGATTTTCAGGTACCACCAGGGAGATGTTTTCGGAATAGAGGCATACCGACTGGAGGGCAGGGTTACCGGCAGGTTCCCTTCGGAATGCCAGATCCATCTGATAATTCAATAGTTGCTTTTCAGTACTGATATCGATAGGCTCTACCAGATCGACTTTAAGTTCTGGGAAATGCGCAGATATACTGGCGATGAGGTCTGGTAAAAATCCATAGGCGATCGATCCGGCATACCCTATCCTGATCGATCCTGATTCTCCGTCCTGTAATTTTTTGGCCTGTCTGTGAATAAGGTCTATTTCGTCCAGCATCAGTTCCCATTTGTCACGTAGGAAGGCACCAGCGGCAGTCAGCTTGACACTTCTCTTGGTCCGTTCAAAAAGTTTTAGGCCCAATTCATCTTCAAGTGCCTTTATCTGCCTGCTCAGGGCGGACTGGGTAATGAAGATTTTTTCGGCTGTATTCCAAAAATGTAGCTCTTGGGCCAGGGCAAGAAAATATTTGATTTGCTGAAGTTCCATTTCATTAATCTGTTTTTTGCATTACTCAAGTCTAAATTAGCATTTTTAGAGGGGTTATTATTCTATTCTTTTGTAAAAAATATAAGGGCTATGATTGCAGTAAGAAGGTATAAATTAGAATCTATCCGGAAATATAAAAACGAAGCCATAGGATGGGTAGGCGCCATGCTGTCATTACTTGGATTTAGCCTGAACAGCCTGAACCTGGTAGGCAGTCAGTCTATAGAATATTTATCCCTCAATATAGCAGGATGCTTTTTATTGATCCTGTATGCTGTCCATAAAAAAGCACATGCCAGCTGGGTATTGAATTCCATCTGGATATTGATGACTTTAGTGGCCTTTGCCAAGACTTATTTGCCTATATAAGTATTGGTTGCAAAGAGCCGGAAATTTTCTACATATGGATCTATCTGCAGATATGCCCTTCTGCTGATGGATATAGGTTAGGAAAACGAGGTGATAGCCTCTCCCATATCCATCACTGTTTTATCCTGAAAATGGTTTTTTACTATACTGGACCCTGCTGCTGATCTGTATCCGCCAGCACAGTGCACCACTATAGGCTTATCATTAGGAATTTCTGCCACTCTTTCACGTAATTCATGAAGGGGAATATTTACTGCTGTTGAAAATTTGATGTCATTTTTTACCTCACTGATATTCCTGATGTCCACTATAGTATAAGCCCCCTGGTTGTCTTTAAATGTCGCTTTGTCAAAGATATCAAACCCCTTTCCATCTTTTTGATCATATATGAACCCGCCTTTGATATTCAGCTCATATCCTATTTTGGCAGCTTTTTGAATGACGGTTTCCAGGATAGCCTCATTTTCTGCTACCATATAAAAGGATTCCTCGGGGCTTATGATACTTCCCAGCCAGGTTTCAAATTTATCCCCTTCCATAATATTGATAGCACCGTCTAGGTGGGATGATTTGTATAGATCGGCTTTTCTTGTATCTACAATGACAGCTCCTTGCTCAGGATGGAAGTTGGCCTTCATTCGGATTACTTTATGTATGCTTTCCCGATATCCCGGTGCACCCTGTTTATTTAGGTTTACATTGTACGGGAAATACTTGGGAATGAAAGGCTGATCTTCTAAAAGAAATTCTACAAACTGGTCTTCAGACATTTCCTGAAGGGCGGAGTTGGTAGCTTTTTCAGTTCCGATCGTGCTGCTGTTGGCATCACTCATTCCCTTGCCGCAGAGGGATCCTGCGCCATGGGCAGGATATATCACTACATCATCATCAAGTTTCATGAGTTTTTGTCTGGTACTCTGATACATCATCCTGGCGAGTGCTTCACGTTTTTCCTGCATTTTACCAGCTTTCTCACGCAGATCAGGACGCCCCACATCTCCGATAAACAAAGTGTCTCCGGTAAATACTGCTTTATCTGCTCCATTTTCGGATAATAGGATACTGATTCCATCTGGTGAATGTCCTGGTGTGAAGAGCGCTATCAATTTTACATCTTCTGTGAGTACTATCTCCTCTCCCTCATCAAAAGCCCGGTGAGGGTAATCGGCTCCCACTTTCCCGCTGGTATATAGGGTAGCTCCAGTGGTATGATATATTTCTAAATGTGAACTGATAAAATCCGCATGGGGATGTGTTTCTATCACACCTATGATTTCTGCCCCCTGTTCTTGTGCATAATCATAATATGGCTGGGGGTCCCTTCCCGGGTCCACCAGTATCATTTTCTTATCCGATATTACTGCATATGAATAATGGGACAGGCCTTTATCTTCGAATTGTTTTATCTTCATGTAATTTAAATTTATAATTTAATTTGAAAATAATAAAGGAAATGACCTGAATCTGTGACTTTATTATCGCTTCAAAGTATAGGGTTTTAAAAGCAATACCAAGCGATAAAATGGACTGAAGGGTTAAAGAAATTCTTCGATACCATTTCTGATATATATGATGTTTCGTCCCAGTTCCACCAGTTTGCGTTTTTCTAATTGCTTTAATAACCTGGAGATGACTTCACGGGATGATCCCAATTCCTTGGCTATTTCCTGATGAGTGACCTGCAGTTCCAGGGTATTCAATTGGTTAGATTTTACTACCAGATATTTTAACAGCCGCTCATCCATTTTTTTGAAAGCTATATCGTCGATGACCCCCAATAGCTCCTGAAACCTTTTTTGGTAGGTAGATGCTACATATTCTTTCCATTGGGCAAATTCATCGGTCCATGCTTCATGTTTTTCTAAGGGTATCCCCAGTATAGTAGCTTTTTCCTCCGCTATAGCTAATACCTCACTTTGACGGGCATTGCTGCAGCATGTCAGCGAAACGGCACAGGTATCTCCCCTTTTGATAAAGTATAGAAACAAATCCCCGTCCTCGCCACGCCTCATTACCTTTACTGTGCCTTCCAAAATGATGGGAATCATTTTTATATACTGCCCTGGTTCAATGATGGTCTGTCCGCATTTATATTCTTGCAGTATTCCGTATTGACCGATGGCGGCTATCAGTGGGGGAGAGGTGAAAGGAAGATTTTTATGCATAGCTGAAAAGTTACATCTAAATTAATCCAATAAAACCAATAAGGCATAAAAACCGGTTTTAGTTCTCGGATACATAAAACATTAAATTCCTCTAAACCATATTAGTCCCGTGGTCAATTATCTGAAGGGTATCATAGGTCAACTTGGTGTTTTAGATAACAATTTGGTTAAGAGCAGGTTTTAAAGATAAACCAAAATACTATAACGATGAGCTACAATAAAGAATTGATTCAGAAGTTGGCCATATGTGCAGCAGCATGTGAAAATTGTATGGATGCCTGCCTTTCGGAAGATGATATAAGTATGATGGTGCCATGCATCAGGTTGGACCGTGACTGTGCAAAGATATGCCAGCTCACAGCCAGCTTCATATCGGCTAATTCACAGCATGCCCTACATGTACTTAAAGAATGCATAGAAATCTGTGGGCAATGTGCTGATGAATGTGAAAAACACGAACATGAGCACTGTCAGCAATGTGCTGAAGCCTGTAAAGCATGTGCTGAAGCCTGTAGGGGTTATCTGGTATCAAAAAGTTAATATCTTTTATGGTATAGAATAGATGGGCCAGGCACTTTTTTATTTTATGCAAGATAAACATATCGCTATGTACTTAGGTAACATTTTTGTATCTAGCGAGTATATATCTATGTTATTTTTATTTGTCATTAAAACATACCAATACTATTTTAAATGGAATTAGACAGTACCCTGTATTTTGCATTTTTCTTGACATTATTAGCGGGCCTTTCTACAGGAGTAGGAGGGCTTATTGCTTTTACACCTTATGCCAAAAAAGATAATTTTCTCGCCTTTGGTCTGGGGCTAGCCGCCGGGGCCATGCTTTTCATTTCTTTCTTCGAAATGCTATATGGTGCCTTGGATTTTCTCACTGAGCAGAGAGGTTTTTCTGCGGCATTTACCATGACTTCACTCTATTTTTTGGGTGGATTAATGGTCATAGCCATCATAACGGAAGCGGTGGAATATATTTTGAAAAATAAAGGTATCAAAACATCTGATTTATCTGGCATCACTTCAAACGAAAAAAATAACGGCAGTTCCAAAAAGCTTTACCGATCAGGTATTGTCACAGCCATAGCCCTTGGGGTACATAATCTTCCCGAAGGCCTGATTACCTTTCTGGCCACTATTCAAGATGTTCAATTGGGTATTGGCATAGCGATAGCCATCGCTATACATAATATTCCTGAGGGAATGGCGGTATCCTTACCCATTTACCGGGCGACCGGAAACAAGAAAAAAGCTATAGGAATCACTTTCCTTACGGGGCTTTCTGAACCGATAGGTGCAATTCTGGCATATTTCCTGTTTTTTCAAAACGTGGGCGAGGAAGCCATGGAGGTGGTGAGTATATTCTTGGCCACCATTATGATATATGTTTCACTTTTTGAAATCCTGCCTACTGCTTTCCAGCTGGATCATCCCCATCATACCAAGTGGGGCATCTTGGTAGGTATGGTGATAATGGGCCTGACCCTGAGTTATCTGATGTAAAATATTATATAACGGGGATAGAATAGGAAGAAAGGTACGTATACAGCAGCATCCTTTATTTAAAAATACAAATCATTTAAAATTTGATTTTTCTCATCTGGAATTGAAGCGTATCAAATATTACCCATTCATTGTGCAAAACGGGCAATTGCAGTATTAACTTTAACGCTTCCTGAGCCATAAGGAGACCAATGATTCCGGGCAGTGTACCCAAAACCCCGTTTTCTGAACAGCTGGGTACATCTTCAGGATTCGGAGGTTCTGGGAAGATGTCTCGGAGGTTTTTACCTCCCTGGTGATTGAACACAGCGACCTGTCCTTCAAATTTTAGTATACTTCCATAGACCAACGGCTTATCCAGTTGTACACACATATCATTTACCATATAGCGGGTAGCAAAATTATCACTCCCATCTATTATCAGATCATAATCTTTGATCATCAAAGCGGCATTTTCTCTCGTCAGTTTGATTTCGTGTATATGAAGGGTGATTTCAGAATAGTAGGCTTGTAATTTTTCCTTTGCTGCCTGGACCTTTGGTAGTCCTACTTCCTTTTCGGTATAAAGTATTTGTCTATGCAGGTTACTGAGGGCAATGGTATCGTGGTCTACGATGCCTAAAGTACCGATTCCGTTGCTGGCCAGGTATTGGGTGATGGGACAGCCCAAACCACCGGCGCCTATTACTAAGACCTTGGCATTTTTTAATAACCTCTGTCCGTCAAATCCTACCTCCTCAAGTAGCAGATGTTTTTCAAACCTTATGAAATCTCCATCAGATATTTCCCTATCTACAGGGGCTGCATTGCCTGCCAATCTTTCCATACTGCTTCGTATCCTTTTGATTTAATGATTTTTTCTATGATGAGTGCCGATCTTTCATCTGAGATTTCAAACTGCTCCAGTGATTCTTTTTCCACTGCATATCCCCCTGGATTGGTTTTGGATTCTGCACTCATACTGGTGGCTCCCAATGGAATAATTGATTCCCTGAATTTTTCAGATTCCCTGGTAGAAATGGAGAGCTCCACATCTGGATTGAACAGCCTATAGGCGCAGATGAGCTGCACCAGGTTTCGGTCATTCACGATGACATTTGGCTCTATGATCCCTTCCGCCGGTCTCATTCTGGGAAAGGAGATGGCATATTTGCTCTGCCAATAAGTTTTCTGCAAATAATCCAGATGGAGGGCACAAAAAAAGGATTCTGTTCTCCAGTCTTCCAGACCTAGCAGTACCCCCAGGCCAATTTTATGTATCCCTGCCCGTGCTATGCGGTCTGGTGTTTCTAATCTGTAATCGAAATTCGACTTTTTTCCTTTGGGGTGATAGGTCTTATACGTTTCCCGATGGTAGCTTTCCTGATAGACCAGTACGGCATATACACCCAGCTCCTGCAATTGGGCATATTCCCCTTCTTCCAATGGCTGCACCTCTATGGAGATATTGGCAAAATGTTTCCGGATCAGCTTAATGGCATTGGAGAAATACTGGATATTCACGGTCTGGTTAGCCTCTCCGGAAACCAACAATATATGCTGAAAACCCAGTTTTTTTATGGCAGCTACCTCCTCTAGCAGTTCCTGATCTGAAAGGGTTTTACGGGGAAGTTTATTATGAAAGCTGAAACCGCAGTAAGTACAAATGTTCTGGCATTCATTACTGACATACATCGGAGCAAATAGCTGTATGGTTTTCCCAAACCTTTCGCATGTGAGCTGGTGGCTGATCTGTGCCATCTGCTCCAGGTAGGGTTCCGCAGCCGGGCTGATCAGCGCCATAAAATCTGCTAGGTTTCTTTTGGTGCTATAGAGTGCGGTCAGGACATCCTTTTCGTTTTTTTGGTAGATAGATGCTTTGATCTCCTCCCAATCATATTGGGAAAAACAGTCTATGAAGTTTGAAGCAATGGTCATGATGCTGGTTTATGTTACTCGTTCAGAAATGCCGTAAGCGGACTTGAAGCAGCTGCGAACTTACTGATTTTACCCAGTTTGGCTTCATAGGCGATTCTGCCGGACAGGACAGCAAGTTTAAAAGCTTCAGCCATTTTGGAAGGATCACCAGCCACGGCGATGGCAGTGTTGACCAGCACGGCATCCGCACCCATTTCCATGGCTTTGGCAGCATCTGAGGGAGCGCCTATACCGGCATCGATAATGACAGGCACCCTGCTTTGTTCTATGATGATTTCTAAAAACACCTCAGCTTTCAACCCTTTGTTTGTGCCGATGGGAGAACCCAATGGCATCACAGCCGCAGTACCGGCATCTTCCAGCCTTTTACAGAGTACGGGATCAGCATGGATGTAAGGCAGGATGATAAATCCTAGTTTTGCGAGTTCCTCAGTGGCTTTTAATGTTTCTATAGGATCTGGCATTAAGTATTTGGGATCAGGGTGGATTTCCAGTTTTAGCCAGTTGGTTTCCAGGGCTTCTCTTGCCAGTTGGGCTGCAAAGACAGCCTCTTTGGCATTTCGAACGCCTGAGGTGTTGGGAAGCAAAGTGAGGTGCGGGTGCTGAAGGTGGGTGATGATCTGTTCCGTATCCGTCTCCAAGTCTACTCTTTTTAATGCTACGGTGACCATTTCACTACCCGAAGCCAGTATGGCATCTTCCATTTCGGCATTAGACCCAAATTTCCCGGTACCTAACAGCAGCCTAGAATTAAATTTTTTATCCGCTATGATCAACTGATCCATATAGTTTTTTGTTAAAGGTTTGAATTATGCGCTCAGCCACTTTTCCCTCCAGCAGGGCAGAGGAGACTGCCACTCCATATACGCCACATGATAGTAAATCGAAAATATCTTCCCCGGTCACACCTCCTATAGCATATATCGGGGTGGTGTTGCCCAGTGCTATTTTTTGGGAAAGTATGTTTTGAAACCCTTCCATGCCCAGAATTGGACTTAATTTTTCCTTGGTGCTGGTAAATCTCAATGGGCCCAGTCCAATGTAATCCACTTTTTCATTTATTCTGTGCAGGACATCTTGCCAAGTATTGGCAGTGCCTCCTATGATTTTCTGATCGCCCAGAAGAGCTCTGGCTTCTAATACCGGAGCATCACTAAGGCCCAGATGGACCCCGTCTGCATCCAGGTTATGGGCTATCCTTATATGGTCGTTAATAATAAAAGTAGCACCATATGTTTCGCAAAGTAATCTGACCTTTACACCCAGGTCATGGATATCGGTCAATGAGCTGCTTTTGTATCTCAGCTGTATCCATTTGCAGCCGCCATCCAGTACGGTTTGGATACCGTTTAGCTGTAGCGATGCTGTAGAACCTTGGCTGATATATTGTAATTTGTTCATAGTAGGGGTGGTTCAAGCTGTCGGATACAATCTTCGAGCTGTTTTAAAGCTACCTCATGGGGAAGGGACCATATGGCTCCCAAAATGGCAGCACCTTCAAATCCCAATTTTTTTACTTTTGGTAAATTGTTTTTATCCACTCCGCCTATGGCTATGGAAGATACGGAAGGGTGGCTAAAGTCTTTCCATTTTTTGGGTTCAAAAGGATCTCCGTACCCTTTTTTACTGATACTGGGGAAAACAGGACCAATAAAAGCATAGGAAAATATGGAGGGGAGGTTATTAAATTCTTCTGCCTGATGTACTGAGGTGGAAAGTACTTTACCAGAAGCCATTAAATGATCAAAATGTTCATGGGCAGTACTTTTTCTCAATCCTTCTGAAAAATGAAACCTATCCATTCCATACTGCTGGCCTAAAGCGTGATGGGTATGCAAGGTGATATTGGAATAAAACCTTGGCTCTATTCCCTCTAAGAATAAAGCTGTTTTTTCCATGGAATAATAGGGTTTTCTCAAATGGAAACGTTTTAGACCCATATGAAAATAGTCATTTAACCTGACGGACTCATCGGGCATAGATACGGGTGAGGAAATAAGGATCAGCTCCATGTTTTATCCGCCTTGGGTAGCCCGGAATATAAGCAATTGGTCTTCAGGCTGGATAAGGGTGGCTTTCCATAGCTCTTTTGGGATCACCTTATCTCCAATAGCGAGGGCTATTCCTTTTTGACTTTGTGGATAGGTAAGTGAAACCAGTTCTTCCGCACTGATCTGATGATGATCTGGGAAATTTTTACGTTGGTCATTGATGATGACTTCCATTCCGTAGGATTTTGATATATATACATCATACTTTAGTGAATGGCAACAGGAGGGAAGACTGTTTACTTTTTCCTTCGTCAGTATGAACTGCATCAGGTTCAAAGGGTATCATCTCAGCCTTACGGCACCCCTAAAGTACGCTTAGATACAAAGTTAACAGGATTATGTCATTATCAAAATAATCTTATGAAATTAGTTTTAAAGGGAGTTTGGCCCAATGAATCGCCAGAGAATACCTTAACTCGGCTATCATGCCTGTAACCTGATTTTTTATAGATTTTTTGCATTAAATATTTAGGCTTTAAATTTTGGGATGGATATTGTTTGAAATGATTCATGAAGAAATTTTTGTTAAACTTTTTGGCCATAATAGGGGCACTATTCCTGACTGTTATTGTGATGATTTTTGCTTTAGCAGAACCGGTACCAGATAGGGCAGAAGTCATTATAGAGGAGGTGCTTTCTGGAAATTTGCCAGAACAGATCCATGGTGACACGGGCAGGGTAGCAGCTGGGGACCTGCAGATCTGGTATGAATCTATACCAGCTAAAGGTGAACCTAAAGGCACTATATTATTGATTATGGGATTAGGTGGCAATGCCCTCGAATGGCCTTTGTATTTTGTCCAGCCTTTAGTGGAAGCAGGTTATCAGGTGGTCAGGTTTGACAATCGCGGCACTGGACTTTCATCATCCTCCGATGTGCCTTTCAGTATGGAGGACATGGCCGATGATGCCTTTCTGATAATGGATAATCTCAATATACCTGCTGCACACATCATGGGCATGTCCATGGGAGGGATGATTGCACAGATGATGGCCATAGACCAGCCCCAACGGGTCAGCACCCTGACCTTGTTCATCTCATCAGCCCATCTTAATGATCCGGGCCTGCCAAGTACAGAAAGGGGCACATTTGCAAAATTTATAGCTACGGGGATCAGACATGGAATACCCCATACCCAGATGAATGCTTTAAAATCCACTATTAGTGTAAGAAAAGTAGTGGCCCAAGAACTATCAGACAGGAGAATTAGATCACTGGTAGAGCAGGGGTTATATAATGAAAATTACCGCAAAGGTTTTAACCCTAAGGCTTTTCAGCACCAAATCCAGGCACTCAATAAGCTGGAATCCAGATATGGGCCGCTCAGTAAACTTAACATCCCTACCCTGGTCCTGCACGGTACACATGATCCGTTAATTCCAGTAGAACATGGTGTAAGAGCAGCCTCTATTATTCCAGGTGCCCGTCTGGTACTTCTGGAAGGAATGGGGCATGACCTTAGTGATGAGCATACGGAGGAGATTCATAAGGAAATGTTTTCACTGATGAAAAAAGATGTTTTTGACCAAGGCTGATGCATTATACCTTTGTAGGATGAGTCATGAATTGGCCCATTTTGTTCAGGTTTCTGGATGTATGTATTTTCTATGAATCTTTCCATTATAATAAAGATAAGACTGTTTTTAGGCTTTCTGTAATTAAAATGCTTCGAAACTGTAGCCCCGAAAGGGCCCATTAACATAGCGAGGGGTGCTTTCCATTATAATAAAGATAAGTTTGTTTTTAGGCTTTCTGTAATTAAAATGCTTCAAAACTGTAACCCTGAAAGAGCCCAATAATATAGCGATGGGTGCAGCCCATCGCAATAAGATCAGTATAAAAATAAGCCCTGAAGGGGCGCAATAATACCTTGTGTTTCACACAAATATCCGCGGTATTCATCTTTTAAAACACTGACGTATGATTCTTATCAGGGTTGAGGTAGATATTTCAATACTTCCTTACGGTGCTACTGTTATTATTTTTAAATCCTCCAGCCCCATGATAGTCATTCTGCCTCTTTGGGGATCACTAATTTCGGATTCTATTCTGAAAGAAAAAGTTATGGCTTTTCCTATTTCATCTTCCTTAAGCACATAAGAAAATTCATAATGATAAGGCACCGGATACTGCTCGTCCATTGTTTCTAATAGGAATGATTCTTCTTCCATCTGTCCTCCTACAAGTTTGATTTTTTTGAAATTCACAAAGCTCGACTCACCTTCTACGATCACATTCATATTTAATATATCGCCGGGGCTTCCTTTAAAGTTGTCCAGTGCCGGATCAAAACTCACAGAAGAAGGTTCAAATAGGACCACTTCGTTTTTTTCCTGACAGCTGATCATTCCTGCCACCAACAAGATAAGTAAATAGAATTTCGACATACCAATTGATTTTTTCATGATTTTAAAATTTAATCCCATATGCTACACTCGGTAATATAGGGAATAAGGTAAACTGATAAAATTTCAATGATGCTTCACTTTTTTCTGTATATATAAAATAGGCATTCTGTCTGTTATAGGCATTATATACGGATACACTCACCGTTCTTATCCAGTCATTGGCCCATCTTTTCTTATGGGTGAGCCCCAGATCCAGGCGATGGTAATCCGGCATCCTGTAATTGTTCAGCTCATCTACCAGTAATACCTCTTCAAAGAATACCCTGTTGGGATCGCGAAGATTTAAATTCTCCTGTTGATCGGCATAATGTGCCAAGGAGATCCGGTGGTTATTGATGGCACGGTAAGTTTGCAGTCCCAAAGTGATGGGCTGGCCAGTCTGATAGGTCCATAGCAGGGAGAGGGTGGTTTTTTGGTTTAATTTAACCAGCGAGGTTTGGGTGATATTGTGGGGACTGAAGTGTATATATTTGAATGGACAATAAGTTAAGCCCTTTTTCTTAAATTTGAGACAATGAATAAGGAAAGAAGAACATTTGACGTAGAGTTCAAGAAAATGGCAGTTGAACTTCACATGAGTGGAAAAACAAGTACGGTAGTAGGTGAAGAACTTGGTATTGGCCCTGATTTGGTCCGACGTTGGACACGAGAATTTAAATTTGGAGAAAAACAGAGCTTCCCCGGTAAAGGGAAGCAGCACTTGACAGATGAACAGA
>NZ_JMIH01000017.1 GCF_000714815.1 Anditalea andensis | reverse complement strand
TCTGTTCATCTGTCAAGTGCTCCTTCCCTTTACCGGGGAAGCTCTGTTTTTCTCCAAATTTGAATTCTCATGTCCAACGTCGGACCAAATCAGGGCTAATACCAAGTTCTTCACCTACTACCGTACTTGTTTTTCCACTCATGTGAAGTTCAACTGCCATTTTCTTGAACTCTTCGTCAAATGTTCTTCTTTCCTTATTCATTGTCTCAAATTTAAGAAAAAGGGCTTAACTTATTGTCCATTAAAATATATACACTTCTTTGTGTGACCTGTGGTAACCCTTTCCGTTTCTAAGTTTTACTTTCTGAAGATGGCTTAATCACGAATAAGTTTCCTGTAACTTTCTATGTCAAAGTTGTCATCGTGGACATAATTCTCTTCTTCAATTAATATCATAATAATATTACTGCAGACCAGAGGTTGTAATTCAATGCCGTCAACCCTTATCAGCGCTAGGGTCTTCAGATTTTTAGAAATTAAAAGTTCCACTATGGAATGATTGATTTCAAACCCATCCAATTGAAAGACTATAAGGTTTGGGAATCGATCAAATATCCCGCTAACATCAGCTGTACTTAGAGATATCATTGGGTCTCGCCTATTGATCAAAGAAAGTCCCAATAAGTTTTCTGGAGGAAAATCCACCGGAAAATGGATCAAATCTTTGGAGAGATCAACATTTTGTCTTATATGTAAACTATTAGGAGGTATGCTTGGATGAAAAAGATTTCCAATGGTATAGTTTTCGGCCGTGAAAAAGGTTTTACTTTCTATACCAACTAAAGTATTGTTTGGTAAAACCACTAAGGTCGGTGATATATCCTGCATAAAATTGAAATGGTTAAGATAATAGTCAGAATATTATTCATATTTAATTACACATAGACAAAGCTGGAGCATACACAGCTTTATTTACCTGCAAACTACCTGAACAACTGGACGAAATTGTAACACGGTAAGTGAGGAGAAGCCTTGAGTTAATATAGCATCAAAAAGTCTAAATTCTTTCGTTACAGAAGAATTTGTGTGTGTAAAATTTTCTCTCATTTGTTTTAAAATAGCCTGGTCAGCAAGAAAAGCCGCTTCTGAAATTTCATTTCGCATAATACTATGATTTGTTGAACCTGATGTTGTAATACAAAGTGATGAAATCCATGATGAAGCTCTTTTAATTCCTCCAAAAACACATGTGACCATTGCAAAATTTTGATTGATACCCGTAACCTCTGTGGCCAAACCATTCCCTACATTTTGGAATTGAAATGAGGATAGGCATACCCAATAACTTATAACCCATTGATAAACATCTGTATAGATATTTACACGTAGCTGTTCGAGATTTATAATCCCGTCCCGTATTTAATCCATAGAGCTATCATGAAGATTCTGCTAACTTAATCCTGCTCTTTCTGAGGCCATAGAATTCACCGCAACTGCTGTAGAGGTATTGTTCTTCTTTTTCTACGATTCCGGCTTTGACCGGATTCATGTGATGTAGTTAATTTTACTGTCCATAAAATTCTGGGTGAAGATCTCTTCTTCATGATATCCTTCTTCCCAAAACCAGATATGGTTATCCTTAGTCAGCAGCCATATTAACCAACTCTTTCTGCTTTCCTTTTCATTGTCCCTGTTCGCCTTCATGATTTTTTTGTCCGTATGTTTTTTGAGGTCTCTGATAATGTCGCTCAAAGGAAGATTTAAACTGCTGATGACCATATGGCAGTGGTTGGTCATTCACACCCAGGCATAAACTTCAAGACCTTTATGATTGCAGCAATAGTGGATGCTTTCAATAAATATACCCTATAGGCGGATCTGGTAAAAACATCCACCCATTGATGCACGGGGAAAGTGACATAATGGATGGCCCCTTGGTCTTTAATAGTATAGGATAAAGCTTTATAAAAAAACGGTTAGATTTAAAAACTAGTTTACGATAATACAATTAATTGAAATATGGGCTATTAAATTGCTCAGGTTTTTAATAGCGGCCCTGGAAAGAAGTTTTTGATCCGTATGGGGATTGCAAATCCCCTTTATTTGGCTTCGAATTGCAAATTCCGAAGAGCGAAGTATTGGAGATTTGCTCCAGTTCAGCTGGACCACCTTCTAAAGAGTCAGGAAAAGAAAAAAATGATATAATTTTTTCAGGAGAGAAAATATTGATGATGTGCACTTATTTTAAAATTACACGGTCTTTTTGGGTATTTTAACCAGTGTTCCCCTATGGCTCCCCTATGTCCTCCCCGTATCCTCCCCGAGGATACTCCGTCTTTTGGCTAAAAACCAAGAAACCATTGGATTATTTTTAGGGTAATCTTATGCAGGCATGTACCTGTCATAGCTGTCCGAGATTTATAATCTTCGAACTCAGACGACCTTTTTAGGTAGTCCCGATAAACGAAGGGAATCGGGGTGGGGGATTGCTTATCCCGACCCGTATTTAATTCACAGAGCTATCATTAACCCTCTGCTAACTTAATCATGCGCTTTCTGAGACCATCCCTTAACCTTTTCAGCTCTGAATGGGAAAATTACATTTGGCACTTTTGGATTGCGAAAAACTGATGCTTTTAAAATTGCTATTTACAGGGTTTCATGTTTATAGAAATACGGTATTCCTCACCGCAGTGGGGTGAAATATGGGTAATTGGTTTGCCCATCTTAGGGAAACCCTCAGCATATAAAGCGGCTGTATACAAATATCCAGGGGTTTTCAAACCCCTAATACATGAATGGAAACGATACTATAGTGTTGGCAGCGGTAAGGTATGGTCTCTAACATCCTTCCGCCAAACAGGTGAGGGCAAATGGAAAAATGATATCCCATGAATTAGCATATTGCAATCCTTGTATCCATGATTTTTTATATCAGTTTGGAGATGCCAAATCCATGTGCTGATAGAGAAGGGGGAAACGTGCCCTTTTTTTTGACCACCATAATGGAAAAATAAACCCTAAAGCAAGAAGGGGAATAGGAATATGGTAGATGTTCCGAGCAGACATTAGCTTAAATGATTCAATAGGGTGTTTTATATCAGGATATATCTGATCATACTATTGAAATCGCAATTTTTATGCAGTATAGCTTATGGATTTAAAGTAAAATCAATATATGTTATGCATATGTTAAATAAATATGGTCATTAATAGGTTTATAACAATAAAACAGATCGTTTATTAACTTTTTGAAAATACTCATCCTATGTTTCTTATTTGTATACCCTCTATATTTGCCATTGTTAAAGATATTTAAATATGTATACCATACTTAAATAAATTTTTAAAAATCAACGGTGCTATTGTATGATTTTATAACCCATGATACCCGGTGATGGCATGCTGCAGGATAATGGATGGTTTCTGATAAATATAATATGGATAGAAGTATCCAAGATAAATTTTATATACCAGCATTATTATGATGGTAAGTCATTCTTTCTTGTATTGGCCCAATTAATCACATAATCTTCTATGAAATCGAGCATGAAAAAATTGTCACAACCTGGGATGATGATATAATGCGAGATTCCATCAGGCCTTTAAAAATCAAAATATAAACAGATGAAATCGAGCATGAAAAAATTGTCACAACCTGGGATGATGATATAATGCGAGATTCCATCTGACCTTTAAAAATCAAATATAAACAGATGAAATCGAGCATGAAAAAATTGTCACAACCTGGGATGATGATATAATGCGAGATTCCATCAGGCCTTTAAAAATCAAATATATTCAGATGAAAACAAATCTATCTACATCATTTAAGGACAAATCAAGGCTTCTTTTTTTTGCTTTTATGTCCTCCATTATTTTTATTCAATATGCAGCTGCCGAATCAGTTTCTTCTAAGTCAGCTATAGCCTATAATGCTATTCCAGAATCTTTAGCATCCAACAGAACCCCTAGGACAATGCTACCACCTACATCAGTGGATCAGGAAATTAAAGGAAAAGTGATCGATGAAAAGAGAAATGAACCTGTAATAGGTGCCTCCGTTTTAGTGGTCGGAACCTCTATCGGTACCATTACGGATCTAAATGGCAATTTTTCAATAATGGTGCCTGATGGCCATGAAGAATTATCGATTTCATACCTGGGTTATGTTTCTAAGATTGTCCGGTTGAATAATACTACTGATCTTACTATTTATCTGGAAGATGCAGATGCATTGTTAGATGAAGTCGTAGTAATGGGCTATGATGTTCAAAAGAAAAGAGACCTGACCGGATCTGTTTCAGTGGTCAACATGGATGAAATAAAATCTTTGCCTGTAGCAAGTGTGGAGACTATGCTGGTGGGCAGGGCACCTGGGGTACAGGTACTTTCGGACAATGGTCCCGGTGGAAACGTGACGGTGCGTATAAGGGGATTTGGTACAGTCAATAATAATGATCCATTATATGTAATAGACGGAACTCCAGTCTCGAGCGGTCTAAACTCCATAAATCCTCAAGATATTGAATCCTTACAGGTATTGAAGGATGCGGCAGCCTCTTCTATATATGGGTCTAGAGCTGCCAATGGAGTGGTCATTATCACTACCAAAAAAGGGAGGTCTGCCGTACCAACCATCACGCTAGATGTTTATTCGGGTATACAGCAGGCGTTTAACCTGCCAAGAATGCTGTCTGCACAGGAGTATGGGGATATGCTTTGGAGAGCAAATATCAATGACGGCAGGACGCCTTCATCTGACGTATACGGTAACGATCCCCTGAACCCTACCATCCCCCAATGGCTGAACGCTAATCAGACCATACCATCAGCGGACACTGACTGGGTGGATCAGATTTTCAGGACGGCCCCGGTGCAGTCTTACAACCTTAACATTGCTAAAGGAGGGGAAGATTCCAGACATTCCTTATCACTAGCCTATTTTAACCAGGATGGTATTATAAAACACACAGGTTTTGATAGGTTTTCTATGCGTTATAATTCCGATTATAACATTAAAGGCTTTCTTAACCTTGGCCAGAATTTTACCACATCGCTTACCCGGACCAATGATGTAGGGACTAACAGCGCATTGGGAAATATTGTAAACGATGCCTTTCAGTTTCCTTCAATATCCCCTGTCAGAGATGTCAATGGCAACTTTGGAGGGAATCCTCTAAATGATACCAGTAATCCCCTTGGAAGTCTCTACAGACAAAAAGACAATACCAAAAACAGAATCAAATTAATGGGGAATGTATATGGAGATGTTAAATTCAGTGATCATCTCACCTTTAGATCTAGCCTGGGACTTGATTTTGAAAACTTTGGTCAAAGGTCCTTTAACCCTATTTTTGATGAGATGTTATCTCAAAGAGTAGTGAATAGTATGTCTGACAACAGTTCGTTTTATTATCAGCTGGCTTGGACAAACACGCTGAACTATAATAAAAACTTTGAAAATAGCGCATTAGATATTCTTTTGGGACAGGAATAAATTGAAAACTATTTCGAAAGTAAAGGAGCCTCCAGACAGGGTTTTTTATATGAGGACCCCAATTTTCATTATCTGAGTTACGGAACGGAAAACCAACAAAATACAGGGATGGCAAGTAAATGGAATTTGTCATCTTTCTTTGGAAAAGCAAATTACTCCTGGAGCGACAAATACCTGGTATCTGCTACATTAAGGTATGATGGTACCTCCAGGCTTTCCAATCATAAATGGGGCTTCTTCCCGGCATTCTCAGCAGGGTGGAGATTAAGCCAGGAGAATTTTATGGATTTGGGACCCAATGTAAATGAATTAAAGATAAGAGCCAGTTGGGGACAGACAGGAAACCAACAGGTTCCGACTTATTCTACCTTGGCTAGTTTCCAGAATAATATTCATCATTCGAATTATGCCATCGATGGGTCTCAGGAAAGCGTTTCCACTGGGCTCGTACAAACCAGGGTTTCCAATCCCAATCTAAATTGGGAACTGACCACTCAGAGTGGATTGGGGATAGATCTTGAAATGTTTAATAATAAACTGGTTATTACTGCTGATTATTTCTATAAAACTACTGACGACCTTTTGATTTTTGCTCCTATTCCAATAACCTATGGAGGTACCAATGATGGCGTTTGGATCAATGGAGGCCAAATGAAAAACCATGGGTTTGAATTAGGATCAAAATACAGTGGTAAAACAGGAAATGTTTTTTATAATCTGGGTATAAATTACTCTTTCTATAAAAATGAATTGGTGACGTTAAATCCCGGAGTAAGTTATCTGGGTATACCGGGGTCCACTTTACATAATGTAAACTCCGGTCAAGAAATCTCACGGACCCTTCCCGGCCAGCCTATAGGTACTTTTTTTGGATATGATGCTTTGGGGATTTTTCAAAGTGAAGAAGAAATAGCTGCTTATGGACTTCAGCCAGCCGCTAGACCTGGAGATCTGAAATTCAGGGATGTAAACGGTGATGGGGTCATCAATGCACAGGATAGGGTAGCCATAGGCTCTCCACATCCTAAAGCAGTAATTGGTTTTAATACAAATATCTATTACAAAGGAGTAGATTTATCCATGTTTTTCAACGGGTCATTTGGAAATGAAATATATAATTGGAGTAAATCAAAAATTATGTTTTTCAACCAGTCTGCCTATAATAAGTCAAACAGAATACTGGATGCTTGGACACCTGAAAACACCAACACAGATATTCCTAGACTAAGTATGGATGATCCAAATGAAAACATAAGACCTTCCTCATATTATGTTGAAAATGCTTCCTTCTTAAAACTTAACAATCTTCAATTGGGCTATAATTTTCCATCCGGTTTTATACACAATCTGGAACTGAGAATATATGCCCAGGCTACTAATTTATTTACTATAACAAACTATTCAGGAATGACTCCTGAAATCGGACTGCAGAATTACTCATCAGATAGTCGAAATTTAGACATTGGGGTGGATAGGGGTGTATATCCTCCTTCTAGAACATTCTTATTAGGCTTTAATGTGCAATTTTAATACTCCAAACCATGAAAAATCAACTTCAAAAGTTAAATAGCCTCATATATTCTTTAATAGCGCTATCATTTATAATATCCTGTTCATCAGATTATCTGGACGAGATCCCCTATGGAGAAGTGGCCCCATCTGAAATGTTAAAGCCAGAAAACATAGAGAGGGCCATAATAGCTGCATACAGCGTACTCAACGGCCAGTTTGACAATGCTACCAGTGGATTTAATTCTCCGGCATCTAACTGGAGTTTCGGAGATGTAGTCTCTGACGATGCCTACAAAGGTGGTGGAGGTACAGGAGATCAAAATCAGATACATCAAATGGAAATTTTTAATACCACTCCGGTAGTGGTAGATGTTCAGCGAAAATGGTCGGCGCTGTATGAGGGTATTAAAAGGACCAATTATGCCCTGAACCTGTTAAAGAATTCAGATATTTTTGATGCTAACCTTCGAAAAATCCGAGAGGGGGAATTGAGGTTTTTAAGAGGGCACTATTATTTCGAACTCAAAAAAATATATCATAATGTTCCTTACATTGATGAGTCTGTAATAGATTTTCAGGATTTTTATGTAGGCAACCTTAGTCTTACAAATGATGAACTATGGTCCCTGATAGAAGCTGATTTTAAAGCAGCTTATGAGCTTTTGCCTAATGACCAACAGGATATAGGAAGACCCACCAAAATGGCAGCGGCTGCTTACCTGGGCAAAACATATGTATTTCAGTCCAAATGGGCTAACGCACTTACGGTGTTAGATGAAGTGATTAACTCCGGTAAATACACCTTGCATCCGGATTTTAGGGGGCTTTTTCTACCGGAAAACGATAACAGCCGGGAGATCATATTTGCTGTACAACATTCAGTCAACGATGGGGAACCTAGACATTTCAATGGTGCGATTGGAGACAGATTGTCCGCTCCGGGAGGGCCCCATTATCAGCAATATGGGTTTCATAGGCCATCTCTGGATCTGATAGAAAGTTTTATTACAAATGAGAAGGGGCTTCCTTTTAGTTCTACGATTAATGCTGCTAATTATGTAGACCCCAGGCTGGATCATACCGTAGGTAGACCGGGTATACCATACCTTGATTTGGGAATAAATTATGAAGCCAATTGGGCCAGGGATTTATCCACATATGGACCTTTTGCTCCTAAAAAGAGAATAGTCTCGCCCTTGTCAAACCTGCAAGTTAAAGAATGGCCTTATATAAGTTCACTTAACTATTATATCCTTAGGTATGCAGATTTATTGCTTTGGAAAGCTGAAGTTCAAGTTGAATTGGGTGATTTGGAAGGAGCAAGGCAAACAGTAAATATGATCAGGAACAGGGCCAAAAATTCAATACCGGTGATAAGACTTGATGGGTCAGGGCCTGCGGCTAATTATGCCATAGACATATATGAAGAGGCATGGACGGATATGTCTCTGGCCAGACAGGCAGTAAGGCTAGAAAGAAGACTAGAACTGGCCTTGGAAGGCCATAGGTTTTTTGATCTTGTAAGGTGGGGGGTAGCGGATCAGGTGTTGAATACCTTTTTCACCAAAGAAAGAGCGCAAAGGTCCCATTTGGTAAATGCTAACTTTATAAAGGGGAAGCACGAGTATTTTCCTATACCTCAGACTTACATAGATTTGGTAGGAGAGAATTTAGTTAAACAGAATCCTGGATATTAAATTTAATAAGCTTAAAGATCTGGTAATTATATGGTCGGTATAACCGAAGGTGATGAATTCACTCATTTAATTAAGGGGCTATACAGGAATGCTTTTATTCAATTACTATAAGATTAAATTTTCAAAACATTGGAAAAAGCCCTTCGGGGCTTTTTTTATATGATTAGATGGGAAAAGATAAGGTTAAGCGAAAGTCGCAAAATAAACAACATTAATACTATAATTAAAATGGTAGGTTAACATGTTATGAGTAACCGGACCCTGACCCTAAAAGGATCAAACCTTTCAATAGCCATGGGTAGCCACCTATGGTAAACAGGGATTCGTCATCCCCACGACCCTAAAGGGGCCGAACTTACTAAGATTTCTTAGCTCCCTCCGATCGGTAGAAAAGATGCTGTATAGGCGTTTACGTTTCACCTACCGTATCTTCCATACGCCGTCACCGCGAACCCTTACCCCTGACCCTAAAAG
>NZ_JMIH01000016.1 GCF_000714815.1 Anditalea andensis | reverse complement strand
TCAATAGCCATGGGTAGCCACCCATGGAAAACAGGGATTCGTCATCCCCACGACCCTAAAGGGGCCGAACTTACTAAGATTTCTCAGCTCCCTCCGGTCGGTAGAAAAGATGCTGTATAGGCGTTTACGTTTCACCTACCGTATCTTCCATACGCCGTCACCGCGAACCCTTACCCCTGACCCTAAAAGGGTCAAACCCATCAATAGCCATGGGTAGCCACCCATGGAAAACAGGGATTCGTCATCCCCACGACCCTAAAGGGGTCGAACTTACCATACGCCGTCACGTCGATCGGAACGAAGTGAAGCAGAACGGTCTCCCGTGCGGATCCTCCATACGACGTCTTCTCGAAATCCATATCCATGACCCTAAATGGGTCAAACTGAACCATTCCGACCAGAATGACAATTTATAAGCCTTCCCTGCCGATTTTACCATATCATAAATGGCTGTATTAATCAGTATATATTTGTAATTTCGGGCATAATGGTACCACCAAATGAGAGACATATGAAAAGGCAATACAGCAACCCGTTCATCCTTGCCCTGAAAGCCCGTAATCTAACGGTGGAAATCCATCGGCATGCCGCATATCAAATCGTCTTGTCAAACGACACCCCATTCGACTCAACGATCAATGGGCTGCTCTTTGAGCGTATTCATGGCTTCCTCATAAAACCTCATGTGCCCCATTTTTGCGTAGCAGAAAAAGGCACGCTGAATGTGTTAAACATAGAGCCTTACTCTAATATAGGTTTAGAACTTTCCTGTAGATTTACTGAAAATCAGGATTATATAATATTTAATTCCCCATCTGAAACAAATTTGTTTTTTCAAACCCCAAAAGACAGTTTGGATGTTATCCAAATAATGGATACTCTCCTCTCTAAACTGCCTTCAATCGAATATGATGATAGGGTTACCAGGATAGTAGCATACATCAGGGCCAATTATTTTGAGCAGCATATCACTCCACAAACATTTGCTGATTTAGTTTTTCTTTCCCCGTCCCGTTTGGCCTCGCTTTTTAAAAAACAAACAGGAAGTAGTCTTTCTAAATATTTACTTTGGACACGCTTACGCCAGGCAATCTATCTTATACTTTCGGACAAAAACAGAAGTCTTACAGATATAGCCTACGACACAGGATTTTATGATCTCCCCCAGTTCAATAAGTACATGTACGAAATGTTTGGAATGCCACCTAAAGCATTGAAACATAATAGTGATCTGATAGAAGTGTACTAACCTTTTTTTCTGCAGTTGTCATATTAAACATGCCTTTTTCAAGGTTCCTTTATCTACAGTGGTTTACTCCCCGACACCAAAGGACATACCAGGACTTTTAAACTTTATTTTTTTCTGTTCCAAAGCGATCCTCCTTTTATAACACAGCCTTCCTGATCATTACAGTGATCTGATACAAGTTTGCCGGTCCACTTGTGCGCAACTTTGTGATATCATAAACAATAAACAATAATATCATGAAAGCAATAGTGTATAAGAAATTCGGAGATTCAGATGTTTTGCAACTTGTAGAACAACCAATACCTACGCTTAAAGCAGATCAGGTACTTGTCAGAGTAAAAGCGTTTTCAATCAATCCTATGGATTGGAAGATTAGGAAAGGAGAAATGACCTTGATGTCGGGTTCAGCGTTTCCAAAACACACGGGCACGGATTTTTCCGGGACTGTGGAAGCAACCGGCTCTTCGGTCAATGGCTTAAAAAAAGGCGATAAAGTTTTTGGAGTGGTAAAAAACATGATGAAAGAAGGGGCATCGGCCGAATATGTGGCGGTGACATCTTCATTAGTCTGGAAAAAACCTGAAAATATCAGCTATCCTCAAGCGGCTTCTATTCCCGTAGTGGGAACGGCCGCTGTTACGGCATTGGAAAAAATGGGGGATATCACCTCCCAAAAGATTTTAATAATAGGCGCTTCAGGTGGTTTCGGCATGTTCTTACTTCAATTACTGAAACAAAGGGGGGCTAAAGTCACCGCTGTCACCAGTAGTCAGGGTGCTGAATACGCAAAAAAATGGGGCGCCCACTCGGTGATAGATTACACTAAAACAAACGTGCTTTCAAATAACGCCCTATATGACACCGTCATCGATTTATCCGGCAAAATAGGATATGATAAAGCTAAACAGATAATGAAGGCAAAAGCCCTATACCTGAATCCTACACCAAAGCCGATCGAGATCCCCATGTCACTTTTAAAGAACCTTCTGAGGTCCAAAAAACACAGGGTCATACTTTCAAATCCATCTACAAAATACACCGATGTTTTGCTGGGGGCCGTAAAGAATGGCTTGCTGATAGAAGTCAATAAAGTGTTTCAGTTTGATCAGTTCAGGGAAGCCTACCAATATGCTGAGCATGGGGGATACTCCGGAAAAGTAGTGATTCAAATGACCTAATGCTGCTCCAAGTTTTCTTTGTTGCCCTTCACCTTTACAATAATCAGAACAATGTTAACAAAAATAGACAATACCATAAAATATGGTAAGCAGCATGGCGGTTTTGGGATACAAATATTATATCCTGGACTGGTCCGTCCTGAGAAGCAAGATACGGGACTATACACCATAGGTAGAATAGACCATGCACGGATCACCCCCGGGACACTTATTCCGATGCATCCACACAGGAATGATGAAATCATCACCTACCTGAGAACAGGCAATGTGAAACATCTTGACGCTACAAACAAAACCGACATAATCTCAAACCAAAGATTAATGGTAATGAATGCAGGGGGCAGCTTTTTTCATGAAGAGAGGGTATTAGCGGAAGGTGGTGTTTTGGAAGGACTACAAATATTCATCAGGCCAGATACTGCCGATCTTCCGCCCCAGGTTCAGTTCTTTCAGTTGACTGAAATTTACAGTACCAACTTATGGAGAAAGATAGCAGGTAAGGGGGATGGTTTCCCGCTTCAGTTACGAAGCCATACCTGGGTGATGGATCTGCGATTGGAAAAGGGGGAAGTAATACTCCTGCCAGATGCACCGTCTGAAAATTGCGCCTTCCTGTTCTATGTTTTCGTCGGAAAAATTACCGTCAATGATGCAATGCCTCTTGCCTCTGGAGAAAGTGTACTGATGGAGAATGAAGAACCAAAATTCCGTGCCGATGAAACAAGTGATATAGTACTGTTCATGACACAGCCAAATTCGGAGCATTTTGACAAAGGGATGTATAGTGGCAACCTGCATCTTTAAATAACCTTGGTCGCCATCAGAACAGTGATCTGATACAAGTTTAATGCTCCCATTGCACGCACCTTTGTAAAGTAATCAAATGACTATAACTAAATCACGCTAAACATGACATCCAGTAAAAAAACAAGAAATCAAAAGAGAAATCCTGAAATCACGATTGCGGTGACCATCAACTCGCAAATTGAAAACGCTTTCAATTATATAGCTCCCATCAACCTAATGCACATCTTTCGAGGAAATGCCATGATCCCGGCAATCATTGATACCAGTGTGAAACAGGGATGGAACCAAGCCGGACTGCAAAGAACTGTTTACTTTGGAGATGGGTCCACCTCTCGGGAAACCCTTCTTACAGTAGATTCACCGACTTCATTTTCTTACAAAAACGAACATTTTACTTCAAAGATCCTCTCATCCCTCCTTAAACGACTCGAAGGCGAATGGCTGTTCATAGATCTGGAAAACGGCAGCACAAAAATAGAATGGACTTATAGAACCATCCCTACAAATTTTTTTGCCAGGCTGTTTGTAAAATTAGTCCTTATAAAAGCAGTGCATGCTATGCTTAGGGATGCAATGGAAATCATCAGGCATGACCTGGAGACTGGAGAATTAGAAGCAGGGACCACCTGGTAACCTCCATTTTGAACAGTGGTCGGGTACAACTTTTAATTTTTCAAACACATCATCTTGACATAAAAACAATCTAACATTTAAAAATCATCAATATGAAAAAGAAAATTGTAATACTGGGTGCCACAGGAACGGTGGGCAGTAAAATATCAAAAATCCTATTAAATGAAGGACATGAGGTAACCTTGATAGCCAGAAATATAGAAAAGCTGGAAGAAGATCGCCACCTGGGTGCAAAAATAATCGCAGGGGATATCACTGATGTGGTTATGCTGACCGCTGCCTTCAAAGATGCTGATAGTGCTTTTATAATTCTTCCGGACAATGTAAAGGCTGAAAATACCAGAACTTACCAAAGACAGGTAACTGGCAATCTGATTGAAGCCATTAAAGGTTCCGGCATCCCATACATAGTCAATATGAGTAGCATTGGATCGCATATGCATGAAGGAAATGGCATCATGGGCGGTACCGGTGAGCAGGAAGTAAGGTTAAACCAATTGACGGATGTGAATGTACTCCATTTACGTTCCGCCTACTTTATGGATAATTTTTTAAGGACAATAGGGCTGGTGAAGAAGATGGGTTTTAACGGAACGGTTGCAGACGGAGACCATCCGATACCAATGGTATCCACTCAGGATGTAGCAAAAATCGCAGCGGGGCATTTGGCCAACCTTGACTTTAACGGTAAAAGCGTCCAGGCGGTGATGGGACCGAAAGACTACACTTATAGAGAGTTTACAGGTATAATCGGTAAGGCTATAGCCAGCCCAGACTTGCCTTATAGGCAATTGCCCGTGGAGCAGGTAAAGCAAACCTTCTTAGGCAACGGGTTTTCTGAAGATTTTGTCGATAACCTGATTGAAATGGGAACGGCCATCAAATCCGGCTTCATGAATTATCAAAAAAGGGATAAGGCTACTACCACGCCTACCACAGCGGAAGATTTCGTAAGTCAAGTTTATCTTCCTCTCTACCATAGGCACTAAGGGGCCAGCACCGGCTTTGTCTCTGGAAACATCAAGCATAAGATCATAGCATTATCAATCTATTTAATCAGTGATTGGGTACAAATCCATCATTGGCTATATGGTCATCTTTGTATCATTTCAATTACAATCAAATTATAACACCCATGAAATTATTAGAAAAGAATCAGTTGGCAGGTCTAACTTTAAAAAACAAAATGGCAATGTCTGCCATGACCAGAAGCCGTGCAAACGAAAAAGGTGAAGTAGGGGATATGACCGTTCTATACTATACTCAAAGAGTTAGCGCTGGACTCATATTTACTGAAGCCATCAGGATTAGTGAAGAGGCAACCGGCAGCCCACTAACACCTGGCATTTACACCAGTGAGCAGATAGAGGCATGGAAAAAAGTTACCAAATCTGTACACGATCAGGGAGGGCTGATCATTGCCCAGCTTTGGCACACAGGCCGTGTAGGGCACTCGGTCGACAGAAGCGGTAAATTACCACTTGCACCATCCCCACTTCCCATACAGGGAATGCAACATTTTACCTCACAGGGCATGAAAGCCTATGAAACGCCACAGGAAATGACCATTGCCGAAATAAAGCAAACCATAAAGGATTATGGACAAGCAGCCAAAAATGCCCTGTCAGCTGGTTTTGACGGTGTAGAGCTTCATGCGGCAAACGGTTATTTACCAAGTCAGTTTCTGGCAGAAAGTTCGAATCAAAGATCAGATGAGTATGGCCGAAGTATTCCCAATAAAGTCCGTTTCGTGGTGGAGGTAATGCAGGAATTGATCAGTGCAGTGGGAGGTGATAAAGTAGGAATCAAACTTTCACCTTTTCACCCTTATGGGGACATGATTTTGGATAATCCTGTTAGTACCTACACGTACCTGGTAGAGGAACTCAATAAATTAGACTTTGCCTATGTGGAATTAATGAAGCGCAGCCCGTACTTCCCTTCGCCTGCTCACTACCCTGCCGATGATGAAATAGAATTGTTTGGCAGCATGATACAGCAAACGGTTATCGCAAATGCAGGATATGACAAAGTTGCTGCCGAAGCAGAACTGGAGAAAGGCATAGCTGGGCTTATCTCATTCGGTACGCTGTTTCTGGCTAATCCCGATTTACCTAAACGGTTTGAAAAAGATGCCGCGCTAAATGAACCAGACAGGGCATCGATGTTTGGCGGGGGAGAGCAAGGTTATATTGACTATCCATTTTTAATAGATTAAATTAAGTATAAAATGGAAATATCTTCAGAATCTTAATTGTATTGGCGGTAGTTCATCCACCTCGCACCAAGGTAAAGTTGCAAACTACCGCCAATCCCATCCTTCTTCCTCTCCATCTGCCATCCCCTAGGACCTCCATACGCCTTCCTCTCGAAATCCATATCCATGACCCTAAAAGGGTCAAACCCATCAATAGCCATGGGTAGCGACCCATGGAAAACAGGGATTCGTCTTCCCCACGACCCCTAAAGGGGTCGAACTTACTTATTGTCTCCTCTATACGCCGCCCTCTTGAGGCCCTATTTTAATAAATACACAAAATACTGTATGGTGGTCCGAAGTGCGTATGTAGGATAGCTTTCTGCAAATGACGGTAATGATAGGCGGCGTGTACCTGATTCCTTTACCCCGTTGATTCATGGATATTACTCAAGGGTAGGATAGGTTACCCCCAATTGTTCGAGATACGTACCATATTTGCTGGGCTCATAATAGAATTTTTCTAAAGCAGGCCTATACTGGTCCATAGGCAACTTGTTTAAAAATACAGCAGGCCGATCTGTTTCTGCCATAATTGGGGCATACTTTATGAATTTGGTCTGTTCTTCCTTAAAATATGTCCAGGCATCCTTGAGTATCTGCGGGTCCAGTAAAAGGTCCAGCACAGTCAGAGCCTCCACTTTGGCTCCTGCAGTTACGCCTTTGTGTGCTATAGGGGTGGCCATGGTCACCGCATTGGTCCAATGATGGCCCGGTAGATCCGGTGCATTGGCAGGATAACGCAGTACGACAGTCGGTATGTTCCAGGATACATCACCTATGTCATCGCTGGCCCCGCCCATAGAAAATTCAGATGGTCCTTTTAATTCTGTCAGTTCTGTAGGCAGCCCCGTCTGGTTGTCCCCCTTTTCAGGATTGATCACTTTTTGCACTGCTTTTGCCAACTGCTGATCTTCATCAGTCCATTCCGGTAGACCAACTCGTTGAATGTTCCTATACGTAGCCTCTGCTATGGCCTTATTAAAATGCCCAGGCCAGGCACTTCCTAATACTTGATGGGACATAGTGGTGTTACTCATCTGAGCTGCTCCCTCACCAATCCGTATAGCGTCCTCATATAGTTGATGGATTTTTTCATAGTTTCTTTCTCTGAAGAAATACCATACAGAAGCCCTTCCCGGCACCACATTGGGCTGGTCACCTCCGTCAGTGATGACATAATGAGATCTTTGGGTAGGTTCTAGATGTTCTCTGTGAAAATTCCATGCGGTGTTCATCAATTCTACACCGTCTAAAGCGCTTTTACCTTTCCATGAGCTAGCCGCATGGGCCGTCTCACCTTCAAAATCAAATTGGACGGATACCAGACCATTGTTTCCAGAATCTCCCCAGGAGACACCCATATTACTGCTGACATGCGAAAAGATACAGGCATCCGCCTCTTTAAATATCCCACTTCGTACCAGATAGGCTTTACCGGCCAATTGCTCTTCGGCAATTCCCGGCCAGATCATCAAAGTGCCGGTTATATGCTCGGACTCCATTATTTTTTTAAGGGCAAGTGCAGCAGTGATACTTAATGGAACTCCAGAGTTATGTCCTTCCCCGTGCCCAGGTGCATTTTTCACCAAAGGTTTATGGTAGGCTACACCTGGGGTTTGATTGGTATTGGGAAGGCCATCAATATCCGAACCTATAGCGATAAAAGGTTTTCCTGAACCCCATTTGGCAGTCCAGGCGGTGGGCATATCCGCCACACCTCTTTCGATCTCAAAACCGTTCATCTCTAAGATACCTGTCAAATACTTGGATGTTTCCACCTCTTGAAAACCGAGTTCAGAAAAGCTGAACACCATGTCTACCATCTCTTGGGTCAGCTTTTGCTGCCGGTTAATTTCTTCTATAAGCTGTGCTTTTAAGCTAGCCACTTTTCTGGAACTGTATTGCCCAAAAACATTGTCTGGGGCAAGCAGAATAAACCCTGCCAATATTATGAATATCTTATTTGCCATATTAATAAGCATTAAAAATGAAATGGAAGCTCATCATGGTTGCAGGCCGGCTCCAGCCAGCTTTGATCCATCTGTCCAATAGGCGCACCCTCAGGTGATGGGAGGGGAGTTAGTATATTTACCGTTTCTTCAGGATGCTTCTCATATCCCTCAATCAATGATAGGCAGTAATAGTTATGTGCCTTCTGCCCATTGGACACCGATGTAGGGCTGTCGGCAATATAACCTTGGAGTTCCTTGATCTTAAACATGGCAGTAGCCCTCGCCTGTGAAGAAGCGCTTTTGTCCACTGACAATAAAATCAAGTGCTGCAAAACCAATTTATCGACTACCCTTTTGATTTCGCCTTCATATCCGGGAAACTCAGGGGATTTCCAGGTTGCTGAAATCAATTGGTCAATCACATGCTCCAAACTTGGTAGATCAGGGTCCATTGCGCTTTGGGCTACCAATCTGGAAGCCCTTTCCGGATGCATCAAAAAACCTAAAGTAAGGTGCGCTGCTATTTCTGGAGGGCTTAAGGGATCAAAGACAAGTCCTGTGGTCCTGCTGAATACTTCCCTGGGATTAGCTCCGTAACCGTAAGGTCGTGGGGGGATAATGTCTAAAATGTTAGGTGGTAGCGCCAATGCTTCCGGTTTCAAAGTGGCCAGTACAGATTTGAGGGCCTTTTTTTGTTCTTCAGCGGATACCGATGCAAAAGGTATGTCTTTTTCACCCCTCAAAATATAGGCATAATCCACCCCGGCGATTAGTTTGGTAGCGGCCTCTACCTGATAGCGGTGAAACATATACATGGGTACCAGGACTTCTTCCAATGTAGCCAAAGGCTGTCCTTCCCGGATTTTCCTTTCTGAAAAACCGTCCAACACTATTTTTCTTATTTTCATCGTTTTGTCCAATTCATCCACCGCATTTCCACCATTGTCCCATAGGTGGTTCTCAGGATGTGCACTGCCCACGGGCCTGGCATCTTGATCAGACAGGAACATCTGGCCCTCACGCTGGTATGCTTTTACCAGTTTATCTATCTCCTCCAGCTCATCAGATCCATCTGGGAAATTGCTATAGGCCATATTGATGGCAATTTTGTCCCAAGTACCGATGCCCTCTTGATAAGAATCGGATATATCGATAGTATTTTGGGAAGTCAGGTGTACGGTAGGGTGGGGGTAGTCCATTACAGAAGCCCGGCCCCTGGTACTGGCAATGTAGTTATGTGGCAATCCCAATGTATGGCCCACTTCATGGGCCGCCAGTTGCCTCATTCTGGCCATGGCAAGATCCATCATCGCTTTATCGTCCGGTTTTCCCGATGCATAATCCGCGATTAAACCTTGGGCCAGGAGATAATCCTGTCGGACCCGTAATGAACCTAAAGTCACTTTACCTTTGATGATCTCCCCGGTACGGGGATCGGTGATGCCACCGCCATAAGACCAACCTCTGGTAGACCTATGTACCCACTGTACCAGATGGTAACGGATGTCCATAGGGTCGGCATCTTCAGGGAGTAGTTTTACTTCAAAGGCATTTAGGAAGCCGGCCGCTTCGAATGCCTCTGCCCACCATCGTGTACCCTCCATCAGGGCAGTTCTTATTGGTTCAGGTGTGCCCGGATCCACATAATAGATAATAGGAGCTACTACCTCACTAGGCGCTGGGCCGGGATTTTTTTTCTCTAACCTATGTCTCCTTATATAGCGTTTTTCTATAGGTTGGTCCACGGGGCTGGCATAGTCAAAGAAACTGACCGAATTGATCCCTGCGCGGGGATCAAACAGCCTGGGCTCATATCCATCGTCAGGTAACTCGACAAAGGAATGGTGCATTCTCAATGTAATGGCATTGGTGGAGGGGACTACTGCCCTCAAATAGCCGCCGGCCTGCTCACCTGTCAAGGTTATGGTAGCTTCTATTTCCGTGTTTTTTGGAAAACTTTTGGTTCTGGGAAGGTAAATGGCAGATCTGCTTGGGTCCAGTTTATAATTGCCCTGTTTGGTCCGTGAGATGGCAGCTGAGGCACCGGCCGCATCCTGCAGTAAAAAGGAAGTGGCATCCACTAAAACTGCTTTACCTCCACCTGCTGCTATTTCAAAACCCCAATGTATCGATTTGGCAAAGGATTCTTCCACAGCTTGTTTTTCCAAAGCATTATCAGTTAATGCCCTATAGCTGTAGTTTTGTTCTGTCATCATGAGCTTGTTGCCCGATCGTTCAAATTTTACAACCTTTGCCGGCGAAATCCTGCCCCGGTCCAGGCCAATATCATTGGAGCCCAGCCCGGAAGCCAAAGAAGCATAATACAGTATTTCGGTATCCAATTTATCTATTTCCAGCCAGA
Organism: Anditalea andensis; assembly: GCF_000714815.1. GTDB lineage: Bacteria > Bacteroidota > Bacteroidia > Cytophagales > Cyclobacteriaceae > Anditalea > Anditalea andensis. The sequence goes on along the minus strand of NZ_JMIH01000016.1, from coordinate 511,144 downwards.
TCTTCCCTTTGCCTTCATCCCAGTACAGGGTTAGGAATCCAGGCATTTTTTTCATCCCGGAAGTAAAGCTATTGATGGAGGCTTGATCCGGTGGGGACGGTTTGGTTTGGGCTATTGTTTCTATTGTCAATAGAAACAAAACAAACATCATTGATATTAATTTATTGAGTGATTGTATATTCATCATAGATCGGTCTATCATAATAGGCTGTTGGTTATAATTTCTGAATTGGGCATAGGGAATATATATTCCTCTTGGCCGGGTGTTACAGCAGGAGCTATTAAACTACTGCTGCCCTTTGATGGTATGGTCATGCCCCTTCGCAACAGATCATTGGACCTGAAACCTTCTCCTATCAGTTCAATTCTCCTTTCTTTTAAAATGGTTTCGATGAGGGTATCTTGGGTAGATACTGCATAGTCGGGAAATATAAAATCAGGGTCAGACCGGTGCCTGACTTCATCAAGTAGGCTTCGTGAAGCACCCAAGTTGCCGGTTTCTGCCAAAGCTTCAGCATAGTTTAACAAGACCTCAGCATATCGGATGACAGGCACAAAGTCAAGAAAAGGGGCAGGTTTGGCATATTTGGTCAGGTAATTTAAACCCCCGGAAACCCTGAAAAGCCCTCGTCTATTATCATGGGCAGGCCATAAGGGATCTGCGAAAATCCCTTGCGGATTGAGGTAATATTCTGCACTGACATTATATATAAAGCCTAACGAATTCTGACCAGTGGAGCTGCTCAATTCTGTCATCGGCATGGAAAAGATGGATTCTGTAGAGGTATAATTTGTCCTGAAGATTTCCATAATATCATTAAGACCATGTGCCACACCTGAAGGCGCAACAAATGGAGAAGAGGCAGTGACGATTTTTGAAGCCTCTTCTATGACTTTTTCATAATTCCCCATAGTTAAATAAACCCTTGTTTTCAGTGCAATAGCTGTATTTTGATGAGCCCTGGTGGTATTGAGCAAGGGGGTAGCATAGGAGAGCGGAAGCCCTTCTTCTGCTTCATCTAGATCTTTGAGGATTTGCGCATATACTTCGGCGACTGTGCTTCGTGCCAGATCATTGTTGGCAGTGGTCTTTTCTGCCCGAAGGCGTAAGGGTAACCCGGGGGACGCACCGTCATCTTCTTGATAAGGCCTACTATATAGGGTAATCATACTGAAGTAGGATAAGGCGCGAACGAATTTGGCTTCCGCTAAATACTGCTCCGCCAGCACAGCATCTACTTTATCCTTATTAGCTTCCAGACCTTCAAGAAAAAGGTTGGTCTGATTTATAGTAGTATAGGCATCTGCCCAAAGCAACTGTACTTCGTTGGAACTGGAATTGATGTTATGGCTCCAGGTATCATATCCTGTAAAAATATTGTTGGTTCTGTTTATAAAATCTTCACCTCTGAAATCCCCGTACATGACATACCTGCCGCCATAAAAATAGCCGGCTTTAAGTCCATTGTAAAAACCATTTACTAGGCCAAGGATACGTTCAGGATTATCATAAATATTGTTTTCGGTCAGGTTCAGTTGTGGTTCGGGAAATAAGAGTTCATCTTCCATGCAGGAGGATGCTATCAAGGTTAACCCTAACATCCAGATAGAAATTGATTTATATATGGTATTGCTCATTGTTTCTTATGTTTGAAGTTGATCAAAATCCGATATTTAAGCCCAGTGTAAATGTCCGTCCCTGTGGAACTGAGTTCTTTTCTACCCCGGGTGTGGTATTGGAGTTGCCATTGGATGATATTTCCGGATCAGTGCCGGTATATCTGGTAAGGACAAAGGCATTAAAGACCTGAGAATATACCCTGACAGAAGAAAGTCCAAGTCTGCGTAAGGCAGTTTCAGGCAATCTATATCCAATGGAGGCTGTCTGTAAACGTATGAAGTCGCCTTTTTCGGCATTGGCAGAGATAGGCCATGAGGAGCCGTTGGAAAGCAGGTCACCGAACACTACTCTGGGCATATCAGTGATGTCTCCCGGGCTGGTCCACCTGTTCAATACCTCTACTGAATTGTTCCAAAACCGCTGGTCCCTCCAGGTACCCTGTGATCCATTCATGATATAATTACCACCGGAATAAGTAAACATGACACTCATGTCAAAATTTCCAAATGTAAAATGCTGATCAATTCCGCCATAATATTTAGGAAGCGTATTTCCTAGGAGGTAAAAGTCTCCGGCAGTTATGGCGGCTGCAGGTGATCCGTCCAGATAAGTCCATCTGCTTTGCCCGGCAGGCACCACATGGCTATATTGGACGCGTTCCCCTGCCGCATTTACAAATACCCTTTGCCCATTTTCAGGATTTACACCTTCTGTAAGCGCACCGAATAAGCTTCCTACAGAATGACCCACCCTGGTGATATTGGTGGTTTCAGCTGAAGAACTGGTGGTGCCTATGATGTCACTTCCTGCCAATGCAGTGACCCTGTTTTTCATATTCGTATAATTAATAGTGGCACTCCACGAAAACTTACCAGTATTGATCAGATTGGCAAGTAATGACACCTCTATACCTTTATTATACATGGAACCCACGTTACCTAAAATCGAATTGCCGGGAATGCCTTTGGAGGGTGATTGGGGAACATCTAATATCAATCCGTTTACATTATTGTGAAAATAGGTCAAATCCAGTTGGAACCGATCATTGAACAGCCCTATATCCGCCCCGATATTGGTCTGCTCACTGGTTTCCCAACCCAGATCCGGATTGCCTGCCTGACTAAATCTCCATGTGGGAGCATTGCCATATAGTGAAGCGTCATACATGACCAGGGAGCCAAATGCATTGGTTAAATTTCCATTGCCGACTACACCCCAGCTGCCTCTTAATTTTATACTGCTTAAGTAATTGGAGACGCCTGAGTTGATATAAAAATGCTCATCCGATAACGACCAACCAAAAGATGCCCCGCCAAAATTTCCGTACTTCCTCTCTTGTCCAAGGGCGGAGTTGCCATCTCTTCTGAAATTCATCGTGAAGAAATATCTTTTATTATAATCATAGGTCAGGCGTGTAAATTGAGAGAGGTATGAAAATTCATTTATAAAATTTCCAGTTGGGACAATAGCTCCGAAATTACCCTGATAATCGTTGAAAAATACGTCAGAACCTAAACTCCTTTGTGCCCCCCAGGAGGAATTATCAAATTTCTGAATGTCATATCCAAGTAATAAAGATACGTTATGGCTTTCGTTAAAGGTCCGCTGGTAGCTGGCTGTACTCACCCAGTTCCAGTTATATCTCAAAGCATTTACATTGATGGCCAATCCCTGAGAGGCAAACCCTGGACCGTGTACCGGTGAATTGTAAGTTATGTTCTCGGTTCTTAATTTGTCAATGGAGTAGGTCGTGGTAAATGATAAACCTTCTATCGGTGTAGCCGCCAAACTTAAGTTGCTGATAATTCGATCATTTTCGGAATCGTATTGATTTAAGTCAAGCATCGGTACCGGATTATAGAAATTACTGACCACTTGATTGTTGCCCATGCCCATATTATTGGTTGGGGTGATATTGTAAGAGCCGTCGGGATTATATGGACTGACATTAGGCGCGGTCAACCAGGCCAATCGCGCAGATCCGATCAGGCCAAAAGCATTTCCTTGCAATGAACCCGTGGCAGGAGAGGAATTAAGACTGTTATTGTAGTTTACATTTCCAGAAAATCTTAGCCAGTTATTTAGTTTATGGTCCAAATTAAAACGTACCGCTTTTCGCTCAAAGGTGTTGGTTTTGAGTATTCCTTCTTGATTACTATAGTTAGCAGAGAAGAAATAGGTAGTAGTTTCAGATCCTCCGGATACACTCAGGTTATGGTTTTGTGATGTTCCGGTCTGATATACATGATCATACCAATTGGTATCTACCAAGGTGCCGTCGGCATTAAAAGAAGGGAAGAATAGTTCAGCAGCGACGTTTTCGTTAAATTCATTTCCCCCTAAGATTTTGGCATTCAGGACAGCTTCATTTTTAATCATCATAAACTGTTCAGCATTGAGCATGGTGGGAAGTCTTACTGCGTTGGTAGCACCGCCCCATACATCATAGGTTACCTTTGGTTTTCCTTTTATGCCTCTTTTGGTGGTAATCAAAAGCACACCCGCAGCGGCCCTTGAACCATAAATAGAGGTGGAGGCAGCGTCTTTTAGAATATCAATAGATTCTATATCGGCGGGATTGATATCGCCAAGTGGATTGTTGGCCACATTAGAATTACCCGAAACGTCCCCAGTGTTGATCGGAATACCATCTACTACTATAAGTGGATAGGAACTCAAGGAAATGGAATTGATCCCTCTTACCCGTATGACAGGAGCATTGTTGAGCACACCATTCGGTTGGGAAATATTGACTCCCGTAGCTCTTCCAGCTAGTCCCTGGTCAAAACTTTGGACCGAAAGATCCCTTAATTTATCTCCGTCTACTGAAGAAGCAGATCCTGTAAATTCTTTTTTAGTCTGTGTACCGTAACCCACTACAATTACTTCCTGTAATAAACCATCTGGGGTTAATGTAATGGTAAGAAATGATTGATTCCCGACAGGTACTTCTTTGGGTTTAAATCCTAAGTAGCTAATCCTTAAAGTAGAACCTTCCGGTATATCCATTTCAAAACTTCCATCCAAATCAGTTACTACCCCTTTTGTGCTGCCAACTAACATTACTGAGGCCCCGATTAATGGCTCACCTGAATCTTCATCTATTATCTTTCCTTTGATGAGGTAATCGGGAAGTTGCACAGAGGCAATTCCAGAATTGGAGGTTTTATTATTATTCTTGGTATGTCTGCCAGGTATTGCTGCTTCGAGACCGGGACTTATAAGGGTTACGAAAAAGAAAATTCCACACAGAGTCATTCTTTGTACTGCTTTTAGTACAAATTGTAAGTATTTTTTCATAAATTTACTTTGTTTATTTAAACGATAGTGAATCAGGGAAATCTTGGGGCCGAATCCAGGGTTTCCCTATTTTTTTAACATGCTCTCCTCATATATTAGAATGATTATAGGTTAAATGATTATGGATAAACCTGAAAGGTTTGATCTTGGGTTATCCATATAAATTATTATTTGGTCCAAGCTTATAAGTTTGATGTATAAAACTAAAATTGTACAGCTGTCCAACAGAATATTACTCAGCTTAAATATAAACTATAATTTTTACTTTTTCCTAAATTTAAATAAAAATCGGTTTATTTTTAAACCTATTTTTTAAAAAAAATGATAATTTATTACATATATGGTATAAATATAAGCCTCTTATTGAAAATTAATTAATTCTTTAAGTCAGAAATAATATGCCTATTTCTGTTTTATTATGATAGTGTTGTATCATTTTCAATGGTTATATTTATATATGAAGTAGATATAAGGAAGAAAGGATATAAAGGAAGCGTTACGTTTTTTTAGACGGCTGCTTACTATCCTTTATTACCAGCCGATGTGGTAAATTTTATCAGCTACGACTAGTATAGCTATTACTCCAGCTGTTTGGCATTACAGATTCCGGCGGACTAGCATCTTCATCATATTCCTGAGAGATCCGATGTTGGCGTTGGCAAATGATTATAAGAAAATTTGATGCATCCTGAAACCATTCACAGGCTAGGTTTGTGGAGGTTTGTTATCGTAGTAAAAAATACTGTTCAACATCCTTCATAATTCTAATAGATCTTCAAAATATAATTTAGATAGGAATTAACGTTCTGCGGGGTGATGATTTCCAATGGAAACAAAACTTCTGATGGGGGGACCTTTTTAAGCAGCAGGTGGTTAGCCAGATAATTGATGCCCAAATAGGCCTGCCGCCTCGGGTTCTGATGGATTAAAAAATCAATCGTGCCTGTTTTGAGGTAGGCAATATTGTTTTCTAGGAGGTCGTATCCCACCAGTTTGATGCCTTTTCTGCCGCTTTTTTCGAGCAATGCCGCTATCATGGATATGCCTTTACTGGTAGTGACCAATATTCCATTTAGATCTGGGTCAGCAAGAAGTTCTGTGATGCCATCTTCCTGGGAACTGCTCAGGCTTAGGGATTTGACTAGGATCCTGCCAGGATGATTTTCTTCGAAATAAGCCCTGAATCCTTTTTCTTTCTCAATCAAGTGTACCGAATTCTGTATTTCTTCATGTATGTGCAGTACCGCAAATGTACCATATCCCTGATGGCCCAGGCTGGCCAGTTCCCCGCCCACCTTACCACTTTCATATAAGTTCTGCCCGATAAAACTGATAGCCCGGACTTCCGGGATATTGGTGTTGAAGAGTACATAAGGGACGGATTTGTTCTTGAAAAATGCCAGAAAGGGGAGGGTTTCCTGATAAAATATAGGGGAAACCAAAATGCCATCAGGCTGTGCCTGGTATACCGCCTCTGCTACCTGATTGAATGACCGCTTATCGGACAAATCAAAAAAGTAATAGGCAATTTGAAAATCATATTGGGCCCATTCTGATGCCGCCTGCTCCACACCTTCTTTAGACTGTAGCCAGTATTCATCAGATTCAGCATTGGGGATAAGCACGGCTATCTGGTGCTTTTTTTTTGTGCCCAGGGTTCGTGCCAGCAGGTTGGGTTCGTAATTAATCTTCTCCAGCGCATCCTGCACCTTTTTCATGGCTACCTCCGACACTTTACCTCTCTCATGCAGGACCCTATCTACCGTACCGACGGATACACCTGCCAGTTTGGCTATATCCTTAATTCTATTTTTACTGTTACTCATGGGTTTTGTTATCTGTAACAAACGGTAGTGTATTTATTACCGACGTTAAAAAGATGTAATATAATCAGAAAACTGATGCGAAATAAGGTAATTATTGGCTGTTTTTCAAAAGTAGTCAATATCGATTATCACTTTTAAAGGACACTTGGACACTATCCATATTTTCCTTTAATTTTGGAAAGTGGAAGAATATATATAGGCGGAGGTTTTTCTATTGGGCTACCCTGCATTTCTGGTATCGCATCCCGGAAAGTGGGTAGGGAACCGGTCGTTTCCTCTTACTGGACACTTATTCCATAGATCGTCCATATTGATGATGGATGGTAAAGCTGGGAGGGGTGCAAGGGAGGAAAAACAGGCCTGGACCTGACCTCTACTTTAGCAGATAGCTAAAAAGGATGCTGATATATCGCGCATATGCACTTTGGGCTTTCTCCTAGTACTGAAGGATACAATGAAAAAGGGTCTTTTAATGAGGTCAAATATTATGTAAGTGTATCTTTCTTTTTTAAATATAATAGTGACATATTTGTCTATGTGCGCGGGCACAATTAAATATTAATTAGCAACATCTTTGAGGAAAGTGCCATACAGGCAATAAAATATGGCTGGTCAGGTTTGAGTGCCTGTCGTCCGATTGGTGTGAAAAATAATGTAAACATAATGTGAAAGATTCATGATCTATAAAACAAAAATTTTTTCCCCAGCCTTTTTTGTATTCAGCAGTATCTGCTGCTGTCTGCTTTTTTTTCAGGCCTGTACACCTGCAAAAATGCCTGAACCTTTGGTATCATTGATTCCAAAACCAACGAACCTAAACCTTCACGAAGGACATTTTACCCTTAACAAGGATACCAAAATTATCGTGGACCCTGACGAAGAAGGTCTGTACAAAATCGCCGGAATGCTGGCGATCGATATAGAAACCCAAGGGGGGATCTTGCCTGAGGTCATACAGGGAAAACCTCAGGGGACCGATCTAAACTATATTCATTTAACCCTCAGCAGTCCTGTGGATACCCTTGCAAATGAAGGATATTACTTAAAGGTAAGTGGGGAGACCATCATTTTGGCTGCAAATGATCCCCAAGGGATGTTTTGGGGCAGCCAAACCATCCGTCAACTGCTGCCCGCTCAGCCAACGAAAGTGCCTTTGCAGATCGCAGCCCTGGAAATACTGGATAAACCGCGCTATAGCTGGAGGGGCATGCACCTGGATGTAGGGCGGCATTTTTATCCGGTATCTTTTATAAAAAAATACCTTGACTACATGGCCATGCACAAAATGAATACTTTTCACTGGCACCTCACGGAGGATCAGGGCTGGCGCATCGAAATTAAAAAATATCCCAAATTGACCGAAATAGGATCACGACGGGAACAGACCCTGGTAGGGCATGCCGGAAGCCAACCTTACGTGTTTGATGAACAGCCCTATGGAGGTTATTACTCCCAGGAAGAAATCAGAGAGATCGTGCAATATGCCCAGGATCGATACATCACAGTGGTACCAGAAATAGAAATGCCCGGACATTCCCTGGCTGCTCTGGCAGCTTACCCTGAACTCTCCTGTACAGGAGGTCCTTTCAAAGTAGCAGGGACCTGGGGGGTTTTTGAAGATGTATACTGTGCCGGAAATGAAGCCACTTTTACATTTTTGGAAGATGTATTGACAGAGGTAATGGATTTGTTCCCTGGGGCATACGTTCACATCGGCGGTGATGAGTCCCCCAAAGCGCGCTGGGAAAAATGTCCAAAATGCCAGGCCCGCATCAAAGAAGAAGGGCTCAAAGATGAGCATGAGCTACAAAGTTATTTTATCCAACGTATGGAGAAATTTCTCAATGCGCATGATAAAAAGATCATTGGCTGGGACGAGATCCTGGAAGGCGGACTGGCACCCAATGCTGCAGTCATGTCATGGAGAGGCATGGAAGGGGGCATAGCTGCAGCTGAAGCGCTACATGATGTCGTAATGACACCAGGATCCCATGTTTACTTTGACCACTATCAAGGCGAACCCAGTCTTGAACCTCTGGCATTTGGCGGCTATACGCCCTTACATAAGGTGTATGCTTTCGAACCTACACCAGAGACCTTATCAAAGGAACAGCAAAGGTTTATATTAGGCGCCCAGGCCAATGTATGGTCTGAATACATTCCTACTACGGAACAGGTGGAGTATATGATCATGCCACGGATGTCTGCCCTTGCAGAGGTCCTTTGGACACCTGCTGCCGACAGAAACTGGGAGGATTTTATGTACCGCATGCAGCAGCAATACCGACGTTTTGATGCCATGGGTGTCAATTATTCCAAGAGTGCATTTCAGGTTAGGCATGATATAAAAGTGGACAGTGTACATAAGGAGGCCACTGTTACTTTCAAAAGTGATGCAGCTGGAGTGGACATACGTTATTCGCTGGATGGTTCAGCACCTACTCCGGCATCCAGGCTTTATACCGTCCCTTTTACACTTTCCGAATCGGCGATTATCAAAGCGGCGACTTTCCAAAACGACGAGCTGATGGGACAGGTGACAGAGCGTACGGTGGATATACACCAGGCTTTTGGCGCACCGGTCACCCTGAGCCATCCTCCGCATGCGAATTATACAGGAAGCAACGGATCCGGTACCTTAGTTAACGGACTGGCCGGGTCTACCACTCATACCGATGGCGCCTGGCTGGGGTTTCTGGGGGTGGACCTGGAGGCTGTGATTGACCTCCAGTCAGTAAAAGAGCTGTCAGCTATTCGTACTTCTTTCCTTCAGCAGCCGGGCGCCCACATTTTCCTGCCGGCTGCAGTCGAGTATGCCGTATCAGAGGACGGAACAATATTTAATACCATCGACTCCCCGTCTCTGTCTGATGCACCTGCTCAAGGCACCTTGATTCAAAAATATGAGGCCACATTCCCGGCCACTAAAGCGCAGTTTATCAGGGTTAGGGCCGCTAATGTAAATGCACTTCCCTGGGATAAAGAACAAAGGAAAAGAAGTACATGGCTCTTTGTGGATGAGATGGTGGTAGAATGAGGCAGGGCTTAAAAACAAGCTATGAAGAGCACTTAAAATGTTATCGCTTTGGATAATGACATTCATTTACAATTATCCTGTCAGCTTGAAAAAATTAGCTGCTACGGAAGCTCTGGACCTAGAAAATATATAATATGCCTATTCGGGTTGAGGCCTTGGAAGAGTCCCTTGTCGCTAATCAGCCCGGGTTTTTTACCTCCGGTAGAAGTCAATAAGGATTAAAAATATTACAAATAAAATATTCATAACAGTTTGGCCATATCCCTATCGACTAAAGGGGCCATTTTCCATCCTTAATTTCTTTTAAGACTAGAAGGTCTATGTCTGTAATATTCAAGCCAACATGTTTTATCTTTTCTCTATTCCAGGTATAGGTAATGTGGACGGTCCCGTCTTTTGCCTGAATGACAGCCGGGTAAGAAAATTCACCAGGCTGGTCTTCCAGCACCACCAATGCCCGCCAGTTAAGGCCGTCCTGAGAAACGGCCACATTTAAGGGAGACCTTAAACCTCCCCATAAGTCTTCGCTTTTGACGGCATGGTTATATACCAAAAGCTGCCATCCGTTGTTTAAGGTCACAGCATCTGTCCCTGAATTTGGGTTGGGCAAACTTGTTTGGGCGAGCCGTTCCCAGCGCTTCCCCATGTCCTTGGACCAGCTGCTGACCAGATAGCCTTCTTTGCTTCTTGCCAACATTTGTAAGCGTCCATCCTCATACTGTAATATACTTGGTTGAATAGCACTTAAGCCTTTGTCTTCCGGTAGGTGAACTATTTGCCAGGTTTTACCTAAATCTTCACTCAGCTCAAAATGGACCTTCCATCCGTCATGTTCTGTACTGGAAGGGTTTATTAAAGTGCCATTGGACAATAATTCAGGTTTGTTTTTTATAGGCCCAAAAACACCTTCAGGTAAACGGGAGGGTTCAGACCAAGTCAGTCCGTGATCATGGGAGCTGATGACCATTCCCCACCATTTCTGAGGTTCAGGACCTACCTTATAATATAAAAATAAAAGCCCATCAGGCGCCTGGAATAAAACAGGGTTCCAGACGGGGAACCTTTTGTCCGGGTGTTGTAGGCCGTTTGCAACGGAGATGGGTGCAGTCCATAAACCATCAATTTTTCTGCTTATCCAGATCTCTACGTCTTCATGGCCCTCATGCGTACCGCCAAACCAGGTAGCGATCAGCCCTTCTGGAGTTTCAGCAATGGAGGAAGCATGGGCGCTGGGAAAAGTGGCCTCATTATATATGTATTCCTGTATCATAATCGGATTATTAGCCTTAATTATAAAGTTTTTTGGCAAATATGCACTTATAGAAAGTGCTGATACAATTACTAAAATTCCAGCTAAGGCTTTATATAATTTTTTAGGCATAGTGATGCAGGGTTATAAGTGAATAGTAGCGCAGTTATAAATGGGTTAAGAACTATGCAGGCCTATAGCTCATGGATATGGCAGGGGCGGCAGCATGTTTCTTTCTGAAAGAAGGTGGTAATCTTACCAGAACCTTTCCATCTTTTTTGACCCACTTCAGCTGTTCGCCTGTGGCCAACACCTTGACAGAGCTTCCTATTTCGGGTTCGTTACCGGTCCAGGTAATGTGAGAAGGTAATGCTTTGCTCTTTTCCAAGCGGGTAATGGCATTGATATCCCCGTTTTTGTTTTGGGTAAAAAAGGTCTCTCCATCCCGGTAATGTGTGGCAGGGCGGGTAGCGTATAAGGCTGCTCCATTTCCTTTCATCCATGCACCTATTTCATTTAACCTGATTAGTTCACGTTCGCCTATGGTCCCATCGGGTTTGGGGCCTATTCCCAATACCATGCTTCCACCTTTAGCTACAATTTCTATGAGCATATGAATGATTTCTTCCGGTTCTTTCATTTTATCATCGGGCACATGACCCCAGTTGTTGCCTAAAGGAATGCAGCTTTCCCAAGGGTGGTCAAGCTTATCATCTGGTATGCTTCTTTCAGGTGTCTGATAATTTTCATATGGACCATGAACGGTTCTGTCTACTATAAGTAAACCTGGCTGCTTTTCTCGTGCTTTTGCTGCTATGGTAGGGATATCGATGTCCTGGCTCCATTCAGGAATAGGGGCTCCCCAGGACAATACTTCCTCATTGACAGTGTTCAGAGGTCTTACCCAGCCTCCGTCCAGCCATAGAATGTCCACCTCTCCATATCCGGACATCAACTCGTTGATTTGGTTATGGGTAAATTGTTTAAAGCTGTTCCAGCGCTCGGGATATTTGCGCAGGTCATAATTATTGTTACGGTTTGGAGTGGCGTATTTGGGCCACCAGTAATCTTCAGAATGCCAGTCCGGTTTGGAATAATAGGCCCCGATCATAAAATCCTTTTGACGGAAAGCCTCGAAAATATGTTTGGACACATCGGCCTTTGGATGATCTGAAAAAGGTCCTGCTGTAATTTTAAAGTCAGATTCATCGGTATCAAACATGGCAAAACCGTCATGATGCTTGGTGGTGAAGATCAAGTATTTCATACCTGCATCCTGGGCAGTTTGCGCCCATATTTCTGGATTGAACTGATGGGGAGCAAACTCTTCTTTCAGTCCCCAATACCATTCCTTATAGGCAGGGTAGTCCAGTGAGTCCGGTCTGCTGATCCAATCTTCCGAACATAACTGCCATGATTCAATGATACCCGGAACCGCATAGAGGCCCCAGTGGATGATGATTCCAAACTTAAGGTCCTGCCATTGATCCAGTTTTTCTAATACCAATGGGTCTTCGGGCCACTGGTAAGTGGTGGACCGCTGATGAATGTTATCCTTCTGGGCAAATGATGGGAGGGTGCTGTACACCAGGATCATAACCAATAATAAAGTCCGGCATGATATGATGGTTTTATACGTTGTTTTAGTCATTAGATGCTGTTGTTTATATCATTTTTCATGAACTGGATATAATGAAGGTACGTCTTTACAAAGAGGAATGTGCCGCGAGGTTTTTCTTGTCAATCTTCCATTCATTGTTATAGAAACCCGTACTTTTAATGCTCTTATAGCCGTTGATCAGCATATCCGCTGAGAAAATGGTAAAGTCTGGATACCCGCTTCCAGCTGCAAAATACTGATTAGACACTGTAGCTTTCATTCCAGTTATACCGGATCCTGAGATGACGGCTATGGAAGCCACTTCACTGTCAGCTCTGGGCCACATGAAATAGGCGCCGATATCAGTGCCATTATAGACCTGATCTCCCACGGTAATGAGCCCTTTTTTCACCTGTATGGGACTGTCGGCCAAGAGTTGTTTCCAAGCTAGGTTGGTCTGGGCATTGCCATAAATGACCACGCCCCTGTCGGGATATTTGGATGGTTTAAAATCTTTATCGGCTATTAAATCCACCGCGCCATTGCCCCGGTAATACCAGACCTGAGCATCATAGGCTGCCTTTTGATAGGCCCAGGCATTTTCTTCCTGATCACCCTTTGTACCGTATACAAATACCATCCGGTTATTGAAGGGTTCTTTAAAGGTGCCATTTCTGAGCTTTCCCTTATGATGAGTGTCGGGTGCGGTGCCTAAAGACCATTGGCCTGCATGGTGTAAATAGACGAAACGATGATTAGGATCTACCACTATATCCATCGCTTCCTGATCATCGAGAAGTACCTGGATCGTATCGCCCTCCTTAAAATTGTGTAGGGAAAGGCGCAAAACTGCTACATTTTCCGTACTTCCTTTGATCGTTTTATGGCTCATATCCCGGTCAAGAAGTATTTTGCTCATTTTTAAAGACTTCTCCTGCTGGTGGATTTGTGCCCAGTAATGACTGGATGATACAGCCGGATTGGCAGTAGTAAAATTTAAGTGGTGCACGCTGCTGTCATGCGGAATGCTATGATGGCTGAAAAAGTCAAAGATGGGAGGCCAGTCTACACTTTCATCCCCAAACCAATGGGAACCTCCGGGATACTCATAGTAGCTGAAGTCTGTATGAAAAGTGCTGAGTTCCTGACGCATTTGTCTGGCATAGTCTACCGGCACCACCCTGTCGCTATCCCCATGGTGAATGTAAATGCCCAGAGAGCTATAATTTCTGATCAACGAAAGTACATTGCTCCCATTTCCAGCCTGTAAAAGGAGGTTATTGGTCTCTGATGTACCTGGATCTGGAATTTTTCCATCTGCTGATCCGTAAGCCAGCAGACTTGGGTATCCGGCGCATGGGGCAATGGCAGCCCATTTTTCCGGGTAGGTAGCACCTAAAAACCAAGTACCATGTCCTCCCATAGAATGGCCGGTCAGGTATATTTTTTGCGGATCTGGCTTATAGTGCCCTTTGGCTATCTCTAGGACTTCCAGAGCATCTATTCTTCCCCATTCTTCCCAGTTAAACCCTCTAGGTCTCCTGTTGGTAGGTGCAACGATCACTCCCCAGTCTTTAGGCTTATAGGCCCTGGCCTGGCTGATGGCCTCGACTTCAGCCCCATGTACTGATAAAAATAAGGCACTATTTACCTGTGAGCCCCCTGTCTGGGGTACTACACTATAATACTGAACACTGCCGTCAATTTCACTTATAAATGTTCTACTATGTGGTTCATCCGGATGAAGGGCCTGAATGCTGACCGTACTTTCGGCTATCGGTTTGCCCCTATCTATAAGCTGCAATAGGCAAGAGATGGAATCTTTTTTGGTTATAGTGCCTGCATCAAAATGAAAAGCAACTTTTCGGGTCGCCATTGCCGGGACGGAAGCCATTTCTGTAGTAATGGTTTTGCTGTTAATGGTACTGCTGATGGATAGTCCTTTTAAAGGCTGGTCAGTTGAATTGATTATTACAATGGCACCGGTGAGCGTCCCTTGATGCTCACCTACCAGAATGTGGGGTAGGGTCGCATCAGCAGTATAGATGCTGATAGGGTTTTCAGGAAAGACGAGTTTGGCAGTAAGGCCGTTCCATCTGGTAAAGCGGGATGCTCTGACCAGAATTTCATTCCGGCCTTTTTTCAGCTGTACGGGAGAATGGAGCCACCCATATTTATAAATATCACCGGCATATGGAATGCCGTTAAAAAACAACATGCTATGACCTGCTACATTTAGTAAGGCCGATTGCTCTTTGTCTGAATCATAGTATAAATAGATATAGCCTTCAGATATTCCATCGCCCCTAAAGGTATGGGTGGAATCGGCATTTACCGCTTTCCATGGTAAACTTTCACCGGATTGGGTTTTGAAAGTGGCATCTGCTGATGTCGGGGCTATAAAATCCCCAGTGAACAACTGATAGGCAAGCTCATCTTTGATTAAGGCTTCCCTGCCATAGCTTACTTCCGCATCCAGAATCAAGCCTGTGGTAAACTGATGGGGCTTTTGTGCTAAAAGCGGGGAGGAGAAACAAAAAAGCAGTAAGAAAACGGGCAGTATATAGTTCATTTTTAGCTGGTTTAAAAGTAAATCGCCTCATATATTATGATGAAATCAAATCGGTTATCCTCCTTTTTTGCCTTTGGTGGGGCCTAGAGTTTAAACGTGATATCTAATCATAAAAAGATAAAGGAGGTCGTATGCTACAACCTCCCTTATCCATACTCTTTTTACCTACCTGACGTGCCAGAAAACCTTGGCAGTAGGAGTGTCATTTCCACTTACCTTTTGGTAGTTGGCAGCATTGTACAATCTTTCACTTTCGGGATAGAATAACCGGGAAGGAGGTAGAGGTGCCTGGACAGAACTGTTGTCGGTAACAAAGCTCATTCTCGGATAGCCGGTTCTTCTAAGTTCTGCCCATCCATGGTAGGCTTGGATCAGTCCAAAGTTTAGCCAGGCTTGGGTGCCGATTTTTTCCAGTTTCTCTTCTTTGGTACCTTCATACGCAATCTTCGGATGGGTTAGGAATGCCGCCATTTCGTCATTGGTAGGAGGAGCTTTGGGCAAAAAGCTGGTACCGTCGGCATTGTCATTTCGGTTATTGATTTCATAGAGATAAGCTATGGATTGACGAATGCCATTATAATAGGATTCCGCAGCACTTCCCAGCCCCCATCTTTCGGCAGCTTCAGCTTTTAAGAGGCTGATCTCTGCAGCTGTAATGATGATGCCAGGGAATTTGTCATTATGACTGTAGGTAGCTGAATCAATACGTGAAATGGCTCCGCTGGCAACCATCTCGGTTTGCTGTGCAGCAGACAGGTTATTAGGTAACCCCTGGTAGGTGCCAGCATTGTTGGTGGTAAACATCACCCGAAGGCGTGGGTCTCCAGATGGCAATAACAGTTCATTGACCATAAATCCTGGAGCCGGTTCACCCTGTAATGCTTCCCTTATACCGTTTACCCCTACTACTGAGCGTAGCTGTTCCCCACGGGCCTCGATTTCTATTTGGTTAAACTGGTCGGTCACCACCGGATACCTGTCAGGACTATTGAGTATCTCTACCGCTACAGCCCTGGCTTTGTTTTCATCTGCATAGGATATACGCATGGCCATCCTTAACCTTAGGGAGTTGGCATAAATGCGCCAGTGCATGAGGTCTCCCAGATTTATGATATCTGCCCTGTCAAATTGAGTTTTGTAAAAGGCAATGGTTTCCACATCTGCCAGATAGTCTGCTATCCTTTTCAGGTCATCCAGGATAAAATGGTACAGTTCTTCCTGATTATCGTATGCAGGGAGGATAATCTGTCCCCCTGTAGCATTTAACTGACCTGATTCATGAAAAGGAATATCCCCCCACATATCCACCATTTGGGCTGTTTGGTCATAGAGAAATATTTTACCTGCTTCTATGAACAGTAGGTATCCTTGTCGTTCATCTTCAGTCTCGAGGCTGTTGTACACCTTTTCCATCTCTCTGAAGGATGCCACAGGTGCAGTATAGAAATAATCCCACCTGGTCTGTGTATAGGCCACTGCCTGCTCATAGAGTCCGGGATTATTATAGTAGCCATTTGTCTGGGTATACGTGCCCAGCATGGGAGCCTGGAAGGTAAACATATTCCAATACCTAGGGAAAATGGTATTGTTACTCTGTTTGCCGTGGTTATATAATAGTCCGGAAAACAACTGTGGAATATTGGCATTTACTGAGCTTTCAGGATCATAATAATTTTCATCAAAATCCTCCTTAATGCAGCTCGATAACACCATGCCCATGGCTGCCAAGAGAAACGTAAATTTTAATATATAATTTTTTTTCATGATTTTTCTAATTAATGATGAAGGTCACAGAATAGTTAAAAAGCACCGCGTAAAGTTAAACCTATGGAGCGGGGCACAGCACCTGCATTACCGATATTGGCCCTGGTGATCCAGTCGGTACCGACTGTAGCTTCAGCATCATAATGAGGGATGCTTTTATATATGAAGAACAGGTTACGGCCGTAGGCGGACAGGGTCAGGTTTTGAGCCCTAAGTTTCCCGGCAAATGATTTTGGTAGTTGGTAACCGATAGAAATCTCACGCATTCTTATATAATTATTGTCAAACACTGCGGTTTCATAAGTACCGGTTCGTCCAGAACCAGGGTAGGATCCCCAGTAATAGCTCTGGCGGTAGTACTCTCCGGATTCAATGATGGTAGCATTCGGTTCACCACCTGCTGTAACTCCGTCTAGGAGCATTCCATCATTAAAGATAGGCTGACCACTAGGTCCTTGTGTCAGATTACCCGCACCTACAAAGTTGCCCTGTTCATTTACATAATATGGAAGGCCTCCAGTTTCTGCATCTCTGCCAAAGAGGGTTTCTTCAAACACACCAGCACTTCTGCCATATTGGATGGAAGGTGAAACCACTTGGCCTCCCCAGCTATAATCGATCACGGTATTGAGGAACAAATTTTTATAAGTGAAATTATTGATCAATCCACCTACTGATTTCGCCTGCACATTGCCCAGTAAAACTAAATTGTCATAGTCCGGTACATAAAATCCGTTATCATTTACCAGCAGTTCCCCATTTTCATGTCTTGTAAGCGTATAGCCTAAAATATCTCCTGCTGGACGGCCTACCTGGGAGCGGATATAGAGGGATCCATTGTCTATATTACTGTGCTGTAGGAAATCTGTGCCCGGCATCAAGCTTAAGAGCCTATTGCGGTTAAAGGATGAATTTATGACGGTTTGCCAGTTAAAATCACCTCTTACGATGGGGGTGAAATTGATGCCTACCTCTACGCCATAGTTACTCATGCTCCCTACGTTTTGGATAATGGAACTGGCACCGGTAGTGGAGGTTACATCCAGCTGGTTGATCATGTCATTGATTTTGTTATTGTAATAGGATATGTTAAATCCCAACCGGTTTCTTAAAAAAGATGTTTCCCAGCCAATTTCATATTCACGTTTGATTTCATTTCTCAGTTCATTGTTTCCATAGTTGCTGGGCGGTACCAATGAGGGTACACCACTGATAGGATGTGCGTTATATACCACGTTGGCGGTGTAGAAATTAGGAGGATTGCCCACTACCCCAAAAGAGCTTCTGATTTTACTGAAATCAATAAAGGAGGGAAGGCTAATGGCACTGCTAAGTTCAAAAGCGGCACTCACGGACGGGAAGTAAAATACATTGTTGCCTGGGAATAGGGTAGAGGTTCTTTCCTGACGAAGGGAAGCTTCAATAAACAGGTAATCATTGAAATCAAAGCCTATAATTCCGAATAGCCCGTCTTTTACTAAAGTTTCGCGCCTGGAATACCCCCTTGGATTTTGGTTGGAAGCACTCATACTGAACCAGTTTACCTGCGATAAGCCCCCCTGGGTTTCCTGGGAGGTATTCATATAGCGTTCTTCCCTGGCCTGATAACCCAACTGTACCGTCATACCAAGATTACTGGCAAGGTCCATATTATAGGTGGCCAGTACGTCACCATATATGATGTTCATTTTATTGGAGGCAGTGCTGTAATATCCTGAAGTACCGATGGCCAAAGGAATAGTGTTTGGTTCTTTATTCTCTGAAGTATAACCGGTGTAATCAGTACCAAGGCGGGCTCTTATCGTAAAATTATCCAGAATAGAATAATTTAAGGTGGCAGCTCCCATCAGCCTGTTGGTATATTCATCATATTGTCTTTCACGCTGGTCCCAGAAGTAATTCATATAATCAGTTCCTGCAGTATTGTATAGAAATGCCTCATTTGGATCCTGCTCCCGGTTAGCTGCAGTCACATATCTGAAACCTCTGCTGGTCCTATAATTTTGTCTAAACCACTCTATATTGTTACCTGCTCCCAAAAAACCGGTGTAATTATTGGTCAGCCTGTCAATCATAAACGGGCGGTTGTTGACATGCTCGTTCATATAATTGGCTACTAAATTAATATCCAATTTAGAAGTCATCAGATAATTTGAATTAAGGCTGAAGGTATTTTTGTTCTGAGGGCCTCCTTCCATGATCCCCCTATAGTTATTTCGGGTATAGGAGAATCTATGGCTGCCTTTTTCTGTGGTATTGGAAATGGCCACATTGTAGATTTCATTATATCCTGTGCGGTAAAAATTGCGCATGTTGTCTTCATGACCTACATAAGGACGGACTACCCCATCCCAATAAATGGCATCCCGGCCATCAAACCTCGGCCCGAACTGTCCCCAGGCATTCAATAAAGGCTGGGCGATAAAATCCCCATCACTATATCCTGCAGGAGCAGGGATATTGATGGTACCGGGAGTATTGGGATTGCCCATCCAAAGGCGTCCATCCCTTACTTCCCGCATTAAAAAGCCTTCATTATTAGCCCCAAAATTGGATTGATTGATAGATCTAGCATAACCAGGTCCAAAAGTATTCTGGATCTTGGGTAGGGTGCCTACATTTTCAGTACCGAACGTGGCACTGAAATCGACCCCTATGCCATCTTGGACCCTGCCTTTTTTAGTAGTGACGATGATGACGCCGCTGGCTGCATCTGAACCATATAATGCAGAGGCCGCAGCTCCTTTTAAGACAGTAAGGCTCTCGATATTTTCTGGATTGATATCTAATATACCATTTCCTCTAATCCGCTGGTCACCCCAAAATCCATCATTATTTGCTTCCCCATTTCTGGAGATCACCCCATCCACTACCAACAGTGGCTGTCGCTGGAATCCCAAGGAATTCATACCACCCCTGATATCAATGGCTACTGCACTGGTAGCACCACCGGCATTGGTGCTGATGGAAACACCAGGCACCTTGCCATATAAAGCTGAAGCCACATTGGTAGGGGAGGCCTGTAATATGTCTTCCGACCTTACAGTAGAAACAGCATATCCGATTTTACGCTGTTCCCGCTCGATTCCCATCGCAGTGACTGCCACTTCTTCCAGTCGCATCAAATCAGGCTCTAGGATTACTTCTAAAGTTGACCTGTTTTGTAAGTTAATTTCTTGGGTTAGAAATCCCACAAAGGAAAAAGTCAATACAGGATTCTCAATATTACTGACATCCAGCGTGAATCTTCCATCAATATCAGTAACGGTCCCTCGGCTGGTCCCTTTCAGTAAAACAGATACACCGGGGATGACATTGTCATCTTCGGAAGAAATGACCCTTCCGCTTATGGTCTGTGCATATGCCGCCGCATTTGCAAGCATAAAACACATAAAAAGATTGAGTAGAATTTTTTTCATAGGTGAATTGGTATAGATATTTAATGAATGAACAATTGACTTTCTTAGACTAAATGTAATACTTTCAATTAAATAACAAAAAATAAAATAAATAAATGTGTGCGCACACAAAATAAATGTTTACGCACACAATTAGCTTTTTAATGCTGGAATCGATTGTTGAACCCATTTATTCACCAAAATATTTAAATATTTATTTTCACTTAAAATAATCCGAGTGATGTATATAGTAGTGCTTAATGCCATTTGTATCGGGTTGGTATGGATAGGTGGGTAGACTGACGGTAAATAAAACAGTAATGAATGTGGCCCTCCGCTAAACTAATTATGCGGAAAGTAAAAAATCCAAAAATGTTATTGCAAAAAAAAAATACAGTCTAAAAAATAGGGTTAACACTTCAAAATCTGGCCGGGGAGGGTCCAGATAGATCAATGTGTAGCCGCATTTTCAAGTATTTGTAACACTTCTTCATTAATATCCCCAAATAAAGAGACACCTGCTGCTCCGTTTTGCAAAGCATAGGTAATACCCAAATGGAGTTCCTTACTATGCTTGAAATCAGGTAAATATAGCCCTGCATATAAAGGGAAACGTCCATTGAGTCCCTGCACGCCTTCTGCTACAGCATCGCCTATCCAAGATACCTCTTCCTTATAGAAACCGTGGTAGATCATAGGTGCCACGCCGTTTAAATCCCAGTTTTTCCAGTCCTGTCTGACTATCCGTTTGGCTACTTCCGGAGTAGGGAAGACAGCCGCTGTGATCGGTTTATGTTTGCTTTTGGCCACTTTAGCCAGACTGTTTACCACATGGTTAATAGCCCGATAGCGATATAGTCTCCACGATAAGCTTTCCTGCGGATAAGGTATGGATAATATATCAGTATCACGCCAGGCTTTGTAGCCGGCCTGACATACCTCACAGTAGCAGTAATCATATTCAGGAAGTTCACTGGTTTGCTCAATGCTATATTTATCCCAGAGGTTGACAGGAAGGATCACATCGCTAAAACGGATATAATCCAAATGAATCCCATCTACGTAATCCTTAGCCAAAATGTCGGTTACTGCCTGTTCGAGATAGTTGATCACTTCAGGCCTGGAGGGGCACAGCCACCGGTAATAGTCCACATATGGCGGTTGGTCAGCGCAGGATTCGCCCTTCCGGTTTTTTGCGTACCACTCTGGATGCGACTCGAGCAGTGATTTGTCGCCCTGGTTTAAGGTCCACATCCAGCGATGAGCCTCCAATCTGGCTGCTTTGGCTTGCCTGAAATGTTTTTCACTGTCAGCTTCAAAGAATATTCCACGTATGCCGGCCTGATAATAGCGTTCATAACGTTTTTGTAGCGCTTCCACCGTATCTTTGTCATTAGGATGGGTCCAGACCCAATGTTTCCATTCCTTATTGTTCTTGTCGGTTAAAGGTATGGCTGATGTTGCTATTGCCTTCCAGGGCAGGTTTATGGATAAACCTGCCAAAAATCCGGCTTTGATAAAAGTTCTTCTTGTTTTCATTTTTTTCAGTGTTTTTATTAACCAGAGAGTTTATATATAATGAATCCAGTAAGGTAAAAAACTCCGTAGCCTATACTGCTGTGTCAGGTATGATCTGTTTATTTACCGGTCAATTCTATCAATCCTTCTTGGTTGATGCTCCAGTTTAATTGGTCATCCCCCTGAATGATAGCTTTGAATTGGTAGGTGCCTGCCTCCATAGTAATTTTGTTAGTCTGGTTTTCCAATAGAAAACTGGCTTCTGCGCATGGATATCCTTTTGATACTACTTTATGTTGAGACCTTATATTATTCCATTCATTTATGCCAAGTTGATCAAAAGAGACTGCATAGCGATCGTGAGTCCTATGATAAGCTTGCTGTTTATAGTAAATCAGCCATAGGTAGCGTTTCTGCTTTTCTGCATAGGGCAGTTCAGGTACTGGGCTACCCTGCAAAGAAGTCTGTCGGGTGAAATGCAGGTAGCCCCAGCGTTCCGGATAATGCATGTTTACCAGACCCTGCGGTGACCAGACCCAGTTTTTTTCCGGCAATGGTTTTCCTTTTTCATCCTTACTTTTCACATATTTTCCTTTCTTTATATCCATTTCCCATTGTACACGGGAAAAATTAATGCGCCAGAGGCTGCCCTCTTCAGGGATTTTTGGTTCATTGCCCATGCTGATCGATCGGAAAGGAATGGCCATTTCAATGGTCCAGCCTTTATCTTTATCCCCCGGGTCGTTAAGGGTTCCCTGAACTTGTATGGCGGAGCGGAAATCATGCAGGTTCCAGTGGATCATGGCCCTTCCATTATTACGGTAAGGTTTGGGCAGAAAAAGATCAAATAGGGTATTGAGTGCGTTTACTTCGATTTCATAATATTGATGGGTGGTGTTTTCAGGGTCAATAAAGACTTCAAAATCATTGTCGTGATAAATGACGTCATCATGTTCGGTCAATCTTGCCCAAACATGGGGCTCTTCCAGTTCGGCTGCAATATAGAGGTAGTGGTCATCCCATAATATCTTCATCCTGGTCGAGTAGGTGGGTGCTGCTTTTAAATCCCCTTCTATATCTGTAAAAACTTCACTCCAAGCAGCCTGCTGCCAAACTGATGCTTCAATATTGCCATCAATCTCCGGTGCTTCATTGGTATAAAAGGTGAGGTATTGCCTAGGGGGTGTAAACAGCTGTTCGTATGCAGAAAAGGCAGATTGTGCTTTACAGGGCAAAGCACCTAGTAGGAACATAAATATCCCGCAAATAATGACCAGGCAAAAATTACTTAACTTTAACGTTTGTATGTGGGATGTCAATGGGGGTAATAGGTGTTTAAATAGCTTCAAAATGTCATATAATTATAGGTATGAATATCCAACGTGGCATTTACTTATTGCCTTGTGCCTGTCATCTTAAGGTCGGTATATCTGATTTTTTTTAAAGAAAATAGAACCCATAAGTGGGATTTTTTATACCATTTTTTATTTAATGTGAAGCTTAAGGTAATAATAAAATATATAACCTACAATCAATTTTAAATTATGTGTGCGAACACAATTGGTTTATATATCATTTTTGTAGTAAGTTTATTATTAGGATGCATAGGCATATGTGGATGCAATACTTTCCATAGGGTGGGACTGCCCTCAGGATGCCCATTCCCCGGAAGGAGGAGCACAGCGAAAACCACTCAGGACCGGTTACGCAATCGCCCCTAACTTTTAACCCGTCAACTTTATTTTATATCATTTTTCTACAGTTCAAGGCCCACTGATGAATATGCCAATAGACCATATCCTATTCCGGATAGAGGCAAAAGTGATAATTAGGTCATTTTTTCCTACGATTATTGACCTGTGCTATGTGAAATATACATCATTCATAGTGGCCCTTTATGCTCTTTGTAGTCGGTGGCACACCGGAACTTCTCGGGCAAGAGTGCTTTAATGAAATGCCAGCGGAGCAGGTCTAAATCTACATCAGGACCAGGATGGCAGTGAATGTTTTGCTCCGTTCATGAGGTCTCATTCCTGTATATGATTCAACATTTATGGTACATTTTTTTCTGCAATTATTTTTTTATCTATTCGGAATTGTCAGTTTTGCAATATGGACCGCATGGCTCTTTCCGGTATGCTTTTATCATCGGGCAGCCGCCTAAAAAGGTATAATGGAAAGTGGCTTCCCCACATTTACTAAAGGCTGTACTTGATGGGGCGCTATGAAACCATTTAATGATAATTGTACATTCCAACAAATTAAGCCAATAGTATAGAAAATGGTAGATATAGACATATTAAAGTTTCCGATAGGGGTGTTCAAATATCCATCCACCATCACTCAAGAAGTTATGAATGAATGGATTTCAGATATTGCTTCATTTCCAGACAGACTTTCTAAAGAAGTCACTGACTTAACGGAGGATCAATTGGACGTACTTTATAGACCTGATGGATGGTCAATCAGACAGGTAGTACATCACTGTGCTGATAGTCACATGAATAGTTTAATGCGTCTAAAACTGGCATTGACAGAAGAGGCCCCTTTGATCAAACCATATTTTGAGGACCGCTGGGCTGAGCTTATTGATACCCGACAAATGCCCATCCATTCATCTTTGCTACTGCTGGAAGGCATTCATGCCAAATGGACGCTGCTATTGAATAATTTGTCTGAAGAACAATATAAAAGGACGTATATCCATCCCGAACATGGAAAGGTGATTAGCATCCTGGAGTGTACGGGTATGTATGCCTGGCATTGCAATCACCACCTTGCCCACATTACAGCAACCAAGAAAAGTAATGATTGGAAATAGGTTGGTTTACCTATTTTATTGATTACTGCCCTTAATCAAAAGTAATAGAAGGGGCTCTTTGAAGTCATAGAGTGAATATCCAAAAGATAGCCAATTCCAGTGATCACCATGTATCGTACATTAGGACCAAACTACTGTGACGAAGCTTTTGCCATGTGGCGCAGTAAGACATTATGTAATAGAGATTTCCTGTATTATCCGAAAGGCAGCGTTTTTTTTGGTAGGTCAGCTCTGCCCATGGTCAATTTGTGTGGGTTAAATGATCATTTTACTATGGATATAACGTTGATGAATTTAATCTGCTTTTTATAAAATCCGTTAACCCAATTCTGGAAACTTTATATTTAATCTATCTGCATAGGGGCAAGTCTAAAGCGGTTCTTGCTGGCTAAGGCAGTGAAAACTGCCCAGTCCCCAGATTAGATCTAAGGAATCCACGCCCACGACTTCTCTGTCTTTAAAGCAATCAGTTAAAATGTCTATCGCTTTTTCATCTTTTGGATCATGGAAAGTAGGGACAATGACGGCATGGTTTGAAATATAAAAATTTGCATATGAGGCGGGAAGTCTCATGTCTTCATATATAATCTCTCCCGGCATGGGCAGCTCGATGATATTGAGCTGTTTTCCGTTTTCAAGCCGCATTTTTTGAAGCAGTTTTAGGTTGTCCTTTAGTGGCTTGTAGTTTTCGTCTGCCTTATCTTCCGTTATCATGGTCACCACAGTATCTTCATTTACAAACCGGGTTAGATCATCTACATGCCCATCGGTATCATCGCCGATTATTCCATCTTTTAACCAAAGTACATTCGACACACCATAGTATTCCTGTAAGTAGGTTTCTATATCAGTTTTAGATAGGTGGGGATTTCGGTTGGGGTTCAGCAAACAGGCTTCAGTAGTAAGCAAAGTTCCCTTTCCATTGACTTCTATGGAACCACCTTCCATGATGATGTCAGGTTTGAAATAGGGGATTTGCCTGTATTCAGCGATTTTCAGGGGGATGAGATTATCCAGGTCATAAGGGGGGTATTTGCCTCCCCAGGCATTATAATTCCATTTTACCAGGGCTTTTCGGTGCTCTGCATGTGGATTGGTAAGAAAAGCAGGCCCATGATCCCTGCACCAAGCATCATTGGTAGGGAAAAAATGGAAGTATACATTTTCCATATTAACCTGGGCTTGCTTGAGGTGTTGGGTAGCAAAATCCTGCATAACCTGATCCCCTACATGAATGTGAACCTCTTCACCCATTGCGATGTATTTGATAAATGCTGCGTAGGAAGGATAGATGCTGCTAATTTTTCCCGGCCAGGAAGCTTCCTTGTGAGGCCAGCTCAGCCAAGTGGCTTTATGGGGTGCAAATTCTGCCGGAAAGGTGTAGCCAAGGGCTGCAGGGCTGAGGTTTTTGTCAAATGCAGCAAATGCAGTACCTGACATGTGGTGTGAGGATTCAGTCTTCATCTATAAATCTTTTGAGAAGGGGTGCATAGGTTTCTATTCTTCGGTCTCGGAGAAAGGGCCAATGGGTTCTGTAGCGGTCAGAATGGTCTTTATGGATTTCTACTACGGCGATCTCTTCTTTGATGTGATCGGCTTGGTAAAGCACCCTTCCAAAAGCATTGCTTACAAAAGACCCTCCCCAGAAGTTCATGTCCCCTTCTGTTCCAACTCTGTTTACAGCAACTACCGGAACTCCGTTTGCTACTGCGTGAGCTTTTTGGATGGTTTGCCAGGCTTGGTACTGTTCTGAATTGGTAGGGTCATCCTGGTCTTTGTGCCAGCCGATAGCGGTAGGATAAAACAGTATCTGTGCACCCATCAGTGCAGTAATCCTTGCCGCTTCAGGATACCATTGGTCCCAGCATATCAATACTCCAAGATCTGCATATTTGGTTTTAAAGATCTTATATCCGAGATCTCCTGGAGTAAAATAAAATTTTTCGTAATAACCGGGGTCATCTGGGATATGCATTTTTCTGTATTTGCCCAGATAAGTGCCATCAGCATCCAGTACTGCGGTGGTATTGTGGTATAAACCTTCAGTTCTTTTCTCAAATAAAGAGGCAATGATCACTACATCTAAAGCCTTGGCCAGACCGGAAAAAAAATCCGTGGAGGGTCCAGGGATTTTTTCGGCCAATTTGAAATTATCATGGTCCTCGATGTCGCAAAAGTATAGAGAGCCGAACAATTCCTGAAGACAAATGATCTGCGCACCCTTAGCAGCAGCTTCTTTTATACCAGCTGCCGCTTTTTCCTGGTTTGATTTTAGGTCTTCTGAGCAGGAATTTTGCACCAAACCTATTTTTATGGTTTTATTTGACACGTAAATTTCTATTAATTATGTATTATGCTAACAATATAGTGTAAAAATAAATTTACAGAGAAATTTTTTTGAAAAAATATAACCTTAATTATATAAAACAAGGGCTTACATGCAGCTATTCATTATAAATTTTAGGAGCTAATGGTAAGATAGGATAGCCAGCTTCCCACATCAGGTAAAATATTAAAAATCAATAAAGGAGCCAAGCATAAAAGCTTTTGAACCTAGGTGAGATTTATTACGTAATGCTGATAAATCTTCAACCAGCTTATTTTGCTTTTTTGAAAAAACTTTAAATAAAGTATCCCCATAGAATAGATACAGCTTTTCAGGTTATCCTGTCAACCGGGTTTTTACTCTTTTAAATAGGAGGATATAATATAAAGTATTTAAAGTGAAGCTCTAAAGATATGAATTTTACATAAATGAAAATTATCACCGGAACTCTGATCATGATTTTGTTCATCACGATACTGTTAGCCATCTCAATTTTAGTTTTTATGAATCATCCCCAATTTGGTAAAGCGCCAAAAGGTAAGCGTTTAGAAATGTTGCAACAATCTCCCAATTATAAGAATGGGGAATTTCAGAATATCCATTTTACCCCCATGGTAAGTGAAGGGTATTCTATGAGCGGAGTGATGTATGATTTTATTTTCAGTAAATTTCCCCGTACTGTTCCGGCTACCGAAATTCCTTCTATAAGGACATCATTAAAAAATCTGGATAGGACAGATAACGTCTTGATCTGGTTTGGGCATTCTTCCTATTTTATCCAACTGAATGGGATACGGTTCCTAATAGATCCTGTTTTCAGCGGCAATGCCTCCCCAGTGCCATATTCCAATAGATCATTTAAAGGTACAGATATATATACAGCGGACGATATGCCCGAAATAGATCATGTGCTGATCAGCCATGATCATTATGATCATCTGGATTATCCAACAATAATGTTGTTAAAGCCAAAAATCAAGCAGGTTATATGTGGATTGGGAGTGGGGGCTCATTTTGAATACTGGAAGTTTGATGTCAGCAAAATCATAGAAAAAGACTGGAACGAAACAGTGGTAATCAATGATGATATCACCCTGCATACTGCTTCTGCGCGGCACTTTTCGGGGAGAGGTTTAAAAAGGAAGAATACTTTGTGGCTATCCTTTATATTACAAACCAACGCGTTGAAATTGTACCTTGGAGGGGATAGCGGATATGATACGCATTTTGCTGAGCTCGGTGAAAAGTTTGGAAGTTTTGATCTGGCAGTTTTGGACAACGGCCAGTATAATATCGCTTGGAAAGAGCTTCATATGACCCCAGAGGAGGCACTTACTGCTGCCAAAGATTTAAAGACCAAACGCCTTTTCCCAGTACATACCTCTAAATTTAAACTGGCCAGTCATCCATGGGATGAACCGATGAAAAATATTGCCAAACTTAACGAAATATCTGGCCGAATCCCTCTGGTCACACCCATGATAGGGGAGGTGGTCGATTTGGATGACATTGACCAGACCTTTGGACAGTGGTGGGAGCATCTACCCTAAGGTAATCGCTTCCGGTATTTAAAAAAAATATCCCTCATACAAATAAGCTTTGATTTACTGCATAATTTAGCCCAAATAATTTATACTATGATCAGCCCAATAGGTTGATTATTAAAAATGTAACCTTTCATTATCCGGAGTACTAAACCGTAGTCAGAAATATTTTTATAGGCTAGATGCTTCCACAGTATTATCTAAACCAGCTATTACCGCCATGCCGTTATAGGGAAATACCCAGAATGTAATCAAAATGATGAGAATGGGTTTTGTCTTCATTCCATTTCATTTTGAAAAAATAAAATGGGATAACTTCATTATCATTGTTTAGAAAGATTCTTCCACTACCTTTCCGCCGATATATACTTGCAGGATTTGTTTACAGTTTCTAATATCGAGTAAAGGGTCAGCATCCAGTATTATAAAATCTGCCCAGTTACCTTCTTTTAAGATGCCAAGGCCTTTTAAATCTAGATACTCTGCCACATTTTTAGTTGCGGACAGGAGTATTTCCATTGGCGTTAGACCGGCTTCGGCCATCATCTCCATTTCGAGGTGTTCAAAATATCCCATGAAGCGGGTAGGCACCCCACTGTCTGTTCCGAAGACTATGGGAATTCC
This sequence comes from Anditalea andensis, assembly GCF_000714815.1. Classification (GTDB taxonomy): domain Bacteria; phylum Bacteroidota; class Bacteroidia; order Cytophagales; family Cyclobacteriaceae; genus Anditalea; species Anditalea andensis. The sequence goes on along the minus strand of NZ_JMIH01000016.1, from coordinate 481,944 downwards.
CGCATCATGTAGACTTTTTAAGTTAGTGTAGGCGACTGGAAGCTGCTGCTTGTATATCTGGGCACTGCGTTTGTTACGAACATCTTCCTGTCTTTTAGGATCCATAAGAGGTTGGATCACGTCTCTGGGATATTCTTTTAGGAAAAAAGGATCTGAGAAAAAGTGGGCAGTATCTGCATACACATACGTAGATAGTTCACGGGTAAGAGTAGGGCAATAGCCAATGTTCTTTTGCTTTAACAATTCGAGGAAAGTATGATCTACCACCTGATCCCTTATACTATGGGCGAGCAAGTCTGATCCTGCTTTTACCAATTTTCTGGAGTCATCTAGTTCGTACATATGGGTAGCTATCTTGTAACCGAGCTCATGGGAGCGGTCAATGACAGCCCTGTATACATCTTCAGGCATTTTATCAGAAGTGCCCAGGTTATCATCTACCCTGATTTTCATAAAATCTACTCCCATTTGATGATTATATTCTATGTCGGCGATAGCATCTTCAGGAGTATTTCCAGTAATAACCTTACCGGCGATAAAAAGTCTGGCCCGGGATACGGGTAAACTATCATTGACATGTCTAAATGGGACCCCATCTTTTTGGTCGTCTCCAAGACTTACCACAGTGGTGATGCCATATCTGGCATATATCCCAAGGTTATCAAGTACATTTTGTGCAGAATAGTGGTCACCTTCTATTCCCTTTGCTTGCCCTACATGCCCATGGCCATTGATCAACCCAGGGATAATGAATTTTCCGGTGAGGTCTACCATATGGGCTTCCTCGGGTATAGATACATCATCACAGCTTCCTACGGCAGTTACTTTACCTTCCCGAATGAGCAATACGCCATTTTCGATAGGTTGATCACCCGAACCATCGATAATAGAAGCGCCGGTGTATGCGGTATAGTCACCTTCAGAAACTTGTTCATCAGTGGCACAAGAACTAAGTAAAAGCACGGTCAGAAAATATTGCATCAATTTGTTCATGCCTTTAAGTTATTTAAAAATATTGGTAAAATGGTGATTGGTGGGAAATAGAGAAGTAATACACGGCAACTAATATTAGGCAATTAAGGAGGATATCATTTACAAAGAAAAATTAATAAGTGGCTTTATTGTATGCGTACATATGATTAAATAGAGGATAAATTGAATTTAAATTAGAGGAATGAAAAAGAGGGTGGTAATTTATTTTTCAATATACATAGATTTTATTAAACATTAACCTAACTATTCTGGATTGGGTTGTAATGAATTAATAAGTAGGCTTAAAATAATTGAAATTAGCGGGCAGGATACCAAGTATATGAGATGATATTTAATTTACATAGTATTATTTTAACAATAATTCCCTTTTTAGAATTATAATCGAATTTTATGGAAAGAAATATAATCCTATTTTACATTATATATAAAATAGGATTATATAAAGAAACAGGTAATATTAACTATTTTTTATATAGACCCACGTTCGATATAATTAAATACATTCTTAACTTGTTCTGATTTTCCTTTTTTAATCATATAAGCTGCCGTTTCTCCCATTACTTTAAAATCTGTAGACATAACGGTAATGCCTAGAAGTTCTTTTAATGGAGTGTCATTATAAGATATGACTCCTACATCCTTGCCAAGTTGCATACCATGATCCTTAATTTGCCTCATGAGATTGACTAGATCATTTTCCTCAATAGTGATATAAGCATCATTAGAGCCAAATTCCATATCAGGAAAAATTGTCGGAATAACTTCGGAATCAAATCCATAAGAACTACAGAATTTTTTAAATCCCTCTCTTATTTCCTGCGGGTATGGATATAGTACATTTTCGGGGTATACTAAAATCAATTTGTCATATTTGACCAAATTTCGGCTACCTTCTTCTAATGCATGATAAATATCAGATTTGAAGTCCTGGCAAACTGAAGCAATATTATTACATAAAGATGGGAGCAAGTTATCCATAATAATCAATTTATCTTCCGGCAATTCATTCAAAACATCCAATACTGCATCATTTTCGTTTTGATGTTCTTGTTTATCATTTTTAAAATGGGGCATAACAACGTAATAATCATAAGCTCCCATGTTTTCTCTGAGTATACTCGTAAGGATAGTGGGATCGCAATTATAGAGATTCAAATCAACTGTGGCCGAATCACCTAGGCTATTCAGGAATGAATTGTAAATTTCAAGCTTATAATAACTTGGTTTATTAAGTAAGAATAAAATCTTTATCTGGGTATGTGATACATTTCTTGCCACATAATATCCTTTGCCTTTTACAGAAGATACAATTTTCCTTTTCTTAAGCTCATTGTAAGCTTTCTCTACTGTATCTCTTGAAAGGAAAAATTCCTCACTGATTTCATTGATAGATGGAATTTTTTCTCCTACAATTAAGTAATTTCTACCAATGTTTTCTACGATTGAATTAACAATCTGTAAATACTTAGGAATTCGGGACTCATGGTTGATTCGAATAATGTTATCTAATGCTATCATAAAATTTTGGGTTTATTGTGGGTGCAATCGTTTGAACTTTATTTCATAACTTTTTTTTTATTTCATAATTTTCTCAAGATTTACGTTCTGTATGTAAGCTTAACTTCGAAGTGCTATTCAAATATGATTATATAAAATTATATCCTATACTAAATTCAAGCGACGGTCGATTTTATAAAAGAATAAATAACTTAAATAACCTTCTTATGATAGCAATATATGCAGTCAATAGTGTTTGTATTGTGCTAATTGACATGCTAATTGTTTTTGTTCAAAACTATGAAAGAGAATAAATTATATCCTACTATAGATAATTCACCAGGGGAATCTGGTGTTTGGTGGCATGAGCAGAATTTGGGACCATTAGAAAATCTACCATTTCTGACGCAGTTCGGGAGTATGAAATTTTCTAAAGTCCGTCTGGATGAAAATATGCGACCCCATTTAAATGATGGGATAGAAATCCATTTTATAGAAAGCGGAAAATATGATTGGAGAATTGAGGAAAAGAATGTTGAATTGTTTCCTGACGACCTATCGATTACTGCTCCCTGGCATTGGAATGGAAGTCCCTCGGGGAAAATGGATATGGGGCAAATCAACTGGCTGATAATAAAACCCCATGAATATGCACCCGATCAACCTCTCAATTTTGGGAATTGGACAAGTATATCCGAGCAGTATCAAATTAAGCTGGGAAAATTAATAGCGGCTGAGAATGGAATAATCCTTCGAAAAGCAAAACTGTTTAAAAAGCACATCTTAGCTTTAAAGGAAGAATTGCTCCTTCAGGCACCTGGTTACGAATTAGTGGTTAGAAATATTATTGAAAACCTTCTGATAGATTTATATCGCCATCTATCTACCCGAAAGAAAAAAATAGGGCAGGAGGATTGTTTTATCAGTAAGCTTACTGAAATGATCAATGATGATCTGACCGAAAAATGGATAGTGGAAGATTTAGCCTATTCTTTTGGTATGGGTAAAACAAAATTTACCGACGAGGTAAAAAGATTGACCGGATACCCACCAAGCAGTTTTATCATTCACTTAAAGATCGAAAGAGCAAAACAATTGCTAACCAGTGCGGAAGAATTGGGCCTTTCAGATATAGCTTATCAATGTGGCTTTTCCTCTTTGCAACATTTTACTTCTGCCTTTAGACAGAGAACAGGTACAACTCCTTCCAAATACCAACAGAATTCATATGTTTCAAATGTATAGTTTTAAATACTTTTGCAATTTATATTAATTGTTATTGGACATTAACAGTAATCTCGGAAGAGGAAATTCCTTCAGCATTAGCTTTTAAAGTAATAGGTCCGGGATTTTCTGTAGCCTGGACTATTACCAAACATTTTCCTCTAAAGGCTTTCCTGTAGTTGGCCTTAAAAGGTTCTAAACTGGCCTGATATCCGTTATCTACTCCGGCGATAAACCCGTTTCCTTCAACTTCAAATGTTACCAGATCATCAGCATTGGGGACTATATTTCCATTTTTATCCCTAATGGAAACAGTGATAAATGAAAGATCTTTGCCATCTGCTTTGATATCGCTTCTATCTGCTTCCAAATGAATTTTAGCGGCTTTTCCGGCGGTTTGGATTTCTCTTTCCAATACAGTTTTTCCATCTTTTCTGGAAACGGCCCGGATAGTACCTTTTTCATATGGAAGTCTCCACATGACATTTAAATCATCTCCTTCCTTTTTACGCTTTCCTACAGATTTGTCGTTTAAAAACAGCTCAACTTCATCAGCCTGGTTATAATAGGCCCATACATCCACTTCTTTGCCCTCTTCCCAGTTCCAGTGGGGAAATAGATGCAGAGTAGGCGTGTTGGTCCATTCGCTTTTGTACATGTAGAAGGCATCTTTTGGAAAGCCGGCCAGGTCTATGATCCCGAAATAGGAACTTCTGGCCGGATAGGGGTAAGGAATAGGCTCACCCAGATAATCAAATCCTGTCCAAACAAACAATCCTGACATAAAATCCTGGTTCTTAATCGTCGTCCAGGTTTCTTCATGCGTGGACCCCCAATAGGCGGAAACCTGGTCAAATGCAGAAACGGTATAATCATCCTTACCGGTAACCAATGGTTTATCATGAGCTTCAGGCCAACGCATAATGGAATCAGAGGGGAAAAAATATTCACCTCGTGTAGCCAAAGCAGACATGTTTTCTGTGGCGATGAGTTTTTCACCTGGGTACCATTCCGGAAATTTTTCATAATCTCTGTGTTTGTAATTGAAACCCAAAAGATCCAATGCACCGGATTGGTATATAAAGTTTTTATCCGGCTCGTTCTCAGTAAGAGCACAAGTGACCGGCCGCGTGGTGTCAAGGTTTTTTACTATGCTTACCAGTTCTCTGGTAATGGTGATACCGGTGCTGTCAAATTGTTCCCGTATTTCATTTCCAATGCTCCACATAAATATGGAAGGATGGTTACGGTCCCGTCTGATCATATCTTCCAGATCCTGCTTGTGCCATTCATCCCAATCTTTATGGTAACCTTCCTTGGCTTTTCTTTTTTTCCATTCATCAAAAGCTTCATCCTGCACGATAAAGCCCATGCGGTCACAAAGATCCAGTAATTCCGGTGCCGGCGGGTTATGGGCGGTCCTGATTGCATTGACACCCATCTCTTTTAAGATTTCCAGTTGTCTTTCTATAGCCCGCTCATTAACTGCTGCACCTAAAGCGCCTAAATCATGGTGGTTGCAGACCCCTAGAATTTTCATCGGTTTTCCATTTAAAGAAAACCCTTTTTCAGGATGGAAATCAAAGTATCTGATCCCAAATGGGGTCCTGTAATCATCCAACAGTTCATTTCCATCATAGATCTGCGTAAGGGCACTGTACATATACGGCCTGTCCACATCCCATAATACGGGATCGGCTAAATCTAAATTTTGATCAAAAGTTAGGGTCGAGTCATTTTCCATTTGGTGATCAGATTCCATGGAAGCCACCTTATTATTGTCTCCATCTAATATCGTGGTCAATACCCTTACCTGACGGTTTTCATTAGATTGATTTTTGATCGTAAGCTGAAGATTGATGTTGGAGGAGCTTTCAGTTATCTTTGGGGTAGTAATAAAAGTGCCCCAGTGATCTACGTGCACTTTTCCCGTTTTTATTAAACGCACGTTTCTATAGATACCCGAGCCGGTGTACCAACGGGAATTAGGCTGCTGTGAATTATCTACTTTAACCGCTATTACATTGGCTTCCTCTCCATAATTTAAATGTGGGCTCAGCTCATGCTGAAAGGAACTGTATCCATTTGGTCTGATCCCTAAATAATGACCGTTGATCCATATTTCACTGTTTCTGTAAATCCCGTCAAACTCTATCCAGACCGTTTTAAAAGAGTCGGATTCCGGAAGGGAAAATGTTTTTCTATACCATCCCATTCCCGCAGGAAGTGCGCCCCCTTCGGGAGTGGTAGGATGTTCTTTACTGAACTCACCCTCTATGCTCCAATCATGGGGCAAGGTCAATTTCCTCCAGCTTTCAGAATCGTATTCCATGTCGACAGCATCAGGATGGTCTCCCAATTGAAAATGCCAGCATTTATTGAAATCCAGTTGTTGGCGATTGGCCTGCTTTTGTTGTTGACAGCTAGAAAAAAACAATAATAAAGCTGCTATAATAAGGATTGGTTTGGCCATGGTATAGTATCAAATATAGTTTTTATGACTATTGTAAGTTTATCTTTCTAAGGGCATTCCAGACTAATTTATTGGATAAAACTTAAATTAGACTGTTCTGCATTTGGTATAAAGGATTTACATTATTTATTGGAACTCCATCCTATCCAGACGAAGGCCTTTCAAGTCCTCAGAATGGATTCTGATGATGTATTTTCCTGCATTTATACTGGTACCTGTAGTGGTATTCAGTATTCTCCATTTTTCATCTGCCACAGGAAAACTTATCTCATCATCTCTCATCATCACCCCGTTGGATGCCTCTATCTGAAGTCTTACGTTGATCGGTTCATCAGACACATTCATATATCTGAACCGGATCAGGTAAGTGCCTGCCAATCCCGGATTAACTTCCCAGGCAATACCGGCTTCTCCAACTTCGGTGAATTCAATGTATTTACTTTCTTTAAAATTTCCTGTTTCGATACCATCTCCTTTAAAAAGGGCAGTTTCAGCTTCCTGATGGATTCCCGGTCTTTCGTCTTCCCCGTCACCCATCTCATATTGCGGTACTACCACTATGGAATACATACCACCTGATGTGCTCTTGGCCAATTTATCAACTGAACCGAATTGGATTTTTTCTCCATGGCTTACTTCCTTGGTATAGACGCTAAAATTCTCACCCTGATTGTTTTCCGCATCTTCTTCAATCGGCAGGAACCCTTCCATCCATCGCGGGAGTGATTTGATCCTATCATTGATCAGAACATATACGATTGAATTTTTATTGGCTATGAAGTTACCGGAAAAACCTTTTCTTGGTAAAGTGAAAGGTAACCGTATATAGTCCGCTCCGAAGAGCAAATAGGGTAACTTGCTAAATTTGGTGTCTGAATCCGAAAATTGTGGATGACCTGTATCCAGCCATGATTGGACTTCTATTTTAGCACCTCCCTTTAAATTACTGTTCAGGTCCAGAATGTTTTTAGGAGAAGGATCCGCAGGTTGAACGGATTTGTCCATACTTGCTATTCCTATACCTGATATAATTGCCTGGCCGGAGGTGATTTTTGGAAAGGAAAGAATTAGCTTTCCATCTTTAGCCTGTCCTTTTACTGTTTTTTTCAAAGCTTTATCATGACCGGCTTCTTTCCATATATCCAGATTTTGTATTACAGTTTCATCATTAATGGCGACATCAAAAGTTCTCCATCCGGTACTGTTCAGACCAGCGCCTGTACCATACCAGGGCTCTATAAAAAACAGATCCATTAAATATTCTCCATCGGGTAGGGGAAATTCATATTTAAGCTTGGTCATACCGAATCTGAAGGTCTGAAACAGGTCCCAATCTTTAGAACCGGAGATAGGATCATGAGTCCTTCTTTGGCTGGCATAAAAAGCCGGCATATCTGCAAACTCGTCCGTCCATGACTTAGACCCCCATGAATTATCGGTAGTTTTCTGCACATCCGACATCCATAGATGACCGTTTTGATCGATATAATCAGGCCCTCCGGCATTCACCCTGTAGATATAATGGAAATCAGGATCCCCTTGCAACAGGTTTTCATCATCACTGTATAGTTGCTGAAAATTGGGAGATTCCGGCAGATGATGTAAAACGATGATATCTTCAGCCATTTCTTTTCCATCCACATAGCCAATTGCTTTAAGCACGTTGTATTGGATATCTACCTGATCCCATTGGAAATTCTTGCCCATTCCCGGATTCTTTTTTCTTCCCAGAGACTTGCCATCCGTATCATTGAACAACTCTACTTCATCGCAATTGGAAAACACCACCAAGCTGTCTTTTATGCCAGTTTCAATCCACCTGTCCGGCCAGGTATGGGAGACTATATAAACCATAGGCTCCTTTACCTTGTCTGAATATTCAGAACGGTACATGAAATATGCATCCAAAGGCTCTTCCCATGGAGTCACCAATCCCTTATAATTTATTGGGCCAACCCGGTCAATGTCTCTGAAGCCTTCACCATTTTGAATCCGTCCCGGATTTTCATGTGAATTGTACAACCAGTGAAACTGCCCTGATAAGCTATCTTTATATGCTTCAGCCAGTTCTACTTTTTTCTGCATCAACTGATAGAACCTATCCTCGCTATAATCTCCTTTTTGTACAAATGGCCCTTCAGTATGGAGGTCCAAGGTTCTCCATGCACCGTATTCACCATTCAACAATTGACGGCTGAGTTCTTCCCCGTATTTTTCGGGATCACCCCCATAGGTTCCGGACCAGTTCTGGACTACGTTCCAGTCTGTACCTTCTCCACCATTACAGGTAGTCACCAATTTTTGATTATATGAATTGGGGTCAAGTTCCCGTATAAGTTCTGTACATTCCTGTGCAAATTCTTTTGGAATAGTACTTTCATTTTGCAGGCCCCACATGACTACAGAGGGGCTATTTCTTCTTTCAATTACCCATTCCTTAAGCAATTCTTTGAAGTTTTCTTTGAATTCGGGCGTGTCATACCATATGTGTGCAGAAAATTGTGTCCATAGTAAAACACCCTGCTTGTCCCATTCTTCATGATATTTGAAGTGGTGGGGCTGGTGCGCATCACGGAAGGCGTTAAATCCTGCACCTACCATCTGGTTTACCCTTGATAGAACCTGCTCATCAGTGAAAGCATGGCTTTGGCCCATCATGTGTTCATATTCACAGATACCATTGATGTATAAAGGCTCGCCGTTTATAAAAAAACGGTGGTCACCGTCATCTCTTCCTATGGGCCAACTTACCCATCGTATACCATATGGGGTGACCAGCTCATCTATGACCTTACCGTCTTCATGGATTTCAGTGATCATTTTGTATAAATAGGGATCTTTAGGTGACCAGAGCTTAGGCTGGGAAATAAATGCTGTTTCTTGCTTGGTCTCCTTTGTTGCTTTCGGTTCCAATACCAAAGGACTTTCCTGCCGCTCCACCTCTTTACCATCTTTGTCAATAAGTCTGTTCACAATAGTAATCTCCCTACTCTTATCACCATAATTTTTTATGGTCGTATTCATTTGGAGCTTGGCTTTCTCTTTGGAAATTTCATCATCATTCCAGATATGGATTCCAAAAGGTTCGATCTTTACCTGATCTGTGATCAATAGCGATACGGGTCTGAAGATACCCATAGGCTGGGAACCTTCCGAAAAACCCCATTCACCGGAACACCCACCACATACCCATGGCAGATCGGCTATCATACTCGGATGGTCTGCTTTAACTGCAATGGTATTTTCTCCATTAAAATCTAAATGTTCTGTAATATCAAGGGTAAAGGTAGTCCTGCCGCCTGCATGGCCTCCTACTTTTTTACCATTGATCCAGACCGTTGCATAAGAACCCACGCCTTCAAAAAATAAAAAATGTTGCTTCCCTTTATCTGCATTGTCTAATGTCAGATTTTTACGATACCAAGCAGCACCGTGCTTATTGCCGTGCTTCATCCTTCGGTACCCTTCATATTGGTCCCAGTTATGAGGTACATCTACAGATATCCAGTTTTGGGCATTATAATTTTTGGCTTCAATGCCTTTCTCTTCGAGAGGGGCTACTCCTGAAGCTATGGTTTTCCAGTCACTGTTTAATGATATTTGCTTTCTTGTCTGCTGAGCTGAAACTAAGCCCAAACATAATATCAATAGGAAGAAGGTACTGGTAACTGTTCTTTTTAACATTTTTGTTAATCTACTTTGGGTCTTTTATTTAATTCTTTCGGAGATATTGATCAATAGAACAACCAATCGATTGCTTCTTTTTCATCCTTGCCAATGATACCGGCATCTCTGTATTCTATAGATTGGGTGCCATCGATAAAGCCTAAAATCATCACTTTACCTTTCCCCAGTATCAGCTCATTATTTCCGGGTTCAAAGGAATAGGTATGGATATTAACGCGGGGCATACCTTCAATTTTCATGGCATTGGCCAATTTTATTTCAGATTCTCCCCTTAGATTTCCTGCAGCATTTGTCTCAAGATCAGGAGCCCTGGAAAATTCTTTTTGATCTGAATTGAAATACCCAACTACCAATTTAACGGGAGTTTGATTGGCAAACTTCAAAGTTGTTCCTTCCGATTTTTGTTTTTCGGATGAAAGTAAAACAGCATTTAAGCCTTTGATCTCTTCTGCGATCTGCTCAATTCTACCGGACTCATCAGTATATACTTTTTGGCCCTCTTTTAAAACAAATGAACTGTGGGAAATATTATCCAACCATTCTACCTTAGTCGTAGTCCAGGCAGAAACATCTGCCCTTTCTATTTTCCCATCTTCAGATGATTTAAGCAGATCCACATTTCTTTTGAATTTCATTAATTCCTTTTCGTAATGGGGCAGCATTTCAATCCATGTGGAATGCTTTCCGTCATCTCCTCCTATAGGAATACGACGCTGTGCGGTCTGCATACTATTAGCATATAAGTAGGTGTCTTTGGTCAGGTCCACCAGTTGCTTATAATGGTCCACACTCTTTTCCAGATGGGGTATAGCTTTTTCAAGATCTTCCAGATCTCCTGAATACTGGTGCCTTAAAACCATATGGGATGCTTTTACTTTTTCTGAAAAGAAATTTGCGAAGGCGTTATAACAATATACATCGTTTTTAAGTCTTTCAAATTCCTCCTGATTTGCATTTACTTTATCAGCAGCTTGATCTATCGCCTCTACTGCCTTTCTTCCGTGAGCCACCACTTCATCAATAATTTGGGTAGGCGTTTCTCCTTCATGGGGTTCATTGTTCCACTCTTTTTTGACATATTCAATCAAGATTTCCCCCACAGGTCCACATGATTCATAAAAGCCTGGATAAACTCTCCATTTATAGGGATTGACCAATTGACTTCCAAACATTCCTAAAAGCAAGGTTTGTCTGTTGCCTTCGGTAATGCCAAACCTTCTCAGAAGCTTGGGAGCGATTTCCCCAGTTTCCTCATAGGCGTCCAGTATGTGGTGACCTGCGTCGCCTGCGTCATATACCTCAGAGAGCTTATTGCTCCAATATGTTATTTCTTCATTTCTGTCGCGTTGGCTTTTCCAAGCATACCTTGCCCAGGCTTTGTACCAGATCCAATCTCTATCAATCTGTAGAAGTCTCTCATTCGTATTGTCAGCCGTATATGGCCAGTCCCAATAGGAAGCTTGGGGATATAGGTGTAAGGCATTTGCACCATGAACTTCGTGCATGGCTAATACACTTTTCTGAATGAAGTCAGGAGACCCATATCGGAAGGGTTCCAGATTTGCCAAAATATGAACATTGGAAATATGGATGTTTCCTTTGGAACTGAGATCTCTATGGATCTGGGACCATGGCCCGCGGGGCTCGTAGGTGGTTAAGGATTCCCCGTTATATTTATGAGTAGTATATAAGTTATTATATAATGGCAGGGCCTTCTCCATGACCAACGGCGCATTTGTATCATGAGCACGCAGGATAATGGGAGGTTCATCGGTTCTGCCCAAAGCTTTTAATCCATCCTTGACACCGGGTATAATGGTTTCTGTAAACCATTTTATATCATTCTCTTCACCTTGCATAGCTTCCCCCAAAGCAACCAAAAGTCCTACATTTGGATATTTTTCTATAAAAGCAGCTATTGACTTCTGCGTATAATCTGCCAGTAGGGGAGTGATAGGTCTGCTTCTGTCCTGGCTTTTAATATTGTGATGGTCTGCAAATGGTTTGGAAACGATAATATTATAAAACATTTGGATAACCCAAATCCCTCTTTTTTCTGCTTCTTCTGTAAGAAAATGAAACATTTCTTGATTCTTTTCAAAATCTTCTTCAGACACTTCCATTGCATACGGGTAATCTTCCAATTTTACCAAAGATGCAAAAGGGTGCCCATTCCATAGGTATAGAGAATTCATACGGTTTTCTACCAGCATATCCAGGTAGTCAATCCATAAATTTTTGTCATAGAACCATTGGAAATTTTCCGGTGTATAAGGATATTCATAGACACCTCTTCCGGGCAAATAAGTAGTCTTTTGCATTCCTATGGCGGTGCCCCGTAGTACCATTTCGGGCTGGTCTACCAAATTCAGATTAAAATCTAAACTACCATGTTGCCTTAATCTATCGCCTACTTCTAGAGCACCATAAAGAGATCCTGAAGCATCACTTCCCAATATTACGATGGTTTGATCGGTTGAGCTTATTTGAAAACCCTCTTTGGAAGGTTCAGAAGAAAGTGCTTGGGAGTAATTCGAATTATTGATCCAATCCATAAGTATAGGATCATCTTTTTCTCCTATGAGGATAGACTTATCGTCAGCTTCCCATTCCTGAATTATTTTTCTGTTCACTTGGTATCCCTGATCTTCCAGCTCCTTCACCAGTCTATCGGTTCCGAATAAGGTGCGGGCGGATGCGTTTCCCGTAGTTACTACAGTGATACTTTCCTGCTGGGCACAGGAATAAAGGAGTATAGAAAATAGGATTGCAATTAGGGAATGAGCTTTCATGTCTTGGGTTGATTAATTAATCATATTTTGGTTAAGGAACCTGCAGATTGAAAAACGGATTTCAGGTAGGCGACATTAGCACCAAAATTCCCTTTTACATTCCGCACATCATTTACATCTCTTGAACGTTCTATGATCAACCAGCCTTGCCATCCCATCTCATCCAGCGTCTGCTTTATTTTTGGCATGTTGATTTTTATATTGTTTTCGATCCAGACCCCATCGGTATCTGAAGCATGAATTTGAGCAATCCGGTCTTTACCCAACGTTCGCAGCTCTGTGGGAATATCCTTTACATTTTTAATGGCATTGGCGAAATTGAATGAAATTTGGATGCCTTTTGAGTCTATATCCTTTAGCAGTTGCACTTCATCTTTGGCATCCAAAGCCGTTTCTACTGCTATCACTGCTCCTTGCTGATAGGCTTTGTCCCCAGCTTTTTTTAGCCTTTCTACGACGGCAGGTCTGATTTCGGGTCTTTTCACCAAGTCACCCTCTACACCCAGTGGAAGATAAGCGATTTTTATCCCCATTCCGGCCATAGTGTCCAAAGTGTCCTGAACCATTCTGTCCACCGTATCCCTTTCAGCAAATGATTGTGCGTAAAATCCCGACATGGCAATGGAACTGATTTCCACCCCTCTATTTTGTGATTCTGCTAAAAATTGCTTCCTTACTTCAGGATCGCCTAACTTACTGTCAAAGGTATCCCTATTGCCAAGGCCTCCCATGTCAAGCTGGATACCGTCAGCATTGATTTCCTGTGCTAATGCAAAAGCGCTAAGCTTTTGTCTTTTTAAAATCATCCAGTCACAGACTGCAATTTTATATCTTTTATCCAATAATCCCGTCACTTTAGCTTTAGCCGGAAGGCAGGATATCAGGGAAGGGCCTATAAATATGCCACTGCCGAAGACTAAAAGTGATTTTAAAAATGATCTTCTTTTATTGGTATCGGGATCAATATTTTGGTTGTGCTTCATATCAAGATTTGCTGATTAAATCAGCTAGGTTTAGATTAGGGTATTCCCAATTAACTATAGACACAGTGCTAAATCACCTTTTTAGGGATATTTCAAGAGCCCGGAATTAATATGATTATTACAGTGACGATTTTCTATTACAGATTAAGCATTAAGAATTATTTCCAAGATATATAATATGATGGGATGGCCTATCCTGTACTTTCCCGAAAAATTATCCTGTACTTTGAATTGATCGATAAAAGAATATACCCAGCTGTTATTTTATTACTTTAATATGAGCAATTATTTGTTTTGAAATATTCTAATCCCAATTTAACTCAAAACCCAGGGTTTTAATTATTAATGAAAGTAGTATAGCTAAACATAGTGCTATCCTGTAAGTGCAGGATGGCCTTTATGCTTTCCTTTCTTATAATTGATTAATAATACCTTCAGTCCAGGCTGATTTTTATACTATTAAATTATTTATGAATATTACTAATCCAATAAAAATTACAGCCTTCTTATTGGCTTGTTTTGTAACCTCCATAGCTCAGGCCGCAGATATTTGGGTAAGTCCAAGTGGTAATGACAGTAATAAGGGATCACAGGCAAATCCAGTAGCCACAGTACATATGGCTTTAAGAAAAGCCAGAGAAATGAGAAGACTTGGAGATCTCTCTGTCGAAGGGGGTGTTCAAATATTGATACAGAATGGTACTTACCAATTTGCTGAACCTTTATTGGTCCGACCCGAAGATTCAGGGACGGCAGATAGTCCTACCATTATCAAAGCGGCAGAAGGTGCCAGTCCGATATTTTCAGGGGGTGTCAGGGTAAAGGGCTGGAAAAAAAGCAACCAATCCATTAAAGGCCTGCCCAGAGCTGCCAGAGGTAATCTTTGGGTAGCTGATATACCTTTTATAGGTGGCAATTGGCTTGATTTCCGTCAAATGTGGGTGGACGGCCGGAAAGCTGTCAGGGCTACCAATCTATATGATAGGGAGCTGGACCGTATCCTTTCTTTAGATGTAGAAAATCAGGAAATGTGGATTCCTACCCCTAAACAGGATTTCAACGATCTGGATCAATTAGAATTTGTTATCCACCAATGGTGGGCAATAGCTAACCTAAGAGTTAAATCATTGGAAAAACAAGGTGAAAAAACTAAGCTGACTTTTCATCAGCCGGAAAGTCTGATTGAATTTGAACATCCATGGCCTGCCCCTTTTATTGATAAGGACAATGAGTACCAAGGTAATTCAGCCTTCTTTTTCACGGGATCTGCCGAACTTCTGAGCCAACCGGGGCAGTGGTTTGCTGATAAAAAGTCTGGGAAGCTTTATTATTGGCCAAAGCCGGGTGAAAATATGAATGCAGCAGAAGTGGTTTTACCTTTTTTGGAAACCATAGTACAAATAGAAGGAAACCTGGAAAACCCGGTAAAACATTTTGGGTTTGAGGGTATTAATTTTCAACATGCTACCTGGTTACGGCCTTCCCAATTCGGTCATGTACCCTTACAAGCTGGGTGGTACATTTTGGAAGCTTATAAGCTTAAAGAACCTGGCACTCCCGATAAAGCCAAATTAGAAAACCAGGCTTGGATAGGAAGACAACCAGGAGGAGTCATTGTGAATAATGCCCATAATATCTCATTTGAATTATGTGGTTTTAGACACATGGGGGCTACCGGATTGGATCTGGTCAGCGGTGTAAATAATACCGGAATAATAGGAAATGTTTTCGAGGATATAGGAGGTACAGGTATACAGGCCGGTTTCTTTGGTGGGCCTGATTTTGAAGCACACCTTCCTTATGATCCTAAAGACCCGCGGGAATTGGTTCATCATATATATATAGCGAATAATCTGATAACGGATGCTACTAATGAGGACTGGGGTTGTGTAGGTATTGCAGTGGGATTTGCCCATGATATAAACATTGAACATAACGAGATCAGGGATTTAAATTATTCCGGAATAAGTGTAGGATGGGGATGGACAAAAACCATTGGTGCGTCCAAAAATAACAGGGTACATGCGAACAAAATCCATCGCTTTGCCAAACAGATGTACGACGTAGGGGGGATATATACACTTTCTGCCCAGCCCAATATGGAAATCAGCGAAAACGTCATTTTTGACTTAATGGATGCACCTTATGCCCATATGCCACACCATCACCAGTATATATATTTTGATGAAGCATCATCTTATATAAGAGCTATAAATAATTGGACAGAAAGGGATAAATTCTTTTCCAATACTCCGGGACCCGGAAATGAATGGGATAATAATGGCCCCCAGGTTTCTGAAGAAATTAAAGAAAAGGCGGGGATCAAATCTGAATACCAGCATATTTTAAATAAATAATTCAATACCCGTGAAAAAAACCAACTATCAACTTTTTGATTTTCTTGATTTTGATTCCGAATTGCCGGAAGAAAAATTTAAAGAAAGGCTATGGGTTGCCCAGCGCCCAAGTGGTATTGAAATTCGTGGAAAAGAAATAGTTTTAACTGTTCCTTTTCATGCACAAAAGCAATCAAAAGAAATTTCTCTGGATACATCAATATCTCCTAAATCATATTTACTCAAACTCTCCGCATACGGCGATAACATTCTAAGAGTAAGTGTGGAAATAGATGCTGAAATCCAGCAAGATTCTGCTATGCTGGATCTGGCTCCGGGTACGGAATTACAGCGTCTGTATTTTGAAAAAAACAGGAGGGAATGGATAGTAAAAGATGAAAAACATATAGTGAGAGCTATATTTAATTTTCAGGATCCCGAAATAAATTATTGGAGTTCCTTACTTCCCCCGCCGGATGAAGCTTTAGAAGCAACTTTTTTTCCTAATGGTAAAAATCCTGTAAAAATTAATGCTTACGATCAGTTTTTTCCGGCCAGAAAAGAGGCAATAGGAATGGCATTCGTTGAAAATCAAGGAAAACCTGATCGTGTTACCGTTTCTTTTTATGCCAAACCGGATGAAAAATTTGTCGGTACCGGTGAAAGGTTTTTGAAAATGGATCTTTCCGGTCAAACCTTATTATTAAAAAATCAGGATGGGCAAGGGGTAAATAACCATAGGACCTATAAAAATATTCCATTCTATATGTCCAGTGAGCATTATGGATTGTTCTTGCATACCTCTGCTTTCAGTAAATTTTCTCTGGCAGATCACTCCACCCGCTCTGCCCAGATTTTGGTAGAAGAGCCTGTACTGGATCTTTTTCTCATCGGTGGGGGCAATCCGGAAGAAATTACCTATAGATATCGCCAGCTCACGGGTTTTCCGGCCTTACCTCCTTTATGGAGTTTTGGGATTTGGATGAGCAAGATGTCCTACTTTTCAGCAGAGGAGGTAGTGTCTATCTGTGACAGGTTAAGAGCAGAAGATTTTCCGTGCGATGTGATCCATCTGGATACCGGGTGGTTCAAAACGGACTGGTTATGTGAATGGAAGTTTAATTTAGAAAGATTTCCAGACCCCGAAAAATTTATAGCAGACCTCAAGGCTGATGGCTATCGGGTTAGTTTATGGCAGATGCCGTACATAGCCTCAGAGGCTGAGCAGTATAAGGAAGCTAAAGAAAATAATTTTATCGGTCCTTTAAAAGCCGGGAGAAGTCAAAATGGATCCAACTTTAGCGCCCTTGATTATGCCGGGACTATTGATTTTACCTATCCGGATGCAGTGCAGTGGTATCAGGATCTACTTAGGAAACTTTTAGATATGGGAGTAGCCTGTATCAAGACTGATTTTGGAGAAGAAATTCACCTTGATGCAGATTACCATGGTATGCCTGCGGAATTATTGAACAATCTCTATGCACTCCTCTATCAAAAAGCAGCTTTTGAAATTACCGAAGAAATAACCGGTGATAAGATCGTATGGGCAAGAGCAGGATGGGCCGGCAGCCAGAGGTATCCATTGCACTGGGGTGGTGATGCCGCTTCCAGTTGGGATGGAATGGCAGGATCTCTTAAAGGAGGTTTACATTTAGGCTTGTCAGGCTTTGGATTTTGGAGTCATGATGTGCCGGGCTTTCATGGGGTACCAAATTTTATGAACTCAGTGATACCTGATGACCTTTATCTGCGCTGGACCCAGTTTGGTGTATTTACATCACATATACGCTATCACGGCACCTCCAACCGTGAGCCTTATCACTTCCCTAATATAGCTGACACTGTGAGGAAATGGTGGAAGCTTAGATATGCTATTATACCTTATATTCTGAAACAAAGCCAAAAGACTGTTAAGACAGGCTATCCTGTATTGAGAGCTTTGATTTATCACCATCCGGAAGATAAAATTTGCTGGCATATAGATGATCAATACTTTTTTGGAGATGACTTTTTGGTAGCCCCTATCATGAATTCAGAAAACAAAAGAGATGTGTACATACCGGAAGGAGAATGGACAAATTTCTTCTCAGGGGAGTCCATTAGCGGCGGAAAGTGGCTGAAGAACATGGGGTGTCCTCTCGAAGAGATGCCCATTTGGGTCAAGTCAGGATCAAGCATTCCAGTTTATACCCAAGCGGTGGATTGTACAGATCAAATGAATTTGGAAGATGCTAAAGAAATTACAATAGATGATTCCTTTCAGGGTATCTGGGGCCATTTAGGTTTATAAGCTTAATCAATACAAGGTAGGGATGAATATGACTACAACTAAAAAACTGAAATTGGGTATACTGGGACTTGGCGAGGGAAGGAGCACCATCTCTGCGTCTATGAACAGTTCCAAAATTGATCTGATTCAGATCTGTGATATCAATGAAGATTTGTGTAAGCAAAGGGCTAAGGAGTTTGATTTTCCTAATTATACAACCCGATATGAGGATATGCTCAGTAATCCTGAAATTGATGCTATAGGTATTTATACTCCTGATAAATTTCATGCTTTACATATAAAAATGGCAATGGAACATGGCAAGCATGTAGTGTGTACCAAACCCTTGTTAGATGACTTAAAAAATGCTGTAGAACTCCTGGAATTACAACGGGTCAACGGTACTAAACTTTTTGTTGGTCAGAGCAGCCGGTTTTTTGAACCGATGAAAAGGCAGCGCTTGGATTTTGAGAAAGGCTTAATAGGAGAATTGATCACTATGGAAGCTTATTACCATGCCGATCACCGGTGGTTTCTTTCAAAGCCATGGTCTTTGGAATCTTCTTTTAAATGGCTGTATGGTGGCCTGAGTCATCCGGTAGACTTCGTAAGATGGTACCTGCCCCGCATAGAAGAAGTTATGGGCTATGGTATGCTCAGCCCTAATGGTTTAAAAGGAGGATTAAAAAATGACGATACGATGCATTTTATCTTCAAGTCTGAAGATGGTAAGATAGCCAGGGTATCCGGAGCATATACCGGACCTGTGCAGCCGGCTTTAAGGGACAGTGAGATGAGTTGTATCCTGCGAGGGACAGAAGGCTGCAGCCAAGGGGATTATATGGAACTGAGATATGCGATCACTGATAATGAAGGGGAAGAGCAGGTACTAACATGGGAACATAAATCAAAATATTATTTCCGGTTTGAAGGAAAAAGTCATCATGCCGGAGAATACAATAATTATCTGGAACACTTTGCCGATAGCATACAAAATGATTTTACAGCTTATCCGGATTTAAGAGAAGGTATAGGTACCATAGCTTTATTAAAGACGATGGAAAAATCTCTTGAGTCCGGAAAACCTGAAAAAGTTGCTGACGTGCTCGAAGAATATGGATTGTCTGAGTTTATAAATTTTGAAACCCAAAAAAATTAACCATTAACATATATATCATGAAAAATTTTATAACGGCTGAACAAATCAACCAATTTCAGGAAGACGGATTCTGCATTGTCCGTAATGTAATTCCGAAAGAGTTAATCACACGTTTACAGGAAGCCTGCCATCGTTTTATGCGGGAAAAGGATGAGGAGATGGACCGCAAAGGTATGGAAGTAGATGAGATTAACCACAAAGGCAAACGGTATTTTATAGCGCTGAGATATCAGGACAGTCAGGCGATGCAGGACCTCATTTTCAGTGAACAGATGGAGGAAATCACCCGTGAGATTTTAGGGGATGATGTATTTTTATTTTTAGAACAATTTGTAGTGAAGGCTGCAGACAAAGGAATGACTTTTTCATGGCACCAGGATTCCGGTTACCTTGATTTTCCCCATAAGCCTTACTTATCCATCTGGTGCCCTTTAGACGATGTAACTGAGGAAAACGGTACTGTCTACCTATTGCCCTATAAAGATGCAGGCACTAAAGATAGGATTGAGCATGTACTGCAAGAGGGTACTAATGATAAAATAGGTTATTTTGGAGATAATCCGGGCGTACCGGCAATATTAAATGCGGGAGATGTGGCACTCTTTTCCAGTACCTGTTTTCATTGCAGTGGGTCTAATGTCACCAATAAATCCAGAAGAGTATTATTATTACAATATTCTGCAGAACCTATTATGAAAGATGGTAAGCCACTATATTGGGCAGATCCTTTTATTCAAAATGGCGAGCGGGTAAAGGAAATTCCCGCGCATTAATTTAAAGTTATAAAAATGGTAAAAATTTCAATAGAAAGATTTATTACTTTAGGGGGTAAAATTTTTTTTTGCCCTTATTTTTTATGGCTAAGGATATCCAAAAGTAGAAATGGAAATACATGAAGTACTAGTACCCCTTGATTTTGCTGTAGTAGGTTTATACTTGGTTATTTTAATCGGGATAGGTGCCTGGGTAAGTTTCAAAAAGGATCGTGATACTGATGAAAACCTGTTTTTGGCAGGAAATTCATTGGGATGGCCCAGCATAGGGTTTACCATGTGGGGTACTAATGTGGGACCTTCTATGCTCATCGCCTCAGCCAGTATAGGATATACCACAGGTATAGTAGCAGGAAATTTTGCCTGGTATGCATTTATTTTTATTTTCTTACTGGCAGTAGTCTTTGCCCCCAGATATATGGGTGCAAGAGTGCAGACCCTGCCCGAGTTTATGGGTAAAAGGTTTGGAGATTCCACACGGAATATTCTTGCTTGGTACATGATTGTTACCATTTTGATAAGCTGGTTATCTCTTACATTATTTGCAGGAGGGATTTTGATCAGGCAGATTCTAAACTTCCCCATGTGGCTTTCGGTAATTGTACTCATCATCATCGCCGCTTTTTTTACTATAGCGGGAGGTCTGAAAGCCATTGCCTATACGAATGTATTTCAGATGATCTTACTGATAGTGGTTTCCTTAGCCCTGACGCTTACGGGTATATATTCCGTCGGTGGAGTAGGGGAACTGATAGCCAGAGCTCCTGCCGAATATTGGAATCTGTTTTTACCGGCTGATGATCCCAATTATCCATGGATAGCCATTATCCTGGGTTATCCGGTGATGGGTGTATGGTTTTGGTGTACAGATCAGTCCATGGTCCAATCAGTTTTGGGAGCTAAAAACCTCAAGCAAGGACAATTGGGTGCAAATTTTACCGGGTGGTTAAAAATCTTGGATGTTCCTCTATTTATACTTCCAGGAATATTGTGCTTTTTAATCTTCCCCGATTTAGAAAATCCTGATGAAGCCTATATGACTATGGTGACCAAACTATTTCCGGTAGGAATGACCGGGTTGGTGATGGCTGTGCTCATAGCGGCACTGGTAAGTACTATCGATTCTGCATTAAACGCATTAAGTACCGTTTTCACTGTGGATATTTACGTCAAAAAATACCATCCAAACGCTACACAAAAGCGGGTAGTGATGGTAGGTAGAATAGTAACCGTAGTGGGAGCTTTATTGGCAATTTTCATCACTCTGGCAATTGACAGCATCAGAGGACTGAATCTTTTTGATATTTTCCAGTCTGTACTGGGTTTTATAGCTCCCCCTATGTCTGTGGTATTTCTCTTTGGAGTTTTATGGAAAAAAACGACCACCAAAGCTGCCAATACTATCCTTATATTCGGTACCCTACTCAGTATAGGTACCGGGATAATGTACTTATGGGTTTTTCCACAGGAAGTATATGGTATCTGGCCACACTTCCTATTATTGTCCTTTTATATATTTGTCTTCTTATGCTTTCTTGTAGTTATAATTTCTCTTGTAGACAGTAAAAGGAAGGACGTTTCGACCAATGTTCTGGACTATGGAAAACTTCCCCGCATTCCTACCAATGTCAAGTGGCTTTGGGCTGTTTTGATCGTAATTATGATAGCCCTTTATATAATATTCAATGGTCATGGTTAAATGATCAATACAATAACCATATTATTGGAATATCTATCCATACCTCCTCCATTTCTTATCAAATACAGGAAGGTCCAGGATAAATTTGATGAATTTTGATTTCAGCTTTATAAACTATGCAATGATAATTTTCTCTATGAATAAGCTCAAAATAAAATCATATTTAGTATACACCATATTACTGTTAATATTGGGTACACTGTTTTCTTTTACAGAAAAGGATCCTATAGAGAAACAGGCTACTTGGATCTGGTATCCCGGAGATTACGAGATCTGGTTAAGTAATAAGATGCAGGCGCGCAGAACAGAAAGAGGAGCTTTCCTGCCACCCCTTTGGCGCTATTATAGTCCCTATGCTTTGGTAACTTTCCGGAAGGAGATCGACTTACCCGAGGATGATGAAATAGAAATTAAAACTGAAGGGGACTTCAAGTTGCAAATAGACGGAGACCTGGTCCATGGAAGACCAAAAAAACTGGCAATTCCTGCCGGAAAACACAGTATTGTGATCAAGGTCTATAATCAGGAAGCAGTACCGAGTGTATATATAAAGGGTAAGCATTTACGAACCGATGCGAGCTGGAAAGTGACGTTTGAGGATAAAGAATGGATAGATGAAACAGGAAAAGCTTCTGATCAATCAGGGACTTTTTGGGAAGCAGTGGGAAGTTGGAATTTCGATTCCGCCGAGTCTCTTCCTTCAGAATTCAGATTGGAAACTACTCCCCAATATGCAGTTGAAGTCAAAGAAGCGGGTGATGGAATATTGGTAGATTACGGAAAAGAAACCTTCGGGTATGTCAAATTTCATGGATTAAGAGGAGCAGGCAAAGTTTCCTTATACTATGGAGAATCAGAAGCGGAAGCTATGGACAAGGAATTCTGCGAGACATTGGACCACTTGGAGTTTGATGGATCGCAGGAAGAGGATTACCAATTAGAGGGTTCTATGGCTTACCGCTATGTCCAAATACAACATGATCCGACTATCAGTTTTGATTCGGTTTCTATGATGTATGAATATCTGCCGGTGACCTATAGAGGGGAATTTCGCAGCTCAGATGATTTATTAAATGAGATTTGGGACGTTTCGGCTTATACCATGCATTTAAATACCCGCGAGTTTTTTCTGGATGGCATAAAAAGGGATAGGTGGATATGGTCCGGTGATGCCTATCAAAGCTACCTGATGAATTATTACCTGTTTTTTGACAATCCTTCCGTCACCAGAACATTACTGGCCCTGAGGGGCAAAGAACCTATAACCAGTCACCTTAATACCATCATGGACTATTCCTTTTACTGGTTTATTGGGATTTATGATTACTACCTTTATTCAGGGGATGAGGAGTTTATAAAAAACTTCTACCCACGGATGGTCAGTTTGATGAAATTCTGTTTAGGCAGAAGAAATGAAGAGGGGATGATGGAAGGACTTCCGGGAGACTGGATTTTCATAGATTGGGCCGATGGTTTGAGCAAAATGGGGGAAGTGAGCTTTGAGCAGATGCTTCTCGCCCGAAGCTTAGAAGCCATGGCCATAAGCGCAAATATTGCTGGTGATAAGAAAGGGGAGGAAGAGTATGGTAAGATGGCTTCGGATTTAAAAAAGAAGCTGTTTGACGTATTCTGGTCAGAGGAACACCAGGCCATCATGCACCAGAGAGTGGAAGGTGAAGTCTTGGACAATGTAACTCGGTATGCGAATATGTTCGGGATATTTTTTGATTATTTCTCTGAAGAGCAAAAATTAGCGGTAAAGCAGAATGTCCTTCTTAATGATGATGTTCAAAAAATCACCACCCCATATATGAGGTTTTATGAGTTGGAGGCATTATGCGCTATGGGGGAGCAAGAATTTGTTCTCGCAGAGATTAGAGATTATTGGGGAGGTATGCTTGAGCTTGGTGCAACCTCCTTTTGGGAAAAGTATGATCCGACTGAGTCAGGTGAGGAGCATCTGGAAATGTATGGACGACCATACGGAAAAAGCCTTTGCCATGCTTGGGGGGCTAGTCCTATTTACCTATTTGGTAAATACTATTTAGGAGTGAAGCCGCTTACAGCAGGATACCAAACGTATGAAATCGTTCCTGAGTTGGGTGGTCTGGAATGGATGGAAGGGAAAGTCCCTACCCCTGAAGGTGATATTAGCATCTTCGCAAATAACAGGGAAATTAAAGTAAAAGCAGACAGCGGCCAGGGTACGCTCCGTTTTAAAAGCCGCTCCAAGCCAAGAAGCCAGTCCGGGAATATCCGTAGCTTAGGAAACAATGCCTATGAGATGGATATCCAGTCCGGGAAAGAATACTTAGTAAATTACAGAGTAATAAAATAATGCGGGAAATCATCCAGTCCTTTAAGATTTTTAAGGCAAAAGCAGCCTTGGACAAACCTATCTCGGACAGTACACATACCTTGACCGAAATATCCTTTCTAATCCTGAGGATACGGTTGGGTAGTGGTGTAGTGGGAGAAAGCTATCTGTTGAGTTTCCAATACAGCCATAATGCTATAGTCGGTGCGCTCAAGGATGCAGGGGATCTGCTGATCGGTGAACCTGTCTATGCCACTTCCAAAATATTTGAAAAACTGGAAGCAGCCAATGAGTATTTTGGGCAGGATGGTGTCAACCGCTGGGCACAGGCGGCCTATAATATTGCTATGTGGGATGCCTGGGGGAAGACCTTGGGAGAGCCCGTCTGGAAAATTCTAGGACTGGCAAAGAAGAAAGTGTCAATCTATGGCAGTGGGGGTTGGATTTCTTACAGTACAGAGGAATTGATCGATGAAGTGAGTGATTACAAAGCCAGGGGTTTTCGGGCAGTGAAGATAAAAGTAGGCAAACCGGACTGGAAAGAAGACCTGGAAAGGCTGAAATTGGTTCGGGAAGCTGTAGGCAATGATATACAGATCATGATGGATGCCAATCAGGGGATGCAAGTTTCCTCTGCTCTTCAGTTGGCCCAAAATGCCAGAAGTTTAAATATCCATTGGTTCGAGGAGCCGATTGACCATAGGGATTTTGAAGGGTACCGTTTGTTAAGAGAGCAGACGGGTATTTCTATTGCCATGGGCGAAAGAGAATATTCCACATTAAGTTTAAGGGAATTGCTCCAGCGTAATGCCCTGGACATTTGGCAGCCGGACATTTTACGTATAGGAGGGGTGGAAGCATGGCGTGAAAGTGCTGCCTTGGCCAAAGCCTTTAATGTGCGGGTCCTTCCCCATTACTACAAAGATTATGATGTGCCGCTACTATGCACCATTTCCAATGGGGTGGGTGCAGAGTCTTTTGACTGGATCAATCCTCTGATCGATCATCCCATGTTAATTAAGGATGGCTGGGCCGTACCCCATGACCGTCCGGGTTGGGGCTTTGGGTTTAAGGATTACTATTTAGAAGAAATTAAATAATGATCTCATTACTTAATAACATTGTATCTACTTTAAGGAATCCGGACAATCATTCCCTTCCAGTAGGTTTGGAGTGAACCAAGCGGTAATAAATATAAATTGATCAAATCAAAGAAGTCCCGCCTTATAAAATATCGGTCACATCCAAGTGGGAAATTAAATTTTGAATGTAAATATTGATTTAACCATGATTAAAAATACCAATGACGGAAGTCAAAACACGCCTTACTTGAGAGTGGACATGAATTACGGAGGATGTAATGAGCTTCCGGGCTTTTCAGAGGGGCCAAAGGGGGATGACAGGGAAAAGCATCAAGCTATCAAAAAAGCAGGATTTGGGGGTATTCAGGATGGAGAGCCTTCATTGTGCAAAGAATTGGGGCTTGAATTGACCGCCCATGCCCGTATGAACGAGGTGGGTGACCTTGATGAATTGTTGCCTAAATGGAAAGATGGGGGGTATAATTGTGCCACCCTTCATGTAGGCTGGGGTATGGAGTCAGATGCAGAAGCAGACCGTTTGGTGGAGTATGTGTTGAGCAGTTCAATGAAATTTGATCTGCCCATATATATAGAAACCCACCGGGCTACCATTACCCAAGATATGCAGCGAACAGTTGAACTGGTTAAGCGATTTCCGGAAATACGATTTAATGGAGATTTTTCCCACTGGTATACCGGACAGGAAATGGTTTATGGGGGCTTCGAGAATAAACTAGAGTTCATCTCACCAATTATAGACCGGGTAAGGTTTCTTCATGGTAGAATTGGAAATCCTGGTTGTATTCAGGTAGATATTAAAGAAGGTAAAACTCTGAGCTATGTAGAGCATTTTAAGACTATGTGGACCCAATCATTTTTGGGTTTTTTAAGATCAGCATCTCTAGGGGATTATATATCTTTTACAGTAGAATTACTCCAATCAGATATTTTCTATGCTCGAACTATAATAGATAATAATGGGATAGAGCAGGAAGAAGGTGACCGATGGCAACAAGCAATACTTTACAAGCACCTTGCTGAAGATTGCTGGCAATCAGCAATTAAATCTTTAAATTAACAAAAAAAGGCCGTTCACTCAGGACAGCCTTTTTTTTAATTAATAATTCATTTACAGTTCATCAGCAGGAATTAAACTTACATTTGAAATGGTAACACCATTTGGCCCTAGGGTTCCTTCCCAACTTCCTGCTTTGATGGCAAAATATTTAGTACCGCCTTCTTCAAAGTTTACAATACCATCTGTTTCTCCATCACCAGCACAATGTATCTCGACTATATTCCCCTCAAATGGGTCTATACCGCATTCTGCCCATGTATTCATACTAAATTGATTATTGTCTGAATAATCATCATCTTCTTCGGGTTCATCGTCCCCAAAAAGAAACTCTACCCAGGATTGGTGCATTCCTCCTCCAGATATTTGAGCTGAAAATACATAATCAGTATTTGCCTGAACTTCTATAGCTTGCCAGACCACTACATTCGATTCCACTTCTTCGCCATTTGAAAGTATCAATTGTCCATTTTCAAATGCATGTTGGGTCACCTCCACAGAACCGCCCGCATAAACATTCCAGTTTTCAGGATTCTCAAAATTGCCATCCTGGATTCTTTCTCCTAATAAACTTCTATCAATAACGGAGACTTCCCTCACAATTTCATTTCCCGTACCATTACCCATTACTGCAAGTTTAACTTCATAAATTCCACCAGCTGGGAAAGTATGAGTGGGAGAATCTTCAGAGGAATGATCACTTCCATCTCCAAATAACCAATAGGATGAATGATGATGCTGAGATGTGTTAGTGAAATGAATAGTCATATCATCATTTGGATCTGCCTCATAAGTGAAATCCGCAATTGCTTGCGGACCATCTAAAGTGTCATCACAGGATGTAAAAACTAGCAAAGAGAGGGCAATACCAAAACTGGCTTTCAAGTAAGTACTTCTTTTCATATTTCTGTTTTTTTGGATTAAACCATATTACATAATGTCATAATTTAACAAAATCAGCTATTTTTTCCTACCCTTACTGTCATGCACTTACCTGAACCTACATGCTCATTCCCTTATTTTAATTATTAAAGTAATTCATTTTTAATAGCTAAAATCAAGACCTATTATTTCTTTCAAGTTACATTAGGCTATATAAAGCTTAAAATTTATAGATACTTAAATAAATCATTCCATGGAAGTACAGGAGGGTTTAGCCATAGAGAAAGTTAAATTTAGCCTAGTTTATAGATCCTTATCTTTAAAATCAACTGTATGTTCATCAAAAAATATTTCGAAGAAATTAAGTTAGAAGAAAATCGGATTACACTGGGCAGGACCATTACAGAAACGGATATAGTAATCCACGCTGGCCAGTCAGGGGACTTTTTCCCCCATCATATGGATGAAGAGTGGTGCAAAACCCAGCCTTTTAAAAAAAGAATTGCTCACGGTACTTTAATATTCACTATAGCAGTGGGTATGACAGCCCAGTTAATAAATGAAGTCGCCATGACCTATGGCTATGAAAGATTACGCTTTACCAAACCTGTATTTATCGGTGATACCATAAAGGTGAAGGTGTCCATAAAAGAAAAGAAAGATCATAAAAAACCAAATTATGGGTTGGTCACCGAATTAGTAGAGGTGTTTAACCAGCATGAGGAATTGGTAATGCTCTGTGAACATATATTAATGGTAGAAAGAAAAAGTCAAGCTTAAAATGACGAAAACAATACTTAAAGGAATAACATGGGGTCATAGTAGAGGGCTAGTCCCTTTACAGGCTTTTTCTCAAAGGTTTAATGAAATATATCCTGATGTAGAAATCACCTGGAAGAAAAGAAGCCTGCAGGAATTTGCGGACTATCCTATAGAAAAACTTACAGAATTTTATGATCTGTTGATCATAGACCATCCTTGGGTGGGATGTGCTGCTGCTACCAATTGTGTTTTGCCCCTGGACTTGCACCTTTCCCCCACCTATTTGGAAAACCAAACACTCAATCAAGTGGGGAAGTCTCATGAGAGCTACCGGTATGGTGGTCACCAATGGGCCTTGGCAATAGATGCAGCCACGCCTGTACCGAGCTTCAGAAAAGACTTGTTGGATAATAATGATATAAATGTCCCGGAGACTTGGACGGAAGTATTGGAAATAGCAAAAAAAGGAAAAGTAGCGGCTCCTGCCATTCCGATAGATCTATTGATGAATTTTTATATGTTCTGTCAGGTCCATGGTAAAACTCCTTTTACCAATAAACAGGAAGTAATAGATCAACCTACCGGCTTCAAAGCCCTTAAAACAATGAAGGAATTCTATTCACTTTTGGACCCTGCATTGTTTGATGCTAATCCAATCCGGGTAGCAGAGATAATGTCAGGTTCAGATGAGTATTGGTACTGTCCTTTTGCCTATGGCTATTCTAATTATTCTAGAGTGGGATATGCTAAAAACAAATTGACCTATGGCAACTTGGTAAATTTCGATAGTCAGCAAAAATTAAAAAGCACGCTGGGAGGAACAGGCTTAGCTGTTTCAGCTTTTAGTGAAAATAAAGATATCGCAATCAAATTTGTAGAGAAGATAGTTTCTGAATCTTATCAGTCCACAGAATATGTACTTAACGGCGGACAGCCCGGGCATAGGAAAGCCTGGTTAAGCGCCCAGTGCAATGGGGTGACATCTGATTTTTTTAAAAATACGCTTCAATCATTAGACGATTCATACATAAGACCCAGATACAATGGGTACCTCCATTTCCAGGATCATGCGGGTGATCCTATTCGGGATTACCTTATGGGAAACGGAACCCAGGCCGAAGTGCTTTTCAAAATAAATTCTCTTTACCACGAAAGCCAGCTGGTTCATGACAGAAAACAATAAAAAAGGGACCTATAATCCCCCCTTAAAAGGAGTGGTTGTACTTGAATTCTGTCAGTATCTATCCGGTCCATCTGCAGGTTTGAGACTGGCAGATTTGGGGGCCCGGGTGATCAAAATTGAGAATCCAAACAAAGGTGATCTGTGTCGCATTTTACCTATAAAAAACCAATGGGTTGGAGGTGACTCCCTTTTGTTTCATACCATAAACAGGAACAAAGAAAGTTATACCGCTAACTTAAAGTCACAGGAAGAGTTGGATGGGATTAAAAACCTGATCAAAAAAGCCGATGTGCTTATTCATAATTTTAGGCCTGGGGTAATGGCAAAATTGGGGTTGGGTTTTGATGAAGTAAATAAAATAAATCCCAGATTGGTCTTTGCAGAAATAAGTGGATACGGAAATTCCGGTCCTTGGGCAAAAAAACCTGGTCAGGACTTATTGGTTCAGGCAATGACAGGCCTCATGTATGCCAGTGGAGATAAAGATAATGCGCCAACTCCCTTCGGGTTGGCGATAGGAGATATTTTGTGCGGATTACAGATGGTACAGGGGATTATAGCTGCCCTAATCTACAGAAATAGATCAGGGAAAGGCGTTAAAATTGAACTGAGTTTATTTGAATCCCTATTGGATTTCCAATTTGAATCTTTGACAACATTTTTTGTATCAGGGAAAAAGCCTTCGCGGTCTGCGGTCAATAATGCCCATCCGCTATTGGGAGCACCGTATGGAATTTACGAATGCCTTGAGGGACATATAGCTATTGCTATGGTCCCTATAGAAAATCTCCAGGAAACCATTGCCTGTCCAGGTCTTGATAATTATACACAGGAAATGGTCTTCACCCATCGAGACGAAATCAAAGCACTTATTGCAGACCATTTGAAAAGCCGTAAAGCAGACTATTGGCTCACCTTGTTGAGAGAGAAAGGATTGTGGGTCATGGATTTAAAAGATTGGAAAAGGATGAGAGCAGAAGAGGGCTACCAAAAAATGCAACTTGAACAAGACGTCAATTTAGATAACGGCAGAACAATTACCACTACACGCTGTCCTATTTTAATTGATAAAAACCGATTGCTTTCCAGTAAGTCAGCCCCATTATTGGGAAAAGATACAGATAGAATTAAAGTAGAATTTAAGCTTAAAAATCTTCAATCATGAAGTTACTTGAAGGAATAGTCATTGTCGATTTTTCCCAGTTTTTGTCTGGACCTTCGGCTAGTTTAAGGCTGGCAGATTTAGGGGCAAGGGTAATCAAGATTGAGAAACCCCGTACCGGAGACATCTGTAGGCAATTATATGTATCAGAAATTAAGTTAGAAGGGGAATCCACGATTTTCCATACCATCAATAGAAATAAAGAAAGCTTCACTGCTGATCTGAAAGATGAGGGTGACAGAGAGGTCATTTTGAAATTAATTTCCCAGGCTGACGTAGTAATGCACAATTTCCGTCCGGGAGTGATGGAGAAATTGGGATTGGGATATGAAACTATCAAATCTGATTATCCTCAAATCATATATGCTGAAATCAGTGGTTATGGTGATTCGGGTCCGTGGGAAAAGTTGCCTGGACAGGATTTGCTGTTGCAGTCCCTTACCGGCCTGCCCCACCTCAATGGTAATAGGAACCAGCCCCCCACGCCTATGGGCGTTTCTGTAGTGGATATTTTAGCAGGTACCCATTTAGCTCAGGGGATTTTGGCAGCTTTATTCAGAAAAGATCAAACCGGTGAGGGTGCGCTGATACACGTGAGCATGTTAGAATCTTCTTTGGATTTTCAATTCGAAGTTTATACAACTTTCTTAAATGATGGAGAAGAATTGCCCCAGCGAAGTAGTCAAAACCATGCCCATGCCTATGTAGCCGCTCCATATGGGGTATACCAAACGGCTGATGGTTTCCTTATTCTGGCAATGGGGAATATACAGGTATTAAAAGATTTGTTGGAGTGTCCAGGCTTGGCCCCTTACCAAGATCCCGGAAAATGGTTTGCCCTTAGAGATGAGATTAAAAGAATATTGGCAGCTCATCTTCTTACTGAAACCACCGCCTATTGGCTTGGAATATTAGAACCTGCGGATATTTGGTGTGCAGAGGTATTGGATTTTGAAAAGCTGATGGAAGAGGAGGGATATCAAGTTTTGGAAATGGAAATGATCACCAAAACTTCTAATGGTAGTGAAATAAAAACCACTCGCTGTCCCATCCGAATAAATGGAGAGTTTTTACTTTCCAAAAAAGGCGCTCCCTTTCTCGGTGAGCATAATGATGCCATTTCAAAAGAATTTAACCTTAAATAATTCACTGTGAAGATAATTGATACACATATTCATATATGGGATTTTAGTAAAGCCCGATATGAATGGTTAGAGAATGATAATTCCATTCTTAGGAAAAATTATAGTATTCAAGATTTGGAGGAGGAAAGGTTAGAGGCAAATGTGTGCAGTGGAGTTTTTGTCCAAGCAGCCAATAATTTCGAGGATACGGACTGGATGCTGGAAGTAGCCAAAAATACAAACTGGATAGATGGAGTAGTAGGATGGTTGCCCCTGATGGATCCTGACCTCACCCAAAAAATGCTATTGGAAAAATACCATATAAATCCATACTTCAAAGGCGTTAGGCATCTGATACATGATGAAGCTGATCCCAAGTGGCTTTTGCAGCCACAGGTGATAGAGAGCCTAAAGATCCTCTCACGGCACGGACTGACTTATGACATAGTAGGGATTTTACAGGAACATATCAGAACAGCGCTGAAAGTGGCAGAGATAGTTCCGGAACTTAAAATGGTTTTTGACCACCTAAACCAACCTCCGATGAATGCTAAACCTGGGTTTGGGGAATGGGGCGACCTAATGAAAGAAGCTTCTGGCAATGTGAATTTTTTTACTAAAATATCAGGATTGGGCTCAGCCTCCGGCAAACCTTATCAATGGGGAGAAGTGGATATTACTCCTGCTGTAGAATTTACATTAAGTAATTTTGGGGTAAAAAGATGTTTTTGCGGAGGGGATTGGCCTGTTTCTTTATTGGCAGGGTCTTATAGGGAGACTTGGAATACCTACCTGAATGTTTTTAAGGGAATACTAAGTGAAGATGAACAAGAAAAAGTTTTGTTTCAAAATGCTGCAAAATTTTACAATTTAAACTATTAAGTGAATGAGTGTAATCGGAGGAGTGATGTTCCATGCGGTAGGTGCATCTTTTGCCGCCCTTTGCTATACCCCACAGAAGAACGTAAAGCAGTGGTCATGGCAGACTTATTGGCTGGCCCAGGCATTTATCTGCTGGTTTTTCTTGCCATTTTTAGTAGCATGGATTACTATTCCACATCTTTCTGAAGTTTTAAGAAATTCACCTACGGATGCTATGTGGAAAGCTTTCGGGCTGGGTATGGCTTATGGAGTAGGAGGGACGGCCTTTGGGATAGCCATTAGGTATATTGGTTTTTCTTTGACATATGCCATTTCTATTGGTATCTCCTGTGTGGTAGGGACGCTCTTACCCCCTTTTGTCAGAGGAGAGCTGGTTACGGTTCTTCAGCAGGATGGAGCAGAGTGGATTGTTATTGGAATGATTCTAGGGGTTATGGGTATTGCACTTTGTGGTCTTGCAGGAAGATATAAGGAAACAGATTTAGTAAAAGCCCTAAATATCGACACTACATTTTCTATAAAAAAAGGTCTTCCGCTTTGTATATTGGCAGGAGTTTTATCCGCCTTATATGGTTTTTCAATTGATCAAGGTCAGCCGATAGCAGATGTAGCTGTAGAGTATGATGCGGGAAATTTCCAAAGCAATGTCATCTATATTTTCTCAAATACTGGAGCTTTTATCACTACGCTGGTATACTGTATCTTTTTGCATAATAAAGAAAATACCTTTAGTGAATTCTTTGCCAAATCAACTCCACTTTCCAAGAACTATATTTTTGCCATCATCACCGGGATGCTCTGGTATTCCCAGTTCTTTTTTTATGGCTTGGGACATGTAAGAATGGGAGATTATAAATTTTCAAGCTGGGCTGTCCACATGATTATGCTGGTGATGTTTAGTACTATAGCCGGCTTGGCTTTAAAAGAATGGACACAGGCACGCAAAAAGACTATCGTAATTTTGGTGATTGCTTTGGTCGTATTGGTACTGGCAGTATTATCCCTTACTATTGGCAATTTGTTGGCGGATTATTATTGATATATTACAAAGTGCTTATACGAGATGATACCATCACAAACATAAAAAATATATGGCAATGAAAGTCCACACTACATCTTCTTTCAAAATCCAGATTATCGGTGCAGGAGGGATCGTAAATGATGCCCATTTGCCTGCTTATAATATAGCTGGATATCCGGTAGCGGGGATTTTCGATATTGACAAAGCAAAAGCATCCGTTCTCCAAAAGAAGTTTAATCTACCTAAAGTTTATGGCAGTATAGAAGAAATGGTAAGCAATTCTGACCATTCTACCATATTCGATGTAGCCGTGCCCGGGAGTGAAATCTTTGCAACTCTTCAAAAATTACCGAACCATGCTGTGGTTTTGATCCAAAAACCTATGGGCAATAATTTAGATGAGGCAATAGCCATCCGGAGTTTATGTAGAGAAAAACAAATAATAGCAGGTATGAATTTCCAGCTGAGATATGCACCATTCATATTAAAAGCACGGGAATTAATCTCTGATGGGACTATTGGGGAACTCTGTGATTTGGAAATCAATATCAACGTATATACTCCATGGCATTTATGGACTTTTCTCAATGAGGCTCCCAGGGTAGAGATCTTATACCACAGTATACATTATATTGATCTGATTCGATCTTTTATTGGAAATCCTAAATCCATATATGCACGGACATTAAAACATCCTCAGGTTACAAATCTAGCTTCTGTGAAAAGTAATATTCTGATGGATTACAATGAATTTGTTCGTGCCCACATTCATACCAATCATAATCATAACTTTGGAGATAAGCATCAGCATGCTTTTATTAAATTTGAAGGAAGTAAGGGTGCTATTCGCGTTGAGCTGGGATTATTGAAAAATTATCCCGAAGGTGATGAAGATGTTTTTGAATGGGTGGAAATAAAAGAAGGTGAGCAAGCGAAATGGCAAAAACTTGACATTGATGGTAGCTGGTTTCCCCATGCTTTTATAGGCTCCATGTCGGAAATGATCAAAGTAATGAATGATAGAAATTATGTTCCTGATAATAGTATAGAAGATTGTATTCACACCATGGCCTGCGTAGAATCAGCTTATCAGTCCAGTAAAAGTGGTGCCGTCTCCGTAGTGAAAGTTTAATTGGGATAATATTCCTGTAATAAAGCAGTAAAACCTTCAATTGTTTGTAACCTAAGCAGGTAAGTTCAGGATTCTAAATAATAAGTGAATAACTACCTTGGTGATGGGGTTTATTGTTTTTAAAAGGTAGGGTAAGAGGCAACTCTATACCTTACTTTTTTTCATCCCATTTGTTTTTAAATACCTGAGAAATATAATGGTAATGGAAAGGGTAACTGCAACTTATTATATAGAAACACCTTATGAGGTAACTGCTGCTGCAGAAGTATTAGCCGGTGAGCAATCTTCCGGAACTTTCGTGGAAGTGCCAAATGAAACCCAAGAATTAAAACAGCGCTTTGCTGCAAGAGTGGAATCCACAGAATTTTTAGAGACTGTCAACACCCCAGCTATTCCGGGAGCTAATTCCCGTAGTGGACAATACCATAGGGCAATAGTGAAAGTCTCGTGGTCCATTGAAAATTTTGGATTTAACCTTCCGGTTTTAATATCAACACTACAGGGTAACCTCTATGAAATCACCCAGTTTACCGGATTAAAATTAATGGATGTGGATATTCCTGATTCCTTTGCCAACCATTATAGAGGGCCCAAATTCGGAATAGAAGGCTGCAGATCACTGACTGGCGTGCCAAGTGAAAGGCCATTAATCGGTACCATCATAAAGCCCAGCATCGGCATGAGCCCTGAGGTGACGGCAGAGTTGGTTAAAACCCTGGTAGAGGCTGGGATTGATTTTATCAAAGATGATGAACTGATGGGTTCTTCGGCCAACTCTCCCTTTGATCAGCGAGTAGATGCCATAATGAAAGTGATCAATGACCATGCTGATAAAACAGGTAAAAAGGTCATGTATGCATTCAATATTTCGGATGAAATGGATGCCATGCAGGCCCATTATGATAAAATAGTAAGTGCTGAAGGTACCTGTGCTATGATAAGTATCAACAGCGTAGGAATGGCAGGGGTGAAGAAGATATGTGACAGAGGAGAACTCTCCATTCATGCTCACAGAAATGGATGGGGTATGATGAACCGGCATCCTTTATTGGGAATAGATTTCTCCGCCTACCAGAAATTCTGGAGATTGGCGGGGGTGGACCAGCTTCATGTCAACGGCATTCAAAATAAATTTTGGGAATCGGACGATTCGGTGGTTAAATCCATACAGGCATGTTTACAACCCATGCTTGGAGGCTACCAGGTATTACCGGTAGTTTCATCAGGCCAGTGGGGAGGGCAGGCTCCGGAAACCTACCGTCGTACCAAAACCACAGACCTGTTATATATGGCAGGTGGTGGCATCATGGCTCATCCTTCCGGCCCAGCAGGTGGAGTAGTAGCCTTACAGCAGGCCTGGCTGGCAGCAGTTGATGGTCATTCTGTCGAAGAAGCTACAAAAATATATTCCGAATTTGCCCAATCAGTTCAGAAGTTTGGAACCAAAGCATAATGGATAACAGGCAACCACTATTATTGGCTTTTTACGGAGATGACTTTACCGGGTCCACCGATGCCCTGGAGTTTTTAAATAAGTCAGGAATCAAAACCATCCTATTTATTTCTCCACCTGATGAGGAACAGCTCAAACGATATGAGGGACTACAAGCTATAGGTGTGGCAGGAATGACCCGCTCTATGAATGCGGTAGTTATGGAGGCTGAGCTAATGCTGGCTTTTGAGGCCTTGAAGAATACGGGAGCGTACCATGTTCACTATAAAGTTTGCTCCACATTTGATTCTTCACCGGAGATTGGAAGTATTGGTCAGGCTATAGATATAGGATCAAAGATATTCGGCGGAGCATACATTTCCCTATTGGTAGCTGCTCCTGCTTTGGGCAGATTCTGTGCCTTTGGAAATTTATTTGCCAGAATGGGAACCGGCAGCCAAGGTCCTGTCTACCGCCTGGACCGTCACCCATCCATGAGTAAGCATCCTATTACCCCATCAGAAGAAAGTGATTTAAGACTTCATCTTTCGTTACAAACCGATAAAATTGTAGGCTTGGTGGACGTATTGGAAGTGGAAGGAGGAGAAGAAAAGATCTACGAAGCAGTGAAACGCCATCAGGAATCAGGAGCAGAAGTCATTTTGTTTGATGCCATGTATTCCCATCAAATGTCTGCGATAGGCAAAGAGATAGATAGGGCAGCGAATGGAAAAACCCACTTTTCTGTAGGATCATCCGGTGTAGAGATGGCTTTGGGTAATTACTGGAAAGAAATTGGAAAAATCAATGGAGATACCAACTGGGGAAAGCCTGGAAAAGCCGAAACGCTACTGGTGGTATCCGGTAGTTGCTCACCTGTCACCTTTGATCAAAACCGTTATGCACTTAAAATGGGATTTGCGGATATAGCCTTGGATACTGAAAAGTTGGTAACCGAAGGGAAGGATTTCGATCATAGTCCATATGTAGCTGATATATATAAAGTGCTGCTATCCGGTAAGCCTGTAATACTCCATACAGCTTTGGGAAACAGCGATACCCGAATAAGTCTCACCAAGAATATACTGTCCGAGCAAGGTTTGAGTAAAATCCAGATAGCAGAAAAAACAGCTAAAATTTACGGTGAAGTTATCGGAAAAATCATACGAGAAATTGCCCATAATATAAAAATACATCGCCTGGTAGTTGCTGGAGGGGATACTTCAAGCTATTTGGCCAGAGCACTGGGAATAGAAGCTGTTGAAATGATAGCCCCGGTGGTGCCAGGTGCTCCTTTATGTAAAGCTTATGCTCCAGGTTCGCCCATCGATGGTATGGAAGTGAACTTCAAAGGGGGACAGGTAGGCAGTGAAGATTATTTTATTAGAATTTGGGAAGGTAATTGTTGATATAAAGAACATATGAGATGGAAAAAGGAAAAACATTGGGATTGATACATACATCGGCTACATTGGTGCCGATATTCCAGCAGCTATGCGAAGAACATTTAAAGGGCGTAAAAATTTTCAATATAGTGGATGACAGCCTCATCAAGGATGTAATCTCTAAAGGTAAACTTACTGCCCAAACCTCCAGGAGGGTAGTGGACTATATAGGATCAGCAGAAGCGGCAGGAGCAGATCACGTCTTAGTGACCTGTTCTTCCATAGGTGCGGCAGTAGAAGCTTCAGAATCTTTGACCAATATACCTGTACTTAGAGTGGATCAACCGATGGTGGACTTGGCCATCAAAACAGGTTCTAAAATAGGAGTGGTGGCCACCTTAAACACCACCTTAGACCCAACCACCGATCTAGTGGAAAGAAGGGCAAAAGTTCTGGGCAAGTCCGTAACAGTTACTTCTAAATTATGTGAAGGGGCATTTGATGCCTTGATGGGTGGTGATCCGGATAAGCATGATGAAATGGTAAGTGAGGCGCTGAAAGAACTCTCCGGTAAAGTGGAGGTGATCTTATTGGCCCAGGCATCTATGGCCAGAGTAGTGGCCAAACTGGATGAATCAGATAAAAAGGTCCCTATAATAGCAAGTCCCCCTGAGGCAATAAAATATTTAGCTTCCATCCTGTAAAATACAGGTTAAATGGCCAAGATTCAGAAAACCTTTTTAATACTCTCCCTGGTATCCCTTCTCCTTTTTCTGGGAGGACTGATCCTTGCTTTGCCTGTACTCTGGCAATACACAGCAGTATTTACCTGTGTGAGCTTCGCCATAGGGATAGCGGTTCATCCTGTCTTAAAAGGTTATCAATATACAGCATGGATCATCACCGCCGTAGTGGCAGGAATGATATTTCCATCCGCATTTTTGCAATGGGGCAATGTTGATCTGCGTAACAAATGGCTGATCCTAATAGTAGTCCAGCTGGTGATGTTTGGAATGGGTACCCAGATGAGCCTACGTGATTTTTCAAACTTAGGAAGTACAGGAAAAGGAGTATTGGTCGGCCTCCTCTGTCAGTTTTCCATTATGCCTTTGGCCGGCTATGCTTTGACCAGAATTTTTACACTGGATCCAGAGATAGCAGCCGGAATCATTTTAATGGGCGCCTGCTCGAGTGGGCTTGCATCAAATGTGATGGTTTATCTGGCCCGGGCTAATCTGGTTTTGTCGGTGACAGTAACCGCCATGGCTACATTATTAGCCCCCTTGATGACCCCTTTCTGGATGAAAGTACTGGCAGGAACCTTACTGGATATAAAGTTCATAGACATGATGCTGGAGATTATAAAAATAGTTTTGGTTCCCATAGGCGCGGCTTTGTTACATGATTATTTAAAAGGGGCGGGTAGCCATATAAAAGCTAAATTTGATTTAATAACTGTAGTTGCTCTCGTATACCTGATTTCACTGCCACTGGGACTTTGGAATCTTTTTTCCACCAACATAGGTGTTGAATTACTTCAGTCGCTGGAAATATTCAGTTTTTTTGTGGGAGCCGTAGTAGTAGGGGTATTGTACAATAAGCTTACGCATAGATTTAAGGGTATGGATCTTTTTATGCCTTTAATTTCCATGTTTGGAATCATCTATTTTACAGCTGTTACTACCGCTGCAGGCAGAGAAAATCTGCTTCAGGTCGGCATTGTCCTTTTCTTTGCTTCTGTTATACATAATTCATTGGGATATGTATTTGGATATTGGTTCAGCCGATTCTTGGGTCTGGATATTCCCTCCTCCCGGGCCATGGCTTTGGAGGTAGGGTTACAAAATGGTGGAATGGCCTCCGGACTGGCAGGCACAATGGGGAAATTAAGCACGGTGGGATTGGCTCCTGCGGTATTCAGTCCTTGGATGAATATATCCGGATCAATATTGGCGAACTATTGGCGAAAAAAATCCTACAAGGAAGAGTCTTCATCAGTCGAAGATGAGCCAAAGGTAAAGGTCAATTAATACTCAATATAGCAGGAGAGAGTAGTGTCAAATCATATTTCACCATGGAAGCACAGGAAGGTAAAACTAAAGCGTTTATTTACTTTGTATAGCTGCTTTGATCCCGGCATGAAGCACCACCTAGCGAACGAATTGGCGATGTAAATAGAAAGACAAATAACAGAACAGGAGTTGCGATCTCCGATCTTCGGTCATCGGTCTTCCCTGCCTACCGGCATGCAGTCATCTTCAGTCCCAAAACCAACATTCATCACATTAAGATTATAAAAATACAAATAATGAAACATTCACATCAGGTCATATTATATATCTCTTTGATCTTCATTGGATTATCGTTTTCCTGCACAAAAGGGCTTAATCCTGCCAGGGAAATTACCGGCGAGGTAATGGAGGAAATACACGAGGAAATAAAAACCCCTTATAAATACGGCCTGGTAAAAGTGCCGCCAAGCAATGACCTGAAGATGGATTGCCCGAGTGTTTTTAAAAATGGGGATAAGTGGTATATGGTATATCTGATCTTTGGCGGGAGAGGCTACGAGACTTGGTTGGCAAAGAGTGACGACTTGTTGAACTGGGAAGATATGGGCCGGATCATGTCTTTTTCAGATACCGATGACTGGGATGTAAACCAAAAGGCCGGATATATTGCACTGCAGGATTATGAGTGGGGCGGAAGTTACGAACTGGAAAAATATGACGGCAAATACTGGATGAGCTATTTTGGAGGAGACAGCAGAGGCTATGAAGCAGGACTGCTTTCTATAGGGATGGCCTATACTGAAAGAGACCCCACTGAAGTTCACGAATGGGAAAGACTGGAAGAACCGGTGCTGATGTCGACTGATGAGGATGCGAACTGGTGGGACAACAGTACCATGTATAAAAATTCTGTCATCTGGGATAAAGATAAATCATTGGGCTACCCTTTTTTAATGTATTATAATGCCAGAGGAGACAGTATAAACCCTGCCAAGGGTGCCGAACGCATAGGCCTGGCAGTGTCACATGACATGAGAAATTGGGAACGCTTCCAAGAGGACCCAATGATCAATCACCACAAGGGGATTTCCGGCGACGCCTATATCCAAAAAATTGATGATTTGTACGTGATGTTTTATTTTGGAGCCTTCTGGCCTGACAAACCAGGTATAAGTGCCTATAATCGATTTGCCGTATCAAATGATCTTGTCAATTGGGTCGATTGGGAAGGGGAAGATTTAATATCACCTTCTGAAGATTATGATAATATGTTTGCGCATAAATCTTTTGTGGTAAAGCATGATGGTGTAGTGTATCATTTTTACTGTGCCGTAAATAAAAATGAACAGCGGGGAATAGCAGTAGCTACTTCTAAAGATTTAGGAAAAAGTGAGTTGACTTTCATAAAACATGAAGATAAGAAATAAGGTAAGGGTTTCCTTTCTGATAGGGGGATTGGTCTCTCTGATGGTGATGGGAGATATATATGCACAGACAGTGACAGGTAAACCTGCCGGGATACCTGAACCACCGAAAAAATATAGTTTTGCTCCATGGGAAGACCCTCTGGTCACTAGTATTAATAGAGACCCTTCCCGTGCTACTGCTTATTCATTTACCAATGAACGTGACGCGCTGGAAGGAAATAGAGAGAAAAGCCGGTTGATCATGTTAAACGGGGAATGGGATTTTAAATTTGCCTACAATCTTAAAGAAGCTCCTGCTGATTTTTATCAATCCAAAGTCAGCGGTTGGGACAAAATAGAAGTGCCTTCCAATTGGGAATTGAAAGGATATGATATTCCCATTTACAAAAGTGCGGTGTATCCTTTTAATCCGATCAACCCTCCATTTATACCCAAGGATTACAATGGGGTAGGATCATATCAAAGAAGTTTTACTGTTCCCGGAGAGTGGAAGGATATGAATGTGACCCTTCACTTCGGTGCTGTAAGTTCTTCCTTACAGGTCTGGATCAATGGGGAGTTTCTTGGATATGGTGAAGACAGTTTTCTGCCTTCTGAATTCAATATCACTCCCTATCTTCAGGATGGGGAAAATATAGTCTCTGTACAGGTCCTCCGCTGGAGCAACGGTTCTTATCTGGAAGATCAGGATCATTGGCGTATGAGCGGGATTCAGAGAGAAGTATTTTTAATGGCGGAGCCAAAGGTGAGAATTGCAGATTTTCATTACCAGACCAAATTGGACAAAGATTATAAAGACGCGACTTTTCAGCTCCGTCCGAGAATTGATAATTATACTGGAGAAAAAATTAAAGGATATACCCTAAAGGCCCAGCTATTTGATAAAGAAGGAGAGGCTATATTCGAAAATCCCCTTCAAAAAGATGTGGAAGATATTCTAAATGAAATATATCCCCGACTGGACAATGTCCGGTTTGGCTTGCTGGAAGCCAAAGTGAAGGATCCGAAGAAATGGAGCGATGAGCATCCCAACCTCTATACCCTCGTACTTACCTTAACGGATTCACTGAATAAAGTACTGGAGGTAAAAAGCAGTAAAGTAGGTTTTAGATCGGTGGAGTTTGATGATGAGGGAAGATTGCTCATCAATGGCAAGGAAACGCTAATCTATGGAGTAAACCGGCATGACCACCATCATATACGCGGTAAAGCCATGACCCGGGCAGATATAGAAGAGGATGTCCGCACGATCAAGCAATTCAACTTCAATACCATCAGGACAAGTCATTATCCTAATGACCCCTATTTTTATGATTTATGTGATGAGTATGGGATATTGGTGATCGACGAAGCCAATCATGAAACCCATGGCATTGGTGGAAAGCTGAGCAACGATACCCAGTGGACGCACGCTTTTATGGAAAGGGTAACGCGAATGGTCCATCGGGACAAAAACCATCCAAGTATAATTTTTTGGAGTCTTGGCAATGAAGCAGGGAGAGGACCCAATCATGCAGCCATGGGAGAGTGGACACGGGATTTTGATATCACCAGACCGATACACTACGAGCCTGCACAGGGAAACCATAGAGTGGAAGGCTACATCCCGCCAGATCATCCTGACTATCCAAAATACCATGCCTATAGAGTCCAGGTCCCATCGGACCAACCATATGTGGACATGGTCAGCCGGTTTTATCCGGGAGTATTTACTCCTGCACTACTGGTAAATCAGCATGTGGACAAGCGCCCCATTGTATTTATAGAATACTCCCACTCAATGGGCAACAGTACCGGAAACATGAAAGAGCTGTGGGATGAATTCCGTTCTATGCCACAGGTGATCGGAGGATGTATCTGGGATTTTAAAGATCAGGGACTGTTAAAAGTCAATGATGATGGGGAAGAGTTTTTCGCCTACGGCGGTGATTTTGGAGAAGAAGAGCATCATGGGAATTTCTGTATCAATGGTATAGCTGCCTCTGACGGCAGGCCGAAAGCTGCAATGTATGAATGCAAATGGGTGTATCAGCCTGTAAACAGCCAACTGGTAGATGCTGAAAAAGGCTTAATAAAAATAGAAAACAGGCACGCCCATAAATCATTGGCGGATTATAATGTTAAACTAACCCTGCTCAGAGACGGCAAAGAATTATTCGTAAAAGATATGGATATAATAGATCTGGCCGCAGGAGAAGAAAAAGAGTTAGATATAAGCTCTTATCTCCCCGAAATGGACGGGGGGCAGGAGTACCTGGCATCCCTTTCTTTCCATCTGTCTGTAGATGAAATATGGGCGGACAGAGATCACCTGGTAGCCTCAGATCAGTTTGTTTTAAAGCAGGATTTTAGCAGCAAACGAGAGCCT
Source organism: Anditalea andensis (assembly GCF_000714815.1). Lineage (GTDB taxonomy): Bacteria > Bacteroidota > Bacteroidia > Cytophagales > Cyclobacteriaceae > Anditalea > Anditalea andensis. The sequence goes on along the minus strand of NZ_JMIH01000016.1, from coordinate 438,810 downwards.
ATAAGCACCGCTTCCACTGTCATGGACCAATCTCATTCAGATCATATCGAGGTGAAGGGAGAGGGGTTCAGTATCAAATTTGACAAAACGAATGGCGCTTTATTTTCATATGTATCTAAGGGGGACGAACAGGTCTTCAGTCCTTTATTGCCCAACTTTACCCGGCCGCTGACTGATAATGATAAAAAGGGATGGAAACCTCATGTAAAGTACAAAGAATGGTATGAAACTGATATAATCTTAAAGGAGATAGAAGCGGCCGAAGATATAAATGGTTTGGTGACCATTTCCAGCAATTATTCTTTAATAGATGATAAGGCAAAGGTGAAGGTAGTCTACCAAATAGATGGTGAAGGAATCATCAAAGTGGATTATACACTGATTCCATACTTTAATCTGCCCAATATTCCTAAGGTGGGGATGACGATGGGATTAAACAGGAGCTTTGATCAGATCACTTGGTACGGCAAAGGGCCTTTGGAAAATTATGTAGACCGTAACCACGGTTTTGAGGTAGGTATATATTCCCAACCGATAGAGGATTTTATGGAACCCTATGTTATGCCCCAGGAAAACGGAAACCGGACAGATGTACGATGGATGACGCTCTCCACACCTTCTAAAGATTCAGGTTTATTGGTACTTGCAGATAGCTTATTAAGTATGAATGCCTGGCCTTATACTGAAAAGAACATTAATGAAGCCACCCATACCTATGATTTGAAGGATGCGGGTTTTATCACGGTCAATATTGATTTGATTCAGATGGGTGTGGGCGGAAATGACAGTTGGTCTGATGTGGGGCAGCCCCTTGAGCAGTATCAGATCAAATCGGCTCCATACAGATACACCTTCTACCTTTATCCTTATGAAGCCAATGAAAATCAGTTGATGGAAAAATTATCCCGGATAAAATTTTAGGTTTACTATAATTGAATAATAAAATCTTAAAAGGGCAGGGATAATATAACTCCAGATTATACACAGTAAACATTCTATAATGAAAAAATACGCTCCCTTATGTTTGTTTTTATTTTTACTGATTATACTATCGGTGGCTACCTCATGCAGGTCTGCCCACAAAGGGAATAATAGCGGAAAATTTTCTTATGACAGTTCACAACCATGGGCCTATTGGTATTGGATGCATGGGGCATATTCTGAGGAAGGCATCACGGCCGATCTGGAGGCGATGAAAGAAGCCGGGTTGGCAGGAGCATATTTGATGTCCATCAAAGGCCCAACAGAAGAGCCCCTGATCGATCCCCCTATCATCCAAACAACGCCTGAATGGTGGGAGATGGTAAAGCATGCCATGAATGAAGCAGACCGGCTTGACCTGAAACTGGCGATGCATTCCTGCGATGGATTTGCTGTAGCCGGAGGTCCGTGGATTACTCCTGACATTTCCATGCAGAAAGTAGTATGGTCGGAAATGATCCAAGAAGGTGGTAAAGTAATTCAGACAGCGCTTCCTCAACCGGAAATAGTAGCCGGACATTATAGAGATATAGCCGTTTTTGCCTTTCCTGTTAAGACTGGAAATCCAAGAAAATCCGGTGACCTTAATCCCAAAATCAGCAGCAACGAAGGAGAAGATGTTTCATTCCTACTGGATGATAGCATGGATGGCAGTTTTTCTACCAACGATGAAGCCTGGATACAATATGAATTTGATGAGCCATTTACTGCGCGGTCTATCCGGATCAAGACAAGCGGAAACAGCTATCAGGCTCACCGCCTGATCATAGAAAAAAGTGATGATGGAATTGATTTCCAAAGGGTAACAAGGTTAAATCCACCCAGGCATGGCTGGCAGGATTGGGATTTTGACTATACCCATAGTATAGAGTCCACCACCGCCCGGTTTTTTAGATTTATTTATGAAAAAGAAGGGACTGAGCCCGGGGCGGAAGATTTAGATGCCGCCAAATGGAAACCTTCTTTAAAAATCAGAACCTTGGAATTATCTGAACATGCCCGGATCAATCAATATGAGGGTAAATCAGGGGCAGTCTGGAGGATCAGTGAGAGAAGTACCGATGTGGACATCCCGACAAATGCGGTAGTGTCCAAAGAAGAACTGATCAACATCAGTGATAAAATGTCGGGAGACGGAAACCTTTTATGGCATGCTCCAGAAGGTGACTGGATGATCATGAGATTTGGGCATACCTCTACCGGCCATACCAATGCCACCGGCGGAGGAGGTAAGGGACTTGAAGTGGATAAATTTAACACTGACGCGCTCAGGTTTCAATTTGACCAATGGTTTGGCGAAGCCCTTCGTACTGCAGGACCCGATCTGGCAGAAAGTGTATTGAAAATTTTACACATTGATAGCTGGGAAGCGGGAAGCCAAAACTGGTCCCCTGTATTTAGCAGTGAATTTAAAGAAAGAAGAGGTTACGACATTCTTGACTACCTGCCTGTTTTTGCAGGGGTTCCCATAGAAAGTGCAGAAGCCTCAGAGAAGATTCTCTTCGATATAAGGAAGACCATATCGGAGTTGGTGGTAGATAAGTTTTTTGTGACCATGGCCGAAGAGGCGCATAAAAACGGAGTGGAATTCAGTGCGGAGAATGTGGCTCCCACGATGATGAGTGACGGTCTGCTGCATTTTAAATATGTGGATCTCCCAGGTGGGGAATTTTGGCTCAACAGCCCTACCCACGATAAACCTAATGATATACGGGATGCTATCTCCGGAGGCCATATATATGGAAAGCAAATCATACAGGCAGAGGCTTTTACCCAATTGCGGATGGATTGGGACGAGCATCCGGGAAATATAAAAGTAGTGGGAGACCGTAATTATGCCTTGGGCATCAACCGTTTTTTTTACCATGTCTTCGTACACAATCCATGGTTGGACAGAAAGCCGGGAATGACATTAGATGCCATAGGTTTATACTTCCAACGTGACCAGACATGGTGGGAGCCTGGCAAAGCTTGGGTAGATTACGCCCAGCGTACACAATACCATCTTCAAAAAGGACATCCTGTAGTCGACCTCGCTGTTTTTGCCGGGGAGGAGATACCCAACCGTTCCGTGTTGCCCGAGCGATTGTTGCCCTTTTTACCGGGAATATTTGGAGAAGAAACAGTTCGTAAAGAGGCTGAACGTAGGGCAAATATAGATCAGCCTACCACCCAGCGACCTAAAGGGGTAACCTATTCTGCTAATATGGCAACAGCTGAGGACTGGACAGATCCACTCAAAGGCTATCAGTATGATTCCTTTAATGCGGATGTATTGCTGAACTTGGCACAAGTAAGGAATGGAAGAGTAGAATTGCCGGGAGGGGCAAGTTATGCCTTATTGGTTTTTCCCGGTAATAGAAAAATGAACCCACATGCATATAGGATGTCGGTGCAAGTGGCTACAAAAATTTTAGAATTAGTAAAATCCGGTGCAACAGTACTGGTAGATGAAAAGGCAACCCATACTTTGGGATACACCGGTGACCATATAGAACAATTGGAGACTGTAATGGAGGAACTGTGGCAAGGATATAATGAAAATTGGAACAAGGATGACGCTCAAAGCTGGCAGGTAGGTCAGGGAAGAGTAGTAAAATTACCTTACCATCAGGCAACATTTGAGGCGCTGGGGCTTCAGCCTGATTTTGTAGCCAAAGATGCCAGTGGAAAATTGAATGAAGGTATTGCCTTTACACACCGTAGAAGTCAGGAGGAGGATATATATTTTATATCAAATCAAAGAGAGGAAAAGAGGGTATTAAATCTTTCTTTTAGAATCAGTGGCAAAGAGCCGGTTTTTTATGACCCGGTATGGGATCGCTATTTTCCGGTGAAGCAGTGGAAAATAGAAAACGGAAGAACGGTCATACCAGTAGAATTGGTGGAAAATGAATCTTTGTTTGTGATTTTTAGGGAAAACACAGATCGCAAGGAGGTAAATATGGGTTCAAACATTACGGAATTCAATACGGTGGCAAATTTGGATAACACTTGGACCATAGATTTTGATGAAACATACAGAGGCCCGAAAAAACCTTTGGTTTGGAATAAGCTACAGGACTGGACCGCGCATGAAAATGATAGTGTGAAATATTACAGTGGCACAGCGGAATACACCACTTCTTTTCAATGGGAAGGAGAGCGTGATGCTGCTCTTTGGCTGGATCTGGGTAAAGTGGCCAATCTTGCGGCAGTGAGGGTCAACGGTCTAGATTGCGGCGTGGCATGGACATATCCGTATAGGGTTGATATTACCGATGCCATTAAACCTGGCCAAAACAGGGTGGAGATTGCGGTAACGAACACTTGGGCCAACAGAATCATCGGAGATTTTAACCTACCGGAAGAAGACAGACTGACAAGATCTTTAGCCCCACTTGAAAGAATAAAAAATAATCCCTTACAGGAAGCAGGTTTAATCGGCCCGGTGAAGATATTAAAAAGGCTTTAACAGCCTAATTCAAATTTAATATTACGCTTACATATGACTACCTATAAATAATCAATCCACATGAATCGATTCTACATATTCATTTTATTGGCATTCACGGCAAGCATACAAAATGCTTTGGGAGAAATTACCCTTCCTGCCATTTTTTCTGATAATATGGTTCTCCAAAGAAATATGGATGCTCCCATGTGGGGCTGGGGATCACCAAACGGGGAAGTCCAGATAAAGCCATCATGGAGCAGCGAAGTTTATCATGCCAAGATCAATGGGGAGGGGCAATGGAGAATAACACTTCCCACACCGGATGCAGGTGGGCCATATCAGATCAGGCTCAATGATGGTGATGAAATTTCATTGAATAATATTCTGATAGGAGATATATGGCTTTGTTCAGGCCAGTCCAATATGGAAATGCCTTTAAAAGGATTTCCAGGGCAGCCGGTAGAAGGGGGAAATGAAGCTATAGTTACTTCACGAAATCCTTCCATTCGACTATTGACTGTTCCCCGTAAAAGCCGGATCAATCCCGAAAATGATTTTGAAGGCGGTTGGAAAATGGCAGAGCCTTCCTCTGTTGGAAATTTCAGTGCCACAGCCTGGTTTTTTGGTCAGCTTCTGCACCAGGTATTGGATGTGCCTATTGGCTTACTTCATGTGTCCTATGGAGGTTCTAATATTGAGGCTTGGATGAACAGCGAGATGCTAAAGGATTTTCCTGAAATTGTCCTCCCTGAGCGCCAGGAGCAGATCAAAGAGCTCAGTCGAACACCGACAGTCCTATATAACGGAATGTTGGCCCCTGTTATAGGTTTCGGTATAAAAGGAGCCATCTGGTACCAGGGTGAGTCCAACTATGACCGCCCGGATCAATATGAGGATTTGCAGATTGCCATGGTGAGGGAATGGAGAAAGGTGTGGGGTCAGGGAGGTTTCCCATTTTACTATACGCAGATATCCCCTTTTGATTACAGTCAGTTTACGCCTGATAAGAAAATAGAGAAAAACAATTCTGCTTATATACGGGATGCCCAGCGAAAGGTCTTGGATCGAATTCCCAAAAGCGGGATGGCAGTATTGATGGATTTGGGTGAAGATAATAATATCCATCCAAAAAGAAAAAAAGAAGTAGGCCATAGACTGGCTTACATGGCCTTATCCCACACATATGATATCACCGGATTTGAATCCTTCAGTCCTGAGTATAGTGGAATGGAGATCAATGAGAATCTAGTTACAGTTTCATTTAACCATGTGCCAAATGGAATAACTTCCTTTGGCAAAGAAGTAACCGGTTTTGAAATTTCCGGTGAAAACCGAAAATTCTATCCGGCCAAAGCGGTACTGCGTAATAAGTCCCTAGTACTTTCTTCTCCTGATGTTCCCAAACCTGTGGCTATCCGCTATGCCTTTAAAGATTTTGTAGTAGGTGAATTATTCAGCACAGGTGGACTGCCACTATCTTCATTTAGGTCAGATGATTGGTAATTAACCTCCCCAAAAATAAATATTAATCACCTTTTCAGCATAGCACAGGGAAGTTGGGAGCTATTCATTTTATATTTTCGGATGAATGGTCAAAAAATTTTACTATCTCATGGTGTTGCTGCTGTTTTCTCAAACGGCCAATGCCCAGAATATTTCTTTAGAGGCTTATAATCCGGTATGGACGAGCCAGAGTAAGAATTCTTCAGAATCCATGCCCTTAGGAGGCGGGGATATAGGCATGAACGTATGGGTGGAAAACAATGACCTGTATTTTTACTTTTCAAAAAGTGGGACTTTTGATGAACATAATACTTTTTTGAAGCTCGGTAGAGTAAAGCTACGCTTAGATCCTAATCCATTTGATAATGAAAGTAGCTTTAGCCAAGAGCTTCATCTGGAAGATGGCCATATCAGTATATTGAGTAAAAACGGACAGGATGATGTGCGCCTCCAGCTGTGGGTGGATGTGTTTAGTCCTGTCATTCATGTGGAAGTGGATAGCCGCAGGGCTATAGAGGTAGAGGCATCCTATGAAACATGGAGGTACAGAGACAGACCTGTCAAGGGGAAAGCCAATAATGCCAATTCATATAAGTGGGCGCCTCAAAGTGAAATCATAACCTATGCAGATCAGGTAGATTTTAAAAAGGATGGTGTGCTGTTTTATCACAGAAACAAAAATGAAGATACAGTATTTGACGTCGTAGTCCAGCAACAAAAAATGGAATCTGTTAAGGACCAGATGATGGATCCTATAAAAGACTTAACCTTCGGTGGATGGATGCGCGGAAAAAATATGATCCCATCCGGAAATGAAGAAAGTGTATATCAGGACACAGATTACAAAGCATGGAAGATCAAGAGTCAAAAGCCTTCACGTACCCATCACCTCGAGATATTCCTTCATACCCAACAAACCCCGCAGCAGCAAGACTGGCATCAAAGCCTTATGGCCTTGGTCAATAAACAGCCGAAGTCCAACAAAAAAGCCAAAACAGCCACAAAGAACTGGTGGAGAAATTATTGGATAAAAAGCTATCTGATAACAGATCCTGATCAGGTGCATCCAAATGATACGGTTTGGCAGGTAGGGAGAAACTATCAGCTTTTCAGGTATATGTTGGGTTGCAATGCTTATGGTAATTATCCTACCAAATTCAATGGGGGATTATTTACTTTTGATCCTGTTCATACCGACTCCACATTGTCCTTCACGCCTGATCATAGAAACTGGGGGGGAGGAACAATGACCGCACAGAACCAGCGACTGGTCTATTTCCCCATGGTCCGTACCGGGGATTTTGAACTGATGAAGCCCCAGTTTAAATTCTATATGAGGAGTTTAAAAAATGCTGAGTTGAGGTCACAGGTTTATTGGGGACATGAAGGGGCTTCATTTACTGAACAGATAGAGAACTTTGGCCTGCCCAATCCTGCTGAATACGGGTGGAAAAGGCCTGAAAATTATGATCCAGGCATACAGTACAATGCCTGGCTGGAATACCAATGGGATACAGTTTTGGAGTTCTGTTTAATGATGCTGGAAACAGAGCGATACACAGGAGAGGACATCAAAGAATATATACCCTTTATCGAAAGCTGCCTCCGGTTTTTTGATGAGCATTATCAGTTTAGAGCCAGAAACAGAAGTGCCAAAACCTTGGATGAAAACGGCCACTTGGTCCTCTATCCGGGAACAGCTAATGAAACGTACAAAATGGCCTATAATGCCAATTCAACCGTTTCTGGGCTTCAGACTATACTAAAGCGATTATTGGAACTGCCTGAAGGTTATCTGGACACTGTGCAATCTGCGCACTGGGAAGAGATGTTGGCGAGGATACCGCCCTTAAGCCTAAGAACCATAGAAGATAATCCGGTATTATCGCCCGCAAAGCTCTGGGAACGCGTAAATAATACTGAGACTCCCCAGCTGTATCCGGTATATCCCTGGGGTATTTACGGGATTGGAAAAGAAGGTTTACAGATAGCCCTCAATACCTGGAAATATGATCCCGACGCCATCAAGTTTCGCAGCCATGTGGGATGGAAACAGGATAATATATTTGCCGCAAGGATGGGTATGACGGAAGAGGCAGCCGAACTTACACTGAGAAAAATGGGGGATTCTGGACGGCGGTTTCCGGCCTTCTGGGGCCCCGGTTTCGACTGGGTGCCTGATCATAACTGGGGTGGGTCAGGAATGATCGGCCTTCAGGAAATGTTGATGCAAACAGATGACGACAAAATCTACCTATTTCCGGCCTGGCCCCGGGACTGGGATGTTAAATTTAAACTACATGCTCCATATCAAACTATCATATCCGGAGAGGTGAAGGATGGGGAGGTGGTTGGACTTCAGATCCTACCGGCTTCCCGAGAAAAAGATGTCGTCAATTTCTTTAAGCTCAATAAACACGAAAAAATAGAATTATCAGAAAATATAGGAAATGGAAAGCCCTGAGCTTTTTATCCCGTCAATATAAAATTGCTTCAAAACCATTAATAATTAAATATATGAAGATCAATAAACCCCTTATATGCCTATCAGTATCCATTGCTATGATGGCAGCTTGGCCCACGGTGGCACAACAGAAGGCGCTGGTCAATACATCTGAAAGCCCTTACAGTAAATTGAAAAGTGTAGACATTCAGGATGTAACATGGACGGATGGCTTTTGGGGTGAACGTGTCAAAGTTAACAGGGAGAAGACCGTTCCCTTTATGTGGCAACTATACCATGATGCTGATATAAATCATGCCGCACGTAATTTTGAAATCGCATCGGGAGATATAAGGGGAAAGCATAAAGGCCCTTCTTTTCATGATGGGGATTTTTATAAAGTATTTGAAGCCATGGCTTCCTTATATGCTATTTCCCAGGATCCTGAATTGGATAGGCAAATGGACGAAGCTATTACTATGATCCAAAAAGCCCAAAGAGCAGATGGATATCTTCACACTCCTGTGCTGATAGAAGAGAGATGGGGAACCTTGGGCCCGGAAGAGCTTCAGAAGCAATTGGGTTTTGAAAAATACAATATGGGGCATTTAATGACTGCTGCATGTGTGCATTATCGTGCCACCGGTAAGGATAATTTTATGAAAGTAGCCAAAGGAGTGGCTGATTTTTTATATGACTTTTATAAAGAAGCCTCGCCCGAACTTGCCAGGAATGCCATATGTCCTTCACATTATATGGGTGTGACGGAAATGTATCGAACCCTCCGGGATCCAAAATATTTAGAGCTTTCTCAAAATCTGATTGATATCCGGGGAACAACAGATGATGGAACCGATGACAATCAGGACAGATATCCCTTCAGAGATCAGACTGAGGCTATGGGACATGCCGTCCGTGCAAATTACCTCTATGCTGGAGTAGCGGATCTATATGCTGAAACCGGGGAGCAAATCCTTTTGGACAATCTGAATTCTATCTGGGATGATGTGGTATTCCGTAAAATGTATATAACCGGTGGATGTGGGGCCTTGTATGACGGTGTCTCACCAAACGGAACCTCCTATAACCCCATAGAAGTACAAAAGACCCATCAGTCATATGGCAAACCATACCAGTTGCCCAATGCGGCGGCCCATAATGAAACCTGTGCCAATATAGGGAATGTTCTTTGGAACTACCGAATGCTACAGATCACCGAGGATGCTAAACATGCCGATGTGATGGAACTGAATTTCTTTAACAGCATACTTTCCGGTATCAGTTTAGAGGGAACTGAATTCTTTTATACCAATCCTTTAAGTGCAAGAGACGACCTGCCCTATACCCTGAGATGGCCGAATATCCGGGAAGGGTATATTTCAAAGTCCAACTGTTGCGCACCAAATGTAGCCCGTACTATGGCTCAGATGAGTAATTACGCTTATAGTGTCTCTGAAGAAGGATTATTGGTAAATATGTACAGCAGCAATAATCTTAAGAGCAGGCTATGGAATGGTGAAGAGGTGGAACTGGAGCAGGAAACTGAATATCCCTGGGATGAAACTATAAACATTACGTTTAAAAAAGCACCTAAAGAAGATTTTTCACTTTTGCTGAGAATACCGGAATGGTGTAATGAATCAAGCTTATCCATCAATGGGCAAAAAAGTGAAATTCAAACCATACCCGGACAATACGCTAGTGTCAAACAAAATTGGAAAGCCGGCGACAAGGTTACCTTAGAACTGAAAATGCCAGTCCAATATGTAGAATCCCATCCCTTGGTGGAAGAAACCAAAAATCAAATTGCTGTAAGAAGGGGTCCTATGGTCTACTGTGTGGAATCAATGGACTTGCCTGAAGGAAGAAATATAGATGATTTGATGATTTCATTAGACCAGAAACTTACGCCGGAGAAGATTGACATCAATGGCGTTTCTATGATGGGTTTAAAAGGACAGGCCTATTACAGGAACGATGGGAATTGGGATAAGAAGCTTTATCGTACCGTCGGGGATGAGGAGTTGGAATCAGCGCCGGTTACCCTAATTCCTTATTTTGCCTGGGCAAATAGGGGACAGGGAGAAATGGCCGTATGGTTGCCTTTCAAAAAATAAGGGATTGCTTATAGCAAGCAATTTTAGTTGGTAGTTCCCAATCTATGGACCTGCCCAATTCTAATAAATAAAGATAAAATGAGAAGTATAATCTTATCAGGTGTAATTACCACTATAGCTATTTTCAGTTCATGTACCCAACACACTGCTTCCTCTGAGACAGAAACCCTTTCTCCTTCCAAAAAAGCAATCGTAATGGAAGAATTCGTTTTTACAGATTCTCCGACACGGGATGTCCACGCCTCCTCGCTGCTGGAACTGGCCAATGGCGACCTGCTGGCCACATGGTTTGGGGGAACAAGAGAAGGCGCACCGGATGTGAACATATGGCTTGCCCGAAAGCCTTCCGGCGGCAATTGGGAGGCGCCTATCAGTGTAACTGATGGTGGAGGCCAAACAGTTTTCAATCCCGTTCTGGTCCAGCTCAAAGGTGGAGATATCCAGATTTACTTCGTAAGTCCAGGTATCAATGATGGCCAGGTGGTAACTTCTAAGGACAATGGCTACTCTTGGAGTGAACCTAGAAAGCTTCCAGAAGGATTTGTCGGACCTATTGTAAACAAACCGGTGTATATGGAAGATGGGGCAATCATTGCAGGCGGTAGCCTAGAGGGCAGCCCCGGCAGAAGAACGCATATAGAGCGCAGTACAGACAACGGTGAAACCTGGACCAAGATCGGACCGATAAACGATCCTACTCATAGCGATCAACAGATTATCCAACCCACTATACTCGTCCATTCTCAGGAGCGATTGCAGATACTGGCCCGAACCAATAAGGAACATGAAGATGCCAAACTGGCCCAGGCTTGGTCTGATGATGGTGGATTAACCTGGTCCCCTGTGACAGACACAAGCCTTCCAAACAACAATTCTGCTGTAGATGCAGTGACACTTGATGATGGACGCCATATCTTGGTTTACAATCACTCCACACGCGAAGATCCGATAGGTGGTCGCAAAGGCCGGGGCATACTGACAGTAGCGGTATCCGATGATGGGATTAATTGGGAAGCTGCTGCAGTTTTGGAATATAGAACCGGCCCAGTCCAGTACTCATACCCTGCAGTAATTCAGACCAAAGATGGAATGGTGCATGTGACTTATTCCTGGCACAGAAGGCGGATCAAGCATGTGGTACTCGACCCGTCTAAGTTTGAAACTTATCCTATTATAGATGGACAGTGGCCTAAGGATAAAATGCCCTGGATAAAAAGTGAGGAAGATGTCGATGTCACAGATGATGCTGAACATTTGAAATAGTAGGCAAATAGCAATTTGTATAGAACTAAAATCCAACTATAACAATGTATGTAAACTATTTCGTGAGTTTATACTTTCATCCACTGAATCACGTAAGTGCAGGATGGAATTGCAGGATAAGATCATAAGTTTGCAATAGAGGTAGGGCATTAATAAGACTTTTCCTATCTATAGACTTAAATCTGCTATTTTCATTATGATCAATAAAACCTTTTTGCCTAAGCCATTAAAGGGGATAATCACCCCTATGGTAACACCACTTTTGGACAATAATACGCTGGACATAGTAGGTCTGGAAAGACTTATCAATCATGTCATCTCCGGTGGGGTACATGGATTGTTTATTTTGGGTACCACAGGTGAATCTACCAGCCTACCATATGCCCTGCGGGATGAATTGGTCAGGAGAACCTGTGCAATGGTAGACAGAAAGATACCGGTACTGGTAGGGATCACTGATACCGCTCCTTCAGAAAGTTTACGTTTGGCAGAGATCGCCGCAAATGAAGGTGCTGATGCAGTAGTAGCGGCACCTCCTTATTATTTTAGCATGGGTCAGCCTGAGCTGATCGAATATTATGAGTACCTGGCGGACAGCATTAACCTCCCGCTGTATTTATATAATATGCCCTCCCATACCAAAATTGTAATAGAACCCAATACCGTCCATAGCCTATCAAAACACCGGAATATTATTGGACTAAAGGATAGTTCTGCCAATAATGTATATCTTAACAGTGTCATCAATATGATGAAAGACCGTCCGGATTTCTCCCTACTGGTAGGTCCGGAAGAACTTATGGCTGAAACAGTACTATTGGGCGGTCATGGAGGAGTAAACGGTGGCGCGAATATGTTTCCTTCTCTCTATGTGCAGTTATATGAAGCTGCTTTTACAGGTGACCTGGAAAAAGTAAAACTGCTTCATTCCAAAGTGATGACCATATCTTCGAAACTATATAAAGTAGGAAATTTCGGATCAAGTTATTTAAAAGGTTTAAAAGCCGCTTTGTCCGTTTTGGGGATTTGCAGTGATTTCATAGCTTCACCCTTAAGTAGCTTTAAAATAGAAGAAAAGGAGAAAATCAAGAAAGCTATAGATGACATACAGCAAATACTCTAAAACCGTCCTATGCAATTATCAATAATAGACCTGGTTATTTTTTTGGGATATATGGCAGGCATACTGCTTTTCGGGGTATCGTTTTATTTCAAAAAAGACAAGTCTACGGATGATTATATTACGGGGGGGAGGAAACTGCCCTCATGGGCCATCGGAATGTCCATCTTTGCTACCTTTGTCAGCAGTATCAGCTTTCTTGCACTGCCGGGAAATGCTTATCTGAGTAACTGGAACAGTTTTGTTTTCAGCCTTTCCATCCCCATTGCCGCTTTAATAGCGGTAAAATTTTTCATACCGCTATATAGGGAAGTCAACAGTGATTCTGCTTATTATTACTTAGAGCTTAGGTTTGGGGGCTGGGCCAGAACCTATGCCTCTATATTTTATTTGTTGACACAGTTGGCCCGCATGGGATCCATTCTTTACCTTCTGGCCCTTCCCATGAATGCCTTGCTGGGTTGGGATATTGCTACCATCATTATTATCACCGGTATCTGCGTCATCATATATGCTTCCATGGGAGGCATCGAAGCTGTCATCTGGACAGATGCCATTCAAGGTGTAGTGCTCATATTGGGAGCGCTGACCTGCTTGGGTATCATAATGTTCAGCATGCCGGAGGGACCGGGTCAGGTAATCGAGATCGGTAGGGAAAACAATAAATTCAGCTTGGGAAGTTTGGATTTTGACTTGACCCGCAGCACATTTTGGGTGATCCTGGTCTATGGATTGGTCATTAACCTGCAGAATTTCGGAGTAGATCAAAACTATGTACAGCGTTACATGAGTGCCAAAAATGAAAAGGAAGCTATTAAATCTACCTGGTTTGGAAGCTTACTTTACGTTCCGGTTTCTTTACTGTTTTTTTTCATCGGCACGGCCTTGTTCGCTTATTATCAGATTAATGCACATTTGCTTCCGGAAGAATTGCTCGTAGCGGAGGCTGCAGACCGGATTTTCCCCTTTTTCATCGTTCACGGTTTGCCCACGGGTATGACCGGATTGTTGATCGCGGCAATCTTTGCAGCAGGCATGAGTACGATTTCTACAAGCTTAAACAGCTCTGCCACCATCATCCTCACTGATCATTACAAAAAAAATATTCAGAAAGAGGTGAGTTCCAAAGTCAGCTTCAGGGTATTGATGGGATCGGCTATTTTTATGGGTATCCTAAGCATTTTCGTGGCATTGGCCATGATGGGCGTTCAAAGTGCGCTTGAAGCATGGTGGGCGCTGTCTTCTATATTCAGCGGAGGAATTCTGGGCTTGTTCTTATTGGGCTACTTTGCCAAAAATGTGGAAAGGGTAGAGGCAGCCATCGGTGTGGTATTGGGTGTATTGGTCATCACATGGATGAGTCTTTCGGTATTTGTATTCCAGGAAGGAATTTGGGTGAATCCATTTCACGCCAACCTGACCATCGTGTTCGGTACCATTGTCATCTTCTTGACCGGTTTTCTGCTATCCCTGCTTAAGGGAAAAAACAAGGATCATCAGGTAAAAGAGAAGGCTTAACCAAACCTTATAACTTATTTATACTATAAAATCTAAACATTAAAATTTTCTAATAATGAATGCCAAACTATTATCCAGAAAAGTCAGTGAGCAGACAGGGAAACCTGTCATTGGGGTATTTGCACCATGTGATCCCAGGATCGACCAGCAGAGCAGAGATAGAAGTACTGCAATCGTCCGGGACGCAGCAGGCAAAATAGCCGATAAAATTATACTGCCTGATGGGTCCCATGTGCAGGTGGTCTATTCCGATGTACTGGTGGACGGGGAACCACAAGCCGATCAGGTCGCACGGCAGTTCAAAGAGGCCGGCGTTAACATCCTCGTATGCGTACCCGATACATGGTCTTTTCCTCAGCTTACAGCCTTATCCCTTATGGCCCATTTTCCGAAAGATACACCGATAAATTTCACCACAGGTAACAGTGCTCCCAGACCGGGCGTAGTGTATACCCATGCGACTGCGGGAGCCATAGCCCAATATGGTAAGCTGACGCATATTAATGTGGGGAAGTGGCCCGATACAGGGCAATCGCCCCAAATGAGTGACAAAACCCTGGAAGATTTGGTGGACTGGTGTTATGCCGCAGCTACTTTCCAGGGGCTCAAGGGCAGGAGAGTGGTGGTGTTCGGCCACGATTCTATGGGGATGGAAACCGCCTTACCGCATATATTGGAAACGAGAAACCAGTTTGGGCTGGAGATCACCAGACTGGATATGAAGCTCCTTTCAGATATGCTTCAAAAAGAATCCTATTACAAAAAAGAAGTCGCCAAACTCAGGTCATGGCTGGACTCCCATGCAGCAGACCGATTGGAGTTACCGGATGAGCACAAAGACAGTGAGCTTCTTGACAAAAGTTTAGCGCTTTATTTGATTGTCCGTGATATAATGGTAGAACTGGATGCTGTTGGCGGGGGATTCATGAGCCAGTTAGAGTGGGGGTCTGATGCCAGAGGCATTCAGCAGCCAGTAGCCGATATCATGGAATCACTGTTTAATTCCACTTTTGACCACAATGGACCAAAAGCTGTAGTTCCATTTGCCACTGAAGCAGATGTCCAGGCCCTATTGACCCAATTATTTATGACCTGGCTATCCGGTGGCAATCCACCATTGTTTATGGATTTCAGGAAAGTTTGGGAAACGGATGATATCAAAGAATTTATAGAAGAAGGAGATTACGACCTCAAAGCTGAAGGTAAATGGATGGCAAAGGGATTTGTAGACGGAGTCAATTCCGGATCAGCCTCTTTTAACTGGGCAGCAGAACCCGGTGCGGATGAAGCAGCCATTATGTCTAAAATTTCTTTTCCCAAAGCGGTTGATTATTTCTTTTATTTAGGCAATTCAGTCCACTTTATATCTCCCGGTGGCATAAAAGGTGTAGCTGCCCGATTGGCTTATAGTTCGCTTTCCGGAATGTTTTCTATGGTGTGGGATGAAGCAGAAACGGTGGAGTTGCCCGAAAAGCTGGCACAGGGAATCTGCAATACGGCAAATCCTACCTGGCCACATACCTTTGTGGTTCCAAAATATGCTTCCATGACAGAATACAAGCAGTATGCCCCTTCCAATCATTTTCATATGACTTGGGGCTTGAAACCTGCCAGATTGCAGTTTTGGATGGATTTCACGAATGTGTTATCGGTTACCCCATGGCAGCAGAGACCTGCTTTTATAGAGGGGACTGACCGGCCCACTCCACTGCTATATCTATTAAATGGGGGAGAAGTAGCTACCAAAAAACTCAAAGCAGGTAAATAGTTTCAATATAAGCTATGGGGTTTAATTAATCCCATAGCTTGTATTTCTCCAACTCGTAGAATGGCCTAGTTTACACCAAAAGAATTTCTTTTGATTACAGGTTTCCGAAGGTTTTTTATGCCATTGAATACCTACTTAAAAAAACAAACCAATATGAAATTCCTAAAAATCCTTCTTCTTATTTTCATTAGCTCTTATGGTGTTTTGATGGCACAAGAGGAGGTGGAGAAATGGGGAGTTTTTGAGCTCGTTCTAGAGGGATCTGACGTAGGTAATCCCTTTTTGGAAACAGACTTACACGCTGTATTTTTTCATAAAGATACTACCTTCAGTCCCGAAGGCTTTTATGATGGGAATG
Organism: Anditalea andensis; assembly: GCF_000714815.1. Classification (GTDB taxonomy): domain Bacteria; phylum Bacteroidota; class Bacteroidia; order Cytophagales; family Cyclobacteriaceae; genus Anditalea; species Anditalea andensis. Next base: position 422,303 of record NZ_JMIH01000016.1, on the reverse strand, counting down.
GCGTTTTTAAAATTAGATTTATGCCTACCAGGGAAGGCACCTGGACTTACAAAACTTTTAGCAATCAAGAAGAATTAGAGGGAAATGAAGGAGAGTTCTTTTGCACACCTGCGGGATCTGAGAATCATGGTCGGGTAAAAGTGGCGGAACAATACCATTTTGAATATGAGGATGGAACGGAATTTATGCCATTCGGGACCACAATTTACGAATGGACTTTCCAAAATGAAAGCACTAAAGCCGCTACCATAGAAACATTGAAAAACAATCCCTTTAATAAAGCCAGATTTTTGGCAATTCCTCCTCACAAAGAAAAATATATAGACGGAGGTGAACTGCACCTAAAGGATTATCCATTTGAGGACACCGGTAAAGAGGATTGGGACTTTACCCGGTTCAATCCCGAGTTCTTTAAAAACCTGGATGAGTGTATTACCCGACTAAATGAGATAGGAGTGGAAGCTGATCTGGTGCTTTTCCATCCCTATGATAAAGGCAAATGGGGTTTTGATATGATGGGAATGGAGAATAACCTGAGGTATGTCCGGTACATGATGGCCCGATATGCTGCTTATAAAAATATTTGGTGGAGTCTGGCTAACGAAAACAGTTTTATCAAAGACCTCGATGATGAAGATTGGGATATTCTTTTTAAAGAGGTACAAGAAAAAGATCCGTATGGGCACTTGAGATCTATTCACAATGCCGGGCGGATCTATGACTATAACCGGCCTTGGGTCACTCACGTAAGTTTACAGTATTATAATGCGGTAAGGGTTCCGGGTGTCAGTCCACTTTTAAGAGACATTTATAGAAAACCTATTGTTCATGATGAGATAAATTATGAAGGGGATATCGAAAAACGATGGGGAAGGATTTCTGCAGAAGAGCTGGTCTTCAGATTTTGGAATGCTGCCATTGGAGGAGCTTATGCCACCCATGGAGAATCTTATGAAGAAAGTGATTGGATTTCCCATGGGGGAACGCTTATAGGTGAAAGTCCTGCCAGGATCGAATTCATGAAGAACCTTATGGCGGATAAACCTTGGAAGTGGAACCCAATAGATCAGTATTATGAATTGAATATGGCCGGTAAAGCTGGGCTATATTATCTGATTTATTTTGGTGAAGAAGCGCTGGAGGATTGGGCTTTTGTCCTTCCCAACAAAGAATTGAAATCCGGAGCAAAATTCAAGGTAGAGATTATTGATACCTGGGGGATGACCGTAGTGCCGGTAGATCAGGTATTTGAAGTGGTACCTTTGGAAGGTGACGGATATAAAGTGAGGGATAAAGACAATGCTGTCATATCCCTTCCAGGCCAAAAATACATAGCGCTCAGAATACAGCGGATTAAGGATTAAATCTTTTAGATTTCGGCTTATCAGGAATGTTCAGGACAGTTTCCGGGTATGTTCCTTGTATTTTACTCCTTTAGCTGGAATAATCAGTTTAGCTATGAAAATTTTAATAAACGAAAATGACAACCCCTATTCAAAAAGTAAAGTCCAATTCTAAAAATTATCTCTTACTGATGTTTTTATCCTTGAGCGTAATGGCTTGTGATACATCGGTTCAGGATGATTCTAGTATAAATGAATTAGACCGAATTCCGCATATATCAGAAGTGGGGGCACTAAATATGCCGGATGAAATAGCGCCAGTAAATGCTCCTTTCGACATGCCAGAATTCAAAAAACCTGTTTTTCCGGACTTTACTGTAAATATTGCAGATAAAGGCGCACGGAACGGGAAGAAAGTGACCGCCCATATACAGTCTGCTATAGAGGAGGTCAATACTGCCGGAGGAGGGACTGTACTCATACCAAAAGGCAAATGGAAAACCGGTAGGATCATACTGAAAAGTAATGTTAACCTTCATATTGCTGAAGGAGCTGAGGTATATTTCAGTGGGGAATTAGCCGATTATCGACCGGCTGTTTTTACCCGACATGAAGGCGTTGAAGTGATGTCACTTGGCGCTTGCATTTATGCTTTTGAAGCTGATAATATAGCCATCACCGGCAAAGGCACCTTATATGGCCCAGCAGATGGCCCTGTAAAGGATCAGATGATGACTGAGGATGTGGTTGAAAATTTTGTACCCTTGGACAAGCCTGTTTCCGAGAGAATCTATGAAGGATATGATGGGGAGTCCATATTCCTGCCTATGTTCATCTCTCCCACCAACTCTACCAATGTGTATATAGAAGGCATTACTTTGGAGAAGACCGCCTTTTGGAATATTGTACCGGTATATTGTGATGGGGTGATTATCCGGGGTGTCACCGTTAATTCTGTGGGGATACCTAGAGGGGACGGGATAGACATTGAATCCTCCAAGAATGTATTGATTGAATACTCAACTTTGAACAATGGTGATGATTGTTTTACCATGAAAGCCGGTAGAGGGGAAGATGGGATAAGGGTAAATAAACCTACTGAAAATGTCGTGGTCCGTTATTGTTTGGCGCAGGAAGGCCATGGCGGAATCACTGTAGGAAGTGAAACGGCGGGAATGATCAGAAATCTGTACGTGCATGACTGTGTTTTTGATAATACCGGCGTAGGAATCCGGTTTAAAACCAGAAGGCCGCGTGGCGGGGGAGGTGAAAACCTGACCTATGAAAGAATCCGTATGAATCTAAGGCATACAGCCTTTAGATGGGATATGTTGGGCAGTGCGATGTACGTAGGCGAATTGGCAGAAAGATATCCGCCAAGAGAAAGAGATCAATTGACTCCTGAATTCCAACATATAACCGCACGGAACATCATCGTTGAAAATGCATCAGCCTTCATCAATGTGACCGGAATCCCGGAAACGCCTCTGAAAAACTTCTTATTGGAGCATGCAGAGATAAACAGTAAGAAGCTATTTACAGCACATGATGTCGACGGTATGGTGCTGCGTCATGTAAACATTACCGCCCAGGACAGTATGATGTATTTCTTGGATGCCAGAGACATCCTGTTTGAAGAGGTACAATTTGATGTACCGGGTGGAGAGCTTTACACAGAAATAGAAGGTGAACTAAGTGATGATATCCGTTTCAAAAGTACCAAACCATCGGCCCCTAAGGAGTGGAATAAGGAAGTATTTAAAAGATAAATTATTTAATATGGTTAACGGGAATAATGCCATAAGCCAATATTCCTTTGTTTTACGAGATCCCTGCCTGCCTGCAGGCAGGGAAGACGGAAGAACGTAAAATTTTAATTTTAACCATGGCATTCTTTATTCAGCGTCATTATTGGTAAAGAAGGGGATATACATAAAATAATTTAAACATGCGTAAAATAGGACATATGACTTATATACTTAAAATAAACATTTCCTTACTGGTAATTTTTTGCAGTGCTATTGGGACGATCCAAGCGCAGTCTGCATCCATCGTTTCTTGGAGAGAGGCCCAGCGTCAACAGCCTGAATGGTATGGCAGCGATGAAGCGGTAAGAATCGCGGAAAATGTCTTGCTATATCAAAAAGATAATGGAGGCTGGTTTAAGAATATAAACATGGCCACAGTATTAAGTAGCAAGGAAAAAACCAGGCTCAAAAATGAAAAAAAGAAACTAGTCGGAACCACTATAGATAATAATGCTACCCATACCCAGATGAGGTATTTGGCTAAGGTTTATAATGCTACCGGAAAAGAAGAATTTAAAAAAGGTTTCATCGATGGCTTCAACTATATACTTGAAGCGCAATATGATAACGGTGGATGGGCCCAATATTACCCTGAGAGAAAGGGATATTATGAGCATATAACTTTTAATGATCATGCCATGATAGGCGTGATGGAAGTATTAAGAGATGTAGTAGAAGAAAATGAGCCTTACACCTTTGTTGATGAGACACTAAAAAACCGGGCCAGAGAAGCAATTGACAAGGGTGTGGAAGTCATATTGAAAGCCCAGATAGAAGTAGATGGGAAACTGACAGCCTGGTGTGCCCAGCACCGCAGGGAAGACCTAAGTCCTGCCAAAGCGCGGGCATACGAGTTGCCATCTATCAGCGGAGGTGAAAGTGTGGGTGTAGTAAGATTTCTGATGGGTATAGAAAATCCTGATCCAGCAGTTAAAAAATCGATCCAAAGTGCAGTAGACTGGTTTGATGAGGTTAAAATTGAAGGCATTAAAGTGGTACAGGAGCCTGACAAATCATTGCCTAAAGGCTATGATAGGGTAGTGGTAGAGGATCCTAATGCCGGGCCACTTTGGGCCAGATTTTATGAAATCGGCACCAATAGGCCTATGTTTGTAGGAAGGGATAGTAAAATCAAATATAATCTTGCAGAGATAGAGCATGAACGGAGAGTGGGTTACAGTTACCTTGGTAATTATGCTGAAAAACTTTTGGAGAAGGAGTTTCCGGAATGGAAAGAAAAGTGGCTCTGACAGTTAATTAAAATTTTGATAATATAAAAACTTACTTCCATTAGACCAATCAATTAAAATAATAATCCTTTAAGTAGATGTTTAAAAACATGAGTCCTGTATTCCAAAAGAAATTTCTTATCCTATTATTCTCTTTGGGGTGGTTTTGTGCTGATGCCCAACAAACACAAATAAAATATCTCTCCGGGACAGGTAGTGATGATACCGTTGACTGGGAATTCTTTTGTACTGAAGGAAACAAATCCGGAGAATGGACGACGATCCCTGTGCCATCCAATTGGGAGCTGTTCGGATTTGGTAAATACAATTATGGACATGCCAAGGATGAAGAAAGGGGCAAGGAAGAAGGCCTGTACAAATATAATTTTGATGTTCCAAATGATTGGAAAAACATGCAGGTCAAAATTGTATTTGAAGGATCCATGACCGATACGGAAGTAAAAATCAATGGAAAGCTTGCCGGAAAAATCCATCAGGGGGCTTATTATCGTTTCGATTATGATATTTCCAGACTATTGAATTATGGAAAATCCAATTTATTGGAAGTGCGTGTGGCGAAGCATTCTGCCAATACTTCCATAAACAAAGCCGAAAGGCATGCAGACTATTGGATATTCGGAGGCATATTCAGACCCGTCTACCTAGAAGCCAAGCCCACCCAAAATATCCGTCGCGTAGCAGTGGATGCCCAGGCAAATGGTACTTTGAACGCGGAAGTTTTTCTCCATAATATAGGTCGCGCAGACCAGGTAACGGCTCAGGTGATGACATTGGACAATAAGCCTGTGGGAGAATCCTTTTCCGGTAAAGTGTCGAAGGGTTCTGATAAAGTATCCTTGCAGTCGGTGATTGATGATATTAAGACCTGGAATCCGGAGGATCCCAATTTATATAAAGTGAAATTTACCTTGTATGCCAGAGGGAATCCTGTACATGAAATGGATACCCGTTTTGGCTTTAGGACAGTGGAAAAAAGAGACCGTGATGGTATATATGTCAATGAAGTAAAGATTAAATTTAAAGGGGTCAACCGTCACACTTTCTGGCCAACCACCGGGCGGGCATCCAATAAAACCAGGAGCATTGAAGATGTCAAGTTAATGCAGGAGATGAATATGAATGCAGTCCGAATGTCCCACTATCCTCCGGATACTCACTTTTTGGATGTATGCGATTCTTTGGGGATGATGGTGCTGGATGAGTTAGCCGGATGGCATGACGCCTATGATACAGAAGTAGGCAGCAGGCTGGTAAAGCAGATGGTGACGCGTGACGTTAACCATCCCTCTATAGTACTGTGGACCAACGGCAATGAGAGTGGCCATAATTACGATCTGGTCCCCCTATATGCTGAGTATGATATTCAAAACCGAGAGGTCGTCCATCCATGGCAGCCTTTTAACGGGATGGCCACCCAGCATTACCGGGGATATGATTATGGTTCAGGTACTTATTGGCATGGACATAAAATAGTCTTTCCTACAGAGTTTTTACATGGCCTGTACGATGGAGGAAGTGGTGCCGGCTTACATGACTTCTGGGAACTCATGTGGAACAAACCCAGAGCGGCCGGTGGCTTTCTTTGGGTCTTTGCTGATGAGGGAGTAGTCCGTACTGATCAGGATGGCAAAATTGACACCTACGGTTCAGCTGCTCCTGATGGGATAGTGGGGCCTTTTCATGAAAAGGAAGGTAGTTTTTTCGCTATAAAAGACATTTGGTCTCCGGTGCGGTTTGAAAATATTGACATTACAAAGTGGTTTGATGGCAGTTTAAATGTAGAGAACCGCTATTTTTTCACCAATCTGGAAGAATGTTCTTTTAGTTGGCGATTGGCCAAAATGCCCCTTCCAAACGGCCTACAAAATGAAGAGGAAGTTTCCGGAACAGCGGCGGCACCCTCAGTAGAGCCCGGTCATAAGGGTAAGATCAAATTGGATATGCCTGCAGACTGGTTTAATTATGATGTATTATATGTCACGGCTACAGACAAATTTGGAAAAGACCTATACGAAAAAAGTTGGCCTATTACTTTGCCTGAAGATGTAATAGCTGTAATGATGAATAGAAAAGAAGATGGCAGGGCGGTAACCATGACTGAGACAGGAAATTCACTGATAGTACAGGCCGGGTCCATAGAATATACCATAGGGAAAAATAACGGTATCCTTGAAAAGGTGGTGAATTCAAATGGAGAAATTCCATTCGTAGGAGGGCCTTCTTTAAGTGCCGGGGAGGTGATATTTGAATCACTGAAAACCCGAATGGAAGGCGATACGCTGCACATCACCAGTTCCTTTGGCAAGGAATCCAGAATGAAGGAATTTACATGGACTTTTTTTCCATCCGGTATGGCCAAGCTGAATATTTACTATGTTCCCAAAGAATATGATGTAGACTTTCATTATATGGGAGTGGACTTTAATTATCCCGAAGAGCTGGTCAAAGGAATTCAATGGTTGGGTAGGGGACCTTACCGGGTATGGAAAAACAGGATGCAGGGCGTGGAAATGGCCGTTCACCAGAAAGATTACAATAATACGATCACCGGTGTACCGCCATTAATCTATCCTGAGTTCAAAGGTTATCATGCCAATCTATATTGGGCTAAAATAGAATCCAAGGAGCAGGCATTTACCGTAGCTACTTCCAGCGAAGATGTTTTCCTCCGTTTGTTTACACCTGCCCAGCCCGAAGAAATTTTTGAAAGGACAGCCCCGCCATTTCCCAATGGAGATATTTCCTTTATGCAGGCAATACCTGCTATCGGTACTAAATCAAATGAGGCGGAAAATCTAGGACCATCCGGCAGAAAGAATATTTTCTTTGATTATGGCCCCTATGATGATTGGAGATTAAGGAGTAAGGTAATGGATTTGTATTTTGACTTTTCTGCGGGACAGTAGATTGCTGTATAGAATTGCTTTCTAGCATTTGGCTTAATATAAAATTAAGGTGTAAGTGATAAAATTTTATCATTTACACCTTTACTTTTTTAATGAGGTTAATATATGCCTTTTATGGAATTCAGCCCCATATTTATTTGAAAATCACATCACTACAGGTAAGTGCAGGAGAGTTGTATTAAGAAATAGACTAATTTTGTTATAAACTCTCTTGTTAAAATTAGATTTGGTTTTAGTAATTATTAGTTCATCTACTTTTCGTAGTTTAATAAAAAGTACATAAATCTTATCGGGGAAGATAGTTTTGACCCAAAATCCCGACACCATGAATTATAAAGAACTTAACGATGCCCAATTATGGCATTTGATAGCATCCAATGACAGGACTGCCTTTAGTTATGTGTTCCGTATTTATTCCAAAGATTTATTCCGGTACGGGCAAAAATTTTCACAGGACAAAGAGTTGGTGGAAGATGTCATCCAGGATTCATTTTTAGAGCTATGGCACAATCGGGATAAAATAAATATCATCAGTTCCATAAAATTCTATCTCTTAACCTCCTTTCGCCGTGAACTGGTTAGAAGAATGGTCAATCTGAGAAAAAACGAAAATCTGGAAAGTATTCCTGAGACAATGTTTGAAACTTCACATCTTGAGAATTTGGTAGATGTACAGGAAGAGAAAGATGCTGAGCTTCACAAGGCAATAGGGGAATTGACTGAACGGCAGAAGGAAGCGATTTATCTAAAATATTTTATGAACCTCAGTTATGAAGAAATTGCGGTCATGATGCAGATGCAGGTACCTTCTCTTTACAACCTGGTCATGAAAGCCATGAAGTCAATGAAACAGGGGCTTACCACCAAGGATTATCAATATAAATATAAATGATCATTAATATTGATAAGATTTTTTATGTGCACGAATTTCAAAGTATCTCAAACTTTAGTTTATAATTGAATTTGAGCATGATCACTAATTAATTAATCGTATATTGTAACTATAAGATTTTCATACTATTAATAGATTTTTCCAATAGCGTGTTCAATTAAATGCCATTCTAAATAATATGAATATGAAATATATAACAAAAACCTTTCTATCTGCCCTTTTGATATTTGGATTTATTGCCTGTAATTCCTCCATCACTGAAAACACTGATGATGAGTTGGTAGATGCCAAGAGACGAGAAATTTCCAACCTTATTGATCAGTATAAGGAATATGGAATAGTGCCCCTGCCATTAAGTGAGACCGAAGTAAAAGAAATGGATATGGGGAAATTAACACACATGCTGGAATTTGAGAAGCACAGACATGAAATATCTGAAGCCAGAAAGAATTCTCCGGAAGCTAAATTAACTAATCTATATGTTGAAAAAATGGAAGCCACAGCATCAGAAGAAGGTAAAAGGGAACTCCTAAATGAGTTGTTGGAAGAAGTTATAAAATTGAGAGCTGCATCATCTGAGGAAATCAATGATAAGCCTACAAAGTATGCCTACTATAAAATTATATTAATTATCATGCTTTCCGCCTCATTTTTAGAAAAAAATGAGGCTTTTTTTCCCTTACAGAGAATGAGACGAATCTTGGAGTATCTCAATTTTCTCTTTCTTTTTAATAGACATATTTTTCAAATACAAAACTCATGGATTGGATAATAAACCAGAATGACCATCCGGATCATTTTTTTTTAAATACATGGGTTCTTTCCTAACACAAAAATAATAATTATAAAATTAAGTAACGATTCATTAACAAACACTGATTTATACTGCTAAGTAATTTACAATTGTCAGTTATTTTTAATAAAAGTGAAAATTTAAAATATTTTTCATATGTAGTGATGAGATTCAGTATGGCTTTTACCCTTATTACTATAAAAGCCATAGAAATTGAAAAAGCAATATTCACAAATAGAAGATTTTTTAGAAGACCCATCCTTTAAGGAGTGGGTGTTCAGTGACAGTAATTTCAGGAGCCTCTTCTGGAATAATTGGCAAAATGAGAATCCTGATAAAATTGACCTTATGCTTCAGGCAAAAGATATATTGTTTAAACTGAATGAGGATATTGATGAGTGGGAGGACGAAAAACAGGAAATGGTATTTTCCAGAATTTCAGATATCCTGAATGAAGAAGTAAATGATGAAATCATTCCCATCAGCAAACCGGATAATATTCGAAGTAAAATACTTAAGACCAGGCCTAATCAAACATTCAAAAGTATCTTAAAGATAGCTTCTGTATTTTTCATCTTCCTATTGTCCGGAGGTATATTATATAATATAGTAGGCAATCCTTTCAATTCTAAATCTATAAAAGCAAGTGAAGGCTTAGGCTTAGATTATATAACTAAAAGCACCCAGATGGGGGAGAAAAAAAGGGTTCGGCTATCCGATGGCTCGATAGTATTTATGAATGCTGCCAGTGAACTACGGATCCGTGATGGATTTGGAATCACTCACAGAGATATAGAACTTATAGGAGAGTCATTTTTTAAAGTTTCACCTAATAAAGAACTCCCATTTAAAGTAATGAGCGGCAACCTGACCACTGTTGCCTTAGGAACTTCATTTAATATTAAATCATATTCAGAAGATTATACTTCTGAAGTAAAACTGGTCTCAGGTAAGGTAAGTGTAGAGAACAAAAATCCTGAAGTATTAAATGATATGGTTTATCTAATCCCTGGAGAAGCCATTACATTAACATTTGATAATTTTAAAAAGAGTCAGTTTGATCTAAAAAAAGCGGATCTATGGCTTCAAGGCATTTTACTTTTTGAAAAAGCCCCATTTCCTGAAGTGGTGAAGGATTTAGAAAGGTGGTACGGTGTGGATATTACCATTACAGGCAAATTCAATTTGAACGATTATTTCGTGTCCGGCGAATTCAAAAAGGATAATCTTGAAAATGTATTAAGAAGTATAGGGTATTCCCTGGGTTTCGATTTTGAAATTCAGGGTAAGAACGTACAGGTGAACTTCAAGTAGTAATAAAGAATCTAATAAAAGGGTAAGAAAGAAGATTTTCTCTTGATTAAAATAAATAAAACCCAAGTCCAATAACCAAAATAATAGCACAATGGAAATAAAATTTTACCACTATTACAAAATTTGGAAAGTATTTTTTTTAGGAATGTTTATAATAATTGGAACTATCCAAATACTTCATGCAGAAATGTTACACAATCAGGCCTCTAAGGATTTAAAGAAGGTTTTTGTCAGTTTTTATTTTGAAGGTGCTACACTTCCTGAAGTCTTTGACGCCATTAAGGCAAAAACTGATTTTTCATTTGTATATGATAAGAACCAAATTACAGATCTGCACCCGGTGAGCTTTAAAGCAGAGAACCAGTCGCTGGAGTCGGTTTTGTTACTATTGTCCTCTTCTCATAAGCTTTCCTTTCAGCAGGTAAATGAAAGGATAAGTGTAAAAAGAATGACCAATCCCAATCAAAAAGCCATACAGGCCCGGGTCACCCTCACCGGTGTAGTATATGATGATGAAGGCGAACCGCTTCCCGGTGCTACAGTAAGAATAGAAGGGACTAGTATAGGTGTAGCTACAAACGCACTAGGTGAATTTACAATAGAAGCAAATGATGATGCCGTATTATTAATTACATTTATAGGTTTTGTCACCGAGCGGATAGTAGTAGGAAACCAGACTACTTTTTCTGTGACTTTAACATTGGATGATGCTTCTTTAGATGAAGTTATTGTAGTAGGGTATGGGGAGCAAAAAAGAGCCAACCTCTTGGGGGCGGTGGAAAGCATCACCACAGAAAAACTCGTAGATATACCGGCTGCCAACATGTCTACTTTACTTCAGGGTAGGATGGCGGGTGTAAATGTGGGAGGTCCTACCGGCAGGCCGGGTACAACATCAGCCATTAATATCAGAGGTACAGGTACCTGGAATCAGGAACCGCCACTTTTTGTAATTGATGGTTTTATAAGAGATCAGGCAGCATTTGATGTACTGGATCCTACTGAGGTGGAAAGTGTATCAGTACTTAAAGATGCAGCGGCTGCCGTTTATGGCGCCCGTGGTTCAGGAGGGGTGGTATTGGTACAAACCAGAAGGGGTAAAGAAGGAAAAGCACGGATCAGTTATTCGGGATCTGTAGGTTTATCGGATGCCACCTCATTTCCAGAAATGCTCAGTGCTTATGACCAGGGTGTTTTTAGAAATAATCAGCGAAGGATTTATTCCCCTGATGATTTTGCCCAAGGAATAGGGGTATATGCCCCGGATGAGCTGGAAGCTTTTAGAAATTACGATTACAACTGGATGGATTATGCTTGGCAGAGTTCCATGGTCACCCGGCACACATTGAATGTAAGTGGTGGAAGCAACCGAGTCAGGTATTTCGGAGGAGGTTCCTATTATAATGAAGATGCCAACCTGCCCGGGACAGACCTGAATAAATATTCTCTGAGAATGGGGATCGATGCAGACATTACGGATAATCTTACTGCCTCACTTACCCTAAGTGGGGATACCAGAAAAGATACCAGGCCTTTCAATAGAGAAGATGGAAATCCCAATACTTTAAATGGCGCTTTCGAGAGTTTAATAAGAACGCCAAGGTGGATTCCTCCCTATGTAAATGGCTTACCGGTGAGATATGGTGGAGCTATAGCGTCTCACCCTATTGAAATTAATAAACGGGACAGCAGAATACAAAATACAGGAAGCAATTTAGTACTAAATGCTGCTTTGGAATATAGAGTTCCAATCATTCAGGGATTGAAACTGAGAATAGCCTATAATCAGGCTGAAGGACATGCCTATGTTAACCAATTAAGAAAAAACTATGATTTATATGATTTCATGATGGTCGGCAGTAATGGCAATTTAATTTCTAATGTACCTATTGGTAGCACCAGGATCAATAATCAGGAAAGACTCCAGGAAGATTATAATTATATAAAAAATTATCAACTTAACGGCAGTGCTTCTTACGCCAGAAGTTTCGGACTTCATGATGTAAATGCATTGGTGGTATATGAAGTAGCCGAATCTGAATCTAACGGCTTTAGAGCCATGCGGGAAAATCAGTTAATTCCCGGTTTTGACCTGCAGCCGGGCTTTGCGGAAGCACAAGATGCCACAAATGGTTGGGCGGAGAACAATGCCCGTTTAAGTTATGTTGGAAGGGTAAATTATTCTTATGCGGGGAAGTATCTGATGGAAAGTTCCTTTAGATATGAAGGTTCAGTCAGGTTTGCACCGGAAAACAGATGGGGTTTCTTCCCTTCTCTATCACTGGGTTGGAGGATATCTGACGAAAGATTTTTTAAAGACAATATCAACTTCATACAGGACATGAAATTCAGGGTTTCCGGTGGTCTTCTGGGCAATGATGCTATTAGTGCCCGACAGTGGGAATACAGTTACGGCCAACAAGGCGGTGCTTACCTGGGCGGTAGCGGCGTGACCAATGGACTAAACCCACGTAACAATGGCCTGATCCTCTCCGGCCAGACCTGGGAGAAGACCAGATTTTTCAATGCCGGTATAGATATGCTGTTGGCCAACAACCTGAAAGTTGGATTAGATGGATTTTATAGATATACGTTTGATATTCTAGGCACCCGAGCGTCCTCTTTGCCGGCCAATGTGGGCGTGAACAATATGCCTGCAGAAAACTATGGCAGAATGGAGGGAATGGGCTTTGATGCATCAGTGACATATGCCGATAACATCGGAAGAGATTTTGGATACAGCATAGGATTAGTGGGGGGATGGAACAGAAACAATGTCCTTGAAATTTTTCAAAACGAGGCGGTGATCGGTACCTGGAGAGATGAAATGGGAAGAATGCGCGGCGGTGAAGATGGACTTACTGCCATAGGTATTATCAGGACCCAGGAACAACTGGATTTAATTTTAGAACAGACTCCGGGACTGACGATTTTTGGTAGAGCTCCGGAGCTGGGTATGATGATGTATCAGGATGTAGGAGGACCGGATTATTCAGATGAGCCGGATGGTGTGATCGACGTCAATGATTTGAGAATGATAGCTCCTGCAGTCCCTTCTATAGGCTTTTCCCTTAATTTGGGTGCCAATTATAAGGGCATTAGGGTGGATACCCAATTAGGGGTAAGTGGCATAGGTACTAAAGTATTTTATGACCAACAGTCCTATAGACCACCGGCAGCCAATAGCATGTTGAATATGCCTGCCTTCTGGGCAGATCACTGGTCTCCCGAGAATCCGAATGCGGCATTTCCCCGGCCTGCTCTGTATGGTGGAGAGGATCGACGCTCTACCTTTTGGATGAGGGATGGGACTACCATGAACCTTAATATCGTCAACGTATCCTATAGCTTGCCCAGTCACCTTGCCGAAAGATTAAACGTGCCTCAGCTGAGGGTTTATTTTACGGGTCGTAACCTTTGGAGGATCATCAATCCATTTGATTATAAGGATCCAACCTTATCCAGATTTGACACTTATCCCACGTTGCGTACCCTTAACTTTGGTTTGAACATTACAATTTAAAAAGCGAAATATGATGAAGAAATATATAATAATTTTAAGTTGTGCATTGGTCTGGGCTTGTGGAGATATACTAGATGTACCGGATGTAACTGCAGTGGGCCCTTTTATTTGGGATAATGAACAGTCCGCTACTCTTTATGTAAACAGGTTGTATGAAGTCAGCTTACCGGGTGTAGGTTTTGGGACTAATTCAGGTTTTTCAGATGAGTCTCCCGGGGCCAATGACCATATGTACGGCAATCTTACCGCCAATTCGGTAGATCTATATTCGGTCAATTACTATAATAGGATCAGGAACATCAATATAGGATTGGAGGCTTTGGAAGGAGGCACACTGTCAGAAGAGGCCAAGGGTCGATTAAGGGGGCAAATGTTGTTTCTCCGGGCATTTGACTATTGGAATCTGGTCAGATTATATGGAGGTGTGCCCATGGTATTGAGACCCCAGGACCCCTATCAGGACCAGGTGGATATTCCTAGAAATCCGACACGGGAAAGTTTTGAAATTATGGTAGCCGACCTGAATGAAGCGATGGCGGTTCTTCCGGCCAGCTGGCCCAATGACCAGATCGGTAGAATAACGAGGGGTGCGGCTGCCGCCTTTAAAGGAAGGTTATTGCTATTCTGGGCCAGTCCACAGTTTAATCCAGGTAATCATTCAGAGAGATGGGAAACGGCCTACCAGGCTAATGCTCAGGCAAAGGAAATGTTACTTCAGGATGGCTATGGACTTCACAATGATTTCACCGGTGTATTTTTAAACAAAGGAAACAGGGAAGTAATCTTTGCCCGCCTATATGATTTCAATGCCGGAAGGACTCATGGCTGGGAAAATTCGGTAAGGCCAAGAGAGATTGGTGGATCGGGAGGAACCGGAAGTAATCCCACTTGGGATTTTGTAAAGGCTTTTCCGATGAAAAATGGCAAATCCATTCAGGAAGAAGGGGCCGGATACGATTCAGTGTATTACTTCAGGGATAGAGATCCAAGATTTTATGCTACTGTAGTCTATAATGGAGCTCCCTATACCGTAACAGGAGCTGATCCCCTAAGGCAGCAATGGACTTATTATGTCGGCAATACCCCGGTAGATAATCCCGGTGCCACCACCACCGGATTTTACAACAGAAAAGCAGTCAATCCAAATATACAGCAAACATTCGTAGGTCAGACAGATACTGACTGGCCGGAGATCAGATTCGCCGAAGTGCTTTTAAATCTTGCAGAGGCTGCCGCAGAGACCGGCCGTCCCAATGCTGTGTATATAGAACTGAGAGCTATACGACAAAGGGCCGGATTAGATCCGGGTGACGGAAACTTTGGATTAAGGGAGGGTATGGGCCGTGGAGAACTGGTAGATGCCGTGATGCTGGAAAGACAGATAGAATTGGCTTATGAAAACAAAAGATACTGGGACCTGAGAAGAAGAAATTTATTTGCCGGCAAACTCAACGGAACCAGAAGAATGGGTATCATCACCAGGCTGAAGCCAGGCATTAACCCCACTGACTTTGCTGCCATCCGCAATACTATTAATATGGATACGGAATATGATCAATATTTCACGATGGAGCTATGGGTGAAGGATCAGCAATTTGCCATCAATTATCCCCAGCCTCTTTACAATTTCTTCGGTATTCCCCAGAACATTCTTGACAGAAGTCCTTCTCTGCAACAGACTATGGGTTGGGAAAATGGCACCTTTGATCCAGTGGCTGATTAATGAAAGGAGCTTAAAAATTATATTCTCAATACTGAAATTTTAATACAGATATGACTATTAAAAACACTTTAATAATATTTACCCTTTGTTTCATCACCGGGTCAGCGATGGCACAGTATCCAAAGATACCTGCTGATGCCCGTGCCAAATCCGACTCCATCATGAAGGAGGCGGAAAGGCTTTCTGATGAAGCCTGGGAAAAAGCATTACCGATTGTTCTAAAAGAAGCTTCTGAGGGTAAATCCTATGTGCCATGGGCGTTCAGGCCTACTGATTTAGAGCAGGCGGAGATCCCCTCATTTCCCGGAGCTGAAGGAGGTGGGATGTATTCCTATGGCGGAAGAGGCGGAAAGGTTTATACCGTTACCAGTTTAGAGGATCGGGGCCCCGGTACATTAAGGGAGGCCTGCGAAAAAGGTGGTGCCAGAATAGTGGTTTTCAATGTAGCAGGCATAATCAAATTGGAAAGCCCGCTGATCATCCGTGCTCCTTATATCACTATAGCGGGTCAGACTGCTCCCGGAGACGGGGTAGTGGTCGCCGGCGAGACGGTGTGGATTGATACCCATGATGTAGTGATACGACATATGAGATTTAGAAGGGGAGAAACCTTCGTAGGAAGAAGAGATGATGCCATAGGTGGAAATCCTGTGGGCAATATCATGATTGACCATGTTTCCGCTAGCTGGGGCCTTGATGAAAACATGTCGATTTATAGACACATGTATAGCCCCGGTGGAGATTATCCTACGGAAAAACGGGGTACTGTAAATATTACTATCCAAAACAGCATTTTCTCCGAAGGATTGGATACCTATAACCATTCCCTGGGAAGCACACTTGGTGGAGAGAACTGTTCCTTTATGAGAAACCTATGGGCAAGTAATGCCGGAAGAAATCCATCCATTGGCTGGAATGGCATCTTCAATTTTGTAAACAATGTAGTATTCAACTGGAACCACCGCACGACTGACGGTGGAGATTACATGGCAAAATACAATATCATCAACAACTATTATAAGCCGGGACCGGTCACTCCTGAAAATTCTGATATAAGGTTTAGGATATTGAGACCGGACGCTGTTCTTACCCGGCTGGATACCACCATTTATGGTAGGGCATATGTAGAGGGCAATATAGTAGAAGGTGTTGCAAATGTAACTGCGGATAATTGGGACGGGGGCATACAGCTGAATAACAAAGAAGGCAATATCCCTTTTGAGGAAGCAAAAGAAATTTATTTTCCAAGAATAAGATCCTACAAGCCTTTCCCTATGCCGCAGCTAAATATTTCACCTACTGAAGAAGCATATAAATATGTATTGGAAAATGCAGGGGCTACTTGGCCCCGTAGAGATCCTGTAGATGAAAGAATTATCAGAACAGTGAAGTCTGGAGAGGCAGAATATGTGGAAGGTCTTGATCCAGCCTCATTTTATCAGTTTGAGCACAGAAGACTGCCTGCAGATTCTTATAAATTGGGGATTATTACTGATATCGCTCAGGTAGGTGGATATCCCGAATATAAAGGAACCCCTTATACCGATACAGATGGAGATGGAATACCTGACGCTTGGGAGAAAAAATACGGACTTAATCCCAATGATCCCTCAGATGCCAATGGTGATATAAATGGTGATGGCTATACGAATATAGAAAAGTACATCAATGGAATAGATCCTAAGAAAAAAGTCGACTGGAAAAAATCAGCCAATAATAAAGACACCTTATCCAAAAGGAAAAGCCTGCTGTAAAAAGCGCACTACTACGGTTTGATTGAGTATACATCCAAAAACCTAAAATAATATGAACAATATTTATCCTGATTTTAAAATTAAAAGACCCCTCTTGTATGGTGTATTTATTATCCTGATAGGAATAGTATCATGTCAGAATCTGGAGGAGTTTACTTTAAACACCATTCCTTCGCCCCAAAATGCCGGAATCACCAAAGTAGACAGAAATGCTATACTGGCCTGGGATGCGGTGAGTGATCCCAGAGTCACTTCATATGAGATTCAACTGGGTTCTGATAGTGAGTTCAGTGTGGTATTAAAAACCGATACCATACCTTCCAGCCTTCTCGAATATACATTTGAAAATTTAGAATCCGAAGAATCATATGCCGCGCGGGTGAGGGCTTTGAATCCTGATCCTCTGACCAATTCATTTTATACTTCTGTACTATTTATATCAAATGAGATAGAAAATATTTTTAGGTTATTGACCGATGATCATATTGGTGTGGGTTCGGTATTGTTACGATGGAATGAACCTTCAGAAGGATCGGTCACGCGGATCACCTTCACACCGGTTTCCCCCGGGGAACAAATAACAGTCGTTCTCACCCCGGAACAGGTTGCGTCAAGGGAAGCAAGTGTAGAAGTTTTGAATCAGAATAGGACTGAATATCTCGCTGAGATTTTTGATGGAGAAGTAAATCGCGGAGAAATAAGATTTATCACAATAGATATCAATGCTGTTATAAGCGTAGACGGAGGGATATACGGTGATTTACAGGCTGCAATAAATGCCGCCACATCAGGCAGTGTGGTTAGAGTTGGTGCTTCGGTATATGATTTCAGTGCGTTGCAAAATGGTACCATTTTGATCAATAATAAATCCCTGACGATCCAGGCCGCTTCTGATGAAGGTGCTAAGCCGGATATCAAACTTAGAAATTTTAATATAATTGGAGATGTAGGGTATTTAAAATTGATTGGTTTAAAAATACAAAGTATCAGTAGGGCGGAAACGTCTCTTAATACGGATTACAATAAACACTTGTTTGGTGTTACTTATGTAACGGATGCATTTCACCTTGAAATTACGGATTGCGAACTGACCGGGGCAGAATCAGGATTGATTTTTACCCAGGGTGTTGGTGCAGCAAGTGCTCCGGATCCAATACCGGGGACGGGAATATTTAGCATGGCAGTAGAAAACAGCTTGCTTTATGACTTTGGAAATGCGGGTGGTGATTTTATTGATTTTCGGTCAGGATCAGTAGCGGGTATTACGCTGAAAAACTCCTCCATTTGGAACAGTGCTAGGGCGCTGTTGAGAGCAGATCCGGATGTCGCATTTATAGGCACTTCAGGATTCATACTTGAAAATATGACTATCAATAATTTCTGTAACGGAGGTAGGTTTGTAGATGTGAGGGCAAATGGCAAAACTGTGGTTAGGAATTCAATCATCACCAATAAACCCTCCAACCAGGCGAACAGAATGCAGAATGGAGCAACCTTAGAAATAATAAACAGCAATCTGTTTGGAACAAATATTAATAATGTCACTGCCGGAGCGACAGTGACAGAAAGATTAAACGTAGATCCCCAATATCAGAATGCCTCGGCAGGTAATTTTAAAGTGAATAACCATGAAATTATGAAAGCGCGTCTGGGGGATACCCGGTGGTTGGATTAGATTTATATATATAAATGAAATTTATAATATGATCATATGATTTGAATAGTACCTAAATGCTCGCTATCAGGATAGCTCAGGGAAGTTAATTAATGTTTAGTGCTTAATTTACATATGAAAGTAAAGTACTTCCTTGATTTGATCAAAAGGATTAAGCTCTAAACAATTAGCAAACTAATTACAACCCATAAAGTATCCTGTTATGATAAGAAAGTTACAGCGAGGGCCACTGGCCTTATTAAGTACATTGATGTGGGTGTTGCTGTTGCAATTTTGCCTTGTTGATTCGGCAAATGCATTTCAGCAGCCCAGCATGAGAACCGTTTCCGGTACAATTATATCTGCAGCGGATGGAGAACCACTACCTGGCGTAAATCTGCGCGTTAGAGGTACTTATACCGGCGTAGTGACCGATATGGATGGAAACTATACAATTGAGGTACCGCCAAATGCTGTTTTAATATATTCCTTTATTGGATTTGAAACTCGAGAAATTAGCGTTGGTAATCAATCCGTGATCAATGTAACTTTAGAAGAAGATCTGGGAGCATTGGATGAGGTAGTGGTCATCGGTTATGGTGAAACTAAAAGAAGGGATCTGATCGGAGCGGTTTCCACGGTCCGGTCTGAAGACCTGATCCGGGTGCCTACCCATAATGCCCTGGAAGGTATGCAGGGTAGGGCAGCCGGATTAGATATTACTAGATCATCAGGTCAAGCGGGTGCGGGTGTAAATATAGTATTAAGAGGAAACAGGTCTATAGGGGCCAGCAATAATCCCTTATATATTATAGATGGGTTTCAGGGTGGAAATGTTGAGAGCCTAAATCCTAATGATATAGAATCTATTGAAGTTTTAAAGGATGCATCAGCTACTGCGATTTATGGAGCACAGGGTGCCAACGGCGTAATTATAGTTACTACTAAAAGAGGTACTGAAGGAAAAACAAAAATAAGTTACGATTCTTTTTATGGTGTAAACGGTTTAACACCCTTTCCAAATTCCAGAACAGGGGATAGTTATATTCAATTACGAAGAGAAGCTTTTAGGACTACAGGTGACTGGAACAGTCCTGCAGACGATCCAAATATTTTTCAAGGTGCTGGTGAATGGGAAGCAGTACAAAACGGCCAATGGATAAACTGGATAGATGAAGTACTTCAGGATGGTTCCCAACAAAGCCATAATATATCTGTAAGCGGTGGGTCCAACCGTACCAAAGCATTTGTTTCGGCAGGCTATTTTAACGAAAAAGGCCTCTTAAGAAATGATGATTTTACCAGGTTTACGGCTCGATGGAATGTAGAACACGAAATAAACAATAGACTAAGGGTAGGGACGTTGGGTCAAATGGCTTATTTTAATATCAATAGAAGACAGGATGTACTTTCCAATGCAATGACCACCAGTCCTTTGGGAGAGGTGTATAATGAATTGGGTGAAATTAACAGGTTTCCCATCTTTGCTGATCAAAGTATTGTCAGTCCCTTAACCGATGAGCGGGGCCCAAATATTCAGAGAAACAATACCATTCGCACCAATATTATGCTGAATGCATTTTTGGAATATAAGCCAATTGAGGGTCTGACATTCCGTTCCAACTTTGGTACAAATCTTACCAATGCCCGTCAGGGCAGATTTGATGATGCTACTTCTTTTAGGCAGCGAACTGCACTGAGGTCAGTAGCTTCTAGTGAAATGAGTTACAACAGATTCTTTAACTGGGATAATATCTTAACCTATACCAGGGAAATGAATGATCACTCCATTTCCGTTACGGGAGTTACAAATTACATTCAACGTGACATTGATGAGTTATCTGCCTCCGGTATAGATCAGATTTTATCCTCCCAATTATTTTATAATTTGGGCGCTACAGCACCTGAAAGCAGAAATATAAGTTCTGGATATACAGGTCATAATATGATGTCCTATGCTGCCAGAGTTAATTATACTTACAGAGATAAATATATGCTTACAGTTACCAATCGCTATGATGGCGCTTCCAGACTGGCGCCCGGTAATAAGTGGGCGATGTTCCCGTCCGTAGGGCTTGGTTGGGTGATTAGCGATGAAGCATTTATGGATGGTCTTCAGGGAGTCAGCTTTATGAAATTGAGGGCCACACATGGACTTACCGGAAATTCTGCTATTCCTCCATACGGTACTCAAAGTTTATTGATAATCAATAATCAAATATCCTTTGGTGAGGTAGTGGCGCCAGGCTTAATGTTCGGTAATATGATCGGAAATGCGAATGTAGGTTGGGAAAAATCTGAAACCACTAACCTCGGCTTAGATTTAGGTCTATGGGACAACCGGTTAAATGCTAATATAGAAGTATACAATACCAATACGACTGATTTGTTATTACCTAGGGTTTTACCTTTTTCTACTGGAGTCAGGGAAGTATTTCAAAATATAGGTGCTACCAGAAATAGAGGCGTAGAGGTTACAATCAATTCTGAGAATATCCGAAGAAGAAATTTTACCTGGAGTTCGATATTTACCTTTACACATAACAAAGAAGAAATTACTCAGTTGGTTAATAATCAAGACATTATTACTGATGAAAGGCGAAATTTAATCATAGGTAGTCCTATTGAATCCTTCTATACATGGAATAAATTGGGTATATGGCAAATTAATGAAGCTGATGAGGCTGCGCAATTGACCTTTGGAGGAAGACCTTTCCAGCCAGGCGATATTAAATTAGAAGATTTAAATGGGGATGGGGTAATTGATGCGGATGACAGAATGGTTATAGGTTCTACTGTCCCAGAATTTTTTGCAGGATTTCAGAATACCTTCAGGTATAAATCATTTGATCTTGGTTTGTTTTTCTTCGCCAGGGTGGGTCAAACAATTCATGCTGAAGTATTAGGAAGGTTTAATCCAGGGGGAGAAGGAAACGGCCCTGAGTTTATGGATTATTGGACGCCTGAAAACCCTACCAATGACTATCCCCGTCCTAGAAGGGGTGCGAACATGTCTGCCTATGAAGGACATCAAACGCTGACCTTTGTAGACGGTTCTTTTATCAAATTACGAAACGTAAATTTAGGGTATACATTGCCACCTGTAGTAGCGGAAAGATTACGATTGACCAATCTTCGGATTTATGCTACAGCCAATAACATGTGGACCCGTTCCAGAAGTCACTTATTAAGACAATATGATCCTGAAAGAGGTGGGGAGGAAGGATTTCCGCTCAACAGGCAAATCATATTAGGTGTGAATATAGGTTTTTAAGTAAGCGGATTTTAAAAAATGTTACCCAAAATAAATTGAACTATGAAATTCAAAAATATTTTATATAAAGGATTTATCGCCTCACTGCTATTGGGGACAGTAGCATGTGATTTGGATGAATACAATCCATCAGGGACCACCTCTGACGCAGCATGGAACACACCGGAAGGTTTTGTGACCGCTGTAAATGCTGCCTATCAGTATAGGCCCATGTTTTATGGAAGTGAAAACGGAATTTTTTTAGGTGAAGCCGGTACAGACCTATGGTTTAATAGGGAAAGGGCGAATTATGCAAATCAATTGACTCGGTATGCAGGACTAGCGCCTACTCAGGGAAATCCAAACATAGCTGAATGGCCGAGACTCTGGGTTGGTATCAATCAGGCAAATGCGGGAATCAATAGGATAGATGATGCCGGTTTTACGAATCCGGTTGAAAGAAATCAAAGATTAGGTGAATTAAGGTTTTTGAGGGCATTCTATTATTATCATATTGTAGAAACTTGGGGTGGAGTAATGTTAAGGACTACAGAAACCCAGGAACCATTATTAACTGCTGAGCGTAGTCCTGTAGAGGCTTTTTATGATTTGATGATAGAGGATCTCCTTTATGCCAGTGAGCATCTTCCGGTAAGCTATGGAGCAGAATATAGCCGTGCAACTAAAAAAAGTGCAATGGGATTATTGGCAAAAGTATATCTTACCCGAGGATATTATGGCGAAGGACAGACTTATTTTTCACTGGCCCGGGACGTAGCCAATGAGATTATCAGCAGAAAAGGAGAGTTGGGCATAGACCTTTACGATGATGTAGCCGATCTTTGGGATCCTGCTAACAATAAGCAGAATATGGAAGCGATGCATACAGTAAGCTATTCCTTGAATCCTGCTTTTAATGCTGGAGGGGCTAACAGGCTTCACCAATTCTATATGACTAACTATACCCGTTTCAATGGTCTGGTAAGATCTATAGAGTATGGTAATGAAGATACCAGAAGATTAATGCCTACTCTGGCTCTTTTAGATTTCTATAATGAAGAAATAGATGCCAGGTATGATGCCTCATTTAAAGAAGTGTGGATTGCTAATCAGGATTATACATGGACCCAGGCTATGGCCACTACCCATGGAAAAGATGCCAGCATAGTAGGTACACAAGTCAGGGCAGGTATCGATACTGCTTTGGTAATAACTAAAAAAGCTATAGCTGATCAGGCCTTAAAACCATACATTATCTATGATAGGAACCGTACATATAATCAAGCCAACGGCTCCTTGAATCAACCTGATAATTTTGTCCAGCTAGATAAATTTAGAGATCCGATTACCAGAGAAAATGAAAGCATGAGAGTGGGTTTCTTGGATGTATTCGTAATGAGATTTGCGGAAGTATATCTTCTAGCAGCAGAAGCAGAAGTTCAATTAGGCAATCCCGGAGCGGCTGCTCAGCATTTAAATGTACTCAGGACCAGGGCAGCCAAGAAAACTCCGATAGATTATACTCTTCAGATGCAGATAACAGCGGCAGATGTAAATCTAGATTTTGTACTGGATGAGAGAGCAAGAGAACTGTGCGGAGAAATGACCAGATGGTATGATCTGAAAAGAACAGGTACTTTGGGGGATAGAATAGCCCGTTACAATCCTGACATTACCGAGTTTAGAGAACACCATTATTTGAGGCCAATACCCCAGACAGAAATGGATGCTCTGCTTAATGCCTCAGAATTTGGACAGAATCCAGGATATTAATTATAAAGAATATTTTAATGAGGTATATTTTGATGCTCACATCAAAGTATACCTCATTTTTTTATCTAATAAAAAAAATATCATTTAGTATTCAAATCAGGGGAATTCTTTAAGATTATAGAAGAAAGAATTTAGGGTAAGATCCCGTTGACCTTATGGTATCATTTCATATATATATACTAATTTTCCCTGCTTTTTAAAATACTCTATATCATTTCATCACAGGATGCGTCAGGATGGTTAATTATTTTACTTCTGTAAATTTACGTTATACTATTGCCAATTAAATAATCACCCAAATGAAAGTTTATTATAGTAAAGTATTTACAATAATTACATTTTTATCCTTAAGCTGGTACAGCGCTCATGCTCAGTACCCAACTATACCCGATGATCTCCAGGCAGCCACCGATGCCAGAATGGAAGAAGAGGAAGAAAGATTAAATAAACTTTGGGAAGAAGAAATTTATCCAATTGTAGTTAAAGAAAGGGCTGAAGGACGTCCTTATTTGCCATGGGGGTCTCAGCCGGGGGATTTTATAAAGGCTGATATTCCGGCTTTTCCGGGAGCTGAAGGGGGTGGAGCATATACTCCCGGAGGTAGAGGGGGAAAAATTTACGTGGTGACAAGCTTGGAAGATAGCGGCCCAGGGACCCTGAGAGAGGCATGTGAATCCGGAGGCGCCCGTACGATCGTTTTTAAGGTAGCTGGTATTATTAGATTAAATACTCCGATCAGCATTAGAGCTCCTTATGTAACTATTGCCGGGCAAACTGCTCCAGGTGACGGGGTGGTGATAGCTGGAGAAACTTTTGCAGTGGATACCCATGATGTCATTATCAGGCATATGCGTTTTAGACGAGGTGAAACAGACGTCACCCGTAGGGACGATGCACTTGGAGGAGATCCAATGGGGAATGTTATTATAGATCATTGTTCAGTCAGTTGGGGTCTGGATGAAAATCTCTCCATGTACAGAAACATGTTTCAGGCTAATGAAAGATCAGAAAGACAAAAACTTCCCACTGCTAATATAACCATCCAAAATACTATATCTTCAGAAGGGTTGGATACTTATAACCATGCCTTTGGAAGTACTGTAGGAGGGCTGAACAGCACTTTATTAAGAAACCTTTGGGCTAACAATGTCGGACGGAATCCATCCATCGGGATGTATGGGGATTTTACATTTGTAAATAATGTGCTTTTTAACTGGTGGAACAGAACAGTAGATGGTGGAGATTTTAGATCTATGTTTAATGTCATAAATAATTATTACAAGCCGGGGCCTATTACCCCTGATGGTTCTGTAAGGCATCGAATCATAAAGCCGGAGTCTGGATACATGGAACCAAAAACATTCGGTAGAGCATATGTATCCGGGAATCTAGTAGAAGGTAATCCGGAAGTTTCCCAAAATAACTGGAAAGGTGGAGTACAGATAGCCGGCGTATCAGATGACGAAGAAAAGGAGCATTTTTCATATATGAAAAGAGATGAACCCTTTAGGGTAGCTAATTATAATGTGATGCCTGCCGAAGAAGCATATGAATATGTTTTGGAGAATGTAGGAGCTGTATTACCTAAAAGGGATCCGATAGATGAAAGAATAATAAATCAGGTAAGGACTGGAGAAATTAATTATCCTGACGGACTTGAAACAGATACAGGAAGTGAATTTATTAAGCGGAGATTAGAAAAGGATTCATATAAAAAAGGAATAATTACGGACATCAGTCAGGTAGGTGGATATCCTGAATACACGGGGAATGCATATAAAGATTCTGACGGGGATGGAATTCCTGATGCATGGGAAACCAAATATGGCTTAGATCCAAACGATCCATCGGATGCCTTGAAGGATTTGAATAATGATGGTTATACCAATATAGAAAAATACATTAATGGGATAGATCCTAAGAAGAAAGTAGATTGGACCGATTGGGCTAATAATAAAGACACCCTTCTGGAAACTGCCAAAAAACAAGGAGGATTACTTCCGACTAAGTAAATTATCTAGTCATGAAAAAAACACAAGTTTGCTATTTAGCCTCGCTTTTCCTTTTATTGTCTTTTGGAGTAACTGTTGCTCAGGATTTTGATCCAGAGTATATCAAAGTCACCAATGACCGGGCTAGAAAAATAGTTGAGAATATAAATATTGGAGACCAAGAGAAGGAAGAAAAAGTAAAAGGATATGTGGCGGCTCAATATAGAAATCTCAGTCTGATTCATGATGAAAGAGACCAACGAATAAAGGATGCAAAAGAAAAGTATTCAGGAGATAAGAGAGAAAAGCATATTAGCAGGATTGAAAAAGAGGCAGATAAAAAGCTTAAAAAATTGCACAAACAATATTTAGCTCAACTATCCAGTGAATTGAGTGATCACCAGGTCGATCAGGTGAAAGATGGAATGACCTATGGTGTTGCTCCAAATACCTTCAAAGTTTATCAGGAGATGGTACCTACTCTCACCGAAGAGCAAAAGGAAAAAATCTGGATGTGGCTGGTAGAAGCGAGAGAAAATGCAATGGATGCCGGCACTTCCAAAGATAAGCATGCCTGGTTTGGGAAATATAAAGGAAGAATCAATAATTATCTATCTTCTTTAGGGATTGATATGAAGGAAGCGGAGAAAGAAATGTATTCCAGACAAGCACGGCAATAACCTTCGTTGCTAAAAAATTCTTACATCTTAATCTATGTCTAAAAGAAATAGTTTAAATTTTATTGTTTATTGGAAGGAAGTACTCCTTCCAATTTTTCTTTTGATATTTTTCTTATTTTTTTCCTTCAATTTATCTGGCAGACAATCTCCCTTGAGCTATAAGGGGGGCAATTTGACATATGAGGCAGATGAGAAAGGAGACCGTATACCCGATTTTTCTTATTGTGGGTATGCAGGCAGTGAAAAAGCTATTCCTAATGTACCGGCAAGGTTTGTTATTGGCCCTCAAAATTCAGATGCCACAGCCCTTATTCAAGCTGCTATAGATGAAGTAGGAACACTTCCTGTCGGAAAAAATGGGTTTCGCGGTGCAGTTTTGCTGGAAAAAGGAACCTACGAAATAGCTGGACAATTGGTGTTTAATAAGTCCGGGGTAGTTCTTCGAGGAAGCGGTGCTGGTCAGGGTGGCACCATATTATTGGGAAGTGGGCAAGACCGAAAAACGCTGATCAGAGTTTTGGGTCATGATGATAGAGTTTTTGGAGACACGATTAAAATAACGGATGATTATATACCGGTCAATGGTAAAAGGATTCATATTACCAAACCCCAATCTCTGCAAAAACATGCCTCGGTCTATGTAATAAGACCATCTACAGAAGAGTGGATTGATGAATTGGGCATGAAAGATTTTGGTGGCGAGACAGGATGGCTCGGCTGGAAACCTGGTGACCATGATCTCAAATGGGACAGGACTATAGTATCTAAGATCGGCAGTATGGTAGAATTGGACGTCCCTATCACCACGGCTATAGATATAAACTTTGGAGGCGGATATATCATTCCTTACCAGTGGAATGGAAGAATAGAAAATATAGGTATAGAAAACCTCTCTTTAAGTTCTACTTATGATACTTCGAATCCCAAAGATGAGGCACATCGCTGGATGGGTATTACGATGGAGAATGTTCAGGACAGTTGGGTGAGGCAGGTAAATTTTGAGAATTTTGCGGGCTCAGCTGTAGCCATTTATTCTTCAGGTAGGCGGATCACTGTAGAAGACTGTAAATCTTTAAACCCTGTTTCAGAGATAGGTGGGGGCAGGAGAAATACATTTTTTACCGAGGGGCAGCAAACTCTTTTCCAGAGGTGCTATTCCGAATATGGCTACCATGATTTTACCACAGGCCTCGCAGTACCGGGACCAAATGCATTTGTACAGTGTGAAGCATATTTGCCCTTTAATTTTAGCGGCGGGCAGCAGGGATGGTCTTCAGGGGTTTTATTTGATATGGTAAAAATTGATGGAAATGCCCTTGTCTTTAATAATTTGCACCAATCAAAAAGAGGGGCAGGATGGACCATTGCCAATTCAGTCATCTGGCAATCTGACGCATCCAAGATTGAAAACTTTAATCCGCCCACTGCACAAAACTGGGCTTTTGGGGTATGGGCACAATCCTACGGAGATGGCTATTGGGAGAATGTCAATAGTCACGTAAATCCACAAAGTCTTTATTATGCACAGCTGGAAGAGAGGATGGAAGTGGTACTAGTTAATCCACAGTTAATGCCAATGGCAGGAGAAGCATCTACCAGTCCCACAAAGGAGCAGGCAAGAGAATTGACAATTCTGGCAAGGGAAAAGATAATGACGCTTTCTGACTGGATAGATCAGGCTGGCAATAGAAATCCTATTGATTTGAGTTTAGGGAAAGCTAAAAGTTATGAAAAGTTGGTTGTTAAAACATCTAGTCCTACTAATGAAGTAGAACGTAATAACATTAAAACTATCAATGGTATAGTGCTGGCAGGAGATCGGATGTTGACAGGTGATAGACATCAGGTTTCTTGGTGGAGAGGCAGTCTCCGGCCGATAGACGTCAGTACCGCCTCTGTTCATGTAACACGCTTCGTCCCCGGTAGATATGGGAAGGGGCTAACAGATGAGCTGGATGAAGTAATAGAGCATTTAAAATCCCAGCAGGTAGTTGCATTGGAACACAATTACGGATTGTGGTATGACAGAAGGAGGGATGATCATCAGCGGGTGCGGAGAATGGACGGAGACGTTTGGCCTCCGTTCTATGAACAGCCATTTGCCAGAAGTGGAGAAGGAACTGCTTGGGATGGCCTCAGTAAATATGATCTGACAAAATTCAATCCCTGGTATTGGAATAGGTTGAAGGAGTTTGCCGATAAAGCAGAAAGTGAAGGTATTATCCTGATTCATCAGCAGTATTTTCAGCACAACATATTGGAAGCCGGTGCACATTATGCAGATTTTCCATGGCGTACTGCCAATAATATTAATAATACTGGATTTTCGGAGCCAGTTCCATATGCGGGAGACAAAAGGATTTTTCTGGATGAGCAGTTTTATGACATCACTCATCCTGTAAGAAGAGAATTACACCGTAGCTATATCAAAAAATGTCTGGATAACTTTGCTGACAACACCAATGTCCTACAGCTGGTCAGTGCAGAATATACAGGGCCCTTACATTTTGTAGAGTTTTGGCTTGATGTAATCCGTGAGTGGGAATCAGAAACAGGTAAGAAAGCCTGGATAGGATTAAGTACCACTAAAGATGTTCAGGATGCGATCCTGGCGGACAAGGAAAGAGCAGGATTGATTAATCTGATAGATATCCGATATTGGTATCCAACCGAGGAAGGAGTATATGCACCTGAAGGCGGTGTACATTTGGCCCCCAGGCAACATGCCCGGAAAATGAGCTCAGGTAAATTAACTTCGGAGGCAGTTTATGCCACTATTAAAGATTATAAATCTCGATTTCCTGATAAATCAGTAATCTTTTCCCATAATAATTCTAATAGAATGGGATGGCCTGTTTTGTTTGGAGGAGGGTCACTTCCGGCATTACCACAGGTAAATGAACCTGGATTTTACAGGAGCCTTGCTACCATGAAACCAACCGAAACCCAGAATGCTGATGTATGGAGGATGCAAAACGAGGAAGGGGAAAGTATAATATATAGTCATAAAAAACAGACTATTGGTGAGGAATGGCGGGGTGCCAGGTCTGGGTTTGAGGTTTTGATGATCCACCCGTCGTCTGGAAAAACAGTGAATAAATCAACTAACAAAAGAACAAGATCAATAAAGGTAGAAGCTGAAGCTGACCAGCTGATATGGATCAGGAAAATCAAATAATATAACCAAATAGCTAAGATCTAAAGTAAGAGTAAAATGGGAAATAAGACAAGATTCAATAACACCATTTATATGATGGGAGCATTTATAATGCTCTTTCTCATTTCATGTGAACCGGCTTCACAAGAGCAGACTGAAACTGATCAGAGGCATGGATTGCCAAAGTTAAAGATCAGCGATAATCAAAGGTTTTTTGCTACTGAATCTGGGGAACCTTTCTTTTGGTTGGGGGATACCGCTTGGTTACTTTTTGGAAAACTGGATAGGGAAGAAACAGAAAAATATCTGGATGACAGGAAAGAAAAAGGTTTTAATATCATTCAGATAATGACCTTACATACAGTAGGAGCTGTTAATGCTTATGGGGACAGCGCTCTGGTAAATCAGGATGTGGCTAGACCATTGACTACTGAGGGTACAGATTATGGTGACGGAGATGCCTATGATTTTTGGGATCATGTAGATTTTGTTATTGATAAAGCTGAAGAAAGAGGCATCTATGTAGCCATGGTGCCTATCTGGGGATCTAATGTACGTGCCGGTCATGTGGATAGGGATCAGGTAGAAATTTATGGTAAATTCCTTTCAGATCGATATGGTAATAGAAACCATATCGTCTGGCTAAATGGTGGAGATGTGCCGGGAAGTGATTCCACGGAAGTATGGAACAGGTTAGGTGAAACATTACGCGCCAATAATCCTGATCAATTGATCACTTTCCATCCTAGAGGCAGAACACAATCTTCAGATTGGTTTGCGGATGAAGATTGGATGGATTTTCATATGTTCCAGTCAGGACATAGAAGGTATGATCAGGATGACACTGAAAAAGCCTATGGCGAAGATAATTGGAGATATGTAAAAGCTGATTATGATCTGGATCGAAGGATGCCAACTTTGGACGGGGAACCATCTTATGAAGGTATTCCTATTGGGCTTCATGATCCTAAAGAAGGATTCTGGGATGATAATGCAGTAAGAAGATATGGATATTGGTCTGTATTCGCAGGAGCTGCCGGCTACACATATGGTCATAGTGCTATTATGCAAATGCATAGGCCTATCGATGAGACTGGGGCATATGGGAATGAAATGTATTGGACTGAGGCATTGGATGCACCTGGTGCTTCCCAGATGATCCATCTTAAAAATCTGATGCTGGATTTCGATTATTTTGATAGGGAACCTGCTCAAGAATTAGTGGCCAATCAGGGAGAGCGATATGACTACTTGGTAGCCACCAAGGGCAAAGGATATGCTTTGATATATACTTATACCGGTCGAGATATAGCTATCAATATGGATGAATTAGGAAGGAATGAAGTAGAAGCAAAATGGTTTAATCCCAGAACCGGAGAGTATTCCAACATTGGAAGAATGTCTGGTGACAGGGTTCAGGAGTTCAAGCCAGACGGGGAAGAACAGGATGGAAATGATTGGGTACTTGTGCTAACTTACGAATAAGGAAAGGCTTAAAGCTATTGTATTCAAATTAAAAAATCCCCCATAGATAATGCTTAGACCCAAATTGATGTATAAAATATTATTTATCATTGGTTTATCTGTTTTAATAACTGTCTCACCTGCATATAGCAATGATAAAGATGGCTGGTATAATATACTTAAAGAAGGTGGAAATAATGT
This sequence comes from Anditalea andensis, assembly GCF_000714815.1. Classification (GTDB taxonomy): domain Bacteria; phylum Bacteroidota; class Bacteroidia; order Cytophagales; family Cyclobacteriaceae; genus Anditalea; species Anditalea andensis. The sequence continues at coordinate 390,824 of NZ_JMIH01000016.1, read as the reverse complement.
TGGAGAATTAACAACAGAGGCAATAAAAAATGCCATTAACAAAGCTTCTGAAGCGGGTGGTGGGACTATATATTTTCCAGCAGGAGAATATCTAACAGGTGCAATTGAATTAAAAAGCAATATCACTTTGCATTTGGATGCCGGAGCAGTTTTAAAATTTTCTACTGACTTTGACCACTATTTACCTTTTGTAAAATTGAGATGGGAAGGAACTGTAATGAACAGTTTCTCACCATTGATCTATGGCTATGAAGCGGAAAACATTGCTATAGTAGGTAGGGGGAAAATCGATGGACAAGGGGAGGCTTGGTGGAAAGAAATGTACAGGGTGAAATATCCAAAGGAAGAACTGCCCCTCAATAGGTATCAGAAAATGTGGGACGAGCAGAATCCGGATTTAGAAACTGCAGACTATTATCAGGGAACAATGAAGATCAAGTTTTTCAGGCCACCATTGATTCAGCCTTTTAAATGCAAGAACATACGGATAGAGGGCATTACCATTGTCAATTCTCCTTTCTGGACAATCAATCCGGCTTTTAGTGAGAACATAACCATAACGGGAGTGACGATCCTTAACCCGCCATCACCAAATACCGATGGGATTAACCCTACTTCCTGCAAAAATGTACGTATTTCGGATTGCCACATCAGTGTCGGAGATGATTGCATTACCATTAAATCAGGTCGGGACATGGATGGAAGAAAATATGCGACCCCTACCGAAAATGTAACCATTACCAACTGTACCATGCTTAGCGGTCACGGGGGAGTAGTAATAGGAAGTGAGGTCTCAGGAGATATAAAAAAGGTGACGATTACAAACTGTGTTTTTGATGGAACAAAGAGGGGGATAAGGTTAAAATCTGCTCGGGGAAGAGGAGGTACTGTAGAAGAAATCAGGGTAAGCAATGTGGTGATGAAAAACATCGGAGACCAGGCCATTGTATTGGATCTTTTTTATGATCCAAACACCGAAGAAGAACCGGTAACCGAGCGGACGCCAACTTTCAGAAACATCCATATTTCCAATGTAACAGGATCAAATGTAAATGTGGCCGGGCATGTCAAAGGAATCACTGAAATGCCAATTGATAACCTGACCTTCACTAATATCAATATGGAAGCTAAAAAAGGTTTTTCTGTACATACGGCTACCAATGTTGAATTTCACAATGTGGAAATATCTACAGAAGAAGGTCCTTCTTTCAAAATTGAAGAATCTGAAAACATCATACTCAATAATGTAAAATCGAGAAAACCATTGGAAAATAGTCCTGTGGTAGAACTCGTGAATGTTTCCAATATTCTTATCCATAATAATTTTCCCATGGTGGAAACCCCCAACTTCCTGAAGGTAGGAGGGGCAAATTCTTCAAAGATTATCATTAAAAATAATTATTTCCAAAACTCAAAAAATCCGATTATTAAAGGAAATGATTTGCGAAAAGATGCAATACAGAAATAACAAACATAGACATACAATGAAGGTGAGATGGATAAATTTAGCCATAATTTTTTCGTTTTTTCTTTGTTCATGCGATACCGGCGAACAGGCAGATCATGTAAGTGAGGCCCCAGTCGAGGATAACGATGAGGTCTATATATTTACTTCCTTCAGGGAACCGGCTACTGAAGGTTTATATTTAGCCTACAGCGAAGATGGCTATACTTGGGAGGATTTATCCGGCCCCTATTTAAAACCTGGAGTCGGGGAGAGTAATATCATGCGTGATCCATCTGTAGTTAAAGGACCGGATGGTACCTTTCATATGGTGTGGACCACCGACTGGAGAGGTGCAGATGGCTTTGGTTATGCCAGTACAAAAGATTTTATTGAATGGAGTGAGCAGCAGTTTATTCCCGTAATGGACCATGAACCAGAGGTGGTAAATGTTTGGGCGCCTGAATTATATTATGATGAGGACGGTGACAGATTCATCATCATTTGGGCATCTACTATTCCTCACAGATTTGAAAAAGGCGAAGAGGCAGAGGATAATAATCACCGGATGTATTATGTGACCACAAGGGATTTTAAGGAATTTTCCGATACTAAGCTTTTTATAGATCCCGGTTTTAGTATCATTGATGCAGTTATAGTCAAAAGAGACAAAGAGGATTATGTTTTGGTTTTGAAAGATAATACCCGGCCTGAAAGAAACCTCAAGGTGGCTTTTGGAGATTCTCCTTTAGGGCCGTATGAGGATATTTCAGAACCCTTTACTGGGCACCTCACTGAGGGGCCTACCGTAATCGAACAGAATGGAAAATATTTGATATTCTTCGACAGTTATGGAGGAGAGAAGTATGACGCGGTGAAGACTACTGATTTTAAAACCTTTATAGAAATAGGTGATGAAATCCAATTTCCGGAGGGTCATAAACACGGAACCATAAGTACAATTGACAGAGAGATATTGAATCGTCTAAAACAGCGGGCAGAAATACTAGCTAAATAATGAATAATTTAAAATTTATATTAATAAGTGTATTAGGACTCTACTTTCTAACGGGAGAAAAATCAATTGCTCAGGATACTGTACATTATTCAGGAAAAACACTTTCCAATATCGATTATCACCATGGGCAACTTCGCCCTGCCATAGGAGTGCATGCTATCCAGACGATGAGAGCCAATAGAGAAAATCCGGCAAAAGGAGACGGATTTGGATGGACTTATAACCATGCTTCCATGTTGGCTTATTGGAATGATACCTTTTTTATGAATTACCTTAGCGATTCGGTGGGAGAGCATATACCTCCCAGCCAGACCCTATTGCAGGTTTCCAAGGACGGTTATGAATGGTCAGCACCTACTGTTTTATTTCCCCGATACAGGGTGCCGGATGGTACTACTAAAGAAGGACATGAAGGGGTAGCAGAAGATTTGTACGCTATCATGCACCAGAGAATGGGTTTTTATATCTCTTCAAATGATAAATTGTTAGCCTTGGCCTATTATGGAATTGCTTTGGACGAAAGTGACAGCCCCAATGACGGAGAAGGTATCGGAAGAGTGGTAAGAGAAATCAATAAAGACGGAAGTTTTGGGCCAATCTATTTTATACGTTATAACGACGGTTGGAATGATAAAAATACTGATTATCCATTTTATAAGAAGAGCAAAAACAAAGCATTTGCAAAAGCCTGTGATGAATTATTGAGTAAACCCCTGATGATGCAGCAATGGGTGGAAGAAGCGGATAGAGACGATCCTTTGATTCCCTTGCAGAAACAGTTCAAAGCATTTAGCTATTACCATTTGCCAGATAATAGAGTAGTGGGCCTCTGGAAACATGCTTTGACATCCATTAGTAAGGATGGAGGCAAAAGTTGGGAGTATGATCCTGTGAGAGCCCCCGGATTTGTGAATGGGAATGCAAAAATTTGGGGTCAAAAGACTGCGGATGGCAAATTTGCCACAGTATATAATCCTTCAGAATTCAGATGGCCATTGGCAATATCTACAAGTGACGACGGCTTAGAGTATACGGATCTTTTATTGGTTCACGGAGAGATAAGCACAATGCGATATGGAGGGCATTTTAAATCATACGGCCCTCAGTATGTCCGGGGAATTTTGGAAGGTAACGGGACCCCTCCGGACGGAAAATTATATGTGACCTATAGTTTGAACAAAGAGGATATATGGGTCACCTCTATTCCTACTCCTGTAACTTCCAAGACTGAAGGACATATAAATGAAACCTTTAGTGATTTACCTGAGGGCGAAGAGTTAAAATTTTGGAATATTTACAGCCTTCAGTGGGGGCCGGTAGAAATAGAGAAGGATAATGAAGGTAAGCGATGGTTAAGTTTAAAGGATAGTGATCCTTTCGATTATTCCAGGGCAGAAAGGGTAATACCTGAAAGTGAAAAGCTGAAGGCGGAATTCACTATAAAGCCAGATCAAAATGATCATGGTATGCTCCAAATAGAATTTCAGGATGGGCAAGGTCAGCCTGCAGTACGTTTGATTTTTGATGAAGATGGGTTGTTAAAATATAAAGCAGGGTACCGTATGGGGACTTTATCATCCTATGAAGCTGGGCAAGAATACCATATTGAACTCGACTTAGATGTAAATACTCGTTCTTACGGTATAAAAGTAAATGGTCAAAGTAAAGGAACCAAAATCTTTTATGCTCCGGTACATTCATTGGAAAGGATTATGTTTCGAACAGGAGAGCAGAGGTACTATCCTACACCTGAATCCCCTGGATTTCAGGATTATGATGTTGAGAATGCAGGTGATCAGGATCCGGAAGCTAACTTTTTTATCAAATCTTTAATCACCAAATAGCTTTTCCTTTCACACACTGTTTTATTATAGTTCAACTATGTCAGATATATTTCTCTTTATAAAATATTGGAGTCAAAGGTTTAATTTCTCTATGGTTTATCTTATCATACTTCTTGGTATGATAAGTTGTGCCAATATTGGAATTCAGGTGGAAAGGTTGACGGTAGAGTTGACAGTAAATCCAGTTGGTTTACAAAAAGCCACTCCCCGGTTGGGTTGGCAACTGGCCTCTGATAGGCAAGGAGTAGTACAGACAGCCTACCAAGTGGTAGTAAGTAAAGACCAAAATAAAGTAGCAAATGGAGAGGGGAATATTTGGGATAGTGGAAAGGTAAAAACCAATGCCAGTCAACTAGTGCCCTATGAAGGTTTAGTTTTAGAAGGAGGAGAAAGATATTACTGGGCTGTGAAAATTTGGGATGAGGAAGATAACGCATCTTCATGGTCCAATATGGGGTATTGGGAAATGGCTCCTGATGAAGATTTTTTGGATGCTTCCTGGATAGGAGCCATCAGCCGCCAAGATGCCCAACTGCCTGAAGGGGACAGGAATTTCCATGCTCCTTTGATGAAAAAAGCCGAAAACAAAGAAATCTGGAACCGCGTGGATCCTTTGGCAAAAAGGAGCATCATGCTCAGAAAGCCATTTGAACTAAAAAAAGAAATTGAAAAAGCCACTGTTTACGTCAGTGGTCTTGGACATTATGAGCTTACTATAAATGGCAAAAGGATAGGAGACAGTGAATTTGCCCCTTTATGGTCAGACTATGAAAAAACTGTTTATTATAATACCTATGAAATAAATGATTTTCTACAGAAAGGGGAAAATGTATTGGGCGTGACCTTGGGTAATGGGATGTACAATGTTTCCGGAGACAGGTATATCAAATTCTTGGTGAGCTTTGGTCCCCCTACGCTTTTTATGAAGGTGAAACTTACCTATCGTGATGGAAGCCAAGAAACAATCGAGTCAGATCAAAGCTGGAAATTTATAGAAAGCCCGATTACGTTTAACTGTATTTTTGGAGGTGAAGATTATGATGGTAATCTCGAACAAGCTGGTTGGGATCAGCCTAACTTTTCTGATGAATGCTGGAAACCTGTGGTGGTTCAGGAAGCTCCAAAGGGAAAACTTAGACCCCAGATCACCACACCTGTCAAAATTCAGCAGCAGTTTGAAATTAAGAATGTAATCCAGCCAGCTGACGGGATTTATGTTATGGATATGGGTCAAAACTTGGCAGGTTTTCCTTCTATTAAGGTCCAAGGAAAAAAAGGCCAAGTCATAAAGCTTATAGTCGGAGAGCAGATCAAAGGTGACAGTACAGTAGGGCAGGGCAGAACTGGCGGGCCCCATTATTATGAGTATACGCTCAAAGGGGAAGGTACAGAAGAATGGCAGCCTAAATTCAGTTATTATGGCTATCAATACATCCAGGTGGAGAATACCAATATTCCAGGATATGGGGATAGAGCCGATTGGCCGACGATTCTAGATATTAAGTCAAATTTTATATATAATGATCTAGATGTAATCGGAGGCTTTGAAAGTTCCAATGATATATTTAGCCAAACACATATACTGATTAATAATGCCATAAAAAGCAATATGCAGGCGGTATTTACGGACTGTCCTCATAGAGAGAAATTGGGTTGGCTGGAAGAGACACACTTAAATGGTCCGGGATTGTTCTATAATTATGACCTGACCCACTTTGTTCCCAAGATCATGCAGGACATGGCAGACGCACAATGGGACAATGGTTTGGTACCCAATATCGCTCCTGAATACGTAGTCTTTGGAGGGGGTTTTACAGACTCACCCGAATGGGGGGTAGCAGCTATAGTCATGCCATGGATGTATTATGAATACTATGGCGATGATGCCCTTATTCATGAGCATTATGAAGTGATGAAAAGGTATGCTGATTACCTTACCTCGACAGCCGAAGGACATATAGTCACACATGGATTGGGAGACTGGTATGATTACGGCGAGCATGCCGCCGGATATTCCAAAAATAGCCCCATAGCCTTGTCAGCTACAGCCCATTACTTTTTCGGAGTGGATCTACTAGCGAAATCTGCAGAAATGGTCGGTAACCAAAAGGACTATGAACATTACAGTTCTCTTGCAAAAGAGATAAAAGATGCTTTCAATAAAGAGTTCTTTGATCCTGAAACGCTTCAATATGGGACTAACAGTCAATTTTCCAATGCCATACCTATATTCTTGGACATGGTAGATGAAAAATACAAAGAGGAGGTTTTGGCAAACCTGGTAAAAGACATTCAACAAAGGGAAAACAGATTGACTACAGGCGACGTGGGCAATAGGTATCTATTCCAGACATTGGCAAGAAATGATCTTAATGAGGTGATGTATGATATGCATAACCATTACGATACTCCGGGATATGGCTTTCAGATTAAATTTGGTCTTACCACTTTGACCGAACAGTGGGACCCACGAAAAGGGAATTCCTGGAATCACTTTATGATGGGGCAGATCGAGGAATGGTTTTATAGAACCTTGGCAGGAATAGTTCCGGATAAAGAAAACCCTGGCCTCCAGCACTTTTTTCTAAAGCCCGAGGTGGTGGGGGATATGACCCATGCCAAAGCACATACCCGTTCGCTTTATGGGCAGATTGCTTCATCATGGGAGAAGAAGGACGGCCAGCTTCACTTAAACTTCAGCATTCCAGCCAATAGCCATGCTACGGTAGTGATTCCGGTAGAAAATGCTTCGAACATTAAAATAAATTCCCAAAATCTATCAGAGGCGGACTTCGTGGAGATGAGGAATGATGAGTCCGGTTGGCCTTCGTTTATATTGAAGAGTGGAAATTACGCAGTGATTTGTGACTTGTAAAGGTTCCTGATTCACTAGCAAAATCAAAAAAAACCAAAATGAGAACAAGTAAAAAATTTCAAGGCGTAGTAGTTCCCATGATCACTCCATTATTAGAAAATGGAAAAGTTGACGAGCAGGCTGTTGAAAAAATAATGAGACTTTTTGCAGATAACGATATCTCTCCATTGGTATTAGGCACCACAGGTGAGGGAGCTTCTTTTTCAAAAAGGGATAGCTTGGATTTGGTAAGTATGGTAATGTCCGCCAAAGCTGCTACACAGCAGATATATGTAGGTTTAACCGGTAATCAGGTAGGGGAACAGATAGAATTGGCTAACGGGTACTTAGACCTTGGTGTGGATGCGGTAGTGGCTACTTTGCCTTCCTATTATATTTTGACCCCTTTTCAAATGCAAAGCTATTTTAAAAATCTTGCTGATAAAGTGTCAGGGCCGGTGATGATTTACAACATTAAGAGCACCACCCAAATGTCAATTCCACTGGACATTATAGAAGAGCTAAGCCAGCACCCAAATATTTTCGGCCTAAAGGATTCAGAAAGAGATGAAGAGAGGCTGGCCCAATCAATCACCCTGTTCAAAGACAGAAAAGATTTCTCTTTTTTCTGTGGATGGGGAGCAGAATCAGCCCATAGTCTGGAACTGGGAGCTGACGGAATTGTACCCAGTACAGGTAATCTTGTATCTGAGATGTATAAAAATCTTTTTCAGGCTGCTATTTCTGGGGATTTAGAAACTTCCAAAAAATATCAGGATCTGACTGACCAGGTAGCAGTATTATATCAAAAAGACAGGACTTTAGGTCAATCTCTGGCTACCTTAAAATTATTAATGCAGGAAAAAGGACTATGTAAACCTTTTATGAAGGCACCTTTGAGCATGCTGGATGATGAAATGACACAGCAGGCTTTACAGAACTGGCAGGCATTTCAGAATTCCCAAGAATAGATGGCCAGTCCGGGTTTACATATTGTTGATTACATTATTATCATTGTATCTGTTTTGGCTACCATTTACATGGGAGTTTATTTTGCCAATAGGCAAAAGAGCAGTGAAAATTATTTTGCCGGAAGTGGAAGTATTCCATCATGGGCTATAGGCATGTCCATCTTTGCTACGCTGATCAGCAGTGTTACCTTTTTGGCATATCCCAGTGCAGCTATATTGGGTAACTGGATTCTTTTAGTACAAGGGCTGATGGTCCCTTTGATTTTGGTTATGATTATCTGGGTTATAGTTCCTTTATTTAGAAAGGTTATCCGACTGAGTACCTATGAGTATTTTGAAAAAAGGTTTGGCGTTTTTCCAAGGATGTACAGTTCAGTGGCATTTATTCTAACCCATTTTTCCAAAATGGGGACAGTACTTTACCTGGTCAGTTTGGCTCTAGCCAGTATGTTAGATGTTGATATTTTTCTGGTGATAGGAGTATTGGGCTTTGTGATCATTGTGTTGACATTATTGGGAGGAATCGAAGCAGTAATCTGGATGGATGTTATTCAGGGTTTTCTTTTGATAGGAGGAGGAATATTCTGCCTTTCTGTTTTATTGTTAAAGCCAGCTGGAGGACCTGGTGAAGTTATGGAAATGGCGATCGACATGGATAAGATTGGCCTGGGACCATATGACCTTGATCTTACCCAACTCACCTTTTGGGTCATGGCTTTGAACGGGATCTTTTATGCCATCCAAAAATATGCTACTGATCAGACCATAGTCCAAAGATACCTAACTGCCAAAAACGATAAGGAAGCCAAATCTGCAGCCTATATTGGGGTGTTTATGAGTGTACCTGTATGGGCATTGTTTATGCTGATCGGGACATTGCTCTATGTGTTTTACGAAACAGGATTTGAGCTGCCTGATGGTACCAGCGCGGATGCGGTTTTTCCCTATTTCATCATGACCCAATTGCCCGTGGGGGTGACGGGACTGGTGGTGGCAGCCATTGCTGCAGCGGCTATTTCTTCTCTGGATTCGGATATGAATTGTCTTGCTGCAGTTGGAGTAGAGGATTTTTATAAGCGTTTTAGACCAAATAGTACTTCTAAACAACAGCTCTTCGTCGGAAGATTACTTGTCTTCTTTTCAGGTCTGGGGGCAGTATTTGTTGCTGTACTCTATGTGTTGTGGGAAGGAGAAGGGGTACTGGGGGCGGTCTTTGAGCTTTATGCTATTTTCTCTGCAGGGATTGTGGGCATATTCTTATTGGGTCTATTTAGTCGAAGGGCCAATCTGGAAGGGTTGACTATAGGTATCGTAGCTTGTGTTATATTTACTGCTTATGCCTTTCTGACTTCCACTCCGCTAAGTTTGGGTGGAGATAAAAAGCTGCTGATCGACTATGGGGAATATAATTTTCCGCATCATAAATATATGTTGGGTGTCTATAGCCACTTGATCGTCCTGATAGTGGGTATGGTGGCAAGTTTGTTTTTTGATAGACCAAAAGCCGATGACAGCCTCACCATTTACGGATATTTTAAAGAGAAAAACCAAGAAGAAAAACTAAAGCAAATTTCATGAAAGCCATTACCTTATATCAGCCTGAGAAGTTAGTTTTTGGAGTACACGCACTGCAGCAGTTTAAGACTGACTATATTGATTCTGATAAAATACGTGTATACATACTGACCATTTCTCCTTTGTTGGATATTTTAGATCCCATTGTAGAGGAATTGAAGCAAAGTGGTAAAGAGGTTGCGGTGGAGATATATGAAGCAGGTGAACCTTCATTCGATATGTATTTCTCTTATCTGGATAAGGTCAGGGATTTTGGTGCTGACAGTATTGTGGGCATCGGAGGAGGGAGCGTACTGGATTTAGCCAAACTGCTGGCAGCCATGAAAGATAATACCCAATCTTTAGATGAAGTTATAGGTCTTCACAACCTGCTGGAAAGAAAAACTCATTTGACCTGTTTGCCCTCCACATCTGGAACGGGGAGCGAAGTTTCTCCCAACGCCATTTTTTTGGATGAAAAAACGCTGGAGAAAAAAGGAGTTATCAGTAGGTATCTGGTGCCGAATGCTGCCTATGTAGATCCATTGCTGACACTTGGGCTGCCTGCCAAGATTACAGCAGAAACCGGGGTAGACGCTTTATCGCATTGTATCGAAGCTTATACGAATAAATTCAGCCATCCACTTATCGACAGTTATGCCCTTAAAGGAATAGAATTGATAGGGCAAAACCTGCTAAAAGCCTACCAAAATGGACAAGACCAGGAGGTAAGATCTGCTGTAGCATTAGGTAGTATGTATGGAGGCTTATGTCTAGGCCCTATCAATACTGCCGCAGTCCATGCATTATCATACCCCCTAGGAGGAAAATATCATGTGCCGCATGGCTTGGCCAATGCTGTACTTTTGCCGGAAGTGATGGATTACAATATGGAAGCTGATATAGAAAAACATGCACAAATTGCCATTGCTTTAGGTGTAAAAAAATATGATTCACTGGAAGAAACAGCAAAAATGGGTGTGGAAAAGATAAAAGAACTAGTCAGGGAATGTGCGATCCCAAATAACTTGACAGAATTAGGAGTACAGCGGGAGGACGTGGATGAATTGGCTGGTTTAGCGATGAAAATCACCAGACTATTGAAAAACAATCCTAGGGATCTGGTATTTGAGGATGCCGTAAATATTTATAATAAACTATTTTAATACAGATATGAAACTACCTATCATAGCCATAACAATGGGTGATCCAGCTGGGATCGGTCCAGAAATAATACTTAAGAGTTTTGCCGATGCTGGCCTTTATGAGAAATGCCGCCCCTTAGTGGTAGGTGATGCCGGTACCATAGCTTTAATGGAAGAAAAACTTCAGAAAAACATAAGCATCAACCCTATTTCAGCTGTTAAAGATGCTAAGTTTCAAAACGGAACTATGGATGTTTTTGACCTGAAGAATGTAAATCTGGATGAGCTTGAGTATGGGAAGGTATCTATCATGGCAGGAAACGCGGCATTTGAGGCAGTGAAGAAAGCCATCGAGCTGGCACTGGCCGAAGAAGTAGATGCCACGGTGACAGCACCGATCAATAAGGAATCTATTAATATGGCGGGTCACCATTATTCCGGCCATACCGAGATCTATGCTGAATTCACCGGAACTGATAAGTTCGCGATGTTGCTGGTAGAAAAAAATTTAAGAGTCATTCATGCAACTACCCACGTAGCTCTGCGGGAAGCCTGTGACTTGATCAAAAAAAATCGGGTAAAGGATGTGATCAAACTGTTGCATAATGCCTGTATTCAGTTTGGGATTGAAAAACCTAAAATAGGTGTGGCCGGACTGAATCCACATGCCGGTGATGGAGGACTTTTTGGAACTGAAGATGACGAGGAAATTTTACCTGCCGTGAAAGAGTCAGTAGCTGAAGGATATTATGTAGAAGGTCCCATTCCGCCGGATACCATGTTTGCCAAAGCGGTACAGGGATATTATGACGGTTGTGTGGCCATGTATCATGATCAGGGCCATATTCCATTCAAGATGATCGGTTTCAAATGGAACAATGAAACCAATACCATGGAAAGCGTGAAGGGAGTAAATATTACGCTGGGACTACCGATTATACGAACATCCGTGGACCACGGCACCGCCTTTGAAATTGCAGGGAAAGGTATAGCTTCTGAAGATGCATTGAACTTGGCAGTGGAATATGCCATTCCTATGGCCCTTAATAGGAAAAAATGATAGCAGTAATTGCTGATGATATTACAGGGGCTGCAGAAATAGCAGGTGTATGCCTAAGGTTGGGCATACCTGTTTCTTTTTCTTTATCCCCTCATACTATTGATAAAGGTATTTTGGTCATCGCTACTGATACTCGATCCAAAGACAGGGATAGTGCTGTACATATTAATTTAAAACTAGCTAGGGACCTCCGAAATCTAGGGTTTTCTGAAGTCTTTAAAAAAACTGATTCTGTTTTGAGAGGTCATGTGGCGGCTGAACTTGAAGCTATAGCGAATAGCTTCTCAAAAAAAAAGATATTATTACTGCCCATAAATCCTCACACTGGAAGACATATCAGAAACGGGGAATACTTTGTTGAAGGTATTCCTTTGCATTTATCAGGATTCAAAGATGATCCTGAATTCCCTGCTATGTCATCTGATGTAAAGGATTTAGTGAAATTGAAAGGTCATCCTATATTTTGTGGCCAGAATATTAAAGATCAGCTGAATGAGGGCTACAATATCCCCGATGCGGAGTCTTTTTCAGATATGGAGCATTGGGTTACTAAAATAGATGGAAGTGTGTTGCCAGCAGGAAGTGCAGCTTTCTTTGAAGTTTTTATCAAAAGGCAATATCCAAATGTAAATTCCTCCCATGAACATAGTCCTGGTCTATTAGCTCCGGCATTGTTGATTGCCGGAAGCTTTCATGCCAATAGCAATAAATTTGTAGAAGAGGCATGCGCTAACGGGATCGTGAAAGTAGAAATGCCTGAAGAACTCAAAAGGGAAAATATAGCAGAAAAGGACTTGTTAATGTGGGCTTCGGAGATCAGGTCAAAGCTAGAAAAAGAAGGAAAGGTGATCCTAACGCTGGGTCCGAAAATGATTGATTTTCCCAACAGTGCGGCGGTATTAAAAAAGAGAGTGGCTATAGTAGTTAAAAAAATTCTGGAGAAGACAAAGGTCCAAGAACTTTTTATATCGGGGGGTGCCACCGCTTATGCAATCATCCAAGAAGCCAATTTGGAAAATTTTTTACCTGTCCAGGAATTCAGAGCAGGAGTGGTCAGGATGAGTACCAATAATAGAAGCTTATATTTGACTTTTAAACCTGGAAGTTACACTTGGCCCGATGAAATCAAAAGCTATTGGACCACTCAACAGAATGTACATGGATCAGATTGATGTCAAGCCTTTCTTAAAAGTATCCATTACAGTTAAACTTGTAAAGTTTATCATCATTCTATTATTGCTTCCAAGACCCTCAGTATTAGCCCAGGATTCGGACAATGCTTATAGAAAACTTATTTCTGAAACTATTACCAATATTGAGCAAATCTATAAAATAAAAGTGCTAGATGAAAAAGGTTTGATAGAGGGGAAGGAACTTGATTATGCGGATTGGCGCATAGGATATGACAGTCCCGAAAAATCACTTGCCCAGATATTAGCCCCGTTTGATTTGACATTTTATAAAGAGTCAGATAAAGTATATGCTATCAGAAAACTGGACTATCCCCGTAAGTCTGTTGAAGAAGGAGAGCAGCACCTAAATTACCTTTCTGCATTGTATCATAATTTGGATGATTGGAAAAAGAGAAAGGGTGATCTGAAAAGCTGTATGTTGGATCAACTTGAATTGGATTCAATACTCGGTTTTGAGCCAAAGGCTCCACTCTTGACCTCTTATCGTGAATATGATGGGTATAAAGTTCAGAATTTTGCTTTGGAAGTATTGCCGGGTCTTTTCACTACCGGCTCTATCTATCGGCCTTTAAAAGTGAAAGAAAAACTTCCCATAATCTTATCCCCCAACGGACATTTTGGAAAGGGAAGGTATGGGAATGATCAGCAGTCCCGTAATGCCATGTTGGCAAAAATGGGAGCTGTAGTAGCCAGCTATGATTTGTTTGCCTGGGGAGAGTCCTTGCTTCAGTTTGATGCAGAAGACCACCGCAAGAGTATAGCTCATACCATTCAGACATTAAATGGTATTAAAATTCTGGATTATTTGGTTTCATTATCTGATACTGATCCTGAGCGCATAGGTATCACAGGAGGATCAGGGGGTGGATCACAGACCATTCTTTTAACAGCTTTGGATGAAAGGATAAAAGTATCAGCACCCGTAGTGATGGTATCTTCCCATTTTGCCGGAGGCTGTCCCTGTGAGAGCGGAAAGGGAATCCATTTATGTGGCACCGGAACCAATAATGCAGAAATATCTGCTATGGCAGCCCCTCGGCCACAGCTTGTAATTTCCGATGGGAAAGATTGGACCCACACGTTTCCAGAACTTGAAAAGCCTTTTATTCAAAATATATATGCCTTTTATGGAAAAGAAGCTGCTCTGGAGCATGAGCATTTTGAAGAAGAAGGCCATGATTACGGCCTATCCAAAAGATTGGGTATGTATTCTTTTATGGCCAGCCATTTAGGTCTGGAGATGGGACCAGTGAAAGGTAATAACGGAGAGCTCAAGGAATCAGGGCTGGTAATAGAAGACGAAAGTCTTATGAAGGTATTTGGACCCAATGGAGAAAACCTGCCTTCACATGCCATCAAAGGTTTGGATGCACTCAACATGATGCTTGCCGCTTTTAAAACAGAAAAAAACTAAAATATGAATAAGATTACGATAACTACCTTCCTCCTATTTTTCATAACTGCATCAATGCTATTTGCGCAAGATTTTGACAAGCATCTTCGCCTATGGTATGATCGGCCTGCCGCCATTTGGAATGAAGCCCTTCCATTGGGAAATGGTAGGTTAGGGGCTATGGTATTTGGCTCTCCAGCTATGGAGAGGCTTCAATTAAATGAAGAAACACTTTGGGCAGGTTCGCCTAACAATAATGCCCATGATGCCAAAGATGCGGTAGAAAAAGTCAGGGAGTTGATTTTTGAAGGTAAATATCTGGAAGCCCAAACAATGGCCACGGAAAAAATCATGTCCAAAACCAATCACGGCATGCCTTATCAGACATTTGGCGATGTGTTTATCTCCTTTCCAGGTCATAGTAATTATGAGAAATACTACAGAGAGCTAGACATAGAAAATGCAACTGCTTCAGTCAGCTATGCTGTAGATGGAGTGACCTATAAAAGGGAAATGCTTTCCTCTTTTGAGGATCAGGTTATAGTGGTCAGATTGACCACTGATCAGCCTGGTATGCTTACTTGTAACATTCAGATGAACAGTCCGCATGATGTAGCAGATCCCTATACGGAAGAAGATCAGATAATTTTGCTGGGAGAATCAGGTTCCCATGAAGGCCAGCGCGGAAGGGTTAAATTTGCTGGCAGGGTAAAGACTAAAACCACTGGTGGGCGATCTGAGGCTAAAGACGGGATTATAAATGTAAAAGATGCAGACGAGGTATTAGTATACATATCGATCGCCACAAACTTTAAGAACTATAGGGAGCTGACAGAAAATGAAATAGAAAAAAGCAATGATTTTCTTAATCAGGCATTAGATAAAGATTTTTCCGATATAAAAAATGCCCATGTAGAATATTACCAACAGTTTATGAATAGGGTTTCTCTAGATCTGGGGTCTAATGAGGCTGTTACCTTACCTACTGAACAAAGGGTAAGAAATTTCGCAGGTTCTTTTGACCCTCATCTGGCAGCCCTTTACTTTCAGTTTGGCAGATATCTTTTGATATCCAGTTCTCAACCTGGGGGGCAGCCTGCTAATCTTCAGGGGATATGGAATGACAGGCTTTACCCGCCATGGGACAGTAAATATACTGTGAATATTAATGCTGAGATGAACTATTGGCCGGCTGAGGTTACCAATCTTTCGGAAATGCATGAGCCTTTTCTTCATTTAGTAAGGGAAGTGAGTGAATCCGGAAAAGAAACTGCAGACTTAATGTATGGTGCTAAGGGTTGGGTATTGCATCACAATACTGACATCTGGAGAATTACCGGTCCGGTAGATAAAGCCCCATCAGGAATGTGGCCGTCTGCCGGAGCATGGCTTTGTCAGCATCTATGGGAAAGGTATCTTTATACAGGCGATGAGGAGTTTTTAAGAGAAGCATTTCCCGTGATGAAAAGTGCAGCAGAGTTTTTTCTTTCTTTCATGATCGAAGAGCCAGAGAACCAATGGCTAGTGGTATCTCCTTCAAATTCTCCCGAAAACACCCATGCGGGTAGTGACGGTAAAGCCACTACAGCAGCTGGTGTGACTATTGATAACCAATTGGTATTTGACCTTTTTTCAAATTTGATACGCGCCACTGATATATTGGGTGAGGATAAGGGATTTGCAGAAGAGCTGGCCGCTACTCGTGAAAGGTTGGTACCGATGCAGGTGGGAAGACACGGTCAGCTGCAGGAGTGGATGCATGATTGGGATGATCCAAAAGATCAGCATCGCCATGTTTCCCATCTTTATGGAGTAGCTCCCAGTAACCAGATATCGCCTTTTAGGACTCCCGAGCTTTTCGATGCAGCAAGGACTTCTTTAATTTTCAGGGGAGATCCTTCTACAGGCTGGTCTATGGGATGGAAGGTAAATCTTTGGGCCAGATTCCTTGACGGAGATCATGCCTATAAGTTGCTGACGGATCAGTTGACACTGGTGACGCCAGATAAAAGAGGTGGGGGGACATATCCGAATTTATTAGATGCACACCCACCTTTCCAAATAGATGGAAACTTTGGCTGTACCGCCGGAATAGCTGAAATGCTGATGCAAAGTCATGATGGTGCTGTACATATCCTTCCTGCCTTACCTTCAGTATGGAAAGAGGGCTCCATAAAAGGTCTGGTTGCCAGAGGTGCTTTTGAAATTGTAGAGCTGACTTGGAAAAATAATGAAATAGAAAAACTTGTGATCAAATCAAAAATTGGAGGCAACTTAAGATTGAGATCAGAGAATAGACTGAGAGCCGAAAGAAGCATACAGATGAACAGGGCAAGAGGAGAAAACCCGAATCATCTTTTCCCGATAAATAAAGTGAAAGACCCGATTATCTCTCCTGAAGCGAATTTACATAAACTGGAGCTTCCACGATTTCATGAATTTGATGTGGCTACAGAAGCTGGTAGGACTTACACTTTCACAAAAAGATAAATACTGGTTTTTAGAAGGATTAACAATTAACAGGAATATTCTATCGGAAATATGGGTTGGTATTTAGAGACCAGCACAGCAGAATCCGTTAGATCATTATTTGACATAAATAAATGCGCTATGCAGTATATTAAATACGGAGTTATCGGTGCCATTGCATGTTTGGGGGTTTCATCCAGCAGTTGTGATGTAAATGTCCAAACTGAAAAAGAGCAAGTAGCTGAAGAAAAATGGTCAGTTAGACTTGCAGAATCAGATATAGAAAGATTCACTCCATTAATGTCTGAAGACCCCCGATGGGGCTATCACCAAGGTCTAATAGGAAAGTCCATGTTGGATATGTGGGAATATACTGGAGACGAAAAGTATTATGATTTTGTCAGGACTTTTGGTGAAAACGTCATTCAGGAGGACGGTACCATCAATACCTACGATCAAAAATCCTATAATATTGACAATATCAATGCAGGTAAATTATTGATCCCCTTGTACCGAAAAACAGAAGATGAAAGGTTTAGAAAGGCCTTGGATACACTTCTTCATCAAATGGAAAACCATCCGCGCACATCGGAGGGCGGATATTGGCATAAGCTAAGATACCCCCATCAGAAATGGCTGGACGGTATCTATATGGCTTCTCCCTTCTTAGCCCAATATGGCAAAGAATTCAATGAACCGGCTTATTATGACGATGTGGTAAACCAGATCACCTTGATGGCCAAACACGCCTATGATCCTGATAAAAACCTTTTTTATCACGGCTGGGATGAAAGCAGGGAGCAGGACTGGGCTGATGATGAAACAGGATTATCTTCCAATTTCTGGAGCAGAAGTATAGGTTGGTATGGGATGGCCATAGTAGATGTTCTTGATTATCTGCCATCAGATCATCCAGATAGGGAAGAATTGATCCAGATAGCCAAAAAACTTGCTCCTGGGATCAGAAGATTCCAGGATGAGGATACAGGTGTGTGGTATCAGGTTACCGATAAGGGTGACCATGAGGGTAACTACCTTGAATCTTCCGGGACAGCGATGTTCATTTATTTCTTATATAAAGGGGTAAGAAAGGGATATTTAGACAAGGAATATCTAACCACTGCCCGTAAAGGATATGAAGGAATGGTTAAGCAGTTTTTTAAAGTGGAAGAAGATGGATCGGTTACGGTAACCGATGGCTGCGTGGTAGCCGGCCTCGGAGGAAGTGGCAATCGAGATGGAAGTTATGAATACTATATTTCAGAACCGATAAAAGACAATGATCCCAAAGCTACTGCTCCAGCCATTATGGCCAGCATAGAGCATGAAAGATCTCTGAATTAATTAAGTTAATATTGATTATGAATAAACATAACGTGCCCTTAATGCTGCTCTTATTGCTGGTGACGGCCAGTTGCCAGATGGATAACGGCAGTACCGAAATCGGGCCTGCGGTGCTAAAAAAGGTAGATTTCAAGCATCATGTGGACTATTTCAACAATATGGAAGATGAAAATAAAGTCCAGGCCATTTCCAACGAACAATCATGGGAATGGATGGAAAATAACATCCCTTTGTTTGAAAGCCCGCAGAAAAATTTTGAAGAAATATATTATTACCGCTGGTGGACTTTAAGAAAACACATAAAGGATACCCCTAAGGGCTATGTAATGACCGAATTTCTGGTCGATAGACCTTATGCCGATGAGTTCAATATGATCAGTAGTGCGTTGGGCCATCATATTTACGAATCCAGATGGCTGCATGACAGGAAATATATCAACCAAAATGTACAGGTATGGTTTAGGGGCAATGATGGAAAGCCTATGAAAAAATTGAGGACTTTCAGCAGTTGGACAGCCGATGCCCTATACAATAAATATTTAGTGGACAATGATGAAGCCTTTCTATTGGACCTGTATCCGGATCTGGTACGGGAATTTAAAGATTGGGAAAATGACCGCCGACTTGCTAGTGGTTTATTCTGGCAATTTGATGTACAGGATGCTATGGAAGAATCTATAAGCGGGGGCAGACGTGAAAAGAACAAAAGGCCTTCTATCAACAGCTATATGTACGGAAATGCTAAGGCGCTCTCCAAAATGGCTGCTTTAAAGGGTGATGTAGAAAACCAAAAGTACTTTATGGCAAAAGCCGATACGCTAAAACAATTGATCCATGATAACCTTTGGAATGCCGAACGCCTATTTTTTGAAACGGTTAAAGAAACCGGAGAATTTGCCGAGGCCAGAGAAGCGATAGGTTTTACGCCATGGTATTTCAATTTGCCCAAAGATACCAATCCTTATCATGCCGCTTGGGACCAGGTGACAGATAGTGAAGGTTTTTTGGCTCCTTTTGGTCTTACTACTGCCGAGTGCAGGCATCCTGACTTTCGTACACATGGGTGCTGTAGCTGTGAATGGGATGGGGCCATATGGCCATATGCAACTTCACAGACCATGACGGGTTTAGCCAATGTGCTCAACGATTATAATCAAAATATGGTCACAAAAGCCGATTATTTTAAGCTGATGAATCTTTATGTGGAGTCTCAATACTATAGGGGGAGACCTTATATAGGGGAATACCTGGATGAAGAAACCGGTTTTTGGCTTAAAGGAGATCAGGAAAGAAGCCGGTATTATAACCATTCGACTTTCAACGACTTAGTGATCACCGGATTGGTCGGTTTACGACCAAGTGATGATAATAGCATAACCATCAATCCCCTATTGCCCGAGGGGCAATGGGATTATTTTTGCCTCGATAATGTCTCTTATAAGGGCAATATCCTGACCATAATATGGGATAAGAACGGGGAAAAATATGACAAAGGCCAAGGCTTAAGCATTTTGGTCAATGGAGAGCCGGTAGCCAATTCCAGCACTTTGGGAAAGTTGACCGCCGAGCTCTAATAGGAAAAGTAATCTAAAGCTTAATAACACCATATGAGCGCTGCTCATCTATAATCAGAACCCAATCCAATATGACCATATCCAAATCATTTATTTTTATACTGTTTGTTTTGGGTTATTTTGCTTCGGTAAATTTCCCCTTCGAACAAGGGACTGAAGGGGAAGCGGTGGATTTAAGCAATTTAAAGGTGGAAATGCTTACCAATCCTGAAGGCATAGATGTGCTTCGTCCTCGGTTAAGTTGGCAGCTGCAGGGTGATGCAGCAGGAATAAAGCAGACGGCTTATCAAGTCTTGGTAGCTTCAAGCCTTGAGATTTTGGCCCAAAACGAAGGAGACCTATGGAATTCCGGTAAGGTCGAAGAAGAGACATCCATTCATGTTAAATATGATGGAAAACCATTACAAAACCGCATGGAGGCTTATTGGAAAGTCAGGGTTTGGACTTCAAGCGGTGAGAGCAACTGGAGCGAACCCTCCCATTGGAGTATGGGCATCATGTATTACAATGATTGGAAATCTACCCGATGGATTGGAATGGACCGGGCTTTTGACTGGGATGAGGTAAGTACTTTTTCAAGATTATCTGCAAGGTATTTCAGAAAAGAATTTAATGCCAATAAAGAGATCAAACAGGCCAAAGTCCATTTAATGGGATTAGGTCTTTATGAACTTTATATCAATGGAGAAAAGATAGGCGATCAGGTTTTGGCCCCTGTTCCAACAGATTATAATCACAATGTAAAAATAAATGTCTTTGATGTAAGTGATCAGCTCCGGCAAGGAGAGAATGCTATAGGTGTAATTCTGGGTAATGGCCGGTTTTTCACGATGCGGCAAGATTACAAGCCTTATAAAATTAAAACTTTTGGTTTTCCAAAAATGGCGCTTCAACTGCATATAGAATACCTCGATGGCTCCAAAGTAGTAATTAGAACGGATGAATCCTGGGATTTTACAGCTGATGGTCCGATCCGTACCAACAACGAATATGATGGGGAGGAATATGATGCCCGAAAGGAAATGCCGGGATGGAATCTACCTGGGTTTGATACCGATGGCTGGCTAAAAGCATCTTATGTACAAGAGCCTGAAGGGACATTTGAAGCCCAGATGACGCCCAATATGAAAATCATGGGCGAATTAAAACCTATCGGCATATCCAAACTGGAACAGGATCGGTATATCCTGGATATGGGGCAAAACATGGTGGGCTGGTTACACATGAAAGTAAGGGGAAATCAGGGGCAAAAAGTAACATTACGTTTTGCAGAATCCTTGAAAGAGGATGGTGAGCTTTTTGTCCGAAACCTGCGCGATGCCAAAGTTACCGATATATATACTTTAAAGGGAGGCGAAGAGGAAGACTGGGAGCCTAAATTCGTCTATCATGGTTTTAGGTATGTAGAAATCACGGGGTATCCGGGTACACCTTCAGTAACGGATTTTACTGGTAAAATGGTCTATGATGACATCAAAACTGTTGGAAGTTTTGAGACTTCTGACCCTACCATCAATCAAATTTACCAAAACTCCTGGTGGGGCATTGCAGGAAACTATAAAGGGATGCCAGTGGATTGTCCCCAGCGGAACGAGCGCCAACCATGGCTGGGCGATAGGTCTACCGGTGCGCTGGGTGAAAATTTTATGTTTGATAATGCACGTCTTTATACCAAATGGATAGATGATATCCGTTATTCGCAGCGAGCAGATGGAAGTATTCCTGATGTAGCGCCGGCTTTTTGGAGATATTATAGTGATAATATGACCTGGCCCGGCACGATGCTAATGATCGTGGATATGCTCTATCAGCAGACTGGCGATGTCCAGGTGATTGAGGACAATTACCAGGCCATGAAAAAATGGCTTGAATACATGAGGATCAATTACATGGATGAAAATTATATCCTTACTAAAGATAGCTATGGTGATTGGTGCGTACCCCCTCCGACGATAGAAGCGGCCACAGGACAAAATGCCGATGTAAAAAATCCAAGTAAATTAATCTCTACAGCTTATCATTATTATTTTATGGACCTGATGGCCGACTTTGCTTCAAGGATTGGCAGGGAGCCGGACATTCCGGAATACCGGGCACTGGGCACCCATATTAAAGCTGCGTTTAATGATACTTTTTACAATAAAATGGGCTACTATGGGGACAATAAGATGACCGATAACCTACTGGCCCTTGCATTTGGATTGGTCAATGAAAACCATAAACAAAAAGTTTTCAATAGCTTGGTAGAAACCATCGAGGTAGAAAATAAGGGCCATCTCAGTACCGGCGTAATAGGAACACAATGGTTGATGAGGACACTGACCCAAAATGGCCGTGCGGACCTTGCCTTCAGGATAGCTACCAACCGCACTTATCCCAGCTGGGGATATATGCTGGAAAACGGAGCCACTACCATATGGGAACTCTGGCATGGCAATGTGGCAAACCCCTCTATGAATTCACAAAACCATGTGATGCTGCTCGGTGATTTGATCGTATGGTATTATGAAAATTTGGCAGGAATCAAAGCCGACCCTGCTAACCCGGGTTTTAAAAACATCCTAATGGATCCGAGTTTTATAGATCAGCTGGATTTTGTTAAAGCTTCCCATGAATCCATATATGGCAAAATTTCTTCCCATTGGATTAAAAACGGAACTGAAATCCAATGGGATATAACGGTACCGGCAAATGCTACCGCTGAAGTTTTTATACCCGCTAAAGATGTCAAATCCATTTCTAATTATAAAAAGAGATTAGAAAAGTCAAATCAAATAGCGGATATTCAAAGCAGTAAGACCGGCAAAGTAAAACTCAAGTTAATGTCAGGGAAGTATTCCTTTTCTTTTCCTACCCTTTAGAGAAACGAAATAGATTGGCTCGATCTACCATCATGTCGGTATTAATTTTACAGCAAAGCGATTTATACCTAAAAGATGCCAAGATCGAGCATGAAGAATTCCTCGCCTACTAGGATGATTAGCTTACCTGCTAGATTCCATATGGCTTTCAAAAAATATTAAAATATGAAATATATAGTCTGTGAGACCCCTGGACAGTTTTTATTAAAAGAAAAAAACATGCCTGTTGCTAATGAAGGGCAGGTATTGTTAGACATAAAAAAAGTGGGTATTTGTGGCACTGATATACATGCTTATTTGGGTAATCAGGCCTACTTTACCTATCCCCGTATCCTTGGGCATGAGTTGGCAGCCACTATCGCAGAAGGGACTTTAAATGGTAAGTTTTCTATAGGGGAAAAGGTGATTCTAATTCCATATCTCCACTGCGGAAAATGTATAGCCTGTAGAAATGGACAGACGAATTGTTGCACCTCCATGCAAGTCATGGGGGTACATGTTGATGGCGGTATGCAAGAGAAAATCTCGGTGCCGGAATCCGCTCTAATAGCTACCCCTGAATTGTCTTTGGAGGAGATGGTCATTGTGGAACCTTTGGCAATTGCTAAACATGCCATAAGAAGAGCAAATGTGCAAAAAGATGAAACCGTTTTAGTGATGGGCTGTGGCCCAATCGGGCTGGCTATTATGGTAATGGCAAAAATCCAGGGAGCCAAAGTTTTGGCTTTGGATACCAATGCAAAAAGACTGGAATTTGCCAAGGAAAAAATTGGCGTGGCAGCAACAATATTAGCAGGACCAAATGCCAAAGAGTTGGTGTCTGATCAATCCGATAAGGAACTATGCCAGGTGGTATTTGATGCCACAGGAAGTAAAATAGCCTTGGAAAAAGGCCCTGATTATATGTCACACGGGGGGCGCTATGTACTGGTGGGCCTATCAAAAGGAGAATTGGTCTTCAGCCACCCTGCCATTCATGCGAAAGAATCGTCGATTCTATGCAGTAGAAATGCTACAAGAGAAGATTTTGATGAAGTAATTAAACTATTGGCTGCTAAAAAATTCCCTACAGATGCCTATATCACCCATCAGGCTAATTTTGGTGAAATGATTGGCAGTTTTGATAATTGGTTATTACCGGAAAACCAGGTGATCAAAGCAGTGGTATCTTTTTAAAATTAATTTCGATTAAAGCATAACATATATTAAAAACCAGAATAATGAAAAGATCATATCGAATGATTATTACGAGTTTTATTTTACTTACTTTTTTGTATCCTTTGAATGACTTGCAGGCGCAAAGCGTCAGTTCTGAAGTGGGAAGCCCTGAGTTAGGACAGGTTCCTCCGCATCCCCCAAGACTTCCCGAAGCGGTGATCCCTGCCTTCCCCGGTGCATGGGGTGGCGGTATGTTTACTTCAGGAGGTCGTGGGGGCAAAGTGATTGCCGTCACCAACCTCAATGATAGTGGCCCTGGTAGCTTGCGTGAAGCCATAGAGGAGGAAGGACCGCGCATTGTGATATTTCGTGTTGCAGGCACTTTAAAGATTAATGATGATCTTGATATCAACCATCCCAACATCACCATTGCAGGTCAATCAGCTCCAGGTGATGGGATTTGTATCGCCGGTACGTTAAATATTAACACCCATAATGTCATTGTCCGACACCTGCGTGTTCGTCGGGGCATTCCTATCGGAGGCCAGGGGGATGATAATATTGGCGGAAATCCCCACCACCATGTGATCATTGACCACTGTTCCACCAGTTGGGGGATGGACGAAAACATTTCCCTTTACCGACATATGCGACCATCCTTCGATGGCAGCACCCGAATAAAAGATCCAGCTGAGTTTATTACGATTCAATGGACAATTTCCAGTGAAGCACTAGATGCTAAAGGACATGCGTTTGGTGCAACATGGGGTGGAAATCCTTCTACCTTCCACCACAACTTATTTGCTTCCAACACCGCCAGGAATCCATCGATAGGCATGTCTGGTCCTTTTGATTTTAGGTACAATGTTATTTTCAACTGGCAACATCGTACCATTGATGGTGGAGATGAAACCTCTATGGTCAATCTTATCAATAATTATTTCAAACCGGGACCAGCTACCAATGAAAACATGCGAGCTGTCTTTGCACGCATAGAACAACGCAGTATGTACTCTCCGGGCAATGCATGGAAGGAAGGTGACTGGTACCCTAAAGAGCAAGATCGTCCGGGAAAATGGTACGTGGCCGGCAATATCATGGATGGCAATGAAACGTTGAACAATAACAACTGGGCCGGTATGAGAATTAAAGATACAAAAGATGCTATGATTCCTATTGGAACAGAAGAGCAGGATGCAGCCCGTGTCAATACGCCCTTCGAAGGTTGGCCGGTGTCCCCACACCAATCTGCCTATGATGCTTTTGAAGCCGTGCTCAATAAGGCAGGGGCTACTTTGCCCAAACGTGATGCAGTGGACATCCGTGTGACCGAAATGGTGCGAACAGGAAAGACTATGACTGAAACCGGTATTGTCAACAACATAGAAGAAGTGGGCGGATATCCAAACCTGACCTATGATCCTGAGCAGGTACCGGTGGATACTGATGGGGATGGTATGCCAGATGAATGGGAAATCAAATATAACCTTGATCCCAATGATCCATCCGATGGCGCTATGGATGCTGACGGCGATGGCTATACGAATGTGGAAGAATATCTTAATGGAACAAACCCACGTGAAAACATCAATTACCGTAATCTGGGCAACAATGTAGATACGATAAGTTAAACATCCAATATCAAATCAATTGCTTTTATCAATCAATATGGTTTTAAAAAAGCCCAATCTCAAATTAGAGGTTGGGCTTTTTTATGTGATTTTTATTTAAAAAAAAATAATTTTGTCTTATAGAAAATATTTTATACTTTATAAAATTATATATTATGATGTTTATTTGCAAATTAGTATATTATCTATTAAAATTTTTATTTTAAAACAATGTTTATTACTGTTAATTTTTGATAGAAGAGAATGTTTTATAGGTAAAAAGACGATATAATATATTCTAATATATAGATATCATTTTTTAGGTATAGGAGGAGTATCAGATTAACTGATGATAATAATGAGATTTTCTAAAGACCATAAGTAAATAACAACGTGTAATTTATTAGAATAAAATGCAGTATCAAAAAAAAAACCACCATGAGTAAATGTATGCTCCTTCCAGGTTGTATTACTTTCAAGCTGCAGCAATACGGTGGGTAGACAATAGGGAATAGGGGGATAGTTGTGGTGGAAATAAATAAACAGAAATTTGTTACTGTTCATATTCAATAGATGGAAAGTTGATTGCCCCTCTTTTGGAATAGTAAGTCTGTGTAATACCCATATGATGTAAAAAAGACATAAAGATGCCGCCCGCATAGCCAATTTCTAACCTAGCTAAACTGATTAATCAACAGTGGGCGGCGCTTTTTTTACCTGGATTTTAAATTATAAATATGGTATTGGATGTGGATCGCTTTTATATAAATTTATTTTAAAGCAGCGTAAATGTATTTGTTTTACTGATTGTATTATTTCTAAACTTACCTCAATAACCTTGGATATAAAAATTAAAAATCTTCTTTTAAAATACCTCAATGATGAATGTACAGATGAGGAGATAGAAGAGATCAGGCATATTTTCCTAGATGGCAAATATCAAGAAGAGTGGAAGCAGGCGCTGGAGGAGGATGCAGTTCATCAAATGGACCAAAAACCTCTAGGGAGAATGGATAAGGAAAATGTAGACAGCCTTTATCAGAAGATTCTTATCAAAACACAGGTTAAACCTAAGTCAAGGTTGATATATGCCTATTGGTGGAAAGCAGTAGCGGCAGTATTGGTAATGGGAGTTATGGGTTATTTTATATTCAACAACGTCTTCTACAATCCGCAAACCATGGTAGAAGTTTCTACTTTGACAGGCGAACGCATAAAAATTATGCTTCCTGACAGTTCTACTATATGGTTAAATGATGAATCCAAATTGTCTTATTCAGAAAAATTCGAAGGTGATACCAGAGATGTTTATCTGGAAGGGAAGGCATTTTTTGAAGTAAAAGAGAATAAGGAAAAGCCATTCTTGGTTCACAGCGGGACATTGGTAATAAAAGTTTTGGGGACCTCTTTTGATATTAAAGCCTATAAAGATGATAAAGATATAGCAGTAACGGTGGCCACAGGTAAAGTCAGCGTCATCCGGGATAAAGTAGCACTTCCTTACCGCACATTATTGGCTGGAGATCAATTGGCGTATGATAAAGAAGCAAAGGAATTTATGGAGCAAAAGATTGAGGTGGATGATATACTGGCATGGAAAGAAGGTCGGTTGATCTTTGTGGACGAAACTGTCGGGGATATTGCCAGATCATTGGAACGCCGCTATGATATCAAATTTGTTTTCGTGAATCCAGCTGATAAAAATCAAAGGGTGACTTTCAAACAAAAGGGGTCAAACCTTAAAGACGTGCTACAAATTTTCAGTCTTGTAGCCGGATTGGAATATCAGGAGGTAGGAAATAGGATAGAAATGAAATAACGGTACCTACTAGACAGGATACTATAAATAAATTTAATACACAGGGGCGTTTATGTTCCATTAAACCCTAAAAAGACGAAGCGAAAGTACGGGAATACCTTCGCTTCAGACGCTTTATGATCAATTAATTTATCCATTCAACTATTCAACCAAGCGTATGCACAATTTTACAAAAAAATTTGTATTAAACAAACTATGCATTATGGCCAGGGTATTGTTTCTATTGTTGGTAAGCTGCCTGACTTTATCAGGCTTACTTATAGCCAATGATGCCAAAACCCAGACTTTAAGCTCTTATCAGGTAACTCTTGAGGCAAATGGGTCTTCTCTGAGAGAAGTCCTACAAGAACTGGAAAGGCAGACAGAACTGACTTTTTCCTTTCCTTCCAAGATCGGAGATTTCCAGCCCATCTATTTAAAAGTCAAAAATGAAAATTTAGATAAGGTGCTCCTGAGCTTGGAAAAGAAATTTTTAATTTCTTTTAATCAGGTCAATCATATGATAGCTGTAGTAGAGCACAAAAAGAACAGTACTTCTAGAGCAAAAAATGAAAATACTGGTCCCTCTGCCATTTCCGACCCTAGAAAAAATATTATTCAGTTACTCTCTTCTCCAATCACAAGAAATGACACTGTTCGCGGATTTGTATTAGATGATATTGGGCTTCCAGTTTTTGGAGTAAACGTTCTAATTAAAGGGACTAATCAGGGTGCTATTACAGATGAGAACGGAGTATTTGCCCTGCCCAATGTCCAGTCGGGAAGTGTGTTGATCTTCCAACATATGGGATATGCTCGACAGGAGTTGCCCGTATCGCCCATAATGCAAGTCACCTTGGTTTCCTTGGACTTCGAATTGTCAGAGGTTGAAATCGTCTCTACAGGCTATCAGACGCTTCCAAAAGAAAGAAGTACGGGATCCTATTCCAAGCCGGACATGGAGGTACTTCAGAACCGGACCAGTAGTATGAATATAGCCGACTTGCTGGATGGCCTGGTTCCCGGACTTACTATAAATAAAAGCCCAGGTGCAGCGATAAGAAACCCTATTTTGTTACGTGGGCTCTCTTCGGTAAGTCTATCTTCTTCTCCCTTGTTCGTAGTAGATGGTCTGCCGGTAGAAGATATACAGAATATAAATCCACAGGATGTACGTGATATTACTGTATTAAAAGATGCGACTGCTGCATCTATTTGGGGAGCTAGGGCAGCCAATGGCGTTATTGTAATTAATACCAAAGTGGGATCCCCGACAGGGAGGGTCCAATTTCAGTATGATAATTTTGTGGCCATAGAGGGGAGGCCTGATATGAGCTATTTTCCTTACCTCAATAGCCAGCAGTATATTCAGACTGCTGAAGAAATTTTTGATCCGGTCAATAATCCCTGGCAAGAGGTCTCTACCTATTTCAGGCAAGGTAGAGGGATTCCCCCACATGAAATGATCCTTTACAATAGGCAACGGGGATTGATTTCAGCATCCCAGGCAAGATTTAGTCTGGATAGTCTGGCGGCTATAAACAACAGAAGCCAGATAGAAGAATTGTGGTACCGTCCTTCTGTTCTTACCAACCATACGCTTTCTGTTTCCGGTGGCCAAAAAGGTTATTCTTTTTATGGTTCAGGTACTTATACGGGTACCCGGACAGACCGTCCCGGAAATGATCAAAACAGATACAAGCTGAACCTTCGTCAGAATTTTGATATGGGAAAGCGTCTCAAAATTGATCTGATTACGGATATAACCTATAATAAGTCCATATCGCAGAACAATATCAATGTGAATTCCCATTTTTACCCTTATCAGCTCTTTAGGGATGCTAACGGTAACAACCTGGAAATGTCCTATATGACAGAAATGAGTGATTCTATCAGACAGGTCTTCCAGAATTTAAGTCGTATTGACTTAAGCTATGTTCCATTGGATGAAGTCAATTATGCACAGACCGAGATTATAAACCGTTCGATCAGAAATGTACTGGGAGTAGAATTGAATATCATAGACGGTTTACAATTTCAGGGTAGATATGGCTATACTTCAGACGCCATAGAAAATCAGAATTATAGAGATCGCATGGCTTTGGGGGTTAGAACAGAAACCGCCGAGTTTACAGTAGTCCCCTCTCCGGGTGCTACACCTCAATACCTGCTGCCAAATACCGGCGGTAATTATGAGGTCACCAATTCCAAAGGTGAATCATGGACCATCAGAAATCAGTTCTCTTATAATAAGCAATGGAACAACCGAAAGCATCAACTCAATATGATCGCCGGACAGGAAGCCCAGGAGCAACTCAATGTGATGAGAAGGATTCAGGTACGTGGCTACGATGACAGGCTTCAAACTTATACCCACGTCGATTACAACGGTTTGGCTCTGGTAAATGATGTGGTAAAACCAAATTATGTGCTCACTTACAGTTCCCTGGAAAATGGAAGGTATTTTGGCAGCAGTGAAACTACTACTCGTTTTACCTCCTATTATTCCAATATGGCCTATACTTTCAATAACAGATATTCTGTCAATGCGAGTATCAGAAATGATCAAAGCAACTTATTTGGTCTGGATAGATCTGCCCAAAACAGACCCGCATGGAGTGTAGGGGGCAAATGGGATATCAGTAGAGAGAATTTCCTGAGCAGTGTCCACTGGATAGATGATATATTCCTGAGGACTACCTACGGTATAGCCGGTAATGCACCCAATCCAGGATCAGCTGCATCATGGGATATATTGAGACCTGTAAACAGCGCCTTCTTCCCGGAGCCGGGATTGTTGATCTCTACTCCAGGCAATAGTAAATTGAGCTGGGAACGGACTGCGACCACCAATTTCGGTATTGATTTTTACCTGTTGGGACGCATATCGGGTTCTGTTGATTATTATCAACGGTTTACATCAGACCTTTTGGGAACCATTCCCACCAATCCTTTTACAGGATACAGCAGCGTGACCGGTAATCTGGGCGATCTGGAAAACAAAGGGGTGGAGTTTGCCCTACAGACAAGGAATGTGGTACGGAATTCTTTTTCATGGTCTTCCACTTTGAATATATCCTATAATGAAAATAAAATTAAGGCGCTTCACCTAACTCAGGAAACTACCTCAGGAGATGTCAGGGTGACAGAGCAATATGTGGAGGGTTATCCTGCTTTTTCTGTTTTTGCCTATAATTATGCCGGGCTTGATAGTAACGGCGATCCGCAAATCAGGTTGGCAGATGGTACCATAACAAAAAACACCAATGTAACCACACCTGATGATGTAAGGTTTATGGGTACCTCCCAGCCCAAATGGAACGGAGGATTCGGAAATACGGTAAGATATGGAAATTTCTCTCTGAATGTCAATACGGTATTTAGTTTAGGCCACGTCATGCGACGGGATGTCAATCAGTTATACTCCGGGGGTAGACTGGGTCAAAGATCTTTTGAATTGGGCAATGCGCATGTGGAATTCATGGACCGATGGAAGGAATCAGGTGATGAGGCTACTACGCTGGTACCCCGGCATACCGATGTATTTGATGGAACCAGAAACACCAATTACTATGTAAATGGAGATGTTAACATCTTCAGCGGTTCTTTTATAAAAATCCGGGATATAAACCTTATCTATAACCTGCCTTCCACTATGTTTAATAGCATAGGAATCCAACAGGTCACCCTCAGAAGCCAGGTTGGAGAATTATTGGTATGGGCCAATAATGATCTCGGTATTGATCCTGAATATCATTTCTTCTCCGGTAGCAGATCTCTGAGGCCGGCTCCAAGAATCACCTTCGGTTTAAATGTCAGATTTTAAAAAAATTTAACTTTATGAAAGTAATATATACTACCTATAAAGCCTTGCTTTTATTTTTGGGAGGCATGCTATTAAATTCCTGTTCAAGTGAGTTTCTTGAAATCGTACCCAAAGGAAGACTTATCGCCGAAAAAACCGGGGATTATCATAAAATGTTTTATAACCTGAGGTTGGTAAATATGGGTGCCACCAATGCCCATGCCCCTTTGAGTGATGAATTGGTCGCTATAGAACCCTTCTTTAGCAGTTCTCAGTTAAGAACCCAAAGGTTGTATCGATGGGAAGCCGATATTTACGAAACAGAACAGAACTCCAGCGAACTGGAAATCACCATGGAGAATCTCTACATATACAATAAAATCATCAATGAGGTACTTCAATCCACTGAAGGTTCTGAACAGGAAAAGCTGTCGTTACAGGCAGAGGCTTTAGGGGGTCGTGCATGGACATATTTTCTTTTGATTAATTACTTTGGTATGCCTTATAATGCTGCCACTGCTGCCTCAGATCCTGGATTTCCTATGGTCATAGAGGCAGATCTGGTAGCCCGTAATTTCCAAAGGGCTTCAGTGGCTGAAATTTATGACTTAATAGTGAGAGATCTTACCACCGCTATTCCCAATCTTCCGGTAGAGGTAGTCAGTAGGATGCGGTTCTCCCGTGCTGCTGGGAAAGCGTTACTGGGTAAGGTATATACTTTTATGGGAAGGTATGCTGATGCTGCTCCATTGTTAAGAGACGCTATTACAGAAATGGGTTCCATGGGGATATCTACCGGGCTCTATGATTACAACGATGGCTACAGCAGTCAACTGACTGTCAACGACCGGGAAAATTTATATTCAAAGCAATTTGTTAACAACTGGGTACATCAGGGAAATGAATATGTATTGAAACCCGAAGTAGCCGCTTTATATCACAGTACGGATCTGCGTCTCAGGTACCAATACAGAACTACTGCCCAAAATGGTGCCCAATATCCGGTGCCAGGAATCTTGAGAAGAGTATTAGGGAGTGGCCAGGCCCAGTTTGGTGTACGTGCTTCTGAACTGTATTTACTGGATGCTGAAGTGAAGTGTCGTCTAAATGATCTACCCGGTGCGGTGGCATCCTTAGAGTTTTTCAGATCGCACCGTATGCCGGAGCAGGATGCCAAAGTACCGGCCGCTATTGCATCAGATCAGATCTCTCTCTTAAGGTTTATTTTTGAAGAACGGCTTCGGGAATTTGCAGTTTTAGGATATCGTTGGTTTGATATCCGCCGTTTGAGCGTGGACCCTTTGATTCCTTTAGATATCACAGACCTTACCCACAGGATATATAATGCCGATGGCACTGTAAAAGAAACCTTTAATTTAACAAGAAACCGCCTGGTACTTAAATTTCCCCAAACGGTAATGGATCAGAATCCCGGTATGATAAATAATAATTAGCAGCCGCTATCAAAATCAACTTGATGTGATTTTAATGAAATAAGGCATGGCGAAAATTGTCACATAAGCTGATAATTAAACCATCCGAAATTCCCTCTGACTATTGATAATCAAATTTTAAAAAGATGAAATCAAACATAAGTAAAACCTTACACACAGGAATGATTATCGGCCTAAGCAAGATTCCATCCCGTTTGCTTCGTCACGTGCCCCGTTATGATCTTTAAAAAATAATTATAAACAGATGAAAAATTATATTTATATATCCATATCCCTCACGCTTATGGCTATTTCCTGTAAAAACAGGGACACCATACAGAAAGAAGGCTTTGTAATAGAAGCTCACATACCGTCATTGCCATCATCCTCATTGGCGGTGTTATCCTATACACAGAAAGATTCTACCCTCACCGATACTGTAGCTGTTAAAGAGGGCATGTTCACCTTTACCGGTAAGGTGTCCCATCCTATAGAGGCTTCCATTAATGTACGTCATGGTGAAACGTATCCCGATAAGTCTTACCTAAAAGATACCTTTACTTTTTACCTTGACAATAATGATATGCAGATCAGTGCCACTGATTCGATCAAGAATGCCAGTATCAGTGGTTCCTTACTGACAGACCAGTCTATAGCTTTTAGTAAGCAAATCAATCCCTTGCGTCAGAAAATACAGGATCTATCCTGGGGGCTGCAGGGAAAAGCTTATGATGATGCCTATATGGCCACTGTAGATACCATCAAGGCCACAGGAAAGCAAACGGAAGAACTGGTGCGGAAATTTGTAGAAGCGCACCCTGATTCTTACTTCGCATTGACTGCTTTTACAAATTATGAGTTGGGGTATAATTTTGATCCGATCTGGGCCGAGGAAGAGTATCAGAAATTTACTGATGAGGTTCGCAATACTCCACTGGGACAGCGTGTGTATGATAAGATTTTGACTGGTAAACGTACTTCTGTGGGGGAAGAAGCGATGGAATTTTCACAAACTACCCTGCAAGGGGATACATTTTCGCTAAATGCTCTAAGGGGTAATTACGTGTTCATTGATTTCTGGGCCAGCTGGTGTGTGCCCTGCAGACAGGAAAACCCTTTTATAGTAGAAGCTTATAATGAATTTAAGGATAGGAATTTTGAAATTGTAGGAGTATCAGTAGACGACAAAAGGAAAAACTGGGAGTTTGCTGTTGAAAAAGACAAACTTCCCTGGATCAATGTAAGTGATCTGAAAGGATTCAAAAATGAAGTAGCCAAGCAATATGGTATCTCCGCTGTTCCTCAGAACTTCCTTCTTGATCCTGATGGGGTCATTATAGCTAAAAATATGCGGGGAGAAGAGCTGTCAGAAAAGCTTTCTGAAATCTTTCATCAAGAATAAACAACCTACCTAAGGAAGTTTCCAGCATAATTTAAACTATGCTGCTACAAAATATAGAAAGACTTAGACCAGAAAATGATCCAAAGATCCTTAAGTATAAGCATACAGAAATTTCTCCATCCGTTACTATTTTTGCTGGCCTGTCAGCAGGTAGCTATGGGGCAAAATTTGAGTACTACCAGTTTTACACCTGCGGATCTACGTTCGGGTATATTGGAAAATGGAATGAAGTATTACATAATGGAGAATAATGAGCCTCCGGATCGAGCGGCTTTTTATTTTGCCCAAAACGTAGGGTCTATTCTAGAAGAAGATCATCAGAGAGGGCTTGCCCATTTTCTCGAGCATATGGCCTTTAATGGTACAGAACATTTTTCTGACAAAGCATTGTTAGACTATCTCCAAAAAAACGGGATCAAGTTTGGATACGAGATAAATGCCTTTACTGATTACGATGAAACCGTATATAGTATAAGGAATGTGCCGGTGCACAATAATGCACTTCTTGATTCGGTACTTTTGATACTTTTTGACTGGTCGGCAGGATTGACCCTTTCTGCAAAAGAAATCGATAAGGAGCGGGGTGTGGTCCGAGAAGAATGGCGTTCCAGATATAACCCTGTTAAAAGAGCTGATGATACAGTAAAAATTCAGGGTTTACTTAAGGATTCCAGATATGCTTTACGTTCCCCCATAGGGACGATGGAAGTGATAGATCTTTTTGAATATCAGGATTTAAAGACCTTTTATAATAATTGGTACAGGCCGGATCTTCAGGCGGTAATAGTGGTAGGAGCTATTGATTCAGAAGAAATGGAACAAAAAGTAAAGCGTCTGTTTTCGAAATTACCCATACCTGATAACCCACCTAACCGTCCAGTATTTGAAGTTCCTACAAGCGATGAATTCATCTATCTTACAGTAGCCGATAAGGAACTGGGTACCACTGAAATCGATTATTTTATTAAAAACAAAATAGATCCCTCATTAAACGAAAAAGAGGTTATAGAAAAAAACCTGAAATTCAGAATCATAAGTTCTCTTGTTAACCAGCGTCTACATCATATTATGAATGCCGCTCCGGTTCCGGCACTTTCAGTCCGATTT
Organism: Anditalea andensis; assembly: GCF_000714815.1. Taxonomy (GTDB): domain Bacteria; phylum Bacteroidota; class Bacteroidia; order Cytophagales; family Cyclobacteriaceae; genus Anditalea; species Anditalea andensis. The sequence goes on along the minus strand of NZ_JMIH01000016.1, from coordinate 355,787 downwards.
GGGCTTGAAAAAGTGGTGAGGCCTCTTGAGGTAATCAAAATCAGTATACACCCTAAAAAAGGTGAAATACTTCAAAGTTTGGAATTTGCATTAACTGAGCTAAGCCGCTGGATGAATCATGGCGCTACGGATCAGGAATTTGACCGTATCAAAACCGCTATGATTCGAAGTACTGAAACTTCTCTAAAATCCGGCAAAGGACGAAGCAGTGTTTACTCTGCCATAAAACTGTATGAAGCTTTTTTTAAGGATCACAAGATGGCTGATTACCATTGGGAATTACAATATGAATTAGATTATTTGTCAGCCCTTACCCGAGAAGACCTACTAGAAGAATTTGCTGACTATTATAAAGCCAGTGAACATATAGTAGCCATCAAAGGATCGGATAGTTCATTATTTCCTACTGAGCAAGCTATTGTTGACCTCCTAGAAAAATTAAAGGTTACCCCTTTAGATCCTTACCAGGATATCAATTTTGACAGGCCTTTGATGGATTTGGTCATGGAGGATGGCAAGGTGGTCTCTGAGGAAATAATCACCGGGACAGATGGTGTCAGATATACCTTATCTAACGGTGCCCGGGTGAGCTTATTTCCACCTCCTGCTAAAGATGAGGGTGTCCATTTTAAAGCCTTTAGTCCAGGGGGTAGATCTGTTTTGGATAAGGAACTCCTTACCAATTCACTTTTTGCGCCCATGTTTGCAAGTGAATCCGGTCTTGCCAATCTGAATAAGATGGAATTGAGAAAGTCAGAAGAAGTCGTCCCCCTCGATATCAAGATAGAGGATCATGAAGAAACACTCACCGGATATGTTACCGGCAAAAATCTCCAGGCACTCTTTAAAGGTATATACCTTTCATTTACCGCTCCCCGGTTTGACCAACAGATCTTTGAGACTGCTAAGCAGAATCTGGCGTCTTTGTATGCTACCATGGAAAGCAATATACAAAATGAGTTTATCGAAAACCTGCAGCTGGCTAAGAGCAATTATAGTGAAAGGGAAGTACATTTAAATAATAAGCTTCTCGATGAACTTTCTATGGAAGCAATAGAAACAGTTTATCGGGACCGAATAAATAATGCTGCTGATTTTGATTTTGTATTTATGGGGGAGGTAGATAGGGAGCAATTTCTTTCGCTTATAAAAAAATACATAGGGTCTATTCCAGGTAATAAAGAAAGAGAAATGGTCATTGACCATGATATGATACCTGAAAGAGGTATTGACCGTGTTCATCTTCGTCGCCCTATGAAAACCCCTCAGGCGACTGTGAATGTTTATATAACGGGTGATATGGAATATACGCACGAAAACCAATTGGCTTTGAATATTTTGGGGCAATTATTAGCTAAGCGATATATGGAAAGCATCCGGGAAGAGGAAGGGGGCACCTATGGTGTGAGAGTGAATGCTGTATTGCAGCAAAATCCTCAGGATGCTTTTATCCTCAACATAAGCTTTAATGGTAATCCTGATATGACGGAAAGGTTGTTGGAAATAGTTTACCAAGAACTGGAAAACCTTTCTCATACCCTCGATCAAGCGGCTTTTTATGAAATTAAGAGTAGCCTTAAAAAGGGTATAGAAGAAAATAAATCAAATAGCCGTCGGCATTTTGAAAAAATCCTCCAGCATCTTTATACAGGCATGCCCTTATTGACATTTGAAATGGAATTGGATGCAGTGGATGCGATAACAGATAAAGAAATACTAAAACTGGCCTTTCAAATAAATAGCAACCCTCGTATAATAGAAGGTGTACTACTTCCATCGGAGTAATTCCATAATGCGATTTACTTAACATATTTAATTACATCAATCATAAACTTACTCATTCATGAAAATCAAAATCCTTTGGACACTTCTGCTGTTATGTGGTATCCATAACTTATTTGCACAGCAGCAGTTCCAAGAAGCATTTAAACCGGCTGATATGGTATCTGGCAAACTTGACAATGGCTTGCAATACTATATCATGCATAATGAAGAACCTAAAGAAAGGGTATCTTTCTATTTTGCTCAAAATGTAGGTTCTATTTTGGAAGATGACACTCAGCAGGGCCTTGCCCATTTTTTAGAACATATGGCATTTAATGGTACGGCGCATTTCAGTAATAAAGAGATGCTGGAATACCTTCAGAAGAACGGTATGCAGTTTGGTTCAGAAATCAATGCCTTCACGAGTTTTGATGAAACAGTCTATAATATCAATAAAGTACCTGTACAAAATGAAAATCTATTGGATTCTGTTCTGTTAGTGTTATATGATTGGTCTGCTGGATTAACATTGATAGAGGAGGAGATAGATAATGAGCGAGGTGTGATCAGGGAAGAGTGGCGCTCTCGAAATACTCCCATGAGTAGAGCATCGGATAAAATCTTCAAACAAGGTTTACTAAAGGGTTCTAAATACGAGAACAGATTTCCAATAGGGTTAATGGAAATCGTTGATAATTTTCATTACAATGAATTGAGAGAATATTATAAAAACTGGTATCGCCCAGACCAACAAGCCATTGTAGTAGTAGGGGATGTAGATGTCAAAAAAATAGAGGCGAAAATAAAGGAAAGGTTTTCTGACATTCCATTAAAAAAAGGTCTTCCAGAGCGTGTCGTTTTTGATGTACCTATAAATGATGGCTTTTCTTACCTACTGGCTACAGATAAGGAGTTGGGAGAGCCTGTGGTCCAGTACTATATAAAGCAAAAGGCAGATCATTCTTTTAGTGAAACTGAAGATATAGCATACGGTATCAAACTTCAATTGGCACGGTATGTTTTTAATAATCGGCTTTCTGAACTAAGCAGAGATGCCAATAGCCCAGTACTTTCATCTAGTTTCAGTATTTCTAATTTTGTGCGGCCTCTGGATGTCTTATCCGTAAGTTCACAGCCGAAAAAGGACAATATCATACCAGCTGTCAGGTTTACCTTAACAGAACTGAAAAGATTCATGCAATACGGCGCCACTCCAGATGAGCTGTTACGTGCTAAAGCCGCATTTAAAACAAGTATTGAAGCATCCATCAAAAACAGTAAGAAGAGAGAAAACGATGCCTATGCGGGTGAAATTTATAGGGCCTTCTTTAAAGGCAAAGAGGTGGGGGATTATCTTTGGAACCTCCAATATCGTTTGGCATTTATTGAGACCATCCAGAATGAGGACATTATCAGTTTACTTGACAATTTTAATTCTGGTGAAAAAATATTGGGTTTCACGGGGACGGATAGTTTAGAATATCCTAAAGAAAATGAAATCTTGGCTGTATTGGAACAGGTGGATGCTTCTGAAGTAGGGATGTATGAAGAAGTCATAATGGATAAAGAATTGATCAACCAACCTCTTCCAGGTGCATCAATCGTCAAAGTAAAAGATTTTCAGGGGATCAACGGTCAAACTTATACCCTGTCTAATGGAGCACGTATTACTTTATTTCCAACTAATTTTGATAAAGAGCAGGTATATTTCCAGGCATTCAGTCCCGGAGGAAAATCCTTGATTGATGAAGGGCTCCTTCCGAATGCTATGGTAACTTCTATTCTAGCATCGGAGTCCGGTATAGGGACGATGTCGAAGATAGAATTGAATAAATACCTTCAGGGTAAACAAACTTCATTGGTAATAGAAATTGGAGATTATAGTGAAGGATTGGGAGGCAGTAGTACCCTGAATGATCTAGAGGTGCTGATGCAGCGCATTTACCTTGCATTTACAGAACCTCGGTTTGATAATGATATCCTGGACCTACTGAAACTGAACTTTGAGAATTCACTGACGGCGAAGAAAAATAATGTACAAAGTGATTTTAGAGATTCTCTACAGTTAGCACAGTCCAATTTTAACAGCCGAGAAATTATATTTAAAAAGGAATTGATCGAAGATCTATCAATTGATAAAATACAGCAGATATATAAAGACCGTATCCGAAATGCCTCGGATTTTGATTTTGTTTTTGTAGGTGATTTTGAAACTGAAACATTCATGCACCTGGCCAAAAAATATATAGGAAGCATCCGTGGAGATGATAGTCAGGAATCTGTGGTCAACCATAATATGAGACCTGCAGAGGGAATGACACCCATACATCTATCACGTGAAATGGAAACACCCCAAACGACTGTTAATATTTTATTGACAGGTGATATGGAATTTAATAGAGAAAATAATCTGCTCATAAATGTAATCGGGCAATTGTTAAGTAAGCGCTATTTAGAAAGGATCCGCGAGGCAGAAGGTGGATCATACGGAGTTCAGGCATATGGCTATCTACAGAATATTCCTGAAGAAAACTATGTATTGAATGTGAGCTTTAACTGTAATCCAGACAAGACCGAAAAACTCGTAGAAATTGTTTTTGACGACATAAAGAACCTGGCATATGAGATAAATACTGCAGAACTAAATGAAATCAAGAGTAATTTAAAAAAGGGGGTTGTAGAAAATAGGGAAAAAAATGCTTATTGGTTAAAGAAGATTGTAGCTAGCATAAAGAATGAAATGCCACTGGCAAGTGAAAAGGAAACCTTAGAACAAATAGAAAGCGTTTCGTCAGAAAAAATCAAGGCCTTAGCGGCGAAAATAAATGACAATCCAAGAATAGTCGAAGGGATCCTTACTCCCATCATCATACCCGAATAAAGATTACAAAAGTTATAAAACATTTATTTAAAGCGGTCTTTGCCCCTTAAGGTGCTGGGACCGCTTTTTTCGTTGATGTAAAACCATATATTATAAGTGAGGTTTCATCTTTCCTGTTATGCTATTTGTATTACAGGAGGTATTTTTAAGCAAAGGTTTGGAGGTGAGCAGCTGGCTTGATATTGGGAAAGTATGCTTTAGAAAGGAGGGCATTCCTATTCTTTAGAAGCGGTTAAGCTTATGAATCAACAGCCGCTATTTCTGAAGAAGCAATCGAAAAAGGATGTTATAATTCTATCAACTTATTATTCGACGTATTTTTAGCTGGCTAATGGATTTATACTTTCGATATTTCTATTAGTAAAGAAAAGCCATTTATGAAAAAACTATAATGCTTTTGTAAATTTATTGATTCAGTAGCGGAATGAGTCTATCAATATGTCCTTGGTAAAACTGGATAATACATAAGCTTAATTTTTTTGTGTAAACTCCTCATTAAAGCTAAATAGTATCTAGGACACTATTCAGTTTATCAGCCATTCTGCCACTGCTATAATTACCACTGGTAATGCTACGTCTTTTTCTTTTAAGAATTCCTTAATAGACCTGATGGCTTTTACCATTTGACTGTTTACTGTGCTGTCTGAAAGTCCGAGCTGATCTGCAGCTTGTTTGTAAGTCAGCCCCTGTATCCTACATAGCTCAAAAATCAATTTTCTCTGTGGAGGCAGGGAAGAAAGAGCTTCGTCCAGTAATTGCTGGATTTCATTTTCTAAGACCAAGTTGTCAGTAGACTTGCATCCCCTAGGCACATGGGCGAGAATTTCATCTATAATCCGGCTTTCATGAGCTTTTCTTTTAATAAAATTGAGCAGTTGGTTTTTGGCCATTGTAAACATATAAGCCTTTATGCATTTATCAGGGTCTAGCTGATCACGATTTTCCCAAAGTTTTATAAATATATCCTGAACGATATCTTCAGCAAGTTCCGGTGATTTGGCCATTCTTAGAACAAAACCGTACAATCTTTGCACATACAGATGGTACAATCTTCCATAAGCATCAGTGTTACTTTGCTTAAGCTGTTCTACAAGTTGTTTTTCAGAAAACATAACCGCTATTTAATAGTGTGAAAGAAAGTGGCAGATTCTCATATCTTTTTGTAGTCAATAATGACTATCGCATCAAACCATACTTTATTTTATTATTAATTCAAATAACCAACTAATTAATTGTCAATCAAGAATTAATTTAATGTTACGGAATTATTTTCAAAAAAAATCATATAGGTCCATAAAATTGAAAAATAAATGTTAAATAAAATATTCTACAAAAATCACCCTATGATTTAGCACTATTAAGCTAATTGATTTTATGAATTTTTTGATCATTTATAAAATATAATTTGTCTATTTATTAGTTTACGGTTATAATAAATTTTGTTAGAACATTTGAAAATATTGGGTGTCATTATCTGTATATTATTCTATAGAGAGAGGATGAAAAAAATGCCATTGGGTATGAATATTATCCGGAATTCTATCTCTATAAAGCTATATACTGGGTAGTAAATTTGGTAATTAGATATCAAAAGATAGCATTCAAACTTATATGAGCTTGTGCAAACCTATCAATTGAAAGAAGAAACAGATTAGCGCATCTAAGTGATGTCTTGTCATTTTATAAGCTCGGTCTAGAATTTTACCTAAGATACGATCTAATGGTAGGGCTGTTTATAGATTATTTTCCCATGATTTTATGACGGTGGGCGAGGCCCCAAAAATGAAGTTCGTCCAATACTTTTTCCAATGATAAACCATGTGTGGTGATGGAATATTCTACGGTAGGAGGAAAAGTATCATAGACTTCTCTTCTGATAAGTTCGTTTGCTTCCAAACTTTTTAATTCTTTGGAGAGTGTTTTGTCGGTGATACCATTGACTTCTCTAGATAGCTGTTTAAACCGTTTGGGCTTTTCAGATAGTGCAAATAAAATTAGCAATTTCCATCTTCCCTCCACCGCTTCTAGCGCATCTTGGATGGAAAGCATAGTTTTAGGGCAACCCGCATTTGATAACATAACCTGTTGATTTATAAATTACTTCCCATTGGATAGACATTCCTAATGGGAAGTAATAGATTTTTGGTAATAAAGATAAATATTTTTATACTAACAGATCTACAAATCAAATGTGACGATCAGAAAAAGTCCTATAAAGGTATGAACATAATCTTATGGATAGCCCAAGTGTTTTTGCCTTTATTATATGGTCAGGTTTTTTGAAAAAGTATTCACCTGAAGGATTGCATCACAGGCCTTAGATATATGTGCCTTAGTGGGCATGCTACCTCCATTATTGTTCAGGATCTAACCAAAATTTTCCAAATTTATATCCCGTGGTATTTTTCTACTCATAAGAGGTTCAGGTATTTTTCATTTTTCACGAGGAGAATTTACAGCCAAAAGCTTTAATATTTCCATAGCATTGATCACATCATTTTATTGCTTTGGGCAGATACTAAATAAATACTATATGAAAGATGTCTAATATCAATAATGCACCCATGGGTTTACCCTTCGATTATAACAAGTCTTTCGAATTTTTAAATAGCAGGAGAAATTGCTCTATCTAATCATGGATTCAGTATGTAATTCTTTCCAAAGCCCATTGAGACGGTTACACTGTCTCTTTTCATCCCATTCCAACCATTTATTTTTCTTAAGTACACTTAAATTTTTTAAAAATGCTGGTTCATCTGAATATACTTTTAAAAGGTTTTTATTTGACAGTTTATAAATGTCATGGTGAAGCGACTTACTAAAATAATAAGCATTTCTTGTGGGTGAATAAATGTGATAAATAATCATACCACCGATTTCAAGCACTTTATAATGACGATTATTGAATGATCTTACTAATCTGCCCTTATGATCTTTATAGCCCCAAAATGTTGAAGCTTTAATTATTTCTGAATGGAGCGGAGTGGATAGCTTTAAATCTTTATAAGCTATAAATCCTTTAGGCCAAAGCGTGTAACCTTTTCTGTTTGAGGGAAATATATAGTTTAATTCCTGCCTTAAATAATCGTCATAGGTAACATATATACCGGACGAATCACTCAGAGTATAAGAGGATGTTTGGGAATAGGAAGCGGTAGTGGTACTTAATCCATAGACCATTACCACCAATATGAACACTCTTTGAGCCAACTTAGATGCCATTATACTGACTATGAAAATCTGAAGTGCATGAAATAACATCAGAGGCAAGAGGACTATCCCCATGGAAAAATCGGCAGGGAACAATATCTTCGAAAATACGGTGCCATGGACCAATGATTTTTTAGTACCACAAAACTGGGCTGTTATTTGGTCTTCAATACTGAAATTTAATTTGCGGGATATAAAACCTATCATATAGTATACGACATAAAAAAGTAACATGCCTGCTATTGAAATTATGAGCAGATCATAAACCTGTACCGATCCAAAAACATTATCTTCGAAAGATTCAGCAAAACTTTTGAAAATAATCAGCAGGATGATGGATTTATCAAAGGTTGAAAGATGGTTTTGATGCTTTAAAACAAATTTGCCCCAATACTTTTGTAATAGCAGCCCCAATATGACAGGCAATAGTATCTCAGTCAACAGTTGGATATATATCTGACCCAAATTAAAATCTCCGGATTCTCGTGTTAGAAATAAGCCCATCCACAAAGGAGTAATAGCTATTCCTATCAATCCAGAGATGCTGGCATTAAATATGGCCGCAGGTATATTACCTTTAGCTATAGAGACCATCACTACAGAAGACGATACTGTAGAGGGTAATGAGGCCAGAAAGAAAAATGACAACCATAATTTCACACCCTGATCGCTATGAATAAAAGGGTAAAACACTAAAACAATTATAGGAAATAATATAAAGGTTGAAAGCTGTACTAAGCAATGCAACTTCCAGTTTCTCAGTCCGTGTTTTAACTTTGAAGGGCTTAGTTTCAGGCCATAGAAAAAGAATATTAAAGAGACGCCTATGCTTCCTATTTGATCGAGAGGTACAGGACCTTCATCACTGCCCCAGTGGGGGAATAAATATGCCAGACCGATTACAGCAATAATCGCTAATATAAAATTATCAATTTTCATTTTTATGATTTCTATATGACAAATAATAAATTTGGGGGAGTACTGTCAATGAGAGGATCATGCATACCATCAATCCTCCTACTATCATGATGGCCAAAGGTTTTTGTATTTCTGATCCCATTCCTGTAGAAAGCGCTGCTGGTAATAAACCCATAGAACCCATAAGGGCTATCATTAAAATAGGCCTGATCCGGCTATATACGGCTTTGGAAATAGCTTCTTTTAATGGCAGCCGTATGTTTAGCTGTTCTTTTATATTTCCGATAAGCACTATCCCATCGATGGTGGCTACACCAAATAGGATGATGAAACCTATCCCTGCAGAGATTCCGAAAGTGGTTCCTGTCAGTAATAGGGATAGATAGCCACCTATGAAAGCAAAAGGAATCACTACTAGGGAAATGGCCGTATCTTTTACATTACCTTTAAAATTCATCCATAGTAAAAACATGATGACGATCAATGATATAGGCACGATCATCATCAACTGCTTCGTAGCTCTTTCTTTGCTTTCAAATTCTCCGGCCCATTCCATGCGGTTGGATGGAGGAAGGATTACTGTTTGGTCTACTCTATCCTTTGCTTCCGAAATGGTGCTACCCAGATCTCTGCCCTCAATGCTAAAACCTATAGCTATATATCTGCTGCTGCCTTCTCTATAAATAAAGGTGGGACCGGTAATAAAATCTATATCCGATATCTCCCGAAGCGGTATTTTTTTACCATCTAATGTGGGAATCAATATTTCACCTATTTTTTGCTTGTTATCTCTATATTCTTTTTGAAAACGGATTCGGACATCAAACATTCTTTCATTTTCATAAAAAGTAGTAGCTGCCTGGCCACCTATAGCCATTTCTATGACTGCTTGAGCTTCTGCCATGGCTACACCGTATTTACCCATGCGTTTTTCATCTAAATTGATGCGCAGTTCAGGTAAACCTATATTTCGGTAAACATTTAGATCTTCTATGCCTTTTACATCTTTGATACTGTTCGCTACCTGATCCGCATATTCTTCCAATTTAAAAAGGTCATCACCAAATATTTTTATGACCAAGGAACTCTTCACCCCTGCTACATATTCTTCCACATTATCCTGTATAGGTTGGCTGAACCCAAATACTATACCCGGATAAGTCTGCAAGACTTCCCGCATTTCTTCTATCAGCTGCTCTTTTGTGATCTTTCTTCTCCATTCCTTTTCATGGTGCAGTTGGATATGAAATTCTATATTAAAAAATCCAGTAGGATCTGTTCCATCATTAGGTCTGCCAACCTGATTCAATACAAATTTAACTTCTTCAAACTGTCGCAGTTTGGTTTTCATTTCTATAGCAGTCCGGTTGGACTCTTCCAGGTTTACGCTGTTTGGTAAGGTGGCCCTTACATATATGGCCCCTTCATTTAGTTTGGGTAAGAATTCTGTTCCATGATTAAGAAAACCAATGATGCTAAAAGCCAACAAAATTAAAAAGGAGACCAATGTCAATTTTTTGTACTGGGATGACTTGAGATATAACTTATATATCCCATTTCTCATGCTTCTGGTTATGATGTTGTCTTTATCTATGATATTTTTGGATAGCAAAACCTTACACATTGCCGGGACATAAGTGAGGCTAAGTATAAGTGAACCCAGCAGTGCAAAACCCAATGTATATGCCAGAGGGGTAAACATTTTCCCTTCAACTTTCTGAAAGGAAAAAATGGGTATGAGTGCTACAATTAATATAGTTAACGCAAAGAAAATATAGGTGGCAACACTACCCGCACTTTTTTTGATAATTCCTAATTTGGATATTTTGTTAAACCTATCCATACCCAGTTGATGGGCTTTTTTTTCCAATGCCACAAAAACCGTTTCAGCAATCACTAAAGTGCCTTCCAGCAATAAGCCAAAATCTAATGCTCCCATCGAAATTAAGTTGGCAGGCATACCCATGATCTGTAGCATGCAGATGGCGAAAAGAAAGCTCAATGGAATAACTGATGCCACTATGATCGTCATACGCCAATTATACAAAAACACAAAAACAATAACAGCAACCAATACAATACCTTCCACGAGATTTTTGGTGACTGTATTGACCGTGTTATCCACCAGTTCGGTACGGTCCAGGAATGCTTCTACTTGAACATCTTCTGGTAGTATCCTTTCGTTGAGTTCTGCTATTTTCAGCTTTACATCCTCGATTACCACAGCAGGATTTTGTCCCCTTAGCATTACTACTATACCCTGTACCAGATCATCTTCGTCTTGCAGTCCTACTGTTCCAAATCTAGGTTTAGCAGATATCTGTACTTCTGCCACATGTTTTACTAGAATGGGGGATGTACCCCTTACTTCTATCAATATATTCTCTATGTCCTCAATGTTATCTAAAAGTCCAATGCCTCGTACCACATAAGCCTGTGATCCTCGTTCTATTACATCCCCACCTACGTTTATATTGCTTTTAGAAACTGCCTCATACACCTCTAATGGTGACAGATCGTAGTTGGCTAATTCTGTAGGATTGATTTTAATTTCATAGATCTTTTCTTCCCCTCCAAAACTGACCACATCAGCCACTCCTGGAACAGATACCAGTTCACGTTCTATCACCCAGTCCTGGATGGCAGTAAGTTCTTTGATAGGTCTGCTACTTTTTATTACATATCGGAATATTTCACCCGTAGCACCATAAGGCGGTTCGATTTCTGCATCAGCACCAGAAGGCAGGTCTATTCCCTGTATACGGTTGGCTGCATACTGCTGCGCATAGAAATCATCGACATCATCCTCAAATAATACAGTGACTACTGATAATCCAAACAGAGAAATAGACCTAACACTCGATTTTTTTGGAATAGTATTGACCGCTTTCATAACGGGGAGTGTTACAAATTTTTCCACCTCTTCAGCGCTTCTACCAGGCCATTGGGTAATGATTCTGGCACGGGTATTTGTTACATCTGGAAATGCTTCTATAGGAGTATAGATATAGCTGATAATCCCTGCTACCAATAATGATGTGGTAAGAAAGAAGACAATGTTTGAATTTCGTAATGAAAACCCGACTATACTTTGTATCAATTTGGCCATCGGATTCAGTATTGATAGTTTTTAATTTGTTCAAAAACCAGTAACTGGTTTTTTGAAATCACTTTATCGTCTTCATTCAATCCACTGGATATATAGGCCATTCCATTGTTTTTTAATATAACTTCCACTTCACGCACTTCTATGCTACAGGCGTCGTGATATATTACTACATAATTCCTGTTGTTGTCAAAAACGATTGCCGATATGGGTATGCTTAACGACTCGGTATTTCCCTGTTTTTGTGCTATGACATCTACCAGCATGCCCGGCTTTAATTTTAGCTGAGGGTTTGGTAGCACCACACGTGCTTTTAAAACTTTGGCCTCTGCATCAAGCACTTGAGATATGGCTGATATTTTTCCTTCAAAAAGTTCATCTGGGTAGGAGAGTGTTTTTATACTTATATCCATTTTACTTTTAATGTCCTGTACATTGCTGGCATAAATGTTTACCATTATCCAGACCTCTTCCAGATCAGAGATGACAAATAATGCATCCCCTCCTGCAGCTATCTGGGCTCCTGTTGATATGGATTTTGAAGTAATGATGCCTGAATGTGGCGCTTTAATTTGAAAGATGCCCTTGTCAGGACTAGCACTATATAGACTTAAGTTGGCATTAATTTTTTCCTGTTCTGCTTTTAATATCTCCAGTTCACTTTCAACTTCCATTAATTCCTTTTGAGAGGATATTTCATCATCATACATGGATTGTGCAGATGCTAATCTTTTGTCCGCTACTTTGATTTGGGAAGCTATGGTTTTGGATTGGGCATACAGATCAGAGAGTTCTGTGCTTCTTAGCTCTGCCAATAACTGGCCTTTATCTACATAATCACCTAAAGAAAAATAGGTGTTGGAGATGATACCTCCAGCCAGACTTATGAAAGTAATGACCTTATCGGGATTAGGTTCTACAGATCCTGTCAAGGATATTTCTTCAACTAGGCGCGTCTTTGTCGGTACTATAAAATCAAGATTTGAAAGGAAAGCATCACTTACGCAGTATTTTTCTATCCTATTAGATGCCGTATCGGTGCCAGTATTTTCGCAACTTGATAAAATTAATACAGCTATTAGTATGCAAAATAATTTGGCTAATAATTTTAATTTAAGTGTCATGTTTTTAAGATCAATGAATAGATAGGATGTCTGAACCGATGACATAATTCAGTTCTTCAGCTTTATGGTTTATTTCTTTGCCTGCTTGAAGGATGATGTTCTTGTTCTCCAGATAGGCATCTAAAAAGTCTAGAAATTCTAAGAGGCTGATGTTTCGGTTAATAAAATTCTTATTATAACTTTTCAGTAGATCGTCTAAGGTGGATGCATACCCTGGATCAATGCTTTCATAAAACTGTATGGAAGCTATCAGATTTTGATAGGCAAGAGAGATTTCATTTTGAATTGCTAGATCTTTTTGACTATATAGGATGTTGGACTGTTCAATCCCTGCTTTTGCATACTTTATATTTCCTTTGTTACGGTTGAAGACAGGTAGGTCCATGGCAATGCCAAAGCCTACAAAATTGTACATAAAGTTTCCGCCTCGGTCATAGCCTACTTTTATAGAAAAATCAGGAATCCTTTGGGCTCTTTCATAAGTATGAAGGAGACTGAAAAATCTTTGGTTGTATGCTGCTATTTTTAAATCAGGCCTATTTTCCTTAGATTCATTTACGAGAAATTCCAATGTTACCCCCTTTATCTTCCGAATAACACTTGGGTAATCTTCATCTGAAATAACCAGGTGTATATTTGCTGGCAAACGCATCCATGTTTTTAATTCCATTTGGGATTCGTTTATATCTTTTGTCAGATCATTTATGTTTCTGGCAAACTCTAGTTCAAGTGCCTTTAACCTGATGTATTCACCTTTAGGGACATTTCCTTGATCTACTTGCCTTTGGTATGCTTTGGTAAGTTGCCGTAAAACGGAGATCTCATCTTCATATAGCCGGAGACTGAATTGCAAAAACTGTAAATGGGTAAGGGTATGGCGAAATTCTACTTTAAGAGTTCTTAATAAATCTTCAAAATACGAATGGGATTTATCCAGGTTAACCTGTTCTAAGGCCGCTGATTTTTTTCTTTTTCCTGCTGTAAGGATCAATTGTTCTATAGAAAAACTAAACTGCTGATTCCTTCCAAAGCGTCCTCCATTAAAACCTTGAAGCTCGTCACCAAATACTGATAGCTGATTTTCTGTAGCCCACAGATTTACTTCTTCTACTTCGAATGTAGGGTTTGGCCATAACCTGGCCTGCATTAGAAGTGCTTCTGCTTTTGGGATTTCAAGTTTTTCAGCGAGAAGTATTAAGTTCTCTCTTAAAAAGATGTTTTCGGAGTCTATTCTGCTCAATAAAAGTGTGTCTTGCCCGTGAGTCACAAACGAAACGAACAGTAAAAGACAGGATAAAGGATATTTATAGAACATTGATTGTTTGCACATTATTTAAGTTGTGCAAAAGTCATCTGTTCGACCTTAAAATGACCTTAATGATTATAAAATTTACCTTAAAGGAAAATGAATTTCAAATACATTTAGGCCAGCAGATGGACTATAGTAAATAATCTCCCCATGATGAAGGTGTATTATTTTTTGCGTCAGGACCAAACCTAAGCCAAAGCCGCTGATTCCTATACTGTTGCTCCCCCTGAAGAAATGGTCAAAGAGAAATACCTCTTCTTCTTTTTTTATTTCTTGTCCTTTATTTATGAAAAGAATTTTAAGCTTATCTTTTACACTGCTGTCCATTACAATAATAGCACGCTGATCAGCACTATAAGAAATGCAATTGGCCATAAGGTTTAAAATGCCTTGTTTGACCAACATTTTATTTCCCATCAGTGTGAGACTATTTTCATTGATTACTTCAGCTTCAAACCTAAATTCAAATTGGAATAAGGGATGTAAGACTGTAAGCTCATCTATAATTTCGAAAATAACCTCATCTACACGTACAGGTGCGGTATTTAATCTAAAACCTGATTCAATTTTAGAAATTTCTAACAAAACGTGTATGATATCAGCCAGGGATTTAGCGTTGATTATCTGGTTCTTTATGATTTTGTTTTTTTCGTCAATATCCATACTTGCTTCTGCCCTTTCGAGTTCAGATACAAGAATGGCTATTGGAGTTTTTAATTCATGGGAAATATGCTGAACGGCATGTTTTTGAAAAGAGAAAGCTTCATTGGTCCGGTCTAGTAGTTGATTAAATTTTAGGATGAGATAATTTAATTCAAATGAATTTGTTTTGATACTGATCGCTTCTGTTTTATGGGTATTCAGATCTATTTTATTTAGCTTTTCTGCCAAACTAGTGATCGGTCTGGAAATCTTTCCGGATAAAAAATAAGTGATCAGAATCACAGTTACCGAAATGACGATTGATATTATGATCAATACAGTCTGAAGAAACTGAAGCTTGGTATAGCCAAATTCGTCATAGGCTTTACTGATGGCATAAAAATGGTTTGTCTCATTTTCTATATATACCCCTATGATATCATACCTATCATCTTTAGTTTCTATCCATTGGTTAGTTGGGGAAAGCTGGTTCAGTATATTTTTATAATTTGATATGGGTAGATCATCTATACTCCTGTATATAAGGTTTTTATGTTTGTCAAAAATCAACATTTTTTCATCATAAAAATCGTGAATGGTATGCTTATCCATTATAGCGCTTAGATTTTCACTGAGTTCCTTGTATTCGGCTATCAGACCTATGGTATATTTAATTTTCTCGTTTTGTCGCTGCTGAAATTCTTCCTCTCGATATTCAGCAAAAACCAAATAAACGATCAGAGATGATAGTAATGTTAGTGAGATGACCGTACTGGAAAAATATATCAGGATTTTATTTCTTATCTTCATTATAGTCTAGATAATATCCGTATCCAATTTTGGTTTTAATGGTATTTTTGAGAAATGGTTTATCTATTTTGTTTCTTAAAAAGTTAATGTATACTTCTATGGTATTAGTATTTGCATCAAAAGAACCTCCCCATATTTCTTTTATCAAATCGGATTTTGAGACGATGTCTCCCTGTAGTTCGATTAATTTATGTAGTATCTGATATTCTCGCGGGGTTAAATTAATTTCAATATTTTGTCGGAATACTTTTTTTGAAGCATCATGAAGCGAAATATCATCAAACATTAAATCTGAAGTGTTTTGGTGTGAACCCTTCTGTTTGTTTCTTTTAATGAGCGCATTGACCCTTATTACCAATTCACGCATATAAAAAGGTTTGGTGAGATAATCATCCGCTCCACAATCAAATCCTTGTATTTTATCTTCCAATTCACCAAAAGCAGTCAACATGATCACCGGTGTGTTTGTATCAAATTCCCTGAATGCTTTGCATATTTCAAATCCATTGAGCTTAGGTAAATTAATATCCAATATGATACAATCAAAGGTATCATTTTTTAATGTTCTTAGTGCCAATGAACCGTCATACAATGCCATTACATTAAACTGTTCGGCATTAAGTGCCTCACTGATATTTTTATTTATAGTAAGGTCATCTTCAATGATTAAAATTTTCATCAAGCAAAGGTATGGAGTTAAGTCATTTTTTAAACTATTATAAAGGATGTATAATAGATCAAATATTTAAACCCCTCGGCCTGTTATCATAAAGGCCGGTATCCTTTTACTGCTGTTTTAAATAATCATGAACATTTACCAACTTATACTTTGGGCTACGTTTTATAAATTCGTTAAAAAAGGCAGTATGGCTGGCCCCCATCAGGATAAATACCCTGTCATCCTCATTAAGTTCAATCTGATTTAAGTGCGAATACATCACGAGATTGCGATGGTAATATTTTGCTGCTTCATCAGCTCCTTCAGCATTTCCTTTTGTTGAAGAATAGGTTAGTATATCCGCATTGATATTGATCAAAAAATCAAGGTAGAGGGGGTGGTTAATTATAGCCAGCATTTCTTTTAATGGAATAGGTCCACCCTTTGATGCCCTGTGGTTTTTTTCATTATCCTCCATCATTTTTGAATACCTCACAAAAGTCGTTGAATCTATAGGATTTTCCAGTTGGCGGGTAATCATATAATTATACCCTTCCTTGTGGTCTACACCATAAATTCTTTTGCTATTACTTAACCGTCCCACCTCATAAGCCAGCAGTTCTATTTCATTTGGGTTATCAAATTTCAAGTCAGGGTTATCAAGGTATTCCCAGTACAGCTTCTCAAGCTTCTCTTGATAGGCAGCGGTAGTTTCCACCACGATAACGGTAGGTTTGAATTTAGCCAACATCTTTGCTATTTCATGTACCTGCCGGACATTCTCATCATCATGCTCATCAAATTCTGTGGTACTGGCATCCGGAGTGTACCCCATATGGAAGGTACCGAAATTTAATACAGGTATGGCATCATCAAATTTAGTTTTAAACTGTAAGTCCTGTGCCGAAGTGAAGTGACTGGTCAATACAAATAGTGCTGTTATAAAGATCTTTTGCATAATATTTAATTTAGTTTTTGGAAAAATTAGGTCGCCTAAACAGAACAAGGAAATTATATCGACAAATCTGCTAATTTGGTCGACGTATCCACATTGAGATCCCATGGCGAATACGTTACATTTACAAAAAAAATATCATAGATGTATAAAAAAGCTATAACCATTTCACAAGAAATCGCAGTACACCTGTTTTTTTGGATATTTATGGCTTATCTGAACCTTATAGATATGGATTATTCAAATGGGAACTCTCTTGTTGGGGTAAAGGTCGGACTGTTTCATAAAACACATGCTACTGTATTCATACTGACTTTCTATTTCAATTATTTACTGCTTTCCCCGATTACTTTCCGGTCTTTTACTTGGCAAAAAGCTTTGGCATCTATTCTGGCGCTTTATACCTTCTTTATTTTGTTCCGGTATATTTTGGAGCAAATATTTACTGTGGCACTATTTGGCATAGGAAATTATTATGGTGACTTTTCGATGGCGTATTATGTATTTGACAACCTGTACTATGGGACCTTTCCGATCCTATCCAGTTCTTTTTTATGGAGCATCATATTTATAATAAGACTATTACATGAAAACAAACTGATCATAGAGGAGCAAAAAAATACGGAAATCAAGTTTTTAAAAGCCCAGATTAACCCCCATTTTATATTCAATACATTGAACAATATCTACGCTATGGTTTATTTTAAATCGGAGCATTCGTTGGCAGCAATAGAAAAGTTAGGCCAGATTATGCGCTTTACCACATATGAATTCCAAAATGAAAGCATAAGCCTTGCAGAAGAGATCAACTATATCAAAGCTTATATCGAATTGGAACAACTACGTCATGAAGAGCAATATCCCGTGAATTTTGATGTTCCGAAGAGGTTTAATTCCATAACAATACCTCCTTATATCCTTTCCCCATTAGTAGAAAATGCACTTAAACACGGTCTGGCCTCTTTACATAAACCGATTAAAATCAAACTTGAAATCACCAAAGACACCTTAAATTTTAAAGTTGAAAACAGTATTTCCAGTTCTAAAAAAGATAAATTGGGGGGGATTGGACTGGATAATCTAAAAAAGCGATTGCAGCTATTTTATCCCAATTCACATACATTGACATTATCCCATACAGATAGTTTGTTTATCGCTTATCTTGAAGTACAATTTAAATCATGAAAAAAATCAATTGTATCATACTTGACGATGAACCCCTAGCCGTGGAACTGATGAAGGACTATGTAAGTAAAGTGCCGAATATGAGGCTTCATTATGCTGGAAGTGATGTGTATGAGGTCGTGGAATTGCTTCACCAATTTCCTATTGATTTGGTTTTTATTGATATTCAGATGCCTGAACTTACCGGCATAGAGCTCATGCAGATGTTCAATGCTAACCAACATTTTATTGTCACCTCTGCCTATCAGCAATATGCTCTGGATGCTTTCCAGTTTAATGTGATTGATTTTTTATTAAAACCGGTCACATTTCATCGCTTTTACCAAAGTATGGAAAAATACCGAAGTTGGATGGGAAGATTTAAACTAAAGGATAATGATCATTATTTATTTATAAAGGCTGATCGCAAATTCCATAAGATAGATACAGGTTCTATACTATACATTGAAGGGATCAGAGATTATGTAAAAATACATACCAGCGATGAACAGATCATGTTTTTAGAAAACATGAAGGATATTCTTGATAAGCTTCCTGCCAACCAGTTTTTAAGAATTCACCGGTCATATATTATACCGCTTGATAAGATTAAAATGTGGGAGGGAAACCAAATTAAATTGGAGAATGGAAGATATTTACCTATTGGTGAGACCTATAGGAGTATGGTGAAGTCATGGTTTAATTTAAAATAGTGCATAACTTCTGATTTTATGGAGGTGTTTTTTTATAAGAATGAACAAGGTATATTTAATTTTTAGGTAACTGTATGTAATCGACCAGTTTTGTTAAGATTATAATATACTTAAAAAAAATTGAAAGGGAATGAGGTAATGGTATGGAAATCAAAAGGCTTCTATAAAAAAAGCTCATAAACCGCAAAATCTTTACGTTTTATGAGCTTTTAAGTGTACCCGGAAGGATTCGAACCCTCAACCCTCAGAGCCGAAATCTGATATTCTATCCAGTTGAACTACGGGTACATGCTACAGCCGGTAAGGAAGTACCTAAACCGGCTGCAAATATAAGCATATTTTATCCTTGTGCTAAGACTGCTTGAACTTTTTCTGCAGCTTCTTTTAAGGTAATAGCAGACTGGACTTTTAAGCCAGACTCGTCTATGATTTTTGCTCCTTCTTCTGCATTGGTACCCTGTAGTCTTACGATGATAGGTACATTGATATCACCTATAGATTTGTAAGCCTCTACTACACCGTTTGCTATTCTGTCGCACCTAACGATTCCACCGAATACATTGATAAGTATAGCTTTTACATTTGGATCCTGAAGGATAATTCTGAATCCTGCTTCTACTGTCTGGGCATTTGCTCCTCCTCCTACATCCAGGAAGTTGGCCGGCTCACCGCCTACCAGCTTGATCATGTCCATAGTGGCCATTGCAAGTCCGGCACCATTTACCATACAGCCTACATTACCGTCAAGCTTCACATAGTTTAGACCTGATTTTCCGGCTTCTACTTCCAAAGGATCCTCTTCTTCAAGGTCTCTGAGGTCTGCTAGGTTTTTTTGCCTATATAGTGCACTGTCATCAAGGTTTACCTTGGCATCTACTGCCAATATCTGATCATCAGAGGTTTTCAAAACTGGGTTGATTTCAAACTGTGATGAATCAGTGGCATCATATGCTCTGTAAAGTGCAGTGATGAATTTGACCATTTCTTTGTGAGCATTGCCCTCAAGTCCTAATTTGAAAGCTACTTTTCTAGCCTGGAAACCCTGAAGACCGATTCTTGGGTCGATCCATTCTTTGATGATCTTCTCAGGAGTGGTTTCAGCTACATGCTCGATGTCCACTCCACCTTCGGTAGAAGCCATGATGACATTGCTGCCTGTAGCTCTGTCTAACAATATAGAAAGGTAATACTCCTTAGGCTCAGAATTGCCCGGATAGTATACATCCTGCGCTACTAAAATTTTATTGACTTTCTTACCTTCAGGACCGGTCTGTATCGTCACCAAAGTCCCTCCTAGGATGTTTTTGGCTTTTTCAGGAACGTCTTCCAAACTTTTGGCTAATACCACTCCGTTTGAATCTGTTTCTTTAACTTTACCTTTACCACGTCCGCCTGCATGGATCTGAGCTTTCAGTACATACCAGGAGGTTCCTGTTTCTGCATTTAGTTTTTTTGCCGCTTCTAGTGCACCTTCAGGAGTATCGGCTACGATACCTTCCTGGATTTTGACACCATAACTTTTTAAAACTTCTTTAGCTTGATATTCGTGTATGTTCATCCTAGTGAAATTTTTTCCACGAAGTTAATCTTTCAAGGCGGATAATTCAAGGAATAGGATGCTCTTTTTACCAATTCCCTTACATTTTTAAGTAATTCCGTCAAATAGTTTTAAATTTGGCCTGATCAATATATCGTTATGCTGGAAGCTAGAGGAATACATAAACATTACGGGGATTTACATGTGCTTAAGGGTGTGGATGTTATCATCCATCCAGGCGAGATCGTATCCATAGTAGGAGCTTCAGGTGCAGGAAAGAGTACCTTGCTTCACATTATGGGTACGCTGGATCATGCGGATAAAGGGACCATAGCAGTAGGAGAGAGGGTGATATCCCAAATGAGCGGTGATAAGCTGGCTGAATTCAGAAATGTGGAACTTGGTTTTATATTCCAGTTTCATAATTTGCTGCCTGAATTTACCGCGGAAGAAAATATCATGATCCCTGGCCTTATAGCAGGTAAACCTGAGAAAACTCTCCAAAAACGTGTAAAAGAATTAGCTGTTTTATTGGGAATAGAGGGCAGGCTGGAACATAAGCCTTCCGAACTCTCCGGAGGGGAGCAGCAACGTGTAGCAGTGGCAAGGGCTTTGATCAACAGTCCAAAGATTATTTTTGCCGATGAACCAAGCGGCAATCTGGACTCTGCCAGTGCGCAGTCTCTTCACGAACTTTTCTTCAAACTCCGGGATGAATTTGGTCAGTCATTTGTCATTGTGACCCATAACCAGGAACTTGCCCAGATGGCAGACCGCATGCTTACTATGCAGGATGGAGTCATAGTCAGCAGTTGAGTAATGAACTGTGGCGTTTACTAAATTGGAGGGGGGATTAACTTACTGCCTTAATCATTTAACATTCATTATACCATAATCATCCTTTGGACAAAACCAGTATAAAACACATGCTTTTGGCAGGAGTGTTTTTTTCTATTATGAATGTTTCTGTAAAGTACATTTCACACCTGCCGGCCATTGAGATCATTATGTTTAGGTCAATGTTCAGCTTTGTGGCCAGTTTCCTTATATTAAAGAAAAAGCAAATCCCCCCTTTTGGCAATAATAAAAAATTACTTGTTTTAAGAGGAGCCACCGGTTCGGTAGGATTGATATCATTCTTTTACACTCTTCAGAATATTCCGCTGGCCAGTGCAGTCACCATTCAATATCTATCTCCCATTTTTACCAGTCTACTGGGTATTTTTATTGTGAGAGAAAAATTGAAACCGCTGCAGTTTCTGTATTTTGCCATCGCTTTTGGCGGAGTGCTTTTGATAGAAGGCTTTGATCCCAGGATATCTCCATGGTGGCTTTTTGTAGGTATTATATCGGCATTGTTTTCAGGGCTAGCCTATAATATCATCCGTAAGATTAGTTCAACTGAGCATCCGTTAGTCATCGTTTTTTATTTTCCACTTGTAGCACTTCCGTTGGTGACTGTTGTCAGTATATTTACTTGGGTGCAGCCACAGGGGTGGGATTGGTTAATATTGCTGGGAATCGGTATATTTACGCAACTTGCCCAATATTATATGACAATGGCTTACCAAAATGCCCAATTATCTAAAATTGCGAGCTTAAATTATATAGGGATTATCTATGCATTGGGATTCGGGTTTTTGTTTTTTAATGAAACATATGATTTATTGATATATCTCGGAATGCTAATGGTATTGGCAGGGGTGATTTTGAATTTACGCTCCAAATGAATCGAACAAGACACCAGCGGCACACAGATGGATATTTTTCAGCCATGCGAGATTCCATGTGACCATTAAAAAAAAATATTACATGAAAATAACCAAAGATTTATACCAGGGCTCTTTAGCACTTTTGACAGATTTTTATCAACTGACCATGGCCTATGCTTATTGGAAATCAGGAAAAACTGAGCAGGAAGCAGTATTTAACCTTTTTTTCAGAAAAAACCCTTTTCAGGGCGGTTTTACAATTGCCGCAGGTCTGGATTATGTGATTGACTACTGCCGTAATTTTAAATATGACCAGAATGACCTTGATTATCTACGTAATATGAAAGGGAAATCAGGTGAGCCGATGTTTGAAGATGCTTTTATCAATTATTTGGGGGACATGAAATTTTCCTGTGACATAGATGCAGTGGAAGAAGGCACGGTAGTATTTCCCAATACACCCCTGATCAGGGTAAAGGGACCATTGGTACAATGTCAGCTTTTGGAAACTCCTCTGCTTAACATACTGAACTTTCAGACCTTAATAGCTACCAAAGCTGCGCGGATCACTTTGGCAGCTGGAGGAGAGGATGTCTTAGAATTTGGACTTCGCAGGGCTCAGGGCATAGATGGGGCATTGGCAGCGAGTAGGGCTGCTTATATTGGCGGTTGCTCTTCCACGTCAAATGTAATGGCTGGTAAACTTTTTGGCATACCGGTATCAGGCACCCATGCACACAGCTGGATCATGTCTTTTGATACGGAACTGGAAGCATTCGAAGCTTATGCAGAAGCAATGCCGGATAATTGTGTGTTTTTAGTGGATACATATGATACCTATACAGGACTGCTCAATGCTATAAAAGTCGGCAAAAAACTACAGGAAAGGGGTAAACAGATGGTAGGAGTACGGATTGATTCTGGAGATTTGGCCTATTATAGTAATATGGCCAGGGAAATGCTGGACAGTGCCGGGTTTCATGAAGCCAAAGTAGTAGCTTCCAATGACCTGGATGAATACCTGGTCTTTTCACTTAAAGTACAGGAAGCGTCCATCAATGTTTGGGGCATAGGTACTAAATTAGTCACTGCCTATGATCAGCCTGCACTCGGTGCTGTATATAAACTTGCGGCCATAAAAGATCAGCAGGGTAATTGGGAACCAAAATTAAAAGTATCCCAGCAAACGATAAAAATTAACATTCCTGGTTTCCAAAATGTTAGAAGGTATTATAGAAAGGGTGTGGCCAGTGCGGATATGATTTTTCTGGAGGACCAACAAAACGAAGAAAAGGGACCATTGATCATAGATCCCATAGATCCTACTAAAAGGAAAAAAATAGATATAGGACTGGAGAGTGAGCTATTATTAAAACCGATATTTAGACATGGAGAGAAAGTATATGCTAGACCAGAAATCCATGAAATCAAAAATAGGACAAAAGCCAATTTGGAGCGGTTTGACAAAGCCCATAAGCGATTGGTCAACCCACATATCTATCCTGTAGGGTTAGAAGAATCGCTTTTTAACTTAAAAACCAATTTGGTACTGAAAGCTAAAAATCAATGACAATACATAAAAAAATAGTTTTTGCTATCCGAAGTTATCGGTATCTCCAGGATGAAATCCTCGAACAGAGGGGTTTTGAAAGGGGGCAGTTAGAAGTGAGTACATTTCCTGATGGGGAGAGGTATCAGCGCATACTTTCCAATGTAAGTGGACGGGAAGTGGTACTGATAGGGGGGACCACTTCGGACAGTGATACGTTAGAAATATATGATCTCGCCTATGCTCTGATCAAATATGGAGCAAAGTCAATTTATCTGGTTTTTCCTTATTTTGGTTATTCTACCATGGAGCGCGCCATAAAATCTGGAGAAGTAGTTACTGCTAAAGCAAGGGCGGTGATGCTTTCTTCACTGCCCCGCACGAGTATGGGTAATCATTTTGTTTTTTTTGACCTCCATTCGGAGGGAATCCCATATTATTTTGAAGGACAGGTATTGCTTAGTCATATTTATTGTAAGCCTATCGTAACCAAAGTCGCCAATCAGTTGGCTAGGAACGGATTTGTAATGGCCTGCACGGATGCTGGCAGGGCCAAATGGGTAGAATCATTGGCCAATGATATGGGGGTAAATGCTGCTTTTGTATTTAAGCGGAGAGTAAGCGGGGAGGAAACTGAAGTGACTTCAATAAGCGCTGATGTAGAAAATAGGGATGTGGTCATATATGATGATATGATCCGCACGGGAGGTTCTCTCATCAATGCAGCCAAAGCATATAAAAATGCTGGGGCCAATAAAATTTTTACCATAACAACCCATGGATTATTCAATAATGATGCCCTTGAAAAAATCAGGGATAGCGGAGTGATAGAAAAAGTCATCACTACTAACTCCTATCCCCAGTATAAAGCTGCTGATGACTTTCTTCAGATAGAGAGCATAGCGCCTATGATTATCAATTACCTAAACGCCTTAGATTAAGACTATGAAAGCATTACTGATAGTGGACGTACAGTATGATTTTCTTCCCGGCGGCGCTTTGCCTGTAGAGGAAGGTGACAAAATAATCCCGGTGATCAATGAAATTCAGGAACAGTTTCAGTTTATAGTGGCTACTCAGGACTGGCATCCTCCCAAACATGGAAGTTTTGCTGCCAGTCATGATGGGTATATAGTAGGTGATATGATCCAATTGGGTGGAATAGACCAGATACTTTGGCCAGTACACTGTGTGCAGGATACTAAAGGTGCTGAATTTCACAGCAGTCTCCATACTAAGAAGTGGGCCAGGATCTTTCAGAAAGGCACTGATATCCTAGTGGACAGCTATAGCGGCTTTTATGACAATAATAGAAAAAAAGATACCGGTTTAGCAGCCTATCTGAATAAACATGGTGTAAAAGAAGTATATGTGGTAGGTCTGGCAGCAGATTATTGTGTTAAATTTACTGTCTTGGATGCTTTAAAAGAAGGTTTTCATACCTTCCTGTTCAAAGATGCTACCAGAGCAGTCAATATCAGGCCGGGAGATTTCGAAGCAGCTCTTCAGGAAATGCAGGAGGCAGGAGCTGTCATCGTCGATTCCTCAGTATTATTGAATTTATAATTAATTACGATACATCCTATGCAAATACCTATAGTTCAAATAGATTCCTTTACAGACATACCTTTTTCTGGCAACCCAGCTGCAGTATGTTTTTTGCCGGCACCTATAGGTGAAGAAGGCATGCAGTTGATAGCAGCAGAGATGAACTTGAGCGAAACGGCTTTTATTGAGCAAACGGGGGATAATGTATTTAATCTCAGATGGTTTACTCCTACTACAGAAGTTGACCTCTGTGGTCATGCCACACTTGCTGCAGCTTTTATGCTATATGATGAAGAAATAGTGGACAGAGATACCGTTATAAACTTTGAGACCAAGAGCGGTACACTTACAGTAAGCCACCATGAAGAGGGTATTATCATGGATTTTCCTGTGATAGAGACCACTGATACGACTCATCCAGTATTCAATAATTCCTTTATGGACAAAACGGTAATAGGTGCTGCTAAATTGAATAAAAACTGGATCATAGAACTGGCTTCTTATGAGGACATAGAAAACCTTATTCCAGACTTTTCCAAAATCGCGGAGAACAGTGAAGAAGGTATAATTGTCACTGCTATCGGTAAAGCACCATATGATATATATTCACGCTATTTTGCTCCCAATATAGGTATAATGGAAGATCCTGTCACAGGTTTTGCCCACTGTGCATTAATGGACTATTGGCATAAGAAATCCCAAAAGTCATCCCTCCATGCTTACCAGGCCAGTCAGCGAGAGGGGGAAATGCGTCTGGAACTGAATAGGGATAGGGTGAAAATTTTTGGCAAAGCGATTAAAATTTTTGAAGGGTATATGGAGGTATAGGACCGCATGAAAAAGCCATCTTACTGATCAAAAAGGGATTAGTAACAAGTAGAAAAGCATTAAGATATATACTGGACGGAATAAGGCTCTTAAAACTTTACAGAATGGCCATGGACTTTGGCAAGTTCTAAGTAGTGATCAGAGCCTTTGGCCTGAATTTGAGGGAAAGGTTCGCATATGGTTTCTTATCTTTTATTAAAAACCTTCAGTCATTATGGGAAGCACTTCAAAATAAATTTTGCCAATATGTCTAATAAATAATTGATGAAATTCTGTTCTATATACTGTTCAACCTACGGTTTGATTGCCAATCAGGTGGCATCTGGATCAGGATATCAGTCAATTTCTCTTTCGTCCTCTATAAAATTTCCAAAGGACAATCATAAAAATAGGAAGCAGAACAACTGGCCAGTAAGAAATAAATAAATCCGTCAATTCATTATCAGCAGCAGGGGAGGGAGCGGGCTGCTGCGCTTTGACGAAAAGCGTGCAAAAAAACAAAAAGCCTGCTAATTTTATGTTTCTCATATTTAGGTATTGTGTTATAGTTATTAAATAAATGTCACCCCCTCTACTTCTAAAACAAGGTTGGCACCGAATAGCTTTGCCGGGGTAAAGTAGCCATATTTATCTTTGGTTTCCAAAACTTTGCTAAAAAGAAGTACAGCGAGCTTTGCAGTAAAGGCATAGGATTCCGGACCTTTTAATCTGGCTTCTACCTCACGGTCAGTTTTGTCAGTTACTTTTCCATATACCAATGATACCCCGTTTTTATTCTGGTCAGGTGTAGGTCCAGTTATGTTTTCATCTACATAATCTTTTATTAATCCTTTCACCCATTTATTCTGTAAGATAGGGTTGATCAACTGCTGCGCTTTCAGAAGGTTAAAAGTGGTTTTTGGGATAGCTGTAAATACCTGAATATTTGGGATGCCTGTAGAAGTATAGGCTGTAGATATATCGCCCCATGGTATGGTCATCGTCCAGCTTTTTTTTATGCCAAAATCGATTTCTTTTCCCTGATGACCTATCAGGACTTCTTCTATATGGCCATTTTCTCTTACGGCTCCATTTTTTCCCAGCCCTTCTACCATTGTAGTCAAAGTTCCATGGGATATACCACCTCCCAGATTCATAAATGCAAGTTCTAGATGGGTGGCCTCTGGCAGCTTTGCTTTTAAGTGATTGGCCATACAGTCAGTAGGAACTACATCAAATCCTACGCCTGGCATGATAATAACCTCATTGTCTTTGGCCTGGAGGTCGTATTTTTTAGCCATTTCAAATACATCTAGTTCACCGGTAATATCGAGATAGTGGCACTGAGCTAATAAACAGGCTTCAATCAATGGTTTTGCTGTTTTAGCAAAAGGCCCGGCGCAATTCAGTACAAGTGAAATCCCTTCTAGCTGAGATACTATTTTGGGCACATTTTCCAGTCCGAACACTTTATATTCCAGCTTATAAGCTGTAGCCATCGATATGATTTTGCTTTCGTTTCTTCCTGCCAGCACAGGTTTTATGCCTTGACGTAAAGCTTCTTCCGTTATCAAATTTCCACTGTATCCGTTTGCTCCGTATAATAGAATTCCCATTTTTAAAGAGGTTGTTTCTTAAAAATAACGATTATGAATGAGAATGGGAAAGCAATAAGCCGAAATGTGCCCACATGGTCCAAATATCCTTCCCTTTGGGTATTGGTATTCTATTTGAGGAGAGGTCTGTGAAATTTTGATTATATTGTGAAAGTAAATCTTTAATTATAAACCAAATTAAAAAAATGAGCACAACTTTGATTGTAATTATTGTAGCCATTGTACTGGTTATTTTTGTTGTTTCTTTATATAACAAATTAGTATCTTATAAGAACAACAGAGAAAATGCATTTGCTGATATAGATGTACAGCTAAAGCAGCGCCATGATTTAATTCCCCAGCTGGTCAGCAGTGTGAAGGGGTATATGGAACATGAAGCCGGTGTGCTTACCCGTGTGACCGAGGCCCGAGCCAAAGCTATGGGAGCTTCCAGTATAGATGGAAAGATCCAGGCTGAGCAGGAGCTTACATCTGCACTACAGGGTTTACGCGTACAGGTAGAAGCATATCCGGATTTAAAAGCAAACACCAACTTTTTGCAACTTCAAAATGAGATATCAGATGTGGAAAATAAACTTGCCGCTTCCCGACGGTACTTTAACTCTGCTACCAGAGAATACAATGTGGCTGTAGAAAGTTTTCCTTCCAATATCATAGCTGGCATGTTTGGCTTCCATAGAGAAATGATGTTTGACCTAGGCACTTCAGATAGAGAAAGACTGGATAAGGCCCCTGAAATTAAATTTTAATTTTTATGGCAAGTTACGTTGGGATTCAAACCCAGATCAGTAGAAACAATACCAAATCTATATTTCTTCTTCTAGGCTTTCCTTTGCTCATATTAGGGGCAGTATGGGTGTTCTACTATTTTATAATGGTGGACCAATCTGGCTACAGAGATATCAATGAGATAAACGATGTGTTTTTAAGTACCATTCCCGGGGTACTTATTGCTGTGGGAATTTGGTTTGGTATAGCATATATGTTTCATAATTCCATGATCAATAGGGCAGCTGGTTCCAGGCCACTAAGCAGAAAGGAAAATATGCGTGTCTATAACCTGGTAGAAAACCTGTGCATAAGTAAGGGAATGAAGATGCCGAAGGTTAACATTATAGAAGACCAGGCATTGAATGCCTTTGCCAGTGGTATAAACGAGAAAACCTATACCGTTACACTTACCCGCGGAATAATGGAAAAGTTAAATGACGATGAGCTAGAAGGTGTAATTGCCCATGAACTGATGCATATTAGGAACCGTGATGTGAGGTTGTTGATCATATCAGTAGTCTTTGTTGGTATATTTTCTTTTGTGGCTCAAATATTACTCAGAAGTATGATATATGGAGGAGCAAGAAGAAGGGATAAGAATCAAAATAATGCCATGCTTATCGCAATGGTTATTGCTTTTGTAGCATTTTTGCTTTCCATGCTGTTTAGGTTTGCCATATCCCGCAAAAGGGAATATATGGCAGATAGCGGTGCAGCAGAGATGACCAAAAAACCCCTGGCACTGGCTTCAGCCCTTAGGAAAATATCAGGAAACTATCAGGTAAAGACCGTAAAAAGTGATGATGTTGCAGAGATGTTTATAGAAAACAGGCCTGACCGGTCTTCAGGAATGATGTCTATGATTACAGGTCTTTTTGCTACCCATCCTCCTATAGAAAAAAGAATTAAAATTTTGGAACAGTTTTAAAAAATAAAAGAGGCTGTCTTATAAATCAATTTAATGGCCTGTGATTTGGCAGTATGAAAATTGACTCAGATATCGATCGAAATAAAAAGAGGCTGTCCCCAATTGAGACAGCCTCTTTTTTATTATAGATTTGGCTGAGGTGTAGTCCTCAGATAGGGTTTTATTTCAGTATGGCCTTTTGGGAATTTATCAGGGATCTGCTCATTGGTGATGGCAGGAGCTATCACCACATCATCTCCATGTTTCCAATCTGCCGGAGTGGCTACTGAATAGTTTGCCGTTAGCTGCAAGGAATCCAATACCCTCAACAACTCCTGGAAATTTCTTCCTGTACTGGCTGGATAGGTGATGGTTAATTTTATTTTTTTATCATTGCCTATAATGAAGACAGATCTGACCGTAAATTTCTCATTGGCTTCAGGATGAATCATGTCATACAGCTGTGCTACCTTTTTATCTTCATCAGCTATGATAGGGAAGTTTACTTCTGTATGCTGGGTTTCGTTAATATCTTTGACCCATCCTTTATGGCTTTCGAGCCCATCTACACTCAAAGCTATCACTTTGGTGTTTCTCCTTCCAAATTCTTCTTTAAGTTTTGCTACAGCACCGAGTTCTGTGGTACATACGGGTGTATAATCTGCTGGGTGAGAAAACAAAATTCCCCAGCTATCTCCTAAATATTCATGAAAATTGATTTTACCTTCAGTACTTTCAGCTGTAAAATCCGGTGCGATATCGCCTAATCTTAGTGACATAATTTTCTTTGTTTAAAGTCTATAGATTTTATAGGGAATTAACATATCTTAATAGAAAAAGTTCCATTGATGATACAGAGAATTGCCTAAAAGGATTTTATATATGAAAGCAAACCTTTATATGAGACGGAGATTTAATTACTGTTCCACTTTTCCGCAATACACTATCATTAAGTTGGAACTAATCCTTTAATCTCATGATCATTTCTGCCAATCTGTTGGCATATCCTGATTCATTATCATACCACCCCACTATTTTGACTAATGTACCATTTACGGCAGTTAGTCCAGAATCAAAAATGGTAGAATGGGGATTGCCTATGATATCAATAGATACGATAGGATCTGCGGTATATTCCATGATACCTTTAAGAGGGCCCTCTGATGCATTTTTCATAGCTGCATTGATTTCTTCTATGCTGGCTTCTTTTTGCAATACCACCGTAAGATCTGTAAGCGACCCGTCAGGGATAGGGACCCGCATGGCTACACCATCCAGCTTTCCTTTAAGCTCAGGCAGGACCAGCCCAACTGCTTTTGCAGCTCCGGTAGAGGTGGGGATAATAGAATAAGCTGCTGCTCTGGCTCTCCTGAGATCATTGTGGGGGGCGTCTTTTAGGTTTTGGTCAGCAGTATAGGCATGTACAGTAGTGACATACCCACTTACGATGCCAAAATGATCATGCAGTACCTTGGCCATAGGGGCCAGGCAGTTGGTGGTACATGACGCATTGGACACTATAAGATCATCTTTTTTCAGTATACCTTCATTTACTCCCAATACTATAGTAGGAATATTTCCCTTGGCTGGGGCAGAGATAAGCACTTTTTTAGCTCCAGCTTTTATATGTAAAGCGGCCCCGTTTTCCTCTACAAATTTTCCGGTAGACTCCAGTACCACATCAATATCCAAATTACCCCAGGGAAGGTTATCGGGATCTTTTTCAGAAAAAAACAAAACTTTATTACCATTTACCAACATTCCGCCTTCTATGGCTTCTATGGTACCATTAAATTTCCCATGAACAGAATCATACTTAAGAAGATGAGCTAATGTAGCTGAGTCTGCCAGGTCATTAACGGCCAATACTTCTATATTTTCTTTTTGCATTAAAATCTTAAAAGCCAATCTGCCAATTCGGCCAAAACCGTTAATGGCCACTTTTATCTTTGTCATTATATATTTGGGTGTTTTAAGTTATATTAGCTGGTGCGAAAATACTAAAGAAGAGCCAGATTCACTAAGGAATAAATTTTCCTCCTAGTTTTCAGCGATTTGGCAGTATGTGCCAAATATTTTTTGGCAGGGTTTTGCATTATAGATTTAACCCTCTATATTTGCATCACTATTCAGAAAAAGCAAGGAAAAAACACTGAATGGTCCGTTCGTCTAGGGGTTAGGACGTATCCCTTTCACGGATGAAACACGGGTTCGATTCCCGTACGGACTACAAAAATTTCCTTGTTTTTTCTAAAATGGTCCGTTCGTCTAGGGGTTAGGACGTATCCCTTTCACGGATGAAACACGGGTTCGATTCCCGTACGGACTACGACAAAATGATGTTTATCATCTTTCGGATTGCTAAGTGCATGAAGATTTTGTTTTATGGTTGTTAGTGGTTAAAGTGAGTGAAAAATCCCAATCTTTTAGGTTGGGATTTTCAGTTTTAGCCAGTTTTCTTTTTTGGATATAGGACGGGATCAGGGATCAGTCCGAATTTCTGGGGAGCTTATAAATTTAAGCATAGATATTAGAAAGTCTGAGCAGGAAGAATTCAATGTTAGTCACCCCTCTGAATTGAGCTCTGAAAGCTTTTATTTTAGCATTGAATGATTCTGCTGAAGCGTTTGAACTTCTGTTGTCAAAGAAGTTGAGAATAGAGGTGTAGTGGTTTTGTATAGTTCTAGAAACTGTGTTGAATGATTTGAATCATTTTACTTCATTGTACCACTGAGCCAGTTTAGTGAAAGCGATTCCTTTTATTTTGCTAGTTTGGTAGATTCTAGCTAAAGATCTTGAAAGTTTGTACGCTTTTTCCAGATCTGGGTAACGCTGGAAAAGAATTTCAGCACAGTGGACTTGAGAAACCGTCCATTTGTCCTCTCCTTTAAACAGCAAGTATCTACTTCTAGCCAGCAGTTGTTTTTCTGTATCTCCATTTTCAAGCTTATGGGGGATAAAGGCCTTGTTGCATTCCCTGCTCAGTTCTATTTCTTTGTTTTCCTGCTCAATGGCATTCCATCTATGGGCTATCCGCATTTCCTGGACTGCGTCATAGACCAGTTTTTGGACGTGTAACCGGTGTGTAACCTTTTGCCTTGGTGGTCACGATTGTATATAGTTCTCCCTGAGATAGGGCCGTCTCTTCAGTACTGAGATGCGTCCCCAGGTCTTCAGGAAAAAGAATCCATTTTTTCGCATGCTCCTTCGGCTTTGCCTCAAAACGGAAAATCTTGAATGGTCACTTCGTCATAAAAAACTTTGGAAGTAAGCATCACACCGTATGATAGTCACTATCCTTTAGGCCTGCAGATGATGTAAGCTTAAAAAAGTCAAGCAACGACAGGTCCTATGTAAATAAGTAGAAGCTCATATTTTATT
This sequence comes from Anditalea andensis, assembly GCF_000714815.1. Classification (GTDB taxonomy): domain Bacteria; phylum Bacteroidota; class Bacteroidia; order Cytophagales; family Cyclobacteriaceae; genus Anditalea; species Anditalea andensis. Next base: position 322,705 of record NZ_JMIH01000016.1, on the reverse strand, counting down.
TCTATGCTTTATTGGTTAATCCATTTCCTTAAAATTTCTTTTTGATTAGCGTGTTTATTATTAATAATGGATAATAAGCAAATCAATAAATATTTAGGCCTTTTTAATCATATAAAAATAAAACCAGATTAATTGTACCAGAAATTAATTAATTAAATTACATTATAATCATTGAAGATATCCTTAATCCGGTTTATATTTATATTATTATTTTGATGTTTTTGAAAATTTATTTACCGCCAGAGACTAATTAAGAAGGCGGCATAATTAACGCTTTTTTTAACCTAAATTTTCATGTCTAATGCAACAGCAAGATCCAACAAACCATTATTTTCAATTGGCTGTTCAGTTTGTAAACTATACTGCCAAACATCTTTTTTTAACTGGGAAGGCGGGTACAGGAAAGACTACTTTTCTAAAATATATCCATAGGAACTGCCCAAAAAAATTGGCAATTTTGGCTCCTACTGGTGTAGCTGCTATCAATGCTGGAGGTGTGACCATCCATTCTTTTTTTCAATTGCCCTTTGGTTCCTTTTTACCCGCGCAAAATTTACCACAGGGCACGCAGGTTAATTTCTTTAATAGCCAAAGTCTTTTAAAGCATCTAAAACTTAACAGTTCCAAGCGGTCACTGATGCAGGAGTTGGAACTACTGATCATAGACGAGGTTTCTATGGTGCGGGCCGATTTGCTGGATGCTATGGATACAGTGCTGAGACATGTGAGGAGAAACCATAAACCTTTTGGGGGTATTCAGATGCTTTTTATAGGAGATCTATATCAGCTGCCTCCTGTAGTTAAAGATGAAGAAAACAGGGTTTTACACCAATATTATAGCAGTTCCTTTTTTTTTCACGCAAAAGTACTGCAGGAGGCTCCTCCGGTATATTTAGACCTGAAGAAAATTTACCGACAAAGTGATAAGGACTTCATCAAACTTCTAAACAATCTGCGCAATAATGAGGTGAAGGAGGAGGACATTGCTTTATTAAAAAGGTATTACAAACCTAATTTTATTCCTGAATCGAAAGGCGAATATATCACTTTGACTTCACATAATGCAAAAGCAGCTATCATCAACCAACAGGAATTGAATAAGTTGCCTGGAAAAACGCATTGCTTCAATGCAGAAATAGGTGGAGAAATTAACGAACATGCGCTTCCCGCTGAAAACAAATTAATACTCAAAGAAGGGTCGCAGGTTATGTTTGTCCGAAATGATAAGGATAGACGCTACTATAATGGCAAAACTGCTATTATAACCCGTATCAAAGGTGAAGAGATTTATGTAACTTTTCCAGATGAGAAGGGGGAATTGAAAGTGGAAAAAGAGAGCTGGAGCAATGTACGTTATGCTTATAATCAGGAAAGTGATCAGGTGGAAGAAAATATTAAAGGAACTTTTGTCCAATATCCCTTAAGGCTGGCTTGGGCCATTACGATCCACAAGAGCCAGGGCCTGACTTTTGCCAAAGCGATCGTGGATGCCGGGGATTCCTTTGCTGCCGGACAGGTGTATGTAGCACTCAGTCGGCTTACTTCTTTGGATGGATTAATTTTAAAGTCGCCCATAAATGCATCCTGTATCCGTACAGATCAAGAGGCCAAAGATTTTGCTGAAACAGAACCTGATTCTGATAGCCTGCAAAAAAGTTTAAAGGAAGCCCAAAGACAGTTTATACATGAATCTTTTATTCAGGGATTTAGCTGGCACAAGCTTTTTGAAAGGGTCTATGAATTCAAAGTGGACCTGCCTGATCGGCGAATTCCTCTACAGAGTAATGCTTTGGCTCTGTTAGCTGAACTTTTTGAAAAAGTCGCAGAGCATAAAAAGGTAGCTGATAAATTTTTAGTAAAATTAGAACAGCTATTGATTACTGCAGAAGCGGATGGATATCATATGCTTCATGAGAGGACGGTGGCTGCGACATCCTACTTTATAGATACCATCAATAAATCATTTGCAGAGCCACTTCAGCTACACATAGACTCACTCATAGACCAAAGGAAAAAAGCTAAAAAGCATCTGCAGGAGCTGAAGGCATTACTTACTCTGTTCAATATTAAAATCCTAAAACTTGAACAAATTGTAAAGATCAGTTATGGTTTGAAACAGGGGAATGATGCAGCTAAAATATTGGAAAATATGGCTGCTGACAATATGCGAACATTAATGGAATCAAAAGACCATGCCCCAACCAAAGAGAAACCTAAATCCAAGTTGCCAAAAGGGGAAACTATGCGCATATCGTTAAGGATGTTTAGGGAAGGGAGATCTATCACAGAAATTGCCTCTGAAAGGGGGTTAGCCATTGGTACGATTGAAGGCCATTTATGTTCTTTTCTTTGTACAGGAGAAGTAAGCCTGGAAGAATTGGTCAGTCCAGAGAAGGCGGTTATCATACAGGAAGTTTTAGATAGATCTACTAATGAAATGAAATCTTCTGAAGTCCGTGAAATTCTGGGAGAAACATATACTTTTGGAGAGATCAGAGCTGTAATAAGTAGCAGGCAGAAAGTTTAGCTGCTATAGCCAGATTAAATTTCATTGTTTCCCTATTAATTAAAGCTCCCTTATATGTCTCTGAAAATCCGTACAGACCTTTTTACCAATGAATCTGTCATCGGTTGTTTTATCGGATATCCAAAGCCGGACATCTATGATCTTCTAATCCAAATAATAAAACACCCCCCAGTCCATAGGTGTCCATAGAGAATTTTTGACGCCTATTTTTTTTAATCCGGTATTGGTCCAGTTGTTACAGGTCCAGAACATATGATATTTGCCGTGTGCGGCGTAAAAGTCGTCATAGTCATGATAGCCTCTCTCAGGATATATTTTTGGATGTCCGTCTTCCATTACGAAAGCATCTAGAATATAGTCTACTAAGACCTGGTACATTTCTTCGGATATCATGATACTGCTGACATCTTCTCCGGACGGTGGCCTATATCTTCTATGCTCCACATGCATGGCGGCTTGACTGGGTATAAGCAGCGCTTTCACGAAAGTAGGAAAAGTAAGATCGCTCATGGTGGGGGTATTGAGGTAAAAATTTTTTTCGCCCCAGCCTATGGCCATATAATTGATCATTCCCCTGGTCTGCCGGCTAAGTGGAAGCAGTGCTTCCCAATCATGGATGTGGTTTTTTGAGGGGAGGATCAAATCTGCATGGAGGCCATTGGTCTGAACAAATATTTCTATGTCCGTATCTTCTGATAGTCGAGGTGGATTGATTGGTATCAGCATACCCATACAGGCAGCAATTAAATATAAACCAATAAAGCTAAGAATGAATAGGATAGGGTAGAAGATGATTTTAGAAGCTTTCTTCATCTGGAGTCTTTTAATACGATCAACAGTCTACACTAATTTAAATAAAAAAAGGTTAAAATAAAAGAGGAGCGCTGGCTCCTCTTTTATAATCTTATCATAAGGGTATTACCTTGGTAGGTCGTTTCCTACATAGGCATTGGGATTTACCCTAGGAATATTGGCTCCCCATTTACTATTGATGACCTCGATAAAGAGGTTGGCTACAAATGCATGTGCCCTGGCATTTGGGTGAACACCGTCTAAAGAAAAGCCACCATTTGGGGGGAGTATACTGGCAGTGAGCGTCTGGCCTCCAGCATTGACACTTCCCGTAGCTGCTCTATCCAAAAGGTCTTTTACATCTGCCAATACGAGTCTATCGGCATTAGCCGTTACAGCTGCTGCTATAAATCCATTAAAACTGTTGATTTTGGATTGAATTTCTTGTTGTTCAGAAGGTAATAGAACATATTGGTCTTCTACAGGATAACTGATACCTCTCAATAATTGTGGATTTCCACCAACTGGCTGCCCAAGGGCAGCAGATAGTGTCAGGGTAGCCCTGTCTGCACTGTTACTTTGTCTGATAGAAGGTAATCCCATACCTCCTAGATTGGTAAGTGTTTCATCTTCCATAACAAATCCATTCTGTCCAGCTACAAAGCTGATCGTTCTGAGTGTTCTTTCTTCAGCTGTGATTAGCCCCGCAGCCTGTAGCTGTGTAAGTGCACTGTTGTAGGGAAGGTAACCCAGGTTTGCTTGTTCGGCCTGTGCGGCTGAAAGTGGTAGTGCATTCCAGGGAACAAGGTTAAAGTAAGGAAGTACATTTAAATTTGGAATATTGGCTACTGCTCCTTTAGCCTCTGTATTGGCAGCCAGCATAGTTCCCAAAGCGCCTGCCAACCTTTGCTGGAAATCTGTGTCGGAGGTAAGGATACCTGGATTGGAAGCCCCTCCGGTAGCATACCCGAGTACATCATTATTTCCAAGCCAGAAGGTAAAGAATGTACCGCCGTTAGCCAAAGCCGCAGCTGCATCACCTACCAGTGTAGACACTCCAGGATTGGAAGCCATTCTGGCATAATAGGGGTTGAATGCAGGATTTTGGGGAGCATTTGGACCGCCGGTAGCGGGAATTAAAGCCGTGGCTAACGTTACACCGGGAATCCCAAAATTATTTAAACTGGCTCTTTCCCCAGTAAAGGGTCCTGGTAAATCTCCTGGGCCTATCGGTGCAGGACCTGTGGCCCCAGTGGTAGGATTTATAGTCAATACCAGTCTTCCTAGTGGTGTATTATTGGGACCCATTATATAAAAACCATTTTCGGAATTGATGTGAGGCACGTTGAAATCTCCTCCTCCTACAGTTTTAAATTGCTCAGCCAGTATAACTGCAAATGAATTTTCCTGCCCCCTGTTATATAAGGTGCCATCCATAAAACCAGCGGTCAGGGAATTGCCTATGGATACCATTTTAGTGAAATTGGCTTGCCCGGGAGTGGGTTCCAAGACAGCATCTTCAGGGAATTCATACTGACAGGCAGATAATAAACCAAAAGAAAGTAGATATATATAATTTTTGATGTTCTTCATCTTAATAAATGTTTTAGTTTAACAACTGGTCAAAGGTGATGGATAAATAATAGATAGCACCTATGGTAGGCCCACCAAAGTTTTGGTAATACCTGTTGTTAAAGATATTTGATCCACCGAGTTTAAAGATAGATTTGGCGCTGCTAAGCCTATAACTGACCTGCGCATCTACATTATGGATTTCAGGCACGGGTCCCTGGGCAAAAGTAGATTCCCATCTAAAGGCTGACTGGTATCGGTAGGTAACATTAAAGCCCAGATTCTGATATACTTTACGGTTACCGAATGTTATATTGGTCTTGTGTTCAGGTGTATTGAAATCATTAAGATATTGTGGTCCTATGGTACTGATCAGCCTATTAAAATTGTAATTACCTCCCAGTGTATAATTCCCCGGAAAACTGTAGGTAAGTCCAAGTGCAGCTCCATGGGCACGGATTTCCTGGTCTATGATATTGGTATAGGTTTGAAAGGTATTTTCCTGACCAGGATTCGTATTTGGGGTTAGGAGTGATGGGGCATTTACTGCATTGATGGCACCTTCAGGTGTATTCATTGGAGCACCTGGAAATATAGGGCCCGGAGCCCTTCTTACAGAAGTCTGCGTGATAAAATCATTATAGATATTATAATAATAGGCAAAATCCACCATAAGCCTATTGTCTGCCAATAGTCCTTTGTAACCTACTTCAACTGACTGCACCCGCTCAGGCCGAAGATCCGGTAGGTCTTCCCTGGTAACCTGTCTGAGCAGTCCAGTAGCATCAGGGGACACAGGATTGGCACCCCCACCGACAGCAGCCACATAGTTATTTACAGATTCTATGGTATAGGCATTGTCATATACATTATACTTTTCTCTATAAAAAGGTAAGCCTCCTATAAGCCTGGCAGATACCACATTCAGATCTATATGCTGTGCCTGAGTGGTGGGCATACGGAATCCCGTCTGATAGGAAAGCCTGAAATTACTATTCCCTTCAGTGAATACACCCGAAATCCTCGGACTAAACTGCCCGTCAAAATTTTCATTTTTATCATAACGGATAGATCCTGTAAGCTTCAGCTTATCATCGATCATTCTTTTGGATGCCTGTGCAAAAGCACCATATTCTGCTATAGTGATTTCCCTACCTTCAGTATCTGCGAAGATCGTCCCGTTGGACCTGAGTTCATAAAGCCGGTATTGACCACCTACCTGAAGATCTATAAAATCTATCTCTTCTTTAAAATCATATTGTCCTTCTGCCATGTACATTCTTGACTGGTCATTGAATAGAGAACCTCTTGGGATCACATCACTTCTGATTTCATTCTGTGCGTTCTGAAATTCTGGGGAACCAGGCATGAACCTTCCCTGATCGGCTCTGCTACGCGCAAATTCGTGAGCTGTAGCCTGCTGCTGGGGATTTCCCATCGTCCCGGGTGCGACTTGCTGCTGAGCCAGTGCACCCATATAGTTTAAAGTATATTCTCCAAACCAATCAGAATTGCTTTTCCATCTGTCATTTATCAATACTCCTGTGATATCAGCAATATATGAATCACCTGAATTTTCCCGGGTAGTATATCCTCTGAGAAAGTAGTTACTCCCCCGTAATTCTAATTTGTGCTGGCTGATCTCAAAATTATTAAGAGAGTACCTTTGTGCGCCGGTATATACGGAAGTACCAGCTCCATAATTTAAAGTGTAGGACAGTTCAGCCCTATCGGTAATCCGATAATGCAGGGCGGTATTAAATTTATAGTTTTCAGCGCCATAGTCTACCAGCAATGCTTCATCATAACCCGTTCTGGATACTATTTGGTCTGGAATACTGTTAAGGTATCCACCTAAGCCCAGGGCTTGGGCATTTTGCTGGACAGCGGCTACATTTCTTAGTAACCCTATGTTATTGGCTACCTCGTCACCATACACGTGCACCAGGTTGGCGCCTGGGTTAAAAGGCAAATCTCCCTGGAAGGTTTGGTTAAGGTCTGTTCTATCTGTTCCATGCCAGTCTTGTGCACGCATAAAAGAAGCATTTACCTTAAAAGCAAATCTATTATTGAAAGCATGGGCATATCTCAATGAGCCCTGGTACATAGGCTGGGGGTTTTGTGGTTCCCCCGGTCTTCCGTTGATATGGTTTACACCCTGCTGGTAAAATGCACTGAAACCCTGGTATTCAAAAGGACTTTTACTGTTGACAAGTAATATTCCATTAAATGCATTAGGGCCATAAAGGGCTGATGCCGCACCAGGAATGAATTCCACACTTTCTACATCCAGTTCAGATGGACCATTTAAGTTTCCTATAGGGAAATTTAAAGCTGGTGCTTGAGTATCCATTCCATCTGTCAATTGAACAAATCTGGTATTACCGGTAGAGTTAAATCCCCTGGCATTGATAATCTGAAAATTTATAGAAGAGGTGGTGACATCCACACCTTTAAGGTTGGCTATCCCTTTGTAGTAGTTTTCGGCAGGAGTTTCTCTAATAGCAAGAATGTCCATTTTTTCTATAGTGACCGGCGACTGAAGAATACTTTCCTCTACTCTAGAGGCAGATACGACTACTTCCTGACCTAACATCGTCTGTTCTCTTAAACTGACCTTTATATTGGAAGCATTGGTAGCAGACACCTGTACTTCTTGACTGGCAAATCCCACCATAGAAAACACCAATGTAAGGGGGGGATCCTGGTTTACCCTTAAGGAAAACCTTCCGTTTGTATCAGAGATTGTGCCGATTACCCTACCTTTCACGAGGATATTTACACCTATCAAAGTCTCTCCGGTATCAGCATCGGTTACCGTACCAGATATCGTAGTAGTCTGTGCATAGGCCTCAAAGGGGGGGAAAGCGAAACTGGCAGCCAGTATAAATAGCAGTAACCATAATTTGTTTGTAAAAATTTTCATAAGCATTTTGGGTTGGTTGTATTAAGATTAACTATACGTTAATATTACTGTGCTTAAATATATGAGAAATAATTAATTTAAAAATTTATGCAAATGAATTTTATTTTTTGGACGAACTAAATTTGCTTTTGATAGATTCGAAGCAAAGAAAAAAGTTTAAAAATCAGAGGTAAAAAAATAAGAGCAGAATATCTGCTCTTATGTAAATATTAGAAATTTTTATTCCTATCTATTTAAAAGTCGGTAAACAAAGAAGAAATATAAAGTCCTACTTTTGGGCCCTTGCATTTTCTTCATTTACATGAACCACTAAACGGTCACAAAGGGCTTTCATTTCTTCGGACATATACTCATCTCCTGTACTGTTTAAGATGGTCTGAGCCATACCCCCCAGGATGTCGATGTAAAATTTTTTCATTTCCACAGTAGAAAGATCTTCTGTCCAAAGATCGATTCTCAACGTGCTATGATTCAGATTATCCCAAACGTTTACACTGATAGTTTTGGTACTTTCTAGCCCCTCACTCTCTTTGTCTGTGGCATCCCATTCTATTGATTTAGGAAGGTTCTTTTCGTCCAGTGTTACCTGGAATTTTATCTCAGAAGTTTTCATTTATGATATAGTTTTCTAGGGTCAAACGAAAGTGTCAACATTTATAAGGCTTAAGCTGCCTATTTATTTTATATGTTGATGCTCACATTCTATTTTTTTATTCAATTGAGCAGGCAAAACTAATAAAGAAAATTTGTAGTTCCCGTTTTCATTCATTTTTTACCTATGGAAGTTTTACAGACTTATATTCAAGGTATTAAAAATCATCAAAACCTAATCAAATTGCATCTCTGGAATTTCTCCTTCTATTACCAATCTACCTTCAGTGCGTGATTGAATCTCTTCGACACTTACCCCCGGAGCTCTTTCCAATAATCTGAATCCACCCTCAGGAAGCACTTCCAATACCGCTAGATCTGTTACTATTTTATTGACACATTTTATTCCCGTGATAGGTAAATGACATTTTTTTAGCAATTTGGATTTCCCGTCTCTGCTGCAGTGCTGCATAGCCACAATAATATGGTCCGCGGAAGCGACCAGGTCCATGGCGCCCCCCATACCTTTTACCATTTTTCCGGGTATTTTCCAGTTGGCTATATCCCCGTTTTCTGACACTTCCATGGCTCCCAATATGGTAAGCTGCACATGTCCTCCTCTTATCATACCAAATGATTCAGATGAACTAAATAGGGCAGAGCCTTTAACCATTGAGATGGTCTGTTTACCGGCATTGATGAGATCTGCATCTACATTTTCTTGGGTAGGGAAGGGGCCTATTCCAAGTAAGCCGTTTTCGGACTGGAGTACCACCTCCATATTATCCGGTATATAATTGGCTACCAGAGTAGGGATACCTATCCCTAAATTTATATATTGACCGCTTTTTACTTCTTTGGCTATTCTTTGGGCTATTTGATTTTTATCTAACATAACATCCTGTGTTTAAAAATTAAGATCTAATGGTCTTCTGCTCTATTCTTTTTTCATAGTCTCGGCCCTGAAAAATTCTTTGTACATAGATGCCTGGAGTATGGATGTAATTTGGGTCCAGTTCTCCAGCAGGAACCAGTTCTTCGACTTCAGCTATGGTGATCTTTCCGGCAGCAGCCATCATTGGATTGAAATTCCGGGCCGTACCCTTATAGATAAGATTACCGGCTGTATCTCCTTTCCATGCTTTTACAAATGAAAAATCGGCCTTCAGTGCCCGTTCCATCAGATATAGCTTTCCTTCAAATTCCCTTATTTCTTTTCCTTCTGCTATTTCTGTACCCACGCCAGCAGGTGTAAAAAATGCAGGTATGCCAGCCCCTCCAGCCCTGATACGCTCGGCGAGTGTTCCCTGGGGTATTAGCTCCACTTCCAATTCACCGGATAAAAGCTGCCGCTCAAACTCGGCATTTTCACCCACATAACTGGATATCATTTTTTTTACCATTTTTTTTTGAAGCATTAAACCTATACCGAAATCATCTACACCGGCATTGTTGGAAATACAGGTCAGCCCGTCTATATCTTTTTTTAAAATAGCAGTGATGCAATTTTCGGGGATGCCGGATAATCCAAAGCCTCCCAACATGACTACGGCATTGCTGTATATGTCATGGAGGGCAGCTTCTGCATTTTCTACTGTTTTGTTGATCATAATGTTTTATGTTTTGGGTCGTTGTTTTGGAATATTGATATTGCTTTTAACCTGTCCTTTTTAAGCTGCTGTTTTAATCCATCCAAATTAGCAAACTTTTGTTCCGGGCGTAAATATTCTTTGAAGTAAACCGTGATCCGTTTGTCATAAAGGTCATCAGAAAATTCAAAAAGGTTTACTTCTACAGTTTGGTGTATACCTTTTAAGGTAGGCCTATTGCCTATATTAAGCATACCTTTGAAAAACTGATCATCTACTTTTACTTCTACTGCATAGGCACCATCACAAGGTATTAGCTTATAGTCATTGGGTATATGTATATTGGCGGTAGGAAAGCCTATAGATCTTCCTATCTGTTCCCCTTTGATCACAAGTCCGTTTATTTCGTATGCTCTACCCAAAAATTCATTAGCAGTCTTAATGTCCCCCATTTCCAATGCATTTCTGATCTTGGTACTGGATATGCCTACTTGATCTATATCTTCCCTTGATATTTCCTCCAGTTGAAAGTGATATTTACCTACATTGGCCTTTAAGTATTCAAAACCACCTTCGCGATTTTTACCGAAACGGTGATCATATCCTATAACCAGCATTCGGGTATGAATCTTTTCTATAAGGACCTGCTGGATAAACTGCTCGGATGATAACTGGGAAAATTCTTTGGTAAAAGGAATGGTGACTAAATGATCTAATCCGAATTCCTTAAGCAGTGCTGCTTTTTCCTCAAAGGTGGATAGCAATTTTAAATTGTGCTCGTTTGGATATAATACCAATCGTGGATGCGGCCAAAAAGTAATAAGGACTGTTTCTCCATTGAGGTCATTGGCAGTCTGTTTGATTCTGTTGAGGATTTTTTGATGGCCTAAATGTACACCGTCAAAAGTACCGCTGGTAACTACGGCATTTTTGATGTCGGGCAGATTATTCAGACCTTCATATATCTTCATTCCTATCGGTTTTGATTTTTTCTACTAGTTCTAAAACTTCCTCTGCATCTTCCAACTTAAATTCTCCTATTCTTGTTCGGGTGAGTGCTGACATATAAGCTCCCACATTCAATGATTCTCCTAAGTCTCTGGCAAGACTCCTGATATATGTACCTTTAGAACAGACTATTTTAAAGTCGATTTCAGGGAGTTCAAACCTGGTAATCTTAAATATACTCACTTCTACCGGCCGGGGTTCCATTATCACTGCTATCCCTTTTCTGGCAGATTCATAGACTCTTTTGCCCCCCACTTTGATAGCAGAATGCATGGGAGGTATCTGTAGGATATTCCCGGTAAGAGAGGATACTGCATTTTCTACATCTTCCAGGCTTAGGTGGCTAGGATCAGCTACCTCTATCACTTCTTTTTCAAGATCGAAGGATTCGGTGGTTTTCCCTAAAACAAAAGTACCTATATATTCTTTTTCTTGGCCTTGATAGGTATCTATCCGCTTGGTCTGTTTTCCGGCACAGACAATCAATAAGCCTGTAGCCAGTGGATCTAAAGTTCCGGCATGGCCCACTTTTTTTATTCTTAGAGCATTTCTGACTTTTTTGACTACGTCAAAAGAAGTCCACTCAAGAGGTTTATTGATTAGATAGACTGCTTCAAAAGGTTTTTCCTGAGCCATATTAAATTAAAAATCCTGCTGATATAGCTATTAAACCTACGATAGCGCAGTAGATGGCAAAGTATATCAATTTCCCTTTTTTTACTATTTCAACCATCCACAAACACGCAAATAGACCTGCTATAAAAGCCGCTAAAAAACCAGCACCCAAAGCTACGCCACTGATACCTTCTGCTATAGATGGATCTTTAAAATACTTTAGGGTTTTTAATAATGAGGCTCCTAAGATTGGGATAAGAACCATAAGAAATGAAAACCTGGTAGCCCTTTCTTTTTCTACTCCAAGGATTAAAGCAGTAGCAATAGTAGAGCCTGATCGACTTATACCAGGTAATACCGCTATGGTCTGCGCAATTCCGATAATAAAAGCTTTTCCGAAAGTAATCTTTCCTTCCTTTTTACCTGCATAATAAGAAAGACTGAGTAGTGCTGCAGTTACCAAGAGCATGCTTCCTACAAATATGATCTGCCCTCCAAAGAACTCGTCTATGTAGTCTTCAAAGAAAACCCCAACCAGTCCTATAGGAATCAGTGTAATAAAGACCTTAGCAGCAAATTGGGTACCCTCATTCCATTGGAACTTAAAGAGATCCTGAATGATGACTAGAATATCTCTTCTAAACACTACTATAGTACTAAGAGCTGTTGCGGCATGGACAATAACGGCAAACAACAAATTGTCAGCTGCCTCAATACCTAGAATATAGGTGCCCAATTCTAAATGGCCACTGCTGCTGACTGGCAAAAATTCTGTTAACCCCTGGATGATTCCTAGGATTATGGCTTCTAATAATGACATTTAATTTACTTTTTTGGGGGAATAAAATATAGCGTAAAATTCAAAAATAAATCCGAAAAGCGTAATCAAAGGGCCCAGGGTCAGACCTAAAAACCCAAAACCATGCGGTTCATTATCCAGTCCCATGATGATAAAGCCCAATACAATGATCCCGATGCCGATCAACATCAGCGTGTAATTTTTTCTATTGAAGGGAAACTGATTTTTATCCATATTAATATAATTCGTCAAGTGACATGTTCAAATATTTGTTTACTGCTCTCAAAGTACTGAAAAAGGAAAGGATAGCTCCTATGATGACCAGACCACCAAAAAGTAAATAAAGAAGGTCATAATTTTGAAGCATCGAAAAGCCGTCCACATTTGCCTTAGCATATTCTATAAGGGCAAAGAGTATAGCTGATGCCATTATCCCGGCAAGCGCTCCAAAGAAAAAAGCTTTACCTAAAAAAGGACGCCTGATAAAGCCTCGCGTGGCACCTACCAACTGCATGCTCCTGATCAGAAACCGCTGGGAAAATAAAGCAAGCCTAATGGTATTATTAATCAGCATGATCACTGAAAGTATGAGTATTATGATGAAAGCACCCATGACTATACTGACTTTAATAAGATTTCTATTGATAGATTCTACCAGGTCATTCATATAAGTGACTTCAAACACCCCATTTTGAAGCTGGATTTCTTCTACGATCTCTTCGATCATTTCTGCTGTTTGATAGTCTTCTGCTATTGCCAATGTATAGCTGTCTCTGAGTGGATTGTCATCCAGGAATTTTGTAAAATCTTCACCTGTATCTTTAAGGAATGCCTCTGCAGCCTCATCACGTGATGTAAAAGTCAATCTTAGGCCTTCTTCTTTTTCTAATACATAAGGTTTTGAAGCCAGAAACTCACCTATTTTATTTCTCTCAGCTTCAGATATATTTTTATTTAAAAAGACCTGTAATTCTATGTTTTCTCTTATTATGGAAGTCAAAGTTTTAGCCTGGATGATGATCACGCCAAATAAGCCCACTATAAAAAGGGAAAGAGTGATGCTGAAAAGCACACTAAGAAATTTGAAATCACCGACTCTTTTCTTTTTCTTAAAAGTAGTATTCATTGTTAGGTATAAAGTTCAAAATTAATCATGTATATTGATTAAACCAACCATATTGGATTTAATTGAAAGGAATGACACCATTAGGGCCTATGATGTATATCCTGTCCCCAGGATGGCAGGGCAGGCATACTATTCCTGTAAACTTCCCAAAGCTGGGTAGTATGAGCTGTCTTGATTTATAATGATAACATGGAAGCCTTGTTTTTTGGTTGCCAAAGCTATTGATCGCAAAGCCTGGATGCAGGTGACCGCATAAGTTTATGGTCCCTTCCGGAATGCTATCTATAGGTTCATGGCTGAGTAATAGTGAACCTACCAAAAATGGTTCGGAATAGATCTTTAATACGGAAGATTTATAAATGTTTTTTGGCAGAATATCATGGTTGCCTTTTATCAGTATAAATTTGATGTTGTCATAACCTTGGAGAAAAAGCTCTAGTACTTGCCATTGTTTATTCAAGGCGCTGTGAAATAGGTCTCCCAGGAAATAGAAATGTTTGGGTTGATATAGTTCGATCAAGAATTTAATCACTTCGTAATCTGCCATATGAATGGATTCAGGAATAGATATCCCAGATTTTCTAAAATGGCCAGCTTTACCAAAGTGAGGGTCTGCTATAAATAGGCTTTTAGTGACACTGCACCACACGGCTTTTTCTTTTAACAGGTAAATCCCATTCAAAAATTTTACAGCTCCATCCAGCTGAACGGCTTCTTGTATCTTACTTTCCATCATTCTTATCAACGGGATACTCCAAGTCTAATTTTATTTTTTTTTATAATATTAGTAAAATTAAATGCAATGCCAACGCTAAACTAAAATTATGAAAAAAACCTTGATTTTATACCATTACGCACTCTATACCTATTTTTTAAAAAAATACCGTAATTACGGTATTGACCTGCTTACTAGACAGGGTGTATATTAGCATTTAAGTCTGGGATCAGTTGTGGTACAGCTTTTGGTTATGGGGGATTAAAATACCTGATCGGAGTAAATTAGATATTACTGCCGATATCTATATTTAATAAAATAAAATAGAAAAATGTATTTAAATTTTGACAGCCACCAAATGGGAGAAATTGATTTATCCTTTCACTGGTACGAATTAAAAAAAGAAGAATTCGAAAACGTATTTAGATATATCCCTATCATGGAAGCTCATTTTCAAAAGTCCGAGAGGTTAATGGAATTAGACTGTACAGAAGAAGCGAGCATGCATTTTTTTAACATAGATGATCTAAAATGGGACCTATATAAAGAATTGGCATTTATAGGATTGGTGACTGACAGTTCTTGGCCGGATGCCTCCCATTTAGAAAATATGCTGGAAAACCCCAGCGATTTCCATGAATTAGATTATATGTCATTATGTAAAATGATAGCTATTTCCACTTCAGGTAGCCACTTTTCTGATGGGTATTTTGATAGAAAAATCAAAAACAGGACAGTGCTAAAATTGCTACAGGCACTTTCACGGGCTATAGATAAGCGGGAAAAGGCTAAGCCTATTCCGGAATAATACAGTCTTTAATATTATTTAAATATTAAATAGAAGAATAGGGTGAGCGACCGACATACTGTGAACTTCAGTTGATTGTTTTATCTTTGAGAGATTTAATCCAGGTGCTCTATCCCATTATATGAAATTGAAGATCATTTTACTTTTTATTCCTTATTTAGTTTTCCTTTCGGTGTTTGTATCCATCCCCAGGGTTGAATTTTCACATTCGCTGCTATTATATTCTGTTCTATTTTGTTTATATATTCTACTATTTTTTACTGCCTTAAGGACAGAGCTGTCGATTAAACATATGATGATTATGGGACTGTTGGCGCGGGTTGTTATCATTGGACCCCCCGTACATTCGGATGATTATTATAGGTTCTTTTGGGATGGTCAGCTGATCGTCCACCAAATTAACCCATATAAGTATACCCCTTCCGAACTGATCCAGAATGGGAAGGTTCCGAATATGCTACAACCTTTTTATGCGCATTTAAATTCACAAACATACTATAGTGTATACCCTTTGACTAATCAGCTTTGGTTTGGAACTGCCGCCTGGGTAGCTGGGGGAGATATAATGAAATTTATAATTAGCTTAAGGACCATTTTGATCATATTTGAAATGTGGGGCATTTGGTTGCTATACAGTATCTTATCTTATTTTCAAAAAAATCCAATTCATAGCCTATTATACGTTCTGAATCCGCTGATTTTGATAGAAGTGAGCGGTAACCTTCATTTCGAAGGCATGATGGTTACTTTTATGTTATTGGGTATTTGGACATTAGTTCATAGGCGCTATCATCAAGCCGGTGGCTGGATAGGAGCAGCCATTTCTGTTAAACTGACTCCTTTAATACTTATGCCGTTATTATTTAAATACTTAAGCCAAAAAAACTTACTCAGGTTTATAATAGGGTTAGCTTTGATTTGTATAGTTACATTTATACCAATTATTTTAACTGGGTCATTTGGTAATTTTCACAGTAGCATTCAGCTTTATTATGGTACTTTTGAATTTAATGCTTCATTATATTATATAATTAGAGAGGTAGGTTATTTTATTAAAGGATATAATATGATAGCAGGTATAAGTATTTGGTTATCAGTTATGGTATGCATAGGTATTTGTTATATGGCTACAAAGTTAAACTCGGGTAATTTCCAACAATTGATATCCCTGTCAATAATAGCCTATTTGGTATATTTGATGTTCAGCATGGTAGTACATCCTTGGTACATTATACCACTGATCGGACTGGGAATAATAGGGGGTAAGGTATTTCCATTAATATGGTCTTACCTGATATATTTATCATATTATACTTACAGTACTGTTCCTTACCAAGAAAATTATATGCTGCTGATAATTCAGTACGGCATTCTTGCTGTGATCATCCTATATGAATTTACCCCTCATTTATTGTCTGATAAAAAAGATTTCTTAAAATTATGAAAAAATCCATGTCACCTGCAAAGCAGGTAAAAAATCTCTTTTACGTGTGTATGATTATTCTCATTTCCTCATGTGGAGAAGAGCGGATGGCCCAGAGGATAGTGGACAATGCGATTCAAGCTCATGGAGGCCGTAATTATGAAAACTTGGAATTGGAGTTTGATTTCAGGGAATATCATTATAGGATGAAAAATAATGGAGGGTTATATGCTTATGAACGCGTATTTGAAGATAGCCTGGGGAACAGTATAATAGATAAACTGACAAATAATGGTTTTATAAGGACAGTAAATGGAGATCCAGTGGACCTGACTGAGGAAAGGGAAAATGCTTTTAAGAGCTCTGTTAATTCTGTGTTTTATTTTGCTCTGTTACCTTATAGGCTAAATGATCCTGCAGTCAAAAAAAAGATGGTCGGCAGCTCTTCTATCGGTGGTGTTGATTATCAGGTTATAGAAGTGACTTTTGAGGAAAAAGGAGGAGGAGAGGATTATGAGGACGTATTTTATTTTTGGTTTAGAGAAGATAAATATTATATGGATTATATAGCCTATAGTTATAATACAGATGGAGGAGGGGTGAGATTTAGAGAAAGTAAAAATCCAAGAATTGAGTCCGGTATCCGTTTTCAGGATTACAATAATTATACACCAAATAAAAGTAATACGCCTATTCATGAATTAGAAAGGATGTTTGTAAGGGGGGAGCTTGTATTGCTTTCTGAGATTACAATGGACAATCTAAAAGTGGAATAAGCATTTAATTTCTTTTAAATGATACCAATATGAAGATAACGCCTTGGCAGTTTATCTTATAATGGAAGAAAATATGTCTTTATCTGGGCTTAATATTCTATAGGGTTAACCAATTTATTTTTTCCGGTGAAAAGATGCTATAAGTCCTTTGTTTGGCTTTATATCGTGTATTTATACCATTTTTTTATGTTTAAAGTAATTCTTTAAAACCTTTTTAATTTACATTTGGTTGCGTTATTTGTATAAGATAAGTTATATTGTAGTTTATTTAAAATGTGCCAATTAATGATTTATTCATTCCTTCCCTTTAATGCGTATTTACATCTAAATTAGAGAATATGACGGAGTTATTAAAAAGATATATGAGAGAAGGGAATGGAACTCCTGATAAGCATCATTCAAATAAGCATAATGAATCCTTGCTGATTAAAGATGCTCTGTTTGTTAGAGATAAAGGAAGCTTGGTTAGGGTAAGATTTGTAGATATATTATGGCTTAAAGGCGATGGTAATTATACCACCCTGGTGACACGAAATAAAGTGTACTCGCTTCGTAATATCTTAAAAGAATTTGAATCAGTACTTCCTGAGGAAGATTTTATTAGAATTCATAAATCATATATAGTCAGGGTGGATGAAATCAATACCATTTCACCAAAAGAAGTGACTATAGTCGATGAGAAAGTCCCAGTAGGACGTACTTATTATCAGAAACTGATCAATGGAATCTATAAGTTAGGTTCAGGTGGTTATGAATAAGTTAAGCAATCTTATTGTACCATAGGAGGCTGCTGTCCCCATAACTAAGAAACCTATAACTGCCTGACATCGCCTCATCATAAATTTTTCGCCAGTTACCTTGTGTAAATGCAGCTACCAATAAGATCAGGGTGCTTCCAGGCTGGTGGAAGTTAGTCACCAATCCATTACAGACCTTGAAATCATAGCCAGGCATTATAAATATCTCTGTACTTCCGGTAATTTCATCCAGGTCTCTATCATTCATATGATCTAATATAGCTTTAAAACTTTCCTTTACATTCGGTAGGTTTTTATATTCTCTGTATGGATATAGTTTTGGAATAAAAAATAAATCGTCCTCTCCTTCTATCAATTTGACCCCATACCAGTAAAGGCTTTCCAATGATCTCATTGAAGTAGTCCCCACAGCTAGGATATTTTTTTTTGCTTCGAGGATATTTTGGATATTGGTCCGGGTCGCGATTACCTGCTCACTGTGCATGGGATGTTGGTCGACCGACTCTTCTTTGATAGGCTGAAAAGTCCCTGCGCTTACATGCAAAGTAAGATAGTCGAGTAATATGCCTTTATCAGATATATCAGTAAGGGTTTGTGGAGTAAAGTGCAGACCAGCAGTAGGTGCAGCTACTGCTCCTTGTTTTTTTGAGTATACCGTCTGGTACCTGGGTTTGTCCTCAGCTACAGCCGCTCGATTTAAGTAGGGTGGCAATGGAACTTCCCCACAAGCCTCTATGACATGGCAAAATGCCATACTGCCACTCCATGTAAAGGAAACCAGTCTACTATCCCTGTTTACTAATGTAGCTTCTATACTTACTACATTCCCATCAAGCACAAGTTCACCTTTTAAGGTTTCACCTTCCTTCCATCTTTTTAAGTTACCTATCATCGTTTCCCATATTACCGGACCTCTGGACAGCATTACCACATTGATTTCTGTGGTGGGTTCTACTGGTTTAAGAAGGAAAATTTCAATTTTGGCTCCTGTGGGCTTAATGAAAAATATCCTCGCAGGTATGACCTTAGTATTATTAAACACCACCAAACTGTCTGATGGGATCAAATCCGGAAGCTCCTTAAACCTTACATGACTGATCTTGCCGTCCTCAAAATGAAGCAGTTTGGATTCATCTCTTTTAGCTAAAGGAAATTTAGCCACTCTTTCATCAGGTAAGATATATTGATAGTCGGATAATTTTATCTTAGATACTTCCGGCATGGATAGGTTTTAATTTAGTAATTTAAGGGGCAAATATAAACATAAAAAAAGTAATGGCCTTAGGAAAGGATATTAGGACGCTTAGCATTTCAGGCAATATATTACTCAAAGTTTATAAAGGGGGGTTTAAATAATGATTTATGTTTTCCTATGTACCTCCGGATGAACCATTGTCTTTAGCATGGATTGTTAATTATCATCACATCTTATATGGTGATCTAGCAAGGCATATAAAATTATATTCTATCACCGACTGAAAATATTATTTTGAAGATACAAAAAAAAATGAGCACATCATTTCGCGCTACCTTTGATTATTCTCCTCTGGACTTAACATTTAAATTTGATGCAGGAACCTCCAGAGGTATTTTAAAAGCAAAGACCTCTTATATTATCAAGGTCAATTCCAGTGCTTTTCCAACCAAAACAGGTTTTGGGGAAGCTGGGCCTCTGCCAAAGTTAAGTATAGATGATATTCCTGATTTTGAAACAGTTCTGGAAAATTATATAACAACTTTGGAACAAATTGAGATTCCAGGGGAGGAGCATGAATTACTGCTGTTTTTAGAATCTGTGATCCAAAATGAGCATCCAAGCATAAGATTTGCTTTTGAAACGGCTTTACTGGATCTTATTAATGGAGGAAAGAGGCAGATCTTTGATTCTCAACCTTTGTCTGCTCTTCCTGTAATACCCATTAATGGCCTCATTTGGATGGGAGATCGGAAATTTATGCTTTCCCAAATAGATAAAAAATTGCAGGAAGGATATACCTGTGTTAAGATGAAAATAGGCGCAATTGATTTTAATACTGAATGTGAATTGCTGGGATATATCAGGAAAAATTTTTCAAGTAAAGAAATTTCCCTTCGGGTAGATGCCAATGGTGCATTTAATGTAAGCCAAGCAATGAAAAAACTGGAAGCATTGAGCAAATATGACATCCATAGTATAGAGCAGCCCATCAAACAAGGGAATTGGGAAGCGATGGCTGATTTATGTGCCCGTTCTCCAGTCTCCATAGCCCTTGACGAAGAGCTTATAGGTATAAATGATTACGAGGAAAAAGCCCGTCTACTCCATTTTATCAATCCGTCTTATATTATCTTGAAGCCGACTCTTTTGGGGGGTATAAAGAAAACGCTTGATTGGATAACAATAGCTGAAAAGCAAAACATAGCATGGTGGATGACTTCTGCTTTGGAATCCAACATAGGTTTAAATGTTATTTATCAGCTAACCTCCAGATTAAAACCTTCATTGCCTCAGGGTTTAGGTACAGGCCAATTATATGAGAAAAATATTGATTCCCCTTTGAGAGTGCATAAAGGAAACATCCATTATGATCAGGGAGTGTATTGGGAAGATATAGGAGGGTACTTTAAATAAAAAAGCTGCCTGGTTAATACCAAGGCAGCTTTTAATTTTTTACTTGTTAATGTATTATTAAGCTAACTTTACATTTACAGCGTTTAGTCCTTTTCTTCCTTCTTTAAGGTCGAAAGTTACGTCGTCGTCTTCTCTGATTTCGTCTACTAGTCCGGAGATGTGTACAAAATATTCTTTTGATGACTCATCGTCTACGATAAAACCGAATCCTTTAGATTCGTTAAAAAATTTTACTTTTCCTGTGTTCATAATATTGTATTGTATTTTTTATTTATCCAAAGGTAAGTAAAATAGATTTAATAATAGCAAGATATTAAAATAAATTTTTCTGGATCTTATAGTATTATATTCGTACTACATCAAATTGATACCCAAATCCTTACAGGAATGTATAATTTCTTCTGGCCAAATACCTGCCTGAACTTCACCAATGTGGGTTTTCTTCAACAAAAACATACAAACACGTGATTGGCCGATTCCACCACCAATACTTTCGGGGAGCTTTCCTTCCAATAAATTTTTATGAAAAAATAATTTTTTTCTTTGTTCAGTATAGGATATTTTCATCTGGTGAGCCAGTGAAGCTGCATCCACCCTGACGCCCATAGAAGATATCTCAAAAGATTGGTTCAATACTGGATTCCATAGTAGTATATCGCCATTTATACCAAAATACCCCTCTTCAGTGGATGAGCTCCAGTCATCATAATCCGATGCTCTGCTATCGTGAGCTTCGCCATTACTTAGTTTAGCTCCTATGCCTATTAAGAATACGGCTCCATATCGCTCTGCCACTTTTTGTTCTCTTTCTTTTGGGGTGAGGTCAGGGTATTGAGCCAATAGATCTTCTGTTTGTATAAAAGTTATTGCTTCGGGAAGAACAGGGTGAAGTGCTTTGAATGTATCATGAATCATCATTTCAGTTTCTTTCAAAGCTGCATACACCCGGGTGACCGTATCTTTAAGAAAGGTGAGATTTCTATGAGATGGCAATATGTGTTTTTCCCAATCCCACTGGTCCACATATAGTGAGTGAATAGGGGTGTAGTCTTCATCAGGTCTCAGGGCTCTCATATCTGTAATGATGCCCTTACCGGCAGGGATATCCAGTTCTTTAAGTTGCCATCTTTTCCATTTGGCAAGGGAATGTATTACCACAGCTTTTTTATCCTGTTGGTTTTTGATTGGAAAATTTACAGGTCGTTCTATCCCATTCAGATCATCATTAATTCCCGTGCCATCCATGATCGCTAAGGGAGAGCTTATTTTGGATAAATCAAGTTTATTGCCCAAAATTTTTGGAAAGTGGTATTTAATGAATTCTAAAGCACTTTCAGTTTCTAATCGATCAAGTATACTTTTATACGTAAGGTGAGGAGCAGTATGCATTATTGAATTTTGATTAAAAGATATTTTTCAATAGAAAAATAATAATATACAATCAATATTTCAACAAAAAGCATAAAATATTAAGGTTTACAATTAAAAATAAAAAAAAGCGAAGCTAAAAGCTTCGCGTAAAAAAAGAAAGGATTTAATCTATAAAATGAAGGTATACTGGTTTATGGATATTTATTTCTTGGTCTGTCTTTTCTAGTTTCCCTGAGCTTTGGTCTCTTTTAAATAAAACCAAGTTATTCGATCCTTGGTTGGCTGCGATCAGGTATTCTTCATCTGGGGTCAGTACAAAATTTCTTGGTGTTTTACCTCCAGATGATATTCTCTGTAAAGGCTTAAGTGTACCGGTTGGTTCATCTCTTTGGAAGACAGTGATTTCATTGGCATCACCTCTGTTAGAAGCGTATATGTATTTAAAATCTTTGGTTATCCTGATCTCTGCACCTCCATGTTCGCCTTTAAAATCATTATCGGCCATAGGATAGGTAGCTACATGTTCATAAGTATTATCCTCCATTTTGTAAAAACCAACTTCACCTTTCATTTCATGAACGAGGTAGAGATGGTCTCCATTCTCATTGAATATGAGATGACGTGGACCAGATCCAGGTTTGACTTTGAGATTTGGGATAGTGGAAGGCATTAAAGGTGCATTTTCCTTTGGATCAAAATCATAAATATTGACTTGATCTATCCCTAAATCAGCTACAAAAAGCTGGTTCTTAGCAGGGTGAAATACTACGGAATGTACATGGGGGCCTTCTTGCCTATCTTTGTTTACACTGCTTCCGGTATGTGCTATTGTCTGGATGGCAGAGATAAGTTTTCCATCGGCATTTATGGGTATTATGGAAAGATTGCCGCCACCATAATTCCCAACTAAGAGGAATTTTTCATTGGGATCCAACGAGAGGTAACAGGGACCATCTCCTTCGGATTTGACAGAATTGATTTTGGAAATTTTATTAGCTTCTTTATCTATACTGAAGGAGGTCACCTCACCACCTCTGGCACCTTCACTTTCCTGAACGGCAAATGCAAAGGTACCTGCTTTATTTGCAATCACATAAGAAGGGTTTTTGATATTTCCATGCACAGATGCGATTTCAAAGGGTTCTTTATCCGGTTTAAATGAAACAAGATTCACACCCTGTGATTCTTTTTCAGTATAAGTTCCTACTAAAAAAGTCTTTGTATCTGTTTGTTGTGAACTGGCAGCATTGGTCATAAAAGCTAAGATTAATCCTAAACAAAATTTTAAATATATCATATCTGTCATGGTTTAGTCTAATTTTATGCCAAATTAAGAAAGTTAATTACTTAGATAGCTGAATGTGTGAGTACGGGTGGATATGGTGTTATTTTTTTTCGTCTTCACTGGCTAATTTGTGTGTCTTTGGATGGTATTTGCCTTTAAGATCATCATGTTCTGAATTTTTCCACATTTTCACCCCAGTGAAATAGGATGCTCTACCCAACATATGCGCCCCTACAGGTGCTGTCAATAGCATGAACAAAATAATGGCCATAACTCTGGATGTGATGGACAAATCATTAAAATAATAAGCCGCTGCCGCAAGAATCAGACCTATACCCAGGGTAGCTGCTTTTGTCGTTACAGATATCCTTAAATAAAGGTCAGGCATCCTGACCACACCTATTGCAGCCAGAAGGATAAAAAGCGCTCCTAGGGAACTGAGTATGATTATGATGATTTCAGTCATTTCTTTCTCTTTTTTCTAAATAATAGGAAAATGCTACGGTACCCAAGAATGCTATCAATGCCAATATCATCGCTATATCCAAAAAGGTAGGCTGATTGGTATGGATGCTATATACAGCTATGATACCAATACCGGTGGTAATGATAAGATCCAAGGCCACTACACGGTCCGAAAGGGTAGGCCCTTTAATAAATCTCACAAATATGATCAATATAGACACAGACAATATAGGCAAAATGATATAATATAAATAGTCGTATAGGCTCATCTTAATATTTCTAGAAGTCTCTTTTCAAATCCATTTTTTATGCTGTGGATAAATTCATCCTTATCGCGAACATACATTGCATGTACATATAGCACTTTTTTATCATCTGATACATCAAGGCTAAGGGTACCTGGAGTTAGTGTAATCAAATTAGCCAATAAGGTGATTTCAAGATCAGTCTGTGCATGTAAAGGAATTTTTATAATACCAGGTTTCATGTAATATCTTGGAGTGATCACATCATAGGCCACCTGTATGTTTGCTTTCACGAGTTCGTATAAAAAAAAGAATACAAAACTCACCAACTTTGGTCCCCTTTTAAAATATTGATCTTCTCTTCTGTTGGTGGTAATGATCCACATCAATGCATAGCTTAGCATAAAACCAAAGATGAAGTATTCTAATGTAAAGGTCCCTGTAAGGGCTACCCATATAAAAGATAATAATAAATTGCTCAGGAATTTGGTCTTTATCATATTACTTCAGCATTTAATGGTCCCAGCACTGCTTCTATATAGGGAGTTGTGTCTATCAGTTGACTACCTATCAATCTACTGATGCTGATGATATGCTCTGCACCAAAACCTATATATAAAGATACCATACTTAGTAAAACAATTGGAACTATCATGGCGACTCTTTTGATGGGTTTCAGTTCCCAGAAATATTTTACATTAATCTTCATAGGCAGTGCATCACCATCTTTCCATACCACTTCCGCCCACAGTTTAGCCATGGTGACCAAGGTCAAAAAGCTTCCAAACACTAAAACAAATACCAATAGATAATTTTCTGTGATAAAACCGGATTCTATCCAAAATACTTTGGCCCAAAAACCTGATAGGGGAGGTATACCCACCAATGAAAATATAGGAACTGCCATCAAAAGGGATAGTTTGGGGTAGGTTTTATAGAAACCGCCCAGATTTCTCATACTATAGGTTCCTTTGAGTTTAAAGATTACTCCAGTGACCATAAATAAATTTGTCTTCACTATGATATCATGGATCAGATAAAATATAGTTCCTACCAGTGCTGCCTCAGTATACATTCCCAGTCCCGCTATCATATATCCTATGTGTCCCACTATAAGGTAACTGAATATCTTTCTGATGTTATTTTGAACCAAAGCCCCCAAGCATCCGGTAAGGATGGTCATAATAGCCACCCAGGTGATGACATCAGTCATAAAATCATCTGGAATAAAAATCAAAGTGAACACCCTAAGCAGGGCGTATACGCCTACTTTAGTCAGTAGCCCACCAAATATGGCGGATATGGCGGGAGGGGGCGTGTGATAAGAGGCAGGAAGCCAGAAATGTAATGGAAAAACTGCCGATTTGATTCCAAAACCCACAAAGAAGAGTATAGCCGTGACATTTACCAATCCTCTGTTTTCTATGTTGGCCACCCTGATAGACAGATCGGCCATATTAAGGCTGCCTGTAAGACCATAAAGTATAGCGATGGCAGTTAGGAATACCACAGAGGCCAGCAAGTTCATGGTTACATATTTGATAGACCCTTCAAGTTGGGCCTTCTCCCCTCCGAGTGTGATCAGTACAAATGAAGAAATGATTATGATTTCAAACCATACATATAAGTTGAAAATATCACCTGCCAAAAACGCTCCATTCAATCCCATAAGAAGGAAATGGAATATAGGGAAATAGCCAAATTTGATTCGGGCATTTCGGACGCTTCCTGTAGAAAAAATAGAAACTGCCAGTCCGGAAATAGACGTCAGCAAAATCATTAGCGTACTTAAAGGGTCAGCTACAAATGTAATCCCGAATGGAGCCTCCCATCCACCAGCTTGGGTGACGTGGATACCTTGTAATAAAACTATTGTAATGAGCCAAATAGATATGCCCAAAGTGATAAGACTACATATGATACTGATAAGCTTTTGGCTGTTCTTTTTGGTCCAAAAGAACATCAGCAGTATTGCAGTGAATAACTGAAAAATTACTGGTAATATGATATAAGGGTTGCTCATAAATCTTCGTCTGTTGCATTCATTTCATCAAGGTCATCTGTCTTGACCACCTTATAGGCGCGCTTAATCAGAATAATAGCAAATGACTGTAGTCCAAAACTGATTACAATGGCTGTCAATATTAAAGCTTGCGGAACAGGGTCGGCATATATACCGGATAGGATACTTTCAGAAGCGTCGATGATAGGAGGTTTACCCTTTACGATCCTCCCCAGAAGGAATATCAGCATATTGGCCCCGTTTCCCAGTAATATCAATCCTATAATCAGTTTTAAAAGACTTCTTCTCAGCATCATGTAGATACCTGCGGCATATAATAGTCCTATGATTACTACAAGTAATAATTCCATATTATATAGTTTCAGAAATGGTAAATATGATGGTCAATACAACACCTATCACTACCAGAAAAACTCCTATGTCAAATATTAAAGCTGTTCCTATCATGCCTATAACAGGTATGGGATTATGATACCAAAGACCAGTCATAAAAGGACTGCCGACGAGTAAAGGAGCCAGACCTGAACATAAGGCTATGGATAAACCTATTGGCATCAAAAAACCAGGATGGAATTTAATTATTCCACGGGTTCGTTCTATACCATTGGCAAATGAATGTAGGACAAAGGCAATGGCGGCGATAAGCCCACCCACAAATCCACCTCCGGGTAAATAATGGCCTCTCAAGAGTATAAAAATTGCAAATAGGAGTAGAAGTGGGAGAAGATAGCTGGAAGCTGTCTTGAATATGATGGTCTTCATGATTTTATATTCAGGTTTCTATTCTTTTTCTATACTTTTTAATCTCAGTTTTAACAGACTGAAAACACCAATAGCTGCTATAGCGAGAACTATAATTTCTACCATGGTATCAGACCCTCTAAAATCTACCAAGATGACATTTACCACGTTTTTACCCTTAGCCAGTTTATATGCGGTTTCAGCATAATAAGCAGATATTTCTCTTTCTAATGGTTCATTGAGAACTTCTAGTGTCAACAGGCTAATCAATCCCCCGAAAATCAAAGCAAGCAATCCGTCCCTTACCCGAGAACCTGTATCCGAAAGTTTCAAATACTTAGGCAGGTTATACAACACCAGTACGAATAAAATTACCGTAAGCGTATCAATCGAAAATTGGGTCATCGCAAGATCCGGGGCAGAATAAAATAAGAACACCAGGCAAATACAATATCCAATCACCCCCATGGAAGCTACAGCTACTAATCTGGATTTAGTAAACACCGTGTAGACTATAGATACTGCCATAATGCCCAATACTATAACTTCATAGATGGTGATTTCAGAAAGTGTTGCCACATTTAGATAGAGATCTATTCCCTGGAAAATTTTATAGCCTAACAGAAATGACAAGAATACGAGTATGGTGATCACATAATATCTTAAATACCCATTTTGAATCACACTGGTATAACCTTGTGATATGCCGTGAAATAAGCCGGTAATCTTGCCGGTTATACTCAGCGGTGATATAGGTTCAAACCGTGTCGCTTTGGTCAAAAGCCCTTCGGAAGGATTTAAAATAAAATAAAGCCCCACTCCTCCTCCTATGGTAATGCTACTGAGCAATAACACAGTGCTCCAACCATGCCATAACTGTAGGTGAAAGAAATCAGAAGATGTATTGAG
Source organism: Anditalea andensis (assembly GCF_000714815.1). Taxonomy (GTDB): domain Bacteria; phylum Bacteroidota; class Bacteroidia; order Cytophagales; family Cyclobacteriaceae; genus Anditalea; species Anditalea andensis. Next base: position 295,030 of record NZ_JMIH01000016.1, on the reverse strand, counting down.
CATAGCAGCTACTACTGGCTTGATCAACGAATCATCTACCAGTAGAGGTAAAATGCCAAAGAGGATGCCTAAACTCGCCAATATTAGCGGTGGAACATATAGAAGTGGACTGGGTAGATGAACGTTTTCATAGGTCACCGGTAATTTTCCAAGAAAAGGTTTAAAACCTGCCAAAAACCCTGCAAATAATAAACAGATATTTGTAATCACTGCTGCACCGGTAAGCAGGTAGGCCCAGTCACCTATATGCAGGGTAGCTTCATAGATCAGATCTTTACCTACAAATCCAAAAGATGGAGGTATGCCGGCATTGGATAGGGCTGCCAGACCAGCAGCTATGCCTACCGGCAGCATTACCTTATTCAAACCTGACAGCTTACTGACATCTCTGGTTCCGGTCTCATGATCTATGATGCCCGTTACCAAGAAGAGAGTGGCTTTATATAAAGCATGTACCAATATAAATACTGCTGCAGCTAAAAGTGCATCATCCGTACCCAACCCAATCAGGAATACCAGGATACCCAGTGCAGATATGGTACTATAAGCCAAAATCCCTTTTAAATCCAATCTAAAGATAGCATGAATGCCAGCATAAACCATCGTGATACATCCTACTATGATTAAGGTACTGTTCCAGTATTCGTGTGCTCCGAGGACTGGAGTAAACCTGGCTAATAGATAGATGCCGGCTTTTACCATCGTAGCAGAATGAAGATAGGTGGATACAGGAGTAGGTGCTTTCATTGCTCCTGGAAGCCAGAAGTGAAATGGAAATTGGGCAGATTTGGTAAATGCTCCTATAAATACTAAAACCAATATCGAAACAAATAGTGGATGAGATTGAATAAGGTCTGTCGCATTCATCAATTCTAAGATGCTATAAGAGCCGCCTACATATCCCAGTACCACCATACCTGCTAAAAGAAACAAACCCCCAAATCCAGTGACGCCCAATGCCAATAAAGATGATTTGCGTGACGCTTCACTATCATTGTTAAACCCAATCAAAAAGAAAGAGCTGATACTGGTAAGTTCCCAAAAAATAAATAGTGTAATGATATTGTCAGATAACACTAATCCCAACATAGAAGACATAAACATGGCCAGGTAACCATAGAACCTATCCAGATATGGGTGCCCTTTCAAATATGCAGCGGTGTATATAAAAACCAATGAGCCTATACCCGTAATCAATAGCGTAAAAAGAAGACTCAGCCCATCTAGATGAAAGTTAAAATCAACCCCTATACTTGGTACCCAATTATAAGAAAATAGTAGATTTTTATCATCGGAAATGTCCGGCTGAAAAGACAAAAAATATATAAACAAAGATAAAGGAAGTAGGGAGAATAATATCGCCCATTTTTCTTTGAGGTATTTTCCGATAAGTGGAAGGGATGCCGCTAAAATAAATCCTGAAAGTACAGATAATAACATAAAGCGATTTTTAATATGTAAAGAAGGGTAATATGATTACAGTTTCCTATTATCATTGATGGGAGATAACCGTCAAAATTTCCCTTCCTGAAGCGTCAAAGTCACAAAGTAAACTGCAAAATACAAATTTAAATTGATAAGCTTATAGGCAGATTTGATGATCGGGAGGTGGAATGCTTTATGTGAAAATATAATATGCTGGAAATTAATCATATAAACAATAATCTATAAGCCTTAATATTTTATTTAAGGGGAGTTTTCATAAAATGTTTATGATTCTGGGCATTTTTTGATAAATTCACCAAACACAAACCTATTTATCCTATTTAATTATGTCTAACAATTATGATATCGAAGTAGGGAAGAGATACACAATTTATAATAGTCTTTTCCTTGATTTGCCATTCGATGATATTTATCGGACAGGTACGCTGTTGCCTATTCTCCAGGCTGCCTGTGAAAGTGGCTATCAGCAACAGAAAACACCTACCCAGATTTTAAAACAATTCTTTTCAGATATGTTGCCCAAAGTTTCCGTAAAGGAGCACCACGAACTTTTATTTCAAATGGTGCAATATATTGAGAGACAAGTGGTTTTGTTTGACTCTATCGAAGATGCTGCCTTCGAAAAAATCAATGAAACCAAGAGTAAAGGTAGCATTAACGCATTGATCAATAGGGCTGAAAATGATAACAAAAAAGCAGCACTAATTGAAAAATTGAAAACTTTTGCTGTCAGGATCACTTTGACTGCCCATCCTACACAGTTCTATCCCGGCAATGTGCTGGGCATAATGACTGATTTGGAAAAGGGGATAAGGACAAATGATTTAGCAAGTATCAATCTGATACTTCAGCAGCTGGGCAAGACAGCTTTTATCAAAAAACAAAAGCCTACTCCTATAGACGAAGCTTCCAGCTTGATCTGGTATCTTGAAAATGTATTTTATTATAGTATCCCTGATATACTTTACAGAATTCTTAAGCGCTTGGATCTCGATATACATGCTTGGGAAAATACATCCTTACTTCAGATCGGCTTTTGGCCAGGTGGGGATAGAGATGGAAATCCCTTTGTCACGCATGAAACGACCATGGCAGTAGCGGATAAACTGCAGCGCTGGATTTTGAAATGCTATTATCGGGATATAAGAAAGTTGAGAAGAAGACTTACCTTTAAACGGGTGGAACCCATTATCATGAAGGCAGAAAATGGTATTTACCAGACTTTATTTACCAATGAACAGGTATTTACCAATAAGGAGTCTTTACTTGAAATTCTGTATGAAGCCAGAGAGTTAATCATAAAGCACCATGATGGTTTATTTCTGGAATTACTGGATCAGTTTATACTCAAAGTAAAAATCTTTGGCTTCCACTTTGCCACTATGGATATCAGGCAGGATAGCCGTAAACATGATAATCTTTGGGAAGGTATTTTTGAATCGCAGAAAGGGGCAGCTTTTGTAGAAAATTTTAAACAACTCGATGAAGATCAAAAGCTAGAAGCGGTTTTTGCTACCACTGAGTTGCCGGAGAGTTATTCAGATGAATTTCATACTGAGATGATTCAATCCTTTAAAAGCATCAATTATATACAGGAGAATAACGGTGTAGCAGGTTGCCATAGATATATTATTTCTAATTGCCAGTCAGTTCTACACTTTATGGAGGTATTCCAATTGGCTAATCTTACTCTTAAAAATAAAGATGTATTGAAATTGGATATTGTGCCACTGTTTGAAACGGTAGATGACTTGGCCAACGCTCCTGGTATCATGAGAAGGATATATAATAATCCTACTTACATGGACCATTTAAAGGCTCGTGATAAAAAGCAGTCCATCATGTTAGGTTTTTCTGATGGTACTAAAGACGGAGGATATATTAAAGCCAACTGGGGTATATTCAGGGCAAAAGAAGAGCTCACCAAACTTTCCAGGGAATTTGGTATATCTGTGATTTTCTTTGATGGAAGGGGAGGACCGCCTGCCAGAGGAGGAGGAAATATGCATAATTTCTATGCATCCTTAGGCCCTGATGTGGAAAATGAAGAGATCCAAGTCACTATACAGGGGCAGACTATCAGTGCCAACTATGGTAAGGAAATGACTTGTACTTATAATATGGAACAGCTGTTAAGTGCAGGTCTGGAGAATCATTTATACCCTACAGTAGAGAAGACTTTAAATGCTGAACAGAGAGCGCTAATAGATGAAATGGCATCATTGAGTTATGAGGCGTATAAAAGCTTTAAAAAACATCCCCAATTTGTATCTTATCTAGAACATGTTACCCCATTGAAGTATTTTGGTGAGGCTAATATAGGTTCTCGACCCGTGAAAAGGAATAAAGACGAAGCTATGTCTTTTGAGGATCTTAGAGCCATACCATTTGTAGGAGCATGGGCCCAAATGAAGCAAAACATACCCGGTTTTTATGGCATAGGCTCTGCGGCGATGAAGATGGATCAGGCAGGAAAACTGGACCAAATAAAAAATCTGTACAAAAACTCTTTGTTCTTTAGAACATTATTGGGCAATAGCATGCAGTCCCTGGCCAAATCAAATTATGCCCCTACCCGCTACCTGTCAGAAGATGAAACTTATGGCAGTCTTTGGGACAATATGTTTGAGGAATATCAAAAATCCATCAATTTTCTTTTGAAAATAGGTGGCATGGACGAATTGTTAGAAGATAACCCTGTCAGCAAAAGTTCTATTAAGATCCGGGAGAAAATAGTTTTGCCTCTGATCACTATTCAGCAATATGCTATTCAGCAACTCATGGGACAACATTCGGAAGAAGAAGTACTTACCCTGCAAAGATTAATATTGAGGTCTATGTTTGGTATTATCAATGCCGCCAGGAATGCAGCTTGATTTTATAATTTTAGATACATAAAACAAAAAATCCCCAGGATTATTCTCCTGGGGATTTTTTTGTTAGTATAGAATTTATCAGTTCGATATTCCGTTCACATTTGCATGGAGCTTGCCTAATTCCTGATCAATGGTCCATAGACCAACTCCTGCTTCTCCGATAATATCAAATAGCTCCAGGGCCCTTCTGGCCAAGGTCTCTTCTTCCCGCTGCTCTGTGACATACCACTGCATAAAGCTGAAGGTGGCAAAATCTTTTACAGAAAAGCAATGATCCACTATTATATTAATAGATTTGGTTACCTGGATTTCATGTTCCAAAATCAGTTCAAATACTTCCCTAAGGGAATTGAAATGATGTGGAATTTCACTGATAGCAGGCTGTATGGCATGGCCTCCCGCCTCATTAATATAGTGAAAAATTTTCAGCATATGCTGTCTTTCTTCTTCAGCATGGGTATAAAGGTGCTGGGCTGCATGCTGGTAACCCATCATGTCACACCAGGAAGCCATGGATAGATAGTATGCTGAAGATTTTCCTTCCATTTCTATCTGTTTATTAAGTTCTTTTTCAGTATCATGAAGAAGTGACCGCTTTAGCGTTACTATTTCTTTATTTTTCATCTCTTCTATTTTTTTATCATTTGATCCAAACATAGTCTATAATTTTCTGTGTAATTATTCAACCAAATATATAGCAATAAGTTCCCAATAGGAAGTCAAAAGAGATATTTAGAATTGGTATAATTAAATATATGTAAAATTTTATTTGGTAATTTTAATTTATACTTAATTTAAATAACATGCTGTTCTAATTATAAATCACATCTGTGTAGGCTGTTAAGGGATTATCTGCAACTGTATGATAGATGGATTATCCTCTGAAAGGTAAACTTTATGGGTGGCCTTTACGAAGTCTTCATCCTCTGCTTTAAAAATATTATCTACCCATTTCTGTGGATTTCTGTCAATTAATGGAAACCAGGTGCTTTGGATCTGAACCTGAATTTTATGGCCCTTTTTGAAAGTGTGGAGTACATCTTGCAGCTGAAAATTCACGGGTGTTATTTCATCAGATACAAATGGTTTAGGGTCGGAAAAGCTTTCTCTATACCTGCCTCTAATGACGTCAGACCTTACTTTTAGGTGGTAATTTCCCATTTCCATACCATCCTGGACATATTGGTGATTGGCTACCTGGGAAGGAAAAACATCTATAACTTTCACCACCCAGTCTGCATCTGATTCAGAAGTGGATACATGTAGTTTGGCAAAAATCTCACCAGCTACAGTTAAGTCTTCCTCTAACACCTCAGACTCAAAAACCAATACATCAGGTCTTCTGGCAGCAAAGCGTTGGTCATCGGCCATATATTTACGCGGTGTAAAGTTCAGCTTAATATCCTGACTGTACGGAACAGGCTTTTCCGGATCAGACACAAAACTAGCCGGCTCTCCGTGTTCATCTGGAGAAGTGCCTAACTTTTGCTTACCTTTTAGGTAATATTCAACAGTTTCAGCTTCTAAGGGCGGCCAGTTTTCATACTTTTTCCATTCATTGGTACCTGTATTAAACATGTATGCTTCAGGTAATCCTGTTTTGCCATCACCTATACCTTTTAAGAAATGGTGGAAAAATGTGGCTTCTACATTTTTTTGATACCAGGTAGAAATAGAATCCCCGAAATACATATTGGATACGGTCTGATGACCTCTCTCCCTAGCCCAGTCCCCGTGTGACCAAGGCCCCATGACCAATGTATTGTAAGCATTAGGGTTGTTCTTTTCTATTGTCTTGTATATGGTCAGCGGGCCATACAGGTCTTCCGCATCATACCAGCCACCTACTACCATTACCGCTGGTTTTACTTCATTTAAATGAGGTATTATACTCCTTTTTTGCCAGAATTCATTATAATCTGGATTTTCCTTTAGCTGAGTCCAGAAGAAATTGTCTTCTTTGTAGTATTCATCTGCGTTTTTTAACGAACCCATATTCATAAAAAACTGGTACCCGTCTCTGGTCCCTGGGTCCACCATTTTATACCAAGGTTTCTCTGTAGGACCCTCTGTCTGATATCCAAATACTGTGGTCGCTAACCAGTAGCTTAAAAAATAGGCGCCATTATGGTGAAAATCATCAAAATAAAAGTCACCTATAGGTGCCTGCGGTGACACCGCCTTTAATGCGGGATGTGCAAAAGGAAGGGAAGCTGCTGAATAAAAACCAGGATAACTGATGCCCCACTGGCCAAATCTTCCATTATGGTTACTGTTGTTTTTTATTAGCCATTCTATGGTATCATAAGTATCTGTGCTTTCATCTATTTCTTTTGAATTATGGGTTCGTATAGGAACTATGGGACGCATATTATCATACTCACCCTCGGACATGTACCTTCCTCTTACATCTTGATAGATAAACATATACCCCTCTTTCATCATTGTTTCAGATGGGCCTACCAAAGTTTTAAAATTTTCTTCTCCATATGGCCCGGCACTATAGGGCGTTCTTTGCATGATCACCGGATGCTTTGTACCATTGTCTTTAGGGGTATAGATAACGGTATGGAGCTTCACACCATCTCTCATCGGTATCTGAACCTCCTGTTTGACATAATGGGTTTTGACATAATTATCTTGTGCTATGTTCGCATGGCATATGCCGATGATCATCAGTAAGAAAATCAAAAATTTATTTAACATGGGGTATTGATTTATAGTTGAACGATCCAATATATTAAATTTTTATAGTAATCCATTTGATTATTATATAGAGAAATGGGATAAAATGGCTAAAAGATCTATGTAGGAAGGAGTTTTGATCCTTCCATGATGGATTAAGCAGTATGATAGCCATATAAATATTGGCGTTATAGATAGATTGAAAAGGTATTTTCCATAATTATTCACTAAAATTGTCCCATGAAAGTTATAGCCCTTATTCCTGCGCGGTACGCTGCCAGCCGCTTTCCCGCAAAATTAATGTCAGATCTTTGCGGTAAACCTGTAATAGTGAGAACTTACCTGAGTACACTGGCCACAGGGGTATTTGATAAAGTAATGGTGGTGACTGACCATCGAGACATAGCAGACCAGATCACCGCGATAGGAGGGGATGTGTATTTTAGTCATTTTCCACATGAAAGCGGATCTGACCGTATCGCAGAAGCTGCAAGGAATATGGAAGGAGACATATTTGTAAATGTACAGGGGGATGAACCTTTTCAGGATACCCGTTCGTTGGCAGATTTAGTAGCTGCATTCAAAAGCCCTGAAGTAAAGGTGGCCTCCCTTATGTCCTGTTTTACTCCAGTGGATGGATCAGTTAATTCCAATATTGTAAAGGTAGTAGTAGATAAAAATGATTATGCTTTATATTTTAGTCGGTCCGAAATTCCGTTTTTTCGAAATACTGCCGTTACTAGAAAAGCTTATAGGCACATCGGAGTATATGCCTATAGAAAAGAAACTCTATTGACTTTTACGCAAATGGATAAGACCTATTTGGAAGAAGCTGAGATGCTGGAACAACTTAGGCTATTAGAAAATGGTATACGGATAAAAATGGTGGAAACGCAACATGAAGCTATAGCTATCGATACACCTGAAGACCTTCAAAAGGCCATCCATTATTTTCAGAAATTAAATGAGTAATAGTATAGCTAGGATTTAGTCAATATGTTTTTGGCATACCATCCTGCGCTATGATATCCTCCGATATACATAAGCAGATAAAGGGGCACTAGATATACCATAACATAGTTTCCCTGTCCTATTAAAAAGAAGCAGGTAAAAGTCGCAATGAGTAAAAGAGGAATAGTTACTTGTTTCACATATTTAAAAATAACGCTACCTGCTAAGAACAATAATACAGGGAATATAATCTTTATAAAGAGCTCTTCATTCCCATTGATCATGCTGTTTTCAAATTTAGGGGAAATTTTCAATGAAAATGAAAGAATGAATGCCCAAATGCTTAAAAATAGTGATATTTTCATATTATAGAATTTATGGATTAATACCAGTTAACTTTCAATTCCCATCAGTTTTTGTTTTTATACCTTTCAAATAAGGTATTATTAACGAGACGGAAGTTCATCAGTATATGTCCTGAAAAATTAAAAATAGATTTAAAAACGTACAGGAGAAGTTCTAAATTCAGGTTCTCTGATTACTATAAATGATTCCCCTTCTCTGGCATGACATGCATTGCACGCAGTAGTAAGGGATCTGAAGCCTTCTAAAAATGCTACTTTTTCTTCTTTTACGATCAATTCCTCCATCTCAGAAACGGTATGCTGTAAAAAGTCCTGTGCACTCTCAGCTCTAGCTGGCCTTCTTTTTAATCCATCCTCGAGTACTTCAACCAGATGTTCCAATTGATGGTCTGCATAGTCCCAATTCTCATCCTGTCCGGCCCAATACAGCTCACTATACCTATAGGCTACCTCTATCATGGTTCGGCTGAAGCCACCCAATTGGCTAGCTACTTCTTCAAATTTCTCTTCCTCTGTCCCGGTAAGCCATCCATCGCTTCCAGATGGGTAGGTTTTACTTTGATTATTACAGGCGATTAAAGTACTTCCGGCTAAAAGTAGAAATAAAAATGTATTTTTCATTTGTTTATAATTTGTTTTTCAAAGTCATAATATGTCCCATACCGGCGGTCGGGCTGGAATCTTACAATGAATGGATAAAATTATCCCACTGTTTGATGTTTTCCACTGGTGTGACCCATCTGTTTATATTTTTTTTCCCATGGTCAGATGGTACCTCGCATGCTTTATAATGATCGCAGTGTGTGAATTATACTTCATGCCCGATTTCATATATTTATTAGGTTCAGAGAATGGACTGCTACGATGCCAGCTGTCTCTGTTCTTAACCTGCTTGGTCCAAGGGAACATGGTTTAAATCCGTTTGATAAGGCTAATGTAATTTCTTCAGCACTAAAATCACCCTCTGGCCCAATCAAAATAAGATAATTACTTTTTTTATTGGCCATTTCTATAAGATGATGAGGCAGATTTTCATCTACATAGGCAATGAATTTTTCGGTATTGGCTATATTTGGGGCTGAAACAAGAGATTCAAAATTGTTTTCCTGGTCAATGATGGTTTTATAGTATTTCAGACTTTGTTTCAAAGCGGAAATCGCCTTTTTTTCTAAACGCTCTGATTTTAAATAATTCCTTTCTGAATGAGCGGTTTTGATCAGCGTGATTCTATCTACTCCGATTTCTACTGCTTTTTCTACCATCCATTCCATCCTGTCTGCATTTTTGGTAGGAGCTATGGCCAGATGGATATGAAAAGGATTTTTGATCTGAAGTTTTTTATCTAAAACACTAATGATGGTTTTTTTCATGGTCAACTCCTCAATCCTACATTCATATAAGTATCCTTCTCCGTCTGTAAAAAGAATTTCATCTCCTGCTGATTTACGTAACACTTTGATCAAGTGATGATTTTCTTCTTTCTCCAATAAAAAGCTTTTATCTAAAATTGGGCTGTGGTAAAAAAGATGCATATAAAAGAAATGTCAATTTAATAGCTAGGATTAAAGGCGCTAATTTACTTAATTAAAACTTAACCTGGCATCCTATTTAAATTTTCCTTTTTTATTTTATCGTAGTAAATGTGATGTATTCAATTTTTAGTTATATAAACAATAATTTAATTGGTTTTAAATACTCATTAATATCATTTAATGAATTCTATAGATAAAATCAATTCTGATATTTAAATTCTATTTGGTAAATAGGATATATGTTTATAATGGATATAAACAAAATTAAATTTCTAAAATCAATCTATATGAAAAAATTACTACATCTACAAAAAAATGCAATTTGTCTGATTATGCTATTATCAGTTTTTATTTATTCCTGTGAAAATGAAGATATTAAATCATTTGATACAGATAATGCAGAAAAATCATCAGAAAACATTATTCCTGGTCAATATGTGGTTGTCCTTAAAGATCAGTCGGTGAAAACCTTGCAGAATTATGGCCAAAGATTAACCTCAGACAGAGCTGCCCGTATTAAAAGCTATGAAGAGCTTCAGGCTGCTTTAAGAACTGAAATTACCCATTCTTATAACCTGAAAACAGAACAGGTAGGAGATGTTTATTCATCGGCCATAGTTGGTTTCTCCGCCCGTCTGGATGAGGATGAGTTGGGTAGATTACAGCAAGATGACCGGGTTGATTTTATCGAACCTGATTTTATGATGGAATTATTTGACTATAAAGGTTTTAATCCTATCGTTAATTTCATCTTATTGCAAGCCTCTTCTTCCGGGCAAAGTACACCCTGGGGTATATCAGAAATAGGCGGAGCTGTAAATGCCGTTAATATAAACAGATGGGCATTTGTAATCGATAGTGGGATACAGTTGAACCATCCTGATTTAAATGTCAATACCCAATATGCAAGGTCGTTTGTTTCGGGGTACAGTTCTGCTACAGACCAAAATGGACATGGCACTCATGTGGCAGGAACCATAGCAGCCATAAATAATTCTATAGGAGTAGTGGGTGTGGCAGCTGGTGCCACAGTAGTTCCAGTTCGTGTCTTTGGACCTACTGGTGGATCAGCTAATTCTGTCATCATAGCGGGAATAGATTATACAGCACAGGTCGCAGTGGCCAATGATGTGGCCAATATGAGCTTTGGTGGACCGGCATCTGTAGCAACGGACAATGCGGTAAGAAACCTGGCTTCTAAAGGTGTTTACTGTGCTATAGCTGCGGGTAATGAGGCTCAAAACGCCAATAACGTATCTCCAGCAAGGGTTACCGGCACCAGATTATATACTGTTTCTGCCTATGATATCAATGGTTCTTTTGCAAATTTCTCAAATTTTGGAAACCCTCCCATCGTAATTTCAGCACCTGGGGTGAACATCAATTCAACATGGATTGGAAGTGGCTATAGGGCTATAAGCGGAACTTCTATGGCTACGCCTCATGTAGCAGGCATTCTTTTAGCAAATAATGGCACTTTAAGATGGTCCGGAACTGTATCAAATGATCCTGACGGTACTGCTGATAGAAAAGCTAGAAGATAATAATATAACATCCTATATAAAAACTTAGCTATAAAACTATAGGGTTATCAAAGATTAGAACGAAAAAAAAAGCGCTGCCGGTAGGTAGCGCTTTTTTTAAATCCATATAATTTATAACTTATCCTTTAGAAAGCTCGATGTTTACAGCTTTTCCTTTAATGGTATTGGTATTCATAACATCTATTACGTGAGCTGCGTCCTTGGAAGGCACATCTACGAATGAGAAGTTATCAAAGATATCAATTCCGCCTATACTTCTTCCTGGTACACCAGTTTCGCCAGCAATGGCCCCTACGATATCATTTGGTCTGATCCTGTCCTTTTTACCCAAATTTAGGAATAAGCGGGCCATGTTTGGCTCTCTTTTGCCTTTTTCTCTGGAAGAACTCCCAAACTTACCTCGTTCTCTTCCACCATCACGTCCGCCTCTTTCAAATCGTCCGCCTCTGTCGCCACGGTCATTTCTTTCTCCTCTTCTAGCTCCGCTATCCCGGCCGCCTCTGTCACCACCTCTGCCAAGCTCAAGTTCAAAGCTTTGTTCAGATATGGCCTCTAGTGAGTTGCCCAATTGCATTTTCATAAGTGCAAGGGTGATTTGCTCTAGAGTAAGACCTTCAGTCAATAATTGACCGATTGTTTCTTCATATATTTGAGTATCTCCTTCAGCAGAAAGCTGTCTGTAGATATCCTTTGTAAATTGTTCTTTTTTAAGTTCTACCAGATCAGAAGCTGATGGGGGAGCCATTTTGGTAATAGAAGTTTTGATAAATTTCTCAAGGTCTTTGACCCTGAACATATCTTTTCTACCAGTAATAAAACTTATCGCCTTACCTGATTTTCCAGCTCTACCAGTCCTACCGATTCTGTGAACGTAGTTCTCTTCGTCCAATGGTAGATCATAGTTGAATACCACTTCTACATTGTCCACATCGATTCCTCTAGCAGCTACGTCAGTGGCTACAAGTACTTTACAATGCCCTTTACGGAACTTGTTCATTACTTTGGTTCTCTGTGCCTGTGAAAGGTCACCGTGTAGTGCTTCAGCTTGAATTCCTCTTGAGATTAAGCTTTCAGTGACTTCATCTGTGGATCTCTTGGTATTACAGAACACTACTGCTAGGTTGATCTGATGAAGGTTGATTAACCTGTGCATCAGTTCTATTTTCATAGAAGGCTTTACTTCATAGTATTCCTGAGAGATATTTTCTACTGTCAGCTCTTTTCTAAGAACCCTTACTATTTCCGGATTGGTCTGGAATTTTTTGGTAAGGTCCATGATAGGCTTTGGCATGGTAGCTGAAAAGAATACCGTCTGTCTATCTTCAGGCATAGAGCTTAATATAGTCTCTATATCATCCCTAAAGCCCATATCCAGCATCTCATCCGCTTCATCCAATACGATGATGCTAACATGGTCTAAATTCAATGTACGGCGCTGCATGTGATCCATGATACGTCCGGGAGTTCCTACTACAATTTGAACACCTTTTTTCAGCGATCTGATTTGTCTATCTATGGCTTCACCGCCATAAATGCAGGTACTGCTAATGCCTCTTTTGTATTTAGAAAGTTTTACGATTTCACCTTCTACCTGTACCGCCAATTCGCGGGTAGGGCATAGGATCAATGCCTGAGGTTTGTTTAATGATGGATCTACCTGATCGATTATTGGGATACCGAAAGATGCTGTTTTACCGGTACCGGTCTGTGCCTGTCCAATGACATCTTTTCCTTCCAATAAGAATGGTATTGATTGTTGTTGAATGGTAGAAGGTTGGGTATAGCCCATCTCTTCCACTGCCTTTAGAATTTCTTCAGAAATTCCAAGGTCTGAGAATAATAATTCTTTTTCCATGATGTTTTCCTTACTTCTCTATGCCCCGACTTCCATGAAGTATCCCATACACAGCGACAGTAAGGAAATCCACGGCTTAGAAAAATGTAATAATTTATTTCGGATGCAAAGGTAAGATAATTTATTTTGAATCCAAAGGTTTGATTAATAATATTAGAATATTTCTTTAAATTAATGATGATTTTGTGTATTTAATTTTGTTAAAGAAATGTTTAAATCATATATATTGAGTTGATAGCTTTCTGACCAAAGCTATATATCCCTGTTCAGCTTCAGATTTGGATGTACCTTTCAGTTTGGCCCATGCATTATATTTGGCTGCAGCCTTAAAATCAAAACCGCCGGGTCTTTCTTCATTATTATCGCCTTCGGTAGCTTGTTTATAATATGCGTATAAAGATAGCAACTCTTCATTTGAAGGTTTGGAGGTAAATTTTTTTGTTGTGGCTACTGCTTCTTCTAAATTATTGATACTCATAGGGTAAACTGATTAGGGTGTTCTGGGTTTCCTTTTTTATATGTATTAAAGTTTATTTATACTATTTTGGTTCCGTTTGGTCAAAAAAAAGCCACCTTACATCATGCAAGGTGGCATATTTACTATTTAAAAAGATCTTATCTTTTGTTCATAGATACGTAATCCCTTTCATTTGCTCCCGTATATACCTGACGAGGTCTTCCTATAGGTTCATTGTTTTCTCTCATTTCTTTCCACTGAGCTATCCAGCCAGGAAGTCTGCCTAGAGCAAACATCACCGTAAACATATCAGTAGGTATTCCTAAAGCCCTGTATATGATACCAGAATAAAAGTCAACATTTGGATATAGTTTTCTCTCTACGAAGTAGCTATCGTTAAGAGCAGCTTCTTCCAGTTCTTTAGCTATAGCCAGGATAGGATCGTTTTCCAATCCCAACTTTTCCAGTACGTCATCAGCAGCTTTTTTAATGATCTTCGCTCTTGGATCAAAGTTTTTATATACCCTGTGTCCAAAGCCCATCAGCCGGAATGGATCATTCTTATCTTTAGCTTTTGCCAGATATTTTTTGGAGTCACCTCCGTCAGCCTTGATTGCCTCTAGCATTTCTATTACTGACTGGTTAGCTCCCCCGTGCAACGGTCCCCATAGGGCATTGATTCCTGCTGATATCGAGGCAAATAAACTGGCTTGAGATGATCCTACTATTCTTACGGTAGAAGTCGAACAGTTTTGTTCGTGATCAGCATGAAGAATCAGTAATTGGTCCAAAGCTTTGGCTACTACAGGATCCACTTCATAATTCTCCGCTGGAAGGGCAAACATCATCTTTAGGAAATTGGAACAATAATCTAGACTATTATCTGGATAATTGGCAGGATGGCCCATTTCATTCTTATAAGCCCATGCAGCGAATGTCGGCATCTTGGCCAGGAGTCTGACAATACTTAAATTAACCTCTTCTGCTGATCTGTTAGGATCTAAAGAATCCGGATAAAATGCGGTCAATGAACATATCATAGAAGACAGCACGCCCATGGGGTGGGCATTGGAAGGAAAACCATCCAATATTTTTTTGATGTCTTCATGAACCAGTGTATGTGTGGTGACATCTCTGCTGAACTTTTCAAATTCACTTTGAGTAGGTAATTCACCATAAATAAGTAGATAAGACACCTCTAAAAACGTAGATTTTTCTGCGAGGTCCTCTATCCGGTAACCTCTATATCTTAGGATGCCCTCTTCTCCATCAAGAAAAGTAATGGCACTTTTGGTAGAGCCTGTGTTTTTAAAGCCGGGGTCTATGGTAATAAGTCCGGATTCGCCTCTTAACTTAGAAATATCTATCGCTTTTTCATTTTCAGTACCTTCTATGACAGGTAATGTATATTCATTTCCATCGAAGGATAACTTAGCATTTTCAGACATAAAATATGAATTTATCTATTTAAATAAAATTATTACTATTTTGTTTCAATTCAGCCTTTAAGTTAGTAAAAACAGACATTATTTACACCATAAATCATTTTCACTGCCTTAATTTATGAATAATATCTCTATACGCTTTGATTGAAAAAAGCCAAACAGTATGCGTATTGCTTCCCTAATTGGAATATAATAGGTAACATTTATAATACATATATGTTATAGCAAAATATAATTTTGTAAGTTTTTTTAAAAAATGTAAAAAAATAGCCCTTAATGGGCTATTTTTTAATCACAGAAATGTTCAAACACTTCTACTAAATGGTCACCAATAATCTGTGCATTTCTACCTTCTATATGGTGACGTTCTAAGAAATGTACAAGCTCACCATCTTTGAATAGTGCCATAGCTGGTGATGATGGAGGGTAGGGCAGTGAATATTCTCTTACTTTATTGACTGCATCTTTATCATTACCAGCAAAAACAGTAGCCAAAACTTGTGGCTTTTTGCTCGACTTATCCAAAGCTGTCCTCACTCCAGGTCGGGCTGCACCAGCAGCACACCCGCAAACGGAATTTATTACTATAAGGGTAGTGCCCTTATGACTTTTTAAATGATTATCTACTTCTTCAGCGGTTCTGAATTCCTGAAAACCTGCATCGGTTAATTCAGCACGCATAGGTGCTACTAATTCCTCTGGATACATAATTTTATTATTTTTTATAAAAAACCTAATTCTAGTTTTGCTGCTTCGGACATCATGTCCTGAGCATAAGGTGGATCAAATGTCAATTCTACTTCCACATTGTTGATACCCTGGATTTTCTGTATTCTGCCTTTCACTTCTGAAGGTATAAATTCGGCAGAAGGGCAGTTTGGTGATGTTAGTGTCATCAGTACATAAACATTGTTTACCGGATAAACACTGATTTCATAGATTAAACCCAGTTCATAAACATCTACTGGGATTTCGGGATCATATACCGTTTTGATGGCCTCTACTACTTTTTCCTTTAGTTCAGGTATATCTATCTGGGTGTTTGTTTCTGTCATAAAGCTTTTGACTTGGTTTGATAAGCTAATGCATAACGCTTCATTTGTTTGATCATTGCTGCCAGCCCGTTGGATCTCTGGGAACCGATGATGTTACCCATTCCTATTTTATCTATGAAATAAAGGTCAGAATTGATTATATCATCCGGTTTTTTGCCTGAATATACCCGTATGAGCAAGCTGATAAGACCTTTGGTAATATCGGTATTGCTATCGGCAAGAAAGATCACCGTGTCGTTTTCATAAGCGGTAGTCAGCCATACCTTTGACTGACAGCCTTTGATAATATTATCTTCGGTTCTTTCGTTTTCAGGATAGGCTACCAGTTTTTCACCTAGTTCCATTATATAATAGATGGTAGATTCTTTATCATCCCCAAGGATCTCAAACTCTTCGATTATTTCATTTTGAATTGTATTGATATCGCTCATTTATTTTTGAGTTTGGCTATTTTGCGTATACTATCATATAGCCTGTCTATTTCCTCCATTGTGTTGTAAACAGAAAAAGAAGCTCGAACAGTTCCCTCAATATTTAATCTGTTCATAAGTGGCTGGGTACAGTGATGTCCTGTCCTCACCGCAATGCCTGCTGCATCCAGCATCATGCCTACATCAAAGGGATGCATACCATTGATAAGAAAGGAAAGCACACTTACTTTTTCTTTGGCTGTACCGATTGGGATAAATCCTTTGATTGTAGATAATTTATCGGTCGCGTATTCAAGAAGTGTATCTTCATGCATTAAAATATTCTCCTTTCCCAATTCATTTACAAATGTAAGGGCTTTGTCAAAAGCAATGACGTCTGCGATATTAGGAGTACCGGCTTCAAATTTGAAAGGGATATCATTAAAGGTGGTTTTTTCAAAAGTGACTTCCTTGATCATTTCTCCTCCTCCCTGAAATGGAGGTATGGCTTCTAATAATTCCCGTTTCCCATATAATACACCCATTCCGGTAGGTCCATATATTTTATGTGCTGAAAAAGCAAAAAAATCACAGTTCAGCTCCTGTACATCCACCTTAAAATGAGAAGATGATTGGGCACCGTCCAATAGAACTTTTGCCCCGGCCTTATGAGCGCTTTCGATGATTGCTTTAACAGGATTTATAGTACCTAATGCATTAGAGACATGTACTACTGATACCAGTTTAGTCTTTTCGGTGAGTAACTTTTCAAATGCTTCGAATATAATTTCGCCCTCATCATTTATAGGAATCACTTTTAAGACCGCTCCTTTTTCTTCACAAAGCAGTTGCCATGGTACAATATTGGAATGATGCTCCAAGGTAGAAATGATGATTTCATCACCTTTACCGATAAATTTCCTGCCAAAGGTAGCCGCCACAAGATTGATGCTTTCAGTTGTGCCCTTTGTGAAAATAATTTCTTCCGTTTCTAAAGCATTTACAAAAGCTTTGATGCTGGTTCTAGTATTTTCATAATACCGGGTAGCCCTGTCAGCCAGGGTATGGGCACCCCGGTGAATATTAGAATTATCCAGTTCATAATAGTTCACCAGTGCGTCTATTACTTGCTTTGGCTTTTGGGTAGTAGCAGCATTGTCCAAATAGACCAATGGTTTACCATTGACCTCCTGATGGAGAATGGGAAACAACTCCCGTATATGCTGGATATCTAATCTCATGGAATAGAATTTAGAAATTGGTACCTAATGTTTCGTGGATAAGGTCAATACAATAATCTTTAAATGCATCCACTTTAATATGATCGATCACATCTCCGGCAAATGCAAAAAGGAGAAGTGCACGCGCCTGCTCTTTGCCAATGCCTCTGGCTTGAAGATAAAACATCGCCTCTTCATCCAACTGCCCTGTCGTACATCCATGAGAACATTTGACATCATCTGCCCAGATTTCAAGCTGAGGTTTGGTGTTGACGGTGGCGTCTTCTGAAAGCAATATATTGTTGTTTTGCTGAAAAGCATTAGTCTTTTGTGCATCCTGACGAACAAATATTTTACCGTTAAAAACACCCCTGGAACTGTCTCCTAATATACCTTTATATAGTTCATTGGAATCACAGTGCGGTTGGGTATGATCCACATTAGTATGGTTGTCTACATGAGTTTTGCCATTGAGTATATATAGGCCATACATATTTCCTACACATCCAGATCCATTCAGATTAAGTGTGACATTGTTTCTGATCATATTTCCCTGAAGGGAAAGGACAAAGGAGGTGAAAGTAGCATCTTTTGACACGTCGGCATGAAAGCTATTTACTTCGATGGCCTGCTTACTTTGGTTTTGTATCCGATAATAATGTAAATGGGAATTTGATCCCACTTTTACTTCAATAGATCCATTGAGGAAATAAGGGTTTTTATCAAGGCTTATAGTTTTTTCCAAAAATATGGCCTCAGCATTTTCTGCGCCCTCAATCCAGATCTTGGGAGAAATAATTTGTCCTGCAGTGGACTGTATGAAATTCAAAACCATTACTGGTTTGTCAAGTACTGTGTTTCGTGGGATATGAATAGATATGCCTTTTAGATAGCTAAGCCTATTGAGTGCCATAAAGCTATCGTTAGTGATATCATCGGTATGAAAAGGTGCTGTTGTACTATCAGCGATTTCTGTAATGGCAAATCCTGATACGGGTAATGTAGAATGTTTCAGGTCTAATATACCGTTGTTTAATACCAGTATATAAGCTTCTAAACCATCGATTGCCGCTCCACTGATGTCCTGATCAGAAAGCAGGGCAGGGGAGGCTTGGTGGAAATCCGTGATATCAGATGCTATTTTTTTAGTAATAGCCGTATATTTATATTCTTCGTTTTTAGTAGATGGAAGACCTTGATCCTTCAATAGGTTCAAGGCTTTATCATCTTTTATGCTAGGTAGGGCCGCAAGGAAGTTTTCGGATATATTATCCTTTAAAATAGTTGTCATTTTAGAGATTCTATAGGTTGATAAAATAAAGCTTAAACGGTAGTGCCGTCTACTTCTTCTTTAATCCAATCATATCCTTTCTCCTCCAGTTCCAATGCTAAATCTTTTGTCCCTGATTTGACTATTCTGCCTTTATAAAGTACATGTACATAATCTGGCACTATATAATCCAATAACCTTTGGTAATGGGTAACCACTATAGTGGCGTTATCTTTAGATTTCAGATGATTGACCCCATTGGAGACTACCCGTAGAGCATCGATATCAAGGCCAGAATCCGTTTCATCTAGAATAGAAAGCGTAGGTTCTAACATGGCCATCTGGAATATTTCATTTCTCTTTTTCTCCCCGCCTGAAAACCCTTCATTCAATGACCTACTTAATAGTTTTTGATCTATTTCAACCAGCTTCATTTTTTCTTTCATTAAAGAAAGGAATTTTACTGCATCTAATGGATCTTGTCCACGGTAAGACCTGACTTGATTGATGGCCGTACGTAGAAAATTGGTCGAGCTTACACCTGGGATTTCTACGGGATATTGAAATGCTAAAAAAACACCCTCTCTAGCCCTATCTTCAGGGCTGAGTTCAAGAAGATCCTTACCCTGAAAAATAACTTCGCCTTGAGTCACTTCATATTCCTCTCTGCCGGCCAGTACTGATGCTAGAGTTGATTTACCAGAACCATTAGGTCCCATGATGGCATGTACTTCACCAGCTTTGATTTCTAAGTTTATCCCATTAAGGATAGGGCTTCCTTCTATTGAGGCGTGTAAATTTTTTATAGATAACATAACGGTAATTTCGATTATTTAAATTTTATCCTACGCTTCCTTCCAGAGTCAGCGCAAGTAGCTTCTGGGCTTCTACAGCAAATTCCATTGGTAATTGGTTCAATACTTCCTTCGCATATCCGTTCACGATAAGGGCTACAGCATCTTCAGTGGCTATGCCTCTTTGGTTACAATAAAATAGCTGATCTTCACCAATTTTAGAAGTAGTCGCTTCGTGTTCTACTTTAGCTGTAGAATTGTGGATATCAATATAAGGAAAAGTATGCGCCCCGCACAAAGACCCCATCAGCAAGGAATCACATTGAGAGAAGTTACGTGCGTTGGTTGCCCGCTTCATCACCTGAACCTGACCTCTATATGAATTCTGGGAATGGCCGGCCGATATACCTTTGGATACGATCCTTGATTTGGTATTTTTGCCTATATGGATCATTTTTGTACCGGTGTCCGCTTGCTGGTAATTATTGGTCACGGCTACGGAGTAAAATTCACCGATGGAATTATCACCTTTAAGTATGCAGCTGGGGTACTTCCATGTTACGGCTGATCCGGTCTCTACCTGAGTCCAAGAGATCTTAGAATTATCACCTGCACAAATACCTCTTTTGGTTACAAAGTTATAAATACCCCCTTTACCGTTTTTGTCTCCTGGATACCAGTTTTGTACCGTAGAATATTTTACTTCAGCATCCTTGGCGGCATATATTTCTACTACTGCGGCATGAAGTTGGTTTTCATCACGCTGAGGTGCTGTACAGCCTTCCAGATAGGAACAATAGGACCCTTCGTCCGCTATAATTAGTGTTCTTTCGAACTGGCCAGTGTTTGCGGCATTTATCCTAAAATAGGTAGAGAGCTCCATAGGGCATCGTACGCCTTTCGGGATATAGCAGAAGGAACCATCCGAAAAAACAGCAGAATTAAGGGCAGCGTAATAATTATCCGTCATAGGTACTACTGATCCCAAGTATTCTTTTACGAGTTCTGGATGATTGTGCACAGCTTCGCTGAAAGAGCAGAATACTATGCCCAATTTACCTAGCGTTTCTTTGAAAGTAGTACCCACCGAAACAGAATCAAGGACAGCATCTACTGCAATTCCCTGTAACTTCTTCTGTTCATTAAGGGAAATTCCTAACCTTTCATAAATCTGTAATAGTTCAGGATCTACTTCATCTAGATTTTGGGGTTTCTTTTGCTGTTTGGGAGCAGAATAATATCTAAGCGACTGAAGATCTATATGTGGATAGTGAACATTTGCCCATACAGGCTCTGCCATGCTTTCCCAATGTTTAAATGCTTTTAAACGCCAGTCCAAAAGCCACTGAGGTTCTTCTTTTTTGCTTGATATCCACTTTATAATTTCTTCGTTCAGTCCTATTGGAGCCTCATCTGCTTCATAATTGACTGACCAGCCATGTTCGTATTCCTTCGAAGTAAATTCTTCTAAAATTTGGTTGTCTTTGCTCATAAAATCGAGTTATTTAGACTAATTACATTTTGTACTGTAAAGATACAACATTAATCTAAATTTTTATGTTCGCTTATGTCCAATAATAGCAAATCTACCTATATGTTGATATCTTATGTTTTTGATTAACAGGTTTTTATATTTATTTAAGTTTTTATATATAGTTAATTTATATATAATATTAATATAATTTTAACTAGTAATTATACAATAAAATATTTACTTAGATTTAATCTAAATAGTAAAATTATTTCTCAAATAATTGTATGGGTCTGTTTATGCTTTCTTCTAAAACTATGAGCGTTTCCGTTCTGTCTATGCCATCTACACGCTGTATCGTATTTAATACATCTCTCAAATGATTGGTATCTTTACAAATTATTTTGGCAAAAATACTATAGTTTCCTGTAGTATAATAAGCATTGATAACCTCAGGTACCTGTTTTAAACGTTCTATAACTGTATCATAAAGGGAACTCTTTTCTAAATATATACCCAAGAATGCGGATATATCATAACCGAGTTTAGAAAAATCAATGTTTAAGGTAGCGCTCTTGACTATGCCCATATCTTCTAACTTCCTCATTCTGACATGGACAGTTCCTGAAGATACAAATACTTTTTTTGCGATTTCAGTATAGGGTGTTTTGGCATCTTCATTAAGTAATGAGATGATTTTTAGATCTACATTATCAATGTCTAAAATTTTTTCCATAATTAAAGTTGGTTATTGGATTTAATCTAATAAAGAAGGGTTAAAATTATGAAAATGTCAAAATATATTGGTTATTTTTTATACTCTATATTTTTTAGGATTTGCTGATTATTCTGACAATAATTGTTTACATAGATTTTTATATGGGTATAAAATTAAATAATCAAATTAAACATTGAATTTTTCAAAAAATAGTGTAAGATTTGTAAATGATTGGAGAATTAAATCTTTTAATCTCTAAAGTTATATTTGGGTTTATATTCTGAAAAAGTCCTGCTCATGGCAGGACTTTTTTTTTATTTATGGTTTATTGAATATTTTTATGTTTAAATACCTGATAGTTAATATTATATCGTTCTTCTAAAAAATAAATTTATTATTTACATACTTTTTTTTGATTTTTATATCTAAAATTTTGCTTTATAAACCATCTATTTCGTATGTTTGTATTGTCATTATTATATACGTTATATGAAAGGATTGTTTTTTATCGCGGTTTCTATTTTTATCAGTCATGCTACCTTGGGTCAAGGTCATCTTTCTAATACACTGGGCTTATCTGCAGACATGCTCTTAGCTTCAAAAAACAGGTCAATAGCTGACATCGTAACAGATGAATTTACCAGTTATTCTTATTATGAAACAGGTGAGCTAAAATCAGTAAAACCTATATCGGATGGTAAATTAGAAGGGGAGTTGCTTTCATTTTACCGTGATGGTTCTTTACGCAGGAGAGAGTTTTTTGAAAATGGTGAATCTATAGGCGGGATCTGTTTTGATATTGAAGGGAATGTATCCACTTATGAACCTTTTATGACCTATGCCCAATTACGCGGTAACTTAGAAGTCACTGCTTTTGTAGATATGCACCATGATTTTATTTTTAGGACTAAAAAAAGTTTGGATATTAATGAGTTAAAGGTAGTTTTAAAAATCAATCAGAAAGGCAAAATGGTAGGTTATGAATTTTTAACAAAAGTAGATAATGGCACCCGGGAGCGGTTATCTTATGTATTGAGACAGATGACAGATTGGTATCCAGCCATAGAGGAAGGGGTACAGGTTCCTATGGAATACGAGTTGACGATCAGATAAATACAAATAAAATCTTAAAACATTTTTTTAAAAGGGTTTGCTTCGTGGAGCTGACCTTTTTTGTTTTTACCCCAGATTATTAATCCGTAGGTTCTTGAATATTACCATTGATCAAAATAAGGTGTGAACTTTAATGCCTATATATTAATTTCCAAGCTAGAAAAAACTAGCGATAACATATGTATAGAGTAAAGTTTATTTTGGCTTTTTGGATGTTGTTGATGTCCTTAAGTCTTTTTGCCCAGGAAAAAAGATCCCTCACTCATCAGGACTATGATGGATGGGAGTCCGTTTCATCAGAAAAGCTATCCAAGAATGGTGATTGGGTGGGTTATGAAACTTATCCCCAGGAAGGGGACGGTAGAGTGGATTTTGTTTCCCCTTCTACTGGAAATAATAGGTTTCAGGTTAATAGGGCAAAGAATTTTGTCTTTTCAAATGAAAGCAATTATGCTGTAGGTCTGATCAAACCTGAAATTGATAAAATCAGAAACCTGAAACTGAAAGATACTAAAAAAGAAGAATTACCAAAGGATTCTGTTTTTATCCTTAATCTAGGTGAGGGCAAGATAGAAAAACTAGCCAACATAAAATCGTATAAGACTCCAAAAAATGAAGGAAACTGGCTGGCTGTTCATTTTGAAAAGGATAACGCTAAGGTAGATATAAAAAAAGATAGTGCTGAAAAGGTCGAAAAGCCTAAAAAGACTGCGGGTACTAGATTGTTGGTCAGGAGTTTTGATGGTTCTAAAAGCTGGGAATTTAATAGAGTAAAAGACTTTGGTTTTTCTGATAGCGGTGGATACCTTTTTTATGTAAACGCCCATGAAGACACTCTGAAAAATGAAGGCATTTATGTGTTGAATCTTAAAACAGGCGTATCTAATAAAGTAGACGAAGGATTGAATGACTACAATAAACTGACTTTTTCTGAAAACGAAAAATGGCTGACTTATATGGCAACCGAGGATAGCCTCAAGGCCAAAAAACCATATTATGATTTGTTTTTGTACAACATTTCCAAAAACAGTACACAGAAAATTGCAGCTAAAAATTCAACTGGGGTGCTAGATGGTGGGATGATCAGTAAAAATGCAAATCTTAGATTTTCAAAAGATGCATCAAGACTATTTTTTGGTACTGCTCCGGATTACGTCGCCTATGCTTATGAAGATGATACCACCATTCTAAAGGAAGAAAGGGTATCCTTAGATATATGGGGATGGCAGGATGCTGATATCCAGCCTATGCAGATGAAACAAAAAGATCGGGAGCAAAAAAAGTCCCTCCTAGCAGCCTATAACATCAACAATGGGACGATCATACAGCTGGGTGATCGGGATTTAGAGAATATTGTACTTGACGAAAAAGCTAAGCATAAAATAGCATTGGGGATTGATGATAAACCTTATAAAAGGAACTACAGCTGGGATATACAGATAGGCAGAGATGTATATCTAGTAAATATAGAGAATGGAGAAAGGGAGCTTATCCAAAGAGGGATGAAGGGGTATCCTGCACTTTCGCCTGAAGGTAAATATGTTTACTGGTATAGCAATAGCGACAGTACCTGGATGGCTTATGACGTAAAATCTAAAGAGAAGAAAAACTTGCTTGCAGGTTTGGATGTGAATTTTTACGACGAAATCCATGACAGCCCTTCCATGCCCTCCAGCTATGGTAATGCAGGATGGATGAAAGGGGACGACGCTTTCTTGGTTTATGATAAATATGATATCTGGAAGGTGGATCCTACAGGGAAAAACAAGCCTCAGAATATAACAAAAGGCCAGGGAAGAGCTGCCCAGGTTACTTTCAGAAGAGAAAGTGTAGAGGAGGATGAAGAATTCATAGATCCCAAATCTACATTAATATTATCTGCCTTTCATGAACTTAGTAAGAAAAACGGTTTTTTCATTGGAGATATTAACGGTAAAAATGATCCTAAAGAAATGGTTTTTACCGATCACAGATATTATGGATTAAAGAAAGCAAAAGGTTCAAATAATCTGACCGTCAGAAGATCCACGTATCAGGATAATCCTGAAATCTACGCTACAGATATGCATTTTAGTAATCTAAAGCAACTATCCTCTACCAATGCCCATCAGGCAGATATAAAATGGGGTAGTGTAGAACTGGTAGATTACCTAACCAATGATGGTACACCTATGCAGGGATTGCTTTATAAACCTGAGGATTTTGACGATCAGAAAAAATACCCGATGATGGTTTATTTTTATGAGCGAAATTCAGACGGATTACATAATTACCGTGCTCCGGCCCCAAGTGCGTCTACGATCAATATCCCATATTTCGTCAGTAATGACTATGTGGTATTCGTCCCGGATATCAAATACGATCTTGGTCTCCCTGGACCCAGTGCTTACAATAGTATCATGCCTGGCGTCCATGCTGTACTGGATAAGGGCTTTGTAGACAGAGAAAATATGGCCATTCAGGGACAAAGCTGGGGCGGCTACCAGGTAGCTTACCTGATCACCCAGACCAATATGTTTAAAGCTGCCGGCGCAGGTGCTCCTGTAGTCAATATGACATCGGCCTATGGGGGCATCAGATGGGGTACCGGTATGAGCCGGATGTTCCAATATGAGCAGACCCAATCTAGGATAGGGGGTACACTTTGGGATAAACCAAGCCACTATATAGAAAATTCTCCTCTATTCTTTGCTGATAGGGTTCAAACGCCTGTTCTTATCATGCACAACGATGCTGATGGAGCAGTGCCTTGGTATCAGGGAATCGAAATGTTTATGTCGCTAAAAAGACTGAATTCTCCAGCTTGGCTTCTTGTTTATAATGATGAAGACCACAATCTTGTACATCGAAAAAACAGAAAAGATTTATCGGTGAGGCTTTCTCAATTCTTTGATCATTACCTAAAAGGGGCTCCTGCACCGCTATGGATGACAGAGGGGCTTCCTGCTATAGAAAAAGGAAGAACACTGAAATATGAACTTTCAGAATGAATTATAGATTATCTTAAAATAGAGAAGGTAGATACGGTTATATTCCAGTCTTCCTTCTCTATTCCCAAATGCCATCTTGTATGATTTCTAAGACATGTCCAAAAGGATCCTCAAAGTAGAAGCTTTCTCTATCATCTTTCCATTGCTGTACGTGTATAATCTCTATACCTTTTATTTTAAATAGATTTTTCACCTCTGTATAATCACTCTTTTTCACCTCAAAAGCTATATGCTGTTTTCCAGTAGCAAAATGGGGAGGCAGATTTTGCTCATGTTTGGTTTCTTCAGGATTAAAACAAAGGAGTACTGAACTGCCACAGCGAAAGAAGATATGTCTATTGTCCACTTTGGATATGACCGGCATTCTCATAAATCCATGATAAAAAGCTTCAGCTTTATGCAGATCATTAATATAAAGACATGTTTCTTTTATTTGGGTAAATTTCATCAGCGCTGTATATGGTGTGAAACATATAAAACCGCTAGAAAAGGATAAGGTTTCACTCGCTAATCAATAGGTGTTCTTTATATTTTAGTTTTATCAATGCTTTTTTTACAGTCTCAGCGGTTACCGAGCTTCCAATGTTAATGATCGAAATAGCATCACCTATAAATGCAGATTTATTGGCTAAAAAGAATTCAGTGGTGATATCTCCAACAAACCAGGCTGCATCAGCAGTATGGATTATTTCAGCTTCATTTATTCCATATCTTTTCAGCTTATCACCATGGGTTGTTTTCATGGTTACAGTCAGGATGGTAGAAATGGGCCTAAGCTCCGTTTCTTTGGGAATATTTTCTGCATACTGGTATTTGAATCCAGCGATCATTTTAACAAGATCAGAGTAAACAGCTGAACCGGTAGGCAAACTGCCAGCTCCCTTACCTTTAAAAAATTGCTCACCTAGGTTCTTAGATTTTATCTTGACACAATTGTATTCCCATTCGATAGCTGATATGGCATCAGAAGAATCCACAAATGTCGGGAATATGTAGGCCGTTACCCCTTCAGCTGTTTTTGTTGCAGATGCGATTAATTTTATAGTCAGGCCTAATGTCCTGGCCAAATCAATTTCTTCTGAGCCTATAGCTTCGATGCCATAAAATGGAATGGAAGCTTCGGGATGGTATTCATTAAAGGCATGTGTTATGAGGATGGTAAGTTTACTGGCTACATCGCTACCATTAATATCAAATGAAGGGTCCGCTTCTGCAAATCCCTCTTTCTGTGCCAAAGCCAAAGCGTCATGTAGGGATAAATTATGGCGGAAAATTTGACTTAAAATATAATTGGACGATCCGTTCAGTATCCCTTTTATTTCTAAAATTTCATCTCCGTAGTATTGCGTCTGGAGATTGCATATAACAGGTATACTTGCTGCTACTGCGGCTTCGTATAATATACTTCCACCATATTGCTTTTGCAGAGCGATCAGTTCTGGTAGATTTGCAGCTATTACTTTTTTATTGGCAGTTATTACTCTTTTGCCCCTTTCCAAGAAAGCCCTAATAAATTTATAAGCTGCATCTGAATCTGAAATCAATTCAATTCCTATTTCTGCTTCGTCTATTAACTTTTCCGCATTAAATATAAAAGGAAGGTTCTGCGGCCGTGATTTATTTTGTTCTTTGATAACAATCTGATAAGGCAGTAAATCATTATCATGGGATTCTGCTATGGTATGGTAGCCTTGTCCTACTACCCCAAATCCCATCAGTCCTATCTTATGATTCATTATTGCTCAGGTAAAAAGATTTTAAAATGTATTTTAGTTGTTCGTATTCTATCAAAAATGCGTCATGTCCATAGGGAGATTTGATTTCTGCATATACACCTTTTGTGCTGAAATTACTGATGAGTTGCGATTCTTCTTTTCGGAACAGCTCGTCAGTATCTATACCTATGGCAAGGACTTTAGCGCTGATCTCTCCCAATGCTTTTTCCAGACCTCCTCTTCCTCTGCCCAGATCATGGCTATCCATGGCTTTGGTAAGCACCCAGTAAGATAATGCATTAAATCGTTGGGATAGTTTTTCCCCTTGGTACCGGAGGTAGCTGCTGACTTTGAAGTTATCCAGTTTTTCTTCCTGTTCTTTCTGTGTCTCAATAAAGGCCTGTGGATGTCTGTAAGTCAACATGCCTATCGCCCTAGCGGTCTTGATGCCATCCTTTCCTGCTTCCGGATGGTGTTCTCCCCAGGTACAGTCGGCACTGATGGCCATACGCTGGGCTTCATTAAAGCCAATGATCCATGGCGTGCTCTTGGCATTGGAGGCTATAATGATACTGTTTTTCAGTTTGTTTCCTAATGTATACGACCATTCCAAAGCCACTTGTCCTCCGAGAGATCCTCCTATCAGAGTATGGATCTGCTTTACATCCAGGTGCTGACGCAGAAGTTCGAGAGCCTTGGCCTGGTCACGAGTAGTAAGGGTAGGGAAATCATAATAATATGGTTCCTGAGTTTCAGGGTTTGTACTTAATGGATTGGATGATCCATAACATGAACCCAGGAGATTGGAACTGATAATCCGATAATCGTTGGGGTCATAAAACTTATCTTCACCTACTAGTCCACTCCACCACTCAGTTACGTAGGCGTTTCCAGTGAGTGCATGGTTGATCCATATCACCGGGAGGGATGTATTATGTATATCGCCATATATAGTGAAGGCAATGTCAAATCCGGAAAGTTCTTCTCCGGATTCTAAATTTAAATTACTATCAAAATGGAAAATCTCACTGGTCATTTCAATTCTCTGATATGGAGAGGTTAGATTCATTACTGCTGGTAAGTTTTGTAAATGCATGGGATAGGTCAGCCTTGATATCATCGATATGTTCTATTCCCAAAGAAATTCTGAGCAGGGTAGGAGTGACCCCCGCCGCCGACTGTTCTATGTCACTGAGCTGCTGGTGGGTAGTGGCTGATGGCTGGATGATCAGCGTTTTAGCATCCCCTACATTGGCGAGATGGGAAATAAGTTTAAGTTCATTTATAAAAATAGAAGCATCTTCTTTTTCACCTTTGAGTTCGAAGGTAAGAACTCCACCATAGCCCCTTTTTAGATATTTTTTGGCCAAGGCATGATAAGGAGAGGACGTAAGTCCGGGATAGTTTACTTTCTGCACTTGGGGATGTTGTTCAAGCCATTTGGCGATTTCAAGTGCATTGTCTACCGTTCTCTGTACCCGAAGCGAAAGTGTTTCCAATCCCTGAAGTAATAAAAAGGAATTAAAAGGGCTAATGGCTGGGCCGAAATCCCTTAAGCCTTCCACTCGGGCCCTTATAGCAAAAGCTATGTTGGGTAGTCCCAATGCATTACCATCACCAAATGCTTCCCAAAAATTAAGTCCATGATAGCCTTCAGACGGTTCTGAAAACTGTGGAAACTTTCCATTTCCCCAGTTGAAATTACCTCCGTCTATAATAACACCTCCAATAGAGGTGCCATGCCCACCTATCCATTTGGTAGCTGAAGATGTGACTATATTAGCACCATGAGCCAATGGCTGAAAAAGGTAACCTCCTGCACCAAAAGTGTTATCCACTATAAGAGGTATATCAAACTTTTGGGCGAGGCTTGCTATGGCTTCAAAATCAGGTATATTGAATTCGGGATTCCCTATGGTTTCCAGATAAATGGCTTTTGTTTTTTCATCTATTAGTTTCTCATAATATTCCACATGGTTACCTTTGGCAAATCTGGCTTCTATTCCGAGTCTTTTAAATGAGACTTTGAACTGATTATGTGTACCGCCGTAAAGGAATGATGTGGTCACAAAGTTATCTCCTGCCTGCAATATATTATTTAATGCTAGAAACTGAGCTGCCTGGCCTGATGCTGTGGCTACAGCAGCTACGCCCCCTTCAAGAGCGGCGAGTCGCTTTTCAAATACATCTGTAGTCGGATTCATTATCCTGGTATAGATGTTTCCAAACTCTTTCAGGCCAAATAAATTGGCCCCATGTTCGGCTGAATTGAACACATAGGAAGTAGTCTGATAAATGGGCACCGCTCTGGAGTTGGTAGTGGGATCTGGTTCCTGGCCTGCATGCAACTGCAGCGTGTCGAAATGATAGTTCTGTGACATGGGTATATGGTTAAAAGGTTAATAAATTGTTTGGGATTGATATCGTATGTTAACTAAAACAAACAATGTGTTCTTCGAATAGACGGATTATCTATAGGAACAACAGTAGGTAGGCCTAATCAGGTAAAATGATAAATAGGCTGATGGGTAATAAGAATTTAATAAAGGGTGGTTTTTATATAGCATCGGTTAAGAATTTATATTTCCCATAGAGGATATTCTCTATAGGCAGGAATTGGCACCTTGGATCTTCCAGGTTGCCAGAGGGTCTTAGAGCCTGTCTCTAACCTCTTCTTTATAAACCTTAGCACTTAAAAAGTGAAAGGATAGAACAAATTAACAATAAGCTGGCTGAAAATACAATAGATGGGTAAAAAAATTGTTAAAAATTACATGGGAAATATTTATCAATTTATCCTGATACTATCTCTGATGCTATATACGTCATTAGAGACTATTGGACAGACCTACGATAGATTCGGACTGGAAGGACAGTATGGATTCATCATACCGCATGCTTTGGACCTTCGTAATATATCTACCAGTAACCCATATGGTGTACAATTGAGCTATTCTAGACTCAATACTTCTAAAGAAAGCTGGAAGGTATGCAATTGCTTTTATTATCTGGGACTACAGGTGGCCATTCACGATTTTGGTAATGCTGACATTCTGGGGCAATCCAACTCGCTGAGCGGCTTTTTTGAACCTATATTGGGTACTGGAAAATCATGGGAGTTTTCCTTAAAAAGCGGCATAGGGTTTACCTATCTTACCAGGGTATATGATGCAGAAACCAATCCGGAGAACCTCTTTTTTAGTAGCCCCTTAAGTTTTTTGATTTTTCTTCAACCCAGTTTCAATTATCGGATTTCAGAGCAGCTGGATGTAAACCTTTCATTTGTCTATAACCATATCTCCAACGGGGGACAGCGACAGCCAAACCGTGGGATCAATTATCCAATGGTAGGTCTCGGAGTTTCCTATGTAGTAGAAAGAACGACTTTACCTGAATACGAAACTGATCATACCCTTAAAAAATGGGCACCATATCTGGATGTTTTTGGGACCAATAGAAAGACTGGAGTAGGAGATGAAAGAAAGTATCTATGGGGTACAAGTGCAGGGGCATATTACCGTTTTTTTCCTATAAGTGGATTGGGAGGAGGATTGGAAATGTATCATGATCAGTCACTCAGCGGTGAAACGGTGAATTTTAAAAACGGCTTTATAGCTGCCCCATATGCCTCCCATCATTTTATTTTTGGAAGGTTTATGTTCAGTCAGCGGTTTGCTTATTACCTGCAAAATCCTGACGATTATGCAGATCATGCATTCTATCAAAGATATATTTTACAATACGGTATTTGGCAAAATTTACAATTAGGAATAGGACTCAAGGTACACGGACATGTAGCCGAAAACATTGACCTAAGGCTGGGTTATACATTCTAAAAGTTCCATTCATAAAAATAAAAAAGTTGTATTGATGCTTTTCATTACTTTTATAGCCTAAATAAAGTAGTTTATGAAAATCTTAAAAGTCATGTTGTTTCTTGGCATCTTGTCAGGAATTTTGTTTAATGCGTATGGGCAGTCATCCACTAATTGGTTAAGGTATCCCGCAATATCTCCAGATGGTAGCACCATAGCATTTACTTATAAAGGAGATTTATATACCATACCTTCAGAAGGGGGTAAGGCTATTCAGTTGACATTTCACGAGGCACATGATTTTATGCCCGTGTGGAGTAGGGACGGGCAGCGTATAGCCTTTGCTTCCGATAGATATGGGAATTTTGATATCTTCATTATGGATAGTGAAGGAGGAGAAGCGAGTAGGCTTACTTATCATTCCAACGATGAATTTCCATATTCATTTACCCCTCAAGATGAGGCTGTCGTCTTTGGTGGCCTGCGTCAGGATCTGAATGCCCATAGGCAGTATCCCACAGCATCCCAGCCTGAACTATATAAAGTACCTGTCAAGGGCGGTAGAGTAGATCAAATATGGACTTTACCTGCAGAATATGTTCAGCTAAGCGCTTCTGGTGATAAAATAATCTACCATGATAAAAAAGGTGGGGAAAATGAATGGAGAAAACACCATACTTCCGCTATAACACGGGATATATGGATATATGATACAAAGACGAAGCAACATAAGATGCTTACCGATTTTGCAGGTGAAGACCGCAATCCTGTTTTTGCTAATGGAGAAAAGGATATATACTTTTTAAGTGAAGCAAGTGGGACCTACAATGTGCATAAACTACCACTGAATGGTAATGCCAAACCACAACAGCTAACTGATTTCACTACCCATCCTGTGAGGTTTCTCAGCATTGCAAATAATGGGGTAATGAGTTTCAGCTATGATGGAGAACTATACACATATAAGGAAGGAAACAAGCCCAAAAAACTGGAGGTCCAGATCAAAACCCAAACTATAGACAATAAAGACAAATACCTATCCATCAACGGAGGAGTTCGTGAAATGTCTGTTTCCCCTGATGGCAAAGAAATAGTCATCATTTCTAGAGGTGAGGTTTTTGTCACTTCTGTAGATGGTGCCATGACAAAAAGGGTTACCAATACTCCAGAGCAGGAAAGGTTTGTTAATTTTGCCCCAGATGGTAAATCTATCATTTATTCCAGTGAGCGAAATGGTAAATGGCAGATCCTTCAGGTAAAGAAGACTAGAAAAGAAGAGCCTTTTTTCTTTGCTTCCACTTTATTGGAAGAGACTGTACTGGTAGGAAATGAACACGATAATTACCTCCCAGAACTGTCACCTGATGGGACAAAGTTAGCGTATATCGAAGATAGGCGTACACTAAAAGTACTGGATTTGGAAACCAAAAAGACGGTGACACTTCTTACCCCGGGAGAGCTCTTTCATATGCAGGATGGTGACCAGTACTATACCTGGAGCCCCGATAGCAATTGGCTCCTGGCCACCTATAGGCCCACCATGGCAAACGGTGAGGTGGTACTCCTGGATGCTACTGGAAATAGAGAAATGATCAACCTAACCGAGAGCGGTTATGGAGATTCCAATCCTAAATGGGTAAATGGGGGCAAGCAGATGATCTGGTTTAGCAATAGAGATGGGATGAAGAGTTTCGCTACTAGCGGCGGATCCCAAAATGATGTGTTTACCATGTTTTTTACCCAGGAAGGATGGGATAAGTTTCAATTAAGTAAGGAGGATTATGACTTGCTGAAAGCAATAGAAAAAGCAGCAAAGGAAGATGAATCCGAAAAAAAGAAAGATGCTAAAAAAGAAGATAAAAAAGTAGTAGAGGTACAAATAGATTGGGATGACCTGAAAGATAGAAAGGCTAAACTGACTATTCATTCTTCGGCATTAGGAGATGCGCTTTTATCTCAAGACGGTGAAAAGCTTTACTACCTGGCCAGGTTTGAAAAAGACATGAACCTATGGAGTACCAATCTTAGGACGAAAGAAACAAAGATGGAATTATCCCTTGATGCCAGTTATGGAAGGTTATATTGGGATAAAGAAATGAAGCACCTCTTTTTATTGAGTAATGGTGGCATATCCAAGATCAATACGGAAAACAACAAAAAAGAAAGTGTAAAAATTAACGGGGAAATGATCTTTGACAGGGTTGCAGAAAGAAACTATATGTTTGACCACGTCTGGGCACGGACCAAAGGTATGTTTTATACCCCTGATATGCATGGCGTAGATTGGGATAAAATGAAGGAAGAATACGTCAAATATCTTCCTCATATAGGCAACAGCTATGAATTTGCTGAATTACTATCTGAAATGATAGGTGAACTGAATGTATCCCATGCAGGAGCCAGGTACAGCAGGTCTATAGATCAGGCAGATGCCACTGCAAGCTTAGGTATATTTATGGATTATAAGCATCAGGGAAATGGCATTCTTATAGAAGAAGTGCTTAAAGGAGGACCTTTAGATAAGGCTGGGTTCAATATCAAACCAGGTATGGTAGTAGAGAAAATAGATGGTGAAACTCTCCGGCAGGATAGGGATTTTGCCCAATACCTGAACAGAAAAGAAGATAAATTTACCCTATTGGAAATATTTGATCCGATAAAAGGTGAACGGTCACAACTCACCGTAAAGCCTATTAGTCTTGGAGAGGAAAATAGACTGCTTTACAAAAGATGGGTAAAACGAAATCAGGCAGAGGTGGATAGTTTAAGTGGGGGAAAACTAGGGTATGTGCATATCCCTGGTATGAGCGATGGACCATATAGGACTACTTATGAGGAAATGATGGGTAAATACCATGATCGGGAAGGGGTGATAGTAGACACCCGATTCAATGGGGGAGGAGACCTGGTAGCTGATTTAGCTATGTTCTTTACCGGAGATAAATTCCTGACTTACGCTACTGAAGATCGTGAAGTGGGATATGAACCAACCTTCCGATGGACCAAACCCACCCTAGCGATGTTCAATGAAGCCAACTATAGTGATGGACACTGTTTTGCATGTGGCTATGCTGACTTAAAAATAGGTAAAACCGTAGGGATGCCAGTACCAGGGACCTGTTCATTTGCAGGATGGGAAGCACTGCCTGATGGCACAAGGTGGGGAGCTGTACCGATAAGTGCTAAAAATAAAGCTGGTGAATGGCTGGAAAACAATGAGACAAAACCAGATATACAGGTTAAAAACATGCCGGGAATTATAGATCAAGGTAGAGATCAACAGCTTGAAAGAGCAATAGAAGAATTAATGAAGAATATTTGATTCCTCAAAATATAAATATCTATTGGATTTACCATCAAAAACACGAAGCTGTCTTCTTATTTTTGATGGTTTTTTTTGTTGCTATTATATCTGAAAAAAGCTAGAACCCTTACCTTATGCATTGATAGCATTTGTGGCAATATGCTTTATTCACCAGCCAGATGAAAAACTTCCCCCAGCGTATAGGTCACTATATGCTTATCAAAAGAAAGAGATGCATTGATCATTGCTTTAGCTACCGTCTGCCCATCTATGGGACGATAGCTCCTGAACAGTCCTATAGTATTGAATGCTTTAAGCACCACATAAGCTCCATGTTCTCCTGCCCTTTTTTCATCTCTGTCTCCATGCAGTAATCCAGGCTGGATAAAATGCATACTTTCAAAATTTAGTTTTTTTACATCTCTTTCCAGTGTCCCTTTCATCCGTGTGTAAAATATGACAGATTCAGCTTTAGCGCCTGGAGCAGAGACGAGAACATATATAGGCACTTTGTTTGTAGCAGCAGCCTCCGCAAATAAGTACTGATAGTAATAATCCACTTTATATTGGGCACTAGGGTTCCCCGCTTTTTTCATAGTGGTGCCAAGAGCAGAAAATAACACATCCCCTTTCACCAGATGTCTCCACTCATCAGGAGCATCAAAATCAATGAGCTCTTCCTGCAGTTTTTCATTTTTTATACCCAGAGACCTTCTGCCGAATACCAAGACTTTACTATACCGGATGTCATCCAGTAGCAATTTTACCAATTCATTGCCCACTAATCCTGTTCCGCCTATTACTATTGCTGTTTTCATATAAATTCAATGTTAGTATTTTTATACCTATTTATAAAAGTACTTCCAATTAGAAATTGTTATAAAGTTTTAGATAGCTTGAGGGTTATCCATGTATTATATTGAATAGGTATGGGACCCTACACTTCGATGGATCTGCAGACAGGAAATTCAAAAAACAGCTATTTTAATAGAACTCCTCCCGACTTAATATTTATAGGCAATAGACTTTTTGGATATTGGTTTCATAAAATTCAAGCAGGGATAGGACAACTGTTTCCTAAAAGAATGTTCTGGTTATATTTTTGGTTTTTGTTCATGAGCGGACAAAAATGTGCGCGCAATACCGTTGTGTCTCCACCATATTAGCTTAATTTAGACATAATGAGAAAAATACAATGGCATAGATATCGTACAGGAATATTTAATTCAAATTAATTCTTTCACTCATTTTTGAATGAATATGTGGTATAATTATATAAAAATAGCCTTTCGTAATATTGTTAAAACTAAACTTTTTTCCTCCATAAATATTCTCGGACTAACCTTAGGTATGGTTAGTTTTTTTCTGATCATTCTATATGTAGACTTTGAATTGAGTTATGATAAATTTCATGCAAACGCTGACAATATTTACAGGGTAACTCATGATAGGATTGTTGACGGAGTACTTCAATATCAAAAAGCTCAGAACTTTATTCCTACAGGTGAATCTATGGCCAATGATTTTCCGGAAGTATTGGATTACACCACACTTTTTCATATCAGTGGTCAATCCGATATTATAATGGAGCACGAAACGGAAACAGGTGAAAGGACCAGATTTTCCGAAACAGAAGTTTACCATGTAAAAGGAAATATTTTTAATTTGTTTTCCCTCTCCATTATTGACGGACAAAAAGATATCCGGAAACTGGAGCCAAATACCGTGATGATTTCTCAGTCTATGGCTGATAAATATTTTAAGAGTGAATCTCCTATTGGTAAAAATCTTAGTCACAATTACGCGGATAATTATATAGTGGTAGGTGTATTTGAAGACATACCTGAAAACTCCCACATTCATTTTGATTTTTTGTTTGCCTGGCAGTCTATATCAAATGATGGAAATGCAGAAGATATGAATAACTGGAGATGGGATGGGTTCTATACCTATCTATTATTAGATAATCAAGTAGATATAAATGCTCTGGAATCAAAAATTCCCGCCTTTATCGATAAGTATATGGGAGATATAAATGAAAACGTCAGATCTGTGTTTCATTTGCAACCTATGACTTCTATCCATTTAGAATCAGATCTTTTGGCTGAATCTAAGGCAAACGGTAATAAAAGAACAGTATATACAATGCTAATACTTGCTATTCTTATATTAACCATCGCTTGGATAAATTATGTGAATCTATCTACATCAAAAGCGATGGATAGGGCAAAGGAGATCGGAGTTAGAAAAATTGTAGGGTCCGGTAAAGAAGGTATTATTTCTCAATTTCTGATAGAATCTTTATTGATCAATATTATGGCATTAATTATTGCAGGGGGATTAATACTTATTTGTTTACCATATTTTTCGAAATTTACCGGTATCACGTTGGCTCATAGTCTATTATTAAGATTTGAATTTTGGTCTTCTACCCTTTTAATAATTTTAGTAGGGAGTCTCGCGGCAGGTATTTATCCTGCATTTGTAATTTCATCCTTTCAACCGGTCAAAGCATTAAAGGGTAGATATCATAGCATATCAAGAAGTAACACATTTTGGAACCTTAGAAACGGATTGGTAATTTTTCAGTTTTCAGTTTCGGTAGCTTTAATAGCAGTATCATTACTAGTTTTCAAACAGCTTTCTTTCCTTCAATCACAGCGGCTGGGTATATGTATCGACAATACCTTAGTGGTCAATACCCATGCTACGTTTGGTCCGGTAGGTGCTGATTCGGTCTTTTTGAGAAACTTAAATGTTTTGAAGGATAATTTGGCCAGCCAGAGCAATATTAAGGCAATAACTGCTTCCTATGATATACCAGGAAAGGAACATCTTAGTCAAATGCCAAATTTCCGGCATGCAAAAAATCCCGACGAAAATATATCAGTTTATTTGACTAGAATAGATTACGATTTTCTATCGGCCTTTGAAATCGATCTGGTTACAGGCAGAGGATTTAAAGATGGTATAGATGACCAATCCAGTATCATTGTTAATATAGAAGCACTGGAAGCTTTAGGATTTGATGACCCTGATTCAGCCATTGGTCAGGAAATTATTTGGGGAAAGCAAAATAAAGCTGAAATAATTGGAGTAGTTGATTTCCGTTCCACATCTTTCAAACAAAAAAATTATCCAATTGTCTACACCTCATCAGTTTTCCCGTATAAATATCTATCCATACAGTTTGATGGATTAAGAGGAGATAATTTAAGTGATAATTTAGCATTAGTAAAGTCAAACTGGGAGGCTGTATTTGCCGATAAACCATTTGAATTCTTTTTTTTAGATGATGTATTCAATGCCCAATACCAGAGTGAGCAGATATTTGGCAGGTTATTGACCATGTTCACTTTTTTAGCCATAATCATTGCCTGCTTGGGACTTTATGCTATCTCTAACCTTATAGTGGTTCAAAGAACAAAAGAAGTGGGAGTGAGAAAGGTACTGGGAGCATCTACAGGAAGTCTACTGTTTTTACTTTCTAAAAATTTTATATGGCTAATATTTATATCAGGGATGGTGGCTTTTCCATTGATTCATTTGTCTGTTAAGGAATGGCTGATAAATTTTCCCTATAAGACTGATGTAAGTTGGTGGATTTACCTGGTGCCTCTCGGGATTATTTTGATTGTATCAATGGCTACAACAGGAATTCAGATTTTAAAAGCCACATTAATCAATCCGGTTAAGCTTATAAAATATGAATAGGATGGAACATATAAATTAAAACATGCTTCTGGTAATATTCCACCTTATATGGGTTAATCAACTGTAAGTATGAATTGACACCAAAATTTATCGTCCATGATTTTGATTCTTATTGTGTATGGTACAACTTTATTTTCTCTTATTCATCCTACATCCATATCACATGAATATTAAAAAACTTCAATTGTCACTACACTAAACATAATAGATTAAACCAAAAATAATTTGCTCTGGTTATCTTAGCAGTATAAACTATATCCAACTGAATTTTGTCTCTATACACCGAACTAATTGTCAGCGAAATCCTACCCAAGGAAAACGGCATAAAAGTTTTTGTTTTAAATCATACCGGTAACCTGAAATATAGGGCCGGCCAATACCTCACTTTAGTACGAAGAATGCCAAACGGCGAAGTAAGAAGGTCCTATTCTATTTTTTCTTCACCTGAATTAGGTGAACCCCTCAGTATAGCCGTCAAAAGACTCGATAACGGTATTTTTTCTAGATACCTAATGGATGAAATTCATGAAGGAGATATACTATTAAGTACCGGTACAGGAGGGGTGTTTACCTTGCCTGATGATATTTCACATTATAAGCAAATTTTCTTATTTGCAGCTGGCACCGGCATCACGCCTATATTTTCACTGATTAAATCCCTATTATACCGGAATCCTGGTGTTAAGGTAATCTTGGTATATAGTAACCGTAGTGTACAGTCATCCCTTTTTCTTAAAGAATTACAGGACTTGGAGGATAAATTTCCTGATAAGTTTATATTGGAATTACTTTATAGCAATTCTCAAAACCTTTATCGGGCAAGGCTTCATCAAGATTTGCTGAAGGAATTGGTAAAAAAACATACCGTGGGTTCTTTGGACCTTTCCCTGTGTTTTATATGTGGCCCGGTAAACTATATGAGGATGTGCACCTATAATATGGTCCAGCTCGGGGTGCCTCTACACCAGATCCGAAAAGAGATATTTGTCATGCCTCCCTCGCTGCCTAAAAGTGATCCACCGGATACTTCTCCTTATAATGTTACCATAAAGTTTAAGGAATCAAAGCAGACATTTAAAGTTCAGTATCCGGACCCTATCCATAAAACCGCACGTATTCAAGGTATGGATCTACCTTACAGCTGTGAAACTGGCCGGTGCGGCAACTGTATAGCCTTATGTACTAAAGGGGAAGTATATATGTCGTATAATGAAGTGCTTACAGATAGGGATGTAAAACAAGGATTGGTCTTGACATGTGTGGGATATCCCGTAGGTGGAGATGTGGAACTTGAGATCAAATAAGCTTACCAAGTATGGGAAGATACAACTATCTGCAGCAAAAACATAAATTCAGATTTACCTGAATGTAGTTCAATACTGTTGAAGACTGTTTAACTTCTGCTTCAAACTTATATATCCATAGAATAATGATCTATTTTTCCAAAGAATAAATAGGGAGTTGATCCCCCTTTAAGGTCCAAAAGTCTTAATGCTCGAATATCATCTATCTTACGGAAATTGTTCCAAATTACTTTACCAGCATATATCATAGTGGCAGAGAATTTACCTATATGTTCTATCATCCACCACCTGGCTTTGGGGTGTAGTTTGTAATAATGATTTGGAAAATCACATAATATATTTTTAGCCCCTAGTTTTGCATATTTTAAAACTATAAGGAAATCAATCCGGGATTTACAGCATACAGGCTTTTTACCGTTCTATGTATAAAATAGGAGGGATGTACATTTTCTTTATTTATATAACACTTGCCATACCAAGAGATAATAGGCATTTCTTGCTTTGACAGGTAGGACATTCTTGGCTGGTCCACCATCCCATCATAAATGACTGATCGACTAGATCCAGCCGACCGTGAATTTGGAGTGCGCTTGAAGCGTTTAGGTTTTCTGATGTAATTTTGGCAAGTGTAGTCAATATTAAAGTTTATTATAATTAATTTAACACCTATCCTCTTCGTTTACAGTTGCCCAATATTTTTCTATTAAATAGGGGATTTCACTTTGAAGAAACTGTAGAAACCGCTTCATTTTTTTCAGATCATTGACAAACTGGGGGGAATCCTCTCCCTTGATTTCTATGATGGCACTGATGAGCCTTTCAAATTCCAATATACCTTCAATCTGATCCTGAAAGTCTGCACTCCAGGTATGGGTACTAATTTTAAAATATCTTTTCCGCTCTCCGGGTTTGGTGAGAAACTCTATTTTCTTTTGGCTTAAAAGAATATTTATCCCATAGCTCACTGCGCTTTTGCTCATTTTTAAGTGTTCTATGATGTCATCGAAAGTGGCTTCCGCACCGGGCACTACCATCAAAAATCCCATTATTCTTCCCAAAGCAGGTTGCAAACCTCTTTTATCAAAGAAAACACCTATATTTTCTATCAGAATTTTTTGCTGATCATTTAGTATCATTTGGTTATTCTTTTAAGGGTTTATAAAGAATTTATTATTATTTATTGGCAAGATAACATTCGAAGACTGTAAGAAA
This sequence comes from Anditalea andensis, assembly GCF_000714815.1. Classification (GTDB taxonomy): domain Bacteria; phylum Bacteroidota; class Bacteroidia; order Cytophagales; family Cyclobacteriaceae; genus Anditalea; species Anditalea andensis. Next base: position 253,769 of record NZ_JMIH01000016.1, on the reverse strand, counting down.
AAATCTTTTGCAAAATTAGTTCTTTTTTGACTGAACTAATTAAATTTATTCTCGTTATTTGCATTATTATTTAGAAATTGAATGCCGGCTACCCCGGCAAAATTTTTATTTATATGGTTTTGTAATAATTGAACTAAAAGAAATAATTAAAACTATGAAACTTAAAATTATCTTGTATGGCGCTATGTTTCTTTTCGGAATGGGGCATTTATATGCACAAAATCCAAACCGACCGGATAGTGATAGGGTAATGGATCTCGATAAAGTGGTTCAGACAGCACTAGCCAATAACATTTCCATCAAGCAGAAATTTCTGGACGAAAAATCTGCCCAACATCAGAGAAAGGAAATAGTGGGAAGTGGATTGCCTCAGCTTAGGGGCTATGGAAATTATAATAATTTCATAGACATCTTTCCTCAGGCCATACCAGGTGGCCTATTTGATCCCACACAGGATCCAAATACGATCAGCGTATTAAATTTTGGCGTTCCGCAAAGCATCAAAGCCGGACTGGAAGTGACCCAACTCATATACAGTCACTCTTATATAGTGGGACTTAAAGCTGCTAAAACCTCGCAGGAATATTATTACCTGCTCAGCAGGCAGAATGAGGAAGATGTTATTTATGATGTGGTCCTTAATTTTTACAATGTAAAAGCAGCGGAGTTACAGGCTGACAACCTCAGATCCAATCTGGAGAGATTAAATAGGTTAAACGCCATCGTCAAGTCCCAGGTGGAAAATGACCTCGCCCGCAAAGTAGACCTCAATAGAATCAAAGTGAACATGACCACTTTGGAGACCCAGCTGGACAATATTGAAATTGGTATAGAGCAGGGTTTAAATTATTTAAAGTTACTGATGGGGGTACCTATGGATACTCCATTGGTATTGGAAGCCATTGATTTTGACATGGATCATGCTTCTGAAAATATAGACCATAACTATACAGATATCTATGGAAGGGCAGATTTTAAAGTACTTGATAAAGTGACAGAGCTCCAGAATCTGGATATCCGAAATATCAGATCAGGATACGTTCCCACCCTGGCGGCATTCTTTGATCTTAACTACAATGCTTTTTCTACAGAATTTGATTTTCTGAACAGAAGCCACAACTGGTACAGAGGTGCGCTATTTGGATTACAACTGAATGTGCCGATTTTCGATGGTTTCCAGCGCAAACATAAAATCTCCCAGGCTAAAATAAGCGCTGATAAACTGTCTATGGACCGCCAAAATTTAAATGAGGCGGCGATGGCAGAATACCTTACCGCCACCAAAAAACTGGAAAATTCCTTCAGGGGCCTTAATGCCCAAAAAGAAAACCTGAAGCTTTCCGAAGAGGTAATGTACCAATCAGAACAGCTCTATAAAGAAGGGCTAGCACCTCTGACCGATCTATTGGATGCTGAACTTGCCTTAAGGGAAGCCAGATCCTCCTTTTATAATCAGACAGTGAATGTAAAAACTGCACAGGCAGATCTTTTAAAATCTACAGGCAGAATCAAGGAAATAAGTAAATAACAAATCTCATCCAATATTAAATGGCAACTGCCAAAGTTTAAGATAATATGAAAAAGTTAATCGCTCCAATTATTATAGCTGTAATAGCCATCTGGATAGGCATATCCCTGGTTTCAAATAAAAAAGAAATGACTGCACAGGCAGCATCTGCCATGGAGGTCAGCAGGCATATTCCAGTGCAGACCCAAACGGTCACACAGGAGTCTTATGCGCTCTCTTTTGTTTCCAACGGGATCTTTCAGGCGGATAAAGAACTGAGTATACAGTCAGAAGCCAGCGGCAAAGTGATAAAAGTTTTTAAGAAAAAAGGTCAGTTTGTAACTGCCGGTGAACCTATAGTGAAGCTGGATGATGAAATGTTACAGGCAGAGCTATCTATTTCCGAAATCAAACTGAAACAGGCAGAAAAGGACCTAGCCAGGTACCATAACCTGTCAGAAACAGAAGCCATCACTTCAAAGCAACTGGAAGAATCCCAGAATGCTCTCGAGATGATCAAAGCTGAACTGAAGACCATCAGGAAAAGACTGTCCAATACTTTGATCACGGCACCTATTTCAGGCTACATCAATGAGGATTACGTGGAAATAGGAACACTGATAAATCCCGGTATGCCGGTAGCAGACCTTGTAAGTACCGATCCAATGAAACTATCTATCAAAGTATCAGAGGCTGAGATCGTCCAGATAGGACTGGGAGATAAAGTAGGGATCACTGTAGGAGCACTTCCTGATGAAAAGATGGAAGGCAAAGTCACCTTTACTTCCTCCAAAGCAGATGCATCCCTTCATTACATAGTGGAAATCGACATTCAAAATGCCCATAAATCCATTAGACCGGGCATGTTCGGATCTGCTGAATTCTCTTATCAGATGCCGGAAATCATACAGATCCCCAGACAGGCGTTGATAGGAGGACTTAGGGATCCAGAAGTTTACCTATTCCAAAATGGTAAAGCAAACAAAAGAAAAATCACAGCAAGGAGTATGGGACAAGACAAAATTGCGGTAATGGATGGTTTAAATATAGGTGATAAAATCATCACTTCGGGTCTGATCAACTTAAGAGAGGGTGTGGAAGTAATTGAACTTTAATCATTATAAAATCTAGTATGAGAAAAACCTCGCATAGAGGGATCATTATTGTAGATATGAGATTCCATCTAACCATTAAAAAGTTATTATAACAGATGCAAATTACAAAAATATCAATCAAAAGGCCTACTCTCGTGGTGGTGCTGTTTACCATACTGACATTGCTGGGCTTGTTTTCATATTTCAGCATGTCTTATGAATTGCTTCCCAAGTTTTCAGTAAACGTCGTCACCGTATCGACCCTATACCCCGGGGCAGCACCTTCGGAGGTGGAGAATTCCCTTACCCGAAAGCTGGAAGATGCTTTATCGTCCTTGGAAGGAATAGATGCCATGAAATCCACCTCCCTGGAAAGTTTTTCTATCATCACCATTGAATTAAAAGATGGTGCTGATGTGGACATGATCATGCAGGATGCGCAGCGTAAGCTGAATGCCATAGAAGGAGACCTTCCTGATGATGCTGATCCGCCTTCCTTGGGTAAGTTTAGTTTGGATGACATGCCTATCATCCAGATGGGAGCTACTTCCTCCCTGGAGCCGGGAGCATTTTTTGATCTGATAGACCAAAAACTGCAACCTGCCATTGCCCAGATAGAAGGAGTGGCGCAAGTAAATATTTTAGGCGGTAAAGAAAGAGAAATTAAGATCAATCTAGACAGGAGCAAAATGGAATCTTATGGAGTATCGCCCATACAGGTAACGCGGGCTGTGGGTGGCGCCAATCTAGATTTTCCCACAGGAAAAATAAAAAATGCAGATAATCAGCTCCTCATAAGGCTGGCCGGTAAGTTCAATGCTGTAGAGGATATAGGAGAAGTAGTAGTAGCCAAGATAGGTGGTGTAGCGGTAAAAGTTAAAGATGTAGCACAGGTGCAGGATGACTTTAAAGATGAAGAAGCCGTCACACGTATCAATAATAAATCTGCCATAGGGATCAGTATCCAAAAGCAGTCAGATGCCAATGCGGTAGACGTTTCAAAAAAAGTGGAAGAACTTCTTCATCAGCTTGAGACTAATTACGCTGAGGCAGGTGTAGGCTTTGATATCTCCCAGGATAGTTCGGAATTTACACTTGAAGCGGCTAATGATGTGATCAAAGATCTACTGATAGCAGTAGCCCTGGTAGCGGTGATCATGTTGCTATTCCTGCACAGTATCAGAAATGCCGTCATTGTCATGATAGCAGTTCCGCTTTCGATTATTGCCACTTTTACGATTATGTTTTTGGCTGGGTTTACGCTGAATCTGATGAGTCTGCTGGCGCTTTCGCTGGTGGTAGGTATTCTTGTGGATGATGCGATAGTAGTCATCGAGAATATCTATAGGCACCTGGAAATGGGTAAATCGGCGGCTCAGGCTTCATATGATGGTATTAGGGAAATAGGCGGAACGGTAGTGTCTATTACCTTGGTGATAGTAGTGGTGTTTGTGCCACTGTCGCTCACTGGAGGACTTATCTCCGGTATCTTGTCACAATTTAGTATCACAGTGGCAGTGGCCACGCTGATGAGTCTTTTGGTTGCCTTCACTTTAATACCGCTATTGACTTCCAGATTTTCAAAATTGGAACACCTAGATAGAAACGGTGTCTTCGGTAAACTGGTATACGGTTTTGAATCCATGCTAAATAGCTTTGTGGTCTGGCTACAGGGTATATTGGCCTGGTCGTTCAGAAACAAAGCCATCACTTTAGGCTTAGCCATCGCTTTGTTTTTCTCTTCTTTTTTATTGGTCAGTCAGGGATTCATTGGAACAGAATTTTTCAGCCAAGGTGATAAGGGGGAATTTATTTTAAGGATAGAAATGCCTAAGGAAACCACACTGGAAACTACCAATGAAAAGGTATTGGACGTAGAAAGGTATTTATCAGATTTCCCGGAAGTAGAAGGATTGTTTACTACAGTAGGCAAAACCACCGGAATGGGTGCAGCCCAATCTACCCCATATGCAGCTGAAATATTTGTAACGATGGTACCGGCAAAAGCGAGAAATATAACTTCTCCGGAATTTTCCAGAAAGGTCGAAATCTTCATGGAAGAAAATGTAATTGGTGCCGAATTCACAGCGGTCCCTGTAAGTATCACCGGTACGGCCAATGAAGCCCCTATACAGATAGTGGTATCGGGGCCGGATCTGGAATTATTGACCAGTGTATCTAACCGGATAGCGGGAGAAATGGCTACTATACCGGGCACCAGAAAAATCAAATCTTCTATAGAAGAAGGAAACCCTGAAGTAAAAGTAGATGTAGACAGGGCTAAGATGAATGAACTGGGACTGGGTATAGATGCCGTAGGTGGAGCCCTTCAGGTAGCCTTTAGCGGAAATACAGATTCAAAGTTCAGAGATGGGGAGTATGAATATGATATCAATGTTCTTTTAGCCGAGACAGATAGAACATCTATATCCGATATCGAAAACATAAGCTTTATCAATGATAGGGGCCAGGTGATTATATTAAAACAGTTTGCTACGGTATCTGCATCAGAGGGTCCGAGTCAGCTGGAAAGAAGAAACAGGATCAATTCGGTTACGATACAGTCTCAGGTGGCAGGAAGGCCTACCGGTACAGTGGGAGAGGAGATTAAAACCATGATAGCCAATATGGATATCCCCAATGAAGTTGCGATCAGCTATGACGGAGATATGAAAATGCAGGAGGAAGGATTCGGAAGCCTGGGGCTAGCCCTCCTTGCTTCTATTCTATTGATCTATTTTATCATGGTGGCACTGTATGACAGTTATGTGTATCCTTTGGTGGTGATGTTTTCTTTACCGCTGGCCGTGATCGGTTCGCTCCTTGCGTTAGCTTTGACATCTTCCTCTTTGAGTATATTCAGTATTTTGGGACTTATTATGCTCATGGGACTGGTAGCCAAAAATGCTATATTGCTTGTAGACTTTACGAACCAGCTTAAAGCAGCCGGAATGGAAGTAAAAGCTGCCTTGATGAAGTCGGTAGAAATCAGGTTTAGGCCTATTTTGATGACTACTTTGGCGATGGTCATCGGTATGCTACCGATAGCACTGGCTTCCGGTGCCGGTGCGGAGTGGAAAAATGGTTTGGCTTGGGCCATTATAGGTGGATTGATATCCTCCATGTTTCTGACCATGATCGTAGTTCCTGTCATCTATTATGTCTTTGACAGAATGCTTGCAAAGTTTAATATGGACAAAAAAGAAGAAATAGTGCTGGTAGACAGTGAATTATTAGCATCAGAATCTGAGGTAGCGGCTTTAGTATAATATGATATCTGCCTTTCTTATGTTTCCCGAAAGGCAGATATTTTCTACTTACTTAAATTTAAATTTCCGAAAATCATGAATGTTATAAGTACATACAAACGGATCATCACTGTATTTCAACAATATGGTATCAAAACCACCGGTATTAAAAAATTTGCTACCTTCTATAACGATCTCAAAATGGATCCGGTATTCGTTATGGGTTTGATATTTGAGTTAGAATTAGTGGCAAAGCGTGAGTTGGTGGATGACCAGATAGCTATGGTAGATTCCCCGGCACAACTGGTGACGCTTCTGATAAATGCAAGATCAGAAAACAATATGCTGCTTTAGATATTTATTATTAAAAATAAATATGTGTCTTTATCAAATTGTTTTTGGTAGACCGTTAAAGTTTAATATTGGATTTATGATGTGTAAAAGATTAAGAATGCTTATTTGGCCGCTGTGCTTGCTTTTATTTGTATCAGCTCATCCTGTAGATCAGGGGATATTTATCATCCAGATCCAAGGTCTTAGGAATGCGGATGGTGTAGCCACTGTAGCGCTGTATGAAAAAGATAACCATCTCAGCGAAGATGATGTAAAAGCTACTTTTAAAAGTACTATTAAAAATAATAGTGCTGTCATTATGACAAAGCCATTAGATTATGGAAATTACTCTGTGGTGGTGCTTCACGATGAAAACAATAACGGGAAGATGGACTATAATATAGTGAGGATGCCAAAAGAAGGGGTAGGGTTTTCCAACAATCCTAAAATTGGGTTAAGTAAACCGAGTTTTGAGGCTACCAAAGTGACGTTAGGGGAAAAAGAAAAGAAGATAACTATAAAAATGATTTATTTTTGATACAGATGAATACGATCTAATTTTTATTCCTGGACTGACTATCATAAATAAACGAATGATATGACCGTAGGAGGATTTACTTCCTATGGTCATTTTTTTGCTGTTCCAGATATTTGTCGATCAATATTGGAATTTCTTTTTGAAGAAATGTCATAAAATCACGGATATTTTCCAGATGCCGGTTAAAATCAGGGTTTTGATCGTTTCTGATGGCCAGTACTTTATCCAAAATTTCACTGAACTGAAGACCACTGTTGATGCCTTTTTTAAGTTCTTTTTCCCAGTTTGATCTCTTTAACCTGAAATACCTTTTTCTTTCACCCGGCTTTGTAGTATATTCTATTTTATTTTGGGTTTGTAATAGGGTAAGTGCACTACTCACAGCACTTTTGCTTAATGACAGGTTTTCTACTATTTCATCAAATGTAGCTTCTGCCAGATCCGCCACCATCAGTAAACCCAATATTCTTCCCAGAGCAGGTTGCAGTCCGTTTTGCTCCTGAAATACACCTATGATTTCAATAATTTCTCTTTGTTTGTCCGTTAATTGCATGTAATGATGTTTGATTCTGACGTATATTAGGTCTGGGGAATGGTTAAGAAAAGCACCTGATGATTTGCCTTTTCCATAATTTGGCCTTCCCGGTAGAAGAAATTTCCCAAAAGTTAGTATAATAATAATCCATTTGCACTGACAGCATTTTTTCCAACACCAGTGTTTCTTCTACTGAAAATAGGGTAGAGGCTTTATGTTTTTCCGTTATCAGATCGTGGTAAGTCTTTTCTATCCATTGATTAAATACAGATATTTCCTTTTTGCTTTCCCAACTCTGCTTCAAAAAATTTTGAATGGTCTTGTATGGGAATTTTTCCAAAAGATGAAAATATTCTTCGAAAAAACAATTTAATTTTTCTTGATAAGTTGTATTGGCCAGTTTATTATTGATATTATTTTTTTCTTTTTCACAAATGTAGACCATAAGGGAATATAATAAGTTTCCTTTATTCTTAAATAAGAAATAAAGTTTAGGCTTTCCGATTCCGCAATGCCTTGCAAGTACCCCTAAATCCAAATCATAGGAATTCTGTTGCATTATCAAAAGCTCTGCTTTTGCTAGGATTTCTTCTTTAGTCATCGTTTGGTAGTCCCATCTGTAATACAAATATAACATTAAAATCTATTTTGTTCATAAAACACAGAACAAACTTGTATATGTAAAAATATCACTTTAGTTTTGCATCATCATTCCCATCTTCATATGGTTGAGTAACAGTAAATACCTTTAAGCTTATCATACTTATGAATTCAGAACAGTATGTAAAAGACAAAAAATCATTAATCTTTTTGCTTTTAAACTTCTCCCTTTTCGTCAATATAAATATAGTCCATGCGCAGCAGGGCCCGGTATTAAACCTGAACTTAGATGACCTTTTGCATAGCGGTCTGGAAGGGAATGCTGAAATAGTCCAAGCTTATCTGGAAGTGGAGCGAGCAGTCGCTGAACAAAAGGCCATAGCGGGTGGATTTTACCCACAGATAGATGTGTCTGGGCAATATGATCGTAACATCAAAAGACCAGTATTCTTTTTTCCGGCAGATGGTGCCTTACCAGGGGCGGATCCTCAGCCTGGAGGCAATGTAATAGAAGTAGGCTTTGATAATGCTTTTCAGGCATCGGCGGCGGCCAATATGCCCATATATAACAAGGAGCTAATCGAAAGCAACCGGCTGGCCAAAACTTCTATCAAACTTTCTCAGACTAATTTAGAAGTCAATAAAAATGAACTGGGCAGCAGGATCAGAAAATCATTTTTTGAAGTATTATTGGCCCAAGAGTCTTTGAGGGTCCTGGAACTGAGCCTAGCCAATGCTGAGCAGAATCTGGCCAATGTTCAACGGCAATTTGAAAGAGAAATTGTGGCGGAATATGACGTTATCAGGGCAGAGGTACAGGTGGCCAATGTTTTGCCTGACATTATTCAGGCTGAAAATGATCTGCAGGAGTCTTTAAGTAACCTAAAGCTTCTGGCCAATATCCCTGAGGAAATCAATATAGCCCTGGAAGGATTACTAGAGGAAATGTATCAACAAAATCTTATTATACCTAATCTAGGAAATTACGATTTATCCAATAATCCTGTACTCCGGCAGCTTACTTATCAGGAAGATATCCAAGAGCACCAGATCAGCTTAAATCAAGCTGCTTTTATGCCACGGCTAAACACATTTGCCAATTATGCCGTACTGTCACAGGCTAATGATTTTAATTTTTCGGATTATTTCTGGGTAAATACATCAGCAGTGGGATTGCAGCTGAATATACCCGTTTTCCAAGGATTTACCAGGAATAGACGAATGGACCAGGCCAGAATTGATCTTAAACAGGCCCAGGTCCAAAAGGATTATACCCTACGAAGTCTCAATCTACAAAGTCAAAATGCCCTAAACAGAATGGAAAGGGCCTACAAATCTATAGAAGCACAGGAAAAAAACATACTTCAAGCAGAAAGAGCCTTTCAAATCGCACAGGTTAGCTATTCCACCGGCCGAGGCACCCTTATAGAAATAAATGATGCCGAACTTGCCCTGACACAGGCCAAACTCAATACACTTCGTGTAAAGTGGGAATATTTAAATGCCATGACCGATCTGCAGGAATTATCGGGAGAAACTGCTATAAATTTTAATCCTTCATACTAATGCTGATATTTAAAAGAAAATCAATATATCTGAATTTAGCCATTTTAGTGGGTTTATATGGGTGTGGTTCCCCTGAATCTACAGAACAGGTATCAGAGGATGCAGGTATATCTGTCAATACAGCCTGGGCCATAAACCAGGAACTTCCTCAGGAAATTACCTACTCGGGAAGTTTAGAAGCATGGGAAATCGCATTTATCTCTGGACAGACCGGCACCAGAATCGACAGAATTCATGCAGATGAAGGGGATAATGTCCGGGAAGGAGCACTTTTAGCACTGATGAACGCTACCCAGTTTCATCAGGCCCAGCTACAGGTGGATCTTTCGAGAAGAGAACTGGATCGACTGGATACACTTGTGCAGATCGGCTCTGTTTCCGGGCAGCAATTTGACCAGATGCAGACTGAACTGGAGAATGCTATGCGAAATTTGGATAATGTATTGGAAAATACGGAGCTGAGAGCACCTTTCAGTGGCGTCATTACCCGCAGATACTTTAGCCGCGGCGAGATATTCAGTCCAGGGGCAGACCGTCCGGCTATACTAACTTTGATGCAGATCAATCCGATCAAACTCACCGTTCAGGTAGCTGAGCAATACTATAGAACGGTACAGGAAGGTATGGAAGCAGTAGTAAATGTATCAGTTTTTCCGGAAAAAGCATTTATAGGCAAAATATTCAGAAAAATACCTCAAATAGATACTGGAGCAAGGACTTTTCAGGTGGAGATACAAATAGAAAATGCAGACCAAGAACTTAAACCTGGAATGTTCAGCAGGGCTACAATCGGTATGGGTGAATCTACGGGTGTTTTCATCCCATCTTTGGCTGTCTTATCTCAGCCAGGTACCAATGAGCGGTATATATTCACCATCGATGATCAAAATATAGCCAGAAGAACAAATGTTACCACTGGACCAAGGTTTCAGGACTTAATTAAAATAGAAGACGGGCTTGAACCGGGTACTGCTTATGTAACAGAAGGTATGCAAAAATTAGTTGACGGAAATACTGTCCGCATCATTTCTTCCCAGAATTAATATCCTAAAATGAATCTATTCAAAACGGCAGTATTCAGACCAGTGATGACCATGATGATATTTGTGGCTATCATGGTATTTGGAATATATTCCACCCTTAATTTACCTATAGATCTATTTCCGGAAATAGACCCCCCTGTCATCACGGTGATGACCAGCTATACAGGGGCCAGTGCATTGGAAGTAGAGCAAAATGTTACCAGACACTTGGAAGACCAGTTCAGTACCATAAATGATCTGGAGGATATCAGCTCTACCTCGGTGGAGAATTTCTCTATTGTAACTTTAGAGTTTGACTGGGGGTCGAATCTCGACGAGGCTTCCAATAATATAAGGGATGCCCTGTCCCGGGTAAGGGATATTTTACCGGAGGATGTGGATGAACCTATGATATACAGGTTTAGTTCTGCCAGCTTCCCAGTTATAACCCTGGCGGCTACAGCCGACGAAAGCTATCCAGGGCTAAGGAAAATCCTCGATAATGAGATAGTTACCCCTCTGAATAGGGTGCCGGGAGTAGGTACTGTAAATATACAGGGCGGGCCTACTAGGGAGATACAGATCAATCTTGATCCAATGAAAATGAGGAGTTATGCATTAGATATTAATGATATCTCCAGTGCATTAAGAAATGAAAACGTAATCATTCCGGCCGGCAATATTAGCATAGGAAAAGAACAGTATAACATTAGGATAGATACTGAGTTCCGGTCGATAGAGGACATCGGAAGGGTAGTGGTAAAAAACACAGAGCAAGGGGGGATAGTCTATCTGACGGATATAGCTTCAGTGGATGACGCTGTAGACGAGGACATGCGCATTGAAATGGTGAACGGGCAAAATGCCATTACCCTTACTGTGCAAAAACAGAACCGCGCCAATACAGTAGAAGTGGCCAGATCTGTTTTGACCATACTTCCGGAACTGAAGAGAAACCTACCAGCAGATGTCCACATAGAAACAGTGGTCGATACCTCTGAATTTATTGAAAATTCTATTTCAAACCTTTCCAGTGTACTGCTTTATGCCATTATCTTTGTGGTATTGGTTGTTTGGATATTTTTAAGACGGTGGAGAGCTACTTTTATCGTGGCTTTGACCATTCCTGTATCTCTTATAGCAGCTTTTATTTATCTGGCGCTCACCGGTAATACTCTTAACCTGATCTCTCTTTCTTCTCTTTCCATAGCATTGGGGATGGTGGTGGATGATGCGATAGTGGTATTGGAAAATATCTCTACCTATATAGAAAAAGGTACCAAACCCCGTGAAGCAGCCCTTTATGGTACAGGAGAAGTAGGGGTAGCCGTAATGGCCACTACACTCACCGTGGTAGCGGTATTTTTTCCATTGACCCTTTTGACAGGTATGACAGGAATCTGGTTTGGACAGCTGGGAATGATAGTGGTAGTCACCGTGGTGGTGTCCACATTTGCGGCGCTTACACTTGTTCCCATGCTATCTTCTAAATTACTGAAGCTGGAAACTGCCGGTATATCGCGCAAAAAAACAAATTTTGGAAGAAAGCTGGACAATGGGATAGAGAACATACTAACCAAACTGGATCTAAAATATAAGTCTATTCTTAACTGGGCATTGATAAGAAAAAAATGGGTAGTCATAGTTTCATTTGTACTTTTTATCGGTTCGTTCTTTCTGATACCCTTAGTGGGAACTGAGTTTATGCCAGAGGCTGACAATGGACGTATCGCCATCACTGCAGAACTTCCGACGGGCAGAAACTCACCAAGTGCTGTATCGACTATGCGCAAAATCGAAGAAATATTTGAAGAGGAAGTTCCGGAACTGAGGATCATATCTTCCGGTATCGGAACTTCTACTGGAGGTATGAGCATGGGAGGCGGCAGTTCTGATCCAAATGTCATTGACATCACTGCTACTTTGGTCAAGGTGGATGAGCGGTCCAGGTCTGTATTTGAAATAGCAGAAGTTATCAGAACCAGGCTGCACGATATTCCAGAAATCATCACCTATTCTGTAGGTACTCAAGGGGGAATGGCTGGACAGGGGCCCCCGGTAGTGATCGATGTCATCGGTAATGACTTACAGGTTACGGAAGCCCTGGCCATGCAGATCAGAGACGGGCTGGCCTTGATAGATGGGGTAAGAAATGCAGATTTAGGATTAGGTGATGCCCAGCCTGCGTTGCAGATAGATTTTGATAGAGAAAAAATGGCCATGCTGGGATTGAACCCCGGAGTAGTGGGTCAGAATGTAAGAAGCAAAATTGCCGGTCTGACTGCTACGGAATTTAAGGAAGAAGGAGAGGAGTTTGACATTATCATCCGATATGACAGAAGTTTCAGGGAATCTCTGGAGGATTTAAATAATGTGGAGATTCTTTCTCCTGCAGGTAATTATATACAACTGGGATCATTTGCGGATATCCGGGAGATCATGGTGCCACCGACAATAGAACGTAAAGACCGGGAAAGAAATGTCCAGGTGACTGCTGATCTGTTAGGCACACCCTTAAATGTGGTTTTTGATGAAATCTCCGATTATATCGATAATGATATGGATATCCCTTCAAATGTGGAAATAGCCTTTGGAGGAGATATAGAACAGCAACAGGAAGCATTCGGAGATCTTTTTCTGCTCTTGGGGCTTAGTATCATCTTGGTATATATAGTCATGGCTGCCCAATTCGAATCTTTAAAGGATCCTTTTATCATCATGTTTTCTCTTCCTTTTGCCTTTACGGGGGTAATTATAGCATTGGTGCTGACCAATACAAAACTTAGTGTTATTGCCTTTATAGGAGCCATTATTCTGGTAGGTATAGTAGTAAAAAATGCTATAGTACTGGTAGATTATATACAGCTTTTAAGAGGTCGTGGAGAATCATTATTCGATGCTATCGTAAATGCGGGGGCTTCCAGACTGAGACCAGTATTGATGACTACTTTGACTACCATATTGGCCATGTTTCCGTTGGCATTCAGTACTGGAGAGGGGTCCGAAACCTGGCAGCCTATGGCCATAGCAGTTCTTGGAGGATTGATATTCTCTACAGTAGTGACTTTGGTTTTGGTTCCTGTAGTTTATGCTATATTCCATAGAAAGAAGGTTAAGAAAATCAGCCTATTGGAAGGTTAGTCCTCCCATTCATAATGTTAAAAACAAGTGTTGAAATCTAGCGCGATAGAAATATTAACTATTTGGTTAACCCGATCCTTAACCGGGAATGCATCCTTGGTTCCATACCGCCCTTAAAAATTCATAAAATAATGATGAAAGCAATAATGATCATATTCAATCAGGCTTTTTCAGAAGAAGTTCTGAATGTATTAGAAGAATTGGAAATCCGGGGGTTTACCAAATTCAATGATTTACAGGGTAGAGGAACAGATAAAGGAGAGCCAAAAATGGGAACCCATACATGGCCTGCCCTAAATAATGCAGTCTTATGTTTTATCCCTGCTGATAAAGCAGATGATCTATTATCAAATTTAAAAGAACTGAATGCTTCTGGGGTGGATCAGGGACTAAAAGCATTTACATGGGATGCCGCAATAGCAGATTTCTAAAAAATAAATGATGACCTATACGCAGTATAGAATCGTTATTGAGGTGTTTAGATCCTTTGGAATCCATACAACTGGAAAATTTAAACATAAAAATTTCTTAAACGAAATTAATGTTTCTCATTGGTATATACAAGCACTGATATTTGAAATGGAATTACGCCTCGGTATATATTTGGAAGATGAAATAAATTCACCCTATTGCTGCCCTTATGCAATAGTATCCTGTTTAAGTAATACTGTAAAGCTAAATAATAAATAAACCCCAGGGACATTTACGGTGCGTAGGGTAGTGATAGACAGGAAGTTACTGAGATATAGAATATTTTATTTGAAGTTCTTGACGGTTGATGAAAAAAGTTCTCGGGCCATTAGATGGTAAATAGTGTTTGATTTACTTTTGAAAGGGCTCGGGACTTTTGTTTGATGAATAGATTTATATCCTTGTCCATCATGTAATCAGTTGTAGTCATTTTCAGACAAAACGATAGTATTTCAGGATTTTACCACATATGTATTTCCGGTGTAGGGAGCCTAAACCTTGCCCAATATAGCTTACTTACATCAAAAAGGCATAGAGCTGATTTTAACTCCACGGTAAAAGCATGTATGAAATTAAACCCTATAAAGCATGTATGAAATTAAACCCTATTTATAAAATAGCGGTTCTAATAACAAAACTAGAATAATTACAACAATGAAATTTACTTTTAAGCTTATCATAACACTGTTTCTTATTATCCCTATTTTCCCTTCCTATAGTCAGAGCTATCTCCAATTCCAAAGTTCAAGAGGACAGCTCTTTGGCTATTCAGAGGATATGGCAGAGGTAAAAGGTGATCGCACTTTTTTTAAATTAGATTATGCTACTGTACTGAAGACTAAGCAATACCATAGGGCCATGAACTATCCATTGACAGGAGTAAGTCTGACCTATATGGACCATGGAAATCTGGCAACCGGAAGGTCAATTGCATTAAGTGGTTTTATGCAACCAAGTTTGGTGGGTGGAGGACGGCATGATCTTTCTGGAAGGGTATCGGTAGGATTGGCCTATGTCGAAAATCCGTATGATCCCATAGACAATCCGGAGCAGCAGGCTATTGGCACCAATTTAAATTTCTTTGTAGAAGGACAGCTCATTTATACTTATGACCTTTCATCCAGATTTGATGTGCAGTTTATTAGCGGAATTACCCATATCAGTAATGGCGCTAGAAGATTGCCCAATACCGGGTTTAACATATTGTCATTGGGGCTAGGAGTGCGTTATCAATTATCAGAACAGAGTGCCAGTATTCTGCCAGCCTTTAATAGCCCTGAAGTGGATTATGAACTTAAAAAATTTTCCCACTATGCCTTTTTGAGAGGGGGAGTCAAAAGTGTTAGGAACCTGGATTATAACGTTTTTCCGGCATTTGGAATGAATTATACTTTGGCCTATCGATATAATCTACTAGGTTCATTTAGCGGAGGATTGGATGTAGATTATAATGAAGGATATGTAAGAGATCGAATGGCTATGAATGCCCAGAATGACGGATACATTCCTTTTTTTAGCTGGCGATGGGGAGTTGCTTTTGGACATGAACTTCATATGAATAAAGTAAGCCTGGTCACACAATATGCCTTTTATCTTCGTAAGCCTCATCCTACTCATCATATGGCTTATCAGCGATATGGATTAAAATATCAGGTTGGAGAGAAAACATCAGTATCGCTCACATTAAGGGCACATGGTGGAAGAGCTGATTATATGGAATGGACATTGGGAAGACAGTTATGGTAACGTTTTAGGCAGAAGTTATCCTCACTTATTAATTAATAATCAAATCATATTTGTGTATATGATTATTGTAGCCATATCTTCGGTTCTATCTTATATATATATATATTCTGTTTAACCGATGTTTAGGTTAAGTTACATAATATTGCCTTATAGCTACGTATTTATGTCTACTTTAAAATATACTCAGCCGTAGCGATTTATTGAAGAAGGTTGAGTATAGGTATAGTTATTGGGTGACGATTAACATTCAATTTTAAAAGATTTTAAAAGAAACATAATCATGAAAGCAGCTGTTATCGAAAAATATGGAGGTCCTGAAGTTTTTAAAATTAAAGAAGTACCTGTTCCCGACCTCAAAGATGGTGAAGTCCTTATAAGAAATAAAGCTTCATCTGTCAATCCAATTGATATTCATGTAAGGGAAGGAAGGACAAAAATTGTTACCGGTTTATTTGGTGACCATATTATAGGAAGTGATTTTAGCGGTACAGTTTTGGCGTCCAAAAACAATAAATACAATCAAGGTGATGAAGTGTTTGGCTTTTTGAATGCTGCTCTGGGTGGTGCCTATTCCGAGCAGATCATCGCAAAGGATATCAATCTTTGTCATAAGCCGGCAAATATTAATTTCACCGAAGCAGCTTCACTGCCTCTTGTGGGTTGTACCGTTTGGCAGGGTTTAATTGGTTTAGGGAAATTAAAAAATAGAGATAAAATCTTAGTGATGGGGTGTACGGGTGGTGTCGGAGCAGTAGCTGTGCAGATAGCAAGGAGCTTTGACTGTACAGTATATGGTACCTGTAGTGGAGATCACGTGGATTTTGCTAAGAATATAGGCTGTACAGAAGTCTGGGCTTATGACAAAGAAGAAATTCCTGAAAACCATAAGTTTAATTTGATCTTTGATGCAAGTGGTAAACATACCATATCTGATTTTATAGCCCAGCTGGAAGGTGAAGGCATGTTTATATCTACTAAAGGGGGGGCAGAAAATTTTGCAGGAGCTGCCAAGGCATTAAAAGATGTAGCCATTCACCGGCAAATGAAAATAGTGGTAGTGAAGCCTGATCGGCATGATTTATATAAAATCAAACAGACCGTGGAGGATGGGTGGCTTAAACCTTATATTGCTGAAATATTTCAGTTAGAAAATATCTCTGAGGCACATTCAAAAGCTCAGAAAGGTGGGTTTACGGGTAAGGTCGTCATCGAAATTTAAATAAACTACAGTTAAATTTGGAGAGAATAAACACATCGGTTCGTATAGTTGACGAATCGATGTATTTTGATTGCCTGTGAGTATAGTGGTTTCCAAAGATTACCTGATTTTATAATTTATAGGAAATGATATATTGTGTTTCAAATATTATAATTAACCTTCGTATAATTCTAATGGTAATCCGTCCGGATCGCTGAAAAAAGTAAACCGTTTTCCTGTAATATTATCTATTCTGATAGGTTCGCATACCACTTGGTGGTTTTTTAGATGATCAATAGACTGCTCTAAATTGCTTACTGCAAAAGCCAGATGTCTTAATCCACTGGCTTCTGGTCTGGAAATTCTTTTAGGAGGGTTTGGGAATGAAAAAAGCTCAATGCAGTATGTTTTATTTATAGCTAAATCTAACTTATATGAATCCCTTTCTAATCTATAGGTTTCATTTATAATAGTCAAACCCAGAACTTCAACATAAAATTTTTTAGAAATATCATAATCGGAACAAATAATAGCGATATGGTGTATATTTTGAATCATGGATAACTTTTTTTTTATCTATTTTATGTAAATATCGCCCTTTAAGGTAGAGCCGAATATAGCGGTATAAATTCCAAATAATAAATTTAATCCTCATAAATGCTGCTGGGTAATTATATATATTTAAATTAGTGTAAAATTGACACTTTATTTATATTTGTACGTATAGAATTGTGAAATGAATTATTTGTAGTTCTCATTTAAATAGTAACATGGTCAAACCATATTTCAAAACCCCCGTCTATTACGCGTTAGCGATTATCTGTCTATCATTGTTATGTCCCCAATATGCAGAATGTAACATTAAACCCAACTCTTTTTTTACTGCATTTATAAACCCTGATACAGCCAGATCCGAAGGTGGAAAACTGTTGGTCTATGTGGGTGAAGGGGACTCAGAACGTACTAAAGCTTTGCATTTAGCCTATAATAGCAATGGAAATTTTACACCGTTAAATAATGGTAAAGCTATCTTATATCCATTGATCGGATCACGTAAAATGGGTGCTCCCCATTTGTTCAATAAGGATACAGGCTTCGGTCTCATCACATCAGACAACCAAAATGGTCATGGGGTATTTATATATGATTCGGAGGATTTAATTGATTTTAAAAATGAAAGATTAGTAATTCTATCAGATAGTATCAAAGTAAAAAACCCTATCTGTGAGTTTGATAGTAAATTAAGATCATATAGAATATCCTGGAGCGGATCGGATGGCAAATTTTACGAATCAATGACCCAGGATCTGAAAACGATATCCCAAACAAGAGAAATAGGATCTTATAGCAGATCTTTAGCGAATATTGATACTCCTAGAGGTGCTGTGCAGGGAAGTATACTTAATTTAGATGGAGAGGCTTTTAAGAGAATTTTAAGAAAATATGGCACTATAGTCCATACAGGATTTGCTCCTATAGAAGAAATCTCCGTAGCAAAAGGTAAAAGATTTTCAGTAGATCTTCCTGAAATGGTCACTGCTCAATATAGCGATGGATCTACAAAAAAACATCCAGTACGGTGGAGTGAAAAGGAGCTGCGTCAATTGAACACCTCAAAAAGGGGTACTTATGAAATTACTGGAACTGTCAAGCTCCATCAGTTTGAAAATCCTTTTATAGAGCAGCGGGCAGATCCACATGTGGTGAAGGGAAGTGATGGTTATTATTACTTTACTGCTTCTTATCCTATGATAGGAAGTGATGATCCTACTGGATATGATAGGGTTATCCTCAGAAAAGCAGAGAGAATAGAAGATCTGGCTAATGCGGAAGAGATCACTATCTGGCATGTAGATAAATCAGCTATCAGTGAGCGCTGGGTATGGGCCCCCGAAATTCATGAAATAAACGGCACTTGGTATGTACTGTTTACTACCAGCAGACCCGAGTGGGGCGTATGGGGTATTCGTCCTATCATAATAGCCTGTAATAAAGGAGACAGAGATCCCATGAAAGCGGAAAACTGGGAGACCGAAGGGCACTACAGTGAGGCAGTAGAGGGAGATGAAATGGCTTTTAAGCACTTCTCACTGGATATGACCTATTTTGAAAGTAACGGGACCCACTATGTGTCCTGGGCCGAAAAGCCAATGCTGTCAAACATTATGATCGCTTCTATTGATCCTGATCAGCCCTGGAAGTTGACATCAAAAGCCACTTTGTTATCAGTTCCCCAGTACGGGTGGGAGAGAAAAGACAATACATGGGTCAATGAAGGATCTGCTGTCATTAAAAATGGCGGTAAAGTATTTCTGGCATTTTCCGCTTCCACCGTAGATGAGGCATATAGCATAGGTATCCTGCATGCAGATGCAGACGCTGACTTACTGGATGTAGATAGTTGGGCAAAAATCCCCTATCCGTTACTTAGTTCAGACGATCTTGACGGGCAGGTAGGACCGGGGCATAATTCATTTACAATAGATGAGATGGATCAACCATTGATAGTTTATCACTCCAGAACTGAAGGGGAAGTGAGTGGTCCCGGAGATAAAGGTGATGGGGGACTGTTTGATCCGGGAAGACATGCACGTATCCGGCCAGTACATTTTGACAAAGACGGTATTCCAGTGCTGAATATGAAGAAAGAACAGTTATTGGATCCATCCATGGAGAAGGTAACTATAAAAATAACCATAAAATAAACCCATTGAAAATATGAAATTTAAGATTTTAACCTTTGCGCTGTCGGTAGGCATTTTAGTGGGAGCATCTGCACAGGAAGAACAAGTACAGTATAAAACCGAAGGAAATCCCCTTTTCAGCCATAAATACACCGCTGATCCGGCTGCAATAGTCCATGATGATGTTTTTTATTTATATGCAGGGCAGGATGCCGGAGATGGGAAAGGATACCATATTCCGAATTGGGTAGTATTTTCTACAGAAGATATGAAAACATGGACTGAGTATCCTATACCTTTAAAAGCGGAAGATTTTAAATGGTCTACCGGGCCCAGTGCCTGGGCCTCTGAAGTAGTGGAGCGAGATGGTAAGTTTTATTGGTATACTTCGACTGAACATGCTACCATTCCCGGCAAAGCCATGGGGGTAGCAGTCTCAGATAGCCCTACTGGACCATTTGTAGATGCCAGGGGAACTGCTTTGGTTACCAATGATATGACTACTGAATGGGCTTCCCACTCTTGGGACGATATAGATCCCACCGTTTTTATAGATGATGACGGACAGGCGTATATATATTGGGGAAATCTACAATGCTATTA
This sequence comes from Anditalea andensis, assembly GCF_000714815.1. Taxonomy (GTDB): domain Bacteria; phylum Bacteroidota; class Bacteroidia; order Cytophagales; family Cyclobacteriaceae; genus Anditalea; species Anditalea andensis. The sequence goes on along the minus strand of NZ_JMIH01000016.1, from coordinate 233,483 downwards.
TGCCAAACTGAAAGACAATATGATTGAACTGGATGGAGAAATCATGCCTGTAGATTTACCTGACTTTGAAGAGGCTCCATATATCCATAAAAGAGGCGAATGGTATTATTTATCCTATGCTTCGATGTTTCCTGAAAGGACCGCTTACGCCATGAGCAAAAGTATTAAAGGACCATGGGAATACAAAGGTATACTTAATGAAGTAGCTGGGAATTCTAATACCAATCATCAATCAATCGTAGAATTTAAAGGAAACTGGTATTTTGTTTATCACAATGGTGCCTTACCAAGAAATGGTGGCAGTTATCTTCGTTCGGTCTGTATCGATTATCTTTATTACAATGAAGACGGTACCATGAAGCGTGTGCAGATGACTACAGAGGGAGTGGACCGGATTGAATAGACTTCGAAGAAATGCGGTAAGAAGTAATAAGTGAGAAGCGATGAAGATTTGAGTACGAGGAAAGAAGTACGATGGTAGGAGAGGGTCATAGTTATAAGTTTTTCTACCTGTCTTATTCTTTCCTCATATTATTTATGATAAATCGTAAGAATTATACGGTCACTTGGTTATTAGATAAATGTAATTATGATGTAGAAATCCTATTAAATCCCTAATCATAGTAGGCAACATCTTCACATAAATTTTAAATTCTTCAATTAAACATATTGAAGAATAAATCCATCATCTACGCCATTTATAGATTAGTAATATCTCCTAATTTAACTAGAGTGATTTGCAATTGTTGGTTGGAGATATTTCCGGATTTTTCTATCAGGCATTCTTTTGAGATTGTACGTATAGGCAATACCATCAATTCAGAAGTTTGTTTTAAGTTATTGGTAGGATGGGGCTTCAATTTGCGGTTTTATCCTGAATTTTTTTATTTTAGTAGTCAGAGGTACTGTGATGACTATTTAAAATGTTTATTGAGTAAATTTCCGCTGATGATGACTACAGGACGTAGCTCTTCTTGTTCTGAGCCTATAGTAGGATTGAGGTTAGCATACCAGGTTTCACCCTGTTTCATTATCTATTTGTTTCAAGTAGCAACCATACCTTCTTCTGCGATACTGATCATATCTTCATCATTCTCCGAATGACTGTAGGATTTTGTGTAAGCAGCTCTTTTCAGGTGATTCAAGTATAATCTTAAAGCTTTCTCAATCAACTTGTTTTTTGGAATCTCCAGTTCTGGCATATTAGTCAAGTTAATCTAATAGATCTGGGCCAACGAGCTAGTGAAGGTGGCCATATTCTTTTGATTCGATCATATACAAATAAGGATTATATTATAAATCATTAATATATTGCGTATTTTTTAGTTCAAAAGGACTACTATTTCATATTTTCATGATTCAAACGGAAGATTATAATGCATAACATGCTATATAAAGGTGTTATGATATATTGTTTTATATCCATTTTACCAAGGTTATCATAGCTTTCTGATCCTAATATCTTTGAACAAAACCCCTTGTCCTTCCCCTTGTAATGAAATATATCCGGTCTTTAGCGGTTGGCCATCCTGCTTTATTTTAGGATCATAATTGTTCACCACCCCTGAACTTCCGATTCTCGGCTGGGTATATTGAAGGACCGTGTCTCCATTGATCAAATGGATGATCAGAGAGTCTCCGTAGACGATGAGATCAGCTTTTACCCATTCATCCCAATGGAAGGTGTCCGCGCTGGAATCTATACAGTGCCTTTCATCTAACTGTCCTTGAAACACCACTTCTGTACCAGGGGTGCATACAGCTCCGGTGGGTCTTTTTTTACCTGTTTCAGCTTCCGCCAGCATTTGGAATTCCACGGATATAGGCCAGTCTTGGTCTTTTTTTATAGTATAGGGATCCTGAGAATGAAACATCACCCCACTGTTTCGGTAAGTATAGGAAGGAGCATCTTCCATCCATTGGTCGGTAAATTTATATTCCCATGTGAGGTGAAAGGAGGAATAGGTTTTTTCATAAAAAAGATGGCCATATCGATTTTCAAATTTATCATAGCCATCATAATTTACCTCTAGCATACCGTCAGTTACCCGAAATGTCTCCGCATAATTTTCACCTGTTTCATGTCTATGGATCTTAGGAGTCCAACCTTCCAGATCTTTGCCATTAAAAATTGTGGTCCATTCATCAAATGATTCTTCCACAGACGATGTTTTGCTGGTGTTTTCATTACAGCTGATCAGTAAAAGCAAAAGGGGAATAATAGAGACTTTATAAAAATTCATGTGGAATTTAATTTTAAATTAACCGTGACAAAGTTTATCTGTAATTTATTCAATTTTTTGAAAAACCCTTACATAATCTACCTCATATCTTTTGGGAAACGGGGTATTGGAGGGGTCGCCTCCATTTGATCCTATGGCCAGATTCAATAAAAGGTAATGTGGCTGATGAAAAGGATTAAAACCATCAGGATTAATGGTTTTGCTAAGGTCTATTTCGTTCAGCAGCTCATCGTCCAGGTATAACCTGATATAATCTTCCGTCCAATCCATCTTCCAGATATGGAATTTCTCTGGCCATCGGGGATCCTGCTTTACAAAATGGTCTATGGAAATTTTCATTTCATCCCAGGCGACCTTATTAGGACTTGCCCAGGCGGCATTGGCTAGGATAGTACCTTCACCGTTTACACGATAGTATTCCATGATATCTATTTCGCCATTTGCCGGCCAGCCTTTACTTTCGCCCAAAGTCCATATGGCGGGCCACATGCCCAGAGCAGTATCAATTTTAGCTTTTATTTCGAAGATTCCATAGCGGAAAAGTTTTTTACCACTGGTCTTCACACATGAAGAAGTATAGGAGGCATATTCACGATTTTGGCGCCAGTCAGGAGAGCCATCTTTATATTGAGGATTCAAAATTTTTTCTCTGCGACCGGTGATGATGAGTTTACCTTCTTTAACCACTGCATTTTCTTCCTGATAATATTGAAGTTCTTCATTGCGCACAAATCCCGTTTCAAAGGACCAGAATTCAGGATTTGGTGGCCCCTCCTCATCAAATTCATCCTGCCATACTAAAGTATACCCCACTGGAGGTGAAATAGAATTATGTTGGGCCATTGCTTTCATATTAAAAAGCATGCCGAGGCTATATAGTATGTATGTTATATAAAGTTGAGATTTCATCTGTTTATATTTTTTTCTAAAGGTCGTCACTTTTTACGGAACGAATATCAGGGTGGAATTTCGCAAAATATGTAATTATCCCAGTGTTTGATCCCGTAGGTACGGGGCCATGCTCGATTTCATATTTATTGTAATGGATGTGTATAACTTGATTGGTTCCATTTCTTTACCATACATTTTTTAATCATATTACCTGGCAAATGATTGCTTCTTACAAAATTTCCATGAACAATAATTCAAGTTCAAAATTGGTCCTGTTTTTACCTTTGACTAAAAAGACACCTGTAAAATAACTATGATTACCTATCTGGGGCAATAACTGAGATTTCATCCAACCAGCGTCGCTGAATTTTTCAGTGGTTGCTTTTACGCCTATGTCATGGTCGGAGAAAAATATAAATTGCTCAGTATCATTAGGGCCTTTAATCCTGCTGACAATAGCATGTTCATAAACAGATCCATCATCTATGCTTAAACTGATCAAAGTGTCACGGCCAGAAAGACTGTTTTTGTAAAACAGAAAGTTGTTTTCTATCCGGAAGTTTGGATTGGCATCATTAAAGAAATCAATAAACAGGTTCTTATTTTTTATAGGTCCAATGTAGATAGAGTTATGTTTAGATACGTCTTTAGCAGTGGTTTGAGAACTGAACTGAATATCAAAATCCTTATTTTTTTGGTGAAATAGCCTCGAAATGTTCATGGTTCCATTAGCGGCCATTCCGGTGACATAGGGATAATTGGCCGGTGTGACTTCGTCTTTTTTTTCAGGATGATCTTCTACAAACTGGTAATAATCAGATAGATTATTAATATCATAGTCACGGTTCCACCCATGGTGACCTGTGACCGTAGTGCCCATAATTCCAAAAAAATCACCTATGAATAAGGTCGTCTGTTTACTATTGGAGAAAAAAGGCTGCCATAAAAGCACACGTTCTTCGCGTCTTACATACCACCCTGTTATTACTAGGAGTATAACTGTTGAGGCTATAATTAATTTGTTATAGTTTTTGGGTTGAGTGGGCGCATCTTTTTTCCGTTCTTCAAAAGTCACTTGGTATTGACCTTTTTTAATATGCATTCTCCACTGATCATCTTTGCCTTCTTCCAGGTAATATTTGTCAAGCTTTTTTCTGAGGTGGTAAACATTCACCCGGATATGTGCATCACTTTTTTCATCAGCATAGTTTTTCCCGAAGAGTTCCATGGAGATGGTGGTTTCTTTAAGATCTTTATTGTTTAGTGTAGCTTCTACTAAAAATTTGAGAAGCACACTTGAAGAGGGGGCCCTGACAAATGTTTTACTGCTAAGAACTTTTTCCAAACTTTCCAACTTCTCTTGCTTTTCCATTTGCACCTCAAAATGTATTGTTTATTATGAAAATAAGCCTGATTTAACAGTTACAAATACCGTTAAATGGTCGTTAAATTTACTATAATATTTTTTAATCTCCATATTGAAATCGATTTAAATACCTGCTTCAGCTTATTTATTAAAATCTAACTGATGCTTTTCTTCTAATTTCAAAAAGTAATAAAAGAAGGAAATACAGGTGCTTAAAATAATTATTTCTAACATTCAAACCCAAAAATTATGAAAGAATGGTTACTAAAATGGCCAGGGACATTTATCCTTCTCTTGCTATGTATCACCCAGGCTATAGGCCAAAATACTCCGAGAACTGTGGAAGGCACCATAGTGGACCAGTCTGAGAATTTACCTCTTCCTGGGGTAAGTGTTTTGGAGAAAGGAACTACCAATGGTACGGTGACAGACCTCGATGGCAGGTTTACCCTTAACCTCCGGACAGCCAATCCAATCCTTGTACTTTCGTTTGTAGGATTTGACACCCAGGAGATAAATGTTGGCAATCAAAATAATTTTGAGATTGTTTTGAGAGAAGATATAAGTCAACTAGATGAGGTGGTGGTAGTAGGTTATGGTACGCAGAAAAGATCAGATATCACCGGATCAGTAGCTTCTGTTCCAAAAGACAGATTATCTAACCTCCCCGTCACTGACATTACTCAAGCTATACAGGGTACCACAGCAGGGCTTAACGTCACCCAAGGATCTTCTGTACCGGGTAGTCCAGGAGGAATGCAAATAAGAGGGGTTAATTCTATTAATGCCAATACAAGTCCGTTTCTGGTAGTGGATGGTTCTCCATTTTTTGGTAGTATCAATGATATAAGCCCCAATGATGTAGAATCCATAGAAATACTTAAAGATGCCTCAGCTGTAGCTATTTATGGTACGAGGGGTGCTAACGGTGTGATTTTGATTACCACCAAAAGAGGAAATGTAGGGGAGGGTAAACCACGAATAAACTATAGCGGGTATACAGGTTTTGAGGGATTTGCGAATATGCTTACTCCTATGGGGCCAGACCAGTATGTTCAAAAATATGAGGATTTCCTTATTGCAAATAACTTGTCCAGAACCCAGGTATTACCAAATGCTGCAGAGGTGGACAATTATAATGCAGGTATTACCACTGACTGGATGGATGTCGCCACGCAGCAGGGAAGAATCACCGAAAATAACCTTAGCATATCCGGAGGAACAGAGAATGTGCAATATTTTGTATCTGGTAGCCACTTGGATCAGCAGGGAGTCATTAAAGGATTTGGTTTTAAGAGAACCAGTATCAGATCTAATATCGATGCCAAAATCAATGATTACATATCTGTAGGAACTTCGGCATTTTTTACTGATAGGAACCAGGACGGAGGTAGGGCTAACCTTTTACAGGCTTCTGCTATGAGTCCTTATTCTGTTCCTTATGATGAAAATGGCAACCTTATTGTTTGGCCGATGGCTCCGGAGCAATTGTTCGTCAATCCATTACTGATGACCACTGCAGATAGACAGGATAGGCAAAAAACACTATCAGGCGGTGGGTATGTGGATATTAAACCAGGCATACCGGGCCTTAATTATAGGCTGAACGGTAATTTCGTCTATAACATCAATAGATTTGCACAATATACCGGAAGGCCCGCCAATGATCTATTTGGGACTGCTAATACAGATAATACAGAAAGACAAAATTGGGTACTGGAAAATATTCTTACCTATTCAAGGGAATTTGATAAACACAGAATAGATTTTACCGGACTTTATAGTGCACAAAAAGTCGATTTTTTTAGAAATAGAGCCCAGTCTAGAGGCTTTACCAATGATGCCCTTTCTTTTTATAGAATGGAGGCAGGTACTACTCAGCAAGCATGGTCAGAAGGCAATAGTTATACACTTCTTTCTCAGATGGGGAGAATGAACTATTCTTATGATAGTAGATACCTGGTCACCGTGACCGCCAGACGTGATGGATATTCTGCCTTTGGTGCCAATACCTCTAAATATGGATTATTCCCTTCTATTGCATTGGGATGGAATATTCACAATGAAGGGTTTATGTCAAATAATAATATAGGAGAATTGAAGCTGAGGATATCCCATGGACAAACTGGCAACCAGGCTATTGACGTAAACCAAACTGCTTCAGTAGCTAATACAGTACTTCAGCCATTTAACGGTACTGCACAAGTAGGGGTGCTTTATGATAATATGGGAAATGCCAACCTCAACTGGGAAACCACTACGGCTACCAATATAGGATTGGATTTTGGGATCGTCGAAAATAAAGTAAGGGGTTCGATTGAAGCCTATAAAACAGTGACCAATGATATCCTTTTACGTAGAAACCTACCTACCACTACCGGATACAATAATGTATGGGCAAATTTAGGCAAGATGCAGAATGTTGGTTTGGAATTTACGCTACATACAGTAAACCTTACAAGAGGGGATTTTGTATGGGAAAGTTCCCTGAATTACTCTCAGTACAGAAATGAGATTTTGGAGCTGTATGGAGACGGTAGAGATGATGTAGGGAACAACTGGTTTATAGGTCATCCACTGAGGGTAATTTTTGATTATGAGAAACTGGGCATCTGGCAGGTAGGTGAAGAAGTGGCAGGCCATGATCCCGTATCAAGACCCGGGGACATCAAATTTAGAGATCAGAACGGGGATGGTGTAATCAATGCAGATGACAGAATTATTCTGGGGCAAAGAGACCCTAGATGGATAGGTGGCCTTACCAATACATTCAGATACAAAAACTTTAATTTATCGATTTTTGTGCAGGCGGTAAGAGGTGGACTTAGAAGTAACAATGTCCTTACTTATGCAGATGAAGCAGGAAGAAGGAATATTCCGGAAGACATAGGATACTGGACACCAGAGAATCCAAGTAATTATTGGCCTTCATTAGGAGCCTTCAGGAATTATAGAGGTTTCCAGTTTGCAGAAGATTTCAGCTTTGTGAGAATAAAAGATATAAGACTGGGGTATAATGTTCCTTCCGTATTGCTTACACGGTTCGGGATACAAAACCTTACCGTCTATATGGCGGGTAGAAACCTTCATACTTTCACCAACTGGGTAGGTTGGGATCCTGAGGCAGAATATATTCAGAGAGGTTCTGATAATTATCAGAATAATTACCCACTAGTAAGAACTGTCTCATTTGGTTTGAATGTCACACTATAATATCCACTAAATCATGAAATTAATATATAAATATATTCTTACGGTTTTGGTAGGCTGTACCCTATTGTTTTCTTGCAGTGATTCTTTCTTGGAAGAAATTGTATTGGATAGGTATGCCCCTGAATCTCTAAATGACAGGTTAGGTTTTGATGCTGCAGCTATAGGTTTGTATCATCACTTTCACTGGATGAGTACTACAGACCAGGATCAGACTCTTATTGGTATTTGGCATCTTGGGACGGATATACTTTGGGCTCCATCAGGCAGATCAAATGGAGATGCAAGGCCGTACTTTGATTATGCCCAGATGAATTCCATGGATCCGGCAGCCCGTAAGGTATGGACTGCTTTATACAGATTAATCAACAATGCCAATATATTGATCCAAAATGCTGAAGGCGGACAGACTACTGGTATGAACCAGGCAGAATTGGATGCTTTCAATGCTGAAGCAAGATTTTTTAGAGCTTATGCGTATAATATGCTGGTTACCTTATATGGAGATGTACCTTTATTGACAGAGGCATTGACTGCACCTAAAACCGATTTTGTAAGAACACCTTCAGCGGAAGTGAATGCAGTGATAGTAGAAGATCTTTTATTTGGTGTGCAAAGTCTTCCTTCTCCGGGTAATGCGAGCTTTGAAAGCCGGGTGAACAAAGCAATGGCACATCAGCTATTGGCGGAAGTATATTTACGAATAGGCCAACCCGTCGAGGCTGAAGCCCAGGCAGACGCTATTATCAACAGCGGAAGATATTCACTCGTCACCGGAAGATATGGAGTAAATGCCAACCAGCCTGGTGACCCCTTTTCTGATATGTTTTTAGAGGGAAATCTAAGAAGAAGCCAGGGCAATACTGAGGCCATCTGGGTAATGGAAGCGGAAAACCCATCTGATGTAACTGGAGGCAGTTCGTCCAATCCTCAACAAAGGAGGCTATGGGTGAGTGGATATTACGACATTCCAGGAATGGAACCTACAGATTCTTTAGGGGGCAGAGGTATTGCACGGGTAAGGTTAAACAATTGGGTGCTTTATGACCTATATGAGGAACAGGATATGAGGAATTCCAAATATAATATCAAAAGGCAATTATACTTCAACCATCCCGGAAGCAATTATAATAATATCAGGGGGCAGGCAGTCCCATATGGTCAGAATTCCGAGTTCACATTAGTAAATGGTAATACCATCCGTATATTCCAAGCGGATACCATATGGAGGATGACTCCTTATAGCACTAAGTGGGGTCATTATGATGATAGGGATCCATTTGGCTTTGGACAGTGGAAGGATCATATGAGAATGAGACTGGCAGAAACTTATCTCCTTAGAGCTGAGGCGAGGTTTCTTCAGGGGGATCTAGGAGGAGCCGCAGCAGATATCAATATGTTAAGGGCCCGAGCCAATGCAAGCCCAGTTTCGGCGGCTGATATTAATCTTGATTTTATATTAGATGAAAGAGCAAGAGAACTTTTGGCAGAGGAAAACAGAAGAATGACCCTTGTCAGGACCGGGACTTTGGTGGATCGTGCAAGAAGACTTACAGGAACTGTGCCTTTGGCAAATGGAGAAATAGAGACTACTAATGGCTTGCAGGATTTTCATATGAAAATGCCTATTCCTCAATTTGAAATAGATTTGAACAGGGATGGTGAATTGACCCAAAACCCAGGTTATTAATATTAAACACCTATCCAGTGGAGTTTACCATCCACTGGATAGTTTAATTTTAAAAATCCAATAAGCGCTACCTAAGCAGAAAATCATCTTAAAACTCAATAAAATAAGCTAAATTCCAGCAGATGTAATTAAATTGTACTATCAATTTTTAAAGCATTGCCTGGCCAGACCAAATCAACCATTAAACCCAAAATGTATAAAATAAAAACATTAGGCTTAGCCTGCCTGCTGATATTTATAAGTTCAGCTACTATAGCCCAATCCGATCCTGACCGTGAGTATTACATATCTGTACTTACTAAGATAGCTGATCCTGTCCTGCAAAATCTCAGCCAGGGTACCCTAAAGCAAAACATGCCCATAGAAACAGCTCCCAATGCCTATGGAGACAGGGATAAAGTAACTTATCTGGAAGCATTTGGCAGACTCCTTTCCGGCATGGCTCCCTGGCTGGAACTAGGTGCCGATGAGTCGGAGGAAGGGCAGTTGAGGGAAGCATACATCATCATGGTTCACCGGTCTTTGAAAAATGCTACTGATCCCAACTCCCCTGATTTCATGAACTTCAGTGAAGGCGGACAGCCTTTGGTAGATGCAGCATTTTTAGCCCAAGGTCTTCTGCGGGCCCCTACACAACTATGGGATAGGCTGGATGCCACTACACAATCCAATATCATCACCGCCTTAAAGTCATCTCGTCAGATTAACCCTTACTATAGTAACTGGCTACTTTTTACAGCTATGGTAGAAGCTGCCCTACTGAAATTCGAAGGTGATGGAGACATGGTAAGGATAGCCTATGCCATGAATAAACATAAAGAATGGTACCTTGGAGACGGGATGTATGGAGACGGTCCGGAGTTTCATTACGACTATTATAACAGCTTTGTGATCCAGCCGATGATGCTGGATATTTCAAAAGTACTGGTAGATTTTGAAAAAGGATCTCTTAAAGACCACGAACTATTTATAAAGAGAGCAAGTAGGTATGCAGCGATACAGGAAAGGTTAATCTCACCTGAAGGTACATATCCTATTATCGGCAGGTCTATGGCGTATCGGTTTGGCGCTTTCCAGTCTTTGGCGCAGATAGCCCTTTGGGAAGAGCTGCCAGAAGATGTGTCTCCTGCACAGGTAAGGGGAGCTTTGGGAGCTATCATAGCCAGACATCTGGAAGCATCAGATATGTTTGATAAAGGGGGATGGCTTACCTTGGGATTTTATGGACACCAGCCTGAGATTGCAGAACCATATATTTCCACCGGCAGTCTTTATTTGTGCTCACAAGTATTTTTGCCTTTGGGCTTATCGCCTGAAGCCCCATTTTGGTCACTTCCTGCAGCGGAGTGGACCCAAAAGAAAATCTGGGGAGGAAAAACACCTATAATAGACAAAGCTATCTGATATGGGCGGCAAAATATACCTGTCTTTACTGATTTGCATTTTGCTGGTCTTCACCTGTAGAGCACAGGGGTTGGAAGATAGTCCTGTTACTTTTTCTACAGTAGGAGAGGGCTGGGCCAACAACTCGATTAACACCGTCATCTTTAGAAGAAATTCTCTGGATTCCGATCATGAATATCAGTTTACTGCTTTTTATGATGGTGATGGGAATCTGGTATTGGGCAAAAGAAAACTTGGGACAGGTGAATGGGAAACGAAAGTCACGCCTTATCACGGCAATGTCAAAGATGCCCACAATACCATCAGTATCACCTTGGACGGTGATGGTTACCTGCATGTATCGTGGGACCATCATGATAATCCACTCCGCTATGCAAAAAGCAAAGATCCTCTCAGCTTAGAACTGGGAGAGAGGATTTCTATGACCGGTAAAGAGGAGGAAAAAGTTACCTATCCGGAATTTCATAAGCTGCCTGATGGTAATCTTATCTTCTTATATAGATCGGGTGCTTCCGGTAGAGGAAATCTGGTGATGAATAAATATGATATAGTAAAGGGAGAATGGTCCCAACTTCACAAAAACCTCATAGATGGAGAAGGGGAAAGAAACGCCTACTGGCAGGCATATATAGATAGTCAGGGCACTATCCATTTGAGCTGGGTGTGGAGAGAAAGCTGGGATGTGGCTACCAATCATGATATGGCCTATGCCAGATCTACTGATGGGGGTATTACCTGGCGTAGATCCTCTGGTGAAGCTTATACACTTCCTATCACAGTGTCCACAGCGGAATATGCCTGGATGATCCCTCAGAAAAGTAGCCTGATCAACCAGACGGCCATGGCTGCCGATGAGGAAGGTAATCCATATATAGTATCCTACTGGGCGGAAGACAGCATACCTCAATACCACATCATCTACCATGGTCAGCAGGGATGGAAGAAAACCAGTCCGGGAAATAGAAAGACCCCATTTTACCTAGGCGGGGGAGGAACCAAAAGGATTCCCATATCCAGACCGCAGCTACTGATCAACAGTGAGGAAAGGCATGTCAAAGCATATATCATTTTCAGAGATGAGGAAAGAGACAATAAAATAACGATGGCTTACTGCAATGATCTTGAAAATGAAGACTGGATAGTAAAAGATCTGACCACAGAAGGGGTAGGCCAGTGGGAACCCACCCACGATATATCGCTCTGGAAGAATTTCAAACAGCTTCATCTTTTTGTCCAGAAAGTAGAACAAAAAGATGGTGAAGGAGTGGCAGAAGGCCTGACCACACCCATTCATATACTTCAATTAGAAAACTAAATCAACAGCAAAAAACACCATTATACAACATGAAATTTAGCCTGCCTTACGGCAATCAGGCATGAGAAAAATCTCATAGACCGGGATGATTATAAACAAGCGAGATCCCACCTGTCTGCCGGTAGGCAGTTCTGATCAACAAAAAACAAAATATAAACTGATGAAAAAGCTTTTTAAAAACCTGTGTATAGCAGGAAGTTTACTATTGTCTGCATGCCAACAGGACCACATGGTGGGCCAGAAGGACGATTTGATTACCAAATTGGATCATGCACTGGAGCGGGGCGAAGTGCAGTACCACCATATGAAGAACCTATTGCCTGAAACCCGTTTCCCAAAAACCTACCATGCCAGCGAGGACAGGCTGGAGACCTCTGGGTCCGGCTGGTGGTGCAGTGGCTTTTATCCCGGTTCCTTACTTTATCTATATGATCAGAACGGTGATGAAGCCTTGCTTTCAGAAGCTGAAAGGATTATGGAAGTATTGGAAAAAGAAAAATACAATACCACTACCCACGATCTGGGATTTATGATGTTCTGCAGCTTTGGCAATGCTTTAGAAATAGCACCAAAGGAAGCATACAGGGATATCCTGGTCCAAAGCGCCCAATCTCTCAGCACCCGTTTTGATGAGACCACAGGTGTGATCAAATCATGGGATTCTAAAGAAGGAGATTACCTGGTGATCATCGATAACATGATGAACCTGGAGCTGCTCTTCTGGGCTACCCAAGAGACGGGCGATAGCACTTATTATAATATTGCCATCACACACGCGGATAATACCATCAAGAATCATTTTAGAGAGGACTACAGCTCTTACCATGTAGTCAATTACAATCCTAAAACAGGAACTGTAAACCAAAAGAGAACTGCCCAGGGATATTCAGATGATTCTGCATGGGCCAGGGGTCAGGCTTGGGGTTTATACGGTTATATAGTAATGTACCGATTTACAAATGACCAAAAGTACCTTGATCAAGCGGTAAATATTGCAGAATTTGTCCTTAATCACCCTAATATGCCGGATGATAAAATTCCATATTGGGACTTTGATGCACCGAACATTCCGGATGCATTAAGAGACTCCTCTGCAGGAGCAATTCTGGCATCGGCACTGCTCGAGCTGTCCCAGTATGTGGGACAGGAAAAATCAGATAGGTACATCAGTGATGCAGAGTCGATGCTCGCTTCTTTGGCCTCTTCCGAATACCTGGCAGAGCCTAATACCAATGGAGGTTTTCTGCTAAAGCACGGTGTCGGCCATATACCTGAAAACACAGAAGTGGACACTCCTTTAACTTATGGTGACTATTATTTTATAGAAGCTATTAAAAGATATAAAGCCTTAAAATAAATTGAATATCAATATATTATGAAAACTTACTTAAATTATAATCTAAGGTCTTACTTATGTTTACTGGTACTGACAATGGTGGTCTTATCCTGTCAGGAATCAGCTGTGGAGGGTAAATACATCAATGTATCCAACACTATGGATATGGAAAGAAAAAGCGAAACAGTAGAGGTAGATTTAAGCAGGACAGGACTTGATTTAAGTAATAATAATGCTGAAGATTTAAAAGTAAAAGACGCAGATAGCGGAGCCATACTGCTCAGTCAACTAATGGATCTAGATGAAGATGGGAACTTTGACCTTTTGTTATTCCAGGTGGATATGCTGCCAAACCAAAACAGACGATTTCTTTTGACTTATGAGGAAGTAGGAGAAGATGTATCACAAATCGGTAAGAGTACCTATTCGAGATTTGTTCCTGAAAGGACTGATGATTATGCGTGGGAAAATGACCGGGTGGCATTCAGAACCTATGGTCCTGATGCGCAGCGGCGGGCAGAAAATAAACTTCCGGAAGGCACACTGTCCAGTGGCGTAGATGCCTGGCTGAAAAAGGTGGACTATCCCATCATAGATAAATGGTATGCCCAACACTTGCAAAGGGACAGCTCTTACCACGTAGACCATGGGGAAGGTTATGATCCATACCATGTTGGCTCGAGTAGAGGAATAGGCGGAGTAGGGATATGGATAGATGATTCCCTACACATCTCCAAAAATTTCATTTCTCACAAAACACTGGTTAACGGACCTATCCGTACAGTCTTTGAATTAACTTATGCCCCCAGGGAAGTGGATGGTGTCCGGTTTAATGAAACCAAACACATATCCCTGGATCTAGGAAGCCATTTGTACAGAAGTGAAGTGTTACTGGATGGCGGTCATATGCTACCAAACCTTACCGTAGGCATAAGCCTGCATGATAAAGAAGGAGAAGTTAAGACATCTCCGGATGAAGGATGGTTCAGGTACTGGGAACCGATGGACGGATCGCAACTTGGTCTGGGGATAGTAGTAGATCCCAAGGTGGTCCAGGCATATAAAGATCATCGGGTGGATTACCGGGATGGCAGCCAGTTACTCGTAATGACAGATGTAAATAACGGAAAAGCTGTTTATTATGCCGGGTTTGCCTGGGATCAGAGTGGACACTTCATTGATGCTAATTCCTGGGACAACTATCTGAAGGAATTCAGTAGAAGATTACAGCAGCCATTGGAAGTGAGCTATGAATAAGAAACGCTTAAAAGCTTCAAAAATATTAATAAAATGAAACAAAAATTAAATAAGATTTCAATTTTACTACTGCTTGGAATTATTTTCTGTACCGGTGCCTGGGCACAGGGAGAGAAGCCGGAGGCCTATCTTTTTTCCTATTTTATAGGAAACGGACCGGGAGAGGAGGCTGTATTTTATGCTATCAGTAAAGATGGGTTTACCTACTATGGATTAAATGACCATAAAGCGGTCATACATCCCGATAGTATCAGCCAGCAGGGAGGAGTGCGCGATCCCCATATTTTAAGAGGAAATGACGGAAAGACCTTTTACATGGTCCTAACGGATCTTTATGTACCTAATGATGGCTGGCAAAACACCGGGATGGTGATGCTGAAGTCCACCGATCTGGTAAACTGGGCCCATTCTAAAGTACAAATTCCGGAAGTTTTCCCCAACAAGTTCGGAGAGGTCAGAAGGGTATGGGCACCACAGACGATCTATGACCCAAAGGTCGATCAATATATGTTATATTGGTCGATGCAGTTCGCAGGTGAGCCGGACATCATTTATTATGCCTATGCAAATGATGACTTTACCGGACTCGCCACAGAACCAAAGCAACTTTTCTATCACCCTGAAATGAAATCGACTATAGACGGAGACATTGTCTACCATGATGGAAAATACCATCTTTTTTTCAAAACTGAAGGCCATGGTGACGGAATAAAGAAAGCTGTGTCGGATCAGCTTACGGAAGGCTATGTGATGCAGGACCGGTATCTTCACCAGACCAAGGAAGCGGTGGAGGGGTCAGGCATATTTAAACTGAATGATTCAGATAAATATATCCTGATGTATGATGTCTACAAAAAAGGTTCTTATCAGTTTACTGAAAGCAACGATCTGGAAAACTTCACCATAGTGGATGATCAGATCAAGATGGATTTTCATCCTCGTCATGGATCGGTATTACCTATAACGCAGTATGAAACTGCCAGGCTTCTAAAAACTTTTGGAATCCCTGAAGGCGCTGCTTTCCTTGCAGCTGCTTCCGGGGAATTGAAAACCCATAAAGTAAAGATAGAAAAAGGAGAAGCAAAACTTCTTGCTAAGGATGGAGCGGATATTTCTTCTTTAGATCCCAAACTGAAAGTTTTGCCAGGCTTGAGCATCAGTCCTCAGGGCCCACAGGATTTTTCCGGCGGGGCTGTTGATTATACTATCCAAGTTCCTGAAGGGATTTCCCGGCAAGTGAAGGTGGGTGTTCAGAGAGAAAACAACCCTGTTTTGCCTGATGTCTACGCAGATCCGCATATAGCTGTCTTTGGAGATACTTATTATATTTATCCTACTACCGATGGATATGAAGGTTGGGCTTCCCATTCCTTTACCACCTGGAGTTCCAAAGATCTTAAAAACTGGAAAAGCGAAGGGGTAATTCTAGATCTAAAGAAAGACATTTCCTGGACAGATGAGCGGGCATGGGCTCCCGCCATCGCCGAAAAAAATGGAAAATACTATTACTATTTCTCTGCAGATGTGAATATAGGAGTAGCAGTAGCTGACAGTCCGACCGGACCTTTTATAGATCCTCTGGGCAGGCCATTGGTATCAAGGGGAGAATTTCCCAATCAGATGATAGACCCCATGGTATTGGTAGAGGATGATGGATCGGCTTATCTCTATTGGGGACAGGGTAAATGTCATATGGTAAAGCTTAACGATGATATGATTTCATTTGATAAATCTAAAGTGATTGTCTTTAAACCGGAAGGATATAATGAAGGTGCTTTTGTATTTAAAAGAAACGGGACATATTATCTGATGTGGTCGGAATATGATACCAGAGATCCGAGATATTCGGTAGCCTATGGCACATCAGATTCTCCTTTGGGTCCATTTACCAAGGCTGCCGATAATCCGGTGCTCAAAGGGAAGGGCATTATAGAAGGTGCAGGCCATCACTCTGTAGTACAGGTGCCAGGTAAGGATGAATGGTACATCGCCTATCACCGATTCAGGGTTCCGGACGGAAATGGCTATAATAGAGAAACCGCTATTTCACCGATGAGGTTTGATGAAGAGGGCAGGATATTGCCGGTAGATGTGTTTGAGAGCGTGGATTAGGCAGTGATATAGCGATAAAAGTCAGAGTTGGACGGAAGGGCCTGCAGACTGTCACATAAGTACGGAAGCTATCGACATAGATGTGAATAATTAATTGGCAAAAGGTGAAAGGTAAGAGGAGGGAAGTTAGACTGATTTGTAGGATGTTGGATGACTGGTGATCTTGATTTAGCTTCGGAACATAGGGTAGAGGGGGTAGCAAAAGGGACCTCATCAAAGCATGATCCTTTAAAATAAATAAAATGTGTAAAATCTAAATGTTTTGGCTAAGGATGGGGGCGGTACAGCCTAGGCTTTCTTTCAAAACAGATAGCTGAAAATTGTTAGATAAAGTACGAGGTAAGAAGAAAATAAATAAGAATGGGGAGTAGATGTCACCGGAATAGATTTTAGTAAAACAATCACACAGATGAAAAAATATATAATAGGTTTATTGATGATGGGTATGACATGGTCTGCTGGTGCTCAAGGACAGAAAAATGAATGGGAAAACCCCACTATCCTTGACCGTAACAAGGAAAAGGGAAGGGCATTTTTTATCAGCTATGATGCTGAAGATAAAGCTATAGATAATGATAAAAACCACAATCATTTATACCAAAGTTTAAATGGGAATTGGAAGTTTAGTCTGGTGAAGAAACCTGCGGATAGACCTGAAGATTTTTATAGGACAGAGTTAAATGACAGTGAATGGGATGAGCTGGAAGTGCCTTCCAACTGGGAACTGAAGGGGTATGATATACCGATTTATACCAATGTAGCCTATCCTTTTCCTGCCAATCCACCTTTTGTGGACAATGAATACAATCCTGTTGGCAGTTACCGAAAAACATTTAGCCTTCCCGATGGCTGGGATGATAAAGCAGTAATGCTACACTTCGGTTCCATATCCGGCTATGCCAAAATCTATGTAAATGGTCAGGAAGTGGGAATGACCAAAGCGGCAAAAACACCCGCAGAATTTGACATCACCTCTTATCTGACGCAGGGTGATAACCTGCTGGCAGTGCAGGTTTTTCGCTGGCATGACGGTAGCTATCTGGAAGACCAGGATTTTTGGAGACTAAGCGGTATTGAAAGGGATGTATTTTTGCAGGCCATGCCGAAGGTAGCTATCTGGGATTTATTCATCAAAGCTGATCTGGATAAAGCCTATAAAAACGGAATTATACAAGGAACAATAACCTTAAGAAATTTTGGCCAAAATGCGGGTGCTGGCAGTCTTTCATTTGACGTTTACGACAAAGCCGGAAGTAAAGTCTTCAGCCAAAAGCAAAAAATATCCGGTGCTGATCAGGAGGTGAAATTCAATGGTGAGGTAAAAGGGGTACAAAAGTGGACTGCAGAAACCCCCAACCTTTACAGATATGTACTGACGCTGACGGATGATAAAGGTGAGGTCCTGAATGTGGTTACCAATAAGACAGGATTCAGGAAAGTCGAGATCAAGGATGCCCAGCTGATGGTAAACGGTGTGCCCCTTATCGTAAAGGGAGTAAACCGCCATGAGCACCATGAGACGCTTGGCCATGTACCAGATATGGATATCATGATCAGGGACATTCAGCTGATGAAACAAAACAATATCAATGCTGTGCGGATGAGCCACTATCCCCATGATACCAGGTGGTATGAGCTGTGTGACGAATATGGACTTTATGTAGTAGATGAAGCCAATATCGAAACCCATGGCATGGGAGCAGAGTGGCAGGGTACGTTTGACAAATCTAAGCATCCTGCCTACCTGCCGGAGTGGGCTCCTGCACACCTGGACAGAATAGAAAGATTGGTGGAGAGGGGAAAAAACTATCCCTCTATCATCATTTGGTCCCTGGGTAACGAAATGGGTAACGGACCGGTGTTTTTTGAAGGATACAATTGGGTAAAGGAGCGGGACAATACCCGGTTGGTACAGTCTGAACAAGCCGGAGAAGCAGCAAATACAGATATAGTAGCCCCTATGTATCCTTCGCTATCCAATATGAAAAAGTATGCTGAAGATGAAAGTAAACAAAGGCCTTATATCATGTGTGAGTATGCCCATGCCATGGGAAACAGCACCGGAAACTTTCAGGAATACTGGGATATCATCAACAGCAGCAAACACATGCAGGGCGGTTTTATCTGGGATTGGGTGGATCAGGGACTTTTGACCGAGGATACCAATGGCAAAAAATTCTGGGCCTATGGGGGAGATCTTGGTGGCTTCCACCTTCAGAATGATGAAAACTTCAATGCCAATGGAATCATTGCACCTGATCGAACCCTCCATCCCGGTATCTATGAAGTAAAGAAAGTGTACCAAGATATAAAATTTGATTATGACAATGGATCTCTGACGGTAAAGAACGAATTCGGATTTACCAATATCGCCAGATATGCTTACTCCTGGGAGCTGGTTAAAAATGGAAAGGTAGATAAGGTAGGAGAATTTAAAGTAGATCTGGCGCCAAACAAATCAAAAACAGTAAAACTGGGACTGCCGAAATATGACGGAGGAGAATACTTTCTAAATGTATATGCCCATACCATGGAGGAAACGGAGATGATCCCATCCGGACATGAAATAGCCAGAGAGCAATTCAAACTTACATCATCAGATTACTTCGCAGATGCATCTGCTGCAGAAGGCAATCTTACACATGAGGTGAAAAACGATATACTTCATTTTACCAGTGGTAATGTAAAAGGTGAATTTGATCTCAAAAAAGGGGAAATCAGAAGTCTAGGCTTGGATAATGATAGTCAGCGAATGATCCAGCAATTTCCGCAGCCTTACTTTTGGAGAGCTCCCACCGACAATGATTTCGGTAATCATATGCCTGTTAGGCTCGGCATATGGCGGACAGCACATGAGAATAGAAAAGTGAAAAATGTGCAGGTTGGAGAGGTGACCAATGACGGACTGCCTATCAAAGTAGAAATGGAATTGACAGGCATAAATGCACCTTATACGATAGACTATCTTATCCAAAATAATGGATCAGTAAGAATAGTAGCCAGTTTGGATATGAATGGACGTGAGCTTCCTGAACTGCCAAGGTTCGGCATGAGAATGATTTTACCAGGCCAGTTAGAAGATTTGGAATACTATGGAAGAGGGCCATGGGAAAACTATCGGGACAGGAAGACTTCTGCTTTCGTCGGCATTTATGAAGACAAGGTGGAGAATCAGTTTTACTGGGATTACATGAGGCCACAGGAGTCAGGCAATAAAAGCGATACCCGCTGGCTCCGATTGAGTAACGCAAAAGGTCAGGGTCTACAGATACAGGGGCTTCAGGCTCTCAATTTCAGTGCACTGAATGTATCTGTGGAAGACCTTGATCCAGGACTGACCAAAAAGCAGCAACACCCTACCGATATCCGTCCGCAGGACAGGATATTCCTTCATATAGATCTGGAACAGCGCGGACTGGGAGGCGACAACAGTTGGGGAGCTATGCCCCACCAGCAATACCGGCTTTCCGATAAAAGTTATTCATATGGATATATCATCAGCATCATAGATGAAAAAACGGTAGCTGAAGAGGTAAATTGATTTGAAATGAATTGAGGTTATGGGGAGGTGTCTTATGATGCTTCCCCTTAGTTTTTATATCCACTACTTACCAGACAATAAGTGAAATCGCCTATCATATTGGTTTTGATTATCCACAGGTTTTTGATAATCTATTCGAGATTAAAACCAAATTGCCACCGATTCAGCATAGGCCACCATTTAATAAATATTAATTTGGGACAACTATCAGTTTTAATTTTTTCAGGAATACTTTTATCTACATGCATTAAAGCACCCCGTTATAGCTTATATTGAAATTGTCCTCCGAGGGATTAATCAATCTTTTGGCCCCTAAGAAGCGCTTGCGGTAGCCAGGATGGTCCAGATCGTTTACAGTTACCCCTTTGCCGCCGCCAGCAGAGGAACTATGGGCAAACTTGATCCCATCCTCTGTAGAAATCACAAAGCCTACATGACCGACCCTTTTGTTTCTCCTATCTGTTCCTGTAAAAAACAGCAGATCACCCTTTTGGATATCCTTTTCAGCAACAGGTTCTCCGAGTTGATATTGATTGGCAGATCCGCCGGGTACCTCTATCTCAAATTTATTATAAACATGATAAATGAATCCGGAGCAATCAAATCCTTTCATCGTTTTACCACCCCACTTATAAGGAATACCCTCCAGCGAAAGGGCATAGTCTATCATTGAGTCTACCTTGGAATCAGTATGTAGGGTATCTATAAATGAAAAACCGGAAATATTAGAAGGTCCTATCCGGTATTTTTGAGCCTGTGATATATTTTGGGCCAATATGGTCAACAATATTACAGCCACTGAAAAATTAAATAAATTAAGAAACCGTTTTATAGCTTTTTTATTCATTCCCCCTTTTTGATGATGAAGTCTGTAAAAGCTTTTCTTGGAAATTTTAGTTCAATAAATAAAAATTTTAACATATTTTAAGAATTTCCTTAATCGTTTTAATAAACTTCCCTATCCAATAGCATTTGGTAAAATGATTTGAGTTGTGAGTTTATGATTAATACCATATTATTGGAGTTAAATCTTAACTAAATCTTTGTATGGATAACGGTCTCCCTTTATTAGCTAAAATTTTGATTTATGCAGGAGTACTTTTGATCATAGGGGGACTGGTAGTATGGAGCCTTTCCCGATTTACTGATTTTAGGTCCATGCCCGGTGATATGGTGTTTAAGCGGGAAAATTTTTCTCTTTATTTCCCGTTAGGCACCAGCATTCTCATTAGTGTTTTGCTTACTTTAATATTGTTTTTATGGAGAAAATTCAGTGGATAGCTTTATAGGCTAGATCTTATATCTTTTCTATTTTCTGATAGGATGCCAGCACCCCCCTTACCAAAGCGGCACTGAAGCCCTGATGTTCCATTTCATTCAATCCCACTATGGTACAGCCTTTAGGGGTAGTGACCTTGTCTATCGCTTCTTCAGGATGTATCTGTTTTTTGATCATCAGCTCTGCTGCTCCTTTTACAGTCTGATTTACAATGGTACTGGCTGTCTTGGCATCAAATCCTATCTGTATCCCACCCTGGGTCATAGCGCGCATAAACCGGAGGACATAAGCTATACCACATGCTCCTAAAACAGTAGCCGCTTCCATCAGCGATTCATCTATAGTGATAGAACAGCCAATGCTGTCAAAAAGGTGCTTCACCTGTTCGGTATGATAGGGACTTTCATTTCGCCCGCAGATACAGGTCATGGACTCCTGGATATCCGCAGCTATATTGGGCATGGCCCTAAAGACAGTAGTATTAGGTTCCAATTCTGCTAATATCTCATCTAATGTGATGCCTGTGGCAAGTGACACAATGGTCTGCTTGCCGGGTGTGATCACAGGCTTTATCTCAGCTAGTACCGTTTTTACATTATATGGCTTTACACCAAGGATAATGATATCAGAAGCCTCGGCAGCTATGGCATTTTCAGCATGAACCCTTACCCCTATATCCTGCAGAGGTAACAGATTTTTAGGATTTCTTTTAGTTACTTGTAGGTTATGAGGCTGAAAACCTTCCATTTCCAGTATACCATGAGCTATGGATGTTCCCAAATTGCCACATCCGATGATGGTTATTTTCAAATCATTGATTATCATTTTCTACTTTACTTCTATAGGTATTAAATCTTATAAACTAATGCCAATTGCCTATCTACTTTTAGCAAAAATTATGACTTCACTTTACTGTAAATTACCATATAGATAAACAACAGGGTAGATAATGGATAAAGTTATAAAAAAAGTTATCTAATTATGAATAAGTTGCAATTAATTATGGAATCATGCTTGAATACATTCTTAATGTTTTTTTAAAACATTTCAACAGCTTCGATAAAGCTATAAAGCTTATAATACTTTGATATCCTTTTCCTATCTATAAGGCCTCACTTCCTTTGTATGGTATAGTCACTGCTATTTAAATTATTATTTATGATTTGAAATGTATTACAGGCATTTTTCCTACATTGGATATTGGTTATATTAGAAAATACAAATGATCAAGCGACTCCTTATTTCATTTATTGGCTTTGTTTTATTTCCGGTTTTTACGGCAACGGCCCAAGAAAAAATTCCTACCCAATCTGTTTATGTAGAACTGGGAGGTGCAGGCTTACCTTTTTCTTTTAATTATGATTTCCGGTTTGATAAGGAAAAAGTGGATTCCTGGGGTATGCGGGTAGGAGCTGGAGGATATGCCCTTTCAGGCGGGGATTCTTTTTTTTCACTGCCGATTATGGCCAACAAACTTATTGGAAAGGCACCTCATTATTTTGAAATAGGGGCAGGGGCTACCTTGATTGCTTTTAAAACAGCGTCTTATAGTTATTGTTCAGATGGTTATTATGACCAGAATGGAAATTTTATTTGCAACAACTATATTATATCCCCAAATGATGAAACCAGTTTTATACTGGACATAAATGGTTCCCCCAGTCTTATGGGTACATTCAATATCGGCTATAGAAAAATACCAATTGATGGAGGCTTTACCTGGAGAATCAATATAAGCCCTATCTTCAATGATAATGGATTTTGGCCATTATGGTTAGGAGTAAGTTTTGGCTATGCATTTTAGTGTTTATAATACATAGGGTGCTTCATTGAGGTAATTAAAACTCTGTCTTACACTTTCCAAAGGTTCGAAATTATACTGTTCTACTTCTACAAAATAGTAGTCCAGTCCTTGTTTATAGGCAGCTTCAAATATCGGCTGATAATCCATATCCCCGCTTTCTCCCAGTTCTTTTTCATCTTTGATGTGGAGCAAAGGAAACCTACCTGCGTGTTTATTAATAAATGTAGCGGGATCCTGCCCGCCTTTTTTGCACCAGTACACATCCAGTTCAAAACAGACTGTAGCGGGATTGGTGTTTTTTATCATGTGTTCCAGCATGACTTCACCTTCAATTTTCTCAAACTCCCGGGCATGATTATGAAAGCCGAATTGTAAACCTGCGTCCTGGGCAATATCACCTATAGCATTATAATAGTCATTCCAAATGTCAAGTTCCTTTAATGTAGCAGGTATGGGCATAGAAGGTTTGATAATGTATGATGCTCCCATATGATGATGATCTGCTACGGCTGTTTTCCACCAGTCTATGGACTCTTCCTTCTTCTCAGGAACATATCTAGGGCCACCCAAATGTGCACTTCGGAGCTTAAGTCCTATGTCCTCTATATACATTTTGAATTCTGTAGGAGCCATACCATATATTTGGCCATCAGTATAACTGGCAGATTCCAGATGCTTATAACCTATATCGGCTACATTTTTTAAAGTGCCTTTTGGATCAGATTTAAAATCATCCCTGAGTGAATATAGCTGTAACCCTATGGGTTTTTCAGCTCTTTTTGGCTGGGCAAGTAGGGATAATGGATTTAACATACTGCCTAATGCCAGTGCTCCCGAAAATTTTAGAAATGCTCTTCTATTGGTCATTGGATTGGATTTTTTTTAGTAGCCTTTAAATTATTGTGCTGTGGTCTATCTGAGTGGGAAAAGCATGCTTTCTAAATTATTTGAATTTTAGTCAAAGGTTATATAGTTAATACCTTTTAAATTGAGATAAAACTCCACGATATTAAGAAAACCAAACCTTTTAGATAAATTGGGAGATGTATTTTTTGCCTTCAATCATTGTTTGTTGGGTTTATTGTATGTTATTGGTTTTAATAGTTCAATATAAATTAAATTTTCGAAATATTATCTAAATTTAAGCTGTCAAAGCACATGAGCTTATTAAAAGATCGATAAAAATATGAAAGGGTGCACAGTAGCTTTACTGATATTAATTTGCTCTACACTGAGCTGCTTCTCCCAAGAGCTGCAGGCCAATAGGGCTTTGTTTATAGAAGGACTTGGAAACGGTTTGACTTATTCTTTAAATTATGATACCAGATTTGGGCCGGGACCCAATGGTCTGGGCGGAAGAGGTGGCATTGGGTTTATTTCCGTCCAGGGTGTAAATATCACATCTGTTCCATTTGTATTGAATTATCTTTTAGGTTATTCTGGCCATTATGTCGAATTTGGGATTGGTGCCACCATACTTGCTATAGGAACCGGGGAAGAAGGAGCTATATCCAGGAGTGAATTTGATCGGGCTACTGGTATTGGCGCTACCTTAAGTTTAGGCTATAGGTATCAGCCGCTGGATGGTGGACTAATGTTCCGAGCGGGTTTGGCCCCTATTTTTGACAGGACTGGATCTTTGCCTTTTTGGCCTCAGGTTTCTTTGGGATATGCATTTTAATGAAATAATAGAAAGCTTGATGCCTAATTGTTTACCTTTGATGGGTTTGTAAACCTAGGAATTATTTATATAAATGTTCATTGCTGAAATTATGGACCCAATACATATGAGGGTTACGTAGGACATATATAAATCGACAACAACCGAAGTTAAATTGCCAGGTTTTTGAAAAAGTATCTGCTGCATTAAAAATAAAATTTAAACCTTTACAGCCAAAGACATTTGGAGGATATCTTATTTCAGTCAATAAATCGGAGCATAGGAAATGTTATGGTAAAAATTCTTACATATTATGAGGGTTTTAGGAGTACTATGATAGCGTTATGATAGAAAAAATAAATGGGCACCTACTTCTTTTATGCTTGCTCTTGGTGATCATAAGTTGTAATACGCCCAGCGATGTGGAAAATAATAATGATTACCGTATTCCTGAAGATTCTTATGAAACCATATATGAAGACCGTTCAGATTGGCCAGATAGCTTTGGATGGGGGAGACCGGCTAGCCAAAAAGAGATAGACAGCCTCTCCATAGCCATTAAACCAGATGGAACAGGGCTGCCCCAGGGATCAGGGACAGTAGCTGAAGGCAGGACGATTTATGCCGGTAAATGTGCGGCTTGTCATGGCCCGAATGGAGTAGAAGGCCCTGAGGATGTACTGATAGGAACTGAATCATTATTTCAGCAAGATATAACCATACGAAAGACCATTGGAAATTATTGGCCATACAGTACTACCATATTTGATTATATCCGTAGGGCAATGCCTTTTAATGCACCGGGTTCACTTTCGGATGAAGAAGTGTATAGCTTGACTGCCTATTTACTGTTCAAGAATCAAATCATCGATGAGGGTAAAGTGATCGGTCCAGAATCTTTACCCAAAATAGAGATGCCAGCTAAGAAATTCTTTGTCAAAGATGATAGAACTGCTGGAAGTAACCCTACCTATTGAACATCATGAAAGTAAGATGAAGTCGAACCTGACAAAACCGGCTTTCAGAACAAATTCTCCTCTATAGGTATCTGGGGTAATGGGGAATATAAAAGCTTTCATACTGACCTATGGTACTTGACAAATAATGACGATAAAAAAAATATACAAATGAAGGAGGGTGACAAAAATCCCAATTCTAAGCAGGCATTACCTACCCTAGAATCTAGCAATCGCAGAAAATTTCTGTTAGGAGGAGCTGCTGTTGCGGCTACATTCTTGATCAAAAACTCGCTTTTTGGTACGGTGCAGACATCCTTATCCGAAATGGATATCAGTGGCATATCGGATCCAACAAAATTGCCGGGGTTACCGCCGGGGGAAATCGGTAGTAGGTCGGTATACGAAAACCTTAAGCTTCTTCCATTGCCAGCCTCTTCACGGTCTCCTATACAGGATTTTCATGGGATGATTACACCCTCTGATTTGCATTTTCAAAGACATCATGGCGGTGTTCCTGAAATTGACCCAAATCAATTTGAGCTGCTCATTCATGGAATGGTATCTAAGCCAAAGGTTTTTAAGCTGAAGGATCTGAAGAAGTTTCCTTCCACTAGCCGGATTTTGTTTCTGGAATGTTCAGGTAATTATCAGGGTGGTCGGGAGGACCTGAGTCCCCAGCAAGTGGCCGGAATGACCAGCCAAAGTGAATGGACAGGTGTCATGCTGAGCACACTGTTTAGAGAAGTGGGTGTAGATCCCAAGGCAAAATGGTTTCTGGCGGAAGGATCAGATGCTGCTGTCATGACCAGAAGTGTGCCATTGGATAGGGCGATAAAGGAAGGTATGCTCGTTTATGCGCAAAATGGAGAAGCATTAAGGCCAGAGCAAGGATATCCGTTAAGGCTAATCTTACCAGGTTGGGAAGGTAATATTTCAGTGAAATGGCTAAGGAGAATTGAGTTTTCAGATGCGCCTTTTATGACAAGGGAGGAAACCTCAAAATATACCGAACCGGTAGGCAATAAGGTAAGACAGTTTAGCCTCGAAATGGATGCCAGATCTATCATTACCTATCCATCCTATCCCCAGCGTGCAGAAAAGGGATATATAGAAATAAAAGGTCTTGCATGGTCGGGCAGGGGGGCTATCATCGGTGTGGATATTAGTACTGATGGTGGTAAAAGCTGGAATCCAGCTGTGATCCAACAACCTGTATTGGATAAAGCTCATGTCAGATTCAGGTATCTTTGGAAGTGGGATGGTAGGGAAACAGAAATACGGAGCCGAGCTGTAGATCAGACAGGATATGTACAGCCCACGCCAAAACAGCTACTGGCTGTTCGTGAAAATACACGTTACCATTTCAATCCAGTGACCGGGTGGATATTAAAGCGTGATGGAAGGGTTTTGTTTAATGATGATTTTTAAAGAAATGAATTGAAACACAGGTTGCTGCTGCCTGTAAGCTTCATAGAAAACATACACAGTAATAATCAGCTTTTGGTCTAAAATAGCTTTTTATTTTTAAGAAATAGCATAAGCTATCATCATCCACGCTGCCCAATTATACTAATTTATTTTTTCTAATACGGCTTCAAAATAGGTGCTGCTTACAGGAGCGGTTTTATTGGTTAAAGTAACCTGGTGGCGCTCGATTTTGGTTATTTTGGAGCTGTTGACAATAAATGATCTGTGGGTCTTAACAAAACCCTTTGGCAGGAGGTTTTCTACCTCGTTCAGGGTCATTCGGCTGAGTAACTTTTCATCGGACAGGTGAAAGGTGACATAGTTACCATTGGCTTCACAAAACAGCAGCTCTTCAAAATTCACCTTTACCTGGTCGTAACCTGTTTTGATAAACACCGAACCGGATTTTGTATCGTATCTTAGATCATGGAGTTCCTGTGCTTTTTGACAGGCTTTGAGGAAACGGCCCAGGTGGAATGGTTTAAGGAGATAGTCCACCGCATCCAATTCAAAACTTTTGACAGCATGCTCGGAATAGGCCGTGGTGAATACCACCATGGTTTCTTTAGGGATAAGGGCTGCCAGTTCCATCCCAGAAATATCCGGCATCTTAATATCGAGAAACAGCAAGTCGATGTTATTTTCCTTCAGGTATTCCAGTCCTTTGATGCCATCTGTAAAAACTGCTTTTAGTTCTATAAAGGGCACTTTGGCTGCATGGGATTTTACCACCTCCAGGGCCATGGGTTCATCGTCTATAGCAATAGCTTTAAGCATGTAAGTTTTTATATTTAATAGATAAATGTACAAAAAATTCCAGGTCATTTTCTCTTATGATCAGCTCATGCTCATCTGGATACAAAAGTTTTAGGCGTTGGCGCACATTTTCCAATCCTATTCCTGAAGCTTTGTATTCGGGATCTTCCTGGTCTTTTCGGTGGATGCTGTTATTTACATCCAGATGAACCGAACCGTCCAGGCATCTCAGACTGATTTTGATCCATGATTTCTTCTGAAAACTGATACCGTGCTTAAAGGCATTTTCGACAAAGGGCACCAGCAACATGGGGGCTATCATACCTCCGATAGCAGCCTCGTTTCGATTGAAGGTGATTTCGATATTTTCCTGATCTTTGATCCGCAGCATCTGCAGGTCCACATAATTGACCAGATATTCTTTTTCTCTTTCCACTGGAATATTTTCCTGATTGTTTTCATGCAGCATAAATCGCATCATGTCTCCCAGTTTTTGTATACCTTCTCCTGTGCGCTCTGCGGTTTCTTGCAGGGCTGTTCCGTATAGGGTATTTAGGGCATTGAAGAGAAAGTGGGGATTGATCTGGGAGCGGAGAAAATCCATATTGGCTGTTCCCTGGTTTACCTTTACGGATAGGGTATTGATTTGGCCCAAAAATTTATCATATTTAGCAAACATGGCATTGGAAGCCGGAATAATGACAAATATCATGACAATAATCACAGCTATGCCTACCAATAATGCAGTCCCAGATCGTATATTGATCGCCATAACAATAAAAATTGTAGCAAAGAGTGAAGCTAACAGCCAGTAATAAGCTCTAGCTTCACTCTTTCTTCCAGCTTTTTTATAATTATAAATAAGGAAGTAATTATATATTACCACAGCCACTATAGCGGGTATGACCATAGCATATAGGATCAGCACCAAGTCCTGATGGAATTTTTGAGTGCGGAATAGAAAAACCATTACCAGAACATATAGTGTAATAAGCCTTATGATGTTGTATATGGTAAAATCACGTATATCTTCTGCTATGATGATTTTGTTATAGATATATACCAAGATGAAATAAGAGAGGTATAAGGCCACTGTAGAAAAATAAAATGGCATAAATGGATGGTCACCATAATCAGCACCGATATAAAAAGTGGTGCAAATGATCACTGAAATAAAGAAGACCAACAAGGAATAGATAATGAGTTTGGCCTTTTTACCATCCCTTGAAAAGTTTGGGATGATTTTCATATGCATAAAATAGAATGCACCAAATAAGGTCAGAGGGATAACTATGTTAGCTATATGCCTGAATACGACACTTTCGGAAGCCCTTGAAATATAATCAAAGTTGATATTTAAAATATTGGTAAGTATGATGATCAAGAACAGGATGGACATCAGCCACCATTCGATCTGCTTGAATGGTAATGGTTTTTCTTTCATATTAAGTAATGATAATTGAAGCCACATCATCTCCAATGTATAGTGAGGCGATGTTTTCGGAGTACAAGTTGGTATTTATTTCAGTGATTTTAAGTATTCTGTAGCAGAAGTATCTTTCAGATTAATTTGATCAGTCATAGTCACCGTTTTTATTAACGGTTTGTGTGGTTCATTTGCTGAAGGCTTTTCCTGCTGGTACAGGTATAAATTATAGATCAGACCACAAAAGATGATCAGGTACATTTTATGTTTATGGCCAAAAGTTTTCATTTTTTCCTTATTTGTTAATGATTATACAAGAGTAAGCAAGGAATAGAAAGCCAACAATAAAAAGTGACGAATCACTAAAAGTATGGGATGGATGATCAAAAAAATCCCTTACATAAATGTTACAATACTCAGATAGGGAATCAACTCCACTTCAGCAGTGGAGAAAGGTCATAACCCGGACGTCCCCGCTTATAATACCAAAGCGCAAAAAGTATGATGATCAGGATGAATTCTGATAGGTCACCCCAGTAATACATTAGTTTAGCGGCTTCCTGTATCTCCTCCTTACCATGGGGAGAGTTCAGTGGATAGAGATGCGCATACATCAGTTTGCTTAAAAAAGCATGGGCAGCAATGCTGGCAAATAAGACCGCCAACCTGGTAACCAGTCCTGGCCTGGCAGGAGCAGGATCTGGTCCTATGATAGCCCATGTAAACAGATATCCTGCCATCAGAAAATGGATATGGATGGCATGGTGCAGTATGGGGTATTCAATGGTGGCATTATAGATAGGTGTGAGGTAAAGCACATACATACCTCCTAAATTCAGAAACATAGCGGTCAGTGGATGGCTGATAATATGAAAAAAGAAACTCCGCAATAAATAGGTAATTCCTTCAGCTATATTTTTTGAACAGGTTTTGAGTGCCAAGGTTACCGGTGCCCCCATGACCAAAAAGATGGGAGCAAACATGCCGATCAGTAAATGCTGCACCATATGTCCCCTAAGGTCATGGTGTGCCCACTTTACCAAATCTGGCCACATGGCTATAAATAGCAGCAAAGTTCCTATCAAAAAACTTATGCCCCTAGCTGAATTCCAGTTTCTTTTTTTCCAGATAACATAGGCCCAACCAAAACTGTATAATAACCCTACAAAAACAATTATAACAAGCGGGATCCAATCTCCGATGGATGCAGGGGGCATATGATGTGAGGGGTGATCATGCATGGCATTCGGATTACTGAGTGCTATTTAATCCAGACAAATGCCGCTCATGACCATAATATATATAGGTACCGATGGCCAATAAAACAAGGGCTGTGACATTCCACACAATATCATAAGGCAGCACATTGTCCACATATCTGATCTGGTGCAGCCTTAAGACTTTGTGGTTTATAAGGCCGTCAAAAAGCTGGAATCCTCCCATTCCCAAAAAATATCCCGCCCATGCTCGTTTTTTGACCATTGCTTTATTTCTCCTTAAATCCAGGAGTATAAAGAATCCCGCTACAAGGGCTATCAGTTCGGCTGAATGTAATATCCCATCGCTCAAAAGCGCCACTTCAGTGGTAGATAGATCGTAGAAATGGTGCCATGAAAGGATTTGGTGAAAAATTATGGTATCTACAGCAGCCATTACGCCTATGCCGATCAGGACAGCACCCCATAGTGATTTTGTAGGATTGGGTGTTTTGTGTTGGTTATGCATGATGTGGTATATATAGTTTTAAAAATTATTGGAATTGTTATAATTGCAATTTATACAAAAAAGCATAAAAACCAGAAATGAAGTTTAACAATTATCTTAAATATGATATAGATATTTAATACGGACTGCTCTGGTATTATTAGGATAGAATAGTATGAAATATTTCATATGTACCAGTTCTAAAAATTATAAAAATTTATAATAAATTATATACTTTATAAAAGTACCAATAGTTAATTAAGCTGAATGGGATTTAAATTAATTAATTATAAAAAATTTAATCTATTCAAAAAATCATGTAGTTTATAAGCACCACAGATGGATCAATAGATTCAATATGAATCAATATCAATCTGTGGTGCAGAATTTTAACTTATTTTTGGTAATTTCCAACCGTTGTGGTAATCGGCTTTAATCAGTTTATTGGCTTTACTGCTGGTAAACTGACCTTTATCTGCATTCCAGTAAATTTTTTCACCTGTTTTGTAAGCTATGTTACCCATATGGGCATTGATGGCGGCTATGCTTCCTGTCTTGATACCGCAGTTTAGTTTAGAGGCGTCATTAGCTGTGATGGCCGCTACAAAGTTTTCAGTATGTTTGTCCAGTGCTGAGGCTCCATCAGGTTTGACCCTGGACATGTCTGCTATCAGTGGTTTGCCATCTTTTCGTTCCGCTATGATCTCCCATCCACCTCGGTTTACGACCAAAGTGGCATTATTGCCTATAAATGCAATCCCTTCATTATAGCCGAAGTTTCCGCTGTCTATGCCTGTGCCGTGTTCCCATAGCATATTAAATCCATCATATTCATAGACAGTCTGAAGGGTATCTGGAGTTTCGGATGCATCTTCCGGATAAGCCAACTTACCTCCTGAGGCCATGATGGATTTAGGTGCAGTGACACCCATGGCGTGAAGCGCTATATCGATCTCATGTACTCCCCAGTCTGTCATCAGTCCACCTGCATAGTCCCAAAACCACCGGAAGTTAAAATGAAAACGGTTTGGATTAAAAGATCTTTTGGGTGCCGGCCCCAGCCACATATCATAATCTACGCCCGGAGGCACTTTTCCATCCGCTGCTACGGGCACAGGTTTCATCCAGCCTTGGTATGCCCAGCATTTGACCAGACGTATGTTGCCAAGTTCACCCGATTTTACAAAATTAATGGCATCGGCATATTGAGAGCCGCTACGTTGCCATTGGCCTACCTGGACCAGCTTCCCATAGCGTTCTTGTGCTTTAACCATAAGGTTACATTCTTCTATGGTATTGGCTAACGGTTTTTCTACATATACATGTTTTCCTGCAGAGAGGCTGTCGATAAGGTTCAGCGCGTGCCAATGATCGGGTGTGCCGACGATGACCACATCCACATCTTTATCTTCTAGCATCTTACGGTAATCATTATATAGTTTAGGCTTTTTACCTCGTAATTTTTCTACATCAGCAGCTCTTTCATTCAATACCCTTTCATCGATATCAGCAATGGCCGCACAATGTATCTGGGGCATTTTCAAAAAGGATGACATATTAGACCAACCCATGCCTTTGGCCCCAATGAGACCAAAATTAAGGCGATCATTTGGACTGATTTTTCTTACCAGGGCATCCAGTTGGGAGGCATTGATAAATGAAGGAATACTAAGCCCAGCAGTGGCCAGCAATGATTTTTGTAGGAATTTTCTTCTGGAGTTCATGATGGTTTTTTTGTCGCTTAGGATTTAGTTTAATTTTCTGACCCAGATATTCCTGAAACTTACCAGATCCCCATGGTCCTGAAGATGGAAAGGCAGTTCTGCCTCATGCTCTTTATAATTAGGTATACCGATGTATTCCGTCGGCC
This sequence comes from Anditalea andensis, assembly GCF_000714815.1. Lineage (GTDB taxonomy): Bacteria > Bacteroidota > Bacteroidia > Cytophagales > Cyclobacteriaceae > Anditalea > Anditalea andensis. Next base: position 200,193 of record NZ_JMIH01000016.1, on the reverse strand, counting down.
CCTTTAGCTCCACTGCATTTTGTACTACTATGCCGTTATGAAAAACAGTGGCTTTGGCAGGACTTATGACCATTCCATCACTGTTAAATCTAGGAGCAATAAAAATAATATCATAAGTGTTCCATTCTTCAGGTGACCTCATGGCATTCACCAGAGGCGGATGCTGCTTATAAATGCTGCCGGCCTGACCATTAGAGTACGTCCTGTTATCATAGGAGTCCAATATCTGTATTTCATATTTGCCCATGACAAGCAGGCCACTGTTGCCCCTTCCTTGGCTTTTACCTTTAACTACATCAGGGGCAGACCATTCTATATGAATCTGAACATCCCCAAATGATTCTTTTGTTTTAAGGTCCCCACTTCCTGGTACCACAGTAAATGTACCGTTATCTACCTTCCATGGTGCAGTTCCCCCATCTTTTATACCTAAAAATTTATCAAGACTGCTGCCATCAAACAATACAATGGCGTCTGAAGGGGGAAGATGGTTTTCATTGGCTGGAGTGACTACTCTCGGTTCTGGTTCCCAAAATTCAGTAGCTTCTGGCGGAAGTTTAATGTCCTGCTGCTGCGCTAATATGGGGAAAGCTGCCAAAACAGCGATTACCGTGATACGGCAAGTTAATTTAATGTTCATAGTTTTAGGTTTAATGAGGTTTATTATCAGCATCCAAGATAAATGATTTGTGCTTAAAATCTTATACCACCAGAAAAAAAATATTAAGTTAAATGGTTTTAGCTATAATTTTGGCTGCTTTCAATAATTTGATCGAATAGCATTCATTGGGGTGATATTATAATTACTTCATTATATTTTATCTAATTTTTCTCTGGTCATTTCCCCATATTGATTGCCGGTATTGAGGGTAGTGGCTGGTTCAAACAGCATGACAGCGACTTCTTCTTTGGCTACTGGCCTATGTTCTGTACCCTTTGGCACTATCAGGAATTCATTGTCTTTTAGTATGACTTGCCTATCTCTAAACTCTATTATCAACTCACCTTTTATAATAAAGAACAATTCATCTTCGTCTTCATGTGAATGCCATACAAATTCGCCTTTCAGTTTTGCTACCTTTACCAGTTGGCCGTTAAGTTCACCAACGATACGTGGGTTCCAATGATCGCTAAATAGGTTGAGCTTTTCATTTATTTTTACTTTTTCCATAAGAAGATATCATTTAAGTTTAAATATAGCGAGACATCTTAATATTTTTAAGAATATGAAATGCCAATAATTGACAATATACCTGAACATGTTTGATAAGCGCTTTCCTTATAACAGCTTCCTGCTATAATCATATTATTGGTTATAAATAAGATTTAGCGTTTCCGTATAAAGCAATAACAGGGAAGGAGTAAACCCTTCCCGTTATAATTAGGCCAATACTGCTGCCTTTTGGACCGGTCTATTTTGAATGATTGTCTTAATATGGGCGTACCATTCATCGAGGAGTGGCTTTTCATTTTGGACATCTGAAAAGACTTCACTGTCATAGAAGCTAAGCTTGTATCTTTCCTGTTTTGCCCCCAATAGGATAAGGTCCAATCTATCGATTACCTTATAGCTTTCTTTTCCAGTGCCATTCAAATGATGGTTTTCATGGATGATCACCTGGTTTACCTCATTCAGGTCAATGAATATTTCCTGAGGTTCGCTTCCGGTATTTATAAAGATTAATTTTCTGGCCTCATGGTCTATGGCAATGGCATACCTGTGTCTCCAGCTTTCTATCTTATGAACTTTCAACCCATGTTTTAAGAAAGCATTTTCCATCTGCAACAGGAGTGCTTTTTGGGTTTTATTGTTTTTTCTAATATTAAGTATTATAGGTGTCATAAAGGCAAACAATAGCACCATGGATATTGCCAAGCCTATAAAATTAATTTCAATCATGTTATATAGGTAGATGTATAGGATTGTACTGAGCGTATCTGTATGAAAGCTTCAATCCTATGAGTTTAAACTTATTTTTACTGCCAATCAACAGGGGTAATAAAATAGAATCTACCAGAAATAAGCAAAAGGAAATATGATGTCGGATTTGGTAAACTGAAGATTTACCTGATGAGTCAATACCCACTGAATGACTGATCGACTGCCATGGAATGCATCCAATGAAAAAGTGGGCAAAGTGTAGAAAAGTGTACTCCCCAAGTCAATCCGTGAGGAATAGGTATCTAGATATTCAATACATATCCCGTCAGTATTTAAATAATCTACGCCAAGATGGGACTGATGAATGGATAGATCGTCTTGGGGCCGATCAAGATTGCCATTTTTATATGCCGTAGGTAGGCAGATCTGAACTAAAATAGTCAGACACAGCAACCATATAGATATAAACCTCGCATTTTTCATCATATAAAATTACATAAAAATTAGGCCAGAATTTGAGCTTTTGCACCAATATTAAAGAAATCAATACAATTCCATATAACAGTTACTAATCACCCTCTGGTTATAAAACCATAATTAACCGAATATTAGAACTAAAAAACCTATTTGAATCGTATATTTTTAATTTAATGGTTTAAATTTTAACTATATTTTATTAATTTGACATAATAATTGAAATAAAAGGTATAAATTTAACCCTGTATTTGAAATAATCGAAATTTTTGTTTTTAATCATTGTATCAGCAAAGGACTTGATAAAACATGACCCCAACAGAAACTCACTATGTAATAAGCCAATTGTAGTCTTAATCTATCAAACCTCTATTAATCAACAATATGTTAAAAAAAATAAACCGCAGAGATTGGATCAAGTCCAGTATGTTAGCAGCAGGAGGGGTAGCTTTCTCTCCCTTAATGGGCTATGCCAATATGACTACCACATTGATATCCAAAAGTGTACTTTTGGAAGAGTTGCCAAAATTCGTAGTCGATGAAGCTAAATTAGTGGCTAGGCTTTCTGCCAATGAAAACCCTTATGGACCGGCACCAAAAGTAGTCCATGCGATCACCAATGCAGTTATCTCCGGCAACAGGTATGGGCATGGCGATGCAGCTACCCTGATTGATATGATCGCAGAAAAAGAAGGGGTAACACCTGATCACATCATGCTGGGGCCAGGATCCACAGATTTGCTGGAAAAGACGGCCATAGTCAGGTTTAAAGAAGGAGGTAACGTAGTTTCTGCAGACCCTGCTTACATGTCTTTGATCAATACAGCTCAATCTATGGGTGGGAGCTGGAAACCAGTTCCTTTAATGAAAGATTTCTCCCATGACCTGGACAAAATGACAGAAGCAGTAGACAAGGAAACCAAATTGGTCTATATCTGCAACCCAAACAATCCTACAGGTTCAATAACAGACGCAGGCAAACTGAAGAAATTCTGTGATAAAGTTTCAGTGAAGGCTCCCATATTTGTAGATGAGGCCTATCTGGAATTTATGGATAATCCCGCATCACAGTCGATGGTAAGCTTAGTAAGAGAAGGTAAAGATGTGATGGTAGCCAGGACATTCAGCAAAATACATGGTATGGCAGGCCTTAGGATCGGCTATCTGGTGGCTACACCGGAGCGTATAAAAAACATCTCCAGTATGGTAAGAGGTACCATGGGACTATGTGTCACATCTCTTCAGGGAGCTATAGCGAGCATGAAGGATGAAGCTTTTCTGACAGATTGTAAGCATAAAAACCAAGAATGTAGAGCATATACTATGTCTTCTATTTCTGCTCTTGGATATGAGATCATACCTTCTGTTGCTAATTTTTTGATATTCCCTATCCGCATGGATGGGCAGGAATTTTTAAAAGAAATGTATGACAGTGGAGTGGGGATTAGAGTGTTCAATATAGGGGATAAACCATGGTGCAGGGTCAGTATGGGAACTATGGATGAAATGAAACTATTTGTCAGTACATTCAAAAAAGTTACCGCCTAAATAATAGATCACATATGAGTATAGCTCTACAAAAAACGCTTTCCTTATTGCTCCTAATAGTAATAGGGTTTCTATTAAAGCAAAAATTAATAAAAGAAGATCATAAAAAAGGCTTAAAGACTATTATATTGGATATAGCGCTGCCTGCGATGATATTTGTAGCATTGCTTAAAATAGAGATTAATCCTGACCTATTGATGCTTCCTATTCTAGCTTTAGTCTTTAATGTTATCATGATATTAGGGATCAGGTATGTTCTTCCGGTTCTTGGGATAGAAGCGAATACTCCTTCCATGAGAACCTTGATGTTATTACTACCATCACTGGCTCCAGGGTTATCCTGTTTTCCTTTTTTAGTGGAATACTTAGGGGATGAAGTATTGGCCTGGGGAGCTTTGGCAGATATAGGCAATAAGTTATTTGTCCTATTGATATCTTACCTTTTGGCAATGCACTGGTTTTACAAATCACATCATCTCACAGCTATCTCAAATGGACAGAGAATAAAAGAGTTAGTGATGGCAATGGTAAAGGAACCTATCAATATGGTGATGTTGGTAGCCATTGTGCTGTTGTCATTTGGAATAAGATTAGAGACCATGCCCTTATTCCTGAGTGAATCCATTATCATGTTAAAAAACATGATGACCCCGTTGGTTTTGTTGTTTATAGGGGTAGCGGTAATATTTAAATGGGATCAGTTAAAGATGATTACATCTTTACTCATTTTCAGATCGGGTATTACCTTCCTATTGAGCGGTATCTTTGTACTTCTTGTCCCTTTGCCGTCTGAAGCGGCTGTTATGTTGGCTGTGGTATTTCCTCAGAGCGCCTGCAGTTTTTGGCCATTTGCCCATATGTCAGCTATAAGGGCTATGGAGCTTGAAAAGGATAGTTTGAAAAAGAACATGACCTTTGATCTTGAACTTGGTATCAATGTGTTGGCTTTATCCCTTCCTTTTAGCACTTTGCTTATATTGGGTATCTTTACTTCCGGGTCTTATTTCATGAATCCTTTTCACATACTCTTGGTAGGTACTATTTTACTGGGAGTGGCTTTAGTTCCGAAAATACTCACTTGGGCTAGAAATGCGGATACCAGATGGGATTCCATATTAAAAACATCAAAGCAGTCTATGGAGGAATAGAATATACTTACACCTATTACTGACGATCCCTTTTTTATATAAGATGATTAAATTGATTTTTTTGAGAAATGTTATCCCAAGTAAAACCTTGGGGTAACATTTTTTTTATACATATATAAGTATCAGGTTGATTTTGTATTTTTATGTTCTGCTGTTATAAACCATGCACCGCCTACATAATATCTACTAAGGTTTTATATAAAATCCTCTAAATTAAAAACGCATTATCAATAATAACATTAGGAAGTCCATATATTTCTTTTACCCCTAAAGCTAATCAATGATGTTTTATAACAAGCTAAAGTTTCTGGTGCTATATGTTTTTCTAAGTACTTCGGCTATGGGCCAGGAACTGCCTTCCCCCAAAACGTTTTTTGGCAGTGATATAGGGACTGATTATACTTTGGTCAATTTCACCCAGGCCGAAGCCTATTTTAAAACACTGGCATTATCTGAACGCGTGGAGTGGGTGGATATAGGGCTTACAGAAGAGGGAAGACATCAGCCCATGATGATCATTACTTCCCCGGAAAACCATAAAAACCTCGATAGATTTAAGGAACTTTCCCAGAAACTGGCAAGAGCAGAAATATCGATGGAGCAAGCTAAAATCATGATTTCAGAAGCCAAACCGATTATATGGATTGATGGGGGGCTGCACGCTAACGAAACGGTGGGCACCCACCAGTTGATAGAAACCTATTACCAGTTGGTGACCAGAAATGATGAAGAGACGCTTAAGATTCTTGACGATGTCATCATCCTCTTAGCTCATGCCAATCCTGATGGGCATGAAATGATTTCCAACTGGTATATGCGGCCTAATGATCTAAAAAAGCGGGATATGAGCATTCCGGCACTTTATCAAAAATATGCAGGCCATGATAATAACAGAGATTTTTTTATGAACAACCTGAAGGAATCGACCAATATTTCGCGACAGCAATATATAGAGTGGATGCCACAGATCATTTATAATCACCACCAGACCAGCCCTGCTGGTACAGTAGTGGCCGGTCCTCCCTATCGTGACCCATTCAACCATGCCCTGGACCCCATGCTGATCACTGGCATAGATGGCGTTGGGGCAGCCATGATCAATGGACTATATGCGGAAGGTAAACCAGGTTACACACGGTTGGGCGGTTCTCCCTATTCTACCTGGTGGAACGGAGGCTTAAGGACTACTCCTTATTTCCATAACATGATTGGTATATTGACGGAAATCACCGGTAACCCTACTCCTTCTGCCATACCCTTTGTGCCAAGCCGGCTATTGGCTAATAATAATACACCTTTTCCAGTTCAGCCTCAGCCCTGGAGCTTCAGGCAGTCTATTGATTACTCGGTTTCCTTAAATTATGCCGTACTGAATTATGCAAGGTCAAATGCCCATAACCTGCTTTTTAATATCTATAAGATGGGTAGAAATGCAATAGAAAAAGGCAATCAAGACACTTGGAGTCCTTTGCCAAATTACGTAGAGCGCATCGAAAAACAATATGCAGCTGACAGAAAAGAGGGGAAAGTAAATCAGGACGATGATTTACCGTATAATAGGAGGGGAGGAGTTCCCAATTCTTATTATGAAGCTGTATTTAAAGATAAGGACTTAAGGGATCCGAGAGGTTTTATCATTCCGGCAGACCAAAGTGATTTTCCTACCGCAGTTGATTTTGTCAATGCTTTGATCAAATCCGGGATACAGATTCATCAGGCCACTTCTGACTTTACGGTTGGCGGTAAAAATTATCCCATAGGTTCCTATATAATAAAAACAGCACAGGCCTTTAAGCCTCATATATTAGATATGTTTGAGCCACAGGATCACCCCAATGATTTTCAATACCCTGGAGGCCCTCCTATCAGGCCTTATGATGCGGCTGGTTGGACTTTGGCTTTTCAGATGGGGATAGTGTTCGACAGGATACTTGACGGTTTTGAGGGTCCGTTTCAGGAACTGCCATACGGAGCGGTTCAAAAGCCACATACTCCCCAAGTAAATGAATCCCAAGGTTTCCTTTTAGATGGAGGTGCCAATAATGCCTTTATGGTAGTAAATAGATTATTGAAAAATGGTGCCCAAGTTTACCGTGTGGACCAAATGATAGATGGGGCGGCCATTGGGTCATTTTATGTATCTGGAGATTACAAGGATATATTAGAAGATGCAGCAAAGGAATCGGGAATAAAACTGATTCCCGTCAATACTGGTATTCCTATGACAGCGACTGAGGTAAAGTCTTCTCGTATAGCGCTGTACGATTATTATGGTGGATCCATGCCATCGGGCTGGGTGAGGTGGATTATGGAAAAATATCAATTTGACTATGAAGTAATATTTCCGCAGGATATAGACAGGGGCAATCTTAATAGCAAGTATGATGTAATACTGTTTATCAGTGGAGGTATACCCCGCACCCTTAGCAGTTCTGATGATTCGGGGGGCAGACAGCCGGAAGCAGAAAATATACCTAAAGAATTCCACAGCATGCTGGGTAATATCTCTTCCGACAAATCACTTCCTGAACTGGTAAAGTTCTTGGAAAATGGAGGGAACATAGTGACAGTCGGCAGCAGCACCCATTTAGCATATCATCTGGACCTGCCTATTAAAAATGCCCTTACTGAAATTGATAAAGATGGTAAAGAAAAACAGCTTCCAGGAGAAAAATATTATATCCCTGGAAGTATACTGATCGCGAGGATCAATCATGAACATCCATCCAATTATGGTATGGAGCAATACGCAGATGTCATGTTCAATAACAGCAATGTGTTCAAATTAAAGCCGGAGGCCGGAAATGCCGGCATAGAGCCGCTGGCATGGTTTGACCGGCCCGATCCTCTAAGGAGCGGTTGGGCATATGGGCAATCTTATTTGGAAGATGGGGTTTTGGCTTTTCAGGTACCTGTTGGAAAAGGGACCTTCATAGCTTATGGTCCTGAAATCACCTTCCGGGCTCAGTCCTTTGGTACATTTAAGATGCTGTTCAATCATCTGCTGAAAGCTTCAGATAAGATGAATATAGAGACTGTTCATAGGTCTGAATGAATACCTTATTCAAAGAATAATATAGGCGTATATTATGCGCCTATACCTTTGTGTAAAAAATTCCTCACTGATTACCAACGTAGGTACATTCGGTAAATAAACTGGGGAAAACATATGCTTCAGATTTATCTAGTACTAGAGTGGTAGGCCTAAAGCTTTTATAACGTACATATAGCTTTTATCTAAGTTTTGGCTGCCTATACCTAGCTACTTATATGGCTATTACTTAGCTGTTACTTGCCTTTAATACATTGGTTTTTTTCTTATAATCATGTATATATATGATTTTCAAAATATTAAGTGGTATGAATCTGGGTTTTATTTTTAAAATAAGCTCAATTTTTGAGTAACTCGTCATAATTTTTTTTCGGTATCTTTCAGAAAGGATCAACCGGTAATATGGATATATAATGTTAAAATCTTGAAAGAGGGGAATACCTGTAGAAAAGGATTAGTCTTTTTAAATAGCATTGAACTTCTACTACTATTCTTATCATTAGGATTGGCATTATATAGTAAATTACTATAGTTAAAAATCATGCTATGCCCAACTTTTCAATCTATCAGTTAAAACCAAGAAGGTGGAGTATGTAATTAATGATGTACAGCACAAAGACTCCTTGATGAAACTAGTGGATTATAAATGGTAAAATATGTAAAAATTCACTTACAAATCATGTCTTTCAAATTAAAATCCAATTTATTAAAGACCTTTACCTAGTACTATTCATTTCTCGAATCTGCTTAAAATTATTAATCTTATATACTGGGGAGATTAAAATTATAAGTAAAATTGTTTTATTAAATTACCTATAGAAAAAGAACATTATTCTTTCCTCCAATGACTTACCTTCTCAAAATAATTTCAATCACTTTATTGATTGGCATCACTTCGGGTTGCCATAGCTCCACCTTGGGAGCAGATGGTGCTTCACCCCCTTCCCATCAGCTTTGGAATGAACTACTTAGCCTTTATGTGACGGAGCAGGGGAAAGTGAATTACAAAGGTCTTATAAAAGATAAGCCTAAACTTGAACGCTATCTTTACACTCTCAGCAGTTCCCCACCGGATAAAAACACCTGGTCGGAGCAGGAACAACTGGCCTATTGGATCAATGCCTATAATGCCTTTACCGTAAAACTGATAATAGATCACTACCCTGTAAAAAGTATTCAAGATCTTCATCCAACCTTTAAAATACCATTGATCAATACCGTCTGGCATAGGAAGTTCTTTCAAATAGGTGGGGAGGATGCCAGTCTGGATGAGATAGAGCATAAAATTCTCAGAAAGGAATTTGATGAGCCCAGGATTCATTTTGCTATCAACTGTGCTTCGGTTTCATGTCCTCCTTTGAGAAACGAAGCTTATGAAGCAGCTATACTGGAACGGCAACTGGATGAGCAGGCACGGATATTTATCAACCATACCAGATATAATAAACTGGGTACAGATAGGATTGAAATATCCCCCATTTTCAGTTGGTTTAAAGCAGATTTTACCACCCAAAGCAGCCTTATTGACTATTTGAACAAATATGCCAAAAACCGGATCCATCCAAATGCAAAGGTAACCCATATGAAGTATAACTGGGATCTGAATGAATAGCCTATGCGTGAAATAAGTTTGATCATTCCTGTCTATCGGGATAAAGAGGCTCTGATAAAATTGCTGATGCATCTCAGAAATGCTGCTTACAATGAGCACCTTGATATCATAGTGGTCCAAGCGGATGAGTCATTTGATTTTTCACAAAAGGCAGCTTTAAAATTAAAGGTATTAAATTCCCATAAAGCAAGCCGGGCCCTTCAGATGAACCTAGGTGCTGCCGAAGCCAGGGGGGAGATTTTATATTTTGTCCATGCAGATGCACTTCCCCCGCTCAGTTTAGTCGAGGATATCAATCTGGCTATCGACAAGGGGTACTTAATGGGTGGGTATAGGTTGAAATTCGATCCAAATGCTATTTTGCTAAACCTCAATGCCTATATGTCCAGGTTTCAAACTTTTTATAGCGGAGGAGGAGATCAGACCCTTTACATTCCCAAAAAAGTGTTTTCAGAACATGGCGGTTATGACAATAATTTCTGTATCATGGAAGATTTTGAATTTGTACATAGACTAAAAAAGAAATATGGATATTATATTATCCCAAAAGAGGTGATAGTTTCTTCCAGAAAATATAGATGTAACAATTATTTTCTGGTAAATTACACGAACTACAGGGTATTTCAAATGTATAAGAAGGGAATAGCTTCTGAAATAATAAAGGCGTATTATTATGCTGCTTTAAGCAGAGAAAAATAAGTATAGCGATCAATACAGTGGCCCAAATTAATCAAAATCAAAAGCATATTGTAATCATAGGTAACGGGATATCAGGAATCACCTGTGCCCGTCATATCAGAAAGCAGGACAGCGATATCCGGATTACGATCATATCCGGGGAAACAGAACATTTCTATAGCAGGACTGCGCTCATGTATATCTATATGGGTCATATGAAGTACCACCATACCAAACCTTATGAAGATCATTTTTGGGGAAAAAACCGGTTAAACCTGGTGCATGATTGGGTGACGGAAATAGATATTGACAATAAGAAGTTAAATCTAGAGCAATCACCACCCATCGAATACGACCTGCTTGTATTGGCTTTGGGTTCAAAGTATAATACATTTGGATGGGAAGGGAAGGATCTTAAGGGGGTACAGGGATTGTATAATTATCAGGATCTTGAGGATATGGAAGCCAATACCAGGAACTGTCAAAGAGCGGTAATCGTAGGGGGCGGACTGATCGGGATTGAGATGGCAGAAATGCTACGAAGTCGTCATATACCGGTTACCTTTTTGGTACGGGAAAAGGAATTCTGGAACAACATCCTTCCAGAGGATGAAGCCAGACTGGTGGGAAGGCACATTAGAGAACATCATATAGATCTTCGACTGGAAACTGTACTGGATAAAATCATAGATGACGGAAACGGTAAAGTTAAAGCGGTTATCACTCAATCAGGGGAAGTAATTCCCTGTCAGTTTGTAGGACTCGGAGTGGGCGTGAGTCCTAATATATCCCTGATCCAAGATACACCCATAGAAGTGGATAGAGGTATCTTGGTAGATGAATATTTTGCTACCAATATCGAAGGGGTATATGCTATTGGGGATTGCGTACAGTATAGAAATCCACCGCCAAGCCGCCCAAAGGTAGAACAGGTCTGGTATACCGGAAGGATGCATGGAGAAACCCTAGCCTATAATCTGACCCACAAGCCTGTGCCATACCAACCCGGTCCATGGTTCAATTCGGCCAAGTTTTTGGATATTGAATACCAGACCTATGGTGTGGTACCCTGTGTATGGAAGCATCCTTTAGATTCTTTTTATTGGGAACATCCTGAGGGAAAAATTTGCTTTCGGGCTTTATATGACGGTAATAGCAGACAGTTAAAAGGAGTAAACAGTATGGGGTTCAGGTTACGTCACGAATACTTCGATGTCTTGCTGAAGAGAGGTGGAACTATAGAAGAAGTCATTTCATCGTTACATGAAGCTAGCTTTGACCAGGAATTTGCTGAAGATCATCATCAGCATATCCTCCATGCCTTTGAATCCCAAACAGGGATTAAACTGTACCCAATTAAAAAGAAAAGGAAAGGGCTGCTTGCCCTGTTCGGATTATAATCAGAAATGAAAAATATACAAAAACTCGGACTTTCACTGTTTTTTTTAGCCTTACTCATCTTCAATGTTATCCTTTGTCTGGGTACGTTCCAGCTTACTGAAGAGCGACTGGAAGAGATTGCCAAGGATGAACACTTGGAAGTGCTTAGAAAGGAGTTACGGCCTATGTTCGGAGTAAAGTATACGAACAGCTTTGCCTTTGTATACAACTTTAACAATTACTTGGATGGGTATAATGACCTACAAAAGGATGAGCAGAATTGGGACAGGGTAATATGGGATGATTATACATTGGCAGCGGCAAGGGTATCTAGCGATGGCTTTGTAGCTAATAACCGCTTGGTTCTTTTATTCATGACCTTATTCATGGGGTCTTTCGGTGCTTTGATCTATATCCTGCCACTTTACCGAGGTGAACCAAAGGGAATAAAGCACAATGGTTTGATGTTATCTTCCAACAAAAGAAGGGGTATCATAGGCATTACAGTAGGAATCTATCTAATACTCATATATATATTACTTTATTGGTATCCGGCCTATATCGTCAATTGGGTACTGATAACAGACCCTATCAGTAGGAAGATATCCGGAGGCCCTGCAAGTCAGTGGTTTATGTACGGGGTCATTTATACCCTTGCTATTCTGGTGATGGGCATCCGCATGTTCCGTAAATATTGGGGTAACAGATACCAGATGCTTAGAACGGCCTCTGTGATGTTTTTTCAGTTAAGCTTTGCATTTTTATTACCTGAGATTTTAATGCTATTCAATCAGCCTTACCATAATTTCATCAATATCTGGCCGTTGGATTACACCTTCTTTTTTGACTATAGAATAGACGATATGCTCAGCAGTGGCGCCATCGGTATGCTGATGCTGATCTCAGGAATACTGCTGATAGTGATAGGGGTGCCGCTGATGACTTATTTTTATGGCAAGCGCTGGTACTGCAGCTGGGTATGTGGCTGTGGGGGGCTGGCAGAGACAGCAGGTGATCCTTACCGTCACCTTTCTGATAAGTCTGTTAAATCCTGGAAAATAGAACGATGGATGGTGCACAGTGTATTGGTTTTTGCGGTGGTGATGACAGCTTTTACCATAGTGAATTATTTCACAGGATATGAATGGCTAGGCCATAGCACTGACATGCTGCATGAGTGGTACGGTTTTCTTATAGGGGCTGCATTTGCCGGGGTGGTAGGAGTGGGTTTTTATCCATTTATGGGAAATAGGGTATGGTGCCGATATGGCTGCCCTCTGGCTGCTTACTTGGGCATTGTTCAAAGATTTAAAAGTCGCTTCAGAATTACCACAAACGGCGGACAATGTATATCTTGTGGCAATTGTTCCACTTATTGTGAAATGGGCATAGATGTACGCTGGTATGCCCAGCGGGGACAGAATATAGTGAGGGCCTCCTGTGTAGGCTGCGGAGTATGTTCTTCTGTATGTCCTCGTGGAGTACTTAAGTTGGAAAACGGCAACGAAGAAGGTAGGATATCCGACATGCCGATCATCATAGGCAATAAATCCGTTACGATCAAAAATCAATGATATTAATATATCCTTTTATAGCCGTATATGTAATGGCGATGCTGTTTGTATTTTTTTACAGCCTGGCACAGGCCCACCTACTTTTCATTTTTTTAAAAAAGAAAAAAAACCTTAGCCCAATAGTAATAGCAGATATCGAAGCGTTGCCTTACGTGACGGTTCAGCTGCCTCTCTTCAATGAAAAATATGTAGTGGATCGGCTGATCCATGCAGCTGCGGCTATCCGTTACCCTGCTGCCAAGCTTGAAATCCAGCTATTGGATGACAGTACCGACGAAACAGTACAGATGGTTCAATCCTGTATCCGGCTATATCCTCAATTTGATATTGTACATATACAAAGGGATGATAGAAAAGGGTTTAAGGCAGGTGCGTTAAAAAATGCTTTAGGCTCTGCTAAAGGGGAACTTATAGCTATTTTCGACGCAGACTTTGTACCTGACCCTGATTTTCTTATCAAGACCGTTGGTTTTTTTAAGGATCCCAAGGTTGGAATGGTACAGTCCCGATGGACCCACCTTAATGAAGACTATTCCATATTGACCAGGCTTCAGGCTTTTGCACTGGACGCCCATTTCATGGTGGAACAGTTGGGCCGAAACTGTCAAAAAGCTTTTATTAATTTTAACGGGACCGGTGGTATATGGAGAAAAGCATGCATACTTGATGCCGGCAACTGGGAAGATGATACGCTTACGGAGGATCTTGACCTAAGCTATAGGGCCCAGAAAAAAGGCTGGGAATTCATATACCGTCCTGATATAGCTTCGCCTGCAGAACTCCCGCCGGTGATGTCTGCCATCAAGTCACAGCAGTTTCGATGGACCAAAGGGGGGGCAGAGTGTGCTGTTAAACACCTTAAATCGGTTTTTACACTTCCATTGCCATGGAAAACTAAATACCATGCTACCGCCCATTTGCTGAACAGTTTTATATTTATAGCGGTACTGGTGGCGAGTATCAGCAGCATTCCGATATGGTGGGCGTTTTATGATAACTGGATACCCGAGTATTATTTTCAGGCGGCTGCAGTATTTCTATTAAGTTTTATCGTCATTGCCCTTGTTTACTTCTTTGCCAATCTTAGCCTTTTGAAATTTAGGTTTAAAGGTACTCTACAGTTCCTGTATGAACTGCCGCTTTTCCTTTCTGTATCCATGGGCCTTTCTCTGCACAATTCCCAGGCAGTATGGGAAGGACTGACAGGAAGAAAGTCCCCCTTTATCCGTACGCCGAAGTACAATCTGAAACAGGGTAAGAACAGCTGGCAAAAAAATGTTTACCATCAAATAAATATCCCCCTTACCACCTATGGAGAAGGTTTACTTATGATAATATTTAGTTGTATGGTGATATTGTCTATCTATACAGCTACTTATGAGATGATCATTTTTCATCTTATGTTAGCGATAGGTTATGGGACTGTAGCCATCACTTCCTTGAGATCATATAGAACCGGTTCCATATAAAAATTTATTTGCCAAAGGCACCCTTATGAAAAATCCAATTATAGATATCTTGATGCCGGCTTATAATGAACAAAACAGTGTGCAGCAAGTAATTATGGAGATTCCTGACGTGGTGCGGCATATACTGGTTGTCAATAACAATTCAAATGATGATACTAAAACGTATGCACAGCAGGCCGGAGCAATGGTAATAGACGAACCTCAACGAGGGTATGGAAAGGCTTGTCTTAGCGGTATAGCCCATATTGCTACATTTAATACAGCACCTGACATACTGGTGTTTTTGGATGCTGATTATAGTGACTATCCCGCCCAGCTGAAGGATTTGATCAGGCCGATCATAGAAGATGACTATGATCTGGTGATAGGTTCAAGGGCCAAAGGGAAGCGTGAAAGTGGATCGATGACCCTTCCCCAGCTGTTTGGCAACTGGCTATCAACTACTCTGATGAAATGGATTTATAAAACAAACTACAGTGATCTGGGACCTTTCCGGGCAATTAAGTGGGATAGATTACAACAGCTCTGTATGGAAGATGAGACATTTGGCTGGACCATAGAAATGCAGATCAAAGCTGCCAAGTTGGGGTTCAAAACCACCGAGGTTCCGGTAGATTACCGCCAGAGAATAGGGATATCCAAAATCAGTGGGACGGTCAAAGGGGTATTTGGCGCAGGGTATAAGATTCTTTGGACGATATGGAGGTACAGATGAGGGATGTAGGGTTAGGTAGAGTGTAGGTCGATGACCTGTGTACGGTTAAAATAATATCGCATAGTATAAGTAGGATGCCTATGTATCAGGAAAAATCGAGTTATCTTATTTGAAACTAAACCGGATGTTAAGAGTATTAAATTGATTTATAAATATATTACAGACTTTACTTAAAGTTAAACATCTACTATATGAAAAGAATATACCATCAAATTTTAATGATGTGGGCTATTCTCCTAATGATTTCCTGCGGAAGGCCGGAGCAGCGGGAGAATATTGATTTTGAGAGGTGGGGAAGTTATTGGTTTCAGGGAAATGCTGAGATAAGCAGTTTTGACCTTATGCAATACCGGTATGGTGAAGCTCGGGAGGGGACTGCCGTACTAGTATACGTTACGGAAGATTTTTCTAGAAATAATCAGGTAAAATTAGATGATCCTCGGGGTGCTGGAAGGGATGCGCAGACGGTTTTGAAACTTAACCAGACCCGTAATTTCATCACCGGTATATATCCATATAGCATGATGACTTCCGTATTTACTCCCGTGAGGGAACTGTCGCAGGCCGTTAAAATTACCTCTAGTGTTCAGGAGTGGTGCGGCCAGTCTTTCATACAACTGAATCTTAGCTCTGGAAATAGCTATACGGGACAGCTCCATTCTTATTTTGAACAGGAAGGTGATGAAAGCTTTGCCATATCTGGGTTGGCTGAAGATGATCTATGGAACCTCATACGTATAGATCCGGACCAGATCCCTATAGGTGGAATCAATGTTTTTCCATCGATGATGTATCAGCGTTTTACCCATCAGCAATTGACTTCGGAAGAGGCTTTTATCCGTATCCAGGATATCACCCCGCAAAGGAGGCAGTTGGAACTTACTTATGGCTCGGGTAAGAGAACGCTGAAAATAGATTTCAGAAAGGAATTTCCCCACGAGATCATGGCTTGGGAAGAAATAGAAATAATGTCGAACGGACAGCAAGAGGTGAGCAGAGCTGAAAGAAAAGCTGTAAAGGTCATTGACTATTGGACCAGGAACAGTCTGGAAGATGAATACCTTAGAAGAGAACTTCAGTTACAGTAACCATGCAGATTTTGAAGGGAATGATATCATATATGATAAATTATCAGGAAGAACATTATGTACGTATTTATATTAAATGTCAAATAAGGCTGAAAAATCAAAGCTTTTTGCCAAATTGCAATTTAGTTGCGCATTACTAGCCGCTGTTTTATTTATACTTACTATACTTAAATTGTAATGACCTTATATTCAAAGATTTCTTCTTTATGTTTGCTTTTAATGTCTTTTTATCATGTGGTGAATGCACAGAATGATTCCTTTCATTTTGTAGGAAATGAAATAAAAGCAGGGGAGAAGATGGAGCTACTGCTGCCTATAAAAAGCGGAAATGATAGTACCGTCATTCCCATTACTGTATTTAATGGCATAGACAAGGGGGCTGTGCTAGGTATTACAGCAGGAGTACATGGCTTGGAATATGTACCTATCATGGCGGCCCAAAATCTTTCAAAAAAGCTGGATCCTATACAAATGAAAGGAACTGTCATTCTCGTTCATTTAGCTAACGTTCCTTCTTTTTTGCAGCGCAGCCTTAGGGTAAATCCTATGGATGGTAAAAACCTAAACCGCGTATTTCCCGGTAAGGAGGACGGCACCATAACTGAAAAGATAGCCTGGGTCATTTCCAATGAAATTATAGCGAAATGCGATAATTTTATAGATGTGCATGCAGGAGATGCGAATAATGATTTAAGGCCTTATTCCGGATATTATAATTATTTTGATCTACCAGAAACATCTGCCAAAGCAAAGGAAATGGCTTTAGCGTTAGGTTTCGACTACATAGTGCAGTTTGGTAACGAAGAAAGCCTTCAGGAAGAAGCCATTTATTGCTCAAGAGAAGCTACCAAACGCAATATACCTGCTGTAGATATTGAATGTGGGAGAAAGGGAATGGTAGAAGAAAAATACGTGATACAGGCCGAAAATGCCTTAATGAACCTTCTCCGGCATCTAAAAATTCTGGATGGTCCAGCAACCTACGTGGAAAATCCGGTACTGGTAGCCAATCGTACCTCTGTCAGCAGTGATCATGATGGATTTTTCTACAGTACACTGACGAGTGGGGATTATGTAAAGAAAGGTATGAAGCTAGGGTATATTACTGACTTTTTTGGAAATCACTTAACCGATGTCCACTGCCCTGTGGATGGACTTATTCTATACATGACCTTCAATCCACCTGTGGCAAAAGGGAATGGATTATTTAACATTGGACATATAGAGTAAGTAAAGTAGACTGGAGGAAGGAGAAAGTCCAAAGAGGATGATCAATAATTCTTTATTTATATAGTACTGTTTCTTTTAACCAGGAATATACAGAAGTATATGCTCCATACATCTTTTCCGAATTGCGAAAGGTTAACCACAGATTTTGCCAAATCTAACAGATAGGATAGATAGTAGGCATCAGTAGTGAAATGAAGATTAAGAAATAGACGACGCTGTCTTATAATCCAATTCAAGAACCTCAGATTTGGCTGAATAAAAATTGACTCAGATACCGACCCAAATACAACAGAGGCTGTCCATAGTTATGAGACAGCCTCTTTTAAAAACGTATGTTTCACTTGTATTATTTACTTGACTTCTTAACTAACTCCAGGCAAATCTATAATCTGTTAGCTCCTAATTTCTAGAATATTTTGGCACCAGATCCCAGTCTAATTCAGCAGGTAGGACCGCCTCAAAGACATACGGATAGAAAAACTCCGAGATTTCCCGGTGATATGCTTTTACTGATCTAAGGTAATTTACATGGTCTTCCAGATCCGTTTTGGCTATCCTATTAAACTGGTTCTGAAGAAATAAACTGGGAACAAAAAAGCCGATCTTAATACCCAGTTCCTGTCGTTTGGCCAGCTTGTCAAATAAGACAGCACTACTATTATTTGCTTCCTTATCTGCTGCAAACATCATGGCATAATACCACCCATAGGAAAATCTGTCTTCGGGAATAGGATAGTGGCTGTATTGCGGATAGGAAGTAAAAAAGGGGTCCATAACAATATTTTTTGGCATATCCCATTTTTCATGATACGCTTCACGCTGAACTACCGCAGTGGCCAATGCCTCTGGAATAGGGACAAGACTTGACACCAGGACATTGGCAAAAGCAGGAATTAATACCACTAAAAGCAGCCACACACTCAGCAATGTGACTGCATTAAAATTTGAATGCTGCCTAAATAAAACGATGATATATACGACCAGAAACCAGAAAATTATATAGGCAGTGGACAGGGTAAATATCAAAAATAAAGGTTGATCAATTGGTAGATTTAAAATTAAAACGGATAGGGTCAACAATAACCCCATCAATATAAATATGGGCAGGAATCTGACAAGAAACTTCATTAACAAAACCTTCATTTCAGATACCGGTTGAGAGGCTACCAGTGCCCAGATACCCGACTCCTGCTCTCCGGAAAGGATATTAAAGCAAAGTGAAATAATAAGCAGTGGAAATAAAAATATAATAACAAAACTCAAATCGAGATTACCTGAAAGAAGGGTGTTAGGATTAGAAAGTTCCGTATCATACAGCTGACCTTCTACGGCCAGCATTCTGACCTTAAGTGTATAGGCATTGATATCACGCTGCCCCACAGAGAATGCAGCCCACTTAGAAGGTTCGTTTTTGGTGTAGAAAAACTGATAATATAAAAGTGCCCCCACTTCTTGGTCAGCATTGTGTATAATGTGGGTACGGAGTTGATCCTCCTGGACAGCATCTACCTGATTGATTACTTTTTGTTGCTCAGCTATCAGTATTTTTCCATGAAATATAGCATAAACACCTATGATAAAAACTATGGCAAAACCCAGCCAAGTAATGCGACTGCGTACAAATTGTTTGCCTTCTAGAGTGAATGTTTTTTTGAATGGGGTCATTATATAGCAGAGGATTTATTAGCGAGAAATGAAGTAGTACCCAATAAAAGTGATATCCAGAATATCAAAGATGCTACTGTTAAGGCCTTGTTTTCAGCTGCCCATGATATAGACCTGGATTGATAGCTAAAGGTATCATATTCTTTAAAAAGGTCATTTTGGACCCGTTGGGCTTTATCGTTTTGGGCTTTTATTTCATATGTATGTATATGGTTTAGCCACTGAGTCTGCTGATACCGGTATGCTTCAGCTTGTTTCTGGAAATCGACATAATGTTCCAGGTCCGTACCTGCTACCAGAATGGAAGCGTTTCGTATCATCAGATAAGGGTTAATAAAGCTCAATATTTCGGCAAAGCTGTTCTGATTTTGATAGGTATGGATAAGTCTGTCAAAGTGCCTGTTGAATAGGGATGCAGAAATTCTTTCCCCTTCCGCCATGACATACCCTGAGTAATTAAAGGGGAGTTTGTGTACCGAATCTACGCCATATTCTGCGAGGGTAGCTGCTTTGAAGGCTGCATAATGTGGGTCATCTGGATTATGCGAATCTCCTTCTTGGCTAAGGTCAGCCTCTATTTCCCTTTCAAATTCCAATTTGGAAATAGAAGGATAAAGTTTAGTTCCTATGGTTTGGGCCATTTTAGGCATGATGACCGCACTGAACATCCATATGAGAATCAAGCTTATCAATGCATGTCCTGCTTTTTTGGAATGGGCGGAAACCAGTACAGCCGTACTTGAGCAGATGCCAAAATAAACAGCATACAGCAAAAGGATTGTTCCACCTCTGATAAAGATATCTGTAGATACTGATTGGGAATTCCATAACAGTTCGCCTATAAATCCAATTAAAATTAAAGGCAGAAACACAGCTGCTGTGAAAGAGAAAACCCCCACGATTTTACCCCAGACGATAGTCTTCATAGATATGCCTTGGGTGAGCATTATTTTTAGTATTCCGTTTTCCCTAAGGCTGGCCACGGTACTGAAACCTATGAAAAATATAAAAAGTGGTGTCAATAACTGCAATACCATTGCCATACTCAGTTCACCAAACCGTAGCATACCATTAGAAAAACCTGCTTCACTAAGGTTGACAGTGTTTTGACGGTGTGCTTCCAAAAACACTGAATTGCCAACAAAGCTTTCAATACCAAAATCAAAAAAGCTCAATGCTGATTTTTCTCTAAAAGCCAAATATCCATAATGGGCTACCCGGTGGGGATGTCGGTCGGGTTGTGACATCCATTGGTCTTGGACTTCAAGCTGATATTTCTGACGTACTTCGTTTTGCTTACTGGTCAGATCTAAACCTACATAAGCGGCTAATAGTAATATTCCTGAAAAGACCATGATCAGGAACACAGCAATTTTATTTCTTGCCAATATTTTCCATTCGTTTTTAGCGATAATCAATATTTTTTCCATAAGATATTTTTCAAGGAAGGGAGAGACCTATAGTGCAGTCCCTTTCATACATATTAGAAGTTGTAAGTTACGTTCAGCATGGCGTTTCGCGGCGCAGCAGGATATAATCTGGTATAGTTAATAGCTCCCAACCAGTATTCTTTATCAAAGATGTTGTTTACATTGAGTGCCATCTGCATGTTTTTCACGCTATAATAGATAGCTGCATCTGCAACAGTGTATGCGGGGATCGTGAAATCTCGTGTAAACCAAGGGATTTTTTCTCCTACATGATTAGCTCCAAACCCAAATCCCAGACCTTGGACAGAAGGATGAACAAAATCATATCTACCCCATAAACTGAAATTGTTGGTAGGTGTATTTTCTTTTCTCAATCCCATTAAAGCGTCCACATCTTCAATAATCCTGGCATCTATATAGGCATATGCCACATTTACCTGAAGATTGGGTAGGATGTTACCGATGATTTCTGTTTCCGCACCCTTATAGCGTTCTCTTCCCCGCTGTCGGAGTAGGTTTACATTGCCTGGATCGTTGGCACTGATCAAAATGTTTTGCTGATTGATTTCAAAAACAGCTAAATTCCCTTGTAATGCGCCACCAAACCATGTTGTTTTGGTCCCAAATTCAATCATATTGCTCATCAAAGGATCAAAAGGGCCCCCTGCTTGGGGGTTAACAAGGCTAGCTGTAGACTGGGGCAGATAACTCTCCGTATATACCCCATATGCATTGATGTTATTACTTGCCAGATACGTAAGGCCTATGCGTGGCAGCAATGCCTTTTGGGTAACTTTATCTTCGTTGGACAACCGGTAGTTTATTAAATCCGTATAATATTCCTGCCTCAATCCTAAGTTTAGGATGAACTTGTCTATACGACTTTCATTCATCACATAAAACCCATTGCTAAAATAAGCCGTAGGAGCAAAATCTGACCTTTCCAGAAAATAATCACTCATGTTTTTTATCAGGTATTCAGGATTTTGAAGATCAAAGTAGGGTACATTTGGAATAGGAGCCCTGACCCCTGCAAAAGTCCCATATTGATATAATTGGGGGGTTGATGGGTCATATGTATTGATGGCTCCTGTACCATCGGCATTAATAAATCCTCTGCCAATATTTTGAGCAGCACCTCTAATTACATGATAATGGATGTAATCCGTTCCCACCACCGTATTGTTCTTAAGCTTTCCAACTTCTTTCTGAATATTGATAAAAGCATTCACGTTATTCGTATACCACTTTTGCTGTCTTTGAAAGAACTGCATATCCACCAGAGAAGGGATGCTGTTTCCAGAGGAATCTCTTGCAAATATATTTGATGTCCGGTGCTCAGATAAGTCTTCATTCCATCCCTGTTTCATATAGGAAACATTCAAGGATGCTTCTTTGGAAAATTCATGTACCAGATTCAGCATGAAAGAAGTTTCCTGTGTGTGGTAATGGTCATTGGAAGCACCAATGGCAAAACTTAATGGTGTACTGTTTAGGTTGGTAACCCCGGCCGTTGCCCCAAATATTGGCTGGCCCCTATCCAATCTGGAATTGTCCTGACTATAAGTCATTTCCAGGTTTATTCTTGTTTTGTCATTGGGCACATAAGAAAAAGAAGGGGCTACTAATATGGCTTTTTTAAATTGTAAATCCCTATAACTCAAAGCATCTTCATATCCTATATTTAACCGGTATAGGAGCGTCTTCTCTTCATTAATAGGGCCTGTGAAATCCATGGCTCCCCGCATGGTATTAAAACTTCCTGCGGTCAAACTTACTTGTTGACGGGCTTCTACCAGGGGCTTTTTAGTTACCATATTGATACTGCCTCCAGCATCTGTATTTGAAAATGTCATAGATGCTGGTCCCTTGATTACTTCGACTCTTTCAATATTGGTGCTGAGTGGCTGATTGAAGTAAATCTGGGAAGTCCTCATTCCATTGACCAGACGATTTTCTATACTGACTGCGTTTTGAGTTACACCCCTTATGGCATAGTGATTATAAAAACTTACAGTAGATACACCGCTTACATTTTTCAATACTTCGCCTAACCTGAATGCCTGTCTATCGGCAATCAGTTCTTTGGTAACGGTGGAAATGCTCTGGGGAATTTCTGAATTTCGGGTAGCAATTTTCGTAGCGGAGAAGTTATAATCACTGTTATACAATTTGGAAACACGCCCGGTTATCTCTACAGTCTGTAGCTGGGTCACTTCAGGATGAAGCAGTATTTCCAAAAAATCACCATCAGGATAAACTATTAATTTTTTGTATCCTATATAGGAAATTTGGATAGGGCCGTGACCCTCCAAATTAAAATGACCTTCTGTATCGGTCACAGTGCCGTTATCTGAATGAAGCAGCTGTATGGTAGCGCCGATGATCGATTCTTTGGTAACTGCGTCTGAGACTTTACCTGATATGATCTGCTGTCCCTGTAGGTAGAGGGGAGCAGATAATAAAAACATGAATAGAAATTTTTTCATATGGCTTATAGGAGCCTAAATACATTAAGCTAGTCCTGGGAGAATCGTATTAGACTGTCTGTAAGTAGAGTTCTTCCAGTTCGTTTGCAGTGATATCTTTGGACTGCATGGTAGACACCATCTTTCCTTCTTTCATGATGCCTATGCGGTGTGCTACTTCTTTGGCTCTGAAGATATCATGGGTAGCCATAAGGATGGCTGTTCCGTTGGCTGCAAGCTCTTTTAATATCAATGAAAATTCATTTGAAGCTTTTGGATCTAAACCTGATGTAGGTTCATCCAGAAGCAGAGCTTTTGCTTTTTTGGCTATAGCAATGGCAATCCCTACCTTTTGCCGCATACCTTTTGAATAGCCTCCTACCATCTTATGGTAGGCAGTCTTTTGTAGTCCTGTTTTGGTTAAAAAATTGCTTAGTTGTTCTGTAGTGTACCTAAAGCCAGCTAAAGAAGAAAAGAATTCAAGATTTTCTATGCCTGAGAGATTAGGGTAAAGCATTACAGTTTCAGGCAAATAAGCGATATGCTTTTTCGTTTCCAGTGCATTTTCTGAAACTGTAATCCCATTTATGCTCGCACTACCGCTGCTAGGCGCTATAAAACCCAGAAATAAGTTTATGGTGGTAGTTTTACCGGCTCCGTTTTGTCCTAAAAGGGCAAATATTTCCCCTTCATTAATGGTAAGATTTAGTTCTTGTAGGGCAGGATGGCCAGAATAATTTTTAGTAAGATTTTTAGCGTGTAGCATAACGTAAAAAAAGGGTTTGCAATTTTGTTGCAAAAATATAGGTATAATTTTTAAAAACAAATGGTTTTAAGGGTGTCACCGGAAATATATTGATTTATCTACTATTAAATCAATAGGCCTATAAAACAGATGATATCATCTGTTGATATTTTGTTTTCTAAAGGTCAGAGTGATTCCGCTTTGGCCGATAACCATCCCATTATGTAAGCTTTTACCCATGCGGCGATTTCATATATTTTATTCAACATAAATAATACCTTTTAGATAGAGATCATCTTCAGTTATGTAAAGTTGTTTAAAACTTTTTATGAATGATAGATTATTTAATAAATTTTTTGTCTAAGTTTAGGTAAATTTTATTCCTATGATTTTCAGAAAGCTATTATTGATCATAAATATCATTTTTGTGAATGTTGCATATGGGTCAGAACCTATAGTCAATTTGGACCAACACGCTATAATTCCACAACCGAGATCTGTTATTGGTAAAGGAGGCACTTTCCAAATAGACAACAAGACCAAAATAGTGGTTGACGGAAACGAGGAAAGGATAGATTATGCAGTAGGATTTTTTCAACAGCTTATCAAAAGATCTACAGGATTTACTTTGCAAAGAAGCAGTGATAAGAGGGCAAGGAATAATGTTATTTATTTTAAAATAGACGCTTCTTCGGGCATACCAGTTGATGGTTATACCTTAGATATAGACGATAACCATATCAACATTATAGCCTCCACATCTTCCGGGCTTTTTAATGGCGTACAGACTTTGAGACAGATTATGCCTAGTGATATAGAGCGTGGAAAGACTTCAGGAAAGAAGAAGTGGGTCATACCGACGGGAACCATAGAAGACGCTCCTGAGTATGGATATAGGGGAGCGATGTTAGATGTGGCCCGGCATTTTTTCTCAGTTGAAGACGTAAAACATTTTATAGATCAGATTGCTAAATATAAGATCAACAAGCTACACCTTCATTTATCGGATGATCAGGGCTGGAGAATAGAGATAAAATCCTGGCCATTATTGACAACTGTAGGCGGCGCTACAGCTGTGGGCGGAGGAAAAGGAGGCTTTTATACGCAGGAGGAATATAAAGATATAGTAGCCTATGCCCAGACCAGGTTCATCACCATTATACCTGAAATAGACATGCCGGGTCATACCAATTCTGCCTTGGCAGCATACGGTATTTTGAATCCGGGAATTACGGTACCTGAAGATGGTATACAAAAGGTAGACCGAAGAGCAATGGGAATAAAGGATGATGAAGATGCCACACATCTGTATACAGGTATGAAGGTAGGTTTCAGTACCCTTGATACTAAAAAAGACATTACTTATCAATTTGTCGAAGATGTCATTCGCGAGTTGTCTGCTATAACTCCCGGTCCATATATTCATATTGGTGGGGATGAATCACATGTGACTAATATGGAAGATTATATACCTTTTATAGAGCGGGCTCAGCATATAGTAGGCAAATTTGGAAAGAAAACAATAGGATGGGATGAAGTAGCCCATGCCAGATTGGAGCCATCAAGTGTCGCCCAATATTGGGCAAAATCAGAAAACGCGAGAAAAGCCGCTGATCAGGGAGCCCAGATATTGATGTCACCCTCTACCAATGCTTATTTGGATATGCAGTATGATACCACTACACAGCTAGGCTTGCATTGGGCTGCCTATATAGAGATAGATGATGCCTACAATTGGGAGCCAACCACCCTGGTAGAGGGCATCTCCAAAGAACAGATTATCGGGGTAGAGGCACCATTATGGACTGAAACCATTACCAATAGGGAGGAACTGGAATATATGGTATTTCCCAGAATCACTGCTATAGCGGAGATTGGGTGGACCAAAACTTCTTTGCGTAACTGGGAAAGCTATAAAACCAGACTTATACAGCATACCAAAAGGTGGGATATAATGGGCATCAACTATTATAAGTCGCCACGGTTACAATAATTCTACCATAAACCAAACAGTGCCTAGGCCATCTATATCCGAAAGATTAGATGGCTTTTTCTTTGATAGTTCCCTTATATTTTTTTTTAAGGTATTGTTAATTTTCCTTGATATTTTGTTGGCAAATGTTAAATTTACAGATACTTTTTATTACTGATTCATACGCTTTTCGAATTATTAACAAACATAGGGGTACAATCAAGAATATATGGAATGACAAAAAATAATGATGATGGTAATAGTTTACTATGGGAGAAAATTAAAACCGGCGATAGAACAGCTTTACGTTCTCTCTATGAAATGCAGTTCAAAAACCTTTTAGCATATGGTCTATATATCTGTGATAAATCAGATTGGGTAGAAGATGCCATTCATGATGTATTTGTAGACATATATCAATATAGAAAAAATCTAGCACCTAATGTTAATATAAAGTTTTACCTGTTTTCATGTCTTAGAAGACGGTTAGTAAAGTTAAGCAGCCGAAAGGTGACCGTAGATATCGATAATCTGAACGAGCTTGACCATCCATCTTTTTCGACGGATAGCAGTGAAGTATTTTTGATAAGAAAGGATACCGAAGAGCAGGTCTTATTGGCCTTAAAAAATGAATTTAACGCTCTCACCGAACATCAAAAAGAAATCATGTATTTGAGGTTTGTTCAAAATTTAAGCTATGAAGAAATTGCTAAAGTAATGTCTATATCGCCATCATCGAGCAGGACATTATTATATAGATCCATAAAGATATTAAGAAGTAAATTACAGTTTTTAGGGTTGGATACTTTGCCTAATGTAGAAATGTCTGGATTGAAAAATGCCATATTCTATATTATTGGTGGTTTTTTTATTCTACTTAACTTATAAAGTAAATTCGCTTTAGGCATCTGCTCATTTTAAGCAGCAGAAACATTTCAATAGGATTACTATAGAATTCTGGATTTGCACTTATGAATAGCTGTAAATCAATCAGCTAAATTATTGAAAAAATTATTTCATTTTTTTTTTAAATCAGTGTCTACATAATGCCATAAGCGTACTCTCTTATATTATAGAGGTTAATAAACAGCATATAAATGGCCATAGACCCAAATCATTCAGACAGGGAACCCAACTTTGGGAGGTATAAAGACTACTTTTTGGACTTATTTAAACATCCACTGACAGAAAAACAGGTTCAAACCAGTCATGATAAAACCTGGCAAAGGATTGAAAAAACATTAAACAAGAGCAATAAACATAGGAAGCTCATTCCGCTCAGCATAGCAGCATCTGTATGCATACTTATCGCTTCATCCATTTGGATATTTTATCCCAGTTATTCTGGTGATTCGTTGGAAGCATTGGCAGAACAGTTTTCTATAGACGGACTACAGCAGACGCAGCTAATCTTCTCAGATGAAGAACCCATATTTATAGATGAAGATGAATCTCAGATACGCTATTATAGCAATGGGGAAATGTCTATCAATAATAAATCTAATGAAAAGGCTAATGCTATAAATTCCTTAATCGTCCCATATGGCAAACGATCAAATATAGTACTCGAGGATGGGTCTCGTGTATGGATCAATTCAGGCTCTAAATTAATCTACCCAGCAGTATTCTCAGATAATAAGCGGGAGGTTTTTCTAGATGGGGAGGCTTATTTTGAAATACATGAAGATGCTTCTAAACCATTTATAGTGAAAACCAAAGCAATGGATGTCAGTGTATTGGGGACGGGCTTTAACGTCAGTGCTTATGGCAATGATGATAAAATATCTACCGTGTTAGTCCATGGCAGTATAGCATTTAGTACTAGCAAAAAGGCTTTTTTTAACAAATCCCAACTTTTAAAGCCTGGCGAAAGGGCAATTCTCAATACTGTCGACCATACTGTGAATATAAAAAAGGTGGATATTGAATATTATGTTTCCTGGAAGGAAGGATATATGAAATTTAACAATAATAAGTTACAGCACATAATAGGGAAACTGGAAAAGTACTATGATATAAAAATCAGCATAAAAGATCAGGCCATCCTGGCCCAAACTTTTACGGGAAAACTGGATTTAAAACAGGACATCGAGGAGGTAATCAATATTATCTGCTCTACTTCTGCACTTACTTATTCCAAATATGAAAGGAGGTTTATCCTGGATAGAAAATAATGCTATAATATAAACCAACATACGGGAAAGTGCGCCAACACCTCCCCGTATGACCTTCCTGACTCTCTAACCGGCAGTGAAGGGAATTAACTTATGTTCAACACAAGTCAATACCAATTTATGAAAAAATTCTATCAAAAACCTTACCCTAAAATAAGTAATGGGTCAAGGTGCAAAATGTTTTTAACCATGAAGCTTACTGTTCTGATCCTTTATTTGGGGATATTGGGAGTTTCTGCAAAATCCTATTCTCAGGATAACAAAATAAGTCTTAAAATAGTAGAGGGAACATTGTTTGATTTGTTTGCAGAAATAGAAAACAAAACCAATTTTTTGGTTTTCTATCAGGATGAAATCCTACGATCCCATCAGGGGAAAAAAATCAACCTAGAGGTAAATGATGTAGCGATTTCTTCAGTTTTAGAAAACATCTTAGGTGAGAGGCTACTTTCCTACAGGATGATAGGTAGGCAAATTGCTATCTCTAAACAGGCTTCACAGATAGGAAATGGAGCAAATCAAATTAATCCTGAGGATAAAAGGCAGCGGATAATAACAGGTACCGTCATAGATGAAACCGGAGAACCCTTACCAGGGGTCACGGTAATGGTACGGCGTAGTACCATCGGTACTGTGACAGATATAGATGGTAGATATGCTATAGATGCACCAGATAATGCTACATTGGTATTTACCTTTATGGGGTACAGGAAAGAGGAAGTTACTCTGGCCAATCAAGCCGTCATCAATGTCACCTTAACCCCGTTGGTTTCGGACCTTAACGAATTTGTCATTACTGGATATGGGGTTCAGGAAAAAAGGGCCATTACAGGGGCCATAGCCCAGGTATCAGGAAATGAAATTGAAAATTTACCCGTCCAGTCCTTTGATAAGGCACTGCAGGGAAGGGCCGCAGGAGTCTTGGTCCAATCCGGAAGCGGTGTGCCAGGAGGTCAGGTTAATATCAATATCAGAGGTCAGGGATCCATCACAGCAGGTAATCAACCACTGTATATAGTGGATGGGGTTCAAATCAACGCTGAAAGTGTGGGTACTAACAGGACAGAAAACAATCCCCTTGCTTTTTTAAATCCCAATGATATTGAATCAATGGAAGTATTAAAAGATGCTGCTGCGGCATCTATATATGGCGCCCAAGCAGCCAATGGTGTGGTTCTCATTACCACTAAAAAAGGTACTGCCGGTAAAACTAAATTTTCACTGAACTATTACAAGGGAATAACTGAACCGATGCCTAAGGTTCAAATGATGAATTCACAGCAATTTATCAATGCCAGGATAGAAGCCATGACCAATAGGTATCCTACCCGTACCGCTGAAAATATTCGTAGTGGTGTATTGGACCAGCTTCGCCTTCCTACCGATCTTTCAGACGAACAGATAGCCAATCTACCCACTTATGATTGGCAGGACATAGGGTTTAAAACCGGCGTGGTGGATAATATAGAACTTTCTGCTTCAGGGGGCAATGACAGGACCAGTTTTATCATGTCCGGCTCTTACAATTTCCATGAAGGCAATGTAGTGGCCATAGATTTCCAGAGAGCTACTGCTAGGATGGGCATTACGCATAGGGCTAATGAAAGACTCACTTTGGAGATGAGTGCCAATCTTAGTTCAATTGTACAAAATGGAAATGATGGGGTAGGTACTACAGGCTTATTCGCAGCACCTCAATTTGCCTCTCCTATGATCGTCCCTACAGAACCCTTTTATTTAGAGGACGGGTCTTATAATGCACCTCTGGGAGGATTGCCCGGCACCTTGAGGTATAACCCTGTCCATACGGCAGAACTTAACACTGCCCAATCCAGGAGTAAATCTGCCATCGGAAGTTTTACCGCTAATTATAGAATTTTGGATAATTTAGTGTTTAAATCTTTTTATGGAATTGATTTTAGACTGATTACTTCTGAATTTTATATAGACCCACGTACAGAAGGAGGTTTTGGCAGGCAGGGTTTTTTACAGGCAGATAATATACAGAACACCAATTTTATCACCAATCAAACCTTAAATTATAATACCAGTTTTGACGGGGGCCATAGCTTTTCAGCTTTGGGAGGAGTCGAATATAGAAGTGATACCCGTGAGCGACAGGGAGGTACCGCAGAAGGGTTTCCCACCCACCAGTTTAGAAACATGTCTTCTGCATCTACTCCGCTTACTGTGTTTGGCACATGGACAGGTTTTAGAAGATTTGGCATCTTTGGTCAGGCCAATTACGATTTTCAGAAAAAATATTTTATCAGTGCTACCGCCAGGTATGATGGTTCTTCCAGGTTTGGTGCAGATAATAAGTTTGGGTTTTTTCCGGCTATATCCGCGGGATGGGATATTTCCCAAGAATCATTTTTAATCGATAACAGCAGTATTGATCAATTAAAAATAAGATATGGTTATGGAGAAACTGGTAATGATCAGGTAGGGAATTTTGCTTCCCGAGGGCTATATGGTGGTACGGGTAACTATGGGGGAAATCCAGGGATACAGCCCAGCGGTGTAGCAAACGTAAACCTGGGTTGGGAAAGAAATGTATCTTCCAATTTGGGCGTGGATTATTCATTTTTCGAGAGGAGGATATTCGGTTCAGTAGATGTTTTCCATAGGACCAGTTCCAACCTACTGCTGAATCAGCCACTTCCATGGATCAGTGGTTATGGAAATATTACCAATAATATAGGAGAGGTAGTGAACAAAGGGATAGAATTTCAGATCTCTTCGGATATCATACGTTCTCAAGACTTTCTATGGAATACCAGCTTTAATATTACATTTTTGGATAATGAAGTTACCCAACTATTTGACGGTCTTCAGGTACTTCCCGGTAATCAATCTGTTAGGGTAGGTTATCCTTTAAATACCAATTTTGAAGCTCAATATGCGGGCGTAAATTCTGCCACAGGCAGGCCGATGTGGTTTGATGCCAATCAAAACATTACTTACAATCCGCTTAATCCATCAGATTATATTGCATTTGGAAGTGAACTTTCAGATTACTTTGGAGGGTGGAGCAATAATTTTACCTATAAATCATTAACACTGGATATATTTTTCACCTATGATATGGGTAGAGAATATTATAACCAGGCTAATTTTGGGTGGTATCAAAACGGGAATAACGTAAGAAATTCTTTGGAAAGGGTTTATCTCGAAAGATGGACCACACCAGGTCAAATAACCCCACATCCGCGACCTATACAAGGTCTAGCTGAAACTAACGGGGATTCCTATCTGAGAAGCTCCAGCCGTTTTCTGGAAGACGCATCCTTTATCAGGCTAAAACAGATTACTTTAGGCTATAATGTTAACCCTAGACTATTAGGAAGGATCGGACTTACCAATGCCAGGATTTATGCCCAAGCAATGAACCTTTTGACCTGGACAGAATGGACTGGATATGACCCAGAGTTTTATTCGGATGGTAGCACATTTACCAATAATCAGGGTGTGGTTCCGCAGACCCGAAGTTATACGTTTGGAGTACAATTAGGATTTTAAATCAGAATAAAATGAAAAAAATCATATATATATATTCACTATTATTTTTGACTGTTTATACCAGTTGTGAAAGTCTGGTTTCAGTAGATCCCAGGCAGTCTATAGATGCAAATGATGCATTAAATAGCCCGGAAGCCATCCAAGCGGCTACCAACTCTGTTTATTCCAGGTTACGATTGGTAAGCCAATATGGAAGGGATATGATCGCTATACCTGAAGTCCTATCAGATAATTCTACACCAGCTGGTACAGGTATCAGACTAGTGGCAGAGGCCAATAACCAGGCAGGTGCTCATTTATCTATTTGGCAGTCATCTTATTATGCTATTAATGAAGCTAATTTGATAATTAGAGCTTTGGGTGAGATATCTACATCAGCTGAATTCAAAAATCAAATAGAAGGCGAATTGAGGTTCTTATTGGGGCTGTATTACCATAATTTAATGAGGGCCTATGCCTATGACCCCACTGCGATAATAGAAGCATCTAATAGAGGAGGTGTTCCTTTGTTGATTAATGGGATAAGGGCTACAAATGAAATTGTACTTGAAGGAAGGGCGAGCATTGAGGAAGTATATGGGTACATCTATGAGAACCTAGAGCGTTCTCAGCAGCTTCTACAGAGTGGTTCCAATGCCAGAGCTCCCCATTATGCCACAGCTGGTGCTGCCGCTGCACTATTTACCCGGGTGGCTTTGTATAACGGCGATTATGAACGGACTATTTTGGAGGCCGAGAAAGCCCTTTCTTCCGGAGTAGGTTCATTTCAGTCAAATAATGATTATATAAGTTCCTGGAGAAGGGAGGTACACCCAGAGTCAATGTTTGAGGTAGTATTTATGACGGATGAAAATGTGGGCCAGAATGAATCTTTGAGGGCTACATTTACCACTAGGTTTGACGGATCGGCTACTACCGCCACTTCCCAGGGATTAGCTGTAGTGAGTGATGCTCTTTACGGAGCATATGATGAGGATGACATAAGAAAAGAACTCATTTGGAAAGGCCTGGGTGATAATAGGAATGAAAATGAAATGACGAAATTCTTTAGCAGAAGTGGGATCAATAATCTTGATAATGTACCTGTGATCAGAATATCTGAAATATACCTGAACAGAGCTGAAGCATATGCCCGGTTGGGGAGAACCCGAGAAGCCCAGGAGGATTTAAATCTTATAAGAACGCGAGCCGGATTGGAGGTTTCCACACTGCAGGGAGAGGCATTAATAGAGGAAATTTTACACCAAAGAAGAGTTGAATTTGCTTTTGAAGGTCACCGTTCCTTTGATCTCAAAAGGCTTGGGAGGAGTATTGTCAAAGAAGCCAGAACAATACCCTTTGATGATTTTAGGACTTTAGCCAGAATACCTATCAGAGAAGTGGAAATAAATTCCAATTTAGAACAAAACCCGGGTTATTAAGAAATCGATCTTTATGCAATCGACCATGACTAAGGGTTTCATATTTTAGAATGATCTGATAGCCGCGATGATTATCATCGGGTAAAATCATGTAAGATTCCATCTAGCTTAAATAAAACAATTTACAAAAAGATGAAAAAACATACCTATTGGATAGCGGTAATATTGATTACAATAACCTCATCCTGTTTTGAAAATTATGAAGAGCGATACCTTTTTACTGATCTAAGAATAGAGTTTCAGGAAGCAGTGGTCAGGAACAATGCGGCCGGTAGAGACTATCCTGTACTTCCTTTGCAGCCAGTAGGAGAAAGAGGATATCAGGTGAACCTATTTGGCGGACAATTAAGGGCCGCGGAGAATCTCGCATTTAGAGTAGATGAAGAGGCATCTACTGCAGTAGAGGGAATACATTATTCTTTACCTAATGATACTTATTTTCAGCTGGAAGCGGATTCTAGTTTTGGAGAAGTAGTGGTAGAAAAATTATCTTTTCCTTCCGTACAAGGTCAGCTTATATTAGTGCTAGAACTAATCGGAAACGAAAATATAGTAGCCAGTGAAAACCACAAAAGGATAGGGGTAAGGTTAAATTAAACCTATTATTGCATCATAAGCCCCGGTAATTTGGCTAAGAATGCCGGGGCATTTGTCAATTATAAAAGCATTTATATGACTTTCAAATATTTAAAAATATTCATTTTTATTTTTATCACTCCCTCCCTCGTCAATGGTCAAAAACTGGTCTCTGATGAGCCATCGAAGTTTGGCTGGGATGAATCCGCTATAAACATGATCCATGAGCGGGCCACTCAGATGGACAGGCTTAACAGCCTCTTAATTTTAAGAAGGGACACGCTTGTCTATGAGAAATACTATAACAAGTTTACAAAGGAAGATTACAGTAATATCAAATCAGCATCTAAAAGTATACTTAACCTGCTGGTCGGAATAGCCGTAGAAAAACAATACATCGCCTCTATAGATGAAACGATATTTGCATACCTACCTGAATTATTCGATGACACTTCAGATTTAAAAAAACAAGAAATCACCATCCGACACCTTATGCTCATGCAGTCTGGGTTAAAGCCTACTAGCTTAAGTAATTATGCTCCCTGGGTGGCCAGTGAAGACTGGCTGCAATATGCAATAGATCAGCCTTTGGAGGCTCTTCCAGGAGAACTTTATGGATACAGTACCGGAGATACGCACTTATTGGCAGCTGTGTTATCTAAGGCCAGTGGTATGACTGCCTTACAGTTTGCCGAAAAATATTTATATACTCCGATGGGTATAACTATCCAAGAATGGTCCACTGACCCCAAAGGTAACCATGAAGGCGGCAATAATGTATACATTAAACCTATAGATTTGGCAAAAATAGGGGTGATGGTTAGACAGGGAGGTCTCTATAATGGTGAACAAATTGTATCAAAAGACTGGATATCGGAAAGTACAGCTTATCAAGTTGAGCCACAGGGAATATCCAGGCCATTTGAAATCAATGGGTATGGTTATCTTTGGTGGTTGGTTAAAGCCCTTAAATATGATACGTATAGTGCTATAGGGTTTGGTGGCCAATACATGATGACCATTCCGGAGCTGGATGTTATCATAGTGCTAACATCTCAATATAAAGGAAGTGCTCCCAATAGCCATTTTCAGTCTATTGCTGATTTAATAGAAAATCACATATTAAAATCTTTAGAATTATAATGGAAAATCTGCGTTTTGCTTTACGAATACACCCATCCTATATACCTGCGTTGGTAAGTGCATGTGTATGGTGGATGACCTCATGTGATACGGCCAGCACATCATCCGTTCAGGCTGATCTGGATAGGACACCTATAGAAACTGCCATACTGGATCAAGAGGATAATTTTTATTACATTGATTTTAAAAAATATCCTTATACTGACAATACACTCCCGATAGGTGTATTTGATTCCGGCACAGGCGGGCTGACCATTCTTAATACATTATTGGATTTCGATCAGCATGATAATGAAAGTGGGCTATCAGGGGCGGATCATCAGCCTGATTTCAGTAAGGAGAATTTTATATACCTTGCTGATCAGGCCAATATGCCCTATGGGAATTACTATGCAGAAAATAAATCAGATCTTTTGATTGAGCATATTATAAAAGACGCCCAATTTTTATTAGGTCATAAGTATTATCTGGAAGGGCAAAAGGATTACCAGGAAGATAAATTACCAGTCAAAGCCATGGTCATAGCCTGCAATACTGCTACTGCCTATGGCAAAGAAACATTGGAGCAGTTTATATCCAAAACAGGAGTTCCCCTCAAGATAATAGGTGTGATAGACGCAGGTGCCAAAGGGGCTTTATCTCATTTTGATAAGGATGAAGATGGCGCTATAGCTGTGTTTGCTACGGTAGGTACCATAGCATCAAAAGGATATGAAAAAACAATATTGGATAAGGCTAATGCACTAGGGTATAAAGGAAACATACAGGTATATAACCAAGGGGGGCATGGTATAGCAGAGGCTGTGGATGAGGAGCCAGATTATATACAGAGAGATCTGAAAGCACCGCGAAAAGATTATCGCGGACCGGCCCTCGATCATCCTGATTTTCCCATTGATAAAACGCTAATGGATGTTTATAACTTTGATTTTGATCATCACAGCATGCTATGTGATGCTGATAATACCCAGGATTGTCAGGTGCTTCAGATCAATAGTTCTGAAAATTATGTGAGGTACCACTTGGTTTCAATGATGGAAAAAATCCGCAAATCCGCCCATCCAAAACCCCTGAAAGTAGTCATGTTGGGATGTACGCATTATCCATATTTAAGCGAGGAAATAAAAGATGTTTTGGCTGAATTATACGATTATAAAAAGGATAATGCATATGTATATAGGCCATTTATGGCAGAAAATATAGCTTTGGTAGATCCAGCTGTAAATGTCGCGGAAGAATTATATGATTATTTGAAAACCGGGAATATGTTTAATCAGAAAGGGGATATAAATAGCAGCGAATTTTATATCAGTGTCCCCAATAGGAATAATCCAAGAGTAGCCATAGATGATAAAGGCCGCTTTCCGTATGATTATAAATACGGGAGATCAGCGGGGGAAGTGCAGGAATATGTGCAGGTAGTACCTTTCAGTGCAGTAAACATACCTATGGAAACATTGGATAGATTGGAAGCTGCTGTACCCACTACTTACGGAATCATCAAAAAATTCACCAATGAAAACGACAAAACAAAGGGCTTGTCTAAAACTTCCAAAATAAGATAATTTCAAACATCAAGAGTAAGGTTCATATTAGGATATCCCTTAAGTTACCAAACAGCAGGAATCAGTAGTGTTAAGGGAGTGTCCCACGAGCCCGAATTACGGGAGAGCACTATACGAGATTCCTTTTCGTCGTTTGGTAAAAGACAATTATGACCATTAAAAAAACAAGTAATCAGATGAGATATTTATATTTATGCATTTTTTTCTTTATTATTTCTCAGTATTCGTACGGCCAAATCCCATCTGTAGATATCCTATTTAAGGGAGCTACTGTTTATGATGGTACCACTTCTGAAGGAAAGAAACAAGATGTAGGGATCAAGGGTGACAAAATCATATTTGTAGGCAGGTATAAGAAGTCTAAAGTAAAAGCTAAGGAAATAATAGATGCGGATGGTTACGTGCTAGCACCTGGGTTTATAGATCCTCATACACATATAGAAGCAGATCTCAGTCATGAGGAGCGGAAAGCTAACCTACCTTACCTGATGCAGGGTGTCACCACTGTAATTGGCGGTAATGATGGATCAGGGCCGTTACCGATAAGCAGAAAGCTGGAAGAATGGGAAAGAAATGGGATAGGTACAAATGCAGGCTTGTTTGTAGGGCACGGCACTGTAAGAAGAATGGTCCTGGGTAATAGGGATATAGCACCATCTGAAGAAGATTTGGAGGAAATGAAAAAAATAGTGGCACAGGCTATGGAAGATGGAGCTATAGGTTTATCCACAGGATTGTTCTATGCCCCCGGCAGTTTTGCAAAGAAAGACGAAGTCGTAGCTTTGGCCAAAGTAGCTCATGGATATGGAGGTATTTATGATACCCATATGAGAGATGAAAGCAGTTATAGTATAGGATTGATCAACTCTGTTAAAGAGACACTAGAAATTGGGGAAGAATCGGGCATACCTGTTCATTTTTCACATATCAAAGCACTGGGTGCAGATGTATGGGGAAAGAGTTCAGAGGTTATAACACTGATAGAAAAATCCCAGGCTGAAGGACTGAAGGTGACTGCAAACCAATATCCATATGAGGCTTCTCGGACCTCCCTCATAGCAGCCACTGTGCCAAGATGGGCGGAGGACGGTGGATATGAAGCATTGTTAGAAAGGATAGCCAATCCTAATTTGAAAGATACATTAAGGAACGGTATAGCAGAAAATATAAGGAGGAGAGGGGGGCCAGCTTCTTTAATTTTAAGTACTTCCGATCATCCTGAATGGGATGGGTATTCGATAGAAAAAATGGCCTCGGACTGGGAAGTTGATCCTGCTGAAGTAGTGGTGGAAATTCTAAAAAAGAGTTCAGAAGTTAGAGTGGTTTCCTTTAATATGAGGGCGGATGATATAGAAAATTTTATGAAGCAGCCATGGGTAATGACAGGGTCGGATGGAGTAGTGGGCCATCCTAGAAAATATGGAAGCTTTACCAAAAAGATAACCGAATATGCTCTGGAAAAAGAAATATTGCCACTGCACATTGCCATACACAGTTCTTCCGGTAAAACAGCATTAACTCTAGGTATTTCTAAAAGAGGATTTATAAAGGAAGGATATTTTGCGGATATCATTATGTTCAAACCTAAAGCACTTATAGATCATGCCGATTACCTTCAGCCATCGGCTTTATCCACAGGGATGACGCATGTGTTAGTAAATGGTCAATTTGCTGTTAAAGATGGGCGATTCACAAGTATCCTAGCAGGAAAAGCCATTAAAAAAGATTAGTTTGAATAAAATTTAATGGTAATGACCATATCTTGAGAGGAATTGTTTTATTCTTTGGTTTTCTTCATTGCCATATATTGATGGGGAGTACCATTTTTTTTCCGTTAGTTTATTTTGTAATCCTTGGGTAAAATCAATTTGGTGTATTAAGTATAACCTATGATATCTGACACCTACTATTAATTATTCAAACAATTTATGATAAAGTGACGATTATTATAGCTTAAATCTTAAAATGGAAAAATTATGTGAAATTATTTTATGGGTTTAAAGCCTTGTTCAAACGTTTTCATAAAAAAAATAAAATTTAATACTTTTTAAAGCATCAGAAAGGTGTTAAGTTTGACTATAGTAGTTATCAATAAATCCACTAATGAAACATTAGCAACTAAAATTTTATAGAAACACTACCTATGGAATCATTAAAAGGAAAGACAGCTTTAATTACTGGTGCAGGTAAGGGTATAGGACGTGAGGTTGCGTTGGGACTTGCCAAAGAAGGAGTAAAATTAGGATTGTTATCCACTTCACCTGTCCAGTTACTAGATATAGAAAATGAACTGAAGACATTGGGTTATTCCATATCAATAGTAACTGCAGATATCACAGACATCCATTCTGTTATTTTGGCAGTAGATAAAATAGAAGAGGAGTTGGGAGCGATAGATATATTTATTAATAATATGGATGCAACTATAGCAGGTCCCTTCTATGAATTTGACCCAGTTACCTCAGAAAATAATCTAAAGATGAACCGTCTCGGGTTTTATTATCTCACTCAGGCAGTTATGCCGTCTATGATGCTTAAAAGTACAGGGGATATCATCACTATATCTTCTAAAGGTAAGCTGATGGATTCGGATGCAGTCTATAATTCATATCCTTTACCGGAATCTATATTGGAAGAGGCAATGCGACACAATATTAGATACAAATCATTTACTGCGGAAGATGTAAAATCATTTAACTTTTCAGCTACCGAAGATCTGGTTGACAACACACTTCAATTTCACTTGGCTGAATACGTTATTACCCAACTTAAACAATTTGGTGGTTTAAACTTACAGGATTCAGTATTAACTTCATCTAATCCTATATAACTCATACATATATACCTGTTATACTGACTTTAGAATCATGAAAAAGAGGTGGTATGGCTATAAAATCGTATTGGTATTAAATATAATATGTAGGTATTCATGCTACTGATGAAATTTTGGGCGAAGCTTATATTTACCTATAAAATGCCCAGGCAAATATTAGCCTGGGCATTTTATATGCGCTCATTTGTAATGAGTAATATAAAAAGCAATCCCCTATCCAATAGGAGCACTTTCTCCAATGTAGTAAGGATAAGAAAATAGCTGTGGCAACAGTTTGGATTAATATTAACCCTGCCGAACATTAATAAAAGGATTTATTAATTATTTCTTAACTGCTAATAAAGTTTTATTTATCCTTCTCATTATGCCTTTTTTACAAACTCTGATTTTAAAGCCATAGCGCCAAAACCATCTATCTTGCAATCAATATTGTGCACGCTATTATTGAGCCGAATATTTTTCACTTTTGTACCGGCTTTTATAGGTTGGGGAGATCCTTTGACCGGCAGATTTTTTATAACCACTACGGTGTCCCCATCGGTTAATAGGTTTCCATTTGAATCTTTGATTTCTAAATGGTTATCATTTTCAGTTTCATTGAGATGAGCGATTGTCCATTCGTAGGCACATTCAGGACAGATTATTTTACTGTCCATCTCATAAGCATAAATAGATTTACAGGCAGGACAAGGGGGGGTATTTTCCATCCTGTAAAGATATAAATTCAAATGGTAGACTTAAGAAAAATTAGCCTCTATATTTTTTGTCTGGAATAATTGCTTTTAATCAGTTTAAAGAAAAGATCCATCTGAGTTATACATATCCAAGTATGAGTTTTGACCCTGTCAATTTTTAATTTGATATTTGTAATACTAAACCGGGTGGTCTTATACTACTGATCTCAAACAAACATTTAGGTAGATAGAATTACATTTTAGCCAGAAGTCGGGATATTCGATTTTTCTTTGCCCCTAATTCCTAAAATATACTTCCAAATGTTCCTGTTCCTTTCTTCTAAGAAAAGTTTTAGTTCATACTGACTGCTTATAGATTAATAACCCGTTATAGGGTGTAGTATTCTATGTCTCTATGTGCAAAAAATCCTCTAAGAAACTTTGATTCTAAATTCTGATCTTCATGTAGCTAATCCCTAAGTTGCTCCCTGGCCTTATTAGTATCAACATCAAAGGCAGCCAATGGAAAAGCCACACTTACTACTTCATTATCCAAGCTTTCAATGAGGTTTTTGGCACCTATATCTCCCCGCAGCTCCAGGAGATGGGGGAATAGGGAGCGATGAAATAGGGTGGGAACGCCTTTTCTGCCTTCGTAAAGGCTGGCCACCACCTTTTTGCCTGTTTTCTGCTGGGTATCGATCAGGGTCTGCAGGTGGGCGCTTTCTACATAGGGCTGGTCGCATAGCATGATCAGCAGGTACTCCACATTGGGGTAAAATCGATTGATATGGTCCACACCAGTTCTAATGGAACTGGCCATCCCCTCCTTATAGTCCGGGTTTTCCAGGATCACTGCATCAGTCTGATTCAGCAGATCCTTTAAGGTTATATCCCCTTGGGAAATAACGGTCAGACTTACCGCGGTTTTGAGGGAGGAGGCCTGGTGGTGGGCGTGCTGTATAAGGGTGGAACCTTTGTAGGCTATGGTCTGCTTTGGTGTACCCAGCCTTTTGGATTCACCAGCTGCGAGTAACAATACTCCATATGACTTTTTGGATAGCACTATTCCCATGTTTCTATGGTGGATATGTCCTTTAAGGTTTCTCAATGGTCCACCATGGGTTTCGGTAAGGGATGCCTGGATTTCTGCTATGATGGAAAGGGCTATTTCTTCAGCACTTTCCGCGCCGATCTGCAGGCCAGTGGGCGCATATAGGCTGGTGGGGATCTCTGTGTCTTCGGGGAGCTGGAAACCTTCCTGAATTAATTCCTTCAGGATCCTGTCTCGCTTTTTGGTGGGGCCGAGCAGACCGATATATTTGACAGGGGTATAAAGGATATTTTTCAGCACCGCTTTATCATAATCATAATTGTGGGACATAAGCACAAAGGCTGTCCTTTCATCGAGTTTGATGTGCCGGATGGCTTCTGCCGGTTCGGACAGTACGAGTTGGCAGCTGGGGAATCGGTTTTCATTGGCATAAAGGGGACGGCCATCCACGATAGTGATTTCCCAGCCGAGGGTTTTAGCTATTTCCACTACGGGGAAAACATCATTACCTGCTCCGGCTATGACAAGGGCAGGAGCTGGCTCCAGGTATTCCAAAAACGCATTATAGCCGGAAGTATTTTCATCTGTGACTGGATAAGCTATAAACATGGCATGTTTTTGCTTCCAGGCGGTTTGGATATCAGGCTCTAGTGCTGAAAACCCTGGCCCCTTTCCTTCTTTTGATTGATGTACACCTGTTGGTGTAAAGAGCATTTTGGTACCCTGGCCAGCGTCTTTTTTTGCATTCAGTGAAAAAAGAGTGACCAAAATAGAGCGATGTCTTTTTTCCACAGCTAATTTCAGCAGGCTGATAGGATGGTAAGGATTGTCTTCGATAATGGGTTCCAGTAGCACCCTGATGATACCGTTACAGCCAAGGTTGACAGTGATGACGCTGCTTTCCTCGTCGGAAGTATCATAGCTGACCAGAAGGGGCTTTTGGGTAGTCATGACCATCAGTGCCTTTCGCAGGATATCTCCCTCCAGGCACCCTCCGCTGATGGCCCCTGTAAGGGAACCATCTTCCGTCACCAGCATCCTTGCCCCAGGTGCCCGGTAAGATGAGCCTTCTATGTGCACCACTGTGGCCAGTACGGCACCTTTGCCTCTGGAGCGGGCGGCATTATAGGCGGTGATGATCTGTTTGATTTCCTTCATTTCAGACTTAATGTTCTTTATTTGGAGTTGTTTTTTTAACTGCTTCGGCCAATATATTTATTGCCTTCCCCACCTCATCAGCGGTGGTAAATCTGCCGATGCTGATTCTTACCGCGCTAAAGGATTGGGATTCACTAAGGCCCATAGCCTTCAGTACATGGGAAGGCTTCTGCACATTGCTTGAACAGGCACTACCGCGGCTTATGGCAAGTTGCTGGGAAAGGGAGAGCAAGAGGTGCTCAGCATTGATGTTTGAAAACCGAATATTACTCACCTGCGGCAATCGCTGCGACCGCACATTCAGTTGTACACCGGGAATATTCAGCAAGGCCTGCTCCAGTCTGTCCCGCAGTCTCTCCAATCTAGAAGCTTCGGCTGCCAATCCAGTTTTGCAGAGCCTGGCGGCTTCACCAAAGCCTACTATACCAGGTACATTTAAAGTTCCGCTTCTAAGCCCCTTTTCATGGCGGCCACCATGGAGGTAGGGGGGGATTTTGGCATTTTGGCCATTCTGGCAGATGTATAGTGCCCCGATTCCTTTAGGCCCGTACATCTTGTGAGCAGAATAGGCCATCATATCGATCCCTGCTTCTTTTACATTTACTGGTATTTTGCCTACTGCCTGAGTGGCATCACAGAAAAATGTAAGGCCATGTCTTTGGGTAATATTGGCTATTTCCTTTACCGGATGAATGGCACCAGTTTCGTTGTTGGCCCACATAAGAGAGATGCAGCGGGTATCTATTTCTATGGCCGCTTCTAGGGCTTCCAGGGAAATTTGTCCCTCAGAATCCACTTCTAAATAAGTAATCCTGCAGCCTTGGCTTTCCAGATAGGCACAGGTATCGAGTACCGCGGTATGCTCTGTTAGGCAGGTGATGATGTGGTTGTCAACATTATTAGCTACCAGACCCTTCAGCGCCATATTGACTGATTCGGTAGCCCCGGCTGTAAAGATGATTTCATCAGCCTTTGCCCCGATCAGTCCAGCCAAGTGCTCCCTTGCCTCTTCTACGGCATCATCAGCCTGCCAGCCATAGAAATGGTCCCTGCTTGCCGCATTACCGAAGCGCCCAGTGAAATAAGGGAGCATAGCTTCCACCACTATGGGGTCACAGGGGGTGGTGGCATTATAGTCGAGATAGATGGGGAGATGGTTCATAATCTAAAGGCTGAAGAACAAAGAACAGACATAAAGTTCTGTTCTCCTTTCGGGAAAATTGATAGGTTTTAATTTTTAAATATCACATTCGATTACTGAAATTCAAAGTACTTGTATCAACATGTTTCTATAGAAGTAATTAAAATTCCTCTATTTCATGGATGTTGCGAGCATAGGTACTATAGTGTACGTATCAGTTGCCATGAATGAGGAGTATCTTGGATTACTGTAGCATACTGCATATGAAGAAGGGTGAAATGATTAAGGTGGCTTCCTTTAAATCTGTGAAGGAGGTTGGCTTAAACAATCAGGTCAGCCAATTTCCAAATAGAGCTCAAGTCAAATGTTAGGATAGCCACCGTCAACAGGAAAGTGCCTAGAATAATTCATAAAAATTTAAATGGTGGTGAGCTGATATTTGGCAGATATATCCTCATTTTTGAACAATATTATAGGCGTGGAAAGTCAAAAGCATAGTCCATAGAAATATTTACCCAAGACTATGTTTTTTGGATTTTTAAATTAAGGGTTTTGTTTGGTCAAAATAATTTATTAGCCAAGTTGACTACATAGAAATTAAGCGGTCCGCACGCAATTGATCAAAGAGATCAAAAAACGATTCTTCCGTACTTTGGTATACGGTAAAACCCAGCTTGCGGCTCTTCGTCATATCGGTCATCACCTCTATCGGACGACCCAGATCCAAGTCTGTGTGCCATGGTGAAGCCAGTTTATTCAGATCCGATTCTACCAAACCGTGCCTTTCTGCGATTTCACGCCAGATAGATGCATCCTGTGCCATCTCAGCTTCAAGGGGATGGATGGTACCATCAAAACCAACAGCTTCTATCCCAAAATAGCCAGCAAGTCTTTCCCAAAGCCATTTCCATCTGAAGTATTCCCCATTGACCACATTGAAGGCTTGGTTGCTAGCATGCTCAGTCGTAGCAGCCCATGCTAAATGTTTGGCCAGTACCCTCACATCCGTCACATCCGATAGACCGTTCCATTGAGCTTCGGAACCCGGCCATCTAAAGGGGCGCCCGGTTTCCTTACATATGCTGGCATATATGGCAAGCGTGGTACCG
Source organism: Anditalea andensis (assembly GCF_000714815.1). Classification (GTDB taxonomy): domain Bacteria; phylum Bacteroidota; class Bacteroidia; order Cytophagales; family Cyclobacteriaceae; genus Anditalea; species Anditalea andensis. The sequence continues at coordinate 155,693 of NZ_JMIH01000016.1, read as the reverse complement.
AGGTTCATGAGGTTACCAACCGCCTTGCCTATGACTGTATGGGGCCGATGGATACTCCAGGTGAACCCATCCCGATCTGCAGCAGCATACACTTCATCTTCCTGGGCATAGTAAAAATTCTCTATTTCCAGTCGTGGCTGCTCTTCGCGTAGCGGTGTTTCAGGTAAAAACCCTTCCTTCGCATAGGCTTCAAATGGCCCCAGGTAGTGTTTAAGACCTGTGACCAAGGCCACGTGCTGCACGGATTTCGTTGGAGATAACGCGTCCAGAAGATTTCGCACCATGGTACCGTTTACCCGTATATTCTCGGCCTCTGTTTCCATCCGCATCCAGGTGGTGATGAACACATGGGTGGGAGCTATATCAGCCAGGGCAACTTTTAGATCCTCTGGACGGAGCAGATCTGCTTGGACAGGTTGGAGGTCTTTTATATTATTGTTGGGGTTACGGGACAGACCATAGGTGGACCATCCCTGTGCTATCAGTTCTTCAGCTAGGTTGCTACCGGTAATACCGCTGGCACCCACTATCAATGCATTTTTGTTCATTGGGGAAAATTAAGTGAAATAAAAGCTTTCTTTAATAAGAAGCCTTTATTCAATGGAAAGGTTTAGCAAACCAAAGCATTCCCTTTTGAATATCTTATTCTTATGATTTGGACCCTAATCTTTTAAGGCATAAATAATAGGTGTTAATGTGTCGGCATAAGGTTCCGGTTTATCCAGGATCTTGACCGGGTAATCTTCTATTATTATTCTTTTGATCAATTGGTGCTGTTCTAGTTCTTTAAGTTCCTTAGCCAAAACTTTCGGGGTAATTCCGGGAATACTTTCCTGTATCTCTGTAAATCGCTCATTGCCAACAGTAACAGAGATGATGAAAGGCAATTTCCACTTACCGTTGATTACATCCAGTGCATCCCGCACGGGCTTTACTGTATCGAGACAGGATAGATATTTTTTTTACTGCCATAGGTTTTCGTATGCTTGTTTTCCACTTTCCATTAGGGTAGTACTATATATAGCAATTTAAAAGAAAATATAACATTAACTAGGATATTTTGAAACAGATAATATAGGCAGCATTCTTGCTGGAAAATTATCTAAAGCAGGCATCAAGTGAAAGTAACCAATACCAGGGATATAGCTATCCTCGCAGATATAGCTGTCGGTTTGGATAATAAGGAACTTTAACTGATCTGATTTTTAAAATTCCCGGTATACGAAAACGGATCAATATTCCATGCCATCAGGTATTTCCAATTTATTATTAAGGCATCAAGTAACCCAGACTTGATAAGCGTGATTTCAAGATGGATTTATCCTTTTCTTTTATGAAGAAATGGTAGTCTTCTGCCTTGATGAGGATATTTTTAAGTACTTCATCCCGGGCTATCAATGATGCCAGTGCTTTATGTTGTGGCGGAATTTTAAATATCTGATAGGCACTAACCTTATGAATGGGATTATACCGGGTAAGTATGTCATCGAAAAAATCCAGCCATAGGGGAGGCAGGTCGGATTTGATGATCTTTTTAAACTGAACTATCTTATTATGTATATCATCCTTCAGCTTACAGTCCTTTAGAAAAGAGGCATAATCAACTTTATATCTTTTTTCTCCACTCTTTACCGCTATTTTATCCAGAAACATTTCAATTATTTTATTATCTCCAGAAAAACTGATCAGTAAATGTTCTTCGTGGATATCCAGTGTGTAATTTTGAATTTGCTCCGGTACCGTATATTCTTTTTTCAAACCCATGACATAAGCTCCCAGATCCGTTATCCTGATTCCGGAAAGTCCGTCATAGGGGGAAATAAAATCTCTGTTGACCTGGTTTATACCTTGGGGCTCATCAGGTGGATAATCATAACTGATTTCCAGCAGCCCCAGTGAGGCGAGAAAAAAACAAAAACCCTTGATCAGTGGTTTTCTGATCACCAGATCATAATGGTCTGTACTTATATATAGTCTATCATAATATTTAGACCCTCCGCTGGCATCTAGATAAAGGTGGTTAGTAGCTGCATATTGCGTTACAGGCTCTAATTTAGGGAAATTAAGGTTGATGTATTTTTCGATGTTTTTATAAGAAAACCACTCGCCGGTAGGTATATTTTGTACCATTTTGAGCATCATGAAAATTACGGTATGGTCTTCATATCCATTTTTGACATGAACACTTCCCTTAATATATCGGAGCCAATGGTAAAGCGGAGAAATGTGGTGTGTGTTAATCATTTTGGTTAACCCTTTGATCAATATATCAGGGACCTCTTCCGGCATGGGAGGATCTTTTTTTTCAATTAAGGGTAAAAATTCTGCCAAAAAGATAGTTCTTACATTGTTTAACTCTTTGTCATCTGTATCAAAAAATTCTTGAATATTACCTGCCTTCCTCAATTTATTAAGAGATCCTGCCTGCGCCTTAAAATGATTATTATATTTTATGTCCCCTTGTAGGTAAGTGCTTATAAAAAGCGGTAAGTCTGAAATGATAGTTGCTTCGGCATTCAAAATGAATTCATTAGCGGATGGCCCCTTTATAGGTTTTAACTTATATTCCTCGGGAATGGGAATAAGAGTTAACCAATGGGTGCGGATTTCATAAGGTATATGGAAATACAGATTAGGAGACCTATTGCTCCATGCATAGGCATGGTAGTCTTCTTTTTTGTGAGGCAGGATCAGGCATTCCGGCTCTATAATGAGGTTCTCTCCAACTATTTTACAATGTCCTTTAAAATCCGGAAATTTTTCTACCAACTCTTTATACTCCTTAGCCCCTTCAAACAGGAGAAAATGAAGTATCTTATTGATGGTTTTGGGCAAGTAGGAAAGCAGCTTATCAAATATTTCCCGGTTGTATAGGATATAGCTAAAGAGAATAAGGAAATCTTCTTTCACTAACTTTTTCTTACTTAAAATATCTAGCTTTAATCCTTGGTTTTTTATAAACGATTCATTTTCTAAAAGGAAATGAATGAGAATATTTTTATAAAATGTTTCCAGGGACTGTCTGGAGTAGTTTTTATCTATACTTAAAATAAATGCTTCAGAGATTTTCATTTTAGCCTAATATAAATTCTACATCCTTTTCTGTGAGTGATTTGATGGAAGCACTGTCGCTGGAGACGATACTTTCCAGCAGCGCTCTTTTCTTTTCCTGCAAAAGCAGGATTTTTTCTTCTATCGTTCCTTTGGTGATCAGTTTATAACTCATTACCGTATTGGCCTGTCCGATACGGTGTGCACGGTCAATTGCCTGGTTTTCTGCTGCCTTATTCCACCATGGATCAAAGATGAAGACCATATCTGCTGCAGTAAGGTTAAGTCCTACACCTCCGGTTTTCAGGGTCATTAAGAACACCTTGCACTCTGTTTCATTTTGAAACCTGTGGACCAATGCCTGTCGGTCCTTGGTAGCACCCGTCATACTGACATAGTCTATACCTGCATTTTCCAGTTCTTCGCCGATCACCTCTATGGCCGCTATAAAATTGGCAAAGATCAGGATCTTATGCCCGTTGGCGGCGGCATCCAGTACCTGGTCTATCAGCACTTCCCGTTTGGGAGAGATAATCTGACCATCTGTTCTTGATTCTGGAATGGAGGCTATCTGTCTCAGTTCACTTAGGGCCTGTAGGATGAGAAACTGAGATTTCTGAACTCCCTGTTCCGTGATCTGGTTTTTGACGGATTCAAAATAATACCTTCTTCGATGTTCATATAATTTTTTCTGATCTTCCCCCATCTCGATGATGATGGTCTGCTCCATTTTATCTGGAAGTTCTGTCAGGACCTCTTTTTTCAGTCTTCTTAAGATAAAGGGATATATTTTTTTCCGCAGCTGCTCAATAGCATCCTTATCATTGTTTTTTTGGATCGGCAAAGTATAATGGGTATTAAAATCATTTTCTGAGCCAAACATGGAAGGGTTTAGAAACCGGAAAAGGGAATACAGTTCCGTAAGGTTGTTTTCTATGGGAGTTCCGCTCAGCGCCAGTCTGTGCTTACTCTGAAGCAGCATGACCGCTTGGGCTGCCTGGGTATTGATGTTTTTGATATGCTGCGACTCATCCAGGATCACATAATAAAACGGCACCTCTTTTAATCCTTCTATCTCATTTCTGGCCATGGCATAAGTGGTCAGGATAAGATGGTGTTTTTGGGCTTCTTCCAGGTCTCTGTTATTTCCGTAATAGGTATATAAAGTGATGTTCGGGTTAAATTTAGCCAGCTCATTCTCCCAGTTGAAAAGAAGGCTTTTTGGCATTATTATAATGGTAGGGAGTTGCTGCTTGGGATAGATTTTGGACAGCAGGGTGATGGCCTGAAGGGTTTTACCCAAGCCCATATCATCAGCCAGGCAGCCTCCCAGCTGCTGTTCGTGTAAATACTCCAGCCATTTGAATCCCTGTTCCTGATAGGGACGGAGCGTGGCATTTACTTTGGGCAGTTTTGCTTTTTTGGCACCCAGCAGATTAAACCCTTCAAATACTTCCCGTGATTTTTTGAATACATGGTTTTCGTGATTTTTATCCAGCAGTTCCTCTACAAGTGGAAGATCGAAAAAAGATAGTTTTACACCCTTTTTCTGTTTTTTGAAAATCCGTTCCAGTTTTTTGATGTATTCTTCCTGTATGAGACCGTTTGAACCATCACTCAGGGCTATATAAGCATTTTTACGGAACTGGTTGATGGCCTCAAATAGACCGAACTTTTCCCCGTCAATATCCAGCGTGACATCACCTTCCAGAAAATCAATCCCATAGCTCAGGTCTATGCTCAGTTTGGGGACCACAGGCCGGATTTTGTACGTCTTTAGTTTTTCTGCCCCAAAGAGCTCATATTTACCCAATAGCCCGGGCAGATCCTTGGTGATAAACTCTTTTGCAATGGATTCATCGATGATCAGCAGGTTTTCATCGGTTTCGTAATCCATTGCTTTTTTCTTCCTGGCATGTTTGCCCAGCATTTTACTGATCTCTATCATGAGGTCGGCATTATCCTGAACATATATTTCATTGATGTAAATGGTCTTCTCCATTTCATTTAACCTTGCCAGGTGGCTGATTTCGTATTTGTCTAAAAGGTCTATGTCGAATCCCTTGATGGTATAACAGACTTTCAGATACAGGGAATTGTCCGAATCTATTTTTTCAAAAATAAGACTGGGTAGGGCAGTAATGGTTTCTTTGGCCGGTTTTACTTTATAATCCAAATATTGTATGGTCAGATTTTCAAACATGCTCCATGCCAGGCTAAGGAATTTTTCAAGGTCCTGTTTGAGCAGTGTGGTTTCGAAATATGCGAGATCCATAAAATTCATCCCTATGGGGGTAATTTCATAGATATAACCTGAAGCATAAAGGTGATTTTCATTCAGAAACCGCTTGGAAATTAAAATATCTCCTTCATGATGCATTTTTAATACACTGCTTAACCCTGTTTCGGTTTGGGATATCTCCAAAGTCATATGGCCAAGGCCGGATTTAAAAGATAGTTCTACACCATCTTCCGATACAATATTGTTGCAGTCCTTCAACTGGCGGATAAGAAAGTCATGGTCTGCCAAATAGATGTTTGATGATGATTTTTCCCAGTCTATCACAAAATCATTCTTCACCTGAATAGTTTCAATCGAACGTAATACTTCTCTTACCGCTCCTGAATAATTGGCAAATCCGGCGTCTATAGGATTGCTCTTTTCATCTACTACCTGTATATATGCACCATACTCATCAAACAAAAGCATAAAAAAAATCTCTTTTGCCTTCTTGATTTTAGTGGGAGTGAAGGTTTTTTTCTGAAACCTGGCGAAAAGACCGGAAGATAAATCTGTCATTCTTTTTTACATTTTAAAATATTAAATATAAGGGCAAAATGAATAAATCGGAGTATTTAGCCAAAATTTCTTGTAGGGCTATTTAGATCTTCAATAAAGGTTATTAATTGTGGTAAATTAAATTGTGTGCAATTTAAATTTTTGTTAACTTTGCCATATGGATAAGCTTTCACTTAAAAACCAGTTGTGTTTTAAACTATATGCCCTTTCCAGGCATATTACTTCATTATATAGGCCCATTTTAGAGGAGCTGGATCTTACCTATCCCCAGTATCTTGTGTTGTTGGTGCTTTGGGAGAAAAACAGGATATCCGTAAAGGAGCTTGGCCATCATTTGATGTTGGATAGTGGGACACTCACTCCATTGCTCAAAAGAATGGAATCCAAAGACCTCATACATAGGCAAAGAAGTATGTTAGACGAAAGGGTTGTGGAAGTAAGCTTAAAAGAAGGGGGAACGGCTTTAAAACAAAAAGCCCTGTGTATACCTGAACACTTTACCCAGTCAGTCACCATAGATGCCCAGGAGTTAAAACAATTTGCTGCAACACTGAGCAGATTAATGGATCAAATACCGGAATAAACTAAATTATTATATTTTAAAAAAAAATCAAATATCATGAATATATTATATAGTACATATGCTACTGCCACGGGAGGCAGAAATGGTAAAGTTAAGTCTGAAACAGGTGCACTTGACGTAGAGGTCCGCTCCCCGGAATCATTGGGGGGACCTAAGGGGGACTACCTTAATCCTGAAATTCTTTTTGCGGGCGGGTATGCAGCCTGCTTTGACAGTGCCCTTAATTTGGTGATCAAAAACAAAAAAATAAAAACAGGAACCACAAGTACCACTGCCCACGTAAAATTGGGGAAATCTGAGGATGGAGCATTTGGCCTTTCTGTTACGCTGGAAGTAAAAGTACCGGGTGTGGATCAGCAGACAGCAGAGCAGCTGGTCGCTTCGGCCCATAAAGTATGTCCTTATTCCAACGCCACCAGAGGAAATATAGAGGTGGAACTTCTAATCAAAACAGGAGAGGATGAAGGGGCTTAAAACCTACATTTTTTAGTTTCATTCGATAGCCTATTCATTTTATTAAAGAGCGCCAATAATGCTCGTATCTTAATATTTAACCAATATGACAGCAACCCATAAAAAAATTCCGTATTCTATATTAGAACTGGCTGGAGTAAGCAGCAATACCACTATAGAGCAGACTTTTAAAAACAGTCTGGACCTGGCCCAAAAAGCGGAAACATTTGGATACAACAGGTTTTGGCTAGCGGAGCATCATAATATGATCAGCATAGCTAGTTCAGCTACTGCTATCCTGATAGGCCATATAGCTGGGGGTACCAAATCTATAAGAGTAGGTTCAGGAGGCATCATGCTGCCCAACCATTCACCGCTGATCGTATCTGAGCAGTTTGGCACTTTGGGAAATCTATATCCAGGCCGCATAGATCTAGGACTGGGCAGGGCACCCGGTACCGATCAGGAAACTGCACATGCCATCCGGTCTGACAGGATGAAGTCGGTATTTAAATTTCCGGAAGAGGTAAGGCAGATCCAGCAGTATTTCTCAACAGAAAACCGTATTTCAAAAGTAAGGGCCACGGTGGCAGAAGGAGTAGCCGTACCTATATACATTCTAGGATCAAGTACAGATTCCGCCCATCTGGCTGCCAAGCAGGGACTTCCCTATGCTTTTGCCAGTCATTTTGCCCCAGGGCAGCTGCATGAGGCACTTAATATTTATTACAACCAGTTTCAGCCGTCCAAGTATCTCAAGGAACCCTATACCATCGGGTGTATCAATGTAATAGCGGCTGATACAGATCAAGAGGCAGAGCGACTATCCACCACGATGATCAGGATGATGCTGGGAGTACTGACCAATCAAATGGACTATATGCAACCTCCGATTAAAATGACCCAGGAGTTAAAACAGATCTCACAGGATCCTACCTTCCAGAGGATGATGAAATATGCCTTTGTCGGAAGCAAATCTACAGTGGAGCAACAGACTAGCCAGTTTCTACAAGATACGGGTGTGAATGAACTGATGGTGGCGTGTTATGTATATGACCATGAGGATAGGGTGGAATCCTACAGAATTTTTTCCGATATAATGAAAGAAAAACAATTGGTTTCCCTATAGGAATACCCCTAAAATAATGTAAAATATGAATTTTAAACAAAAGCTACTTAAAAAACTATATCCTGTGATCATGCGGGCAAGCAAGTCATCCGGAGAAAAAGGTAGAATGATCAGCAACGATACAAAAGCTAAACCAATTGTTCCATTTCACCAACTGAAAGTCCAACAGAATGATGGCAGGGAGCTTGATTTTAAGGAATTCAAGGGTAAAAAGGTGCTTTTGGTCAATACCGCTTCCAATTGCGGATATACAGGTCAATTTGAGGAGCTACAGCAATTGCATGAAAAACTACAGGATACCATTGCAATTGTAGGTTTTCCTGCCAATGATTTTAAGGAACAGGAAAAAGGTAGCGATAATCAGATATCGGAATTTTGTAAGCTGAACTATGGTGTGACATTTCCACTGTCAAAAAAGAGCAGTGTAGTAAAAGGGGAGCAGCAAAATCCTATATATCGGTGGCTGACAGATCCCAAACAGAATGGCTGGAACAGGCAGCAGCCTGACTGGAACTTCAGTAAATATCTGATAGATGAAAACGGTGTGCTGACGAACTATTATGGTCCGGCAATATCACCATTAGACCCTTTAATGTTAGAAGATCTAAGGAAATAGCATCTAATGAAATTGGAATTCAAATCTTTATAGAATGTATAAGCATTAAAATTTTTATTGGATCATCCTATTATTAATAATACCATTTATAATCTTATAAAGCTCAATATACCGGTAAGAGGAACAAAATATATAGGAATATAGATTCTTTTGTCAAAGACAAGAATCCTATTAATAAAAATTAATGAGAAGGGGATGGTCCATATTAATTTAAAATATCGAGGAAATATCTCGAAACTACATGACTATCAGTCAAAATATTGATTTTTCCTATTTCGTTATTTTTCGATCCGTATCCAGTTACAGTGATTATCGGAAGGGTATTGGGTACATCACCTAAATCGATTTGTTGCCGATGATGTTTACTATCAGCTATTTTAAACTCTATTGGAAACATCATATTTACATTGACAGGCTTGCCATTGAGTGTGCCGGGCTGCCAGAATGGTGAACCGTTGACAAGCCAACACCATAACCCAAGCTCTTTATAAATTCCGGATTAACTTTTTCTCCTTCTTCGATTACTGTAAATACGATATATACAAAATCCTACTTACTATTTTCCCTAGCTGAAACAGGATATTTTAAATTTTTTGATAGATATCTATTCCACGCTTCTATACCGCTGAAAAGGATAGGTGGCTCCTGTACCACATCATAAATAGGTTCGCCCCTTAATGTTCTCTTACTGATTTTCCCCTCAAAAACTTGCAAATCTGAAGAGATATCTTCACCTGGGAAAAATGAGTGTACCTCAGTAGGATGGTTATGAGTGATATATTGTAATTCAGTTGTAACTACCACGGCTACATTCCGATTACCGATTTTACCTGGTAACCATTTTGGAGCTTCTTGGCTGATAAGAGCACTTAATAATTTTTCATCCAATCCCCCTCCAAAACTTTTCTTTATCACTGGATTGGATATAGTACCATCTATGTTTACTATAAATTCCATTTCTATAGAATTTGAAAGCCCTAATTTTTTTTCTTTTTCGGGTATAGGCGCCTTTTCGTATAGATATTTATTCCAGTCTTCAGTTCCCTGTATTTTAGGGATTTCGTCTACTTGATGGACTTTGTATATTCCATCATAATTTTTTGAAATTGATGAATTTAAACGTAATGAGGCCAGTAACCCCATTGTTTTAATGTATTCTTCATCTGAATTTATATTCGTTATTTCATATACTAATTCTCCAAGTTGTGCCTTTAGGACACCATCCTTTAAGGGACTTATAAATTCATAGTGTTTGGGATTGGTTATTTTCCTTACTTTGATTCCCACTTCAAGAGAATCCTGGGCCATACGTAGTTGCCTATCAAGTGTTGCAATTGAAATATCCTTTTTTTCCTGTTCTGATAGGATTGGTTCATTGGATTTCATGGATACCAGCGCTAATAGCATGAAAGTCAGCGGTATGACCATCAATGATTTCACCCAATTAATTTTAGATGATTTTTTCATCATTAAGATTCTTTTTAAAGTAGTAGATCTGATGAAATGATTCCCGATAGGAAGATCCAGGCCTTTAAATGCTATTTTGATAATCAACTTCTTATAATTGTCTTTGTCTGCAGTGACTTGCAAGACTTTTTCGTCAGCTAGGTATTCATGGATATCTACTAATGCCGTCCGCATTAGGTGAATGGCCGGGTTGAACCAAAACAGGATTGATAATCCCTGATAGTATATTACATCATATGAATGGCCCTGGCGTATATGTTCGTTTTCATGTTGAATGATCTGGTTCTTTTCTTCAGGCGCTAGTTGCTCAGTATTGTCCCAGAATAACTTATTAAAAAAAGAGAAAATAGGGGATAGACCGAATGTGGGGACGAGTAAATAATTGCCTTTCAGAATAAATACAGATTGATACCAACCTTTTCTGGTGAGCATCTGTAACTGGGTAAGCTGCCAAACGAGCCTTATTGTAAGAAAAAATACTACGATAATGTAACCAAATAAAATATAATCTTTAATCTCCCATAAGATAGGCAATCTGGTACTCCTGACGGTGATTTCAGGTAAGCCATATTGACCGGCTATTTCTACAGGTGCTTCCTGTACAGAAAGCACCTGATAGAAATTTGTGTTTTCAAGAGAAATGCTTGGTTTTTTAAAATCTACCGGGATCTCGATCATTGGAAAAAGCAGTGCAAGGATCGGGGCAATTAATATAAATATCCTTGTAAATGTGAAAACTTTCTCGTCTTTTAGAAAGCACCAATAAATTCCGTAAAGGAACAATAAACAAAAGGTGCTCTGCCAAATATAGTCGATGATCCCAGCCATAGATTATTGATTTACCACATCTTCTTTCACTTCATCCATAAGTTTTTCCAATTCCTTTACATCCAAGTTCTCATCTTTAGCGAAAAAAGAAGTAAGTTTTGTAAAAGAGCCACCAAAGTATCCGGTAAGTAAATTTTTGATAGAAAAGCTTCTGTACTGGTCTTTGGTTACTATAGGATAGTACTCATGAGATTTACCGTAAGCCTTATGCTTAACAAAACCCTTTCTCTCCAATATACGGATAATGGTAGAAACGGTGTTGTAGGCAGGTTTTGGCTCAGTCATTTTAGCCAGGACATCTTTGACAAATCCTTTGTCAATGTCCCATAAAATCTGCATAATCTGTTCTTCTGCGCGGGTTAATTCTCTCATACTATTTTAATTTGTTTGGTTTGTCCGTCAACTTAATCAGTTAGTTTCAATAAAACAAGTAAATGTTATAATCTTTCTTACAACTTTTTAAAATTAATAAAAATACCGAAAATAAAAAAGAATTAGTTAAAATAATTAAAAATTAGTTGACTAGGGTAAAAAAAACCGCCAAGGTATGGCGGCTGGAATTTTAAGCTGGTCTGAGCTTTATGATTTTGGTAGCATGAAGCAATTTAACTATGGGATAGGTAGGATCAAATTCATACCATTTAACTGCAAAATTTACTCTTTTGGGCAGTTTATGGTGATTGTTCTGAAACAATTCGCCTAACATAAGAAAGTCAAGCAGTAATGAGTTTTTAGATTTATCATTATTATCAAAATTGGCATATCCGTACTTATGCCCGCTCCAGTTGACAATAGCACCGTGAACAGGCCCCATCATAAAATGGATAGGAAGTAAGAAATACATGGCCCAATGCGTGCCCGGCAATTCAAATATGCTGATGCTTAATACATAAATTAATACATAGAACAATCCCCATCCAACTCGGGCCACCATAGAATCGGCCAAAAGATCGAATTTGTTCCAATCGGGAACATCTTTTGAAAACCTTTCTTCTGGCTTCAGTCTGAACGAAAAATACTCGTTATAAATGTTTTTAGTTTTCCACATCATGGTAAAAAGGTTTTCCGTGTGATGCGGGCTATGAGGGTCTTGTGGGGTATCACTATAGGCATGATGCATCCTGTGCAGTACAGCATAGGCCCTGGGTGATAAATAAGAGCTACCCTGGCAGATCCAAGTAAAGACATAAAAAAACTTTTCCCAAAACTTAGTCATGACAAACATCTGGTGAGCGGCATATCTATGTAGGAAGAAGCTTTGACAAAACAAAGAGAAATACCAGTGCAATAAGAAGAATACGATTAGGATCACTTAATTATATTTTATGTAAAACTGCTGTAAAGATACTTTCAAAATCCTTCAAAATTAAAATACCGGAGGGTAAATTTTAACAGCCATGACAAAAATCAGGTTTCTTCTGTTATTTTTGGAGGATAATTTGTTAACGACAAGTAGGGAGGTAATAATTCCTATAACTGAATATAATTTTAAACGAATATGAGTAGATCCAGAGATACGATGGGAATTTTGTTACAGTTAGTAGTCGCTGCCCTGGCGGTTTTGATCACTGCTTTTTTATTGCCTGGTGTGGCTGTAGACGGATACCTGACTGCATTGGTAGTGGCAGCAATGATCGCGCTTTTAAACATTACAGTCAAACCGATATTGATTTTCCTTACAATTCCTATAACGGTAATAACATTAGGACTTTTTCTTCTGGTCATCAACGGATTGATTATTCTTATCGCAGCAGAAGTTATTCCTGGATTTGCAGTGAGCGGCTTTTGGTGGGCCTTACTCTTTAGTTTTATACTTTCACTTATCAATTCATTACTAGGAGTTTCGCTGGGGGGGCGTTAATCCGTGTGAATCAGGACGGTTTGATGGCAAAGATTTATCACCAATCCTATAATATAGGGTATTGTGATTTTTATCGCCAATTATCATATGAGGTTTGGATGAGCTTTCCGGAATATTCACTATTAAAATAAATAATGGGTCATTTAATTGGTCATCTTCTATGTATTCTATTTCATATACCTCAAAATTTAACCTGATAGGGGGTGTGATGTATTTGCGATTAGCTTCTTCTATCATGAACATCTCTTCTTCATAATCTATTCCCACCACTTTCTTTTTATCTGAAACACCTATGATCAATCGCCCCCCAGAAGTATTGGCAAAAGCAGCCATGGGTTTCGATATTTTAAACTGGTTAGTGATACTCTGTTTGAAGTCCAGGTGTAGACCCTCTTCAGATTTTAATAATTCTTTCACATAATCCTTATCTTTTTTTATCGAAATCATTTTATTTTAATATTTAATGTTGTAATTTAATTAATTGATTTTATTTCCGAACAGTATTTAATTATGAGCTGGTATAACCTTATTATTAGCCAGTATGAAATCCAAATTTATGACCACGATTAAACAACACATAAACACCATACCACTTATGCACTATCAAAACGATGGATTCAAGCCGGAAACTATTGAAAGTTTGAAACAAGAATTACAGTCCATTGGCAAAGAATATAAAATTATGCCCAGCGAAGATAATTCTGATGAATTTTATCATTTTAGATTTATAGGCCTATATGAAAATAAAGAAGTAATCTATGATGCAGCCTTATATACACTTAGATTACATCATGCCAGTGAGATCTACGAACTGGCAGAACACAAGGCTGCCCAAAAATTCCCTAATTTTAAAGGAATTCATTATGAAGAAGATGAAAACGGCAATTTAAAACCGCTCAGTAGTGATGAAGAGGAGATAGGATGGTTTATGACAGAAATGATCATGGACCTGGAAGAAGAAGAAGCTGTCAAGGTGCAGGAATTTATCGATATAGACACCCATCATGAATTTGGTATAGGACTCGATGCCGCGCTTAATGTAGAATATATAGATGAGAAAACAATCAGGAAATTTGTAAAGGAGTTTAATGAAGATACTATTCAGTTAGATGAAACCCTGTATGCCTTTCAATCTGAGGAAGAGGATATAGAAGGGGAATAAATGGGGCTTTACGAAATTATGGTTTTTTTTAGATTCTGAATCCATGCTAAAAATAGCCTGGTCGCCTATATATGCGCATCCACTTCCTCCCGGGCATAGATTTCCAATGGAAAAATATGATCTGCTACCTGAGCAATTGCTTTATGAAGGGACTATTGCTAAAGAGAACTTATTTGAGCCCCCAAAATTGATAGAAAGATGGATCATCAATACCCATGATCCATCCTATTTTAAAAAATTGAAAGATTTGCAGTTGAGCAAATCCGAAATCAGAAAAACAGGATTTCCAGTGAATGAACTGCTAGTAAAGCGGGAGATTCATATTATGTCAGGTTCAGTCCAAGCGTGTTTGTACGCTCTTGAGTATGGAATTGCTTTTAATATAGCGGGTGGTACTCACCATGCATTTACGGACAGGGGAGAAGGGTTTTGTTTGCTTAACGACATCGCCATATCTGCCAATTATTTGCTGGAGAATAATTTAGCAAATAAAATTTTGGTGATAGATCTAGACGTACATCAGGGAAACGGTACAGCAGAAATTTTTAAAGAAAGGGGTGAAGTTTTTACTTTCAGTATGCACGGTGCACATAATTATCCATTGCATAAAGAAAAATCCGATCTGGATATTCCATTGCCGGACGGGACAGGGGATGAAGCCTATATGGGTCATCTCAGAAAGCATTTAGAACCTTTATTTATCGATTATGCCCCTGATTTTATCATATATCAATGTGGTGTAGATATTTTAGCTACCGATAAGTTGGGAAGACTTAATATTAGTATGCATGGGTGCCGTGAACGTGACAAAATCGTGTTAGAATCAGCTCGTGAAAAAAACATACCTATTATGTGTTGTATGGGCGGCGGCTATTCCGAAAAAATAAACCATATCATCGAAGCACATGCCAATACCTATCGCTTGGCCCAGGATATATTTTTTTGAAGACCTTCTTTACGCTGGGCTTTTTTACAAAAAGGGGCTCTTGATTTCAGGAAAATAATTTGTTAACCATAATTAACATCATTCAAATAAATTATAATTTGTGAAAAGAATAGTTTGACTATATTTGCCCCAAGTTGAATAAATAAAAAACAGACGTGAAAAAATTTAGTAAAGTATTAGGTGTTTTAGGTGTTGCAGCATTGGCATTTACAGCCTGTGATAATCAAGGAAATACAAATTCTACTGCCCCATCTGCCACCACAGCGGATTCAGAAGTTTCCATTGCTGACATGAAAGTAGCCTATATTCATACTGATAGTGTTATCAATAATTTTGAATTTTTCAAAGAAAGGTCTGCTGAAATCGCAGATAAGGGCAAGAAATACGAAAGCGAATTATCCAACAGAGCGAAAGGATTTGAACAAGAAGTGGCAAATTTCCAACAGTCTGCCAATTCAATGACAATGAACCAGGCTAGGGCCAAGGAAGAAGAACTTGTCAAGAAAGAACGTAACCTGGTTTCTTATAGAGATAATCTGATGCAGGAATTGTCTGCAGACGAAAGCAAATTATATAACGATGTATATGACAGGATTCAGGCCTACCTAAATACGTATGCTGAGGAAAACAATTTGGAAATGATCCTTTCCTATACCAGAGGCGGTGGGGTATGGTATGCTAAAGGCAACCTCGACGTAACAAATTCAGTGATAGAAGGCATCAATTCAAACTATAACGCTACAAAGTCGACAGCAGAGAAAAAATAATTCATACGCTGCAAAAAGTATTTAAGCCTGGTTTTTGCCAGGCTTTTTTTTGTCCCATTAAATTTTGGTAAATTTGTTAATTAAACCCACTATATAGAAAATGAATGTAACTACATTTCTTAAACATAATTTCAGACACTTTAATGCAGCTGCACTTATAGATGCGGCGGAAGGTTATAAGACACATTTGGACAACAATGGAAAAATGATGATCACATTGGCTGGGGCGATGTCCACTGCAGAGCTCGGCATATCTTTAGCAGAAATGATCAGACAGGACAAAGTTCAGATCATCACCTGTACAGGAGCCAATCTGGAGGAAGATGTGTTTAATCTGGTAGCCCATGATTATTATGAAAGAATTCCCAATTACCGTGAACTTTCCCCATCACAGGAGCAAGATCTTTTGGACCGGCACATGAATCGGGTCACAGATACCTGTATCCCCGAAATGGAAGCGATGAGAAGGATTGAAAACGTAATCTTGGAAGAATGGGAAAAAGCAGATCAGGCCGGAGCGTCCTTTTTCCCACATGAATTTTTTTATAAAATTTTACTATCAGGAAAACTGGAAGAGTCATACCAAATCGATCCAAAAGACAGCTGGTTACTGGAGGCTGCCAAAAAGAATCTACCACTTATAGTACCGGGTTGGGAAGATAGCACATTGGGTAATATGTACGCAGGTCATGTGATATCCGGAGATATTAAAAATGTACATACTGTAAAAACAGGTATTCAGTACATGATTTATCTCGCGGACTGGTATACTAATAATGCTAAAGACGACAGTACCATAGGATTTTTTCAGATAGGAGGCGGTATAGCAGGAGACTTCCCTATATGTGTGGTACCAATGTTGCACCAGGATTTGCAAAGAGGTAATGTACCGCTTTGGGGATACTTTTGTCAGATTTCTGATTCTACTACTTCATATGGTTCTTACTCAGGAGCAGTACCAAACGAAAAGATCACTTGGGGCAAACTGGGACTGGAAACACCAAAATATGTGATTGAGTCAGATGCGACAATAGTGGCCCCACTTGTATTTGCAATTGTACTTGGCCAATAAATAATGATCAAAATCAGTAAATCGAATTGTTTAAAAGCAGGCATAGTCACTATGCTTGCTTTTTGTTCTTTAGATAACATTTATGCCCAGCGGGAATTGACTAATGTAAATTCTATCTATGATGAACAGCATCCTGTCCCACATCCCAATGGGGATCTATACTATTCTCTAGGTCTTCATCCTCAAAATATTGGAGGACAACAAGATTTGGGTGATATCTGGAGAAGTCCTAAAACTGGAGTTTCTGAATGGGGTAGTCCGGTGCATCTAAAGGGTATTTCTACGGGAGGCAATGATGTGGTAGTTGGTTTTACATCAGAAAATACCATGCTGGTTTACCATGACGGTACAAGTAGAAAACAGGGGATTCATCAATATGTGTTGAGTGGGAGTACTTGGGCCTATGAGAAAGCATTGAATATGGGGAGTTTTAGGAACAACTCCAGGCATTTTAGCGGAAGGCTTAATGAAGCGGGAAATATCATGGTCTTATCCCTGGAATCATTTGGTTCGTATGGCAATGAAGATATTTATGTTAGCTTCTTACAATCCAATGGAAGCTGGTCTTCCCCTCAAAATTTAGGCCCTACCATCAATACATATAAACAGGAGATGACACCATCCCTGTCCAAAGATGGCCTTACTTTGTATTTTTCCTCCAATGGTCACGGGACTACGGGAGGTAGAAACATATTTTATTCCCAAAGGCTGGATCAATCTTGGGAAAGATGGACTGCACCTGTACCCTTATCAGACATAAATTCTCCGGGAGTAGAATTAGCATATATAGAACTGGGTGATATGGCAATGTTTACGACCACTCAAAACAGTGAAGGATTTGGTGATATTTTACTCATTAGCAAAGTGTCTATAGCAGCTGCAGACACTACAGAAGATCCGATCTACCCGGAAGAAGAAGAAGCAGGTCCTGATATGGTAAACGAAGTGACCCAGGAGATAAATGTAGGTGAAGTAGAGGAAGCAGTAGCATTGGATGTAAAGGAAGTCACTCCTCCTAAAACGCCGCCTGTAATCATAGAAGATGACAGGGTATCCGAACCTGAAAAAATGGTAATTGGAGACATAACAGTTTTGGATATTAACACTTTGGAAGAAATACCTTATACTACCTCAGTTGTAGATGAATCAGCTAATACAGGTCAAACAGAAGCGGGTTCAGTTTATTCTGAAGATATTGATATTAGAATCAGCGCCAAAGGCTATTTTCCACAGGTATTAAACGTTCGGGTTTTACACCAAATGACAGAACCCATTTACCTTACTCCCATCGTAAAAGGTGCCAGCATCGTATTGGACGATATTTATTTTAAAAAAGGGACTTCAGATCTGGCAGATGATAGATCAACGGCAAACCTTCAAAAAATAGCTGAGTTCCTTAATGATAATCCTGATATTAAGATTAGGCTTGAAGGCCATACAGATAATTTGGGTGACCCTCAGTTAAATAAAGAACTGTCGATGAACCGCGCAGGCCAGATCAGAAATTTTCTGGTAGAGCAAGGTATTTCTTTTGAAAGAATAAGGGTATCAGGGTGGGGAGGATCCAGGCCGGTTGCCAGTAATCAGACCGAAGAAGGCAGAAATAAGAATAGGAGGGTAGAAATGGTAATAGAAGAGTAAAATGATGGTGGAGATTTTTCTCTATCTGATACAATAAAGTCCATTTCTATCAGAAAAAAACTCATCCAAAATATTGGATGAGTTTTTTTTAGGCATAAAGCTTAATTACTGTTTCTTAGATCTCCAGCCCCGGTTAGACTCATCGGTTTTTCTGCGGGCCCTGGGAAGAGGTTTTTCTGCTGTTTTGATATGGCCCTTATTGGTGCTAGGGTATGGATGATCTCCTATGACAGGAATTTTTTGCCCTATCAGTTTTTCAATTTTCCTTAGGTATTCTACTTCTTCTCCTTCACAGAAGGAATAAGCTGTACCTTCTCCACCGGCCCGGCCTGATCTGCCAATCCTATGGACGTAAGTTTCTGGAATATTTGGAATCTCATAATTGATAACATACCCTAGATTATCCACATCAATGCCTCTAGCAGCTATATCTGTGGCGACCAATACCCTTGTCTGTAGCGTTTTAAAATTGTTAAGGGCCCTCTGTCTGGCATTTTGAGCTTTATTACCGTGTATGGCTTCCGCTTTAACCCCGTTTTTAATAAGTACTTTAACTACTTTATCTGCCCCATGCTTAGTTCTGGTAAACACTAAGACTGATTTGATTTCTTCGTTTGCAAGAAGGTCCATCAAAAGGTGGTTTTTGTTTGGCTTATCTACATGGTATACATATTGATCTATGGTCTCAGCTGTAGTAGAAGCAGGGGTGACTTCTACTCTTTCAGGATTAACTAATATGGTGTTTGCTAGCTTTGTAATCTCCGGAGGCATAGTCGCAGAGAAAAACAGGGACTGCCTTTTATTCGGAAGTAGGGCAATAAGTCTTTTTACATCATGGATAAAGCCCATATCTAACATCCTATCCGCTTCGTCTAGGACAAATATTTCAATTTTTCCCAAATTGATTATGCCTTGATTGATAAGATCCAACAACCTTCCCGGAGTGGCTATCAGTACATCTACCCCCCGGTTGAGGGTTTTTACCTGAGAATGCTGGTTTACTCCGCCAAAGATCACGGTATATTTTAAATCAGTAAATCCACCATACACTTTGAAGCTTTCTTCGATCTGAATGGCTAGTTCTCGGGTAGGAGTGACGATAAGAGATCTTATATGGTTTTTGGAAGTATTGTTATTTTTATTTTGAAGAAGTAATTGGATGATTGGCAGCGCGAAGGCAGCAGTTTTTCCTGTCCCAGTCTGGGCACAGCCTAATAGATCTTTTCCTCTTAATACTACTGGGATAGCCTGGGCCTGAATTGGAGTAGGAGCTGTATAACCTTCTTGAGCTAATGCTTTTAGTATTGAAGGAATTAATGATAATGATTCAAATGTCATAAATGATATATAATGTAAAATTTTATTAGGCGTAATGCAAAAATCTTATGCAAGATACGATATTTAAGGCAAATACCTGATGTGAAAAAATTATAACAAGAACCAAGGCATACTTGGTTCTTGTTTAGTTTTAATATTTACTAAAAACCTACGGCAGTATCCATTCCCCTTGGGTCTGCTCCCCCTTCCAATCCATTAGGGGTAATGAGTATAGCATCCACCCTTCCTATTGGTCCACGTTCCTGAAATTTATGGCCTTTACTTTCCATTTTATTTTTTAGGTTTTCATCTAGACTTCCTCTTTCATAAAATATATGATCAGGTTTCCATTGGCTGTGGAACCTACGGCTGGAGACAGCTTCCTGCATGCTTAAATTAAATTCTATAACATTGACTATCGTTTGAAAAACTGATGTGGGTATCGTGGATCCCCCCGGAGTACCTACCACCATATAAAGAGCTCCGTTCTTCTCCAGTATCGTGGGCGTCATAGCGCTAAGCATTCTTTTACCAGGCTCTATCTTATTGGCTTCACCCCCCAGTAGACCATACATATTAGGAAATCCAGGCTTAATAGAAAAATCATCCATTTCATTATTTAAAATAAACCCTGCCCCATCTACTACTACATAAGATCCCATGAAGCCATTGATGGTCGTGGTGGCAGAAACAGCATTACCTTTGGGATCAACTATGGAGAAATGAGTGGTTTCTTCAGATTCAGCCTGCATGATTCCTTCCATAATGGCGGATGAAGGAGTGGCTCGATCAGGATTATAATCCAAAAATCTATTTTTCAAATAATCTTGAGAAAGCAATTGCTTCACTGGAACATCATAGAAATCCGCATCACCCATATAAGCAGCCCTGTCTGCATAAACTCTCCTTTCCAGTTCGGTCTTTAGGTGTAGGTATTGGTCATATTTTTCTGGATTAATATCTAGATCGTATTTTTCCAGCAAAGCCAGCATCTGTAGGATGATGATGCCGCCACTACTGGGAGGACCCATGGTGATGATTTTATAATCTTTATATTTTCCTACCAGTGGCACTCGCCAGACACTTTCATAGCTATCCAGGTCCTTTTGCGAAATAATACCACCACCTCTTTGCATTTCCTCTATAATATATTCAGCTACAGGTCCGCTATAGAAGCCGTCTCTTTTATGCTCCTTTATCCTCTTAAGTGTCCCTGCCAGCTCACGCTGAATAAGTCTATCGCCTTCTTTCCATTCTTTTCCTGTAAACTGGATAGGATCTATGCTTGAATATTCCCTGAAGGTATTTTTGGTATTGTTAAATTTCTGAGCCTCATCTTCGGTTAATAGAAATCCCTCTTCCGCTAATTTGATGGATGGATCAATCAGTACTCCCCATGGTAAAGATCCGAATTTTTCATATGCCTTTAACATCCCATCCACTGCTCCGGGAACGCCAGCTGCTAAAGCGCCCCTCTGGCTTTTCATTTCCATGGCTTCACCACTTTCATCGAGATACATATCCCGGCTGGCATTCATAGGAGCCTTTTCCCGGAAGTCTAAAGTATGATAGTTGGCATTGCTTTCCCGGATGACAAAAAAACCTCCACCGCCGATGTTACCAGCCTCTGGAAATACCACTGCCAAGGCAAACTGTACCGCTATGGCAGCATCAACTGCGTTACCCCCTTTTTTCATGATGGCCACACCTACTTCAGAAGCCAGAGGATGGGCGGATACCACCATAGCTGAATCAGCCATGGGGCCAATTTGTCTTTCGGACTGAAGACCAATTTGCCTAGTAAATGTACCTGGCTGATTGCAAGATAATATACTGGATACAAGTAATATATATAAAGATATTTGAAGTATTTTTACAGGTCTCATTTCAGTAATGTTTCATTAAATAGTTTTAATATCCTTTTGTATTCATCCGTCCAGCTGCTGGGTTCTACAAAGCCGTGGTCCTCTACGGGATAAAGGGCCATTTCCCAGTTATCTTTTTCCAGTTCGATCAGCCTTTGGGCTAATCTTACCACATCCTGAAAATGAACATTTACATCGACCATACCATGTGCTATCAAAAGATTCCCTTCTAAACCTTCTGCAAAATAAATGGGAGACGACCTTCTGTAAGCTATAGGGTCATTATATGGCTCGTTTAAGATATTAGAAGTATATGGATGATTATAATGCGCCCAATCTGTAACAGATCGGAGAGCAGCTCCAGCTTTAAAGGTGCCCGGTTCATTGAAAAGTGCCATAAGTGTGATAAACCCTCCATAGCTGCCACCATATATTCCTATTTTATCCGGATTTACATTATAATTTGAAACTAAATGTCTTACTCCATCCACTTGGTCAGATAAGTCTTTTCCACCCATATGTCTATAAATCCCTGTTCTCCAATCCCTTCCATACCCTGCACTTCCTCTATAGTCAATATCAAGAACCGTATAGCCCAAATCGGTCAATAAATTATGGAACATATATTCTCTAAAATAGGAGGACCACCATTTGTGCACATTTTGTAAATATCCTGCCCCGTGAACAAAAATTACCGCTGCCCCATTTCTTTTATCTTCTGCTGGAACATAAAGTCTGGCAGGAACCATGGCTCCGTCCTGTGCTTCAAATCTTATCAACTCGGGCTTCCGCCAGTTATAAGCTTTGAATTCTTCTGTTTGGCCGCTTGTTAGTTGGGTCGTCTGCTGTTTGTTTATAGGCTGGAGATACAGTTCCCATGGATTGTTACTGTCAGAAAACAATATGGCAAGGTGCTTTTCATCTGGTGATAGTGCCACGTTATTATTACCCTCCATCGTCGTCAGTTTCTCTTTTCTGCCTCCCATTAAGGGCATCCTATAGAAGTGCCGTTCACCAGGATGAACCTCCGAGCTGGTAAAATACCAAGATTTACTATCTAGTGAAATAAATGGATCAAAAACTTCATAATTTCCTTCAGTAAGTGCTTTTTTGGTACCATTGGTCACGTCTATTAAATATAAGTGAGAATATCCACTCTCCTCTGACTGAAAGTAAATATGTCTGTTGTCAGGTAACCAGCCAAAAGTGCCTCCACCCATAGAATAGCCTAAACCGGGGCCTGCTATCCACGCTTCATCACGCTGCCTGTCCAAAGTATTTATTTCTCCGTTGGCCATATTTAAAGATGCTATCCATCTGTCCTTATTATCCTGAGATCTTATGCTCAATACCGCATATTGACTATTGTCGGAAAAGTAAACTTTTGATGGAATAACTTTTCTGGCCTCCTTTTTCCACTCCCTATCCGGGTAATCCGTCACATAATCAGGAAGGTCTTCTATGCCCTGGAGCCCATTTAAGTCAGCCATATAAACGGTATCTCTTTTCAGATCATAAATGGCAAGTTCTATCTTCACAGGTTCTTCCCCTACTTTTGGCCTCGAAGGTAGATTGACTGTATAACTGGAAGCGTCTGTATAATCAGGTACATTGGTTCTCTTGGTATCTGTATCTCTGGATACCAGAGCAAAGGTTACATAGGCAGTATCGGGAGAAATGCTCATATTGGTAACACCCCTTTTACCGGTGAAGAAGGTATATGGCTCCTTTTTGGCCACAGCCTTCCGGTAAGATTCTGAATCCTCTTTTTTCTCTTCCCGCTCTCTTATTACAGCAAGTAGATCAAGGTTATCTTTTTTCAGCCAACTTTCCTTTTCTGACAGTTCGGACTCTTTTTTCTTAGGTTCATCTCCTGATTTAATATTTGTTAGTTTTCGTAAGTTACCTTCGTCAAGATGATATAAGTAGATGTTGTTTTCAGATTCAAATGCTACCAAATTACCTTTTCCTAAAAACTGTGGGTTGCTAATAGATGAGTTCCAATGAAGAACTTCGGAAGATTGTTGGGTTTTAACATCCAGGGACATCAACCTTTGATCGGATACATATATTTTTTTTGTACGGTCTTTGTTAATTACACTCGAAGAGGGGATTAGGTTGTGCCTTTCAGAAGTTCCGACTTTACTGATCTGGTCAGTATTTTTTAGGCTAATTTTGTACAAAGAATCCGCAGGATCTTTTTCTTTGTTGTAGTTAAAATAAATAGTTTCTCCTTTTTCATCCCATCTGATGTTTGAAGGAAAAGTACCCATCCAGGCCGGGTCTTTCATTATCTTTGGTACGGATAATTCACTTTGAGAAAATCCATATTGGGTCCAAAGTAAAGTAAAGAAAAATAAAGTAAAACATTTTTTCATAAATATAATTTTTAGTTTATGTCCTATTATCAGTCAGATATAGACAAAATAATAGCCCAATTTGGGCTAAAATTGGGCTATATACAATAATTATTTTGTAAAAGGTAAGGAGCAGGGATTGACTACCCTTTTTGTTCATCTAAAAAATTCTGGAGCTCTCTTTCCAATATCTGTAGATAATGGTGTAATTGGTCTTTGTGTAGTGGATACATGTTTTTAGGGTCTTTTTCTATTTCTTCCAGAAGTTTTCTTACTTGTAATGCACCTAAATAGCTCATGGTGGATTTACCTTTGTGACATCTTGTTTTGATTTTTTTAAAATCTTTTTGAGCAAAAACTGTTGGAAGGTTCATTAGATCTTTTAAATTGGTTTCCATAATAATTTCCACCATTTGGACTGCCATTTCGTTGTCATCTCCGAAATAGTGAAAAATTGTTTCTTTATGAATTAAAGTGTACATATTTGGTAAGCAATAATGAGAATATAGTAAGCTGTAAAATTTATGGATAAAAATGTATTATAAAGGTAGTATTTTGTATTTGAAATACGTGAATAATATTGTATTATTTTTGATAATTTTTTAACATTTAAGCAATAAGCATGAATCAAAGTTGCCCTTTACCGTTTTCCTATTTATTCAAAAGCATGATAGATCAGTATTGCGGAAGATGACTAGCGAATTCCCAGTATTCCTTATAATGGATATAAAATACCAGTAAATCAGGTATATAAGAATTAAACGGGTAATTAATATTTATAATTGTACATACATTAAATAAATAAAATCTTGTTAATTTTAGATTTTGAAAACTGATTTATAAAAATTGGAGTTAGATAAATTCAATGAGCAAAAACAAAAAGATATTTCTGGTAATAGGTGGGATATTTTTAATTATAGTCATCATAATAGGGATAGACATATCCTCCAGAACCACATTTCCGGGTTCAAAAGGTAACTTGAAGGAGAGAATGGCCCCAGCAGATACGATTAACAGACATGACCAAAAAAAATAAGATTGACATCAGCAGCCTTGATCTGGAGAAAATGAAAGAGATGACAACTGATAAACCAGGCTTACTTCCCTATGCCCATCATTCCGGAGGAGCCATTATCAGACCAGAAGACAAGGGTAAAATTACAGGCAGGGCTTTGGCTGCTATGGAGAGCCAGACCGATATGCAGATGTCCCAGATTTATCAGCAAATGCAACTCTTGGCTAATCAGGCCAAATCTATTCAAAACCGTGTAGAGATTTCTCAACGCATATATGAGGCTACAATAAATTTTGAACCTATCATTAACCATATATATTATCTTTACCATAAAGATTCTGGAGAAGATGTATTAAGCATGGTAGCTCCTGATGAATGGGGAAGGAAAAATAAACCCAACTTTATAGCCGAAGTAAAACTTCTGGCTGATCATACCTGGGAAATATTAAAAAAAGTAAATTAAAGCTGTGCACCATTCGAAAATAAATAAGCTGGTCAATCTTCTTCTGGAGCAGGATTTAGAAGTAGAATCCTCCTTTACGCTTGATGTTGCCCCATCTATTTTAGATCAAAGAGCTAGCGACCTGATGCAGGATGTTTACCAAAAATTAGGAGGTTTACATCAGCCTATACTACTGAACAAGGTTAAATTTGATTTTAAAATCGACCATTATGTATTTGTTTATGATAATGAAAATCACTTTAATAGATATAGGTTATCCTCATTAAAATCAAAGGTTTACAATACATTTTCGTTTATTTGGAAAGACGCTTACCTACGGCTATGCCGTACTTATGAGCGGGATTGCCTGAAATCAGGTATGCAGGAAAGGATCTGGAATGGTCCACCAATTGCTCAAAAACACTTTGGTGCTTCAGAGGAACCCGGGGACTTATCAGGAAGCGGTGCTGCCGGATGGAAACTAAATGCATACAATGATGCACAGATAGATCTATATAGCAGGCTACTTGGGTACAAGCTGATTAGGATTCCTAAATATGAAAATATTATGATAGGGGGAAGTCTAAAAATGATTGACCAGTTACTACTTTCTCCCAATAAGGGCAGTGCCTTAGGTATAGCAGCCTGGGTAAAAAGAAAATGCGAGAAATTATAACCATCACTTTCAGATAAATAAACCGTTGATTTCACGGTCTATCTTATTAACGATGCTGGCAAAATCCTCTGGATTCGCTACAAAATCGAGATGGTTAACATCTATTATGAGCAGCTTTCCTTTGTCATAGGTCGCGATCCACTCTTCGTAATGGATGTTTAAGTTTTTAAGATAATCTATACGTATGGCATTTTCATAATCCCTGCCCCTTTTTTCTATCTGCCCTACCAGCTTGGGGATATCTGCTTTCAAATATATGAGAAGATCCGGTGCTTTGACATACTGGATCATGCTATTAAATAGCTGCAGATAATTCTGATAATCCCTTTCCGATATCAGTTTTGATTTTTTGAGGTTTGCCGCAAAAATATAAGCATCTTCATAAATGGTCCTGTCTTGGACTACAGACATATTACTTGCCCTTATTTTCTGTATCTGGTTGAACCTGCTGTTCAGAAAATACACCTGTAAATGAAAGGACCATCTTTCCATATCCTCATAAAAATCCGACAGATAAGGGTTATTGTCAACTGCTTCAAATTCAGCTTTCCATCCGTAATGTTTGGCTAATTTTTCGCTTAGTGTAGTTTTTCCTGAACCGATATTTCCTGAGACTGCTATATGCATGATCTAGATATAGAGATGATATTTAAGGGGTCAAATGTAAAAAAATAATGCAGTAATAAACATAAAAATAGCCTGCAAAGACTGGATGCAGGCTATCAGTCTGAACATTAGCCCGTTTATTTTTTAAATCTTTCAGATACCGTAACCTCTTTACTTCCTTTGGTATATTTGTAGAATCCTTCCCCTGATTTTGCTCCTTTATATCCTGCCTCTACCATATTGGCCAGAAGTGGGCATGGAGCAT
Organism: Anditalea andensis; assembly: GCF_000714815.1. Taxonomy (GTDB): domain Bacteria; phylum Bacteroidota; class Bacteroidia; order Cytophagales; family Cyclobacteriaceae; genus Anditalea; species Anditalea andensis. The sequence continues at coordinate 128,774 of NZ_JMIH01000016.1, read as the reverse complement.
ATTTGGGATTACCAAATCCGTCATGCAATACTCTTAATATAGAAAGACATACATCAAGACCTATAAAATCAGCCAACTGCAGCGGTCCCATCGGATGCGCCATTCCGAGTTTCATCACGGTATCTATTTCTTCTACACCGGCTACTCCTTCATAATATGTATAAATGGCCTCATTGATCATCGGCATCAATATTCTATTGGCCACAAAACCAGGATAGTCATTTACTTCTACAGGGGATTTGCCTAATTTTCTAGATAAATCCATAACCTGATCAGTCACTTCATCGGTGGTAGCATATCCACGGATAACTTCTATTAACTTCATTACCGGCACCGGATTCATGAAGTGCATCCCGATCACTTTTCCAGGCCTTCCTGTTACAGCACCTATTTTAGTAATGGAGATACTGGAGGTATTGGAGGCTAATATGGTTTTATCAGGGCATATTTTATCCAGTTCCCTAAATATACTAAGCTTAATTTCAACATTTTCTGTGGCGGCCTCTACGACAAGATCAGCTTCATATACCCCATTTTCCATCTGGGTATACGTATGGATGTTTTGAAGCGCTTTTGCTTTACCCTGTTCATTTATCACACCTTTATCTACCTGTCTATCAAGGTTTTTTTCTATGGTAGATAAAGCTTTATCTAAAGCATCCTGATTGATATCAATAAGAGCGACTCTATAGTCATGCTGGGCAAAAACATGAGCGATACCATTGCCCATTGTACCAGATCCAATTACAGCTATGTTTTTCATTTTTTATATTTTGGTTAAGGTATTGTAAACTGTGCCTGTTTGCACCGTTTTTTCTATGTATAGTTTAGATATAAATCTAGGATGATAATCCTTCTCATCCAATTTTTTCAAAATATTTCCAAATAATGTTTGGTGCCTATCATAGTGCATATAAACAGAATCTAATAGAGGTATTCATTGATTGATGAAAGATTAACGTAATAATTTGTAAATTTACTTTTCATGGCCGGGCGTTTTAGGTAGGTAGCACACTAAATTGTCCTTTATAAAAAATCTTTACAAAACCATATGAAAGAATTAGGCATTATAAGCAGTTTATTGATCAATAGATTTTCACCAAACGGAGCTTATCTGGCATTACGGGACGGGGATGAGGTACTTTTGCCACAAGGGTATCTTAAAGGTGATGAAAAAGAGGGGGAAGAAATAGAGGTGTTTATTTATACAGACTCCGAGGACCGTCCGGTAGCCGTGACCCAGCGGCCGGTGGCGATAGAAGGTGAATTTGCGGTAATGGAAGTTAAGGAAATGACTAAATTTGGGGCATTTATGGATTGGGGATTGCCCAAAGATTTATTTGTACCCAAGTCAGAAATAGGTAAACCTATGGAAGAAGGTGGCAAATACCTGATCCGGGTCTGCATAGACCATAGGACCAATAGGCTTATAGGTGTTTCAAAATATGAGGATTTCTTGATGACGGACACCCAAGGGTTTCATCAGGGGGATGAAGTGGATGCTTTGGTATTTGATCAGACCGATCTGGGATTTAAAGTACTGATAGAGGGGAAGTTTGAAGGCCTGATATATAAGAATGAAATATTCAAAAGAATTGAGTTAGGGGACAAATTTAAAGCCTATATTAAAAAAGTCAGAGAAGATGGTAAGTTGGATCTGATCATTACTGCTCCTGGGCGAGAAAAATACGATGAAGGGGCACAAAGAATATTAGATACACTTAGTAAACATTCTTTTTTGCCACTTCATGATAAGTCTTCTCCCGAAGAAATCAAGGGCGTACTGGGCATGAGTAAAAAACATTTTAAACAATCCATAGGTCAGTTGTATAAAGATCGTAAAATTATCCTATTACCGGATGGAATTAGTTTGGCTTAGACCTATTGATAGCTATATGACAACCTTCCATTTTTTGGACAGGGTTCATGTTTAAATTCTAAAATACCGAATTACTTATTCAAAATGATGGAGGAAACATATAGAATCAAATCTTTGGAAGACATTTAGGTCAAAGGGATTACTTTTAGCTTAATTATTAGGTTAAAATCCACTTTTTCACATATATCTGAAGAATTTTAAAGAGTTTTGTCCAATATTTAGGAAGAAAGCAAATCTCTTTAGTATTTTAGAGACTTCAACCTATTAACTTTATATTATGAATAAGCAAGGCGACCATTTTTTGGGTGTAGATGTAGGTGGCACGCACCTGAAAATTGGAGTAGTAAACCGAGAGGGTGAAGTACTTCACTTTTTCAAAGAAGATACCATGCCGTACAGGGATCACCCTGATGGATTTAACATTTGTTTTTTGAAAGTCATCGGTAAATACCTTCAGCAATATCCTCAGATCAAGAATGTAGGGATAGGACTGCCTGGCCTTATTTCAAAAGATAGGACTACGCCATTGGAAATACCTGCTATCCCAAATCTAAATAATTTTAACTTAAAAGGTGAATTAGAAAAGTTGTATCCTGAAGTTAAATTTTGCCTAGAAAACGATGCCAGTGCAGCAGCCCTAGGGGAGCTTAAATTTGGATCGTCTAAAGCATCTCCAAACTTTCTTTTCATCACTATGGGTACCGGTATTGGAAGTGCTACGGTTCTTGATGGTAAAATATTTAAAGGTGGAAGAGGAAATGCCATGGAAATGGGGCACATGCTCTCTAGAGGAAATGAAGGTCTGGAAAAGTTGATCGGGCGTAATGGTATTTTAAGAATAATGGAAAGAATGATCCATGCTTATCCAGAAAAAGCCGGTGATTTAATAGATCAGGAATTAGGCACCCACTTACTGGTAGACACAGCAAAAGAGGGAAACGCTGTGTCTTTGATGGTATTTGAAGAAGCGGGAAGAATAATCGGAGAAGCCATAGTATCTACTGTGAGAATCTTGGATGTGAATGAAATTTATTTTGGAGGGGGGATATCGGCCGGTCTGGAATTTATGATGCCGGCTATAGAAAAAACTGTAAGACAGTATCTTACCAAATATTACCTTCATGACATCAAGATGTCCAAAGCTACACTTGAAAATAATGCAGGTACTTTAGGAGCAGCTGCTCTTTGTTTTACGGATTAAGGTTTGTAATAGTCACTTCACTTACTTTACTGATCGCATTGAACCGAAAAAGGACCTTTAGGGGTTCTTTTTCTATTTCTACACCTGGGCAGCTTGAGGAGGGTTCCAAAAAATAAAAGAAAAAACTTTGGCTTTTATCTACTAACTCGACCCTATCAGGTCTTCCAAATGTAAGGATGATTTCTTGGTTATTTTTCCCAAGGAAACTGTTCTTTAAAGCTTTGATTTCATCTATATACTGCATTCTTAATCCTGAACAGCCATACCGGTCTTTTTTCCAGTCATCTGTATTTATATTTCCGGTATCCAATTTTCCAGAGCAGCTATTTAATAAAAAGGATAAGAAAATTATAGTAGACAATTTACAAAATGACATGTAGGAAGCAGTTTTACTTTTAAGGGAGCAGGCATTGCCTGAAGTGTTTCATTCAAAATCAAAAATAAGCGTAGATCTTTTAATAATCGATAAAGTAATAGTAAATCTTCACAATAATTTTAACCGATAGGATCCATACTGTTAAATCTTAATATTCAGATATATTTGTGTTTTTAAACGGTACCATAATTTTATAAACTAAGGAGGTCAAGGGGGAAAAAGAATTCCCAATGTGGAATTATGACCTTTTCTCTGACCATAAATCTTTATATTAGCAGCTAAAATTAAAAAACAACATGTATAGGAGATTTGCTAAAGCCTTCCATTTATTATCAGTCTTGTTATTTGTGTTCTTATTTATGTATATCTATGCAGCCTTGCCGGAAAATGTGGCATATCAGATAGACGAAAGAGGCTTTCCTTTGATAAGCATTTCCAGGGATTCGTTTTTCTATATAGGGATTACTGTATTTTTATTTTTAAATTTCCTGCTGATCATTCCGGCAAAACTAATAGATAAGCAGGCTACTTTAAATTTAAAGAAACTTTTTCCCAAATTTGAGCCGTTCACTGACCATATGTTGGGCTGGTTTTATTCATTTGCTGGGGTACTTAACATTACGGTGGCCATTGTGGCATTGCATATCCATGGAATCAATAACCAGAATGAAATCAATTCATCTGATTTCAGCCTGTTTTATTACATGGTTCCCTTGTTTTTTATAGTTTGGATCATCATGCTCTTTGTTATATTAGGAAAAAAGTTAAAACAAGTAAGGTCTTAGTAGGTATTCTTTAGATTAAAATTAAACAGATGGCAGGAAACGCACAATATACCGAAGACAGTATTAAATCACTAGATTGGAGAGAGCACATCAGGCTTCGCCCCGGTATGTATATAGGTAAATTAGGCGATGGTAGTGCTCAGGATGATGGGATTTATGTTTTGGTAAAGGAGATATTGGATAATAGTATCGATGAGCATATGATGGGGCATGGCCGCACCATAGATATCAAAATCAGTGAACTTAAAGTCGAAGTAAGGGATTACGGCCGGGGAATTCCATTGGGTAAAGTTATAGATTGTGTCAGTAAAATAAATACCGGGGGAAAATATGACTCAGGTGCCTTTCAAAAATCTGTAGGATTGAATGGAGTAGGTACCAAGGCGGTGAATGCACTTTCTGATTTTTTTAAGGTACAGTCATACAGAGAGGGACAGTGCAAGGTGGCTTTGTTTGAGAAAGGTATTTTGATAGAAGACCGAGAGGTGGTGAAAAGTTCGGAAAGGAACGGCACCAAAATCACCTTTAGTCCAGATGCTTCGGTTTTCAAAAACTACCATTTTATACCGGAATATCTGGAGAACCAAATATGGAATTATGCCTTTCTGAATGCAGGTCTTACGATTAACTACAACGGTAAAAAATTCTTTTCAGAAAGAGGGCTATATGACCTGTTGGATAGAAAGGTGGACGATGACAGGAGATATCCTATTATCCATCTAAAAGGCAACGATATAGAAGTGGCCATTACCCATAGCAACCAGTACGGTGAAGAGTACTATTCATTTGTAAATGGGCAGTTTACGACTCAGGGAGGGACACACCTTGCGGCTTTTAGAGAAGCCATTGTCAAATCTATCAGAGAGTTTTATAAAAAAGATTATGATGCTTCAGATATTCGGCAAAGCGTGGTAGCATCAATTGCTGTAAGGGTACAGGAACCTGTATTTGAATCTCAGACCAAAACCAAACTTGGCTCCCAAAATATTGGTCCCGATGGTCCCACGCTCCGGACATTTGTCAATGATTTTATCAAGACAGAACTGGATAATTACCTTCATAAAAACCCAGAAACGGCCAATGCTTTACTGAAAAGGATACTCCAGTCAGAAAGAGAACGTAAAGAGATATCCGGTATAAAAAAGCTGGCCAACGAGAGAGCCAAAAAAGCTAATCTGCACAATAAAAAATTGAGGGATTGTAGAGTCCACTATGATGATCCTAAGGCAGCAGAGGATGTTAAAAGTGAGACCATGCTATTTATCACAGAGGGTGATTCCGCCTCCGGTTCCATTACTAAATCCAGAAACGTACAGACCCAGGCAGTTTTTTCTCTCAGAGGTAAACCTTTAAACTGCTATGGCATGACCAAAAAGGTAGTGTATGAAAATGAGGAGTTCAATCTTTTGCAGCACGCACTGAATATAGAGGATGGAATAGAAAATCTAAGGTATAGAAAAATAGTCATCGCTACAGATGCCGATGTAGACGGTATGCATATTAGGCTGCTGATCATGACCTATTTTCTTCAATTCTTTCCGGACCTGGTTAAAAACGGGCATCTCTATATACTAGAAACCCCTCTCTTTAGGGTAAGAAATAAAAAAGAAACTATCTACTGTTATTCTGACGAAGAGAGACAGAGAGCCATCCAAAAATTGGGAAACAAACCGGAAATTACCCGTTTTAAAGGTCTAGGAGAAATTTCTCCTGGTGAATTTGGTGGGTTTATAGGTGAAGACATAAAACTTGAACCTATCATTTTAAGAAAAGAGACAAAAATCGCTGATCTGCTGTCTTTTTATATGGGAAAGAATACGCCCACCCGACAGAATTTCATTATCGATAATCTGAAGATAGAGAAGGATATCATCAATGATGAACCAAACAGGGAAGTGGAAGTAAAAGAACAAGAGACAGCATAAATATATTTAGAGTTTTCCATTATCATGAGTGATTTAGAAAATAATGACCCTATAAAGAATGACGATGCCCTGCATGTTTCTACACCTGTGACAGGCATGTATGAGGACTGGTTTTTAGATTATGCCTCATACGTTATCTTGGAAAGGGCTGTTCCCGCCATAGAAGATGGGTTTAAACCCGTACAGCGGCGTATCCTTCATGCGATGAAGGAAATGGATGATGGCAGGTTTAATAAAGTAGCCAATATCATAGGACAGACGATGCAGTATCATCCACATGGTGATGCTTCTATAAGTGACGCGATAGTCCATATCGGTCAGAAGGAACTGTTGATAGAAACACAGGGCAATTGGGGAGATAACCGAACCGGGGATGGTGCAGCCGCAGCTAGATATATAGAAGCAAGACTATCAAAGTTTGCTCTAGAAGTAGTGTTTAACCCTCAGACCACCACCTGGCAGCTATCCTATGACGGAAGGAAAAAGGAACCTGTCACATTACCTGTAAAATTCCCACTGTTATTAGCACAGGGGGTGGAAGGTATAGCTGTAGGGCTTTCTACTAAGATCCTTCCCCATAATTTCCGCGAGCTGATCTTGGGGTCTATAGAAATTCTCAACGGAAATACCCCTACTTTATATCCTGATTTTTCTACTGGAGGTTATGGTGATTTTACAGAATACAATGACGGTCTCAGGGGCGGAAAAATTAAAGTAAGGGCTAAAATTGAAGAAGAGGATAACAAGACTTTATTGATAAAGGAAATACCCTTTGGCACTACCACTAATTCTATCATAGAATCCATTATCAAAGCCAATGATAAAGGTAAGATCAAGATAAAGAAAGTAACGGACAATACAGCCAAGGATGTAGAGATCCAGGTACAGCTGGCGCCAGGTCAGTCACCAGATATGACTATAGATGCACTATATGCCTTTACGGACTGTGAAGTGTCCATCTCTCCAAATGCCTGCGTCATCATAGAGGATAAACCTATATTCCTTACGGTCACTGAAATACTCAAATACAATACTGTCCAAACCAAGAACCTTCTAAAAAAAGAACTGGAAATCAGAAGGGATGAGCTATTAGAAAAACTGCTTTTTTCTTCATTGGAAAAAATATTTATCGAAAACAGGATTTACAGAGATATAGAGGAATGTGAGACTTGGGAAGCAGTGATTGCAACTATAGATAAAGGCTTGGAGCCTTACAAACCTGAATTCTACAGAGAGATCACTACGGAAGATATCGTAAGGCTTACCGAAATCAAGATTAAAAGGATATCGCGATTTGATGCATTTAAAGCAGACGAGCTGATGCGCAAACTGGAATCAGAGCTGAAGGAAGTTAATTACAACCTCAAGCACCTCACCCAGTATGCCATAAAATATTACAATGGTCTTCTCGAAAAGTATGGTAAGGATAGGGAAAGAAAAACAGAGATTAAAACTTTTGACACCATACAGGCTACAGTAGTGGCCGCTAATAATGCCAAGCTATACGTCAACAGAGCAGATGGATTTATAGGGTACGGGTTAAAGAAAGATGAATATGTCTGCGAATGCTCAGATTTGGATGATATCATCACATTCAAAAAAGACGGTACCTGTGTAGTGAGCCGGATTCAGGATAAAGTTTTTGTAGGAAAAGATATTATTCATGTAGCGGTATATAGAAAAGGTGATGAAAGAATGGTCTATAACCTCATCTATCTCGACGGAACATCGGGGAGGTCTATGGTGAAAAGATTTCAGGTATTGAGTGTGACCCGAGACAGGGAATATGTGCTGACTAAGGGAGCAAAAGGGTCGAAGATATTGTATTTTACAGCTAACGCTAATGGGGAAGCTGAGATGGTAACTGTATATCTGACACAAGGTAGCAAAGCCAGAATAAAAGTCTTTGATTTTGACTTCAGTACAATCGAAATCAAGGGTAGGGGAGCGGGAGGTAATATCCTTAGCAAACATCCTATCCGAAAAATCCAGTTGAAAATGGAAGGTGTATCTACTTTGGGCGGGTTGGATGTTTACTTTGATGATTCCATAGGTAGACTAAATACGGATGGAAGAGGGAAACTTATAGGTAACTTCCTAGGAGATGATAAGATAATTGCATTCTATAAGGACGGCTCTTACGAGCTTACTACCTTTGAAGTAACCAACAGGTATCAAATAAATGATTTAGTTATATTGGAAAAATTCAATCATGAAAGACCAATATCAGCTATATACTTTGATGGGATCAGCAAAAACTACTATGTAAAAAGGTTCCTTATCGAGACCTCTACCATCAATAAAAAATTCAACTTTATCAGTGATCATAAAAACAGCTTTTTAAAGATTGTATCCACAGATAAGCAGCCCCAGATAAAAGTGGATCTACTAAAAGGAAACAATGTGGAAGAAGTAGAATATGATGTGGATATGCTTATAGATGTAAAAGGATGGAAAGCAGTTGGAAACAAACTTTCCAGTCATACCATAAAGGATATTACCCTTTTAGCATCTGCCCAATCTGGAGAAACAAATTCACAGGAAGAATTAAAAGTTGGAGATGAAATAGATCTTAAAATAAATAAAGAAGAAGATGATGAAGATGATGACCAACTAGGGTTGTTCAAGTAACTGAGAGAGGCTGTCATATAAATCAATTTAAGAGCATAAGATTCGGCTGTATGAAAATTGACTCAGTTACACACCCGAATAAATATGAGGCTGTCCCTACTTAAGGGACAGCCTTTTTTTTCTTTTTCTACTTTCAAGTTTTTTTACTGCTGCAGTATATAGATATATTGAAAGAAATTAATGATGGTAGATAGAAATAATTAGATTCATTTATAGGATAGGTCTAAATTATGAGACTTATTGAGAATAAAGATGTTTAGCATTTCATTTATGCACAGGACTTTTATATCTGCTATCAATAAAATCTTTATGCAGATTTATTACCATAAAAAAGACCAGATATTGAATTTTGTTTATATAAATTGACTTTCAGTTAAATTTATATGTGGTGGTTATTTTATACTGATAGCTTCTAGTTATCAAGATTTTATGTTTTCAAATCGAAATAATATAATATTCTCATAACTGTGCACCGAAAGATGAGTTTATATCATAAATACAGGAGAAAGTCTCTAATCATGTAGATATTTTAATCTAAATCACTGAATTATGGAAATCTTTGGAGCGATCATAGTGGCATTAGTAATTTCGTCAATTTTTTATTTTGCAGTAGATGTGCGTGGACCGTGGGGGTCATTTTGGACCTTCTTTATCATTGTACTTTTAGTGGTATGGGCTGCATCTTTGTGGATTGTGCCCTTTGGGTATATTTATTGGGAAATAGCCTGGATTCCACTTTTCTTTATAGGCCTGGTCATAGCTTTTTTATTAGCGGCACTTACATCTACTCCACCAGATAAGTTAAGAAGTAATTCAAAAGGTAGCGATATAGTAAATACAGAGAAAGAACCAGAGAGGACATATGCAGCTATTGGTTTATTGTTCTGGGTTTTCATAGGTCTGATGCTGGTCGCGATCATCGCTGGCTATGCTACAGATCCCAGGGTCAATGTTACTTTTTGATATCCTATTCACCTATTTGTAACTATAAATAAATCCTTAAGATAATGAGCAGCAGTAAAATAGAAGAGCTTTTAGGAAGTGAGGCCGAAAGGTTGTTAAAACATCAATGTCATACCATTAGTAAAGACCTGCTATCAAAGCCCTCACCTGGATTTATAGAAAAGGTTTTTCAAAACAGTAACAGAAGTGCTCAGGTCTTAAGAAGTTTAGCTTCGCTTTATAACCATGGTAAGCTATCAGGAACCGGGTATCTTTCAATTTTACCGGTCGATCAGGGTATAGAACACTCTGCTGGCAGTTCATTTGCTGCCAATCCGATATATTTTGATCCAGAAAATATCCTCAGGCTGGCCAGTGAGGCAGGGTGTAATGCTGTAGCTACTACTGTGGGTACGCTCGGAATCTTATCCAGAAAATGGGCACACAAGATTCCCTTTATTGCTAAAATAAACCATAACGAACTGCTTACTTATCCTAATAAATATGAACAGATCATGTTTGGATCGGTAGAAAATGCCTGGAATCTGGGCGCGGCTGCAGTAGGGGCTACGGTGTATTTTGGGTCCGAGGGTTCTAATCGACAGATTATGGAGGTCTCGAGTGCATTTGAGCGCGCACATGAATTGGGAATGGCTACAGTACTTTGGTGTTATGTCAGAAACAATGATTTCACAAAAAAGAAGGTTAACTATGAAACAGCAGCTGATCTCACGGGACAGGCCAATCACCTTGGAGTGGCTTTGCAAGCTGATATAGTCAAACAAAAACTGCCGGAGCATAATGCCGGATTTACAGCTATAGGCTTTGGAAAAACAGATCCGGCTATGTATGATAAATTGACATCTGACCATCCCATAGACATGTGCCGGTATCAGGTAGCTAACTGTTATATGGGAAGAATAGGGCTTATAAACTCTGGTGGCTCCTCCCTAGGTGAGGGAGATTTAGAAGCGGTAGTAAGAACGGCAGTAATCAATAAAAGAGCTGGAGGCACTGGACTTATAGTAGGCAGAAAATCATTTCAGCGTTCCATGGAGGATGGAATAGCACTGATACAGATGATTCAGGAAGTTTATCTGGATAAATCTATCGATTTGGCCTGATTAATGAAGCGATAATCTGATAACGCATAAATTTTTAAAGCTTAAGCCTTACAGACTCTGGATAAATTATCCTGGATAAATAGTATTTAGAAATATTAGTTTCACATTGCTTTATGGATCAGAACAAAGATTTATCTTTTCAGGCGGTCATATTAGATATGGATGGGGTAATTACCCAAACTGTAAAATTGCATATGAAAGCTTGGAAGCAGACGTTCGATCAGTATCTTCAAAAAAGAACAGGTAAAGATTTCCACGGTTTTCAAACTAGTGATTATAAAAAGTATATTGATGGTATTCCCCGTTTTGATGGAGTCCGCAATTTTCTAAGATCCAGAGATATAGAGCTAGAAGAAGGAGGTCCAGAAGATGAGTCAGATGATGACACTATCTATAGTTTGGGTATGATAAAAAATACAATCTTCCTTGACTTACTGGAAATTGAAGGCATAGAAGTTTTTCCGGATACCTTGAAGATGATCAATAAATGGAAAGAGGATGGAAAGCTATTAGCGGTAATTTCTTCCAGCCGTAACTGTGAACATATTATAGCATCAGCAGGACTGACTGATATGTTTGATGTAAGGGTAGATGGTGTCACTTCTGAAAAAGAACACCTTAAAGGAAAACCTGAGCCTGACATTTTTAGAAGAGCAGCTGCGTTATTGGGTGTAGCGCCTAATGATACCATAGTGATAGAAGATGCTATTTTAGGAGTGCAGGCTGGCAAAAAAGGAAAATTTTTATTAGTAGTAGGTGTAGCAAGAAACGGAGAAGATGAAAATTTGGAGAAGGCAGGTGCGGATATCGTAGTGCATAAATTAACAGAACTGGACCCAAACAGATAATATATGTTTTCAGATTGGATATAAACCATACTGTGAGATTCCTTAAGGCTTCGGATGAATTTGATGGCCACATGTAGGCTATAATTTATAAAATCCAGAAAAAACTAAACATAAACAAATGAAAATTAACAGAACTAAAGATCTTCCTCATGCTTTAAAAAATATTAATGAAATCATATCTAAGCTGGAAAATAAAATCCCATCCTTGTTTCTGGACTATGACGGAACATTGACTCCCATAGTATCTGATCCAGAAAAGGCAATTTTGTCCGAAAAAAACAAAAAATCCATTATAAAATTAGCCCAAATCATCCAGGTAGCTGTAATCAGTGGTAGAGATAGGGCCAATGTCGCTTCAAAGATAGGATTAGAAAACCTCATATATGCCGGCAGCCATGGCTATGATATTACCGGTCCCAATGGTCTTGATATGCAATATGGTCCGGGCCAGGAAACATTGCCTCTTTTAGATAAAGCTGAAGAAAATCTTAAAAGAGTTTTGGCAGAAATACCTGGTGCCATGGTAGAACGAAAAAAATATGCCATAGCAGTCCACTATAGAAATGTGGAAGACAGTAAGGTGGAAGTGGTCCAAAGCATTGTGAATAAAGAATTAGGCAAATATAATTCACTTAAAGAAGGCTTAGGAAAGAAAATAATAGAACTTAAACCCGATCTGGATTGGCACAAGGGTAAAGCATTAAACTGGATACTGGAAAAGCTTGACCTTCATTCACAAAAGTATATCCCTATATTTATTGGAGATGATGTCACTGATGAAGATGCTCTTGAGGTGCTTAAAGATGATGGTATTGGCATAATAGTAGGCAATCATGATGAGACCACGTACGCTAATTATATATTGGATAATACAGATGAAGTCTCCGAATTTTTAGAACAGCTTGCTGACCATCTATCCTAATAAGGCAAAGCTAAACCATATAATAAAAGACCCTTTCCCCATGAGATTTAGTATAACCTATAATGAATGGATTCCCAAAGAACAAAAATTAAGAGAATCCTTATGTACTTTAGGAAACGGATATATAGCCACACGTGGTGCAGCCGAGGAGTGTGTAGCAGATAAAATTCATTATCCGGGTACCTATCTCGCAGGTGGGTTTGACAGGGCGGTGACCAAGATTGCAGATAAAGATATTGAAAATGAGGATTTTGTAAATTTTCCAAATTGGCTTTGCCTAAAATTCAGGCCGGAGGGTGGAGAATGGATAGACCTGGACCAGATGATAATCCATCATTTCCAACAGGTATTGGATATGAAAAAAGGACTTCTCATCAGGTCTTTTACAGTAGAAGATAAAAAAGGAAGAAAAACCAGCATCAAAAGCTCTAGGCTGGTAAGCATGCGGGAAAAACATTTAGCTGCTATAGCATGGGAACTCACTGCTGAGAACTGGTCAGGTAAGGGGGAAATATGCTCAGCACTGGACGGAAGGGTGATCAACGGCGGAGTTCCCAGGTACAGTGATTTGGAAAGCCACCACCTTGAACCTAAATACACCCAGGAGCAAAAAGATAATAGCATACTATTGGTAGTAGAGACCAAACAGTCCAACCTGGTGATGGCACAGGCATGCTCGACTAATGTTTATTTAAATGGGAAAGAAGCACCTATGCAATTAAACATAAATCAGGAAAAAAATTATATAGAGCAGATGATCAGCTTTGATCTTGATGAAGGCCACCAATACAAAGTTGAGAAGATAGTCAGTATATACTCGTCCAGAGATAGGGCCATCACTGAACCTTCCCATGAGGCTTGTATGGCTATAGAAAGAACAGGACGTTTTGAGGAAATAGCTTTTAGGCATTTTCAAGCATATGAGCGACTATGGCATAAAGCCGACATAGGGATAATCGATGGGGATAAAAACCAACTTTTAATCCGCTTGCATATTTTCCATATTCTACAGACAGTATCGTTAAATACTATAGGACTAGACGTAGGTGTACCTGCCAGAGGGCTTCACGGAGAGGCATATCGAGGCCATATATTTTGGGATGAACTTTATATTTTTCCTTACCTGAATCTCCGCTTTCCCGAAATATCCAGAAGTCTTTTAAAATATAGATTTTTTAGATTAAAGGAGGCCAGGTACATCGCTAGCGAGCGGGGTAAAAACGGAGCTTTATTTCCCTGGCAAAGTGGTAGCAATGGAAGAGAAGAAAGTCAGAAGATGCACCTTAACCCTGAATCAGGAAATTGGATCCCAGATAATACGCACTTGCAGAGCCATATTAATTCTGCCATTGCTTATAATATCTGGCATTATTATCTGGCTACTGAAGATCAGCATTTTTTATCCTTTTTTGGCACAGAGATTTTCTGCAGCATAGCCTGTTTTTGGGCCAGTATGGCAGAATATAATGAGGCAAAAGAAAGATATGAGATCAAAGGTGTGGTAGGTCCTGATGAATACCATACTGCCTATCCCGGATCAGAAAACCACGGACTTGATAATAATGCTTATACAAATGTAATGGCCGCTTGGGTATTACAGAAGGCAATAGTAATACTGGATCTGATAGAAAAAAGCCGAAAGCGAGAGCTTTTGAAAGAACTGGATATCTCAAACACGGAAATAGAAAAGTGGAAAGAAATAAGCGAAAAAATATATGTCCCTTTTTTGGAAGATGGAATTATAGCCCAATTTGATGGATATGATAAACTGGAAGAGTTTCCTTGGGAGGACTATTCAAAAAAGTATGGAGATATACATCGCCTAGACAGGATACTAGAGAAGGAGGGAGACGACGTAAATAAATATAAAGCCAGTAAACAGGCAGATCTATTGATGCTCTTTTATTTATTTACCCCATCGGATATTAAAGAGATATTTCAGAAGCTAGGTTATGAGTTTAATGACAGCATGATATACAAAAACGTCCAATATTACAATGAAAGAACCTCCCACGGTTCTACATTGAGCAGATTGGTGTTTTCTTGGATCCAGTTGAGGTATGATAAGGAAAAATCCTGGCAGGACTTTGAACAGGTACTCATCAGTGATTTTGAAGATATTCAGGGAGGTACCACAGCAGAGGGTATACACCTAGGAGCTATGGCCGGTTCCCTTGATCTGGTACAGCGGGGGTTTTTGGGGATAGAGGTAAATGATAAAGCTCTGTGGATCAATCCTGATATTCCAGAACACATAAAAAAAATCACCCTTCGGATCAAATACCGTAAGCATTGGATATCCATATCAGCCAATCACCATACACTCAAAATTTCATTTGAAGAGGGGTGGAGCAATATGGTCCATATAGGTGTCATAGATAAAATGTATGAGTTTAAACAGGGAGAAGTGAGGGAGTTTTCAATATCCTCTTCCTCTCCGGTAGAATAGTTTTTTAAACATAAAAATAGAAACAATGAAAATAGTAACACTGACACTTAATCCATCTTTGGATAAACATACCTATACAGAAAGACTGCTACCTGATAAAAAACTGCGCTGTGATGAACCGGTATATGAAGCGGGGGGCGGTGGTATAAATGTATCCCGGGCCATTAAAATAATGGGCGGCGAATCTCTTGCTATTTATGTGGCTGGTGGACCAGCCGGGGAGCAGTTAGAGAAATTGCTCCGAGAAGAAGGTATAGAACAGTACATTATCAAAATTGAGCAGCCTACCAGAGAAAATCTGACCGTAATCGAAAAATCTACTGCAAACCAGTATAGATTTGGAATGCCCGGAAGTGAGGTGGGAGAAGCTGCATTGAAAGAATGCATCAGTGTCATAGAAGAACTTCCTGACGAGGTAGAATTTTTAGTGGCCAGTGGCAGTTTGCCCCCCGGTGTAGCAGAAGATTTTTATGCCCAGTTGGCTGAAATAGCTAACAGAAAAGGCATCAAATACATAGTAGACACTTCGGGTAAAGCACTGGAAAAAACTGCCGATAAAGGTGTCTACTTATTAAAGCCAAATCTTGGTGAACTTAGTCAACTGGCTGGTAAGGAAGAAATTTCTGCTATTGAGCAGGAGGCGATTGCGCAGGAAATCATCAGTAAAGGAAAGGCTGAAATACTGGTAGTTTCTCTGGGGCCGAGAGGGGCCATGTTGGCCACCAAAGATCAGGTTGAATATGTGGTGCCACCCACCATAAAACAAAAAAGTACGGTAGGAGCAGGAGATTCGATGGTAGCCGGTCTGGTATTAGCACTGTCTCGAGGTGAAAATCTTAGGGATGTGGTCCAAAGAGGTGTAGCAGCCGGTACAGCTGCCACCATGACAGCGGGTACTGAACTTTGCAGAAATGAAGATGTGGAGACTATACTCGAATGGCTGAACAAAACGGATGAAAAGGGTGGCGGTATTGACCATTAATCCTCAGTACATAAATTAAGGGCACCCAATAAATGATCTTTTCGGTGTTAAATTTCAGTTTTAAAAGGAACTTATTCATATTTGTATTCTTATGGGGCGCCTGTTTGTAAAGGTGCCATGTTTTACTTTTGTATAAAATTATAAAATGTCTGAAAATCAAATTAAAATTACCCTCCCGGACGGGTCGGAAAGACAGTATGAAAAAGGTGTTTCCAGCTATGAGATCGCTCTTAGTATCAGCGAGGGTTTAGCAAGAAATGTCCTGGCCTCCAAAGTTAATGGTAATGTATGGGATTCCTCCCGACCTATCCACCATGATGCACAGGTTCAGTTGTTAACCTGGAATGACACAGAAGCTAAAGGTACTTTTTGGCATTCATCAGCACACCTGATGGCCGAAGCTTTGGAAGCATTGTACCCCGGTGTAAAGTTTGGCATCGGACCCAACATTGCTACTGGATTTTATTATGATGTAGATTTTGGTGAGAGAACTTTTGATGGATCTGAACTGGAGAAGATTGAGAAGAAGATGCTGGAGCTGGCCAAACAGAAAAGCGAATACATCAGAAAAGATGTTTCTAAAGCCGAAGCAGTAGCTTACTTCCAGAAAAAAGGGGATGAATATAAACTGGACCTTTTGGAAGGTTTAGAAGATGGGTCCATTACATTTTACGAGCAGGGCAGTTTTGTAGATTTATGTAGGGGCCCGCATATTCCCAATACAGGATTTATCAAGGCGGTAAAACTGCTCAACGTAGCCGGGGCGTATTGGAGAGGAGACGAAAAAAACAAACAACTTACCAGAATATATGGGGTCACTTTCCCAAAAGCCAAAGAGCTTCAGGAATACCTGCATATGTTGGAAGAAGCAAAGAAGAGAGATCACCGAAAACTGGGACGAGAACTTGAACTGTTCACTTTTTCTGAAAAAGTAGGCATGGGTTTGCCTTTATGGTTGCCCAAAGGAACTTTGCTTAGAGAGCGGCTGATCAATTTCATGAAAAAAGCCCAGGACAAATCCGGATACCAGCAGGTAGCTACGCCCCATATCGGGCATAAAGCTTTATATGAGACTTCTGGCCATTATGAAAAATATGGTAAGGATTCTTTTCAGCCTATCGCCACACCCCATGATGGAGAAGAATTTCTATTGAAACCAATGAACTGTCCCCATCACTGTGAGATATATAAGCATAAGCCAAGGTCTTATAAAGATCTTCCCATTCGTTATGCGGAATTTGGTACAGTATACCGGTACGAGCAGAGCGGTGAGCTTCATGGGTTGACCAGAGTACGTGGCTTTACCCAGGATGATGCACATATATTCTGCAGACCAGACCAGGTGAAAGAGGAATTCATTAAGGTGATAGACCTTGTCTTGTACGTATTCAAAGCATTAGGTTTTCAGAACTATACTGCGCAGATATCATTAAGAGATCCAGATAACAAAGAAAAATATATTGGCGAGGATGCTTTATGGAATAAAGCAGAATCTGATATCATAGAAGCTGCAAAGGAAAAAGGATTGGATACCGTAACAGAGCTCGGAGAAGCCGCATTTTACGGACCTAAGCTTGACTTTATGGTAAAAGATGCCCTTGGCAGAAGCTGGCAATTGGGAACTATCCAGGTGGATTATAACTTACCGAACCGGTTTGAACTGGAATATGTAGGCTCTGATAACCAGCGCCACAGACCGGTAATGATACATAGGGCGCCATTTGGTTCACTGGAGAGATTTGTGGCCGTACTGATCGAACACTGTGCCGGCAATTTCCCCTTATGGCTATCCCCGGAGCAGATCAATATCCTTCCGATATCAGAAAAGTACGGTGAATATGCGGAGAAGATCAATGCTATTTTTGCGGAGCATGATATAATCGGATCTATAGATAACAGAGATGAGAAGATCGGGAGAAAAATCAGGGATTCGGAAATGAAGAAAGTGCCTTTTATGATCATAGTAGGGGAGAAAGAGCAGGCAGAAGGCAAACTGTCTATCAGAAAGCATGGGGAAGGGGATCTTGGAAGTTTTACACCTGAAGAATTTATCCAGCATTTCAGAAATATCATTTCTGAAAACTTAAAATGATAAAATAAATGAGGAAAAAAGTACTTGATTTTTAATAATTCAAAATTATTGCGATATTTGCAAACTATTTCATTAAACAACCATAACTATTTTGAGAGGAAAAAAACCGTTTAAACCGAGACAAGAAGAACCATATAAGGTAAACTCTAGGATTAGAGCCCGTGAGGTAAGAGTAGTAGGAGATTTTGTAGAAGGCGGTAATGCCGTATTGCCTACAGAACAAGCCATAAAACTTGCCAAAGAAAATGACCTTGATCTCGTCGAAATTTCTCCAACTGCTGTCCCACCTGTATGTAAGGTAATAGATTACGCAAAGTTCAAATATGAGCAGAAAAAGAAGCAGAAAGAGATAAAAGCCAATGCTGCCAAAACTGTTCTAAAGGAAATCAGATTCGGGCCTAATACAGATGACCACGATTTTGATTTCAAATTAAAGCATGCCATTAACTTTCTTAAGGAAGGTGCAAAAGTAAAGGCTTACGTACACTTTGTAGGTAGGACTATTGTATTTAAAGAAAGAGGGGAAATGTTACTGTTGAAATTTGCTCAGGCATTGGAGGAATACGGTCAGGTGGAGCAACTCCCAAAAATGGAAGGAAAAAGAATGAACATCTTTGTCGCTCCCAAAGGAAGTAAGAAATAATTTCAACTAATATAAATACAGCAGTTATGCCAAAAGTAAAAACCAAATCAAGTGCAAAGAAGAGGTTCAAATTATCAGGAACCGGAAAAATCAGAAGAAAACATGCTTTCAAAAGCCACATTCTGACCAAGAAATCCACTAAGCAGAAGAGAAATCTTACTCAGATGGGTAATGTTCACGAGTCAGATGAAGGAAGAGTAAAAGCGATGTTAAGAATCGGATAATCCGTTCCTAAAGCTTCTATTAATTAAATTAAGGTTATTGTATTCACCAGATGCTTGGTATAAAGACCGAGAGGCACCAAGAGTCAAAAATTAAAAATTATGCCTAGATCAGTAAACGCGGTAGCGTCCAGAGCAAGAAGAAAAAAAGTATTAAAAGCTACAAGAGGTTATTTCGGAAGAGGTAGCAACGTATGGACAGTAGCTAAAAACAAGTATGAAAAAGGTCTACAGTACGCTTACAGAGACAGAAAAGCAAAGAAAAGAGAATTCAGAGCTTTGTGGATCCAGCGTATCAATGCCGGTGCCAGACAATTTGGCGTTTCATATTCACAATTAATGGGTATGCTTAAGAAAGCAGAGATCGATCTTAACAGAAAAGTTCTGGCTGACTTAGCGATGAACCACCCAGAAGCATTCAAAGCTGTAGTTGAAAAAGTAAAATAAGTAAGCACTGAACTTATTTTATATATTAAAAGCTGTTCCTTAATAGGGGCAGCTTTTTTCGTTATTGGAATTGAGGTAAAACTGAATTTCTTATACACTGCCTGCCTTTTCCTGATTTTGGTTCATTTTCTCTTGATTGCTAACGACATATTTTCAAAAAACTCCCCATGTACATAGAACCATGGATGGTACTTTTTGGAAAGCCTGCTGTGGATTTATAGGTATGGAAATGGAAGTCGGTACGCCGGTGTAAAACTTGTCGGCCGCATAGGAGTAGAGGGTGTGGACGGTGTAGGCCATGTGTATTGATCAAAAAAAAAGCTGTTAATTAATATAACAAAATAAAGACCTGAAATAGCAATCATAAATCAAAAAGCAGTCTGCCGGGGATATGTATCCTATGCATATATAATAAAAAAGGCTTCCCATGGGGAAGCCTAGTAGCGAGAAGCAGAATCGAACTGCCGACCTCAGGGTTATGAATCCTGCGCTCTAACCATCTGAGCTATCTCGCCGTAATTTTTAAACTAGGGTAATCAATTAGATATTTTTACAAATATTTTCAATATAAGTTATGTTTATATGAAATAGAAATGTATTTTTATCCAATTCGCCTTTTTGGACGTTTCCAAATCGGAATGCAAATATGTAGGGTTTCTTATATAAAAACAAGCGTAGGCAAATAAAAAAAGTAATTTTTATAGAAATGAAATTTAAATAAAATGGTGAAGAATAAGTTTGTTTCTGACTATCAGATAAATACCTCGAGAAAAATAATTTTCCCTTATTTAAGTACTGCCAGTGGCCTTTCTCAGTGGTTTGCGGATGATGTGTCCATTAATGAAGACCGTAATTATGTTTTCAGTTACGATGGAGAGGACCATATTGCCAGAATAGCATCAATCAGGAGTAATCAAAGCATAAAGTTCGAATACTTTGACCCAAACGACCCCGAAAATAAAGATAATTCATATATAGAATTTAAATTGGACGAAAATGAACTTACGCAAACCCTCTTTTTAAAAATAACAGATTATAGTGACGCATATGATGATGAAGAGCAGGAATCTATTTGGGAAAGCCTGATCATGCACCTTAAGGAAATAATTGGGGGTTAAATTACTTGGGAACTATATTATTTAATATAATATTATGACCTTTGTAATGTCAAACTAAAGTACGGGGCGCTTCTGCACTTCATGAAAAAATTAGATAAGTTAATACTAGGTTCATTTATAGGGCCATTCTTACTCACCTTTATAGTAGTTGATTTCATTCTGCTTACTGTCAATATGCTCAGATATTTCGATGAAATATTTGGCAAGGGATTGGGCTTTATGATTTATGTTGAATTAATCAGCTATTTTGTTATCAGTATTTCCCCCATGGCGCTTCCATTGGCTGTACTCCTTTCAGCTTTAATGACATTCGGTAACTTAGGGGAACACTTTGAGCTTACTGCCATTAAGAGCAGTGGTATTTCCTTATTGAGAGCGCTATTGCCTATCGGGATTTTTGTAATCATTCTTTCTTTTTTTGCCTATTTATCGAATAATTATCTAGTTCCAAAAGTTAATCTGAAAACCTTCAGTTTGCTATATGACATCAGGATGAAATCACCTGCATTGGATATTCAGGAAGGTGTGTTTTACAATGGCATTCCTAATTATAGTATAAAAGTAAATAGAAAGCTCGATGACGTTACCTTAATGGATATCATAATATATGACCATACATCTGGGCAGGGCAATACAAATGTCATATTAGCTGATTCTGGTAGGATGGAACCGTTTTTTAATGATAGATACATGCAGCTTTCATTATTTAATGGGTATAGTTATCAGGAAAGTAGCACTCAGAGGCCGATCAGAGAGAAACCTGCAGACTTCAGTAGGACGAGTTTTTCCCAGAATAGGATGATCTTTAGTCTAGATGCATTCAACCTGAACAGAACCACTGATGACCAATGGTCAAACAACAGAAGTATAAAAAACATAGCGGAGATACGTAATGACCTGGATTCAATGGATAGAGATATCAATTCATTCCGTTATTATAATTACATCAACACAGAATCCAACTATTCCTATTTTTCCCGGTTGAGAAAACTTTCTCCTCCTGATGACATATTAAATAAAAAAGCGATCGGGGATTCTATACGAAATGCCAAATGGCAGGAGAAGATGATGGCGGATAGGAGCGAAGTGGATAGTATGGACCCTATGGATGAAGATGATTCTCAACACCTGGAACAACAATTAGACGGTCCTGAAGACCACATACTGGAATTTTATCAGGAGCAAGATTCATTACATGGTGCTGAAACTTTTGATTCAATCATTATCAATAATGATACGATTACTGAAGCTATCGTATCATTAAATGATCCTGTTCATGACTATATGGGAGAACAATCGGATCGTTCACCCTTAGAAACAGCAGATCTATCCACAATAAGCCAAGAAAGAATAGACAAACTGGATTCTATATTCAACTCTAGGGAAGCCAACGTAAGAGCTTCATCCATTGCATTAAATTCTGCCCGTACGCTGAAAAATCAATTTAATATACAAAAAACAAAAATCGACAACCTGGAAAGAGAATTCAGGAGATTTGAAATAGCTTGGTATCAAAAATATACGCAGGCATTTGCCTGCATCGTCATGTTTATGATCGGTGCACCTTTGGGCGCTATCATTAAGAAAGGGGGTCTTGGTATGCCGGTACTCTTCTCCATTATATTTTTCATTATATTTTATATGCTGACTATTACAGGAGAGAAATGGGCCAAAGAAGGGATCACAGACCCTATATTAGGGACCTGGTTTGCCAATTTGTGTTTACTCCCCGTGGGCATGTTTTTTTTGAAGCAAGCAAGGAAAGATGCAAGGCTATTTGATGCTGATCTTTATCATTCCCTTTTCTTAAAAATTAAAAAATACTTTACAAAAGACAAAGGGAAAAAGTAAATGATATTTTACTATTAAAAATAAAACATCTATCTTTGTAGCTGTTTTATAAATAAATATAATAATTAACTAAGCATGTATTTAACATCAGAGAAAAAATCGGAGTTGTTTCAAAATCATGGTAGGTTAAAATCTGACAAGGACACTGGGTCTCCAGAGTCACAGATCGCTTTATTCACATTTAGAATCAAGCATTTAACAGACCACCTTAAAACCAACAAAAAAGATCATTCGTCTAGATTGGGTCTTTTAAAATTAGTAGGAAAGCGTAGAAGTTTACTTAACTATCTTATCAAAAACGATATCGAAAGATATAGAGCGGTTCTAGTGGACCTAGGTATAAGAAAATAAAATTTTATTATTGTAAGGTTCTTCTATGGAAGGACCTTACTTTTTTTTGATTTATCCCCCTATATTAAACCTTATTTTTAAATCTAAACAAGATATATTCTTAACACAACTGTATGTTACCAAACGTCATTTCAAAGTCCATTAAATTAGAGGACGGTAGAGAAATCATTATAGAAACAGGTGCTTTAGCTAAACAAGCTGATGGTGCCGTAGTAGTAAAAATGGGCAATGCAATGTTGCTCGCCACTGTAGTTTCCAAAAAAGAAGCAGGTGAAGGTGTAGACTTTCTACCAATGTCAGTTGACTATCAAGAAAAATTTGCTGCTTCAGGAAAGATTCCAGGTGGATTTCTGAAAAGAGAAGGAAGACTTTCTGATTATGAGATATTGATCAGCCGTATAGTAGACAGGGCAATCAGGCCTATATTTCCTGATGATTATCATGCAGATACCCAGATTGCCATTACTTTAATGTCAGGTGATGAAGATGTGTTGCCTGATGCTTTGGCAGGACTGGCAGCCTCTGCTGCATTAGCTGTCTCCGATATACCTTTTAATGGTCCTATATCGGAAGTAAGGGTAGCTAAAATAGATGGAAAACTTACCATCAACCCCACGCCAAAAGAATTGGAAAAAGCTACATTAGAACTAATAGTGGCAGGTTCTCTTGAATTTATACTAATGGTGGAAGGTGAAGGTGACGAAGTTTCTGAAGACGAAATGGTAGAAGCCCTTCAATTTGCCCATGAAGAAATCAAAAAGCACTGTCTCGTGCAGAAAGAACTTACCATAGCTGTAGGTAAAGAAGAAAAGAGAGAATACAGTCATGAGAAATCAGATCCGGCTTTGTTCGAAAAGATGAGATCAGTTCTCTACGATATGTTATATGAGATTGTAGGTAAACAATTGGCTAATAAATCAGAAAGGTCCAGCCTGGTAAAAGAAGTAAAAGAAGCTTTTATCAACAATTTAGGGGAGGATCATGGATATGAAGCAAGCTTAATAGGACCCTATTTCAGCAAAATACATAAAGAAGCTGCCAGAAATTTAACGCTTAACGAAAAGAAAAGGCTAGATGGTAGAAAACTTGATGAAATCAGGCCTATCTGGTCTGTAGTAGACTATCTTCCTTCCGCTCACGGATCGGCAGTATTTACCAGGGGAGAAACCCAGTCAGTGACTACTTGTACTTTAGGCACAAAGATGGACGAGCAAATGGTAGATGGCGCTACGATTTCAGGTTATAATAAATTTTTCTTGCACTATAACTTCCCAGGTTTTTCTACAGGAGAGGTAAAAATCAACAGAGGGCCTGGCAGAAGGGAAGTTGGACATGGTAATCTTGCAATGCGAGCCCTTAAAAAAGTACTGCCTTCAGAGGCTGAAAATCCGTACACCATAAGAATCGTTTCAGATATCTTGGAATCTAACGGATCATCCTCTATGGCTACGGTATGTGCCGGATCATTGGCCCTGATGGATGCTGGTATCAAAATTAAGTCGCCTGTCACTGGTATAGCCATGGGGATGATATCTGATGCTACGACTGGTAAATATTCCATACTTTCGGATATTTTGGGAGATGAAGATCACCTGGGCGATATGGATTTCAAAGTTACCGGTACAGCTAAAGGTATCACAGCCTGTCAGATGGACCTAAAAGTAGAAGGTCTGGATTATAATGTGCTTAAAGAAGCCCTTTACCAGGCAAAAGAAGGCAGGCTTCACATTTTGAACGAAATTAACAAAACACTTTCTGCCCCTAAACCTGACTATAAACCACATACTCCTAGGTCATATAATATGATGATCCCTAAGGAACTGATAGGTGCGGTCATTGGGCCAGGCGGTAAGGTAATCCAGGAAATCCAAAAGGATACTGGAGCGACTATTATCATCGAAGAAGTGGACAATGCAGGTAAGATAAATATTTTCTCAAATGACCAGGGATCTATGGATGCTGCCATTTCAAGAATAAAAGGAATAGTAGCCCAACCTGAAATAGGAGAGACCTATACTGGGAAAGTGAAAAACATTATGCCATTTGGTGCCTTTGTAGAATTCATGCCGGGCAAAGATGGCTTGTTGCATATTTCTGAAATTAAATGGGACCGTTTAGAAACGATGGAAGGAGTCCTTGAAACAGGTGAAGAGATCGTGGTTAAACTGATTGACGTTGATAAGAAAACAGGTAAATTCAAGTTGTCCAGGAAGGTTTTGTTGCCTAAACCTGAGAAGCCTGAGAAAAAAGATTAAGTTAAATTAAACTATTCCGGTATTTTGAACTTATTTTCAATATACATCTGTTATATCACCAGTCTTTACAAAATAAATCAAATTGAATGAGGCAACTTAAAATTAGCAAACAGATTACCAATAGAGAGAGCCAGTCTCTAGACAAATATTTACAGGAAATAGGTAAGGTAGACCTTTTGACAGCGGATGAAGAAGTAGTTCTTGCCAAGAGGATCCGTGAAGGCGACCAGCTAGCTCTTGAAAAATTGACTAAAGCGAATTTAAGGTTTGTGGTTTCTGTAGCTAAACAATATCAAAATCAAGGACTCTCTTTAGGTGATTTGATCAATGAAGGCAACTTAGGTTTGATCAAGGCAGCTCAGCGTTTTGATGAAACCAGGGGGTTTAAATTCATATCTTATGCTGTATGGTGGATTAGACAGTCCATTCTTCAGGCTTTGGCCGAACAGTCCAGGATAGTCAGGCTTCCTTTGAACAGAGTAGGGTCTTTGAACAAGATCAGCAAAACATTTTCTGAACTTGAGCAAAAATTTGAAAGAGAACCTTCTCCTGAAGAATTAGCTGAAGTATTGGAAGTGACGGCTGGGGAAGTAGTAGATACAATGAAAATATCAGGCAGACATGTATCCATGGATGCTCCATTTGTGCAAGGTGAAGAAAATAGCCTATTGGATGTACTGGAGAATGACGGGGATGAAAAGCCTGATGATGGCCTGATGAATGATTCATTACGTAAAGAAGTACAAAGGGCCCTGTCAACCCTTACTCAAAGAGAAGCTGATGTAATCACGCTTTACTTCGGTCTCAATGGTGAACATGCCATGACACTCGAAGAGATTGGTGAAAAATTCAATCTGACTCGGGAAAGAGTTAGACAGATTAAAGAGAAGGCTATCAGGAGATTACGACACACAAGTAGAAGTAAGACACTTAAACCTTATCTTGGATAAGTTTTAAAAGAATACATATTACATCATAAAAGGGGTTTATTCCCCTTTTTTTATTAGGCGATAATTCCAAAATATAAAATAATTTGTATTTACAAGAAGTACTTATTATTTATAAAATTTTAACTTATTGTTATTTTGTTTACATAGATAAAATTTTAAAATTTGCCCACCTGAAATTTTATAGTTTACCATGAGTCAAGAGAAAGAAAGAATTAAAGTTTTAATCATAGGGTCAGGCCCAGCAGGATATACAGCAGCAATTTATGCATCTAGAGCAGGTTTACAGCCAGTACTATATACTGGAGGTCAGCCTGGTGGACAGCTTACCATAACCAATGACGTAGAGAATTACCCAGGGTACCCCGATGGGGTAAACGGTCCGCAGATGATGGAAGATTTTAAAAAGCAGGCCGAAAGATTTGGGACTGATGTAAGGTATGGCTTGGTTACGGACGTTGATTTTTCATCTTCTCCCCATAAAATAACAGTGGATGGGCAAAAAGAAATTGAGGCGGATACGGTTTTGATATCTACAGGAGCTTCTGCTAAATGGCTTGGTCTTGAAAGTGAGACCAGGTTAAACGGGAAAGGCGTCTCAGCCTGCGCCGTCTGTGATGGATTTTTCTTCCGGGGCCAGGAAGTAGCTATTGTGGGTGCAGGAGATACAGCTTGTGAGGAAGCTAGTTATCTGTCAAATATCTGTAGTAAAGTATATATGATTGTGAGAAGAGACGAGATGAGAGCTTCTCAAATCATGCAAAAAAGAGTCAAAAACAATCCCAAAATCGAAATCATCTGGAATACTGAGACCAAGGAAATATTAGGGGAAGAGGAAGTCACAGGTGCCCTTTTACTAAATAGAAATACCGGACAAATATCAGAGATCAAAGTCACTGGCTTTTTTGTGGCAATAGGACACGAACCGAATACGGGTATATTCAAGAAATATTTGGATATGGATGATTCAGGTTATATAATCACTAAATCAGGAAGTACACAAACTAATATTGAAGGGGTTTTTGCTTGTGGCGATGCTCAGGATCACATCTACCGTCAGGCCATAACTGCTGCGGGTACCGGATGTATGGCTGCTCTGGATGCCGAAAGGTATTTAGCTGAAAAGGAGTTGTCTTAAAGCAAACAAATGAAAAGCCAGATTACAAAGATTTTATTGTGTTTATTTTTATGTATGTGCACATTTTGTGTGCATGCACAAAAACTTCCAAGGTTAACCAAAAAGCCTAAGGCACAACCCATCGAAGCTCCTGGCTCAAGAAATATTCAGACCATCGATGTACAGCAGTATTTGATGGATTTGAGGAAAGAAACTGATTCCCTTATCTACAAAGACTATGTGGATCTGAGAAGAAGGTTGTCTCCCGTAAGTGAAGATACGCTTTCTATCGTATGGGCACCTACCAATCAGTTGGTTAAAGTATCCGAAAAAATCATGATAGATAGCATATGGGTGACTGCATTTGAATATTTTGCCTCTTGGGACAGTCAGAAAATCAATATTTATGATTTCAATCCCAAGAATTTTAAAGATACAGTTCAGGTAAAATTGTATGATCCTTTTTTTGGATCAAAGTGGAACTCGCCTTTAAAAGAAACCCGGATCACCTCTGAATTTGGTTTTAGAAAATTCAGGTGGCACCATGGTACAGATCTTAAATTAAATACCGGTGATTCTATTTACAGTACCTTTGACGGTATAGTAAGGATAAAATCCTATGATAGAAACGGATATGGATATTATGTAGTAGTAAGGCATAAAAATGGTTTGGAAACGCTCTATGGTCATATGTCGAAAATTCTTACAGAGGTAGGCCAGGAAGTAAAAGCAGGGGATGTCCTAGGGCTGGGAGGAAGTACCGGCAGAAGTTCAGGTCCTCATCTACACTATGAGATCAGGTATCAGGGGTTATCTATTAACCCTACCGAAATTTTTGATTTTAATATCGGTAGGATTAAATCAGATTCCTATACTATCACGGCTTCCAGTTTTGATCATGTGGTACAGACACAGCAAACTGTTTATCATAAAGTCAGGAGTGGGGAAAATTTAGGGGTGATAGCCAGAAAATATGGGGTTTCTATCAATCAAATTGCCAGAATGAATGGGATCTCCACAAGATCTGTCATCAGAGTAGGCCAAAATCTTAAAATTAAATAAGTTTTTTAACCCACAATTATCATATGAAGCTTGATATATTAGTGATAGCAGCGCATCCGGATGATGCAGAATTGTCCTGTTCAGGTACCATTGCCGCTCATATTGCCAATGGATATAAGGTTGGGATATTAGATCTTACCCAAGGGGAAATGGGGACAAGGGGAACACCCGCCATAAGGCTGGAAGAGGGTCAGAGGTCTGCCAAAATACTTAATCTATCAGCCAGAGAAAACCTTGGTTTCAGAGATGTTTTTTTTGTTGATGACGAACAGCATCATTTAGAAATCGTAAAGATTCTCAGAAAATATCAGCCAGATATTGTGCTGGCTAATGCAGTAAGTGACCGCCATCCTGATCATAGTAAAGGAGCGATTATCGCTTCTAAAGCCTGCTTTATGAGTGGACTGAGAAAAATTGATACCTTAATGGATGGTAAGATACAAGAAGCATGGAGACCTAAACATATATACCATTATATTCAAAATAATTATATCCAACCGGATTTTGTAGTAGACATATCAAAATATTGGGATGTAAAGATCCAAAGTATCAAAGCCTTTAAATCTCAGTTTTACGATCCTACCAGTAATGAACCGGAAAGCTTCATTTCAAGGCCTGAATTTATGGATTTTGTCGAAGCCCGAGGCAAGGAATTTGGACACAGTATAAATGTTCAATATGGTGAAGGCTTTACTGTAGAAAAAATGATAGGAATTAACAGTCTTTTTGATCTTAAATAAACAGACTGGCTAAGGAGCCAGTCTGTTTATTGACCAATTACCGGTTTCATCTAATTCATATTTTAACCTATCATGCAGCCTACTGGGCCTTCCCTGCCAAAATTCTACTGATAGTGGGACTACACGGTATCCTCCCCAATGTTCAGGCCGGGTAATTTTTACCTCCTTAAATTTTGCCTCTATTTTCTCCTGCCTTTCTTTAAGAAATATCCTATCAGGTATCACATGACTTTGAGGTGATGTCCATGCACCTATCTGACTGGCCAATGGGCGGGAATAGAAATAATCATCAGATTCTTCGTCGGTTACTTTTTCCACATATCCTTCTATCCTTACTTGCCTCTCCAGCTCAGGCCAGAAAAATGTAAGGGCAGCATATGGATGTAAGGCCAGTTCCTGGCCTTTATTACTTTGATAATTGGTGAAAAACAAGAATCCATGATCAATGCCCTTCAATAGCACCACCCTAGCCGATGGTTTGTTTTCATGATTGATGGTGGATATAGTCATAGCATTCGTTTCTAAAGTAGAAGCAGTAAGCGCTTCCTGAAACCAGGCTTTAAATTGAATTAAAGGAGAAAGGGCTATGTTTGATATATCTAATGATTTTAATGAGTATTCTTTTCGTATGGCAGCTATATCCATTTCGTAGTTCGTTTTGTTAATTATATTATAAATTTAATATTGTTATTGAATTTATAAAATTTTACTATAACTTAAGCACTGATTATAAACTTCATATTGATGGAATTAAATTCTAGAAATAACCCACAATCTGGCGATCTTTTGATATCCGAGCCATTTTTACAGGATGAAAATTTTGTAAGATCAGTTATTCTCATCTGTGAAAATAATGAAAGTGGTACTTTTGGGCTTATTTTAAATAAACTTTCCATTCTTAAATTAAGTGATGTCATTGATAGGTTCCATCATTTAGATCAAACTGTATTTGTAGGGGGGCCAGTGGAACAAAATACATTGCATTTCATATACCTGGGTAACCAGTTATTTGATCACAGCATCTCTTTGGGGAATAATCTTTGGTGGGGTGGGGATTTTGATGAATTAAAAGATAAATTATCATCCAATGAAATAGATCTGGACTATTTTAGGTTTTTTTTAGGCTACAGTGGCTGGTCAGAAGGTCAGTTAATGGAGGAGCTTGAAACAGACACATGGATTGTATGTCAACTAAAAGAGAGCAAAAATATATTTACTTCATCTCCAGACGATCTTTGGAAAATTATATTAAAAAACATGGGTGGTGAATTTAAGCACTTGGCAAATTATCCGATAGATCCAAGACTAAATTAGGTATAATTGATTACTTTTATAACGGTAAAGGATTTTAGATTATAGTAATGTATTATGGACAAGGATAAGGAAATGTCAGAAGAAGAAAAGGTGACCCACGCAAAAGAAACGAGTGCAGAGGGTAGGCAAGAAGTTAAAGTATCAGAAGCGGATTCAGATAAAAGAGAAGTGGAACCTGCTGACACATCTTCCAATGAAGACAATTCAGCAGCTGTAAAGGCAGAGGCTGAAGACAATACGAAAGCTGAAGCAGATAATCTTGAAAAGATAGCTGTTGATGATGCTGTATTGCCCGGATCAGATGCTTCTGCCGGTGGTTCAGAGCCGAAAATGGAAAGTAAAGATGATGAACCAAAAGAATCTGTAGAAGAAGGCCAAGAGGAAGATGAGCACCAAATAGACTTTTCTAATTTTTCTAAAAGACAACTGATAGAAGCACTCAAGGAAATAAGCCAAAAAGATAACCTTATCAAAGAAGATAATATAGTCCAGGAAATAAAAAATCACTACGATGAATATTACCAAGCGGAGAAAGCAAAAGCTAAAAAAGAGTTTTTAGATCAAGAAGGGGATCCAGATGAGTTTCAATACAGACATTCTGAGGAAGACCGAGAATTTTTTAAATTACACAACGACTTTAAAGCAAAAAGAATACATCAGATAAAAGAGCTTGAACTTTCCAAAGAAAAAAATCTGGCAGCTAAAAATCAGCTCTTACAACAACTAAGAGATTTGGTAGATAGCGAGGAAACCACTTTAAGTATTAATACAATCAAATCTATCCAGAAAGATTGGAAAAAAATAGGACCTGTGCCCGCCGCTCAGAATAAAAACCTTTGGGCTTCCTATAATGCATTGATGGATAGATTTTATGATAACAGATCCATATATTTTGAGCTCAAAGAACTTGATAGAAAGAAAAATCTTGAACATAAGCTGGAAATATGTCAAAAAGCTGAAATGTTAGATCAAATCCCCGATCTGAAAGAAGCCATTAGGGCATTAAATGAACTTCATGAAGAATTTAAACATATAGGCCCGGTACCACTAGATGAACAGGAAGGGGTTTGGCAGCGGTTTAAAACTGCTTCTGATACCATATACGCTAAAAGAAAGAATTATTTCGATAGTCAAGTGGAAGTCTTTGGTGAGAACCTGAAGAAAAAAGAAGAACTCATCACCAGACTGGAACAATACCAGGATTATAAGGCAGATAAAATAAAGGATTGGAACCTAAAAACGAAAGAAATACTAGCTATTCAAAAAGAATGGGAAACAGTAGGGCCAGTGCCAAGAGATAAGGGAAAGGAAATAAACAAGACGTTTTGGGGACATTTCAAACAGTTTTTCCAACATAAAAACCAGTTCTTCAAAGAACTGGATGAGTTGAGAATTGTAAACAAAGAAAAAGCAGAAACATTAATAGAAAGAGCTCAGGCATATGCAGAAAGTACGGATTGGCAAAAATCTGCCAATGAGTTGATACAACTGCAGCAGGAATGGAAAAATATAGGCCCCACTCCCGAAAAGGTCAGAGACGATCTTTATAAAAGGTTTAAAAATGCCTGCGATACCTTTTTTGAAAATAGAAGAAAGGCCAATAAGGAAATCAATAAAGAATTTGATACCAACTTATCTGCTAAAAAGGATATATGTGTCCAAATTAAAAAAGAAGCTGAAACAGGCGATACTTCTGTAGAAAAATTAGAGGGTTTTATTGATCAATTTAATGAAATTGGGTTTGTTCCCAGAAAGAACATTAAAGAGATAGCTGCTACATTTAAAGACGCGGTGGATGCCTATGCCAATAAGCTGGGTGTAGAAGGTAAGGGTAAGGAAGAATTTTTATTCCGTTTAAACCTTACCAAATTACAGGGCGATCCAAATGGGGATAAGGTTTTGAATAAAAAAGAACATGGTATCCGTAAGCAGATTTCAGATTTGGAAAACAATATCACTCTCTGGAAAAACAATCTTGAATTTTTTGCGTCATCTAAGACGGCTGATAAATTGAAAGATCAGTTTGACGAAAAAATAGAAAAGGCAGAACAAGAAATCGATAAACTTAAAAAGAAACTTTCCATAATAAGGGAATTTTAATACACTCATAGATAGGGAGATAATTTTTTCTCCCTATTTTTTTGCGCAAATCATTTGTGTGGCACAAGTGATCATCCTATATTTGCACTCTCATTAAAGGAAACGCCTTTAAAATAAAAATAAGCCTCCTTAGCTCAGCTGGTAGAGCAACTGACTTGTAATCAGTAGGTCGTTGGTTCGATCCCGACAGGAGGCTCTTTTTACATATTGCCTCCTTAGCTCAGCTGGTAGAGCAACTGACTTGTAATCAGTAGGTCGTTGGTTCGATCCCGACAGGAGGCTCCATTTAAGGCAGTCCATGACTGCTTTTTTTTTGCCCATCATCAGAGGATTATCCTTACTTTTCTGGTTATTATTTTTTGAATATGGAAATTTTGTCCATTTATATAAAATACTTTTATTTTCTAAGCGGATTAGGTTAGCTTTAAAACTTTATTAACCAAGTAACATTATGTCGTACAAGTGGCTTTCTTATGTTTTTGCTTTTTTATTGGTCAATACAACTATTTTAGCCTCTCCCACAAATGAACCCAAATCATCTGCTGAAATTTATCATCAGGTATTAAAGCTGAAGGAAACTAAACGCGTATTATATGTAGCTGCTCATCCTGATGATGAAAATACCCGCCTTATTTCGTTTTTGGGTAATGAAATAAAAGCCGAAGTAGCCTATCTTTCCTTAACAAGGGGGGATGGGGGCCAGAATCTTATTGGTAAAGAGCTGGGCATTGAACTGGGCATGATCAGAACCCAAGAATTGCTCAAAGCTCGTCAGATAGACCGTGGCAGACAGTTTTTTAGCAGGGCTATTGATTTTGGATTCAGTAAACATCCCGAAGAAACCTTTAAAAACTGGGAGAAAGACAAGTTGTTAAACGATGTAGTCTGGGTGATCAGAACATTTCAGCCGGATATTATTATCACGCGGTTCAACACCGAACCAGGCAGTACACATGGGCATCATACCGGTTCAGCGATTTTAGCCGGTGAAGCATTTTCCCTGGCTGCAGATTCATCAGCATATCCTGGACATTTACCATACACTACTCCTTGGCAAAGCAAGAGGATATTTTGGAATGCTTATAATTGGGGAGGAGCATATGAACCTGAGGAAGGTAAATTATATCATCAATACCCGGTTGGAAATTTTAACTCATTGCTCGGCATGTCCTATTCCCAAATGGCTGCTGATAGCAGGACGATGCATAAATCACAAGGTTTTGGATCAACGGCCCAAATTGGAAATAGCGAGGACTACCTACAGATGGTAGCAGGAGAGAGGTTTACATCTGATCCATTTGAAGGAGTCCAAAACCGGTGGGAATCTATCAAAAACGGAAAAGTTATAGAGGGAAAAATTGACAGGTTGTTAGATACTTTTGATCATAGGATACCTTCACAAAATATACCTCAGTTGATATCCATAAAAAAAGAACTGGACAAGATCAATTTAAAGGAGGCTTGGATAATTGAAAAACAGTCCCTTATCGATGAAATTATACTCAACGCTATGGGTATCATAGCTGAGTTTAATTCCAATAAGGAGTTGTCCTATCCGGGGGAAGTATTCAAAACTCAGCTGATTTTCAACAATCCAAGTTCTAAAGAATTAAAATTGATTGATTTTTCTATTTTAGACAAAACCATTCCCATAGATATAGATTCAAAAAACAACCAGACATATAAACGGGATATAAACATAACTTTGCCCAAAGATTACCCTATATCCCAGCCATACTGGTTGGAAGACGAAAATGACGGTAATCTATTTAAAATAAGCAATCAGCAGGCTATTGGAAAACCATTTAATGAACCTGCAGTAGCCGGCGTATTGAATGTTGAAATTGAAAAACAATTATTAAGAATAGATCTTCCATTAAAATACAAATACAACGATCCTATAGACGGGGAAGTAAATCAGCCCTTTACTATAATTCCGGAAGTATCTGTTAAAGTCAAAAAAAACAACCTCTTTCTCATCAAAGGTCAATCTAATCATATAGAAATAGAAGTGGGTTTCCAAGGTGATGTACATGAAGGGAATATAATTATTGATGGATTAAAAGACAGCGAATATAAGGTTGTAGATCAAAGGACTGATGAAGATAAAGCAAAAAAGATATTCACTGTAGAGGTATTTGGTAAAAATGACAACGCAGAAAAAATCCAAGCAAAAGCTATATATGTATTGAATGATGGGATTTCATACGACCAAGATATCAGAAGGATAAAATATAAACATATACCCAACCTTACTCACTTTCCAGCCAGCCAGTTTAATATCCTTAATCTGGATATAACACTATCGGCACAGAGAATAGGCTATATACCTGGAGCAGGTGATGAGGTACCTGAGGTTTTAAAAGAATTGGGGTATGAAGTAACTTATCTGGAAGAGGGGAGCCTTCAGTTAAACAATTTAAAATCATTTTCTACGATCATTACTGGAATAAGGGCATTTAATGTAAATGAAGACCTGGCCAATCATATGGATCAGTTATTAAAATATGTACATGAAGGTGGAAACCTGATCGTGCAGTACAATACGAGTTCCCCTCTGTTAACTTCTAGATTAGGTCCATATGATATTACATTATCCCGAGACCGAGTGACAGTGGAAGACAGTCCGGTAGAAATAGAAAAAGGGCATAGCTTATTTTCTGAACCAAACCAGATATCGGATGCTGATTTTGATAACTGGGTTCAAGAAAGAGGCCTTTATTTTCCTGGTGAATGGGATGAAAGATATAATACTCCTCTAACGCTACACGAGCCTGGCGAATCTTCAAAAGAAGGCTCTTTGCTCATCAGTAATTATGGAGAAGGTACTTATAGTTATTCTGGCTTGAGTTGGTTTAGGCTTCTACCGGCAGGTGTGCCCGGTGCTATTAAATTATTTGTCAATCTGATCGAACAATAGTATGGAGAAAAACACCAACTGGACCAAGCTATATGTATTATTAATCTTTAATTTGGGAGTTCTTATAATGCTGTTTTATTGGTTGACCCAGTATTTTTCATGAGTACTTTAGATTGGATCGTACTTTTTGGTACATTGATTACCATAGTAAGTTATGGCGTCTATAAAACTTACGGCCCAAAAGATATGGAAAGTTATCTGAAGGGTGATAAAGATATGAACTGGTGGACTATCGGTTTGTCCATTATGGCTACACAGGCTTCAGCCATTACCTTTTTGAGCACACCTGGTCAGGCTTTTGAAGATGGTATGCGTTTTATCCAGTTCTATTTTGGACTTCCTATCGCTATGATCATCCTATCAGTTACTTTTATTCCTATTTATTATAGGCTTAAGGTATACACTGCCTATGAGTTTTTGGAATCTCGTTTTGACTTAAAAACAAGAATGCTTGCAGCACTTTTGTTTCTGGTCCAAAGAGGTTTGGCTGCAGGGATCACCATTTATGCCCCTGCCATAATTCTGTCTACTCTACTGGGATGGAACCTTACATGGACCAATATATTGATCGGCTGCCTGGTAATCGCCTATACTGTGTCCGGTGGTACCAAGGCTGTATCCATCACGCAGAAGCACCAGATGGGAGTGATGATGGGAGGTATGATATTGGCCGGTGGCTTGGTAATTTACATGCTTCCTATAGGTTTTATGGATGCGTTACATGTAGCCGGAAAAATGGAAAAGCTTAATGTCATAAATTTTGATTTTGATCTGTCAGACAGGTA
Organism: Anditalea andensis; assembly: GCF_000714815.1. Taxonomy (GTDB): domain Bacteria; phylum Bacteroidota; class Bacteroidia; order Cytophagales; family Cyclobacteriaceae; genus Anditalea; species Anditalea andensis. The sequence continues at coordinate 92,747 of NZ_JMIH01000016.1, read as the reverse complement.
TAATTTCTGGTCCGGCATCACCGGCGCACTGTTTTTATTCTTATCATACTTTGGTACCGACCAGTCTCAGGTACAGAGATATCTTACCGGAAAGTCATTGAAAGAAAGCAGGATGGGCTTGATTATGAATGGATTTCTTAAAGTCCCAATGCAGTTCATCATACTGTTTATCGGTGTAATGGTATTTGTATTTTACCAATTTTATCAACCCCCCATAGTTTTTAATCAGGTACAGACAGAGAAACTATTAAATACGCCATATCAAGCAGATTATAATACCCTTGAAAATCATTTCAGCATAAATTTTCAACAAAAAAATGCAGATATCATGTCCATGCTTGGCGCTATTGAAAGGGGAGATGATCAACAGGCTGATGACTATAGACTAAAAATAAAACAAACCAATCAGGAACAGGAACACATAAGAAATGAAGTAAAGAATTTAATAAAACAAAATGAACCTTTGGCAGAAACCAGAGATACTGATTATGTATTTATGCGGTTTGTTATGGATTATCTTCCCCCAGGGATTATTGGGTTATTGTTTGCTGTCATATTTAGTGCTGCCATGTCTTCCACAGCTTCTGAACTAAACGCACTGGCATCAACCAGCACAGTGGATATATACAAAAGATCGGTTAGAAAAAATGAAAGCTCAATTCATTACATGCGATCTTCAAAACTTTTTACGGCACTTTGGGGATTATTTGCAATACTTTTTGCCACCTATGTTTCCCTCTTCGAAAACCTTATCCAAGCGGTTAACCTTCTTGGATCACTGTTTTATGGGACTATTTTAGGTATGTTCCTTGTTGGATTTTATATGAAATGGGTAGGGGGAAATGCTGTTTTTATAGCAGCTGTTATTACCGAAATTATTATATTGCTTATACATTGGTTCAATGGAGGAGAGGTATTTGGTATTTCTATTGATATTGGCTTTTTATGGTATAATGCTATAGGGTGCCTACTGGTAATGATCCTCTCCTCAATTTTTCAAATTTTGGGATTAGAAATATTTAAAAAATAGACATACCGGTCTTTATTCTTCTTTATATGAAAATTCAATTAGGGAGTGGCCTGCGGTAGATAATTTTAAGGAGCGTTGTACATTCATATAAAACCAACAACATGAAAAAAACTATACTTTTTTTGACTTTTAGTTTTCATATAATAGGGTTTGGAAGTTCGGCTTTTACAGTGCTCAAAGACAGTCTATCTATGCAGCAGATTTCTGGTATATTTGGAGAAAAAAACTATGGCTTTACAAAAAACACTTTAGAATTTGGAAACTGGGCATTAAGGGAAACCAACAGGGATACGGCATGGGTAAAGGTAGGAGGGGCATTTAGGTTAAATACCATTTATACCTACTATGAAGGCCAGACGTTTCCATTGGGCACAGAACTGCGAAATGATTGGACCTGGGATACGTGGAGATTAAATATAGACTCCTATTCAAAAGGTTTGCAGTTTTCTTTTGAATACCGGTTTTATCCTACTTTCAATACGCATTTCATCAAATATGGGTGGATAGGCTACCGTTTTAAGGATGAAAGCAATTTACAATTTGGCATCACTCAAGTACCATTTGGATTATTGACCTATGCTTCTCATAGCTGGTGGTTCCAGACGCCGTATTATGTAGGACTGGAAGATGATCATCAGATAGGATTTAACTATTTATATCCTCTGGGAAACTGGATGTTTAATGTGGCCTATTTTCCTCTTTCAGAACCACGGGGCACCAATGAAACTAGTTTTGGTGAACTCTCCTCTGCCCGTTATTCCTACGATGTCATACCTGTAGAAGGCAACTCAAATATCGAAAGGAACCAGTTTAATATGAGAGCAGCATATAAATTAACATCAGGCGAAATAGGTGTTTCCGTTCAAAAGCTGCAGATATATAATCTGGCAACAGAAAATTTAGGCAGTCAGACTGCATTTGCTGCTCACTATGAGCAGGATTATGGAAGGTGGAATTTGAAATCCGAGGTGCTATATTATAATTACAATAATGTAAGGAACAATGATGGGGATTTACTCGAGGTAGTCCAAATGGGGGCTTATGGTTTTGGAAGCTATGATGTAGCTTCCGAAGCCGCCATGTATGTAGTGGGACTGGCCTATAACCTACCTGTAGATTTAGGTCCAGTAAGCCATGTTCAGTTTTATAACGATTATACTTATACGCAAAAATTTAGTACCACTCTCATCAATGAGCAATCCATGAAGTTTGCCCCTACCCAGCAAAACGTACTGGGTGCCCTTGTGACAGCTGGGAAGATCTTTGCCTATTTTGACATAGCTGCAGGTTACAATCATCCCTGGATTTCCGACTCTTTTGGTGGTAATGCCCTTGGGTCAGGACGGGGGGAAGATTTCAGAGAGGCTATCGGCGACCATAATCCCATTGCCGGTAATCCTGGCTGGAACATTCGTTTCAATATTAATCTCGGCTATTATTTTTAAATTAAAAATTTTATGATCAACAAGAAATATTTTGATGTCCATAAGCCAGTATTTTGGCCATCAACCATTTTAATTATAATTTTTATTACCATCACCTTGGTAATAGGTCAACCCATGGAAGATGTTTTTGAAGATATTAAAACATTTATCACAGAGAAAACAGGTTGGGCTTTTATCATAGCGGTAAATGTTTTTATAATTTTCTGTTTCTATATAGGATTTAGCAAGTATGGGACCATAAAACTTGGAGGCAGTCAAGCTGAAACAGAGTTTTCTACAATAGCCTGGTTTTCCATGTTGTTCAGTGCTGGTATGGGCATTGGGCTTTTGTTTTGGGGAGTAGCCGAACCAGTGTCACACTACGCCAATCCTCCTTCAGGTGAAAAATTTTCAATACCCTCCGCTACCAGGGCGATGAACCTTTCGTTTCTGCATTGGGGATTTCATGCCTGGGCTATATACGCAGTTGTCGCACTTTCACTGGCCTTCTTCAGCTACAATAAGAAACTTCCTTTAACCATACGTTCCGTATTTCACCCTATTTTGGGAGATAGGATATACGGCTGGATGGGGGATACTATAGATGTATTTGCCGTTTTGGCGACCCTGTTTGGTCTGGCCACTTCATTAGGCTTAGGGGTAAAGCAGATAAGCGGGGGGTTGTCTTTTCTTTTTGGATTACCGAATACTTCAGGTGTTCAAATTTCACTTCTTATCGGCATTACATTGATAGCGACTATCTCTGTATTTTCAGGTATTGAAAAGGGGGTTAAATTTCTAAGCGAATGGAATGTCCGAATCGCCGGCATACTTTTATTATTTGTATTGATCGTAGGTCCAACTATGTTTATTTTCAAGTCTTTTATCCAAAATATTGGGAACTATATCAATAATATTATTACGGTATCTACTTGGGCAGAGGCATACCAGGAAGAAGGTTGGCAGGGAGACTGGACCTTGTTTTACTGGGCTTGGTGGATTTCATGGTCACCTTTTGTGGGCATGTTCATTGCCAGGGTTTCAAAAGGCCGGACTATCCGAGAATTTATCTTTGGTGTACTTCTTATACCTACCCTACTTACTTTTTTCTGGCTAACGACATTAGGTGGATCTGCCATTTATATAGATATGCAGCAAGAGGGGCATCAATTGGCGGAAAGAATAGTGGCAGATGAATCTACAGCTTTGTTTGTATTTCTGAATGAATTCCCTTTTTCTACTGTGGGTAGCATAATTGGAATTCTATTAGTGACTAGTTTCTTTGTGACATCCTCTGACTCTGGGTCGTTGGTAATAGATACCATCACTTCAGGAGGTAAGACGGATGCGCCTGTAGGGCAGAGGATATTTTGGGCACTTTCCCAAGGAGCTGTAGCAGCAGTATTGATCTTTGGCGGGGGGCTCTTGGCTTTACAGACAGCAGCCATATCAACAGGTTTACCCTTCTTATTTATACTATTGCTCATGGTTTATTCTTTATATAAAGGATTAAAAATAGAATATGCCCGAACCCTTGTGATCAGTAAATCACATGACAGAAAGAACTATGAAAAACGGCTATCTGACGTCATATTAAAGAACCTTTCTAAAAAGAACAAAAATGAATAAGCTAAAGAAAATTGCGCTCTTTGTGGATCTTTCAGAGATGGATACATTGATGCTGGACTATATAAAAAGACTGGATGATATTTTTGATTTTCAGGAGCTATATCTGATACATTTCATACAGATGGAAGGTATTTCCCAGGAAATTCTTGATTTAATGCCCTCCTTGGGCCAACCTCTCACAGGGTTGATTGAAGAAGAGGTGAGAGCATCTGCTGTAGAGTCATTTGGCAGAAAAAATGAAAATATTAAGGTATATATCCAACCAGAAAATGATCTGGAAGCTCTGATAGAATGGTTTGACCGTCAAAAATTCGATCTGGCCATTTTGGGACTGAAATCCAATAAAAATGGTTCTGGTATTTTTAGCAGGAAAATAGTTAGGCTGACTAACTGCAGCACGCTATTCTTACCTGAATCGGCTAAACCACATTTTAAAAAGATTGTAGTACCTATAGATTTTTCGCCTTATACAGACAAATTGTTACCTATAGCAGAAAAGCTTTCGAATATGGCTAACAGTGATATATACCCTGTTCATACCCTTAAGTTAAGCATTCAATATTTTCCATTCATTCAAAATAGCAATAAAATCCAAGATACACTTGTAAAAGAAGCAAGTTCAAATTTCAAAAAAATAAAGACCAAATATCCTTTTTTAAATGATATTACTATTTTAAACCATCATGAGGAAAAAATCAATGTTCAGATTGATGGATTTATTGAAAAAGTAAATGCAGACTTGATCATTATTGGCCAAAAAGGAAAGACCAGTGACAGTGAATTGCTGATAGGAAGTGTAGCTGAAAAATTAATTTCAAATGGTAAAAACTATCCAATTTTGGTAGTGAAATAATAAGGGAGCAATTTAGCTCCCTTATTTTATCTTATAGCCTTAATCAATCTTTCATTGAGTCCTACATAATCCATGTTTTTTGCTTCACGTGCCATTTCCATTGATTTATTGGCGCTGGCGATCGCTTCTTTCTTTTTGCCGAGGCGTTCTTCTATTTTAGCTTTAAGGTGCATCGTCCAGAATTTAGGATCTTCATCTACTGATTTATTGATCCATACCAATGCCTGATTAAGATCTTTGCCATTTTTGAAATAATAATCTGCTGCCTGATAGTATAGTCCTGGATTATCAGCCTCTGTGTCTATAACCATATCTTGTATTTGCTTCATGACAATAGGATCTACTTCTGTTTCTATTCTGAATTTGGCACTGGTATTTTCCCATTTGGTACTCAGGGAAGCACCTGTATCTGTCATATCTACAAAGGAGATTTCCATCGTTTCATATTTACTGCCTGTTTTGCCCGGCTTTACCTGAAATCTAATAAGATCTTCCTCGGCATCATAACCAGTAGCACCCCAAAGTTTAGTGTTTTTAGAGAGGATAAAAGTCCATTCATTTTTTTCAGGTATAGAATATAAAGCATAGCTTCCTTGTGGCACATCCTTGCCTTCCACTTTTACGTCGGTAGAAAATGTCACTATAGTAGCTGCATTAGCTCCGGTTCTCCATACCTGCCCATAAGGTACCAGTTCTCCAAAGATTTTTCTATCTTTAGTACTCGGTCTACTGTATTCCACTTTCACATCTGTAAGCCCTACCTTCTGCACAAGGGTGGCCTGGGGACTTGCTTGGGGCATCTGGATCTGCTGAGCAAGAGAAAGGTTTGTTAACATCATTAGGGTTATTGATGCACAAATAAATAATTTTGATTTCATAAAATTTTTCTATTAAAATTAATTTTGACTAATTTAGCTATTGTTATATTGTTTATAATTCTATTTATTCTTAATTTAAGCCTAGTTTTTAATTGAATGCATCATATTAAAGTACTTCCTAAATCTTTCTTTTTAAATGGAGATGTTACAGCCATCTCGCAAAATTTATTGGGTAAAATATTGGTGACAAATATAAATAATCAAATCACAATTGGAAAAATAGTGGAGACAGAAGCTTATCATGGGTCTAAAGATAAAGCTTGTCACGCATATCTCCATCGAAATACAAAAAGAACTTCAGTGATGTTTAAAGATGGGGGACGAAGTTATGTCTATTTATGCTATGGGATTCATTTTCTGTTCAATGTAGTGACACATGGAGAAGGGGAACCAAATGCAGTATTGATCCGATCACTGGAACCTATAGATGGACTGCCCATAATGAAACAAAGAAGACAAATGGACAATCCAAAAACCCTATGCAATGGCCCCGGAAAACTGGCTCAAGCTATGGGAATAGATAAAGTAGTAAATGATACCGTACTCTATGAAAAAAATTCTCCAATATGGATAGGTGATGTAGGTACAGGGGAGGACTTTGAGACAGTGACCACTACACGGATAGGAGTGGATTATGCCGAAGAAGATGCTCTTTTGCCATGGAGATATTATATTAAAGGAAATTCTTATATCAGCAAAAAATGAAAGTAGCTATTATAGCTCCAGGCAGAAATGTGGCTGTCTGGAAAAAAATCATAGAACAGCATAACCAAATGGTCCAGGTAGAAATATATCCGGACATATCCCATCGTGATGATATAGAAATGGTCATGTTATGGCAACATCCTTCTGGCATACTTAAAGATTTTAAAAACCTAAAATTTATAAGCTCTATGGGGGCAGGGGTTGACCATATATTGAAAGATCCGGATGTTTCCTCAGATATACCTATTACCAGGGTCAAAGATGACCAACTTACGTTTTCCATGACAAATTATGTAATCATGGGCATACTGAATCACCATAGAAGGTTAAACCATTTTGCAGACAATAAAAAAAATAAAAACTGGGATATGACTATGCCTGAAGTTGATGTAAAAATCGGTGTAATGGGCGTAGGTGAACTAGGAGGAGATGTCCTGGATAAGTTAAAATATATGGGCTTCAGAGTGGCTGGCTATGGCTATAGTAAAAAAGCGTCCATACCCTATCCATACTATTATGGGGATCAATTGGCTGATTTTCTGAGGCAAGTAAATGTAGTGGTATGTCTATTGCCACTTACGCCGAAGACGGAAGGCATAATGGACAATAAATTTTTTGAGCAATGCCAGACAGGGACATATATCATAAATGTCGCCAGGGGCAAACACCTTGTAGAAGAAGACTTAATGGAAGCGTTGGTTAGCGGTAAGATATCGGGGGCGTTACTCGATGTATACAGAAAAGAACCACTACCTGAAACGCATCCTTTTTGGGAACATCCCGCTATTATGATGACCCCCCATATAGCCAGCGTGACTAACCCAGAAGCGGCTGCCCCTCAAATAGCAGAAAACTGCAGCCGCTTTTTGGCCAATAAACCTCTCAACAATATAATTGACAGAAATAAAGGATATTAATATAAAATACATTTATGAGTACTTTTAAAATTTTATGCCCTACTGATTTTTCGGAATGCTCGTTAAATGCAATAGAGTACGCTGCTAAATTAGGAGAAAAGTTTAACGCTAAGCTGACATTATTCCATGTACCTAATCCAGAAGATTACCAGAAGCTGTTTTCCAGAAATCAGGTATCTATAGACCTATTGACATTTGCGCAAAAAAAACTTGACAGTTTAGTTGAAGAAGTCAAAACAGAGAGTATTCCTAAGGGACTGCAATCTTGTGATGGTATTATCATTGAGGGAAAAACTAGCAGTACCATATTGGATTATGCTGAGGCAAACCATATTGACCTCATCATCATGGGTACGGAAGGTGTAAACGATTTCAAGAAAAACTATATAGGAACACGGACCAGTAAAGTAGTTTCTAAATCAAATATTGATGTAATGGTCATTCCAAGAAAAGTATTTTTTAAGCCAATAAAAAAATATGTCTATGCCACAAATTATATGGAAGAAGATAAGCAAGCCATTCAAAAAGTGGTAAAAATGGCAAACTTTTATGACAGTGAAATAGACATTGTACATGTAGGGACAAAAAAGAAATCTATAGATAGAGCCCTGCATCATACCATGGTTACAGAAATCACTCCATTCATAAATTATGACAAAGTGAACTTTATACTGAAATCATACAGAGATGATCCAGGATTAGGTCTGGAAAATTATCTGATTACATCTAAAGGTGATATGCTGATTACTTTGAGCAAAAAAAAGAGCTGGTTCGACCAACTCTTTACCAATAATTTATCCAAGAAAATGTCTTATTTCATTAATAAACCATTATTTATAATAAAATCTATATAGATGATTAATGACGCTTCCTTTTGAACACAAAGTCCATAAATTCCCTACGAGTAGCTTTATCAGTGAATACATTTTTCAAGGTTTCAAAATAAGATGTAACTGTAAGAGGCGTATCATTGATTTCTTCTTGGGGTATCATGGGTTCTTTATCTATTGCTGGAAGTTTCTCTTTACGAGGTTCATAACCTGCTAGTTCATCAGCTTTACGTAAGCTTTCCTGCGCACGGTTTTTATATCCAAGCTTTTCTTCGACAATGCCCTTATTATTATAGGAGACAGCATCTTCAGGATCTATCGACACTGCTCTTTCATAATCTGCAATAGCCCCTTCTAAATCTCCAATTCGGTCTTTGAAATATGCCCGGCTTGAATACCGATACGGGTTTGACCCATCCAATTCTATAGCGTAATCAAATGCGCGAAGGGCTTCATCGTTTTTTTTCAATAAATGTAACACCACAGCCCTGTCACTAATAAAGTTAGTATTCTGCGCATCGATATTTATCAATGCATCAAAATCCGTTAATGCTTCTTCTAAACGGCCGAGTCTGGATAATATCCTTCCCCTATACAATAAAAAGTCTGTTTCTGTAGGCTTATTGGCCAAAAGATTATTGAGAATATCCAAGGCTTCCTGGAACTTGCCTTCCTTATAATATATAATTGCTTTATCGAAATCGTTCACAACAAATTGTAGGTTTGTTAATAATACAAAAATAAGCCCTGTAAAGTTTAAAATTGTTATTTACCATCAGGAATATAAATTTTATTAAACATTAAAATTTATATATTTGGGGACAAATTTGATTCCATGCCCACTAGACCCGATGAAGTATTAAAAGATTTAAAGGCTGGTAAATATGCACCTGTATATTTCCTACAGGGGGAAGAGCCTTTTTTTATAGATCAGATAGTAGATTTCATAGAAAAGAATGCCATTCCTGATCATGAAAAGGGGTTTAACCAGGTAATGATGTATGGAAAAGATGCTTCTATGAGTGCCGTACTGACAAATGCCAAACGGTTTCCCATGATGGCGGACAGACAGCTGGTTATAGTAAAAGAAGCCCAGGCAATTCCAGACCTTGGAAAAGAAGCTGGTGACAGCTTACTAAGTGCTTACATCCAAAATCCACTGCCTAGTACCATTCTGGTTTTTTCTCATAAGTACAAAACTTTGGATGGGCGCAAACCACTGGCAAAAGAACTGGATAAGAAAGCTATATTGGTAAAATCTGACAAGGTGCCGGAATATAAATTATCTCCATGGATTACGGATTATTTAAAATCAAAAGGCTTTGGCATTAATGTAAAGGCGGCTCAGGTAATAGCTGAATCCATCGGAAATAACCTCGAGGTCCTGACCAATGAAGTAGATAAGATGCTGATCAACTTCTCTGAGCCAGTAGAAATCACCACCCAGCATATTCAGCAGTTTATAGGAATCAATAAAGAATATAATAATTTTGAATTGACCAAGGCCATTAGTTTCAGAGACATACTTAAAGCTAATACCATTATCAATCACTTTGCCCAAAATCCAAAAAACAATCCACTTATACCCATCATTGCTTTATTATATTTACATTTTAGCAGAATACTGATGGTACATGGAAATAAAGGAGAACCTGATTCAGTATTGGCATCTAAACTTAAAGTAAACCCCTACTTTGTCAAAGAGTATATCATCGCTGCCAAAAATTATCCCTTAGGCAAGGTTATTGATAACGTGGGATATCTAAAAGAGGCAGATCTTCGTTCTAAAGGCATCGATACCGGCGGAATGGAGGATGCTGAAATCCTGAAAGAACTGGTATTTAAAATCACCCATTAAAAACATAAATTTCTGTTTAATATTAGAATGAAGAAATCTTCACTGATACTGTTAGCCTGCATATCCATGTACCAGGCTAATGCCCAGTCAACCTTATATCAGAATAGCATAGATAAAAAGTTTGATGACGGACTAGAGCTTTTCCATAAAAACCAATTTAGCGCTTCCAAATTTCATTTTGAGCATTTAAAAAGCAGACTACTGGCTGACAACCAGCAGGTGGAATCTGAATTTTATCATGCTGTATCCGCTTTAAAACTTGACAATCCAGACGGTCCCAGCAGACTTATTGATTTCACAGGTAGAAATCCGGATCATCCCATGGCAAATGAAGCGGGGTATGTTTTAGGAAACTACCATTTTGAAAATAGGGACTATAGATCAGCTATTACCAGTTTTAACAGGGTAAACAGAGGGCAGGTAGATGATGAACAGCTGGCAGATATCCTTTTTAAAACTGGATATTCTTTCTTTCAGCTTAAGGATTATAAAAATGCCAGTTCCTATTTTGAACAGGTAAAACGCATGCGTAGTGATTATACCCCTGACGCCTATTATTATTCAGGGTATGTGGCTATGGAAACCGGGAATTTTGATAAAGCCATAGCGGACTTTAGAGAAGCTGATAAAACCAGGTTTTATGCTGATAAAGTACCTTATATGCTTTCTAGCTTGTATTACCGCCAGGGTTATTATGCTGAATTAATAGCATATGCAGGCCCTATAGTAGAGACACGAGGAACCCTGGACCGTAAGGAAGAGATATATCTTTTACTGGCTGAAGCATATTTTGAAAAAAGGAATTTTCCCGAAGCAGCCCGGTTTTATGATGCTTTTTCAGCTGCCCGAAAGGGCACTATGAGTCGGGATCAAAAATATAAAGCAGGCGTAGCACAATTTGAAGTGACCAATTATGATAAAGCTACAAATTATTTTAAAGAGGTAGCCCTTGAAAATGATAGATTGGGTCAGGTATCCAGTTATTATTTGGGACATTCATATTTAAAGGTTAATAACCCTCAGTTCGCAGTAAACAGTTTCAGTGCAGCTTATAAGAGTGACCATGATGACAGGATAAAGGAAGAAGCCCTATTCAATTATGCAAAAGTAAGCTTGGAAAGAGGGGTATTTCAGGATGCTGTAATGGCACTTGACAATTATTTGGACAATTACCCAAGAGGTTCTCATGTGAGAGAAGTAGAAGAGCTGCTGAGTGATGCTTTAGTCAATACAAATAACTATTTGAGGGCTATTGAGCATATAGAAAAGCTGCCTAGAAAATCTGATAGAATAAAAAGTGCCTATCAAAAAGTAGCTTATTATCAAGGAATCACTTATTATAATGATTCTAAATTTAATCCGGCCATTAATTATTTTACCAAATCTCAGAGTTATCCTATGGATAGAGAACTGGTTCACCAAGCTGATTTTTGGAAAGGGGAGTCCTATGCTGCTCAGAACAAACTACCGGAAGCTATCAAAGCATATGAAGCGGTAGTGTCCAGCGCCAGAGGCAGTGATCCAGCATTGGTAAAGACACATTACGGACTTGGATATGCTTATTTTAATACCCAGCAATATGACAAAGCCGAGCGCCAGTTTAGAAGTTTTGTAGATAAAGTTAACCAAAATGCAGAAAGGGAGAACTATGAAGATGCCCTGGTACGTCTAGGTGATACCTATTATGTACAAAAAAAGCAGGCTGATGCCCAGTCTACCTATCAGCGGGCTATACAGGAGCGCAGTCGCTATAGTGATTATGCCCATTTCAGGTCAGGAGTGGTATTGAACTTTCAAAACAGAAATGCAGAAGCAATCAGAGAGCTAAATCAGGTAATCGAAAGGTATGCCAACAGTAATCATTTGGATGATGCTATCTTTCAGAAAGCTCAGATCAACATGGAAGAAACGAGGTACAACGATGCGGTAGAAGGTTTTACCCGTCTGATAAATACCAGGCCAAACAGTCCTTTCATCCCATATGCACTAGAAGGACGGGCGGTGGCTAATTATTCCCTGAAAAATTACGACAATACCATAAATGATTATAAGAAGATATTGGACACCTACCCAAATTCTGCTAATGCGGATGCTGCTTTAGTTGGTCTGCAGGAAGCACTGGCTCTTCAGGGCAGATCAGGTGAGTTTTCGCAGCAGCTCGGAAAATACAGGGCTTCCAATCCTGATAATAAAAGTCTACAAAACGTAGAATTTGAGGCCGCTAAAAATCTCTTTTTCAGCCAATCCTTCAAAGAATCTATAAGAGCATTTGAAGATTATTTGAGAAATTATCCCACAAGTGCTCAAAGCGGTGAAGCTAAATACTTTATAGGGGACGCTTATTTAAGACTCGGGGACAGAGACAGTGCTTTGCGGACTTTCTACGATTTAGAAAAATCAGCCACCTCTGTTCAGAAAGTACGCGCTATCCAAAAGATAGGTGAAATCGAATTTGACAGAAATAATTACCAAAGAGCTATCCCTTATCTTATTACATCTGCTAAGAATGCACGAAATAAAATAGAGGAATATGAAGCTTTCAGACGGCTAATGTCTTCCTACTATGAAACAGAAAAATATGATTCTGCCAATCATTATGCAGACAGGGTGATTTCTTTAGGTAATGTGACTGCTGAAGCCACCAGTCTGGCCAAACTTTTAAAAGCAAAGTCTTTTAAAAAGAAAGGGGATAAAACCAGGTCTGATGACATGCTGATGGAACTGGTAAATGAAGCCAGAAACGCGCAGGGTGCAGAAGCCCTTTATCTCTTAGCTTTGAGTTTTCATGAGAGGGGTAATTTTACACAGTCCAATGAAACGATTTTCGATTTCTCTTCACCATTTGGTGCGTATGATTACTGGTACGGAAGGAGTTTTCTCTTACTGGCTGACAATTACCTGAAAATGGGTGAAAAATTCCAGGCCAAAGCTACTTTAGAATCTGTAGTAGAAAGATCTGCCAACGAGGAAATCAAAAATGAAGCTAGGAAAAAACTAGCGGCAATCAATTAATTTTATTTAAGGTATACATTTTAAGTTGAAATGAATAAAAGACTTGTTTTTATATTTCTATTTCTGATCAATCAGATTTCTTCAACTCTGGCCCAAGATACGCGCGGGGAAGTAAAAGATCAGGAATTTGTCATCCGAAAGGACCGTGTGCTTACCCTGCCGCCTCAGCCCAGGAACTTTATGCGTACACCTGCGCTACCTGAAAGTCAGGGTGTGGGTAGACTGAACTATCAGGTGCAGCCTTTCTTTCTAAGCCTGCCTCCCGTGGAGACCAATACTCAACCATACCAGAGAAGATTTGATAATTTAAAACCTGAATTATACCATAGTTATGCTAAAGTAGGATATGGAAATTATAACTCCCCATTGGCTGAAATTTATATAAACAATGTAGAAAGTGATTATAGGAACTTTGGTGCTTATATTCATCATCAGGGATTTTACAATGGCCCAGTAGATGGATCAAACTCTGCCGAAGACCATACAAATATCCGGTTTGATGGAAGTATGTTTATGGAAGGCATGGAAGTATATGGTAAAGTAGGGTATGATAGAGATAAATATCATTTCTATGGCTATACCCCTGGACTTGAAGTAAACAGAGATACGATAGGACAGATCTTTCATACCCTATATGGAAACGCAGGAATCCGAAACATCAATCAGACACAGTCTTTTAATTATGATGGAAATCTTTCATTGAGACTATTTAATGATAATCTTATCGCTAGGGAACATGAACTGGGCTTAAATGCGAAAATGGGATTCCGGGCAAACGATAACCTACGCGCTGAGGTGAAAACTGATGGTTATATAACTTCGCCCTCTGACCTGTTTTATAATAATATAAACAGAAACTATTTGAGAATTAACCCATTTGTGGAATATATTCGCGAAGGCTTAAGGGCAAGGGCAGGTGCAAATATGGTTTTTGAAAATGATATTACTGCCAATAAAAATTCGGATTTCCATATATTCCCAAACATACATGCATCATATAACTTCACAGAGGAACTGGGGATTTTTATAGGTTTGGAAGGAGATGTGATGAGGAATACATATTATGATTTTGCTATGGAAAACCCATGGTTAGGTCCCAGTACCCAACTACTGAATACTATCCAAAGCTATCAGGCCAGCGCGGGAGTAAGGGGTAATATCAATGATGAATTCACCTATACTGCCGGTATTAAATTTGGTCAGTTTAGAAACATGCATTTTTATGGAAATAATCAAATGGATAGTACCAGGTTCGAATTGATGTATGATGACCAAACTGAAGTTTTGAATTTCAATCTAGGGGCGGGATGGAAGTATGAAAATTGGTACCGGTTACAACTTTCTGCTGACTACTTTCAATACAATTTATCTAACTTAAACGGTGCATGGCACCGGCCGGAATGGGAATTAAAAATAAACAATACATTTACCCCGACCGATAAATGGTTTATCTCGGCAAATGTGAATGCCATGGGCGGCATAAGGGCTATTAATTTGCAATCCGGAAGTACTGCAAATTTAAAACCTTTGGTAGATGTAAGTACTAGAGTGGATTATGCGTTTCATGATAGATTTTCAGTATTCATGATGGGAAATAATTTATTAAATCAGAACTATCAAAGGTATTGGAACTATAGGGTCCGTGGGATCCAGGGCATTGGAGGTGTAACATTTAAGTTTTAGGTCGCCGGTGATATGTAAATATGAACTGCAATATTGGCTAATTAAAGCTTTTGTCTTAGCTTCGTAGATTAATTAGCATGTACTTATTATTCAAAAATGGCTTATAAAGATAATCAGGACAAACATTCAAAAACCGACGAAGACAAAGATTATGGCCTTCCCAAGGTGGAAATAGTACCTCTTTCCTCCAGAAGTCCTCAATCTGTGTCTGAGAACGATAATAAACCTGATTTGGTTAAACCCAAAACAATTATAGCTGACGAAGAATCTGTAAGTTCTAATGAACCCATCATTCATGAAACTGTAAAGTCTAAACCTGCTTTCAAGGCACAGCCTTCTTTGGAAGCCAGGGAAAAACAATCTAACTATCGAGTATGGATTATTTTAAGCCTGGTTTTATTGCTGATATTTGCAGGTATATTTTGGTATTGGAATAATATCGCAGAACAGGACACGCGTCAACCTGAGCCTATCACTACTCCAATAGAACCGGAAAAAGTTCTGGAGCCAGAAATAGTAGAAGATGATGCTGAAACAGTGGAAGAGGTACCTGAAACTTTTACTTTGACCACGATAAAATCTAGGGCAGCTGCACCACGTTATTTTGTCGTTGTAGGAAGCTTTATAGACGAAGATATGGCCTTAGATTATTCCAATAAATTAAATAGACAGCAAAAAAACACTTATTTGGTATATCCATATGGAGAAATAGCATATTATAGATTAGCCATCGGGGAGTATGAATCACTCGTACAGGCTGTAGAAGTGCTTGAAGCACATCAGGAAAATTATAAAGAAAATTTATGGGTATTGAAATATTAATATGATCTTATTACAGACTTTAACTACAGACAGCCCAATAGCTGTCGACACCTTGGCTACTGCAGAATCTCCTAATTCCGCCATTGGTCTTTTAGACCTATTAATTGCCGGCGGGTACATGATGATTCCATTATACTTATTGTTCATTTTAGCTATATTCATTTTTGTTGAGCGGCTTATTACTTTGCGTAAAGCAGCGAAAACACCTAAAGGACTAATAGACCAGGTTAAAATGATGGTGCAGGGCGGAGATATACCTCGGGCCAAAATGGTTTGCCAGGGAGAAAATACCCCGGTGGCGAATATGATATCCAAAGGACTTGACAGAATAGGTAGTCCATTAAAAAATATTGAAGTAGCTATAGAAAATGTAGGTAAAATAGAAATCTATAAACTTGAAAAGAATTTGGGATTATTAGCGACCGTTTCTGGAGCTGCGCCTATGATTGGTTTTTTGGGAACTGTGGCAGGTATGATACGGGCCTTTATAGGAGTAGCCCAGGAAGAGGGAATGGTGTCACCAAAACTTTTATCTACAGGTATCTACGAAGCTATGATCACAACCGCTACAGGTTTAGTGGTAGGTATCATAGCGTACCTTGGTTATAATTATCTGGTGGGCCAGGTTTCTAAGCTGATCCATAGCATGGAATATACGACTATAGAATTTATTGACCTTCTGCAGGAGAAATAATATGGCATTACAATCAAAAAATAAAATAGAAGCATCATTTAGTATGTCCTCCATGACAGACATCATATTTCTGTTGCTAATATTTTTCATGTTGACCTCATCATTTATTACTCCGTCCGGATTACCGGTTAACCTGCCCAGCAGTGAAACTTCCGATATTGTCATGCAGGAAGTAACGGTTACGGTTACAAAGGACCTTCGATTTTCTGTTAATGACAGAATAGTTAGCCGTAATGAAATTAAAAACGAACTTTCGGCGTTATTGCAAGAAAAGAAGGGACAGGTAGTACTCCACATTGATAAAGAGGTTCCTGTAGAATATTTAGTGGAAATAGGAGGGATAGCTGCTTCATTGGAAGCGAATGTTTCTATAGCTACCACTCCTTATAAATAAGTATAATATGGCTTACTGGGAAGTAAACAAAGAAGAGGCAGACAGCAATAAAAAGGCATTGGCCATCACCATCATCACAAATGTGCTCATACTTGTGGCCATGTATTTTATTGTGGTATGGAAACCGGCCATTCCACCTATTCCTCAGTTTGGGTTAGAATTAAATCTGGGTTTCACAGAAGTAGGAAGTGGCAATACCCAGACCACAGCTCCTCCTTCTCAGGCAGAGGTAGTACAGCAGGAAGCTCCTGCTCCAGGTGATCCCGCTCCTCAGCCTACTGCTACAGCAGCACCTGTAGCGCAGCCTGAAACCAAGACTGCTAAACCTGCTCCAAGTAAATCGAAGACTACTTATGAAACCCAGTCAAAAGCTCCTAGTCCTCTAAAGGGAGGAGAAAAACCCACTGAAGTCAAAAAAGAAAGTACTGCCACAGCTAAACCTTCCACTCCCGTAACAGAACCTTCTAAAAGCGAGGCAGAGAAAACTGCCCAGAAAGCGGAAGAAAAGCCAAAGGTTGATCCTAGGGCCATATTTGGTGCCGGAGGAACCGCCGGTTCAGGTCAACAGCCTACAGCAGGAAGTAATCAAGGATCATCTTCGACCCCCGGAGACGAAGGCAAACCCCAAGGAACTGTGGACGGAAGGTCCATTATGCAATCCGGTCAGGGGAATGCAGGACCGGGAGGGGGATATGCCCTTGACTTGGCAGGATGGGATTTTGCATCTAAACCTAATATTAGGGATAATGTCTCATCCAGAAATGGTCGAATTGTTTTTAAAATAACTGTAGACGATAACGGCAGAATAGTCCAGGCGATTCCATTGGAATATAATGTACCTAATGAAGTGCTTGCTTATTACCGTACAGTGGTAAACCAGCTTACCTTTAAAAGGCAAAGTGGAAATCCTTCTGCAGATTACTCCACAGGTAAAATTACTTTCGTAATCAGAGTAGATTAATCAATGACTTATCAGGAAACATTGGACTATCTGTTCAATGCACTGCCAATGTTCCAGAGAATAGGAGCTTCTGCATATAAAACAGATCTGAATAATACGCTGGCACTATGTGAGGAGCTAGGTAATCCACACCTCAAATTTAAATCCATACATATAGCAGGCACCAATGGAAAAGGAAGCACTTCTCATTCCTTGGCTGCTATCTTACAGTCAGCAGGATATAAGGTAGGTCTGTATACATCTCCACATTTAAAATCATTTAGAGAACGTATCAAAATAAATGGACAGGATATAACCGAACAGGCTGTCATACATTTTGTCCAAAGCAATAAAAGTTATATTGATTCACTTCAGCCCAGTTTTTTTGAAATGACCGTAGGCATGGCTTTTTCGTATTTCGCTGAAGAAGCCGTAGATATCGCGGTAGTGGAAGTAGGTATGGGAGGGAGGCTGGATAGTACTAATATTCTGAAACCTTTACTTTCTATAATCACCAATATAGGAATGGACCATATGCAGTTTTTGGGAGATACACTTCCAAAAATAGCAGCAGAAAAAGCAGGAATAATAAAATCAAACACACCTGTAATCATCTCCCAAAGGCAAGCTGAAACTACAGAAGTATTTACCCAACTAGCACAACAACGAAATGCAGAAATCACTTTTGCTGAAAGATCGTATACTATTAAACATCAGGGGAATATAAAAAGTGGATTATGTGAATACCTAGTGAATGGAAAAATAATTTTAATGGATTTGGCAGGAAAATACCAAGAAAAAAACCTGGCAGGTATCCTTACTGCAGTGGATAAACTAAGATCATTGGGTATTCATATACCCCTTAAAGCACTTCATTATGGACTGGCAAACGTAACATCACTCACTGGACTCAAAGGAAGATGGCAGAAATTGAATGATCAACCTCTAGCTTATTGTGATACAGGACATAATATAGATGGTATAGCCTATATCATTTCACAAATCCAAACTTATTCATTCAATCAACTATACTGCGTCATTGGAATGGTGCAGGATAAGGATGTGGATGCGATACTGAATTTGTTTCCAAAAGATGCAGCTTACATTTTTTGTCAACCTTCTATACCAAGGGCCATGCCAGCCCATGAACTGGCATCAAAAGCTCTCGATATGGGTATAAGAGGTGAAATCATTTCTGACGTTAATAAGGCCTACCAGTCGGCATTGGATAAGGCAGGTAAAAATGATTTTATATTTATTGGAGGAAGTACATTTGTAGTCGCAGATTTAGATATTATATAGCATGGGAAGGAATAAGCTCGTAAGGTTTAAACAAAACGAGGAAAGTAAAAATGTAATCCAAGAAGGCAAACCACTTTTTGAAAAGATTAAGGGAAATTGGAATGCTTTACAATTTGAAAATGATCATCCTATTGTGGTTGAACTGGCCTGCGGCAGGGGGGAATTTACCGTAGGGTTAGCAAGGGAAAATGCAGCCCATAATTTTATCGGTATTGATATTAAAGGTTCCAGAATCTGGAAAGGTAGCACGATAGCAGCAACTGAAAAACTAGAAAACGTTGCATTTTTAAGGACTCAAATTGAGCAGTTGGAAAAGTATTTTGGGGAGTCAGAAATCCATGAGCTGTGGATTACCTTTCCTGATCCTCGACCTAGGGATGGTGATGAAAAAAAGAGATTGACATCGCCGCGGTTTTTAGAAATGTATAAACCACTATTGGATAAGGGAGGAATCATCCATCTAAAAACTGACAATACAGGTTTATTTGAATATACCCTCGAGGTTTTGAACCTACGAAAAGATCTGGAAGGGCTAGAATGGACCTTTGATTTTTATGCTTCCGAATATCAAAGGGAACATTTAGGAATCAAAACCAGATATGAAAAAATATTTTCCGATAAAGGTGAAAAAATAAAATATTTGAGATTCAGGTTTAAAAAGGATTAATAACTTCATTCTCATTTCCTATGACAATCGATCACCTGTCTATCATACCTAAATATAATATATAAGCGCCTGAACTTATGGGTACAGGCGCTATATATCTTCAGGCAAATTTATTTGGCATTTACATATATAAAGCAAATGGGAAAGTCATAATTTCCGCAGATAAATATAGCCTGATGCGGTAGGCTATTTAATCTTCCACTTCCAATAATTCCAAAATATCAGCAAGTCCATCAAAATCTTTAAAACCTGGTTTGATTTCATTCCCACCTTTAAGGGATATGCCTTTGACTAGGCTTTCATTTAGTAGTCGTTGGACACTTTCCTGATCAATATCAAACCCTACCAGAACATCACAGAAACGTGATACTTGATCAATTTTTTTTATAACATTCAGATCTAACGTTAATTCGTCAGAATCTATCAATAACGTAACACCTCCTTCTTTTAGGGATTTGGCTATGCCGATATAATAATCAAAATCAACTATATTATTAAGCTTGGTCTTCCAGATCAAACTATAAGAAGTATTCATAAGTAATTGAATATGAGACTCTTCTTCTATTTGAATAAAAGTAAAACCTTCATAGTCTTTCAAGGTGGTTAAAATTCTTTCGGGATGCGTACTTTGAAATTCAGCGACAAATTCTACCCCTGAAATCCAATCCGTGATTTCTTTAAATTTTTGGGGTGTTACATGATTTTCGTTTTGCTCTTCCAAGCTGAATCCCATAATATTTACATACATTCCAGCACAATATCTGGCATCGCTTAAATTGTTGACATTGCTGATCTTGACGAATGTTTTTAAAGCCATTTCCTTTATCTTATATTTAGTGAATCAATATCAAAGATAACCAGAATTAGATTTTTTGCCATGTAGAATTTCAATTTATTGAAATGCAGTTGGATATTATAATTTAAATGGGAATGAATGTTTTCAAATTGGTATATAGCTTGAACAGAATTTTTTAATTAAATTATGGTTAGAAGAAGGGATATTAATTTACTTATTTCTGGCTTTTATAGTTTTACTTCTGTCAGCTAACAGATGACGTGCCTTTCGAAATGGGTGTAGATTTCCAGGCAATGCGGCAGGGCCTGACATGAAAATCTATGTTATTGGAGAGTAATTATTTTTTTATTGACACATTTGAAAATACCTCATATATATTTCTGATACCATCGTTTCTTCAATCAAAAACGAAACTGGATTAGAAGTGTATTGGGTATAAAAAAAGAAATCATATCATAGTAAAGATTGGGAATATCACTGTACTTAATAATACAATTAAATGTGTATTCAATTTCCCGAAGAATGTACAGGAATGTATTTGCGGTAATTTATGTAAAAACAGATGAACCAATGCTAGGTGAAGAAATAAAATATGAGATATTTGCTAAGGATATAGGTTTAATAGAAACCTTCCATGAAAAAATCACCTATTGCATGATGAATAACTGCTTTGGGGAACAAAGGATTGAATCAGCCCGTTTAGAGCATGTAAAGTTGCTTAAATATGAAAAAAATTAAATTTACTGCGGTTTTGATGATGTGCATGAGTCTGGCTCATCTTACCATGGGCCAGGATAGATATGCTATCCAATATAAATATAAACCTCAAAATACCTATTCATTAGATGATCCTGGCAAATTTTTAAGTCAAAAAACCGTCGATAGGAGGATTAAAGAAAACAGCCCCATAGATAGTACTGACCTACCAGTTTCGGAAAAATATTCCAACAAAATAATGGAATATGTGGAGCAGGTCCAGTATCAGAGTAAATGGTTAAATTCTTCGGTAGTGATAGCCACAGAAGCCCAGATAGAGGAAATAGGTCAGTTTCCATTTGTTGAAAAAATAGAACTGGTGGCAAGAGGTTTTTATGATTCGAGTCATTCAGCCAAAAAAGAATCCAAACCATTCCCATTCAGATTTAACTTTTTAAAAAAATCAGTGAGTGCGTATGAGTTTCAAAATGAGCTTTTGGGCATTCCAGCTATGCATAAAGAAGGCTATACCGGAGATGGAATCAGTATAGCCATATTTGATGGCGGCTTCTTATATGCAGATAAAATTCCTGCGATTAAGCATTTATTTGATAATGAGAAAATTATAGCTACAAGAGATTTTGTTTTGCCACATTCTGGTACTGTTTTTCGTTCGGATACACACGGTACAGGTGCACTATCATTAATAGGATCTAATGAGATGGCCTCACTGGTGGCTGGTGCCTATGATGCTGATTTTATACTTTGTATTACAGAAGATGTCAGATCTGAATACCGGGTAGAAGAATACAATTGGGTGAGAGCAGCTGAATTTGCGGATAGTTTAGGAGTGGATATAATCAACAGCTCATTAGGCTATAATGTGTTTAATGATCCACAGATGAATTATTCAAAAGATGCACTAGATGGTAAAACAGCTATCATTACCAAAGGAGCTGCTATGGCAGCAGAAAAGGGTATTTTGGTGGTAACGAGTGCTGGAAATGAAGGCTCCGGAAATTGGAGAACTATTACTGCGCCATCGGACGCGGAAGGTATATTATCTGTGGGAGCCATTACCAATAGTATGAGGAAATCTAGTTTTAGTTCCGTAGGGCCTACAGCTGATGGCCGCATTAAGCCAGAGGTTACTACTTTGGGAAGTAGCGTATCTTTATGGCGCACGCCCAGTGGAGTAGGGACAGCTAGCGGAACATCTTTTTCGGCGCCTCAGGTAGCGGCCATGGCTGCTGGCCTATGGCAGTCTAAACCAGCCCTTACCCGGAAAGAATTATTGAACCTAATTCTCAATACCGCAAGTCAGGCAGAAACACCCGATAATGATTTCGGGTACGGCATCCCCAATTTTTCCAGTGCCTATCATGGATTGTCATCAGATACCAATGACCACCATACGGATGATTATATTTTGGATCCCGAGGAAACAATAAAATAGCCATATATTCTGCACATGAGCATCTTGTATTTTATCGGCTTTTCATAGTTATATTTGCCCTATGTCTCTAAAATCATTTTAATGTCTTAATCCATATTTTATTTTAAAGACTGCGTTTTTTTACATAACTTAAATTTATTCACCAAACAGACCATGAGTATATTAATAGCGCCCTCAGTATTGGCAGCAGACTTTGCCAACCTCCAGCAGGAAGTAGAAATGTTGAATAAATCCGATGCGGACTATATTCATGTAGACATTATGGATGGTGTTTTTGTCCCCAATATATCTTTTGGCCTCCCTGTAACAGAGGCTATAAAACGGCATGCGCTTAAACCGCTGGATGTACATTTGATGATCATAAATCCTGACCAATATTTAGAGGCCTTCAAAAACGCAGGAGCTGCTATCATATCAGTACATGTGGAAGCATGTAACCACCTGCACCGTACTTTACAGGCGATAAAAGACTTGGGGTGCCAGGCTGGTGTAGCTATTAATCCACATACTTCTATAGAAACTATCAGGAATGTGATACAAGATATTGATATGGTATGCATCATGTCTGTGAATCCCGGATTTGGGGGGCAAAAATTTATAGAACATACCTATACTAAAATTAAGGATTTGAAAAAAATGATATCCGAGACTGGTGCAAATACAAAAATAGAAATAGACGGCGGGGTAAATGCTAATAATGCCCAAATGCTTAAAGATGCAGGTGCAGATGTGTTGGTAGCAGGTAATTTTGTCTTTTCAGCAGCAGATCCTAAGCAGGTTATAGCAGATTTAAAAGTATTAAAATAATCATAATAATAATGGTTTAAATGTTTTTTAAGGGGTTTTAACATTTAAAATGGCTCATTTTTTGTACAATTTCTTGTTATACTGCCAAGAATCTGTTTAATTGAATTTTGAAACCTTAAATCTAAACTAAATTATAAAATATGAAGCGATTATTTGTCTTAGCCATTATGATGGCCGGTCTATTAAACCTTAATGCTATTGCACAGGAAACTGCAGCCCCTTCTGATGAGATTACAGAAGAAGAGTTGGAAAAATTTGCTATGATGGAAGACTCTGTTATGTCATTTTACGAATCAAAAAATGCTGAGCTTGTAGATATGATCAAAAACAATGAAGCTATCGATGGAGCAGGCAGATACAATGAAATAAAAGCTGCTTGGGGAAACGAAGAGAAAATGGAAGCCGCTAATATCACTGCTGAAGAGCAGGCAGCATACCAGGAAATATTGGATTTTACAGAATCTTTAGCCGATGAAGTAAGAACTCTGAAAACAGATCTTATTATGGACAAAGATTTCTTGGGAGCTTCCACTTATAACAAAATCAATAAAGCTATGAAGGAAGATCCAGCTGTAAAAGAAAGAGTGGACAGTAAAATAGCTGAATTGAAAGACCAAAGAGAGAATGATAATGAATTAGCCGATGGCGTTGGCAGATAATTGAATTATTATCATTTTAAAAAGCCTTCCAAATAATTGGAAGGCTTTTTTGTTTTATATTTATCGCCAATAAGAGACTTTAGATCTCGTTATACCCTTACGATGAAAAATATTTACATTTCCCAAACAGTCCTATTTTGTATTATCCTGATAGGGATATCCCACACCAGTTTGGCCCAAGGCGATATATTCGGAATAGATACCAAAGCTAGAAATCCAAAAAGCTCCAGTGCAATAGGCAATTTTACGCGTAATGTGCTTAGCAGCATCAGTTTTAATGTTTCTGCAGGCATGTCCTATCACACCTATCAAATGGATTTCTTAAGTAATAATGTAAGTAGTTATCCTATATCATATCTGTCAGCAGATGGTGCAGGTTTGCCATTTGAGCCCGAGGGAGCCACGTCCTTCAAGGGAAGTGATTTTGCTGTACCTATCAATGCGGGTGTGACCATAGATCTATTTGGCTTTGCTACGATAGGGGGAGGGTATGGGCGTGAGTTTGGAAGAATAGGTCCTGCAGATTTTCAGGATTATTCTTTTGCATTTGAAGGGGGAGCTTACACTTTTGACAAACTTTATGGTTCATTTGGACTGATCCTGTATGATGCCAGAAGGCGGGCTAAAGTGCTCAATTGGCAGTATAGAAACTATTCAGGGAACAATACCTATATGCAGGCAGAAAAAAAGCTAAGGCTTAGGCAAAATTACCCTTGGCGGTTTATTTTGGAAGGTGAAGCAGGTAAAATCTTGATCAGGAATTCTTTTGATTTTCATCTTACCTCCGATGAGCCATTTTATGGAATAGGTTTAAAAATAGAAAGAGAGCTGTCCGAATATGCGAAGGTTTATTTAAAACCTAATTTTGAAAGGAGAACTTTTGGATATGACCGCCCTGATCTCCCAGAATTGCAGGTCATGAACCAGCACCTGTTTACATTAAATGCCGGCTTCTCCATAAGAATGCCAGGTAATAAAAGATGCAAAGTAGCAGGATGCGGTGTGAAAATGAGACACATACATGACGGGGTGGAATATAGGGGAAGTTCGATCTGGAACATGCAGAACCGTAAGGTAGGTCAATGGTGACATTATTGTCATAAAATAGGTTAAATCCTATTTATTTACTGTTTTAAAAGCCTATTCTTTTTCTTATCTTGCAACCTTATATTGAGAAATTATAATTATGGCTCAAGGAGAAAACGAGAACATTATACCGATTAACATTGAAGAGGAAATGCGTGGGGCATACATCGATTATTCGATGTCCGTTATTGTTTCCCGAGCATTGCCAGATGTCCGAGATGGATTAAAACCAGTTCACCGCCGCATCCTTTACGGTATGCAGGAACTAGGAGTAGCACATAACAAACCATATAAAAAATCAGCCAGAATAGTAGGGGAAGTACTTGGTAAATATCACCCGCATGGTGACTCCGCTGTATATGAAACCATGGTTCGAATGGCCCAGCACTGGTCCCTGAGATATCCATTGGTAGACCCTCAGGGTAACTTTGGGTCTGTAGATGGTGATTCACCGGCTGCGATGCGTTATACCGAAGCCAGATTGAAGCGGATAGCGGAAGAGCTATTAGTAGATATCAATAAGGAAACGGTAGATTTCCAGCTTAACTTTGATGACTCTTTAAAAGAGCCTTCCGTATTACCGG
Organism: Anditalea andensis; assembly: GCF_000714815.1. GTDB lineage: Bacteria > Bacteroidota > Bacteroidia > Cytophagales > Cyclobacteriaceae > Anditalea > Anditalea andensis. The sequence continues at coordinate 67,025 of NZ_JMIH01000016.1, read as the reverse complement.
CCAAAATCCCTAACCTTCTACTAAATGGTGCTTCCGGTATAGCTGTAGGTATGGCTACTAATATGGCTCCCCATAATCTGGGAGAAGTAGTAGATGGTATCATAGCTTATATAGATAACCGGGATATAACCATAGCAGAACTGATGGAGCATATCATAGCGCCAGATTTTCCTACAGGTGGTATTATCTATGGTTATAACGGCGTCAAAAATGCCTTTGAAACAGGTAGAGGCCGTGTAGTAATGAGAGGTAAAGCTTCTGTAGAAACGAAGGATTCGGGCCGCGAGATGATCGTCATCACTGAGATCCCATATATGGTCAATAAAGCAGGTATGGTAGAAAAAACCGCCCAGCTTATCAACGAAAAGAAACTAGAAGGAATCTCCGCCATCAGAGATGAATCAGACCGTCAGGGGATGCGCATTGTGTATGAACTGAAAAAAGATGCCATTTCAAATGTAGTATTAAACAATCTTTATAAATATACCGGGCTTCAAACTTCATTCAGTGTCAATAATGTGGCACTGGTCAAAGGAAGACCTCATACACTGAATCTGAAAGACCTCATCATACACTATGTCAACCATAGACATGAAGTGGTAGTCCGCAGGACAGAATATGAACTGAGAGAAGCGGAAAAAAGAGCCCATATCCTACAGGGATATCTTATAGCGCTCGATCACCTGGATGAGGTGATCACACTGATTAGAAGCTCTAAAGATCCCGAAACAGCCCGTACCGGGTTGATGGAGAGATTCGAGTTAAGTGAACTTCAGGCTAGGGCCATTTTGGATATGAGACTTCAGCGGCTTACCGGTATGGAGCGTGAAAAGATCCAGAATGAATATGATGAACTCATGAAACTTATCGAAGAGCTAAAAGAAATTTTGGCCAATGAAGATAAAAGAATGCAGATCATCAAAGATGAACTGCAAGAAATGAAGTCCCGCTATGCTGATGACAGAAGAACGACCATTGAGCATGATGCTGAAGACTTTAGTTATGAAGATATGATTCCTAATGAGGAGGTAATCATTACCGTTTCTCATCAAGGGTATATTAAAAGAACCGTACTTACCGAATATAGAACCCAATCCAGAGGAGGGGTGGGAGCTAGAGGGGTTTCTACTAAGCAGGATGATTTTACCGAATACCTCTTCACAGCCTCAACTCATAATTATCTGTTGATCTTTACTGATAAGGGAAAACTTTTCTGGTTAAAGACTTATGCCATTCCGGAAGGCGGAAAGACTTCCAAAGGAAGACCGATACAGAATCTTATCAATATTGAAAGTGATGATAAAATTAGATCGATCATTCAGGTAGCAGATCTGGGGAATGAGGACTATATTAATAATAATTTCCTGGTGATGGTGACCAAGCAGGGGATAATCAAAAAAACTACCCTTGAGCAGTACTCCCGTCCGAGAACCAATGGTATCATTGCCCTTAATATAAGGGAGGATGATCAGCTGATCAATGTGGAGATGACCAATGGGGATACACATATTATAATAGCAGCTAAATCTGGTAGAGCCATTCATTTTCATGAATCTACTGTAAGACCTATGGGACGAACCGCTACAGGTGTAAAAGCGATGAAACTGGCGGATGAGAATGATTATGTGGTTGGCATGGTTTGTGCTTTACGCGAAGACGCGACCCTATTGGTTGTTTCTGAGAAAGGATACGGCAAAAGATCTGCACTTGATGCCTACCGCATAACCAATAGAGGAGGCAAAGGGGTGAAGGCCATGAATGTAACTGAAAAGACTGGTAGTCTTGTAGCCATTAAAGAGGTAGTAGATTCTGATGATTTAATGATTATTAACAAATCTGGAATTACAATCCGAACTCCTGTAGCTGATCTTCGTGTTATGGGTAGAGCCACACAAGGCGTCAGGCTTATTAAGTTAAGTGAAACTGATGAAATATCTTCCATAGAGAAAATAGAAAAAATAGATATAGAAGAAATATTGGAAGAAACACTTCCAGCGGATCAAGCAAGTATATCTACAGAGGAAGTTAATGACAACCTTGAAGATGGTTCAACAGATGAAAATCAAATAGATAAACCTAATAATTTAGAATAAATAGAACGATGAGAAAATTAATTTTATCATTTACCTTGGTTGCCCTGACCACAGTAGCATTTGGTCAAAAGAAGGTGGTAAGATCCGCAGAACGTAGCTTAAAAAAAGGAGATTATCAAGAGGCATTGACTGATATAGATGCCGCTTTAGAAGATGCTGAAACAGGTGAGGACCCTAATACGCATATGGTTAAGGGGAAAATCAAAACGATGATGTTCAGCTCTGATGAGAGCAACGATAATTCAACGGTCGCTACCGGTAGGGAGGCATATGCTGCATTTGAAAGAGCCATGCAACTGGATGGTAATGACAGAAACAGTAAAATTGGTAAAGAAATTTACAAAGATGTGCTTCCAGGCATGCCGGAAAATCTTCAAGGCGAAGGTTTAATGAGATTAAAGGCTTCTTCTATGGATAAAGCTATAGAAAGGTATGAAGATGACGATATGGATTTAGCCCATGCCTTTTTCGCATTGGCAGCAGATATTGATCCTGCAGATACTTCTATAGTGTTTAATGCAGGTTATACCGCCAATATGATTGAAAATCATGAAGCTGCTAAGAAGTATTTTACGCAATTAATAGAAGATGAAGAATATAATAAATTAAATGCTTATTATTTCCTAATTCAGATTGCCAGTGGTACTGATCAGGATCAAGACGAAGCTTACAGATTGGTAAATGAAGCAAGAGCGGTTTATCCGGAGGATAAAGGCCTACAGGAATTTGAAATACAGTTATTGCTACAATTGGAAAAAATGGACGAAGCGTTGGCTTCTATAGAGAAAGCGCTGGAAGAAGATCCAAATGATAACGCCATCAGATTAAGATATGGTTACCTTAAAGAGCAATCAGGTGATTTAGAAGGGGCTTTGGAAGAATATAAGAAGACTGTTGAAACAGATCCTGAATTTTTCGAAGGAAACTATTATACCGGTGCTATATACTTAGATAGAGCAAGAGGAATAATTACCGAAGTAAATAATTTAGCTGATGATGAGTGGGAAAAAAAATCTGAGGGCTTATTAAAAGAAGCAGATGATTTGTATAAAAATTCAGTCCCTTATTTTACCAAGGCTTCTGAATTAAAACCAGAAAATACCGAAATTTTAGAAATTCTTTTTCAGATCCACACACGATTGGATAATAAAGATAAAGCGGAAGAGTACAACCAGCGTCTGCAGGCCCTGCTAGGACCTGATTGGATGGAAGGTTAATATAAATTTAAGGCCACTGTTACCAGTGGCCTTTATTTTTTCATATCCTTTTGCCAAATTGCATGCTTAAATAATGTGCCATGAGTAAATGGAAATACCCATTCCTATTATTTTTTTTTAATACCATCATCCTTTTAGCTCAGAAAAATGAGCAGTACGTAATCTTGATTTCTCTGGATGGATACCGATATGATTATACCGAGAGGTTTCAGCCTAAAAATATTCAGCGTATAATAGATCAAGGGGTAGAGGCTTCCTCTCTTATTCCTTCTTATCCGACTAAAACTTTTCCTAATCACTACAGTATAGCTACGGGTATGAAACCTGAAAATCACGGCTTAGTGGATAATGCTTTTTATGCACCTGAACTCGATGAAATTTATAGTATAGGAGACAGAAAAGCCGTAGAGAATCCTGCATGGTATGGTGGATTGCCTATATGGGTTTTGGCTGAGCAACATGGCATACGCACTGCCAGCTATTTCTTTGTAGGTACAGAAGCACCAGTGCAGGGTGTGCAGCCAACTTATTTTTACAGTTATGATGCAAAGGTCAGTAATTTAACTCGGATTGGTAAAGTTTTTGAATGGTTGGAACTTCCGGAGGAAGAAAGACCTAGATTGATTACTCTATACTTTTCCGATATGGATGATGTAGGCCATGCATATGGACCAGACAATGACAGCAAAATATCTACCCGGTTAAAAACATTGGATGCCCAATAAGGAGCATTGTTTCAGGGTATTAACAGTTTTGACCTGGATATCAATATAATCTTAGTTTCGGACCACGGTATGACTAATGTGCTACCAAAGAACCTGATAAACTTGGATTCTGTAGTACATGGATTACCAATTAAACCAATCAATAATGGAGCTTTGGCCCATGTCCATATAAATGATGTAAAGCAGAAGAAAACTATTTTGGAAGCCCTAAGGCAGAAAGAAAAACACTTTAAAGTGGTGGATATAGAAGACCAAACAGGGTATTTAAATATAGAAACCTATAGGGGACGTTTGGGTGAACTTTTAATTTTGCCTGAAATAGGATACTACCTGGTGAATACAGGAGGAATATTAAATTATCAAAAAAGGGCTGCATTGTTCAAGACCGAGGTATTTGGAGAGCATGGGTACCATCCATCACATCAAGACATGCATGGTATATTTTATGCAAAAGGACCAGCAGTTAAAAACAATATAAAGATTGGAGCTGTCTATAATATAGATATATATCCTCTTATTTGCCATATTTTGGATTTACCTATCCCTGAAAACATAGATGGGGATCTGGAGCGGGTAAAAGAACTGTTTACTCATTAAGATTAGCAATATGATATTTTAACAGTATGATATTCTATATCCAAAACTATAGGAAAGAATTCTGAATTGTAATGAAAATTTAATCTAAAATCATTTCTTATCTGTTGTAAATTACAATTGACTATTAAAGTATGCATAAATTAAAAATCCTGTTTATAGTTGTATTTGCACTTTTTACGCAAACCATAAGTTTTGGTCAGGTATTCCTGCCAAAACTCATCAGTGATGGAATGGTACTGCAAAGAGATGTTGACCTTAATATATGGGGTTGGGCTTCCCCCGGAGAAAAAGTGACTTTACATTTTATTGATCAAGTGTATCGTACCGAAACAGCTATAGATGGCAAGTGGTCCATCTCATTGCCGCCTCATCCTGCCGGCGGGCCATATGAGATGAGGATAGAAGGTGTTAATCTAATGATCATTAATGATATTCTTTTGGGTGATGTATGGATAGGCAGCGGACAATCCAATATGGAACTTACTATGGATAGAGTAAAGGACAAATATCCTGAAGTAATTTCCTCTGCAAATAACAGTTTTATCCGACAGTTTGAAGTTCCGGATACTTATAGTTTCACTGGACCCAATACTGATTACAAAATTGGAAGTTGGATAAAAGCCGATAAAAATAATATTTATAAATTTTCAGCTATCGGATACTTTTTTGCACAGGAGCTCTATCAAGAATATAAGGTTCCGATCGGTTTTATAAATGCCGCACTGGGGGGGTCTCCTGCGGAAGCTTGGTTAAGTGAGGAGGCTTTAAATAACTTCCCAGAACATTATGCTTCCCTTAAGGAATTTAAAAATCCAAATCTCATTAAACAGATAGAATCAGATAACAAAAGGATAACAAAAGAGTGGTATGAAGGATTAGACTGGAAAGATGCAGGTATAAGAAATGACTGGAGCAAAGCGGATTTGGATGACGAAGACTGGGATCAGATGGATGTACCGGGATATTGGGCGGACAATGACCTGGGCCTGGTTAACGGAGCCGTTTGGTTTAGGAAAGAAATTAATATCCCTGCGGATAAGGCAGGTAAAAAAGGGCAAGTGGTGCTGGGAAGGATAATAGATGCAGATTCTGTATTTTTGAATGGTGAATTTATAGGTACCACCGGTTATCAGTATCCACCGCGTAAATATGCCGTACCGACAGGTATATTAAAAGAGGGAAACAATGTAATAGCCGTGCGGATCATCAACCAATCAGGAAAAGGCGGATTTGTATCAGATAAACCGTATAATTTAGTTATAGAAGGGGATTCAATAGATCTGAGTGGTATCTGGAAATATCGTTTGGGTGGAAGTATGGAACCCTTGGCCAGTCAGATAACGGTCCGCTGGAAGCCCGGTGGGTTATATAATGCTATGATAGCCCCATTGTTGGGTTATCAGGTGAAGGGAGTGCTTTGGTATCAAGGAGAGTCCAATACAGATAATCCAAATGAGTATGAGGATCTGATGCAAACTTTAATCATAGATTGGCGCGAGAAATGGCAACAGGAGGAGGTTCCCTTCTTCATTGTACAACTTGCCAATTTTATGGAAGCTAAGGAAAATCCTGAGGAAAGCAACTGGGCAGCAATAAGACAGGCTCAATTGAATATTTCAAATTTACCCAATACAGGGTTGGTAGTGGCTATAGATGCTGGAGAATGGAATGATATTCATCCTTTGGATAAGAAGGTAATAGGTGAGCGTCTTGCCCTACAGGCTAGGAAAATGGTCTATTATGAATTGGATCTAATAGCATCAGGTCCGAAAGTGGAATCTGTAAGGCGTAAAGGGAATCAGCTCATATTAGCATTTTCAGATATTGGCAGTGGTTTATTAGCCTTAGGACATAAAGATTTGAAACATTTTGCAGTTGCAGGTGAAGATGGAAATTTTGTTTGGGCAAATGCCCGGATTTCTGGTGATCAAATAATCGTATGGAGCGAAAATGTCTCCAGCCCAAATCGCGTTAGATACGCCTGGGCTGATAATCCAGAGGGTGCAAACCTATATAACAAGGAAGGTTTACCGGCATCACCATTTGAGGCCTTTATAGAGGAATAGAGGATGAGCATAATGAGTGCATATCGATATCAAATATCAATCCTTAAAAACTGGAAACAAAAGAGCACTTTTTTCTATTTAACATAATATAAATTATATAACATTTAAATGATGGTTATTATTTTAAGGTTTTGAAATTTGTCTCATACTTTCATATGAAAATATAAGGCAGTATTGACACAATAGTTTTTCGAGAATCTATAGAAATTTAAATGCATCTTAATCACGCCTGGTATCAGTTTTACTGAATGCTCTGAATAAATATAAACATGGTCCGAAGGAAGAATTCCTAGTGGGAAGATGCAAATTTATTTACGATTTAGAAGAACTTTATAAAAATTATCCAGTTGTATAAAGGTGATTGACCACAATTAAAACTAATCTTGATATTAATATGATATCTTATGCAGAATTGCTTATCAAGCATATATTGGGAGGTAATGCCTATATTGAATTAGAAGAAATTCTCAAAAAAATTGATTATCATAAAATAGGGATAAAATACGGAGGGCTTCCCTACTCTTTTTGGCAAATATTGGAACATATGCGGATTGCTCAAAAAGATATTTTGGATTTTTCTGAAGGTACTGATTACAAAACATTAAAATGGCCAGATGAATATTGGCCGGATACTACCACACCACTTTCAGTGGAAGATTGGGAAAATACTAAAAATGATTTTTTTAAAGACAGGAAGAGATTTAATACGCTTTTAAGTTCCCACAATGAAAATCTTCTTACACCATTCAATCACGGAGAGGGCCAGAATTTATTTAGAGAAGCACTTTTGGTTATAGAGCATAATGCCTATCACACCGGACAACTGATGCTTCTCAGCAGGATATTAGATGAAGTGTGATAAGTCATAGCTTGATTTCAAATGTATTTTTTTAATACATCTATCCTTTCCTGATAGTCATACTGAAGATCTTCATGTAAAGCCATTTGTAATTTTTCTATTTTTCCCACCTGAACTCTGAATAGATTTTCAATTACCTGATGACGATGGCGTAGGTATCCGTTTTCCACCATTTTTTCGCAGAAAAATGCGATGACTTCGAGTTGGGTTGCTTTATCCTTATTATACTTTAGAAGTTTATTCATGATCCTTCGAATCTTCTGGGAGGCCTTTTTAGCTGAATGATAGTTATAAGCATTGGCTTTTTGAAACTCAAGTTCCAGCTCTTCTTCTACCATTTCTGAATACAGATTGGGGTTTTCACGTCCATATAGTTGAAAGAATAAAAACTTTTTGTTATCCACGTTAGCTTTTGCCAAAAGGGTTATCAGCTCTATCAGTTCTTTTTCACTTAATTCTTTTAAATTCTTTTTAATCTCTGCCAGACTAGCTATTTTCATCTATAAAATATGTTTTAAAAAATTAAATTTAAAGTATTATAGGCTTTGTTGTCAAGTTAATTTGATTTCTTTATAGGAATACTGCCCACATTTTCCATTGTTATAGTATTGACGCCCGTATTCTAGTTATATTTATTGCCCCATGAATTTAAGTTATCCTAAAGTTGTTTAATATCATGTTATGCAAGAAAGCTGGAAATTCATTATTGACTCTAAGTCAGCTGTGGCTGATGAACATATTATCCGTAATTTGATAAAGGAGCATTCACGAGAAATGGGTATATTTTTATCTTATTATTTTAAAAATGAAGGGGCCGTAGTGGAGAATGTGACATCTGATGAAGTGAAAATTTCAATACCGGGTAAAGGGAAAGTTAAGGTTATATTTGATCTCATTCATTATAATGCTTGCCTTAATATCAATGATCAGCGAAAGGATCAAATGAAAATAGATTACTTAATTGAAAATAACAAGGTGATTTTAACAGGCCCTTATTGGCCTGAAAGAGGCCAAGATGAAATTTAAATAGGCTTCCTCTCATTCTTAAAGATATAATAAGGCTTAGATATATTTAGTATTTGTGTTTTGATTGCTCTTCTTTAACATCAACTATCCATCATTAGGACCTACCTATTCTCATCTTAGTATCAGGAAACTCCATTTGCTCAATAAACGGTTGGCTGCGGAGTCTTTTCCCAGTAGCCTGAAAGATGGCATTGGCAATCGCTCCTCCCGTAGGTGGAAGGGCCGGTTCACCCAGACCGGTGGGATCGATGCCATTGTTTACATAGTGAACATCTATTTCAGGTACCTCTTTCATTCTGATCAGCCTATAGGTATCAAAGTTTTTCTGTTTGGACACACCATTCTCAAATGTAAGATTACCAAACATGGCATGGCCCATACCGTCTACTATACCGCCTCGAACTTGGTGATTGGCTCCGGTCGGATTCACAACTATTCCGCAGTCAGTTACAGCAGTAATCTTTTTCAATACGGGCTCATTGTTGTCCATTTCGATATCCGCCACTTGGGCCACATAGGATCTATGGGAGAAATATACGCTAAATCCTTGTTTAACATTTGATTTTTGACCCCAGTTTGATTTATCAGCTGCCATCTCAATGACACCTATCATTCTGTCTATATCATAATTCACGTCTCCTACCGGAGACCTTTTACCTTTATTCAATAAATCTAATCTAAACTGAACTGGATCCTTACCTGCAGTATACGCTACTTCATCTAAAAATGCCTGTTCTGCATAAGCCAGAAAATTGGTAATCGGAGCCCTCCAAGGATTAGTAGTTATAGGTGATTTATGTTCAATGGTGTCTATAAGCAGATTATCGACACATCCTGAAGGAAAATTATCCTGACGGGTCGAATTTCCGGCATTGATACCTGCCCCTCTTAATTTATAACCCGTCATATTGCCACCTGCATCCAGTGAGGCTTGGAACCGATACCGCACCGCAGGTCTGTAAGCACCCCCAGTCATATCATCTTCCCGACTCCATGTGAGCTTTACAGGTGCATTGAGCAACCTTGAAAGTTCTACTGCTTCTATTACAAAATCAGCTGCCAGTCTACGGCCAAAGCCGCCTCCCAGCCGGGTGATCTGCACCGTAACGTTTTCCGGTTCTATCCCCAACAGTTTTGCAGTTTCCATTCTGGCTCTTTCCGGTGTCTGGGTAGGTCCTACCAATTCTGCCGATCCATTTTTCACATGGGCAAAGAAGTTCATCGGCTCCATCGGAGAATGCGAAAGGAAAGGGCATTGATATTCGCTGGTGACTATCTGCGCAGCGTTTCTGAATGCTTTGTCCACATCTCCATCCTTTCTCATAGAAGTGGCTTCTTTGCTATCCAGCATTTCTTTAAATAACCGATCATGGTCCTCGGTGCTTTCTACCAGCCCGTCCGGTTCATAGCTTATCTTCAATAGCCTTTTTGCTTTCATCAATGGCCAAGTAGTTTTTCCAACCACAGCTACATTGTTATTAAAAACCACGACATCATCCACGCCTTTTACGGCTTTGGCTTCGGAGTCATCTACAGATTTGATTTTCATGCCAAACGGGGCACGCTGTATCATGGCATTAAGCATTCCCTGGCGGTAAAAGTCCAGTCCATATAAAGGCTTACCGGTAAACATGGAGGGATTGTCTACATTTTTGACGGGGGTCCCGATGAGTTTAAAGTCTTTGGATTCCTTAAGGATCACCTCTTCGGGTGCATCGATTTGCGAGGCATCTTCAACTAAATCACCATAGCTGATGGTCTTACCACTTTCCCTATGTGTAACCATACCATTGGAGGTTAATAAAGTGCTGGCTTCTACATCCCATTTTTGGGCTGCGGCTGCCACCAGAAGATATTTGGCAGTAGCTCCTGCTTTTCTCAGTCTTTCCCATGAATGGGGCATTGCCCCACTCCCACCGGTGACCTGTCTTTCAAAATGCTCTGTATCCAGGTTTGCTTGCACTACCCTCACACGGGACCAATCTGCATCCAGCTCTTCTGCCACCACCATGGGGAACGATGTCTTGATGTTTTGTCCAAGTTCAGGATTCGGTGAATAGATGATGATATCTCCTGAAGGAGATATCGATAGGTAGCCATTAAAATGTTTAGACTGAGCTAGTACCTCTTCATTGGTCAGTACCTTCATCTTAGGTGAATCACAGCTGGACCATGAAAAACCTATAAACAGTCCTCCTCCAGCAGTTGCTGCTATTTTGAGAAAATCTCTTCTACTTGTTTTATTTAGGTTGGCCATGATTATTTGATTTTAGATGCCAATGCTACGGCCTCACGGATTTTATGGTAAGTGCCGCACCGGCAAATATTTCTGTTCATTCCATTTTCTATCTCCTGGTCAGATGGGGATGGATTTTTTTTAAGCAGTGCTGCAGCACTCATGATCTGACCTGCCTGGCAGTAGCCGCACTGGGCCACATCCACTTCATCCCAAGCTCTTTGGACAGGGTGGTCGCCATTGATAGATAGTCCCTCTATTGTGGTCACTTCGTCCTCACCAATATTGGATACCGGCATCACACAGGAAATAACGGTCTCTCCATTAATATGAACCATACAGGCCCCGCATTGGGCTATGCCACAGGAATATTTAGTACCGACCAGTCCGAGATGGTCTCTCAGCACCCAAAGCAGAGGGGTATCTTCCTCTACCTCAACCTCATGTTTTTTTCCGTTGACTCGCAGATTGTAAATGGCCATTATATTTTCTATTGTAGTTTTAAAATGATAATATAAGTAAATATCTTTTTAATTTATTATAAATGCATGAATATTTGACTGGCTGCTGTACTGGGCTTTAAATGGAAACAATTACATCGAACAAGTATTAAATGCTCATAATTCCTCACTTAAAGACCTAACAGCATAATGTCATGCTAAATGTGAAAGTACAAAAGATGTGGTCAGTAACTTTTATTTAAAAAGGTTACCCAAGGAGACATAGGTATTTGAATATGGTCTGAGGGTAACCATAAGGGCCAGTTTTCTATGGTATTACCAATAATATCCAAAGGAAGTATGCTCCGGAATTCAGCAGCCATTCGGAAGGATTAACAAAAATAGTAAAGTAATTGGCAAAATAATTCGAAAATTCTTCAATAAATGGATAAATATTTAAAGAGAGGTAAGTTTCTTTCAAAATTTCTTTTAATAAAAACATTTGAGGCTAATCATATATCCGTAAATTAGCTTTTATCTAACATTTCAATCCAACAAACCTAATTAGATCAAAATGAACAAAATTAAAGTAGCCGTAGTCGGTACAGGCTTTATAGGCCCAGCTCATATCGAAGCCATCAGAAGAATTCCTCATGTCGAAGTGGATGCACTCTGTGAAGTGACCCTCGAGCTGGCCAAAGAAAAAGCCCTTTTACTGGGCATACCCCATGCTTATACCTTTGAGGATATGCTTAAGCAGGAAGAAATCGATGTGGTACATATCTGTACGCCTAATTTTCTCCACTTTCCCCAGGCCAAAGCAGTACTGGATGCGGGTAAACATGTCATTTGTGAAAAACCCCTTGCAACTAAAATTGAAGAGGCCGAAGAACTCGTAAAGCTGGCCCAAGAAAAAGGACTGATCAATGCGGTCCATTTCAACCTTCGTTATTATCCGATGGTACGCCAGATGAAATCATTGAGGGAAAAAGGTGAGCTTGGTGATATCTATACCGTGATGGGATCATACCTACAGGATTGGCTGATTCTACAGACCGACTATAACTGGAGGTTAGAGCCTGATAAGTCAGGAGATTCAAGAGCCATTGCAGATATCGGTTCTCATCTTTTAGATATAACGGAATATGTCACAGGCTTGGAAATATCTGAGGTATTGGCTGATTTTTCAACTGTCCATAAAACCCGCCTGAAGCCAAAAAAAGCCATAGAAACATTTACTGGTAAGATTTTGGAAGCATCTGATTATGAAGAAGTCCCTATCAATACCGAAGACCATGCCAGTGTACTGCTAAGGTTTAGCAACGGACAAAAAGGTTCTGTTACTGTAAGCCAAATATCCGCTGGAAGAAAAAATAGGTTGAACATAGAGATTTCAGGATCAAAAGCTAATTTGGAATGGAACTCAGAAAGACCTAACGAACTTTGGATAGGCAAAAGGGAAACGGCAAATGCCCAGCTGATGAAAGATCCTGCCTTATTATATCCAGAAGCAGCTGGTATCATCAGCTTTCCCGGTGGACATAATGAAGGCTTTCCGGATACCTCTAAGCAGATGTTTAAGGAAGTATACCAATGCATTAAAGAGGGCAAGGTACCAGAGGCACCACTTTACCCGACCTTTGCAGATGGACTCCGAGAATTAATGATCTGTGAGAGGATCGTAGAGAGCCATAGGAAGCAAGCTTGGGTGAAGGTTTAGGTTAAGGCAGCGAGCAGCAGGAGGCATAAAGTTGTGCTAATCATTTTATATCTCCTGCTCTTTAATCCCTAAATACGGGTTTCAGCTTACATACTGGAGCGGTCGTCAGACATATTCTACATTTTACTCTATAAACCAATTGCATTATTTAAATTACAGCCAATATTTTCACTATTAACCAACTAATAATTTCATGAAAAAAACATCGTTATTAAAAACCGGCATTTTATCTGCCTTTTTGAGCCTTTTTGCTATAGCGGCCATGGCACAGGAAGAAAAGCCGAGTCCTGCTAGAACCGCAGAAGGAACTATTAATAGTACACAGGTTACTATCAAATATAGTAGCCCGGCTGTAAAAGGTAGAACAATATGGGGCGAAGTAGTTCCAATGGGTAAAGTCTGGAGAGCAGGTGCCAATGAAGCTACTATTGTTGAATTTGGAAGTGATGTCAGCGTTCAGGGTCAGGCCCTCCCCGCAGGAAAATACAGTCTTTTCATAATACCTGATGCGGGAGAAAGTACCTTCATCTTCAATAAGCAAACCGGTCAGTGGGGAACTCAGTACGATCAGAGCCAAGACCAGTTGAGGGTAAAAGTGGCTTCACAGGAAAGCAGCAGCTTTGAGGAGAGACTGGTATATGAGGTAAAGTCCAGCGGAATTGAAGTAAGATGGGCCGAGGCTAAAGCTATGGTAAGAGTGGAATAAGCCTAATCTCATGTATAAAATTCAACCATCGCTTAACTTATGAAGCGGTGGTTTTTTTATGCAAAAATTGTGGATTTACAATTTAGCTTTGAAGATTCGTTTTTCAATTGTATGCTGTAAATGATTTATGAGGATTATATATGAGTGTATTTTAGTTAGATAAAAACGGATAAAGACGCTGAGAATATTTTATTATTGGCTTAAATATAAGTATATTACATAAAACATCCACTGTAACCAAAATTAACCCAATATGAAAAAGGTAAATTTACAATTATTCGGTTTAGCCTTACTGATCACCTTGCTACCGGTCATTTCAGCTACGGCACAAATTGATAATATAAGAATAGGAAATCCGGTACCTTATTGGAAAATGGATTTTGCTTCAGAAAAACCCCAATATAAAAAATTTGAAAATACTGTCCGTGGGTACTACTCTCCTCCCATTTTATTGCAAGAAAAACCCAGTCCCGCCAGAACTACGGATGGTAAAGTTGGTGATGCAAATATCAAGATTGCCTATAGCAGTCCGGCTATAAAGGGCAGAGAGGTTTGGGGAGGACTGGTGCCATATGACAAAGTATGGAGAGCAGGAGCTAATGAAGCCACTATTTTTGAAACTGATAAAGATATTAAAGTAGAAGGAAAAGAATTAAAGGCAGGTAAATACAGTCTTTTTGCCATTCCTACTAAAGGAGAATGGACCATGATTTTTAATAAACAAACCGGTCAGTGGGGAACGCAGTATGATGAAGCCCAAGATGAAATAAGGGTGAAAGTAACTCCTAGAAAATCTGATAAAATGAACGAGCGGCTTTCATATGAAGTAAAAGACAATAAAGTAATTATGTTTTGGGAACAAATGCAGATCCCAATGTCCATCAGCAAATAACATAAACTAAATCAACGATCTGGAGTCGCCTACCTCAAATAGGCGGCTCTTTTTGTATATGGCAATCCAGAAAAGAATTGTTAATTTAGCACCATTAAAATTAATACCTCCCTTATTTTGACTTTTGACCACACCAAATTTGATCTTCCTATAGTAGAAGTAGTCGCCGAATTAAAAGCGAAACTAGCCATATCTAATACTTTAATCCTCAATGCTCCAACAGGAGCAGGCAAAAGTACTCTTCTGCCGCTGGCGCTGATGGAAGAGACCTGGCTGGAAGGAAAAAAGATTCTGATGCTGGAGCCTAGAAGATTGGCTACCAAATCAATAGCGATGCGTATGTCCCAGCTTCTGGACGATCCCATTGGGCAGCAGATTGGCTACATGATCAGGTTCGAAAACAGGACCTCTGCCCATACCAAAATTACTGTACTGACAGAAGGGATACTTACCCGCATGCTTCACAGTGATAATGCCCTCACTGATATCGGACTAGTGATTTTTGACGAGTTTCATGAGCGAAATATCCATGCAGATGTGGCCATGGCACTATGCAGAGAAACACAGCAGATACTAAGGCCAGACCTTAGGATATTGGTTATGTCTGCAACATTGGATATGCCACAATTGAGTTCGTTACTAGATGCGGATATCGTAGAGAGTAAAGGTAAGCAATATCCTGTGGATATAAAATACCTGGAAGATACAGATCCATATATGATTCCAGAGGCTGCCAGCAGGGCAATCATCAATGCGGTAAAAACTATCGAGGGAGATGTGTTGGCTTTTTTACCGGGGCAAGGTGAAATACTTCAATGCGAAAAGATGCTAAGATCAGCACTACCTGATTTTGCTATAAATACCTTATACGGTCAGCTTTCTTTTCAGAAGCAGCAGCAGGCCATCCTGCCTCATAAGACCAAAAGAAAAGTAGTTCTGGCCACCAGCATAGCGGAGACCAGCTTAACCATAGAGGGGGTCACCATAGTGGTAGACTGCGGATATGGCCGCACATCAAAGTTTGACCCCAAGTCAGGATTAACCCGCCTGGAAACTATACAGATCACTAAAGATGCTGCAGATCAGCGAGCCGGGCGGGCTGGAAGAATTGGTCCCGGGATATGTTTTAGGCTTTGGACCAAGGCTACCCATGAGAAACTCGCTCCTTTCAGAACTCCTGAAATATTGGAAGCAGACCTGGCCCCGTTGGTACTGGA
This sequence comes from Anditalea andensis, assembly GCF_000714815.1. GTDB lineage: Bacteria > Bacteroidota > Bacteroidia > Cytophagales > Cyclobacteriaceae > Anditalea > Anditalea andensis. Next base: position 51,231 of record NZ_JMIH01000016.1, on the reverse strand, counting down.
CATGGCCAAGTGGGGCATCCAAAACGTGGCGGAGATGACTTGGCTAAACCCTCCTTCACAGGGCGCTTTGGCTCAGGCAGCAGAAATTCTGCAAAACCTTGAAGCCATGGATGAGGGTAAACTTACACCACATGGTCATCAGATACATCAACTGGCCTGTCATCCCAGGATCGCCCATATGTTGATAAGATCAAAAGAACAGGGCACCCTTCACTTAGCTATTGATATAGCAGGTATATTGGAAGAAAAGGATCCAATGGAGAAAGGTGCCGGAGTGGATTTAAATATACGTATAGAAGAACTGCGAAGGCTTCGAAAGGCTAAAAATGTCCATGGGAGATTTAGGAAAATAGAAACAGTAGCAGCCAGCTATCGCAGGATATTTGGTATAGAAGAGGATAATGCATTCTTTGATGTATATGAGACGGGTGTGCTACTGGCTTATGCATATCCGGAGCGGATCGCATGCGCGAGGCCTGGAAACAATGCTCAGTTTCAGTTATCTAATGGAAAGCTGGCTATGATCGGGCATAAAGATGATCTGGCACATGAGCCATGGCTAGCGGTGGCACATGTCGATGCCAGAGATGGCATGGGTAAGATTTTCCTGGCGGCACCTATCAACCCAAAAGACCTTGCTCCTATGGTAAAGGAAAAGGATACTATTTTATGGGATACAAAAAAGGCTGGTCTTATAGCCAAAAGGGAATTGAGAATCGGCGGAATAATACTTCAGTCCAAACCTCTGCCAGCTCCTGATGAATCCCAAAAGGTTTCTGCTATCAGTCAAGCCATCAGATCTGAAGGAGTCTATCTCCTGGATTTTAATGAAAGGGTCATCCAATGGCAAAATAGGATTAATAGTTTACGGATTTGGAATCCCGCAGAAGATTGGCCAGATGTCAGCACTACCTCCCTCCTGCAGACTAATGAGCAATGGCTAGCCCCTTACCTCATCGGAGTCAAATCTGCTGATGATCTCAAAAGATTGGACTTGGTTACGATTCTCAACGGTATGCTTACCTATGAACAGCAGACTATGCTGAACGATTTGGCACCGGCAAAAACTGAGGTGCCCAGTGGCTCCCAAATAGTAATCAAATACATGCCTGACGGGGAACGTCCGGTACTGGCTGTCCGTCTTCAGGAAGTATTTGGCATGATGGAAACACCCAAAATAAATAGAGGAAAAAATCCTGTAGTGATGCATTTGCTATCGCCAGGTTTTAAACCGGTACAAGTAACCTCAGATTTAAGAAGTTTTTGGCAAAACACTTACTTTGAAGTAAAAAAAGAACTAAAGCGAAGATACCCTAAGCATTCTTGGCCTGAAGATCCCTATAAGGCGGTGGCAATAAGAGGAGTAAATAAGAAATAAATTTAAAGATTTTGACATAAATTCAAAATTTAAACGAAATCTTTAGCAAAAAAGTTAGGATATATTAGGAATTAGGCCTCAGTTTTTTCAATATTAGCCCCCAACTAATCCTATTATTATTAGTTAATTTCCCTAAAAATGGCGACATTTGTCATTGTAAAAAATTTCAAGGTATTTCTTTCTGGAAATTCTCTATTGTCCCCTTAGATTCTATTTTTTGAATGTTGTATGTAGAGAGGTGAATACTAGCCTCTTATCTATTATATCATCATTTAGATTTAATGTCACAGCTCTGAATACCTTGAGGATGTATAACTAAAACCACTTATATGGGAAGATCGAACAATAGTTTTATAAAAAAACAAAAAGCAGACAAAAAAGCAAAGAAGAGAAAAGAAAAATTTGAAAACCGTCTCGAAAGAAAAGGTCAGGAATCCAGTGGGAAGCTGGAAGACATGATTGCTTACGTAGATGAGTTTGGCAATATCTCCGATACTCCTCCTGAAGAGCCTAAGCCTGTGTCCAAAGATGATAAATCCAAAGCACCAAGAAGGGAAGCTCACGTAAAAGGAGATGAGAGAACTTTGCGTACAGCTGCTAGACCCACCCCTACTTCCAGAGAAGGTGGGGCAAGAGAGAGGGACGCTAGGGATACAAGAGAAAATCGTCCAAGCAGAGATAGTGATTCTCGCAGAAACAGTGATAAAGATTAATATATAACCCTATCAGATAGGGTTTTTTTTATGTCCAGAAAAAAAACCTCATGTTCTTAACTTAAATATATTTTATATAGATAATGAATTTCTACTTTCCGTAATCAGGTTATGGCAGATCATTCATGCAAAGCTGTAAACATTACAAAACCTTCTTAAAACTAAAAACCCTTTTTACAAAGTTTTTTTTCAATCAGGTAATAGCTCATTTCGTTCATGTAGATAGCTCACCTACTTTTCACCATTTTCAAGTAAAGGGCTTCAACCTTTTCCCTTGCCCAGGGAGTTTTTCGGAGAAATGTCAAGCTGGACTTTACACTAGGGTTATCATTAAAACAGCGTATATCGATCCTTTGGCCTAGATCTTTCCAGCCATAGTTTCCAACCAGCTCCTTGATGATGGTTTCTAGGGTGATCCCGTGAAGGGGATTGTTAGGTTGAGTAGATTCTGCTTTCATATTATAAATTTATGAATTAATAGCCATAATAAGGCCTGCAATGAGATAAAAGCCTAAAAATTTTTATCTCTCTATATTGAAATTTATCAATTATCTTAAGTAAATTTCCTTAGGATTTGATCAATCATCTCAAATAAAGAGATGATAATTTGATCTTTTAGTTAATAAAAGTCTTATTATCAAATTACACCCTAAATCTAGAACTGTATGTCAAAGGAGAAAAGTGCCAAGAAAGAAACCAAGAAGGAACCTGCCAAAAACCTGAAGGAAAAAAGGTTGGCCAAAAAGGCCAAACAGGATGATAAGAAAAAATCAAGCTGATGGATTATAAACCGGTGCACTATTCAGTGCACCGGTTTTTTTTAGTTACTATTACTGTTTTTTGGCGGAGTAATCATGATATGGGCCCTATGGGTTTCAGGATCCATTATCCAGGGCATACCGGGTGCTTCAGGACTTAATGGTAAGCCTGTACTTTCTACCGTAGCGTAGGGGATGTAAACTACATACCTGAATTGTCCATTTATAACTTCCCCAGTTGCGGGATTAAAATCATCTTCATCTGCAGCGTACACAAAAAGTGTGACTCCGTCTTTGGGCATTTTAAGCTTACCTGACTTGGCTTCTTCCTCCCTTATATCAAATATTTCCCTAAAAGTTTTGCCTTCTTTCTTTAATTCCCGTCCTCTTTCCATAAAAGTATCGAGGTCCTTATGGTAACAGGAAACATTAAGCCCTGCAGACTGTGGATCATCAGAAATGCATATCATATCATTGTTGCCTTCCTTCAGTAGGGTCCACTCCCCTTTCTCACTATATCCATATACCGTCGCTCCATCTTTGAACTGTTGCGGTGCTGCCATCTTTGCAATTTTGATCTGTACATCTCTGGAAGGAATTTTGTTTTGGGCATTCCCCTCGTGTACCATCAGAAGTGTTAACATAACAATAATATAAGTTTTCATATCCTAATATAATTAGTGTACCTGTACTTAATTTAATTATAATAAAGATAGAAAACTAGATATAAACTGAGTTATCAGCTCTGCCTTATTCTTCAAACATGGCCTTTATTTCAGAAAGAATCTCTTCCACCTCTGCTTTCTTGATTTCAAACCCCTCATCATTTTTGCTGTTGTTGATAAAGTGTTTCCAGTGTTTCTCAACCTTTTTGATTACCCTGGGGGTTACATCAAATTCTACATAATCTAGGTATTCTTTGGCAAGTAAGGATGATTTGAAATTACCAAACAGATATATTCTAAAAATATCAACGAATTTTAAACTTAAGTCAAATCCTTCCAGAGCCTGTACCAATGCCCCATTTTGATGGCGGTTTCGATTATCGTGGATGGCTTCCATAATCGTATCCAAGGCTGACTGGTTGTTATCAATATTTGCCAGTGCACGCGCAGCCAGGTGTACACATTCTATATCATCACTTTTTACGAGTTCGATCAACTTATTTAAAATTTCATCGCCCCCTATTTCCGCCAGCTTATCGGCATACTTAAAGGCTTCCTCTTCCTGCTTGTCACACATTTTGGCAAACAGATTTTCTGTATTATTATCCATTACTATAATTTCTGGTGTAGTTTTACAAATATAAGCTAATGATTGATAATTTTTTTAACCAAATTGATCGTTAGAAAACACAGCGATCAAAGAAGTAGTTTAATATTCTAAAACTGTTTCAGTAGTAGGAAAAATCCACACATTAGACAGTATATGACCTGTATATTTATAATAAAATTTTAATATAACACAGTGCAAAACAGTAAAGCAACCTTTAAATTCTGAGGCTAAAGACTTTCTTTATGAAGAATAAGATTATAAGCAATAGTCAATGTTTGATTTTATTGAATCATCTAGAAAATGGCGAATTCGATAAAACTTTCATACCTGATAAAAACAAATGGGTAATCTACAAAGATCAGGAAGCTATATTGCAGCTTAGATTGCCCATTACTTATGAGCTGGATAAGCATGGTAGATTAATCGGTGAAGAGGGTGTGAATTACGTATTGCTGATGATACGGTCTGGTATTGCATCTATAGGATATTTTGAGCGAGGGGTTAATCTGGACCATAAGGTATTTCGTGCTTATATGGTTAGAAAAAAGCAGGGAACAAGTCAGATTAAACATCTAAAAACCAAAGGAAAAAGCCGCGCCGGTTCACGGGTCCGATTAGCCGAGACACTGGATTTTTTTGAAGATATTAACATCAGGATGCAGGGATACTTTTCCATGCACAGGATTGATAGAATAGGGATCAGCTGTGCCACCACCCTCATACCTTATCTATTCGGCTCTAAAACAGCAACAGCCTTCGATAAAAATGATCGCAGGATATTGAAAATACCCAAGCATGTCCAGAATCCAACTTATGAAGCCCTCTTAGAAGTAAATGAATTCCTGAAGAAAGGGGAATTAAAATCCTCAGATTCGGGTGAGGTACTCTTTGATCAATTTGTCAATAAGATTACAGAGACTGATGCAGATGTGGATACAGATGATTGGTGAATAATTTTCTGACTGTGGTTCAACTTTGTCAATATTATGATTAAGAGCTGAAATCGTTCAAAGTCGACTGCCAACCGTCTCCTGTGGACTTACTTTGTATCCACTTAACATACTATTAAGCTACTTTCCGGTAGTAATAACTGTTAATTAAAGAAATGGACATACACTCTATTTGGATAATGGATAAACCTTGGCGAAATTTGTGCAAAGATAAAATTTTGTGAACCAGCATATCCTCCTCCTTACTCCCCCCTTCACCCAGCTCAATACCCCCTATCCTGCTACTGCGTACCTGAAGGGCTTTATCAATTCTCTGGAACTATCTTCAGACCAGGCAGATTTAGGAATAGAAATAATTTTACATTTGTTTTCTCGCAAAGGTTTAATTTCCTTATTTGAAAGTATTGGCAGTCAATCAAATACAAAGTTATCTAAAAATAGCCAGCGTATAATAAAATTGCAAAAAGACTATCTCAATACTATAGATGCAGTTATTAAGTTCCTTCAGTACCGCAACCCTACTTTGGCATACAATATCTGTGATGAAGATTTTTTACCACAGGCCAGAAGGTTTGAGCAACTTGAGGACCTGGATTGGGCTTTTGGAACCATGGGCATTCAGGACAGGGCCAGACACCTTGCCACTCTTTATCTGGAAGATCTTTCTGACCTGATTCAGGAAGCAGTGGATTCACATTTTGGATTTAGTAGATACGCCGAAAGGCTCGGTAGGTCCGCCACCGACTTTGAACCACTCTACCAAGCTTTGGAGGCAGCCCCCTCATATATAGACCACATACTTTTTAAACTTTTAGCTCCAAAATTGGAAAATGTAACTATAGTTTGTCTAACTGTCCCCTTTCCAGGCAACCTATATGGGGCACTGCGGTGTGGAAAATATATAAAAGAAAACCAACCCCACATCAAAGTGATTATGGGAGGAGGTTATCCGAATACAGAACTCCGTTCGTTAAAGGAACCAAGGATATTCAAGTACATAGATTATATCACCCTAGATGATGGCGAAAAACCCTTGATGAACCTTTTTGACCACCTCGATGGAAAACTTCCTAAAGGAAGCTTAAAACGGACTTTTTATCTCGAAGGTGGGGAAGTGGTATACCAACGTGGCATCCATCAGGATATTCCTTTCAGTAAAGTAGGCACTCCTGACTACACCGGCCTACCTATCCAAGATTACCTGTCTGTAATAGAGATAGTCAATCCTATGCACCGTTTATGGTCAGATGGCCGATGGAATAAATTAACCATGGCACACGGCTGTTACTGGAAGAAGTGTACCTTCTGTGACATCTCCCTTGATTATATTAAGAATTACGAACCTATAAGTGCGAGTCTTATCTGTGACCGGATAGAAGAACTGATTAGCCAGACCAAACAGACCGGCTTCCATTTTGTGGATGAAGCCGCCCCTCCTGCCCTGATGCGTGAGCTGGCCATAGAATTACTGAGAAGAGACTTAAAAATCACCTGGTGGACTAATATACGATTTGAAGAAAGGTTTACCTATGATCTTTGCAGGCTATTAAAAGCATCAGGCTGTATAGCTGTTTCTGGTGGATTGGAAGTCGCATCCGACCGCTTGCTGCACCTGATGCAGAAGGGAGTCACCGTAGCGCAGGTAGCACGTGTGGCGCATAACTTTACACAGTCTGGTATAATGGTGCATGCCTATCTCATGTACGGTTTTCCCACTCAAAGTGCAGAAGAAACCATCGATAGCTTAGAAATGGTACGCCAGCTCTTTTATAATAATGTGCTTCAGTCCGCTTTCTGGCATTTATTTGCGATGACGGCACACAGCCCGGTGGGAATGGCTCCGGAGAAATTTGGCGTAACCAAAAGCGGTCCGGTACAGGGGCTATTTGCAGATAATGACCTAATTCATGATGATCCTGAGGGAACAGAGCATGAATGGTTCAGCGATGGACTGAAGAAAGCGCTGTTCAACTATATGCACGGAATAGGATTTGAATATGACCTGCAGGAATGGTTTGATTTTGAAGTTCCGAAAACTTCCGTTAAAAAAAATTTCATTGAAAATGCTATATTGAATGAACCGGCGGCAAAGGTTAAGGAGAGCACTAAACTAATTTGGCTTGGTAATGCCCCAGAGTTTATATCCCAGGGAAAAAAATCTGATAAAATCCTATTGTACATTGAAAACAAATCCACTTCAATTGAAATCAAATTTACTAAAAACCTGCTACCTTTCATTAAATGGCTATTTGTAGAAAAACTTGAAAACAAGTCAAACAACCTAACGATGATTCAGATTAAAGAGAAATATGAGCTATTGGGATTTAATGATTTTGAGGCATTTCTTCAAACATCTTTGTGGATAAGACTGAAGCATGAAGGATTGCTGATGGTTTAATTTTATATTTTTTTTATTTGTGAAAGAATTCATGGCTATTAATTCGAAATTGGGTCAGAAAACTTACCTTTATCAAAGTGCATTACCAGTAGAAGGATGAAAAAAATATGACAGGAAATGAAATTTCCCGTCATATTACATACTTAATTGATACCAGAATTAAAAATCCAAAAACTCAATAATAATTCTTTCTTTCAATAAACAGTTTAATTCTACCACAAATCATCTAAACTATAGGGACTTCCGTCAATGGTCCATAATGTGCCATCCACAAATCTGTGCGGGCCTTCAAGATCTGCAAGTAATTCCATGTCTACCTCTTCGAGTTTAACATAGATGCTATCATAATTTTCTTTAATTCTTTCTTTATTAACTGACTTTGGGATTACAACCGTATTTCTGCACATACCCCAGGCCAATAGGATCTGAGCTGAAGTTACACCGTGCTTGTGGGCTATCCTTTTTACTATATTGTCTTCAATAAGATTAGGTCTGTCTTTTTTAGAAGGATCATAACTGCCCAGCGGGGCATATCCTGTTACCTGTATACCATTTTCATGGCAATACTCCACCAATTCATTTTGAGGCAACATAGGATGCAGCTCAATCTGATTCATTTCTGGGGGAAATTCCGCGTGGTCAATTATTTCATTTAACTTATGAATATTAAAATTAGATACGCCAATATGATAGGTAAGTCCTTCGTTAAGGGCTTCCTCCATTCCTTCCCAAGTCTTTAAAATGGGGATTTCCTGTAATGATATAAAATCATCTGGACTGGTAATGTTTATCTTTTCCGGTTTTTGGGCGATCGGCCAATGAATAAGATATAAGTCAACATAGCCAAGCTGAAGGTCTTTTAAAGAGTTTTTCAATGCCGGAATCACATCTGCTTTCTTATGGGCATTGTTCCATAATTTTGAGGTGATAAACAAATCTTCCCTTTTTACCATCCCCTCATCGATAGCTTTTGCTATAGCCTGACCTACTTCCTTTTCATTATTATATATAGGGGCACAGTCTATGTGCCGATATCCGGTTTCTATGGCACAGATCACTGCCTCGTAAACTTCCCCAGGCTTAGCTTTCCATGTTCCCAAGCCTATTTTAGGCATTTCGTCACCATTTTCAAATTTTACAGTGTTCATTAGTATAAGGTTGTGTGGTATGTGTAGATATTTGAAAAATTTGTTAGCCCAGAAAGCGGTATTTGCAGTTGGTCTACCGTTCTGGATACTATTTTATTTATGAATATAAATTCGTCATTTACATATTAACTTTGCACCTCCATGCCCGATGTGCTTATAGGACCCAAATATTCAGGTTTACCTACACTGTCATTGAGAATAATGGCTTCAGCTGCTCTCCTTCCTGAAATCATGGCACCATTTAGCGAAGCATTTACCAAATGGTCTCCCGCCAAATAGATATGTTTATCCAATTGAACTTGGGTAGGAATGAAATCATACGTAGGGGATACGATTTTCGGAAGTGCTTTTTTTATTTTATAAGTATGGATATGTTCAAAATATCGTGAGTCTACACCCGATAATTGTTGTAATTCATCTGCTATGGTTTCTTCCAGATCATTAATAGTACTTACATCATTAACTATGGATACAGACAGAAGTGCTTTCCCGGTGGTAGAATAAGCTGCACTGATATCAGTGGGGAAATGTAGATTATTGATCAGGAAATTCTCACCCGGTACTAAACCTATGATAGGTTGCGCTATGAAAGAGCGCTGTATAGCATAATATATATTAGTTACCTGATTGTATTTTCCATCGTGATAATTTATAAATTTATTTTTTAATTCATCACCGAGGTAATCTGGTTTACAGGCACATATGATCTCATCCGCATCTATAGCATCTTCATTTTCGATGGTTATTTTTTTACCTTCGATATTAATTACTTTTGTATTTAGCCTAAGTTCTGTTTGTTTTAACCTGCTGTATAGTTGGTTAGGGATTTCCTGCATCCCTAATTCAGGTACAGCAGCCTTACCTTTATTAAACATTTTAAATACAAATTCAAACATGTTTGAGGAAGTGGTCAACTTCTCTTCTAGGAATATGCCTCGGTAAAGTGGATTTAGGAAATTAAAGATAATTTCAGGAGAGAAACCTTTTGCTAAAAAGAACTCCTCTGTAGTAAGATCAGGCTGGGAAAATATTTCTTCATCAGATTTGCTTAATACACTTGTGACCATCTGAAGCAGTTTTATTTTATCTTTTATATTTCCCACCTTGGAGAAGGCCATAGATATTATGCCAGCAGGATTTTTAAGTGGATCGGTGACATGTATGGTTCCATCTGTCCTTAATATAACCATATCCCCGTCAAAATATTTCAGATTTAATGTATCATAATTCAGATACTTTTTAGCTTCACGATATCCTGTCAAAAAAATCTGGAATCCCCTATCCAAGAGATAACCATCTTTTACATCAGTTTTCAAACGCCCCCCTATCGAAGAAGAAGCCTCCAATATGACCGGCCTGTATCCTACTGCTTCCAATTCATATGCTGCGACCAGACCAGATATTCCCGCACCGATGATGTAAACTTTTTTATCGTTCATTATTAAATGGATTATTTTTTTATATTACCTATTAAATAAAAAATTGTTTAATTATCTAAATCGAAACTTAGCTTTAAGTATAATTTGACTTAAGCAAAACAACTTATTTCTTTATGAAAATCTTTCCGATATTTATAATTGCCATGGTTCTATTGAATGCAGAAAGCTTCAATCTATGCGCACAACAAAAAGCATATTTTCCTGATAAAAACGAATGGCAATCTCAATCACCTTCCAGCCTCAAGATTAATGCCGAGAAATTATCCCGAGCCATAGATTTTGCAAAAAATAATGGATCAGACGCAGATCCCAATCTAAAAATTGCCCATTATGAAAGTGGTTTTGGAAGGGAGCCTTTTGGATATCCTATAGGCCCTATGAAAACACGCGGTGAAGCTTCTGGTCTTATCATTAAAAATGGGTATATCGTAGCTGAATGGGGCACTCCGGAGAGAGTAGACCTGACCTTCAGTGTTGCTAAAAGCTTTGTCTCCGCGACGGTTGGTTTAGCAGTAGACCGCGGGATAATCAGCAGTGAAAACGATATAGTTTATCCCTATATGGCTCCTATTATCCCATATAATACTGTCAGGCCTCAGATGAATAAAGCAGATCACCTATATGAAGAGGATATTTTTGAATTATTTGATACAGAACATAACAGGAAAATCACTTGGGATCATCTGCTAAGACAGACATCAGACTGGGAAGGTGTGCTATGGGGCAAACCAGACTGGGCAGACAGACCTGAAGGTCCATCCAATGAATGGCGTTCACGTGAAAGAAACGAGCCTGGATCAATTTATAAATACAATGACACCCGGGTAAATGTATTGGCCCTGGCCAGTATGAATGTGTGGAGGCGGCCGCTTCCAGTGGTACTAAAGGAGCACCTTATGGACAAGATAGGTGCCAGTGATTCATGGAGATGGACAGGATATGAAAATTCTTTTGTCATTATAGACGGACAGGTCATGCAGGCTGTCAGCGGAGGGTCACATTGGGGCGGCGGCATGTTTATAAACGCATATGACCAGGCCCGCTTCGGATATCTAACCCTTAGGAATGGATGGTGGAAAGGTGAGCAGATCATTTCCGAATCCTGGCTTGAAAAATCCAAAACACCGACGACAGCACAGGATACCTATGGTTTTATGAACTATTTTATCAATACGGACCAGAAGCTACTGCCTTCTGCCCCTGCTTCAGCATTTTATCACCTAGGTGCAGGCGTGAATATGATATATGTAGATCAGGAAAATGATCTGGTAGTGGTAGCAAGATGGCTTAAAAGCCATCATATGGATGACTTTATAAAGTTAGTTTTAGAAAGTATGGAATAAGTAAATTATTTTTATTTAAAAAATCAAATCGGGATTTCTTATTCATGCTGCCGTTAAGCAAATACCTTAAATAATTTATAATCAACACATTGGATATATTAAGCTAGAAAAGAAATATAGACCATAGTTACTTCTTACTATGGTCTATCCATCTGCTACTTTATTTTATCCATTATCCTGATCAACATTTTTTCTCTGTTTAAATCTATTTATCTTACTTGGACCAGAGGTATTTTCTGTTTTTAGGGGGGGTGATGTACTGACTGCATTGGATGCAGTAGGCTGGCGTGAAGCAGATTTTTCGTTATTAGTTTTTGGTTTAGTAGCAGTACTTCTGTTTCCTGTTTTTCTTTTATTAGATTTGCCTGATGACTTACCGGCAGACCTTTTATTACCTCTTGATGAAGGTTTGAAAGTAGGTGCTTCACCTATATGTTGGGGAAGTTCTAGTTTGGTGATTTCCATACCGATAAGCTGTTCAATGTTATTGAACTTAAATCGGTCTTTTTCATTCACAAATGTGATGGCTTCACCTTTACTGTCTGCTCTGGCTGTCCTTCCTACTCGGTGAACATAGTCTTCAGGGTCATTGGGCGTATCATAATTGATCACCAGTTCAATACCCACTATATCGATTCCTCTGGATATAATGTCTGTACCTACCAGGATCTTCAAAGATCTGCTTTTAAATGCGGACATGATCTTTTCTCTTTCTACCTGTTCCAGATCAGAATGAAATGCTTCTATTTCATAATCTTTTTTCAAGCCCTTATACAGACTTTTCACTTTATCTTTGGTAGAGGCAAATATGATGACTGCTTCGTAGTTCTTTTGGTTCAGAATGTGTTTTACCAGTTCTTCTTTTTGGTTATCATAAACCATATAACTACTTTGGGTCACACCTTTAGCTGTTTTCCCTAGTGCGATATTGATTTCTTCCGGCTCATTCAATATCTGTTTAGAAAACTGCCTGATCTTATTGGGCATGGTGGCAGAAAACATAATTGTCTGCCTGTTTTTTGGAAGGTATCCGACTATTTTTAATAGATCATCAGAAAATCCCATATCCATCATCCTATCGGCTTCGTCTAGTATCAGATGTTCTAATGTAGAAAGATTGATCTTACCTCCTGCCAAGAGTGCGATAAGCCTACCCGGTGTAGCTACCACTATCTCAGCTCCCTGCTCTAAAGCTTTCTTTTGCTGTTCCCACACTATGCCATCACCTCCCCCATAGATTGGGATAGAGCTTATGCCGAGAAAATAAGAAAAACCCTGGATCTGCTGGTCAATCTGAATAGCCAGTTCACGGGTGGGTGCCAGAATCAGGGTGTTCAGCCTATTGGAGCCATCTTTGGCTATTTTGTTCAAGATAGGAAGAATAAATGCTGCAGTTTTGCCTGTACCAGTCTGAGCGGTGGCAATGAGATCTTTGCCATCCAATATGGCAGGAATAGCCTGCTCCTGGATGGGTGTAGGCTTATTAAAGCCCATAGCATCCAATCCCTCTTTAAGGGACTCTTCAAAATTAAATTTATCGAAACTCAAAATTCAAATGTTTTTATTTTAAATATATAAATAAGCCCAGCCTATCAGGACAAACTGAATGGGAAGCCTCAAAGCCAACATCCAGGTAGGGATACCTTTGGTTTTTTTCTGATACATGTACAGATTGGCTGGAAATACGGCTATTAATAATAATATGATACCAAATGCCGCATAACTTCTGGTACTATCAAATAACAAACCTAATCCAAGAACAATTTCAGCTACCCCTGCAATTTTATTCAACAATGTGGGATTTGGGAAATATGGTGGGATAATACGAATATAAATCTTTGGCTTAATGAAATGCATGATACCGGCCAAAATATATACCGCCGACATTAAATAAAGGGAAACTTGGCCCATTCATTTTATTGGTGTGATTAACTATTTAAAAATATCATAAATATCTATGGAAACAAAACTATCTATCATTTTTTTCCATATTTTATTTAATGACAATATAAAATCTGCCTTACATAGGTCATATGGCCATTTGATCTTTATCACACTGATGACCGGAAAGCAAAACTACAATATATAAGCAAATTATTGCTGATTGCCAATGGCATTGATTTTGAAGTAGATTATAAAAGTCCGAAGGTTCGTTTTAGATTTGTGTTAAGTATACGGGAAGCAGTAAATCTAAGTCTGTGGATCTTCGGACTCTTCTTATTAACTGAAAATTTTTTCCAGAATTTTGTAAGTGATGAGATAGGTAGGTCTTACTCCATCCAGTCCCAAAGCCCCGGAAGCCAAAGTGCTACCTGTCTCCAGGGGGTTATCAGATGCATAATATGCATACAATACTTTTACATCCTCTCGTATGCTATGCCGTATTTTACTGGCCGCTTGTATAGCTTTCTGATAGTGGGCGCCTTCCATTTCCAGTCCTGCAGCTTTCCAGCTGGACTCCATGAAATAGGAAAGTACATCCCGGTTTTGTAAGGATGTACCCAATACAGTAATCATAGGCCCGTCATATACCCCTAGACCATAGCCTTCAAAATCCGATATGGTCAGTTCATTTACCAATGGGTAATTATCTGCAGTTCCTTCAAATACATGGCTATTAGGAATCATAATATCCCCTTTGTTCCCTTTTAGAATACCGGCTTTGCCCATTATAGAAATAGACACTACATCCAGTGAAATGTTCTGTCCGTTTTTTTCATATGTCTTAAGCAGTTCATCCATACACTCATATGCCTGCTCGCCAAAAGCATAATCCATTACTACGATCACAGGTTTATTTTTCTTTTCTTTTGGAAGTTTGATGCCAGGTATAACCGTATCATGGCTCATTTTAGCGGTATCAAAAATCTGTACACCGATATTAGTTCCCGAAGTATCTGGCAGATTGATATATCCATGCCTATGGGCATAGTCAGTGATTTCTTTTGCCTTGTTCATCTTTGCCGATACGGATATGTCCATAGCCACCCCTTCTATAGTCTCATAAGATCCTAATGCCAATGCCTGATGACCATATATAATATTCAGAACACTATGCAGATTAGCAGAAATAATATGAATGGGTCTATCGAGAAGTTTCTCTTCATCTAGTACAGCTTTTATTCTGGAAGCCCATAGCTCGCCATATACATGATGCCCTACCCTCTCTCTTAATGTGGCAGAAAAAGATATTTCTCTGTCTTTATCATATAATGCCTCTTCAATAGACAATTTTCCCAAATTATAAATGATAGCAAAAAGGCTGTTGCTATTATTGGAAGCTTCAAACTTTTTGACAGCAGTGACAGTTTCTGCAAAGGTCCTCCCTGTGATGTGGCTGAGATAAGAACAAGCTGCCTCATGGTCAAAATCCTCCCCTTTGGCTTCTTTTTCCACTATCTCAGATAGCATTTTCCAGTTAAGATTTTCTTTCCCTTTATGATCAGTACTATTATATCTGATGATTTCAGATTCAATATATAAAAATGTAAGGTGGGTCAGGATATCATATATGTCACTTTTCCCCCGGGTCATTTCTACATACATTTGATGCTCATCCACCCGGTAACAGTTCCGCTTCCTTCTTACTGGGACTAGCGTGTCAAAATCTGAATTTTCATAGCCTTCACGGCTGATCAATCTTACAAATCGGCATTCTTCTATGCCTTTTGGTAAGCGCTCCATGATATATAAAAGTCCATCGAGTTCTATTTTTTCCTTTTCGGTGACCAGTCCATAGATCTCTGGGCTCAGTACCAATAAAGAACTGATCAGGGATTCACCCGACACTCCCATAGGTTTATAGGTGCCACGAGTAAATAAATGTCTCATGGTTATATAAAGCTTTTCTATAGCTGCTCTGGATTCCTGTGCTCTCGTTCTTTTCATATTTTTTCTAATCGTTTAAATTTGGCAAATTTAACAAAATAATACCTATTTAGCTGTATCCTTCTTTCATTAACTCACTTTACTAAAATATTAAGAAGAGGGAAAAGAAGGTTTTTTGATGTAAATTCGCATTGACAGTCAACCTATTTTTGATTTTAACGTTATGTTGAGCCATAAGCACAAGTAATACTATCAACTCTGAAAGTTTTAATTAGATGTTCAATTTCAATTCACTTATTATATCAGTAGGCATTTTACTCCTTACTGTATCTGTGGTATTAGGTTTTACTACTACCAGCCCAGAAAATATATTGTTAGGCGAATGGTCTGAGGATAGCTGGACATATGAAAAAGCAGATTCCCCTTCTATGTTTTATTATGACCTCAGCTCTGTAAGAAAACATGAAGCTGAGCATTGGTTATTCCAGGATGATAATACTGTATTGTTTCTGAAAGAGGGGAAAATGATAGGTAAAGCTAGCTGGATAATTAAAGGCCGTGGGCACATACTGAGGCTAACCCATGAAGATGGTTTAATCGAGCGGTATGATATTAAAGAATTGAATCACCATGAACTGGTGCTGAATTTTGACATAGGTATGGAGTCAAGAGGTATAGCTAAACTGACATTCACGAAATAAATTATTGACAATGCTAAGAAATGATATTACCAAGAGATTAACCAAGGACAATTTACTTTTAGCCGGATCCACGGCCATAGCAGCCGGGATGGTGAATGTGGCCAGCGTAA
Organism: Anditalea andensis; assembly: GCF_000714815.1. Classification (GTDB taxonomy): domain Bacteria; phylum Bacteroidota; class Bacteroidia; order Cytophagales; family Cyclobacteriaceae; genus Anditalea; species Anditalea andensis. The sequence continues at coordinate 35,190 of NZ_JMIH01000016.1, read as the reverse complement.
TCGCATTTTTTGCATTTACTTCAAATGTTACCGGGCATGTTGCCGTTTTTGCAGAAGAGATAGTGAAAGGTCATTGGCATCAGGTATTTATTGTTTTGGTATGGCTACTACTGTTTTTGGCGGGTGCATTCATAGCTAATTATATCATTAATTCTGTAGCGGTCAAAGGTACCTATGTAGCGCATTCCGTTCCTGTAATCTTAGAGATTGTAATTTTAGTGGCCATTGCATTTTATGGCCATCATTATTACAGTGAGACACTACAGGAGACAGAGTTTTTGGTGGGAGCTCTTCTGTTTTGTATGGGGCTTCAAAACAGTTTGGTTTCTACCATTACAGGAGGGGTAGTAAAAACCACCCATGTTACAGGATTATTTACTGATTTGGGAACGGAATTATCCCAATGGTTTCATCCTAAAACAGAAAAGACCAAAATTTTAAAAGACAGACTTACGCTTAGATTTACCATTTTGTCCTTTTACCTATTTGGTGGAATAAGTGGGGGATGGATTTTTTTGAGGTATGATTTTATAGTATTTTATGTAGTGGCAGTAGTGATGCTATTTGTAGCATATTATGACCTTACAATGGTCGTCACCAAGAAAACGATCATGAAAATAAGAAGGCCAGCTCATGAAATCCAGGAACAAAATTAATAGCAGATAATGGAAATAGACATTCATTTTCCCAGTAACGATAAACTGTATCTCAAAAATCCAGAGCAAAGTAAGTTGGGCCAAAAAATCATAGCCAAAAGCACCACATTGATCAAAGATCTTGGCATTGAAGAATTCACGTTTAAAAAACTGGCGGTTGAAATTAATTCAAATGAAGCTTCTATATATAGGTATTTTGAAAACAAGCACAACCTATTGGTTTATCTTATTTCATTTTATTGGGAGGTACTGAACATGAAAATTCAGTTTTCCATATCATCAATTTCAAATCCCAAAGATAAACTTTCGAAACTTATCGACGTGCTGGTAAACATTGAAGAAGCAGGCCCAGTGGTTAAAAACAAAGATCTCTCTACGCTTCACGAGATAGTCGTATCAGAATCTGCCAAAGCTTATTTGACTAAAAAGGTCGACAAAGAATGTCAAGCTGGATTTTTTCAGAGCTATGAAAAGTTGGTGGACACTATTTCAGGTATCTTCATGGAAGTTAACCGGGATTACGAATTCCCCCGAGCGTTAGCCTGTAATCTGGTGGAGACTACCTATGAACAATTTTATTTTTCAGAGCATTTTCACGGTCTAACGGAACTGCAAGAACCAGCAGGTAGTCTACCACTGGTCAAAAGATTTCTCCAATCATTGATGTACTCGGTATTACTTACTGATACCCAAAACTAAAAAAGAGGAGTTAAACTCCCCTCTCTTTTATTTCAGTTTTTCCGCAAATGCCTTCTTAAATTTTTCCACCTTAGGTTTGATCACATATTGGCAGTAACCCTGATTAGCATTTAATTTATAGTAGTTTTGATGATATTCTTCCGCTACGTAAAAGTTTGAGAAGGGAGTTATTTCAGTTACTATAGGTCTGTCAAATGCTTTTTCTTCTTCAAGCCTTTGCTTAAAATAGGTTGCTTCCTCCTTTTGCATCTCATTATGATAGAATACTGCTGACCTGTATTGAGGACCGACATCATTGCCCTGTCTGTTTAGTGTAGTGGGATCATGGGTAGCCCAAAATATCTCCAATATTTCTTTAAAAGTAATTATTTTTGGATCATAAAAAAATTGTATTACTTCAGCATGGCCACTGGTACCAGATACTGCCTGCTGATAACTGGGACTGGCTACATGGCCACCACTAAAACCAGATTTCACATTTTCAATTCCCTGCACATCCTGATAGATAGCTTCTATACACCAAAAACACCCACTACCAAGTGTGGCAACTTCGTATCCTTGAGGTATTTCTATTTCGGTTTTTGGTAATTCTGTCATTTTGTTTTGTTTTTTTTGATTATCAGCCTGACCGCATGCTGCGAAACTTAATGCTGTGAACATTATTAATAAACTTATGTTTTTCATGATATTTATTTTTGGGTATTTGTAGGACGAAAGCATGGATTTGATCAGCGAAATACCTTTATTCTCACAGGTCCCTTAGGTACTTTTCCCTTTTCTACGGGTTCTCCTTTCTGCATTACCATGATTTTGCCTTCATTATGGAGGCGCATCATTTCCTGCTGGATATCAGGCATAAATTTCTTCCAATGCTGTGGATACAACCACCTTACTATTTCTGAAGGGCAAAAATTGTTTCCCTGTCTCTGTCTACCCATCTCCATTATGGCTTTTTCCAGAATTGTTTCCATATTGTCGGCATTACATTATACTCATGACTTATAACCCCTATCTATCAAATATGTTAAGTTGTCCAGATGGTCTAAAAGCCTGAAGGTTATATTCAGGCATATTTCTGTCAGATAGATATTTCTTTTTTGCTTGTGTAAATAAACCTTTGATTATATCCGCTATAGGACCTTCTCCTTTGATCCTTCTTCCCCATTCCGTGTCATTTACTTTACCTCCGTGCATTGAAGCGATCTGGTGCAATACTTTTTCCTTTCGTTCAGGAAAATTTTTAGTGAGCCAATCTTCAAATACTTCCTTAATCTGACCGTTTAATCTGATTACGGTATAGCCGGCAGTTAATGCGCCAGATTCAGCTGCTTTTTGTATGATACTAGTAATATCTTGGTTATTTAATCCGGGTATGATGGGCGCTACCATGATACCGACTGGTATGCCTAGATCTGTAAAGCTCCGGATAAGCTTCAGTTTCTTTTCAGCGGTGGCAGTACGAGGCTCTAGTACATTCTTTAAACTGGTATCCAAATGATTTATTGAAAAGTATACATGTACCAAATGTAAAGCTGACAGTTGAACCAGCAGGTCTGCATCACGTTCCACCAAAGTATTTTTAGTAATGATACTAATAGGATGCCTATAGTCCAGACAGGTTTTTAATATCTGTCGGGTAAGCTGAAACTTCTTCTCAGCTGGCTGATAACAGTCGGTGTTACCCGATAACATGATAGGTAGCACCTGATGATTCTGTTTTTGAAACTGCTTGCCCAACATGACAGCTATATTTTTTCTTACAACGATGTTGGTCTCAAATCCTAAACCTGCATCAAATCCCCAATAAGTATGGCTATTGCGGGCATAACAATATATGCAGCCATGCTCACATCCCTGATAGGGATTGATCGAATAATTAAGGGCAAGATCAGGACTAGAATTTTTACTCAATGCGCTTGTCACATCTTCAAAATGAAATTTTGAAGATGGATGCGCTACATATTTTTCTTCATCAATTCCTTCTAGGTGTTCAGTTACCTCAGCTCTTTTTATAAAAGGATTATGAGGGTGGATATGTGATCCCCGACCTTTAAATTTATTATCTTCCATCTGTCTGCCTCTATTAGTATAAAGGAAAAAGAAGGCGTTTTAGTTGCAGATCATAATAAATGCAGGTGGAAAATTTTTTAAGGTAAAGCTGGTATGGATATGTGGGAAATATTTTGCAAACTGAAATCTTAAAAGATAAGAGTAACAGATCTGAATAAATTTACCTTGTACAGATAAATTGGTTTTACTTTTTTCATAGATCTTTTCTCTTTCTTCACGGGCGATCAAACTGAATGGTAAAGAAGAAAGAATAAGATCTGCTTTTCCTCCCGCTAGGTAATTTTCTATATTACTGGCTGAATCACATATAATGTGTACGTTTTCGGATACAAATTCTTTTTCCAATGCATCACAAAACGCTTGGCTTATTTCAAAAACATACAATACTGCATCAGGGTCCATTCTTTCTAATATACCTCTGGTGATGCTCCCATCCCCTCCTCCCAATTCTACTATTGTTTTGGCACCTGTAAAATCGGCATATGATAACATCTTATTTACCAATGATTTAGAACTGAAAGTGATGGCACCTGTTGTCTTCAAATTCGAAAACAATTCCTTATGAAGGCTATTTTTATTCATTATATTTAATTTTTGCAGTTTTTTGAGTTTGAATAAATGTAAGCAAATTATTTAATTATATTAATATGTTACCATTTGGCTAATTTTTAATGAACCTTTATAAAGAGGTTTTAAAATGCGTTCTGAATACCTTAAAAGTTTAAATTCCAGTCCATTCTAAATGGCACTCCGTTTTTCTATTAGATTTTGTTTTTATATAATAAAAAATAAATAAATCAATTTGATCATAAAAATTATTTCTATAATCCTTATTCGGATAGCAAATGAAATTTTATATCCAAATTGAACCATCGGAAAATTCTTTTAATGACAAAGTGTAATCCTAAATAAAACAGATCAATAAAAGATTATAAGAAATCACACGATTGAATGGTAGCATTAGGATAGATAACCAAAATAGACAAAATATAGTTTTAAAATTTGAACTGCAGCATGAAAAAAAGCTCGAATTCATTTTGAATTAGGCCTGGAAGAAGTTCTTGGTGATTATAAGTAAATTGAGTTCCAGTTAAAATGTGTTTGTTCCATAATCTAAAATACCCCAGTCCTGCCCGATAACTATCCATGGCTACTCTAGATTCAAATTGATTTAATGTGGCCCTTTCGTCAGGGGAGGTACCATATCCGGCTATAGCCTGAATATAATCAAATCTCGTATTAAAATAATAGCGGGATGTAAGTGTAAAAGCAGGATAATAGTTGGAGGATTCATTCTGAATAAAACTCCGACCGTTTATCCAAAAGGATCCTATATATTTTCCGATGCCTAATAATCCAGATCGAAAATTCCTTCCTCCCATTTCTACATATCTTACTCCCAGCTCCGATTCCCAGCCATTTGTATAATTATGAAAATAAGTGAGACCCAAACGTACCTTAGGAAAAACAATACTATTACTATATGCACCAGATAAATAGGTGTATCCATTCCGGCCGGTAAAGACGTAAGAATCAAGCTCATATTGCACGCCGCTGCTTATCGATTCCCCAAAGGACTGACGATCTGCATAATTAATACGTCCAATAAGCGTTCCCCATGATCGCTCTCTGATATATTGGAGGCCTGTTAAATGCCAGGGACCTACTCCATCTCTATCAAATTTGGTAAAACTGTAATTAACTCCTATTCTGTCTGAGTTGTTTCTAGTTTCAAGGAGATATAAACGCTGCCTGAATTCAGAATTATTTGGAAATTTCGCTAAAGCTGATTCTATAAAACGCTGCTCTTCATTTAGTTTTTCCTGTAGTTGAAGAATAGCCATTTTTTTCATATAGAGCGATTGCTCTTCTGGGTGATACGCTATTGCGTCATTTATATAGCTCAAGGCCAAAGGAAGATCCCCCTGTTGGACTTCCATATCTGATAAGTAAGAAAATGCTTCTACATATGCGGAATTATTATCAATAACATAATTCAAATAATACCTAGCACTGTCTATTTCCCCTGACATCTGATATAGCCTTCCTAACAGTAGATGAAAGTCCAGATACTCTGGTGCTACCTGTACACCTAGCTTTGCTTGTTCTAACGCGATACGGGGATCTTTTTCATTTAGTGCCTTAAGTAATAAACTATCAGTATTTATATCTTGACCAAATAGGATTGGAACCTGACAGAATATGGAGACTACCAGGAACGATAAAAATCTTATATGTTTGTAAAATATGTCCATTTTCTCTATCCCAAACATACATATGACCATACTTTAACTATTTGGAGAATTAAAATACTTTAAATTAATTTTTGAATAGCGATTTCACTCTAAGAGAAAGTTCATTGGGATGAAACGGCTTGGGTACAAAGTCCGATACACCTAAATTAAATGCCTCTATTAGTGTTAATTCTTCTTCACTCAATGAACTCAGTACTATAATCGGACAGCCAGGCTGATGCTCCTGTGCGTATGTTATAATTTCTAAACCGCTTTTACTGCTCATCACTATATCAGTAATGATCAAATCAGGAGTGCTGTTTTCAATAGCCGCAATGCCAGCAGTACCGTCATCTATAACGGTAATATTATAGCCATCTTTATTCAGACGCATTTTTACCATTGTTGCAATCATAAGATCATCTTCTATAACTAAAATATTTTTCATATTTTGCAGCATGAGGCACATTATTCTAATGCAATATTGGAACAAAAATAATACAATAAAAAATATTTTTTTTATCCTCGAACTCAATAGAAAATTTGTAAATAATTAAATGATTTTGAAAAATCCTTTAATGCCGTTCCTCATAGAATTATACGCTTAAAAAAAAATCATTATTTCCTCTACAATTCTTTTATTAGATTACCAACCGAAAATAATAACTAACCTAATTGCATATGAGTATAATTTACAAGAAAGCCTACTGGTGGACTTTTGCAGTATTTATAGGTTTTATTATCACTGATGTGGCAAAAGCACAAAGTGATAATACTGGTGAAAGAAGAGTCACCGGAACTTATATCATTACAAATGCCAACGTAGCTTATCCTTCGGGAAAGATCCAGTCCAACACATCTATACTGGTAAAGAATGGAATGATCACCGCAGTAGGAAAAAATATAGCATCGCCTTCAAATGCACACCACATTAAAGGAGATTCACTTTTTATCTATCCTGGTTTTATAGACGGTGGCAGTACCGCTGGAGTTACCAAACCAAAAGATCCCGAAAGGCCTTCTAATTTTAATTCTGCCTCACCTCCTGATGATATAGCTGGTATCACGCCATATAGAAATGCATTAGATTATTTCGATTTAGGAAATGCTCAAGTAAGTGAGTGGAGAAAGGCAGGGTTTACCATGGCGCAGATTTTACCTGAAGGAGGTATGCTTCCAGGCCAAACAGCCCTGGTGATATTTGGCGATAAAACATCCACCAATATATACAGTGAAAACACAGCTCTTTATGCCACTTTCAATGCTTCTCGGGGCATGTATCCAGGGACCCTCTTAGGTGTAATGGCTAAATTTAGAAGTTTATATCGCAATGCCGAATTATCATCCCAGCACAGCGCTTTGTTTGCTTCCAATCAGGGAATAAACCGTCCAGAAAGAGACAAAGTTCTGGAAGCTTTTTATCCCACTTTAGATAAGAGCTTACCTATATTATTTGCCGTCGAAGATGATCTAACTGTCCGTCGGGCACTTGGGCTTCAGCGTGAACTTGGATTTAGAATGATCTTATCAGGGGCTTCCAATGTAGAAGAGATCATCCCTATATTGAAAGATAGCCAGACTGCTGTTTTTTTAAGCCTGAAACTGCCTGAAGATAAAATTTCAAAAATAAAAGAAGATGAAGAGTCTGATTTCGAAAGAAAGGAACGTATAGACCGGATCAAATCATCCTATACAAAGGCACTGGAGGAAGCCGGGAAATTTGAAAAAGCAGGTATAGCCTTTGGCTTTTCATCCCAGGGAATCAAATCAGCTGATTTGATGAAAAACATTAGATTAATGATAGCCAATGGCTTATCAGAAGAAGCCGCACTGGCAGCCCTTACCCTTAATCCGGCGAGAATTTTGGGTATTGACAGATATACTGGTACCGTCGAACAAGGTAAGCTGGCAAATTTAGTCATCACTACAGATTCACTTTTCAAAGAAGATAGCCAGGTAAAATATGTTTTTGCCGATGGATATTTGTTTGAATATGACACTAAGGCAAAGAAGACCAGGTCAGAAACTACAGACGAGGTAGATTTAGCCGGGACCTGGACATATGTAGCCAGATCTCCGCAGGGCGATTCCCAAGGTCAGATGGTTATCGCTAGAGAAAGTAATGTTTATACAGGAGAAATCACCCTGGATAATCCCGCTGGTTCTGGACAGATAACTACGGCTATGAACAATATAGAATATAATAATAACAGGTTAAGATTTGAATTTTCGATAGACCTTGGCGGTAATTATCTGACTTTCTCCGTTTCGGGAGATATTGACGGAGATGAATTTGATGGTGACCTTTCTGTTACAGACCTAGGCAGTTTTCCTTTTAAAGCTACTAAACAACCGGGGGCTTAAATCTTTAAAAAATGAGAAAATTAATATTTATATTTTCAGCTTTTCTAATCTTTGGAACAGCGTCAGCACAAACCAAAAAAGGAGATTTGCTCATCAAAAATGCCACAGTCATTACAGTGACAGATGGTATATTGGAAGACACCGATATTTTGGTAGAAAATGGATTGATCAGACGTATAGGTAAGGGCTTGTCCGGGGGAAATGGTACTACTATCGATGCCAAGGGTAAGTATGTAATGCCCGGAATCATAGATGCCCATTCTCATATAGCATTGGATGTGGTGAATGAAGCCACCAGTCCCATCACATCAGAAGTCTGGATGGGTGATGTAATAGATCCTTATGATATAGGCATTTATCGGGCTCTGGCCGGAGGGACCACCATCTCCCACGCAATGCATGGATCCGCCAATGCCATCGGGGGTCAAAACGTGACGCTGAAACATCGCTATGGAACAAGAAATCCAGAAGACCTTATCATGAAGGAAGCTCCACGGACCATAAAATTTGCACTTGGCGAAAATCCTACAAGGGTTCACGGTAGAAACAACAATATCCAGCCCCGGACCCGTATGGGTGTGGAAGCTGTGATTAGAAATGGATTCAGTGAAGCGCAACAGTACAAACGCAGATGGTCTGAATATGACCAGGCACAAAAACAAAGAAACAGTACAGCTGTGCCGCCAAAGTATGACGCCCGATTACAGACCCTGGTAGATATTCTTGATGGAAAGGTTATTATTCACTGCCACTCTTATAGAGCAGACGAAATTTATATGCTTATCAATGTTTGTAAAGATTTTGATATCAAAAACATCGTATTCTCCCATGTCAATGAGGGTTTCAAAGTAGCACCTGAACTGGCAGAATATACCATGGGTGCATCGGTATTTGCAGACTGGTGGGCTTATAAATTTGAAGTATATTATTCCACTGCTTTTAATGCCGCTATTCTCAACAGGAATGGAGTAGTTACCTCTATTAATTCAGACAGTGGAGAACTGATCAGACACCTGTATCACGAAGCAGCTAAAACCCAGCGATATGGTGGTCTTACCGATCAAGAAGCGCTTGAATTGATAACCATTAATCCTGCCAAACAGCTTGGGATTGCTGATAAGGTTGGATCTATTGAAGTAGGTAAACAAGCTGATTTGGTAATATTTGACAGTCATCCCCTATCTGTGTATGCCATTCCTCAGATGACCTTTGTAGACGGTGTAAAATACTTTGATATCAATGAGGATAATCATGACCAGCGCATCAGGGTAAGTGCCACTGAAATGGTAGAGCCTATTTACCTTAAAGAACACGAACATAAGTGCATGCATAATGTGGATTTCTTGTTTTCAAATTTCGGTAGAAATTTATTTGATCACAACCATTGATAATCTACTGAATTATAAATAATTATATATATAATGAGAAAATTTAATTTAATTCTATTCGCCTGTACTTTTACTCTTTTACCCTTATGGGCAACCGCCCAAATAGATGGTGAAGTAGTCAAACCTAGATCTGGAACCTTTCTGCTAAGGAATGCTACTGTGGTTACTGTAAATAAAGGGATACTGTCCAATACCAGTGTATTGATATCTGAAGGAAATATTACTGCGATTGGTGAAAACATCAGTTCAACAGATGCTGAAATAATAGATTGTTCTGGAAAATATATCTATCCAGGCATGTTCGATGGTGGTACCAAATTAGGGATGGTAGAGATCAATTCAGTAGCAGAGACTAATGATAATGCAGAATTAGGCAATGTAACACCTAACATGCAGGCGCTTACTACGATAAATCCCAACGCAGTAGCCATCCCGGTTACCAGAGTCAGTGGTGTTACTACCACCTTGGCTGTTCCTTCAGGAGGCCTTTTCCCAGGTACTGCAGCTCTGATAAATTTGAATGGATATACACCTGACCAGATGTATGCAGGATTTAAAGGTGTGGTAATGAATTTCCCCAGCTCCGCCAGAAGAAGTACGCGTGACCGTAGAAGCGACGACGATATAAAAAAGGATGCCGAAACAGCCATGAAAAACATTAATGAGCTGTGGCAGAGAGCTACTATGTTTCAATCTTTCAGAGAAGCTGAAGCTGAACTGGATTACTATCCAGAAATGGAACATTTGTCAAAAGCGGTCTCAGGTGAACTACCGCTATTGATAGAAGTAAACGCTGCCAAAGATATCACCAATACGCTAGAGTGGCTGGCTGATAAGCCAAATGTAAGGGCGATCCTTACAGGTGTAGCAGAAGGCTGGAGGGTAGCGGACAAAATCGCTGCTGCTGGTATACCAGTCATCACTGGACCTATGTTATCTATTCCTACCAGAGAATCTGACCGATATGATGCGGCTTATACCAATCCAGGGAAATTGTTAGCTGCTGGAGTAAAAGTTGGTTTAAGGACCAATGATACAGAAAATGTAAGAAACCTTCCTTTTAATGCTGGTTTTGCAGCCGCTTATGGTATGGGTAAAGATGAAGCTTTAAAAGCAGTGACCTTAGTGCCTGCAGAAATATTTGGGGTAGCTGATAGACTTGGATCCATTGAGCAGGGCAAGTCTGCTACCTTATTTGTCTCGGATGGAGATCCTTTTGAAACCAAGACCCAAATTCTACATGTATTTATAGACGGATATAAGATACCTATGACCAATAGACATATTCAACTTTACCAAGAATTTCTAGAAAGAGATCCGGGCTTAGTCAAATGATCATTAATTTAATGCAAATATTAGCCCCATTTCTAAAATCATGGGCTTTTATTATTGAGTATAAAACATTTCAATTTAAAATATATGCATTTGAGTTATTGCTTTTATCAATTCAAGTCTAAAATAAGTATATATACCTGCTTAGCGGCCATTTTAAGTTGCTACCTTTTTTTAGCATGTGAAAGATTAGATTCACCTGAATCAGGCAGTTTAATTGAAGAAACCAGAACCGAATTCGCACCGGATAAAAGAGTTGCTTTATTTGATATATCCTTTGAAAATAATATACTTTCTGGAGAAACAAATTTACCTGAAGCTCTGGAAACCCTCAAGAACAGATTTGAGGAAAATGGTATAGCGTATACAGATCAGGTGACGGTATTACCTATGTTGGAAGGTAAACATTTTGGAGTAGTCACCATATCAGTAGCTAATATTCGCAGTCAGCCAAAGCACAGTGCAGAGCTGGCCACTCAAGCTACCATGGGAACTCCACTAAATGTTTTAAAACAAGATGGTACATGGTATCTGGTTCAGACACCGGACCAATACATCTCATGGATAGATGCGGCAGGTATCCAACTGATGGACCAAGAGGAGTTTCAGCAGTGGGACCTATCAGAGAAGGCTGTTTTTACTTCACTGATAGGCTATGTATATGCTGATGAAAATCAAATCGAAATGGTTTCTGACCTTACCGCGGGCAATGTTCTCGAAGTAATCGGCAGAAAAACGGATTTCTATGAGGTAAAATTGCCAGATGGCAGAAAAGGATATGTAAATAGCAGTAGTATGGAGCCTCTGGGTGACTGGATAGCCAGCAGAAATCCATCTCATGAAAATCTCATAAGTACTGCTAAAAGCATGATGGGTATCCCGTATCTTTGGGGAGGTACATCTATAAAGGGAGTTGATTGCAGCGGTTTCACCAAAACGGTCTTTTTTCTTAATGGTCAGATCATACCTAGGGATGCCAGCCAGCAGATCCACGAAGGTGAAGAAGTGGATAAGGACAAAAACTGGGAAAATCTTCAGGTTGGAGATTTGTTGTTTTTTGGTAAACCTGCTGCAGCAGATTCACCAGAAAAAGTAATACATGTAGGTATGTGGATCGGAAACAATTCTTTTATACATTCTAGAGGAAGGGTTAGGATAAGTTCATTTGACCCTGATAGTGAGCATTTTGATGAGTATGAATTAGATCGTTACTTGAGAACAAAAAGAATATTGGGCAAAGAAAGTCAAAATATCCTCGCTGTTGAAAAATTTATTAGATGATAATGCTTTCAGCAATTAAAAAGCAAAGGGTTTCAGCTGGCACGCCTGAACTATAGCAGACAAAACTTAAAACTTTGTAACATAAAATCCATCCTCTTGAAGGATGGATTTTATGGTTTTATACTTAAGGATGCTGATCCTGTTTCTTATAGGTGAGATCAAACCGGTCTAGTTCCATTACTTTGGTCCATGCTGCAGCAAAGTCATTTACAAACTTTTCTTTGGAATCTTCTTGTGCATATAACTCAGACAAAGCTCTCAGCTCAGAATTAGAACCAAAAATAAGGTCCACTCTGGTAGCAGAAAATTTGACGTCACCAGTTTTTCTGTCTCTTCCTATGAAAATCTCTTTAGTATCATCAGCAGCTTTCCATTCTGTGCCCATGTCCAGAAGGTTGACAAAGAAATCATTATTGAGCATATCTCTATTATTGGTAAATATCCCATGCTTAGAGCCATTATAATTGGCATTAAGTGACCGCATCCCTCCTACTAGTACCGTCATCTCAGGTGCAGTCAAGGTCAGCAACTGAGCTTTGTCTATTAAAAGCTCTTCCGTAGATACAATATATTTTGTTTTAAGATAATTTCTAAATCCATCTGCCATAGGCTCCAGCAGTTCAAAAGATTCCATATCAGTCTGTTCGGCCAAAGCGTCCATTCTCCCAGGTGAAAAAGGAATCTGAAGTTCATGTCCGGCATTTTTGGCGGCTTTTTCTACACCAGTATTGCCTGCTAAAACTATAAGATCTGCTAAAGAAACTCTTTTAGATCCTGCTTTAGAATTAAATTCATCCTTGATCTTTTCCAGTGTAGTCAAAACTTTATCAAGTTTATCAGGATTATTCACTTCCCATTTCCTCATAGGTTCTAACCTTATCCTAGCACCATTGGCCCCTCCTCTTCTATCGGACTCTCTATAGGTAGAAGCAGATGCCCAGGCGGTAGTTACCATTTCAGTAATACTAAGTCCTGACTGATTAATTTCCTCTTTTAGTGTCCTAATGTCACTTTCATTGATAAGGGTATGGTTAAGGGCAGGTATCGGATCCTGCCAGATCAGGTCTTCCTTTGGTGCTTCAGGACCTAAGTAGGTACTGATGGGGCCCATATCCCTGTGGGTTAATTTAAACCAGGCTTTTGCAAATGCATCATTAAAAGCATCCTGATCTTCAAGGAATCTTCTTGATATTTTTTCGTATTCCGGGTCAAATCTAAGAGATAAATCTGTGGTCAACATGTAAGGGGGCTGCTTTTTATTGACATCAAAAGCATGTGGAATGATATCTCCGGCATTTTTAGCCACCCATTGATGAGCGCCAGCAGGACTTTTGGTAAGTTCCCAATCAAACGCAAACAGAAAGGTAAGGAAATCGTGGCTCCACTGTGCCGGTGTAGAGGTCCAGGTGACTTCCAGCCCGGAAGTGATGGCATCTGCACCCTTACCTGTTTTATAAGTACTGGTCCAGCCGAAGCCCTGTTCTTCTATAGCTGCTCCCTCCGGTTCTCTTCCTACATGTTCGGCAGGACCTGCTCCATGGGTTTTGCCCAAAGTATGGCCTCCTGCGATCAAAGCCACAGTCTCTTCGTCATTCATTCCCATCCTTCCAAATGTTTCCCGTATGTCATGTGCCGCCAAAACAGGATCGGGATTTCCGTTTGGTCCTTCAGGGTTTACATATATTAATCCCATTTGTACAGCTGCGAGCGGCCTTTCCAATTGTCTGTCGCCAGTGTACCGCTGGTCATCCAGCCAGACGGTCTCTTTGCCCCAATATACATCCAATTCAGGTTCCCATGAATCCATTCTCCCCCCTGCAAAACCATAGGTTTTAAATCCCATAGATTCAAGTGCCACATTTCCGGTCAGCACCATAAGGTCAGCCCATGATATCTGGTTGCCATACTTTTGCTTGATCGGCCATAATAATCTCCTGGCTTTGTCGAGGTTAGCATTATCTGGCCAGCTATTCAGTGGTGCAAAGCGCTGCTGCCCTGAACGTGACCCGCCTCGGCCATCTCCTGTTCGGTATGTTCCAGCACTATGCCATGCCATTCTGATAAACAGTCCTCCATAATGACCGAAATCTGCTGGCCACCAATCCTGTGAGGTGGTCATTACTTCTCGGATATCATTCTTCAGGGCTTCATAATCTAAACTGTTGAACGCTTCGATATAATCAAAATTTTGACCCATCGGATTGGAAAGCGAGGAATGTTGTCTTAAAATGCCTAAATTTAATTGATTAGGCCACCATTCACTATTTTGGGTTGTTTTAGCTACACTGTGACTTTTTTTAGTGGCACCGGAATACCCGTCCACCGTTGGTTTTTCCTGCGCGAATCCACTATATAGAGGACTGATCACCAGAGAAAGTAATAGTATGATCCTTTTCATATTCAATTATTAAACTAAATGTTGAGGGTTGTATAATCGAGGGCAAATATATGAGCTAGTATTAAATGATAGAAATAGTTAATTTCTATCTGGAATAGACATTTTCTATATAGGGTTTTAGATTTTTATACAAAGGGGCTGAACTAACTTATGGTCAAGATGCTAGAAAAAACCTACGATGGTTTGGTAACGGTTACTACCGATACAAATAAATAGTGATACGGTACTTTTTTTTAAATGGAAGCCCTGATTTGATAAAACTGGGTATATTGTAATCCAAATTTCTTACAAAATCTTTTGAAGATCATTTTATATTTGCATAATATGAAAAACACGTTCTTTTTACCTCTCCTATTAGGTTTAGGCACCTCACTGCAAGCTCAGCAGTACATTGGTTTTCAGCAGCAATCTGTCTCTGTCCAGCAGCAATCCGAAAAGCGATTTTTAGATGGTGTAGACTACGGCAGATTTAAAACTCACCTGACCAGACTTACAGCGGTCCCCCATGTAGCTGGAAGTGCCGCAAATGAAAAAGTAAAGGATTATTTAATACAAACCATGGAAGCAGCAGGATGGTCCACAGAAGTATACCCATACGATGTGTACATGTCCAAAGAGCCAGGACATTCAGCTGTGGAGATTGTAACTCCTATAAGAAAGCCCTTAAACCAGAAAGAGTTTATTCTAGAAGAAGATCCTTATTCTGATCATCCGGATCTTTGGAAAGGCTGGAATGCCTACTCAGGCAGCGGGGATGTGACAGCAGAGGTTGTCTATGCCAACTACGGCACTAAGGCGGACTTTGAAAAGTTAAAGGAACTGGGTATAGATGTCAAAGGAAAAGTTGTCCTTGCACGATATGGAGGTAATTTCCGAGGGTATAAGGCCAAATTTGCAGAGGAGAACGGTGCTGCGGGGCTCCTGATCTATACGGATCCAAAAGATAGTGGCTATGCTAAGGGCCTGGTATACCCCGAGGGCATCCATTATAATGAAAGTGCCATTCAGCGGGGATCTTTGCTTACAGAAAATTTTACGGGGGATCCGTTGACTCCCTTTGAGCCTGCTTTGCCCAGAGATGGTAAAATAAAAGTACCCCGACTGGATCCGTCAGAAACGGCCCTCCATACAATACCCGTAACTCCTATCCCTTATGGTGCTGCCAGAGAAATCATGGAGCTGATGCAGGGAATACAGGCAGTACCCTCTTCTTGGCAGGGAGGACTTCCCTTCCCCTATAGACTAGAGGGAGGCAAAAACTTAAAAATCCGGGTCATGGTAGATCAAAAAAGGGACTTTGTTCGCGTGCATAACGTAATAGGTACACTAAAAGGATCAGAAAGACCTGACGAGTGGATCATACTTGGCTGCCACTATGATGCATGGGGCCATGGTGCCACGGACCCTAATAGTGGTACGGCCATGCTATTAAGCCTTAGTGAAACTTTGGGCAAATTGACAGACAAACCAAAAAGGTCCATTTTAATTGGCCATTGGGATGCTGAAGAGCATGGTGTCATAGGATCTACAGAGTGGGTGGAGCAGATGAGGGATGAGTTGAAAGCAAATGCTGTAGCATATATCAATTTAGATGCAGCTGTATCGGGAAGAAATTTCGGAGCTGCATCCTCTCCCACTCTTAAGCAGCTGATCATAGACTCTTCCAAAGAGGTTCAGTTTCCTGACTCTGCCAAATCAGTTTTCGAGGTATGGGCAGGTCAAAAGAAAGAACCCAGCATAGGCAATCTAGGCGGTGGATCTGATCATATCGCCTTTTATATGCATGTGGGTATTCCTTCAGTAAGCGGCGGAACGGGAGGCCCTACTTTGTACCATACCAATTATGATAATATGCATTTCTATGAAAAATTTGTTGATCCAACCTTTAAAATGGGTGGTGCAGTGGAGCAATTGATAGGGCTGATGACACTTAGACTGGCAAATGCTGAGGTGATACCCTATGATGTACCCCGATATGCGGAAGATCTTAATATGCATTTTGAACAAGCGGTAAAGGGGGTAAAAGAATTTCATCCAGAATTCAATGGTTTTGCAAAAACACGAACAGCTCTTAATTACCTTAAAGCTTCTTCTGATAACTACAGCAAGAATTTGGATAATAAGCTCGATAGCGGATTGGAATCCAATATATTGAATGATATAAATGCCAAGCTCCTTGAGTTGGAAAAAAGTTTCATAGATCCGAAAGGTATGTACTTTGGTAGCTGGTACAGGTCTCTATATGCATCTACAGATCCATATAGTGGTTATGCCTCCTGGATGCTTCCCGGAATCATGTATGAGATCGAAAATAAAAATACAGATAGGTTGACAGAATGGGACGAACGCTACAGTGCAGCCATAAATGAACTGAACCTCAAAGTGTCTGAACTTAACCGTATATTAGAACATAATTAAGCAAAATGTGGGTAGGGAAAATCTATTGTTTTTCCCTGCTCCCTTTATATAGTTCATATTTAAGCAACCTGCAATCTATGGTACCGTTATAAAACTCCATCCTTCTTTTTGCTTTCAGACCTATTTTTTTGGCGAGTTCAAGATTACCCGTGAAGATAAAACCTGTATATCCCTCTCCCTTTTGTTTCAAGAAATCCCCTATTCGTTTATAGGTTTCCTCCAGTTCTATTTCCTGACCGAGTCTTTCTCCATATTCCGGATTAATGAATATGATTCCATCTTCTGTCTCAGGCAGTGGGATATCAGCAAAATCTCCTTTCACAAATGCTATAAGATCATTTACGCCGGCTTCCTTGGCATTTTCCTGACTGATCAGCTGCGCCTGGTCACTGATGTCATTGGCTATGATCGTTGCAATAATATTGTCATTAATTTTGGAGAAAAGGTCTTCTTTGTAATCCCGGTACACTTTATCATCATAACCAATGAAAAATTGAAAGGAATACCTGTCTCTGTAAAGCCCTGGGTAACGGTTGCTCGCAATCATAGCTGCTTCTATGGCAACAGTTCCTGATCCACACATAGGATTGACCAATACACCTTTGCCATCCCATCCAGCTGCCATTAAAGTAACGGAAGCTAGGGCCTCCAACATAGGCGCTTGCCCAGGAATTTTTCTATAACCATGTTTGGCTATGGTCTCTCCTGAAGTATTGATATAAAGTGAAGCTTGGGTATCTTTCCAAAATAGTTGAAATACAGCTCCATCATATTCTGAGCCACTATTAGGTCTTACTCCTGAATTTTCTCTAAATCGGTCCACTATGGCATCTTTGATCCTAACATTCACAAATAGCGGATTATCTACACTTTCATTCTCCACATGGCTGGATACAGAAAAGTAGGTTTCGTTGGTTATATACTGTTCCCAAGGAAGCGCCTTTACTCTACGGTATATATCATCAGCATGTCTCAAATAAAATGATTTGATCTCAAAAAGCACATGACTGGCAGTACGTAAGTGAAGGTTTAAAAAAATGCATTCATTAAGAGAAGCATACAGCTCTACTCCTGTTCTAAATACTACCTTGGGTTTAAAACCAAGTGTAACCAGCTCCTGTTCTAAATACGGGGCAAACCTGTCTTTGCAGGTAATGACAACTTTTCCTTTTTGACCAAAATCATTCATAGATAGCAAAAATAGGTAATTTTTATGAATTAGGTGTGATGGTCGATTGAACGCATAGCGCTACGATTATATAATTGCATAATGGCCATTGTTTTGATCCCTATATATAATATTTTATCTCTGGAAATGTTGTGATAGATTGTACTAGAAAGAAACAGTATGGCTCTATTATAATAATTTAATTTAATATACATACATTTTAAACACTTACTTCATACTATGTATTTATGCTATTACATAAATACAACCACTTAAAAAAGGCTCTTACTTATGACATAAACATTAAAGAAATATAAATCCTCTATTTTTCGGCAAAGCATTTGCAATAAGTATTTTCAATCAACCTCAATATAAAATGGCTTACAATAGACAAGATGCAAAGGAAATGTGCAATGCTACGGAACTGGAACTTTACGATCAAAGCCAGCCTCCTAAGCTTTTTAAACTCAATCAAGAAGATCTAAAAAAAAATATTAAAAGGTCACGGGATTTTAGAGACAAGAATAGGGATCTCTTCAGAAGGCAGTCTATCGAAATGGCAGATACTACGGGGAACAAACGGGGAAACTCCTTGATAGCAAACCAGCGAACAGAAATGAAAGCCGAACTCATGTCGGAAATGCTGGAGCGGTTTGAACAGCAGCTTGACAATACCAGTGAATAGATTTTTTCCTATTATTTTTTATTGATTTATATCGTTATTTGCTGTTTCCATCATTCAAAGTATACGATCAATTCACTGGTAATTCATCGTATACTTTTATGCCATGGATGTTCCATTGATTCAATTTAATAATCTCAGTGCATACAGCATCAGCTAAATTAGTCGTAGCGGCTAAAAATATTGCAGCTAAAACCACATTTTATATATATCTCCCTTCCAAAGTTTATTTTATTAACGTTTGTATAAATATTCATGATAAATGATCATTTTTAAGTAAGCGTACATTGTCCCAGCATTTTCTTTGACAAATAAAACCCTCCTTCTACAAATTCCTACCTATCTTTGCGAACCAAATGGCTGACCGCAGCTGTTAATCGTGAAACCTCATGGGCCTTGACCCCATGAAAATATACAGAAATGACATTAAGAAAAAGAGTAGTAGTCGGCCTCTCCGGAGGAGTGGACAGCAGTGTGGCAGCGAGCATCTTGCTGGATCAAGGGTATGAAGTGATAGGCATGTTTATGAAAAACTGGCATGACGAAACTGTCACCATCTCCAATGAATGCCCATGGATGGAAGATAGCACCGACGCCATGTTGGTAGCAGAAAAACTGGGAATCCCTTTTCAGGCCATAGACCTTAGTGAAGAATATAAAGACAGAATCGTGGATTATATGTTTGCCGAATACCAGGCAGGAAGGACACCCAATCCGGATATACTATGCAACCGCGAAATAAAATTCGATATCTTCTTAAAAGCAGCCAAAAAACTGAAAGCCGATTATGTAGCTACCGGTCATTACTGCCAAAAGGAAACAATAAATAAAGACGGTAAAGAAATCCAAAGGCTTATAGCCGGAGCTGATACGAATAAGGATCAAAGCTACTTCCTCTGCCAGTTAAATCAAGAACAGCTATCAATGGCGCTATTTCCTATAGGCCACCTTCAAAAACCAGAAGTAAGGGCTATAGCCAAGGAAAGAGATCTGATCACTGCTGATAAAAAAGACAGTCAGGGGCTATGCTTTATAGGTAAGGTGAAGTTACCAGATTTCCTACAGCAGCAACTAAAACCAAAAAAAGGGGAAATAAAAGTTATACCGGAAGACTTATCCTATTATAAGATGCAAACCATTCCCGGTACAGAACCTGACACTTGGGACAGACAAACTTTGGATACCCTATGTCTACCTATCCAGTATAAGTCAGAACAGGGAAAAAATATCGGAGAACATAACGGTGCCCATTATTTTACTGTAGGTCAAAGAAAAGGATTAAATGTAGGCGGTACAGGTAAACCTCTTTTTGTAATCCATACTGATACTAAAGATAACATCATCTATACCGGTCTAGGAGAAGACCATCCTGGATTGATGCGAAAAGGACTTTTTGTTTCTTTGGAAGATGTGCATTGGATCCGTGAAGATCTAAAGCTAATCCCGGACTCATCAGCTAGGTATCTGACCAGGATCCGGTATCGGCAGCCGCTCAGTATGGCTACATTGATCATGAAAAAAAATGGTCTTTATGTTATCTTTGACCATCCTCAAAAAGGAATTGCATCAGGACAATTTGTGGCTTGGTATGAAGGAAATGAGTCAATAGGATCCGGTACTATTTATTGATTTTATGAATGAATGTCGGAAGCTTAAGAATACCTTTTAGGCTTCTGATATTTATATAATTTACATCAAGATTTAGACCCCGTTTTAAAATTTACATATAACCCAATCTTCGTGATGCTTGAAATATTATTTGAGGATGATCATTATATAGCAATCAATAAACCTGCAGGTCTACTGGTCCACCGTACCAAAATAGCCAAAAACGATGATGCCACCTATGCGATGCAATTACTGCGTGACCAAATCGGAAAATGGGTATATCCCCTTCACCGCATAGATCGCCCTACCTCTGGTATTTTACTGTTTGCCAAATCTTCCGAAGATGCTTCACTGTTTACTACACTGTTTACCGAACATAAGATAGAAAAACTATACCTCGCCACAGTGAGGGGATATCTAAAAGAAGATCAGTTTGTTAGCGATTATCCATTAAAAAAAGATTTAATTGGCGATCTACAGGAAGCCCGTACCAGTTTTTGGAGTTTAGCAAAGATAGAATTACCCTACGCTTCTTCTCCTAAGTTTGCCACTAGCAGGTACTCACTGGTAAAAGCATTTCCACAAACGGGTAGGATGCATCAGATCAGGCGGCATCTGGCGCACGAACGTAACTACCTTATCGGGGATACCACCCATGGAGAAAACAAACAAAATAAGTTTTTTAGAGAAAAATTCAGTCTTCAAAATATCCTGCTCCACGCCTGGCAGGTGAAGTTCATCCATCCCATATCCCATGAAGAAGTAAATATTCAGGCACCTTTACCTGATCATTTTTTAAATATCATTCATAAGTTAGGTTGGAAAGATACGGCTTCAAAATTAAATATAGTATAAATAGTACAAGGTAGGGTGGTTTAAAAAAAACTGTGCTTTATTCCATTGTCATAAAATATGGATAGTCACCAAAATAAATTTATAAAGTCGACTTAGTGTCAACTGAATAAATGGTTCATCCTTCCTCATATGGTAAACCCTATATTAATCACTCTTGGTTATTACATACTTTTAGGAATGTAACCAAACAGAATTTATTATCTTTAAACTTTGTTAGCACATCCCAAATAATAATCATGATTCATAAATATCTATTGCCGCTTTGCTTTCTCCTTACCGCTTTGTCTGTTACCGCACAGGAACCTAAAAACCAGATTGAAGAAGCCATTGATGACCGAGAAGCCCTATCTCATTTTAGATACCTTGCCTCTGACGAGATGATGGGCAGGGATCCCATCAGACCTGAGATCAACCTTGCTGCCAGATACATAGCGGAGCAGTTTTGGAAATACGGTGCTAAAGAGATCGATGGTGCTAAGGATTACTTTCAAAATGTCCCTTTCAGGGTTTCTGGCCCCCCCGCTGACGCAAATGCAGTTTTTAGTACCCAAACCTTTACTCAAGGAGACAATATGCTTGTTTTAGATGGGGGCGATATCAATGGCAAATATGAACTTCTGGCAGCAGGTCATGGACTGGATGAAGATCTGAAGGGAGTAGATGTGTCTGGCAAAATGTTAGTGGTAAAAGTAGGAGCCCCCGATCAGTTAAGTCCTTCCGAATTATTTTCTCTCGGACGTAAAAAATTAAGACTGGCCAAAGAAAATGGGGCGATAGGTGTAATCGAAATGTTCAATGCGCCTACTACACCCTGGAATATGCTGGTCACCTATCTAAACAGGACGCAGCTGACGATAGACCAAAATCCTGATGAAACCCAATCACTACCCTACATTTGGGTAAAGGACATGACAGGCGAACTATATGCTACCGTAAACAAAAGAGAAACTACATCTGTCAGCCTATCAGTGTCAGGTAAGACAAATCGCCAGATCCAAGGAAGAAATGTGGTAGCGGTAATAGAAGGCACCGATCCGGAATTAAAAACTGAATACGTTATGCTGTCTGCCCATTACGATCATATAGGTGTAGGAAAACCTAATTCAGAGGGCGATTCTATTTTCAATGGTGCTAGAGATAACGCTGTCGGAACAGTAGCAATTATTAATGCTGCCAAGTATTTTGCTAAGCATCCACCGAAACGATCCATCCTATTATGTGCCTGGACAGCTGAGGAGAAAGGTTTGCTGGGAAGTGGTTATTTTGCAGACCACCCATTGATTCCGCTGCAAGACATTATATTTAATATGAATATTGATAATGCAGGCTATAATGATACCTCTCTGATCACTGTCATCGGTTTGGGTAGGACTACAGCAGATGAAAGAATAGCTGAAGCCGTATCTGCGTTTGGCCTGACGGCTCAGTCAGACCCCGCTCCAGAACAGGGGCTATATGACCGGTCTGATAATGTGAATTTTGCAAGGAAAGGGATACCTTCTCCGACCTATAGTCTGGGTTTTACGGCATTTGATGAGGAGGTAGCTAAACATTACCACCAGCAGTCTGACAGGGTCGATAATTTTGACCTTGATTATGCTTTGTTATACTGGAAATCATATATTTTGTCTGCCCAATATGTAGCGGATATGGATGAGGCTCCATTTTGGTTTCCCGGTGATAAGTATGAAGAAGCTGGCAGATCACTTTATGGAAAAGTGAATGACAATGACTGATAACCCAAAGGCGGGGCTTCATCCCCATAATATTCACCGGTTCGGATATGATTTTGAAGCGCTTATACAAGCTGACCATGGTCTAGGGGTTTATGTAAGGCTTAACCCCTATGGTAATCTATCCATAGACTTTACTGATCCCAAAGCAGTGTTAGCTTTGAACAAAGCCATTCTAAAATCCGACTATGGTATTCAACACTGGGATATACCAGCTGGAAACCTCTGTCCACCCATCCCGGGTAGAGCAGATTATATATATTATCTAGCAGAACTTTTGGATACGGGAGTAAGCAAAGGTCTGACAGGTTTGGACATAGGAACAGGTGCAAGCGGAATTTATCCGCTGATAGGGGCTAGTAAATTTGGGTGGAAATTTATCTGTACCGATATAGATCCATTATCACTATCCAATGTATGCTCTATTCTAGATCATAACCCATCTATCAAACCTTTAATAACCTGTAGGCTCCAGCCTCATACCAGTCGCATATTCCGTAATGTCTGGCACCAGGGTGAAAAAGTGGATTTCACCATGTGCAATCCACCTTTTCATGCTTCAGCTAAAGAGGCAGCCCAGGCTACTCATAGAAAGAACAGAAACCTTTCTATAAATTCCAACAATAAAAATTTCGGTGGTAATAAAAACGAATTATGGTTCCCTGGTGGAGAACAGCGATTTGTATCAAATATGATCCAAGAAAGCATATTTTATAAAATGCAGTGCAGGTGGTTCACTTCTTTGATCTCCAAAAAAGAATCATTGCCACTGCTTTATAAAAAACTTCAAGAAATAGGTGCAAATTATAAGGTTATTGAAATGGCACAAGGACAGAAAAAAAGCCGAATATTAGCTTGGCACTTTTAAATCGTCAGATACCTATGCAATAATATATAAAATCGAAAGAAAGCCTGAACCTATTTTTGTTCAGCTGAATACATGTTGTTATTGGAGCATATCTGCTATATTTATATATATAGGTTATCCTATCGGTTTATTCCTGCCACTGCTCATTTTTGTCATATGCCCCTACTCCTTCTACCATCACCTGTTTATTACCTCAATTAGTAATACTTATTTTACCTGAACTCACCCTTCCTTTTACAGTGGCACCGGCATTATTATCTATGATCATGTTCTTTCGGCCCTTCTGGTTGCCTACAGTCATACTACCGCTACCACCGGATAAATCAAAGTTATAATCGGCCAGATCATCATTGGTCTGAATATTTATGCTACCTGAAGAAGCTTTAAGTTCTGTATTCTTACCTAAACCTACTCCGGTGCCTTTTATTCTACCGGATGATACAGAAGCATTCTCGAGTTCATGGATATTTTCTAATGTAACGCTTCCTGAGCTCATGCTCGTATTTACCCTGCCCTGGACATTTTTTACGGTAAACTTTCCACTGGATCCATTGAGTGTAACATTGCCATCTACATTTTCCAGATTTACTGATCCCGATGAAATAGAGCAATCGATATCACCTCCTAGTAAGTGTCCATCTATTTTTCCTGAAGAGGCTGTGATGTTTATATGGTCCACCATCAGGTTTTTCAAATCAATTTTTCCTGAACTACATTTAAAAGTTGCCTCCTGATATGTGAGGCCACTGATAAACATCCTTCCTGAGCTATTGGTTACCTTTAACCTGACATTTTCTGGTCCTGTGAGACTGATAAAACCTGAGTTTGTATTATTGCCTCCAGATGATCGAATCTTCTTGAGTTCCACTTTAAGTTTATTTCCATCCACCCGATAGATAATGTCGTAATCATTTTTTCTTGTAGATTCCAGATAAGCATTGAGAAATACCTCTGTGTCGTTTTCTTTACCTTCATAGGTTATTTCTAAAAAACCTCCATTGATTTCTATTTCTTCTATACCGGTAAAACTCTTTTCTACATCTACTGCAGTTTCCATTTGGGAAAAACCACAGGATGGAAAGATAATCATAGCTAAAGCTATATAGAAAAATTTAATTATTTTACACATTTGCTTCAGTGTTTTGATTAAATCCATACCCGTTGGACATCATATTAAGTGTTTCGTGGGCTATCCTGACATTGTATTCATAAGCTAAACTTTTATAATTGACCAGATCTACTATGGTACCTATAAAACACAAACCAGCAGTCAATAAATAAAGAATGCCCAGGCCGATTTGTCCCAATATAAAGCGATGTAATCCTGCAAAGCCAAAGAACCCTATCAGAGTGAGAATAAGGATCATCTGACTATCTTTTCTTCGAGCTCTGTAAACCTGGGCAAACATGTTGGCTTGTTCGTCATTCATATTTTTTAATATACCCTGAATATATCCTAATTCCATACCTTCCAGTTCCGGAAGATGTCTTAATACATTAGCCATAATAATTGAAGTTTTTAATGTTTTTTATTAATTGTATAATTCGCCATATAATCACCACGATGGCCAAACCAGCCAATGGATGCATAGAAAATGATGCGGAAAAATGTCCATGTAACATTAAATTAATAGCCCGTCCCAATCCACATCCTGGACACCATGAAAAACCAATGTAGGATATTGGACATAAGGTAAAATGATGGTCATGTCCGGGTTTCATCAGTGCCAGACTGATAAGGGCCCCCAGCCAAAAGATCAATTCGACAGGTAGTTTTTCTTTAATATTTAGAATTTTCCTAATCATTTACAGCTAAAAGTACGAAAAGAATGCCATGTGCAAAAAAGTCCCCCTTCATGATTTAAAAGGGGTTTACGCATTACTGAATGTCCGCAACAGACACATGTTTATGTCCGTTTATGAACAACATTTTCGGGCATGGAAGGAATAACCGGAATTTGAATGGATGCTTTCCCGCCATACTCCTGGTCTACCACTTTTTTAAATCCACTGGCTAAGTGAGCATAAGAAGCCGAGTTTGATCCTTGGATTTTGAAATTATATTTTAAAACCTGGGCGAAAATAGATGGAGGTAAATCATATCTTTTGGAGATAGCCAAACATGCTGAAGCTTTTTCTCCTATTAAATAAGCGATCATTGTTTCCACAAAATTGGAAAGCTGTGGAGGTACAGATTTTTTATAATAACTTACCAGGCTATTGATGAGTTTGATTCCTGCATCTGAATGCTTCATTTGCCTTCCCCTGATGAGTTTTTCTAAATATATTGCTTCTTTTGCATCAGTAGGCCAATAATCAATATTTATACCCATATAGTAGCCTATTATTTTCCAGTAATGCAGGAGTGCATCCACCGTAATCTGGTCCAGGTGCTGATTTACTTTTCTAAAGCCCCTGATCACCAGATAACTAAAGGCCAGGTTTGTACCTATCATGTCTTCCTGATTGATAGGGCTACCCCATGATTCATCCCATGTACTGTCATGCCGGTCAATAAAATACCTGGCAAAAGCATGGATCAACCGTACCTTTGCGATTACCAATAGAGAAGAACTATCCCACATAAATGAGTTGGGCTTGAATGATTCTAGCACAAAACCTGCAGTTTCTATCAGCCTTTTGCCCTGGTCCTCAAGGATACGCTTAGACCTTACCAATACCTGCGCTCCATCCCCAAATGCATAGCAATACGGTAATGAATAAAACCCTAATAAACCTAAATATGTATTTCCCTTTTTTGAGAAAAAATCCTGGGACCGGTGTACCTTGCTCAGATCGAGTTGATTTGGAACTGTGCTATAAAATTGCCAAAACTGTACCAGATCTATGGGAAAGGTTTCAGGTAAAATGGAAGGTATGCTTTTCCAGTTATTGATTTCTTCGGCCAAAGAAGGTTTTGCTATCAATACTTTTACGGCAAGGTCAGCAATTGGGTCTTTTTGATGTCTCAGGTTATCAAACGCCTTGTCGGTATATAAATTTAATTTACTCACTGGAAATTAACTGGGTTTGTGTAATTTAGTTTTTTAATACTGCGTTAATAATTTATGAAATTGACTACCCTCTATGTTTTATTGCTTTCTATACTGCTTCCAGTAGCCTCTCATGCTCAGGGATCCTTTGATATTATATCCTTAGACACTAAATCGAGGTTTGGAAGATTTCAGATAGTCCCCCATTCTGCCAGTAAAATAACGGACAGAATAGGTTATGATAACCAGCCGAATTTTATAAATGAAAAACAGCTGGTATTTTCAAGCAAGCCTGACCAGGGACATCATGATATTATTATGTATAATTTTGAAACACAAAAATTTACCAATATCACACGTACGGATAATAAAAGCGAATTTTCTCCTTCTTTGACAGATTGCGGATTATATGTATCGGCTATTACTGTCGAAGAAGACAGTACACAAAGGCTATGGCTATATCCTATAAATATGGGAGAACCTGAATTACTCTATGATAATATTTATCCAGTAGGATACTATGACTGGTATGATAATAAAGCAGTGATGTTCGTACTGGGCAGTCCAAATAAACTTATCTACCCCTATAGCCGGGATGAAGTAGATACATTATCTCAAAATGTGGGTAGATCTATTAAGAAAAGGCCCGGTACCAGCCAGATGGCTTATATCTCCAAAAATAACAATGTAGTAGTGGATGGTAAACCCGTGTATGAAATGGTATCTTATGACCTTAAAAAAAAGGAAATCAAAAATATAGGACTCACCCTCCCCTATTCTGAAGATTTTATCTGGGTGGGCAAAAACCACATATTAATGGCATCAGAACAAAGTATCTACATCAAAAATGTTCGTAAAAATAATTCATGGCAAGAAATCGCTAAAGTTTCCCTTCCAGGATACGGAAATATATCCCGTATGGCAATCAGTCCCAAATCAAAAAAACTTGTAGTGGTAATGGAAAGAAACTAAAGCTGAACCATATTAAGGAAAACTACTAGGGCAAACCTTTAATTCTAATGCTGCAAACGCTATATTTGCAGCTTTATTTATTGACACTGATTCAGATTATGAAAACCTTTATAGAGGAATTAAAATGGAGGGGCATGCTACAGGACATGACTCCGGATATAGAAGCACATCTTAAAAAGGGAATGGCCTCGGCATATTTAGGTTTTGATCCTACGGCGGACTCGTTGCATATAGGCCATCTGGTAGGTGTGATGACACTACTCCATTTTCAGCGTGCAGGACATAAACCTTTTGCTCTGGTCGGAGGTGCCACCGGTATGATCGGGGACCCATCATTTAAGTCTGCCGAAAGAAATCTATTAGATAATGAAACACTAGCTAAAAATATAGAAGGGATCAAAAAGCAGCTTTCTAAATTTTTAGACTTTGGCCAGGAAAGTGCCAATAAAGCTGAACTAGTCAATAATTTTGACTGGATGTCAAAATTTTCTTTTCTGGATTTTATACGGGATGTGGGCAAACACATTACCGTAAACTATATGATGTCCAAGGATAGTGTTAAAAGAAGACTAGAAGAAGGCAATGGACTTTCTTTTACCGAATTCACTTATCAACTTATCCAGGGCTATGATTTCCTTCATCTATGGAAAAATAAAAATTGTACCATACAGCTGGGAGGCTCAGACCAGTGGGGAAATATCATCACAGGTACCGAGCTTATCAGAAGAATGGAGGCTGGAAGTGCTTTTGGCCTAACTGTACCACTAATTACCAAATCAGATGGTACCAAATTTGGAAAAACGGAAGGAGGCAGTGTATGGTTAGATCCTGAGAAAACGTCTCCTTATGCATTTTATCAGTTTTGGCTAAATGTATCCGATGAGGATGCTGCAAAATATATCCGCATTTTCACTACCCTGGATGAGGAGACTATTCTATCTTTAGAATTAGAACATGCATCTGCCCCTCATGTTAGGGTGCTGCAAAAGGAGATAGCGAAGGCAATTACCATAATGGTCCATAGTGAAAAAGATTACAAGATGGCACTGACAGCTTCCGATATACTCTTCGGAAAATCTTCCACTGAAGATTTAAGCACATTGGATGAGAGGACTTTTTTACAGGTTTTTGATGGAGTACCTCAGGTTGGTGTCACTAAAAGTGATTTTGAGAAGTTGGAAGATGTCTTAGAACTTTTGGGAGAAAAGGCACAAGGGGTAATATTTTCATCCAAAGGTGAAGCCCGTAAGATGATTCTGGGAGGAGGGGTTAGTATTAACAAAATAAAAGTTAATGATCCTTCAGATAAACTTACAGTAAATCTTTTGCAGAATAAATATTTACTGGTTCAGAAGGGAAAGAAAAACTATTTTATTATCAATGTGGTATAATATTACAAACAGACTATTTCACTCTACTTAACTAAGATTCAATTTTTTTGATCTATATTTAACAAAATTATCGGTTCGATGGGCGTCTACGAAAGACAACAAAAAGAGAAGGATATATTAGCGGCAGCGATCAAGCTTTTTTCAGCAAAAGGATATGCAACCTGTAAAATGGATGATGTGGCCAAAGAAGCTAAAATGAGCAAGGGTTTAATTTATTTTTATTACAAAAATAAAGAGGATCTTTATATGGCGGTGACCAGAAAGGCATTTGAAGAGCTTAAGGACCTATTTAGCAAAACTTTGATTAAAGGGAAAGGCAAAAAAGGTATTGAGGTAATCACTGACCTTGTTGAAAATTATTTTATCTTTACCCAACAACATAAAATGTATCATGAATCCATATTGAATTTCATGAACATATTAGGAATGTATAATGATCCTTCACTTCGCAAAAAGATTGACCCTTTGATATTGGAGAGTACCAATTTTGTTAAACTGACGGAAATTCAATATGAACCTGCCAAATACGGCACCCAGATGATATCTTTAGGGGTAAGGGACGGCAGCATGCGGCCTGATTTACAACCTGAAATAACATTTTATACTGTCTGGACTATGATGATCGGATATGAAAAGTTAAAGGGACCGATAGATTATGAAAACAAAGAATTGAAAATAAGTGGTGAAAGTTGGAAGCATGGCTTTATAAAATTACTCCATGATATGCTGAAAGGTACTGTTCAGGGTCAAAAGCCACAGGCAGTCCAAGGAAGCTTATTTTAATAGAAACGCTACTATTATAAATTCCGATAATATTAGGCATTTTTATTGCTATTTACGATAATGACTTAAATCAAAACGTTTTACTATATAAAGTATAAATTATGTCAATGTTCTTAGGTGCTCTTATAATTTTAGGGATAGCCCTTGTTTTATTTTTCATGTTCAAAAATATTTTCACCAAAAAGAGAATGTCAGGAAAAGAAGTCCTTGATAAGGAAGTTCATCATTTCGATCATAAGACAGGTGATGAGAAAGTGGAAGGTAAAGATGAAAGCAAACCTCAGATTGAGGAAGCTGATGATAATAAAGAGATAAAATAAAAAAGGCGGTTATACCGCCTTTTTTATTTTAAAGATCCATTTTCTTTGTTTTCTTTTTGAATAGCTTCTTGTTCTTCCTTTTCAGCTCTTTCAAGATCTTTTTTTGTGTCCTTGGCTGAGGCTGGCTTAATGACTTTGCCGTCTGCGTCTACTTCCATAAGCTGTACCCGTACTGCTTCTTTATACGGGGAAATACTTCCGCCTGTCTTTTCGGCGATATAATAAGTGATCTGAGCCCCAAATAAGAATATAATGACAGAATAATAAAGCCATATCAATATAAACACCAAAGACCCAGCAGTACCATAAGCTCCCCCTACATCAGAAGTTGCCATATAGATGCCCAGAAGGTATTTTCCTGTAGCGAAAAGTATCATAGTCACAAAGGAACCTAACCATACATCTCTCCATTTTACTCGAGCATCAGGCAGAATTTTATACATCAGTCCAAATACCAGTACTACAATTCCCTGTGCTACCACAAAGTTAATTATACTGGCAAGCAAAAAAGTTTCTCCATTGAACAAGTTTGATAGATGCCTGAAAACAATTACCAAGATAGCATCAGCTATCAAAGAAATAATCAATACAAATCCTATAGAGGCAACCAATGAAAAACTTAATAACCTATTGATGATAAATTTTACTAAACCTCTTTCTGGTTTCGCCTGTATATGCCAGATATGGTTTATGCTATTTTGAAGGCTGACAAATACAGTAGTAGCACTGAATACAAGGACAGCCAGTCCCAAAATTTTTGCCCATAGGCTCTGTTCGTCGATTCTGGCATTTTGGATGATGCTATCGAAGGTCGATGCACTGTCGGAACCTAAGGTATTGGAGACCTGTTCCAACAGTTCTTCCCTTACAGCTCCCTCACTATAAAAATAAGCGGCTATGGAAACAACAATAATAAGTAAACCCGGCAGACTGAAAATGGTATAAAATGCCGTACATGCAGCAAAAGTCATGGCATCATTTCTGCCAAAATCCTTCACACTTTCCAGTATTATCTGAAACGAGGTAAGTTTTTTTAACCTTTTAAAGTTCTTTTTAAACATATTCAAAATTTTTAAAGGCCACATATGCCGCTAAGTCGTAGGGATACTATACCGATCTAAAGATCCTAAAATTATCTGATACCCTGATCAGGATATTTGGCAGTAATAGTCCTGCCAAAAGCCATCATTTCTTCGATCTGTTCAAGTATCATACCATCTGGCTGCGTTACTGGACCTATTCCCGCCAGTTTCCTTTTGTAATCCAAATAGCCCACCACTATGGGTACTTCTGCTCCTAAAGCAATATGGTAAAATCCAGTTTTCCATTTCGGTGCATAGCTTCTCGTTCCTTCAGGGGTAACCATGATCACTAACTCATCCCTATTTTTTAGCATATTGATCATTGCTTCAGTATAGGTCTGCTTTTTTTTGCCTGGAAGTCTTTTCCTGTCTATAGCAATCCCACCCAAACCTTTGATTAGCCATCCCAGAGGGCCTACCATGATTTCTTTTTTAATAGTAAACCTGACAGGAACATCCATGATGAAAAATGCGGCCCTGGCATACAACAAATCCCAGTTAGAGGTATGTGGTATAGCTATCAATACAGCTTTTTTCAAACCTTCGGGCCATCCACCCGCTACTTTCCAACCTGTAATCCAAAATAAAAATCGTGCTAATAATTTCATTTCTACTATACTGTTATTTTATTGCTAATTGCTGTAAAGCTTTATTTCCCTCAATAAATGTCAAAGTTTCATTATACCCAGCTTCAAATATTTCATCTGCTTTTTTAATATCAAACACTCCAAACCTGGCTAGACCTTTAGGTTCTATAAAAAAATCACATTTGTTCTTTCTACTATAGACATTAAAGTTCATAGACATGATAACAGTCCGTTCAATTAGTTTCTTAATATTGGTAATATTGAGCTGTTCTGGCAAGTGATTACAGTTGACTCCGATGATATAGTCACATACACCATCCAAAGGTTCTACGGGTAAGTTGTTCAATACCCCCCCATCGACTAGAAAGTTGCCATCGACCATTATAGGATCAAACATGCCTGGAATACAGGTGCTGGCCATCAATGGCAAGATAAGTTCTCCTTCAGAAAAATATACTGCCTTTCCTCTACCGATATCTGTGGTGGCTATGGTCAAGGGTATTTTTAAATTGGAAAAACTGTTATCTCCTAAGTATTGACCATAAAGAGACTGTAATATATCCATTTTAAGAAGTCCTGTCCAACTGATGGCTGGCCTTAAGAATTTCAGGTAGTTGGTATCTTTGATGATCTTAAATATTTCATCAGGACTATATCCATAGCAATACATCGTCCCTACTATGGCACCAGCACTGGTTCCGGAAACCCTGGTGGGGTATATTCCAGCCTCATTGAGTGCTTTCAAAACGCCCAAATGTGAAATACCCCTTACACCCCCCCCAGATAAAGCTATACCTATATTTTTCTTAGAGTTCACTCAGCAAAAATGTTTGATCTAACCTTACACCTTTTTCTGTCATCTTCACTGTACAGCATTCATTGATTGAATCATGTTCAAGAAAAATGATATAATGATTTTCTGCCGCTTCTATTAAAAATTTTTCTTTTTCCTTAAGTGTAAGCAAAGGCCTGGTATCATATCCCATAACATATGGAAGGGGAATATGGCCTACTGAAGGTAGAAGGTCAGCCGCAAAAACAAGGGTATGCCCTTTATACTGAATCTTTGGGATCATCTGTTTATCTGTATGTCCATCTGCACAGAAATAATCGAAACCGTCCATAAATTCATTTTCATCTACAGGAAGGAAATGGAGCTGACCGCTATCTTTCATAGGCAGTATATTTTCCTTCAAGAAAGAAGCTTTTTCTCTGTTATTAGGCGATGTGGCCCACTGCCAGTGATCTTGGTTTGTCCAATATTTAGCATTGGGAAAAACGGTTTCTATGATATTGTTATTGCCTTTTTTATATGAAAGGCCTCCCCCACAATGATCAAAATGCAGATGAGTAAGAAAATTATCAGTTATATCATGAGTAGAAAATCCTTTTTCCTGTAAAGAATTTATAAGTGTATCTTCCCCATGTAGGTAATAATGGCTGAAAAATTTTGCGTCCTGTTTATCTCCTATCCCGTTATCTATCAACACTAACTTATCTCCGTCTTGCACCAACAGGCATCTCATTG
This sequence comes from Anditalea andensis, assembly GCF_000714815.1. Taxonomy (GTDB): domain Bacteria; phylum Bacteroidota; class Bacteroidia; order Cytophagales; family Cyclobacteriaceae; genus Anditalea; species Anditalea andensis. The sequence continues at coordinate 1,780 of NZ_JMIH01000016.1, read as the reverse complement.
CCCATGTGCATAAATTCTTTTCATCTGCTGGATTTGATTTTTCCCAAAGTATTTTAGGCACGACGCCAAACATAGCGCCTCCATCCAATTTGAAAAATCCGGTATTGATCACATGTAATTCCATATTTTGCATAAAAAAACCCCTGCAGAATACAGAGGTTTGGTTTGATATATCAACTATATTATTCTTTTACTACCCCCATGGCACAGAATTTATCTATCCTCATCTCTATGCGTTTATCTGCTTCCAGTTTATCAAGTTCTGACAGTGCTTCCACTATAGTCGCTTTTAATGTGGTAGCCATCATTTTGAGATTCTTATGCGCTCCTCCCAATGGTTCTGAAATAATACCATCTATCAGTTTGTTTGAAAGCATGTCTTTTGCGGTAAGTTTTAAAGCCTCAGCCGCCTGCTCTTTATAATCCCAGCTCCTCCATAGTATAGATGAACAGGATTCAGGTGAGATAACAGAATACCAGGTGTTTTCCAACATAAAAACTTTATCACCAATGGCTATACCTAGTGCTCCACCTGAAGCTCCTTCCCCTATAATGATACAGATGACAGGAACCTTTAATTTAAACATCTCTTTTAGGTTTCTCGCTATGGCTTCTCCCTGTCCCCTCTCTTCAGCTTCCAATCCGGGAAAGGCTCCTGGGGTATCTATCAAAGTAACGATAGGTTTACCAAACTTTTCAGCCATCTTCATCAACCTAAGCGCTTTGCGATACCCTTCCGGATTTGCCATCCCGAAATTTCTTTCCTGTCGCTGCTTGGTATTCCGGCCTTTTTGTTGTCCTATGAACATCACAGTTCTACCATGGATATCTCCAAGTCCACCTACCATGGCCTTATCATCTTTTACATTCCGGTCACCATGTATTTCTATAAAATCATTTGTGATCTCATGAATATAGTCCAACGCATAGGGTCGGTCAGCATGCCGTGACAATTGAACCCGTTGCCACCTGGTTAAATTTTCAAAAGTTTCTTTTTTGAGTGTCTGGATTTTGTCTTCCAACGACTGGATATCTGCAGATAAATCAATGTTTTTTCCTTTGGCCAAATCCTTCATTTCCTGAAGCTTTTGCTCCAAATCGGCTATTGGTTTCTCAAATTCTAATACCATAATAAAGTTTTATTGCTAGTACAAAGATAAAAATATATTTCTAAGTATAATGTTTTCTGCAAGAATGGAGCAAAAAACATATCAGTGGTAAATTATTATTGAAATAAGTTCATATTCTGCCTAAGCCTACCTTTTAAATTTTCTTTCAATTATGGTTTATGTTTAATATTCATATAAAAAGATCCGTCTTTAGCTGATTGGAGGATGTATACAAAGTAATCCATTGGAAAAATAATTGGCGTAAAACAAAAAAAGCCTCAGAGATGTACTCTAAGGCTTGCGGAATAGCCTGTCCCGAGCATCGGGAGACGGGACTCGAACCCGCGACCTTCCCGAGCTTGGGCTCGGGACAGGCATTCTAACCAGCTGAACTGCCATTGATCAGTTTTAGGATAAAGTCTTTACTTTTCATTTTTTTAATGTATTGCTCTCGCTTCTGTGCTTCTGCTTTAGAATCAAACTGTTCTGTATATACAATTTTCCAGGGTTGTTTTCTTCCCGTATATCCTGAATGTGGCCGGTTATGCTTTTCTAGTCTACTCGATGGATTTTCTGAATAGCCAATATAAAAAGATCCGTCTTTAGCTGATTGGAGGATGTATACAAAGTAATCCATTGGAAAAATAATTGGCGTAAAACAAAAAAAGCCT
>NZ_JMIH01000015.1 GCF_000714815.1 Anditalea andensis | reverse complement strand
ATCTTCTTGCAAACATTTCGGCAAAAAAAATTTAAATATTTTTAGACCGTATTTGGAGTATTTCAACTTTTTTACCTACCGGACTTTTCCGGCTTGATATGCTTTTCCTGATTGGGATTGCAAAGGTAGAAAACATTATTTTATTCTGCAAACTATATTTTGAATAAAATAAAAATTCTTTTTTCAATCTATTTTCAGCTCTTTCCTTTAATAAATATTAAAGTCTCACTTCTTTTCCCCTCTTTTGGGAATGCAAAGGTGCAGAACATTTATCGAAAAGACAACAGTATTGTTTAGATTTATCTGAAGGTTTACTTAAAACATCTGACCATCAATACAAAAAGTTACAATCATAATTGACAGTTTCCAATCCCAGCTCAAAAAAGCTTAAATTAACCTGCTTATGAGAAAACCTTTTTTATTATCAAACCTAACCTAAGGGTGATTTTATACTACAATGAAACAATAAAAACTTAAACACATTCTTTCCATTCTACTAACAAAAGAAGTATGAGAAAAATGAAGATAGAACAAATAAAGCCCCCATTTTCCTAAAAAGGGGGCTTTATTTGTTCTATTCTGGCATCACTTATATTAAGGGCATAAACCTTCCTAACGACTACCGTATTATAGTCTGCTCCCGATCTGGACCTATGGATACCATTTTTATGGCCACTTGCAGTTCCCCTTCCAAAAGCTCAACATAATCTTTCAACTCTTGAGGAAATTCTGCATAGCTGGTGACATGCGCTAAAGAAGTATTCCATCCTTTAACAGTTTTATATATAGGTTTTACATCCTGCTCATTAAATTCATACGTAAGCCTATCTACTCTAGTCCCATCTTGTAATTCATAATGGGTACATATTTTTATCTCATCAAAAATATTAAGTACGTCTCCTTTCATCATGAATAGCTGTGTGACCCCATTGATCATTATAGAATATCTCAATGCCGGTAAATCTATCCAGCCACATCTTCTAGGTCTGCCGGTCGTAGAACCAAATTCATTACCCTCCTTTCTCATCCTCTCACCATCATTGTCAAACAGCTCGGTAGGAAAAGGGCCACTTCCAACTCTGGTACAATATGCTTTGAAAATACCCAAAACCTCACCAATGACCGATGGAGCAACTCCCAATCCAGTACATGCTCCAGCCGTCATGGTACTGCTACTGGTCACAAAAGGATAACTCCCAAAATCAATATCTAGTAAAGATCCCTGAGCACCTTCCGCCAATACTTTTTGGCCTTGCTGGATCTGTTCATTTATTTCATATTCGCTATCTATAAGATTTAGGGTTTTGAAAAATTCGATAGATTCAAAAAAGACTGCCTCTAAAGAAGGAAGATCCTTCATTTCAAAATCATAAAAAGCCAAAATAGACTTATGCTTTTCTACCAGAGAATCATATTTTTTCCTGAAATCTGGACTCAATATATCCCCTACCCTTAAAGCTGTCCTACCGATTTTATCCTGGTACGTTGGTCCTATACCTTTTAGGGTGGACCCGATTTTATTGACTCCCCTGGAAGTCTCATAAGCAGCATCCAGTAATTTATGGGTAGGTATGATTATCGTAGCTTTTTTGGAGATAAAAAGGTTCTTTTGATAATTGAGATTGAATTTCTTCAGGCCATCTATTTCTTTTCTCAACACTACAGGATCCAGTACTACCCCGTTACCTATGATGTTATTGATATTTTCTCTAAATATCCCACTTGGAATCTGGTGCAGTACATGTTTGATGCCGTCAAACTCCAATGTATGGCCTGCATTGGGACCTCCCTGAAATCTGGCTACTACATTATATTTGGGCGCGAGATAATCTACTACCTTGCCTTTTCCTTCGTCTCCCCATTGTAGGCCTAAAAGAACGTCCATTTTCATATTGATATTTTAAAATTTCTTTGATTTACGTATTTTCTTTTGAAGCGTGAAGTTTGCGATAACCTGAAAATATTACAAGTAAAAGTGGTTATTTATTCTAAAGAGAGTCTAAAAAACAAATTGAAACTATGCACCACTATCAAGCTTCCAACCAAAAAACGGCAAAAAGAAAGGGGAAAACCTGATTTTCCCCTCATATCGTATGATTATACCAACACGAAAATTAATAATATTATATAAAGTCCTTTAACCTGATATTTTTTCTTTAGCTTCTGAAATAGATTCGTAGACTGTGAAGATATTGTTTAATTTGGTGATGATTAATAGCTTTTTAACATGCTCAGATGGTGAACAAAGATAAACTTCCCCCCCTACATTTCTCATTTTGGTCAGCATTGTTATTAATACTCCTATTCCGCTCGAGCTGATATAACGAACATCTTTTAAATCGATGATACAGATTATCATCTTCTCATTTATAGCATCAGACACTACTTCTACCAACCGGGGACCTATATCGTCTCCTATGAGATCACCTTTAATCTGCAATATTAAAATATTGTTCTCTTTAAGAACATCATAACTAACTTTCATAGACTGTCCTGTTTTCGCATATTTCTTTTGTACAACTTCCATAAAAAATAAGCGAATGATGTATAATTTTAAAATCCAGAATTTCTCCTACAGTATTTTGAATATTGCCGATACGGGGATCACAAAATTCCATAACTTTATGGCATTCTGTACATATAAGGTGATCATGCTGCTTATACCCATATGACTTTTCATATTGAGCGAGATTTTTACCGAACTGGTGTTTGGTAACCAGATCACATTCCACCAAAAGGTCAAGGGTATTATAAACAGTGGCTCTACTGACCCGATAGTTTTTGTTTTTCATGGAAATATAAAGTGATTCGACATCAAAATGTCCCACCCGTCCATATATCTCCTCCAAAATAGCATACCGTTCAGGGGTTTTCCGAAGCTTTTTGTTTTCCAGATAAGCAGTAAATATTTTCTTTACCTCTTCAAATAGAGTTTCATTCAAAGCCATTATGTCTATAGGTTATTTCTATACAAATATACATTAGTATTTAACAAAAAATTCCATTGTGGAAGAACTCAGTCAAATCTCATCACTTTAATAATGCCATCAACCTTGGTCAAATTGGTAATAAGGTCATCCAGATGCTGGGTGCTGTGCACATAAAGTTTGATACTTCCTTCGAATATACCACTGTCTGAATCCACAGTTATTGACCTCATGTTCACTTTCAGCTCGTTTGATATAACTTTGGTCACATCATTTATCAGTCCCACCCTATCTGTACCGATTATTTTCAGACCAGCCAGAAATGCAATTTTCTGCTGGCTCGTCCATCTGGCTTTAATGACCCTATTGCCATGATTGGATAGCAGTTCTAATGCATTTGGACAGGAGGTACGGTGGATTTTAATCCCTTCATTTACGGTAACAAACCCAAAGACATCATCCCCGGGGATGGGATTACAGCATTTTGCTATGATATAATCTATTTGATCCATATCATCACCTATCAAAAGCTGATCATGCTCAGGTCCTTTCAGGTTTCTGATTTCTTTGACGAAACTCGATTCATCTGTAACATTTTCTAAAGGTGAAACTTTCGCTTTCTGGCTCTTTGCCTGTTTAAATTCTTTAAAAGTTTTAATAGTCGTAGGATCTATAATCCCCTTCCCTACTTTATAATAAAATTCACTTGCGGTCTTGGTTTCAAAAAATGCCCTTAACTGTTCTATGGCCACCGAATTGAAATCCATTTTCATCTGCTTTAATTTACGCTGGACGATTTCTTTGCCGTCCAAGATAGTGGATTTTTTTTCGTCCCTTAAAGCATCTTTGATCTTAGCCTTGGCCCTAGAAGTGACCACCGATTTGAGCCAGTCTTCAGAAGGTTTTTGTTTGTTGGAGGTCAATATTTCAACCTGGTCCCCATTTTTTAAAGTATGGCTGATGGGTACCAGACGCTGATTTACTTTGGCACCAATACATTTGGCTCCTACTTCAGTATGGATTTCAAAAGCAAAATCCAGTGCAGTGGCCCCGAATGGAAGAACTTTAAGATCTCCTTTTGGAGTAAAGACGAAAACTTCATCATGAAAAAGATTTCCCCTAAAATCATCCATAAACTCTATGGCGGTACCGTCATTATTTTCCATTAATGTACGGACCTGGGTGATCCATTCATCCAACCCTTTACCTCCCTTAGAAGCGGCTACATCTATTTCTTTATATTTCCAGTGTGCAGCATATCCCCTTTCGGCTATATCATCCATTCGTAGAGTCCTGATCTGAACTTCTACCCACTGGCCGGTTTGGCTCATTACGGTGGAGTGTAAAGATTCGTAACCATTGGCACGGGGCGTACTAATCCAATCTCTTAACCTGTCTGGATTGGGACGGTAAAAATCTGTTACAATAGAGTAGACCTGCCAACAATCTGCTTTTTCATTTTCTAAGGGGGTGTCTATTATTATCCTTACAGCAAAAAGATCATATACTTCCTCAAAGGGTATATTTTGCTTTTTCATTTTATTGTATATACTGTAAACAGATTTTGGCCTGCCTTTGATGGTATATTTGTAGTTCAGTACATTAAGTTCTGATTCAATAGGGGCGATAAAGTTTTTGATGAATTTGTTCCTGGAAACACGGGTTTCACTGATTTTATGGACAATAAAATCGTAAGTTTCAGTATCTGTATATTTGAGGTAAAGATCCTCCAGTTCTGATTTGATGGCATAAAGCCCCAGTCTGTGAGCCAGCGGTGCATATAGATACATGGTCTCCGATGCTATTTTCAGCTGCTTATGCCGGGGCATACTTTCCAGTGTCCTCATATTATTAAGCCTGTCAGCCAACTTTATCAGGATCACCCTTACATCATCGGAAAGTGTAAGTAACATTTTCCTAAAATTCTCAGCCTGCTGCGAACTGCCATATTCGAACACCCCTGAAATCTTGGTCAGACCATCGATAATCTGCATCACCTTAGGGCCAAATTCCCTTTCAATGTCTTCTAGCTCCCAATCAGTATCTTCTACTACATCATGAAGCAGTGCAGCTACGATACTAGTGGTACCGAGGCCAATTTCCTCTACACACACCAAAGCTACTTCCAAGGGATGGTAAATATAAGGCTCACCAGTTTTACGCCTCATTTCTTTATGGGCTTCACTCGATATGTTAAATGCCTTTTTAATCAGTTTGGCATCGCCTGATTTTAAGACAGGTTTCGCCATTCTTAATAACTTCCTATATCGCTTTAATATTTCTTTCCTTTCAAGCTCGAGATCTACATTAATCATATAATCGAAGTTATAACAAATCCTTTTTTAAAATAATCTATTTAACACTAATTTCATGCCTTTTTAACAACATATTCATTTTCAATGAAATAGTAATACTACTTCAAACGATCATCAATACCATGAAAAAAAATAACACTTTTTCACCGATTTTTTTTAGCAAAGCCTTGCAGATACAAATTCCTTTATTACCTTTGCATCCACATTACAGAAGCGGATGTGGCGAAATTGGTAGACGCACTAGACTTAGGATCTAGCGCCGTGAGGCATGGGGGTTCGAGTCCCTCTATCCGCACTTAAAATAAGACCCTCGATCACGGTCCCGACTAAAATTGGGATCGAGGTTGGGGTTTTTTTGTTCTTTAAACTTTAATCAATATTACCTTGGAAATTAAATTAGACAAGCATTCTGCTAATGAAGCTTCTATTAAAATTAACTTAAATGAAGCAGATTATCAACCTAAAGTTGATTCGAAACTTAAAGAGCATGCCAAGAAAGCAAACATAAAAGGCTTTAGGCCAGGAAAAGCGCCAGTTTCTATGGTGAAAAACCTATATGGGACTTCAGTATTGGTAGACGAAATCAATAACATTTTATCTTCTTCACTTAATGATTTTATCAAAAAGCAAGAATTTAGGATTTTGGGTGAACCACTTCCTGTGGTAGAGGATGCTGATGCCATAGATTGGAAAAACCAAAAGGATTTTGAATTCGAATACCGTATAGGTTTTGTGGAAGAGGTAGATATAACATTAGATAACAGCATTGAAGCTACAGCATATACTTTAGAAGTAGATGAAAAGGTGGTAGAAGATGCCATTACTAATATCCGAACTCAGTATGGCAAAATGACCAATCCGGAAATCAGTGAAGAAAATGATTTCCTTTACGGAGACTTCAAAGCTGCTGATGGTTCATTTACCAAAACCCTTTCCCTACCCCTATCTAAAATAGATGGGAGATCCATCAAAAAATTCATTGGAGTAAAAAAAGGAGATTCCATAGATCTGGATCCTTCTAAAGCTATAAAAGGCAGCTTGTCTGAACTTTTGGATATCAGCGAAGAAGAAGCGGCCAATCTTACCGGCGCTTTTGTATTTGAAGTACAGAATATCAACAGAACAGAACTGGCAGAATTCAACGAAGATTTCTTTGAAAAAGTATTTGGTCCTGAAAATGTAAAGACCGAAGAAGAATTTAAAACCAAAGTAACGGAAATCCTTTCAGAAAATTACAATAAAGAAACGAAGGTCTATACAGAAGAGCAAATCAAAGATCTCTTAGTAGCCAAAGCTAAAGTCGATCTGCCGGAAACTTTCTTAAAAGAATGGCTTTCTAAAGCTAACGATAAAGTTTCACAACAGGATATCGATAAGGAATTTCCTCTATACGCCAAACAACTTACCTGGTCACTGGTCTCTAATAAAATAGCAAAAGACAACGACATAAAAGCGGAACATGAAGATGTGGTAGAAAAAACCCAGGAAATGGTCAGAGAACAACTTGCGTCGTCAGGACTTGGAGCCCAAATGGAAGACCAGATGGATATGTTTGTTAATAACTATCTGGAAGGAAATGAAGGGCAGAACTATATGCAAATGCTTACTGCTGTTCAAAATGATAAAGTACTGGCTTTAGTCAAGGAAAAAATCACTATACAAGAAGAGAAAATTAGCATGGATAAGTTTAAAGAACTTTTAGCAAACTAATTTTAAGAATTAAACGTTAATAAAAAGTCCTTTCTAAGGGCTTTTTTTATTTTTGTACAATACTAAAAAACTTCAACTGATGATCAACAAAGATTTTACAACAGAAGAATTCAGAAAATATGCTATACATAATCAAGGTGTAAGCGGTACGGCATTTGACCAATATACTACCCACATCGAAAACATGACCCGGTCAGTAATAGAGGAAAGGCCTCAAAACTTCAGGGAAATAGATGTTTTCTCCAGACTGATCATGGACCGTATTATATTTTTGGGTACCCAGGTAGATGATCATATTGCCAATATTATCACTGCCCAACTCTTATTTCTAGAATCTGTTGATTCTAAAAAAGATGTGTTACTATATGTAAACAGTCCGGGAGGATCGGTGACGGCAGGGCTTGGTATCTATGACACCATGCAATATATAGGTCCAGATGTAGCTACTATATGTACAGGAATAGCCGCTTCTATGGGAGCAGTACTGCTTGCAGGTGGAGCAAAAGATAAAAGATCAGCACTTCCTCACACTAGAGTAATGATACACCAGCCATCGGGAGGGATGCAGGGACAATCCAGGGATATGGAAATATCTTTAAAACTAATCCTATCCATGAGGCAGGAACTTTATGAAATCCTGGCCCAACATAGTGGCAGGACATATGAAGAAATAGAAAGAGATTCTGATAGAGATTACTGGATGAAAGCCCACGAAGCCAAAGAATATGGCTTAATCGATGAAGTACTCGTTAAAAAACAAAAATAATGGCTCAAGTAACATGTTCCTTCTGCGGGAGAAATAAGAAAGATGTAGATCTGATGGTATCGGGTATTTCAGCACACATCTGTAATCACTGTATCGATCAGGCCTTTCAGATTCTTGGTGAAGAAGAGAAAACTAAAAAGCAGGATAGCAAACCTAAATTTAAGCTTAAAAAACCTAAGGAGCTCACTAAATATCTCGATCAATATGTAATTGGTCAAAGTGAAGCTAAAAAGGTATTAACTGTAGCGGTATACAATCATTACAAAAGGCTAGGACAGAAATCTAATGATGAAGGAATCCATATAGAAAAATCCAACATCATTATGGTGGGCGATACCGGAACAGGTAAAACATATTTAGCTAAAACTTTAGCCAAAATTTTAGAAGTCCCTTTCTGTATAGCCGATGCTACTGTTCTTACTGAAGCAGGTTATGTAGGTGAAGATGTGGAAAGTATCCTTACCAGATTACTACAGGCTGCTGATTACAATGTAGAAGCAGCTGAAAGAGGTATTGTATATATAGACGAGATAGATAAAATAGCCAGAAAATCAGACAACCCATCCATTACCAGAGACGTAAGCGGTGAAGGTGTTCAGCAGGCTCTACTTAAACTATTGGAAGGGACATCGGTAAATGTTCCGCCTCAGGGAGGAAGAAAGCACCCTGATCAAAAAATGATTTCTGTAAATACAGAAAACATTCTGTTTATATGCGGAGGTGCATTTGACGGTATCGCAAGACATATAGGCAGCAGGTTGAATACCCAACAAATGGGATTTGTCAAATCTAAGGAATTTGAGCAGCACATAGATAGGAATAACCTGCTACAATATGTGATCGCTACTGACCTTAAATCATTTGGTCTCATACCTGAACTTATCGGTAGGCTTCCGGTGCTAACCCACCTGGATCCATTAGATAAAGATACGCTTAAGAGTATCCTAACAGAGCCTAAAAATGCCCTAACCAAGCAGTATCAAAAACTGATGGAGATGGAGGGAGTTTCATTATTATTTGAAGATAGTGCAATCGACTACATAGTAGAGAAAGCCGTGGAATTCAACTTGGGTGCCAGAGGCCTTAGATCTATATGTGAAGCCATCATTACTGATGCGATGTACGAACTTCCGTCCAATAACACTGTCAAAGAACTCATCATAGATGAAGAATATGCCAGAATGCAGTTTGATAAATCAAAATTTAAAAAGCTTCAAGTAGCGTAGGAGTTTTTGAAACTAGAACCAAGGATAAATATAAAATAAGCCTCAAGAGATATTCCTGAGGCTTATTTTATATTATATAGTATACTTTTGCTTATTATGAACAATAAGGCAAATGTTAAACCTTTTATTTCATTTTTTCATACCAATAGCAATAAGCCTAGCTGTTTCTTCAGAAGCCATTTTTTCCCCTATCTTTTCTTTAATTTCAGTATATCCATCGAAAATTTCAGCCTTCCTTAATGTTGATGTTAAGATAGTATTTAATTCCAAACTGACTTTTTCCACGCTCATGTCATCTTGTATCAGTTCTTTGACCACTTCTTTACCTGCTATCAAATTAACCAAAGATATAAATGTAACTTTTATAAGCTTCCTAGCTATGGCATAACTCATCCAGCTGGTTTTATAAACTACCACCTGAGGTACCCTAAAAAGAGCTGTTTCTAAAGTAGCAGTACCCGAAGTCACCACTGCAGCAGTAGCATGATGTAACAGATCATAGGTCTGATCAAACACGATCTTCACCCCCAGATCTAAGGCTGGCTGATAAAGTTTGGCTTCAAGATTAGCTACACCCGCTATGACAAACTGGGCATTGGGAAACTGGGGAATCACTCCTACCATAGTGCTGAGCATGTTTCTTACTTCCTGTTTTCTGCTGCCTGGAAGTAGCGCAATAATAGGCTGATAGTTCAGTGCGTTTTTCTGATGAAAAAAATCATGGTGCTTGAATTTAGCTATTTCATCCAGCAAAGGGTTACCTACATAATGGATGTCCATTCCAAATCCAGCAAAAAAAGCCTTTTCAAACGGCAATATGGAATAAATATGATCTACTGTTTCTTTTAATTTATACGCTCTTTTTTGATTCCAAGCCCACACTTTTGGTGGGATAAAATAGTGGACGGTAATCCCATTGGCTTTGGCAAACTTGGCGATCTTCATGTTAAAGCCACCATAATCCACCAATATCAGCGCATCTGGGTGATATGCTAAAAGGTCTTTTTTGATCAATGAAAGGTATTTAAGAACTTTCCTAAATCCCAGAACAACTTCTAAAAACCCCATTAAAGCTACCTTATCATAATGTGCAGCGATAGAAAGTCCCTCCTTAATAGCGTAATCACCACCCATTCCCCTAAAACTGGCTTTTGGATCCAATTTCTTTATTTCATGGATAAGATTCCCAGCATGCAAATCCCCAGATCTCTCACCGGCTATAATGTAGTACTTCATTAAGTTAAATGGTTCTATTCAGTAATATATAAAAATTGGCAAAATGATAATGGTTTTAAAATCATAGATGTCAAATTACATCTCACCCTTTATTATTACTCATATTCAAATATTTATACCTATTCACCATAATACTCTACATAATTCCTAGGTGTTTCATATAGGGTTAGTTTGTATAGGCCACCGTGGGGGGTGATTTCATCTACGACAGGGTGTAGGATGCGCCAAAACTCAATAACTAGGTTTTCGCAACTAGCCATTTTACCTTCCATGAAATCAACGTCTACGTTGAGATTTTTATGATCCACTTTATCTATTACATGCTTACGGATCACATTACTGAGCTGTTTAAGATCTATCACAAATCCAGTTTCCGGATCCGGCTTCCCTTTTACTGTAACGATCAACTCAAAATTATGACCATGCCAGTTTACATTAGCACATGGGCCAAATACCTCCTTGTTCTTGTCATCACTCCACTTCGGGTTCCAAAGCTTATGAGCAGCATTAAAATGCTCCTTCCTACAAACGTGTATCATACTTCCTAATTTCCAAGGTGCAAATCTAAGGAAAAAGTATGGATTGTCCCCTTATTAAATCAAGTAGTTCATTTTATAGCGATCATCATTAGTATGGCAAATTGTTATCAGTAAAAATTTTCCGAAAGCTGTTACCTGTCCATGCGCTTACCCCACCTATTAAAAAGCCTATTGTACTGGTCAAAACCATTAATATAACAGGATCCTGAAATCCCATAATTGCGCTTATCCGCATGGGAAGTGCTGAACCTGTCCGTATGGATATCCATAAAGGTACAGCAAACCATATTAAAGCCATTCCAAGTCCTGCTCCCAAAAAGGCAGTCATTCTGTTTCCGCCAACTAGGGCAGCGGCCAGGCCTATTATGATCATTAAACCCCAGTAGGGGATTAATGGTCCCAGTAAAAGTGCAGTGATAGAAGAAATTACACAAAGTATGAAAAACTTCATATTTAATTTGATTTAAATGTAGTACTGAATAAAAGATCACCTTTCTGATTTTGGTCCCGTAGATCAACATTGAGGTAGTCTCCTATCGCCCACCGATCAATAAAATTATCATAATATTTACTTCCTGGATTTCCGGACTGTCCTCCAGGGTAGATACCATATGCGTTGATCTTTTCTCCCAATTCAACTACCATTCTCCAGCTGGCACCATGTCTTTCACTTGTAGCATTTATCATTCCTCTTCCTCCTCCTGTTTCAATTTTTTCAAAACTAAAGGACTTGAAATTTGGGATCAGATGTTGGATAGAGGTTTGTTTATAATCAGACCAGGTGTCTCCTGCTTCTTCACTTATCCAAGCTGTATAATCGCTAACCGTTTTTTGAAAACTCTCTCTAACCAAAAGCCCTGCATTTTCCACTCGATCAGTAGAAGGATCATTAAAAGCTTCATGATTTGGATTTTGCTGCATTAAGACTGTCGTCTGGTATTTATTTGGCAATACTGTAGGGCGATTATTGATTTTCCATTTGTTCCACGCCATATGTTCAAAGTTTTTCCACCAAATTTCAAATATCGGTGGTGCTTTTTGGTCTGGATGTGTAAAATAATCCCAAGTCTGGAGTAGATGAATGATCTCCTCTACTCCCTGAATATTGACATCGGCGGAATCATCCAATACATATTGAAGCATAACGGGTAATGCTTCGGCAGCATGAAGGTGATAATTATCAAACTGAAGATTTTTCATGTCCTCTATAGTGATTTTAGACATCTGTTCCAGTTGCCTGTTTATACGTCTGTTTCGGTAATGTTCAAAGCTGTTGTCAAATACATAATAAGGGTACGAATTGTCTACAGAATGTTGATTTGCAGAACTGACAAATCCACGGTTGGGATTGAGTGTACTAGGATTGTGTGCAGATGGAATGAATTCTTGCCACTCATATACAGGATCACTTCCATCCATGATATATTTTCCCTGTTGATCCCATTTGAGAGGAAACCTTCCCTGTACTTTCATGGCGATATCCCCCGTAGTACTGGCAAATACAAAGTTTTGGGCCGGAGAAGTAAAATGGTCTAAAGCATCCAGATAATCTTGATGATTTTTTGCAGAGTTTAACTTTATAAATGTAAGCTGTTCATTGGATCCCATGTGGGCAGTCCATTTCAAGGCGAAATTAGTTAGCTGATTATCGCTCCTGAAATTTTTATCATATACCACAGGTCCATAATGGGTATAAATGACTGAATCTATAAAGGAAGATTGTCCTTTAACTTTTATTTCCTCGAGCTTTAAACTACTGTTGATCCATTGATCATTATATAAATATTCCGTTCTGTCCTCACCTCTAAACGAAATGCTGTACCAGTCGCGTACATCACGTGTAGCATTAGTTACCCCCCAGGCTATATGTTCATTGAATCCGCTGATTATTCCTAATGATCCTGGTAATGTGGCTCCTTTGACAGTATAGGTGGGCGTAGAAAGCTGCATAATATACCAAAGTGAGGGCAGGTTAAGGCTAAGGTGGGGATCATTGGCCAAGAGTGCATTTCCTGACTCCGTTTTACTTCCAGCTACCGCCCAGTTATTAGACCCGATACCCGGCTCATGATCCGGTAGAGGTTCTATCAGAATAGCTTCATTGGGATAGTTCAGGTTTTGTGGTCGCTCTACCTGAAGTGGTGTAAAATCCCATTTCCTGTCGTTTTCGATTACAGGATCTACGTTTTCGGGTAAATCAGGAAAAAGATCGGCCATCCACTCCTCCCCGATGAGAGACCTCATATTGGTATACTCAATATCCTTATCCCCTACTAGCATATCTGCCATATACTTTAATAGGAGTACCGTCTTGTAAGCAGTCCATGGTTCTGGTCTATAATTCAAAAGTTTATATTCAACGGGGAGATCGGCATAGTTGAGTGAATTTATATATTGGTTTATCCCATCCGAATAAGCTTCAATCCATTTAAGTGAAACCGTATCATTTAAATGCAATTCATGGAGTCCCGCTTCAGCACCGTATCCCAGCCCTTTTCTTCTCTGCATTCTATCAAAATCAATAGCTCTTGAACCCACTATTTCAGAAACCCTTCCTGCTGCTGCCATAGTTTGGAACTCCATTTGCCATAGCCTGTGCTGGGCGGTGACATATCCCTGGGCCCTATAAAGATCTGCTTCATTCTGGGCAAAAATGTGGGGAATTAAATGCTTATCATATTGTACAGTGATGTCCGAAGTTATATTTCGCATCCTTATCTCGTCTTGATAAACTTCATCCTCGCTATATGCATTTTGCCAAATCCCATGGAAAGGGTCTAATAATAGCCCTAATGGAGGAGTTTGTCCAAAATTTATGGAAAGTGCGATCGCTAATCCAAGGGTCGAAGCCAGGGAAATCAAAAAAACTACATATTTCATCAGGAACGTTTTTTCGTATTTAAAATATCCGAAAGTTAAAATACTCTTAACTATTATTCCATTCTATTTTCATATTATTTGAAAAATATCAATAAGCACATTTTAGCGAATAAGATTGTGATATTATAACCCTTTCCAGATATACCCATACTAAACAAAAAGAGAAAGGTATAAACCTCTCTCTTTTCATATTAATTTATTTTAATGGGAAGCTCAATTTGCTCCCACCTGATTATAATCCCCGGATCTTCTACTGTTACGACCAGCTGTTCCTGATGTTCCTGTCCTTTTATAGGATTAACTTCTACTCTCAATACATCATTTTCTTCCTTATACTGGAAATGACCATGCTCAAGATCCCAGTCTGAATTAAATATTATAGTCCAGGGTCCCTTCTGTCTGGGTATGGTAAAAATAGAATACCTGCCGGCCCTTAATGGTTTTCCTTCCACATTTACGTCTTCAGAAAATTCAATATTTGTTGCTTCATTGGCACCAGTCCGCCAAACTTCATCATAGGGTACCATATCTCCCCAAATAATACGATTCTTTACAGATGGGGCTCCATATTGAACTTTTACTTCGTTTTGATTTATAGTACCTTGGATGTTCCGAAGTGGACTTACCCTTTCCTCCCGGGAGTCGGAAACCATTGCTGTCTCGGTAGTGGTATCTTCTTCCTGAGCAGGCCGCTCGCAGCTAGAGAGAAACATAGAGCCTGAGATAACCCATGCGAAAAATAAAATTTCTAATTTTTTCATATTTTTTTAAGTTATAATTAAACAAGTAGATTGAAAGGTGTCTTCATTCCGGTAGTTCGGAATACACCTATATCCACCCATCCAAATATAGTAATTACTATCATGAAAATGCTTTGTATCAACCCAAATTAATAATTACAATATTATTAGCATATGTACCTGCATATGGGTCAGCTCTTATTCACATACGTCTATCCGTACTTTGAATAGATATTTGACTTATTATTAAATTTAAACCAACTATTCTGGTTTAAATAGGTTAAATAATACTCAAAAGGATTTTAGGCTTATTTTTTGTAAAAAACAATTAAAATAGGTACCTAATATTTATCATTAAAAATATTTATCCTCTACAACATGGAAACACATACTTACAGCAGTGGTCTGATTGGCAATTGTGCATACCTCGCTCACATCGAAAAGAACACAAATGTAAGTTGGCTCTGCATGCCGCGATTTGATAGTGATTTCATATTCGGAGGAATGCTTGACAAGGAAAAAGGGGGAGAGTTTAGTATACTACCAGAAACAAAGCATATACATTGCCAGCAAAAATATCTGGAAAACACAAATATATTAGAAACCACTATTTCTTATGAAGAGAACGCATATAAAGTAACTGATTTTGCCCCAAGATTTCATAATCATGGCCGCTATTTTAAACCATTAATGCTCATCAGAAAAGTAGAAGCAGTAAAAGGCACTCCCCAAATAAAAATTACATGCCGCCCTATGAGCAATCATGGCAAACGACAACTTTCTCCAAGTGTAGCAAGTAATCACATACGCTATATGGGTGAAGATCAAGAAATAAGGCTGACCACTAATGCTTCTTTAACTTATGTTTTGGATGAGAAACCATTTGTTCTTCATCAACCTATATATTTGATATTTACATATGGAAAGCCTTTGGAAGCTCCAATAGAAACTACTGCAGAAAATTTTCAGCAGGCCACTACTGCCTATTGGAGAGACTGGATTAAATCTACCAGTATCACCAGCTTCCATCAATCTTTTGTCCTACGTTCCGCATTAGTACTTAAAATACACCAGTATGAAGATACCGGTGCTATCATTGCCGCCTCTACTACCAGTTTACCGGAATCACCCAACTCTACACGAAACTGGGACTATAGGTACTGCTGGATTAGGGATAGTTACTATACACTAAATGCTTTTAATAATATTGGGCACTTTGAAGAACTTGAAAAATATTTCGAATACATTCAAAATTTACCAACTAACGGCAACGGACGCTACCAGCCTTTATATTCCATAACTGGGGAATCTGAACTTACAGAAGTGGTCCATGATCTACAGGGATATAAAGGTAACCAACCCGTGAGATTCGGAAATCAAGCATATACACATATCCAAAATGACCTATATGGGCAGGTACTGGTTAGTTTGCTCCCTTTGTATTCAGATAAGCGATTTGTAGAATCAGAAAAAAGCCACTCCAAACCGATGATCGAAAGGTTACTTTCCAGTATAGAAGAAACTATGGACGAACCTGATGCAGGGTTGTGGGAATTTAGAAATTTAAAACAAGAGCATTGTTATACTTTTCTTTTCCACTGGGCAGGATCCTGCGCAGCCATTAAAATAGCAGAAACCTTAAAAGATTCTGACCTTAAAGATAAAGCCATCATGCTTAGGGATAGGTCTAAAGGAAAAATTGAATCCTGCTATGTTCCAGAACTCAAAGCATATGCCCAAGCGGTAGGTGTTAAACATATGGATGCCAGCACACTTAAACTCATCACTATGGGTTATTTTGGTAATGACATAGAACGCGCCAATAATCACCTTATACAGTTGGAAAAAGAGCTTTTAGCACAGGATTTTTTGTTCTATAGATATAAGCATGAAGATGATTTTGGAGAACCAGATACCACCTTTTTAATTTGTGCCTTCTGGTATATAGAAGCTTTAGCATGTGTCAATAGACTTGAAGAAGCGGAAGAAGGATTTGAAAAGTTAATACAATATTGTAACCATCTCAAACTGTTTTCAGAAGATGTAGATCAGGATTCAAAAAGCCAGTGGGGCAATTTCCCCCAGGCCTATAGCCATGTAGGCCTTATGAATGCAGCATTCCGAATAGGGAGAAAGCTGGATAAACCAAATTTCTTATAATGGAAAAGGCCGTCCATTAAAATGGGCGGCCTTTTCTATTAAATTAATTTTTGAAGAAGTAACCTTACGTTTTTGGGAGATTTAATATTATAATTGGCTTTCGTATAGTTATATCCCACCCTGATGGTATAAGCATTATCGGGCATAGCTTTGAATGTATCCTCATCGGTCCAATCATCACCTATAGCCAGGATAAAATCATACTTTTGACCTTTCATTAATGAAGTAGCTGCCCTTCCTTTATTTATGTCGGGACGCTTTATTTCCAGCACCATGTTTCCTTCCAAAACTTGTAAATTGTGACCTCTTGCCATATATTTAACATGGCTGAATAATTCTCGCATACGAAGATCCCCTAATCCACTTTCCACCTTACGGTAATGCCAAACAAGGGAATGGTGTTTTTCTTCGATAAATGCTCCGGGTGTACGCTGCACATAGTAATCCATAACCTGACGTATATCCTCTTTCCATGAATTATCTACCTCAGTAAAAGCAGTCCACTCATTTTTACCTTTGCTTTTCTCCATTACCCAAACACCATGTTCGGCGATGATATCCACCTGAACACCCTCAAACCATTCTTCTAAAGTTTTCCTGTCTCTTCCGCTAATGAGTACCACCCTAGATTTTTTAGCTAGTCCTGCCAATAAAGTCAAAAGATGCTCATCTGGAAAGGCATCTTCCGGTTTATTTTTAAATTCACTAAGAGTCCCATCATAATCTAAAAAGAGAACGGGCTTTTTGGCCTTTTGAAAATAAGATTCCATTTCAGCAATGGTTTCTTCGTCCATTTCTTTAGATTGAAATTCCGCTTGTTTTTCTTTTACGATTTTCAAACGGTCCATAAATACCTTTACCCATTGAAAAATATCATACCGTTTAATGGTTTCTTGCATCGCTGTCATTCGTGCACTCTGAATTTCCTCATCCATATTCAGGGCTTCATATATGGCTGTAGTGACTGCATCCAGATCATTGGGATTGACGAGAACTGCATCCTGTAGTTCTTTGCTCGCCCCTGCCATTTCTGATAAAATCAGAACTCCCATTTTATCTGTCTTGCTGGCTACAAACTCTTTACATACCAGGTTCATCCCATCCCTTAGGGGTGTGACCAGGGCTATATCTGACATATGATAGAAAGCGCTCAATTCAGCAAAGGGAAAAGCACGATAGAAATAATGGACAGGCACCCAGTTCAAGGTGGAATATGCACTGTTTATCCTACCTACAAGGGTATCTATTTCTTCTTTAAGTTCTTTATATTTTTTGACCGTATCACGGGATGGTACCACGATCATGATCAAAGAAACCTTATTGTGATAATGGGGATAAGTCTTCAGCAATTCATCAAATGCCCTTAATCGCTGGGGGATCCCTTTTGAATAATCCAGTCGATCTATAGAAAGCAATAACTTTTGATCACCAAGAAGTTTTTTAAATTTGGTGACGTAATTTTGCGTTTTGGTGCTATTGGCGGCTGATTCGAACTTTTCGTAATCTATACCCATTGGGAAGGCATCGACATTTATCAGTCTGCTGTCTGCCTGCATGTAACCGCTTTCGTTGGATAAGCCTAATATTCTTCCAGCAGAACTTAAGAAGTGGCGCATATCATCATAGGTATGAAAGCCTATTAAATCTGCCCCACACATACCCTCCAGGATAGCCTTACGCCAAGGGAGCATCCGGATAATTTCATAAGATGGAAAAGGTATATGTTGAAAAAAGGCAATTGTGGCATTGGGTAGTTTTTCTCTCAACATTTGCGGCAACAGAAGCAGCTGATAATCATGTACCCAGATGGTGTCATCAGGGTCTGCTTTTTTTAAGATTGCTTCACAAAACTTTACATTCACCCTCACATAAGCTTCCCAAAATCTTTTTTCATAGATAATGTGCTGTGTAAAATAATGAAATGCAGGCCAAAGAGTCTCATTACTAAAACCTTCATAAAAGTCTTCAATGTCAGCCTGAGTGAGGAAGACTGGAGACATCTTGTGTTCATGAAGTTCCAGATAAATTTCTGCGCGCACTTCCGGATCCTCCACATAATTGCCGGGCCATCCGATCCATATGTTATTAGCCTCTTTGAAAATAGATCCCAATCCGGTGGCAAGCCCACCGGCACTCGTTTTAAAATCAGGTTTACCGTCTTTATAATCCAGGCTGATAGGCAGCCTGTTAGAGACAATGATTGTTTTTCCCATGCTAACAAAATGTTATTTAAAAGTCTATATAAGAAAGAACCCTCAGCAGATAAAGTTGTTTGGGTTTATGCAGTATATGTCTAAGATAGGGGAAAATATATAAGGAATACAAAGCATTTTCTAATTATATTAATAGCTACACCTCAAATAAACGCAAAAAGTTATCATTTAATAAAGACTTACAATAAACCACTATTATATAATTTAGATACCGACTTCTTATTTATGAATATTAGTTAGGGCAACTATAAATTTATACCATAATCCGTTATATATATAGTATCTCTGATCATGTGAAATTCAATACATAGAAGATAAAATACAATTAAACATCTATTTCAACCCAAGCTTTTAAATATAAAAGAAGCTATATCTATAACAGGTTAAAAAATCATTTTCTATATAAACTATAAATCTGTATAACATCTGATGGTTTTGACCAGTCTAAACTATTTTCATTGATAAAAGACTTTACAGTCCTCCAATTATCACCTGCGAGCGATTTTAATCCAGAATTATTTTGTTTTATTTCTTCCAAGATCCCATTCTTTATTATGTAATAATAAATGACATCTTTATATTCATCTAAATTAGAAGTTGTGTTGTAAGCTCCTCCAATGGTAGCTTTTTGAAATTTTTTATATTTATGTGCAACAAACTCTTCTTCCTCGTCTTCGGCTAAAATTTGAACTATTTCATGTCGTCCTTTTATTGATTTGGGCTTATAGATATCTTTACTGTCATTTATTACTATTTTCTGAATATTTTTAAGCTCTGGAGAAACTATGTGGTTGTTAGATAATTTTACAAAAACTTCCCCTTTTTCAGGATAAAAGTTAATCATAACATTGTCATGATCCTTACCATTGTCTAAAAATATATGAGCTTTAACCATATCCTCGAATAGGAATGGAGTTCCTATAACCCCTTCACTTTGGGGCTGCAAGCCTATATAAATTCCATGATTATTCCTAAGATCCATTAATGTTTGCCTTCCATCCTTGTTTCCAATTATTGTTTGGGAAATGCTGGAGCATAATAATACAAAATATAGGTGAAAAGTTGATATCATATACTTATTCATAAGGATATTTATTTATGACTTATATAGATCTAATATTTCATGTACTATATAAATTTAAGAAAATCCATAAATAAGAAAAATAATAAATGCTATAAAAATCTAAGTACTGTCTTAAATAGTAAGTAATTTCTCTATCTTTTTCTAAATTTGTGATAGTGAAAAGCGGCGATTCGTTGCAGTTCATCTTCTGTAGTGCTGGTATATTAATTTTTTTGGTAGATCTTGCGGATCCAAGCGAAAAGAGAGGCATAAACTCATCCTTACCGGATTTAATATAATGTTCTAAATGATGATTTGGGTTATATTCCTGGTCTTTTTTCTATAAAGCCCATATCAAAGCCGACAATTTTCCTTGAACAGCTACATATACTTGCATTTTCGTTTTCCCTCTGGCAAATAGCCTTTCATACATTGCTATAAATGGACCTTCTTGATATCTGACCACTTCCAAAGCTGGGAGGTGCATTGCCCTACGGATATTGGCGTTGCCTTTTTGGACATTCTTGTCTTCACATTGTGTTTACCCGGATTGATTCTCCACTATGTCATATCCTGAATAGCTTACAAGTTGTCCCTGCTTTTCAAAGGTTTTAAAACCATTATTTACTGCTATAATTTTTAATCCAATCCCTTTAATTTTTGATTTTCTCTAATCTGGATGAGAGCTTTTCATATTCCTTAATCAGTTGTCCAATTGAACTATCTATCTTTCCTATGCCCTTTCCCAGTTCTCTTATCAATTTTTTAAGATTTATCTCAACTTCTTTCCACGGATAGGCACTGTGCTCAAGGGTATGTAACTGATTTATAAATACCGTCCGCTGGTTGTTAAAGTCCCCAATCTGACAGGTGATCCACCGTAATCGGTAAATATTTTTTTTTGACAAGGTCAGCCCCTGTTGTAAATTCAGTTAAAGGCCTATTTTTGCCAGTCCCCTTGCATCAATATTGCTATTTTTACTCTTGTTGCTGATTGCCTGGACGTATCACTTTGTCTTGGCAGGTAAAATGACTAAAAATGTTTATTCTCGATCATGTAGGTACCAGGCTAGCTTTTCGTAGTAAATGCCAGTGGCTTCCATTAAAACAAGTAATTCAACTAATTTTGCATTTTTGGATTCCAACCATTTAACGAATTACCCAGAATACTTGTACGCTGTAAGAAATTATGCGGGTCCTTAACCTTTACTTACCGCCTGATATCCATTGAAATAATCCAACATCTAAAGTATCCTTGGAAACGTCAATCCTATATTTTAAATTAATAACGATCTACTAACTTCCATATAACAGCTTGTTTTGGTCAATAAATTTTCTACCCATTTTTACCTTTACTCACAGCATAAACAAAGTATGCCTTTAGGTACTGTTCTGGCTTTGGATTGAAAGAAGGAAGGGATTTCTCAGCTGAGACATCTTTGTGTTTAGTTGGTTGTTTATTACCTTCGTTCAAATTCTTTATCATCCAAAATACTAATTACAGTCAATAGTTTTTAATATCTTTAAATATATTAGTAGGAAGATAAGATTATCCCCTTTCCGTGCTTTTGAACCATTTCAGATACCGTTAGGTACAGGACGTTTTTTTGAGTTTTGATTCTAACCTTTTAGTAATAGTCTTAATAAAATTCATAACTTGCCCGTCTAAATATATCTTTCGTTATAGTGGTTCTAAAAGTAAAGCTATTGACAATGTGCCAATACCCCTTACTTGTATTTTCCCACTCCTAAGCTTATGATTTCTTAATCCCATTTTTGACAAGATTTTCCAGTTTGGTCATTATCTACATGAAACTCTTCCCTTCAATTTATAGGTTAGCCTCATACCATTGGTTATGCCTGATGAGATTCGTGTTCCATAAAGCGGAATATTGTCGCCAACTTCCTTCAGATTACTCCTAACAAGGGGCCTTCTTGACCTCGGCTGGTGATATGTGATTATAAACCCTTTCAGTGGACTATCACCACGTAGTTAGTTCAATCACTTCCATCCAATGTAAACCATACAAAGACGGCTAGTTCAATGAACTAGCCGTTTAAATTTTCTAAATATAAATTGCTATAACTAATAACCAGGGTTTTGAGTTAAATTAGCATTTACTTCAGTAGCAGATTGTGGAATAGGCATCAATGTTCTATGCTCTGCAATATTTAGAACACTAGTAGCTCTACCAGTTCTTACCAGATCATGCCATCTATGACCTTCAAAAGCCAACTCCAACCTTCTTTCTGCTAAAATTAAATCAACAGCGGCATCAATAGTTGCAGGTGGGGTTACCACCAATGATTGGTTACCATATGCTCTTCTCCTTACAGCCTGTACATCTTCTGCTGCACCAATAAAATTAGAAACTCTAGCTCTAGCTTCAGCTCTAATCAAATAGATTTCAGCCAATCTAATTATATGAATACCATCTGTGCCTGTAGTATTATCTCTATACTTCCAGTTAACGAATATATTTGGAGCTTCTTCTCTTATTGATGAAACTCTTCTGAGATCGTTTGGCGAATAAGCATTCCATAAAGATGACGTTACGCCAAATTCAAATCTACCTCCGTTATTTCTACCATACCAAAATGTAACCGGATTTTGATTGTTAGCATCAAAGAACAATTCGAATATGGCTTCCTCAGTACCTTTAGTTGAAACCAGCGTTTCAAAAGGGACTAAGCTATAATTTGCATTGGTAATAACTTCAGTAGCAAAAGTTTCGGCCGATGCCCAATTTTGCGTGTAAAGATGCATCCGTGCCATAAGAGCCTGTGCACCAGCTTTAGTAGCTCTGTGCCTTGTATTGTTATTGGTGGCATAATTAAGAGGAAGATATTCTATAGCTTGATTCAAATCCTGTTGGATTTGTTGGTAAACTGCAGCTTGTGGTTCTCGAGATACAAAATATCTTTCGTCTATAGGTGCTGCAGTAGCTGTAGTGACAATAGGAATATCACCAAAATAACGAGTAAGATTAAAGTGATTTAATGCTCTAACAAACAAAGCCTCCCCTTTATATTGGTTCTTAAGTGCTTGATCCATTTCTATACCATCCACTTGAGCGATAACATTGTTCGCCCGGTTGATATTGTTATATGCCGATGACCAGATCGCACTAATCTCCCCATTAACCTGATCCCATTGTCCTAATGCTAAATCTCTCCATGTATTAAATGAACCCACATGAGACAAGTCATCACTTGCTATATCACCTACGACATTCATTCTAAAACCTAAGTTATTAGCTCCGTGAGCTACTCCTGAGAGGGTATGGTTAGCTAATCCACTATACATACCCAACACTGCCGCATTTGCACCAGCCTGATCAACAAATACAGCATTTGATGACAAAGCAGCTACAGGCTCTAATTCTAATAGTTCTTCAGAACAACTGGAAAACAACATTCCTGTTATAGTTAAGACCGTAAGAATTCTATTTCTATTATATTTATTCATATTAATTTTTATCTATGTTATTAAAAACCAATGTTTAGACCAACGGTATAAGTTCTAGCTTGTGGGAAAGTTAAGAAATCATAATTACGAGCTATATTTGCACCGGTAGAGGTACCTGGACTTGAATTTAATTCCGGATCCCATCCAGTATAATTTGTCCAAGTTATTAAATTCTGAGCCATACCATAAATCCTTGCTTGTCTAACGCCAATTCTTTGAGTTAAAGTTTGAGGCAAGGTATACCCCAACGATAGATTTTTCAATCTCATAAAAGAACCATCTTCCATCCATCTATCAGAATCTACCCTATTGTTTCTATTCGGATCCAGAGCAGTTGCTCTTGGCATATTCGTTATGTCACCAGGCTGTTGCCATCTATCAAGCACTAATTCGCTCATACCCCAATTGGAAAAACCTAAATGTTGATTAAACTGAGCCGATCTATTGATTACATCAAAACCATAAGAAAATTGGAAAAACACATTTAAATCAAATCCTTTATATGTAAATGTATTGTTAAAACCTCCAAAAAAGTCAGGATTTGGCTTACCTAAATATTGCCTATCGTCAGGAGTTATTTGACCATCTCCATTAAAATCTACAAATATAAGGTCGCCAGTCTCAGGGTTTACTCCTTGAGTTTCGATAAGAAAGTAAGCACCTAAAGGTTGACCAACTGCAGCTCTACTTTGTAATGAATTAATAGGAGTAGCTTCGTCTACAATACCAGTAACTTCATTTTTTATATGTGAAATATTGAATTGGGCATTCCAATTAAAACCTCTAGCATTAATTACATTACCAGATAAAGATAACTCTATACCATTATTTCTCATTGAACCAATATTTTCCGTAATAGTCGTAAATCCAGAAGTATTAGGTATTGGTTTATTAAGTAGAAGGTTAGTAGTATTTTGATCAAAATATTCGGCTGAAACCTGAAACCTATCATTTAAAAAGTTAATATCTAAACCAAAGTTAAGAGTTGAGCTTTCTTCCCAGCTTAATAATGGATTCGGTAACTGAGATGGAGCAAAACCAGGGGAAGCTAAATAATTAGCTCCACCAGAATATAAATTAAGAGCATCAAAATTACCTATTCCGTCCTGATTACCAGTAACCCCATAAGAGACTCTTGCTTTTAGTAAACTGATTACAGATGAGTTTCTAATGAAGCCTTCTTCCGACAAAATATAACCAGCAGAAGCAGCCGGAAACACACCGAATCTAGTTTCTTGACCAAATCTAGAAGATCCATCAGTTCTAATATTTGCTGAAAGCAAAAGTTTCTCTTTCCACCGGTAATTTACCCGACCAAAGTAGGACAATAGTGCATATTCTGTCCTAGTAGATGTTCCTGTATTGACTTCTGCCGCTGAAGTGATGTATTGGAATGCCGGGCCAGGAAAGTTAATACCTGTCACTGATCCTGTTTCTGTTATATATCTCTGATAAGACTGCCCAAGTAAAGCATCTATTACATGATCTTGGCCTATTGATTTACTATAAGTAAGGATATTTTCATTTAAATAAGTAGTAAACAAATTGTTATTTTGAATACCTTCACCATTAGTCGCAAAACCACTTCTCACAGTATTAGGATTATACCTGTCTTGTCTTCCGTATATAATATCTGCCCTAAACGATGTCTCAAACCTTAAATTTGGAATAATTGTATAACCGACAGCCATGTTTGGTTGTAGTCTGTATTCGTTTAGCTCATTTTTGACTTCATTTACAATAGCTGTGGGATGACCTATTAAAGTACTGAATGCGTGATTATATCCTCCATCTTCAGTATACACATTAAAATCAGGTCTACCTAACTGAGCTGAACTAAAAGCACCAAAGATGTTATTATCATTATTATTTAAGTTTTGCCGGGTATTAACTAACCTTATACCAGTTCGCATGTCAAAATGCTCACTAAATTTATGATCTATTGACATATTGGTAGAAAAACGTGTAAAGTCAAATGACTTTATAAAACCATTTTGCTCAAAAAAGCCACCCGATACGAAATATTGAGTGTTTTCATTACCTCCACGTACAGAAACATTATAATCTTCCACTGTTCCAGTTCTAAATATTTCATTATACCAATTGGCATCTGGAGCATTAGCAACTTGTTCTTCTGTGTATTGAGCAGGATTTCCGTCATTTATTCTAGCCTCATTCATAATCTGTCTCCACTGAGAACCTGTAACATTTTCTACTCTCCTAGTTGGTTCTTGAATCCCTTTATATATCGATAAATCTACTTGAGCTTTTCCAACTCTACCGCGTTTCGTAGTAATCAACACTACACCATTAGCCGCTCTAGAACCATAAATAGCCGCTGCCGCAGCATCTTTTAATATTTCAATAGACTCAATGTCATTGGGATTTATTTGAGATAACACATTTGTTATTTGTCCTCCTAAAGCTGCGCTTGATGTGTTACCAGAATAAATCGGCATTCCATCAACTACATATAATGGTTCATTACTAGCAGAAATAGAAGCAGTACCTCTTACATTAATATTGATCGCCCCACCTGGAGTTCCAGAAGCTGAGCTAACCAATACACCTGCGGCTCTACCCTGAATGGCTTGATCCAAACCAGCTACAGGTAAATTTTGAATATCCTTCGATCCAACTGACGATATGGCACCTGAAACTTCTCTTTTAGTCATTTCACCATAACCTACTACTACAACTTCTTGAAGTTGCTTAAGATCTGGTTGTAAATCCACATTAATGATAGACTGATTGCCTATAGATCTTTCTTGAGTAAGTAATCCAACAAAGCTATAAACTAATACATTGCTCCCAGTAGGTACACTAATAGAATAATTACCATCAATATCAGTGGCAAATCCAATGTTAACAAAATAAAATTTTTTTTCATATATATTAAAAAATGTTAACATGGTCTAATAAATGATTGTATTTATTTAATATCGACAAAATAGACATTTGCATTTATAATTAACATTTTAGCATACCGGAGGTGAAATTATAGTCTTTTATTTATAAATAAATAGTTTTTATTAAGAAACACACTTGTGCTTTAATTAAAATTAAAAATCATTTTTACAACTGTTTTGAAGATTATTTGGCTAAATACTCAATTAATGTATAATAAATATCATTTTTAATAAAAAAATTTACATAAAAAAATTATATTCTTATTTAAATCCTTCATAATATATAATCAAAATTAATGTAAGTTTTAAAAAATAAGTAAACTCACTTTTTGTAATACATTTATGTTTTATAATTTGATAGACTCAGCAAATAAGCTTTTAGATAGTTAATACTTTAACCACTCAAGTCTTTATTAACACTATTACCCCTCATCAGTTGAAGCTCCTAGTTTCATTTAAAGCAAATTGTCATCCTACTCATACTTTCCCCGTATAATTTGCGCCATACAAAACAAAAAAAGGCTCCTCACATAAATGTGGGAGCCAATAATGTAAAATTGAGCTTTTACTTAACTATTGGTAAATGTTATAAAGAAATACCTAGTAGTCTGACCGGTAGAAGTATTAGCTGTCACTCGGATAGCATTGTTTCCTCGATTTGCAAATGTCATTAGTGGGTCCTCAGCTAATCTCAGTTCATTAATCGGTACACTAAATTCTATAACTCCATTTGCATTGGGAGTTAAAGTACCTAATGGCTTATTCTTTTGGGCAGTTACTCCTGTGATCGTATACCTGTTGTCAAAAGTCACGTTACTAACTGTTCCTGTATGAGGTATTACTGTTACTTTAAATGTCACGGTACCTGTAGAGAATACAGTCGAACCTCCATCAGATAATGAATTATCATCAAAGATTAAACTTGCTACAGGTCGAATTACATCAATTGGTTCATCTACTTCAAAGCAACTTTGTAGACTGCAGACAATAAACAAGCCTAATATATATTTTAATTTATTTTTCATATAAATATTTTTAGATTTTTAAAAACCACATGAAATCACTGCCACTTGTTTTGTCATAAAGAACTTGTAGAATGGCGATTTCATATTTTTAGAATTTTAAAGTCCCGGATCCCAAAACACACCCGGTTGAATTATCTCAGGTTTACCCCTTGCCGGTGTATTTGCCCTATTTGTTACCCTTTCTAATTCAGCATAAGGAAGAATTCTAGGTATTTGAGGTTGATCAGCTGCAGACATAGGAGTTAATTGTGGAAATCCTGTTCTTCTCCAATCTACCCAAGGCTCTGAAGCCACACCGTAATTAGCCACATACTTTTCTTCTATAATTTGTTGTATAGCATTTGCAGAAGTCAAAATAGGTCTGCTTGCTATATATGTAGCTATATCAGCTACCGCTACGCCCACATTCGTCATGGAAGCAGTAATACCTGCTGTATAAGCCAATTGGCTTTCAGCTATCCTATTATTTCTTGCGTGATATTCGGCTAAGATAAAATGGTATTCAGCAAAGGTTAACATTCTAAGTGGAGCATCTCCTGCATAACCAGTAATAAGATTGGTACTGGTCACTGCACCTCTTAGATATACGTGCATCCGGGAGTAATTAGTGGAGGTATTTTGATTTGAATTCACAGGAATTCCAACATAATTCGTCCCAAATTGAGTGAAATAAAATGGTCTTCTAGGATCAGCTTTTGTATTCATTAGACTTACAAAATATTCCGCTGGGAAAAATTGGTTTTGTCTTCTTACCTCAAATTGACTAATTGGATTAGCTCTATCCGCATCTCCAGGAAGAAATCTAACTTGGAAATTATCCACATTTCCAGCTATAAACTCAGCACCAGAACCTAATAATGTACTGATAGATTGTGTAGCTAATGCAGCATTTGTAGGATAATAGTGTAGATAAAGCCTTAACTTGATGGTGTTGGCCAATCTTCTCCATTTAGCCAAATCTCCGTTATAAATTAAATCATCTCCAGCCGGTCTAAAAGTAGAATTTGCGCTATTCGTCAATTCAATTCCAGAATCAATCATCGCTATGATTCCAGTATAAATTGCTTCATCATTGTCATAGGCAGGTGTTAGGTTATCGGTTAATTGCAATGCTTCTGTAAAAGGAACATCGCCCCAATTATCCACAACTGTCATAAATAAAAACCCTTGAAGAATTCTGCTTATTCCAGCATAGTGAGGACTGGTAGTGAGCGTTCTTTCTTCCAGTCTTTTCAGATCGTTTAGAACACCTGAATATAGCCTTGGCCTCCAAACATCGTTCATGTCCGTTTCCGTAAGTAAATATCTAGACAGATCCCATATTTGAGCAGTTCCCGCTGAAAATTGTTGAGTATACACAGCACTGTACCTGTGCAAATGTGTACCCATAAGTGTTGCTGTACCTAATGTTGAAGAAGTAAGTAATGTATTTGCAGGTACTTCTATTAATTGATTCGGATTCTCATTGACATCGAGAAATTCATCACAACTTGTAATACTAAAAGCTAAAAGCCCGATTACAAATAATCTTATATTTTTAAGTTTTTTCATTTTCTATGATGTTAAAATGTAACTCTTACGAATGCACCATAAGTTCTAGTCTGTGGCATTGCATTAAATTCCAGACCCAAAGAATTACTTTGACCTTGGGCATTCACTTCAGGATCGATATGAGGCACATTAGGTGCGTATAAGAAAAGATTTCTTCCTACTATTCCAAGTTCAGCTCTTCCCATAAATGTCTTATTAAGGATCGCAGATGGGAATCTATAAGAAAGCTCTGCTTCTCTCAATCTAATCCATGATCCATCAAAAGTCACTAACTCAGCTCTACCAAATCCATATAGATCGTTAAAATAGTTTTGAGCGCTGATCTGAACAGTATTTGGCGAGCCATCTGCATTTACGCCGTCTACAATCCACCCTCTATCCCTATCTTCAGTTTCTACTACGGCACCTGTTCTTCTTAAATCAGAGATATTTCTAGAGATAATGTCCCCTCCTTTTCTGATATCAATGAGTGCAGAAAGTGAAAACCCTTTATAGTTAAAAGTATTGGTAATACCACCAAACCAATCCGGATTAGGGTCACCTATAATTTTGTTATCATTTGCTAAATTTGGTCTACCATCCTGATTAACCAATAATTGTCCATTGGTATGTCGTTCAAAATAAGACCCCCAGAATACGCCATATGGATGACCTGCGATAAGTCGAGTAGAAGGAGATGTAAAACCACCAAGTGTAATTTGCTCTACTCCTTCAGCCAATTCACCTACTACAGGACGGACAAAAGAGTAATTAACTGAAAGGTCCCAGCTAAAATTGGCCCTTTGAATTGGAGACCCACCTAGAAGTAATTCAAAGCCTTTAGTATTTAACGTACCAGCATTTTGGAATTGGTTAGTGATACCTGAAGAACCCGATACAGGTACACCAAAGATAATATCATAACTATGCTGCTCGTAATAAGTCGCATCCAAGTTAATCCTGCCATTAAAGAGTCTCATATCAGTACCAATTTCCCAAGATCTGGTAAATTCAGGACCTAGATTAGGGTTTCCACCTGTCAAGTTAAGAGATTGTCCAAGTTGACCATTAAATGGTAACAACATATTTACGCCGTAACTATCTCCAATGGTTTGTCTACTAAAATATGAATCAGTACTGAAGACTGGAGCTTCTCTACCTACTAGTGCCCATCCTCCTCTAATTTTCCAGAAGCTTAAGACATTATTATCAGCAAGCGCCGGAATTGCATCTGTTAAGACAATCGAAGAATTCACTGAAGGATAAAAATAGGATCTATTTTCTTTACCAAAAGTAGAGGACCAGTCATTTCTTCCTTGGAAACTTATGAAATAAGTATTTCTATAATCTAATCCAATGTCCCCGAAAGCCCCAATTAAACCAATTTGCTGAGTTTGACCAAATGGGTCAAACTGAAGGGTGTTGGTAATATTTTCAAATCCAATAACCTGAATATTACTTCCGGTCACACGATTTCTTCTTTGAGTTCGCTGGTTAATTTGATTCCCTAATAATACAGTCAAACCAAGTTCCCCATCAGCAAATCTTTCGGCATATCTTAAAATTGCATCAGAAGTGGTTTCTGTACGTCTAAACATTTCGTCCGTTATAGCTCCGGTTTGTCCAGCGGCTGACCCACCTCTGGAACTCCTAGCATTAATAATCTTAATTTCTTCTGTATAAGTATCCGTACCTAATCTGTAATTGAAAGTAAGGTTATCTAAAATTTTATAGGAAAGGTTTACGCTACCAATCAATCTATTTATTTGATCATTGTATAGGTTCCTATTGATTGTAAACAAAGGATGATCATCATTGCCATACCAAGTATTTTCCGAAACTAAATCATTTATACTAGATGGACTTCTTTGTGTCTGATCAGGCCTTTCGAACGGATTAGCAAATGGATCTATAGATCTAGGCATAAACCAAGATCTAAAGAATGGGTTCGCCAACTGATTTCCTTGCTGGGTTCTCTGAGATCTATTGTTTGAATAAATCATGTTTACCCCAACAGTCAATCTATCTGTCATTCTATTATTTGCATTGAAAGTAACAGAATTCCTGGTCAGCTGATTGTTATCCAATATACCGCTTTCATTCAAATTACCGTAAGAAAGGAAATAATCACCTGTATTGGAGGCTCCAGATACGGAAAGGTTGTTTTGCAAATTCACTCCAGTTTTAAACAAGTCTTTTACGTTATTGGGATAAGCGGTGAGTGTTTCTTGCTCTCCACGGAAATTGGTTACTTGTTGTCCTGCTATTCTAGGCCCCCATGATTCTGGAGTATTCACTGTTAAAAAATTCCCTCCTAAGCCTTGAGCATAGGTGTTCTGGTATTCAGGAAACCTATTGACTTCAGCGAAATTGATGTTAGAAGTAAAGCTAACATTAGCCTTTTTCGCTCCAGCTTTACCCTTTTTAGTAGTAATAAGGATAGCGCCACCTGCAGCACGAGATCCATAAAGAACAGCTGCTGATGGGCCTTTTAACACAGTCATTTCCTCAATGTCATCTGGATTAATATCTATTCCTCTATTTGAATTAGATACCCCAGACTGCAATTGGTTTGTACCACCTCCATTATCGATAGGAATGCCATCTACAATCATCAAAGGCTGATTAGATCCTGTGAAGGTAGTAAAACCTCTAATAAAAACATTAGAAGAAGCCCCTACCATTCCACTAGAACCCTGTACTCTTACTCCTGCTACTTTTCCGGCTAGCGCATTTGATAGATTGGTAGCCCTACCCCTTACAAGCTCATCATTCCGAACCGCAGTTACGGAAGTACCTAATGCTCTTGTTTCTTTTTCAACACCAAATGCAGTAACTACTACTTCTTGTAATGCCCGCTCATCTGATTCCAATGTAACATTAAGTCTGGACTGATTTCCCACCCTTACCTCTTTTACCTTGTAGCCAATGTATCTAAAAACTAATACAGAATTTTCATTAGGAACTTCTATAGAGAAATTACCGTCGATATCTGTTGGCACACCTGTAGTGGTACCTTTAATTAAAATGGAGACGCCCAATACTGGTTCCCCATCATCTGCCGAAACAACTTGTCCGGTGACCACCCTTCCCTGAGCAAAAGTTGACAACGATGCACAGAGAACAAATAGTCCTAAGAGTAACAATTTCCTCATAAATAATAAATTTTTGGTTTAACGATGGAACAATTGTAACTCTA
Source organism: Anditalea andensis (assembly GCF_000714815.1). Classification (GTDB taxonomy): domain Bacteria; phylum Bacteroidota; class Bacteroidia; order Cytophagales; family Cyclobacteriaceae; genus Anditalea; species Anditalea andensis. The sequence goes on along the minus strand of NZ_JMIH01000015.1, from coordinate 199,570 downwards.
TTCTTTTGATTTTACAATAGGGATTACTTATCTATTACTCTCTAAAATGGAAATAATATTTGGTCAAAATATGAGAAACCATTTTTTATAAAATTTTATACTTTAAAAATAAAATAATTTGTCAAAATGCAATTAATTTAAACAAATACACATACAAAAACAAAATTATATATTTTTTAAATATTTTAAATAATATTTTCATTCAAATAAAGTCATATACACCAAATATATTATGTAAAAACCATAACACATGAATTAAAAATTAAATATTATCTATACCTCAAACCATATAATAAGTTTTAAACCTTAAAAAATATGAATAAATTTATCACAGGTACTAAAAACCAAGTTTGGAATTTCATGGGTTGTACCTATTTAGGCCTTCTTGGAAAATTCATTTAGCAATGACCAATTAAGGTAAATTTAAATCCTTAGTTTATGGATACATCCAAGACAAGCTCATGGCTGTTGTTAACATCATGTTTCCAGTGACCAATCAGAACATCCTGTATTTTTTCCCATTCACAATGCTTTTCGATTTAAGCTCTGATCCTGGTCATGATGGTCATATCCTTAATTTGCTCATTTTCGGCCAGCACCTTGCCGCAAAAGTACTGCAGGGCCCAGTCGGTATTGTAACGCTCAAGAAGCTGTCTGTCACTGATGTTCAGATAGGTCTTGAGGAACATGAGGGCAAACATGCCTTTTGCACCGAACCAGCAGGGTGCACCCCTACCGGAACGTTCTTCCGGAAGACAGGCCACAAGGTCGTCCCAGGGTAAGGAATCATGGATTTTACCGAAAAATGAATTCTTAAAAAAGTGATATTTTGGAGAATATCCATCGAAATCTTTGAAAAGTGGAAGCTGGTATATATCTTTCATAGTATTTTTGTTTTGCAACATTAAAATACAAAAAAGAAAACCCCGAAAAAAGCCTTAAGCAGCTGATTCCGGGGTTTTTGTGTTATTATTTTGTTAAGCTTTTATCTGAAAATCAAATACTTAGGATTTAAACCATAAGCCCTAAAAAAAGGGCTTTCCGCAACAGAAAGCCCTCTATTATCAATACTCTCTTTAATATTATGGATTAGGCTCCATTAAATCATTAAACAATAGCTCATCTGCAGGAATGGGCCAAATATAATTTGAAGAGGAAACAGGAACTGCCTGAACGTTCTCTTTCCCCGGTATAGGCTGAAGTGTCCTTAAAAGATCGAAAGATCTTAAGCCTTCACCTACAAATTCAAGCCTTCTTTCCAACAAAATGGCTTCAATAAAAGCAGCCGAAGTAGAAAAAGCAGCATATGCACCTTGACTGTTTGACCTGGTTCTCACTGCATTAAGTAGAGCTAAAGCACGGCCCTGATCACCACCGCTTCTTACCAATGCCTCTGAAAGGTTCAAAAGAACTTCAGCATACCTGATTATAGGAGCAAAATCTAAGTGCTGAGGACCTCTAGGAAACTTATTAAGATAGGTAATCGATACACCTGCATCATTCGTTACTACAAAACGCCATGCTGCTCTAGCATCATTAGCAGCATTAAACACTGGGTTTGCAAAAATACCTGTTTGTAAATTCAAAGAATAATCTCCAATACCTCTTGGACCCGGGTTATAATAACTTCCAAGCGCATTTTGAGTTCCAGGTAAAGCCAATTCCGTAAATGGAGCTGAAAATATACTTTCAGTAGTAGTATATGGTGTACTAAACACAGCTGCCACCGTGGGCTGCAGACTGTGTGATACTCCTGAAGTAGCCGTGAATGGCGCTATGGCAGAAACAATTTTATTCGCTTCTAATATTACATTATCATATTGACCCATCGCTAAATATACCCTAGTTTTTAGCGCTATAGCGGAGTTTTTGTGAGCACGAGTTGTATTTAAATATGGACTTGCATTGGTAGCAGCTAAATTTTGTTCAGCGAAGTTTAGATCTTCCAATATTTGTGCATAAACCTGTGCCACTGTAGATCTTGCAAGATCATTATTAGCATCACTCAATTCGGGAACTAACCTTAAGGGTAACCCTGGACTGGCACCATTATCTGAAATATACGGCCTAGCATACAACTGCAATAAAGCAAAATAAGTCAGCCCTCTAATAAATCTTGCTTGCGCAATATAGTTTTGGGCTACTGCCGGCTCAAGAACTCCTGTTCTGGCTGTGTTTACGCCTTCTATAAAAATATTAGCACGATTAATGGCTAAATAAGCTACTGACCAAAGGTTCTGTACCTCATTAGTGGTGGACACTGTAGTATGTTGCCATGTAGCCAATCCTGTTACACCATTTGTAGTCCTGTTGGAAAACTCTTCCGCTCTGATATCATTATACACCTGATATCGGCCTCCATAAAATTGGCCATTAATCAATGTAGCATATAACCCATTTAATACCTGTTCTACTCTCTGCGGAGTATCAAATACTACTGCCTCAGAAAACGTAATAGGAGGTATGGGATTTAAAAGTTCTTCGTTACAGGAAGTAAGTACTACAGACAAACCTATAAATATATTTAATAATATCTTTTTCATAGTTGATAATTTAAATTCCAATATTAACACCTACTGTAAAAACCCTTGCCTGACCTATTGAATTTCTGTCTACACCAGAAGCAGTAGGAGTGTTACCGTTTGTAGATATTTCTGGATCTGATCCTGAATAACCAGTTAATAAGAAAGCATTCTGTACTTGTCCATATATTCTTGCGTTTCCTATCTTCATTCTTTGGGCAAGTGAAGATGGCAAAGAATAGCCTAATGATAGATTTCTTACTCGCAAAAAGTCACCTTTTTCAACATTTTCAGATATAGGAAAAGCACTTCCATTTGAGATATTGTCTGTATAAACAACTCTCGGTATTGATCCTCCAGTATTTTCCGGGGTCCAGCGATCTAGGACGTCTGTATGGTTATTCCAGAATCTCATATCTCTTAATCCCGCTTTGGTACCGTTATAAATGTAATTTCCCCCAGTATATTGAATAAATATTCCCAAATCAAAATTTCCAAATCTAAAAGTATTATCTAAGCCCCCAAACCATGTTGGAATAGTGGGCCCCATAATAATCCCATCAGCATTTTGAGTGGGCTGGGAGGCACGCTGTCCATCTAACGTGGTCCATCCTGTGCCAAGGTGATCATATTGCACCAATATCTCTTCGCCATTAGCTCCTCTTCTTACAAATATTCTACGGCCGTTTTCAGGATTTACCCCTCTAGTTTCAACCACATATAAACTTCCTACAGACTCTCCGACTTTCGTAATATTTACAGTCTCAAGTCCAGAAGTAGCACTTATAATCTGAGAATCTTCCGATTCAAGAGAAAGCACTTTATTCTTTAAAGTGGAAAAATTAAAATTTACATCCCATTTAAAATTAGGGGTATTAATTGCCTTATAAGTTAACGAAAGCTCTATACCTTGGTTAGACATCGAACCAATGTTGGTATCTATAGAACCGCTTCCAGTCATATTGGTAGCAGTACCCGGAACACCTTTGGAAGGAGCCTGAGGCACTGGCAGTATAAGACCATCTACTAAAGTATGATAATAAGTAAATTCACCTTCCAGTCTATCTTGGAACATATTGAAATTTATACCTACATCTGTTTTTTTACTGGTTTCCCAAGAAAGATTGGGGTTAGATGGCTGAGTATATAATATGGTGGGATCCGCACCGTATAATCCTGTACCATATAGACCTAGGGAAGCGAAATTTGTCACTCCATTATTTCCTACTAAACCATAACTCGCTCTTACTCTAAAATAATTAATGGTATTATTAATTACTGAATTTTTCCAGGCTGCTTCTTCAGACAATATATATCCTACTGAACCTCCCCAAAAGTTGCCGAACTTGTTACCCTCTGAGAACGCAGAATACCCATCTCTTCTTATATTCATAGATATAAGGTATTTATTCAATACATTAAAATTGGCTCTGGCAAAGAATGAAGTAAGATAATTTTCAGTCTGTATATTATTAACAGGTATTATAGTGGTATAATTCCCTTGATATGATTCAAAAAAATCATCAGCTATTACCGTTCTCTGTGCTCCCCATCTTTCATCTTGGCTATACTGCTGTTCATTTCCCAACAAAAAGTTCGCATCAATGCTTTCACCAAAACCAGTATTATAAGATAATGTATGCTGGAAATTCCATCGGTTTAGTGTTCTATATGAATTAGATGCTAATCCGCCAGAACCAAAACCATCTCCATGAAGTGCAGTGTAAAATGTCTGATCTTCTATAGTCAACCTATCCAAACCATAGGTAGATCTAAAGTTTAACCCTTTGATTATTTCGACATCACCATATACAGATCCTAATAAATGACTATTCACTGAACTCATTCTGTTTAAGTCAATTATAGGTGCAGGATTTACAAATCCTGATTGAACTGTATTATTACCTGGTCCTAACTGGTTGTTTGGTGTAATATTATAACTGCCATCAGGCAAATACACTGGAACATTTGGTGCACTCACCAGCGGAATTCTTCCTAATCCAGATGTGCCAAAACTCTGACCTGGCAAGGACCCAGTATTTGGAGCCCTATTGGTAGAACTAGTATAGTTCATTGTAGCCCCCACCATAAACCTATTAAAAACTTTATGGTCAATATTAAGACGACCATTGAACCTTTCAAAATCATTCCCTCTGATTATACCTTCCTGTGAGGTATACCCTGTAGAGAAATAATAATTGGTTTTAGCATTTCCTCCCGATATACCTAGATTATGAGAATGACCTAGTCCATTCCTCATCACTTCATCATACCAATTAGTATCTACTACTTCTCCGTTTGCATCCAATATTGGAAAAAATGCTTCAGACTGATTTGCATTTCTTCTTGCTTCATTTTTAACCTCCATATATTCAGCAGCATTTAGAAGACTGAACAGTCGTACAGGTTCAGTAAGACCAACCCAAGAGTCAAATGTAACCCTAGATGCACCTTCCTGTCCCCGTTTAGTGGTAACCAATATTACACCATTCGAGGCTCTAGAACCATAAATTGCAGCGGCAGAAGCATCTTTAAGTATTTCAACCGACTGAATATCAGCAGGGTTAACATTAGCTAAAGGATTATTAGCTGCAGAATTACTAGATAAGTCTCCAGTATAAGTAGGTACTCCATCAATTACTACCAAGGGATAAGAGCTAAGGCTCAGTGAATTCACACCTCTTACTCTAATAACCGGACGGTTATTAAGAACACCATTAGGTGTAGTAATGTTAACACCGGCTACTCGACCTTGAAGTGCTTGATCAAAGCTCTGAACCGGAGTATTTAATATTTGTTCCCCACCCACTGAAGAAATAGCCCCTGTTATTGTTCTTTTAGACTGAGCACCATATCCAACGACTATTACTTCGCCAAGGGTTTTTAGATCAGGCTCTAAAACCACCTCTAGCACACTGCGGTTCCCAATATTAACCACCTGACTATTGAATCCAACGAAACTAAAAGTTAGTTCTGAAGCACCTTGAGGTACGGATATGGAAAAGGAACCTTCCAAATCAGTGACGACCCCTATAGAGGTACCTCTTACAAGAACATTTACTCCAGGAAATCCCTCTCTGTCTTCAGAGGAAATTACCCTTCCAGTAATAACCCTTGTCTGAGCCATTACAGTAACATGTACTGTCATGGCTATCATTAGCATTAGTAAAATTTTCCTCATTTTTAATTTTTGGTTTAACGATATCGCAATTGTAAGAGTAAACCTTTTAAAATACAATAGATTCAAAAAATAAATTTTTACAAATACCCATTTATACAAACATTGACCTACACTTATTTTTTATTTTCAAAATAAAATTCTGATTATATAATTTTATTTATAAAAAAGTTAAAAATTATACTAACAAAATACCCTGATTTGAAATTTTATATATCATTAATTATTTTTTAAGAAACAGATAAAATAATAGACCTATTTTTACAGATTTGACCATCATATAGATAATTTATTAAAAATATACAAATAAGTTAGCTATTACCTTTTAAGAGCATGTTTTATAGTGGGCTGAAGGGTTTCATGATGTTAATCATCAAAAAAATCACTAAATGGATAGCATTCAAGCATCATCCTACTAAAAATGTATATTCTTTAAGGATTTTGGGCATACATACATAAAGTAACACAAAAAGATGAAATTCTATAAATATTAAACATCCTTTATAAAAAAGTCGCTATCAATGCACAAATGAAAATTATAATTTAATTAGGATTCGTTTTTAATTATCCATAAAAGGAAATGTCCTATCTAATCACCACCTCTATTCTTCTGTTCAAAGCCCTGGTTTCAGGTGTATGATGGGGGGCTATGGGATGCTTATCACCCATCCCTTCTATCCCTAATCGATCTTCGGACACGCCATTTTCTAAAAGATATGTTTTTACAGCATCTGCTCTCCTATGACTTAGCTTTTGATTATACTGGGAAGCTCCTACGTTATCGGTATGACCTACTATGGTGATGCTTACCTTAGGATTAGATGTCAAAAATTCATGAAGCCTTCGAAGAGAACTCATAGATTCACTTTTGAGATCAGCCTTATCAAAATCAAAAAATACGTTCTCAAAAATGAACTGCTCCCCTGGTGCTATTGGAGTAAGGCTTATTTCCATATTCTTCTTATTCTTCAAGCTGTCCTTTTCTACATTATATATCTTCGGTAAAAACCCTTCTTTCTCGACATACAAACCGGAAAAACTTTGATCAGGATATAGCATCATAAAATCACCAGTTTCTCCATCTGATCTGAATTCGTAAAGTGTACTGTCGTTCTCCAGACTTACCAAGGATAATTTGGCACTTACAGGTAGCCCTGTCCTGCTGTTCAGAACCCTCCCTTCGGTAACAATGATTTTCTCACCTAAATCTACCTCCTCTGGAAAAGCAAAACGATAGAGATATGAACCCTCGAGCTTACCATCTGTAAATGAATTTTCCGTATAATAAGCATAATCCCGCTGTGCAGTAATAAACAAAGCCAACTGGTCTTTGTGATCGTTGATAGGATAGCCCATATTTTCAGGTCGACCAAAATCTCCCTCCTCCATTTTGGACATATACAAGTCCATTCCTCCAAATCCAATATGACCATTGGAAGCAAAAAACAATAGCTCGTTATTAAAATATATAAATGGAGACACCTCATCTTTAGGAGTATTGACTGCTGGTCCTAGATTTTTTGCCTCAGCCCAGGCATTATTCTTCTGTCTTACAGTATACCATATATCATTGCCCCCATATCCCCCTCTTCTATTGGATGAAAAAAACAACATACTTCCATCAGCAGAAAGCGACGGTTGGGAATCCCACTGTTTGGAATTAACACTTGGGCCCATGTTTACGGGTTTTTGCCATATGCCATTTAATTTGTACGTGATGTAGAGATCGCAGCTACCAAATGAATCGGGGGCATCACAAGATGTATAAATAAGTATATTTCCATCAGCTGATATGGTACATGTCCCTTCGTTATATAAAGTATTTACAGTCTCGGCTATCGGTTCAGGAGTTGACCAACTGCCGTTTTCGTAGTACGACATAAAAATATCCTCATGATCCTGCTGTGAAAGTCCGTCCCTTTTGGTAAATAATATTTTTCTGCTATCGGCAGTAAGTACAGGAAAATATTGAAGATTAAATTGATTTAATGGATGTGGTAACCTTTCTTTTTGGATAGATATAGGAGAAGCAAGTTGGTTTTGTATAAAATCCAGTTGTTGCTCTAATGCGATATAGTTATTGTTCTGTTTTAAACCTGGCGAAAAATATGGTTTCGACTGGTTGAACTTCTCAATAGCTTTATTAAAATCACCAGTACTCATTAGGATGTTAGTAATCAGCCAGCCAAAACTCCCCTGCATTTGGGAATTATTGTTCACCCTGGTAGCCCCCCTCTCTGCCACAGCAAGCGCCTGAAGCGCATCACCCTTTGTTAGTAAAAGCTGGGCCCACCTAATATAGGATTCTAAAAAATCTTTGTTTTTATCTATTGAGGCTTTATAATTATTGATAGCTTCATCATACCTTCTTCTGAGAACCATTTGCTCTGCTTCTTCATGTAACCTGATAGCTTTTTTGTCAGCTATAGAGTACTCCTGCGCCTGTACACAGAAGGGAAAAATAAATAGAAGAATAAGAAAATGGCACTTTTTCATAGTACAAACCTTTTAATTATCACAAATCCCCCCTTCCCCAATGAAGGGATAGCAATATTCCACCAGTATAAATTACCAAGATTATTTCCAAAATTACTTAAGGAATATCCATAAACTTATGTGTCTGTAGAGATATTTTCCAGTTTGGATGATCTTTTACATAATCCACGATCAAACTGCTCACTTCTCTAGCTTTGCTCCATTCCGGCTGCAGAAGAAGGGTGCAATGACTCTGAACTTGAGCAGCATGCTTTTCAGCAAATCCGATATCACTTTTATGAAAGACTATAACTTTGAGTTCGTCGGCTTTTTCATATATACTCGGATGGGGGGCCTTAAATTTTTTGGGAGAAAAACACACCCAATCAAATGATCCGGAAAAAGGATGGGCTCCGGATGTTTCTATATTGATAGTAAACCCTCTATCTTTAAGCAATGAAGTAATAGGCCCAAGATTATACATTAATGGTTCCCCTCCTGTAATCACTACCAATCTTCCCGGAAATCTTTCAGCCTCAGCGACTATTTCTTCAATAGGTTTCACAGGCCATTTTTCCCCTTCCCATGAATCCTTCACATCACACCAGACACAACCTACATCACATCCCCCCAGTCTTATAAAATAGGCCGGGTGCCCAGTAAACGTCCCCTCACCCTGTATAGTATAAAAAGCTTCCATTAATGGAAGCATGTTCCCTTTCGCTACTTCTTCTCTTACCTGCATATAATTTTTGATTAAGCGGGGTGATTGAACCGCTGACATTTAATTTAGCCTGCAAAGGTAGAGGTTTATCTTTAGAGTAGAAAGCAGGAGCACGAAGTTTTCGTACTCCCTACTATTCATAATCAAACATTTAATTACTCTAGAACCCTATCAAAGAAGCTTCTCACATCAGTGGTCATCTTTTCCAGTGAGGGCCTATGGATGTAGACCATGTGGCCTGATCTATAGTATGCCATTTCGATATTATCCCTAAGAGATGGATCTAAAAACATATGGTCCACCGTATATTCGGTAGCAAAAAATGGTGTAGCAAGATCATAATACCCATTTATAAAAAGGACTTTCAAATAAGGGTTTTTATGAATGGCCCCTCTCAAAGTTTCTGAATTATTAAGGTGGCTATTCTGTACATTGTTATAGTTCCACGGCCTTACACGCCCTGTAAGTACTTCATATGCATTATTGGTTTCAAAGCCCAACTCACCGCGGATATAATCATTTATCGCCATCGCATAGGGACCGTAGATAGCCTTGCTATAACTTGGGTCAAAATCGTATCCTTCTCCAGCATGGTCATAATCTACTCCCAAGATCCTACCATCCAATCTTCCTACGGTTTGTTTTCTATCTCTCAGCAGTTCCTTAACAAATCGACTTATGTTAACTCTATAATGCGTGTGGGCCAAATACTGCTTTGATAGCCCTGTATATTCATGAAGTTTGTCCGCTAATTTATCTTTATCCTCAGCCGTTAACCTATCTCCTTTCATCAGCAGGGTAGCATATTCACCTCTCGCATAGTCACTGACTTCCGCTATAAAAGCTTCTAGATCTGTGACCTCATTCGGTAAAACTTTATGATATTCGGCTATAGCTGCATAAGTGGGCAAATACATGATATAAGGCAGGTCGTGACCTTTTTCAAATAATATAGTAGCAAAATTGGTCACTGCACTGATCATAATAATACCGTTAAGATACATTCCATACCTATCCTGCAAATATCCGGAAAGCCCAGCAGCTCTAGTAGTACCATAGCTTTCACCGGACAGGAATTTGGGGGAGTTCCATCTTTGATATTCTGAAACATAAGCCCTTATGAAATCTCCTACAGAGGCTATATCTTCTACATATCCGAGAAACTGTTTTTTATCCTCCCCTTCGGCTGGCCGGCTATATCCGGTCTCGATAGGATCAATGAATACCAGGTCAGTTTTATCTAACCAAGTATCCGGATTATTGATCACTTCGTAAGGAGGCTTAGTCGCTTCCCCCTCTTCTGTCATCATGATCATACGGGGTCCGAGCCCGCCCATATGTAACCATACGGAAGCTGATCCTGGACCTCCATTAAAAACAAAGGTAATGGGCCGGTTTCTCGCACTGGCCACATTGTTTAATGTATAGGCAGTAAAATAAAATTTTGCCTTGGGTACTCCATCCTCATTGGTCATGTTCATAAATCCTGCAGTAGACTTATAATTTAGATTCCTACCATTAGCAGAAATGGAATGGTCGCGCTCTACTATATCCATGTCTCCAGCTATAAGCTGATGTGGAGTAGCGGACGCAGAAATCCCCTGAGCAAACAATATTGAATAACTGGTACACCACAATAGTGTACCAGAAATAAAAACACCTATTTTCATATTATATATCCTCATTATCTATAAGCTGGGTTTTGAACCATATTTGGGTTAGTAAATATTTCTGAATTAGGGATGGGCATGATATATCGATCTCTGGATCCAATAGAATAAAGGGAAGCCCCGGTAGTTCTGGGGATATTGGAAAATGTCGCTATCGCCCGGTCAGTCCGTGCCATATCAAAGAATCGATGCCCCTCAATAGCAAACTCAAATTTCCTTTCATCCAAAACCAACTCCACCAGTTCAGCACCAGATGCAGCAGAAGCATCAGGTAAGCCAGCCCTGTTTCTCACCGCGTTTAAATCTTCCAACCCAGGATTAATATTATCTTGTCTACCTCTAGCTTCTGCTCTTATTAAGTACATCTCAGCTATTCTTATGACGGGGACATTACTGGCATTTTGAAGTTGGTCAAATTTAGTGGAATAATATACGCCACCGAATGCCGGATTCAATGCTATCATATCACTCCTTGTATCTAGGCCTACTCTAGCCAAGAGTTCAGCTGCAAAAGGACGATGAAAGGATAAACCTCCTCTACCGTTTAAGCTGGCAGGATAATACCATTGCCTGAAACCACTGAAATCCACGACATTATAATGCATTTCAAAAATGGATTCAGCTGAAAAATCTGTTCTGAATATATCAGAAAAAGGCGTCACTAACTGATAACTTGCCTGACTGATCACCTGTGTGGCATAGGATTCTGCCTGTGCCCAGTTATCAAGATATAGATAATATCTAGCCAACATCGCAGTAGCAGCCGCTTTTACTAAGCGCGAACGGGTGAGAAAATTACCCGTCCTGGTTTCAGGCAATAAAGATTCTCCCATCTCTAGATCCGTTCTGATCTGGTTCCAAGTTTCATCTAATGTAGCTCTGGACTTAAAAGATTGATCATTAATCCCTATGGAAGGTTCAGTCTCTATCACTACTCCCAGCTCACCGTATTTCCCAGGGATTCCACCAAAGTACTTTGCCAATTCGAAGTACATCATACCTCTAAATGTATATGCTTGCCCTAGCATATTATTGACTCGCGCTTCATCCAACCCAGGAACACCTGGCGCAAAAGCTATAATATTATTAGCCAAATCGATAGTTCGATAAATTTGCGTATACAGATCGTCTAATTCAGTATTGTCTGGTGTTTGGCGAAATTCATCAATGACATTGAAATTATCCCAAGTATCTACACTTTGAACCAAGTCAGAAGCTAATTCGCCTAGCGTCTGCACTCTCCAATTATAAACTAATTGTGCCTCATTGTATAGGCCATTGAGTGAAGCTTCAGCATTTACGGGATTGGCAAAAGCTTCATCTGTAGCGATCTGAAATTGAGGCTCATGATCCAGCACATTACAGCCAAAATTTACTGCTAAGGAAAGCATCAGAGCAATCGAAAATGATTTATATATGTTCTTATTCATTTTTTCTGCCTTTTAAAATGTCAAATTTAAACCTAATGTGTAAGTCCTTGGCTGTGGCATCACCGCTATATCCACTCCTGACACCAGATTAGTAGGACTAGTACTAACTTCTGGGTCCAAACCTGTATAATTGGTCCAAGTAAGCAGGTTCTGGGCAGCTACATAAATCCTGGCCCTAGATACTCCGACTCTTGAGGAAACCACTCCTGGAAGACTATAACCTAAACTGGTATTCTTTAACCTAAGAAACGATCCATCCTCCACATGCCTGGATGGACGCAGGTCGGCACTATAATTTTTGGATGCCATTCTAGGTACATCTGTGATATCACCGGGCTGCTGCCACCTGTCCAACTGCTGTGAGGAGTACCCGGTAGTTCTTTCTCCTCCATGCTCAAAGAAAAACCTACCGTAATTCAATGTATTGTTCCCTTCACTAAACTGAAAGAAAACCATAAAATCAAAATTTTTAAAATTAACGGTATTGGTCAAGCCTCCTACATATCTTGGAATGGCACTACCGAATATTTGACGATGAATATTAGGATTAAAAACATCATCTCCCATTGTATCCCAAATGATATCGCCCGTCTGTGGATCTACGCCCTCCTGCACATGTACCCAGAATGAATTTAATGGATATCCTTCCTCTACTCTTACATAATCTCTAGTGAAGGTGGTAAATGGAAATGCTAGCCTCTTTACTAAATTATCGTTTCTGGCTATATTAAAGCTTGCATTCCAAGTAAAGTCAGGTCTAGCTATAATAGTGGAATTGATACCCAATTCAACCCCTTTATTTTCCATTTCACCGAAATTCTGTGTAAGGATGCTGTAACCCAAGGATTTGGGAACAGGTACATTTAATAGAAGATCTTTGGTCTGCTTATCATAATAATCCATAGTCAGAGTCAACCTGTCTTTCCAAAGCCCTATATCTATTCCTATATTAAATTGAGCTGTAGTTTCCCATTTTAAGTTTGGGTTTGCCAACTGATTTGGTGCAATCCCAGGTGCATCTACATAGGATGCGGGACCTACAGGTTGGCCCACACCTCCTAAATTAAGTCCCCCACGCATGCCTCCCCAGAGACCAATGGCCTGAAAATCACCAATACCACCCTGATTTCCGGTGATACCATAACTAGCCCTAATTTTCAGATCAGATAAAGTACTTCCTCTCTGTAAGAAACCCTCTTCTATCACTCTCCAAGCACCTGCTACAGATGGGAAATATCCCCAACGGTTATCCGCTCCAAATCTCGAAGACGCATCCGCTCTCATGTTTACAGTGAGGAGGTATTTGTTTTGAAACCCATAATTGACTCTTCCAAAGAATGAGGCTATCCCCCATGAGCTGCCTGTACTGCTGGCATTCTTGACTGCTGCGGATTCAATTCTTTGAAAGGAGTTAGATGGAAACCCTTGACCAAAAGCTTGTGTTCTTAAAAATTGATTTTCCTGAAGTGTGTTCCCCACAAGCACATTTAAGCTGTGATCATTAAAAGATTTCTGATAGGTTAACACATTCTCATTGATCCAGTTATTGCTTCTGGTTACAAATGACTGAGCTGATCCATTTAAAGCAGCACCTGCTGCTAAAAAAGTGTTAAAATATTGGTCCTCTTCTACCAGATTATTGTCAATACTCCAAGTGCTTCGGAAAACCAGTCCATTGGAAATTTCCCAATCAGCATAAATGCTACCTATCAATCTGGTGGTCCTCATCAGGTAATCCGTCTCGTTTGCTACCGCTACAGGATTTTCCCAAAATGGCCGATAGTAAGTACCGTCTTCATTATATATCGGGTAATTACTTGGATAGAAAAAAGCAGTAGAAAGGGCACCTTCTATCGCATTTCCATTTAGAGCTCTATTTCTTGTATTCACGCTATAGGTAGTGCTCGTCCCAATCTTAAGGCGGGGGGTCACCATAAAATCAAGGTTTAACCGGGCACTGTTTCTTTCAAAATTTGATGGACGAACTAATCCTTCTTGCACAAAGTTGTTTCCGGAAACAAAGTATTTTATCTTTTCATCTCCTCCGGCTACAGAAGCATCTAAGCTTCTTATACTACCGGTCTGAAAAATTTCATCAAACCAATTGGTATCAATTGCCTGATCCGGATTAGGAAATGGAGGGACAAAAGGCTGACCATTTTCGTTCAATGCCTCTGCAGAACCGTATCTGTCCGACCAGTTATTTCTACGGGCTTCATTCTGCAGCCTTTCAAAAGTAGGCCCGTCCACCCGTAATGCATCGGGACTTCTCCAAGGCTTCGATATCCCGCCATATGCACTAATATTGACTGTGGGTCTCCCTTTTTGTCCTCTTTTGGTAGTAATCAATACTACGCCATTGGCAGCCCTTGCTCCATATATCGCAGTAGCTGATGCATCTTTTAGGATTTCCATGGATTCTATATCAGCGGGATTTAAATCAGCTAGTGGATTTACCGGCTGGCCAAAAGTAGTAGCTGCAAGGTTATCAGAAATAATGGGTACACCATCTATGACATATAGTGGGTCAGAATTACCTGTAATAGAAGTGGTGCCTCTGATTCGGATATTCATACCGCCACCTGGCTCTCCTGATTCCGTATTTACCACCACTCCGGCAGCCCTGCCCTGTAGCAATTGATCTGGACTGGTGATGGGTAGATTAGCAACATCCGCTCCTCTTATAGAAGATATGGCACTTGTGAGGGTTTTTCTATCCTGCTCACCATATCCCACCACGACTACTTCTCCCAGCGTCTGAAGATCTGGCTGTAAGGTAATGGTGATTTGGGAACGGTTACCAATTTTAATTTCCTGACTTAAGTAACCTAAGAAACTTACTTGCAACACGTCATTGTCAGCAGGTACTCCTAAAGAAAAACTTCCGTCCAGATCCGTGGCTGTACCTATGGAAGTACCTTTTACCAATACATTCACACCAGGTATACCATCAGGTTCATCTCCTGAAGTGACTCGGCCAGTCACGGTCCTGGTCTGCGCCCATGAAAGGTTTGCGGTGAGCAAAACCAATGTACAAAATAGTAGTGCTTTCTTCATATTATGTAGGGTTAAAGTTTATATATACTTAAATCTGGTGGAAAAGTAATATAAATCCTAACCACTCATAATATAATCACTACACGTTTAATAGATACAATATTTTAAAAGGTAAAATATCTAAAAATAAGAATTAAATACTTTAAAAAACACTTTAATATTTTCACATATAGGATAAAAAAACAGGATATATTAAATTTATTTAATTCTTGGTACGATCAGATCTACTAATACTGACTGCATCATGGACATTTCTACTGATAATATCAATGCTTCTTTTCCCAAAACAATAGCTTCCCATTATTGACACTTTTAACCCTGATATAGCTCTCTGGGATGATATCACTGTCACCATAGTAAGTAACTACCCTAGTGCCTACATTAGCTTCATCTAGCTTTTGTTTTAGGAAATCAAAATATTCCAAATACTTAACAGGATTAAAATTATTATCAGCATCAATTTTATCTTTCAAGTTTAGATTTTCCTCAAACGAATTAAAAAAATAAAAAGAATCAAATTGCCTGAAATTGATTTCCTTTATATCTGAATGAATAAATGAAACATTTTCTACTTTATAATGGAGGGCAAGTTTCCTAGAAAGAAAAACCAATCCAGCTCTTTGTTCTACTCCTGTGATATGAGCATCGGTATTCATAGCCGCCACCACGCAGAATTTACCTGCTCCAGATCCAAGATCCAACACCCTGGTACGGTGATTTTTTACCAAGAATATAACCGCCTTTATAGCCACTCCTATTGGTGTCCAATGCGTGCTGGATAATTTCCGCACCTTCATCGGATAAAAACTATCAAACGCTTCATCTGAAAAGAAAGGCAAGCTATCAGACATAGATCTAACTATTAATAATTGGAAAACACTTTCTAAAAATGACCTCCAGTACTACCGGTCCAGCATTATTTCAACAACCTCTAATACTAAAAAAAAAAAAGGCCGTCATTAAGACAGCCTTAAAAATTCACAAACACCATTTATCTATATATACGCTTCTCTGCAGCTAACAATGTATTGGACAGTAATGAAGCAATGGTCATAGGCCCTACACCACCGGGTACAGGCGTAATAGCAGAGGCCTTTTCTGATACCTCATCAAATTTTACATCTCCTATCAATTTAAATCCACTCTTCTTACTTGTATCCTCCACTCTATGGATACCTACATCTATTACTACAGCCCCTTCTTTTACCATATCCGCTGTGACAAATCCAGGCTTTCCTATCGCTACTATTAGTATATCAGCATTCCGGGTAATCTCCGGTAGGTTTTGCGTCCGGCTGTGTGTCAGTGTAACGGTAGCATTTCCCGGATTAGTGTTTCTGGCCATCAGGATACTCATCGGGGAGCCCACAATGTGACTGCGGCCAATTACTACACAGTTTTTACCTGAAGTTTCAATATTATATCTTTTAAGCAGCTCCATGATACCATTTGGAGTAGCTGAGACATATGAGGGCCAGTTTAGGGCGAGTCGGCCTACGTTAGAAGGCGTAAAGCCATCTACATCCTTTTCAGGCTTGATCATTTCTGTCACTTTCTCTACAGAAATATGCTTTGGAAGAGGGAGCTGAACGATCAACCCATCGATTTCTGGATTTTGATTTATATCCTCCACTACTTTAAGCAGCTCCTTTTCAGTCACATCATCTTCCAATCTAATGAGCGTAGATTCGAAACCGACCTGCTCACAGGATTTCACTTTAGCATTTACATATGTCTGACTAGCACCATCATATCCTACCAGAACGGCAGCTAGGTGGGGAATTTTCCCCCCTTCGATTTTTATCTCAGCTACTCTGGCCGCTATTTCATTCTTTATTTCTTCTGATGTTTTTTTACCGTCGATTATCATGAAGTACGATGTTGGAAACAGGAAGTAAAAGGGATGACACTAATACAATATTATTACCATCAACTCGCTCTATTTGAATACTTTCCTGTTAATAGATAAATTTTTTTAGCTTTTTTAAGATGCTATCATCGAGAGAATTTCAATTCTTTCTTTAATAGCTAATTCAATAGATTTACGAAGTTAATACATACTGGAAACCTGAACCAATTAAACATCGTTAACATGCAATTTATTTTAGACATTTCTGGGTAGGCGCTACACTTTTTACTAAAATAGATCTCAATTTATTCCATCAATAACCAGTTATTCACTAATCATTGGTTATTATATAATTTGAGATTAATCCTCAAACCGACCAAAACCCTCTTCAACTCATTTTATACAACTCCTGTCTTCGCCAATAAGTCTTTTGTAAATTCAGGGCCTTGAACTCATTCATAATACAAATCAGGAGCGGTATCGGACCGAAAGATTGCGTCCCTGAATGATTCACCCCTATATGGAGTGTAATGATGTCGGATAACTTTTTTAATCTTAACCGCAATATTTATTACCCTCTTCTTAACATATATTAAGGCCATAAAAAAAATAGACAGGACAGGATATATTAACTTCAGTACTCAGCGAATAACATTCGGCATTCAATATTCAAAACAAAGAAAGAAGTCAGAATGCCGAATGATGACTAAGAATTAAATCACGTCTTTGGCTGCATTTTAATCTAATTTTAACACAGCCATAAATGCCTCCTGCGGAATCTCTACATTACCAACTTGTCTCATACGCTTCTTCCCTTTTTTCTGCTTGTCCAGAAGCTTTCTTTTCCGGGAAATATCACCACCATAACATTTCGCCAATACGTTTTTTCGTAAGGCTTTGACGGTTTCTCTTGCGATGATTTTGGTCCCTATGGCGGCTTGGATGGCTATCTCAAACATCTGTCGAGGAACCAGTTCTTTTAGTTTTTCGCATAGGCGCTTGCCCCATTCGTAGGCTTTGTCTCGGTGCACGATTGCAGATAGGGCGTCTACCACTTCACCGTTTAACATCACATCCAGCCTTACCATGGTAGACTGCTGATAGCCTTTCATCTCATAATCAAGAGAAGCATATCCGCGCGAAATAGTCTTCAACTTATCAAAGAAATCAAATACGATCTCAGCCAGAGGCATATCAAATGTAAGTTCTACCCTTTCTGAGGTGAGGTATATTTGATTTTTGATCTGGCCTCTTTTTTCCATACATAGCTGAATTACCGGGCCTACATATTCTGCAGCAGTAATGATCGATGCCTTTACAAATGGCTCTTCTATATGCTTAAAGAATGTTGGTTCGGGCATATCTGATGGCGCATTGATTACTTGGTATTCATTATTATTCATAAGGGCACGGAACTGCACAGAAGGTACAGTGGTGATCACCGTCATGTCAAATTCCCGTTCTAACCTTTCCTGGATAATTTCCATGTGAAGCATTCCTAAGAATCCACAACGGAATCCAAACCCCAATGCTGCTGATGTCTCTGGCTCCCATACTAAGGAGGCATCATTTAGTTGAAGTTTTTCCATGGAAGCTCTGAGTTCTTCAAAGTCGGTAGTTTCTACAGGATAGATACCCGCAAAAACCATCGGCTTTACATTTTCAAAACCTTTTACTGTGGTCTGGCATGGACGTTTGATATGGGTAATCGTATCCCCTACTTTTACTTCCTTGGCTACTTTGATACCTGAGATAAGATAACCCACATTACCTGCCATCAGGGATTTCTGTGGCATCTGATTGATACCTAATATCCCGATCTCGTCCGCTTCATATTCCTTACCGGTATTGACAAATTTTATTTTGTCCCCCTTACTGATGGTTCCGTTAAAGATCCTGAATAGTACTTCAACACCTCTAAAGGGATTGTACATAGAGTCGAAGATCATCGCCTGTAGCGGTGCTTCTTCATCGCCTGTAGGTGCTGGAACCTTTTCAATGACAGCATTTAAGATCTCTTCAATACCAATCCCCTCCTTACCCGATGCCAACACTATATCCTCACGGTCACAACCGATAAGATCGATCACTTCGTCTGCTACCACCTCTGGATCTGCACCGGGTAGATCTATCTTATTCAATACTGGAATAATCTCTAGATCATGGCCCATGGCCAGGTATAGATTAGAAATCGTCTGAGCTTCCACACCCTGTGAGGCATCTACTATCAGTAGCGCACCCTCACAGGCAGCTATAGACCGTGACACCTCATAGGAAAAATCTACGTGGCCAGGGGTATCAATAAGGTTAAGGGTGTATTCTTCGCCTTTATATATGTATTTCATTTGAATAGCATGAGACTTGATGGTGATACCACGCTCACGCTCCAGATCCATATTATCCAGTAATTGGGCCTGCATCTCCCTACCGGATACCGTATGGGTAAACTCCAGTAAACGATCGGCCAGTGTACTCTTCCCATGATCAATATGGGCTATGATACAGAAATTTCTTATTTTTTGCATATTCATACTATCAGCAAAATTAGTAAAATGTTAGGGTTTTAACCTTATATTATCCCTTAAATTGTGACTCAAAGTAAAAGTGATCCGTTTTTGCTTCTTAGAATTTATAATTATGACTACTAAGACCATATACAGGTACATCGTTTATATATTGTTTTTCACAGCCGCTGTTTTGGGAGGATTTTGGTTATATTACTTAAACTCCTCCTCCTTGAGCATCAGTCCTGACCGTAAGCTGCAGTGGAGGGATTTTAAACTGGTAGAGAAAATCAATAATCGCCCAAGGATAAATGCGCGCTGTATTACCTTTATAGAACCTACTATAAGAAACATAAAACAAAAAAATGGATATGCTAAAATAATCGTAGCGCTGGAAGTGGGCATAGATAAAGAACTTACCCAGGTATCAGGTTCATTTATGGCCCGAGCGGATCAACCTACAAAAAATGCGGTACTCAACCACGAAAATGGCCACTATAAAATTGCTCAAATCATGGGATACAGAATTTTGGAGCAAGTAAAATCTTACCGTTTTCACCCATCCTCACACCAAGCTGAGTTTGACAGCCTGATAAGATCACAGTTTTTAGAATGGAGAAAAATGGACCAGCAATATGACCTGGAAACAACCAATCCAAGAAATTACGAAAAACAGGAGGAATGGGACATGTTTTTCAGGACCGAACTAAATAGACATTAATTGCATTAAGGGTATCATATACATAAGGGGTTCATGGTATATTAAAATTCTTTACGACCTTTGCATAGACTGATTGACTAAACCTCTATGAAAGACCTAGCAGAAAAGAAGAAAAAAACAAATATAGGCGAGTACATCATCTACATGTATCAAATGGAGGATTTATTAAGATCCTATAAATTTGAATCCAATGACATCAAGCAGTATGTGGTCAGTCACTATCCTGTAAGTGAAGAAGAAAAGACAGTCATAGCAAAATGGTTTGATGAGCTGGCGCATAAAATGAAAGTGCAGGGAATAGAGGAAAAAGGGCATTTAAATGAAGTGAAATCCGTGGTAGATGAACTGGCGCACATACATTGGGACCTTTTAAAAAAAGACAAAGATTATTTTAAAATATATGGGTATGCAAAACCCCATGTAATTGATTTTATAGCATCTGCTGAGGGTCAGGATTTGGGTCACGAAATACAGATATGCCTGAACGGCGTCTACGGTTTGCTATTATGCAGGCTTACGGGCAGGACTGTCACAGAAAAATTAGAAGAGGCCGTAACATCCTTTGGACAAGTATTGGGCTATCTAAACGCAGTTTATATGGATAATAAAAAAACAAAGCTAACACATGGTTAGCTTTGATCTAATTGATTGATATCACATATTATTGATTGTCATGATCTTGTTTCACATTTTCATTATCATCAGCTTGTTCATGGTAGGTTTCCCCTTTTATGATAGCCTTTGTAATATTGAATAGCTTCACCATTTTACTTGCACTGCTGTCCCAATATTCCGAAGCGTGCGGTACCACCTTTATTAAAGTCATATCCGGATCATCTTTACCATTAGGAAACCATGCTTTTAATATCGGGCTCCAAAGTTCATCAATTTTTGCCCGATCATGAATCATGGTAGCAGTCCCACTTATAGATACATAAGAATTTGACGATTGGTCAGCATAACTGAGATTAACTTGCTGGTCTTCTTTAATTTCCTCCGTTTTAGCAGTAAATTCGTTACTGAAAAACCATAGATTACCATCCTCATCCATCTGGCTGGTACTCATAGGTCGCGCCCTTAATTCCTCTCCGTGGCTGGTTACCATCATGGCAAGTTCTATTTTTTCTATTAATTCTCTGAGTCTTGCTCTCTCCTGGTTATTAGTAGTGGTCATATAGTTTGGTTTTTATATTCTTTCTACCACATACAACCATATGTGCTTTTATTTGTTTGTATTCTTGGCACTAAAATAAAAACCCATGAAACATAAAAAAGTAAACATATCAAGTGAAAAAGTGGTATTCGATGATTTTTTAAAAGTAAAAAAAGGAAAGATTCAGTTTACCATGCCCAATGGTGAAATGAGCCCGGTATTAGACAGGTTGTATGTAGATAGAAATGATGCAGTAGCGGCAGTAGTGTATCTGGAAGATGAAGATACGTACCTTTTTACACGGCAGTTCAGATATCCTACGTATGCCAAAGGAGGGGGATGGGTCACTGAACTGGTAGCAGGTATAGTGGAAGAAGATGAAACATATGAAGACAGTATAAAAAGGGAGATATTGGAGGAACTGGGCTATGAGGTAAAGAGTATTGAATTTTTATCTTCTTTTTTTCTAAGCCCAGGAGGAACATCAGAAAGAATCCATCTGTATCTTTGCCACAGCACGACAGCACATAAAAAGAATGAGGGCGGTGGAGCTGAAGATGAAAATGAAGGAATAGAAGTTATTCAGTACAGTCGTGCTGAAATTAATGACCTATTACAAAACAGCGGCATCCAAGATGCTAAAACCCTCATCGGCTTGATGATGGTATTCAAATAAATTTTATATATGGATTTCATTCAAATCAGCAAAGACCTCTTTAATCACTTATATCATGAGCTTAATGCTATCCGAAAATCCAACGGATTTTATGGCATCAATAAAATTGGGGACCAAGGAGTTAAAGATACCCATCATATAGATGAGGTTGCTTTTCAGCTGATAAGAAAATATATGGATCAGTTTACAATAAATATTTATGTGGAAGGGTTCCCGCCTATCTATAAAAAAGATGCAAATTTTAATTTATATATTGACCCGGTAGATGGGAGTAGAAATTGGGACAGAGGGGTAGGTGACCCCTGCTTCTGCCTGGCTGTCAGCCAAAACAAACCTTCACTGACTTTTAAAGATTTGATTTTTTCTTTTACAGGAGGCTATCATTCCCTCGATCAATATTATATAGAAGACAAATCCGCTGTATTTGAATCCCATAGGCTAAATAAAAAAATCTTCTTAAATGAGCTTAATAGAGTTCAGTCTTTGGCTCAGTCCCATGCCTATCTTAAGCCTGGCTATTCTGCAGCTAAATTCCATTTTGATTTTTGTCTCCCTCTTTATTTCAAAGTAAAAGACATCCGAGCCATAGATAACAGCGGTATGGACCTCTGTGAAATAGCAAGAGGAGCCGCTGATTTTGCCATAGAAGCCAGACAATTATCTGACTTCTATAACCTGCTCTCTTACCCAATATTCCATGCTTCTGGTGGTATAATAACAGACCTGGAAGGTTTGGACATGATAGATAAGGAATTTAATTTAGATGCACCATATGACTTCATAGCCAGCAGTAACCAAATACTTCTTTTCCAGATTTTAGATGAGCTTCAAATTTCTCCTCAAAAGGTCAGAAATTCATAAATGCTTTTGTATAAAGAATGGTTTTCTACATACTTGAGGAAGCTTTGATAAAATGGATGGTGACTGATAGTAGCACTATCTCCGATCACTACCAGTTTCCTTTTGGCCCGGGTAAGAGCTACATTCATTCTTCGGGTATCAGATAAAAATCCTATTTCCCCTTTGGGATTAGACCTTACCAGACTGATCACTATAATATCCCGCTCCTGGCCCTGGAACCCATCTATAGTATCTATTGTAATTTGTCCTTCCAGCTGCGTAAGGGTAGGGAATGTGGATGTTTCCAAAGCCAGTTCTTTAAACCTCCTTACCTGTGCCCTGTAGGGAGATATCACACCTACTCCCCATTTTTTAACAATTATATTCTCCACACCCAAACCGGTCAGCATATTTTCCAGAAATCCCATAGTAAAATTCGCTTCTTCATAATTAGCAGTACTTAAGGAATCTTTTTCGGTATGCTCCAGATATCCGCTTCCGGCTGTGTCTATAAAGATCATTTGTGGTTCTCCATCATCCAAAAGGTGATATTTGGTGTTTTCTGCTGATCGCAGGGCACCCTTGTAAAATGCTTGATTAGAAAAACCCATGATGATTTCGGGCATTCTATACTGAAGCGATAGCAGTGATGACAGCTGTGGCTGCCTTTCAATTACTTTTTCAAAAAGGGTCTCTTTCAGGCCAAGTTGGCCCGCCTCAAAAGATCTGACAGTAGGCGGCAGCTGACAATGATCTCCGGCCATAACCACCTTCTGTGCTTTAAGTATCGGTATCCACGTCGCAGGTTCAAGTCCCTGACCTGCCTCATCTATAAAGACTACAGGAAAACTTTTCCCCCGTAGGACATGATGGTTTGCACCTACCAAAGTAGTAGCTATGACCTGGCTCTGCTGTAAAATATCATAAGTAATATAATCTTCCAATTGGACCGCTTCTTCTTTCATCCTTCCGGCCATTTCGAAAAGCTGCTTACGCTGCATTCTTTCTTCATGACCGAAGTTCCTTTTATATTTTCTGGCCATATTCCGGTATTCCTCGGCTGATTTTTTTGCCTTTTTCAGTTCTCTATAACTGGCATGTGAAACTATCTTGGCATCCAGTGTCTGGCTAAGCATCTTATCATCTACCCGGGCAGGGTGCCCCAAACGCAGTGTCCTGATATCCCTGTCCAGTAACTTTTCTACCATCAGATCTACTGCTGCATTACTGGGTGCACAGACCATTATTTGTGAATGATAGATTATAGCTTGCTCTATAGCTGCTATCATGGTAGTCGTTTTACCAGTTCCAGGGGGGCCATGGATCACCGCTACATCTCCAGCATCCTCTACCATATTTACTGCTTTATTCTGACTACTATTTAAATAGGAGACATCTACTGATGAATTATTCCTGATAGCAGGTGGCCTGACGCCCAATAAAACATCCCGTAGCTCTCCTGTACGGCCATTTCCTCCTTTAAGAAGTATGTTTATCGCAGCTTCCATTTCTCTATAACTGGCTTCATCGAACAGAAGATCCACTCCAAGTTTCCCCTCATTGGCCCAGTCTGGAAGCTCATGGTGCTGTAGGGTAATAGTCATGATATTTTTCCTTACAAAATTCACCACACCGTTCACTTGAGCAATGTGGGAGTCACTAAGTCCTGAATTTGAAAATATTGATACAGATTTCCCTGATTGAAATAGGTGGGGAAGTTCCTGATCATTACGTTCTACCTCTATAATCAACCTTTCCCCATAACCGGTTTTATGCTTTTTGATAACTACTGGATACCAGCATACTCCTTCTTTTTTTTTATCCGCTATGGAGGTATATAATGTTTTCTTCCTGTATTGCTCCAGATCCTCTTCCCACTCCTTTTTCAAAAGTTTCAAAGTAAATGACAATTCTTCATAAATATTCCTCATCAATGTTTATTTTTAGGACATAAAATTACTATAATAAGTTAGGTTAATAAAGATCAACACCTTAAGTTTTCGCAATTTGAATTTTCTAGCACACGCATATCTGTCATTTGGAGATCCGAAGGTATTGATCGGAAATTATATTGGAGATTTTGTAAGGGGAGACCTTACAAAAACCTATGAGCCAGAGATCATTATAGGAGTACAGCTTCACAGGGAAATAGATACATTTACAGATACCCACCCTGTCGTAAAGGAAGCCCAATCTCTGCTCAGGCCTATATATGCAAGGTATTCTACCGTAATTACAGACATGTATTTTGATCATTTTCTATCAAAGTTCTGGGAAGAATATCATCCTGTACCCATCGACATCTATGCCGCTCAGGTATATGAAATACTAAATGGTCACAAAGCTATCCTTCCTCCCAACTTTCTGATCGCTTTTGATATGATGGTCAGTTATAACTGGCTTGTATCATATGGAAGACTTGATGGCATAAGAGATGCTATGATAGGAGTTTCTAAACGGACCAGCTTTAATTCAAAAATGGAAACTGCACATCTTTTTTTAGAAGAAAACTACGATGTACTTTTAGCGCATTTTAAAGAATTTTTCCCTCTACTCGTAACTTATTCCAAGGAAAGGTTTGAAGCTTTAAAAGAGAGCGTATGATTCATTGTAAGCCTAAAAGCAGTACCTACTTTTCGCTCTTAATCGTAATAGGGATCCTATTCGCAGGATTGGTCTACATCATACTCGATTATAGTAGATACCAAACTTATAATTTTTGGTTTTATTTATTTAGTGCTTCCTTACTTACTGTTGTGCTGCTGGTCATTTTGGTGAAAATGATGGCAGGATACAGGTTTATTTCAGCAGGTAAAGAATCGTTTTTTGTTAAAATACCGCTGAGGGGATGGAAAAATGAATACAGGTTAAATGAGGTACTGGCATGGCAAGAAGAAAAAATCATTGCAAATAAAAAAGAATTTAAACAATTGACCATGGTCTTTTCCGACAAAACATCTTTCAGCATGAGTAACCATGAACACACCCATTATGAAGATTTGGTAGGCTATTTGCAAAAAAAATTACCGAAAAAAAAGATTAAAACCTCGTAGCATACCGCCAAAGTTTGGGATAGCACTATCCGACATTTCCTAATCAAGAAATTATCGAATAGTATTATCCTCTTTTGTAAACCCTATATTTTTTTAAACAACTTATATCTAGTGTTCCCAGCTATATTGATCAATCTCCTCTACACAAGCCTTTAATAGATCTATACTGCTTTGGATGTCATTTTTATGGGCCATTTCTATCACCTGATGCAAGTGGCGGGTAGGGATGGATATTGCCCCTGCTATCGAACCGTTTTTACCCATACGCTGTAGTCCCGCGGTATCTGTACCTCCTGCGGTCAAGATTTCGGGCTGCCATCTGATTTGTTTTTTATCAGCGGTTTTCTTCATGAAATCCACCATTCTATAATCACAGATAGTCATTGCATCCATTATTTTGATAGCGGTTCCTTTGCCCAATTCAGTTATCCTTTCATGGGCCTGAGATCCAGGTACATCATAAGCTATAGTCGTGTCAAGCGCTATTCCAAAATCTGGATTTATTGCGTGCGCAGCTACATTGGCACCTCTAAGACCGACTTCTTCCTGCACAGTAAAGACGGCATAGAGATCATATGGAATATCCTCCAGAGACTTTAAAGCTTCCAATAAAATGAAAACAGCTACCCTATTATCTATAGATTTACAATTTACACAGTCCCCCATTTCAATAAGTGCCCTGTCTCTGGTAATAGGGTCTCCTATTTTTATGAATTTCATCACTTCCTCTTTGCTCATTCCCATATCTATAAAATAGTCAGTGAGTTTAGGAAGTTTATTTTTCTCCTCTGGAGACATGACATGTATGGGCTTACTCCCCATCACTCCTATCAAATCCTTTGTTCCGTGTACGATGACCCTTTGAGCAGTAAGTGTTTTAGGATCAAAACCGCCCAAGGGATGAAATTTTATAAAACCGTTATCATCTATATGAGTAACGATGAACCCTATTTCATCCATATGTGCAGCTACCATTACCTTCTTTTGCTGACCGTCAACGTCCGAAACCCCTCTTTTGATAGCGATTACGCTCCCCATGTTGTCCACTTGGATCTCATTACAGATAGGTTTAAGCTCGGCCAAAATGAGATTCCGCACCTGTGATTCAAAGCCTGGAGCACCTGGTACCTCACAGATCTTCTTCAATAATTCTATATTCATATTCTTTACTTATACATCAGCGCCAGATCCTTACGTCAGTACATACCTTTAATATCCAGAAGGTAATGAAGGTATGATTTGGGTTTGCTATAATTTTCTGGCATAATATTTATAATCAATTGACAAAATTCGTATATACCTGTAAAGGTATAAATTTAAACAGCTTCTTTAAATATGTTGCAAATCATTTTGGTCCTATTAGGGGCCTTTGTCATTTTTATTCTTAGTGTGCTCAGCGGCGGTGGGGCCAGTTTATTGTTAATGCCTTTAGTGGCACTGGTAGTGGGAGTAAAGGCAGTAGCCCCGGTCATGACTATCAGCATCGGGATGAGCAGTACATCGAAAGTATTCTTTTTTTGGAAAGACATCGATTGGAAATTATTTGCATGGTTATTTCCCTCCACTATTATAGGATCTATCATAGGGGCCAGGCTCTTTGCCGAACTTTCTTCTGATTATTTACAGATACTGATAGGCCTTTTACTTGTATCTACAGTGATGCAATTTAAGAAAAAAACCAAACCAAGTAGATTCAAAATAAAAGCCTGGCACTTTGCTCCCATGGGGCTGGGTGTAGCTTTTTTATCGGGATTAATAGGAGGTGTAGGCCCTCTGATGAATTCTGCGTATCTAAGCTATGGAATTTCCAAAGAGGCTTTATTGGGTACCCGTTCTGCCAATGCCATCCTCCTCCACCTCACCAAGATCATCAGCTATGCTTACCTAGGGTATGTAAATGGAGAAGTACTAAAGTATGGCCTTTTAATAGGAGTAGTCTCTATGACTGCTATATATTTTGGTAAACTAATTTTAGGCCGGATGTCAGATGAAGTCTTCCGAAAAATAGTAGTAGCCAGTATGGTAGTCAGTGGCATATTAATGCTATGGCAGAACAAAGCATTTATTTCAGATATTATACAAGCTGCTTAATTAAAATACAACACAAAAAGCTAATGAAAATTATATGAAACTTTCCATATCACCCAATGTCCATTTGGTAGAACCAGGAGATTTTGAGCCGGCAGATCACTGGTATCCAAGGGCCCTTAACTCTAATATCCACCCTTTGGTATCTACTTTTTTAAATTTATCCCATCATCAGATAGCAGAAAGATACCTCAGGCTCAACCCAAAAGCAAACCTGGATGCTATCCTGTCCATACTAAAGTATCAACCCAAATATTTCCGTTGGTCTGGTACGGATATGATGCATGTGACCAATAATGAAGGTAACAGAAAACTCACATTAATAGAAACTAACAGTTGCCCATCAGGGCAAAAATCCATGCCCCTTCTGGATTTTAATTACGAACAGGGTGGGTACAGAAGGCTGATCGAAGAAACCTTCAAGGATATGGTAGACCAGCATGATGAATCTGGAGCGCTGGCTGTCATTTATGATAAAAATCCTATGGAGAACATCGGTTACGCAGCTACCATCGCTGAAGTTTTTGATGAAAATGTATATTTGGCCCAGTTCAAAAATGAAGATACAGATCCTCCTGTACAATTTAGGAACGGAAAAATGTTTGTCCGGGAAGGTGAAGATCACTGGGTGGAAATCAGGGCAGCATTTAGATATGTTACCCAGGAGCCTTGGAACAGGTTACCCAAAAACTCTAGAACACTTCTCTTAAACCCAATAGAAGCCTGTCTGGCCGGAGGACGAAACAAAGAGGTAGCCAGTAGGGCGTACGATGAGTTCAATGAGCAATTTAAAGATAAAGGGATAGAGATATTCACCCCCAAAACGTTCCGAAATATACCATACCACCAGCTGCAGTCACATTTTGACAAACTAGGAGGAAGTATGGTAATAAAAGTACCTGACAGTAATGCTGGACAGGGCGTCTATACTATTATAAACCAAAAAGAACTCGATGTGGCGCTAAGTGAACTCGCTTCAGATCCAGACGAACTTTATATAGTACAGCAGCTTATCCATAGTAACTATAACGAAGGCAGTCATACTAAAGACACTTGGTACCATGTTGGGACTATACCGGACAATAAAGGTAGAAGTTATGCATTTGATCTAAGAATGATGATGCATGCCACTTCTGAAGGCATGCGCCCATTAGCGGTGTATAGCCGAAAATCCAGGTTTCCACTTAACCAGCCCCTACCAGAAAACATGAGCAGTTGGGAAGTATATGGCACTAATCTATCTGTAAAAGGTGATGATGGCTGGTCTTATGCTGATGAAAGGTTAATATTATTTGATGTTAGAAACTTTGCTTTGCTTGGCTTAGGAATAGATGAACTCATCAGAGGATTTATCCAAAGTGTCATGGCGGTATACGCAATTGACCAAAATGCTATCAAGACATTTGATAAGGAAATGAGTTTTAATTAATTTAACCACATATAAAAAATGAATATGATAAAAAATATATTAGTGGTAGAAGACGATGTGGTTTTTTGTAAACTATTGACGCGATTTTTAGATAAAAACCAGTATCGAACACACGATGCACAGTCTGCTAAAAAAGCACTGAGCCTATTAGAAAAGGAATCTTATGATCTTGCCATCTTGGATTATAGATTACCCGATGATAACGGGCTCCATATACTGGAAACCATCAAAAGAGACAATAAGGTAGGGAAAGTCATTATGATCACCCGTTATGGTGATGAAGAAGTAGCCAGTAAAGCAATCGAACTGGGAGCGGATGCTTATATAAGTAAGCCTATCAATCCTGATGAACTCCTCACAGTAATCCGAGGATTGTAAACTACGAAATAGAGGCGGATCATTTGGTCCGCCTCTATTATTTTTTCATAATCAAAGTCCGCTTTCCGTACCCAGATCTATATCAAAATCTATCTGAACGGCTTTTTTACCATCTACTGACAGTATATAACTAAAAATCTTCGCATCTCTGTCTATGGCCATGGTCCAAACATTGTCTTTAGCCCGGGGAAGCATAGCTGCTGTTTCTTCATCGGCAGGGAAGTGAACCTCCCATGCCGTGCTTTCTGATGAAGAAAGACCTCCATAATTTGTTACTTCATCCGGAGTGCCATCTTCGTGTCTATGATCATGTTTAAGCTGAAGGCCATCATTGCCAAAAGAAAGTACCCAGGTCCTAGACCTATCAGTCCCTACATGAAAAGGTATTTTTACAGTATCTGGAGAACAATGCGCCACTGTCATGGTCATAGGATTACTTGAAAAAGGTTCCCTCCCCTCTGCTGGAAAGACCAGCCTTCCCTCAAAAGTTTTGCCGCAAAGGGGTTCCAGATTTTCCCGGAACATAATCAATTCCTCTTGCGCATAAGCTGAGCCGAAAAACATTAACAATAAGCAAACTAATATACAATTTTTCATAATCAACTAAATAGAAATGATTTCAATATGCCCTTACAATTTTACCTTCTCTGAAATTGGCAAATGAGCGGTTCACTACATGCATGCCTCCGTCAGTGGGATAATTACCCGTGAAATACCAATCACCAATATGGTCAGGACAAGCTTTATTTAAGTTTTTAACGGTCTGATAAATCACCCTTACTTCGGCATTTATCTGTGGAGAGGTAATAATTTCAGCCACTTTATCCGAAATTTGCTGATCCGTAAATGATGCATAAATAGCCTTCACAAAATTTTCTTTAGAATGGGGATGATCAATACATTGATCATACACCTTATCCAATACATCTGTCTGACCAGTCTCATGAAGCAGCTCTAAAGTAGCTCTGAAGGCAATAAATTCCTTCATTTTAGACATATCGATACCATAACAGTCTGGATACCTTATCTGTGGCGCAGAAGACACCACTATGATCCGCTTTGGCTGAAGTCTGTCCAAGGTAGTAAGGATACTTTTTTCTAAAGTAGTCCCCCTTACAATAGAATCGTCTATCACCACTATAGTATCTACACCTGACCTGATGACACCGTATGTAGTGTCATAAACATTAGCAACCATTTCATCACGATCATTATCATTAGTGATAAATGTTCTGAGTTTTACATCCTTGCTGACTAACTTTTCTACCCTGGGGCGGAAATGTAATAGATCTTCTATATCTCCCAAATGGGGCTTCCCTTCCAACAACACCTCTCTACGCTTTGCACTAAGATAATCTTCAAGCCCCTCTATCATACCGAGAAATGCTGTTTCAGCAGTATTGGGAATATAGCTGAAAACCGTATTTTTAAGGTCAAAATCTATAGCCTCCAATATTTGGGGTATCAATAACTTACCCAGGTTTTTTCTCTCTCTATATATATCGGGATCAGTTCCTCTGGAAAAATAAATCCTTTCAAATGAACAGGAGGTTTTTGCTCTAGGGGTCATAATCTGATGTTCCGCAAATGAACCATCCCTATTTACCACCAAAGCAGCTCCCGGGCTTATTTCCTTGATCTGGTTATAATCAATATTGAAGGCACTTTTAATGGCAGGCTTCTCAGAGGCTATTACTACTATTTCATCATCGGCATAATAATATGCAGGACGTATTCCTGAAGGATCACGCACCACAAAACTGGACCCATTTCCGATCATTCCGGCCATGGCATACCCTCCGTCAAAATCCCTACAAGACCTCCTCAATATACGGGCTACATCCAATTCACGCTCTATGACCTCAGTAATCTCCTCATTTGTATACTCTCCTTTATATTTGTCAAATATACGCTGGTTTTCTTCATCCAAGAAATGACCGATTTTTTCCATTACAGTAACGGTGTCCGTCTTTTCCTTAGGATGCTGACCTAATTCTACCAACTTGCTAAATAACTTTTCCACATTGGTCATATTAAAATTTCCTGCCATGACCAAGTTTCGGCTCCTCCAGTTGTTCTGTCTAAGAAATGGATGGCACGTTTCTATGCTGTTCTCTCCATGAGTACCATACCGAAGATGGCCTAACCATACTTCTCCCGAAAATGCAATGTTGTTTTTAAGATACTCTGCATCCATGCCCAATACATCTCCTCCTATTTTTCTAGCTTTTTTGTACTTTTTAGATATTTTAGAGAAGATATCATTAACAGCCTGGGGCTCCACAGAACGGTACCTACTTATATACCTAGTGCCTGGGGAAGTACCGATTTTTATATTGGCCAATCCTGCCCCATCTTGCCCCCGGTTTATCTGCTTTTGCATCAGCACATAAAGGCGATTTGGGGCATACATAGGAGAGCCATACTTATCTATATAGTATTGAAGCGGTTTGCGCAGCCTTAACATGGCGATCCCGCATTCGTGTTTTATCTGATCACTCATTTGGTGTAGCAGGGATTAATAGGAACATCAAAGGTAATTATTTTTTCAATCTAATTTCTGATTGTTATTCATGTTAATGCTAACCCACACCGCTCAAATTTAATTCAAAATAGCCTGTCCGTTGATGATATTTAACACCATTACTTAAAATTTATAGGTCCTGCCACATATCCTTTATACTGAATAACCATCAATAGTATTGCAATAAAGTTAACATTAGCCTAAATTAACCAAATCAACTGTACTATGTATACTTCCATAAAACATATCCTTTGGTGAAGTAGAAGACCACATATTTACGATATAAGACTAATTAAATAACTTTTTAGCTATCTTTTTTAAACTTATTTGCAAAAATCAAATATGCATTACACCACAATTTGTAAAATCATATCTTATGAAGGTAAAGTCAAGTAGATAATTTAGCATTTAATATAATCAGCAGTACTAACGGTTCATATATAATGTAAGCTATCTTATGCTGAAAAAAATACGTGGAAATAGTTTCTTTATTAAATTTAAACTGACTTTAAAAATAAACCCTCGGATTCACACATCCGAGGGTTAAGTGCAAGCAAAGAGTTATAGATTATTTATATACAATTATACAAAATCCTTACCAATAAGTAAAACAACCTTTACTTTTTTCTAAAATGTTTAAGGCCTTAAACATTATTAATTAATAAAAGAATTTTAATTTAAGGATTTCTATTCCATCTATATTTGGGGAAGACTAACCTTATCCATACATATTCCTAGCCCGTTTACCTTTATTGATCAATATCACTGTAATTTTTTCAGATAATTAATTGTATTAAAGTAAATTAGGCACATTTTTTTCTGGCATAAATAATGTGATTATATGATTAAAAAATATTAAAAAGTCAATTTACCTATTATTGATATAATACGGTAAAACCCAATTTCACTATTCAAAATAATTTTTAAAATGAAAAAACATATATTTTATTTATCCCTGATTTTTATAATTAGCCTACATGCCTGTCAATCAGAAACTGAAGTTCATGATGGCACACCTTTCATAAAAGCTGGCTTTGGCTATACCAATGAAAGCATCCTACCTTCAGACCCAGTATCGGGGGAAGACATACTGATGGGACAGCTTCCAATAAAAGTAGTATTAAAGATTGAAAAAAACAGGAGATTAAGGCATATGCAGCTGACTAATGTGATCAAATACAGCCAAGAATCACAAGATGCGGTATTGTATGATTTAACTTTCGAATCCTTATCGGGCATGGAGCCAAAGAAATCCATACTCATGGATCAGGAGGGTAATAAGATATACAAACACAATTTAAATGAAGAGCCATGAAAAAATCAATAATCATTATCGCCATTAGTCTTTTAGCTATTACGGTAAAAGCCCAAATCATATCCCCTACGCCGACAATTATAGAACAGACTTCCCAGGACAGGGTTAAAATAAACCCAGCTGACTTACCACAAGCTGTCAAAACAACCATTTCTGAAAAAGCGGAGACAAAAGATTTACAAATGACCGAAGCTTACCAAATCACAAACGAAGAAGGCGAAATTCATTACGAAGTGTTCTTTGACAATGCAGGGGAAATTTTAAATAAGAAATATAATGCAGCCGGTGAAGCCGTAAAAGAGGATTTAACCTAACTAAACCAACTATTCTTAATTTTAGGCAAATGGCACAGATAATAATTCTGTGCCATTTCTTTTTTTTAATGTATTTTTGTATTAAAATACATACTACCCTGATTACAAAGATGAAAAAAATTCTTTTGATAGAAGATGATTTGACTTATTCCAAAATCATAAAAAACTTTTTACAAGCAAATAGCTTTGAAGTAATTCCAGTTCAAAAGGTTTCGGAAGCCTTTACGTGCATAGAAAAAGAAAACCCTGATCTGATCATTACTGATTATAGACTACCTGATGGGACTGGCATGGAGATATTGGAAAGGGCCATTCAGGATTATCCAGGTAAACCTGTCATTCTTATTACCAATTATTCAGATATCAGGACAGCAGTGAAAGCGATGAAGATGGGTGCATTTGAGTACATAACCAAACCTGTAAATCCTGATGAACTACTTCTTACAGTCAAAGAATCCTTTAAAAAACAATCTTCAGATCAGGAAAGCAACGCACCACTACAAAACACATCTTCCCGTAATGCTAATGCTGAAGGTGCCTATGTGACTGGAAGGAGTGCTCAGGCCCAAAAAATGGAGGAATACATCCAGTTAGTAGCTCCCACGGACATGAGCGTAATTGTGCTGGGTGAAAGCGGAACTGGCAAAGAGTTTATATCCAAGCGAATCCATGAAAAAAGCAATAGAAGCAAAGGGCCATTTATAGCCATAGACTGTGGGGCCCTTTCAAAAGAATTGGCTGCCAGCGAGTTATTTGGACATGTAAAGGGAGCTTTCACCGGTGCATTGGATCACAAAACAGGGGATTTTGAAAGCGCAAAAGGAGGCACTATATTCCTTGATGAAATAGGAAATTTAAGCTATGACGTCCAGATCAAACTCCTGAGGGCTATACAGGAAAGAAAAATTAGAAAGGTTGGCGGCAATACAGATATTCACATAGATGTAAGGATAATAGTGGCAACTAATGAGGACTTAATAGAAGCTTCTAAAAGAGGTGAATTCCGAGAAGATCTTTACCATAGACTCAATGAATTTAGTATTCACGCCACCCCACTCAGAGACCGACCTGATGAACTTTTTGATTTCGTAGACAAATTTCTTAATGAAAGTAATCAGTCGCTTAACAAACAAATCCCAGGTTTTTCAGATGAAGTTATAGAAATCTTTTCATCTTATTCTTGGCCGGGCAATATCAGGGAATTAAAAAATATAGTAAAAAGAGCAGTGTTATTGACAAAGGAGGGAATGGTCCAAAAAAGCGTATTGCCCGTTCAACTCGTTTTACCTGAATATTCAATCGAAGAAACAGGGGCGGCCAAAGATCTGAAAAGTAGTTTTGAAGAACAGGAAAAGAGCCTGATCATCAAAACCCTGGAAGAAGTCAGGTACAATAAGTCTAAAGCAGCAAAAATCTTAAATATGGACAGGAAAACACTTTATAATAAAATAGAAAAATACAGCATTCAGTCCTAGTTTAAGGTGTAATCTCTATTTTTTCGTTTTTCATGAGTTCTTCCATTACCGCTTCGGTCTCTGTAACCAATTTATTGACCTGAGGTATTACATTTTCAAACCTATCATTTTTGATATCGATTTCTATATCTCTGGCGAGTGCCGAAGCGCTTATTTTCAACTGGCCTAACCTACTGGACAATTTATGTGCTATTTCTAATATCGCCTGATAATCATCTTTTGATAGGGCTGAAGAAATTTCCTCCAAATTATTTAGGGTTTCATGGTAATAATCAAATAAAACCTCACCCAATAAATCCTTATCTCCCATACAAAATTTCTCGAGGTCTTCTAAAGAGTAAGACTGGCTTTGACCTGCTGTATTTTCCATTTTAAGCGTATCTAAAGGTAACAGACCAATAGTTTCGGCTATGGCCTTTTTCAATTCATTTTCTTTAAAAGGTTTAAGTAAGATCCCATCAAAGCCATATTCAGAAAGTTTTTCTTTTTCTTCTGCAAATACATTGGCAGTAATGGCCAAAATAGGAAGATCTTTAAATCCGTGCTCCTTCCTTAATCTTTTTAAAACATCATAACCACTAATCTCCGGCATCTGTATATCCACCAATGCAATATCAAAATGCTGGGGCACAAAATTTTTCACAAAGGCTAATCCCCCGATATACTTCGTAACAATAGCTCCGTTGCTTTCTAACAGCAACTGTGCAAACCTAATACCTATCTTATCGTCATCTATCAATAAAACTTTTATCCCATCCAGCGCATAAGTAACCTCTTCACATGCTTCCTTAATTGGATCTACCAACAATGCAGGAAGCACTACTTTAAAAGTCGTTCCTTTCCCGATCTCGCTTTCATAAGAGATTTGGCCATTTTGGTGTTCTACTAGTTTTTTAACTATAGATAAACCGAGTCCTGTACCCCCAAATTTTCTGGTAATGGAACTGTCCCCCTGATTAAACTCCTGAAAAAGATTTTCTTTAATATCCTTAGACATACCCATGCCGGTATCCGCCACGGTCATTAATAAATTACCGTCTTCATATTGGATGGCCACATGTATAGAACCCTTATCAGTGAATTTATAGGCATTACTGATCAGGTTATTCAAAATTTGATTTAACCTCAGTTCATCACCTTCCAGCCATTTGTTTTCCGGAAGCGTGGCTTCCCAGATAAATTGAAGATTTTTTTCCTCTACTTTCATTTTAAAAAAATCCCTGATGGTAGAAAAAAACTTATGCTGATCAAATGGACGCTGATCTATCGTAATTTTACCTGCTTCTAATTTAGATAAATCCAGGATATCGTTTACAATAGATGAAAGGGTTTGAGAAGCAAAACTTACCATATCCACATATCCTTTCTGATCCTTATCCAGAATAGTTTTTTGAAGCGCTTCATTATACCCTTGTATAGCATGTAAAGGGTTTCTGATTTCGTGGCTCATGTTGGCTAAAAAATACTGTTTTGCTTTTGCCAGATTATCTGATCGTAACTTGGCTTCCTCCAGTCTTTGCCTATACTCTTGGGCTTTATTGATTTCAGATAGGATGCTATAAATAAATGCTGAGGAGCCTATAACCCCTATGATAATCAATACTCCTAAAAGGATGGAGACATTAAATGTAAGGTCATATGCAGCGTGGTTCTGTGACCTGGCATCTGCCAGGACAGCTCTTTGCAAAGAGGTTATGACTGTCTGAATATCAGCTATAATGACTTTGTTCTTTTCCTGCAGGTCATATTCCAATGCAGCCAGCTGTGACCTTAACTGTTGCTCCTGCGAATTGATTTCCAACACGGTGTTTCTGACAGCATAAAGAATGGAATCAGCCCTGGTCTGGTTCAGTGCGGCTAAGGTGGTATCCCCACGGTTAGGATTGATGTTTAAAATAGAAAAAATCTGTCTTAGATTCGCCCTTTCGTCAGGGGTCAAAAGCTCAGCGGTAGGGCTTGAAAGTGTATCGCGGCGGGCTCTCCTTGGACTGGTGTCGGATTCAGGCAGATTCCTTTCGTTTAGAGTCCTTCTTACAGGTGAGTTTACCCTTATCCTCCCTATGCTCTGATGGCGGTTTAACTCTTCCTGACGCCTGATTTTAGTTTCAATATTCTTCAATGCCTCGCGGCTGAAATTCCTGTTAATAAGATTATACTTCACCTCATCTAGGCCATTATAAACCAATAGAAGTTCATTGACATTGTAGCTGATTTTTTTTAACTGAGAGACTTCGGCTGAATCAGTGGAATAACTTTCTAGTTCCAGCAATCTGTTTTCGATCTTCTGGAGATAGTTAAGCTCCTCTGCGGAATCTGTCTCCACCCTGCCCTGAGCCCGATCCAACTGATAAATATCAGCCAAAAGGCCATTTAATTGCCTTAAGCGATCGCTTGGCTCAGCCAAAGCTTCTACTGTATTCAGTAGTTTGCTGACACTGAAAAAGGTGATGATACTCACCACTACTATTAAAAGAATGGCCAGTATAAACCCAGTTATTACCCTTGAACGTGCCTTGAAATTCGAATTTGTTTTTTCCAATTTATTTTTATCAATGATTCAATTCCCATCTTTATTCTTCTTCTGTAACAGCATTCCGGGTGACGGTTTCAAAAGCTGCATAAATCACGTACATAGAAAAAGGTACTGTAATCAAAAGACCTATAAGTATAAGTGCTCCTATCACATTCAGTACCACTAACAATAAAAACAATATAAAAAATTTCTTAAAATTCAAATAGATTAATTTACGGCTTAATTCCAACGACTGCCAAAAGTCAGTTCCAGCAAATAACGCAATCAAAAATGCAAACATATAACTTACTGTCAGAAAAATCCCTGGTAATATGAGCACAAAAATACCCAATGCCACCAAAACCTGGCCAACTACATTTATAAGCACCAGCGGTATATAATATTTAAACCCCTTAAAAAAATCCGGGTAAGTTACCGGT
Source organism: Anditalea andensis (assembly GCF_000714815.1). Lineage (GTDB taxonomy): Bacteria > Bacteroidota > Bacteroidia > Cytophagales > Cyclobacteriaceae > Anditalea > Anditalea andensis. The sequence continues at coordinate 161,243 of NZ_JMIH01000015.1, read as the reverse complement.
TCATTTTGGCTGGATTTATTAGCTACTAGAAAAAACCCACAAATCAGGGCTGGAAATACCAATATGCTATATAACAACATCAACTCAGGCATGTATAGCACCACCATAAGCTGAATAGAAAATATAAACATCATATAAGCTAATGAGTTTATGATATTTAAACTAAAAATCTCCCAGCCTTTTCTAAGTGAATTTTCTACATCAAATTCATACCCCTCTTCTATTAGCAGCAACAAACTTTTTTTATTCATACTAGTAAACAGCAAATGCACAGTGATGACTGTGCATTTGTTTTAAGTTAAAATGATTATCTATATTTAATACTCTTATTTAGTGGCTGCTTCGAGAATGTCATGCTTAGTAATGATATGGATCTGGTCGAGATGATCTCTTACCAATACTGCCTTTTCTTTATTTACCAATGAAGATAATACATCAAGTGTACTGTCCAAAGCAACAAATTTCATAGCATCCTCCATTACATCACTGACTGGAGCGTCTTTAAGCTTAGGATTATCGATTAATTTGCTCAATAATTTACTGTCTGTAAGACTTCCTATCACATTACCTTTCTCCAATACGGGGATCTGCGATACCCCTTTATTGTTCATGATCGCTATAGCTTCCTTCACCGTATCTTGTTTTCTAACTACCGTTAGTTCATATGAGCCATTTCTACCTGACAGTATATCTCTGGCTGTGCCGTACGTTTTATCTTCTAAGAAGCCGTGGTTTCTCATCCAGTCATCATTATACACCTTCCCAAGGTACCTGGTTCCATGATCCGGTAGGATAATCACCATCCTGTCCCCTTCTTGGAGGTTTTCTCTGGCATATTCCAGTGCTCCATGTACTGCAGATCCACAGGACCATCCTACGAAAAGCCCCTCTTCCCTACTTAAACGACGGGTCATTACAGCAGCATCTTTGTCAGTGACTTTGACGAAGTGGTCGATAACGGAAAAATCTACGTTCTTTGGCAATATATCTTCCCCTATGCCCTCAGTCAAATAAGGATAAATTTCATTTTCGTCAAAAATACCTGTTTCCTTATACTTCTTAAAGACAGAACCATATGTATCTATTCCTACAGTAACAATAGCCGGATTCTGTTCTTTCAGATATTTAGCAGTACCGGACATAGAACCGCCAGTACCCACACCAGCAGCATAGTGAGTAACCGTTCCCTCAGTATCATTCCAGATCTCAGGGCCTGTAGTTTCATAGTGTGCCCTCCAGTTGGATAAGTTATCATATTGGTTGGGATAGAAAGAATTGGGTATGTCCTGATTCAGTTTTTTTGCTACTGAATAGTAGGAGCGGGGATCCTCTGGAGATACATTGGTAGGGCAGACGATCACCTCTGCACCCACTGCTTTTAGTATATCTATTTTTTCTTTTGACTGCTTATCAGCCATGGTAAAGATACATTTATACCCTTTAGCTATAGCAGCTAAAGCCAGGCCCATCCCTGTATTGCCGCTGGTGCCCTCTATTATAGTTCCTCCTGGCTTTAACAGACCTTCTTTTTCCGCATCTTCCACCATTTTAATGGCCATACGGTCTTTCATGGAGTTTCCAGGGTTAAAGTATTCTACTTTGACAAGTACTTCACCTTTTATACCCTGGTTCAATTTATTTAACCTAACCATAGGAGTATTTCCGATGGTCTCGATGATGGAATTATAGATCATATTTATTGGGTTTCTATTTGTCGCAAGTTACGAATATTATGTGAGGAAGAAGGCATATTGAAAGTAACGGATCCAAATATTATTTGGTTTAATAAAAGAATTTTTTTTTTTAAAAAGCATCCATATCATCTTCCCTTCTTAAAGTCACTATTACTCAACTCCGTTTAGGGATGAAAAAATTCCAAATGACTAAACTTCTTTAAATTCTACTTTCTTCATCATATCCAAAGAAACGTGCAACATGATACCGGCTACCACAAGCATGGCAATACCTATTCCCCACATCCCATAAGCAAACTGATGGGAGATCAAATACACAAACAGCCCCATAGCCAACGCCGGAAGAATTCCAAATACCAAAACACCTCCTGTAATAAGAGGTTTAATGAATTTTCTATCCCATGCTTCTTCAAAACCCACATGTGCAGTGAGTGAAATGGTAAAACCTGTAATATAAAAACTCAGCAGACAAATAGGAAACATCACTATCAGCCACCCGTCCAGTTCTGCAATAAATACCGTAGGAACAATCAGCAGGACAGAAAAAATTAATGACTGATAGATATCCAATCTAATTAAATTCCAGAACTTGGCACTCCAGGTGTCCGGGATGAGGATATAGAAAGGCTTCTTTAGGTCGCCCATTTGGCTTCTGCTCATACCCGCTATAAAATATAATAAAACGGTAGAAAGAAAGTACCCATACACTAATTTATGCGTCATGATATCCATGCGCGAAAGGATAGCCAATATTACCCCGATAGCTGCCAAACCCAAACTATATATCCCAAACAATGGATGGAAGTCCTGCCTGCTGCTATGGACGTATGTTCGCCAGTAAAGCGCATTGGCACCCCACCCAAAATCCGGTAAGTTCAGCTTTTTGCCAGAATTGAGGCTAAAAGCAGATTCAGAATTTCCCTTTTTTTGCTTTATCTTATCTTTCTTTTCCTCATTGCTTTGGGTAGTCTCCAGCACATCCTCATAATACTCATCCGAATGGACCAGTACTAGTTTTAATACTATAAAAAATAAAACCAAATAAGGTAACATAAAACATAAGCTTATCCAAAAATTCCTATGATAAAGATAACCAAATATACCCCTACTCCATCCTACCAGTGGGAACAGGCTGAACCAGTCCGCGCTGATCCATGCAAACATCCCTTGCCAAAATTTGTCAGCCAAAATCCCCGGAATGACTATCATCAATGCTAATATTACCCCCATAGCCAAAATACCAAGTTTGATTTGCGGTAAAATACCATACTTGGTATTAAGTGTATAAATCAAAAATTTTATAGGTGAAAGCATAAAGAAAAATAATGCTATGGCTATGGCCATGAGTATCATATCGGAATATTGAAGGTCAAAGGCAGCTGACATTTGGCTGGCTCCGTATACAATAAAAATCAAACTCATTCCAATGGCCGGTAGGAGTGAGCGAACCATATAGTAGATAAGAATATTGGCAGGTGATACCGGTGATGTAAAAAGAAAGTTAACATCAGCCATCGTAAAAAAGCTAACATTTTTTTTGGTCGCCCTGAATAGCTGAAATGTTAAAAATATCAGTCCAATAACTGTAAGAGTACCTATCACATTCTGAGTTCCATAATCTATGCCCTGAAGCTCTTTCAGATCCGTACTGCTATCTCCAAAGCGCTGACTCCTACCCCTAAAGTAAAACAGACTGAAATACCCTACCAATAAAGCATAAGGTATGAGTCGAAATGGGTTTCTTAATATTAATTTGATATTATTCAGGACTATATAAAAGTCTTTTTTGAAAAGTAATTTGAAATCATTCATCACTATCACTGGTCATTTCTAAAAATAAATCTTCCAGGCTTGCATCTGAATTTGCCTTAAGATTGGGTACCGTATCATTGCCTACGATATTCCCGTCTTTCATGATCATGACCCTGTCTGCTAAAGATTCCACACTGTCTATCATATGTGTACTGACCAGAATAGTCTTTCCATCCTCCTTCAGTTCTTTAAAGAGCATCTTTGTATGCTTAATGGCTTTGGGATCTAAACCTATCATGGGTTCATCGAAAAAGAGCAACTGTGGATCACAGATCAGCGCACAGCAGATAGAAACTTTCTGCCGCATCCCCTTGGACAGGTCCCTGCCCAACTTGTCTTTTTTGTCTATCAGGTCATAAAGTTCCAGATATCTTTCCGCCTTTAATTGCCAGTCAGTGACATAATACGCTTGAGAGACAAACTGTAGGTGCTCCTGAACAGTCAATAAATCATATACATGAGGGGTTTCCGGAATGTAACTGAAAATCTTTTTCGCTTCTATGGACTGGTGATCATATCCTCCTATCAATATGTCGCCTGAATTTTTGCGCAACAGCCCCACTATACACTTTATGGTAGTGCTTTTCCCTGCCCCATTTGGTCCCAGCAGCCCTACTACCTCACCCCCTGCAAGGGAAAAGGAAATGTTTTTCAGGGCCTCTTGGTCACCATATCTTTTGACAAGGCCATTTACTTCTAGCATACTTATTAGTTTGTACAAATATTACAATAAATTTACGTGATTTCTTTTAGAACACTAATAAGCATCAATTTATAAAAGAAAATTATTATTTTTTAGATACCAAACCAAATGATTATCCCAATTAACAATTAAGCTTGGCTATGTTAAATTAGTAAAATGTTGATCTATTCTCACAAAAATTTCTAAAATGAAAAATACATTTATAACACAATTTAATATACCATAATATGACGATTATAACGAAAATTACATTTTTCATACATTTGTATGTATAATTCTATATAGCAGGCATATATATGGATCTTTAAAAACCATTTACCTTACTATTTTTTTGATTATAATTGTACAATAATTTTTAGTTCAATATACAATAGGCAATAAATTTGAATTCAGTTAAGATCATTTTTCTCTTATGGATAGCATTTATTCATCCAATAGCTTCATATGCCCAAGATGAAAGTGTGAAAGACTTATTTGGCTTCTACCAGGCATTTATAAGTGATATAAGAGGTGGGAAATGCCCCATGTACCCTAGTTGCTCTAAATACGCAATATCTGCTATCCAAAATAAAGGAGCTCTTACTGGACTGCTGTACACTACGGATAGATTAATGAGGTGTGGTCATGAGCATAAGATATACTCCAGGGCTTATATAAATGGTGAAGTTAAGCTACTTGATCCAGTAATGGCCAGCCAACTCGATTCTATAGATATAAAAACAGCTCCACAGAGGTTTGGTAAAAATTTAAATTTTTACCGTGAAAAGAATGACACCACCTTCTTTTTACATCTGATTAATAAAGGACTATATGCTGCTGCTATCTCTGAATATCAACGGATAAAACATTATGGAGGAGTTACGAGCACATCTCTTATATTGGAATATAATTATTATTCCAGCCTTTCAGCCTTGGGGGAATATGAGAAAATACTTTATGATTACCAGTTTGAATTACATCCAAGTTTAAAAAATGAACCATTGATACTTTTGGAGGTGGGGGAAACCTGGTTTCACCTTGACAATTTCGAAAAAGCGTTAGAAACTGTTGAATCAATACCATCCCCTACTAAATACGATGATCACACCAAACTTTTTAAAGGCTTAGTCCATGCCCATGCTGCAAATTATGAATCAGCCATGGAAGAATTTAGCCATATCAGCCCAGAATTTATCTATTCAGATTATGCCCAGCATAACAAAAGAATAGTAAATGAGCTTGCAAATTTAAAAAGAAAAAGTAAGACTGCTGCAGGTTTGGCAAGTATAATACCCGGGGGAGGCTATCTATATACAGGACATAAGACCACAGCAGTATCCTCACTAGTGCTGACTGGATTACTCACATATGCTAGCTATACCAGTTTTAATACTGGTAATTATGGAATGGGTGTCTTGACAGGAATATTCTCTATGTCATTCTATATTAGCAATATTACGGGTGGAATCAAATCCGCAGACCGGTACAACAAAGCAAAAGAATCACAGCTAAAAAGAAAATTAATGTACTCTTTCAATAAATAATAATCTCAATCTTTTAAAAATTAAATATGATACAGACTATTTACAAATCAAAATCACTTAGGATTTTTTCATTTTTAATGATCCTATCGGTACTTTCTATGTCTTTTAGAACAAAAGAAGATGTAAACATTATAATTCCTTCAGGTACAGTGATACCACTGGAGAATGCAAATGAAATCAATTCCTCTACTCTAGTGGCAGGTCAAACAATGGATTTCTTTGTGAGAAATGACGTCAAAGTAGAAGGATCTACTGTCATCAAGCGCGGATCGTTAGCGCGTGGCCAGGTAGTAAGGGTACAAAAAGCCAAAGGTTTAGGTAAAGAGGGGTTTGTAGAAGTAGAAATTAGATCTGTACAGGCGGTAGACGATTCTGAAATTCTACTTACAGGTGCCCGCCTTTTTGAAGAAGGCGACGACCGTCAAACTGCCGCTATCCTTCTAGGAGTTTTAGTATGTATTCTTTTTCTTACGATGAAAGGTAAAAATGCTGTGATACCAAAAGGATATGCAGTGGATGCCAGAGTAGCTAACGACTTCCAGATCTCAGTTAACTAAAAACAAATACAAAAAGAGTACTTCAATTTAAAGTCTGGGCTATTGGTCCAGACTTTTTTTATGGAAAAATCCTGCAATTTAACCAATAGTTTCAAACAAACTTTTTAAATTTTAAAGTGAAGCATTTACTTATTTAAGTTCTGCCAAAGATGATAAATCACCTATCTTACCCCAGCCAAAAGGTATAATACCGCCATCCTTACTGCCACACCGTTTTCTACCTGGTGAAGGATTATGGAATGTTCACTGTCTGCCACATCTGAATTCAGTTCCACTCCCCTATTGATAGGACCAGGATGCATAATGACTATTTCCTTATCCAGTTGTTCCAGCATTTTTCTATTGATACCAAAATACAGAGAATACTCCCTCAGCGAAGGAAAATATTTGATTTGTTGCCTTTCTAGCTGGATACGCAGCACATTGGCCACATCACACCATTGGAGCGCTTTCTTTACATCATATTCTACTTTGACTCCAAGGCTGGCGATATGTTTTGGCAACAATGTAACTGGGCCACATACCATAACCTCAGCCCCAAGCTTCTGTAGACAGAAGATATTGGACAGTGCCACTCGGGAATGAAGGATATCTCCTATAATGGCTACTTTTTTACCAGCGACATCTCCCAGCTTCTCCCTGATAGAAAATGCATCTAGTAGCGCCTGGGTAGGATGTTCATGAGTGCCGTCCCCGGCATTGACAATGTTGGCTTTTATATTTCGACTCAGGAAATGGGCTGCTCCAGGGCTACTGTGCCTCATCACTACCATATCCACTTTCATGGAAAGGATATTATTGACAGTATCTATGAGTGTTTCCCCTTTTTTGACGGAACTGGTGCTGGAAGAGAAATTAACCACATCAGCAGATAGTCTTTTTTCGGCCAGTTCAAAAGATAACTTTGTTCGGGTGGAATTTTCAAAAAATATATTAGCAATAGTTATATCCCTGAGAGAAGGCACTTTTTTGATCGGACGATTAAGGACTTCTTTAAAATTATCAGCAGTTTCAAAGACGGTATTGATATCCTGTTCGGTTATATCTTTGATTCCAAGGAGGTGTCTGGTACTCAGCTGTGACATGTTTAGCTTTTTACTTTTTCTGTGATCCAAATAGCATCTTGCTCAAAACCTTTGCTCGCCCACTCTACACTTACGTATTGGCTTTCCAAAGTATTGACCTGCCTGCCAAAATAATCAGGTTTAATAGGATAGTCTCTTGTAAATTTCCTGTCTATCAGCACCATTAGCTCTACTTTCTGAGGCCGGCCAAAGGCGATCATGGCATCCATAGCGGCCCGTACAGACCTGCCTTTATACAGCACATCATCTACCAGAATAACCTTTTTGCCTTCTATAAGGAAATCTATCTTCGTTTCATTTGCTTTAAGGGGAAATTCCCTCCTACGGAAATCATCTCTGTGAAAAGTAGCGTCCAGATACCCATAAGGAACTTTGATTCCTTTGATCTCTTCAATAAGCTCCACCAGTCTGTCAGATACTACCGGGCCTCTCGGCTGAAGGCCTAACAGCACCGTATTATCAAAATCATCATGGTTTTCAATTAACTGATGACAGAATCTCCTCAGGGTAATATCGATTTGCTTTTGGTCTAAGACGAGTCGTTTGTTCATGGGAAAGATTTGTTTGCAAAGATAAAAATAAATGTCACTGACTGAAGTTTTCAGAAAAAGAAATGACCATTACAGCAGGTTTTTTATTTGAACACTGAAATTTGGTTAGAGAAAAAAGTTGATCAGTGGGGCCTTAGATTGGTATATGATAGGTGTCCTTATTACAAATTCCATATTGGTATACTGGGTTCTTCAAAAACCCAATAAACCCAACTGCCCCTATACAGCTAGTCCACTTTAATCTTTGTGATAAAGAACACTTCTTTATTTTCTTCTTTCCCCGACCCGGTCTGATACCTAACCCGCTGCTTTCCAGACAACAGAAAATAATTATCATACCACCACATCAATGAAAGGCTGCTCTCGTCCGTATCCTTAATTCTTTCATTGGCATCGATGAGTTCTATAGGGAAACTTTCATTCTCGAAAATCACCTCTCCATCTTTGATATGGCTTAACTGCAGTTCAGTTTTGTCCAGGTACATATAATAAAGATCGGATCCGTCAAAACTGACTTCACCAAATTTGCTTTCGTGAGGTAATACACTGTTTTGCAGTGAAAGAGAATTGTCCCATATAATGTTACCTTTATTATCCAGTAGGAGAAACTGGGCCGCCAAATAACGGAACTGACGATAGTTTGTGTTTGCAGGCATAGGACCTACCCCTGGCCACATTCCATAGTACATGGGAGGCATCCGTCTCTGTAGAGGTGAGTTGTGATAATACCCGCTGTTATACATACCGTCTCTATTGGAATATCTAGATGAAGAGGGAGATAAGTAGTCATTATAGACTAACAGATAATCTCCTAAAGCTATGGCTTCCCTGGTAGCCAATACATTGGGAATAGTCAGTTTTTTATCTTTTTGGATTGATTTTTCCAAAGACCTCACCTTTCTTTTCCTTGCTCGATCAGGTAGATAATTATAAAAATTCGGCAGGTCCTCTAACGAAAAATAAACATTATTATACTCTCCAAATTCATTGATGGTAGACATGTAAAATCCCTGAAAGGATTCTTTTCTCCGAAGGCCATAGGGGCCTACCATAGCCTGCCTGTACTGGCTTGGAGCCGTGAGCACCCCCTCCACTATTTCCATTTTAGGGTCGTCCAACTGATCTATTTTTACTTCCCTTAGTTTATTGCCATCGATGTCAAAGGTCAAGATGGAGATGATTTTATTTTTATAAAAATCCCTTTTGCTCATCACCACATCAAAAACATCTAGTTCATGATCTTTCCTCATCTGTATAATTTTGGCGTCATTGGCATAGATACCTTGAAGGGTGATCACATTATCCAAGCTGAAGTCATATATCTGAATAACGGGTCTATTCTCCATAGTCCCCATTAATACTGCCTTTTGGTTTATTATAAAAAACTCCTGAAGTTCTGCTGCCAATACGGAATTGATTTTATAATCGTTCACAGCCTCCCCCTCCAATGCAATTTCAAAAATCATCTGATCCTTATTGTAATTGTTTTTTTTTAATAATAAATAAAGCATATCCCCTTCTATATCATATCCTGCCATTTCATAGTGCTCCGGAAGTTCAAAGGCTGCGGGCTCTTCGGAAAGCAGTTGTTGGTCTGTAATAAAATATTGAAATTTTTTATTCGAAAAACTGCCCCTATCAGCTTGTGTCCGAAATGCTATCAGCCCTGTTTTGTAAGGCATGACGATATAGTTTTCCTCGTTCTGCTTTACTGGCTGCTCTACCCGATGGACAAACTGTATTTGACTAAAAGAGGATACCGATGTAAAGGCTATGAATGCATACAGAAGTATAATTTTTTTCATCCCTGTGCTATTTTTAAAACAGCTTCAAATTCAGTTTTAGTAAGGGGCATGACCGATAGCCGGGACTGTCTGACCAAAAGCATTTCCTGTAAAACATCATGTTCTTTTATTTCCTTTAGTCCTACCGGCCTGGGGAGTAGTCTGTCAGCCTTTATTGAAGCAGAAAGCCAGCCTTTGCCCTCCTTATCTGTCGGATCAGGAAATGGGCCTGAAACCACCTGAGCTATTCCTACTATTTCTTTTTTCTTTCCACTGTGATAAATATAAACGGCATCCCCTACCAACATATTATTCAGATAGTTACGCGCCTGAAAATTTCTGACCCCATCCCATACATCTTCCTCTTTTGAGGCAAGATCTTGCCATCCATATGTTTCTGGCTCCGTCTTAACTAACCAATATTTCATTTTTAAACATTTAAGCCTAAATAGTCCTTTAAGATACAGGATAGGATTTTATTATGAAAGTTAAAATGCGGACATTTGTCCTTTCTGACTATGAAAATTAATCTGTTTTGGATAATAAAAGTATCATTAAAAAACTGAAGCTGGCCATACAGCTTATGGAGCTGCATGAAGCCAATCCATTTAAAATCCGTAGCTACCAGTCTGCACTCAACACCATCGACAGAGGTGATATCAGTCTGGAAGAAACTGACCCTGAAAATTTCCAGGATATAAATGGTATCGGCAAAAGTATAGCTGAAGTGTTAAAGGCACTTTTGGATACAGGAACCTTTCCCTATCTGGAAGAGCTGATAGCGCAGACCCCTGAGGGCCTGCTAGAAGTGATGGAAATCAAAGGGTTGGGGCCTAAAAAAATCAGGACGCTTTGGCAGCAGTTAGGCATTACATCTACACATGAACTCCTGGAAGCTTGCCAATCAGGCCAGGTAGCTGCTATAAAGGGATTTGGTGTAAAAACGCAGGAAACGATTATAGCCTCATTAAACTTCCGCGATGCCAATAAAGGGAAATGGCTATACGGTCAGGTGGACCATGCTATATCGGATTTGAAGCTAAAGCTGGAAGCTGTATTTGGGGAAGGAAATATTAAGACAGTAGGTGAATTCGCCAGAAATGCCGAGATTATTGAAACTGTGGAGTGGATTGTCAAAAGTAATGATACCCCTTATGCCATCATGTTGATCAATAAGGAAAGTTATTTGATCCATGATAAAAAAAGTTCCTCCCCCTACACATGGAGAGGACAGCTCATTAGTCCGGAGATAAAAATAGTAATTCACTTTATTCACGAAAATAAATTTATAAATGAGCTCCTTATCCGTACATCGAGCAGGGCTCATCTTCATGCCTTGGCCAAAGATCAAACGCCACTGGCAACGGTCTTCCGTAGCAGGCCTTTTGGCACAGAGCAAGAAGCATATGAAGCAGCCGGACTACAATATATTGTACCTGAACTCAGAGAAGGTTTTTTTGAAATAGATTTGGCAAAGGACAATAAGCTTCCTGTTCTTTTGAAAGAAAGTGATCTTAAAGGTGTACTCCATAACCATAGTACATACAGCGATGGCAAACATACCTTAAGAGCAATGGCTGAATACTGTCAATCGATGGGGTATGAATATCTTGGGATATCAGACCACAGCCGTACGGCAATATACGCCGGAGGACTTGATATAGATAAAGTGACAAAACAGCAATCGGAAATCAAAGCTTTAAATGAAGCAATGGCACCATTTAAAATATTTTCCGGAATTGAAAGTGACATACTGGGTGATGGTAGCCTGGACTACCCTGATGATGTATTGGCCAGTTTTGACTTCATTGTGGCATCCATTCACAGCATCCTGAATATGGACAAGAAAAAAGCAACTACCCGATTAATAAAGGCAATAGAGAACCCTTATACTACTATGCTAGGCCATCCTACAGGAAGACTGCTGCTGAGACGAGATGGATACCCTATCGATCACAAAGCCATTATAGATGCCTGTGCCCTGCACAATGTAGTGATAGAAATCAATGCTAACCCTTGGAGACTGGACCTGGACTGGCGCTGGGTTCACTATGCGATCAGCCAAGGTATAAAATTATCCATCAATCCTGATGCTCATGACAAAGTGGATTTTGCCCATATGAAATATGGCGTATTGGTCGGAAGAAAAGGGGGATTGACAAAAGAAATGACCTTAAATGCAATGTCTCTTACTGAGATTTCTTCCTACTTCAATAACAGAAAAGCAAGCATAGGAAAAGTACAATAGGACGACACCAAAAGCTTAACAAATAGATTCCGTCAGGACGAAGTCTTCTCACCAATTTGATGATCACTTCTGCGCGACCCCACGTCCAATTTCGGTACAGGACAAGTTATGGTCATTAAAAACTATATAAAAAATGAAATATTTTGATAAAAACGAGGGGGCTTTACTCCAAAGGTCCTTTACCATTGGTCTAGTGGGAATTATCCTTAGTCTTATTGCCCTTTACCAAAATTACAGCCCCTTTGCCCCTACAGGCATCATTACCGTGGTCCATGGGGCAGGATTAGCGGCACAGCTCTTGGCTATGAGTATAGCTGTATTAGTCATGCGAAAACGGAAAATAAAAGAAGAAACAAAGGAAAAAGCAAAAAAAATGACCTTAGTCCTCGCTGTCTCTCTATTGTTTTTCTTTCTAGCTGTTTAGGTATGCATGGTTTATATATATTAATATCATGTTTTCTTATATTATTTGGTAGTAAACATACATCCGGTTTAGAATGGTCGGAAGGAGATATTCTATTTCAGGATGGAGATTGCGGGGATTTTTGTGAAGCCATCAGAAAAGTAACGGTAGGTTATCAGGGAAGGGATTTTTCCCATAATGGTATATTGACAAATGAAAATGGCGAATGGTATGTATTAGAAGCTATTTCTAAAGGTGTGAGCAAAACACCTCTCGAGGATTTTCTTAACAGGGATATGGATGTAAATGGCAACCCAAAAATAATAGTGGGAAGGCTCAAAGCAAAATATCGCCACCTAATCCAGGATGCTTTGGTGCATGCATCCTCATTGGAAGGAAAACCCTACGATGCCTACTTTGATTTAAATAATGACGCCTATTATTGCTCTGAACTGATCCATTTATCTCTCCAAAAAGCTAATGAAGGCATCCCTGTATTTCAGATTTATCCTATGACATTTATGGATCCAGATACCATGGAGCCGTTTGATATTTGGGTGACATATTTTAATAAATTAGGAATAGACATACCTGAAAACGAACCAGGATTAAACCCAGGTGGAATGTCCACTGACCCGGCTCTAACTATAATCTATGATTTTACAAAACGCTGACCATTTGATATATAACCCATAATAAAACCAAAACAGATTTATTGTTTTAAACTTAATTGGTTTTATATAAATTTTTATAGTATTAATTCTATATTTTAGTAATTCATAAAATGGAATTGCATAATGAACAATAAATTTATCATCCTACTTCCGATCTTCTTGATCAGCCTCTCCTGCCTTGGACAACATGCCTATTTTCAGGTAGGAGGAGGATACACCTTCCCTACATCGGCCGGTCAGGGGGGTGAAATCGTTACCCTGGGACCTAATGGCAATCTTTTAAATATAAAAAACACCCGCAGTGAACTAGGTGCAGGAGTTCCGCTGACTGTTAGAGCTGGATACATGATCAATAATTTTGTCGGTGCAGATCTAGGCTTCAATTATCTCATAGGTGAACAAAGGGTAGTTTCACAAATCTTAGCCAATAGTGAAATGGCAAACGTCAGTGGCCAGACCAGACAAGCGCGGCTAAATCCAGCTATTGTTTTTTCTACGAATAGAGATCTGGACCTAAGTGCTTATTCTCGAGTAGGTCTGGTACTCCCCCTAGGAGGTGTGACCACTGTGAAATATGATATTCCGGGTACCTTTACTACTAATGAACGCAAACATTGCAGACCGAAGAGATAAAGGGAAAATTTGGTGTAGGGTATTCAGGTACGCTAGGGGCTCAATACCGTTTATACGAAAGGATGTATATATTTGCCGAGGTAGAAGCTATTCATCTGGCTATACAAAGGCAAAGCAGCCTAGTGACATCATATAGTGTAAATGGTAATGATGCGCTTCCCCAACTGAACCGGTATAACATAGAAACAAATTATGTAAATGAATTGACACCATCTAGCAATAACCCAAGAACTAATCCAAACATAAATGAAAACGCACCTGCTGACGAATTAACCAATACAACATTTTTTAATAGTTTAGGTACGAATATAGGAATTAAATATAGGATATTTTAATATGAAATATTCTTTGGAGATGTTAACTAGCTAAGCTATCTATTTTAATTTGTGATTTGACTTCTGGCAAAAAGACAGTTTAAGAACATGACAGCATTATTTCTTTAATACATGACCCTCTTAATATTCAATCCCGTTTCGCTTTGATCTTTATATTAAAATTTACAAATTTAATACAGATTTAAAATTAAAAAGAATAATATTCGGTTAAAAAACATAAAGCCAAATATTATAAAATCAAAAAACTTCCTGAGTAAAAAAAAAGGAACCTTATAAGAATATAGGCTCCTTTTTACCAGTTTTCAATGCTTTGATCAGACTTTCTTAACATTGATAGCATTCGGGCCTTTCTTTCCTTCTTTTAGATCAAAATATACTTTGTCATTTTGAGCGACTTTATCTACTAAACCAGTAGCATGAACGAAAACGTCACTTTGAGATTGGTCATCGATGATGAATCCAAAACCCTTAGAATCATTGTAAAATTTAATTGTTCCGGTAAGCATAATATAATAGCGGTATGTGGTTAAAAGAATAATTAATGTAAATATATATGTTAAAGTACAAGAAAAATTTAACTTATGAAAAATTATATGAAAAAAATTTTAATATGCCGTCATGGAAAATCTTCTTGGGAAGACCCTTATCTATCTGACCATGATAGGCCACTTGCAGCCAGAGGTTTAATAAACACAAAAGAGATGGCGAGAAGGTTATTATCCCGCTCCATAAAACCTGATCTGGCCCTGTCCTCTGATGCTAAACGAGCAAGGGATACTGCTTTTTTTACCTTTGATATATTAGGAATAAACAAAGAAAAAATTGAGCAGCACGCATCTTTATTTCACGCCAGTGCAAATACAATTTTGGAACACCTCCAGATGATTTCAGACCATATCAATATTGTCTTTCTATATGGCCATAATCCAGGGTTTAATGAATTGATATGGATGCTAGGTGGAGAAATTGACAACCTGCCCACCGCTGGACAATATGGGTTTAATTTAAAAGTAAATAAATGGTCAGAAATTCATAAGGACAAAGCGGAACACTGGTTTTATGACTTTCCTAAAAATAATATTCAAAACTTACGAACATCCTGAAGCACATCGTTAAATCTCTCTACATGGTCGATAAGATATACAACTTTCTCAGCTACATCTTCTGGACTAGCTAGCTGTTGGCTGTTTTTATAGTCTCGAAAAACACCTACTTTACTGAAATCAGACGGATCCGCGGATCTTATGGATTCCTGCATAGGTGAGTCTATTATTCCTGGAGAAAGGGCAAAATATTTTATTCCGTAATTATTTAGAACACTTTCTTCCTGTGCTATTTGTGACATACGGTTTAGAGCTGCTTTGGAACTTCCATAGCCAGACCATCCGTCAATGTTTTTTTCGGCTGCTCCCGAACTCATATTGACAACAATCTTTTCAGCGGGATGATTTTGATATGTGCGGATAAAAGCATTTATAAGCAACGCTGGAGCTATGACGTTTACCGCATGGATGTCCCATATACCTTTAGGATCTAACCTGCCAAGGGGGCCTATCTGGCCTATCCATCCTGCATTGTTGATCAATACTATCTTCGCATAATCCTTTTCTAGATATATTTCAGGCAATTTATCTATCAGTGATTGTGTATCAGCCAAATCTATACGCAAATCTATATAGTTTGTGAGCTGTAAATCAAGTCCAGTCCGTGATATTCCCACGACTTCATGGTGTTCATCTCTTAATAATACATGGACCAGCCCTTTGCCCAGGCCTTTACTGCTTCCGGTGACGATATATAAGTTTTTTTTCATCTTTGTGTCTTGTATGTTTTAGGTTATCTAAGTTTTGAACCTAAGGTTGGGAAGAAAATCTGCATGCTTTTTTTTATCGCCTTAAAAACTATCGCAACGGTATCCTCCTGTGTTAGGACTTATAACATGCTTATAATATAGAAAAACAAACAGCTCGAAAAAATATCCGAGCTGTTTAATTATTCTATATAAGAATATTGAATTTTGTCATATGAAATCGAGCATGAAGTATCCTTAACACACCGGGATGATTATAAACATTGAGAGATTCCATCTGCCCATTAAAAATCAAAATATAAACAGATGAAATTATAGAATATATTGAGAAAGATCTCTGTTTTTAACTAATGTACTTAATCTATCTGTCACCATCTCTTTTGTGATCATGATTTTAGAATTTGCCTGAATAGTATCAGGCACATCAAACAAGAAATCATTCAATAAATGAACCATTACAGTTTGTAGCCGTCTGGCCCCTATGTTCTCTACTTCTTCATTTATCTGAAAGGCCAGCCTGGCTATTTCCTGTAACGCATCATCTGTATATTCCAAGTAAACTTCTTCAGCTTCAAAAAGGGCAATGTATTGCTTTGAAAGTGCATTTTTTGGTTCTCGAAGGATCTTATAAAAATCTTCTTCAGTCAAACTGCTTAACTCTACCCTGATAGGGAACCTACCTTGAAGTTCAGGTATTAAATCCGAGGGCTTGCTTACATGGAAGGCGCCAGCAGCTATAAACAGGATGTGATCTGTGTTAATGATGCCATATTTGGTATTGACTGAGCTGCCTTCCACTATTGGCAATAGGTCTCGCTGTACCCCTTCCCTACTTACATCTGGACCACCGCCCCCACCTTTGCCACTTTTAGCTATCTTGTCTATTTCGTCTATAAATATAATCCCGTTGTTTTCCGCCAAACGAATAGCTTCCTCTTTCACTTCATCGAAGTCTATAAGTTTAGAAGCCTCTTCTTCCATCAGGACTTTACGGGCCTCAGCAATGGTTAGTTTTCTTTTCTTTGTCTTTTTAGGCATCATGCCACTGATCATATCCTGGAGGCCTGCCATACTGGCATCGTCCATCATACCATTGCCTATCATCCCGACTCCAAGAGGAGATGATTGTTTGACATTGATTTCTATTTTTCTGTCTTCCAGTTCACCGTTCTTTAGCTTATCTCTAAACTTTTCCCGTGTCTTTTCATTGAGCTCCTGCTCAGAAGCATTATCTGGATTAAAACTACCCTGGGATCCTGCTCCGGAAAATGATTGCCCTTTGACAGGAGGGATAAGTATATCTAAGATAAGGTCTTCAACTATGATAGTGGCTTTCTCTTTTACCTCTTCATTCTTTGTAGATTTTACAAGATTTACAGATTGCTCCACCAAATCCCTCACCATACTTTCCACATCTCTACCTACATATCCCACTTCGGTAAATTTAGAGGCTTCTACCTTGGTAAAAGGAGCATTGGCAATTTTGGCTAGCCTTCTTGCTATTTCCGTTTTACCCACACCCGTAGAACCTATCATTAGTATATTATTGGGGACTATATCTTTCTGAAGGTCTGATTTTACCATCAGTCTCCTGATCCTATTCCTAAGGGCTATAGCTACATTCCTTTTAGCATCATGCTGACCTATGATATATTTATCAAGTTCTGCTACAATCTGCTTAGGTGTTAAGTGTTTTAAATTATCCATGGTAAATTTTATGGTTCTTAAATATCATTACTTCCCAGTTAATTACGGGAATATTAAATAAGGGATGCTATCAAGCATCCCTTTTTAAATCTTAATTTTCTAATACCTTATGATCATTTTCAAAATGAAAATGAATGGGGTCTTCTACTTTCTCATCAGTGAGGGCTATGTGTAGGACTTCATCTACACTCTCCACAAAATGGAATTTCATACCTTCCAGATAATGCTGGTCAATTTCCTCAATGTCCTTCTTATTCCTATTGCAAAGGATAATCTCTGTCAATCCTGCCCTTCGGGCTGCCAGTATTTTCTCTTTAATACCTCCTACCGGCATTACCTTACCTCGAAGCGTAATCTCCCCGGTCATGGCTAATTTGCCTTTGACTTTTCTCTGGGTGTATAGTGAAGCCAAAGCTGTCAGCATCGTGATACCAGCCGAAGGCCCGTCTTTAGGTACCGCTCCGGCAGGCACGTGTATGTGAAGATCATATTGGTCAAAAACGCGGTGATCTATATCCCATTTATCAGCTTTTGATTTCAAATACGATATCGCGGTCATAGCAGACTCTTTCATCACATCTCCCAATTGCCCCGATAACGTTAACTTTCCTTTACCTTTACTCAGAGCACTTTCTATAAATAGAATTTCTCCTCCTACAGATGTCCAGGCCAAACCTGTAACAACTCCGGCCACTCCATTGTCCTGATAGATTTCTTTATCAAACACCTCTCCTCCCAATATTTCACGGACCATGGCAGGAGTGATTTTCTTATTGTGCACTTCTTCCATAGCTATGGATTTGGCTATATTACGGACTACCTTACCTATCATCCTTTCCAGATTTCTCACACCGGACTCACGGGTATAATCCTCTACTATTTTCACTATTGATTTAGCATCAAAAGTGATATCTTTTCCTTTAAGCCCATGCTCTTTCCTTTGCTTTGGAATCAGGTGCTTCTTGGCTATCTCGACTTTCTCTTCTAACGTATAGCCCGTCACCTCAATGATTTCCATCCTGTCTCTTAATGCTGGCTGAATACTCTCCAATGAATTGGCTGTAGCTATAAACAGGACTTTGGACAGATCATATTCTACTTCCAGATAGTTATCATTAAAGGCATTGTTCTGCTCTGGATCCAAGACTTCCAAGAAAGCGGATGAAGGATCACCTCTAAAGTCAGAAGATAATTTATCTATCTCATCCAGCACAAATACGGGGTTTGAAGTCTTCACCTTTTTCATATTCTGGATGATCTTTCCAGGCATGGCTCCGACGTAAGTCTTTCTATGTCCTCTGATCTCCGCTTCATCATGCAGCCCACCTAAGGACATTCTGATATACTTTCGGCCTAGCGCTCGCGCTATCGATTTTCCCAAAGATGTTTTGCCTACTCCTGGAGGTCCGTACAGACATAAGATAGGCCCCTTCAGATCATTTTTCAGTTTTAATACCGCCAGATATTCTATGATCCTTTCCTTGACCTTCTCCAGTCCATGATGATCTTTGTCAAGGATGGCTTTGGCCCTTTTCAGATCAAAATTATCTGTGGTAAATTCATTCCACGGCATTTCTACCAACAATTCTGCATAGTTCAGCGCAATGGGATACTCAGCTGCAGCAGGATTGATCCTTAAGATTTTATCCAGCTCCTTTTCAAAATGTTTAGCCACTTCTTTGGGCCAATTTTTTTTCAGCCCCTTTGCCCTTAGGTCTTCTACTTCTTTTTCAGGCCCTTCTTCGCCCAGCTCTGTCTGCAGCACTTTCATTTGCTGTCGGAGAAAATAGTCCCTTTGCTGCTGATCAATATCGGTATGAACTTTTTTATGTATCTCGCTTTTCAGTTCCAGCATCTGAATGTCCTTCATCATAAATTCCAGTAAGAGCGTGGCCCGCTCTATACCATCATTTATTTCAAGGAGACGCTGCTTAGGTTCTACAGGAGCATTTATATTTGAAGATAGAAAGTGCGTAAGGAATGGTGTATTGTCTATATTATCTAGAGCCACCTGAGCTTCTCTCGGGATTTCAGGATTAAGATGAAGAATCTTGGCCGCAGCCTCCTTCAAAGACTCTTCCAATGCCTCTATTTTTTTATTCCCTTCAGGGAAATTTTCTTCCAGATAATCAACTTTGGCTATAAAGTAAGGATCATCCGCTATTTGCTCTGTAATCTTAAATCTTTTTTTGCCTTGGATTATAATAGTGGTATTGCCGTCAGGCAAAACTATCATTTTGATGATTTTGGCCAATGTGCCCACCTGATAGATATCATCCCATCCTGGATCATCATTATTTGGGCTGATCTGAGCACAGACTCCTATTAATTTATCTCCTTTTTGAGCTTTTTTGACCAGTTTAATTGACCTCTGTCTGCCTACAGTAATCGGTATTACTACTCCAGGAAATAATACAGTGTTACGAACAGACAAAATAGGTATCTGCTCAGAATAGTTTTCCTGCAGAATCTGCTCATCGTCTTCATCATCTGTGATCAGTTGGATAAGGTCTCCCTCCCCCGCATAGTCGCCTAACATTATTGATTGGTATAATTGATTTCCGAAATTATTCATATAAAGACATTGTGACAGTTTGCCTGCCATGCTAATGATTATTTAAAAGCAAAACCCTCAATTTTGAGCGTTCTCCTATAAAACTCAAGGGATATGCCAATAGTTTAGAAGGGGCATAATGTCAGGATATGTTCCCTTAAGAAAAATACAATGAATATCACATCAAAATTTTATTCCTAAAGATACACATAATGTCGGAATTATATTTCTGCATTGCTCTGATCTCTATTTCATACTTCAGAAATATATTAAAGCCATGCACGTATAGAGGTCAATAAAAACTAAAGGTCTGAAAAATAAATTTCAGACCTTTAGACTATAATATAAGTTTATCTTATTATTTACCAACTGGTGAATATCTTCAATATATCATTACCGATAGCAAAAACCATCAGCGCAAGTAGAAGCACCATGCCTACCTTCTGTGCATTTTCTAAAAACTGCTCTGAAGGGGATTGGCCTGAGATCATTTCATAGAGTAAAAAAACCACATGTCCACCATCCAGTGCCGGGATAGGAAGTAAGTTCATGAAAGCAAGGATCATAGAAATCAAGCCAGTAATGCTCCAGAACTTGATCCAGTCCCACTGATTCCCGTAGATTTTGGCCATGCCAATTGGCCCGCTTACATTTCTGGCTGAAACTTCTCCGGTAAACATCCGGCCCAGTGCTCTGGCATTGATAATCACAGCACTGAAGGCTCTCTCAGCTCCGCGTGGAATGGCTTCAAAGAAAGTATAACTTTCTCTCACAGGTTCTACAGTGGACGAAATCTCAATGCCTATAGTACCATCTTCAGTTACCCTTACTGCCCTTTCAATCTCTTCTCCATTTCTCTGGATCCCTAGCAGCACTTCTTCAGATGCATTGGCCCTTAAAGCTTTCTGAAATTCATGAAAATAAGCTACCTGATTTCCATTTATTCTGACTATCCTGTCTCCTTGCTGAAAACCAACTGATTCAGAAGGGCCTCCCTGGGTAGCTCTTTCTACCTGAAATGGCCTTCTTATTTCGATAAAATTCCCTATACTTTTTTCATCTGAAAATTCATTGATAAAACCTCTCGGAACCTGTATCTGCACATGTTCTCCATCCCTTTCTACGGTATAATATCCACCGCTGTTCAGCAGGGCATTACCACTGCTCAGGTCATCAAATCTTTTGTAAGGTTCTCCATTGATATCTAGCACCCGATCTCCATCCCTGAATCCTATTTCTTCTCCTATTTCATAGGCAGCAATGCCGTGCTCTAATACCTGGTCTCTAGAAAAATAGGTATCTCCACGGTCATACATTAGAAAAGTAAATATTACTACCCCAGTAACCACATTGACTATTATACCTCCCAGCATCACTATTAATCGCTGCCAGGCAGGTTTAGATCTGAATTCCCAGGGCTGTGGTTCTTCGTTAAGTTTCTCAGTATCCATGGACTCATCCACCATGCCTGATATTTTTACAAATCCTCCCAAAGGTATAGCCCCTATAGAATATTCAGTTTCACCGTATTTGAATCCTATTATTTTAGGAGGAAATCCGATGGAAAACTTCTCCACTCTCATTCCAAACATCTTTGCAGTGAGCAGGTGACCTAACTCATGAAGACCTACCAAAAGTGACAATCCCAGCAGCAACTGGGCCGCCATTATTAATGTATCCATTAGACTTTACTCTTAATTAATTTTTCTGTTATTATTCTGGTTTCTTTGTCAGACTCAATAAAGTCTTCCAAGGAAGGGTTTTTAATAAATTCTACTGCACTCATGGCGTCAGCTATTACGTCAGACATTTCTAGAAACCCTATTTCATCTTTTAAAAATGCTGATACTGCCATTTCATTGGCAGCATTTAATACACAAGGTACATTACCGCCTTTCTCTAAAGCGTTAAAGGCCAGCTGTAAGTTCCTGAACGTCTTAGTATCTGGCTTTTCAAATGTTAAATTTGGATAATTTACAAAGTCAAACCTTGGAAACTCTGACTTAAATCTATCAGGATAACTCAACGCAAATTGAATAGGAATACGCATATCTGGTAATCCGAGTTGCGCTTTTATCGAGCCATCGGTAAATTGAACCAAAGAATGTATAATAGACTGTGGATGGACCACTACCTCAATCTGGTCAGGCTGCACACCAAACAGCCATCTGGCTTCTATTACTTCCAGCCCTTTGTTCATAAGAGAGGCAGAGTCTATTGTAATCTTTGCACCCATATCCCAATTGGGATGCTTTAAAGCCTGAGCTTTTGTTACGCTGCTTAAGAATGTCCTATCTCTTCCTCTAAAAGGTCCCCCTGATGCAGTAAGGATGATCTTCTCGATAGGGTTGTGAAATTCACCAATCAGGCACTGAAAGATCGCAGAATGTTCCGAGTCTACAGGATAAATATTTACCCCTTTCTCAGCGGCCAAACTGGTGATCAACTGCCCCGCTACTACCAGCGTTTCTTTATTGGCCAAAGCTATGGGTTTCCCCGCTTGGATAGCATGTATAGTAGGGATAAGACCTGCATAGCCTACCAGCGCTGTAAGCACCACATCTATGCCCTCCATCTCTACCACCTGTGACAAAGCTTTTTCTCCGGCAAAAACTTTAACACCATGGGTAAAAAGTGCATCACTGACTTTTTTGTACAATGATTCGTTTGCAATGACTACAGCATTGGGCTGAAAAGCAATGGCCTGCTGGATCAAAAGTTCGGCATTATTTTGGGCCGTGAGCACTTCCACTTCAAATTTATCTGGGTGGCTCTTAATCACTTCTAGAGCCTGTGTACCTATACTTCCCGTGGAACCTAAAATGGCCACTCGTTTTTTTTCTGACATGTAATTATCTATTCCTCAAATGGGTATTGATGCAGTCAATTCTATCAGCTGACAAACTTGCTCAATATGCCCACAAATTTACAAGGTTAAAAGTAAATCTGTTGTTTTTTCCCTACTTTTTGGCAGGCTTGAAGTTCTCTTCATCTTTTTATAAATTTACTGGAGGCAAAAAAAGCGCCTGTCAGCTCACTCTTCCACCTTAATAGTAAAATTAAAATATGTTAAAAAGGAAATGATATTTTAAATCTTTCGTATAAATTTCCAGTTCCTATGAATAAAAACATATATAAAAATCAAATATGAAGTCGATTAAAACCATCCTTATTTCCTTCATTAGTGGGATAGCAGGTTCATGGGCTTTCTACCAAACCATAGAAACAGGCACCATTACACAGGTGGTTCAGGAGGTGCCATATGCGCAGCAGGTCCATTCAATCGCATATTCTGAACGCCCAAAACGGTTAGAAATACCTGTTTCATTCGTAGATGCTTCGGAAAACAGTACTGCATCGGTAGTATTTATTAAAAATTTCTCCGGCTCTGATCCCCGACGAAACAGTATGTTTGAATATTTCTTCGGGCAGGGTCCTTCGCAGCGGGTAAGTACGGGGTCTGGAGTAATCCTTAGCGGAGATGGCTATATCATCACAAATAATCATGTAATAGACCGGGCAGAAACCATAGAAGTGGTTCATCAAAAAAGAACTTATAAAGCTTCACTAGTAGGAACTGACAAAAATACAGATATAGCTGTGCTCAAAATAGAAGCTCAAAACCTACCCGCTATCAAACGGGGCAGTAGCCGGGATCTTAGAATAGGAGAATGGGTACTGGCAGTGGGCAATCCATTTAATCTTACCTCCACCGTCACTGCTGGAATCGTTTCTGCCAAAGAGAGACAGATCAATATTCTGGGCGGAGAGTTTCCATTAGAATCATTTATCCAAACAGATGCGCCTATCAACCCGGGAAATTCCGGAGGCGCGCTGGTCAATACAAATGGAGAACTGGTAGGGATCAATACCGCCATTCTCTCCCGAACAGGTTCTTATACTGGATATGGCTTTGCTGTACCGGTCGACATAGCAGTAAAAGTGGCCAATGATCTTATCAAATTCGGAGAGGTACAAAAGGCCCTTCCCGGTATCGAAGTAGTAGAAATCACCCCCGAACTCGCTGAAGAGATGAATCTTTCTTCAATGGATGGGGTCATCGTCACCCATGTACAGCGCAGAGGTGCTGCCGAACAGGCAGGATTGCGTAAAGATGATGTAATATATCAGATAGAAGAGATCCAAGTAACTGGCAAAGGAAGTTTTGAAGAAGCCATATCGTATCATTATCCAGGTGATAAGATTACGGTTAATTTTCAGCGTGGCAACCGGCAAAACACCGCCAACCTTACTCTACAGAACCTAGAAGGAGGAACCGGAACATTAAAAAGGGAATTTTTTACTTCTAGTATTTTAGGTGCCAGGCTAGAAACTGTAAATGCCATAGAAAGAGACAGGCTGGATATTCCTTATGGTGTGAAAGTGAGTGGACTGACTAGAGGATATTTGAGAGACCTGGGACTTGGAAACGGCTTTATCCTCACACATATCAATAAGGAACCGGCAAGAGATCCCAATGAGGTCGGGGTGTTTTTGGAAAAATATAGCGGAAAATTGCTTATAGAAGGTTTGTCTGCCAACGGTCAGCGATTTATGCAGTCATATAATGTGAGATAATCAATAATAAAAACGAACAAGACGAGAACTTCACACCCCGGGAAGATTATCTTGATATGCGGAATTTTATCTGATAATTAAATACAGTAGAAATGGAAGGCTATAAATGTCTTCCATTTTTCTGTGCTGTTAGTTCTTTCCTATAGAGAATTTTGTTATTTTTATATCAAAGCAAAAACCCATGAAAACACAAACCATAAATTGGCATATCAGACTTTCTAGCTATTCTGAAGCACTTAGTGAGCTAAAAGAATATACCGGGGAATATAAAATTAATGGAATATCCGACAGACTTGAACAGAAAATTCTTCGATCTTTTGAAGTAACACATGAGCTTGCCTTAAATACCATGATGGAATACTTCAGGGAACAGGGCCATCAAGGCATCACTGGGCCTAGGGATGCTACTACAGAGGCTTTTCATGCCGACCTTATCGATGACGGTGAAGCCTGGCTGGACATGATCATCTGCCGGATCAAAGCTTCCCCGCTTTATAATGAAGATGTCAATAAAAAACTAGTGGATAAAACAGCCCAACGCTTTATTATCCATCTGGAGAACTTTGAAAGGAAAATGAAGTGGCTTGAAGATAATTAATTGAAAACGGTTGACACATGTTAGATTTTTGAGAGAAAGTCCACCCCGGCAAACCAGAACCCCTAATCTCCATCGGTACCATCTGCATATTTAAATCTATAGGAATTTTTAATCTTTTCCATGACTACGATTTGGATGGATTGCTCACAAATCGGCCCATCGTATCAAAAGGAATGAAATTCTCCATTTTTCCCACAGGGATCTACCGAGTCCGGCAGCACATCGAGAAATCTGTGGTTGAAATCATGTCCCACCCACTTATCACCTCTTTTATCGGCATCTGCTGCACAGATGATAGTTTTAAATCCCTGATCGATAAATTCTACCGCTAAATCAGAATTTTCATTTTTCTTTATAGTAAAAACAGCTTTAAAACCTTTTGTTGCCAGCTGTTCTTCTCTATACATCTTTACGTCTTCAATAAAGATATCTCCATAGGTTATATGATGTATACCTAAAGTGGTTGGAGATTATCGACCTCTTAGCGGTCACCTTGAAGCAATTTAAAAAGGATATGGGAGCTGCCTTTACCTCCCGACCAGGAAAGGGAATTTTTAATTTTTCTGATCATACTCATTTATTAAACCACTTTTTAAAGAACAATGGGCAATTTTATAAAAGAGATAAAATTTGGTCAACCCCAATGGCTAATAGTTTGGCGAAAACCTAGAGCTTACCGACCTTTTCAAAATCGAAAATGAGCTGGATGAGCTACTGTTTCCTTACATGATGGACTTACCGAACTTTCATTCAGTGAAAAGTGAAGCCCTTATTGTACATATTCAAAGGTAGTAAACATAAAAGTGTAGCCCCACCGAAAGATGGGGCTATTGGATTTTTTATCTGAACAAGAATCCTGAAGGGGCTATTCCCACCCTTACTGAATCCTGGGGAACTCCGGCAGATGTAAATCGTATAAGCCATCCAGCAGATGCAAAATCAACTGCATTGGCTCCATATATCATGTTATCACTTTTACTTACGCCAAACCCATAAAAGCTTCTATTAATAATAGGATTAGTAACGGCAAAATCAGTAATACTAGAGGTATGAACGCCTCTATTGTAAGTATAGAACAAGTTATCCCCCGTATTGTCTATAGCCAAATTGCCAGGCTGGCTTGAATCACTTTCGAATTCATATTGTGCTTCAATACTGTACGAAGAAGTATTGATTTTATATATCTTACCTTTTGTCTCCAATCCACTCCAGTCTGATTTATATCGTCCTCCACATAGGATCCATAATGCCCCATTTCTATCTATCACGGCACTATTAGGGTTATCGCCAATTTCTACCGTATGGGTTACTTGATCATTTTGAGTATTTATGACTGAAAAACTATTACCTAAGCCAAATCCTCCCGTATTTAAGACAATTAGATTATTACCATGCAAAAGCATTTGCTTGGGACCTAAACCTACCGCAATATTACCGGACACAGTATTTGTAGCCAGATTCACCACTGCTATATCACCCCCAAATCCATCTGCCCCCCACTGGGCTATATAACCTTTCGTGTCGTTTAGTCCAATGAAATGTTGCGGCTTAGCCAAATCCTCAATAATTGCCTCTAATTCAAATGAATTAATATCCACTACATACACACGGTTCATATTATCCACCGCTATATATCCCTTGTCATTATGGTCAGCTATAGACTGTACATAAATCCCAAGATCCATATCATTTTCAGTGCTGAAGATATTATTTTCAACTTGCGAGGTGGATGGGTTGAAATAAGAAATAGTCCCTGTATTAGTCTGGGTATTTCCTTCATTGGTTATATAAACCCCTTCTCCAAATCTACCGAACGCTTCCGCTGGATTCTCAGGGTCGTTGTTGCAGCTAAATAGAAATCCAGACGTGAGCGCAATAGCATAAAATGCTGATTTGGTAACATTAGTCATCATAGTATATTAATATTTATGTTTAATTGATAATTTCTTCCGGGCATAGGACGCTGCCTCATCACTTGATATTCTGTATTTAATAAATTGAAAATTTGAAAATTAGCCGTGCCACTCATTTTTTTAAATCTCCATTTATAATCCATCCCCGCACTTAATATTTCATAAGAAGGAATGCTTAATGTATTGTCAGTAGTTACAAAATTTTCACCTACGTACATGAGATTGATGTAGCTTCCAATAGCTCCTCGTCTTAAACCTAGTTTAGCTGATCCTTTATGGACAGGAGTATATGGAAGTTGTTTTTCATGAGTATTTTCATTGTCTTCCGATAGTATCAGTGCATGTGTATAGGCATAATTTACATTTCCGATAATAGACCATTCATTGATTTTCCAGAGAGCATCGGTAAAAATTTCCAAACCTTGGTTTTGTACTTCGCGATAATTAGTAGGACTCCAAAAATTTCCCGTAGGCAGCCAAATGATCCAGTTGTCTACCCACATTTTAAAATATGTCGCTTGAGTTTCTACTTTAAACCTTTCTTTTTCGAAAGTATGAACCAGCCCAATCTCTCCACTCCAGCTATCTTCTGACAGCAAATCCGGGTTTCCTCCAGGCACCCAAAATCTGTCATTTATAGTAGGTACTTTAAAGCTTCTGGAAAAAGCACCGTTAATTTTCAATGCATTTCTATCCGCCTGATAAATAGCATAACCACCGCTGATAGATGGTGTAAATGGTGCAAATGTACCTTCATAAACCAACTGCCGTAGGTTTACCGAAAGCGCTAACTTATCTGAAACCTCCAAGCTGGAAGAATGGTACAACTCCAATCTGTTATCTGTAGCTTCATAGGTACTGAGATTTCCTTCTATCTGGGTATATCTGATCCCAGACTTGATCTGCCAATTTTCGGAAAAGCTATGCTCATAGTCACTGGAAGCAAAATATTGGGTGACCAAATTCTGCGAAGATCTGTTAAACAGGAGTTCATCATGGACAGCTCCAAGTTTTACATTCCAGGTACCCGAGGTTCCAAAACGGAAGTAATCCATCACCCATCTCAGATTTTGGTCTTTTTGGACTTCATGGGTATTGGAACCCATTACCGGCTGTATTTCTCTATCAGTAAGGTTCCACCAGAGTGAAGTGCTGAGCTGGGAATTTTCACCCACATTCCAGCCAATATCCTGATTAACCCCATACTGCTCTATGGCAGCATGGTCCTGCCGCTCGGTAGGACTTCCGAATTTTGCCCTGTTGGTATAGGGATAATTGTTTTCCGTAAAATTTCTGTAGATCCGGGTAGTGGTCGCTATTTTTTGATTAGAGTAGCTGTACTGAAGTTGGTTGTTCATCCTTCCAAAGGAACCTATACCCTGATAAAAGGAAAATTTACTCCCTAGTCCAAAGCTGAGTTTACTGTTCAAGTGTATGGAACCCCCTATGGCATCGGTACCATATAGTGCGCCCGAAGATCCCTGGTGTACAGTGGCCTGGTCAAAGCCATTAGTCGGGAGGATAGAGAAATCACTTTGTCCCAATGAGGCGCTATTAATAGGGATTCCATTCCAAAACACCGCAGTATGCCCTGCTGCTGCACCTCTCATGGTCACTGAAGCGATCATTCCCGGCCCGTATTGTCTGACAAAAATCCCCGTCCGCTGCTGAAGGACTTCCCCTAAATTCTGCCCGGCAAACTCCTCCAATGTCCGGCTATCCACCGTACGGACGGTCTGCCCGTTGGTAAACCTGTCCAATGGTGGGGCATACACCTCCACTTGTTCCAATGGAATCGTATCCCGATCCAGCTGTCCCGCTACTTGCTGGGCAGATGCATGATTTACAGGTGCCACCGTCAGCAGCACCGCGCCGGTTAAGAATATAATGGACGAAATGATTTTCAATGGGTAAGAATCATAAATTGAAATGGATCAATTTTATTTTCAAAGCATAATAGAGGGGAAATTGGAGATCTACACGTATAAATTCATACAAGAGGATGCTTTAATCTGGATTAATACTGTGAGCAGCCTTAGCGGTAATTATATAGAAAGTATCCATCCCAGCCTTTCACCCGAAAGCTTTGAATTAAATGTTTTTTTTTGAAACAGGCAGGTCTCCTGGCTCGCTTGACTTTTGCCGCCTTCCCACCCTGCAAAGCAGGACAGTGGCATGAGGTAGACAAAAGCTTCCGGATACATTCCGGTACAGCTTACAGTTGCGGGGACAGCTTCGGATTTAAACCGAATTCCCTATTAATTCCATACTTCAGACAGAAGCATGAAAACCAATTTCAAGGTATATTACAGTATTGCCAACATCATATTCGAAGCTTATGTGCTTTTATCATGATGGCAAATTATACTGCAAACTTAAAGTAAAAAATGCTTTGAAAAAATATTGTTTAAGATTTTGTTTTTGGATCTAGACAAAACAATGCTTTATTTTGAAATTACAAACACTTAAAAACTAACCAACTTTCCGAAGCATGTCCGAAAAAAGTTTCCTATCTTTTTTTTTAATTCCTGTCATTTTGATCCTCATGGTGACTTCCTGTTCAGCACCCCGGGAAGAAGAAATAGGCATAGAACTGCAAGAAATTCTGATGGACCATGCCAAAGGTTTTAAAATATACCAGGGTGCCGGTTATCAAATCATAGAAGTAACCCAAGCTTTCCCTGGAAACCACCGCCCATTTAGATATTTGATATTAAACGACATACAGGCGGACCTTCCGGAACAGATGTATGATGCTACCATCCTACTACCCGCAGAAACAATTATCGTCACTTCCACTACCCACATCCCCCACCTTGACCTGCTGCACGCCTCTGATAAACTGATAGGTTTCCCAAACTTAGATCTTATATCCTCTGAGCAGACCAGAAAATTGATCCAACAGCACCGTATTAGGGATCTGGGCAGGGGGGCGCAAACCAATATAGAGCTTATCATAGACCTACAGCCTGACTGGGTAATGATCTCCACGCTCGGAGAAGATCTGAAAAATCTGGATCTACTGCAGGCAGCAGGTATATCGGCAGTCATCAACGGGGAATATGTAGAACAAAATCCACTCGGCAGGGCTGAATGGATCAAATTTACCGGTGCCCTAATGGGAAAATTTGAGGAAGCTAACATTATCTTTAAGGAGATAGAAAAAGAATACCTGGCTGCAGAAAATCTGGCAAAAAAAATTAAGCAAGACGAAAGACCTACAGTAATGGCCGGGGTGATGTATAAAGATGTCTGGTATGTGCCGGGGGCGGATTCATGGGGAGCAAGATTGCTCCATGCTGCTGGGGGCAATTACATTTTTGATGCCCAAAAAGGAACCGGGAGTATCCAACTCAATTATGAATTTGTACTTGATGAGGCCCAGGATGCGGATTATTGGCTTGGCGCTTCGGATTTTCAAAGCCTTTCGGCCATGGGTACCGCAGATAGAAGATATGCTGACTTTAAAGCGTTCCAGATAGGGAATGTTTATTCTTATACCTCTAAAAAAGGTGAAACCGGAGGAATTGAATATTTTGAGCTTGGCTATATGAGACCGGATTGGATACTGAAGGACCTGATCAAAATTTTGCATCCGGATTTGTTACCGGAATACGAGCCATATTTTTACTCGCGACTAGATGATTAAGTCAAATACATATGCTTTGATTTTCCTCATAGGGGTATTCCTTTGTGGGCTTCTCTTTATCTTCAATATAGGTATAGGGTCTGTTTACATCCCTTTTGGCGATATTATTTCAGCTTTGACAGGAGGGGAGTTCAATAGAAGATCATGGGAAACCATTATCTATAATTATCGGATTCCAAAAGCCTTTACGGCTATATTGGCAGGGATAGCCCTTTCGGTAAGCGGATTACAGATGCAGACATTTTTCCGCAATCCTTTGGCAGGCCCATTTGTATTGGGGATCAGTTCCGGGGCGGGGCTCGGGGTGGCCCTCTTGGTAATGGCGGGATCGGCCTTCGGGATTACCATGCTCTACCAGACAGGGGTAGGGCTATGGTCTGTGATCATGGCGGCTACTGCCGGGGCTGTACTCGTTTTGCTGCTGATGAGCCTCACAGCTTGGAAAGTTAAAGATAGCATGACTTTATTGATCGTAGGACTGATGTTTGGCAGTGCCACTTCAGCCGTGATCAGTGTATTGGCATACTTTAGTGATGCGGAGCAGCTGAAGGTTTTTACGGTATGGTCTATGGGAAGCTTGGGGGCCACTGCACCTGTTCAGCTCAAGGCATTCTTTGTGGCTCAGATAATAGGCATTATACCCGTATTGATGTTTATCAAATCCTATAACGCGATGCTGCTCGGGGAAACCTATGCAGAAAGTATGGGCATCAATATTAACAGACTCCGCTGGGCGATGATCATCAGTACCGGGATTTTAGCGGGCAGCGCCACGGCATTTTGTGGACCTATAGCTTTTATAGGCATAGCCGTCCCGCATATGGCACGGCTAATATTCCGGACAGCAGACCACCGGGTACTCTTTCCAGCTTCAGCACTGATCGGCGCCATGGTGCTATTGGTCTGCGACGCCATCAGCCAGATGCCAACGTCGGCCCAGACCCTGCCCATCAATGCCGTCACCTCATTGGTAGGTGCCCCTATGGTCATCTGGTTGATATTAAAAAGAAACTTCAGTAAAGAATTTTAAGATGGCAGAAGGCAGGAAAAATATCATACTGGAAGGCAAAAACCTCCAACTTGGCTACCGTAAAGGGAAAAAGATTTTTGAGGTCACCTCAGATATTTCCTTTTCTCTAATGAAAGGAGAGCTTACGTGCCTGCTGGGTCCTAATGGAGTCGGTAAATCCACATTGCTGAAAGCCATATTGGGTCAAAACCCTCCTATCGGTGGAGTATTGACTTTTCGGGATACACCCATTGCCCAATATGACCGTCGGGCTATGTCCAAAAATATATCTGTAGTTCTCACCGATAAGATTACTTCAGGCAACCTAACCGTAGGTCAACTGGTAGCTTTAGGCAGGATTCCCCATACTGGATGGTTGGGGAGGCTTCAGGACGAAGACCGATCAAAGGTAGAGCATGCAATAGAATCTACTAAAATAGGATATCTTCATGACCGAAGACTGTCAGAATTAAGTGATGGGCAGCTGCAAAAAGTCATGATCGCCCGTGCCCTGGCGCAGGATGGAGAACTCTTGATTCTGGACGAACCCACCGCCCACCTGGATCTGGTGAACCGCTATGAGATCATGCACCTGCTCAAAGACATTGCCCACAGACAGGGCAAATCGGTATTGGTAGTCACCCATGACCTGGAGATAGCCATAGAGACTGCCGATCAGTTTTGGCTGATGGAGTGTGGCTTCCCTCTCACTGCAGGACTACCAGAAGACCTCATCTTATCCGGAGAGATCAACAGGTTATTGCCAGATGACCAACTTTCTTTTGATATCAGATCAGGAAAAATATTGCCTTTGACGGCAGAAATAGATTATACCATAGATGGACCTCATGAGATCGTACAATGGGTCAAAAAGGCATTGGGGAAAGCAGAATTGGATAAAACAGATTTTAAAATTTCAATTTCAAAGAATCCTCTAAAATTTGAACTTGAATATGATATTAATAAGAGTATCCATGATAATATCGAAACGGTGATTAGGGAGTTGACCATTCGATCTTTATAGATTTACTTTTTATATTATAACTAAAAGCATATATTTTTCAGGTTTTGATACCACTTACTTTTTAGATTACCTCCATTTTGGATGTAATACAATCATTAAACTGTCGGTAACTTTCACAAAGGTCCTATATATTAAATTGGGCTGAAGAAATTCCGAATACTATATATTCTTAAAAAACAAATCCCATTACATTCCATCTCAACCTATTTTATTCTACATAAACCGATATACACCCCTCTGTTTATCAATAAAAAAGGAGCAGATAATTGCTCCTTTTTTATTGATACATAAGTTCACTTGCCTTCACAAGCCATAAAACAGCAGCTTAGCATACACTATCAGGCTTCTTTTCTTGTAATAGGTGTCTACCTCGTTTTAAAATGTAGTTCTATTCTATGTGAATATGTTTCGCCAGGTTTTAAAGAAGCTGAAGGAAAATTAGGTTGGTTAGGAGAATCAGGGAAAAACTGGGGCTCCAGGCATAATCCGGTATGCTTATTATACGTGTTGCCATCCGTGCCCTGTGCACCATCCAAAAAATTGCCTGAATAAAACTGTACTCCAGGTGCATCTGAATGGACTTCTAGCAATCTACCTGAACCACTGTGGTACAACTCTGCCTGCTTTTTAAGATCACCTGTATACTCTTTAGTTATCACATAGTTATGATCATATCCGCCTTCCACTTGCGCTATTCTTTCACCTATTTTATGTGCACTGGTAAAGTCAAATGGTGTATTATTTACCTCTACAATATCTCCGGTGGGGATTAACGTTTCATCCACAGGTGTATAGTGGTCACCATATATGGTCAGTTCATGGTTTAAAATATCCTCCTTCATGGCACTCAGATTAAAATAGCCATGATGGGTTATGTTGACTATAGTCGCTTTATCCGTGCTGGCTTCATACAAAATAGTCAATACATCATTATCATCTAAGGAAAAGGTAGCAGTGGTAGTTAGTTCTCCCGGATAGCCTTCTTCACCATCAGGGCTTACATAAACCATTCTTACACCTACTCCAGAATTGTCTTCAAAGGATTCAGCTTCCCAAACCACCTCATTAAAACCTTCATTACCACCGTGAAGGTGATTTTGTCCATCATTGGTGGTAAGCTGAAAAGCTTCTCCATCTATTGAAAATCTCCCCTTTGCTATTCTATTTGCATATCTACCGGCTGTTGCTCCAAAATAATATCCGTTTTGTTGATATTCACTTACGCTATCAAAACCCAATACTATATTTTCCAGATTACCTTCTTTGTCTGCTACCAGCATTTTGGTAACTATTGCGCCATAATTGGTAATATGTATGGTAGTTCCATTTTTGTTTTTGAGTTCAAAGGTTTTAACCTCTTTTCCATTGATGGTTTCTGTATTTATCATAGTGATAGAATTTTCATTTTCTGTTTCATTTTCAGCAGTTCCGTTATCGGTACCGCAGGACCAAAACATAAGGCAAGCCAATGCTAAAACTCCAAATTTGCTCATATAGATACTGTTAAGATTAAGATTGTCCATAGTAGGAATTGGCTCCATGTTTCCTTTCATAATGCTTTTTGATCAAAGCATCTTTTAGCCTTGGAGCATTAGGATTTATTTGTAAGGTAAGATAGGCCATTCTTGCCAATTCTTCAAGAACTTTACTATTATAGACTGCCTTAGCAGCACTTTTGCCCCAAGTGAATGGACCATGGTTGCCGATAAGGACCATTTCTACATCCTCATAGGAAAATCCTTTATCTATAAAACAGTCAAAAATCTGCTGACCGGTCATATGCTCATAATTCCCCTGTATCAGTTCATCAGCCATAGGAGGGGCGCATGGAATGTCAAATGTCGTATGATCAGCATGGGTGGTCCCGAAAATAGGAATATCCTGCTGGGCCTGCGCCCATGCTACGGCATATGTGGAATGGGTATGTGATATTCCACCTATCTTCTCCCAATGTTTATACATCAAAGCATGCGTCTTAGTATCAGAAGAAGGACGCATGTTTCCTTCTATCACATTATTATCAAAATCTAGAATCACTATGTCTTCAGGCCTCAAATCCACATACGGAACACCACTGGGTTTAATGGCGAAAACTCCTTCTTTACGGTCCACTGCACTTACATTGCCAAAAGTGTATACCACTAGGTCCAGTTTAGGCAATTCCATATTAGCCTCGTAACATTCTTTTTTCAATTCAATGTATTTGCTCATATTCATTTTGATTCTTGGTATTTTTGACTATAAAATTTCCGAAGTTATTATACTGCTCGTATAATTTTTCATAGATGGCTACATTTTTTTGTATTGGTTGATATTCTTTATCAAATCCATTAGACATGCCCTTAATAGCTGACTGGGTATCTGGATAGGCCCCACAGACGACTGCAGCATACATTGCAGCACCCAGTGCCGGGGCTTGTTCTGATGTGGCCACTTTAATAGGCTTATTCAATACATCTGCCAGGGTCTGCATCACTAGGGCAGATTTTTTGGCCACTCCGCCCATTCCAATTACATTGTCTATCCTTACACCTTCGGATTCAAATCGATCTACAATCTTTTTAGAGCCAAAACATATAGCTTCTACCAATGACTTAAATACCCTAGGCGCATCAGAACCCATACTGAGCCCCATCAGGGCACCTTTAAGGCCTTGATTGGCATCCGGTGTCCGCCTTCCATTGATCCAATCCAGTGCTACTAAAGTGGACTCTTCTACTGGTATTTTTTCAGCTTTATCTGAAAGGAGAGCAATGGTGTTGGCTTCAATTTCATCTATGAGATTTTGCTTTTGGTTAACTTCTATTTGACTACTGGATTTTATAATATCTATAGCAGGTTTTGCTATAAGGTCTTTAAACCAGGCCAGGACATCCCCAAATCCAGATTGTCCAGCCTCCAGCCCTATGGTACCTGGTATAACGGACCCATCTACCTGTCCACATATTCCTTTTACAAGACTGTCACCCAGATTTTCTCTAGATGCTACCATGATATCGCAGGTGGATGTACCCATTACCTTAACTAAAGTATTCTCAGCCACTTCTCCACCTATAGCGCCAGCATGGGCGTCAAACGTTCCTACTGCTACCAATACATTTTCATCTAACCCCAACTTCTTTGCCCATTTAGTAGAAAGATTGCCGGCAGCTTCGTCAGAAGTATAGGTTTCTGTATATAGTCTGTCTCGGAGATCCACCAGATATGGGTCAAAGTGGCCAAGAAATTCTTTTGAGGGCAAGCCACCCCAGCTCTCATGCCATAAAGCTTTATGACCAGCTGCACATCGGCTCCTTTTCAGAGAAAGGGGATCTTCATTACCTATCAGTTGACTGGTGATATAATCACAGTGCTCCATCCAAGAGTAGGCTTTTTCTGCTACAGCTGGATCTACCCTAGCGATATGGAGGATCTTTGACCAGAACCATTCCGAAGAATAAATTCCGCCTTCATATTTGGTATAATCTTCCCCACCCCAATTTTTGGCTACCGAATTGATTTCATCCGCTTCTTTGATAGAGGTATGGTCCTTCCATAAAATCATCATGGCATTAGGATTGTTGGCAAACTGCGGGTCAAAAGCCAAAGACTCCCCTCTTTCATCTACTGGAAGTGGGGATGATCCGGTGGTATCTACGCAAATAGCCTTTACTAATGAAGGATCTATATCCGATGCAGCTATTACGCCTTTTATGGTAACTTCCAGCCCTTTTAAATGGTCTAAAGGATGTTGTCTAAATTGGTTCTTGACAGGATTACAGAACTTACCTTCCTTCCATTGTGGATAGTAGAATACCTCGCTGGCCAGACACTCTCCATTTGCGGTATCTACCAGTACGGCCCGGACAGAATCAGATCCATAATCAAGTCCTATTACATATGTTTTATTATCCATTTTTATCATTATCTAATATATATTTTTATTCTGCCACCCGAAGCATTAATACTGATTTGGATGGAACTTTAACCTGGAGATTATCCCCTTTTAAATTAAAGTTTTTGAATTCCTCTATACCTATTCTGTTTTTGTTGTCAAAAGTGTTATAGGCATCCATGGCATCAGTGGTGACCACTTGTCCTGTAATTCTTTTTCCCTTGATACCTCTCAAAACACAATCTAAGTTAATTTCTTTGTCAGGATTAATATTTACTATGGAAATGTTTAACATCCCATCCTCAGACCGGGAGGTGCTTACATGCAAAGCTTCGGTTTCCAATTCATCTATTTTAAATTTTTCCGAAGTCAAATGATGTGGAACCAACTTTGCATCTTTGTGAGGCTTATAAAGGTCAAACACATGATAAGTAGGCGTTAACAACATCTGGTCGCCTTCAGTTAAAATGATGGCTTGCAGCACATTTACGGTCTGGGCCAGATTAGCCATATGAACCCTTTCTGCATGCTTATTGAAGACATTTAATGTAATACCGGCTACCAAGGCATCTCTAAGGGTATTCTGCTGCTGAAGAAAACCAGGATTAGACCCAGGAGTGGCTTCAAACCAGGTACCCCACTCATCTATTATTAATTTTACTTTTTTGTTTGGATCAAATTTATCCATTATGGTACCATGTTTTACCAGTAATTCATCCATCCTTCCTGCTTTGATTAAAGTCTCCAAAAACTGTTTTTTGGTAAAGTCGGTAGCGGACTGCTTTTTCTCCCAAGTTCCAGGAATAGTATAATAATGCAAAGATATGCCATCCATCATGTTTAAGGGAATATCGCGCATCAATACCTCTGTCCATCTAAAATCCCAATCATTTGCACCGCCAGCTATTTTGAAAAGTTTATTCCCTCCATAATTACGGGCAAAGGTCGCATATCGTCTATATTCATTGGCATAATATTCCGGTGTCATGTTGCCACCACATCCCCAGCTTTCATTTCCCACACCCCAGTATTCTATATTCCAAGGCTCTGACCGGCCATTTTTTTCACGGAGTTTGGCCATAGGGCTTATACCATCAAAATTGATATATTCTATCCATTTGCTCATTTCATCTACAGACCCGCTCCCCACATTACCGGTGATATAGGGTACTGTGCCTATTTTTTCACATAGATCTAAGAATTCATGCGTCCCAAAACTATTATCTTCTGTCACACCTCCCCAGTGCGTATTTACCATCGTAGGCCTGTCCTCACCTATACCGTCAGTCCAGTGATATTCATCTGCAAAGCATCCACCGGGCCATCTTAGATTCGGGATTTCTAAATCTATAAGCGCCTGAAGCACATCACTTCTATAGCCATCTTGATTAGCTATATCAGAGTCTTTTCCTACCCAAATCCCACCATAGATACCAGTCCCAAGATGCTCTGCAAAATGGCCATAGATATGTTTATTAATGGTGACATCACCCTGGTCGGCATTGATGATTAGCCTATTCGTTTGGGCATTTGCAGAGAAAGCCGCCGCTGTCAAAACGGCTGCTGTTAGAAATTTCTTTCGTAAGTTGATCATAATTTAATCGTTACTATTGGATATAATTGATAAAAACTATTAATACTGCCCTTTTGGAATTTTATGGGAGCTTTCCATTGTATATTAGATATTATTTTTTTTAAACTTATTATTTCTTACTGCCATTGAGTAATCTGATATGATGGATATTTGGAGCTTGATGCCCTTCTTTAGTTTTAAACCGGATCTCCAAAATCTCCGAATTCATCATATCTTCGGATAAAATATAATTATTAGTAAAAGGAGCTTTATCAGAACGCTTACTTATTTCTTCTTCTACCAATAATGTATCGTTGATAAATATATCCACCTTAGTAGAAGCATCTTGAGGGATGAAAGTAAGCTGAAGTTCTTGGGCTTTTTTATCCATATTACGGAGCTGATATGACATCCAATCTATCGGGGAGCGCCAAAAAAAACCATCTATATTACCTGATCTGGTCCTGCCGCTACGGTAAAAGTGGTCTGACTCCGGCTGCTGCTCACCCAGGGCAATTTCATCCACAGTCCTAGATGCTAATTTCATGAATACCTCGTCTTTTTCAGAGAGCATTACTCTGCGGGATGTAATCTCCTCTTCATGATCTATTACAGGGAAATATATCTGGTACCTGGCTTCATGAATTTTGTAAAAAGGCTCTAATAAAATGTTCTCATTTTTAATAGAAGTGATTTGGTCAGTAAAGTCGAAGGTAAGGATTTCTCTTTCTTGATTAATTTTCTGGGTACGGTCGGCTAAGTACATATCAGAGGTATTCAAAGGCTTCATTTCACCATGTGCTATATGGCCCATCCTGCTGTCATCGGCCCAGATACCATCTAGCACCTCCTCATTTCGGTCTGCAGCTGCCAAAACTATCGGTCCATATAGGATAGACACCCACTTAGAATCATCTGGCAAATATTCCTTATGGATTTCCATTGGAAGATTTACCGTTATCTTATCGCCATCCTTCCATTTTCTATCCATTGTAATATAATCTTCCTGTATATTTAAACCTATGATCTCATCATTCACCTTCAAACTAATATTATCAGAAGATGTAACCCATATGGGTTTTCTGATTTTTAATGATAACTGTTGCTCCTTATGGGTGTTAATAGTAAGAGTAATCTTGTCATCAAAAGGAAATTTTGTAGTTTGGGTTATTTCAATGCCTTTATCTTTCCATGATAATACAGATGGGACATATAGGTTGACATATAAATTTTCACCTTCATAGGCATATATAAATTTCCCATATTTACTGTGATTTTCCAAACCAGACCCTACACAGCACCAGAATCCTTCATGAGGTTTGGAATAAACCCTATAATGCTTTGGACGCATAGGTGTAAAATACACAAACCCTCCGTCTGGATGCTGTGAAGATAATATGTGATTGTACAGGGCTCTTTCATAGTAATCAGCGTACCGTGCTGCGGGGTCGTCCTGAAACAAAAGCTCCGTGAGCTTAAGCATGTTGTAAGTATTGCACGTTTCTGGTCCTTGATTGGATGACAGCATTTCAGAAAAATCCTGTTTTGGATGAAAATGCTCCCTTACACTATTCCCGCCTATAGAGACAGACCTGTGATTAACCACTCTGTCCCAAAAAAAAGCAGAAGCTGACTTCCATTCTTCTTTATCTTCGATTAACCCTATTTTTTGGTAACCAATAACCTTTGGAATCTGGGTATTGGCATGGTAGCCAGTAAGCTTGTCTTCTTTATCCAGAAGGGGGTTAAGAATTTCATGGTGAGACATTTTTTTGGCTGCTTCTAAATACCCATCATCTTCAAATATTTCATACATGATGGCAAAAATCTCATTAAATCCACCATGCTCACTCACAAGTATTTGCTGAACCTGTTCCTCAGAAAGATCAGAAAAGATATCCAAAAACCATTTTCCCAATTTATCTAATACCACTTTAGCCTCTACGCTGCCCCCATCTAAATGGGCATCAGCCAGTCCCGCAAAAATTTTATGTATATTGTATAAAGGAACCCAATGGTTATTAAGAGAAAAAGTCTCTGCATTTATTTTTCCTATCTTAATTTCTTCCCATATTTTTTTGCCATTGGGTATCCCTGCTAGATAGCCATCACCATGTGCCTCCTGGGCTATGGATAAATTTGATACCATATAGTCCAACCGCTCTTTTAAATCCATTCGTCCGGTAGAGGCATACATCATTGATAGCGCAGATAGATAGTGGCCAGCGATATGCCCGTCCAAACCTGTGTTTTCCCAATTCGTATACCGCTCAGCATTCCAGGGCAGACCGGCCTCCAGCATATAGGGAGCTAGCAAACGGTCCATATCCATTTCCAACATATAATGGATATCTGTCTGTTGAGCTTTGAGAAAATCACTTTCCAAAAGCCTGACATCTTCGAGATTAAATAATTTGGCCTTTGAATGCCCTTGGCCATAAGCTATGCTGGAACAGCTAACTATAGACATAATTACTATTAAGCCCTGGATTTTCTTCATATTCTTTATTTTATATTGAATTTCTAACTACGTTACCTATAAAGATGATAGTATATATTCATGTAAACTCATTTACCTTCCCTATACTGAGTAAGGATTTTAACTTATCAACATGGCACATCAGCTTTTATCCTACGGTATGACAAGATCTGTTTTTTCATTTTTTCTTTCCCCATATTGCTGTGCCTTTTTGATCTAATCCGGTAAAGAGTATAGTAGGTTTATGATTTTCCCAGTCATATCCATTATCTACAAAAACTTTCAAAATATTACCATCGCCACGGTTCACCGTAAGCCAGGGGGCGGCATAGGTCCAGGTTTGTCCTGCTTCATTTCCAATAGATCCATCCGCATTGAACACAAGATCTGAGGCCTGCTGCATATCGGGTAAAAACTGCTCATCTGCATAGCCAGGAATTATCCTATAATTAAGTACTATTTCCTCCCAGTTACCCACCAGATCTTCCGTGTTCACGTTTACCGTTTCCAAATTGGCAAATCGCTGGGGAGAAGCCAGGGGCCATCCATCATCTGTCCAATAAAGCTTCCTTACATGCATGATCATGTAAAACTTATCCGCCGCCGGCCTACCTTGATGAGCTATATAAAAAGTATCACCATCTCTAAACACCGCATTATGTGCCACCCCCTGCCATCCGGAGTGCCCCTGAAATTGATACGGAGCGACTATCATCGGGATATCATCATTTTTTCCGTTCATATCATTCCCATTATAATCCAAAAAAGGCCCAGTAGGATTTTCAGACCTTCCTACTCTGATATTGTATTTGGTCTCCAGCCAGTCATAAGAAAGAAAAAGGTAATAAAATCCAGTAGCTTCATTAAAAATCACCTCTGGTGCTTCGATATTCCCATTGATATTAGTACCTGAAAAACCCCTTTGGGCTATCCTAAACCCTTTATCGTTATCGGTTTTAGCCAATCCAGATGAAGGATCCAGTTCCATGACGTATATGCCATCAAATGCAGACCCGTAATACATCCAATGTGCACCGGTCTTATCTATGATAACGGCAGGATCTATGGCATTGGTCATAGGAATATGGGTATTAGAAGTCACTACTAATCCTCTTTCGGACCAGGGGCCTGTCGGAGAATCAGCGACCAAAAGTCCCGTAGCACTTAATTTATGCCTTTCAGATGCCAGTGAGTAGTACAACCTATATTCATTTCCTACTCTGATAATGTATGGTGCCCATACATTGCCAAAAGGCTCTACCCCATTTCTTCTGATATAATCTACAGCCTGAGCTGGTCTTCCATTTAATGCCCAACCTACAAATTCCCACTCCACCAGATCTCTGGATCTTCTTATCTGTATACCAACACGACTAATCGGCTGTCCATAAGCTACGTCCGTAGAGTAACTGTAAAACCAATCTCCATCTTTCAATACTGAAGGATCATGAACATTATATGGACCCCAATAACTGGCAAACTGGAATGAAGAAATCTCCCCATACGAATCCCGGATATCTGTAAGTTCAAAAGGTTTTTCCGCCTCGGGAACTTGGTCAGGCTGACTTTCTTCCCCTACCTCTTCCTGACATCCCCATAAGGATAAAAGACTAATAAATAAAAGTAAGATCTTATTTATATGATTAGATTCTATGGATTTCATGGGTTCATTATTAAGCTCTGCATGAGGTAATATTACCTTTGTACCTTAGCTTTAATAAGCGTAAAGGAATGTGCAGGAAAACTATATGTAATTTTATCACCTTTCCCTTTAAGACTTTTTTTCATTGTCTCCACATTAGTTTTTCCAAAATCATTTTCAGCTTTAATATCCGGTCCGTTCACTTCATATACTTCAAATTCACCTGTGAAGGCCCCTTCCTGAGCTATTATGTCAGTAGTAATGGCTTTGTCTTTATGCCTATTTACAACATTAATTATAACTTCATCGCCATGATAAGTAGCAGATACATCCAGATATGGAACATCTTTTAGATCTGCCCGCTGCTCACCCATTCCCAATGCAAAATCTCCTGTATCATATTTTTCT
This sequence comes from Anditalea andensis, assembly GCF_000714815.1. Lineage (GTDB taxonomy): Bacteria > Bacteroidota > Bacteroidia > Cytophagales > Cyclobacteriaceae > Anditalea > Anditalea andensis. The sequence continues at coordinate 118,423 of NZ_JMIH01000015.1, read as the reverse complement.
GAATCGACATATACATCCAGGGCTGTACCGAATACATGATTTGCAAAAAGTGCCATGGGGTGATAAATTGTTTGCAAAAACATACCATCTTCTTCGGCAAAAATCGGAGCTATCACATTCACCAATTGTGCCATATTAGCAATTTTTACTACGTCGGAATTTCTGATAAAGGCATTGAGGAATGATGCTATTACGAGGGCATCCTCTAGATTATACCGCTCTTCCAATGCCCTCTCACCTGTCATAGCGTCACCGGTCCGCCAGCGGTACCAAATATTATATTCATCCCATGCTATATATATAGGATCTCTATCTGCTCTTTCGGCACGGTGCATCGCTTCGTCTATTAATCCTTTTACCAGACGGGTACGCTGCTCCAGCACTAGTGGTGAGGCTACAAATGAATAGTAATCATCGTCAACATTCCCTACATACATATGTAAAGCCAGATAATCCACCACATCTTTAAGCTCATCTATAACCACCTTGTTCCATTGCATAGGATCAGCGCCGGGATAGAAGTTAGATGATCCTGCAGCCACTAATTTGATACTGGGATCAGTCAATTTCATCAGTTTGCCGGCTTCTCTAGCTTTTTTACTATAATCTTCTGCACTCAGATGCCCCATCTGCCATGGACCATCCATCTCATTGCCCAGACTCCAGTAGATGATATTATGTGGCTCAGTATACCCATGTTCTTTTCTCAGCTCTGCATATTTTGGACCGGAAGCTACATTGGTATATTCTACCCACCGGCGGGCTTCCTCTATGGTTCCAGTACCCAAATTAACAGCAAAATAAGGTTGGGTCCCCATCAGTTTGGCATATTCCATAAATTCATTGGTACCAAACTCATTACTCTCCAGTCTATTCCAGGCCAGTTCGAGTCTGGTAGGTCTGTCTTCACGTGGCCCTACACCATCCAGCCATTGATAATTGGAAACGAAATTTCCCCCGGGGTATCTTGTTAAAGAAACATTCAAACCTTTGACAGCTTCAAGTACATCTTTTCTAAAACCTTTTTCGTCTGAAAGAGGATTACCCGGATCATAAATTCCCCCATAAACATTCCTGCCAAGGTGCTCCACGAAATTACCGTAAATTTTTTCGTCTACTTCACCTATAGTCCTATCTAGGTCAATTTTTATTCTTGCGTTTTGGGCAAAAACGCCAATCACATTTGCCAGTTCTAATCCAACTATAATTGCCCCAGCATAGATAAATTTTAATTTCATCTGTTTACATTTTGTTTTTAATGGTCATAACTTTTCCAGATAGGTAGGGATGGTATCTCTCATACTGTCCAGTCCTCCCTCTGTGTGACGCTTCCGTCATGATCGATTTCATCTGAAGCGCTGTCATGATTTAATTGTATCAAAGTTTAACTGTGGGCCATCCGTCTTCATCCCACTCTATTGCTCGAATGAGTAATTTAGGACGTGCTTCATTTGCCGCCTCATATCCATGGAATAGGAGAAAATCTTTACCATCAAATGTATAAGTAGAGTTATGACCCACACCGTACCAGTCTTTATTTCCTTCCACGACCAATGTTCCACCTCCTTCAAACATGCTAGTACCTTCGCGATCCACATATGGACCTTGAACGGTATCCGATCTGCCCACCACTATTTTGTAGGTGCTTTTATCCCCTCTGCAGCACAGATCAAATGATACAAACAGATAATATTCCCCATTTTTTCTAAATATAAAGGGAGCTTCCACAGCGCCATCTCCAGGATCTCTATCATCGAGGGTGAAGGTTCTTTCCCTGCGTGCTATGGTAAACCAATCTTCTGGGCCTATTTCTACTGAAAGAAGATCATCAGCTAATTTTACAAGTTTAAGCCCATTCCAAAAAGATCCGAAACTCATCCATGCAGTTCCGTTATCATCTTTGATAATATGGGGATCGATGGCATTCCATAGATCTCTGCCGGGGACACTCTGTATGACTATTCCATGATCTTCCCATTTATACTCTGGAGATGAAGAATCAAGTGTTTTATTAGTAGCCACACCTATGGCGGAAGTATTTTTTGCGAAAGAGGATACCGAGTAATACAAATAATAGGTGTTTTCATGCAAAATGACATCCGGTGCCCATATATGATTTTTAAAATCAGGAGCTACGCTTTTCGCCCATGCTGGTGCTTCTGTAAATACGGGTTTCTCCCTCTGCCATGAATTCATATCATCCGATGACCATACGGAAATGCCAAGACCTGTAGTAAACAAAAAATACTTATCTCCTTCTTTGACCATCACAGGATCATGTGCAGGTACTTCAGTAACCTTTTCTTGGCCATAGGCTATTATAGAAAAAGCAAAATAAAATATGAGAATGAGGTGATTTTTCATTTTTAATATTTAAAATCCAAGAACACAGGAATGTCAAATAAACATCCGTGTGTTCTTAGAAAGGTGTAATAGGTTATATCTTGATAAATCTATTTATCTCTACCTGTTTAGTTAGCATCATTTGGAAGTAGATTTGGATTCACATCCAGCTCAGTTTGCGGTATCGGTAGGTATTCTTTACCCGGAGACCATCTAGTAAACTCTACATCATTTGCTCTTAGCATAGCCAGCTTTTCACTGTCATAAAACCAACCCCATCTGATAATATCATGGATGCGTAGGCTCTCGATTGCAAATTCCAAAAAACGCTCGTGGGCAATCTGATCCTTCATCTGGTTTTGATTCATATTGGGCCTTACTACTGATAGGCTAGGTAAATTAGCTCTGTCCCTCACCATTTGTATAAAATCGTAAGCTTCAGCAGTTCTTCCTAATTCATTCAGTGCTTCAGCATGCATTAATAAAATATCAGCATATCTTAATACCCTATAATTAATACCTGAACGCTCTACACCTCCTTGGCTTTCAGTAGCTACTCCTAACCCATCATGGGTATATTTCCTTGGAAAAATAGCATCTTGAGCATGAGGCCATGGCACCCCGTTATATACAGTGGTAGAATTCTCTTCAGGCTCATATGAAGCTATGGTAGACAGAAGCCTAGGATCTTTTCTTCCGTCAACTGTTCTTTCTAAATGGAAAGCATCATATAAACCTCTTGACGGAACAAAATCATTATATCCGAACCCAGGCTGGGCATAGGTATGGCCTACCGATGAAACCTGCATCCAGTTGGCATTAGGCTCTCCACCATAATTATATGTATTGCCTCCAACTCTATCGGGAGTAGCAAACTGAATTTCAAATAATGACTCCCTGTTGTTTTCATTATTAAAACCAAAATTCTCTCTAAAATTATCTACTAATCCATAAATGCCTAATCCTACCACAAATTCAAATTCAGTAGTGGCTTCCGCCCATCTTCTTTGATATAACAAAGCTTTTCCTTTCATGCCTGCGGCAGCACCTCTGGTAGCCCTTCCCACCTGATTGTTATCAGGACCTCCTACGCCTAAGTAGGAGATTGGCAATAATTGCTTAGCCTGCTCAAAATCTGCTGTGATCTGGCTCCAAAGTTCCTCTTCTGAGGCAGTGGCTGGATAAAATTCAGCACTTTCTATAGGAACAGATGTGATCAGGGGTACCCTTTGAAAATTAGTGACCAAATTAAAATAAGCGAGTCCTCTTAAAAAATGTGCCTGACCTACTATTCGGTTTTTCAATTCATCATCCATGTCGATAGGGGGTACATTTTCCAAGACCTGATTTGCCCTGAATACGATCTGGAAATGGGCATGCCATAACCATTGAATGGGGCCCGTGGAAGGCAATGCAGAAAAATTAGCTACCTGTGCAAGATCCAACCAAGGAGTATCCTGCTGGAAATCATCCCCTCTCCCATCTGTAAGGGCCGGTATCATTCTCATATAGGTACCATCTATGATCAGTGCAGTATAGACAGCGTTTATACCTTCTAACGCATGGCTTTCCGTCTGCCAAAAATCGGCTGGAACCTGATTATTAGGATTGTTGAGGTCCAACTGATCACCACATCCCACCGCTCCGAAAAGGAGTAATAGGCAAATGTATATTTTTTGTATATTTTTCATAATAATAAAGTCTTTGATTCAGTAATCACTACAGTTAAAATGAAAGTTGAACACCCAGCATGTAGGTTCTTGGCAATGGGTAAGATCCATTGTCAAATGCGGGCTCAAACACGCCAGATGTAAAGTCGGGATTGTATGCTTTATAATTCTGGAAGGTATATAAGTTCTGCAGCGTAACATATACTCTGGCTGTTCTAATACCTTGTATGGAATTTTCTGGAATCGTATAGCCTAAAGATACTGTGTTTAACCTGAGGTGTCTTCCTGGCTGCAACCATCCCGGACGGTTGGAATCTCTGCCATTATTATTAGGATCAAATTCCACTACTCTTGGTATATCAGTATTGGTATTCTCCGGTGTCCATCTTTCAAGAATATCTTCATGCCAGTTTATAAAATCTGATGTATGCATCAGTGTTCTATATAGCCTGCTATGTATATCGTATCCACTCGCGCCGGAAGCGAAAGTAGTAAAGTCAAAACTTTTGTATCTGGCTGAAAAGTTAAATCCATAGGTTAAAGAAGGTATAGAACTACCTAAAGCTACCCTATCTGCATCATTGATCACTCCATCACCATTTACATCCACAAACCTAACATCACCTGGAGAGGTACTGGCATTTTGGAAGGCATGGTTCTGTATTTCTTCTTGGCTTTGAAACAATCCATCATAAAGCCAACCAAAATGCTCCCCTACTTCACCACCTACCCGGGTGATAGTCCCTACACCATATATGGGCTCATTAGAACCACCCAAAGACAACACTTCATTAGATAGTGTACTCACATTGGCATTGATATCAAAGGTAAATTCCCCTTCATACTTATGATATCCAAGATCAAAATCCAATCCTTTATTACGAAGAGACCCTGCATTTACCACAGGAGCAGTATTTATCGACCCTGTCGAGGCAGGTATAGGCACGCCTACCAACAAATCTGTAGTAGTTTTATTATAATAGTCAGCAGCGAAAGTCAGTTTTCCTTTAAACAAGGTACCATCTAGACCTATATTCATAGAAGTAGCTGTTTCCCACTGTATATCCGGATCCACCAATGCAGTCTGTATACCACCGATGACTACATCATCACCGGCAAAGTGATAAGGTATATTTCTATTTACATAATTTTGATATAAGTAGTCTCCAATTTCCTGGTTTCCTAACTGACCATAACTTCCTCTTATTTTCAGATCTGATACGGCATCTTGATTGAAGGGGAAAAATTCCTCCTGAGATATTCTCCAACCCAATGCCAGCGATGGAAATACTCCATATCTAGAAGCAGGGGCAAATCTCGATGAACCATCCTGTCTAATAGTGGCCGTCATAAGGTATTTTCCATCATAATCATAATTTATCCTACCCAGGTAAGAATCTAAGGCACTACGGAACTCTGATCCGCTGGCAGTCTGGTTTGTACCGTTTGACAAAACAGGATAATAGGGTCTTGGAAGGCCTTCAGTATACCCGTTTCTGTTTATGGTACTGTTTGCTTGAAATGTATGACCTATCAGAACATCTAAATTATGGTTGCCGAATGACTTGTTATAATTCAAGGTATTTTCCACTAGTCCTACTGTAAAAATCCTAGACCCGTCATTTAGCCTTGCTATAGCATTATTAAAGAAATATCCCATATTAAATTCCGGGACTAATGAAAAATCTCGGGTCATGGTTTTGTCCCATCCTAAATTTACCCTGTATTTTAACCGGTGACCGTCTTTATCCAATAGCTGAAGTTCTCCGAAAATATTGGCAAAAATCCGGTCTACATCCACCCAGTTTTCAAATAAAGTATTAATTCCAGGGGCATTTAGCGCTATCACACTATGAACATCTGCATCAGTACCGCCAAAACCCCCTACATTATTAGGATTATATAATCTCATAGTAGGCGGGGTCATGAGCAGATCATTCACTAGAGGGGGCCTGCCACCGGTTAAAACTTGGTCATTAAAAGTCAAGGTGTTTTCTCTGGAATGGGTATAATAAAAAGATGATCCCATTTTAAATATGCCTTTCTCAGCGGTGGTATTCAATCTCGCAGAATACCGGTCGTAAGAAGGACCATTACCTACCAATATTCCATCATTACCAAAAAAGTCCAGAGATAAATTATAAGTAGTACGTTCACCCCCCCCGGAAAAACCTAGATTATGGTTTTGCCGCATTCCATTTTTAAAACCTAACTGTTGCCAATCATTGTCTACATCATTGATATAAACTGGAGAAGTGGGGTTATTGCCTGGAATCAAAGGCCTTCCAGCATTGACCCTCACTTCATTGGCCATCATTTGATAATTTTCTCTTCCCAATACTGGCATTCTTTGCCATACTTGATCGATACCATAATAGCCATTATACTCTACGGTAAGATCAGTATTTTTCCTACCCTGCCTGGTAGTAATGATGACGACGCCATTTGCAGCACGGCTACCATATATGGCAGTTGCCGAGGCATCCTTCAATACTTGCATCGATTCAATATCATTCGGGTTAAAATCCCTTACCGTAGTACCCACCGGCACACCATCCACTACATATAGTGGCTGGTTATTACCAAATGTACCTACTCCCCTTACACGCACATTCGGAACTGCACCAGGTTGTCCATCTGCTGTTACCTGAACACCCGAAACCCTGCCTTGAAGCATTTGGGCGACATCGCTTGTGGCAAACTTTTTCATCTCAGACGTCTCTACTATAGCCACAGATCCGGTGATATCAGCTCTTCTCTGTGTACCATATCCTACTACTACTACTTCATCTAAGCTGCTTACATCTTCCTGAAGCTGCACATTGAGTAGCGTCCTGTTACCAACAGGCACTTCTTGGGACATAAATCCGATAAATGATACAACTAAGACCGCATTTTCATCGGGTACGGATATTTCAAAGGCACCATCCATATCCGTGGGAACACCTCTGGTAGTTCCTTTTACTGTAACAGATGCGCCTGGTATAGGCTCACCATCTGCAGCCGAAATGACCCTACCTGTAATTGTAATATCCTCAAAATCACTAACCGTAACATTTGAGGAAGCTGGAGAAGCTATTACCTGTATGGGCCCGATGCTAGAAACTAGCACCATAAAAGCCATCAGTAGCTTGGGGGGTAAAAATTTTAATTTCATTTTGTGGGGGTTTATAGTATAATTAGATTTTTATTTAAAAACACCTGCTTTTAACAGGACCGTTAAGCCTACAATAGCTGATAATCATCAAGGTCAATTTGATTTCAGCAATCGTTTGTTTTCGAATATTAGAAAATTAAAAGATAGCATGCAAAATTTTAAATGTATTTTTTACACTAATTGATTTTAATCATAATCATATCCCCTTTATATTGTTTCAATTATCAATCATATTGATCCAGCCCTGTTAAAATATTGAGCTCATATGAGTATAAATCCATCATTTAAAAGGATAGAATGACTAGAAAATTCAATAAATACATTCTTGATATGATAAGTGTAAATTTGTGTTTTAATTATAGAATGGTATCTTTAATACCAATTTTAAAAACCCATGTAATATGATTAAATATTCTAGCCAGAACCGCATGTTGGTAGCCGTAGACTGCATTATTTTCGGTTTTGATGGCACTGATTATAAGGTATTGTTGATCCAGAGAGGTTTTGCCCCTGAAAAGGAAAAATGGAGCCTTATGGGCGGTTTTGTTCAGGAAAAAGAATCGTTAGAACAGGCGGCGGACCGGGTTTTGAAACAGCTGACCGGTTTAAAAAACGTGTATTTAGAACAGTTGCAGGCATTCAGTGAACCTGACAGAGATCCCATCGAACGGGTCATTGCCATGGCCTATGTTGCTTTGATCGATATCCATAAATACGAGCAACAAATCAATGATGATTTTCATGCAAGATGGTTTTTACTTAGAGAACTGCCAAAATTAATTTTTGACCATGCCCAAATGGTCGATACCGCTCTCCAAAGACTGAGGTACAAGGCTGCCTTTCATCCAATTTTATTCGAATTACTGCCCGAAAAATTTACCCTTCCACAGCTTCAGGCCATGTACGAAGGACTATATGACACTAAAATAGACAAAAGAAATTTTAGCAGAAAGGTCCTATCCACCAACCTTTTAATAAAAGAGCAAGAAAAAGACAAATCCAGTTCAAAAAAAGGGGCCTTCTATTATTCTATCGATAAAGAACATTACAAAGAAAAGTTTGAAAGTTTATTAAATTTTGTACCCAAAACAGAGATTACAGCACTCAATGAATAAAAATTTTTGATAGCATTTTTAAATTTCAAAATTTAAGTGTAAATATAACACTTCATTGAAACTGGTTAATACCTTTTAAGAAATATATGCTATACTCAAACCCAAACCTAATTTAAATGAATGCTGGATTTTCTACATTGGATTACATTATATTTGCAGTCTATGGATTGATGATCATCTCCTTAGGCCTATGGGTATCCCGCACTAAAAAAGGGGTACAAAAAACAGCTCAAGAGTATTTTTTAGCCGACAAGTCGCTGACATGGTGGGCAGTCGGAGCATCACTAATCGCTGCAAACATTTCTGCGGAACATTTTATTGGCACTTCAGGCTCAGGTTATGCTATTGGGTTAGGTATAGCTGCTTATGAATGGATAGCAGCAATAACGCTCATCATTGTAGCTAAGTTTTTTCTACCGATCTTCATCAAGAACGGAATTTACACTATGCCTCAGTTCCTCAGCCAAAGATTCAGCCAGGGAGTTAGTACAGCCTTTGCAGTATTCTGGCTTCTGGTATATGTATTTGTGAATTTAACATCTGTCAGTTATTTGGGAGCTTTAGCTTTAGAGAAGATAATGGGTGTACCCCTTATATATGGCATAATAGGCCTATTGTTATTCAGCGGTATTTATTCAGTCTATGGAGGGCTGGAAGCAGTGGCTTGGACTGATGTATTACAGGTATTTGTACTGATAGGCGGAGGGCTTATCACTACTTATTTGGCACTTGATGCTGTAGGTCATGGCGATGGGGTCCTGGCAGGTCTTCAGGGCATCTATACCAATGCACGTGAGCATTTTATCATGATAGTCCCAAGAGGAGAAATTATGGTTCCTGATGGAACTGGGGGAGTGAAAGATGCCTTTCAGGATTTACCCGGTCTAGCTGTAATCTTTGGGGCAATGTGGCTAACGAATATAGGCTACTGGGGTTTTAACCAATATATCATACAAAAAGGCCTGGCTGCTAAAAGTATTGATGAAGCAAAAAAAGGCCTTATTTTCGCTGCATTTCTTAAAATACTAATACCTCTTCTGGTGGTTATACCCGGTATAGCGGCTTATGTCCTGATTAATGAATACAGTCCGGAGGATTTGGCTGCTATGTTAAATGTTCCGGTGGACCAGGTAGGAACTATAGACAGATCAGATGAGGCCTATCCCTGGCTTTTGAAAAATTTTGTTCCTCAAGGAGTAAGGGGTCTGGCTTTTGCTGCATTAGCAGCGGCCATAGTATCATCTCTAGCTTCCATGATCAATAGTACCTCCACCATTTTCACAATGGATATCTACAGGGTATATTTCAATAAAAATGCAAGTAATAAGCAACTGGTAAGATCCGGAAGAATAGTAGCCATCATAGCATTATTAATCGCCATATATGTGGCACCTGCCCTTCAAACATTGGATCAGGTATTCCAATATATACAAGAATATACTGGATATATCTATCCTGGAGTAGTGGCAGTATTCTGCATGGGCCTCTTCTGGAAGCACATTACCTCCAATGCCGCACTATGGACCGCCATAGCCACTATACCTGCAGGCATAGTATGCAAAGTTCTGTACCCGGACATGCCTTTCCTCATCAGAATGGGATATGTGTTTATAGTATTGTGCTTTATAGCCTCCCTCATCAGCTTATATGAAAAAGGTAACTCTACTAAAACAAATTCAACCGAATACGGTAACGAGAGGTCTATAAAAAATACAAGTTATTTCTTTATAGCTTGGGGCGTGATCTGCCTTATACTAGGGACGGTTTTCTTCAGTAGATACCAGCATATCGGTATAGAATCCATATTTATGACTGCTACGATGTTTACCATGCTTGGCGTAATATTATACACAAATGTAAAATTCAAAAACGCTGATGTCAATGCACTGGACACAGATCCAGAACTATTCGATACGGCTACACCATTTAACCTAGGTGCCGCTGGAATTATATTAATAGTAGGCCTACTCTACTATTTCTTTTGGATGTAATTAATGAAATTTTATAAATCAACACGTAAAGAATGAAAAGCTTAAAAAATAATGAAGTCTGGTTTATAACCGGAAGCCAGCACCTATACGGGCCAGAAACACTGCAGCAAGTTGCAGATCATTCTGAGGCAATAGCCAAAGAATTGAACAACTCCGATTCCATAGCAGTATCAATAGTATTCAAACCTATAGTAACCACTACGGAAGAAATCTATGCTGTCTGTCAGCAGGCCAATCAAGCTGAGAACTGTATAGGAGTTATTACTTGGATGCATACATTTTCCCCTGCCAAAATGTGGATCAATGGCCTAAAGATACTTAACAGACCATTACTTCACCTCCATACGCAATATAACAGGGACATTCCCTGGAACAGCATTGATATGGACTTCATGAACCTTAATCAAAGTGCTCATGGAGACAGGGAGTTTGGGTTTATGGCCACCCGTATGCGTATCAACCGTAAAGTGGTGGTAGGCCATTGGCAGGATAACCAAGTCCACCAGCAAATAGACGGATGGGCCAGGGCTGCAAGTGGATGGCATGACTGGCAGGGGGCGAAATTTGCCCGTTTTGGTGACAATATGAGGTATGTGGCCGTTACCGAAGGAGACAAAGTCGAGGCAGAACTGAAATTCGGTTTTTCTGTAAATACCTTTGCAGTAGGCGACCTGGTGAAGGTGATCAATGACGTATCAGATGCTCAGATCCAAGATTTGGTGACTGAATATGAAACCTCGTACGATCTTTCGGATAATTTATTGGAAAACGGAGAAAAAAGAGCGTCTTTGATAGAGGCAGCCCGTATTGAAATAGGATTGGAAACTTTTCTTAAAAACGGAAACTTTAAAGGTTTCTCGGACACATTTGAAGACCTGCATGGAATGAAACAATTGCCCGGCATAGCAGTCCAGCGACTGATGGCCAAAGGTTACGGATTTGCTGGAGAAGGTGATTGGAAAACTGCTGCACTGGTAAGGGCTATGAAAGTGATGGGCACAGGTCTGGAAGGAGGCAATGCATTTATGGAAGATTACACTTATCATTTTGATCCAGACAATAGCTTGGTACTCGGTTCTCATATGCTTGAAGTGGATGAGTGTCTTGCAGCAAATAAGCCTTCCTGTGAAGTTCATCCACTGGGTATAGGAGGAAAGGAAGACCCGGTGAGGCTAGTTTTTAATGTAAATGGAGGTCAGGGATTAAATGCTTCTATCGTAGATATGGGCAATCGATTCAGAATGATCATCAATGAAGTGGAAGCGGTGGCCCCTACACATGACTTGCCCAAATTACCTGTAGCCAGAGTAATGTGGAAGCCATTACCCGATATGAAAACAGGCTGCGCAGCATGGATTCTCGCAGGTGGCGCACACCATACCTGCTTTAGCCAAAATATCAGTACCGAAATACTCAATGATTTTGCTAATATTGCGGGAATAGAATCAGTAAATATCGATAGAACCACTGATTTAAGACAGCTTCAAAATGAGCTGAGATGGAGTGATGTTTATTATAAAATTTATGATAAATAATATAAAGAGGCTGTCTTGTAAGTCGATTCAATAGCCTGGGACTTGGCTGTATGAAAATTGATTCAGATACTGACCCGAATGAAACAGAGGCTGTCTTTACTTATGAGACAGCCTCTTATTTTTTAAATCAGCTGGTCAAGCTGGGGGTCTTCATAGTCTTTTATAAAGAACTTGATATTATCGAGCGCTGCAAATTCCTCTTTCCCGTGCATCGTAGTCAAAACTACAGCATCCATCCCGGCATTCCTGGCTGCTTCCACTCCCTTCGGGGCATCTTCAAATACCAGACATTCCTCGGGTTTTACCCCTAAAGCTTCCGCTCCTTTTAAAAATGTTTCAGGATCAGGTTTACTCCGTTCGACTTCATCTGCACTGATCAATGAGGCAAAATATCTGCGAAGATCAAGATTATCCAAAACAAAATCGACATTAAACATTATAGCGGCTGACCCTATGCCCATGGCTATATTATTTTTCTCTGCCTTTGACAAAAAATCCTGTAACCCTGAAATGGCTTCGAGGTGAGGTTTATATATTTTTTGATATTGCTTCTCTTTGTTGACCGAATGCTGTTCTATCTCCTCAGGCTGAAAATAATCCTCTCCAAAAACCCGGACAAGCAATTCAGCATTTTTTCCGTACATCTCAGCTTTTAGATTTTCATAGCTTAGATCTGAACCCAGTTCTTTAGTAAGAATTTCATACCAAGCATCAGTATGGTATTTCATATCATCTATTAAAGTGCCATTCATATCAAAAATAAATGCTTTATACTTATTAGTAGTTGCCATATAACATCTGGTAAATAGTTTATGGTCAATTTTACGCAAGAAATCTGCCATTCATAAATTATAAATATTTCAAAAGCTATAAAAAAATATGCCGTCCAGCATAAATAAGATATGCTACATATAATCAAATAAATAAATGCAGCCTTGAGTCTATTTAATCACATTTGTAATTTATGAGATAATAGATTAGAGGCCAATTGCAGGTAAACAGATAAGGCCTTAATTTAGGGGAAAAATTCAGTAATGGCATTCGATTATATTAAATCCTTACATATTATATTTATCGTCACCTGGTTTGCAGGCCTTTTTTACATTGTACGGCTATTCATATACCAAACAGAGGCTATGGAAAGACCAGAAGGTGAAATAAAAATTTTAAAGCCCCAACTGGACCTCATGGCTAAAAGGCTTTGGATGGGAATAACATGGCCATCGGCCATACTGACTCTCTTATTCGGGTTTTGGACTTTATATTACAGGTGGGGATTTTTGCAGATGGGATTCATGCAGGCAAAGTTGGCATTTGTTTTTTTCCTTTATATCTATCACCTCAAATGCCATTTTATCTATAAAGAGCTACAAAGTGGCATCACTAAATGGACCAGTAACCAGCTAAGACTATGGAATGAAGGAGCTACTGTACTATTATTTGCCATAGTATTTCTGATAGTATTAAAAAACCTTGTTGACATGGCCTGGGGACTAGCAGGCCTCATATTATTAAGTGCTGCTCTTATGTTTGGAATATGGGCATATAAGAAAGTGAGGGAAAGGAACTAAAAATATATTTGATGTGTAGAGCTAATAAAAATTCGATGTTTAGAAATCAGTTTGTTTTAATTTTATCCGCGATATGTTCTACTTTACTGTTCCCCAGCTGCAATACAGAAGGGGATAAAAGAGGGGAACTTCCTATTTTAGGCCACCGATATACAGAAAACAGGGAAGTAGACGGAAGGGTAATCATCGATACCGTATATCATCAAATAGCAGATTTCTCATTTGTAAACCAAGATGGCGACACAGTAACCAATGAAACAGTAGAGGGGAAAGTATATGTAGCTGATTTCTTTTTTACCAGTTGCCCCACCATCTGCCCTGTTATGAAAACAGAAATGCTGAGGGTCTATGATCGCTTTGGAGATCATCCGGATTTTAAAATATTGAGCCACAGTATAGATCCTAGCTATGATACTGTCCCATTATTAAAAGACTATTCTGAAAGATTGGGGGTAGCAAATGCGGATACCTGGCATTTCCTTACAGGAGATCAGGAGCATGTATACGAAATCGGCCAAACCAGCTATATGACTACCGCTATGGAAGATAAGGATGAACCCGGGGGGTTTCTTCACAGTGGTGCTTTCATACTGGTAGATCAAAACGGCCATATAAGGGGCATCTATGATGGCACCAAATCTGATCAGGTAAACAAGCTGATGAATGATATTCCCAAACTATTACCCAGTATAGAATGAAAATTCAATTTCCATTTTTGACCTTCTGCATACTATTGTGTTTTATAGGATGTGATAGTGAACAAGGTAAATCGCCATCCTTATCCCATATTAAAGATACCAAAACAAAGCAATATGCAGTAGAAGGCAAAAACCTGTATGAAAAAAACTGTGCTAATTGTCACCAGACAGATGGATCGGGTTTGGGACGGGTCATACCTCCACTTGCTCATTCAGATTATATGAAGGATGATATAAGCAGAACTGTAAAAATTATTAAACATGGATTAAGAGGAGAAATAACTGTAAACGGGGTAGTTTATAATCAAAACATGCCGAGTAATCCTCACCTTACTAATATGGAAATAGCGCAAATCACTACATATATTTATAATATCTGGGGAGATCATACTGGTGTAATTGATGCTAATCAAGTAGCAGATTTCTTAAAAGACTAATCAATAAATTTTTTTACTTTATAATGTCACCTCCTCAGCCCGACTCAAAGCAGATTTTATATTTTCATTGACTATAATCACTTTCTCTTTCTGATCCAATAAATAAGCTTTGCTTTCTTGTTCATCCATACCCTCTAACTCAGGACGGAATTGCCTCATCCAGATAAACATATCTTCGTATGCCTGGTCTAGATCATGTGCCAGCCGCTGACGTATTTCAATTCCCTCTTGATACTGACCCTCATTTCGTGATTGAAGATCCGCTACTTCATCATGTAATCTTTTTTGATGAGATTTCAGGGCACCCATTTTAGGCATAACTTCATCATGGATGGCTATCACTTCATTTTTTAATTCATCATTTGTGCTCTTTTCCTCTACTGTGACTTTTTGTTCTTTATTGGAAGATCCAGGTGATCCACAACTCAATAAAACACCTAAAAATATACCATATAATAAACTAATCTGGGGACATTTAGTAATCATGATGCAGCGTATTTAATAATCCCCCCAAGTTATGAAAAAATCAGAAGGAATCTATATAACAGTTATTTCGTTCGCTTTTTGACTGCCGACAACCGATGGTGAAGATAGTGTAATATGATTAAAAATATAGAGCTCAATAGCGTAATTACTTCCAGTCCTTCATATCTTTCGTGAAGTAAAATACTAAGAGAAAACATAGATACAATTATCCAAAATAAATACTTTAATCTGGAGGACGGGGAGTTTCTGGTACTAAAATATACAGCAATAACTGCTATAACAATAAAAAAATAATCCAATATGTGCCAATGCCCCAGAATGGTATAATTGAATATATACCCTATAGATACCAGAGCAGGTGCAGCCAAACAGTGAACTATGCAGGCTATAGAGGCAGATATACCGATAAAATCGGATTTGCTTTGAGATATAAGTTTAAGTTTATGCAACATAATTGCAAATATAAAATATGTTTCCCTTTTAAAAAAATAAATGCTGAAATTCTAACCATTTACTTTAATAGCAAATTATAATTACCTTTAATGCATCATAAAAAACAAAATTTTACAACACCAAAAAAATTCTGACATAAATAAATGTTAACGCTATGGACAGAATAGGCCTATTATTAAGCGGCCACATTTATAGAAACAATTCCTTTAAAGGTATTGATTGACTTTATTAATAAACAACTTCCTGATTTATGAAAACCTATTGTTTCGCAGAGCAAAAAATAATATTGACTGAAGAAGCCCGTATTCATCCTTCCGATATAGGACTGACCAGAGGATATGGTATATTTGACTTTTTCAGAACAGTAAATTACAGACCCCTTTTTTTGGAAGATTACTTAGATAGGTTTATTAATTCCGCCTCCCACACCCATCTTCCTTTATCCTACAGCAAAAAGGAATTAACCGAGATAATTGGTATGCTTATAGATAAAAATGACCTCAAACAAGGGGGGGTGAGAATGGTGCTATCCGGTGGAGTCTCTGCCAATCATTTTAGCCCGGCAGAAGGAAAATTGTTTATATTTTGCGAAGATTTATTACTCCCTGGAGAAGAAAAATTTAGGAACGGTGTTAAATTAATAACCGAAGAATATGTCAGACCCCTTCCAACTATAAAAACTACCAACTATAGCCAGGCGGTTTTTTCCAGCATAACATGGAAAGAAAAAAATGCAGAAGATGTATTATATTTCCATAAAGGACTTATATCGGAAAGTAGCAGAAGCAATATTTTCATAGTACAAAAAGGTAGATTGGCCACCCCCCAATCAAACATCTTAAATGGAATAACCAGGAAAAATGTCTTAAAACTAGTACCAGAAACAGAGGTTCGCGATATTACTTTGGAAGAGGTTATATCTGCCGATGAGGTTTTTATGACCAGTACCACTAAGCGTCTGCTGCCAGTTACACAGATAGATGACCATATCATCGGCAACGGCAAACCTGGGCCTTTAACACTTTCTGTCCTGGAAAACTTTAAAGCTGAAGAAGCAAAAAGCTCCAATTAATGGAGCTTTTTTTTATTTTATGGAGCCTATTTTAATTGGTCAGCAGTTCTGCATCTTTCAAAATATACATGAGCTTTTCAGGATCCTTTGAATTTAAGACTAACGTCCCTTTAACCTGAACCCTTTTAGAGGTATATTTTATAGGTTTTTTAAGCATGACTTCCATCACTGTCTCTGGTCCACCTGATCCACAGAAAAAACATTCAGCCAGGGGCAGAGATGAGAGTATAATATGCTCGGGCTTAAACATCCCCTCAAAAGGAATGATATAGCCATCTGCCGTAATGGCTTTTCCTTCCAGTTTTTTGATTTTATCATCAAAAACCGGCAAGTACAATTCTCCAAAATCGTCTTCACCTATTTTATAAGTAACATTAGACAGGTCCTTCCAGACATTAACCTCCTGTGAGAAAGATGCGTTACATACCAAAAAGGTGATTAAAGCAACTAAAGATATTTTAATTTTATTCATCTGATTATATTTTTTTCAAAGGTCAAGCCTGACTTCCGTCAGGCAGGTGTAATCACATTAGATAGCCTGATTTGCCGAACTATCAAAGCAATATTTTTACTGAATGATAATTGGATCATATTTAATTTCAACTGTAAATTCTTTTTAACATTTAGGTCAATTGTCCTGCTATATCAGTTTGGTAAGCCCTCCACGCCGGTATAATAGAAGCTAAAATCCCCACCCCTAGAGCATATAGCAAGATAAATATCTCTTCAGGAAGCCATACCCAAGCAGAAATTCCGGAAATAGGTCCCTGCTCGTTTATATTAACTAAAACACTTAGAAAAAGGTGCCCCATTAAAATCCCTGCCACAGCTCCTATTCCGGTAAGAATTACCCCTTCCAATATAATATGAAAAAAAAGCAACCCCTTGGAGGCTCCTAAAGTCCTCATCACAGCTAAATCATATTTACGTTCCTTCATAGCATTATATAGTGCAATAAAGATACTTAACCCCGCCACAATTATTATAGCTATAGCCAATCCCTGCATTAATGAAACTCCTATGCCCAATAGTTCGAACAACCGATTGATTTCAAAAGCAGGAGAAGCTGCCTGCATAGAAGTTCTACTGTTTATAAACCGGGGAAGCTGAACCGCTGCAATAGGATTTCTATACTGGACAAGTAAGGTGGTAATCTCCCTTTCTTCTTCTGATTCCGGCAGACCTGATTTAACCACTACATCAGTCTTCTCATGATCATGGTCATGGTCATGGTTATGATCATGGTCATGGTTATGATCATGGTCATGGTTATGGTCATTTTCCTCTTCCTCATCATGAGTAAACCACACCGTCTCTATACTGGTCAGGACAAGATTATCAAGAACATTATTTCCACTTTCTAATACCCCTGCCACTACATACTGATGCTCATCATGATCATGACTGCCTGCCGAGATGCCATGAGAGCCGATGAATGTATCTCCCACAGAAAGAGATGTTTTGTCCGCTACTATACTTCCCAATACTACTTCATATGGCTTATCCCATACTCTTCCTTCCGAAAATGCATGTGGATATAACGCCAGGTAATCATGATTTGTACCCACTATCCTAAATCCCTGATAATTATCACCAAGCCCCAAAGGAATAGCATTCTTTACCAATCTGTTTTGGGACAGTCTCCGTGCTTCCTCCAAAGGTATATTACCTGTAGGAAAATCGATATGATATACACTGGAAAGTATCAGTTGTAAAGGACTGCCCTTGGCACCTACTACTAAATCTATTCCTTCTGCTCCCTTTGTAAGTTTAGATTCAAACTGGTGCTGCAGCAGAATCAGCACCGTAATAACAGATAGGCCCAGTGCCAGCAGTAAAATATTCAGACCTGTATTCAGGGGCTTTGAAATGAGGTATTTCCAACTTAATTTTAATATATTCATTTCTTTACTCCTACAGTTATACGGTTAGAAATGTGGTTTTTCACCCTTTGATCATGCGTTACGACGATAAGAACAGCGTCCATTTTACCCGCTTGCTCCATAAGCAGTTCCATCACTCTATGTGAATTGACATCATCCAGACTAGAAGTGGGTTCATCAGCCAATATAATTTTTGGAGAATTTACCAAAGCTCTTGCAATGGAAACGCGCTGAGCTTCACCCTCACTGAGATGCTGGATTTTTGATTGCGCTTTGTGGCCTATATCGAGCTCGTTTAAAATATAATCTATTCTATCACCGCTCTGTGAATGGGCAAAATATGCTGCCAATTGCAGGTTTTCCCTTACCGTCAGAGCGGTAATAATATGAGGTTTTTGAAAAACGATGCCTATATTATTGCCCCTAAACTTATCCAGTTTACTTTCATAAAGTTTATATATGGAAGTATTATCAATAATAACCTCCCCATTTATAGGCTTCAACAGTCCTCCCAGAATATTTAACAGTGTAGTCTTACCGCTTCCTGATTGGCCTAATATCAATAGGTTCTGCCCTCCTTTAAGACTTAAATCGGGAAGATGAAATTCATTTTCGGCATCATATCGAAAATAAATGTTATGGGTATTCAACATTACTTTTTCTTTTTTATAGGTATCTGAATATGAAAAGAGGTGCCTTTATTTACTGTACTTTTAAATGTGATCTTACCTTCCAATACATCCATGCATTTTTTCACTATAGACAGTCCAAGCCCAGATCCCTCTATGATGCCAACATTATTTGCCCTGAAAAATCTATCAAACAGTTGCGTTTGTTCCTTTTCAGGTATGCCTATCCCAGAATCTACTACTGTAGCATTCAGTTCATCCCCTTCCATCCAGACGGTGAAGTCCACCACCCCACCGGGTTTAGAATATTTTGTAGCATTGGAAAGGAGATTCTCAAAAATCTGGTAAAGAAGTTCCTGATCACAGAATATGGTTTTGGGCAATTTTTTCAGTACCACTTTAATTTCTGAATTATTTTCCACACCAGCTTTTACCACGTCTATCACTTCGTTGAAGAATGCGACTGTAAATACAGTAGACGGTTTATAATCAATCTTATTGGCATCTGCTTTTCCGAAGAAAAGTACACTCGTCAGTAAATTATTTAAATTTCTGACTGAAAGTTCTATTTTTGAAGCATGCTTCATCATTTTTACCCTGAAAGGATGATCTTTTTCGGCATATTTCTGAAGCAGTTGTGCCGAACTCAATATCGAAGTAAGCGGTGTTTTAAACCCATGCGATACATTAAGTACTATTCTTGACTTGAGTTCATTAATTTCTCTTTCTTTTTCCAAAGCTCGCTGAAGCTCCTTATTAGCTTCATATAGCTCCGCAGTCCGAATAGCTACTTTTTCTTCTAGCAATTTATTGAGTGCTTTAAGCTCTTTTTCTTCCCGGTCTTTAAAAATAGCCAGCTCGATGACCATATTAAGTTCCCGTATATTAAATGGCTTGATCACATATGCACTGGGGTTTGTCCCTACCACCTTTTGCAATGTTTCCTCATCTGAGCTAGCTGTCAGATAAACTACCGGAATATGGTATTTTTCATTAATAATTTCTGTCGTGCGGATACCATCTAGTTCCCCGGCAAGGTTAATATCCATCATGACCATATCAGCAGTGTGGTGCTCCAAAAATTCCAGGGTCTCTTCACCGGTTTCTTTTATGGCTAAAATATTATGGTTATTCCTTTCCAGCGCCTTTTTTAATAAAAGGGCAGAAACAGTATCGTCTTCGGTAATTAATATATTCAGCTTTAACATGGGCGAAGTAAAAATTTAATTATTGCTCTTTGGTTATCTGTAGGTCTAAAGGTAAGGTAATGGTCACTGTGGTACCTTTACCTTTACTGCTGGTGATATAAATCTGTCCTTTCAACATGTCCATTAGACTTTTGGTTATAGAGAGCCCCAATCCACTACCTTCAAACTTACGGGCATATCCACCACTTTCCTGCTGGAATGGCTGAAAAATTTTCAATAAAAAATCCTCGCTCATACCTATTCCTTCATCCTGCACCTGTATATATAATGATTGGTCCAATAATTTTATTTTGACCTGGATCAATCCTTTATTTGAATATTTGATAGCATTGCTCACAATATTATTTAGGATCATATCCAGAGACGCCTTATCTATTGGTGCCACAAAAGATTTAGTCTCGAACTTAGCCGTAAGGAGCAGCCCTTTTTTCATAGCTGCTGCCTTTAATGGCATGAGTATCTTGGAAATAAAATCATTGATATTGGTTTTTTCCATTCTGGTTTCCATAGTCCTTGATTCTATTTTTGACATATCCAGAATGCTGTTGATGGTTTTCAATAGCCTCTCTCCACTTTCCAGTATTATTTCCAATCCAGACAGCAACTCGGGCTTATCTTGATTGGTTATAATTAGGTTTTCAGCACTTCCCAGAATTCCGTTAAGGGGGGTTCGGATCTCATGACTCATATTACTTAAAAACCTGGATTTTAACTGATTGGATTCTTCAGCTTTTTCTTTGGCTAATCGTAACTGGATTTCACTGTTCTTTTTCTCAGTAATATCTCTAAACACACTCAACATCACAGTATCATTGCCATGTTTGATGTCCACCATAGTACTATAAAGTTCAATGGTTTTAGGTCCATTCTTAAACGGCATGGTCAATTCTTTGGTCATCCCGGCTTTACCGTGATTATGAAGAGATTCTAGTATATAAGGTTCCTGGTTTTTATAGAAATTCGGGTCTGAAAACATTTCACCCAGATGTCCCTTTTTAAGTTCTTTGGCCGGTACTCCACAGAGTTTGGTCATAGCAGGGTTTATTGCGATGATTTTTCCGCTGATGATAGATAGGCACAAACCATCTTTAGAACTGTTCCACACATTTCTAAACTGTTCTTCCGCCAACTGGATTTCTGATATTTTTTGGGAAATGGTCTTTCTTAAAAGCATCTCATTCCTAAACTGGTTTAACAGCGTATTGAGTATAAATCCCAGGGCCAAAAAAAGAACGAGCACAAAGAATATAAATATAGGTTTGTAATAATATGGCTGATCAATAATAAATCCATCAGAAATTACTACAGGTGATTCAAACTGTCCTCCCAAACTGGCTTTCAATTCAAGGTGGTAGGTTCCTGGAGGTAGGTTTTCAAAAATCAGCTGTTTCGACCTGGGATCTATCACAGTCTCCCATTTATCTGACAACCCCATTAACCTATAGTGAATGTGCAGGTTATTCTGTTGCATAAAACTTACTGCCAAATAATCTATCTGTATATTATTATGATTATAGGGAATATTAGAAAAACTGTAAGACTGTTCCCCATCTGTGAGCAGTCTTATATTTTCTATCTTCACTATAGGGCTGGCCAATAGTTCCTCGTCTTCATCCTGTCTGTATATAGAAATACCTTCTTCAGTACCGATCCATATCCTCCCTGGATTACCCCTTATAAATGCTCCCCGGTTTACTTCATCCCCTACAAGTCCCCGCGAAGAATCAAACCATGTAATATAACCATTGTAAAGCACGTACACCCCTTTGTCAGTACCCATCCAGACAGCTCCTCTTTCATCCTGCAAAAGAGAGAAAATAGGTCTGTCCACGGTCTTGTTGTTTACAGAGAACACCTCGATTTTTCCCTGTTTATATATTTTTAACCCTTCCTCTGTCGCCAATAAGACACCCTCCTCTATTTCCAAAAAATCATATCCACCCACCCTTAAATAATGTTGGCTCTCCACGAGTCCCTCCTGAATGCCAGAAGTACTGGTGCTGTGGAGATAAATAATCTTACCATCACTCAGCTTATCTATTTTCCTTAAATAATTGCCTTCGCCTTGGCCAGAATATATTGTAGAAGTAACATCTTGGGCAAAAACATTATTGCCAGTAATATGGCTTTTGTAGACATTAGAACCTGCCAATATATATAAATGGTCATCAATAATGGAGGTAAACTGAACTCCTTGGCCATTCGGTGCGGTTTTATAGGTCACCTGGTTATTGGATAGATTGATCAAGCCTACCCCTTTTTGCCCGGCTGAGAAATATATGCCCTTTTTAGTAGGGGTAAAATTATTAATCCTATTACCGGATGTTCCCTTTAAATGATCGAAAATATCCAAGGTTTTCAGCACATTGTTTTCCCATAGTTGAATGCCATTATTAAACCCCAGATAAAATTTTTGCGGCTTGTCTTTGTATATGGCAGTGACTTCATTATCCAACAGTCCATCCCTAACTGTATAATTTTGAAACCTTAGGGTAGGTACATTAACCAGTCCTCTCTGACTGCCTATCCATATGATATCTTCTCTATCGATCAACAAAGCCTGAATAAGATAAATACGTAGGTTTTCTTCAGCCGAAATCAGAAGTGGCAACCTATCCATACTGGAATGTCTATACAGATGGGAATTAAAGTAATAGAAAACCTTCCCATCATTAATTTTTAAATCAAAGTAATGATGATTACCAAATTTGGCCTGTGCAAACCCGCTATGGATAATATCCTGGGGTTTTTTAAACTCCTTACCTTTTGCCAATTTTCCATGTCCCAGGAAATAAAAGGTATTTTCAGCATCAAGGACTACTTTATAAACAGGTCCATCTAATAAATCTGACCAATTTTCCTCTGAAGAGATTTCACTATTGTATAATTTCAGAATTATCTTTTCAAAATAAAAATAAGTGGTGTCCCCTGACTGATAAAAAGAACTGAAATCACCCAAGGTAGGAACATCATAAGGTCTATAATCCCATTTACTTGAAGAAAAATCATATACAGCTATGAATCCCGGTACGACCAAAAATAGATTTTTATTGCCATTGACATAGGCTACTGAAACGGAAACTTTACCTATACTGCCTACTTTTTCAATGACCGGACCCGGAATTACCAGTTCATCCCACTTATAATCAGAAACATAATAGATTTTCTTTGTCCTTTCAGTATTGAACATGTATATAACCCCATCTGTATCTACGTAGGTATTGGGTCGGTTCTGCAGCACTTGATGAATGGAATCTGGAATGCCATAGGTAGTGATACCATCCGAATAGTATATACCTTTAGCTGTAGAAACCCATATCCGCCCCGCATCATCTTGACATAAACTCAATATTTGATTTGATGGTAAATTCAGTCCCTTTATATTCTTGTTTTGCTGAAATGACTGGGAAAATCCCGTAAAAACCCAAAACATAAAGATTAAAGAAATAAAAAACTTTTGCATAAGAGTATATTCGTACACTAAATTATAAAAAGATATGATATAGAATAAATAAAATGAGATTGTTTGATAATTCTTTTGTGAGTGGGCTTATTGTTTTATTTTTGTAACAAACTATAAAAATCGCGACATGAGTGTATTAGTAAATAAGAATTCAAAAGTAATCGTGCAAGGATTTACGGGCTCAGAAGGCTCATTCCATGCGCAGCAGATGATCGAATATGGCACCAATGTAGTAGGTGGAGTGACACCAGGTAAAGGCGGATCTACCCACCTGGACCAGCCTGTATTTAACTCTGTTGAAGAAGCGGTGGAATCAACTGGTGCTGATACCTCTATAATTTTTGTTCCGCCTGCTTTTGCCGCTGATGCCATCATGGAGGCAGCAGATGCAGGAATTAAAGTGATCATTGCCATCACTGAAGGTATTCCGGTTAAAGATATGATGAAGGCTAAGCCTTACATTAAAGAAAAAGGAGCTACTTTGATAGGTCCAAATTGCCCAGGTGTCATCACTCCGGGAGAAGCTAAAGTCGGTATCATGCCGGGTTTTGTTTTCAAAAAAGGAAGAGTGGGTATAGTATCTAAATCAGGTACCTTAACTTATGAAGCAGCCGACCAGGTAGCTAAAGCGGGCATGGGAGTATCTACAGCTATCGGTATAGGTGGTGATCCTATAATCGGTACCTCTACCAAAGATGCTGTTCAGCTATTGATGAATGATCCTGAAACAGATGCGATCGTGATGATCGGAGAAATAGGCGGTAACTACGAAGCTGATGCTGCCCGGTGGATCCGAGAAAATGGCAACCAAAAGCCGGTGGTAGGATTTATCGCAGGCCAGACTGCACCTCCAGGTAGAAGGATGGGACATGCCGGAGCTATCGTAGGCGGTGCAGATGATACTGCTGAGGCTAAAATGAGAATAATGAGAGAAAACGGGATACATGTAGCCGAATCACCTGCCGAAATCGGAGCCGTAATGGCAAAGGCTTTAGGTGTAGAGGTGCAGTAAACTAGGTATATATTAATTATAAAAAGGGAGATCTTAACAGTCTCCCTTTTTTATTTGTTTTTTGGAACCACTTTTGATTCTTTTTACGACTTAACCGTAAAACAATCAGATACCATGAGCAATACAAAACTACTTTTAAGAAACCAAACAGCAGTAATAACAGGTGCCAGTGGAGGTATAGGAGGAGCCATAGCCATAGCACTGGGAAAGGCAGGGGCCAATGTGGTTATCAACTACTATAAAGATGAAGAGGGTGCCAAAGAAACACAGCAAGCGATTGTAGACGCAGGCAGTAAGGCTTTTATCCTGAAAGGAGATGTAGGGAAAGAAGAAGATGTTATAGAACTTTTTCAAAAAGCGAAGGAAACGTTTGGAGCAGTACACATTCTTATCAACAATGCCGGCATACAGATAGATGAACCTTTTTTATCACTCTCTTATGAAAGCTGGAAACAGGTTATACAGACAAATCTATCGGGTGCTTTTTTATGCGCCAGAGAAGCCGCCAAATGCTTTGATGAACAGGGTGTGGACGAAGAGGTGTCTAAAGCCAGTGGAAAGATCGTATTTATCAGTTCAGTACACGATACCATACCATGGTCTGGAAGGGTAAATTATGCCACTTCCAAAGGCGGTATGAAAATGATGATGAAATCCATCGCCCAGGAACTGGCCCCCAGCAAGGTAAGGGTAAACAGCATATCACCGGGAGCCATCAAAACGCCAATCAACGAACACGAATGGGGAAATAAAGAAGGAGAACAGAAAATGCTTGCAAAAATCCCTTATGGACGGATAGGAGAACCGGATGATATCGGTGGAGTGGCGGCATGGCTGGTTTCTGACCAGGCAGATTATATTACCGGTACTACTGTTTATGTAGATGGGGGGATGACACTATATCCTTCCTTCCAGGAGGAAGATTAAAATGCATGGAGGTTGGATGTCCTATAAAGGATGTATCATATCAGATAATTGGAATTGACCGAAAAAATAAAAGGGTTCTGTATTTAGCAGAGCCCTTATTAAATTATAAACTGGAAATCCATAATTTATAGATCCATTTCAGTCACCTGGGCGATTATTGAATTTTGAGACCGGCTGTACCGTATTTTTAGTATCTTAGTCAGCTGATGACGCTATGCACCTATTTGAGTTTTAACAATAATTTTTATGCTCTGTTTCTCTATAATCCATAAGAGACTGATATCTTTGCTCCTTCAAAAAATCCAGTAGCATGATTTCAGTAGACGCACTTACGGTATTGCATGGAGGTTCCCCTCTTTTTAGCAACGTTTCTTTTTCTATCAATGAAAATGATAAAATAGCCCTGATGGGCAAAAATGGGGCAGGCAAGTCTACACTACTGAAAATCATAGCCGGTGAGAGCAAAGCTTCGTCCGGAGGCGTGTCAGCTCCCAAGGATTTTGTGATTTCCTACCTCCCACAGCATTTATTGACAGAGGATGACTGCTCGGTATTTGATGAAACAGCCAAAGCATTTGCCTCCTATCTGGATATGAAGACTGAGATAGAAAGACTCAATGAAGAATTGACCGTACGTACAGATTATGATTCTGATGAATATTATAAAATAATAGAAAAAGTATCCGAAATCAGTGAAAAGTTCTATGCCATAGAAGAGGTCAATTATGAGGCGGAAGTAGAAAAAGTATTGCTAGGATTAGGATTTGTAAGGGAAGATTTTCAAAGACCTACTTCCGAATTCAGCGGTGGCTGGAGAATGAGAATAGAACTTGCCAAGATCCTGCTTCAAAAACCTGACCTTATTCTTTTGGATGAGCCTACCAACCACCTGGACATCGAATCCATACAGTGGCTGGAGGATTTTTTGACCGAGAAGGCGAAAGCTGTAATCGTTATATCCCATGATAGGGCTTTTGTGGACAATATCACTACCCGTACTATCGAGGTGACCATGGGCCGTATCTATGACTATAAAGCCAAATACAGCCATTACCTAGAACTTCGCAAGGAACGACGCGAGCACCAGCAAAAAGCTTATGATGAGCAGCAAAAGATGATTGCGGACAATATGCAATTCATCGAGCGCTTTAAAGGAACCTACTCTAAAACCCTTCAGGTACAGTCCAGAGTCAAGATGCTGGAAAAACTGGATATTGTAGAAATTGACGAAGTAGACAACTCAGCCCTTAGGCTACGTTTCCCTCCTGCCCCTAGATCCGGAAAATATCCTGTGGTAGTGGAAGAACTTACCAAAACATACGGAGATCACGTAGTCTTTAAGAATGCTTCTATGACTATAGAGCGCGGACAGAAGGTGGCCTTTGTCGGTAAAAACGGTGAAGGTAAATCCACTATGCTTAAGGCTATCATGGGCCAGATAGAGTTTGAAGGCAAGTTGGAGTTAGCCCAAAATACCCAAATCGGCTATTTCGCGCAGAACCAAGCTTCGCTTTTGGATGAAAACCTGACAGTCTTCGACACCATAGACAGAATAGCTGTAGGCGAGATTCGCTCAAAGGTAAAAGATCTCTTGGGAGCTTTTATGTTTGGTGGAGACAATTCTATGAAAAAGGTCAAGGTGCTATCCGGTGGAGAAAAGACCCGACTGGCCATGATCAAATTGTTATTGGAACCTGTCAATCTACTTATTCTCGATGAGCCTACCAATCACCTCGACATGAAGACCAAAGACATCATCAAAGATGCCTTGAAAGCTTTTGATGGTACCTTAATACTAGTTTCCCACGACAGGGATTTTTTGGACGGACTGGCCGGTAAGGTATTTGAATTTGGCAATAAGCGGGTAAGAGAGCACTTTGAGGATATCAATGGATTCTTGAGAAATAAGAAGCTGGAGAATTTGAGGGAAGTGGAGAGGAAATGATTTTTAATGGAAGATTTCTGATTTCTAATTTGGTTTAGTTAGATGATATTTTAACTGAAGCTTAAATATAAAAATCGGGGGTTTGGCACTAGCTAAAAGTTAGTGAATTTTGGTTTGTAGCATCCTGCCAAATGGATAAATTTCCTCGGAGACAAGAAAAGTTAAGATCCACCTATACCCGAAGCTGGTATTTCCGTTGCTGCTGCCCACTTTAGGGGCATTAAAAACCTTTTCGGAGAAACAATGAAACTAAACAACTATGTGGATCGTAAACTTAACTGCGTTGTCAATCATTTTTAAACAGCTACTTTAAAAGAGGGAATGCAGCAAATGATCATATTTAAATCTCCAATAGAATAGACATCTGGCCTCTCAAATATACTTATAATAGTTTAGGTACGGACCAGAGGACGGCATCCATGAATCCAGCCCGTTCCCTGTAATTAGAATAATTATTTAAAATCGATCTACTATAAAGTATCTATAGGCTATTGACTAGTTCTATGTCCCCTCTTCTTTTTCATTAGCGTCTTTTTTGACATTTACACCAGTGTAGAGCAACATAGGGTCCTGTCGGAGTAGGAAGACGAGGCATTCGTACATCTCGGGATGATAAGCTTTAAAGGCTATTGTGTTTTCAAAGAAAGCCTCCACTGATACAGCAAAAAATTCATGTATATTTTCGCGCGCCTGGCTTCTGAAAATGCTATTTCCTTCTTTGATCTTTTTAAGTTCATCGGTAGCCAAATGCACATATTTAGACCACCACATGGGCATCAGAAAACCATACTCTCCGTTATATTTTATTTTGTTCTCAATCTTAAGGGCATGGGCAAATTCATGGATGCCCACATTCCAGCCATCCGTAGGATTATTTAATCCTTTAATAAATTCCTTCCAGGCAATAACAATAATACCATACTTGGGATTGACCTCTCCATTATGATATTGCAGACTATGGCTGGAATAATATCGATCTGGATAGACCAATATTTTATCAAAATGGCTTAGTGTAATAGTTTTGGGAAACCCGAACAATACTTTGATAGCTGTGGCTGAGATCAACACTTTCATTTCTACGCTTACTTCTGAATACCCCCCCCTTCCATAAAAGCTTTTATTATTCATAAATAAAACTAATCTTTCCCTAAATTCTCTTTGAAACTTCAAAGACAGGCGGTGATAATAAGGAAAATAGGTACTAAGAACATCAAGTTCGGCTTTACTTAATTTTAAAAATCCAAATTCTACTAAAAGCTGGTACCAAAGAGTACTGAGATAATTTGATTTCCTAAATAGTGATCTCATACAGCAATAAAATAGACGTAAAAATTAAAAAAGGGCTCCCATTTAAAACGATAAATAGGAGCCCTTAGTTTATTTGGCGTAGTTGACCGATCTCATTTCCCTGATCACTGTAATCTTGATCTGTCCGGGATACTGCATTTCTTTCTCTATCTTCTGGGAAATATCAAAGGAGAGCTTTCCTGCAGTGTTGTCATCCACATTATCTGCATCCACGAGCACTCTCAACTCTCGGCCAGCTTGCATAGCAAAACATTTATTAACACCATCAAAACTCAAAGCCAATTCTTCGAGATCCTTAAGACGCTTGATATAGCTGTCCATGATTTCCCTTCTTGCTCCAGGTCTTGAACCTGAGATGGCATCAGAAGCCTGTACTATAGGGGAGATCATAGAAGTCATCTCAATCTCATCATGGTGGGCACCGATGGCATTGATTACCTCAGGGTGTTCTTTATATTTCTTGGCCAGCTCCATACCTAGGATAGCATGAGGCAGTTCTGCTTCTTCAGGATACACTTTTCCGATATCGTGAAGCAATCCAGCTCTCTTGGCAAGTTTCGCATTTAATCCCATTTCAGCTGCCATGGTAGCACATAGCTTGGCTACTTCTCTGGAGTGCTGTAGCAGGTTCTGACCATAGGAAGAACGGAACCTCATACGCCCTACCATCCTGATAAGCTCAGGATGCAGGCCATGAATACCTAGATCGATACAGGTTCTTTCACCTATCTCTACGATTTCCTCTTCTATGTTTTTCTCAGTTTTGGCCACTACCTCTTCGATCCTGGCCGGGTGGATCCTTCCATCCTGCACCAGACGGTGAAGTGCCAGTCTGGCCACTTCTCTTCTCACTGGATCAAATCCTGAGATGATGATCGCCTCCGGAGTGTCGTCCACTACTATCTCTACACCAGTAGCAGCTTCCAAGGCACGGATATTTCTACCTTCTCTACCGATGATCTTACCTTTGATGTCATCACTTTCTATGTTAAAGACAGACACACAGTTTTCGATGGCATGCTCTGTAGCTGTCCTCTGAATAGTATCGAGTACGATTTTCTTGGCCTGCTTGGTAGCAGTAAGCTTGGCCTGATCCAGGATATCTTTGATCTGCGAAGAGGCTTTGGTATTGGCCTCATCTTTAAGCATCTCAATGATCTGCTCTCTGGCCTCTTCTTTGGATAGAAGGGCTATTTTTTCCAAATCAGAAATCCTTTGACTGGTCACTCTGTCTAGTTCTTCTTTTTTGACCTGTACAGAATGCAGCTGTGCATTGAGGTTTTCTTTTTTACTTTCCAGTTCAGCTTCTTTGCGTTTAAGCTGTTCCATTTCCTTAGAGAGCACTTGCTCTCTCTGCTTTAGTTTGCCTTCATTAGTGATGAGGATATTTTTCTTTTTATTAGTTTCCTCCTCAAATTCCGATTTCAGCCTAAGGTACTTTTCTTTGGCTTCCAGAATCTTGTCCTTTTTAATGGCCTCTGCAGTGATTTCAGCCTCTCTTACAGTGCTCTTGGCTTTTTCCCGAGCTTCATCCTCTATCTTTTTATTGTTGCTTTTAAGAAAAACTCCTGCTAGCAGTGCGCCAAGTCCGAGACCTACCACGCCTGCTATGATGATGTATAGTGTTACTCCCATAGGTATATTTTGGTTTAGACCTACCGGCAGTGCTTAAAAAGTCCCGATTTGAGATAATGTATAATTATATCAAGGATGTTAATTGGTCATTGATTTGGGTAAGGGTGGATCTGATCTGATCACTCTCTTCGGAGTTCAATTCACTTGACTCCATGGTCTCTACCATACAGTCAAATGCGACCATTGCTAATAAATCCTGCCTGTCATCCAATCCAAATTCTTCTCTATATCTTTTAAGTTTATCATTAATCAATTTACCCGCTCGCCTGATTTTAGCCTCATCTTCCACTTTTACTTTCATAGGATATTCTCTATCTCCTATTTTTATTTTAATGGAAAGTGTATTCATATCATTCAGACAGATAAGTGATGATTTTATCGATTTCTTTTATATAATTATTGATCTTTTCTCTCAATTCCGCAGACTCTGTATTTTCTACCGGTATGTTATTTACAATTTTACTAATTTTAATTTGATTTTTAAAATGATCCAGGCTTTCATCTCGCTCCCGCAGGATAGTTTTTGCCATATCCAGCTCTTCCTTTAATGCCGCTTTTTCTGCTTCTACCTGTTGTAATTTTTTAGTTATCTGATGAGCAAGTCGCTCTAAGCGATGAAGTTCCTCGTGGATCATTCTATTTTCTAATCAAAGCATTAATTTCATTTTCAAAAGACTGCATCAGTCTTCCCATGGTTTTGTCTATTACTTTATCTGTTAAAGTATTTTCCAAATCCTGTAGATAAAAGCTCAAAGCGTATGCCTTTTTTTCTTTATCTATCTTATCTCCCTGATACACATCAAAAACCCCAATCCTCTTAAGTAATTTGCCCCCTGCTTTGACTGCCACCTTCCGGATGGCATCGAAAGTTATCTCCCTGTCTATCACCAGAGACAGATCCCTTCTCACCTCTGGAAATTTAGAGATCTCTGCATATTGCTTTAACCCTGTGGATCTCTTCAATAAATAGTCCCAATTTAGTTCGGCATAAAATACTTCCTGCTTCACCTCAGCCAATCTAGTGATTTTATCATTAACCAAACCTATTTTCCCTACCATTTTATTGCCCAGTGACAATTGGAGGGCATAGTCAAAAGGCAGTTCATGAGTGAT
Source organism: Anditalea andensis (assembly GCF_000714815.1). GTDB lineage: Bacteria > Bacteroidota > Bacteroidia > Cytophagales > Cyclobacteriaceae > Anditalea > Anditalea andensis. Next base: position 86,772 of record NZ_JMIH01000015.1, on the reverse strand, counting down.
TTCCATCTCAAGATCCGGGAGATTCAGTTTTTCCAAAACCCTTTCCACTACCGAAAATAAGTCAGGAAAGCTCATCGACTTAGAGGGTTCTAGCCAGCTTTCAGCTGCCTTATCTCCTGTGAGGAATATAGAAAGCACCTTATCTTCCTGATACCCCTCTCCGGACTTTTTATAAACCGTGCCAAATTCGAAGAATCGGAGATCCTTTTGCCTCCTATTGATATTATGGGAAAGCACTTCCAATCCGGAAAATAGAAGGCTTTGCCGCATCACACCCAGATCCTCACTCAGTTTGTTCAGTATCACTACATTATCTACTGGGTCCAAAAATCCTGATTTCTCACCATAGATAGGCTTAGTGAGTGAATTGGTAATCATCTCATGAAAGCCAAAACCAGCCATCAATTCAGAAAGCCTGTATTGTAATTTATTACCATCTTTGGCTGGATGCTCGGCCAGATAGTCTGCCTTATAATGCTCTGTTAGCTCGACCCGGTCAAATCCATATATCCTCAAGATCTCCTCAATGATATCCGCCTCCCTGTTCACATCCACCCTGTAAGGTTTAACTATAGCTTTAAATCCGTGTTCGGTTTCATCCACTACCTTTATTTCTAGGTGTTCCAAAATAGATTTGATCTCTTCATTATCTACCTCTTTACCGATCAGGCGGTGGATGTTCTTATAAGAAACATGCACCTCAAAATCGGCTATAGGATGAGGGTATATATCGATTATTTCGGATGTTATTTCTCCCCCTGCGATCTCCTTTATCAGGATGGCGGCTCTCTTCAGTGCATAGATTGGCATATTCGGGTCTGTTCCTCGTTCGAAACGAAAAGAAGCATCTGTTTTTAAACCATGGTGCTGACTTCCTTTTCTGATGACATCAGGAGAAAAATAAGCACTTTCGAGAAAAATAGAAGTAGTCGACTCCGAAACACCGGCCCCTTTGCCTCCAAAGATCCCAGCTATACAAAGGCCACTACTTTCATCACAAATCATCAATTCTTCTCCTGACAGCTTCCTTTCCTTATCATCCAAGGTGATAAAAGGAGTATCTTTATCAAGCTTTTTTACTATTATGCTATCTCCGGACACTTTATCTGCGTCAAAAGCATGGAGTGGCTGCCCAAGATCATGTAAGATAAAATTGGTGATGTCCACTATATTATTGATAGGTTCAAGGTCCAGGCACTTTAAATATTTCTGAAGCCAATCAGGTGAGGGCCCTACTTTGATGTTAGAAACAGTAAGACCTGCATATCTCGGACAGTCTGAAGCTACTTCCACTTCTACCTGAAAGGGTCTGCTGTTGTTATCCACAGCAAATGCCTCCACGGATGGCATGGTTAGGTCTGTTTTTAGAATAGCTTTGAGATCTCTTGCTACTCCAAGATGGGAAGCTGCATCGGCCCTGTTAGGGGTAAGCCCAATCTCCAGAACATCGTCAGAGCTGATATTAAAATATTCAGCCGCAGGGGTACCATTAGGCAGATCCGTATCTAATACGATTATACCGGCGTGGTTTTCACCAATACCCAGTTCATCCTCGGCACAGATCATTCCGATGGATACTTCACCCCGGATTTTAGCCTTTTTTATAGTAAATCCTTCTCCCTTGCTTGGATATAAAGTTGTACCGACAGTGGCGATCACCACTTTTTGACCTTGAGCTACATTTGGGGCACCGCAGACGATAGGCAGCACTTCTCCACCGATATCCACTGTGGTCAAACTTAATTTATCCGCATTTGGATGGGGCTCGCAGGTAATGACTTCTCCTATCACGATGCCTTTTAGCCCCCCTGGTACAGATTCAAAAGGCTCGATCCCTTCCACTTCTAAACCGCTTTGGGTAAGCATATCTGCTATCTCTTCGGATGTATGGTTTAGCTGGATAAACTCCTTAAGCCTATTTATAGATATTTTCATTGATCAATAGAATGATTAAAACCTCAGACATATATCAAAGGTAATTGATAAGGAAAGCCCTTATGGGTTCCGCAAAATATTTGGTAACAACAAATTTAAGATAATTGCCCGACCCTTAAAGCTTATTTGGAGTAATTTTTCTCCCCTGCTCTAATAGGTATCTCCAGTAAATTTTCTCTCGGAGGTATAGGACAGGCATAGTCAGGATTATAGGCACAGTATGGGTTATAGGCCATATTAAAATCTATGATGGCGGTATGTTGCCCATCCAACTTTACATCTACATATCGTCCACCTCCATATGTTTCATCTGCACTGGTTTCATCTGCAAAAGCCAGAAAAAATTTACGCTTGTCCTGTTCTTTCACAGACTGAAGGAGCAAGAGTCTTTCGTTACTGCCAGCTACGGTAAATTCAGCATAGGAATGCTTGACATACTTCTCTACGGAGCCATCCGTCAGAGGGATTTCGAGAATCACACGGTTAGTGACGGGCACTATTCTAGCTTTTACACGATAATCGGGATCTATAGGATAATGATGGAGCTGATCCAATTCATTTTTTTGCTCATCCGTGAGGGGTGAATCTGCATTATAACGCAGGTATTTAAACTGCCTACCCCTTTCTTTCTGTACTTTTTCTACATACTGTTCTGTGGTCTCTCCAGCAGAAAGGGCATAAAATATGGCGATCACGATCACTACTGCCACACCGGCCCATATCACATATCTTTGGTTCATAGGTTAATCACATCATGGCTTCATCCGCGAAGCTAAAGTAACCAACATCGGTGAATATTACATGATCTATAACGTTTAAATCTAAATTTCTGCCTACCGCTACAAGCTTTTTGGTCAAATTCATATCTGCCTGGGACGGTCTTAGGTTTCCAGAAGGATGATTGTGCACTAAAACTATGGCAGTAGCCAAATATTCCAGTGCTACTTTAAAAATCATTTTGGGGTCTGCAATGGTCGCGTTGGTTCCCCCATAACTGATCTTATATTTTTTGATGACATGGTTAGACCTATTAAGCAATAGGATATAGAAATGCTCCACTGGTTCATCCATCAGGTCAGGCTTCATCAGTTCATATACGTCAGAAGAAGATGTTATTTTGGCTCTCTTCTTTGGCTCAGTGCTTTTACGCCGCCTGCCCAGCTCTAAGGCACTGACTATACTGATCGCTTTTGCCTCTCCTATCCCTTTAAATTTCTGAAGCTCATTTACTGTCATTTTGGCCAGCTGACCTAGATCATTGTCTACACTCCCCAGGATATTCTTGGCAAGATCCACCGCGCTGGTATGCTTAGTCCCCGATCTGATCAGAATGGCTATCAGCTCCGCATCTGTAAGCGCTGACCTACCCTGGAGCAATAGTTTTTCTCTTGGCCTATCTTCTTCAGCGAGCGAAGCTATCTTGATAGAGGTATATGAATCCATAAAAATAGGATTATGATGAAAAATAAAAAGAATATAGTTATAAAAATAAGTAAAATTCAGGAAATAGATTTAAGTTTTTGCCACAAAGCCACTAAGTTTTTTTTTTTATAAGAACCTGGGGTAATCATAATTAACAAAATCTTAAGATCTAACAAATAATTTGATTTAAGTCATCATAGGGTTTAAAGATAATCTATTACATTACGGCTTTAAAAGAGCTAGTTGTAGACAAATTCACCAACTATATGGTTAAAAGAATATTTGCCCTATTAATATATGTTCAGATTTTAGCTTGCTCTCCTACAGAGAAAAATCCAATGATAATTCAGGAGAATTTCGAAAATTTATCAATCTTAGATCAATGGGTACATGATAAAGAGATAATATTTTTAGGCGAACCTACACATGGAGATGGTACCATTTTTACTGCGAGAATTAAAATTATTAAATATCTTGTTGAAATGCATGGTTTTGATGCTGTCATTTTTGAAAGCAATGGATATGATGCCTATCACATTAATGAATTGAGGAGAAGAGGTGAGATAGATAAAAAACATTTCGGGCAAAGCACATTTTCCATATGGGGGCACACCTTAGAACTACAAGAATTATGGCAGTTTTTAATGGACAATAATAATGTAAAATTTTTAGGAATGGACCACTATCCACACACGGTGATGAAAGAGCATTTTTTAAATGAATTAAAAAATGCTGTTAATCTGACCAAAGCAGAAGAGCAACTTTTACAATCTATGATAGACTCCATAGCAACCACTGAACTTTTGCCCAGAAGATATTATTTAAGCCCCCATGAGTCAGCAAAGCTGGATCTCTTAAAAAACAAATTAAAGCATACTAAAAAGTCAATTTATTTAAAGGAAGGAATCGATAACCTAATGCAATATGCTGCCTTCGAAAGTCTGCCTCATCTTCACGAAGGGTTTTGGACAAAATTTAATTATCGGGACAGTTTAATGTTCGAATCAATTAAAAGTCATGCTAATAACAATAAAAAAGTTGTAGTCTGGCTTGCTAGTGCACACGCTTTGGAAAGCCCCTCAAATATCGTAGATCCGGATGATTTAAAAGAAATAGGGCAAACTTACGCAGACATGGTTACTTTAGGAAATTTAGCTAAGTCGCATTTTGGAGATAAAATGCTGAACCTGGCGTTTTCCGCATATGAGGGCGGTTTTTATGATTTTGTGGATAAAAAAGAAATAAATTTCAAATTAGATTCTATACCAAACCTAGAAATGAATGTTTATGAAAAAAACCAAGCTATAACAATTGTGGACTTAAGAAAAATAGATTCTGTTTATTTTAGTGGTATACTGGGGTTTGAATTGATTCAAGCAAATTGGGGTAAAAATTTTGATGGTGTTATTGTTTTTCCTCAGGTAAAGGCCAGTAGAAGAGTGCAGTAATAGTATCAGTACTGAATAAAACAAACATGATAAAATAGTCTTGAATGAACTGGTTCAATTATTCATTACGATGAATAAGTGAACCCCTTTATTGTAGTAAAAAATGCTGCGCAATCTGTAGTTAAAAAATAAAAACTTTGAACCTTCATGGCTTGGTGGGTAAACAAAAAAAAAGCCCTACCGAATGGTAGAGCTTCTTGATATATCTATATAAAAAGATCTTACTGACCTAATGTATTAACGAACTTAGCCAGTTTAGATTTTTTGTTAGAAGCATTGTTCTTGTGAATAATGTTCTTTTTTGCCAATTTATCGATCATAGCAGAAACATTTTTCAAAAGTTCTTCTGCTTCTGATTTGTCTGTAGAACCTTTTAGCCTTTTGATAAACGTTCTAGTCGTTTTAGCTTGGTATCTGTTTCTTAAACGCTTGGCTTCGTTAGAACGAATTCTTTTAAGAGCTGATTTATGATTTGCCATATCTATATAACTTAATTTCTTTTTTTGCTTCCGCTATGAGTAATTGGGAGTGCAAATTTAATTGAATAATTTTTAATTACAAAAGATTTTAAAAACTTATCCGTGGAAAAGATTTAAAATCAAGCTAAAAGAGCTTTTTGCTTTTTCTGCTATGGCTGCAAATGTAATGAATATTTATTTTATCATATTATAAATATTGTGTATTTTTAATCCAGCTAATTTTTGTAAGAGTATTTTTTCGTAAACCATCAATATGGCAAAAAAAATATTTACTTGCCTGATATTTTGCCTGCTAGGATATGGGCAGCTTTCTGCTTGGGGATTTTTTGCCCATCGACGGATCAATAGACTTGCAGTATTTTCGCTTCCACCTGAAATGCTTGGGTTTTTCAAAGAAAATATACAATACATCACCGAAAACGCTGTCAATCCTGATCGCAGGAGGTACGCTGTAAAGGGAGAAGCTGAAAAGCATTATATAGATGCGGACGCCTATGGAGACAGTGCCATATACCAACTTCCCAGATACTGGAAAGATGCAGTGGACCTTTACGGGGAGGATTCATTGAGGAGATACGGTATAGGCCCTTGGAACGCCTATCAAGTAAAACTGCAACTGACAGAAGCTTTTAGAATTAAAAACAAGAAAGCTATACTAAGGCTTGCTGCGGATATTGGGCATTATATTGGAGACATTAATGTCCCGCTACATACTACCAAAAACTACAATGGTCAATATACAGATCAGATAGGCATACATGCGTTTTGGGAGAGTAGAATACCCGAACTGCTCTCAGATGATTTTGATTTTTTTGTAGGCAAAGCAGAATACCTGACCAATACTCAACAGGCCGCTTGGAAAGCTGTTATCCAGGCCCATGAAGCTCTAGACAGTGTTCTGCAATTTGAAAAGGATCTATCTGCTAAATTCCCCAAAGATAAAAAATACAGCTATGAAGAGCGTGGCAACATCAATACAAGGGTTTATTCCAGAGAATTTACCCAGGCCTATAACCAAATGCTCTCCGGTCAGGTAGAAAGGCAGATGAGAAGGTCCATCAAGATGACGGCAGACTTCTGGTACACCGCCTGGATAGACGCCGGCCAGCCCGATCTCTCAGTCCTGCTTAAATTGCCTACTCCAAAAGATGAAGTAGAGAAGCAGGATCCTGATCTTCGGATAAGGGAGCATGAGGGATCTGTATCCCTACCCTCCCCAAGGGAGCAGTTTATTGCGGCGATGTGGAGGATGGGTGGGTGACGTTTAATAATATGTTATTTAGTAAAAAGTGAGATGTAAAAGGTAAGAAGTGAAAGTACGGAAGATCGAAATCATACGAAAAATTTGACCCTAAAGCAGGTCCAGAATGTTGGTAGATAGTTCAAAATAAGATTTTATGCTGTGCCGACTGCCTGCGGCAAAGGCAGGTAGGTACGGAATATTAAAGCTTTGATAAGAAAGGAATTGTGCCTTGGAAAATTAGGACGATCTGACTTCTTACTTATTACTTACTACTTCTTACTAATTTCCCTCTATGTAGTAAAACTCTCCGAAACCCCATTCTCCAGCCTAAATTCCTTAATCCTCCTTTCACTCTTCTCCCTGCTCTTGATCGTCTGCTCGTCCACATAGACTTCCACATAGTCCTCGTGCAGATCCAGCAAAGAGTCATACGGTCCCCGCAGGGCGATGAGCTTTACAAATATAGGTGCAGTTTCCAAGGCTATAAACAGCAGGATGATAAAGATATTGGCGTATTTCATCGCGATGCTTTCTTCTGTCAGCAGGTGCAGGGCATCCAGTCTGGCAGCCAGGCCATCGAAACCATCGATTCCAGGTTGCTGCTTTTCAAATTCAGCCTGTCTTATCGCCATCAGTCCCCTGATCTGAGATTCAAGTGTATCGATCCGTACCAAGTTATCCGCCTTAGTCTGATCCAATGCGTTTTGGGCCGCATCCAGCTGCTGTTCTTTTTTGCGGGCATTGCTGCCGAGGCCTACTATGCCACTGGTCCCGTCAGTTTTGGTACCGAACCTTTCATAGTCATATTCCTGCTGAAGTCGGTTTCTATAGGCTTCTACCCTTGCTGTCTCTGATTTCAGTGTATCTACCTTTCCTTCCAATGCTGTTATTTCTGGAAATCCAGCTGCTATGGCCGCCTTACTTTCGGCCAGAAAAACGGTTTTTTTTTCATCCAGCTTTCGGTTGATCTCCCGCTCAAACATCTTAAGCTCCAGTGGCTTGGAGATGACCAGGGCCAATAGTACGGCAAAGACCAATCTGGGCGTAGCCAGTTTCCAATCATTCCAGGCAGATGCCTTCTTCCTCATGCTGGACACTATAAAACGGTCCAGATTGAATATCATCAAACCCCATAGTATCCCAAAAAATAAAGCCGGCAAGAGGGATTGAAATATAGTGTAAAGAGCGTATCCTGCAGAAAGTGCCGCTAATATTCCCGTAAATAAAACAGTCCCTCCTATGCCTATATATTTATTGGTATCTGTGGGAGACCTTAACAATAGCGGAATATGGGCTCCACTACAAAACCATAAAAAACGGGCAACTTTATTCATATAAAATTTTGCTACAAATTAGATAAGCTTTAATAAATCCTCAAATATCGGACTCATACCTATGAATATATCAATAATCAAATGTTTTAAAGCAAAACTGTGACAAAAAACCCCTTTCCTGATGTGGAATCACGTACAGTGGTGTGAATTAATTTTTTACTTCAGGCATGACATCAAAAATCTGGAGAAAGCTACTATCATAACCGACCACTTTTTTGTACGTAATCGGTCAGTTAAGCACCTTGTCTTCTGCTGATTTTAGGATGTTTGATTTTAAATAAAACTTTATAGCAAAAGCCATCTTTTCAAATGTTTCTCTAAATACTTCCTCATTTTCCTCCAATAATGTCACTCTAAAGCCTCTCAAATCCGAGCAAAAAGAACTTATGGGTACTACACATATTCCGGTGGAAGCCAAAAGGCAGTAAACAAACCGTTTATCCAAAGGCATCACCCTTTCCTCAAGCCAAGAATCTAAAAAGCCCTGAACTTTCGGATGCTCAATCGGCAAATACTGACCTGTATTTAGATAAGACTCATCAAAAATGATGGTATTATAAAAAGCTCCTTGGGTTGGATTAAATTTTATTCCGCGAATGTCACCTAATATCTCCTTCATAATTTCACTCCTCCTCCCTATTTTATTGTTTGCCTCTTTCCTATAAAGCGCATAGGCAGGGTGACTCATGATTTTAGGAATCGCCAGCTGGGGAAGAATCGTTGAACATACCTCTATCATCTTGGCATTTTCCAGTGTCTGGCAGAGCTTGTCAAATTCAGGTGAGGCCTTTCTGTTATAAAACTCCATCCAGCCACAGCGAGACCCCGGCCAGGGAAATTCTTTCGATATGCCTTTTAAAGATATCGCCGGAAGATCTCCTATCACTTCGGCCAAAGCCACGGATGTAATGCCGTTATAAGTAATGTTCTGATATATTTCATCTGCTATGAGCAGGAGGTTAAATTCTTTGGCAATTTTCACAAAATCTTCCAGCACCTCCTTGGGGTACACCATTCCGGTGGGATTATCAGGATTGATGATCAGGATGCCTACGATGGATGGATTATATTTTACCTTATAATACAGATCTTCCATATCCGGAAGCCACTGGTTATCTGGATCAAGTTTATAAGTGATGGGAGCTGTATTGGCATGTGCAGCCTCTGCTGAGCTATGTGTACTGTAAGCCGGTGATGGTCCTATGATCCTGGCTGTAGGGATGAGAAACTGATACAGCTTGGCTATAGCATCTCCCAGACCGTTAAAAAACAAAATATCATCGGCATTTATTTGACAGCCTCCTTTTAGGTTGTTAAGATCGGCCAGGTAACTACGTGTTTCCAGTACACCCTTGGAGTCTGCATAGCCATAGGTTTTGTCCTCCGTCATCAGATCGGAAATGATTTGTTTCATCCACTGAGGCACCGTATTGTTTTTTTGGATAGGATCTCCGATGTTTTCCCAGGTGATTTTAACACCTAAAGCTTCTATCTGTCTAGCTTTTTTCACTATACCCCTTATCTCATAACTCAATTCTTCTGCTCCTGGTCTTAATAGTAACTGTCTCATCATCATAACTCATATGGTTATCAGCAAATAAACAGAAATTAGAACAAATAATTATGGATTACTTAAAAAATATAAGCCTTAGTTAGAAAATTTTAAAATATACGAAAATGCCTAATCTTAAAGACCTATTTATCTTATTCCACAAAAATATATAAGTTAAGTGCTGTAGTATAAAATCAAAAAATTATATAAAAGTATATAGTACAATTCCGGCCTATTACATTGATGATGACACTTCCACTGGATTTGGCACCAAGCCCCCCTCTGGTTATTTGGCTTTTTATATTGTAAATAAAACCTGATGGCTTTTTTATTTAAGGATCACCCTCATTAATCTTTCATATTTTTCTCATCATCCCGCTGCTTTCTTATTTCAGATCTTCTGACCATGGCATTGCCAAAAAAACTGATGGCCCCTACCACTAAAATAGTATAAACTATCCATCTGGGGATGAAGAACAATCCTAAAAAATGATTGGCCAGATATAGTAAAATAGCTGCCATTGATAGATTATAAAGGATGAATAAAACTCTTTTCATCTGTTTATATTTTGTTTTTTAACGGTCAGGAGGGTTTTATTGGATTATAATCAGTACTATTATGTGTATTCTCCCCTGATTGATTTCTTACATTATGGATATTGACCCTAAGATACATAAATATTAAGTTTGTTTAAGTATCCTAAATGAGCTATTTTTCATGTCTTTGCTTTATTGGGACTAAAATTTTTATAATATCACAAATAATAAAAAGCCATCTTCATTCGATTTAATAACGAAAAAGATGGCTTTACTTTCACTGAATACTATTACTTCAAGTTCTTATATTTAATCCGCTTAGGAGTTACATCTCCCAGTCTTTTCTTCTTATTCTCTTCATAATCAGAAAAATTCCCTTCAAACCAATACACCTGCGATTCTCCTTCAAATGCCAGAATATGGGTACAGATCCTATCCAGGAACCACCTATCGTGGGAAATGACTACCGCGCAGCCCCCAAAATTCTCCAGTGCTTCCTCTAATGACCTCAAGGTGTTCACATCAAGGTCATTGGTAGGTTCATCGAGAAGTAAGAGGTTGCCATTTTCCTTTAATGTCATGGCCAGGTGAACACGGTTTCTTTCACCACCCGAGAGTACGCCTACCTTCTTCTCCTGGTCGCCTCCGCCAAAATTGAACTTGCTGACATAAGCTCTGGCATTCATCTCTTTGTTACCTAGCTTAACATACTCATTACCATCAGAAATCAGCTGGTAAACGCTTTTATTGGGATCCAGTGTATCGTGCTCCTGATCCACATAAGCCAGCTGCACGGTCTCTCCCACTTCAAAATTTCCTGAATCCGGCTTTTCATTTCCGGTGATCATTTTAAATAAGGTGGATTTACCGGCACCGTTTGGTCCTATCACCCCTACTATACCACCCTGGGGCAGTGAGAAAGAAAGGTCTTCAAACAATAACTTATCGCCGAAAGCTTTGGAAACATTGTTTACCTCTATCACCTTGGATCCCAATCTAGGTCCAGGCGGAATATAAAGTTCCAGTTTGGCTTCCCTTTCTTTTGCATCTTCGCCTACCAGCCTATCATAGGCATTCAGACGGGCTTTACCTTTGGACTGCTTGGCCTTAGGAGACATTCTGATCCATTCCAGCTCCCTTTCCAAGGTCTTCTGACGTTTGGATTCTGTTTTTTCCTCTTGCTTTAACCGCTGCTGCTTCTGGTCCAGCCAGGAAGAGTAATTCCCTTTCCAAGGAATGCCTTCACCTCTATCCAGTTCCAGAATCCATCCGGCGACATTATCCAGGAAGTATCTATCGTGTGTCACTGCGATCACTGTTCCTTTATAATTTTTAAGGTGCTGCTCCAGCCAGTGCACAGATTCGGCATCCAGATGGTTGGTAGGTTCATCCAGCAATAATACATCCGGTTCCTGAAGAAGCAATCTGCAAAGTGCCACTCTTCTTTTCTCACCACCGGACAGGTTTTTCACTATGGCATCACTGGGGGGAAGTCTTAACGCATCCATGGCTTTGTCCAGCATGACATCCAGTTCCCATGCATTTGCAGCATCGAGCTTCTGCTGCACTTCACCTTGCTGTTCTATGAGCTTATCCATGGCATCCGGATCTTCCATTAGGGCCGGGTCCATAAATTTTTCATTGATTGCTTCAAATTCTTTAAGGAGGTTTACTGTTTCGGCAACAGCCTCTTCCACTACTTCCTTTACGGTTTTGTCTGGATCTAGCTGGGGTTCTTGCTCCAGCATACCTACTGTATACCCAGGGGACCATACTACTTCACCGTTGAAGTTTTTGTCCATACCGGCGATGATCCTTAACAGGGAACTTTTACCTGATCCATTGAGACCCAGCACGCCAATTTTGGCGCCGTAGAAAAATGAAAGGTATATATTGTTTAATACTTTTTTTTGGGGAGGATAAATTTTGGACACCCCGGCCATTGAAAATATAATTTTCTCTGAACTCATAGAATTATGTTTTATCTTATGGTCTGAATATTTATATGCAACAAAGATGGCAAAAAAAGCTCTTTTTTAGGATAAATGCTTCTTAATTAATTAATTTGCAGAAAAACCCAGTAGGAGAATAACAACCACCAACCTATTAGATCACAATGGAGCATCCATACGGATACATTAAAGAAGATAAAGTTTATTTAAAAGGCTTTTTAAATCAGGGAGACAGGATTATCGGAGAAGTGAAGGAGGACGAAGCATCTACTATAAAATACTTTGAGGAGCGTTTTAAAATGGTGGAAGAAAAGGTAGCCACTTTAAAGAAAGATATCGAAGAAAATCAAAATAAAGGATCATTTCTAATGAAACTGATCCACCTGCGTGACGCCCTGATGCAGTATGACGCCCTGGGAGATTTTGTGCCTTTGATAGAAGAACTCAACCACCTGGAGACTTATTTGGAAGAAATCATCCAATCCAATAGAGAACGGAATCTGGAAATCAAAAAAGGATTAATCCTAGAAGCAGATGCTTTAAAAAACGATACCGACTGGAAAAACACCACTGAGGCATATAAAAACCTTAAACTCAGATGGATCAAAACCGGCCCCGTGGAAAAGCAAATTGAAATGGAGATAGAAAACCAATTCAATGAAGCGGTAGAACATTTTTTCCAGAAGAGAAAAGATTATTATGACGGTTTAGCGCTCCAGGCAGAAGAAAACATTAAAGTATATGAATCACTCGTCCAGCAGGCGCGGGATGCACATGATCTTCACGATGTAAAGCAAGCTTTTGAAATAAGCAAAAAAATACAGAAACAGTGGAAAGAATCAGGTAGGGTGCCTGCAGAAAAAAGACAGCCCCTTTGGGATGAATTTTCAAAACTCAATAACAGAATCTTCAGCAAGTTTAAAAGAGTAGCCCAGCAGGCTGCATTTCTACCTCCACGTGAACTGATCAAAAAAACAGAACAAATGGCAAATGAGATGAAGAGACTTGCCAAATCGGAGCCTACTTCTGAAGTATTTGCTGCAGCAAAAAAACTACAGGCTGACTGGAAACAACTTCCACCAAAAAAACCCCGCGATGCACAACAATTTTCTAAAACATTCGTCTTTTTTTCAGATGTGGTTTTTGAAAAATCTTTTCTTCAGCGTTTGGTTAAATCAAAAAATTCGGACTATGACAAAATGAATGTCACAGAACAAAAACAAGCGAAAATCCATCTGATGAGGGACTTAATACATCGGGACCAAAAAGAACTGGAAACTATTCAAAACAATGCAGAGAATTTCAGAGCCCCCGAAGGAAGCTTTGATATGATCCTCCAAAGAAAAATCGGAGGATATAAAAGGAAATTAGACGTAAAAAATTATATCCTAAAGGAACTATAAAAGTATTTGTGGGTTTGGATATGAAATCTTAAAAGAATTTATATTTTTGCAACCCGTTAACACGGCAACATAAAAATTTTGAAACTATGTATTGGACTTTAGAACTTGCGTCTTATTTAGAAGATGCTCCATGGCCAGCTACCAAAGACGAGTTAATTGATTTTGCAATTCGCTCAGGGGCTCCTCTCGAGGTGGTAGAGAATCTTCAGGAACTTGAAGATGACGGTGAACCGTATGAGAATATCGAGGAGATCTGGCCAGACTATCCTACGAAAGATGATTTCTTCTTTAACGAAGATGAATATTAATAAAAATCTGTTCCGCTAGCTCGGGACAGATTTTTTTTTTGCTGCACCACAAGTTTTTTAGGGCTTTTCATTGAGATGCTAGAACCACTTAAACAAACCTAGAGTTATTTAATAGTCCTATTATCCATCATGGATATAAAAAATAGCCAGTCATTTCTATCCGGCCATTAGTGTTTATTTTGAAAGGGTCAAGTTCAAACCAATGGTCCAAAATTCTGGGCCTAAGCTATTTTCTTGAAGGGCAGGCAGAAAATTATACTGCAAATGCGGTTGTAGACTTACTTTAAAATTTTGCATCTGTTTGATGAATGATATGCCTGTAAACACATTCATTCTCTTGAATGCATTAGGTCTCACTGACCTAATTTCATCATAAGATTCTCGGCCTCCTTCATTATTAGGCATATTGATAAAGTTCAGTTCACTTTTGTAAAAAACATTAAACCCAGGAATCAACCCTGTATTCAATTTAATTTGAAATTCATTAAAGTGCCAAGTATAGGCAACTAAGAAAGGAATTTCAATGTCCTGAATTAAGTTTTTTGCAAATACTCCACTAGGAACATCAGTTGGCATGCTAAAATCTAAGTTTACATTATAAACCCTACGGGCAAATCCCAATCCGAGTTGATAAGAAACCCCTGACATCGGTCTTTCCTTGATAGTATATAACCCACCAAAGGTATAGCCTAACCTTGCTTCTGAAGTGGCAAATTTTTCACTAAAAGTAGGCTAGGTTAAATTTACTCCACTATAAAATTCAACCTTCTCCCATTGAGCATAACCTACAATTGGAGAAAGAAATAATAGCAAAACAAATATTTGAACTAGCTTCATTTTGAATTGATTAGATACAATTAATGGGCCTTGCAGTTAAAATGATTCCCCTAGTCGAATAAACTGGTGAAAAAGAGATTTTTTCAGACCTCTTGTCGATTTATATAAAGAGTCTTTATATTTATAGGTATATGATCCCACAAAAAAACCACTTTCTCTACTTTTATATTTCATATCCAGATTGGATTGATTATTAAATATTTCACTGCTGCTTTTACAATTTGCAGTATACCGAGCATTATAGGATGTCAAAGGAGCATCAGGTATATTTTCGTTGTTCGGATCAGTTCCACTTGGTAGACATATATGTAGAATATATATAATGGGATAGTTCAAAATAAATCCCAGCCTTTCTGTACTTGTTTTCTGAATATACATAATTATCACTACCAAGCGACACCCCTTTTGAAAAATCATAAGAACTACATCTTCCTCCACATAAGATAGCTAGATTAGCTATACTGATACTCTTTCCGGAGCCCGATTCTAATATGTCAAGAACATTATCATCTGTAGAGAAAACCATTAATCCAGAAAAATTATTTTCAGGATTAAATAAATCTGCATAATCACCATCATCATGGCTAGATACGGCATAAACTAATTCATTCTCAAGATCAACTCTAAAAATATAGTTACTTATTTGTACCATCCCATTGGAGTTGAGAATAATTTCTAAAACATCATCATCAACTAAATAATCAAGATAGTATATTTTACTAACCCTATTCTTTAAAAACTAAGAGAAGCCTTTAATTTAGGATAACCGGTTTTGCTTACCGGGAGACGCTTACCATTTTTAAGAATCACTACATGTCCATCTTTTTCATAGCGTTCAATCTTTGCAATTTGCTGCAACTGTACTATGTAAGATCGGTGTATTCTTACAAATAATTTCTCATCAAGCCCTCTCTCCAGTGATTTTAGCGTTTGGGTTTTGATAAACTTTTCACTTGCCGTATAAAAAATAACATAGTCATCAGATGCTTCTATATATACAATATCCTGAAGTGAGATTATTCTGATGCTATTCCCAGTTTTCACCACTACGCGATGAACACTTTTTGCTCCTGTGGTAGACAAATTTTGGTAAGCATGTTTCCTTTCTTCAGGAAGCTGCAGTCTGAATTTTTGCAAGGCTTTATCAAACCGCTCGGGAGAAAATGGTTTTAATAAATAATCCACAGCATGTTTGTCAAACGCTTGAATAGCATATTCATCAAAAGCGGTGGTAAATATAACTCCTGGAGGATTTTCTAGAAGTTCAAGCATTTCAAACCCACTGATTTTAGGCATCTGTACGTCTAGAAAAATCAATTCAGGCTTATACTCCTGTATGGCCTTAAATCCTGAAAACCCATCATGGCTAATAGCTACTATCTCAATATCAGGGTATCCAGAAAGATACTCCTGAAGTATGGCTATGGCTAATGGTTCATCGTCTATTAAAACTGCTTTTATCATCTGAGCTGTGGTATGTTTAATTTCACCTTAAAAATATTATGATCAATATTTGTCTCTAGCAGATCATGTCGACCAAATAAAAGATAAAGCCTCCTTGTTACCGCACTGAGCCCAAAACCAGAACCTTTTGGCGGGGTATCTGTAGGATCAAAGGGATTAGTAATCTCTATGTAAAGATTCCCTCCCTTAGATATTGCCATTAAAGATATGGAAACCTCCCCGACAAGCCCATATAAACCAAACTTAACTGCATTCTCTACCAATGGCTGCAACAATAAAGCAGGCAATAGCATTGCATCAGTATTGGGATCAGCCTGAATATCTACAGCTAGACGGTGTCCAAACCTCACTTTTTCTATATCCAAATAGAGCGTTAAAGTATGTAATTCTGAGGGGAAATACACCCATTGCTCCGCTCCCTTTCTGATAGTGCCTCTCAAAAAGTCTGATAGCTGAAAGACCATTTGCCGGGCACTTTCAGGATGGCTGATCATCAAAGCATTGATGGAGTTAAGGCTATTAAAAAGAAAATGCGGCTGCAGCTGGCTGCGCAGGTGATATAATTCAGCTTCCCGGGACATTTTCAACACCCCTTCTTCTCTTTCCTTAGACTTAAACTGATCCTCTAGCCGGTTATAAATGACTGCAATAATGGTAAAGGCTATGAACAATATAAATATCATAGCTCCCCTTACTGCTATAGATTCATATAAAAATCCAGTATACAAAAGATCCTCTATAAGTGCGGGTAAAACAAATTTTAATACCAGCGTAATCAGGAAACTGATCACCAATGGCAAAAACACGATCAACCAATAATTAGATTTTTTAGGGGTGTAGAATTTAAAGACATTCTCTAAGAGTAACCATCCAGCGATCACAAAAACTGTAGTAAGGAAACTATCCACAAAAGCAACAGATAATCTAACTCCATAATGGTAAAGCAAAAAGGTAACGAAGACAATCCAAAGGAGGACGCCCACCGTAATGACAGCCAGTGTTACCCCTTTCAGTTTAAAAATCCCGGTGACCAACTCAGTACGATTTTATCTCCAAACCTCCAAATATGACCGTTCCCTTGATCAGTAACACTTTGGCAGGCTCAGCTGTAGTCTGTGGATAAATACGTTTATCTTCCACTCCTGCAAACATATTGGTCACATCCAACTGCACATCCCAATGTGGCGGCAATATAAGCTTTAAGCCACTAAAGGAAATCTCTACATCCAACACCGGATTTTCGCCAAGGTCAGCCTGTGAGAGGTCTATTTCCATACCTCCAAATAAAGCAAAAGCTTTACCCCCCTTAAATTTTTTTGAAAGCACTCTTTTTTGCACACTGGTAAATACTGCTTCCAGATTGATATGCTCTGAACTATCATTAAATATAGTGGAAAAAATTCCAGCCCCTTCAGTAAATCTTGGGCTCCAAGATTTACCCGATTGCCCAGAAGTATCTTCAGTTACTGTTTTTTTTTTATCATCCCAGTTTCCTGAATCTTCCCATATATGGGATCTCCTCCTTCTTCTAAACATGATGATTATACCTAGGAGTATAAGCCCTACTGGCAATAGGTACTGCTCAAACTCCAATGGAATCAAAAATTCTCTCTTCAGAAGAAAATAACTACCTGCCAATATTAGGATCGCGCCCCCGCTACTTCGAAAACTATGCTTCACCGAGACAACTATGCCAATGGCAATAAGCACCACAGGCCAAGATATCACCCAACCGGGGATCAATACCCCCATGGTCTTGAGCAGCCATACCGTACCGATAATTAAGATCACTAATCCAAAGGTTACATTACCATTATTAGCTATTGAATCTCTTCCTCTCATAAAATAGATGTTTAACAGTGTAAATTATAATCAAATCTAAATAGAAAGTCAGATGATTAAAATGCCAACCGGACAAAGGATAGCATGATATCGGTAAACGTCAGCCTTATGTCGGTAAAAGAAGCTATTGCTTACTTAGTAAATATTCCGCATAATCCAGGTCTTCGGGAGTGGTGATTTTAATGTTTTCGGGATTTCCAGATATGAGACTCACTTCCCATCCCTGATGTTCATATACAGTGGCATCATCTGTAAATATAGGCAGTTCATCTATCTGAAAAGCCCGCTTTATTTTCTTTACCTGGAAAGTCTGGGGTGTTTGTACCAGCCTGAACTGTTGCCTATCCTGAAAGTGGGAGCCTCCATGCACACGGAGTTTTCGCAGAGAGTCTTTTAAAGGTGCCACAGCTATAGCACTGCCTGATTTTTGTGCCTCTATAAATGAATTTTTTATCACCTCCACACTCACAAATGGTCTGACCCCATCATGGATAGCCACCAGATCATGATCTTCGCCCAAAGCGGCCAATCCATTTTTTACAGACTGAAACCTGGTTTTTCCACCTGATATAACGGTGTGTTTCACAGTAAATTCATGTTGTAGGCACAGGCTTTTCCATAGATCCATATCCGGAGAAGGAAGGACCAATATCAAATCTATTTTGGGTGAAAATTTAAGAAATTTAGAAAGTGTATGCATAAGGATAGGTTTTCCACCTATTTCCAGGTATTGCTTAGGAAGCGGAGCCCCCATACGGGTACCGCTTCCACCGGCTACTATGATGGCACAGTTATTCATGTCCAAAAATAGCAAAATGAAAGGTAGAACTGGTTTTTAGCAGAAAAAATTTAGTATAGCAAATAGATGAAAACTACATTTTAATAAACCTATACCAGCAGAAGATGCTTAAGGTAATGAATGGGCTTTAATGTTTAGTAACCTAAAGCATGAAATCAGTCATTCTATGCTCGTAATTAGCTCAGATAATTTACATCCTTGGCCCAAAAGTTTCCAAAAATAATCAAAAGGATGAAAATCATACTATTGGCAAGAAGCCTGATGTGGAATGACTAATTATGTCACATTTTGATTCGATCGAGTAAACCAATAATGAACATAAAAAAAAGCTCCGAAGAGCCTTTAATTAGATGATCAACATAGCATCTCCGTAGGAGAAAAACTTGTATTTCTCTTTGATAGCTTCCTGATAGGCCTTCATGATCAGGTCATATCCCCCAAAAGCAGAAGTAGTCATCAAAAGTGTCGATTCAGGCAAATGGAAATTAGTCACCAAAGCATTGGCAATTTTAAAATCATACGGCGGGATGATGAACTTGTCAGTCCATCCACTGCTCTGCTTAAGTCGACCATTAGCTGTCACTGAAGATTCTATCGTTTTAAGAGAAGTAGTACCGACAGAAACCACCTTTTTCTTGGCGTCCAAAGCCCTATTTACAAGCTCTACTGTTTCAGAAGGGATGTCATAGTTTTCAGAGTCCATCTTATGCTTGGTCAGATCTTCAACGTCCACTTGTCTAAAAGTGCCCAAACCGATATGAAGTGTGATAGGACTTACCTCCACACCCTTGATTTCTAACTTTCTCATCAGGTGATGAGTGAAGTGCATACCTGCTGTAGGAGCTGCCACAGCACCTACGTGCTCAGCATATATAGTCTGATAGCGCTCTCTATCCTCTGTTTCAATAGGTCTTTCTATAAATTCTTTTAGGATAGGTGTTTCGCCTAATGTATCGATGGTTTTATAAAATTCCTCATCAGTACCATCAAATAAAAACCTGATGGTCCTCCCTCTTGAGGTAGTATTATCTATAACTTCGGCTACCAGATCACTGTCCCCAAAATACAGTTTATTTCCTACCCTAATTTTTCTGGCTGGATCTACGAGTACATCCCATAATCTAAGTTCCTGATTCAATTCACGAAGAAGGAAAACTTCTATTTTAGCACCAGTTTTTTCTTTGTTGCCATAAAGTCTGGCAGGGAAAACTTTTGTATTATTAGTAACGAAAACATCCCCTTCATCAAAATAATCAATGATATCCTTAAATACCTTGTGCTCAATCTGACCGGTTTTTTTATGTACCACCATAAGACGGGATTCGTCCCTGTTTGACTGAGGGTATAGGGATATAAGCTTTCTAGGAACGTCGAATTTGAAATCTGATAATTTCATATATTAGGTTGAATGTTTCTGGTTTTTTGATTTTAACGAAATGTTCGTAAAAACTGCAAATATAATAAGAATAATACCCAAATCTATCTATATTGGGAATTAGTTTTTCAACCAAGACAAAAAGAAGGTGGTAATATTCTTAAAACTGATTTGGGAAAGTTTCAGATTTGCTCTTCAAGCGTTAAAATCAAACCTTACCCGTACCATATTATCCCTGCTAGGGGTAACCATAGGTATATTTGCTATCATAGCAGTATTTACACTCGTAGATTCTTTAGAAAAGAACATCAAAGCGAGTTTTTCGTTCCTTGGTACAAATGTCATCCGCGTAGATAGGTTTCCTTTTGGCGGAGGAGGTGAATATCCCTGGTGGAAATATTTTCAAAGGCCTCCTGCCACCTTCCAAGAATATCAGTTTTTAAAACAACGCTTAAAAAACGCAGAATCTGTTACTATTTCTGCGTCTGCCGATGCCCTTTTAAAAGCAGGAAGCAATTCCTTCTCAGGTGCAAATTTGGAAGGTGTACTCTTTGATTATAAGGAAGTTTTTGATGTTCCTGTAGATCAGGGGAGATTTTTCACGGAGCTGGAAATTAGTGCTGCCCGAAACGTGACACTCATCGGAATGAAAATTGCCAATGCCCTTTTTCCAGGACAAGATCCGCTGGGAAAAGAATTAAAAATCAAGGGACATAAGTTCCTGGTAGTAGGTATATTTAAAGAAGAAGGAGAAGGTCTTTTTGACTTGCCCTCTAAAGATGAGGCCTGCCTGGTACCCTATGGCTCTTTTGCCAAGATGTATAATGTAGGCCGTTTCGGCATTGAACCTACTATAGCCGCCCAAGGCACTGAAGATGACATTGGTCTGATCGCGTTGGAAAATGAAATGGCAGGACTTCTCAGAAACAAAAGAGGACTCAAACCTACCCAAGAAGATAACTTCGCTTTAAATAAATCAGAATATATACAAAATGCTATAGGTTCCATTTTTGATGTGATCAGCATAGCGGGATGGGTAATAGGGGGATTTTCTATATTAGTAGGCGGTTTTGGAATAGCTAACATCATGTTTGTCTCAGTCAAAGAAAGAACCAATATAATAGGCATACAGAAATCCCTTGGAGCCAAAAATTATTTTATCCTGCTGCAGTTTCTGTTTGAAGCTACTTTCCTTAGTTTGTTTGGCGGTATGGCTGGTCTATTAATCGTTTTCTTGATGACTTTTGTGCCTTTAGGATCGCTGGAGGTCACTATCTCATTTAAAAACATTTTGCTAGGGGTAGGCCTATCATCTGCCATAGGGGTAGTCTCGGGCATCATACCTGCTACTCTCGCTGCAAGATTAGATCCCGTGGAAGCTATCAGGTCCACGTAAATTAGTGCTTTAGATAAGTATGCGCAGTGGGTATTCCTAAAAAATTTCAGTTAAGTGTCGGCTTGATCATAGGGCCGGTACTTTTTTTCATTTCATATATTATTTCCCTCACTTCTGAGGTACCTGACATGGTTTTGGTATTAGGAGTAGCCGCGTGGATGGTCACCTGGTGGATCACAGAGGCTGTACCTATACCAGCTACATCCCTGCTGCCGATAATTTTATTCCCTGTTTTAGGAATATTCGACATGATGAGTGCTACCACCCCTTATGCAGATCCTGTCATATTCTTATTTATGGGTGGCTTTATTATCGCCTTAGCTATGGAGCATAATAAGCTGCACCTAAGAATAGCACTCAAACTGATCACCCTGACAGGAAGTAAACCTAACGGCATCATCCTGGGTTTCTACACTGCCACATTTGTTTTGAGCATGTGGATCAGCAACACAGCCACGGCGGTCATGATGCTTCCTGTAGCACTATCTATCATTAATTTATTTAAAATCCAGGTACCCTCAATAGAACAGGATAAAGGATATAAAAACTTTGCTCTTACCTTGATGCTGGGCATAGCTTACGCTGCTAATATAGGCGGAGTGGTGACCATCATAGGCACACCGCCCAATGTGGTGATGGTAGGAATGATGCGGCAGTTTTTAAATATGGAGGTAGATTTTAACACATGGTTATTGATCGGTATTCCGTTGGGACTTCTGATGATAGTCATCATGTATGGATTGCTTGTCTATGTTCTGTACCCCAATAGAATGGCTGCAATAGCTGGTTCGGATCAGTTGATCAAATCACAATTGGCCGAATTGGGGCCAATGGGAAATGCAGAAATCAGAGTAAGCCTCATTGTGATGGCTACAGCATTAGGCTGGATCCTTAGATCTCCGATTAATAATGTGATAGGAACCCCGGTCTTAAACGACACACTGATAGCCATGGTAGGCGGCGTGCTGATGTTTATCATACCAGCTGGGCAAACAGGCCAAAAGGGACTGATGGGCTGGCAGCAAATGGACAGGATGCCTTGGGGCATATTACTGCTCTTTGGAGGCGGATTATGCTTGGCTAAAGCCATGGAAGCCTCAGGAATCGTATTGGAGGTAGGCAATTTTGTCAGCTCTTTTGAAAACATACCAGAATGGACCCTGATCCTAATACTGACGTTTACTTCTCTGTTCTTAACAGAACTGATGAGCAATGTAGCCCTTACGACCATCTTTATACCTGTGGTAATAGGAATAGCATCAGGCATGGGTTTACCGGCTCTGATTTTGGTCATACCAGTGACATTGGCGGCTAGCTTCGCCTTTATGCTACCTATAGCTACCCCGCCAAATGCTATCCTTTTTTCCAGCGGACTGATCAGGATGAAAGACATGATTAAGGCAGGTATATGGCTTAATCTCATCGCCACACTAATTATCGTGTTTTTCGCACTTACTATAATAAAGTGGATTTATTGATTTGAAGCGGTCGCCATTTTTTTATATAGGCATCTTACCTTTCCTGATTTAAGAGAACCAAAGAAGAAATAATATATAGCTTATTCCCTGACCATGGGGTAGTTGATTGCTTGCAGATGTAGAAACCCACGCCCATTTTATTTTATCCTATCCCTTCTTTCTTTAAGCTCTCTCCAAGTAGTCAAAATAAATCCCTCATCTTCTATAAATTTTTTGAACCTGGGATCTATCATGGCCAGCATGTCCCCTTTACGTGTTTCACCTGATGCAGAGATATGTTCAAATACTTCTGTGATCCGTACAGTGCATGATGACCATCGTCACTTCGGGCTTTAACTCGCGGAGGTCTTCTATGTATTTATCAGTTTTGAATTCCTGGAGATTTTCATCAGTAGCCAGAACCCCCTCGGGTAGCCTCCATCCGTAATTCATATTATGCAGGTCATCCAATACGGGCAACCCTTTATCCCATACTTCTCTTCCTACATTACTGGCCATGAGCACTTCTACAAGCACAGCTGTACTTCCGGTAGGGTTATCCCCCTTAAATTCTTTGATCAGAGCAGTATTAACTAATGAGTCTATTCATAAACCCGTTTCCTATGTTCCTCATAAGTATTGAAGTCGCTGCACTTCCCGAATGGTTTGGCATTGCGTCCCTGTTGTATGTATTAGGAAATTTATGGTACTTCATTATTTGGTCAACTGCAGTTGCCACACACCCAGCCGGAGCTCTCCCTTTTGAGTAATGGTACAGCCTAAATTCTCTAATTCATTGTTATAGCCACCCCCCTGCCCCCAAGTTGTACTCAATAATGGATTGACTCTAGAATAACTATTTCTAAGACAATTTTCTGGACATGAATTACTGTTAGGCATTTGTTAACGCTCTGGTTTGACTAGGTTCAAATTTTTGCACTATGGGAGCATTGCCATAAACAATGTCATTTCTAGTTTTAATAACTACTTCAGTAATTTTTGATAACCACATAATTAAGCCTTCTTGTAATTCCTCGGTATCAGGCGTTAAACTACCATTTTCCGCATAAGCTTGAATAAGGGAAACCCTTTTATCTCCTGCTATCACGACATAACCCCCTTTTTCGTAATTTACTATGTGAAGTGCGGGTAGTTCATTTGTGTCTAAGATTGAAAGAAGATGTATTCACAGTTTTATAAGTTATAAAAGGTTCAGCATCTTTTGACCTACTCTCTGGACTTTCGTTATACGAAGACACTGGAAATTTTAAGACGGAAGCAAATCCAATGGCATTTTCTAACGTAATAAGGTTTTCCTTACTATTTTGTTCCTATATGATTTCAGAGAACTCTTCAGTACAAGACCATAAACTGCCAAGAAAAGAGAATGCTAAATTAACTGTAAGTTATTTTTTTGCTGCTTAACATAGATAAAATGTTTTAAAAAGGACTTTACTTAATACTGTTTTGTTTATTGGATAAATACAGAAAAAGTAGTTAATAATTTAAGAGCTACGTTATATTTTATTTTTAAATATATCCGCTACTATGACAGTAGGGTTAATTTGAATCAATAACTAATCTATCGATGGGCCTTTTTGCTAAAATACCTCCTGTTAAGCTATAACAAAACTTAACTGGAAATATTTCAGAAGTAACTGATTGACAGATAAGTTATTACAAACGTTTTTCCTACTCATATACGAGCGGATAATCATAATTATCATTTTCTTTGTAATAAAACGACCAAACAAAAAGGGAAGCTTCCGCTTCCCTTCTATTATTTTTCTTCTGCTACTTTCTTTCCTTTCTTTTCAGGGACAGCCGGTGCCAGGCCTGCCCTTTCTTTGATCTTCACTTCCAGTTCCTCCATCAGTTCAGGATTATCCAAAAGTAAGCTTTTAACAGCATCTCTGCCCTGGCCCAGCTTGGTGCCCTCATATGAGAACCATGACCCGGCTTTTTTCACTATCTCAAACTCAACGCCGAGATCAATAATCTCCCCTACCTTGGAAACTCCCTGACCATAGATAATATCAAATTCGACAACTTTAAATGGAGGTGCCACTTTATTTTTCACCACCTTAACTTTTGTCCGGTTACCGAGTATGGTATCAGCGTTTTCCTTAATCTGACCGATCCTACGGATATCCAGTCTCACAGAAGCATAAAATTTCAGGGCATTACCACCGGTAGTAGTCTCTGGACTTCCGAACATCACCCCTATTTTATCCCTTAGCTGATTGATAAAGATACAGGCACAGCCTGTTTTGTTGATAGCTCCGGTAAGCTTCCTCAGTGCCTGGGACATCAGACGTGCCTGTAGGCCCATCTTGCTGTCCCCCATCTCCCCTTCTAGTTCACCTTTCGGCACTAATGCAGCCACTGAATCTATGACAATGATATCTATAGCTCCCGAACGGATCAGGTGTTCAGCGATTTCCAATGCCTGCTCTCCATTGTCCGGCTGTGATATGAGTAGGTTTTCTGTATCGATCCCTAACTTTTCGGCATAACTTTTATCAAAAGCATGCTCTGCATCTATAAATGCAGCCATGCCGCCTGCCTTTTGAGCTTCTGCTATGCAGTGCATAGAAAGGGTAGTTTTACCGGATGATTCTGGCCCATATATTTCTATAACCCTGCCCCGGGGTATACCACCTATCCCCAAAGCCATATCCAAACCCAAAGACCCAGTAGAAATGGCAGGAATATCCTGCACATGGTTATCGCTCAATTTCATGACGGTCCCTTTACCGTATGCTTTTTCTAACTTATCAATGGTGAGTTGAAGTGCTTTTAATTTTTCACTGTTATCGCTCATATATAATTGGTGTTTTTTTCGTATATAGAATAATTATGTGAAAGTAAACATTCGGCTGATGAATATCAACTTAATAATAAGCATTGTTTTACAATCGTCTTTTAGTACTTTTAACATTCCTACGGATGTCTTGAAGAACTAATTGAAATATCATTTGAGTTTGTATAGACTATTGAAATAAATTGTATGCGTATAAAGATTAAACTGCTCTTTTTGTTTACCGCTATTACCTTGACAGCTGCCGACACGGTTCAGATGGCAAGGAATGAAGCTTTTTCTAATGGAGAGGAACTTACCTTTAAAGTTAAATATCTTTTTTTTAATGCTGCGGAAGCCAAAATGATCACCAATCCTGATATTTATAATATAAATGGAAAACCTACCTATAAAATAGATGTTTACGGAAGAACCCTCAGCATATTTAAAATATTCTATGTAAAAGATAACTGGGGGACCTTTGTAGATACTACGCGGCTTATCCCGCTCCAGTCATATAGACATATAGAAGAAGGTAATTACAGGAAGCATGAACAGGTATCCTTTGATCATTCAAAAGGAAAAGCGAATGTAAAACTATTTGATAGGGAAAATAAGCGAGTGGAAGAAACAAATACTTATGATATACCGCCCAATGCCCAGGATATCGTCAGTGGTTTTTATCAGCTTAGGACCATGAACCTCAGCAAACTTAAAAAAGGAGAGGAAATAGTAATAAAAGGTTTTTTCGACAAAGAAATATATAACTTAAAATTAATATATGAAGGAAGGGAACGGCTTTCTACTAAAATAGGCAGTTTTGAAACATTAATTTTCTCCCCGATAATGCCCAATAATAAATTATTTAGCGGAGAATTTCCCATTAAAGTTTGGATAACAAATGATAAAAACAAAATTCCTGTTAAGATAAAAGCCAATATGGTCGTCGGAGCCCTGGATATGGAAATAACGGAAGCAAAAAACCTTCGCAACAATTAATTCACACTTCCTTCACAATAAATTAACAATTACTGATAGAAATTCCCGATTAACTTTTAAATAATTGTAGCTTGTCTTCATC
This sequence comes from Anditalea andensis, assembly GCF_000714815.1. Lineage (GTDB taxonomy): Bacteria > Bacteroidota > Bacteroidia > Cytophagales > Cyclobacteriaceae > Anditalea > Anditalea andensis. The sequence continues at coordinate 60,108 of NZ_JMIH01000015.1, read as the reverse complement.
CTGATGTTTCTTTTTCTAAATTAGCAGTGTTTATATAAGATTAATGATTGAACTCACATGAGTGAAAAAACTAAAACCAGGGTATTGGTCGTAGACGATGAACCTGACATTATTGATTTATTAAAATACAACCTGGAAAAAGAAGGTTACGAGGTAGAAACCGCTAGTGATGGCATAAAAGCTGTCAAAGCCGCTATTAAATTTAAGCCTGATGTCATATTACTGGATATCATGATGCCAAATCAGGACGGCGTAGAGACATGCCGCCAGATAAGAGATATACCTGAGCTGAAAAGCGCATTCATTATATTTCTTACTGCCAGGTCAGAGGAATATTCAGAAGTTGCGGCTTTTGATGTAGGCGCTGATGATTACATCACCAAACCTATCAAACCAAGGGCACTTCTAAGCAGAATTTCTGCGCTGTTCAGAAGAGAAACGAAAAAAGAACAGGAAGTATTACAGATCAGGATTAAAGACCTAACAATAGACCGTACCAGCTACACCATAGATCAAAGCGGCAAAACAATTATACTTCCCAAAAAAGAATTTGAACTGTTATATTTCCTTGCCAAAAACCCCAATATGGTATTTAGCAGAGATGATTTATTGATGAACATTTGGGGAGCGGATGTTTTTGTTTTAGCCCGTACCGTAGATGTTCACATTAGAAAGGTAAGGGAGAAAATAGGGGATGACTATATCACTACTGTAAAGGGAGTAGGTTATAAATTTGAATTAAACTAACCATGTTTACCACATCAAGGGGGATATCTATTGTTTTGGCATTTGCCATATCTGCCCTTACATTAGCCTTTCTTTCTCTTTTGGACGAAGCCACCACCACGATATTATTAGTGGCAGGTGTGCTTTCATTCGCCCTGTCATTCATCCTTACCAATATCACTTTGGAGTTTTTAATATTCCGGGAGATTAGCAAGATCTATATGGTACTGGATAAAATCCAAAAAAAAGATCTTTCATTAGTGGGAAAGAAAAGGCAAAAACCATCCATATCCCCTTTAAAAAATCTCAACAGTACTATCAATTCCTATGCTTTGGCCAAGGATAAAGAGATCGAAACACTTCAGGAAAATGCTACTTTCAGAAAAGAATTCATAGCTGACATCTCACATGAGCTGAAGACCCCCATTTTTGCGGCATCCGGATACATTCACACCCTGCTCGACGGTGCAGTAGAAGATGAAGCTGTTCGTTATAAATTTTTAGAACGTGCTGCCAAAAGTCTTAATGCCCTCGATAATCTGGTAGGTGACCTGCTTACGCTTAACAGAATGGAAAACCGGGTAGTCAAATTTCACTTGGAGACATTTGACCTGAAAGACCTTATCCTGGAAGTGATCGAACAGCTGGAAAACAAGGCTGAAAAAAGAGATGTGACAGTAAGGTTTTATTTTGATAAAGCAAAGAAATACCATATCACTGCAGACAAGGACAAAATTTTTCGCGTATGCCAAAACCTCATCAGCAATGCTATAAAATACAACAATGAAGGAGGCGAAGTAAATGTGGATTTAAAAGCTGAGAAAAAGAAAGTCCATCTTAGTGTAAAGGATAACGGCAAAGGTATCCCGGAAGAAGATGTAAAAAGAATTTTTGAAAGATTCTACCGTGTAGATAAAAGCCGCTCTAGAGAAGGTGGTGGAACCGGTTTGGGTTTAGCCATAGCTAAGCATATTCTGGAGGGCCACAATAGTAAAATCAAGGTAGAAAGTGTACTCGGGAAGGGATCTACTTTCAGCTTTTCTCTGCCTGAAGCTAAATCTTAATCATACCCCTTTGGGAATTTCATGCTCTTTATTTAAGAAGCTATTATTAAAAGCATCATGTATGACCTTATTTGAACATATTGAATAGAAAAATATTGTGATACTATAACCCGAATCTATACATAGCTTTTAGCCCAACCAGTACCGTATTTCCTCCTATGTGCTCAAAGGTGTAGGGCAAATTCTGTAGTGAAATCCCTATATCTATTTTATGCAATTGGTAGCCTACTTCAAATCCATAATCGAGCGGGTAATCTGAAAATCCAACAACAGGATCTCCAGTATCAACCCTATTATTTTGCCAGGCCAAACCGACACTCCCTTCCGCATACAAATGTTGGAAATTCCTCCTATATCCCAAAGCAAAAGGGACCACGTTAGCCGTTATGCTATTGACGGGATCAAATAAGTTTTTCGGATACGTCCATAAATAGTGTAGCCCAGTACGGAACATCCACTGACCATGGTTTCCCGTACCATAATAAATTTTAATAGGCAAACCTACTTGAAAATTATACTCCAAAAAGGAATCAACTGATATTACCGGATCCAGCTCTGCTCCTATTGCTAACTGGTTATTGCCCCGCTGTGCAAATAGATCGAATAAGGTAAATCCTAAAAGGAGTACAGTAAACAATAAGATTTTCACATTCAATCGTTTTTTAAAAGCAACTGGGGTATAAGTATCCAAATAAGTTAATGGAGAATGAAAAACAGAATATGAATTTAGTAAGCAGTGCTGAGACTGAAAAATTAATATCAATAATATCCTTTTATTCCAATTTTATGATAGTACTTATATTACAGATCCCGTTCAGGTCTAACAGGTTACAAAAGATAAAGTAATCCTAAAGATATACACCCCCCATAAAATATAATTTTGATATCACTACAAAAAATATTAATTTTGCGCCTTAATTTGGAAGAGCGTAAAGCTGTATGAAGAAAATAGATTTCAAAAATCTTATCCTGTTTGAAAACGCAGATTACATCGTAATCAATAAGCTTCCGTATTTATCGACTTTGGACGATAGGCATGAGTCTCAAAACATCCTGCATCTGGCCAAGTTGTACACCCCTGATGCCCAGGTGTGTCACAGGCTGGATAAAGAAACATCAGGATGCCTGGTCATAGCAAAGCACCAGGAAGCCTACCGTAACATTGCGATACAGTTTGAAGACAGGAAAGTGGAAAAAATCTATCATGCAGTAGTGGACGGCATACATGAGCACAATAATACGCTTGTGGACCGAAACCTGCTCGCCAATAATAAAGGTATCGCCAAGGTCAGTAAGGAAGGCAAGCCTGCCACCACTTATTTCACCACTTTGAAGACCTACTATGCCCACTCCTTAATAGAGTGCAAGCCGGTCACCGGAAGGCTTCACCAGATCAGGGTTCACCTGGCCTATCTGAAGGCTCCAATATGTGGGGATGATCTGTATGGGGGAAAGCCATTATACTTATCTAACCTAAAAAGGCGATTTAACCTTAAGAAAGACACAGAAGAGCAGCCTATCATGCAGAGGGTCTCACTTCATGCCTACTCCATAGGCTTTACGGGATTGGACGGGCAGACTATAAAAGTCGAAGCTCCTTACCATAAGGACTATGCAGTGATGATGAAGCAGCTGGAGAAGAACAGATAGTTTGTCAGAAAGAATTTAATGGCAGCGTTAAAAAAGTTGGGCAAAGAGGTTACAGCGTTTTTTCTATAAAAAAACCTTACATTGAAGCCAAATGAAATATACGTTGTGAAATTTTCTAAAATTATTGAATTGGGAAGGCTTTAAAGAAGCTATTCTCGTGAAAATAAGGCAGTAAACTTCTATTTCCTTTGCATATAAAAATTAAAGCTTATATCTTTGTGTCCCTTTTTGAGGGTGAAATGTATTTAACAAGCTAATAATTAAACGTTTACACAGTGGATACTTTAAGCTATAAAACCGTATCGGCAAATGACTCTACCGTAGAGAAAAACTGGATCGTAGTGGATGCCCAGTCAATGGTTCTAGGTAGATTTGCCAGTGAGGTAGCAAAAATTTTGAGAGGAAAGACTAAGCCTAGTTATACTCCTCACGTAGACTGCGGTGACAATGTAATTGTCATCAACGCAGAGAAAATCAGACTTACCGGTAGAAAGTGGGATGACAAAGTATATGTCCGTCACACAGGATACCCAGGAGGCCAGCGTATCGCTACTCCAAAGATGCTGATGCAGAAATCTCCTATCATGTTGGTAGAGAAGGCAGTCAGAGGTATGTTGCCCAAGACAAGATTGGGTAACAAGCTCTATGGTAACCTGTATGTATATGCAGGCTCTGAGCATCCTCATAGCGCTCAACAACCAAAAGAAGTTAAATTTTAATTCTAGCAATCAATGGAAGTTATCAATACAATAGGTAGAAGAAAAACGTCTGTAGCAAGAATTTATATGCAGTCAGGTAAAGGTGAGATCACTGTAAACAACAGATCTCTTGAAGTTTACTTCCCTTTTGATTTGCATCAGATTGTTGTGAAGCAGCCTCTCGCTTTAGTAAACGAGAACGATGCGTATGACATTAAAATCAATGTAGACGGTGGTGGTATCAAAGGACAGGCTGAGGCTATCCGTATGGCAATCTCCAGAGCACTTTGTGAAATAAACGAAGAGCACAGATCTCCCTTGAAAAAAGAAGGTTTCCTTACCCGTGACCCAAGAATGGTGGAACGTAAGAAGCCGGGAAGAAAGAAAGCAAGAAGAAAGTTCCAGTTCTCAAAACGTTAATTTGGGATTTTATTCAATCATATATTTTAAGATACACACATATATATAATGGCTAATATTGAATATAAAGACTTACTGGATGCTGGTGTTCACTTTGGACACTTAACAAGAAAGTGGGATCCGAGAATGGCACCATATATCTTCATGGAGAAGAACGGTATCCATATCATCGACCTTAATAAAACGCTCGTTTGCCTTGAAGAAGCATCCAACGCAATCAAGCAGATCGTAAGATCAGGAAAGAAAGTAATGTTCGTAGCTACCAAAAAGCAGGCGAAAGACTTAGTGGCTGAAGAAGCTAGGAGATTAAACATGCCATACGTGACCGAAAGATGGTTAGGTGGTATGATGACAAACTTCGCTACTATCCGTAAGTCTTTAAAGAAGATGTCTACCATCGATAAGATGCAGAAGGAAGACGCTTATACAAACCTTGCCAAAAAGGAGCGTTTGATGATCTCTAGACAGAGAGAGAAACTGGAATCAGTTTTGGGCGGTATCGCTGACCTGACCAGATTACCTGCTGCACTTTTTGTAGTGGACATCAAAAGAGAACACATCGCTATTTCCGAAGCAAAAAAGCTTGGTATCCCTGTTTTCGCATTGGTAGATACGAACTCTAACCCGAATGAGGTAGATTTCCCTATACCAGCCAATGATGATGCATTCAAATCCATCTCTTTGTTAATTAAAGCTTTTGGTACAGCTATCGAAGAAGGTCTTTCTGAAAGAAGAAAAGACAAAGACGATGCTAAACTTTCTGAAGAAGAAGAAGCTAAAAAAGCTGTAGACACAGAAGCAGAAACAAAAGAGTAATCCACTATGATTATTTATTGACGTGAGATTGAACATACGGTATCCCTACCTATGTTCAATTTTTCGTTAATACCCCCGACATATCAACCCCAGCGGTTTTACTAAATAATTATCACATTTAAACTTCCTATAATAATGGCTATTACTGCACAAGAGGTAAACAAACTAAGACAAATGACCGGCGCCGGTATGATGGACTGTAAAAAAGCCCTTACCGAAGCTGAAGGAGATTTTGAAAAAGCTGTTGATATCCTTAGAAAAAAAGGTCAAAAAGTATCTGCTTCCAGAGCAGACCGTGAAACTAAAGAAGGTGTGGTAGTAACTAAAGTCAGCGATAATAACACCACCGGTATCATTCTTTCTTTGACCTGCGAAACTGACTTCGTAGCTAAAAACGAAGAGTTCGGTTCATTCGCCAACAATATCCTTAGCCTGGCAGTAGAAAACAACGCTACATCCAAAGAAGAAATCCTTGCGCTTCCTTATGATGATATCACCGTAGGTGAAAAAATCACTGAAATGACAGGTAAGATCGGTGAGAAAATCGATATCAGCCATTTTGAAATCGTGAAAGGTGAAGCAGTTACTCCTTATATCCACTCCAATGGTAAATTAGGTGTATTGGTAGCTTTGACAAATGCAAACGGCTCTGACGTAGAAGAAGCCGGTAAAGATGTTGCTATGCAGATCGCTGCTATGAACCCTGTAGCAGTGGACAAAGACGGAGTAGACTCTACTACAGTAGAAAGAGAAATCGAAGTAGGTAAAGACCAGGCAAGACAAGAAGGCAAGCCTGAAGAGATGCTTGAGAAAATCGCTATGGGTAAACTGCAAAAGTTCTACAAAGAAAACACTTTGCTAAGCCAGTCTTTCGTAAAAGACAACAGCAAGACTATAGCTCAATACCTTGACAGCGTATCCAAAGGATTGACTGTTAAAGAATTTAAGAGAATTTCTATCGGATAATCCTAATCGATTTAAGATATTAAAAAGGCTGATTCATTATATGGATCAGCCTTTTATTTTACTTTATTCTATAGTCTATAGAAAAACCATGAAGCAACACATCATCAATTATACCCCAGTCTAATATATATCCAAAAGATAACCTGGAAGAAATAGCTGGATTAGTATACCTAAGTGATATTTGAGGGGAAGGACTTGCCTCAAATTCCTTAATATAGGAAGATTGCACATTACCATTATTTTCTATAGATTATAACCTACCAGTTAAAAGTCTACCAGCAAAAATTGATGCGCCTAGACCAAGTGTCAGCTTATCTCTCCCTGTATCCAAAATTATCCTTTCAAAGCCACCCTGGATCCTAAAATTATAATCATACCAAAACACATCACAATTATCCGGATTGATACATCCTGGAACAGTCTCCATACCTAATAAAAACACTGGACTCCATTTTCTAGCTATCTTACTGCTTGGCTTATAACCCAAATGAGCACCTATGCCTAAGGCATATCCTCGGTCAAAGGTATAATTTTGAACAATATTGGCATTGGTTCGGGCAAACCATTCAGAAGAATGTTGGGCTTTAACTTGACTTGTATATAATAGTGTGAGTATAAGAAAGATTTTTTTCATAACTCTTTAATTTAATCTAATAACCTGTGGTGCTACAGTAAATTGAACTTCAAACCCTTTTCTTCCCACATCATATGCCCAAATAGCTACAGGCCCTATAAAATCGTTACCCCTATCAACCAAATAATTACCATTCAATTCACTGCACCTTAACCAAGATTGATTAGTGACTAAAAAAGTACGAGCTCTACTAATAGTAACAGAAGTACTAATTTCCGCTTCTCCATCTGAATTTGTCTGATAAAGAAGAACGGTTTGTTCAATTGAATTAGTAGGTCTTTTGACTCCTATTATTATATTTTGATTATAATTAGATAATTACCAGCCTGTTGCAATTACACCCCCATAAGGAATAAAATCATTTTTCCAATCAAAGTCACCTCTACTTATTTTTTCCCTATCAAAAAATGGTGCTGAAGTTGGATTAGTTCCTAATACCCACATGGAAATTCTATTTGGATGAGGCCACCCTCTTGTATTCCCAGTAATTTTAAAATTTTTCATACTCCAATTTATAATATCAGTATTACTGACATTGGTACAATTAAGCCCTAAATCATAAGGGTAATGAACTGACGGTTGAGGGCTTGGATTACCTCTTCTACCACCATACCAAGGATCTCCTGGATCAACGATCATTTCATCATCATTAAAACTCCCAAATACCACCGTTGGGTTTTCATAAGCATATTCGTCATTGGCATATATTAAATCATTTTCTACAAAAGCAGATCCTGAAGTCCTGAACTGAATAAAATTACCATCTTCATTTAATGCCACTTTAAAACCAGGGGTTCACCATCCCAATCCCGATCTTGTGCCATTCCTTCAAGTTCCATTTCTTCAGTCCACCAAGATACTGTCAGTTCTGTAATTGATTCCGGATCAAAATTGTCATATAGATACGGAGCTAAAACTCCCACATTATTATCATTAATAAAATCAATTAATTCTTGTTCATTAAACTCATCATCTTCTAATAACCTGTAATTTTCTGCATTTTTATAAAATGCAGAAACAATAGCCGATTTTTGTCTTGCAAGTGGGTTATCATTTTCTGTAAATAACAATTTCATATTATACTAAAACATCATTTTCATTTCCCTCAATTTTAGCAAAATCAAACAACTCTCGTCTTGCCTCAGGGTCTTTAAAAACTTCTCCCATAAACAAAGTAAATTCCTTTAGCTTCGTTTCATAAGCTTCACGATCTTGAACAGATAATTTTTGTTTTTTTTGATCTGTAAATTCATCTTGCCCTGCATCTTCACAAGAACTAATAGCTACCAATCCAAAAAAGAGGATAGATAGATACGAGTTTTTCAAGATTTTTTAGTTTATATTATCCAAAATTTTAGTTAATAAATATAATAATTAAAATATTATATTCCAAACGTCATAAGGATAAACTAATCTATAAATAATACAATTTATATTGTAAGATATTGTAAAAATTGAAGATTAAGCTCATCATTAAATACTTTTAATATAATTTTTCATAGATTAAAATTATATTAATAAAATTATATTAAGTATTTAAATAGATCGTATCTTAAGATTATGATATGAAGTCGCGGGCATGAACCCGGTAGCCGTAAATAAAGACGGAGTGGATTCAACTACTGTAGAGAGAGAAATCGAAGTAGGTAAAGACCAAGCCAGACAAGAAGGCAAGCCTGAAGAAATGATTGAAAAAATAGCCATGGGCAAATTGCAGAAGTTCTACAAAGAGAACACTTTGCTAAGCCAGTCTTTTGAAAAAGACAACAGCAAAACCATCGCTCAGTATCTTGACAGCGTATCCAAAGGATTGGCTGTAAAAGAATTCAAGAGAATTTCTATCGGATAATTATATCCAATTTTAGATAATATAAAGGCTGATTCATACGGATCAGCCTTTTTTGTTTTATTTGAGTTTCCAGTCTTCTTGGCAAATTATTCAACCTACCTATTCATCAACTCCTCTATCTCCTCCACCTCTATAGGAATATTCCCCATCAGGTCGAGGTGGCCATCTGGTAGGATTACAATATTGTTTTCTAAACGTATGCCTAATCCCTCTTCTTGGATATAAATCCCCGGCTCTACGGTAAATACCATCCCGGAGGAAATCGGCCCATACATAGTACCCACATCATGCACATCCAATCCCAAATGGTGAGAAGTCCCATGCATGAAATATTTTTTATATAATGGTTTATTGGGATCCTGATTTTTTACATCCGTTTTATCCAGCAGACCTAAGTTGATCAGCTCTGCTTCCATGATCTTGCCGACTTCTTTGTGATATGCCTGAATATTATTTCCGGGCTTCAATATGTCCATAGCAGCCCGTTGTACCCTAAGTACCGCATTATACACATCCTTCTGCCTTTTGGTAAATCTGCCGTTTACGGGTATGGTACGGCTCATGTCCGCATTATAATTGCCATATTCGGCCCCCACATCAAATAAAATGAGATCCCCATCTTTGCAAGGCTGATTATTATCCACATAATGCAGTACACATGCACTGGCCCCGGAGGCGATGATAGGGATATAAGCAAACCCCATACTGCCCTGACGGGTAAATTCATGGATAAACTCTGCCTCTATTTCATACTCCATCACACCAGGTTTCACAAACTGAAGCACTCTTCGGAAAGCTTTATCTGTGATATCACAGGCTTTCTGCAGCTGCCTTAATTCTTCCGGCTCTTTTACTGCTCTAAGTTCATGCATATGGGGTGCTGCCCGGTGATAATGATGTAACGGAAATCGATCTTTAAAGGCTTTGAAGAACCTGGTATCTCTGGTTTCCACCTGAACGTCAGCCCGCAGGTGTTCATTTGTATTGAGGTAAATATTTTCCTGTAGTGCAGCGAGTGTATTAATCACACCGTTAAAATTTTCTACCCACTGGATATTCTGTATGCCTGAAGCTTCATAAGCTTCATCTTTGGTATATTTATGACCTTCCCATATCGCTATATGCTCATTGGTTTCTCTGATAAATAGGATTTCACGCATATCTTCATTGGGAAAATCCGGGCATAGTACTAAAATAGTTTCTTCCTGATCTATTCCTGTCAGGTAGAAAAGATCGTTATTTTGCCTAAACCTCATGGTCCCATCCGCATTGGTAGGCATGATATCATTAGCATTAAAAATAGCTACTGAATTGGGTTTTAATTTACTGACGAGCTTCTGTCTGTTTTTTATATAAAGAGACTTATTCAGTGGTGTATATCTCATAAACTTTCTAAATTATATGTATGTTCGGTACTTAAAATTAACATATTTATCCCCCTCAAAAAAATATCCGGATAAAGTCTGTTATTTTTGTCATATTGATCGCCGGAATATCACACATGTCATATAACATTAAAGAGTTAGCAAACGGAATACGCATCATTCACCAAGAAATAACCCACACCCGACTGATCCATTGCGGATTTATTTTAGACATCGGGAGTAGGGACGAAACCAAGGAACAGGAAGGTATAGCGCATTTTTGGGAACACATGGCCTTCAAGGGTACCAAAAAAAGAAAAGCATTTCACATCCTAAACCGCTTGGATTCTGTAGGTGGTGAGTTAAATGCCTACACTACCAAAGAAAAAATCTGCTTTTATTCCAGTATTTTAAATCAGCATTTCAACAAAGCTGCTGAACTGCTTTGTGACATCACCTTCAACAGTACCTTTCCGGAAAATCAGATCAACAGAGAAAGACAGGTCATACTGGAAGAGATGTCCATGTACAGAGACTCCCCGGAAGATGCCATTCAAGATGATTTTGATGCACAGATATTTGAAAACCATGCCCTCGGCAGGAATATTCTTGGCAGGGAAGAAACGGTCAGCAAGTTTACCCAAAAGGACTTTTTCGATTTTGTCTCTTCGAGGTTAGATACTTCGAAGATTGTTTTTTCAGTAGTTGGTAATATAAGCTTCTCAAAAGTACTGAAGCAGATAGAAGGATTTCTTACTAATATACCAGTGAAAAAAAGACTATACATCCGCAGCGGATTCTCCAATTATCAGCCTATTCACAAAACAGTCGAAAAAGATATCACACAATCACTCTTTGCCATTGGGAAACCTGCTATTAGCCTTTATCACCCTGATAGATTTAAACTCTATCTGTTAAATAATATCCTTGGCGGCCCCAGCATGACCAGTAGGCTTAATCTCGCATTACGGGAAAGGCATGGCTATGTCTATAGTGTGGAATCTACCTATCAGGCATATACAGATACCGGATTTCTAGGCATATTTTACGGCACCGAAGAAAAAACCGCCGCTAAAGCCAAAAAGCTGGTTATGAAAGAACTGGCCAAACTGAGAAACCAAAAACTGGGCTCTATGCAAATACATATGGCCAAAGAACAAGCGGTAGGTCAGATGGCCATGGCTGAAGAAAACTATGCCTCATTGATGCTTATTTTTGGCAAAAACCTGCTTGACCAAAACAAAGTAACAGAGCTGGATCAGATATTTAAGATTATCAAAGAAACTTCAGCAGAGCAGCTTCAGGAATTGGCAAACGAATATCTAGCTGAAGAAGATTTTAGTTACCTTACTTATTTGCCTAAGAAATATTGATTATGGAATTTATAAGCCAAGAACTACTAGAGTATTGCCAGGAACACACCTCTCCAGAAGATGATCTGCTGCGGCACATCATAAGAGAAACCAATGCGAAAGTACTCATGCCCAGAATGCTTTCGGGACAGCTGCAGGGAAAAGTCCTCGAATTATTTACTAAAATGCTTAATCCTGACGTTATTCTTGAAATCGGTACATACACCGGTTATTCTGCCGTTTGTATGGCCAGAGGATTATCAAAAAATGGAAAACTGATCACACTGGATATCAATGATGAACTGGAAGAGATGGTACGGGGCTTTTTTCATAAAGCAGGTCTAACCGAAAAAATAGAATACAGACTCGGCAATGCCCTTGAACTAATCCCACAATTAGAGGAAGAGTTTGACATGGTATTTTTAGATGCAGACAAGATAAATTATGGTAAGTACTATGATCTGGTGATAGATCGGGTAAAGAAAGGAGGAATTATTCTAGCTGACAATGTACTCTGGTCCGGCAAAATATTGATTAGCCCTGATAAAAAAGTAGATAAGGACACGAGAGCCATACTAGATTTTAATAAAAAGATCCATGAGGATCCTAGGGTAGAAAATGTACTTTTACCTATAAGGGACGGTATATTTATGGCCCGAAAACTATAAGTTTGTAAATATGATCATCAATAGATTACTAATAGTCCTAACCCTGTGTTTTTTTACGGTAAAGGGATATGCTCAGGTGCCACAGGTGCCAAGTCAACTAAAGTTTGCTGACCTTACCCTACGTCTAAACCAACATGCCCAAAGAGAAATCCAGCAGGATGTAGATGCATTATATCGTAATCAGACCTATTTTAAGATCAAATTGGACAGGGTAAACTTATATATGCCTACCATAGAAAGGGTTTTGCGGGAAGAAGGTCTTCCACCTGATGTAAAGTACCTGGTTATCCAAGAAAGCAGTTTAATTTCAGATGCTGTATCTACCTCCAATGCGGTGGGTTTTTGGCAATTTAAGCAGGGTACTGCTGAAGAAGTATTTATGCGTGTGGACAACCAAATAGATGAAAGAAAAAACATTGTAGCCTCCACCCGGGGAGCAGCGCTGTATCTCAAAAAACATAACCGCTATCTGGATAATTGGATGTGCGCTGTAGTCTCCTACCAAATGGGCCTCGGGGGAGCACGGGGATACTTTGGTGAACAGTATTCAGGTAAAAAAGTAATAGACATAGACAAAAACAGCCATTGGTATTTTAAAAAATTCCTAGCCCATAAAATCGCCTTTGAAGGTCAGATAGGACAGCTCGTAAGTAATGGTAGCTACCTGGAAGAAATGGTGGTACACGGCCCCACAGACTTGGGGAGGATATCCTCCACCATTGGTGTAAGTGAAAATCACCTTAAGGAATACAATAAGTGGGCCACCAACGGTAAGATCCCGGCAGGGAAACCTTATACGGTAGTTTATATCAGAGAAGGAAGTGCCCCTATTAGACCAGTACTTACCTCCAATGAACCTGCATCAACACCCTCACAGGTAAACTATATCCCATCTAAGCAAAACAAAGCTGGATACCCAAATGTAACGGGCAATACCAGCAATGCAGGAAAACCTAATCAGATAAAAGTAAACAGCATTAAGGCAGTGCAGGCCCAAAAGACCGGCAGTCAGGAAGCTTTAGCAGAGGAAATAGGCATCCGTGAAGGAAAACTAAGGAGAGTAAACGATCTAAAGAAAAAGGATAAAATAGTAGCTGGTAACTATTATTATACAAAAAGGAAAAAAGGTAAATCAGACGCCGAAGAACACATCGTACAGCCTGGAGAAAACTTATGGCAGATTTCCCAACGATATGGAATAAGATTACATTCCTTAAAAGCCAAAAACCGTATTTATAAAGATGCCGATCTTAAGACAGGTATGGTCCTAAAGCTGAAGGATTACAGAAAGAGAAACGAGGATATCGAAATAATCCAGCAAAAGCAATTCGCCTCCCCCCCACAGATAGCACAAAGGAATGAAAGAGAGGTCACCATACACCAACCTCCAGGACAAACTCTTTCTCCATCTGTACAGGCCTCTGCACCTGTGAACAGTACGCGGAGCCAGGCCATTTATCACAAAGTGACCCAGGGTGAAACCTTATATGCATTGTCAAAAAGGTATAATGTAACTGTGGATCAACTCCGCCAGTGGAATAATATGAACACTAACAGTATTTTAAGCGTAGGACAGCAGATAGTTATCAGAAAATAGATAAATTTGTAATGATAAATTCTAAATGCTTTGATTGATATAACTTATAAGTTGATGTTGCGGATCTTTGGGCTTTTTTTACTTTTATTTTTAATAAGTGAAACTACCGCCATAGCGCAGGATTTGGGCAATATCAAAGCTGATACTGTATTTATAGATGGGGACACGCTTATCATATTAGGTGATTCACTCCTTATCACACCTGAAGCTCAACCAGTATATTGGGAAAAAGGTGGGAATTTTAACCTTAGCATACAGCAGGTAAGCCTTACTAACTGGTCCGCAGGGGGGCAGAGTTCATTGGCGTTAAATACCGGCATTACTTTGTTTGCCAATTTTAATAAGGACAATAAAATATGGGACACTAAACTAACCGTAAGTTATGGTTTCAACAGGCAAACAGAACGTAATTTTCCCACCAGAAAAACCAATGACAATTTTATCTTTATAAGTAAATATGGTCGGGAGCTTTCTCCCCAGCTTTATCTGTCCACTCAGATTGATGCCCGTACACAGTTGCTAAAAGGGTATAGGTATTTTAGACCAGCGGCACAAGAAAGAGAACAACGCACCCTCATTTCTGATTTGTTAAGTCCCGCTTATATCCAATCGTCCACGGGGCTTAACTACCAAAAAGAATTTAAAAATAAAGATATGGTTTCGGTTATACTTTCACCGTTTACGGGGAGATTTACCGTAGTACTTAATGATTCATTGAGCCGGGCAGGTGCTTTCGGGGTAATGCCCGGGGAAATGGTGAGACCAGAAGCAGGTATATCATTAGGTTCTTCGGCTAAACTGACGCTTATGGAAAACATATCATGGAGAGCTGATTTAAACCTCTTTTCCAACTATGAAAGGTTAGGAAACATGGTTGTCAATTTTAATTCTATACTTAACATGAAAATAAACCGATTTATCACCACCCGTATAGAAACCATTCTTATCTATGACGAAAATGTATTTATTGAAATGGAAGATGGTACCAAATCAAGGGCTATCCAACTTCAAAACCTCATAAATTTTGGTTTGGGAATAGACTTTTAAAAATCAGTTTCTAAACCAAATCTTTTCTGTAACTCCTTCAGAGCAGGTGATTTCTCCCTTAGGTAGTTCAGCTTATCAGTAGAAGTGTAAAGTTTTTTACCTGGATTTATAGCTTCTGAGTTGATTTCAAAATTCAGATCAATTTTGTAATTATTGAGTTTTTTTCTCAACAACTTGAGAATATCCGGCTTTGCTTTATTAAAAATATCCTTTTGGATTTCACCGATCAGCTTAAAAACCGCTACATTATCCCTCAGATCAAATGGTTGCTTTAATACAGCCAGCTCCATACTCCTTCCCTGCTCTTTATAGTCATATATAATATCATTGACTACGCCCTGTACCTTATAAAAATCAAACACTTCCTCCTCCTGAGAAACCTCCTCCAAAGCATTATATACGGGGGTATCTGTTTCAATGGTTTGCGTAGGCGCCTCGTGAATTTTTCTGGTCACTTCCATAAGGTTGGAAGGTATGGCCATGGTTTTTTTTATAGGGGTTTGCTTTTGAGCAGTAATTGACTTTGAGGCTTCCTTTTGTTCTAATGGCTCAGGGATACTCAGTTTTTTTTTTTTGATTCTTCCTGTGCCAATGCCGCTAAGTTGATCGCCTGAGGAAGTTTTGCCAGTTTCATGAGTGCAAGTTCCACATGGAGGCGCTGGTTTTTACTGGATTTATAATTTATATCACATTGGTTACAAACATTCAGAGCAGAAAGTATGAATGAAAGGCTTGAGCTGGAAGACTGTTGAACATATCTTTCCTGAGCATTTTCCGATACTTGCAACAGCATCACAGTAGCAGGATCTTTACAAACCATTAAGTTTCTGAAGTGCTCACTTAGTCCTACTATAAAATTGTGTCCATCAAAACCCTTCTTCAGAATTTCATCAAAGATCAGTAACGTCTCACTAATACTTTCATTTAAAAGTGCATCAGTAACTTTGAAATAATAGTCATAATCCAATATGTGTAGATTGTCTATTGTTTCATGATAGGTCAGTTTATTGCCTGCAGAATAAGTTACGATAAGATCAAATATGGACAGCGCATCACGCAGAGCTCCGTCAGCTTTGGTAGCTATCAGACGAAGAGCCTCTTCTTCATATGCTATGGTCTCTTCAGAGGCTATGTATTTTAAATGTTCTGCTATATCTTTAATCTGTATCCTGTTAAAATCAAATATCTGGCATCTGGAAAGGATAGTAGGGATAATCTTATGTTTTTCAGTGGTGGCTAAGATGAAAATTGCATATTTAGGGGGTTCCTCCAGGGTTTTAAGAAAGGCATTAAAGGCCTGGGTAGAAAGCATGTGAACCTCATCTATAATATATATTTTATAGTTACCTTTTTGAGGGGCATACCGTACCTGCTCCACCAGATTTCTTATATCGTCTACTGAATTATTTGATGCTGCATCTAGTTCATGCACATTGAAAGACGCATTCTGATTGAAGGCTTTACAGGAATCACATTCATTACATGCTTCGAAGTCCGCAGTCAGATTTTCGCAATTGATGGTTTTGGCAAGAATTCTAGCGCAGGTAGTCTTACCTACGCCTCTAGGTCCACAAAACAAAAAAGCCTGGGCCAAGTGGTTATTCTTAATCGCATTTTTTAGGGTGGTGGTAATATGCTGCTGACCTACCACACTTTTAAAGTTGGATGGTCTATATTTTCTGGCCGAAACTACGAAATTTTCCATTACTGCAAGATATAAAATTATTCTAATACCAGCGTCTTAACCTATTAAATTCATGGTACGGTTCCATTTAAAACCTTGATATAATGGGAGATTAAAAATCAATGGAAAGCCCGGTTCTGAAATTAAAAATAACATTGGTAATAGGAACTATAGGTCTATCTTCATATGCCAAATCAAAGGAGTTGGTTAGGGATAGTCTGTCCGTCAATCTGGTATTAATGATGGTGGAGCTGCTGATTCTGTTTCTAAACCGCTCTATGTTCCGGTCATATCCCACTTGATAATAATTGACTAAATTTATGTCCACATATTCATTCAGGGTGGCACGAAGAGAAAAATAATTTGAGCTCTTTAAAAAATTCACTTCCTCTATTTCTTCAGAATGAGGATGCTGCCACCTTTCATGTTCATACATGCCCCCTACCCCAAGTATAAGGGTGATTTTTTCATTCTTAACTAAATTATACCTAACCGCACCACCGCCGATCCATCTGGGATCCAGTCCTCTAAAATTATCAAATGAATACTGGACAAAAGTTTCATAATTTAGTCTGTTCTCTCTAAGGAAATTGATTCTCCCATGAATAAAGCCAAAATTAAGGAAATCACTATCATTTATTCTGAGGTAATCAAATTTAGAAACAAATATATATGCATGCTTTTTAGGATAATAAATGGCGTTAACATCTAGATTATACCCAAAAAGATTCACCGGTTCATCTGCTGCTGCACTGCGGTTATAGACATTTAGCCCAAATGTAGTCTTGAACATGAAGTTCCTGGAAGTATCTTTCTCCATCCTTAACCTCTCTATGTTAAGTATCTGAGCTTCTGTTGAAATGTATGATAAAAATAAAATTGACAATATAAGTATAATATTTTTCAAAACGCGGTAGGCTTAATTAAGGGAACACAAATTTATAAAAACCTATGTGAAAACCACGGTAAAATGGAATACATGAACAGATATATAGAAATAATAGTCAAAAAGCATAAAAATAACTGCTTCCATTGGAACAAAATTTAACGTACATTTGTCATCCTAATGAAAATGGGGCTGACCGGTTTTGACAGTAGGTGTGAAGATTGGGCTCGCATGTCAGGTGGAGTATGTACGCCTGTGAATAATTCATACAAACTATAATTGGCGAATCTAATTACGCCATGGCTGCCTAATTAATACCTTCAAAGGATTAATGTAGGGCGTTAGGGTTGAGCTCAAAAGAGTTCCCCGGCCACATTCCGCTGCTTTTTGTCTTGTTGGAGCAGTATATGGAGTGTCGATAAGGCAGGACTAGCACCTATCATGCTATTAAATAGGTGCGAAAATCAAATAGCTAAGCACCAGGACAGGTGTGTTGCCCAGCAGTCCGGTGTCGAAAACCCAACAGGTAACTAAACATGTAGACGGTACGGTGTTTCCCTATCTGGACGCGAGTTCGAATCTCGCCAGCTCCACCGATAAATTAAATCCTGATGTGTTACTTTACATATCAGGATTTTTTTTGATAAAAACATGTGCCCTTATCCTAAGATAGGTATGCTTTTATAGAACTTTTATTAAAAGCAGCAATTATGCATGCCTTCGGACCCTTATTTATTAACCCTCCTATATGTATTTAGGCTACATCGGGTATTCCATGATAAAAAATTAAATTTAAATAGCAAAAGGCCGCCGACCTAAGCCGACAGCCTTCACTACTGAACACTGAATAAAATGAAAAAATGGGATTATGGAACTATTACTTCATTTAATACGTGAATTACACCATTAGTAGCATGTATGTTTAACATATCTGCATTTAAGGCCGCACCACCCACAGTCAGAGCAGCAAGATCAATATCAAGCGTGGCTTCAGGGTTTAATGTTTCTAAAGCATCACCCTGTCTTAAATCTTGAGAGAAAGCCCTAATCTCCACCACATGCGCAGTCAATACAGCGGTCAATGTTTCTAAATCAATATCATTATATCCATTTACACCTAAGGCAGTATAAAGCGCCTGAAAAGCAGCATCTGTTGGCGCAAATACTGTAAAATTACCATCATCACCACTTACCGCACCTACTAGACCTGCTCTTGACAGCGCTCCTACTAACTGAGTAAACTCTGGCTCTTCTCCCTCTGTCATGCCTACTGCTATTTCGGCAATACTCTGGCTAGGAGGAACGATAACGTTATTAAGCACGTGAATCACTCCATTAGAAGCACTGATATCCGTATCGATTATCCGAGCTGAACCATTGATCCAAAAATCACCTGCTGGATCTTGACTTACATAAAAATTAGCTGTATTGACAGTCGCAACAGCCCCAGGAGACACTTGAGATGCCATTACTGATGAACCTACCACATGATAGGTCAATATATCGCCAAGTGCAGGATTTGCCAATAACTGTTCAGCGGTCAGATTATTTGAAGTTAAAAATGAGCCAAATGCGTCATCATTAGGTGCAAATACAGTAAATGGACCAGCACCTCTTAAAGTCTCTACCAAATCAGCCTGGATTAAGGCGGCTTCCAAAGTATTAAATTGACTACTTGCCACTACGATATCTACTATATCATTTTCTGGCATAGGCTCAGGATTGTCATTTGAGTTACAAGCCACTAACCCAAAGGCCAAAGCTGGTATCAGCATTAATTTTTTAAAGGTCTGCGTTTTCATGGTTATATTGTTTATGTTGATAATTAATGTGTTCAATAGCTATAAAAGTCAAAAAATAGATTATTGTTTAAAAAAGATTAAAAAAAATTAAACAATATATAGAAATTATTAGAAAATAGGCGTCAGGAAGCTTAAAAACACAAATAATCAGTTTAATTTATATAGAATTAAACTAAACAATCTGAACAACTCATTAAATATACAACTCATTTTTTCCAGAGAAATCGAAGAGTTATGTTTTCAGCATTAGGCTTCCTTTATTTTGAAAAATTAACAACCCTGCTTTCTCCTTTGAAATTAACCACAGTTATTTTACTGATTCCAATCGGTATCTTCACACCCCTACTGGATTGGGACAAAAAGCCACTCCCATGATAAAGTTCCTGCCTTATCTGGTGTCCCTTATCTGAACTATAAAATATAAGATGATCCAATGGGCCGGGAGTAAACATTTTGAAGGCATGTTTATCACGCTTGGTATAAACTTTCAATTCCCCGCGGTTTTGGGTTGCCAGATAAATGTCATTATGGTTTCTATCTGTTAATCTGGCAAGTGCTTTTCCGTCCTGGAATACATTAAATCCGCTGATACCAGCTCTCATAGGCAGGAAATTCCCATTACCATCACCTTTCATAACAAGCCCCGTAAAGGCATCATGTCTCCCTGCAAATATTTCATTTCCGTAATCATTGCCCACCATTAATATATCCAAAAACCCATCCCCATCCACATCGTCTGTCAGCATACCATTTACCGGGGCAATCTGCGCCTGTAAGGGAAGAGGTATGAGCTTAAACTGGCCATTCCCTAAATTCTCTAGAAAACAAGTTTTCATCATATTAGCCTCTAAAGTTAAAGCAGCTGATCGCTGGTCTGGGAGCAATAGATTATCCCAAGTAGCGGTAGCATAATCATGATAACCTTTATATTTTCTTCTAAACAGGACACTCTGTCCGTATAGGTCATCCCAAAAATGCACCGGAAATGATTCGTAATTACCCTGATTGTTCTTAAAATAGGCAAATAAAATAGGGTCTATACTGCCATTTTGATCAAAATCACTTGCCACTACCCGTAAAGGCCTATCTTCAGAGACATGATAATAATTATTTTCCCCGAGGTTTCCGACCACATAATCCGTCAATCCATTGTTATTAAAATCACCCGCTGTTATACTGTTCCACCACCCTACATAGTGATCAATCCCTGTATTTTCTACTTTCACCAATTTATCCCCTTCATTCCGAAAAAAGCTAATGGACATAAATTCACCTACCACCATGAGGTCTACCTTACCATCATTATCAAAATCTGTCCATAAGGCATCAGTCACCATTCCTATATTTCTTAAACCAGGAGCCACTTTATCCGTCACATCGATTAAGGCGCCGTTGTCATTTTTTAACAGAAAACTTTTATCCGCATAGGGATATTTTCCAGGCTCTGTCCTACCGCCCACGAAAAGATCCAAATATCCATCTGCGTTATAATCTGCAGCTCTCACCGTGAAACCACTTGAAACAATCTCTGGTAATTGACCCCGTTCACTGAAATCTCCAGAGCCATCATTTAGGTACAATCTATCCTGATAGAAACTCGACCCTGGTTCATGCTCTATGCTCCCGCTTACCACATATAAATCCAAATCTCCGTCATTGTCCACATCAAATAGCAATAGACCTAAATCCTCCTGCTCAAAATCGGCATCACCTAATGGCAGGTCTTTTTTATTAAAAGTGCCATCATTATTTTGTATATAGGCTGTAGCACTATAGTTGGCAGCTCCAGAAAGTATAAAATCCTCTAATCCATCCCCATTGATATCTCCTACAGCTATAGCAGGCCCATATTGACTGACTTTATGAGGGACCGTTCTCTGAAGGTTAAAATCAATTTTATCATCCTCTTGGTGAAAATAATGAATGTTTAGATGTGAACTTGCAGACTGAAATATAGGTGAATTTTTAGCCCTTGGATGAGCATTCTTTACTGTACCCGCCTCGCTATGGCTAATTTGTAACAATTGATTGGAAGAGATATCCGGAATGATTTGCTCGGTTCCGTCTTGCCACACTATATGCAGCGATTGAACATGATCCTGCACTCCCAGTCCAAAATGAACTATAGGATCTACAGACGAAAGATACCCCCTGGTAAGGTATTGTTCGTGATATTGCATCTGCTTATCACCATAGTTGATCGTCAGTTTAGCTCCTATTCCCAATGGATTTGAAGCAGGACCTTTCAGTTCTACCCGAAGATAATTGCCTTTAATTTCCTTTTGCGTATTTGTGGTATTTTCAAAGACAAAAGCTTCATCATTTATATTGTTTACCACATAATCCATATCCCCATCATTGTCCAGGTCTACAAATACGGCCCCATTGGAAAAAGATGCTATATCCAGTCCCCATTCCTTACTTAAATCTGAAAAGGTAAGGTCCCCGTTGTTTTTAAAACCATAATTGGGGATCTTTACTACTGGAATAATTGAAAGCAAATGAGGAACACCTGCTACGTTTCCTACATCTTTTCGATAGTTTGCAAAATCTTTATCGGTAATATCTCTGGGAAAACCATTAGTGATCAATAGATCCCTATATCCATTATTATCCAAATCTACAAAAAGCGGAGACCAGCTCCAGTCTGTCTGATAGACACCTGCCATAAAACCTATTTCACTGAATGGAATTCCTTCACCATTGTTTAGCTGAAGCATGTTTCTTACATGTTGGTACTCAAATCCAAAAAGCTCGTTATTGATAAATGTCTGGTAAAGGTTTTTACTTATCGTAGTTTTCTTTCTTTGGTTGGTCTCTGCCAACATATCCAAAGTAATAACATCCAGAAGCCCATCATTATTAAAGTCAGAAGCATCTACCCCCATTGAAAAGAGGCTTTGATGGCGCATCCTATCTTTGATTTCATTGGTAAATGTACCATCCTGATTGTTTATATAAAGAAGGTCATTTGCCAGATAATCATTGCAGACATAAATATCAGGCCAGCCGTCATTATTAAAATCTGCTATGGCCAGGCCCAGACCAAAGCCTTCAATAGTGATACCTGCTTCTTTTCCTACATTTGTAAAAGTACCATTACCATTGTTTCGGTACAATTGGTCTTGGTTTACGGAAGAGCCATCCGTTATTTTTTCCCGGAAAGTTCCCGGCACTGTATTGCTTTGCACATTATTGAGCACATATAAATCCAACAGACCATCATTATTATAATCAAAAAAAGTGGCCGACATGCTGTAGCCCATATCCGCTATACCATATTGAGCTGCCTGTTCGGTGAAAATAGGATTTCCTTGTTCGTCCAACCCCTGGTTGACAAATAGCATGTTTGCCCTGCCAAGGGAATCTTTTTTCATCGTGGCTGTCACATATATATCAAGTAAGCCATCCCCGTTGATATCTACTACAGCTATACCTGTACACCATTTACCTACAGCTTCAACACCTGCCATACTGGATATATCTTTGAACTGGAGGTTTCCTTCATTGAGATATAATTTGTTACTCACCTGATTACCTGTAAAGAATAAATCGGGAAGACCGTCATTATTAAAATCACCTACGGCCACTCCTCCCCCATTAAAGATGTATTCATCCGTAAGAATATTAAATGTATCTGATTCAGTGATCAGATTGTTAAATGTGATACCAGAGAAAGAAGAAGGAATTGACTGGAATAGTGTTTTCTCACCCTGCTTGCATGAAAGGCATAGCACTAATAGAATTAATACAGAAAAAATATTGGATATTTTGGGCATAGTATTGGGATGTAATCAGAAACCAAATGATAGGTTTAAATATTTATAAATATATTATAAGCTCCACACATTTTAAAAAAAAAGGCAATGTACATTTTTGATTTTTTCAAATAAATAAGGGCTTTCAAATGAAAAGCCCTTATTTATTTATTTTTTGAAAGTCTAATTAATAACCTGGATTTTGCACCAGCTGGCCTCTCATAAGATCTATCTGTCTTAATGGAATAGGATAAAGCACATTATGCGCATCAAAACTGGCTCCGACATATGCATCAGGCCTTAACCGCCTTTCATAAGCCAAAAAACTATCCAAATAGGGCTTAGCAATACCCCATCTTACCAGATCAAAGAAACGGTGTCCTTCCATTCCCAGCTCAAGCTTTCTTTCCAGTTGTAATGCTAACCGAGCATTGGTCTGGCTGTCAAAAGGTGCAACACCTGCTGGATAATCAGCGATAACATAATTAGCAGCTGGTGTGCCATTAGGCATAGTAACCACATCACCGGTTCTGGCCCGCGTACGTACTTGGTTTATATATTGTCTCGCCATTTCTAAACTTCCTACTTCGATTTCAATTTCTGCAGCCCATAATATGACTTCTGCAAATCTGATATACTGATAATTATTGGCTGTCCATCCAGCCGTCCAGTTGCCTACTTCTGTTAAGGTTCCTTCCTGATCCCTGCGGTAAACCTGTTTCTTTGGAGAATAAGGTCCACCATAAGGTTGATCTCTCACCCATCGTCTACCTGAATAAATACCCCAATCTAAATAGGGTATACCTCTTCTGCCTACAGACCAATCCAGTCTTGGATCCAATGGCCGGGCATCCGGGGTAAACGGATCATCTTCTCCAAGGCCTAAATCACTTTTTACCTCATTAGCCGGCGTATTATATGATCCGTCCCATAAAGGTAAGCCAGTAGGAGTAGTTCTAAAGGAATTGACAAAATGTTGGGTAGGCTGAAATATCCCACAGCACCCACCTGGGCTTTCTCCTTGGAGATAAGGAAAATTCAAAACTTCTCCCATTCCGGCGTTCCATGCCTGCGCACCATCATTTACGGAATACTGCCAGGCAAAAACTGATTCTGCAGCATTTCCGTATTCGGTATCGAAAATATCTCTATAGTTTGGCAATAGGGCAAATCTCACCCCGTTTGGTTTTACCCCTTCAGCCATTATCGCTTCCACAATAGGTTTTGCTTCAGCAAATTTTTGTTGGTACATTAAAGCTTTTGCCAACATTGCACCCGCTACCCATTTATTGATTCTTCCGATCTCTGGCATTAAAGCTGGTAAATTATCATAGGCGAATCTTAAATCTGCTTCAATCTCAGGCCAGATATCCCTGTCATTTGGCACATAAAAATCAGTAGTATTCTCATCCAAATAAGGTACATTTTGCCACATACGCTTAGCTTCAAAGTGATAATGACCACGTAAGGCACGAGCCTCCCCGTTAATCCTATCCAACACTTCAGGTGTACCATCAGGAATTAAAGGTAATAAGCTTAGTACTGCGTTGGACCTGGCAATACCATCATAAATGACACGCCACTTAGAATTAATAAAATCATTGGCAGCATCAGCGGTATAGGTTTGAATAGCATTGATAGGAGGTTGGTCACCGGCATCAGATCCTTTATTGCCCTCTCCTCCGGTAATGCTCCCATATACCCAGTTAGAGCTGGCACCTGCCCATTCCACGCCTCCTAAATTCTGCGTAGTTCCGTCAATATTAGAATATGCTCCTATAAGAAGCGCATTTGCGCCTGCTTCTGTTGCCAATACAGTTTGATCCAAGGCTCCCCTGGCATTCACCTCAAGGAATTCATCCTTACAGGAGAGTAATGAAATGCATATAACACCCACTACGCCTAAAGAATATCTATTTATATATTTTTTCATCTGATAAGTAATCTTGAGTTTGAATTAAAATCCTACGTTTATTCCAAAAATGAACTGCTTTACTACAGGGTAATTACCATAATCTATCCCCATAGCCCTATCAGCTTCTCCCGATGTAACATTTTGTGGCTGCAGCTCTGGATCTAGTCCTGAATAACCTGTGATAGTAAATAGATTCACTCCCTGGGCATAAATCCTTAACCTATCCATTTTTAACCTACTGGAAATTCTGGTAGGAAAAGTATAGCCCACCTGTATGTTTCTTGCTCTTAAGAAAGATCCATCTTCTATATAGTAAGAGTTAGACTGAGTATTGGTACTGAAATTACTTACTCCTTCGGCAATCGGCGTAGTAGCATTTGGACGCTCCGGCGTCCAGCTGTTATATAATAAATCGTGGCTTTTACCACCCACAAATGATGGGACGAAATCTGTCCACCACTTCGTATAATTGTAAATATCATTACCTACTGAGGCAAATAAGAAAGCTGTAAAATCCCAGTTTTTTACTGCCAAAGATAAATTAAGACCAGCAGTAAAGTCAGGAATTGGACTACCTAAGATAACCCTGTCTGCAGGACCAATCCTTGGATCCCCGTTTTCATCTACACCTTCAAAGTGTTGAAATCTAAATCTACCAGGTGCTGCTCCATCTTGAGGCACAGCATTAGCCACTTCCTCGTTGGACTGGAAAATACCCTGTACCTGGTATCCAAAGAAAGAAGAAAGAGGATGCCCTACTCTGTTAATAGCAACATCACCAAATCTAGATCCACCGGAAAAGAACTCATTTTGTCCTTCAGCAATATTCAAGATTTCATTTCTAAAGGAAGTAAAGGTCAAATTAGATTCAAAACGGACATCATTATTAAAATTATGTCTATAGATGACCTGTGCATCAATACCTGAATTGACCATGTTGGCCAGATTTACAGCCGGTGGAGATGCTGCTCCTGCTGTACCTGGTAACTCTGGGGCAAACAGAAGGTCCCTGTTTTCTTTTCTATACCAGTCCACCATAAACTGTAATTTATCTTCAAATAAAGACAAGTCAATACCTACGTTTATATTTTCAGCTGTTTCCCATCGGGCATCAGGGTTACCTATTCTGGTAGGACGAAATCCTTGCTGTGAAGTGGTATTGGTTCCCCCTATATCATAAAAGGAAGTGTTGGGTGCGCCACCAAAAAGAAAGAATTGATTAGCTGGATTAAGTGCCTGCTGGTTTCCCATTTGGCCGTAACCAGCCCTTAGTTTCAAATCAGAAATCAATTGACTTCCTCTCATAAATTCCTCACTGGAGATTCTCCAGGCTGCTGTCACAGAAGGAAAGGTACCAAATTGCTGTCGGAAGCGGGAGGAGCCATCTCTTCTCAGTGTTAAGCTTAATAAATACTTATCGTCAAATCCATAATCCACACGTCCAAAATACGAAACACCTGTTGTGGGAGTGATTACTTCAGAGGTAGCATTTAATATGGTTGCTCCATTGGCTAATGTCCAAAAATCCGGATTCAAGGAGAAATACCCACCTCTAGTGCCGGAAACATTTCTTCCAATACCAAATTGAATGGCTTCATAACCTCCCACTGCAGTTATTGCATGCTTATCAAATGTCTCTCGGTAGGTAACTGTATTGGTCCATGTCCAATCTGCATTATAATAAGCTCCTTCAGAGAAGGTACTTGTATTGATATTTTCAGCTCTTTCATAGGTTTGATAGGTAAAGTTATGGTTGTAACCATTCTGAAGAGACCCACCCATACTGGTTCTGAAGGTAAGATTTTCTAATATATCTACTTCAGCATAAAGATTTCCTAAAATCCTGACATCAAAAGCATCATTATGTTGAGACCTCACTAAGTTAGCTACTGGATTAGCAGCATTCCCGGTTCCTTGAGCTCTGGTACCAGCAAAATTGTTCATAATATCGTATACAGGTACTATAGGCTGATTTCTATAAGCAAAGGAAATAGCGTTTCCTTCATCTTGATTGGTTATGCCTCTATTTTGTCTATAAACTACCTGTAAATTTTCTCCTATGCGGACCCTATCACCGATATTGAACTCAGAGTTTCCACGAATGGAATATCTTTTAGAGAAAGTTTCCAATATGACACCCTGTTGATTGAAGTAATTCAAAGAAACCATAAAACGGGAATTATCCCCTCCTCCTGATAAAGTGATATCGTGATTCTGTATAGGTGCAGCCCGGGTTACTTCATCAAACCATCTTGTTCCTTGTTTATTGGCACGAACTATCTGATTGATATTCCCGCCTGGTAAATCTAATGCATAAAGGGATGGATCTACCCGTGGATCGCCTTCCATAGCACCTGATGGTACTATGTAATCAGGAATTATTGGTCGGTTGACACCTCTTTGATAGCTACCATACTGAGGATGTGAAGCAGTCTGAATAGGCTGTCCTTGCCCATCAACGGAATTATCATATACCAACCACTGGAGATCTGCCATTTCCTGTGTATTCAATAAATTATCGAATCCCCTACCCGGGTCTTGTGAACCATAATATGCATTATAGGTTACTTTTGTACCTCCTTTTACGCCTCTTCTTGTAGTGATCAAAATCACACCATTTGAAGCCCTGGAACCATAAATAGAGGCAGCCCCAGCATCTTTTAATACAGTAATGGTTTCGATATCATTAGGGTTTAATGTGGTAATATCCAGCGTCTGCACACCATCTACTACATAAAGGGGATTGTTATTGCTAAAGGATGAAAATCCCCTGATCCTTACCTGTGCTGCTGCTCCTGGTTGGCCACTGTTAGTTACATTCACACCGGCTAACCGTCCCTGTAGCTGATTTTCTACCGTGGCAGCAGGAACAGCGATTAGCTCTTCCCTATTGACTGTGCCTACCGATCCGGTAATATCCCTTTTCTCCTGTACGGCATACCCTGTCACCACCATTTCTGTCAGGGTCTGTACATCAGGAATCAATGATAGGTTGACAGTTGTTCTATTCCCCACCAATTCTTCCTTTGGGAAATAGCCGATAAAAGAAAACACTAATGTACTCTCGTTACCGGGAACCGTAATAGAGAAGTTACCATCAGCATCTGTAGCGGTACCTGTCCCTGTTCCTTTCACCTGAACTGTGACACCAGGAAGACCGATATCATATTCATCCAATACCGTACCCGTCACTGTACGCTGAGCTAGTAGGGTGGTGCTTGAAAGAGCCAAGAGCATGGTAAATGCACTTAGCATTCTGTAAAATTTGTTCATAAATCTGATTTGTTTGGGTTAATAATTAATTAATTGACTATGTACGTATAAACTCTCTAGCATCTAGATGCTGTAAAAACATTTTAACAAAGAACTTATATGAGTTATAAAAAATATATTTTTTTAAGTCCCCTAACCGAATAAACTTATTCTACTTCAGGCGTAATTCACTTACAAAAAAAAGATTTACAACTTAAACCCTATATTAATCAAAATTTGTCAAACTAGAAAAAACTTATAACAAATTTTACAGAATGAATGAAAATAAATCATATGATATTTGGCAAAAGAATTTTTTTTAAAAATTTAAATACAAAATAACCAGCATACACCACAACATATGGGGATATTATAGATAGTGATTGAACATTAAAAGGTTAAACAAAAAAAAATAAAAAATCGTTATAGAACGATAATTAAAACAAACTATTCCTGCCATCCTTAATATTACATCGCTTCTTTTTCAATAGCTGCCCCCTATTACTCTTATCCATTGGTAACCATACCCTTCAAAATCTATATGATAAAAGTCACCTCTTGTACCAAAATTTACCCCATTCTGAAAGAGTGATACATGCTTCTCGCCAAATGATTTTTTCTGCAGTTTTAATTTCTGAATACCTTCACTGAAATTATGGAATACAATGAGGGACTCCTTACCGGAAAAGTACCGAATACCCATCACATGGGGTGAGCCGGTGTCTATCAATTCCCATCCTGCCATTCCAATTTCTGGACACTGTTTGCGTATTCTTATTAAATTAGCTGTCCAGTTTAAAAAAGATCCTGGATCCTGTTGCTGTAAAGCCACATTTACTCGATCATAGGAATAAAGGCCTTCATCAATAACCGGGTTTTCAGGTTTTTCTGCTATCGAAAACCCTCCGTTTTTTTCGTCATTCCACTGCATAGGTGTTCTTACAGCTTCCCTTTCGGGGAGGTTAAGGTTATCACCCATACCTATTTCATCACCATATCTTATCACAGGCGTACCCGGTAAGGAAAATATCAGACTGTAAGCAAATTCTAAATTTTTTCGGTTATTGTCCAACATAGGAGCCAGCCTTCTTCTTATCCCCCTTTCATACACTTGCATATCTTCATCTGGACCATATGCAGCAAACACTTCATGTTGCTGGCTTTCTGTTAGCCTTCCCAAATCTAACTCATCATGGTTTCTTAAAAAATGAGCCCATTGGGATATTTGGGGAATATCCTGTGTATCCAACAATGCCTTTTCTAATGAGGATTTATCGGAAGTAGCCATAGAATGAAAAAGGTGTTGATTGACATAAAAATTAAACATCATGTGCATGCCTTCACCATCATCTCCAAAATAATTTTTATTCTCCCCCGGTTCTACATTCGCTTCTCCCAATATGATCGCATCACCTCTTCTCCATTGCATAAATTTCCTGAAATCAGACACCATCCCAAAATCAAGGTCTGGATCTTCTACTCCTGTATATGGGTCTTCAATAATGAATGGAACTGCATCCAACCTGAAGCCTGCTACCCCCATCCAAAGCCAATATCCCAAGATCTTATCTACCTCTTCCCTTACTTTAGGGTTCCGGTTATTGAGATCGGGTTGAAATTCATAGAAGCGATGGTAATAATAGGCCCCTGCTTCGGGATGATAGGTCCATGTTTTGTCCTGTACTCCGGGAAACACCATTCCCTTATCCCAATCATCGGGCCTTTCATCTGACCATACATAATAATCTCTATATTTTGATTCTTTATCTTTCACTGCCTCCTGAAACCATCTATGCTCATTTGATGTATGATTGACTACCATATCTGTAATTATACGAATTCCTAAAGCATTGGCGAGATGGAAGAAAGCTACCATGTCTCCCGCTGTACCATAATCAGGATGCACCATATAATAGTCCTCAATATCATACCCATTGTCCCGGTTTGGTGATTTTTGAAAAGGTGATAGCCAAATAGCATCTATGCCCAAAGATTTTAGATAATAAAGCTTTTCTTTTAGTCCTGAAAAATCCCCTATACCATCACCGTCAGCATCATAAAAAGAATCTACATCAAGGTTATAAATGATACTGTTTTTATACCAAAGGTCTTCTTTAGCTGCAGGACTATAAGTCTGGCCTTCTGTTTTTTCTTGTGCGTAAATAAAAAAAGTACTTACATATAAAAAAATTATCGTAAAATGTACTGATATTTTTTTCTTCATATCTTATAAAGATTTAAATCATTATAGCATACACACAAAATCCGATCACATCAGCAGTTAATATACTGAAGTAATCGGATTAAAAAAAATGATGAACAATTATCTTTATAACCTATATTTTTATAATAATAAGGCACTTTTCAACCCACTTACAAACCGGCTGCTGATAGATGCTTGTTTTGCAATAGGCTCCACATCTATGGAGTGAATAGACGTACTTTTTCTGATGGTTTCCCACATCAGATCTTTGGCTTCTCTTTCATTGGAAGCCTCTGTATTGACTTCAAAGTCAATCCCATTGATTTCAAGTTTTATTACATATTTCATAACTACTTCATTTATTTAAAACAATGGTATCAATTGCTACATCCCATCGATAATACTAAACACAAAAAACTTTTTAATTTATTTGAAATACAAATTTAACTATACAAAATTAAATATAGTTCCTTACAAATGCTATATTTTTGATATATTTATTTATAAGATAACAAATGTTGAGCCATTAACATGCTAGTATATAAATATTTTTTATTATATTAGTTCTATTTTTATTGAATTTTGATGAATTGATCCAGCTGTATAGCATATTGACTATTTCGATAGACCTATAGTGCGGTTCATACGATTATAAAAATAGGCTCAAGGAATAGAATTTGCTCTCAATATCTTTTAGACCGGTATCTTATTAAAAAAATTGCCATGATTCCATTCAAAATTAAGGATAAACCATTGGTCGCGATTATGGCTACCTCTTTTTGAATGGCACCATAAATCAACCATAGCGAAAATCCTATAATCATTACCAGAAACATGCCGGGGGAAACATCTTCTACACTTTTGGACTTATAAGCTTTTATAAGTTGGGGAAATACGGCTATAGAAGTGCATGCCCCAGCCACTAAACCTAATATGGTGATCCATTCCATATGCTTAACAAAAAAATATGTGATTTAAGTATTAACTATCAGTTATGTAAGCTACTACCATATGCCAATAAATGATTAATATCTAGTCATTATCAAATTTTCTTTTATAAATGACTTAGATATCATCAAACATATTATTTAATAATTAAAATAGGTATCCAGTTCTCCTGCCATTAATCCTTTGTCCTTCAAGTCTTTTATGACAGTCCCTTTTTCTAACAGGACAATTCTATTACAAATTTCAGTGACATGATTTAAATCATGGCTGGATATTAAAAATGTCAATTCATTGTTAACAGTTTCCTCCAGTATAAGCTTCTTTAACCTATTCTGGGAAGTGGGATCCAGGTTTTCAAATGGCTCATCAAGCATTACCACTTTGGGATTTGCTATCATGGCCGCTGCTATACCTACTTTTTTTATATTTCCTTTTGAGAGGTCCCTGATGTATTTTTTCTTTCCAAGTATTTCATTGTTGAAAAAATCTTTAAATTTATTTAAATGTGTCTGCAGGTCCGTTTCTGACAATCTATAAATTTTTCTTAGACTTTGAAAATATTCATCTGGAGTGAGATAGGATAATAACATGTGTTCATCCAAATATGCACCTACGTATGCCTTCCATTCTTCATGCCTGCTCACTTCTTGGCCTTCTATCAATACATGACCAGAAGATGCCCTTACCAAGTCCAACATGATTCTGAACAAAGTGGTTTTTCCTGCTCCGTTATTGCCTACCAACCCAAAACATTCACCTTTTGCAATCTCCAAAAAAGGTACATCTAAAACTACTGCCTCTTTGTATTGTTTCTTTAGTCCTTCTATCCTAATCATAATTCCTGTCTAAATGATGCTGATATTTGATATTTGTTTCGTATTACTTTTTGTACTGCAAGGTCACTTAACAAAGGAAAACATATAATACCTGTAATCCCTATAGTCCCTAAAGCAAGTAACCCGCTCACATCCCCAAACATAAGAGACATGGGGATATATATAAGATAGGGTGCTCCCATCATTGGTATTATCATTAAAAACTGCGCAATTCCAATGCCTTCATAATTAAAAACCGCTCCTTTATTGATGTCCATTGGCTTTGGTTTCCATAGGGCCAAATAGACTACCAAATGAATAGTCACTCCCAAATTAAATAGAAATGTGACTAAATGGATCATAAGTACATCCCACCCAAAATAAACATAAGGCACAGACAGCAGGAAAGTCATAAATGCAGATGCTATAAATAGATAATACTTCCCTTTGACCAAAGCTTCCACCCCACCCCTTCTATTGAGAAAAAAGTCGAAATTACTGGAATTCCAACTCAAAAATAACTGTCCATACTGGAGCATAAATATCCCTGTGATAAAAGCTCCCACAAAAATAAACATAAAGGGCACCCCTTCACCACCTCTATAGGTAGGATTGGTATAAAATATCAAACCGTATAGTAAGAAAAACCCACTTAACATGAGGTAACTCCTGCTCTTTTTATGTCTGATAATTAGCTTCCACTCCAGGTCAGCCATCTCTCCAGCCAAGCCCAATCTTGAAAATATTCCCAATGATCTGTTAGCAAATCTAATCTGCTCCTCTTCTCCAAGATCCTCCAGATAAGCATTTTTTACATAATACTGATAAGCCAAATAATAGGTCAATAAAAAAAAACCAATCATTATAACCAATGGAATGGGGCTTTCCAATGCATAGTCAAATACCGGCTTTAAGATTTCGCCTAGGTTATACCAACCGTAATAAGTCGAACCTATACCCAGAATCATCACGGAAAAAACTATGATAATTCCCGTCAGGGTATCATCAAATTGTTGTTTAAACCAAAGCATCACCCAATGCAATGACCAGCTGGTAAATACAAGTGTACCCAACCAGTATATCGCGGCTTCAATCCCAAAACGCGGTGCCACCTCCATGATTGTGAATGGCATAAATAAAAGCAATGCAATGATAGACAAAGGAGAAATAAATGATCGTAACAAAAGAAAGTTAATGATCTTGGACTTACTGATCGGTAAATGAAGCAGACTTTCCAATTCTATCACTGGAAGTTTCTGAATAAAATACCTGTACATAAATTCAAAAAGGAAAAAATATATCACGGTTCCACTCAAGAATGAATAGGCATCCTCCTCTTGGATCACTTCAGTTATGATATATTTTAATGCCAATCCAAGTGCAAGGATATACAACAGTAGAACAATGGCCAATAAAAACAAGAAGATTCCCACTGCCAAACTTTTACCAAATGAAGAGGAACGGCTAGCCTTAAGAAATTCTAGCCGAATTAATTCAAAAATCATAAATTCTTTGTTTATAAAACATTCATTAATCCTGTTACAATTTAACAAAAGTTTTTAATGCTGTAGGAAAATCATCAGATTTATCTTATGCTATGGCCTTTAAAAATCTGAAGCGTAAAGCCTGTAAAATGCTCATATATAATTAAAAAATCATTACTACGATTACATCCCCCCCTGGACCCTAATGGAAAAAGGAAAATTATAGTAACAACCATAGTGCAGGAATGTATCTGAAAAATCTGTCTGAACTATCATTTAATACCCATATTTATTCTTCCATAACTTCTGCAGATTTTTACGTAGCTCATTTTCCCTTGCATTGTTCCCAGGTTCATAAAGTTTAGATCCTTTCAGCCTATCGGGCATAAATTCCTGCTGGATAAAGTTGTTTTCATAATCATGGGAATACTTATATTCCTTTCCATAATTAAGGTCTTTCATCAGCTTGGTAGGCGCATTGCGCAGGTGTAGCGGGACCGGCAGGTCACCTTCCTGTCTTACAATAGCCTGAGCTTTATTAATAGCCATATAACTGGCATTGCTCTTGGCACTGCTGGCCAGATAGGTGACACACTGGGCAAGGATGATCCTTGACTCAGGATATCCAATCATTCTTACTGCTTCAAAACAATTAGTAGCTAAAAGCAAAGCATTTGGATTGGCATTGCCTATATCTTCAGAAGCCAAAATGACCAGTCTACGGGCTATAAATTTCACATCT
Organism: Anditalea andensis; assembly: GCF_000714815.1. Classification (GTDB taxonomy): domain Bacteria; phylum Bacteroidota; class Bacteroidia; order Cytophagales; family Cyclobacteriaceae; genus Anditalea; species Anditalea andensis. Next base: position 25,768 of record NZ_JMIH01000015.1, on the reverse strand, counting down.
TCACCTCCTTCTATCATCCTGGCCAGCCAGTAAACAGCAGCATTCGGATCCGAGCCTCTTATCGATTTTATAAATGCCGATATGATATCATAGTGCATCTCGCCGGATTTATCATACATCGCGATCTTCTGCTGGGCTATTTCTGTTACTTTATCATTGGTCAGTACGCAGGGATCCTCATTGATCCCTTCTACCACGATTTCAAATAAATTCAGCAATTTTCTGCCATCTCCGCCGGAAAGTCTCAGTAGGGCCTCTATTTCTTTGATCTCTATATTTTTCTTCTTCAATAACACATCATGCTCCATTGCCTGCCTTACCATCGCCTCCAACTCTGTCCTTCCCAATGGATTTAAGGTAAATACCTGGCATCTGGACAGAAGAGCAGCATTGACTTCAAAGGAAGGGTTTTCTGTAGTGGCTCCTATCAGCCGGATAGTACCCTTCTCTACTGCACCTAATAAAGCATCCTGTTGGGATTTATTAAATCGGTGGATCTCATCGATAAACAATACCACGCCCATCTGGAACCGTGCTTTTTCGATCACTTCCCGGATGTCCTTCACTCCGGAACTGATGGCACTTAAGGTATAAAACGGCGCTTTGATCTCATTGGCAATAATATTGGCGATAGTGGTCTTACCCACTCCGGGAGGACCCCAGAGTATCAGGGAAGGCACATTACCGCTTTTGATCGCTTTATAAAGAAAAGAACTGGGAGCTGATAAGTGATCCTGCCCGATCAGATCTTCCAGTCGGGAAGGACGCATTCTTTCGGCTAGGGGAGTTTGGCTCATGGGGATTGAGATTAGAGAATTAGTTAGGTTAGGTAAGGTAATTAGTGGAATTAGTTATATTAGACTTGAGGTTAAAAGAAAATGCAATCTAAAATCCTTAATCATCAATCATCGATCCTAAATCTCATTAACCCTGTTTTCAAACTCATCAAGATGTTCATCCGTGAAATCAAGGTGCGTCACAAATCGGATCTGGTCTTTGCCGAACTTTACCGCTCTGATTTCTTTTTCTGCGAGTTTGGCCAACATCTCTGCCGGGGTGGCATCTTTAAGTTTCACTATTACGATATTGGTCTGTACAGGAAATACTTCTAAAACCCAGCTTTGTTTTTCCAGTATTTCCCCTATCTTTTTGGCCTTTCTATGATCTTCGGCTAGGCGCTCCACATGATGATCCAGTGCATAAATCCCCGCTGCCGCCAAAATCCCTGCCTGTCTCATACCTCCACCCAAAGCTTTTCTTACTTTTCGGGCTTTTTTTATAAAGGCTTTGTTTCCCAATAATACAGATCCTACCGGACAGCCCAGCCCCTTGCTTAGGCATATTGAAATCGTATCAAATGCCTGACCCCAGTCTTTTGGATTCTCTCCGGTAACAGTGAGGGCATTAAATAGCCTAGCACCGTCTAAGTGTAATCTGAGCCCATGATTTACACAGATATCCTTAATAGGTTTTATTTCCTCCAAGGTATATATACTGCCCCCACCTTTGTTCATGGTGTTTTCTAAGGCCACCAGCGTCGTCTCGGGAGCATGGACATCATCAGGATTGATGTTTTCCAGAATATCCGCTGGAGAAATTTTGCCCAGAGGACCATCCAGAAGCTTTACAGATGCCATACTATTTGACATAATCCCCCCACCTTCGTAAAGGTAAATGTGGGAGTATTTGTGACAGATGATCTCTGTTTGCGGCCCGGTATGCAAACGGATAGCGATCTGGTTGGTCATCGTACCGGATGGACAGTACAGTCCTGTTTCCATCCCAAACATATCAGCCAGTTTTTGCTCCAGCGCATTGACTGTCGGATCTTCACCAAAGACATCATCCCCTACACTGGCGCTGAACATAGCCTCCTGCATGGCTGGGGTAGGCCTGGTGAATGTATCACTCCTTAACTCTATTATCATCTTCTATTATGCTAAATTCCTCGTTCAAAATCTTTCCTACCTCTATAGGCCTGTCTGTAGCCAAAATATCGGCACCGCTTTTCACAAGTTCTAAATAAACCTGATCACCCCGTGCTATGGCTTTTTTATCCAAATTACCCATCACCCCGAGAATGGTAAACACACCTTTTTGATGCAACCGCTCATTGAACTCGGGACTCCTCTCTGAAAGGCCTGTAAAAGCAATTACATTGCTCCATGGAATACCGGTAGCTTCCAGACGTTCTATTTCTTCACTGTTTCTGATTACAATGGACAACATCAAATCAGGATTAATTTCATACACTTTCCTGGCATCATCAAAGTTATAGGTGATTACAGCTGCATTGGGAACTGTATGGGTAGCCTCTATCACTTTGATGACCCGCTCAAAGGGAACACTTTTCTTCACATCTACGGTAAGAATGGTTTTATCTCTGCTCCATACAAGAGCCTCTATCAGGGAGGGCACACGATAGTTTGTCAGATTTCCGGCTGGATCCTTTAAATTCAGTTGCCTTATTTCATCCCAGGTATGGTCAGAAACTTTACCGGAACCATTGGTAGTTCTGTCCAGCGTATTGTCATGCATCAGGATTAATATGGAATCCTTTGTAAGCTCCACATCAAATTCAATGATAGCAGGCGTAAAAGAAAGCACATTTTCAAAGGTTTCGATGGCATTCTCCGGAAAACCTTCATAGGGACCGCCTCTATGCGCACTGACCATCGGCTTTCTCTCAGCATTCCAAGTAAAGAAAGTCTGGGCTTCTTCTGTAGAGGAAAGTGTTAAAGTATGTGTAGTGGTTTTAGTAATAAATTGCTTTACCGGTGCGGCACATGATGCCAGGCACACTACTAATAAAAGATTTATATATCTTATCATTTTTTTGAATCCTTTTTGAATATGAAATCCAGTTTGCCGGATTTTTTCTTAAAAATCTCCTCCATATCTGCCAGTTCCAAATTGAGTGCCTTGGTGGATATTTGAATTTCCACGAAAGAGATGCCAAGCGAAACCAAAAGAGCAACCATGCTGGAAATAAATACAACATTAGCCGGCATAGTATAGCCCTGATAGATTAAGAACATGCAAATTACGCACAATAAAAAGCTAAGCACCCCAAAAAGCTGCATGTTTTTGATCATATTCAACCGTTTTTTGAGATTCTGGAGCTGGTCTACCAAGATTACCTGCTCAGGATTATCGAGAAACTTTTTGTGTAATCCCCTGATTAAGCTGGCGATTGCCAAAAATCTATTGGTATAAGCCAACATTAAAAGTGTGATGGCAGAGAAGAGTAGAGCCGGTGTGGATAATTGGAGTTCCATGAATATGTTTTAGAAAGATAAAATTGGGGAATAAATAAAGAAAAGAAAAGGCATAAGTTATAAACCTATGCCTTTTTAAAATCCTGTCTTACAAAACAACTTAAATATTTACTTTATCAAATTATTTTTAAACAATCCTGGTAATATTTAGGGCGTTTCAGATTTAGTTCGAAAGCCTACACTATTATTTAATGCTAGCTTTATTTACAAATTTATTATCTTTTATAATTAATGCAGCATCCAGATAGAGTTCTTCATTTAAGCTGCCCGCAAAAACTCCAAGATCAAAATAATCTATCGGATCACGCTGAACCATCCATTTCTTTTCTTTCAAATCATACTTAAAAACGGAGGAATATGTCCTAAACCTATCAGTGTTAATATTATCATTTAAAGCAACCGATAAATAAAGGTTATTTTCATCCACTATCAATCCATTTACTCTAGCAGAAATTTGCCGATTTTGAACTGAAATTTCATCCGGATTAAACTTATGTGGCATATATATTAAATCCAAATCCATGTAATCAAGTTGTGGGATAGGTATTCTCGAAAAATTACTAAAATCTGAATTAACATCATAAATTCGAATAATATACTCAAAAGGAAAACATATATATAATTCCTCTTCAAAAATATCAAAGGAATAATAATTTGCCGGCACGAAATATCCTTTTGGATTTATAAGTTCATCTGGATATTTTAAAATCCTGCTTTCAAGTGAACCTTTAGAATTATAGACGCCCAAAAAATTAGCTGACTTCTTATAATAATCTGGATCCAAAAAAGAAGTACCTTCTGGGTTGAGTTCAATATATAATTTATTTTTATAGCTTTTAAATTTTCCTCCTAAAACTCGAATGGAAGTTCCTCGTTCCATTTCTAATTTAATTTCTTCTATAAATTCCTTTTTTTCGAAACTATATATATAGACTTTGTTTTGCCGTGCTTCTAATAAGTAAATATTAGGAAAGTCACTTGCATCAAACGAAGAAAAAAAATAAAGTTCTTTTTGGATTGCTTTTTGGATTTATTAATTCAATTTGGTTTCCATTATTTATATTATATATAGAAATACCTGATATTCCACTAAATGCTACGATAATAGAATCGGAAACTAATTCCACTTTATCAAGTATCTGATAAAATCCTTTAATATCATTTAATTTAATAGATTGATTAATTACTATATCAAATTCACTAAAATCAATTGAATCTCTTCTTTAAGATTACAAGAAGAGATTCCTATTGAAAAAATAACAACTAAATTAAAAATACAGCGCTGTATCGTATTGAGTAATAAATTTGATTCACTTAATTGGTCCCTACTCTACACCACATACATTCATACCTCCATCAGAACCACATGCCCACATGATATAACTCCCACAGTCGTATACATCACATCCGTCATTATCACCAACATGCCACATGGAGAAGAGGATTGAGCATTTACCATACTTGGAGACAATATAGGGAACCCTATCACTAGAAAGAATACTCCTAAAATAATTAATGAATTTTTCATTGTTTAAATAATTAATAATCCATTTGTAATTATACAGGTAGGACAATTTAACCCAATCAAAAATTTATCGATAAAAATGATTATATGAAACTAAAAAAAATAAAATATAATTACAAATTTTTTTACTATTATTTTATAATAATAGTTCAGAACTTAATAGTACCCCTTACTATTATATATAACTGACTATGATGTATTTACTAAACTATAATTTTACCCCACAGGCCCCAAACCTACCAGCTGCTCCAGATTTGGGCTTTCGCTACCTCCTTTGGGTTCGATGGTGATGGCGAATGCCCCTGTTTCTGTTACTTCCTGCATCTGTTGCAAACTGAGCCTTTGGCCTGGATTGATCAGTCCTATACCAATAGGACCATCATCACCTATAGCCCATAGCTGATAATCCCGGTCATCTCCTAAAGGTGATAGGTTTTCTACTGATACATATACTTGGGCGGAACTTTGTTCCCACCAAACCACTACATTGGCATCCGTCTGCACTTCAAAACTTTCTCCCCTTACTGGCACTTTTGAAAACTCACCCGCTAGTAAAGTTTCCAAGGTCACCTCTGCCTGTTCAATATTAACCCTAAAAGCATCCAGTTCTTCTGCCATCACAGCCTGGTCCTGTACTAATGCCATATACCTACCTTCCACATCAAAATATCTATTGGCATAGTATATAGCAAAAACTGAAGCAATAATGGCTGCTATAGATGCTGCTATGGCAAAGTTTTTCCATGGCTGCAAAGCTACAATAGAACTTGATTTATCAGAAAAATCATCCCCTTGCCTTAGTACGTGTCTCTGTTCATCTTCCCAACTTTCAAAAATTTTGTTTTTCACAGCCTCACTTGGCGATGCCCCTGATTTATTGTCAAATGCCAAAATGGCTTCTTCTATTAACCTAAGTTCCTCATTTATGGCTGGATACTTTGCTGCTAAGCGGATAACTTCCTCCCGCTCCCTTTCACTCAACTCTCCCAATACGAAGAGTTCAAGTTTTCCTGACGATATATAAGATTGAATATCCACTAGATCCTATCTAAATTCTTTTTTAAAACATTGATTGCTGCACGTATTCTCGATTTGACCGTTCCTAAAGGAATAGCAAATTGCTCAGAAACTTCGGAATGGGTGTACCCCTTAAAATAGATGCAATCCACTAAAAATCTTTGCTCCTCATTCAATTCTGTAAGCAACTCTTTCACACCGATACCATTAACTCGGTCTAATGTACCGGAATCATCACCTAATCCATATACGATCTCATCTATTGAATTGGTCTTACCCTTTTGGGAATATTCCTTTGACTTCAATTTATCTATGGCCGCATTGCGACATATTATGGCCATCCATGTATAAAGCCGTCCTTTAGATTCATCATAGCCGTCTACTTTTTTGGTAATTTTAATAAAAGCATCATGGAAAACTTCTTCCGCAATATCTCTGTCCGCAATTATACGCGAAATTACAGCAAAGAGTGCTCTGGAATACTTATCGTAAAGGTATTCTACCGATTGCCGGTTTTGAGCCTTAAGGCCGGCAATTAACTGTTCTTCTTCCAAAAGTATAGTGTTAATAGGTTATTTTATCCCTATAAAGAAAGCACAAGGCCGAATTTAAGACCTTGTGCTTATAATATTAAAACAATCAGACGAGTATTACAAATGAATTACCTCATCATATGCGGCAGCGGCAGCTTCCATGATAGCTTCTGACATGGTAGGGTGCGGATGAACAGTCTTAATGAGTTCATGACCGGTAGTTTCGAGTTTACGAATAGCTACTATCTCTGCTATCATTTCTGTCACATTATTACCTATCATATGGGCACCCAAAAGTTCGCCATATTTCGCATCAAATACCAGTTTGACAAATCCATCCTTAGCACCCGAAGCCGAAGCTTTACCAGAGGCAGAAAAGGGGAATTTACCCACTTTGATTTCATAGCCTGCCTCTTTGGCTGCTTTTTCTGTATATCCTACAGAAGATATTTCTGGAGTGCAATAAGTACAGCCAGGAATATTATTATAATCCAGTGGCTCCGGATGATGTCCTGCTATATTTTCCACACATATGATCCCTTCTGCAGATGCTACATGCGCCAAAGCAGGTCCAGGGATCACATCACCTATAGCATAGTAACCAGGCATATTGGTTTTATAGTATTCATCTACTTTGACCCTTCCTCTATCCACAAGTATACCTACATCTTCTAGCCCACAGTTTTCGATATTGGCTACAATGCCTACAGCGGAAAGAACGATATCGCATTCAATAGTTTCTTCTCCTTTTTTACTTTTTACTGTCACTTTGCAGCCTTCGCCACTGGTATCCACACCCGTTACCTCAGTGCCGGTCATGATCTTCATTCCAGCTTTTTTATAGACTTTTTCTAAAGTTTTAGAAACTTCCTCATCCTCATTAGGCACTATCCTGTCCAAAAATTCCACTACGGTCACTTCAGTGCCCAAAGCCCTATAGAAATAGGCAAATTCAATCCCAATGGCACCTGAACCTACCACAACCATGCTCTTGGGTTGTTTTTCCAACGTCATTGCTTTCCTATAACCTATGATTTTTTCATTGTCGATCTTCAAAGCAGGAAGCTCTCTTGACCTAGCACCGGTGGCGATGATGATATGTTCTGCTGAATAGGTTGTTTTGTCCCCTTCCTTATTTTCAACCTCCACTTTTTTACCGGGCTTAATCTTGCCCCAGCCTAGAAGCTGTTCGATTTTATTTTTCTTCAGTAAAAACTGGATGCCCTTGCTCATACCGTCGGCTACCCCACGGCTCCTCTTGACCATGCCTTCAAAATCAGCGGTTGGTTCGCCAACCTGAATACCGTAATCGGCTGCATGGTTAATGTATTCAAAAACTTGAGCGCTTTTTAACAAAGCCTTGGTAGGGATACAGCCCCAATTAAGACAAATACCACCCAATTCAGCGGCTTCCACTACAGCAGTTTTTAAACCCAGCTGGGAAGCGCGAATGGCTGCTACATAACCACCCGGGCCACTACCCACTACTATAACATCGAATTTAGTTGAAGACATATATGTTTTAATTTATTATTTATATCAATTAAGCTATGCAAAAATAAGCTTTTTGACCACAGAAAAAAATTTGGTACATAAGTTCTCTGATAGTTAACAGGTAAATAACGCTTAGCCGGAATAAGTGATAGGATTGGCATTTGTAGGTAGATAGATACCTTACCATATAAGCGCACAGTCGGGAGATATACCCTTTATGCCTGCCTATATGATACCAATAAGTAAAAATTCCATTCTTTAATTTAAATCCTTATTTTTGAGTGATCAATAGACATTTTAAACCAGAATATATATGGGATTATTATCCGGAAAAACCGCGCTGATCACTGGCGCATCCAAAGGAATAGGCAGAGCTATAGCTATCAGATATGCAGAAGAAGGGGCCAATGTAGCTTTCACCTATTTATCCAGCGTAGAAAAAGGTGAAGCATTGGAAAGAGAACTGGCTGAATTTGGTATAAAAGCCAAAGGGTACAGATCCGATGCTTCTGATTTTAAAGCTGCCGAAGACCTCGTCAGTGGTGTAGTCAGTGAATTTGGCGGACTGGACATCCTAATCAATAATGCCGGTGTCACCCGAGACAACCTCCTGATGAGAATGTCCGAAGAGCACTGGGATGAGGTGATAAACATCAACCTTAAGTCCTGTTTTAACACTGTAAAAGCAGCCACACGCACCATGATGAAAGCCAAAGCAGGCTCCATCATCAATATCACATCGGTGGTTGGCATCAAAGGAAATGCAGGCCAAGCCAACTATGCCGCTTCCAAGGCAGGCATCATTGGATTCACCAAATCAGTTGCCCTTGAATTGGGCTCTCGAAACATCCGAAGCAATGCCGTGGCTCCTGGTTTTATAGAAACTGAAATGACCGGGGTATTAGATGAAAAAACAGTACAGAGCTGGAGAGATGCCATTCCAATGAAGCGTGGTGGACAGCCGGATGAAGTCGCCAATACCTGTGTTTTCTTAGGATCAGATTTGAGCTCGTATATTTCTGGACAAGTGATCCAGGTGGACGGGGCCATGCTGACGTAAAATATTCCTTTAATTTTATTACTCACAAAAATTATATAAATCCGAACCTGGAAATACAGTAATGATACGCAATATGGACTAAGGCCAGTTCTTGTAATTCACAAAGTCAAAACTTGCTTTAAACCAAAAAACCCTTTGAGCTGAAACCTCGAAGGGTTTTTATTATCATTTTCACCTGAGTCAATAAGCCCTCCCCTGATAATAAACCTAACATTTGTAAACGATAAAGTCTCAGTAGTATATCTTTTAATTACCTTACAAACTGATTTTTCAATATATAATAAGGTTTCCAATTTTCATTAAATTCACTTAAAGCAAAACCAAATGATTTCATATCACTAAATTTAAAAGAGCCCAGCAATAAATCTTCATCCCCATCCCCATCTATATCTGCTTTTTCTAAAATAAGCCAATTCGCATCTAGTGGTACATCTAATGCATATGGTTTAAAATTAAAATCTCCTTCATTATCAAAATAAAGAAAATCCTGTCGAGGAGATTGAGCTTTATTCGGAAAAAAAGAAATGGCAGCAATATCTATATTCCCATCCCCATTAAAATCCCCCGCTACCGCCCGGGATGCTCCATACATTGGGAAAAACCATTTTTCATCAAAATGATTCTTTGTATCATTTAAAAAAATCCTAACACCGTGATAATTTTTTGAAATAGCGGACAAATCTGCGTTATCTCCATTGGTTAATAAAATATCTAGATGTCCATCACCATTAAAGTCCACCAATTCAAAATCGCTTAAACCAAACAATGGATGAAATTGTAAAACCATTTCCTCTTTAAACTGCCCACTCCCCTTATTATAAAATATATAAACGCCTTCCTTTGCCTGTGCCATCAAAACAACAATATCTGGCAAACCATCTCCATTCATATCTTTAATGATAGATCTTCGTGCCCCTGGATGATTTCTTAAAACATGCTCCTGATATCCACTTTCATTTTTTTCATACCAGGATAAAGACCCCATATGATTACCAAAATTACTGATAACCACATCTTCATGCCCATTTTGATTAAGGTCCGCAAATGAAAAATTCACAGGTCTGTTCAGACTATTAATTAATTTTTTAGAATCAATTTTATCATCACCTAAAATTGAATAATCCCAGTAGCTTCCTATGGCTTCACTAGATGGATCCATTTTCCCCATAGTAAGTAGGTCAAAACCTTTAGATTTTTTTAACCTAATGTCGGAAGCAGGGCTATCAATGGGGATCGAATCTAATATTATTTGATTTTTATGATCTATGACATATAAGCTATTCAGCCTGTCTCCCAATAGTATCAAATTATCCCTTTCTCCTTTACGTAACATGGTAGTGACCGATGGTTTTTTATAAGGAAAGTCCGGTGATTCTAATTCAAACCCAGGTATACCTAATAGAATCTCCTGATGCTGATTTTGAGGCAGGGGTTGTTCAGGAGCATTTTGAACATAATATTCCTCAATCTTAGCATAATTTTCTATACTAATATAGGTGTGATCATGGTAAATCTTAGCTTCTATTGTACCAGGAATAGATTTTGATTCATGGGGATAAAGTAATCCCATTCTCTTTCGCATATCTGGAAGCACATTCCCTTTCCAAACGTTTTTGGTCAATAAATCAGGCTCTGGTTTGATATGACACACATTACAGTAAGCATTTGCTAACTGGTGCCCATCTAGTATTAAATCCATTTCGGCTAATTCTTGAAGTCTGGCTGTTTCCTGCTCCTCGTCACTATGAATATACTCTCTATGCTCCCGAGTACAGCCGAGTAAAAACAATAAAAGAACTGCTTTATAAATATAAGCTTGAGATAAATAACCATCCAACCGCATAAGTTTCAATTTAATAACCATACGCTTCCCTTATCAGGACACTATTAAAGTGGTGCAATATAGCTTTATGTAAATAAAAATGGCCAACGTAAAAAATATATCTTACTAAAGATGTAGACATCATTCCCATTTACAAACTGTTCTATTTCATATGAAAAACATCTAGGGCAAGTTTAATATTATTAAATTGATCAAACAGTTTTTAAAATATTTATCCATTTCAAAAATAATGTGTTGTTAGACAGGACTTAAACAGGTAGCGTTCAAATTAAGCATCATCTGACTATCAAAAAAAAAAACATAGTGATTATATATGCTAAAATAGGATAGGAGAAACGGGATTATTTTCCGTTTCGACCTCCCATACCACCGTACGTACCGTTCGGTATACGGCGGTTTGTTAAAATAATAGTGGCTGCTTTTCATAGGTCAGCCGGCTGTAAATGCTGTAAAATCCGGTGTATCCCAGCTTGGTGGAATATGCATTGTTAGGTGTGGTACAGAGTATCGGACTATGTGCCCCCGGCAATAATCTCTGCTATTGTTCCCCATTCATATGAATTTGTTTAGCCACCTTTAATTTCAATAGGTTGAAAACCCGTGTACTACACATTTTCAATTCTTTCCATAAACATAAGCGTAATCTTACTCTTAAAGGGCTTTAGTTTCTTTTGCAACATCACCCACACATACCCTCCTTATATGAAATTCCTGTCCTTAGGACCGAACATTTGCCGCCAGCTTCTTTCAGATTTGCAGTCGCCCACGGCACCCTTGATATTGGTTAACGATACTGCCACTCTCGTCCGGGACTTGCACCCTATAACGTGATAACCATGCCTCACACACAAAAAAAGGAGCTAAATAGCTCCTTTTTTGTATAGATAGTTTCAATCCTCCTTTTGCCTCAACATCACCAAAGACCTTGGCTTTACAGAATAAGTGTTCTTTTTTACACTTTTACCTTTAAATGACCCCGAAGGATTTGCGGTATCTAATATGATTTCCCACTCCACATCGGATCCATATTTAAGTAGCTTGTATTCAATCGCTTCCCAATATGCACTGACCATTATAAAATAAACATCTCCTTTTACGGGATTGCCTTTTTCATCTACTTCATCCATTTCTTTCCCGTTTAGCAGCATTCCGAGTGTTCTAACATAGGAAGAATTCCACTCTTCATCAGTCATATCTTTGCCATCCGTACGTATCCAACGAATATCCTTTACATCCTGACCATAAATGTGCCTTCCCTGAAAAAACCTTCTTCTATGAAATACTGGTTTATCATGCGTGAAAGCGATAAGGCTTCTGGTAAAATCAAAAAATTCTTTGTGCTTGTCTTCCCAATCCCAGTTAAACCAACTTATTTCATTATCCTGACAATACACATTGTTATTTCCGTGCTGTGTCCTTCCATATTCATCTCCCATACTAATCATGGGGACCCCCTGGCTTAACAGAAGTGTAGCCATAAAATTTCTTTTCTGCTGTTCTCTAATGGCATTGATTTCAGGATCATCTGAAGGTCCCTCTACCCCACAGTTCCAACTTTCATTATTACTCTCTCCATCATTGTTACCTTCCTTATTTGCTTCGTTGTGCTTTTCATTATAGCTGACAAGGTCATTAAGGGTAAACCCATCATGGGCGGTAATAAAATTGATACTTGCTGATGGCTGGCGTCCGTTTAGCATATATAAATCACTAGATCCGCTAAGTCTGTAAGCCAGCTCATGCACCTGACTTTCGTCACCTTTCCAAAAACGACGCACACTATCTCTGTATTTACCGTTCCATTCTGCCCAAAGTACAGGGAAGTTACCTACCTGATAGCCTCCTTCTCCCACATCCCATGGCTCCGCTATGAGTTTTACCTGGGAAATAATAGGATCCTGATGTATAGTATCCAGGAATGTAGAAAGTTTTCCTACCTCATGCAGTCCTCTCGCAAGCGTGGAAGCAAGATCAAATCTGAATCCATCCACATGCATTTCAGTGATCCAATACCTCAAACTGTCCATTACTAACTGTAGCGACCTGGGGTGTAACATATTAAGGGTATTTCCAGTACCGGTATAGTCCATATAGTACCTTTTATTGTCCGGCACCAAACGGTAATATGCTTCATTATCAATACCTTTAAAACTTAACGTAGGTCCATAGTGATTACCTTCAGCGGTATGGTTATACACTACGTCCAATATTACTTCAAGGCCTTCTTTATGGAGCGCTTTGACCATTTCTTTAAATTCAACTACTTGCTCACCAGCAGATCCTGCGGAAGAGTAAGCAAAGTGAGGCGCAAAAAACCCAATAGAATTGTACCCCCAATAATTGCTTAATCCATTCTCCACCAGATGGCGGTCATTGACAAACTGGTGAACAGGCAACAGCTCTACAGCAGTAACACCCAACTTTTTTAAATAGCCAATGACTTCAGGATGTGCCAAAGCTTTATAAGTCCCACGGATGGAAGGGTCTATAGTAGGATGTGAAGCGGTAAATCCTTTCACATGCAACTCATAAATGATAGATTTATGCAGTGGAGTATTCGGTAATTTATCTCCTTCCCAATCAAATGAATTATCTATTACAATAGATTTATTCATTCCACTGGCACTATCAGAGGTGGTTTTTAAAAGGTTTCGGTCTTCATCCGGATTTTGGACAGGATATCCAAACATAGCATCGCTCCAATCTATACTTCCATTGATAGCTTTGGCATATGGATCTAGCAATAGATTGTTTTCATTAAATACCATTCCATTTTCTGGATCCCATGGACCAAATACCCTATACCCATATAGCTGGCCAGGCCTAATTCCCGGTATGTATACATGCCAAACCTGATCAGTATGTTCAGTAAGTTGTATTTGTGCATTTTCCTTTTCATCTTTCGAGTCATACAAACACAGGACTACTTTAGTAGCATTTTCACTGAATAGAGCAAAATTCACCCCTTCTCCATCCCAATTTGCACCAAGTGGATAGGGTTTTCCCGGCCACACCTGATTTTGATAATTCTTATCTTCCATGTTATTTTTTTCTTGTAATTATATTTCACTCTGCTTGTTATTTTTATACAGCACTGAAAAGTTTTCTAAATCCAGTTAGTCTAAATTTTAGCTACCATCGTGCAGGCAAAAAATCATAATATCTAATGCAATATTCCGACCAGATATAAATCATAAAGTATAAATCTTATATTTTCTTCTTCCCGCATAAAAATATTTGAAACATAGTAGGCTTCTTCCTGTAATCGGGGTTTACTTCTTTATCATTTGGCACCGCTAATTGATACCTTAACATCCGTTTCCGTAATCAATTGAAGCTTCCCTAAAAGAGTATGCTCGAATTGATTGTAATTTTTTCCCAATTTCAAATCCTTTTATAGAATCTTTTCGTATATTGAAATGATATCATTTTAACATCATAATAATATGGAAAAAATCACAAAACCAGTTTCAGGATACCTTATGGTATTGATTGCCTTGTTGTTTTTAGGACTAGGTATTTTCTTTTTCACTTCAGATATGCATTTCTTAGGGTTATTTTCAAGCTTGATGTTTATTTTTACCCTACCTGGATTTTTTATAGTAGAACCCAATAAGTCTATGGTACTCCTTTTATTTGGGGAATATAAAGGCACTGTTAAAGCGTTTGGTTTTTTTTGGGTAATCCCCTTTATGACCAGAAACAAAATATCCCTGAGGGTTAGGAATTTTGAAAACAAACCCCTTAAGGTAAATGATAAAATCGGGAATCCGGTAATGGTAGGCACGATAGTGGTATGGAAGGTGGAAGACACCTTCAAAGCCAGCTTTGATGTGCAGGACTATGAAAACTTTGTTCACTTACAGGCAGATGCTGCGGTAAGAAAAATGGCAGGGCTTTATCCATATGATGATTTTGAAGCCCCTGAAGCGGAGGTGACCTTAAGATCAGGTGTAGAGGAGGTTAATCACTCTCTGGAAGCCGAAATATCTGACAGATTAAAACATGCGGGGATAAAGGTTATCGAAGCAAGGATTTCCCATTTGGCTTATTCTTCGGAAATAGCATCCGCCATGCTGCAGCGACAGCAAGCTACCGCTATAGTAGCAGCTAGAAGAAAGATAGTTGATGGTGCAGTAGGCATGGTAGAAATGGCATTGGAAGACCTGAAGATAAAAGGCATTATTGATTTCGAGGAGGAGAAAAAAGCAGCAATGGTCAGTAACCTGATGGTAGTGCTCTGCTCTGATAAAAACGCAAGTCCAGTCGTGAACGTAGGTACACTAAACCAATAAAAGGCTATAGCAGAAAATATTTAAACAAATAAAAAATATGGCTGACTATATTTTCAATGAAAATCAAAAATTTAAAAAAGTATTCATATGGGTGATAATGATTTTCTCTTTATCCATATTTCTCTTAGCACCCCTTGTTTCTTTCTTCGGAAATAGAATTTCGAATGGGATTTGGGTATTTGTATTGGTTCTCTGCGCTGTAATTATACTTATATCATCTATAAGAATGCAGGTGAGAATAGACCATAATAAACTAATGTTTAGATACATACCTTTTATAAACACATGGAAAACATACTCTACTGATGAGATTCAAGATATAAAAATCATAAAATACCACTCTCTTAGGGAATTTGGGGGATGGGGCATAAGGTATAATTTTGATTCATGGCTTTACAACACCGGAGGTAGGTATGGCATAAAAGTTATTTCTGGAAACAAAAAATTCATTCTTGGAACTTATAAACCTGATGAAGCTTCTAAAGCCATAGAACAATTTAAATCCATAAAGTATAAATAATATATGCCCGCTAAAAAACCATTTGCACTTAGGATAGACGAGAAGCTGATGAAAGCTGTGGAGAAATGGGCAGCAGATGAATTCCGGAGTACCAATGGGCAGATCGAATATATCATACATGAAGCTTTAAAAAAATCAAAAAGACTGCCTGCTTCCAAAAAAAATGGTCAGGATGACATTAAACCCTGACCATTATATGACACATTTTTATTCCGGCACATAAAGCAGTTGATCGTTTAGAAAATCATAAAGTGTGAGCTGTCTCAAATAATAATAGGCTGTCCAGTATTCCCTTAAAGAATTTACAAATTCCTTCCGGTTAGTATCCTTTTCCTGCTGTGCTATATTAAGGTCAGTTATCGTCACTTTTCCGCTCAGGTACCTGTTACGAGCTATTTCATACCTTTTATCAGCCACCTGATCCGAGGTTTTGGTTATTTCCAATCTATCTTTTAACATATTGAAATTTTTCACCCTGGTGAATATTTCTTCTTCAAAATTAATGACATCTTGTTGAACAGTATACTCTACCAGTCTTTTATTCGCCTTGGATACTTCCATCCTGGCTTTGTTTCTACCCCAGTCCAATACAGGCACGCTCAGTGTCATATTTACCAATGCTTGGGTATTCGGATCAGCATATATATCTGACCAATTAAGGGCTGCGTTGTTATAACCATAGCTAGCCCTTATATCCATCTGAAACCTATCCCCTCTGGCCTGTGCCACGTTTGCATCTGCCTCTATCACCCTTCTTTCAAACCCTAAGGCATCAGCCCTATTTTGGAAAGCAAGTTCAATAGCGCGATCTACATCTACATTTAATTCTGGAATCTGATCTGGAAGTATGAGACTGATTTCTGTTGTCTCATTGATACCAATAAAAGACCTTAAACCTAGTGCGGATGTTTCCATATCTAGTCGTGCCCGTGCCCTGGCCTGCTTCGCCTGTAGTACCTGTAATTCTACCTGCAGCAATTTATCTTCAAATGTAGTACCTATCTCATACCTTCCTCTTTCTATTTTATAGATCTCTTCTGTATTGACCAAGTTCTTTTCTGCAATTTCCAGATCGACCTGAGCTATAAGGTAACTAAAAAACAACTGTGCTGCTCTCTGGCTCACCTCTTCCATCCCTTCTACATAGTCACGCTTACTCTCTTCATACTGCAAAGGAGCCAATTTCCTGTTCCATTTGAACCGGTTGAAGGCAAATATAGGCTGCTCTAATCTGATATTGACCGGCACACCACTCCAAAGGGTCTGAGGTGATCCAGGTCTAGGCCTAAAATTATCAAAACGCTGTGTACTTGAATTAACAGAAAGCATACCTCCCGTAGGACTTATGACCTGCTGTAAACCTAGTTCTAAATCCACCAAATTTTGTTGAACAGGTACAAAGGCAAAAGTACCATCTGGCTGTTCCACCCTATTAAACGCCTGCTGGTACTGTGGAAAAATACCATTCAGCCTGAGTTGGGGATTATAATCAGCCCTAAACAGCCGGTATTCCCAGTACCTGTTTTCACGGATAGTTTCCTCCCTTAGCGCTGCAGGAGATTCAGCCTTCGCTCTTGCTACTATGTCTTCTAAGGTAAATGTAGCTTTGTTCTGAGCATTCACTAAGAAGGTTATTATTAAAAATGGACAAAAAAGAAATGTGAATTTTTGCGTATTACTCATGTCTCAAAGAGGTTATTGGATCTTGTTCTGCAGCTCTTCTGGCTGGGGCAATGCCAAAAACCAATCCCACAGTAGCTGCTACACTGAAGGATATCAATACTGAACTCAAGGTGACGATAGTAGGGAACTCACCGACACGGGATACAGCTTCGGCCAAAGCTATACCTAATATTACCCCCAAAACACCACCGGAAACACTGATCATCACTGCTTCAAACAAAAACTGATTTACGATATCTGACTTTTTTGCCCCTAAAGATAATCTCAGCCCTATTTCTTTAATTCTCTCCATCACCGAAGCCAACATGATGTTCATAATCCCAATCCCCCCCACTAGCAGGGATATGCCTGCTATGGCACCTAATACTATATTGAAGATATTTTGGGTCCTTTGTTGCTGTTTAAGCAAAAGTTCAGGAATGGTGATTTCAAAGTCTATTACGTTAAAATGTCTTCTCTCCAGCATTCTGCTGATAACTTCTGCCGTTGGATTCAGTAATTTACTCTGCTCTACCTGCACTACCAATTTGTCTACCTGGTGGTAATTTTTAGGACTGCTGCCTATTTTGGCTCCCTCATCCGTAGAGACAGAAAATACACTGTTGCCTCCTCCATTAGCAGTTAAACCACCAGCTGTCACCAGGTCTCTGTTTCTATACCTGACGAGCATCGTTTGGATAGGGACATATACATCCATATTAAAATCACGGATACCTAGTTTGGCTATGCTCTGATCAGAGACTAATCTTTCATTCATTACACCAATTACTTCCAGCCACTGGTTACCACATTTAATTTTTTTCCCTATAGGATTTTCCTTGCTGAAAAACTTGGTCTGAACACTTCTGCCAATGATACATACAGGATCTCCTTTCAATAAATTAGAACTGGTAAACATTTTACCTTCTTGTAATCCAAAATTGGTTACGTCAAAATACACTGGCAGTACTCCTACTAATTTGGCAGAACGCCTGTTTCCGTCCTTTACGATATAGGTATCCAATATGACCTCTGGGCTGATTTTTTTGATTCCAGGTACGGTCGCCTTAATGGACTCTACATCTAACATTTTTAATCCAGGCGAAAATTTATTTTTTTCTATCCCAGGGCCTGAAGGATTTTCTTCCACCCTATCCTCTACCTGATTTACTATCGGTTCTATGATGATATTATTTACTCCTACCAGTTTGATCTGCTCCATAATCTCCTGCTGGGCACCATTACCAATAGCGAGCATGGCTATCACTGCAGCGACTCCAAATATGATCCCCAGTGCCGTGAGCAAAGACCGTAACCTATTTGCAATTACGGCTTCTAATGCTATATAAAAATTAGCTGTTAAACGTTGTTTGGTTTTAAATTGGTTATTCTGGTTCACTTAATTATCTTATTGAATGATGAAGCTTACTTACCATTAGTCTATAGTTGATACGGTATTGACCAGGTCATTTCCTCTTTTGCCGTCCAGTTCTTTTAGCATTCTTACAGATTGTTCTCTTCCGACTTTAGGCATAGAAAGATATACCCTGTCACCTTCATTTAATCCCAGATCCACCACTACTTCATTAGCATTTGCCAGTCCCAACTTCACTTCCTGCTTAGACCCATTGTTCAAATACACATAATTAATAGAATCCCTTTCTACATGCACCGCTTCCAATGGTATGTATAGCGCATTAGGTACCTCTTCAGCTAGGATAGCATTGCTGGTGGTCATTGCAGGACGCATGACCGGATCACTTTCATTGATCAAAATAGTCACTTCAAATACTTTGGCATCTGAATTAGGACGCTGCTGGCCTACATTGGCTACTCTGGTTACTTTTCCTGTCAACCTTTTTTCCGGAAATGCATCTAAACTTAGGCCTACTGCCTGTCCCACCTTTACTTTTCTGATATCTACTTCATTCACATAGGTGATGCTCTGCATGACAGTAAGATCGGGCAAGGTAGCTACTACTGGGTTCCATGCACTAATATTGGATCCAGCTGCCACTTTATTTCCATCCCAACCAGTTTCATATATTACCATCCCATCCTGAGGCGCGTATATAGTGAATTCTTCCAGCATAGCCTGCATCTGGGCAAAATCCCTTTCCTCTTTTCTCAATGATGCTGAAACTTCAGCCATTTTGGCCAGTGCTTGGTTAAATTTGATTTTATAATTTTCCTGAGCTTGTCTCAAATCTCTTTTGGCCTTTTCAAGATTATATTCGTATTGTTTTACGGTGGCAGGGGGCTCATATTGGGACTGGTCCAATACTAGCTTTTGTTCTTCTACATTATATTCAAGATTTATAAGATTATCCCTTTCCTGTCTGAGGGTTAATGCAGTATCTAATTGAGCCTGTTCAAATTGTGATTTCACCTGTTCAAGGTTATTTTCTGCATCACTTACCCTTCCAAAAAGATCAGACTTATCCAAGGCGGCTATAAATTCACCTTCTTTTACTACAGTGCCCTCATCTACTATATTTTCCACTTTTAACTGGTTCACCCTAAATTCTCTAGCTCTGCTAGGGCCCATGATCTGCACCGACCGAAGCGCTTTCAATTCTCCAGTAGTGGTGATTTCTACTCTAAAACTCCCTTTTTTAGTGGACACGATAATATCTGCACCATCCCCAACCTGTCCAGGACTTAATATTAAATATATCAGAATGATTAGAAATACACCGATACCTATAGCAAGGTAAATTTTCTTTTTCATTGTTCTCTCAGTTTAAAACGTAGCTAGAGAATATATTGCCCTATACGCAAAACGTACAACGACCAACTATATTTTTAGATTGAAATATAAAGATAATATTCCTTAAATGATATACTAATATAGTTTTTTTCTAAAAAACCTTTTTACCACTGGTATAAACGGTTACTACATATGACTAATGAGGTATTTCCTGATAAAATTAATTTTACACAAGCTGTGAAGAAGATTTATTAAATTGCGGCTTATAAATATTATTTTTACAAACATGAGATCTATCATAAGTTTTGTTATACGGTATATACCGAGGAAATACCTGCAGCTGGTAAGTCATTTCTTTTTACGGGTAATTGCTCATTTTTATAAGGGAACCAGCGTCTCCTGTTCCGTATGTGACCACACATTCAAAAAATTTCTTCCCTATGGTAGAAAGGCTAGAGAAAATGCCCTCTGCCCTAATTGTTTGGCTTTAGAACGACACAGGTTAATGTACCTATTTCTGAAAGAACAGACTACTTTTTTTACAGCCTCCCTTAAAGTGCTTCATGTAGCGCCTGAAATATGCTTTATAGAAAGATTTGAAGCTTTGGAAAATATAGATTACATTACTGCGGATCTGGAATCACCCCTGGCTAAAGTAAAGATGGACATTCATGATATTCCATTTGAATCTGAGTCATTTGATGTGGTGTTTTGTAACCATGTCATGGAGCACGTCGATGATGATATTAGGTCTTGTGCAGAAATCAACAGGGTCCTTAAGCCAAATGGATGGGCCATCATCCAATCACCTGTATATGAAATAGAAAAAACGATCGAAGATAAAACTGTAATTGATCCCAAAGAAAAGGAAAGGCTATTTGGGCAACGGGATCACGTGAGAAAATACGGAAAAGATTACGCATCAAGAATCAGTCGGTCTGGGCTAAAAGTAACAGAAAACAATTATGTCAAAACATTGTCCCCAGAAATCATTCAAAAATATGCCCTGCCAAAAAATGAAGTTATTTTCTATTGTACAAAAGGATATTAACTGTAAAAGAATTTTTTCATACCTTCTGTAGCCAGCCCGGCTCCATACGAACATAATTGTCCAAACGCTATTGGCACAGTGATCAATCCTATGTACCAACTTTTATTCTCTAAAGCTGAGCCTATAAAAATTGCCAAACACCACCCCGCCATCAAAAAAAGTGATAATGAAAATAAAAGAGGGAATAAAAAGTAAAGCAACGGAATAAATAAAATACCTATTAAAAACGCCAATGGTAGCAGATGTACCAATTTGATGGCCTCGGAATGATACCTGCTGACATGCACCCTATTTTTACCAAATGAATGGCTTTGTTTAAAGAATGAAAGCACCGTATTTCTCCTTTTATGGTAAACATAGGCTTCTTTGATCAACTCTAATCTAAAACCCATTTTTTTTAGCCGGATGCTCAGCTCTATATCTTCTGCCCGATTGGGATCTATAAAACCTCCTGATGCTTCAAATGCTTCTTTAGATAGGCCCATATTAAAACCTCTTGCCTGGTATTTACCTGGATTTTTCATTTTGCCACGAATACCACCTGTGGTAAAAAAAGAGGTCATGCTGTAATTCATGGCTTTCTGAACAGATGAAAAAGTAGCATCCGCAGCGTCAGGACCACCATATGCTTCCAGATTTCTCTGAGTTAAGTGGCGGTACACTGTTTCAAGATAATCTGGAGGAATGACACAGTCTGAATCAAACAGAATATAAAAATCTCCTGAAGCCAGCTTCATCCCGTTATTTCTGGCAAACCCCTGGCCGGTGTTTTCCTGATAGACATACTTAAGATCTAATTTATCATTAAAATCCGCTATTATTTCACTGCATAGGATGGTGGATCCGTCCTCGATAATGATAACTTCAAAGGATTTGTATCGTTGATGTAGTAAACTCATCAGCAATTCCTTTATTTCATAAGGCCTATTATATACCGGGATTATGATACTGAATAACATCAGGGATTAAAATTTAACTCCTTTTCTATGTTATAATCAGTTCGTCTGGCATTGTTTGAAGTCATCATCTCTGCCAAAAAACCGGTCAAAAATAGCTGAACCCCTATAATCAAGGCCACTAAAGCTAAAAAAAACATTGGCTGGTCAGTTATCTCCCTAACAAATATACCCTGACGCAAGCCCCTTATTTTTTCTACAATCAAATAAACCGTTATCAAGAATCCAGTTATGAAAGATAAAATTCCGAATGCACCGAAAAAGTGCATAGGCTTCTTTTTATACCTGTTTACAAATGATACTGACATCAGGTCCAGAAAACCATTGATAAACC
Source organism: Anditalea andensis (assembly GCF_000714815.1). Classification (GTDB taxonomy): domain Bacteria; phylum Bacteroidota; class Bacteroidia; order Cytophagales; family Cyclobacteriaceae; genus Anditalea; species Anditalea andensis. Next base: position 3,490 of record NZ_JMIH01000015.1, on the reverse strand, counting down.
TTTCCATACCAAATTTGGTAGAACCATATTTTCTGGGACGGTGCTCAACCACCTTTTCGCCTATTTTGGTAAATCCATTCCACTTTGCTATTAATGGGATATAGCGGTGCATTTCTCCGTAAACGTTGACGTTCTTGACGACTTTATTTTTGTAGGCTTTTAAACCGCAATTAAAATCATGAAGCGGTATACCCGAAATGATACTGGTTACCCCATTAAAAAATTTTGAAGGCACAGTTTTGCTAATAGGGTCAAACCGTTGCTTTTTCCAACCTGAAACTATATCATAGTCCTGATTACACACCATATCATAAAGACCCGGAATTTCATCAGGGCTGTCCTGCAAATCTGCATCCATAGTTATCACTACCTCGCCTATTGCCTTATTGAACCCTACATCAAGTGCAGCAGACTTCCCGTAATTCCTGGTAAAACTGATGGCCTTTACATTTCCGTTTTGTTTCCCAAGCTCATTGATTACCTCCCAAGATCTATCTGTACTGCCATCATTTACAAAAATGATTTCATAGGCATAACCATGATCAAACATGACACGGTTTATCCATTGAACCAATTCAGGCAGGGATTCTTCTTCATTATACACAGGTATCACTATTGAAATCTGAATCATTTATATCTATTGATAGTGCAGAGTTTTATCTCTCTTTTTTACAATTGCCCCCAATATTAAAGATATGATGGCATAGATGATAAGCGAAATACCATATGACTGCGCTAAGCCGATCAATGATCTACCTTTCTCGAGATCTGTTTGCATTTCAGCTAATTGTTTAGATGAAAGCTGGCTGCCGGCCCCTATTTTATCTAGAATTGCCAAAGTGTTTTCCATTTGGGCATCAGCTAAGAGCACGGGTAAAGCAGGATCTATGACGTGAAAGAGGAGCATATTTCCTATCGTAGATATAAATCCACTGATAACGAAAGTAATAAACACAAACTGAAACGCTACTGTGAAAGACATAAATCCCCCCAAATCATTACGAAGGGCTATACTAAAATACATTACCAAAACTAAAGCAAGACCAAACATAACTAAGCCCAACCATGAGGATGAAAGTAATGCCACCTCCATAAAATAAGCTACATAATATATAGCTAGTAACACGGGTCCTACTATAATGCCAGCTTTTATTGCAGCCTGAAGACCAGTACCGCCTTCTACCTCATAGCTTTTAGACAAGTTAACCATAGACTACTCTTTAGTTTGTTTTAAAATTATGGAAATAATAATGGTATAAAATAAGCCAGGTATTATTTTTCGAAGAAAATCATTCATAGCTACATTATATGCTGACATCTGCGCTATACTTAACCTGGTCGTTTCAAATGCTTCCACATTTAATTGGTCTATCCATTCGCTTTTCTTCCCATCCAGTAACTGTAAATTCACTGCTCGGTAATCTATTAATACATCTGGTGTCATTAAAAGAGAGATGTATACAATAATGGCCGATATAACAGCAATTAATGTGTAGACAAAAAATCCTACTGTCATGCTTTGACCAAAGGTCATCTCTCTATTATTATAATTATCCCTGAAATTCTTAGCACCTATAAATACAAATATTGGTGTGATCAGATAACCAAATACTAATGTCATGCCTACTGGTTCTGCTCCTAAGAGGTACATTAGCCAAAATGCTATTCCGCACAACGCCCCTCCTATAACTCCAAATTTATACGCTGCATCAATATATTTATCAATCACATTGTAAAAATTTAGAACCATTAATAACATATTTCACCTTTCCTTGGAGCTCATTTTCCCACCACGGAGAGTTTTGTGATAAAGATTTATTTGTATTTCTATCATATACCCATTTTTCTTGTGGATCAAAAACGGTCATAGTGGTCCAAAAATCCGCTTTTGCTTCCTCCCTCAATACTTTTAATGGACCGGACGTAACCTTACTTATTAATAGAGGCCAGGGCAGTTCCACTGAAAGCTTTGCTAAACCTGCCAAAAAGGGTTGTAGGCCAAGCATACCATGACTGGCATAATCGAATTCTAAATGTTTAGCATCCATATCCTGAGGTCTATGATTAGATACTATGGCATCAATCGTCCCATCTATTAATCCTTCTATTAAAGCTACTCTATCTATTTCACCCCTAAAAGGAGGGTCCACTTTCATATTTGTATCAAATGTCACCAAATCATTTTCTGAAAACAAAAGTTGATACAGGGATACATCAGCTGTAACAGAAAGACCTTGCGATTTAGCTTCGCGGATCATGCGTACAGCACCGGCAGTACTGATGGTTTGGAAATGCAGATTGCCCCCTGCATATTTAAGTATTTCAAGGTTTTTTTGGATTGCCACTTCTTCAGCTAAAGAAGGAATACCCTTTAAACCCAAACGGGTAGAAACGTTTCCCTCATGCATCTGACCAAAAATGGCCAGTAAAGGATCATAACTATGATCAAACAGTATCCCATCAAATTTCTGTAGATACTGAAGAATTTTCATCAACCGATCAGAGTTGGAAATTGGCAAAAGTCCATCTCCAAAAACATTTACCCCATGGTGGTGCAGGTCCAATATTTCGGTAAGGTCTTCACCTTGGTTATTTAGCGTGACTGAAGCTTGAATCACAATGTCTGAAAAATAATTTTGACTTTTGTTTCTTATAAACGAAACCTCATTTTTGGTTTGTACGGATGGAAGCGTATTGGGAAGTAATACTGCCTTTACAAAACCACTATGGGAAAGTGACTCATTCAAACTATTAAGATCCTCTTTATGCTCCAATCCTGGCTCACCATTAAAGCATTTTAAATCAACCCAGCCTTTAGAGGCATATAGTCCCGTGCAATCTATCTGATCTGCCTCCGGTGAATCCTTTCCATGAACTAATCGGATTGATTGATTATCAAAAAAATAATCAGCAGGTGCGCTGATTTTATCGTCTTTGATTAATTGGAGTGATTTAAATAATACAGCCATATGCGATTTGATTTGTGCAAAACTGCAATTTTATTCTCTAAAATGGAAATGAGAGAGAGTGTATTTTCGTATCTGATAGCTGTAAGAAGTTGATGCTTAAACAAATTAAATCCTCATAACCCACCAAATATTGCCTAGTGATATCAGATAATAATGGCTTAAATCTTTATTCTTAGGTTTATTATGTTTTGCATTTAAGTAAAGAAAATCTGGTGTTTGATAAACCATGTTTTATTTCCATATTTAATCAAATTTCCTTTACGAGGTCCCACAATAAATAGAAATATTTGCCAAACTGTGGGATATAATCATCCAGTATACTGTTTTCACAGTCGCGAAAACCATCCAGATCCCTTTGAAGGCATCTAAAATAGCTATTCCCAGCGGCTTTTACACATTATCGGACCTAGGTGAAGTATAACCGTAACGGTAGGGATTTGCCTCACAGGAGGTATGGAATAGGAAGAAATGGGAACTGCTGTTTTTGAGAATCAGGCCATCGGCTGTAGTAATAGATGTCC
>NZ_JMIH01000014.1 GCF_000714815.1 Anditalea andensis | reverse complement strand
AATGGGCTATTTGTTCGCCCCGCATGGTCAGGCGGGCGCTGTATACCTGGTGGTAGGCTTTACCGGTTGCCGTTACTAAGCCACCGCCTTCGAACTCTACAAATATTGTATTGGGGTCAGACGTGGCCGAAAAAGTTATGTCCGTAAAGTTCCAGTTGGAAGCAAGCCGGGTTACGTTTACAAGGTGGGCCATAACCGCGTCGCGCCCCTCTATCCGATTTGCGAACGGAACAGGTGCATATGGGTACTCGTGCACCACGTCCTCTGTAATTAGATTACCATATGCTTCTGCGGTCATATGGTGATTAGTAAATAATTCAAGATGGAGCCGAAATGCGCGCTCCGCGTGAGTCCGACTATCGTTGGTGATTTCTGAGTTCATAATAATATTAATTTAAGAGTGAATTTTTTTTTAATAAGTCCTTTCTCTATCTGCCCGCTTCAAAGTTGGGTGTTCTTACTCATCTCAAGCAAATGTAGAGGGCATCGGCAATTGGTATAGCAAAGGTCTGCATAACTGCCCGTCCCGGTTAAGTTCACTTGTCGGGTATTCTGGTTCCGAATACGCTATTCTAAGGTGGACTGTGACATCGAAGGCATCTTTGATCTCCTCAGTTATGTTGAGCTACAGAGAGAAAAAAATGCTAAAGAGGATTACCTTGTCCTTAATTCCCTGGCCAATTTAAAAAAAGGCAGTGTCAGTATTAGAAAAATATAATCGGGTAGATCTTTATTTGGATAGAGATGGGGAAGGAATGAAGACTGCTAATGAATTAATAAAAAGGTATTCTCATTGCGCTGATTAATCAAGATCATTTATCCGCATAAGGATTTTAATGAGTATCTGGTGGGGAGTGGGTTAAGTTGAAGGGGTGCTTTTATGCTGTTGGGATGACCTTATATTATTGAATGGTGGCCTATTTCTTACCGGATGCTGAATTAATAGATTTCCATATTTCTTTGTGCACTTCCAATTGCGTCAACATTAAATGGCGCTGGTTAGAGGAGTTTATTTTAAAAATTGCTATTAAAAACTCATGGTCAGTGTTAAGATTTTTAATGATCGGAGAATTTTTTTTACCACTCTTTTTGGTATCGGAGATGTCAAAATTGAGACTTTAGTTTTTTTGGATTATTATTGTGGCTGAAGATACATAAAGTTCAAATGAATTTATTTTCATATTTTATCGGAAAGATATTAATGTGGAGTTGGTTGACCAAGATTTACCGATGGTAAATAATGTAATGACAGCCTTTGGCAGCAATAATATAAGATTTTAAGGTTTAATTTATGCTGGTTTTTTCTTTTATAATTTTATTTTTAGTTAAAATCATATGTTAAAAATAATTAATACTCTCACATTTAAAGAAGAACTTGTTCATCAAAACAGTGCCCCCATGTTGTTCCTATGTGACGACTATGAGCATTATTACTGCAAGTCAAAACTGCAAGAACCTGATCATGATTTTTTGATATATGAAATGATTGGAAGTAAGATAGCTGATTATTTTAATATTTCCACCCCCCATATAGCCTTAGTTCAGTACGATGAGGTTTCATTGGGAGAAAATTATCTGCTCAAGAATTATAACCTTAAACATGGAGATTTTCTTTTTGCCTCACAATATATAGGTCCCTATGATCATATTGATAATAGTGGGAGATTTTTCATAAAAAATAGGAGAAAATATGCGAAAATAGATAATCCTAAAGACATTTTGAGAATCACATTAATGGATATTCATTTGAATAATGCTGACCGTAATGAATCAAATTATAATTTATTATATCAAACCCAGAAATTTAGATATTATGCAATTGATCATGCAGCATTATTTGGAGGACCAGCGCTGAGAGGTCGCTTCTCTCCTGGTGGAGATCCCGCTCTAGGAAATAAATTATTGAATTCATTTTTATTGAGGAACATTTTAAAATTCTTATCTTTAGATCAAATCAAATTAGAAGTTGATAATTATTTTTTAAAGTGTAATGCTTCATTAGGAACAGTAATTGAATCGGTATTTAATTCGATACCTAAATCATGGACCATAAGTCAAGGATTAAAGGAAAGAATTCTAGAATATTCTCTAAATGAAACTAGATTAAATCTTGGGAAGTTATTGGTGATGAAGAGATTAACTGAAATCAAAAAGAAATTATGAAAAATGTTCTTGTTCCCATTTCTGTAAGATTGAACAATTTAACTGATGATTTAATCACTGTTGGATTGTTGGCGTTTAATGAAAATTCTTCATTTTATGATTTTTCCTATGAAAAGCTAAAAATCGTGAAGTCTTTTTTGGATAAAAATTCCATTGACTTTTTGGATGATGCTTTAAAATCAATGAGTACAACTTTTCTCAAAGAAGCCAAAATAAATGAAATAGCTTATTTAGATAAGATTTTAAATGAGAAGTATATAGATTATCTATCAAAATATTCAAATGGAATTGTAAAGTTTGGGGAACCAAAAGGCTTTGCCACTGAATTGAATAATGAATCATATTTGAAGGCGTTTAGGTCATTTGTTGGAGCAGAACCGGGAAAAATTATTTCCAAAGGGATAAGCTCTTTAAGGTATGAAATGAATGAAATTTTAAAAAATGATGCCTTTAAAAATGTAGATGTAAAATATAGTATAAAGCCTACCATGGTATCCGGTATCTATGCTCCTCATAAATTAGATTTTATTGGCATAAATGGTAGCCCTTATGCCGGCCTGGCAGTTGATTTTACTAAAGATGTCTCAGAAATTGATAAAAATATAGTAACGTTCCGGGCTATTGCACTTGGATTGGCTTCCAGAACAAAGGATTATGATATGAGTCCAGGTAAATATGAATTGTTTTTTAATGAACCTGTATCAAAGGAAAATGTAATACTATTAGACAGAGTTAGAAAGGACAAACATAAGGGTTTTGAATTATTAGAATTTGATAAAATCGATAGGGCAATTATTAAAATTGAGAACGGAACTTATAGGAAATTTTCTGAATCTGAATTTGCTTTGTAATATTTTGTGACTTAGTCTATCAAATTGGGCTATCCGCTTGCATAATAAGCGCTCCCGCAAAAAAGCGTTACAGGCTTTATGAAATCGAGCATGATCCTGTAACTACGGGATCAAAACTGGAATGATTAACATGCTCGATTCAATCCCGTTTCCTTCGTCACGGGACAAGTTATGGCCTCTGAAAATATAATTATGATCAGATAAAATGCGTCAGCATGGTTATTACCGATAAAAAGAAATTTTAATGATCAATCGAGAGATTCACAGCCTGACTCGATAAAAGTACGTATGGGGACATGGTTCTATTTGAGGTTTAGGGGTGAAATTCCACTTTACCTCGATTGTATGTTGTTTTATTAATTTAGTCTAGTACCATTTTTTATGATAGTTTTCTCACTAAAGTAGTTTTCGCTGTTGTCGAAAGGTGATTTGTCCCAAATGATGATGTTGGCTGTTTTGCCTTTTTCGATTGAGCCGATCTCTTTACCTAATCCTATTGCTTGTGCTCCGTTTAGCGTTGATATTTTAAAAATTTCTTGTGTTGAAAATCCATAGTCAGATAAAATCTTCAATTCGGTTAAAAGGGTTTTTCCTCCGAATTTAGAATCCGTAGCTATGCGAATGGGAATGCCCGATTCGGACATCCTTTTTAGATACCGCATCATTATTTCAAAATTCGCTTTGCTCCGTTCTATTTGTTCTTTAGATAATGAATTTTCGGATAATGGAAAATAATGAGAAGATTTAAATTGCCGGTGTATTAAACCTAAAGTTGTTGAAAATGTGGTATTGTTTTGACCCAATTGTTTAATTAGTTCGTTTATATCATCGGTTTTATTTTCATCAATATATCTAAAAGCTTCTAAAAACATCATTAACACTTTTTCTAGCGTATTAGCTCTGCCAAACAAAGACTCAAAATGAGTGTCAAATTTTTCCCATTCGCTTTCAGTTCTGATAATGCTGTAAGGTAGAGTAGCGATATGTTCGTAGTTTTTCAAACCTTTTTCTAAAGTTTGTTGGATGCTTAAACGTTTTGGGTCAAAATCGCCAATATGTCCAAACACTTTCATATTCAAACTGTCCGCTGTTTTGATAACGGCAGAAAATTCAGGCTCTCTTAATCGATGATAGACTTTAATATGTTCAAGACCTTTGTGGTGGTATTCGATAACCTTTTCTTTGGCAGAATTTTCGCTGTCTACGGTTAAGTGCCCTATATATGGTTCTCTTTCTTCTTTTGAAATCAATGCTCCGCCGCAAGTCAGAAAATCAGTGTATCTAGAATTTCCATCTTTCCATTGGATAATGTCATCTAACCAATTTTCGGGATGCCCCATCATCAAAGCAGTGGTAATGCCATAAGGTAAATATTCCCTGCTTAGTTGCTGCCTGTAATTTTCAACTGAATCTTTGGGAATATATAAAGGAGCTTCGTCATAGTCGCCAAACACGTCAGTAGGATGTATATGTGTATCGATAAATCCAGGAGTGACTAATTTTCCCTGAGCATCTATTTCTTGTTTGGACTTAAAGTTTTTTTGGTCGGTTATTTTAACTATTTTTCCGTCCGTTATCAGAATGTTCTGTTGTTCTTTTTGCTCACCTGTTTCAACAATTAAAACAGTTGCGTTTTTAATTGCCAAATCGTACTGCATATTGTCAGAACAAGAAAACAAAGAAAGAAGTAATAATGGAAAAAATAGGAATTTATATTTCATTTTGGTTTGTCTGATTGCATACAACGTGATTCAGCTTGGAGACAGCGGGCATTCGAAGCCGTATCCTTCAAGCTTACTCCTAACTTCTTGAAGATACTGATTTTCATATTTATTGGAAACCGCCCGCTGTATCCAATGTGATGTTATGCACTCGGTTCTTTTTCATTTTTTTAAGAATCCGAGTTGAAACCCAATAAATATCACCATTTCTTCCAAAAGTTAAATATTTTCCATCAGGCGTTACATCACCCCCCAATTCATCGAATTCTGTATTGATGGTTGGGCCAAGATTTTGAGGATTTAACCATTGACCATATTTGTTCCTAAAACTTATATAAAGGTCTGAGCCACCATATCCACCTTCTCTATTGGACCTAAAAATCAGGTACTCTTCATTTGGCGAAACATAGGGATCTCCCCAACATTCAGTGCCCTCCAAATTTTGATGATTAATAGGGCTTGGCAAAATTTTCATTTCTTTGTATTTCCCATTTTCATATTTACTATATGCAATTTCCCCTGAATAGGTGCTAAAATAAATGGAAGAATCTGATACTATACAGGGATGCAGTGTAAATTTAGGTGAAATAAAATTGGGTGGGGTGCTTAAGCTTACTGGCTCACTCCATCCATCCTTATTTCTTTCAGAATAACATTTATCGAGACTTCCTTTTTGGTTTTTAATTTTATTGGCAAAATAATATATCCGACTTCCACCAAAAGACATAAATGGTTCACTTGTTCTCCTTCCTTTAGAAAAACTTACAGTATCTGGTTCTGTCCATTTTCCCTTCACAAATTTAGTATACAAAATGAACGAAGGCGTGGGATCCGGATAATATTCTATTGAAAAATATATTTCCATTCCATTCGGAGAAAATGTAATTACTTCTTCATTCCTATTATCCAACGAAACTATCCCTGGGGCAAAAATTTTTGGAGTCGATTTAGGAGGTGATTGGCCTAAATATCTATTTGTGTTACAACCAAACACCGTTATTAGATACAAAAAAACAATCATATTTCGGAATGTGCCTTTCATGGTTTATTTATCTTGTGCATAACTTATTTATATGTCCACCAAAGGTTAACATATTAAAAACCTGAAGATCAAATATATAAACCTTAGTTAACTTTTAACTATAGCTCAACCTTTAGCAACTGTTTTATTTTTCTTTTTCACATTATATCCTATTTATGTATTAATATATCTCTGTATATTTATATATATTTTTTGAGTCATGACCCATTTAAAGAATTTTTACCTGATGCTGTTTTTGGCATTTGCTTTTCTGGAGAGGAAGAGCTTGATAACTCATTTATATTATCTGACAGCACTATAGAAATCGATTATAACTCAACTCATCAGCTATCAGCAGTACTTAACAGCAGGTCTGACAACCTTTTATGGGAATCTTCAGATGAGGATATTGCCACTGTAAATCAAGATGGATTGGTTAAAGGTATACGAGTAGGGGAGGCTGGAATAACAGCCTGATCAGGAAATTAAGCGCAAGACTGCGAAGTGAGTGTAGTAGCTACTAATTTTCTTTTTCAGGAGCCATTTTTAAAATTTAATTCATCAATGGATGCTGTTAAAAAAAATGAAAATAGAGTGCTGCTGTTTGATGGTGAGGATGATCTTGGTTATCAAGATGATAGTGATTTAGTACGTAGGGTGATATACAGCATTTTAAATTTTACGTATTTGGTCTATGGTATTTTTTTTAAACAGGAGGTGGATAATGAAGTGGTGTTTGGCTTTCTATTTCACTATAATGATCTTTCATAAAGGATATCACCGATCTGTTTTCACTTATCCGTTTTTTCGTTTTTTTCCTTCATTTTTAAAACATATTTCCTTCCGTACTTTGTTTCAGATACATAAATCAAATAGCCGATATCATATAATTTCGGTAGATAGTAGGTGCAGGATATTTGATGGTTAGAGCCATCCCAATCAGGAGCAAAACCAAAGGAAAGCCCATGTAAGGCACATTCATCTAAGAATTCCAGCCAATATTCCAGCGGTACTATTTCTTTTACTTTTGTGATCAACCCGATCGGATCTTTTAAATCTTTTTTTGTTAGCGAAATGGGATAGAACTGCCAAGGTAGATTGTGCTCTTTATAGGTATTGCTGTGTATTTTTTCTAAAAAGGCCAAGTCAAACTTATTTTTGAGAAAAACATAATCGCTCTTGTTTTCTTCTATTAAGTATAGGGCAATTACCAGCTCTTGCATCAGTTTTACTTGGAAAACAAACAATGCCGGTTCCTTTTTATAGGCGGAATTTGGAAATTTTGACAGGGAGGATTCCATTATTTGCAGCATTCTTTTTCTACCATAGCTGAAATTGTTTAAGCTATATATATCCTCCAGAATATTAAGTGGATCGTGTCCCTCGGATAGAACGGCCCAATCCTGCATTACTCTAATGATCTTCATAAGCTTTATTTATAATATGGGTTCTTTATTTAATAATCACTGACATAATATTTTTTATTGTTTGTATATTTTTTTCGGTAATAATTCCAGAATAAATCCTTAAAAAGCATAATTATAAACCTGGAGCATTTGGATCAGATGTAAAATGTCTGGTATAGATAAGATAACATGCTTCCAGTAATCCGTTATACAGTTTAAAATCCACTATATATTTTATATCATAGCCATAACAAATGGATTCGTTACAGAGGCCGAAGTCGAGGGTAATGTTCCATTGCTTCAGCCACTTTTTTAAAGGCTTTTTGTAAAAGAACTTATTTATAAACAGGCCCGGACTTTGTATTTCATCGGATTGTAGATGTGAAGGGAGGAATGCCAGCCTTTCTAGTAGGCAAGGATTTAGTTCCAGTGCTATTGGATCAATCAGGTCTTCCCATTCAGGTGCCGCTACAGTGCCGGGATCAAAATTTTCAAAAATATAGTGGGCCGCAAATAATAATTGGAAAAATCTGCTTCCAAAAAACACCTGCGATCCTGGGGACTCAACTGAAAAATCTACGGAATCAGCCATCGCATTGGTGGATACGCGTATCAGGCATGTTTTCCATACGTCTAATTTTGCAAAACCTTTAAAGGATTCGTATAGAATACGGTGGCAATCCTGTTTGGATTTACAGGTATATTTTTTAGCGAAGGTTTTAAAGTATGTTTCCATAGCCAACAATATCTCATTGAATGCCTAAGTTCTTGAAACCACTTTTTCTAAGCTATTCCCCGGCGGAATAAAAAATACTTGCTTAGGTATTCAAAAAAATCCACACGTTCTGTATTTTGACTTGGGAATATGATATGTAAAGTAGTAGTTTAAGTCGGAATCCTAAATGGATTAAGGTAGGTTAAGAATTTTACAGGAAATATTAATAATCCAAGAGGTAGGAAATAAGCCTTTTTTTCTCCCTTTACCTATGTTACCTGCTTTCATAGTCATTATTATTTTCAAAAAGATCATGAAGCTTTTGTTGCAATAGCTTTTTATCAGGAAGTTGCATTTTATATTCTGAGACCATTGTTGGTGAAATGCTACGGCTCATCGTATACTCCACTACTTCGCTATCCTTATCCTTACAAAGTAGGATGCCTATACTAGGATTTTCATTTTGTTTTTTAACATCACGGTCTAAAGCCTCCAGATAAAAGTTTATCTGCCCTAAATGTTCCGGTTTAAATTTAGCTGCTTTTAATTCAAATGGTGAGATTATTAGTCCAGCTAATTTCTCTCAGCACTGCTGAGTGATTTGGGAAATCTTTATACACCTCATAAAATTGCTTCATTCGCCAAAGATTTTTATCGGAAAATCCCTTTAATTCCGGTTCATTCCGCTGTAAATATTGCGCCAATTCCTTTACAACGGATTGCCCCCATTCGGCACTTACTACTCTATGATGTATATATTCACCAATGTTCCAGTACAGATTGATCAGCTTACTTCCCCATCAAACGTTCCAACCTGGTCATCATTTCATCTTTCTCTTTCAACATTCGCTCGTATAAAGCTATCTTTTCCTCATTTAATCTTTTGATTTCTTCCATTGCTTCTACCCATTTTTCAAAGGGGTTGATGTTAAAAGTTGGATAATAATTGTATCCATTTGATTGGTCATTAAAAGTATTAGATATAATATTCACTGCCTGCTCCTCATCGAAATTCTGGATCGCTTCCACCGGCACGCGAAGGATGTCGGAAACCTGGCGGAGGATGTCCGACTCGATGGTCTCTCTTTGCTCAAGCAGGGATATTTTTTTTTGCGACCAATCCTCGCCCAGCTCATGGGCCAGGGCCTCCTGCTTGATGCCGAGCATTTCACGGAAGCGTTTGATATTGCGGCCTTGGTGGATTTTGTTTTGCATGAGATCCTGATTGAAACTATAAAATGTATTAGTAGGCACTAATTTAGTGAAATCCGGCTTATTTTCCTTCAATTTTAAATGGGAAAGCCATTTTATTTTATCGGGATCCTGATATACCCTTAGGCAATTTTACCCTGAATAAATTATCCCTTAGGGGAATACCATATACTCCAGGGTTTTGGGAATTTACTTAAAATAAATATATCCTATATAACCACTTAACTGTACCTTATATGACTAAAGATGATCTGATCATAAAATTAATCCAGCAGGATTTTACCCACCTGCAATTGGTTCTTGAAACAAGTAAGCGTGGAATAGAGAATGAAGATTTTCATTATTCAGGTATAATAGATCTGATCTTTCATTTGTTGAGGATAGATGTAAACGACGAAAGGCTGGTAGAAGAAGTGAGCGATGTATACCTTAAATATGAAAAAAATGTTGGCGCTATTCCATTATGTTTTTCTTCGGAAGCGCTTTTCCCTGTAGCCAAAGCATGCTACCAAGAAATGGTTGAAAGGTTCCGATCAGATGCACTGTGACCGTTTTTTTACTTATAAGCAAATTCTAATTCATAAGCTTTACGATAAAGGATTATGCAAACACTTTATAAATTTAACATAGGGGAAGAGGCCCTGGCAAGGATCCGGCAAAGTGCCAGTGCCAAAGCGGTTTTTCTTTTGGACCGGACCTGTTTTGGGGCAGAAAATTTTTTGCCCGGCCTCTTGCTAGCCTTATCCACTGGCAGTACCCTTCCCCGGAAGAGGGCCAGGGAGCAGGTCCTTTCAACGGGCCTCTTACCGGAAGACCAAATCCAGTTGGCCTTTTGCCACATAGACGAACTGAAGGCAGGCTTAAGACGGGGAGCATTGTTTCACCACTTACACCTTTCGCCGGCAAGGCTAATGGCTTCGGACGTAGCTTTCACCTTCCCATATATTTCAAAAGAGCTTTTGAAAGAAAAGTATACGGAAGCCTATAGCCGGTTTGGGGTTGTCATCAAGAGGGCTATGGCTTTTAAACAGGGAGCAGCCCTGTATTCCGAACAAAATGATTATACCACCGCTTGCTTTATGTTGCATCAGTCTATAGAATTAGGATTTAGTGCAGCAGAACAGTTTGCCTTGGGGAAGGCCAAAAAAAGCCATAAACTAATGTGCCATATCCTCTCTGCCCAATTTTATGCACCGCCCCTAGCCTCCATATTCCTGAACCCCGGGCACGGACTTTCCAAACCCTTGGAGCTGTTGGAAAAGGCCTATCTCGGCGCAAGGTATAGGGATAATTTTGTGGCAACCAAAGACCATGTGGGAAGGCTTTCGAATGTGGTGGATAAATTTTATGACCAACTCCTAAAACTGCCCAATACATACAGAGAAACCATAAACGACTTTGACCCTGAAAAGCAAATCAATCTACCTAAAACCCCTGTTAAAATGGAAAAGATCAGCCAAGAAAAAATATCCTTAATGGCACCCGGAGTTCCGGAGCATTTGACCGACTTTATAACCGGTATGGTTCAAAAGTTTGAGGTCAGCCATGTCTTTTGTTTTGGACTACACGACCACAGGCGGGCGGTGTTTAGCCCTTTTGCCCATCAAAAGGGGGATGGGGTAATAAAGCACGATTTACTGGTCCTGACGATGGGAAGTGATGCCACTGCCATCCAGCAGTATTGCCAACAATGGCCGGCAAAGGGGCACCGCCTATTTACCATTGTCCATGAAGTAAGTGAAGTACGGGAAAGACTTCTCAGGCAGGAACGTTTTTTTCATTCGGTTATCTTTGAAGGGCAACTTTTTTATGGTGATGCCCTTACCCTGAAATGTACACCTCTGGAAACCGATAACCGTGAGTGGAGACATAAAAATGCCGTCAAAGTTTTCCAAACCCGGATGAAGAGGGCCAAGACTTTTATGAAGGCAGCTGAGGAGGTTTTGAAACATGATGGAGGGGAAGTGGCAGTGTATCTGATGTACCAGTGTATACACCAACTTTGTCTGGGACTAATCTATGCCCAAATGGAATACGATCCCAAATTCCAGTCTCTGCCCCATCTATTGAGCCTTTGCTCCAATTTTACGGACCTGTTCGAACAGCATTTCCCACAGGAAAATGCCAATGGACATAAACAGGCGAACATGCTGATCGAAAGCTATTCCGGCACGCGGTTTAAACATGGTTACCATATCTCCAATGAGGAAGCGGTTCTCCTGTACGATAAACTGGCCGGGCTTCCTGTTAATGCGGAGAAACTGCTTAAAAAGTACCTATAAGTTACTTACTACCTGGTGGACTTTGAGAAAAACGAATTCCTGGTCCTCGAAGTAGCCGCCCTCACACATCTTTATGGAAAAACCTACACGGTCTACATCATCAAAAAAGTCCCTACACCTAGAGGATCAGATAAAAAGAAAAGATCCTAAAAAGTAGATAAAAGCCCTTCAGGACTTTTTTTATGCTATTTCTTGAATGTAAGGTGTTGGATTTGGGTTAGAGTTGAAATCTAATTTCATATGTAGATATATGTATATCCATAAGTACAGATATATGCTATTGATTATGAGTTGATTAATAGGCTGATCATTTGTGAAAAATCAAGTGCTGATGGCTTTATTATTGTTATTTTAGTAACAAGACATATTTAATATATAATTTATAGCCATGCAAGTTTTAATCGTAGCCGTACTTCTGATCATTGGATGGATGCTTTCTGAAATACAGACCCGCCACATTGCCAAACCATTTTTGAGTACAAAGGGATTTGCCCTTTTGAGTTTTGCTTCCTTTTTTATGTTTACAGCTTTTGACTCAGTGCAGCTATTGGTGGAATTTTAATTTTATGAAATTATCTTTTACAAGATATAAAAGAGGGCTTAATCATTGAATAGTAGGATCAAATTAAAAGCTTTTTAGGGATCAGTCCTAAAAGTAATAATTAGATGAATTTAAGTATCAATTCTGCTGAGTATATCAATTTAAAGATGCAAACCTAAATGACAGTGCAAAAGAAAATGAAGACCGACATTAAGAAGTATACATTTAAACATGGGCTGCCACAAGAATTTGAAGTTGTTGGCATCGGACAACTATACAACGACCATTCGGCCACTTTAACGACTCCTCATCGGACGGGTTTTTATCACATACTTTGGTTTCAAAAAGGTACCCCAACACATCTGGTAGACTTTAATCCCGTAAAAATTACGCCTGATACTATACTGTTTTTGAACAAAGACATTGTTCAACGATTTGATAATAAGGGTGGATTTGACGGCAAAGCAATATTGTTTACTGACAGTTTTTTCTGCAAAACAGAAACAGACACTAAGTATTTGCGGAGCAGTATATTATTCAATGACTTGTTTTCAGTAACTCAAATACAAATCACCAACAATGCGATGCTCTTTGCTGATTTGTTCAAGCTAATGGAAAAGGAATTAGAAAATGAAAAAGACCTCTCCCAGTCTGACATTCTAAAAAATTTATTGCATAACTTTTTACTTCTTTCTGAAAGAGAAAGACGAAAACAAGATTTCACCGAAATTAAAAAAGGTGCTGACC
Organism: Anditalea andensis; assembly: GCF_000714815.1. Classification (GTDB taxonomy): domain Bacteria; phylum Bacteroidota; class Bacteroidia; order Cytophagales; family Cyclobacteriaceae; genus Anditalea; species Anditalea andensis. The sequence continues at coordinate 838,384 of NZ_JMIH01000014.1, read as the reverse complement.
TGGATTATGTTATACTTTTCAAAGACCTTTTAGAAACCAGCTACCGCAAGGTGAAAAAAGTAAGCATTTACGCTAAAAAAATAAGTGTAACCGAAAAAAGGCTGAACCAGGCCACCTCAAAAATCTTGGACAAATCACCCAAGCAAATGATCGACGAGAGAATAATGCTGGAAGCAAAACGACTTTTGGTCCACACCAATGAAAGCGTAAAAGAAATTGGGTTTGAGTTGGGATTTGACGAGCCAACCAACTTCATTAAATTTTTTCGTAAACACATCCAATCAACACCAGTGGAATTTAGAGAGGAATTTGCTTCGGCTTAAAAGTATCATCCAAAGGCCTTTTATTACCTTTTACATTTTTATGAATCACTGCACCTTTGCATCATCAAATTAAACACCAAAATGATGAACAGGATATTAATAAGTGCAGTGGTAATTTCAGGAGTTGTATTATCCGCAAGCACCAATTTTCTCAACTCCAATTCCCATATAAAAGAAGAAAAAATGGAAACATCAAAAAAGCAAAAGGTAGTGGCCTTATTAAAGGCATTGGAAACGGGAGAAACAGAGCCAATTAAAGTAATCAATCCAAACAAATACATTCAGCATAATATTCAGATTGAAGATGGCCTGGAAGGCTTTGCCGCATTTACCAAAATTCTACCCAACGGAGAGACTAAGGTGAATACAATTCGCGCTTTTACAGATGGTGAATATGTATTTACTCACAGTGAGTATAATGTGTTTGGTCCTAAAATCGGGTTTGACATATTCCGTTTTGAAGATGGAAAGATTGTGGAGCACTGGGATAACTTACAGGAAATACAACAGCCTAACCCAAGCGGCCGTACCATGATTGATGGCGTCACTGAGTTAAAAGATCTGGGCAAAACAGAAGAAAACAAAACTTTGGTTAGCAACTTCGTGGATGACATCTTGGTGAACGGGAAAATGGACAAGCTGAATGGCTACTTCTACGGTGATAATTATATCCAGCATAACCCATACATCGGTGATGGCCTGTCAGGCTTAGGTAAAGCTTTGGGCGAGTGGGCTGAGCAAGGCATCACCATGAAATATGACATGGTGCATCAAGTGTTAGGTGAAGGAAACTATGTTCTGGTAGTGAGTGAGGGACAGCTTGGCGGTAAGCATACTGCCTTCTATGACCTGTTCCGTGTGGAGAAGGGCAAGATAGCAGAGCACTGGGATGTCCTGGAAACCATTCCTGCGAAAGACAAGTGGAAAAACAACAACAGTAAGTTCTGAATAGAGGCACATTTTCTGAATAAAGCAAGAGCAAAGATGAATGCAAAAATGAAAATAGAAATCTGGTCAGATATCGTGTGCCCCTTCTGCTACATTGGCAAGCGACAATTTGATGAAGCGCTTGCACAATTTAACTACAGGGATGATGTGGAGATTGTGTGGCACAGCTATCAGTTGTTTCCGGATTATCAGCAAAGAGAGGGTTCTGACTTTTATACTGAAGTAGGACGACTGAAGGGGAATAACCGGGAGTGGAGCATCCGATTCCATAACCAGATAGCAGAACATGCGAAAAGGGTAGGGCTTGAATACAACTTCGAAAAGATCCCTTTCCCCAATACCTTTAATGCCCACCTCTTTTCCCTTTACGCAAAAACAAAAGGATTGCAGCACGAGGCAGAAGAAAAGTTGTTCCTTGCTTATTTCACTGAAGGAAGGAACATTGGTGACCTGGAGGTTCTGGCCCAGCTTGGGGAAGAAATAGGCCTTCAGAAAGCTGATGTGAATGAAGCTTTGTCTAATAACCAGTTTACTCAACAGGTACTTGAAGACATAGCCGAAGCTAAAAGGATTGGGGTAAATGGCGTTCCTTTTTTTCTGATCAATGGAGAACTTGCCGTAGCAGGTGCACAAGACCCAAATGAATTTGTAAAGGCACTCAACCGTTCCTGGGAGAAATGGAGCAAAGAAAAAAACAAACCCCTGATCGAAATCGTGAAAGGAGCCTCTTGTGACATACAGGGAAACTGTAATTAATATTTCAAAAAATAAATTTCCAAAAGATGAAATCGAGCATGACGAAAGTATCCCACTATAGGATGATTATCACTTATGCGAGATTCTACCGAATAAATTTGGTACAGGCTATCCCGACCTCCGGTACGGGACAAGTTTTGACCTTTGAAAAACAAAATATAAACAGATGAAAATAGCAGTTATCGGTGCTACCGGATTTGTAGGTAGCCAAATTACGAATGAATTAGTAACCAGAAATCTTGACGTGGTCGGAATTTCCAGAAGAGAACAGCCATCTGATAAAAGTAATCTTCAATATGCTAAAGTGGATGTTAATGATGTAAACGCATTAACAGAGGTATTGAAAGGAACTGACGTTGTGGTGAATGCCTTTAGTCCTGTAGCGGATAACCCAAACCTTATGGAAGATTTCATGAACGGTTCAAAAGCAATCCAGCAAGCGGTAAAAAATGCCGGTGTCAACAGATTTATCATTGTAGGTGGAGGTGGAAGTTTGCTTAATGAAAATGGTGAGCAAGTTATCGACACCTTACCACAAGACCTTCCATTTATACCAAAAGCAAAAGCTACCAGAGCTTATTTTGAGGTGATCAAAGAAGAAAATGAACTGGATTGGGCTTATTTTAGCCCTGCTTTGGAAATGAATTCTAGTATTACAATTGGAAAAACCGGGCAATATCGTTTAGGAACAGATTATCCGGTAATGAATGAAGAAGGAAGAAATATACTTTCTGTGGAAGATGTAGCCGTAGTGATAGCAGATGAAATAGAAAACCCTAAACACCATCAGGTCCGTTTTACAGCGGGATATTAGTTTAAATATAAAAGTAATTTGGTATTAAAAATAGTAATGAATTAAAGTCCCGGGCAATCTGGGGCTTTTTTTTGGTCTGGTTTGTATATTTTTGAATGCCATTAGCTGGTAAGAAGGCCCCTAAGTAATTGAAGCTATTGCTTATGTTTATTTCTCCATGGCAGGGCTCTCTGCATCCCAGGATCTATTGGGCTCAGGACTTAACCAAAAGCATACAGCATTAAAACTTTTGAATAGCGTAAATTCCAAGGGGTGGTGAGGACAGCGGGTGTTATTATTGTGATGTAGTAAACCGAAAGAGGTGGATCGTTTAAGACATAATAGGTGGCAAAACCAAAAATTATGAATATGGCTACACCTATTGCGTAAGTGACAAAGAGGGAAATTTGATAAAACCCAGGTTCAGGTCTGAAACTAAATCCACAAACTGAACAGGCATCATTTAATTCATTAAATTTTGCCATATTTAAAGCCGAAGACTTGAACATATTTCCTTTAGTACATTTAGGACATTTGCATTGTAATATGGCTTGTAGTGTAGATTTTTTGTTATTTATGGTCATACAAAAGGGGGCATTTTTATATCTTATTAGGTGTATAATTGTATGGGCAAAAATATTAAATGAAAATTTGGAGACAAATAAGGAAACACCCCTTTATTAGGACTTTTAGGACAAAAAAAGTATCTTACGTGAAGATGAAATTTCCAGTATTGCATATCGGCCAATTCCCATCGGATCTTCAGGAGATGTTTTACGCCAATGATTTTCAAACCCATACCAAAGATCATCACAACGTAATAAGCCGTGCCCACAAGCATGATTTTTATTTAACGGTAATGTTTACCAAAGGAATTGGCATCCATGAAGTGGATTTTGTAGAATATGATATAAAGCCAGGAAGTACCTTTATGCTGAATCCCGGACGGGTCCATCATTGGAAATTTAGCCCTGACACTGAAGGTTACATTTTGTTCCATACAAGGAACTTTTATGAAATGAGGTTTGGTGAAAAGTCATTAGACCTATTTCCATTTTTTTTCTCCCTTCAAAATAGCTTCTACCTTCATCTTAAGAATTCAGATTTTTTGTCTTCGGAAAAGTTGTTTCAGCAAATTTTAGAAGAGAATCGAATAGGTGGGATGATGAAATATCAAAAAATAAGCAGTATGCTCGATCTTTTATATGTTGAACTGACAAGAACTTATCTCAAACAAGCGCCAGCTTTTTCTTTTGATGTGAGTAAATACCAGGACAGGTTGAAAAAATTGGAGGAACTAATAGATAAACATTTTCGGGATTCAAAATCAGCGGCATTTTATGCAATAAAGATGAATATGAGTACTAAGCATTTGAACAGAATTACACAGGCAGGATTGGCAAAAACCACTACTGAACTGATAATGGAGAGGGTGTTTTTGGAAGCTCAGAGATTGCTTTCCTACTCCGCCATGTCGATTGCTGAAGTGGCCGACAATTTAGGGTATGATGACATATCCTACTTTTCGAGGCTATTCAAAAAACATCTAAAAATCTCGCCATCAGATTTTTCAAAAAGATATAGGTGAGCAGATCCCACATGCACAATCGCATTTTTCCCCATGTGGCACGTAGTTGCCTATCTGCATACAACATTATCTTAGCGGTTTATAATATTTAATTTTTATTATTCCTCCCAATTTCCCCTGCCGACTTTTTTAAATTTTAGTGTAGGATCCCAGCTAAAACCCTTATCAAGTTGATTCTTGCTTCAGTTAAGGAGGGAGCATATCAAACAGGAAGATATTAAATTAACCATCAAGAAAACCAAAGAAGTATCCATCGTTGCATTAAATGGATATGCAGTAGATATTCTAAATAAATACAAAGACAGACTATCACCTTTGCCAATGATAGCCAATCAAAATTTTAACAAATACGTTAAATAATTATGTAAAAAGGCGGGCATCAAAGACCCTGTAGAAATAATAAGGTATAAAGGAGCGGTGAAAGAGGCGAAAATATTTCCCAAACATGAAGTGATAAGTGTTCATACGGGGAGAAAAACCTTTGCTACCCTTTCTTTAGAAAAAGGGATCCCGGCAGAGACTGTTATGAAGATTACAAGGCACTCTGATTACAAAAGTTTCCAGAGGTATATAAAAGTAACTGAATAAAGAAAAAGAAACGAAATGCAAAAAGCCTGGGGAAAGCCTTCTTAATATTTTAGCCACTCAATATTTGCTGCCATGAAAAATTTAGATCCGGAGAGGCCCTTATAGTTATATCAATTATGCGGGTATTTGTTGCTATTCGATGGTAAATCCGAAGTGGAAAGGCTACTGGCATATAGATATGGCTGGTTGATTTCCGGACAGTTCAAATCAAATAGAGGAGCGGATGAATTCTGTATTATAAGACATGTGGTAGATTCCTTAATAAAGCGTTCACAAAATGTAATGGGAAACCTTATCAATATTGATAACTGGGTGCCTGAATAGTTACATTTTTTTAAAACTTATTTAGTGAATTATTATTTATATATTTATTTTTATACTACTGGTTTTAAGCGTATTATATTTTAAGCTTTATAAATATGATAAAACGCCATACTCCATCTATCATCTTCTCCACATTTCTTTTGAAAAACATTACAATTATGTTTTTTTTTGGAGCATTGATTCAATCTTGTGAATTTAATATTGAAGAGAGCGAGCCCGAATTCCATCACTTGGCTGACAAATAACATCAGCAGGTTAAGGATTATTAGAATCTTTAGCTGTTAAAAATGAAGCGTCTAATGGGAGTCAGTCTAAAGGAACCCCTTGTCCAAATTAATAGAAGACCGATGAAAAAATACACATTTATCCTTTTGATTTTGTCTTTTGGAACCATGCAGGGCATGACCCAAGAGATACCCAGCTATTCCCTTGCACGAGATAGACGAGGCGTATGACATTATTAATCTACATCATCCAGGAGGTGGAAATATTTACCTTTATATAAACACAATAGGTTCTACTACGGAGCTTTATGGAGAGTTCCTTACTTATCAAACATTAAATGAAGGTAATCGTGAAAAGACGCCGAGTGGGACTTTTTCGATTACCCCTTACGTGGATTTTGACACCTTGTTGACAGTAGATCAAAAAAATGAATTGATCAGCAAATTTGAGGGCCTTGCAATGCTTGATTTGGATCCGGGCCGATTGACTGCAATATTGGTATCACAGGAAGAAATCAAAGACAAAAAGTCCAAAAGTGAAGAATTTGGGATAAGCCACATCAGTTTTCCTATTGTTCAAAAAGGGATTGGAGGGATTGAATATGCGATTCTTTCTGACAATGTTGCCAGTTCTTCCGGATTTTCATTGGGAGGAAGTATGCATGTTTACCGAAAGGTGGAAAAAGAATGGGAATACTTCTGCATCGTAAGTTTATGGTTATGAAATAGGGTCTACAAATTCTGCATCAGTGTGATGTGGTTAATAATCCAGGCAATGTGCAGCCCATGCAGTTTTATACTGATTTAGCTTGGGGAGGATTGGATAGTACTGATGCATTTATGGCCAACTTCCCCAATCAGTCCGACCGCTCAAGGATACAAAATTTAATTCAAAGGGAGGCTTCAAGCAGTTCATTGGCCAAAGGAATCCCATGTCCCAATTAATCCAAAGTCTATGAAAAGTGTATATGTTATTTTAATTGTATTAATTGGATCATTAGGTTGTAAAGGACAGAGTAAACTAGGGTATTCTGATGACAGAATTTTGGAGGCTTATAAGTTTATAATTCTACATTATCCCGATGGGTTTATCTATTATTCGACTATGAGTTCATCAGACACGGGTCCGGATTTTGGTGGGCAGGTCCTATCCTATGAGAGCCTTAATAGGGCTAATCGAGAGCACTCAGCATCGGGGATCTTCAAAACTACTCCATATGTTGATTTCGACACCTTGCTGACGGTAGAGCAAAAAGCCAGTTTGATTGATAAATTTGACCGTCTTCCCGTAATCGAACTGGATCAGAACCGGATAAAAGCTAAGCTCTTTTACGAGGATGACGTGGAAAAGCTAAAGACTGCTACTTATGAAGAGAAACTGGAATACAAGCGGATTAGTTTTCCAATATTTCAAAAAGGAAAGGATGGTACTGAATATTTGATTATCGCCGAACACGGCGTAGATCCGAACCATACTACTGACCCTTTGGATTTTTTAAATAGGGGACAAATATTGGTGTTTCGAAATCTCAATGGGGAGTGGGAAAACTTCTGTGTGATTTCAAGTTTTTGGCTAGGGAGAAGGCCATGAGAAAATAGGATATACTACCAATGACATGTTTTTGAATAGGGCTTCTCTTCTTCCAATTAATCCAAAAACCATATAAAGTAAATGATTGATATTGAATCACTTCTTTAATTGGAACAAAAAAGAAATTTTATAAATCAATTTAACAATATGAAGCCCGTTAGTTTAGATTCTTTAAGGATAACTGCAATCTTAAATTAGAAGAAGAAATAATAGAGTTAATTGATAAAGGAAATTCTTTGGGTATTACTCATCTAAGCTTCCCAATTATTCAGGAAGGTCTGGGCGGGAGTAGTTATGCGATAGTTCTTGAGGTGAAATCCCAGAGCAATGGAAGTGGTGGTGGAGGAAACATGCACATATATAGGAAAAAGGACAGAGATTGGAAGCTTTTTTGTTTGCTTAAAGAGTGAGATAACTTAGGCTTAAATGTAAGTCGAAAATTTCTGCATCTGCTTGAAGTAACCATGTTGAAAAATTTTTCCTTCCATGCCTTTATGCCCACATACATCGATGTGATCAGTCAGGGGTTCTACCAATGGGACTTGTCCCATAATCCAGGCAATGTACAGTCTATGCAGTTTTATGATGATTTGGCTTGGGGAGGATTAATCGAGAGGGAAGTAAATAACGTGATGGTTCCTTATGAGGCATTTTTGGATAATTTTCCAGACGTAAGTGATCAAGACCGGGTTAAGGCAATTGTTGCAAATGAAGCCAGCAATGGAAGCCAAGCCAAAGGAACACCGTGTGACTAATTTTAAAAGACAGTGATTATTTTAATAAATGGGTTTTTAAAAACGAGATTGATATGATAATTAGAATATTAGGATTTTTACTGGCTTATTTGACTTGCCTTTCTGTAGCTGCTCAGCATACAGAGAAACAGTATTCTGAAGTTGATATGGGATACAATTTGATGAGAGCTTTAAGTACCGATCCCCGTGGTCTAATCCGTCAAAGGACAGTGGGTAAAACAGATTTTGATGGGCAATTTATTACTTATGAAAATTTAAACGAATATAATCGGCATACTAGCAAAATTTTTGACAACAAGCCCTACGTGGATTTTGATACTTTATTGATTATCGGACAGAAGGAGGAATTGATTAGGAAAATAGAAAATCTGACCGCGGTTAATCTTGATGCGGAACGGTTAATCCCCACGGTGCTTTCCGACGAAGAAATAGAAAAGAGGTTGAAAAATAAGAAAATGGGCGAGAGTTTTGGGTACGGCATTGTAAGTTTTCCGATTATTCAAGAGGGTAAGACTGGAGAGATATATGCAATAATCTATAAGACCTCAGCAATTTATCCAGCTGGGGATCCAGGAGGAAATATATATGTCTACATCAAGGGAAATGATCAATGGGAGTTATTTTGTGTAGCAAATGTATTTGTGTGAATGTCGAATAAAGGGAAGTGAAGTTGTTTCTGAATATGTTTGACGAAATAGAATGGTATTCATCATGCCTTTATGCCCACATACATCGATGTGATCAGCGAGGGGCTCTACCAATGGGACTTGTCCCACAATCCAGGCAATGTACAGCCTATGCAGTTTTACCAAGATTTGGCCTGGGGGGATTGGTTGGTACAGATGCCTTTGAAGCTAACTTTCCGAATCAGGCGGATCGGGACAGGATTGGTGATGTAATTCTGCGAGAGGCATCGAATAGTTCATTGGCCAAAGGCACTCCTTGTGATTGAGTTAAAGTTTAAATTATAAGAGCTATGAAAAATATACTATGGACGCTGGTGTTATGCCTGTTTGGGTTGGTAAGCTATGGACAGGACAAGACATACTACTCTGCCGAAGACTTGGCCGATGCCTATGAGATTATTAATATCAAATATCCTGAAGGGTTGTTGCGTGATACCACAATTGGAACTGCCAATGAATTCAATAGAACTTTTCTGAGCTATGCCTGGCTCAATGAAAACAATAGGGAGCTCATCCCCGGAGGAGTGTTAATGGTTGTTCCATACGTGGATTTTGACACCCTACTCACTAAGAAGCAGAAAGATGAGCTGACATTGAAATTTGAAAGCGTTTCGGAGTTTGCCCTTAAGCAAGATAAGATCAATGCTAAGACCATAAGCAAGTTGGATATAAAGAAAAGAATTGACGCCGAAGATCGAATTTGTTACGGGGTAGTAAGTTTCCCGATAATTCAGGAGGGAAAAGACGGTATTATGTACGGAATTATATACGAGATGTCCCGTATATGCCCTGTTAGTGATCCCGGAAGCAATATGCACGTCTATCGAAAAATAAAGGGGAAATGGGAGTATTTCTCTATCGTAAATGTATCGGTGTAGTTGGAAAAACCTTATTGGGTTTCTATCAATGGGACTTGGTCCACAATCCGGGTAATGTACAGACCTTACAGTTTTATACCGATTTGGCATGGAGAGGACTAATCGAAAATAATGTGATGGTGCCTTATGAGGTATTTATGAATAATTTTCTAAATGTAAGTGAGCAAAAAGGGTTAAGGTCATAGTTGCAAATGAGGCTTCGAAGGGAAGCCAAGGTAAAGTAACTACTTTGTAGCTAACTTTTGAAAGGACAAATTGATCTAAAAAGTTATTGCGTAAAAATGAAAATGTAAAGTTTTATGCTTGCAGTGAGAGTGTTATGTTTTTTTCTTGTTTTTACCATTCGGTTCTCTGCATCAGCTCAGAAAATGGTGAAACAATATTCTGAAGTTGATATGGGATATGAATTGATTGGTACCATATACACCAATCCCAATGGCATGATCCGTCAAAAAACAGTGGGTAATATTGGGGATTACAGTGGGTATATTACGTATGCAAATTTAAACGAATTCAATCGGCATAGCAGCAGGATTTTAGATGACTAGCCTTATGTTGATTTTGACACCTTATTGACTAAGGAGCAGAAAGTGGAGTTGATAAGAAAAATAAAGAATCTACCAGAAATAAGTTTAGATGCGGAAAAGGTAACCCCAAAGGTTCTTTCAGAACAAGAAATAGAAGAAAGATTGCACAAAAGGAAAATGGGTGAAAGTTTTGGATACAGTATAATAAGTTTCCCCATTATCCAAGAAGGAAAAGAGGGAGAAAAGTATGCAATAATTTATGAAACGGCTGCCATTTACCCAGATGGAGATCCCGGAGGGAATATTTATGTCTATATCAAAACAGATGATAAATGGGAGTTATTTTGTGTAGCAAATGTATTTGTATGAATTATCGAATAGAGGGAGTTGATACTACTTCTGAGTGTATTTATTGAATTAGACTGATATTATTGTTATTAATGAGGCTACAAACCCCTCTCAAGCCAAAGGTTATCCATGCCCATAAGAGTACTAAATTTTTCTAATAAATCTTGATGTTTAATGGATGTGCAACGCTAAACAAGAAAAAATGAGAAAGATAGATATCGCAGGAATAACCGTCAGACTGGGGCTATTCTTATTATGTTGAAATTGTTCAATCACATTTGCACAGGAATTGCCAAGCCAGTCTGATGTTATTGACAAAAATGCCTATGAGGTTATTAACATCATATTTAAAGAACCAGAACTGGTTCTTCGCCAAAGAACGGTAGGCAAGTCTGATTATGAAGGACATTTCATAACTTATGATAATATGAGCGGGTTTTTCTCCTATGGAATTATAGGTTTTCCTATACTCCAAGAAGGAAAAAATGGAACTAGTTATGCTTTCATTTTTGAAACCAAAGGAGTAATCCCGTTTGCAGAAGATGTAGGGATGCAACTTTATGTTTACAGGAAGGAAGAGGGAAGTTGGGAATATTTTTGTGTGGCCAATGTTGGAATGTGAATTTAGCAGTGCTGGCCTCGCAGGAAATAACACGGAAAAATATTGTTGTCGTAAAAGTAATGATTTAAATAACTTTATGGCGCCTTGTCTAAAGAGGACTCGGACAAATGTATGCTGGTTTTCATCAATGCTTATCGTGAAAGAAGAGAAATTTCTAGCGAAGAGTTGGAGGCTATACCGTGCTTTGGAATAATGTTTTGGATTTTTTATTTAGCAATTCAATACAATGGATATGATGATTTTTCAAATAATTATTTCAATCAGACGTATCTAAAAAAATGGGTAAGTTGGATAGTACATTGGGAAAGATTGTATTGTAAATTTTGAAAAAAGCTGATGACAAGCAATAAAAAATCACAGTCTCATGAGGTACTTGCAAAGGATGTTTAAACCGGTTACTTTACAGCTTACAGATTTTTAGCTTATCGTTAGTTGCAATTCTTGCATATTATAACGTACCCAAAACATGCACCGATATTTCTTTATATTCTTATTTTTAGTATTGTCTTACTCATGCACATCAAAAAAGCATACAGAAGTACCGAATATTAGCTACTTAGATCAAGAATCTCCTGACAGCATTCCTATAATCTTTGGAAAAGATATTGTGTCGGTAAAAGGAAGGTTCGATATGGGAATCACTATTTCTCCAGATGGTAAAAGCATAGCTTTTGGAGTTGCAAATGAATCTAACCCTAATGAGACCTGTATTTACCTGATGAATTACATTAATGGGAAATGGACATCGCCTAATAAATCATTTCTCCCAAATAACATAAACACATTCTATCCTATGTTCTCTCCTTCCGGAAATGAACTCTATTTTGCTAAATCAATTGATGGATCACCAACGGATTTATGGGTTGCAGCATATATTGACCAAAAGGCTAATAACCCCCAACCTTTGGATTCTATATTCAACTCTAAGTCAAGAGAGGCTGGGCATAGCATATCAAAAACTGGGACTCTTTATTTCACATCGAATCGAGATGATCAGCACCAGTGCTGCGGCGACATTTATTATGCCCAGCTTGACTCTGGAAGGTACTCTCAAATTCAAAAATCAGATATATTAAGCTCTGAAGCCGATGAAGAGAGTTTGTTTTTGTCTCCTGATGAAAACTACATCATCGTTCAAGCATGGAAATACGAATCTGAATCTAAACATGACTTGTATATCAGTTATCGCACTAAGGAAGGTGCATGGACGGTTCCAAAGAGATTGAACTCCTATATTAATGGTAAGGAAATTGAACAGCGGCCATTCGTTTCACCAGATAATAAGTTTCTTATTTTTAGCAGAACGAGTGTCTTGCATGAGAATGAACAGGATGTTTATGATTCTGACATTTATTGGGTAAGTACAAAATCAGTTTTTTCTCCGTACGTCTATAAATCGCAAATAGAAGCTTCAATTAGATACAAAGAAGCTTTTGAACTCCGTTTTCCTCAGGACTTATTCAAAGATGTGGATGATGATAAGTTGTCATTTTATATTACATTGAAAGATAATTCAGCAATACCTGAATGGATGGCATTTGATGATGAGCAATTAATCTTAAGTGGAAATTGGACTACCAAAGAACCGCTTACTTTTAAATTAACAGCTACAGATATTTCAGGAAACTCTGGAGAATTCATCTTTGATCTTGAACCAAAAAACAACCAATATATGCCAATATAGATAAGACAATATAGCCTTCCGAATGCACCATACAACAGGAATTCTCATTGGTTTCTAGCAACTTACGCATATATTGATAGTAACTTTGCGTTACAATTATGAAAACACATATAACCTCAGATATTATTCTATTTTTAATTTTAGTAGCTTTTAGCTCTTGTAGAGGACAAGCAACAGAAAATGAAGGTCATTCCTTTGAATGGGAATTTGAATCCCCGGAGGCCTCTAACGTGAATAAAATACTTTTAAATGAATTGGCACAAAATATTCAAGATTCAATTCTTTATGGGGTGGATGGGGTAATTATGGTCAGAGATAGCAAAATAGTTTTTGAGGAATATTTCAATGGCTTTACTGCAGATAGTCTGCACAATGTGGCATCTGTTGGTAAGAGCATCACTTCGGCCTTGGTAGGGATAGCTATTGAAAAGGGATTTATTCAAAGCAAGCATGAACCTGTTTTGTCCTTTTTCAAAGAAGATTATGATATCCAAAACTTAAATTCCGAAAAAGAGGGAATACAAATTCACCATCTTTTAACCATGACTGCAGGCTGGGACTGTGATGATTGGGATGAAGGTTCGATAGGAAATACAATGCATTTCCCTGATGTTCCTGATGACTTTGCTTTTACTCTAAATCTTCCGATGATAAAACCAAACGGACAAAATTTTTCATATTGTTCAGGGGGTGCCAATCTTCTGGGAGAAATTATCCGAAGAAAGTCGCAAATAAGTTTACAGGATTTTGGAGATGAATATTTGTTTAACAAAATAGGAGTTTTGGAAAATGAATGGTTTGTCACTCCAATATCCACTCCGTACGAGTTCTCAGGTGGAGGTAACATTTTAAAGCCAAGAGATCTTGCCCGATTTGGATTACTTTACCTCAACAATGGTGTTTGGCAAGGAGAACAAATCATTTCAAAGGATTGGATTTCAGAAAGTACTTCCAAACAAATAGCAACAACAGAGGATGGAGATTATGGATATTTTTGGTGGATAAAAGATTATAATTATCAAGACAAAACCGTTAGAGGGTTTGAGGCATCTGGAAATGGGGGGAATAAAATTGTTGTAATTCCCAATCTTAATGTGGTCATTATTCTGACAGGAAGTGCCTACGGAAGTGAATATGTTGAAGGGGAGCAGGCTAAAAAGATAATAGAGGAATTTGTTTTAGCATCAATACGAGAATAAACAATAAATAACAGGGATTAAAATAGTGTGGAGAAGGATCATCGTAATTCAGAAAGTAAGAGGGGTGTCTAGAGAGAATGATACACAAGGTTAGGACAAATTTGCCCTTAATACCAATAACTTAGTCGAACATATTGCAAGGGCAAATGATAAATCGTAATTTGAAAAAAAATTATTTGAAATGAAATTTGCATACATAGCCATTCTATTCTTCCAAAGTACTTTCTTAGCAGCATTGCCATTAAAAAATGAGGTTCAATATGAAGTAAAAGTCCATCCTGGAACAGAATTGCTGCATATCGTGAATTATTTGGCAGGGGTAAACCAACCTTTGGTAAAGAAATCCTCCTATCTGGACGATGTAGACGAGTGGTTTGGAGAATATATAAACCATCCCGCGGTAAAGCATGCAAAGGAACTGCCCTACAATGACTTTGCGGACTTGGGTTGGTGCTTTGAAGGGAAGGATATGAACCTATCCATCCCTGACAGATATGGCTATTTTGGACATCTTATTTCTACTGGTTATTTGGAGAAGTATTTAAAGCTCAGCCAGCAGTTTGCCCAAGATACCCGGTTTTGGGACTTTTATCAAGAGCAGGAATCAAACTTTCGGAATTGGGAAAATGAATTTACTGCCGCATTGGAAAGGGATTTGCCATTACAAGCACTTGACGATTTTTTTAAAGTACCATTTGATAAGGTGATTTACTTTTCGATTTCGCCTATGGGTACCAGCCTGAAGGCGAATTTGTTTCTTGATGAGATCAACCCTAAATTTATAAACTATGCGCCTGTTATCATCCCATATGATCGGAATTTTGTAGCGCAGGAAAGTACGGAGCCAAATTTTGAATATCATCATCTGGCCCTTACCAATAGCGTATGGCATGAAGTGAGCCATTTGTATTGGGAAGAGATAAATGGAGGATTCAGAGAGGAGATCGGTAGGCTTACCTATAGCGATGATTACACCAGTAATTTCAATACTTTTGATGATAGGGAATTGAACACCTATTTTTTTGTCCATGAACTGGTGGCAGATGGGGTCGCTATATTTCTTAAAAAAGAATTTATAGATGAAGATTTGGCGGAGGAGCACCTTTTGATAAATGAGAGCGTTGGTGGTATGCTGTTCAGGGACTTTGTTCAACTTGTGGAGAGCCAGTATTATTATAATCGGGAAGAGAAAAATTTCCGTAAGTTTATTCCCCAATTCATCGAAATGATCGAAAACAAAAATCCTTGATACCTAATGAACAGATTGAGAAATTCATTTCTATTTGCCTTTACCATATTTTTAACCTATTTGAATGCTGCTCCGTGTAAAGCCTGTGGCGATGGTGAAACTTTTGTCCAGGGAGTTTTAAAAATATCAGTTGTTGAACAATCCGTAGCGGTTGTACTTGACTTTAATTATTTGGCCAAAGACAATGCCCGTTCCAGCCTTAGCTTTTGGATAGATTCAGAAATGGATATTCAATCAGTAGATGGCCATCAGGTGAAAAGTTATTCTTTTGATAAAAAAGCAGAGCCCTTTGCTACCCTGACAGTAACGTTTACAGAAGAACTTGGGGAACGAGAGGAAACAACCTTTTCCATTGCCTATTCCGGCAAGCCTTCTAAAGGGTTTTGGGTTGAAGAGTACCAATGGGTAGATATTGATCCGGATTTTATGATTTTTCCTGTGTTCAATACGCTGGAAAATTTTTCATATCAGATTAAAGCAGTTGTAGATGATGTGAATTATAAGTTTATTGATATCCAAAAAGGAATATTCTCAAAGGAAATTGAAGTTACTTCCGTTTCCCCATCATATTATATTAATCCAATCCTGGCAAGCGACAACCAAAAAAATGGAATGGCGCTATTTGACAGTTCAGCCGGTGATGATAATATAAAGGTGTTTACAGAATATGCTGACAGTGCCCGTTTTGTAAGTGATGCCGCGCTGAGGATATTTGATTTGTTCAACAGTACTTTTGCCAAAGAAGAGCAGGTGAATTTTTGTTCTGTTCTTTATAGGCCGATTCCTTATGATGAACACAAGATTACCAGGTCATTTAAACCTTCTGTGGTGTTTGCCCGGTCACATGACAACATCGCTACTCTGGCCCATGAAATCTCCCATTTTTGGTGGGACAGAGGCGATGCCCTTACAACAGAAAAATGGTTAAGCGAATCTTTTGCCCAGTATTCGGAAATGATGTTCTTACGTCATGATCAAGGGGAAGAAATATTTAATGAGATAATTGAGAAGCTGGCGGCACGTACCGGAAATTTACCGCCTCTACTGGGTGGGGACAGGTTTGGCAAATATGGGGATGAGCTGATTTATGCAAAAGGACCTTATGCTTTGTACCAGTTGGAAAGCCGAATTGGCCATGAAGAATTTGTAGATTTTTTGGTAGCGGTTAATAGAAACAGGGTTGCTACCACCGGACATCTTTTAGAAGTATTGGAGAAGCAGACATCTGCCGAAATACGAAAGGAATTTGAAAAATTATTGAAAAGTTAAGTAGTCAGCCCGCGCTGACGATAATTTCAAACTTTCAGTATATCAGAGAAGACTAAGATTTTCAAGCGTTTTATCATACTCTTGGATCTGTGCATTGGCTAAGTTGATCATATCCTGCCAGACCTCCAATTTGTTTATTACCTCTATAGTTTTGGTAGCATTGTCAATTTGCGTAAGGTTATCAAAGATTAATTTTTGGGCATATATCTTATATTCCTCCTGATGGTTATATGACCGGGCGATGAGATGGATGGTAGTAAAATCTAATCCTGATAAAGCGTTGGTCATAATTCCAGACTGCTGGACAGCATTTTCTAGTGTAGGAATCTTCAACCCTTCCCAGCCATTAATTAATTTCCAGTGGCCTACTTTCCAAAATGGTGCTTCCAATAACTGGTCATCTAATTCACTTCCTGCTTTTCTGGCAGATGTTAGGATAGCCTCTTGGTAGGCTTTTATTTCAACCAACTTTTCTTTATTGGTTTCGATTTCAAGGATCAGGTTGGTAATAAATTCCTCCTGCTCCTGTTTGCGTACCCTATTTTCATTCCAATTGCTGGCAACAATGCCTATGTAAACGCCTAAAACTACCGGAATGAATTGGTTTAATTGGCTATATAAATATAATTTTATTTTCTGTTTCATCATTTTGTAAAAAGGGGAAGGCTAAAATAAGGTATATAATTTAAAAGTTTAAACAGATTTACCCATTAACTGCTTATTTGTGAAATCGAACAGGGAGAGGCAATAACAGCAGTGTTTACCTTGGAAAATACAGGGGACCAACTTTTGCAAATCACCGGTGCAAAAGCAAGCTGTGGTTGTACAGTAGCATCTTAAACTTCTGAGACCATTGAGCCTGGAATGAAAGGTGATGTTAAGTTAGTATATAATGTCAAAAGTATCTGTGCCTTACGAAATCAGGCCCTACTTATCTCCTTTCGAAATCGTTTTGGTATAAGAAGTGTCATCATCAATGCAGGAAAGTAGTAGTATAATTGGAATAATAAAATTAATTTTTTTTTATTTTTAAAGCAGTTAAGTTTATGAAATTGAGATGTTTTCGGCTTATAAAGCCATATGACTATAAAGTGGACTATTACTGACATGGCTTATGGACGTGACTTTCTATTCAAATATAGGGTGATCAATCCGGCTAAAATAAAGGGCAAACTTAATAGTTGTCCCATATTTAATATTAGCTCATCTTCAAAACCAACTTGATTTTCCTTAAAAAATTCTATAATAAATCTAGCCAAAAATAGAAGCACAAGAAATATCCCGAAAATGAAACCATCATTTATTGTCTTTTTTGATTTATAAATCCATATTAAAACTGAGAAAATCAATAAATAGGCGGTGGCCTCGTAAAGTTGTGTGGGATGTCTTAAAATCAAATCATCCCTTTGAAAGACAACTCCCCAATTACCATTAGTCGGTTTTCCATATATCTCCGAATTCATAAAATTGCCAAAGCGGATAAAGGCTCCTGTAACAGGAGCGCCAATGGCGATCCTGTCCAATATCCATAATAATTTGGTTTTATATTTTTTAGAATACCAAATGATGGCGATTAAAACACCTAATGCTCCTCCATGACTGGCTAAACCTTGATATCCGATAAATCCATATGATCCGTTTATATACACTATTGGCAGAAATATCTCTAGCGGACGATTTAAATAGTATTCAGGACTATAAAATAAACAATGTCCCAGACGGGCCCCGACTATCGTTCCCATAACAATATAGATGAATAGACTATCTAAATGTTCTATTGGGATCCGTTCTTTTGTATAAATTTTCTTTACAATATGAAAAGCTAATAGAAGCCCGATTGTGAAAAACAGTCCGTAATATTTCAGTGGAAAAGTGTCGGTAATCCAAAATATAACGGGATCGACATTCCAATATATTATATTAGCATCCATATTTTCTGTTATTGATGTGTATTGTTATGATTGCCATATTAGCGCTTCAGTATAGCTTATGATTATTTTAACAAGGGAATTTGACAGAGAATATTAACCGTTTTTGGGACATTTAAGATAGTACACTGGCGCTTATAGCTACTATTAATTTTGATGTGGTCGCTTTGTGAAAGATATACAAGTTTATCAATATGATCAGATATCCACTTTGTATCATTATGATAGCCAGCAGGTTCTAAAGATCATAAAAATGCTAATTAGTGAAATCCTTGGATAGTAATCTTTACAGTATATAGATTTACCCCCCTTGAAAACAACTTAATAGAACGATTAACATGATCGTGTTTAGCATCAAACTAGGAGTACTATTTTTAGTATGTCGATCAGCCTTTTCTATTATAGATAGGATTTCATTTTGATCCAATGGCTGCATGGAATTGAAGAGTAGGAACTGTTTCCAAGCAGGTTTAAGGTTATTTAAATTCATTGATCCGGGTTTTAAATTTTGCTCTAAGTTCATTCTTCACTCTGTTCAGTCTGGTACTTACATTCGAAGGGCTTATTTTTAGCATTTGAGAGATTTCCTTGTTTTGGTAACCTTCTAAGTATAATATTACGATTGCCTTATCCAAGTCTTTTAAATACCGAATCACGATAATGAGAAGCTCTCTGTCATCGTCAGCCAGTGCAACTGGGCTGGTCATGGCCGGTATGGATAAAGGTTCAGTAATTATCCTGGTTCTTTCTTTCCTGACTTTGCTGAGCAGTGTGTTAAGACTGACCCTGTAAATCCATGTACTGAATTCTGACTCTCCCCGGAATGTATCAAAGGACTTCCAAAGCTGTAATATGATGTCCTGGAAGGCATCTTTTTGATCTTCATAACTGACATAATATGCTTTACAAAGACTTTTTACAATCCCTTGATTGGCATTGATGATTCGAATAAAGTTTTGCTTCTGTATTTCCACCCCGAGTTATAGTCTTTATTTTATTAGTAGCATAGGTTTTATAATTGTCACAACTTTATGAAAAATATTTTTCTGAAGCCCCTACATTTTATTTAATGTTTGTAAATGTTTGCTAATTATGGGGATTGGTAAGTAAATTCAGCAATTTTTAAAGCTAAATATTTACTGTATTAATTTTGTTAAAAGTCTGAAATTACCTCATTTAAAGCTATTTATTGATCATTATGTTTACTGGAATCTCTTTACTATTTTACAATCACATAGCTTTTATTATTATGGGAGTTATTAACCCTTTGCTTTTTAGCGGTTGTAACGGTCATTTTTACAACCAATATTCAACATCAAGGTATACATATGGTAATGTATTCATGATGAAAAGGTATGAAATAATTATTAATGTACATTGAACCGTTTCTAAACCCTGTACTATCCTTATACTTGATCCTTATGGCTCATTTTGAAAAACAACCTAGATGAAACTAAACTTAATCATATTACTAATATTGGTTGGATTTTCAAATTGTCAAAGTCAGACTATTAATGAGGAAGACAGAGTTGAAGAGATAATCAAAGAAGGAGTAAATAATAAAATTGAGGTAGAAATTCATTCACGTGTTGATATGACAAAGATTGAAATCAGGGCAATTGCTAACCTTTGGATAAACTACTTGAATTCAGAACCGGATAAGATTTCAGACAATCCTTATTGGAATGAAGAAGAAAAGAATTTATATGAAGGCTTCGATCTATCCCGAAACCTGCTTTACCAATTTCCTTCGGGACAACTTTTAAGACATTTTAAGCCTAAAATACTTTCAATAGAAAAAGAAGGAGATAATTATGGTATAAGAACAATGTATTCAGCAGAAGGACTTGAAGGGGAATATCGAAAATCTAACCCATGGGCTATTCAGAAATTATACGCTGTTCAAGAAAATAGTGAATGGAGACTGAAAAATTCATTGCCAATAATAACAGCTGATTGGAATAGGAAGACAGTTGGTAAAATATCCTTTATCTATCCACATAATCATAAGTTCAACCAAGAATTAGCAGACAAAGCAAATCAATTTTGCAACCAAATATCAAGAGAATTCAATTTCCCTGAATGGGAGCCATTTGATTTTTATATAACGCATAGTGGTGATGAATTGGGTAAATTACTAAACTTCGATTTCTTTTTTGCAGGCTATACCACAGGTATAGGGATGAACGAAAAGCGCATGCTTTTGAGTGGTTTTGGGTCAGAATATTATCCCCACGAATTTGTACATTTAATAGTGCCTAAATTTGAGAGGCACAGTTTAATAGATGAAGGGTTTGCAACGTGGAAAGGAGGGGCAGGGGGAGGAAAAACATTTGAAGAAAGTGCAATACTATTAGCAAATGAATTAACTGACAACAATACAGTATCCTTCTCCGACATTATAGATAAAAAATGGGGTTGGCAATATACGGCTTATTATACTACAGGAGCAATTTTGTGCCATGCAGCCTACGAAAATGGAGGTATTAGGCTAGTAAATGAATTATTACAAATACCAGATGACCGCGATAATTTAATAGACAACCTTTGTTCAATATTTAATATTGAAAAGACAGAATTCGAAGCATTTTGGAGGGTTGAGGTATTGAAATTTAGAAATATTTAAATGCTGAAAAGTAATATATAATCCTAATTTAGCGACTTAAAGCAATCCAATAGTTCAGTGGTGTACCTTAAATATACTTTCTTCTACAAGTTGTTAAATCATAATATACTTATCTTCAATTCATTGTCTATTATATTTATTTCTGACTCTCTTTACCTTTAATGTGTATAATAGTTTTCCCGTCATATTTATAGACCCCATCAGACCCAACCCAAATATTTCCGTGGTCATCTTCTACAATCCCGAAAATCATCCATTTTTCTGACATTATTTCGGTAACATTAGCCTTTTTAGGAGCCAAAAGCATTCTATTTGATAAGGACTTTTCATCATAACGCGAAAGTACCCATCCCTTATCATTTTCACTATCTGAGCTGGTCCAGATATTGCCTTTGCTATCTTCGTAAATATAACCAACAAATTTCTTTGTAAAATAAGTAAATGTACTGCCGTCGTAGCGCCATAATCCATCCCGGCCCCCGAGCCAGATATTACCTTTTTTATCTTCTAAAATGGATCGGGTATTTACAAAAGGCAAGTCTTTATCATTTTTAAAATCAGTAAATGTTTGCCCATCATAGTAGGATACACCATCCCGTGACCCGAACCAGAATTTACCGTTTTTATCTTCGATTATAGCACTTATGTCATTATTTGGAAGCCCTTCATTTGTTGTGAAATTATGAAATTTTTCCCCATCATAGCGGCTTGCCCCGCCTCCCGTGCCGAACCAAATATGTCCTGAATTGTCTTCATAAATGGTACCAACGTGGTCGCTGCCAAGTCCATCTTTGGTGGTGAAATTTTTGAATGATTTCCCGTTATAATAAAATACGCCTGAACCTACAGAAGCGAACCAAAAATTTCTATTTCTGTCCTCTAAAACTGAAAAGAAGCGGGCAGAACTTACATTTTGTGTAATATTTGTAAACGATATTCCACCGTACCGGAATATTCCGTCAAAAGCAGCAATCCAAATGTTTCCATTTTTGTCCTGTATTAGATTTCGGGTGATATTAGAGGGAGCGTTGGATATGATTTCTTCTCTAGTTTCAGTTCTGGTAATGATTTTAGGAAGTTCAGTTTTTACCTCTTCTTTGCAGGAACCACAAAATGCAAAAATTAACAGCAAAGTATAAATCTGTAATTGTGTTTTCATTTTTGGATTAATTCAATGTTTTTAAAACTTTGATAAAACCCATGTTTTAATGAGTTTTTTTGACCTGAAACTCTAAAAATTTCTGCCTGATATGGGAATTTTAATAGGTTAGTTCCTTGATGACCTTTGCTTTATTGTTCCAGATTTTGATGTGGCCATTTGTGCTTGATGTTACAATGAATTGGCCATTTGGGCTCCAATCTACTCCCCATAAATAATCTTCAGATAACCCCTCAGCTAAAAGTTTACCGTTCCTGTTCCATATTCGTAATGCATCGCTAGCTGTAGCTAATTTTTTCCCATCTGCTGACCAGCTGAGATTTCGATATTCTGCTTTGCTAATAGCTATTTCTTTTATTAAATGGCCTTTTGGCTTCCAAAATTGAAGAAGTGGTTTATAATCATTCTCTGTATCACCGTAGTCTCCAATAGCAAAAAAATCTCCCGATGGATGCCATTGGACACATAATAGCAGAACATTTTTTTTTCTATGCTCAAATTGATTTAATAGCTCTCCATCTGAATTATAAATTCTCACAGAATCACTTAATACCACAAATTCGTCTTTTGAAGGATGCCAATCAATGGCTACATTACTAATTGTGTTTCCTTTTTTAATGGTTCTGATTAATTCACCTTCCTTGTTCCAAATAGTGATTTCTCCTTCATAATCAGCATAAGCTAATAAATCTCCTGTGCTATTCCATGCTATTGCTCTACCACCATAGTTGTTATCTCCTTGAAGGTATGTTGTTGAATCTTTTTCAACGTCAATTATTTTTGATCCATTACCCGTGGCAGCTACAGCCAAGATATTGAAGTGAGGATGCCAGCTCATTCTTTGGATGGAAGTGCTGTTTTCAATTGTTGATAAGAGTTCAAATGACTTTCCACTAAACAATCGTATTTTATTATCAACACCTCCAATGGCAAAGTAGCTATTGTCCTTACTCCAATTAGCAGCCCAAAGAATTTTGCTATTGTCTTCTTTTTGGGCCATAGAAGGGTAATAAAGAAAGGATAGTGTAATTATGCCAAATGCCAATTGGCAAAAGTGAGAAGAATGCCTTGGATTATAATCCAATATTTTTTTTAGCATAAGTTCAATATTTAATTCATTAATTTGTTGGTATAAATGTAAGAACGCTATCCATCCAGTGGCTCAAAAATATTGTAAAAAGAGAATAAAATGAATGTAAAAGATGTATTTACAAATTGTAAATTATTAAAAGCTAGATACTTAATTCTTTTGGTAGCCTGCGTATTTTTAGCTATTGCTCTTAGACTAATTGTTGTAGCTGACGAAGGATTTTTAAAAAAGCAGACGAACTTAGCTATGCGAGCAATAGGGGATGATCTGCTTAGGTCTGGCCACGATTTTCAAACGCCTGTTCCACCTATTGAGCAGATAGATCCAGAGACTTTAAGGTTAAAATTTGCACAACCCATTTCCATTGACCCAGACGATTTGTTGACAATTTCCTTAAAACATATTAGCTCCCATATATCCTTAAATTCAATAGTTCAAGTTCTTGATGCTGAAACTGAAGAAATTGTTTATGGCTTTGAAATCAATCATTTAGAAAATAAGGATATCCCTTGTATTGGACGAACACTGCCTTCATCGACCTATTATTTAGACGTGAGTTTTCACGATCAGAAGGCAACTCGATATACTGCTAGTTTTCCAGCCCTGAGCCTCGCAGGGGTTTCTCTTATCTTCTTTACGCTTTTTGGACTTACTTTTTCTAAAAGATCAATACCTAAACTTGAAGAAAGCGATCTGCTAGAATTAAATGGCTTTCACCTCAATCTTGAACTGAATCAAATCATTTCAGAAGGAGAAATAATTCAATTAACTGATAAGGAGATGGAGATATTAAGCATATTATTTGAGCATGAAGGAAGTCTCGTTACAAGGGAATATTTAATGAATGAGGTATGGATAAAAAAGGGCGTTGTAACTGGTAGGAGTTTAGATATGTATATATCTAGATTGAGAAAGAAAATTAAAAATATACCCCATGTCCAGGTCCTTAATCAACATGGAAAAGGATATATTTTCAAGCTAGTTTGATCTTTTGATTAGGGAATTATTTGTCACGAATAGATTCATCCGTTCTTCCGTCACTATAAATACCGATTAACTTACTGGCGGATTCATCTCCATCTCTTACAAAGCGCAGTCTAAAAGTTTCAGAATTTTCAAGAGCAAACATGTCCTCTGATATGGGGATTAGAAGTCCTTCTGCATATCCTTTTCTTTGATAGTAAATGAGCAACTAGTGACAATGCGGACATTTAAGGCTACTTAATTTTGATGTCCAGGGCCTGCTTTCGGGATTTGATTTTTAGTTTGGAGTAAATACTGCCCACGTGGGATTTGGTGGTGCTTAGCTCAATGTTACAGGCATCGGAAATTTCTTGGTTACTCATCCCTTTTTGCAACAGGTCCAGAATTTTTCTCTCCTGTACACTTAGAGTTTTTACTTTAGGCTTACTTTTTTTGGAAATATAAAGCCATGCCGATAACAATATGCCCAAAATGGAAATACTTAAGACAAGCAGCCATGAGAATTTTTTCGAATCAGGGAACTGCCGTCTGAAGGAATTGAAATATGGGTTGTCTTCTTTGCTCGTTTTTGCGAGATAGTTTGAATAGAAATCCGGGTCTTTTTGGAAATCTTTAAGGAAATCGGTTTTGTAAAGGGCGTAAAGGGAAACCAGTGAGTTTTGGCAGGTATCTGCTACCATTTTTAGCTTCTCTGAAACAACATCCTCGATAAATTCCTTTTCGACCAATGAATTGTCATAATCAATAGCATTTGGGTATTCCGACAATCTTGCTATATATCCAAAGGTTTCCATATAAGGTGCACCTTCAATCTCTGCGTTTTCAAAGATGGGCATGCCGTCTGTATTAAAAATCCTTATTTCTGAATCTTGCTTGGCGATAATGAACAGGTAATTTTCTTCCCTGCTGCCAAGCACGAGATATTTTGGAGAGAAACCCTTTTTGACCACATGCAAACGGAACATCGACCAGTGAGATGGAACGTTGTCTAGGGCAATCCTAAAATTGCCTAAGCTATCCATTTCGGAACTTCCTACTATCAGATTGTTGCTAAAGGAAAATTCTTTTTCAAACGATTCTACAAGAGATAGATATACATGCCTTTCCCACGTTTCGTCTAGCAATAGCCTTCCGGAAATATTCCCGATTTCACCTTGATAGGCCTGTAGCGTATAAGTACAGAGTGTGAAAAAAAGTAAAAAAACATTTCTCACTACTTTATTCATCTGAGGATGGTTTAATGTAACGTGCAACAGAAATACTGACAGTACCCTCAGCTTTTTCTGGGAAAATTCTGATTTGCCAATCTCCTGCTTCCGTGTCAGCAATGGTTTTACTGATTGAGCCGTTAGTAAATTTTGTAAATTCGTCGTTCAAAGTTTCAGCTGAGTTCGGCTTATTTTCCATTGATAGCTCTGCCTCTTTTTCTCCTCTTGGATTTATAATTTCAACAAGCATATTTCCTGATTTCAACCTGCTATTAATACTGAAATACAAAGTGGTTTTCTTGTCAACACTGATCCTAATGGGATCAACAACAGTTGCAGCGGCGTATACTTCGATGTTTCTTGTCAGGATGTTTTCGAAGCTGTTTCTCAATTTTTCGGCTTTTTTTCTTTGTTCCTCAGCTTGAATTCGCATCTCTTCAGCTTTTTTCCGCTGTACATCCGCTTCCACTCTTTGTTTCTCAGCACGCTCTCGTTGAACCAAAGCCTGTTTTCTTTGCTCTTCAGCTTTTTCCCTCTCAACAGCACTTTCTTTTCTGGCTTGCTCAGCCTGCTTTCTCATGTCATCGGCCTTTTGCCTTTGTACATCAGCTTCCTTGCGGGATTGCTCTGCTTTGGCTCTTAGGATTTCAGCATCCTTTCTTTGCTCTTCCGCTTTTTTCCTCATAAGTTCAGCCTCTTTTCTTTGGATGGCCGCCTGTTCACTTTGGTTATTGATCCTTTCTAGGAAAAGCTTTTTCTCTTTCTCATACTCAACCATTTTTCTATCAATTTCCTGATCTGTTAAACCATTTTTTTTCAATTGTTTCTTGTAGGCTTCTTTATGAATTTCCCAACTTTCTTCTGCCGAGAAATTTTCATGGAATTGGGGATAGACAAAATTGTTGCCTAGGGAATTTTTTATTTCTTGGGAAAATAACAACCCGCTGTTTGAAAATAAATAAACCAAAATGATCAAGCACTTTTTCATAACGATAAAATTAACTGTTAATAATTCTTTTCCACAAAATTAAATCATCCAATAATGTAACAGGGTATTGGTAAGGGATGAAAAAAGTAGGAATTAGGTATGATTTCCTCAAACGCTATTAAATAGGGGCGTTGGTATGAAAGGTGTCATGCTGGTAGGCATTGAACATAAAATTGGAAATAAACCAGAAGGAGGCTATGGCAATGCCAATAATGCTGATTCCGGTATAAAGCCGATATTTATAGAGGATTCGAAGGCTGTAAAAAATGTTTTTGTTCATGGTTATGTGGATATTTGAACGAAGACCAATTTAGGAGAACAGGGGTATTCTTACTCCATTTATTGTTTTACATTTAAATTAAAGCCGACTCCTAAACTACTATGTTTTTTAAATCTGGACTGACTGGATGGTTTATAAATTGTTGCATTATTTAATAATCCGAGTGAGAAATAGATCGCTTCACCTTTTTCATTAATGCCTTCATTTTTAATCCATTCCAAAGTCACAAATGTGTCTTCTTCAAGAATTATGTCATAGGGCAATAAGTCTACTGATATCAAACCTGTTTGCTTGGGATTTATCTCAATTAGGATATTATCCTTTAATATGTTTTTTCCAGGTTGACCATTCTCTACAGCATAAAAATTAACTCTGAAAATTGCCTTGGCACTAAGCCGGTTATATGAAACATTAAAATTCAATGAATCTACATAGGTTGGAGATTTTCTGATCTTTACCTTTATGCCCATTTCGGCTCCCAATTGGTCATAACTGAATGCTGTACTGATAAATTTAGATTCGGTTTTATTGCCAAGGACTTTTGATTTATATCCTTTCGAAGACACGATGACTTCATTTAAAGCGCCTATCATTTCGTCCAACTCTATAATTTTTTGATTCCAGGTTTTGCTGAAGTTATTAGGGATAATTTTTATTGGAGTATACCCAATCATTGAAATTCTTAGGGTGTCCTCAAGGTCCTTCTCATTAATCTCCAACTCAAATTTGCCATTTTCGTCCGAAACAGTGCCTCGCTCTTTATTTAGAAATCCAATATTTACATAAGACAACGGGGTCTTGGTTTTTGAATCAATGATTTTCCCTTTTAGAATTTTGTCATCGACACTTACAGTTTTGGCTGGATTAGCGTGTCTTACTATCGAAATGTTTTCTTGCTTTATAAGGTTTGTCCAGTATTCATCATTCGCATTTTTCGGTGTTAACTCCTGTAGAAAGAACTCGCCAGCAATATTTATTATATGGGTATGAATTCCGGAATCCGACACATCCAATAAAGAAGGTAAGCTCGTGAAATCGGTATGTTGACTTTTAATAAACCGTAAATATTTTTTGTTTGAATTGAGCAATTCGTAATAATTGAATTCCGATACCGGATCAAACTCTTGAGTTTTACCATCACTTTCTAAATACATGTAGTTTATATGCTGCTTAGATGGTTTCAACAAATCCGTATCTATGATCTTATGTATATGATTATCATTAAGAATCCCTTCGTCATCCACATCCGACTGATCTCCAAAGTAATGCATCTCAGAACCATCAAAGGATAAAAATGCTTTGATCTCAGGGTTTCTGGCAACCAATACCGCAGAACTCATACTTCCCCAACTCATGCCCAAAATACCTATATCTTCTTGTATAGAAAATATTGTAGATTTTTTTAAATGTTCTAAAGCTACCTCAGCATCCATTACCTGCTCCATCATATCTTCGATCTTATTGCTCATGTTGCCAGGATACCTACCAACGGACCAAATTGATACTACCAAAAATCCTTGCTGGGCCAAACTTTCCAACACTTTATAGTTTTCAAAACCCATCCCATTGAGCCCTGCCAAGTAAATCACCAATGGCACTTTCCCGAGTATAGGTTCCAAACCTAAATAGCTGTTGGTTGGAAAATCTAAAAGTTTCTGTGGACTCTGATCGATGTCCATCTCTGCCAAAAATAAAAGCATCATTTCCTCAGTAAATCCCTCAAAATCTTCTTCTCCATATTTCGATGACCTTTGTTCCAATAATTTGAAAAGCTCGCCGAACTTAATGGGATTAGAAGGGTTATCTGAAGACGGATACCAAATATCAAGTTCAATATGCCGATAATGAAGAGGATCATCTTTCTCAGTACCTTCCTTGTATACTCTTGAAGAATCTACAAGATTGATGGATTTGTATCCAGCAGAATAATGGGCAGATTCAAAATCCTGACCGAGTAGGTTTTGGTGCCAAAGAAGAAAAAAGCATAAGAGATTTAAAGGTTTTAAGTTTAAATCGAGGGTGTAATAAAGGAGCTTGTTCATAAGTATGTGGGAATTTTCAACAGGTGTTTCCTATAGTGGGAACCTAGAAAAATTCCCAGAGGTTGCCTCATGAAAATAAATATGTCAATCTCATTCCCAGACATTTTCCTTTGGCAATTCCTCTTTTGGGTCGTAGATAGCGTTCATACTGGCCGCGCTTTCTTCTAAGGTCGACTTAAAACCCACAGACTTTCTCCTTTTATTGACATTTTCCGGATCTTCCACAGGCCAGATGACGGAGACCCGCTCATTTCTGACCAAATTGGAAGCTTGCGTCCCGTAGACCTGTTTTTTGTTCTGGTACATCAGTATCCTATCCAGCATCATGGCTGCATTTAATGGGTTAGCTTCTCCTATATCCGCCTGTGCCTTTAGACTTTCATAATATTGGACCATTATATCCAGTTCGGCATGTTGGACTACATAGAAAAGGGCGCGGGCAGCTTTATGCCCGACGAGGCTTTTTCCCAGCCAGCCATAATTTTCCAATATTTTTTTCACCTGAATCTGGTTGATAGAATCAATCTCATTCATTTTTTTCGCCAGATTCCCTGTTTCAGTAGAACCTATTTGCATAGCTTCCACAAATTGTCTCCTTATTCCCTGATCCGTATCATACATTTCTTCCAAAACAGTTTTGAGTGAATCGTAGGGAATGTGTTTGACTTGGTAAGCATTTGCTTTTTCTTGTCCAAAGGAAGGGAAAGCAATAATGCTAAGTAAAAAACATAGTCTGTACATTTGGATATTTTAGAAGTTCCGATAAAAATTTCCTCTAATAACATGAAAAGATAAAATCATTAAAAATTCATTAACCTTAATTAAGAATTTAATAACAGTGTACAAAATTCTGTTCGCTAACGGGCAAAAATGATCGATTTTACCAATAACGAATCTAAAAAGTGTGTACTAAATACCTTTAAAGCCCTCATTGGGGTGGAACGTGATTGGAACCTTTTTAAAAGAATATTTGCGCAATGAATAGACATAAGAATATGCCTAATTCAATAAATTGAAAATACTAAGAAAGGTAAAGGGTTTAATATAAAGCGATAAGCTTAAAATAATATTAAAATGTGGAGAAACTATTTTAAAATCGCCTGGAGAAATATCGTCAGAAGTAAGGGGTATGCTTTTATCAATATCGGGGGTTTGGGAATCGGGATTGCCGCTTCCATTTTGATAATGGTTTGGGTGCAGTTTGAACTCAGCGTGGACCGGTTTTTTGAGCATTCGGACAGGATTTATGCGGTTTGGAGGAATTCGGAATATCAGGGTACCACGTCCAGTTGGGATTATACTCCGGCACCTTATGGCCCTACTCTGAAGGAAGAATATCCGGAAGTGGAACAAACCACAAGAATCACAGAATGGGATCCACAGTTGCTAACTGTGGGAGCCAATAGTTTTTATGAAAAAAGTTCTTTTGTTGATCCGGGTTTCTTTAAGATTTTTTCTTTCGAAGTGTTGGAAGGTGATCCGGTAGCTGCATTGGAAGATGTTAATTCTATAATCCTTACTGAAACACTTGCCAAAAAACTGTTCCCAGATGAGGATGCTATGGGCAAGACGGTTACTGTTGAAAAGACCATGGATTTTATGGTCAATGCTATTATCAAAGATTTGCCGGAAAACACTAATTTTGAATACACCTTTTTTCTTCCTTTCAAAAAACTGGAAGCAATGGGATGGGCAGATCAATTTTGGGGTAACAATTCGTACCGAACCTTTGCCATGCTCCAAAAAGAAACTGATTTAGGTTCCTTTAATGAAAAATTTTCAGGGTTTACCGATAGACACTTGGAAGATAGCAACATCAGCGATTTTTTGTTTCCCATGTCTGACCTGCACCTGTACTCAAAGTTTGAAAACGGGAAATCTGTTGGTGGAAAGATTGAATTGATCCGTCTGTTTGGTATTGTGGCCATCATCGTTTTGCTGATAGCCTGTATCAATTTTATCAACTTAAGTACGGGCCAAAGTGAAAACCGGGCAAAAGAAGTAGGGGTAAGAAAAGTAACAGGAGCGGGTCGTGGAATGTTGATCAGTCAGTTTTTGGTAGAGTCAATTATGATAACCCTGTTTGCTTTCGGAATAGCCCTATTGGTGGTTTCCCTTTCCTTGCCCTGGTTCAGAGACCTGATCGGCAAAAACCTCCAACCCCCCCTTGAACAACCCTATTTCTGGTTGTTAAGCTCGGGTTATATTCTGGTTGTAGGCTTGCTTGCAGGAAGCTACCCGGCATTTTTACTGAGTTCTTTCAGACCCACCATAGTTTTCAAAACCAAGCTACACACCAAAAAATATTGGATAAACCCACGGCAGGCACTTGTGGTCCTACAATTTGCCATTGTGGCCATTTTGATTTCAAGTGTATGGATAGTCAGAGATCAGATGAGTTTTGTCCAGAACAGGGACTTGGGCCTGGACAAAGAAAACATGATCTATCATCCCGTCACAGAACCCATGAAGAAAAGTATTTTGGCTTTAAGGGCGGAACTTTTGGCTATGAAAGAGGTGGAGTCAGTCACCTATACCTTTTCTCCTCTGACAGAGATTTATAGCAATACCAGTTCGATGGAATGGCATGGGAAAATTGAAGATAACCGGGAAAATATAGCCAGAATGGGATCAGATGCCAATTTGGTAGAAACTGCAGGGATGAAACTGATTGCGGGGAGGGATATTGATGTGTACACCTTTCCCAGCGACAGCAGTGCCGCGATCATCAATGAAAAAGCTTTGGAAATCATGGGGTTTGAAGAACCTTTGGGTCAGGTAATCAAAGATGGTAACCTCAGTTTCACAGTCGTGGGAGTTGCCAAAGATTTTATCATGGAATCCCCTTTTGATGAAGTGCTGCCCATTGTGGTTTTTGGACCAATCCGTCAGCCAAATCCAAATTTTATACATATCCGGATAAATCCCGAGAATGGATTGCAAAGTACCATGACAAATCTTGAAACTTTGTTCAATAAGTTCAATCCGGATGCTCCCTTTGAATATAGTTTTGTAGATCAGGTTCATGCACACAAGTTTGAAACCCATGAGCTGACATCCAAATTGATGGGATTGTTCACGGGCTTGGCCATCATCATTTCCTGTTTGGGACTTTTCGGATTGGCAGCTTTTATAGCCGAACAAAGAAGAAAGGAAATATCAGTCAGGAAAGTATTGGGAGCTTCGGTGCTGGGCTTGGTTAGGCTGATATCATCAGAATTTACAAAACTGGTCCTGATAGCGGTGGTATTGGGAATTCCTGTTGCTTGGTATTTTATAGATTCATGGCTGCAAAGTTTTGCTTACCGGACTTCCATTGACTGGAAAATATTTCTTTGGACGTCAGTGTTGGCTTTGCTTATAGCCTTTTTGACCGTCAGTTCACAGGCGATCAAAACTGCTTTGATCAATCCTGCAAAGATATTGAAAGATGAGTGAATCTGTTGGCCCTACAACGGATGATATTGTCCGAAAAACTGCCGTTAGGAATCTGGGCTTTCTTGTCTCACCAGTTATAATATCCGCCGGCTTACTTGCCAATAAGGTGACCATATGAATTCAGTTTACATCCTTCATTCAGATTGAACAAAACAACAACTTTGTCATGATCAAAATCTATTTAAAAATAGCTTGGAGAAATCTTACAAAAAATAAATTATATTAAATTATTAATATTACAGGCTTATCTGTAGGAGTGGCCTGTACACTGATTATCTTATTGTTTGTATCAAATGAGATGAGCTATGATGATTTTCATGAGAATTCTGAAAACATCTATAAAGCCACCAGACATGGAAAATTAGGTGAAAATCAATTTGATTATTCATTTACACCCGCACCACTTGCCGCTGCATTGATAAATGAGATACCTGAAGTTGCAAAAGCCATCCGTTTTAGAGGTTCCGGATCCTGGCTCGTGAGATCTCCTGAAATGGAAAAGAATTATAAAGAATATAATTTGATATATGCCGACTCGAATGTTTTTGATTTTTTTACTTTTCCTTTACTGGAAGGGGATATTAAGACAGCGCTAAATGCTCCCAATAAAATTGCAATAAGTAAAAAATCAGCCGATAAATACTTCCCGAATCAAAGTGCGCTGAATCAGATACTGATTCTTGATGGTAAAGAAACATTTAATGTTTCAGCTGTATATGAAGATATGCCTGCAAATAGCCACATCAATTATGATTTTATGATGTCAATGGCTACTATTCCTGGGCAGGCTGGCAGAACTTCATTTGTAAGTAATAATTTCTATACCTATTTCAGTCTTAGAGCCGATGCCGATCCCAATGAAGTGGAAAGGAAAATAAATGATATGGTCAAAGGTTAAGTGAGTCCTGAACTGCAAAAAAATATGGGAAGAACTTTAGATGAAATCGAGGCACAGGGAGGTTACTTAAAAGTTAATATCATGCCTCTTTCCACTGTTTACCTTGATTCGGATTTTAATTGGGATATAGGGTTGATGGGAAGCCGGGACCATGTATACATATTTTCTGCTATCGGCCTATTTATCATAGTACTTGCCTGTATTAATTTTATGAATTTATCTACCGACCGCTCTGTCAATAGAGCAAAGGAGGTAGGAGTAAGAAAATCTTTGGGCTCCCATAAAGTTCAATTGGTCAATCAATTTCTTACTGAATCAATCATTATAAGTATATTCTCTTTTGCGCTAGGGCTTATCCTTATGTATTTAGCTTTGCCTTTTTTCAATCAGATTACGGATAATAGTTTAATACTTCCTGTTACTGATCCTTATTTTATAATTCTATTTATTTTATCATCAGTATTTGTAGGGATTTTGGCTGGCCTGTATCCTGCATTTTATTTAAGTTTATATACACCTGTCCATACGCTGAAAGGTAAAATGATTGGCGGTTCGGGTAACTCAACAGTCAGAAGTAGCTTAGTAGTATTTCAATTTATGATTGGAATTTTATTGATTATTGGTACGCTGGCGATTGACAAACAGCTTAAATATATCCAAAATAAGGATATAGGTTTTAATAAAGAGCAGGTTATAATTATCAACGATTTATATATGCTCGGAGATAAGTCTGAAGCTTTTAAAAATGAATTGGACCAGTTGAATAATGTGTCATCCTCTTCAATCAGTGGCTACTTACCGGTTACTGGCTATAATAGATCTGAACATTCTTTTTGGAGGGGAGGTGAAGAAGCCAGTGCACAGAATACCGTTAGTATGCAGGTATGGAATGTAGATGAAGATTATATCGAAACCATGGGAATGTAATTAATATCCGGCAGAAATCTGAACAAAGAACTGGCTTCAGACTCTAATGCCATTATTTTAAATGAAACCGCTTTAAGAAGACATGGTTTTGATGTAGAAAATCCAGAACCTATAATCCAACAACAGGCATTTGACCCTGTTACTTTTGTTCCTGTTGAGGGTGTATTTAATGATTTCCGAGTAGTGGGTGTAGTAAAAGATTTTCATTTTGAATCCATCAAGAATAATGTAGGTCCTGTCATGCTCACCTTAGGTAATAATCTAGGAGATATTTCAGTAAGGGTGCAGACACGATGAGTTTGGACAAATGTACATAGCAGAGACAAAAATGAGTACTGCATTTTCAATTTTTGCCGGATTGGCCATTTTTATAGCATGTTTGGGTCTTTTTGCACTGGCCTCTTTTATGACAGAGCAACGCAAAAAAGAGATCGGCATTCGAAAAGTACTCGGAGCATCTGTTAGAGGAGTAGTAGGCATGCTTTCAAAAGAATTTTCCCGACTTGTACTATTATCCTTTCTATTGGCAATTCCGATAGGGTGGTGGGGTATTTCCCAGTGGCTTAACAGCTATAACTATAAAGTAGATATAGGATGGGAAATGTTTATAATCGCAGGGTTATCAGCTTTTGGTATAGCATGGATTACCGTGGCTTCTCATTCCGTAAAAGTAGCTATCAGTAACCCTGTTAATTCATTGAAAAGTGAGTAGTTAATTACTTATTCTTCTTTAAATTCTCTTTCAAGAGAAGATTTAAAAAATTATTATCTTGAATTGATGCAAGCTTTACATTTCGGTTGTCATCTGATATAATGGAGCTGAAGTGCCTTTCAATAGATAAAACATAAAAATAATTAGCTATAGATTTCTTGTTAGATGAGCCAGGATCATTGAATGACCTGATCAATAAACTCAGCATCAACCCTGACGGCTGTTTGACCAAGGAAGGGATTTATAAGGTAATAGGTGAAATTTTATCAGCGTCTCCTGATAATATTAAGAAAGAAATTACCAAAGGGATCAAAGATATCCGCATTGGTGAGAAGCTATCGACCAAAAGGATGGAGCAACTAAGAAAGGTAAAAACTATTTTTTGCAAGGCTAAATTAGTGTTAAAGGCCAATGAAGTAGAAAAATTACTGTCTTAACAGACTTGGTAACCCATACAAGTAAGTTCTTTTTTTAGGTGGATGAATGGATAAATAAAAATTAGTTTAAGTTTAGATAATTTAAAAATATACGCAACTGTTGCGCTATGTATGCCATATGGAAGAAATAGCGAAATTGCGTGAAGCAAATGTTTGAAAAATCTTACATCGGAAAAGGCAGCAAAGTAAAGGACCTTGATATCATCAGGGTATCCATCGCAAGAAAACCTGGAAGAAATCCTGAAAAACTATCTGGTGGACTTTGGGAAATACTTCACCCATATCACATTACGCTAAAGACTTGGCATGCTTTAAAAGTCCGATGATTTTTATCGCCTTTGTAATGTTCCATTGCATGACTGCCACTATACTGTGCATGGCGATAAGCTCTCTGTTCAGCTGTAATTGTTTTACCGCTCGCAATTCAGTCATTGATTCTTTGGCTTTATCATAACCATGGTCCTCTAATATATTCAGAACAACGATTGAATTTTCTTCTCCGGTTATTATTCTCGCCTTTGGTTTATATCCTAACCTGTTAACTACCGCTTCGGCCACTGCCCATGTAGACCATGGGTTTTGCCCTGTAATGAGATTTCCATCCTCACTTATCTTCTCCAGGTACATATGTCCTTCATTAAATATTGCCCCATTTTCTATCAGTTTATCTTGGAGTAAAAATGGAAATATTGACCTCGCATCTTTAATCAGTAAAAGCTCTTCTTTATTGGTAAAGGAGCTTACCTGCTTTCCATCTAATAATTGGCTTCCATCACGAAGGGTTACATTCACAAAAGCGGCTGGACCATGACATACTGCACCAATTACTTTTCCTTCCTCATAATACTCACGGACAAGCGATTGGATATGCTGATTTTGAGGAAAATCAAACATGGTACCTTTTCCACCAACAAAGTAAACAGCCACATAATCATCCGGTACTACATCCTTCATGGCTATAGTATTATTAACTTTAGATTGTGCTTCACTATCATTTAAAAAAGCAAAATCAAATTCTCCCACATCGTCACCATCGATAATTACGGATGGTTTGCCGCCCGCGGGACTTGCTACATCTACCTCGAATCCATTTGCAACGAATACATAATACGCCCTTGAAAGTTCAGTAAGCTCGTATCCCGTAGGCTTCTTGCTTTCACCCATTTCAGAACAACTTGTGACTACTGCCAAAATTTTACCGCGGTATTTAGGCACATCTTCAGTAAGATAGGGTAAGTCGTTGATAGTAATTTCTTTGACATTTGCTGCTGCAGGATCTTTAGCGGGCAGGAGACTTATAAACCAGTATCCAAAACCTGCGGTAAATACAATGAAACTAACGAATGCAATTAATGCCCACTTGATGATTTTTCTCTTCCTTGACATAGTATTTAAATTTATAATACAAATGAAGGAGTTTACCGGTAGAAAGTCATTCGAAATGATCATTACGAAAGACTAAAAGATCATTTGACAGCTTCCTTTCGATAGGACAAAGGGGTTTTACCGATTTGCTTTTTAAAAGCCGTATTAAAACTTGAAATACTATTGAAACCCACTTCGAAAGCTATTGCAGCAATTGTCCGGTGATTGTATTTCTCTTCTTTTAAAAGGTGAGTGGCTTCGGTAATCCTGAAATTATTGATAAAAGTGTTGAAGTTTTGCTGACTCTTTTGATTGATTACCATGGATAAAACCTGCGTACTTACATTTAAAGACGAGCATATGGATTGTAATGTGAGGGTCGGGTTTCTATACTCCTTTTCTTCACTCATCATATGCAATACCTTTACATATAGCTGATCAGACTGGTGATCACTGACAGGCGTGTTTTTATATTTTGTGTGATTTATTTTTTTGAGGTAACCGTTTTTAATCACAATAAAACTAGTCACATACGCTACTATTGAATATAATATCGGACCAACGATATAGGGCACTTCATCATCAAACAGGTTAAGCACATAAACAATCCATATCACCAGCAAGCCAAAGAACAACAATCTTAAAAACCGATAAATATCGGCTTCTAACCCTTCCTTTTTTTTCTTTAAAGCTTCATAGTAACCTTTTACCAGATAGATTAGAAAATGCAGGTAATAGACAGCAAATAAGGAGATAAAGAATTCAATAGGAATAGCATATAAGTGGTTTTCTTCAATCCAAAGACCAAAAGCCAGTGCAAAAGGTAATGGAAGAAAATGCAGCAAATGCTTTTTTTCCAGGTGAAAGCTTTTATTGCTGCTTGCAGCTACAAATAGATAGTAAAGCGGCCCAAGTGCTAAGATGGAGCCCAATCCTGTAAAAATAAATTTAACATCCAGGTTTGTAGTATATTCAAGAAAGACGGATTTTCCAATCCTGAATGACAAGACTATTAAAAGCAGACTAAGTAATTTGTTAGCTACAGAATTTCCTTTGGTGTAGGTCCATAAATATAGGGCAAGAAATACACCATGGACAACTCCTAAACTACTTAAAACAACCAATATGATATTCTGAAAAGACATGGCTGCAAATTACTAAGAAAATTATTCTATTTCTCTATCTTTTTTTCCAGTACCTGTAGTGACAAAATGTTGTTGTTGAATTTTTAAATTTTTGCACTTTACCTCATAGCTTTTTAGCTTCATTCTGAAAATCTCAAATTGATCCTTAAGGGCATTCTTCCCATCCGCATTTCAAATACATCAATATTGAATTACATATAAGAAATAATTAATTTTTTCAAAAATCATCCCCGCTATTTATTTTTATAAAATACAGCATGGAACGATTTCCCACTTTTGATTCGATCAAGGTCTTCATAGAAACTTTCTTTTCGGATCAAAGGAATCACTGCCATCCTGGCACTTTGATAGTTCTCACGGATTTTTCCAGAAAAGAAAGCTTTGTGAGTATCGAAAGTCATCACGTTAAGAATTTTTTCATCAGAAAGTTCGATATTCTCAGGAAGAAATGGTTCTCTATTATCAAGCGTCAAAGCAGCTCCTTCATCAAACCAAACAGGGACTTCATTGAGTATTTTCAATAAACCAACTCGCCGCTGAAGCTCAGCATGGAGCATTTCATGGGCAATAACATCTACATTTTGGCCTTCAGGGCCTAATACAATACAAGAACACCACGGCATCCGGTGCATCGCGCCTGTTTCATTACTACCCCATTTTGCAGCCACAGCAACATCTGAAGTAATCACTATCCGAGGTGTAGCAATAGGGACACCATAAGTTTCGGTTAGGCGTTTAACTGCCAAGTCAATCATTTCGGTGAGTTCATCAATTCGGTCCGAAGAGACGTCAGAAGCCAAAAAAACATTCCGATTCAATTCCTCATACCCCATAAATGGCAGCAGCTCACAGGCCAAAGAATGACGTTGAAAAAATGCGCCAGTCAACATGAAAATCATGATGACTGACAGCAAAATAATCGAAATTCTTCTTTTGACTTGGGTTTTTATCTTAATTGTCTTGTTATTAATGGCTGATATTATCTTCAAAGCTTATTTCCTTTTTATCATCAGTCCAATTTAGAGGACAGTCGATCTTCAAGCAGTGACCCACAAGTCTGATGTTAGTTTTTCTTTATTGTCGTAGTATTGTAAAAGTCATAAGTTGCTTTTGCAATTTCCGATATGATTTTCTCGTTGGTTTCAAAATTCTCCTTTGATTCCGTTACAAACACAGAGAGGATAAAATGCGCTCCACTGGGAAAAAAAACAATTCCGATATTGTTCACAGCAGCAGTGATTCCTGTTTCTTTATTTGTACCTGACCAACCTGTCTTGTGCGCTACAATTGTTTCTTCAGGCAATTGTCCTTTTATCCTGTTTTTTCCAGTTGTAGTATCCTTCATTACGTCCCAAATAAAGTCATAACTTTCCTTGGTTAGTAAGTTGCTGTCATTGTCATAAAACCTTTTAAGTGTCATGCTTGCAGCTTTAGGGGTCGTCCAATTTTGGAACATATTTTCCCACTTTGTTTGCATATCTTCCTCGTTGAAAGTTATTCCAATATCTTGAATACCATTCTTTTTTATATATTCTTCAACTGTATAAGGAATACCAATAACCCTTATTAACACATCACAAGCCGTATTATCACTTTGTGAAATAGAATATTGAATTAACTTGGCTATTGTAAAACTTCCACCATCTGGATTTTCGTCTCTAAGTGGACTCCAAAAATCTTTAGGTAAAAGATCCTCTTTACTTAATACAATTTCTTGGTTCAACGAAAGTTTTCCTTTATCTATCTCAGACAATACGGCAAGGGCAATGTGAAATTTAAAAACACTTTGCATGGGGAAATGCTTATCTCCATTTAGAGAAACAAGATCTTTTCCATTATTGGCAATAATTGAAACTCCCACAATTGCGTCCTTGTCTGAAACTATTCGCTCTATTTCTTTTAACAATAAATCTGTACGTTTAGTAGTAGTTTCACAACTTATCATTACAAATAATAATGTGGTCGCAATTAGTATTCTAATCATATTCTTTGGTTAAATAGGAAAAACTCGTTTGCATTTAATTGATGGGAAATGAAGCTTTTTGGTCAATTTGTATTGGTAAAAGTGAAACCAAATCAATGTATTACTTTAGACTTTGCATCCGACAATAGATCCTGAAACTTAAGAATTCCACTAATCTTATATCGAAAGACAAATTTATTTGTAGTAGATTTTTTAATCGTTAACTTAAGTTAAATTCAGAAAACATTTTTATCACAAGATCAATACTTTGTTTGGTCTGATAAAGCTTTGAATCCCCATAAAGCATTCGCTAATTCTTTCCAAGGGCTATTTTCAGAAATCAATCTAAATTCTGAAAAACTTGGAAAAACCAGTACAGAACGAAATAAAAAGCTCTGTATCATCATTCAGAAAATTTCTGAAGGAATAGCGGATTTTTCTACTGATTCAGATACCCTTGGCGATGCATACGAATATTTAATAGGTCAATTTGCCGCAGGATCAGGAAAGAAGGCTGGGGAATTTTATACCCCACAGCAGATATCCACCATCCTCTCTGAAATAGTAACTTTAGATAGTCAAGACCCTGCTACAGGTAAGAAGAAGAGGCTTGATAGAATATTGGATTTCGCCTGTGGATCTGGATCATTATTGCTAAACGTAAGAACAAGAATAAAAGAAAACGGAGGCAGTGTAAGTAAAATTTACGGTCAGGAAAAGAACATTACCACCTATAACCTTGCCCGTATGAATATGCTCTTACATGGAATGAAAGATTCCGAGTTTGAGATTTTTCACGGTGATACCTTGCTTAATCAATGGGATGAATTAAATCAACTTAATCCCAGTAAGAAGCTTGAATTTGATGGAATTGTAGCCAATCCCCCATTTAGTTTACGTTGGGAACCTAACGACACCTTAGCAGAAGATTTTAGATTTAAAAGTTATGGCCTAGCTCCAAAATCAGCAGCAGACTTTGCATTTCTTTTACATGGATTTCATTTTTTATCCAAAGAAGGTACAATGGCTATCATCTTGCCACATGGTGTGTTATTCCGTGGAGGAGCAGAAGAAAGAATCCGAACCAAACTTTTAAAGGATAATCATATTGATACAGTCATTGGATTGCCATCCAATCTTTTTTACAGTACTGGTATACCTGTTTGTATATTGGTTTTAAAAAAGTGTAAGAAGCAAGATGATGTACTGTTTATCAATGCCAGCGAACAATTTGAAAAAGGCAAAAGACAGAATAGCATTAGTCAAGGTCATTTAGATGAAATTATAAGCACCTACCAATACAGAACGGAGAAAGACCGCTATTCCCGTAAAGTGTCGATGGAAGAAATCGAAAAGAATGGCTATAACCTCAACATTTCACGCTATGTAAGCACTTCTGAAGATGAGGTCCAAATCGATCTCAAAGAAGTAAATGCTAAATTGATATCTATCAATAAAACCATCAAAGAAAGTACTGACATGCACAATGAATTTTTGAAGGAGTTGGGGTTGGATTTGATTTGAGATAAACAGAACAAAGTAAATTGAGAAAATGAGTTTAAATATCTATAATGAATTGAACTAAATGTTTTTTGATGGTGTATATTTCGCTTTTGATTGGACTCATTCGTTATTGTATATTCCGATCCATCTTGACCACCTGTTCCGTTGATGCTGACCACTTTTTTCCGACGATGTTGACCATCCCTTAATGGGGATTTCTCATTAATCCACTGGTTGTTTTCCGGTGATCTTGACCACTGACATTCCGGCAATGCTGACCACCCCAGATGAGTGGTCAAGATAGTCAGAATGCCAGTATTGACCACGGAATTTCTTTCAGTTATCGTTTGCTTTACGGTGTATTTAAACCGTAAAGTATGGCCGGAAAAACGATAACCATGAGTAAACTAAAACAGATAATCCGCCACCGTGACAACGGTATGGCATTGCAGACAATTTCCAAGACCGTGGGGATTGCCCGCAACACAGTCAAAAAATATCTTCAGCTTATTGAGTCCAAAGGGATGGGTTATGGCGATCTACTCGATATGGGTGATGAAGATCTTGACGCCCTGCTTGCCGATCCAGGCCATACTTCGGAACAAAGATACGTGGACCTCGAGGACTTTTTTCCCTATATGGAGGAGGAGCTCAGGAGAACCGGGGTCAACCGCTGGTTTCTGTGGGGCGAATACAGGCAGAAGCATCCCGACGGCTACAGTTACTCCCAGTTCTGTGAGAGCTTCAGGCAATGGCGAATAGGCAGGGCTGTAAGCATGAGGATGGAGCATCTCCCGGGAGACAAGCTTTTCATTGACTTTACAGGTGACAAAATCCCTATTGTGGATGCCCTTACAGGAGAGATAACTGAGGCAGAGGTGTATGTGGCAACCCTGGGATACAGCCAGTATTCCTTTGTTGAAGCCGTAGAATCGCAGAAAAAAGATGATTTTATTGCCTCAAGCGAA
The DNA here is from genome assembly GCF_000714815.1 of Anditalea andensis. GTDB lineage: Bacteria > Bacteroidota > Bacteroidia > Cytophagales > Cyclobacteriaceae > Anditalea > Anditalea andensis. The sequence goes on along the minus strand of NZ_JMIH01000014.1, from coordinate 796,371 downwards.
AACGCGCTACACTATTTTGGCGGTGCCCCCAAGGCACTTGTTCCCGACAACCTGAAGGGGAATTATTGGACAGAAATTCCGTTCAGTCATCCATACGCGGACAACTAGGATTACAAATTGATGGAAGACGATCAGGTCCCAAGGAAACTGGTGCTTCCCGAATGATGGTGGATCTCTAAAAGTTACAGTTAACCCCTTGAAAAAGAGCGTCTTTTCACCTAGTATCAGATGATCATGAATGGAAGAATTGATTTGGAAATTGTTGGAGGCTACCGAGTTCATGAAGATTCGATGCAGATTGTATCTGGGAGGTTAGATTTGCCCCAAGGTTTCTATGAGGCTCCACCATCTCCCAGAGTGCCAAAAGAGATGGAAAATTATCTCCTTTGGTTCAATCTAGCATACAGCGAAGGCATACCTACTTTAGTTCATTCAGGGTTGGCACACCTATATTTTGAATTAATTCACCTTTTTGAAGACGGAAATGGAAGAATCGGACGTGCCATTGCAGAAAAGGCCTTGGCTATGGGAGCCAAACATTCCTTGATAACTTCTCTGTATAGTACCATAAAGAGAAATAAAAAGGCATATTATCAAGCATTGGAGCGTGCAAATGGCTCTTTAGAGGTTACATTGTGGTTAGTATATTTTTCTGAAAAGGTATTGGAAGCCCAAATCCATGTGCAGAAATTGATTCAATTTATAGTGCAAAAAGCTCGATACTTTGAGGACTTCCGCAATAAGTTAAATGAAAGGCAGTCTAAGGTAGTCCTACGTTTGTTTCTAGAAGGACCAGAAGGGTTCAAAGGGGGGCTGAGTGCCAAGAACTACATTCGCATAAGCAAAACTTCTCCTGCTACTACAACAAGAGATCTAGCGGAAATGGTCTCCTTAGGAGCACTAAAAAAGACTGGAAAACTTAGACATACACGCTACTATCTTACGATGGTGGACATCTAATATTTATTTTTCTTCATTTTAGGATATTGACCAGAAAAAAAGTTTTCGATATGAAGTAAAGGGCGAGATTAGTAATTTGTTTGATTTTGGTGAGTCGGAATTTCCGACTCACCATCTTGCTACGTATAACTAATACTATGACATTAAGTAGGTCTGCTAAAAAAGTCAAAAATGACAATAACAGAATCCTGAAAACAAATTATTGATGTTATTTACGAATATTTAAATGGAAATATATCTGGAACGTAATAATTCAATCCTCAGTAGGTGAATGGAAAGGTAGTGCTTTTCATTAAAGTCAGCGTATCCATCCCATTATCCCCATGAATCTTTTGATCAAAAAGCCAGTCAAATAATTCGGGAGCATTTTCCTCCAGTTCTGCTATTATATTATGACCTTTTTCCGGGAATTCTGAATAACGGGGGCTTCCGCCTGCATCTAAAAGGGCCTTAATCATACTGTGGGAACCTTCTACCGGCACCAATTGATCACCACTTCCATGAAATGCCCAAATTGGTGTATCTATCAGGTTAGGGGTTATGGAAGGATTCCCTGCCCCTGCAATAGGAACAGCCGCGGCAAAAAAACCAGGATGTTTACCTACAAAATTCCAGGTTCCATACCCTCCCATAGAATACCCTACTATATATACCCTGTTTTTATCTATGTTATATTCTGCCGTTAGTGAGGATATGGTTTCGAAAACCAAGGTTTCAATATTGGGAAAACCTTCAATTCCTCCCCAATTGTAGCCTACAGGACATTGTGGAACAAAAACATAAGAAGGATGTTTTATCCTAATTTCTGGTTTGGATAAGTAGTTTGCGGACCATGTTGCGGCAAATTGTTTAAGATTGTCAGATCCTTCCCCGCCGGATCCATGAAGACATATCACCAATGGATATCTCTGTAGGGAGTCAAAATCAACAGGTTCCAACAATCGATAATTCAAAGACTTTTCATCCTTATCAATAAAAGTTTTTGGCATGAAAATTTGCGCCTGTTCACCAGACCATGTTTCAGCAGCATAACTTAAATTAATCCATTTCATTCCCAAGAAGATAGCAAAAACAATGGCTCCAAGACACAAGGAACCTAAATACAGAGAGGCACTTTTTGGGATAGAGAGGCTATCACCCTTAGCAGTGGTAAAGTTAAATTCTTTGTAAAAATAAATTATATAAAATACAGGAACTAAGCTTTTACATATACTAATTCCTTGTAGTATTTCTTCCAAATCTAACCCTTGTATAGTTGTATCATTGATAAATATATAAAAAAATAATCCGGTAAGAATACTAAGGATAACCAGGCAAATGCCCAACGTTTTCAGCCAGATATTTTTTCCAGTCTTAGAGAAAATAAGACTGATGGCAAATAAAATCTCTATGATAACAATACTGTAAGTGGAAAATAAAACAAAATTCACATACCCATTAATTTGAATTATTTCTGACAATCTCAAATAGGTCATCATCGTATGAAAGGAAATGGACAGTGCATATAACAAGCCTGCCCATAGACTAATCCAGTATCTTCGGCGGTAAAAATGATACAGAATGAAGTAATTGGTTATTAGAAAAACAGAAAATTTTAATAGTAGCCAATTCAGGTGTGTTGGCATCGTGATAGCTCCACTACCATATTTTATATGAACAAAAATAGTCCATAATTCCATTGAAATAGTTATCCCGATAAAAATGATTGCATATAAAAAATATCTACCTTTCATAATTTTAGGGATCTTATAAGTTCATGTTGCGCCTAACGGTTGGGCTAAAAAACTGTGGCGGATTAAAAGCCCAAAATTTCAGCGTTGGATAAAGCTAACAAAAAGAAATAAAATTACAATTAACGGCAAAATCGTCAGTATTTTTAGCCTCGTATTATAGCCAGTTATCTCTCTTTTGGCGATAAACAAATTCTATCCATTTATCTTTTTCCGAATAAAATTCATTGTCAAAGGTCATAAATTGTTTTGCTATTTTATCAGAACCAAAATTATTCTTACTAACATAAGCAACAATTTCATGAATTAGCCCCCTTTTCCCGATAATAGGGAGGCATACCTCCGAGGATGCTGGAATAATTTAAGGCCAGTTTTCAAAAAGTGTGTTTTATGAATGTGGTTATTTGAGTTATTGAATCCATCCTTAAATTCTTCATTATCCATAATTTTGTAATCATACTGATTCCGTATTTATATTTTTTTGTTAAGCAATGGTTTTCTGATTTAGAAAATCTACATAATTAATATTTACGAAAGGGCTATTTAATAAGGGACTACCAGAAGCATATCCTAACTATGCCTTAAGCTTATTTGTCTAACATCTTTTTCAAAAGTTCTACTTTCTCCTTTTCGGATTCCAGCAATCGCTCATAAAGCTTTTTGTTATCTTCCAATGATTCAATCAACTTATCAATGGGATTGAAAGTTGGATTGTGATTGTAAATTAAGCCTGTTGCATTATCGTGAGAAGTAAATGAATTGGAAATAATATTTACAACTTTTTCTTCATTAAAATTTTTAATCGCCTCAGCAGGCACTTTTAAAATCTCCGCCACCTGATTTAATATTTCATCCTCAATTTCTTCTTTTTGCTCAAGTAGGCTGATTTTCTTTTGGGACCAGTCTTCACCAAGCTCGAAAGCCAGAACTTCCTGCTTGATCCCCATCATTTCCCTAAAGCGTTTGATATTTCTGCCGTGATGGATTTTTTCGTTCATAGTCTAATATATTGTATAAGGCAAATTAACCATTTATCCCCAAATTATTGGCAAATAGAATGATTTTCTGTTGCTCAATTTCCCCTAGCACCGGGAAATGGAATGTAAATCAGCAAGAATAATTTATTCCCTTCATTGCCTAGAATATCCAAATATGGAATAGTTCATCCCGGCGAAAATTATGAATTTGCTTCAACAATAAACCACCTGATTCATGGGCCTAAGTTAAAATTCCTACTCACAATTCAAGCGCATAACTTGATCGATGTTCCATCCCGTGGATAGGTATTTAAAAAATATAATATTTACCCCTATGGAAGTTTCAGGCTCAATATCCGGACATGCTGCAGCAGATCACTTCAAAAGCATGCTGCAGCAGTTGGATGGGAAATATCAACCTATTAGGATCATTTCTTTTGGCAAACATACCCTGCAACATTTTCTGTATCCCAAAATGATGCATAAGCGCTATATGAAAAGGTTTCCTGCTTTATTTCATTGTGTAGAACCCATGTATAGGAAAAAATAAAAGCACTGGCAGCAGTAAAGATTTCTGAATAAAGACTTAAACTTTAAATACTAAAAAACATGGAAAATCAGACACAACCGCTGGAAGCAAAAACATATTATAGACTGCCATTGGAAATAGGCACATTTTGCCTTCTGGAAGAAACCCTCAATGCCCATTCAAAATATAGGAAACCTCTTTCTCATTATCGTATTGAAACAAAAAAATTACACTTTAGAAATGAAATACTTACCCTATCTGTCAAGCTTCAGGATGAACCAAAAATGCTTGTTTATTTAAAAGTAACTGAGAAGGAACTGCTGGTCAGCTGTAATTTTGATACAGATCAAAACTACCTAAGCCGGTATGCCTATTTTACTTTGCTGGATAGGATGAGATATGATAGGAAAGTTTGTTTTGAGGAATATTATTGGCCTGATTTTTTTGATTCTAATACAGGAAGAAGTAAATATTTGAAAATCATCAATGATAGGAGAGGGTTAGATATAGAATTGAAGCCAAAATATCCCACCTTCTACAAGCCTGGTGATCCTTTGCTTCACTTAAAAAATGACGGGAAAGTACCCATAGCTAAAACTAACAACAAAATCTTTATAGAAGACCTTCCCCATACTGACTATGCCGTAGGATTTTGCCTGGCAGATACTAATTTGGAGTCTTTTCATTCCAATCATTATCCATTTTTAGTACCCTTCCATGGCATACTTTCTAAAGACAGGAAAAATATAAAATCTTTTACTTCTTTCCATAACGATGAAAGCGACATGGATAATTTAACTTTGAGTCAAAAACAAAATGAGCTCTCTAAAATCTGCTTTAAAATGCGGGAATTGGCTCCGATAAAAAATACAAGTCTGTGTAGGTTTAAATTCAAGGAAGACGTTATTGATAAAGGAAAGCAACTTTTTAAACTATGGCATGAAGCATATGAACTCATCCTTTCCCAAAAACATACTTATTTTTTTCATACTTGGGGAATGGTAAATGTTAAGGGAAAACCAAGCCGATCTTGGATGAAGCCATGTGAATTTAAGAATGAAGTACCACAACTGGCTATTAGAAAAATTGATAAAGGAGAATATTACCAAATAGAATTACTTTTTAGGATCAACGGGAAATTGCAAGCCCCCGAGTATCCAAACCTAGCCTTTTTTATTAGGCCCAAAGACAATTGGTTAAAAATATACCTTTTGGGGGACTTCAACGACTATTTGCTTATTTCCTTTTTTGCTAAGACTTATTTCAAACTGGCAGTTTTAAAATGTCATTACAGAGGTGAATTTAAAAATTTTATGGAAAGCTTATCAGCGCAATGTGAAATCATTGAACCATAGATTTTTACAGCAAAACGTTCTAAAGCGAATAGTGAATCCTTTATTAAACCCTTAACAATCAACATTCTGTAAGCCCTGACCACTCAGATATAAAGTGCAGACATCCGGAAATTGGTTAAGATCACTCAACAATATGAAGAAATACAGGACCCATACCTGTTTTTTAATTCGATTTCTATCAAAAGCCTTTTATAAAATGGATCAAACACTGGAAAGTCTTATTGGAGTTCAGCATAAGTAATGTCTATTACGGCGATGGTGGGCCAGTGTTTACGGAGTATGCTGGGCCAGTCATTACGGGAATCACTGGGCCACTTTCCATGTGCAATTATAGGATTTAATTTTAAATGTCCAACTTTTTTTTCTTACGCATGGATTCGCCCTCCAAAGTTATCCTGTGTGAGGAGTATACGACCCTATCGAGTACTGCATCTGCGATGCTATTATCCCCTATTGTCGCATGCCATTGGGCCACCGGGATCTGGGAGGCTATGATGGTAGAGCTTTTCCCGTACCTGTCCTCCATTACGTCCATCAGGGCATGCCTGGCCTGGATGTCCATGGGTGCCAGGCCAAAGTCATCCAGGATCAATACCGGGGTTTTTTCCAGCTTTTTTAGCAGCTTGTGATAGGTGCCCTCCAGCTTTGCAAGCCTGACCGTGTCAAAAAACCTCGAGGTATTGTAATAGAGCGTTTTGTAACCGAACTGGCATGCCTTTACCCCGAGACTCTGGCAAAGATGGCTTTTACCGCACCCGGTGGCCCCTGTAACAATGATATTCTCCCGGTTGCGGATGAAGCCAAGCCCCAAAAGCCTTTCAAACACCGACCTGTCCAGATTACGTGTGGCATGGTAGTCGATATCAGTGGCGGCGGAGGCCTGCTTGAAACCGGCCTGGCGGATAAGGTTGTCAATTGTCCTGTTCTGCCTTTGTTCCCATTCGCTGTCGACCAAAAAGGTCAACAGCTCATCGGCAGAAAACTCTTTGTAAAGGTTTTCGGTGAGCCGTTTGTGGTAAAGTTCGGCCATGGCCCCCATGCGCATCTGTTTCATTTTTTCGATTGTGTTGTATTCGTTCATAGTGTATATGGATTGGTTTTTAATTTAATATATGTGGGTGAAAGGCGCTTAGCTGTAAATCCCCCTGATGTTTTTGTGATCAGGGGTCAGGTGGTCTTCGGGAAAGGGGATCTCCTCCATATCCATTTTGTTCTGCAGTACCCGTTCAAGGGTATGGTATGAGGCTTTTTCGAACCGCAGGGCCCTTTTACAGGCGCTTTCAATGCGTTCCGGTTCATAGCTTTTCAAAAAGGCAAGGATACCCTGGGCCTGCTTGTAGCCGATTTCAGGGTAGTCATACTGCCCGATCAGCCTGCCGATGTATTCCCCTGTGTGTGGGCCGATCTTACCGGCCCTGCGTTGAAAAAACTCGGGGCTCCACTCTTTGTAGTATTGGTGGCTGCTCGGCATGTGGTCGCCGACGGTGATGTAGTGGCCGGCTTTGAAGCTTCTTTTATGGAAAGCTATCCTTTCCTGCCGGTGGAAGATCTCCACTATGTCCCCGTTGTACTGCAGTTCCACGGACATACCGATATAGCGGTGGGGACAGCTATAATAGTTCTTGTCCTCACCAAAGTAGACGTGGGAGCTTTTCTGGACGGTGGCCTTTTTGTAGTTCCTGATACTGTAAATGCCCCTTGGCAGCGGTTGCAGGAACTCTTTCTCAATATCGATGAACTGACTCCTTCTGCTGCTCTCTCCGTGGCTGAACAGGTAATCGTTGAACTCTTCCAATCTGTCGGCAATGGCATTGTTGAGATCGGCCGGACTGAAAAAGGTATGTTTGCTTAAAGGATAGTATATCCGTTGATAGACAATGGTCACCGTCCGCTCTACAAGCGCCTTATCCTGAGCTGAATAAGGGCGTGTTGGATCCAGTGCACAGCCATAATGCTGCCCAAAATCGGCAAAGGTCTTGTTGAGTATGGGGGCATATTTTGAGCTTTTGGTTACCGCCGACTTCAGGTTGTCAGGTATTACCGCATATGGGACACCGCCTATCCAGCCGAGGCAATGGACAAGGCAGCTGATAAAATCTTCACGTTTTTGGCTGGCCACGGCCCTTATGTATGTGTATTGGCTACAGGGCAAAATACCCACAAAAACCTCTACTTCTATCTGCTCACCGGTCTCCCGGTTTACATAAAAGGGTTTCTTGCCGCAAAAGTCCACAAAAAGCTTCTCACCTGCCCGGTGGGTCAGTTTGCCGCTGACATGGTGGCGTTTGCTCCATTGCCTGTAATGCCAGGTAAACTGGCTGTATTTATAGCCCCCGGGGCATTTTTCGATATATTCATTCCAGAGTTCCTGAAGGGTGCAGCCGGGCTTTTTCATCTCTTTCTGGAAGTAAGGGAACTGTCCGGAAAGCTGTTCGTACCGCTCCTTTTCCTTCTGGCTGTTTTGGGTGAAAAGCTCCGCAAGGTCCTTTCCGTCAAGGGTAAGGAGCTTCCCATACCCCAACCCCAGTTCACTGAACCGCTTGATATACTCGTCTACGGTATTCCGGTTGATGCCCATAAGGGCGGCAATCTTACGGTTACTCAGGCCTTTTTGCTTGAATGTTATCAAACTTCTTAATTCCATGATATCTATTCTTTGTCCTGCCATATAGCTTGTTTTTGGTAAACTACAAGGCTAATAATTTTCATGGAAAGTGGCCCAATGACCTCCGTAATCAGCGACTGATTTTTGGCCCGTTGATTCCCGGAATGGCTGGCCCGGTATCAGCGTAAACACTGGCCCAGTGACGTCCGTTTTAGACAACCTTCAACAAGGTGTTTTATTTTCCATCATAATCTTTAATTGGTATCTCTATTAATATCATATATTTATTCCCTTACCGAAAATTTTTAGCGCCATTTTCTATTTCTGTTCTAGCTCATGAAACTATGATCTATGCAAAGATGGTGGCTGCTGTTCACATGCCAAGGGTATGCTACGCCCATCTAAAAAATTTGGGTTTTCCAGAGGAAGCCTTCCACAAATTTTATTTTATGGCCCTTGTCTTTTGTGTCCATGCACTCACCAGTTTCTTGGGCATAATCAAATTTCAACCTTAAACAAAAAAACACAATGGCAACGTTTGAAAAAAATTACATCGGAAAAGGAATCAAAGTAAAAGACCTCGATATCATCAGGGTATCCATTTCCAGAGAAACTCTAGAGGAAATAATCAAGAGCCACCTGGTGGATTATGAAGGTCACGAATTTATGGTCTTCGAAGTAGCGGCGCTCAAAGAAGCTGACCAATACGGCAAAACCCATACTGCCTACATCAGCAAAAAAGTCCCTGCACCAAAAGGATCAGGTAAAAAGAAAAAAGATCCTAAAAAGTAGATAAAAGCCCTTCGGGGCTTTTTTTATGCTTATACATTATTAAAGTGAAGACTAACAAATTTATGAAGCAAATCAACCCAAGTGATAAGGAATTGTCAGATGGTTTTTAAAATAATTTGGTGGCTGGTATAATCTTTCCAAAAAAGATATTATCCCATTTTGGTTAACTATTCTTTAAATTTATATGGGATACAACTCTCGGTACAAGGACCACATTTAAAATTCATTCCGATCCTTTTACCTGTTTCTCTCAAATCTGATTTATGCGTTGAATACCACCAGCATTTTGTGGCGTAGCATTCTTTTAAATCAAAATCTCCTTGAATTGCTTTGATAATTCCATTGGTATCTTTGCCTTCACAGAAATAATAAAAAATTCTCTCATCAATTTCCGTAGGAGGTCTAAATGAATCCCATTCTGCTTGGAGCTGCCTCAAAGCGTCTTCTTTATCTTTTTGTGTGAATGATTTCATTACAGACTTTAAATTACATTTTGAAGATACTTTATTATTATAAAACTAATCTAATTTTTTAAGGAAATATACTAGCACTAATCAATGACACAGCAAAGTTATGTGTCATTTTTCACATGCCTCCCAACTAATTATCTGAATTATTCCACGGAACTACGGCATAATAAGAGGGGAATGACTGAAGGTTTTTTATTCCGTTCCTCCTTGGGCTTAGTGAATAATAACACATGGGATAGGCTTATCATTAATTTTATCCTCCAGCACCAGGAGATGTAAAGTCGGTAAGCTTATCATGAAAAGATCAAATTTGTTATCTGAACCTTGTGAAGTTTTGTACAATACAGGAAGAGCCGGAATGGCAGATTATCACCTGTTGGCAGCCATTGGATGGAAATATCTGTGTAAATAAAGCCATAGAAATCCTTGCGACTGTATATTACAAGTTGAGTGAACTGGCAAAATGGGATCAGGAAAAGTGGTTAAGATTTAAAGGGGTTGGTATATCAAAAGCTACTGCTCTGGTCACTGCCTTTGAACTCGGAAAGAGAAGGATGTTTGAGCAGCCTAAAAAGAGATTTCGTATCACATCCTCTGCAGATGTATATGGATATATGAAACCTTACCTTTATGATGAGTCTGTTGAGCATCTTTATATCATACTTATCAATAGAAACAATCAAGTTCTAAAACTTCATAAGATGAGCACAGGAGGTACAGCGGGTACAGTAGTCGAGCCTAAGTTGATCTTCCAGAAAGCCATTGAATACCTGGCCAACGCTTTAATCCTGATCCATAATCACCCTTCAGGTAACCTTAAACCTTCGATCCAAGACAAAAATATAACCTGCCAATTAAAGGAAGCAGGTAAACACTTAGAAATACCAATTATGGATCTTATCATTTTCACAGATCAAGGTTATTTTATTTTTGTAGATTTGATGGGGTGAAGTGGACGACCGCTTTTTTTAATGGGTTAAGGAGAAATGATTGGACTCAATACCAAACTTTTCGTTATTTTATAAATTAGTCAATTCTTGTTATTTATATTTGTTAGAGATCATTACATTTATTAGATATCAATGCTTTTATAAATAAGTTTAAGATGAAAATAACTGTGTATATTTAATAAATAATCACGTGCATTATTTTAAATGGCATCTATAGTAATGTTTTAAACAGATGAACTTCAGCTAGTTGTATAGGGTTATGGATAAAATTTCAATTATTTTCATTTTGTTTTTTTTATTTGTGGTATCCAATGGGTTTTCACAAACTAGCTATTCATTTAAAATTGAAACCGGATTTTTAAATAGTCGGTATCATTATGTTGATATAGATCCGGGACCCAATTGGCAGGGATATTATTTAAATGGAGAAAATGGAATTGATTTAAATATTATCAATGGGATTAACTATAAGGATAAATTTTTGGTTGGGCTGGGTTTGGGCTATTTGAATTTTGAAGGAATAAATGGAATTTCTGTTTTTTCTGACTTTGAATACTTGCCCATTAAAACAAGAATTGGACCATTGATATACATGAAAGCAGGCTATAGTCACCTTTGGAATCAATATGAGAATGGAACAGGGGATGGATTAGTAGAAATTGGAGCTGGTTTAAATTTTCGTTTATCAAGCGATATACATATATATATTAAATCAGGCTTCATGATGACCCAGCAGTCTACGATAATACCATTTAGATTGGGTTTCAAATTATAACAAGTATTAGGATCACTTTAGAGCATATCATGCAGAGCCACCTGGTGGATTATGAAGGTCACGAATTTATGGTCTTCGAAGTAGCGGCGCTCAAAGAAGCTGACCAATACGGCAAAACCCATACTGCCTACATCGCAAAAAAGTCCCTGCACCTAAAGGATCAAGTAAAAATAAAAAAGATCCTAAAAAATAGATAAAAGCCCTTCGGGGCTTTTTTTCATGCCTTGAAAATATCTTAAGAGGGAATGAAGGGTCGGATAATGAACTCCTTTTTATATATAGATATATCTGTATATATGTGTATATATATATGTCTTTACACATATATAGAAATATACGTGTATCTCTATATACATATATATGAGATTGATAATGAAGTGAGTAAGCTGATAATATCTATTAGAAATTAACTGTGGATGGCTTTATTTTTGTTATTTTAGTAGAGTAATAGAAATTTAATCTCACTGCCATGCAAGTTTTAATAGTAGTCATACTTCTGATTTTGGGATGGATTCTTTCTGAAGTACAGAACCGTCACCTCACCAAACCTTTTTTAAGTAGGAGGGGGTTTGCCTTCGTAAGTTTTGCCTCTTTTTTCTTTTTTATGTTTGGGGCTTTTGTGTCTTTAAGAGTTTTATTTGAAAAATTATTTTAGAGACTTAATCTGAAATCAAATCCTGCAATCATTAGGGTATCAACTCCTATTAAGAATATAATCAAAAAAAAAGTACTTGACCATTTTTGAATAAATCGCCCCTGAAATCGCACCTGATATAAAAAAAATAACCATAATTATCTGGTTTACAGCTAATTGGTATTCTACAGTGCAGAGGAGGAGAGGACCGAGCGTTAAGAAAGGCTCCAGTGGAGCCTTTTAGAGAGGGGCCAGGCCGTGAGGGAGCCCCGACGACTCGAAATGCAAAAAGCCAAGTAGTATGCTTGGCTTTTAATTGCAGAAAAGGGATTGGCTGCGCCCATCCCTGATCCTGGGAATGAGGGAATGCACACCCAAATCCTCCTCACTTCGTTCGGTTGGGCTTTTTGCGTTTCACGGTCATCGGAGCGGAAAAGCTCCATTCCCTGAAATAATATTTTTTTATCGGGAGGAGGGATTGGCTGCGCCCATCCCTGATCCTGGGAATGAGGGAATGCACAAACAAAGCCTCCTCACTGCGTTCGGTAGGGCTTTTTGCGTTTCACGGTCATCGGAGCGGAAAAGCTCCATTCTCTGAAATAATATTTTTTTATCGGGAGGAGGGATTGGCTGCGCCCATCCCTGATCCTGGGAATGAGGGGATGCACACCCAAATCCTCCTCACTGCGTTCGGTAGGGCTTTTTGCGTTTCACGGTCATCGGAGCGGAAATGCGCTCCATTCCCTGAAATAATATTTTTTTATCGGGAGGAGGGATTGGCTGCGCCCATCCCTGATCCTGGGAATGAGGGAATGCACAACCAAAGCCTCCTCACTGCGTTCGGTTGGGCTTTTTGCATTTTCCGGTCATTGGAGCGGAAATGCTCCATTCCCTGAAAACGCAAAAAGCCCGGCGCAATGCGCCAGGCTTTGGTTGTGCAGAGGAGGAGAGGACCGAGCGTTAAGAAAGGCTCCGGGGGAGCCTTTTAGCGAGGGGCCAGGCTGTGGGGGAGCCCCGACGACTCGAAATGCAAAAAGCCAAGCAGAATGCTTGGCTTTTAAATGCAGAGGAGGAGGGATTCGAACCCCCGGTACCTCACGGTACAACGGTTTTCAAGACCGCCGCGATCGACCACTCTGCCACTCCTCTAGGTCTTTTCCGCGTTATAAGACTTTGTTTGTCTTACGGATGGCAAAGGTAAGGGATTGTTTTAAATTTACAATTATTCCTGCCGTAAAAAATTAATGAATATTGATAACTTTCTGATTTAGCGGTCCATAAATTTGGTGACAGGCTTCTTTTCAGCTACTTTGTCCAAGGCCACATTTACTTCAAAGCCTATCAATATAATAATACTGGTAATTAATAGCCACAGCATCACCGCGATCATGGTACCTATAGAGCCATATAATCTGTTATAGGTAGCAAAGTTGTTCAGATAAAAAGAAAACAAATAAAATCCGGCCGTGATGAGCAGTGATGAGGTGATGGACCCCGTGCTGAAAAACCGCCACCGGTCATGCACCGCCGGAGCAAAGCGGAAAATAAAGGAGGTGGCCATCATAAATAGGAACAATAATACCAAGAACCTCAAAAAGGCAACTAAATAATAGGCAAATGCATCGGTAACGATCCCCTGATCTATCAAAAGATCTAGTAATTGGCTCCCAAATATCATTACTAGGGCGGCCGCACAGAGATCCAACACCAGTACCAATACTACTGATATAGCAATGGCTCGGGTAGTAAAAAAACCCCTGTTTTCTCTGGTCCTATAGCAGGCATTGAATGCATTCATCATGGACACTACTCCGTTGGTAGAGAGAAACAGGGCCAGAAAAAAACCAAAAGACAGCAGCCCCTGTCTAGGGCGGCTGACGATATCCATGATCGTGCTTTCTGCTTCCAGATAAATGGTGGAGGGTATGATCTCCTGGATAAAACCAAGTATGTTTATAGTGGATACATCTGGAAAGAAAAACTGGATATAAGGGATGATGTTCAAGAGAAACAGCATGAGCGGAAACATGGCTACCGTAAAGTTGAAGGCTACCGCTGAAGCCCTCTCCACGATTTCATCCTTTTGGAGCTGGGTAATGAATACCTTGCCTACATCATATAAGTTTTGGTCTGGATTACCAAAGTGAACGGAACGAAGCTTCTGGGCCTGCTTGTCAAAACTGCTGATATATCCTTTGATCCGTGTTTTCACTGTTAATTTTTTATCCCAAAATTAGTCCTGGAAGTAAGGTTGTAATAAAGCTAATAAATCCTTGGGAGGCCTGCACGGTTTATGGCTGTCTTTTTTGACAAAGGTCAAAAGGGTGTGGCCCTCATTGATGATTTCACCGGCTTCGTTCAATATGGTACAATCAAACCTTATGCGTACCCCAGGCATTTCCCGAACAGTCACCTGTATGGTCAGCAGCTCATCATACCTTCCTGGTTTGAAATATTTACTGTAGTTTTCCAAAGCTGGCATCATGATACCATCCTCTTCCATTTTTTTATAAGAAAAACCGATGTTTCTCATGGCTTCCACTCTTCCTACTTCGTAATAAGCCGCATAATTTCCATAGTAGACATATCCCATCTGGTCCGTCTCGGCATACCTTACCCTTACCTGTGTTGCTGTTTTAAACATATCTTCAATAGTTAGCCTGGTTCAGTGCCTGCTGATACCTTCGCGCATTACGGAGGTGTTCATCATAATTTACGGCAAAGGCATGGTACCCTGAAAAATCCTCTTTGGCACAGAAGTACATATAATTATGGTCCTCGTATTTGAGCACCGCATCGATGGCGCTTATATCAGGGAGATTGATCGGACCGGGAGGAAGTCCTGCGTTTTTATAGGTGTTATACGGACTGTCTATTTCCTTATGAACGTTTAGCACCCGCTTTAATCCAAAATCCTGATGGGCAAAAACCAAAGTTGGATCTGCCTGTAGGGCCATACCCAGATTTAACCGGTTGAGGTAAACCCCTGCCACCCGGGGCCGCTCGTCCGCCTTTTGGGTTTCTGCCTGTACTATGGACGCCAGAGTGGATACTTCCTTGCGGTTAAGATTTAAATTTGCCAGCCTTTGGGTCCTTTCCTCATTCCAAAATTTTTCGTATTCCTTATGCATACGGTCAAACAGCCCCTCGGCAGTCACATTCCACCAGACTTCGTAAGTATTTGGGATAAACATACTCATGACCGTTTCAGGCTCAAACTCGAATTTTTTGACATACGTGGTGTCCGTCAGCAAAGCATAAAAATCTTCAGTGCTCATTTCAAGGTTCCGGGTGATTTTTTCAGCCAGCTCTTCTTTGGTTCTGATGTTATTGAAAGTAAGCTTTACAGGAGACTGTCTGCCGGACATAAGTAATTTTACAAGATCGTGGTTGTTCATTTTGGGTTCGACCTTGTATAATCCCGGTTTTATGTCTTCCTGATAACCGCTTACTTTGGCTACAAAACTGAATGTTAAGATGTCATTTAAGATATCGTTCTGTAACAGACTATCAGTGACCTGACGGAATGTTGCATTTCGTGGTATTTGTACATATGCCGGTTCGTCTTTATCTATCAGGGCATTTGGGCTGAAAAAACCCTGATAGAAATAGAATGAGAGGGTGATTGCCAGTATCGTAAAGGCAATGACCGCGACTATATATCTTTTAGTTTTTTTATCGTTCATTATATTTTTAACGGTATGACTTCGGTTTGTTTTCCAAAAGTAGGCAATTTTAATGAATCTGCTTTCTGCTCTCCAGCCAATAGGTGGAATCTTACGTACCCTTTAATATAGATGAGCTATAAAAAGTTTAATGACAAAATGATTTTTTTATAATTGTTTAATGGGATCAATGGTAGGAGGGACATCCTCATTTGAGCATCAATTGTTATTTTGTACTGTACGATGCTCCTCCTCTGCCTGTATATGGGGTTCTTGTCCATAATATACCAGCTCTTGGCTTACGCTCAAAATAATGAAATCCTAAAAACGTAAAGGGAGGAATCTATGGAACTATAGTGACCAAAGGCTTTTGCTAATGCTGATTTAGTGAGTTTGAGCCTATGATATAGTGTCCAGGCCATATATGCGTACGTTTTTTGCTTATATTTATGCTGTTCTTTTTTTTATCGAAAAAACCTGACCTATTATGCCTGCAGAATTTATTAAACTTTACCCCGAAAATCCAGATCCCAGAAGGATTCAACATATCGTAGATGTCTTACGGGACGGCGGGATAATCATATATCCTACCGATACCGTATATGGGATCGGATGCGATATATTTAACCAGAAGGCGATACAGCGAATCTGCCAGATCAAAGGGGTAAAGCCAAAAGACCAAAACTTTTCTTTTATATGCTATGATCTTAGTGATATTTCTGACTATACCAGGACGGTCAGTACACCAGTGTTCAAATTAATGAAAAAAGCACTTCCGGGACCGTTTACATTTATTCTTAATGCCAACAATAATGTCCCAAAACTGCTGAACAGTAAAAAGAAAACAGTCGGTATCAGGGTGCCTGACCATTCTATTCCCCGTATATTGGTTAAAGAACTGGGAGGTCCTATCGTGACCACCTCCATCCGCGATGAAGATGACGTGATCGAGTACAGCACGGATCCCGAACTGATTTATGAAAAATACAGGGATATGGTAGACGTAGTCATAGATGGTGGTTATGGCAATAATATTGGTTCTACCATTTTGGATTGTACGGGGGAGGAAATTGTGATCGTAAGAGAAGGTTTGGGAAATGTGGACGACATAGTTTAATAATGGAAGGAGCCAGGCACCAAAGATTGGTTTGATAGAATGTAGGGTCACTGACGATGATAGGAATATAAGTGTAATTTCATGAAAACTTTCTAATGGGACAGGGAGATAGGTTTAAGTTGGGTATAGGCAGCACATATGCCTTATCATATGCTTATTAGGTATAATTACATCTTTTTCGAAAAGGCCTTCATAACTGAAAGTATAGCATAAATGGATAATGAAAATGTCTGATAGTGAGAATGATGTTAAATTGAAAAAAATTGGGGTGGATTTGTTATATTTACCTCCGATAGAATTTTTTGTGGCGATTGATGGGTATGATACCCTGATCATTGAAAATCAGGACCACTATCAGAAACAGACGTACCGGAACAGGGCCTCGATATTGATGGCAAATAAGGTGGGTGATTTGAGTATTCCAGTACGGGGAGGGAACAGGAAAGTCTTTTATAAGGATATATTGATTGACGAGGACCAGAATTGGAAGAAATTACACCTTAGGGGAATACAGAGTGCCTATGGGAAAGCCCCTTTTTTCGAATATGTTTTCCCTGATTTGGAAGCCATCATAAGCGGACATTCAGACTACTTATTTGAGCTTAATTTAAAACTACTGACATATTGTCTCAAGTTTTTGCGTGTACCTGTCAATTTGGAATTGACTGATGTGTATAAGGAAAAAATTGAAATCAAAGATATTCGTGGGAAAATACATCCCAAGACGTCTTTTGATCGTAGAAATATCTATTATCCATCAGAATACATGCAATTGTTTGGCTTAGACTTTGTTCCTAACCTTAGCATCATCGATTTGATGTTTTGTGAAGGGCCTAATGCAAGAAAGATAATTGCTTCCTCTAATAAAAAGTTATTGAACAATACGAGGTAGGATTGTGTTTTTACAGCAAAATCCATTACATTAAACGAAAGAACGACAATATTTAAGAAATCAAATAAATGGAAGCAAAATTTTCAAATAGAGTTAAAGAGGTGATCTCTCTCAGCCGTGAGGAAGCTTTGCGGTTAGGGCATGATTACATCGGTACAGAACACCTCTTACTCGGAATGATTCGAGAAGGTGAAGGTGTTGCTGTTTCCATATTAAAGAAGTTGGGTGTTCCGTTAGAAGATTTACGTAACGCCATAGAGCGGGCCGTAAAAGGTACAGCCAACCACAATGTAAAAAACCTGGCCAACATTCCACTTACCAGGCAATCAGAAAAAGTATTAAAGATCACTTATCTGGAAGCAAAAATCTTCAAGAGTCAACTAATAGGCACAGAGCACCTTCTGCTGTCCATATTAAGAGACGAAGATAATATAGCTACCCAGATACTTCAAAAATTTGATACCAATTATGATGCAGTAAAGGAAATGCTGGAATATCAGACGGATCAGAATCCAAGATCAAGGGCTGAAGCTGATGATCCGGATGAGGACAGCAGCAAGCTGTTTGGTTCTTCTAGCAGCTCCACGAGCTCTTCTAAAGGCAGTGCAGAAAAATCCCGAACGCCTGTTTTGGATAATTTCGGACGTGACCTTACCCGGATGGGGGAAGATGATAAACTTGACCCTATCATAGGCAGGGAAAAGGAGATCGAACGTGTAGCCCAGATTCTATCCAGAAGAAAGAAAAATAATCCTATACTGATCGGTGAGCCCGGAGTAGGTAAAACAGCCATCGCTGAAGGACTGGCTTTAAGAATCATCCAGAAAAAAGTATCCCGTGTGCTGTTTAACAAGCGTGTGGTAACTTTGGATCTAGCCTCTTTGGTAGCAGGAACAAAATATAGGGGTCAGTTTGAAGAGCGGATGAAAGCCGTCATGAACGAGCTGGAGAAATCACCAAACGTTATCCTATTCATAGATGAGCTACATACCATAGTAGGAGCTGGAGGGGCCAGCGGTTCGCTGGATGCTTCCAATATGTTCAAACCTGCATTGGCAAGGGGTGAAATCCAATGTATTGGTGCCACTACCTTGGATGAGTACCGTCAGTATATAGAAAAAGACGGTGCATTGGCCAGAAGATTTCAGATGGTGATGGTGGATGCCACCTCCCCAGAAGAAACAGTACAGATCCTAGAAAACATCAAGGATAAGTATGAGGATCACCATAATGTGAATTATACCAAAGAAGCCATAGAAGCCTGTGTGCATCTGTCAGATAGGTATATATCAGATAGATTCTTACCGGATAAAGCCATCGATATCTTAGATGAAGCGGGAGCCCGTGTCCATATCAATAATATCCACGTGCCTGATGACATCATCAAGTTAGAGGAAGAGGTAGAAGAGATCAAGGTTGAAAAAAACAAGGTCGTAAAAAGCCAAAAATATGAAGAGGCGGCTCAGCTAAGGGATCGGGAAAAGAAACTTTTGGAACAGCTCGAAAGTGCCAAGGCCAGATGGGAGGAAGAAAGCAAGACCAAACGCTATACCGTCGAGGAAGATAATGTAGCCGAGGTGATAGCCATGATGACCGGGATTCCTGCTAAGCGGATAGCACAAAATGAAGGTGCGAAGCTGCTTAATATGAACCAGGTATTGAAAGGTAGGGTAGTGGGCCAGGATGAGGCTATCAAAAAGCTTACTAAGGCCATACAAAGAACCAGGGTAGGTCTAAAGGATCCTAAAAAACCAATAGGAAGTTTCATATTCCTAGGACCAACAGGGGTAGGTAAAACAGAGTTGGCAAAAATGCTGGCTACCTATCTTTTTGATAAAGATGAAGCTTTGATCAGAATAGATATGTCTGAATACATGGAGAAATTCAGCGTATCGAGACTGGTAGGAGCCCCTCCAGGTTATGTAGGATATGAAGAGGGTGGCCAGCTTACAGAAAAAGTAAGAAGGAAGCCTTATAGTGTGGTGCTACTGGATGAGATAGAAAAAGCACATCCGGATGTATTCAATCTCCTGCTTCAGGTACTGGATGACGGTATTTTGACAGACGGATTGGGCAGACGTGTGGATTTCAGGAATACCATCATCATCATGACTTCCAATATTGGGGTGAGAGACCTGAAGGATTTTGGATCGGGGATCGGATTTGCTTCTAAAGCCAAGATAGAGAACCAGGATGATGTAATGAAATCTACTATCCAGAGTGCATTGAAAAAAGCATTCAGTCCTGAATTTCTTAACAGGTTGGATGATGTGGTGGTATTTAATTCACTTACAAAGGAAAACATCCATGAGATCATTGATATCAGCCTTGCCAAACTGTTCAAGAGGATTACAGATCTTGGATACAAGATAGAATTGACGGACAGGGCAAAAGATTTTCTATCAGAAAAGGGATATGATCAGCAGTATGGAGCAAGGCCACTCAACAGGGCCATTCAAAAATATCTTGAAGATGCCATAGCTGAAGAGATCCTAAAAGGAGAATTGGTAAGTGGAGATGTTATTATAGCAGATTATCCTGGAGAAGGGGATGCGCTTAGCATTACGGTTACCAAAAAAGAAAATGCAGATAAATAAGCAATCAAGTCTTTAATACCTAAAAAAAAGCCAGACATTTACCTGGCTTTTTTTGTTTTCTTCAAACGCTGTTTGAAAACGGATTACCTTATGTTATGATCATGTCCATACATAATATGTTGTTTATTTGGGGTCAGGAATCTGAGTGCATGATTATGGCTGTACCTTCAATACTCATACATCCAAACGTCATGTTAAAGGAATCAGAAGTTATATAGCAAAATCATGAATAATTTTTCACTTAAAATGATCTTAACAATTTTATAATCCTGAATAGGGTTTATTAGCTCCAGTTCATTGATCCAATACTAATGGATTAATAGAGTTTTATCCTTCCAATGGTACTTTAGGTAGAGATGGTGGGCAACCAAGACCTATCACTGATATAGCTGGGGGTGTAGGTGAGAATAATCCTATGTTCGTAAATTATCAGCTAGGATCAGGTTTCAATATTGAAGCCGCTAGAGAAGGTAGTTCTACAGCACCTATGGGTGAAGCAGATTTCAGACTAAGTCCAGGTTCTCCTGCATTAACTGGTGGAAACGCTAATTTCGAACCAAGATTTGCTTCATATGAAGTGAATGGAAAATCATACCTTACGCCTAGACCTGCTGCTCATTTTGGAGCATTCGGTCAAGGTAATTAATCATACTTTAAGGATTCCTCGAAAAGGGAATCCTTTTTACTTACTTCCTTATGTCCATTTTTAAATATCGGTATTTACTGCTGCTTTTGTTTTCCTGCTCTTCAAATGAAGAAAATCCTATGGACCAACGGCACACCCATATTCCATTTGAATCCACCTATCAGGAGAGCGATTTAATTTTTGCCGATCAGTTTATCTCAGAAGGAGAAAGCAAAGGCGCTTCTACACTATTAGAAGCTTCGGGACTTGTCTACAGCAGAAAAAATCCAGGCTATCTATGGTCGCATCAAGATAAAGGGAATGACAGCCGTTTGTTTTTATTGGATAGTAAAACAGGTAAGACAGTCGCTTCTTATAGAATAGCGGGTATAATAAACCGGGATTGGGAAGATATAGAAATAGGTCCAGGACCTGAAGCGGGGGTAAACTATATATATCTGGGTGATGTAGGAGATAATGATCAGGTATATCAAGAATATACTATATACAGGTTTAAAGAACCACTTTTTGAAGAGACACATAGAGGAAAAATTACTGACCTTTCTATGGATTTTGACAAGATCATTTTTAATTATCCAGACAAAAGTCATGATGTGGAAGCTTTAATGGTAGATCCTGGAACTAAAGATATCTATTTGGCTACCAAAAGGGATTTTTGGTCCATGCTTTTTGTCGCTCCATATCCTCAGCCTATAGATCAGAGATTTACTGTGTTGCATGCCGGAAATTTTTCTTTTAGAAGGGCGCTTGCGGGAAATGTGTCCCAAAATGGGGAGCATGTTCTTATCAAAAACGATGACAGAATTTTTTACTGGGAAAGAGAAAAGAATGAGAATTTTACAGAGATGTTATCAAGAGCACCAAAGTTGGCGCCTTATAATCCGGTAGAAGCACAGGGGGAGGCCATCTGTTTTGACCCTTTGGGAGGATATTATACTTTAAGTGAATTCAGTAATGGAATAATTCCTGAATTATATCATTATAAGAAGAAATAACTTTTATTTTGGTTTTTGTATTGATCTATATGAAATGGCACCAACATTAAAGTATAAAGCTTATCTATCACGTCTATTTAACAAGATCAATATGTTAAATATTGACTGAATAATACTTAAATTTTCCTAGGTCTTCGTTTGTTAGAGGGAAAATATTGTCAGTTACTAAAGTGATGAATAGGGCTTCAAATATAACATACAGGAAATATCCAAAAAATTAAATCAAGGTTACTCCCATTATCAATACATAATTTAACAAATTATCTTGCTGCTACTTGAACCAAATTCATAATTTGTGGCTTTCTTTTTGCAAAACCGCTTTTATATGCGACTATTGTTTTCAGATTTGATCTTTAAGCTCTTTTTTCTGATTTCCCTTATTCCGTTTATCATATCGGAAAGGGTGCAGGAAAAATTTGATTTGCGCTTAAACAGTAATATTGAAGATTCACTTTTTTCTTCTGGAAAAAAAGTAGCCGTGATGGAGAAAGCTTTTCTTTCTGAAACCAGTGGTATAGTGGTCTCCCGTAAGCACCCCGGAATCATGTACATCCATAATGACAGCGGGAATGACCCTGAAGTATACCTGCTGGACAGTTTAGGGGATTATGCAGGTAGGATTACACTAAAAAATACCATCAACAGGGATTTTGAAGACATAGCGATTGGTCCGGGACCGATAAAAAATAAGGATTATATCTATATAGGGGATATAGGGGATAATGCTTCCAATCATAAGGAGCTTTACCTGTATCGATTTGCGGAGCCTAACAAGCTGCAGAAAGATCTGGAAATAGAACCGGAAAAATTTACCATAAAATATCCAGATGGACCAAAAGATTCAGAAACCTTGATGGTAGATCCCTGGAACGGGGATGTGTTTCTGCTAAGTAAAAGAGATTCAAGTAATGTACTTTATAAAGCACCCGCGTCAGCATTTAATACAGAAGACCCTATTGTCCTGGAAAAGGTGATGACCTTGCCGATTACGATGTCTACTGCAGGGGACATCTCTGCTGACGGAACACAGGTTTTAATAAAAAATTACTGGACAGTTTACTATTGGACCAGAGAGGAAGGACAATCCTTAGAGGAAGCCTTGGCCAAAAAGCCTACCATGCTTCCCTACAAACCGGAACCACAGGGTGAAGCTATTGGTTTTGCCCCAGATGGCAACAGTTTCTTTACCCTGAGTGAACAACGGTTTCGAATCACCCCTGTCCTCTACAAATACACCAGAAAATGAAGTCTTCCAGTCGCCATTGTTTCATCAACATGGCAATTAAGGAGATTTTTAACATAATTATAAATTTTCGCATCTATGCCAGAAACCACCAGTAGTACTTTGCTTATGGTAAGGCCTGCGAATTTTGGATTTAACCCTGAAACGGCAGCTTCCAACTTTTATCAGCAACAGGATGAAAGACCTGTGGCTGACCTGCATGAAATCGCTCGGCAGGAATTTGACGGCTTTGTCGATATGCTCAGGTCATATGATATCAAGGTAATAGTGGTAGAAGATATACCTGTTCCTGTAAAATCCGATGCGGTTTTTCCAAACAACTGGTTTTCTACTCATGAGGATGGTAGACTGGTACTTTATCCCATGGCTTCGCCTTCCCGTAGACTGGAAAGGCGAAGCGATATAGTAAATATCTTAGCCGAAGCGAAATTTACCGTAGATGAAATTGTTGATCTCTCCTTTTTTGAAGACCATGATCAATTTCTAGAGGGTACAGGGAGCGTAATCTTGGACAGGGAAAACCAGGTCATGTATGCAGGATTATCTGAAAGAACACATAAAGTACCTTTGCAATACCTGAGTCAGTTGCTCGGTTACGAACTTGTGACCTTCCATACCTTGCAGACAGTACAGGGAGCTGAATCCCCTATCTACCATACCAATGTAATGATGCATGTGGGGACAGATATAGCCATAATATGTCTGGAGAGCATAGCAACTGAAAAGGAAAGATTAACCGTCAAAGATCATCTGATACGGTCTGGCAAACTCATTATCCCAATCACTGTTCATCAGAAATATGCCTTTGCCGGTAATATGCTGGAGGTAAAGAACGCAAGGGGAGAAAAATTTACCGTGATGTCCCGTACTGCATTTGATCATTTGAAAATCGCCCAAAAGCAGGCAATCATGAGGTTTACCAAAATAATAGCACCACCCCTACCGCTGATAGAAAAGCTCGGTGGGGGAAGTGCCAGGTGTATGCTCGCTGAGATATTCTTACCTTCAGCTTACTGAATGGGTGAATGTCTTTTTAAAGATTTCACATTTGCTATTTTCCGGTATAATTAAACGGGGTGATCACCCGAAGTTCTGTTTTGATCTGCTCGTTTACCTGAAGGGTCTCAATAAAATCCTTTATAGCATCTGCAGTAATTTTGGAATTGGTCCTCGTCAGTTCTTTGAGCGCTTCATATGGTTTGGGATACCCTTCTCTTCTTAGCACCGTCTGAATGGCTTCAGCTACCACTGCCCAGTTTTCTTCTAAATCGGCCTCTATAGCTGCATTGTTGAGTTCCAGTTTTCCCAGGCCTTTTTTCAGTGATTCAAAGGAAATAAGCATGTGGGCCAGAGGCACACCTATGATGCGCAATACTGTACTATCGGTGAGGTCTCGTTGCAGTCTGCTGATGGGGAGTTTGGCAGCAAGGTGCTCCAGCAGGGCATTTGCTATTCCTAAATTTCCTTCTGCATTTTCAAAATCAATTGGATTAACTTTATGCGGCATGGCTGAAGAGCCTACCTCACCTGCTTTGATTTTTTGTTTGAAATAATTCATCGCCACATACTGCCACACATCTTTAGAAAAATCAAGAAGGATGGTGTTGATCCGTTTTAAAGCATCAAATATGGCCGCAAGGTTATCATAGTGTTCTATCTGCGTGGTAGGAAAGCTTCTTTGGAGACCTAGATAATCAGAAACAAATTTCGCAGCAAAGGCATGCCAGTCATGATCCGGATAGGCTATATAATGGGCATTCATATTTCCCGTCGCCCCACCAAATTTAGCAGCATGCGGGATCTGAAGAAGTTGGTCCAATTGGTTTTGGAGGCGGATGACAAATACCTGCATTTCTTTTCCCAGACGGGTGGGAGAAGCAGGCTGCCCATGCGTTTTGGCCAGCATCGGAATATCTTGCCATGCTTCTGCATTGTGGGTCAGTTTCCCGATAATATCATTGAGGGCAGGAATAATCACCTCTTGCAAACCTTCTTTAAGCATAAGAGGGGTGGCGGTATTGTTGATGTCCTGGGAAGTTAATCCAAAGTGGATAAATTCTTTATAGGCTGATAGGTTCAGTTCCTCGAACTTGTCTTTAAGGAAATATTCTACCGCTTTGACATCATGATTGGTAGTTTGTTCTATTTCTTTGATCTGTTCTGCATCTTTTTCGCTGAATTGGGTCACAATTGACCTGAGTTTTGGGAATACCTCTTTGGAAATATGGTGGAGCTGGGGAAGACGGACCTCGGTTAAAGCGATAAAATATTCCACTTCTACATGAACACGATATTTTATAAGGGCATATTCGGAAAAGAAGGGGCGTAAAGATGCTGTTTTGTTTCCATACCTCCCGTCTATTGACGAAACTGCAGTCAGGGTATTTAAGATCATTGTTATTTAAATTGATGAAAGTTTTGCAAAGTTAATTTATACTGAGTAATATACCTTTTTGAATGAAAATAAATGTGACCAAACGTCTTTCTTTTTGATAAAAATAAGCAGACAGGTAGAAGAAGGATAGGTATACAGGGTATGAAATATAGATTGGTTTTTTTGTTATTTTTTGTTTCCATTGTAGCTAGGGGCCAAAATGGTAGGGCAGATTCGGACCATGAGGTAAATATTTTTAAAACAAATGAGTCTATCAAAATAGATGGGCGGCTGGATGAACCCGCTTGGAAGGAGGCCAAAAAGCTTACCTCCTTCAGGCAGCAGTTTCCCGATGAAGGAGATCTTGCCTCTCAGCAGACGGAAGTTAAAATCATGTATGACAAAAATTTCCTATATATCGGAGCCAGACTTCATGATACTACGGAAGGTCCACACATCATTTCTTCTCTTAGGAGAGATTATGAGTTTGATGATAATGATGCCTTTGCAGTCGCTATAGGTCCATTTGATGATGGAATGAACGGGTTTTATTTTTCTGTGAATCCATTAAACATTCAGACAGAAGCACTTATCACCAATGGCAATAATCTGGAGATAGTATGGGACAATTTTTGGTTTTCTGATGTACAGGTTTTCGAAGATTATTGGGAAGTAGAAATAGCCATTCCCTTCAAAACTTTAAGGTTTACCACAGGAACGGAATATTGGAAAATAAATTTTTTGAGGAATGATCTGAAGAATTTTGAAACCAGCTCATGGGTACCTGTGCCCATTAATCAGAGTATAGCCCATTTGGCCTTTACAGGATTTATGAACTGGGATAATCCTATTGAGCCTCAAGGTCCCAATATAGCTATCATCCCCTATACATCTGGGCAGACGGTTAAGAACCATGAAGCCGGGACACCCTCCCAACAGGATGGTTCCATCGGTTTTGATGCAAAGATAGCCATCACGCCCGCCCTCAACCTGGATCTGACCGTAAATCCTGATTTCTCTACCGTGGAAGTGGACCAGCAGCAGACAAATTTGGACCGGTTTGAATTGTTTTTCCCGGAGCGAAGGCAGTTTTTTCTAGAGAATGCGGATTTGTTTGGGGACTTTGGTTTTACTAATATAAGGCCCTTCTTTTCCAGAAGGATAGGTCTGGTCTCAGATACCCTTGGGAGAACCAGGGAAAATAGGATCCTGTATGGTGCCAGGCTGAATGGGAAAGTGGGTGATGATCTTAGAGTAGGACTGCTCAATATGCAAACAGAAAAGGAAGACGGAATAGGAGTGCCAGGCCAGAATTTTACAGTGGCCACCTTTCAGCAAAAGATGTTTACTAGGTCCAATATAGCTGGAATATTTGTCAATAGACAGACTACCAATGCTATAGAGGGCGGAAGCACTGCTCCAGCTTATAATAGACTGGTAGGGCTGGATTATAATCTTGCCTCACCAGATAATAAATGGAATGGTATATTTTTTGTCCACAGGACTTTTAGTCCTCATTTGGATGGGAATGAATACTCACATGCCAGCTATCTGAGGTATAATATTAGGAACTGGGAACTGAACTGGAATCATGAGTTTGTAGGAGAACATTTTAATGCAGAGGTGGGCTATGTACCCAGAGTGGGGTATTGGAGGTTTGAACCCAATGCTGAATTTCGAGTATTCCCACTTAAGTCTGGCATACTGGCACACAGGTTTAAAATTTATTATAACCTGTATAAAGATGTGAATTTTGACCTGAAAACGGATGAACAGATAACCTTTAACTATAGGCTGGAATTCAAAAACACCTCCTATTTGAATTTCCGGATCTATAATCAGTTCATCTATTTGTTCTTTCCGTTTGACCCTACCCGGACGGGAGGGGAGCAGCTAGCGGAGGGGTCTACCGTTAGTTACACCCGTGCGGGAATTACCTATGGATCAGATGCCCGGAAACAATTAAACCTGTATTCTTCGGCTTATTATGGAAGCTTTTATAATGGAAAAAGGTATTTTGCAAGGAATGAATTGATTTATCGTATTCAGCCTTATGGCTCAGTATCCCTATTTACTGAGTTCAATAGAATAGCACTACCTGATCCCTATAATACCGCCAATCTCTGGCTGGTAGGGCCCCGTGTCGAACTTTCCTTTACAGATCAGCTATTCCTCAGCACATTTATCCAATATAACAACCAGATCGATAACATTAACCTGAATGCCAGGTTTCAGTGGAGGTTCAGGCCTGTATCTGATTTATTTATAGTGTACACGGATAATTATTTTCCTGAAAATCTGCAGGTTAAAAACCGTTCATTGGTACTGAAATTCTCCTACTGGTTTAATATTTAGTGTGCGGTATAAAGCCTGATGTCTTTTAGATTTTAAACAAGCTTTTCTTTAAAAAACCGGATAGTTCTTTCCCATGCCAATTCAGCAGCTTCTTTATCATATCTAGGGGTAGAATGGTTATGGAACCCATGGTTTACTTCTGGGTAAAAATGGACGGTAAAATTTTTATTATTGGATATTAGCGCGGCTTCATATGCTTCCCAGCCGGCATTTACCCTGGTATCAAGCTCAGCAAAATGAATCAGCAGGGCAGCCTGAATGGATGGGACATCTTCGGATGAAGGTTGCCCTCCGTAAAAAGGTACGGCGGCGGGAAGGTCTTTCAGTCGAACAGCCATCATATTGGCAATCCATCCACCAAAACAAAACCCTACCACTCCTACTTTACCGGTACAGTTTTCATTTTTTTGAAGCATTTCATATCCTGCTATAAAATCCTCAAGCATTTCCCCTCTCTCTCGCTCAGCCTGCATGGTCCTGCCTTCATCATCAGTACCGGGGTAGCCACCAAACGGTGTGAGTGCATCTGGGGCAAAAGCGATAAATCCATCTAATGCTGCCTGGTGCGCCACATCTTCTATATAAGGGTTCAGCCCTCTATTTTCATGCACTACAATTACTCCCGGTAATTTACCGTTTTGTTCAGCAGGTCGGGTGAGAAGTCCTTTCATAATACCTGCCCCGATTGGAGAACTGTATTCAATATATTCAGCGATGACCCTCTGGTCGTCCTTTTTAAATAGGCGCGCACTTGCATAGTTGGGCAATAGGTAGGATAGTAAAGCAGAAACGGTCAAACCTCCTACGGCATATTTGGAAAGCTTATTGACAAAATCCCTCCGATTGATTTTGCTATGTACGTATTCGTCATATAAATCAAAAATATCCTGATTCAGATCATCTTTATTGATAGGTTCCATATGGTATTTTTTACTGAAGTTAAATATAATTCCACTCCCGCCAAATAGTTATACATAAGTCACTGATAATGCAGGATGGGTGGAGGTAGCGTGTTTCTAGTCTATTTCAAAAATCAGAAAATGTTGGATATTCATAAACTGACCGTTATGGCTTAATTTAAATCCATTAGCATTTAGTTCTTTAGTGATCTGATCTACAGACATTTTATGTAATTTTTTAATTTTGACCTTTGGGTCTTCTTCCCTGTACTCTATAAGTATTAATCTGCCATCGGGCTTCAGAGATGATTTAATATCCTGGAGTACTTCATGTGGAAACAATAACTCATGATAAACATCCACCATGATGGCCACATCCACCGATTGCTCAGGTAAATTGGTTGATTTTTCACTGCCTTTGATCACCTCTACATTACCATGTCCCCATTCGAGGCTGCGTTCTTTTAGGTATTTGATGGCAGCATCTTGGATTTCTACTGCATAGACTTGACCCTCCGGCACTGCTTCCGCTATCCTAAAGGTATAGTACCCCGATCCTGCACCGATGTCTGCTACAGTACTTCGATCCGTAACAGGGAGGTTTGAAATGGCTAAGGCGGTATTTTCTTCTTTTGGCCTGCTTGGCCGTTCCAGCCAGTCTTTGCCGCTAAAACTCATGACAGATGCTATTTCCCTGCCCATATACACTTTTCCAGTACCATCCTTATCTGGTTTCTTATAAGAATAGTACGTGGTATCCACTTCTTGCTTTACTGATTGACTAAACCCGGTAATCCAAATGCTGCAAAAAGAATAAAATAGAATCAGGGTGAACTTCATATCATAACTTATTAAAATTAAAGGAAATATGTATGGGAACTGCCTTTATAAGCTTTTGTTTACAAGATACAGGAACCCATCAAATTAGTAATTTATATTATATAGCTTTTGGGTTTTTATAGGTTATAACTTGTCCCGTAATAAAGCTAGGGATGGCCTCGACGTCATTCCCGTCTGCAATGCTACATAAAAGCTATGGGTACATCCCCGATGTGACCTTTCCGTCATGCATGATTTTATCCTATTAGCATTTCTGTATTTTACATCAACTTGTCTGTCAAAAAATGATGATAACATGTAAATGGGGTAGCGCTAAGCGGAGGCAACAAAAGCTGAATGGAAATACATACAGATATGAAGTTTTAAAGAAGTTGAACTGTTTTTAGGCACGAGTGTTCCATAATAATCAGCAAGTAAGCTTCAAATTAAGGGTCGATTTGGATCGGCAGTTTTAACTGTTTTTGGATTTATTTGGTAATTACACAGATAATTATCTTTTGGAAACCTTACTTATTAGAAACTGCTCGTTAATTTTGGAGTTGTGTTATGGAATCAATGTATAAAGGATAGTTATTATCATGTTCAACATATTTAAAAGAAAAAAAGAGGAGCCGAAAAAGAACAGTTATTATGCTTCCTTGAAGGTGAGAGAAGTAGTGAAGGAGACATCAGATACGGTGACAATTTTTTTTGAGCAGCCAGAACCATTTTTGGAATATAAACCTGGGCAGTTTCTTACCCTTATTCTGGAGATAAACGGTAAAGAAGAAAGAAGGTCCTACAGTTTATGCACCTCTCCATATG
Organism: Anditalea andensis; assembly: GCF_000714815.1. GTDB lineage: Bacteria > Bacteroidota > Bacteroidia > Cytophagales > Cyclobacteriaceae > Anditalea > Anditalea andensis. The sequence goes on along the minus strand of NZ_JMIH01000014.1, from coordinate 766,167 downwards.
TGGACCCTTATCCAGGGGTAACGGTAAAGCGTATAAAAGGGGGAGTGGTGTCCAATTACCTCAATGATCACATCCATCCCGGAAAGACGGTCAATATTCTTAAACCAATGGGTAATTTTACAACAGATTTTCACTCCAAAAACAAAAACCATTTTGTGATGATCACGGGTGGCAGCGGTATTACCCCCATCATGGGGATTACAAAATCTGTGCTTATAAATGAACCCAATTCAAAGATCACCCTGCTCTATTGTAGTAGATCTGAGCATGAAATCATATTTGATAAGCAGCTAGATCAATTGGCAGCCGCCCATCCTGATCGGCTGGAGGTACTGATGAACATCACGAAACCTGGTCCGGACTGGACAGGACTGAAAGGAAGGATAGATGCAGCAAAAATCAAAGAAACTTTGGCCAAAAGTGCCAGTGCTGAAACCACTACGACCAAATACTTCATATGTGGTCCTGAAGGTTTGATGGACATAGCCAAAGAAACACTGCATGGCATGAATGTACCTCAAGAAGATATCATCAAAGAAAGTTTCTATACAGCAGCTTCCGAGAATGCAGGTGATCCTGATGCTCAGGGATCGGACAGGCCCTTTCTTACCAGAGAGGTGACGGTGATCCTGCAAGGACAGGAATATTCTTATGCTGTAAGTCCGGATAAAACCATTTTGGAAGCAGGCCTGGATGAAAATCTAGATATGCCGTATTCCTGTCAGAGTGGTTTGTGCACGGCCTGTATGGGGCGCCTCCTATCGGGGGAAGTAAAGATGGATGAAGACGCAGGTTTATCTGATAATGAGAAAAAAGAAGGATTTATCCTTTGCTGTGTATCCAGGCCGATGTCTGCTGATATTAAAATTAAAATCGAATAACCTGCCTCATGTTCAACATACCCTTATAGGATATCTCTAATGGAGAAACAACAAGATATTAAATCTAATTTTAGAAAGCTGGAAAGGAATGTGTTGATCCTTACCGGTCTTCCGCTACCTCTTTTTGCATTCGCTTATCTCTATACGACCAGTAGAAGTATGGAGATTGACCTGCCATCATTTCCAGGGATATTTGATGCGCTGATGATGGGTATGGTGGTAGGTCTATTGGTGGTACAATGGCTACAGTTTCATAGGGGGATAAAAAAAACCAGGATAAGTACCGCAAGCCTTGATGAAAAACTTAAAAATTATGAAGTCCTCACCATTTCGCGTTTTTGGAAACTTTTTGCTATAGGCATGATGTGTGCGGCGGGGCTTCTTTTTTATGAAAATCCAGGATATACCATAGCTTATGCCGTCACGCTTATATACGTCTCTTTAGGCAAGCCTACTCCAGATAGAATCGCAAAGCTTCTAAGGCTGAAAGGAGATGAAAAGGACCTGGTTTATACTATAAATCAAAGAGAATAATAAAGTTTAAGTGTAAAGATACTTTGCTTTTAAAGATCCATAATTCATCACTTTATTATGCAGTTTGATAATACTAAGCGTTGAACCGTGGTTCCATCCATAGTAGGGTGGCCGAAAATATGACTAATCCAAACCACCACCAGTGGGAAAGCTGCTGTATGTGGAAAATAGGATCTTTTGCCAATTTTCTCTGTTGCCGGTGGTATTGGATAAATTGATTTATCTGGTTTTTTTGGCGAATAGCGCTGAACCCATCTTCCTGGCCGTAAACATATACTTCTAGCGTATCGGCCAGCGTATTCCAACCTGATGAAAATGCTTTATAAACAGCTGTATGGTTTAGTGGGTTTATGGAAGAAGGTATCAAGAAAATAGAATCACTGGCTACAGTCAATAAATGCTCTATCTCCAACGGACTATTGACACTCCACTCCGGAGAACCAATACCTGTAAATAAGGGGTGTGGCACCTGAAAGGTAATACCTTCTGCAGGACGCATGGCATATAATATATTGTCCCATACATCTGCGTATCCTAAGCTGTCCCCCTGCAGTGCTATGGGAAAGGTGGCTTCTAATAGGCTCACACCAACATTAGCCCTTCCGACACGCTGAAATCCCACTGCATCATCTAAAAGTTTCCACTGGTGCGGCTGGGTGATGAATTTGTAAGGAAGTGCCGTTAGGGCCCCGTCTATAGTCCTATTGCTTTCGGCATTGGTTTTATTTACAGCCCAGTCCGTTTCTAAAGTCCTATTGACAAGCAGCAGTTCTTTTTCTACGTCGCTGAAATTTGTAAAAAGGACCGAAGCACCTGATTCAATAGCCGCTTTTACTTCACTACTGCCTGCATAAGCAGGTTCCGTAATGATAAATTGCAGTGTATCTGTTTTTTCTATATTCGTGCTTTGGTGAATGACAGAAGTGGAAGTATAGACATAAGTGGATATGCCTTGGCCTCTTTTGCCAAGCCATTCGGACAGATGTCTGATTTCCATGTCTGGATAAGAAAAGAGCATTTTATAATGGACAGGATTATTTTGGATTACATAAAACCTGATTTGACCCAGTTCCTTACCTTCAGAAAGGAGAGTAAGGTTATTTCGGCCTAAGGCTTTGGGTTGGACAGTGAAAGTGAAGGTAGTATGATGAGGCCCTACGTGGACAGTATCTAGCATTTCCTCTCCATATCGGATAGACAATATGGCATCTTCATCCCCCAGATAGGTTCCATATATTTTTTGGTTCTGACCCTGTCTGAGTACACCATTCCATCTTATATCAGAAATATTGATACCTGTCCTATTGGGGAGCCAGGTAATCTGTGAGGCATACTGTAATTTTGCCATTTGAACAGGCGTATAATGTTGCCCCACTAAGTGAATGTTGTCCGGACCGTTTTCGTAATGATCTATAGATAGGATTTCCGTTAGATTTAAGCTGTCTTTGATGAGGTTAAGATCATGTTGGGAAACTTGCCCATCATGGACCAGAATATTTTTCGGAGTATATGCCCTGATCCAATAGGGTCTGAATAGAAGCAATATTATGCTGAAAACAAACAGCAGGTTAAATGTAAACCTCACCGTTTTTCGCACAAGCGATAAGCCGTTATTTCTTATTATGAGGATGAGCTGTACAGCCAGAAGTAATGTAAGTAAGCAGGTAATGGCTACCGCCCATCCCATGGGCCATTGAAAGTCGATCTGCATTATCTGATTTTTTTCCAAAAGTTAGTTTCGAGTTCCTGGTGAGCAGCATAGGTAGATCCTAATTTCTGTTGGGTCTGTATCAATGGTAAGAGCTTAGTTTTCAGTTTTGTTTGGGTTTCTGAACTGATGGCTTCTCCTGTAGCCAACTTTTGAAGGTCCAAAAGGGTAGCCCAGTCCTGAAGGCCCGAATATTTTATTCTCTCTGTCCATATTGAGCCGAGTTGGTTTACCGTTTCTTGCTCGGAAGGGGAAGCTTTGCCTTTTTCTGTTATGCCCAACACTTTTGCCACCAGTTGCTGAAACTGGGCTGAAGAATAACTGACGTTACGCATTTCCTGTGTAGCCATGTCCTTAAACTCACCGGTCAGCCTTTTTTCTGCTTCTCGGATAGGAGGTGGGTCGAAGCCTGTTTTTCGGACATAGGCCCTGGATTTTTGTTGCACAGTTTTCAGATACTCCAGGGCTTTGTTTTGAAATGGGAGGGCCTTTTCAGGTTCAAAGAGGCGTAAGTGCAGCTCTGACTTCCACATTTGTTCCAATGCCATTTTTAACAATGAGCGGGTAGATGCTTCATAAAAGGTGTTGGCTTCGGCATCATCATGGTTGTGAAGGTATTGTTCCAGCAGTGCAGATAGCCCATCATCTTCATTTGGGGTCGTTGATTTATGGTCATGTTCATGGTCATGCTCATGATGATGGTCATGTCCTCCAGGTTCATGTTCACCTTCATGGTCATGCAGGTGCATAAAGCTTTCCAGCAGGTCTCCTCCCTCTTCTGTGCTCATATTACTCCCTCCGGCGCTGCTTTCAAATTCTTCCCCCAGATATTGTCCGTATCTCATCCGCAATAATTTCTGGTCAAAGCCGATTTCATTGGAAGTTTCATTAAACGTTTTTGGGGTTTGTTTGGCTTTTTCCTTAATCAATCTTTCAGTGTCTATGATGATCTGTCTTTGGCTTCGAAAGTATTCTGGCATCACCTGAATGGCCATGGCAGTCAGCTCGCCCTCACTCAGCTTGGTGGTATCCTGATATTTGATAAAATAGGTTTCTGATCGGGAAAAATTTGAATCAGGCTGACGGTTATCCCGCGCTGCCCAGTAATAATAAAGTTCATCGCCGGGCTTCATTTCAATCCTGTTCAGATCTATTTCTTTTCTTAAAGTTTTACTTTTAAAATTCTTCTGGTCAAAAGGCAGTTTGGTTTCCCTGAATTTTACATTTTCTCCTGAGCCTCTGGCCACAGTTGCCACGATGTAAGCTTCAGTCACCAAGAAGTCATCACTCACCATGGCTTCGAGCTGGATCTTTTTGTTGTCTTTTAAGAAATGATAGGTATAGAGGTCCTCCTGCTGTGGTTCGATGACAGGAGGGCTGTCCAGTAAGGCCTCCAATTTATAAAAAGGTGACCTGTAGATTTCCTCATCTCCTAAAAATGCCTTGATAGCATATATTCCTGAGGAAACCAATTTATCCGTTAAGGTGAAATAAATATCATCGGATTGAAAATTAATCTCTTGTCCGTTTGAATGTACTAAACTTACCCGCAGATTATCGGTATGTTCAAATGTAACCGTCCAGGTCAATCTGCTTCCGATCATCGCTGATATGTTCATGTCATTACTTTGGGTTGCCTTGATGCCGGTGTAGGATGGTGGCTGTATGTCGATTTCTGCCCCTACGAATTGGGGAACACGGCCTTCCGTGGCAGTTTCAGCTGTTATTTTCCCCTCCACAGTCCTCTGTGGTGGAGTAGTATGGTTAGCATTTGGCAGGAATGTGACGATCAAATAAACCGATATAGTGATGCATAATCCTATTACGTACGGATAAATTTTGTGATGAAGGATCAATGGTGTAGCTATAGGGGGGGACTGGCTTATCCTTTCTAGCTGTAGTTGTTCTGCCACCGAGAGGCGGGATTTATTCAGCAGCCCTAGGCTAAATTCCAAATCACTGGAAGACTTATGCAAGATCTGTACGGCTTGAGTCTGCCTGTTGGTAAAAGCACCAAACAATACCGAGGAGCCTATGAAGCCTACTGCTGCCACACCGGCAATGATCCAGAATGCGGATCCGAACAATAACAGCAGCAGGCAGATAGTCACTGCCAGTAGCATCGCCTTGATCAAGGCATTCAGCCTTAACTGCCAAGTGATTTGGGATATAGCAGATCTGATGTGGTTCATAGATTATCTTTGCAGGGCTATGGCTTATGTTGACTATCAACAATGAAGATTTGTCATTCCCTTCATTTATGAATTAAAGTTAATTCAATTCCCTAAAAAACAATAGTTATATAATAATAGGTATCTATTTATCTGAAGAACAGCGTCCAGCTAATTTGGTTGGTAAATTTGATGGGCTATAGACCTATATAAGCTTTTGGGCAAAATTACCGCTTTCATTTTCCTTTTTATATCCCCTTACGTAAAGCTAATACTCGCTCAGCTATAATAATGATTAGTAAAAGCACGATTATCAGTTCATTTAAAATTCCGGATTGGACTATTGTCTCCGTGGGGGTTGATATAAACTGACGTTCGATCTGCTGTCGGCTAACTTGTTTTTCGCTTATAGTTAAATTCTTTTGCCGGAGGATGTGGTCTAATAAATATTCGGGTAACCTGCCTGAAGCTACTATGTCTGATAATTCTTTTATAAATGGGTCAGGGGAGATCATGACATTGTGGGCATCATGATCCATATAACCTGAAATAAAGATCATTTGGTTCGAAGGCACTTCAGACGGTATTCTATAGCTAAAATACATGTCGGCTTCAGTAGGACGTTCTGATGCTTCAAAGGATATTGTGTAAATTTCACTGATGGCTTGTAGGGCAGCGATTACATTATCGTTTTCCTGCTGGTTTTTGAAATCTATCCAGTAAGTAATAGGTGCAGAATGGTCTAATGCTATTTTATTATCTGGGCGTGTGGTGGCTGCTTCCAACTGTCCTTCCTTATTAATATGTAAAAAACTTGATGTACCGGTTTGTAAATAATTACCAGTGGTAGTAAGGGGGGCATACTCGCTAAAATGTATGGTAGGTTTGGCCGGGGTGAGTAAAAAAGGAGGATCCATATACATGCTATGGGGACTTATATATAGATGCGGTTTGTGCTTTAGCCGGTCAACTTGGTTTAAGCCATTAATTAATGCCTGGGCATTATGTGGTTCTAAATGGCGAACTTCATCTAAAGAGGATATGGGCGCTAGATCAGCATTTAGCCAGAAAATTTCTTCGCCATTAGCTAAAGCCTGCTCTAGTTCAAATCTAAATTCATTTACCAAGGCTGGATTCACCTCAACCAAGTGCCAATTCGTTCTTTGGTCATTATCAGGGTTGTGTTTTAAATAGGGTTGGCTTAGGAAAAAAACAACCAGTAGTATGATAGCCATTCTTAGGAAAAGTAGGAGCAGGTGGTCAGGTTTCAATCCTTTTTTCGGTTGGTCTTCTTTGTCCATAAGCCAACGCATGGCAGCCCATGGAATCTTTTTTCCACGGCGCTTCTGCCAAAGGTGTATCAGTAGGGGGATGGAAACAGCCGCGGCACCCCACCATAATAAGGGTAGTAAAAATCCCATTAAGATAGCTTACGTTTGTTTAGATATTTTTTAATCAAATGCGGTATGGGTTGAGATAGTGTAGTCCGGAGGAGGTGTACCTGAGGCAAATGCAAGCTCCTGTCCAGTTCGTGAAGGTATTCATGTATGCGTTCGTTGTATTTTTTTCTGGCGGCCCGTGTTTCTAGTGCTAATGTTTTGCCTGATTCCAAATCTTCAAACTGGTAGAAGCCATCAAGGTCCAATGTCAACTCTTGGTCTCCCAATATCTGAAAGATGACTATTTCTCTTCGGGGATGGCTCATAGAAGCTATTAAATCCACCCATTCCCGGTCGGTCTGCAATAAGTCGGAAATAAATATTACCAATTCTTTTTCGCGGTACTGTAAATGGGGAAATTGGGGATGCCTATCCGGCCAGCTTCCCTCTGCTTTCACCTGATCCAATGTATAGAGGATTCTTTGGAAGGGTTTTCCCCTATTTGCCACCACCAGTTCAAGGTTTCCATTTTTTAAAGTATATAAGGACATTTTATCATGCTGTAGCATGCCTATGTAGGCAAGAGAGGCTATCAGGACATTGGCATATGCCAGTCTGCTCACGCCTTTTTCCTCATAATTCATAGAGCCTGAGAGATCCAATATAAACCTGATATTCAGATTGCTTTCTATTGTCGATTCCTTAACCAGATATTTATCTGATCTAGCGAATAATTTCCAGTCAATCCGCTTGGGGTCATCCCCCGGTTCGTAATGCCTATATTGTTCAAATGCAGTACCCGTGCCTATCTTTTTACCCAGGTGAACACCTTCCTGAAGTTCTTCACTTACTATTTTTGCAGCCAATTGCAGGTTTCCTAGGCGGATCAGTTCCAGAGGTGATTGGTTCATTTGAGTGGAATGGCTTTAATAATTTCTGAAATTACCTGGTCTGTATTGATATTTTCAGCTTCAGCCTTGAAATGCAAGGATAACCTATGCCTCATTATCGGAAAGATGAGCGTGGTAATGTCTTCGGGTATCACAGCATATCTTCCTTTGATTATAGCCCTGGCTTTTGCGGAGAGCACCAGTGCCTGGCCTGCTCTGGTCCCGGCTCCCCATTCTACATATTTTTGTACAAATGGAACCTTGCTCGTTGATCCGCGGGAGTTTCTAATCAATAGATTGATATGACTCAGAAGCTCTGGACTTATATGGACTTGGCGGGTCAGGTCCTGTAAAGCTTTGATTTCCCTGGCAGAGAAGACAGTGCTTTTTTCTGATGTATATGTGCCTGTAGTCCTTTCTAAAACCGCTAACTCTTCCTTCTCAGAGGGGTATCCTAATTTAATATAAAGTAAGAACCTATCCAGTTGGGCCTCCGGTAAGGGATAGGTACCGGATTGCTCTATTGGGTTTTGGGTGGCTATGATCAAAAAAGGATCTGGCAGCTTGTGGTCATTTCCAGCATAGGTTACCTTCTTCTCCTGCATGGCTTCCAAAAGGGCTGCCTGGGTTTTAGGCGGGGTCCTGTTGATTTCATCTGCCAGCACCACGTTTGCAAATATGGGGCCTTTGTTAAACTGGAAAAACTTCTTTCCAGTGTGATGGTCTTCTTCCAGCATTTCTGTGCCTATGATGTCCCCTGGCATCAGATCTGGCGTAAACTGGATCCTTTTAAAATCCATATCAAGGGTTTCAGCCACTGTTTTTACCATGAGCGTTTTGGCTAGACCTGGTACTCCCTCCAATAGACAATGGCCTCCGGCCAAAAGGGCAATCATAATTTCTTCTATGGCCTCTTCCTGACCGACAATTACCTTAGCGATTTCAGTCTTAAGTTGGGGCAGTTTAGCTACCAAAGTTTTATAATAATCCAATGAAGTCGTTTCCAAAATATTCAGACGGTTAATGCATAAACAATTATATTCACCCCAAATCGGGTGTTGTCTTCTCTTAGGAAGCGCTTGTTTCTAAAATCATAATCCCACTCGCAGCCATAATCTTTATTACTATACAGTACTCCTATCCTTCCATTTACCAAAATGGCTTTAAGGTAGTCATGTACCAGGTCGTCTCCCCAACCGTTTAGCTCAAATGAAGAGGTAGGAGGTCCATCTTCAAACTTGAAAAAACTGCTATAAATAGGATGGTTGTTAGGGATTTTATGTAATGCATCTTTGCCAAAAGTAGTGGCCATTTCCTCTTCGAAGCTTTTGGCAAAAAGGCCATCAATGTCATGGTTACAGTCATCAGCAAAGACAAAGCCTCCATTGTTTACATAAGTTTTAAAATTCTTTCTTTCCTGCTCTGAAAATTCGACCAGCTTATGTCCACTGATATAGCAAAATGGGCTTCTAAATATTTCCGGGCTGCCCAGTTCTACTACTTTTTCTTTTTCATCTATCGGTATAGTAGTATACTCCACCAGTGAATGCAGTAAATTTGAAGGCATTCTTTGGTCCGTATCCCAATTTCCTGAGTTATACTTTATCCTGGTGAAAAAGAATTTTCTCATCTTATGTTATCTTTATGCTATGCGCTGTATTTGTTATCGGTTTGATAGGTGTGTAAAGGTTCAGTACTAGGCGATTTTGTGATGTCCTAAAGTCGATCAGTGTTTATATGATTAAAATATTTACTGGCTTTTGATCAACAGGGCCTATGTAGGTCAAATGCTAATATCTATCTACCTTAACTTGTGGCATGAATGCTAGAAGTGTCTATTACCTGATAAGTTAACGCTATATAGGCATATTCTATTCTTTATCGGATCGGTTTTGAAGATCAAAACCAGGGGGATAAAAAACTCAGTACTGATCCAAATGGAAGAGTACTGAGTAAATTAAAAGCAGGTTTATTTATACAGCATCAGAGAGGCTGGTAAAAGTAAAGTCTCTGATTTTCATAGCAGGGATCATACTTCCCCCTACTCTTTGCTGTTGTCCGAGCTCCTCTATATTATTGAGCATGATGATGGGGCTTTCATTGAACCTGAAATTTTTGACCGGAAATTTGATCTCTCCGTTTTCTATATAGAAAGTACCATCTCTGGTTAATCCAGTATAGAGTAAAGTTTGAGGATCTACAGCTCTGATATACCAGAATCTAGTAACGAGTATTCCTCTTTCAGTACCCCGGATGAGATCAGCTAAGGTTTTGTCCCCTCCCTCTATGATGATACCACTAGGAGGTGCTACTGGTTTTACCCCTTGGCGCTCTGCCCAATACCGGCTGTAGTACATGTTTTTAACCACTCCGTTTTCTACCCATTGGGTTTTCTCAGCGGCAAGACCTTCATTGGTCCAAGGGGTGGCCGGGATCTCCGGATGGGTAGGGTCAGAATATATGTTTACCCGCTCATCAAAAAGTCTTTCTCCGACTCTGGTGCCTCCGCCTCTTTTACTAAGGAAGCTTCTGCCTTCATCTGCGCTTCTGGCATCCATACTTCTGGATATCAGTCTCAAAAGATCTCCTGCGGCTGTAGGTTCTAGGATCACCGTATACTTCCCAGGTTCCAATGCCTGGGCATTTTGGGAAGCCTGGGCTTTTTGCATGGCGATTTGTGTCACTTTGCCTGTGTCAAGTAGGGACACATCATTGAAATCCCGGATGGCATATCCCGAACCTGTGCCGTCTTCTGTCCTGACTGTAACGGAAAAATCTACAGAGGTGGTCTGATTATACCCAAACATGCCCTTGCTGTTTCCCATAGCGGTGAATCCGGAGAAATCTTCCAGATATCCTGCAGAGGAAAGGTTATTGGCTGAGGTAGGGTTGATGCTATCTGCAGCTGCCTGTGCTCTGAATTCAGGATCGATCTTATGTGTGCTTTCTGCATATGTTCTGGATTCAGCATACTGCTGCGGTCCAAGCATAGGCATATATTCTGGATTTTCGGGCGCCAACTCTGCGATTTCCTCAGCTCTACGAACGGCTTTTTCAAGTGATTCGTCATCGAGCTCATTGATAGTGGTAGATCCGGATCGTTTTCCGTAAACGGATGTCACTGATAGTGTTAATTCCTCTGACTCACCGCTGGTGTTTACCGTACTTCGGGCATATCGGATGTTTCCCGTTTTGCCTCCATATAGGGTCACACTCATTTCATCGGATTTTGAAAGGGCGAGTGTCTTATCTATTATTGATTTAGCTTCTTCTCTTGATAAAATTGCCATGTCTATGGGGTTTGATCATTAAATCCTTCTTCCTGTATTGATGACATTCACCCCATTAAATCGGGTGGTAGAACTGCCGTGTGATACCGCACTTACCTGTGAGGGCTGGCCTTTTCCGTCAAAGAAAGTTCCGAACAGGCGGTAATCATCCTCATCGCAAATCTGTACACAGGAGTTCCAGAATTCTTGGGTGTTTGATTGGTAGGCCACATCATCCAGCATCCCGACAATTTCACCATTTTTGATCTCGTAGAAAAGTTGACCGCCAAACTGGAAATTGTACCGCTGCTGGTCAATAGAGTATGATCCGCGACCTACAATGTAGATGCCTTTATCCACTCCTTTGATCATATCAAGGGCGCTCAGCTTTTCTTTTCCCGGTCGCAGGGATACATTGGGCATCCGCTGAAACTGCACTGAGTTCCAATTGTCTGCATAGGCACAGCCGTGTGATTCTGTTTCATTGATAATGGAGGCTTGGTCACGGATGGCCTGATAGTTGACCAGCACGCCATCTTTTATAAGATCCCATTCTTTGGTCTTTACCCCCTCATCATCGAAGGCTGTTTTTCCCAGGGAGTAAGGTTGTGTTTTATCCGCAAATATGTTGACCAGATCACTTCCATATTTGAAATCGCCTGATTGCCATTTGTCGAGCGTGGCAAAACTGGTTCCTGCATAATTGGCTTCATAACCCAGCACACGGTCCAGTTCCAGTGGGTGGCCCACAGATTCATGGATGGTAAGGCCTAGATGATCAGGATCTAATACCAGGTCATATTTCCCTGGATCCACTGATTTTGCTTTTAGTTTTTCATTGGCATGTTTGGCAGCAGCTGTAGCATCTTCTACCATATCATACGAATTTCTATAACTGATCAGCCCTGCTGGTCCACTTGTTTTTTCTGAGGCCAGTCCATCCAGGTATTCATATCCCATCCCCATAGGCGCACTGAGCGAATCCCGGGTTTTAAACTTTCCTTCTGCTTTATCTATGGCAGTGACTGAAAAAGTAGGCCAGATCCGGTGTATGTCCTGATCTATATATGATCCGTCTGTCGAGGCAAAGTATTTTTGCTCATTAACCATAAATAGGTTAGATGTGACAAATCCGGCACCGTTATCCAAAGCAGCATTATTTACTTTGAGCAATAGGTCAATTTTTTCCTTAACAGGAATGTTGAATGCATTTTTTTCTATAGGAGTCTCCCAATTCACTTCACCCGCACCGACTACAGGTGCGAGTATGACCGGTTCCTTTTGAATTTTTGCATTGGCTTTGGCTATGGCCACTGCTGTTTCGGCGCATTTGGAGATGCCTTCTTTCGTCACATCATGGGTAGCGGCAAATCCCCATGTGCCATCTGCTATTACGCGTATACCTACCCCGAATGATTCGGCATTGGTAATGTTCTGAACATTTTTTTCGCGTGTAAACAGGAACTGTCTAAGATATCTGCCTATCCGCACGTCAGTATAAGTAGCTCCTTTTGACCGTGCTGCCTGTAATGCGGCATCTGCCAGTTCTTTTTTGGCTGATCGCATTATTCCTGGGTTCATCAGTTCCTCCGCAGTCACTTCCCTGCCAAATGCTGCAAATCCCGGAATCATGAGCGCCCCCAGTCCTAGACCGGTAAGGTTAATAAATTCTCTTCTTTTCAATTGACCTCCTCTTTTTTAATTAGGGTTCGTATTTAATGCTTGGCTTTTTATCCCTTAGTATGGATGTGTAGCTAGTTCTAAATTTATATGTAAACGTCGAGTAAAGCAAATAGGCAACTTTACTCAGCGCTATAAATCTTTTGAACGGTGGACTAGAACCACTATAAGCCTAATAATAGGATAAAAGGAATGCACACCCTAAAAAAAATAATATATATATATAATAAAGATAAAATACAGGTCTGATAAAGGGGGGGATGTAGATATAGAAAGGGGGCGCCACACTATTTATTTGAATGGTTTAAAATTACATACATTGAATGTATTTTATGTAATCCTGAAATGATCGGATAGGTGAAGGCGGGTCCGAATAGAATTATTTTTATGGTTAAATGTAATGCTTACCATTATTTAAACTTCATTGTTTTTCTATTAAATATTTCCAGTATCTGCGTGGCACATGCTGGAGATGTAACTTGGTGTTTTTTCTGGATACAATATTTGTGGCTTTAAAATAATTTTTCCAGAGGTTCTGGAATTCTTTTTCGGTTTCATCCCAGTCAAGCCTCATCAGGGAAGGGCTATTATCAGGCAGGGTTTGATGGACTTCTACCGTAATGACTCTTTGGAGGTCATAAAATATTCCATAATTTCTTTTTAAATCAAATATCAGCCATTTCTGATCCGCATATCTTTTACGGAAATGATTTGAAATTAAGGGCAGCACATCAAAATCCGGTTCTATGGTGGCATAAAATACCCCGTCCTGAGCCAGTTCAAATCTTACAAAAGCCGTCATCCGGTGCTGCTCCCTCCCCAGTTTTTTGAGGGTTTCCTGAAGCGCCAACACAGCGGGATGTCCATAATCTTTGATCACATTCTTGCCCGTACTTATGGCGTACTTGACTACTGATAAGATGATATCGGCTGTTCCAGGGAGCTCAGACAGCATAGCTTTCCAAAGTGATCGGAATCCCGTACTGCCCAGTATATTGGTGATTTTTTTAGCTACCTTGTTTGCTTTGTCGTCATTGGTGGTGATCATCATTTCGGTAGAGAACAATTGACTGGATTCCTCTTTTTCTGTTATGATCCTTACATCGACTAATTTTAATGCATAAACTTCATATATGGCAGTAAGCAATCCTTCAAAAGATCCATCGTATATTAAAAAGGTCATCAGAACAGGGAAAGTTGGGGGGAAAAATTTGCTTTGAACTTACTGCTTCCCGCGTTAAGAATTAAATTTTTTAAGCGTAGACTATCTATATCCGTTGCTAGCAGGTGGCCATTGCAGGTAATAAAGTGTTGTGCACGGTTCATGGCTATACCCAGTTTTTTAAGTTTTTCTACATTGAGAGAACCGAATTTTCGGGCAGCTATAATTTTTTTAGCAGATTTCACTCCTACTCCAGGGATCCTTAAGATCATATGATAATCTGCCCTGTTAATGTCTATAGGGAAATAGTTACGATTGCGAAGGGCCCAGGATAACTTGGGGTCAATGTCCAGATCCAGGTTAGGGTGAACCTCATTGACTATTTCATAAGGATCAAATTCATAAAACCTCATCAGCCAGTCTGTCTGATAGAGCCTGTTTTCCCTAACTATGGGTACTGGAGTTCCCAGCACGGGCAAATTTTTATGTTCGAGTACAGGGACATATCCTGAGAAATAAACCCGTTTTAGGTTAAATTTAGAGTAAAGGTGTGTGCTGGTTTTAATGATGTCCAAATCCCGCTCTTGCGTAGCACCTATAATCATCTGACTAGATTGTCCTGCAGGAGCAAAAATTGGAGTAGATTTTATCAGTTTTTTCTCATCCTTATATTTAATGATATCTTGATGGATAGCACCCATAGGTTTTAACATGTCCTTATGGTCTTTATCAGGTGCCAATAATTTAAGTCCAGACTTGGTGGGCAGCTCCAAGTTTACACTGAGTCGGTCGGCATATAGTCCAGCTTCTCTCATCAACTCATCTGATGCACCTGGTATGGTTTTAAGATGTATGTACCCATTAAACTTATGCTCCTCACGAAGTTTTTTGGCTACCCTTACCAATCGCTCCATGGTATAATCCGAGTTTTTAAATATGCCAGACGATAGGAACAAACCCTCAATATAATTTCTCCTATAAAAATTAATGGTCAGTTCTACCACTTCTTCTACCGTAAAAGCGGCTCTTTTTATATCATTGCTTTTGCGGGATACACAATACAAACAATCAAAGATACAATGGTTGGTAAGAAGGATTTTTAAGAGGGATACGCATCTGCCGTCTTCTGTATAGGTATGGCATATCCCCATACCGGTGCTATCGCCCAATCCTTTATTATCATTGATACGGTTACTTCCGCTAGAAGAGCAGGACACATCGTACTTGGCTGCATCGGCTAGAATATTAAGTTTTTCTTGTAGTCTTTCCCAGTTCATCTGAGACTTACTAACATTGAAAAAGGGAAAATGATTTTAATTGAATAATTATTTTGGGACATATGGCATCAAAAGGTAATACTTGGATAGAAGTAATTTACTTTCAAACATATGATAATCCCACTTCCCTTTTAAAAATGTGACTTAAATTGTCTCGAAAATTTAATTATTGACTAAAGATTAATCCTGCTATAATATAGGGCTGGAATAGGTTTCATGATCGCTGGCTCTACTGATGTGAGCACTTTGTTAATTAAGGCATCTGTCTGCTCTGGGTAATTTATTTTAAGAGCCGGTGGACTGTTAAGCCATGAGAGTATGTCCTGATGGGCATCAGCAGTTAAGGTTTCGATTACCGTCACACCCAGTCCTCTCAGGGCAGCTGCATTGCAGGATTGCTCATATTGATGCTTTGTGGGAACCACAGCCAATCTTTTTCCCATATAAATAGCTTCTGCGGGAGTTTCAAATCCCGCGCCGCAGAGGACTGCATAGGAACTGCCCATGCTCTGGATAAATGAAGTTCTCTCTAGGGGTAAAAGCTTGATATGCTTATATTTTCGCACCACAGGACAGGTATTGGTAAATATTTCCCAATTTACCTGCGGGTAAGCTGCAAAGAAATTTAATAGGTATTCTTCAGAGTATGCTGAAAGATATACCGTTACATGATCTCCTTTGGTAATATTGGTTTCTCTAATTACCCGGCTGATGACTGGTGGGTGAATTTGGTTGTTGTATGATTGGAAGTGAAAACCAAAACCCATTTTACTGGGAGCATAATATTTTAACGCTACAATCCCTTTAAGGTCTTTTTGTTTAGGCTGAGGAGCTTCCGGTGAAAGTACCGCATACTGATGGCTCAGAGAAATGCAGAGCTTATTTCTCAAAGTGCAAGCCCATGCGGTTATAGGTTCAAAATCGTTGATAATCAGGTCATATTGGCCTATGGGTACTTTACGTATGTCGTGGTAAAGTGAGCTGAGCGAAGCCTGTTGTATTGTTTTTTTAAAATCAATTCCCCCATTATGCCCTAATTGGTAGCTTAGCCCCTCCATACGGTATTTGATTTTATGTGGAAGGCTGAGATCCGATTTTGTCCCACTGATAAGCAGGTCGGTAGTGGCATAAGATTGTAATGCCGGTATAATTTCTAATGCCCTACTGATATGGCCATTTCCGGTTCCTTGGAAAGCATACAGAATTTTCATAGGTTCATCTGGTTAAATTCTAATTGCATTAAGTTAAAAAGTTCAGTTTTGTTAAGTTCCACGAGAGGATCCTCCGATTCAGATAGGGTAGTAGCTATATGGTCTATTTCGTAGCTATATAGTTTCCAGACGCCCAGGTGATATTCCAAAGCCGTAAGATTTTCTATCCAATCACCTGAATTGAGATAGGTGGTTTCTCCGAGTTTGGTTTTGATTGATTTTATGGCTGGTTGGTGTATATGGCCGCAGACCACATAATCATACCCATTTAAGATGGCAATATCTGTAGCGGTCTTTTCAAAATCGTTGATGTAACTGACTGCACTTTTTACACTGTTTTTTATTTTTTTTGACATAGATATAGGTCCTTTTCCAGCCAGTTTCCCAACATAGTTTATTAACCTGTTTAAGAGAATCAAAAAATCATAGCCCTGGGAACCTAGTCTAGCCAGCCATTTGGAATGTTGCATGGTCACATCAAATACATCACCGTGAAAACACCATGCGCTTTTTCCGTCCAGATCCAATACTACTTTGTTTTCTATGCTGAAACTCCCTAGTTTAAATCCGACAAATTTTCTCAACACCTCATCATGATTGCCCGTGATATATACCACTTCTACCCCCTTGGCGATCAGCCCCAAAATATGCTTCACTACTTTCATATGGCTGGTAGGCCAGTATCTCTTACTGAACTGCCAGATATCTATAATGTCACCATTTAATATTAGTTTTTTAGGATGGACACTCTTCAGGTAACTCAGGAGTTCTTCAGCATGACACCCGTATGTACCCAAATGTAGATCTGAGATAATGATCAGGTCTACTTCACGTTTTGTTTGATGCATATAGTTTGCCTTAAAAATTGTTGAAAGCAATCTAATTCATTTGTACGTAAGTAAGATTAATTGGCTATTAGCAAATTATGATGATTAATAGTGGTATGTTAACAAAAAGTATTGGTTTGAACGCCAGTGCTTTGCTTCATTAGGAAATTTAAGGATGAAAAATGAGCATTGCTGTGGTGGATATTAGAATACGCTCTTATAACTGCATATTTTCCTTATTTATGGATTTTTTTAAAAATGAAGAAATCTTTAATTTCTTTCCTGTGCTTAATGATTGTTGTAAAGTAATTTTTTTGGGATTACTGTCTTTGCTCAGGTAGGTTTCGTATATTTGGCTCAGAACGAGAATTTTATGGAGACCCTATTTTCCCTGTTTTTGTTTACGGTATCGTATAGTTTATTGATCCTATCTACCTTTCCGGATGAATATTTTATGAGTGCAAATAAAAATGCCCCTCTTATTTCCAGATATGCCCATACCGTTCCCATTTTGATTTCATTTTTAGGAGGCTATAGTATAGCGGCTATAGTAGTAAACATATTTATTTGAAGTACTCTTTAGTAAGAATGCTATGTGAGGGGCCTTCCATTTTTGTTATATTCAATTGAGTATAAATTTAATCTAAATATTGGTCCATATCTTTGAAGATATCTTTTAAGATCCGGTGAAACTCTTCCCTGCAGTGCAGGAACATAAGCAACTTATTAATAAGTTGTATTTTTTAATACTATGAAGTTGATATGCCAAAACCTAATGCTGAAAGTCAAGTAAAATCTCACAATATTTTATAGCTATAAACTGTACCTTCTTAGGGCTGATTTCATAGTGTATTTGCATAGAAACAGTAATTAATAATATTATTTTTATGGGTTTATTATTGCTCAATAAAATAATGGTGCTACTATTGCATGTAACGGATAAAAAAACTGAATTATATTTTTTATCTTATACTTTAGTCTATTTATTTATCAACTTTAAAATGAATATAAATTACATTTTTTTATATATAATATTTTTTGTTCCAGTTGGATTTTTTATTTGTATAAATAATAAAAATTTATAATAAAAATTTTTATTAAATTGTATATAGTATTTAATATTGCGTCGCAAAAGACGGTGTGATGATCGTTTGTTTTATATATCATAAATATGTTCGCTATGGATGTTTTACCAACTGCTAATAAAAATGTATTTGATTTTGCAATGCTGGGAGGTTTGCAGGATGATGAGGAGTTTGTATTACTATTGAAAAATATCTTTGTTACCACAGTTCCTGATAAGCTTGACCAGCTATCAACGGCCATTCGGATGAAGGATTGGGATACTGTGACATCTGCTGCTCATTATTTAAAATCAAATTTTGGTAACATCCAATCTAAAGACGCCTATAAAGCGGTGAAGCTGATAGAAGAATATGCTATACAAAGAACCAATTTAGATCAATTGGAAGATTTATTCCTAAAAGTCACAGAATCAATCGATCCAGTGATGTCTTGCTTTCATAAGGATATAAACAATGATCAGTAATTTATTAAATGTATATAACAAATTGGTGGTGGTTTTTTTATAGTTAGGCCATTAAATGCTTTTTATGTATGTATTATTGGATTACATTATTTATTAACTATTTATTTTGTATTATTTTATAAAAAATGTCATTTTATAGATATTAAGTCAGCATATTTCAGTTAATTTGAACCATGAAAAAGAAATTATTAATAGTTGATGATGAGCCTTCTATAAGGTTAATATTAGAACACTATTTTAAAAAAGAATATGATGTAACCATTACATCAAATGGACAGGAGGGTATGGATTACCTTGAAAAAGGGTTTGTTATAGATGCCATCATAGCAGATTATGATATGCCAATAATGAACGGTCTAGATTTTATTAAGCAGCTGCGTGCTAGTACCTTATTCAAAAATCTTCCTCTCATTATGCTTTCAGGAAAAGATGAAACCAGTAATAAAATACTATGTCTAAAACATGGAGCGGATGATTATGTAAGCAAGCCATTCAATCCCGAGGAACTGGATCTGCGAATAAAAAATATTCTACGAAGAATAAATAGCTAAACTTTAATGTTTATGAAAATTATCTACCTTACTCCAGATGAAAATGAATTTCTAGATTTTCAGAGAGATTACATTGATGAATTTGATGTTATCCACTTTGATAATGCTGTTCATTTTTTAAATTATTTGTCATCAGGAGAATCATCTTTTGAGGCGATCATTTTCTCTCACAATATGGGGGCAGTAGGATTGAGCCTTATTCAATCCGTAAGAAGGGACATCGGCATTACCTGTCCGATCCTTTATTTTACTGATGGGGTACTTTCACCTAAAATACAGCAAACGATCATCAATTCTGGTGTTTCAGATATATTTATTATCCATTCTGATAAGGAGAAATTGATTACAAGATTAAAATATCTTGTAAACCCTAAAGTTGAACAAACACCGCAGCCTACCCATATCCGTCCATTATATGCCATTCCATTAGGAAAGCGTCTATTTGATATTGTTTTTTCGGGACTTGGGCTTTTGGTCTTATCTCCCTTCTTCTTGTTGATTGCACTTTTGGTCAAAATGGAATCAAAAGGTCCTGCTTTTTATTACTCCTATAGAGTAGGGACAAACTACAAAATTTTTAAATTCTGGAAATTCCGGTCTATGCGACAGGATGCCGAACATTTACTCGCGGGTATGAAAGACCTCAATCAGTATCAAGAGGTCAAAAAAGACACTTATCAATCTGAGAACGTTTTGTGTGACGAATGTAAAGCCTCTGGCCTTACCTGTCTAAATGTCCTATATGATAAAAAGGGAGAGGCAATATGTGAAAAGCAATATCAAATCATCAAAAAATCAGAGAGCTTACCTGCTTTTATCAAAATAGCAAATGATCCCCGGATCACCAGAATTGGTAAGATCCTTAGGAATACCAGTATTGATGAGCTTCCACAGCTATATAATGTATTGAGGGGAGATATGTCCATAGTAGGCAACAGACCGCTTCCTTTATATGAAGCTGAAAAACTTACGATGGATTACTATGCCACCCGGTTTTTAGCACCAGCTGGCATTACCGGTTTATGGCAGGTAGTCAAAAGGGGAAAAGGAGGGGATATGTCCGAAGAAGAACGAAAATCCTTGGATATAGAATATGCAGAAAATTTTTCAATCAAAAAGGATATAGATATAATTCTAAAAACGATACCTGCTCTATTTCAAAAAGAAAATGTCTGATGATCTATAGCGTGATTAAAGTCTTCACCCCGACAGATGCCCCCATAGGCCGGAAAATTTTCGGAAGGCCAATATGCGAGATTCCATCCTCTTTCCTTCCTCACAGGACAAGTTCCGGTTATTGAAAAACAATTATAGACAGATGAAAATCCTGTATTTAATTCCACTTGTTATATTACTCTCTGCTAGAAGTAGTTATGGTCAGACTTCTCAGATACCAGACCTGTCTGCTACGGAAAGATTCTTTCTTCAGCCTGATGTGGCCATAGCCAGACTTACGGAAGCTGCACTAGCTAGAAGCGCTTCAGTAGAAGCCCTTCGTATAGATAGAGATATTATTGGAGAAGACCTTCAAATAGCGCGAAAAGATATTTATAAAAATTTATCGCTTGCAGGGGATTATTTATATGGTAATCTGGGCCTTTTGTCCATTTCTGAGGGGTCTCAGATAGGGATAGGGACCGGGCTGGCATCTAGATACTCTGCAGGCTTCCGTCTGTCCCTTCCTTTGGACATGATCATCAGTCGCCCCAACCGCATTAACCGTGTACAGCTTCAGTTAAAACAGGCTGAATTTATTCAGAAATCAAGAGAAGAAGAAATCAGCCAATTTATCATAAACATGTATCAGGACGTAGTACTTGCCAGGCGCACGCTGAAGGTTCATACCGAAGCCAGAGAGTCGGCACGCATTAACAAACAGTTATCTGAAAAGTCCTTCCGAGAGGGTCAGGTTTCCCTGGCCGATATGAGTGTCGTTACTGAAGCATATACCAGGGCAGCTATAGATTATGAATCCAGCTATACAAATTATGAAACTGCAGTTAGGATTTTAGAAGAAATAGTAGGAATGAATATCATAGAATTAATGAATCCATAGATGGAACTAAAAGAAATCCGCCGTCTGCTGTTATTAAATTGGAAATGGCTCATAACTGTACCTTTTTTATTGGGTACATCTATACTGTTTTTTATGCTCCATGGGCAAAAAAGGATATATGAATCCGATACTACACTATATACGGGTATAGCTTCTGGATATTCGATAACGGGCAATGCCGAACTGGATTATTATGCTACAGGCACTGCTTTTGATAACTTGATCGCCCTAATTGATTCCAGGGAAACCAAAGAAGAGGTAGCTATTCAGCTATTGGCCACTCATTTAACTTTAAATAAAGAAGATGTACGCTATTTGAATGCCAGTTCTTTAGAAAACCTTAGAGAGATTTTACCGGAAGCATTACGAGTCTTCTTACAGGCTCATGATGTCAATACTACCTACAGAAATGTAATGTCGTATTATAAAGCTGATAATAGGAATGAAATCTATAAACTTCTAAATTCAGAGGAGGCATTTTATTCCTTTAATGCCTTATCTAATATACATCCAAGTAGAATAAAAGATAGTGATGTCATAAAAGTGGCATATGAAAGCTCAGATCCTGCTATCTGCAGGCATACGCTTGAGCTGCTGACTGAGGTGTTTATACAAAGAAATAGATTGTTAAGAGAAGGGCAGACCAATTCTGTGGTAGACTACTATGAATCCGAAGCTAAAAGTGCCTATGAGAAATTAGCAGATGCCGAACAACGTTTTTTAGCGTTCAACAATCAAAATCAGATAATTAATTTTGAGGAACAGTCCAAGAATATATCATCCCACCGAGAGTCGCTTTATACAGATTATACAGAAGTAGAGATGCTGTATGTAGCTGCTATTTCTGCCCTATCTGCTATAGAAGAAAAACTGTCCACCAGATCTATGACCACCTTGAGCAGCAACGAACTCTTAGACTTACGAAGTAGAGTCACAGGGCTTACTTCCCAGCTGGTAGACATAGAATTGTTAGGCAAATCGGATGCAAGTAAATCTCCATCTGCCCAATCAATCGACCTAAAAGCAGATTTGGAAAAAACGACCGGTAACATACGTCAAAAGTTAGGTGAATATTATGAGCAGACACATTCTATAGGAGGTATTCCCAGTCAAGGGCTATTAGACGAATGGGTGAAGAACGTGATCTTGGTAGAGGAAGGTGCTGCCAAACTTGAGGTCATGAACAAGCGAAAAAAAGATTTTTTAAACGAATATCAAAGGATGGCACCCTTAGGTGCAGCTTTAAAACAGATAGAAAGAGAAATTGAACTGGCTGAAAAAGAATATCTTTCCATTCTAAACAGCCTAAATTCCAGTAGGTTAAACCAGCAGAACATTGCCCTTACAGCTCCGCTGAAAATCATAGATCCTCCTTATTTGCCGGTCAAACCGAAAAGTTCAAAAATTGTTTTTCTGGTATTGTTGGGATCAATAGCGGGATTTATCTCTGTAGCCAGTGTGATACTGGGGAGGGAATTGATAGATGATACCATTAAAAACCCATCAAGGGCTGCCAAAAAAACAGGTTTAGCGGTGGCTGGTATCGTGCCTAACATTACAAAAAGACATAGCCTGACAGCCACTTCAGTAGAAGATCAGGCCTTGTCGGATCTGGCCAGTCAGCTTATTCTTAAATCTATTGATAGCCCACTTGACGGACCATTTGTTATAGGGTTTATAAGCCCCTTAAAGGGAGAGGGCAAGACCACTGTTATCAATAAGCTAAAGGCGAAATTTGGTTCTTTGAACATTCCAACTGTTTCCTATCATCCAAAAGATGCGTCTATGGCCAAAAGGCTTACATCATTGGATACGTTTTACTATAAACGTAGCCACTTTGCCGGAATGGGACTTAGCCAATCTGAAAAAAATCCCGTAGGAGGCCAGAGCAGTAAGATGGTTTTGGTAGAATTTCCACCGATAACCGATAATATTTTCCCTTTCAATATGATGGCCGGCCTACATCTGATAGTGGTTACAGTGAGGTCTAATAGAGAATGGTTACCTTCTGACAAGAGGGCTGTGGATGCCGTTCTGAAGGTGGCCAATGTACCCGTCGAAATCGTCGTCACGGGTGTTTCCGAGCATTATTGTGAGGATTATTTGGGTTATTCGCACGGTAGATAAGGGAGTATGAGATCCTCGGCATTTGAACCTACATATAGCTTTGCTAAATATTCACTTCCTTTAATCGGGCTCATAATATTGGGCCTGGGCTGGTTGACCGCTCAGGTAGGTATAATTGTACCGGGGGTTTTGATTGCTTTGCCTTTTATAGTGGCTTATGTTACCATAGTTTTTTATAAGCCAAAAGCCGGATTTGTCTCCTATATAATACTTTGCTTTTTTGTTGCTGGATTAAGCAAACATGTTCCTTCAGTACCATTTGGACTGGGATTGGAAGGTATACTTTTGCTGACGTGGCTGGCTGTAATCTTTCATAGGTCTGAAAAATACCAGCGTAGGTTTCTGAAAAATGATTTGTTCATTCTTTCTCTGGTATGGTTTGTCATTACAGTTTTGGAAATACTCAATCCTGCCGGTGCAAGTTTTATGGGGTGGGTGTTTGAGATGAGGTCCACTGCTTTGTATTGGATATTGACCGTGCCGCTGGCTTTTATGCTTTTGAGAGAAATTAGAGATATAAAGCTGTTTATATATGCGATTATAGTATTGTCATGCCTTGGTGCTATCTATGGTGCCAAACAATTATATTTTGGTGTAGACAGTATGGAGCAGTTGTGGCTTGATGCCGGGTCCAGTAAAACGCATGTATTATGGGGCAAACTCCGGGTTTTTTCATTTTATAGTGATGCAGGTCAGTTTGGAGCTTCTCAAGCACATGTGGGGTTAATCTGTTTAATATTGTCTTTGGGTCCTTATTTATGGTGGAAGCGCCTTTTGGTAGGTGCAGCAGGGTTGTTGATTTTATACGGGATGTTAATATCTGGGACTAGAGGATCGATGTTTGTACTGATAGCAGGTGGTTTTGTATATCTGGTTTTGAGTAAACAGGCAAAAATTCTGATACTCGGCTCAGTAATGGCCATCAGTGGCTTGTTTATATTAAAATATACCACATTGGGCGAATCAAATGCCCAAATAGCCAGAATGAGAACATCACTGGATCCAAAAGACCCTTCATTACAGGAAAGGTTTAAAAATCAGAATATTCTGAAAGATTATCTTTCCAGCCGACCCTTTGGAGGAGGGGTCGGGGTGATAGGGACTTGGGGAATGGAGCACAATCCGGATAAGTTTTTAGCAAACATTCCTCCGGATAGTTACTTTGTAAAAGTTTGGGCGATGTATGGTATTGTAGGATTTATCCTTTGGTTTGGTATAATCTTATACATTACGGGAAAGTGCTGTGGCATAGTATGGAACATCAGAAATGAAAAACTGAGGCAAGTGCTTATAGCCCTGGTGGCCGGAATATCAGGAATCATTCTCAGTAGCTATGGCAATGAGGTCATTAATACCATGCCTTCAGCCATGATCGTATACATATCCTGGGCATTGGTTTATCTGGGCCCCCACTTTGATCAGCAACTAGCAAATTCTCCTTCTCATGCATAATCCACTGGTATCTATCATATCCATTAATTACAATCAGGCTCAGCTTACTTGTGATATGGTTTCTTCGTTACAGAAAATTACTTATCCTACTATAGAGATAATAGTGATAGACAATGCTTCTCCAAGCGAAGATCCTCAAATAATATCAGATAAACATCCCCATATCACCCTGATCAGATCTGATAAAAACCTGGGTTTTTCCGGTGGCAATAATCTAGGAATAAAGGCTGCAAGAGGTAAGTATTTACTTTTTTTAAACAATGATACAGAAGTGGATCCAGGTTTTTTGGAGCCATTAGTAGAACATTTTGAAGATAATCCCAAAACGGGAATAGCTTCACCTAAAATTATCTTTTACGGGACTGACCAGCGCATACAATATGCCGGTTGCACAGGCATAAATGTATGGACCGGCAGGGGTAAAATTATAGGATATCTGGAAAAGGATCTGGGACAGCATAATGGATGCTTTAATACAGGACTTATACATGGGGCGGCCATGATGGTTTCCCGAAGTGTAATTGAGAAAGCTGGGTTAATGCCAGAACTCTATTTTTTATATTACGAAGAGCACGACTGGGCCCTTATGATCAAAAGGGCAGGCTTTGAGAGCCATTATATCGGCACTTCTACCATTTATCATAAGGAATCTATGTCAGTAGGTAAATCTTCAGTTTTGAAGACATTTTATATGAACAGAAACAGATTGGTATTCATCAGAAGAAATTATAAGGGGAAGCATTTGTTGGCGAGCAGTCTGTTTTTCTTTGGGTTGGCATTGCCCAAAAATATAATGAAACATATGGTAAAGGGTGATTTTAGTCATGCTAAGGCCATTCTAAAGGGGATTTTGTGGAATGTTAATACTAAGTCGGTGAATCAAAACCATTATTTACCTGTAGGGACAGAAACTGCTGCTCGTTATCCTATAGACAACATGAAAAATGAGCGATATGGATCGATTTAAAAGACTTTTGGCAGACAGGATCACTTTATTAAAGAAAGAAGACCCCACATTAGCAGGTACACCTTTATATACCCTGCTGGCTAAGGATCTGCTGGGTGGTGCATATAAAGTGGCCTATGCTAAATACAAACTTAAAGGTACGGATTTGGGGAAATTGGTTTCTGTAAATGGGAATATGCTATTCGAAAACAAAGGGGAAGTCACTATAGGAGACCATACTAAAATATGGTCCAGAATAGAAAGGACTAAAATATTTGTAGGAAAATCAGGGGTTTTGGAGATTGGCAAAAATACATTTATCAATGGGGCCCATATATCGGCCAGTACGCGTGTCAGTATAGGAGACCATGTGAACATAGCGCCGTATACCATTATCATAGATGATGATTTTCATGATGTCAATGCACATGATGCTCCCGGGACCAAAGCACCTATCACCATAGAAGACAATGTATGGATAGCTACCAGGGCCATAATACTTAAAGGAGTTAGAATCGGGGAAGGGTCCATCGTGGCTTCAGGGGCGGTAGTGACCAAGGATGTAGCTCCATATACATTGGTAGGTGGCGTACCGGCTATTCCCATTAAAAAATTAAAACCATGAATATGATTTTCGGAATTTTAAATGTAATCTTTTATTGTTTAGGGATCTACCTATTGGCGAACGTTCTCTACCTGCTTTATTTTGCTATAGCAGGGTTTTTCAAGATAAAGCTACCGTATGCTCCTACCCAAAATCATAGGAGAATATGTGTCTTAATCCCGGCGTATAAAGAAGATGCAGTAATTATTGAGTCTGCGCTGGATGCTAAACTGCATCAGTACGAAGGGGAATTTGATGTATGTGTCATAGCCGACAAGCTTATGCCGTCCACCATAGAAACCCTCAGTCTTCATAATGTCAAAGTCATAGAGGTAAGATTTGAGAAAAGTACTAAGGGAAAGGCATTATCTACTGCCCTTTCCGCTTTGCCATTAGATGCATATGACCTAGCGGTAGTATTGGATGCGGACAATATAATGGGGCCAGCTTTTTTAGAAAAAGTAAACAGTGCATTCGAAGCTGGATACAAAGTAATCCAGGGACATCGTACTGCTAAAAACCAGGATACTCCCTTTGCACTATTAGATGCTTGCAATGAAGAGATCAATAACCACCTATTTCGCAGAGGTCATCAGAGATCAGGTTTATCTGCTGCTCTGATTGGTTCGGGTATGGCTTTCGATTACCACTACTTAATAAAATTACTGAGCGGAATAGGAGAAACAGTGGGGGAGGACAAAGAAATTGATTTTAGGATCATCAAAGATGGGATAAAGATCGCTTACCTCGAAGACGCATGGGTCTACGATGAGAAAGTAGCTGATTCAGGTGTTTTTTTAAATCAAAGGACTCGCTGGATAGCCGCACAGATAGAGTTTTTGAAAAAATATTTTATAGAAGGATTTGTGCTCCTGTTCAGGAATGGAAATATAGAATTTTTCAACAAAATGATTCAGACGCTATTGCTTCCCAGGATTTTGCTCTTGGGGGTACTAAGTTTGTTTGTGGTCATTTCATTTGCCCTTCCGGTTGGTCCATCCCCCTTATTTTGGCTGGTCACTTTAATTTGCTGTGGGGCCGCACTTTTGCTATCGCTACCAAAGCGGCTGTATAATAAAGATTTAATCAAAGCTGTGGTCCGGTTACCCTTGGCTTTTATTACCATGTGTATAGCTTTATTGAGCATAAACAAAGCTAAAAAATCATTTATCCATACTCCGCATACCTCTAATTCAAAATTACCGATAAACAAATAAGTATGCCTTGGGAATATATTGCTCTACCAGCCATTATAGCCTTCTCAATAGGGATATTGAAAGGATTAAAAGCGGCAAAAAAAAATTAAACAGTACCTGCTCCAATCATAGATGATGCTTAATAATATACGTGCTAAACTTTCCAACAAGCATTTTCTCTCTCTGGCGGGAAATGGAGCTATGGCTATGTTTAGCGTGCTTACTTACATTATCCTTTTTAGGGTGCTTTCTCCTGAGGATATGGGAAACTGGGTGTTTTTTCAGTTTGCTATCATATTTATAGAGACTTTTCGGACAGGATTTCTTCAGAGTGCTTTAATCATATTTTATTCAGGCACCTCCCAAAAAATGGCAAACAATGTGGTAGGCTCTTCCTGGTATATTGGAATAGTCATCACAGGAGTATTCATAGCTCTGAACGTGGTAGGGGTTCTTATATTTGGATATATTGGGACTGAAGATCCCAGTGTGATTTTGCTGTTGAAATGGTTGGGAGTTAGCTTATTAACTACTTTGCCTTTCAATTTAGGCTCTTGGATTCAGCAGGCAAAAGATAGATTTGACCATATCTTGTATATACGGCTTATTAATCAGGGTTCGTTCATACTGTTTATCATCATTTTTTATGTTTGGGGGAATATTGACCTTAATACTATAGTTTACAGTTTTATAGCCAGTTCTGCACTCACGAGTATATTGACCCTGATTTTTGGGTGGAGCAGTTTTAGAAATTTAAAAGACAGGTCTAAGGAATGCATCCAGAAAATATTCGATTATGGGAAGTATAGCGTCGGGACTGTTTTAAGTTCTAATTTATTGAAAACTTCTGATTCCTTTATTATCAAGATAATGTTAGGCCCGGCTGCTCTGGCTATTTTCAATGTTTCTCAGCGCTTGCTGGATATTTTGGAAGTACCACTGAGAAGTTTTGTAGCGACTGCCATGCCTGAACTTTCAGCTGCTCATAATCAGGGAGATAAAAGTAAGGTCAGTACAATCATGCAAAAATATGCGGGGATGTTGACCATGCTCTTAATACCCTTATCCATCGGGTCTTTGATTTTTGCAGACTTTATCGTACTGATTATAGGTGGTGAGCAGTATGCGGGAACTGCGTCTGCCAATATTTTCAGGATATTTATGGTATTTGGAGTCTTTTTTCCAATAGATAGATTTTTAGGGATTACACTGGACATGGTCAATCAACCTAAACTCAACCTGATCAAAGTAATCATCATGCTCACCGTAAATGTAGTAGGGGATTATATTGGAATAGTACTGTTTGATAATTTATATGCAGTCGCAGTAGTTTCGGTTTTTACTTTTTTGGCAGGGGTAATATTTGGGTATAAAGCTTTGAGAAGATATCTGGTTTTTACCCTCCGAGATATAATAACCACCGGTTTCCGGGAATCTGTTTCACTGGTCAAAAACCTTTTGAATAAAAATAAATTACATACCAATTCTTAGATGAAAATAGCACATTTAATCATAGCGCACAACGCACCGCACCAATTAAAAAGATTAGTGCAAAGTTTGCAGCATAAGGATGTAGATATTTTTATTTCTATTGATTTAAAGACTGATATAAGCCCATTTTTGATTTTCGAAGAATTTGATAATGTTTTTTTTATTAAAAAAAGGATCAATGTTTATTGGGGAGATTATAGTCTGGTCCAGTCCACTTTGATAGGATTTGAAGAAATACTATCATCAGGTCGTGACTATGGATTTTTAAATTTTATAAGTGGAAGCGATTACCCGCTTACATCTCCAGATCTTTTTATAGAATTTCTTAAGAAAGAACCGAATACTGCCTTTATGGAATATTACCCTATAGAGGATGAATGGCAAGAGGCCATACCTAGAATCAGGAATTATCATTTGGGATACTTTAGGATAAAGGGAATGTACACAATCCAAAAATTAATGAATGCCGTTTTGCCAAAGAGGGTTATGCCCTATCAGATGATAGCAGTCGGCAGATCCCAATGGTTTACTTTACCTATGGCATGTGTGAGGTATATACTGGATTTCCTTAGACAAAACCCTAAAGTAGAAAGGTATTTTAAAATGGTATGGGGAAGTGATGAAATTATCTTTCAAACAATCCTGTATAATTCACCCTTTAAATCCATTCTGAAAAATGATAACCTTCGATATATAGATTGGACAGCAGGAGGGGTGAGTCCGAAGCAGCTGACCATGGAGGATAGGGATGATTTACAGCAATCCGGGAAATTTTTTGCACGCAAGTTTAATATGGACCTTGATGCAGTCATATTGGATGTCATAGACCGAGATATGCTTATCAAAAAGAAAATATAAACTAACAATAATCCAGAAGTATATTAAATAATATTGAAAGCAACCACTACTAATATGATCATAGGAAGGGATATAGTAATAGTAAGTATGCAATCTTGGGATGTAGAGATAGGCAGTAACTGTAAAAATATAGCGGCAGAGCTGGCTAAGGATAATCGTGTACTATACGTTAATTATCCCCTTGATCGTATCACCGTGCTTAGAGATAGAAAAGACCCTAAGGTGAAAAAAAGGTTATCTATTTTGGCTAAAAAGCAGAAAGACATTGAACACATAGGTCCGAACCTATGGAATCTTTATCCGCGTACTATTTTGGAATCCATCACCTGGCTACCGCCCGGTACGCTGTACCAAAAACTGAATTATCTAAACAACAGCAGGTTCTCCAAAAGGATAAAAGAGGCAGCAGATTATCTAGAATTTAAAGACATCATAATTTTTAATGACAACCTCATAGAAAGAGGACTTTATTTAAAAGAGCTTTTAAAACCAGCCAGTTATATCTACTATTTGCGAGATAACCTGAATTATAACCCTTACCACCGTAAGCACGGTGAAAAAGCAGAAAAGGAACTTATCTCAAAAGTGGATGTGGTAGTGGCCAATTCTGATTTTCTAGCCGATTATGCCAGGAAATACAACGGGCACAGTTACATGGTAGGTCAGGGATGTGAAATCGACTTGTTTAGGGATGAAGATGATTCGATACCTATTGCAGAAGAAATAGCTTCTATCCCCAGCCCGATCATAGGTTATATAGGAGCGCTGACTTCTTTGCGCCTGGATATTGCGCTGATGATCGGAATAGCAGCATCATTGCCTGAGATGAATCTGGTACTGGTGGGGCCAGAGGATGAGGCATTTGAAAAGAGTGCTTTACATGAATTAGAGAACGTTTATTTTCTGAACAAAAGGCCACCTGAGCAACTTCCCAATTTTCTCAAAGGATTTGATGTGGCGCTCAACCCACAGCTGGTAAATGACCTTACTATAGGAAATTACCCCCGGAAAATAGACGAATATTTGGCTATGGGTAAGCCTACTGTATCTACTAAAACACCTTTCATGGATTATTTTAAAGGGGATGTTTACCTGGCAGCCACCCTTTCAGAATATGTCCAAATGATCAAGAAGGCTTTGGCAGAAAACACCCCAGAGCGGATAGCCAGCAGAAAGAATACCGCTTCTCTTCATACCTGGGCAAAAAGCGTGGAAGCAATCGGTGAAAGTTATCTCAAATCGATAAAGAATAAATAATTCAATGAAACAGACAAAAATCCCAAGTATATCTATATGGAATTTATAAAAATTATCTTTTGGCTTTCTTTTTTCCTTATTTTCTATGCGTTTATCGGATATGGCATCGTGGCATATCTATTGGTAAAGATACGCAAGAAATTTTCAGAGACTGCTGTACCTTCCGATAGTGAACTGCCGTCCCTTACCCTTGTCATCCCGGCGTACAATGAAATGGATTGTCTTGCGGCCAAGGTAGAAAATTCATTATCACTGCTTTATCCTTCGGATAAGATCAGGATTCTTTTTGTAGTAGAAGGTTCTACAGATGGATCCACAGAGTATCTGAATACTATACCGGGTATAGATCAAATCAGTGGGCCAACGAGAAGGGGCAAAATAGAAGCCATCAATATGGCTATGACATCTATTACCACTCCTATAGTGGTCTTTTCCGACGCCAATACCCAATTGAATCCTGAAGCATTGAAAATGATTGTAAGGCACTACCAGGACCCTACTGTAGCTGCTGTGGCAGGGGAGAAGCGAGTGCTGATGAATAACGAAGCCAAAGCCACAGGGGCAGGAGAAGGGATATATTGGAAGTATGAATCTTTTTTGAAGAAAATGGATTCTCAGCTCCAGACGATAGTGGGGGCGGCTGGAGAATTGTTTTCCATTCGTACGGCTTTATTCGAACCGGTGGAGGCGGATACTATTTTAGATGATTTTATGATCTCCATGAGGTTTGCAGCCCAGGGTTATAGGGTGATCTATGAACCGGGTGCATATGCTTCTGAAAAGCCGTCTTTTTCTATGGGAGATGAGAAGAAGCGGAAAGTACGGATATCGGAAGGCGGGTTTCAAGCTATGGAAAGGATGAAGCATGTATTGAATCCCTTCCGCTACGGTTTGCTTACATTTCAGTACATATCTCACCGTGTATTGAGATGGGCGGTGACGCCTTTTTGTCTGCCTTTATTTTTCATAGCCAATTTCTTTTTATTGGGACAGCATTGGGTTTATGAGTTCCTCATGGCCGCCCAGTTTGGGTTTTATATGTTAGCTTTTGTGGGGGCTATACTATCAGATAGTAACTTGAAAATCAAAGTGTTTTTTGTTCCTTATTATTTTTGTTTCATGCATTATGCGGTTTTTTTAGGATTTATAAAATACCTCAAAGGAAATCCCTCCGGTATATGGGAAAAGGCCAGGAGGGCTTAATAAGAAAAAGAGGTTGTTGATATTTAACAGCCTCTTTTCCTTAAAGTTGAATGATATAGATGGGTGCATTTATCAGATAAATACTATTCGTTTACGATAGCTATCATTCCTGAACCGATATTACCCATAATTGTATTTTGGCTATAGTTGTTGATTTCAAGATGTTTAGCTTTAGACACATCTCCTACTCTTAAACTCCCGCTGCCGGCATTTAGATTATAATTATATAAGTTTAAGGCGGTTGGAGTTTTTATCCTTATAGATCCCGAGCTTCCGTTTAATCTGGTATTTGCTCCTATGCCTGCGTTTTCCGCTTTGATACTTCCTGAGCTTAAGGAGAGGTTTCCTAGTTCTGCTACATTTTCCAGACTTACAGACCCTGAGGACAGGCTTAAATCTACTTTTCCACGAATATCTTTTGCGGTAAGCCTGCCGCTGCTAGAGCTGAAATCTACAGGCCCATCTATATTATTTAAATCTACTGATCCTGAACTGATTTTACATTTTACAGCACCTGTGATATTGTGGGCTTTGATTCTACCTGATGATCCAGTAAGCGATACTTCACTCTTGATATTTGATAGGTTAAGATTTCCAGAAGATACTTTGAGGGAAGTCCGCTCTGAATGAATATTATTTAAAGATACCGTTCCCGAAGAGCTGGATAGCGTTATCTTCATATTTTCAGGCCCGGTCATATTGATATGCCCCTTTGTTTTTTGGTTTGAGTTATTGAAGTTCTGGGAGTTTGACTTGTATTTTATCTTCAGTGTATTTCCAATAGTGACAAAAACTATATCTTGTCCCTGGTCGTTATTGGATTCAAGAAATGCTTCAAGATCAATGGTGGCAGTGTTAGCTTTCCCTACGTAATTTACAGCAAGCATGCTATTTTCTATTTCTATGTGGGAAATACCGGAATATTCTTTTTTCATATCCACCAGTGTCTTTAACTGTGCGGATGACATGAGGGGCAAACAGATCAAAATGCTTAATGCCCATATAATTTTCTTGTTCATATTGACTTTGTTTATATGTTATAAAATAATACCGAAACTGAAGGCATTGACTTCCGGTCCCCTGCCATTTTCAAAAACATGGTTGAGATCATAATTGAAAAAGAAGTCAAACCAGCTGGCCCCTATTTCTCCTCTTAGTCCATACCGGAAGTTTTCCAAGTACATGTTACTGGTGTCAAAATCTTTGTTTCTTCCTCCATCTCTATACACAAATTTGCTTCTTCCTCCCAACCTGTATCCTGCATATGGTCCCGCACCGATCCGGAAACCATTATGTCCAGTGCTGATTTTCGGGATAATGGCCAGCGTAAGATAGGATGCCGCTACTTTTGATTTGATGCCATTATCTCTTTGGAGGAAGTCTACTCCCTGATCTCCTCTTACTGCCTGGATACTATTATCAGAAAATTTGAAGTTATGGAAGTGAAATCCTGCCAGTGATTTGATATAAAAATGGTTGGTGACTTTGCTCTGCCTCACAAAATTCAGCCCCACCATCCAGCTGCCCCATGCTCTTACATCTGGAGCGGCAGCATCTCCCTGCCAGATTCCCTTACCAAGATCCACATTAAAATATGATCTGGAGATCAGATTTTTTCCCTCTCTATAGATGGCTTCACTACTATGTTCGAATGAAAAGTCTATGTCTGTATTACTATTGTTATTGTTTTCTTTTTCATAGGATTTTGTGTTGATGTGAATTTTGCTTCTAAACATCCTCACATGCAAATCAGATTCATGTATCACGGAATCGGATGTGTCTGACTTGGCCCAAACATTGGTCATTATACCACATGATAGTAAAAGTACTATTAAAATTTTCGAGTTCATGTTGCTGTTATTTAAAGGCAGGTTATGCCTGTCTTATAGATTTAAAATACTAATCCAAAAGTAATAGGGGTAACACTTGGTCCCTGGCCAGACTGAAATAGTTCATTAAAGTCATATGTAGAGTAGAATGTAATGCTTCTAAAGCCTACTTCTCCTCTCAGGCCATACCTAAGGTTATTTAGGTAAGGTCCTGCACTTTCTTTTTCTTTACTTCTGCCTACGGAGTTGGGCTCACGGTATACGAATTTACTTCTGCCACCCAATCTATAGCCCGCATATGGACCTACTCCTATTCTCAGCCCATTCCTACCTGCATCATTCATTTTACCAAAATCTAATTTGAACATGGTCAGTGCCGTAAGGTAGGAGGCGGATATTTTACTTTTTATCCCGTTCACATCATCTCTGAGTATCCAATCTACACCTTCTTCTGTGTTCAGTGCCTGATAGTTGGTATTCTCAAATTTAAAGTTGTACCACTGTACCCCTAGGCCAAAATCCCAATAGGCACCTTTGGATACTCTTTGGCTGGCCATCCAGTTCAATCCCACATTCCAGCTGCCCCAGCCTCTGACCGCATGTGGTTCGCTCCCGGATGGAAAGCTACCGTCTTCTAAGTAATTATTTACCCCTATGTCAAAATTGAAATAGGTTCTGAATGAGGGTTCTACTCTCTTTTTTGGTTTGGAATCCACTTTTACTCTCGTACGGTCTCCTGATTCATCCACTAATACCCGGATTCTGCCGACAGTAACCTCGGTTTCTGGTCCATCTTCCCGTACCGTCACTAGATCACGTCCCCTTACTTCTACCACATGTAGTTTACCGGTAGACTCATCAAGTTCCAGATTCAGGTCTCTGATAATTTGGTTTACATCCAGGGATTTTAATCTTTCAAAATCTTCTTTATTGTCTATGGAAAGCAGGATTTTACCTGTTCTTCCAAACTCAACTATGATGCTGTCCCGCTGTACTTTGCGATCTGTCTGGCCTTCAGTCTGACCAAAAGCCAGTTGTACGATGGCCATAAAAATTACGGCTAAAAGATATTTTTTCATCTTGTTAAATTTTGTTTTTTAAAGGTCTTAA
Organism: Anditalea andensis; assembly: GCF_000714815.1. Taxonomy (GTDB): domain Bacteria; phylum Bacteroidota; class Bacteroidia; order Cytophagales; family Cyclobacteriaceae; genus Anditalea; species Anditalea andensis. Next base: position 730,949 of record NZ_JMIH01000014.1, on the reverse strand, counting down.
CTTGTCCTGTACCGAGGTTTGGGAATGAATTTCTTTAGTTAATCAATCACCTATCTGGAGGCACTTTTTCTATGATCTATTAATGAACATATTAGTTACTGTTTCTTTCTCTTCTTGAAGTAATGGAGGCGAAAAGGTTGTTTTTTGCATCCTGCAGGTCTGCTAGTCCCTGGTCCACCTTATTGATAAGGCTTCCCACCTTTTCTATTTTTTCCCCCAGATCATCTATCAGATTTTCCTTTTGGGGCTTTTCTACTATGCCACTGGATATGATCTTTACCCTCACTTCGGGACGGTGCTCTGCTAGATACACCTCTCCGCTCGAAGGAAGCGATACCTCTGGCTGTACTCTTTCTATCGTTTCAATAGGAGTAATAGCAGATTTTTCTTTGATCACCGGCGCTTCATTTTCTGCTACCAAATTCGGTTTAGAGGTTTCAGTCTCTTTGACAGGTGCTGTAGCTGAAGGTTTCCTAGGAGCGGGGGCCGAAGCTTTTGGCTCTTCTGATATTTTCGGAGTCTCTTCTTCTATAGCCTTTTCAGAGGGGACATCGGCTGGGATGTCTTCTACCTGCGCCAAGGGGAGCTCTACCTTGGATTTGGTGAAATCTATGCTTAGCCATATAAGGCTTCCCATTGTGAGCAGGAGCATCACTGAGGCCGCCACTTTCATCCATGGATAGGCAGGTTTTTTATTTTGATCTAACTTCTTTTCCAGTCTTTCCCAAGCCAGTCCCGATGGTTTGATTTCATGGTTTTCCAGTTGGTCCCTGAATTGTTTGTCGATATTCTTATTTGAATTAGCCATTGATTCTCCTTTCATTTAAATTTTGATCGGCTATTTTTTGTTTTAGTATAGCCCTTGCCCTGCTGAGCTGGGATTTGGAGGTGTTTTCGGAGATGCCCAGCAGTTCTCCGATTTCCAGATGGTTAAATCCTTCTATGGCATAGAGATTAAAAACCGTCCGGTATCCTACTGATAGCTCCTGGATCATGTTCATCAGGTCGGCCGTTTCCATATCGGTAAATTCATAGCCCGATCGGTCAAATGCACTTTCGCTGTCAGCGTTCACCTCCATGATCAGACTTTTATTGTCCCGGAGTGCGAGCAGGGCTTTGGTGACGATGATCCTTTTCATCCATCCTTCAAAGCTCCCTTTGCCTTCAAATTGCGCCAGTTTTTCAAAGATCTTCATGAACCCCTCGATCATGATATCCTCTGCCAGATCGCGGTCCTTCACATACCGGATGGCGATGGCGAGAAACTTGCCGGCATAGGCATCATAGAGTGCCTGCTGAGCCTTCCGCTCACCTTTAAGGCAACCTTTGATGATGTCTGCTTCTTCGGTAAAAGTCTTTCGGATAAACATTACTATTGGTTTTCAAATAGGTAGATACAAAGAAAGGAAAAAGGGTTGCAAGGATATTGAAAAAAAATTAATAAATTTTAACAGGAAGGGTAGGGCACTGTGAAAAGGGAGGAACTCATCTGTTTTTTTTAATTCATTATTTGATAATCAGTGTTCTCCCTTTTGGCCATAGGGATCTAAATCATTGTACTGAAGGCAGAAGAGGAAGGTAGACAAAATTGGTATAGAAGAAGCTGTTTAATGTTTTGTGATTTATTGATTTTTAAATATTTATAATTGTTTTTCAAATGGCGGAACTTGTCCCGTACCGGAGGTCGGGATAGCCTGTCTCGAATTTATTCGGGACAATCTCACATGGTTATCATCATTCCGGTTTGTGAGGTTTTCCTCATGCCCGATTTCATATATAAAAAACGATAAAATGAAGAAGTTGAAAAATCGAATTACATACATGAAAGATTCTTCCAGATCTATTTTTTGGATTTGTAGGTCAAACGTACAATGCAATGGGGAGGGATAAGCCCTCCATTGACACCTTCCAAAAATTGATAAAACATTTCATGTAATATAAGGTAATCGGCATAGGAATATTTAACGCCATAGGAAAAGCATAGTTCTTTTGCCATGCATTCGTCTTCGTTCGTTTACATGATAAATTTTAACTATTGATGTTACAGTGAACTTTCAGCAAAATATATAAGATTTTCACTTTGGTAGATAGCATATAAGATATTAAAGCCATTCAAGTAATAAAAAAGTATCATTTACTTTTTTTATCTTAATTTACTTTTCTAAGTAGAAGGAGTATTTTATTAATTGTTTTATTATCATGGTACATTCCAAATATTATTTGCTGATCATCTTAATGATGATATATTCCGATCTATTTGCGCAAGACCAGGATATCCTCGGAAAACTGCAGGAAATAGCCATAGTAGACCAGAAGGTCATGATGCCAATGAGGGATGGTATAAGACTCGCCACTGATATCTATCGACCCAAAGGGGATCGGCCGGTACCCATTATTTTTTCAAGGACACCATATAACTTTAATCCTTACCGTGACGGGGAACTAAACACCAGGATGCTTCAAAGTGCCTATGATGCTGTGCAGAAAGGCTATGCCTATGTGGTGCAGAATGAAAGAGGCCGGTTCTTTTCTGAAGGGGAGTGGGATATTCTCGGCACGCCGCTGACTGATGGCTATGATGCCCTTACCTGGATGGCAGAGCAGGAATGGAGTAATGGAAAAGTGGGCACGCTGGGCTGTTCCTCCACGGCTGAGTGGCAGATGGCGGTGGCTGCCATGAATCATCCTGCACATGCTGCCATGGTTCCTCAGGGTTATGGAGCAGGCGTAGGGCGCATCGGTGATTATTATGAGCAGGGCAATTGGTACCGTGGAGGTGCCGGGCAGATGCTTTTTACTACCTGGCTCTATGGTACCCAGCATGATCCCATGGCACCCAAGCTAGCGGAAGGCATCGGACAGCAGGACCTTCAGCGCATACAGCGTTTCTATGACATGGCTCCCCGCTATCCCAAAGTAGACTGGAAAGAAGGACTGGCCCACCTGCCGGTGATGGATATCATCAAAAATGTAAACGGCCCCCAAGGGATCTATGAAGAAATGATTACCAGGAAACCCAATGATCCAAAGTGGTATAAGGGCGGGCTGTATCACGATGATATGGATTTTGGTGTTCCCAGTTTTTGGTTTGTTTCCTGGTATGATGTAGCCAGCAGTCCCAATCTGGCTCTTTATAATCATATAAAATCAAATGCCTCGGATGAATCGATAAGAAACAACCAGTTTCTATTGATAGCGCCCACTTTGCACTGTGCCTATACACGTGCTACTGAAAACACCATAGTAGGAGAAAGAAGCATGGGTGATGCAAGGCTTGCCTATGATGATATGATATTTGCCTGGTTTGATTATTGGCTCAAAGGAGAAAATAACAATGTCACTGCCGAAATGCCCAAGGTTAGATATTATACTATGGGAGCTAACCAATGGCAGACTGCTGATGCCTGGCCTCCAAAAGAAGCAAGAATGACTACGTATTATCTGAACAGTAACGGCAATGCCAATACCAGAAAAGGGGATGGAAAGTTAAGCACCAAAAAAGCCGGCAAAGACAATCCAGACACTTTCCGATATGACCCTATGAATCCTGTTGGCTCTTACGGCGGTAATGTCTGCTGTACAGGCAATGCGATTAATGGCGGTGCATTTGACCAACAGGAAATGGAGCTACGGGAAGATATTCTGGTTTATACCTCAGAGCCATTTCAAGAAGGCACAGAGATCAGTGGGTTTATTAATTCTCGACTTTATTTATCCTCCGATGTAAAAGATACCGATCTGACCATCAAGATTATCGATGTCTACCCTGATGGCAGGGCCTATAATCTGGATGAAACCATACAGCGGGTAAGGTACCGGGAGGGTTATGAAAAAGAAGTGTTTATGGAAGCAGGCAAAGTTTATGAAGTAAACTTGACACCAATGTCCACCAGTAATTATTTTGATAAAGGTCACAGTGTAAGGATAGAAATATCCAGTTCTAATTTCCCTCGTTTTGACAGAAATATGAATACCGGAGGGAACAATTATGATGAAACTGAAGGTGTAATAGCAACCAATAAAATCCACCACTCCAATCAATACCCTAGTCATTTAACATTACCGGTCATCCAAAAGAAGTAAATCGACTAATATATTAAACTAAATCATGGTTTATGGATATGATGGAGTACATTTGTGTAGGATAATCCCAAAATAATATGTTAAGGTTAACTCTTTTTATAATGGTGACAGTGCTGTCACTGAGTGGGTGTAAAACAGTACAGTTGGAACAGGATCAGGGGATCATCGGGCAGTTATATTGGCTGGAAGGAAACCACATGCCCCAGGTAATAGAAGATGACAATCCAGCCGGGAGGTCTTCTGAACGCAATATTCAACGCACATTACTCATTTATGAACTAACCCGGCTAAACCAGCTGGAACAAACTAACGGTTTGTTTTCTGAACCACCTACACCATTGGTAGCCCGGGTGACCTCCGATAAAAGTGGGCAGTTTAAGGTCGGACTTCCTCCTGGAAACTATTCGGTTTTTACCCTAGAAAAAGAAGGTCTGTTTGCCAATATCTTTGATGGGGAAATGAATGTAAACCCCGTAGCAATAACTTCAGAAGAATGGGTGATCATAAATATAAAAATTGATTATAAGGCATTTTATTAAGAATGATAGAAATCTGGTTCTAGATTTTCCGTTATGAGGAAGATAATGTGAGGAGCCTATCCGATTTTTATTGATATCAATTATGAAAGCCTTCTGGAATTTCCAGAAGGCTTTGTAAATTTATCTTATGGTCAGATTTTGAAACAATTCTCTACTTTCAATGTCTGCTTCCGTGTTTTTATGATCGCTGGTACAGGTAAGACACAACAATCCGTTTTCATTAAAAACCCAGATGTTTCTTGAATTGACATCTTTAAGTTTATATCCGTTTCTATACAGGGTATGTTGTAGTACAGACAGAACTGATTTTTCTATGATGAAAGGCCTATTGTAGGGAATCAGCAACTCTTGATCTAAGCTTTGCGCCCTGAATTTTCCCCATGAAGTCAGCTGTATGTTTTTATCTATAAGAAGGATGCTGTCCTGAATTTCATAAGCATATTCTATTTCACGTAGGTTAGCTCTGGCATCTTCCTGACTTTTTCCTCTGGAAGTGAATTTCTGGATTAACTTCACTTTATCTTCATTATGACCTGATAGTTTTAAACTTATGGTATTGTTAAAAATGACTTCATCATCTCCAAATTTTTTAGCTGATATATTTATTTCTTGTTGGGTGTCCCTTGCCCTTATCACCATGGTGCCTTCACCCATTGCCAGTTCTGTGGTTTCATTGATTTCTGCCTCAGAAGAGAATTGGCTGATGGTATGGGGCAGTGAAAAGCCTACTATGGCTATACTGATAAGCCAGATGACCAAAGCGAACAACCCTATCCTGCCATTTATCAGATTCCTCCGCACCCAGATGCTTACCCCCATGATCGTGATTATCAAGGCAGGAATAACTATGGTCATGACTACTGCTACTGCCAGCCAAAAAGGCACCGTTTCAGTTATAAAATCCATAGGAATATCGCCGGAATGAAGACCAAAGGTTTCCCCATGGATGATATGAAAATACGTACCTAGGAAGATCATGCAGGTGAATATGAGCGAAATCCCAATGAGAAAGATAAGTGCGCCAAACAGAACCCTGAATATGGTCAGGAGAAACTTCCCAAAAGGACCTAATGCTTTACCTATTTCATCAATAGCATTGCCCATCACCCTAAATGGAGCAAGGACCATTTTCCTTCCTTTGGATTCTTCTTTTGCATATGGAGGGTGCTGATTCTCTAAAATTGTATTTTCTATGTTACTCAAAGTAATAGCCCCACCCTTCATTTCTATCCTTTCCGTAATGGATTTAGCTACTGGGGTAATTATCCAAAGAATAAGATAAATCACCAATCCAGATCCTCCCGCAAATAACAAGGCAAGGAATAATATCCGTACCCAGATGATTTCAATGTTAAAGTATGCCGCCAATCCGCTTCCTACACCCCCTATTACCCGGTCATCCGGATTGCGGTATAGCTTTTTTATATTTTTGTCTTCTATATCTTCATAGCTTACCGGTAATATCGCCCATAACACTACATAGGCTAGTACTGCCCATCCAGCGAGAGAGATTTTAAACAACCAGTCACCCGGAAACCAGTCCAGGCCCGGGAAATTAATCCGGCCACTAAATAGCAATAGGATGGCTATCAAACGGGTCCACAAGGGGTCTATAGCAAGATAGTGAGCGATTCCGGCACAAACACCACCTAAAATTTTGCGGTTTTCTAGTCTGCTTAATCGTTTGTATCCTTTTCCAGCTTCGGTCATGGGGGGAGTTATGTTTTTATAAAAATCATACTCGCTATCGACTTTTTCATCTTTGTTATCCGTGTCATTCAAAGTTTCTTCGGAAGCTTGAAAATCTGCTATAGTGCCCATTTTTTCAATCAGCATTTCCACGTTTTCACTGGTAATGACCTGTTTGTTGTTCTTTAGCGTACTTAGGAATATTTCAGCTATGCGGTTCTCTATATCATTGATGATTTCCTGGTTCCCTTCATAATTTGAAAAATGGGTATTGATCGCTTCTAGATATTTCTTGAGTGCTGTATACCCATCTTCTTCTATATGAAAAAGGATTCCGCTAATATTTATACTTATAGTCTTTTTCATGTGTTTATAATTAGTTTTTCAAAGTTCACACGGAATCTTGCATATTTGTCCATAATAGTTATCGGGGCTTTTGGGCAGAACACCATGGGACGTAAATCATGTACAATTTCATTGTGCTTATCTTTTAGAGGTAATCAACTGTGTGGAATGGATTAAGGAATGCCAGGTTTGGTCCAATAATTCCAGAAAGCTTAAGCCTTCAGGCGTGATAGAATAATATTTCCTAGGAGGGCCAGTTTCTGACTCCACCCACTTATAAGAAACCAATGAGGCATTTTTCAGTCTATTAAGTAAGGGATAAAGGGTTCCTTCTTTTACTATTAATTCCACACCTTTTAACTCTACCAACATATCAGAAGCATAAACTTCCCCCCTAGATATAATATGGAGGATGCAGAATTCCAAAATCCCTTTCCGCATTTGTATTTGAGTATTAGTAGCCTTCATGTTAAACCTTTTTAGAAAGTAATATGAGCATATTTTAGGTATGCTTTCCATATCACTATCAAAATTTAATACCAAAGTAAAAAAAGCTACCTTGCAATACCTATTACATGCTTTGATTTGTAAGGTGGACTATCAAAAAATGCCTTCTAATAGGTCTGAAGTGCTGTTTTATCAGTTAAGACTTTATTTTAAGTAAATTGGATCTACTTTAAATCTTGGTCTTTACCAGAAGGCACCTGTCTTTCGAACGGACGCATGAGTGTCCAAATCCGTGCAGGTCAAATGGTGTTTTTTCATGCGCGTTAGAGCATGAAAACCATGGCTTTTGTAAAGAGTTTTGATGTAGTGGGAGTGACAAGGATTATGTCAGATATTTAGGGCAGTATTAAGTATTTAATTTTACAAAATATATTTACTTATTTTATATATTTCTGAGGTAAACATGGATATGGTTTATGAAATGCTTACAAAATGTTTTATAATTATTTTTATTCTTTCATCTGATTAAATTTTGTCTTTTAAAGCTCAGGTGGAATTTTACATGATTTTCCCGATAATTATAGGGGCATGTAATCGGGCGCAGCCTAGGGTTGTGCCCTGTTTCATCTGAAAAGGAGACAGGTGAGGCTTATTAAAAATAATCTGTATAAACCGAAGTAGGTAAGGTTCGAAGATTTTTTAATTACTCTTATCATCGATATGTGGAAGACAAGTACTGGAAAGATCAGCTGCCTTTCTTTTTTGGCAGGGGTACTGATAGGTAGCTCCGTAAATGGACAAACGTTGACACCTAAGTATTCAAATGAATTTTTGAATATAGGGATCGGGGCACGTGCCCTGGGAATGGGCGGGGCCCAGGTTTCATCAGTGAATGATGTAACTGCAGCCTATTGGAATCCTGCGGGTATATCGGGGATCCAGTTTGAGCATGAATTTTCATTGATGCATGCCGAATATTTTGCCGGTATAGCCAAATTTGATTATGCCGGATATTCTACTGCTATAGACGGAAAGAATCAGGTTGCGTTGACACTTATACGTTTTGGTGTAGATGATATTCCAGATACCAGATTTTTATATGATGCCAACGGCGCATTGAATTATAACCATATTCAGTTTTTCAGTGCGGCTGATTATGCGATGATCCTTTCTTACGCCAAAGCTTTAAGCGATAAGTTGAAAATAGGCATTAATACCAAAGTTATTCATCGCAATGTAGGGAAATTTGCCAGTGCATGGGGATTTGGATTAGACTTAGGTACTATTTTTCAATTGGAGGAATGGAGATTTGGATTGATGTTAAGAGACATTACCACCACATTTAATAGCTGGTCCCACCATCCAGATATGGTGAGAGATATATATGTCCGGACCAATAATCCTGTACCTTTAAATACTACAGAACTTACCATGCCCAGAGCAACTTTCAGTGTTGCTAAATTTATAAATGTGAGTGACATGATAAGTTTTCAGCCTGTAATCGATATAGATATGACCTTTGACGGGAAAAGGAATTCACTGCTGAAAAGTAACCTAGTGAGCATAGACCCAAGGATGGGGATCGAGATGGGATATAGAAAACTCGTCTATCTCAGGGGAGGGGTAGGCAATATTCAGAAAATTAAAAGTTTTGATGCTGATTACCTCACTTTTCGTCCCAGCTTTGGTATTGGAGTTTTTTTGCATGAAACTGTAAATATAGATTATGCGCTTTCAGATATAGGGAGTATATCTGAAACTCCATATTCACATGTGTTTAGTTTAAAGGTGGGGTTGAACGCCCACAAGGATGAATTTAGGACTCATAACTGGGAGGGAAATAATGTCCAAAAACCATGAAAAAATACTGTATCTGGTTATTTATAATAGTGGATTTTCTTGTTTTTGAAGCAGTTGCTCAACATGAATGGATAGATTTTTCGAATAGCTATTACAGAATAACTACTGCTGAGGATGGTGTTTACCGGGTGGGTTATGCCACTTTATCTGTTTCGGGAATTGATGTAACTACTATAGATCCAAGGGATATCCGCTTATATCATAGGGGTAAGGAAGTCCCTATATACGCATATGGTCAGGAAGATGGTCGGTTCGATCCTGAGGATTACATAGAATTCGTAGGAAAAAAGAACGATGCCACTCTGGACTATGATCTTTATAAAAATTCGGAAGATCTTCCCAATCCATATTTTAATACACACAGTGATACCACAGCCTATTATCTTACGGTTAATCCCGGCGTAAGAGGGCTGCGCATGTCTACGGTTGATTTCGTTTCGCCCGCTCTGCCAGGTGCAAGTGTTTTTCATGCAGAAAGTTTGATGGTATTCAGTGATCAGTATCATCTGGGGCAGATGTATGATCTAGGGGTGCGGCTACCCATTTATGACAAAGGGCAGGGATGGATGGGACCTGTTATTTCTAAAGGGAATCAGAGAGATTTCGTATTTACTTCATTGGGAATGGTAATGAATTCAGGAGCGTTTTCAGTAGATATAGGGTTGGTAGGAAGAGCTGGAGCTACCCATACTACAGCAATATTAGCAGGTCCAAGAGTCGGCACCATGCGACAGATAGAGGTGGCATCCTATGGTGAATATGACGTAAAAAAAATAAGCTTAAAACTTCAATATGCAGATTTCAATGGGGATGGAAGTATAATCATCCGTGTAAGATCTTTGGGAAACGAAACCACTACAGATAATATTTCTGTCAGTTTTATCAAAATCCACTATCCATCTAAAGTTACCAATGGGGATTTTTTGAAAAAAGTTATAAGCTATAATTTACAGGGGAATGATTTTGAAATCCCTGACATACATGCAGTGTATGCTGGATATGATATTACGGATTATGATATGCCTAAGCGGCTAGATTTATCAGTAGAAGGTGGTGTACTTAGGCTTCCTGGAGGGTCAGGGAATGGTCAAGCCCGTATCATCCTCCAACAGGCGCAGTCCATAACCCAAATAAGCAATATACAAAAGGTAAGGTTTAGGGATATACTGAACCAACCGGCTAGTTATGTCTTCATCACTCATGAATCTCTCCGTAAAGCCAGTGCCCGCTACCGTGATCCTGTGGGTGCTTATGCCGCATACCGGAAAAGTACTGAGGGAGGTAGCTTTGATACATTGGTCGTAAATATGGATCAGCTTTATGACCAGTTTTCATATGGAGAGAAAACCCCCTTGGCCATTTATAATTTTATTAAAGCTTATTACCTCAGGTATCAGCCAGAATACCTTTTATTGGTAGGTAGGGCCTTGGGCATCTTATCTTCGGTAAGGCAAAATAATGTGAGTTTAAATTACAGACATCATCCGACCGCTTTTCCTTTCCAGGAACTGGTACCATCTGCAGGCTATCCTTATTCTGATGCAGCTTTTGTACATGGATTGGATACGGAATTTCCTGAACTGGAAAGCCTACCGCTCGGTCGGATCCCTGCTCGTACTCCTGATGAGGTAGAGGCTTATCTGAATAAAATCAAAGAAAAAGATGCTATGGGGGTAAAGGAAGAATGGCAAAAAAACCTCATACACCTGAGTGGTGGATTGTCTGCATTAGAGCTCAACAGGTATTATATTTTTATGAACGGGTTCAAAGATATAGCAGAAGAGGTGTATATGGGCGGGCATGTAAAAACATTTCGCAAAAGGTCCAATGCTACTGTGGAACTTATAGATATCTCTAAAGAGATTAACCAAGGAGCCTCATTGGTTACTTTTTTTGGCCATGCGGCACCATCACTGATAGATATAGAAATAGGGTTTGCGTCAGATCCTCAGATGGATTATATCAATAAGGGGAAATATCCAGTGCTCTTGCTAAACGGTTGTGATGCAGGTAATGCCTTTGGCACCGCTTATACATTTGGTGAAGACTGGGTACTTACGCCTGACAAAGGTGCATCCCATTTCATCGCCCATACCAATGTGGGTGTTGATGTTATCCTAAGAAGATATTCAGAAAATTTTTACCTGAAGGCTTTTGCAGATTCATCCATGATCCATCAGTCCATAGGAAAAGTAAGGAGGGCAGCAGAGCAGGAGTTTTACCGGAGATATGGGACAGATCCTTTATATACCTCTCTCCCTTCTATGATGGTGATGCTAGGCGATCCTGCAGGTAAGATTTTTCCAGCACCTCATGCTGATTATGAAATAAAAAGTACGGATGTAACATTGGAAGGACCGAATGGGGAAGTTTTAAATGCCTTTCTTGATACCCTACATCTTAAAATGGTAGTAAGGAATCTGGGTAAAGTAAACCTTGATTCCTTTGATATCAGTGTGAGCAGAAGACTTCCTGATGGGGTATCTATAGATTATGAAAATAAGCGTTTCAGACCCGTCTATAGAAGGGATACTATCATATTTACCATTCCAAATAGAGCAGTAAATGCCTATGGTGAAAATACATTTACTATTGAGATAAATAAAGACAAAAACATACAGGAATTGAATTATTTTAACAACAGCATTACTACATCGCATTTTATACAGATGAACGGTGTGTTTAATTTATTCCCCCTTAATTTTTCTATAGTTCCTAATACCAAAGTAGATTTGATAAGCCAAACTAGCGGAACTGATGCCGAGAGCAGCGTTTTATGGATTCAGGTGGATACTACACACCAATTTTCCAGTGCTGCTCGAAAAGAAATACAGATTACCTCAAATGGATTGACTACATGGTCTTTAGATTACTCTGATATAGTGGGATTAAAGGATACAGTAACCATATATTGGAGAACAAAGATTTTGGAGCCAAAAGAGGGAGAAGCGGAAGCATGGTCAGTTTCTAGTTTTTCGTATATTAAAAATGGCTCAGAAGGCTGGACTCAGAGGGAATTATCTCAGTTTATTGAAAATACCAAGCATCAACTTTTCCAAGATCTAGTTAAAAATGAATGGAAGTTTGAAAGCCTAGGCATGGATCTCGACATATTTACTTTTGGCAGGTCTGCTCCTAGCCTTACTTATCAAAACACTCAATTATTAATGGACGGTATTCCATATATTTTGAACAATGTCAATAATGTGAACAGCAGAATGTGTCCAAATGGGTCTTTGGGATTATTGTCTTTTCAAAAAAAAGATTTGACACCTTACCTGGTCTTTCCACCGGATGGGTTTGATGTATTGGATGGAAACACCTGTGGTAGGGTGCCGCAGATCATCCAGTCTATCAGGAACACGGCGATCTTAAACAATACACAGTATTTAATAGACTACGTGAATGGTGTAGGAGAGGGAGATTATGTACTGATATTTTCTGTGGGTAACGTGAATTTCAGTAATTGGCCAGATATAGCTTACCAGAAACTGACAGAGTTTGGCGCCAATGAAAGTACATTAAGAAAATTGAAAACAGGAGACCCCTATATACTTTTTGGCAAGAAAGGAATGAAAGCTGGTGAGGCTATAGAAATGGTAGCAGATTCAGAGCTGCCTGAACCTACAGACCGTCAGGTGCTCCAGTTCAATACGCGATTAGAAGGTCATTTTACATCTGGGAGCATAATTTCACCAATGATAGGGCCTGCAAGTGAATGGAAGGAGTTTTTTAGCTATTTGATAAAAAAGGATGTTTTTAATAATAATAATTTGGGGCAAATGGATATAATAGGCATTGCACGAGATGGGAATGAGACTTTACTGGTGGAAAATGCTAGACCAGAGCATTTTTCGCTTGAGTTCATCAATTCTATACAGTATCCATACATAAGGTTGAGATATGCTATGGATGATCCAGAAGCTGAACTCCCCGGCCAGCTGATGAAATGGCAGGTTAATTATACAGGAGTGCCAGAGGGGGTTCTGATCTATAACCAGGCCGAAAGAGCTATACAGCTGAGAGAAGGTGAGGAGCGTGGCTTTAAATTTGAATTTGCTAATATTTCCCCGCATGATTTTACCGATTCTTTGGTGATAGAGTGGATATGGAGGAACAGGGACAAAAGTAAAGCAGACAGGTTTTTTAAAAAAATAGCACCGGTTCCTGCAGGGAAGTCGACTGAGTTTCTTATAGGCTTTAACTCTATTGGTATGTCAGGTTTGAATAACCTGCATGTTTTTGCTAACCCCAGAATCGCATTAGAGCAGACTTATCAAAACAATATTATAGATATTAAAGAGTATGTCTCTGTGCTTCCAGCTGAGCATAATCCTGTTTTAGATGTGCATTTTGACGGGATTTATATCATGGATGGTGATCTTGTCTCCCCCACAGTGATGATTTCAGCAGTCCTAAGGGATGCAGGGTCCTTGATACGGAAGAAGGATACTGTCGGAGTGGAGATTGCCATACGCTCAAACTGCGTAACGTGTATTTACAAAAGGGTCTATTTCAATGAGCCCAAATTAAAATGGTATCCTGCCACGGACACCCAAGATTTTAAAGTTGAGTTTCAGCCAGGGCCTTTGGAAGATGGCAAATATAGTTTAATGATTACTGCCACAGATGCTTCAGGAAATAAAGCTAGTGATAAGCCATATGAAATCACTTTTGAAGTAGTAAATGATTCCCAGATCACTCATTTTTACCCATATCCGAATCCATTCAGCAGCAGTGTAAGATTTGTTTTTACTGTCACGGGTTCTCAGGTGCCGGATCAGATAAAAATTCAGATTATGACCGTAACGGGTAAAGTGGTGAGGGAGATCTTTCAGGATGAGCTGGGTCCCATACGGATAGGGCATAACCTTTCAGATTATGCCTGGGACGGAAGAGATGAATTTGGGGGTCAGCTGGCAAACGGGGTTTATATCTATAGGGTTTTGGTACTTAAAAACGGTCACTTTATGGAGCATAGGTCCACTGCCGGTGATAAAGCCTTTAAGAAAGGGTATGGGAAAATGTATCTGTTAAGGTGATGTGGCATAATGGATTTTATAGTATGTTACATTTTTTAGAGGCACAGGAATTGCTTAAATCAATACATAAAGCGACCAAATTTTTATAAATATGAGATCATTGACTGCTAATGAAATATCCAAACTGATCCAAAATCAAAAACAAACTGAATCAGATTTTAAAAATCAATTTCCTGATAGAGAAATGCATCCTTTTATATATTATGTGCCGCAAGATTATATGGCATTTTTAATGGAAGACAATAAGGGGATTCCTCCAAAAATAAATGGAGATTTTCCATTTATTGATGATTTACTACCCCTCCCAGAGGCCCAGCATAAAGGCCAATATATAATAGTGGTAAATGGGGAAAAATACTTTTATAAGCTACCTTTTGAAGGAAGGCCTTGAAAATCGTTATATATAGAAAAATAATCATTTAGATGTAAATTCTATTTATTAATGATTAATAAAAAAGGGATACCAGTTCTTTCGAATTGGTATCCCTTTTTTATATCAGATCTTGGTCTAAATTGGTCTTAGATAAACCAGTATCATTTAATGCTTCTTATCGTGGCCTAGTTGTTTTACCAGTTTATTATAAATACCTAACAATAGGAAAGATGGAGCCCATTGGCCGACAAATAATGCGGTTTTATCATTACCTGTTATCTTTAAAGCCAACGATGCTGCCATAGAACCTAAAGATGCCCATAAAAACACATCAGATGGAACTTTGGCGGTTTGCTCTTCGATCATACTGGCCACTCGACCTTCTTCTTTGTCAGGATTAGAATTCTGCATTTTCGATTTCAATTCTTTTTCAATGTTTTCCATAATTATATAGGTTTAGTTTTGTGGTTATAATACTATTGAAACACAGGTAAGTTATTAATGTTTATAAATGTTCTACAAAAATTTAAAAAATTGGCTTAAATGTTATTAAATAAGGAAATAACTCTGACATCTTAAAAAATGAAATGGCAGTAGGAGTTTCATGGTATACTTTAAAAGCATAGCCATTTTGGCAAATGATGTATTAGGGTATGACTGCCCATATCCTAAATGGAATTTTATAAATCGAATACGGATAAATCATGGTGCATGCATTTAAGCCTTCTTTTAGGTGATTTATAATCAAATTCTAATATATTTGGCACAGTTTTGTAAACTTTTGCTGGACATAGGATTTATTTATACAGTAATTATTGCGGTATATATTCACCCATTTAATAATTGGCTTAATTTTTATACGCATCAGCACATATATTTATTTTCATGCGTATATTCTTACATATTCTCATTTTTATAGTGGTAATCACTACTGCATTACCTATTATCAATACAGATCACTGGTGGATCAGAATATGGGATTTTCCCCGAGCACAGATTACTGTATTCACTTTATTGGCTTTGGTTTTGACCATTTATCATTATCGCGGAGATAGGTTTCGTCTAGTCGGTATTTCTATATTTCTAGTGGCCGCTATAATCTACCAGTCCAGGATGATGGTGAGGTATATATCTTTATATCCCACAGTGGCCAGAGATGCTGTGGATCCAGTGAAGGAAAACAGTTTGTCTATATTAATGTATAATGTAAAAATGGACAATGATAGGTATGGTGATTTTTTAAAATTGGTGGAGGAGTCGGATCCTGATGTCATATTGCTGACAGAGCCTGACCAAAAATGGGCGGATGAAGTATCTATGCTGGATAAATCATATCCTTATAATGTAATATATCCATTAGACAATACATACGGGATGATAGTGTACTCAAGGCTGGAGTTAATGGACACAGAACTTAATTTTTTAGTAAAAGATGATATTCCTTCTATATATGCTAAGGTAAAGTTACCTTCTGGTGAATTTGCAAAAATCCATTGTCTTCATCCTGAACCTCCTAAGCCAGGTACTGATACCTATGAAAGGGATACTGAGATATTAAGAGTGGGCCAAAGAATCATGGACGATGGCGGTGCTGTAATTATAGCCGGAGATCTAAATGATGTAGCATGGTCCAGGACCTCAGAGCAATTCCAAAGGAAAACAAATATGCTGGATCCCAGAGAAGGTAGAGGCTTTTTCAATACCTATAATGTGTTTGTACCGCTTTTTCGATATCCTTTGGACCATTTTTTTTATACCAAAGATTTTTATCTTATTTCACTGGAAAAACTTAAACCCATCGGGTCGGATCACTTTCCGCTGATGATCCGTTTGGAATTATCAGCTAAGGATGAAAATTGAGGGCTGTAGGTTTTGGATTTACCCATATATAATAAAAAAAGCCCGCTTTTCAGCGGGCTTTTGGTACCCAGAGCCGGAGTCGAACCGGCACGCCTTGCGGCATTGGTGTTTGAGACCAACGCGTCTACCGATTCCGCCATCTGGGCAATTCGACAGGCCATTAATCGCTTATCGGGATGCAAATATGGTTAAAGAATTTTTTTCCTGCAATTTTAAAGGCCTACTTCTTCAATTTTTTTTTGGCTAAGAGCGCGTGGTTTTTCAGCAAACAATACCTTGGTTTGTCCCCATACTTCCTTAAATAGCTCTGATTCACGGTATTGGTCCAATGCTGCTTCATCCTCCCAATAACTGAAGGTTGTAAAAATATTTGTTTGGCAATGGTCCTGCCACAATTCAAGGTGATGGCATCCTTTGAATCCACGTATCTTAGTTTTGCTATTATTGAAAATTTCTAAAAAACCTTCTACATTTTCTGGCTGAAAGGTCATTCTTACTGTCCTGATTAACATAGCTGTTGATTAAGATTCCAATTCGAAATTGATAAATACAGGGCTATCATATCTTAAGCCTAATAGATTGGCACCATCACCATGGTTTATACCAATTTCAAGTAGCCCTAGGCTGTTAAAAAAAGCAAAACAATCTCCCGGTTCTACATGGTCATAGCAGGTATTGAGTTCTGTGAGCACTTCTCTGCTAAACTCCAAAGTAAATTGGCCTGGGTTTAAAGTTTCAAATACTTCCTGCCTGATGTTTGTGATCAGGTTGCCATAATTATCTACACGAACTACATAGCCTACAATCTGTTTTTTGGTTGCTTTGAACTGTCTTGGCAGCATTTTACGTATATTTGCCAGAGGACCTCCAAAATCATGTATGGCAGCTCCGCTGGCCACCTTGGCACAAATTGGCCCAAGTATATCTTTGGCAGGGAATGTGCTGTGCTTTATGTGGATATCGGCAAATTGTACCACTATCCCCGGATCGTAGTCTGAAAGCATGCTAAGCACCCCGTTATTTGGTCCTACAAAGATGTGTTCTTCCAGTTTGATGCCGATGAAGCCATCAGTAATGGTACTGGTGCTGTTAATGGCCACGAGATGAACGGTTCCTTTTGGAAAGTCTTTATAGACAGATCTTAGAACAAATGCTGCATGGGCTATATCATAAGGTTCTATCTTGTGGGATATATCTATGATGTTCAGCTGAGGGTTTATGGATAGCATCTTCGCTTTGACCGCAGGTACGTAATAATCTGCATCACCAAAATCAGAAGTGAATGTTACTAAAGCCATAAGTGGATATATTAATTATTTTGTATTTTTGTTATGAGATATAGACAAAAATAGCGTATTATTCTTGAAGATTTAAGCAACTCAACAGTAAATAGAGACAAAAGGATTGGTAGAAAAAATAATTACATTAGAAAACATACCGCTACTGGAATTTCTGGGGACAGAAAATGAGAATATACGCCAGATAGCAGCAGCTTTTCCCCAAAGTAAGATTGTATCACGTGGGAATGAAATCAGAATTCAGGGAAGGGCACCGGAGATCCTGAGGATAAATGATATCCTTAATATGCTCCTTCAGCATTTTAATAAATTTGGTCAAGTGACACCTGATCATGTCAAAGAGTACATTGATATGGAGGGTGTGCCTTTTGAGACGGACAAAAGAAACGATATAATAGTATTTGGGAATAAAGGTTTGGTCATTAAACCCAAGTCCGAAAACCAGAGGGCACTTGTAGAGTCAGCATATAAAAACGATTTGGTTTTCGCTCTGGGGCCAGCCGGTACAGGCAAAACTTATATTGCCGTAGCCCTAGCGGTGAGGGCACTAAAAAATAGAGAAGTCAAAAGAATTATCATCACCCGTCCGGCTGTAGAGGCGGGAGAAAATTTGGGTTTTCTTCCTGGTGACCTTCAGGAAAAATTGGACCCATATTTGCGACCAATATATGATGCATTAGGTGATATGGTGCCTGCAGAGAAATTAAAATATTATCAAGAGACCAGAGTTATTGAAATAGCACCTCTGGCATATATGAGAGGTAGGACACTTCATGATGCATTTGTTCTGCTAGATGAAGCACAGAATACGACGAGTGAACAGATAAAAATGTTTTTGACCCGTATGGGGCCAAATTCTAAAGTAATCGTAACAGGTGACCAGTCCCAAGTGGATCTGCCGACCAGACAGAAGTCAGGTCTCAGTGTAGCTTTGGGGGTACTACGAGATGTAAAAGGTATAGGCGTGGTCAAGTTGAGTGGCAAAGATGTCATCCGCCACAGATTGGTGAAGTCTATAATAGAAGCGTACGATAAGGATGACCTAGAAAATGAAAGGAGAAAAAATGAATATAGAGGTAACAAAAATAAGGACAGAGGAAGCACTGACAGCACTGTTTAATATAAGGCAAGAAGTTTTTGTGATAGAACAAAACGTGGCACCGGATGAAGAATATGATGAATATGAAGAGACATCCACCCATTTCTTAGCCTTATATGACGGTATTCCTGCAGGTACCGCCAGGTGGAGGTATACTGATAATGGCGTGAAGTTGGAAAGGTTTGCTGTACTGAAGGAGTATAGGGGCTTTGGTATAGGAAAAGCGCTAGTAGAAGCCGTGATTGAGGATATCGCTAGGGAAGAAACGGCCAAAGGTCAACTGCTCTATATGCACGCCCAATTACCGGCCGTTCCGCTATATGAACGGTTCGATTTTAAAAAAGATGGTGAAAAGTTTTCAGAATGTAATATTGAACATTATAAGATGAAACGATATCTATAAAAATTTACTTTTATCATCTATATAAATTAAATTAGAAAAGATTCCGAATTTGGTATCTATGGTAAAACTGTCCACCTTAAATGTGGGCAGTTTTAAGTTTAAAAGTATTTTTTATATATTGGCTTTATCAGTACTCAATCAGTATAGTATTGATTCAGTGAGCGGGTGTAAATAATTGTCTATCTTATGGCATTTAACGAATTCCCTTTTTTAAGATATGCCGTATTTTTCATATTAGGCATTATTATTTACCCCTTTCTAGAAGCCCCATTTATAGAGAGGCTATTCTTCTTTTTTATATTCATATTCTTGATATACAATTTACTGACCCTATATACGAGTAGGCTCCGCGAATTTAAAAATAGAGGGTTAATTTCATGTTTAGGTCTGACATTATGGGTGGCATTAGGTGTTTTGGTTAGTTATGTGAAAGATGTGAAAAATGACCCTTTGCATCTTATGTACCATCATGATTATGATGGCTACATGGGAATCGTACAGCACCATGATGAAGTTAAGCCCAAATCCTTTAGAAATACCATTTTCCTTACCCATATTATGGCAAATGATAAGATTCAAAAGGTAAAAGGTGAAGTGATTATTTATCATCAGTCCAAACTATCACCCGGTCAGGTGATTGCCGTTATAGGTAGACCCAATCGCATAGCACCACCAGAAAATCCAAACGAATTCAATTATGCCCAATTTCTTTCCCGTTATCAGATTTACCATACCCATTTTGTGGGGAAAGACATTGAGATTATAGGCTGGACAAACCACCGGCCATTAAATTTTTTCTTCCTTTCGCTCAGAAAATCTATCCAGCATCATATGGACCGAACGATCTTGGATCCTCGTGCCAGGCAAATAGCACAGGCATTGTTACTGGGGCAGAAACAAAATTTAGACGCGGAAGTGAGTGAAGCCTACAGTACAGCAGGCGCTATGCATATACTAGCGGTCTCAGGGCTTCATGTCGGCATAATTTATGGTTTTTTCTTTCTTTTTTTTAAACCATATCAGTTGCCCCCCTATAAAAGAATGGCATATTTATCCATAGTAATTTCGATCATTTGGATTTATGCTTTTCTAACAGGAATGTCTCCATCCGTGATGAGATCAGCCACCATGTTTACGATAGTTTCGATGGCCCAGATGAGATCCAGCAGTCCCTCTATATATAATGGGCTGGCAATATCCGCTATTCTTTTATTGCTTTTTGATCCTAACTTGATTTATTCGGTGGGTTTTCAGCTTTCTTATGCCGCCCTTACTGGGATATTGGTTTTACAGCCTGCGATAGTTAATGTGTGGTTGCCTCAAAATAGAATTATATATCGGTGCTGGGAAATCACATCAGTAGGTATAGCTGCCCAATTGGCTACCTTTCCTATTTCTGCCTATTATTTTCATTCCTTTCCTTCCTATTTTTTCATGTCAAATTTGATCGCCATTCCAGGTGCTTTTGTGGTTATGGCGATAGGCATTCCCTATATGTTGCTTGCGTTCCT
The DNA here is from genome assembly GCF_000714815.1 of Anditalea andensis. Lineage (GTDB taxonomy): Bacteria > Bacteroidota > Bacteroidia > Cytophagales > Cyclobacteriaceae > Anditalea > Anditalea andensis. The sequence continues at coordinate 710,400 of NZ_JMIH01000014.1, read as the reverse complement.
GCCATATGTGGGTATCGGTTTAGGTCTGGTGTTGAATCATATTATCATCATTCTCAATAGGGTTATTTTTATTTTACAAGATCTGCCCTTTGCAAAAATTTCCGATATTAAAATAGAGCCATGGGAGGTGATATGGTATTACGGGGTATTGATTCTTATATTTATCATGCTTACATCAAGAATTAAAAAATTGGCCCAGCCGCTGATATTGGTTATGGTAATGGGGGTATGTATCATTTGGATTGATTTTCTGGGGGGATATCATAAAAATGAAATATATCTATATACTGGTCCATCAGGTAGGGCTGTAGATTACTTTTACCGTCATAACATTTATTCATGGAATGAAGGGTGGGAAGATCAGGATGTCAAATATAAATTAAGTCCAAATAGAATTGCGCATGGTATTCATTCAGATGTGAAAGAACTTCATTATGCTGATGGTCAACTGATTCTTCCAAAAGGTTATATAATTTCCACAGAAGGGAGGTTCCTTTCATTTATAAATTTTATCCCAAAAGAAGTGGCGCGATATAACGGAACGAAATGGCTGGCCGTTTCATCCGATAGCCTGACTTGGAAGGATAATACAGCCTACAGAATACTTTTGGAGTAAATAATCTTTATTTTTGATAAGTAAGCTTCAGTGTAATTATAAACTAATGCTGGGCGGTAAAGGTTGTGATGGCATATAGCTTAAAATCCTTGATTGCTTTTCGAAAAAGGGATATATTCATATGAACTTTCAACCCTAATAATTATGACTGAACAAATCCTGACTGAGATCCGAGATAGGATAGGGTATATTACCTTAAATCGACCCGAAAAGAGAAATGCCCTAAACGCGGAGATGGTCCGGGAGCTGAAAGCTGCTCTTATTTCAATGTTAGAAGAAGAAACCGCTAAAGTAATAGTAATAAAAGCTGAGGGCAAAATTTTTTGTTCAGGAGCAGATTTGGAATATTTAAGGTCCTTACAGCTTTATACTTTTGAAGAAAATTTGGAAGATAGCAGAAATTTAAAAGACCTTTTTTATCTGATATATACTGCTCCTAAGATCATTATAGCCCAGGTTCAGGGACATGCATTAGCTGGTGGATGTGGGCTGGCCACGGTTTGTGATTTCTCATATAGTGTAAAGGAAGCAAAATTTGGGTATACAGAAGTTAAAATAGGATTTGTACCCGCTATTGTGAATGTATTTTTACTCAGAAAATTAGGTGAGGGCAAAGCTAAAGAACTTTTATTAGAGGCGGATTTATTGGATGCAGAAAGGGCCAAGGATATGGGGCTTATTAATAAAGTAGTGGCAGGGGACTCGCTGGATCGTGAAGTATATGAGCTGGCCCAAAGGCTGATTGACCAAAATTCTGGACAATCTATGGCCTTGACTAAAGAGATGATTGCAAAGGTACCAGAAAAATCTTTGGAAGAGGGTTTGGAATATGCTGCTATGATGAATGCCAAAGCAAGAGGAACCTCTGACTGTCTAAAAGGGATAAACGCATTTTTAAATAAAGAAAAAATAAATTGGTAATTTGAAATCGAGCACGAGGATAACCCCCCACGAAAGGATGATTATCGATTGCGAGTATCCATATCGTTTCCCTAGTCGTGGGACAAGGTCAGGCCTCTAAAAAAACAATTATAAACAGATGAAATCTCTCGCATTACAAGTACTAAAGACCGTGTATGGGTTTGATGATTTCAGGCCACAGCAGCTGGATATTGTTTTATCTGTTGCAGAAGGAAAAGATACCTTGGTGCTTTTACCTACCGGTGGGGGGAAATCAATCTGTTTTCAGGTACCTGCATTGATGATGGAGGGGATTTGTCTGGTGGTGACTCCACTGATAGCTCTGATGAAAGATCAAGTGGATGCGCTCAGAAAAAAAAGGGTGCTGGCAGCAGCTGTGTATTCCGGGATGCGTAAAAGGGAGATAGATACCGTTTTGGACAATTGCATTTATGGTAATTATAAATTTTTATACGTCTCACCGGAGAGATTGAAAACTGATCTGTTTCTTACACGGTTTGCTAAAATGAAGGTCTCGATGATAGCTGTAGATGAAGCACACTGTATCTCTCAGTGGGGATATGATTTTAGGCCGCCTTATTTGGAAATAGCCAAACTCAGGGAAATACATCCCCAGGTACCGATAGTGGCACTTACTGCTTCAGCTACCAAAGAGGTGCGGGAGGATATTGTAGACAAGCTGGGAATGAATGGTCCGGCTTTGTTTACCCAATCTTTTGCCAGGGTGAACCTATCATATGCTGTCCGAGAGGTGGAAAACAAAATAGAAAAAGCAATGGAGATCCTACATAAAATACCAGGGAGTTCTATTGTTTATGTCCGTAACAGGAAGGGTACAAAAGAAATAAGCCAAACTTTAAATTCCCTGGGCATCTCGGCTACGTTTTATCATGCAGGTCTGGATAATGAGACGCGGGATGTACGGCAGTCGGATTGGAAAACGGGGAAAGTAAGGGTCATGGTAGCTACTAATGCATTTGGTATGGGTATAGATAAACCAGATGTACGTACTGTGATACATCTGGATCTGCCTGAAAACCTAGAGTATTATTACCAAGAGGCCGGAAGGGCCGGTAGAGATGAAAAAAAAGCTTTTGCCGTGCTCCTGGTAAATAAAAAAGATATAGAAATACTTGAGGACCGATCTGAGAAAAGCTATCCTCCAATAGATTTTTTGAAAAAAGTGTATCAATGCTTGGCTAATAATTTCAGGATAGCCGTAGGCAGCAGTATGATGAGCAGTTATGATTTTGATATCAATCACTTCACTTCAAATTATCAGCTTGATTTATTGTTGACTTATAATGCACTCAAAGTTTTACAGGAAGAGGCGCTTCTGGAACTTTCTGAAAGTTTTTATGTGCCATCTACAATCAGACTGCTGGTAGACCAGAGTAAGCTTTATGAGTTTCAGATATCATCTCGAAAGTTGGATCCTTTCATTAAAATTTTACTGAGAACATTTGGAGGTGAACTTTTCGTAGAGTATCTAAAAATTCAGGAAAAGAAGCTGGCTAATACTATGCAGCTCAGCGAGCAGGAAATTATTGACTATTTGGAACAGTTAGATAAAATGGGTATTTTAGCCTATAATAAAAGGAAAGATCAGCCCCAGGTAACCTTTTTAACACCAAGAATGGATGCAGGAAAGCTGCCCCTGAACCTAAAAAGGATCGAAGAAAGAAGGCAGGTAACCGTTTCCAAAGCTAAAGCCATTATTGCTTATATTCAAAATGGGCACTTGTGCCGAACTATCCAGATATTATATTATTTTGGAGAGGAATCAGATAATCCCTGTGGAGTATGCGATGTTTGTATTAACAACCGGAAAAATGATGCATTACCCGATAAAGCAGTAACACTTAAATCGGCTTTAGAAAATATCCTTCTTACATATGGGCCTATATCAATAGAAGCACTTACAACTCATATGGGTAAAAAAAATGACCACTTAACAGTAGGTTTTTTAAGGTCTTTAGAGGATGAAGGGTTTATAAGGACAATGGATGATGGGAAAATTAAACTGAATAAAGCATGACCTATTGGGATGATATATATAATAAATTATTTGGTCATAAAAATAGACACATATCCCATAAAGAAAACTTTTCCCAGACTGATGACAATGACGCTAATGTAAAAGCATGGTTGAGCTCACCACAAGGAGTAGAGTATTTGGAGCTGGTCTATAAAAATTACCATTTTAAAAAAGCTAATATCAATGCAAGCCCACGTGTTCAGATCATGAATACTCCTTATGCCAATGGATTTGTAGTATATTTTAATCATCCATTTACCGAAAAATCCTTTTCAAATCTATTTTTTGCGTTGGGCTTTCGGATACTTGATTTGGGATATCAAAAAATAAGTCTGGACCGGAGGATGCAGGAAATCAATGAACAGGTAAAGACAACAGAAAAACAATATTTCAAACCTCCTTTCAATAAAAAAGAAGAAAATGATAAAATAGACCAACTTTATGGTAATATCAGTGTGGAGAATGTATACTTTGATAATAAACCAAGTTATATTACCGTTTTAGTTACGGTCTACTCAGATAGGCTTTACCAGAAAGCCAAATCATTTGACGAGCTTATTGAGTTAATATTTAACCCCCTATATGGATAGACATCAATTAAAAAAATTGCTGAAGAATTACAGAACCCCTTTTGATGAGGAACAAAGTTTCATCAACGATTTTATAGAGCTTGCCGATCACGAATTGGCTTTTTATAGGCAAAAATTGGATAGCCATTTTACTGCGTCCGCCTGGATCGTAAATAAAAGGAGGACCCATACCTTAATGACCCTTCACAGCAAACTCAACCGTTGGTTACAGCTTGGTGGCCATGCAGATGGGAATGAAAACCTTGTAGAAGTGGCGATGAGAGAAGCTATAGAAGAAAGCGGTTTGGCGTCACTTCGGATAGTGGATATATCTATATTTGATATAGACAAACATATTATACCCGGTAATACTAAAGAGCCTGAACATTTTCATTACGATGTAAGGTTTCTGCTAGAAGCCTCATTGGATGAGCCGTTAGTCATATCCCATGAAAGTCAGGATTTAGCCTGGATTCCTTTTGATTCAGTGGAAGAAATGGTAGGTGGGGATGATTCTATCATGCGGATGTGGGAAAAGACAAGCAAGTCTGGTATCCTTTTATAATATGATACCATCCTACTATTAAGGTGTTTATACGGGCTTCATCCTGTCCGGTCAAGACATAGCTATGGTGGTCAATTAGAATCATAAACCATCAAACACTGAAGATGTCAAACCCTCAAAATTATCGGGGGTAAATGCAACTGTTCCAGCTCTCGCCAGTAATTGGTAAGGTTTAATTTGGGGCCTGCAAAAAAAAAGAATAACAGATGAAAAAATACAGCGTAGAAGAGGTGAAAACCTTATTCAAATTTAATATATCCATACAGGTAAAGTTTTCTGATATAGACGGGTATCTCCATGTAAACAATGGGATATATTTTAATTATTTAGAACATGCCCGGGCGATATATTTATCTAAGATATGTGACTGGGATATCATGTCCACCGGAGCAGTGGTAGCCAATTTAAATATAGATTTTCTTCGGCCGATCCATTTGGAAGATGCTCCCCAAGCTTATGTAAGGTGCATCCATTTGGGTAAGTCATCTATAGTACTGGAGCAGATCATCATGGGGAGCACAGCCAATGGAGAAGAAATCATCTTTGCTTCAGGTACCACCACGATGGTGACAGTAGATATGAAAAATATGCGTCCTACCCACGTCCCTGAAACCTACCGAGTAAAGATGCAGCAATTTGATCAGGTAAATCAGTAGATTTCCTATATTTGTCAAAAAAATCTTAGGTAATTGTGAAAAAAATCTGGAGTATTAGCCTTCTTATTGCTGTTTTATTTTCTTGTGCACCGTCTGATGAAGAGCTTTTTCAGGCTGGTGTAGATCGGATAGAATCCGGAAATTATAATGATGCCATAGACTATTTTGATAGGGCCATAGAAAAAAATCCTGACCATACAGCAGCTCGAAATGCTAAAGGTGTGGCCTATTTTAACATGGAGCAGTATGATGAGGCTATTGCAGCTTTTAATTCATCTATACAGATAGATTCAACTTCATATAAACCTTTTTTCAACAGAGGTAACGCCTATCTGGAAAAGGGAGAATTTACCAAGGCTATCATAGATTATAACTATGCAAACAGCCTGGACCCCCAGCAAGTGGATATTTATTATAACAGGGGAGTAGCACTTTTGGCCATGGAAGAATATGAAGATGCCATCTTGGATTTTGATATGACCCTACAGGCTAATCAGACTCATGCACAGGCATATTTTAATAAAGGCAAAGCCGAACTGGGCAATAATATGCCTATGGCGGCACTGGAATCACTTAACTATGCAGTGGAGCATGACAACAGAAACGGAGCTGCCTTTTACTTATTGGGTGTTACTGAAATGAGTGCTCTGGGCAAAACTGAGGAAGGTTGTGCTAATTTAAAGATTTCACTCTCCCTTGGTTATACTGATGCCAAGGAGTGGTTGGATGAATTTTGTGGAGAATAGATGGCGGAGATAGGTAAGGATATAGCTAAGGCCAAAGCCATTTTAGAAGCAGGCGGTCTGGTAGGTATTCCTACAGAGACGGTCTATGGATTGGCGGCAAATGCACTTGACGCGGAAGCTGTTGCCAAAATATTTGAGGTTAAAAACCGTCCGGAATTTGACCCACTGATCATACACGTCAGCAGTATGCAGCAGGTAGTCAAATATACGGAAGGTATACATCCAATATTAGAATCTTTGGGCACTATATTTTGGCCAGGTCCCCTGACTTTATTGCTGCCAAGAAAATCGATCATCCCTGATCTGGTGACCAGTGGTCTGGATCATGTGGCCGTCCGTGTACCCCAGCACCCTCTGACACTTGGTCTTTTGGCCAATCTGGATTTCCCCCTTGCTGCCCCCAGTGCCAATCCATTCGGATACATCAGCCCTACTACTGCTGCACATGTAGATGACCAGCTTGGAGATATGATCCCCTATGTATTGGATGGAGGCAATAGTGAGGTAGGGCTTGAAAGTACAATCATTGGGTTAGAAGAAGAACAAATAACGATATATAGGTTAGGGGGAGTAGATGTAGGGGATATAGAAAAAATAGTAGGCCCTGTCACCATCATGTCCCACTCCAGCAGCAATCCCAAATCTCCCGGAATGCTTAAAAGCCATTATGCTCCAAGAAAGAAAGTTATCCTTGGAGATATTGCGAAAAATTTGGGAGTATATAAAAATGAAAAAATAGGGATTTTGTCATTTACTTCCCAATATACAGGCGGTCAGGAAAGCTTTGTGCTAAGTGAGCGGGGGAGTTATGCTGAAGCTGCGAAAAATTTATTTACTGCCTTAAGATTTTTGGATCAAGCTGATGTTTCACTTATTTTAGCAGAACTTTTGCCAGAAGAAAATTTAGGGAGAGCTATTAATGACCGCCTACGTAGGGCATCTGTTAAATAAAATGCTCACCTTTCACTATAAGTTTTAAATTTTAAAACCATCAATATGAGCACTAACATCACCACTGTAGACCAAGTAGATTTTAAGGGCAGAAAAGCCTTGATCAGAGTAGATTTCAATGTTCCATTGAATGATCAATTTGAGGTAACCGACGATACTCGGATTCAGGCTGCTTTGCCTACGATTAAAAAAATATTAGCTGATGGAGGATCGGCCATTTTAATGTCTCATCTGGGAAGACCTAAAGGGGGCAAAGAAGATAAATATTCTCTCCGGCATATAGTTTCAGCCTTGGAATCTGCAGTAGGTACCACGGTAAAATTCGCTGATGACTGCATAGGCAGTGAAGCCGAAGATAAAGCTGACAGTTTGGTGGAAGGAGAGGTTTTATTGCTCGAAAACCTAAGGTTTTATAAGGAAGAAACAGCTGGGGACGAAGCCTTTGCGGAGAAACTTTCCAAGTTAGGTGACATTTATGTAAACGATGCATTTGGTACAGCACACCGTGCACATGCCAGCACATCTATCATAGCCCAGTTTTTTAAAGAAAAAGTGAGCGGGTACCTCATGCAGGCTGAGTTGGAAAATGCTGATAAAGTGATGGAAAAGGCGGATAAGCCTTACACGGCCATCATGGGAGGAGCCAAAATTTCTGATAAGATACTTATCATAGAAAGGCTTTTGGATAAGGTGGACAATCTGATTATAGGGGGAGGTATGTCCTACACTTTTGCCAAAGCACAAGGGGGGAAAATAGGGGATTCCCTAGTAGAAAACGATAACCTAAATCTTGCTCTTAAGCTGATTGAAAAGGCCAAAAACAATGGGGTGAACCTATTATTACCTTCAGATTCAGTGATAGCGGATAAATTTGATAATGAAGCCAATATCAAAACCGCACCCAACAATGATATCCCTGATGACTGGATGGGGTTGGACATTGCGGAAGAATCTAGAAAAGAATTTTCTAAAGTAATCAGTGCTTCAAAAACCATTCTTTGGAACGGACCTATGGGTGTTTTCGAAATGAGCAATTTTGAAGGAGGTACCAAAGCCATTGCAGAGGCAGTGGTAGAGGCTACCAAAAATGGTGCTTTCTCCCTTATAGGGGGCGGAGACTCTGCTGCAGCCGTAAATAAATTTGGATATGGTGATGATGTTTCTTTTGTTTCTACCGGTGGAGGTGCATTGTTGGAATATATGGAAGGCAAGGAATTACCGGGTGTAAAAGCTTTGTCTGAATAATAAAAAAAGAGCCATAATCTTAAAAAGGGGAATAAGCCAATCTGTGCTGTTCCTCTTTTTTTGTGCCTTTTTTTACGATACGGTTTAATGGCAGGCTTTTAAGTTTGATAATGATAGACATTTTGAAATTTATTTTTTTCTGATAAAAAAGTAAGGGCTTAAGTAATTTGAAAAGTAAGTTTTACCAGATTGTTTTTTGGGGATGGGGATTTTTATGCGAATATATTCTTTGACCTATAACAAAAAATATTCTCGTCAGGTTAATCATTCAGACTAACTCAACCACACCAACGATGAAAATAAAAGCCATTATTATTAACTGTACACTTAAGCCGTCTCCGGCAGAATCAAATACTGAAGCTCTAATCAATAAAGCGGTAAGGCTTTATAATGAGCAAATGGTAGAGTGCCAGGTCATCCGGGCCATAGATCATAATATAGCATTTGGGACGACCTCAGATGAAGGAGGTGATGACGCATGGCCTTCCATTTTGGCAGAAATAAAAAAGTCACACATAATTATATTGGCTTCTCCTGTATGGTTAGGTGATAAATCATCCATCTGTAAAATGGTCATCGAAAGGATAGATGGTAGTACCAGTGAGCAGGATGAGCAAACAGGTCAGTATCCCCTATATAACAAGGTAGGTGCGGCCCTGGTTACGGGTAATGAAGATGGGGGCAAAAAGGTATGCTCGGAAATTCTTTTTAGTTTAAATCATTCAGGGTGTACACTGCCTCCAGCTCCTATGGCATATTGGGTAGGAGATGCAGGGCCAGGCCCCAGTTATATAGAGGGTGGGGGAGACAATCATCTGTTTACCAATCAGAATCTCCGATACCTGATTCATAACACTGCCTATATGGCGAAATTATTAAATGACAATCCTATCCCTACCAATCTCCATAAGCTATCAGAGGCTGCCGAAAAGGAGAGTGAATAGGCTTTATCAGTTATAAATATATAGGGATTTTGGTCTTTATACATCTTTTAGCCTAAAGACTGAATTCCCTTCCATACCAACGTCCAAAGGTAACCACTTTGAAATAAAGCCGGTATTAAATCCTGAGTCACAATTTCAATTTACCAATCATGCAGAAAATGAAGAAGGTGCATTAAAATAAAGGGAACTCCTCCCCCAAATGACAGCCATTTTTGCTTGGCCAGGGCTCCTCTAAGCTTCTATGGTATCTTTGAGCCCAGGATTACCGAAAAAATCCTAATCTATTAGTACGGCAATATGATAGGATAAAAAATCTTTAAAGCTAATATGAGATGCGAAATAGCGGCTTTTAGACATAGATTGGTGTTTCTACTTTCTATATTTAACTTCCACTGATACTACACCATCATTTACCATATCTAACCGCCTGGCAGCCTTTTTAGATAGGTCGATGATCCTACCTGATACAAAAGGGCCGCGGTCATTGATCCTCACTTTTACTTTTCTGCCATTTTTAACATTGGTGACCACTACTCTGGTACCAAAAGGGAGTGTTCTATGGGCAGCGGTCATTTTACGATGTCTATAAGTTTCACCGCTGGATGTTTTCCTGCCTTTGTATTTATCAGCATAATAACTAGCCTTACCATGTTCTATCACTGGTTTACTACACGAAATTAGAAACAGGCACAATAGTACAGCAAGTAGTTTATACATTATTTTGGGACTACAATAAATTTATTGACCTGATCAGATAGGGTTGTACCAGGTATTTTATATTTGATGGTGACCGGATAAGTACCTACCATAAGTTTTGTGCCGTTTACAAATCCATCCCATATGCAGATGGCATCAGAGTTGGGATTATTTGGAGATTGGCAGTAATAAATGAGTTCACCTAGTTTATTGAAAACAAACACTTCTATCTCAGATATCGCCGGATTGGCAAATATACGAAAATCCCTTTCAGGATCTCCTGATACCATGGCATTGGGCATAGAAATTAATTGGGCACATATATCTTCCACCTCAAAAGTAGTAGATACTTCACATCCATTAAAATCAACAATGTATAGTCCATATTGCCCGGGTGCTCTTGGGGTGAAAATGGGATCAGTACTTATTACATTCCCATCTCTGCTCCACTCATATATTTCAAATTCTCCAGGGTTGAGTGTATTGTATTGATTTTCTTCTATACAAATAAACTGTTTTGCACTTATGCCTAGACGAATATCCAAAATCCGGCCGACATCATATGTGGCCCTACCTAATTCACAATAGATATCACTTCTTACTACTACTTCATAAGTACCCTCAAATGGCACATCTATGGTAGCTTGATTACCAGGATTATTCAGTAGCAAACTAAACCCGTCTTCATCTATATAATACCATTCAATAGATTCTACTGCATCAAAATCAGTATTTACACTTAATGTGGTTAAGGGATCGTTGAGGCCGCAAAATGGCGAGCCTTCAATCACTACATCTACTGAAGTCTGTACCGACATGACTTCAAAAGGAATAGGGGCAGCAGGACACTGGGAACTGGCCCTTGGCTGTACGTCCAGGTAATAGGTTTTGTTTTCAGTAGGGAAAAATACCAAATCTCTACCTAAAATAGTGCTTTGATCAGAATCTAACCACCGTATAAATACAGTGGAAGGATCTAAATCATTAAGTTCTGCTGTATAAAGTTGATTGCCCAGACAATCTATCTGCCGCATAGAATACTCAAACTCTATCTGTTCATTAATTTCTACTTCAAATACTTTTAAATTAGGACAAAGAGGTGAATCCGAATCCTGAGAAAACCCCAGAATTTCATAAGTGCCTGATGTGGTTAAAGTAAAACCGCCGTTTTCAAAGGGAATATTCTGTCCATTTGGCCCTGTAAGGGTATATTGAAGTGATTGGGTACTTATAGGTAGCAAGTTATAAGACTCACATGCCCTTATGGAAGGAGGGATTGAAAAATTCACCTGGGCCGCGCCTCCTACACTATAGGGCTGCGAACTTATACTCACACAATTATCTGCATCACTTACTTCTATGAGGTAATCCCCGGCAGGGGCATTGAGGGTAACAACAGGTTCATTGACAAATGAAGCCCTTATAGCTCCTCCAGCAACATTGATAAGGCTAACATTCATATCAGGAGAGAATTCCTCTAGAGTGATGGTAACCATCCCTGGATTTATTCCAGTATCGGAGCAGGTTTGATCATTCGGAGACACTGTGAAAGGTACTGCATCATCAGGGTTTAAGTTGTCAATTGATACAGTAGTACTTGTAATACATCCAGTAGATTCTGCTATCACTGTATATATTCCTGGCCATAAGTTTTCTACAAAAGTGTCATCAGCAATAGGTCCATCATTAAAAATGGAACCTTGAGGACCAAATACTTGTATGGACTGTAACCCTGTACCTCCATTTATTTTAAATGATCCATTGGGATTGTCACAACTTTCAGCATTGGTAATGTCCGATATAATTAGATTGACAGCTTCTGTTACAGTCAGGTTTCGCTGTTCTTCTACTGAACAACCCGGCCTTTCCCTATCTTCTACGGAAAAATAAATGGTATACTCTCCTGGACCATCCAATGCATCTGTATCAAGTGTAAGTTCAAAAAATTCTCCAATTTCTGTTCTTACCAATTGATCCGATTTTTGGTAAGCCCACATACCATTTACGGGTACATCAGGTGTAAAAGTTACATTTTGACCCAAACAAACATTATTTTCCGTCTGGTTTAATTCTACTTCTATGGAAGGGCCTACAAAGGTGAAACCATCTATACTGCATGCTGCTGAAGTAATGGTAACCTGGTATCTCCCCTTTATATTAGTAAGAATGGTATTGCCTGTACCTACTGCATTGCCGGCTTCATCAAACCATTCAATCGTCACATTCCCAAGCTGTGGATCATCTGGATCCAAAGCAGTCAGGGAAACATTTTCACTGCCACACAATATTACATCTGGAGGTAAGATAAAAGTTGGTCCTCTCTCTACTAATACATTAATGGACTTAGTGTCAAAATTCGGGTTCTCACCTCTTGCTACCCTTAGGGTTATGGTAAAATTTCCTTCTGAAGTGTATGGGATAGAGACTGTAGCTCCTCTTTGATTTGAAATTTCAAATCCTGTTTCATCCCGCATGCTCCAAAAAAATGTGTCACCTGGCGCTCCTGATGTAGAATATTCTTCAAAAACAAAGGCACTATTTAAACATACAGCTTCAGGGCCCTCTATTTGGTGTTCTACCAAAGCGGCATTTGGTTTGTTTAGATAGTATAGTGTTTCTCCTACTACCTCACCTATATAAAGGGAAAGTAATATGATCAGAAAACTGAAAGTCAGTAATTTAACGGGCGGTTTCATCTAGTCCCCATGGGTGATAGTATAAAAATTTAATGTGGATAGCTAGTAAGTTTAAAATTCCATACAATATGTATTCCAAATTATATACAGACAGCATTCCTGATATTACCGGATAAAAACATATTCATCTTCAGTGCTTAGCTTTTCTGAATATTCATATCCCTCTTCGTTGAATATTTTTAGTTTATCGGGGAGGTCTATTTTATTTTCTATAATATAATTGGTCATCATGCCCCTGGCTTTTTTAGCAAATATGCCCACGATTTTATATTTACCATCTTTATATTCCTTAAAATTTGGGGTTATGATCTTAGGCTGAAGCGATTTTTGATCTATAGACTTAAAATATTCCTGAGAAGCGAGATTTACAAGTGTATCTGCACCCGTATCATTTAGAGCTTTGGCTATCTTGGATCCCCAAAATTCATATAGGTTTTTACCTTTTTTGTTTTCCAGTTTTATCCCCATTTCTAACCTATATGGTTGGATAAGGTCCAGGGGACGCAAAAGACCATAAAGGCCTGAAAGTATGCGTACATGTTCCTGAGCAAATTCAAATTCTTTTTCAGAATATTGATCAACACTGAGCTGCTGGTATACATCTCCTTTAAATGCCAGCAGGGCCTGTTTGGAGTTATCTGGAGTAAATTCTTTTTCAAAAGATTTGAATCTTTCTTCATTGAGTTCTGCCAGATTATCACTGACCCCCATTAAAGCTTTAATGGATGAAGCTGATTTTTTTTTCATGATGCCTACCAGTTCTAATATATCCTTTTGAAAAACAGGTGTAGTGGACGTAGTGTATTCAGGAGTATTTAAGTCTAATGTTTTAGCAGGTGATATAAGCGTAATCATCATATTACATTCTCGGGGTTTTAATGATAGGGTAAAAATGTGTTATGTTTTTAACCCATATCAGTGGAGAATTTGTTCCCAGCGGCTTCAGTTATTCTAATATTAGAAGAGCTCGTTTTATTTCCCTATCAAGGTTTTGGCTGTCACTTCTGTACCTGATGATGACAGGATATGTACCTATAGGTACATTTTTGCCTCTTACAGAGCCATTCCATGGAAGTAATGGTGTATTGGGGGCGACTTCATTAGTTTCATCCACATGGATAAGTTCACCCCATCGGTTATAGATCAATACCTGCACATAGGATACAAATTCATTGACATATATCACAAATAATTGGTCGTTCCTACCCAGCTTCATTGCTGTGGGAAACCGGACAGCAGGTTCGCAGTCTTCAATGATCATAAAGGCTTCTGTAAGCTCACAGCCAAAACTATCCCTGACCCTCAGTTGATACTCTCCAGGTTGGGTAGGGCTGTACATTCGTTCTGTACTGACTATATTTCCGTCAAATATCCATGCATAGTTGTCATATTCCCCAGGATCCAATGGAGTGGTAATGCCCTCTAAAGCACAGATGGTATAGCTTTCTTCCAGTACAATGGGAGCCAAATCAGATTCATATAGTTGATAACTATCTTCGCCTAAAATACAACCGTTTATATTTAAGATTTGAACGGAATAAATCCCATCCGCCACAGATGTAATTTCAGTTAGTCCTTCAAAAGCGACCAGTTCTATTCCATCTAAAAACCAAGAAATGGTTAATTCTTCATTAAAATTTCCATTGGCTGTTATATATGCTCCATCAAATGCACACGAACTTGGTGAACTCAATTCTACAGGAACACGTGTGGGCAGGGTAGGGACTGTAAAGGCTATTGGAGTAGCTGCACAATTGGATGATCCCCTTAAGGTTACTTCTAAAGAATAGTTGCCTGCCGCTCTCGGATTGAAGTGTTGCCCTCTGCTCACAATTTCTCCTACTTCATTTCTCCATCGTATAATAAATTCTTCTGATGGCCTTCCATTAAGATTTGCTATATAAGCAAAGGGGCCTTCACAGACGTTGATCGGTTCCTGTAAATCAAATGGAACAGCTGGTTGAATAGTCACTGTAATCAGTCTTTCGCGAGGGCAAAAGTCAGTGGCTTCACCTATTACAGTAAAGGTCCCTGCTTCCAATAGGTAGCCCCCGTTCTGTAGGTTTATATTATTCCCGTTAGCATCAAGTACGGTGTAGACTGGGTTTTGATTACTACTTGGTATAAGCTGAAACGGTCCGCAGGAAGTTACTGATGAAGGTATACTGAAATCAACCTGATCAAATGCTATTGGATAGAGATCAGGATCAGGTATGGAACAGCCATCTTCAGTGAAAATCTCTACGGAATACTCTCCTTCTTCCAGATCAGGAACAGTGACTACGGCGAGGTTGGCAAATGTTTCTCTGATGGTAATACCGTTACTCCCTTGCCGGGTGATTTCATATGCACCGGTAACAGGTCCATTGGTAAACGTTATTACGAGGCTTCCTCCACCCATTTCACAGTCCTGAATAACTGCCGCCTGGTATTCATAAGCTTCAGGTATATTGGCATTGGGGATGGTTACCGTTCTGCTATAGGTACAGCCCCCGTTGGAGGCAATTAGGGTATAATTACCTGGAGCCAGTTCTGTAATCTGGACCGACTGACCAGCAGTAAAATTATAGGTCCGTCCGGTCTCTTCTATCAGCAATTCTTCTATGTCTTCAAAAGCCTCAATTTCCAGTAAACCATCATTGGTTTCACAATCTACATTGTCATTCAAACTCCGGGCTTCAAAAGCTGGTAAAGAATTTACTATAAGAGCAAAGGTTTTTTCTATGGGACAGTCAGTGATAATAGGGTCTTCAGTCACTAAAATTATGGTATATATCCCCGGTCCGGCCAGCTCATCCGTATCCAGCTCCAGTTCATAAAATTCCCCTATCAGCACCCTGTCATCTTCTCCCTCCAGAATATAATACCAGTTACCCAGAATAGGGGTGTCTGGGATAAATGTGACTTCTTCACCCAAACAGATTTCCTCTGCTCCCTGATCTACATTAAATTCAAACTCAGGGCCTACGAATATAGAAGCTGTGGTCGGGCAGGATGAAAATGATTCTTCATCCTCAGCTGCTGATACCGCAAATGAAACGGTAACGGTATAGATACTTTCGGTGATAACTTCTATCGTATTATCTTCACCCAAAATTTCTCCTGCAGCATTTACCCATTGAAAAATATATTCTTCTATCCGCGGATCGTCTGGATCTACTGCTGTAAGGGTAATGGGCTGTCCTGCACACAAAGCTGCATCTTCCGGTAAGATTATAGTAGGTGGGGATATCACAAGCACCTGCATTTCTTCTACATAATAATCCATTTCTGTACAGCGGTCCACATTGAGTCTTACGGTATATGTTCCCTCGAGCTGGAAGCTGTATTCTATCTCTTGGGCATCTTCACTGCCCTGCTGGCTGTAAACTTCTTCACCTGATGGATTTAAAATTATCCATCTATAAAAGTCTATATCCGGCTCACCTCCACCTCCGAATAAACCAGCAGTATTGCCTTCCTCATCGAGACAAAATATTTCTGGACCTTCCAAGGATGGTTCTGGTATGGAGCTGCCATCATTATTGACAAAAGCAGGAAGTCCAAGTCTGGAAGGTCCAGGCATAGCATCATGGGCTTGATCATTGTAGTTGCTTTCTTCACAATCCTGCCCTACCTGGAGTTGGCCAACTACCGTTTGGCCTGGTCTGGCGACATAAATCTGGCCATCCGGACCGATTTGCAGGGCACCAAATGGCCCGGCTGATGAGAGGATATCCTTTGTGTTAAGGATACATTCTTCACGTTCTGCCTGACTGCTGCTGTCGTCAAAGCATTCGAAGCAGTCTTCAACAGGTTCTATCTTGAATTCTTCCACTCTTGAATTATTATCCGTATAGGATACGAAGACGCGGGAGCCATCATTAGAAAACTCTAAACCGTAAATATTACCCTCTGCACCCACGTCCAGTAAAGCATATTCAGTAAGGGCTCCTGTGGAAGGGTCAAAATCAAATATTTCCAACCTGTTTGCCCCCCCATCATTGATGGTAACGGCCAGCTTGGTACCGTCAGGGCTAAATTTCATGGCACCGACTTCTCCTGTTCCAAAATTGTGGTTACTGCCCAATGAGCTGAGCACCGGTGGACCTATGCCTTGTGCTGTCACAGGATAAAACCGGAAGGTATTGTTTCCTAATTCATGGAATGCCACCCAAGTGGTATCACCGGCACCTACGGCCGCCACTTTATCAGTAGTAGGACTGAAAAGGAAATTGTTTGAAGTAGTAACATTTCCAAAACCAGCCCCACCATCACTTCCTTTAATGTCTACTACTGTAAATTTAGCTTCGCCGCCTCCTAAAGTAAATAGGTAAAACAATGTTTCATCCTGCGGAACTGGGACAGCCAATACACTCTGAGAAGCATCTCTATCTCCTCCTATACCGGTAGCTAACTCCGTATGGTTGGCATCCCATACGGTCTCACCATCCGAATAAAACAGTACCTGCCCGGAAGCATCTGAAATAGTGGTCACACCGGCAGGGATCTGTTGGGGATGTGGTTCCTCGATTGGTCTAGGTACAGGAAGGTCTTCCCCATCTGGCCCTATACCTGGGTTAAAGTCTAGCCCCGCGCCGTCACCAAAGTACCAGATGTTGTTTCTTGGATCATCTATGTCCCAGACATTGATCCTAATGCTCGCATAGGCTGTACATCCCGGGTTTTGGGGGTCTCTTACCAATACCCAGTATAATCCTGGTTTGTCTAAAACACATGGCCTTTCTTTAGGGCCCCAGGTACGTATGTCGGACCATAAATATTCTAAATTGTCAGGCTGTTGGCCACCACCCATTCCTCCGCCTTGGGCATCCCCCGTGCTGGCTTCCAATAAAGAAGCAATATCTAAACAGGTGCCTTCACATACTGTAGTATCCTGGGGAGTAAAATTCGCCTGCAATTCATTTTGGGTTAAGTTAATGGTTTTAGGGACAGTTTTAGTAGTGCCATCAGCAAAGGTCACCGTGAGCGTAACCTGTATGGACTCCTGGGCGGTAGCGCCTTCTGGCAAAAGAAAATGTTCCTGGTTATAGTCCGCTTCGATCTCTTCACCATCTTCGTCGGTAAGTGCAGGTTCAAAGGACCATTCAAAGCTCACCGGCCTGTAGTTCTGTGGTGTGATACTGCTGGTCAGCTGAATGGGATTGTTCTGACAGGGCATATCAGGCTCCCAAGTAAAATCTACCTCAGGATCTATGGTAGCATTAGGTGCAAACTGCGGAAATATTCTACCGCAAAAATCAGTACCATCAAAAGGGTCTTCGTCCACTTCTAACGCTTCAATATCCTCCTCATCAGGATTTTCGATTCTCCCTACCAACTGAGGACCTCCTTCAGTCTCCTCATATATATAATAGGTGTTTCCATCCGGCCCAGTTTTTAAATCATAAATACGATAAATGTTATTTTCTAATGCTATTAGCTCAGGTTCAGCGTTCAAATCTGACATCGGAATGCGGAAGAGTTGATTGCCACGGGAATAGTACAGGTATTCACGATCGGGAGAGATGGCGACTCCTTCCACGCCGGTGCCTCCACCAGTACCTTCTATGTACGTAATAGCACCCAGCGTACCTGAAGCGGTATCAAAAGCTACTATGGCAATGTCCGAAGAAGGGT
This sequence comes from Anditalea andensis, assembly GCF_000714815.1. Taxonomy (GTDB): domain Bacteria; phylum Bacteroidota; class Bacteroidia; order Cytophagales; family Cyclobacteriaceae; genus Anditalea; species Anditalea andensis. Next base: position 692,138 of record NZ_JMIH01000014.1, on the reverse strand, counting down.
CTTCCGGTATCAGTATCAGCTGTCCTGAATCTTCATCAAAAACAATGGATTTTGGAACAAAAGGGAAGGCTGCACTTGAGGTTTCTGTTAGGGTCCCTTCAGTATTGCCGATTTCCCTGGCTATAATAGTCCCATTGGTATAGCTCATCAGATAAGAAGGTGAATCGGGAGATTTAATGACTGCTATGGCTCCCTGTGCCTGACCTATTGGGGTGTCTTTGGTTCCAGCTACAACAGCACCTCTTGGAGGCTGCCCGGCAGGAGCACCCCCTGGATTGTTCATGTCCACTATTGAATATAATAGTGACCCGTTAGGTGATATATAAAAGGTGTAATAGATTTTATCCCCATCAGGTTCATAATCCAATATGCCAATAGCCACTGTCTGTCTGCCATTTTGAAGCCCATTTATATTAGGCGCTGCTCCTTGGATTATTTCATTTACGCTATTAAATATCAGGAATCCATTGGTATAAAATAAAACTTCACCTGTAATAGGGTCTATAGCCAAAGCACTGTTACCAGCTGAATAAGGCTGAACAGACCCCAGGCCAGTCAATTGCCTTACTCGGCCTTCCCCGTCTTTTCCAAAGGAAATGTAATTTCTTTGTGTAGCTCCATCGCAATAACCAAAAACCCATTCATTGTTATTGAATCCCTGGGCCTGGCTGGGTACCAATGGAAAAAATATCCCTAAAAGCATTAGGTATAGAAAAATATATTTTAAATTGGCTAAATAATTGCTGAGCTCCATAATTTTTCAAGCACTTATAACAACACCATATTATTACTAGCGTTAATTACAAGTCATTATAATTCAAATAAACGAACAAATATTTGTTTAGGTCTTATCTCTATATTGTTTTTTTTGCAATTCTATTTTTTGGCCAAGCTTATGATAGTTTTGGACAGGATCCTCAATATAGTCAATATTATGCTGCCCCGCTCTATCTTAATCCGGCTTTGGCAGGAAGTGAATTGTCCAGTAGGCTGGGATTGAATTACAGAAGTCAATGGCCAGGTCTGGATGCTAATTTCAGTACATTTTCCGTTTATTTCGATACGTTTAACGATGATCTCAACAGCGGGTTTGGTTTCCATCTGATGAACGATGTAGAGGGAGCTGCCGGGCTTCGTAGCACCACTTTATCGGGGGCTTATGCGTATGAACTACGTATTTCAGAAAGAGCTTATTTTAGGCCCGGCTTTCAGGCCAGCTATATAAGACGCGATATAGGGTTTTATGAAAACCTGGTTTTTGCAAATAATATAGATCCTACCAATCCCTTTGGTCCAGTGGTGGGGGAGAATTTAGAAGGATTTGGCGAACCGGTGAATATGTTATCTTTATCGCTGGGTGGATTGTTTTTTACAGAGAATTTTTGGTTCGGGGCTACTGCCAACCATATCAATCAGCCTAATCAATCCTTTCTGGATGGAGTAAGCAGATTGCCCATCAAAATGTCTGTTCATGGTGGGTACAGGATAGCTTTGGCTCCCGGACCTATGCGGCAGGATTTTTCACATACCTTTAAAGAACGGTACATCACCCCAACCTTTAATTACAAAAGACAAGGTCCGTTTGAACAATTAGACGTGGGAGCGTATTTATATGCAGAACCACTTATAATCGGAGCATGGTATAGGGGGGTGCCTTACAAACCTGTGGAGAACCAAAGTAACCGGGATGCGATAGTACTTCTGGTTGGCTTTAATCTTCCCACTGGTTTTAACATAGGCTATAGTTTTGACTACACAGTGTCTCAGCTTGGAATACAGTCCGGTGGGGCACATGAAATTAGTCTATCTTATATATTTCCGGATCCTAATCCGGGCAAACCTAGAAAAAGAGATACCATACTGCCATGCCCTAAGTTTTAACATAGTGCATTATGGACCCAGAATTACTTAAATACCTTTTGATGGGTATTATCACCCTCAATATTTTTATTGAAAAATGGCTGGCCTGGCTGAACATACGTCAGGTCCCTGATCATCTACCCGCTACATTGGATCAATATCTGGATGATAATAAATTAAAACAAACCAGAACCTATCAGGTAGCCAATTATAAATTTGGATTAGTCACAGGTATATTTACCTACCTGCTTACTATTTGGTTTATCGGGTCTGGTTTTTTTGGTGAGCTAGATGGATGGCTACGGTATTTTATTGATTATCCTTTGTTTCTTTCCCTTGCCTATATTGGTATTCTGTACATGGGATCTGATCTGCTTTCTCTCCCGTTTGATTATTACCATACTTTTAAGATAGAAGAAGAGTTTGGATTTAATAATACCACAAAAAAGGTGTTTTTTCTGGACAAACTTAAAAGTTATGTCATTTCCATAGTCATCGGAGGTGTATTATTATACGCCTTGTTATGGCTTATTCATCAGGCGGGTCTTGATTTTTGGTGGATGTTCTGGATTGTGGCGATAGTGTTCATGCTATCTGTAAATTTATTTTATACGGCCTGGATCCTGCCCCTTTTTAATAAATTAAGTCCTCTAGAGGATGGTGATCTTAAAAGAGATATACTTCGTTATGCTAAATCTGTGGGTTTTTCTCTTGATAATATATTTGTCATTGATGGCAGTAAAAGATCATCTAAGGCAAATGCTTTTTTTTCTGGCTTGGGGAAGAGAAAAAAAGTGGTTTTATACGACACCCTTATAGACCAACATACCCCGGATGAACTGGTGGCGGTATTGGCCCATGAGATAGGTCATTATAAGAAAAAGCATATCTACTATAACCTTATTACAAGTATACTGCAGGTAGGAGTGATGCTGTTTATCCTCTCCCAGGTAATATATAATGAAAACATGAGTCTGGCCCTAGGAGGAGACCAATTGGCTTTACATCTAAATTTTATAGGGTTTACGATGTTGTTTTCCCCCCTTTCCATGCTTCTAGGCATCGGAATGAATATGATGAGCAGAAAGCATGAATTTGAGGCAGATGAATTTGCCAAAACCACCTATGCTGGGGAGCCGCTGGCCGAGGCATTGAAAACGCTTTCGGTAAAAACGTTAAGTAATATTCATCCTCATCCGTGGTATGTATTTGTGCATTATTCCCATCCACCGCTGATAGAGAGGCTTGAGAAATTGGAAGAGTAGGTGAATAACTACATCTTGGTGTCTAGAATCAAGTAATATCGGCGATATAAGTGCTCATATGTTTTTTAAACTTCGGTCTTCTGAGCACGGACATCCTATATCACAGAAAATCCACATCTACATTAAAGGGGTATTTCATCAGGTAGCCCAGTGCTTCCTCCACTTTAAATCCTTCAAAAAGAACCTTATATAAATTTTCAGTGATTGGCGCCCGCATTCCGGCATTTTCTACAAAGGTTTTGATAAGCATTACCGTATTGATGCCTTCAGCTACTTCATCCATATCCGCAATGATCTGATCTAAACTTTCACCGTTTGCCAGTCTATATCCCACCGTATAGTTTCTGGAAAGATTAGAGCTACAGGTAGCCACCAAATCACCAATTCCCGCCAGGCCTATAAAAGACTTAGTACTTCCTCCCAGGGCTTTTCCCAGGTATATCAGCTCTACCATACCTCTGGATATAAGTAGTCCTTTGGCATTTTCGCCTAAGCCCATCCCGGCCAGCGCTCCGGCAGCTATAGCTATGATGTTTTTCAATACCCCGCTGAGTTCCACGCCGATGATGTCCTGATTTCCATATACCTGAAACCTGTCTGATCTGAGCAGACGCTGGCCTTCCAAAATCACCTCGTTATACTTACTGGCTATGACGGTGGCCGCAGGTTGCTTTTTCAATAGTTCTTTTGCTAAATTAGGCCCTGCTAGGCAACCGATTCTTACCACTACCGTTTCATTTTGGATGATCTCGCTCATAGTGGCAATGTTTTCCCGCTTTATCTTATCTACAGTTTCCAATGTTTTACCTTTGGGCAGCAGCAGCGATAGTCCTTTGGTCCCATGGATCAGCATATGGTAGGGGTGCAGGTAGGGGGCAAATTGCTGCATTACTTCCCTGAAACCTGCTGAAGAAACTACTGGAAACAAAATTTCACATTGCTGGCAAATATATTCCGGACTATTGGTAGCTTCGATGTCTTCATGTAAGGATTTGCCGTTAGAGGTGTGGTGCAGATTGATTTCCTCTACGACTTCGGGCTTTCTTGCATATACAATCACATGACTTTTTTCGGCCAAAATATTGGCGATAGCAGTCCCAAAACTACCTATACCGATTACACCTACTGGTTTTTTTTTAGAAAAGTTTTTCGAGGTCATAGCCATCTAATCTGTTGTGGTAAAAGTAAAGAAGACTCATGTCTTCTGTGATGATTTCTCCTGAAGTATTCTGTATGAGCGGCCTGCGGGCATGGTACATACCCACATTTTGGAGACCGTGCTTGATGATGCTGTCTATATCTGTTTTAAGGTGAGGGGCTACATGGACTTTCCCTTCATCTCTTAATTCAAAAATTCTTTGTCTTACCCTTTCGCATTCCGAGCTAAAGAGCTCATATGAGATGACCAGATCTTCTTCAGGCAATCTTAATAGGGAAAAAAGATCCAGTTTTTTATTTTTATTTTTTAATATTTCAAATGCCGTGAAGGCCACTAAGTGACTGCTGAATACCCGGTTGATTTTATGGAATTCCTCAACTATTCTTTTGCCCAGCATGCTGGTATATTCTTCTTCTCGCTGATTATCCACCGAGATCTTATTGTTTGAAACAAAATAGTCCCTAGTATCTATAACCCTTCCGTGTCTATCCAGACTGCTGCCATTTTCATCCACATAATTACCAAGTATGTCCATAGCATTGCCAATAGAAACAGATATGTCAGATCCTTTGGTGAAGAACTTGACCAAAAACTTTGATATTTTGTAAGAAGTAGAAAATTCATCAGACTCCTTATAATACCTTTCCTGACCGGTCAGGCTGAGATGCTCCTGGATAAGGCTTGGGGCTTCCAGGACAAAATGATAATTTATAGTGACCGGCACTATGAAGATCTTACCGCTTATGTCATTCATGCCTTTTTGGTAATTGGCACGCTGCGCTTCTATAGCGGTACTTAGTAGGCCCAGTTTTAATTTAGATTCTATTTTACCACTTCTGGAGCGGGTGCCTCCCGGGAAAAACAAGCTATGGCACCCAAACTGTATGGCCTTACTGGAATACGTTTTAAGTGTCTCTATATATGGAAGGTTTTTTTTTCTACGGTCCACTTTATAAGCGCCCAATGCATTCATAAAATAAGAAAATATCTGGATATTGAACAGGTTGAGACCGGCCCCGTATATGTAAGGAGGCATGCCTAGCGTGCTGATGGTCCAGCCTATCAGAATACTGTCCAGATTAGAGAAGTGGGTGGGAACCATTACGATAGTGCCTTTAGAAGAAAGGTCTCTCAATTGGTCAGTTTCACCTATGATCTGAATCTTGTCCTGAAGCGTGTATTGATTGCTGAAAAGGGATTTAAAGCCTTTTACCCTGGCCGCATTGAGTAGTCGGGAAAATCCAAATGTAACCATCCTTCGTGTGGCTTTGTAATGGCTGTGCTTAAAGCTGCTGGCAATTTCTTCCGCATATCTTGTGGTGATATTATATAGGATTTTATGATAGCCTTCCCTTTTTGCTTCTGTAGATAGATTACTTTCAGAAGTAAGCTGGACCAATGAGGATTTTACGCCTGACCAAAATTCATTGTCATCATCAGGATCCACTACCCAGGGATTTTGCTTGATGCGCATTTTTTCCCTATAAAGCGTAGTCTCCAGTTCTTCTCTCAGTAAATCTACATTGTGCCCGGTAAAGTTGAGGATCCGTTCCTTACTGGCCTCTGCCACCAGCTTAATAAATTCTTTACGATATTTGCTTAGCTTAACTACTGGCCATTCATCTTTTTGGTGGAGAATGGGATCATATTTATGCTTTATATAGTCGTCGGTCAAGGATTATAGGTTTTTAAGATCTTGTAAATATAAGTAAAAATAGTAATTATCGGACTCATCAGAAAGTCTGCCACACTATTCGGTCCGGTAATCAGTAACAAAACATTGAATCAATCCTCTTGTTTCATCAAAAATATAAAATCTAATATATGTATACATGGTCAAGATACAAATGCAAATGATATAATAGTATGCTGATAGGTGAATCACTTACTTATCAGTTATGAATACCCTCATGTATATCCAGGCGGATTAGTACAATAACTTTATCTTGATACGGACCTTTTTATGCAGGGGGTTTTGTCAATGAACTTATAGATCGTATTATTGCATCATCATATCCCTAATGAAGCTAAATTTAAAGCAAATACAAGATCCTATTGCCACTGAAATGGCAGACTTTGAGAAGAAGTTTCGCTCATTCATGAAGAGCAAAGTTACGCTTCTTGACCATATCACTTCCTATATAGTGAAGCGTAAGGGCAAGCAGATGCGTCCTATGTTCGTATTTCTGACAGCAGGTGTATCCGGAGGGATCACGGAAGCTTCTTATAGGGGGGCTGCTTTGATAGAGCTTTTACATACCGCCACTTTGGTACATGACGATGTAGTGGATGACGCCAATTATCGGCGCGGATTTTTTTCAGTCAATGCCTTGTGGAAGAATAAAATAGCAGTTCTGGTGGGGGACTATTTGCTGTCAAGAGGCCTACTGCTCAGTGTGGACAATGGTGATTTTGAGCTTCTTAAAATAGTTTCTTTTGCTGTAAGGGAGATGAGTGAAGGGGAGCTTCTCCAGATCGCAAAAGCACGCAAACTTGATATCACTGAAGAAGTCTACTATACTATCATCAGACAGAAAACTGCCAGTCTTATTGCGGCATGTTGTGCCGTGGGGGCTGCCACCGCAGGGCAAGATGAGACGGGTATAGAAAATATGAAGCGGTTTGGTGAAAAGATAGGTATGGCCTTCCAGATCAAAGATGATTTGTTTGACTATGGTGAAGACGAGGTCGGAAAGCCGGTAGGAATAGACATTAAAGAGAAAAAAATGACACTACCCCTGATTTACGCGCTCAATAATGCTTCTTGGACCCAAAAGAAAAAAATTATTTATCTCATCAGAAATAAAAACGAAGATAAAAGGGCGGTATCTGAAGTAATTTCTTTTGTCAAACAATCAGGGGGGCTGGAGTACGCCGAAGGTATTATGAATAATTATTACCAAGATGCACTCACCATATTAAATCAGTATCCCGTTTCTGAGTATAGAAATTCATTGGAAGCACTAGTGAATTACACCATAGCTCGAAAAAAATAAGATACATCTTCACCTCACTTTTTTTAATTATAGTCAAGAGGGATGACTTTTGCGGGATAATGCCCCACTTTTTCTAAAATATAAAAATCATTAATTATTTTCTGTTACAATAAAACTCATTTTAAGCTTGATTTATGCTTTTCATGCCGATTATAGTTATTTTTTTACAGGTTTGTAGGCATAGCTTCAGAGGCAGTAGAGCTTCTATATCAGGTAAGTTTTATGATAATCATGTGAGATTCAGGGATTAAGTTTAGGATTATATGACATAAAAGTTGTAATAATTCAAACTTTTAGATATTTTTATCATCAGGTGGTAAAAAGTGGGGGATTGTGGCAGATTGTGTTTTGCTTTTATTACTTTTGTATTTGAAGGGAACCCTAAAAAAATTTAATGGCATCTTTTATCTCAGAATTCAAATGTAAGCTTGACCCCAAAGGGCGTCTGGTTCTGCCTGCCAAATTTAAGGCAGCGCTACCGGAAACGCTTGGGAATGAGCTTGTATTGAGAAAGGGTGAAGATCCGTGCATTGTGGTATACCCAGGCTTTGAGTTTAAAAAAATCTATAATAAGGTAGCGGCTTTAAGTGAGTTTAATCCACAGGAAAGAAAATTTAAACGGCAGTTTTTAAGTGGACTGGCAGAAGCAGAACTTGATAATTCCGGCAGGTTTTTGATAGTGAAGCATATGTTGGAATATGCAGGGATAGATAAGGAGGCCATATTGGTAGGTATGGGATCCAATATAGAGATATGGGACCCTGAAAAATATCAAGCATATTCCAGTATGGACCAAGACGAGTATTCAGGTTTGGCAGAAAAGTATTTAGGACAATAAATGGAAGGACAGGCGTATCATATACCAGTAATGCTTTCCCAATGCATAGAGGGGTTAGACATAAAACCAGATGGCATATATGTAGACCTCACCTTTGGTGGAGGTGGCCATTCAAAGGCTATACTGCCCCACCTTACCACAGGCCATCTTTATGGCTTTGATCAGGATGCAGATGCTGCGGATAACGTGCCGGATAGCCCTAATTTCACTTTTGTACAGGCCAATTTCCGCGATTTAAAGCGGTATTTAAGGTTATACAAAGTGACTCAGGTAGATGGTGTCCTAGCGGATCTGGGTATTTCTTCTCACCAAATAGATGAGCCCTTAAGAGGTTTTTCTACCCGGTTTGAAGGGTCTTTGGATATGAGAATGAACAGCAGCTCACCCCTTACAGCAGCAGAAGTGCTGAATACTTATGAGGAGTCTCAGCTTCATAAAATATTCGGAATTTACGGAGAGGTGAAGAATGCTAAAACTCTGTCCCAGGCGGTTGCTTCTGAAAGAGCCAATAAACCATTTGACTCTATTGAGAGCTTTAGGGCCATATTAAGAAAATATGCCAAAAGAGGTAAAGAGTTTAAATATTTTGCCCAGGTATTTCAGGCACTCAGGATCGAAGTAAATGATGAGATGGGCGCACTGGAAGAAATGCTGGGTCAGGTGGTAGAAATTTTAAAGCCTGATGGGAGATTTGTGGTGATGAGTTACCATAGTTTAGAAGACAGAATGGTAAAGAATTTTATTGCAAAGGGAAAAATTCAGGGTGAAGTGGAAAAGGATTTTTATGGAAATCTGATTCGTCCATTAGAGCCGGTTTCACGGAAAGCCATCATAGCAGATGAAGATGAGGTAGCCAGGAATAACAGGGCCAGAAGTGCCAAATTAAGGATTGCAAAAAAGCTATAATATGTCGGGCAATAATTTTAAAAGTAAATTAAAGAGAGGCAGTGGTAAGCAAAAGACAGGGGGTAAAAAAAATCTTTTTGCACTGATAGATGAAAAGATCAATATCACTGGTTTGATCGGTGAGGGGATCCCTGTAAGGTTAGTGCCGCCGTTTCTATATGCCGCTACCATTGCTCTCATTTATATATGGAGTAATCACCGAGCTGAAAATACCATACGTAAAATAGAAAGGGTTCAGCAGGAGGTAGAGGATCTTAGGGCGGATGTGACCACCCTGGAGGCTGATTATATGTACAGCTCCAAGCAATCAGAAGTAGCGAAAAAAATAGAAGTACTGGGCATATATGAAATAGATGCACCACCCACAAAGATAAAAGCGAAAAAGTGAATATTAAAAAATCCATACTGCTGAGAGTCAGGTTTGCCTTCCTATTGGTGGCAATCTTTGCGGGGGTTATCTTTTATAGGATAACCCATATTCAGTTTGTGGACGGTGAGAAATGGAGACAGAAGTCGGATGAAGTGAACTTGCAGTACAGAAAGGTAAATGCCACCCGAGGTAATATCTATAGCATGGACGGAAGTCTACTTGCCACCAGCCTCCCTTTTTACAGAGTGGTGCTTGATCCTTCCATTGCTAAAGATGAGGTGTTCCGTGCAGGTATAGACAGCCTTTCTTTCCTGCTTTCCAAACAATTTAATGATAAATCCAAAGATTACTACAAACGGCTGATAAGTGATGCCAGGCATACCAACAAAAAATATCTGATTCTGAACAGAAAGCAAATAGGCTATCAGGAAAAACAGGAGATGATGAAATGGCCTATTTTCCGTCAGGGAAGAATGTCAGGCGGAGTGATTTTTGAAAAGGTAGAGAAAAGATTTTATCCTTTTAAGGCCTTGGCCGGAAGAACAGTAGGGTTTCTCAATGAGGACAACTACGGAGCAGGTATTGAATTTAGTTTCAACGAATATTTAGGAGGCGAAAACGGAGAGGCCTTGTTTCAGAAAATAGCGGGAGGTACCTGGAAGCCTGTTCACGATGCCAATGACATCAAACCGGAAGATGGTTTTGATATCATCACAACCTTGGATGTAAACCTGCAGGATGTGGCTGAATCTGCTCTATTACGCCAGCTATTAAACAAAGATGCAGAATTTGGAAGTGTTATCGTCATGGAGGTGGCTACGGGCCATATCAAAGCTATCGCCAACTTACAGAAAAATAAGAATGGTTATGGCTATGGTGAATACTATAATTATGCCATTGGAGGCCAGGGATTAACTGAACCTGGATCAACATTTAAATTGCTCTCTATGATGGCCCTATTGGAGGAAGGAAAAATATCTCTCAATGACATGATTGATACTGGCAATGGGACCTATAAGTTTTATGACCGGACCATGAGGGATGCAAAACAGGGAGGGTATGGCAAGATCACCATTCGTGAAGCCTTTGAAAAATCTTCCAATGTGGGAATATCAAAACTGGTAAACGAACATTTTGGAGTGTCTCCCTCCAAGTTTCTGGCATATATAGAAAAGGCGGGGATTGATAAGCCTATAGATTTTCAGATTCAGGGGGAAGGTATCCCTTATTTTAAAACACCAGGTACAAAACACTGGTACGGGACCACCCTCCCTTGGATGTCTATAGGGTATGAGCTGAAAGTCACACCACTACACACCCTCATGCTGTATAATGCTATAGCCAATGATGGAAGAATGGTAAAACCTATGATAGTCAATAGCATCTCCCGTGCAAATAAAGTTACCCAAGAATTTAAAACAGAAGTCTTGCGAAAGAAAATAGCTTCTGATAAGACCATCAAAGAAATTCAATCACTGCTGGAAGGGGTAGTGGAACATGGTACAGCCAAAAATATCCACAACAGTGACTACAAAATAGCCGGTAAAACCGGAACCGCCCAAAAACTGATCAATGGGAGGTATACACAAAAATATTATGCCTCTTTTGCGGGTTATTTCCCGGCTGATAAACCTAAATACTCTGCTATCATAGTGATAGATAGTCCTAAAGGGTTTAATGCATATGGTGGTGATGTATCCGCTCCGGTGTTTAAAGAAATTGCGGACAAAATTTATGCGCAAGATCTTAAGCTTAATAATGTACAAAACCCAAGGGCTAGAAGAGAGCAATTCAAAGATAATGATCAGCTTCCATTCGTACAGGCAGGCATGGCAGAAGAACTTCAGATGATCTGCAACCAGTTCGGTATATCCAATCATTATAAAGGCGCAGAAAGATGGGTGAAATCAAGTGCCAATAATAAATCTATTGATTGGAAAGCTAATAAAGTAGATGAGCCAGTAGTTCCTGACGTAACGGGTATGACCCTTAGGGATGCACTTTATGTATTGGAAAACAAAGGGCTTAGAGTGGATTATGCTGGAAAAGGAAGGGTAAGGAGCCAATCCATGACCGCAGGTATGAATATACCAAAGGATGGGATCATCAAATTGACATTAGGATAAAAATGAAGGAGTTAAAAGACATATTATATAAAGTTTCATTGACCGCTACCATAGGTGATATGGAAGTGGAGGTGAATGATGTTGTCTTTGATAGCAGAAAAGTATCCAAAGGATGTGTATTCATTGCTGTGAAAGGCACACAGGTAGATGGACATGATTATATCGAACAGGCGGTTGAAGGAGGGGCAGTAGCGATTGTATGTGAAACGATGCCGAAAAAAGTTAGCGATAAAGTCACCTATGTTCAGGTTTCAAATCCAGCTAAAGCACTAGGGATATTAGCTTCCAATTTCTTTGACAATCCTTCTGAATACATTAAAATAGTGGCCGTCACGGGCACAAATGGAAAGACTACCACTGCTACACTTCTTCACCAGCTTTTCATGGAAATGGGATATGTAAGCGGATTGCTTTCTACAGTTGAAAATAAAATTAATGACGAAGTAATCCCTTCTACCCATACCACCCCAGATGCAATTACCTTAAATAGGCTTTTGAAAAAAATGCTAAAAGAGGGTTGTACCCATTGCTTTATGGAGGCCAGTTCCCATGCTATTATCCAGGAGCGCATGGCAGGGTTAAAAATAGCGGGTGCCGTTTTTACTAATATTTCGCATGATCATCTGGACTACCACGGGACCTTTGATGACTATATAAAAGCTAAAAAGAAGCTTTTCGATGAGTTGCCGCAGGATGCATTTGCTCTGGTCAATGCGGATGATAAAAGAGGATTGGTCATGCTTCAGAATACCAAAGCTAGTAAATACTCATTTGGCCTTAAGTATCCTGCTGACTATAAAGCTAAGATTCTGAGCAACACGCTTCAGGGTCTTGAATTGGATATCCATAACAGGTCGGTATGGTTTCGCATCATCGGGGAATTCAATGCATACAATATTCTGGCCGTGCTAGGGGTCAGTGTACTCTTAGGTGGTGAAGAAGAAGAAATACTGATGCAGCTTTCCAAAGTGAAGGGTGCGCAGGGAAGGTTTGACCAGCAGACTTATAAAGGAATCACTACCATAGTAGATTATGCCCATACGCCTGATGCTTTGGAAAACGTGCTTAAAACCATTCAGGGTGTAAGAAGCGGGATAGAGAAAATCATTACGGTAGTGGGATGCGGCGGTAATAGGGATAAAGGTAAGCGCCCACTGATGGCCAATATAGCTTGCCAGTACAGTGATAAGGTCATTTTGACATCTGATAATCCCCGGGATGAGGAGCCGATGGCCATCATTAAAGATATGGAGACAGGATTAAACCCTATAAGTTACCGGAAGGCTGTATTAATGGAAGATAGGAAAGAAGCGATCAAAACTGCTATTATGTTTGCCGAAAAGGGGGATATTATTTTAATAGCAGGAAAAGGACATGAGACCTATCAGGAAATTAAGGGTGTTAAAAAACCTTTTGATGACCGCAGAGTAGCACAAGAATTATTAAAACTTTTACATAGCGATAAATAATGCTTTACCACTTATTTGATTTTGCCGACGTAGTTTATGATATACCTGGAACGGGAGTTTTCAGGTACATATCCTTTCGTGCCGGTATGTCAGCATTACTTTCTTTGATTATCACGATTACTTTTGGTCATCATATAATAAATTGGATTAGAAGGAAGCAGATCGGTGAGAGTATCCGAGACCTAGGTCTGGAAGGCCAGAAGGCCAAAAAGGGAACTCCAACTATGGGTGGCATCATGCTGATAGCAGCTATAGTCATTCCTACCTTGCTATTTGCTAATATCTATAATGTGTATGTCATTCTATTACTGATCACTACTGTGTGGCTAGGTACTATTGGTTTTATAGATGATTACATAAAAGTTTTCAAAAAGAATAAAGAAGGGCTAGCGGGCAAGTTTAAGATAGTCGGTCAGATAGGAATTGGTATTATAGTAGGAGCTACGCTCTTTTTCCATGAGGATGTGGTAGTGAGAGAATTTCAGACTCCGGTATCTATCGAGGAAGGTGTAGTAGAGACACCAGCTTTCAAAGATATAAAGACCGCAAAAACAACCATCCCATTTGTAAAAGGGAACGAGCTGAATTATGAGAATATCTTTGGCTTTTTGGGAGAAGAGTTTACGCCATATCTGTATATAATATTTGTAATAATCATTATTGTAGCGTGTTCAAATGCTGCGAATATCACGGATGGTATAGATGGACTGGCGGCAGGAACCTCAGCCATTATAGGTTTGGCTATAGCCATCTTTGCCTATATAAGTGGTAATGCGATATTCTCATCCTACCTGAATGTGATGTTCATCCCAAATGCAGGTGAGATGGTAATCTTCTGCGCGGCATTCGTAGGGGCATGTGTAGGCTTCCTTTGGTATAATGCCTATCCGGCGCAGGTATTTATGGGCGATACAGGAAGTTTGATGCTTGGTGGGGTGATAGCCGTACTTTCCTTGACCTTGAGAAAAGAACTATTGATCCCCATGCTATGCGGGATTTTCGTGATAGAAAATGTATCAGTGATACTTCAGGTATCTTATTTTAAATATACCAGAAAGCGGTTTGGTGAAGGCAGGAGAATCTTCTTGATGTCTCCGCTACATCATCATTATCAGATGAAAGGAATACCAGAGGCTAAAATAGTAACCCGGTTTTGGATAGTGGGGATATTGTTGGCCATCATGACTTTAGCAACACTTAAGCTTAGATGATGAATAAAATAGCAATACTAGGAGGAGGAGAAAGCGGAGTAGGCGCTGCCCTTTTGGCCAAAGCGAAGGGGTTTGAGGTGTTTCTTTCGGAGGCTTCCCGTATCGACGAGGTCCGGAAAGGTATGCTCGAAGAGAATGGTATTGGCTATGAAGAAGGAGGACATACATTAGAAAAAATCTTTGATAGCCTAGAAGTGATCAAAAGTCCAGGGATTCCATATTCAGCCGAAGTTGTGGTCGCTATCCAGCAGAAGGGGATTGCTATAATAGATGAACTGGAGTTTGCAAGTCGGTATACGCAGGGTAAGATCATAGCGATCACAGGGACTAATGGAAAAACCACCACTACTTTGCTAACCTATCAGCTGATGGTAGAGGCGGGACTAGATGTGGGCCTAGCGGGAAATATCGGAGAAAGCTGGGCAGGTCAGCTGGTATCAAGAGATCATGCCTGGTGGGTATTGGAAGTTAGCAGTTTTCAGATAGATGGCTTTAAGACGATAAAGCCTCACGTGGCTATCATCTTAAACATTACTCCGGACCATCTGGACCGGTATGATTACTCATTTGAGAAATACATGTTTTCAAAACTTCACCTGCTTAAAAACATGGATTCAGAGGATCACTTCATTTTCTATAAAGAAGATGAGCACCTCTGGAAAGGATTGAATGAAATCAGTGTACTGCCATCGGTTCATGAGGTTTCCTTAAAAAGAATAGTAGATAACGGGAGCTATTTTGATGGTACTTCTGTACATGTTAAAAATGGAGGAGAAACTGTCAGCATAGCCAGTAACGACATAGCCCTGCGGGGAAACCATAATATGATCAATGTCATGTCTGCAATGACAGCTGCCATGATAGCTGGAGCTGGAAAAGACGGGGTTCAGAAGGGGCTTCAGGAATTCAAAAACGCTCCTCACAGGATGGAGAAAGTAACAGAAATAGATGGTGTACTGTATATTAACGACAGCAAGGGGACCAATGTGGATGCGACATACTATGCCCTTTCGTCTTTCGGAGAAAGAAAAATAATATGGATTGCGGGGGGAGTGGACAAGGGGAATGATTATACGCAATTATACCCGCTGATAGAAAACAGAATAAAAGCGCTGATCTGCCTGAGCAAGGATTGTGACAAATTAACTGCTGCTTTTAATGGAAGAATAGCAGACATTTCTACGACCCAGCAGGTAAGCGAGGCAGTAGAGATGGCAAGCGCAAAAGCTCAGAATGGAGATGTGGTGCTGTTTTCACCGGCATGTTCCAGTTTTGACCTTTTTAAAAATTATGTAGACAGAGGCGAACAGTTTATAAGAGCTGTGAATGGACTGGTAAAGGAAAAGTAGGATGGTAAAGTTAAAGGAGTGGATAGACAATAATTTAAAAGGCGACCCCATCATTTGGGGGATAGTGATCCTTTTGTCCATTTTGAGCATACTGGTGGTGTATTCTGCTACCGGAACCCTTGCCTATAAAAAGATGGGTGGCAATACAGAGACTTATTTGATCAAACATTCATCGCTGATCTTATTGAGCCTTGCCGTCATGTGGGCAGCACATAAGGTACAATATAAATATTATGCTAAGCTTTCTCTGGTAGCTTTGTGGATTTCAGTGCCATTATTGGCCATCACCTATTTATTTGGTTCCAATGTAAATGAAGCCAGCAGGTGGCTTACCATCCCTTTGATCAATCAGGCTTTTCAACCATCGGATTTGGCAAAACTCGCTTTGATCGCTGCAGTGGCGGGGATGTTGGCCAAAAGGCAAAAAAATATCAAAGATTTTCAGAATACCTTTTTACCGGTGATAATATGGATAGGGATTATATGCATGCTGATCGCCATGGCTAATATGTCCACAGCTGTATTGCTGCTTTCTACGTGCCTTTTACTGATGTTCATTGGCAGGGTTCCTATGAAATTTATCATGATGGTATGTCTGATAGGAAGCTTGGCTCTTACTTCAGCTATATTCTTGGGACAGCGTGGAAGTACATTCTTTTCCAGGATTGAAAATTTTATATCTGGAGAAGAAGTTCCTTATCAGGCTGAGCAATCTTATATCGCTATCGCCAATGGAGGTGTAGTGGGGTTAGGCCCAGGGAACAGCGAGCAGCGTAACAGGTTACCCCACCCTTATTCAGATTTCATATTTGCCATCATAATAGAAGAATATGGTCTTATAGGAGGTGCGACGGTCCTTTTCCTATACTTGGCTCTTCTCTATAGAGGGATGCGGGTAGTCGCCATTTCTAACAGGCCTTTTGGCGGTCTGCTGTCGGCTGGGCTGAGTTTTGCGCTCGTCTTACAGGCCATGGTAAATATGGCTGTAGCAGTGGGTATTGGACCTATTACCGGTTTGCCTTTACCACTACTAAGTATGGGAGGGACTTCACTGCTGTTTACGGGGATATCATTGGGCATTATCCTGAGTGTGAGCCGTGGTGATCATGAAGACGCTTTTCCAGTAGAAGGAAATGCGCCTCGAAAATTAGCAAAAGTAGCATAATGATGAAGGAAAAAGATACATATAGAATCATGATAGGAGGAGGCGGCACTGGAGGGCATATATATCCAGCCATAGCCATAGCCAATGCATGGATGGCCAAATATCCATCTTCAGAAATTCTATTTGTAGGTGCCGAAGGAAAAATGGAAATGCAGAAAGTGCCTGAAGCGGGGTATAAGATAATAGGGCTAAACATAGCGGGACTTCAGCGAAAGCTTACGGCGGAGAATTTGACTTTTCCATTTAAAGTTATGGGGAGCCTAAAGAAATCATGGGATTTGATCAATGATTTTAAGCCGGATATAGTAATCGGCGTAGGAGGGTATGCCAGTGGACCAGTTTTGTTTGTAGCCCAGCAAAAAGGTATCCCTACACTGATACAGGAGCAGAACAGCTATGCAGGAATTACCAATAAGCTTTTGGCAAAAAAAGCTGATGCCATCTGTGTGGCATATCCTGGTATGGACAGGTTTTTTCCTGCTGATAAAATTATATATACGGGCAATCCTGTAAGAAAAGATATCCTTTCACTGGAAGGTAAGACTGATAAAGCAATGGCTTATTTTGGCCTTCAAAAAGGGAAACCGGTAGTACTTATACTGGGGGGAAGCCTCGGTGCAAAAACCATAAATGAATCCGTACTTCAATGTATGTCTAAAATAGAAGCACTGGGATATCAGGTGCTTTGGCAGGCGGGGAAGTTCTATATAGAAGAGATGGCCCGAGCAGTAAAGGAATCAGGTTTACAGCATATCCATGTACATGAATTTATCACGCACATGGATCTGGCATATGGAGCTGCAGATGTGGTGATATCCAGGGCTGGAGCCTTATCGGTATCAGAACTTAGTCTAGTGGGTAAACCTGTGATTTTTATCCCATCTCCCAATGTGGCAGAGGACCATCAGACCAAAAATGCATTGGCCTATGAATCTCAGCGGGCTGCACTGATGATCGCTGATCATGTAGCCATTGGCTCCTTGGGAAGGGCGTTGGAAAACTTGATTAATGATAAGGATGAAGTGAAACTATTAAGTGAAAACATAAAAAAATTGGCTAAGCCTGAAGCGGCCTTGGATATAGTAAAGGCATTGGAAAAAATAATGAAATGAATTTAAAAAACTTACATAACGTATATTTTCTGGGGATCGGGGGGATCGGCATGAGTGCCATTGCCCGCTGGTTTGGCCATGTGGGTATACCTGTGAAAGGTTACGATAAAACGCCTTCCCCGCTTACTCAGCAGTTAGTGGAAGAAGGTATATACGTTCATTATGAAGATACTCTCGATACTATCCCTACAGAAGTCAAAGGTCATAAAAGCCACACACTGATCGTGTGGACACCTGCTATGCCTGCTGACAGTGTGCAGCTGGACTATTTCAGACGTGAAGGGTATCTGCTGAAAAAGCGGGCAGAGGTCCTAGGAAGTATTACCAAAGACATGTTCACCATAGCAGTGGCAGGGACCCATGGAAAAACCTCTACTTCTTCCATCATATCCCATCTCTTAAAGTCGGCAGGGATGAATGTTACTGCTTTTCTGGGTGGTATCACCCAGAATTATGAAAGCAATCTGATCCTACATGACGAAAGCAGGGATGAGGCCCCTATAGTAGTGGTAGAGGCTGATGAATACGACAGGTCTTTTCTTCAGCTGCACCCAAATATAGCCGTGGTGACATCTGTGGATCCTGATCATCTGGATATATATGGTGACCATCAGGAGCTTACCAGAAACTTTAATGCCTTCATCGACCTCATACATCCTGAAGGGCATTTATTAATTCAAAAAAATGCCTTTTCGGCTTTAAATAGGAACAATTTTGGCTTTTCTAGAGTGGAAAGTTATAGCTTAACGTCATCATCCATTCATGCCACTAATATCCGTTCAGGGATCAGATCTTTTGCCTTCGATTATGTAAAAGAGGATCAGTTCATTACTGATCTTACTATTCATGTGCCTGGCTTTCACAATGTAGAAAATGCGCTTGCCGCAGTAACAGTGGCGCTGGATCTCGGGATCAAAGAAAGTGATATCCGTGACGGGCTAGATAGTTATAAAGGTGTTAAGAGAAGATTTGAAATCAAGCATCAGCATCATGATAGGGTTTATATAGATGATTATGCCCATCATCCGGAAGAGATCAAAGCTTTTTTGGGGTCAGTGAAAGCGATGTATCCTGATAAGAAACTGACGGCGGTTTTCCAGCCACACTTATTTACCAGGACTAGGGACTTTGCCCGAGAATTTTCCAGCAGTCTCTCACTGGCGGATGAGGTGGTGCTGATGGAAATTTATCCTGCACGGGAAAAGCCAATAGAAGGAGTAAATGCAGCAATGCTGCTAGGGGAAATTACCGCTGTCAAGAAATCCGTGCAAAAACGTGAAGACTTAATGGCGTATTTGGAAACTGCTTCTCCTGAAGTATTGGTGACTATCGGAGCAGGAGATATAGATAGAATGGTAGAGCCGATCACTAAATGGATTAAAGGGTATGGGAATTAAAGGCTTGAGGATAAAAAAAAGTATCATCTTCACGGTGCTGACCGCAGTACTGCTAGGCTTTATTGCCTTTGTGGAGAAGACAGAAAGCACTAAAACTTTTAACGGTATAGAAGTAATAGTGAAAGGCATCAGTGATGTCTACTTTGTGGAAGAACAAGAAGTCATTGCTCGGCTGAACAATGAATTCCCCGAACTGAGACAGGGTACATTCATGTCGGATATCCATTTGGCTAAGATTGAGAAAAAGGTAGAGAAGCATCCTTTTGTAAAAAGAGCTGAGGCATTTAGGGACCTTAAAGGTAAAATACTGGTAAAGATAGACCAGCATAAACCCATAGCGAGGGTAGCTAGGCCTATGGCGGCAGACGGGTATGTATCGAGTGAAGGCAAGATTTTGCCCACCTCTCCAGTATATACATCCAGGGTGTTGATCATAGAAGGTCCAGGGGCAGAAGTCATTTTGGAAAGCAAAGATCTGTCAGAAAGCCATCAGGATCTTTTGGACATGATCACCTATATCTCCAATCATAAGTTTTGGGGAGCCCAGATTGCATCTATGGAGATAGACCGAAAAGGCAATATATGGCTGCATCAGCAAGTGGGCAGACAGATAATTGAGTTTGGTAAGCCGGTGGAACTGGAAGAAAAGTTTAAAAAAGTAGAAATATTATATAATGAAATATTGCCTGAAAAAGGATGGAATACCTATAGTAAGGTAAACGTAAAATATAAGGACCAGATTATTTGTGAATAATTGATATAGCTATGGAAAATGACAAACTAGTAGTAGGACTGGACATTGGTACGACCAAGATCTGCGCCATAATCGGGCGTAAAAATGAATTTGGAAAGCTGGAAGTTCTGGGTATGGGCAAAGCTGTTTCTGAAGGCGTCATACGTGGGATCGTTACCAATATAGATAAAACTGTAAATGCTATTCAGAAAGCAGTAGGTGATGCTTCTGATATGGCTGAGGTGGATATCGGAGAAGTCATTGTCGGCATAGCTGGCCAGCATATCAGGAGTGCTATCCATCATGGTGTGATCATCAGAAACACTAAAGATGATGAGATTACCGTAGAGGACGTCAGAAGACTTTCCAATGATATGGAAAATATAGTGGTGCCTCCGGGCAATACTATCATACATGTGATGCCACAGGATTATACCGTAGATTATGAAGATGGGATCAAAGATCCTGTGGGTATGTCAGGTGCTAAGCTGGAAGCTGATTTTCATATCATCACAGCACAGACTACTGCTATCAATAATATCAATAGATGCGTAAAAAGAGCAGAGCTTATCTCTAAGGATCTGATCCTGGAACCACTGGCAAGTTCACTTTCAGTCTTAAGTGATATGGATAAAGAAGCCGGCGTCTGTCTGGTGGATATCGGAGGTGGTACCACAGATATAGCTATATTCTATGATAATATCATCCGTCATACGGCTGTCATTCCGTTTGGGGGAAATATTATTACTACTGATATCAAGGAAGGATGTATGGTCATGCAGACTCAGGCAGAGCTGCTTAAAACCAAGTTTGGCAGAGCCATAGCAGAAGATGCCAATCCTAATGAAATCGTATCCATACCAGGCCTGCGAAACAGACCTGCCAAAGAGATCTCTATCAAAAACCTAGCTTCTATCATAGAAGCCAGAATGGAAGAAATAATTGAAATGGTACAGTCAGAAATTGTGGCCAGTGGACTTTATAAAAAGCTAGCCGGCGGTATTGTACTTACTGGAGGAGGGTCACAGCTGCAGGGTGTCAGCCAGCTTTTCGAATATATGACTGGACTGGATACCAGAATAGGCTATCCTAATGAGCACCTGGGAAAATCAAAAATAGAAGAAGTGAAGAGCCCCATGTATGCCACCACTGTAGGTTTGGTTTTAGCAGGCTTTAAAGCTCTGGATGATAGGGAAGATCTATATAGGCAAAGAAAAGCACTACCGGTAGAAGCTAAAAACCCGCAAAGGAACCGAGTTGAGCAGTCAAAGGATATATTTGGCTCAATACGAGACAGGTTGAAGAACTTCATTACCGATGATATAGGAGACGAAAATAATTACTAGGGCTTAATTAATAGGGGAAGCTTATGGTAATACTTTAAGTTTCCCTCCCATTAGCCATACCTTAAAATAGACACACACAATTAAGAATAAAGTTCACCAAAACGAGGAAAAAATGTCAGATACTATGAAAGATTACAGATTTGATCTTCCAAAAAACAATAAATCTATCATTAAGGTGATAGGCGTAGGAGGAGGTGGCTCTAATGCCGTCAACCATATGTTTAACCAAGGAATAAAGGATGTAGAGTTTGTGGTTGTAAATACCGATGCCCAGGCATTGAAAAGCAGCCCCGTCCCACTGAAGCTTCAGTTGGGTGCCAACCTCACAGAGGGGCTCGGAGCAGGGGCAAATCCTGAAAAGGGAAGAAATGCAGCCATAGAAACAAAGGAAGAAATACGTGAATTATTATCGGATAATACTAAAATGGTATTCATCACCGCCGGTATGGGTGGGGGCACCGGTACTGGTGCGGCTCCGGTGATCGCAAAGATAGCCAAGGAGATGGACATCCTAACGGTAGGTATAGTGACGGCTCCATTTGTATTCGAAGGCCGTAAGAAAATGCAGGCTGCCCAACTGGGTATAGAAGCCCTTAGGGCTAGTTGTGATACAGTGTTAGTAATTCTTAACGATAAACTGAGAGAGGTATATGGCAACCTTGCTATCAGACAGGCTTTTGGCAAGGCAGATAATATTCTCTCTACAGCAGCCAAATCTATCGCAGAGATCATTACGGTACACCAAGATGTAAACGTGGATTTTGAAGATGTCAAAACTGTCATGTTCAATGCCGGTGCAGCAGTAATGGGT
The DNA here is from genome assembly GCF_000714815.1 of Anditalea andensis. GTDB lineage: Bacteria > Bacteroidota > Bacteroidia > Cytophagales > Cyclobacteriaceae > Anditalea > Anditalea andensis. Next base: position 670,025 of record NZ_JMIH01000014.1, on the reverse strand, counting down.
TCCGCTACCGAAGAAGGAAAAGAAAGAGCGATTAAAGCCGCTGAGAAGGCTATTGCTTCTCCATTGCTTAATAATGTAGATATTAGAGGGGCTCAAAAGATTCTTTTATCCATCATGTCAGGTGAGGAAGAGGAGCTTTCTATGGACGAACTTAGTGAGATCACTGAATTTATTCAGGAAAGGGCCGGAGAAGAAGCGGAAGTTATTTTCGGCCAAGGCATAGATCAGGATTTAAAGAAAGCCATCAGGGTGACAGTGATCGCTACTGGTTTTGAAGCCGATTCTCTCACAAAAGACCAAAAAGACGAGATCAATTCAAGACATGAGGAATCTACTACCAAGAAGGTTATCGACTTGGAATCAGGAAAAACCTCTAAAGTAGAGGAAGAAGTGTCTTCTCCAGGACAGACCTTTACTTTCTCCTTTCCCAGTTCTGGAATGCCCTATGCTCCGAAAGAAAAAATGGAACATACCAAGCCTACTCCAGAACCTGTGAGAAAACCTGAACCTCAGCAGGAAAAAAGATACTATACCCTTGATGATGAGGATGAAACTAACTTTGAGTTTGTAAAGCCAGAGCCCAAGCAGGAAAGGCTTTCTTATGATCAACCAAAGCAGAGAGAGCGAGAGCCGGAAAACAGAAAAGAGGAAAATACCAACGGGGCTTTTACTCATGATCATTATGAGCAATATAAGCAAAAGGCCATCAAACGTGCTCATGAAAGATTTGAAAGATTAAGCCAGATGAGGTCAGTAAACCAGACTCCAGAAGAGTTTAAAGAAAAACTGGATACGCCGGCCTATCTGAGAAAAAACATAAAGTTACAGGATATCCAGCATAGTTCTGAGCAGAATATATCTAAGTATAACTTAAATGATGATAACGAAATCTTGGGAAATAATAGGTTTCTACATGACAATGTTGATTGATTAAAAATCGATCAACATTGCCGCTTGGGAGTGCAGTAAGTCGATATAGAATCTGTTGGTGAGCAGATGATCAGACATATTTTCCTCAATTTTCGCAAGTTTTGGCTTATTGGCTAATACATGCATTCCCAGATAATGGAAGATGTCGGTAAGGTGGCTCAATGCGATGCCACCCCCGCCTATTCCTGAACTTATGCCTACCAGTGCACATTTTTTATTCCGAAAAGAGTTGGGGTAATTCATCCCATCGATAAAAGCTTTTAATATACCGGGAAAAGAGCCGTTATACTCTGGTACGATAAAAACATATTTTTCACCCTCTTTTACTTTATTATGAATGGTGTTGTATGCTTCATTCTTTCCATTGCATTCATATAAAGCAGTAAACAAAAAATCATCGGGTAACTCTAGAAGATCTATAATCTCAGACTGCCGGTCCAATGAGGTGAGTATATTCTGATACTGGAGAGCGATTTTTTTTGAAATTGAATCAGGTCTGTTGGTACCTACTATGATTTTGATCATATACTTATAGTGCTTGTATTAGACATTCGCCATTAAAACTGTTTCCAATAATAGATCTCTTTGAAACTTTGAACTGGTATCCAACGGATAATTCTATGATCTTTTTAACAGGGATTGGCTCTTTTAATTTCTTTTATTAACAAATACTGTAAGAAAAGAGACCATGGAAATGTTTTAAAATTATTTATATATCACCTTTAATAAGTTTCTAATTTGGGAAAATAAGCGTAATATCCCAAATATTCTTTAGTTTCTGTTAATTTTGGGTTTGTATCATTCTAATATAATATAATAAATGCAGACTAATATCAGCTATTCGGATCAAATCCTTCAGGCAGTATCCTATATTCAAGATCAGGTATCCTTTAAGCCTCAGGTAGGCATCATATTAGGTACAGGATTAGGGAAATTGATAGATGATATCCACATCTTACATGAGATAGATTATAAAGATATTCCACATTTCCCGGTTTCTACAGTGGAGAGTCATACAGGCAGGTTAATTTTTGGAGAAATTGAAGGAAAGCATGTAGTGGCAATGAAAGGCCGGTTTCATTATTATGAGGGATATGACATGAGAGAAGTAACCCTACCTGTAAGGGTAATGAAACACTTAGGGGTGGAAGTTCTCTGTGTTTCCAACGCAGCCGGAGGTTTAAACCCGAGCTATAAAATCGGTGAAGTGATGATTATCAATGACCATATTGATCTTTTTCCAGAAAATCCACTCCGGGGAAAAAATATGGATGAACTGGGTGTAAGATTTCCGGATATGAGTGAGCCTTATGATCTGGGATTGATTGAGGCTGCTAGGGAAATAGCAAAAGGCCATGATATTATTGCCCATGAAGGTTCTTATGCAGGTGTTCAGGGTCCAAATTTAGAAACCAGAGCCGAATATAACTACCTCCGTATTATAGGTGCTGATACGGTGGGTATGAGCACTGTCCCTGAAGTTATCGTGGCCAGGCACATGAATCTTCCTGTTTTTGCTATATCTGCTATAACAGACCTATGTTCACCGGGAAACATTAAAAAAGTGAGTATAGCCGAAGTTTTGGCGGCTGCAGCTATAGCAGAACCAAATATGTCATTGATTATCAAAAAGTTAATCAGTAAATTGTAATAGGTATAATGGAAGCATCAGATTATTTCTCTAAGATCGATAGTGCTCTTTCCTATATTCGGCAGCAGACTGCAGTCATTCCGGAAGTGGGTATTATTTTGGGTTCAGGATTAGGGAATTTTACCGACCGAATCAGCGTAACTAATGAGATTTCATATAGTGATATCCCTTTTTTTCCTACTACCACAGTAGAAGGACATTCAGGAAAATTTGTATTTGGCACTTTCCAGGGAAAAGCTATTGTGGCTATGAGTGGTCGATTCCATTTTTATGAAGGTTATTCTATGAAAGAAGTCACTTTGCCTGTAAGAATCCTCAAGCTGCTGGGCATCAGTTTGCTTATTGTGTCCAATGCTGCAGGGGGTATTAATCCGGATTACCGTGTAGGCGACCTGATGGTGATCAATGATCATATAGATAAATTCCCTGAGAATCCACTCCGTGGTCCAAATGATGATCGGCTGGGGGTAAGGTTTCCCGACATGAGTGAACCTTATACGCTCGATCTGGTAGATAAAGCTATGAATATGGGTAAATCTCTTGGACTATCCATTCACCAAGGTGTGTATTTGGGGATACTGGGTCCCAAATTGGAAACAAAAGCGGAAATACATTATTTACATACCGTAGGGGCAGATGCAGTAGGGATGAGTACTGTACCTGAAGTAATAGTTGCCCGTCATATGGATCTGAAGGTATTTGCTGTCAGTGCCATTACTAACCTATGCTCACCTAATGACAATGTAATATTTACCCATGATAATGTGGTGGAAGCTGCCAAGAAAGCTGAAACTGCGATGAGCCTGTTGATAGAAAACATTCTTAAGGGTAATTAGCAATGTTACTGTCAGGTAGTTTGCTATTAATTAAGCAGTGGCATATTTCTTGTCAATCTTTGCAGGTATAGCAAAGTTAAAAACCAACCAATGGAAAAAGTTTTGATAATAGGTGCCAATGGTGCCACAGGAAGAATAGTAGCCACCCAACTTAAAGATAGTTCAAATTATATTCCAATAGCTATGATTCGTAATGAGGATCAGCGGGGATATTTTGAAGAATTAGGTGTACAAACAAGAATAGGTGATCTCGAAGGCGATATTTCCGATTGTTTCGAAGCAGTAGATAAAGTGGTTTTTGTAGCTGGATCCGGATCCTCCACAGGAAAAGACAAAACTGAAAAAGTAGATAAAGAAGGAGCTGAAAAAAGTATAGATTTAGCCAAAGAATATGAAATAAAGAAATATGTAATGCTCAGCGCCCGAGGGACAGAAGATCCGGACCCTGAATCGAAAATGCTCTTTTATCTGGCAGCTAAAAGTGAAGCTGATGAGTATCTTAAAAAGAGTGGCGTTCCCTATGCCATCGTTCGTGCAGGAGCCCTTACAGACGATGAAGGAAATGGGAAAATAAAAGCTGCCTATAAATTGGAAGGTGAAGGACAAATACCCAGGGCTGATGTAGCCAAAACCCTAATTGCTAGCTTAGATCGGGATTATGGTACGGGTTTAACATTTGAAATAGTATCCGGTGAAGAAGACATACAGAATGCCATTGAGCATTTGAGGCAGGTGTAGAATCCAGAAGGATGGATGTCAGAGATGAGTGCCATGTGGAATCAGGTCTCATCTTACTTGATACTATGTTTTATACACATAAACCATAAAAACAGAGGCTGACTCAAAAGTAGGGACAGCCTCTGTTTTATTTGGGAGCGTATCTGACTCAAATTTCATATAGCCAAATCTCAGGCACTTGGATTAAATTATAAGACAGCCTCTTTGTTTATGCTGGTGTGTCTTGCATGGTTATAACTAAACATTGCAAGTAGGGTTAGTAACCGCTAGCCAATAGCAAAGTTTTCCATCGTGAGGTGGAATTTGAAGGAAGCTGGGGTCAAAGTATTTACCCGAGAAACACGGATATTATCAGGTACATACTATGGGATGAGATTGCCCTCGAGTCTTAGTCCAAGGATTACTTAGGCTTTGGAATGTAAATGATAGGATTGCAGAGAATGAAAGTTATTGGATTTACCACAGGAGGAAACGAGCCACAAAAGGGGAGGACTTACAAAATAAAGAAAGGCCGAACATTAAGTCCGACACTTATTGACTGTTATCAGTTTGAAGCTCCACTGAAGGCTCCTTTTCAGAAGATTGGAGCGTAAACTGAATGATAGATAATTGGGACATTACTAAATTAAATAACTTAAAACAAGCACCACCCATTCTTAAAGAATGGGTAAAGCAAGCAACGCCAGATTACCGAACGGTTCGTACATGGAGGGGTAGGTCGAAACGGGAAATAACCCCCGTGTCTCCTACCAGATTTTATTTTTCACCTTCAAAAAAATCCAGTGTAAGATGGCTTAATATTTTCATGCCCAGTACAAACCCTCCCTCGTCAAGATAAAGGTCTGGTGTATGATGGCTGGCCACTTGGTTGGGATCTGCACCTTTAGGCATTCCTCCCAGAAAAATAAACAGCCCCGGTGCCTCCCTTTGGAAATAACTAAAATCCTCGGCCCCAGTAATGGGATCATGACTTAAAGCATTTTCGGAACCAGCGACTTCATTGAGAGTTTTAATCATCCTTTCAGTCAATTCTGGATCATTTATGGTAGAAGGATACATTTTTTGTATTGCCACTTCTGCGGTGGCTCCAGCACTTTCGGCTATTTTGGTAGCCACTGCTGTGATTCTATTGTGAACCAGATCCTGCTGAGGCTCTCCAAAAGTTCTGACCGTTCCTATCATTTCTACTTTTTCGGGGATAATGTTTTGCCTGACACCACCATTTATAGCTCCGATTGTAACTACTGCGGGGTTTTCTGTGATATTTACGCTTCTACTCAGGATGGTCTGCAGCCCTGTTATGATCTGAGCTGAAGTTACTATCGGGTCTACAGAAGCCCATGGTGCAGCGCCGTGGGCCTGTCTTCCATTTACGGTGATCTTAAGGTTATCCACAGCAGCCATAGCAGGTCCAGATCTGTATTTGAATGTCCCGACTTCAGTGGCACTGTTGATATGAAGTCCAAATATAGCGTCTACACCTTCCATAACACCTTCTTCTACCATGAGTTTAGCACCCCATGAATCTACCCCTTCTTCATGTATCCCTTCCTCTGCAGGCTGAAAGATGAATTTAACAGTTCCCGCTAAATCTGCTTTCATAGATGTAAGCACTTCCGCTACTCCCATTAAAATTGCCACATGGGTGTCATGTCCACAGGCATGCATGACACCTATATGCTGACCGTTATATTCCGTAGTAACGGTGGACTTAAATGGTACATCAGTTCTTTCTGTCACCGGTAAAGCATCCATGTCTGCTCTTAAAGCTACAGTTGGTCCTGGCTTTCCACCCTTTAATATGCCTACCACCCCGGTCACAGCCACCTGTTCCTGCACATCCATACCCAAAGACCGGAGATGTTCAGATACTATTTTAGCGGTTCTATATTCCTGATTGCCCAGTTCCGGATTTTGGTGAAAATCCCGCCTCCAATCTATGACTTTTTGTTCAATGGACTGGGCGTGGTCATTTACTCGTGGTTTTAAATTTGTTTGTCCATAAGCCAGGCCTGATATAAACATTATTGCTGTAAAGATCTTTTTCATATATATATTTAAATGTAGGGAATTTGTTAGATTTAAAAATACGAAAGTAAAATGATAAGTCAATTACTTACTTCTTTATGACCATAGATCATATGACTAAATTTAATCATTAAAGTTAAAAGGTAACATATTAGGTTTAAATGAAAATTTTTATTGGGTTGATTGCTGTTTTTATTGTTTCTTTTCATGCTGTTTCAGCTCAGGATTATGATACCCTATATCTCAAAAATCAGCCTCCCCTGGCTGGTAAACTTGAAAGAATCCGACGTGGACATATTATATTTGATCTAAATGATGTAGGGAGTATAGACGTAGATTTAAATAAAGTGGTATCCCTAAAAACTTCGGGATTTGGCTACAGGATACAGACAGCGAATAGAGATTTTTTAATTGGTAATTTTGAGCGCCACGAAGATGAAGGCAGGGTAAAGATCTCATCTGCTTCCGGAGAACTGGACATTGCCCTACGGAATATAAGTGAGGTAAACTTGCTCCATGAATCTTTTTTTGAAAGGGTAGAGGGTAAGGTATCCGCAGGTTTAAGGTTATCCAGATTTGATAATCTGGGAATATATAACAGCGATATAGAATTGGATTATGATACTGAACGGCTTGAGATGGATTTGTCCGGATATTTATTATATATCCAGGAAGAGGGTCAAATAAGTAGGGACCGGGAAAACATCACCTTTACCGCCAATTATTATCTTTCCCCGAGTTGGCAGGCAGTGATGATGGCCAACTACCAGCGGATGTTACAGCTTGGAATCGCCAGACGGTTTCAGCAAGGCGCAGGAGCTGGGTTTTATGTATTACAGCATAAACGGGTAATAGGACGGGTAGTGACTGGCGTGATGATCAATAATGAGGTAAGTGTTTCAGGATTAAGGAATAGGTATCTATTCGAAGCTCCGTTAATATTTGAATTCACTTTTTTTAAATTAAGTCAACCGGAGATAAATTTTACCACTACTCAGGCCTTGTTTACAGGCATATCTCAAATGGGCAGGTTTAGGGTGGATGGATCTACCCGTTTAGCATGGAATGTATTTAAAAACTTTGATATCAGCGTAAATTATTATAATAACTTTGACAGTAGATCCCCCGAGGATCTTACCTCCAGATATGACTATGGGTTGGTGTTGGAACTGGGTTTTAATTTTTAAAAAATTGAAATGGTACTGAGCTTTGTTTAGCTAACTGCATTATAACTTTTAAAAGTTCGTCATAATATAGTGATCATTTAACTAAAGTTGCAAACAGTCTCACCTTATTTTTGTTTGTAATTCTATCTGACTACTTTTGTTTGCATAAATATTTACATAAATATGTCTTTGGAAGTACGCAACCTGTCCAAAAATTACCATCAACAGAAAGCATTGAACGCTATCAGCTTCCAGGCCAACGAAGGTCAGGTACTCGGTTTCTTAGGCCCAAACGGAGCCGGGAAATCTACGACTATGAAAATAGCTACGGGTTTTATCCTACCTGATGACGGAGATGTTATAGTAAACGGAGTTTCTGTGGTGGATCATCCGAAGGAAATCAGTAAAATGATAGGCTATCTTCCTGAACATAATCCTTTATACCTGGACATGTATGTCAGGGAGTTTTTGGAATTTGTATCGGGACTATACGAAATTAAGGGCAGAAATGCTCAGCAAAGCATCAATTTGGTGGTCGACCGCTGTGGTCTTGGGCCCGAGCAGCATAAAAAAATAGGCCAATTATCCAAAGGTTACCGTCAGCGGGTAGGATTGGCCAAAGCCTTGGTTCATGATCCCAAAGTTATCATATTGGATGAGCCGACCACAGGTCTCGATCCCAACCAACTTGTAGAAATCAGAAAGCTGATAGTGGAAATCAGCAGAGACAAAACTTTGATTCTCAGTACCCATATCATGCAGGAGGTAGAAGCAATCTGTGAAAAGGTAGTCATCATTCATAAAGGGCAAATCGTAGCCCAGGATCTTCTATTAAATTTAAAAAGTGAGCTAGGCACGAGTAGATTAATTTTGGAGACGGAAGAAATGTTGGATAAGGCCTGGTTTAGTCATCTTTCAAATGTAGCAGTGATAGAGTCACTTAAAGACAATACATTGGTTTTTCTAACGCAGGAACCTGGCCCTCTACGCAAAGAGATTCTCCCGGTAATACAAAGGAGGCAACTATCTTTAATCAGAATCCAGCAAGAGGAAAAAAACCTGGAAGCTATATTTCATCAGTTAACCCAGCAAAATGCTTAGTCTGCTTTCTAAAGAAATAAACGGTTTTTTCAATCAAATAACTGGTTACCTTATATTAGGTGTCTTTTTGATAGCTATAGGGCTAATAGTCTGGGTATTTCCAGATACATCTGTGTTAGAGTATGGGTTTGCCGATCTCGAAGCATTATTTGTTTATACTCCATATGTATTTGTATTTATGGTGCCGGCCATAACCATGAAAATGATAGCAGAAGAGAGGCGTAGTGGTACTTGGGAATTGTTGATGACTGCACCGTTAAATTCTTTTCAAATTGTACTGGCAAAATACTTGGCCGCTGTGGTATTGGTGGTTATAACGCTTTTGCCAACTTTGGTTTACCATTTCAGTATAGTACAGCTGGGAGATCCTGTAGGCAATATAGATAGTGCGGGTTTTTTTGGGTCCTTCTTGGGCCTTATGTTAATTGGTGCGGTATTTACGGCTATAGGGCTTTTCAGTTCTGCTTTGACAGATAATCAGATAGTAGCATTTGTTCTAGGAGTATTTATCAGTTTCCTTTTTTATTTTGGGCTGACTGCGTTGACAGATTTACAGGCATCGGGTGGCATTAGCTTATTTCTGGAGAATATTAGTCTTAGTTACCATTATAGGAGCATGAGTAGGGGAGTTATTGATTCGTTAAATTTATTGTATTTTCTGACCCTTATCACAATATTTCTTATGGCTACGGCATTTATCATTAGGAGGAGATGAGAAGACAGGATTTTATATATTTTAGGGTATTTTCTATTATTGCGGCTGCTCTAGTCCTTTTATTTATCATTAATACGTATATAGCCTTTAGGATAGATCTAACCGAAGAGGGTAGGTATTCACTTCACCCGGCTACTAAGGAAATTTTAGATCAGGTTTCAGAGCCTTTAGAAATCGAGATTGTACTCACAGGAAGACTTCCGGGAGGGATGAGGAGGCTTCAGATCGAAATAGAAGAGACCATCAGAACTTTTAATGCTTATAGTAATGAGCGTATTTCCTATTATTTTCATGATCCTTTGGCCCTTACCGGGGAGGAACAGCAGGAATACATCTTTACGCTTTCTGAATATGGCATCAATCCTACCAATCTCCACCTTACAGTGGATGGCGGACAATCTACCAGACTGATCTTCCCAGGAGTGGTGATCAGGGACAGTGAATTTGAAACAGGTGTGGTGCTTCTGAAAGGGGAGCAGGGAATGTCTCCTGACGAAATACTTAATCTTTCTATTGAAAATCTGGAATTTGAGCTGATCAATGGGATCCGAAAGCTTATTACTACCCAGCAGCATGCGGTAGGTCTTATCGTAGGACAGGGTGAGATGGAAGAAGATGACGGGTTTGGTATGGTGGAGGCTTTGGTGGAAGATCATGAAGTATATAAAGTACCCCTTGCAGAAGCTAGAAGTGTGGAAGACCTTATAGATTTCGAAGTCCTGATCGTAGCGGGCCCGAGGGTAGTCTATTCTGAAAGGAGCAAATACTTATTAGATCAGTACCTGATGTCAGGTGGTAAACTGATGTTTATGATTGATCAAATGGTAGTAGATCTGGCCTTGGCAAGTGGTACTGGTACTACAGCTATGCCTTTTGATACGGGATTAGATGATCTGCTTTTTAGATATGGGGTAAGGATAAATAGGGATTTGGTGCAGGACCTTAATTTTGGTTATCATCCCGTGATGACAGGGGACTTTGGAGGACAGCCCCAGATTACCCCACTGCCCTGGCCTTTTTATGTAGTGGCAGGCAGGATGGCCGATCATCCGATTACTAAGGGGTTGGACCAGATAATATTCAGATTTGTAAGCACTATAGATACTGTAAAAGCAGATGGAGTAACTAAAACTCCACTGGTCTTTACTAGCGACTATACGAGAAGACTGGCTGCACCTGCACGTGTAGCTTTTGAAGATATGGCACAGGAACCGGACATTTCCTTATTTCAGGAAAGAGCGATACCTCTGGTGTATCTTCTAGAGGGGGATTTTACCTCTTTCTTTCGGAATAGGTTTCTGCCAGAGGGAGTAGACAAAGCTGGTTTTAAAGAAACAGGCAATACAGGGATGGTGATGGTGGTAGGTGATGGAAATATAATTAAAAGTATGCTTCAGCCTGCATCTGGAGAGCCATTGTCCCTAGGTAGGGACCCTTATACTGGAAATGAATATGCCAACAGGCTTTTTTTGCAGAATGCTGTTAATTATATGATCAACCCAGAGGGGATCATTTCAAGCAGGGTAAAACAGTTTCAGATACGCCCTCTCAATAAGGTGAAACTGCGCAGCCAAAGAACATTTTGGCAGGCTATAAATGTGGTTTTACCTGTATTTATAGTATTTCTTATTGGATTTATTAAGGTTTCTTGGCGAAAGTCAACGTACGGTAAATACATTAAGAGGCATAATATTTAAGATTATTTTGCTATAAATCATTTTCCGGTGGGGGCATTTATAATTTTATTTCTATTTTTACCTTGTTATAACATACATAGATAAATAAGTCGACTTCATATGAAATTTATTGTTTCTTCTTCTGCGCTTTTAAAGCAACTTTCTGCCATTAACGGAGTGGTCACTACAAACCCTGTTGTTCCCATTTTGGAAAATTTTCTTTTTGAAATCAAGGAAGGTAAATTAACAATTACAGCCTCTGATCTTCAGACATCCATGATGACCGAGATCGATGTTGAAGCCAAAGAAGATGGCAATATCGCAGTACCGGCCAAAATTCTTATGGAGACCCTAAAAAATCTTCCAGAGCAGCCGGTAACCTTCAGCATAGACAGAGATACTTACAGTATAGAGATCAGTTCCGATAACGGGCGTTATAAGTTGGCGGGTGAAAATGCAACAGATTTTCCTAAGATACCAACGGTGACGAATGCTACTGCGGTGGACATGTCATCAGAAGTCCTTAGTAATGCTATCAACAATACAATATTTGCTACCAGTAACGACGAACTTAGGCCTGCTATGACAGGTGTATATGTAAATCTAAGTGCTACCAATGCTACATTCGTGGCCACAGATGGACATAGATTGATCAGGTACAGGAGAGTGGATATTGCTTCACCTGATGCAGCTAGTATAATCATACCGCGCAAAGCGCTGAACTTACTGAAATCTACCCTTCCTTCCGATAATGTCCCTGTGACAGTTGAATTTAACAGCAGCAATGCTTACTTCAACTTCAGTAATATCAAGATGATCTGCCGCCTGATAGATGAACGTTTTCCTGATTACGAGAATGTGATTCCAGTAGATAACAACAACAATATGACCATCGATAGGCTGGAATTTATGGGGTCAATGAAAAGGATCGCTATATATGCCAACAAAACAACACATCAAGTAAGGTTGAAACTGGCCGGAAGTGAACTACAGATATCTGCAGAGGACCTGGACTTCTCCAATGAGGCCAATGAAAGGCTTTCCTGTGAACATGATGGAGAAGATATAGAAATAGGATTTAATGCAAAATTTCTAGTAGAAATGTTAAATAACATATCTGCCAAAGAAGTAACATTAAAGTTCTCAGCACCAAACAGAGCAGGTCTGATCGTACCTTCAGATAAGGGAGAAAATGAAGATATTCTTATGCTGGTGATGCCGGTGATGTTGAATAATTACGTTTAATAACAATAACTGAGTTGCTAAGGGCAAAACGAATAGTACTATATAGTATCATTTTGTATATTGGTGCTGTATGAATCTTTAATAATAAATATCTTACAAATGAGTATGCCCCAGCTATTCCGCTGGGGCATACTCGTTTATATTAATAGATCACTTAAGCAATAAGGTTTTTTGACTGCTGTACCATTTAGGAAAAGAATGAATATCAGCTTGTTTGATAGCCTTGTAAAGTTATTTTTTCGCTCTTAAGACTATGTTTTTCTGAATAAATAATAATGATTTTTCAAGAAAATATAAAACATAATTGCATCTGACCTGTTCTTTGGTAGTAACGAACTATAACCACAAAATACAAATACAATGTCTAGATTAGAAGGAAAGAAAATAGCGATTTTAACCCATACCGGGTATGAAGAAAGCGAATTAAAAAGCCCAAAGGAAGCATTGGAAAACGAAGGAGCTACAGTTCATGTTATATCTCCAGCTGATGAGATCAAAGGGTGGAAAAACGGAGATTGGACTAGTCCCATTAACATAGATGTAGCCTTAAAAGATGCTCATCCAGATGATTATCATGCGCTGGTAGTACCTGGAGGAGTAATCAATCCAGATAAATTAAGGATGGATAAGGATGCAGTAGCTTTTATCAAATCATTCTTTGAGAGTGGTAAGCCCATAGGAGCCATCTGTCATGGTCCTCAAGTACTGATAGAAACTGGAGCATTGGAAGGAAGGGAGATGACTTCATGGCCATCCATTAAAACTGACCTGGTCAATGCCGGTGTAAACTGGGTAGATGAGGAATGCGTATGTGATTCTGGACTGGTGACATCCCGTAAACCTGATGACCTTCCTGCATTTAATAGGAAGCTGATAGAAGAGATCAGAGAAGGTGTTCATGAAGACCAAAAAACAGTATAAATGGAAGAGGGATCATGTCCCTCTTTTTTTGTGGTTTATAAAAATATAATTCTAGGTTTACTTTTTGCTTCTTCACCATGATTTGTAATATACATGGGTAGATATAGTTCATATGAAAGAGGTTGTTAGCCCCTCTGCTATAAGCGTAAAATGTAAACAGGTATAATAATTTTATGTCAAGTCTTAGCCATTTGTGCTGATATAATATACTTTTAGGACTTTTTAACTTTTTGGTATGAATTTTTCAGAATGATTATCGGGAAATCATAGTTATTATTTGTACAAATAAAATTTAGAATGTCTTTGCCCTCCTTTTATGTTATGTAATGATTGGATAATGGCATAATTCAGAAAGTATCATTGATAGATTATGAAACAATATATAAACCTATTTATAATAATTTTTCTTGCTTCCTGTAACGGTACTACGCAGATAGATCGTATACTGGGCACAGCCAGTCCCTATGAAAAATATCGGCAAAACCTGACTTCTGCCAACCTCCAGAATTCTGCCATGGTTAGAGATTGGATAGAAGCAGGAGACCTTGTCATGAGCGATTCTATCATGGTGGACCTGCCCTATCAGGAAACGGGGTCATTTGACCGGTCCAGTCCAAAAGCGATGTTGCTCAGGTTTAATGTTCGTGAGGGTCAGAATATTACCATTAATTTAACCCCTATCTCCCAGCCGGATGCCCAGTTTTTTATGGATGTTTTTGAAGTAAGGGCGAATGGAGAACTTACCAGAAAGCACTTTTCCGATGGAGGTAATGAAATGTCCTACTCAGTCCGAAGCAGTGGTGTGAATGCTATACGGATCCAACCCGAACTGTTTCGGGGGGGTATCTTTAATTTGACCATAACTTATAATGCTTCTCTGGCCTTTCCTTTACCAGATAAGACCACTCGCAATATCGCCAGCTTTTGGGGGGATGGTAGAGATGGGGGTAGAAGAAAACATGAAGGTATAGATGTTTTTGCACCACGAGGCACACCTGTAGTAGCTGTTACCTCCGGCAGGGTCAGTCGAGTGGGAGAGAACAGACTTGGAGGTAAAGTAGTGAATGTATCTGGTGGAGGATATTCTTATTACTATGCTCATCTAGATAGTCAGTTAGTTAGTTCTGGTCAACGGGTAGAAATTGGAGATACACTTGGCCTGGTTGGTAATACAGGCAACGCTATTACTACTGCCCCGCATCTGCACTTTGGTATATATGGGGGCGGTAGGGGTGCTGTTGACCCTTTTCATTTCTTAAATTCAGCCGCCGCTTTACAGGCCGTAAATTTAGCAGATAGCCTGAACATAGGATTCTATGGTAGAATTAAAGGAAATACTGCCAATATAAGGATAGCACCTTCTACGAAATCTGATGTAGTCCGTACATTAGACAGACATACTGTTTTTGAAATAGATGGCAAAACGAAAGATTGGGTAAGGGTAAGCCTCCCAGATAATAGAAAAGCTTTTATATTTCATACTTTGATAGAACCCGCAGAATCGGCCCTGGAATCCATTACCATTGCTGAAAACGCCCAGCTAAGGGAAAATTGGGGAAGCGCCTTTACTTTTGAAAGTACAGTAGCTGATGAAGCAGCCGAAAGGATAGGCCACTATGGGGATCAGGAGCTATTAAGATTAGCTTCCGGAAGATATCTATGGAAGCAAGTTCCCTAATTTACTGATATATTGGTAAACCAGATAAATTTCTTGCCTGTGTCATTGGTTCTGGAGGTTGATATTTTAATCCCCTTAAATTCCTGTACATCTTCCCAAGTAAATGCCCTGCCATCAGGTGCCCCACCTTTTCTGAATACCCACTCCTTAATCATAAGATCACCGTCAAGATAGAGGTCATAAGCATCACCGGGGGTGAATCCATCCGCTTCATTATACTGTATGATCAGTTTAGTGGTAGACTCTCCGCTTATAGGTGCTGCCTGGTCTGATACTTCTTCATAGTCATATCCCGTGTCCCAAGCCAACTGGAAAGGGAAAAGTAGCCAATATTTATCATTTATAAATCTGTGCTCAAATGTCTGTAAATCAGCAGTTTCAGAGGGATAGTTAAAAGTTAATGTAGAATCAGGGCCACTATAATAGACTTCTACCTCTTTAGGTCTCCATTTCCAGTCTCTTACACCTACACGCACACTGTCCTGCTGTACGTTCCATGTATATTCTATAACATTAATATCTTCAAAATTTCCTATACCATATGCCTCCGCTACCTGAAGTGGCAAAGATTTAACTTCAGAGGTCTCATTGGATGCATCATTACAGGATGCTAGGAGGAGCAATACTGATGAGATTAAGGCGCAGAAAATATTTTTCATGGAACATATTTTAATCTAATATAGGTTTTTCACCGTATATATATGCGGAATATTATTTTATTATTTTAACTACATTGGTTCTATAGGTAGTGTGTTGGTCAGTTTCCATTAATAAAACCCACATGCTATTGTCATGGATGAGTAATTTGCTAAAAAATCTACGATTAAATTTAATGTTAAGAAAAAAAATTTATATACAGACTTTCATGGTCATTAGTGGCCTGGTGAATAGAAAAAAGAGAAAGTCCTACTTTCCCTTTTTTCTATAAGCTTATGCAGCACCTGATATGGGACATATTTTTAGCCTGCAAGTATCACTTCACTTCTAAAATCCAACTTTCCAATGGTTTCAGATCAATTCTTACTTTGGCATTTTCAGAATTCACTTTAAGCTTAGTACTGACCTGCCCATAGAGCTTTTCAGACGTTTGGTGTTCTCCATCTTCTATGCCCCATTCCTTTATAATATGGGCCGGTAGCTGTAGTTCAAATCCATAGCTATCATTATGGTCAAAATTACTCACAATAATCAGCTTCTGGCCATCAGACCAGCGGACATAGGAAAATACCTTGTCATTGTACCATTCAGTATTTTGTCTGTTAAAGGTATGGATTTCTGCATACTGACCCGTCAGTGCTTGGCTGGATATGGTAAAGTTTAAAAGCCTTTTGTAGAAATCCCGTAATGCTTTTTCTGAACTTTTAAGTTGTCCTCCATCAAATTCCCCTTTGTTCATCCACCTTTGGTGATGGGGGACTCCAATGTAGTCAAATATGGATGTTCTGCTAGGGTCACCAAAACCGGCATTTTCTGCACCTGGTTCGCCCACTTCTTGACCAAAATATATCATCATAGGTGCCTGGTCTATAGTAGCGGATACGACTGCTCCCGGTTTAGCATGTTCTGCATTACCAAGAAATTCAGGACTGGCTATACGCTGCTCATCGTGGTTTTCTAGAAAATGGAGCATGTGCTGGCTGATGTCAGACAATCCTGCTTGTATCTGTACCAGGTTATCCGTAGAGCCGCTTCCCTGCATGATGTTTTTTAATGTATCATAAAGTTCTACCTTATCATATAAATAGTCCATTTTTCCAAGACGGATATAATTTCGATATTCTTGTGGATTATAAATCTCGGCTAATAAAAAAGCATCGTGATTTGCCATTTTAATAGCAGCATTCATATAACTCCAAAATTCCACGGGAACCATTTCGGCCATATCAAAGCGGAATCCGTCCACACCCTTACTGGTCCAAAACAGGGCTATATCTCTAAATTTCACCCATGAATTGGGGACATCTTTATCAGCCCAAAAGTCGAAATGGGCCTTATAATCTTTATCCGCTAAATTGGCTGGAAGTTCAGTGAAATCTTTTTTCCCATCTGGAGTAATTCCGTAATTGATCTTTACTGTTTCATACCAATCATGAAAATGAGGTTGGGCTTCACGGGAACCATTTCCGGTCCATTTGGCAGGAAATTCTTCAAATTTACCATCTGCGAGGGGATGGGCATCGCCGCCAAGTGGAATATATCCCCCTAATGGCTCCGGTACCTGAAATGCTTTGCCCGGGATATAGTAGAAATTATTATCTTTTTTATATGCTACCGATGTGTCATCATCCGCGCCAAAATCGCGCACTCCTTCCGGATTGTTAAGCCCCTCATATTTTCTGGCTACATGATTTGGTACTATATCGATGATGACTTTCATGCCATTGCGGTGGGTACGATGGATCAGTGCTTCAAACTCTTCCATCCTTTTGGCTGGATCATCTGCGAGATCAGGGTTTACACTGTAATAATCTTTCACTGCATAGGGTGAGCCCGCTCTTCCTTTTACCACATCAGGGTCGTCATGAGATATGCCATAGGTACTATAATCTCTGATGACCGCATGGTGCGGTACACCTGTATACCATATGTGGGTAGTACCAAGGGTTTTGATTTCCTGTAAAGCGATGTCGGTAAAGTCGCTGAACTTTCCGACGCCATTTTCCTCAGCAGTGCCCCAGGGTTTATTATTTGTATTAGTATTGCCAAATAATCGGGTGAAAACCTGATATACTACTATCTTGTGTCCTTGCTCCATTTGGGGTTCTGATTCTGTGGTTTGGTTTGAAATATTACAGCTGACAATGCTAGAGATAATGAGTCCTATCATTGACAAAGAGAAGAGGGATTTATTCATGGACCAAAGATAAAAAGGATCAGAGGCTTTACCCAAAGATAGGGAGGGTCAAGATGAAAAATATTCAAAATGGTTGATGTCTGAAAAGGGCTATTTTATTTCCACTACTTATTTGCATTAAATGGAATGCTCTATTTGAATATTAAGAATGCTATAGAACTATTGGGTTTGTATGGTAAAATAAATAAAAGAGCCTCAGATCAGAGGCTCTTTGTTGAAATAAGGATCGCTTAGTCCAGTCTCACGATATCAGCACCCAGTGCGTTCAGCCGCTGGTCGATGTACTGGTACCCTCTATCGATTTGTTCTATGTTATCAATAATAGATGTGCCTTCTGCAGAAAGAGCCGCTATAAGCAGGGATACACCAGCCCTAATATCTGGGGAGGTCATTCTTATCCCCCTCAATCTATTTTTTCTTTCGAGGCCTATAACTGTAGCTCTATGTGGATCACATAAGATGATCTGTGCTCCCATATCGATAAGTTTGTCTACAAAAAACAGACGGCTTTCAAACATTTTTTGGTGTACCAAGACGGTACCTTTTGCTTGGGTAGCCACTACTAATACAATGCTCAATAGATCTGGAGTGAATCCGGGCCATATCGCATCTGATATGTTCAGGATAGAACCGTCTATGAAAGTCTCGATCTCATATAGGTCCTGGGCAGGTATATGAATGTCATCACCTCTAAATTCCAATTTAATACCCATCCTTCGAAAAGTATCAGGAATAATGCCCAATCTATCGATCTGTGCATTTTTAATGGTTATTTCGGATTGGGTCATTGCGGCTAGGCCAATGAAAGATCCAATTTCTATCATATCAGGAAGCAGCCTATGATCTGTACCGCTTAGGCTTTTTACACCTTCGATATGGAGTAGGTTAGAGCCTATTCCTGTAATTTTTGCACCCATCCTGTTCAGCATATCGCAGAGCTGCTGCAGGTAAGGTTCGCAGGCAGCATTGTATATCGTAGTTTTGCCTTCTATCATAGATGCGGCCATTACTATATTGGCAGTACCGGTCACAGAAGCCTCATCTAATAGCATGTAAGCGCCTTTAAGGTTTTGTCCATCTATTTTATAGATTTCCTGGGCCGCATCATATTCGAATTTGGCACCAAGTTTCTGAAAACCAAAAAAGTGTGTATCCAGCCTCCTTCTTCCTATTTTATCTCCTCCTGGCTTAGAAAGCCTACCTGTTCCGAACCTGGCCAAGAGTGGCCCTAGTATCATAACAGAACCTCTTAATGCCGAAGCTTTTTTTAAAAAATCCGGAGTTTCAAGGTACTTTAAATTTACATCATCTGCCTGGAAAGTAAAGCTGTCTGGTCCTATTTTATTGACTTTGACGCCCATATCAGCCAAGAGCTCTATTAGCTTATTAGCATCACGTATGTTAGGTATGTTATGTATGGTAACCAGATCATCTGTCAGCAATACGGCACATAAAATCTGGAGTGCTTCGTTTTTGGCACCTTGCGGAGTGATTTCACCTTTCAGTTTTAATCCTCCTTTTACTCTAAATGAAGACATTAATTTCTGCGTTTTTTGTAAGTTCCTCCTGAATTTCTTTTTTTGTTGTTACCATTTCCGTTATTGTTGGAATAGTTTCTACGGTTATTGGAGGTATTTTTTTGCTCGTCCGAAGGCTGTGAGGTAGGTTTAAAATCTCTTCTGGTACTGGTTTCGAAAAGACCATTTTCTTTTACTTTTTCCAGATCAATATGAAGTTTGCCTTTGGATAGTATTTTGATATCGTCTAGGATAATGGCATCATCAAAATTGTCCCTGTTCCAAGTAGAATGAAAACTTCTCATCAGTTGGCCTATATAGATGATGGCTACTTCTTGCTCTTCATCATCTTCTATTTCTATCGCTTTTTCTATCAGTTTTTCGATGTTTCGGCCGTAGTGTTTGAATTTAACTTCCCCTTGAGGATACCCAAGCCTTTTAGGCCTTTTGCCCAGAAGCTCTTTTTCAGGCATAGGGAAAGGGGCCTCTACGTCTAACTCAAAGTTGGACATGATAAACAGATCATCCCATAGTTTTTGGTCATTTTCTGTCTTTAGTTGGGGATTGAGTTGTTTCATCAGGTCCACCAGGGTATAAGCATATTCCGTACGCTTATCCTTATCTGGCACTGTCTGAACATACTCTACCAGTTTTTGGATGTTCTTGCCGTATTCTTTCAAAATAAATGGATTATTATGCCTTAAATTATCTTCCATAATGCTCCCCCTCTTTATATTACTGACCTCTTAATTTACAAAAAATAAGTCAATATCAGGAGAAGCTTTAATATTTAATATTTCAGACCCACGGTCTGTGTTGGGGTATTATCAATTACTCCACTATTCGGAGCTTTGCAAAGCTAAGTAATAATGTCTTATCCCCAAAATTATCGAAACTTATAACTGCTTTTCTATTGGCTCCTTCGATTTCTATTTTGCTTACCATCCCATATCCAAACTTAGGATGTTCTATTTTCTGGCCTTCCTGAAGGTTATTGGTATTAGAAGGTTTGAAATCTGGACTTGGGGTATGCAATTTGGCCGTACCGGTGCGCAGTTCCGGTTTTTTTAGCCCTTTAAAACTGGCTGATCCTTCATCTGCATAGCTGTTCCTAAACGAGTTGGCCAAGGCTGTTGCCATTTTTTTGTTCACCTTGATATGTAAAGGATCTATTTCTTCCAGAAACCTACTCTGTTCGCAATTAAGCAAGCGACCATAACGATATCGGCTTAATGCATAGCTTAGGTACAATTTGTCCATGGCACGGGTAGTGGCTACATAAAATAGCCTTCTTTCTTCCTCCAGATCTTCCCTGCTCTGCATCATCATTTGACTGGGGAATAAATCTTCCTCCAAGCCAACCACAAAAACCTGCTTGAATTCAAGTCCTTTGGAAGAGTGAATGGTCATCAAGGTCACTGAATCAGTAGTGTCTTTATCCCTATCATTATCTGTAAGTAATGCTATTTCCTGTAGGAAAGCCCCAAGGCTTTTGTCCTCATTCTCCGAATTATCTACATATTCCTTAATTGCATTTAAGAGTTCCTGGACGTTTTCATAGCGGTTTAGACCCTCTATGGTTTTGTCTTCATAGAGCTCTCTGAGCAATCCTGATTGTTTGGCTATGGTAGATGCTGACTCAAAGGCATCTTTTCTCTCTATCTCGACCTTAAAGCTTTTGATCATGGTGGCAAAATCATGTACTGAATTAGCCGCTCTTCCTGTTAGAAAACTGGAAGAATTATTTACCACCTCCCATAGCGGGATATCATGTTCATAGGCAGCGATCATCATTTTCTCTACAGATGTGTCACCTACACCTCTTTTAGGATAATTGATGATCCTTTTGAAAGCTTCTTCATCCACAGAATTCACCGCAAACCGCATATATGCCATCAGGTCCTTGATCTCCTTTCTTTGGTAGAAAGATAATCCTCCTACTATTTTGTAAGGTATACTCATCTTTCTCAAAGCTTCTTCCATCGCCCTTGACTGGGAGTTGGTCCGATAGAGTATGGCAAAATCACTGTTGTTGAGCTTCTTGTTGTTCCGTTCTTCAAAAATAGTGCTTGCCACTATTCTTCCTTCTTCATTATCAGAGGCAGCTTTGAAGAGTTCTATCAGATCTCCCGTGACATTTTCTGTCCAGACATCCTTTTTTAGCTGTGCTTTGTTTTTGGCAATGATAGAATTGGCCGCCTCTACTATGGTCTTTGTAGATCGGTAATTTTGTTCCAGCTTTACCACAAACAGATCCGGATAATCCTTTTCAAAATTTAATATGTTCTGTATATCCGCACCCCGGAAGGCGTAGATGCTCTGCGCATCGTCACCTACCACACAGATGTTTTGGTGGACTGCTGCCAGTTTTTTGGTGATCAGGTATTGGGATAAGTTGGTATCCTGAAACTCGTCCACCATGACATATTTGAACCGTTGCTGGTACTTATTTAGTGCGTCGGGATGGTCTCTGAACAAGACATTGGTATTAAAAAGGAGGTCGTCAAAGTCCATGGCTCCTGATTTGAATAGTCGCTGCTGGTAAACTCTATATATTTCACCTACCTTGGGTTTCATGGCGGCATCATCATCAGCTTTGATATAAGGGTCATTCAGATAAGTTTGCCAGCCTATTAATCTGTTTTTGGCCCCCGATATTCGGGATAGTACTGTATTAGGTTTATAGACCTTATCATCGAGCTTCATCTCTTTCACTACAGACCGGATGAGCGATTTACTGTCATCTGTATCGTAGATGGTAAAGTTTGAAGGATAGCCTAGCTTATCTGCTTCTACGCGGAGTATTTTCGCAAAAGTGGAGTGGAAGGTTCCCATCCATGTATTGCGCGCCTCTAGACCAACGACACGTTCTATCCTTTGTTTCATCTCAGAGGCAGCCTTATTGGTAAAGGTTAGGGACAGGATATTAAAAGGATCCACTCCTTTGGCATGTATAAGATGTGCGATACGGTACATCAGTACCCGTGTTTTGCCTGAGCCTGCACCGGCGATGATCATCACAGGTCCTTCGGTTTGTTCTACAGCTTGTCTTTGGGGAGGGTTTAATCCTTCTAGGTAATCCATGTTTTTACTAATCTCCAATCTGGTAAGATGGTTCAAATTTAATACTTTTATACGGATAGATGGGGGTTGTAAACCACTAGTTTGAAAAAAGTATAAAATCTAAAATGGTAATTGATAGAATATTAAAATCGATTGGCTATATTTATTTTATTAGTTCTAGTGAATGTTCTTTTTACTTTATTAAAATATAGGTTTATTAGATGTATATTGATTTTTATGGTTTTTCTGATTTCTGTAAAAGTTATGGGGCAAGGGATTTTTATAGAAACCAAGTATTCAAGAAGCTTTAGCTTATCGGATATAAGTAGGTTACGATAGCGGCTGTTGGGTCTGGATATCTGGCTGCGTATGACAGGAATCGCTCAATTGCGGTTAATACTTAATATTAGGGGGCTTTATGAAGAGGTGGCATTGCCTGATGCTGAACCTTTGATAGAGCTTCGGTATGCACAAAATTTTTTTAGGTTTATGTCTTATTATCAGGACGGTACCAGGTTAAGTAACCGTGAGTTAACATCACTTCTGGGTAATCAAGGAAAATTTCAGGACCTTTTAAAAAAAGCCAATATACAGAGGGGAATAGGTACAGGGTTGACGATAGCGGGTGGTCTGGGTTTGATAGGAGGGGCAGTTCTTCTGTTTGATGAGGGACATAACGGTGTAATTCTAGCCGGGCCCTCATTAGTCTCATTGATTTCAGGAGGGATCTTGTTAAATGCCTCCAGAGCAAATAGGCAGTCCGCAGTCAATCTTTATAATAAGCAGCTTTTCCAATCTGCCACTGGTACGGCATCATTGGATTTAAAAGTTAATCCTGCCAATAGTGGATTGGTGCTTAGTTTTTAGAAGCTTAAACTATTAGGGATATAAGGATATGCATTATTACAAATGAAATTGGTTTTTATTTATAAGCTTTTTATGATTTATTTCAACCTTTGTTCTTTCCATCTATTATGGCTCCAAAGATATAGCGCAGGTTCCTCACGTATGTTTTGTTCGGTTAGTTCAATGAATCTATCTGTAATACTATGGGGCTGCTGATCATGGGGGGGCTCTGCCAATAACTGATAGGTAAACACATAATGGCCGCGCTTAGGTTTGTGAGCTGTTCCAAATATAACGGGATTGTTGAATTTTTTGGCCAATTTTTCAGCTCCCTCAAAGAAGGCGGTTTCACGGTTCATGAATGTGGCCCAATAACGTATGTCAGCATGATGCGGCCTTTGGTCAGCTGCCAGTACTATGAGCCTGGGCTCATTTCTTTTTTTAATGAAATTTCTCTGAAACTGGCTTCTCTCTACCAGGTTTCCTCCAAACCTGCTTCTCATTGCATACATGAAATTTTCAAAAAATGGATTGTTTACCTTCAGGTAAACAACCTCGCATTTATCGTGTAAAGATGATGTAAAGGCAAGGAGATTGGCTTCCCAATTGAAAAAATGTCCACATATACCGATAACAGTTTCTCCTCTTCTGACTCTATCTGTGACGAGGTCAGCGTTGATCAGAGTCATCCGTTCTGCAAGTCCTTCTTTTGTAATGGTAAGGAATTTAATTGTTTCAGCTAAAGAATCAGTAAAGTTTCTGTAAAATTTCTTTTTAATATAGGCCCTTTCTTTGGTTGTCTTTTCAGGGAATGCGTGAAGCAGATTGTCATCGATGATTTTAGCTCTGTATTTAAATACATAGCATGCTAAAAGGTATATGAAATCAGAAAAAAGATAAAGGATGTTAAGCGGTAAATATGATATAATCCGGAAAAGGAACATTCAAGCTATATTTGTGTTAAATTTATACCATTGATGAAAAGGTTTCAGCATGATTTGATCTCAAAATAAATCAAATTGAATGACTTTCTTGTCAAAAATTAGTTATAATTTAAGTCAATTAGTATTTTTGAAGCTTATGTCAGAGGTGCAAAGAAAAAAATATTCCGATAAGGATAAAAACGACATTTTCGATAACGAGTTTATGCCCCACATAGACTCGATGTATAACTTTGGTTATAGGCTTACCTTCGATGAGGATGATGCCAAAGATCTGGTACAGGATACCTATTTGAAGGCATATCGTTTTATAAACTCTTTTGAAAAGGGCACCAATGCAAAAGCTTGGTTGTTCAGGATATTAAAAAATAGCTTTATTAATGAATACCGTAAAAAAAGCAAACAGCCGGCAAAGGTAGATTATCAGGAGGTTGAAACTTATTATAACTC
This sequence comes from Anditalea andensis, assembly GCF_000714815.1. GTDB lineage: Bacteria > Bacteroidota > Bacteroidia > Cytophagales > Cyclobacteriaceae > Anditalea > Anditalea andensis. The sequence continues at coordinate 645,669 of NZ_JMIH01000014.1, read as the reverse complement.
AGACAGTGTTGATTATAATATTACTTCCGATCTAAGGGTAGACACGGTAAAGGACATGATCGGAGATGAAATCTCCAATGCCCTTAACAGTTTAGCTGTGGATTTTAGGACGGTAATCATTCTCTGTGACCTGGAAGGGTTCACTTATGAAGAAATGGCCAAAATATTGGATATCCCAATCGGTACGGTGAGATCAAGACTACATAGGGCAAGGAACTTATTGAAAGATAAATTGCGTTCTTACGCCCAAGATATGGGGTATGACACTGATAATGAAGACTAAAGTAAGTAAGTGAGATAAAGAAAAAATGGAAAAAGATTTAAACCCACCAGAAAGGAAGCTTAAGTGTGATGATGTCAGTAAGTGCTTTCAGTTATTGGAAAGCATTTTGGATGGACAGGAGCAGTCTGACTCAAATGGCACATTAGACCATAAGTTAGCTAAATGTCAGCCCTGCTTCGAATACTATAATCTTGAGCAGGCAATCCGGGAAGTACTTAAAACAAAATGTACCAAACAGCCGGTACCCAGTGAATTGGCTTCGAATATCCGTCAAAAAATAGAAGAGATTAAATAAGCATCAATTCATGCCATCAGGAAAAGCAATTATTTTTTCAGCACCTTCGGGTTCTGGAAAAACTACTATAGTCAGACATTTAATATCCATGAACCCTAAGTTGGGATTTTCAATCTCTGCCTGTACCCGGGACAAAAGAGGGAGAGCGGAACAAAATGGAAAAGACTATTATTTTTTAACTCCGGAAGAGTTCAAAAGCAAAATTGATAAAAACGATTTTATAGAATGGGAGGAAGTGTATGAAGGTAATTTTTATGGAACCCTCAAAGAAGAAATACAGCGTATATGGGATGAAGGACATCATGTCATATTCGATGTGGATGTAAAGGGCGGACTCAATTTAAAGAAGTATTTTGGAGATAAAGCACTGGCCATATTCGTAAAAGTCCCTTCTATGGAAGCCCTGACAGAAAGACTGAAAGACCGTGGTACTGAATCCGAAGAAAGCTTATCCAGAAGGCTCTACAAAGCTAAATTTGAAATGACCTTTGCCGATAAATTTGATGTGATTCTCGTCAATGACAATATGGATAAATCTTTTCAGGAAGCGGAGTCCCTTGTAAACGATTTTCTTTCCAAATGATAATAGGAGTGGAAGTTAGCTGTATGGCAGCTCTGTTGAAATAAATGCAATTATTTCACTTTAATAAAATATGAAAATCGGCTTGTTTTTCGGATCCTTTAATCCTATTCATATAGGTCACCTTATAATCGGAAATGTGATGGTGGACCAAACAGACCTAGATGAAGTATGGTATGTAGTTTCTCCCCAAAACCCTTTTAAAAACCCAAAATCACTTTTGCATGAAATAGATAGGATAAGAATGGTCGAATTGTCAATAGCTGACCATTTTCATTTCAGGGCATGCGATGCTGAATTTCATATGCCTAGGCCAAGTTATACGATTGATACATTGACACTTCTTTCCGATAAACATCCCCAGCACGATTTTAAACTTATCATAGGGGGTGATAATATGAAGCATTTCCATAAATGGAAAAACGCAGAACAAGTGTTGCAGTATTACGGTTTGTACATCTATCCCAGGCCCGGAGATTCAAAAGAATTTGAACACGAAAATGTCCGGTATGTGGAAGCCCCACTTATCGATATCTCCGCTACCTTCATCAGGAAATCTATAAAAAATGGTTTTTCAGTCAAATACTTACTTCATCCTGCTACAGAGGAGTATATTATGGATAAGAAGTTTTTTCAGTAGGTTTTGACTACAGTGTTAAGGAGCTTGGCCTTTATATACCGCGGTCACATACTATATTGGGCAGGAGCTGTTGGAATTTTTATTTTAAGATATTGCTTTTCAAATATAGTATCGTACTATTACTAAAAAAACGATGATTACTAGTGGCTAGCGCTGTGAACATTTCTGTAAAAAAAATACGTCGCTGTAGCAGGGAAAAATGTAGCCTCTTTACTTTTCAGCTAAATTATCATTCCGAGTCTTTACCTTGGATATTAAAAGATCTCCCACTTTAGCACCTTTTGTCTGCCCATGGATTATAGCGGGCATATAATGGATCCCACCATAGAGCCGGCTAATGGCAGCCTCTGCTGCTGCGGATTTAAATGAGCTAAATTCTCTAACTGGTAAGCCATATGCTGTTTCTGTAGAATCTACTATATGAAAAGGTTCGCCAAACAGATGCGTTAATGCCTTAGAGGCAGCAGTAGAAATAACACTATGCCCACTGGTGTATTCAGGGAAGGGTGGAGTCTGCAATAACGGTAGCCAATCTTCATCAATATGTTGGTTGATATAAGTTTCAGGTCGGATAAGAACACTTCTGTACTTTTCATCCCAACAGGCAATAAAACCGTCCATTATCGCCAGTCCTGTAAAAGCCATAGCTTCAGCGGTGTTTTTCCAATCCAGGTTACTTGCTTTGGCTGCTATGGAAGCTATGCCCATCCAATGACCTCCAGGAGTGATTTTTTTCTCCGCAAACATCACATGACCCTTCACATTCATTTTGTAAGGGTTGCAGTCCCAAAACATAGCTATATCCGTCTGCTCTTTGGTCAGATTATTGGTAATATTGAATACTTCCAGGGCCTCATTATAAAAAGGACTATTTTTTTCTTTACTAAATGTCGTGGGAGGGACAGATTTAAACTGAGCCGCAGAATCTAGAAAGAATGGTCTTATAGTTCTCCAATGGGGCTCTATACCTTCCATATAAATCGGAGGTGTAGGTTGCCAAGTGCCCTCCTCTTTGCGGATGGTGTGTTTTTCAAACGACCTGCTCTGATGGTAATTATCCTTTTTGGCATAGGCCATTACATGGTCAGCCACTGCTTTGCCCAGCTTTATAGAATTATTATAGGTTTGGTCAGGGATTCCTTTTTTCTTTATATCTGAATATATAAGATCCCTCTTTTCAATCAATTTATCCTCTGAAAAAACCAGTTGTAAACCTACTTCATAAAAGGCCGTGATCGAAGCAAGTGGGAAATGTATCTCATCTGGTATATCAAAATCTGTAGGTTCAAAACCATTTAACTGACCCATAAGAGATTTATACTTTGGATCTGCCATGACTGCTATTTCATAGGCAGCGATATTTGGATAAGCATAGATCCGGGAAGCGACTGGAGGAGAGAAGATGTCATGGATCATTACCTCTGTGATGTATTTGTTTCCATCATTAAGCGCTTCACTTCCTGATAAGGTATTTACATATTCTATATTTTCCTTACAAGAAGTAAAATGTAGCAATAGAAATAAGTGTAAAATCAGGAACAGATTATTTGGGCGTTTCATCATCTCTCTTTTTATTAATAATCTGCTGTTTAACACGCTAATTATCAATAGTATTAATTATATTCTCAAATATAAAATAATTTAAAACTTATGGCTATAAAGGTGCATTTATTTTTTTAATTCAATTAGAATAGGTTTGTCATCGTTTCGAAGGGCTATCCATTTGACTCTATTTCCTATGGTTATCGGTTTTATCTTTCTATATTCCCCCCAATAGTCTTTGTGGTTTATAGCAGCAGCCTGTAGAACTAGCCTGTTTTCATTATATTTTAATAGGTTAAATGGTTTAGCCGCAGCTTTTCCGATATCATTCCTATAATGATAAAAATTACCTACGGTAATGATCATTCCGGTTTTATCTATTTCTGCAATATCTAAAATAGGACTAAACTGAGCTTCACGGGGGAAGGGTTCAAATAAAAAATCTTCCCCTGTATACCTGAAGATTCCGGATTGTAACTGGGTTGCTTCTAATATTATAACATCTTTTAGTTCTTCATCACTAAATAATTTTGAAGGTTGATCTAATCCGGCATATTCGTCATACGATCCATGCTTTCTTTTTAGCGAGGGGATTTGCTTGATCAGGTCATCTCTGGAAGCAAAAGGTACCAGGCTTTCACCCATATAATGAAACAGGATGGGATCCAGTTGATTATTTCCATCGAAATCTTTTAGATATAACTTTAGTGGCTTTTCTTTGCTTGCTTTCAATTTACTGTTCAGACCATGGTTTCCTGCTATAATTCTAATGTTTGCACCTTCTCCAGATATGCTCAATGAATTCCACCAGCCTTTATGATCACTTAGCCCTGGCAGATTCATGAGTGTTAGATGACCGTTTCCATCATTTTGATAAATTTGCAGTGGCATCCATTCGCCTGCTATTATTAAGTCTAGGGCACCATTTCCTGTAATATCATACCACTGGGATGCATTTATTTTTCCGGCCTGTTTGAGCTCCGGTGCATATTGGTCAGTAGCGGTAATAAACCCTCCACTTTTATTATTGAGCAGTAGGTACGATTCAGGCGTTTTGCCATATTGACCGTGAGCAATATTGCTTCCTACAAATAAATCAGTATAACCATCACCGTTAAAATCTCCAGCCGCTACAGTTTTTCCGTTTGTTCCTATTCTGGGCAACGACTTAGGCGAGAAGCTAAAATTGCCTTTTCCGTCATTAATATATACCCTATCAAAATTGTATAGGTGATTTTCCGCATTTTCATTACCGCCACTCACTACATATAGATCTAAATAGCCGTTATTATTAATGTCCAAAAAAACAGCATCTACATCTTCTGCCATCTTCAGCTCTTCAAAATGTGGTACCATGTGTTTCTGAAATCTACCATTTTTCTGTTGGGTATATAGTTCACCTGATTGGTTTTTAGCTCCTCCTAAATATATATCCTCTAAACCATCACCATTTACATCACCAATTGCAATAGCAGGCCCTTCGGTGGAATATTTGCGGGGGATGAGGTATTCTTTAGAAAAATCACGGTATTCAGCATTCTCCCTATGCTGATAGTCGACTGGGAAAATGCTCATTTTTAAATGAGTATTTTCTTTTAAAATGGGCCTGGCAGAAATTTTCCCGCTACCTTTTTTAAGAATGATTTTTTGGTTAGTACTAGGGGGTAGAAATGTTTCTGCTTCACCACCTGGCCATATAACCACTAAGTTTTTGATTTTTGGATCTGCTCCCAATCCAAAAGTCAGGGTATGGCCTACACTGGACTGAAAGCCCCTGCTGTTTATCAGTGTCTGATGCAGCATACCTTTATCTAATTCCACATATACTTCAGCTCCCACAGCTGAAGTATTAAGGGCATCTTGTAACAGGTCTATCTGCAAATAATGGTTGCCCGTTTTTTCACTGTTGTTCTTGTAGATAAAGGCAGACTGGTTAATGTTATTGATCACCAGATCGAGATCCCCATCATTGTCCAGGTCTACGTATGCAGATCCATTTGAGTAGGAAAGTTGGTCCAGTCCCCATTCTGCAGATGCATTTTCGAAATTCAACCCTCCCATATTTCTGAAAGTGTAGTTAGCTAGCTTCACAGTGGGTAACATTTCAATCTGTTGTTGGGCAATTTCTTTTGCGGATAGCCGGGCAGGGGTTTGACTGTATTGGATAAAATCAAGGTCATTCGGTCTTTTATAGATACCATTGGTAACATGGATATCTTTAAAGCCACTGTTATCCATGTCAAATATCAAAGGAGACCAGCTCCAGTCCGTAGCATAAGTATCAGTCAAAAGCGCAATTTCGCTAAATGATCCATTTCCCAAATTCAGTTGCAGGTGATTTCTTACATATTGGTCCTTATAGCCAAACCGGGTTTTTACATCATATACTTCTGTCTTGTCCTCACCGACTGATTTCATCCATATGCGTGGATCCTCGGGTAGCATGTCTGTGGTAAAAATATCGGGAAAACCATCATTATTGATGTCATTTATATCGTTTCCCATACTGTACCGGCTGGTTTGGGTGATACTTTTCTCTAATACTTCCTGGAACGTTCCGTCACCATTGTTTACATATAAGTAATCATCTTCAGTAAAATCATTGGAAATATATAGATCCATCCAGCCATCTTGATTGATGTCTACGGCTGCTATACCCAAACCAAACCCAAGGCTGCTACTATATATACCAGCTTTCTGTGTGACTTCTTCAAATCCAAATTGACCTTCAGAAGCTAAATTTTTATAAAGCCGGTCTCCTCCTTTAGGATCCTGGAGTTGGTTCCTAGATTGCGCGCTAGCGAAAACTTCCGGTTTTTTAACGGAATGGTTTAAAAGATAAAGGTCTAGATCGCCATCATTATCATAGTCAAAAAAGAGGGCTTGGGTAGAAAATCCAATGAAGTCCAACCCATATTCTTTTGCTTTTTCGGTAAAAGTGCCATCTCCATTGTTCATGTAAAGTTTATTGCTTCCGGATAAGGTTTTGTAGTCACCCACCTGACACACGTAAATATCTAAAAATCCATTCCCATCCACATCAGCCATGGTTACACCAGTAGACCAACCGCCATCGCCGTTGACTCCAGCAGCCTCAGTGATATCTTCAAATTGGAAGTTGCCTTTATTGATATAAAGTTTATTACTTCCCTGATTGGAGGTGAAGTAAATATCCACCCATCCATCATTATTCACATCCCCTACTGCTACACCGCCACCATTGTAAAAATAGAGGTACTCTAATATATTCAATTCTTCGGTCCCCTCCAGGTCGTTACTGAAGTGGATACCTGTTTCTGCTGGAGATAAAAGGGAAAACATTTTTTCTTTTTCTCCCTGTTGGCTACAGGACCAAATGGATGCAAGTAAGAAAAGCGTCTTGATTTTATTCATTTATATAAACTGATTTTTCGGTGTATTTCAGATATTCTTTTTTCCATAGTGATAATTGAATGATCATTCTACGCCAAATATTCCTAATGTTCAAACTGCTTTCCTTTGTCCTATTTTGAAATAAAAATTACCCTACGGAAAATAGGGTTGTTTTACAGTGAAAAAATTAGCTGTTATATACCGTATCAAATAATATTTCGTAGGATTGTCCCCTGGTCCATATAATGTAAAGCGGCATTTCTATTTTTTCATATTTACGGGTTTAATGATTATTTCACTCATTTCTTTTTTTTAAATCATCAAAATTCATAACACGCAAGTCCATCATTTCCACCCTGACCGATTTTAGGTTTTTCTTAAATACTCTTATCAACCTGTTGCCGTCGATTTTAACCATTACCGATTTTGTTTTTCCCTTATCTGTTACTTCAAAAAATCCTTGTCCATACCACGATTCTAACAAATCCACTACGTCTTTTTTCAAGAAGGTACTGGAATATTCTTCATTGGTAGGAAACCAAGAAGGATACTCAAATTCTATAGGCATAAAACTTAATTTATCATCTGAAAATTGAGGATAAAAGAACATGTCGGCTTTTTTGCCCGAGGGCATTTCTGTTTTATAAAGGATAGGAAGGTGGTGAGCTCCATCAGTTAGCAGACCTTTTTTATTATGCTCCCGGCAGGTAGTATAAAAAGTGTACTGATCCATTCCAAAGCTGATGTTTAAAAATAGTTCATTTACCTGCTTGCCAGATGAAAGTTCCCTTTTTTTAATAATATCGTATTCAGTCTTTTGAGCGCAGCTTGGCGTTGCAGCTAAAAGTATGATCATCATCCAATATTTGTTTATCATAATATGCCTATCCTATTGCCAATACCTTTAATATGTCTAATATAAAAGTAAGAATATAGTTAGTCTTAGTAGGCGCTTTATGAATGAATGTGTTTCATATCAACCTGGAGACACCTACGTAAAAGCTGAATATAAGTACAGACAAGAAGTGCGAATAATAGGCACTTCTTGCCTGAATTGAAAATTATTAATTTTAATAACCAGGGTTTTGAGTTAAGTTCGGGTTGGCCAAAATCTGATTCTGAGGTATAGGGAACAGATTCCTGAATGGAGCAGATGACTGCTTTTCCCACCATGGAGAATTAAACCTTCCAAACCTTATAAGATCGGATCTCCTATGGCCTTCCGCAAATAGTTCTCTTCCTCTTTCAGCTAATAACAGCTCTGGAGTCAATTGGGTAATAGGCGGTACATCTGCCCGTTCTCTCACCATATTTACAGCCGCTATAGCTTCTGCCGTATTTCCTTGTCTCCATGCAGCTTCTGCTTTCATCAAGATGACATCTGCATACCTAAAGATAGGGAAATCATTATTTAAACTAGGTGCTGAGCCTAGGGGAATTTCAAATTTGTTGACTCGGGTGCCGGCTTGTCTTAATGCATTTGGTGCCAGCATATTGATTTCAGGAGTGAAAGTAATTGGAGGGCCGTCTGGGTCATTTGGCTCTGCTGCAGCATCTATTATGCGTGTTACACCATCAGAGGCAAACTGTGGCCCCTCCCTCAAGCTTTCTCTTCTCACATCATTATCTTCAAAACTATTGTAGAATTCCTCCAAAGCGGCGTATCCGTTGTTTGGTTGTTGCTGTAATTCAAAAGTCTGCTGTGAACTGTAGTGAAAAGACATGATATGAATGTTGAATCCCGGTGCATTATTCGCATCATAAGGTAGCGTTAGCATGTTTTCGGGTGAATTCGAATTATTGCTGGCAAAGTTGGAAAAGAAGTTTTGGGCCAGACTATAAGGGCCTTCATTGATAATGAGGTCAAGTACCCTTTCGGCATCTGCCCATCGCTGAGTTCCGGTATATACTTCTGCGTTTAGATATAGCTTAGCCAAAATCATGTGAGCCGTCCAATAATTAAGGTTGGTTCTGGTATTGTCCCTGGTCATGTATTCGATATTATCCAATACACTGCTTTCTATAAATTGGAAAACTTCTAGTCTAGTATTGCTAGGCGGATTTGGAATTACATCACTTTCAGTAACTATAGGTACATTTCCAAAATTATCTATCAGAAATAGGTAGCTTAAGGCCCTCAAAACCTTAAGTTCTCCTACTAATTCCTCTATATCTGGGAATTGCTGTATCAAAAGATTTGATTGAGCCACTATTCCAAAGGCATAGTTCCATGCATTATTATATGGTCCGTCCAGAACCGTCCATGTATGTCTATGAGCCCTAAGCCATATGCCCCCGTCTTCCCAGTCCGCACCTCTTTGGGGTATAACCATTTCATCAGAGGATATTTCCATAATACTATATAGTCCTCCATGTGTACCAAAACTACCCATTCCTTCTGTAATTAATGAGCTATAGGCGGACTGCTTGAGAACCTCGATAAGTTCAGGAGTGATATTAGCATCTAATTTTTCCTGCGTGACGCCCGTGAGCACCTCCTGCTCTAATTCCCAACAAGAGCCCATGGCCACAGCGACCAATGTTCCCATGCACAAAGTCTTTATTGATTTTAACATATCTTTAGTCTTTTAAATTATTTGAAGGTTATAGTTAATCCAGCCTGCCAGATTCTAGGTAAGAAATATGTATTTCTTCTTTCGATACCTGGAGCCAATACATTAGGGTTTTCTGGGTCTTCCAGATCAGCCCACCTTACTTCTGGATCTATTCCGGTGAAATCAGTGATGGTAAACAAATTCTGGACCCCGGCATACAGCCTTAAATTGGTTAAATTGGCAGCTCTGGTGGGTACATTGTATCCCAGCTGTAAATTATCCAGTCTGATAAAATCACCCCTTTCGAGATATAGGTCAGAAAAAGTAGGTGTTGAAACCACCAGAGGATCTGTGGGTGTATTGTCAGTCAGGACAGAATTCCATGAATTAGACGCACCGTCCGCATTTTCATAAAAACCCCTATAAGAATTATATATTAAATGACCCCAGCTTCCTCGTAGTAGGAAATTTAAATCCCAATTGCCATACATAAATGTGTTTGAGAACCCAAAATCCCCTGTGGGCAATGCACTTCCCAGTCTTTCAAACTGGCTGGGGTCTAACTCACCTGCAGCGTCAAGGGCAGTAAGCCGGTACTCTCCGGCATCATTAAGCCCTAAAAATCTAGGACCATAAAAATCTCCGATTCTTTCCCCTTCTCTGTTCCAGATCATTGGGTTGTCGTTTTGTCCAGGTGAACCTGGGACACCTTGTCTTATTTCGCCTACGTTAAAATCTGAACCACCGAGATTGCTAATCCTGGTTCTTTCATACCATGTTAAATTAAAGCTGGGTGTCCAGGATACCCCCCCTAATTGGACATTGTTCACTGTAGCGAGGAATTCAAAGCCTGCACTAGTAAGTGAAGCCACGTTTGCCCAAATATTACTGGCAGTATAGGTACCTCCAGGCTCTACTGCACTAGGTGTGCCTATAGGTACATTTACATTGAAGATAAGATCTGATATGTTTCTTCTATAATAGTCTATTTGGCCTGTTAGTTTGTTATTAAACAATCCATAATCCAATCCTACGGTAAACTCTTGGGTGGTTTCCCACCTCAGCTGTGGATTAGGACTTGCGGATCTTAATGGTGCTACAAAGACCGAATTTACGGGATCATTAGGGTCTAAGGGTATCCTGTTTCCTGTACCAAATATACCCAAAGCTAATGTGGGAGAGGGTGGCAGCTGTCCTACTATACCAAATGAGGCCCTTGGTTTGAACTGGCTGAATATGCCCATGTCAAAAATCTGTGTGAAATCAGCACCTAAACTTAAAGCAGGGAAATAGCCTGTTTGATTATCTCTACCAAAGCCCGAATAGGTTTCAGCCCTCAATGAAGCTGATACAAAGTAGGCGTTGGCATAATTAAAATTAGCTCTGGCAAAAGCAGAATTCAATATAGAGGTATTAGCATAAGATCCCAAGCCCGTACCTGGTCCAAATCTTAATCCACCAGCGCCAAGATTATTAGGACCTAAATCAAAAAGGAATCTGGTAGATGATGCGTTTAATCCTCTTTCATTGAATAGCTGTGTTTCACCTCCCAATAGAAAGGTAAAGTTCATTCTATCAAAAATTTCATCTTCAAACCTAATAGTTCCATTTAATATGGTGGTAGTCCTGTCATACATGTTCTGCCCTGCCTGCCCTACACGGCCAAAACCAGTTTGGAAATCCTGTCTGGAATAGTATTGAGTGGCTAGATCTGTAAATCTGTCCTGAGAAAATTGTGTGGCGATCGTAAATTTATTGGAAAGGTCATATTCCACTCTATAAGAATAGATTGCTGCTCTTAATTCATTGGTGAATTCCTGCTGGTTTATAAGGGCTACCGGATTATAAAAATCAAAAAGAGGCCTTTGGAAGTATCCTCCAAAATCCCTATTTGCATTTGATAGCCTTTGTTCTAAATCCTCTGGAGTTTCCTGTGGAGAATAATCTCTTTCATAAATTGGAGCAGTGGGATTGTATACTGTAGCATATCTTACTGCTTGATCATTTACATTTTTTACATCAGTATTATTGAATGAAAGACTTAAATTCATGCGCAATCTATTATTAAATGCTCCGTGGTTTAAATTAAAACGGGTGTTAAGCGTTTCCCGATTTGTTCCCCGTATAATCCCGTCATTGTTTCTGTAGTTTACCGAGGCTAGGAAAGAGGTGTTTTCAAAGCCCCCTGTCACTGATGCATTCACGGTACCGTTGACAGCCGTTTGGGTTATTTCATCTCTCCAGTCTGTTCTATGACCGTAATCTACCCCACCCCGTTCTACAAACTGCTCCGGTGATAGAATCGGTATTAACCTAGTAGGCTGTTCTGCTGTACCAAAAGTATTAATAGTTACACTGGAGATTCCCTTTCTATCAGCACCTCTTTTAGTGGTAATCAAAATTACTCCGGCTGCACCCCTGGTACCATAGATGGCGGCTGCTGAAGCATCTTTCAAAACATCAAATGATTCGATATCATTGGGGTCTACTGCATCTATAGATGCACCAATCACTCCATCTAGAACTATAAGTGGGGATTGTGTAGCACCAAATGAGGATATGCCTCTAAGCCTTACTGTAGGTGCTGCGTTTGGATTTCCGCCAGGACGTGTTACAGATAGACCGGCCACCTTTCCCTGTAAGAGTTGGGTAGGATTGGTAAAGTTGCCCCTGTTGAACTGCTCTGCACCTACAGATGCCACAGATGAGGTTATTTCCTTTTTATCCTGCGTACCATATCCTATTACCACTGCCTCCTGAAGGCTTTCTATGCTTTCTTCCAGTGAAACAGTAAACCTGGACTGATTGCCTATTTCAACTTCTTTAGTCTGAAAACCTATAAATGAAAATACAAGTATTCGGTCATCTGGCTGTACATTAATGCTGAAGGAGCCATCAAGATCAGAGATAGCACCCCTGGTAGTTCCTTTTATCTGAACTGATACGCCTGGTAACGGCTCGCTGTCAAAATCAGATGTTACCACTCCAGTGACTTCTCTGCTTTGGGCCTTTACTTCTTTGGTGGCTGCTGCCGAAAGCACTATCATCAAGAGTAGTAGCTTTAAGGTTAGATAATGATTTCTCATAAGGGTTTATTATTGTAAATAAAATTAAAAATTGTTTTAATTATATATTTCAATGAAAAGTATTTTAAATATTTCATTTTAACAAAAATTAATAATCTTTAATGGTGTAGTTTAAAAATATTCTATTCAATATATTAGATCTTATATAAAGATGTATTAATGGTTTCTACTATATTTTATGAATCTATTAAGTGAAATCGTTTTCTACTTACATTATCTTAAAAAATTTACTTAAGTAAAAAAAAATAATATTTTTACTTAAACGGTTCAGCTAAATACTAAATACAGTAAATAATTAAAATATCGTAAATATATTTTGAGAAATGAAGTTGAGGCTGTATTTATTGGTTTTAAAAGGATGGTGTTTTTAGTTAAAATTTCTAAACAGGGAATAATAATTTTGTCTATTCCTATTTATCTACCATTTTGCATCTATAAATATCTAGTTTTTATGAGGTTAATCTTTTTAGTCATGTTGTTTCTGGGTGGAGGGGCATTATATGCGCAAGGAATCAGGGGAAAAGTTATGTCAGATTCCGGTGAGCCACTTGCTTATGCATCCGTATATATCCGTAATCTAGGAGATGGCATTCCCTCCAATCAGAATGGAGTGTATGAATTTAGGCTGAAGCCTGGCCTATATGATGTTCTGGTCCAGTTCATCGGTTATGAATCTGTCCTTAAAACTGTAGAAGTCAGAAACGATTGGGTAGAACTTGATTTTAGTCTAAAAGAGCAAGTATTTGGACTCCAGGAAGTCATCGTACAAAGCGGACAGGAAGACCCAGCGCTTACCGTCATGAGAAAAGCCATTAGTAAGGCCAAATATCACCGGCTTCAGGTTAAACAGTACACCATGCAGGTGTACCTTAAAGGGACCGGGAAATTAACCAATGCTCCTTTCTTCCTAAAAAAGAAGCTCAAAGAGGAAGGGCTGAACCTGGATGAAGCCTATACCACAGAATCTGTCTCTGAAATAACCGTGACTCAGCCAAATAAAGTAGAAGAAAAAGTAATCAGCATCCGGACCAGTGGGGATAATAATTCTGCTTCGCCCGCTCCCTATATAGGAGCTAGTTTTTATAATGAAAAAGTAAATGAAGCTATTTCTCCCTTATCGAGGTCAGCATTTGCATATTATAAATTCACTTTAGTAGGCTCATATTACGAAAATGATGTTTATATCAACAAAATAAAGGTTACCCCTAGGTCTCGTGGAGAAAATGTATTTGAGGGGTATATCTATATAATAGATGAATTATGGGCAATACACAGTCTGGATCTTCAGACTTCCTTGATGGGATTTAAAATAAGAGTGAACCAGATATATGCACCTATAGAACCTAATGTCTGGATGCCTACGACCCATACTTATAATTTTGGAGGTAAAATATTCGGGTTTGAGGGAGAATATAAATATCTGGCTTCGGTAAGGGATTATCATATAACACTGAACCCTGATTTAGTGGTGGAAGCGGAAATTATAGATGAAAAAGTACAGGAGGTACCAAAGGAAGCGATAAAATTTAACAAGCGCAACGCCTCTCTGGAAAATTTGGCGGATGGTGATAAGCTTACACGAAAAGAATTTCGCAAGATGATCAATGATTACGAGAAGGAATCATTGAAGCAGCGGGACGATGCTGAGGTTATCCGAGAAACTTCCTATAAAGTTGATTCTTTGGCTAATAAAAGAGATATATCCTATTGGGACAGTATTCGGCCAGTTCAGCTGACGATGGATGAATTAAAGGGCTACAAAAGAGATGATAGCTTAGCAGTGGTGGAAGCGGCAAAGGAGAGTAAAAGTGATAGTGTTTCACGTGCTGCTAAGAGGAAATTTAACCCGCTCGAAATCCTGACCGGTGGGGATTATTATTTTGGAAAAGGTGTTTCAGCAGGATTCCACACCAATTTAGCCAAGTTAAGTTATAATACAGTCGAAGGCACAAAGGTAGGTTTGTCAGGCTTTGTAAGATTCCGGGAAAAGGTAAAACTGGCAGACAGCCTTACTACCCGTACTCGGGACTTCGTGATAAGACCTGAATTCCGATATGGTTTTGCCAGTCAGCAATCCTATGGTAAAGTCGATATTTATAGAACCGTTTCTTCCGGTGTCTCCCGCATAAGGATGGGAGTGCAGGGAGGCTCATATATTTACCAGTATAATAATGAAGATCCCATCAGTGAGTTTGTTAATGCAGCATATACCCTCCTTTTTAGGCAAAACTACATGAAACTATATGAACAGGATTTTGTCAATGGGTATTACCGAAAAGTGGTAAATGAAGCCTTCAGTTTTGGTGGAGAAATCTTATGGGCCTATAGAAGAGAGCTGTTCAACCAATCTGATTTTAGTTATTTCAATAAAGAGGGAGAATCATTTACGCCAAACAGGCCAGCCAATCTGGAAGCACCACCTGTGGCTTTCAATAATCATGAAGCATTCAATATATCCCTTAATGCTGTATGGAGGCCTGGTTTAAAATATGGCATCCGTAATGAAAGGAGATACCCTATATATACCACAGCCCCTCGGCTAAGCCTTAACTATACTAAGGGGCTACCCAATATAAGGGGAAGTGAAAGTTCGGATTTTGATCTTTTGGAAGCAGGTATAGAGCATAAATTTGATTTTGGTGTAAGTGGAACGCTACACTTTAATTTAAACGCAGGGAGTTTTTTAAATCGGAACCAGGTCTATTTTATGGACTATAAGCATTTTGGAGGCAATAGAACTATATTTAGTGATATGGGAGTGGCTTCAAATTATAGGTTTATGGATTATTACAGATTTAGTACACAAACAGAGTTTGTGGGCACTATTGTGCATTATCAGTTTAGGAAGTTTCTTTTGACACAGCTCCCGATGCTAAGGTTCACTGGGCTGAAAGAGAACATATTTTTTAATTATTTAAAGACAAAAGAATCTCCACATTATATGGAAATTGGATATTCCTTAGACAATTTGTTCAGGTTTTTTAGAATTGAAATAGGGGCAGGATTTGAGAATGGAAACTACAGCACCTCTGGAATTAGATTTGGTGTGGCTTCTTTTATAAATATCAGTATGGGAGAATAATTTTGAATCTTGAGCGAATTATTTTATATTTAAATAAATAAGGTTTAAAAAAGGAAAGAACTGGCAGTCAATGGCCGCCAATTCTTTAGTTTATTTATGGCATACCTGCTGTATTCAAATTATTTTTCCTATTTCCTTACTTGCTTTTATAAATGTTTTAAAAGCTACTTCAGCCCCTTCAATAACCTGATTGGTTTCTTCTGGATTTAGGACTAGACTATCTAAGATAGTAGAGAAAGCTTTCCATTCTTCTATAGTCTGGCCGGAAGAAGCTTCATAGAATTGCCCAGAAAAAACTGGCCATTGAACGTATATTTCTCTCAGCCGCTTATTAATGTGCTTAGCACCTAATGAAGATCCGTTCAATACATAAAGTATACCGATTCCATTCAAAGGATTTATGTCTTTTAGCGATATCAGCGAAAGTCTGGTGGTCGAAATGGCTAATTCTTCCAAATCTTTCTGGAGATGGTGGGAAAGTGGGGTATAATGCTTTTTTAGTTCACATTTGTCATATGTAGCCATAATTAATCCTAAAGAACTTTCCAGAGACATATGGGCAATATAAAGTGCCTGAAGAATATTAATATACTCTGGCAAAGAAAAATCTAAGGAAAAGATTCTTTTAGCATTTAAGCTACTTTCTGTTTCTGCATGCAATTGCTTTGTTTTCTCCTTTAGCGTAGCACTAATCATTAAGCTGATGGTTTTCTAGGATTTTATTGGGGTCTAGAGGTTTGTTAAAAAAACCATCAAACCCTGCCTCAAGACATTTTTCTTCCCATTCGGTGCCAACATATGAAGTTAAAGCATAAAGTTTGGAAGAACATCTGAGATCATATTTATCATCCTTCAGCGTCCTGATTACGTCAAAGCCATCCATTTCCGGATCATTTAAATTAAGATCAATCACTACTATTTCATAACATTCTTTCATGGCCAAGTCAAGACCAATAGGGCCAGTTTCAGCGCAGGCTACCTCCGCTTTGGGAGACAATAAGGTTTCAAAAACCAACCGGTTAATATTGTTATCTTCGATATATAGAATTTTCATATCAGACTTTATTTTAATTGCTATCTTTTTTGTTCTAAAGGGATTTTTACTGTAAATATGGTGCCTATGTTTTTTTTGCTTTTTACGTCTATTTCTCCATTAAGGTACTCCGTGTATTTTTTGACCAAAAACAAACCCAGCCCGGAGCTGTTGTCTTTTTGTTTGGTGATTTCACTTTCCATATAAAATGGATCATAGATTTTGTTAATATTATCATTGGCTATCCCTACCCCGTTATCTTCTATCGTTATTACCAAAAACTCTGTTAAATCTATGGATATTGTCTTTGCATTTATTTGGATATGACCGCCTTCAGGGCTGTATTTAATGGCATTGCCCACCAGGTTGGTGATGATTTGTTCTAAAATATACTGATCAGAAACGATTTTTTTTGATTTATCATGATTAACCATAAGCAAACTCTGCTTTTTCTGATCGGCTAATATTTTAAGCGGTTCTATCAATTCTGCAAGCAGAGTGCCCATATCAATGAGCCCAAAAGTATGTTTAATGGCGTTGTTTTCAATTTTAGCCATTTCCAAAATTCTATTCAACGTTTTCAGAAGCCTTTCACTGCTTTCAATCTGCAAATTGGCAAAATTATGAATATTATCATTATCACTCATCTGCTTTATAACTAAAGATAATCCCATGATGCCGTTCATAGGAGTACGCATTTCATGACTGAGGTTAGCTAAGAATCCAGATTTTACTTTGTTCATATATTCAGCTGAATTTTTAGCAATCTCCAAAGTTCTTTGATCTGCCAGGTTAGCTTTCAGCTGTTTCTCTAATTGTTGATTGGTATAAGAAAGTTCCTGGTTTCGTTCATTTAACAGACTTTCAAAATAACGGGAGTTTTTTTCATTTTTAGCATACTGCTGATTCATTTTTTCCAGTTCGTAGCTGATGAGAGATTCTCTCAGTATTTTTCCAAGACTAATATCTTTAGCGAACCATTCACGTGATTCGTTTTCAACTTTTTGTTCCCATTTGGCAAATGAATTTCGTGGGGATAGTTTATTGACATTGTCAAAATCTATTTCAATGGGTTTATTGGGGTTCCCTGCCCAGTTAATTACCCTTTTCTTCTCTTTTCTGAAAAGAAAAAGTTCAGTGCCTAGGCTCTCTGATATGGAGAGTCTTAAAAATCCAGCATATGGAAAATCTGACAGTCCCATTAACCCACTTGCAAGGATGGATTTGGTAGCATAAATAAACTCTTTTTTCTCATTTATTTGTTCTGATATGGTTTTGAGATCATTTTCTTTTACCTTTTCTCCTATATAATCTATACCATCTTTTGACATGAGTGCCATTCCTTGGCAGTTCATTAGATTGGATATATGGTCCCAATTTTGTTTTAAAGCTTCAAATACAGGCCCCTTTACAGACTGTTCGTATTTTAATTGGTCTACAATACCTGAAAGTATAGATATTTCCTGTTTTTCCTGAGAGGCGTTAATCAGTTCAAGGCTTTTGGAAAAAAAATCGCCGAATAACTGAGTGGTCATTCTTTGATTTAATGATAAAAATTTTGTTCCCTCATAGTGATGACAGATGATCATGCCCCATAATGTTTCATTTATGATCAGAGAAATCCCATGTGAGGCTGTGACTCCCATATTTTTTAGATACTGTAAGTGAATAGGGCTGACGCTTCGGAAAACCGAATAGCTCAGATCCAGATGGTCAGCTGCACTTATATCATCTATGGAAAAAATTTTTTTCCCTTCATCGTATACATCATTAATGGCCCTGACCTTATTGCTTAAATATAGTTTTCTTGCCTGCTTAGGTATATCACTGGCAGGATAATTCAGACCTAAAAAGGAATCTAACCCAAAGGTTTTATCTTCAGCTATGACTTCTCCATCGCCATTTTCATCAAATTTGTACACCATAACCCTATCGAAACCAGTAAATCCTCTCAATAGGACTGCAGCATTGTTGACAAGCTGTACTTCTGATCGAGCATTGTTTATAGAAGTGATGGCTTCTTCTATAAATGAATTCCCAACTTGCACCTGTAAATAATGTTCTTCCAAATCAGGAATAGCTTCCATTTCAATAATGGTATAACCATTACTTGCAGCAAAAATCACTTTATAGTAGCTGCCCGCCACTGATATGGGCTGATGATATGAGGAATTTTTTCTTTTGCCGCCGATAAATCTTTTAAGCGACTTTAAAAATTCTTTGTCAAAAAGATCGACTATCCTCAGATGAAAAGTTTGTTCAAGAGATAAATTAAAGATTTGATTCAATCCTTCACTGATGTATTTTATCTCTAAGCTTTCATTACTGATTGCGAGCAGGTGGCCTAAACGCTGAAGTTTTCCAAGTAAGTGTATAGGCTCCTTATCACAATTAGTCAAATTAATTGTGGGGTCAAGGCTCATTTTTTATGTAATATGATCGATGTGATTTAAATGAAAGGAGAAATTTTGTAGATTAATAAAATTTATCTGAGTACAAATATAACTTTCTTTCTTTCAAAAGAAAAACGCTTATTTTTAGAACCGGACAATTAATATAATTTCCTAATGCAAATGCGCTTATGAGGATGTATATGCATAATATCAGTATTTAGAAATAATTCTGCTTTACGGTTTTTAAATAGTTTCTTATCAAATCACATTTTAATTTTTGCTATCTATACAAAAATAAGGGACCAAATCATCACAGAAATGAATGCCAAAACCGGTCCCAATATGATCATCAAGAATCCTCCAGGTCTGAAAGACTTCTGCTCGACCATGCCGGTGGAAAAGGATATGGCATTAGATGGTGTGGAAACTGGAAGCAATAGTGCACAAGAACAGCTGAGTGCCACAATGAGAGGAACAGCAAATCCATAAATTCCAGGTAAGGCCAGACCTATTGGGACAAGGATAGATGCGGCAGCGGTATTGCTCATGATATTGGATATCATTACACCGATAATACTAAATACAATAGCTACTCCAATCAGGGCAATGGGAAGTGATGTTATTTGCTCCATAATGATATCAGTCAGTCCCACATCCACCATAGCGATCCCTAGGGCAAGCCCCCCCGCTACCAGCATAAGAGTATCCCATGGAAGTCTCCTCACATCTTCTGCTTTGATTACTTGGAAAAGGGTAAGTAATACTATAGGTATAGCAGAGGTGGCTGCGATAGGTATGCCGTGTAAGGGTTCGGTCAGCCACATACAGACTGTGACGATCAGCGTAAAGATTACGGCTCTTTGTTCAAACTTGCTTTTAATGGTAGGCTTAGCGGTCAGCTGTGAAAAATCTAAATTGACTTTAGCCAAATCCATTCGTTTAGTCAGGAACACCCAGAAAAGGTAGACAGCCAAGAGCCCTGTGGGAAGGCCGAATATCATCCAGTCCAAAAAGGTGATGTTAAGTCCTTTTTCTTGTAAGGCACCTACCGCTATGGCATTTGGTGTGCTTCCTATGATGGTTCCCATTCCCCCAAGAGTGGCAGCGGCAGGGATCCCTACCAGTAGTGCCTTGGTATATGAAGAGCTTTTGCCCAGCATGTGGGTAAGCGGTAAGACAGAGGATACCATCATAGCCGTAGTGGCAGTATTTGACATGACCATACTGCCCACAGCTGTGGTCAGCATCAGTCCCAATAGCAATTTCTCCGGACTTTCACCAAAACGCTTAACGGTAAACCTGAAAAGAGACTTGTCCAGATGTACCTGTGCCATCGCCTCTGCCAGAAAAAAACCACCCAATAATAACCAGATGACATTGCTCGTCCAAGTGCCCAGGTACATTTCTACGGGTGTTTTATGTTCAGATAATATGAAGTCTGTTCCAAAACCTAAAAGCAACATCGCGATGATAAATATGCCCACAGCAAATGGGGGAATGGCTTCCGTTACCCACAGGCCCACGGCCAGCACACTTAGAAAAAACACATAATTGACATCATCATCAAAACCTAATTCTCTGAAAAAATAGCTTATGGACAAGGAAAGAATGAAATTTCCGGTGAAAGTAGAGGTATTAAAAATCCACCCCAATCTAAGTTTTCTATAGATACGGGCTGCTGCCCTTCTTGAATCATTATATGCCATATTAAAAACTTACATTTATACTGAAACCGGCGGTTTGTATACAATATTGGTAGTGTATAGTATAATACACGAAATATAATACTGTCACAAGTGGTAAGTGATACCATAAAAAAAAGTCTGCCTATTTGATGGCAGACTTTTTATACAAAATTATATTTTTAGGATCTCCGCTTCTTTTTTATCAAATATTTCGTCGATTTTAGAAGAATATTGATCCGTGAATTTTTGGACCTTATCTTCAGCTCTTTTAATATCATCCTCCGAAGCACCTTCTTTTTGCAGCTTTTTAAGAGAATCGTTGGTATCTTTTCTTACCGTTCTTATACTTACTTTGCCACTTTCACATTCAGCCTTGGCCTGTTTTACCAAGTTTAATCTTCTTTCTTCTGTAAGCGGAGGAATGGTCAGAATGATGATCTCACCATTGTTTTGTGGTGCTAGACCTAGATCAGAATTGATGATACCCTTTTGGATTTCACCGATCATGTTCTTTTCCCACGGTTTTATGCTTAGTGTTCTGGCATCAGGCGTAGTTACAGAAGCGACTTGGTTGATAGGGGTGGGGTTACCATAATAGTTGACCATTACACCGTCCAAAAGATTGGGCATTGCTTTACCTGCCCGGATCTTTACCAGTTCACTCGAGGTGTGGTCCACCGCTTTTTGCATCAGTTCCTTTGCGGCTTCCAGTTCTAGTTGTATCTCTTCCATTTTTTATTTAGCTTATGATTACATGATTAAAGTACCTACTTTCTCGCCTCTTATCAGATTGGCTAGATTCCCGTCTTTGTTCATATCAAATACGATTATAGGGAGATTGTTTTCCTGACATAGTGTAAAAGCGGTCATATCCATTACATTAAGGTTTTTCTCATAAACCTCCTGAAAGGATATAGTAGTGTATCTGGTAGCCGTTTTATCTTTTTCTGGATCTGCTGTATAGACACCATCTACTCTTGTGCCTTTCAGTACCACCTCTGCTTCTATTTCAATCGCCCTTAAGCTAGCCGTAGAGTCGGTAGTGAAATAAGGGTTTCCTATTCCTGCTCCAAAAATTACAATTCTACCTTTTTCTAAATGGCGGATTGCCCTGCGGCGAATAAAAGGTTCACATACACTTTCTATCTTAATTCCTGACATCAGCCTGGTAAACATGCCGTTTTCCTCCAAAGCACTTTGCAGGGCCATCGCATTGATGAGGGTGGCCAGCATTCCCATATAATCGCCCTGTACCCGGTCGATACCTATGTTCTCTGCCTGTACACCTCTAAATATGTTACCGCCTCCGATTACGATGGCAACCTCTACTCCCAAATCAGTGATTTTTTTGATTTCATGGGCATATTGCTCTAATCTTTTAGAGTCAATGCCGTAGTTTTTTTCTCCCATGAGGGCTTCTCCACTGAGTTTGAGCAGGATTCTTTTATACTTCATAATTGGATAGACTTTGAAGAAATGATAAAATGATTAAATTTATTATGGTCATTATAAACTTGACAAAGATAAATTGTTCAGCGTATAAAACTATATGTATTGACTAAAATTGGATCAAAACTTGGTTTTTTTCTACGCTGGCGCCTTTTGAGACTTTTATTTCCTTCACTTCACCATCTCCGGGAGACTTTAATATGTTTTCCATTTTCATGGCTTCAAGTACCAGTACAGGATCTCCCTTTTTGACCAGATCGCCTACCTTTACTTTGATTTCAAAGATTAGGCCCGGCATAGGAGCTTTGATATCTTTGACCTTATTTCCAGCAGACAGGTTCATCCCCAGCTTTTCCAGTAACTGGTCATATCGGTCTTTTACTATAAGAGTGGTGATCTTATGATCAAGCTTGACATTAAGCGTTTTTTCTTCTTCATTGGACGAAATCAGTTCTAGGGTATGTGACCTGTCACCTATGATAATATGGTAAATCCGATCTTTTATTTTTATGATGTCCCATTCCAGAGTGGTGCCATTTATTGTATAACTGTCGCCTTCTCTGCTGACCTGATATTGGTTTTTATCTATTACTACTGAATACATTCCGTTAGATTTAAATGCTAAATATACTTTCCTTTTGAGGAATAACAAAAAGTAATGATCTTATACATATTACGGTCTAATCTAACTTAAGATAAACAAATAAATCAATCTGTAGTATCTTTAGAGCTAATATCAGGATATCGATCGATTTTGATGAACCCGGTATTTATGGTAAAGATTATAATAATAATCTTCCTTCCATGTTTTAAAATGTAATAGTAGTAAAGAAAGCATATGAAGTTAGGAATAAATAAGCTGGTAGTTTTTTGTAGTACTTTATTATTGGTTAGCGGTTGTAAGAATCAGGAGCAGACTGTCCATGACTCTATAGTTAAACCAGAACCTATAGTGAGGGATTTTTCTAAGGAAGCTGAAATTAAAGCTGATATACAAGAACGGGAAAGAAAAATCGAAAACTATCAGGCCGCTCGTGAAAAAAGATTTGACCTGCTCCACACTTCATTGGACCTCCGGTTTGATTATAAGAACCAACATGTATTGGGGACCGCTGATCTAATGTTGAAGCCTTATTTTTATGATCAAGATCTACTGGAGCTAGATGCCAAAGACTTTGAAATCCATGATATCTCTTTAGACGGAGGTGAGGGCCAACCACTAAATTTTCATTATAACGGCACTAAGGTAAACATCTATCTACCTCAAATATATACTTCTAATGATACCCTGAATGTAAGTATCCGCTACACGGCAATGCCTTCTACCAGTCCTAATGGTGGAAGTGCTGCCATCACAGATGACAAAGGACTTTATTTCATTAATCCGGACGCTACAGAGGGCAAGCCGCGTCAGATTTGGACCCAGGGGGAGACAGAGAACAGCTCAAAGTGGTTTCCCACTATAGATGCACCCAATGTCAAGACTACACAGGATATTAGACTTACGGTGGAGGGCAAGGACATGACGGTGAGTAATGGGATACTGGTATCTCAAACAAACAATGATGACGGAACGCGTACAGACCACTGGAAGATGGAGCTTCCTCATGCTCCATATCTCGCCGCAGTAGTAGTGGGTGACTTTGGCGTGGTTAATGACCAGTGGGAAGATATACCTCTTAGGTATATCGTAGAGGAAAAGTACAAGGAAGGCGCTGCCACTGTATTTAAAAATACTCCTGAGATGATCGGATTCTTTTCTGACAAACTAGGAGTGAAGTTTCCTTGGCCAAAATATGATCAGATCGTAGTGAGGGATTTTGTCTCTGGGGCAATGGAAAATACCACTGCATCCATTTTTATGGAAGCACTTAATCTCACAGAAAGGGAGGCCATTGACCATGAGTGGGATGGTATCATCGCCCACGAGCTTTTCCATCAGTGGTTTGGAGACTTGGTGACTACCGAATCCTGGTCCAATCTTCCACTGAATGAATCATTTGCAAACTATTCTGAATACCTCTGGCAAGAATATAAAAACAGTAAAGATGATGCAGATCTTCATCATATAGGGGAGATGGAGCAGTACTTTGCCGAAGCAGAGGAAAAAAAGGTCAACCTCATCCGTTTCTATTATGATGACAAAGAAGATATGTTTGACAGCCATTCTTACGCTAAAGGAGGGAGGATACTTCATATGTTAAGAAGACATATTGGTGATGATGCCTTCTTTGCTTCTTTGAACCATTATTTAGAAAAGCATGCTTTTGGTACAGTAGAAATACATGATTTAAGACTGGCGTTTGAAAAAGTGACAGGCAGGGACCTTAACTGGTTTTTTAACCAGTGGTTTTTGGACGCGGGGCATCCGGAACTGGATGTCAGGTTTGATTTTAGCCAGCCACGAAATATCCTGTTGACTGTAGAGCAAAAGCAGCCATTGGATAAAAATCCACTATACAAACTTCCCTTCCAAGTACAATGGTATGTTAATGGAGAAAGGTTTGAAAAAGAGTTTATATTGAAAGAAGGACTGCAATATTTCGCTTTGGAAAATGATGTAGATGTTGATTTGGTGATGTTTGATGAGGATTTTTCATTATTGGCCAGAAAAAATACGTATAGGAATGAGGCCGAGTTTATGCTGCAGTTTGAAAATTCAAAAGCAGGAATTGCAAGATATGAAGCATTGGATAGCCTTACCACACATTACTTTGGCTCAGACTTGCAGAGAACTTATGAACATGCGCTGCAGGATGAATTCTGGTCAGTCAGAGAGCTGGCGCTGGACAAGCTGCAACAGACCGATGGAATAGATCTTGCGTCTTTGGAAGGGTTAATTTTTAATTTGGCTAAAGATGATCAGCGAAATACTGTAAGAGCTGCTGCCATAGAACTGCTGTCCATTATCGATGGTGATAAATATGCGGCTTTCTTTAAAGAGGCGCTGGATCATAGGTCATATTACGTAGCAGGTGCTGCACTGGGGGCTTATTTGGAGAATGAGAATAATACCGATAGGAGAGGTATAGCCGGTAATTATGATGAGGAAGAGAACATCAGAATGGTGGTGGCCCTGGCTTCCTATTATGCACAAGAAGATATAGATAGGGTAGCCTGGTTTAATGCTAGACTAGATGGTTTCAGCGGTGAGAAATTATATTACTTCCTGGGTTACTATTCAGAATATATGGCAGGACAGGATGCCGCTATAATAAATCAGGCAGTGGATAAGTTGTATAAAATAGCTTCCGAGCACAAAGCCAATTATGTTAGGTTGGGGGCATTTCAGGGATTGTTTGCCTTTATGGATCAACCGGGAATAGAGGATAAGCTAAAGGAGCTAAGTCAGAGAGAACCTGATGAGATGATCAGGAGGTATCAGCAGTTTTTCCTTCAGAATTTAGAAGATTAAAATTAAACTACTGATTTCGAAAAGCTTAATGTACTTTCGCATAAAAAAGTAAGATTTTTTATGCGAAAGTTTTGATACTTTCAGAAAAGGGTATAATTTTGCCATCCGTTAAGACGAACAAAAAGAGAGAAATCTCAGAAGCTTCTTGAAATACCAGATTGGGGGAATACCAAAGCGGCCAACTGGGACGGACTGTAAATCCGTTGACTTATGTCTTCACAGGTTCGAATCCTGTTTCCCCCACAATTTCTTTCTTGCAGAAATTTCATTAGATTTGCATCAGATTAATTAAACAAGCGGGAGTAGCTCAGTTGGTAGAGCGGCAGCCTTCCAAGCTGCAGGTCGCGGGTTCGAGCCTCGTCTCCCGCTCTATGCTTGTTTATAGGCATAAGTAATGTTATCAGCCGACGTAGCTCAGGGGTAGAGTGCTTCCTTGGTAAGGAAGAGGTCACGGGTTCAATTCCCGTCGTTGGCTCAGAGGCATTTTATAAAAAAAAAACTAAATCATTTCTTTAACTAAACAGAGGATTTTCACGCATGGCAAAAGCAACCTTTGACCGTTCCAAACCGCACGTTAATATCGGTACGATTGGTCACGTAGATCATGGTAAGACTACCTTGACAGCTGCCATTACGACCGTATTGGCTAAAAAGGGTCTTTCTGAATTAAGAGATTTCTCTTCTATCGACAACGCTCCAGAAGAAAAAGAAAGAGGTATCACTATCAATACTTCACACGTAGAGTACCAGACAGAGAAGCGTCACTATGCGCACGTAGACTGTCCAGGTCACGCTGACTATGTGAAGAACATGGTAACTGGTGCTGCTCAGATGGACGGTGCAATACTTGTAGTTGCGGCCACTGACGGACCTATGCCTCAGACTAGAGAGCACATCCTTCTTGCCCGTCAGGTAGGTGTACCGGCTCTAGTAGTTTTCTTGAACAAAGTTGACTTAGTAGATGACGAAGAGTTATTAGAATTAGTAGAAATGGAAGTAAGAGAACTTCTTTCATTCTATGACTTCGACGGAGATAATATTCCAGTGATTTCTGGTTCAGCACTTGGTGGCCTTAACGGTGACGACAAGTGGGTAGATCAGATCATGGAGCTTATGAACGCAGTGGATGAGCACATTCCTCTTCCAGAGCGTCTAATAGACAAGGATTTCCTTATGCCAGTAGAAGATGTTTTCTCTATCACGGGTCGTGGTACAGTAGCAACTGGTAGAATCGAAAGAGGTGTTATCAACTCTGGTGAGCCAGTTGACATCATCGGTATGGGTGCTGAAGGTCTTAAATCTACCGTAACTGGTGTTGAGATGTTCCGTAAGATCCTAGACAGAGGTGAAGCAGGTGACAACGTTGGTCTACTTCTAAGAGGTATTGAGAAATCTCAAATCAAAAGAGGTATGATTATCTGTAAGCCGGGTTCTGTGAAGCCACATGCTCACTTCAAGGCTGAAGTATACGTACTTTCAAAAGAAGAAGGTGGACGTCATACACCATTCTTTAACAGATACCGTCCACAGTTCTACCTTAGAACTACAGACGTAACTGGAGAGATCAAACTTCCTGAAAACGTAGAAATGGTTATGCCAGGTGATAACGTTACCATCGAAGTGAATCTTCTAAATGCAGTAGCACTTGAGAAAGGTCTTCGTTTTGCTATCCGTGAAGGTGGTAGAACAGTAGGTGCTGGTCAGGTTACTGAAATCTTAGACTAAGAGTAATCTTAATATAAAATATCAAATGCGATTCTGAAAATATTTCGGAATCGCATTTGTTTCTTTAAGCAATTTTGACTAGTTTTGCGTCCCGATGGAGGCATACCTATATACACGGGCATAGTTCAATGGTAGAATAGCGGTCTCCAAAACCGTTGATGGGAGTTCGAATCTCTCTGCCCGTGCCATTAAATTTTAAGATCATGAATGTAAAGAATTTTGTTGTTGAATCTATTGATGAGATGAAGAACAAGGTCACTTGGCCAAAGTATTCATCCCTTCAAAACAGCGCTGTTTTGGTTCTTGTGGCCTCCTTGATATTTGCATTGGTAATAGGTGCTATAGATATCAGCTTCGAGAACCTGATGACATGGTTTTATGATTTATTTTAATTGAGAATCAAAATTACGAATGGCTGAACATAAATGGTACGTACTTAGAGTGGTAGCCGGGCAGGAAAAAAAGGCTAAAACATATTTAGACAACGAGATCGCCCGTCAGAAGATTGAGGAATTTATTCCCGAAGTTCTGATCCCCTCTGAAAAAGTTTACGAAATGCGCAATGGCAAGAAACGTGTAAGGGAGAGGAATTTCTTTCCAGGATATGTACTGGTCAATGCGGATTTATCCAATGGTGAGGCCAATCACGTAATTACGAGTATCCCGGGTGTAATCGGTTTCTTAGGGTCAAACCAAGGGGGGGCTTCCAAAACCCCTGAGCCATTACGTCAGTCTGAAATCAACAGGATCTTAGGACGAGTTGAGGAGATTGATGAGTTTGCAGAGAAAGCTGACACGCCATATATAGTTGGAGAGACCATTAAAGTAATGGATGGTCCTTTCAGTGGTTTCTCGGGTACAATAGAAGAGGTGTTTGAAGACAAGAAGAAATTGAATGTTATGGTCAAGATCTTCGGTCGTAATACACCTGTCGAATTAAATTTTATGCAAGTAGAAAAACAAGACTAGGAAATGGCTAAGGAAATTACTGGTTATCTGAAATTACAGGTTAAAGGTGGCCAGGCAAATCCATCTCCTCCGGTTGGTCCAGCCCTTGGTTCCAAGGGTTTGAACATCATGGAGTTCTGTAAGCAATTCAATGCTAGGACTCAGGAAAAAATGGGGACCGTCCTTCCTGTTCTTATCACGATTTATTCTGATAAGTCTTTTGATTTTGTGGTAAAAACACCTCCTGCAGCTAATTTGCTGATTGAGGCAGCAAAGATCAAAAGTGGTTCAGCTGAACCAAACAGAAAGAAAGTAGGTTCTGTGACCTGGGATCAAGTAAAAGAAATTGCCGAGGTGAAAATGCCTGACTTAAATGCTTTTAAAATGGATTCCGCGATGAAAATGATCGCTGGAACCGCCAGAAGTATGGGAATCACAGTTTCAGGAAAAGCTCCTTGGGAGGAATAAATAAATAAAAATGGCTAAGTTAACAAAAAAGCAAAAAGAAGCTCTTTCAAAATACGACCCAAGCCAACAGTACTCCCTGGCTGAGGCTTCTTCAATTGTGAAAGAAATCACTTTGACTAAGTTTGACTCTTCCGTAGATGTCGACGTTCGTTTGGGCGTAGATCCACGTAAGGCAGATCAAATGGTCAGAGGAGTCGTAGCTTTACCTCACGGTACAGGTAAGGACATTAAAGTCCTAGTACTTTGTACTCCTGAAAAGGAAGAGGAAGCTAAAGAAGCTGGAGCAGACTATGTTGGATTAGACGATTATATTGCCAAAATCGAAGGTGGATGGACGGACATTGATGTCATCATCACTATGCCTAACGTCATGGCAAAAGTCGGTAGATTAGGTAGAGTATTGGGCCCTAGAGGTTTGATGCCTAACCCTAAATCCGGTACGGTAACCCTTGATGTAGCTAAGGCTGTGAGAGAGGTTAAGGCTGGTAAGATAGACTTTAAAGTAGATAAATTTGGTATCATTCACGCCAGCGTGGGTAAAGTTTCTTTCGGGCCTGAACAAATTCAGGCCAATGTTCAGGAACTTATCGCTACCATTTCTAAGTTAAAGCCTGCATCTTCTAAAGGAACGTATTTCAAGAGTATACATTTGTCTAGCACAATGTCTCCTGGAATTGCAATCGATAAAGGGAGTATTCAAGGTATATAATTATGACTAGAGAGGAAAAACAAATAGTAATCGAAAGTCTTACCGAGAAGTTAAAAGAAACTCCGCATTTCTATATCACAGATGCATCAGGTTTCAGCGTTGCTCAGGTAAATGCTTTCAGAAGAATGTGTTTTGAGAAAGGCATCGAGTATAAAGTTTATAAAAACACCCTTGTAGCCAAGGCTTTGGAAAACTTAGATACTGATTATGCTGACTTCTCTGAAAAAACACTTAAAGGCTTTACAGGAATCATGTTCTCTACTGAGACAGCAAATCTTCCTGCTAAAGTAATACTCGACTTCAGAAAAAAATTAGGTAAAAAAGAAACTAGACCAGTTTTCAAAGGTGCTTCATTAGATTCAGATTTATTTGTAGGTGAAAAAAATCTAGAAATACTATCTACACTTAAATCTAAAGAAGAACTTGTAGGAGATGTAATCGGTTTACTCCTTTCTCCTGCCAAGAATGTGGTATCTGCCCTTCAATATGGTCAGAATACTATCGCAGGGCTAGTTAAAACTCTTTCTGAAAGAGAATCATAAAAAATAATTCAATTAGTTTTAAAAACAATCAATTAAAATAATAATACAATGGCAGATCTTAAAGCATTCGCTGAGCAGTTAGTAAATTTAACTGTTAAAGAGGTTAGTGAGTTAGCCACTATATTGAAGGATGAGTATGGTATCGAACCTGCTGCAGCTGCACCTACTATGGTAGCTGGTGGCGGTGGAGCTGATGCTGCTGAAGAAGAAAAAACTTCTTTTGACGTAATCTTGAAAGCTGCTGGTGGAGCAAAGCTGGCTGTAGTTAAACTTGTTAAAGAATTAACTGGTCTTGGTCTTAAAGAGGCTAAAGAAGTAGTAGATAGCGCACCTAAAGCTGTTAAAGAAGGTGTATCTAAAGACGAAGCTGAGGCGCTTAAAAAGCAACTTGAAGAAGCTGGAGCTGAAGTTGAGCTTAAATAATTTGAATAACCTTTCCCATTAGGTAAAGGTTATGAAAATAGACCTGACTGTAAAAGTCAGGTCTTTTCCTGTTTGTGCGCAGTTTATTAATTGCACTATTCTAAGCGACTTTTGTCGTATTTAGTTATTTATTATCACTATAAACATATACTGCCTTGGCTATCCAGAATCAAACCGAAAGGAAAAGTTTCTCATCTATTAAGGTAGTCAAAGACTATCCGGATTTCCTAGATATTCAGCTTCAATCTTTTAAAGATTTCTTCCAGCTGGATACTCCTGCAGAAAGACGAAGACAGGATGGTCTTTTCAAGGTATTCTCTGAAAACTTCCCTATTAGTGATTCCAGAGAAAACTTTACCCTTGAATTCATTGACTACGCGGTAGATCCTCCCAAATACAACGTTTCTGAAAGTATTGACAGAGGGTTAACTTATTCTGTTCCTTTAAAAGCAAAACTCCGACTATTATGCTCAGATGAGGATAATGAGGATTTTGAAACAATTGAGCAAGAAGTATTCCTTGGGAATCTTCCTTACATGACCGAAAAGGGCTCTTTTGTAATCAACGGTGCAGAGCGTGTGATTGTATCCCAATTGCACAGATCTCCAGGTGTATTCTTTGCTCAAAGTAAACATACTAATGGTACCAAATTGTATTCAGCCAGAATCATTCCATTTAAAGGTTCATGGATAGAATTTGCTACAGATATCAATAATGTGATGTATGCTTACATTGACCGTAAGAAGAAATTTCCTGTTACCACTTTGTTAAGGGCTATAGGCTATGGATCTGATAAACAGATACTGGACCTTTTTGGCCTTTCTGAGGAAGTACCTTCTACCAAAGCAGCCCTTAAGAAAGTAAGTGGCAGAAAGCTAGCTGCAAGGGTGCTAAGAACATGGGTAGAGGATTTTGTGGATGAAGATACTGGCGAGGTAGTATCAATAGATAGAAATGAAGTCCTGTTAGAAAGAGACTCTATTCTTACTGACGAAGACATCGATCTTATCTTGGAATCAGGCTCCAAGAGCATCATCCTTCATAGAGAAGATGTAAATGTAGCTGATTATTCTATTATATATAACACATTGCAAAAAGATAACTCCAACTCTGAAAAAGAAGCAGTGGAAGTTATCTATAGGCAATTAAGAAATACCGAAGCACCAGATGAGGCGACTGCCCGGGAAGTGATCCACGGATTGTTTTTCTCAGACAAACGTTATGATCTAGGTGAAGTAGGTAGATATAGAATCAATAAAAAATTAGGTCTTGATATCGCTTCTGATAAGATTGTTCTTACTACAGAAGATATTATCAATATCGTAAAGTACCTTATTGGTCTAATCAACTCCAAAGCAGTAGTCGATGATATTGACCACTTAAGCAATAGAAGAGTAAGAACAGTAGGAGAGCAGTTATATTCTCAGTTCGGTGTGGGTTTGGCCCGTATGGCCAGAACCATCCGCGAAAGAATGAACGTACGTGATAACGAAGATTTCAAGCCAGTGGATTTGATCAACGCCAGGACGCTTTCTTCTGTGATCAATTCCTTCTTCGGTACCAACCAGCTTTCTCAGTTTATGGATCAGACTAATCCGCTAGCGGAGCTGACCCACAAAAGAAGACTTTCAGCCTTAGGGCCAGGAGGTCTTTCCAGAGAGAGAGCAGGTTTCGAAGTAAGAGATGTTCACTACACCCACTACGGCCGTCTTTGTACCATTGAAACTCCTGAGGGACCAAATATCGGTCTTATCTCTTCTCTATGTGTTCACGCTAAAGTGAACTCAATGGGATTCCTAGAAACTCCTTACAGAAAGGTAGCCGATGGAAAAGTGAATATGGTGGGCGAGGATATCGTTTATCTAACCGCTGAAGAAGAAGATGATAATAACATCGCTCAGGCCAATGCACCGTTAGATGATAATGGAACATTTATCAATGAGCGTGTAAAAGCAAGGTTTGAAGGTGACTTCCCCGTATTGGAGCCTAAGGAGATCAGCTACATGGATGTCGCTCCCAATCAGATTGTATCAGTAGCCGCTTCATTGATTCCATTCTTGGAGCATGATGATGCTAACCGAGCCTTGATGGGATCAAACATGCAGCGTCAGGCAGTTCCTTTGTTAAAAGCTGAAGCTCCTATCGTGGGTACAGGCCTTGAAGGCAAAGCAGCTGTTGACTCCAGATCACTGATCATAGCTGAAGCAGACGGTATAGTAGATTATGTAGATGCAAAGAAAATCGTAATCAAATACGATTTATCATCTGATGAACTATTGGTTAACTTCAGTGACGAATATAAAACATATGACCTGATCAAGTTCAGAAGAACCAACCAGGATACTACTATAAACCTAACTCCTCTGGTTTTAAAAGGACAGAGTGTAACCAAAGGCCAGGTTTTAGTAGAAGGATATTCTACCAATAACGGTGAGTTGGCCCTGGGTAAAAACCTAATGGTAGCTTACATGCCTTGGCAGGGTTATAACTTCGAGGATGCGATCGTTATCTCTGAGAGAGTAGTAAGGGAAGATGTATTCACTTCTATTCACGTAGAGGAGTTCCAGCTTGAAGTCAGAGATACTAAAAGAGGTGAGGAAGAATTGACTTCTGAAATTCCAAACGTATCTGAAGAAGCTGTAAAACATCTAGACGAAAACGGTATCATAAGAATCGGCGCTGAGCTGAAAGAAGGTGATATCATCATCGGTAAGATTACACCTAAAGGTGAAACGGATCCAACTCCTGAGGAGAAGCTATTGAGAGCTATCTTTGGTGATAAAGCTGGT
This sequence comes from Anditalea andensis, assembly GCF_000714815.1. Classification (GTDB taxonomy): domain Bacteria; phylum Bacteroidota; class Bacteroidia; order Cytophagales; family Cyclobacteriaceae; genus Anditalea; species Anditalea andensis. The sequence goes on along the minus strand of NZ_JMIH01000014.1, from coordinate 612,655 downwards.
GATGTGAAAGATGCTTCATTGAAAGCATCTCCATCATTAAATGGCGTGGTAATCGAAACCAAACTATTCAGCAGACCTAAGAAAGATAAAGATCTCCGAGCTAAGTCTAAAGCAGAAGTCGAAAGACTGAAAGGTATCTATGCCAAGGATCTATTAGGTGTAAGAGCCAAAATGATCAATAAGTTGATGACACTACTGGATGGTAAGACTTCTCAGGGAGTGAAGCATAAGTTTGGTGATGAGATTGTGAGCAAAGGAGTGAAGTTCAATTATAAAAACATTGAGCAGAACTTATTCCCAGCCAAAAACCCTTATAGAGACGAAAGTAACTATAACGTACCTGAAGAAGCTAACCTTATATCAGATATCATCTTAGATGACTGGACTGAAGATGCCCATACTAATTCTCTAATCCAGCAATTGGTTAAAAATTATACCAATACTAGAAATGAGATATCAGGTAGATTTAAGAGAGAGAAATTTACTCTTGAAGTAGGGGATGAATTACCGGCAGGTATTGTTCAGATGGCTAAAGTTTATGTGGCTAAAAAGCGTAAACTGAAAGTTGGGGATAAAATGGCTGGTCGTCACGGTAACAAAGGTATTGTAGCGAAAATAGTAAGAGATGAGGATATGCCATTCTTGGAAGATGGCACCCCTATGGATATCGTATTGAATCCACTAGGTGTACCTTCAAGGATGAACATCGGTCAGATCTTTGAAACAGTCCTTGCATGGGCAGGTAGAGTGCTGGATAAGAAATATGCGACTCCGATCTTTGATGGAGCCACTATGGAAGAAGTAGCAGACGAATTGGCTTTGGCTAATCTACCTTCCTTTGGAAGAACGTATTTATATGATGGTCTATCAGGTAAGAAATTCGATCAGCCGGTAACAGTAGGTATAACATATATGCTTAAACTGGGTCACCTGGTGGATGATAAGATGCACGCTAGATCCATCGGACCATACTCTTTAATTACTCAACAGCCTCTAGGTGGTAAAGCCCAGTTTGGTGGTCAGCGTTTTGGAGAGATGGAAGTGTGGGCATTGGAAGCCTTTGGTGCTTCTCATGTGTTGCAGGAAATACTTACCGTGAAATCCGATGATGTCATAGGTAGAGCCAAAGCTTATGAAGCCATTGTAAAAGGAGAAAACCTTCCGAAACCTAATATTCCGGAATCCTTTAACGTTTTGGTACACGAGCTAAGAGGTCTTGCCCTTGAAATCACTTTGGATTAAATAGAACAAATGGGCCGCTAGGCCCTTCACATACTCACATAATAAAAAATTATGGCGTTCAGAAAAAATAAAAAACTAAACAACGACTTCTCCAGGGTCACTATTAGTTTAGCTTCTCCAGAATCGATTCTGGACAGCTCTCATGGTGAGGTGACGCAGCCTGAAACGATCAACTATAGAACATACAAACCAGAAATGGGCGGTCTGTTCTGCGAGCGTATTTTCGGTCCTGTAAAAGATTGGGAGTGTCATTGTGGTAAATATAAGCGCATAAGATATAAAGGTATTATCTGTGACAGATGTGGTGTAGAAGTTACTGAAAAGAAAGTGCGTCGTGAGCGAATGGGCCATATAGAATTGGTAGTTCCTGTAGCACATATCTGGTATTTCAAATCCCTTCCTAACAAAATAGGTTATCTATTAGGTCTTCCTACTAAGAAACTTGATCAGATAGTGTACTATGAAAGATATGCTGTCATCCAGGCTGGTGTGAAAGGCGAAGATGGCCTTCAATATCTGGACTTCCTGACAGAAGATGAGTATTTGGATATCATGGATAAACTTCCAAAAGAGAACCAAATGCTTGATAATGATGATCCTAACAAGTTCATCGCAAAAATGGGTGCTGAAGCTATCGAAATGTTGTTGGCAAGAATTGATCTTGATGACCTTTCTTATAGCCTTCGTCACCAGGCTGCTACTGATACTTCTCAGCAGAGAAAAGCGGAAGCTTTGAAAAGGCTTAAAGTAGTGGAAGCATTCAGAGATGCCCGTACCAGAATCGAAAATCGTCCTGAATGGATGGTGGTAAGAATGGTGCCGGTTATTCCACCGGAATTGAGACCATTGGTTCCTTTGGATGGCGGTAGATTTGCTACTTCCGATTTGAATGATCTTTATAGAAGGGTTATTATAAGAAATAACCGTTTGAAAAGATTGATCGATATCAAAGCTCCTGAAGTGATTTTGAGAAATGAGAAAAGAATGCTTCAGGAAGCAGTAGATTCTCTATTCGATAACTCAAGAAAAGTTAATGCAGTAAGATCTGACGGTAATAGAGCATTGAAGTCACTATCTGACATGCTAAAAGGTAAGCAGGGACGATTCCGTCAAAACTTACTAGGTAAGCGTGTGGATTACTCCGGCCGTTCTGTAATCGTGGTAGGTCCTGAACTTAAACTTCATGAGTGCGGTCTGCCTAAAAATATGGCAGCAGAACTTTTCAAACCGTTTATCATCAGAAAACTGATCGAAAGAGGTATTGTAAAGACTGTAAAATCTGCCAAGAAAATAGTAGATAGAAAAGATCCGGTAGTATGGGATATCCTCGAAAACGTATTGAAAGGACACCCTGTATTATTGAACAGAGCTCCAACGCTTCACCGATTAGGTATTCAGGCTTTCCAGCCGAAACTTATAGAAGGAAAAGCGATTCAGCTTCACCCATTGGTATGTACAGCATTCAATGCTGACTTTGATGGTGACCAGATGGCGGTCCACGTACCATTAGGTCATGAGGCTATTTTGGAGGCTTCTACCTTAATGCTTTCTTCTCACAATATCCTAAACCCGGCAAACGGTGCCCCCATCACAGTACCATCTCAAGACATGGTTCTTGGATTGTATTATGTGACAAAAGGAAAACGTTCTACTGAAGAGGAGCCGGTAGCAGGTGAAGGAATGACCTTTTACGGTGAGGAAGATGTGATCATAGCCCTTAATGAAGGTAAAATTTCTCAGCACGCATTTGTTAAATGTAGAGTGAAAGTGAGAAATGAAAACGGAGAGCTGGAAAGCAAGATTATAGAAACCGTCGCCGGCAGATTGATCTTTAACCAGTTCGTACCCGAGCAGGTAGGTTATGTCAATGAGCTTTTGACTAAAAAGAAACTCCAGCAGATTATTGCTGAAGTAGTTAAAATATGCGGTATAGCCAGAAGTGCCAAGTTCCTTGATGATATCAAGCACCTGGGTTTCCAGATGGCCTATCAGGGTGGTCTATCTATGGGGCTGAATGATGTAATCATACCGGACGAGAAAGAGCCGCTTATCAATAAGGCCAAAGAAGATGTGGACCAGGTATGGAACAACTATCTAATGGGTCTTATCACTGATAATGAAAGGTACAACCAGGTTATTGATATCTGGACCAGAACTAATTCCAATCTGACTACCATCTTGATGAAGCAAATGGAGGAGGATAAACAAGGATTTAATGCCATCTATATGATGATGCACTCAGGAGCCAGGGGTTCTAGAGAGCAAATCAGGCAGCTGGGCGGTATGAGAGGGCTAATGGCTAAACCACAGAAAAACCTTCAGGGTTCGGTAGGTGAGATTATCGAAAACCCGATTTTATCTAACTTCAAAGAAGGTTTGGATGTACTTGAATACTTTATATCTACCCACGGTGCCCGTAAGGGTCTAGCTGATACTGCCCTGAAAACGGCTGATGCTGGTTACCTTACCAGAAGGTTAGTAGATGTGGCGCAGGATATGATTGTATCTGAGGAAGATTGCGGTACGCTTAGAGGGCTTATCGTCTCAGCACTTAAGGACAATGATGAGATAGTAGAGCCTCTATCTGAAAGAATAGTGGGTAGGGTATCTGTCCATGATGTCTATGATCCAATCACAGAAGAATTGATATTAGAAGGTGGTGAAGAGATTTCTGATGACCTAGCTAAGCGAGTCGATGAGTCTGCAATAGACGAAGTAGAAATAAGATCTGTATTGACTTGTGAAACCAGGAGAGGGGTATGTACCAAGTGTTATGGTAGAAATCTTTCTACAGGTAATATAGTGCAGAACGGAGAATCAGTGGGAGTAACTGCCGCTCAGTCTATCGGTGAACCAGGTACACAGCTTACGTTAAGAACTTTCCACGTAGGTGGTACAGCTTCTAACATCTCTGTTGAGGCCAGCATCAATGCCAAATTTGACGGAGTGATTGAGTTTGAAGAGGAGCTTAGATGGATCAATACGACCAATAAAGAAGGTAATGCTTTGGCCATCGTTATGGGTAGATCGGGTGAAATTAAGATCAATGATATCAAAAGCGGCAAGACACTTGTTTCGAACCACGTGCCATATGGCGCAGTCCTAAATGTTACAGACGGTCAGAAGATAGCCAAGGGAGATTCACTTTGTACTTGGGATCCATATAATGCTGTAATACTTTCCGAATTTGACGGTGAGGTTTCATTTGATGCCATTATTGAAGGTATTACGTATAAGGAAGTTTCAGATGAGCAGACCGGATATAGAGAGAAGGTAATCATTGAAACCAAGGATAAAACCAAAAATCCAGCCGTAGAAGTAAATTATGGTGATGAATCCAAGGCTTATAACATTCCAGTAGGAGCTCACTTATCTGTAGAGGCAGGTGAGAAAGTTAAGGCGGGTCAAATCTTGGTTAAAATTCCAAGATCCGTCGGTAAGACCAGGGATATTACCGGAGGTCTTCCACGGGTTACTGAATTATTTGAGGCCAGAAACCCGTCCAATCCGGCAGTGGTTTCTGAAATTGATGGTGTGGTAACCTATGGTGGTATCAAGCGTGGTAACAGAGAGATCTTTATTGAATCTAAAGATGGCGTTAGGAAAAGATACATGGTATCACTATCTAAACATATCTTGGTTCAGGAGAATGATTTTATCCGTGCAGGTGAACCGCTATCAGATGGAGCCATTACTCCAAATGACATCTTATCGATCAAAGGTCCTACTGCCGTACAGGAATATTTGGTGAATGAAATTCAGGAAGTATACCGACTTCAGGGTGTAAAGATCAATGATAAGCACATAGAGGTTATTGTGACACAGATGATGCAAAAAGTTGAAATACTTGATGCTGGTGATACAGGATTCCTTCAGAATCAAATAGTAGATAAGTGGGCATTCAGGGAAGAGAACGATAACATCCTTGATAAAAAAGTTGTAATGGATGCAGGAGACAGCAGTACGCTAAAACCTGGGATGATCATTACTTCCAGAAGATTAAGAGATGAGAATTCGAGCTTGAAGCGTAAAGATCTTAAGGTCGTGGCCGTAAGAGATGCAGAAACAGCAGTTTCTAAGCCTACTCTTCAGGGTATCACAGCTTCCTCCCTTGGTACAGAAAGCTTTATCTCTGCCGCATCCTTCCAGGAAACTACCAAAGTTTTGAGCGAAGCTGCTATCAGAGGTAAGCGAGATGAACTGTTAGGATTGAAAGAAAACGTGATCGTTGGACACCTTATCCCTGCCGGTACCGGACAGAGGAGGTTTAAAAACATTATCGTAGGTTCTCAGGAGGAATATGATAAACTTTCTAATGAAAAGGAAAAGTCCATCAAAAAATCCAAAGAGACTGTTAAATAATATATAAAGTATTAATAAACAAAAAGGCCTGTCTCCAAGCAGGCCTTTTTTAATATATGAAACTATGGATCCAAAAGAAAACCAACCTAATCAGGACCAGCAGATAAACGTAGAACTCCCCGAGGAAATAGCTGAAGGAATTTATGCTAACCTGGCCATGATTGCTCATTCCAATTCGGAATTTGTCGTCGATTTTATCCGGTTGATGCCTGGCGTACCTAAAGCCAAAGTAAAGTCCAGGATCATCATGACACCTGACCACGCCAAAAGGCTGCTGGCGGCACTAAAGGATAATATTGAGAAGTATGAACAAGCCTTTGGCAAGATCGATGGTGGAAACGGTGCCCCGCATTTTCCATTGAATTTTGGTGGGGCTGGTGGAGAAGCGTAATTTCTACCTGCAGCATAGCGGCGGGGGATGGTGGACTTACAAATAAAATATAACTATTTAATTTTGTTTGTTTTAACGTTTTGATTACCTTTGCAGTCCAAAAATCATAAGTTTAAAGAAGTAAGGAAAAACTAAATTTTATCAGTTAATGCCTACTATACAACAGTTAGTAAGAAAAGGAAGAACCACCCTTGAGACTAAATCTAAGTCTAGAGCCTTAGATTCCTGTCCTCAGAGAAGGGGTGTGTGTACCCGTGTGTACACGACTACTCCTAAGAAACCTAACTCAGCAATGAGAAAGGTGGCTAGGGTTAGATTGACGAATGGAAAAGAAGTTAACGCTTATATTCCAGGTGAGGGTCATAATTTGCAGGAGCACTCTATCGTATTGATCAGAGGCGGTCGTGTGAAGGATCTACCAGGTGTGCGTTACCACATCATTCGAGGTGCATTGGATACTTCAGGAGTTAAAGACCGTAAACAAGGTCGTTCTAAGTACGGTGCTAAAAGACCGAAGGCTGGCAAAGGTGCCCCAGCAGCTCCGGCAAAGAAAAGATAATAAATAACATTAAGAAAAAATGAGAAAAGCGAAACCAAAAAAGAGATATATTCTTCCTGATCCGAAGTTTAATGATACTTTGGTCACCAAATTTGTAAACTGCCTTATGGTAGACGGGAAGAAGAGTATTGCTTACAAAATCTTCTATGACGCAGTAGCTAAAGTAGAAGAAAAGATGAGTGAGAACGGTCTTGAGCTTTGGAAGAAAGCGCTTAACAATATAACTCCAGCTGTAGAGGTGAAGAGTCGTAGAGTTGGGGGAGCTACTTTCCAGGTGCCCATGGAAGTGAGACCTGAAAGAAAGACTTCACTAGGTATCAAGTGGATGATCACTTATGCCAGAAGAAGAGGTGAGAAGACGATGATGGACAGACTTGCCGGTGAAATCATGGCTGCTTCCAAAGGCGAAGGTGCTGCTGTGAAGAAGAAAGATGATACGCATAGAATGGCAGAAGCCAATAAAGCATTCTCACACTTTAGATTCTAAATTATAAGATGGCAAGAGATTTAAAATTCACTAGAAACATTGGTATCGCCGCGCATATTGATGCCGGTAAAACTACTACGACAGAACGTATCCTTTTTTACTCAGGTGTGAGCCATAAAATAGGTGAGGTGCACGATGGTGCGGCTACTATGGACTGGATGGCACAGGAGCAGGAAAGAGGTATCACCATTACATCTGCTGCTACTACCGTTTTTTGGGATTATAAAGATAAAAAATATCAAATCAACATCATTGATACTCCTGGTCACGTGGATTTTACCGTAGAGGTAAACAGATCTTTGCGTGTACTAGATGGTTTGGTTTTCCTTTTCAGTGCTGTGGACGGAGTTGAGCCACAGTCTGAGACTAACTGGCGTTTAGCTGATAACTATAAAGTAGCTCGTATCGGTTTTGTTAATAAAATGGACCGTGCCGGTGCTAACTTCCTAGAAGTTTGTAAGCAAGTAAAAGAGATGTTAGGAAGCTATGCTGTTCCTTTGCAGCTTCCTATCGGATCTGAAGATAAATTTAGAGGTGTTGTTGATCTGATCAATAACAGGGCTATCGTTTGGAATGAGCATGACTTTGGGATGACCTTTGAGACTGTCGAAATTCCGGAGGATATGTTAGATGAAGTAGCTGAGTATAGAGAGTATCTACTTGAGGCTGTAGCAGATTATGATGAGACTTTGATGGAGAAATTCTTCGAAGATCCTAACTCCATCACCGCTGATGAGATACTAGCTGCTCTTAGAGCGGCCACTATAGATATGAAGATTGTACCGATGGTATGTGGATCTTCATTCAAAAATAAAGGTGTTCAGACCATGCTTGACCTGGTGATGGAATTATTGCCTTCACCATTAGAGAAGTCTGATATTTATGCTACAAATATAGATACTGAAGAAGAAGTATTGATCACGCCTAACCGTGATGAACCTTTTACTGGTTTGGCATTTAAAATTGCCACTGATCCATTTGTAGGACGTCTTTGCTTTGTCAGAGCATATTCCGGTAAATTGGAATCAGGATCTTATGTATTTAACAGCCGTTCAGGTAATAAAGAGCGTATTTCTAGGGTATTCCAGATGCATGCCAATAAGCAGAATCAAATCGAAAGATTGGAAGCTGGTGATATCGGAGCAGTTGTTGGTTTTAAGGATATCAAAACAGGTGACACCCTTTGCGATGAAAAACGTAAGGTGGTATTGGAATCAATGGTATTCCCTGAACCGGTTATCGGATACGCTATTGAGCCTAAAACACAGGCTGACGTTGATAAATTAGGGATGGCTATCGCCAAGTTGGTTGAAGAAGATCCTACTTTACAGGTGAACACTGACCACGAAACTGGCCAGACTATCCTTAGAGGTATGGGTGAGCTGCACCTTGATATCATCATAGATCGTCTTAAGAGAGAATTTAAGGTTGAAATCAACCAAGGTGCTCCTCAAGTGGCGTATAAAGAAGCGCTTTACAGCAGTGTTGAACATAAAGAAGTTTATAAGAAACAGTCTGGTGGTAAAGGTAAGTTTGCAGATATCGTATTTGAATTGGGACCAAAAGATCCAGATCCTGAGACAGGAGAGATCAAACAGGGGCTAGACTTCGTAAATGGTATAGTCGGTGGTGTAATTCCTAAAGAATTTATCCCAGCTATTCAGAAAGGTTTTGCTGAAGCAATGAAAAACGGACCTTTGGCAGGTTACCCTGTTGAAAGCATGAAAGTTAGATTGTTTCACGGGTCTTTCCATGATGTCGATTCAGATGCGCTTTCTTTTGAATTAGCTGCAAGAATCGGATTTAAAGAAGCTGCTAAGAAAGCCAAACCTCAATTACTAGAGCCTATCATGGCCGTAGACGTAGTATCTCCTGATGAGTATACAGGTCCTATCACAGGTGACCTGAACAGAAGAAGAGGTCTGATGAAGGGTATGGATACCAAAGGTACTTCCTCTGTCATCAAAGCTTCTGTACCTTTATCGGAATTGTTCGGTTATATAACTGATCTTAGAACGATCACGTCTGGTAGAGCTACTGCTTCATTGACCTTCTCTCATTATGAGCCGGTTCCAAATAATATTGCAGAAGCAGTTATCGCTAAAGTAAAAGGAGAGAAAGCCTAAATAATTAGAACATGAATCAGAAAATAAGAATAAAACTTAAATCTTACGATCACAGCCTGGTGGATAAGTCATCAGAGAAGATCGTGAAAGCTGTAAAATCTACAGGAGCAGTAGTAGTTGGGCCTATTCCCCTTCCTACCAAAAAGGAAAAATTCACTGTTCTTAAGTCTCCACACGTAAATAAGAAAGCGCGTGAGCAGTTTCAGCTTTGCACTTATAAGAGATTAGTAGACATATACTCTAACAGTTCTAAGACTGTGGATGCTTTGATGAAAATCGAGTTGCCAAGTGGAGTAGATGTTGAGATCAAAGTTTGATCCTGATTTCAATTGAGATAGTGAAAACCTGTCCGCCTAGCGGATGGGTTTTCTTTTTATTTGAGATTTATGATTTCAGATTTAGCAAAATTCAAAGTCCGAAATCATAATTCCTAAATGGGTTAATACGAGATTTTTTCGTAAATGTTTGAAAATATATAAGTTGTAATTTGTAGAACGCATATAAATTACTAACTTTGCAGTCCCTTAGGGCACTAGTGTGTAAATACTTAGTGAAATTTATATTATATAACAGAAGATGTCTGGAATAATAGGTAAAAAAGTAGGAATGACTAGCATTTTTAGTGCCGATGGGCGTAACGTCGCATGCACGCTAATAGAAGCTGGTCCTTGCGTAGTGACGCAAGTAAAAAATGTTGAATCAGACGGGTACAATGCTATTCAGTTGGCGTATGGTGAGCGCAAGGAGAAAAACACTCCAAAGCCGCTAATGGGGCACTTCAAAAAGGCCGGCACCACTCCAAAACAGAAGGTTGTTGAATTCAGAGATTTCAGGGTAGAGTTTGAAGGTCAGGTTGACCTTGGTAAAACTGTAAAATCTGAGCAGGTTTTCGTGGAAGGTGATTTCGTAGATGCTATCGGAACATCGAAAGGAAAAGGATTCCAGGGTGTTGTAAAACGTCATGGATTTGCCGGTGTAGGTGGGCAGACTCATGGTCAGCACAACAGAGCCAGGCACCCGGGTTCCATTGGAGCTTGTTCTTGGCCATCAAGGGTATTTAAAGGCATGAGAATGGCTGGCAGAACCGGTGGTGATAGAGTAAAGGTGATCAACCTAAGAGTGCTAAAAATCTATCCTGAAAAGAACTTGATTCTGGTAAGTGGCTCTGTCCCTGGTGCAAAGAATTCTTTCGTTATTCTAGAGAAGTAAGAAAATGGAATTAACAGTATTAAAACATAACGGTGAAGACACAGGTAGAAAGGTAACCCTTTCGGATGATATATTTGGCATTGAGCCTAATGATCATGCGATCTACCTGGATGTTAAGCAGTATTTGGCTAACCAGAGACAGGGAACGCACAAATCTAAAGAAAGAGCTGAGATAGCTGGTTCTACCAGAAAAATCAAAAAGCAAAAAGGAACTGGTGGAGCCAGAGCAGGTTCTATTAAGTCTCCAGTATTCAGAGGCGGAGGTAGGATTTTCGGTCCAAGACCAAGAAACTATTCTTTCAAATTGAATAAAAAATTAAAGCAGCTGGCCAGAAGATCTGCGCTTACCTATAAAGCACAGGATAACAGTTTGTCTATTTTGGAAAATCTATCATTTGATGCTCCAAAGACAAAGAGTTTCATCTCTTTATTGTCTAGTCTGTCTTTAACAGATAAGAAATCACTTATTGTCCTTCCAGAAGGAAATAAGAACGTATACTTATCTAGCAGAAACTTACCTAAGACCAAAGTGATCACAGTAGATGACGTGAATACGTATGAACTACTTCACGCTGATGTCGTTGTTTTCTGTGAAGGTGCTGTAAGTAAGTTAGAAAACATTTTAGCGAAGTAATACAATGGATATATTAAAGAAGCCTTTGATTACGGAAAAGATTTCTGCTATGAACGAACGCGGAGTATACGGGTTCATTGTAGAGAAAACTGCAAAGAAGCCAGAAATCAAAAAAGCCGTAGAGAAAATGTTTGGTGTAAATGTAGTTTCTATCAGAACTATGAGATATGCTGCGAAGCATAAGACTAGGTATACCAAATCTAAGATCGTATCAGGTTACACTAATGCTTTTAAGAAAGCGATAGTACAGGTAGCCGATGGAGAAGTAATTGATTTTTACGGAGAAATTTAATTGAATAAGAATCATGGCAGTTAAAAAATTAAGACCTGTAACTCCTGGGACCAGATTCAGAGTAGCTCCAGCATTTGACGAGATAACCAAGTCAACGCCGGAGAAATCTCTTTTGGCTCCATTGAAGAAGTCAGGTGGTAGAAATAATGTAGGTAAGATGACAGCCCGTTATATGGGTGGTGGTCACAAAAGAAGGCTTAGAATCGTAGACTTTAAGCGTAACAAATTCAATGTACCCGCTGTAGTAAAAGCTATTGAGTACGATCCTAACAGGACTGCCCGTTTAGCATTACTTTACTATGTAGACGGTGCTAAAGCTTACATTATTGCTCCGGAAGGTTTGCAAGTTGGACAAACAGTGATTTCCGGAGAGAGTGTTGCACCAGAAGTAGGCAATTGCATGCATATGGTCAATATTCCTTTAGGTACTATAGTTCACAATATTGAACTTAAACCTGGCAAAGGTGCTGTGATGGCAAGAAGTGCTGGAAGTTATGCTCAGTTAGTGGCCCGTGAAGGGAAATATGTAACCCTCAAATTGCCGTCCGGTGAAATGAGATTGGTACTAGGCGTATGCGTAGCTACCGTAGGTACAGTTTCAAACGGAGATCATATGAACGTAGTCCTTGGTAAAGCTGGTAGAAACCGTTGGTTGGGCAGACGTCCTAGAACAAGAGGTGTAGCCATGAACCCTGTCGATCACCCTATGGGTGGTGGTGAAGGCCGTTCATCAGGAGGGCACCCACGCTCTAGAACTGGTCTTTTATCTAAGGGTAAGAAAACCAGATCGCCTAAAAAATATTCAAATAAGTTTATTATCAGTAAAAGATCTAAATAACTATGGCGCGTTCATTAAAAAAAGGTCCTTATATAGAACATCACCTGGTGAAGAAAGTGGATACCATGAACGAATCCGGGAAGAAGTCTGTGATCAAGACCTGGTCAAGAAGATCTATGATCTCTCCGGATTTTGTAGGCCATACCTTTGCTGTGCATAATGGTAATAAGTTCATCCCTGTATTCGTAACTGACAACATGGTCGGTCACAAGCTTGGTGAATTTGCTCCTACGAGAAACTTTAGAGGTCACATTGCCAAAAAAGATAAAGGAAAGAGATAATCATGGAAGCAATAGCAAGATTAAATAATGTTCCTACCTCACCTCGTAAGATGCGATTAGTTGCAGACTTGGTTAGAGGAAAAAGAGTAGGACAGGCACTAAGTATATTGAAGTTTACACCTAACCATGGTGCTATCAAATTAGAAAAACTTCTGCTTTCTGCAATAGCCAACTGGCAGGCCAAAAATCCTGACGAAAAACTTGAAGATGCTGATCTAGTGATCAAAACCATTCAGGTGGACGGAGGTCGTATGTTGAAGAGACTGAGACCTGCCCCGCAGGGAAGGGCCCACAGGATTCGTAAGAGATCAAATCATGTGACATTGGTAGTTGATGCAATCAGCACACCTGTTACCGCTGAGGAAGTAGAAACAAAAGAAAAATCTAATTAAGATCATACTATGGGACAAAAAGTAAACCCGATTGGTTTTAGACTTGGAATCGTTAAAGGTTGGGACTCTAACTGGTATGGCGGCAGAGACTTTGCCGACAAGCTATATGAAGACCAAAAGATAAGAAAATATGTATATGCCAGGATCCCTAAAGGAGGCATATCAAAGGTAATAATCGAAAGAACCCTCAAAAGAATCACTCTGACCATCCATACGGCTCGACCAGGAGTGGTAATCGGTAAAGGAGGAGCAGAAGTCGATAAATTAAAAGAAGAGCTTAAAAAGCTTACTGATAAGGACGTACAAATCAATATTTTTGAAATCAAACGTCCTGAACTTGATGCAAAGTTAGTAGGTGAATCTATAGCTCAACAACTTCAAGCACGTATTTCTTTCAGAAGAGCAATGAAACAGTCTATTGCGGCTACTATGAGAGTGGGTGCTGAAGGTATCAAAGTGAAACTTTCGGGTAGACTTGGAGGAGCTGAGATGGCAAGGTCTGAAATGTACAAAGAGGGTAGAATACCACTTCATACACTAAGGGCTGATATCGACTATGCCCTGTCAGAAGCCAATACTATCTACGGTATCATTGGAATCAAAGTCTGGGTCTTCAAAGGTGAAGTGTACGGTAAAAGAGATTTATCTCCAAATGCCGGTGCAGCCAGTGAAGCGAAAGGCAACAGAGGAGGCCAAGGAAACAGCCGAAGAAGAGAAGGCGGTCCTAAAAGAAGAAAGAAATAACTAATTTTCACCCTAAGTGAGAAATCATGTTACAGCCAAGAAGAACTAAATATAGAAAAATGCAGAAGGGCCGTGTCAAAGGCATCGCGCAAAGAGGGCATACGCTTTCTTTCGGAAACTTTGGCATCAAGTCCATGGAGCCAGGATGGATCACTTCCCGTCAAATTGAAGCAGCTCGTATCGCAATGACCCGAGCTATGAAAAGAGAGGGGCAAGTATGGATCAGAATATTCCCTGACAAGCCTATTACCAAAAAACCTGCAGAGGTTCGTATGGGTAAAGGTAAAGGTGCCCCTGAATATTGGGTAGCCGTAATCAAACCGGGAACGATTCTATTCGAAGCCACCGGTGTAAGTTTAGAAGTAGCTCAAGAGGCATTACGCCTTGCACAGCAAAAACTTCCAGTCAGTACAAAATTTGTAGTACGTAGAGATTACGTAGTAGGATAATAGGAACTATGAAAAACTCTGAAATAAAGTCACTCTCCGAGAGTGAGATCACTGAGCGTATTGTAGCTGAGCAGGAAAGTTTGACAAAACTTAATTTCGCTCATGCGATTTCTCCGATAGAGAATCCAAATAAAATAAGAGAGACTAAGAAGTTGATAGCCCGTCTAAAGACTTCTTTGAGAGCAAAACAACTAGCTAAATAAGAATAAGATGGCTACTACTGAGAGAAATCTACGTAAAGAAAGAATAGGAAAAGTAGTCAGCGACAAGATGGACAAGTCCATCACTGTTGCCGTAGAAAGAAGGGTGAAACACCCTATCTATGGTAAATTTGTCGCCAAGACTACCAAGTTTATGGTTCATGACGAGAACAACGAGTGTGGCTCCGGCGACCTTGTAAAAATAAGTGAGACTCGTCCGCTGAGTAAGAACAAACGTTGGAGATTAGTAGAAATTATAGAAAAGGCTAAATAATCATGATACAACAAGAATCCAGATTAGGCGTAGCGGACAATTCAGGTGCTAAAGAAGTGCTTGTTATCCGTGTACTTGGAGGAACCGGGAAGAGATATGCTTCTATAGGTGATAAAGTTGTCGTGACTGTAAAGTCTGCTCTTTCTTCCAGCAATATGAAAAAAGGTACCGTTTCTAAAGCGGTAATTGTCAGAACTAAAAAAGAGATTAGAAGAAAAGACGGATCTTATATCCGCTTTGAAGATAACGCTGCAGTTCTACTTAATAATAACGACGAACCAAGAGGTACTCGTATCTTCGGTCCTGTGGCCAGAGAATTGAGGGAAAGACAGTTTATGAAGATCGTATCCTTGGCACCAGAAGTATTATAATCATGGAAAGAAAACACAACAAGCAACCAAAACTGCATATCAAAACAGGTGATACCGTGAAGGTAATAGCCGGCGATGATAAAGGTAAGACTGGTAAAATACTTTCTGTAAACCGCGAGAAAAAAAGAGCGATTGTAGAAGGATTAAATATGGTAACAAAACATATTAAACCCACTGCTACCAATCCTCAAGGCGGAATCGAAAAGAAAGAAGCAGGAATCCACATTAGTAACCTTATGCTGGTAGATCCAGCCACCGGTGATGCTACCAGAACCGGAAGAAAAGCAGGCGAAAATGGTAAATTAACAAGGTACTCTAAGAAAACTGGGGAGGTGATCAATGGCTAATCCTAGAGCAAAAGAATTGTATATAAGCGAAATCGCTCCTGCTTTAAAGGAGAAATTTCAGTATAAGTCAGTTATGCAGGTGCCTAAGTTGACCAAAATTGTGATCAACAAAGGAATCGGAGCAGCTGTGGCTGATAAAAAACTTGTTGACCAAGGTGTAGAAGAACTTTCTTTGATCACGGGTCAAAAAGCTGTGGCTACCGTAGCCAAAGTTTCTATCTCTAACTTTAAGTTAAGAGAAGGAATGCCTATAGGCGCTAAAGTTACTCTAAGAGGAGACAGAATGTATGAATTTTTGGATCGTTTAGTAGCTGTAGCCCTTCCTAGGGTAAGAGATTTCAAAGGTATCAGTGACAAAGGTTTTGATGGACGCGGTAACTATACATTAGGTGTTACTGAACAGATAATCTTCCCAGAAATCAGCATCGAAAAGGTGAATAAAATCTCTGGCATGGATATCACATTTGTTACTACTGCAGGTACTGACGAAGAGAGCTTAGCTTTATTGAAAGCTTTCGGAATGCCTTTCATTAACAAAAATAAAGAAGAATAAACTATGGCAAGAGAGTCAATAAAAGCTCGTGAGAGAAAAAGAGAACGTCTTGTAGCCAAATACGCGAGCAAGAGAGCCGCTTTGAAAGAAGCTGGAGATTATGAAGCTTTAGATAAGCTTCCTAGAAACTCTTCTCCGGTGAGACTTCACAACAGGTGCAAGCTGACCGGCCGTCCTAAGGGTTATATGAGAAAGTTTGGTATCAACAGAGTTACGTTTAGAGAAATGGCATCTGCAGGTAAAATTCCTGGTGTTACTAAAGCGAGCTGGTAAAAATCAGACAAAAGTTTTTATTTAAAAAATCATTGTGTAACTTTGCACGCCCGAATGGGGTGTGCAGTTAGACTTATATTAATATGACTGATCCAATAGCTGATTATCTAACCAGGTTGAGAAATGCCATCAAGGCTACTCACCGTATCGTTGAGATACCTGCTTCCAACATCAAGAAGGAGATTACAAAAGTACTTCATGACAAAGGATATATTCAAAACTACAAGTTCGAAGACAATGGTCCTCAAGGAACTATCAAAATAGCTTTGAAATATAACCCTACTACGAAGACCAATGCTATAGTACACCTTTCGCGAGTAAGTAAGCCAGGTTTAAGAAAATATGTTAAAAATGATGAGATGCCAAGAGTAATCAATGGTCTAGGTATTGCCATCGTTTCCACATCCAAAGGAGTAATGACCGATAAGGAAGCCCGTACTGAGGGTATAGGTGGAGAAGTACTTTGTTACGTATATTAAAAAACCGTTATGTCTAGAATAGGTAAAAAACCAATAAATATACCAGCGGGTGTTACTGTAGACGTGTCAGCACACAATGTTGTCACTGTTAAAGGTCCCAAAGGTACGTTAAGTCAGGAAATACATCCTGATATGACATTGAAGGTGGAGAATAACGAACTTACTGTTACCAGACCTACTGAATCGAAGAGGCATAAGTCTTTTCATGGATTATACCGCTCATTGATCAATAACATGGTTGTTGGTGTGACTGAAGGTTATAAGAAGGATTTGGAATTAGTAGGGGTAGGTTACAAAGCCACCAATCAGGGTCAAGTATTAGAGCTTGCACTTGGTTATTCGCACAGTATTTACTTTGCCCTTCCTGATGAGATTTCTATTAAAACAGAAACTCCAAAGGGAAAGAATCCTTTAATTACATTGGAGGGAATTGATAAAGAATTAATTGGACAAGTTGCCGCTAAAATCAAATCTCTACGTAAAGTAGAACCATACAAAGGTAAGGGTGTTCGCTTTGTAGGTGAGCAGATTAGACGTAAGGCTGGTAAAACTGCTGCTAAAAAATAATTAAAAGATGGCTTTTAATAAGAATTCAAGAAGACTTAGAATCAAGAAAAGTATCCGTAGAAAAATCAACGGAACTGATTCTAGACCTCGTTTGTCAGTATTTAAGAGCAATACTGGTATATACGCACAATTAGTAGATGATCTTAAGGGTCACACTTTAGTACAGGCTTCTTCAAAAGAACTGGATGCTAGCAAGAAAAACGCTAATATCTCTGTTTCTACTGAAGTAGGTAAGAAACTTGCCGAAAGAGCAGTAGCTAATGGTGTTACGGAAGTCGTATTCGACAGAAGTGGATACTTATATCATGGAAATGTTAAAGCTCTTGCCGATGGTGCAAGAGAAGGTGGCCTTAAATTTTAATAGATATTATGTCCCAAGTTAGAAAAAAGCCCATCAGGGCAACAGATACTGACCTGAAAGAAAAAGTTGTAGCTATCAACCGAGTTGCTAAAGTAGTTAAAGGTGGTAGAAGATTCTCCTTCTCTGCTATAGTAGTAGTAGGGGATGGTAACGGTATTGTGGGATTTGGTCTTGGTAAGGCTAATGAGGTAACGGATGCGATCACTAAAGGTATAGAGGATGCAAAAAAGAGCCTTGTTAAGGTTCCTGTATTGAAAGGTACTATTCCGCATGAACAAATTGGTAAGTTCGGTGGAGGATTGGTATTGATCAAGCCGGCGGCACCAGGAACTGGTGTAATAGCTGGTGGTGCGATGCGTGCAGTTTTGGAGAGTGCTGGTGTAAAAGACGTTTTGGCCAAGTCAAAAGGTTCTTCAAACCCTCATAACGTGGTTAAAGCTACTATCGATGCACTTTCCCAGCTTAGAGATGCTATTGCTGTATCACAGCAGCGAGGAGTTAAATTATCTAAAGTATTTAACGGTTAAGAACATGGCTAAGGTAAAAGTAACGCAAGTTAGAAGCACAATAGATAAACCAAAGGACCAAAAAGCTACAATCGTAGCTTTAGGGCTTGGCAAAATGAACAGAACTGTAGAGGTAGAAAATACCCCTCAGATAGCTGGAATGATAAGAAAAGTAAGTCACCTTGTAAAAGTGGAGGAAGCTTAATATTATGAAATTACATACATTAAAACCTGCTGAAGGTTCTGTAAAAAATCGTAAAAGAATCGGTCGTGGTACTGGGTCCGGAAGAGGTGGTACGTCTACCAGAGGACATAAAGGTGCTAAATCTAGATCTGGTTATAAGAGCAAATTAGGTTTTGAAGGTGGTCAAATGCCACTTCAAAGAAGAGTACCTAAGTTTGGTTTCAAAAGTCTAAACAGGATCGAGTGCAAGCCTATCAATTTAAATTCTCTACAAGAATTAGCTGAAAAGCTTAATGTTGAGGAAATTACATTTGATGTTTTGGTAGAAAATGGCTTGGTCTCCAAAAAAGATGTTGTAAAAGTCCTTGGAAGAGGCGAACTTACATCGAAATTAAGTGTAAGTGCTCATCATTTCTCAGCTTCCGCTGCCGAGGCTATTGAAAAAGTTGGCGGAACTGTTAACAAGATTTAATAATGAAAAAGTTTATTTCAACAGTTAGGAATATCTTCTCAATCGAAGATCTTAGAATTAGAATCCTTAATACATTGGGGTTTCTGATAGTTTTCAGATTGGGTTCCTTTATAGTATTACCGGGAGTAGATCCCAGTAAACTTTTAGGACCATCTGATGGCATTTTCGGATTGATAGATACTTTCCTTGGGGGTGCCTTTAGTAATGCCTCTATATTTGGATTAGGTATTATGCCTTATATTTCGGCATCTATCGTCCTGCAATTATTAACTGTTGGAGTGCCTTACTTCCAAAAACTTCAAAAAGAAGGGGAGTCTGGTAGAAAACGAATTAATCAGATTACCCGAATATTGACTATTTTGATTACTATAGCACAGGGTATAGGCTATGTTTCTGCCACTATACCTAATGAAGCTATAATGGTCAGTAAGCCCTTATTCATGTTCAGTTCCTTAGTGTTATTATCCGCAGGTACTATGTTTTGCATGTGGCTCGGTGAAAAAATTACAGAAAAAGGAATTGGTAACGGTATATCTATGTTGATCATGATCGGTATCATTTCCAGGTTCCCTGGAGCGATCATAGCAGAAGGCCTTTCTAGGGGTTCTGCAGGTTTGTTGCTTTTGATTATTGAGGCTGCTGTATTGTTCTTCGTAGTAGTGGGGGTAGTTGCCCTTACGGAGGCTACCAGAAGAATACCGGTACAATATGCAAAACAGGTTGTAGGAGGTAAGGTCTATGGTGGACAAAGGCAGTATATACCAATAAAAGTGAATGCTTCAGGTGTAATGCCTATCATCTTTGCCCAGTCCTTGATGTTTCTTCCTGCTCTTATAGCACAGATATGGTCAGAAGATAGTGATGTGGCCAATTATATAGGCAGTACTTTCAGTGACTTTACGTCTTGGCAGTATAATCTGGTATTTGCGGTTATGATCATTCTTTTCACCTTCTTTTATACTGCTATCACGGTAAATCCTGAACAGATAGCTGAAGATATGAAGAGGAATGGCGGTTTTGTTCCTGGTATCAAACCAGGTGCACCTACATCCGAATTCATAGATAATATCATATCAAGAATTACTTTGCCTGGATCAATTCTTCTTGCACTAGTAGCTATTCTTCCTGCATTTGCCATGATGGCTGGTGTGGGGGTGGAGTTTGCCCAGTTTTACGGTGGTACATCTCTTTTGATCATGGTAGGTGTGATTATGGATACATTACGTCAAATAGAAAGTTACTTATTGATGAGGCACTATGAAGGTATGATGAAGAGTGGAAACATTAAAAACAATCCATCTAATTACGCCGTAGCATAAAATATGATACATTACAAGACTTCTGATGAAGTCCAGTTAATAAAAAATAGTGCTGAAATATTAGGCAAAGCTCACGGAGAAGTAGCCAAACATGTAAAAGAAGGGGTAAAGACCTCTTACTTAGATAAAATAGCGGAGGAATTCATTAGAGATCATCAAGGTGTTCCCACGTTTAAAGGATATAATGGATTTCCAGCCTCGCTCTGTATTTCCGTGAATGAAGTTGTCGTTCATGGTTTTCCAAGTGGGTATGTTTTGAAAGATGGCGATATAATCTCAATAGATTGTGGAGTCTTTCACCAAGGTTTTCATAGCGATTGCGCTTATACTTACCCTGTCGGTGAAGTTTCCCCTCAAGTATTGTCTCTTCTCAAAACCACCAAGGAATCCCTTTATCTTGGTATTGAACAAGCTGTCTTCGGTAATCGCATAGGTGATATTGGTCACGCTATCCAAAAATTTGTGGAAGCAAAAGGATATACTATAGTGAGAGAACTTGTCGGACATGGGCTAGGCAAAAGTCTCCATGAAGCTCCCGAGGTTCCTAATTACGGTAAAAAAGGAAGTGGTCAAAAGCTAAATGACGGTGTAGTCATAGCTATAGAACCGATGGTCAATTTAGGAACCAGAAATGTGGTACAGGAACGGGATGGGTGGACCATAAGAACTGCCGATCGCAAACCTTCCGCACATTATGAACACACTATTGCGATATTTGAAGACCGGACTGAAATATTAACGACACATCAGTACATAGAAGAAAATTTTAAATTCTAAATATGGCTAAACAGACCTCTATTGAACAAGACGGTACTATTGTAGAAGCATTGTCTAACGCAATGTTTAAAGTGGAACTGGAAAATGGTCATCAATTGATCGCCCATATATCCGGTAAAATGAGAATGAACTATATAAAGATCCTGCCAGGTGATAGAGTAAAGTTGGAGATGTCTCCTTATGATCTTTCAAAAGGTAGAATTGTATATCGTTATAAATAAACTATCATGAAAACCCTCTATGAAACTGGATATCTTCAGTACGACAGGGGGAATTGATTAAATAACACGGACATGAAAGTAAAGGCATCTATTAAGAAGAGAAGTGTTGACTGTAAAGTAATCAGAAGAAAAGGTAAGCTTTACGTGATCAACAAGAAGAATCCTAAGTTTAAACAAAGACAAGGTTAATATTATGGCAAGAATTGCAGGTGTTGACATTCCAGACAACAAGCGCGGAGAAATCGGCTTGACCTATATTTTCGGTATAGGCAGAAGTGCTGCTAAAGCTATTTTAGCTAAGGCTGGTATATCAGTAGATAAAAAAGCAGGTGAGTGGGATGATGATGAGTCTACCGCGATCAGAAATATAATCGCTGAAGAATTCAGAACAGAAGGTGTTTTGAAATCAGAAGTTCAACTTAACATCAAGCGATTGATGGACATTGGTTGTTATAGAGGTCTTAGACACAGAAAAGGTCTTCCTTTGAGAGGTCAAAAGACTAAAAATAACGCTAGAACTAGAAAAGGTAAGAGAAAGACTGTTGCTAACAAGAAAAAAGCAACTAAATAAATCTTGATTTAGATTATGGCTCAGAAAAGAAACGATAAAGCTAAAGGTAAAAAAAGGGTTGTTAAAGTAGAAGCGATAGGCCAGGCGCATATCAAAGCTTCCTTCAACAATATCATAATCTCCATTACCAATAATTCAGGTCAGGTGATTTCATGGGCATCTGCCGGTAAGATGGGCTTCAGGGGTTCTAAAAAGAATACTCCCTATGCCGCCCAAATGGCCGCTCAGAACTGTGGACAAGTTGCTTATGATTTAGGATTGAGAAAAGTAGAGGTATTTGTAAAAGGTCCAGGATCAGGTAGGGAATCTGCGATCCGTACTTTGCAGAATGTAGGTCTTGATGTAACTACGATCATTGATGTGACACCACTTCCGCATAACGGATGTCGTCCTCCAAAACGTAGAAGAGTTTAATATTAACGAGATAAAGAATGGCTAGATATAGAGGTCCAAAAGCAAAGATTGCTAGAAAATTCGGTGAGCCCATCGAAGGACAGAGCAAAGCACTTCAAAAGAAAAACTATCCTCCTGGAATGCATGGCAGAGGTAGAAGGAAAAAACAGTCTGAATATGCTATTCAGTTGATGGAAAAGCAAAAAGCTAAATACATCTACGGAGTATTAGAAAGACAGTTTGCAAAAATGTTCGGCATTGCTTCTAGAAAGCAAGGGATCACTGGTGAGAATCTTCTCCAATTATTGGAAGGCAGATTAGATAATACAGTATATAGACTGGGAATTTCTCCTACCCGGAGAGGGGCCAGACAGCTTGTGTCCCATAAGCATATCTTAGTAAATGGAGAAATTGTAAATATTCCTTCATATACCCTTAAGCCAGGTGATGTAGTGGCAGTAAGAGAGAGATCAAAATCTCTTGAAGCGATCACTGAAAGTCTTTCAGGTAAAGCACAAAATCGCTATCCTTGGTTAGAGTGGGATGGTAATTCATTTTCAGGTAAGTTCGTAAGTGTTCCTACTAGGGACGATATTCCAGAGAATATCAAAGAACAACTTATCGTTGAACTTTACTCTAAGTAATAAATAACTTCTGACTTAAAAGAACTATAAGATATGTCCATACTAGCATTTCAAATGCCCGAAAAAGTGGTAATGGAAAAAGCTGATGATTTTCACGGCCTATTTACTTTCAAACCACTTGAGAGAGGTTATGGAGTTACTATTGGTAATGCGTTGAGGAGAATTTTGCTTTCTTCATTGGAAGGTTATGCCATTACATCAGTGAAGTTACCTGGTGTGGTGCATGAGTTTTCTACCCTTGAAGGTGTTGTGGAAGACGTTACTGATATAATTCTTAATCTGAAACAAGTAAGATTTAAGAAGTTGCATGAATCTATCGATGGTAAGATTACGATCGAAGTCAAAAATCAGGACGTATTTACTGCCGGAGATATCGCCAAGTTCACCTCTTCCTTTGAGGTATTAAATCCTGAATTGGTAATCTGCCACTTGGATAGTACGAAGAGTTTTGAAATTGAATTAACAGTGGAGAAAGGTAGAGGTTACCTACCAGCTGAAGAATCTAAACCTAAAGAGCAGGTTTTCGGTGTGATTCCTATTGATGCTATCTTTACACCTATCAAAAATGTAAAGTACAGCGTTGAGAATACTCGGGTAGAGCAAAAAACCGACTTCGAGAAACTTATCCTTGAAGTTTCTACCGATGGATCCATTCACCCGGAAAAAGCACTTCAGGAATCAGCAAAAATATTGATCCAACATTTTATGTTATTCTCTGACCAAACTATGGTCTTAGAGGATGTAAATATGAATCAGGCTGAACCGATCGATGAGGAATTCCTTCATATGCGAAAGCTATTGAAGACTTCTTTAGGAGATCTAGATCTTTCAGTAAGAGCATTTAACTGTCTTAAGGCAGCTGATGTTAAAACCCTAGGCGATCTTGCCAGACTTGAGATTTCCGACATGATGAAATTCAGAAACTTTGGTAAGAAATCTTTAGCTGAATTAGAACAATTGATTCAAGATAAAGGATTGACCTTCGGGATGGATTTATCTAAGTATAAACTTGATGAAGAATAATAAACGATGAGACACGGTAAGAAATTTAATCACCTTGGCAGGACAGCCTCACATCGTAAAGCAATGCTTTCGAATATGGCTTCTTCCCTGATTCTTCACAAGCGTATTTCTACTACGCTTGCAAAAGCTAAGGAATTGAAAAAACATGTAGAACCTCTTGTTACAAGAGCGAAAGAAGATACTACGCACAACAGAAGGATTGCCTTCTCTTTCCTTCAGAGCAAGGAAGCTATCAAAACGCTTTTTGGAGAAATCTCTGAAAAAGTTGCGACAAGACCCGGAGGATATACCAGAATTATCAAAACAGGATTCCGTCTTGGTGATAATGCTGAAATGTGTATCATTGAGCTAGTAGACTTTAATGAATTGATGCTTAAAGATGCTAAACCTGCTAAGAAAACTACTCGTAGAAGTAGAAGAGGCGGTGCTTCTAAAGCTGAAGGTACCCAAGAAGCTGAAGCTAAAGAATCTAAAGCTCCAGAAGCTTCATCAGAAGAAAAACCTTCTGAAGAGAATAATGAATCAAAGGATGAAAATAAAGGCGAATAACATATGCCTTATTAACATTTATATAAAGGGATTGGACAATTGTTCAATCCCTTTTTTTATATCCTTTAAATATATGCTTAACACTTCCGCATAAATTTGTTAAATTTGAATATCCAGATTTAAAATTCCATAATGAACAAACAAAAAGCAACATTACTTCTAGCAGATGGTACTGCTTACCATGGCACTCTTATAGGAAAACCCGGGACTAATGGGGGAGAAATATGTTTTAACACCGGGATGACCGGTTATCAGGAAATTTATACAGATCCTTCATATACAGGACAAATTATAGTAAATACCACTCCCCATATAGGTAACTATGGGGTTATAGATACAGAAGTGGAATCCGAGACCGCTTTGATTTCCGGTATTGTGGTAGGTAGTTTTTCTGAGATCCATAGTAGGATAGACGCTACCTCCACCCTGCAGGAATATTTGGAACAGAATAATGTAACCGGAATAGCAGATATTGATACCAGGAAGCTGGTCAGACATATCCGGTCCAAAGGAGCTATGAATGCAATCATCAGTTCTGAATATGATGACATAGCCGACTTACAAAGGGAATTGGATAAAGTGCCGGATATGGCCGGATTGGAACTTTCTTCCCAGGTGTCTACTAAGGAACCTTTTTATTACGGTGATGAGAAAGCTACAGTTAAAATAGCATGTCTAGACTTTGGGTTTAAACTTAATATTTTAAGAAACCTTGCGGATAGAGGAGTATACTGTAAAGTGTTTCCTGCAAAGACATCTGCAGCTGAAATGGAAGAATGGAATCCTGATGCCTATTTTCTTTCAAATGGCCCTGGTGATCCTGCTGTAATGGATTACGCAGTAGATACTGTGAAAGAGATTTTGGCATTGAACAAGCCGTTATTTGGCATCTGCCTGGGAGTACAGCTTCTTGCCAGAGCCTGTGGCATAGGTACTTATAAAATGCACCATGGCCATAGGGGGTTAAACCATCCTATAAAAAACCTACAGACAGGTAAAAGTGAAATCACCTCACAAAATCACGGTTTTAATGTTACCAAAGAAGATGTAGAGAATCACCCTGATGTAGAGATTACCCATATTCATTTAAATGACGGTACTGTGGCTGGTATTAAGCATACCTCTAAACCTGCCTTTGCTGTCCAATATCACCCTGAATCGTCTCCAGGGCCTCATGATTCCAGGTATTTGTTTGACGATTTTTTGGCTATGATTCCTAATTGAACCATTAAACCTTTTATAAATTATGACTTTAATACAACAGATTCACGCAAGACAGATTTTAGATTCCCGTGGCAACCCTACTATAGAAGTAGATGTGGTCACCGAAAATGGCGCCTTTGGAAGAGCAGCAGTACCCAGTGGTGCTTCTACCGGTGTGCATGAAGCAGTGGAGTTAAGAGATGACGACAAAGATGTTTATATGGGCAAAGGCGTCCTTAAGGCAGTGGCCAATGTAAATGATAAATTAGCTTCTGAATTATCCGGTTTTGATGTTTTTGAACAAAATCTTATTGATCAGATTATGATCGATATGGATGGAACCAAAAATAAATCCAAATTAGGAGCAAATGCCATTTTAGGTGTTTCTTTGGCAGTGGCTAAAGCAGCAGCTATGGAAGCAGGTCAGCCTCTATACCGATATATAGGCGGAGTAAGTGCCAATACGCTACCCGTACCTATGATGAATATATTAAATGGCGGTTCCCATGCTGACAATGCCATTGATTTTCAGGAATTCATGGTAATGCCTACCGGGGCGTCTTCTTTCTCTGAAGCGCTAAGAATGGGAACACAGATTTTCCATCACTTAAAATCTGTTTTGAAATCCAAAGGTCTTTCTACCAATGTGGGTGATGAAGGTGGTTTTGCTCCTAATATTAGATCTAATGTAGAGGCTATAGAGGTAGTACTTCAGGCCATCGAAAAGGCAGGGTATAGGCCTGGGGAAGATGTTTTCATTGCTATGGATGCTGCAGCTTCTGAATTCTATGATGAAGAAAGGGGCCTTTATGTATTCAAAAAATCCACAGGTGATGAATTGACATCTCAGCAGATGTCAGATTATTGGACTGATTGGGTGAATAAATACCCTATCATTTCTATTGAGGACGGAATGCATGAAGATGACTGGGCAGGCTGGAAACTGACTACTGAGGCTGTCGGTGATAAAATTCAAATTGTAGGTGATGACCTTTTTGTGACCAATGTAGAGCGTCTACAGAAAGGTATCGATCAAAAAATAGCTAATGCACTATTGGTTAAAGTAAACCAAATAGGGTCTCTGACTGAGACCATTAAGGCTGTAGACCTATGTCATAGAAATGGATACAAGTCTGTGATGTCTCATAGATCAGGTGAAACAGAAGATTCTACTATAGCAGATCTAGCTGTAGCATTAAATACAGGACAGATCAAAACTGGTTCTGCCTCTAGATCAGACAGGATGGCAAAATATAACCAATTATTAAGAATAGAAGAGCAACTAGGTGAAATGGCTTATTTCCCTGGAAAAAAATTCTGATAAAGTGATATGATATTTTTAAAAGGCAGCTTTACAGCTGCCTTTTTTCGTTATTGTATAACCAACTGTAAGAATTCAACGTTGTAAAATTATCACCTGTTTACATTTTCCCCCTTTATAAAGTTCTGTGCCTCTTAAATTTTATTTCTATATTTACCAAAAAAAAATAAGTAGTGGTATGAATAAATATCTGAAATACACTAAGAATTTTTATTTTGTATTTACATTCCTTTTTATAGGATGGATGCTGTTTATAGATACTAATGATATCGTGAGTCAATTTACGCTCCAATCAAAGTTAAGAGACTTAGAAAGGCAAAAGGAGTACTATGAAATAAGGAAAGAAAAAATTAAAGCAGAAAGGGAGGAATTATTGAGTAATTACGAACTCCTAGAAAAATTTGCCCGAGAAAGATATTTGATGAAACGTAAAACAGAAGATTTGTATGTTATTGTTCAAGAATAAAACTTTATTATATATATTTCTTATACTTATAATATTCATTTCTTTTGAAAGTAATGCTCAAAGATTTATAGATCCTGAGGAGAACCCACCCCTAAAAGAAAGGATGTATTATGGAGGTAATTTTAGTCTGCAGTTTGGAAGTGTAACATTTATAGACATATCACCACTGGCCGGAGTAATGATTACAGATAGGTACTCTGCGGGTTTGGGAGCTACGTATCAATATATAAATTGGAGATATCTAAATACAGGCGGTAGAAGCGTCTATGGGGGTAGGATCTTTAATAGGTATAATATTACTCAAAACTTTTTTGCCCATGCAGAGTTTGAAAGCTTAAATGCTACTTATGAATTTAATCAAGAATTGAGGAAGGAATGGATACCTAGTACATTTGTAGGCGGAGGGTATTTTTCTCCTGCTGGCACTAGGGGAGGTTTTAATATTATGTTTCTTTATAACTTGATGTATGATAATATCCGATCCCCCTATAATGAACCATATGTCATAAGGGTGGGTTTTGTCTTTTAATACTGGATCTAAATGAAAGATTTGACATCAAAAATTTATGAAGCGCATAAGCACTGTCCAAAAGGTCCTTCAACAAAGTTAATTCATACCTTTTTTGAAGATTTGTTGGGATTTATGTTTCCTGAGTATGCTAATCGCCCCTTAAATGATTTGCACCAAGTCAGAGACCAGTATGAGGTATTGAAGCGGAGTCTTTTTGAAATCCTTGAAAACAATCCACAACTTCATAGATTCAGTGTAAATTATATTACAGATAGATTTTTTGATGAATTAAATGAAGTTTATGATACGATACATGAGGATGTAGAAGCCATGTTTTGCGGAGATCCTGCTGCTAGATCAAAAACAGAAATTATAAGAAGTTATCCGGGGTTTTTGGCCATAGCTGCATACAGAATCGCCCATATGCTACATTCAGAGGGAGTTTCCTTGATTCCTAGAATGCTGACAGAAATCGCCCATACCCGTACAGGTATAGATATACATCCAGGTGCTAAAATTGGTCGAAGGTTCTGTATCGACCATGGTACAGGTGTGGTCATAGGGGAAACTACCGTTATAGGCAATGATGTAAAGGTGTACCAGGGGGTGACTTTAGGAGCTCTCAGCGTAGACAAGGCTGATGCAGATGCCAAGAGGCATCCTACTATAGAAGATCAAGTAGTGATCTATGCTGGAGCCACCATATTAGGAGGAAATACTACCATTGGTACACGCAGTATCATAGGAGGCAATGTATGGCTTACTAGAAGCATACCCGCTGATTCCAAAATATACTATCAGTCTAAAATGTATAATGCCAACGCGGATACCACAGACCTTTATATTCTTAAAAGTGGATCCATATAATCTATCCTATGAAACTATTTGAATTAATAGGCAATACACCTATGGTGGAACTGCAACATATACCTTTAAAACCTGCAGTCAAGATTTTTTGCAAACTGGAAGGACAGAATCCTGGCGGTAGTGTCAAAGATAGGGCTGCCTTCAATATGATCAAAAACGCACTGGAAAGAGGTGATATTAAAAAGGGGGACCATTTGGTGGAAGCGACTTCCGGAAATACTGGCATTGCATTGGCTATGGTAGCTAATTTATTAGGTGTAAACATGACTTTGGTTATGCCTGATAATAGCACTAAAGAACGCATACTATCTATGGAGGCTTATGGTGCTCAAGTAATACTCACACCTGCTGATAAAACAATAGAATATTCCAGGTCTTTAGCGGAAGAAATGGCTGAAAGTGGCCAATATTTTATGCTGAATCAGTTTGCGAATTCTGATAACTATATGTCTCATTATCACAGCACCGGTCCGGAAATATTTAAAGATACTGAGGGAAAGATCACTCATTTTGTCTCAGCTATGGGAACTACAGGTACGATTATGGGGGTATCCAAATATCTTAAAGAACAAAATGTAGATATTCAAATCGTAGGAACACAACCTACTGATGGTTCCAGTATTCCTGGTATCCGAAGATGGTCGGAAGCTTTTCTTCCCAAGATTTTTGATCCATCTAGAGTGGATAGGGTAATAGATGTCAGCCAAGAAGACGCCACGCATATGACCAGGAGATTGGCTAAAGAAGAAGGTATTCTGGCAGGAATGAGCAGTGGAGGAGCCCTGCAGGCTGCTTTAAAGATAGCAGATGAAATAGAAGAAGGTGTAATTGTCTGTATAACCTGTGACAGGGGCGATCGGTATTTAAGTTCAGATCTTTTTGGATAGCATCCATTCATGGTCTCATGACTGGAAAAAGTATATTAAAGCAGATTTTTTTACAATAAATGTATTTTCTATGAATCCGGATTTCTATAAAATAGTAAAGCATTATGAAGATTGTTTTGAGAAATATGGCGATTCACACTTAGGAGTGGACTGGCCTAAATATGAAGATGTAGATAAACGCTATAATGTGATGGTGGATTTAATTCGTTTGGATGTACCATCATCTCTGGAAGCTACTTTACTGGATTTTGGATGTGGAACGGCCCAGCTTTACTCCTATATATTAGATAATGGTGTTTCAAATATAAAATATTCAGGATTGGATATTTCTGAAAAGTTTGTTAATCATTGTCGATCTAAATTTCAACAAAATGAATTCTTTCTTTGCGATATTTTAGATGATAACTGTCAACTCCCTTTATTTGACTACTGGGTTATGAATGGTGTTTTTACAGAAAAGAGAGAACTCACTTTTGATGAAATGTGGGATTATTTTAAGAAGATGGTTATAAAGGCCTTTAGCTTAACCAAAAGAGGGATAGCTTTTAATCTCATGTCTAAAAACGTAGATTGGGAGCGGGAAGATCTATTCCATGTATCATTAGATCAGCTTTCAGCATTTTTGTGCGAAGAAGTTTCCCGTGATTTTATAATACGTAATGATTATGGATTATATGAATATACTACATACCTATACAAAAAGTAGGTATATAATGTTGCCCACCCCCTAAATTTTCTCCGGTGTAAAGATCAATTTTATTAAAATTTCACGTTAAATTTTTCACCTAGATGTCTTAGGTCTTCTTCGACAGGTTTTAATAAAGGTATTCCAGTAGCCCTTCTTTCTTGTTCCAATTCTCTCTCTGGATCTCCGGGTATCAGTACTTTATCATGATCAGCCGTAGTCTTGGAAGTGCGGAATCGTTTTATCCAAATATCCATATTTTCTTTAAATTCGTCTGCAGGTCTGAAGGCATCTACCCTCATAGCACCAAAAAAATGTCCCAATCCTTCTCCCACAGGATTAGGGTCAGGCTGAAGGAAAGCTACAAATGGTGGAACCCAGGGGCCATAATTGGCGCCAGATAGCACAGCAGAAAATATATCAACAATAGCGCCGAGTGCATATCCTTTGTGTGAACCATGCTCACGGTCACCTCCTAAGGGCAGGAGTGCTCCCCCGTCCTTAACTCCATTTGGACTGGTAGTAGGGAATCCATCTTTATCCTGTATCCAACCCAGCGGTGCCTGTTCATTTTTGCGTAACAGAATTTCAAGCTTTCCGTTGGCCGCAGTGGTAGTGGCTAAATCTGCTACAAAAGGAGGTTGCTCTTTTGCAGGAATGGCTACAGCTATGGGGTTAGTACCTAACAATCTTTCGCTCGAAAAAGTAGGGCTGACTAAAGGACTGGCATTGGTCATGGAGATACCGATCATATCATGTTCCAGCGCTTCCATAGCATGCACACCAGCTATGCCGTAGTGATTCGAATTTTTTACTGACACCCATCCTGTTCCGGCAATTTGGGCTTTTGAAATGGCTACTTGCATAGCGTAGGGAGCTACCACCAGTCCAAGTCCACCATCTCCATCTACTACTGCGGTGCTTGGAGTTTCATATGTCACTTTTATGTCAGGCTTAGCATTGATTCTTCCTGCTTCCCACAGTCGGATATAACCAGACAATCTTGCCACTCCGTGGGAATCCACCCCTCGTAGATCTGCTGACAAAAGGGTGGTGGCAGCTATTTCGGCATCTGTTTCGGAGCAGCCTATGGTTAAAAATATGTTTCTAGAAAAGCGGTGTAATCTTTCAAATGTAAAGTTCATCTTTAATTATTGTTCAATCAAAGCTATCCACCACCTGATTTCGTTTGATCAGCTGAGCTATAGCTCCTTCTTTTAATGCATAGTTGGAACATACCAATTCGGTCGCCGGTACAAATTTAAGAATATATGAGATTAATAAACTAGCCACGACAATCATATCTACCCTCATAGGTATCATACCGGGTAAATCAAGCCTTCCCTGTTTATCTAAAGAAGTTAATTTTGCAGCGATAATTTCAAATTCCTTTGTAGGCAAATGAAAGACTTTCTCTGATTTGCTTTTTTTTACATTTAGGTCCGCAAAATAAATATCCGAGAGCGTATCAAAAGTTCCGGAAGCACCTACTAGCTGATTGGGGCCATAATGATGGATGGCCTGTATAAGGTCTCGAAGTTTGTCCTCTAAATAAATATTTAATTTAGCGGTCTCCTCGGGTAGTATTGGGTCATGATAATGGAATAGATCCAGCATACGCTGCCCACCTATTTCAAAACTTTGTTTCCAAAAAGCATCAGTTTTATTGCCAATTATAAATTCCACACTTCCGCCTCCGATATCCATCATTAGACTGGTGTTTTCATCAAGGGATTCGCTGAACCTAATCCCCTCATAGATCATATGTGCTTCTTCAGTTCCGTTGATCACATTGACGTGGATACCAAATCTTTTTTTTATACTGATAACAAACTCATCTCCATTTTCAGCATTTCTTACAGCACTCGTTGCAAAAGCGAAAATCTCTTTCACCCCTTCGCCTTTGATAAGATTACTGAAATGTTCAAGTGTATGAAAAGCTCTTTTCATAGCGTCAGCCGCTATGATTTTCTTACTTATACCCCCTTGGCCCAGCCTTACTGCGATTTTTTCTTTATAAATGGTCTTAAAAGAGTTTTCATGTAATTCTACCAATAACAAATGGAATGTATTGGTACCCATGTCTATGACCGCTGCCTTTTTTGGATTCATCGTGGCTAAATTTAAGTTGTGCGAATATAGAAAGTTTATTTTTAATGCATTGGTTCCATCTATAAATTAATAGTGTTTTAATATTATTATTTTGACTTTATTCTTAACATACGACCAGTAACTGTCATCCTTTTGCCGGTCTGTGGTCTGAAATTGAGGGAATTGAATCCGTTGGTTTTAGAATGCGAATAGACTTTTATAAAATTTGTATTTGATCAATTGAAAAATCCTGCATTATACGTGGTTGTTTTATAAAAAATGTTTGATTGCAAAATCAGTTTGATTTATCCTTTTTAGTGTTTTATATAGGCCTATATTTACTGATCATATCTGCTTGCTATGCTTTGAAATTCTTCTACAGCGATTATGTTTTCTAATTTAGTAAATATAGAAGAATATAATTTTAATGTAATTGTGATCTTCAAAGCAGGCTATTGTTACTCATCTAGAATTTATTCTGTCATAGAAATTAATTTTTTTTATATTTTATATATACAAAGTTGTATTTCAAATATTTATTTTTGTTATTTGTGTCGAATTACTGATTATATGCTAAACGTCACCAAAACATATTTACCACCGTTGGACGAATATACCAAGTATCTTGAAGGGATATGGTCGAGTGCCAAACTGACCAATTATGGCCCTCTGGTACAGAAACTTGAAGCGGATCTTAAATCCTATTTAGGGGTAAAACACCTTTTTTTTGTAAATAATGGGACTCTAGCACTTCAAATAGCTATAAAAGCATTAGGGTTATCAAAAAAAATTATAACTACACCTTTTTCCTATGTCGCCACTACTTCTAGCATAGTATGGGAGGGGTGTGAACCTATATTTGCTGATATCGAAAAAGATACGCTTAGTTTAGACCCGTCTCTAATAGAGGATTTAATTACTCCGGACACGGAAGCAATTTTGGCTACTCATGTATATGGTATTCCATGTGATGTGGAAAGGATACAGGCAATAGCAGATAAACACAATCTTAAGGTAATATATGATGCCGCCCATGCATTTGGTGTTAAATTTAAGGATTCCTCTATTTTAAATTATGGAGATGTGTCCACGATAAGTTTTCATGCTACCAAACTTTTCCATACAGGAGAAGGAGGGGCCATTGTTACTGATAATGATGAGATAGCATACAAAATCAGTTATATGATGAACTTTGGACATGATGGACCAGAAAAATTTGTAGGTATCGGTATTAATGGTAAAAATTCAGAAATTCATGCTGCATTAGGGTTGTGTATTTTACCTAAGGTGGGAGAGTTAATGGACTTGAGGAAAAGTATTCATAAAATCTATGATGATCACTTGGCTGGTAATGGTATTATTCGACCTTACATAGGGGATAATGTAACCTATAACTTTGCCTATTACCCTGTAATATTGCCTTCAGAACAATTATTGTTAAAGGTGATCAAGGCTTTAAACCAAGAAGATATTTTTCCGCGAAGATATTTCTATCCCTCTTTAGCGGATCTTAATTATGTTCAATATGAGGGAAATCTGCCTGTAACTGATGATGTTTGTGCCAGAATACTTTGTCTACCGCTGTTTCACGACCTTTCGGAAGATAATGTCATAAATATATGTTCTATTATAGAAAAATGTATTAAGCAGTAAATAAATAGAGGGTGAATGTGCTAGTCGTAGTAATCAGTTTCAAATAAAATCCATTTTACAAAATAGCTACATAGCCCCTTATTATTGTTTTTATGTTTAATGTCTTCCAAAGTAATTATTAATGTTTCTTAGATATGTTGATTAGGAAATCAAGTTTATACTATGTGTGAAGTAAGTGTTTGGATAATAACCTATAATCACGAGCAATTTATCGCTGAGGCCATAGATAGTGTTTTAATGCAGGTTACTGATTTTGACTTTAAGATTATAATAGGAGAGGACTGTTCTACTGATCGCACCAGAGAGATACTGCTGGAATATAAGGAGAAGCATCCTGATAAATTTGATTTGTATTTACCTGAAAAAAATATTGGTATGATGGAACTGATCCGTGCTACCTACAGTATGTGTACAGGAAAATACGTCGCATCTTTTGATGGAGATGATTACTGGACAGATCCTCATAAACTTCAAAAGCAATATGATTTTCTTGAAGCCAATCCTGATTATGTATTACATTTTCATAAGGCTAAAATCATCAACGAACTAAGAGGGTTTACTACATATAGTACCGAGGCCTTTTCTAAAAATGCGGATAATTCATTGGAAGCAGACCATTTTCTTGATGGTTTTAACCCCATAACTACTTCATCTGTAATGAATAGAAATATACTGGGGGCATCACTCCCAGAATGGTATTTCAACCTTCCATTTCCAGATTATAGTTATTATTTTTTGTTACTTCAATATGGCAAAGTTCATTATTCTCCGGATGTAATGAGTGTATATAGGGTACATAAAGGAGGTGTGTGGTCAGGTGATACCTATAAAAATCAATATGGAAATATGATTAATTTTTATACCCAAATTCATCATCATCTTCCATTCTTGAGCAGGAAAAAGATAGATAAATCTAAGGCTTATTATCATTATTTACTCCTGATTATTTATATAAAGGAAGGTGATGTTTTTAATCTTAAAAACCAATTAAAAGCGATAACTGAATTAAATGCGCCTCTATTTTTGAAATATTGGAAAGAAATTATTTCTGTTTCCTTTTCAAAATTCATTTTAAGAAAGACTTTTTCTACATTTTAACATGAGTGTTAAAAAATCTGCTTATATGAAAATTGCCATCATGCAGCCATATCTTTTTCCATATTTAGGGTATTTTCAGTTGTTGGCTGCAGCGGATAAATTTGTGATGCTCGATGATGTACACTTTATTAACAAAGGCTGGATCAATAGAAATAGGATTTTGATAAATGGCCATAGCACCATGTTTACCCTTCCTTTAGACCAAGCGTCCCAAAATAAATTGATCAAGGATATTCAGGTAAAACAGGATAAACGGTGGGTGAGCAAATTTTTGAAAAGTATAGAAATGTCTTATAAAAAAGCTCCCTATTTTAAAGGTGTATTTCCTTTAATTCAAACGGCTATTGAAAGAGAAGTGGTTGGGATTTCAGATATGGTGTATTATAGCCTTTTAGAAATAAATAAATACTTAAAAATAGAAACAGAGATAGTGCCTCATTCGGGATCTTATGACACAAAGGGATTACAAGGTCAAGATAGAATCATAGAGATATGCTCACTATGTGGCGCGAGTGATTATATTAATCCAATAGGCGGACTTGAATTATATGATCGCGCCAAATTTGAAGAAAGAAACATAAATTTGAGCTTTCTTTCTCCGGTTTTAGACCCATATCCTCAGCATAGTGATGTATTCATAGCGGGATTATCGATTATAGATGTATTAATGCAAAACTCTCCGGAGCAAGTCAATTTATTTTTGAAAAACTATAACTTATTAAATGCTAAATAGGTGAAGCAGTCAATGATTTCTTTAAATGAAAGTTCCAAATGGAATCATGCCCTCACACATGTGCCACATGCATTCGGCCATACTTGGGAAAGCTGCTATGCCATGAGTTTATCCACAGGTCTGGATACTTATCTGTACCATTTTGAAGATGATGGGGTCCATATCGTCTGTCCTTTATCCGAAAGGACTTATGAAGGGTTTGTAGATGTATTTACCCCTTATGGCTTTTCAGGATTTACCGGAAACAGCGGATATGCTGAATTTCCCGGCATATGGGAAAAATTTGCTAATGGACAGCAATACATTTGCGGCTATATTAGCATGAATCCGTTTTTAAAAGATTCAGCTTCTGGATATGCATTTTTAAATTCCCCAGCCAATGATTTATATGCCTTAAATTTGAATTTGTCTATAGATCAGCTGTTCGCTAATTTATCAACCAATCGTAAAAGGCAGGTGAAAAAATATGCCGAGATAAAGGATACTTTTTCACAAGATAAATCCATTCTTAAAACATTTTTTATCGAACATTTTCATGATTTTTTTAAAGACCGTGATGCAGCTTTGTTCTCCAGCTTTACAAAAGATACTTTGAGTCATTTGGTGAATTTGGATAATGTACTTTTAGTAGGGAAGATAGCGGATGGGAAAGTAGAAGCTGTTTCAGTTTTTGCATATACTGCCTATATAGCGGAATATCTGTTCAATATTTCCATACCTGAAGGAAGATCCCATACTGTATTGCTATTGTGGGAAGGAATTCACGTATTGAAAGGTATAGGTGTACCCATTTTAAATTTAGGCGGAGGTATAAAGAAAGGGGATTCACTTTCAGATTTTAAAGAAAGATTTGGTGCCATAAAATATCAGCACACTGTACTCAAACAAGTTTATAACAAACAGATATATATGGAATTGTGCCAGCGTAGAGAGGTAGAGGATACAGATCATTACTTTCCTGCTTATAGAAAGAGAAAATCAAAATAAATTTAAAGAACCAATTAATATTTTTAAAAATGTTCACAAAAACAGCTGAATTCTATGATGCACTGTATGCCTTTAAAGATTACGGGCAGGCCTGTAGCGAATTGACACAATTGATTAAAACACATCAACCAGAGGCCACCACCTTGCTCGATATAGCGTGTGGCAGTGGGAAGCATTTAACTTATCTAAGGGATACCTTTGATGTTCAGGGATTAGACCTAAATGAAGAATTGTTGAATGTAGCGAAAAGAAGGTGTCCTGAAATCAAATTCCATCACCAGGATATGACTGACTTTGATTTGGATATGAAGTTTGATGCAGTAGTATGCCTTTTTAGTTCTATAGGATATGTATGTACCGTAGAAAACCTTAATAAAGCCATCAAAGGTATGACCGATCATTTAGCTCCAGGTGGGGTCCTAGTCTTAGAGCCATGGATAACTAAAGAAAAATATTGGCAAAATCACCTTGCAGCTAATTATGTAGACCAGCCTAATCTGAAAATAGCCTGGATGTATAAGCACGAAATGGAAGATAACAGATCCATTTTTAACATTAATTACCTAGTAGGTACATCAGAAGGTGTAGAAAGCTTCACTGAGCAGCATGTGATGGGACTTTGGACAGAGGAGGAATATATGGACGCTTTTAGACTAGCGGGTATTGAAGTAACGTACGATGAAAAAGGGCTATTCGGTCGGGGAATGTATTATGGAAAAAAAGTGCAATAAATCTATCTATCTGTAAGTAAATATATGGTAAACAGCTATTTTTATAATAATAAAGTGTAGGGTATAAAGAAATTAAGGTTTGAAGTGTAAATTGTTCTTAGTAATAATTTACACTTTATTATCTACAAGATTGTAATTGAATTTTTAAGAAGTTCTTCATTTTTATCTATAAGGTAAATAACTAAGGCGAGGGGATGATAATTTGTCACAATATTGATCAATAAAGTATGGTTTGATATTGCTGTTTTCCAGTGTGAGATACCTTCATTGTTTTATTTGATTTTTATATAATCATACAGCTGTAGTATAGTCTCCTTTTATTAATCTATGGCTTTAGATTTTCTTGATAAAGATAGGGGAGTTATATTTGAATGAAATCATCTAATTGTCATTACATGGAAAGTTCTACTAAGGGAATATATACCCTGCCTGGGAATCAGGAAAAAATCGATCTGTTAAACAAAAAAAATGAAGAGGCACTTTTGGGAGGGGGAGAAGCTAGGATAGCTGCCCAACACAAAAAAGGAAAATTAACCGCAAGGGAACGAATTCATCTTTTGATAGACGAAGGATCTTTTCAGGAAATTGACAAATTTGTCATGCATCGGGGAAAGGATTTTGATATAGACAAAGAACATTTTTTAGGTGACGGAGTAGTAACCGGTTATGGAAACATAAACGGCAGGCTTACATATGTTTTTTCTCAGGATTTCACCGTATTTGGAGGGTCCTTATCAGAAACCCATGCAGAGAAGATATGTAAACTCATGGATATGGCTATGAAAAACGGTGCTCCTATAATAGGTTTAAATGATTCAGGAGGGGCGCGTATTCAGGAAGGAGTTAATTCTCTGGGTGGATATGCAGATATTTTCTACAGAAATACCCTTGCCTCTGGGGTGATCCCGCAGCTGTCCGGTATTATGGGACCATGTGCAGGAGGAGCTGTATATTCACCTGCCATTACTGATTTTATACTGATGGTAGAAAATACTTCTTATATGTTTGTAACTGGCCCCAATGTAGTGAAAACTGTGACCCAGGAAACAGTTTCTGCAGAGGAACTGGGCGGGGCAAGTGCTCATAGTACTAAAAGTGGTGTAACCCATTTTTCCTGTGCAAATGAACTTGAATGTATTCAAAACATCAAAAAAATATTGAGTTATGTGCCACAGAATTGTGAGGATATAGCTCCTATTTACCCTTATGAGTTAAAAGATGATGAAAGTAGGGCTGTGTTAAATGATATCATACCTGATAATCCCAATCACCCGTATGATATGCGTGAAGTTATTGCTGGTATCGTAGATGACAGTTCATTTTTAGAGGTTCATAAGAATTTTGCTGACAATATAGTAGTAGGTTTTGCCAGAATAGCAGGACGAAGCATAGGAATAGTAGGGAACCAGCCTCAGTCCATGGCCGGGGTTCTGGACAATGATGCTTCTATAAAGGCAGCAAGGTTTGTACGTTTCTGTGACTGCTTCAATGTACCGCTTTTAGTCCTCGTAGATGTACCGGGCTTTCTTCCGGGTACAGATCAGGAATGGAACGGCATAATAACCAATGGGGCAAAATTATTATATGCTTTCTCAGAAGCTACAGTTCCGCGAATTACTGTCATTACACGAAAGGCTTACGGGGGGGCATATGATGTGATGAACTCCAAACATATAGGTGCAGACCTTAATTTTGCCTGGCCTTCAGCTGAGATAGCTGTAATGGGAGCAAAAGGTGCTGCAGAAATTATCTTCAAAAAAGAAATATCTGAATCTGAAAATCCAGAAGCAAAACTGCAGGAAAAAGTAGATGAATATACTGCAAAATTTGCCAATCCTTACAGGGCAGCACATCGAGGATTTGTGGATGAAGTAATCTTTCCAGCTGAAACCAGAGCGAAACTCATCGGCGGCTTTAAAATGCTAGAAAATAAAGTGGACAAGATTCCAAGGAAGAAGCACGGGAATATTCCGCTTTGAGAAGTATAGTTCTCGGATCACTTTGTTTTATTTATTTTCTATAGTATTCATAAGCCACATAAATTTGATAACTTAAATGTTTGAGAATAGTCAGCTCAATATGCAATAGGAGTATATAGGTATTAAATAATATGAGGACCTGAATAGGGTCCTCCCATTACTAAAACACCCTATCTAAATAATTGCCGTCAGGATCGGTGGAGGGTGGAATTTAAAATACAAACTATGGACAACAACGAAAAATTTTTATACAAGTACCTCAACAATGCTTCTCCTACTGGATTTGAAGCCCCGGGGCAACAGATATGGCTTGATTATATAAGGCCGTTTGTAGATGATTATTTTACAGATAACTACGGTACTGTAGTAGGAGTAATTAATCCGGAGGCCGATTTTAAGGTGGTCATAGAGGCGCACGCTGATGAAATTTCATGGTTTGTGAATTATATAACTTCTGAAGGATATATTTATGTAAGGAGAAATGGGGGGTCAGATCATATGATAGCTCCTTCTATGAGAGTAAATATCCATACAGATGAAAAAGTAGTAAAAGGGGTGTTTGGCTGGCCTGCAATACATGTACGAGATACAGCCAAAGAAGAAACTCCTAAGATGGAAAACATTTTCATAGATGTGGGGGCCAGAAATAAGCAGGAAGTTGAAGACCTAGGCATCCATGTAGGATGTGTCGTGACCTTTCAAGATGAGCTTTCTGATCTTAATGGGAAATTCTATGCCGGCAGAGCACTTGATAATAGAATAGGAGGATATATGATAGCAGAGGTAGCCCGTTTGCTGAAAGAAAAAAGTACCAAACTGCCATTTGGACTCTATGTGGTCAATGCGGTACAGGAAGAGATAGGTCTACGGGGCGCCCAAATGATAGCCAATAAGATCAAACCACATGTGGCCATTATTACAGATGTGTGCCATGACACAACAGCTCCCCTTTATAATAAAATAAATAGTGGGGAACAGATTGCAGGAAAGGGCCCTGTCCTTACCTATGGAGCCTCTGTTCATAAAAAGCTTTTGGATATAATTATTTCCAGTGCAGTGTCTAGAGATATTCCATTTCAGAGGGCTGCTGCATCGAGGATTACCGGTACAGATACAGATGCTTTTGCTTATTCTAATGATGGTGTGCCTTCAGCTTTAATTTCTTTGCCGCTCAAATACATGCATACTACAGTGGAGACGGCCAGTAAATCGGACATCAATCAAGTGATACAATTGATTTTGGGATTTTTGATGGACCTAGACCCACAATATAATTTCAAATATATAAATTGATATAATGTATTGTTTCCTCACGATTAGATCAATAATAAAAAGAATCAAAGGTCATTTTGCTATTTGGTAAGAGGTACCAGCATATGACCTTTGATAACCATTTCTCCTAATAGCTTTTGTCAGTGGGTATTTTGGATAATTAATTATATGGAGAACGCTATAATATTTATAAATTAAATCTCTTTTATAACATGTCCCGATATATAGAATTAGTGGGAGTTCCAGGCGTCGGCAAGACTAGTACTTACAAATATTTAAAAAACCTACAAACCGATAATGACAAATGGAGCATGTTAGAGGATCTGTTTAAGAAACCCCTTCCAGCTAAAGTAGGTTTAAAGGAACAGCTTAAAAATTTCCTGAAAGGGATGATTGGATTGCCTACAACACCTAAAATAAAGATTGCTCATGAAAGTAAGGTATTGGATGATTTTATGGCTCAAAATGAAACCCTGATTGAGATATTTTGGGACATAACCATGACAAAAAACCAGGATATCTATGGTAAAGATCTGCGGTTTCATGCTGTTTATTATATGATGAGTATTTTTCAAAATTTGCAGGCCATCAAAACTAATGATTCAAAAAATTGCTTTGTTTTAGATGAAGGATTAGTACTTAATCTGAATTATTTCACTGATGAATCTAAACAGGAACCTTTACAGAGCCAGGTATCACATGTTTTAGATAATATTTATTTGCCTTCAGGTTTAGTCCTTTTTGAAGGGGATATTGATACCATCATAGAGCGGACTATGACCAGAGGTAAGCTAAAGCCCCGAGATGAAAATTTATCAGAAGAAATGATCAGAAAGTCGAGAGAGGAGACTGCTATTGAAAAACGGATGTTTGTAGAAGCTGTGGAAGCCCGTAACATACCCGTCTTACGGTTAAATGCCAATGAATCCATAGCATCCAAAGCCAAACAAATAACTGCATTTGCTGAATCTGTGATTTATTAACAGTCATTTTTAAAATAGATAATAGAATCAGATATGGCTCATTTGATGTATGTTTTAATTAATCCCTGTCAAGCTGCATTTGATCAAGGTAGGGTGAATGAAATATAGTTTGGACAAAAAATCAGCAAAGATTTTGCTTGCTATAAAATTTAAAAACGACAAGAAATGGAATATATAGATCAGCTAAATCGAACGGTATATCTAGAAGATACCCCGAAGAGGATTATTTCTTTGGTTCCCAGCCAGACGGAGCTTTTGGTAGATATGGGCTTGGGGGACCAGATCGTAGGGGTAACTAAATTCTGTGTGCATCCAAAAGGATTTAAGGATACAAAAACCATCGTAGGAGGGACCAAGAATTTTAGGTTTGATGTGATCGATAGGTTGGCGCCTGATCTGATAATAGGTAATAAGGAGGAAAACTACAAAGAAGGTATAGAGCAGCTGGCAGAGAAATATCCGGTATGGGTAAGTGATATATTTACCGTACAGGACGCTTTGGACATGATGACTTCTTTAGGTATTATAACAGAGAAGGAAGTAGAAGCTGAGCGCATCACCAATTGGATTTCAGTTAATTTTAGAAGAGATTTTATTTATAAGGGCACAGCCATATATTTTATATGGCAAGACCCTATCACGGTGGTAGGGACAAATACATTTATCGATCATCTACTGGAAAAGGCAGGCTTTACCAATTTAATAGATCGAGAAAGGTACCCGCAGTACAGCATAGAAGAGCTTCAGCAATTAAATCCTGAAAACGTACTGCTCAGTTCGGAACCCTTTCCATATCGGGAAAAACATATAGAAAACTTTAAAAGACTTTTTCCATACGCAGAAGTGAAACTCGTAGATGGGGAGATCTTCTCCTGGTATGGAAGTAGGCTTATTAAGGCTGCTGATTATTTCGAAACGCTCTGATCATTTATCCAGATCGAGGATGTCTTTAATTCTGTTTATGTTTTCCATTTCAGATTGAAGGTCTTCAAATTTACCTTCTGCTATTCTTTTTTGGAAACTTTGAAGCCTAATGATATAGCTGCCAAGGGCTTCAAGTATATGTAGTTTGTTTTCTTTGATAATAGGTACCCACATTTCAGGAGAACTTTTGGAAAGCCTCACTGTGGAGGCAAAACCACTCCCAGCCATATCAAAGATATGGCTTTCATCATCCATTTTATCCAGCACAGTTTTTCCTAGCATAAATGAAGATATATGGGATAGATGGGAAACAAAAGCCAGGTGGAGATCATGGTCCTTTGGATCCATAAACCTTAACTTCATGTTCAATGCATCTAAGAGGATATAAGCTTTCTCTTTGAGGTGGATATCCGTTTTTTCCATTTCACAGATGATAAACACTTTTCTTTCCAATAGATCCTCCTTGGCGGCTCTGGGTCCGGAGTATTCTGTGCCAGCGATAGGGTGACCTGCTAGGAATTGAGACCTCTTGGGATGGTTGGCTAAATTTTCACATATTGATGCCTTGGTAGAGCCGAAATCTATGATAAGCGTATCGGGTCCTATATTTTCCAATAGTTGTAACGCAATGGGCAGAAGTGTATCAGCTGGTGTAGCTAATAGAATTAAATCAGTATCCTGATCTGGAATTTCTTTGATTTCTGTTATTAAATTCAGGGATTTAGCATCTTCTTGATGCTGCTGTTTTTTATCGAAACCTGTTATGGTTACTTGAGGCAGGGACTTTTTTATAG
This sequence comes from Anditalea andensis, assembly GCF_000714815.1. GTDB lineage: Bacteria > Bacteroidota > Bacteroidia > Cytophagales > Cyclobacteriaceae > Anditalea > Anditalea andensis. The sequence goes on along the minus strand of NZ_JMIH01000014.1, from coordinate 569,380 downwards.
CTAAGGCAAATGAACCGCCTATCAATCCCAATCCTATGATGTGTATTTTTTTCATGGTCATATATTTTTTATGTTGATTTAACCCGTTTTATGGCTTCAAGTATTTGATTCTCTTCTATACATAGAGAAAACCTGATGTAATTTTCACCCATCGGTCCGAAGATACTGCCGGGGGTAATGAATATTTTTTTGTCATAAAGTAACCAGTCTGCATATTTATAGGCATCAGTATTACCTGGAAGTTTTGCCCATACAAACATTCCCGCAGCATTTTTTTCACATGTTAGACCCAGTGTATCTACCAACTGCCATATAAGGGTTCTTCTGGTAGCATAGTGTTGATTGGTTTCTTCAAGCCATGAGTTGCTCAGTTCCAATGCGGCTATTGCTCCGGCTTGAATCCCCGAAAACATTCCGGAATCCATATTACTTTTTACCTGTAATATGGTATTGAGATTTTCTTTACTGCCTGCTACCATTCCGACTCGCCATCCGGGGATATTGAAAGTTTTACTAAGGGAGTTTAGCTCCAGCGCCACTTTTTGTGCACCTTGAATAGCTAAGATACTCTCGGGTTTATCATTGAGTATAAAGCTATAAGGATTATCATGTACGATGAGTATTCCATGCTTTTGTCCAAAATTTACCAGATTCTGAAATAGATTTTGTCCAGCCTTAGCACCTGTGGGCATATGTGGATAGTTCGTCCACATGATCTTTATCTTCGATAGATCTAGAGCTTCCAGTGAATTGAAATCTGGCTGCCAGTTATTTTCCTCCATCAGCTTATAGGGAACAGGATCTGCATGGACTAGATGCGCCACAGCTGCATAGGTAGGATATCCTGGATCGGGTACCAATACTTGGTCTCCAGGATTTAGAAATGCCATAGATATGTGCATGATGCCTTCTTTCGAACCCATCAGGGGAAGGATTTCAGAAGGACCGAGATTTACACCGTAATGTTCTGCATAGAACTTAGCCATAGCCAGTCGCAGTTCTGGACTTCCCTGATAGGGTTGGTAGCCATGAGCGTTTTCATTTGCAGCTGCAAGCTGTAGTGCTTTGATGATAGCGGGGTGGGGTGGCAGATCTGGGCTACCTATGCCCATTGGTATGATAGGCTGCCCTTCGGCTATTAGCTGCTTTACTTCTTTGAGTTTGGCTGAAAAGTAATATTCCTTTACCTGATCCAGCCTATGGGATGGCTTTATCATGGTTTTTGATTTATATATTCTCCTAGTATTTTCACTGTAGCACCAGTTGTTTCCAGTTGGTGGAGGGAATTTTTATATTGCATCCAATCAGATATTAGCACATCTATGAAAAATGCATAATCCCAGGGTCTTTCCATCAGTGGGATAGACTGGATTTTACTAAGATCAAGGTCGTGTTCAGCTAAGGTGGTGAGCAGTTTAGCCAAACCACCCTTTTCATTTTTTATGGTGATCTTCAGCGAAGCCTTAGAGGGGGGTAAAACTCCCGTAGATTTTCCTGATTTTAGTAGGATAAAACGGGTGTAATTTTCCTTGAAAGACTGTATGTCTTCCGCTAGAATGTCTAGACCGTATATATCTGCAGCAGTCTTACTGGCTATGGCGCCTATGGCTGATAAACCATTTTGCCTGATCTTTTTGGCCACGGAAGCGGTATCTTTTTCTGAAGTTAGCTTTATAGTAGGATACTTTTCAAAAAAATTATGACATTGTAATAATGCCATAGGATGAGACTGCACCTCAGTCAGATCTTCTAAAGTAGTACCGGGAAGGGCCATCAGATTATGTGAAATAGGTAAATAATGCTCACCATCTATATATAGCTTATGCCGGTCTATCAGATCATAATTTGGAAGTATGGCTCCTGCTATAGAATTTTCAATAGCCATGATCCCAAAGTCGCAGCTCCCTTCTGCTACCGATTTAGCCACCTGCTCAAAAACGTCATAGCATTTAATAGATGATGCATCACCAAAGCACTCCAAGGCTACTTGATGATGAAAGGATCCCGGGATACCTTGTATGGCTATTTTTGTCGAAATTGGGATGGAAGATACCATAGTTATTTTTTGAAAATAAAATATACGGCCAGGACCAAAAATCCAAAGCCTATAAGATGGTTGGCACGAATGGTTTCCTGTTTGAAAAATACCAATGTAAATATCATGAACACTAAAAGGGTGATGACCTCCTGAAGCACTTTTAATTCTACTAAGGAAAAAGGACCTCCATAATCTTTGAAACCTATTCTATTGGCAGGTACCTGAAAGAAGTATTCAAATAAAGCGATCCCCCAGCTGATCATGACAATAGATATAAGTCCCAAGTTTTCAAACCATTTAAGGTCTTTAAATTTAAGGTGGCCATACCAGGCAAAGGTCATAAAAGTGTTTGACAAGATTAGCAATAGAATAGTATATAAACTTTTCATAAAAGCCTGATATATAAATCTACTTGAGCAAGGCTACATGTTTCCAAAAACTGGGGTAGCTTTTATTTACCACTTCGGCATCATCAAAAGCTACATTGGTTTTGGTCATAAGAGGCATAAAGGCCATTGCCATCCTGTGGTCATCATAGGTATGGATATTTACCTGATCAGGAATATCCGCAGTGGGAATCAAGGTAAAGCTGTCATCAGTTCCTTCATCTAACCTTGCGTTTATTTTGGCAAGTTCTTGCTGCAGCGCGTAGATTCTGTCAGTTTCTTTAATACGCAGACTTTCAAGCCCTGTAAATATAGTTTTCTGTCCTATAATGGCACAAGTTACAGCTACAGTTTGAGCAAGGTCAGGGCAGTGGGTAAAATCAAAGGAGGGTAAACCGCTGACAGACTTTTTAAAAAGATGGACGCCATTGTCAGAAAATCTGCTTTCTACCCCTAGTTTGTCCATAATATGTACAATTTCGGCATCTCCCTGAAGGCTGTCTTTCTTCAGTCCTGTAAGTAAGATTTCTGCCTCTTCTGCACATGCCACTAGGCTAAACCAGTAACTGGCTCCTGACCAGTCACTTTCTACCTTATATGATGTAGGTCTGTATGGCTGAGAAGGGACATGAATCACATTATCTTCCCACACACACCGGATCCCAAAACGTAGCATCAGCTGCAGGGTCATTTCTATATATGTTCTTGATCCTATTTTCCCTGTCAGTTCCAAACTGAGGCCCCTGGTTAGAAGAGGAGCTATCATCAGGAGGGCGGATATGTACTGACTGCTTACATCTCCACGGATGCGGATTTTACTGGATTTCTGTTCAGGTAGCCCATTTACCGCTAAGGGAGGATATCCTTCCACTCCTAAATAGTGGATATCCGCACCTATTTCTCGCAGAGCATCTACCAGTATGCCAATTGGACGTTCGCACATCCGGTCCGTGCCTGACATTACCTTTTGCTTATTGGTCACAGCAGCATAAGCGGTCAGGAACCGCATCGTAGTCCCGGCATCTAAGACGTCATATATGGCTGGGTCATTTTTTAATAACCTGATCATCGTCTGGGTATCTCGTGCTTCTGCCAGGTTTTCAATATTGTTTTGCCCTTCTGTAAGGGAATCTATTACCAGTACTCTATTGCTTTCACTTTTTGACGATGGCAATGGGATGGTGGTATTTGGAAAGGATGTTTTACGCGGTAGTAGTATCTGGCTCATGTTTTAAATCATGGTAATATTGTAAAGCTGCTAAAATATCCTCTTCTGATATGGGAATGTTATATTCGCATTCCCCTATTCTTTTTAAGAGTGAGCAGTTAATGATTTTTCCTGTATTTTTTTTATCCTGAAGGCAAAGTGATGCGATGGCTTCAAAATCCGATTGGGCGACATACCTTATTCCAAACACCTCTAAAATCGTTTGGGTAATAGACGTTAAGTCCTCTTTGGCCATTCGCATTTTTGAATGGGAAAGATAAGCTTCAGCCAGCATACCTATGGCAATGGCTTCTCCATGAAGCAGGTGATTAGGAGTGTCCAAATAATGCGATTCTATGGCATGGCCTATAGTATGTCCGAAGTTTAAAATTTTTCTCAGCCCTTCCTCTTTAGGATCTTTCTCGACTATATCTTTTTTTATGCTGATCGACTTTTCAATGATCTCAGTCCAAGCCTGGTTTTGCCAGTCAGTTGTTTTTAAGCAGGAGAAATAATGTTCGTTTTTGATCAAACCATGTTTTATAACCTCTGCATATCCGGACCTGAATTCATCTGTAGGAAGTGTGGGCAGAAATTCTTGGGATATTATAACCGCTAAAGGTTCTGTAAACACCCCCAGGTGATTTTTGAACCCCATAAAATCAATCCCCAGTTTACCACCCACACTGGCGTCCACTTGTGATAGTAGGGTAGTGGGGATATTGATAAATCGCATCCCTCTCTTATAAGTACTGGCACAGAAACCTCCCATGTCACCCGTGACGCCCCCTCCCAGGTTTATGATCACCGATTGCCGATCAAAATCGTTTTCAGTCATCCATTTCCAGATATTTTGGCAGGTAGTAAGGTTTTTATGTTTCTCACCGGCTTCAAAATAGAATACGTGGTGCTCGGGCAATGTGGCAGAAATCAATGGATAGCAATCCCGTATGGTATTGCTATCGGCTATGATTCCTAGTTTAGTGTGTTTAGTATTGGCCAAAAACCTTTCGAGATTTTGGGATATTTTTGTGGAAAAGATAATGGATTCCAAAACAGGTATCAGCTAAAGGTGGAAGATAAACAGAGGGTAATTTAAGCAGATTTTCAATATCATCTATCTTATTTTATAACCTTAGCTGGTTCTCTTAATTGTTTTTCCTGCCTTTTTACCGATTCTTCATGTATGGTATAAAGTAATTCCTTCATGAATTTTTGGCTGAGATTCTTGTCTACACCTTTTTGGGTTCTGGACTCCATCACTTCTTTCCATCTCCCAGGCTGAAATACGGTCAGGTGGTTTTCCCTTTTATAGTGACCTATTTGGTCTATGATAGAGAACCTTTCCTGCAACAGGTCTAATAATTGGTCATCTAGATGATCTACCGCCTGTCTAAGGTCATTAAGTTTTTGGTCAGGCTGTTCTTCCTGTAAAGTGTCCTTGAAATCTATAGCGGCCAATATATCTCTGAGCTGGGCAGGAGTGACCTGCTGCTTGGCGTCCGACCAGGCTTTGTCGGGGTCATGATGGGTTTCAATCATCAGGCCGTCCAGACCAAAATTAATCGCTCTCTGGGAGGTTTCCAGTATACCCGCTCTATTGCCTACAATATGGCTGGGATCATTGATGACTTCCATTCCTTTCCATTCTCTCTTTAAGTGGATAGGCATAGACCAGTTTGGTTTGTTTCTGAATCTCTTATCGTATGCATCAGAAAATCCGCGGTGTATGGCTGCCAATTTATGGATCCCAACCGAATGCAGGCGCTCTAATGCACCTATCCATAACTGAAGATCTGGATTCATAGGGTTTTTTACCATTACAGGGATGTCTACGCCCTGGAGCGCGTCTGCTATTTCCTGTACTGCAAATGGATTGACTGTGGTCCTGGCACCTATCCAAAGTACATCTACTTTATGCTTTAGGGCAAGTTCTACGTGGGCTGCGTTGCCCACTTCTGTAGTGATGGGGATGTTTAGGTGGTGGCGGACGATTTCCATCCATTCCAACCCTTCTTCCCCTATGCCCTCAAAGCTTCCAGGTCTAGTTCTGGGTTTCCAGATTCCTGCACGGAACATAGATGGGATCATTTTTTCTTTGATCATGGCCTGACATATATTTTCAATCTGCTCTGGCGTCTCAGCTGAACATGGACCTGCGATTATAGTGTGACCGCTAAGTCCCAATCCCCAGTCTTTAATTTGTAAATGGTTGTGCATGATTTCTCTTTGTTTTAAATAAAAAAGCCCGACTCTTTCGAATCGGGCTTTAGGTTTGTATGATATCTTTATGTTATTTTTTAACTAGACTATACGCAGCTCCGATTCGACCTTGAGGGTGGAAGTAAAAGTAAAAGAAGCTAAAATATAGTGCTGCGAGAATTAACATATCCCAAATGTAAGTGATGTATTTATTAAAACAAAAAACATTTGGTAAAAATATTTCTAAAAAATCAATAATAAGTGAAATATTTTAAATATAATAAAAAAATATAAAGAATAAATGGCCTGCAGGGTGATAGGAAGATCAAATCAGGAGATTATTTTAAGCTGAATTTAACCTGTTTTTTAAAATAGAAATAGAACAGAAAAAAAAGAAGCGGCATCGTTTGGAGCCGCTTCTATTAAGATCAAAAATCTGAATTCAACCTGGTCAGTTTATTATTTTTATTCCCCCAGTTAATCTTGTAAGTATTTTTCTACTGGTACAAATGGCAAATCGAAAGCCTGGGCTACTGCTTCATATACAATTTCCCCATTGATGATGTTCAGGCCTGTCTTCAGTTCCGGAAGATCTAAAGCTGCCTGCTTCCATCCTTTTTCTGCCAATAGTATCGCATAAGGAAGGGTGGCGTTGGTCAAAGCCAAAGTAGATGTGTATGGTACGGCACCTGGCATATTCGCTACACAATAGTGTACCACACCGTCGATCACATAAGTAGGGTCCTGGTGAGTGGTAGGCTTACATGTTTCGATACAGCCTCCTTGGTCCACCGCTACGTCTACCAGTACAGCCCCGTTTTGCATAGTAGGTAACATGTCCCTTGTGATCAAGTGTGGAGCCTTGGCGCCAGGTATCAATACCGCTCCTACTATAAGATCTGCATTGGTGATCATTTTACGGATATTGTATTCATTAGACATCATGGTCTTCACATTTGCAGGCATGATTTCATTAAGATACCTCATTCTTTGAAGGTTTACATCCATGATGATCACATCGGCTCCCAAGCCAGCCGCCATAGCTGCTGCATGAGTTCCTACGATGCCTCCTCCTAGGATGATGACTTTAGCCGGCAGAGTACCAGGGACACCTCCCAATAATATTCCTTTACCTCCCAAAGGCTTTTCTAAGTAATTTGCACCTTTTTGTATAGCCATTCTACCCGCCACTTCTGACATAGGAATAAGTAATGGCAAACTTCTGTCAGGTCTTTCCACTGTTTCATAGGCGAGACAGGTGGCTTTGCTTTCTACCATTGCCCTAGTCAAAGGCTCATGGGATGCGAAGTGAAAATAGGTGAATAAAAGCTGTCCTTCTTTTATCAGTTTATATTCTGATTCGATGGGTTCTTTTACTTTTATGATCATTTCAGCTGCTCCATAGGTATCTTCTATGGAAGGAAGAATCTGAGCTCCGGCACTTACATATAATTCATCCGGAAATCCACTGCCTTCTCCGGCTGTATGTTGGATGTATACCGTATGACCTCTTTTTACCAGTTCTTGTGCGCCTGCTGGCGTTAAAGCCACGCGGTTTTCGTTGTTTTTTATTTCCTTTGGAACACCTATTATCATGATAGTAACATTTGAATGGCTATATAATGGGGGCAAATATAGCAAGCTTAGCATAAAGAAAGGTATACCGATTTGTTTATTTTATAGTGCATAATACATAATTACTCTATTTTGTGTAAAATTAAAATTAACATGCAACGGCTTAAAGGTTATTGCTGAAATCGATTGCTATATAATATAAAGAAATGCATCTTTATAAAAAAAAATGTTGGATCCAATCATATTTTATATATACCGTTAAAAAATGATGAAAAAGTAGCAAAATACCCTAATTCAAAATAATATTTTTAATAATAATTGTTTTAGCTAATTTGGCGAAATATATTATTGAAAAGCTTCAGGATTTATCTCTATGTTTTTTTGTATGCCGCACAAATTTCTGTATTTTTGGGTTAGATGCAATAGGTGTCTGCAAAACCCAAAATAGCTTTAAATTATTATATATGGAAAACGAGGTGACTGTATCCAAAACAATTAGAAATTTGAACCTCACCAAAGAGGAGGTACTTAAAGATTATAGACTTTCTCAGCAAAGCCGGCAAGCTTCTTTGATGGGGAGAAAGGAAGTGTTTATGGGTAAGGCCAAGTTTGGGATATTTGGAGATGGTAAGGAACTCGCACAGATAGCGATGGCAAAATACTTCAATGATGGTGATTTCAGAGCTGGATATTACCGGGATCAAACTTTTATGTTTGCCATTGGGGAACTTACTGTGCAGGAATATTTTGCGCAATTATATGCCCATACAGATATTGCTGCTGAGCCTGCTTCAGGAGGAAGGCTGATGAACGGCCACTTCAGTACCCGACTGCTTAACAATGACGGTACTTGGAAGAACCTCACTGAAAGGAAAAATTCTGCATCTGATATTTCACCTACTGCAGCTCAAATGCCAAAGCTTTTGGGCTTAGCATATGCTTCTAAACTTTTTAGAGAAAATAAGGGGCTTAATGGTTTTTCTCAGTTCAGTTTAGGTGGGAACGAGGTTGCTTGGGGCACAATTGGAAATGCATCTACTTCAGAAGGGATGTTCTATGAAACCATCAATGCAGGTGGTGTGCTGCAGGTACCTATGATCGTTTCTGTTTGGGATGATGAATATGGTATTTCTGTACCGAAGGAGTATCATACCACCAAAGGCAGTATTTCTGAAGTCTTGAGAGGGTTTCAGCGTAATGAGGACCAGAAAGGATATGAGATTTTAGTAGTCAAAGGTTGGGATTATGAGGCGCTTCTCAGGACTTATAAAAAAGCATCTACCATAGCACGTGAAGAGCATGTGCCTGTGCTGGTGCATGTAATAGAACTTACACAGCCTCAAGGGCATTCTACCTCAGGGTCACATGAGCGGTATAAGTCTAAAGAAAGGCTGGAATGGGAAGCTGAATACGACTGTGTTTATCAATTTAGAAATTATATAATTGAAAATGAATTAGCTTCGGATGAGGAGCTTATGGTTATTGAAGATGAGGCCAGGGCGTTTTCCAAGCAACAAAAAGAAGCGGCCTGGAAGGCGTTTGCTGATGAAATCAAAAATGAGATAAAAGAAGCTTCTGCCCTGATATCTAAAGCAGCAAAATCCAGTCGTCAGTCCGCTAAATTGGAAGCTTTATCCAATTCATTGGCCAAAACCATGAATCCTATCCGAAAGGATGTGATTAGTGCTGTGAGAAAAGCGTTACTGATCATGAGATTCGATTCATCTGAGGATAAAGCAGAATTAAAAAATTGGTATAACCTTCAGAAAAAGATTAACGAAGGCAGATATAATAGCCATTTATACAGTGAATCGCCATTTAGGGCTTCCGCTATAGATGCTGTTCCAGTAGCCTATGAAGATGATGCTCCCCAGGTAGACGGTCGTGAAATTCTACAGGCATATTTTGATGGTTTATTGGAAAAAGACCCAAGGGTTTTTGCATTTGGAGAAGATGTAGGTAAAATAGGTGATGTAAACCAGGCTTTTGCAGGTTTGCAGGCTAAGCATGGCGAGTTAAGGGTGACTGATACCGGTATCCGGGAATGCACCATAATAGGCCAAGGTATAGGTGCATCCCTTAGAGGTTTGAAGCCTATAGCCGAAATCCAATACCTGGATTATTTACTCTATGCCATACAGATTCTTTCTGATGATGTAGCGTCGCTTCAGTATAGAACTAAGGGAGGCCAAAAAGCTCCTCTGATTGTTAGGACTCGGGGCCATAGATTGGAAGGTGTATGGCATTCAGGCTCTCCTATGGGCATGATCCTTCACAGCCTTAGAGGTATGATCATCTGTGTGCCCAGGAATATGACCCAGGCTGCCGGTATGTACAATACACTGATAAAGGCAGATGAACCGGCTTTGGTAATAGAATGTCTGAATGGATATCGGCTAAAAGAAAAAATGCCCGCTAATTTAGAAGAACTGATCGTTCCGGTAGGCAGACCTGAAATATTAAGGGAAGGAAACGATATAACTATCGTGACTTATGGCTCAATGTGCAGGGTCATAATGGAGGCGGCAGGCCTATTAGATGAAATGGGGATATCAGTAGAGGTAATTGATGTCCAGACATTGCTCCCGTTTGATATAGACCATATGATAGCTGATTCAGTTAAAAAGACCAATAGGGTTATTTTTGCTGATGAAGACGTACCTGGCGGTGCTTCAGCATTTATGATGCAGGAGGTGATTGAGGTTCAAAAAGCATATTATTATTTGGATTCTGAGCCTGCCACCATAGCTGCCAAAGCCCACAGACCAGCCTATTCTTCTGATGGGGATTATTTTTCCAAGCCAAGTGTGGATGATGTAGTGGAGAAGGTATATGCTATGATGAGTGAGGCGGATCCAAACAGTTTTCCGGAACTGTAGAATAATAGGGTATACAAAAGAAAACCTCCAAGGTATCATCTTTGGAGGTTTTTTTTATGAACAGATGATAGATTACCGGCGTGTTACCTGATCCAAAGTAAAATCGGGAGTTGATATTACATTGCTTTTATTTAAATTTCTATCTTGTATCTGAATATCCAAACGTATGGTGTCATTTCTAAAAATGGACCTCCAGCCCGAAGATAGCATGCCATATTGAATAGTCCCTTCAATGGCTCGGGCCCTGTCTTCAGTCAGTATTCGTGGAAAACGGCCATTAAAGGTGGTGAAAAATGGTGGGTCGGACCATCTGTACTCCTGATAATTACCACCTCTTTTTATAAAAAATCTTACAAAAATATTGTGATGATCCGGATTATTTTCCACCCAAATGGTGTCCATCACTTGAACATTATTTACAAATTGATTAATCCGCCAGTCGATAGGATTATAACGTGGAGCATTGGGAGGTCTGTTACTATAAGTTATTAGATTCCCATTGGCATCTCTTATAAAATTAAATGCATTGAAAGGAGGGGCATTGTCTCCTGGGTTTAAGCCTAAGTCTCCTTCAGCATCCCTGAAATCTACACTAACAATAAGTGAATCTGATGCATTGGGGATAGGAACAAATTGCACGCCGTTGAAAGTAATTTCCGGTACGGAAGGGAAGTTGTCCGGTGGCGTAACACAGCTGATGGCCAGCGTGCAGATAAAAATTATGCCTATATAGTTTTTCGCCTTCATATTCAGGGACTAAATTTACGGATTATAAATGGTACTTTATTTTATAAAGTTGAACAAAAATCGCCATTCACAAATAAAGAAACGATGAATTATTTCAAAAGTTTTTCACATGAATTAGAAAATTTGGATTCAAATGATTTTGAGGGTCTGGCACTTCAGCTTTTTAGATTCCAGGCATTGAATAATCCCATATATCGAAGTTACCTTACTTATCGGAAAATAAATATTTCAGCAGTCCAAAATTTAGATCAAATACCCTATTTACCGATTTCATTTTTTAAAAACCACAAGGTTATAAGCGGTCCTCAGGATGATTTCATAGATTTTTATTCCAGCAGTGGAACTACAGGCTCGATTACCAGCAGGCATTACATCTGGTCAGAAGAGAGCTATCTGGACCATTCTGTTAAAATTTTTGAAAAATACTATGGCACACTACAAAATTATCATGTTCTGGCACTTTTACCTGCTTATCTGGAGAGAAATGGGAGTTCTTTAGTGGCGATGGCAGATCGGTTTATAAAGGAAACTAGATCTTCTTATTCGGGATTTTATCTCTATGAATATGGACAGTTAATAGAAAAGCTTAATACACTTCGATACGATAATAAAAAAGTGCTGCTGCTGGGAGTCACTTTTGCTTTACTTGATATGGCATCGCTGAACATAGATTTTCCTGCTATGGAGAATTTAATTATAATGGAGACTGGTGGTATGAAAGGGCGTAGGAAGGAAATGATAAGGGAGGAAGTTCATGACGTTTTGAAAGGGTTTTTTAAGGTTACTGAGATCCATTCTGAATATGGTATGACAGAACTTATGTCACAGGCCTACTCTATGGGGGATGGTAAATACAGACTTCCTTCCTGTATGAAAATATCGCTTCGTGATCCTAATGATCCTTATTCTCAGACATCTAGAAGGCAAGGTGGAATTAATATTATTGATCTGGGAAATTTCCACAGCTGTGCCTTTATTGAGACCCAGGATTTGGGTAGATATGATGAGCAGGGTATGCTGGAAGTATTAGGTAGGTTTGACAATAGTGATATCAGAGGATGTAACCTGATGGTCAATTTATAAAAAAGGGAAAGATTCCCTTTTTTATCAAATCATAAAGTCATATACTTTAACAGATTTCCATCGATCCGAATTTCTTTTAATAAATTCCAAATGATCTGGATCTACCTGATAGGCGGCCTGATCTTCCAGGCTTTCGAAAAATAGCGTACAGGCTAACTGATAGCTGTTGTCTACGACATCGCGAGCTTCTGTGGACGCAGGAGTGCCCATATAAGCATTTTTAACCGTCTTGCATTTGCCAAGCACAGAGGCTTCTTTTTTAAAATCCTGGACATCTTCACCATCTTTCAACCAAAAGAAGACCTGGTGTATCATCTTTCCTGAATTATCTTGTTTTCCGTAAGAGGTTAGCGGTAAAGTAGCTGCTGCGCCTGCCATAGATAAGGTTTGGATAAATTTTCTTCTTGATTTCATATTGTATAGCGCTAAATGAAGATGTGATTTAGCCAAAAATTTATAAATGTCAAAGAAAAATTTTTGGTATGTGGAAAAAGTATAGGGATTATTCTTATATAATAAAAAAATGAGGATGTAACAGATGCATAGTGGTTGATAAGGGTAGATCAATATAAATACTTGGACCTTTGATCAAAAAAAACTTAAAATGTAGCTATTGGACTATCTTATTTATAAAACCTTCTGGAAATGTCGATCAAAGCTGTTATCATTGTATCTTATTTTACATTTTATGGTCATAGTGACTGTTTTTCTTGTTCTTGTATGTACATTAGCCACATGGCTACCTTTGATCAGAACGCATAAATGGTGGATTAGAATATTTGATTTTCCTAGACTTCAGATTACTGTTTTGGCAGTTTTTACATTAATTTTAGTATTGGTATATTTAATAGGCCAACCTTCATTTTTCTATAGTTCGTTATTGCTGATTTTGTCGGCAATAATCTATCAGTCATTATCCATGGTCAGATATACGCCTTTATATCCGAACATTTCAGAAAAGGCAATTGGAGTAGATGCCAGTAATACTTTTAGTATCATGATGTCCAACGTAAAAATGGATAATGAAAACTATGATAAATACCTTGAGGTAGTTTATAAATCTGATCCAGATGTAATCCTGCTTAACGAAGTTAACCGGAAGTGGGTTGATGCTATTTCACAGCTTGACAGCATATATCCTTATCGCATCAAACATCCCTTAGAAAACACCTATGGAATGGCGCTATATTCAAAATTTAAATTGCATGATGCTGAGATAAATGAGTTGTTGGTAAAGGATATACCCTCCATCTATGTAAATTTAGAGCTTCCCTCAGGATATAAGGTTACCTTACACTGTGTTCACCCAGAGCCGCCAAAAATTGGGAGTGATACCTATGAAAGAGATACGGAGATTCTTTTGATAGGGAAAAGAATAGTAAATGAGAAAAAACCATGCGTGGTAGTGGGTGATCTAAATGATGTGGCCTGGTCGTACACATCAGAGCTCTTTCAGAAAAGATGCAGTTTAATTGATCCCAGAGAGGGCAGGGGCTTTTTTAATACTTACAATGTATTTGTCCCTCTCTTAAGGTACCCTTTGGATCATTTTTTTTATACCGATAATTTTAAATATGTCATGCTTCAGAGATTAGAGGCATATGGTTCTGATCATTTCCCGATGATGTTAAAACTAGAATATATTCCTGATGAGACGAATTAAAGATTAAATAAAAACAGCTGGCCCTTAAATAGGCCAGTTGTCTGAAAATACATTACCTTTAAAATAATCCACTTCTTCTTTTTCGTTTAGGAGGCAGGCTTCAAGTTCTGACATTATTTGTATTTGATCTAAATTTTGTCCTATAAGTACCAGTTCATTAAGCCTGTCTCCGAATTGTTTGTCCCATTTGGATTCGATTAATCCTTTATTTTCAATATAGGATGGGTACTTGATCCTTTGTTGAAATGGCATACTGGCCCACCATACACCTATAGATTCTGCTTTGATAGATCCACCTGCCTGAGACCAGGAAAAAGCTTGGTCCTTACGGGATGCCAAATAAAATAAACCTTTGCTCCTAAGTACTGTACTAGGCCATTTTTCAGACAGGTAGTTCCATAACCTGTCAGGATGGAAAGGTCTTTTGTTTCTGAATACAAATGAACCGATTCCATATTCTTCGGTTTCGGGAGTGTGTACCTTGTTTAATTCTTCCTGCCATCCAGCGGACTCGGAAGCTCTTTCAAAATCAAACAAATTAGTGTTTATGATCTCATCAAGATCTATTTGAGCATTTTTTGTTACCAGTATTTTAGCGGCAGGATTGAGTTTGGATAAAATAGCTTTGATCTCTGCTACCTTTTCTATTGGTACTAAATCTGCTTTGTTTAAAATTAGAACATTAGCATATTCTATCTGATCGATCAGTAGGTTTACTATAGATCTCTGGTCTTCAGCGTCATCATTTAGTTCCCTGCTATAAACTGTATCTGCTCCACCGAAATCTTTGTAAAAATTGCTGGCATCAACCACCGTAACCAATGTGTCCAGTCTGCTGAATCGAGATAGATCTATACCGTTGTTATCATCAATATAGCTAAAAGTCTGGGCCACAGGTAAAGGTTCGGAGATACCCGAACTCTCTATCAAAAGATAATCAAATTTGTTTTCGAGGGCCAATTTTTCGATTTCTACCATGAGATCTTCTCTTAGTGTACAGCAGATACATCCATTGCTCATTTCCACCAGTCGCTCTTCAGTCCTCGATAGGCTGTTCTCGCGGTTTATAATATTGGCGTCAATATTGATTTCGCTCATGTCATTTACTATGACTGCCACTTTTAAGCCTTGTCGGTTTTGTAAAATATGGTTTAGAAGTGTAGTTTTACCGGCGCCAAGAAACCCACTTAAGACAGTGACTGGTAATTTTTTAGTGTTTCTATTCGATGATTTTTGCATTTTTTAAAATGAAATTTAATTCGTCTACATCTTTTTCATTCAAAGTCAAAGTGCCTTTGACTTTAATAATTTGGTCAGTTTTGAATCTTTTGTTGGGTTTGTTTTGAAGGTAAGCTACCGCTACACTTTCTGATCCTGCACCTCCGCAGAAAAAACATTGGGCCATGGGGAATTTGGAGATGATGATCGTACGGTCTTCATCAAAATCCAAGGGGATGTAAAATCCGGAGAGTATTATTTCTTTACCATCAAGAGCCTTTACTTCATCAGGAAAGGTAGGGTATAAGAAATACATGGATAATTCCCTGTTCAACCGCTCTGTAAACCTGGTTTTTGAAAACAGAGCCCATATATCGGGTTCTTTAATGACGGTAGCTGTGCTTAGCAGTAAAACCAGATAAGGTAAGATAATTTTGAAAGCTTTCATGTCTTCGGCAATTTAAGAGACTTCACTAATGTGAAGTCTCTGGTGCATTCAGTATGAAGAGAACAAAGTAGAATGCAGATCAAAGATAGTAAAAAAAATTTAAATGCAATAATGTTGCATATATTTATTGACTACAATTTATGGAAAGCATTGTTTTAAGATTCATTCAATATTAAGGGACCAGAAAATTTGAGGAAAACTACTTTTGGGTATGCGACTTAAGTTTTTTTAAAATACGGACCTATTTTTCAAGAGGTAACCTAACTGTTTTACCAGATAGTACAGAAAGTTTTGCGGCTTCTAATATCTGCACAACGACCATGTTGTTTTCAATGGAATAAAGGCCAAATGAAGGGATATTGATCTTTCCCGATATTACTTCTACAAAATATTGAAAAGGATTGCTATATACGGTTATAATATCTCGAAGAGGTGTAGAAACGAGTTTGTTATTAGTTTGAGGGCTTCTGAATTTGATATGATTTTTGTCAGGTGCTATTATATAACCTTTAGTTCCATACACTTCCATATCTTTTCTGTCATAAGGCCAGTTCCAGGATGCTTGTATAATAGCCTGGGCACCATCATATTCCAATACAATAGTAGCCTCATCTTCTACTTTTGTATATATTTCAGGTTTATGATTTTGTGTGATAGCAGTGATCGAATGCGGCAGTTGGCCTTCTAATAAATACGTCATGATGTTAGCCCCATAGCAACCAAAATCCATTAGAACGCCGCCTCCGTTTAATATTGGATCAGTAAGCCATTCTAAAAATTCAGGTCCAACTCCAATTTCCTGAGGTCCTTTATGTCCATGATGGAATACTGCTTTTTTAAGGGGGCCAAACTGGTCACCGTCCAGCATATACTGATAGGTTGCTTCTGTACTAGGGTACCATGAAGTTTCATAGTTGGTCAATAGGTATATGCCATGATCCTGTGCTGCTTTTTCCATTTTCTTGGCATGCTCCCAACTTGTGGCCAGTGGCTTTTCTACCATTACATGTATGCCTCGAGGTGCCGCCGCTTCCACTACCTGTAGGTGCTCATATACAGAGCCAAAAGCCAGGACTCCATGTGGCTTCACATTATCTAACATCTCTTCTAGATTAGTATAGAAAAGATTACTATCCATGCCGTATTGAATCTGATATTTGCTTGCCAATGATATATTTGGTTCGTAAATGCCTACTATGGCATAATCACCTTTAAACTCATCTTGAAAAATCCAGTGAGAATGCCCATGGCTCAGCCCTGCCACTGCTAAAGAGGTTTCTGGGAAAGATGTATTTTGTGCATTAGTGGTAAGCCCGACCATGAAGCAGCAAATAAAAAAGCATATAAATTTCATCAGTTGTACAGTTTGTGCCTTCAAAGTACTAACTATAAATGAATTTGCCTTAAGATTCTGATCTATTTAATGCTTCAATTTCTTTCTGTACCTGTTCTGCTTCTGCATATTTTTCGTCACTGGCAGCTCGATTAGTCTTACTTAGGGTATATGCTTCTTCAGTTAGTTTCTGATATTTCTGCTGAAGTTTTTCTTTAGGGGATTTATTATTGAATAGTCCGAACATGTTATAGGTAGTGAAACGAATGATTAAATTGATTTTTTTTAGCACCATCTTAACTGTATGTTATCAGAATTGTTTAGTAGACAATAGCTTAAAAGATTGCTGACCAAATTAAAAAACGATGTTCATAATTTTATTTTCTTTTGATCCGTATCGTTGAGTGATAGAATAGCAATGGATAAAATATCCGTAGAGTGAATGGTACATAAACCATCCGACAAAAAGATTCTAATAAATTTCTAATCAAATTCTCATAAATTAATGTGAGTTTGTTAAAATTTTAGGACATTTTTAAAATAAAATACTGGAATGAAGATGGTTAATAGATATTGACTTTTGATGAATAGTTTATAACAAATTGGCTTAACTATTAATTAATATTTAATAATATTTGGGTTTTAAGTAAAAAGTGTTTAAAATTACAAATCAATCATGTACCAATGAACCTAATAGCCCTAAAAAGAATTTATTCTCAATCAGCTGAAAGTTTTCACATGGCTACCGGTGCTTATTTTTTATTCACCATCATTAACATGGTGCATACCTTTACCCATACGGGGAGTTCCCGTACTTTCTAATCATATTGCCCGCCTTATAATAGGTCCTGAATGGACTTCAATTTTAATTACCATAAACCAAGGATTTCATGAAAATATTAAAGTTTGGAGGATCTTCCATTTCCAATCTCGAGAATATACAGAAAGTTTTTTCCATTATAGGAAAAGAGCAAGAAGAGATGTCTATTGTTTTTTCAGCATTTGGAGGTGTTACAGAAGAGTTACTCAAATGTGCGGATTTAGCTCAGTCAAGTGATGAAAGCTATCAGGTAAAACTAGATTCCCTAGAGAAAAGACATTTGGATATTGTAAAAAACCTTATACCTGTACAGCAGCAATCGTCTACCCTGACTTATGTTAAGGTGAGATTTAATGAACTATCGGACTTGTATCATGGTATTTTTCTAGTCAAAGAATGTACCCCTCGTACTTTGGATTATGTGCTGAGTTTTGGAGAGCGGCTTTCGACCTACATACTATCATCAGGATTACGTGCATTGGGAATGGAAACAGTTTATGTAGATGCCAGGGATTTATTAAAAACCAATGATCGTTTTGGGAATGCCAAAGTAGACTTTCCTTCTACCAATGCACTAATATTGGGTTTTTATCAGCAAAATCCGGGGATAAAGGTGGTAACTGGCTTTATAGGTTCTACTCATAAAGGAGAAACCACTACTGTTGGCAGAAGTGGTTCAGATTATACTGCTGCCATTTTCAGTTCGGCCTTAGATGCCAGTATCTTAGAGATTTGGACAGATGTGCAGGGTGTAATGACTGCGGATCCTAAGTTGGTATATGCGGCCATTACCATTCCTTTATTAAGCTACAATGAGGCATTGGAACTTTCGCATTTCGGCGCAAAAGTGATCTTTCCGGCGACCATGCAGCCTGTCATGAAAAAGGGGATACCGATAGCCATTAAAAATACTTTTCATCCCGAAAAGGCCGGCTCTATGATCAGTAAAGTCACTGGTACCGGGAAGATGATAAAAGGGATATCTTCTATGGCTGATATATCATTATTGAACATTCAGGGGTCGAGCCTTACAGAGGTATCCGGAGTGGGAAAAAGGGTGTTTGGTACCTTAGCCGAAGCAGATATCAATGTGATACTCATAAGCCAGGCATCTTCAGAATTCAGCATGTGTATCGCTATCCAATCAAAAGAAGCCGGAAGAGCAAAGGAGATAATAGATAACGAATTTCATTATGAAATCAAGGGTGGCGAAATGGATCCTGTACTGATCGCACCAAATATGGCCATCGTGGCAGTAGTAGGAGAGCAAATGCAGAGAAATCCTGGGGCCAGCGGTATGATGTTTCAGGCACTGGGTAGAAACAACGTGAATGTTACTGCTATAGCACAAGGCAGTTCTGAATTAAATATTTCAGCAGTAATTTCACAAGCAGACCTTCAGAAGGCTTTGAATGCGCTGCACGAGGCATTCTTCTTGTCAGATTATAAAGTTTTGCATGTTTTTCTAATAGGTGTAGGGTTGATCGGAAAAGCCCTTATAAAAATGGTGGCAAACCAGTTGGAGAAGTTGCGAGAGGATAATTTACTGGACATTCAGATACATGGCATGGCTAATTCCCGATACATGAAATTCCATGAGGATGGCTTTGATCTTAATACAGTAGGGGCTCCTTCAGAGGGAGATGAGCAAATGAATATGGATAAGTTTCTTCAGACGATGAAAGGAATGAATTTTTCTAATTCAGTAGTAGTAGACTGTACTGCGAGCCAGGAAGTAGCAGATATTTACCAACAGGTGTTAGATGCTAAGATCGGTATCGTAACTCCCAATAAGAAGGCAAATTCAGGGCCTTTGGAAAAGTATCAAGAGCTAAAGAAACTAGCCGGTAAAAGAGGTGTCCGGTTTTTCTATGAGACCAATGTGGCAGCAGGTCTGCCAGTAATCAACACTTTACAGGATCTTATAGTTAGTGGAGACCAGGTTTTTAGGATAGAAGCCGTATTGAGCGGATCGATGAATTTCATCTTTAGTGAGCTAGAAAAAGGGATCCCTTTCAGTGAGGTAGTTGCTATGGCCAAAGAGAAAGGCTATACAGAACCAGACCCCAGAGATGATCTTAGTGGTATGGATGTAGCCCGTAAAATATTGATTTTAGGTAGGGAAGCAGGTCAAAGTTTACATTTCGAAGATATTTCTATAGAAAGTATGGTGCCGGCAGACTGTGTGGATGCTGCATCTGTTGATGAGTTTTTTGATAAATTGGTAGGTCATGACAGTCATTTCAGCCAATTGCTGTCTCAGGCCAACGCTCAAGATAAGAAGCTGAGATTTATGGCTTCCTTAGAAAATGGCAAAGCAAAAGTAGGTCTCAATGCAGTAGATAAAGATCACCCATTTTATAACCTTAAAGGAAGTGATAATATGATTCTCTTTACCACTGAACGATACCATGATTTCCCCATGATTATCAGAGGGCCGGGAGCGGGAGCAGATGTAACAGCTGCCGGAGTATTTGCAGACATTATAAGACTTGGTAATTATTCCAGGTAAATCGAGCATGGAGAAAGCATTATGCAGGGGAAAGATAATATTCCCAGAGAGATTTTATCCCGACCTATGGTACGGGACAGGTTTTAACCTTTGATAAAAAAAAATAAACAGATGAAAGAGGTGACCGCATTTGCCCCAGCCACTGTAGCCAATGTTTCTTGTGGGTTTGATATTTTAGGTTTTGCTATAGACGAATTAGGAGACAGGGTTACGGTAAGGCATGCAGAAGAATCCCGTTTAAAGGTAACAAAAATCACTGGAGACGGCGGTAAACTTCCATATGAAGTCGAGAGAAATACCTGCACAGTAGCTGTCCAGGCTATGCTAAAAGCTCTAGGGTATACAGGTGGAATGGATATCAGCCTTGATAAAGGTCTACCTTTGGGCAGCGGTATGGGTTCCAGCGCAGCCAGTTCAGTAGCAGCGCTTATTGCTGCTAATAGGCTACTGAATGACCCGTTTACAAAGGATGATTTGCTACCTTTTGCTATGCTGGCAGAAAAGATAGCATGTGGGGCAGCCCATGCGGATAATGTAGCGCCATCACTTCTTGGTGGATTTGTTTTGATCAGAAGTTATCATCCCCTCGATGTCACTGCCCTCCATGTTCCCAAAGGCCTTCACTGTACCTTGATACATCCCCATATGGAGTTAAATACTGCAGATTCTCGGAGTGTCCTGCGTAAGCAGGTTTCATTACAGAACGCCACTATTCAGTCAGGGAATATAGCAGGTCTGGTGGCAGGCCTTTATCAGGAAAATATGGGTTTAATCAGTAGATCTCTTCAGGATGTGATCGCAGAACCTTCCAGGTCTGTACTTATTCCCGGGTATGAAGAGATCAAAGAGGCCATTAAAGAAGCCGGTGCATTAGGATGTGGGATTTCTGGATCAGGACCGACTATTTTCATTTTGTCACCTGATAGAGATATAGCTGCTGAGGTGAAAACCATTAGCCAGAAGGTTTTTGATAAAATAGGGTTAGATGTTGATTTATATGTTTCCGAGATAAATTCCAGGGGGGCATATGTCTTAAATGAAATTATTTAAATGAAATTTTACAGTACAAATAACATCCACATAACCGTAGATCTCCAAGAAGCTGTAATTAAAGGGCTGGCAGCAGATAAAGGACTGTATATGCCTGCCATAATACCTTCTTTACCGAGTGATTTTATTCATTCGATGGCTGATCTTACTTTTAATGAAATAGGCTATAAAGTTATCGGTAGTTTATTGGCTGATGATTTAAGTGATGAGCAAATTAAAGACTTGGTGGACCATACATTACATTTTGATGCACCTTTGGTGGAGGTAGGAAGAGGGATATATGCTTTGGAACTGTTTCATGGGCCAACGTTGGCTTTCAAAGATTTCGGGGCCAGGTTTTGTTCTAAATTGATGAGTTTTTTGCTTCAGGAAAAAAACGTAAAGGTTTTGGTAGCTACTTCCGGTGATACGGGCAGTGCTGTGGCCAATGGTTTTTACAATGTCAAAGGGGTGGAGGTAGTTATTCTTTATCCTAAAGGTAAAGTGAGCAGTCTTCAAGAAAAGCAATTTACTACTTTAGGGGGAAACATCACCGCTCTGGAAGTAGAAGGCAATTTTGATGATTGCCAGCGCCTGGTAAAGGAAGCTTTTGCCGACCGGGAATTAAATGATCAGATGCTACTGACTTCTGCCAATTCCATCAATATAGCCAGGTGGATTCCACAGTGTTTGTATTATTTTTATGCTTACTCTAGACTTCCTGACAAAAATAGAGCAATTGTCTTCTCAGTGCCCAGTGGTAATTTTGGTAATTTAGCAGCAGGGATATTAGCAGAGCGTATGGGGCTGCCGGTATCTTTTTTTGTGGCTGCTACAAATCTTAATAAAATAGTGCCAGATTATCTTGGGGGCTTTCCATATTCAGCAATGCCATCCGTGCAGACCATTAGCAATAGTATGGATGTAGGTAATCCCAGTAACTTTCCACGCTTATTGGCACTATACAGTCAGGATGAAGTATTGCTTAGGGACAGTGTCAAAGGATACTTTTATGATGACGAAACCACCAAAGATGTTATGAAAAAAGTTAAAGAAAACTTTGGGTATATTTTAGATCCTCATGGTGCTGTTGCATACTTAGGTTTAAAAGATTTTTTGAATGATAAAATAGGATATGCTGGGATATTTCTCGAAACAGCTCATCCGGGAAAATTTAAAGAAACTGTGGAAAAAAGTATCGGAGAAAACATAGTGCTTCCAGAAAGGTTGTCCGCGTTTATGAAAGGTGAAAAAAAGGTGATATCAATAGATAATAGTTATATGGCATTCAGAAATTGGCTAACAAATTTGTTGTGAGCTTTTATACATATGGTTCTTTCATTAAATTAATATAACTGTATTTGATTTTTTAGTTGTTGTTTTATATGGTTAAGTTTAATAAAAATAACTGATATGTACAGAAGGATTTTAATATTTGCTATGGCTATTATTAGTATGCCGCTGTTGGCCCAGGAGGAAGAAAAACCTGTGGTGTATGATTATGATAATACCAGGTATGGGATGGCTATTGATATTATCCCTGTTTTTTGGCGGTAATTTACCTAATTCTATGTTTTATCGTAATAACTACCTGGCTAAAGGAGGAAAGCAGAGAAGTTTTTGTTTAATTTTTTCGGCAATGAATTAAAGTAATCGTTTAGAGATAAATTTAGATGATTCTATTTTCACCAAAGAGGCAATATTGAACTATTTTTTGTCAGTAGGGAAAAAGTGGCAAAAGCCAGTATTACATATTTTATAGGGTACACGGGAGCGGATATTGGTGTAGGCCTATTTAGTCAGCGTTTTCATGATATATAAGGATCTAGTCCTGGTCCGGGAGTAACTGAGTCTTTAAGATTTCAGAGCTTAAATTATAATTTAACCTATTTTTGGGGTGTGAAGTAATACATTTTGCCTAGATTGTCAATATTTGCAGAAGTGGGGCTTGCTGCCAAATATTCGGATAATAGGACGTTTGAAAGAAAGAATTCTTTCAATGCCAGAAGTGAACGGATAGATTCCTTCAGTAATTTCAGCTTAAATTTGCTGCCACTTCGATCCTTGAGCGTCGCCTATCATTTTTAGATGCTAATTCGTTATCATACACCTCCATACCGATATGTCAAATTATTAGGTTGATAAAAGTAGTTAGAATTATCCAGTGCCATAGGCAGAATATATTAACAAATAAATTTTGTATTTGCCTGATAAATAAAGATCTTTGAGTTTTTGAAACTAAAATCAATATGAGAAGATTAACATTCGTGATTGTAGCATTGGGTCTTTTGACCTTGGGAGCTTGTGCTTCCAGCAGACCTTGCCCTGCTTATGCCCAGGGTGAAGTAGCCAAAGAAATTAAAGGATAAAAATATGCTGACCTAATAGTCAGCATATTTTTTTATGTCCTCAAGTGAAATAGTAGGTCCTCCAAGGATGACCAACCTTTCTACCACATTTCTCAATTCCCTAATATTTCCAGTCCAAGGGAATTCCTGAAGCTTTTGGATAGCCTTAGTATCCATTATTTTTTTGGCAGTACCATGTTCCTGGGCAATATCATCCAGAAATTTATCCACTAATAAAGGAATATCTTCTTTTCTATCTTTCAAAGAAGGTACCTGAATCAGGATCACGCTTAGTCTGTGATACAAATCTTCTCTGAAATTACCTTCCTCTATTTCTTTTCTAAGGTCTTTATTGGTAGCAGCTAATACACGTACATCTACTTTAATATCCTTATCACCACCTACACGTGTAATCTTATGCTCCTGAAGGGCACGCAGTACTTTGGCCTGAGCAGATAAGCTCATGTCGCCAATCTCGTCCAAAAACAATGTACCTTCATTGGCCTGTTCAAATTTACCCTGTCTTTGTTTATTGGCAGAAGTAAAGGATCCTTTTTCGTGGCCGAATAATTCGCTTTCGATCAATTCAGAGGGGATCGCAGCACAGTTTACTGCTATAAAAGGCGCCGATGCCCTGTTGCTTTTTTGATGTACCCAATGGGCTACCAGTTCCTTTCCTGTGCCGTTAGGTCCCGTGATCAGTACGCGGGCTTCTGTAGGGGCTACCTTTTCTATAGTCTCTTTTACAAATTTGATTTCAGGTGAAGAGCCTACCATATCAAGTTTTTTGGACAGCTTTTTCTTGAGTACCTTGGTTTCAGTGACCAGGTTTTTTTTCTCAAGCGCATTTCTTACTGTCAATAATAACCTGTTAAGATCCGGTGGTTTTGGTATAAAATCAAAAGCTCCCATCTTGGTGGCTTCTACCGCAGATTCTATAGATCCGTGGGCAGAGATCATGATGAATTGGGGCTGTTTTTCTAAATGCCGGGCTTTTTCTAGAACTTCTAACCCATCCATTTTAGGCATTTTAATATCACAAAGTATTAGATCGAAATCTTGGTTTTCAATCATTTTCAGACCTTCTTCTCCGTCCCCTGCTTCAAATATTTCATATTTTTCGTATTCCAGGATTTCCTTTAAGGTAGCGCGGATGACCCTTTCGTCATCTACAATAAGAATTTTAGGCATATTATGATGTTTTTATTATTATAAAAAAGAGTGCAAGCCTATAAGCCGGATTCTGTTACCGCACTGCAAACAGGCGGCAATTTGTCATTTATCTAGGCCTTACCTTACGATAAGGCTCTATCGATCTACCCACCCCGAGGTCCCGCAGAGCGGGAGCAGGACGAGCAACCCTTCACTCGGAGCCTATTTGATCTTTCAACCCATAAGGTTTGCCATGCAACAGCAGTCACCTGCTGCCCGGTGGGCTCTTACCCCACCTTTTCACCCTTACCCTTATATTGCTATAAAGGCGGTATATTCTCTGTGGCACTGTCTGTAGCCTTATACTTTGATATAAAACCCCTTCCCGTTAGGAAGTATGGTGCTCTATGTTGCCCGGACTTTCCTCCTTCCCGCTAAAACGGAACGGCGACAAATCGGCTTGCACCTTGCAAAGTAAACCATTTATAATGAATTTACATTTTTGGCATTCAAAAAAAACCGATCGCATACTATAAAGATCAACTTTTATTTAATAAACGGGTATGGATACTATATGAATTTGTAGAAGTAATAGATTATTTCTATGTAATATAGAGGCGCTTAGCTTGTATCCCTTTCCTACAGAGGATATATTTGCAATATTAATTAAAATTAATCTAAATAAAATTAGATCTATGAATCCTAGATTTATACTTATCCTAATTACTGCCATAATTTTAAATTTATATTTATCCGCTATAAGTATAGCATCAGCTGGTTCTGATAGGGATTTAGCCATCTCCGGAAGCGTAAAAAACGATAAAGGTAATCCTGTTCCATATGCCAATATAGCTATATTAGGTACTGTAAAGGGGGCATTTTCAAACTTGGATGGCACTTTTGAGATTTTTGATCTGAGTGACGGTAGGTATACCATAAAAGTGTCTGCAGTAGGTTTTAAAACCATCACCAGAGAAGTAGAGGTAGTAGATGGACGTATCAATGAAGTTGATTTTATTTTTACTGAAACCGATGTGGAAATGCCCGAAATCACTGTCATTTCCGGTAGAGATAGATTGTTCAGCAAAGTACCGGGATCCGTGGCATATATCGACCAAAAAGAGATACAGACCATAGCGCCTATCAGTGGGAATGAAGTGCTCAGAAGGACACCAGGCGTTCATGTAGTGGATGAAGAAGGGGTAGGGATGCGGGTCAATATTGGTATTAGGGGTTTAGACCCAGATAGGAGCCGATCCGTATTGGTAATGGAAGATGGTATCCCTGTAGCTTTGGCTCCATATGGAGAACCCGAAATGTATTATACCCCTACTATAGATAGAATGGCTGGTGTAGAGATATTAAAAGGATCTGGTCAGATTCTCTATGGCCCGCAGACCATAGGAGGTGTAGTAAACTATATCACCCGTAATCCTCCTGAGGAGGAAGAAGGAAGTGTGAGACTGCAAGGAGGCCAGGGCAGATTTTTTAGTGGAATGGTCAATTATGGTAATTCAGTAGGGAATACAGGTTTTCAAGTTAACCTTCTGAAAAAAAGGGCTGATAATGTGGGCCCCACCAATTTTGACATAACAGACTTCAATACGAAGTTCTTATTCAATATGGGTGAGAAATCTGAATTAGGTGTGAAGTTAGGGATCTATAATGAAGTATCAAACTCGACCTACATTGGTATAAATCAGATAATGTATGATCAAGGGGGTAGGGATTTCACTAGGCTTGCTCCCGATGACCAGCTAGATGTAAAACGATATTCTTTGAGCTTCAGCCATCTATACAGATTTAACAAGCACGTGAAGCTTCGGACTATTGCTTTTGGCAATAATACCATCAGGAACTGGAACAGGCAGGATTTTACCATTAACCCTACCAATACTCCTCCTACTAACTGGACAGGCGTACTATGGGGCGATGTAGAGGTGCCAGGAGGTGCTATTTTTATGAGAAATTCTACAGGTAACCGAAATAGGGAATTTGAGGTAGCGGGAATAGAGCCTAGATTGGAAATAAACCATAATTTCCTCCAAAGAAAAAACGAATTGGTAGTAGGAACCAGGTTCTTATATGAGCGAGCATTCGAGCAGCGTATCAATGGTACTAAAGCTGGTGTTCAAAGCGGTAACTTAGTCGAAGATGAGGTGCGTACTGGGCAGGCCGTAAGTGCATATGTTCAAAATAAGATGGATATATCAGATAAGTTTAATTTTAATGCAGGTGTAAGATTGGAAAATTTCAACTATGATAGGGGTATCAATAGGAGAAATTTTGACCAACTTGGCGTGAGGGATACCATATTGGTAGCTTCCAGTGTGGTAAGTGAAATTATACCAGGATTGGGCTTTAATTACCGTCCTATACAAAAAATTAATTTATTTGGCGGTATGCACAAAGGATTTGCACCACCGAGAACGAAGGATGCCATCACAGCACTTGGAGAGCCACTTGACCTTGAGGCTGAACAAAGTTGGAATTATGAACTGGGCTTTAGATCTGATCTGACTAAATGGTTATATTTAGAGTTTACAGGTTTCTATATGGATTTCAGTAATCAGGTCATTCCTGTCGCTGAATCTGCCGGTGGCATCGGATTTGGGTTAGTGAATGCAGGAGCTACACTTAATAGAGGCATAGAATCAGCAGTAGTAGTGGATTTTAGCCAAATACTTGGATTGAGCAATGCCCGAGTTACCTATGATGCCAATGTAACTTATGTAAAAGCTACCTATAATGAAGATAGGTTTATGGATGATGTTAACATCAAAGGATTCAATACTCCTTATGCTCCGGAATGGTTGTTTAATTCAGCATTCACTGTAGAAACAAATGGAGGATTGGGGGTAAGGCTTTCAGCTAACTACGTAGCTAGTCAATTTGGAGATGAATTGAATACTGTTTTGCCTTCCTCAGATGGCAGAGTAGGCGTTATTCCCAGCTACTTGGTTTTGGATGCAGTAGTAAGTTATAATATTCCAAAAATAAATTCTCGATTCAACTTGGCTATTAAAAATATTACAGACGAGCGATATATTGCTACCAGGAGACCACAGGGGATTAGGGTGGGACTTCCTAGGTTTATTACAGCTGGGTATGAATTTAGGTTTTAAATAATATGGTCAGCCTCTATGTGACAGGTTGGCTATATACATTTGATTATTAGATCAGGTGCTATGGCTATGGGATTTGACGAGTACCCTACCATTTGGTATAAAGATATTGCCGTTTTTTAAAGCCTATCTACTATATAAAATATAAATTATTAAAGTCCAATTTAGAAGCCTTTCCGAAAGGGGGGGCTTTTGTTTTTATTATGGAGGCAAGTAGACACTTTGAACCAACTATAGAGGCCAAGTAGTTTAATACATAAAGGCTGATGCTTATAGTGGATTCTTTTATACCTTTGTGATCTGTAAATAATGATATTATGATTTTAGTGGGAAATGCGGTCATCAGTGATGACATAAAAGAAAAGTTCTTTGTATGCGATCTTGAGAAGTGCAAGGGGGCATGTTGTGTAGAGGGTGATGCAGGTGCACCGCTGGAAGATCAGGAAACCGTAAGACTTGAAGAGATTTATCCCCAGATTAAAGATTATATTACACCAGAAGGCAGAAAAGTAATCGAAGCTCAGGGCACATGGGTTTTTGACCGGGATGGAGATAAAGTTACGCCTACTTTAGGGGATAATCAGGAATGTGCTTATGCATTATATGATGAAAAGGGAATCCTTAAATGCGGGATTGAGCAGGCATATTTAGATGGGAAGACTGATTTTAAAAAGCCCATGAGCTGCCATCTGTACCCCATAAGAGTTACGCGGTATGATGAATATGAGGCACTCAACTATGATAGATGGGACATCTGTGATCCTGCTTGTAGTTTAGGCAGTGCTTTGGGAGTGGAAGTATACAAATTTCTCAAAGATCCATTGATAAGAAAATATGGAGAAAGCTGGTATGAAGAATTAGTGAAGGAAATAGAAGGATAGAAAAAAAGCCGGTCAATGTTTTGACCGGCTTTTTCTTTATTTTTTGATTTTGGAAAAATCAAAATCTTCTAGGAATTTGGTAGTGAAATTACCAGCTTTAAAATTTTCATCTTCCAACAAGGCAATGTGAAATGGAATGGTAGTCTTGATACCATCTATTACAAATTCTTCCAGGGCACGTTTCATTCGTACTATTACCTCTTCTCTGGTCTGCCCACTTATGATCAGTTTGGCAATCATGGAATCATAGTTAGGTGGAATGACATACCCTGCATATACATGGCTATCGATACGTACTCCTTTACCACCCGGCAGGTGGAGGTTTATGATTTTACCAGGGCTGGGGCGGAATCCATTGGAAGGATCTTCAGCGTTGATCCTGCACTCCATAGCAAACAGCTTAGGATAGTAATTTTTTCCGCTGATTTTTTCTCCCGCTGCCACTTTGATCTGTTCTTTGATCAGGTCAAAATCTGTAACTTCTTCTGTAATCGGATGCTCTACTTGTATACGGGTGTTCATTTCCATGAAGTAGAAATTTCGGTGCTTATCGACTAAAAATTCTATAGTGCCTGCACCTTCATACCCAATGGCTTCTGCTCCTTTAATGGCAGCCTTACCCATCGCGTCTCTCAATTCATCTGTAATAAAAGGAGAAGGCGTTTCTTCTACTAATTTTTGATGTCTTCTTTGAATAGAACAGTCTCTTTCTGATAAATGACATGCTCTACCGTCACTGTCACCGATGATTTGAATTTCTATATGTCGGGGTTCTTCAATATATTTTTCCAGGTAGAGGGCATCATTGCCGAATGCAGCACCTGATTCCTGTCGGGCATCATCCCAGCCTTTTTTGAAATCGGCTTCTGTTTTGATGATTCGCATCCCTTTACCTCCTCCCCCGGCAGTGGCTTTGACAATGACAGGATAGCCCATTTCTGCTGCTATTTTTTTGCCGTCTTCAAGGGACTTAAGCAAACCCTTTGATCCAGGTACAGTCGGTACGCCAGCTTCTTCCATCGTAGCTTTGGCTGTAGCCTTATCACCCATTTTGTTGATCATTTCTGGGCTGGCGCCGATAAATTTAATTTTGTATTCCTCACAGATTTTGGAAAATTCCGCGTTTTCTGAAAGGAACCCATAGCCAGGATGTATGGCATCAGCATTGGTTATCTCCGCAGCTGCAATTATTCTGGGTATATTAAGGTATGAGTCACGGGAAGGAGCGGCACCTATACATACGGCCTCATCAGCGAATCTAACATGAAGACTGTCCTTATCAGCGGTTGAATATACCGCTACTGTCTTTATGCCCATCTCTTTACAGGTACGGATGACACGAAGTGCGATTTCTCCTCTATTGGCGATTAATATTTTTTTAAACACAGTATATATTTTAGCTTATACAAAGAAGAAACTTATCCAGCTGGATCTACTAGAAATAATGGTTGGTCATACTCTACCGGAGTAGCATTTTCTACCAGTACTTTTACTATTTTTCCAGAAACCTCAGATTCTATTTCATTGAAGAGTTTCATGGCTTCTATAATACAAACGGTTTCCCCTGCAGAGATGGTATCGCCTACACTTACGAAAGGATCAGCATCAGGATTTGATGTTCTGTAGAAAGTACCGATCATGGGGGATTTTACTTCTATTAGCTTTGAATGATCTTCTTTAGCTGGTTCAGATGGGGCAGCGGGCTGCTGGCCGGTTTCATCAGCTCCGACTGCAGGAGCCGGGCTGGATGACACAGCTGAAACTGGAGCCGGAGCCGTCTCCACTACTCTCACTTTTGCAGCTCCCGCATCTTTTTTGATAGAAAGTTTAAATTCATCGGTTTCAATTTTAACTTCAGCCAAACCTGATTTTGCAATGAAATCTATTAATTCTTGAATTTCTTGTGCTTTCATAATTTTATATGTTTAGGAAACCTATATGTATTCTAAGGCTTCATTAGTATTAAAATAGATAAGTCATATGTTTATATGACCGTATTTTATTTTACTCTCTCGGAATAAGAACCATCGCGGGTATCCACTTTGATCATAATATCCTGATCTACAAATAGGGGGACCATTACAGTAGCTCCAGTTTCTACAGTAGCAGGTTTTAAGGCGTTTGTAGCAGTATCACCCTTGATGCCAGGTTCGGTATAAGTGATCATCAGTTCCACGAATGGAGGCAATTCTACTCCTAATACCGTTTCATTTTCTGCATGTACGAGTACATCTACCAATTGACCTTCTTTCATAAGGTCAGCTCTATTGATGAGTTTTTCTTCAATGGGTATCTGTTCAAAAGATTCTGTGTCCATGAAATGGTGTCCCATGTCATCGGCATATAGAAACTGATGCTGTCTTTTTTCTACCCTAGCGGTAGTTACCTTTTCTCCGGCATTGAATGTTTTGTCCAATACTTTTCCTGTAGTCAGGCTCTTTAGCTTTGTCCTTACAAAAGCGGCGCCTTTTCCAGGCTTGACATGCTGGAACTCGGTTATCGCAAAGATATCATGGTTAAATTCCAGACATAGGCCATTTTTAAAATCTGCAGTACTTGCCATTTATTTGATTTAGTTGATTGCTATTTATTTTGGGTCATACCCCCATTTCAGGTAGATGGATCCCCAGGTAAATCCACCCCCAAAGGCGGCGAGAATAATATTGTCACCTTTTTTAAGCTGAGACTCGTAATCCCAAAGGCAGAGTGGTAGGGTACCTGCTGTAGTATTGCCGTATTTCTCTATATTTAGCATTACTTTTTCAGGGCCGACTCCCATTCTGTTGGCAGTGGCATCTATGATACGTTTGTTGGCTTGGTGAGGCACCAGCCAATCCACATCCTCAGATGAAAGGTTGTTTTTGGCCATAATGCGTGCACTTACTTCAGCCATATTGGTAACAGCAAATTTAAAAACAGTAGAACCTTCTTGATAAGCATAATGTTCTCTGGCGGCCAAGGTTTCCAAAGTTGCCGGACGGGCACTACCCCCCGCTTTCATATGAAGATAAGGTGCTCCAGACCCATCAGCATGTAGCATCGAATCCATTACTCCCAGTTCTTCAGTAGTCGGCTCTAAAAGGACAGCCCCTCCACCATCTCCAAAAATGATACAGGTGGACCTATCTGTATAATCCACAATAGCAGACATTTTATCGGCGCCTACTATGATTACTTTTCTGTATTTGCCTGTTTCTATAAATTGACTTCCTATGCTCAATGCATATAGAAATCCGGAACAGGCGGCAGATATGTCAAAGCTAAAGCTGTTTATAGCGCCAACCTTGTCCGCTATAAGGTTGGCTGTAGCTGGGAATACCATGTCTGGTGTTACTGTGGCGCAGATGATCAGATCTATATCTTTAGCATCCGTTCCTGTTTTTTCCAGGAGCCCCTTTACTGCTCCTGCACCTATGACAGAGGTACCCTGGTTTTCACCTTTTAAGATTCTTCTTTCTTTTATTCCGGTCCGGCTGGTGATCCACTCATCATTGGTGTCCACCATTGTTTCCAGTTCCTTATTAGTGAGTATATAGTCAGGCACCCAACCATGTACTCCTGTTATTACAGCTCTAGTTTTTTCCATTAAAATTATATTTGGGCTAAAGTCCCAAAGGTATCTGGTCAATTAATATAATAGGATACCTCCAGACTTTATCCTTTAAACTCGAATTAGTATCGATTTTTGTGGATTTATGATAAAGATACGAAATTTATTGGCCTTCAAAATTATTTAAAATGTCCTACTCCACCAAAGTTTTTGACTATTAGAATTTTCAAAAGCAGAAGATTAAATAAAATTGCCAGAAATACGGTCATTATGAGAACATACATCAATGGATCGGCGCGCTCTTTAAACACAAAAAAAAATCCATTTGGGCATGCCAAATGGATTTCAAAACACGAATGTTTATGGATGTTATGCTAAAACTTCCTTTTCTATGATAACCTGACCTTTATGGTACAGTTTACCGTCAAGCCAGTAAGCTCTGTGAGGTAAGTGGAATTCTCCTGTAGTAGGACATTGAGCAAGTCCTGGAGCCGTCAACTTATAGTGCGTTCTTCTCTTGTCTCTTCTGGTTTTCGAAATTTTTCGTTTAGGATGTGCCATCTCTATGCAATTTTTAGATTAGTCTTTTTTCTTTAAGTTTTTTAACGCTTCCCATCTGGGATCCGTTTTGTCTTCTGTGTCAGTATCCGGCTCGTCTGATGACTCCTCTTCTTCCTGATCCCCAGACCTATATACTACTTCGCCTTCTGCATCAAAATCATCTTCATCCATTTCATCTCTGTAATCTGGATGGATTTTTTTGGCAGGAACGGCCAGTATTATAAATTCATATATCAACTGCGCCACGTTAATAGAAGGGGTATCTCTGGTAATCATGATGATATCCTCATCTATCTCCACCTCTTCGGGGCCATATTTATAGAGAATCTTCTGTTCCGTGCTTAATTCCTGATCGTATAGCTCTAAGCTTCTATCGCACGTCAGTTCTACCTTCCCTTTTATATCAAATAAAGCATTTATTAAATTAGCCTCTTTTGAAAGGTGTAAATCTACTTTTAGATTACCCTTATTTACTATATGGTTATCTTCAAAATTAGTTAAGAAAGCATCATCAATATCAAAACTGAATTCATGCTTTCCTTCTTTAAGTTTAATGACTTCTATATCGTAAGCTCTAAAGAATTTCACGCTTCCTCCTTATTTAAGACCGCAAATTTAGTGAACTATTTTAGAATAATAAAATCTAGGGACATTTAATTTTAATCTTCTTCCTCCCAATGCTCTGATTTTTTGATTATATCATAGGCCTGAAATATAGCTGCACGCATTGACCCGGGCTCAGCTATGTTTTTTCCTGCTATATTATATGCGGTACCATGATCGGGGGAAGTCCTGATAAAGGGGAGTCCGGCAGTGAAATTTACACCTGATTCAAAAGAAACTGCCTTAAAAGGGATCAGCCCCTGGTCATGGTACATCGCCAGTATGCCATCGAATTTTTTCTGATGCATCATGCCAAAGAAACCATCTGAAGCATAGGGTCCAAAGACCATTTCCCCCCTGTCCTTAAATGCTCTGATCACCGGGCTGATGATTTCTTGCTCCTCAGATCCCAGAAGTCCATCTTCACCCGCATGCGGATTTAATCCAAGTACGGCTATTTTTGGTTTAAGTATGCCAAAATCAGTTTCTAGAGATTTTAACATGATGGTTAACTTTTCTTTAATTCGTTCCTGAGTGATATTATGGACGACTTCTCTTAGTGGCACATGTCCGGATACTAACCCCACCCTCATGTCTTCCGACACCAAAAACATCATGCTCTTTTGTGATCCAAAAGCTGCTGTCAAATATTCTGTATGCCCTACAAATTTTAATTCCTCACTGTTTATATTGTTTTTATTCAATGGTGCAGTGACCAGTGCATTGATTTTTTGCTCCTTTAGATCACTGATGGCTAAATTTAGTGCCGCCAGTGCCATTTTTCCGGCTTCTCTTGTTTCTACCCCGGGAATAACTTCGGGACATTCGTCCACCACGTTGATGACATTTATTTTTTTGTGGTGTACATCATCTATGGATTTTATCTGCATGAAATTAAATTCATCCAAGTTGAGGTGCCTCTTGTAAAAAGTGAGCGCTTTTCCATGAGCGTAGATGACAGGAGTGACCAGTTTTGCCAGCCGACCATCTAGAAGTGCCTTCATGGTTACCTCAGCACTTATACCATTAATATCGCCTATTGAAATGCCAATTACTGGCTTGTTTTTTTTAATGTTCATCATGTTGTTTTGAAATATTGCATAAAAACTGGGTAAGTAACCTCACCCCAAATCCGCTGCCTCCAGCGGTCCGGTAATTTTCTCCGGATTTAGAATAAGCAGGACCTGCTATGTCCAGATGGATCCAGTCAAAATCCACAAAATGCTGTAGAAATTTACCTGCAGTAATCGCTCCACCAGTAGATCCGCCTAAGTTAGTGATATCTGCGATAGTAGACTTCAATTGATCATCGTATTCTTCCCAGAGAGGAAATTCTACCAACCTTTCAAATACTTCCTGACCTGCTTGTTTTAAGTTTTGTTTCTGTTCATCATTGGCATTTCCCATCATGACCGCCCCTTCTTTGCCTATAGCTGCAGCTGCTGACCCTGTAAGGGTAGCTACATCAATGACCAGATGTGGGTCATATTTTTTAGCGAACAAAAGGGCATCGGCCAATATTAACCTACCTTCTGCATCTGTGTTTAGGATTTCAACTGATTTGCCATTTGGATAAGTAATGACATCTCCTGGTGTAATGGCATTATAGCCAGGCCGGTTGTCTGTAGCGGGTATTAGCCCAATGATTTCTATGGGTAAAGCTAATTTTGCTGCAGCACAGATAGCGCCTATGACAGCAGCTGCACCAGCCATATCGCTTTTCATCATATCCATGGAGTTGGCGGTGGGTTTTAAGCTAAGACCGCCTGTATCATAAACCACACCTTTGCCCACCAGTACTATGGGGCGTTCGGTAGTAGGCACTTTAGGTTTATGATGCAGCGTATTAAATGTAGGAGGTAGCTCACTGCCTGCATTAACGGCCAAAAGTCCTTCCATTTTTAAAGACGCTATCTGTGTTTCATCATAACTTTCCGTAGCAAAACCGTATTTGATTCCCAATTTTTTTATTTCTTCGCTGAGCTGCAGCGCAGTAAGAAATATAGTAGGTTCATTTACAAGTGTACGTGCTTCATAGGTAGCATTAATTTTATGTTCCAGTTCCAGAAGACTGGTTTCCCTCACCTTTGTACTGATCACTTCTAAAGTTGGTGGGGTGTTTTTTTTATCTGATCTGTATTTCTGAAATGAGTAAGATGCCAGCATGAGCCCCTCTATGAATGCCAGAAGCAAGTGGACGGCTTCACCATTGTATAGAACAGCAGGGATGTCCGTATCCTTTAAGAAAGACCATACACCAGATCCTGCTTTTCTGGCATATTCCAATTTATAGCTTTCTTCTGAATGGTCTTTTTGTTTGATGATCAATAGACGCTGGGCATCATTGCTGAGCCATACCTGGTCCATGTTTTTTTCGTAGAGCTTCAGAGAAACGAAAGTTTTATCTTTTAAATTAAGTGATAGTGTATCAATTTCATCTTTGCTGGAGATAAAAATCACCCCCTCCTTCAAGTGATTATTTTCTGGAGAGTTTTTTAAAGTTATGGCAGTTAACATATATTATCTTAATTTTGATCTGCAATTTATAATAATTTTATCATAGAACTAAGATGGACAAAGTCAAACCTAAAAAGCACCTGGGGCAACATTTTCTTACCGACCTTGGGATAGCAGAAAAAATAGCAAAGGCGCTGACAGGTCATCGAGGTGTAAACCAGGTATTGGAAATAGGCCCGGGGATGGGCGTCCTTACTGATTATCTGCTAAAGGGAACCTGGGACCTGTATCTGGTAGATATAGATGCTGAATCTATTGCCTATCTTCACCAAAAATATCCGGCACTTTCGGAAAAAATTATAGAGGCGGATTTTTTAAACCATGATTTTGGAAAGATAATTGAAGGGAATTATGCCATCGCCGGTAATTTTCCTTACAATATTTCATCCCAGATATTTTTCAAAGTACTGCAGGATAGGAATAAAGTCATGGAAGTGGTCTGCATGCTACAAAAAGAGGTGGCAGAGCGACTCGCTTCTCCAAAAGGCAATAAAACATATGGTATACTTAGTGTGATGCTTCAGGCATTTTATGATATAGAATATCTGTTTACCGTGCCTCCAGGTGTATTTAATCCCCCGCCTAAAGTCAATAGCGGCGTCATCCGTCTCACAAGAAATGAGGTAGACAAGCTGAATTGCGATGAAAAACTGTTTTTCAGGGTTATTAAGCAGGGGTTTAGTACTAGAAGAAAAACACTAAGGAACGCTCTGAAATCTATGGGTCTATCTGAAGAACTAAAAAACGATCCTGTTTTTGATGAAAGAGCCGAGCAGCTAGGCGTCGAGGAATTTATAAATTTAACGAATAAAATACAGGAGTCTTGGAACAAATAAGAATTTTTGAACTCTCAAAGGAGTACCTTGAAAACCTGCGTGAGGCTATCTCTACAGAAGATAAAGGGTTCATAAAAGATTCGATGGAAGGCGCCAATGAGGCAGATGTAGCATCACTTCTAAACGAACTGGACCAGGATGAGGCACTCTATGTATTGAGGGCATTGGATCAGGAGCTTGCTGCTGATATTTTGATAGAGCTGGATGAGGATGATCAGTTTAAGATCATTTCCCATATGGAGCATCATGAGCTGGCTGGATTGGTGGACAGAATGGATTCAGATGACGCTGCTGATTTACTTAATCAGTTGACAGTAAATGAGCGTGAGGATGTCATCAGTCATCTTCAGGAAAAAGAGAAGTCGGCCCATATTCTCGACCTGCTCCGCTATGATGAGGACAGTGCCGGAGGTCTTATGGCCAAGGAATTTATCAGAGCCAATAAAAACTGGACAGTAGTCCAAACCATCAATGAAATCCGTCGCCAGGCTGAAAATGTAGAAAAAATATATTCCATTTATGTAGTGGATAATAAAGAAAGGCTTCAGGGAAGGGTTTCCTTAAAGAAGATGATCCTGGCAGCTGCAGAAACCAAAATAGCAGATATTTGCGATGATGATGTCATTTCTGTCCCTACCTATATGGATCAGGAAGAAGTGGCAGAAATCATGCGCCGCTATGACCTCGAATCAGTACCGGTAGTCAATGTCAAAAATAAACTTGTAGGAAGAATTACGGTGGATGATATCCTGGATGTGTTACGTGAGCAGTCAGAAGAAGATATTCAGGCCATGACGGGTATAGCTGGGGACGTAGAAGAATCTGACAGCGTATTCCGGATCTCCAAAGCGCGGCTTCCTTGGTTATTGATCGGAGTGGTAGGGGGGTTGATGGGATCACAGATCATTGATTTTTTTGAAGA
Organism: Anditalea andensis; assembly: GCF_000714815.1. Taxonomy (GTDB): domain Bacteria; phylum Bacteroidota; class Bacteroidia; order Cytophagales; family Cyclobacteriaceae; genus Anditalea; species Anditalea andensis. The sequence continues at coordinate 531,745 of NZ_JMIH01000014.1, read as the reverse complement.
AGGACTTCAGGCATACGTGGCACTAGCGGCTTTTATACCACTGGTAGCTGCCACAGGTGGTAATGTAGGCATACAGTCATCTTCTTTGGTGGTGCAGACGCTTGCTGCCAAATCTGTCTTTGCAGACACTCCTTGGCAAAGGTTTATCAAGGGGTTTCTCATTGCCATTATTAATGGTATTGTATTGGGTGTTTTCGTATTCTTGGTAATAGCTTTTATATTTAGATATGAACATATTTTAGGCATTACCATTGGGTTTTCGATGTTTTGTGTGGTACTGATGGCATCTTTTATGGGGACCATAACCCCATTGATTTTAAACAGGATGGGGGTGAACCCAGCAGTTGCCTCTGGTCCTTTTATCACTACCGCAAATGACCTTTTGGGCCTGGCTATTTATTTTGGTATAGCGGTTTGGTTTTTGGGTTTGTAGCATTTTTGGGCAAAAAATAATATTTGATCATTAAGAAATATGAAAATTCTGATTATAGATGAAATGCATGAGAGCATTGTACCACTTTTAGAACAGAGGGAGCATGAGGTGCATTATCGTCCTGAGATAGAGAAAAAAGAGATTGTAGATATAGTTGGTAATTATGAGGGGCTTATCATCCGGTCGAAGATACCCATGGACAGGGCGCTTTTGGAGAAGGCCGTACAGCTCAAATTTATAGGAAGGGCCGGAGCAGGTCTGGATAATATTGATCTTGAATATTTGGAAGAAAAAGGCATACAGCTGTTCCATGCTCCGGAAGGAAACCGTGATGCAGTGGGTGAACATGCCCTGGGGATGCTTTTGGCATTGTTTAACCATTTTTGCAGAGCCGATCAGCAGGTTCGAAAGGGGATCTGGAATAGAGAGGAAAACAGGGGGGAGGAGTTATCAGGAAAAACGGTGGGAATCATAGGATATGGAAACATGGGCCAGGCATTTGCTAAGCGTTTAAGTGGTTTTGATGTGAATGTATTGGCCTATGATAAATATAGATCAGGATATGATGATGCATATGCCAAAGCATCTTCTTGGGAAGAGATCTTCCAACAAGCTGATATATTAAGTCTCCATGTACCTCTCACACCCGAAACTAGGGGGTTTTTGGATATAAATCTTTTGTCAAAATTTGAAAAGCAGATTTATTTTATCAATACTTCCAGAGGAGAGGTAGTCTCATTTGATACGTTAAATGAGGCGTTGCAGCAAAATATTATTAAAGGTGCGGTACTTGATGTACTGGAAAATGAAAAGTTCAGCAAAATGACCCAGGCACAGCAACTTTCGTTTGATAGACTCTCCAAAAGAAAAAATGTACTTTTTACTCCTCATGTAGCCGGATGGACGTTCCAGTCTTATGAAAAAATCAATAAAATACTGGTAGATAAGATCAGCATGATGCAATAAAAGAATAAGTTTAAAAAGTTGGACCAAGAGGAATTGATTTTCATATTGGCCATATTAATATATTTTTTAAGAGGTTCTCATTTAAAACCCGAAAACATAAGTTTTATCTAGTTTTTTCTTGGGAGAATATTTTTTTTTGATCCTCAAAGAATGGATTTACCGACAATAAAAAGTATATTGAAAAGTAAATCAATAGTTTATGGCTGTCCCAAAATTTTTTTTACTGTTATGTCTAATCATTTATAGCCGTATAGGATCCCTATATCCGGTAAATGCGCAGACAGCGTCACTACAGAAAACAATCCGTGCCACCAATATTCAACATACCATGACCACTCGTCCTGATCTTCGGGGAGGAAATATGATCTTCGGCATACCGGATGCACCCAATCATTTGGTGGGAAACTACTATCTGGATAATAAATGGAACATGGCTTCCCTCATGCTTTATAAAAATGAAGAAATTCTACTGGACCAGTGGGTTAGGTATAATATAGCCAGTAATTACTTTGAGATCCTTTCCCAAAAAGATGGTACGGTAAAAACCATCCCTGGACTAAGGGTTCATAATCTGGTATGGGTAGATTCTCTGCACCGGGTGCCCCGGTATTTTATCAATGGTATGGATTTAAAAGAAATAGGAGCCCCCGTAACCGGGTTTTATGAAGTTTTGGTGGACGGTGAATTAAGCCTTTTGAGACGTACCATAGCTACCGTCAAAAAATCTAATTACAACACTGCTCTGATGATTGGTAATAAAAATGATGAAATCAAAAAGCGTGATGTTTATTATTATATCCAAAACGATCAGGTTATTGAAGTGCCCCGAAATCATAAGAAGCTGATTCAGCTTTTTGAGGAAGATAAACAGAAACAACTGGCACGGTATATCAAAGAGAATAATCCTAATAAGAAAGAAGTCAGTGGATTGTACAGGGTTTTTAGTTATTATAATAGCCTATTTGAAAATGCTGACCCAATACCACAGATAGATTGACCTCATGTAGGATATCTTGATGAGTTTTGATTCGTGGCGGATAACCATTTGTAAAATTTTAAGGCCACTTTTCTGCTACATGTGCTATATTACTGCTTTGATATGTAATCTATTATCCTGTTTTCCCTATTATGAAAAGAATTCTTACCCTTATCGTCACATTTAGCTGTTTTAATCTTTTTGCTCAGACCACCCAAAAGCCTGTCATTCACGGGAAAAACTGGATGGCCATCACCGGGAAGCCTTTAGCAGCCACTGCTGGTGCCATGACTTTCCAGAAAGGGGGGAATGCCGTGGATGCTGCATGTGCTATGCTGGCCGCTACCTGTACTATGTGGGATGTGCTCAGCTGGGGTGGGGAGACGCAGGCACTGATTTATCATCCGCAACAGAAGAAAGTGTTTGCAATCAATGCTATGGGGGTGGCACCATCAGGGGCTACAGTGGATTTTTATAAAGGAAACGGTATGGAGTACCCACCGGAATTCGGCCCATTGGCTGCTACTACCCCTGGGACTTTCGGGGGGATCATCACCATGCTGGCGGAGTACGGCACCATGAGCCTTAAGGATGTACTGGCACCTGCCATCGAGATGGCCAAAGGTTATCCGATTGAAGCCCAAACGGCAAACCAGATCGAAAGCAATAAGGATAAAATTAAAGAATGGCCTTATTCCAAAGCGGTTTTTCTTCCCCATCAGGGTGAAGAAAGAGAAGCTCCTAGTGCAGGCGAACTGTTTGTGCAAGAGGATCTTTACCAGACCCTACAAAAGCTTGTAGATACCGAACAAGAAGCATTAAAGGCCGGGAAGAGTAGAAAAGAAGCCCTGCAGCTAGCCTATGACCGATTCTATACAGGAGATATAGCTGAAGAGATCGTAAGAAGTGTAAAAGAGCAGGGCGGATTATTCGAATTGCAGGACCTGGCGGACTGGCAGGTGAAAATCGAACAGCCCACACAGGTCAACTACAAGGGAATAGATGTTTACAAGATGCAGGAGTGGACACAGGGACCGGCACTTTTGCAGTCACTGAATATCCTGGAGAATTTTGATCTCAAGGCGATGGGTTATAACTCTGCCAACTATATCAACACGATCTATCAGGCAATGAGTTTGGCCTTTGCTGACCGGGATTTCTACTATGGTGACCCTGCCTTTCAGCCACAGAGTCCCATGCAGGGATTGCTTTCCAAAGAATATGCCCGTGAAAGGGCTAAGCTGATAAGAGAGAATAAAAATGTGGCCGACATAGGGCCCGGTGATCCCTATCCCTTCCAGGGAGGTACCAATCCCTTTAAGCACTTGCTGGAAAAGCGGGAAAATATCCTTAGCTATTACGAACCGGAAAAACCCATATTAGGATTGGATGATCCTTTCCTACAGGAATTTTTACTGGGCACCACCACCGTACAGGCTGCTGATGCCGAGGGCTGGGTAGTATCCATTACGCCAAGTGGAGGCTGGGTACCAGCTGTGATCGCCGGTAATACCGGTATCGGTCTAAGCCAGCGGATGCAGAGCTTTGTGCTGGACGAAAAGCTTAATCCCTTCAATGTCCTTGAGCCGGGCAAAAGACCAAGAGTAACCCTCACCCCAAGCATGGCCCTGAAAGATGGCAGGCCGTTCCTATCTTTTGCCGTACAGGGAGGAGATACCCAGGACCAGAACCTGCTCCAATTTTTTCTGAATGTGGTGGAGTTTGACATGAACGTACAGCAGGCCGCCGAAGCTGCCAATATCAACAGCTACCAGATGCAGTCCTCCTTTGGAGCCCACGAAAGTAAGCCGGGAGCCATCACCCTACAGGAAAACACCCCGCCATGGGTAAGGGCAGACCTAAAGAAAAGAGGCTACAAGATGGACTTTCAGGAAAGAACTTCTGGTCCTATCAATGCCATCTGGTTTGACTGGAAGCATGGCACTTTCTGGGGCGGGAGCAGCAATCACGGGGAGGATTACGGGATTGGGTGGTGATTTTAAAACTTCATCATTCAGCGTTCATTATTAGGACTTCTTTTTATTTAAAGTATTTAATATCGAATTCCGAATGATGAATTTTCGAAAAATGAAGTAAAAAAAAATAATGTATTTAGCCATTATAAGGTCAAATAGGAACTTTGTTTTAAAGATTCATACAGTATAGTTTTCAAAATTTACAAAATCAAAAAAAAGGTAACCACAAAACATATTCTCCGTTTTTATAGCAAGAGAGATTCATCAATATAAATTAATAATTATGTCAGCATCAGCATTAAAAAATCGGATTATAGAAAAGGTCTCGTCTATTACAGATGAAACTATTTTAGAAGAGATAGAAAGATTCGTAAATCATGAATCTGACACGGAAGAGAAATATAAATTTACTCCCTTAGAAAGGCAAGCCATAAATAAAGGTTTAGAGGATATAAAAATGGGGGAAGTATATACATCTGAAGAAGCCGCTCAAATGATGAAAGAATGGCTAAAGAAGTAAGATGGACAAAGGTTTCCATTGTTGATCGATTTGATATTTATAATTATTGGATAGAGAGGACTAAAAGTGAAGAATTTAGTATTAAACTAGATTTGCTTTTTGTTCAGGCTGCTAGTCTTATATCAGATTTCCCGGAAATAGGAATGGAGTCAGAGGTACCCGGTATTAGGATAAAAATTGTCAAAAACTATAAAATTTTTTATTTAAACAACGAAGATAATATTCAAATCCTCAGAGTGTGGGATGCTAAGCAAGACCCTAAAAGATTAATATTTTAGATTTTTTTCTAATTTTATAGACCAAATATTTAACAATTTGGTATTGCCATCTGATTTAACTGGAAGCGCGGCACTTTCTGGGGTGGCAGTAGTAACCACGGGGAGGAATATGGGATTGGGTGGTAGTTTTTTTAACTTCATCATTCATCATCCTACATTCTAAATTCGGACTTCTTTTAACGTGGATGATTTAATATCGAATTCCGAATGATGAATTTCGAAGTGGGTTCCGTCAATAATTTCATCATTTAAGGATTAAAGTATTCGTTATTACACAATAGAAAGAATAACATTAATATCACACAACTATCTCAACATCAGGCCTTAAAACAATGAATATAGAGAAAATATCAGTCATAACTGATGAATCCATTTTAAAGGAGATTTCAAAATTGAAGGTGAATAATGGAAGCTATCTACAAGTTAAATCCATAAGAAAGGGAAGCAGTGGAAAAAGTACTAGAGGATGTTTAAGATGGAAAGGTATATACATCAGAAGAAGCCGATAATATGATTCAAAAATGGCTAAACTGATAAAATGAACTAAATCTAGAAGATGTTGCTAGCAAATAATTTATTTTGCATTTAATAAAGCCCAAGATGTATAGTAACTAATTCATAATCAAGAGATATTATTTTCAAACTATTTTTTCAAAATATATAACTAATTTCTTGATTCTTCCTTTCTTTCTTTCTTTCTTGATCAAGCATTAGATGCAGATGCAGTCTTCTGTCCTTGATTAAATTAAGGTATTAACTAATTCAACTGCATGCTGTTAACAATTAACTTTCAGCATGCAGTTTTGACATTTATAAAATTATGAAAATTATACTTTCCTTAAGTCTTATTTTATGCATTTCTTTTACTTTTCCTTCTAATGAAGAGGGTTCAGACTATGCCTTTTATTATGAAGTCGAATTTTCTGCTGATTCATTAAACCCCGAAGATAAAAGTAAGGATTTGATGGTGCTTTTTACTGTAAATGGTAAATCCAGGTATCAGAGTTATTATGGGTTTCAACGTGATTCTTTGACAGAAATAGCTAAAGCACAGCGAATGGATGTTAATGAAGTTATTCCTTTTGTTAATCAAATTCAAAAGCCCCAATTTTCTTATGTAATTATCAAAGACTGGAATAAGGACAGATACAAATATGTAGACCGGGTCTACCCTGATTATTTGATTTTTGAGGATCAATTGGCAAAGATAGAATGGACGATAAAAAATGAATTTGACGAGCATATGGGATTCAAAACTCAAAAAGCAATTACTTCTTATGGAGGACGGGATTATGAAGCCTGGTTTGCAGAGGAAATTCCTATTAACGATGGTCCTTATATTTTTGGAAATCTTCCAGGCTTGATTGTTAAATTAAGAGATACCCGTAATCATTATAATTTTAAATTTACCAAGGTAGAAAAAAAGTCAGTAAATGTGGACTATGTTACGCACAGAAAAACCATCACTACCACAAAATCACAATTTCATAAGGCCCAGCATGATTTTAATGCTAACGTAGTGGGGCGGATGGCAATGGGCGGAGTGACTTTAAATGATAAAAGTCAGGCTAAGGATGTGCAGGAACGATATAACAAGAAAAACAACCAATTGGAGTTGGATGTGCTTTGTGAAGTAATTTGTAATATACCTTATAATAGTTATTGACAAATACTCTCACGATATCTCATAACCGGTTCATTACGAAGGGTTACTTGTTTTTAAACTATTTATTAAAATATTTAACTAATTCCTTGCTTCTTTCTTTCTTTCTTTCTTTCTTTCTTTCTTGTAATAAGATAATTGATGGCCATTATTATTCATTTTATTTATTTTAACTTAACCAATAAAAAAATGAAAAGGAAATTTGCTTTAACATTATGTTTTGCTTTTGTAGGAGCTACTTATGGATTCTCTTCTTCAAATATACAAGAAGAGGATTTTGAGGGATGTGTAACAGCATCAGCCTGTGATATTACAGTAGTGGTATGTGGAGATACTTTAGATGAATTAAATGATCAGCATTCTGATTGGGAAGAAATTTTGGGATGTTCTTAAAAGATAGATTACAATGCAATGTAAGGAAGGCTAACCGTGGTTTAGCCTTCCTTATTTAATATTAAATATTTAAAGATGAAAATTTTCAATACTATAATTCTTTTTTTTATTACTTTACATATACTTTACGCCCAGAATAGTAAAGAACTAAGTTCAAATCTTGCAGTTTTTTATGAAATGAATTACATTCCCGATTTGTCTCAGCTTGATGAAGTAAAAAAAACTTTAACTATCCTATTGATAAGAGATCAAAGTAGTTTATTTAAAACCTATAATAAATATCGACAAGATTCTTTAGTAAACCATCATTCGAGTATTGGAACTAGTTTTAACGAATTTAATGAAATTAAAAAGCAAATTCCCAGTTCCAGCCATAATTTTCAAATTGTAAAAGAAAAAAAATTCATTACAATATATGATAAGGTAATACCGGATCAGTATATGTATGAAAGAAATTCGATAGATATTCAGTGGGAAATATTGGGAGAAAAACAAGAATTATTTGGGTTTCAGGTTCAGAAAGCCAGTACAGTGTATGGAGGTAGAAAATGGGAAGCTTGGTTTACAGAAGAAATTCCCTTGAATGAAGGACCATATATTTTTAATGGGTTGCCGGGATTAATTATTACAATAGAAGATTCTGAAGGTCATTATAAATTTTCTCTATTTAAAATTAAAAATGATATAAAAATTCCCCTTACACCATATTTAGTAAAGAAACCAATTAAAACGAATGAGAAGGATTTTTTAAAATTAAGAAAAGAGTTTTATCTCAACGCTTCTCAAAAGTTGGCTCAAACAAATATGAACATTAATGATAAGGAAATAGCTAATGCTGTTGATGTAAGATATAGGAAGAAATTAAATTTTATAGAACGGGAGCATTAAAATACTTAATGAGCAATTTAAGATTAATTTATTTTGTAATTATTTTTAACTTACTATTACTAAATTCTAATATATTAGCTCAGTCAATTATATCTGGAAAGATTGAAATTAAGGAAAGTCCAACTTCATCTTCCAATTTTGGTATAAATATTATTATAAAGAATCCAGAAAATTTTTCTACCATTTCATATGGTATTACAGACGAAAATGGAAAATTTTCGATTAAAATACAAGCAGATAATGATAGCTTAGTTTTGTTGTTTCGTTCACTTATTACTCTAGAGTATCAAATGAAGATAGGTAATAAGTCTCAAACTTTACTTATTGAACTGGAAGAAGCAGTTCAAGAAATTCCTGAATTTACCTTAGAATCAATTAAAAATCCTGTTTCTGCCAAAAATGATACGATTAGTTATTCCGTAGAAGGTTTTGCCACGCCAAATGACCGGGTAATAGCCGATATCCTGAAACGGCTTCCGGGCATAGAGGTGCTGGAAAACGGTACCATTCTTTACGAAGGAAGGGGAATACAGAAATTTTATATTGAGGGGATGGATCTCCTCGAAGGCAAGTATAACCTGGCCAATAAAAACCTTCCCGCCGATGCGGTGGAGTCGGTACAGGTACTGGAAAACCATCAGCCGCTGCGGGTGCTGGACAGTCTGGTTTTTTCCGATCGGGCTTCTTTAAACCTGAAGCTGAAAAAGAAGAATGTCTGGGTGGGGACAGGTAATATGGGCTTGGGGGCTTCCCCTTTGCTGTATGACGGCAAATTCAGCCCCATGATGTTCAGAAACAATCTTCAGATGATCAATACGGTACAGTCCAATAATGCCGGTAAGGATATCGCCAGCGAACTGAATGTCCTTACCCTGGATGATCTGCAGGAGAAAGTAGGGAGCCAGGACAATTTTAATCCATGGTTTGGTGTGCCCAAACTTTTTGCTCCCAATATCCATCCTGAACGTTTCCTTTTCAATCAGAGCCATCTGGTATCAGCCAATGTGCTGACGCGTAATCCTGACCAAACCGATTTCAGAACCAATATATCGTATTTGCATGACAGCCAGCGTCAGATAGGACAGGTACAAACCACATTTTTTCTGCCTATGGATACGGTGAGGATTTTTGAAGCCAATCAAAACCGCTACCTTACCCGCGATCTGGATGCAGAACTTTCCTGGATCAGAAATGTGAAGAAATCTTATATGAAAAACAGGCTTCAGGTAAATGTACAGAACAATGTGGAATTTGGACTGACGCAGCTGAACAACCAGCCCAGAAATCAAAAGGCAAATCTGCCCCTGCTGTCTCTATCCAATAATTTTCATTCGATCAAGCCGATAGGCCGTCAGCTGCTGGATATCAAATCTATTATATCCTACCGCAGGACCCATCAGGAGCTGTCGGTAAGTCCCGGTGGCTTTGAAAATCTGATTTCTGATGGAGCGGTTTCCGAAAGTCTGGTTCAGGGCCTGGATTATAATTCCCTGTACACCAACAATTCAATTGGGTTTACCAAGGGCTTACCAAAACGCTGGTCTTATAGTGGCACTGGCGGACTGATTTATCAGAGGGATGGCATGGAAAGCACTCTGGAAGCGCAGGAGGGAGGCGAAACTATAATACAGGAAGTCCCCTTTGTGAATGATATTACCTATCAGCAGATCCGGTCCTACCTCCAGTCAAAATTCTCTCTGAAAACGGACGCCCTTAACCTGAATATAGATTTACCGGTAAGTTATTTATTCGTTGATGTGGAAGATCCTGCATTTGCCCAGCGTCAGACTTTGGGCAGAGTGGTCTTCGAGCCACAGCTATTTGCCAAATACCAGCTTTCCGGCAAATGGAATACAAGTATCAGGTTGAGAAGAAAAAATGAGTTCAAAGGAATTCAGGATCTTCATTATGGATTTGTACTGAGAAATTTTAGGGTGATGCAACAAAGAGCAACATCAGTTCCCGAAGTCTTGAACCACAGTCTAAATTATGCTTTGAATTATAGGGACCCTATCAATTCTTTTTTTGCCACTATGAATTATGCCTATTCTCTCTTAGATTATAATACCATCATGGAAAATCAGGTGTTGTCATCAGGTGATGTCATCTATCGTGCCCTGGATATGGCTAATAGGGGAGAAAACCATGCTGTAAATCTGCGGGCCAGTAAATATATACCTATGCTTTTTACCAATATAACCCTAACTGGTAATTATCAAAAAAGGAGCAATCAGCAAATTATTAATGAAAGACTTTCGGATATCAGATTTCAAATGTTGGGTCCAGGCTTTGAACTCAGTATAAATCCCAAGACCACCGTTAATCTAAGTTATAAAGCAAATCTAAACCTGATAGCAACCCAAGTAGCTGAACGGGAATTGGGCAGCATCCAGCAGTTCAAACAGGTGGCAGAGCTTGATGTTTTTCCTCTCCAGGACCACTTGCTATCTGTGGTCTGGGAGTACTATGACAACACATTGGCGTCCAACCGGGAAATGACACATTTTGTGGATCTGCGCTATCGTAACCGTATAGCCAAAACCAAGTGGGATGTGATTCTGCATGCCCAAAATATACTGAACAATAATAACTTTGGGACTTTTACCGCAGATGCCTTTATGATACGTCAGCAGACCTTTTTGCTAAGGCCCAGACAGGTTTTAGTGAGTGTTAATTTTTCTTTTTGAAGTGGAAGTTCATTCAATTTGAGATTAAGAAATTGTATGTGTATATTGATTAGAAACAGACACATCATGAGGACGAATATCCAAATAGATGATAAATTAATGGAGGAGGCTATGAAAGTTTCTGGTCATCAAAATAAGAAAGCAAAAGTAGAAGAAGGGTTGAAATTATTTATTTTATTAAATCATCAAGAAAAGATAAAAAATCTAAGAGGTAAAATTAAATGGGAAGGTGATCTGGATCAAATGCGTTTGGACAAATGATTCTAATAGAGAATTAAAAGTGAGACAGATTTTCAAAAAGTGAACCATGTCATGTATGAACTTCCATTTTTCTCCTTGTGCTATATGGAACTTTTAATTATTGCTAAAGAAAATTACCATGTCTTAAGGAGACAAGGCATTACAGTAAGAAAAACAATAGGTATTATAATAGCACCATTCTGTATTCAAATCGAGCATGACTTTGAGCATCACTCACTAGTATAATTATGACGATGCGAGATTCCATCTGACCATTAGTAAACCAATTGTAAACAGATGAAAGCAATTATAAATTACTTCATAATGATATGGATTTTGATCCCTGTGGAGCAATCTTGGGATTGTAGGTTGTCAAATGATTCAACTGATTTTTTTCCATATTTTGGTGATGTATTAATAAAAGAAGAATGGTAAAAAGGAGGCGTGACCTTTCTTTTTAAACCTTATAATTGCTTAATCGTTACTATTACTTTACCTTTGCAATAAGAAAAATACAAGACATTATATGAAAGGCGGTTTCAGCAATGAGACCGTTCTTTTATTTTACATAGCCATAGTAATTTTAAGAACATGGGACAAATACAATACTACACAGAGGAAGGCCTTAAGAGACTTAAGGATGAGCTTCAGGAACTAAAGACTAAAGGCAGACATGATATCGCCAAGCAGATCGCTGAAGCTAGGGACAAAGGTGATCTAAGTGAAAATGCCGAATATGATGCTGCAAAGGATGCTCAGGGCTTGTTAGAACTGAAAATATCCAAATTGGAAGAGGTGGTAGGAAACGCACGTATCTTAGATAATTCAAAGATGGATACTTCTAAAGTAGGCATACTTAGCACTGTGAAAATCAAAAATGTAAAAAACGGTATGACCGTAGCCTATACCTTGGTGTCCGAAGAGGAAGCTGATCTAAAGGCAAATAAAATATCTTTGGCCTCACCTTTTGGTAAAGGATTAATAGGCAAAAAAGTAGGTGAGATCGCACAGATCAATGCTCCTGCAGGAATGGTAGAATTTGAGGTTCTTGAGATCAATTATTAATTAATCATGTTCCCGGTTGTCAGTCAGCCGGGTTTTTTTTATTTTTATGCTATGGCTTCTATATTTACTAAGATAATCAATAGAGAGATTCCCGGTTACATTATAGCTGAGGATGATCATTATATAGCATTTTTAGATATCATGCCCTTGGTGAGAGGACATGTACTGGTGGTACCTAAACAGGAGATCAGTTATATTTTTGATATGGATGATCAGCTTTTGGCAGGTCTTCATGTTTTTTCTAAAAGAGTGGCCAAAGCCATAGACAAAACCATCAAATGTACCCGTGTAGGTGTAGCGGTGATAGGACTGGAAGTCCCCCATGTACACATCCACCTGGTGCCGCTCAATACAATGGATGATATTAATTTTACCAGGCCAAAGCTGAAGTTGGAAGAGGAGGAACTGGCTGAAATAGCAGATAGGATTAAACTGAATATAAGTTAAAAAAAGGATCACTGAAGTTTGCCCCAGCATAAGATTTATCCCTTCGGTGCATACTGTGATCAATCTACAGCTTACTTCATTTCTGCTTTAAATACCCAATAACCCTCATCTAAACCTCCCGTCTCCGGCTCTTCATCGTATAATCCATATATTGTGGATCCGGATCCTGACATGGCGGCATAGAATGCGCCTTTATGATATAGTTGTGTTTTAAGTTTGTCGAGTTGAGGGTGAATTTTAAAAATGCTTTGTTCAAAATCATTGACCAGGTATTCACGCCAGAGACTAGTATCAGGTAATATTTCTTTGAGCGATTTGGCAGGGTCCTGGGGAGTCAGACCTGCATATGCTTCTTTAGTCCCGATATGAAGCATGGGATTGACCAACATGATCCATTTTCCTTTAAGATCTACATCGGTCACTTCCAGTATTTCTCCTCTACCTGAGGCAATCTTGGGAGTGTTTTCTATGAAGAAAGGGCAATCACTTCCCAGCTGAGCAGCATAATCTTCCAAAAACCAGTCTTCCAAATAAAGATCGAAGAGGTTATTGTATAGTTTCAAGGCAAATGCACCATCTGCAGAGCCTCCTCCGAGTCCTGCCCCCATTGGAATTTTTTTATGCAGGTGGATATTGACATGTGGAAGTTCGTTAAAATCTTTTCTGATCAATTTTAATGCTTTAAAAATAAGGTTGTCTTTTTCATTGCCTGGGATAGGCAAGCCACTTGCATTGAATGTAGTCTTTTTATCGATAATCATTTCCAATGCATCAAAAAGCGGAATGGGATACATGCAGGTCTCTATCTCGTGGTAGCCATCTTTTCTTTTAGCTTTAACGTGTAGTCCCAGATTGATTTTGGCATTTGGAAATAATATCATAGAAGCAAATTTTTTTATAAAACTAAGAAAATATGCTGAGGTAAAAAGTGATATTTTTTTTCAGTTAAGGTTTTTATGGCTAAAAATTGGAATTTTTACAAAAAAATCACCCAGACATTACCTTTTTGGTTTAAAGTGAGTGAAATTTATGTGAATGTTTAAAATAAAATAATATTCTGTGCAATCGTTGTATTCTTTAATTTTAAATTTTATTATTTTGAAAAAATAGTAATTGATTGTATTAAATTTTAAATAAATATTAGTTAGTATACTTAATATTTTAATAACATTACTAAAATTGATATAAAATATTGTTTCTATGGATAGGAATGCTTAAAATTGTACTGTTCTATTACCTATTAGCTAACAATGATATGTCAAGCGTCACCAATAAAATCAGCCCTACCGTCATTTTTTTTCTGATTATTCTCTTCGATACCCGATGAGGCGCTAACCTATTGTATTTACTCAATCAATAAAGTGCCTCCTACGTGAAAGGCACTTTTTTTTATATCCAATCGCTAAAATTCAATGAATAACCTAAAAAAACATAGTTGGGAAGTAAGTGATAACGATGCCCATCCTGCCGGTAAGGCGATGCTATATGCCACTGGGCTTACGGACCAAAAGCTAAAGCAGCCATTTATCGGTATAGCCAGTTGTGGCTATGAAAGCAATCCTTGTAACATGCACTTGAATGATTTTGCCAATCTCATCAAAGATGGTATGACTGTTCAGAATCTTACAGGACTGGTATTTAATACGATAGGCATAAGTGATGGCATATCCATGGGTACTGCAGGCATGCACTATAGTTTGCCATCCCGTGAAATTATAGCCGATTCCATAGAATCTTTTATTTTAGGTCATTCATTTGACGGTGTGGTAGCGGTAGCGGGCTGCGATAAAAATATGCCTGGAGCTATCATGGGAATGCTTAGGATAAACAGGCCAGCCATATTAGTATATGGGGGCACGATAAGTTCGGGAAATTATAAGGGAGAAAAGCTGAATATCGTAAGTGCATTTGAAGCTTATGGTAAACGGGTAAAAGGTGTGTTGACTGATGAAGATTACGAGGGTGTGATAAGGGCCGCCTGTCCCGGGGCGGGGGCCTGCGGCGGAATGTACACTGCCAATACCATGTCCTCAGCCATTGAAGCGATGGGCATGTCGCTCCCCTACAGTGCCAGTAATCCCGCAAAATCTGCAGAGAAAACCCGCGAGTGTTTCGATGCAGCCTCCTACCTAGAGATCCTCCTAGATCAAAATATAAAACCAAAAGACATCATCACCCAAAAAAGTTTAGAGAATGCCGTCAGGGTAGTGGTCGCACTGGGTGGAAGCACCAATGCGGTGCTTCACTTATTGGCGATTGCGCGTACAGCTGATGTTCCATTTACTTTGGCTGATTTCAAAAGAATCAATGATGAAACACCTGTAGTGGGTGATTTTAAACCCAGTGGTACTTTCTTAATGGAAGACCTGCACCATCAGGGGGGCTTGCCTGCCTTTATGAAATACCTTTATAATGAAGGGCTACTGCATGGGGACTGTGTAACTGTCACAGGAAAAACAGTTGCTGAAAATCTAGAAAACGTATCCCCTGTCACACCCTCTAAAGTAAATGTCATTCACCCGCTAGAAAGCCCTCTTCAAAAGAGCGGGCATCTATGCATCCTTCACGGCAACTTAGCCCCTGAAGGATCTGTAGCCAAAATTTCCGGTAAAGAAGGTCAATCATTTACAGGTAAAGCTAAGGTATTTGATAGCGAGCAAGAAGCCAATAATGCCATAAGCAGCAACCTGGTCCAAAAAGGAGAAGTAGTCGTCATCCGGTACGTAGGGCCCAAAGGTGGTCCTGGCATGCCTGAAATGTTAAAACCCACTTCTATGATCATAGGTGCCGGATTGGGGTCTGATGTGGCACTTATCACTGATGGCAGATTTTCAGGTGGTACGCATGGTTTTGTAGTAGGTCATATTACACCAGAAGCTTTTTCGGGAGGTCCTATAGGTTTGTTACAAGATGGGGATGTGATCACCATAGATGCCGAAACACATAGTATCAGCTGTGATTTAAGTGAAGAGGAACTGGAAATCAGAAGGAAATCATGGAAGAACAAGGATATTTCCCATCTTCAGGGTACACTCAAAAAGTACAGCCAACTGGTATCTACTGCATCTGAGGGATGCGTGACCGATAGAAAATAAATAGCATTTAATAAATCTCACATATATGAAGGATTCAAGAATCAGAGGAGCGGAGATCGTTATCAAATCATTGGTAGCGGAGCAGACAACTATCATGTTTGGGTATCCTGGTGGGGCTATCATGCCTGTTTATGATGCCCTTTATGATTATATAGATCAGATCAACCATATACTGACCAGGCATGAACAAGGGGCTATCCATGCAGCCCAAGGATATGCCAGGGTATCGGGTAAAGTGGGCGTATGCATAGCTACTTCTGGCCCGGGTGCCACCAACCTTATCACTGGTCTAGCGGATGCCTTGATAGATAGCACCCCTCTAGTCTGTATCACGGGACAGGTAGCTTCGCACCTCTTGGGTACTGATGCCTTTCAGGAAACTGATGTGATGGGATTTTCTATGCCGGGCACCAAATGGAATATACAGGTCCGGAAAGTGGAGGATATTGCTCCGGCTATAGCCAAAGGATTTCATATAGCGAGGACTGGTAGACCAGGGCCTGTATTAATAGATATTACCAAAGATGCCCAATTTGCATTAGGTGAATATAATTATGCCCCCTGTCTTAATATCCGGTCTTATAAGCCTTACCCAAAGGTAGAGCAGGGAGCTATAGCGCGAGCTGCTGCTCTAATAGATCAGGCCGAAAGACCATTTTTACTTTTCGGGCAAGGTGTACTGATAGGTGGTGCTGAAGATGAGCTTAGGCAACTGGTCGATAAAACGGGTATACCCGCTGCCTGTACCCTATTGGGGTCCGGAGCATTATCAGAGGATCACCCACTTTATGTCGGCAAGCTTGGAATGCATGGAAATTATGCCCCGAATATGCTCACCAATAAATGTGATGTATTAATAGCTGTCGGTATGAGGTTTGATGACAGGGTAACGGGAGACCTTTCCCGATATGCCAGACAGGCAAAAGTGATTCATTTGGAACTGGATCCTGTAGAGATCAATAAGAATGTGAAATGTGAAGTTCCTTTACTGGGCGACTGCAAAGAAAGTCTTAAGCTGCTAACCGCATCTGTTAAGGCCAATGAACACCATGAATGGCTGGAGAAATTCTTGGAGCTGGAGCAGGAAGAGAAATTTGCAGTAGTCACCCAAGACCTTGTTCCTACCAAGGTGGGCTTGACCATGGGTGAAGTGATCCGGTATGTGAATGAGTTTAAGGATGATGATGCCATATTGGTAACTGACGTAGGGCAGCATCAGATGATTGCTTGGAGATATTTTGATTTTAAAAAGAGCAGGACACAGGTGACATCAGGTGGATTAGGTACCATGGGCTTTGGTTTACCCGCGGCACTTGGTGCACAGATGGCAGATTTTTCGCGTCAGGTGATCTGTGTAGTGGGAGATGGGGGCATACAGATGACCATCCAGGAGCTTGGCACTATCATGCAAACCAAAGCTCCGGTTAAGGTCATATTGCTTAATAACAACTTCCTGGGAATGGTAAGGCAGTGGCAGCAGATGTTCTTTGACAAGCGATACAGCTTTACCGAACTTGACAATCCGGATTTCATCAAAATAGCGGAAGCTTATAATATTAAGACCAGTAAAGTAACACTCAGAAGTGAGCTCAGTGAATCCGTCGCCGAAATGCTGCTACATCAGGGCCCTTATTTTCTAGAAGTAGTTGTAGAGAAAGAAGATAATGTATTTCCTATGATAGCCACAGGAAGTTCGGTGGATGAAATCAGGTTAAGCTAATAAAAAAAAATGAACAAGCTACAGTATCGTATATTCCATAACTCCGATAATTATGGAGCCTTGAGAGGTCTTCAATTAACAAGGCAGTCAGGTGCGGTCAATAAAAGGAAATTAAAATCATGAAAAAAAAATATACTATATCCATATTCACTGAGCATTTTATTGGTATCCTGAACCAAATCACCATTATATTTACCCGAAGAGGTGTAAATATAGATGGGTTTACGGCATCAGAAAGCAAAGATGATGGTATTTACAGGATGATCATCGTAGTCCATACAGATGAAGCGCAGGTAGTACAGCTGGTCAAACAGATAGAACGGATTATAGATGTGATAAAAGCATTCTATTATGTGGATGAGGAGGTGGTATATCAGGAACTGGCCCTTTATAAGCTGCCTGTGACAAGTCTTGATCCAAGCCTGGAGAAGGTAATCAGGCAATTTAATGCCCATATTATTTCTGCGGAAAAAGATTTTGTGGTCATAGAATTGACCGGTCACAAAGAAGATACCCAGGCACTGCTTGAGATACTCAAAGATTTTGATTTGCTGGAATTTGCCCGATCAGGCAGGGTGGCCATAGCCAAGCCCATGCAGACAATAGACAAATATTTATAAATTATCAAAACGATTAAAACTATGAAACTGAAATTTGGAACAGTTGAGGAAAATGTAGTAACCAGGGAAGAGTTCCCATTGGAGAAAGCTAAAGAAGTATTGAAGGATGAGGTTATAGCCGTATTGGGATATGGTGTGCAGGGGCCTGGACAGGCATTGAACCTTAAAGACAATGGCTTCAACGTAATCGTAGGACAAAGAAAGAATTCCAAAACCTGGGATAAAGCTGTAGAAGACGGCTGGGTTCCTGGAGAAACACTTTTTGAATTAGAGGAAGCCTGTGAAAAAGGAACCGTAATTCAGTTTTTACTTTCAGATGCTGGGCAGATTGCCCTTTGGCCTACTGTCAAAAAGCATTTGACGCCAGGCAAAGCACTATATTTTTCGCATGGTTTTGGTATCACCTATAAAGAAAAAACAGGTATAGTGCCTCCAGAAGATGTGGATGTAATACTGATCGCACCGAAAGGGTCTGGTACATCACTGAGAAGAATGTTTGTAGAGGGCAGGGGTTTGAATTCATCTTATGCTATTTATCAGGATGCCACAGGTAAAGCAAAAGATAGAGTCGTGGCACTTGGAATTGGAGTAGGGTCTGGATATTTGTTTGAAACAGACTTCTATAGAGAAGTTACTTCCGACCTTACAGGGGAGCGGGGTACGCTTATGGGGGCTATACAAGGAATCTTTGCAGCACAGTATGAGGTATTGCGTGCTAATGGACACACCCCTTCAGAGGCATTTAATGAAACGGTGGAAGAGCTGACCCAAAGTCTTATGCCATTAGTGGCCGAAAATGGCATGGACTGGATGTATGCCAACTGCTCCACTACTGCCCAAAGAGGAGCGTTGGACTGGTGGAAGCCCTTCAGAGATGCTACCAAGCCGGTATTTGAAGAATTATATAAAAGTGTAAAAGACGGTAAAGAGGCCAACAAATCAATCGAATCCAACAGTAAGTCTGACTATAGGGTGAAATTGGAAGGAGAGCTAAAAGAGCTAAGAGAATCTGAAATGTGGCAGGCAGGAGCTGTCGTCCGTCAGTTGAGACCAGAAAATAACTAACATTATGGAGAAATTATGGATATTTGACACTACTCTAAGAGATGGCGAGCAAGTACCAGGGTGCCAGCTTGATTCATTTGAAAAAATCATTGTAGCCCAGGCCCTCGAAAGGCTGGGGGTAGATATCATCGAAGCAGGATTCCCAATCTCAAGTCCCGGTGACTTTAATTCTGTGGTAGAGATTTCCAAAGCAGTGTCTGACCCTATCATTTGCGCTCTATCCAGAGCTGTAGAAAAAGATATAGAGGTGGCAGCAGATGCTTTGAAGTATGCCAAAAGAGGTAGAATCCACACCGGTATAGGCGTATCAGAATACCATATACTCCATAAGTTAAGATCCACTCCGGAGAAGGTTATCGAGAGAGCAGTACATGCTGTGAAGTTTGCCAAACGATATGTGGAAGATGTAGAGTTCTATGCAGAAGATGCCGGACGTGCAGATAATGAATATTTGGCCAGGATAGTGGAGGCAGCCATACATGCAGGCGCCACGGTGGTAAATATACCCGATACTACAGGTTATTGTCTTCCAGAACAGTATGCCCAAAAGATCAAATTTCTAAAAGAAAACGTATCCAATATCCACAAAGCCATCATTGCTACCCACTGTCACAACGACCTTGGTATGGCCACAGCAAACACCATAGCAGGCGTGCAGCATGGTGCCAGACAGGTTGAAGTGACCATTAATGGGATAGGAGAGCGTGCAGGGAATACCAGTTTGGAAGAAGTGGTCATGGCCATCAAATGCCATAGCGATATCCCTGTTTTCACCAGTATAAATACACCGAAAATATACGAGACCAGCCGACTGATCTCTAAGTTGATGAACATGCCCATCCAGCCCAATAAGGCTATAGTGGGAAGAAATGCTTTTGCCCATTCTTCAGGCATCCATCAAGATGGGGTCCTGAAGCATAGAGAAAACTATGAGATCATGGATCCAAAAGATGTCGGTGTAGAGGAATCTTCCATTGTACTCACGGCTAGAAGCGGAAGGGCAGCTTTAAAGCATCATTTACAGCTCTTAGGTTTTCCATGTGAAGGAGATAAGCTTGAACTGGTGTACAATGATTTCCTGAAGTTAGCTGACGCTAAGAGGGATATTGGAAGAAAGGATTTATTACAACTTGTAGGGGAGTATCTGGAAGACAATTCCTTTGTGCAACTGGGAAAGGTAAGCTATCAATATGGGGATGTAGTAAAATCAACTGTTGAACTTACCATAGGCGATAAAAAAAGCACAAGTTCAGCGGAAGGAAACGGCCCGGTGGATGCTGTCATCAAAGCCATTGAAAAAGTAGTAGAGCAGGAAATCGAATTGGATGAATTCCTGATACAGTCCATGGCCAAAGGAAGTGATGACGTATGTAAGGTCCATATGAGGTTGATGCATAACAATAAGCCCTATCACGGCTTTGCCTCCCATACCGATATCGTACTAGCGTCTGCACAGGCCTTTGTAGATGCTATCAATAAATTACCCGTTAAGCAACCAGCTATAAATTAGTTATGGAAAAGAAAACATTATTTGACAAGATCTGGGATGACCATGTGGTAAAACAAGTGGAAAAAGGCCCTGATGTTTTATTTATAGATAAGCATTTTATTCATGAAGTAACTAGCCCTGTTGCATTTCTAGGCTTAGAACAAAGGGGCGCGTCAGTCCTTTTTCCTGAAAAAACTATAGCTACACCAGATCACAATGTACCTACCGTAGACCAGGAGAAGACAATCAAGGACAAGCTATCCCGTATGCAGGTAGACCGGCTTCGAGATAACTGCAGTCGGCATGGCATAGAATTGCACGATCTAGGATCTGCTCATCATGGCATAGTCCATGTCATAGGGCCCGAACTGGGAGTGACTCAGCCGGGCATGACTATAGTATGTGGAGACAGCCATACATCTACTCATGGTGCATTTGGTGCTATAGCCTTCGGTATAGGTACGAGTGAGGTGGAAATGGTACTTGCTACTCAGTGCATCATGCAGACCAAAGCTAAAAAAATGAGGATAACGGTGGATGGGCAAATAGGTCCTGGGATCACCTCAAAAGATATCATCTTATATGTAATAGCACAGATATCTTCAAGTGGAGGAACCGGTTACTTTATAGAATATGCAGGCTCAGCCATCACTTCTTTAAGTATGGAAGCACGGATGACCATCTGTAATATGAGTATTGAAATGGGAGCACGAGGAGGATTGATAGCCCCTGATCAAACCACTTTCGATTACCTGAAGGGTAAGCGGTATTCACCAAAGGGTGAGGAATGGGACCATGCAGTGGCAAAATGGCAAGACCTCCATACAGATGAGGGAGCGGAGTTTGATGTTGAATATCATTTTGCAGCAGAAGATATAGAGCCTATGATCACCTATGGTACCAATCCAGGAATGGGTGTCAAGGTAAGAGGCAATATTCCAACAGGCACAGATCTGGAAGGCAGTAATAAAAAATCCTATATCAAAGCGCTGGATTATATGGGTTTCCAGCCTGGAGAATCTTTGAGAGGCAAAAAGATAGACTATGTATTCGTGGGCAGCTGTACGAATGGCAGGATCGAAGATCTTCGTGCTGTCGCTGAATTTGTCAAAGGCAAACAAAAAGCTGAGAATATCACTGCCTGGATAGTGCCAGGATCCAAAGAGGTAGAGAAATTGGCCCATGAAGAGGGTCTGGTGGCCATACTGGAAGAGGCAGGATTTAAATTGAGACAACCGGGGTGTTCGGCCTGTCTGGCCATGAACGATGATAAGATACCGAGTGGAAAATATGCTGTATCCACTTCAAATAGAAATTTTGAAGGAAGACAGGGACCTGGCTCCAGAACATTACTAGCTAGTCCCCTTACGGTGGCAGCAGTAGCCATTACAGGGGAAATCACCGATCCAAGAGATTTATTATTAATAGAAGAAGAATATGGCGTACGATAAATTTAATGTTTTGAATAGCACTGTGGTACCGCTCTCTACAGAAAATGTGGATACAGACCAGATCATACCTGCAAGGTTTTTAAAAGCTACAGAAAGAGTCGGTTTTGGCGATAATCTTTTCAGAGACTGGAGATATGACAGTGAAGGGAATCCAAAAGAAGATTTTGTGCTCAATGACCCTACCTATTCCGGTAAAATTCTGCTGGCAGGTAAAAACTTCGGTTCAGGCTCTAGTCGTGAACATGCAGTATGGGCCATATACGATTATGGTTTTAGGTGCGTTGTTTCCAGTTTTTTTGCAGATATTTTTAAAAACAACTGTTTGAATATTGGTGTGCTTCCTGTGACAGTAAGCTCGGATTTCGCAGATGATCTGTTTAAAGCTGTAGAAGAGAATCCCCAAGTTCAAGTGGAAGTTGATATTGAAATGCAGACGATCACCTTGGTTTCAACCGGGAGATCTGAATCATTTGATATAAATCCTTATAAAAAGTCCAATATGCAAAATGGCTTTGATGATATCGATTACTTATTAAACATCAAAGAAGAAATTAAAGATTTTGCTACAGGAAGGCAATAAGAAAATTAAATCGGATTAAAGCATATACCAATGAATGGGCAGAGGAAAATAGAAATCATGGATACCACACTGCGGGATGGGGAACAGACCTCCGGGGTATCATTCCTGCCTGCCGAAAAGCTTCAGATAGCTAAACTGCTGCTGGAGGAATTAAATGTGGACAGAATAGAGGTCGCCTCTGCAAGGGTATCGGAGGGTGAACTGGAGGGAGTAAAAAAAATCACCCACTGGGCCAAAGAAAAGGGCTATTTGGGGAGAATAGAAGTTTTAGGCTTTGTAGATACGCCAATATCGGTAGACTGGATCTTAGCTGCTGGGGGGAAAGTGCTCAATCTGTTAACAAAAGGATCACTGAACCATTTGACCTTTCAACTGAAGAAAAAACCGGAGGAGCATTTTTCAGAAATAAAAGAAGCTGTTCAATACGCAGTGGATCAGGGAATGGAGGTAAATGTTTATCTTGAAGACTGGAGTAACGGAATGAGAAATTCCCAGGAATATACAATGGACCTGATTTCTTATTTAAATAAACTTCCGATCAAAAGAGTCATGCTACCAGATACTTTAGGTTTGCTGTCTCCGGATCAAGTGGCGCAATATATAGAGAAAGTCACCACCGCTTTTCCCGACCTTCATTTTGATTTTCATGCGCACAATGATTACGACCTTTCAGTCGCTAATGTATTGATGGCTACCAAACATGGTGTGCATGGTATCCATACCACTATAAACGGTTTGGGTGAAAGGGCAGGTAATTCTCCCTTGGAAAGTGTAGTTGCATGCATCAATGACTTTACTGAATTTGATTTGGATGTAAAGGAACACAAAATCTATCAGGTAAGTAAGCTGGTAGAACAGTTTTCCGGGCTTCATATCCCGATGAATAAACCTGTTATAGGTGAGAATGTATTTACCCAGACTGCCGGAATACATGCAGATGGTGATCAGAAGAAGAATTTATATTTCAGCGATCTTTTGCCTGAGCGGTTTGGAAGGACCAGGAAATATGCCCTTGGCAAAACCTCAGGTAAGGCTAATATCATGAAAAACATCATGGATCTGGGCATATCACTGGAGCCGGAAGAGCTCGTCAAAGTCACCCAGGCAGTAATAAAACTGGGAGATAAGAAAGAAAAAGTGACCCCTGAAGATTTGCCTTATATCATTTCTGATGTATTGCAGAATAATTCGATCAGAAATGATATTCAGATAGCCGGATATCATATGACCCACTCCAAGGATTTAAAGCCTACGGTGCAATTGAGACTTAAAGTGTATGATCTGTATTATGAAGCGCACGCTTCAGGAAACGGACAGTATGATTCCTTTATGAAGGCACTAAAGAAAATCTACAAAGGCTTGGGTAAATCATTGCCAAAGCTTACCGATTTTGGGGTGAGCATACCACCTGGTGGAAAGACAGACGCATTTGTAGAATCTATCATTACCTGGGAGTGGGGCAAAAAATTCAAGACCAAAGGGCTAGACAGTGACCAAACAGTGGCTGCTATGAAAGCTACTGAAAAGATGCTCAATATCATAGAGCAGATGGAACAAACGACAACAGAAAAAAGCAAGATATATGGAAATGAAAATAGCATTATTGGCGGGTGATGGCATCGGCCCGGAAGTAATGGCACAAGCGGTAAAAGTGGTAGATGCTGTAGCAAAAAAATTCGGGCATAACATCAGTTATACCGAGGGTAAAGTAGGAGCTACAGCGATTGATCATACCGGCCTTCCTTATCCGGAAGAGACCCATCAGGTATGCCTTGATGCAGATGCCATACTATTCGGTGCCATAGGAGATCCCAAATATGATAACGACCCCAAAGCTAAAGTACGGCCTGAGCAGGGGCTTCTTTTAATGAGAAAAATGCTTGGCCTTTTTTCCAATGTTCGACCCACTTTTACATTCCCTTCTTTACTGCACAAGTCACCATTGAAGCGTGAACGTATTGAAGGGACTGATTTGGTGTTTTTAAGGGAATTGACCGGTGGAATTTACTTCGGAGAGCCGAGGGGTAGAAATGAACAGGGTACGGTGGCATTTGATACCTGTGTGTACTCTGTAGAAGAGATTGAACGATTGGCCAGGATGGGTTTTGATTTTGCGATGAAAAGAAGAAAGCACCTGACCTGTGTAGATAAGGCTAATGTCCTTGCCACTTCCAGACTGTGGAGGGAAACCGTACAGCGCTTAGCTCCAGAGTATCCTGAGGTGACTGTGGAATATGAATTTGTAGATGCCGTGGCAATGCGCCTGGTTCAGTGGCCTAAGGCATATGATGTACTGATTACAGAAAATCTTTTTGGCGATATACTAACAGATGAAGCCAGCGTGATCAGCGGGTCCATGGGACTGATGCCGTCTGCATCATTAGGCACCGTAAATAAATTGTTTGAACCTATACATGGATCTTATCCACAGGCAGCGGGCAAAGACATTGCCAATCCTTTGGCAATGGTCTTATCAGCAGCGATGATGTTCGAATATGCATTTGGAATGCAAGATGAAGCTGATGCGATCAGTGATGCAGTGAACAGTTCACTGGAGCATGGAGTGGTCACAGAAGATATATCCGAAGGGGGTAAAGCCTACAAAACTTCGGAAGTAGGGGATTGGTTGGCGACGAAAGTGCTGGCGAAGGAGCCGGCACAGTGACCTAATCAGAAAGAGGGGACTATCTTAGTTTCCTCTTTTTTTTATTAAGATAGGGCAAAATTTTTTAAGTAATTATATTTAGGAGCCTCATGTCCGGGACCCGAATGGTCATAGCAGTGTTGAATAATTTCATCATCTATTACTAATTTTGTACTTTTGCCGGATGCAAAACCGACCTCATACCTATCTATTTTGGATTCAATATTTGGGATTTCGATATCATGGCTGGCAGAAGCAGCCAAATTTGAAAACGATACAAGGCAGGTTAGAAAGGGTGATCAGATATGTATTAGGCCATGATAATTTTTCGATTTTAGCTGCAGGAAGAACCGATTCAGGTGTCTCTTGCGAAAATGGGGCCTTTGAACTTTTCAATATAGATCCAATAATAATCGGTGCGTTTATAGAAGAAGTTAATATTTCCCTACCAGATGATATCAGGCTATTGAGCGGGCAAGTGGTAAGCAGTAAATTCAATATTATCCAAGATGTACAGTCTAAGGAATACCGGTATTATTTTACTCATGGAGAAAAACCTCATGCTTTTGTAGCGGGTAATATGGCGTGGGTGCATGGTACCTTGGATATTGGTTTGATAGAAAAAGCTGTGGATGCCTTTATAGGGGAGCATGATTTTCGTCGGTTTTGCTCAAAGAATAAAAATACTGATAATTACGTAAGAAAAATTTCCGAAGCTGAAATTATAGTGGTTGATCCTGTTTTTGGAAACTTATATCCAGAAAAGGTTTATTGCTTTAGGGTAAAGGGAACTGGATTTTTGATGCATCAGGTTCGCATGATGGTAGGAGCATTGTTTTTAATTGGACAGGGGAAATTAACCAGAGAGGATATAAAGGAAGCGCTAGTCAGTCCGGACCATCTGCCTCTGGCAGGAAAAGCTCCAGCTCATGGCTTGGTTTTGAATAATATCTGGTTTGATGAGAATAGGCTTTAAAAACTATTCTAATGATAATTAATAATATTTAGATGTGGTTAACATTTTAAATGCATAGGTATGACTTTATAGCACCGCTTATGTTAATATTAAAAAAAATAGCCCTGTAAAGTCCCAGGGCTATAATATGAAGATAAGAATTGAAGTTTAAGAAGGCCTGCAAGCCTGTTTCAAATAAACTATTATTTGTCTTTAAATTGTTCTATAATGTCTTCCGATATGCCGGTAAAAGAATAACCGCCATCGTGGAACAGATTCTGCATGGTAACATATCGGGTAAGGTCTGAAAACATCATAACGATATATGAAGCACAGGCATCAGCAGGCGCATTGCCTAGTGGTGACATAGAATCAGAAAAGTTAAAGAAAGAATCAAATCCGCCTATACCCGTTCCAGCCGTGGTTTTAGTAGGAGATTGAGAAATAGTATTTACCCTTACTTTCTTAAGTTTACCGTATCTATAACCATAACTTCTAGCGATACTTTCTAATAATGCTTTGGCTTCAGCCATATCATTATAAAAAGGATATACACGCTGAGCTGCTATGTATGATAAGCCTAAGATTGATCCCCATTCATTCATGATGTCCATCTTCTCGGCCACTTGCATCATCTTGTGAAAAGATATGGCAGATATGTCATATGACTTATGGACCCAATCGTAATTAAGATCCCCGTATTCTCTGCCTTTTCTGACATTTGGAGACATGCCTATTGAGTGTAGGATAAAATCAAAATTGCCTCCAAGATATTCTTTTGCTTCTGCATATAATTTTTCGATGTCCTCTACAGAAGTAGCATCTGCGGGTATGACTATAGTGTCACATTGCTTGGCAAGATCTTGAATAGCTCCCATTCTCATGGCGATAGGAGCATTCGTCAAAACAAATTTAGCACCTTGCTCCTTAGCTTTCAAAGCTGTCTTCCAAGCAATAGAATTTTCATCCAATGCACCTGTAATTATACCTCTTTTACCTCTTAATAAATTTTCAGACATAGATCTAATTAGTTGATTCTGTATAAAGGCTCAAAAATAAAGATTTTTTAATGTATAATGTCTATTTTATAAGGAATTATTGCCCTAGAAGTTCGCGTGCATTCTCAAATGCGGCCATGGAAGGATTGGAACCAGCTATCATTTTGGCGATTTCCTGAATTCTATCATCTCCATGTAACTGTCTGATTTTGCTTATGGTCTTGCTGCTACTATTATCTTTATAGACGAAATAATGCTTTTCACCACGTGCGGCCACCTGTGGTAAATGGCTGATGCAGATAACTTGGTGGTTTTTGGAGATGTTTTGCATCATCTTTACCATCTGCAGGGCCACTTCGCCAGAAATACCCGTATCTATCTCATCAAATATCAAAGTAGGCATGGCTATTTTATCTGCCATGATATATTTGATGGCAAACATCAGACGACTAAATTCTCCACCGGAAGCTACCTGTCTAATCGGCTGTGGTTTCACCCCTTTATTGGCAGAGAAGAGGATTTCTACTTCATCCATACCAGTAGGCCCAGGAGTGACGGAGGACAGGGCAAACTGCAGGCTGGCATTCTCCATTCCCAAGTGCCGTAGTAGCTCTATTATCCGTTTACCAAATGGATCAAATGCTGCTTTTCTCTTAGCAGTAAGGACTTCCCCTGCTTTGATCAGAGCTCTTTTATCTTTATCCATTTGTTCGTGGAGGGACTCCAGTTGATCATCCAGGTTTTCAATCTGGAATACCTTGTCGGCAAGGGCTGATTCTATTTCCAGTAAACCTGCGATATCATCTACTCCATGTTTTTTCTGAAGGTGATAGATTTTACTTAGCCTATCTCTGATGGTATCTAATTTTTCAAAGTCGACTTCTATTTTTTGATCCTCATCTTCCATAGTGGCTGCTATGTCATTCAGCTCAATCACCACACTCTGAAATCGCTCCTTGAGATCGTCAAAGCGGCTACCAAATTTAGATAGCTGGTTAAAATAAGTTTGTAGCTGACTCGATAAGGTGAATAGGCCAGCTTCCTCACTGTTAAACTGCGTGAGGGCATCATAAATTTTTGACTTTATTTCTTCTGCATTTTCCAGTATATCCTGTTCTTCTTCCAGAAGCTGCTGTTCTTCTTTTTGAAGTTTCAGCTCAGAGAGTTCCTCGAGCTGAAACTTATTGAAGTCAGCTTCTTTTCGGAGTTCTACAGCCTCTGCGGAAATTTTTTCAAATGCTTTTTTTGATTTGGTAAATGTTTTGTAAGCCTCTGCATATGCTTTTTTTTCGGTCTGATCTTCTGCAAAAGCATCTATCAAATCCAGTTGGTATTCTGTAGCGCCTAGAAGCAAGGTGTCATGTTGCGAATGAATGTCCATGAGAGATTTGCCCAGCACCTTTAGGGTTTCGAGTCTTACCGGTGTGTCATTTATAAAAGCACGGGATTTGCCAGATGGGGCTATTTCCCTACGAATGATGCATAGAGGATCAAAATCCAAGTCCTCAGATTCAAAGAAAGTTTGAAGTCCATATTCCTGAATGTAAAACTGCCCCTCGATGATGCATTTTTTGTTTTCATCAAAAAGTGATCTGACATCAGCTCTATTCCCCAGAAGTAAGCCTACAGCCCCCAGCATGATGGATTTACCCGCTCCGGTTTCACCTGTGATCATGTTTAGGGTTTTGTCTGGCTCCATCTCCAGTGACTCTATTAGTGCATAGTTAGAGATGGTAAGGTTTTTCAGCATAGGTTGATATTATTTAAGGATCTATGATTATCCTTTTAACAAGTCATTATATTTCCTTGAATTATTGGGATCCACTTTAAGAAGTAAAGATACTGCCTCTTTTCGGATATCCATAGGAGCATTTTTAAGTACTTTGCTTATCTCATCAGATTTAGCATCCATAAATGTGATGGGGAGGATGCTGTTTGGTTGGGCTTCATTAGCTCCTGTTACTTTTCTGATAGCCTCCAATATGTTTGGATAAGCCTCTTCTGGCCTGCTGACCAAAATGTCCATCCCTTTTCTATGATAGAGATAATAGGCGTCTCTGATAGGTACCATTACCTGTGAAGTGTATAACTGATCCGCCAGCCAATATCGGTTTCTTCTATCAGTAGTACTTTGATTCCATCCTGGACGAGGAGATTGCTGGGCATTAGATACTATGGTAGATGCTATTTCAAAATACGGTTCTCCTCCACGAGGTGAAAATGAATCATAATCTACGCCTATTACCAAATAGGCATAAAAAGCTAACAAGGATGAAATATTGTTTAAAAAGGTATTCCTGTTAAATTCCAGGGGCTGGGAATCAATAAATTCAAAAGTCCAGTTTCGGTCCGCAAAATTAAAAATTAGGCTCTCATAGTTTGAACCGAATATAGGCCTTACTGTCTGTACTTGTACAGTGGCGGTGAACATTCCCACTTGAGGCATATCATTTATAGTTATCAAAAGATTGCCTTTAATTCTTTCGGCAGGACGAAATTCATCTTCTGTCCAGTTCCTGCCATTTAGAAATTGCTCAAAACTATTTTTCATGTTTTCGAAGATCACTGTTTCCTGTGTCCTCGCCCTGTCACTGTTTATGGTAACAGTAAAATTTAGCTCTTGAGCATACATAGCCTCTGTATTGATCAAAAGCAGGAATATGACTATAAAATTTCTCATCATTTCGTCTAATGTATAAAGATAACGAAATAGAATATAATCAATTTGGTGGGGTCAGTGATTTTATGGCAGTAACAATATGTGCAGCCACCTCTTTCTTAGAAAGCAAAGCCAAATTTTGCCTGTCTCCATTTTTAAAATAGAAAGTTACTTTATTAGTATCATGTTGAAAACCAGCTCCTGAATCCCGCATCGAGTTTAATACTACCATATCAAAATTTTTGTTTTTCAGCTTTGAAAGGGCATTGATCTCTTCATTCTGTGTTTCAAGTGCAAAACCTATATGGATTTGTCCAGGAGCTTTTACCTTTCCTAAAGATGCCGCTATGTCCACGTTCTTTTTAAGCTTAAGAATTATTTCATCTTCGGACTTTTTGATTTTCTCAGTAGCCACCGTCTCTGGAGTGTAATCAGCAACTGCAGCAGCAAAAATACAGATGTCAGCTGATAAGTGGTGCTGCTGACACGACTGATACATTTCTGAGGCACTGCTGACCTTAAATACTTTAATAAGAGGATGGTCTACGGGGATGTGACTTGGGCCGAGTATCAGATTGACCAAAGCTCCCTGTTCCGCTAGTTCGTAGGCTATGGCTATTCCCATTTTCCCACTGCTATGGTTGCCTATAAAGCGCACAGGGTCTATAGCTTCATTTGTAGGTCCTGCGGTGAGGAGCACCTCCTTGCCGGTGAGGTCTTTTTTTTTATCAAAAAAGGAAACAACTTTTTCTACTATATGTTCCGGTTCCATGAGTCGGCCCTGACCGCTCAGGCCGCTGGCTAGTTCTCCCTCTTCTGCTTCCAGAATGATATTTCCATAGCTGGAGAGTGTGTCGAGATTTGTCTTGACAGAGGGGTGCTGATACATGTCCAGGTCCATAGCAGGTGCTACCATGATTTTACATCTGGCTGACAGATAGGCGGCTGCAAGTAAATTATCACAGGTTCCTTGAGCAAATTTACTGATTGTATGGGCACTTATAGGCGCAACTAAAAAAAGATCTGCCCATAGGCCTAGTTCTACATGGTTGTTCCATGAGCCAGTCTTTGGATCATAGAAGGTATGAAGTACAGGCTTCTTAGAAAGAGTCGATAAGGTAAGTGGGGTAATAAAGTCAAGAGCAGAGGTACTCATAATGATCTGTACCTCTGCTCCTTCCTTGATCAGTAATCTGGTCAAATGTGCAGCTTTATAAGCTGCTATACTACCGGTGACTCCAAGTAAAATTTTCTTTCCTTGCAGCTGCATGTTTTATTCTTGCGTAAGCTCAGGGTCACGGGAATAAATTTTCCCTTCCATAAACTCCTCCATAGCCAATGTGGTAGGCTTAGGCATTCTTTCGTAGAACTTAGAGATTTCTATCTGTTCTTTATTCTCAAATACTTCTTCAAGATTATCTACTGTAGATGCAAATTCAGATAGTTTATTGTTCAACTCTTCCTTCATA
Organism: Anditalea andensis; assembly: GCF_000714815.1. Lineage (GTDB taxonomy): Bacteria > Bacteroidota > Bacteroidia > Cytophagales > Cyclobacteriaceae > Anditalea > Anditalea andensis. The sequence goes on along the minus strand of NZ_JMIH01000014.1, from coordinate 500,468 downwards.
GTAGAAGAAATCTGCTTTGCCCTTTGAGATACTACATGAAGTGATTCATATAAATTGCCTGTCTTTTCCGCAATTTTGTCTAAATCTCTGGTAACGATAGAAGGATTAACTGCCATTGTATATTTATTTTTTATTGATTTCCTGTATTGATTTCTACGTTTCTCAAAGCCTCACTGGCTTCTTTGTTTCTTTTTTCTTCCTCAGCAGCTTCTCTTGCTGCGGCTGTTCGTGATTCATAATCCTGTTTTAGCTTCAAATGATTGGTCAGTTCTGCCCTGGACTGATTGCCCATGTTGGTGACTTTTCCAGTGTATGAACTGTCAGGGAATCTCCTGGAAAAGGTCTCTGCGAACCCGATTGACTGGTTCAGCCTTTCCTCTTTTTTATTGAAAACACTTCGCTCCGCATATGCGGCGCTAACTTCAACTAATTTATAGGCGAGTTCTTCATTATATTTACTGTCAGGATAATTTTTTGCAAAATTCTGAAAGTTTACTATACAAGCTCTGTAAAATTCTCCCGGAAATAATCCGTCTGTAAGCCTATAGTACATTTTGGACTCTTGGTATGCTTTTTCCTCAAATCTTCTTTGAAGATCGTCTATCATAGTCATGGCTCTTTCGTATGAATCTGACTCTGGGAATCTATTGATAAACATCTGAATGGCATTTACAGCATCCCGGCTGCTACGCTGATCCAAGTTAAAATCAGGTGAATCCATATATAAGGCATAAGCATGCATAAAAAACGCTTCCTCTGCCATAGGACTTCTGTTATAGGTATCGTAGAAGGTTTTGAAATATCCTGCTGCTTCTATGTATCTTTTGATTCGGAAGTGAGAATAGGCATAATTAAACTCAGCTAGTTCTGAGCGCTCACTTCCCCTTATTACAGGAAGTACTTTGTCATATAGAATGATGGCTTTGTTATAGTCACCTTTAACATAATATTCGTTAGCTGCTGTATATAGCTGATCCCAGTTGGTGCTTTTCTCCAATTTGTAGAATTTACCACAGGAGCTGACAGATACAGCTAGCATAAGGACCAATATATATAAACTTACTTTTCTCATCATTTTTAAAACTGCAAATATATGGGAATTAAATTTTGTATCAAACTTTAGAGAGGCGGTGTCGTGTTCTATCTTTTAACAACGAGCTTTTTGGTCACTATATTTTTATTGTCTACTATAACTGTATAAAAATAAATGCCAGGGTTTAGTTCACTTACGTTAATCGAGATGGTTTCCTGATCTGGATCCAATGTCAAATCATAAACAGGATTGCCGATAAAGCTGTTTAGAACTACTTTAACATTGGCATTTTTATTTTTAATTTTATAATCCAGGTGCGCGATCCTATTACTTGGATTTGGATAGATGCTACCGATGGATATATCTTTATGGTTGATTTCACCCCCATCGGCATTTGGATTAGAAACATCATAAACTGCCTCTATGATAAAGGTGTCTTTATTGTTTTCAATATGACTGAAATGAAGATCGAAGGTGCCACGTGTTTCAGTTATGCCTAAGCCAAATTCTATATAAAGATCAGTAATCACTTCCCCTGGCTTCATGACCAGCTTTATCTTATTCATGTCCTTTCTGGGGTCATAGCACTGCTCGCCTATGCAAAGTTTTATGTTTTGACTTGATCCGATGTTGCCCCTTAAGAATTTCAGTATATATTCTTTTTGTTGGTTGGACTCATTATGTAAGATCAGGGATTTTCTTTGTATGGTATTGATTTTTCCAGTAAATTCTACAGCTTGGTTTAAAACACGCACCTGTTTAGCTTCAGCATTTAGCTGAAGCAAACAAAAAATCAAGCACAGGAACTTTAAACAGTTATTCATGTAAAATTTAATCGATAAGCCTGTGAATCAATAGTTAGAGTTGATATAATATACTATAAAACTACTGATAAGGTTTTTACTTTTAAAGAATAACCGGTTAAATTATGTTAACCTCAATAAAATTTTTTTTGTACTGATTCGTTTATAGAAATCCTTTACTGGGGTTAGGGTATATAAGCTTGGTTTTCAGTATTTTCAAAATGGTGTTCTTCTATATTTATTTGGATTTCATCATCGCTGGGATAGGGTATGATGATATCAGGTTCATCAAAGAAGTTAAACCCTTTTTCTCTGATGCGTGGTGTTCTCCAGTCCAATACCATGGCCATAGTAGGTTTTTCATCTTCCCTCCAGGCAAAGCCTTCTAGTCTTTGGTCATCTTTTTTGATGATATGGGGAGGGGTAAAGCTTGCATCTGGTTTTACACTGTGATTGATCTTTTGGATCTGACCGTCCGAAAAGTGCATGATTATTCTTGCGCATAAAAGCTTATTCATTCCTTTGAAGAGCGTGTCTCTTTCCAAGGCAAAATAAAGTGACTCTCCATTTCCTTCTACGTCTAATTTGGTCATGTCTCCATTTAAAAAGAATCCGGTCATTTTTCTTCCTTTTATTTGGTTATAATTGTTTAAAGTATCTCGGGTGATAGCAAAGGTATTATGTTTAAGATAGGTTCGGTCGATATCTTCATTAGCTATAAGAAAATTAATGCTGTCAGCTGATATCTGGCTTTTATTGTTCCATAGAAGTGGATCCTTAAATAGGTAAATAGTGGAGTCTGAATAAATATATGTCAATGAATCCGCCTTTCCGGACATCCCTCCCTTTATAAATCTTACGCCGTTAAACGCTGTCATATATCTGTCTTCCACTATCTCACTGTCCTGCGTGATAAGTGTGTCTGCTATCATAAACATGGTGTCCGCTTCGAAATACTTCCTTACCAGGGCATTGCCTATTACCTGAGAATATTTTCGGTCTTCCCAGTATTTCCCCTCGTCCCCGAATACTTCCGTTTTTCTTTCTTTGTTATATATACTGACATTGTCCTTTGCTTCATAGTATTGCGCTAGTTCGTCATAAAAAAGCACATCACCTGAGATCAGACTGGTTTCACTTTCCGCATCTCCGTCATAAAATCTGAATGTTTTTAGCTGGGTGTCATAGAAGCTACTTATTTGTGCATTTAACCTGTTGCCTTCGGCTGATACTATATTGGTGACACCTACTGTTTCAGCAGTTTTAGGGATAGTGTAATAGTAGAGAAGTCTGGATTTCAAGGTGTAGTCAGGATTTACGAGTACTACTTTTTCGGTAAAGGTTATTTTCTCTATCTGTGTTTCATACACCCCTTTTTCACTGGTGAGCACATTGGTGCTGTCTACTACCCTGCCGTCATTAAAATAGGTGGCCACCCCTGTAAGTCTGTCATAATCCAAGAAGTCTGTATATAAGGTAGTTTCCTCATTTTTGAAAACTACATTGTTTCTCAGCTTGGCTAGCCTGGTATTGCCATCATATTCTGCATATCTGCTGGTAGTGGTGATAGGGTCTTTTTGGTCCACAATTCGGACATTACCAAAAAGTTTGGCAAAATTATCTTGGCTATAAAAATAGGCTGAATCACAGTATATCAGTGAATTTTGATGTTTCATCTTTACATCACCGATCAGACGTTCCACTCCCCGACCCCCCAGTAGGGTTTCTGCATTTAAGATTTCTAATTGATTGGAAGTGTTCTGGGCCAATCCCCACTGGATGCTTAGCATCCAGCATATCATTACAGGTAATAATTTCTTTATGATCATTTCTAAATACTAAACGGCAAAATTAGCAGAAAATGGTATTTTTGATTTATGATTGAGCACTTTATCCGACATATACGGCAAAAAAACCTTTTAGATTTCGAAAAAACATACTTCATAGCTATCAGTGGTGGCATGGATTCGGTGGTTTTATCCTACCTAATGCATTTATCAAAAATAAAATTCATTTTAGCCCACTGTAATTTTAGGTTGCGCGGAGAAGAAAGTGATGGAGATGAGGCTTTTGTCAGGGAGTGGGGTCAAAAATTAGGAGTAGAAGTGGTAGTGGGTTATTTTGACACAGATGATTATGCCAAAAATAATGGCGTATCCACACAAATGGCCGCACGGGATTTGAGGTATCAGTGGTTTGATGACTTAATAGCAGAGCGAAAGCTTGCTGGCGTAGTGGTGGCTCATCATCTTGATGATCAAGTAGAGACAGTGCTGCTCAATCTCATGAGGGGCACCGGTATAGAAGGAATCTACGGAATGGCCGATAAAAGAGAAAAAATCATACGGCCACTCCTTGATTTTTCTAAAACTCAGATTCAAACCTACGCTTTGTCCGTCCCCCTGTCTTGGAGAGAAGACAGCAGTAATGCTAAGGATGTGTATAAAAGAAATCATCTGAGAAATAAGATACTTCCTCTGATCCGAAAGCATGATGAGAATGCTATAGCACTGATGGAGATGAGTTTTGATAGGATAAAGGATACGGGGCGCGCTTTTTTTTATTTTTTGCAGGAATGGCTGGATCGCCATCTTGAAATCAGAGGGAATTATCAGATGCTGCCTCTGGATCAACTTAAATCTGTCCCTGGTTACAAATCTCTGATTTACTATTGGTTAAAGGATTATGGATTCAATTATTTTCAGACCGAGGATATTGCCCGGTCTATAGCTAAAAATACTGTAGGAAAACTTTTTTATGGGTCTTTAGGGGAAGCAAATATTGATAGGTATCAACTTATCCTGAAAACTGGCAAAGAATCTGACACTGCTCTTTTCCTAGAAGGTACAGAAGAAAATTTTATATGCGGAGGACAAATATTTTCCATGACTACAGCTTTTTCCGTTCAGATAGATAAAAGTCCACAAAATGCCATGCTAGATATGGATAATCTTACATTTCCCTTAATGATAAGAAAATGGGAAGAAGGGGATAGGTTTATTCCTTTGGGCATGAAAAACTTTAAAAAGGTAAGCGATTTTTTAATAGATTTGAAGATACCATTAATTCATAAGCAAAATGTTAAAGTATTATGCTCTGGGGGAAACATAGCATGGATTATAGGTTTAAGAGTTGATGATCGCTTTAAAATCACGTCCAAAACCAAAACAGTGTTACATATAAAAAGACAGAATTGATGTTAAACCCTTTTAAAAAAAAATATAGTGGTTCAGAACTCAAGACCTTTGATTTTTTATCCAGGGTAAAATTTTTCAATAGGTTAAAAAACAGTGAGCTGGAGAGGTTTCTCCCTGGTATCCATTATCGTAAATATAAAAAGGACGAAGTGGTTTTTTTCAGTAAAGACCCCTCTCAGGCAATATATATTGTAAGAAATGGATCAGTCAATCTCACAATAGACATCAAAGATAACTTTGAAGGGATTTTAAAGGTCAAAGGTGGAGAATGTTTTGGGGAAAATGCCTTATTGGAAAATACGAATAGGGTGTATACGGCTATAGTTGAATCAGATGAGGCTGATCTTATGGTTATACCTCATTATGCGATTCAGGAGATTTTTGATTCCAATGCGGAGATAAAATCAAAGATGATCACCTCATTGGCCGAATTTTATAATGAAAATAACCATAGATTATTTAAGTCTTATCAATCATCTTTTGGTTTCTTTAGTTTGAACCAAATGTTCAAATAATGAATTAATTGTTTCTTTAAGGCTTTTTTCTTGGAAAAGGGTGTTAAGTATTCAATGGATTACTTTATAAAACAGGCTTAGTTTAATAACTTAGCGGACTATTACAAAAATTTCTATAAAATCTATTTAAAAATATAAATCATGACTAAAGTAACCGTAGTTGGAGCAGGTAATGTCGGTGCCACATGTGCTGACGTATTAGCTTACAGAGAAATAGCAGAAGAGATTGTCTTGATAGACATCAAAGAAGGAGTGGCTGAAGGCAAAGCGCTCGATATATGGCAAAAGGCCCCGATAAATGTATACGATAGCAGGACAGTCGGGAGTACTAATGACTATTCCAAAACTGCGGATTCTGATGTAGTAGTAATAACATCTGGCCTTCCGCGTAAACCAGGGATGACAAGAGACGACCTGATCGAGACCAATGCAGGTATCGTAAAATCTGTAACTGAAAACGTAATCAAACACTCTCCAAACGCCATCATCATTGTAGTGTCCAATCCGCTGGATGTGATGACCTATCAGGCACATATTACATCTAAGTTTTCAAGAATGAAAGTTATAGGCATGGCTGGGATATTGGATACCGCCAGATATAGGGCATTTATAGCTGAAGAACTTAATATATCACCCAAAGAAATCCAGGCGATCCTTATGGGCGGTCACGGTGATACCATGGTGCCGCTTCCTAGGTACACTACTGTAGCTGGGATACCGGTGACAGAACTGATCGCAAAAGATAAGCTTGATGCTATTATAGAAAGAACCAAATTTGGTGGTGGAGAGTTAGTTAAACTAATGGGCACATCTGCCTGGTATGCACCAGGATCTGCTGCTGCACAGATGGTAGAGTCTATAATAAAGAATCAGAAGAGAGTGTTTCCAGTTTGTATAAAACTAGACGGTGAGTATGGCATCGATGATTGTTATCTTGGTGTACCGGTGATTTTAGGCAAAAATGGCGTTGAAAAAGTATTAGAATTAGAATTAAATAGCGAAGAAAAGGAATTGTTGGAAACTTCCAGAACTCATGTCAAAGAGGTGATGGGTGTTTTGGATAAAATCTCTGAGAAATAATACAAAAAAAATTTGTAGTGGAAATCCCGGTCATTTGGCCGGGATTTTATTTTTTTGTATGAAATATATAATTTAAATGCTAATCTTAAGTTTTTAAATTTTAACCTCAAATAAATGCCTCCCAGTGAAGATCATTAAGGTTTTGCTTGTGATATTATTGATAGCTTCCACGCTAGTGGGAGGGTATCTATTGGTAAGTGAATACTTGTTTAAATCTCACTATAATGCAGTACAGCTGGTACCTTCAGATGCTGTTATGGTATTTGAAACTACTGAGCCCATACAGACCTGGAATCAAATGGTGTCCCAACCCTTGTGGGAAAGATTATCGGATATCCCCTCTCTCAAAAAATTTGAAGGGCAGTTGGTAGCTTTGGACAGCCTCATGGGTGGAAGTGGAAAGCTGGACAAAACATTGAAAGGAAATCAAATGGTGATATCTTTTCATACTACAGGAAAAGAAGAGTTTGATTTTCTGTTTTCCATTGCATTTAGGGACAGTCAAGAAAATGAAGATTTTTTTAAAAATTTCCAAAGCAGCTTCCAAGAAGATACCAAAAAGAATAAACGGAATTATAGCGGTATTGCCATTTATGAAATCGAAAGAGCCAATGACGCTAATTCGTTTTCCTTTGCAATCATAAATAATGTTCTGATAGGGAGCTATACATCATTTTTGGTGGAAGATGCCATCAGAAGAACAAAAAATAAACGGCTTAAAAACTTTAAGGATGAATATCCGGAGCTTTTCCGGGCCGCTCCAAAAGGTGATGGGCTTGGTATAATAAGGGTATCTCATGTGGGGTTGGCCAATTTCCTTCAAACAATAGGTAGAACATCTGGAAATATGATGCAGGACACTTTTTCCAAAAACAGGATGTCTGCAAATCTCCAGGTAAGATTTGATAATAATAAATTATATTTAGACGGCGCATATTTTTATAAAGGTGGAAATGAGTTAAAATTCCCAAAAGTTTCAGCTGGAGGAAATCATGTATTCGGGCACCTGATTCCTAACAGGACTGCTGTATTGACTCAGTACAAGGTAAAAGACCCAAGAATGGTGAAGCATATCACCAATGATGCTTTTTTGACCAAAAGCACATTAAAAGGGGATCTTCAGCAATCATTTCCGGAAGAAGAATTTTTTGATTTGCTTAATGGAGAAATGATTTACATGATCATGGAAGAGGAGAATGGCAGTCAGGAAAGTGATCAGATCCTTTTGTTAAAGTCTAAAGATGCACCTGCCCAATTCAAAAAACTGAAAGAATTTGGTACGGGGACAGCCCAAAGCCGAATGCTCATATCTGATTTTCATAGAAACAAAGAGATTTTCTCCATAGGAGAGGAAGATTTTCCCGCCCATGTATTTGAAGGCCAGTTTGTAGGCTTTGCTGATACTTATATCACTTATCATGAAGATGTGCTGGTTTGGGGGAATAGCCTTAAATCAGTAAAGCGGTTTTTGGATGATCTAGAAAATGATAATACTTGGGGGAAAACGCTCAATAAAAAGAAATTATTGGATGCTATAGTAAAAGAATCAGGCTATAATTTTGTCCTGAATTTACCCCGCTTTTGGAATAGCCTTCTTGAGAGTAGTTCCCCAAAATGGACATCTCTTCTTCAAAAATATGCCCCTCAGATAAAATCCATCGATGTAGTTTCCTTTCAGCTGGAAGAAAAAGGTAATGAGCAGCTCATTCATATGGAAATAGGCTATAGTATTACTCCTTATACTTCTATAAGCGATATAGTCCTTCAGGAAAACCTTTCTGTAAGGTTTAACAGTGATCTCATTTATGGCCCTAAAGTGGTACGTAATTTTGCTGATAACAGCACTGAATATCTGGTTCAGGATGATCTGGGAAGGGTGCATCTGATTACCGAAGAAGGAGACTTGGTGTTTAGCGAGTATATAGAAGGTGAAATTATCAGTGATATATCTCAAATAGATTATTATAAAAACGGCAAACTACAAATGGTTTTTGCCACTGAAAATGCTCTTTATGGCTATGATAGGTTAGGCAATCTTCTGCCAGATTTCCCTATATCTTTACCAAATGGAAATTTAATCGACTATTTTAGCCTGTTGGATTATGAAAACACCCGGGACTACAGGTTTTTCGTAGCGACTACTACCGGTGAACTCTATTTGTTTGATAAATATGGGGAGATCATGGAAGGGTGGTCCCCTAAAAGAACGCCGGGTAGTTTAAGCACCAGGCCTGCCCACCATAGAATTCCGGGATTGGGAGATTATATGGTAGCGGTGAGTAAGACTGGCGAAATCCACATGCTTAACAGACGAGGAGAACTTCAGGCTGGCGAAGGAATCAATGTTGGGCAGGGCATTTCCAATCCATATATAGTACAGCAAAGAGGAAGATCAGCGGAGACTCAAATGGTTACCATTACAGATGAGGGCGAAGTCGTGAGTATTAACTTCAAAGGTGAATTTACCGATAGAAAACAACTGTATAGGCCTGATAGATCCAGTACTTTTCATCTAGTAAAGGACCAATCAGATGATAGATACCTGTTTATAGTCCATGATTATAACAGGATCAGTGTACTTAACCCTGAAACAGAGGTCATGTTTGAAAAGAATCTTTCCACTGAATCAGTTATTTTTCAGCTTTTTTCATTTGGTGGAGATAGAAGTATATTGGTAGTAATTGATCAGACCCAGGAATTTATATATTTATACAATCTTAAAGGAGACCTGCTCAATACCCGGCCTATCAGTGGAAAGCATCGTATAGATGTACGTTATTCACCCAGTAGAAATGAATATAGCATTTACAGTATCCATGAAAATATCTTGTCTGAATATAGAATGCCTTTTTAATATATGGAGTGTAAAGATTCATGCCCATAGTGAGCCAATTCCTGCCGATGGTAACCTATATCCCATAGTAAGACGGATATGAATTAAAAATAGGGATTGCTATAATTATTTTTTGTTACTGATAATAGGGCTTAATACCCTATATAATCCCCATATACTGGCCACAAAAAGCACTATAATTAATGTCAATTGAAAGTAATCCGTGGAGGTATCCATAGCCTCTGACAAAGTCTGGGCTAGGTATCCCGTCAGAAATGCTAAGGAGGTCCTAGGTAACATCCCCCACAGCCCTACCCAAATCACTTTCTTTAAATCCGCCCTGATCATGGCAAATAATAAGTTGGATAATGCAAAAGGAATAACCGGACTTAGCCGTAAAAAAAAAACAAGTTCACTCATTTTTTTTTCTTTTTTTAATATGAGGGCTTTAGTCTTGGGGTATCTTTCCAGAAGTATATCTAAACTATGTTCATCCAATGCAGTTCCTAATTTGAATCCAAGTATACTGGCAAGCGTATAGCTCAAGATTAGGACAAAAAAGGATTTCCATCCAAATACAAAGCCTGAAACTATTGCTATGAGTGTGGTAGGCATAACGGCGGCCCCCATGACCAAAGCTGTACCGATAAGATAGGTGAAGAAAATGGGCCACGTAAAGATGTCCATACCTTGGTAGGTATCTATATTGGAATAAAGAAATTTAAGAAAGAAAAAGCTCCCTATGGTAGGCATGATAGAAACCCAAATGACCGCCCATAGGATTGTAGGTTTGCGGCTCAGTATAATTTTCAATCGCTTGAAATTGGATTTTTTTTTGCTCATATTTGGGCAAATTTAATAGAATATTATAACGAAAGTGATTAAAATCTTTTCAAACTACACCTTATAATTGATAATAAAAATATGAAATTCGGAACAAAAGCTATACATGCGGGAATCATACCGGATCCTACTACAGGAGCCATCATGACTCCCATCTACCAGACGTCCACATATGTACAGCGATCACCTGGAGCTCACCAGGGATATGAATATTCTAGAACCCACAATCCTACCCGTACTGCTTTACAGGATAGCTTAGCGGCCTTAGAAAATGGTAAACATGGTCTATGCTTTTCTTCTGGTCTAGGAGCTATAGATGCTGTCATTAAGCTTTTGAACCCAGGAGATGAAGTGATCAGTACTAATGATCTTTATGGCGGATCGTATAGGATTTTCACTAAGATATTTTCCAAATATGGTATTAAGTTTCATTTCATCTCCATGGAGGAACCTGAAAATATAGAGAATTATATTAATGAAAAGACCAAACTTATATGGACAGAAACCCCTACTAATCCTATGATGAATATCATAGATATAGAAGCCATTTCTAAGATAGCTAAAAAGCATAATATTATGATGGGGGTGGATAATACATTTGCTACACCTTTCTTGCAGAACCCGTTGGATTTTGGTGCTGACCTGGTCATGCACTCTGTAACCAAATACCTAGGAGGGCATTCTGATGTAGTGATGGGAGCTCTGATAGTGAATGATGATGAACTGGCGGACCGTTTGGCTTTTATTCAAAATAGCTGTGGAGCCACTCCTGGCCCACAGGATTGTTTTTTAGTGTTAAGAGGTATTAAGACACTTCATTTAAGGATGGAAAGACACTGTCAAAATGGAAAAACCATAGCAGCCTATTTGAAAAATCATCCAAAGGTGGAAAAAGTATTTTGGCCCGGATTTGAAGATCATCCCAATCACCATATAGCTAAGAACCAAATGCGTGATTTTGGAGGAATGATATCCTTTACTTTAAAAAACAACCGGTTGGAAGATGCAGTAAAAATTTTAGAAAATCTTAAATTGTTTGCATTAGCTGAATCTTTGGGAGGTGTAGAATCTCTATGTGGTCATCCCGCTACTATGACTCACGCCAGTATTCCTAGAGCTGAAAGGGATAAGGTAGGATTATCAGATTCTTTGATTAGATTGAGCGTGGGTGTAGAAGATGTAGATGATCTTAAAGAAGATCTGTCAAATGCTTTAAACCAAATTTAATGTAATCTTTCTGTAAATAAGATTTTAGACTGGCTAATCACTTTCGTGGTTAGCTTTTTTTTACTCTTCTTAATGTCCTGAATTAAGTTTTTATATTTTTCGGTTATCATTTCTTTCTCAGAAAAAAAATGGGTGAGCTGCTGTAGTAAAAGGTGATTTTGGTACCATGAATAGAGGGATTTACTTAGATCATTCATGTCATCATGAATAGTAGGTGTAAATACAGCATTCAAGCCTGAAATCATTCTAAAATTTTCTATTGCTATAATTATCTGTAAAGATTCATAAATATCCTTAATGGATTTCGCAGTAGGCTCCTGTAAGCTGTCAAAATAAGAGAATTCCAGTTCTTCATTAATGATCTGAGTAGTAGCTGTATTTACCATTAAAGGCTTGATGCTGGTACTGTGCATTCTTACGTCCATATAAAGATCTTCCCATATACTGCCTGGTAGTGATAAGATATGGTCAAATATTTCTGTATATAAAATTGATTTTTCTTTAAGCAAATAATTTTCAAACGATCCATATGTCAGGGTGTGTGACTTGTCGGCCAATGCTTCACGTATCAATTTTAAATGAAGGACCTTTTTTAAAAGCTTAAAGAGCTTTTTAAAAGGTGAAAAAAGTTTGAATTTAAGGTCTTTTTCTTCAAAATGTATTTTACTGAGCAACTGGATATAAATTTCCAAAAAGATGAGCTTTTCTTCCAGTTCGATAGCCTTTTTCGTTTTAAATTGCTTTGATAGATCAGTAAATAGTTTACTGGAATTATCAAGTTGCTGTTCAAATAATTGAAAAACTGGCGTAACTTTTTCCTGATTCATATCCTAATTGATTCTGACCAATGTGGCGCCGTAGCCAAACCTGCTTTTTTGTGTGTCCTGAAAGTACTTAATATTTTCTAGTTGAGAAAGGTATTTATGTATTTCATTTTTTAGCACCCCGTTTCCTATCCCATGTATAAAAGAGATTTCGTCCATGCCGGAAGCTATAGCATAATTCAGGTTTTTCTCAAAAGTCTCCATCTGTAGTTTTAGCATTTCAGTATTGCTCATAAATTGATGGTCAGTGTTAAGCTTTTCTATGTGCAAATCTATTTCTTTTGCAGGTCTGTGAAATAGTGATTTGGGATCGTTAGAGATTTTATTGCCTTCATTTAAGGTTTGATTCAGTTGTTTGATATCTAGGTCTTGGCTATGCTGGTCGATCTGGAAGAGGTAACCTTCTTTTTCTAATAATGGAGCTTTCCCCCTGCTTTTAAAAAAAGCAGACGCTTTGAATTTGATTTTTCTTTCAAATGGCGGCAGCGTCTTTTCTGCCCGTTTGTTGATTGGGATCATTTGAAAAAGCAAGGAGGGCCACTGTTCAAAATCTTTGATTGATTTTTGATCAAATTTTTCATATGAATGGCGGCTAAGTACGCCAGAAGCCAAGGTTCTTGAATTAGTGCCGAATATTTCAGAAACCATGTACAGCTGGTCCTTTTCTGATAGATTGATAACGTATAAACTGTGATCTTTATCATTTAAAGGAACATAGCTGAGAAATATTCCTTCTTTTGTTATGGGGGATGTTTTATTTTCTATAGTAGGTTTTTCCACTACCTTCCCATCCCCAAAATACTGCCTTTCGGCAGCACTGATGAGTACTACCTCATTTTTCAACACTGGAATTCTAAATCCATCTTCGATTTCGATCTCCATTCTTCCGGCAGAAGATATTTTGGTGATCACACCTTCTTCGTTTCCTCTCAATAAACGTACTCTGTCTCCTATATTCATTTTATATTTTTTTTTCAGCGGTTACATGGAATCCCACATGAGGGCAATATGTGACGATATCGTCAGCTTGGATTTCATTTGTCCAATGCTTTTTTATATACTTCCAGTGCTCTTTTTCTGGCAAATTTATGTTCCACTATGGCGTCTGGATATTTATCTGTTCCATATTCTGGTATCCACTTTTTCACGTATTCTAAATTTTTGTCAAATTTTTTCATTTGGGATTCAGGATTAAATATCCGAAAATAAGGCTGGGCATCTGTACCGGTACCTGCTGCCCACTGCCATCCCCCGTTATTGGAAGAAAGCTCATAATCCAGTAATTTTTCTGCAAAATAAGCCTCTCCCCACCTCCAGTCTATAAGCAGATGTTTGGAAAGAAAACTTGCTGTGACCATCCGGACCCTGTTATGCATATAGCCTGTCGAGTTCATTTGCCGCATACCTGCATCTACCATAGGATAGCCGGTTTTACCTTCGCACCATGCTTGGAATTCTTCCTTATTGTTCTTCCATGTTATTTTATCATACTGAGGTTTAAAGGCTTGATCCACTACCCGGGGATTTTCATCTAAAATCATCATGTAAAACTCTCTCCAAATTAGCTCATTTAAATAAATTTTGTTCAATTCTTCAGCAAAAAGAGCAAGTTTTCTAATGCTTATGGTGCCAAACCTTAAATGTATCCCTAATCTAGACGTACCTTCTATAGCCGGGAAATCTCTTGTCGAGTCATAATTTTTGATCAGTGATTTTTTTACTTTTAAAGTAGGTATCGGTATAGGAGAAGTTTCGAAGCCCAAGTCTTTTAGAGATGGGATAGGCAAAGGGGGGGATGTAAAAAAATTATTTTTCAGAGGCCATGATTCAGGGTTTAAATTAGTTTCATAAAACTTCTGAAGCCATGCTTTACTGTACGGTGTAAATACTTTATAGGTAGTCCCTGAGCCTGATAGGATTTCTCCCTTTTCAAATATCACCTGATCTTTAAAATCCTTAAATTCTATCAGGTTATCGTTAAGATACTTTTTAATTTTAGCATCCCTCTCTTTGGCATATGGTTCATAATCTCTATTAGTATATACCTTAGCTATTTCATATTCTTTAATGAGATCCTTTATTATAGCTATAGGGTCTCCTGTTTTTACTAAAATGGAACTGTTGTGAACTTTTAGTTCTTCATGTATCCTGGATATTTGGTTATGGATAAAAGTGAGTCTGGCATCATGCTTAGGGAGTTCTGCTATGATATTTGTATCAAAAATAAATAAGGGAAGGACCTCTTCATCTGATTTTAGGGCTTCAGATAATCCTGTATTATCTTCTAGACGGAGATCTCTTCTCATCCAAAATAAGGTAATCTTACTCATAATTGGGTTTTATGTTTTATTCATAAAGGAATACATATAATCCCCATATTGTTTAATCAAAGATCATCTTCTTTGCGCCACATGCTAGAAGGTTCTATGATGCGGATCACTGTGGAGTCTGCATTTACGGGTGGAGATTTCCTGTTATCGCTTTCCTCAAAATCATATCTGAGAAAATCATCTATATCGTTTATCCTCAACCTGTCTCTTCGTCTCCTGCCTATCATTTGAAAAAGTTCCTGGAATGAACTGAAAGATAGGGTCTGAGATAAAGATACACCATAAGTTACTACATTAGCAGAGAGATTTAGTGAAGTGAAGGCATTATTAAAATTGTTTCTGTTATATATCCGCATGCGGTATCTTCCGTCTTCAGTAAGGAGATATTCTGCCTGCCAGTCACCGGCTATCGTATTGATGTCTGCATTGCCTTGGAGATCCGTAAAGCCTCCATCTCTCATGACCCTCAGTCTTCCATCTAAAAACGTATACGCTACCCTAAGTTGAAATGTCTCCATGGCGGCCTGGTTTAAACTGGCCAAATCAAAGTCGATTTCCAGGTTTTGGTCCACCTGAGAAATTAAGGAATTAAGCTGTGAAGATATCAGCTGGCTAAGGTTGGAAAAACCCAGTCCTGCTCCTGTAAACTGCCCCTCGGGAGAAAACCTCCTAAGCATTATGAGTGAAAACACCTGACGGTTTTTTTCCTGCTCGTCATTAGCTATTCTATTGCGGAAAGCGGAGATATAGGTTTGGATTTCTCCTTCCGGAAAACCACTGAAGTCAAAGTCAAAACCGATATCAGGTGAAAGTAACTCTCCGCTCATGTCCATAATGACTTTTAGCGGAAACCTTCTTTTAAGTTGGGAATCCATTAAATCAGCTTCGCTCGTCTGGGCAGGTTGAAGGCTAATAAGGGAAACATTTTCCTCATATGTGGCCTTTATGTTCATAATTCCTTCATAAGGATCCCCAAACCAGGTAATTCTGCCTCCCGGTTCTATATTAAATTCTTTATTTATAATATTATATAGTGAGAAATTATATTTGGCATCTACTATCTCATATGTTCCCGTCATCGAAAAATTACCTTGTGTATCTATTCCTAACCTCAAATTGCCACTGCCTCTTCCCTGAATTGATTCTCCTGTGCGGGGATCTATTTGTATTTCAGCATATGCATCAGGAGTAATGTCAAGATTAAAGTTCATCCGGACATTATTGATAGCTAGCTTTTCTACAGTTCTTTCAACTGTTATCTCTTGCAGGGTGTCCCTTACGTTTATGATATTGATATAATCCTCCTTAAACTGCCCGTCCGAGGAGCCTATGGGAATAAATATCCTAGTATTAGGCTGTGTAGTAGCCTGAGCAGTGATGTCTAGATTGTTGGCGGCCCCGAATATATCAAGTTTACCTGTTGCATAGGCCGTCCCATAAAAGAGGTCATTATCTCTGGTGGTAGTGTTTAATACCTGAAAGTTTGACAAATCAGAGCTGATGTCTAGGATAAAATTACTGAACCGGTCATGACTGATGCCACCTCTCAAAATGGCTTTATTACCTCTTACATCGGCTACATCTAATCCACGGAAGCTAATTTCATTAGGTGTAAAATTTATTCCCCCGTTAAGCGTATAGAGAGTGTTCAAATAATTTACCCGGAGCGTTCCTTGGGACAGTCGTCCCAGCCCGGTAACTGATGGTTCTGATAGTTTCCCTGCTATACGCAATTGGCCCGTTATAGTACCTCCCATATCGGATATATAATCAGATAGAAAAGGTTCAGCTACAGAGAGATTGGCTTGGTCAAATTGGGCATTGAGATCCAATTCATCTTCTCTAGTACCCAAATATCCGTGGAGTGTGATGATCTTCCTGTCTTCTCTTAAATTGGATAAATCGAGATAAATGCGTTCATTCTCGCTATCAAAATAGGTGGAAGCCTCTATATCTCCTATCAGAAAATTGTTGATGTGAAAATCGCTTATTTTGATACTTCCATTGACATTTGGTGTTTCAAATATATCTGAAAATGCAAACAGCCCATACGCAATACCCGAAAAATCCCTTCTGTCTAAGGTGTTTAATATAGAAACATCTACTTGTGAAACCTCCAGGCTAAGTACTTCGTCAGATGATACAGCCATCCTTCCATTTAGCGCTAAGTATTGACCATTGTCAAAGATTTTAAGGTTTTCTACTGCAATATTATCTGTGCGGAAAGTGATTAAATTATCAGGGTCAAATTCCCAATATCTATCCAGAATTTTAATGTCGGACGGTTCAAATGAAAGGCTGGTAAGCTCAGGAAAGATGTTTATTTTGCTCCTGATTCGTGCGTAACTTTCTGTATCTGGTTGATTCAGGGCCAAATTTAGATCGATGGCAGACTGATCCCATATCGCCTCCATTATAAAATTATTGAAATTAATGCCGGAGTTAAGTTCCTGATTTCTACTATTAATATAAAAAGATGCCAAAACTTCATCCTCGCGTCTTATTTTAGAGGTATTGAAATCAAAATTATTATCTAGGAACAGATTGCCATTATAATATATGGTATCAATACCTGAAAATAGGTTCAGGATAGTGTTTTCGGAAGTCTGATAAAACGCTCCCTCTATCTTGGTGTTTTGGGAGATAAAGAGAGATGGCTCTATGAGGTTGATAAGGGGATTTGGGTCCCTGAGATCTATATTTATATCAATGTTGTATTCACTATTATCTTCTATAATTACTTTTCTGGTATTGTAATTTTCGGTCTGGTTGGTAAGTAGTCTTACATAATCGTCCCATAGCTGGGTGACATCTCGGGTCAGTTCTTCTACCTGAAAATTACCTGAAATTCCAGCTACCAACAAATCTGAATTAAGTGCTATCAGGCGGCTATCTCCGGTAAAGAGCGATTGGAATAAAAAATTGTCTAAATATAAATTTCTGCCTTCATAACTGATCAGGATATCTTCAAACCTAGCTACCCCTTCTACGTCATCTAAGGTCACTCCTTTGGTATCCAGATCAAAATCACCACTTAAAAACAGTTCCCTGTCTACCAGATTCAGCTGTTGGAGGAAGGCGGTATCCACTCTGGCTACCAGTCTGACACTGTCTCTATTGTCCCTGAGATCCAGTTTTCCCTGTACCTGCATCTTAAGATTGGTGTCATTTATTGTAAGATTACCACTGAAAAGATCTTTGCCATAGGTGGCGTCTGTTTTTACATTGGTATAGTTATAATTATTTATACCTATAGATCTGACATCGGCATTGACTGCCAAAAGTGCTGATTCGACAGACAAGCCAGTGCCTCTGATTTGACCCTGCATGGTCACTTTTTGGAATGCCTTTCTATCCTCCATCAGTATACCTAGATCAAGGTTGCTCAGTTGAATAGAGGCATTGTAAGTAGGGACATTCAGGGCATTGCGGTAATTTAATTTCCCGGATAGATTACCTATGCCTGTTCTAAAATTACCACTGGCACTGAAATTATGAAAATAACCGGTGAAGTCTCCGTCAAAACGGATGTCCCGGAATTTGTTAACTTCTCTTCTCGCTTCGTTAGAGATATATGGTGAGAGATCAGCACTGGTAAGGGTAGAATTCACCAGTGATAGGCGAAAGAATGTTTCATTGACATAAGGAAGGCCTTGGATGGTGAACTCGCCAAACATAGCACTCCGCTCTCCAAACCTAATCAGAAGCTGATCTGATTTAAGGTTGTCGATCCTTCCGGTAATTACCCCACTGAGATATATCTTATCATCAAAATCAGGGATGTTGTCAGAGAAATACCTTAAGTCTTTCAGATCCAGGACAGATTCGGTCAGATGGCCTTCTACATTCACCAGCCGGTTGAAATCGTTTAATGCCCTGACATCATCATAAGTGAATTTTAGATAATTTTTAACTACCGAATCATTGCTTCTCATGAAGAGGTTATCGAATTCCATCCCTGTGTTAGAGTAAATAAAATCAGTGCGTAACTGCTGTACTTCTAATCCTGAAGTTGCTTCTATTCCTCTAAGGCTTTTTACATTAATCGCTACAGTATCCCGTTTGGTGAAAAAATCTTCCCCAATGGCAGTAAGGTTTCTAAATCGGAGTTTCCCATAATCAAAACCCTCCACTATAGGAGCTATCGTATAATCTAGGATGTCTAATGAGGTGCGCTCTAATGAGATTTCGGTTATGGAAAATTTCACAGGTACTTTTTCGCTGGATCTTTCTGAGGGAGATAGGAGGGCGTTGATCCTGGATACGAAGAGGACTATGTTCATTTCTTCATCTATGGGATCAGTTATTATACGAACCGTACCGTTTTTTAACCTTATTTCATCCAATCCCGGATTTTCACTATCAAGAAGTCCCCTAATCGAAAAATCTATATACACATTTTGAAGATTAGCCATCAGGCTATCGTTCTGATCATAGACCACCACATCTTTTAGACTGACGGCATCCCACCACCGGATGTTCACATCACTTATGCTGGTTTTGAACCCTGTATGTGTAGTTATGTATTCGGTCAGATAGGTAGTGATCCTGTTTTGGACCGCTGGTACCTGAAAAAGGGCAGCTATACCCAATAAAAATATAATCAGGAAAAGCGTCACACTCAAAAGCACTTTGAGTGCTTTCGTTAAAATTTGCGTAACTTTCGAATTCTTTTCCAATGAGTGTGATGAAAATTAATATCTTAGCAATAGAGTCATCTTGTGATGAAACGTCAGCTTCGGTCATTTCTGATGGCAAAATACTTAATAATATTGTCGCTACGCAATCTGTACATGAAAAATATGGTGGAGTGGTTCCGGAATTAGCCTCCAGGGCCCACCAGCAGCACCTAGTGCCAGTTATTCAGGAAGCGATCAAAACATCAGGGCTGGATAAAAAGGAGCTGTCCGCAGTAGCTTTTACCAGAGGTCCTGGTCTTATGGGTTCACTATTGGTAGGTGTATCATTTGCCAAGGCATTTGCCTATTCTCTCGGTATCCCCATGATTGAGGTAAACCATATGGAGGCACATATATTGGCGCATTTTATAGATCATCCTGCACCTTTGTTTCCCTTTATTTGTCTTACCGTGAGTGGGGGACATACACAGCTGGTATTGGTTAAAAGCCATCTGGAAATGGAAGTCATAGGCGAAACCTTGGATGATGCAGTAGGGGAAGCTTTTGATAAAACAGCCAAGCTGATGGGGCTTCCATACCCCGGAGGCCCTATGATAGATAAATTTGCTTTAAACGGTGACCCTAAGGCTTATAGTTTCCCGCTTTCGGATATGCCGGATCTTAATTATTCTTTCAGTGGGATAAAAACTGCCGTGCTTTATTTTCTTCGTGATAGACTAAAAGAAAATGCGACATTTATAGATGATAATAAGAACGATATTTGTGCATCCGTCCAGTATACACTTATAAAAATGCTAATGCAGAAGCTGAAAAAGGCTGCAAAAATACACCGGATCAATGAGATAGCCATAGCAGGTGGTGTTTCGGCTAATTTAGGATTAAGGGCTGAATTGGAAAAATTATCCAGTGAGCTTGGGTGGAAAGTGTATATACCAAGCTTTGAATATTGCACTGACAATGCCGCCATGATAGCTATGGCAGCGCATTTTAAATTTTTAAATCAGGAGTTTTGTGGTCTGGATATCAGCCCACTGGCTAAAATGAAAATTGGTAAATAATATGGCCAAAGACAACAGGTTTCAAAAGACCATCAATATAAAAAATAAAAAAGCAGGTTTTGAATTTGAGTTTATAGACAAATTCACAGCAGGTCTGGTGCTGAAAGGTACTGAAATCAAATCTATACGTGAAGGAAAGGTTTCACTTACAGAAGCTTTCTGCTTTTTTAGGAACAATGAACTTTTTATACGTCAGATGCACATCGCGCCCTATTCCTTTGCAGCAAGTTATAATCATGATGCCGTAAGAGAGCGTAAGTTACTTTTGAGCAAAAAAGAATTGGATAAATTGTCAAGGAAATTTGAAGAAAAAGGACTTTCTATCATTCCAGTTCGTATATTTATTAATGACAGAGGACTGGCCAAAATGGAAATAGCCCTGGGGAAAGGCAAAAAACTTCATGATAAGCGACAAGATATCAAAAATAAGGATGCAAAAAGAGACCTCGACAGAATGGCAGACTGAAAGTGAATATGGTGTATGCCGTTTATCAGTGATAAATTTATATGCTGAACCCCGACTGGGGACAGGGCTGATTACCCAATTGCTCTTTGGAGAGACATATGTAGTTTTAGATAGATCTTCCTGTCGCAAATGGTTAAAGGTAGTAGGTACAGATGATACTGGAGAGGGATGGATGGCAGCACTGCAGCATCAAGACGTCAGCCATAAAGAATTTATGCTTTTTAATGACCAAGATTATCAGATAACCTTAGCCCCAATATCTACCATATATTTTAAAGGACAGATTCTCCATTTATTGCCTGGCAGTAACCTTCATGTCAGCCAAAACGAACTTTTTGATATGGGGGAATCCATAAGGTTTACCGGAGAAAGCAGGCCTCAAAGTTTAAAAGCATCCCGTCAGCAAATTTCCCAAATAGCCCTATCATTTTTAAACGTACCTGCTCAGTTTGGCGGCAGGAGTTTTTTTGGTATAGGAGCAGGGGCATTTGTCCACCTAGTCTTTAAGATAGGAGGTTACAGTTTTCCAAGATTTCTTTCTCAGATAATTCTGAAAGGTAAATTAATGAATCCGGAAGGTGCTCTGCCGGGTGATATCTTGATATTTGCAAATGACCGAAAAGTTCACGATCATGTAGGCATTTACTTGGGAGAGGGAGAAATGATCCATGTAAATGGCAAAGTCACCAGAAATAAGGTAAACCTGAATGGGGCAAGTGTGGATAAAAACATTTCACCATATTGGCACGTACATGAAATCAGAAATATAATGTAGTATACTGATGGAAAAGAAGGTTCTTGTGCTGAATTTAGATCACACGCCAGTGGCAGTAGTCACAGCCCAAAAAGCCTTTGTACTGACTTTTCTGGAGAAGGCATCCCCTCTTGCTACTTATGAATACCTTACCATCCGCACAGTAGACAGAGAATATGTCTACCCTGCGGTGATCCGTCTTCAGGAATACAAAAATATTCCCTTTAAAGGGGTAATGCTGAATAGGAATAATCTTTTTAAAAGGGACCAAAACCAATGTCAGTATTGTGGGTCTACTAGGCATCTTACTATTGACCATGTCATTCCTAAATCTAAAGGAGGCAAAACCAACTGGATGAACCTGGTCACCGCTTGCCATCGCTGCAATACCCAAAAAGGGGACCGCACTCCTGAACAAGTCGGGCTCAAGTTAAACAATCCTCCCTTCAGGCCTACGCTAAGTCATTTTCTTGCTGAATATGCTCATAAGAATGCCATAGAATGGATGCCGTTTCTTGGTGTTAAGGAAAAAATATAAACAAATTGCCATGTAAGGTAACTAGGTAATGGTGTTTAGGATGCTTTACGACAAAAACGGGTTTTACCATATCAAATGCCCTTTTAATAATAGTGATTCTCCGCCATCACTGTCGGTTACCAATAATATTTCAATCTTACTTTCAGAGATTTTATTTAGGACCGTGACCGATTCAACTTTTATTTTCATAGGCTGGTTTCTATCCTCAATGAGGAAATGTTTTACTCCTTCATCCAATCGATCCAGATCAATCATACAGATGAAACTTCCAAGCACTTCTCCATCATCATAAGCGTTTGGTGTATCTTCCACAGAGGTGGTAAATATCAAAGTAGAGGTCTCAGGTATCACAGTAGCTCCCGAAAAGCCGGAAACAAAACCATTTATCTTTGGTAATTCCAGTTCTTTAACAGATGGTGGAGGATAAGGGGCTTTGCTATTTAAAAATCGGAGAAACTCCTCATAGTCATATATGAAAATAAGATTTTTTCCCCTGTTGAACAACATCAGTTTGTTTTCATATAGGGCTACTGCCTCTATATTCAACTCATAACCACGCAGTATTTTGTTATCCCTGAGTTGATTATAAAAAGATACCAGATTATAAGTTTTTATTACGGGCTGCTCTGCCAAGGTGACATGGATAAAAATATCCCTTTGTGGGCTTTTGGAACCTGAACCAAATATCAATACTTCGTCATCAACTTTCCCTTTGACCAGTTCCAAAGCTTCAAAATCTGGTTTTATACTTTTTGCTATTTCTCCGTCTTTGTAATTGTCTAATGGATAAATCGGGATTTTGCTTAAGGGTTTGGCAGTATGGTCAAGTAGATATAGGTAGGGGGAATTATCTCCTATGATTAGCATATGTTTCTCATGGATACCTATTCCTGAGGCCGCCGGTATATTTTCTAAGGTGGTGATTTCGCTAAGTTTAAAATTCATGTCAGGCCGATCACAGGAAAAGGTTAAAATAGCTAAAAGTATTAAGCGGTTCATTTTCATTATATTATCTTTTACTAAAATAAAGATAATTAGAGAAGAAAGACTTAAAATACTTTTGGTAATTTTTGATTAAAACAAAATCCTGATTATAACCATGGATATCATGAAAGCTTATTTGTAATACAAAATACATTGTTAGAAATATTATTTTACAAATACTATTATTATAAATTATTATTTTAATAATTTTATTTTTATAGAATTATTAGATGGTGTATGTGTTTGTAGCTATCTTGTACCTATCCAACAGATCTGGATTAAATTAATTAAAAATATTATGAAAATTACTTATTTATTCTTCGCATTTGCTTTGATATGGACAATGGGATGCAATGACCAGCCTGTAAAAGAGACCAAAACAGAAACGGTCAAAGTGATAGAAGTGGAGAAAGCTCCCGTCAAGGAAGCATCAGAAACAACTATCTCTGTAAGGCCTAATGGTGGATCAGTCAAAACAAAAAAAATTGACGTAAAAGTAGAAACCAATATTAAGTAGCTATAAAATCCGGACTTAAGCCCGGATTGTTTATTTTTTTAACTGCTGTTTTGGCACATAGCTTCTATTAACTCCATACTCCATATCTCTTCTCTTTGATATAAAAACACTGTTAGTAATGCTATCATTTGATATCAATAAATACGTTCCCTCCGTTATTTGTATAGCTTCCGCTTTCCGCTTGGCTGTTTAAGCAATGAATAATTTCTTCATCCGGCCTATTTTGCATTTCCTTATTATCTTTTAGATAAAGAGAATATCCGTAAGCATATTAAATTAGATCTTTATAAAGTGATTTAAAATTATTTTATGAAAAGCAATAAAAGTAGATTATCTTTCGCACTTCCAAATACTTATTTTACCCAGAAGCATCCATTAATGACCAAAGCCCTAACCCTTATCTGCTTGTTTATCATCACGGTATCATTTGATAGTAATGCCCAGGTAATAGATAAAAAAAACCTTATAGCCAAAAAAGCCATATTGCAAAAGGTATCCGATGATTTTGAATTTACAGAAGGACCTGCTGTACACCGTACAGGAGATGTATATTTTACAGATCAGCCAAATAATAAAATTATTAAATGGTCATTCGAAACCGGAGAAACATCTGTTTTTATAGAAGATGCAGGCAGATCTAACGGCATGTTCTTTGATCGAAAGGGGAATTTGATTACTGCCGCAGATATGGAAAACCAGCTTTGGTCTTTAGATGAAAAGGGCAATAAAACTGTCTTAATAGAAAATTTCAGAGGCCAGAGATTAAATGGACCCAATGATCTATGGGTGGCGCCAAATGGGGGGATTTATATTACAGACCCTCTGTATAAAAGAGACTATTGGACTAGGGATCCTGAAATGAAACAAGATGGAGAACATTTATATTACCTAAGTCCAGACCGGATCCAGTTTTTTAGAGTAGATGAAAACCTTGTAAAACCTAATGGTATAATAGGTACTCCTGATAATAAAAAGCTTTATGTAGCAGATATAGGTGATGATAAAACGTATGTATATGATATAGAGGAGGATGGCTATCTCAAAAACAGGCGACTTTTTGTAGAAATGGGGTCTGATGGAATGACAGTAGACCATCGGGGCAATGTTTACTTAACAGGGAAAAAAGGGGTCACGGTATTTAATCCCAAGGGAGAGCTGATAGCCCAAATTCCTGTAGATGAAGATTGGACAGCGAATGTGGTTTTTGGAGGTCCGATGAGAAAGACTTTATTTATAACAGCTATGGGTTCAGTTTATACCCTGGAAATGAAGGTACGAGGAACCCACTAAACCAAATATTTATAAATCGGCGATTATTTCTGTAGGAAAATGGGTATGATTTGAATTGACTTAGAAAGATACTGGGATTGATTATGCCTGATGGAAGCTTTATATGCCAGATTTAGGTACCTATATCATAAAGATTTCAGCTACTATAAAACCAATAGATTTTTTTTAATCTGGGACGTTAAGATCTTTTTATGGGAAACAGCATATTTAACCGCTATTGTTTTTTCTGAAATCCCTGTCTGGTCATATCCCCCCATGTTTTTTTACCTTTTATCTTTTCCCAATATCCTATTAAGGCGGCGTATACGGCCAAAGGGTGAAAATACAGCGGCTCTATTAAAGCAGCTGCAAACAGTTTTAAGAAATCTTTTATCCGGGGATATTTGTGATAAGTGAGTTCTTCTCCCAACAGGGCCAATAAAGAAAACATAGTCGCAAATATGTAAACAAATAAAAACAGTAGTAAGAATATTTTCCAATTGAGTATACCCAATATGACAAAAATTAAAGTAACTAATAGTCCTACAAATTCAATCAATGGAGCAAGAAATTCAAAGAAGGTCCAATATGGCACACTGATCATCCCTAATATTTTATATTTAGGGTTAAAAAACATTTTACGATGAATCCATAAGGTTTCTATAGTACCTCTCATCCATCTGCTGCGCTGTTTTTTAAATATGGCAGCATTATCGGGGGCCTCTGTCCAGCATAATGGATCGGGGATATAGGAGACGGTATATGGAATATTCCTTTCCAACATGTACCTTCTCATTCTGACGACCAGTTCCATGTCTTCTCCCACTGTTTTTGTATTGTAACCGCCAGCCTTTATGGCAATTTCCCTATCAAACGCTCCAAATGCTCCACTAATTAAAAGTAATCCATCCAGTCTTTCCCAAGCCATTCTTCCCAAAAGAAATGCCCGCAGGTATTCCAATACTTGGATTCTTGGAAGTAACTTATTTGGTACATTTACATCTATTAATCTGCCATCCTCTATGGTGCATTGATTGGCTATTCTTACTACACCTCCTGTAGCTATTACCTTTTTATCTATAGATTCTAGAAAGGGTTTTGCAAGCTTTAGTAGAGAATCTTTATCCAATATACAATCTACATCTATGCATACGGCATAGGGGTGTTTAGCTATATTCAAGCCCACGTTAAGGGCATCTGCCTTTCCCCCGTTTTCTTTATCGACTACGGTTAATTTTTTAAATGCAGCGTTTTTAGACCGATATATTCCCCGTATTGCTTTAGTGGTTATGGGTGTTTCATGGTCCAGATCCTTCTTTATCAAATCATAGGTGCTGATCAGCATGTCCATGGAGTTGTCTTTGCTTCCGTCATTTACCACTATGACTTCATAATTGTTATAATTCAGGGAAAGTAAAGATTTAACATTTTCCTCTATAGTAAGACCCTCATTATATGCGGGAGCTATTAAAGATAAATAGGGAGCCTGCTGACTGGATAGCAATATTTCATAATCAATGAAACTGTTTTTTTTGATATATTCCTTAAGCTCTATAAAGGAAAGAACGGCTAAAACCAAGTATGAGGACATAATCAGAATAGCATAAAGCAAAATCAGTAAAAGGTAGATGTTTACCATAGCGGTAATTTCAGCTGTAAAAAATGTCATGACTATGTATTGCTAGATTTGATTGCGGTGAGCGTTAATTGGCCCTCTTGTTTTAGATAAACATTATCAGTAGTACTTATCATCCTGATGATATCCAAGTTATGCTGTGATAAATGAAGTGACTGAATAATTTTTAATCCTAGACTTACTACAGTATCATTTTTTGAAGTCAATAGTATTTCGATTCCCTCAGTTAACCTTAGATCCCCATGCTTTATGGCGTCAATAATGGAAAGTTGTGACCATTGGTCCAGCGGGTCTTTATGCCTGATCAGGTGGGTGATACCTTTGGTACCATTTAATTTGATACAGCCTTTAATCGCCGCTATCTTCAGTAGTTTGTTTGATGATTTGGAAGTATCTACCAAATGTTCAAATACCGTAACCACATTCATTTCTGACAGTTCTTCTATAGCTAGACATTGAATTTCCCATCGTGCATTCTTTAGTTTTCTAAAAGAATCTGTGATCAAATGAGATTCGAGATAAAATTTTTCAAGCTTTTTCGCATATGATCCTTCATAATTCTTATGTAGGTTGATAATATTAGCCATCATTTGTTTTCTGAAAACCGTATTATTGAAAAGTGAAGAATAGTGTGGGTCGTTATTAAATGTGCTATAACTCCCTGTATCAAAAAGTACATTTAATAACATAGGCTCAATTAGCCTGTCATATTGCAGGATAAATTTTTGTTCTTTTATATGTGTATGCCTTGTCCATATTATGATGGCAAGAAGTGTCACACTGCCAAATAGTAATATACCTATGGCGTAGATCAAAAAAGGGACTACCCAAACTTTACTTTGATATAGATTCCAAAAAAATTCCATTATAGTATATGTACCATGGGAAATATTGTTAGTTGTCTGAAGATTTGCTGATCAATCGTTTCATTCTCACCAGCAGTACTGCCGGGCTCACTGGTTTGGGGATAAATTCATTGGCCCCTATATCAAATGAATCTAGCTCAGTCTGTTCTATATTGGAGGATGTAAAGATAATAATGGGGATGTTTGATAATAATTTGGTACGTACATATTGGGTTATTTCCATTCCGCTGATTCCGGGCATATTAATATCAGTGAGGATTATAGTATATGGTTTGCTTTTAATAGCTTCCAGGGCCTCTTTTCCATTAGAAAACTGATCCACGTCGAAACCTTCTGTTTGTAAATAGAATGACAATGATTTTCTCAAAAGATCATTGTCCTCTGCTAATAAAATTTTCATGATTCTATGTGTTTTAGCAATAAGTTAGGTGTAATACCTATCATCTTGCCTATTTAGAATAAGCATTAACCTCCTTATTATGATGAGATAGAGCTATAATGTATGCGTTTTAATTCTTCTAACTGATTAGATATTAATGGGATTTCGGACATCATCTTGTCAAAGGCCAGCATAGTATCTGCTGTAAAATGAAAGGAATTATCAAGATGAATGGCCTGAGCCTCTTTTTCTATCAAAGAACAAGTTTCCACTAGTTCATTTAAAGAGAATAAAGAAAGTGTAGATTTAAGTCCGTGTGAGATGTCTCTTATCATGACATAATCTTCCTTTTCAAAAGCCTCATTCAAACTTGTCATATCCGAAGCCACTTGCGGTATGAAAAGTTCTATCATTTCCTTTTCAAAATCTAAGTTTCCTGCAGAGAGCTCTTTGAGATAAGTTAAATCGATTTTGAGCTGATAAATAGCGTCTTTTGTCTGCAGCTTATCTTTTACAGATGACCTCGATTTAATAGCGGCAAGGATATTTTTAAGCAACTCATCTTGTCTAAATGGTTTTGGAACGTAGGCGTCCATACCCATTTCAAAACACTTTTGCCTTTCTCCAATCAGAGAATGTGCCGTCATCGCTATGATGGGGATATCTAATTTTAATTCTTCTCTGATGGCAATAGTTGTCTGGTATCCATCTTTAATCGGCATCTGAAGATCCATCAGCACTAGATCATACCTGTTACGCTGCAATTTTTCTAAACCCTCTTCCCCGTTGTCAGCTATGTCTATTTCAAAACCAAAGTTCTCAAGCACTTTAAAAGCCAAGCGTTGATTAATTATGTTATCTTCACACAGCAATATTGATAATTTTCCGTATGGATTATTTATCGGTAATACTTGACGGTTTTCCTTTAGCTGTTCCTGAATTACTTTTTTAAATTCCAGGGAGAAATAAAAATCAGAACCAACATTAATTAAGCTTTTTACTTTAAGTTCACCTTGTTGGAGTTCAATCAGCTGTTTGGAGATATTCAATCCTAATCCTGTGCCCCCAAAATTTCTGGTAGTACTTTCCTCTCCCTGGGAAAATCTCTCGAAAATACAGGTTAGTTTTTCATTTGATATACCTATACCTGTATCCTTTATGGAAAATTTGATGGTAACGGTCTGCTCTGTTTCCTTGATTTTTTTGACAAGAATGTTAACCTCACCTTGATTGGTAAATTTGATAGCATTTCCGGCCAAGTTCATGACGATCTGGTTTAGACGCCCTTTATCTCCCACTATCATATCAGGCATATCCGCATCTAAAAAAAGGTTGAAATTCAAGCCTTTTTCTTTGGATTTCACATGCAATAGATCATATACATGTTTTAGCGTAGTTTTTACGTTAAATGGATGTGCATCTATGACGAGTTTGCCCGACTCAATTTTCGAAAGATCCAAAATATCATTAATTAATAGCAATAGATTTTCACCGGCCATTTTGACATTTCCAACATAATCTTTTTGATCCTCATCTAAGGGTGACATAGATAGCAAATCTGTAAAACCTATGATGGCATTCATAGGAGTACGGATTTCATGACTCATATTGGCCAGGAAGTTATCTTTCATTTTAACTGCCTGCTCCGCCAGTTTTTTGGCATTTATCAGATCTGATTCTACTTTCTTTTTTAGGGTGTAATCTTCTGCCACACATAGATATCCAAGTACATTTCCCTCTTTGTCCCCAATGCAGGTAACGCTCAGCCATACAGGAATTCTTTTTCCATATTTAGAAATATAAGTCCATTCGTTGGCATCGGCCTTTTTTTCCAGCCGAGGTTTATAGGTTAATGTTTCGGAGAGTGGTATAGCCGTACCATACACTGTGGCGATCTTTCTGTTATGGGCTACCAACTCCGATTTGTCATGGAATAATAGGGGCTTGGCCTTATTTAAGATTTCCTCTTCTTTATATTCCAGAAGTGACAGACATGCCTTATTGATCATTTTAATATTCCCCTCTATATCGGTAAATATGATGCCATAGCTAGCCCCATCAAAGATGGATTTTTGGGTCTTTAGTAAATTAATAATTTTTTGGGAGCGTTGAATCTTTTCAGTGATATCAGACTCAATGGCTATAAAATTTATAAGCTCATGGTCGTCATCAAATACTGGGGTGATTTTGATCTGTATCCAATATTTTTCTCCAGATTTATTTTTGTTTAAAATCGCGCCCGAAAAAGGGATTTGATTTTCAATCGCATTTTTTATCTGTGCTTTAGTGTTTTTATCAGCTTCTTCATCTGTTAAAAATTTGAAAAGCTTAAGGCCACTTATCTCATTTAATTTGTATTGGGTAAGTCGTTCAAATGGTTCGT
The DNA here is from genome assembly GCF_000714815.1 of Anditalea andensis. Classification (GTDB taxonomy): domain Bacteria; phylum Bacteroidota; class Bacteroidia; order Cytophagales; family Cyclobacteriaceae; genus Anditalea; species Anditalea andensis. The sequence goes on along the minus strand of NZ_JMIH01000014.1, from coordinate 470,293 downwards.
TTACCCATTGGATTCTACTGTATTTATCAGTGATAATGATGATGTTACTGGTGTTTTTTGCTACAAGAGAAAGCCGCTTATTATCTTCATCTATTTTTCTGCTTTGGGTCACATCCCTTGCTGTGGCATATACCATTCCGGTATCTGAATTTGGGGAAGCATTCCAACTTAATAGTAGGTGTTTTCCATCTTTACATATATACCGGTTTTGAAAGCTTATACTATAAACGTTTTGTTTTAGTTTTTCAAATTCTTTTATCGTAGCTGGAATATCCTCCTTGTGAACAAAATTTATGATAGGTTGGGATAAAAGCTCTTGCAGGCTGTATCCAAGTGCTTTGGAAAAGGTGGGTGAAACTTTCTCAAAAAAACCATCAGGGTTAGCTATACATAAGAAATCGGAGGATAAGTTAAAGAATTGATCTATTTTATTTTCCTCAAGTTTTTGACTGGTTATGTCACGTTTAAAGGAGATGTATTTATGTGCTTTCCCTTTTTCATTGAGGTATGGTACAATGATACTTTCTTCCCAATAATATGAACCGTTTTTTGCTTGGTTTTTGATTTCACCTTTCCATACAGAACCTGCCTTTATTGTAGCCCATAAGTGCTTAAAATAGTCTTCATTATGAAAGCCAGAATCGATTACTTTATGGGTTTTGCCCAGTAGTTCTTCGCGTGAATATTTAGAGATTTCGCAAAATTTGTCGTTTACATAAATGATGATTCCTTGGTCATTGGTGATGGCCACACTCGATGTTTCATCTAAGGCGAACTTATAACTTTCCAGTTCTTGTTGTATTCCTAGCAGGGCTTTTTCAGCCAATTTTTTAAATTCATCCTTCAGGCCAGTACTTTGCCTTCTTTGTTCCAGAAGATTCATCACATGTTTGGCCAGGGTGGTCAGAGCTAGCTTTTGCTCTTCATTTAATGTTTTGGGTTCCGTATCCAGTACACATAATACTCCTATATTCTCTCCTTCGGGGGTAGTTAATGGAGTGCCTGCATAAAAACGTATTTCAGGGCTGGATTTTACCGCTGCAAAATTCTTGAAGATCTCGTGTTCGGATGTATTTTGCACTTCATATACGGAATCACCCATGATGGTGTATTGACAGAAACTGGTCTCCCTGGGAGCTTCGGTCCCTTCCAATCCAAATGTAGATTTATGCCACTGTCTTTTTTCATCTATAAATGAAATTAAAGCTATAGGTACTTTGCAAATAAATGAAGCAAGTTTTGTGATGTTGTCAAACTCTTCTTCAGAAAAAGTATCTAGTACATTATAGCTGAGCAAAGCTTCTAATCTTTCCTTTTCATTATTTGGAATTGGGTGTATGCGTTCGGCCATTATCTGGTGTTTTCAAAATAATAGGCACCCAAACTATGACTAAATATATAATATACTCTGATTATGATCTTCTTATATATCTTTTGGTCACTCTTAGAACCTGTGCCTCTTGAGACAAAAGTATTTATAATTTCTGGGAGAAATCCTACTTAACAGGAAAAATATAAGGTTAAAAATAAGATTATTTTAAGGTAAAATTTGGACTACTCTAATTTGTATTTAAGTACTTGATTAATGAATTTTGTCAAATTCTAACGCATTCATTTTTGTGGTAAACGTAAACAGAGGTGTGGTGGAAGAATTAGGTTTTTATAGTAATTGGAAGTTTTTACATGGTTTATAAGAATATTATAGCGTACTAATTTTTCATCCGTATGTAAATCTTGGAATTACTCATATATTCTAATAGCTGGGAGGATAATAGTTTTTACGTTTTAAACCTAATAAAGGGTAAATGCTTCATTTTTATAAATGATATTATTACTATAAATTATTGGATGAGAATAGTTTACTCCTTATTGCCTTTAAAAATACTCAGGATCATGAATTAAGGCATCAAAAATGCTAAAGGAAGATTTGTATACTTTATTATAGGCATTTATACGGCAGTATTAATTGAATATGATGTAATGTGACCATCCAACTTAAATTTAAACCAAACAATTCTATAGATTATGAGAAATTATTTTATCGTATTTTTAATGACAGTAACCTTTTCAGGAGCAATTCATGCCCAGAGTGTAAACATAGGAGTAAAGGGTGGATTGAATGTTTATAATCTTAGCGGCCAGAATGATTTTAGTTCTAAGGCAGGAGTCCATATTGGAGTACTGGGCCATATACACATGGCAGAACACTGGGCTTTTCAACCTGAGTTAATGTATTCTTCTCAAGGAACCAGATATGCAGATGGAGATAATAGGTTTAATCTGGATTATCTTAATGTGCCTCTATTAGTTCAATATATGTTTGACAATGGATTTAGATTACAGGCGGGACCTCAAGTCGGTTTTTTGTTGAATGCTAACAACAGCATAGCAGGAAATGAAATTAATGTCAAAGAAGATTTTAAAAATATTGACTTAGGAGTATCAGTAGGGGGCAGTTATGTGCACCCCCCATCTGGATTTGGTGTGGATGCAAGATATAATATCGGTCTTACCACTATCAGTGAAAACAATACCTATAAAAATAATGGGTTTCAGTTAGGTTTGTTCTATTTGTTTAACCACAGGAATTGATCCTATCTAGATATACCTTTATATTTTGACTACTTTAATGATACTGTCAGCTATTAATGAGCTGGCAGTATGGTTTTAAAGAAACTGTCCTGATTTTTTTAATTAATCTCTAACATTCTCCTTAAGTAATTGATTTGTCCCAAATGATATGATAAGTGGGTTGTTAGATGTATCAGAAAATAGGTATTTGTCATTTCAAAACCAAGTACATCTTCTATGTAAGGCTGGTCTAAAATATCAGGGTCCATATTGCTAAGAGAGATGATTATGATCTGTTTTGTTTCTTGAATTTCCTCAAGCAACTTGCTTTTGGGGATATTCCTGCATGTGAATTCAAATTCCCGGTCTCTCTGATATGGAAACTGACCAATGTTTTTACCTATGTAGGTTTTTAGATTACCTATCAGGTGCATGCATAAGTTTCCGGATGAATTGGTTATACCACCTTTGGTGACCCATAGATTTTCCTCTTTATGAAATTGCTCGATTTCAAATGAAAGCTTATCTATATCTCGCTCAATTATTTTTAGTATTGCTGCCAGCATTATTTTATAGTACAAAATATTAATAAGAAATAGAAGTAACCTATTTATAATAAGTCAAACAATCTATATCTAGATTTAGATTGTTTGAGGTTACATTTATATTGTTTCAATTGGCTATTATTTAGGTGCTTAATTTATCCATATATAAGCAAAATGAGCATCACTAAATAGCCTGTAGGTAATTCAATGATTTTCACGGGCTTATATAAAAAATCCAGGTTTTTGCATTTTCTTTTTTGGCCTATGTATCATGATTGATTATCTTTACCATTTAAACATCAATACTTTCCATTAATTTATACTATTTAATTGATATGAATAAAGTTTTATCTATATATTTTCTTTTAACTATCATAATTTTTAATGTAAATGCACAGAATCCTGTGTTTCTGGGTACTGAAAATCTGGACAGGTCAGTCATACTTAATGGTGATACATTGGATTTGCCGTTTGCCATGTCTAGAGAAAAGCGATTGCTCCCGGAGGATATTTTAAATAAAAGAGAGGGCTGGTATGCTACTGGTCTACCAGAGTTAACGGTAGACCCTATTCGAGGTCTTACGGTAGGGGCCAATGCCTTTTTGTTTAATAATATGGATAGAACTGACCCGTTTTATTATTTTACACCATATAGAATTCGATATGCCGTGGGACTGAGAGTGGCACAGAACGGGAGGGTAGATGCGGAGTTAAATGTAGACGTACCTTTTATATTTAATTCCAAGTGGAGATTGAGAGGTGATTTTATCTATGCTAATGATCCAAATTGGCAATATTTTGGGATAGGATCACAAACACTCAATAACCTACGGTACCAAGATAAAAGAACTGGAAATATAGTAGAAAATGCAAGGTTTCCCGGGTATTATGACAACTTGGCTTTGACCAGATCCGGTAGAGGTGCCGAGTTCAATGAAGACCCCACAGAAATTTATACAGATGTTCATTTTAATGAAGTTGATTATAGCCAGTTTCTAGTAGGTTTAGCTTTGGAAAGGACCTTTTTTGAGGGCAGAATGAGGCTGATGCTGGGAGCTGAAATTCTAGTAGTGGGAATAGATCAATATGATAATAAAACCACTGTAGAAGCATTGGATATCAATACAGGAGAAGAAACCGGGGCAGTCCAAGGTCAGACTAGATTGACCCAGGATTTTTTAGCAGGCCAGCAGGGAGATTCCAATTCCTCATGGGGCAGATATAACATTGGAGGATATGAGGGAGGCCGTATAGGTTTACTACAGACGGGTTTGATGTGGGATACACGAGATTTGGAGCCTGATCCTTCTCGGGGTATGTTTATTGAATATGCCCAGGAAATTTCAGCCCCTTGGACGGGGTCTGAATTTACATTTACCAAACATTTGATACAGGGCATGTTTTACCAGCGGGTGCTGCCAGCCACTTTAGGTAGAACAGTCTTTGCCAGCAGGTTTGCATTAGGATATATAAGAGGTTCCAATATTCCATTTACAGAGGTATTGGATCTATGGGGAGCTTCAGAAGGTGGCGGGATTCCAGTCTTGGGTGGAGCCAGAGCTTTGAGGGGATATAGAGAAGGACGATTTGCAGGAATGGTTACTGCTCTTGCCAATGTTGAATTGCGCTCCCGGTTTTATCAAGCTACTGTTTTAAACCAGCATATGGCATTTTCAGCAGTGCCGTTTTTGGATGCTGGTAGAGTATATGACAGTTTTTCTGATATGAGTTTAGATAATATAAAAGTCAATCCGGGAATAGGGCTGAGGTTGGCCTGGAACCAGGCGACTATATTACGGATGGATTATGCCCGCTCTGCCGAAGATGCCCAGTTTTTCTTCGTATTTGGACATACGTTTTAGGTGCTGACCTATTGGTCCCAGCAGACGATGGTTATGGGGCAAGAGTAAATATGATGATCACTTATGTAAAAGCTAAAATATATGGCAATAGTTTATACCATAAATTATACATTTTACGGTTAAATTTTTGTAATTTTTAGTTTCATTACTATTAGGTATTGCAGCTATAACCTTTATTTCCCATCCACATTATGCCAATAGCGGTAGTCATTGTATTAGCGATTTTAGGTGTAGCGTTTGTTTTATTTTTTACCGGAGTCATTCGGCCAGATGCCATTGCTATATTGGTCATGCTTTCATTGGTCATTACCAAGTCTATTAGTCCGGAAGATAGTTTTATAGGATTCAGTAGCCACGCCGTGATGACTGTAGCGGGCCTGTTGGTCATCACTGAAGGACTGAAGCGAACAGGGGTAGTACTTTTAGCGGCAAGAAAATTAGAAAATCTAATAGGTAAAAGTTTTAACAGACTACTATTGATCAATAGTTCTGTTCCGGCTATATTATCTGCCTTTATTACTGTGATGCCGGCCGCCTCTTTTTTGATACCTGTTATCCTCAGACTCTGTCTTAGGATGAAGGTATCCCCTTCGAGGATACTTTTGCCCATGGCTACTATTGCCCTTATAGGATCTAACCTTACGCTGATAGGAGCATCCCATAATTTGGTTGTACATAGTTTATTGAAGGAGTCACAAGGGGCGGGATTCGGTTTTTTTGAATTTTCGATAGTGGGTATATGTTTACTGCTGGCTTCATTTCTTTATATTTTTTTTATTGGCCGTTATTTGCTCCCACATAGACAAAAGCTGGATAATCCAAGAAACTCTACAGTGACTGCCAATCTGATTCAGGAATATGATCTAAAGAACAAGCTTTTCGAAGCCTGGGTCTCCACTGACTTAGAAGGCAAGCACCTATCTATAGCAGCATTGGATCTATATGGGAAATATGGGCTGGACTTGTTGGAAGTAGTCAGGGAAGGGTCAAAATTTGTGGCACTGGATGATTTTGATCTTCAGTCAGGGGATACACTTCTTTTAAAAGGGACAGAACAGGCTGCCAAAGATTTTTGCGAATATTATTCCGGTATTACTTATATGGGGCCACCCCGTGCGCAGGAGAAATACCCTATCAGTTCAGCAGAACTGGCAGAAGCTGTGGTACCGCCTCGGTCTCCGGTGATGGGTAAGACTCCCAAAGAAATTAATTTCAGGGAAGACTATAGTCTAACTGTTATAGGCTATTATAGGGACGGGAAACCGCATGCCAGCTATGCACAGGATGTAAAGCTGAAGGAAGGGGACGGACTTTTGTTTTATGGACCAAGGAATGCCATCAGAGATTTTGAGCCCACTAAGGAGATCCTTATTTATTATAAACCCGGAATTCCGGAGGTGTCTGCTAAAAAAGAAATACTGGCACCCCTGGCCACGGCTATTCTACTGGCCGTGGTGGTGGTCTCTGTTGCTGATCTAGTCCCAATTTCTGTAGCTGCTATAGGTGGAGCCACGCTGATGGTACTAGCCGGGATCATCAATCCGGCTAAAGCTTATGATGCTATAGACTGGAAGATTATTGTTTTGATAGGAGGGATGTATCCATTGGGCATAGCACTGGTACAGTCAGGAACAGCTGACATGATAGGAGATGGTCTGGTAAATGTCCTTGGTGGATATGGGGCGCTGATAGTAATGGCTGGCATCTCTTTACTGACCATGATCCTAACCCAGCCGATACATAATGCTGTAGTGGCTATCATTATGACTCCCATAGCCATCAATGCTGCCGAACTGATGGGGTCAAATCCACGGGCTTTCTGTATAGCTGTAATGGTTTCCTGTTCCAGTACCTTTCTTATGTCAGTGGGGCATCCCGCACCCCTTATGGTACAGATACCAGGAAATTACAATGCTGTAGATTATATTAAGTTCGGGCTTCCGCTGAATATAATAGCCATGGCAGTGATTCTTATTATCATTCCTTTATTTTGGCCTTTGTAGATATTTAGGTGCCTGAAGTGGAGCTGCTTTGGCTATTGTTTTGAATGCTGGAAACTTAAATTTAAAAGCCGAATACTATCCATTCCATACCTGACATTTCCCTTTTTCAAGTATAAAGTACCTGTGTCTACCTATCGGGAATTTAATTTTTAATGTTTTTGCGCCTTTTTTTGTTCCAGGACATTTTTGACCTTGGTCCACTTTCTTTCACCGTACCGGTCATTGTCATATAGGCTTACCTTGGCTTTGCCTTCGGCCATGTCCCGCATGTATTGCATTCCCTGCCATGCAGGATATAGATCTTTTTCTGCTGGTGATAGTGTCCGGCCTATTGTGATAAAAGTATTCAAAAGACCTATTCCCCCGGCCCGTATCAGGCGAAACTTTTCTTTGGAGAGTGCTGACTGGATATCTCTGATCTCTCTGGCACTGATCTGATCTCCGGCTATCCATAGATAGCGTGGTGTGGAGTAATCCAGGGCTACCTTGGCAGTAAAAGCAGCTACGTCATCCATAGTAGTGAAGTCCATCTTTTGATCTGCATCTCCCCAGAATAGGACGCTTCTGAATTTAGGAAGGATCATAGGCATTTCATTGGTCAGCAGTTCAGTAAAGGGACCGTTAAAAATAGATGTGGCCGCGATGGGGGCTTTATCCAAAATCTGATGAAACTCTCTACGCAGGTCCAGGTTCCTATTGTTGCCAGGATCCAGCTGAGTAAAATCCAAGGAATAGTCTGAGGGAATAAATCTCGGCACTCCTGCCGCTACAGCTCCCTCTAACAAGACCTTCTGTGCATCTATGACGACATCCCTCAATCCAGCCAAAGCAGATACCACACAGGAAGCACCTTTACAGGCTTTGGCAATCTCCTCTGGGTGGGACATATCTACTTTAAAAATCTTAGCTCCTGAACTTTCTAGCTTCCGCAGTTTTTCACTGTCAGTACTTAGTCTGGCTAGCACCCTGACCTCAGTGTCCTTTGCCAGTAGTGCCCGTACTATTCTTTTCCCTAGATTACCGGTACCTCCAGCTACGATGATTATTTGTTTCATTAAGATTTAAATGTTTATGTAATAAAAAAGAGGATAATAAATGAATTAAGAAGTTGAAAAGGAATAATCAAAGTTTAGTAGTCAATGTTTACCGGTCTTTCATAAATTCCCTTGGCAATTTTTGTGCTGAAATGGTCACAGTCTGAAAGAATAGTGAAAAAAAGAACTTAGTTAGATATAAAATCTGGTTAAAGGTTTTCTATAGAAGAGGGTATGCCTAATTTTCTAATTTGAGTTTATTAAAAGCTATAGAAAATAGTGTTACTTAAAGAGTAATAGCAATACTTTTTTCCGAGTATCCTATGTCCCTGTTTCATTATTTTTAGTACCTTTGCAGTCCGGTCAAGTGAACGGTCCTTTAATAAAGGAAAATTTATAACTAAAAACCTCAGCCTGAAGACTCTAGGGCTGTTGAAAGTCAGAGTCATAGATTAATATGTCAAATAAAACAGAAGACTTTAACTGGGAAAAGTTTGAAACCAAGGGTTTTGGAGAAGGCTACACTAAGGCGGAAAGAGCCGAAATGGAGAAACTTTATGATAACACCCTGAATGAGATCACGGAAAAAGAAGTTATCAAAGGTACCGTAGTGGGTATCAATGATAAGGATGTGATCATCAACATAGGTTTCAAATCAGATGGATTGGTGCCAAGAACTGAGTTCAGAGATCTTCCTGATCTTAAAATCGGTGATGAGGTAGAACTTTTCATCGAAGAGCAGGAAAACAGCTTAGGACAGTTGGTACTTTCTAGAAAGAAAGCCAAAATGGTCCGTGCATGGTCTGATATCGAAGAAGCCCTTGAGCATGATAACATCATAGAAGGTCTAGTCAAAAGAAGAACTAAAGGTGGCCTTATCGTGGATATCTACGGTGTAGAAGCTTTCCTACCAGGTTCTCAGATTGATGTGAAGCCTATCAGAGATTTTGATATCTATGTAGGTAAGAAAATGGAAGTGAAAGTGGTTAAGATCAACCACGCAAACGATAACGTAGTAGTTTCTCATAAAGTCCTCATTGAGAAGGATCTTGAGAAGCAAAAAGCTGAAATTCTTAATAACCTTGAGAAAGGTCAGGTACTGGAGGGTGTGATCAAGAACATGACTAACTTCGGTGTATTCATCGACCTTGGTGGTGTAGATGGTCTACTTCATATTACGGATATCTCTTGGGGCAGAATCAATCATCCAGAGGAAGTGCTTAATCTTGACGATAAAGTTCAGATTGTGGTACTTGACTTTGATGATGATAAGAAGCGTATATCGCTAGGTATGAAACAATTGACTTCTCACCCTTGGGATTCTCTTTCTGCTGAGCTTGAGATCGGCTCCAGAGTTAAGGGTAAGATAGTAAATGTGGCTGATTACGGTGCATTCTTGGAGCTTGCTCCGGGTGTAGAAGGTTTGATCCACGTATCTGAAATGTCCTGGTCTCAGCACTTAAGAAATCCAGCTGACTTTGTAAAAGTCGGTGACGAAATCGAAGCTGTAGTATTGACGCTCGACAAAGATGATAGAAAAATGTCTCTAGGTATCAAGCAGCTTACCGAAGATCCATGGACCAAGCAGGACATGGGTTCTAAATATGCTGTAAATACCAAGCATAAAGGAGTGGTAAGAAACTTGACCAATTTCGGCCTGTTCCTTGAACTGGAAGAAGGTATCGACGGATTGGTTCACGTATCTGACCTTTCCTGGACCAAGAAGATCAAGCATCCATCTGAATATGTGAAAGTAGGAGATGAGTTAGAAGTAATCGTTCTTGAACTTGATGTTGATAACAGAAGACTTGCCCTAGGCCATAAGCAGTTGGAAGAAAATCCGTGGGATACTTTCGAAGGCATCTTCCCGGTAGGATCAGTGCATAAGTGTACTGTAAACTCTAAAAACGATAAAGGCGCTGTACTTGAGTTGCCATATGGTTTGGAAGGTTTTGCTACTATCAAAAATCTTGAAAAAGAAGATGGTTCTCAGGTTGAAGTAAGTGAATCATTAGACTTTAAAGTTACTGAGTTTTCTAAAGATGATAAGAGAATAGTGCTATCTCACACCGCGATGTTCAAAGAAGAAGCTGCTGCCCCTAAAGGAGCCAAAAAAGCTGCCGGTGCTGCTACCTCTTCTAAGAAGAAAGGTGAAGATAAGCCATCTAGCCAACCAGCTGCAGAGAAATCTACACTTGGCGACTTAGATGCTTTGACTGCATTGAAAGAAAAAATGGACGAGAATAAAAAGTAATTTCTTTTTAAAACTAGAATAATATAAGGCGCCTTCCAACTTGGAGGCGCCTTTATTTATTTACTATATACAGCATTCATACAGCTATATTCTAAGTGTTTTTAATGCCTATTTGCATTGGAATGCATTTAAAAGTAATTTTTGAGATGATTATATTTTATCATTTATATCACAAGAATTGTTTTCACGTTCATTTATGATGGGAAGGTGGCTATAGCTTATGCCTAAAGGTGAAACGCAGATTGTCGTAATTGAATAAAATATCATACTGGTATTCTTTTTCTGTAGACCTGAGATAGCCAAGTTCGAGCCTTATACGGTCGGTCATATAATATTGAAGCCCCGCATAAATTCTGGTAGTATCAAAAAATTCATCCCAATCCAGGTGTGCCATAACTTCTGTAGATACCTGCATATTCCAATGGCCCTGCTTTCTGTTTTTATCCAATAATGTGAAGTCTGTAGTGAATTCATATCGAACCCTAAAGTCAAATGAATAGGAGTCTTCGATAATTTCATTAACTTCTTCAGGTGGAATGAATGTCCTCAAGGTATCTCCCCTAAATCGTTGTTCAGTTCTAATTCTATGGTTAAAGTTCCAGCGGTTATGTGAATAGGTGAAATTGACTTCCTGATGCGGTCTTATTTCAGGCTGGATTACTGGTGTATAAATGCTGTAAAGTTGTGAATAAGCCAGACCAGCACCAAAATTAAAATGATCATTTTTCATATAATAAAGGGTGGACCTTACTATGGTTTGAAACTGCCTATTTGGATCAAAAAACCTCCTGTTATCTAGTTCGGCATCGAGTTGGAGTTTATCAGACAGCTCCCATTCTAAATAATATCGTGTCCAATACAAACCTCCGTCTTCAAGTTCATTTGCCGTTCTTTGGGCCATAGAATGTTGGGAAAATAGAGAAAATATCCAGAGGGAAAGGGCGAACCATAAATTTTTTTTCATATAAGACGGTCCTTCAAAAATTAATCCAAGCTTAATTGGTCGCAAAAAAGTGTGATAAATGATATTTAAAAAAAGATCCGCGCTTAAATATTATGGCCTAATAAATTAAAAATAAAAGCGCCACTGGGGCGCTTTTATATTGGAGGTCGAGAGCGGATTCGAACCGCTGTACAAGGTTTTGCAGACCTCTGCCTAGCCACTCGGCCACTCGACCATCTTTCTCCTAAATGGATTGCAAATGTAGCCATTTACTCCTGTTATCCCAAAAATTGGTAAATATTTATTGAATAAAAATGATAAAAATATTCCGGTTAAAATTTGCTTTTAAAAGTATTGATTTATTAAGTGTCCCAATGGATTGCTTTTGAAAAAGGTTTCATCAAATAGCGGTTATTTATATAAATTCTAAATAAACTCAAGTTATCCTTAAATTTATTTAAGTTATTGAAATACAATGTATTGTATGTGTTAAATGGCAAATGAATGGCATATTGTGCTTATACGTGCTTAGTTTGAAAATAAGAAGCTGGATAGTACATTTGTGGGGATTATTGAAAATCGTGAAAAAAACTGGTTAAAGAGTAATAAATATGTCGATCAAACGCTCATTATTAAGTGTTCCGTTAAGATTAAGCAACTTAGCATTGTTATTTTTCCTTTTTATGGGGATCAATGCATATGCTGCTGATCCTTCAGTATCTGACAGTGACGATGCTATCACCGCAGGACGTTCGTTGTTTAATGCTAACTGTAGAGCCTGTCATGCTTTAGACAGAAGGGGTGTAGGCCCTGCCCTTAGGGGGGTTACCGAAAGAAGGGATATTGACTGGGCCAAAAGGTTTATCTTAAATTCCCAGGCATTGATTCAAGCGGGAGATGCTACCGCAGTGGCCTTATTTAAAGAATATGGCAATACTGTAATGCCGGCCCATACTTTTCTAAGTGATGATGACCTTAATAATTTATTGAGTTATATAGAATATGGTGATACTGCTGACGCCTCTGCCGCCGCAGTAGGAGAGGGCGTGGAAGGTGAGCAGGCTACAGGTGGTATTCCAAGTGAGTATCTTACCATTATACTAGGTGTTTTAGTACTGGTATTATTACTGATTCTGATAGTTTTAGGCCTTATCATTTCAGTGCTTACCAAATACCTAAATAAGCAGCCTTTAGATCAGGAGGATAAGGAATTTATTAACCAGAAGACGGATATAAAAGCTGTATTTAAAAGTGATGCCTTTATTTTGATCGTTACTACCATCGTATTGGCATTGGTAGTGAAGACAGCCATAGACGGATTGTATTCAGTGGGTGTACAGCAGGGATATGCCCCTACACAGCCCATAGCTTATTCTCACGAGCTTCACGCAGGGCAATATGAGATCCCTTGTCAATATTGCCATACAGGTGTGGAAATAGGTAGATCTGCCAATATCCCATCAGCTAATATATGTATGAACTGTCATACACATATTCAAAATGTAGATGGTCAAGAAGGAATGTCACCTGAGATAGCAAAGATTTACGCTGCTATAGAAAACGATCAGCCTATCGAATGGGTAAGGGTTCACAATCTACCCGATCTTGCATACTTTGATCACTCGCAGCATGTGGTGGTCGGTGGGGTAGCTTGCCAGACCTGTCATGGACCTATAGAAGAAATGGAAGTCGTTCGCCAGCACAGTTCTTTGACTATGGGATGGTGTATTGATTGTCACAGACAAACTGAAATCAATACTGCTGGGAATCAATATTACGATAAACTAGTTCAACTCCATTCTGAAACCAAAAGTTCTTTACGTGTGAAGGACATAGGTGGATTGGAATGTGCTAAGTGTCACTATTAATACTAACTTTAGAAAGAATTCTTTTCTGTAAAATAGCCTTGAATCAGATGTAGGTATCTCATCTGGACAAAAATAGAAAGAGGCTGGTAAATGAAAAGCTGATAATATTCTCATGAAAGAAAATAAAAAAACATACTGGAAAGGATTAGAGCAATTAACCAATGATCCTGAGTTTGTCAAAAATGCAGACAGAGAATTTCCTGAGGCGCCTACAGTAAGTGCTGAAGGTGGTGCTTCAAGAAGGGACTTCCTGAAGATGATGGGATTCAGTATAGCTGCAGCTTCCTTAGCTGCCTGCGAAGCCCCTGTCAGAAAAGCGATCCCTTATGTCAACAAGCCGGTGGATGTAAATCCATCTGTTCCGAATTACTACGCGACGACCTATTCTTCGGGTGGTGATTATGCATCTATTGTAGTGAAAACCAGAGAAGGTCGACCTATCAAGGTAGAAGGTAACAAACTATCCTCTATCACCCAAGGAGGTGTTAATGCCATTGTGGAAGCTTCTGTACTGTCTTTATACGATAAGCAGAGACTCACCGGTCCTATGATCAATGGTGAAGCTACAGATTGGTCCACCTTGGACAATGCTGTAAGTACGGCACTAAATAGGGCAAATAATATAAAAATTGTAACCAATACCATAATCAGCCCATCCACGGAAAGTGTACTGGAGGATCTTGCCAATGCTGTAGGTGGTGCGGATATTATCACTTATGATCCTGTGTCTACTTTTGGTATTTTGCAGGCTTCAGAAAGTTTTTATGGATTTTCTGGATTACCCACCTATAGATTTGATAGAGCTAATGTAATTGTAAGTTTCGGGGCAGACTTTTTAGGTACATGGATTTCTCCAATAGAATTTGCAAAACATTATAGTAAAGGAAGAAAGATCTCTACTGAAAACCCCAATATGTCGCGTCACTTTCAGTTTGAGTCTAATATGTCTCTAACTGGTGCCAATGCAGACTATAGGACGCCTATCAAAGCTTCTCAAAGTGGATTGGCTATATTGGCTTTATATAATTTACTGGCTAGAAGAGGCGGAGGTACTCCCGTTCAGGCCACAACTGTTGAGATCCCTAATTTAGAGAGAGCTGCAGATGAGCTTTGGGCAGCGAGAGGAAGATCCCTTGTAGTATCCGGATCTAATGATCCTAATGTACAGGTGGTGGTTAATGCTATTAACGATTTGTTAGGCAATACGGGTGAGACGGTGGATTTTTCTAGGCCTTCTTATTTCCGCAAAGGAAACGATGTACAAATGAATCAATTTGTATCCGATTTAGCTGCAGGCAGAGTAGGTGGAGTAATTTTTTATAACTGTAATCCGGTATATGATCATCTACGTGGAGCCGAAATAGCTGAAGCACTGCCTAATGTAGGAATATCTGTAGCTACAAACGAAACTTTAAATGAAACGGCTTCATTAGTACAATATGTCGCTCCAGATCACCATTATTTAGAATCATGGAATGATTTTAACCCTAAGGCTGGAGAATACAGCTTAGCGCAGCCTACCATTACGCCACTTTTTAATACCAGGCAGGCACAGGATTCATTCTTAGTTTGGTCAGGAAGTGCAACAAATTACTATGAATACCTTCAGACATCCTGGAGAAATACTCTTTTTGGTGGTCAAACTGATGTTACTGATTTCACTGAATTCTGGGACAGAACATTATATAATGGCGTTTATTCCGTAGCTGGAAATGGTTCAATTGTGGAACTTTCTGGCATGGGTAACGTGGGACAGGCTGCAGCAGAGATCAACAGAAATTATACAGCTGATAGCACCAATGTTGAATTGGTTGTTTATCAGAAAGTGGGTATAGGCACTGGTGTCCATGCAAACAATCCATGGCTTCAAGAAATGCCAGATCCAGTTACTAAAGCTACATGGGATAATTATCTGACCGTATCTCAGCGATGGGCTGCAGATAATAATTACAGAATGTTTGAAGGGGATGCCAAAATGGCTCGAATTACCGTAAATGGTAAATCTTTCTTACTTCCAGTAGTCGTTCAGCCTGGACAGGCAAACGGGACAGTGGGTATAGCGGTAGGTTATGGCAGGACCAAAGCTGGTAGAGTAGCAGACGGCATAGGTATCAACGCCTATGAATTGCTAGATAATTCACGAGGATTCACAAATTTTGAAGTATTGACCGGGGTGACTGTAGAAATGACTTCTGATTCATATAAAGTAGCTCGTACGCAAACGCACGAGACTTATATGAGAAGAGAATTTGTTATCCAGGAAGCTACTCTAGGGGAATACAGAGAAAATCCTGCCGCGGGTAGGTATTTCCCTGAGATATATTCTGAAGGTGAATTTGTTAAGCCATCTAAAATCAGTTTATGGAACGGGCATAAATATAGCCAGCACCACTGGGGTATGGCCATAGACATGAATTCGTGTATAGGTTGTGGTGCCTGTACGGTAGCTTGCCAGGTAGAAAACAACGTGGCCGTAGTAGGAAAAGAAGAGGTTTTGAACCGTAGAGAAATGGCCTGGATAAGAATTGACAGGTACTATAGCTCTGATCAGTCTGCAGAATCCTA
The DNA here is from genome assembly GCF_000714815.1 of Anditalea andensis. GTDB lineage: Bacteria > Bacteroidota > Bacteroidia > Cytophagales > Cyclobacteriaceae > Anditalea > Anditalea andensis. Next base: position 454,648 of record NZ_JMIH01000014.1, on the reverse strand, counting down.
TAAAGAACTTGAAGTAGCTTCTGATAATCCTGAAGTAGTTTTTCAGCCGATGCTTTGTCAGCACTGTAACAATGCTCCCTGTGAGTCAGTATGTCCGGTGATTGCGACAAGTCATAACTCAGAAGGTCTTAGCCAAATGACTTATAACAGGTGTATCGGTACTAGATACTGTGCCAACAACTGTCCATATAAAGTAAGAAGATTCAATTGGTTCAAATACCATGACAATAAGGATTTTGCAGCTGTGAACGTCGCACAAAACTCTGACTTGGGTAAAATGGTTTTAAATCCAGATGTAACAGTAAGAGCAAGAGGTGTGATGGAAAAATGCTCCATGTGTGTGCAGAGAATCCAGGCTGGTAAGCTAGCGGCTAAGCGCGAAAACAGAAAAGTGATAGATGGTGAAATCGATATGGCTTGTGCTGTGGCCTGTCCTACAGATGCAATAGTGTTTGGTGACATGAACGATACCAATAGCCAGATCACTAAAATGCTTAAAATTCAGGATTCTATCTCCGCTACCAAAGAGGTAAATGAAGAAAGAGCCTATCACGTATTGGAAGAAATCAATGTAAGTCCAAACATTTGGTACTTTACAAAGATTAGAAATAAGGACAAAAACGAAGCGTAAATAAAATAATTTTATAAGATATGCAGGTTACTTCACCCGTACGCGAACCGTTAGTTACTGGCGGTAAAACATACAAGGACATTACCCACGATGTGTCAAGACAAGTAGAAGGCAAACCTTCGGTGAGCTGGCTTATTGGAATGGCCGTGGCCCTTGGGGTACTTTTATTAGGAAGCATTGCCTTGGTGGCCACCCTTTGGGAAGGCATCGGGATGTGGGGATTGAATAAAACTGTCGGATGGGCATGGGACATCACCAACTTCGTATGGTGGGTGGGTATCGGTCACGCTGGTACACTTATCTCCGCTGTATTGTTACTGTTCAGACAAAAATGGAGAACTTCTATAAACAGAGCAGCTGAAGCGATGACCATCTTCGCAGTAATTTGCGCAGCCATGTTCCCCGTGATCCATATGGGCAGACCTTGGTTAGGAGCCTATTGGGCTTTGCCATTGCCAAATACATTCGGATCTTTGTGGGTGAATTTTAATTCTCCCCTGCTTTGGGATGTGTTTGCCATTTCTACTTATTTCTCTGTATCATTGGTGTTTTGGTACATTGGTCTTATTCCGGATTTCGCTACCATAAGAGATAGAGCTACAGGTATAAGAAAAAGTATTTATGGTGCATTGAGCATGGGATGGGATGGAGCTGCTAAAACCTGGATGAGATATGAGGCTGTTTCTTTGATTCTGGCTGGTCTAGCTACCCCACTTGTTTTGTCTGTTCACACCATCGTATCCTTTGACTTTGCTACTTCCGTAATACCGGGATGGCATACTACTATATTCCCTCCATACTTTGTGGCAGGTGCTATTTTTTCTGGATTTGCAATGGTATTGACCTTGATGATTATTACCAGACATGTTTTTGGATTGAAGGATTACATTACTATGGGTCACATCGAGCTGATGAACATTGTGATTATCATTACGGGTTCAATAGTGGGTATAGCATATATTACTGAGTTTTTTATAGCTTGGTATTCAGGAGTAGAGGCGGAGCAGTATGCTTTCGTAAACAGGATGTTTGGTCCTTACTGGTGGGCCTATTGGTCTATGATGACCTGTAATGTTATATCTCCTCAGTTGTTTTGGTTTAAGAAAATACGTACATCCATAGCCGCTACCTTCATACTTTCTATAGTAGTAAACATAGGAATGTGGTTTGAACGGTTTGTTATCATCGTGACTTCTCTTCATAGAGATTTTCTTCCATCCTCATGGGTGATGTTCTATCCTACACTTTCAGATGTTGGGATTTACTTGTTCACCTTTGGATTGTTTTCCACGCTGTTTTTATTATTCGCAAAGTTTTTCCCTGTGATAAACATGGCCGAAGTAAAATCAGTATTAAAATCATCTTCAGAGCCTAAAGTAAATAATTATAATGGAAAGAGATAAGAATTTTGTCCTCGGGATTTATGATGATGAGGATGTTTTATTGAGTGCAGTAACCAAGGTGAGGGAAAGTGGTGTGAAAATCCATGAAGTCTATTCACCCTATCCTGTCCATGGACTTGAACATAATTTAGGATATAGAAGAAGTAGATTACCTATAGCGGCCTTTTTGTTTGGACTATTGGGAACTACCCTGGCACTTACCATGCAGTTTTATATGATGAAATATGACTGGCCCTTAAATATTGGTGGGAAAGATCATGCACCTATTCCAAATTTTATACCTGTCACATTTGAACTTACAGTCTTATTGGCAGCCTTCGGTATGGTAGCAGTGTTTTTGATCAGCAGTAACCTTAAACCTTGGGCTCAGCCTAGGCTATTTGATCTAAGGAGTACAGATGATAAGCACGTTATGGCTATTGACCTGGTATATAATTCAGCTATCGAGAGAGATAGAATAGTAGAAGTGCTTAAATCATCCGGGGCATCGGAGATCAATAACAAAACATTTGAATAGGTAATCTTGTAGATATGAAATTTACGAAATCAATATATTTATTATCTGGGCTAGGAGTTTCTCTTGCTGTAGCTTCATGTGGGGCTTCAGGTGATAATCAGGGGACAGAATATGCCCCACAGATGTACCATTCGGTAGCATATGAGCCATTGACACAAATCCGGGATACTGAGATAGGTGGGTGGTTATCCACGGGAGAAGGTGAAGTAGCTGAATTTTATAACAGTAATCCTAACAATCCTCATGGGATGAATATGAGAACACCTGCCCCTAATACAGTTCCGCGAAACAAGGACGGTTTTCTTCCCTATAGATTGGGAGCAGATGACTTGGAAAGAGCAGCTGATCTTGAAAATCCATTGGAACTTACCGACCAGGTGTTAGCGGAAGGGCGACAGTTATATACACAATATTGTGCTACTTGCCATGGTGATTCTGGTGAAGCAGATGGCTTGGCTGGCCAGGTAGTAGGAGGGGTGGCCAATCTTAAAGGGGGGGCTTACATAAACCTTCCAGAAGGCCATATATTCCATGTTATCACACACGGTAAAGGAAGAATGTTACCACATGGGTCTCAAATATCTATTGAGAGAAGATGGAAAATTGTTCACTATGTTAAACAAGAAATTCAGAACCAATAAAAATGGCACATCACACAAACTATAATTTAGATCAAAAATTTGATTTTACAGCTGCCGCAAAAAAAGCAATTTTTATTGTAGGCGGTATAGGTGCCTTACTTCTTTTTATTGGTATCTTATTACCGGTACTAGGAGTGGGTGCTGACCATGCTGTTCATCATGGTGAGACAGGTACACATGATGCCTTCCATTGGACACAGCGGTTATTTGCTAACCTATGGATTAATAATGTATACTTTATAGGTATAGGGATCATAGGGGTATTTTTCTTTGCCATTCAGTATGCAGCACAGGCAGGCTGGTCAGCAGGTTTGCTCAGGGTAATGATTTCATTTGGGTATTGGCTGCCAGTAGGGGCAATTATAATGATAGTATCATTTTTTATCGTCAATCATGATATTTTCCACTGGACGCACTCATATATCTTTGATGCAAATAGTCCTGAATTCGATAGAATCATTAATAATAAAGGCAACTATTTTTATTGGCCTATGGAAAAAGGGAGTTTCCCCATTTTCTATATTGTAAGGATGTTTGCTTTTTTAGGTTTATGGATTTTCTTTTTCTTCAAATTAAAGAATCTTTCCTTTCAGGAAGATCTCAATGGTGGGGTAGGATACTGGTATACGATTAGGAAATGGGCAGCTATTTTTCTGGTTGTTTTTGCTGTGACCTCTTCTATAAGTGCTTGGGATTGGGTGATGTCTATAGATACGCACTGGTTCTCCACTTTATTTGGCTGGTACGTTTTCTCTTCATGGTTTGTCGCGGGATTATCAGCTATGACTTTGGTAGCCATCTTTCTGAGAGAGCGCGGATATTTACTTATGGTAAATGAAAATCACATTCATGATATGGGTAAATTTATTTTTGCGTTCTCTATCTTCTGGACTTATCTGTGGTTTTCTCAATTCCTTTTGATTTATTATGCTAATATTCCTGAAGAGTCTATATACTTTGTTGAAAGGCTAAGAAGTGATATATATAGTCCCATATTGTTCCTTAATATCGGGTTGAACTTTGTACTACCGTTCTTTGTATTAATGACACGTGATGCTAAGCGTCATACAATATTCCTCAAGGTTGTTTGTAGTTTTATTATATTTGGTCATTGGGTGGATTTCTTCCTTATGGTTCAGCCTGGTACGATCGGTCAAAACGGTGGTATAGGATTTATGGAAATAGGTATGTTCTTAGTATTTGCGTCCGCGGTTGCTTTTGTGGTGCTGACGGGTTTATCTAAAAACCTATTGGTCGCCAAAAACAATCCTATGTTGGAAGAGAGTTATCATCACCATATTTAAAATTTATCCGAAAAAAGTAAAATTATGTACGGATTTCTTATCGCACTTGGGCTTTTATTATTAGTTAGTATCATTTGGATGGTATATAGGTTACAGACATTGGTTTCTGTAATGAAAGAATCAGAAAAATCCAAAACTCAGGCCACAATCAAAAATTCAGGCAGCAACAAAGTGAATGCTGTTTTGTTTTTAGTTTTCTTATTGGCAGCTGGATTTTTGTTTTTCTGGTATTCTTTTAAAGAATTTGATAATTACCAGTTACCTATAGCCTCAGAACATGGTGCTGTGACAGATAATCTTTTTTGGATTACTACTGCGGTGACAGGCGTTATTTTCATATTGACACATATTTTGCTTTTCTGGTTCAGTTATAGGTACCAGTATCAAGAAGACAAAAGAGCTGCCTATTATCCTGATAATAATAAATTAGAAATTATCTGGACTTTGGTTCCTGCTTTAGTTTTAACAGTATTGGTAATTTCAGGATGGAGAGCTTGGAAAGACATCACTGCTCCTGCGCCTGAAAATGCTCATGTAGTTGAAATTTTAGGATATCAGTTTGCGTGGGAAGCTCGGTATGCTGGTAAAGATAACCAATTAGGTGCTTTTGATTATAGATTAATCAATGCTACCAACTCTCGAGGTATTGATTTTACTGATGCAAATTCCCTGGATGATTTTGAAGCTAATAAGATTGTTATCCCGGTTGGGGAACCTGTGCTGTTTAAGATCAGAGCAAGGGATGTGCTGCATTCCGTATTTGCACCGCATATGAGGTTGAAAATGGATGCTGTACCGGGTATGCCTACAAGGTTTTGGTTTGTGCCTACTAAAACCACTGCAGAGATGAGGGATGAGACAGGGAATCCTGAATTTGAATATGAAATTGCCTGTACAGAAGTTTGTGGTAGAGGTCACTTCTCTATGAAGAAAATAATAGAAGTGGTCAGCCCTGCTGAATATCAGAAATGGTTTGCAGAGCAGACTCCTTTTATAGTACAGAATCCAGATTTGATAGCAGATCTTCCAGCAGATTTGAAGGAAGTGGCTGAAATCATAATCAAAGAAAATAAGTAATATAGATAATTTATATTTATTATGGCAGTAGTTAATACATCAACTCAGGGTGCCCATGCTCATGAAGTTCATGATGAGCATCACGATAACTTTATTACAAAGTATATCTTCACCACTGATCATAAAATGATTGGGAAGCAGTTTTTGGTAACCGGTATTTTCTGGGCATTAATAGGGGGATTTCTTTCTATACTATTCCGACTTCAACTTGGTTTTCCTGAAATGGACATGTCTTTTCTTCGTCCGCTTTTGGGTGGATGGATTGATGAAACTGGAAGTTTGGATCAGAACTTCTATTTAGCCTTGGTTACAATGCACGGTACTATCATGGTTTTCTTTGTGTTGACTGCTGGCCTTAGTGGTACTTTTTCTAATTATCTTATCCCACTTCAGATAGGAGCTCGAGATATGGCATCTGGGTTTATGAATATGCTATCCTACTGGTTTTTCTTCTTATCCGGTGTGATCATGTTTTCTTCTCTTTTCCTTGCTACTGGTCCAGCTGGTGGTGGTTGGGTAATTTATCCTCCGCTTTCTGCTCTAGAACAAGCTATACCTGGATCTGGTATGGGGATGACACTTTGGTTAATAGCGATGGTTTTCTTTATCGCTTCTACTCTTATGGGTGGTATTAACTATATCACTACAGTAATAAATTTAAGGACTAAAGGGATGACTTTTGCCAGACTTCCTTTGACGATATGGTCTTTCTTTCTTACTGCAGTTATTGGATTACTATCATTCCCGGTATTATTTGCTGCTGCTTTACTTCTTGTATTTGATAGAAGTTTTGGTACCAGCTTTTATCTTGCAGACATATATATAGGAGGGGAAGCATTACCTCATACGGGTGGTAGTCCTGTACTTTTTCAGCATTTGTTTTGGTTCCTCGGACACCCAGAAGTATATATAGTGCTACTGCCAGCATTGGGCATTACATCAGAAGTGATTGCAACTAACTCTAGAAAACCTATTTTCGGATATAAGGCGATGATCATATCCATGTTGGGTATTACTATACTTTCATTTGTAGTATGGGCGCACCATATGTTCGTATCAGGGATGAATCCGTTCTTAGGTTCTATCTTCATGTTCCTTACCCTTATTATTGCCGTGCCTTCAGCCGTTAAGGTGTTTAATTATCTGACCACGCTATGGAGAGGTAACTTAATTTTTACCCCCGCGATGTTATTTGCTATAGGTTTAGTGTCTTTCTTTATATCCGGTGGTTTGACGGGCATTTTCTTGGGTAATTCAGCTATAGATATTCAGCTGCACGATACTTATTTTGTGGTGGCTCACTTCCACTTGGTGATGGGATCTGCCTCTTTCTTCGGCCTTATGTGCGGAGTTTACCATTGGTTCCCTAAAATGTTCGGAAGAATGATGGATAACAAATTAGGTTATGTTCATTTTTGGTTGACTTTTGTTGGCGTTTACCTAGTGTTCTTCCCTATGCATTATATTGGTATTGCGGGTTTTCCGAGGAGATATTATAGCTGGACTAATTTTGACTTTGCGAGTGGGTATGCTGATCTGAACATGTTTGTTTCTGTGGCTGCTATCATCACCTTCACCGGTCAGTTTATATTCTTGTTTAACTTCTTCTATAGTATGTATAAAGGAAGGGTAGCTCCTCTTAATCCATGGAGATCAAATACTCTGGAATGGACTACGCCACTTCATCCTGGACATGGTAACTGGCCAGGAGAGATACCGGCAGTATATAGATGGCCATATGACTATTCTAAACCTGGATCCAAAGAAGACTTTATACCGCAAACAGTACCGCTATCATCTACTCCTGAATCAAATCTCCCTCATGAAGAAGAAATGGTCAGTCTTGAGAAAGCAATCATGGCAGAAGAAGGCCAAGTATTGGTAGCGAATGAAGCAAAATAAACAAAGGATAAGCAGCTTTCGGAGAATCAGTCTGATCACTGCGGTAGCTGTTTATTTTCTTATCCTTGTAGGAGGTGTAGTACGAAGTACAGGTTCTGGAATGGGTTGCCCTGATTGGCCTAAATGCTTCGGAAGTTGGGTTCCTCCAACTCATGTGGATCAACTTCCACTTAATTATCAAGATATATATTTAGCCAAACGGCTGGAGAAAAACGAAAGGTTTGTCTCAATGTTGACAGTTTTGGGATTTGAGGATAAGGCTTTAGCGATACAAAATGATAAGTCTATACTGATAGAGGAGGAGTTTAATGTCAGTAAGACCTGGATAGAATATATTAATAGGGTTATAGGGGTTATTATAGGCTTTTTAGTCATAGCCACTTTACTCTATGCACTTCCATTATGGAAAATAGATAGAATTCTTCCTATCCTCTCATTTGTAAATTTGGTGTTAGTGGTATTTCAGGGCTGGATAGGTTCTATTGTTGTATCCACAAATTTACTAGGATGGATGATCTCGGTACACATGGTATTGGCTTTACTTATCGTCTGTTTATTGTTATATGTTCATTACAGGGCATTTAGATTAGCTTATCCTGTTTCATATGCTACAGAAAAGCCTAACAGGCTTTTTTATATATTATTGACTGGATTTGTTCTGATGATATTTCAGATAGTATTGGGAACGCAGGTAAGGGAGCAATTGGATGCAGTAGCTTTCCGATTTGGGAACCTCTTTAGGTCAGAATGGATTAACTATTTGGGAATAGAGTTCCTCATTCATAGGTCTTATAGCTTAGTGCTTTTGGGGATTCACCTTGTATTTGTTTATAAAGTTTATAAATATTCTCTGAGGTCAACTAGTATATTCAAATGGTCTCAAATATTGATTTTGAATATTTTATTTGTAATTATTACTGGTGTAGGGATGGCATATTTTGGTATACCTGCCTTTTTGCAGCCCCTACATTTATTGTTGGGGTCGCTCATCATAGGGCTGCAATTTGTAATATTATTGCTTCTAAACGATCAAAGGAAAACAGAGTTTAAAGTATAAGTACATGAGAGCAATTAACGTTAGTGAAAATTTATTTCTAGAATTATTTACTGCTAGATGTAAAGCTTACTATGATTTGATCAAATTCAGGCTATCAGCTGTAGTGACATTCTCTGCAGCCTTTGGGTTTGTATTGGGAGATAGAGGGATGGTGTTTTCATGGGGGGCATTTTTGGCTCTCATAGTGGGAGGCTTTCTTATAAGTGGTGCTTCTGGTGCTTTCAATGAGATTATAGAACGTGATTTTGATAAGTTAATGAAACGGACAAAAGATAGGCCTCTTCCTACCAATTCCCTTTCATTATCAGAAGCTTATTGGTTTGCAAGTGCTATAGCAGTAATTGGTGTTACTTTGCTTTGGGTGTTCACAAATCCATTGACCACAGGTTTAGGCTTACTGAGCATGGTACTTTATGTACTCATTTATACACCTCTTAAAAGAATAGGACCCATAGCAGTGTTTGTAGGTGCAATACCCGGTGCTATGCCTCCTTTATTGGGCTGGACGGCTGCCACAGGTTCTATAAGCTACGAAGCACTCATCATTTTCGGCATACAGTTCATTTGGCAATTTCCCCATTTTTGGGCTATTGCTTGGGTGAGTGATGAGGATTATAAAAAAGCTGGATTTAAATTATTGCCGAGCGGTGGTAAAAAGGATTTAAATACTGCTATTCAGATTATGATATATACGTTATTTCTGTTGCCGTTGGGATTACTGCCATCTTATTTTGGTCTGACAGGGCTGACATCAGGTATAGTAGCTACTGTATGCGGTGTGCTTTTTTTGGCACAGACTTTCACTTTAATGAAGGACTGTTCTAGAAAGTCAGCATTGAAAATCATGTTTGGTTCATTCCTTTATTTACCTATTGTGCAGATCGCGTACATGTTTGATAAAGTATCGTAATGGAAGAGCAGTTAGAATATATAGAAGGGGCAGAGCAGCCCATTTCCATGCATCCCAAAAAGTTTGCATTATGGTTGTTCATCGTAAGTGTGGTGATGGTATTTGCAGGGCTTACGAGTGCATACATTGTGCGTCAGGCTGAAGGTAACTGGTTAGAATTTAACCTTCCTGAGATATTCTATTATAGTACTGGTATTATAATATTGAGTAGTGTGACCATGCATTGGGCGTATATATCAGCTAAGGCCAATAATATGGCCATGCTAAAATTAGGAATGACCCTGACCACGTTATTAGGGATAGTCTTTGTAATTACACAATGGTACAGTTGGGTGGCTTTAGTAGATAGAGATGTTTATTTTGTAGGCAATCCATCCGGCTCATTTCTATACGTATTTACAGGTTTGCATGCATTACACCTTATCAGTGGTGTGATTTTTCTAATTATTGTATTAATTTCAACATTAAATTATAAAGTTCATTCCCAAAACATGGCAAGAATGGAAATGTGTACTACATATTGGCATTTTCTTGGGGGATTATGGATATATTTGTTCATGTTCTTGCTTTTAAATCATTAAAATATAATTTAAGTTAATTTTAAAGTTTATGTCAACGACGACAACTTCTATTAATTTCAGTTCCAAGAGAGGAATTTGGGGAGGTGGAAATGAGCCACTTAATGCGAGTTATGGAAAACTGATGATGTGGTTTTTTCTGCTATCAGATATTTTTACCTTCGCTGGTTTTTTAATCGTATATGGTGCCATTAGGGTGAGTTATCCACCCTATGGAGGTCCAGCTACAGATTTTGTAGGATCCAATGAATATTGGCCCGTACCGGAAATGGTATTCGACGCATTACCTTTCTTACATGGTATACATGCACCGCTGGTATTCGTAGGACTTATGACCTTCATATTGATCATGAGTTCTGTTACCATGGTATTAGCAGTAGAGGCTGGCCATAGGAATGATAAAAATGATGTAGTAAAGTGGTTATTATGGACACTATTGGGAGGTATTACTTTCTTAGGTTGTCAGGCTTGGGAATGGACTCACTTTATTCATGGAACTGATGGAGGTACGGTATTGACTTATGTGAATCAATTTAGTGATTTGGTTACCGAAACAGTTTATGGAGCTAATCTGCAGGTTAATGAGTACGGTCCATCATCATTTGCCCAGTTGTTTTTCTTTATTACTGGATTCCATGGTTTTCATGTTACTATAGGTGTGGCTCTATTGTTTATTGCTTTTTATCAAGCAGCTGTAGGAGTATATGAACAACGGGGTCACTATGAAATGGTTGAAAAAATTGGGTTATACTGGCACTTTGTAGATTTGGTTTGGGTATTTGTTTTTACCTTCTTTTACCTTATCTAATTTAAAATTTATAGAACTATGGCACTTCAAGAGAATAGACAAACACTGGAAGTAACTCCAAGGAATGGAGAGAAGATAAAGAAGATTTGGAAAATAGCAGGGATCCTGTTGTTCCTTACGCTGATAGAATTCGTTTTTGCTTTTACCATGGAACGTGGTATGCTGCTTTATGCTATATTCATAGGCTTAACTTTAGTGAAAGCAGGTTATATCATGATGGAATTTATGCATCTAAAGGAAGAAGCAAAAATATTGATTTGGTCAATAATGTTGCCGTTGATATTTTTGATTTGGCTGGTATTGGCACTTATGAGAGAAGGATCAGATATTTTCTTGTTGAGATGGTAATAATGTGAATAAATATATACAAAATAGATGGGTTGAAGGTGAATCTTCAACCCTCTTTTTTGTTTTATAAATTAAATTTGGTGCTCTTTCTTATCAGTCTATAGATTATCACGGGGGTAAACTTTACCCTTGGTGGATTTATAAGCTATAAAATCTAGGATTATAATTATCGGTATATCTTATGGGAAATATGTAATATATTTTTATTCAAATGTCCCATGGCAGTCGGAGGGGCAAGTTATATGCGAAAGGTTAACCCCATCATAAGTACCGGCAAAGGTATGACCGTAGAAAAAAAATAAACTCATGAAATCAATAAGGATACTACAAGCAATGGTTTTGGTATGCATTTTAATGGTGCCAGTATTAATCATTATCTTCCTGCGATCGTTTGGTTCTAACCAGTATGATATCCCTATATTATATAAGGATGGCGTGGACAATCCTTTAGGTGAATGTAGTACTGACACCCAGTCACAGCATTATATACCAGATTTTGAATTTGTATCACACACTGGGCAATCAATGGGAAGAGAAGAGATGGAAGGGAAAATAACGATTGTAGATTTTTTCTTTACCAGCTGTCCCAGTATCTGCCCTGTGATGTCCACTGAAATGGGAAGGGTTCAAGATACATTTAGAAATGTAGATGATGTTCAGATTTATTCTATAAGCATAGACCCTGAATATGATAATCAAGAAGTATTGGCTGAATATGCGCAGCGACACGACGCTAATCCAGAAAAATGGCATTTTTTACATGGGGATAAATCTGAAGTTTATAATTTGATACGTTGTGGTTTTATTTTACCGATTATGGATGGGTTTGGAGAGCCGGATGATTATGCCCATAGTGATAAATTTATATTGATAGATGATAAGGGAAGGATCAGAGGCTATTATAGTGGTACTACCAGAGAACAGGTAGATTTATTGATTTTAGAAACTAAAATTCTTTTAGATGGAAACAAATAGGTTAATTTCTGCTACAAATGATAAAAAAGTTTTTGGATGGATAGTCGCTATTTCTATCCTTATACCGGTAGTAGTGGCAGTTCTTTTATTTATGCCGGAAAAATTGGCTTTAGGTCAGGATTGGGTGTTTTTTTTGCCGCACCTGAATGCAGTCATTAACTCCGCGGCCAGTATTGCTTTAATCCTAGGTCTATATTTTATTAAATCTGGAAATGTTCCCTACCACCGGGCAGCGATGACTATAGCATTTGGTCTTGGTACCATATTTTTAGTTTCTTACGTAATTTACCATGCCAGTGCCCCCAGTACGACATTTGGCGGAGAAGGGTTTATTAGAACACTTTATTATATTATTCTAATTACACATATCATACTTGCAGCAGTGGCTTTATTCCCGATACTGCTTGCTTATTACTTCGGGATGACCGGTAAGGTAGATAGGCACCGTAAAGTGGTTAGGTATGCGTATCCTATCTGGTTATTTGTCACGGTGAGCGGAGTAGTAGTATATCTGATGATCAGCCCATATTATGAGTTCTAAACTAAATTGAATGGGTAGACGTTGATTAAATAAGCGCGCTGGGTTTATCAGCACATGAATTTATCCATTATAAAATAGGTCACACACTTTGGCAATAGTCTGATATGCGAGATATTGTATGACCTTTGAAATCCAAATTTAAAATCCATGAGATCGAAATCAACTTTATATATACTGATATTTCTGTTATGGACCACGGGGGAGAGTATAGCTCAATGTGCCATGTGCAGGGCTACAGTAGAGAATAATATTAATACAGGTGAAACTTCTGTTGGTGCAGGATTGAATTATGGAATCTTATATTTATTTATGGCACCATATTTATTGGCGATGGTCATAGGATACCTTTGGTACAGAAATTATAAAAAACAAAAATCGCAGAAGACTAAGGTCCAGCATCTTTAAATTAGTGAAAGGCAAAGTTCAGAAATAAGCTTTGCTTTTTTAGTTTTGTTTATCCTATGCTCAAAAAAAGACGTTTAATCCTTTTTATTTCTATTGGTTTGCTTGCAGTATTGCTGGGCATAAATTTCTTTATTTCATCTCCACAAAGCGACAGTGAAAGTGCCAAGGATATAAATATCAAAATCAATAAAGTAATCGATGAGTTTGATCGTGATTATATTTCTCTTCTGCTGAACAATAGGCCTGATAAGCAGGCTTCCTTTAGAACGTTAAATATAGATACTAATCATCCATTTTATCTTTTTTCAGTAAATGGTAGGCTTCTGTACTGGTCATCCATTACGATGGTTCCTGAATTTGATGATATAGATTTTTCTAAGAAATACCAAATCATTGAAACCCAAAGTGGCACCTATTTTATCAAATTACGAAAGATAACCAGGTTAGGCCAGTTGTTTTGGATGGTCCAAACCTTTACCTTATATGATAAAGTAGATGTAGAAAATGAATACCTGCATGCAGGTGAAAATCCTGATATTTTTGGTAACGATAGGTTTCTATTGTCTCCCGATGCTAAGGAAGGATATTTTGATTTACACAAAGAAGATGGGGACTACCTCTTTTCAATACTACTAAGGACAGGCTATGAGCATGCTGGCCATGATACGGGCAATGTAGTGCTAATATTTTTCTTTTCGCTAATTGGGTTGGTTATAATATTAGGGACTGACTTTGTTAATACTTTATGGATAAAAGGTAAAAAAGTCTTAGCACTTATCTATACTGCTATTATATTGGTCAGTATTAGAAGTATTATGATTTTTTTCCAGTTTCCGCAGGAGTATTTTGATACAGAGCTTTTTAACCCTACCCGATATGCTTCTTCGATCATAAACCCCAGTCTGGGAGACCTCTTATTGAATGTGATAGCATTTATGATCTTATTGTCCTTAATAGTATCAATGCTGAGCAGAAAAAAATACCTTATAAATTTTCTCGCCTTCAAACGTAAATATAAAGAATGGCTTTTTCATTTTATAAGTTTAGTATTATCAACTGCTTTGCTTGTGTTTTTTTTCAGGATGTTCGGTAATATAGTTGATAATGCACAGTGGGAATTAAACATACTGGCTGTCCCGGCTTTCACCTATTTTCAGGGGATTAGTTTGTTTGTTATTTTCTTAGCGGGTGCAGGATATTTGCTCTTTACCATCATATCAGTCAATATGGTGCTTTACAAAAACAGGAGTAGCAAAAAAAATGTGCTTAAAAATCTGTTGTTTCTTGCATTACCTATTTGTTTGGTCCTTGTTTATTGGGATTTTGTTTATCTAATAGTGTTTTTGGCCCATGTTATATTGCTTGTCTCCATTATATCCTTTGAGCTGTATGACAATATATTCAAGTTAGGCTTTAATACTTTTTTGACCTTCTTTTTTGGCTGTCTGATAGGTGCCCTGATAACAGGAGCAGCAGCTTATGAAGATACACGCAAGAAAGAAATTCAATCCAAGATCAAATATGCCAATCAATTGATGGTTGAAAGCGATATTATGGCTGAATTTCTTCTTTCGGATGTCATGCGGAAAATAGAAGATGATCCGTTTATAAAATCACAATTGGCAGACGGCCTTTCCACCCTTGATCCAATAGAACAAAAAATAAAAAGGGTTTATATGAGCAATTACTTTGATCAGTATGAATTGGATATTCAGGTTTTTAACCCCATTGGAGAAAGAATTCTGGGCAAAGTAGAAGATAGCAATCTTGATGAATTTAGGTTTCAATACATGAAGAGTGATTATGCTACTTCTGTCAGGAATTTGTATTTTATTCAAAATACCTCAGATACAGGTGGCAATAAATTTTATTCCTTTATCAACATTTATAGAGACAACTATTTTTTGGGTACCATATTATTGGAACTTGTACAGCAGCGTATCCAACCTGGTAGTGTATTCCCTAAGCTATTACTAGATAGGGAATATTCCGGCAATTTCTACACTGAGAAATTTGACTATGCCGTATATGATCAGGAGGACATATTAAAAATGAGTGTGGGGATATATAATTATAGAAACCCTGAGAATGATGATTTACTGGATTTCCCATCTCTTTTCACAACCGGGATTTTTAAAAACAACCATCACCATTATGGAGTGAAAGGAGAATCTAAAACTATAGTGGTATCCTCTACCATTTACCCTATAAACTATGTTTTTGCTGATGTATCTCTCTTTTTCGTCGCCTATTTATTATTTACTTTATTATGTATACTGATATATTCTATATTTCAGGGTCTTGGCAAATTACAGTTTAATTATACTACACAGTTACAGTTTTATATCAATTTTGCTTTTTTCTTTCCTATGCTGATCATAAGTATTATTTCAATAGGATTATTGACCAATAGCTATACAAATGACCTCCATAGGCAATATTTTTCCAAAGCATCCATTATTCGTAATAATTTAGCATCCTATCTGGAAAGACAGTCCAAAGGAGCGATGGACAGAGAGGATTTTTTGGCAGAAGTAAAAAGGTTAGCCGGAACTACCGGTACAGACATCAATGTATACCTGCCAAATGGGAAACTGATGGTGACCAATCAGCCTAATATTTTTGATAAAAAAGTGTTGACGGAGTACTTGCACCCAGTTGCTGTAAGTGAAATCCTTGAAATCCAAAACAATAGGTTAATTCTGGATGAACATGCAGGGAATTTAAATTACAAAACGGTATACATAGCCCTGAGAGATAATGATAAGCAATCTATATTAGGCATCATCGCTATTCCCTTCTTTGAATCTGAAACAGAGTTAAACATGGTGATAGCAGATGTATTCAGTAACATTATCAATATCTTTGTAGTCATTTTTATAGTATTTCTTGTTGTATCTTTCTTTGTGTCTAAACAATTGATTTATCCCTTTAGATTATTGACCGAAAAGTTAAAGGCTACAAATTTGGAAAGCAATGAACCCATGTACTGGCCAGCTAAAGATGAAATAGGACTGCTCGTGAATGAGTATAATAACATGCTTTTCAAACTAGAATCTAGTAAGAAGGTCTTAGCAAGTACAGAGAAAGAATCAGCCTGGAGAGAAATGGCAAAACAAGTGGCACATGAGATCAAAAATCCGCTTACCCCTATGAAACTTACACTGCAGCATATGCTTAGGTTACAGGCTGCTGGTAGACTGGATGATCCCAAATTAATATCCAAACCTGTAGAAAGTTTAATCATTCAAGTGGATACCTTGAGCGAAATTGCGAATTCATTCAGTAATTTTGCTAAAATGCCCCTACCTAAAAATGAACCTATAGATTTCAAATATATAGTAACCGAGGCAGTAGAGCTTTTTAAGAACAATGAAAAAGCTGAAGTATTATTTCATGATAAAACAGAATCTGATAACATATTTATCATAGGGGATGATAAACTTTTTGGCAGAATTATCGCCAACCTTATCATCAATGGTATACAAGCTGTACCAAGTGAAAGAAAAGCTAGGGTCAAAGTCACCCTTAGCAGCAAATCCGGCCATGTAAAGTTAGAAATCCACGATAATGGTAAAGGTATTCCAGAGGACCTTAAAGAAAAAATATTTATTCCTAATTTCAGTACTAAATCCGATGGTTCAGGGCTAGGTTTAGCAATAGCTAAAAGAGGTGTCGAAACTTCAGGGGGTAGGATATGGTTTGTAACCAAATTGAATGTAGGGACTTCTTTCTTTCTTTCATTTCCTGAAATAAAATAAATACTTAATTTCTTAGTATTGAATAGGTTGTAAAATAGGATTTATTACATTAGCTTCCATTATTCTTCGAATATGAATGGGGCAAGGTTTTTTTTTCCTATTTTTCTTTTTTTAAGCGTGGTGGTCACCCGGCTCCATGCGCAGTCTGAAAACTGCAAATGGGTAAAGACTGATGGCTTAGAAAAGGGAGTCTACTTGGACTCACTTTCTATTGTACCAGAGAGTATACTGGTAAAGGATGCAGAGGGTAACCATTTGACATTTTCATATGGGCTTACATCAGGTATTTTTGTAATGGATGATGTGGTGATTGGTCTTCTAGATTCTGTGTATATATGCTACAGCCTTTTCCTATATGATTTTAGATCTGTATATTCTCACCGCACTCTAGAACGTGATTATGATTCGGCAGCCCTTTTTAAGCAAAAAAAAACAAAAATTGCTCATTCACTAGATTTTAGGGAAGAGATCTTTCCTACCCCCCGATTGAATAAGTCAGGAAACCTAACACGTGGCATATCTTTTGGCAATAAGCAGCATGTTTTCGTAAATAGTTCACTTAATCTACAGATGGAGGGGGAGTTGGCAGATAATTTATATATAAGAGCAAGTATAATCGATCAGCAAATTCCCTTTCAGCCTGAAGGCAATACGATGCATCTGCAGGATTTTGATAAAGTTTTAATTGAGCTCTATAATGATAATATAAAATTTGAAGCAGGAGATATAGTATTACAGCAGCGCAGATCGGATTTTTTGAGATATTATAAGAATGTGCAGGGGCTGCAGTTCACGTCCCAGTATAATATCGGGCATACGTGGAAAGCCACTTCTCATGCAGCTATATCAATTGCCAAAGGTAAATTTGCCTCTACCGAACTTCCCATCATAGAAGGGGTCCTAGGCCCTTATAGAATCCGAGGGCCTCAAAATGAAAGGTTTATCATCGTAATGGCCGATTCTGAAAGAGTATTCCTTGATAACAGAATGTTGAAAAGAGGATACAATTATGATTATGTCATAGATTATAATCAGGGAGAAATTACATTTACAGCCAATATCCTCATCACCAAGTATTCCAGAGTGCGGGTAGATTATGAATATGCAGAAAGGAATTTTACCAGATCCATCTTAACTGCCACTCATACCCAGGAAAGTAATCAGGCAAGTTTTTACTTTAATTACTACAGAGAGCAGGACAATAGAGATAAGCCTCTTTTCTTTGAATATTCAGATGATCAAATAAGACTTTTATCTTCTGTAGGTGATCATATTTCCGCGGCGTTGGTGGATAAGGTAGACAGTACGGCATTCGATCCAAAAAGAATCATGTATGCCAAAAGAAAAAACTCTAGCCCTGAGAGAGGGGTAGAGATATTTTATGAATATAGTACGGACCCTGATGAAGCATTTTTTATGCCCAGCTTTATGGATGTAGGGCAAGGATATGGAGATTATATAAGAAAGCAACAGCTCGCAAACGGTATTCAATACGAATTTGTCCAACCCATCAATGGCCACAAACAGGGACGGTTTTCAATTCACTCTCCCTTGCCCGCACCAAATAAGAAACAAATGGTGACATCTGGAGGGGATGTCAAGTTAGGGCTTCATGAGGAAGTATATACCGAAATGGCCGTATCGGATAATGATATTAATTTGTATTCCGATTTGGATAATGATAATAATATAGGATATGCTTTAAAGGTAGGAATTCGTTCCCAAAAACGTCAGGTTTCTTGGCTACAGGGTTATATGATCCAGAGTATGGCTGAGCTGGAGTACAATTCATCTAATTTTTCATTTATAGATCGGGCAAGGTATATAGAATTTGACAGAGACTGGAACTTGGATGATACAGTGCTGACTGTTCCCACTTCGGATCATCTCTTTTCTGCCCAACTTGAAGCCCACAAAAACTCTGGTAATCTGATTTCTTATAGGGTAAATCTCAGAAACAGAGGAGGTATTCTCAGAGGCCATCAGCAGCTGGGCAGGTATAATCAGCAGCTTACCAAACGCATTTTTCTGATCAATGATATTTTTACCCTAAAGAACGATGTCAGAAATTTACACGCTGACTGGTTTAGGTACAACGGGAATGTGGAATACAGGAGTAAAATACTGGTGCCGGGATATCGGCTGCTGTTAGATAGAAATAAAGTAAGTCATGTAGAAAGTGACAGTGTAGTGAGTTCTGCTAATAACTTTAAAGAACATCAGGTTTATTTGATTAGCAATGATACGCTTACCTATTCTTTTTTTGCCAAAGCGAGCTGGAGAGAGGATCAGTTACCTGTAATTGGAGAAATGCTGCCTTATACTAAAGCATTTACAGCCCACTATGGTATAAATAAAAAGATGGGCAATCATGATATAAAAGGAACATTCCTTTACAGGAAGCTTCAGTATCTGCAAATAGACTTGCCTGAAGAAACCACTATTATGGGGCGTATTGATTATATGGGTCAAATAATCAATAATGCTATTAGGAGCGAATTAAATTACGCTATAGGGAATGGGCGGGAATTGAGAAAGGAGTTTGTATACCTTCCCGTGCCTACAGGGGAAGGGACACATACCTGGAGGGATGATAATGAAGATGGGGTGCAGCAGCTGAATGAATTTTATCTCGCTATCAATCCAGATGAAAAAAATTTCATTAAAATTTTTGTGCCCACCGACGATTACATCCAGGCTTTTAATACAGTATTCAATTATAGATTAAATACTAAGTTTCCAGACCTTTGGAAAAAAGAGAGTGGTGTCCGTGCAATTCTTCAAAAGTTTTCTAGTAATACAAGTTTGAATGTTGACAAGAAAATCACTTCTTCTGAATTTTGGGACAGGGTGTTGCCATTTTCGAAAGGGCTAGGTGATGAAAACCTGATCAGTGTAAGACATTCAGTCCGTTCTTCTCTGTTTTTTAATAGGTCCTCGGCTAAGTATGGGTTTGACCTATCTTTATTTGATAGCCGATCTAAACAGCTACTATCTGGTGGCTATGAAGACCTGATACAGAGAGAGTGGCGCCTGAATACGCGCATTAACCTGAACCCTATGCTTAACGTCAGGTTTTTAGCCAATATAGGAAAGAGGCTGGCAGCTTCAGACTTTTTGGAAAATAGGAATTATGCAATCGGTCTGAAGGGCTATGGGCCAGAGCTGAGTTATCAGCCGACTTCTACCATTCGGGCCACAGGCAATTATATGTATACTGGAAAGCTTAATGTTACTAATGATGAAATCAAGGAACTAGCCTTACATCATCATATGGGACTGGATGTGCGATTTGCCAAAGCCATCAAAACCACGCTCAATCTAAATCTCAACTATACTTATATAGATTATAATGGACAGCCCAATACACCCGTGGGATATGAAATGCTTCAGGCACTTGCGGTAGGCACTAATTTCATATGGAATTTCAACTGGATTCAGAAAATAGGGCAGGGCTTGCAAATGAATATGGTCTATGAAGGTAGAAATTCAGAAGGATTGGGAAAGAAAGTGCATATCGGAAGGATGCAGGTATCGGCTTTGTTTTAAGGCAACGTTTTGTGAAATATCTTAATGGGTAATGATATTACTTTATGCAAAAAATAGTTAGGAGAAAAGCCGAATCCAAAACCTGTGTACCCAACTGTATATATAGATATACTCATGCTTTAAGGGATACTTGGCGTACATAGCATGGGACCTGTAACCCATAGTGCCACAGTTGTATTTGAAGAACACTAGGTGCGAAAGGTTTCCATTATACGGAAAAGTCGAATATGTCTTCCATTTCAGCTTTACCCGGTAGTCCGTTCCTATACCTCTGTGGATATTTCATATCCCTACTTGTATTCTTTAAAAAAATGATAACTTTGTATCAGGTAATTAGTTGTCACACTAACTATTAAAGCACGAACAATATGTCCAAAAGTATATTGGTAACCGGTGGGACCAAAGGGATCGGAAGAGCCATTATTTTTAAGTTTGCAGCAGCAGGGTTTGATATCTATACGTGTTCTAGACACATAGCTGACCTGAACGAGCTTACTTCGGCATTAAATAAACATAATCCAAGCATAAAAATCTTCACCTTCCAGGCTGATTTGTCCAAGAAGGAAGAGGTAATTGCTTTTGCAGATGCTGTTAAGACTGAAACTATCCCTGATGTACTGGTCAATAATGCAGGTGTGTTTTTACCTGGGGCCATTAAAGATGAACCTGATGGCAATTTTGAACTGATGATGCATACCAACCTTTTTTCGGTTTACCATCTAACCCGTGCTTTTACTAAGGAGATGATGGAAAGAAGAGGTGGCTATATATTTAGCATGGGTTCTATAGCTGGGCTCACCGCTTATGCCAATGGAGGCACCTATGCTATTTCGAAATGGGCACTATTGGGATTTACTAAATGTTTAAGGCAGGAACTTAAAGATTATAATATAAAAGTAACTTCAGTAATGCCAGGCGCTACATTGACCGCTAGCTGGGAAGGTGTAGATATACCCGAGGAGAGATTTATGAAGGCAGAGGATGTGGCAGACTCGGTCTGGGCAGCTTACAGCCTTTCGCCAAATTCAGTAGTAGAAGAAATAGTGATCAGGCCACAGTTAGGCGATTTATAAAGTACCATGGAAACCAAAAATCTCGTAGATCAAATCAGGTATTGTAACAGCCTGACCAGTTATTCCAGAAGAAAGACGATACCGGTAAAAGTCGGTCATGTGATCATCGGCGGGGACAATCCGATAGTAATTCAGTCTATGACCACCGTGGATACCATGGATACCCCTGGATCAGTGGAGCAGTGCATCCGCATGATAGAAAGTGGCTGCCAGCTGATCAGAATCACTGCCCCTAGTATCAAGGAAGCAGAAAACTTAAGGGCCATAAAAGAAGAACTGGCCATCAGGGGATATCATACACCACTGGTAGCAGATATACATTTTACACCGAATGCTGCCGAAATAGCTGCGGGGATTGTAGAAAAAGTACGGATTAATCCTGGCAATTATGCAGACAAAAAGAAATTTGAAGTAATCGAATATACCGATGAAAGTTATCAGGAGGAACTGGACAGGATCAGACAGCGGTTTCTCCCTTTGATAAATATATGCAAACAACATGGTACAGCCATGCGTATAGGAACCAACCATGGTTCACTTTCAGACCGAATTATGAGCAGGTATGGAGATACACCCCTTGGGATGGTGGAGTCAGCATTGGAGTTTCTAAGGATCTGTGAAGAAGAGGAGTTTTTCAATATAGTGATTTCGATGAAGTCTTCTAATACCCAGGTAATGGTGCAGGCCTATAGGTTGCTTGTCCAAAAACTGGATGAGGGAGGGTTTAAGCCTTACCCATTACATCTCGGAGTCACTGAGGCCGGTGATGGAGAAGATGGTAGGGTTAAATCCGCCGTAGGTATAGGTACATTGTTGGAGGATGGTCTAGGAGATACTGTCAGGGTTTCCCTCACCGAAGATCCGGAGTTCGAGGCCCCTGTGGCAGCCTCGCTGATCGAGCGATATTCAGATAGGGTGGGGCATCTTCCTATCGCAGGACTGGATACTTATCCAATATCCCCATATGAATATTCAAAGAGAAATGCGCTAGAGGTATATAATATCGGAGGGAGTAACGTTCCACGAGTCATAACGGATATATCCAAAATAGAAGGTGTTACAGAAAAAGACCTGAAGAATGTAGGGCATTTTTATTTACCGGAACTGGATAAATGGAAGATGAATGACCAGGGCTGCGACTTTGTTTTTACAGGCTCTAATCCTATTCCCTTTATGTTACCTAATGGTCTGAAGGAAATACAGGAATTTGCGGTGTGGGAGCGAGCATTGGACAAAACAAATAAGTTTCCTGCCTATAATTTAAATAGTTTTAAAACGGCCCATACATTTCATATGACACTTAACTTCCTTTTGTTGGAAGATGTCGAGGTAGGAATGGCCATTCCCCTATTAACCGATAGAAAAGATGTAGTCATCATCTTGCGTAGTGATAATACACACAATATGCCAGCTTTGAGAAGGGCTATGGTAAGTTTGATCAAGCGCGGCGTGATGACACCGGTTGTTTTTCAAGTGAGTTATCCAGATCAGGATAATGATAAGACTATGTTATATGCGGCTACTGATGTAGGAGGTTTGCTGATAGATGGACAAGGTGATGGTGTTATGATCAGTATGTCAAAATCCAAAAAGCAGAATAGGGAAGAAATCTTTGCCCAAATTAAACTTCATAACTCAGTAAGCTTTGGGGTGCTTCAGGCCGCCAGGACCAGAATGTCAAAGACAGAATACATCAGCTGTCCTTCATGTGGACGTACCCTTTTTGACCTACAGGAAACTACGGCTATGATACGAAAAAGAACCGATCATCTAAAAGGGGTGAAAATAGGCATCATGGGTTGTATTGTGAACGGACCAGGTGAAATGGCAGACGCTGACTATGGTTATGTGGGTTCTGGGAAAGGTAAAATCACCCTTTATAAAGGCAAAGAAGTAATGAAAAGATCAGTGTCCTCAGATAGGGCCGTAGATGAGCTAATCAATATTATCAAAAAAGATGGTCAATGGATCGAACCAGAAACTGAAAAGTTGGGTTAATAAAACGGTTCTGTTACAGTCCTTTAGTTGCTGTATGGATATCCTTTAAGCCAATGTTAAAGGCTTAACAT
The DNA here is from genome assembly GCF_000714815.1 of Anditalea andensis. Classification (GTDB taxonomy): domain Bacteria; phylum Bacteroidota; class Bacteroidia; order Cytophagales; family Cyclobacteriaceae; genus Anditalea; species Anditalea andensis. Next base: position 431,099 of record NZ_JMIH01000014.1, on the reverse strand, counting down.
TTCACACATTCTGTATAATTAAAGACATGTCCAATAAAAAAAACAATGTAAAGGATTTCTTCCAAGTAGGAGCGGTAGGTAATTATTTCTTCCGTGTGTTTAGAAAGCCTGATCCTAATCAAAAATCCAACATCAATTTGAGAATGATGCATGGAATCAATAAAATTTCTATTATCGTTTTTTTGGGAGCGGTAATATTCTGGATATTAAAAAGAGTGATGTAAATTTGTTTTATATAAGGAAAGTTAATTCGTACTTTCTCTATTTTTGTTCCCATGGATATCGAGTTTTTCAGAAACTATTGTCTTTCGAAACAAGGTGCAACAGAAGATACACCTTTTGATGAAAGTACCCTCTGTTTTAAACTGAAGGGAAAAATTTTTGCTTTGACAGATATTGATAATTTTGAAAGCATCAATCTGAAATGTGATCCTGAAAGAGCCATCGAGCTCAGGGAATTATATTCTGGCATTATTCCTGGCTATCATATGAACAAAAAACACTGGAATACTGTACTTTTTAATAAAGATGTAACAGATCGATTGATACTAGATCTGGTGGATCATTCTTACGATTTAATTTTCAAAAGCCTTCCAATAAAAATTCAGCATGAATTTAAAGTATGAGTTACCTTAAAGTTTCAGACATAAGTAAACAATATGATCAGGGGTCTGACGCCTTGGTCAATATTTCTTTGACTTTAGAAAAGGGAGAAGTGGTTTCATTGATCGGAGAAAGTGGATCTGGGAAAAGCACTTTGCTTAAGATCATAGCTGGACTTGAGGTGCAAGATAGAGGTGAAGTCTATTTGGGTGAAACCCGGATACTGAACCCATCCCAAAAGCTGGTGTCGGGGTATGATGAGATCAAGTTGATCCATCAGGGGAATCACCTTTATCCAAATTCCACTGTGGGAGAAAATATTTCCCGTCCTCTTCTGATGTACGATAAAGCGTATAGGGAGGAGCGTGTAAAGCTAATACTTGAAATGTTAAATCTAACTTCTTTTGAGGACAAATATCCCCGACAGCTATCAGGAGGCCAGCAGCAGAAGGTAGCCATAGGTAGAGCTATGAGCATAGAACCTGAGGTATTGCTATTAGATGAGCCTTTTAGCAGTTTAGATACGATACAAAAGAGAGAATTGATAGAAGAGCTGCGTGCTATATTTGATCAGATGCAGATGACAGTTTTATTCGTTACGCATGATCTGGATGATGCCTTGATGATGAGTGGTAATCTGGTGATCCTTCAAAAAGGGAAAATAGTACAAGAAGGAAAAGCGGAGGATATATTTCGAAATCCCACCACGTATTATACAGCCAAGTTATTCAGCCATCTAAATATAATCAGTGATAAGGAGGGCGCTTTCATTCGTCCTATGGATATACTGATAAAAAATAAAGGGCGAAATCCAGGTAAAGTATCGGAGAAAAAATTTTTGATACATTTTAATCAACTGACAGTTATTATGCCAGAGGGTGAGATTTGGAAAGTGGAAGATAAGGAAAGAACATGTGAAGTAGGTGAGGACATATATCTGGATTGGGATAAAAATAAAGAAGTCTGTTTATCCTTTGTTAGCTCAGATGATTTACCCACATCCTAATGCCTAAAGATTATATTATATGATATTACTTCTAAATTAATATATATATATTTAAATGTTCTTTATATTTTAATCATTGGTCCCCTAACTAAGCTATCATTACTTCCGGCTAAAGGATCTACAGTCACGTTAAACTTTGATGAGGTGAAGCTACATCAGAATTATTATACCCAAGTCCAAAAGAGTAAAAGAACAGGGTCCATAACATAAAGTAAGATATTGGAACCTGTTCTTTTACTTTTTTTTAAGTCTACTAATGGTCTTCGCCATGTTCACCATGAACATGGCCATGGGCAATTTCTACCTCCGAGGCTTCTCTTACTTCGATTACCTCACCGTCAAAATGAAGTTTGAATCCCACTAGAGGATGGTTAAAGTCCAGAAGCAAATCGCTTCCCATATCTTTTACTACCTTAGCCTGCATAGAATAACCATCTTCATCCATCAAAGGCAAGAAACTTCCTTCTTCCAACATAGTAGGGTCAAAACCTCTTTCGGAAGTAAATTGATCTTTTGGAAGAGCCATGATCATCTCATCATCTGCTTCTCCATAAGCCTCTTCTACTTCAAGCGTAAAGTTGAAAGTATCACCTACTTTTTTTTGTAATAAGAGATTTTCAAATTTTTCAGGTAATCCGCTGCTGCCGAAAAGAAAATAAAAGGGGTCATCTTTATCTCTTATTTCAGCACTAAAAGGAGCCGATTCTTCATCCGTTTTACTCACTTTCAGTTCATAAGTAATACCTACCACTTTGTTTTCTTCTATATTCATATCATCATCGTTCTATGGTAAAGTTAAGCTATTCGTTGCTAACGGTCAAATTACCTTATTAAAACCTGCCTTCATATAAAAATGTTCTAAGGTAAAATGCTCACAAAACATTTAAATTAAAATTGGGTTTTAATAAGTAAACCAATATTAACCATTTAATCACATAAAGCTATGAGTTACGATCTGGAAAGTTTCTATAAAAAAGAGGATGAGTTTACAGTAGATGATTACAGTAAAAGATCCAAAAAAACAAAAGAGGAAGCCCAAAAGGAATTTGATGCATGGGTAAGGGAAAAAAGAATCGCTCCTTCTGAAAGAACCACCGATAAAATCAATAATGAAGGTCCCTTCTTCAAATTCTTTTAAAAATAAAAAGCCCATTTGAATGGGCTTTTTTTTATGGTGCATTTATTGATAAATTATAATATGGAAGTTTCCAGAGGTTTGGTGGGCGATAATCAATGAAGTTTAAACTACTATATTGACTATTTTTCCAGGTACTACGATGACTTTTTTAGGAGATTTTCCTTCCAGCCATTTCTGAACTATTTCATTATCCATAGCAGATTTTTCGATTTCTTCTTTACTAAGGTTGAGTGGCAATGAAAGTTTAAGTCTCATTTTACCGTTTATAGAAACCGGATATTCATGGATATTTTCTACCAGATATTTTTCATTAAATTGCGGATAGGCTGCTTCTACGATAGAAGTTTGTCGTCCAAGGAGTGACCATAGTTCTTCAGCAATATGTGGGGCATAAGGAGAGACCACAATGGCTAGGGGTTCTAATATCGATCTTTTATTACAGTTTAATGCAGAAAGTTCATTGACGCAAATCATAAACGCTGAGACAGAAGTGTTGAAAGAATGGTTATTCATATCATCTTCTGCTTTTTTGATGATTTTGTGAAGGGATTTTAGCTCTTCTGGTACCGCTGCAGCATCAGATACTGAGAAGTGGCCATTCTTATCATGATAAAGTCTCCATAGTTTCCGGAGAAACTTATATACACCGTCGATTCCATTGGTATTCCAGGGCTTAAATTGCTCCAAAGGTCCAAGGAACATTTCATAAAGCCTTAGTGTATCCGCTCCATATCTGGTGATGATATCATCCGGGTTAACCACGTTATATTTGGATTTTGACATTTTTTCCACTTCCGCACCACAAATGTATTTCCCGTCTTCGAGGATAAACTCAGCCCCTTTCAGATCAGGTCTCCAGTTCACAAATTTCTCCAGGTTTAATTGGTCGTTATAGACGATGTTCACATCCACATGCATCTCAGATACATCATAGCTTTCCTTCAGTCCATGGCTTACAAATGTATTGCTGCCCTTCACCCTGTACACAAAATTGGATCTTCCCTGTATCATACCCTGATTGATCATTTTTTGGAAGGGCTCTTCTATACCGACCGCTCCGATATCATATAGGAATTTGGTCCAAAACCTCGAATATAAAAGGTGGCCGGTCGCATGTTCAGCTCCACCGATATACAGATCCACCGCACCCCAGTAATCTGTTTTTTCTCTATCAGCGAAAGATATTTCATTTTGCGGATCCGTATACCGGAAGAAATACCAGCTTGACCCTGCCCATCCGGGCATGGTGCTCATCTCCAGAGGGAACTCACCCTCCGACGTTTTGTAGGTCCAGTTTGTAGCTCGCCCCAAGGGCGGCTCACCATCTTCTGTAGGAAGGTATTTATCTACTTCTGGCAAGACCAGTGGCAGGTCTTTTTCCTCGATCAGGTATGGCATGCCTTCTTTAAAATATACGGGTAAAGGTTCTCCCCAATATCGCTGACGGGTAAAGATGGCATCCCGCATTCTGTACTGTATTTTACCTTTTCCTATGTTCTTTTCTTCCAAAAATGCGATGGCCTTGTCCATCGCTGCTCTCATTTCCAGTCCGTTGAGGATGTCTGAGTTCATGATTATACCACCTTTCCCCGGAAAAGAACCTTCTTCCAAGCTTCCCTCTATAACCTGGCGGATCTCCAGTCCAAAATGTCTGGCAAAATTATAATCCCTTTCGTCATGGGCAGGTACGGCCATTACTGCTCCTGTACCATAGCCTGCAAGTACATAATCAGCTACCCATATCTGAATTTCTTCACCGTTAAATGGATTGATGGCGTAAGAACCAGTAAAAGCACCAGAGATGGTTTTTACATCTGTCATCCGGTCCCGTTCGGAGCGGTTTTTGGCCACTTCCACATAGGCTTCTACTGTTTCTCTTTGGTCTTCGGTGATAAGGTCGGCTACCATTTCGCTTTCCGGTGCCAGTGCCAGATAAGTTACGCCATATATGGTGTCCACCCGTGTAGTGAACACTTTTATTTTGATATCATGATTTTTCACCTGAAAAGTGACATCCGCGCCGATTGATTTTCCGATCCAGTTGCGCTGCATTTCCTTGATAGGCTCTGCCCAATCTACCTTTTCCAGATCCTGAAGCAATCTTTCTGCATAAGCGGTGATCCGCATGCTCCACTGCATCATTTTTTTCCTTTCTACGGGATGTCCGCCCCTTTCAGAGAAGCCGTCTTTTACTTCATCATTAGATAGTACCGTTCCCAAGGCCGGACACCAGTTCACGGTAGTTTCGGCAAGGTAGGTCATTCTATATTTTAGGAGAATCTCCTGTTGTCGCTTCTCGGTATAATTTTTCCATTCGTTGCCGGTGAAGTGATGGATATCCTCATCACATACAGCGTCGACATTTAAGTTTCCTTCCTCTTCGAAAATCCTGATCAGAGAATCTATACTAATAGCCTTTTGCTGTTTGTTATCATAGTAACTGTTGAAGATCTGCATAAAGATCCACTGGGTCCATTTATAGTAGCTGGGGTCTGATGTCCGGACTTCCTTGGACCAGTCAAAGGCAAAGCCGATGTTTTTCAGCTGTTCGGTGTACCTGGCTATATTTTCACCTGTAGTGATCGCGGGATGCTGACCCGTCTGGATGGCATACTGCTCGGCTGGTAAGCCAAAGGAATCATAGCCCATGGGATGAAGGACATTGAAACCCTTTAACCGCTTAAATCTGGTGACGATGTCTGATGCGATATATCCCAGCGGATGTCCCACATGCAGCCCCGCACCTGAAGGGTAGGGGAACATGTCCAAAGAATAAAATTTAGGTTTTGACCGATCTACCCGGGCTTTAAAAGTTTGGTTTTGTTCCCAGTAAGCCTGCCATTTGTTCTCTACTTCTTGAAAATTATACTCAGCCATGTATCAGCGAATTTTTTTACGGTTTTGGTAATTGTTTGCAAAATTAACCAAACCTATCAGGTTTCAGAAACTTGAGTGGGTTTTTATTCAAAAGGTTTTTATACATTTTAATTATATAACAATGTGCCTGAAGTCTAATTGGTTACAGATTTAATAAAAATTCCGTAAATTCTTTCGTGTTAAAATTACTCATTCCTTCTTGGTAAAAAACCACTTTTCCTTTCGGACTGATTACAAGTGTAGTAGGGATAGACTGACTTTGTAGAGATCTGTTAAGTCCCTTATTGGCATGTAGTACAGAAAATGAAAAACCTTTTTCCGCTACATATTTTATGCTTTTATTAAAATCATTATCCAAAGCTATCATCAGGAATTCGATAGTTTTTTCATCCTGGACTTTCTTATATAGATCGGATATGTGCGGCATCTCAGCCCGACAGGGAGGGCACCATGTGGCCCATAAATTAATGAATAGTGTTTTTCCTTTAAAGGATTCAAGCGCTACAAGCTCCCCGTTCTCGTCTAAAAAGTCTCCTGTATAATCAAATGCCCTGTCCTCTTTGTTTTCTAGTACTACATTAGGTTTGAGCAGGCCTGTGGAAAGCACCAGTGATTGAATACCGCCCATTAGGGGAGTGATCCATCCGGTGAAATATAGCAAAGCAAATATGCCTATTACCAAGCCAAAATTTTTTATTTCTTTTTTCCAATTCATATGCTTTCTTTCATTTAGCGGCCAATTTACGATAAAGAACCCAAAAGCCGGGTGATATAGTTTACATGGGGTGAAAAGACGATAAATTGGTGGATTTGATATGAAAAAATCTTTTACTGATGGTGTGATTAGCTAATCCAAAGATGGAATCCACATATTATAGATAAATTTACCGCGTAGATCTGTTTATTATTATAAGCTTCTCCTTTAAGAGATGGACAAAATAAATTTCCAATCCCACATTAAAAGTCATGAACCCATCTTTCCTGACATCCAAGCCACTACCACGACGGATTAGTCCATTGCTTTCGATAATGGCATCTAGGTTTGGCTCACCATTATCAAGTAAATAATCAGTGTTCCTAACTGCCATGCGTAAGCGGTTTGGATTCGAATAAAATGTAGTGGTGCCGTTTACAACTATATTATATCCCTGATAATCGTGAATGAGCGCTTCATAAAATCCACTTATATCAAATGCACTTACATCATCTAGATAGTCAGTATTAGTAAAGCGGTAATTAATTTCCAATAGTATGTCCAGATGAGTATTAAACTTATACTTGATGCCTGCTCCCATAGGCCATGTAAATATGTACCCGGCATAGGATTGGTTTTCAGTCCGGAGGGGTCTTAAAGGTATCCTATTACCATTGTAATTTGCGTAGGGATTATTACTGCTAAGACCTATACCCATAAATATGTAGGGGTTCCAAAAACTCCTTCCGTGATTGATCACCTTTACAGGTTTCCAATAATATTCTATTGAAAATGCTCCTTCATAATTTCCTGCCTCAAAATTTAAGTTCCGGGGAATTCTCCCGCTTTTAGGATCCGCCAACTGATCATTACCTGAAATGCGATAATAGGTGGCATCTAATCTTGCTTTCAAATGGGTGCCAAATGTGTATCTAGTAGTAAAGGCAAAATTAATATCAGGCTGGATCCCTTCTTTATACCTCCATAGGTCATATAATTCCCCAAAATATTGCGTAGGGCCTGTACTAAAGGCAATAGACCAAGGTGCTTCAAATCGATACCGGTAAAAATTTTGAGACTTTGCTTTTGAACAAAACAAAGCCATCATTATGATCATTAATGGTACAAATAATTTCATAAAAATGGTAACGTGAAAAAATGATTATCTAATTATTTTTTATGTGTATGAATGGATATTTAATTTAATAGATATCATATCAATTAGCAATTGAGGTGAAGGGATGTAGTGATAATAAATACTTAATTTGGTAGGTCTACTGTATTGGTATAAAAAATAGGCTTTTGTGGTAGAGATATATTTATGAAGGCTAGTTTATATGTATATAAATTAAGATGATTTTTTTTTATTTAGCGGCAAGATAATTGATTGAAACAATATAAAATTCTGTTTTTATGGATAAGAAATTTTTTAAGATTTATATCCTGTTGATAAATTTAATTAATTTTGAGCATGAGTAAACAAAAAGAGGAATTAGAGCATAGACTCAAACTACGTAATATAAAGCTCTCCGATTATAATGATATCCGCGATATCATGACTTCCATATATAAGGAACCAGGGGGTGCCTGGACCAAAGAAGAACTTAAAAATCAGATTAAAGTATTTCCCGAGGGACAGATCTGTATAGAAGACAATGGGAAAGTAGTAGCTGCTGCACTTAGTCTGGTAGTAGACTATAGTAAATTCGGAGATAACCATACCTATGATCAGATTACTGGCTTTGGAAAGTTTGATACGCATGATGAAAACGGGGATACTTTATATGGTACAGATGTATTTGTATCTAAAGATTATAGAGGTATGCGCCTGGGCAGGAGGCTGTATGATGCGCGAAAGGAACTTTGTGAAAACCTGAACCTTCGATCCATTATAGCCGGAGGAAGAATCCCAGGATACAGTAAGTATGCTGATCAGATGACCCCTCGTAAATATATTGATCTGGTAAAAAATAAGGAAGTATTTGACCCGGTTCTTTCCTTCCAGCTTGCAAATGAGTTTCACGTAAGAAAGGTGATTACTAAATATTTGCCGGAAGACACTGATAGTAGGGCCTATGCCACGCTATTGGAATGGATCAACATCTATTATGAAAAAGAAGAGAAACTTATCGGCAATAAAAAATCAATTGTCCGTCTAGGCTTGGTCCAGTGGAAGATGAGGAGATTTAATAATGTTGATGACCTGATGCAACAGGTAGAGTTTTTTGTGGATACCGTTTCAGGCTATAAATCAGATTTCTGTTTGCTTCCTGAGTTTTTCAATGCCCCTCTTTTGGCGGAGTTTAATGATATGGATGCTTCTGAGGCTATCCGTAATCTGGCTGATTATACCCAAGAGATCGTGACCCGGATGAGAGATCTGGCTCTTTCCTATAACGTAAATATTATAGCTGGAAGTATGCCTGAATATGATGGTAAAAAACTTAGGAATGTCAGCTACCTATGTAGAAGGGACGGTACTATAGATAAACAGTATAAACTACATATCACACCTGATGAGCAGGCATACTGGGGACTACAGGGTGGCAATGGCATTAAGGTTTTTGATACTGATGCTGGCCGAATTGGAATATTGATATGCTATGATGTGGAATTTCCGGAATTGGGTAGAATTTTAGCTGAGCAAGAGATGGATATTTTGTTTGTCCCTTTTTGGACTGACACCAAAAATGCCTATCTCCGTGTAAGTACATGTGCCAAAGCAAGAGCGGTGGAAAATGAATGTTATGTAGCTATCACAGGTTCTGTGGGAAATCTTCCCCGAGTAGAAAATATGGACATCCAGCATTCCCAGGCTGTAATCTATTCTCCATGTGATTTTTCTTTTCCTCATGATGCAGTGGTAGCAGAAGCTTCATTAAATACAGAAACCACTATTGTAGCGGATGTTGACCTGGACCTTTTGACAAAATTGAGAAAAGCTGGCAGTGTTAGAAATTTGGCTCAAAGAAGGCTTGATCTTTATTCTATTCATTGGAAAAAGAATAAGTCATGAAAGATTACTTCCTTAATGTAAGTCAAGAGGTGTGGGATAAAGCTGCCAATATTAAATTGCTTATCACAGATGTAGATGGTGTACTCACAGATGGGGGTATTATATATGATGATAATCAACTGGAATATAAGCGTTTTCAGGTCAAGGATGGACAAATAATCAGGTACCTTCAGGAAAACGGGATAAAAGTAGGAGCCATTACCGGCAGAGATTCATTAGTAGTCAGAAACCGTTGTGAAGAACTTAGGTTTGATTTTCACCTTCATGGAGCCAAGCTTAAATATGATTTATTTTTTGATCAGATCGGAAAGATGGGGCTTTCTGTCAAAGAATGCGCTTATATCGGGGATGATATTATTGATCTCCCTATTCTTATGAATGTAGGGTTATCGGCAGCTCCTGCTGATGCTATGGTTTATGTGAGGGATAAAGTGGATTTTGTCAGTAGTTTTAATGGAGGCTTTGGGGCTTTTCGTGAAGTGGCTGATGTTATTTTACAGTCTCAGGGTAAACTGAGAGGTATAGTAGAAGATTTATCAGTCAAAAGATTTGGCAAATAGAAAAGTCTAGGGTATTCAATTTAAAATAACTAAACCAGTTTATGAATAAATATATACACAATATGAAGATCACCGATGCGGTGGTATTGGGAAGCGAGAAGCCTGTGCTGTTTGCAGGTCCATGTGCAGTGGAGAGTTTTGATATTTGCATTGAGATCGGCTCAAAGACAAAAGCACTGGCTGATAAATATGGCTTTTCCTATGTGTTTAAGGCTTCATTTGATAAGGCCAATAGGACCAGTTCTTCCTCCTTCCGATCCATCGGTATGGATAAATCTTTAGAAGTGCTCCAAAGGGTAGGTAAAGAATTGGGAGTGCCTTTGGTGACAGACATACATGAAAGTTATCAGGCAAAAGAAGTGGCAGAGGTAGTCGATGTATTGCAGATACCAGCATTTTTATGCAGGCAGACGGATTTACTTTTGGCCGCAGGCGAAACAGGAAAAGCAGTCAAAATCAAAAGAGGCCAATTTATGGCTCCTGAAGACATGCAGTATGCGGTTACTAAAGTCCGTTCTACAGGCAATAATAATATTTGCCTAACTGAAAGAGGGTTTACGTTGGGTTATCATAATCTTGTAGTCGATATGCGATCGTTACCTGTCATGAGACAATTTGCACCCGTGGTATTTGATATCACGCATAGCGTACAGCAGCCAGGGGGACAAGGTGGAAGTAGTGGAGGAGAAAGACATTTTGCACCATTTTTGGCAAGGGCCGCTGCTGCTGCAGGAGTAGACGGATTTTTTATAGAAACACATCCCGAACCATCAAAAGCGCTTAGTGATGGACCTAACCTGATCCCTTTGGGTAAAATGGAAGGCTTTCTAGAGATGCTTAAGGATTCCTGGGAATTAGGGAATAAGTATCAGCATTTAGATGTATAATTATTTTCATCCAAATGATCCAAAACACCTTTTTGATATAATTTTAAAGGTGTTTTGGCAGGATGCTCAAGAGATATACCTTGAAAAAGTAATCTTGTTATTATTGAAGGATTTTTTAATTGTATAAAATAAAATTTTTTAAAATTATTTTAAGTATTTTTTATCATCTGAAAAATACATAATTTCATGATTTATGTATAATTATATTTTTCGGCATATCCTTTGATGAAGGGTATTGTAATAACCCTAATTATATGAAATCTACAAGTTATTTATTCTTATTTATAATAGTATTGGCACTTTACTCCTGTGGTCAAAATCCTACTGCGGATGAAATAAGCGAACAGATCAGTCTTATGTCGGGGGATGCTAACAAAGATTCCCTATATAATAAGGTATATTCTCAAAATGATTTTCATCCTATATGGGTGAAAGCTCAAGGCCTAAATAGTCAGGGAGAAGACTTTTTGGAATATTTAGAAGAAGTAAAATATGATGGTCTAGATAAAAAAGATTATTTATTTGATGAAATTGAATCACTGGTAAGTGAACTGTCTGAAAGTGATGATCCAGAACTTCATGCTGTCCTTGACATGATGTTGAGTAACTCCTTTATCAAGCTATCACATGATCTGGATCTTGGAAAAGTGGATCCTACTAAGCTTGACATGGAATGGAAAATAGAATCTGAACCTGTGGGCGAAGATTATTTTCAACTGCTTTTGGATATATCAGAGAATAATGCATCGGTAAGCAATACGCTGGATAAATTGAGGCCAGATAATTTCCGGTATGATCAATTGAGGGCTTTGCTTAAAGGGGCATTGGATGAGGAAGAAAGAGAGACGATAGTATTAAGTTTTGAGGGGAAAATAGAGGAAGGTGATAGTCATGATAAAATTCCAGCTATAAGAAGGAAATTGATAAGCATAGGAGACTTGCGGTCTTATTCCCCATCAGATTCTAACCTTTATGACGAAAGCTTAGCAGAAGGCGTAAAAGTGTTTCAATCTCGGCATGGTCTCACCAATGACGGTGTGCTTGGTGCTGACTTTTTGGAAGCCATTAATTATAATCATCAAGATCTCATTACAAAATTAAAAGTCAATCTCGAGCGCTTCAGATGGTTACCAAATTTTGTAGAAGGTGAAGGAGATAAAGTAATCGTCAATATTCCTGATTTTAACTTAGAATATATTAGTGGAAACGATACCATATTTAGTTCCAGAGTGGTAGTAGGTAAAGAATATAGGCAGACCCCTGTATTTTCTTCTAAAATGTCTTATCTGGTATTTAGTCCTACCTGGACACTTCCCACCACGATTTTGTGGGAAGATGCCATTCCTGCTATCCAAAAAGACAGGAATTATTTAACTAAAAACAATATGCAGGTGGTCACTACCAGCGGTGAACCGGTAGATGCCGGGAACATTGACTGGAATAATGTAAGTCCATCTAACTTCTCTTATATGATCCGGCAGACGCCAGGGTCTCATAATTCTCTAGGCAGAGTAAAATTCATGTTTCCCAATGACTACAGTATATATATTCATGATTCACCGGCAAAATCACTATATGAAAAAGACGAGAGGGCTTTCAGTTCTGGCTGTATAAGGATAGAAAAGCCCAAAGAATTTGCTTCCCTCTTACTGGAAGACAGTGATTGGGATGAAACGGGAATCATACAAGCTATGGATATGCCGAATGAGAAGAATGTAAATCTGGATAAAAATCCCGAAGTCTGGATCCTTTATCTGACCATATGGGAAAATAAAGAAGGTCTTCAGGTAAGAGAAGATATTTACGGAGGAGATAAAAAATTGGCCCAAGCCTTATCTTTACCTGTATCTGAATATTTTTTGTAAATAAAATAAAGCCCAGAATAATTATTTTCCATCATCTATAGGTTTGTAGATGATGGTTTTTTTTGTTTTTGGTAAGCATAATCTTAATTTAACTGGGCTTTAAGTTGATAGATAGGGAAAAATTTTGACTAAAGGCGTCATATCAAAATAAAAATACCACCATAACTGTAAAGGAACGGTGGTTTGTTTTTTTTCAGCCAGGAAAAAGGAATGGTTTAAGCCTTATTTATAAACTGGCTTTTAGACAAATAATCATCATCTTTTCCAAATATGAAAAGACAAGTTTTTTCTTTGATGATATCAATGATTTCCTTAGAAGTGTCTACTGGTAGGGCAGGGCAGCCCAGGCTTCTTCCAAGTCTACCAGTATTAGTTATAAAATTTTCATTTGCATATTCAGCTCCGTGTATCACTATAGCTCTTGACCGGGCCATATCATTAAACCCTCTTTCTACACCATCTAATCTGAGGCTATAGCCATGTTTACCAAAATAGGTTTCACCTGTAATGTAAAAACCCAGGCTGCTCATATAGCTTGAATCTATATTGGAAAATTTTTCTGCCATCAGATTCCCTGAATTCCGCCCATGAGAAACGACACTGTGGTGAAGCACTATACCATTTTCCACATCTATAATCCAAAGTCTCTTATCTGTGCTTGGTAAGCTAAAGTCTACTATGGTTAAAGGTTTACCTTTATCCAATAATTTTTTATTGACCAGTTTATGATAACCATTTACAGCCATTTCCAATAAATTTTCGTTTGGCAAAACAAATGATTCATTTAATGGGTTCGTGCTAACAAGCTGTATCAGCTCTTCCTCGGAAGACATATTGATATCTAAATCTTTTTCAATAGAATCATAAGAATTGGATGAAAATACAGGAGTAGCAAGAAGTAGGGTAATAAGTGTCAGGGCTTTTATCATACTCAATTGGTTTTGTGAATGAGATCAGTTCTGTAGTTAAAATGACAATCTATAATGCAAGATATTGAAGATTAGCCTTTTGGCTTAAGCATTACAACTAGAGTAACTGACCAATGAACTGAATGGTTCCTAATTGTTGTTAAAATACTACGATTTGTAAACGGAGCTGGTACGGCACTTATTGTTCAGTAAGGGAAGGATTGATAATTTTTCTCTGCTAAAATAAAAAAAGTTAGCTTTGCATTTTGCAAAAGACATATTAAATGTAATTAAATGAACGTAGCCGTTTTTAGAAAAGAGCATTTCAATGCAGCTCACAGACTACATAATCCGTCATGGTCGGCTGAAAAAAATCAGGAGGTATTTGGCAAGTGTAATAATCCAAGTTTTCATGGGCACAACTATGAATTGGTGGTGAAATTAATAGGGCCGATCGACCCCAATACAGGATATGTATTTGATATGAAGATGCTCAGTGATCTTATCAAAGAAAATATTTTGAACAAATTTGATCATAAAAACTTAAACTTGGACACTGAAGAGTTTAGTGAATTAAACCCTACTGCAGAAAACATAGCAATAGTCATCTGGAACATTCTAAGGGGTAAAATAGATAATAAATTAGCGTTAATAGTACGATTATATGAAACGGAAAGAAACTTTGTTGAATACGACGGGAATGGATCTTGATCGTGATTTTGATGAAATAGGAGATGAGCATGTAGGAACTTCTCCCGAAACCCCTCTTAGAAATGATGCATTTGAGATGGATGATGAAATTAAGATGGAACTTATAGAAAAACATTTTAAGGAAATCATGCATATCTTGGGGCTAGATCTAGAGGACGACAGCCTTAAAGGTACCCCCAGGAGAGTGGCTAAGATGTATATAAAAGAAGTCTTCAGTGGCCTGGACCCGAAAAACATGCCGGTACCAAAGCTGTTTGAAAATAAATATAAGTACAACCAAATGCTGGTGGAGAAGGACATTACCTTTTACTCCCATTGTGAGCACCACTTTGTACCTATAGTAGGAAAAGCTCATGTAGCATATATCTCTAATGGCCATGTTATCGGGCTTTCTAAAATTAACCGTATGGTCCAGTATTTTGCCAAAAGACCACAGGTTCAAGAGAGGCTTACCATGCAGATAGGTAATGCTTTCAAGGAAATATTAGGTACAGATGATGTAGCAGTGATAGTAGATGCCCATCATATGTGCGTCTCTTCTCGTGGCATCCAGGATGTAAATAGCAGCACAGTTACCTCATATTATGGTGGCAAATTTGAAAAAGATGAGCAGACCCGAAATGAGTTGATGCGGTACATTGCCATGGACCATAAGGTAGGTCTCTGATCATTATTTTAAATACTGATAAAAGCCGGTGCATCTGTCACCGGTTTTTTTATGCTTTACTGTTAAACAATTTATGTTTTTTATGATTCTATGCATGAAAATAAAAAACTATAATGAAAGGTAAGAATATAGTAATCGTAGGTGGCAACAGTGGCATAGGTCAGGAAATAGTAAAAAAGCTGACGGATAAGGAGGCAGAATTGTTTTTATATTCTCGATCCGGCTCGGAGGGCAGTAAATTGGATGTAATACATGAATTTAACTCTATAGAGGGACTTCCCGAGGAAATCCATGGATTAGTATACTGTCCAGGGACTATAAATTTAAAACCCTTTCACCGCCTTACCACTGCAGATTTTATGAATGATTTAGAAATCAACCTATTAGGAGCTGTAAAAGTGCTCCAGGCGAGTTATAAGAGTTTAAAAAGGTCAAAAAATGCATCAGTTGTATTATTTAGTACGGTAGCTGTACAGACAGGGATGGGATTTCATAGTTCGATTGCCAGCGCTAAAGGTGCTTTGGAGGGCTTGGGAAGGTCACTTGCCGCAGAGTGGGCCGCTTCTAATATAAGGGTGAATCTCATAGCACCATCTCTGACAGATACACCACTTGCACAACAACTTTTAGAGAATGAAGATAAGCAAGAGGCTTCTAAGAAAAGACATCCTTTAGGCCGATACGGAAAACCTGAAGATATTGCTTCTGCTGCGGTCTATCTTTTGTCTGATGAGGCCAACTGGATGACGGGTCAGGTCCTGCATGTAGATGGAGGCCTGTCTTCAGTAAAAAACCTATAATGATTTCCGCAAAACTGAAAGAAATTTATCGCTGAAGCAGTATACATTATGAAGACTCCACCAGAATCATTTTTGATTTTTAGAGAAGAACTGATAAAGGCCAGAGTTGAAAAAGAACGTCTTCAAAAAGAGTACGAATCTAAATTGGCCGAAATGAATAGTGAATTAGGAAGATTGAAAGAACAAATTTCTTCCCAGCAGGAACTCATAAAAACGACCTTAGAATATGCCATTCGCTTAGAAGAGAACCTTGATAACTTTAAAACAGAGGTAGCCAATGCTCCTACCCTGAAGAAAAAATCATTTCATTAACGTTACCATGTAAACTATGAACCCAATTGTAAATATTATTGAAACCAATAATTTTCAGTTAGTATTTGAAGATAGAGATGCACGGGTATACACTTGTAAAGCTAAAGGAATGCTTATCTGTGAATTATTGACTGAATATATACCTATTGAGATTTTTAAAGATGTTTTTCATAAAATATCAGACATTATTAAAGGGGGTGGGTACAGTAAATTTATTTTTGATAAAAGGACCCTTAAGGCGTTTCATCAGCCCAGTATGGAATGGTATTTTCTACAATGGAAGAATGAAATGCTTGTACATGGGTTACAGAAGCATAGAAAAATTTTGCCTGCTGAAAAATGGTTTGAAAAAATGGTTATGATTGCCAAAGAACAGATTATGAAAAATAATCCTGATAATGTCATAGACAAGTTGGATATTAAGTACTGCGGTTCATTAGAGGAAGCAATAGAGGTATAATTAATCAGAATACCAGTTAAATGGTTTAAAATTATCAATTAGATTTAGATAAATAATGTCATCTTTTTATGTACAGGTAATTCGTATTGACAGCTGGGCCGTTATAGTAGGCAGGCTCATGGTGGGGTTATTTAGGTAAACTTTTTATAATTGGTATTTAAGAATGATTGCAAGTACCTGATATGTGATACAATTATTAAGGATTTCATGAGGCTGAATATGACCAGAAGTAATGTACAGCGAATCCATAGGTCAGCAGATAGAAAAGATAAAGATCACACCGATGTTTATTGCACTGCTCAACATCTAGTAAATGGAAATATCCTTATAGAAACATATGGAATGCAATTCATTTATGATGGAAATTACTTTAAAAAAATAAGCATAAGTGATACCCGACCGCTCTGGTGGCTTCACCGTATTTTCCCAATAGATAAAATATATGTTTTCTCTCCATTTAAATCAGGAGACCCTATGGAAGAGGGCCAAGAATCACAGAAGAACAACCTGGATTTTGAGCATTATAAATAAACCTTAAAAAAGTTAATATTAGATATTTTAAGGAGATCATAAATTATAGGAAGAACAAAAATCCATCAGGCTGAACAGCTGTAGGGATTTGATCTATAGTGAAGTTAAAGATGTGGAATGGAGGTCAGGTAAACCATGATTATGAAACTTTTTATTTTAAGGTGTAAAACATTGAATGACCTGTTCTGTTCTTAGGCTATGGCATTGATAGAACTTACACCTTCTGGCTTGTTTTGCCCTCAGGCCGATATTTATATTGATCCATGGAAGCCCGTGGACAAAGCGGTCATTACTCATGGGCATGCAGATCATTCCCGCTGGGGGATGAAACATTATCTGGCTCATGAGCAGTCAGAGGAAGTGATGAAGCAGCGGTTGGGGAAAGACATCAGCATAGAAACCATCGGCTATGGAGAGGAGCTGGTGATGAACGGGGTGAAAATATCCATGCATCCTGCCGGCCACATTCCCGGATCTGCCCAAATTCGGTTAGAATACAAAGGTGAAATATTGGTCGCCAGTGGTGATTATAAAACAGAAAACGATGGTTTATCTACACCATTCGAACCTGTGAAATGTCACGAGTTTATTTCTGAATGTACTTTTGGCATGCCTATATATAAATGGGAAAGCCAGGAGCAGATTTTTGACAGTATCAATCAGTGGTGGAGAGGAAATGTGGCAGAAGGGAGGAATTCCGTGCTGTTTGGCTATTCTTTAGGCAAAGCCCAACGAATTATAAACAATCTCGACCATTCTATAGGTCCGGTCTACTGTCAGGGAGCCATCTGGAACATGAATCAGGCATTAATCCAAAATGGTGTTCCCGTGATAGACATTCCAAAAGTGGATGTAGATCTTCCAAAATCCCACTATAAAAGTGCCCTTATTATAGCCCCCCCCTCAGCCATGGGGACTCCCTGGATGAAGCGATTTTCTCCATATCGTACAGGTATCTGTTCAGGCTGGATGAATATCCGTGGAGCCAGGAGGAGGAGGGCTGCAGATGCAGGATTTGTACTTTCAGACCATGCAGATTGGGACGGACTGATCAGCGCGATAAAAGCCACCGGAGCTGAGAAAGTATATCTAACGCATGGTTCTACGGCTGTCTTTGGTAAATACTTAGACGAGGAGGAAGGAATAAATGCTGTAGAATTGGAGACGCTTTTTGAAGGTGAAAGCGGGGATTTAGGTGATAGTTAGAGAACTTTACCCTATAAAAAAATACTTGATATTAATTAAATGCCATATGTATAATTGATTTATTAGTCTTGTAAATCTATAGAATCTTTGCAAGTCTCTCCTAAGATATGAAAAACGTGTTTAAGATAAGCATATTATTCATTTTTGTGTTTTTAAAAACAGGGTTATTAGTAGCCCAATCTACTGATCTATTGCCCGAATCCAGCAGAGAATTAATTACTAAAATTGAACATGAGAATTTTACGCTGATCCTCGAAAAGTTTGTAGATGACGGTATTCCCGATCTTAGCATGTCAAAAGGATTTGAATTTATTAGAATTGGTAATGATCTTACCACAATTTTAAATACCTTATGGCCAGGTCATTATTTTAGCATCAGCAATGAGATTCAAATCCAAAAATATCATCTTAGATTACACCATTTGGATCAGAAAAGAACAAATGAATTTATGGAAACTGTATTGGATGAATTTTTAAACAACAGTGGATTTCAGGTTGCACTTCATAAGGAAATACTTAGGCACTACTGTGTAGAAGTAAGTACTTATGATATGCTGGTAAAGCATCATTTTGAATCTGATAGGGGAATAATACGAAGTACTACTTACCTGCAAGACTGTTTGGTTTTTGCCGGATATACATTACATGAGGTATTAAAAGAAGTATCTAATCACTCAGGTCATTCATTTTCATTGGATTTGGATCAATTTTCCGACCAAATCTATGAATTGTCGATTGATGTAAAACACCTTGAATCCATCAAAGCATCTCTGAAAGGCTATGGCCTAAGTTACACTGAATGTGAAAGAGAGGTAGAGGTTATTTATATGGAATAAATAAATATAGTTTATTTAATACCTACTGGTGAGCTGGCTTAAATCAGATGGTATGATGTCTATTTAACTGGTTTTATAACATATCTAAGGAGCATTATGGGTTTATATATTTTGATGTGGATCTATGAGTGATGTTACATCTCCAAATATTCTTTTGAAATTTATCAGTAGTATCTTTTACGTTTATAGAAGCTTGCTTAAATTTGCGCATGGCAGAACAGATTTTGATTTTAGATTTTGGTTCTCAGTACACCCAGCTTATCGCCAGACGAGTTAGAGAACTGAATGTTTATTGTGAAATACATCCATTTAATAAAATACCTGAAATTACCCCTGAAATAAAAGGAGTGATTTTTTCAGGTAGTCCATGTTCAGTTAAAGATGAAGGATCCCCTGATCTTGATATTGATCAGTTCAGAGGTAAATTGCCACTGTTGGCAGTTTGCTACGGGGCCCAATTGATGGCACAGAAGTATGGGGGAGCTGTCACCCCCTCTGAGATCAGAGAATATGGCAGGGCTAATCTAAATTATATCGACACCCATGTCAATCTTTTCAAAGAAATAACACATGGCTCGCAGGTATGGATGTCCCATGGTGATACCATCAAAGATCTTCCAAAAGGATTTGATGTTATTGCAAGTACCCCCTCTGTAAAAGTAGCCGCCTATAAAGTTCAGGGAGAAGAAACTTATGGGATTCAGTTTCATCCCGAAGTTACCCACTCTTTGGAAGGAAAAAATCTGCTTAGAAATTTTGTGGTGCAGACCTGTGGCTGTTCTCAAGATTGGACTTCGGACGTTTTTATAGATATTAGCATAGAAGAGTTAAAAAACAAAATAGGTGACGATAAAGTAGTAATGGGGCTATCTGGAGGAGTGGACTCATCTGTAGCTGCTACCCTTATCCACCGCGCTATCGGTGATAACCTTACCTGTGTTTTTGTAGATAATGGCCTATTGCGTAAGGATGAGTTTCAAGAGGTGCTGGATTCCTATCAGCATATGGGACTGAATGTAATAGGAGTGGACGCGAAGCAAAAATTTTATGATGCCCTAGCTGGTTTATCAGATCCCGAAGAAAAAAGAAAAGCAATAGGCAGAGCCTTTATAGAGGTTTTTGATGATGAAGCACATAAATTAGAAGGAGTGAAATGGCTTGGTCAGGGTACTATTTATCCTGATGTAATAGAATCGGTCTCTGTAAATGGGCCTTCTGCTACTATAAAGTCCCACCACAATGTAGGCGGTCTTCCGGATTTTATGAAACTAAAAGTGGTAGAGCCGCTTAATACCTTATTTAAAGACGGTGTTAGAGAAGTAGGGCGTGCATTAGAAATACCCGAAAATATAGTAGGTAGACACCCATTTCCAGGACCGGGATTAGCGATCAGGATATTGGGAGATATCACTCCTGAAAAAGTAAGGACACTGCAAGAGGTAGACCATATCTTTATACAGGGATTAAAAGACCATGGATTGTATGACCAGGTATGGCAGGCTGGGGCTATTCTACTACCGATATCCTCAGTAGGAGTGATGGGAGATGAGAGGACATATGAAAAAGTAGTAGCCCTCAGGGCAGTAGCTTCAGTAGATGGGATGACTGCAGATTGGGTACATTTGCCTTATGAGTTTTTAGGTAAAATATCCAATGATATTATCAATAAGGTAAAAGGTGTAAACAGAGTAGTCTATGATATCAGCTCCAAACCACCTGCTACTATAGAATGGGAATGACATTTAGAGCCTGATTTATATAATCAGGCTTTTTTCATGAAGGTAAAAGAAATAAATTCGTTATAGATTAAGCAGGGTACAGATTTTGAATTGAAATCCTACCTACTTCTTAATCACTCAAAACACCTATCTTAACAATAATGTAAGACCCCAAACTGTATAACTAATTTGGGATACAGTATTTGGATGCTCCTCCTTTAACAACAGCTATATGAAAAAGATCTTTTTTATAATTTTACTGATAGTTTTTTCCTCTGATATATATGCCCAAGATGATCTTCAAAATTATGAAAGAGGTAAAAAATTAGTAGAATATGGAAATTGGCAGGAAGCCATGGAAATGTTACGGCCCTATATGAATAGCCGGCAATATGGAGATTTATCCCATTATGCACATTTTCATTTTGCAAGGGCTGCTTATGGCAATGGACAATACGAGCTGGCAAAAGGAGCTTTGGAAACCGTTTTAGATGAGAGGAGATGGGGCCATACCGATGAAGCAAGATACCTATTGGTACTGAGTCATTTTAATCAAGAAGAAAATGAAGAAGCATTAAATGAAATAAAAAGGTTAAGAGATGAAACATTAAAAGACGAAGCTGAGCGGGCCACATTTGATTTTTTGAAAAATGCCAATCTTACATGGATGATAAGTAACTTGGACAAATTTCAAGAAAACAAAGGATATACCCTGGCTATCAGAAACCAGCTTGAAAGAAAAACAGTCATGTCTGCCGATGAGAGACGTGTATTCCAGAGTATCAGAACCGAGACCAGCGGAGGACAAAGCACTGCCCGATCCTCTTCTAATCAGACTTTAGATATTGCTTTGGTTTTGCCTTTTAACTATAATGGCGGATCCGGAGTGTCGAGATTACAGGGAGGGAATTTTATTTTCGAATATTACAAAGGCCTTCGTCTAGCTGTAGAAAAAGCCAAAAAGGAAGGGATGGATGTAAATTTACAGATATTTGATACTGAAAGGAAGCCTGAAGTTATAGATAAAATCTTAAGAGATCCGTTTTTTCAGGTAGCCGATATCATCATTGGGCCTGTATATCCCGAAGAGACTAATATTATTGCCCCTTTCGCAGAATTGAATAAAATTCCGCAGGTAAACCCACTATCTAACTTAGAGGATAATATTCAGGGAGCAGAGTATTCTTATCTCTTTCGGCCATCCACTTCAGCTATGGCATCTGGTATAATTGATTATGCAGTCAGGAGATCTTCCAGTAAAAAAATAGCCATAGCGTATTCGGGTACATCCAAAGACGAACTTTTGGCCAAACAGGTGGTATCACTGGCCGAACAGAGAGGCTTTCAGATAGTACGAAACCAAAAGATAGACGGAAAAAATACAAGGGATTTCTTTACTGATCTGGGTATAAGCCGAGGTAGAAATGCCACTGCGGATATAATCGTAGTGTTAAGTGATGATCCGAATGTGGCTTCCCCAGCATTTACAGTGCTGGAATCTCTCAATACCCATGTACCTGTGGTCGTACCGGATAGTTGGCTGTATTTTGATTTTGCTAGTTTTGAAATGATGCATGATCAGAATGTCCGATTTATAGGTAATAATACCATAAATTTTGAACAGGAGGGGCTGCAGAAGTTCAGAGATGATTTTTATGACAAATATCAAGTGTATCCGGGTCTTTATGGTCACTTGGGATATGAAACCTTTTATTGGGTGCAGCAGAATCTAAATTCAAGGATTGGTTTTGATTTTTCCAGGAATTTGAGAAGAGCAGGTAAGCAGGAAGGTAATATTTCCTTTGGATATAATTTTGCTAATGGCAGAGCTAACCAAATGGTGCCCATCCTTAAATTGGAGGATGGTATATTGAAAATTGAACAATAAATTAAGATTTATGCATATTAACAAGAGTAAAGATCTTTTTGCTAAAGCCCAGCATTTTATCCCGGGAGGAGTGAATTCACCTGTCAGGGCTTTTAGGGCAGTAGGTGGAGAGCCTATATTTATTAAAAAAGCTGATGGAGCATTCATATATGATGAAGATGATAATGCTTATATTGAATTGATCAACAGTTGGGGACCAATGATTTTGGGACACAATCATCCCCTTATAAGGGAGGCTGTGATCAAAGCAATGGAGCATGGTACCTCTTTTGGCGCACCTACTTCCAGGGAGGTGGAAATAGCAGAACTTATTACCCATATGGTTCCTTCCATAGAGAAAGTCAGAATGGTGAACAGTGGTACTGAAGCGACTATGTCAGCTATTAGATTGGCACGTGGTTATACAGGTAGAGATAAATTTATCAAGTTTGAGGGTCACTATCATGGACATGGCGATTCCTTCCTTATAGCAGCAGGTTCAGGAGTAGCTACAATGGGCTATCCTGATTCCCCTGGTGTGACCAAAGGCACTGCCAAGGACACCCTTCTAGCTCCTCATAACAATATAGAAGCAGTAAAGGAACTGGTAGAAAATAATAAAGGTGAGATAGCAGCGATTATTTTGGAACCAGTGGCCGGGAATATGGGATGTGTTCTGCCTCGGGAAGGATTTTTGAAAGCATTAAGGGAACTCTGTGATCAGGAAGGTATTGTCCTGATATTTGATGAAGTGATGAGTGGTTTTAGGTTAGCCAAAGGTGGTGCCCAAGAACATTTTGGTGTAACTCCAGACCTAACTACATTAGGAAAGATTATTGGGGGCGGTATGCCGGTAGGAGCTTATGGTGGAAAAAAAGAAATTATGGATTTTGTTTCACCTGCTGGACCCGTTTATCAGGCTGGCACTTTGTCCGGTAACCCTATTGCCATGGCTGCAGGATTGGCCATGCTAACCCATCTTAATGAAACACCGTCTGTATATTCAGATTTAAATAGAATAGGAAACAAATTGGTAGGAGGTTTTCAACAGTCTCTTAAAAAATTGGGACTTAATTATACTATCAATCATCTGGGAAGTATGTATACGTTGTTTTTTACCTATAATGAAGTATACGATTTTGATTCCGCAAAGAACTCTGATACAGTTTTATTTGGAAAATACTTTCAGGCAATGTTGCAAAAAGGCATTTATTTGGCTCCTTCTCAATATGAAAGTTTATTCTTATCTACAGCGCTTTCAGATAAGGATATAGAAAAAATTATAGAGGCAAACGAAGCTTCACTCATAGAGGTATTTACGGATAAAAAATAGAAGAGGTATTAAAAAATTGATTTTTTAAAAAAAAACCATTGCTCATATGAGCAATGGTTTTTTTATAGATAGATGAAAACTCTTAATTTTCATCGTCCATTAATCTATCAACTTTATTTCTTACGTTTTCACTTTGCTGATAAGCCATCATAATTTGTTGAAACCTTTCAGGATCCATTTGATGAGCGGTCATTCTTTTTTGATATTCTGCACCCATTTCTTGGTTCATTTCCATTACTTTTTGTCCAGCTTCATTAAATTTAGCTATTTCCTGTGGGTCTTCCGAAGCCTCTTTTATGTTGCCTTGTTGCATAGCTTGAGCCAGTTCATTGAATCTGTTGACATCAAGACCAGTTTCTTCGATCGTTTCCATCATCCTGCCTTGCATTTGTTCTTGGATAGGCATTATTTCCTGATTGATCTTTACGAATTTCTCTATTTCTTCATCACTGAAATCTTCAGTAACTTGCTGTTGTTGTTGGGGCAGCTGTTGGGCCGATACTCCTACAGCTAGGGCTAAAGTTAAAATAAAAGATAGAGAGAAAATTTTGAATACTTTAGAATGAATCATAAATTAGTTTTTTTGTTTCCATTTTTATATATAGTGTAAATATACAAATTTAGGGCCACAAATATAAAATTTATCTTATTAAATAATGTTATGATGATAAAAGTATACGGTATAAAAAATTGCAATACCATGAAAAAGACTTTTGATTTGCTTGAATCAGAAGAGATAGACTATGTTTTTGAAGATTATAAAAAAACAAAGCCATCGGAAGAATTTCTAAACCATGTGATAGAAAAGATAGGCCTTTCATCAGTAGTGAATAAAAAAGGCACTACCTATAGAAAATTAAATGAGGAAGATAAACTACAATTAGAGGAGGTAAATACCGCCATCCCTTTATTGATTCAATATAGCAGTATGATTAAGAGACCTATCCTGAAATCAGCCGTGGGTGAATTTATAGTAGGTTATGAAGAAGATCAGATAAGGAAATTGAAGTAAACATAAAGTCACTGCCTGTATTTTACTGGCAGTGACTTTATTGTTTATTTTCTTCTTTGGCAGCTACATGATCTGCAAAGTATGCTTTTCTTTCTCCCTTTGGTTTATCTTCGCCATTTGTGGTATCTTCTGATGTCTGGTGTTCCAGTTCAGCATTTACCTGGGCTCCCAGTAATATCACAAAACTTGTAATATTGAGCCATATCATCAATATGATAAGGGCTGAAATTTGTCCGTATAAATCCTCTATCTTATCAAAATTTTGTACATAAATTGTTAAAATTAAAGAGCCTAAAATCCAAAGAACAGTAGCTATGACGGCTCCGGGGCTTACCCATTTAAAACGGGGGTGCTTTCGCTGTGGTGCGAACTGAAATATTAACGCAATGCAGATCAAAAATATCAGTGCCAGTACTATCCAACGTGAAAATTTTATCGTGCTATCTATATGCCCATTCAGATCCAAATATTCATTTATAATAGGGTAAGCTACTATCATAAACAGGCTCAGAATCCCAATAAGCATCAGACCAAGAGTAAAGGCTAAAGTGATGGCATTCTGCTTTATCATATTCCTTTTGTTTTTTTCGTTATAGATCTCATTTATAGCTCTAAAAAGGAACATCGTTCCCTTGTTAGCACTGCCTAAACCGACTATAAAACTTAAGGCCAAACCCCAATTTTTGGAGCTCTCAGCAGCATTGACGATATTCATGATTTTATCAAATATAAATTCATGAACTTCCCGAGGCATAAACGGTGAGAGTTTTTCCAAATGTTCCCGTACCAATAGCGGGTCAGTGACGATGGTGTATAAGGTAACTATGGCCAGTAGGGCAGGAAATAGAGACATAAAAAAATAATAGGCTACACCGGCGGCCATTACCGGTATATTTTTAATATCCATTTTATCTTTAACCCTTATAAAGATTTCTTTCCAGCCAGATAAAGGGATATGTAAAGGTGTTTTTGCATGTAATCCTTTATTATTGCTCATGGGGGACAATTTGTGTGTGATTAAGTCGTAAAATTTATAGTATATCGGATCCGACTGATTATGATATTTATTGTCTATATAAAAATGAATAGAATTTTAATCTGGTAGATATAGAAATAATAATGTGCCAGTCTGCCGTAGTGGAAGTTGTCGGATCTTAGCCAAGATTATAACACGCGTACTTGAAGTTTGTTAGATAAGTGGTACTATTTTCCGTTTCCTTTAGCTTTATCGATACTGAAACCTTTTGTAGCTGATCCATACTATTTACAGATCAAAACATCAAAAAATCCAAATAAGGCCCGCAAAGAAATTAAATACAGTTAATGGGACTATTTTTCCCATACTAAAAATAAAAACAGTTAAATAATAGCTAATTTATAATTTCCGAAGAGTATAATTAAGTTGGCTATCAATAGGTTTCCCATTTTGGTCTAACATCTTTAAATCTTGAGACGCCTCTTGGATTAGCATCCTATGGGTATCGTTTCTATCCTGTAAAGTGATGAGTATAGCAGTGGGATCGCTACCATGTCCATAGGTAATTTGGTAGTAACCGCTGCTCTTAAATGTACGGTTTCCTTCTTTTGTACCCAAATAAGTTTCCGATAGTTCATAGCGGTTTTCATCATTCCCGGATCTGTTTTCCAGTTTTAACTGCATGGTGATGCCCTGGCAATCTGCACAGGGGATAGTGCCTTCATAGAGAAGCCATTCGGATGCATCTGCTTCCAAGATCACTTCATTCTGTATAGATCCGGGCTGATCGATAATATTATCTGCTACCGTTTCATCTACTTCCTCAGGGACATAGGCTGTAGTTTCTTCTGAGGGTGAATCACATGAAAAGATGATACAGAAAATCCAACAAATATGAAGGTGCTTTTGCATATGTTTATAATTTATTTTGATTGAGTTCAGATCAGGCCTTCATCAAGAATGTAGAATACATATGATGGAACCCTACATATAGTTGTAGAGGCTAGTTGTGCATCAATATAGGTTACTATACTTTCCAACATTCTAGATTTCCTGCCGTCATTTGAAATTTACCATAAATTGAGGCAGATAGGTTAATATATCAGATGTCATCTTATTCAGATCATATTCATGTGTCCAGTTCCAATCCTTTCGGGCTACGCTGTCATCTATGCTATCAGGCCAGCTGTTTGCTATAGCTTGTCTGAAATCGGGATTGTACCTGATTTCAAAATTCGGATAATGCTGTTTAATGCTTTCATATATTTCTTTTGGTGAAAAACTCATAGCAGATAGGTTGTAACTTGACCTAACCTTAACTTTCTCAGCAGGAGCATGCATTAAATCCAGTGTGGCTTTAATGGCATCTGGCATATACATCATAGGAAGATAGGTGTTTTGGCTTAAAAAGCAATCAAAAACTTCACCTTCTATCGCTTTGTGATAGATATCCACGGCATAATCTGTAGTGCCACCACCTGGTAAAGATTTGTAGCCTATCAGACCGGGATATCTTAGGCTTCGGACATCTACCTGATGTTTTAAAAAGTACCATTCACACCATCTTTCTCCTGCTTGTTTGGAGATACCGTACACTGTATTAGGATCCATGATGCAGTGCTGTGGAGTATGCTGCATGGGCGTACTGGGGCCGAAAACTGCTATAGAAGATGGCCAATATATTTTGTTCAATTTATATTCCCTTGCCAGTTCCAGCACATAGAGTAGACTATCCATATTTAATTGCCAGGCAAACATGGGGTTTTTTTCACCTGTAGCAGATAATATTGCTGCTAAGTGATATATTTGGGTGATTTTTTCTTCTTTGACCAGTTTTCTAAGATGCGTTTTGTCCAGCACATCGAGTACTTCAAATCGGCAGAACTCAAATTTATCTTCAGCAGATGGATTTATATCCGTAGCTATTACCTGCTCAGTGCCATACATGTCGCTTAGTGATTTGGTAAGTTCAGAACCTAATTGCCCAGCGGCCCCTATTATCAGTATTTTTTCCATTTTATATCTTTTTTCCCCTTAGTGCTATACTTCTAACCCTGCGGTATTTTCGTTATATTTGGGTATTCGAAGCGCAAAATTAGCAATTTCGGCTGACCCATTTATAAATTGTCCAAATAACCTTATACGAATTTTAATCCTACTAAGTAAAAAAACTAAAAAACATGTACGATACGCTGAAACCTAAATTAGAAAAGGAGATAAAGGAAATAATAGATGCAGGTCTATTTAAAACAGAAAGAATAATTACGTCCCCCCAATCCGCAGAAATAACCATATCGGGTGGGAAAAAAGTATTGAATTTTTGCGCAAATAATTACCTGGGGCTCTCGAGTCACCCTGAAGTGATTTCAGCTGCAAAAAATGCCATAGATACTCACGGTTTTGGAATGTCTTCGGTGAGGTTTATATGTGGTACCCAGGATATCCATAGAGAGCTGGAGGATAAGATATCTGATTTTCTGGGAACAGAGGATACCATATTATATGCAGCAGCTTTTGATGCAAATGGCGGTGTATTCGAGCCCATATTTGGTTCTGAGGATGCTATTATATCGGACTCACTTAATCATGCCTCTATTATAGATGGAGTCAGACTATGTAAAGCCATGCGCTTCAGGTATAAGCATAATGATATGGCAGATCTGGAGCATCAGCTCAAAGAAGCTGATGCTAAAGGCGCAAAGCAGAAAATCATAGTAACGGATGGTGTTTTCTCTATGGATGGAACCATAGCACAAATGGATAAAATAGTGGCACTAGCTGAAAAGTACAGCGCCTTGGTTATGTCAGATGAATGTCATTCTACCGGTTTTATGGGTAAAACTGGCCGAGGTGTTCATGAATTGAAAGGGGTGATGGGTAAGATGGACATTATTACCGGTACTTTGGGTAAAGCTTTGGGCGGAGCCTCCGGAGGCTTTACTTCTGGCCGTAAAGAAATCATCGATTTATTACGACAAAGGTCCAGGCCTTATCTATTTTCCAATACATTGGCCCCTTCCATTACAGGAGCTTCTATAGCCGTATTTAATCTATTGTCAAAAACTACCGAATTAAGAGATAAATTAGAAGAAAATACAAAATACTTCCGCCAAAAGATGACAGAGGCTGGATTTGATATGAAGCCAGGCGAACACCCTATCGTTCCCATCATGCTCTATGATGCGGTGTTATCCCAAAAAATGGCAGAAAAGCTTTTGGAAAAGGGGATATACGTCATAGGATTTTATTATCCTGTAGTGCCTAAAGGTGAGGCAAGGATTAGGGTACAAATTTCTGCCGGTCATGAAAGAGCACACCTTGATTCAGCTATACAGGCATTTATAGAAGTAGGCAGGGAACTGGGCGTAATCAAATAATATGCATCACCTATTTATATACCTATATGCGATGGGTGTCCAGAGCAGAAATTTTAAAGCGTTGTTTTAACATAGAATAAAAAAAGCCGCATTTGGATATCTTTGGTGTCAATGTAGTGGGGCATAAAAAAAGTCAGAAACTATGTCTGACTTTTTTTATGCCTCTTTCGTTCGTTTAATTTTCTTTCTTTCAAAGCTGCTAATAGAATCGAATTTATCATCTGTATTTACTCCTGTAAGGTAATCATTGAGGATTTCACGCACTTCCTGAAATGATAAATTGTGTATAATTGAACCGTTTTTTGCTAAAGAAATCTGCCCTGTCTCTTCTGATACGATTACGATCAATGTGTCAGTAGCTTCTGACATACCGATAGCAGCCCGGTGCCTTAATCCAAATTGAGCTGGTATTTCTCTTTCTGTGACGGGTAGAATACATCGTGCTGCTTTTACCCTCCCATTATAAATAATAACCCCGCCATCATGCAATGGACTATATTTGTTAAAAATACTGATCAATAACCGTTTGGAGACGATAGCATCTATTAAATCGCCACTTTCGGCATAAAATTTCAATTCAGAGCTTCGGGAGATGACCATCAACGCTCCGGTACTGGTACCGGCCAGCGATTTAGCTGCCTCTAATATAGGGGTAATGTTAAAAGCCTGTGTTTCTCTCTTCCTCCAGAATAGCAATTCTTGAAGCACGTTTTCATTAGAAAAAATAGAAGACTTCCCAATGATCAGGAGGAATTTACGTATCTCAGGTGCAAAGAGGATAATGGCTGCTATTACACCGACACCCATAAATTGACCCAAAATAATAGAAAGCAGCTCCATCCTGGCCGCGTTTACTACTAAATAAATAAGGTAAAGGGAAAGGAAACCTAAAAATATTTTGATGGCCACACTACCGCGCATCAATTTATAAACTTGGTACAATAGCACACTTACCAAAGTAATATCTATAATATTAACAATGGAAATATCTAAAAAACCTATTCGGAAAAGTAAGTTCAAGAGTTAATGTGTTTAAATAGTTGAACCGTTTCTACAGCTTCTTTTACATCGTGTACCCTTAGGATGTTTGCTCCTTTTATAAGGGCTGCCATATGGAGAGCGGTAGTTCCATTCAGTGCTTTTTCGGGAGTTACATCCAAAAATCTATAGATCATTGATTTCCTTGAAACGCCCACTAAGATAGGTGCATTCAGTGACTTAAAATAATTTAGATTCTTGAGCAGACGATAGTTTTGATCCATAGATTTGGCAAAACCGAATCCAAGATCTAGTACTACATCATTAATGCCAGCTTCTTGACATTGGTTCAGTTTTTCCGCAAAATATTTCAATATTTCTTCTTCTATATTATTGTACTCGGTTAAACTAGTCATAGTACTCGGATTTCCCCTCATATGCATACATATATAGGGTGCTTTTAATTTTCCTACTGTAGGGATCATATCTGGGTCCAGATTACCACCTGATACATCATTCACTATATGAGCACCTGCTTCTACAGCCGCCTTTGCGGTTTCAGCTCTAAAAGTATCGACAGATATCAATATATTTGCATTAATTTCTCTGATAACTTTTATGCCCGTGCAGACCCTCCTGACTTCCTCCTCCACACTTACATCTTCAGCCCTGGGCCTGGTACTATATCCCCCTACATCTATAATATTTGCGCCCTCCTCTATGATTTGGATAGCTCTGTTTTTTATAGCTGTGAAGTCTGGCGTTCTGCTGTGGGCGTAAAAAGAATCCGGCGTCACATTTAAAATCCCCATCACCCAAGGTTGTGAGATTATATGGAGCTTTCCTTTGATATTGAGTGTTATTTTTGGGGGAAATAATATATCTTCGATCCCAGAAGAAATAAAGTTATCTGTCATTAAATAATATTGCTTTGAAAACGCAAACCGTAAGCGAATATAATCAAGTTATTCACCTTTGTAAAGAACTTTTTAAGAAGAAAACACATGATTATGGAACAGCTTGGAGAATATTAAGGTTGCCTTCCATAACTGACCAGATATTAATAAAGGCTCAGCGGATCAGGTCTATCCAGGAAAGGGGTGTGCAAAAAGTCAATGACCCTATTCAGGATGAATTTATAGGGATTATCAATTACTGTATTATTGCCCTGATACAAATTGATCTTGCAGCTGATGACCGACAGGATTTGGGATTTGAGGAACTCGAACCCCTTTATGATAAATGGGTGAAGGAAACACAGTCCTTGCTAGAAAATAAAAATCATGATTACGGCGAGGCTTGGCGGGATATGCGCATAGCTTCTATAACAGATATTATCCTGATGAAATTATACAGGGTCAAGCAAATAGAAGATAATCGAGGCAAAACCATAGTGTCTGAAGGGATAGAGGCAAACTATCAGGATATGATCAACTATGCTGTATTCTGTCTTATCAAATTAGGTTTATAAGATGGCAAAAAAAATAGTACTGCTCATTATCCGCTTTATAGTAGGCGGGCTGTTCATATTTTCCGGCTTGATTAAAATCAATGATCCGATAGGAACTTCCATTAAATTGGAGGAATATTTCGATGTATTCAGTTACGATATAGCACCATTTTTTTCATCTCTTAAAACTATTTCTTTGCCTCTAGCTGTTTTTTTAGTAGTGGTAGAAGTAGTTCTAGGGATCATGTTAATCCTTAACTATAAACCTAAGTTTACCACCTATGCCTTGGCGATTATCATCTTGTTTTTTACCTTTTTAACTTTTTATTCAGCTTATTTTAATAAAGTTACGGATTGTGGCTGCTTTGGGGATGCCATAAAACTTACACCATGGGAATCTTTTTATAAAGATGTTTTTTTGGTAATATTAATAGCTATATTATTGATCTTTCAAAATTCTCTAAAAGCCAATAGAAAATTTTGGGCAACAGGGATTACAGTAGCGTCAGTGGTGATCGCTACCAGCCTGTCCATATATGCTATTCAGAACCTTCCCTTTATAGATTTCAGAGCTTATAAAGTAGGTGTAAATATCAATACGGCTATGATACCTTCTACTAATTTGGAATATAGCTATGTGATGAAGAAAGGTGGAGTAGAGTTTGTATTTGATCAGTACCCAACAGATGATGAATATGAATTTGTGGAGATGAATTTGAAAAATCCAGAAGCACTTCCAAAAATATCAGATTTTTCGGTCTGGAATGAACAAGGCGATTTTACTGATGAAATACTTAGTAAAAAAAGAGTATTGATATTGATCAGCAATATATCTAAGATGAACCATAGCAACTTTGATCAGATGGCAGATTTAATCAACAATCTAAAAGGGACTGAGGTACTGGTATCTATGGTTTCTGCGAGTTCAGAAGATGAAATCAGAGCATTGATAGATTCACTGAAATGGGATGTGGATTATTATATGGCAGATGCTACAGTCGTGAAGACGATTATAAGATCTAACCCAGGTCTAATGGTGCTTAAGGAAGGCACCATACTTGGAAAATACCATCATAATAATACGCCTAATGTCTCTAAGGTGATAGATTTATTTACTGCACATGGAGCATTAAGCACATCAGTATCAGATTAAAAAATATAATCGGAATAGAATGGAATATACTATTGGAGATAAGATTGTACTGATAGGTCTTCCGGGGAGTGGTAAGTCTACCCTTGGAAAGCAATTGTCTCTAAATCTTCATTATCCATTTTACGATCTGGATGAGCTGATTGTTGATCATATTGGATGTAGTATCGCACAGTTTTTCAATGAAAAAGATGAACTTCAATTTAGGATATTGGAATCCACCATGCTTAATAAAACCTTATTGTTAGACGGGCCTTTGGTGCTGTCTACAGGAGGTGGGGCTCCCTGTTTTTATGATAATATAGAGCTGATCAATACCTATAGTACCTCTATTTATATTGATGTTCCAGATAAGGTGTTGGTTAAAAGGCTGATGAATAATGCAGGTGGGGAGAGGCCTATGTTTTATAAACTTCCAGAAAGCGCGGTAAAAAATAAAATTTTGACATTAAAACAGGCTAGAGAGGAGTTTTATAACCAGGCAAAAATAAAGCTCAGTGGAGCTGATATTTCCACTGAGCTTATTGTTTCTGCTTTAGGTAAATTTAAAAGTTAAAGCCTACTGTAAGCATACCTGAATTTATCGTATTTCTGATATCGACGTCAGGACTACCTGAATAACTGTTATAAAACTGGTTAAAGCTGGTATTCATGTAAGCTGCGTCTATATAGAAATTAGCCAATCTTACTCCCACACCTCCAGAAACCTGTTGGGTATGTCTGCTTGGATTATCAAAATCATTTCTGAATGGGTTTCCATAGTAACCATACCCAGCTCTAAATCTGAATATGTCGTACCTGAATTCACCCCCCACTCGATAATTGAATGTAGCGGTATATAGCTGATTGATGGCATTATTATCTTCAGCAGTACCGAAATCGCGGGAATTAACTCTGGCTGCTGTATAATCCACATAATCAATATCTGCTGATATAAAACCGTTTTTCCCTATAAAATATGTGGCTCCGGCATTTACCTTCATAGGAGTATTTATATTATAGGTAGAGGTAAAAAGGTCTGTTCTTGCACTGAAGGTTTCATTTGGGTTTTCAAATTCAGAAATAATTTCCGAATCAGATTCTTCATTTAACCTATACCAAGTTGGTGTTTGAAAGGATAAACCTAAATTAATTTGATCTATAGGTTTATAAATGGCCCCTATATTTAAATTTACACCAGTTCCATTTATATATAAATCTTCATTGATATCAAAACCTATCAAATCACCGGTCAGGTAATCTTCCGTATAAGTTTTAAATTGGGAGAAATTAATACTGGAAACACCTAATGATGCTCCTAAAAATAATTTGTTGTCCAAGTTAGCGCCATAAGCAAAAGTAACTTGATTTATACCACCCTGAGTTATAACTTGATCATATATGTCAGGCGCTTCTGTTTCATTAAAAGGGACATAGCTGCCCTGGGTCTGGGTGGGTACGATTATGTTCGTGCTATACGCAAGGCCTCTTAAGCTGTTTTCTACATCGAGTGAATTTCCAGGTATCCCAAATGCATCGTCTGCAAAGATATTGGCTATAGAAGTTGGAGTTATACCAGCAATTGCGAATTCACTGTTAAAATTTGCCAATCGATTGACACTGATACCAAATGAGCCACCCCTAAATCTCCCTGGGGTTAGTGGATCACGTGGACTGCTGATAACTAAACTTAAGTTAGGCAATGCAAAGTTTGATGTAGGTATGCGGTCAAATCCCTGAACATTACCCAAGACAGATTCTGTCCCCCAGCTACTATACCCGGGCGTTAAGCTGAATTCGGATCTCCTGAAAAATCCCAGGCCTGCTGGATTATGATGGATATTGGAGACATCACCCCCAAGTGAGTTTTGGGTACCTCCTAAAGCAGATACTCTTGCAGAACCGGTAGATCTCAACTGGCTAAATCTTAAAGCATCCTGATAATAGCCACTCTGTCCCATCACTTCTCCTGCTCCAAACAGACTAAATGCTGATATGCCCAGGATCCATTTATTAATTGATTTCATTTAATATAGGTTAGATATTTAAAATAGAAAAACATTCATTAAAAGGTTTGCCTCGGACAGGACAAATGTTGTGCCTTTTAAAGTTTTACTATTTACTTAACGTATAAACTGGAAAAAAGATAAAAAAAAGGGGGAAATTATCTCCCCCCTCTTCCTCCACCTCTGGAGCCACCGCCGACGCTTCCGCCTCCACCTCTGGAGCCTCCGCCTACGCTGCCTCCTCTGGAAGGAGCACTATATGATGGTGTTGATCTTTGTGTAGGAGCCGACCGCTGCGCAGGTGCTGTTCTCGTCGGAGAAGTCCTGTTATAGGCAGGCGATGTGCTTCTATTATAAGATGGTGAAGTGCTTCTAGCTGGGGCTGCAGTTCTATTGGTAGGTGCTGCAGTCCTAGATGCTGGAGACTGTGCCCTTGCACCTGAAGTATTTCTTGGTGCAGTATAGGCGTTTCTGTTGGTTGCACTACCTGCTCTGTTCATTGCAGGGGAATTTGCTGCTCTCCTAGAAGGCGCTGCTGATGCCGCTGTTCTTGCTCTATCTGAATAAAGATCGTTTTGGGATCTGTTAAAATCGTTGCTTCTAACTCTAGAAGTTGGTGTGGAAGTACGACCTACTGCTTCTCTTCTGGCTGCTGCTCTTGATGCGGTAGGCGTCGCAGCAGCTCTGGTTCTTTGACCGGGTGTAGCTACTCCAGCACCTCTTCCGACTCTTGCGCCTCTTACAACTTGTCTTTGTCCGAATTCACCTCCTGGTAGAACAAATATAGGTCGTCCAAATCCTCCGTATCCCCATCCCATCATGGGATGCATGCCCATCATACCAAATCCCGGGCCCCAGAAAGGATCGTAAAAACCCATTCCCATCATACCGAATCTTGAACCCATCATCCACGGGCTACCAAATCCCATACCGAATCTGTTAAATCCAAAACCCAATCCTACAGACATTCCGAATCCACCTCTCATACCAAAACCAGGTCCCCAAAAAGGATCATAGAACCCACCCATCATCATAGGATTCATCATTCCAAATCCTCCCATCATCATGGGATTCATCCAAGGGTTCATCATTCCGAAGCCTCCCATCATCCACGGATTCATACCAAATCCTCTATTAAACTGGTTGCCGGCCCCCGCTCCATAGAAATTGTTATATACATTTACATCGCCTTCTCCCTGTCCAGCAGCTGTTCCGGATTCATCAAAGTATACAGAACCCTCTTCTTCAGGTTCCTGTCTTTGATATCTGGCAATATATTCAGGATTTACATTTTTAGCGGAGAAATTTTCTTGGTGCAGCTGCTCAGGATCAGCCTGTTTGATTTCTCTAAAATTATTTGGGGTATTGTTCTGTACAGCATATTCAGTGGCTACGGCTGCATCTGAAGCCATGAAGTACAGGTCATCAGTCTCTCCTCTCAATGCCGTGGCACCTGGACTGCAGGCGGCTAATCCAAGTCCAGCGATGGAAGTGATGTACAATATGGAGTTTATATTTTTCATAAGGATCTAGTTTTTCTACTATTAACACTATATACGTGCTAATCTCAAGAGGGTTATGATTTTTTAATTTATATTTGTAACCCTTCATCAAGAATGGAACGAATATAATAAGTTTTTTTTATACAACAAATATCAGTAATGAGCAAAGGCCTTCCAAAAAGAAGTGAAGATTATTCACTGTGGTATAATGAATTAGTAAAAAGAGCTGATCTGGCCGAAAATTCGGCGGTAAGAGGGTGTATGGTGATTAAACCTTACGGCTATTCTATATGGGAAAAAATGCAGGCACAGCTTGATAAAATGTTCAAAGAAACGGGACATCAAAATGCCTATTTCCCCTTATTTATACCCAAATCTTATCTTTCTAAAGAAGCCAGTCATGTAGAGGGGTTTGCAAAAGAATGTGCCGTGGTGACACATTATAGGCTTAAAACTTCTGAAGATGGCAAAAGTGTGATCGTGGATCCGGATGCTAAGCTGGAAGAGGAATTAATAGTAAGGCCTACATCTGAGACAGTCATATGGAGTACTTATAAAAACTGGATACAATCCTACAGGGATCTTCCTTTACTGGTAAATCAGTGGGCAAATGTGGTCAGGTGGGAAATGAGGACAAGGTTGTTTTTAAGGACTGCGGAATTCCTCTGGCAGGAGGGGCACACTGCCCATGCCAAGAGAAGTGAAGCCATCGCCGAGACGGAGCAGATGCTCGATGTTTATGCAACTTTTGCTGAAGAATTTATGGCCATGCCTGTCATCAAAGGGATCAAATCTGCCAATGAAAGATTTGCTGGAGCAGAAGAAACATATTGTATTGAAGCCATGATGCAGGACGGCAAGGCACTTCAGGCTGGTACATCCCATTTTTTGGGACAAAATTTTGCCAAAGCATTTGATGTGAAATTTGCAACAAAGGAGGGAGGTCTGGAGTATGTGTGGGGTACCTCATGGGGAGTAAGTACCCGTCTGATGGGTGCGCTCGTCATGGCTCATTCTGATGACTTTGGCTTGGTGCTTCCTCCAAGACTGGCTCCCATACAGGTGGTTATTGTGCCGATATTCAGAAGTGATGAGGAGCTGGAAGCCATTACTGCCAAAGCTAAAGAGTTTATGGCTAAGTTCAGGGCGCTGGACATTTCCGTGAAATTTGACAATAGAGATACCCATAAGCCCGGGTTCAAATTTGCCGAATATGAACTTAAGGGCGTACCTCTAAGAATCGGTTTGGGCCCCCGGGACATAGAAAACAATACGGTAGAAATAGCCAGAAGGGACACGCTTACCAAAGAAACAGTAGATCTGAATAAAGTTGATATTGATACCAAAGTCAAGCAGCTATTGGAAGAAATCCAGGCTAATATCTATAAAAAAGCTTTTGATTATAGGACAGAGCATACTACTGAAGTCAGCACCTGGGAGGAATTTCAGGAGGTGATTGAAAAAAAGGGGGGATTTGTCTCGGCCCATTGGGATGGTACATCAGAAACTGAGGATAAAATAAAAGAGCTGACCAAAGCTACCATCAGGTGCATCCCTCTAGATCAGGTAGAAGAATCCGGTCATTGTGTATTGACTGGGAAGCCATCTTCGGGAAGGGTATTGTTTGCTAAAAGTTATTAACCTAAGTTCAGGTTTAAGCTGTCTTTTTATATTTAGTATATAATGATCACCTGCCCATATAATCGCTTTTTAGAAGCAGTTATATGGGCAGGTGAATTTTTTATAGTTTTTCATACTTTTTAATAACCATAAATTGCTGTTTACTTTTTCATTTAATGGAAAAAAACACCTAATTTGAGCTTAATTATTTAATTGACTCATGGCATTGTTCATCCTTTCCAGCCTTTTGCTTATAGGTTTATTATTAGTTTTAATAGAAATCATCTTTGTCCCGGGTGCTACTATAGTAGGCTTATTGGGGATTTTGTTTTCAGCTCTAGGAGTCATTTATGCCTTTATCACTTTCGGAGAAAGTACAGGATGGTATGCTTTGGGTGGCACCATATTGGTGAATTTGATTGTACTTATCTTCGGATTGCGCTCTAATGTATGGGAGAGATTGGCTTTAAAGGACACCTTGCATAGTAGAAGTCATGATGATCGGCTATTGGGACTGGAAGTAGGACAAAAAGGTAAAACAATTTCTGATTTAAAACCTTATGGTAAGGCGATGTTCAATGATAAAATCTATGAAGTGAAATCAGAAAATGGTTTTATCTCCCCGGATACCGAAATTTATATTTTTAAACTTGAAAGCAATAGAATAATAATTAAACAATAGATATGGAAGATTATAACTCAATGTTCATTTTAGTGGCCGCATTTGCAGGTTTGATACTGCTATTTGTGTTTTTGTATTTTGTTCCGGTGAATCTGTGGATTACAGCACAGTTTTCAAATGTAAAAGTGGGAATAGGGGAGCTCATAGGGATGAGGATCAGAAAAGTTCCACCCAGTATTATAGTAAACTCTATGATCACTGCTACCAAGGCAGGTCTTCATCTGACTACCAATGATTTAGAAACCCATTATATGGCCGGTGGCAATGTGCCTAATGTAATACGTGCACTGATATCTGCAGATAAAGCTAATATCAGCATCACTTTTAAACAGGCTACAGCAATAGATCTGGCAGGTAGAGATGTATTTGAGGCCGTACAGATATCTGTAAATCCTAAAGTGATCAATACACCAAATGTGGCAGCGGTAGCAGCAGACGGTATACAATTAATAGCTAAGGCAAGGGTTACAGTAAGGGCTAACATAGCTCAGCTGGTCGGTGGAGCTGGTGAAGAAACTATCCTGGCCAGGGTAGGGGAAGGTATAGTTACCTCTATCGGTTCTGCAGCAAACCATAAAAGCGTACTGGAGAATCCAGACAAGATCTCTAAGCTGGTATTGGAGAGAGGGCTGGATGCTGGTACAGCATTTGAAATTCTTTCTATAGATATAGCAGATATAGATGTGGGAACGAATATCGGAGCCAAATTACAAATCGACCAGGCATCAGCTGATCTAAAAGTAGCAGAAGCCCGCGCAGAAGAAAGAAGGGCGATGGCCGTTGCACTGGAACAGGAAATGAAAGCCCGAAATGTAGAAATGCGTGCCAAGGTGATCGAGGCAGAAGCAGAGGTTCCCCGTGCCATATCAGAAGCATTTAGAAACGGTCAATTGGGTATAATGGACTATTATAAAATGGAAAACATAAAATCTGACACTTCTATGAGAGATTCTATCGCAGGTTCAGATCCAGGAAAAGATTCGAAGAAAGGAGATAAAAAATAATCGAATCGCCATTATAATCAATAAAGCCAATATGGAAAAGGTATAAAAAATAAAAAAGGAGCTTAAGCTCCTTTTTTATTTTTCTTTTTATCCTCAGGGACGTTTTCCAGTACTACCGGTACATATTCATCTTCAGCCAGCACTCTTTCATTTGATTTGTCAAAGACGATATTTTTATAATATATGGGGAGGCTGTATTCTCCCGACTCCCTCATAATACCATATTTTTCACCCCTTCGGATAAGGATTTGATCATTTTCTTCCCGTCTGACCTCGTCAAATTTAGGAATAGAAATTTCATTGCCATAGGCATTTACCAGTCCAAATTTATCATTGTCCTCAGTCAGGTAGTAATTGTCTTCAGTTAAAGATATTCTTTCGTAATAATTGGGTAGTAATTCTTTACCGTTTTTATCAATAAGGTTGGACTTGCCATTTTTCTTTACGATAGCTATACCTTGATTAAACTCGCTGACTTCTTCATATTGAGGTTGTATAGCTATTCTATCATAAGGGTCAAGATACCCCCATCTGCTGTCTATTTTAAAAGCTGCCAGACCTTCCGCATACTTCCCTATCTGCTCATATCGGTTGGCTATCCTGAGTTTTCCTGCTTTATCCACGAAGCCATATTTGCCGTCGATAAGGGCTCCATAAAGACCGTCATTACCAGGGAATAATTTTTGTATATTTTCAGAAGGTGTTACATCCCATTTTCCCTGATCATTGAGTAGTCCCACCTTTTTGTCACGGAAATAAACGTTATAATGATCAGCTCCCCTTCTTCTTACCGAGTCCATACCATATACATCTAGGAGAATACCGTCATTTTTCATTATTCTCCTAAGCTTTCCATGGATATATTCCAGGATCATATCGTTATCGGTAGTGATTCGGTGAAAGCTGGAATACTTTATATCAGCTTTATGTTCAAGTGCCTTTAAAAGCATATGCTGGTTGCTTTCCAGGCCATAATAGTAATCACCTTCTAAATGCTTCAGTTCGTCCACCACTGGATCCAGTATATAATTACCGTCTCTGTTTATCAGCCCATAACCGGTATTTTCTCTGGATAAAATATTTTTTTCGCTTATCGATTCAAGGTGCTGGTAGACTTTATTTGGTTTGTCACTTAATGGAAGCAGATATCCTGCTGGCACCTTAGCGATGATCTGTCCGTTATCGGCAAAGTAGGCGTTTTCGAAGGAACCTAAAGGTTTGATTTTTTTAGCACCTCTGTCATAAAAGAAATAGGCGTTATCTTTTCTTCCCAACAGCTTATTGTAATAGGTAGTGATTTCATCATATTCTACTGAAAATATTTCTTCTCCATATTCATGAAACGCGCCATATTTATCATCTTCAGTTACTATGAGCCAAGGTTCTAAAAATTGATATATTTTATGTCCTTTCAATGTATAGAACGGTTTATAATCCTGGTTCAAAAGCTGCAAGCTCTTATCCTTAATACTTACCCGGACACTTTCGCTGAGGATTTTTATATTGTCATTTTCGATCCGTTGGGTCATATTAAAATTGTGATCATATACCTCCCAGGTCTGCGCATGGGCTACGGTATGTAATGATATAATTAACCCGGCCGTAATGGCCCCCCTCAAACATTCTTTTATTGACATCAATAGGATATTTATTTTTTGAGTAAATTAAACAGTTTAGAACTTCATTTCAAAAGAGAAACGAGGGAACTGGATAAAAAATATTTTTTTGCTGAGGTTCAGGGTTTAAATAGCAAAATTTATTAAAAAAAATAGAGGACTTATAAAGTCCTCTTTTCAAAATTTTCTTTTTCCAGATCAAAAAGGTCTGACAGTATGTCGATCATCTGGTCGGCTTCATCTCTTTGGCATGCTGCTCTCAGTTGGACTACGGGGACTTTGATGATTTTTTGCATCATACTTTTGGTTATTTTATCTATGATGGCATATTCTTTTGGATCTGTATTTTTAAGGTGCCTTTCAAGTTCTTCTTTTCTGATCTGCTCTAGGGCATTTTTGAATTTATGGATGGTAGGGGATACCATCATTTCTTTTTTCCAATTGTAGAATTCCTCTATGCTTTCCAGAATGATGCGTTCTACCTGAGGTATGGAAGCCAGTCTTTTTTCCAGGGTTTCTGACGCTTTGCTACGGATATTGTCTACATTGTATAGAAGTGCACCAGGTACATCTTCTATAGATGTCTCGATGCTTCTCGGTACCGAAAGGTCTACAAATAGTTTATAGCTGGGAATATCCAGGGATTTTACCAGTTCTTTGGTGATAAAAGGCTGGGAACGCGTGATGGATGAAACGATAACA
Organism: Anditalea andensis; assembly: GCF_000714815.1. Lineage (GTDB taxonomy): Bacteria > Bacteroidota > Bacteroidia > Cytophagales > Cyclobacteriaceae > Anditalea > Anditalea andensis. The sequence goes on along the minus strand of NZ_JMIH01000014.1, from coordinate 389,050 downwards.
TCTGCTTCCTGAATGGCGGCAATGCTATCCTCAAAAGGTATCACTTCAAACCCAAGCTCCTGAGCAAGGTCGTTTGCTTTACTATAAGTCCTATTAGTGATGGTAACTTTAGCATCAGGAATGTGCACCATATTCTTGGCTACATCTTCACCTATTTCCCCCACTCCTATAAGCAGGACCCTGGGTTGGTAGGTGTTTGTAGTAAGTTCCTCTATTAATTCAACTGCGGCATAGGAAACTGAAGCTGCACCATCGCGAAATGCGGTTTCCTGCACCACTCTTTTATTGGTAAAGAATATGGTATGCATCAGTCTATGGAGGAAAGGTCCAGCCATATCCAGGTCTGCTGAAGTCTGATATGCCCGCTTGATCTGGTTAGATATCTGCATGTCTCCTACCACTTGGGCCTCTAGTCCCATGGAAACTTTGAAAAGATGCTGGATGGCTTCTTTGTCATTGTTTAAAATGGTGAAATAGCCAATATAGGATACTATGTCCTCTAATCCTTTCTGAAGTCCTATCAGTTTAATGATTTCTACACTTAGGTCAAGGTCATGTGAATAGTAGACTTCTGTCCTGTTACATGTAGAAAGTATAAGGGTATCCGTAACACTGAAAAATTCCTTTAATTTTACTAAAAGTGCCTGGACAGCCTGATCATCTAGGGCAATGATTTCCCGGATCTCTACTGGTGCATTTTTATAGGATAAACTTAAAGCTCGAAACTTATTTTGCATTACGGAATTTGTTTACAATCACAAATTTAAATCAGAATCATTAGACAAAGAATAATTTAGCAGAGTTTAAACTAATTTAAATTCTTTCTAAATAATAAGAGCGTATTTATGTCTGCATTTACCAATTCAAAAACACGTTAAATAATTCCAATTTCTTATGATAAATATTACCATTTGGGGTAGGTATAAAGTTAAAAATGGGGCGAATGATATGCTGGAGGTATTGGTAAAAGCTAATAAATTTTGATGAATATTTATGTAATTGATTGAAAGGCTGTAACTTTATAGTACTGTTTAATTAAATGATTTTTTAGTTTCGTCAAAAATGAAAAGAAAGGTATTTTATTTTTTAAAAATTTATATGGGGTTTACCAAGCGGGAATCCAAAGGGTTTATATTGGTGATGCCCACACTTATTATATTGTATTTTATCCCTATAATATTTCAGCGGTGCATAAATAATCATCACAAACAGGAATATGATCAGTATATAATGGAAGCCGAAAGATTTTTTGCCCTTCAGCGTGAAGCCGTGGATTCAACGGTTATACTTGCCCCTGATCAAATTCCACTTTTTGACCCTAATAAAGTTGATAAAGATTTCTTGGTTAAAATGGGTATCAAGGATCCTGTGGCGGCTAATTGGGAAAATTATCTAAAGAGGGGGGGACTTTTTCGTGAATGGGAGGACGTAAGAAAAATATACGGTCTGGAGGAGGGTTTCCTTTTAAGTATAAAGGACCGAATGGTTTTTGACACCTTACCGGACAAAAAGGCATATAAAAGGCCCTCTTCGCCTACTTTGGCTAAGATTCCTTTTTCGGAAGCAGATTCTATAGTTCTTCAAATAGTCCCAGGGATAGGTGGGGTGATGGCAGGAAGAATCATCAAATTCAGGGATAACGTAGGTGGTCTTCATCAAAAAAGCCAGTTACTGGATGTATATGGCGTAGAAGAGGAGCTGGTAGAAAAAATATTTGATCATTTTACATTTGAGCCTGGAATTAGCCGAAAAATCAATATTAATACTTCTGTACTTACAGATCTGTCGCAGCATCCCTATATCAGTTATGCACAGGCCAAAGTCATCGTTGCCTATAGGGACCAGCATGGCCCCTTCCTAAATTCGGATGACCTGCTTAAAATTAAAATTTTTACACCGGAATGGGTTAATAATATAGCGCCCTATCTGTCTTTTTAATTCTTTTTATTAAAAAAAGTAATGGGTATTATCAGGATACGAATCATCATCCGAAAGGGTGACAGTGGTAATATCATATAAATATTCATTTTCCAGATAAAAAAAGCGGGGATTAAACCCGCTTTAAATAAGATGGATACCTTTCAGTACACTTTTTCTCCGCCAATATAGGTTCCCAAGACCTTTAGATGGCGTAGATTTTCTTCTGCTTCCTTCATCAGGTCTTCTTCCATGATCACAAAATCTGCTAGCTTACCATTTTCGATACTTCCTTTGAGATCTTCTTCAAAATTGGCGTAGGCAGCCCATATGGTCATTCCTTTGAGGGCATCTTTCCTGCTTATTTTATTTTCCATCTGAAATCCCTCAGAAGGCCAATTGTTATCATCCCGTCTGGCAACCGCAGAATGAAATCCGTAAAGGGGATTGATGTCCTCGACTGGAAAGTCACTTCCCAGTGCAATCAATCCATTTTGTTCCAATAAATCCTTATAGGTATAAGCAGTCTTGATTCTATCTGCACCCAGTCGGTCTTCGGCCCAATACATGTCTGAAGTAGCGTGGGTAGGTTGGACAGAAGGTATGATATTATATTTGGAGAATTTATTGATATCCTCTCTGCTTACTATCTGTGCATGTTCGATTCTCCACCTTCTGTCATTTTCTCCTTTCAGTACGTGGGCATATATGTTCAATAGGGTTCTGTTGGCAGAATCACCTATACAGTGGGTGTTCATCTGGAAGCCATTTTCAAACATTTCATAGGCCAGTTTTTCAAATTCCACCGGAGTATTCAGTAAGAATCCCATCTCTTGGTGATCATCATGATAGGGTTCTAATAGGGAAGCCCCTCTGGATCCCAAAGCACCGTCTCCGTATATCTTAAAACTTTTTACCGTAAGAAAATCATCTTGGTAGGGCCCTTTTTCAAAATAATACTTCCTATTATCTTCAGTTGGGTTGATCATGGCATAGATACGCATTTTGAGGGTCTGATTTACATGCATCTGCTGCATCAGTTCTATGGTTTCTCTATCGAGTCCTGCATCTACCACCGAGGTAAGTCCTACTTTAAAGCAGTTCTCCTGTGCTGCTTTTAATGCATCCATACTTTCCTGAAGTGTAGCATTGGGTACATGAGTAGAGACTAAACCTATAGCATTATCTATAAGCACACCAGTGGGGCGGCCATTTTGAAGAAGCACTTTGCCTCCTAGTATGTTGGTGCCAGCGGTGACACCGCCTATGTCAAGTGCTTTTTGGTTGGCCAGTGCAGCATGGCCATCCACCCTGGTCAGCAGTACAGGGGTATCGGGGTATAACTCATCCAATCTATCTTTGGTAGGAAATTCTTTTACTTCCCAAAGGTTCTGGTCCCATCCTCGTCCCAATATCCATTCTTGGTCCTGGTGACTATCACGGTGGACAGTCACCCGTTTGATCAGTTCATCAAATGAATCTGATCCGGTGAGATTAGCGATTATAAGGCTTGTGCCATATCTATAAAAATGCGCATGGGCATCTATAAACCCCGGATATACCACCTGGCCCTGGAGATCAAGCATATCATCAGAAATGTAATGGGATAATATATCACTACTACTGCCTACAGCTACGAACCTTCCATCTTTAACGGCAAATGCTTCTGCTTGGGAGAAATTTTCATCTACTGTATAGATGATGCCTCCATGCACGATCAGGTCCACCGATTCTTTCTGTTCTCCACACGAATAGAGGCAACTAAATAAAAATAAGGGGATAAGTCCCTGAAGGTATTTTTTCATATAATTTTTAATTTTTAAATTCATAAATAGCTTTCATCTTTGTGCTATGTTAGAGCACAAATTCCCTTTTTTAGAAACAGCATTGAATTTACCTACTACTGATTTTCAGATTAAGGAAATAGCGGGTAAATTAAGTATTTTTGACGCATTGCGAAAGAAATTTTTGATTTTGACACCGGAAGAATGGGTGAGACAACATATTATTTTTTACCTGGTCAGTTACAAAAACTATCCTAAAAGCTTGATTACGTTGGAAAGAGGTGTGAAATACAATACGCTTCACAAAAGATTTGATTTGTTGGTAATGGACAGATTAGGGAATCCTTTCTTATTGGTGGAATGTAAAGCACCTGAAATAAAACTTACCCAGCTGACCGTGGAGCAGGTGAGTATATATAATAAAACCATAGGCGCGCCCTATATGGTCATTACCAATGGGAAACAGCACATCTGCATGGGCAAAGATCCAATAAGTGATCAAATCACTCAGCTAAATTCATTTCCGGATTTCCCATTTTAAGGTAATCTATTGCATATGCTTGGTTTGAGGTAATATTTTAACTTTATGATGAACGGAACATTTTATTGAGCTGCTTTTTTTATATTTATAGATAGGAACATTCCTGAATTGATGGTTTCAGAGATAAACATAACCGTCCTTTTTTTACTTGTAAGAACTAAACCAGTAATAAAGCAGGGTATGTAAGGGTAATCCTATTGGTACCCCCTTCTATTAGCTATGGCATCAAATACATTGATTAGCAATGTATACCTATTAAAAACTTATCCATGAGCACATTTATAACTTTAAAAGTTAATGGCAAATCATATGAGATTGATGTGCCACCTGATATGCCTCTTTTATATGCACTTAGAAATAATCTGATGCTCAATGGGCCCAAGTATGGGTGCGGTATTGAGCGATGTGGTTCTTGTATGGTGTTACTGGACGGAAAGGCTGAGCCATCTTGCATGAAACCTTGTTCTGACTTGGAAGGTGTAGATATCACTACTATAGAGGCCCTTGGGTCCAGGGATAATCTTAGTCCCTTACAGGAGGCATTTGTTGATATGCAGGCAGCGCAGTGTGGGTACTGCATAAACGGCATGATCATTTCTGCCAAATCCCTTTTGGACCAAAATCCCAATCCTACCCTCCCAGAAATAAAGGAAGGACTTCAGAGAGTGCTGTGCCGCTGCGGTTCCCAGTCTCGAATAATCGATGCGGTGCTCTTAGCTGCCAAAAAACTTAAAACTTAACTGATGAGTGCATATCCAAGTAACGCTAATAGACGATCATTTTTAAAACAAACAGGAAGAATACTGATTGGATTTAATCTTCTGCCCCTTGGATTCTGTTCCTTACAAGCTGAGGGTGAGGGGGAAGGTCCGTCTTCGGATAAAATCAATATAGATTCTTGGATAAGAATAGGTGCTGATGGCCAGGTCACCATCTTAACAGGGAAAATGGAACTTGGCCAAGGGATAAAAACGGCCATTATGCAGATAGCCGCTGAGGAACTGGATGTTCATATGGACAGGGTCAATATCATCATAGCAGATACAGCCCATACACCCGATGAACGATATACTTCAGGAAGTGCGTCTATAGAAGGAGGTGGTATGACCATCCGTAAAGCCGCTGCCTCCGCCCGGCATATCCTCATGGACATGGCAGCCAAAAAATTGGATCTGAATAAAAATATCCTGAGTGTAGCCGATGGTGTAGTCAGTGACGGTAAAAGCAGCATCAGTTACTGGGAGTTATTAACGGGCAAAAGGCTTGAAGGCAAGCTTTTGGATGAAGTAATGGTAAAAGCTCCGGCAGACTATAGTTTAGTGGGTACTTCTTATCCACGGAAAGATATCATTGATATGGTGAGTGGAGGGGAAGTTTATGTCCAGGACCTTAAGCTGCCGGGAATGCTTCACGCTCGAGTGTACAGGCCGCCATCCTACGCGGCGAAAGCGACCAGTGTTCCTGGGGAAATAGTTAATGATATGCCGGGGGTAGTAAAATTGGTAAGAAACGGGAACTTTATAGGGGTCATAGCCAAAGAAGAGTTTCAGGCCGTAAAAGCATTGCAGGTTTTACAGGCAGAAAGTAAATGGGAACAGTCATCCCTATATCCTACCCAAGATTTGTTATTAGCTAAAATGAAAGAGCAGGCAAAAGGGGAGGAGGTCGAAAAAACCTTGAAGGGATCATTTTCGTCAAATGATCAAACTATCCATGCTCTTTATACCAAACCTTACCAGATGCATGCATCTATTGGTCCCTCGTGTGCCCTGGCCCTTTTCGATGATAATGGGCTGATGGTATGGTCTCATACCCAAGGGGTTTACCCGCTTAGAAAAACCCTAGCGGACCTTTTGGATTTACCGGAAGAAGCTATCCGGGTAAAAGGTGTACCTGGCGCAGGATGTTATGGTCACAATGGTGCTGATGATGTAGCTGCGGACGCTGCTATATTGGCAAAGGCGTATCCTGGATTTCCAATAAGGGTACAATGGATGAGATATGATGAACATGCGTGGGAACCCTATGGATCGGCTATGGCTTTTGAACTTTCGGGCAATGTAAAAAACGGTAAGATTTCTTCCTGGCAAACCAAACTTTGGTCAGACACGCACAGTTCTAGGCCAGGTGGTAAAGCAGGGCATTTTATTGCGGCTAGGAGTTTAGAAAATCCCAGGGAGTTTGATGCAGGAGGCTATTCAGCAGGTAGCTATAGGAATTCTATACCACTCTATGATTTTCCAAGAGAGATCATTCACCATAAATATAGTGGGCCTTTGAGGACATCAGCATTAAGAAGTTTGGGCGCTTATGGAAATGTTTTTGCTTTGGAATCATTTATGGATGAACTTGCATACAGCATTCAGGAAGATCCGGTAAAGTTTAGGCTGGACCATCTGAAAGATGAAAGGGCTAAGGACGTTATCCGTATGGTAGCAGACAAGGCCGGCTGGGATAGTGGTGATAGGAAGTCAGGGATGGGGATAGCTTTTGCACAGTATAAAAATACAGCGGCCTACCTGGCAGTGGTGGTAAAGGTCGTAGCGGATTACATAAATCAAACGTATAGGATTGGTAAAATGACCGCAGTGATAGATGCAGGTCAAGTCATCAATCCGGATGGTTTAAGGAACCAGACGGAAGGCGGCATGCTTCAAGCTGCCAGCTGGACACTTTTTGAGGAAGTAAAATATGATGAAAGTGGTATCACCAGTACCAATTGGGAAACCTATCCTATCATGAGATTTGCTTCTGTTCCTGAGATTGATGTACATATAATTGAGAGGTCTTTAGAGAAGCCTTTAGGGGCCGGGGAAGCTGCACAGGGCCCTGTAGGTGCCGCCATTGCCAATGCTGTTTTTAATGCTACTGGGAGCAGATTAAGAGATTTGCCCTTGAGACCAGAAAAAATAGATTGGAATAAATTATAACCTTTTTTCGGAAAACATATTGTCTTTACTTTATCATAAATCTACGGCTTCCGTTTTAGGAGGTTTATCAGATCCATATTAAAACATATAAGTAACCCTGGGGGCTATGAATAAGATATCATGTCCTGCCCCGGATTCCTGGAGGTAATTGGCAGTATTGAAGTAAGTGGCAAATAAGTGCATGCTCAGCGGAGATGATAGCTGCCAATGTACTTCTGTGGTGTATTGATCGCCGATGTACCTCGACTGACTATAGCCAGAAGGGACCAAAAGATTGTACGGAACTTGATAAACACCGTCGTTAAGACTATGTCTCCAAAACATTCCCACAGCCAAATTTACGGTGACATTGGAAGGTAAATTGATTAATACTTCAGGCTGTAAATCTATCACATTGGTAGGTCCTATCTGGGCTATTTGTTCAAATATAGCCCCTTGTGGATAAAACGGATTAAATGTCTGTAGATTAGGATCATTGGGGTTGCGATTTCCACTAATGATGCCTAAACGCAGGTTTATTTCAGGTTGAAATTTCAGGTGGTCTAAGTTATATTTGGCCTCACCAGCCATAGTATAGGCTTTTATTTTACCTTCTCCAAACCGTCCAAACTGATATTGAAGCTCCAGATCGTAACTGAATTTTGAGATGCTTTTATAAAATCTAGTTCCAATACTATGCCTAAGTTCATAGGCAGTACCCTGATCAAAAGTAGCGTCCGACTGCTCAAAGCCAAAATAATAAAGGTCTACATTTCCTTTGTAAAAAAAAGGTGCTTCATGCTGGGTGTAAAATCCCCAAAAAAATTCATCCGGATCAGACCTGCTATCTAAGAACCCCGGATCGGTAGTTACCGGCCTGCTAAGGAATATATCGTATTGGGAGAATTTATGAAAGGTAATAATTTTTAAAGCATCAAAGGAAAGTCTGACATTTGGTCCTTCCCTAACAGATACATATCTGCTATTGCCATATGATAATTCCTGTCTACCCGGCCTGAGTATTATTTTTGTATCATTGGATATTTGGAGCTCGTATTCAGCAAATAGTTGATGAAGCCTCAGCTGGTCTTGATCAGGAACTCTGGGTTCGGATTGTTTTCCCCAAACCAGTCCGCTTATAAATTGGGTGAAAATTCTAAACCGCTTATTAAAATGGAGGTCTGCATGGATCTGATATCGCTGAAATAAATAATTATCATTTGCTAGATCCTGCATTCCCCAGTCTGGATTAGTCCAATGTTCAAACTGCCAGCGTACCTCACCTCCTAATGTCAGGTAGGCCGTTTCTTTCCTGTTGACCGGAATGAATTTATATGCAAAGGGATATTTTTGTCTTTGTGCTGGTTTATTCCTTAAAAAAGAATAGTCTTCCTCGTATCTAATAGTCTTAAATATGACTGTATCGGTAGTTTCTTCCTGGGAAAATACAGATGTGGATTGAATAATTAAGAATAATAGCAATAAAAGCTTTTTAATCACTACCAAGAAATATTAGTCCATATTTCAACACGCCATCATGGAATGTGTTTTAATTTTTTTAAATATTTGGCCATTTTTAAGCTTATTCAGGATTCCATGATATCTGTTTGTTTTTTAAGGGATTCATTATGGATGAGTTTAAATAATTCTTTAGCAAATCCTTCGTTTAAATTCAAAGCTTTTGCCCATTCCGGACGTGTTTTAAATACTGTATTCCATCTCTCCATCTGCAGGATGGCTACATTGTTGAGTTTTTTATATTCGCCTATTTTTTCTACCAGGCTCATTCTTCTGCTGAGCATTTCCAGTATTTCTCTATCTGCCTCGTCGATCTGTTCTCTTATTTCTTCGAGTTGGGAGAGTAATTGAGGGTCCTCCAGAGCTACTTTTCTCGTTTTTAGTTTTTTATACAGTTTTCCTAAATCTTCTGGGGTAAGCTGCTGAGCAGCATCAGACCATGCTTTGTCCGGATGTATATGTGATTCTACTATGAGACCGTCAAAGTTCAGGTCAAGGGCTTTCTGTGCTATGTGTTGGATAAGGTGCCTATTTCCGCAGATATGGCTGGGATCACAGATGAGTGGTAGGTCTGGGAAAAGGGATTTCAGCTCTATAGGTATCTGCCAGGTGGGCGTGTTTCTGTATTTGGTATCATTGAAATTTGAGAAACCACGATGGATGGCCCCTATCCTCGTAATGCCGGCCTTGGCCATCCTTTCTATAGCTCCTATCCACAAGGCCAAATCAGGATTGATAGGATTTTTAATCAGTACAGGGATGTCAATACCTTTTAAACTGTCCGCTATGTCCTGAACAGTAAAAGGATTGGCAGTAGATCTGGCGCCGATCCAGATACAATCCATGCCACTGGCAAGTGCTTCTTCTACATGGTAGGGGGAAGCCACCTCAATGATGAATTTGACACCGTATTTTTCTTTTACTTCCCTGATCCATGGCAATGCAATGCTACCGACCCCTTCAAAACTATTTGGCCTGGTACGGGGCTTCCATACTCCTCCCCTGATTATAGTTATACCTTGTTTGACTAATTCACCTACAGTAAGGTCCAGCTGTTCTGGCGTTTCTACACTGCAAGGTCCAGCTATTAAAAGCGGATATTGAAAGCCCAATTTCCAATTCTCTATTTTGATTAGGTCCAGTTCTTTGTTCATCAGTGATGTTGGGATATATTTAAATTAACAATTTAATGCCGTAGGGGTTTTTTTGATATATTTGCATTCAAGTTGAATTACAGGATCTCCGGGATATCTAGTAGGGCAAAATTTATTGCCATTACATGGATGATAAGGACTTATACTGAGTTCAAGTGCATATTATCCAGCTTGTATGAAAACACAACCCCAAATATCTTTTGAGAACATCGAAGTAGCCTTTAATTCTAAATCTGATACAGATTTAAGAAAGATGTACGTCATTTTTGCTACCCTCAACAGCAATACCGCAGTAAAGCTGGGCATAAAGATGACAAATTTAGCATTTAAGTACAGATTTCCTGTTAAAGGTCTTTTGAAGAAGACCATGTTTGGACATTTTTGCGGAGGGGAAAGCATCAAGGATTCACAGCGTACCATTGATGGACTAGCTGCGTACCGTATAGGTTCTATTCTTGATTATTCTGTGGAGGGAGAAGGAGATGAAGCAAGCTTTGATCATACTAAAAATGAGATTTTAAAGACCATAGCAAAGGCAGCTACGTCTGACTTTATGCCCTTTTCTGTCTTTAAGGTATCAGGACTAGGGGACTACAAGATCCTGATCAAAGTCCAAGAGGGAAAAGCATTGACGAAAGAGGAAACAATATCGTTTGAAAAACTCGAAGAAAGATTTGATGAGCTGTGTAAGGCAGCATATGATGCCAAAGTGCGTATATTGGTAGACGCGGAAGAAAGCTGGTTTCAGCAAGTGATAGATACGATGGCATATAAAGCTATGGAAAAATATAATAAGGAAACAGCCATAGTATTCAATACTTACCAGATGTACCGACATGATATGCTTAAAAACCTCAAAGATGCCCATCATGAAGCGGTAGCCAAACAATATTTCCTGGGTGCGAAACTCGTACGTGGAGCCTATATGGAAAAAGAGAGGGAAAGAGCAAAAGAAAAAGGTTATCCGAGTCCTATCCAAACTAGTAAACAAGCTTCAGATGATGATTACAATGCTGCGCTTCAGTTTTGTGTAAATAATAAACAAAGGGTATTTTTAGTGAGCGGGTCTCACAATGAACTGAGCAATACCATACTTACAGAACTGATGTCGCTGCATGGCATGAAACCGGATGATGAGCGGATCTACTTTGCCCAATTATTTGGGATGAGTGATAACATATCATTTAATCTATCCAATGCAGGCTATAATGTGGCTAAGTATGTACCTTATGGCCCGGTAAAAGCAGTCATACCTTATCTGGCCCGGAGGGCAGAGGAAAATACCAGTATTGCAGGACAGTCAAGCAGAGAGTTTGACCTCATTCGTAAGGAGATTGCGAGAAGGAAAGCCTTCAGAAATAAATAATTAAATTAGAAAAAAAATATATTATTAGATGCAATTATTGAGCGAACAGGAATTAGAACGCAGAAAAGACCGTGAAGAATTGATCAAACTGGGCATAAACCCATACCCCGCAGCATCATTTCCGATCAATGTCACAGCAGACGATATACACCGAAATTACGCAAATAGAAAAAACGATTATAAAAACGTCTCTATAGCCGGTAGGCTTATGAGCAGGAGAATCATGGGCTCTGCCTCTTTTGGTGAAATCCAGGATTCAACAGGAAGGCTTCAGATTTATGTAAGAAGAGATGATATCTGCCCTGATGAAAACGATAAAATTTTATATAATACCGTATTCAAAAAACTTTTGGGCATTGGAGATTTTATAGGCGTGAAAGGTTATGTTTTCACCACTCAGACTGGTGAGATATCCCTTCATGTGACTTCTTTAACCATACTTTCCAAATCAGTAAAACCACTTCCAGTGGTCAAAAGAGATGAAGATGGTAAGGTACATGACGGATTTACTGATATAGAAATGAGATACAGACAGCGGTATGTAGATCTCACCGTAAACCCTGAAGTTAAAGAGACTTTTGTCACACGTACCAAAATCATCTCCAATATGAGGAGGTATTTCGATGACCACGGCTGGCTGGAGGTAGAAACCCCCATACTTCAAGCAGTACATGGAGGGGCAGCTGCCAGGCCTTTTGAGACCTTTCATAATACATTGGATATGCCGCTATATCTGCGCATAGCAAATGAGCTGTATCTGAAAAGGTTGATAGTAGGGGGATTTGAAGGCGTGTATGAGTTCGGTAAAATGTTCCGAAATGAAGGGATGGACAGGACACATAATCCTGAGTTTACTTCCATGGAAATATATGTGGCCTATAAGGATTATATATGGATGATGGAAATGGTGGAGGACTTGCTTGAAAAAGTGACGCGTTCTGTTCATGATACCACAATAGTAAAAGTGGGTGATAATGAAATAGATTTTGCCGGGCCATACAGAAGGCTTACCATGTTTGAATCTATCAAAGAATACACCGATATAGATGTCAGCAAAATGGATGAGGCTGGCCTGCGGGGAGTTTGCTCCCAATTGGGGATAGAAGTAGATGATACCATGGGTACGGGGAAACTGATAGATGAGATTTTTGGAGAAAAAGTGGAAGCGAATTTGATTCAGCCTACTTATATCACAGATTACCCTATAGAAATGACTCCTTTGGCCAAAAAGCATAGGACCGAAGAAGGATTGGTTGAGCGATTTGAGCTTTTTGTCAACGGCAAAGAGATAGCTAATGCCTATACAGAATTAAATGACCCTATCGATCAGCGTGAAAGGTTCGAGGACCAGCTTAAATTGGCTGCCAGAGGAGATGCCGAAGCCATGGTGATGGATGAAGATTTCCTAAGAGCACTGGAGTACGGCATGCCGCCTACATCTGGTTTAGGTATTGGTATTGATAGGCTCACCATGTTATTGACCAATAAATCTACCATCCAAGAAGTACTGTTCTTCCCTCAGATGAGACCTGAGAAGAAGGTCAAGATTGCCAGTGATGATGATTTTATTGCATTGGGGATTGATCCTGGGCTGGTCCCTGCTATACGGGATCTGAATATCCATACTATAGAGCAGCTTAAAGAACAGGATCCAAACAAACTTTTTAATGATGTCTGTGGCCGTAGGAAAAAACTAAAACTTCAGGCTTCAAATCCTTCCAAGGAAGATGTGGAAAACTGGATCAATAAATAATTATACAAAACCGCAGAACTTAAAGTTCTGCGGTTTTTTTTTTGAAGCCTGAGAAACGATGATCCCAACTTGATGTTGACGATTTAACCGTCCATATATATTTTTCTAAGAATACGAAGCTACCATCAGCGAATATACATTGGCATAGATCTATATAATTTCTTAAATTGGCTTTCAGAATAAAAACCTAAATATAGATTATGAATCAATTTAAGAAGTTTAGTGTAGGGCTGTTGCTGACGGGTGTGGCCTTTACGGGCTGCTCTCCAAGGAGTACTATTACAGAAAGTGAACAGGATATCCAGGCCATAAATCTGAATTTTATGGACTCCTCCGTCCGGCCTCAGGACGATTTTTTTCAATTTGTAAACGGAGGATGGCTTGATAAGACCGAGATACCCGCTGATCAGGGAAGATGGGGTAGCTTTAACGAATTACGGGAATTTAATAATGAGGCCGTACTCAAGGTTCTGCAGCGTGCAGCTGAGAGTGATGAGTATGCGGCAGGCTCGGACGAGAAAAAAGCAGCTGATTTTTATAGGATCGGGATGGATTCTACTTTGGCCGAAAAAAGGGGTATAGAACCATTAAGGCCATGGATCCGAGAGATAGAAGCGGTCAATGATGTCCAGACTCTTCAGAGGTACCTTGTGAAGCAGCAGCAAAGTGGAGGAGGAGCTTTCTTTGGAGTCGGTGTAAATACTGATGCCAAGGATTCAGAAAGAATGGCATTATATGTATCGCAAGGTGGACTAGGTATGCCAGATAGAGATTATTATTTAGAGGATAATGAAAAATTTAAGGACCTAAGAAAAAAATATGAGCAGCATGTGGCCAATGCCATGAGGCTGGCAGAAATTGATGATCCAGATGGAGCAGCCAGAAGAATCATGGAACTGGAAACCCGCTTGGCCAAAGCCAGTAAAACAAGGATTGAACTCCGAGATCCGGAGTCCAGATATAATAAGTTTACTATCAGTGAACTGAACGAAGTAATGCCTTCATTTGACTGGAATGCTTATCTGTCAGATCTTAATGCCAAAACTGCCGAGGTAATCGTCTCCACACCCAAGTTTATGGAAGAAGTGGAAAGCATAATCAGAGATGTACCACCGTCTACATGGAGAGAATACTTAAAGTGGAAACTGGTCAATAGTGCATCCCCATACCTGAGTTACGAGTTTGTTCAAAATGAATTTGAGTTTTATGGCAAAGAGCTACAGGGAACTGAAGAGATGAGACCAAGGTGGAAACGTGTACTGGCTACGACCGAAAGGGCTATCGGTGAGGCTATCGGCAAATTATATACTGAAGAACATTTTCCGCAGGAAGCCAAAGAAAAAGCCCAGGAAATGGTGGATAATATTATGATAGCCATGGGAGAAAGAATCAGGAACCTGGAATGGATGACAGGGGAAACAAAAGAAAAAGCGCTCGAAAAACTTAGCACCTTTGATGTCAAAATAGGTTTCCCAGATAACTGGAAAGATTATGCTGATTTAGAAGTAGATGGGAATCCGGAAACAGCCAGTTATTTTGAAAATGTACAACAGGCTGCAAAATTCAGGTTTGATGACAATATTAACAAACTTGGTAAGCCAATCGACAAAAAAGAATGGTTCATGACCCCACAGACGGTAAATGCTTACTATAACCCTACCTGGAATGAGATAGTGTTTCCTGCCGGGATATTACAACCTCCTTTTTATGATTATAGGGCTGATGCTGCTGTAAACTACGGGGGAATAGGAGGCGTGATCGGTCATGAAATCTCTCATGGATTTGATGATTCGGGTAGCAGGTATGATGCGCAAGGTAATTTAAGAAACTGGTGGCAGGAGGAAGACCTTGAAAACTTTCAGGAAAGGACGGGTCAGCTAGTGGCACAATACGACGCCTATGAACCTATCGATGGGGTGAATGTAAAAGGAGGCCTTACTCTAGGGGAAAACATCGGAGATCTAGGTGGGTTACTCGTAGCATATGACGGATTGCAGCTGCACTTTGATCAGCATGGAAGACCTGATCAGATGGACGGTTTCACTCCAGAACAAAGGTTCTTTATTTCATGGGCTACCATCTGGAGAACAAAAAGCAGGGAGGAGGCTTTGAGAACACAGATTCAGACTGACCCTCATTCTCCAGCCAAATATAGAGGCAATGGACCACTTGAAAATATTGATGCTTTCTATGAAGCCTTCGGGGTGAATGAAGGAGATGGCATGTATAAGTCTCCTGAAAATCGTGTCAGGATTTGGTAAATATAAAGTTAATTAGAAATAAGGAGAGCGCATTAGCTCTCCTTTTATGTTTATTTCTCGAACTTAATACATTGATCTATTCCCGTCTTTGTATAAGGCTGAAGAAAAATAGATGATTTTTGAAAAATAATTAAATATTTGATTAAATTGTTGCGATATGTTTAACATTAAGCAGCTATTTTTATCGATATGAATTTAAGAATTAACTCTGAATATGGTTCTTTAAAGGCGGTTTTGATGCACCGTCCCGGAAAAGAAATAGACCGGTTAACGCCATATAACAAGGATTTTTTATTGTTTGAAGATGTGCCATATTTAGAAGCTATGCAAAAAGAGCATGATGTGTTCGCTTCTGTTATAAAAGAAAGTACAGGTGCCCAAGTTTTTTATTTAAGGGAGTTGCTTATTCAGACACTATCCAATACTGACGTACTCATAAAGTTAATGAATGCAGCATTGTCAAGGTCTGGTTTTTCCCATCTAACTGAGCACATACTGGGCAGGTTGTCTACAGCGGAATGTGCCACTGCTCTTACAGCAGGAGTTAAAGTCCATGAGCTTAGACGGAAATTTCCAAATTTACCATCCAAAGAACTCTTGGATTATGCATTTATCATTCCTCCATGCCCAAATCTTTATTTTCAGAGAGATCCCATGGCGCTCACTCCTGGAGGGGTAGTGTTTTCCAGTATGAGGATGGAGGGGAGGCAGCGGGAAGCTGATCTGGTGAGGATGATTTTTGAAAACCATCCCGACTTTAAAGAGCAGGTAAATCAGCTTTATCCTGTATTGGGCCATGATAATCCCCCAAGTATAGAAGGAGGAGATGTTATCGTACTTTCAAAAAAAGCGGTGGCTATAGGCAATTCTGAACGCACTGATGAAAAGGCGATCTATCATGTGGCAAAGGCACTCTTGGCGGAGGGGTCCGTGGAGCGGGTATATGAAGTTCATTTACCGGAAAAGAGACAGTTTATGCATTTGGATACGGTGTTTACCGTTTTAGACGAAAACCTGGTATTGACCTATCCTGATGCTATGAATGCTGTGCTTCAGACCTCTCTATATACCCTTAAGGAAAAAAACGGGGATAAAGTACATATCCAGAGGCAGGTATTAAAAGAGTCTTTATTGACTGTACTGCAAAAAGAAATTCCCTACCTGGATATTTTGCACACTGCAGATGGCAATCCTGATTATGCCATGCGTGAACAGTGGTTTGATGGGGCCAATGTCTTTGCCATCGGCCCCAGGAGAGTAGTATCCTATAACAGAAACAAGCATACAAATACCGCATTAAGGAACTTGGGTGTAGAAGTACTTGAGATACCCTCTTCAGAACTCTCCCGTGGACTGGGAGGCCCCAGGTGCATGACCATGCCGCTTAGCCGGGCAAAAATTTAGTTATTTATGAATTTGTTTTAACTAATTGTAATCGATTATCTGAACGCATCGAAGAAGCTTCTTCTTCTTGATACTTTAAGATCCTGCAGGATAGAAGATTTTACTCGGATGTCTATATTATAAGAGGTGAACCTGCCAAAGGGTATCCAGTTTACATTCATCTGCCAGCAGTGGAGGTCCCTGGCTATGCCGATCATGGACTGTGTGATCTGCCCGGAAGACACATCATATCCTGTGTTAAAATTGATCTTCCATTTTTCTGAAAAACTTACATCACCGGATACGTTCATAGCCTGGGATACATTTGTAACACCAGTATTTTGAGATTTATTGTAGTTCAGGTTATAGCCGAATGTAAGGTTCCATGGGATGTCCCAGTCTATATATCTACTAGGATCGGCTACGATCCTGTCTATTTCGTTCTGGACAAATTCATTCATCTGCCCCCCCTGAGCCATAAAATCATTGGTAAGATCGTCTCTAACTTCTCCTGGGCTCCTTTCGGTCCTACTTGGATTTATGCTTCCATTAATGTTCAATGTGGCATTTCTGATCGTACCTATACCCTGTCCGTTATTCCAGGCAAAATTATTCACCCGTCTCCGCATGACCTGCTCTTGTGTATTGGTATAGGTGACTTCCGCATATGGGTCCAGTGTAGTCGAAATAAAGATGCTAAGCTTTTGTTCAAAAAATGATGTTCTGGTGTTGAAATTAATAGGTGCCAGATTAAACGAATCTGCAGCAAAGTTATAATTGGTGGCGATGTTCAAAGTCTGCAACAGCGGGATTTTTTTGGTTTCAGGAGTTTCACCATCGTCACGGTCCCTTCCTCTAACTTTTGCTTCCACTACGTTTCTTACGGAAATGTTCATAGCCCTGGATTCTCCTAGAGGAGCCCCACCGAAGATAAAACCTTGGTATCTGCTGTAAAACTGGCGATTGCCACGTGCATCTGACTGAACCTGCTGATAAAAGCCAAACCTGGGATCAGAAAAATCCGGACTATAGCTAAATCCTATAGTAGGTTGGACGTGATGTCTTATAGCTTCTATTCTTCCTCCTTTTCTGAAGGTATAAAACCCGTATATATTTGTAGAAAGATTGAAAGAAGAGTTATAAAATCCTGCTCTGTTAAAGCCGTCCGACCTGATCTGGTCTACCTGACCTCTTTCTTCATTATAGAAGTAATCTATCCTGTTCAGGTACCACAGTTCTGTGTAGTTAAAAGCAGCTGTTCCGGTAAAGTATCTGAAAAGCGTAAAGTTAGATGAGATAGGAACGGTATGCCTAAATCCATTATCTGCTTCTCTTAAGAGTTGTGGAAGATTGGCAAAGGTAAAAGGGAGTACATTAGGCGCTTGGGGATTAAACTCATCCTGAAGGAATTGATTTTGTACACCCAATGGGCTAGTGATAGCATTATCTATAGAATTCTGGGCATTAAAGTTCCAGGCAATGTTAAGGGTTTTAAGTGGTTCCCAATTTACATTCCGAAAAGGGTTTTGCCTGTTCATGTTGACAGCTATATCCGGCAAAACGAGCCTTACCTGGTCTGTTTGTATATTTTGGGAATGCCTCAGGTTGGCAGACATGCTGAAAGGAGTCCCCTGAAATGTTTTACTGTAAGAAACATTGGATGTGAATTCTGCATTGATATTTCGGGCAAAGTTTACGGGGTTGACCACCGCATTGTTATAAGTAGTAGTACCAGCGTTCACAGAGGCTGAAAATCTGGATGTTCCTCTTGATTCAGGGGTATGCTGCCACCTGACCCAGAATTCATTGTAATCCACTTGTGTCTGTTCTGTTTCCGGACTTTGAAACCGCTGATAATCTAGATTAAATCCTCCACTGTACCGGTATCTTTTTCTATAAAGTGTTCCTATTTTGGTACCATATCCTCCCTTGGAAAAAACCTCACCGGTCACTCTGGTATGTATGTAATCGTTAAAAGCAAAGTAATAACCAAAATCTCGTAGGAAAAAACCCCTGATCTGTTCTTCTCCATAAGAAGGGAATAATATACCAGAAGCTTTTTCTTGCTTATCCGGTAAAAATCCAAATGGAAGCCCCAAAGGTGTGGGTATATTATTAAAATAAAGATTGAAGGGTCCTGTAATGACATGTTTGCCCCTCACTGATTTAATCTTTCCGGCAGATATATGCCAATGGGGTTCAGCCAGATCACATGTGGTGTAAAATCCATTGGCGAGATATACACTGCCGTCATCATCCTTCTTTACCGTCTGTCCGCGCAAAAAACCTTCATCCTGTTCTGTGACTACATCGGTAATGATAGCCTTCTGGGTTCTGAAGTTATAGCGCATTTCCTTACGGATCTCATAGGTGCTCGGTCCTTCTTTAAAGATGGGATTTCCCTGTATGGCACCGAGAGAATCCACTATACCGGAGGCAAACAACTCACTTTTTTCCCAATCGATAACAATGTAATCAGCATCCAAGCGTATATTTCCGTACTCAAACCAAGCATCGTTATACAAGAAAACTTTGTTTTGGGTGAAATCAGAAACGATGCTGTCTTCTGCAAAATAATTGATAGTCGTCTGAATATCCCCTTTAGGCACAACGTTTGAGGTGTCAGCAGTCGGGGGGATAGTGTCTGGTGCTGGTATGGGTATACTGTCAGGCCATGCTGGCTGCCTAAGTAAATTCGGGTTGATGACAGTATCCGGTGCCGTGACACGTTGTTCAGGGGGTCTTTGCCCTCTTCGCTGGCCAAACGTATCAGTGTCAAGCAGAAAGAATAGCGTCAAGGAAAGAAAAACGAGCCTAATAATTTGCACCGACTATTTCTATTTAATCAAAAATTTATAATTTTTGCGTAAAGTTAATGTTATTACCCTACATGGAACGATCACTGCTTAAAAATATTCTAATAATTTCTATTCTTACTTTGGCTTTTCTTTTTACCGGATTTTCTTCTACCGGGGAGAGGGCGCCAGAATTTCGGCTCAAACGCATCATCATAGACGCAGGACATGGTGGAAAGGATCCCGGAACTATAGGAGCGGTGTCTAGGGAAAAAGACATAGCTCTCAAAATAGCCTTACAAGTAGGTAGATATATAGAGGAAAACCTAAAAGGTGTGGAAGTCATCTATACCCGTAAGACAGATGTATTCATAGAACTGAAAGAAAGAGCAAACATTGCCAACCGTAACAAAGCTGATCTTTTTATCTCCATCCACTGCAATGCCACTGGAAATAAAGGAGTTTCAGGAACGGAGACATTTGTGATGGGGAACAAGAATTTTGAAAGTAATTTTGATATTGTAAAAAGGGAAAATTCTGTTATTTTATTGGAAGATGATTTTGAGGAAAATTATGAAGGTTTTGATCCCAAATCTCCAGAATCCTATATGATGTTTAACCTGATGCAGAAAGCTTATTTTTCCAATAGCCTATCTTTGGCTCAGAAGATCGAAGATGATTTTACTACCAGGGTAAACAGGAAAAGTAGAGGGGTGAAACAGGCTCCGTTTTATGTACTATGGACTACCAGCATGCCCAGCGTTTTGATAGAGACCGGTTTCCTTTCTAATAGTACTGAAGAACAGTATCTCAACAGTAAAAATGGTCAGACCTATCTAGCTTCCGCTATTTATAGATCTATCAAAGCTTATAAAGAAGAAATAGAGTCTATGTAAACATCTATAAAGTTAAGCATATAGGTTTTTGACATGTAAACAGGTGCTTTGATATTTAGTATTCCTTTTTTTTGGTTTTTCACTAAATGTGTGCCTGTTAATTTTTTATGTTTTTGAAATATGCCTAAATGGGTATATTTTAGCATATGAACAATAAACCCAAATATAGTCAATGGACCTAGAATTCAATAAGAACGACGATCTCAATAAACAGCTCCTGTATCAGTTACAAAAAAAGCTGACTAAAGTAAAGCTGGGAGGAGGGGAAAAAAGAATAGCCAAAGAACACGCAAAAGGAAAGCTTACTGTCAGAGAAAGGGTATCATACTTACTGGATGAGGAGGGTGATTTTCTGGAGATAGGGGCATTTGCAGCTGATGGAATGTACGAAGCAGATGGAGGATGCCCTTCTGCAGGCGTGGTAACAGGGATAGGATATGTCAGCGGAAGAATGTGTGTAATCGTGGCAAATGATGCTACCGTAAAAGCCGGCGCCTGGTTTCCCATGACTGCAAAGAAAAACCTAAGGGCCCAGGAAATCGCTATGGAAAATAGGCTTCCTATAATTTATTTAGTGGATAGTGCCGGCGTATTTTTACCCATGCAGAATGAAATATTTCCTGATAAAGAACATTTTGGCAGACAGTTTAGAAATAATGCAAAAATGTCCTCTATGGGCATCGTACAGGTAGCTGCCATAATGGGCAGCTGTGTGGCAGGCGGTGCTTATCTCCCCATCATGTCTGATGAAGCCATGATCGTGGATAAGACAGGGTCCATTTTTTTGGCAGGGTCATACTTGGTGAAAGCGGCTATCGGAGAAACAGTAGATAATGAAACACTGGGAGGGGCTACCACCCATTGCGAAATATCCGGAGTTACAGATAATAAATATCCTAACGATCAGGAATGCCTTGACGCTATTAAAAAAATATTTTCCAAAATAGGAGATCCCGAGCATGCCGGATTTAATCGTATAAAACCTGTCAAGCCCAAGCTGGATGAAAAAGAAATCTATGGGGTTTTTCCTGCTGATAGGGTAAAGCCATATGATATGAAAGATATTATTGGCCGTCTGGTTGATAATTCTGAATTCGAGGAGTATAAAGAATCTTATGGTAAAACGCTGCTTTGCGGTACAGCGAGGATAGATGGATGGGCTATAGGCATAGTGGCCAATCAGCGTAAGATCGTCAAAAACAAAAAAGGTGAAATGCAAATGGGCGGAGTGATCTATTCCGATTCTGCAGATAAAGCAGCCAGATTTATCATGAACTGTAATCAACGGAAAATCCCCCTCCTTTTCATTCATGACGTAAGTGGCTTTATGGTAGGAAGTGCTGCTGAGCACGGCGGCATCATTAAGGACGGAGCCAAAATGGTCAATGCTATGGCCAACTCCGTAGTGCCAAAATTTACTGTTATCATCGGTAACTCCTATGGAGCAGGTAACTATGCCATGTGTGGAAAAGCTTACGATCCAAGATTGATTTTTAGTTGGCCATCAGCCCAGATGGCGGTGATGAGTGGGGCATCGGCAGCAAAGACCCTTCTTCAGATTAAAATAGCCTCTCTGAAAAAGAACGGCCAAGAGATCACAGCAGAAGACGAAGAGGTATTGCTCAATGAAATTAAAGACAAATATAACGAAGAATTAAGTCCTTACTACGCAGCATCCCGCATGTGGGTGGATGGCGTCATAGATCCATTGGAAACCAGGAAGATAGTGAGTATGGGGATAGAGGCAGCCAATCATGCCCCAATTACCGAAAAATTTAATGTAGGTATAATCCAAACCTAACCATATCAAAATTAGTTTATAGACTAAGTGCTGTACAGGATCTTTTCATTTGTAACAAGTGCTTTTTTTAAACGAACGCTGAAATGGATAAACTGACGGATAGGGAACTGCATGCCCTGGTATCTTTATTGGATGATACGGATAAAGAAATTAAAGAGCATGTGAGGGATAGGATCATATCATTTGGTAATGATATAATTCCTTTTCTGGAAAAGAAATGGGAGGACAGTTTTAATCCTACCCTACAAAAGGAAATTGAAGAACTGGTCCATGAACTTCAGTTTGCATTATTAAAAGATCGATTGGTTCAATGGAAAAACAGTGAGGACCGGGACTTACTTACCGGACTTTGGATCCTGAATACCTATCAATATCCTGACTTGGAATTTGACAAACTAAACGGGGACATGCATCAAATCTATTTTGATGTATGGACCGCTTATAAAAATGACCTGCAGCCTTATGATCAGGTCAGGATCATTAATAACGTGATTTTTAACCAGCTAAAATTTTCTGCCAATACCAAGAATTTTCATTCTCCGGGAAACAGCATGCTGAGCAATGTTATCGCTTCCAAGAAAGGCAATCCGATTACGCTTTGTTCCATATATTTGCTGGTTTCCCAAAAATTGGGACTTCCTATATTCGGCGTAAACCTGCCTAATCTATTTGTTTTAACTTACAAATCTGAAGAGAATTTTTTCTATATAAATGCATTTAATAAAGGTCTAATTTTCAGCAGATCTGATATTAATAATTATTTGGAGCATCTGAAGATTTCTCCCAAAAATGAGTTCTTCGAACCTTGTTCCAATTATGACATTGTGCTGAGAATGCTCAGGAATCTAGTGGTGGCGTATGAGAGGATTTCTGATGTCGAAAAAGCTGAAGAAATAAAAGAGCTTTTGGCATTGATCAGTTGATTCCCCTTATATTACAACCTACCGCTCTGGTACTGGCTGGGCTAGGACTGCTCCGCTTAAGGATTTGCGTTAGGGCACTTTCAAGGTATCTTTGGCTGACGCTTGATGGCACCTGAGGATTGTTATCAATGGCCCCTTGGTATACTATATTATATCCAGTAGGGCCTCCTGTTATAATGACTACTTCGGGAAGTTTCATGGCATTGACAGCTCTAGTCACCTTCAAATCAGGGTCTTTAAGATAGGGCAGATTTATGTTCTTTTCACGGTTACGTCCCCTTATGGCTTCTTCGGATTCATCTTCTTCGGATCCAATATGAGGATTGATTAATGCAAATTCAAAATCACCTGAAAATTTTGTATGAAGAGCACTGATTCTTTCTTCGTATAATTTGGAGAAAGGACAGCTATTGGATGTAAAGATTAATACCACTGCTTTTTTGTGGCTATGGGCGTCTAAGCTGAATACTTGGTTTGTGAGTATATCTGTCAGCTGGAAACTTTCTATACGCTGGGCTAGAAGCGTAGAACCCGTTATAATGGAAAGGAATATGATCAGGGTAATGTTTTTCATACAGTCTATATTTTATGCTACCAAATAGTGTAGCTTAATACTACATCATTTTCTACTTCCACCTGAACCTGGTAGTGGTGGTCTATATGTTCCGATCCATATATTTTACCATGGACTACATGATCATCTTTGGTGAATGGCTGCAGCAAAATGTTTTGCCTTAGGCTGATGCCCTTTTTACCTTGACATTTAAATATAGATTCCTTTACAGACCATGCTATGGTATAAAGTAAATGGTCATTGTTTAAAAATTCTATTTCGGCTGGATCTAAAAATTTAGGCCCTAATCTTATGACTTTATCCCTGACAAAGTCAAGATCTATACCCACCGGCATGTCTCTGTGAAATATAGCTGCCGCCAATCCCAAAGTATGGGTTAGGGAAACATAGCCATAATCATTCATAGAATGTGATTTTCCATGTTCATCTTTAAAAAATCCAGGATAAGGTAAAGAAATGCAGTCCAATGCTTCTTTAATAGCTAATCTGGCACCTTTCCATTCCTGTTTTTTATCAGCATGACTGATGTTGGCATAGGAAAGCTTTTCTCTAAAACTTAAAAAATCCAGCACCTCATCTTCGATGCCATGAATATTCTTAATGGCCAAAGCAGAGAAAGCACTTATTTTTTCTATTTTTGTTTGCATACGCCCATACGTAGTTTAATAATTATGATATCGAATTGCAATATATGCCAAATATTCAAGTAAATAAACTACATACCTTGACCGGCCATAATGATGCCATCTATGCTTTAGCAGAGTATAAAGGAACAGGGTTTTTTTATACGGGAGCGGCAGATGGGATGGTAGTAGAATGGAACCTAGATCAACCCCAAGACGGTAGGTTAATAGCAAGACTTAATCATTCCGTGTACGCTTTATATGTGGATTCAGCTAGAGGTTGGTTGTTTATAGGTCATAATAATGAAGGAATACATGTGATAGATCTCACCACTAAGAAGGAAATCTGGAATATCAAAATTACCTCAGAAGCCATTTTTGATATCAAAGAATGGGGCGGGTTTTTATATGCCGGGACCGGAGATGGTGTTGTCGTAGTAGTGGATATAGCGGAACGCTCCATAGTAAAACATTTAAAACTATCTGAGAAAAGTGTACGTGTCATGGCGCTTCATCCGTTTAAAGATGAAATGGCCATAGGACTAAGTGACCATTCGATTAAGGTTTTTTCGCTTAATGATTTTCTTCCAATAGCGAATTTAAACGGGCATACCAATTCAGTATTTGCCCTGGATTTTGCTCCAGATGGGGTTCATCTGGTCAGCGGAGGGAGGGATGCCCAATTAAAAATATGGGACACGAACGGATATTCCTTCAAAGAAAATATAGCGGCTCATTTATTTGCAGTCAATTATATATCCTTCAAAAAGGATGGGAAGTTTTTCGTCACCTGTAGCATGGATAAATCCATAAAGCTTTGGGATGCTGAGACTTTTCGTTTGCAGAAGGTGATTGATAAAGGAAGGCATGCAGGTCACGGCACCTCAGTAAATAAGTTGGTATGGAGTGATCATAGTGACAAAGTGATTGCTGTGAGTGATGACCGGACCATTTCTATCTGGGATTTTGATATCAAAGACATCATTGGCCTGTGATTTGGATAAGCAGTTAATCGGTTTGTATTAATGTAAAATAAAGGAGAAAAATGGAAGAGCCATCATCCTTTGTATGGGTCCCCTGAGAAGTAGATGATCCATTTGCTGCCTTTGTAGAAAGGTCCAATTTAAATAAAAAAAGATAACAAAAATATTTTCATATGAACATCACACCATTAGAAATCCGTCAAAAAACCTTTGAAAAGCATTTTCGGGGTTATGATAAAGATGAAGTTACCTCGTTCTTGGCCACGCTTTCTAAGGAGTGGGAAAAGCTGATGGATGAAAAAAAAGAACTTCAAATAAAATTGGACAATGCAGAGAAAGAAGCGTCAAAACTCAAGGAAGTAGAGTCTTCCCTCTATAGAACACTTAAAGCAGCAGAGGATACAGGAGCCAGCATAATAGAACAGGCCACGGCCACGGGTGATCAGATACTAAAAGAATCACAGACAGATGCTGCTTTAATACAAAGTGATGCCAAACAAAGGTCTCAGAATATGATAGAGGTAGCTGAGAATAAGGCAAAAGAGATTATGAGTAACCTGAAAAGGGATCTAGAGGAACTTATAGGTAATTATGAAAATTTGGTCCAGCAAAGGAAAAAATTAATTTCTAACTTAAAGGATTTGGCCAGTACTACCTTCTCTTCTGTAGATGATGCAGAAAAAGCATTCCATTTGATAGATATAAAGTCACATACGGAACTTTTAGAAGACCTCAGTGAAGGGGGGAGTTTAGAAAAACTGGTAGAAGAAAAATTTCAGGAAGCAGGAGCTGGTATACAACAGGAACCTGTAGATACAGGGAATCCAACATCCTCTGATGTAATCATTATAGATCATACGAACAAGCCTGAATATGATAAAAACAACGGTAATCAGACAGAGGATGATAAAAAAAGGGTAAAGGAAGAACCTACTTCGGATACTCATCTATCAGATGAACCTACTGCCGAGGAGGAAAAAGAGGCTGCTATCAAGGAAGCAGAAAAACAGTTTAAAGTTCATGAATCCAAGCCTAGTTATTTTGACGAGAGGTCAAGAAGCGCGATGACTAGACCATCTACAGAGAAAAAGAATCAATCAGGTTCTTTCTTTGACCAATTTGAATAATGGGAAGGGTATCGCTTGAGGGGATAGAATTTCATGCCTATCATGGGGTGTATTCGGAAGAGAAAAAACTGGGCAATAGATTTACAGTAGACATACATGTATATAGTGATTTTAAAAGAGCGATGCTTTATGATGAGCTTAAATCTACAGTAGATTATGCAGCACTGTATAATATAGCCAAGTCCCATATGCAGGAACCCGTGAAGCTTTTGGAACACCTGGCTCATCTTATGGTGCAGGATATTCTGAAAGCTTACCCAGAAGTCAGGACGGTAGAGATCATTATCAAAAAACACAATCCTGCACTAGGTGGTGTAGTGAACTACTCAGTCATTAAAGTAGCTTACCCTGAAGATTATGCGTAGAATACTGTATATATTCTTATCTTTTTTTCTATGGTCGGAAGCTATGGCCCAATTGGTGCCGTACAGAATCTTTACAAAAGAAGGAGAGGAAGTAGCGTTTGAAGCAATTTCAACAGCTGCATCTAACCATGAAGTAATATTGTTCGGAGAACTCCATAATAACAGTATGGTTCACTGGTTTCAGTTACAATTGCTTAAGAATTTGATTGATGTAAATGTCAATTTGATATTGGGAGGGGAGTTTTTTGAAACTGATGACCAGTTAAATATTGATGAATGGTTTAGCGGTAAGATAACTGATAAAAGCTTTGAAGCAGAGGCTAAATTGTGGAAGAACTATAAACAGGATTACCGTCCATTGATGATGTTTGCTATGGGACGTGATGTACCTTTTGTAGCTACTAACATACCTCGTAAATACGCTTCTGCTGTAAGTAGAGAAGGGATGGATATATTGGATACTTTCTCCGAAGAGGCTAAGCGATACATAGCGCCACTGCCCATAGTAGTAGATAAAGAGCTTCCTGGGTATGCTGCTATGGCTAATATGATGCATGGCAGCAGTATGGAGCCAGATCATATGATAGAAGCTCAGGCTATCAAAGATGCTACAATGGCCCATTCGATATTGAAAAATTTGCCTTCTGAAGGCTTATTCCTTCACATAAACGGTGCCTATCATTCCAATGATTATGAAGGTATAGCTTGGTACCTTCGGCATTATGATCCAGAAATCAAAGTTATGACCATCACAGCTGTGGAGCAGGAAGATATTCAGTCATTAGATGAAGCATCTTTTCATAAGGCGGATTTTATCATTTTGCTCCCAGTAGATAGTCCTAAGAGCTATTGACTTGGTTAATGTTTATTAAGCTTTTAATATATAGAAATCTGAGTGATGCAATGATCTTAATGAAAAATAATGACAAAAAATGTCAACTCTTGATTTTTCATCTTTTTTAACTTTATCACCCGATTCATACAAAAATTTTCATGTATAAAAAATCAGAAATCACCCAAACCAAACACGAATTCTGGACTGCTTTCGGAGCTTATATGAAACCTGTGCCATCTGCCGAAGGGTATCGGGTGAACTGGCAGAACTATAAGACAGGGGTAAAGCAGTTGTTTTTTAGGATGAAGGCGGAGAGGGACTTTACATCTATAGGTATAGAACTGAACCATCAGGATTTGGATATACAGGAACTACAATATGAACAACTTTTATTGTTCAAAAAGTTACTGCATACTACTATAGGGGAGGAATGGGTTTGGGAATTTGCCCAGCCGGACAGTTATGGAAGGCCTATATCCAAAGCAGAGAAAGTATTAGCCGGAACCAATGTTATGAATAGGGAAGACTGGCCTGCTATTATCTCTTTCCTTAAACCTAGGATCATAGCTTTGGATGAGTTTTGGAGCAATGTGAAATATGGCTTTGAAGATTTAAAATAAGGACTGGGATAAATTTTTTTGACTCCTAGTGTTACATTTAAATCTTTTTGTTAAAAAAGTTTTCCTGGTACTATTTATTCTACTACATCGTGCCTTTTGGGCAATCCCGGATTTACAAATGTAAATCCCCTTGTATCATTTCCATCATAGAAATCTACCTGCATACCCATTAGGAACATGACATGTTTTTTTTCGATCAGCACAGGGATCTCTTCTATCTCAAACTGTTGGTCGCCCTCCTTAGGCTTGTCAAACCCTAATGCATATGACATTCCGCCGCAACCTCCTCCCTTTACGCCTACACGGAGGGAATAGTCTTGAGGTATGTTTTTGTTTGCCATGATGTTTTTGATTTCTATCAGTGCAGCAGGAGTAATTTCTATAGGGATGATCATATGTTTCAAATATCTTTTTGATATAGATGGTTCAAAATTATACATAAATAAAAACGGGGCATAGTTTTATTGGTCTATATTATTTAAGATATTCGAAAAAAATATTTGAGGTATGGAATACTTTGTAGAGCTATTGAGGATAATACTACCGGCTGGTCTGGTCCTTTATGGGATGTATATCATTGCGGTATCATTTTTGAAGAAGGACCGAGAAGGAAAGCTTATAGAGCTTAAAACAAAAAACACAGACACGGTGTTGCCTATTAGGTTACAGGCAGGAGAGCGTATCTGTTTATTGTTAGAGCGTATCACACCGAATAACCTGGTAAGGCGCGTAAATGATGGATCCTATTCTGCCAGAGAATTACACCAGGTATTGTTAACTGAGGTGAGGGAAGAATTTAACCATAATCTATCCCAACAGCTTTATTTCTCTGACGAAACATGGGATGCTGTGCGGAAGGCGGTGGAAGATGTTATCACCATGATTAACAGGGCTTCTCAAGATCTAAATCAAGAGGCAAGGGGTATAGATCTGGCCAAAAGGATCTTCCAACTATCATTGGAACAAAAAATGGACAGCATAACCCGTGCATTAAAAATGGTAAAATCTGAAATAAGAATATACTTTTAATAAATCATATATGGCAACTATAAAAGTTACTGCAAATACCTATTTTCAAAAAGCTAAAATTTTATTTGAAGATAAAGCTCGGTCAATATCTCAGAGCAATACCAAATTGAATATACTGCTACAAAACGTATCTGAGAAACTGCACAAATTTGCCGAAAATCCACAGGTCAGGGAAATGACTGAACATGTGGAGGTGCTATATAGAATGGTTAAAGCACATATTAACGGCACCTATCAAGGCCTGTCCAGCAGATCGGTGGGTATGATTGTATTAGGATTGGTATATTTTATTACTCCTGTAGATTTAATCCCTGACTTTATTCCCTTTATAGGTTATGTAGATGATATGTCCGTACTGATAGCGGTAGGCAAAAGTTTACAGACCGATATACTCAAATTTAGAGTTTGGGAAAATACTTCAGCTATGTAAAGAATAATATATTGAATGCATGAAGAGATGAGACTGAGCTATGATTTGTAAAGGTTAATCGGTATAACATGACCCAATGGCAATATAAAAAGATTTTTTAAGGCCTTTGAAGTTTTATTTCTTTGGGGTGGTGGTATCCTTAGCTTTAATCAGTTTAGATTTATTAGATGTAAAAAGCGATTGTGATCTACGAATAATTACATTAGCATTTATCCTTTACCCGAAATTTATGAAGAAAATAGCCATCGTAGCTGGAGGATCTGGATTGGTAGGCATGCAGCTGCTTCACCAATTATTCCAAGAGCAGGCTTATGATGTAGTAATAGCAGTAGGAAGAAGAGAATTGGCTTTGAAGCATGGAAAATTGGTGCAGGTAAAAGTGGATTTTGAAACGATTCAGAACGTAGATTTAGAAGATAAATTGAGAGAAAATGATTTTGGAGGAAGAAACCACTCATTGATCTCTAGCCTAAATTCAAAAATTTTTGCTATACATGCATTTTGCACCATGGGCACTACCATCAAAAAAGCCGGAAGTAAAGAAATGTTTGAAAAAATAGACCATGATTATGTTATAAATTATGCAAAATGGGTCAGGGCTTTGGGTGCTACTAAATTTTTATTTGTGAGTGCTATTGGTGCTGATCAGCAGGCTTCTTTTTTTTATAATAAAGTAAAAGGGAAAACTGAAGCGCATCTTAAACAGATTGATTTTACATATTTAGGAATATTACAACCATCATTATTATTAGGAAATCGAAAAGAGGTGAGGATAGGTGAGGATATCGGTAAAATACTGGGCAGGATTATCACTTCTTTTGGCCTGCTAAAAAAATATAAGCCCATACCGGACTACAAAGTAGCTAAAGCGATGATATTTCATGCACTTGAAAAGAATGAACTCCGGCTGGAATACATTCCATCCATGGCAATGCAAGATTTCGATTGACATATGATAGCAGTAATCCAACGGGCCTCAAAAGCAGAAGTAGAAATAAATGGGTCAGAAAGAAGATCCATAGGTAAAGGCTTGGTGATACTATTGGGTATAGAAGAGGCCGATACAGATGAAGATGTGGGTTGGCTTAGTAAAAAAATTATCAACTTGAGAATATTTCCCGATTGCAGCGGGGTGATGAATGAAAGCGTCCTAGACCAACAGGGGGAAATCTTGCTGATCAGCCAATTTACCCTACATGCCAGCACTAAAAAAGGTAACAGACCATCTTACATCAAAGCGGCAAAGTCAGAAACTGCCATACCCATGTATGAGAAAATGATAAAAGCACTAAGTGCCGGAATAAAACAGAAGATCACTACGGGGCAATTTGGAGCTGATATGCAGGTGTCCTTAACCAATGATGGGCCAGTAACCATTATCATTGACAGTAAAAATAAAATATGATTTTTTATAATGAATGATGTATGATTATATTGAATATCTTAATAAATCAAAAATCAATTTTTTAAATACTATCTTATAATCTGATCAGTAATCTCAAATCATAAATCAGGATGACAATAAAAGAAGCTCAACAAAAAGTGGACGAATGGATCAGGACAATCGGTGTCAGGTATTTCAATGAATTGACCAATATGACCATTCTTACGGAAGAGGTAGGAGAGATGGCCAGGATTATGGCTAGAAAATATGGAGAACAATCATTTAAAGAAAGTGACCAAGGTCATGACCTTGGTGATGAAATGGCCGATGTCCTTTGGGTTTTAATATGCTTGGCCAATCAGACAGGGGTGGACCTTACCAAAGCTCTAGAGAAAAATTTTGAGAAAAAAAACATCAGGGACAAGGACAGGCATAAGGACAATGAAAAGTTAAAATAATGGTTTTACATACATGACCTATGAAAGCCATCAAAATAATGTTTGCTTAATTGGTAAAGTATACTTTATGGGGCTTTCGGGAATTATGCACACTGATTTTATAACTCGGTCTTACTTTATCATTAGGGAGTTTTGAGGCATAATTCGTTATTTATTAGAAATAAATTATTTATTTTTGACAAGCTCCCCATCCACGACTTTTACTACTATATTATAAATATCCATAGTCAAGCAAAAATCAATATCAGCTTCTATGTTGTGATTTTGTAATCTTTTTGCGTGGGAAGCTTGCTGGAGAAAAGCAGTAAGATCATGTTTATTTTGGAGATAAAGTGACCGTGTAGCTATGGCACTATCACAATCATAGTCATGGCTTTCTGATAGTCCATCTACCAATGCTCCTGCATAAAGACTGTCCTCTAGGTTAAATTTGCCTTTCCATCCGGCACAATGAATCAAGATGTCATTACCTTGGGTTTGAAGGTAATGGACTGTGGATTTCAAATTGATAAAAGCCCCTACCAATATTTCAGATGATCCTTTTCTGGATTTTTCTATGGTCAAAGTGCCATTGGTAGTGGTCATGGCTATTTTTTTTTCTGAATAGGCACCGTTTAAATAACTTAAAGGAGAATTTCCCAATTCAAATCCTTCAGCGGTTTGTCCGTTTCTTTCTCCAGCTATTATATATCCATGATCAGACATGGCCCGGCATTCTTCCAAACTAGACAGAGGGAGGATACTTTTTACATCATTGGCAAATGCAGTGACCATGGTGGTAGTGGCCCTGAATATATCCACTACTACTACTATCTTATCCTTTAGGTCATATAGATGTATCAGTTCCGGTGAAAGACAGACTTCTATTTTTTTCATGGACATTTTATGGTTTGATTTTTATATTTTTCCAGACCGCATAGGTATAAAAATAGCTTCCGAATAAACAGAAGCTATTTTATTGTGGAATATATATTGATTTTAGTATGTTTGTGGCAGGAAATGTTAGGCTTAATTTTTCACCACACCTATTACCACTATCTGCCAAATTCCGACTTAGCCTTAATCGATTAATAGAGGCAATTTCTTCACCATTGCCTGTATGTTTTTCCTTCTGACAGAGATGGCGATATAAGTGCCAGGGACGGCATATTTTGTTTCCACATAACCTAAGCCTATACCTATTCCCATAGTAGGGGAAATGGTACCGGAAGTTACCTCCCCGATTATTTCCCCTTCTGTGTTTACTATAGGGTAATGCGCCCGGGCGATACCTTTTTCTGCTAAGACAAAACCTACCAATTTGCGCTGGACTCCTTCTTCTTTCTGCTTTTTCAGGTTTTCACTATTGATAAAATTTTTAGTGAATTTAGTGATCCATCCTAGACCTGCTTCCAATGGAGATGTAGTGTCATTGATATCATTACCATAGAGGCAGTATCCCATTTCGAGCCTTAAAGTATCTCTTGCTCCAAGGCCTATAGGTTTAATGTCATAATCTTTGCCTGCATCAAAAATGGCATTCCAGACTTTTTCAGCTTCTTCATTTTTTACATATAGTTCAAATCCCCCAGCTCCAGTGTAACCTGTAGCTGAGATGATCACATCAGAGACCCCAGCAAAAGCCGCTACTGCAAAATGGTAAAATTTAATTTCTCCGAGATCTATTTCAGTCAAAGGTTGGATTGCATCTTTCGCTTTGGGTCCTTGAACTGCAAATAAAGAAATGCCATCAGATATATTCTCTAACTCAGCTCCAAAATTTTCATTGTGCTTGTTGATCCACATCCAGTCTTTTTCGATATTGGATGCATTTACTACCAACATATAATTTTCCTCACCAAGCTTATATACGATAAGATCATCTACTATTCCTCCCTCTTCATTGGGTAGACAGGAATATTGGGCCTGGCCCTCTACTAAATTGGAAGCATCATTTGAACAGACATATTGGATAAGGTCAAGGGCTTTGGGTCCTTTGATCAAAAACTCTCCCATATGGGAAACATCAAAAACGCCTACACTTTCTCTTACTGCCTTGTGTTCTTCCAGATCTGAAGTATATCTTACAGGCATATTATAACCGGCAAAAGGCACCATCTTACCGCCCAATTGCTCATGAACATCATTTAATTGTATCTTCTTGGTCGTGTATTCCATATTTGGGTTAAAGTTTAAGCATAAAAATACAAATGTAACAAATGCGTGCCAACTAAGCGATACTGCGCATAAAAAAAGACTATCTCAAGCAAGATAGTCTTTAATGGCAATATTAAGATGTGGTTTAATAACCAGGATTTTGTATTAGATTATTGTTTACTTCCATTTCCTGAAACGGAATAGGCCACACTACTCTAAATGCTTCAGCAGGGAGGAAAAGATCTGCTGCAAGTCCAAATCTTTTTAAATCTGAAAATCGATGACCTTCAAATGCAAATTCAAATCTTCTCTGTATTAGTATTTCGGTAAGAGCATCTTCAGTGGTAGGGATGTCCGTTAGCAGCAAAGGGGCTAACCTAGCCCTTGATCTGATTACATTTATATCGTTTACAATAGATACCGTAGTCAGTCCTAATAGACCTCCAATACGCGCATTGGCCTCAGCTCTGATCAGATACATTTCTGCCAATCTGATAAGTGGAACATGGTCGTCATTAGTAGCTGAACGGAAATATTTGAACACCCTCAGTCTATCCTCTTGAAGGACAGAAGCAGCAAACCGGGTGTCACCTTCTTCAGCCGATTCGGCAAACAGATTAAAAAAGGCTGGTCTCAAATAAAATTTCTGACCTCCAGTAGCTGGGTCAGAGGATATTGCCAGTAGACTTTGATCCCCATCTACATTAGTAAAACTCAACTCAAGTACCATTTCTGAATTTCCCTGTACAGTGAAAAGGTCTCTATAGTTGGTCTGTAAAGCATAATCTCCACTTTCGATAACTTCAGTAGCTTTTTGGGCAGCAAGGTCGTTTTGACCGGACTGTAAATAGACTCTAGCCAATAGGGCAGTAGCAGCCATTGGTTTAGCTCTATAGGGAGTCGAAGATATAGCTACAAGATTCTGCTCGGCAAACAGAAGTTCAGCGATGATAAAATCATATATTTCATCCACAGAAGCACGTCCTTGGAAATCGATGTTTTCAATCCTGTCGGTAAAGCTGGTGACCAAAGGTACCCCGTCAAATACCTTAACCAAGTCATAATAAACCAATGCCCTGACAAATCTGGCCTCAGCTTCAAATGCTATAAGCTGGTCAGGAGTGGCATCTATTAAATTTGGCAAAGAATATAAAACAAAATTTGCATTACGGATTACCTCATACATGGATTGCCAGGTATTCCTTATCTGCAGATTAGAGGGGTTTATTCTCCTAGCACTGACTTCTTGATCCGTATTAAAAGTACCTGAATGTTGAAGATTATCGGTATAGGTATCTTGATAATATAGGTATCTTAATCCGTAATAGTTATCGGACTGCATATCATCATACATTCCTTGTAGGGCTCTTTCTGCGTTTCTTGATGAAACTATGGCCCCTTCCACTGGTATTTGATTTACCGGTTCCTGATCTAATGTATCACAGGATATTCCTATAAGGAGTAATAATCCCGGTATGTATTTATATAAGTTATTAAATCTTTTCATAATTAAAATCCTACGTTTACACCGAAAGTAAAGGTTCTGGGCTGAGGGAAAGTATAGAAATCTACTCCAAGAGTAGTATTAGATGTTCCCGAAAAGTTTACTTCAGGATCAAATCCTGAATAGTTTGTGAAAGTTAGAAGATTTTGAGCCTGTGCATAAACTCTAATGCTTCTCATCTTTAATCTTTCCAATATCGGTTGTGGTAATCTGTATCCCAACACCAAATTTTTCACCCGCAGGTAGGAGCCATCTTCTATAAATCTGGTTGTATTGGCGTCATTGTTCCGATTAACAATATCTACTGTGGCTCTAGGTGTGCGTCCATCTCCGGGATTTTCTTCTGATCTCCATCTATTATTTACCGTCGCGCGATTGTTGTCATCAAAAAAATTGGCAAACATTCCTTCTTGGTAACTTCCAGCCGCATTCCAGATTTCATTACCATAAGAAAACTGCATAAATAACTGAAGGTCAAATCCCCGATAGTTCAAGGTATTAGTAAACCCACCAAAGAACAAAGGTTGAGCATTACCGATGATGGTGAAATCATCATCAGTAATGATTCCATCACCATTTATATCCCTGAAGTTCATGTCCCCTGCTTGTATTCCTACAGCTCTCCTGGAGTCAGGAACATCAGCTTCAGTGGCAAACACGCCATCTGCAATCAGTCCAAAGAAAGTACCAATAGGATATCCTTCTCTCAGGACCATAGAATTGCCTCCTAAACCATAAAAAGTGTCTTCATTTTGATACAGTTCGAGGATTTTATTTCTGTTAAAGGATAGATTGAGATCTGTTCTCCAGTTTAACCCACCGGGTCTGTCTATATTTACGGTAGAAATAGTAAATTCAAACCCACGGTTTTCTACAGATCCGACGTTAGATTGGTAGGATCCAAAACCACTCTGGGTAGGAATAGGTCTTGAAAATAACAAGTCGCTCGTTAACTTATAATAATAATCTGCTATCAGGGTCAATCTGCCATTAAATAATCCAATGTCCAAGCCTATGTCGGTTTGAGAAGTGGTTTCCCATTTTAGGTCAGGGTTTCCTAACTGGCTTGGGACCAATGAAGCTGTACCAAGATAGTTTCCTGATTCTACCAAACCTCTCCAGGCAAAGTTACCTATCTCTTGGTTACCTGTTAAGCCAAAGCTACCTCTTACCTTTAAATCTGAGATGGCGTCAGCATTTGCCATAAATCCTTCCTCATTAATCCTCCACCCGGCAGATACGGAGGGAAAATATCCCCATCTGTTATTAGGTCCAAATCTTGATGAAGCATCGGCTCTGAAAGATGCTGCCAATAAATATCTTTCATCATATGAATAATTTACCCTTCCAAAATAGGATTCAAGACCCCAGGAAACCAGGTTGTTATCTCCTTCATTCACTAATGAAGCTCCGCCTAGAAATCTAAAACGGTCATCAGGAAACTGGATCCCCCTGACAAAGGAGCTGGAAATTATATTTTCTTCACGGTTGTGACCAGCTACTAAACTGAGGCTGTGTACATCGTTCAAGGTAGTAGTATAGTCTACAAATGCCTCTGCTACCCATTTTATGGGATTGTTAGTTCCAAAAGAAGCTGATCCTCCCTCTGCTGTGGAGGAACTCCCTGGAAAATTATCAGGTGTATATCGTCTTTCTTGAAAGTTTAGGATGTCTGCTGCACCTCTTACATTTATATTTAATCCTTCGGCTAGGTTATAAGTTGCCAAAGCATTGGTGAAGATTCTAATAGACTGGTTGACATCATCATTTTCTGTTCCTTCTGCCACGGGATTGCTATAGAAAAACTGAGGCCTGGTGTACTGGCCCGCATCGTCATATACCGGCCATAGCGGAGAGGCAGCAAGTGAATTCGCAAATGGGCCATTTAAAGTATTATCAGAAACTATTCTGTTTTGTACGGCCCTGCTTATGCCACTGTTAAATGAAATTGATAATCTTTCATTAACCTGATGATCAAGGTTAAACCTCGTAGACATTCTGTTAAAACGGCTATTAATCACCGTGCCCTGTTGGTCAAAATAGTTTCCGGAAAGGTAGTATTTGGTCTTTTCATTTCCTCCGCTAAGGCTTATTTCATAATTTTGGATGGGAGCGGTACGGGTAACTTGATCAATCCAATTTGTATTTACTGTCTCATCAAAGGGAAGACCATTATAATACCACTCCAAAAGATCAGCATCTGTTACTTCCTGTCTGCTAATTTCAAAATCTTCAGCTACAAAATCGCCAATAGCATCGTTCATAAGGTCAAGATATCCTCTTCGATCCAGAAATTCAGGTTTCCTCCATAACTGCTGAAATCCGCCATATACATTGAAGTTTATCTGGGTAGTTTGGTTAGTACCACGTTTAGTAGTAATAAGGACTACGCCGTTTGCAGCTCTGGAGCCATATATTGCAGCAGCTGCTGCATCTTTCAAAACCTCCATAGACTCGATGTCAGAAGGGTTTAGATCGGCAAGAGCATTTGACGTCTGCCCACCAAATCCCAATTGGGATTGATCTCCGGTAGTCATAGGAACTCCATCAATTACATAAAGAGGCTGGTTGGAGGCAGAGATGGAAGACGCTCCTCTGACCCTTACGGAGATACCCGCACCTGGAGTTCCAGAATTTTGGGTGATCTGAACACCTGCTACACGTCCCTGAAGTGCCTGGTCTATACCCAAGGCAGGTACGTCTCTGATTACTTCGGCATTGACAGACCCTACGGAACCAGTCAGTTCCCTTCTTTCCACACTGCCATATCCTATTACTACTACTTCTCCAAGCGTTTTGGCATCGGTAGCCAGTGTTAGATTGATAGAGCTCCTATTTCCTACAGGGGCTTCCTGGGATAGAAAACCCACAAAGGAAAAGACCAATGTTTCTTGGTCACTTACCTGGATAGAATAATTACCATCTAAGTCTGTGATCGCACCCCGTGAGGTGCCTTTAACCCTTACGTTTACACCCGGTAGAGGAAGGTTATCCTCTCCTGATATTACCACGCCGGTTACCGTCCTTGTTTGGGCATAAACATCCACTGAAATCAGCAGTAGAAATGTTATTACCCCTAGTAAAATTTTTTTCATGTAAATAATGTAGAGTGATAAATTTTGAATATACAAATACAGGAGTGGTAAGTTTTCCTGCTAACAAATTTTTCAAAATTAACAAAAATTAACCTTTATTTAATAAGGTTGTATAAAAAATATAAATTTAACCTATTTTTTTAATATTGGTGTACTTTAAAATACCAAAAGCACATGGGTAATTGTGCTTTTGGTATTTATGAAAGTAAAATGCGGGGACTATATAGAAAAACTCTCCCCGCATCCGCAGGTTCTTGATGCATTTGGATTGACAAACTGAAAACCTTTGCCATTTAAACCATCTGTAAACTCTAAAGTGGTTCCGGCCAAATAAAGCAGGCTTTTTCTATCTACAATAATTTTAACCCCTTTGTCCTCAAACACATGGTCGGAATCCTCCTTTTTACCATCAAAGCCCAAATCATACATCAGGCCTGAACAGCCACCGCCTTTGACAGATACACGGATATTTTCTTCCTCAGAGCGGCCTTCTTCTCTTTTCAATTCTAGGATCCTATCTTTAGCTTTATCTGAAACTATGATCATATATCGGTTTATTTAACAGCAGATTTTATTTTAGTAAAGGTAAAACATGCTTACCTTCGAAATGATTCAATGACAAATATACAAAAATTATAGATGAGAAAAATCGAACACCTCGGTATAGCGGTCAAAAACCTGAAATCCTCCAATGAGCTATTTAAAAAACTTCTGTGTACTGAGCATTATAAGGAAGAAAATGTGGAAGGGGAGGGGGTAGCCACTTCTTTTTTTATGATAGGAGAAACTAAGCTTGAACTCCTGGAAGCTACCAGACCCGATAGCCCTATAGCCAAGTACATAGAAAAGAAATCAGAGGGGATACACCATATCGCCTTTGAGGTGGAAGATATTCATGCAGAGATGGAAAGGCTAAAAAGTGAGGGTTTTGAAATTCTAAATGAAATCCCCAAAGAAGGGGCGGATAATAAGCTGGTAGTTTTCCTTCATCCCCGCTCTACAAATGGGGTTTTGGTGGAATTGTGTCAGGAAAAGCGATCTTAATTACCACTTTGTCTTTTTAAACCGTAATTTTGCACAAAGTATTGAAATCACTATGTAGAGACGCCAAACGGTCATTAAAAACCCACGTCTCTACGCCACTGCATAAAAATACCATGGAAGAAAAAAGAACAGAAATAGGTGATTTGGGTGAATTTGGCCTGATCGACCGGTTAAATAAAAATATAAAAGTAAAACATCAAAGCACCATCAAAGGCATAGGCGATGATGCTGCAGTGCTCGATGCCGGTTCCGGCAAGGTGAAAGTAGTGACTACCGACCTGCTTATGGAAGGGGTGCATTTTGACCTTTCCTATGCGCCTCTGCAGCACCTTGGTTTTAAAGCTGTGGCGGTAAATGTGTCTGATGTGGCGGCAATGAACGCCATCCCTAAACAGATAACGGTAAGCATCGCTCTGTCCAACAGGTTTTCTGTGGAAGCAGTAGAAGCTTTGTATAAAGGTATAAATGCAGCAGCGGAGCAATACCATGTAGACGTAATAGGAGGAGATACTACATCCTCTCGTTCGGGTCTGGCCATATCCATCACGGCAATAGGGGAGGCAAAAATAGACCAAGTAGTATACCGATCAGGTGCGAAGGTCAATGATATCATATGCGCTACGGGCGATCTTGGTGGGGCATTAATAGGCCTACAGGTATTGGAAAGGGAAAAACAGGTATACCTTGCCAATCCGGATATGAAACCAGATCTAGAAAAATATGCCTACATCACAGGTAGGCAGTTAAAACCGGATGCCAGAATGGATATCATCCACGAGCTAAGGGATCTGGAGGTAATCCCTACCAGTATGATCGATATATCTGACG
The DNA here is from genome assembly GCF_000714815.1 of Anditalea andensis. Taxonomy (GTDB): domain Bacteria; phylum Bacteroidota; class Bacteroidia; order Cytophagales; family Cyclobacteriaceae; genus Anditalea; species Anditalea andensis. The sequence continues at coordinate 349,014 of NZ_JMIH01000014.1, read as the reverse complement.
GACTGGCTTCGGAGCTGTTCCATATCTGTAAGGCCTCCAATGTGGGAGTCCTGATTTATGAGGACAAGCTGCCTATAGACAAGCAGACCTTTGATACAGCTGTGGAATTTGGGCTGGATCCGATTACCTGCGTATTGAATGGAGGGGAAGATTATGAACTGCTATTTACCATCAGTCAGGAAGATTTCTCCAAACTGGAAAAGCATCCCGATATCCATTTTATTGGCCATGTGACCAATGCGGATGAAGGCAAATATATGGTGACTAAAAGCGAAACAGCAGTGGAGCTAAAGGCTCAGGGGTGGAAGCATTTTTAGGCAATTATTATATAAAGGTATTACAGAGACAGGTATGGATAAGGACTATGGCTACACCCTGGGTATAGTCCTGGGTGAAAGTCATGAGGAGGCAGTATCAAGGTTTTTTGGTAATGTAAAGTAAAAAGTACTGCCTTCTCCCGGTACAGAAGAGACACCTATGCTTCCTCCATGTTTGTCCACTATCCTTTTACAGGCAGATAATCCAATCCCCGTACCTGCTATTTCATCATGAGAATGAAGCCTTTCCATAAAGTTAAATATTTTCTTATCGTATTTCTGTTCGAATCCAGTCCCATTATCCTGTACAAACACTGTGAAGAAATTTCTTTCTTCTTTAAAGCTGACATGGATCTGTGGAGGTTCTGCCTTCCTATACTTAATAGCATTGGAAAAAAGGTTTAAAAACAATCTGGTAATTTGGGATTTATTTCCATGGATAATAGGAAGTTCTTCTATAGTAAACTTTGCTCCATTTTTGGAGATTTCTTCATTTAGCATCTCCATGGCGAGAAAACTGGTCTCCCTGAGAGATATATGAACCAATTCACCGATTTTACCATCCAGTTTAGAATATTCTAGCAGATCATGGATCATTGTCCGCATGCGTTGCGTATTACTGGCTATGATAGAAAAAAGCTCATCTCCTTCCTCTCCTTTGGGCAGAAGTTTTTTTCTTTCTATAAGGGAGATGACACTACCGATATTGTTTAAAGGTGCCTGAAGATCATGAGAAGCCGTGTAGGCAAAATGCTCCAGTTCTTCATTGATTTCTCTCAGTCTTTTATTGGTTTCCTCTGCTTCTTTTCTGGCTTTCAATAATTCTTTTTCATACTGTTTTCTTTGTGTTATGTCAATAATAGAAAGTCTATAGAAGGTTTCTCCTGCCTGGGCCTGGACTTTTATGCCGTTGATCAGGACAGGGACAACTCTTTTTTCCGATCCCCTCAGTTCCATATTTATTTCCTTCACTTTTTCCTGCATCTGCAGCAAAGGCATCATATGGGTCTCATAGTACATCTTTCCGCCTATGCCCAAAAGATCAGGAAATCTTTTTTTATAAAGGACTTCGTCTCTCTTATACCCGAGCCAGAAGAGTAAGGTATTATTTATATTGACTATCTCCCCATCTGCTAGCATGGTCAGATATCCACATGGGGCATTTTGATACAGGTCCTCCGTATGTTCGATGAATTTTGACTTCAATTGTAATTTTCTATATAAGATTTAAGTGCCTGTATAGTCTGGTCTGGAGCTGTAAGGTGTGGACAGTGGCCTGAAACCTCAAGCAGCTTATAGCTGCCGTTTTGTACACTACCATATACAAATTGCCCTACCTTTATCGGGGCTATTACATCAGGGTGGCATTGTATGATGAGCACTGGCGTGGTGATTTTTGAAAGGTCTTGGCGGTTATCGCCAAGGAAGGTGACTTTGGCAAAATGCTTAGCTATCTCTGGGTTCATCCTGCAGAAACTGTTGTTTAATTCTTCAGTAAACTCCGGCTTATCAGGATTTCCCATGATGACAGGTGTAATTAAACTAGACCATCCCAAGTAGTTACTTTCCAGTGTATCTATCAGTTCATCAATGTCCTCTTTGGAGAATCCACCGTAATAATTATCATCATTAATATAACACGGAGATGGTCCTATCATGATCAGCTGTTTAAAGAGTTCTGGCCTTTTGGCCGCTGCCAGAGCACCGATCATACTGCTGACTGAATGTCCTACAAATATGACCTCAGTGAGTTCAAGGTTTTCACATAGTTCTATGATGTCATCAGCATATCCCTTCAGTGTATTGTATTTTTCAAACCTATATTCATTTTCATCCGAGTTGCCCGAGCCGACATGATCAAACAATATAATGTCATAGGCCTCTTCAAATGCCGGGGTGATGTATCGCCACATATGTTGGTCACAGCCATATCCATGTGCAAACATAATGGTTTGGCTCCCTGATCCTATCCGGTTAATGTTGTTTCTGGCTATTAAATTTTTACCCATATTGGCAATTTGATTTTTAAATCATACGGTAATAAAAATATAAATTTAGCATATAATTTAACATGATTTTAAAACTTAGAAAGGTTATGCATTAAAAAAGTTAAAATTATTCTACAGATTAATATATCATAAGCCTTAGCATAATGAAATATTTTAGAATAAATCCTACATATGCTGTCTATCGTAATCAAAAATTTTATCCTTGGGCTTTCAATAATCTAAAGATATGCTCGAATACTTTTTTATTGGTTCTATCATGAGAATAAATACTAAGTGATGATAGTTATAGGGACTGGACTCGTTTGTCGCTATCTGAACCTTAGTTTTGAAAATTAGTTGATCTCTGTAAAGAAAAGCATTACTTTGTAAAGTAATGAAGACACAAAAGATTATATACTTACTATTTGCAGGCCTACTGATTCTGGTCATTTATATTGCGAAAGATACTTTTTCTCAGCCTACATTAAATGATCTGGAGGGGAATTTTACAGAATTGGCCTCCTATAGAAATGAAAACAATACAGGTCCTATCATACGTCTTTATGTGGTCAGTATCTCAGATACCCTATGGAATGAAATGGAAACTTATGGCGACATGATGCCGCACTCAAAATACGGGAATACCAAAATCTATTTTTTCCCTGAGGGTGAAGATGTACCTTCTGATATCACTCCCGTAAAACCATACTTTTCTACTGTGTATCAATCATCCTGTCTGGCATTGTATGAAAAAACCTCGATGGGTGATGTGAGATTTACCAAGTTTCCTTTTACTGTTGATCAGTAAATGGTATTTTAGATCTGAATTTTTATTTTACGATGTAAAGAGACTATAGTGACAAAAAACAGAACCAGGCTATCGGTGCCGGAATATGTAGCCGGAGTCCTGAGCGGGAACAGGATGGTCCTTAGTAGAGCGATCACCTTAGTAGAAAGCACATTATCATCTGATCAGGATCTTGCAGAGCAGGTAGTCAACGGAATCATGGGTGCTACAGGTAAGGCTATCCGTATCGGAATTACAGGAGTGCCCGGAGTAGGTAAAAGCACTTTTATAGAAAGCTTTGGTCAATTAATCGTCCAAAAGGGACACAGACTCGCGGTGTTGGCAGTGGATCCCAGTAGCCAGCGGACCAAAGGAAGCATATTGGGGGATAAGACCAGGATGGAGACCTTGGCTTCAGACCAAAGGGCCTATATCCGTCCTTCTCCTGCAGGCAGTACCTTGGGTGGAGTGGGGGCAAAGACGCGGGAGGCCATGTTACTCTGTGAAGCAGCTGGCTTTGATGTGATATTTATAGAAACGGTGGGAGTAGGCCAGTCTGAAGTAATGGTAAAAGGTATGGTAGATTTTTTTTTACTTTTAATGCTCGCGGGAGCAGGTGATGAGCTTCAGGGCATTAAAAAAGGTATCATAGAAATAGCAGATGCTATTGCCATAAACAAAGCGGACGGTGATAATATCAGTATGGCCCATAAAGCTAAAAGAGAATACAGCAATGCCCTGCATTTATTTCCCCTGAACAAAAATGGATGGATGCCACAGGTGAAGATATGTTCTGCAGTTGATAAAACCGGCTTGGATGAAATATGGGACATGATCCTTTCTTTTAAAGAAAAAATGGAAGACAATGGATCTTTTGCCGAGAACAGGTCAGATCAGCGCATTACATGGCTTCACGAACATATTGCTTATTTACTTGAACACAGATTTTATAATAACAGTACCGTTAAAAAATCTTTGTCAGAGCACCTATCGGATGTAAGGTCAGGTAATCTTAGCTCAATTTCTGTGGCAAGATCCTTGGTAGATGTTTTTATTAAAGACATTGAGAATGGGTAGAGGTACACTTCTTTTACTTTATTTACCTTATATTTTAATACAGATGGCTTGTCAGGCACCAAAAGAAACCGATTTTCCGAGAATGGGGTTTAATTTGGCTGTGTTTGAGAAGAATAATTGCTATGGGGAAAGATGCGCCAATGTATCCTTTTCTTACCCAGAATTTGATAGCTCACATCCCTATTCTCAGCAGATAAATACCCACATAGAAGAGCAGTTGAAAATGTATCTCCAGTTTGGAGTTTTTCATGATTATGAAACATTGGATGCAGCAGTAGATGATTTTTTTGAGGTATTTGAACTTGAAGAAGATACTGTCTTATGGTCTGTGGATGTAGAAGCTCGGGTTTCCTATATGACTGAAAGGCTAATAAGCATAGAATTCAAAAATTTATCACATACGGGTGGTAATCATCCAAACGAGCATTTAATGTTCTTAAATTTTGATCTGGATCAGCAAAGCCTCATGGTCAGAGAAGACGTGGTATTAGACCATGGTAAATTGATAGAAAAGGCAGACCGAGCATTTAAAAATTATCACCAAGTCAGCATGACTAAAAGTTTGCAAGAAGATGGCAGGTTTTTTTTGGAAGAAGGGACCATATTCCTGCCATTCTCTATAGGGTATAGGGGGAGTAATCTGGTGCTGTATTATAATCATTATGAAATCTCTCCATATGATATGGGTCCTACAGAACTTTTATTTCCTCTATCTGAGCTAAAGAATATCGTCCTGATAAAATGAACTAATAAGACCTCATTTTGAATTTCTTGCGCTGTTCATTGACAGCATTTCTAAAAGCCGTGTCGGTTTCCATCAAGTCATTTACCGTCTGCACGGCGTGGATGACTGTACTGTGATCCCGTCCACCAAAGTGATAGCCTATTGACTTCAGAGAATGGTTAGTAAATTCTTTAGAGAAGTACATGGCTACCTGTCTGGCAGTGACTATTTCTTTTTTACGCGTCTTTGCCTTCAGGTCTTCCAGCTTTATGCCATAGTAGTCAGAAACCGTTTTTTGGATAAAATCTATGCCTACTTCAGTTTCAATATCTTTGACGATATTTTTCATGATGTTTTTAGCCAGTCCAAGGTCTATTTCTACCCTGTTTAGGCTAGCATGGGCTATCAGCGAAATCAGCACCCCTTCCAATTCCCTTACATTAGTATCTACTGTATAAGCAAGGTATTCGATCACATCATCAGGGATGTAGATCCCTTCTGTTTGCATCTTACGCCTGATGATCACTACCCTGGTCTCAAAATCAGGCATATGGAGATCAGCAGTAAGTCCCCATTTGAATCTGGATAGCAGACGTTCCTCTAATCCTTTGAGATCCCTAGGCGGGCAATCGGAAGTCATGATGATCTGCTTTTTGCTCTGATGAAGGTGGTTGAATATGTGGAAGAACATTTCCTGTGTCCGATCCTTACCTGCTAAAAATTGAATGTCATCAATGATAAGCACATCTACCTGCATATAAAAGTTGGTAAAACTCTTTACATTCCCATCTTTTATGGAATCCATAAATTGGTTTACAAATTTCTCCGAGGATACATACAGTACGAATTTATCTTCCGGTCCATCTTTGATTTCATTACCTATTGCTTGGACAAGATGTGTTTTTCCTAACCCCACACCACCATATACCATCAGTGGGTTAAAAGAAGTAACGCCTGGCTTAGTAGCTACAGCATAGCCAGCTGATCTGGCCAGTCGGTTACAGTCTCCCTCTATATAGGAATTAAAAGTATAAGTAGGGTTTAGATTAGACTGCAGGAGCTGGTCACTGTTTAGTGACTGCATATCAAAGGGGCTTCGGCTTTCTTTTTCTGCCAGCATTGCAGCTTTTTTCTTAGAAACAGCGGCCGCATTGCCCTGCGGATAACTTACTACATAGGGTTGGTTCTGAGAGTTGCCCCTATCGACCACCACAGCATATTCCAGTTTACCATTAGCCCCCAGGGTGGTTTTAATAGCAAGTTTTAATACTTCTACATAGTTATCTTCCAGCCACTCAAAAAAGAATTGGCTTGGAACTTGGATGGTAAGCGCTGATCCATCCAGCCTTACCGGATTAATAGGCTTAAACCAAGTAGAAAAACTCTGCTCATTGACATGCTCTTCGATGATACGTAAGCATTCATTCCAAACCGCTTTAGCCTCTGAGCTCATTGATGATTTATATTACTAGAAAGTCTTTTAGAAAGTAATCCTCTCCTTGAGGGGGATCAAATTTGAGAAAAATATATTTAAATAAAAAATCAATTTAATCTTGACTTTTCATATTATAGCTAGGGGTTCAGAATTAGCATAACTTATTTCGTTTTTCTTTCCAAATGCAAAATCTATCTTCCCTAATTTTAATCCGGACCATCCTACTTGATTTATTAATGTTTTATGTCCGTCCTTATTTATAATTTCTTCGGGATGATCCAGGAAGGTATGGGTGTGCCCCCCTATGATCAAATCAATTCCATTTACCTGGGCGGCCAGCTTGCGGTCGTCTATTTTTTGAGATTGGTAGGAATAGCCCAGGTGAGATAAGCATATGATCAGGTCACATTTCTTGTTTTTTAATTGCTGCACCATTTCTCTGGAGACGGCTATTGGGTCTAAGTATTTGGTATTTCCGTAATTTTCTTTGGCTACCAATCCTTCCAATTCTATGCCTAACCCAAATACTCCAATTTTGATCCCGCCCTTATTGAAGATTTTATAGGCGGAAAATTGATTATGCAATAATGTATCTGAGAAATCGTAGTTGGAGGAAATAAAGTTAAAAGATGCATTGGGGAGTTGCCCCAAAAGTCCGTCCATCCCATTGTCAAAGTCATGGTTTCCCAGCGTAGCAGCATCGTATTTCATTTTGCTCATCAGTTTAAACTCCAGTTCACCTCCATAAAAATTAAAATAAGGTGTCCCCTGGAATATATCACCTGCATCCAATAGTAATACATTTGGCTCTTTTGCCCTGATTTCAGAAATAAGTGTAGCCCGACGGGCCATGCCCCCCATATTGGCAAAAGTGCCGCCGTCATCAGGAAATGGTTCTATTCTCGAATGCATATCATTTGTATGTAGAATAGTTATTTTCTTAGACGACGCTGCTAATAGCGACTGAGGCATTAAGCTGCCGCTCAAAGCCATTCCTGTACCTGAAATTAAGGTTTTCTTTAAAAATGCTCTTCTGCTGTCCATGCTCATTTATATATTTGCCTGCCTTCTATAGCCGCATCCACTTTTTTGCCCTCTGTCGTTAGCGCTTTGATTTTGTCCAAAAGCATTTCTCTCATGAGGATATTGGACGATTTTACCCGTGGTAAGTCTACCAGAAAGTCCATCCTATCTCCTCCATTGGCTAGATAATCATTTATAGCGACCAGATACTTCCTACTGTGATCCAGTGCCTCACCGTTTACGGTCAATATATTAAGGTTATTTTCTTTTGCTTCAAGGTGTAAACCTGTAAGCCCAAGGTTTTTGCCCTTTACAGCATATTCCCCCAGTCTTTTGACATCCTCGGCATTTAATTCAAGGATATAGATGAAATTTTCGAATGGTGCCAATTCAAATATATTGCCTACAGTAATATCTCCTTTTGGCAGAGAATTTCTCAGCCCTCCATTATTGACTACCGATATGTCAACAGGCAAATTAAATTTTTCCTGGGAAAATTCTTTTTGAAGATCAGCCACTAAATTTCCCAATGCGGTTTCTCCTTTGCCACCCTTAGTAAGTTCTTTTTCGGATCTGGCGATGACTTTATTCATTTCAGCGTCCAACCTTACTTTATAGGGAGCTATGATTTCCTCAAAATCTTTATCGATAGTGGTAAGGGGATCAATGGAAAGTAATTCAAAACTACTACTTTTATGTAATTGTGGGGAGCATGCTGAGAATAATATTATGGCTATCCCCCATATAGCCATTTTTATTTTTGGGACCTTTCTCGAATGGTTCTTCATCTGTTGTAATATTGATTGCAATATAATGGTTTTTGACCCACCAAAAGCTTATTTTTGACCTAAGGGCTTTATTTACAAATATGGGCAATAATTCTCTTTTGATGATAATTAATCCAAAATGACAGAAAATTTATTTAATGAATTTCCGCACGCTTCCAAGCAAGAATGGATTGAACTGGCCACAAAAGATCTTAATGGTCAGGATTTTGAGCGGAGGCTGATTACAAAAAACGTGGAAGGATTTTCTGATTATCCTTTCTATACAGCAGAGGACATTGCTGCTTTTTCTTGGTTACAGTCATATAACAACATGTCTAGCAAGCCTTCAGATCTACCGGGCATGCCTCCCCGTATATGGCACAATGCCGTCATTATTTCCGTCACTGATCTAAAAACTGCTGTAGAGGAAATCCAGTTTGTATTGGATAACGGGGCTGATGCCATAGTATTGGAATTAGAGGGTAAAGTAGATTTTCACGCTTTACTTAAAAATGTGCTACCCCAATATATCCAGATTTGGATAAAACCTACCCGATATGAACCAACGGTTTTAGAAGATTTTTTCTCATGGTATCGCCATAAAGACATAAAAAACACGGCGCTTTATGGCGGATTTCTATGGGATTTTTTCTCCCAGGCTTTAACTTATCCGTTAGAGTATGAAGCTATTATTCATGATATCCATCATATACACGACATTTCCAGGATTTATCCCAATTTTAAGGGACTCTGCCTAGATGCTTCAGTATATCACCATGCAGGTGGACATGCTGTGCAGGATGTGGGATATAGCTTGGCCTTGGCAGTGGATATATTGGACAGCATGACTGCCAGGGGTATAGCCGCTGTAGATTTTTTCAAAAACTTTTTTGTAAAATCTGCTGTAGGGACGCATTATTTTATGGAATTGGCTAAAATAAAAACGCTGAGGATAGCCTTCCATCAGTTATCAAAGATATATGAAGTAGATATAGCACCAGCGGATATTTTCATTTTCGCTGAGACCAGTATGTGGTCTAAATCTGCCCTGGATCCTTATAATAACATCATCCGGAATACCTCTGAAGCTATGGCAGCGATCATAGGAGGATGCAATACCCTTCTTGTACATCCCCATGATAGTGCCTACCATCAGCCGGATACTTTTTCTAAAAGGATGGCGAGAAATGTCAGCAGCATATTAAAAGAGGAAAGCTATTTTGATAAAGTCATAGATCCAAGTGCAGGCTCTTATTATGTTTCATCCCTGATAAACAACCTTTATCAGGACGCTTTGCAACTATTGAAAGACACTGAGACCTTGGGTGGATGGTGGGCTGCTTACCAGAAACACATCTTACAGGAAACTATTAGGCAAGTAAGGAAAACAAAGCATGGCTATCTCTCTACCCGCAAAATAATACAGGTAGGCGTAAACCAATATGTAAATGCCTCCGAGGATACAGCGCTGGAATTTATAATGCCCAAAGAAGAGGAATACCAATTATATCCCCACACCTTGAGTGATCCTTATATTGAAATGAAAATTAATATGGAAGTTTTTTTTAGAAACTTTCCACAGTATAAACAAATAAGATTACTGGCTTTAAGTCCAGGGGCAAGACCAAGAACTGAATTTGCTAAAAATTTCTTTGAAACGGCAGGCTTTGTTGTAAATGAATCAAAGGGAGATTTCAATGTTTTAGGTAAAACAGCCCTATCTATAGGGGAACACATCTTGGTTCTATGTGGTACTGATGAAGACTATGAAAAACAAGCTGTCCAAGTGACCAAAACCATGCAAAATAGTGGGAAATTACTGATACTGGCCGGCTATCCAGATGATTTGGTTACTGCTTTGATAGAATCCGGACTTAGGACTTTTATTCATTTAAAAACAAATGTGACCGAAACTATCTTACAGCTCACAGAAGATTTAAAATGCCTATGAGACCAGATATAGATAAGCTTTTTTCACCAAGTGTATCCACGTATACCCCACCTTCGGTAGAGGGCAATTGGGCTACAGGGGAAAAAATAGATGTAAAACCTATATATAGCCAGAAGGATATCCAGGATATCGGCCATATAGGATATATTGCGGGTAAAGCTCCCTTTCTCAGAGGGCCTTATAGCACCATGTATGTCATGAGGCCATGGACGATCAGGCAGTATGCAGGTTTTTCTACCGCTGAGGAATCCAATGCCTTTTATAGAAGAAACCTGGCTGCAGGTCAGAAGGGATTATCGGTAGCTTTTGACCTGGCCACACATAGGGGCTACGATTCCGATCACCCCAGGGTACAGGGGGATGTAGGCAAGGCTGGTGTGGCCATAGACTCCGTACTAGACATGAAGATACTCTTTGACCAGATCCCGCTGGATAAGATGTCCGTTTCTATGACGATGAACGGTGCGGTGATCCCTATCCTGGCTTTTTATATAGTAGCTGCAGAAGAGCAGGGAGTGAAGCCTGAAGCGCTCAGCGGCACTATCCAGAATGATATCCTCAAGGAGTTTATGGTGCGGAACACTTATATCTATCCACCTCTTCCTTCTATGCGGATAATAGCGGATATATTCGAATACACTTCTAAGCACATGCCTAAGTTCAATTCCATATCTATATCTGGGTATCATATGCAGGAGGCTGGAGCTACAGCAGATCTGGAACTGGCCTATACACTTGCTGATGGTCTGGAATATCTTAAAGCCGGGATTGAGGCCGGTCTGGATATAGATGACTTTGCTCCACGGCTTTCTTTTTTTTGGGCCATAGGGATGAACCACTTTATGGAGATAGCCAAAATGCGGGCTGGAAGATTGCTATGGGCAAAACTGGTCAGGCAATTCAACCCGAAGAGTGAAAAATCATTGGCTCTTAGGACTCACTGTCAGACATCCGGTTGGTCTCTTACAGAGCAGGATGCGTTTAATAATGTGGCCAGGACCACAGTGGAAGCTATGGCAGCTGTGCTAGGCCATACCCAGTCCCTGCATACAAATTCATTTGACGAGGCCATAGCATTGCCGACAGATTTTTCTGCCCGTATAGCACGAAACACCCAGCTCTATCTGCAGGATGAGACTAACATCACCAAAGTGGTGGATCCATGGGGAGGGTCATATTATGTGGAATATCTGACCGACCGGTTAGTGAAACGTGCCTGGGAGCTGATAGAAGAAGTGGAAGAGCTAGGTGGGATGGCCAAAGCTATAGAGGCGGGGGTTCCTAAGATGAGGATAGAAGAGGCAGCTGCCCGTAAGCAGGCCAGAATAGATAGTGGCAAAGATGTCATTGTGGGCGTAAACCGCTATCAGGCAGTCAAAGATAATGATTTCGATATACTGGAGGTGGACAATGACTCTGTAAGAAAATCACAGATAGAACGTTTGGAAAAACTTAAGGCAGATAGAAATCAGGAAAATGTAAATCAAGCTCTCGACAGAATCACAGAGGCCGCGAAAAAAGGCAAAGGCAATCTTTTGGAACTGGCCGTAATGGCGGCAAGAAAAAGGGCTACTTTGGGTGAAATCTCTATTGCTATGGAAAAAGAATTTGGTAGGCACAAAGCTACAGTAAAAAGTATCACCGGCATATATTCCGGAGAGGCAAAAGATGATCTGTTTTTTAAAGAGGCCCAGGAACTGGCCAATAAATTTGCCGAACTGGAAGGCCGGCGTCCCAGAATCATGGTTGCCAAGATGGGTCAGGATGGTCATGACAGAGGGGCCAAAGTGATCGCTACCGGTTTTGCTGATGTGGGCTTTGATGTGGATATAGGTCCGCTCTTCCAGACTCCGGAAGAAGTCGCCCAGCAGGCGGCAGAAAATGATGTACACATCGTGGGCGCATCATCTTTGGCCGCAGGACATAAAACGTTGGTGCCACAGCTCATCCAGGCATTAAGGGATTTGGGCAGAGCCGATATAATGGTTATAGCTGGAGGGGTCATTCCTCCCAAAGATTATGATTATTTATATGCTGCCGGTGTAACATCAGTATTTGGTCCGGGCACTATCCTTCCGAAAGCCGCTATAGAGATCCTTCAAAAGTTACTGGGGGAAGATTAGATAGGACCTAGGCCGGTATTATTAAAAAAATGCCGGCCTTTTCTAACTTTTTAACTTTAAAATGGTAGTGATATTAAATTTTTTATATTAAAAATAATTATCTTAATATTTATAGTGAATTAACTCCCAATATGATAGCAATAACTTTATTATATGACGAACTTGAAAAGAATACAGTAGATGATAAAATAGCTCCAGAGTTCGGTCATAACCTTAAGATGTTGCTTGCATTTAAAACTGACCTGAAATTTGAGTTGGGAGATGCTGAACTTATCATCACTTACCTTTCTGATGAGCAGCTAAAGGAGTTTTTACCCATTGCTGTGGAAAAAGGTTGGAAAGTAGGCTTTTTGCCTCATCCCAAAATGATACATGCTTTATCGGGTTTTGGTATAGAATCTAAATTAACCTCTGCGATCACCACAATCCTAAACTGTAAAGACACGGTAAAGGTAGATTTATTAATGGCCAATGGTTTACCTATTTTTAATACCATGGTACTAGGGGATTCCATCAGTTTGGTGTCAGGAGCGATGGAGAAATCAGAGTGGCGGGTCCAAATGGCCAAAGTGAAAAACTTTTTCAGACTTTTTAAATATTTGAGAGCACAGCAGTATTCTGTCATCCTAAACAAAGAAGGGAAAGAGAATAGGGAGGACATAGTTACTGCCGCATTGGGCATGATCATCGTGCTGCATAAAAAAAGTTCTCTGCTTACCCGAAGGATTCTTACTGAATCATATATTAATGACGGGTTCTTTCATCTTTTGATTTTGGCACCCAGAAGTATATTTGGTTTGGTCCATTTTGGAGTCAAAAGTTTTTTAAGGTCTAATGAGACTACGGTATTACCCCCCCATGTCTCCCATATCAAGACCCGGAAGTTAAAAATAACCAGTCAATCGCCTATAAATTATTCAGCAGATGAAAAATTAATGAGCGCTAAAGAAATTGAACTAGAAGTACTACCAAAAATCATTGGAATCGTGCCCGGTCCTAACCTTCAATTTGCAGAAAAGGTCAAAACCAAAGAAATTTTTAAGATACACGAGCTGCCTAAGGACGAGATTAAAGAAGAGCTGATAAAAAATCCGCTTCCGCTCATAGATCACGCCAGTACTGAAGAGTTTAAATGGCTTTTCACCATACTGCGTGAAAATGCCAAGACCAGCTCCAGTTACATGGTTCTAATGGTGCTGTCAACTCTGATCGCCACCTTTGGTCTGTTCGGAAATTCATCACCAGTCATTATCGGAGCTATGATTCTAGCGCCACTGATGTCTCCCATAATTTCTTTGGCTATGGGGGTACTTAGGCAAAATGAGTCCCTGATCAGGGAAAGTTTAAGATCAGTATTGACAGGGTTACTGTTAGGGTATTTATGTGCGTTGGTGATTACTTGGATTACACCGCTGGATTCTTATAATAATGAAATACTGGCTAGAATAAGACCCAATCTGCTCGATCTAGGTGTGGCGGTCGGGTCAGGGGTGGCCGGAGCTTATGCGCACGCTAAGAAAGAAATAGCCAAAACCCTGGCAGGTGTAGCGATTGCAGTAGCTTTGGTGCCACCGCTGGCAGTATCGGGTATAGGATTGGGATGGATGGACCTTTCTGTGTTTATAGGGGCATTTCTATTATTGATAACCAACTTGGCAGGAATGGTTTTGGCAGCTGCTCTGACATTTTTGTTTTTAGGATATAGCCCTATCAATCTGGCCAAAAAAGGATTATTGATTTCTTCATTACTGGTGGTCAGCATAAGTGCTCCCTTGGCTTTCGGATTTTCAAAAATGGTAAGGGAGAATAATATAATACAAAGCCTCAGTGGTGTAGAGGTAGACAATAAAGTATTAAGGGAAGTAAATGTCCGCCAACTTTCACCCCTTAGGATTAGCTTGCGGGTAGTGTCTGAAAGTCCTATGGATGAGATAGAGCTGCAGCGTTTAAAGAAGGAAATAGAAGCAGTGGTGGGAGAGGAACTGGAGCTAGAAGTAGCTGTAGGAATAATTCTGAGGTAATATAGGTCTGGTCGAATACAAGTACAGCAATAAAGTGCTTATCTTGACCATTATTTTAAAACACATGAAGCATAAAATTATCATATTTCTGACTTCTCTGATAGGCATAGTAGGTATTAATAGTAGCTTATTGGGACAAGAGGTCCTTTTGGAATATAAGCTTAAAAAAGACCAGCTGTTTACCCTGTCTGTACGTACCCAGCAGGTTATAGAGCAGGATTTGGGAGGATTTACCCAGACGGTCCAAAATTTAATAGATAGTGAGATTTATTTTAAGGTGATAGAAGTAAAAAATGATAGTACCAAGTTGGAGGTCGCCTATAAAAGTCTTTATTTCTCAATGGATGGACCGATGGGCGAAGGTATGGTCATGAGTAGTGAGGGGGATAAAAAGGACCCTATTAATATGATCGTCCGGGCCATGGTGAATAACCCTTTTTATGTATCCCTTAGTAAGTCAGGTAAAATTTACTCCGTAGAAGGAATGGAGACTGTAATGTCCAAAATAAACGAGACCCTTGATCTTATAGATGATGATATTAAAGAAAGTATACAGGCCAGCATAAACAACCAATTTGGAGAGGAGTCTTTTAAGTCATCATTTATGACCGGATTTATCCTATATCCTGATCATCCTGTTACTGTAGGGGATACATGGAGCAGTGCCACCATGGATTATTCTACTGTGCCCTTAAACATGAGCACTACATGGAAACTCAATAACGTACGAAAACAAACGGCTTCACTGGAAGGCACTGCCACCTTACAATCCCAGGAAATAACCAATAAAAAAGCAGGCGAAAAAGTAGCTAAAAATGCTAAACAGACCGGTGGGAAAGCATCTTCTGAAAAAGCCAATGTTGAAATGGCCGGTACGAATGTAATTAAAGCAATAGTCAATTTGTCTACCGGATGGCTACAAGAATCGACTCAGACATCAGAAGTTGCTGGAATCATGGTCTTACCCCCTGACAAATATTTCAGTGAATCGGTAGAAATACCACTCAAAATAAAGACAGTAACCAGAACATTCTTAAAATAAAAAAAGAGGCTTGAAAGCCTCTTTTTTTATTTTAATTTGATTCCCCCTTAAGTCTGAAGACAGCTCCATCTAGGTCGTCACTTATTCTTATCTGACATGCCAGCCTACTGGTAGGAGTAGGGTTGGGCAAATTATCTATTTGATCCAGCTCAATGTCCGAGGCATCTCCCAGCCCATCTTTACCCTCTACTACCTCTACATGACAGGTTGCGCAAAGCGCCATTCCGCCACATGTGGCCAGTACAGGGTAGTCAGAAGCTTTTAAAATCTCCATCAAACTTAAGCCCATATCTCCCGGAGCTTCTATAGACTGACGCTCTCCGTCTTCGTCTTCCACGTAAAATGTAACCATATCCATATTCCAAAAATAACATTAAAATGCGTTAACACCATTTACTGTAGTGTATTTAAAACTTAATTTTTGGTCAGGATAGACATGTTTAAATGCACTGTGCATCATGATGGCTGCTTCATGAAATCCACATAGGATCAATTTAAGCTTTCCTTCATAGGTATTGATATCGCCGATGGCATATATTCTGTCTACTCCGGTAGAGTAATCTCTCGTATCTACTTCTATGGCATTCTTATCTATACTCAGCCCCCAATCCGCTATAGGTCCCAGTTTTGGGCTCAATCCGAATAGAGGTATAAGATAGTCAGCGTCTATTATAATTTCTTCTTTGGCTTTATTTTCTAAGGTAACAGAATTTAACTTACCATTTCCTCCAAGGCTCTTCAGGTTAGCGCTTAGGATGAGATCGATTTTACCGTTATTGGCCAGATCAAATACTTTGGCTGCCGAGTCAGGTGCACCTCTGAACGTTTCATTTCTGTGGACCAAAGTAACTCTTTCTGCGATATTTGACAGGAATATGGCCCAGTCCAGAGCAGAATCTCCACCTCCGGCCAAAATTACTTTTTTGTCTCTGAAAGTTTCAGGATTTTTAACCATATAGGTAATGCCTTTTCCTTCAAAGCTCTCAAGATTTTCCAAAACTGGCTTTCTTGGCTCAAAACAACCCAATCCCCCGGCTATCACGATCACCTGCGCGTGTACCTTCGTTTTGTCACTGGTGGTCAAAATATAGGATCCGTCCGTCTGTTTGGCAATGTGGTCTACTCTTTCACCTAAACTGAAAGTCGGGTTGAAAGGCTTGATCTGATCCATTAGGTTATCTACCAGTTCCTGAGCTTTGACTTCAGGATAGCCAGGTATATCATAAATTGGCTTTTGGGGATAGATCTCTGAAAGTTGACCGCCCACCTGTGGCAAAGCATCAATTAAATGACAACGCATCTTTAACAATCCTGCTTCAAAAACAGCAAAAAGACCAACTGGTCCAGCTCCGATTATGCAAATGTCAGTAGTAATCATAAGAGTGATATTTTATGGATTTAACCTTTTCGGGAAAAGGTTGTTCGTACAAATATAGTTAGTACAACAACTAATTCCTCGATATTCATTAATTATCTATTCGAGGTTTTGATAAATGGTGTTAAGAATTCTTTTAAATTCTTCAAAATCTTTTTCGTTCAGATTTTCCCATGCCTTTTCTCGAATGCTTACAATCTGTGGACGAAGTTCAGCTACCTTTTTGGTACCAGTATCCGTAAGCAAAAGTTGGAAGCTCCGACGGTCATTTGGGTGTGGCATCCGTTCGACATATCCTTTTTTACATAGGATGTCGATTATCCTAGTCATCGTAGGATGGTCTTTAAAGACCAGCTGGGCCAATTCAGTCTGACTCAATACCCCGTTTTCAGAAAGATGCTTTATGACCAGCCACTGATCTACCGTCACATCAAAATCTCCGAGCTTAAATTTTTGCTGGGCATATTGCTTGACTTTGCGTGCCGTCCTGTCCAAAAGGAAAGAATATTTATTGAATTGCTCGTATGTCATACTAATAGTTAGTATGACAAATATATTAATTTTTATCTAAGTTTCAAGAACATAAGTATCATGAAGTGGGAATATTCCCTTTCACTCCATTAATAGCGGGATCGGTGCCCACCTCGATCTAGGTGATCACTAAGTAATAAGGTCTAGAATTTTAAACGATGATTTATCTGATATAGCCTTCTATTTTTACTATCCCTCTTTATTCTTCCGGATAAGGGATGTAAACAAACTTCGTAAAATCCTGATCGATTACAAACAGACAGCAGAATTCATCAGGATCTTTATAGGCATTTTGGAATCCTTCTAACATTTCTTCACCTATTAATTTTCGCTGCAGAAATTCATCCAAGTAGGTGATGTAGTAATGCCAGTCCAGATCCTTCTCTTCTTTTCTTAGGAAGATCTGGCCTATGGGCTGCTCATCTTTAGATATAGGAAAGATTGGGTATTTTGAAAATTTTCTAGATCGGACCTGATAGGAGGCTTCTTTTAAAGTATCAGCTACTTTTATAAAATCTTTGGTAATCGTGCCTAAATATTTTCCGTTAAGTTCTGGATCGTTTGCGTCTGAAATCATGGTTTTAGAGTTAATAAGACTACGTTTTCTACATGGTAGGTCTGTGGAAACATATCTACCGGCTGGATGATGTCCACCGCATATTTTTCTCCCAGTAACGCTACATCACGCGCCTGAGTGGCAGGGTTGCAACTAACATATACGATTTTAGGTGCGGCTAACTTTAAGAGCATATTCACTACATCTTCGTGCATTCCTGCACGCGGAGGATCAGTGATGATAACATCAGGAGCTGAATGGTTCGCTATGAACTCATCGTTCAGCATATCCTTCATATCGCCGGCATAAAATAGGGTGTTCTCTATCCCGTTTACCTGGGCATTAAGTTTAGCATCTTCTATCGCGGCCTCTACATATTCTATACCGATCACCTCTTTCGCCAGTTTAGCTACAAAGTTGGCAATAGTCCCTGTACCTGTATAAAGATCATAAACGACCTCATCACCCTTTAGTCCGGCAAATTCCCTGGCCACTTTATAGAGTTGGTATGCTTGGTCTGAGTTGGTCTGGTAGAAGGACTTAGGTCCTATCCTAAACTTCAGCCCCTCCATTTCCTCTTCTATATAATCTTGGCCTGCATACGTGATCACTTCTTGGTCACTGAAGGTTTCATTTTTTTTGAGGTTGATAATATAGAGCAGTGAAGTGATCTGCGGGAAAGTGTCATAAAGGAATGCCATTACCTTTTCTACAGCATCTTTATCATCCTCTCCAAACTGGACGATCACCATACTCTCACCAGTGCTGGTGGTCCTGATGATAAGGTTTCTGAGCACACCTACCTGCTTGATCATATCAAAAAAAGTGATGCCATTGGCCAAAGCAAAGACTCTCAGACTGTTTCTAACATCATTGGAGATATTGCCTTGCAGATAGCAATGCTCGATATCCACGATTTTATCAAATCTTTTTGGGATATGAAAACCCAGGGCATTTCTTTCAAACTCTTTGGCTGAATCAATTTCCTGACGCGTCAGCCAGCGGTTGTTCGAAAAGGTAAAATCAAGCTTGTTTCTGTAGTATCTGGTGTTTTCTGAACCGATTATCGGCATCACTTCGGGCATAGGTACTTTTGCTATGCGCTGAAATTGGTCTATTACCTGTTGTCTTTTATAAGATAGCTGAAGTTCATAATTGATATGTTGCCATTTGCAGCCACCGCACACGCCGAAATGTTCACAGAATGGCTCCACTCTGTCTTTGGAATATTCATGGATCTTTATGGCTTCTCCTTCCATAAAGCTGCTTTTTCCTTTGGTCACCCTTACATCAACCACATCACCTGGTGCCACATTTGAAACGAAAACTACCTTTCCCTCATAATGCGCCACACTCTTGCCCTCAGAGGCTATTCTTTCTATAGTAAGGTTTTCCAGGACCTTATTTTTCATTTTTCTCGACATAGGCTGCAAAATTAAGCAAAATTATGTGGAAACGAAGGAAATTGAACCTGGAAGAAGTAACTATGGGAAAGTTGGATGAATGATGAAATAGGAAGCTTTTATTTTAAACGTACAAGTTTGAAAGAGACTGGTCAAGAGTAGTGCGGGTATGTTACCATCATGGTATAAAGGTTTAAATTAATGTTCATCTTCGTCAAAAAGGGTAACCTGATAGAACGAGATAATTCTTTTAAAGCCTATGCTGTAAAAAACGATGATTGACTACTTTTTTTCATTGTTAGGAATTTAAACCCTTAGGTAAACTTCATCCCAATTGCACTATTATTGCTATCTTTACCTTACAAACTTTTATAAAATGGATATAAAAAACAAGGTAGTGGTCATTACGGGTGCCACATCAGGCATAGGAGAGGCCTGTGCGCTTGCCTTTGGAAAAGAAGGTGCGAAGGTAGTCATTACCGGCCGCAATCAACTTAAGCTGGACAATACACTGGTAAATCTCCAAAAGGAAGGTGTGGAATGTATAGGTATACTAGCTGATGCAGGAGTAGAGGGAGACAATAAAAAAATAGCAGAGCAAACGGTCAATAAATGGGGGAAAATAGATATATTAATAAATAATGCAGGGATTTCTATGAGGGCACTCTTTCAGGACCTTGATATGGATGTCTTTAGGAAAGTGATGGACACTAATTTCTGGGGAACTGTCTACGCCACAAAATATTGTTTACCTGAAATACTTAAAAGCAAAGGATCGATTATTGGTGTTTCTTCCATTAACGGTTTCCGAGGCACACCTGCCCGCACAGCCTATACAGCAAGTAAATTTGCGATGAACGGATTTTTTGAATCTTTACGCACTGAAGTGATGAAGAGAGGAGTCCATGTGCTAGTGGTCTGTCCGGGTTTTACAGCTTCTAATATCCGTAATATAGCCCTTACTGCCGATGGTTCCTCCCAAGGAGAGTCTCCACGTGAGGAAGATAAGATGATGAGTGCCGAGGAAGTGGCTTTAGAAATAATTAAAGCCACCAAGAAAAAGAAAAGGGATCTGATACTGACCAGGCAAGGCAAACTGGCGTCTTTTTTGAATAAATGGATGCCAGGAATGATGGATAACATCGTCTACAATACTATGGCAAAAGAAAAAGATTCTCCCTTTAAATAATTATATGCTTAAAGATACATTTCAGGTTTACCTTAACAGGCTGATCGATCTATCTGCTAAGAATAGGTCTATTTACCTTCCTAAGCTGATCAAAAGCCAAATGGTAGATCTGAGAAGATTTAATTTTTTACATGACAAAGATGCTATCTCTTATATCCATGACTTAATAGCAGGTAAAAAAAGTATTCCACTCATCAAAGTCATTCATGCCAGAGACAAAAATTCAAATAGTCTGTCCGCAGTACTGGGCAGGATGCAGCAGTCAGTAAAGCTGGCAGAAGAAGAGACAGGCGAAAAGAATCTTTTCTTGGGTTGGCCATTTGTGGAAGGTAAACTGATCAATGAGCAGCTGGTCAAATGCCCGTTAATATGCTTCCCTGTAGCATTGGCAAAGGAAAATGAAATCTGGTGTCTTCATCTTAAAGAAAATGAACCTCCTATATTAAATTACACTTTCCTGCTGGCTTATACTCATGCTTCAGGGATAGCTTTGGATAAAGAATGGTTGGAGACTCCTTTAGAAGATTTTCCAAAAGACCCCATTGCATTCACTACAGCCCTCTATCGCCATATAAATGAAGGGTTGAATCTTCATTTTAACCAAACACTTTTTGAGCAAAGGTTGGAGCCTTTCCCAGAGACAAACAAAGAAGAGGATGATGATTGTTTCCAAACCGGTATGCTAAAATTGATGCCTTATGCTGTATTAGGGCAATTCAGTCAGAAAGGCTCCTACATGATCGATGATTACGAAGAATTGACAGAGAAGGAAGGGGATAAAACTTTAGAAGAACTCTTTACCGATAAATTTGCCATAGATCCTGCGGGGTTAACGGAAGGAATGGAGGACAGTTTATATAATGTTTTCCCCATAGATGCCAGTCAGGAAGAGGTATTAAAGTCGGTAAGATCAGGGAAATCCGTGGTAGTGGAAGGCCCCCCTGGAACCGGCAAAAGCCAATTGATCTGCAATTTAGTCACTGATTATACTTCAAGGGGCAAAAGTGTTTTAGTAGTGTCCCACAAACGAGCAGCATTGGATGTAGTTTATGAAAGACTTGCGTCCAAAGGATTTTCTTCCTTTTTGGGTCTTGTACATGATTTTAGGACGGACAGGAACATGCTATACCAGAAAATATCCGATCAGATCAACGCGTTGGATCAATACAGGGAGCTGAATATGAGCCTGGATGCCATACAATTAGAAAGAAGTTTTTTAAAGATTACCCGATCCATCTCCTCACTTTCTGAATACTTGGAGGAGTACCGCTCGGCACTGTATAATACAGAAGAATGTGGATTACCTATAAAGGAGCTTTATATATCAGGCACAGCCAAACATACAGGTTTTGATTTGACCCAATATTATAGAGAATTTTCTTGGGATAGAATTGATGGTTTTTTTTCAGAATTCAAGCTTTATAGGGAATATGCTTTAACCTACCAGAGCAATCATTCCTTTTGGCTGCACAGGCAGGATTTTTCTGCATTTGAAATGGGGGCATTGGACCGAATGAGGGAAACCATAGAAGAAACCATACACTTAAAAAATTCTGCAGAAAAAACATTACTGTCCCTGATGGGCAAAAGTTTTAATTACCTGTTTATCTATGAATGTTATGACCGTAAGACTTCATTTGAAAAACTAAAAGGGTTGATCCAAAATGAAGAAGAATACCATCAATTTAATTTTCTTTTAGAATATGAGGCCGGTGAATTTGATCTACTTTGGTTCAGCGGAAAGATAGATACATTCAAAAAGCTGCTACGGGATGAAATCGAATGGACCCTCACTGATGAAGAGGTGGAACTATTCTATAGCAAGGCAATTAAAATTAAAGAGGCCAGATCTACCTGGTTAGGTAAAATTGGATTAATTTTCGAAAGAAAGGATGAAAGGGCGATCCATCAATTGCTAAAGGCCAATGGATTGGATGATGATCAATCAGGACTCGAAAGATTGATGACCAGGCTTGAAAACAGGTTGAATGTAAACCATCAATTTACTTTATTGGATAGTAAGGAATGGCTGAAGATGCCCAAGAAACCATTTGATAGAGATGAATTTGACAGGAAAATCAGCTCATTGAAAGACAGGATTTCCGCTAGGCTTCTGATCGAAGAAATTGGGCCTCTCAGGCCATTTCTGGCCAATTCCTCTATTGATTTCAAATCATTTCACCAGACTTTAGAAGAACTGACAGGTATCACTCATCTACTTGATTATAAAATAAATGTGTGGTCACAGTACCTAACTAAAATTCAGATCCGGCATCTCCTTACTTTTCCTGATCTATCTATGGTGGAGGGTGTACTCCATCGGCTTCCTCAAAGTTTTACAGATCTGGTACTGTTTGACCGAATGAAGCGTAATATGAGATCCATAGATCTGGCACTTATGACTAAGCTAGTACAGCAGTACCAAGAGTGGACATTTGAAGAAATCAAAGAAGGATTTATAGATGGTCTGAGACAAAGCTGGATTGATCATATAGAAGCTAAATACCCTATTCTCAGAGAAGTGTCCTCTCCAAAATTTGCACATGTAATAGATCAACTTACTGCAGATATATCGGATAAAGAAGATATAAGTACTTTTATTACAGAATTAAAGTTAAGAGAGAAGGTTATAGATAAGCTGGAGTATAACAGATTGAATAACCTGGTTACCTATAGAGAGCTTGGCCATCAAGTGAGAAAGAAGAAAAAATTATGGCCGATAAAAAAACTATTGGGACATCATCACCAAGAGGTATTCAAATTACTGCCCTGTTGGCTAGCTTCTCCGGATACGGTATCTGCTATTTTTCCTTTAATGCAATCATTTGATTTGGTGGTTTTTGATGAATCGTCCCAGTGTTTTGTAGAAAAAGGGTTACCGGCCATGTTAAGGGGGAAACAGGTAGTGATTGCCGGTGACAGCCAGCAACTCCAGCCTTCGGATCTTTATCGGGTGAGGTTTGATACAGAAGAGGAAGGGATGGAAATAGAAGTGGATTCTCTCTTGGAATTAACAGCAAAGTATTTTCAGAAATTTTATCTGGAGGGGCACTACAGAAGTGAATCATTATCTCTTGTCCATTTTTCCAATCAGCATTTTTATAATAACAGGCTGTCAATGATACCAGATATAGAATTGGTTAATACTGATTTTTGTGCCTTTAAACTTATCAAAGTGGACGGGGTATGGGAGCATCAAACCAATCAGAAAGAAGCAGATGAAGTGATCAGGCAGGTACAGCTCTGTCTCTCCAAATATCCTGGAGAGACCATCGGCGTGATTACTTTTAATTATTATCAGATGGAATTGATCCAAGAGATGCTTGCTGATGTTCTCCATGTCACGTCCCTTCCGATTAAAGTTAGAAATATAGAAAATGTACAGGGAGATGAATTTGACCAGGTTATATTTTCTATTGGGTACGCCAGAAATAAAGCTGGGAAATTTACCGCAAATTTTGGTTTATTGTCCAGAAAGGACGGCGGTAACCGATTGAATGTAGCCATAACAAGAGCCCGCAAACGGATTACGATAGTGACCAGTATGCTTGCGGAAGATTTCATCGTAGATCACCTGAAGCATGACGGGGTCAAACTGCTAAACGCTTACCTTCATTATGTAGCTCAGATAGTGGAAGGACAAAAGGTAGAAGTGCATCCTGCTTCCGTACAGGGTTTTCAAAATTCTTGGCAGCTATCAGATGTCATAAGCGGTGAAGAAATAGAAGGTTATCGATTATCAGGTGCCCTGCTGTCCAAACTATATGATCTAACTGTTTACAAAGACGACCGTTACTATGGTGCCATATTGACTGATGATCGCCGACTATACGACTCCCATAATGCCAAGGCAGTTTTTGTTTACCATCAAAATTTACTTAAATCAAAAGGTTGGAAAACACACCAAGTAAATAGCCGAGAATTCTGGCTAAAAGGGAAGGAGTTATTAAAAGATTATTTTGCTAAGATTAAAATAGAGAAAGACTAAGTTCAGTCTTTCTCTATTTTTAATCCTACAGCTTCTATACCGGGTAATTCCGGCTGACGCATATATTGGATAAAACGAAAATGATCACCCCATCTTTTGATAGGAAGGGGATGATAAAGGGTATATGTATTTCCAAAGCCATCCCCTAGAGGTCTTCCGGATTTAGGGTCAAAGAGCTGTAAATTGATCAGCCTTTCTTCTCTAATGTTACCGATACTATCCAGCACCTGGTATTTTACATAAAGATTATGGTAATCATATCCGTCATTATACCTAATAGCTAAAAAAGCAGCTGGACTTCTCACTGTAGGTTCATAAACAAATGCCACGGTATCTGTCTCAGACCACTGAGTCATTTGCAGATGGTTATATTCTTCATATAACCTGTTCTGATCGCAAGATGTAAATCCTAATAACCCTGTAAGGATAACTACTACAAGGAGAAGTTTATTCATTATTTTTGCTATTAGAATTATCTCCTTTGTTATTTCCTCCTTTTTTCCGTGAGGGGAATCTTTTCTTCTTTCCTTCTTTAGGTTTGTCAGTAGGGGAGTTTCCCTCCGGTTTTTTATTTGAGACTGGTTTCACCTTATCATTGGTTCCAGCATTGGTTTTTTTGTTTTCTGGTTTGCGTCTGCCAGGTTTGTTGGATTTCGGAGTAGAAGGAGTGGTGGCATTTGCCGCCGTGTTATCTGCCGGTGCAGCCGCATTTGTCTTTTGCTTAGGTTTTTTCTTTTTCTTCTTTTTAGTAGTGGCAAACTTCTTGTCCAGCATCTCGAGGTCTTTATTCGCCTTGGTGTAATCATCTTCACCTCCATCAAAGGCAGTATCCTGCTGTAGATTAAATGGTTTTTTTCCCTCTTTGTTTAATGCAATGATCTCGTATACACGGTCACAGTCTATCGAATGCCAATTATTATCATTGCCATAACTGAACCACATCAGCCTACGAAAAATATCTGTTTTCTGAAGCTTTGCTATACCCGCATCAGTAAGCAATGGTTTTTCTACATTAGGAATGTCCTTTAATGCAGACATGTAGGTTTCCAGCTCGTAGTTAAGACAGCATTTTAATCTTCCGCACTGGCCACTGAGTTTGGATGGATTTAGAGAAAGGTTTTGATACCGTGCCGCCGAGGTGCTGACGCTTTTAAAGTCATGGATCCAGGTGGAGCAACATAGTTCTCTTCCACACACGCCCACGCCTCCCAATCGGCCTGCTTCCTGCCGTAAACTGATCTGACGCATTTCTACCCGGATCTTAAATTCACCGGCCAGTGATTTAATCAGTTCCCTGAAATCTACACGGTCATCTGCTGAGTAATAAAAGGTAGCTTTAGAGTTATCAGCCTGATATTCTACATCTGAAAGCTTCATTTTAAGATTATATTCATCTATAATCTGCTTAGCCCGGTATAAAGTAGGTACCTCTCTATTTTTGGCTTCCTCCCATTTTTCCAAGTCTTTTTGCGTGGCTATTCGGTATATTCGCAGGATGTTGTCATCGTTCTTCACTTTGCGTTTTTGCATCTGAAGTCTTACGAGTTCTCCCTGCAGGGATACATAGCCTATATGGTAGCCATTTTGCACGTCCACTACTATAGGGTCTCCTGTAGTAAGGTTTATATGGTCCACATTGCGGAAATATTCTTTTCTTCCTCCTTTAAATTTTACTTCTACGATATCAAATTTGTCAATCTCTGGGATGCCCATGTGGGACAGCCAGTCGAAAGAATTCATTTTATTACAATCACTCGTACCGCACGTGCCGTTATTCTGGCATCCTCCGGATGATCCGGTGCTGGTCGAGCAGCTACTGCATCCTGCCATATATATATTATTTAGGGAGGTTTACCTCCTCGTTAGTATGGTAAATTCTATTTACCGAAATTCAGGATATCCTGGCCGATGTCCTTACGGAAGTAAGCATCTTCCCAGGTGATCCTGTTTGCTGTCAAATAGGCGTTATCTATTGCCTCCTGTAGGGTTTTACCCATACCGGTAATGCCAAGAACCCTTCCCCCATTGGTCTGTATCGAGCCATCATGGTCGATAGTGCCGGCATGAAAGACTTTGGCAGCTGTATCTGCCGTTTGGTCAAGGCCTTTTATAGTTTTGCCTTTCTGGTATCCTTCAGGATATCCTCCCGCTACCATCACGATAGTAGTGGTAGCAATATTATCTATCTCCAGACTATAGTGTGACAAACTCATGGTTCCAATACTGTAAAGCATATCCAGAAAATCACTTTTTATCCTAGGCAATACGGCTTGGGTTTCTGGATCTCCCATTCTTACATTGTATTCTATGACCTTCGGCTCACCGTTCACATTCATTAAGCCTATAAATAAGAACCCTTTATATTTTATGCCTTCTTCTTTTAGACCATTGATGGTAGGCTGGACGATCTGCTTTTCTACCTTTGCCATGAATGAATCATTGGCAAAGGGCACTGGACTTACAGCACCCATTCCGCCGGTGTTTAAACCGGTATCCTGATCACCTATCCTTTTATAATCTTTGGCTGCAGGTAATATCTTATAGCTGGTGCCATCAGTGACCACAAAGACCGAAAGCTCTATCCCTTCCATAAATTCTTCAACTACCACTTTGGAAGAAGCATCGCCGAATTTTTGATTCAATAGCATTTCTTTTAACTCATTTTCAGCGTCTTCATGGCTTTGGCAGATCAATACTCCTTTACCGGCTGCCAATCCATCTGCTTTTAATACAATGGGAGGCTTCTGATTTCTGATGAATTCGAATCCTTTTTCAAGATCTTTTGTGGTAAAAGTATCATATGCGGCTGTAGGTATGGAATGGCGGGACATGAATTTTTTAGAAAAATCCTTACTCCCTTCCAAGGCAGCCCCCATTTTGCTGGGCCCTATTACCGGAATACTTTTTAAGTCTATATGTTCAGCAA
Source organism: Anditalea andensis (assembly GCF_000714815.1). GTDB lineage: Bacteria > Bacteroidota > Bacteroidia > Cytophagales > Cyclobacteriaceae > Anditalea > Anditalea andensis. The sequence continues at coordinate 321,791 of NZ_JMIH01000014.1, read as the reverse complement.
AATAATCCACAATACCCCTCACCAATGGTTCTTCTGGACCTACGATTACCATGCTGACATGGTGGGTCAGCACAAATTCGCGTATGCCTTCAAAATCATTGACTGAAAGGGATACATTCTCTGCTATCTCCGCAGTCCCAGCATTGCCTGGGGCTACATATAATTTTTTAAATTTATCACTCATAGCCAATTTCCACGCAAAAGCATGTTCTCGGCCACCGCTTCCTAACAATAGTATGTTCATAATGTATATCTAATTGGCATGTTCAGAGATGAATTTAATCCGGTAAACCCTGATTTCTTCTTCTCCAAAGTCCTCTTGCTCCAATTCGGCAAGTGCTGATTTAATATTGTCTGTTTCTGCTGTCATGAAATAATCGTAAAGTGCATCTTCCCGATCTTCATCCATGATGTTTTCTATGTAATAATTGATGTTCAGTTTAGTACCGCTATAGATGATCTGCTCTATTTCGTGAAGTAGTTCGGTCAGTGACAATTTAAGGTTAACGGCTATTTCATCTAGATCAATTTTCCGGTCAACCTGTTGGATGATAGAAATTTTTACTTTGGATCTAGTGCCGGAAGTTTTAACGACGACATCTGCTGCGGTTACTATATCGTTAGCATCTACATAGTTTTCAATAAGCTTAAGAAATGGCGCTCCAAATTTAACTACTTTACCCATACCCACGCCATTAATCTGGGCCAGTTCCTCTTTGGTGGTGGGGTATATCGTAGCCATTTCTTCTAAGGATGGATCCTGGAAGATTACATAGGGAGGTAGGTTTTTGCTTTTTGCTACCTTTTTTCTTTCAGCTTTGAGTAATTCAAATAGTTTTTCATCATAGGCTTTACCTATGCTGTTCAGTTCATTGGCCGTATTCTCTTCCGCGATCTGTTCAAAGTCATGATCTTTACTCATGGTGACAGGGTAAGGGCTTTCTGCAAACGCTTTGCTTTTCTTACTCAGTTTAATGACGCCATAATTTTCTATATCTTTATCCAGATATCCAAATATCATGGCCTGACGTAAGGCCGTTTTCCACTTCTTTTCTTCATGGTCGATACCTTTCCCAAATACTTTAAGCTGATCATGCTTATAGCTCACCATATACTCATTTTGTACTCCTCTGAGTATATTGACTATATGGTCTAAATTAAACCGCTGTTTGGTTTCTTCCACTGCTTCTATGGCTTGTAAAATCATCTGTTCGCCATTGAATATTTCTTTGGTTTTCTTACAGTTATCACAGAAACCGCAATCTGTATCTAGTCTTTCACCGAAATAATGAAGCAATACCCTGCGTCTACAAACACTGCTTTCTGCATATGCCGCCATTTCCTGAAGGAGGACTTTAGCATTCTCCCTTTCATTTACAGGCTTGTCTTTATTGAACTTTTCCAGTTTGATGATGTCATCGTATCTGTAGAACATCAAGCAGTGCCCATCTAATCCGTCTCTGCCCGCTCTTCCCGTTTCCTGGTAGTATCCTTCTAGCGATTTAGGTACATCATAATGGATCACATACCTTACATCAGGTTTATCTATGCCCATTCCAAAAGCTATAGTCGCTACAATTACGTCCAGTTCTTCATTGAGAAAATTGTCCTGTGTTTTAATCCGGATGTTGGAATCCAGGCCTGCATGGTATGGGGCAGCATTTATACCGTTTACCTTCAGTAGCTCCGCTATTTCTTCCACTTTTTTACGGCTTAGGCAATAGATGATGCCAGACTTACCCTTCTGAGACTTAATGTACTTGATTAGGTGCTTTTTAGTCTCGTTTTTTACTTTAGGCCTCACTTCATAAAAAAGGTTGGTCCTGTTAAAGGAAGATTTGAAGAGATCGGCTTCCTCCATTTGAAGATTCTTCTGAATATCCTGCTGTACTTTTGGAGTAGCTGTAGCGGTAAGTGCTATGATGGGTAAATGAGATCCCAGTTCGGCTATGATAGATTTGATCTTACGGTATTCGGGACGGAAATCATGGCCCCATTCTGAGATACAGTGTGCCTCATCTATTGCCACAAAGCTAAGCTGTGCCTGTTTCAGGAAATTGATGTTTTCTTCTTTGGTAAGAGATTCTGGCGCCACATATAGTAGTTTAGTGTTTCCGGCTAAGGTCTCTTTCTTTACCTTATTGCTCTCTGATTTGCTTAAAGTTGAGTTTAAGAAATAGGCACTTATGCCGAAAGCATTTAACTGATCTACCTGGTTTTTCATCAGTGCGATCAGAGGGGATATGACTATGGCAGTCCCTTCCTTTATTACAGCTGGTAGCTGATAACACAATGATTTACCGGCTCCGGTAGGCATGATCACAAATGTGTTTTTACCTGCCAGAATATTATCTACTATACTTTCTTGGTTTCCTCTGAATTGATTAAAACCGAAGATTTTCTTTAAATTTTCTTTTACTGTTTTATCCACGCCACATTTATTTTTTAATGATGTGCACTGCCACGTTCATTAAATTATAAAGGATTTCTTTTTTACCTTTGATACAAATTTAACAATTAACCGCGGTAAAATTGAAGTTAACAAAAAATATTAAAAGTAGCGCTATCAAGGTACTCCAAACCGAGGCAGATGCTATTCAAAACTTAATAAATTATATAAATGACGATTTTGAGGCCTGTGTGGAAGCTATATTGGCATCTAAGGGACGGGTGGTGATAACTGGGGTAGGCAAAAGTGCTATTATAGCCACTAAAATAGTGGCCACTTTAAATTCGACCGGTACACCGGCGCTTTTTATGCATGGTGCAGATGCCATTCATGGCGATCTGGGTATGATCCAAAGTGATGATTTTGTAATTTGCATATCAAAAAGCGGGAATACACCGGAGATAAAAGTACTCGTACCTTTATTGAAAAGACTGGGGTCCAAACTTATTGCACTGGTAAGCAATACCCAAAGTTATTTGGCCCAGAATGCAGATTTTGTATTGAATGCCACTATCTCAGAGGAAGCTTGCCCTAACAATCTTGCTCCTACTACCAGTACCACTGCCCATATGGCTATGGGAGATGCACTGGCAGTTTGCCTGTTAGAAGCTAGGGGTTTTGGAAGTGAAGATTTTGCCAAATACCACCCAGGAGGCGCTTTGGGTAAGCAGCTATACCTGACTGTAGAAGACGTGGTGCCTAAAGATATGATCCCTGTGGTGTATGACAAGTCCCAGCTTACGGAGATCATAGTGGAAATATCCAGCAAACGGTTAGGAGCTACCGCTGTAGTAAATGAAGCAGGAGAGTTATTGGGGATCATTACAGATGGGGACCTGAGAAGAATGCTTCAGCGTCAGACAGACCTCAAAAATGTAAGGGCGGTGGATATTATGACCAAAGATCCAAAAACCATCTCTACAGAGGAATTTGCCATCAGAGCTTTAAATAAAATGAAAGAATATAATATTACCCAATTAGTTGCGCTAAAAGATGGAAAAATCGCAGGTTTTGTCCATATTCATGATTTAATGAAAGAAGGCATTGTATAAAAGAAGAATATGAAGGAAAAACCTTATATTATCATTATGGCAGGAGGTATAGGCTCCCGGTTTTGGCCATATAGCAGGAACAATCATCCTAAGCAGTTTTTAGATATTTTGGGCACCGGGAGATCTCTCTTACAGATGACGTATGACCGGTTTGTGGAAATTTCTGATCCTGATAAGTTTTTTGTGGTCACCAACAATAATTATTTTGATCTGGTAAAAAGTCAGCTTCCCGAGGTATCCGAAGACCATATCCTGACAGAGCCAATGAGAAGAAACACCGCAGCATGCATAGCCTTTGCGAGCTATAAAATCAAGAAAAAGGACCCTAAGGCTAAAGTCATCGTTTCTCCTGCAGATCATCTTGTCCTGAAAGAGGATTCCTTTAAAAGAAGGATACAGGATGCTCTTTCAGCAGCAGAGGAAGACAATAGGTTAGTCACCATAGGTATTAAACCCAATAGGCCAGAAACCGGATATGGATATATCCAGTACAATGAGACCAATGGGGTAGCCAAAAAAGTCAAAACTTTTACTGAAAAGCCCAATTTAAAACTGGCCACTACTTTTTTGGAAAGCGGAGACTTCGTATGGAATTCTGGCATGTTTGTCTGGAAAAATGAAAGTATCATACATGCCTTTGAATGCTGTATGCCTGAAATGGCAGAAGTATTTGAGGAAGGAGACCGTTTCTTTTATACTGAAGAAGAATCGGAATTTATTAATAAAGCCTATACTCTGGTGAAAAACATTTCCATAGATTATGGGGTGATGGAGAAATCTGATGATGTATATGTGGTTTTGGGTGACTTTGGATGGTCCGATTTGGGATCCTGGATGAGTTTACACGAAATTCAGCCCCATGATGAACAAAATAATGTCGTAGAAGCCAATGCTTTGCTTTATGATACCTCTAACTGTTATGTCAAAGTGTCCCCTGAAAAACTAGTGGTAGTCCAGGGTTTGGAAAATTATCTTATCAATGAATCTGATAATGTATTATTGATCTGTAGACTGGATGCTGAAAATAAATTTAGGGAGTTTGTAAATGATGCTAAAAATAAAGGAGAAGATTTCGTCTAGGTTCAGTTTATGCCTATAAATAAGACCGCTATATTTGTTACAGGTATTATTTTTTTATTATCAGAAAGCATATAATTATAAAAGTTAAAAGGGAAGCTGTTTAAATAACGGCTTCCCTTTTAACTATCTATATCCGATTACTTGCTGGTTTTCCGCTGTCTTAGTGCTTCATAAATCATGACTCCGGAAGCTACAGAAACATTTAAGCTTTCTATATTTCCAAACATAGGGATAGAAACAAATTCATCGCTGATACCCATGATTTCACTGGATATGCCATCTTCCTCTGAGCCCATGACAATCACAGTCGGGCCAGTATAGTCCGCATCATACATAACCCTTTCGGTCTTTTCAGTACAGCTGATTACCGTAAGACCCATCTTTTTTAAGTCTTTTATGGTATAGTAAAGGTTTTTCACTCTGCATACCGGTAAGAAATTCAGAGCTCCGGCTGAGGTTTTTACAGCATCTGAATTGATCTGGGCACTGCCTTTTTCTGGTAAAACGATGGCATGTACACCGGCACAATCTGCAGTTCTGGCTATGGCTCCAAAGTTTCTGACATCAGTGATCCGGTCCAATACCAAAATGAGAGGCGCTACGCCTTTAGAAAAACATTCTTCGATCACATTGTCCAATGATGCATATTGAATAGCAGAAATGTGCGCCACTACACCCTGATGGTTTTTACGGGTAATCCTGTTCAGTTTTGCTTCAGGCACCCTTACCACTGGTACTCTTTCAGCTTTGGCAAGCGAAAGCAGTTCCTTTGTCAGTTCATTGTTTTGTTCTTTATTGATAAGGATCTTATCGATATCCTTTTGGGCATTCAGTGCTTCAATGACGGCTCTGGTACCAAATATAAAATCTTTATCATGCTCTCCTTTGTCTATTAGAAAGCCATCTTTCCGCTTCTCCATAAAGTTATTCTTTTAAACCACTCTGGTTGATAGGCCCTTGACCTATTGAGTTGGTAATAATGTGGGGTCAATACATTCTTTACCCGCGCAAAGGTAAAGGTAATTTTTGAATTGGTATCTATCCCTGCATAAATCCAAACTTCCCTGTCCAGGTTAAAGTATACTTCTTCCGGTGGCCCCATGACGGTGTAAATCATTCCGCGGTCTGTTTTCCATCCCTCTCTGAAATCCGTAAACAAGATGTTGGCAAATTCAATTTGTCTAAAATATTCACGGATCAGGTTTTTGGAAATTTCTTCATCCTTGGTCATGTTGATCCAGTATTGGTCAAGGGCTTTTTTCTTGTCCTGCGCACTGAGCAAGGATTCATGCTCACGCCTGGTAGATATATATACTACCATGTCCACCATTTTGTCCCAGTCTTCTACACGTGGGAATGCATTTGGTACTGTCTTTACCAATACACCCGCCGGTGCAGTAGTATCTGATTGGATGAAATAATACCCGTTTTGGTTAAAAGTTTTTGGTACGTTCTGTAAAAATGTACCATCATCCTGCACATCTATTTCTTTTGGCACAGCAGCAGGTTTGGTCTCCATAGGAGGCAGCGGTACGGTGAACTGCTGGGGATAAAAGTAGCTGTAAAGGTTTATTCCAGCATGTCCTTTAAAAAGTAATGCTTCTTCTACATTTAAAAAAGTTTGATCAAAGGGAATGTTATTTCCATAATAGGCACTAAAGGTAGGCGTTTCGAATATATACGGTCCTTTTAAATCTATATGGTAGATGTATTCGTCTCCTTGCCTGGAATCCTTAGCCCAGAATACAGCGTATGCTTCTGTCTGATTCTCAGGTATTGTAACAGATTCTTCAAAATAAAAATGCCGTTCACTTTCACTTTTTAATTTGTCTCTAGTCAACCTAGTGATTTGCCCATCTGCTATTTCCTCGGTAAAGCTGCCTACTATGGCATAGGAAAAAAGATAGTCTTCAAAGTCAATGTTGTCCTCAATTTTTTCTACCGGCATCTGTAGCAAAAAGGTATTATTAGTCTCTTTTTGAGGGATAATTTTTACAGATAATCTGGAATATCGGCTATATCTTAGGTTCTGATTTAGATTTTCTAGAGTAGATTGAGCTTGTAGACTCAGGGATAAAGTAAACAGCATGATAAATACTGCCATTTTTTGGTTTGGTTTTTGCAAATTTTTTACCTTCATATGATTTTAAAGACAATCTAATTTTTGACTAAATTAATAAAATTTTCTATGGCTACCTATACAACGGAAATTGCATCCGATAAGTTGATTAGTGACAACCCAATTCATCAACGATTATTAAAAGCTTATATGGGCGCTATTTCGCAGGTAAAAGGTCATTTGCTGGAAATAGGCTGTGGGGAAGGCCGTGGTATAGAGGTACTGCAGGATCAGATAAAGTCATATCATGGGATAGATCAGCACCATGAATTGATTCATATGCTTCAGGAGAAATACCCGTCGTATACCTTTGAGCAAGCCAATATCCCACCCTTGGCATCTATCAAAAGTAATGAATATGATTCTGTAGTGAGTTTTCAGGTAATAGAACATATAGAAAATGATCTATTGTTTTTAAAAGAGTTGTATAGGGTGCTGAAACCCGGAGGGAAGGCCATTATTTCTACCCCTAATATAAAGCATACCCTTACCCGAAATCCCTGGCATATCAGAGAGTATACCAGTCAGCAGTTAACGGAACTTTGCCAGAGGGTGTTTGATCATGTAGAAACCAAAGGGATAGGAGGTAATGATAAGGTATGGACTTATCATGAAGCCAATAGGGCATCAGTAAGAAGAATCACCAAATTTGATATTTTTGGTCTGCAATATAAACTGCCTGCTTCATTGCTCAAAAGGCCTTATGAATTTCTGAACAGAAGAAACAGGAACCAACTACACAAGCAGCAAGGGGATGCGGTGGCAACCCTATCCCATAAGGATTATAAAATAGTGGATAATCCAGAGGTCGCACTTGATCTATATTATGTTTTGCATAAAAAAGAATAAAGCACAAACTTGGAATGAACGATTAATCGCTTCTTTAGTTTTCTTATATGTCTCTCCCGAGAATCAAGAAAGATGAAAGCCTAAATGCAAAAAAGCCTTCCCTTTATGGAAGGCTTTTTTGCATTACATTCAGTAGGGTGCATTATCGTCGCTGTGATTTTTTGCCAGAGGAGGGTATTTCCTATTTTCTCCTTAAAGGAAGGTTTTCAGTTCTACCGAATATCCTATCCAATTCATTTTGAAGTCTGGTAGCGCGTTCATCATATCCCCGTTCCCTTAATAAGGGTACAAAGTATTTCATCATTTCACCGGAGATCATGGCTTCTCTGTCCAATGGTCTTTCACGCTGAGAATAGAAATTTAGCATCTCAATGGCGCGGTGGGAAATTTCATCTATGATGTGGAGTGCATGTTCTTCCTCTCCGATTTCGAAGAGCAGGGGAACAGATTGTCCACTGGCGACATCATACGGTATGGCCTCATGAGGGAATGCTTCTAAGCTTAACATTTGGATATCTCTGGCCCTTTCTATATCTTCTTCATCCAGCAGCGCAATGGTGATGCTGTTCAGTGCACTTCTATGATTAGATGTAAATCTTCTGAACTCATCGTCAAAATAATTGTCAGGATTATCCATTCCTCTAAAAGCAAACCGTTCCATGGCATTTCTATAGGAGGTTTCTGTGTCTACCAATTCTTCCAGATTTTGGGGCTTTTGGACGGGCAGCAGTCTATAGGTAAGCCCTTCCATCACTACATGATTGGTTAAGTCGAACCCTATAGTTGCCAAGGATGTGTTATTAAAATAAATAGGTCGTTCCCAGTTATTGGTGACAATCATATCCATCAGCATCATGCTGCCCTTAGTCATGTAGTTTCCTTTTACCCGTAGGTTCATTTGGTCTATCATCAGGTCTTCCATTCCTTCGGGTATGATGCCTTTGCGCAGAACATCATCCGTGTCTATCTCCATGATGAGGTTTCTGGAAGGGACTAGGTTCAGCTGAGTTCTAAAGCCTGAACTCAGTTTTAAAAGATCACTTTCATTTTTGATCAGTTTAAGGTATTCCCTGGCTGATACTGCATCCAGCCCCTGCCTTTCACTTACATAGAGGACATCATTGGTGCCTTTACGATAGTTTCTTCTATCGAGCGTAAAATCTATAGGAGGTGAATCATAAACCTGGCGCTGCATTTGGTCTATATACCAGTCTGTGTCGAAGTAGCTAAGCACGATTACACGTACGTCTGTTCTAAAACCTTCTACTTCCTGTACATACCAAAGTGGGAAGGTATCATTATCTCCACCGGTAAAGAGTATCGCATTTGGAGCGCAGGAAGCTAGGAAGTTTCTGGCTGAATCTACAGAGAAGTATCTGTCACTTCTGTCATGGTCATCCCAGTTTTGGAATGCCATGATAACCGGAGCAGGAAAGGCTATAAGTGTAGCCACCACAGCACCTACAGCCAGGTTTTTGTTTATTTTACCTATCCAATGAGAAAGTGCCAATACACTCAGTCCTATCCAAATGGCAAAGGCATAAAATGAGCCTACATAAATATAATCTCTTTCTCTTGGCTCTACCGGAGGGGAATTCAGGTAGAGTACCAGAACCACCCCCATCATCAGGAATAGCATCATGGTGATATAAAACGACTTGGGGTCATATTTGGCCTGAAAGATCAAACCGATTATCCCCAGGATAAGTGGCAGCATCAGGTAGTTGTTATGCGCCTTATTATCAGTGATATAGTCAGGATAGCTGTTGTCTACGGCGTCCCATATCCCCAGCCATGGTGCATCAGAGAAGTCACTTTCCCTACCGGAGAAATTCCACATAAAATATCGCCAGTACATATGCCCCAGCTGGTGTGAAAACATAAAATATATGTTGTCAGAAAAAGATGGTTTTTCGCCTTCCCTCAATCCTAACTTAGCCCTGTATATCTGTCTGTGACGTTCTTGGGTACTATGGATTCTTGGCAGGATAGTGGTATGAGCGGGGTCATATTCATTGACAATATTGTAATCCACTATTTCATATCTGTCAGGCCCTTTTACATATACGGGTTCCCCTTCTTTTTGATCGATCACATCTGCGGTGAAATACCTGCCATGTAATAAGGGCCTGTCACCATACTGCTCCCTTTTTAGATAGCTTACAAAGCTGAGGACATCCTTCGGGTTGTTCTCGTTGATAACAGTGTCCGCATTAGCCCTGATCACGATCATAGCATAGGATCCATATCCTATCAAGATAAAAGTAAGCGATAATAGCGCTGTGTTAAGCAGTATTTTCTGGTTTTTAATAGAATAAAGAATGGCATACACCAACGCTCCTATAAATAGGGCACTGAAAAATATAATGCCGGACCCAAATGGTAATCCTATGCTGTTTACAAAGAATATCTCTACAGAACCCGCTAAGCTGGGAAGGCCTGGAATGATAATGTTATTAATAATGATAAGGGCAATGCCCCCAGCAACCAAAGCTAAAACTCCTCCTTTTAGGGTAGGATTTTCGTATTTTTTAAAATAATAAATTAGTGCTAGGGCAGGCAATGTCACCAAATTCAATAAGTGGACACCTATGGAAAGGCCTACCAGATAAGCTATGAATATCATCCATCTGTTCTCCTCCCTTGGATCTTTTATCACATCCCACTTCAGAAATGCCCAGATGACAATAGCCGTAAAAAACGAAGACATGGCATAAACCTCGGCTTCCACTGCCGAAAACCAAAAACTGTCTGAGAATGTATAGGCCAAAGACCCGATAATACCTGCCCCCATGATAGCGATCGTATGACCTTTACTCTCTCCCCCCAATGGTAATCTGAAAAGCTTTCTGCCTAACAGCGTAATAGACCAGAAAAGGAATAAGATGGTAAATCCCGAAAACAGAGCGCTTCCAAAATTCATCCAATAAGCTACTTGATGCACATCTCCGAATGCAAGGAAACCAAACATCCGATAGATCAACAGAAAAAATGGAGCCCCGGGAGGATGTGGCACCTGAAGTTTATAGGCTACTGCTATAAATTCCCCCGGATCCCAAAAACTAGCCGTTTCCTCTATCGTTAATATGTATATGACCGTGGCAAAAAGAAATACGACCCAGCCGGTTAGGTTATTGACCTTTCTATAATCTAACATTTGTATTATATAAATTTTGAAAGGCGAAAATAAAAAATTAATGGGGAAAAAAAGGGTATTTAACAGATTTTAAATAGACAGCGCTCTGATCGAGTTTTATAGCTACATGAAATTAGTTCTCTTCACATACGTAACTACACAACTTTTCAGAGCATCCCTGCAATTTTTTGTATATAATACATGGTTTGTTTTAGGCTAATGGCTATAAGCAAAATTGAGTCTACCCTTTATATACCATAGCATAGTAAAACAGCCAAACTATAAAACCTATACCGTAGCTACAGATCACCAATATAAACGATTGCTCCAAAGATCTTCTGCTCAACATATGGATGCCCACTGATAATATCACACAATAAAGGAGTTCAAATAGATTGATTGCCTGTAAAGGGTAGTGGTACCGCGGGTGGATATGGCCTGAATTGACTAATGAATAAAGTGAAAGGGGATGAAAATCTTTGATTTCCAAATAAGACATAGGAGGTTCGACTAAAAACCACAGCAGCCGTATGAGCTCAGGAAAGATAAAAATGAGCTCCGCTACCAGTACAAACTTCCAAAGGTCCCTGAAGGATATCTTATGGCCAAAGATAAACGCTCCGACCCAAAGCAGAAATGCAGATAAGGTAAACTTCCAAAGAAGTGCAAAGGGAGTCCAGAGGTAATTGAATGTATTAAAGATATAAAAGAAGGTAAGGCTGCCATCTCTTTCCAACTGTTCATGACCGGGGATAGCCTGTAGGATTATCTGATTGGTGAGGTACCTGATCAAAATGAACGTAGCAACCAAAAAAATAAAAAATATCCTTTTGTCGAAATTAATTAGTTCTTCTGTTCGTTCTGATAACTTGGTAGTGACTTTACTCATTCCAGGTAATAAATTATATCTTCCCAAATGTATGCTATTGTTTTAATTAGCCTCTACTTTTGCGGAAAAAAAGATAGTAAATATGCGTAAAATATATTGCTTAATCTTGTGTTTCTTTATTTATGTACAATTTGGTGCTCATGGCCAGATGGTAGATAGCATAGATGGACCTACAGGACCCCATTACCTTTTGCTGGATAAAGGACTTCAGTTTAGGATCACTGAAGCGGTGAACAGTATGTATAATTTTGATTTTAAGACAGCAGAAAGAGGTTTTTTGGTTATGAAACACTCTTATCCAGAGCATCCGTTACCGGACTTTCTCATAGGCTTGAGCCAATGGTGGAAAATAGCTCCCAATATGGACGATACACGTTATGATAAGCGATTTTTAGCTTATATGGATTCGGCTATATATAAAGCTGAAAAAATATTGAAGAAAGAACCAGAAAACAAAGAAGCGGCTTTTTTCCTGGCAGGATCCCATGGATTCAAGGGAAGATTGTATAGTGAAAGAAAAAGTTGGACCAAAGCTACATTTTCCGGTAGAAATGCACTTAAATATTTGGAAATGAGTAGAGGCGATGAGGAATTGAACCCGGAATTAATTTTAGGAGATGCATTATTTAATTACTTCTCAGTATGGATTCCAGAAAATTACCCTCTTTTAAAACCTGTCTTGGCCTTGTTTCCCAAAGGAAATAAGCAACTTGGCTTGAAGCAGCTCGAAGAAGTTTCTGCCAATGCATTCTATGCTAGGGTGGAGGCGCAATATTTTTTGTTTAGACTATATTCTGGAGAAGAAAAGAAGCCTTATGAAGCGCTGAATATCACCACTTATCTGCACGACAAGTATCCTAACAATGCCTATTTTCACCGTTTTTATGCCCGTCAGCTTTATGCTGTAGGGAGAGGTGCAGAGGCAAAAGATGAAAGTCTGGAAATATTAAAAAGAATAGATGAAAATCAGACAGGTTATGAATCTAACAGTGGTAGGTATGCAGCCTTTTTTGTAGGCCAATATTATGAGCGGGTAAATGATACCGCCAATGCTAAGCGGTATTATGAGAAAGCAGTGGCGTATGGTGAAGAGACAGAAAGTCAAGAAAGTGGTTATTATCTGTATTCGTTACTTCATTTAGGTAAAATAGCTACTAAAGAAAACAATAAACCTAAGGCCAAAAGGTATTTCAAAGAAGTAAAGAAATATGCCAAAAGAAAGCATCCGGTACATCAGGAAGCCAGGGATTTCATAAAAAAGAATAATATATAAAAAAGTAGAATTTAGTTTAAAATTGTAAATTCAAGAGATAATTTGAATTTTTTCAAGATGAGCTTATATATCGATTGGTTTATTTTAAAGTTCCTTTATAATGATTAACAATATTTTGTAAGAATGGACGTTTTTTGTTATAAATCCTTTTAAAACAAATTGAAATTATCTTACCTTTGTACCACATAAAATTTTGTAAAATCTTTGTATCATGGATAATAACATAAAAGTGAAATTCGACAAAATAGACAGAAAGATATTAGAAATCCTTCAAGCAAACGCTAAAATAACAAATGCTCAACTTTCCAAAGACATAGGATTATCTCCTGCCCCTACCTTGGAGAGGGTGAAAAAACTTGAGCAGTCCGGTATTATAAAAAGTTATCATGCCAAACTGGATCCAGAGAAAATTGGCTTGGGTGTCAGTACTTTTGTTTTAGTAGGGTTAGTGGGCCATAATAAAGGTAATATAGATGCTTTTATGAAAGAGATTGATCTGATACAAGAGGTTATTGAATGTCACCATATCACCGGTACCGGGGATTTTATACTTAAAATTATATCTAAGGATATTACTGCTTATCAAAAATTAATGTTGGAAAGAGTAAGTGAGATCAAGGAAGTAGATTCTATGCAATCCATGGTTATCCTATCTACCTTCAAAGACAGTAAAGTTCTTCCTATCCCTGCATAATTGTAACTGGTTACAAAAGGGAGGGTGGCTTTATAGTCACCCTCTTTTTTTTGAATTTGTGCTATTGAATCGGGCCTTCCGCCCCGGGCGCCCACTGGGCTAATGATCTCATGCAGGATCTCCCTACCCTAGGACCGGGAGAGGCCATCCCTACTTTCGGTGACATGTTATAACCTTTAAAAAAAATATAAACTGATGAAAGAAGATAACCCTTGGGAAACAGTAAGAATTAAACCTGTGTATCAGAATCCCTGGATAATAGTTGAAGAGCATGATGTGATAACACCTGCAGGCAGGGAGGGGATATATGGGAAGGTGTCTTTTAAGAACAAAGCACTGGGCATCATACCTCTTGATCAGGATAATAACACATGGCTGGTAGGCCAGTATAGGTATACACTGGATACCTACTCTTGGGAAATTCCCATGGGGGGAGGACCTTTGGGAGAAGACTTTATAGAAAATGCCAAAAGAGAATTGAAGGAAGAAACTGGTATAATAGCTGCTCATTGGCAGCAGCTGTTGAAATTACATACTTCCAATAGCGTCACAGATGAGGAAGGTTTTGTCTATTTGGCCCAAGAACTTACATTTGGTGAAACTGCCTTTGAGGAGACGGAAAAATTAATTATAAAAAAGCTTCCTTTTACCGAAGCTCTGGATATGGTTATAGAAGGGGAGATTACGGATGCTATCAGCGTAGCAGGATTGCTCATGGCTGATAAATTTATTAATAAGACTAAAAAATAATAACATTAATGAGCCAGCTTACCTATAAGGAGCATTTTAACCGGACTTTTAATCTTGCTTATCCTGTGATGCTGAGTCAGCTTGGTCAGGTATTGGTAGGAGTGGCAGATAGTATGATGGTGGGGCGTTTGGGGGCTATTCCTCTTGCAGCTGCATCTCTGGCCAATAGTATTTTTTTTGTAGTGTTGATGTTTGGTATAGGGGTTTCTATGGCTATTACACCCCTAGTGGCTGCTGCTGATGGGCAGGGAAAAGGTAAAAGAATTGCCAAATTGTTTAAGCATGGTTTTGTAATTAACATGTTTGCCGGGCTGGTGCTTTTACTCATTATATTAATGGCGGCCCCATCATTACATTATATGAACCAGCCAGAAGAAGTCGTCCGGTTGGCGATCCCTTATTTGGCAATTATTACTCTATCATTGGTGCCTTTTATGTTTTTCCAAACTTTTAAACAGTTTGCAGAAGGACTCTCTCAGACCAAGCAGGCTATGGTTATTACCATCATATGTAACCTGATAAATGTGTTTTTAAACTGGGTCATGATCTATGGCGAACTTGGATTTCCAGCTTTGGGACTAAATGGAGCTGGTTGGGCTACTTTAATCTCCAGAGTGCTGATGGGTATTATCATGTTTTATTATGTATGGAACTCTCGTAGGTATTCCATTTATAAAATCGGGTTTGGGTTTAAAAAATTAAGTTTCCCCATGATGTCCAAAATGCTGAAAATAGGTATTCCTACGGGATTTCAGTTTATCTTTGAAGTAGGAGCTTTCAGTGCAGCTGCCATTATGATGGGGTGGATAGGAGTGCATGCATTAGCTGCACATCAGATAGCTATCAATCTGGCCTCGATAAGCTATATGATGGCTTCGGGATTATCTGCAGCAGCTATGGTAAGGGTAGGCAATCAATTAGGTAGAAACGACATCAAAACATTGAGGGAGGCTGGTTTTACTATCTTTGGAATGGTGGCGCTATTTATGTTTTGCTTTGCTGTCATATTTATAGTGTTCAGGAATTATCTTCCCACACTTTACATTCAAGACATACCGGTGATCGAAATGACCGCTTCATTATTGATCATCGCTGGTTTTTTTCAATTATCAGACGGCATTCAGGTGGTGGGGTTGGGCGCTTTGCGCGGAATGTCAGATGTAAAGGTGCCTACATTGGTGACTTTGGTAGCGTACTGGGTATTGGGGCTTCCATTGGGGTACTTTTTTGCCTTTTATTTAGATATGGGAGAGCAGGGGATTTGGTATGGATTGTTGATAGGCCTTACTGCTACTGGTGTGATGCTGTTATACCGTTTTCATAGGTTGAGCAAAAGGTTGTGGTTGAAGCAAGATGCTCTGGCTGCTGCCGAGTAGTGATTATCATTGATGCATCGGGTATAGGGTTTTACTGCGATAATTTTATTAAGGCTGAAGCTTCTCGGTATAGGGTACAGTTTCCGACTTAATAAATATTGTTTTTAACCAGTATATGATCATTTTGAAATGCATGGGCCCTATAGTCAGTGAGCAGTATCTGAATTATATTAATGTAGAGACATTCTTTAAGTCACTTAATTAAGGGTGGAGGTCATACGCACATTAGGGGTGGTTTATTTTAATTTTGCTGCCTGACCCTATTAATCTGTGATATATTTCCTATTTTACCTTTTGAAATAAGAAAATATATGATCTCCCCAGTAGAAGCACGCTCCATAGATTTCAGTCGTACGACCATTACAGAACTTATGATTCCCAGTTATGCCAACTTTGGAGGAAAGATCCATGGAGGCATTTTGTTATCGCTGATGGATAAAGTAGCCTATGCATGTGCCAGTAGGCATAGCGGGGCTTACTGCGTGACAGTGTCTGTGGACACGGTTGACTTTCTTAAACCCGTAGCGGTAGGAGAACTGGTATCATTGAAAGCCTCGATAAACTATGTAGGAAACAGTTCGATGGTCATCGGAATAAAAGTTATTTCGGAAGATGTGAAATCAGGCAAATATAACCATACCAATACGAGTTATTTTACTATGGTGGCCAAAGATGAAAGTGACCGTCCGGTAGCTGTTCCTAAGCTTATATTGGAATCAGTCACAGACTTAAGGAGGTTTGTAGAAGCTATTTACCGTCGTAAACTAAAGGATAATTATGGCTCTAACCTTAAAAATGTAAAAAGTCACTGGGAAGAAGAAAACATCCATGAGCTGCTAAAAGATCACAGGTGCATAAATAAGGTGAGCTTATAAAATCGAGCATACCGGAAAGCGTCATTCACTAAAAGGATTAAAAAATTATCCGAGATTCTGTCCCGCTCTTTGGAACGTGACAGGGTATGACCGTTGAAAAACAAATTATAAACAGATGAAAAAACTGCTACTGCTTATAGTCCTTACACCGCTATTTTATCCCTTGAGGGCCCAAAACTATCATATCCTTACTCAGAAGGAGCAGGCTGAGGTGATAGATCTTTGGTTAAATGATAAAATAGATCATGTCTTGCCCGCCCTGATGAGAAGGGAAGGTATAGATATGTGGCTGATCATATCCAGAGAATACAATGAGGATCCGGTATTGAAGACTTTTCTTCCTGCCACCTGGCTGGCTGCCCGTCGCAGGACGATGTTGATCCTTTTCGATAGAGGGGAAGGGAAAGGTATAGAAAAGCTGGCGGTGGCACGGTATGATGTAGGAGAGGCCTTTAAAAAATCCTGGGATCCTGAAATGGAACCGGATCAGTGGAGTCAGTTGGCAAAGTTAATCCAAGAGAGAGCGCCTGAAAAAATAGGTATCAATAAAGCACTTGATTATGGACATGCTGATGGGTTGAATGCTACAGAATATGATCTGCTAATGTCCTACTTGCCGACTGAGTTGCACCCAAAAGTGGTGAGTGCACAGAGCCTTGCAGTGGGATGGCTGGAGACTAGGACCGATGCTGAGATGGCTACTTATAGACATATAGTAGGGATAGCGCATGATATCATAGCGGAAGGACTTTCAGAAAGTGTCATCACACCAGGCGTCACTACCACCGACGATGTAGTATGGTGGTATAGGGAGCGGGTCAGAGAATTAAAACTTGATACCTGGTTTCATCCTACGGTAGATATACAGCGGGCACAGGGAGCGTCTACCATCCGGACATTTTCCAGCAGGCCAGGAAGTCAGGTGATCATGCCCGGTGACCTTTTGCATATGGATTTCGGAATTACTTACCTTAGATTAAACACTGATACGCAGCAATTAGCTTATGTGCTGAAGGAGGGAGAAATAGAGGCTCCTGATTACCTGATGGAAGCTTTGAAAATAGGAAATAGACTCCAGGACATTCTAACAGATCAATTTCAATCAGGTCGGACAGGGAATGAAATATTAAAAAAAGCGAGGGAACAGAGTGCTTTAGAAGGAATAAAAGGCACTATTTATACTCATCCAATCGGCTATCATGGCCATGCCGCCGGGCCTACTATAGGAATGTGGGATAATCAGGGTGCTACAGCTGGAAGTGGGGATTATCCTTTGTACCCAAATACAGCTTTCTCCATAGAGCTTAATGCTGAAGTGCCTATAGCTGAATGGGGGCAGATGGTAAGGGTAATGTTAGAAGAAGAGGCATATTTTGATGGAGAAAAAGTGTCGTACATAAATGGGAGGCAGAAAAAAATCCTGACAGTACCGAGGCGGCAGAGCCATCTGGAATAATAGCGTCAGGCATGAATGTTTTTCATCAAGATCTTTTCATGATGAAGTTCGTCCTTAAATTGAACAGTCATACCTTTTATGATAAAATAATGGCCTAATGTGAAAAAGACGAGGATAAGAGAATCATGTATAGAATGGTTGTAAAACACCCCTAAAGCATGTAATATGTCTGAAGTAAATAAAAATGTCGTGCCCAAAAATACTGTCCAATACGTTTTTTTACGAAGATATTTTCTTCTTCTGGTCATGGCGCATAGAGTAAAACTAGAAAAAACGGTATAAATAACTGCCGGGATCTGATACATACCAAAATAAGGAAGCAATAACGACAAAGTAACTGTAATGAAAACCAACCAAATTATCTCTGGAATGAAATAGCTATCCCTTCTTAATTTCTGTTTTTTCTGATAGGAAAAATAGAACATTAACCCGTAGCCTACATTTGCCACAATGAAAGTACATATGGCAAACAAATTAAATAAGTTTTCTTCCATTTCTACCATAAAAAATATATCTCCGATGTATTTGAAAAATGTAGCTGTAATCAGCAATGGAATCAATGCGTGTTCAAATTTTTTAAAATCCTTAATGAAAAAATACATTAAAAATGGCACTAATATAATTCTTAAACCATAATGAAGGACAGGCCATTCAAATATACATGCCGTTACTGCAATAGTGAGTAAAAGGATGAAAGCATAAATGAATGTAGGTTTTTGGAGTACTATTGGCATCTTTTTCGTAATGAATATACGAAGCTAATAAATCAAAGGTGATTTTCTTGTATTTAGTTATAATAATATCCAATTAATATTTTTGAGAAAAATACTAAATATGGGTTCGTGCCCAATAAACTTTCTTATTCTCATACGTATTCGTATTTCCTAATGGATTTTGCGTAGAAATTTAATAGGAAGTATATGCAGGTAAATAAATGCTATCATGGCACTTATTGCACCGAGTAAAAAAACACTTTTAAAATTAGAGGCCTGATTGGCAAAAATCCATCCTGAAATCAGTGCTCCCAAACCGATACCGGCTTCCAGTGCAATGTACATAGTGGCCAGTGCCCTCCCCCTAAAGGCCTCTAAGGAGAGGTCGATCGTCCAAGCGGTAACGGTAGGGTTATTCATTCCCACAGAACATCCAAATAATACTCCACCGATCATCAGCATGGTCATGCCATCTGCATATGCAATGACGGTCATGGCTACTATCATGCAAAATGAGGCTACTTTCATCACGGGTATTCGGCCATATTTATCTGATGTTCTGCCTGCTATTATCCTGATGGCAAGGGAAGCCAAGGTGAAAACCGCAAAGAAGAGTCCTTTATTTCTTATGCCTAGATATTCTGAATAATCAGGTATAATTGTTAATATAATACCAAAAGAAAAAACAGTAAAAAAAAGTACTATGGAAGGGCTTAAAACTCGCTTTTCAATTATTTCTTGCCTATTAAGTTTTATATGGCTGAGATTGAATTTCTCAGTAGGGTTAACCGTTTCTTTAAGTCTGAGTAAGATAAGGATGGATAGTATAGCTACTACACCAGATACATAAAACAATATGTTGATAGGATAGATGGAAGCTAAGTATCCGCCCAAAGCAGGCCCTGCTGCCATCCCCAGAGATCCAAATAAGGACTGTATACCCATGGCCTCACCTCTTCTGTTGAAGGGGACTATATCCGCAACATACGCCGAGGTGCCAGTAGGGGTAAAGCCTGTGGAAAAGCCATGAACAAATCTTAAGAACAGAAAACCTGCCACTGAAGTCATAACAGGGTATAGGAGGCTTACTAGGCAGCAAACTGATGCACCAAATACCATTACGGGTATTCGGCCTATTTTATCAGCAAGTTTACCACTGAAGGGCCTGGAAAAGCCAGCTGTAAGTGTAAAAAGGGAAATGATTAGTCCTTTATAATCTTCTCCACCCAAGGAAGTCAGGTAAGAGGGAAGTTCAGGCACTATCATATTAAAACTTGCAAAAAACAAGAATGAACTGACACATAGTAAAAAATAATTGATGGTAAAGAAAGGTGGCAAAATTTTCATTCCACTTATAAGGATAGGCATGAAAGAAGGCACTGCCTTTTACTGGCAGTGCCTTATTATAAAAACTTTAAATAACTTTAATTGTCATCTTTTACTTCTTCTTCACTCTGGGCTAGTAGGAAGGCTTTCATAAAACCATTTAAATCACCATCCAATACAGCCTGTATGTCAGAAGTCTCATATCCTGTCCTTGCATCTTTTGCTAGCTTATAGGGGTGGAGAACATAGTTTCGGATCTGAGATCCAAAGTCTATACGCATTTTGCCTGATTCTATCTTGGCTCTTTCTGCATTACGTTTTTCCATCTCCAGCTGATAAAGCCTAGATTTCAGCATCTGCATGGCCTTTTCCCTATTGGCAAGCTGAGACCTTTCTATCTGACAGACCACCACTATCCCTGTAGGCTTGTGGGTAAGTTGCACCTTGGTTTCCACCTTGTTTACATTTTGGCCTCCTGCACCACCTGACCTGGAAGTATGAAGCTCAATATCGGAAGGATTGATCTCTATCTCTATGGTATCATCTACTACAGGATAAGCATATACTGAGGCAAAGGACGTGTGTCTCCTGCCACCACTGTCAAATGGTGATATCCTTACCAGGCGATGGACGCCTATTTCTGATTTAAGAAATCCATAGGCCAAAGGCCCGTCAAATTCCAAAGTTACCGATTTTACTCCTGCTACTTCTCCTTCTTGGAGATCTACTTCACGGACTTTATATCCGTTTTTCTCTCCCCACATGATGTACATCCTCATCAGAATAGAAGCCCAATCATTACTTTCAGTACCTCCTGCACCTGGATTGATCTCTAACATGGCACTGAGCTGATCCTCATCGCTGCTCAGCATTTTCTTCAGCTCTAAATCTTCTACATGAGAGAGGCATTTTTTAAAGTCGCTTTTCAGCTCTTCTTCTTCTACATCTCCTGCTGTGTAGAATTCATACAGTACTTCCAGGTCCTGTACCATGGTATCTACTTTTTCAAATGCAGAGGTCCATGTTTTTTTAGACTGGATTATTTTCATTGTTTTTTCAGCCTCTACTGGATCGTTCCAGAATTCCGGCTGGGCAGAAACTGCCACTAAGTCTTCTATCTCTACTATCTTACGATCGTAGTCAAAGATACCTCCTCAAGGCCGATACTCGGGCCTTCAAGTCTTTCAACTGGTCTAATGTCATAATTTATTTATTTTTATTGAAATTCAAATTTCTGAATTTTTAATGGTTTTACCTAATCGTACCTTTATCTATGAAACCTTCCCTGTAAAGCAATCAACTTATCATGGTGTTATACGATAAGGGTCAATAATGCTAACCAATAGGTAATCAATTAGTAGTGATGTAGATTTGATGATCGGATATACATTTCAGCGAATAAAAAAAATCTTAATCCTCTAATTGGATAAGCTGAATCTTATTACGCCCGCCTGGCCGAAAATACCTGTACTTAGATAACGAAATTATCGCGCTGCCGCCAAATAGGGATCCGGCTAAGATCAGCCCACCTGTACTGTATCTAAGGGATCCGTCCATATAAAGGCTGTTGATGGTTTCAGCAGTAAGGACCAGTGCTCCGGCCGAAAATGCCAGCGCACTGATATTTCTGATGGTATGGTTTCTTTCATCCTTTGCCCTGATGTCTATTATTTCTATCTCTTCAGGTTTAATGATGTTTTCTGCAAGCACGATAAAGTCAGCATGAATTTCACGAATTACATCTTCATAAAAATAATCCATCCCTTTTTGCCTATAAACAAGTTGTTCCCCTTCTTCATAGATGATTCGGGTTTTTTGATTACTACCTCGTTGCAAAAGCATAAGTTTCTGAGCATTACATTCACATATGCAGAAAATGATAAGGATAAAGGAAATGGTAAGTTTTGCCACTTTACTAGTTTGATAATCGTATCTTAAAATAAATTTTTATACCTCGATAAAGGCATTGTTTTTTCAGAGTGGTTTATTCTCCTGCTATGATTGTCAAAATGAGGGGCTTATCCATCACCTTTTATTCCTATTGCAGCTTCATAATCCAACCATGGGTATCCTCTTTTTTACCATATTTGATGGCGTCAAGTTCTTCTAATATTTTATAAGAAAAACTGTCTTTAGGTTTCTCAGGTAAATGATAATCCTCTTCATTTACATTGATGAGGGAAATATGTGCTATAGTAGCAGCTGTTCCTGTACCAAATGCTTCTTTAAGCTGTCCTGAATGAAGTGCATCTTCAAGTTCGGTCACCGTTACGAATCTTTCCTCTACGTTCATGCCCATCTCTCTTGCCAGTGTCAATACACTGTCTCGCGTGATCCCAGCTAAAATGGTACTGGTAGTCAATGGTGCTGTAAATAGGGTGTCATTTATCACGAACATGATGTTCATTGTACCGCTTTCCTCTATGTTTTGATGGGACTTTGAGTCTGTCCAAAGGAGTTGGTCATAACCTTGTTTTTGAACCAATGATGCCGGGTACAATGACCCTGCATAATTACCTGCTGCTTTGGCAAAACCCGTACCGCCTTCACATGCTCTAGAATATGCCGTTTCTACCTTGACTGTTACAGGTTTGGCATAATAGTGCCCAACAGGGCAGGTGAATATGATAAATTTATATTTGTTGGAAGGTCGGATGCCCAAATAGTCATCTGTAGCAAATACAAATGGCCGTATGTAAAGGGAATATCCTGCTCTATTTGGAATCCATTCATTATCTATTTCCAACAATTTTTTAAGGCCTTCCATAAATAGGTCTTCAGGCACTTCAGGAATACATAACCTTTTGGCAGAATTATTCAGTCTTTTTTGATTTGCATCTGCCCTGAATATGAGTGTTTCTCCGGCTTTGCTTTTATAGGCTTTCATGCCTTCAAATACAGACTGTCCATAATGCAGGGTAGCATTGGCTGGATTTAACATCAAAGGGGCGTATGGTTCTACTCTGAAATCAGTCCACTCCCCATCTTTAAAATCAGCAATGAACATATGGTCACTGATGGTCTGCCCAAATTGTAGGTTGTCAAAATCTGTAGTGCTTAGCTTAGAAGTAGATGTTTGTGTGATTTTTATATCTATGGTAGTATTCATGATTGTTTATTTCTTGGTTCCCAAAGGACTTCTTCAATATTTAATTCTTGGGCAATTTTTCTCCCCAACACAAAAAGGTAATCTGAAAGCCTATTTAAGTAAGCGATCAATATAGGGTCTACCGGTTCACTTTGATCCAGCAGTATGGTACACCTTTCCGCTCTTCTGCAGACAGTCCGGGCAAGGTGTGAGAAGGATATAACTTGGTGTCCTCCCGGAAGTACAAAATTTTTTAGAGGGGTCAGGCTTTCTTCCATCTTATCTATCTGTATCTCTAGTTTCTCTACGTCCTGTAGATGAATGTCTGGTCTTTGTATATTTTCTTTTCCCGGAGTGGAGGCCAATGCTGCCCCCAAAGTAAATAACCTATCCTGAATTTCTTTCAGAAATCCCTGGCGGACATTGTTTACTTCCTGATCCCTAAGCAAACCTATATATGCGTTTAATTCATCTACAGTGCCATATGCATCTATGCGGAGATTGGCTTTAGATACTCGGGTACCTCCTAGTAGGGCAGTGGTTCCCTGATCTCCGGTCTTAGTATAGATTTTCATTTTGGTAAGAAACAATTTATAATAATATTATTCAAATGACGAAGAGGTAAATTGTTTATGGGCTTGGCTTGGGTTAGCATTAATAGCGTCAGTTTCTACCAGTCCGTCTCTCAGTCTTACAATCCTGTGGGCATAATGAGCGATATCATCTTCGTGGGTTACCATGATGATGGTATTGCCTTTTTGGTGCAGTTCATCAAATAAACCCATGATATCATAGGAGGTTTTAGTATCGAGGTTTCCTGTCGGTTCATCGGCCAGTATGATACTGGGGCTATTGACCAATGCCCTGGCAATGGCCACCCGCTGCCGCTGTCCGCCGGAAAGTTCATTGGGTTTATGATGCACCCTGTCTCCCAACCCTACACTTTTCAATGTTTCATAAGCTTTCTCTTCTCGGTCAGATTTGCCAAAGCCCGCATAGATCAGTGGAAGGGCGACATTCTCTAAACAACTGGCCCTAGGCAGAAGATTAAAAGTCTGAAATACGAAACCTATCTCCTTGTTACGGATTTCAGCCAGTTCATTTTCTGTCATATCACTTACATCTTTATTATTTAAGATGTAAGTCCCGGCAGTAGGAGTGTCCAGACATCCGATGATATTCATAAGGGTAGATTTGCCTGATCCTGAAGGTCCCATAAAAGCTACATATTCCCCCTTATTTACGGAGATCGAAACGGACTTAAGTGCCCTCACTTCTTCATTGCCCATTCTGTAGGTTTTCTGAATGTCGCGGGTTTCTATTATTTTAGCCATCGGAGATTTATAATTTATTTTCCAATATACGGGATAACTTACAAAAAATATACATCAACCTAAGGTTTTATATCATGACCTTTTACAAATGCTCTATCTGCAAGGCTTCCAGTGTAGCATCATCCACCCATCCGCGCAAAGTATTAAGGGCTTCGCCGGCATATTGATCCAGTCCTGCGAGCCTACTTTGTCTGACTAAATGTATCCATAAAAGGGGGTCTCTGTTATAATCAGTCGCTTCTTGCAATATATTATATTGTGCTATCGGATCAGTTACCTGATCTACTGCCATAAATATAAATGGCGTCCGGTAGGCATTTTGATCTAACTTATTTAGTGTAATCATATGCAGAAGACGATCATGCTTTACCTGACTGGCATCCATAGAATCCATCAGATCCACTAGGTCATCAATGAAGGCACGTTCATGTACATAGGCCTCATTTTTCATAAGGATGGCCTTTAAAGATTCCATAGCTGCTCTGTCTAGCCAGTGAGATTTTTTCCAAATTATTTCATAGGCATATCTGGCCTTTAGGTCCTCTCTACGGATTGAGGCCAGATGCTCCAAAAATTCATTTTTTGTGGATTCGTTTAAAGTCGACAAGGCGTTAAGAAACACTACCTCCTCATTCAGCACCAGTCTATTATCATGAAAAACCATCCACTTGGGCCATGCTACTTCATGTTTTATCGCATATAGTTCTGCCCTATCCATCTGCTGGCCAAAATAAAGGATCAATAAATGCTCAGGTCTAAAATTTCTAAATCCTTTTTCCTCGGCTCTTACCAGTTCTCTGGCAGCTTTTTCAAAGTCCAGTTGACTAGTATAGACCATTGCTGCCATATGGTGATAGAATCCTGAGGAGCCTGGATAATTAAATGCCAGTCCATTGATATAGGTCAAAGCCTGATTGATATGGTTTCCCTGCAAGCTCCTTAATATCCGGATCTGCCTATAGTCCTCTTCTTCGCCCGAAGAGATATCCTGAGCTAATATACGGTCTATCATAGCCAAATCTTCCGATGTACTACGAATAGTCTTATTGCTCCACTGGTTGGCCAAAAGGGCTTTAGTAGTGATAGTGGGTTCCATTTCATGCTCATCACTTAGAAGCATAATATCAGAATAGTTGCCTTTCAGATTTTCTAAAGCCAGTCGGTTGATCGAGGCCAAAAGGTTATCTTTATCGGTAGCTACTTGTTCTGTTTTGATTAAATGTTTGGTTTGGATGCCGATTTTATTTGCTATGGCCGCTTCATGGCTGATTCCATTCAATAGCTCATAGGCCATCTCTCCCTGGTTGATTTTACTTTGCAGTAAAGCGAGATTATTCTTCAGGTAACTGTTTTCCGGAAAGAGGTCCAATCCTTTTTCTAAGAAGAATATAGCATCGAAGATTTTATCCTGCCGGTGTAAAACGGAGGACAGGAATATGATGTCATTTACTGAAGGAGATAGTTCAAAACTTTCTTCTAGCTCTCTTATCGCTAGGGTCGGTTGGTTCTGCACCATTTTTAAATGGGCTGAAGCATTTTTTGATTTTTTGTTTTTCCTGTATCTGGCCCAGGAATTTTCATACAAAATGCCTGCCTCTAGAGGGCGCTCTGTGGCATAGTAATAATCTGCTGTCACATTAGTGGAGGAAGCACCGAACTGGAGGGCTAAGACACCATCAGCAAAAAGTACCAAACTGATCATGGCAATAAGGGAGCCTATCCTCATGTGAAAATAGGCAAAAAAATTCGGTTCGAATATGACCCTCTCTATAGATTGTCCTGAATTCATCAGATCCGAGAAATTAGCCATCAGATAGCCAAAGAACAGAAGGCTAAATGCCAGTTGGGTATAGATAAAACTATGCTTCAGGAAGTCTGCCATAGGTTCATTCACAGAAAATTCTGCCTTCCAAAAGGTAAAAAGAGCTATGGCAAAGCCGATTAAATAGACCATTTGGCCTATGATTTTATAGCTATAAGGCTGCCGGATCTGATCGATTTTAAGATTTACCTCTATAAATCCCAAAGCACCCACTATGATCACCATAAGTGGTATGGGTGGGGTAGGCATACCAAAAATCATATTGCCTGTCAAATCCAAAAATGTGAATATCAACATGACTAGATAAATCAAAAACAGCACTGTAAGGTGCCAGGTGATTTTGATACCCACACCTTTATTCATTTTGATAAGCATATAAAAAATGGCTGTTATTACGCTATGACCTATATAAGCAAAAAACAGGACAGTTATGATCATATTCACCAGACTGATATTTTCTGAAAACATCAGATAAGGATCAGTAACTTGACTAAGGGCAGTAAGGATCGGCAGAGTAATTGCCGCTATTGTAAAAATGGTCAAGCCTCTTACGATAAGAGAAGTCTGATTAAAAAATGTATTAATGATGACGGAAGGTGCCATTAAACCTAATATAAGTATGATAAAAGCATAGTTACTATTGATAGCTCCTATGTTTAGTCCGTTTACCCCTGATAGGAGCATTAAGACAATTACCGCCACACTACTGATGATAAAATATGACCTGGTAAAAGTAGAGATATAGACCATCGCCAGCGATATCAAAAACCAAGTTATGATCCCAAAAGAAAGCGTATTGAATCTTTGTACAATAGGAGGTAGCGATTCAAAATTCTGAAAAACCAGGTAATTTTCAACTTCAAGTGGAAATTGGGTTAATCCTATGTTAATAAACTGAAGCGGTATTTTAATTTTTTCTGAAAAAAGTCCAGGCTCGATAGGCATTCCCGAAGAAGGGTTGAAAAATGAAACCCATATTAAAAGAATACTACCTGCCAGACATAGAATGGCAAGTAGTATGGTACTGAGATTCATATTGGTTTTCAATGGCATTATTCAATAACCTTAGGCACTCTAAAATAATCCGAATCTTTTTGTGGTGCGTTTTTTAAGGCATCTTCATGTGGAAGATGGATACCCCTCTTGTCTTCCCTTAATACATTGATTTCAGAGGACATGGTGGTGATCGGCTCTACACCTTCTGTGTCTACTTCATTTAATTTTTCTACCCAATCCAAGATCTGACTCATATCAGCGGTCATTTTCTCAGCTCCTTTTTCGTCAAATTCCAATCTGGCCAAATGTGCAATTTTCTTTAGAGTATTGGTATCTATTTTCATCTGTATATAATTTGTTTTTCAAAGGTCATAACTTGTCCCGTGACGTAGGAAACGGGAGAGGATCTCGCTTAGGCAGATAATCATGCCGCTTTGTGAGATTTTCCTCATGCTCGATTTCATCTGTTTATTTATATTTCGTTTCAATGGTAACACCTGACTGCTCTCTGGAAGGAAGTGTCTTGGATGTCTAGTCCATATTACCCTATATTTAAAGAGCAGCAATCCGGGGATGCCGCTTATATAATCAGTCCATATTGATGGATTTTATTATTATTATATTTTATTGAAAGCCCATAGAATGCTGAATTACTGCATCGGCATTGTCTTCATTTAATTGGTCCTGAATAATATTGAAGCATATATCTTTTAGCTCAAAGGGCGTATAGACTTCCAATTGCTCCAGGGAGATAGGTTTGTGAAATACTACCTTAGGAGATTTAAAGTTAAGCAATAGTTTGCCGTCATCCGGCAAAATTAAATGATTAAAAGATAAAGTGACCGGTATGATAGGGATTTTCTTTTCTTTTGCTGTTTTAAACGCTCCATCTTTAAATTTCCCCATCAGGGGAGGTTCTGTGGCGATTATTCCGCCCTCAGGGAAAATTACTACACTGCTGCCCCTATCAAGGGCTTCTCTCGTTCTGAGTATAGTTTCCCCTCTGCTTTTCATACTGTTTCTATCCACTGCTATATGTAGGTTCCTAAACATATATCCGAAAATAGGGAGTTTGCCAAGAGAACTTTTACCAATAAATACCGCATCGGTAGGGATTAATCCCAATGTGGGAATATCCATATAGGAAAAGTGGTTAGCCACTATGATATATTGCTTACTGGTTTTTAGATGATGCCTGTTTTCATATTTTACTTTCATGAAGAGAAATATAAAAAAAGCCTTAGCCCATATTCTATTCAGCATTCTTCCATATTTTTTTAATGAAGGAATTTCTATAGTCAGTACGAAAAAAGGCAATAATGCCAAAAAGGTAAGACCAAATACCACCATGCCATAGATGGAATATATTCTTCTCAATATCTTCATCACTTACTGATGGTTTATCATATGGTTAGCGGCTTTGACGAAATAGTCCTGCATGATTCCTTTTGCATTTTGCTCTATTCCTAATTTATCTATGGCTTTCAGCATACAGTTAAGCCAGACGTTTCTCAAATGGGAGTCTATTTTCCAGTTTAAGTGCCTCATTCTGAGACGGGGGTGTCCCCTGCTTTCACTATATGTGGTAGGTCCGCCAAAAACCTGTAGCAAAAATAGAAAAAGCCTTTCTTCAGCACCTTCCAGGTCTTCAGGATATAAAGCACGCAGGTCAGACTGTAATCCTACCTCTTGGTAAAAATACTTAGATAAAAGCAAAATTTTCTCTTCTTTTATTTGCTGATAAATAGTCTGAAATTCATTCATATCCCTCACGTTCGGGCACAAACATAATTAAAAAATGATACAATCACCCATATATATTCTTAACATATATTAAACCGTTTTTTTAACCCTAAGAGATGTGCCTTCTGCACTGATGACCAATATAGGTTCACCACGGTCTATAAATTCCCCCCGGCTGTAAGCATCATACATTTCCCCATCAATGATTATTTTACCACTGGGCATCAAGCGGGTATGGGCCACACCTTCCTTACCTACCATGGCGTCACTGTAAAAAGAAGAAGTATACCCCTCCTCACGCGTGAAGGTAGTAGCTAATGATACGCTTTTAAAGGCTCCCCATTCGTTAACCTTCGGAGCAAGATAAAATATGAGCATGATCGCAATCACCGCCGAAAGTATAACGGTAAGCAGTGCTGTGAACAGATCACCTGAAGGTACAAAAGTAAAATCAAATGCTTCATTGGGCAGCATGCCAAGGGTAAGCCCGGTCAGTATACCTAAAATGCCTAATATGCCAAAAACCCCAAAGCCAGGAAAAACAAATATTTCTACAGCCAAAAACACTATTCCTAACACGAATATCAATATTTCCAGATTCCCAGCTAATCCTGTAAGATAATAGGGGATGAAATAAAGCATCATAGCGATAACCGATGCCGCTATCGGAAATCCCACTCCCGGAGTCTGAATTTCAAAATAGATACCTGCAAAAATAATCAGAATAAGAAAGCCACTGACAGCAGGGTTTAAGAAGAACGAAATGACCTGTTCCACATTGGAGGTTTCATATTTTACAATATCAAAGTCCGTAATTCCCTGTCTAGCTACTATTTCGTTGATATCATTCACTTGTGCTTCTGCGAAGCCATTAGCTATGGCCTCCGATACTGAGAAGGTAATGACAGATCCTGCTGCTGAGATACCTTCTATTTCAAGGTTTTCATCTACCATGGCTTCTGATATCTTTGGGTCCCTTCCTTTAGCCTCTGCAGTACTTCGCATCATGGACCTCATATAGGACTGATATTTATCTGGAGCAGCTTCTCCGCCTCCGCCCATTACTACAGTGGCTGCACCAATGCTGGCGCCCGGGGCCATGTATATGCTGTCACATGCTATAGATATCAGTGCACCAGCTGAAGCTGCATCTTTGTCTATAAATACATGGATAGGTATGCTTGTCTCCAATACCATCGTTCGTATATCATCAGCATCATTCACAGCGCCACCATAAGTGTCCATATGGATGATGACCATATCAGCCTGCTGCTGCTCTGCTTCCTGCAATGCCAGTGTTACCTGCCGGTTCATTCTCGGGTCTATATCAGCCTTTATGTCAAAAACAAATACTTTCTTTCTCACAAGGGAGTCCTGTACCGTAATCCCTAAAGAAATTTCTGGTAAGCATATCAATATCCAGAGAATAAATAAATGGCTGTATTTCATGTGTAATGTGCTGTTTGTTCTGTTTGTTGAAATTGCATAACGTGTTCCGAACCAAAGTCCCGGAGGGGGAAATCCATAATAGGAGCTTCACCTCCCTATGGGAAGTTCTTCGTCTAGCTTGATTTCAGGTAGATTAAAATTATTTCAATATACTTATTTTATTTATTTATCCATCACTAGGTTTAGTGTCGTTATTAAACAGCAATTTTCTATATTTAGTTAATTATTATTAAAAATAAATAAGTTCTTCTTCATTCATCGTTCCAAGGTTATAGGCCGGATAGAATTCCTTAAAAAAGTACAAATGAACCGCTCGTAAAATTGTATATATAGAAATAAATATGAAATTTGCAGCCAAGATAGCAGTTGGAAAGATCAGGCTGTTGGGAGTTTAATCAATGTTTCGGTTCCGTGGCGCCGTTCTGTTTTTATTGGAGTAAATTAGTGCATGCTAATAAATAAAAAATAATACCTAGAAATGAAGAAATGTTTAATGATTTTAGGACTGCTAACCTTTAGTGGGATATCATATGCAAGTGAAATATCCCTTATGGATTCAGTGGGTGTAGAAAGAGTAGGGGGAAAGACATTCATCATCCATCAGGTTAATGAAAAAGAAACCCTTTTTGGGATAGCAAGGCGATATGAAGCACCTATGAATGAAATCATAGGAAGCAATCCCGCCTTGGGTGAAGGATTAAGGGCAGGGCAACGAATCAGGATCCCTTACACAGAAAAGGCTGCATTACCTGCAGGATCACATCTCCATAAAGTTAATCCGGGTGAAACCCTCTTTTCCATCGCTAAAACCTATCAGGTCAGTGTACAGGATATGATGGCCTGGAATGATCTAAAAGGGAATGATCTCAGTGTGGGGCAGTCATTGATCATCAAAGGAGTTTCATCTCCTGTAGCTGAAAACAAGCCAGCTACTCCAGTGGCATCTACACAGCCTCCCACAGCTCCTTCAGAAAATAGAAAAGCAGAAGAAAACCGCCCTTCCACAAGACCGCCCTCAGTTCCGGCATCTAACCGGAATTCAGAAACTGTTACGTCTCCTGCTACGGGAGAATGGATTAATCATCAGGTGGAACAGGGTCAGACCCTTTTCGCCATAGCTAAGCAATATGATGCCAAAGTGGATGATTTAATAAATTGGAATGGATTGACCTCTACTAACCTGACGTTAGGCCAGAGTCTTAAAGTGGGTAGAAGGGGTATGGCTTCAGGTACACCTACTGCTTCTGAGCCAAGGACAGCTCCTACAGCTCCAGCTTCCGATCGGACAACTCCTACATCAAGTGACAGACCTATAGTGGAGACACGTCCTTCACAGCCCAATGCAAGTCCTACTTCCACTGAACCAAAAAACATAAAAGAAACAGGCCAGGCCGAAGTCATAGACGGTACCGGGAATCATAAGAAATACCTGGTGCTTCACAGAACAGCTCCGGTGGGCACGATTATGAGAATTAGAAATGAGGAAAACGATGTGACTATATTTGCCAGAGTGGTAGGCAAACTTCCTGAGACAGGAGATAATAACCGATTGTTGGTAAAAGTCTCTAAAGCAGCATTTGATCAACTAAGAGCAGTTAATAATAGGTTTCCGGTAGAGATTTCTTATTGATATTGGTAAATAAAATTATTTTATATTGGGACTTAAAAGATAAGGCTATTTCTATATGTAGAAATAGCCTTATTGGTTAAATGTTTTATAATCAACATTATACCCTTTGAGGATTCCTTTGGATAGGGTTAAAAAATTGGTTTTCTGAATTTTATCTTATATTTTTGTTTCTGATTATCTCATCGGAATGAATAAAATACAGCTCTTTTTTCACCATTTCTTCAGGTACATTTGGAATTTTATTTTCATTGTTTCCTATCCTGTATTAGCCTCATTTGGAATATTGTTTATTGGCATAACTTATTGTTTCTCTGCTTTATCTAAAGTTTTGACCAAAATAAGAGGAGGTAATGAAGTAGACCAGGAGATGGAAAAATCCGAGTGGGAAAAAATAAGTCCCCAGGTGGACTTAATAGAGGGTAAGGTATATAAACAGATCATGTTCGGGCCAGCATGTTATTCTTTTAGGAGAAATGACGGTGTGCCTTCAGTGTTAGAAGAACATTATTTTGGGAAAAAGATCAATTTGATAGATGAGGGGTATCTATTGGAAAGATGGAATTCCACAGAACCCAAAAATCTGCCGGACTTTGATATCTGTCTTTACAGACCTGATGATGACAGTCTGGTATCACTGACTAATATTAAATGCTTTGACTGGCATTTGGCAGAGAAAGAAGAAAACCTGCTTAACTTTAAATGGTTTGACGGGACACAGGGGGGAGAGGTGAAAATAGCCCTATGATAGAAAATCTAAAAGCGTTTTTAGAAGAGAAGGTAGCTTTTTATAATAACCCGGATTTTATTCTCCTAGATCCGGTTTCTATTCCCCATAGATTTTCTAAAAAACAGGATATCGAGATAGCCGGATTTTTTTCTGCAATTCTGGCTTGGGGACAGCGTAAAACAATTATCAATAAATGTCTGGAGCTTATGGAAATGATGGATAATGCTCCCCATGATTTCATCTTGAACCATGCAGAGAATGATCTAAAACCATTTTTAAAATTCAAACACAGAACTTTTAATGATATAGACACCCTATATTTTCTTCATTTTCTTTCTGCTTTTTATAAGAAAAACGAAAGTCTAGAAATAGCATTCACTAAGGGTTATTCCGAGGATAAGAATGTTATGTATGACCTTCTTATTAATTTCCGGCAATTTTTTTTTAATGACCCCTTAGCACCCCGGCGTACTACCAAACATATAGCGACACCTGCACGTAAAGCAGCCTGCAAAAGGATCAATATGTTCCTTAGGTGGATGGTAAGAAATGACGACAATGGGGTAGATTTCGGAATATGGAAGACCATAAATCCTTCCCAATTAATATGTCCATGCGATGTACATGTAGATAGGGTAGCACGTAAACTGGGGCTGATCACCCGGAAACAGACAGACTGGCTGACGGCAATAGAACTGACAGAAAATTTGAGAAAATTCGATGCTGATGATCCGGTGAAATATGATTTTGCACTGTTTGGGCTAGGCGTGGAGGAGAGGTTGTGATTTTATAGGCTAAAATGATATGGCTGGCTTGCCATCCATAATCATTGGTAGGCACTTTATGAAGGCCTATTTCTATACCTTTAAAAATAAGTAGCACTTTTAAAAAAGGTACCTGGATCAATATTATTACCTATTCAATGTAACCGGGGCCTTGGACCTTTTCAATAATCTAAGGAACACATCAAAAATTCTTTGGAAATCATCCTCTTTTAAATTACTTCCACTGGGAAGACAGATGCCTCTTTCAAATAAATTTTGGGCAATATCTGAACCAAAATACCTTGCATGCCTATAAACGGGCTGCAAATGGAGAGGTTTCCAAAATGGACGGCTTTCAATTCCGGCCTGCTCCATTTCAAAGGTCAATTTGGGTATAGTTATATCATCCCAGATAACAGGATCCAAAACTATAGTAGTCAACCAGCAATTTGAATAATATGCTGAACTGGGCTCTGATTGCATTTTTATACCTTTAAAGTCTGAAAAAAAGTTATGATATCTTTTATAATTTGCTCTACGGCTATGGATCCTGGCACCTAGCAATTCCATCTGGCCCCTGCCTATGCCCGCACTGATGTTACTCAAGCGGTAGTTATAGCCGATTTCCGAATGTTGATAATAAGCTTGCTGCTCTCTTGCATGGGAAGCTAGGTATCTAGCCCTTTGGATTAAATTCTTATCCGGAGAGACCAATGCACCGCCGCCACCTGTGGTAATAATTTTATTTCCATTGAATGAAAATATTCCAAAATCACCCATCGCTCCACAAGGGAAATTACGATAAGTGGATCCTAAGGCTTCAGCTGCATCCTCTATTAAAGGTATATTATAAGTGTGGCTGATTCTTAAAAAATCGGCCATATGAGCTGGCATTCCATATATATGGACTATAATAATCGCTTTTGGTTTTTTGTTCTCTAATAGGAGTTCTTGGATGGCCGCTTCACATAGGATCGGGCACATATTATAAGTGTCTTCTTCTGAATCTATAAATATGGGTTCGGCACCCTGATAGACAATAGGCGCTGCTGAGGCTGTAAAACTCAGAGTAGGACAGATGACACAGTCCCCAGGTTTAATACCCAGTATGACTAAGGATAGGTGTATTGCAGCGGTCCCCGAGCTTAAAGCTGCCACATGGCCACACCCCAGAAAATCAGATATGTCCTTTTCAAATCCATCCACATTAGGACCTATGGGAGCTATCCAATTACTGGTAAAAGCTTCTTCAATGTATTTTTTTTCATTGCTTCCAATATGTGGAGGGGATAGTAAGATTTTCTTTAAACCCATTGCAGTAAGGATTTTCTGATGTCAAACTTTATTTAGCCTATTTATTGTACTTTTGGACAAAAAGGTTCTCTTTAGGATATACTCCTTCCCCCGTACAGATTTTAATCAAGGTTAGGCATATTATTTTTAAATCTATCAAAAATGATATATTATTTACATACCATATATCCAAAGTAAATTTTTCTTCCCAAGGCAGATCGTTTCTTCCATGTACTTGGGCCCAACCTGTCATACCTGGTTTTACTTGGTGTCTGTTAAAGTGATGTGGACCATATAAGGGTAAATATTCCAACAGTAAAGGACGAGGCCCTATGATACTCATATCTCCTTTGATTACATTCAGGAGCTGTGGAAGTTCATCCACTGAATATTTTCTTAAAAGATAGCCTATATACGTAATCCTTTCAGCATCCGTCTGAGCAGGATGAGTGGGGGCAGAGAGTGTTTTAAATTTATAAATAGTAAAAGAGCGCCCATGCTTTCCTGGTCTTATTTGTGTGAAAAATGGGTTTTCCTTATATATCCATACTAAGAGTATGGATAATATGACCATTCCTGGTAATAGTAAAGTTATTCCTACTACAGCAATTAAAAGGTCTAAGCATCTTTTATAAAAAACATATGGCATATCCTTCAATAAAAATGTTAAATATTATAAAAATTGGAATTTTTTATATGATAAAAATATAACTGAAATTTTATTTTAACTTAATTTTAAGTACTTAATATTTGCAAATAATATTTTATAATGTTCTTAATAAGGATGGTATTTATCTATAATGCCCCGTCTATGGAAGATGATGTCTCCAAATGAGTCAGCTGCGAAAATGCTCCTTGGAATATGATGTGTTCTTTATAGGGCAATTTGCCTGTCTCCTGTTTGAGGTCTGGAAGTAGTTGGATCATTTAGCATCATGCATCATGGATGTATAAAATGATTGTATATGCATCTGAGCGATTTTATTAATTTTTTAATCTTACTATATTTTATAAATTTGTTGAACGAATATATTTATATGAGTGAAACTAGTAAGTGGTACGTGATGTATACTGCGCCCCGGGCAGAGAAGAAGGTTGCGCAAAGGTTGGTAGAAAATGGTCTGGAAGTTTTTTTACCTATGGTAGAAGAAGTGAGGCAATGGAGTGATAGAAAAAAAAAGGTGCAAAGGGCACTTTTTAACGGTTATTTATTTGTTAAGACTACTAAGGATAAATTATGGGAGTCGCTTCAGGTACAGGGTGCTGTTAAATTCGTTAACTTTTCGGGAGTTCATGCTACTGTGAGGGATGAAGAGATATTATTGATCCAGCGGGTATTGGAGACAGGAGTGTCTGTAGATGTAGAAGCTACAGAAATTGAGCCTGGTGAAAAGGTTAAAATATTAGGAGGTCCACTCCAAGGTTTTACAGGTGAGTGTATACAGAAAGGGAACCAGGATTATTTCATCATCCGTATTCCAGGCATCATGCAGACTATTATGGTGAATTTACCTAGAAAATACCTTGAAATTATATCTTAATATAGATAAGTTAAAACAAAGTCCTATAAAACAATATAGGACTTTGTTCTTTTAATTATTCTTTTGGTTTTTGCTGTTTGTTCATACTTTCAGCAGCCAGGTTATCTGGAAGGATATTAGCCATACCCACCATGATTTTATTCATCAGTCCTGAGGTTACGCTATGTTTGCCTGCCATCAGCGCATCATATCCATCTTGTGCTACTTTGGCCGGATCAGCAAGATTTCCATCCTGTACCATTTTGGATTCTTCCATATCTGCCTTATCAAAAAATTCGGTATCGGTAGCCCCTGGCCGTAATAAGGTGATGGTGATATCAGTATCTTTCACCTCATTACGAATGGCTTCTGTAAAAGAGTTTACAAAAGCTTTTGTTCCATGATAGACAGCCTGCCAAGGCCCTGGTGTCTCTCCTGCAATAGATCCCACGTTTAGAATCTTACCTCTATTACGTTCCACCATATCTTTAAGAAAATACTTGGTTAGGATCACGTATGAACCTATATTAAGGTGTATTATTTCCAGTTCCCTGTCTACATTGTTGTCCAGGAATTTGCCATATTCTCCCTGGCCCACATTATTGATAAGTACATCTACCTCACCTACTAATTCTTTAATGTCTTGATAGAGTTGCTTAGTATTTTCGTGATTTTTGAGATCTACTGATATTGTGTGGACCTTGACATTAAATTCCGTTTCTAGCGATTTTGATGCTATATGGAGTTTTTCTTCTGATCTAGAGACCAGAATAAGCTGATAACTGTCCTTTGCAAATAATCGGGCAAGTTCAAAACCGATTCCTTCGGTTCCACCTGTTATTAATACGGTTTTTTTAGTAGTTTCCATGGTTAAGTGGTTGATTTTTATGGTTAACAATTATAATGTGGACTACCTTATAGTAAGTTTTAAATAGCCTATTAATACTAACCTTTAACCTCATCCAATGTTTTTTAGGAATTATGTAACTTATTCAAAGCAGGGCCTTCCAGTATATTTTTGATAAAATTTATTTTTCAGCAATCCATTTTACAATAGCCCCTCGTATCTCATTCTAAATCCAACTTACTCACTTAAATATTTAATATGAAAAACGTAATGAATAAAATTCCGCTATTGATGGCCCTGGCTTGTATGATAATAGTATCAAGTTGTAATAAGGAGGATGACGAGCCTATGCTGAGAAGTCAGGTGTTTGAATATTCTTTTAATGATGGGCAACTAGTAGGGCCTGCTACTTCATATGTAGGAGAGCATCCGCGCAACCTTTCTGCTAGAATGGAAGTCATGGAAATGCCCAATGGCATGGCTAAGATCATGGTAACTTTAAATAATACTATGGCAGGTCAAATGTATATGATCCATGCACATGACATGGCTGATCCTGATACCACTCCTAATGGTACGCCATATAATGAAACACCAAATGCTAATGTACTCTCTGAAATGGTTACTCCTCAAGGTACTACTGCGATGGTGGAACATTTGACAATGTTGACCTATGATCAATTACTGCAGGAATATGACGGGTTTCTGGTAGTGCATGATCCTACCCAACCTTTAAGTACTACAGATCTCACCACTTACCTTATATTAGGAGTAGTGGCTAGATAAAATTACATAGTGGTTAATTTTTTATAAAGGGATGTTTGGTAGGCATCCCTTTTTATTACCCTATATTTTATTCTTTCATACAGAATAACCAATGCTCCGATAAAGAAAAACCGCAGAAGATAATTCTCCTGCGATCTTACTTTTGATGCCCTTTATAAATAATCACTATTCATACTAATCCTGCTCAGATACCCATATCCTAGCATTGACAAATGCTTCTACCCAAGGAGTAACTTCATCAGATGGATGCTGACCATCATAGTGAGGCCAGTTCCAGGGAAATAATGATCTTTCTATGTGTGGCATGATAGCCAAGTGTCTACCGTCTTTTGAGCTGATTCCGGCTACGCTATGATCAGAACCATTCGGTGCTCCAGGGTAGGCTTCATAGCTGTAGGACATACTGATATGGTAATTTTCCCTGCCTTCTGGAAGGTAAAATTTACCTTCTCCATGAGCCACCCATACGCCAAGACGCTGTCCCGCCAAAGTCCTAAACATTACGGAATCGTTCGCAGGAATGGTTACATTTACGAAAGCGGATTCAAACTTATGGCTGCTATTATGCAGCATTTTAGCTTTTTTCTGATGATCATGTGTAATCAGTCCAAGTTCTACCATTAGCTGGCATCCGTTGCAGACTCCAAGGCTTAGGGTGTCCTTCCTGGCGTAAAAATTATCCAGTGCCATTTTAGCTTTTTCATTGTAAAGGAATGCACCTGCCCAGCCTTTGGCTGATCCTAGTACATCAGAATTAGAAAATCCTCCTACAAAAACGATCATATTTACATCTTCGAGGTTTTCCCTACCGGAGATGAGATCTGTCATGTGTACATCCTTAACATCAAACCCTGCCAGCCAAAGGGCATAGGCCATTTCCCTATCACCGTTAACGCCTTTTTCCCGAATGATGGCTGCTTTATGACCCGAAGGTACTTTTCTGTACTGATCAAGCTGGAGGCTATCCAGCTTTCCGACCCAATTTTCCCTGAATTCAAAGCTCAGCGGCTGGTTTTTATAATTGTCAAATCTCTCTTTTGCCCACTGTTCACCACTTTGTTTTTGGTCAAGCAGGTAAGAAGATTTAAACCAAATATCTCTATAAGTAGGAATATCCAAAAGTAGGTCCATACCCTGGAGTGTGAGTGTGCTGTCTAGGGTCACGTCAGCTATAGAGATATACTCTATACCATAATTTTCCATCAGCGATCTGGCATTGTCAGCATTTTTTACCTGAATTAATATTCCCGGGTTTTCTGCAAACAATACTTTGATCAGATCAGCTTCCTTAAATTTATTCAGTTTTA
Organism: Anditalea andensis; assembly: GCF_000714815.1. GTDB lineage: Bacteria > Bacteroidota > Bacteroidia > Cytophagales > Cyclobacteriaceae > Anditalea > Anditalea andensis. The sequence goes on along the minus strand of NZ_JMIH01000014.1, from coordinate 282,448 downwards.
CCGATGCGCCGCAATTGGTGGTAGGGAAGGCCATTTCCAATAGTGCTGTAATCATTCCACCAGAAGATATATCATGCCCGGCTAATATTTCTTCCTTTTCTATTAGTTTTTGCACGGTCATAAATGCTTTGCCAAAGTAGCCGCTGTCTTTGATAGTAGGCACATCATTGCCTACCTTATTGTGAATCTGGGCAAAACTGCTTCCACCCAGTTTTGGTGCATCTTTACTGAAATCTATATAAAAAATTTTAGACCCTGCTACAGGTTTAAGGTCTGGGTTTATGGTTTTTTTGATGTCTGAACATTCGCCTATGGTGCTGATGATCACTGTCCCCGGGGAATAGACTGTCTTGCCATCAGGGTACTTTTGCGTCATGGAAAGGGAATCTTTTCCAGTAGGGATATTTATCCCAAGTTCTATGGCAAAATCACTCACCGCTTCCACGGCTCTATATAATCTGTCATTTTCCCCTTCATTCTTAGCTGGCCACATCCAATTGGCACTTAATGATATGCCCTGTAGCCCGTCATGAATCGGGGCCCATACCAGGTTGGTCAGTGCCTCGGCGATAGCAAGCCTGGATCCCGCTTCAGGATCCGCCAACGCCGCCACGGGGGCATGACCTATAGAGGTGGCTATGCCCTTGGTTCCTGTAAAATCTATGGCCATGACCGCCACATTATTTAATGGCAGCTGGATAGCGCCGGTTGTTTGCTGCGTAGCCACCCTTCCTGTCACAGACCTGTCCACTTTATTGGTCAGCCAATCTTTACAGGCCACAGCTTCAAGCTGTAGAACAGCTTGAAGGTATTCTGTAAACTTTTCTTTGGTATAACTGATTTCTCCGAAACTATTGTGAGTGGTCCGGTCTTCTAATATGGTTTTGGGAGAGCTGCCAAACATATGGCCAAGGTTCCAATCCACAGGTTTTTCACCACTGATACTATGCTCAAACTTAAAGTGCATGTCTCCGGTAGTTTCACCCACTACATAGAAAGGTGCCCTTTCTCTTTCAGAGATGCGCTTCATGGTAGCTACATCTTTTTCATGGATCACCAGGCCCATTCTTTCCTGAGATTCATTGCCTATGATTTCTTTAGCCGAAAGGGTAGGGTCGCCCACCGGTAATTTATCGATATCTATTGTACCTCCGGTTTCTTCCACCAGTTCAGAAAGACAGTTTAAATGTCCTCCGGCACCATGGTCATGGATGGAGACGATAGGGTTGTTGGGGTTTTCGGCCATGGCACGGATGACATTGGCCACCCTTTTCTGCATCTCGGGATTGGAGCGCTGTATGGCATTAAGTTCTATAGCATTGCTGAATTCACCCGTGGCAACAGATGAAACTGCGCTGCCTCCCATTCCGATTCTATAGTTGTCCCCTCCCATGATCACTACTTTGTCGCCTTTGGTCGGGGTGGTTTTTTTACTGTAGTCGCTACGGGTGAAGCCTACGCCTCCTGCCATCATGATCACTTTATCAAAGCCAAAGTGTTTATCCCCTTCTTGATGTTCGAAGGTAAGGACACTGCCACTGATGAGTGGCTGTCCGAATTTATTGCCAAAATCACTTGCTCCATTGGAAGCCTTGATGAGGATATCCATAGGCGTCTGATAAAGCCAGGGCCTTTCATTCAGGTTTTTCTCCCATATCCTTCCCGTTTCAGATCTGGGATATGAAGTCATATATACTGCAGTGCCTGCTAATGGGATGGAGGCCGTACCTCCGGCCATTCTATCTCTTATCTCTCCTCCCGCACCAGTGGCAGCACCGTTAAAAGGCTCTACCGTCGTAGGGAAATTATGGGTTTCAGCTTTTAAGGAAATGACGGTTTCAATATCTTCCGTGCTGAAAAAATCGGCTATATCCTGTACCGTAGGGGCAAATTGCTGGGCACGAGGTCCTTTTACAAATGCCACATTGTCTTTATAAGCCGATACTATTCTGTTGGGGTGAGCAGAAGAAGTTTTTTTGATTAGCTGAAATAGGGTTTTTTCCTTTTCCTGTCCATCTATGATGAAGGTGCCATTGAAGATTTTGTGCCTGCAGTGCTCTGAATTTACCTGGCTAAAACCAAAGACTTCAGAATCAGTTAAAGGTCTATCCAGTTGTTTACTGACACTTTCAAGATAATCCACTTCTTCCTGACTTAGTGCAAGGCCTTCGTCTTTATTGTAATCTTTGATGTTTTCAATATTTTTGACAGGCTCTGGCTGGATATCTATAGTAAAGAGTTGCTGGTCCAGGCCTTCATATTTTGCCTGCAGCATAGGGTCGTAGGTGTCATTTTCTCTGAAAGGGGAATATTCTTCTATGCGGAGGACACCCTGTATACCCATGTTTACAGTGATTTCCATGGCATTGGTAGACCATGGGGTGATCATCTCTTTTCTAGGGCCTAGGTAAGTGCCGTCTACTGCCTTACCTTCTATTCTGGAAGCTTCTCCAAAAAGCCATTTGAGCTTTTGGATATCCTGGTCTGGTAAGGGCTGCGTGGCTTCAAGCGCGTATATAATAGCATTCTGGGATTGGAAAAAAAGAATCATATCCTTGATTAATTGGATGGCTTTTTAAGAAGGAGCAAAGGTAATGAATTAAGGTTTAAAAAATTAATTCTTAATCTGCTTACTTTCTACTTTTTCCAGATGCAGCGATGGTATTTAACCCTCAGTTTTATTGAAAATAGTGGGTATGATAATGATTGGGGGGAAGGCTTATAGGTGTTTAAGTAGAATTAAGGCGCTCCATATGTTAAATTCCAGATGAGCTAGCCCCGGTATTTTTTATAAGCAATATTACCTGCTAAACATGAGTTTAATTCATGACCTGTTTATCTTGAATAATCTCTTTTGCAGCAAACAATGCAGATGAACCAGTGCCCATGCCTACGATAGACCGCATGGCTTTTTCAGGTTCTATATCTAAAAACCGTAACTGAGAAGCAGGGACATGATAAATGTTTCCGTTCATAGGGTTAGGTGCTGTAGGTACAAAAACGGTATATATATCCCCAACAATTATTTCCGTCACAAAACCCGTAAGCAAAACACCGGTATTGTATGCGTCTACTAAAACCACCTGGCTGAAAGGCATCTTCTTAAGTCCTGAAAATTGGGATATGGTCTCCCTGAGCGTGGAATATAAAGGTATCTGGAGTAGATATTTATTTTCGAATCTCTTGAAAGATCTTTTGCTCCTGAAATCTCTCATAATAAAACCGATGATAAAAATCAGGGTGAGGAGAATAAGCACAGCCAAAATGTTGGTAAACAAGGCATGTGACTCAGCATTTTTGTCCAAAAGTGCACTTATAGGTGCCACTAGATTGAAAACAAATTTAAATATTAAGGACAGCAAAAATAAAATAATGATGGTGGGCAAAATCAGTAATAACCCATTCAATAAAGTTTTGATAAAGAAAGATTTTGACCAGATAGTATCTTGGGAAATGGCCACCTCTTTTTGTATTGTTGGTGTATTTTTCATAGTAGTAGCATCAATAAGGCAAATCGGGTGACTTTATATTTACCTGATAAGGTAGCAAATTAGAAGATCGCTACAAGGATAAGTCTCCAAAAAATTTTTAATGTCTTTGCCTGATCATATTCAGTCTAATCCTGTCGCATAAAATTGTAATTGCCAAATTTGTTTTACCGCACTTTTATTAATCTTGCAGAGGTTATAATGATTCATTCTATAAGTGAAAAGGGCGTTTTTTTATTTGTAGTACTTCCCAGTTTATGGGAAGTACTGTATAGGATAACCAAAAGCAAAATTTCAAAAACAGTCAGCACGACCATTCCGGGTATGGCGAAAATAATAGAGATAAAAGCCACTCCGGTAAGGATTCCAAGACATCCTGACACTAAAGCTACCGTGCCAAATACTTTCTGAAAGCGGAGCAGACCTATACCAAAAAGAATATATACCATCCCAAAGTATATTGCTTCAGCCATTTTCCATTCTATATGAAATTCCCCGATATAGAAAAACATATATAGGTCTTTACCAATAGCAAGTAAAATACCTGCTATTAATAATATAGAGGCTACACTGATTAAATGATTTCCGGCATCTTTTCCTAATTTATAAAACCCGTACTTAAATGGAATATAAGTGAAAACAATGATTAATTTTAAGACCAAATACCCAAATCCCGATTTGCCTGGTGGTTCAATAGGAGCTTCCCAAATGGTGATGTCCACGAAAGCTTCCGCAAAGGCGGTGATCAAATATATTATTCCGAAGTAAAAGGAAAATTGGAACAGTTTATTGGGTTTTAAGGCTGATCCTTCCACTGTAGATCCTTCTGAATGCTCTTCTTTAAACTCTGAAGCATCTACACCCAATGCTTCCATGATAGTTTTCAGGGTAAAGGATCTGGGGGTCACCTCACCGGCTTCTATTCGCTGGATGGTGCGTACATTGATCTGGCACATTTCTACCAGTTCTTCTTGGGTAAGTCCTTTGGCTTTTCTCCATTGGAGAATTTTTTGGCCTAATTCCGGTTGTTTCATTTCGAATAGTTTTTTGTTTACCATCACAATTTCACTTTATTTGAAATAATCTGACCTGAATTTATATCGTATTTTACCCGACATTTGCCCGACAAAAGAGTTTGCGCTATCATATTGGGGCTTTTGACTTAAATATACTAATTTTATAAAATGCCATTTGCCTTATTTATAATTACCACATAAAGCATAATAATGAGTCATCCTATACAGTACCGTGGATTGGAAAGTGAAATGGACTTTGAAGTTTCCAGAAGTAGTGGTCCCGGAGGCCAGAATGTGAACAAGGTCAATTCACGCGTTACCCTGCGATTTAATGTGACAGGTTCAGTCTTGCTGGATGACCAAGAGAAAGCTGTCCTTTTCAAGAAACTATCATTGACCGCCTCTGGGGATCTGCTGATCAGCAGTCAGGCATCCCGCTCGCAGCTCAAAAATAAAGAAGCCTGTAAAGAGAGGTTTTACGATATACTTAGGGAAGCCTTCAAAAAGAAAAAAGTCAGGCGGGTCACTCGCCCCACTAAATCCTCTCAAAGAAAACGTCTCGACGAAAAAAAAAAGCAGGGAGAGAAAAAAAGGTGGAGGGGAGAAGTCGATTATTAGGTGGGATGATATATCCAATAGGTAGGTTAGTGTGGAAAGCAATTGGATGATCTAACTAGCTTTCTAGATTTTATTTTTTTTTAAAATAATTTATGGTCTCTTCTATAAGGGTATTGTGTCCAAAGGAAAGCGCTATATTTTGTATTTGAGATAACTTGGAACTGAATTGTGATAAGTTTTTGGAAGTGATCATATTGTCAAACGTGCCGGTCACCAGCATGATAGGAGTCTGGAAATCTTGGGCAGCGGTTATGATTTTATATGGATCGGGTTGGAGGGGTGTAAACATTGCTCATGTAATATACATTTGTGCCCTCATGGTTCGGATCTGCATCCGTGACCTGATAAATTTTATGATACTGCGTTTGCATTTCTCCAGCTGCTGTTGCGATGGTAGAACAGGTCAAAAATCAAATAGGGTTTTCTTTTTTTCTAAGGTCTAAAAAAGGCACATAAAACGCCATGTTCATGCCAAATCCATGAAGGAGCAAGTACCTGTTTTTGCCATGTCCATATTTTTTAAAAGAGAGCTGACCTAAATGAGTTTCTAAAAATTTAATCGTGTAATACAGGTTAAAGCGTGGTGGAAGCCCAATTTTCTTTTAGTAATATGATGCTAAGGTAGATTCCAGTAAAATACTAATTGTATTAAACGTATTAGTTTATTGAAATATTGATAACACATTCTGATGATCAATTAAAAAATGCGAATAAAATAAAACTCTGGAAACTTTGAACTTTCATAAAGTTTCCAGAGTTTTGTGTCCAAATATAAATCATTTGGAAACGAAAAAGAAAATCATTGAAGTAGCTACTGAACAGTTTATGCGTTATGGTATTCGATCGGTGACTATGGATGACATTGCGCGGCAGGCAGGAATCTCCAAAAAAACCATTTACCAGGAATTCAGCGATAAAAATCAATTGGTGCTCGAAACCTTTTCTACAGCCCTTCAAGAGGATAAATGTATGATAGAGCAATTTCCCCAAGTGAAGGATGGGGTGATAGAACACCTGATAGGTATGTCCGATTACATGAGAAAACGTTTTGCGGACATGAACCCCATGGCGATGAACGAGATCCAGCGGTATTATCCCGAGGCTTGGCAGGTTTTTGAAGAGTTTAAACAAAACCATGTTTTTCAGGAGATTGTGAGTTTGCTCGAGAAAGGTATTTCAGAAGGCATTTTTCGTTCTGAGATAGACCCCCAAATTATAGCTATGATGAGATTGGAGCAAATGATGACAAATCTTGACCCCGTTAAATATCCAGCTTCTAAATACAACATGGCGGATTTACAGATAGAAATTTTCGAACACTTTCTTTTCGGTATTTTTTCGGAAAAAGGAAGAGAAGCATATTTAAAACAGAAAACAGACCAGAATGAAAAATAAATACTCCATATCAACGATGCTGGTATTGGCTATGGCAATCATATTTTCTTTTGATAGCCATGCGCAGGAGAGCGTATCATTTACTCTTGAAGAGAGCATAAAGTATGCACTTGAAAACAATGTGGAAATGAAAAATGCCATATTGGATAACGCTGCCGCCAAGGCCACTATAGGCGAAAGAAGATCTGAAGGTCTTCCCCAGATCAATTTGAATGTAGGGGCTAATTATAATATGATTATCCCTATTACTCCTTTACCTGCAAGGTTTTTAAATCCAGAAGCGCCTGAGGATGAATTTATAGCGGTGAGATTTTCACCCGCATATACGGCTAACCTTACCGCTACAGTATCTCAAATGATATTTAATGGATCATACTTTGTCGGACTTCGGGCTGCCAGAACATTAAGGGAGCTTACAGAATTTGACCGGGTTAAAACAGAAATCGACGTAATAGAAAATGTGAAAAAGGCATATTATTCAGTATTGGTAAATGAGGAAAGAGAAACTTTGATTGGAGCCAACCTTGCCCGTATTGATACCTTATTAAGAGAAACCAATATTCTTTTTGAAGAAGGATTTGCCGAAAAGATTGATGTTTCCAGGATCAGGGTCCAATTTAATAATCTGAAAACTGAGTTGGAAAGAGCCAGAACTGCTACGGCTGTCAGTACGCAGCTGTTAAAGTTGCAAATGGGGCTACCGGTTAATTATGACCTTTTTCTTGAAGATGAAATTACTGTATTGGAAGACAATTTGGAATTGGATATACTATTGCAGGAGCAGGGCCAGAGGCGGGTGGAGCTAGATCAGGTAGAGCAAACATTACGATTGGCTACCTTGGATCTCAAAAACAACCAATCTCAATACCTGCCGAGGTTAGATGCGAATTATACATACCAGAGAAATACTTTTTCTGGTACTTTAGGGGGGATAGCTTCAAACAATTGGTTTCCGGGATCCATATTAGGAGTAACGCTTCAAATACCCATATTCGATGGATTGTTAAAATCGTATAGAATCCAACAAAACAGGATTCAAATGAAGCAATTGGAAAATCAGCGGGAGTTTACTCAGGATAATATTGATATTGAAAAATTTCAGGCACGGGCAAATTTACAAAACAGCCTGAATACTTTAGAAGTGCAAAAAGAAAACCGAGAACTCGCTATGGAAGTCTTTAATATTGCAAAAATTAAATTCCAGGAAGGAGTAGGATCAAATCTGGAAGTGGTAGATGCCGATGCGGCTTTAAAAGAGGCGGAAAACAATTACTTTGGAGCTCTTTTCGATGCATTGATCGCTAAAGTCGACCTTGAAAAAGCCCTTGGCATATTAAAATAATCTTAGAACTTAATAATTATATGAAAACATATTCAAAATTTTTCCTTGGTGCTTTGATACTGGCTGCAGCAGCCTGTGGCCAAAATGGCAATGATGAAGTGTCCCAGAAGAAAGCTGAACTGGACAGCAAAAAAGCAGAAGCTGCTAATCTGAGGCTAGAGATTGAAAATCTGGAAAAAGAAATCGCCACGCTGGATCCCAGCTTTGCTCGGTCCCAGCGTAAATCACTCTTGATCACGACTACTACTCCCCAGACGGAGTCTTTTGCTCACTACGTAGAAGTAACTGGATCAGTGATGTCCAGAAGAAACGTGAATATTTCAGCTGAACTCTCAGGTAGGGTTCAAGAAATAACCGCCGTGGAAGGCATGAGTGTAAAAAAGGGTGCTGTGCTGGCCAGGATAGATGATGAATCCATACAGCGAAATATCGCAGAGATAGAGACCCAGATGGAACTGGCCCGCACGGTATATGAAAGGCAGAAGCGACTTTGGGACCAGCAGATCGGTACTGAAATGCAATACCTGGAAGCAAAAAACAGAATGGAATCACTCGAAAAAAATATAGCTACCATTAGGACCCAGGAAGGAAGGGCCACTATAAGAGCCCCATTTGATGGAACAGTGGAAAGTATAACAGTGAGGGCAGGAGAGGTCATTCAGCCAGGTTCTCCGATATTGAATTTTATAGGTGAGAGCGATCTATATATAGAAGGGGATATTTCTGAACGATATGTAGGGATATTGGGCAGGGGAGATTCTGTTCAGGTTTCTTTCCCTTCACTCAATAAAACTATCCATTCTACTGTATCTGCAGTCGGGTCTGTGATCAACCCTAATAACAGGACTTTTAAGGTCGAAATATTTCTTCCCAGAATGGAAAACCTAAAGCCCAATATGATATCTGTTCTAAGAATAATGGACTATCAGCAGCCTTCTGCCGTGACCGTACCCACTTATCTAATCCTTCAGGACAATCAAGGAGAATATGTTTTTGTAGTAGAAAACGAAATAGCCAGAAAACAGTACGTAGATCGAGGTAAGACTTATAATGAGCGTACTGAAATACTTTCAGGCCTGTCCGGAGGAGAAGTTTTAGTGGACAAAGGATTCAGAGAAGTAGGAGAAAATTTTAGGGTGAACATTACTGAATAAAATGGCAAGTAACGAAGAAAATAAAAAAGGGGTCATCAGGGAATTCGGCATATCCAGCCTTTCGGTAGATAACCGTACCAGTGTGGTCATTTTGACCCTCATCATCGCATTCTTAGGTATATTCGCCTATAGGACGATGCCGAAGGAAAGTTTTCCTGAAATAGTGATTCCTACTGTATATGTAGGAACTGTTTATCCTGGAAACTCTCCCATAGATATGGAAAACCTGATTACCAGGCCCATCGAAAAAGAGCTCAAATCAATCAATAATGTAAAAGATATAAAATCAACCTCTATTCAGGATTTTTCCTCTATAGTGATCGAATTTAATCCTAATGTAGATATTTCTAAAGCCCTGCAGGATGTAAAGGACGCAGTAGACAAATCGAAAAGTGAACTGCCTACAGACTTAGACCGGGAACCTGATGTGATTGAAATCAATACATCTGATTTCCCGATCATGAACGTAAACATTTCTGGGAACTATACAGAACAGGAACTCAAAAAATTTGGCGAATATCTTGAAGATGAAATCGAAAAACTCCCTGAAATATCAAAGGCTGATCTGAGAGGTACTGTGGAAAGGGAAATTCGAATAGATGCTGACCTGTATCGCATGGAAGCCATGGGTGTCAGTTTTTCAGATATTTCGGAATCTGTTCAGGGAGAAAATATTACTATCTCTGGCGGTAACGTATTGAGTGGGGATTTTAGAAGGTCTCTACGGATCACGGGAGAATTTGATGATCCTTCGGAAATGCTGGACATCATCATCAAAACTGAAAATAACCGTATCGTGTACCTTCGCGATGTGGCCGAAGTAAGGGATACATTTAAAGAAAGGGAAAGTTATGCCCGTTCCAATAAGCTGCCGGTAGTCACCGTCAATGTGGTAAAAAGGAGTGGCGAAAACCTTTTGGATGCCTCCGATAAGATCAAAGAAATTATAGATAAAGCACAGATCAACAGGTTCCCAGAAGATCTGGACATAACGATAACTAATGACCAGTCAAAAGATACCCGTTCACAGGTGGATAACCTTGAAAACAGTATCATTTCAGGTGTGATATTGGTGATCATTGTTTTGATGTTTTTCTTAGGTTTCAGAAATGCATTGTTTGTAGGGATAGCCATTCCGCTTTCTATGTTCATCAGTTTCTTAATACTGAACAGCTTAGGAGTGACGCTAAACCTGATGGTACTCTTCTCACTGATTCTTGCCCTGGGTATGCTCGTGGATAATGGTATAGTAGTAGTAGAAAATGTGTACAGACTGATGCAGGAAGGTAAATCTCCTGTTCGTGCTGCCAAAGAAGGAGTGGGAGAGGTAGCATGGCCTATCATTACTTCTACAGCCACTACATTGGCGGCATTCTTACCGTTGGCATTCTGGGATGATATCATTGGAGAGTTTATGAAATACCTTCCTATCACCCTGATCATAGTGCTTTCCTCATCGCTTTTCGTAGCATTGGTAATCAATCCTGTCCTTACAGCTTTGTATATGAAGGTGCAGGATATCAATGCCGTAAAGCCAAAAAGGAAAACGTTAATTACTATCCTTGTGCTGTTCATACTTTCCATTATATCTTATTTGATAGGATGGGTAGCAGTCGGCAGTCTTCTTTTGTTAGGTGCATTTCTAATGTTATTCAACCTGTTTGTGTTGAGAAAGGCGATCAGATGGTTTCAGAATGTGTTTCTCGTCAAATTGGAAAACCTATATGAAAGTACATTGGCTTACGCCCTGATGGGTAAGAAGCCCTATTTGTTCTTTTTTGGAACTATTCTTCTATTGGTGCTTTCTATTGGCCTTTTAGTAATAAGAGCACCAAAAGTGTTGTTTTTCCCTGATAATCAGCCTAGTTTGGTGAATGTTTTTATAGAAAATCCGATAGGAACTGATATTGAAGCAACTAATAGGTTCGTAAGTGAACTCGAAGACCGGCTTATGGTGGTATTAGATCCTTATAATGATATTATAGAATCTGTCATCACACAGGTAGGTGAGGGTACAGGAGAGCAGGGGGATGGTCCGAGTATGGCCAGTACACCCCACAAAGCTAAAATCACTATAGGATTTCTGGAATATCAGGAAAGGAATGGTGTCAATACCAATCAGATAATGGAAGAGATCCGAGATCTGGCTGAAAGTTTTCCCGGAGTGCTTATTACTGTAGATAAGCAGAGAAATGGACCTCCGGTAGGTAGACCTATTAATATTGAAACGAGTGGCGAAAATTTCGAAGAACTGATTTCCTATGTGAATAGTCTAAGGGAACATTTGGCAGAAGCTAATATAGAGGGGATAGAAGAACTCAAAACTGACCTTGAATTAGGCAATCCAGAACTGGTGGTGAATATTGATAGGGAAGCAGCTCGAAGGTTTGGCCTGTCTACCTCGACCATTGCCAATGAGATGAGGACTGCTTTATTTGGTTTGGAAGTGTCTAAATTTAAAGAAGGTGAAGATGATTATCCTATTCAGCTGAGGCTGGCTGATGAGTATAGATACAACATAAACTCTCTGATCAATAAGAAGATTAATTTCCGGGATAAATTTGGTAATCAAAGAGAGATTCCGATCGCTTCAGTCGCAGACATTGAATATAGTTCTACTTATGGGTCAGTAAGAAGAAAGGATATGGATAGGGTTATTACCGTTTATTCCAATGTGAATGAAGGCTTCAATCCTACGGAGATCAATAACAGGCTTAAGGCCTTAGTGCAGGAGTATGAGACGCCTGAGGGAATAACAGTAAGGTTTACAGGGGAACAGGAGGAGCAGCAGAAATCCGCTGATTTCCTTACCCGGGCGTTATTGATATCCGTATCCCTGATTTTCCTTATTATAGTTGCTCAGTTTAATTCCGTAACTACTCCATTTATCATCATGGCTTCAGTAGTGCTGAGCACCATCGGCGTATTCTTAGGACTGGTAGCTTTTAATATGGATTTTGTGGTGATCATGACAGGTATAGGTATTATTTCGCTGGCGGGGGTAGTGGTAAACAATGCCATAGTATTGATAGACTACACCAATCTGGTACGTGAAAGGAAAAGGGAAGAGTTAGGCATAGATGAAGACGGGTTTCTACCTTATGATGAAATTCTAAATTCGATAATAGTAGGTGGTAAGACCAGATTAAGGCCAGTATTGCTGACCGCCATCACTACGGTACTGGGTCTGATACCTTTGGCTATAGGGATGAATATTAATTTCTATACCTTATTGACTTCATTTGATCCTGAGTTTTATGTAGGAGGGGATAATGCAGACTTTTGGGGTCCAATGGCCTGGACAGTAATATTCGGGTTAACCTTCGCTACCTTTTTGACGTTAGTTATCGTACCTGTCATGTATTTACTGGCAGATAAAATCAACATGGCTTTTCGTCGAAATAGCTGATAGATTTTAAATAAAGGTTGGTGGTTTTTAATTGTTCAAACCTCCGGGGCATTGTCCCGGAGGTTTTTTGTTTTTGCAGGTGGATTTCCAAACAGGGCGTACCCATAGTGGGGAGCTACTTTTTATAAATAAATTCATGTTAGATTTAGCATGAATTTTTTCAGGTCAAAGTATGCTGACATCCCTTCTTCAAAATCAGATCAAATGATTTAGCTATTGAAATTATTATATTAAAAAGTGAGGGTATGCATTGGGACGAAAAAAGTATCATTAAAATAGAAAAAATAAAGGGACGGAAATATTTCGCCCCTTTATATGCTTTATAGAGTGATATACATGGGATTTTAAAAGGAAATCTTAATCAAGTTTCAGCATACTTAAATCCTCCTACCATAAGCTGTCCTAAAACTCCATCCTATTATCTTCCCTATTGATGTCAGCCATTCTTCCTGAAGGATCAATCTCTACACTTTTAATGGCGGTCAGAGGCTTGTCCACTATCACTTCAATCGAGGGGTTGGTCCATGGCCATCTTTGGGTTTTAATTCGTTTAGGCATGCCTGCTTCATTGGGTTTTTCACCTCTCATCATGACCAGTGGAAGATATACCATTTCCTGAGTGCCATCCTGATAGGTGATCACCAAATCGATAGGCATTGGCATCAATCCTTTTCTTTCCAGGGTGATTTTACTTTTATTGGTGTTAAAAGATTCTACTCCCGAAACCGCGTAATCAATGGTTTTGGTGGTGTATACCCAATATTCTTTATACCAATCCAATTCTAATCCACTTTGCTTTTCCATAACCCTGATGATATCATTTGGGTTTGGATGCCTGAACTGCCAGGCATTCCAATAGCTGAGCATGCCTTTATCCCTGTTCTCTTTTCCTATTATGTAACCCATTTGCTCCAGAAATACGGCGCCTTTAGAATAGGAAGCAGCTCCATAGGCAGCGTTGGTATGGTAATGATCAGCATGAGTGGAAAGAGGTTCTTCTAGACCTGACTGGACCAGTCTTTCATATCCTACATAGCTTCCCCTGTGAGGAAATTCACTGTCCTCTTCAGTAAAAATAGCGTCCATAGCCAAATTACTGGCATAAGAAGTAAAGCCCTCATCCATCCATGGGTGCAATGCTTCATTGGTGGCCAGTACACCATGGAACCAGCTGTGGGCCAGTTCATGTACCATTACTCCGACCAGACTTCCCAGCCTTCTGTGACCGGTGATCAGTGTAGACATGGGATATTCCATTCCACCGTCACCGCCCTGTATCACCGAAAACTGTTTATAGGGATACTCACCAAAATTGTCACTCATGAATTTTATGGCAGCGGGAGTATATTCTTTTAGCTTGTTCCAGTTTTCCTGAGTTTGACTATTCTTGATATATAAATGATGCACTGTGACCCCATTATCCATTTGTATTTTGTCATGGGTATATTTGGGATCGGCAGCCCACATAAAATCATGTACTTTAGGTGCTTTGAAATGCCATGTAAGGGTTTTGCCTCGAGGCTGCTTTACTTTCACACCTTCTTCTTCATAGCCATAACCAATCTGATTTGCATTTTGAAGATAACCGGTACCTCCCAGTATATATTCTTTATCTATGGTGATTTTAACATCAAAATCCCCGAAAATTCCATAAAATTCCCTTCCAATATAAGGGTTGGGGTGCCAGCCTTGATAATCATAATTGGCTAGTTTGGGATACCACTGGGACATGCTGTACCTTACGTTTTCTTCATTGTCTCTACCAGCCCTCCGGATCTGTAAGGGTACCTGACCTTCAAAAGTAAGATCAAACGTAACAGTTGTATTTGGTAGGATAGGCTCCTCAAGATCCACTTCCAATATGGTGCCTACGTGTTCATAGGTCATTGATTTACCGTTCAGCATTAAGCTGTTCACTTTAAGGTATCCTATTTCATCTACCTTTAGGTTTTGGATCCTATCGGCTACCCGGCGGTCTGGGTCGGCTATGGTTCTGCTCCGTACATCCATCATGCTGTTAGGCTGGAAAGCATTATAATATAAATGGAAGAAAGCCCTATTAAGTGTATCAGGGGAATTGTTTGTGTATTCCAATTTTTGGGTGCCTGTATACTGGTTGGATGTAACATCCATATTGACTTCCATTTCGTAATTCACTTGCTGTTGCCATCTTTCTTGCTGGGCAACTGCTACCAAACTTATCAGGAATAGAAAAGTGGCTAAGAAGTATATTTTCATGTCGTATTTATTATTTTTTCTTCAAAATAAGCCAAAATTAAGGCAGTAGGCAAACCATTAATAAAAGAATCATCTGAAAAACAGCGCAAGGAAAGCTGTATTGGTATTATAAGGTATCGTTTTTTAACGATAGATAAAAACCAAAAGCACCGGCTCAGGAAAAAAGAATAAATTTAACCTTATAAATAGCAAGTGGAGTTAATGAAAAGGCAGTCGGAGGTTTATTATTTCTATGGAATATTGGCCCTCTTTTCTTAAGGTTAAAATATTTTTTTTAGTATATAGGATAATTATTTTTACCTGGTTAAAATTAGACAGCTGATATTCATTATACATTATTAGCAAAAAGTGCATTTAAATATTAATTTGCATCCGCTTTATAGGTATAAGAGGTGAGTCAACTTCTACAATAGGGGCTATTTTAAATTATAAAAAGGAAATATGAAATTTTTAATTACCGGAACAGCAGGCTTTATAGGTTATCATTTAGCCAAAAAACTATTAGAAAGAGGAGATGAAGTAGTCGGAATAGACAATATTAATGATTATTACGATGTCAACCTTAAATATTCCCGTCTAGAAGAAACCGGGATAGCAAAAGCAGATATAGAGTGGCATAAAAAAGTCAAATCTTCTATGTATCCATCCTATTCGTTTGTGAAAATGAATCTGGAAGATAAGGAGGAGATGATGGATTTATTTAAAGCGGAGGAGTTTGATGTGGTGGTGAACCTAGCTGCACAGGCAGGTGTCAGGTATTCTTTGACCAATCCAGATATTTACATTCAGGCCAATATCATAGGCTTTCTCAATATTTTGGAAGCTTGCAGACATTATCCAGTTAAGCATTTGGTTTATGCTTCTTCAAGTTCAGTATATGGGTCAAACACACAGATGCCATTTTCTATTCATCATAATGTGGACCATCCGGTATCATTATATGCCGCTTCTAAAAAATCCAATGAGTTGATGGCCCATACTTATAGTCATCTGTTTAACATCCCTACTACCGGTCTAAGGTTTTTTACGGTATATGGGCCATGGGGCAGGCCGGACATGGCACTTTTCCTTTTTACAGAAGCAATACTAAATGGTAAACCCATTCAGGTATTCAATGAGGGTAAGATGAAGCGGGACTTTACTTATATAGACGATATAGTAGAGGGGGTAATCCGTGTCTCGGATAAGCCTGCTACTAAAAATAATGACTACTCAAGTGATCTGCCTGATCCGGGGACGTCTTATGCTCCTTACCGAGTTTATAATATAGGAAATTCCAATCCCGTTTTACTGATGGATTTTATCAAAGCTATAGAAAAAACTTTGGGCCGAGAAGCTATAAAAAATATGCTTCCGCTGCAACCGGGTGATGTCCCAGCTTCACATGCAGATGTGGAAGATTTGATAAAAGATGTAGATTACCATCCGGCCACTCCTATCCAGCAGGGGATTGATTCCTTTTTGGATTGGTACAAGAGCTACTATAATAAATAGTCTCCAAAGCAAAAGCTTGTAACCTTTAGAAATTATACATTTAATCCATAAACTCTCAGAGTAATTTAAAATGAAAAAATCAATCCTTATTACCGGCGGCGCAGGATTTATTGGCTGCCATGTGGTTAGAAATTTTGTCAATAAATATCCGGAATATAGAATTGTCAATTTGGATGCTTTGACTTATGCCGGGAATTTGGAAAACCTTAAAGAAATAGAAGGTGCACCTAATTACCAGTTTGCAAAGATTGACCTGATGGATGAGGAAAATCTAAACAAAGTATTCCGGGACTATCAAATCACCGATGTGATACATTTAGCTGCGGAGTCACATGTGGACAGGTCCATATCGGATCCGCTGTCATTTGTCAGGACGAATGTGATAGGGACGGTCAACCTGCTCAATGCTGCTAAAGGATATTGGAAAGAATATGATAAACACCTATTCTATCATGTTTCTACTGACGAGGTGTACGGTTCTTTACATGACGGTGGTTTCTTTACAGAAACCACACCTTATGACCCCCAGTCTCCTTATTCGGCTTCCAAAGCAGCTTCGGACCACTTTGTAAGAGCTTATCATAATACTTATAAGCTTAAGACAGTAATCAGTAACTGTTCTAATAATTATGGGCCGAATCAATTCCCCGAAAAATTGATTCCACTGTGCATTAATAACATAAAAAACAGCAAACCGCTTCCTGTCTACGGCAAAGGAGAAAATGTGAGGGACTGGCTTTATGTAGAAGATCATGCAGTGGCTATAGATGATATTTTCCATAATGGCAAACCGGGAGAAACATACAATATCGGCGGCTTTAATGAATGGAAAAACATTGATATAGTAAAGACCCTTTGCAATATCATGGACAAAAAACTGGGGCGTACTGCAGGTGAATCTGAAAAGCTAATCACATATGTGACGGATCGTGCAGGCCATGATCTAAGGTATGCCATAGATGCTACTAAAATCAATACGGAACTGGGTTGGAAGCCTTCTTTGCAATTTGAAGAAGGAATAGACAAAACCATAGACTGGTACCTGGCTAATGAAGAATGGCTAAATAATGTCACTTCAGGAGACTATCAGAAGTATTATGATGACCATTATGACAGATAGGGGAAGAGGAGTAGAAAGGTTCCCATTCCTGTTTATGATGTTAAAAAATAAAATATGGTAGGGTTTTTCCTGTTGATATAAAAATTACAAAACCCTGGATAGTAGCATTAAGCGGATGTCCAGGGTTTTTTGATCTACAGGTAATATAAAAGGTATGTTGAATCTGCTTTTAGTCTATAAAGGAGACCATGTGGATGGATTACTTCTCCATTTTTCCAGAGTGCTTAGGTCATTTTCAGAAACATAGTCATATGCTACAGCCAAAGGAAGCAGCGAAGCATAATCACTTAAGCATACCAGTTTCACTCCTGCGCGTGCAAAGTTCTCTTTCGCCAAATCAAAGCCGTAAGTAAAGATTGCTACCATACCTAAGACATCGAACCCCGCCTTTTTGAGGTCATCTACTGCTTTTAGAGAGCTCCCACCTGTAGATACCAGGTCTTCGACGACGACTACTTTCTGTCCAGGGGATACCTTGCCTTCTATCATGTTTTCCATGCCGTGGCCTTTGGGCTTAGATCTGACATATATAAATGGGAGCCCCAAAGTATCTGCAAGTAGCGCACCCTGCGGAATACCTGCTGTAGCTACACCGGCTATTGATGCTACTCCTGGAAAATTATCTGAAATGGCTAAGGCCAGTTCATTTTTTATATATGTTCTTATTTCAGGATAGGAGAGGGACAGCCTATTGTCGCAATATATAGGAGATTTCCATCCCGATGCCCAGGTGAAAGGATTTTCTGGCTGGAGCCGTATCGCTTTTATTTCTAAAAGTTTTTGTGCCACCAGAGCGGCTGTGTTTTTTTCTGATATATCCATATGCTAAAATTAATTGATAAAAATTTATAGGGTGTTGTTATGTGCTAATTTTTTATGCATTTTTGACACATAATTTAAAAATCATTATGAAGATTTTCATAAACGACAAGCCTTTGGATATCATTTCTTCCTTCGAGTTATCCGTAGATAGAACTTTTGAATGCGAGTTTGATAATCCTTCTGATCTGCCATCCTATGTGAATTTTCATGACGATGTGCTGATCCGGCATCCTTCAAAGAACATTATATTAAAACTGCTTTATCTGCTTCGGACACGAAAGCTGAAGCATCTGGACAGTATCACGATAGTGACCGATCAAAAGGATGAACTGAAAGAATATGTTAAAGGTAGGTTTAATATTATAAAGGCTGCTGGAGGGATCGTGACTAAAGGGGATAAGGTGCTATTTATAAAACGACTGGGAAAGTGGGATCTACCAAAAGGGAAGTTTGACAAAGGTGAATCACCGGAAGCATGTGCTGTACGGGAAGTAGAGGAAGAATGTGGCGTGAAAGTGCAGTTAGGGGCAGAAATCATTAGGACCTGGCATACCTATACCCACAATAGGAAAAGTATACTGAAAAAAACCTATTGGTTTACCATGGAATGTACCAATGATATGCATATGAAACCTCAAAAGGAAGAGGGCATTGAAGAGGTGAAATGGCTTACCCATCAGGAAGCAAAGATCGCCTTGATCAATTCATATCCATCGATGAGATATCTTTACAAAAAATTTTTAAAGATGATCCCTAAAATTCAGACGTCATAAGGTAAAAAATCATTTATAGGGCCGCCGTATTTATGTACTTCTCTGAGGATAGTAGAATTGATAGAAGAATATTTTGGTGAAGTAATCAAAAATACTGTTTCAAGTTTGTCGTTTAAGTACCTATTCATCTGAGAAATACCATTCTCATATTCAAAATCAGTGGTGTTCCGCAGGCCTCTAAGTAGGTAGTTGGCATTTGAAGATTTTGCCAGACTTGATGTAAGGTCATTATATACTATTACACTTACCTGGGGGGTGTCTTTATAGACACTCCTGATCTTTTCCATAGTGGAGTTAATCTCAAAATACCTGTTTTTTTTGGCTGAGTTATACCCTATCGCAATGATGATCTCATCGAAAATATCCAGTCCGCGAACTACTATGTCGTGATGTCCAAGTGTGAAAGGGTCAAAAGATCCAGGGAAGATGGCGATTTTTTTCATTATGAAATTTCAAATTGTCCAGTGAGTGTCC
The DNA here is from genome assembly GCF_000714815.1 of Anditalea andensis. Taxonomy (GTDB): domain Bacteria; phylum Bacteroidota; class Bacteroidia; order Cytophagales; family Cyclobacteriaceae; genus Anditalea; species Anditalea andensis. Next base: position 263,105 of record NZ_JMIH01000014.1, on the reverse strand, counting down.
AGATTTTTGGTGTCTTTGATCCTTTCAGCTCCGGGTAGATAATTAATATTTGAACTGGGATCTACTACGATGATGTTCCTGAAATATAATTCAAGGTTTTCTTTCCTGCTGTTTACCAATTTTAGATCGCCAAGGATATTTACTTTACAATATTCCTGACTGAAATTAATCTGTTTAAAGAGGATAAATAAATATTTCAGTAAATCTTCTTCACTGTCTACCTCAAATCTATTGAAGACCTGTAATTCATGGGAAGCAAAGGCTGACAGGTATACATGGCCATTATCTAAAATGATAAATACTTCCTGACCTATAAACTCATATTTGTTTACCAAAAGGTAAGAAAGACCTATTGTACTGCCATGGCTGATTTTGGCCACTGGAAGTTTATCTTCGAAAAGCTGAAAAATATCTTTTTCTAAAGCCCCTATTATATAAATGTTATTGCTGTCAACGCTGTTTGAGAAGATTACACATTCTTTTTCAGAAAGGATATCCGTGGCAAAATTTAAATAATCGGCTTTTTTGTCGGGGTCATAGACCAGTCCTGGCACCAGAGAGAAATAGCCATTATGTACATACAATCTACCGTGGATGCCGGTCAATAAAAACAGTTCGCATTCTTCAATTACGTTTTTCAGACCTTCTATACCAGTATAGTCATGTATCTGACTGTTCACGACAGCGTCATTATGATCCATGGCGAGAATGGTCAGAGAGCCGTATGATAATAAAAGCGATAAGCTTGACACTTTAGAAGGGTCAAACTTATCGCTTAAAAACTGTCTCGACATATTAGAGTGGATATTAGACAAAATTATTCCCAGTTACCGGCAGTAGAAGAATCTGTTCTAGATCCTACCCTTAGAGCTTTGGCTTTATTGTTTTCTCTTCTTGCTGGGTTTACTGGATTAGGATCCCTGATTTCAAATACTGCGATCTGACGGTTGTTTCTTTCTATTTTATCAGAGAAAAACTCGAATTCCTGACCACCGGACCCTGGTACAATATGTAGGTTTTCCAAATTAAAGTTTGGATGTTTTCTTTCATTAAACAAAGAATCCATTACAGGAATAGAACCCAATGTGTCATAAGAAACAGTAGTCTCCTCCTTACCATATTCCAATAAGGTAGTAGTCTCTCTTCTCTGTACAATGAAGATATCTCCGCCTTCAATGAAACTTTTCAAATCATTCCAGTTATCAGCATATTCTCCATGGTTTGCTTGATAGGCAATCTGGGCATCACGAAGCATCTGTAATTTTTCGATAATTCTGGCCTCTGTTCTGGCTATGATTTTTTCCTCCTCCATGACATCGTCCACGCCTTTGAATAATAGGTAGCCTAGTCCAAAGGCTATCAAAAGGAATACTATTGATAAGATTCTAGTTACATTCATTGTGTAAAGATAATTTTTTCGTCTAAATAAGGTTGATTGTATTTATAACAAGGTGCTATTTTATGCATTTATTTTCAAAATTAAAATTTCCTTTCCATATTCTTACATCATTCACTGAATTTATTCCCCAGAATATAGGATGTTTTTCTTCTTTGGGTATTTTGGCAAGATGTTCAATGTCCAAATAAGAGATTTCAGCTATCAATTGATTCTCCTTACTCAGCTCTGGATCTTCCCCTAAGTAAATCTCACCCTCCTCTACAATGATATCAAAAAACAATTCTATGGCATGAAGCGGAGGTTCCAAAAATTCATGGACAAATAGAAATGTCGTAGCTTTTACCCTTAACCCAGTTTCCTCCCTGAATTCCCTCATTAGGTTTTCCAAAGTTGAAGTGCCGTACTCCATACCTCCGCCAGGGACATTCCAGAAACATTTCCCGTGGCCCATCTGATGTTTTACCATGAGGATCTGATTATTTTTTATATGAATTCCATTTACCCGTACCCTTAGCCTATGGCCAAACTTCTCGTGAATTTCTTTTTCTATATTAGGCATATAGCTGTAGCTTCGCATTAATTATGACTAAAGATAGCATACCTACACCAAAGCCTGGTACTTTGATCAAAAGAAAATTTCCCCATCAGCCTACTAGCGGTCAGGATTTCTTTTTTGAACAGATGAACTTATTTTTATCTGGGGAGGTAGGGGAGAAGCCTACCTTTATTCTTAAAGGATATGCGGGTACCGGAAAGACGTCTGTCATTTCCGCCTTGGTCCGGGCCCTTCCTGAATTAAAATACAGGTCGCTGATGTTGGCTCCCACGGGAAGAGCGGCTAAGGTTATGTCCTCATATGCAGGTAAAGCCGGATTTACCATTCATAAGATCATTTATAGAACAAAAGGTGAACTTGGTGCAAGTTCCGGTTTTGATCTCCAGAAAAATTATTATCAAAACACTATTTTTATTATAGATGAAGCTTCCATGCTTTCTGATGATGGCGGATCTGGTGGCAATATCTTGATGGACCTGATAAATTATGTCTTTCAGCACGAGACTAACAGGCTGATGCTGATAGGTGATACTGCTCAGCTGCCTCCTGTAGGCAGCCCAAATAGCCCTGCATTGGACAGGGATCACCTCAGCCGCCAATATGGTTTACATCTTTTCCAGGCGGAACTGACAGAGGTGATGAGGCAGCAGCTAGATTCCGGCATATTATTCAATGCTACCAAACTCCGACTGGAGGTTTTGAAAGAAAAACCTATAATATCTTTTCAGGTAAAACCATTCAAAGACTTTTTTCGAATGACAGGTGAAAGACTGGAGGAAGGATTGAGATATGCCTACGATAAATATGGCACCGAGAATACCATTATCATCACCAGGTCCAATAAGGCAGCCGTCCAATATAACAAGTACATTCGCCAGACCATCCACTTCTTTGAAGATGAGATTTCTACTGGGGATATCTTAATGATTGTTAAAAATAATTATCTCATCATGGCTGATTCAGAGAAAGTTAATTTTTTAGCTAACGGAGATTTTGCAGAAGTAAGAAAAATTCGTTCTTTTGAGGAAATTTATGGATTGCGTTTTGCTACTCTCGAACTGAGCCTGATGGATTATCCTGATGAGCCGGGTTTTGAAGCCAAAGTCATATTAGACACACTATATTCACCTTCTCCGGCACTGAGTCCGGAGCAGTATAGAGAACTTTATAGACAGGTTTCAGAAGATTATGCTGATCTGGCAAAAAAGGGAGAAAGGCAGGAAGCTATAAAAAAAGATCCGTATCTTAATGCACTCCAAGTGAAGTTTGCTTATGCGCTGACCTGTCACAAATCTCAGGGCGGCCAGTGGAAGGCGGTCTTTGTAGATCAGGGGTATCTGACAGAAGAGCAACTTGATAAGGAATATATACGTTGGTTGTATACTGCGGTAACCAGGGCATCAGAACAACTGTTTATGGTGAACTTTAATCCAAAATTTTACATTAAAGCATAGAATTCAACACTTAATGAATATTTACATGAGAAAATTAGTCTTAGTAATGGTGATGGCGATGATGGCGTTTGCCGTTAAAGCACAGGAAAAAGCGCAGGCAATGAACAAAGCAGATGGCCCCGTGATTTCATTTTCCGAAAAGTCAAAAGATTTTGGTGATATCACTCAGGGTACCAAAGTGGAGCATACTTTCAAGCTGGAAAATACCGGAACGGCTCCTTTGACCATTTCCAATGTAGCCACCACCTGTGGCTGTACAGTACCGGCCTGGCCGAAAGAACCTATTCTACCTGGCAAATCAGCAGATATCAAAGTGACATTTAATTCTGCAGGAAAAATGGGCAAACAAAATAGCATAGTAAGGATCTATTCCAATGCCTCTGAACCGATAGAAAAAATCAGTATGATATCAAATGTGATTCCAAAATAAATTGTCGAAATCATACAACTTGGTCATGAAGTCATTAAAAGCTAAGTGGGACCTAACTACTTCATGGAGAATATTACATCAAATCAACCATGACGTTAAGCATCACACAATGGGATGATGATATAAACATGAGTGATCCCATTCCGTTTCCTTCGACACGGGTCAAGATCTAGCCTTTAAAAACAAAATATAACCTGGTGAAATTTATACACAAAGGGCTTCCGGTGGGAAGCCCTTTTTATTTTTAAATCATGAAATAAGACTATATGAAAAGTTTGCTAAAAATGAAGCTGGTGAGTTTCCAGATTGCATTTTTAATCAATAACATAATTACATTTTCATACGATAAAATATAATAGTAAACACCGCTCAATCATAAAGAGCTTTTATCATTATTATAGATTGTCACATAAAATGGTCACCTAGAAAAAGATGATATGATTGAAGGTTCTGTGGTTCAAAATAGTAAAGGCGTTACCCTTGCCTGCTATTCCATCTTATTATCTGGCCTTTAATATCTTAGATCTAAGCTGCTCTGCCCAGTGTAGATATATTTTTGCGCTAGGATGTAATTTATCGGCTACTACTCCTCCTTCTTTATCCCCATGCATTCGGTAGTGGTCGGTAATGTCGGTATAGGATACGCCTTTTGATCTGCTGATTTCTTCCTTGGCATTGTTAAAGCTGTCAATCTCTGCGGCTACTTTTTCCTGATCCACTTCTTTACCCTTAGCAAAGGGAGTGATGCCCCAGTCAGGGATAGAAAGGACAAAGACTTGATCGGGATGATTACCGGCAAAGGCTATCGCCTTATCCAGCAGAGAAGCAAATTCTTCTTTAAAATTTTCTAGATCTCTCCCCCTATACTGATTGTTTACGCCTATCAGCAAAGTTACCAGATCATATGCCTCATTTAAACCTGAAGTATCGGCTATTCCTTTTTGAAGTTCATCAGTAGTCCAGCCGGTAGTGGCGATAATCATTGGTTTGTCAAACAGGATGTTTTCTTCCTTTAAGAGCTCTACTAGGACCATAGGATATCTTTCCGATTCCTGGACTCCTTCACCTATGGTATATGAATCTCCCAAAGCCAGATACTTAAATTTTTGCTCTTTCATACTAGACTTTTTAGGCAGTGAATTTTTTATGGAATGGCAGCCCAATGATATCAAGGAAACTATAACTAAGGCAAGCAGTGAAGTATATTTCATTTAAGACTGGAATATTTTTTCCTGTAAAGTAAAACTGCCTTCATCTGCATCCATAGATACTTTGGCCCCTATGGGAATGATAAACTGCTTTGGGACATGTCCTATCATCGCACCCCGATAAGCTGGAATATTTAAAGGAAGAATATAGTCATCGAAAATATCATCCAGGGTGAGGGTACCGTATCCCCCGGTAGGGTTACAGTCTGTGCATTGGCCAAAGATGAATCCTTTTAGATTATTCAGTGCCCCCATCAGTTTTAGTGTGCTCATCATGCGGTCAATTTTATAGGGTTCCTCTCCTATATCTTCTAAGAAAAGAATTTTCCCGTTAAAATCAGGTAGGTAGCCAGAACCTGCCAGCGCAGTCAAAACTGTAAGATTCCCCCCCACGATCACTCCTTCAGATTGGCCACTCTTGATGGTCTGAATCCGGTTCTGTTTTACCACAAGATCATCTCCTTTTATTTTTTCATTCTCGTATTTGATTAGGGTTTGTTTGAAAAATACTTCTTCAAATTGGCTCACATTAAAATTGTTCCAGCTTCCGGTGCCATTGGGCCCGTGGAAGGTGACCAGTCCAGTTTTGGCATAGATGGCATTATGAATGGCCGTGATATCGCTATAGCCTAAGATTGGTTTGGGATTTTGTTTTATAGATTCATAATTGATCAAGGGTAGGATCCTGGCCGCCCCTGAACCGCCCCGGATACATATGATGGCCTTTATTTCCCTGTCCACAAACATTGAATTGAGATCATCGGCGCGTTCATCGTCAGTGCCGGCCAGATGGCCCCGTCTTTTCTCAAGATGGGCCCCAGCCTTTACTTTAAAACCCAGTGCTTCCAGTGCTTCTTTGGCAAACTGGAACTGGATCCTTTCGGCAGTAGCAGCTGATGGACTGATCAGCCCTACTGTATCCCCCTTCTGCAAAGATCTTGGAAGGATGGTGGAGGGAGATGAATTTCGTAGAGCCCGTTGCATTCCCAATACAGGGAATAAACTCAATGATAGGCCCAGAGACTTGATGAATGTTCTTTTGTTCATAAATATAGACTAAAAATTATCACGTACATAGACCAGTACTTTCTCCATTTCACGCCTTACCTGGCTAGCCTTATAAGGATAATTATTGTTCATAAATGAAAAGGCATATAATTTATTGCTTTTTGTTCTGATAAAACCTACCAGGCAATGATTCCCTGTAATGGTACCTGTTTTACCAAACACATAAGGCTTGGGAGCGTGATAATTGTTTTTCAGAGTACCACTTACCCCCCCTTTGGGAAGGTAATCAAATAATTTGTCATCCGGCATTACTCTATAGATTTTTTCTACGAGAGTGACCATAGATCTTGGGGTCATCAGGTTATGCCTGGAGAGTCCTGAACCATCTACCCAGAGTGGTTCGTCTGGTAGATCAAATAGGTAGGTCTTTTTAATATAATCTATGGTTTTCTCCGTATTGAGCTCTTGGTAAAGGGCATCCGATACCATCAGTAAAAGGTGTTCGGCTATGAAATTATCACTTTCCAATAGCATTTCCCTGTAAAGGGATTCTGTTCGTATACCTTTTAGCACTTGGTGATCTTTGGGTAATTTTCTGTTGCTAGGAATTACTATCTTTTCCAGTTCTGCACTTGCCAGCTGTACAAAAGTCTGCTGCGAAGTCAGAAAAGGAACATATGTGTTCATGCCGTTGTAGGTCCGTGGATTATAGAAGAATTCATTCGTGTGAAATTCCCGCTGTACATTCCTGACAGTTCTTTCACTTGTATTTAAGCTGTTGCGAAAAAGAGAAGGACTGATCTGGGGGCGATTGTTTACATTGATGACTTTTGCCAGGTTTCCATATATGGGGAAGGGGGATTTTTCTGCCGAATAGGAAAAATAATAATCGTCCCATTGCCAGCCAAAACCAAATGCCTGGTCATTCCAGTTGTTTTCGGAAAAATTTATTTTGTCGTAGGCCGCAAAAAACTGTTTGAGCCTTGGCTGTGGGAGGGCATGATATTTCCAGCTGGGATCACCTGTCCCCCAAAAGGTTATTTCTTTTCCGTTTGGGACGTAGCGCAGTACTGTGGTGCTATCTCCAAGTGACATAATAGCTGCATAGAAAGTAAAGAGTTTGGTGGTAGAGGCTGGAATGAAATACAAATGACTGTTTTTTTCATAAACGGTCTGTTGCTCATCCAGATCATATAAACTGAAACCTGTCAGGTGATTTTCAAAAAAAGATCCTCTACCGAGGAATCCATCTAATTCTACTATACGATCTCTGGTAGTAACCTGACCAAATGAAAGATGGGCCAGTAAGATCAGCAGGATGGTTAATACACTGTACTTTTTCATTTTTACTTTTAAAAACAAATCTATTTCTTAGATGAAACCGCAATGGCCAGAAAAATCCAACCCAATATAAAGGCTATTCCTCCGAGGGGGGTAATTGCGCCCAACCAGGTAACGCCGGTTAGGGATAAGGTATAAAGTGATCCTGAAAAGATTAATATTCCAGAAATAAAGCCCAAGCTCGACCACTTCAGCCATTTTTTTGAATAGGGATGATGACCTATCAGGCCTGTTAGTACCAATGCGATAGCATGGTAAAAATGATATTTGACTCCTGTTTCAAATGTATCAGTTCTGCCATGTACTTCCAATATCTCAGCCAAGCCATGCGCGCCAAATGCTCCTATACCTACTGCCAAAACCCCGAATAAGGCTCCGGCCTGAATAATTTTGTTCATAATGATGTTAATTTCTGCTCCCAAAGATGGCACTCCCTATCCTTACCATGGTACTGCCTTCCTTTTGAGCGATGAGATAGTCCCCGCTCATTCCCATGGACAGTTCATTCATCTGTACATTCTCGGGTAGGGCTTTATTTTTCAGTAGGGTTTTTAGGTTACGCAATGCTGAAAATTCTGATCGTATAGTCTGTTCGTTTTCAGTATAGGTAGCCATTCCCATCAGACCTTCTATTTTTACATTTTTAAGAGGTTTAAGCGCTTCTCCTTCTATCAGTTCCGTAAGTTCCTTTTCATCAAAACCAAACTTAGTTTCTTCTTTGGCTATGTGAATCTGGAGCAGACAGGGGATCACCCTATCTGCTTTTTTAGCCTGTTTATTTATTTCTTGTAATAATTTAAATGAATCCACTCCATGGATAAGATAAACGAAAGGAGCAATGTATTTGACTTTATTTCGCTGCAGGTGACCTATCATATGCCAGTGGATATCTTTTGGCATTTGCTCCTGTTTTTCGACCATCTCCTGAACTTTGTTTTCACCAAAATCCCTCATCCCAGCTCGATAAGCTTCCATTATTTTCTCTACTGGTTTGGTTTTGCTTACCGCTATCAGTTTGCACTCGTGATTTAAAAAAGTGTTTTTTATCTGCTGAAGGTTTTCTTTTATGCTCATTCTTTTAAATTTACACTTTCAAAGATACTGTTTAGGACGGGGTTCGGCAATCGAAAGCCTCCAATTTGTTTGATATTCAGGAAAAATAAAGCAATGGCGATATTAGGTACATTATTAAAACGAGGAATTAGATTGAGGGAATCTCTCGAACAGGAATACAGTTCCCCTATAGAACTCCAGAAACTGGAGCTTAAAAAGCTCCTGATCGCTGCATCCAAGACGGAGTTTGGCCATAAATATAAATTCAAGGAAATATTACATGAATTTATCAAAAAGGGAAATACTTTCTATGATGTATACAAAGCAAATGTACCTGCTTATAACTATGATAAAATTTACGAAGAGTGGTGGTACAGACTTAAAGAGGGGGATCAAAATATTACTTGGCCGGGAGCTATAAAGCATTTTGCGCTTAGCTCAGGTACCTCCGGCAGTACCTCTAAATACATCCCTATATCCAGGGAAATGGTGAATGCCATCCGAAAGACAGGTGTAAGGCAAATACTGGCGCTATCTAAATATGACCTACCGGACCGACTCTTTACCACTGGGATTCTGATGCTGGGTGGAAGTACTGATTTGGAGTTTAATGGGACTTATTTCGCAGGTGATCTCAGTGGGATCACCACTGGTAGGCTTCCTATCTGGTTTCAGCGGTTTTATAAGCCTGGATTGGAAATAGCCAAGAATAAAAACTGGGGTGAGAAGCTGGAAAAAATTGTAGAAAATGCTCCGAAATGGGATATAGGCATCATAGTAGGAGTGCCCGCTTGGCTTCAGATCCTTCTTGAAAAAATAATAGAAAGGTATCAGCTAAATACCATTCATGACCTATGGCCCAACCTTACAATTTTTGTACATGGTGGAGTGAATTTCGAGCCTTATAAAAAAGGGTTTGAAAAACTGCTGTCAAGGCCTCTGATATACATGGAAACTTATCTAGCAAGTGAGGGGTTTTTGGCTTTTCAAGCTTTCCCAAACAGAAAGTCAATGAGACTGGTATTGAATAATGGGATCTTTTATGAATTTATTCGATTCACTAAGGAGAATTTTGATGAGGATGGTGAAATAAAGCAGGGAGCTGAAACGCTTTCCATCGATCAGGTAGAAGAAGGAGTGGAATATGCTATCCTTATCAGTACCTGTGCGGGTGCATGGAGATATCTTATAGGCGATGTAATCAAATTTGTCTCCCTTGCCCAAAGTGAAATAGTGATAACAGGACGGACCAAGCATTTTCTCAGCTTATGCGGAGAGCACCTGTCTGTGGATAATATGAACAAAGCCATAGAGCTGGTAAGCAATGAACTGAATATAGATATCAGGGAATTTACCGTACTGGGCAGGCCTCATGGTACACTGTTTGGCCACCACTGGTACATAGGAACAGATGACAAGGTAGATGCTGCCCAGATAAGAGCGTTACTGGACGAAAAACTTAAATCTCTTAATGATGATTATATAGTGGAGAGGCAGCATGCGTTAAAAGAAATTAAAGTGAAAATTTTGCCACAGGCCATTTTTTATGAATGGATGAGATCTATGGGCAAAGAAGGGGGACAAAATAAATTTCCCCGGGTACTGAAAGGGAATAAAGCCGAGGAATGGCTCGCTTACGTACAAGAGAATAATAAATGAACATTTTAGAAGGTATTGGGATGGGGCTGCTGTTATCACTGATAATAGGCCCTGTTTTTTTTGCATTGATCCAAAATAGCATAGCTAAGGGATTTAAATATGCTGTGGCTATGGCTGCAGGAGTAATCCTTAGCGATGCCGTATATGTGTTTATTTCCTATTTTGGAGTTTCTGCATTATCCAAAACTCCAGAAATAGAAATATGGTTAGGGTACCTTGGAGGGGCATTTTTGATTGGGTTTGGTATAGTTTCGTTCTTTAAAAAAGGTATGGAAAGACCCAATTCGGGTGGTATAGCTATTAATGAGCCCAAAAAAAGATTCGGGTTTTTAAAAGGTTTTTCCCTCAATGGTATCAATCCTTTTGTTTTGTTGTTTTGGGGGTCTATCGCCGGGCTTGTACAGCTAAGGGATGATTTTACCACTTTAGATATTTGGGGTTATTACTTTGGGGTATTAATTACCGTATTCTGTATAGACGTGGCAAAAGCATATGGTGCCCATAAAATAAAAAGGTATATCACTGCCAGGCTGATGATGTATTTGAATAGAGGAGTGGCTATAGTACTGATCGGATTTGGGATCAGGCTTTTAAAGTTTGCATTGGAGAGTCAGTAAGCTCAGAAGGAATTGTTCAAAAGTAAGACTCCTGTTAATGGTAGTTTGTTTTTTAAATATTATATAATGGATGCGAAATTTTAAGTGTTAAAACTTACTCCCTGATAAAAGCATTCATTTATATCTTTATTATAAAAATTATAATCCGCCGAAAATTGTATTCATAGCAGCATTGATTTTAGGTTTATCCAATTCATTAGCGGGTTTATAAAATGCTCCTGAACGGGAAGAGACCATCACTAAACTATCTTTTTGATAATGGCTTATACCAGTGATTTTATGGCCTTCTAAACCTGTGTTATCCAACTCATTTATTGCAAAGTGATTGGGTGTGATTGAAATTTTAAATAGCTGGGAATTATAAATCCCATATAATTCATCATTATGGTGAATGTACCTGATCATATCTAATGTACTAAAATCATTACTGGAATGAAAATCTTTTAATAAATCCCAGGTTTCCCCATCATCCATAGAATAGTATGAATCTAGCATATTGCTAATATCAAGACAAAGTATAACATTGGTTTTCGGATCTTTGATAAGAATACTTTCGGTATATCTTTCATGATCATTTTTATCAATATTATTTCTTTCAAATACTTTAACAGTTCCGTCAAAGTAAAATTTAAATAATTTAAAAGAGGTAGAGATTACAAATCCATCATTTACAGGTAGAACAGATGAAAAGAGATTTCCGAATAAATCCTCCTTTTGCGGTGAATTTATAGTTTTAATAGAAACCAATTCGGTACCCACTCCAAATCCTGAAAGATCCTGTTTCAATTCAATAATAGCAAATTTGAGAGGGTGAGGGTTTGTTTCAGCTTTTACATTGTATGCTACGAAGAGAAAGTCATCTTTTAGTTCAATCATATTTCCTCTAAATGAACCTATAATATAAAAATCTCTAAAATCAGGATCTATGTCTTCACCTTTAATTTCCAATCCACTTATAGCTGTATTAATCTGCATGGGAGATCTGAGGGAATACACAAAAATACTTTTTGGTATTTCGACAAAACACACAGGGAAGTATTTTTCATTGACCGGAAAAGACAAGTCTATGTGCATATGCTTCCTTCCAGGAACCTGAGAAACTAATAGATTTACAAAAAAATTACTTAATTGTTCATTTCCCTGTTCATATATTCTTACCCCATACCCAAAGTCATGTTGTGTCAAAATATAATTATCCAGTTGGAAGATACCCCGCATTGCTTTCAAGTCATGCTGATAAAAAGGATGCTGAACCCATATTATTTCCTCTTCTATAATAGACTCTATATCTTCCTCATTATTGATACAGGAAAAAAAAAGTAGATTGAAAAGTGAAATGAATATTATTGGATTTTTCATAATAAAATCAGGTCTAAAAAACAATCAATTTAAAGTAAAGAGGCTTTAGATTTTTGTGTTGCTAAGAGACAATTTCTCTTGAGCAACACTTTGATTTGATCATGAATTTATAAAAAGATTATTTAATAAATTACAAAAAAGTAAATTTTTCTCTTTTTAGAGTATTATTTACCAAAATAACAACCAATATTAAAAGAACATTAGTATCAACATTAATGTAGGAATGGATATTTCCATGTAATAACTGCCTTACTAAATAAGCCTTCACCTGATGAAATTTCCCTTAATCCAACAAAAAGTTATTAAGGAAAGTACTTTTCAGCCCCATCCAGATAAAGAAGAACAACAGTCCCCAGAAAAGATAAGCCCTATAATAATCCTGGGTTTCTTTGTATCGGTTTTCTATGATTTCTGCCTTTTCCAAGGCATCTATTTGCTCAAAGATGCTCTCAAGTGCATCATCATCCCCTGCTCTGAAAAACTGACCGTTACCTATAGCTGCTATTTCCCTTAAGGTAGATTCATCCAGATAGCTTTCTATCATCTGAGGTCTACCGAAAAAGTCCGTACCATAGGGTACCATTCCGTCTTTGCCTACAGCTATGGTATAGATTTTTATATCCATAGCAGCGGCCAGCTGTGCAGCGAATATGGGATCCACATTCCCAGCATTGTTATCTCCGTCACTCAGCAGTACCATAACTTTAGAGGCCGCTTCTGATTCTCTCATCCTGTTAGTGCCTGCAGCCAGTGCACTTCCTATAGCGGTGCCTTTAGCCTGAATCATATCAAATGATATATCTTCTATCAAATCAGTCAACAGGGAGTAATCTGTGGTAAGTGGGGTAAGTGAATAGGCTTCTCCTGAGAATACTACCATTCCGATACGGTCACCAAACCTTCCGTTTATAAACTCTACCGCTGTTTCTTTGGCAGCCTCTAGCCTATTAGGCTTGAAATCCTGAAGGTCCATAGATTCGGAAATGTCCAGCACCAGCATGATGTCTATCCCTTCGGTGAACTGTTCCACTCTCTCATTGGTCCGCTGGGGGCGGGCTAGTGCCACAGCTATCATCCACATGGCCAGAATAAAGAATAGGCTAGGTATAAGCCTTAAATACGTCCAGGGATTAGTCTTAGCCACACTGCGTGGGAGTGTCAGCTCTAGTGATGAATTTTTAAAGTACTTTATCATTTTCCTGAGTAGGATCAGGGCAGGGATGACCCAGATAAAGTGAAGTGCCCAGAGGTTTTCCCACTCAAAAGAACGGAAGGTTTCCGGTAAAAACCACTGCCATGAAAGAAGATCGCCTATGTTATTTACGTTCATGGATGCGTGCTATTTTTTTATTATACATGATTAAGCAGTCGGCCTTCAGGTTTTGGCAGATCTGTGGTAAGTCTTCTGCTTGCCGACCTGCATAGATGATCAGTTCTATACCGCGTAGGTCTTCCAAAATACCTTCTCTGGGGAGATCCAAAGCGATTTCACTGGCCGTCCACTCCCTATATGGCTTGTCTGATACCAGCTCTAAATAATGTTTCCATAGTCCCAACAGTTCATCAGCTCTATCAGGTTCGGGCTTTTGTATAAATGCACGGCTGGCTTTGTCCCATCTTTTGTTAAATCTTCCCAATCTTCTTTTTTCTATCCAGATCAGGTACTGTTGCCTGATATTTTTTCCAAATATGATGTAAGTCAGAATCAATATGACCAGTAAAGCCACCAGTGCTATGGTGAAATAAATATAATTGAATTCCCCTCTTATGTTCTGGTAGTGATCATTGTCCCGAAATATAGGCTGGTCAGGAATCTCATCTATGGTAAGTTTTAAAAACAGTTCATCCTCCTCAGCAAAGTATACCAAACTATCGTACCTGAGTACTTCATATGCCGGTAAAGCAAAATTCCTTATCGGGTCAAGTGAAAAATTGGAAAGATAATAGATAACGCTGTCCTGGGTAAGACTATCCTGGGTATAAGATATATATGTTTTTTTACCCAGATATTCCATTTCACCATAATTATAGGTGGAATCAGGAAATATGACCTGTTTTTCAGGAGGATAGGTAGCTTTTAAAACATAGGATACCCTTTCACCAAGCCGGGCAGAATCCTGGAGAAAATAACCTTCCACTTTAAGCTCTTGTCCAAAGACAGATAGGTGGATCAGCAGAAATAAGGTGATAAAGAAAGCCTTTGATTTACCCACGTTTCATGGTTTTATTTCGGGTTTTAAATATTTCTATTAAGGGTAAGACGATGTCCTCCTTGGTATTGATAGAAAGGTAATTTATCTGACTTTTTTTACACAGTTCCTCAAAAGCAGATCGCTCTGAAATGAATGTAGAGGATATTTTTTTTGAAAAAGACCTAAAAGCGGTATTTACCCAAGTGATTTTATCTTCTTCCTTATCATATATGGGGATGATGCCTAGAGAGGGGAGTTTAGATTCTCTGGGATCGGTTATCTGTATGGCCACCACATCATGTTTTTCTGCCATGGCCCTAAAAGGGCGCTCATAATCGTCATCTATAAAATCCGATATCACAATGATTATACTTCTTTTTTTTATCAGGTTCAGTGCAAAGATAAACATGTCGTTAAGATTTGTCTTGAGCGACTTGTTTTCATGCTTGAATATACCACGGATGATCTTCACTCCCTGTCTTTGGCCTTTGCCTGGCAGGATTACTTTTTCTTTTTGATCTGTAAATGAAATCAGTCCCACCTGGCTTCCTTCAAACAAAGCAGCCAGCGTAAGCACACCGGCTATTTCCTTACCGACATCTAATTTTTTTCTTTTTTTATCTCCTATATTTTGGGATCCGCTTATGTCCAAAAGGAAATACACTGACTGATCTTTCTCTTCTTTAAAAGTTTTAACAAATGTACCATGGCCTTTTGCAGATACTTTCCACTCTATCGTTCTGACGTCATCACCGTATTGGTAGGGCCTAAGGTCATCAAATTCCAGACCGGCACCTTTGAAAATAGACTGATAATCACCCTGTAGGTGATTATTGGCCACTTTTCTGATCATAATTTCGTACTTTCTGAGTTTCTTAAGCAGATGCTTCATTCAAGTATTTTTTCCAAATTTAATGGACTCATTGGAATAATAAAATCTGTACAGGACATCATATTATTTAATTTCCTCAGAATTGGCTAATTTTGTGTTGTGAAAAAGTTATTAATACTCATTGCTTCAATCTTTTTGGTAAGTTCCTGTGGCAATAACGACAAACCTAAAGGATTATTGGACAAAGATAAAATGGTCTCTATCATGGTAGATATTCATTTGGTAGAAGGTATAGCCAGTTCCCTGCCTATCCCCTATGATTCATCTCAGAAAGTATATCCCTACCTCGAGCAGCGGGTTTTTGAAAAACATGGCGTCCAAGATTCTGTTTATCTTCAAAGTTTGCAATATTATCTTCGAGATGCTAATGTGATGGAGGAACTTTATAGCCGCACGATTGATTCACTCACAGTAAAACAAAACATAGGAGAGCAATAAATATGTTATATCCGAATAATCTTGAGAGCAAGATTAATTTTGATAAAATCAAAGAGCTAATAAAATCAGAATGTACCAGCATCATAGGTGCTGATTTTGTCACAAAAATATCATTTAGTAAAGACCCGTCTCTGATCCAGAAATTATTGGACCAGACAGAAGAGTTTAGACAAATTCTCCTTTCGGGGGAAATGTTTCCCACTTCAAACTTCCTGAACATATATCCCTTTTTGGACAAAGCTAAAATAGAAGGCACATTTTTATATGAAGATGAATTCTATGAAATAAAGCTTTCTCTGATCACTTTGGAAGGGTGTACATCCTTTTTGGCAAAACATCAGGAAGCATATCCGGTGCTTTATCAGCTGGTAGGAATGGTCACGCTGAACCAGACCCTCCTACGTGCCATTGAGCGTATAATAGATGAAAAAGGTAAGATAAGAAGCAATGCTTCCAAGGATCTCGGACTCATCAGGTCCAGTATATTATATGAGGAAAACCGGCTAAGGAAAGTCCTTGATAGAATATTCCGTGAAGCCAAATCCAAAGGCTATACACCAGATGATGCCTCTTTGACTATAAGGGGAGGCAGAATGGTGATGCCTATACTGGCTGAAAATAAGCGAAAAATCAAAGGGTTTGTCCATGATGAATCTGCCACTGGTCAGACCGTATATTTGGAGCCTGCAGAGGTGCTGGATATCAATAATGAGCTGAAGGAGCTGGAATATATGGAGCGCCGAGAAATCCAGAAAATCCTCACACAGCTTACCGATACCCTTCGGCCTTTCATCCCCGAACTCAGAAAGGCATTTCAATTTCTAGGCATGATAGATTTCATAAGAGCCAAAGCCAAGCTAGCCTTAAAAATGAATGCAAGTAAGCCGCTTTTAGAGAAGGCAAAAGTTATAGAATGGCACAATGCACGCCATCCCCTACTTGAAATGGCCCTCCAGCAGCAGCATAAAACCATCACACCGCTCAATATTAACCTTGATCATAACAAAAGATTATTGGTCATCTCCGGTCCCAATGCGGGCGGAAAGTCAGTTACGCTTAAAACGGTAGCCCTGCTTCAGTATATGATTCAGTGTGGGCTTTTGATTCCGGTAGATCCCCATTCCAAATTCAGTCTTTTTAACCACCTGTTCATAGATATCGGTGATGAGCAAAACATAGAAAATGACCTGAGTACGTATAGTTCTCACCTGATGAGCATGAAGTACTTTACTGAGTTTGCTGATAAGAAAACGATCTTTTTTATAGATGAGTTTGGTACGGGCACAGAGCCACAGTTTGGAGGAGCAATAGCCGAATCCATTTTGCTACAGCTTAATAAGAGTGGGGCATATGGTATCATTACCACCCACTATGGCAATCTCAAGCAACTGGCTGATAAAAACCAGGGAATGGTAAATGGGGCCATGCGCTATGATGTGGATAAGCTGGAGCCATTATATCAGCTGGATATAGGCAAGCCAGGAAGTTCCTTTGCCCTAGAGATCGCTACCAAAATAGGGATCTCTAAAGAGATCATAGCCTATGCTAAAGAACAGATAGGAGAGGAGCGAGTGCGCTATGATCGGTTACTAAATAAGCTGGAGTCGGAAAAAAACAAGTATGACCAGATATTACTCGAAACCCAGCGTAAAGACCGTATCCTGACGCTCAGGATGAAAGAATATACCGATCTAAAGGAAGTGCTGGAAAATAGTAAAAAACAGCTGCTCCAAGATGCCAAGGTAGAGGCTAAACAAATCTTAGATCAGGCGAACAAACAGATAGAGGCTACTATCCGGACCATTAAGGAAAGTAAGGCGGATAAAGAGGTTACCAAAAAGGCCCGAACAGCACTTGATGAGCTGAAGACAAAGGTGAAACCGGAAAAAATAAAAGTAAAGCAACCTGAAATCAAAGTACTGGAAGGTGAAATTCAGCCAGGAGATCATGTAAGGTTAAAAGATAATGGGGCCATAGCTGAAGTTATAGCTATCAAGAACAAAGATGTAGAAATCAGCATCGGTGATCTTAAGTCCAATGTAAAACTTTCCAGACTAGAAAAGATCAGTAATACCGCTCTGAAAAAAGAAAAGAAATCACTTATTAAAAGGACCTCTGGCTATGATACTACTGCAGCTATGAGGGATTTCAATATTAACCTTGATCTAAGGGGAAAGCGGGGAGAGGAGGTTCTTGCTCTTGTGGAAAGATTTATAGATGAAGGGCACATGCTGGGAATCAAAGATCTTAGGATAGTACATGGAAAAGGGGATGGCATACTAAGAGAAATATCCCGAAACCTTATACGTACCATGCCATCAGTAGCTAAATTTGAAGATGAACATGCCGATAGGGGAGGTTCTGGCGTGACATTGGTAACTTTAAAACAGTAATGCAGAAGGTGGTATTTATCACCTTCGCTACTATTTTTTATAGGACTACCTTTTTAATTATATATTATAACTGTGGAATCCATTACCGCTTCACCTTCAATATATGAGGAAGTTAATCCCTTCGTTTTATTTTGAAATTTTCCATTTCAATTATTTTATGGCAGTTGGCATATTCCCGAGTGTCATTTGAACAGATGAGAATGGATTTAGAACTGCCATATAGAGCTAACATCTCCAGGTACCAGTCAACACCTTTTTGGTCTAAATTAGAGGTAGGCTCGTCTAGCAGTAATAAGGGAACATCTGAAAAAAAGCATAATCCCAGTTTGAGTCTTTGCTTCATTCCACTGGAAAAAAATTGAACCTGTTTATCTTTTGATTCATTTAAATACATGATATCCATCATCTCCTGAATGGAAACATTGGAGATTTTATTTTTAAATTTAAAATGAAAATGCAGTAATTCTATCAGTGTAAACTCTTCCGGAAGCTCCATGTATGGAGCACTGATGGCAAGATAAGAGAAAATATCTGCTTCAGATATAGCCGTTTGACCTAAGTGATAGCTTACCTTGCCTTCAGTAAAAGGGATAAGGCCAGCCACGCATTTAAGGAGTGTGGATTTACCTGAACCATTACTTCCGGTGACAGCTATCCTGTTATTAGGCTCAAAGTCCAAGCTGAGGCTTTTAAATATCCATTCATATTGGTATCTTTTCCCAGCTTGGTCTAATTTGATACCTAGCATATCAATTAATATATCCTTTCATCACACCTCTTTCAGAAGACCGGATGAAATTAATGATTTCATCCCTTTCTTTGGTGGCGGGGAGGTTTATTTCTATTTCTTCCAGTGCTCTGGAATTATTCAAACTGTTAAGGAAAAGATATCTATATACCTCCTGTATATTACTGATCGCTTCACTGGAAAATCCTCTACGTCTAAGTCCAAGTGAATTTATTCCAGCATAACTTAGGGGTTCGCGAGCTGCTTTGGTATAGGGAGGTACATCTTTTCTTACCAATGACCCGCCGGAAATCATAGAGTGTACGCCGACTTTGACAAATTGGTGTACCGCACTACTGCCTCCTATAAAAGCGTAATCATCTATGTTTACATGGCCTGCCACTTGGACGGCGTTGGCGATGATTACATGGTTACCTAATATACAATCATGGGCTATATGGACATAAGCCATTAGCAGACAGTTGCTTCCAACTTTGGTCATTCGCTTGTCGATGGTTCCTCTGTTGATAGTTACACATTCCCTGATGGTAGTATTATCTCCTATTTCTACGGTTGATTCTTCCCCTTGGAATTTAAGGTCCTGGGGTACTGCAGATATTACCGCACCAGGGAAAATCTTACAGTTTTCACCTATAATAGCACCTGGATAGATGGTAACATTGGAGCCTATCCAAGTCCCCGCTCCAATCTTTACATTTTCGTGAATGACTGTAAAAGGATCAATGGTAACATCTTTACCTATAACAGCTTGGTCATTTATATGGGATAAATTGCTTATCATACTTCTTTTCTTACAATACTAGCAGTCATCACGGCTTCACAAACTAAAGTAGTGCCTACATAAGCCTCTCCTTTCATTTTTGCTATTCCTCTTCTGATGGGGGCTAACAGTTCACATTTAAAAATTAGGGTATCTCCTGGAATTACCATTTTTCTGAACTTACAATTTTCTATACCTAGAAAATAAGTCCAATAATTTTCAGGATCATCTACAGTGCTGAGCACTAGGATGCCTCCGGTCTGTGCCATTGCTTCTACTTGAAGCACACCAGGCATGACCGGATTGTTTGGGAAATGGCCCATAAAAAATGGTTCGTTTATAGTAACATTTTTTACACCTGCCACCACAGTATCATCTAGGTAGATTACTTTATCCAATAATTGGAACGGATATCTGTGGGGAAGTATATTACTTATCTGATTTATATCCAGAACAGGAGGCAGCTTAGGGTCATAATGGGGGATATGACTGGGCCCAGATTTTTCCATAGCCCTTTTAAGCTTTTTGGCAAAGGCCACATTGGCGGCATGTCCAGGTCGGGCTGCAAGAATCTGTGCCTTCAGCGGCCTGCCGACCAACGCCAGGTCACCCACTACATCTAATAGTTTATGCCTGGCTGGCTCATTCTTATACCTTAACTCTACATTGTTTAGAATCCCTTCCTTTCTTACCTCTACCTTTGGTTTATTAAACATTTTGGCCAGTGAGGCAAGTTCTTTTTCCTCTACTACCCGGTCTACGACCACAATAGCATTGTTTAGATCACCACCTTTGATAAGGTTTTGGTTATAGAGCATTTCCAGTTCATGAAGGAAACAGAATGTTCTACAGGAAGCTATCTCAGATTTAAACTGGCTTATATCAGTGATAGAGGCATGCTGGCTTCCGAGGACAGGGGAGTTGTAATCTACCATCACGGTAACCCTATAGTCATCCAGTGGCAAGGCTGCCATTTCCACTTCTCGGCCGGTATCTCTATAATGGATGCTTTCAGGTACTTCAAAAAACCTTCTCAATGCGTTTTGTTCTTGCAGTCCTGCTTCTTCCAGAACACTTATAAACTGGATCGAACTGCCGTCCATGATAGGAGGTTCTGGTCCATCCAGTTGGATCAGGACATTGTCTAATTCTAGACCTACCAATGCAGCCAGCACGTGCTCGACTGTAAATACCCTGGCCCCACTTTGTTCGAGAGTAGTGCCTCTTGAGACATCCACTACATTGTCCACGTCAGCATCTATGATAGGCTGCCCTTCTAGATCTGTTCTCTGAAATTTATAGCCGTGGTTCGGAGGAGCTGGGACAAATGTCATGGTAGTCACCACGCCAGTGTGTAATCCCACTCCGGTGACGGCTACCTGTCTTCCTATGGTATGCTGTTTTACTTTCATTAAGAATGTTAATTTCGAATTATAAAAAATCCGTTATATTTTAACCTGCGAATTTAAAGTTTTTTTTCGAGATCTATCATTTTGTTTTGTAGCTCAGGCAATTTTTTAAATATGGCATAGGATTTTAGAAAATCCTTGATTTTGAATCCCATGTATCCGTGTACTGTGGTACCTTCTTCTATTATAGATTTGGAAATACCTGTATTGGCTCCTATAGTGGTCCTGTCTGCTATTTTCAAGTGGCCAATCAAACCTGCTTTACCTGCAAGAATGCAGTTTTTGCCCACTTCCGTGGAGCCCGAAATACCGGCCTGCGCTGCTATCACCGTGTTTTCACCAATGACCACATTATGTGCTATTTGTACCAGGTTATCTATTTTTACCCCTTTTTTAATAACAGTAGATCCTAATGTGGCCCGGTCAATGGTAGTCCCAGCTCCTATGCTCACATAGTCCTCTAGTACCACATTCCCCAGCTGGGGGATGTTTTTATAGGTCCCGTCTGACTGAGGAGCAAATCCAAATCCATCCGAACCGATTACTGCATTAGAATGAATCTCACAGTGGTTGCCTATTTTGCTTTGATTTAGAATCCTCGCCCCAGGATGGATGATACAGTGGTCTCCAATGCTTACGTCATCCCCTATTACTGCCTGAGCATGGATTTTTACATTATTACCTATAACTGAATTTTTGCCAATATACGAAAAAGCTGCTCGATATCCATTTTCCCCCATGATGCTGGACTCGTCCATAAAGCTGGGCTGCTCTACCCCTGATTTATCTGCCCGGATCATTAAAGCATAGGCTTCCAGAAGCTGGGTAAAACCGCTATAGGGATCTTTTACCCTGATCAGATTCGTATGTATGGCTTTCGAAGGTTTTAGATCTTCCTGAACAATAACTGCACTGGCTTGGGTAGTGTATAGGTAAGGTTCATATTTCAGGTTAGACAGGAAACTGATGCTTCCGGGCTTACCTTCCTGTATTTTATCAAGCCTGCTTACCTTGAGTGAGCCATCACCTTCCACTTTTCCATTCAAAAGCTCAGCTACTTGATTGACGGTAAATTCCATGGGGTTTAATTTAATGTGAAGGCAAAGTTAAATTTTTAGCGCGACAAGCGTAATGTTTTTTCACTATTTTGCTCATCGCTTTTATATTTGGCAGGTCTGCAGCTTTGGCCACATCCATCACTTCACCTTTTTTGGTGTAGATAAGTATCCTGTCTTTGGCCACATAGGCATTATTACTGATACTGCCATATGAATAGAAGTAACGTAGGTCCTCTTCAGGAATATTGAGTTTTTTAATTGTTCTCCGCTTTATTTCTTCTAGTTCTGAAGGCCCAAAAGGTGCGCTTCTTAATTCTATTTTAAATAGGTTTCTGTTTAAGAACATATTAGATATGTTGTTCAGTACATAATCGCCGTCTTTTTTCCACTGTTTTACTGCACCCCATATATCATAATCATCCAGTTCTGTGAAGATTTCCAATAAAGCAGGGGACTTTTTAAAGTCTTCCAGCGTATAATTGTTTTGCAGTAAATGGATAAAGGCCTCAGAACCTTTTAGATTTATGCCTGACTGCTGTACATCTTTTGCCCTGGAGATGAGGTTGATCAGCATCTTTTCAGCACTCACGGTTGTTTTATGTAAATATACTTGCCAGTACATCAATCTTCGAGCACTCAAAAAGTTTTCTATACTATAAATGCCTTTTTCTTCTATGACCAAGGCATCATCTTTGATGTTCATCATTTTGATGATCCTGTCTGCACCTATAGTCCCTTCCGATACGCCGGTGAAATAACAGTCACGCTGTAGGTAGTCCAGACGGTCTATATCCAACTGGCTTGATACCAATTGGTGGAAAAATTTTCTTTCATACTTGCCTGTAAAGATTTTAAGGGCAAGGTCTAACTGGTTGTTGAATTCTATATTCAATGACTTGATGATCATAAGGGACATCGATTCATGATGGATGTCCTTTAGCAGGCTAAATTCCAGGGCGTGTGAAAAGGGCCCGTGGCCTATATCATGAAGAAGAATGGCGATAAGTGCCGATTCATATTCATCATTATTTATTTCATGACCTTTATTTCTTAAATTGTCCAAGGTGATGCTCATCAGGTGCATAGCCCCTATAGCATGGTGAAACCGAGTATGAAGAGCACCTGGATAAATGAAGTCAGTCAAACCCAATTGTTTGATTCTGCGTAACCTCTGGAAGTATGGGTGGTCTATGATGGCAAAGATAAGCTCGCTGGGTATGGTAATAAAACCATAAACAGGATCATTAAGAATTTTATGGCTTTTCAAGGACCTGTGTTTTTGTGATAAAGGCCAAAAGTAATTATAATTTTAAAAGATATAAACCAATTAATATGCAAAAATTTAAAATCCTTTGGGCTGATGACGAAATTGATCTGTTAAAACCCCATATAATGTTCCTAGAACAAAAGGGATATGAGATTACTACAGTAAATAGCGGAGTGGATGCTATAGAAAAAGTAGAGGAGCAAAACTTCGATGTTATTTTTTTGGATGAAATGATGCCTGGGATGACTGGACTGGAGACACTTCAGCAGGTAAAAATCCTCAAGCCTCAGACCCCAGTGGTGATGATCACCAAAAGTGAGGAAGAGCATATTATGGATGATGCCATAGGAGGCAAAATAGCCGATTATCTCATTAAACCTATCAATCCAAACCAGATCCTGCTTTCTGTAAAAAAGATCCTTCAAAACAAGCAGCTTATTACCGAAAAGACCAATCTTTTTTATCAACAGGATTTTCGAAACATCAGCATGGCCTATAATGATGCCATAGACCATAAAGAATGGTCCGATATATATACCAAACTTACCTACTGGGAACTCGAAATAGATAAAACAGAGAATAAAAGCATGCAGGAGGTTCTGGACACTCAGAAAACTGAAGCCAATGCCAACTTTGCTAAATTTATAAAGGAAAATTATCTGGATTGGCTCAATGAGCCAAACATCGAAAAACCAATACTCTCCCATCAAGTGATGAAAGAAAAAGTATTTCCTAAACTCAAAGAAGGGAAACCGCTGTTCTTTATTGTCATTGATAACCTAAGGCTAGATCAGTGGGAAATTATAGAACCACTGCTAAGTCCTCACTTTAATGTGGAGAGTGATGAGACTTATTATAGTATTCTTCCTACCACCACTGCTTATGCCCGTAATGCATTGTTCAGTGGTATGATGCCGATAGATATGGCACGTTTCCACCCTGATCTTTGGGAAGGAGAGGATACTGATGAAGGTAAAAATAATCACGAAGAGGAATTTTTGAAGGTAAATATTCAGAAGAACCGGTTAAACATAAAATCTTCTTACCATAAAATTCTTCAGGTGAACCAAGGAAAAGCCGTTCTGGATAATTTTACTAATCTGATCAATAACGACCTGAATGTACTGGTATATAATTTTGTAGATATGATGTCCCATGCCCGGACAGATATGAAAATGATCAAAGAACTGGCCCCAAATGAATCAGCTTATCGGTCACTTACTGAAAGCTGGTTTACCCATTCCTCCTTGTTTGAGTTATTTAAAAAAATCAGTGAGTCAGGGGCGGAAGTTGTCGTAACTACAGACCATGGTACTAAAAGGGTGCACAGGCCATATAAAATTATCGGTGACAGAACTGTCACTACCAACCTAAGATATAAACAGGGCAAGAATTTAAATTTTGAGTCTGGAAAAGTTTTTGAGATCAATAAACCAGATGAAGCTAAACTTCCAAAATTTAATATTTCTACCAGCTACGTCTTTGCAGTGGAAGATTATTTCTTTGCCTATCCAAACAATTATAACTATTACGTAAATTATTATAAGGATACCTTTCAGCATGGAGGAGTATCTTTGGAAGAAATAATCGTACCTTTGGTGCACCTTACACCTAAGAATTATTAATTTGGAACGTATCTATTGTTCAAAGCTTTCCCAGCTATCGGAAGCTGTCATGCGCATTATAGACATCTGTAAAAACGAGACCATATGGGTGTTTAAAGGGCAGATGGGAGCAGGGAAGACTACTATAATAAAAGGGATAGCTGAGCATTTCCAAATAGTGGATCAGGTAAGCAGTCCTACCTTTTCCTTAGTAAATGAATATCAGGATACTAGGGGGGAGCTATATTTTCATTTTGATTTTTATAGGGTAGAAGATCCTGTGGAAGCATTGGATATAGGAGTGGATGAATACTTTTATAGCGGCCAATATTGCTGGATAGAATGGGCTGAAAAAGTAGCCGCATATATTCCAGGTGATTTTGCTTTAATAGATATATCGGTAGGGGAAAATCAAGAAAGGATCATTACCATAAACATCATCAGAGATGGCAGATAAGTTGGCAGAAATAGCTTCAGAGACTAAGCTTTATCCGAAGGAGGCAGTAGAAAAAACTAAAAATTCTAAAAATGCTTTATTGATAGGGCTGCCCAGAGAAGTGGCTTTTCAGGAAAAGAGAGTGGTGCTCACTCCAGAAGCAGTAGCATTGCTTGTCAATAATGGACAGCGGGTGATGGTGGAGTCAAACGCAGGTAAATACTCCAAGTTTTCAGATAAGGATTATTCTGATGCAGGCGCAAAAGTGGTCTACAGTGCCAAAGAGGCATTTGATGCCGAAGTAGTGCTTAAAGTAGAGCCGCCAAAGGAAGATGAAATCGCATTTATGCGCCCAGGTGCCTGCCTGATTTCTGCTTTACAGCTTGGGAAGCAGAATGCTGATTTTATCCATGCCCTAAATAGGAAAAAGATCACTGCAGTAGCTTTTGAAAATCTTGAGGATAAGGTCGGGGGCATGCCAGTGGTACGTGCCATGAGTGAAATAGCAGGAAGCACCGTGATGCTGGTAGCAGCCGAGTACCTAAGCAGTGTTAATGATGGAAAAGGGCTTATATTGGGGGGGATTACCGGTGTGCCGCCTACCCAGGTAGTGATAATAGGGGCAGGGACAGTAGCAGAGTATGCTGCCCGGACGGCTTTAGGGCTAGGAGCCACTATTAAGATTTTCGATAACCATATCTATAAATTGAGGAGGATTAAACAGCTTTTGGGCCAGCAGGTTTATACTTCCACTATAGACAATTACACCCTAGGCCAGGCGCTTAAAGAGGCTGATGTGGTCATAGGAGCATTAAGAGCGGAGAAGGGCAAAACCAAAATAGTGGTGTCAGAAGAAATGGTGGCGGCTATGATGCCCGGCAGCATCATCATAGATGTCAGTATAGACCAGGGAGGCTGTATAGAAACTTCAGAAATGACTACGCATGAAGAACCTACATTTAATAAATATGATATCATTCATTACTGTGTTCCCAACATTGCATCCAGGGTCTCCCGTACAGCTTCGGTAGCATTGAGTAATATATTTACACCGATCTTACTTCAGATGGCAGACCTGGGTGGTGCAGAAGAGATGATATTTAATTATAAATGGTTTATGAAAGGAGTATATACCTATAGAGGTAGCCTCACCAATGCCCATTTGGGAAGAAAATTTCTAATGACCCATAAAGAGCTACAGTTACTTTTAGCCGCGCGTTATTAAGAAAGCAGATTTTGTCTCAATAAAAACTCCAGCTGATCATTGGCTTTTAATAGGCTTTTGGTGAGCTGGGCATTTTTTCTTCGAAGTTCAAATACCTCAAATGCATTTTTTACTACAGTCCTCATATAATCCTCCTCCCAAGGCTTAGTGAGATAATGATAGACTTGACCTTTATTTATGGCATCTATTACTGCCTGTATGTCTGTAAATCCTGTTAAGAGAATCCTCATAGGATCAGGATGAGGGGGGATGATAGATTCTAAAAACTCGACACCAGTCTCATTAGGCATCCGTTGATCAGTAATGATGATCTCGATATCCTCCTCATCTAGGATTTTCCTGGCTTCATCAGCTGATTCTGCTAAGAAGATCTGGTATTCCCTTCTAAAGGTAGCTTTGAATGCATGAAGGTTGTTAACTTCATCATCTACATATAAAACCTTAATTTTTTCTTCTGAATCTTTCATTTATTGCTCTCCGACACATTATAGAATTATATGCTAAATTAGGTATTTTTTTGGATATGATTTAATTAAAATTTAGATCACGCGGTGGTTTTATTTTATTATAAAGCTATCCTGTTGTTAATAAGCTTTTTTATTATGGTATAATACGTTTTTTTAGGTACCAATAATTATTTTTATACAAATATGTTCTATTTTAAATTCTTAAATATAACTTTACCTGCAATTTAGAACTATTTTTATCAAAGCTTTCATGAAAGAATGTTTACAGTCCTTTAAGGATACTGATTTTAGACCTATTATATTAGACCCCACGTCAGAGACAGATATCCAGATATTAAATAAAATCCGCAACATTCCGGGTTTAATTATCAAAGACACCCTTTCTTCCCAGATAGGGGAATTGATTAAGATAGAACATCCTTCCAGACGGTATACACAAAGTGAATTGGCACTGGAGACGGAGGAATATTTAAAAACACATCCGATAGATACCCTGAGTAACTATATATATTATCCTTGGAGAAATACTCTTGTGGTCTTACTGAAGGAAGCATATTTTATCAGGGTGCGTACTGCAAGAAACAAGAACAAGATTACTCTAGAAGAGCAGGAGGTATTATCTACCAAGGCAGTCGGGGTGATAGGTTTGTCTGTAGGCCAGAGTGTGGCGGTCAGTTTGGCGATGGAGCGTTCTTTCGGCGAGCTTAGGATTGCGGATTTTGACACTTTGGATTTAAGCAACCTGAACAGGATCAGGTCCAGCGTATGTAATCTGGGTGATTCAAAAGTCAATATAGTGGCCAGAGAGATAGCAGAACTTGATCCGTACTTAAAGGTAACCGTATATGATAAGGGTGTAACGGCTGAAAATATGCTTCAATTTTTTACAGAGGGGGGGAATCTCGATCTATTAATAGAAGAGTGTGATAGTCTGGATATAAAGATAAGTAGCCGCCTGATGGCCAAATCATTAAACATTCCTGTCTTGATGGATACCAGTGATAGGGGAATGATTGACATAGAAAGGTTTGATTTGGAACCCAAAAGGCCTATATTTCATGGTAAGCTTGCTCAATTTGGAGAGGAAAGTCAATTATTGGCAGGAATGTCTGAGCATGCGCAGGCTTATTTTATGAGTATCGTTGATTTTGATAAAATTTCTATAAGGGGTAGGGAAAGTTTCATGGAAATAGGAAGAACCCTGTCTACATGGCCGCAGATAGGTTCCTCAGTACTGTTGGGAGGAGCTGCTTGTTCCCATTTTGCTAGAGTAATACTATTAGGGGAAACAGATGTCTCAATGAGATTATATATTGATTTGGATGAATATTTAAATGCTAGATATGAAGGTTAAGGTAAGAATTATAAAAGCTAAAGATGATTCGGAAGCTACGGAGAAATATATACAAGGACATTTAAATGTCTTGGCAACCTATGGAGTAACTAAAGTTACCTCTGCTGATACATCTTGGACTGAAGATTCCAATGTCTATTTAATATTAGTAGAAGCTATTGATGATAATAGAATTTTGGGAGGCGCTAGAATTCAATTAAATTCAGAAGCATTTCCCCTTCCAGTAGTAGAAGCGACTAAAGATTTAGATGCTAAGATTTTAGATTATATAAGTGATTTTAAACCATTAGAAATGGCAGAGCTCTGTGGATTATGGAATTCTAAAGAAGTAGCAGGATATGGGATCGGAAGTATATATTTAGGCAGGGTAGGTGTAGCCATTAGCTCACAATTAAACATAAAAAGATTACTGGCATTTTGTTCACCAGCTACATTAAGAAACTGTTATAAAGTTGGTTTCAGAATTATATCGACTTTAGGAGATAATGGAAAATTTTTTTATCCTAAGGAAGGATTAATAGCAACTGCTCTTGAAATAGATGATATTGAAAATCTATCATCTGCTCATTTCGAGGATCGAGACTTTATTTTTAAATTGAGGAATAATTTAAGCCATTTATCGCAGGAAACAGGGCCAAAAGGTTCTATGGATGTGGAATTTGATTTGAAGTTACCACATTTGACATCTACTAGTCATGGATAGTAAAATAAAACCAAATAAAAAAATTGCAATAATTTTATTTTTTTTTATATTAATTTTAATATCATTGGTTGTAAGTTTGCAATATTTTAATGCAAACAATGTGAATCAAGTAAAAGTTTTTAGTTTATACCACAGTGATACAGACTATATTAAAAATATAAATGAGCTTAGTTTAATAGATGAAATTAATGGTAATATATCTCATGGATTTATAAAAGATAAATTTATAGTAGGGTTTAATTTTAAGGGTAGGACTTTTAATGAGAATGAAGCCTATGTATTGGAGTTCACAAGTCCATTGTTTCATAAACTGGATTTATATATAGAAGAAAATGGCCAGTTAAAATTATTTAATAGCTCAGGGACAAGTAATAAATTATCTAACCCTTTAACATATCCCCGTCCTATTTTTGAAATATCTTATGCTGATTTAAAGGAAGGAGAGTTTATAGCTGTAATTACATCCAATGACCCTATCGGATTCAATGTGATTGTAGAAGAAAAAGAGTCTTTTTTAAAAATATATTCCAATAGAATGCTATTAATTAATATATATGTTGGGTTAATGCTTGCCCTATTTTTGTATAATATTATACTGTATTTTATCATTGAAGATAAGGTTTATATGTATTATTCCTTATATGTATTATTTATAGGATTAGCACAGTTATCTTTACTTGGATTTTCCCATATTTATATACTCGGAGAAAATCCTTATTTATTCAGTTTAAGCATAATAGTCTTCCCAGCTATTGCTGGGGTATTAGCTGTCTTATTTATAAAGAGTTTTTTAAAAACTAAATATTTTGTACCTGCTTTAGATAAACTTCTAATAATCATTATTATTTTATATATAGCAGGTATAATAGTGAGATTATTGGGTTTTGTTGAGATTAGTTATAGAATTATAGATATTACAGGATTTGTGGGAGTGATATTATTTATAACTATAGGAATCACTATTGCCCGGAAAGGTTCAAGACCAGCAGTTTTCTTTTTAATAGCTTGGGGTACTTTTTTAGTAGGTCTTTTAATATACGTTTTTCAAAATCAAGGAATAATTCCTTCCAGTTCATTATCTACTTTACCTATGCTTTTGGGAACAGCGATAGAAGCCATATTATTATCCCTCGCACTGGCAGACAGAATTAATATACTAAAAAAAGAAAAGGAACAAGAGCAGCACGACAGACTAGAAGCAGTAAAAGAAAATGAAAGGCTTATCCGCGAACAGAATGCCATCTTAGAGGAAAAAGTACAAAGCCGCACCCATGAACTGGAAGTCACCTTGAGAAATCTCCAGAATACCCAAACTCAACTGGTCAACCAAGAAAAAATGGCTTCTTTGGGTCAATTAACCGCAGGTGTGGCGCATGAAATCAACAACCCTATCAATTTTGTGAGTTCAAATATCAATCCACTGAAAAGGGATATCGGGGATGTACTGGAAATAATGGAGGCATATAGAGATAAAGGGCTGCAAGAATTCAATGCTGAAACTTTAAAGGAACTATCCAGACTAGAAAGGGACATCGACCTGGAATATGTGAAGGAAGAAATTACCCAGCTGCTGCAGGGTATGGAGGATGGAGCCAAGCGTACTGTGGAAATAGTCAAAGGATTAAAACTTTTTTCGAGAGTTGATGAACAAGATGTCAAGAAAGTAGATTTACATTCAGGGATCAACAGTACCTTGGTTCTCCTGAACAGTTCTATGTCCAATAAAATCAAGATAGTAAAAGACTTTGGTGAATTGCCAATGGTGGATTGCCTTGCTGGTAAAATAAATCAGGTGTTTATGAATATAGTCAACAATGCTGTACATGCGCTTACTGAAAACCTAGCCACTAACCCTAATCCAGTTATAGTCATCAAAACTTCCACAGAGGGAGAATTTGCCAGAATAGAAATAATAGACAACGGACCAGGGATCCCTGCTCACGTTAAAGAAAGGATATTTGAGCCTTTCTTTACTACCAAACCTGTAGGTAAAGGTACGGGACTAGGCCTATCCATCGTTTATTCGATTATCGAAAAGCATCATGGATCATTGGAAGTAGAAACGGTGCCGGATGCCGGAACTTCATTTATCATCAAACTGCCGATTAACCAAAAGTCCAGTATGATATGATAGGACAGAAAGTTAATGTACTGTATATAGATGATGAAGACAATAATTTGAACTCATTCAAAGCCAGTCTTAGAAAAGAGTTTAACGTCAATACCGCTTTGAATGCCAAGCAGGGGCTAGAGATGGTCAGGGAGTTTGAATACCAAGTGGTAATAGCGGATCAGCGTATGCCAGAGATGACGGGAGTGGAATTTTTTGAAAAATTGATTCAGGTCAATCCATTGCCTATCAGGATTCTTCTGACTGGATATTCGGATATACAATCAGTCATCGATGCCATCAATAAAGGAGAAGTACACCGTTTTATTGACAAACCATGGAACATAGAACAGATCAAAAATGCGGTAAGAAATGCAGGGGAAATTTATTTTACGCGTAAAGAACTGGCCTATAAAAACGAGAAACTGCACAAAGTCCATTCTGAAATGAATCAGTTTGTCTACAGTCTTTCCCATGAATTGAGAGGGCCACTGATGAGTATTTCTGGTATATCCAAATTAGCTAAATTGGAAGTAAATGATCCAGATATTCTTGAATATTTTAATATGATAGATCTTGCTACGCATAAGCTGGATAATTTTATTTATAAAATGCTGGATTTTTATAGATCTACTAAAATAGACAATAAATTTACTAAGATAGACGTGGCCCACTTACTGGAACAGCAGTATGCAGCTTATCAGGAGAAATGGGACTTAAGCGAAATCGATGTTCAAATGAATGTAGTGCAGGAGCAAGAGTTTTATTCGGATGATGCCAAATTAAGGGTAATCGTGAACAATCTCTTCAGCAATGCTTATAATTTTCAGAAGCAGCACGAAAAAGATAAAAAAATCAGCTTAAGTATAACTGTTAAAAATGATGGGTGTACCATTCTATGTATTGATAATGGGATAGGCATAGATGAAAAATACCAAAAGGAAGTCTTCAATTTATTTCAGCGGGCCACCCAGCAGAACGTTGGCTCTGGTATAGGGCTTTATATGGTGAAGGAGTCAGTAGAGCAACTCAGTGGGGAAATAGAACTCAGCTCCGCACTGAATGAAGGAACCAAAGTGAAAGTCTCTCTTCCCCATATAGTATAGAGGAAGAGAGCGCTAAAATTTTTATAGTATTTATCAATTAACAAATCTGTAACTAACTACTACTCTATCAGAAATTTTTTGCTCGTCGGGCTGTAATACGGGCATAGCTTTGGCACTGGCATCCATACTAAATTCCGCTGCCTGTCTGAATATAGGGAAGTTAAAACTGTTCTGTGGTTTATAATCAATCTTATTCACCTTTATTTCTTGAAGTCCCATAGCATCTTTTATAATATCAGCTTTTTTCTGGGCATCTTTTAATGCTTCAGTCAATAATTCTTTCTCTAAGCTGCTTTTTAAACTGTCAGATAACATATAACTGATGGAATATTGTAAATCCTTTATCTGGCCTAAGGCATCTACAGCTTTGACCAAATCTCCATCCAGGTCCCGTATGGTGATGTTAATAGTTTGTGTAGCTATGTAACCATTTTCTTTCATAGTATTATTGGTGTAAACCCTATTGATGTTTACTTGATAATTGTTGGTTTTTAGATCATAGTCGGAAAGTTTGCTTTTTTTCATCAGCTCAACTATTTCCTGAGATTGCTTGTTCAATCCCTGGGCGGCATCTGATGCTTTTGGTGCTTTGTGCTGAACTTGTACAGCTAAGATGGCTTGATCAGGCTTGATCCTTAGTTCACTTTGACCTTCTACTTCCACTGTTTGAACCTGCTGGGCATGAAGGGTAATATAAAATGCGAATACCAATAGAAAGGTAAGGGGTAATTTTCTCATGTTTTTTTAATTTTTTAGGTGCCCTATGAAAGTCTACATCTTTGATAGTTTCCTCATGATCGATTTCATAAGTTAGGATGTTTTGAAGCCCATACGGCAAAATAACGGCCAGTGAGACAAGAAGACCAAAAAATATATTTAAAATACTAAAGGATTGTTTTGTATACATTTTAAATGGCGTAATTTTGCATGCTATTTAAAAGTTGAAATATAAATTATTTTTGATATGATCAATCCATGGCACGATGTGCATATAGGGAAAGATGCACCGGAATTTGTCACTGGTGTTATCGAAATTCCAAAGGGCAGTAAAGGGAAATATGAGTTAGATAAAAAAACAGGCATGCTGCTTTTAGACAGGGTATTGTTTTCCGCTGTTCATTATCCTGCAAATTATGGGTTTATTCCTCAGACTTTCTGTGAAGACCATGATCCCCTAGATATACTTATCATTTCTCAAATAGATATTCCTTCTATGACTTTGGTAAAAGCAAAGGTGATAGGTGTAATGAGAATGATAGATGGTGGTGAAGCAGATGATAAAATTATAGCAGTAGCAGCCGATGATCAGTCAGTTAATTATATTGAGGATATAGACGCCCTGCCTCCACATTTGATGAAAGAAATCCACAGGTTTTTTGAAGATTATAAAAAACTGGAAAACAAGGAAGTAAAAGTGGAAGACTTTTTGGGTAAAGAGGATGCCAAAAGGATTATCCTGGAAAGTATTGAGCTTTATGACAGGTCTTTCAGAACAAAAAAAATATAATACCCCTTTTTTAAGAATAAAGAAAAAGCCCGGTTTGACGGGCTTTTTTCTTTAATTTCATTCATGTTTTTTAAAACCTGACCGCATGAGATGTCTTCTTGTTTTCCTTTTTTCAATTATAGCTTTCAGCAGTAATGCTCAGATTTTTTCTTCCGGAGGCTGGGAAGTATCTGGATACATAGAGACATATTATACTTATGATCTTAACCAGCCAGAGGATCACTTAAGACCTGATTTTCTTTTTAATTTTAAAAGACATAATGAATTCAGTGTGAACCTGGCATTCCTGAGAGCTGCTTATTCAGAAGA
Source organism: Anditalea andensis (assembly GCF_000714815.1). Classification (GTDB taxonomy): domain Bacteria; phylum Bacteroidota; class Bacteroidia; order Cytophagales; family Cyclobacteriaceae; genus Anditalea; species Anditalea andensis. The sequence goes on along the minus strand of NZ_JMIH01000014.1, from coordinate 229,043 downwards.
TAATATCAGAGGTAATCTGGCCCTGATGACTGGGACTTATGCACAGTATAATTTAGCTGATGAGCCTGCTTGGGCACAGATGGTATATGAAGCTTCGGTTGGAGTGAAATTATTGGATAACCTTTGGTTGGATGTGGGTATTATGCCTTCCCATATTGGTTTTGAGAGTGCAGAGGGCATGGAAACATGGCACCTTTCCAGAAGCTTACTTGCAGAAAACTCCCCCTACTTTCTCACCGGAGGAAGATTATCCTATGCATGGAACGAAAATTTGGACCTCACGCTCTGGCTGGCCAATGGCTGGCAAAACGTCCAGCGGACAGAGAGAAACCAATCACTGGGACTAGGTGCGGGGATTAATTACCGGCCCATGGACGGTATGATCATTAATTATAGTAATTATTATGGGAATGAATATCCTCAAACTTTATACCTTCCCCGTTTTTACAATAATTTTTATACCATGTATAGTTTTAATGGCTGGGGTATAACTTTCGGTGCAGATTATGGTATAGAATCTACTATCAATACCGAGTTGAACCAATGGTACGGGGCTACCTTATCATTGAGAAGAAAGTTCTTTGACCACTTATATATAGCCTCAAGAGTTGACTATTACTCAGATAAGAAAGGGGTGATTTTAAATAATGGAATGGAAGTGACTGGGCTATCGATGAACCTGGACTATGAAGTAACTGAAAGGGCCCTAGCCCGTATCGAATTCCGCCAATTTTTTAGCCCTGATCCGGTATATGACCTTCCTGCGGGAAAGTTTAGCAGGGGTAATTCAGCCATAAATACCTCATTGGCTATAAGGTTTTAATTGCGCATAAGTAATCAATCAATCAAGTAATGTATGGTAGACAGGAAGATTGATCCACGCTGCACATAACTATTCATTATCCATAGATTATCATCCTTGATTTTTGCATAGATATAAATAAAAAGAGCAGTAAATGGTGATTTCTCCCAGTTTACTGCTCCATGATTAAATGCCCAAAGTATGATTTAACCTAATTTTGCCAGGCTTTCTTCCATTGTTTTTATTTTGGCCTGTGCATCTGCTTCTTTCTTACGCTCTGCATCTACCACCTGAGCAGGGGCACTGTTTACAAACTTTTCATTGCTCAGTTTTTTGGCTACAGCTTTCAAAAAACCTTTTGTATAATCAATTTCCTTTAACAGGGTTTCTCTTTCTTTATCTACATCGAGCTTTTCCGCCATAGGTAAGAAAAACTCATCACTTTTGATTACAAAACTGATTGCATTTTCCACCTTTTGTCCAAAGGAAATACCATTCAGATTCGCCAGCTTTTTTAAAATAGTTTCGTATGAGCTATAAAGTTCTTTGCTATCTGTATGGATGGTCAGGTCAAATGCTACCTTTGGGGATATCCCTTTGGAGGCCCTGATGTTTCTTATATGGCTTACCACTTCAAAGATATGAGTAGCGTTTTTTATTGTTTTGCTGTCAAAATCATTGGCTTTTGGCCATTCGGATACAATAAGCGCTTCTTTAACTTCTCGATATTTGATCTGCTGCCAAAGTTCTTCAGTTATAAATGGCATAAATGGATGCAATAGCTGAAGGATTTTTTCGAAAAACGCGATCGTTTTTTCATATGTTTCCAGGTCTACGGGCTGCTGATAAGGCGGTTTGATCATTTCCAGGTACCATGAGCAGAAATCATCCCAGACAAGTTTATATGTAGCCATAAGGGCATCTGAGATTCTGAATTTACTGAAGTGGTCTTCTATTTCCTTGATGGCTTCATTCAGTCGGTTTTCAAACCACTCAAATGCCGCTTGGTTCTCATTTTCCAGTATATTCGAATCTATTTCCCAACCTTTTACCAGTCTGAAGGCATTCCATATTTTATTGGAGAAATTTCTGCCTTGCTCTACCAGTTTTTCATCAAAAGGGAGATCATTGCCCGCAGGTGAGCTGAAAAGCATGCCTGTTCTTACTCCATCAGCACCGTATTGTTTGATAAGCTCGAGGGGGTCAGGGGAATTACCCAGGGATTTAGACATTTTTCTTCCTAGCTTATCCCTGACTATTCCGGTGAGGTAGACATTTTTGAAAGGTTTTTCTCCTGTATATTCGTATCCGGCGATGATCATCCTGGCCACCCAAAAGAAGAGTATTTCCGGTGCTGTAACCAGATCATTAGTTGGGTAATAGTATTTTAGTTCATCATTTTGCTCTCCTGTATGGAATACATCCGTATCAAATACTGATATCGGCCAAAGCCAGGATGAGAACCAGGTATCAAGTACATCATCCTCCTGTCGGAGATCGTTTACTTCATAGTTAATTCCAAACTTCTCATGGGCGATCTGCAAAGCTTCCTCTCTAGAAGCCGCTACTACATATTCACCATTAGGGAGATAGTAAGCGGGGATCTGATGTCCCCACCACAGCTGTCTGGATATGCACCAGTCGCGCACATTTTCCATCCAGCTTCGGTACATGTTTTTAAACTTGGGAGGATACAGCTGGATGATGTCCTCCATGACAGCTTTCAGAGCCGGCTTGGTCAGGTCTTCCATTTTCAGAAACCACTGCATAGATAGCTTAGGCTCTATTACAGCATTGGTTCTTTCTGAATGTCCCACATTGGACTTATACGCTTCTTCTTTGGCCAGGTGTCCACTTTCTGTGAGCAGTTTGGCTATTTTTTTTCGGGCTATAAACCGGTCTTCACCGATCAGGATTTGGGCTTTATCATTTAGGGTGCCGTCATCATTGAGTATATCTATTACTTCCAGTTTGTGCTTAACCCCAAGCTCGTAGTCATTTAGATCATGGGCAGGGGTTATTTTTAAGCAGCCTGTACCAAATTCCATGTCCACATATTCATCTTCTATGATAGGTATTGACCTATTTATAATCGGGATGATGGCTTTTTTACCTTTTAGATGTTGGAACCTAGGATCATTTGGATTGATGCAGATGGCCACATCAGCCATTATTGTCTCAGGACGGGTAGTAGCGATGGTGAGATGATCACTATACCCTTCGATCTTATAATTTATATAATAAAGCTTTGAATTAATCTCTCTAAAGATCACCTCGTCATCGGAAAGAGCTGTTTTGCCCTGTGGGTCCCAGTTTACCATGCGTATGCCACGATAGATTTTTCCTTTTTTGTGGAGGTCTATAAATACGCTGGTAACAGCCTGACTGAGGTCCTCGTCCATGGTGAACTTCGTCCTGTCCCAATCACAGGAAGCTCCAAGTTTTTTGAGCTGCTCCAAGATGATGCCCCCATATTTTTCTTTCCACTCCCAGGCATATTTCAAAAACTCCTCTCTGGAAAGGGATTTTTTATCGATACCCTTCTCTTTCAGCATCGCCACCACCTTGGTTTCAGTAGCAATAGAGGCATGGTCGGTGCCAGGGACCCAGCAGGCATTTTTGCCTTCCATTCTGGCTTTTCTTACCAGTACATCCTGTAGGGTGTTATTAAGCATATGACCCATATGCAGCACGCCGGTAACATTGGGAGGGGGGATGACTACCGTATATGGTTCTTTGTTATAATCTATCTGGGAATTAAACAATTTATTTTCAATCCAGAACTGGTACCATTTTGATTCTGATTCTGCAGGATTATATTTAGTAGATAGCGACATGGGGCATTCACATATTTGATTAAACAAAGTGCAAAAATAGTATAAATATCCTTTTAGGCACCACTCTTTTAATGATTAAGCGACCCTTTATATTGGAATAGTGTTTTGAACTCGGCTTATTAATTATAAATTTGTCTTAAACTAATTTTTGATAATGAAGAACCAAAATGTATCCCAAAAATCTACTTGGGTCCAAATGCCAAAAAATACAGATTTTACCATTTATAATCTACCATTCGGTGTTTTTAAAAATAAAAGGTTATCTCCCAGAGCAGGCATTGCCATTGGCGAAAAAATAGTGGATCTCTCCATTCTTCAAAATGAAGGTTTTTTATCTGACTGCCACCTTCCCGAAGATATTTTTGTAAAGGACTCCCTGAATGATTTTATAGCTCTGGGGAAAAACATCACCCGCAAAGTAAGGGAAAGGGTGCAGTATCTCCTCGAGGAAGATACTGCAGATCTTAAAGATCACCAGAGTAGAGGTAAAGCAATGGTAAATTTTAAGGATGCCGAAATGCTAATGCCGGTGAAAGTAGGTGATTATACAGATTTTTATAGCAGTATGGAACATGCCACCAATGTAGGCACCATGTTTAGAGATCCTGAAAATGCGCTGTTACCCAACTGGAAACACCTTCCAGTAGGGTACCATGGAAGGGCGTCATCCATAGTTCCCTCGGGCATACCTATACATAGGCCAAAAGGTCAGTATAAGGACGCCAATATGGAGACCCCCGAATTCGGTCCTTCACGGAGATTGGATTTCGAACTGGAGCTGGCTTTTATCACCGGTAAATCTACTAAGATGGGGGACAATATTTCTACAGCAGATGCAGAAGATTATATTTTCGGTTTTGTGCTTTTCAATGATTGGTCTGCGAGAGATTTACAGGCCTGGGAATATGTTCCCTTAGGCCCATTTCTTGGAAAAAACTTTGCCTCCAGCATATCGCCTTGGATTGTGACGCTGGATGCGCTGGAACCATTCAGGGTGGCCAATCCTAAGCAGGATCCCGAAGTCCTTCCTTACCTCCAGTGTGAAAAGGACCATGGTTTTGATATTCAATTAGAGGTATATCTGTCACCTGAGAAAGGCCACGAAAATAAACTCTGCTCTTCCAATTTCAAATATATGTATTGGAACATAGCCCAGCAGCTGGCCCACCATACTGTAAATGGGTGCAATATCAATGTGGGGGATATGTATGCCTCCGGCACCATTTCCGGACCTACTGAGGATAGCTATGGTTCTATGTTGGAACTTTCCTGGAAGGGGACCAAACCCATCAAACTCAGTGACGGATCAGAAAGAAAGTTTATCAACGATGGAGATACAGTGACCATGCGGGGCTACTGTGAAAATGGAAACATCAGGGTTGGTTTTGGACAAGTGAGCGCTAAGGTACTGCCAGCAAAATAAGATTATGACCCCTATAAACCACATAGGTCAGACAAGGGCTAGCCTTAACGTATTTTATGGGGTATTTATTTATTATGGTGATTAGATTGTTTTCACTTTCTACCACTGTAATACTATCAAGCTTCCGATAAGGTACCAATGATAACGTATGGTAACGTGATAAAGTGGGGTGAAAAATTACGCAATTTTGTTCTTTTCAACAGCTTATGGATTAAATAGGTCAGATTATTTTTATTAAAAATGTCAGTGACCCAAGTAGTTGACATATAATCGATATTGTAAATGCCAAGTAGGTTAAAAGCACTTCTCCATTACCATTGGCACCGAAGCAACCGGAGCTGTGAGGCTTTCCTTTATGTACTGAAAGACCTTTATCCCCAGATATCAAAGAGCTGCTGGAAATGGGGAGCTGGATTTCTCAATGGCAGTAATCAAATTGTTACGCTCATTCATTTTTCAGGGACGCCGCAGGATTAGTAAAAGCAGCTTTTAGGGATTGGTATCCTACCGTGAGCTGTGATAAAGTCAATAATCCTACAGAGGCAAGTAAAAATACACTTCCACTGATATCTACATGAAAGGCAAAACCTGAAAGATATTCTTTAGCCAAATACCAGGCAATGGAACTGCCAATAGTAATACTGATTAATATTAGTTTAGTGAAATCACCACATAGCATCAGAACCAAATTAAGCGAACTAGCTCCCATTACTTTTCTGATACCAAGTTCTTTTATCCGTCGTGATGCGGTGAATGTTGCCAAACCAAAAAGCCCCAAGCATGATATTATGATTGAAATCTCCATAAAACTCATAGAAAGCCTACCCAGTACTATATCAGCCTTATACTGCCGTTCAAACAGCTCGTCCAAAAAAGTAAATTGAAATGGATAGTCTGGGCTATAAGTTTTAAAAACTTCTTCGATCCCGGCCAATGATTCTTCCATGGATGAAGCCTGATCTACTTTTACATAATAATGTGCTCCAAGATTTTTTGAATAAAGAAATACCAAAGGCTATATAGCCACCATAAGGTTATCGTTATGAAAATCTTCAGTCACACCGATAATCCTTCCATTATTGCCCCAAACACCGAGTTCTGATCCGATCACTTCATGCTCTGGAATTCCCATTATTTCCATCGCTCTGCGGTTGATGATGTAGTTAAGAGAATCCTGATCTGAGCATATAAAATTCCTTCCCTGTAGCAATTCTATTCCCATAGTAGGCATGAAACCCTCATCAGACCTAAATAGCTTGAATTGCATTGAGGCGTCCTTGCTTTTTCCCAGCCATTCAATTTCGGTATTAGATTTCGAAAAGCTGCCCTTAATGCATAGAATTTCATCATATTACAAGATTTGTTCTACTATGCTTTCCATAAGCTATGCCATAAAAAATCGACGATTCAGGCATGTTTAGAGTCTTTTTTTAGAAGAGCGTTCTTAATCGGACAATTATTGTTCGCAGGTGGGATAGTGATCGTAAAAAAATATCCTATCTATTCTTTTTGGGGAAATTACATTATAATGCCATGCATCACCCTAAATACATTCTTTAATTTAATTTTCTTCGGTCTTACCCTTCTAGCTTCCATTTTTTATCACGCGTTCGGTCAAATATCTTTTTAACATGCGACATCAATCATACTACACCTCACTTATCACCACCTCTGTATGCATCTCACTGCTGGCAGTGCCTCCGTAGGTTCCACTCACAGGAAGCGTGAATTGGGGGATAGCGCTACTGGCCAAAGGTATATAGTGTTCATCAGTTAAAAGTCCTAAACTGGGATCTATGCCCACCCATCCTGCACCGGGGAGATATACTTCTACCCATGCATGGAGGTCATTGCCTTCATCCAATTCAGGGTTAAAGGCATAGCCGCTTACAAATTTTGTCCCTAATCCTACCTTTCTGAGCATCTGCATGAGCATCCATGATAGGTCCCGGCAGGACCCCTCATTAGCTAAAAATGTCTTATCCGGAGACCATAAATTTTCTTCTTCCCTGATGATATGTTTCCACTGTGAATGAATACTTTCGGTGATAGCTACCAGAAAATTTATTGGATCAGGATGCTCTTTATGAAGTTTAGTTACAAAATCCCCAAAATTCAAGCCTTCCTCTAATGTTAAAGAAGGACTTAATAGTTTCATTTCTTCTGGTTTATATAAATTCTGAAAGTTAGTTCCAGCAGAATAACTCTTCATAAAATCGGGGTCTATGACAAAAGAAAACGGATTAAATGGGGTTATAGCTAGCTGAAGGGAAACTTCGATGGAAAGAGAAGCGTGCTCTCCGATAAACCATGCAAGGTAATAAGGATTGTTTTCTATACTGAAACGCTGCTGTACATCCACTGGGGTAGGAGTGACCTGAAGGTCAAAGTTCAATAATTTAGCATGTTTTCTAGGTAAAGGGTATAGGTATATGCTATGCGGATTTAAAGGTACTGATTCACTATAAGTATAATTAGTAATATGGGTTATGTTTAATAACATTATTCTTCCAATTCTAAGTGAAGCTGTGAATCATTTACAGTGAAGGCTTTATTCAATACCTGAGCCGGCAGGGTATTGATGGCGTCCTTCAGCTTTGTGTTCCAAAATTCAGCAATATGTTCTACCTCCTTTTGTTCAAAGCGAGTTTCTATGATATTATAGCTGTCATTTTCTAATACTACAGTATCTATGGGGTAATCTACATCATTTACAGAGATCCGGGTAGCCTCAAATGCTAAGAATGCACTCTTTAAAGCGAATTCTAAAGATTCCTCATATTTCAATGATCTTCGTAAAATAGGGGTGCCAAAACCAGAATTTCCAATGATGACAAAGGGAGTACCTTTCCTTATCTCTATCCAGTTCCCTTGTGGATAAAGTAAATAGAGCTTGGGTTCCTTGTCCTGCTCTAGCTGTCCTCCTATAATGGAGAAAAGATTAAAAGATAACCCTCCCGCTTCCAGGCTTGCCTGGTCTTCTTTGGCCACCCTTTTTATCTGATTGCCAAATTCGTTGGCTGCTTTATATAGCTTGTTAAAATTGTCATCCTGTTCTTCTATGACTTCGGTAAAGTAGGTTATCGCTTTGTCCCTGACAGAGCGAAGTCCTGATGTCATGATAAAAAAGGTGTGTTTCTCTTTATTTACAGTATATATTTTTTTGGAAGTGGTGGTTTCGCTGCCTGATGTAATTCGGGTATCGGCCAATCCTACTATCCCGGTTTGTGTTTTAATTCCTAAACAAAATGTCATTCCTGTACTTGTGTTTGAGCAATAAAGTTATTCTTTATTTGGAAGAAATTGGAATCTATCTCATTAGAAATTTTATTTATTTTTATTTGCAGCTCATCCAGATATTCATGAAGCCCTACATTAATGATGTCATGCACATCGGCAAATTCAAGTTTTGATCTTAGCTCGCCCATTGCTTTTTCTGCACTGTTTTTATAGCCCTGTCCGTCAGAACCTGATATTTTATAAAGACACTTTTCAGCTTCTTTGAGACAAAAGAACACCGATCTGGGAAAATATTTATTGAGTACTAAAAATTCCATGACTCCTGAAGGGTCGATGTTTCCGTAAATCCTTCTGTAAGTATTAAAGGCTGTAACGGATTTTAAAAGTGCCATCCAATGGAGAAAATCCATCGGTGAGCCGACTTCCTCGGGGGAGGGTAGCAGTATGTGGTACTTTACGTCCAAAATTCTACTGGTCTTATCGGCACGTTCCAGATACTGGCCCAGCTGTCTGAAATACCATCCCTCAGTACGGGCCACAGTGCTGTCCGCCAGTCCATAAAGTAATAGTATACCACTTTTTACATTTTCGAAAAATGCCCGTGGGTCCTCGCTTTTCCATATTTTCTTGTCCCTTCCATCCTTTACAAAGTGATAGGTCTCGTTAAGTTTTTCCCATGTTTCTTTGCTCAGGTTTTCTCGGATGACCCTGGCATTCTCTCTCGCATTTGATATTGATTTAAATACCGAATTGGGATTGTCTTCGTCAAAAGCTAAAAAGAATATAACCGTCTTCCGGTCAAATTTAAAACCATATTTGGCAATATAGATGTCATAGTCACCCGTGGCGTGTATCAGTGGTTGCCATTGTTCTTTCAGATCACTTGGAAGATCCAGCATAAGGTTAAAATTCACATCGATAAAACGTGCATAATTTTCTGCTCTTTCCGTGTATCTACCCAACCAGTATATTGAATTTGCTACTCTGCTTAACATATCTTTTTTTTGTTATTTATATAAAACCCATGTATCCTTACTGCCTCCACCCTGAGAACTATTTACCACCAGTGAGCCCTTGGTCAGCGCTACTCGGGTCAGTGCTCCCGGGATCACTTCAATGTTTTCTCCATATAATATATACGGTCTCAAATCTACATGCCGGGGCTCTATTTTGTCATCTATAAGGGTGGGTACGGTAGAGAGAGATAAAGTAGGCTGTGCGATATAATTGGTAGGGTTGGATTTTATAAGTGTCCTGAATTTTTCATGCTCAGCCTTATCAGCTTTGGGTCCGATAAGCATGCCATAGCCTCCTGCAGCATTGGTTTCCTTTACCACTAATTGGTCGATATTTTCCAGGACATATTTCCTGTCATCCTCTTCTCTGCACAAATAAGTAGGAACATTGTTTAATATAGGCTCTTCATCCAAATAGTATTTGATAATCCGTGGAACGTAGGCATAAACAGCTTTGTCATCAGCTACTCCTGTGCCAGGGGCATTTGCCATGGCGATGTTTCCAGCCTTATAGGCTTCATACAAACCGGGGACCCCCAATAATGAATGTGGATTAAATGCAAGTGGATCTATAAAAGTATCATCTAACCTACGATATAGCACATCTATCACCTCCAGACCATGGGTAGTCTGCATGTATACATGCTTTTTTTGAACGATTAGATCATATCCTACTACAAGTTCAGCACCCATTTGCTGGGCTAGATAAGAATGCTCAAAATAGGCTGAATTATGAATCCCAGGTGTCAGAACGCCTATTTTTGGTTTTGGCTTATCAGAAAGGAACTGCAGCATGTTCAATAACTTGGTTGGATAATCTGAGACTGGCCTTACTCCCAGATCATTAAATAGTTTGGGATAAGCTCTCTTGATGATTTCCCTACTTTCTAACATGTACGATACACCCGATGGGCAGCGAAGGTTGTCCTCAAGAATATAGTATTTGCCGTCTTTATCTTTTACCAAGTCTGTTCCTGTAATATGGCACCATATTCCCTTAGGAGGTGTCAGCCCTATGCAGGGTTTGAGATAGTCTTTACTGTTTAAGATAAGGTCTTTAGGTACCACTTTGTCCTTTAGGATCTTTTGGTCATTATAAATGTCCTGAAGAAAAAGGTTGAGTGCATGTATACGCTGCTTTAAACCGGCTTCAAGGATCGTCCATTCAGCGTTGGGAATAATTCTCGGAATGATATCCAAATGAAGGATTTTTTCTATTCCCTGGTTATCATGGTAGACATTGAAAGTCATACCCATAGCCATTTGGGCTTTATCAGCCGAAAACTGAAGCTGCCCCAGTTTTTTCTTGGAAGTTTTTTTAATTAAATTATCGAATTGCTTATAGTGACTTCTGCAACCTCCTTCTGCTTCCATCATTTCATCGAAAAATCCATCCACTTTATATTCTTCTATCGGCATATATCTATTATTAAAAATTAAACACTAAAAATTTGGTTTTAGTAAAATAGGTAAAATGTGGATATAAAACAAATTTTATGGTATATAAAAAATATATATGGCTACTAATGTGAAAAATCCTGAATTAATGGATATATTTTATTCAATACTTTATTTTTATTATTTTATTTTTATATTAATATTATTTGGTTCGTGTAGATTGCTTTCATAAGTGACCTTAAGCCATGGGTCTAAGGTCACTTAATAGGTTTTGGGTGGAGGGCCACTATAGGTCTCTAAGATGAATGGTATACCTATAATCCTATTTCAATCAATACAGGAAAGTGATCTGAAGGGTATTTTTTACCATAATTATCGGTAAGTATTCCATATCTATGTACTTTAAAATCATCACTTACAAAAAGGTGATCAATGCGGTTTTCAGGTAGCATTTCCCATTTGAATGCATTGAAGGTGCCATTGGGCCCTATGGGGGTGGTTTCGGATTTATCCCTACTGTCCTGAAGAGCTGAGGAAGCTATAGTTTGGTATGCCGGGTTCTCATCAGTAATATTAAAATCGCCCATTAATATAAGCGGAAGGTTTTCAGCATTGATTTCTTTTATTTTTTGCAATAATAATTTACTGCTTTCTTCCCTGGCCTTCTGTCCCATATGATCATAGTGAACATTAAATACATAGAATGTACCCATTTCTTCATGACTGAACTTACCATAGGTGCAGACCCTGTTTAATTGCGCATCCCAGCCTTTGGAGGGTACCTCAGGAGTTTCTGATAGCCAAAATGTATTTTCTTCTACTACGGTGAATTTATCAGGATTATAAAATATAGCACTGAACTCTCCTTTTTCGTCACCATTATCCCGCCCTATGCCTATATAGGGGAAGCCAAGTTTGTCATTTATTTCTTCTAACTGATGATGAAGGCCTTCTTGAGTCCCTATTATGTCCATTTGATGGAATTTTATCTGGTTTATTAAGTGCGGTGATCGGTCGGTCCACATGTTACCTTCATCATTTGGACTGTCGAACCGTATATTATAGGTAGCAATGTTCAGTGTTTGTGCCATTGCTGAAAAAAATGACACGGATAGTAGGCATAAGGTTAGACAGTATATTTTCATGGTCAAGTTTAGTTAGGTTTAAATCTTTAATTTACAATTTGAAGATAAAATATGGTAATCAAAATTAAAATAGGATCAACGGCAAAACAGGATTATGATTAATTTCTAATACCTTTTTTTGAATGTAGAAAAGTTTTTTGGGACGTCTATTACTTTAATGTTACCTACTGTGGGAAGCTTTAGAAAAAAGTGGTGGAAGAAAACCTGATCTCTTGTATGGTAATCGTTTAGACCAATCGATACCCCGGATTATTTAACAAATTGGTAAAATCCGCTCTCTTATAGGTTTTCCTTTAAATATATGGGAGCTGACTTAGTCCTACAGACTCCGATCAAGTGAGCGGTTGATTATAGTTATCAGCTTAGTAGGGAAGTTATGGAATCTCTTAAATTGATTTATTGCCCTCAATTATATATAGTACTTTTAAGTGATGAATCTCGTTTATATTATAAGATTTATGATACTTATGGATAAGTAAGTCCTATCCTGAATAAAAAATCGAAGTGCCCAGATTCTGTGAAGAAAATGGCTTCTATACGACCAGACTTCGGTCGTATAATATGTCGCGGATAAAAAGTAAACATACTGCACCTGAAAAGATCTTAAGAAAAGCCCTATGGCATGCTGGTATTGGATATAGGAGCAATAGAAAAAATCTACCTGGTAAACCGGATATAACTTTTATCAAATATGAGATGGTGATCTTTATAGATGGTTGCTTCTGGCATAGGCATGATTGGGACACTAAAATGACAGCTATCAAGTCTAACCGTGCTTTTTGGATTCCAAAGATAGAAAGAAATATGCAGCGTGACCGTGAAATCAATGCATACTACCTGTCAAAAGGATGGGCAGTATTGAGGTTTTGGGATTATGTGGTGAAAAATGTACTCGGAGTGTGTGTAAAGAGGGTGGTGGGGCATATAGTGGAGAAATCTTATTATTGAACCTCGGTGTTACCAAAATTGTCAAGGTATAGGGGAAATACGAGAAGGTAAATATCTGAGATGGGATCGAATAGACCTCTTCTCCTTCTTATTGCTTACCTTGTTTTCTTTCTGTTTAACCTGACTACTTCATCAGACTACCACCTTCTTCCATTTCCCCCTTCTGAAAAACCAAAGTGCCACCAAAGCATGAAGTGAATGCGAAAAGGCTATAGTAATGAATACGCCCATCACCCCCATACCAAATGACATAGACAGAAGATAAGCTAGTGGGATTTCCAATACGATAAAAACACCTATATTAATATACATAGGTGTTTTGGTATCTCCTGCGCCATTAAAGGCCTGTGTCATGGTCATCCCAACAGCAAAGAAAATATACCCGAGTACGATGACCTGGAGCCCTGCTGTAGCGATGTCCTGAAGTTCTTTTCCTTCTGCAAAGAAGCCTATTATAGATCGTCCAAAAAACAAATAGATACAGGTAACCAGGGCCAGAAAAATCACATTATATCGGGCGGTGATCCAGACGGATATTTCGGATCTGCGTATTTTTCCCGCGCCCAGGTTTTGCCCTACCAATGTAGCGGCGGCAGCTGAAAGTCCCCATGCGGGCATAAGACTGAACATTAAGATGCGAAAGGATAGGGTGTATCCTGCGACAGCCACCGATCCGAATTCTGCCACCATTCTGGTCAGGGCAATCCATGCTACAGAATCTATTAAAAACTGTCCCATTCCATTGAAGGAAATCAGACATATTCTATAGATGGTTTTCCATTTTAGTTTTAGATTTTCCCTGATGATTACCAGTCGGTTTTTACCATTGAGGAGGTGGTAAAGTTGGTATACAACACCTATGCTTCTGCCAATATTGGTAGCCCAGGCGGCACCTACCAAGCCTAGGCCCTCGAAATTTCCTATGCCGAATATCATGATAGGATCCAGGATAATATTGAAACCATTAGCTATCCATAAGGCGCGCATGGCCAGGTGAGCCTGTCCCGCACCTCTAAAGGCCCCATTGATCAGGAACAATAACATGATAGCGGAATTGCCCGCAAATATAATTCTGGTATAGGGCACTCCTATAGCCAAAACCTCTTCACTGGCTCCCATTAGTAGAAGGATATGCTCACCATATATCCATCCCAATATCCCTATTACTATAGAGGTAATCCCTCCGAAGAGGAGCAGCTGAAAGGCAGCACTTCCAGCTGCTTTATAATTTTGTTCTCCAAATCTTCTGGATATGATAGCGGTGGCTGCCATACTTATCCCAACTCCTATCGAATACACTATTACAATTACGGCTTCTGTTAGTCCTACTGTAGCGATGGCATCACTCCCCAACCTGCCTACAAAAAATATGTCCACTACTGCAAACAGTGATTCCATTATCATTTCCAATATCATCGGAATGGAAAGTAAGATGATGCCAGTCTTGATGTTCAGTTTAGTGAAGTCATATTCTCCGCCCCGAACAGATTCTTTGGCCAATTGCCATAAATTTAGTTTGTCTAGATTACGAATAGGAGGCATTATCGGAATGGTTAAAAAGGAGATATGGAAACATTAATCCTAAATACAGCTTTTAAGTTTCATTTGAAAATCGAATGTAACAGGTTTTAATGAGATATAATTATTAGGGAAGAAATCTATGTATTTAAAAATAAAAATAGGATGTATTTCTTTAGAGAATCCTTCCAAATCCTAGCTTTATAATCCTTTAAGTGGAGATCCTACATGATGCCCATTTTTTAGATATGAAATATTGGAATATAGCTATATATGTGGGGAGATAAGTAAATGATTACACTGTTCAATGTTAAAGGTTTCAACCTTCTAAATGATGATTGGTGATTTTATAACCTATAGGAAAAGTGAACAATACTCATTTTCAACTGTTTTGTTAATTGAACCAATACCTATTTTAATATGAAAGCTAACCATTTATTATTATCGCTGATTATATTTTCTGTCGTGGCCTGTAATGACAGAAGGGAAGAAGGTGTGGTACAGGAACAGCCACTTCTAGAAGGCCCTGATCATAGAAATAGCAACTACCCGCAGCGGGAGAGGCGCCATGGGGAAGTAGAAGCAGGAGATGACCGCTATTTATCAGAGCGGGGTGGTTCTTTAGATGCAGATAGAGTCAGGACAGCAGAACAGCGCATAAGGGAACTGAAGGCGAGCCATGCCGATATGATGCAAGAACACCGGAGGCTTATGGATGAACATCGGGCATTTTGGAATTTGGATAGGGACGAGATCGGAGAAGAAGCTTGGCAGCAAAGGTACCGGGAAATAGAAGGGCAACAGGCCAGAATGGAGCAAGAGTATGAACAAATGATGAAAGAGCATGAGCTTATGCGCGATGAACATTTGCGTATAGATGAAGACCGTAGGGTGGAATTTTAGATTTGTAACATTCAAATGGCGTCCATATCCATCATTCGATAATACTTTTGTTGATAAAACCTTAAATCCGATTTTGATTTTGTATCTTATTGGGGCAGGATAAAGGTTTTTTTAAGAAAATGAATAGAGAAAGCAAGATTAAATGTCTGGAGCAAAAAGTTTGGGATATAGCTATAATAGGTGGGGGAGCTTCAGGACTAGGGGTAGCACTGGACGCTTTGTCCCGTGGCCTGTCAGTGCTGTTGGTAGAAAAATCCGATTTTGCCAAAGGCACCTCGAGTAGAAGTACCAAACTTCTGCATGGTGGTGTGAGATATCTGGCCCATGGACAAATAAAAATAGTCATGGACGCCTTGAAGGAAAGAAGCATCATTCTAAAAAATGCACCGCACGTATCAAGAAAACAAACTTTTATCATTCCCATTTATACTTTTTATGATTTGATCAAATACAACACTGGGCTTAAAGTTTATGACATGTTAGCGGGGAAATATAGTATAGGGTCATCTAAATTTATCTCTAAAGCGAGAGTGATGAGAAGTTTGCCGACTATAAACTCTAAAGGACTTATAGGGGGCGTAGTCTATTATGATGGCCAATTTGATGATGCACGGCTTGCGCTCAATATTGCACAGACCTGTGATGATATGGGAGGGAATATTTTAAATTATATGAAAGTAATATCCTTAGGCAAAAATGAAAACGGTCATATAAACGGTTTTTTGATTCAAGATATGATATCTAAGCGCAAATACCATATACTTGCGCATACAGTAGTCAATGCCACCGGGGTTTTTGCTGATAAAGTTTTGAAGATGGACAATATCAAGTCAAAGAAAACCCTTAAACCCAGCCAAGGTTCCCATATAGTGCTTGATAGGGCATTTTTAGCCAGTGATGATGCCCTTATGATCCCAAAAACCGCTGATGGCAGGGTACTTTTTGCTATACCATGGCACGAAAAAGTAATACTGGGCACAACTGATATCCTTAGGAAAACCCCCAAAAATGAGCCAGTCCCACTTGCCCGTGAAATTGATTTTATCCTAGAAACATTTGGGACATTTATGGTAAAAAAACCGCATAAATCGGATATCCTTTCATCCTATGCAGGAATGAGGCCTTTGGCTGCTCCGGCTGAAGAAAGATCAAAAACCCAGGATATATCTCGAAGCCATAAAATTACCGTTTCTAAAAGTGGTCTGGTTTCCATAATAGGGGGGAAATGGACCACTTTCAGAAAAATGGGGGAAGATGCGGTAGATGCTATAGTGAATAAATATACCATAAAAATACCCCAAAGCAGTTCATCTATGGTGAAAATTCATGGTTATAAAGATGGAGTTGCGTCCGGTCATCTATCCATATACGGAAGTGATGCTGATCATATCATAAAGCTTTGGGTGGACCAGCCAGATCTCAATCAACCTCTACATCCCGATTATCCATATACCAGAGCTGAAGTAATATGGGCCGTCAGGAATGAAATGGCCTTAAAGGTGGATGATGTTTTAGCTCGCAGATTCCGTATGCTTTTTCTAGATGCTAAAGCTGCCACAGAAATGGTCTCTATGGTGGCTGAGTTGATGGCCAAAGAACTGGTGCGGGACGAGGTTTGGATACAGGCAGAGATACACCGGTTTAAAAAGCTGGCAAAAAAGTATATGATATGAAGGGGTGTATTAAAAAGCTTTTTCTGATCGTTTTTTTATCATATTAATCCATGCGTACAAAGCAATTATATCAATTACCGGGATATGAAACTAACAGACCGATATATTTTATCTTTAGACCAAGGCACGACTAGTTCCAGAGCTATATTGTTTAATCATCAGGGTCAGGTTCTTTCTAAAGCCCAAAAAGACATTTCTCAGATATATCCCCAACCGGGCTGGGTAGAACATGATCCTATAGAGATATGGACCAGCCAAGCATCTGTCGCTACTGAAGCCATCACAAAAGCTAATATTGCAATAGATCAAGTAGCAGCTATAGGAATAGCCAACCAAAGGGAAACTACTGTAATGTGGGACAGACAAACCGGTTTGCCTTTATATAATGCTATCGTATGGCAGGATCGGAGGACCTCAGCATATTGTGATGATTTAAAAGCAAAGGGATATTTTAACACCATCAATAGCAAGACAGGTCTGGTCATAGATGCCTATTTTTCGGCAAGCAAGATTAAATGGATCTTTGATAATATAGAAGGAGTGCGTGAAAAAGCTGATAGGGGAGGGGTTTGTTTTGGTACAGTGGATGCATGGTTGATCTGGAAAATGACAAATGGAGCTAAGCATTGCACTGACATCACAAATGCCAGCCGAACCATGCTTTATAATATTCATGATCAGACTTGGGATGATGAGTTGTTACGCCTTTTTGATATACCGCAGAGTATCCTTCCAGAAGTGAAGTCCAATAGTGAAATCTTCGGAACTACTTCCGGTAAAATCTTTTCTGCAAGTATCCCTATAGCAGCTGCGGCTGGTGATCAGCATGCAGCACTTTTTGGACAGTTATGTTTGGAAAAGGGTATGGCGAAAACTACCTATGGGACGGGGTGCTTTCTGGTGATGAATACGGGTAAAACCCCTATTAAATCAAAAAATGAGTTGCTGACGACCATTGCCTGGAAAATCAAAGAAGAAACTATATTTGCTCTGGAAGGGAGTGTATTTATAGGTGGGGCAGCCGTACAGTGGCTAAGGGATGGACTGAAAATAATTGATCATGCAGGAGAAACCGAGCGATTGGCTATGGATCTACCGGACAACGGAGGAGTGTATTTTGTCCCTGCACTTACGGGATTAGGAGCTCCATACTGGGATCAGGAAGCAAGGGGAGCATTTTTTGGAATCAGCAGAGGCACTACTGCTGCGCATTTTTCACGTGCGGCTTTAGAATCGATTACCTACCAGGTGTATGATGTCCTTAAGGCCATGGAAAAAGACAGTGGGCAAAAGACCAAAGGGCTTAAAGTAGATGGTGGCGCTACCGAAAACAATTTTCTGATGCAGTTTCAAACCGATATTTTAAATTGTATAGTGACCAGACCTAGATTTTTAGAGACCCCTGCACTTGGAGCAGCCTTTATGGCCGGGCTCGCTATAGGCTATTGGAAAGATACCTCTGAGTTGGAAGTATTAGTGGAGGAAGGGACAGTCTTTACTCCAAATATGGATTCGGATAAAGTGATTAAATATTTGAAATATTGGCATCAGGCAGTGCAGCGGAGTAGGAGCTGGCTATAAGGTGATGTGATATAATGGAATTCAGTGATTAAAAATACAAGTATTAATGGCTGGTGTTTTTCATTATATCGCTCTTACCTGCAAATATTTTTATTCGCTAACTCAGAGGGATATAGGCCCTCTGTAGATGGAAGGATCTTTTTAATTGGCAAAGAAAATAGTACGTCGCCTTTATTTTCTTGATACTTAATGATAGCAAATAATTCATTTAAACTGCTTATCGGCAAATTCTATAAACCGCTCCCAATCGTAAGTGGTAAAGGAATGTTTGCCCATACGGAGGTGATAGCCGGCATGTTTATGTATTTCAGGAGTAGTGACGGATATAAAATCTTCAGATAAGGCTATATCCTGCTTATATATTTTTGAATGTACCTCTGTACCTAGCTTTAATCCTAAAAATTCTCCTTTCGGATCGGACCATTGGTCCAGCTTGGCACTACCTACATAAACGGCGCGTGGCGCTATGGCACCTATCAGAAAATGCTGGTCTAAAGGCAGGTTTTCCTCTTTATCTGAATAGGCATTAAAGTTATCGGTAAACCAATGAGGGAAAGAGGAGTTAAGTTTTTTGACGGTTTCTCCAAATTTTCTTTTAGATAGCGCTGCCCCACCTGCCCCGGATTGATTGGATATGGTGATGGCCCAGCGGGGATCATTGGCTCCCGTCCAAAGTGCAGCTTTACCAGCTCGAGAGTGGCCTACTACAGCACTTCTATTGGCATCTATGTCTTCATCCTGTTCAAAATAATCCATAACCCTCATAGCGCCCCAGGCCCAGGAAGAAAGTGCTCTCATGCCATTGCTTTTTTCTAGCTCGTCGGGATATAGCTGTTTCAGTATTCCTTCTTGATATAACGATCTGTTATCAGGGGTGACTTCTGATACATGAAATGCTGCCATGGCATAACCTGCATCGATCACTGTCTCTACAGGCCATGAACCCAGATCATATTCGTTTTCTATTCTACCTTTGTTACGGTGGGTGATCATCAGGAAAACGGGATAAGGACCTGTATCGGTATTAGGGATGAATAAATCCAGATGAAAGGTATATTGTCTACTGTCCTGTCTTACGGTAATGGCTATCTGTTTAAAGGTAGCTTTTTCAGGTAATGGATTTTTTTCTTTATCTTCTAAATAAAAGGATATTTCATCATAATCCCGAACATGCCCATACACCTGGTCGCCTAAGAGCTTCATGATTTCAGGTCTACGGATCGATTCCCAATCTTTTACAGTTTTAATCTCATTCCCTTTAAGATCTGTAAATAAATCTGGAAGTTCAAACTCAGGTACGTTCATTTCAAGGTAATTATATTCCTGACCTTGGACTAAACATGGCAGTAAACTAAAGAGAATAATAAGTTTTGATATGTAATTCATATGAGGTAATATCGAAGTATTCAAGTAGCTATACAAACTATACTTTCATTCGTAAAAAAGGGTTTATAAAGAATAGGATGAATGCATCCAGACTTGGAATAATATAGCATTCATTCTAGTTTTGGCTATTTGCATTTTCCAATACAGCATCATAGATCCCATCCCATAGAACTTTCCTTGCTTCCAGGGCATGTATAGCGGCTGATTTTGTTTCTTCCCACCTTGTTTCATCATCACCGCAGAGGTGTACTAACATTTTCATAGCCAATGGTCCATGATGATCTTCATCTAAATGGATATGCCTGTCAAAATAATAGGCCAGGGTATCTAATTCCTCCGGCTTGGTTTTAATATGATCATTTACCAGCTGCCTAAATAGATCAGGTATAAGATCTTCCCTCCCTAAAGTAAAAGAGGCCGCTATTTCATGTGGTTTCCCCTCTTCTACTACACGGTAATTTTCCCATAAAAAATGCGTAATGTTACTGGGTAATTCTATAGAGGCTATAGCGGATGAAAAGTTACCTGTCGTAGAGACTTTTTCTATTAAGTTATCTATCAAAGTAGTATCTGATCCCGCTTCTTTCATAGCCCTAAGGTATAGCTCAAAGTGGCTACAGTATCCGCCTTTGCCATCTTCATCACTTTCTTCAGCCAGGACGATGTCATTGATAAGCCTGGCTACCATAGGTTCTTTAGCGGGTGTCCATGGTAGACTCATTCCGGTAAGCTTGATCTGTAAGGCTTTCAATAGGGTCATAAAGTCCCAAACTGCAAATACATGATGCTCCATGAAAAGCCGAAAATTATTTAAATCTTTCAATTCATTATAAAGCGGATGAGACAGAAGGCTACTTCTATAAGGCTTTATTTCAGCCAAGATCTTATCAATATGTGGATTCATAGTTTTTATTTAACGCTATACTAAACCGAATTTTTTCTTAATTGATTCTTTTTTATCAACAAAATAAGCGGCATGTGGTAAAGTGTATTTTTTTGTGCTTACAAATCAACAGCTTATGAGTAAAGATGGATTGATCCTTAACCCACATAGGGGTAAAAAAATGTAATAACCCACTCAATTCATATTAAGTGGGTTATTACCTATCCAGAGAATTAAATTATCACTGCAAAAAAAAGAATAAATGGGCAGGAGATTTATAGCCTATCTATTTTTTCCAGTCAACTTTACCTGTTTTCAGCTCCTCGGAATTTCCACCGATCATGATTTCAAACGCTCCAGGTTCCCAGACATGTTCAAGATCATAATCATAAAACATAAGATCATTGGGCGTAATCTCAAAGGTCACTGTTCTGGATTCCCCTGCTTGTAAATTTATTTTTTGAAATCCCTTAAGTTCTTTTACGGGCCTGGTAACACTTGCCACTACATCTCTGATGTAGAGCTGTACTACTTCAGCTCCATCATATGTTCCTGTATTTTTCAGTTCTATGCTGGCCTTCAGTGTTTGATCACCCTGAAGTTCTGTATGGCTGAGTTTAATATCTCCATATTCAAATGTGGTATAGCTAAGGCCATATCCAAATGGGTAGAGCGGGGTATTGGGTACGTCAAGATAATTAGATCTGAATTTCTGAAACCATTCACCTTCGGATAGGGGCCTTCCTGTATTTTTATGGTTATAATAGATGGGGATTTGGCCTACATTTCGGGGGAATGTAGCGGTAAGCTTACCTGAAGGATTGATATCACCGAAGAGGACATCCGCTATAGCATCTCCAGCTTCACTTCCGGCAAACCAGACATTTAGAATGGCAGGCATATGATCTTCTTCCCACTGAAGGGCCAAAGGGCGTCCGGTGAAGAGAACCATTATCACTGGTTTTCCTGTTTTTAGAAGGGCTTTTAACAAATCTCTTTGGTTTTCAGGTAAGGTTATATCAGTCATACTGGAGGCTTCACCGCTCATCTCGGCAGCTTCACCCATAGCGGCAATGATAACATCAGCATCTTTAGCTATTTCCAGCGCTTCATTTATCATATCAGCTGCCGGCCTATCATCTCTGTGGGTATTTTTACCGAATATGCTGATACGTGCCTCCAGAGCAGGGTCAGCTACTACATTGGCCCCACGGGCGTATACGATTTCTGCTTTGTTCCCAATGGCATTTTGAAGGCCTTCCCTTAAAGATATGGCTTCATCCACTCTTGCAGCCACACTCCATGTACCTGTCATGTTTTCTTTGTTGTCTCCCAAAGGTCCTACCAAGGCTATTTTACCTTGTTTTTTTAAGGGCAATATCTGATCATCATTTTTGAGCAGAACGAATGTTTGGGAAGCAATCTCCCTGGCTACTTTTCTGTTTTCATTAGAATAAACATCTTTTTTTGATCTTTCGGGATCTGCATATTGATATGGATTGTCAAATAGTCCCAATCTGTATTTAGCTACCAATATAAGCCTACAGGCATCATCTATTTGCTTTTGGGTAATCCTTCCTTCTTCCAGAGACTGGGGTAAGGTAGTCAAAAATCCCTCACCGACCATATCCATTTCCACACCAGCCTGGAGGGCTCGGGCAGATACTTCCTTTAAATCACCTATACCATGATCTATCATCTCATTGATGGCTGTATAGTCTGTGACCACAAAGCCATCAAATCCCCACTGATTTCTTAATACTTCTGTCATCAGCCATTTATTGGCACTGGCAGGGATCCCGTCTACCTCATTGAAAGCCGTCATCACAGTACCCACACCGGCATCTATAGCCGCTTGGTATGGGGGGAAATACTCATTATACATTCTGTGCCTGCTCATATCCACCGTATGGTAATCCCTTCCAGCTTCAGGAGCTCCATAAAGTGCAAAATGTTTCACACATGCCATAATGGTATTAGGAGCAGAAAGGTCATCTCCCTGGTACCCATTTACCATCGCTTTGGCTATTTGGGAGCCCAGATAAGGGTCTTCGCCGTTTCCTTCCGATACACGCCCCCATCTGGGGTCACGTGATATATCAGTCATAGGAGAAAAAGTCCAGTTGATCCCATCTGCACTTGCCTCTATGGCCGCTATTCTCGCAGATTTTTCAATCAATTCCATATCCCAGCTACTGGCCATACCCAGCGGAATAGGAAATACTGATTCGTATCCATGGATTACATCCATACCAAAAAGTAGGGGGATTTTTAACCTGCTTTCTTCCACTGCTACACGCTGGACATCCCTTATTTTTTCGGCAGACTTTAAGTTAAACAATCCTCCAACCTGGCCTGCTTTGATTTTTTCTGCAATATTGGCACTGGCAGCCTGTCCTGTGGTAATGTCACCTGCTGCAGGAAGATTCAGCTGGCCTATTTTTTCCTCCAGGGTCATGATAGCTATGATCGAATCCGCCTTTCGGGTATACTCATCTTGTGCACACACTGGCTTAATGATACATATGGCCAAAAGGACAATACCACAACATAATTTCTTCATCTTTATCATCTTTTAATTTATCTGATATCTAATTTTCTACTTTGCAATTCCCTCTACTGATTTTGTCTTACTTTGACCTATGCGCGAAGTAGTTAGCTGCGATTATATCCTATTACTAAACTTTAACTTCACGCTTTAATATTCCACTACTTATAGCTGTAAGACTTATATACTATTTCATTTTCCTTATACCTTGAAAATGCCGAGCCAGAGGTGTAATCAATTTCCAGTCTGAAAACCCAATTTTTTTAATCCCTGCTGTACTTCCGGTGCTGACATAAACAGATTCCATCCCAATCCGGACCGTTGGTTTTCTATCATCGCCACTATAGGCCCCTGGTCTATAGCCAGGTATCTTTCTGGATACCAATTGGCCTCCGGGCTCAGGGCATCATAGAAACCATATCGTCCAAATACTTTTTCTCCATAGTTATAGTAAAGATTTTTAATTACATCCATAGATTCTTTAGGGGTGTAAGGATAGCTGGATAGCGCTGCGGTAGGACTGATTACACCCAAATCAGAGCCAGGCTTATGTGCTGCGTATCCTTTTACCGAGTAGCTAGCAGTAAGGCCCCAAAGATCTTCGCCATATCCTTTGTATCCTCCAGTATTTTCTATGCACCATGCTCTGTTGATTAGGGTATGATTTTTATTATGCTCCCAATAATCAGCGTACCTATCTTTTAGTCCTTTGGGATTTAAGCCGATATATGAATAATGTGCCCAAAATAAAGGACCGCCCATTTCTTCAGCACCATTATGTTTAAGCATGAGATGATGACCATATGGATTTTTATCAGTATTTATACCACCCTCTCTTGCCCAACCTTTATGGTATGCATCTGCAGATACGGTATGGGTAGGAGATGAAGCTGCCAGGATATAGGTGATGAGTGTTTCATCATATCCTAATAAAGGGAAATTCATTTCCCATTCGTATTCAGGAGACCAATGCCAATAAAGTACATCCTGTCCACCCTGGGTGTACCAGTCCCATTCCATTTCCTGCCATAGCTGATCTATCTGATCAGCTATGGCTTTTTCTCGCTCATTTCCTTCTCTATAGAATTCTCTTACAGCCAATAAACCCTGCATCAAAAATGCAGATTCTACCAGATCGCCTCCGTTGTCCTTTTGGCCAAATGGTTTCACTTTACCTGTTTCTCCATCCAGCCAATGAGGCCAAACGCCATAAAACCTGTCTGCTTCGCCCAGGAAGTTTACAATCTTTTCAAATCTGGCTGTTCCCTCTTCACGGGTCACCCAGCCTCTGTCTATGCCTGCCAATAAACCATACATTCCAAATCCCGAACCTCCGGTAGTAATGATATGAGCATCATCCTGCGGATATTCACCATCTAAATGGATCCGCTCTCTAGCCAATCCCGAATTAGGTTCTGCCCCTTCCCAAAAGTAACGGAAGGTATAATACTGCACCATATCCAAAAGCTCTTCCTCACTGAAATCCTTTGTCTGTACTTCAGCTTCTCCTATTTCTATTGCTTGGTTTTGAGTGTTGAGGCCTTCGACCTTATAGCGTAAGGATAGATTATTGCCTAGGTCATTGACAAAATCCATGTATATCGTGTCGCTTACTGTAGCTCGGGCGGTATATTGGTTTCCTGCTGAGGATACAGATATACGATAGGTGTCATACCCTTCTTGTTTTGGCCACCGGAGCTCCACATGCCGGTCATATCCCTTCACAATAAGGGGACTTTCATCTCTAGTATCACCTTCACATGAGGATAGGAAAGGCAATAAAAATAACAAAATAGGTAAATAGGTTTTAAGCATGATGTTTTTAATTTTTTATTTTTGAAAATAACCATGGAAGCAGCTCAGGCATAGCAAAAGTCGGATCCCAGGCATTATGATTAGCGTTTTCAAATTCAGTATAGGTTACATCTGCGCCCAATTCATGAAGCTTCTCATAGATGCGCTTACTGAGAATTGGAGGCACCACATCGTCTTTGGCTCCGTGGGTTATCCATAAGCTGGTATTGTCAGCATAATTCTTTGCCAGTTGTAAATTTCCACCTCCACAAATGGCTACAGCCGCGGCATATTTCTCTGGCCATCGTGCCAGGGTTTCGAATGTACCAAAAGACCCCATGGAAAGCCCCATGATATAGACCTGGTCGAGATTTACAGCCTTACTTTTTATAATATCTTCTACCAGCTCATTGACTACCGAAAGTACCTCTGAGGGGGAATGGATAGACTGGCTAAAATCGGGATCACCTTCTCCGCGAAGTTCCTTTCTTATACTTAGATCTATCCAATACTTTTCTTCCGGGCACTGCGGGAATACCACTATGGCTGGATAGGTATCCATGTGGTCTAAAAAGAAATCAGCACCATTATTCAGCTGTTTTTCATTATCATTTCCCCTCTCTCCAGCTCCATGGAGAAACAGGATCAGAGGGTACTGCTTGCTCTCATCATAGGATTCCGGATACAGAATGCGGTAAAGCAGGCTGTCCCCTACCTCATTTACAAATACATTTTTATCAAACATAGACCGGTCCTGAGCATTCACTGCCAAGGAAATAAGCATAGTTATGGCCAGATTAGCGATTTTTATATTCATTTTAATTTTGGGTGTAGTGAAATATGAAGCATTTCTTTTATTTTTTTTACTAATTCATAATGAGTAATATTTCTAATAATAGATATTAGTTTCTGATACTTTCTATCTGAAAATCAGTTAAATATGTTATAATATAGTCTTAATAGTTGAATTGAAGTTTTTCCAAACCTTCTTTCACTTCGATATCCTGCATGAATAATCGCCATAGCAAAGCTGTCCTGTGATTTTCTATCATCAGGATGATTGGACCTTGATCTATAGCCAAGTACGATGAAGCATACCATTCTTCGGTTGGATTAAAGGCATCATAAAATCCATACTCCCCCCAAAGCCTATCTCCTAATTTAAAGTAGAAAAACTTTAAAGCTTTCATAGATTCCTCTGGCGTATAGGGGAACGAGGAAAGTGCTGCAGTTGGCGTAATTACCCCCTTATCATAGTTAGGAGCGTGAGCAGCATAACCCTCATGGTTATCACTGGCAGTAAATCCCCAGCTCTCTTCACTGTATCCTACATATCCTGATGGATTACTGATGGCATGAGCCTGGTGGATTAGGGTATGGTTCCGGTTTTGTTCCCAATAGTTAGCGTATTGGTCTTTAAGGTTCCGGGGATCTAGGCCGAGATAAGAATAGTGGGCGAAAAACAGTGGTCCACCATATGATTCTCCCAAAGGCAATAGGTGCTGATAGTAAGATTGCCCGTTTTTAATGGCTCCGTCTCTTGCCCAACCTTTTTCATAGACTGATTTATCTATGGGATAGGTAGGAGAGGAAGCTGCCAGCACATATACGATGAGGGATTCATTATATCCTCTGATAGGGAGGTTCATTTGCCATTCGTGGGCAGGTGACCAGTGCCAGTATAGTACATCCTGTCCGCCCCGTGTATACCAGTCCCATTCTACTTCATGCCAGAGGGTATTTATTTTATCGATAATATATTTTTCAGATGGAACAGCAGCATCAAGGTATGCCTTGACAGTAAGTAGCCCCTGTATCATAAAAGCGGTTTCCACCAGATCTCCACCATCATCCAAGGTGCTAAATGGGACAGTGCTTCCGTTTGATCCATCCAGCCAATGCGGCCATACCCCATGGAAACGATCAGCTGTTCCTAGAAAATCTACTATCCTGGCCCATCTTTCCACTCCCTGCTGCCGGGTAATAAATCCCCTTTCTATGCCTACTATTATCGCCATCACTCCAAAACCACTTCCACCTACCGTTACCAGGCTGCCGGACGTATTTCTTTCTCTGGCCATGCCGCTATGCTCATGGGCAAAATCCCAAAAATAGCGGAATGTCTGTTGCTGAACTTTTGTTAATAGTTCTTCTTCTGCAATGACGGGGAATTTTGGCGAATCATCTAATCTGGTAAAGAAAGCCCTATTTAAACCGGTAAAACTACCTCCATCTGCTCCCTTAAGGGTATTGGCTAGGTTAAATTGATATTTTCTTAAGTATTGCAAGGGGCCACTACCGGTGATTATGGCTCTTTTATGTTCATTTTCAAAGGTGAAGTGGAGCGCTGGCACCTCTGTACCGGTCATGCTGCTGGCAGTTCTAAATGATTCTGTATCGATAGGATCAGAGAAATCGATGATCATGGTAAAGTCCAAAGGCACATTTACTATTCTTCCAGCTAATGTTTCATCGGCATGGGTTATGGTCAGGGAGAGGATCTCAAGATTTCCGGGCAGTGTACTGAAACTGATTTCTTGACCTGCAAAGCTGCCTCCTTTAGCATTTTTCAGGCTACTGGAAATTATCAGTTTGTAGGATGAATTTTGGGATAATGCACCATTGGGATAGACCAGGATTGTTCGGTTTCCTGAGATGAGATTGATAGAAATGCTTATTTTTTCTTCATTTCTGTACAGGGTAAGTGCATTTTCAACTGTAGCTGGATCTAAGGCTTCAGAAAAATTAAGATTGATTGGACGGTCCATGGGCACATGATCAGTGGATGGGCCTTCTGAACTTAATACGATTTGCCCTACTGCTGCACTTAGTAGGACCAGATCGGGCCCATCATCCTCTATCTGATTACAGCTCAAAAATGAAATAAATATGAGAGCTGGAAGTAATGCTTTTCTCATCCTAGTTAGAGTATAATGTGAATTTGGGACTAGGATGTGATCCAAGTCCCAAATTCTACAAATGTTGATTGATTTTAAGGTCTTTCGGTCTGCATGATGCCCAAGATCTCCTGGGCAGAAAGTGCTTTGCTAAATAGCCTTAGTTCATCTATTGCACTTGCATCTGATAAGTGCCCCCATTCTGTAAACCGAGGAGCGCCTGAACCAATGGATAGTAAGTTGGTGCCAGTCCAGTCTACACCTGGAAAGGTTCCCTGACTTACGGGAAGCCCATTTATATATACAGCTGCAGTTGTTTGGGTGAGGGTAATGGCTACATGGACCCATTCACCCGCTGCAGGATTTATGTCAGCTGCAGCTCCGCCATCAAACCAATTGTCTGCACTGCCATTACCTACATTTAATTTGATTCGCTGCATGCTGCCAGCAGCTTCTCTAAACAATCTAAAACCGCTGGTTCTATTATTCATATTTTCAGGATTGTTTGTATCAGGTGGGCTTATGGTCAAGATCCCTGCTCTATTTGGCGACGCATTTACCTTATACCAAAATACCGCACTGAATTCTTCATGAAGCAAACCTGCAGTAGGAAAGGTCAGATAGGCATTGGCGGTACCTTGATAGGCTCTGCCGGAGATTCCGTTTACAAAAGTGGGACTTCCCTGTATGGAGGCATTCTGTGTGCTGATCAGTTCCATGACATCTCCGTCAAACGGTAAATAGAAAACTTCATTTTCATATACAGGCGTATATGGCTCCACTTTTTCAAAATTTACAGTTTCTGAGCTGAGCTTACCCGCTATATCTACCGCCTCTATGGTGAGGATATGGGGGCCGTTTCCCAAATTTTCGTGACGATGTACCAAGATAACACGTCTATAATCTAAGAAATCAGTGAATGAAGCTATCTCAGTTTGATTTAAAAGTATTCTGATGGACTGGATTTCTATATCGTCTCTTACTTCAAAGTCAATGTTGATGGGAGTCTCATCTTCAGGTACTCTGATCTGAGTTCCAGAGGTAGGAAAATTGATGTTGATTTCAGGATCTTCCATGTCAGGACCTGCATCAATGGGTATGATTTCATCTATATAGCTGGCTGAACAGCTAAAGATCATCAGGGACATCACTAGATTAAATATATTTGATTTTCTCATGATTTGATTTTGTCTAAAATTTATCACTTTGTTACCTTATAGCTGTGGCAGGATATTTACTTGCTCCAGAGGGTATGGTAAGAACCTGTGATTTTCTGTTGAAAAGTTTCTTCCTTCGAAATTCAGCTCCTGGCCCCTGTCATAGCGCATCAGATCATAGAACCTGACGCCCAGCTCCATACCAAATTCAGCGTACTTTTCATCGAGCACATTGTCCAACGTCACTCCTGAAAGTGAAGCGAGGCCCACCCTGTTTCTCACCAGGTTAACCGCATCATCTGCAGAAAGTACACCACTGCTTGCTCCGTTTACGATGGCTTCAGCATGCATAAGCAATATTTCAGAATACCTGATGACGGTAAAGTTTTTGTTGGACCCATAACCAAATCTTCCAGGAGTCAATTGCGTAGAAGGCAAATAGTGCTTACCACTTAAGAAATTGTATCTGGGATGGTTATTAAATCTGTCACCATCTGGTGTGGTATTGGTTAGCCAGGCGGGCAGGGTAGCATAGGCTGGGTCTGACTGAATTTCAGCTATACCGTCGGGGGTAAACAAAACCGTAGTCTGTAATCTTTCCTGCTCTCCTCTATCGAGCATAAACTTGATATATTTGGTAGAAGGGGCGAAAAATCCCCATCCATTAGATGCTCCCGGTACAGCAGGGGTCCACGAAGCAGGGCCATATGTAGCAAATGGATAATTGGTAATGGTGCCCGTACCGGTACCAAAATCAGAATATTGGAATTCAAATATGTTTTCCCTATTTAACTTTCCCGGTATTTTAAATAATTGATAATAATTAGGCTCTAAGGTATACTGGTTGCTGCTGATGACCAAACCTGTAGCTTCTGCCACTGCTGGGTAATTGCGAAGTTCTAGGTTTGCCATTGCTTTCACGGCAAGCGCAGCACCACGGGTGATGCCGCCCCTCACATCCGAACGGTCACGGGGATGCACGTTAGGCAATGCGGGAATGGCTTCATCCATCAGGGCAGATACATATTGCATAACCTGATCATAGGAGGATAATTCCAGGTTAAACAATTCACTTGGCTGAGAACTGTTGGGAATTAAGATAGCCCCCCACATACGGGCCAGTTGAATGAGTTCGAGTCCGGTCATCACTTTGATTTCAGCGATAAATTGCTCCGCATTCGCTGGATTGGCCCCCGCTTCCTGGTATTTTCTGATTTCTTCCATTGCTCCCTGCCAGTAGAGTAAATCTGTATATAGGTTTAGCCATACAGAATTATACATCCAAAAATTCCTGTCATATCTGAATTGATCTGATTCTATCAGTGGAAGCTGGTCACCGGCAGCGGTGACATCATCACCGCGAACAGCATAGAGGGCATGTGATTCCCATTGAGACCGGTAGAGTTCACCATATGCGCCATAGAGCATCAGGATCATATTACTGGATTGGCTATAATCAGTTTCTTCTGCGATGACCTGATTTTGAAGTGGCTCATCCAGCATATCACATGATATGGTAACTGAAAAAGCCAATATCATAGCCAGCGTATATTTTAAATAATTTATAATTTTCATGACTTTAGTAGCTTATTGGTTAAAAGGTAACATTTAAACCCACGGTATAGATAGCTGGGATCGGATAAGTCTGTCTATCGATACCATCGGAAACCTCTGGGTTGAAACCGTTATAATTGAACAGCGTAAGCGGTCGCTCAGCGGTAAAGGTGACCCTGGTAGCCGGCATTGGATAGCCTAGTAAATTCCGGTCAATGAATGAATAGGCAAGCTGCACATTTTGGATTCTGAAAAAAGAGCCATCTTCTATAAAATAACTGCTCATATTCTGATTCCAGCCTCTTCTTAGACCTGATGCTGACGGATAAATGTTGGATGTACCTTCTCCTCTCCAAAGATTATTTATCAAATCCGCATCCAGGTTGGTATCATTGGTAAATTTCAGCTCACCTCTTTTTCTGTTTAGTATACTGTGTCCTCTTTGGCTTTGGATCAGAAATGAAAAGTCAAAACCTTTATATCTAAATCCACCATTTACCCCATAAGTCATGGTCGGCAAGAAAGAACCCAATACCACGCGGTCTTCATCATTGATGATGCCGTCTCCATTTTGGTCTTTGAAAATAAAATCTCCAGGCTGTAGCCTATTGTCCTCTATAAAGGATGGGGTATAGCCACTATTTTCGATTTGTGCTTCATTTTGAAAAACACCTGCTACTTCGTAGCCATAGAATGCCATAAATGGTTGGCCTACGATAGACCGCTGCCTGAAGTCAGCCGATCCTGCATCTAAATGGGACGGCCCACCTAAATTAAGCACTGTGTTTTTCAGGGTTGTAATATTGGCCCCGATGCGATAGGAAAAATCATTGTTTACCCTAGTTTCCCAACTTACCGCTACTTCCAGGCCTTCATTCCTTATCTCTCCTACACTTCTGCGTTCTGTAGCTCTGAATACTGGAGGGATGATGCTTACTGCCAGATTACGGGTATCGCGGATAAAATAATCAGCTTCCAAGGAAAGCCGTTCATCAAAAAACAGGGCATTTATACCAAAATTGGATTCTACTGTAGTTTCCCATCTATCAATCAGGTCAAAGGTAGGGTTTAGCCGTCTGCCGATCACAAAGACATCGTTGATAGCAAGGTTATTTTCCTGCAAAGTAGGTACCCCTACGGATGGATTAATGGCATCATTGCCCAATTGTCCCCATGAAGCCCTTAATTTTAAAAAATCTATGCCTGGCACATTGAAGAAATCCTCTGATGAGAGTACCCAGCCCGCACCTATAGTAGCAAAATTTCCCCATTTCTGCTGAAATTTATTATTACCATCTCTTCTGACGGTACCATATAGCAGGTAGCGGTCATCGAAATTATAGGCTATTCTAGCAAAATAGGACTGGAAAAATAACCTGGCTCCACCATCATTTACACCGTTTAAATCAATATTGGTGGCGTTATTAAGATACCAAAATTGCTCATTGCCCATATGAGGTTCAGGATTTATACCTTCTCCTCTGGCTATTAAAGATTCGAAAGTTTCACTTCTATAGGATTGTCCTAATACAGCGGTAAAATTATGCCTGCCTATAATTTCATTGTAAGTAAGAAAATTATCCCAAATCTGATTAAACCGGGTAACATTTTCTCTTCTTAAAGATGATTGGTTTTGGGTAACGCCATCATTATATCCAAACGACACAGATCTAGCATTAATTTGTTCAATATTGTAATTATAGGCTGTTCTGAAAGTAAGTTTGTTAGGTATGAGCTCTAGTTCAGTATAAAAGTTACCCAATATTTTGCCGATGTTATTTCTGTTATCGCCAAAAAGAATACTATAAAAAGGATTTTGATTTCCTCTGTAGCCTACCTGTTGGGCATTGGATAGCGGGAAGGGTACCGGAGTGGCTGCAGTATTTCTTTCATCATATTTAGGGATAATGGGAACCGTATGATATGCCCTAAACCACGCTCCGTCATCTGCATTGTGTCGCTGAGCTGTACTGATGTTTAAATTTCCTCCTACTGTGATCCAGTCTTTAAGGTCAGCATCTAACCTTACACGGAAATTAAGCCGCTTATAATCATTTCTTCTCTCATTCATAAGGCCGTTTTGCTCAAAATAGCTACCACCTATCGAGTATCTGGTTCTATCCCCGCCACCGTTAAATGTGAGCGAATGGTTCTGGATAGAGGCCGGACTCATAATTTCACCATACCAGTCAGTATTCACATCGGGTATATTGGGATCTATCCTGCTTCTACCATACCGCTGTATGGCATTGTTGAGAAACTGGGTGTCTGCCGCACTGCCCAGTTCATTCACATAATTGGCATATTGCTGGGAATTCGCCATTTTCAATACATTCTGAGGATTTTGAACGCCGTAGTAGCCATCATATACTATTTCCGGAGCTTGGTTATAATTTCCTGATTTAGTTTCTATCAGGACTACACCATTGGCAGCTCTCACGCCATATATAGCTGCTGCTGATGCATCCTTCAGTACAGAAAGTGTTTCTATATCGTTTGGATTCAAAAAGTCTATGTTTTCAAAAAACATCCCGTCTACTACATACAGAGGAGCTGCTCCTCCTTCAAAAGAACCTACACCTCTTACCCTTACGGTCGGAGAGGCACCCGGTGCACCACTGCTGACTATCTGCACACCAGCCACACGTCCCTGTAGCGATTGCATGGCATTGGTAGCAGGGGTACGGACGATGTCTTCAGACCTCACGGTAGTGATAGCGGATATTCTGTCCTGCTCACGCTGGGTACCATATCCGATTACCACTACTTCATCAAGGGTTCTGGTATCCTCTCCGAGGATAATCTCCAGCCGGCTACGGTCCCCGATCACTGTTTCCTGAGTGGTAAAGCCAATGAATGATATCACTAACACCGATTGTGGAGAGGCCACAGACAGGGTAAATTCGCCATCCATATTGGAGACAGTTCCATTTTGGGTGCCTTTTTCTAGGATATTTACCCCTGGGATAGTTTCTCCTCCCTGGTCTAGTACCCTTCCGGATACCGTCACCTGCTGAGCATGTAGCTTGGAGGAAGAAAGGATAAACAAGCTTAAAATTATAAGCCATTTTAGATGCGGACCACATGCATGGGTAGCGCATGGTGTGCTGCTTCTGAAAGATAAATGATTTTTCATCCTAATAAGATTAATGTTTAAATTGGGTTAAATTTTCTCAGGTTACAATCGTTTGCGAGTGATTTGTATTAGA
The DNA here is from genome assembly GCF_000714815.1 of Anditalea andensis. Classification (GTDB taxonomy): domain Bacteria; phylum Bacteroidota; class Bacteroidia; order Cytophagales; family Cyclobacteriaceae; genus Anditalea; species Anditalea andensis. The sequence goes on along the minus strand of NZ_JMIH01000014.1, from coordinate 195,131 downwards.
GTTGAAAATTTAGTGGAAAGAATCATGATAGTGTTACAAAATATTAAAATTATGGTTAAAAATACCTGCTTTTTAACGTAAAATTCATTCTAAAAATCACGCATCTATATCATATAAAAACCCATTTTAAACATCATACCAGACATTTTATGTATTAAAATTGCACTTCAATACTATAAGGGTGGTAAACCGGTATTGACATTATTGCTTGGCTTATGAATAGATTTTTAGTTGTCATGTTTTACAGGTGTTATGTCCGTAAGGATATCTTTCCACTGAAGCGAAGAAGCAGGCTTGTCAGCGAAGATGGCGGTAACTCTTTTTCTAAAACTCCATACTGTATTTTTTCTTAGATCTAAAATAGAAGCCATTTGGTCCAACGTATATACCTGATGGTTTGAAATGACCAGGTATACGATATAGAATGCTTTTTCTAATGGGAATTTTACGCCGTGAAAAATAGTGCCTGCGGTTACTGATTCTATATAACCGCATTTACTGCACCTTTTAGAAAAGAGTTTTGGGCCTTTGGATGCTTTGTGATGTCCGCAGTTCCTGCATATAAAGGTTTTGTTCCACTTTAGGTCTTCCAAGTATCTGTAACAGGCAGATGTATCTGGGAATATTTTAACAAACTCTTCATAGGAAAGCGAATGGTTATCAAGTCTATCCTGTAATGATTGTTTGATATTACTCTTCAATTTCCAGTTGTCCTTATCCAGCAGCGCATTGATTCTTTTTATTTCCTCATCTTTTTCAATGAGTTTGGCATTGTAGGATTCCAACAGGTTGTTTTTTTGTTCGAGTTCTACAGTCCTTTCCTTTACCTTGTGCTCTAATTCTTTATTTACCTTCTCTTTTAAGGCATAGTTAATTTTGATCTGTTCAAAGGACCTTTTTTGGGCTTTATCTCTATTGGCCTTCAATATTCTGATCCTGTCACCCAGGGCGAATGTCAGCAGGAGCATTTCTATAAGAAAACTGATATGGAGACTGTAATAGATTAAGGTATAATGCTGTATAATGGCTGCATTACTGAGTACCTTTATTCCCATACCTACAAATAAGCACCCATAAGCTATTACAAAAAAACGAACAGCTTTATAACCGCTTATCCAGGTGTAGATGCTGGTAAAGAAAATGAAAAAGAAGGGGATTACATCATAGTACCTGATTTCTAAAAAGTAAGGGTCCCATACTATGCCTATAACAAATAAAATAGTCTTAGCGGCCAAAATTAATTTGAGCATACTATGCATCCACGGTGCCCTGGTTTTGGTAGCTAAGAATTTCATGGAAAACAATACTGCCCATACTACGATGGCATAGCTGAAAATTCCATTGGCCACCTGGTTCCATTCCGGATAGCTGGGCCAAAGATACTGGAAGGCTATACCATCTATGCACATGGCATATATCCCCACACTCAATAGATAAAATGTATAATAAAGGTATTTGATTTCTTTTACAGCAAAGAAAACAAGGATATTGTACAAAGATATGATTAGTATCATACCATAAAAAATGCCATAAATGTAGTATTCATTCAAGGCATAGTAGACAAATCTATTGAGTGAGCGAATGGCAATACGGATGTCCGCTTTCTGGGAAGAATTTATTTTAATGTAATAGTTTGAAATGCCTTCACTGTTATTGTCTATGATAATTTCAAAGTTTTTATGCCGAAGGTTCCGCTCATTGAAGGGTAAGGCATCCCCTAATAAAGTATAAGTATAATTGTTCTCTGCGTCAGGGATATAAAGGGCTATTTTATCTATGGTCTGATCGTAAAATTCCATTATCCACAATCTCTTACTGAAGGTGTTCTTTTCCAGTGAAAGTTTTACCCAGTAGGTATAGTCTGTATTAAAATTGCTTTTGGAAAAAGTGGGGTTGATTTTAAATTTATCTTGGAAATCCGGCTTGATAATGTCTTTAAAACCAAGGCTGTTAGTCTTATCTTCGTAAAATTCCAGTTGAGAAATGGGAAATATACGTTCTTCCAGTTCATCATTGATTTTTAAAGTAGCAGCACCTGAAACACGTTGTGCGATACTTTCTTGCCCTATGAACAATAAAAGGAGAAGTAATAATGTGGGGAGCTGTTTTGGCATCTTAATTTAACCGGATGACGTGCGATAAATATGGTGCAAATATGATGGTTCTGCAATAGATTACCAGTATAATGGTCATATTTATAGCGGAGAGGTATAAAAGGTATATATAGTTTCAGTGGTATCATTAGAAAAAGCATTGGAGATCGGAACCCAATTGCTGAATAAGGTAGACAGCCTGTCCACCGACCCCCATATAGGTCAATATGAAGAATATCCGGAGCATCTGATAAACGGGCAAAGAAGATTAATGGAAGGTGATTTTAAGACTATTTACCTGATAGAAGACGTATACGTGGACATACGGATTTTTTAGATAAGGGGCATGGTCCGAAAAAGATGAAAGGATACCATATCTCCCGACCCAAGAGGAAATCTGCATAAACGCCTTACGGCATAAATTACTAGCGCAGGTTAAGCGGTGTTTTGCTTCGTCATTCGGCAAAGCTGCACCAGACCGTAAACTGCCCCTCCAGGCGTAGCATGTTATGTGTTTTTCGCTCCATGCTCTTCCTCACGGCTTTTCCCATCTGCGGCCTCTTCCCTTCGTTTCGTTGGTCTCATACTCTATTGCATCAGCCGCCTCACAGCTCCCACCTTCATGGTTATTGGGGGCCTGGGGGCCACCCCAGAAGCCAGCCGACTAAAGTCTAATCCCTAAGCTTTAGGATTCAATCCAATGGTGATGTTAAAACATATTTGCCTACATTTAATCAAACTTAAAAAATCAGATGATGCATCAATCATTAAGGTTTTAATTTTAGATTTGTGCATGAAGCGGGAAAAGCAGAAAGTCTCTATTAAGGATATAGCAAAGGAATTAGGGGTGTCTATCACTACTATTTCATTTGTCATCAATGGGAAGGCAAAAAACAGGATCAGTGAAAAGGTCATCAAAAAGATTGAGGATTATATTGAGAAAGTAGGTTACCGGCCCAATTCTTCCGCCCAGAGCCTTAGAACAGGTAAGTCACAGACCATTGTTTTTATGGCCGAGGATATTTCGGATCCTTTCTTCTCCACTGTGGCCAAGGAAATGGAAGGGCTGGCTTTTAAGCATGGATATAGGATCATCTACTGCAGCACGGAGAATAAAAAAGAAAGGGCACTCGAACTCCTGGACCTTTTTAAGGATAAGGAGGTAGATGCTTTCATCATTACCCCGCCGGAAGATTTCGAAGAGGAGACCAGAACACTGATCGCTGAAGGAAAGCCGGTGGTACTTTTTGATCGGTATTACCATAGAATGGATCACCACTATGTAGTGCTGGATAATGTAGTTAGTACAAAAGCAGCAGTGGAATTTTTGAAAAGCAAAGGTTTTAAGAACATCGGCTTTGTAGGGCTGAAATCTAAACTTTCACCTATGGAAGATAGACTGAAAGGCTATCGGGAATCTGTTCCTGTACCGAAATCAGTCCTGATTAAATTCAACTCAGTTGGCAAAGGTGTGGGCAATAAGCAATTGGAAGATTTTTTGGACCAGCATCCGGAACTGGATGCACTCCTGTTTGCTACCAACAGCCTGGCAATAGCAGGGCTTAGGGTGCTGAAAGCCAAAAATATCCTGATCCCTGCCGAACTTGGAGTGGCCACTTTTGATGACAGGGAACTGTTTGAGCTTCACTCACCATCCATCAGCGTCATTTCCCAGCCGGTATCCGCTCTTGCAAAGGAGCTGATCAAAGGCACTCTCAAGCTTTTAGAAATAGGAGTAGATCCTTTCGAAGTTAAAAAGTCCCTTAAGGGAACACTCATCCCACGAGCTTCTACCGAAAAATAATTATTGTAAGAATTTAACAGCTATTTTATTTGTTGCAAAATATTTTGCATTGTTAAAATATTCAGGTAAGTTTGATGAAGTAAAACGTTTTACTAAAAAATAAATGTCCATGCCTTTCAGAGAAAGGCATTTATTTAGTAAGATTAGTAAAACGTTTTACTAAATTCACCTATAATCCTTATAACCCAAAATAATTAGTCTATGAATCCTTACAGATTTTTACGGAAATGCTTAATCCTATCGTCCCTTTTTGGGATGATGAGTCCCGGCATCCTGGCAGCTGACCCTTTTCCACAGGAGCAAAGGCAGCAGTTTACAGTGACCGGTACGATTATCAGTGAGTCGGATGGTGAGCCTCTGCCCGGGGTGTCCATCCTGGAGAAAGGAACCAATAACGGCACCGTCACAGATCTTGACGGTAACTATATCCTGGAGCTGCGCAACGCTAACGCTACGCTGGTTATATCTTTCATTGGCTTTGCCACCCGCGAGGTACAGGTAGCCAACCGTAATGTGGTTGATATCACGCTTAGCGAGAGTGTTTCCGAACTGGGAGAAGCCATAGTGGTGGGCTATAGGTCACAGAAAGGTGCTACCATTTCCGGTGCGGTGGCTTCAGTAGATGTGGAAGCGCTGGAAGCGAGGAGAGTACCTATTTTGACCCAGGCCTTACAGGGTCAGGTAGCTGGGGTGCAGGTAACCCAAAGTACCGGTGCTCCGGGTGATGAGATCGAAATCCGGATCAGGGGTGCAGGTACGATCGGTAATAACAATCCGCTGTATATCGTGGATGGCATTCCGACCAGAGAGATCGCCTTCCTAAATCCTGCGGATATCGAATCTATGACGGTGTTGAAAGATGCAGCTGCCACCTCTATCTATGGATCCAGGGCCTCGGCAGGGGTAGTGGTCCTTACTACCAAGAGCGGCAAAAAGGATGAAGGGTTAAACATCAATTACTTTGGCGGTATCCAAAAAGTAGCCAATCTTCCCAGGATGCTCAATGCCAACGAATACATGAATACCGTACAGCGTGCCTGGAACAATGCTGGTTATGCAGGAACCAATCCCTATAATGCGGATATGAACCGACAGGATTTCGCAGATACCAACTGGCTCGATGAGCTGTTTGAACTGGGACAGACGCACAACCTTCAGCTTTCCAGTCAGGGCGGCAATGATAAGACCAGGTACCTTGTTTCTGCGGGATACTATTCACAGGACGGGATCGTGGTGTCGGACAATGATAAATTTCAGCGTTTCAATCTTAGAACGAATGTTTCCTCGGATATTCACGACAGGATTACCATCGGTACCAATCTTCAAATATCCTACACCAGCCAGGACAGGATGTCTTCCAGTGGTGATGCACCGGGGATCATCCGCCATGCATTCTTGAGGCCGCCGATCATTCCTGTCTACAAGGATCCTTCAGATCCTACTTATACACCGGGAAACCCATACACAGATTTACCTTTTTACCGTGCGCCTAACGATTATGAAAGCGGTAAATATGAATTTAGCCAAAACCCTATTGCTTTGGCCCATTTTACAGATGATAAATTATCCAATTTTAAGACATTTGGTAATATATATGGAGAATATAATATCCTTCAGGATGGCAGTTTGAGGTTTAGGTCAAATTTTGGAGCAGATGTGAATTTCTTCCATAACAAAGCATTCTCACCCAACTTTGGTGATGATGATGGGGGAGGCGCAGAAGTGGACCGAGGTCAGGGCAGACAAAACAGGCCAAACAGTCTGACGGAGTCCAGGGGCCAGCAGATCACCTTCACCTGGAACAATACCGTGAATTATGAAAAAACCATAGGTGTCCATCAGTTCAATGCAGTGGTGGGAACAGAGTTTATCACCTATAATTCCTCCTTTATGAATGCCTCGCGTATGAGGTTTGATTTCACTTCACCCAATTTCAGGCATCTGGATTTTGGCGGTACGGAGAGGGATCTGTGGAATGGGGGCTTGGCTGAAGAATGGGCTTTATTTTCCTACTTCGGAGCAGCTACTTATGTGAATCGTGACCGGTATATGGTTTCTGCCACACTTAGGGCGGATGCATCTTCCAGGTTTGCGGAAAACAATAAGTGGGGATTTTTCCCAGCGGTATCTGCCGGTTGGATGATTTCTGAAGAGAGCTTTTTAAGTTCCAGCGATGTGCTGACCGAATTGAAGCTGCGCGGTAGCTGGGGTCAGCAGGGAAACCAGGAAATTCCCAATTATGCTTATATGACCCTATTCACCAGAGATGCGGACCGCTATCTTATTTCCCGATATGGAAATCCTGACCTCAGGTGGGAGACTACTACCCAGGCCAATATAGGATTTGACCTTGGTCTGTACAGAAATAAACTGTTTGTTAGTATGGATTATTTCCAGAAAGTGACATCTGACATTTTATTACCGATTTCTCTGCCGCAGGTGGTGGGTGACGTATCTCCCACATTTGTGAATGCCGGACAGGTGACCAACAGAGGTCTGGAACTGGCAGTGGTCTATAGAAACAATGATCATGCATTTAAATATTTCATCAATGGTAATATGGCTACCCTCCGCAATCAGGTAGACAACTTACATCCAAACCTGCCCTATATCACCGGACCGGTAAGTAGAATCCAAAGTGGACAACCCTTGAATGCCTACTATGGGTTTGTACAGGAAGGCATCTATCAGAATCAGGAAGAAATAAGCAATCACCTGAGCGGAACCCTCAATCCACCTCAGCGACCAGGAGACATAAAGTTTGCCGATCTGGATGGCAACGGGGTGATCAATGACAATGACCGTGATTTCATCGGCAATCCCAATCCGAGATTGTCATATGGTTTGACCTTTGGCGGAAACTACGGCAGCTTTGACTTTAACATACTCTTCCAGGGGGTGGAAGGTGTGGATAGGTACAATGAGCTGAAAAAAATCATTGACTATGATACACGGCCGTTCAATTATACAGAAAGGGTATTGGGCAGTTGGGATGGAGAAGGTTCTACCAATACCATCCCCAGAGTAAGCTTTACGGACAACGGCAGCAGCCGGGTGTCGGATATCTTCGTGGAAGATGCTTCTTATTTTCGATTAAAGAACTTAGAGGTGGGCTATTCACTTCAGCCAAACCGGCTGACTGGTAACAGTAACATCAGGTTTTATTTATCTGGGCAAAACTTATTGACTTTTACTCAATATACCGGACTGGATCCGGAATCTACCGCACTGATGGATATGGGTACTTATCCCCAAGCCAGGACTTATTTGATGGGGGTAAATGTAACCTTTTAAATGATGACTGAAAAATCACTTTCAAACTCAAAATATAAAGCCATGCGATATAGTATAAAAATGGGTATCCTTTCCGGCATGCTGGCAATAGCCAGCTGTGAAGGGTATATGGACAGAGAGCCGATAGGCTTGATTACCCAGGACCAAATCAGCACAGATCCCACGGAGCAATCTATTACCTCATCGGTAAATTCGGTATATCAACTCTATTCCCAAACCCTCAATGTGATAGGGGAGTGGGACTGGACCGGTGGCAAGGTGCTCAGAAATGACTTTATAGTCTATGACATCGCAGCAGGTGATATGATCAAAAAATGGAATCCCGATGGAGATCAGGCCTGGATGGATGAGGTGGCAGCCTTTAATTTCACTTCCATCAATGGTGCCTTTAACGGAGTGTGGAGTTATAATTACGAAGCCATCTCCAGGGCAAACATTGCCATTGACATACTCGAAAATCAAGAGGTCATGAACGAAATCAATCTTCAACCGGCATTAAGGGACAGGTTGCTGGGAGAAGTTTTGTTCTTAAGAGCTTACAGTTATTTTGATCTGGTCAATAATTTTGGTGATGTTCCTCTGCTCACCGCTCCGCTGGAAAGTTTCGAGGATGCCTATGAGGTGTCCGTCCGTGCCCCAAAGGCAGAAGTGTGGGCTTTTATAAAGCAGGATCTGGAAAGGGCTGTGGACTTATTACCCGAGACCAAATACTCAAACCCAGCTGAGCCTTGGCGGGTATCAATAGGCGCAGCCAAGGCTATGCAGGCTAAAGTGGCCTTATTCGAAGAAGATTATAATGCCGTCATCATGCGGATCAATGAACTGGACGGTTACGGTTTTTATGCTTTAAACAATCATTACTTTGATTCATTTGATGCTTTCCAGCAATTTAATGAAAATGAAGTGATCTTTGCCTATGACCATCAGGAAGCCAGAAACCCCGGCAGGGGAAATGGTTTGGCTGCCCTTATGGGCTGGGGGTTCGTAGCTCCTTCGGAGAGTTTTGTCCAGGCATTTGAGGAAAATGATCCAAGGTTATTTTATACCATTGACATAGAGGAAAGAAATCCCAATAAATTACTGGGTACTACAAATGGACAGTTTAAAGGCAATGATGACTCACCGGGTAATAAAATCTACATCAGGTATGCGGATGTATTGCTGTGGAAAGCAGAAGCCTTGATACGGTCAGGCAATATAGAAGGTGGCCTGCAGCTGATAGATGAAGTGCGGGCAAGAGCCAGAAATACGCCACATGGTGATGGAACAGTTTCTCCAGCGGATTTATTGCCTCCTTATAGTGGCAGAGGTCTAGGAGAAGCAGAAGCTTTCCAGGCCTTGGTTGATGAAAGAAGAGTGGAGCTGGGATTTGAATCCCATAGGTTCAATGACCTGAAAAGATGGAATCTGGCCGATGAAGTGCTTTCTGCGATGGGGAAAAATTTCCAGCAGCATCATTATCTTTACCCTATTCCGCAAGAGGAAGTAGACCGCTCAGGTGGTCAGATCACCCAAAATCCCGGGTATTAATAATCAAACCAAACCTATCTTTTTGGACCCACAGAGATCTGATATTTTTGTGGGTCCTATTGACCACATAAATCCAAAGTATAATGAAATTAAGATTAACGCTGATATTAGCCATTGCCCTGTCCATCACCTCGGTGTATGCACAGGAGAAACCCTGGATGATGGGCCCCTTTGAAAGAGCCGAAAACCAAAAGGCCATAATAGAACCCCGTGCAGAAACGGCATTTGAAGACCCTATGTCCCGAAGAAGTGTAAAATGGGAATCCATGGCGACCTTCAATCCGGCAGCCATAGTAAAAAACGGTAAGATCCATGTTTTTTACAGAGCTGAAGAAAAATTGGGGGAAAAGGAAATAGGAGGACATACCTCTAGGATCGGTCTGGCCACATCGGAAGATGGGATCAGCTATTCCCGGAAATCGGTACCCGTTTTTTACCCTACAGATGATAGCCAAAAAGAATTTGAGTGGACCGGCGGTACAGAAGACCCCAGATTGGTGGAAACGGAGGATGGTACCTTTGTCCTCACCTATACCCAATGGAACAGGGAATATCCAAGGCTGGCAGTAGCTACTTCTAAAGATTTGAAAACCTGGGATAAACATGGACCTATCTTTAAGGATTGGAAAGATGGGAAATACCATAATATGGAGACTAAATCCGGTGCCATAGTGACCGAGGAAAAAGACGGCAAACTGGTAGCAGCAAAGATTGACGGGAAGTATTGGATGTTTTATGGAGTGCCCCATATCTGGCTGGCAAGCTCTGACGATCTGGTCAACTGGGAACCGGTAGAAAACCATGAAGGCAATCTGGTACCGGTATTGAGTCCACGTCCGGGATATTTTGATTCTTGGCTGGTGGAGGCAGGTCCGCCCCCTGTAATCACGGAAGATGGAATCGTGGTCATCTATAATGCCGGCAATTCCAATACAATTGGAGTGGCCGAACTTGGCAACCGAATTTATACCGGTGGACAGGCGCTGTTTGATGTCAAACAACCGTGGAAACTGCTGGACCGTACCAATGAGCCTTTTATCAAGCCGGAAAAGGATTTTGAAAAATCAGGACAGTATGTGGATGGAACTACTTTTTTGGAGGGGCTTGTTCTATTCGGAAATACTTGGTATTTATACTATGGGACAGCCGACAGCATGGTAGGGGTAGTGACTTGGGATAAGGAATAGATTAGCCATTTATTTTAATTGATGTAAAACGATATATAAAAGAGGATGAGTGATTTCAGTGCAGATAATCTTTGGGGTATAGATCTTGGTGGGACTAAAATAGAGGGCGTGGTTTTAAGGTCCTATGAATCCCCGGACAAGGTGCTATTAAGAATACGGGTTCCCACTGAGGCCCATCTGGGTTATGAACATATCCTTAACCAATTCAAACGACTCGTCGGTCAAATGGAAAGCCAGACGGGCATGAAACCTACGATGGTTGGAGTAGCTTCTCCTGGCACCTATATTCCCAATAAGGGTGAAATGAAAAACTGCAATGCCACCGTGATCAACGGAAACGACCTGAAAAGAGACTTGGAAAAAGTTTTGGGCGTATCAATTGTATTGGCAAATGATGCCAACTGTTTTGCGCTGGCCGAAACCAAATTAGGAATCGTTCATACCAAGTTTCCCCTGGCGAAGGTGGTGTTCGGAGTTATATTAGGTACCGGTGTAGGAGGTGGTCTGGTGGTCAATGGCCATATCATCCAGGGCAGACATGGTATAGGAGGTGAATGGGGACATAACTACCTATATCCAGGTCAGGGCAAGATTTGTTATTGCGGCAAGCAGGGGTGTAATGAGCAGATTATTTCCGGACCTGCGCTGGAATTATTTTACAAACAAAAATCAGGTAATGCACTACCCTTACAAGAAATCCATCAGCGTTATTTGGAAGGACATGACCCATATGCATTGCTGACAATTAAGAGATTGCAGGATGGCTTTGGAAGGGCACTAAGTGTGATGATAAATATAGTAGATCCCGATGTCATCGTCCTTGGTGGGGGCGTTAGCCATATCGGGTCCATCTATACCCACACCTCGGACATCCTTAAAGAAATGATCTTCAATCATGAATTTGACACTCCGATATTAAAAGCCCAGCTGGGCGATAGTGCGGGGGTTTATGGAGCGGCGCTATTGGTGGCTGAAAATAGTGAGGTTCAAAATGAAATTTTGTAATAGAAGCGTGCCGGGATTTTAATATGGAAGGCATCATGGTCGTAAAGCATTCAATTTCCAACCTTGGTCAAATCTGTGACTGTGACAAATATTTCTAAATGATCCCCGATAGATTGTCCAATAGGCGGTACCTTCACCTATCTAACCGATTTTGGAGCGGGGGCTTTTTTTACTAGGCGTGGAGGCTGGTATATGTCAAAGTATAGTAGATTTGCTATCAGAATTCCGGTAAAATGCGACCTTTACCAAGCTTGGATATTTTTATTATGAATCTTTGATACCACTTCCGTTGACCCTTACTTAAGTATGGCCTAGCTTCAGTACCGCACTTGGATTATGACCAATATAAGGAAAACTTGAAATATAATAGGAAACCCTCTGGTATCTTACTTTGATATATTGAAGCAAGATATTTATGGCGCAATTATGGCTTCTTTAAAGTAAATTCTATTTATTTTCAACCGATAAATAGGAGGTGATCAGATCAAATGAGCAATGGCTATTTTATATGAAGCTTTCTTCCTAGAGTTCTGAGTTAGCGATAGGATGGAGATGCTGATAAAGCTAATCTTATACTATCATCAATCTTTATCATACATCTAGCGAAAAAAATACAATGAGTATCATAGATCCAAAAAAAGTATCTACCGGTGAGTTTCATGGCTATATGCTGGGAGCAATAGCGCCACGGCCCATAGCATTTGCCAGTACTGTAGATAAGGAGGGGAATGTAAACCTTAGTCCTTTTAGTTTTTTCAATGTATTTGGCTCCAATCCGCCGGTTATCGTATTTTCACCTGCCAGAAGAGTAAGGGACAATACCACCAAACACACGCTGGAAAACGTGCACGAAGTACCTGAAGTAGTCATCAATATCGTCAATTTCAGTATAGTGGAACAAATGTCCCTGGCGAGTACCGAGTATGATAAGGGTGTAAATGAATTTATAAAATCTGGACTGACTCCTGAAAGTTCACTTTTGATAAGCCCACCAAGAGTGAAGGAAGCTCCTGTGGCCTTTGAATGTAAAGTGCTTCAGATTATACCCATAGGTGAAGAAGGGGGAGCCGCCAATTTAGTGGTATGTGAAATACTTTTGGCCCATATAAAGGATGAGATTTTGGATAATGATGGAAAAATAGACCCTTTTAAATTAGATCCCGTAGCCAGGATGGGAGGAGACTGGTATTGCAGAGCTACCGGTGATGCGCTATTTGAGATACCAAAGCCTCTTAGAAACAAAGGTATAGGGGTAGATCAGATTCCAGAAAGTGTGCTTAACAGTATCGTATTGACAGGTAATAATCTGGGTAGATTGGGAAATGTAGAAAAGCTACCCAGCCAAGATGAGTTACATGAGTATATGCTGCAGCCTCAAATACAGGAAATGAAAATCAAATACCAAAATGACCCTGAAAGTTTCTCATTCCATCTACATAAAAGTGCCCAACAGCTTATAGAAGATGGAAAAGTTCATGAAGCATGGCTTGTCTTGCTTCAGGACGGGCAATAATGGTTAATTAAAAAGGAGTGCCAGCAGCACTCCTTTTTAATTCTTTATCCTGCTTTAGATAGCATAAATTATTTAATAGTTCTTTTTTTTAAGTGAAAAAACAGGCCGTTGATTATTTGACTACAATATCATAAGGCAATCTCACCATGATTCCCTCAAATTGTTTTACTTTTTCTATATGTTGATAAATATAAAAATTTTCGCCTAATCTGTACTGCATGTATTTTGTCTGGACTTCTCTGGAAAGTTCAGTCAGGATTCTTTCAAAGAATGTCTTTTGTTCTGGGTAATAAGCTACTCTATAATCATCGGCGACCCCGGCCTTGACTGCAGCGATTTGGATGGCATCATCTAACCCTCCCAAAACATCCACCAATCCTACCTGCTGAGCCTGTATTCCGCTCCAGACCCTGCCGGAAGCGATGTCCATGACCTGTTCTTTGGTCATACCCCTTCCTTCGGCTACTCGGGATATGAATATGTCATATCCTTCTTCGACCTGAGCCTGTACTATTCCTTTTTCTATTGGACTCATCTGTCTGGTAGGATTCATAAAATCGGAGTACTGCCCAGTGGAAACTACATCAGTGGTAACCCCTAGTTTGTTGTTCAGCAAGCCTTCCATATTAAACCACAGTCCGAATATGCCAATAGAACCAGTGATAGTATTGGGCTGGGCCACGATGGTATCAGCAGGAGCCGATATATAATATCCACCTGAAGCCGCTACTTCTGACATGGATGCTATCACAGGTTTTACCTGCTTGGCCTCACGCATTTCTCGCCATATGACATCTGATGCAAGTACAGATCCCCCAGGACTGTTTACCCTCAGTACAATAGCTTTTACATCCTTATCATTCTTAGCTTTTTTAATTTCTTCTGAAAACTGTTTAGACCCTATGGATCCTTCACTGTCGCCGCTTATGATTTCTCCGTCTGCTATGATGACGGCTATTTTATTGCCAGAACTTCTGTTAGGGGTTTTGGCGTTTGTATTGATTTGGGTGATGTTGACGGAAGGGATTTCTTTGTCCTCCTCAATGCCTAATTTTTCACGAAGCAGGTCTTTTACCTGATCATCATACCATAGGCCATCTACTAGGCCTAGATCTATAGCATCCTGGTTTTTCCTTACCAGCATGTTGTCATTTATTTCCTTTAATCTATCATAGGTTATATTTCTGCTCAGTGCTATTTTTTCTATGGACAGGTCATTCATTTCGTTAAGAAAAACAGCGGTTTGTAGGCGGTTTTCCTCACTCATTTTGTCCAGGAAAAACGGCTCTACGGCACTTTTAAATTCACCAACCCGAAATATAACAGGTTCTATTTCCAACTTTTTGAACAAACCTGTAAGAAAGACCACATTTGAAGACAAACCATTAAACTCCAGTGTGCCCAGAGGGTTCAGGTATACCTCATCTGCTATGGAGGATAGAAAATAGCCTCCTTCTGAAAGGACTTCTGAGTAGGAAACTATAAATTTGCCGGAGGATTTAAATGCCTCCAATTCGTTTCTTAACTCCAGAAGCAGGGCAGGCCCACCGCCTAAGATTACGCCAGATTGTAGGTAAATACCCTTAATGTTGTCATTCTCCTTTGCTGTTCGTATGGCGGTTTTTAATTGGTTCAGCCCCACCGAAGGTATCGTAGAAAAAGGCCCAAAAGATGGAATGGCTAAATCCTCATCCTGGGATCTTTCCACTAAAAGTTTATTGTCAAGATTGATGTGTAGGACCGAATTTTCCTTTATCGTCACTTTATCATCCGAGGAGGCTGCTATGCCGATAATTCCAATTAGGATAAAGAAAGTAATGATAAAAAAGATGAATAGCCCAATGATAGTAGCAAGAATATTACTTAAAAAACGCATATATTGTAGGTTATAATTACCTCAAATTTAAGCTTTTTTTTGCAAAATTATTATATATAGATAGATTAAATCGAGCTAGAAGGAAGCTTCATAAAGATCGGGATACAGTTAATTCTTGTGAAGCTTATGCAAAACCCCTTGTGAACAAAAAAGAAATTTTAAAAAGATCAAATGAATATAATGAAAAATGTCGTTTTATTAATAGGAGGTAATCTAGGAGACAGGCTGTCACTTATAGAAGAAGCTGAAAACCTTCTCGGTAAACTGTTTGTAATTGTACAAAGATCTCAGATTTATGAAACAACGGCATGGGGTGGGGAATCTGAAGGGGACTACCTGAACAGGATATTGATCATTAAAACAGAAATGAAACCTGAGACAGTGCTTAGGTATACACAGGATATAGAAGATATACTGGAAAGAACACGTAGTAGAAAATGGGGAAATAGGACCATGGATATAGATATCTTATATATAGACGGGGAAGTTATAAATACTCCCTTATTGGCGGTGCCGCATCCATTGATCCAGGAAAGAAAATTTGCTTTGGTACCACTGGCAGAGCTGCTTCCGGATTTCAAGCATCCGTTGTTTGGAAAATCTTCTCGACAGCTTTTGGATGAATGTAAAGATATGGGGGAAGTAAATGTATACAGGCCGTAAATATCAGATGCTCCAAAATCTATTATACAGTTGTCTGGGGTAAAAAAATGGGTTTGGCGGTTAGCCAAACCCAAACAATATATTAATGAAAGCGTATAACGGACGGTAGATGATTAGTTAAATACTACTTACTTCAGCCTCTTTATATATTTTCTTTACCAATCCCTGAAGTACTTTGCCCGGCCCGCTTTCAATGAAATGTGTGGCTCCGTCGGCTACCATGTTTTCAATGGATTGGGTCCACTTCACAGGAGCAGTTAATTGGGCGATCAGATTCTCTTTGATCCTATCTACATCTGTCATGCCTGTAGTGCTTACATTTTGATATATCGGGCAGATAGGCTGATTAAAGGTAGTTTCATTGATAGCTTTTTCTAATTTTTCTCTGGCTGGTTCCATGAAGGGCGAGTGGAATGCACCTCCCACTGGAAGTGGTAATGCTCTTTTGGCACCTGCTTCTTTCATTTTTTCACATGCTATTTCTATTCCTTTTACGCTGCCTGATATTACCAACTGGCCAGGGCAGTTATAATTGGCCGGTACGACTACCTCACCATTGATTGAATGACAGATGGCTTCTACTTTAGCATCTTCCAAACCAAGAATAGCAGCCATGGTGCTTGGATTGATTTCACAGGCTTCCTGCATGGCGAGTGCTCGCTGGTGTACCAGTTTTAGAGCATCATCAAATGCTAATACGCCATTCGCGACCAACGCAGAAAATTCTCCCAATGAATGTCCGGCGACCATATCAGGATTAAAGTTGGCCGAAGTTTTAGCTAAAATCACAGAATGAAGGAAAATGGCAGGTTGTGTGATATTGGTCTGCTTTAATGCTTCTTCCGTACCATTAAACATCACTTCGGTAATATTAAAACCTAAAATTTCATTGGCATGATCAAAAAGGATTTTAGCCTCCTTATTGGTATCATATAAGTCTTTTCCCATTCCTGGAAACTGTGCCCCCTGACCGGGAAATATGTAAGCTTTCATACTGTTTGTGTTTAGTTTAGTTTAATGTCAATATTGGCTTAAAGGACTGTAAATATATTACCAATACATCAATATAAGAATCCTTATTGCAAAGCAGGTGCCATCTAAATAAATCTTTTGGCTTCTTCAGGAGTGGGTAGCCTGCATGAATTCCCTTTTCCAAACCATCGGTATCTGTTATCAGCGATAAGATTGTAGATAGGATCTCTCATCAAATCTGGTAGTAGAATAAAAGGATATAAAAGTGGCCATGCACCGTTCAGCCTTCTGGCGATTTTCAGTGCGGCTTCACTTTTATAATATACTTGGTCTTTTTCTATCAGCACCAGCGAGTTCATATATGCTGGATCGATGTTATACTTTTTTAAAAGATCGCCGGATTGCTGTAAGGCACCGAATTTAAAATATTCTTTTTTATCTTTTCTGATAATAAAATCGACAGAAGTATTACATAGATTGCAAACTCCATCGAATAGAATTACCGCTTTTTCTTCGGACATATTATCGTATTATTTGAATGTTTCCTTTTAACTTTTGTACTCTTAATCCCGGATCATTAGCATCAAATAATACTGTACCTGAGTAAAAGTAAGTTCCTGCTGGGAGTTCAGCGCCATTATTACTTCTTCCATCCCATTCTATAAATATGTTGTTTTCAGAAGAGGACTGAGAATTGTACTCAAAAACCAAGGCACCCCACCTGTTATATATTTTTATCTCTACTGCCTGTACGAATCTTGGACATTTTTCAAAAGGATTGTCAAAAGCCATAAATGTATCGTTGGTGCCATCTGCATTTGGAGTGAAGACATTCGGTAACTCGTAATATGGGCAGTTATCTATGCATACTATATTACTAGGTTCGCTTTCATTCCCTGATCTGTCGACTGCAATTATATAATAACAGCCTCTCATGGTATTCAACCCTTCGATTCTGGTAGATAAAGTAGCGCCGCTGAAAGTTCCTTGAAGCTCAAATGTGTTTTCTTCCCCTGATTGAGAAAAGTACAATCTGTATAGGGAGAGTTCATCATCACAATCTCCGGATACATCTGGAAGCCAGCTTAGATCATGATAAAATGAAGAAAATCCGCATGGTTTGTCTGAAAGGTATTCCCTACAGTCAGGTCCCTCATAAGTCAGGACAGGCGGACAAGGTAACCTGTCATCATCTGGCCTTACGCATATTATCTGGGAGTTATTATCTAAAGGATAAGTGAGAAAGTCTAAGTTATAAGCACCCTTTGTGGTGACATAGTAGCAGTATTCTATATCTTTATTTAATCCTATCCCATTATGACTGCCATCGTCTAAGAACCTAAATCCTCCTGTGGTAACATTTACTTCCCCTATGAGCGTAAAGTTGTCCACATCTTCAGACATCGGATCGGTTCTGTTTCGGTACACTTCATGGGGGTATTCAGCTATTGAATTGTTCCAAGGCACATCAAATTGCCATGTAAGTTCTATAGCTTCATTGAGGATAGCTGGTTCCAGACTTACAGAAGATGCCTTACTGGAGGTATCTATCCGAACGCCCTGATCCAGTAAAATAATTTCATAATTATAGATCTGATTGGCCGTATTCATACCTGAATCTACAAATACAGTGTCTGAAGTGGTCACTATAGAGGCACGTGACTGATTTCCGGTAAAGCCTTCAGCCCGGATAAGTTCATACGTATAGGGCCCGGGATACTGACTGACGTCTATATCATAAGGAGGGGTCCACCTCACGAGGATTTCCCCATTTTCTGCATCTGTAGTTTCTATGCTTACATTGGTAATCAGAGGCACATCTACATCTAATGTGATGCAAAATTCTTCTGATACAATACTTTCTCCACCTCTTGGTGGGGGAAATACAGATACCAGTCTGTAGCAATAGGTATTTCCAGGGCTTAATCCGACACCATTATTCGTATCAATAAAACTAAAGGTATCCATATCAGTAGTGCCTACCAGTTCATATCCCGCTCTAATACCCGTTTCACAGGAGTCCGGCTCATACGGGTCGCTGTTGAGCCTTCTCCATATCTGCATGGTTTCGGCCGTAGTACCACAGGTATAGGGTTCCCAGTTTAGTTCTGCCTGCCTCCCCGGGATCTGTTCCACCCCTTCTATGACAGGGGGAGGTCCTACTACAGTAATGTTCCATGTCCGAATGTCCACCAAAGCTGGCCCAGAGCTGGGACGGTCTGTAATCCGTACCCTTACCTGATATGGACGGTCTCTTACATGGGTACAATTGGTTTGCCAGTCGAAATTGATGATGCCAGGAGAAGGCTGAAAAACTGATAAAGGGTTATAGGTAGCAGGAGAGGATATTTCAATCGGATCACCAAAAACTTCTATACGGATATCATCACCATCAGGATCACTTCCCTGAATGATTTCTTGTATCCTGGTGCCTGCCACCACGCAGATATCCTCAGGCATGATGAGCTCCGGTCTTCTGTTATCTGTGTTCTCTATGATGATCTGCATGTCTCTGACCACATACCCGATCATCTCATAAACGCCGTTTACTTTGCGCCACTCTTCTATCCTAAAAGCAATATTGTACTGGCCTGCGAGCCCTGGTGCATCCCAGATAAGATCCCCGGTTAACGGATCCATGGAAATATAAGGATTGGCAGATCCATCTTCTCGGTTAAAGCTGAATTCTCCTGATCCCGGACTGCGGTAATTGTTTACATATCTTTGGAAAGCCTGCTTTGGCCTTACTACATTCTCATCAAAGAAATAAGCGAGGCTGTCTCCGTCAGGATCATAGGCGCCAGGATTGTGAATATACCTTACGTTTACAGCTCCATTGTCCACAGGAGGTATCGTGAGTATAGGGGAATTGTTTATTCCCAGAAATGGGTCTATCCTAATCCATGTTTCCACATAGAAAGGCGTTTCCACAGAATTGTCCATGTTTAGGGTTCTGTCATTTCTGTTAAATTCCATAAACCGTATAGTATAATTACCTGGACCCTGAAAGGTATGGGTGACAATAAATGTGTTTTTCTCAATTTGATTACCCAGTGATTCTTTGAAGGAAATATCACTGGCGGTATTAAGCTGGACTTCGGTACCATCTCCAAAATTTATGGTGCCAGGCCCAAACT
The DNA here is from genome assembly GCF_000714815.1 of Anditalea andensis. Lineage (GTDB taxonomy): Bacteria > Bacteroidota > Bacteroidia > Cytophagales > Cyclobacteriaceae > Anditalea > Anditalea andensis. The sequence goes on along the minus strand of NZ_JMIH01000014.1, from coordinate 176,057 downwards.
GTACCTGTGAACCGGTATCAGTATATCCGACCACTGTGATACGATAAGTAAGTGCCTGGGTCGAAATTCTTTCTGCAATAATTTCCCCAGCCCTGATATGAGTAGCATATGTGGCTTGATATAAAAATGATAAAAAGATACTAAGAACAAGGAAAAATAGATTTTTGGATTTCATACAGGCCTGCTTTAATTCTTCAATTATACGTAATAAAGATAATTAAGTAGAAATTATTATAATAATGAAACAATAAATTTAAACATTGAGTTGGGCAAATATTCAAATGGGGGGATATTAAACCTATGAAAATATATTATTTAGAACGTTTTAAAATAAGCTGTGGACGTATAAGATTGATTGTTTGATAAGGTTTCCAAATGTAAATTTGGCGACTAAGTATTAATAAACATCATTTTATACAAAAATACACTAAAGAAAAAGTTTATGAGTTGGGTAACCAAGACCTTCAAAAGTACTCTGGGGCAGAAATTGATCATGGCTCTGACGGGTTTGTTTCTCATTATATTTTTAATAGGGCACGTTACGGGTAACCTGCTTTTATTCAAGGATGATGGCGGACAGGCATTTAATGAATATGCCGATTTCATGACCACCAATCAGTTTGTCCAGATACTATCCATCACTACTTATGTATCCATTTTGGTACATATTATTTATTCCATCTTGCTGACCTATTTGAATAAAAGGGCTAGGCCGGTAGCATATGCCAAAGTTGATCCTCCAAAGGAAAGCAGCTTCAGCTCCAGAAACATGGGGATTTTAGGAACGATTATTCTGATTTTCTTGGTTGTTCATCTACAGGGCTTTTGGTACCGTATGCACTGGGGAGAAATCCAACAGGTCACTTATGATACAGGTGTATATAAAAATTTATATGCTGTAGTTGTTTGGGCCTTTCAGGTAGAATGGATGGTGGCTTTATATGTGATAGCCATGATCTTTCTTGGTTTTCACCTTTCACATGGTTTTGCCAGTGCATTTCAGACATTGGGTTTAAATCATAGAAAATATACCCCTGCTATTAAATTTATAGGTAGGGCATTTGCCATCGTGGTGCCGGCTTTATTTGCCAGCATGCCACTTTATATTTACTTCTTTATATCAGCACCAGAAAAATTACCATTTTAATATGATACTCGATTCTAAAATACCCGAAGGACCATTAGCCGAAAAATGGAATAAGCATAAATTTAACGTAAAGCTGGTTAACCCTGCCAATAAAAGAAAATATGAGGTCATAGTGGTAGGGACTGGTTTAGCGGGTGCCTCAGCAGCAGCATCTTTGGCCGAACTAGGTTATAATGTAAAAGCATTTTGCTTTCAGGACAGTCCCAGAAGGGCCCACTCCATAGCGGCCCAGGGAGGGATAAATGCTGCCAAAAATTACCAAAATGATGGGGATTCTGTCTACAGGTTGTTTTACGATACCGTAAAGGGGGGCGATTACAGGGCCAGAGAAGCTAATGTATATAGATTGGCAGAGGTTTCTGTCAATATAATTGATCAGTGTGTTGCCCAAGGAGTGCCATTTGCACGAGAATATGGGGGGTTATTGGCCAACCGTTCTTTTGGTGGTGCCCAGGTATCCCGTACTTTTTACGCCAGGGGACAGACCGGACAGCAATTATTATTAGGGGCTTATTCTGCGCTCAGCAGGCAGGTGGCAAACGGTAAAGTGAAATTATATCCCAGGACGGAGATGATGGACCTGGTGACGGTAGAAGGCAAAGCCAGAGGGATCATCACCAGAAACCTGATTACCGGCACCATCGAATCTCACAGTGCACATGCAGTGCTACTTTGTACAGGAGGGTACGGAAACGTATTTTTCCTTTCTACCAATGCCATGGGTTCTAATGTGACCGCGGCATGGAGAGCACATAAAAAAGGTGCTTTGTTTGCCAACCCTTGCTTTACCCAAATACATCCTACCTGTATCCCGGTCTCAGGAGACCATCAGTCCAAACTGACCCTGATGTCTGAATCACTCAGAAATGACGGAAGGGTATGGGTTCCTAGGACTGTGGAAATTGCAGAAAAAGTAAGAAAAAAACAGATAAAAATAGCGGACATAAAAGAAGAGGACCGGGATTATTTTCTGGAAAGAAAATATCCTTCTTTTGGTAACCTTGTTCCCAGAGATGTGGCTTCCAGAAACGCCAAATATGTCTGTGATGAAGGAAGAGGGGTAAATGAAACAGGTGAAGCTGTCTTCTTGGACTTCAGAGATGCGATCAAAAGAGACAGTGAAGATGCTATCAGAAGCCGTTACGGTAACCTATTTGATATGTACCAGCAGATTACCGGAGATAATCCATACAAAGAGCCTATGATGATCTACCCAGCGGTGCATTATACCATGGGTGGGCTTTGGGTAGATTATAATTTGATGACCAACGTACCTGGACTATATGCATTGGGAGAAGCTAATTTTTCAGACCATGGTGCTAACAGGCTCGGTGCTTCTGCTTTGATGCAGGGTCTGGCAGATGGTTACTTTGTGATCCCTTATACACTGGGAGATTATCTGGCAGGTATGTCAAAGGAGACTGTTACCGCAGATCATGATGAGTTTAAAAAGGCTGCCAAAGAGATTACTGATAAGATACAGAAATTCTTATCCATTAAAGGCACAAAAACCATAGATCATTTCCATAAAAGACTAGGTAAGATCATGTGGGAATACTGTGGGATGGCGAGAAATGCAGAAGGGCTTACGAAAGCTAAAGGGCTGATCAAGGAGCTTAAAGCTGAGTTTTGGAGGGACGTCAAGGTTTTGGGAACCCCTGATGAGCTGAACATGTCTTTGGAAAAAGCACACCGGGTGGCAGATTTTATTGAACTCGGGGAGTTGATGGTGGATGATGCATTAAACAGAGATGAATCCTGTGGAGGCCATTTTAGAGAAGAATACCAGACTCCGGAAGGAGAGGCACTTCGTGATGATGATAACTTCGCATACGTAGCTGCCTGGAAATATACAGGAGAAGGGTTAGAATCTGAGCTTGTCAAAGAGGAGCTGAAATTTGAAAACGTGAAGTTGACCCAAAGAAGTTACAAGTAATCTATCATCAATTAAAGCACTTAAATAATGATGAATTTAACATTAAAAGTTTGGAGACAAAAAAACCATAAAGATAAAGGTGGTTTTGTAGACTATAAAGTATCAGGAATATCTACTGACATGTCCTTTCTGGAAATGCTCGATGTACTTAACGAGGAGCTTTCGGCAAAGGGAGAAGACCCTGTTCACTTTGATCATGACTGTAGGGAGGGAATATGCGGGGCATGTTCACTGTATATAAACGGACATCCACATGGTCCTCAGCAGACCACAACCTGCCAGCTGCATATGAGGTCCTTTGCTGATGGCGACGTGATCACCATAGAGCCTTGGAGGGCCAAAGGTTTTCCTGTTTTAAAAGATCTGATGACTGACCGATCGGCCTTTGACAGGATCATTCAAGCAGGAGGTTATGTATCTGTCAATACAGGTGGTGTACCCGATGCCAATGAAATACCGGTACCGAAAATTATAGCGGATGAAGCGTTTGATTCTGCGACCTGTATATCCTGTGGAGCATGTGTAGCAGCCTGCAAAAATGCATCGGCTATGCTTTTCGTTTCTGCCAAAATATCTCAGTTGGCATTATTGCCCCAAGGACAGGTGGAGCGTAAATCAAGGGCTGAAAACATGGTAGCTCAGATGGATGCAGAGGGATTTGGTGCCTGTACTAATATAGGTGCCTGTTCGGCTGAATGTCCTAAAGGCATTAAGTTGTCCAATATAGCCAGAATGAACAGGGAATATTTCTCTGCGGTACTGAGTAGTGACAATGTATAAACTACGACAAATTAAAAAAAAGCCGGTCATGTTACTGGCTTTTTTTATACAGTTATATCTGAAGTAAATTTTTTTTAAAAAATCATTTAATAGTATCAGGGCATAATTTAATTTCATTGGATCTATATTAAAAAATGTTTTATTTATAAATACTTAACCAATATCACTATGAAAAACAGATATTTATCAGCATTTGTTGTTCTTTTTTCAGCCATATGCTTCAGCTGCAATTCGGATGAAACTCCGGATCAAGGAATGGAAGGGACTTGGGAGTTAGCGGAGATAAGGAGCCACTGGACCCAGGATATATTGACGGGAGATGATATGTACATTTGGGAATCTTATACCTTTTATCCCTATGGAACTTTCATCAAACATAGGTTAGGAACTGAATTGGAATATCATGCAAGTGGGACTTTTAACTTTACTGATTCTGCCCGTACCACTGAAGGATATGAAAATGTAAGATTTATTCTAGAACTAAAATTTGATGAGAATGTTAGCTCAGACATCGTTTATGGATGTAATATGTCCCCTCAAGAAAGTAACAGTTATGATGAGGAGCTAAAAGAAACAATGTATTTAATGGATGACGGATTTCTTAGAAACTGGGGATGTCATCGGACAGCAGATATAGATTGGTTTGTATATAGTAAAAATTAAATTTTTAAAGCCAATTCATAGTGATGGATTGGCTTTTAATTTTTTGTTTCCGGTTTTAAATTTTTTTATAGCTTTGATGGATTGTATCGCCAGTTTGAAAACTCGCAATTTTTCTATACAATATTTATAGTTATAAATATTGTGAATTCAATATTTAATTGTCCTCATGGTTGATATTAATTTATAAAAACAGCTATTCTTTTAAATCCTGCAATAAACAGCTAACTTCGAAAATTCATATAAATCTTTCTTTTAGATAATTATTTATTTTTGGTATGGCATTGATTGATCTGGTAATATTTTTCATCTACATGGTGGTAATGTTGGGTGTGGGATATTACTTTATGAAAAGTAATAAAGGGCAGGATGATTATTATGTGGGAGGAAGAGATATTGGGCCCTGGCATATAGGACTGTCTGTAGTAGCTACAGATGTAGGAGGGGGGTTTTCTGTAGGCCTGGGGGGGCTGGGTTTTGTGATGGGTTTGTCGGGAAGCTGGATGTTGTTTACTGGACTTCTGGGGGCCTGGCTTGCTGCGGTCTATCTCATCCCAAAAGTTAAATCTAATCCAGCATTTGCTTCTTTCTATACCTTTCCCCAGATATTTAAATATCTATATAATAACCAGGTTGCCGTGGTGGCAGGGATAATTTGTTTTGTGGGATACCTCGGCTTTACATCTTCCCAGCTGCTGGCAGGAGCTAAGTTGGCCTCGGGCACATTTCCTGCACTGGACCTTAATATGGCCCTGATTATAATGGGGATAATAGCAGTGGTATATACCGTATTAGGCGGTCTGAAGGCTGTGATTTATACCGATACCATTCAATGGATCATCCTACTGATGGGATTTATCTTTATAGGGCTGCCGATATCTTACTTTCATGTAGGTGGATGGGATGGCATCAGATCCACCCTGCCGGATGAATTCTTTACCCTTACCAATATCAGATGGCAGGATTTTGTGAATTGGGGCATTACTATAATGCCTATTTGGTTTGTAGGTATGACACTTTATCAGCGGATATTTGCAAGTAGAGATGAAGCATCTGCCAAAAAAGCATGGTTTATAGCAGGGTTTTTTGAATGGCCTGTTATGGCTTTTCTGGGTGTATCCCTGGGGTTATTAGCTAGAGTGGCCTACGATCAAGGGCTTATAGGAGTAGGTATAGCTGATTTTGATCCCGAAATGGGACTGCCGATTCTGCTCAGTACGGTGTTACCTGCAGGGATAATGGGTTTAATGATGTCCGCCTATTTTTCGGCGGTGCTGTCTACCGCCGACTCTTGCTTAATGGCTGCCTCAGGAAACCTTACTACCGATTTGTTCAAAAAATATTTTGATCGACAGACGGACAAGAAAAATATGCGACTCAGTCAACTGTTTACTTTAATAATAGGAGCATGTGCTTTACTGATAGCTTGGCAGATGAGCAATGTGCTCACCTTAATGATATATTCCTATGCCTTTATGGTGTCAGGCCTTTTGGTACCGCTTTTGGCCGGACTTTTTTTGAACAGTACCAATGCTCTAGCTGCTATGGCCTCTATGATCGGTGGGGGATGCACTACCTTACTTCTCTCTTTGGGAGGTTGGAAGTTACCCTTAGAACTGGATCCCAATCTCTTTGGAGTGCTAATGTCATTAGCAGTGTTTTTGCTTGTACATACCTACGGAAAAAATAAAAAAACTAATATTAAATCCAGATAAGATATATATCATATGATTCAGATTGAAACTATTACAGCATCAGACCAGCCTATACTCTCTCAAAAAGATGAAATCGCTTCTTTTCTCTTCCAACACCTGGATCAGTATGGAGACCCAAAAGAGGATATCATGAAATGTCTTGACTATGCCCTTACTCCTGATATGAGACGTGGGGGAGGCTTTGTGGTACTGGCACGGGAACAAGGTAGTATAGTAGGTGCTGTGGTGCTGAATGAAACAGGTATGACCGGTTATATTCCTGAATATATATTGGTATACATCGCAGTCGATAGCAGTCAGCGGGGAAAGGGTATAGGCCGGAAAATAATGGCAACAGCCATAGAAAATGCATCCGGTGATATAGCACTACATGTCGAACCTGATAATCCTGCCAAAAAACTCTATGAAAGATTGGGTTTTACAAATAAATATTTGGAAATGAGATTAAAAAAATGAAATGGCCTTTTTAAACTTATATAGGGATAAACTTGAGAAAAATTTTAATTTTCTAAAAAACAGCTTTCAGGCGAATGATGTAGAATGGGGAGTAGTCTCTAAACTGCTCTGCGGTAATAAATTATATATCAAAGAACTGATCAGCCTCGGAGTCAGAGAAATCCATGATTCCAGGATCAGTAACCTAGCTACCGTAAAAGAGATAGCACCCAGCGTGCAGACAGTATATATCAAACCGCCCTCCAAAAGGAACATTTCCTCTATGGTCAAATACGCTGATGTGAGTCTAAACAGTGAATTAAACACTATCCGCTGGATCAGTGAAGAAGCCGTAAAGCAGAACAAAAAGCATAAGATCATCATCATGGTGGAGACCGGAGATTTAAGAGAAGGCGTGATGGGGGACCATCTGGTTGATTTTTATGCTAATGTTTTCGAACTTCCTAATATTGATATCATAGGCCTGGGCACTAATTTGAACTGTTTGAATGGCGTCATGCCATCCACTGATAAGCTAATTCAACTTTGTTTATATAAACAGATCATAGAATTAAAATTTAATAAACGGATTCCATGGGTTTCAGCAGGTACGTCTGTGACGATTCCGCTGATGCTTAGAAGTCAGCTGCCCAAAGGAGTAAACCATTTCAGGATAGGGGAGACATTATATTTCGGTGTAGATCTGTTTGAGGAAAAAGTCATAGATGGTATGGAGGGAGATGTTTTTGAGCTATTTGCTGAGATCATAGAAATGCAGGAAAAACCCCTTCTTCCTACAGGAATATTGGCGGCCAATCCTCAGGGCACCATAGCCGATATAGATGAATCACTTTATGGTAAATCCAGCTATAGGGCTATTCTGGATATAGGGCTTTTAGATGTTGATCCTAAATACCTTATCCCCGTGAAAGGTGAATTTGAAATATTGGGGGCCAGTTCAGATATGCTCATCCTAGATCTAGGGGATAATAAAGATCAAAAGCAGGTGGGAGATCTCATAAAATTCCACCTCAAATATATGGGGGCACTAGCCATTTTAAATTCAAATTATATAGAAAAAAAAGTACAATAACACCTTCCATTCGCCTTTTTTAAAATGTAGTTATTTTATTTTAAGAACTAGTATTGGCATGGTATTCGTATATGGTGGTTAAAATAACCAACTATAAAAATTATGAAAAAAGTATTTCTAGCAATCGTGGCATTAGTAACTTTATCTGTCACTGCCAATGCACAAGTAAGAACTCCAGCAGCAGATCAGCAAGCTACTTTTGGTATCAGAGGTGGTGTTAACTTCTATAATTGGAATGGCGGGGACGCATCTTTGGATAGCTATACCAATAGGGTAGGGTTTCATGCCGGTATCTATGGCAATATGTTTGTAACAGACAGGTTTTCTATTGAACCAGGTGCTTATTATTCTGTAAAGGGAAGTCAAAATGATGATTTTCTTAACTCTAGAGCGGTGCTTAGCTATATTGATGTACCTATCTTATTAAGATTTTACGCTACGGATGGATTGAATATCTTTGCAGGTCCTCAGGGTTCTATTTTACTTGGATCTACATTTGAAGGTGATTTCCTAGGTAATACCTTCCAGTGGGATACTGATGCGGTCAATAACCTTGATGCAGGTCTGGTTTTCGGTCTCGGCTATAACTTACCTATTGGATTGAATATTCAGGGTAGCTATGATTTGGGTTTGACTCCTGTATTTAAAGACAGTGATGCCAATATCTATAATAGAGGGTTTAAAATTTCCTTAGGATATAGTTTCTAATTAAACACATTCATGAAAGCAAGCTCATCGAGAGCTTGCTTTTTTTAATTTAGGATCAGCTATTATACCGGGCGTGATCTAATACATCACACAGCATGGAATACACTGCTGGTTCCGTTAATTATCAGGAATAGCATGCGAGATTCCATCCCATCCTTCAGGTCGGGCTAAGTTATGACGATTAAATAAAATATATACCAGTGAAACCGAGTATGATAATAGCATCAACGACAGGGATGATTATAGCATTTGCGAAGTTTCATGTAGCCTTTGAAAAACAAATTATAATCAGATGAAAAAATTTACTATAGTAATCATAATGCTAGTGATGTGCATGGTCAGTGTCCATGAGGTCAAAGCTCAGTTTCTCAATGCAGGAGTGCGTGCTGGATTAAGTTATCCTAACCTATCAGGAATTGATGCTGATACCTTCACAGGGTTTCATGCAGGTACGTATTTTAGAATGAATTTCTTAGGTTTATGGTCAGTAGAACCGGGTATACAGTACAGTCAAAAAGGATTTCGTTCTTTAAGTTCTTCCCAAGGTGGTGAAAGTTCTGATAGGTTTCATACAATAGAAGTACCTGTCCTGGTAAGGTTCACTTTGCTGCCATTGGTAAATATATTTGCTGGGCCACAGGCATCATATTTGGTAGGAAGAAATTTCAGCGGGGCTACCTCCTTTACCAATACAGATAATTTAAGAAATTATGATCTGAGTGGGGTAGTAGGTGTAGGTCTGAATTTGCCGTTAGGCTTTAATCTTCAGGGAAGCTATGATTTTGGTCTTACCAGTGTCAATTATGATGGTCTGGATTCGTATAATAATGTGATAAAGATTTCTTTGGGCAAGGACTTTTAGGAATATGCAGGCACTAAAAAAAAACCGGTCATACCGGTTTTTTTTTGCTCCGGATTAAATGGTTTGGTATAACTGTTTATTTTAATAGGCAGAATTTCAGTATAGCTGAAACAAAATACTGACTATTGCCATTTATATTTAGGGTGTTTAATACTTATGTATATTGACCTTTCTAAAAACTGTCATATGAACCGACGTAAATTTTTGCATAGCACTGCACTGACCGGGTCAGCCCTGTCTCTATCCACTATTCCCTTTTTGATGCCTTCAAATCGGCCTACCAACCGAAAGGAAAAATTAGGAGTGGCACTGGTGGGCTTGGGAGGTTATAGCTCAGGGCAGCTTGCCCCAGCACTTCAAAATACCGATCACTGCTACCTAGCAGGCATAGTTACAGGTACTCCCAGTAAAGCAGAAACTTGGAAGAAAAAATATGATATACCAGATGATAACATTTACAACTATGATAATTTTTCCACTATAGCTGATAATCCGGATATTGATGTGGTATACATAGTGCTTCCTTCCGGTATGCACGCAGAGTATGCTATAAAGGCTGCCCATGCAGGAAAACACGTCTGGTGTGAAAAACCGATGGCCAAAACAGTGGCAGAATGTCAGGCTATCATAAATGCATGTGAGCAGAACAATGTGCGTCTATCCATAGGATACAGAATGCAGCATGAGCCCAATACACAAAAATTTAAAGAAATGGCTCAAAACAAAAAATTTGGAGCACCACGAATGATAGAAACAGCTGCAGGATTCCATGATACCAGAACTGGACACTGGAGATTGGATGCTGAATTAGGCGGAGGAGCTACTTATGATATGGGGGTTTATTGTATAAATGGTGCTCGCTATATTTATCAAAAAGAACCTGTATCCGTCATGGCCTACGAAAGTACTACCCGTCCAGAGATATTTAAGGAAGTAGATGAAACGATGAACTTCATATTGGAATTTCCGGATGGTCTTTACGCCAATTGTATAACAAGCTTTGGGATAAATCTGGGAAGATTAATAGTCACTGCAGAAAATGGGGATTTTAGATTAGAACCCTTCCAATCCTATAATGGTCTTAAAGGCTCAGGTAGTGATGGTACTACTTTCTCTGATAAAGTAAAAAGTCAGCAGGCAGTTCAAATGGATAACGATGCCAAAGCAATAAAGGGAAAGGCCCCCTTTATTGCTCCCGGTGAAGAAGGGCTTAAAGATATCAAAGTAGTGGAAGCTATTTTCAAATCTGCTAAAGAGGGACGGCGGGTAGTGGTTTAAGCTCCGTGGTCTATTATACTGTTGATGTCTTGTAACGAATAGGTAGGGGTGGCTCCCTGGTGAGTGGCTACCAAAGCCCCCATGGCGCAGGCAAAGTTTAACATTTTATGCGGGGACATATTATGAAGATAGCTATAAACCAAACCAGAAAGGAAAGCATCTCCTGATCCCACTGTATCTTTGACTACCACCTGATAGCTCGGATGTTCATAATACTTGCCTTGGTAATATAGCAAAGCCCCATCACTACCCCGGGTGATACATACCATTTTAAGACCATAAGCTTCTGCTAATTTTTCACTGGCTATATTGAGCTCAGAAGAAAAATTATGATATTCTGCTAAAAGCTGGACTTCCTCTTGATTCACTTTGAGGATATCAGCTTGGCGTAAGAGGTCTTCCATCTGATTCATTTTATAATGAGGAGCCCTTATGTTTATGTCAAATATTTTCAGAGTAGTGGTGCTGAGCAATTTATTTAAAGTGACTGCACTGATGACATCTCTGGCTGCTAAACTACCATAGATAAAGGCTTCGGCTTTATCTACTGCATTTTGGGTTGCCTCTGTCCACTCGATGGCATCCCAAGCCACGGGAGCCACAATGTCATACTTTACATTTTGGTGGTCACTGTCATCTACAATGACTTTTCCGGTAGGTAGGTTCTTGTCTTGAGACAGAAGATGCATATCCATCTTTCTTTTCTTTAAATAAACCAATAATTCCTTTCCAGATAGATCATTCCCTACTTTTGAGATCATTTGGCTGTGAAATCCCAGTTGGTTTAAATTGAGAGCCACATTCATAGGAGCACCTCCGGGAAGGTGCTTATCTCCAAAAAGGTCCCATAATACTTCACCGAAACAAACGATTTTTTTCATATCGTTTCCTTTTTTAAGTTCTTGCCTATTTGTTCTAAAGATTTGCCTATAGTCTCCGGCATGATAAACAATACCCAAAGTAACTGCACTACCATCATGAAACAAAAGAAACCAAATATATATGCTGGACCTAAAGTAGTAGCCAGGTAGGGGAATATATTAGCTATGACTGCTGCTAATATCCAATGGGTAAAACATCCCAATGACTGTCCGCTGGCTCTAAGTGAATTAGGGAATATTTCCGAAATGAACACCCATATCACACTTCCCTGCCCAATGGCATGGGAAGCAATGAAAATAAATACAAATATGGGTAGGAGAGGGCCTTCCATACTTATACCCCCCATAAAATTGAGGCTGATCAAACCCAATGAAATGATATATCCGATGGATCCTATAATCATCAGTTTTTTTCGTCCTATCCTGTCGATTAGAAACAAACCAAACATGGTACCTATCAAATTCACTACACCGATTCCTATGGTGGAAAATAGTGCGTTTTCTGCCGAAATGCCTCCTAGTTCGAATATCCTCGGAGCAAAATAAATGATGGCATTGATACCTGATACCTGGTTGAATACTGCTATCATAATCGCTAGACCGGTTATACTGATGAACTTTGGATCAAAGAGGTTCCAGAATCTTGATTTGGACTGATTCGTTTTATTTTCTTCGTATGTAGACTGAATGATAGAAGCTGCCGAATCTGGATCCGTTCTGTTTAGAATGTCCCGCGCCTGGGTAATGTCATTTCTATTTGTTACCAGCCATCTAGGGCTCTCAGGTACTTTAAATACCATTACAGTATATATAATGGCTGGGATGGCTTCCACGCCCAGCATCCATCTCCAGGCGTCCTGAAGAGCTGCTGTGCCGATGAGGTAATTGGATAGATAGGCTATTAAGATACCAAATACTAGATTAAACTGAAAAAGTGCCACCAGCTGACCTCTATTCTTGGCAGGTGCTATCTCACTGATATACATAGGAGCTACCACAGAAGATGCTCCAACCCCTATTCCGCCTATAAATCGGAATATCATAAAAGAATATATTTCGGGGGCCAGGGCTGACCCTAAGGCAGATACGAAAAAAAGTAAGCCGATCATAAGAAGAGTAGGTTTCCTCCCAAATTTATCAGCAGGCAATCCTCCAAATAGCGCCCCCAGTACAGTGCCATATAACGCTATTGCCACTGCCAATCCATGATAGAAATCAGACAGCTGCCAATGGACCTGTATAGCCCTTTCAGCCCCTGAAATTACTGCTGTATCAAAACCAAATAGAAACCCTCCCAGTGCCGCCACTATTGAAAGGAAATACACATATTTTTTATTTGCCATTTTTGAAAAATTTTGTACAATCTAAGCAGATTGGTTTGAATATAAAAGCAGAGGAAGAGGATAATTATGGAAATTCATGCCTAATTACGGTAACTAAATCGATTTTGTTTAATATATCTCCTGCTATTATATCTATAATAGTTTAAGTGTTACTTTAAAACCGCTTAGCATATTCATATTTACTATCGGTTTATATCCTTCCCCGGTATGTATTCTACTTAAAAGCATATGTATTCGGGTCACTATATTGATATATTGAGATTGGAGCTTATCCTAATTTTTTTTGATACTGCGGTATAGGTATAGTTTGCCGTATTGGCCACAGAAGGGCTTTTCTAAAAATAAAAAAATAGACCTATCAGTTTAAAAATGAATCTGCATTGCAAAAAAAAGAGCAACCTTTAGCTGCTCTTTTTAAAAATTAATTTTCTTCATTTTCAAGATTGGTTTCATATTCGGACTCCTCTTGATCCTCTTCCGCTTTTTCCTCTTTGGCTGATTTCCTGGCATTTTCCTGTTCAAACCTAGCTTGATCCCTTCTTTCCTGTTCCGCTTTGACTTCGCTTACCGGACGGAGATTAGCTCCTGGAGGGGGGAGAAGTTCTTCATCTTCTTTTTCGTAAGGGAAAATTTCGACTATGGGGCTTTCTGTCACATCTGGGACATTGAAACTAACCAGCATATTGCTCATGCTTTCATATATCCTTTCGTAGGCCTCTTTTACATTATGGGCAGTTACCAGCATGTATTGTGTGACTTTTTTCTCTTTACCACTATCAGCATCAGCTACTACATAAGTGATTTTACATTTATGCCAAATGTCTACATCTTCATAAAAAAACACATCGACTATATTGCTTTTGCTGATATTGGTCACCTGAAAGTCACCCCTGATGACACTTCCCAACATGTCATAAATTCTGGCTTCAGCTTCGGTAAAAGATACCGCATCCACCAGGTACTGTTCTGATACATTTTTGAGCAATCCCTGCTCATTTTCCTTCGCGTATTTTACTTTACACAAAAACCAAGTTCTCATTGCAATTCTATCTGATTATGGTGGGCTAAGGTACTACCTATTTGAGAAAGGCCAAATAATATTACCTTAATTTATGTCAGTTTTTATATGTGGTTAATTTATTTGCATTAAATTGAAAGCAAAAGATAAACCTATGTGGGATAAGTTTTTTTATAGCTTTCCAATCCAGTTATTTCTACTTCATGTACGTAAAAATATAGCCCTAGTAGGTATATGGGCGCTGCTTTCATCTATAGTATTGGAAGGTTTTGGGAAGGTTTTGGGAATACCCTATTTATTTTTGGATCCAGAGTACCTTAATGAAGTAACCTGGCTTGGTTTTTTTATGGTAGGAATAGGATTTGCCATTTATACGATGGCTTTCCATATGACGGTGTATATCATAGATGGATCTAAGTTCAAGTTCTTAGCGATTCTCCGTAAACCTTTTTTACAGTTTTGTATTAATAATGCCATACTGCCTGGGATCTTTTACCTGATCTATATTTTTGCAGTGATCCGTTTTCAATTGGACAATGATCTGGAAAACCCATGGGTTATAGTAGAGTTTTTACTGGGTTTTGCAGGGGGGAGCATAGCCACATTTATTTTTTTATTCATTTATTTCGGATTGACCAACAAGCATTTCTTTGTCCTGTTTGCCGATAATGTAGACAAACAATTACGGAAGGCTTCCATCCCGAGGGCAAATGTCATCTCAAGGTATAAGGATCAAAAGAAGAGAAGGGACAAAATATTAACTTACCTCAGCCCCTCTTTGAAACTGAGGGAAGTCAGGAAAGACCTTTTTAGGTTTGAAGGTCATAAGCTCCTCAGGGTATTTGATCAAAACCACCTTAATTTATTCTTGCTTCAAATCATATTGGTCATTTTAATTCTCTTCCTGGGTTTCTTTAGGGAAGAAAAGTTTTTGCAGTTTCCTGCCGCTATGAGTTCCATATTACTTTTGGCCATCTTTACCATGGCTGTAGGTGCCGTCAGCTTTTGGCTTAGAAACTGGGCCACTGCCCTTGCTATACTGATTTTTTTATTGGTGAATATGACTTCCCAAACGACCCTTCTAAATAGGCCTCATAAAGCATTTGGTCTGGATTATGATACGCCTCCTGCTAGGTATGATATCGAACAGATCAATGCTATACTTCATCCCGATACGGTAGTAATGGATAAGATGGAAACCAAAGTTATACTGGATACCTGGAGAAGTCAATTCCCGGAGAACAAACCACCCAAAATGGTAATATTGGCCAATAGCGGCGGGGGGCAGCGGGCTGCCCTTTGGTCCCTGAATGTACTACAGCAGGCACATGCTGCTACGGGGGGGAGGATGTTCAAATGTGCCCGGCTGATAACCGGGGCATCAGGCGGAGTGATAGGGGCAGGTTTTTTCAGAGAAATTTACTTAAGGTCGCTTACGGACACAGCTATAGATGTGACTTCACAAGAATATTTAAAACAGATTTCATCTGATAATTTAAATCCTATCATTTTCACTCTTTTAGTCAATGATTTACTCATCCGAAACCAATACTTTGAGTACAATGGGAGAAGGTATCTTAAAGATAGGGGGTATGCTTTTGAATCTCAATTGAACCAAAATACGAAAGGGATATTGGATAAACCCCTAAAAGATTATTACTTGCCGGAGAAAAATGGGATAATTCCTATGATGGCCATAACCCCCCTGATAATTAATGACGCCCGTAAGCTATTTATTTCACCACATTCTATGAGTTATATGGGCGTGTCGATGCAAAGGTTTGAAGGACAAAGGGAAAAAAGCCAGGCAATAGATTTTAAGCGGTTTTTTTCCAAGCACGATGCAGATAACCTTCGCTTCATCAGTGCTCTGAGGATGGGGGCTACATTTCCTTTTATAACACCAAATATACAATTGCCATCTGATCCACAGATGGAACTTATGGATGCCGGTCTTTCTGATAATTTTGGCATACAGGATGCCATGCGGTTTCTATATGTCTTTAGGGAATGGATAGAAGAAAATACTTCTGGAGTAGTATTGGTAACTGTAAGGGATTCTGAAAAATTTTCAGAAATCGAAAAAAAACGTCCGCCCAGTCTTGTCCAAAAAATTGTGACACCATTAAAGAATATTTACATTAATTGGGATAATGTGCAGACTTTAAACAATGAAGCGTTGTACAATTATATGAGAGAGATCCTGGAGGTGGACCTTGAAAGGATTGAATTCGAATATGCTACTAGGAATTTTGTAAAAGAGCGAGTAGGGTATGCTGACAATGATCAAGTGCAGCAAGAAGAAGTGGAAATAGAAAGGGCCTCACTTAACTGGAGACTTACAGCAAGAGAAAAAAAATCAATTGTAGAAAGTATCCATACACCAAACAATCAACATTCACTCAAACGTTTAAAAGAAATATTTCAAGACGATACTAGTCCCAGATAAAATCGAGCATGAATAATAATTGACTTCTTAAAGGACCAGCTAACATAAGTAGTTTTCACTTAGCCTTCCTGGCGGGCAGGTAAAGGCTGTTGTAAACCAGATATATTGACGATGATATATTTAATATAAACTGACGATTTCTTCAAATTCCCGTATGCTTTCTGGCTTACCTACTACATAGATCAAATCTCCCAACCGTAATTTTGTATCGCCTGAAATATCGGTAAAAGTTCTTCCTTTCCTTCTGATGGCTACAATGTTGATCCCAGTATTTTCACGGATGTTCATGTCGATAAGTTTAGGACCTACATATTCACTGTCTTTATCAATTTTCAAGGACACGAAATTGATTTCCGGAAGGGCCATTTTCAATCTTTCCTTTGGATTTATAGCGGTGGTAGACCTAAACATTTCATAATTTCTGGATCTGACATCTTCGGTAAAATCCTCTATTTCATCTTTTGGTACCAGATATTTATTCAGCACCCTTGTAAAAATTTCTATGCTGGTCTCAAACTCTTCTGGGATCACTTCATCTGCGCCGAGTTTTACATTGGCATCTATTTCATTTACATACCTTGTACGCACGATTACAAAGGCATTTTGAGTAAAGTGTCTAATGTTCATTAAAATGCCCTTAGTAGCATCACTATCGGATATGGCTATGACTACGACTCTGGCTTTATGAACGTTCACATGCTCCAGTACAGACTCGTTGGCTGCATCACCATAGATGATCGGTTCTCCCTTGGCTTTTTCTGTCCTTACCGTTTCAGGATTCATTTCTATTATGGCATAAGGAATGCGTGCTCTTTTAGCTGCCTTAGAAAGATTTTTGCCATTAAGGCCGTACCCTATGATCACCAAATGATCCTGGAGCTCATTATCTTCTTCTATACCAGGTTCGATTTTTGGTTTAGCTAGCTCTATTTTATCCTTAATGGGCTTCGGTAAGGGCAGGTCTAATATACTGTAGGCCAGTTTTTCACGTGCATTCAGTACAAATGGCGTAATGGCCATCGTGATGATGGATATAGCTAAAAAATACTGATAAGTAATATCATCCAACAATTCGTATCGGTATCCTTCTTTGGCCAAAAGTAGAGAGAATTCCCCTACCTGAAATAATGAAAATCCTACAATGAAAGCTTCTTCCAATG
The DNA here is from genome assembly GCF_000714815.1 of Anditalea andensis. Taxonomy (GTDB): domain Bacteria; phylum Bacteroidota; class Bacteroidia; order Cytophagales; family Cyclobacteriaceae; genus Anditalea; species Anditalea andensis. Next base: position 158,592 of record NZ_JMIH01000014.1, on the reverse strand, counting down.
TACTCCCTATCGCTTTTACGGCTATACTTGCTATGATAAATTTAACCATAAACGTTAAAAACACGAGCCCCAGAATGATAAAAAAGTGATGGTATAAAAAGCTTACATCGAAAAGCATTCCTACCGAAACAAAGAAAAAACTGAGAAATATCTCTCTGAAAGGTACAATCTTCCCCGTAGCATGATGACTGTATTCAGATTCGCTGATAATAAGTCCTGCGAGAAATGCCCCCAGACCCAGTGACAGTCCCAGCAGAGAAGTAAGGTATGCCACCGCAAAACATGTAACTATAATACAGAGTAAAAACAATTCCGCATTTCTGGTTTTTGCCACCCGGAAAAGTAAATTAGGCATGAGATATTTGGCACTTATGATGGTAATCGCTACCACTACAAGCCCTTTTAAAGCCATATATAGCAGGGAAAGGGCAATGTTTTCAGACTCGCCGGCGAGCATAGGCGTAAAAAGCATAAGAGGCACGATGACTACATCCTGAAAAATCAGAATGGCCAAAGTGGTTCTTCCAGAAATGGTATTTACCTGACCTCCTTCCTGAAGGAGCTTTAATACTATGGCAGTACTGCTGAGGGAAAATAAGAACCCAAAGAAAACAGCTATATTCCAATCATAACCGAGAAAGTAAGTGATAAAAGTGGTAGCGGCAATGGTAAGTACCACTTGTAAGGTACCGCCGATAAAGACTGCTTTTTTGATGCTCAATAGACTTTTAAGAGAGAATTCCATTCCGATCACGAAGAGAAGTAAGATCACCCCGATTTCAGAAAGCACTTCTACCGCCTGAGAGGCAGTAACTACCGACAGCCCATAGGGGCCTGCTATGGCCCCAGTAAGGAGAAAACCTATTATAGTAGGTACCTTTAGCCGCATAAAAAGTAGAATCACCCCTGTGGCCAGGCCAAATATGACCACGATATCAGAAAGAAGTGGTAACTCTACTGAAGCAAGCAAAAAAGACATAATTGATGATTTGGTTTAAACCTTAAAAATACAATAAGATTTATATATACAGTCACATAATTTGGGCTTATCCTAATAAATTATAATCTGCTATTAATACCGTCAATATGCAAACCCAAATTTTTTGTATATAAAATGCATCAGCCAGGCAGGTCCTATCAATAGGAATTGAAGGTCTTTTAGGAATGATGGTTTCTTGCCCTCGATTTTGTGCCCATAAAACTGAAATACCCATGCCAATATAAATACTAAGATACCTATAGACCAAAGTGGAAAAGGGCTGATAATATCTATCAGGTTAGCTACAGCCAGGCAAACTGCCGAAAATAAAAACATACCCAATGCCAGTGGGGGAGAAAGTGTGGTATAATATATCAGTACCACCACTAGTACCAGTGTGGCCCAATTGGAAAAGTTACTTAAAAGAGGTTCTAAAGCTACTAATGGACCCTGGGGAATACAGAAAAGCAGTGCCACTATGCTAAAGAAAATCGCCGGTACACAAATCCAGTGGATTGTCTTATTAGTAGGGTTCTGGTGGCTCAGCCCATATTCAGCAAGTAATACATCGATTTTTCTCATAAGGTAGAAGAGGTATAAATAGGCAATTCTGTTTTAATAGTTGGTTTAATATAGTAAATTGAGACGGAAATTAAACCACTTTTTTTCAAATGATAAGTTACTGGGAAAAGAAAAATTTTATCCGTTATGATTTTATTGTCATAGGGGCAGGTATTGTGGGGCTATCTACAGCTATACACCTTAAAGTCAAATTCCCTGATAAAAGCGTAATGGTAGTAGAGCGGGGGATTTTCCCAAGTGGCGCCAGTTCCCGCAATGCTGGGTTTGCCTGTTTTGGAAGTGTTTCCGAAATTTTGGATGATTTGGAGCGTTTAAGTGAAGATGAGGTGGTAGAACTGGTGGCCAAACGGTATAACGGATTATCCGAAATCACTGAAATTTTTGGGGAAGATCTTTTGGGATACGAAAAAACAGGAGGGTATGAGATCATTAGAAACGAAGAGTTGGGCAGTCTGGATCAGATGGACCGGATCAATAAAATGCTGAAACCATTATTTGGTGAAACGGTGTTTACTAAAGTTTCAAACATTGATAAATTTAAGTTTTCAGATAAGGTAAAAGCAGTAATTAAGAACAAATATGAGGGGCAGTTGGATTCAGGAAAATTTATACGGGCACTGTGGCATAAATGTCAGGAAATGAAAATTCAGCTGTTTACCGGAGCTGAAGTGGAGGATATAGATAGGGAAAGCGGTACAGTCAATGTAAAAAATCCTATCTATAAAAATAAAATAAGTTTTCATGCTGAAAAAATAGCCCTTTGTACCAATGCTTTTTCTGGTCAGTTTCTACCAGATCTTCAGATGAAGCCAGGGCGAGGGATGGTGATGGTGTCCAAACCAATAAAAAATTTTCCTTGGGAAGGCGCCTTTCACGTAGATAAAGGCTATACCTATTTTAGAAATGTGGATAGCAGACTGCTGATAGGCGGAGGCAGGAATATGGATTTCATAAATGAAGAAACCAATGCATTTGGTATCAATGCAGTCATTAAGGACTATTTGGTAAAAATGACTCAAGAAACTATTTTCCCAAATGCATCCATAGAATTCGAAATGGAATGGTCTGGTATTATGGGGTTTGGTAACAATAAGATTCCCTACGTAAAATTGCTGGATGATAAAACAGGTGTGGCCATCCGTATGGGGGGTATGGGAGTGGCTATTGGCTGGCAGGCAGCCAAAGAATTGGTAAACCTTTTCGAATCCACATAAAATCATATTTTTTTATTAATTTCACCCTTTCCTATTATTTTCAAAAGCGTTAAATGTTAACAAAACCACGGAAGCCAACCCTATTAGAGTCTTTATTTCCGATTGCCTTTCTAATTATTTTATTGGTGATCAATATCAATATTTTTGGTACTGACGGACTTTCTGGATCCAACCAGATGGTACTGGTCATATCATCTGCATTGGCGGCCTTAGTAGCAGTATTCAGATTAAATATCCAATGGGACGCGCTGCAGGAAGGTATCATCAGAAGCATAAGTGCTGCCATGTCTTCGATTTTAATTCTCCTTTTGATCGGGTCTCTGGCTGGTACCTGGATGATAAGCGGGATCGTGCCTGCCATGATTTATTATGGACTACAGATATTAAATCCCACTATATTTTTAATAGCAGCTTGTATCGTCAGTGCCATAGTATCTATAGCCACAGGCAGCAGCTGGACTACTGTGGCTACGGTAGGAGTGGCATTACTCGGTATAGGAAAGGCACTGGGTTTTGAAGAGGGGCTGATCGCGGGAGCCATTATATCGGGAGCTTATTTTGGAGATAAAATGTCACCACTATCAGATACCACTAATTTAGCTCCGGCCATGGCGGGTACTGACCTTTTTACCCATATCAGACATATGACCAAAACCAATGTGCCTTCTATTTTGCTTACCTTGGGGATATTTGGGGGCATAGGGTTTATAAGTGGGGCAGAAGGTTCTGTTGATCAGGTAAAACAAATATCAGAAGTGATTTTAGAGAGGTTTGAAATAAATGGATGGCTTTTTATTGTCCCTATAATAGTTATTGCACTCATTTTAAAAAAAGTACCAGCTGTACCTGCATTACTGGCAGGTGCTCTTTTAGGCGGAGTTTTTGCGGTAATTTTTCAGCAGAATCTGATCATTTCACTGGCTGAAGAGCCTGGTAGAAGTTTTACTTATAGTGCCTTTAAAACAGTAATGATGGCCCTATATGGGCCTATAAGTGTAACCACCTCCAATGAAGTGGTCAATGAGCTGCTGGTGACCGGTGGTATGGCAGGCATGCTGTATACTATCTGGCTCATCATCTGTGCGATGATATTTGGGGGCATTATGGAAGAAAGCGGCATGTTAAAGGTAATAGCAGAGGCTATAATAGCAAAGGTTCATTCTTTAGGATCTCTGATAGCATCTACCGCTGCTACCTGCATGTTCTTTAATGTAACTACTTCTGATCAATACTTGGCTATATTGGTCCCGGGCAGAATGTTTGCAGATATATATAAAAAGCGAGGCCTTAAAGGAGAAAACCTGAGCAGGACACTGGAAGACAGCGGTACCGTAACTTCCGTATTGGTGCCCTGGAATACCTGTGGGGCCACTCAGGCCTCGGTGCTTGGCGTGGCTACATTGACTTATGCTCCCTATTGCTTTTTTAATATTATAAGTCCCCTTATGACCATTTTATTTGGCTATCTTAAGTTGGGAATCAATTTTTACAGTGAAGAAGAATTAAAAGAAATAGAACAGGAATTAGCCGTATGATCCCATTTAAGATATCAAAAAATGAAGTGAATGATCTGCCCCTGGGACAGTTTGAAGGGGATATTCATCTTATAGATGATCTTCAGCTATTACCAGATGTGGTAGGTGAGCTGAGGCAGTATATGAGAATTGGTTTTGATACAGAAACAAGGCCTGCCTTTAGAAAAGGAGTCAGTTATGATGTTTCACTATTGCAGCTATCTACGTTGGATACCGCATTTTTATTCAGACTCAATCATATAGGATTTCCAGATGCTATCAAGAGGATATTGGAAGATCCGAATATCATAAAAATAGGGGCGGCTGTCAGGGATGACCTGAAAGCACTCAAAAAGCTAAATGAAAATTTTAATCCGCTTTCGTTTTTTGACCTCAATGAAGAGCTGAAAAAGATAGGTTTTCATAATGTTGGTGTCAGAAACTTAAGCGCTATGGTGCTCAATATACGCATATCCAAAGCAGAACAGGTGTCTAACTGGGAGGCAGATGTGCTGACAGAAAAACAAAAATTGTATGCCGCTACAGATGCCTGGGCATGTCTGGAGATTTTTGAGGAACTGAACCAAAAAGGATACCTTGATGAACTTTTTAATAGGGGATATTAAATATGCTATGCCAAAGCTTCAATGATGCCATCAACCTTTAATCATCAAATTAAGTGGACAGAAGAACGTATTTTTTTGATTTAATAAGGGATATTGGCTCCGTCATGTAATAAAGTGTACAGACAATATCACTAAAAATCCTGGAATCAATTGAGGATATTAGCCGATGAGATTTCTATGAGACGTTCCATAAACTTGTCGAAATTGGCTTCCCTTACCCTTATGGTCATAGTACAGGTATTGTCGAACTCTTGTTTTTTTATCTCCAGATCATATTCTTTGATCAGCCTCATGACCTCATTCATATCAAGATAGTCAAAAGTAAACCTGATATTTTTAGTCACCATTTCTGTGATGATTTCATTGGCCTGGATGGCTTCGGCTGCCGCAGTTTTATAAGCATTGATCAGCCCACCCACCCCTAATTTAGTACCACCAAAATACCTGACCACTACGATGAGTACATTGGTAAGGTCCTTAGACCTGATTTGTCCCAAAATAGGATCACCTGCACTGTGATTAGGTTCTCCATCATCATTGGTCCTATAATTTTCTTTATCCTTCCCTAGCATATAGGCATAGCAATGGTGCCTGGCATCATAATATTTTTTTCTAAGCGTATCCAGCTTTTCCTTAATTTCGTGATCGTCACTTACAGGAAACGCAAAGGCTAGGAACTTGCTTCCTTTCTCTTTATAAAGACCCTCTGACGCTTCTTTAAGGGTAAGAAAAGTGTCATTCATTTGTCCAGCTGATTAGAATTAAAGATACCAAAGCCAAAAATACACCGAGATAATTGATCTTCATAAGTCTGTCATGGAATATACATACAGATACCAGGGATCCTCCCAGTATGATACCGATATTGACCAAAGGGTAAATCAGTGCCCCATTGCTATCAAATGTATCGAGGCTTTTTAATAAGAATATCATAGAAAAAAAATTGGGCACACCCAGTAAAAGACCGCCATACAATGATCTGTTCTGCAGGCCATTCCCCTTGATCAATAACCAGATCACTCCCCAAATAAATGTCAAAATGAAAATACTGATTACGAATATGGCGTCTTCCCCCTGCTGGAGATACTTTAAGTTGGCAAAGTTGATCAATGTGTCTATTGTGCCCCCTAATAAAAAGACGCCTATAGGAAGTATCAGAGGATGGTCTTTTTTCCGGAAATTTTTTATTTTACTTAACTTGGGTTGAAATGAAGCCAAAACGATAGCTACTAAAGCCAATAGTATCCCTACAGAATTTATGGGGGAAAGCTCGGTATGTCCTCTGGAAAAAAGCAATAAACTAAACGATACCGGGATTACCAGCGATAGCTTTGAGGCAATGGTGGCCACTGTGATGCCCATCCGCTGGGTGGTATGGGCCATCAGCAAGAACGTAAGAATAAATGCAAAGCTTAGAAACAATGCAATATATCCCCACGCTGGAAAATAGTCTACTTGATGTATATATGCTGCTAAAGTGGATGAATAAAAAACTACACCGGTGAGCACACAAAATAGATAATTCATTACAATGGCCTGCAGGGTATTGATCCTATATTTAGGATATATCCTAAAGACTACAAAAATTAGTACATTGGATAAAATACATAGCAGAAGGTAAATCATGAATGCCTAAAAATAGGTTTATTTTATGGGTGTAATGTTCCTGTGAGCAATATAAGGAAATTAGAAATCAAGTAACCCTGATTTTCCTGTATTTTAGAAAGTAATCCTGATAATCTATATTAAATATTTTGAAGCACATATCTTCCCATATAGTTACGGTGATCTGTACGGTTTATAATCATGAAGCCTTTGTAAAGGAAGCTTTGGATAGTGTCAAAGATCAAAGCCATACCAATTTGGAAATATTTATAATAGATAATGGCAGTCAGGATAATAGCCGGGTTCAAATAGAAAAGTGGGTTATGTCCAATAGCGAATTAGATATTAAAGTCATCATTCGGGATCAAACCATAAATTACTGCTCATCCTTTAATGATGCCCTATTTGAGTCATGCGGAGCCTTTATTATAGATCTATCTGGAGACGATGTCTTATTACCAGGTCATATCGAAGCTTCTTTGGTCACCTTATATAAATATCCACAGGCAGCTGTCTGCTTTTCTGATGCAGAAGTTGAAGAGGCTGATGAACAAAAAAAGTTTTATGAGATGAATAAATTCGGACCTCCAATTCATAGGTTTGGCTATGTATATGAATCGGTCATTGCCCACTATTGCATCAGTACAGTGACATTGGTTTTTAGGGCGGATCATTTGAAAAGCGAAGGCGGATATGATGGAGCATTGGTTTACGAGGATTTTGACATACTTTGCCGGTTATCTAGGCAATATCCCTTTTGTTATAACCCTCATGTAGGTGTGAAGAAAAGGATACTACCATCTTCCTTTTCAGCATCCCAGTATAGTAACCGTGCTTCCTCATTATTGGGAAGTACACTGCGGGTGTGTCAAAAAATAAAGCAGATGAACCAAACCGATATTGAAAATTTGGCACTTTATAAAAGGGTCATGTACGAAGCATTCCATGCTTTGGGCTCGGCTAATTTTGATATAGCGAAGGGGTTTTTGGATATAGCCAGAGAGCTATTGCCTCGATCACTTAAATTGAGAATTTTCAGCATCTGGTATAGCTTAGCCATTGATATCTCCAGTATATATCCTAGCCTGAGAAAGTTGCGGAAGAAATAAGATGTCTTTTTACCCTACCACTACTTCAAAGATACTCTCCCTATTAAAATATGTTTGGGCTATATATTGGATATCTTCTGCTTTGAAAGTGCGGATATAATCCAATTGCTCTTGATAAAAACTATATTCCATACCGGCTTGGTGGATGTTTTTGAACCTATTGATCAGATCAAATGGCGAACTGAAATTGGACATGAAATGGCCGATCATGTAGTTCCTTACGGTTTCCAATTCATCTTCGCCTACGGGTTCATTTTGTAATAATTCTATTTCCTTATAAACTTCTTCTATAACGACATCGGCAAAACCTTTTTGTACATCCGCCATTACTATCCAGTAATCAGAAAGCCGCAGACTGCCTATTGAGCTATGGATGCCATAGGTGTGACCTTTATCTTCCCTGATATTTTTGATCAGCCTGCTACCAAAGTATCCTCCCAGTATGGTGTTGAACAGTACCAAAGCATGATAGTCCTTATGGTCCTTTGGTATAAGGTGTTTACCAAGTCGGATGGATGATTGAACAGATTTCTCTTTCAGTTCGGAAATACGCTTTTCGGGAGAAATGGTAAAGTCAGGAAGAATGTCTTCTAAATTTAAGGTAGGTATATTGCCAAATAAATTTGACACGAGATCAAGTTCATTCTCCTCCAGATTTCCTGTTATAAATATTTCAGGGTTGACCATAAAGAATTTATCATAAAAATCTACAAGGTCTTCTCTGCTTACATTTCTGACATCGTCTTCATCTGCGATAAACCCATAGGGGTGATCCGTGCCAAAGAGTCCCTTTCGGTACAGTTGATTTGCCCTTGCACCATTTTCGGTTTTTTGAATGGAGATAGTCAGTTCTTTCTGTGATTTTCTTTTGGCCAGTTCCTTTTCGGGAAATACTGCATCAGTAAACAATGTTCTGAACACCGGCAAAACATTTTTAAAATGCTTCTTGGTGGTCAGCAGGGACATGCCGCTCTGCTCAAATGAACTGATCACGTCTACTTCTGATGCGTAATGGTCAAAAAAATCATCTATGACTTCTGACTTCATTTCTTTAGTGCCCTCTAACAGCATGTGCATCATAAAAAAGGGTACCAGTGCTTTTTCTTTTTGTAGGAGGTGCTTATTGGCCTCAGTGACCAATTCCATTTTTACTGCATCTAGTTGAGGTGTTTTGATAAAGTAAAGGGCCACTCCATTTTTGAGCATCCTTTTAATTGGAGGTATTAATGTTATATTTTCAGGGATTAAAAATTCGGGTGCGGTAGTCCTGTCTAGGGCCATTATCTAGGAATATTATATACTAATGAAAATCTTAATGTTTCTGCTAAGGGATGGTTCTGCACCTGGGGTACTAAATAGGAGAAATCAAAGCCAAAACGCTGGTGTCTGAAACCTACGCCCATCGTAAAGTATCTTCTGCCTCCCTTGTTTATGTTTTCATAAAAGTAGCCGGTCCTGACCATGAATTTATTATCATAGGCATATTCTGCGCCTATAGATATCATATATTCTTGGAGTTCTTCCCTAAATCCTCCGGGAGCATCTGCAAATGAAGTAAACATGCCGTCGATCAAAGGTCTGTTGGGGTCTCTTCCTGCTTGGATGCTGGGGTTGCCCTGATTGTCAAGTATCAGGTTTCCAAATTCATCCCGCTGATATATAGGCGGGGTAGGGACCATTAATTTATTCACATCCAGGGCTATGGTCAACCTGTTCATTTCATCTAAAGGGATTTCTAAAGCTGTTCCCAATCTGAAATTAGTGGGAATGTAATCCAGGTCATCAACACTATTGTAAGTGATTTTAGGGCCTATGTTAGAGATATTTGCTCCCCATGACCACAAAGCTTCTTTTCCGGCTATTTCTACTTCTTTTCTATAATATATGCCTATATCTGTCCCTACACTTACACCAGGTCGGCCTTCATTACCTCCTCCTGCTCCTACATATCCTGAGAGATTTGAATGTATGAATCTTGCTGAGATACCTAGCGATAGATTTTGCGATAACTGCCGGGAATAGGTCCCCCCGATGGCAATATCCCTTGGTGTAAATTCACCTAACTCATTTCCCCAAAGATCTGTTAATATGATTTCACCCATATTAAAATAGCGAAGATCAAAACCAAATGCTGAAACGGCATCGATTCTCTTATATCCTGCCAGGTAATTTAAAGACATGTCAGGTACCAGTCTTCCCAGCCAGGGGGAGTAGGAAAGAGAAAATCCCATATCACTTTCAATAAATGCCAGCTTTGCAGCATTCCAGTGTGCTGAATTGGCATCGGGAGAAGTAGCTACTCCTACGTCACCCATACCTGAATGCCGGCTGTCAGGAGCGAAATTCAAGAATGGTACAGCTGTAGTGATAGGTCTGCGATTTCTGTCCTGACCAGATAGAAATACTGAATTTTGGCCAAAAGTAGTCGTGGTCGTTAAACCTACAATGGATAGAAAAAATAATTGCTTTAAATAATTTCCCTTTATTTTCATTGAATAAGTAGTTTCCCGCTCTTTCGGTCCTAGCCGCCATCTGCTTCTGACCGAAGCACTAGTTCGTAAATATAAGTCCCTTTCGCCGGATATTTAGTTTTGCTCTGTAAAAAATCAATTGCCTACCATCCCTAAGCGCGTAAGCTTCTGGATAACGTATTGCCACTTTAGATATTTCACTTCCCAATATATTAAAATTTTTTAAGTTCAGGTGAAGTTTTCTTCATATACGAAGAGACGGGCTTATTATTTATAATTGCTATAGCTACTGGGTTGAATTTATCCGCCCTGATAGTATCTGGTTCAGAAACCTTATCATCTCACTTAGCCCTGTGTATTCTTTAAAATGGCGTTTTCTATTAATGAAAGCCCCACATAAGAAATGATTACCAAGGGTATCCCCCCTAGTCCTAACCATAATACAGAAACAATAGAAATAAGCAGAACAAGGTACCTATAGATGTTATCCTTAACCCCAAAATTTTTAAATTTCAGGGCAATCAGGGGGATTTCAGCTACTAAAAGTAAAGACATCACCACTGATAATCCAGCAAGAAAATAGTTATTGATGAGTAAATCCGCCACCCATTCTACATGAAGTGCCGTAAAGGGCAGCGCGGAAAGGAGCAAAGCATTGGCTGGGGTAGGCAGCCCTATAAATCTTTCCGTTTGCCGGGTGTCCACATTGAATTTTGCCAATCGGATCGCAGAGAATACTCCAATCAAAAACGTAATGAAGGGCAGATAGCTTTCATTATTTATATCCATCATCATTTTAAATATGATAAAGGCAGGCAAAACACCAAATGTAACGAGGTCTGCAAGTGAGTCCAGTTCTTTTCCTATATCGCTGCTTACCTTCAGCATTCTTGCTGCAAACCCATCAAAGAAATCAAAAAATGCCGCCAAAAGGATAAAATAGGCTCCATAGTAAATATGGCCTTCCAGCACAAAATAAATACCTGCCATACCTGAGATTAGGTTAAGGCAGGTAAGGGTATTGGGAATATGTCTGATAATGTTCAAAATGAGGCGTTTTTACCTACAAAAGGGTTGTTGATTTTTTCCATACCTATAGTGGTAATGGGGCCATGTCCAGGATGGACTACTACTTCATCTGGCAAGGTAAACATGCGGTTTTTAATGGCATCCAAAAGCGTCTGATGATCACCGCCGGGAAGGTCGGTTCTTCCTATACTGCCTTCAAAAAGAGTGTCTCCCCCTATACAGTTAAGGCTTTCTTCATGGTAAAAAATCACATGTCCAGGAGCGTGTCCGGGGACCCAGATGATTTTCAGGGATGTGTTTCCAAAGGATAGCCTTTCTCCATCTTGAAGGTAGTGATCTTCCTTGGAACTTTCATACTGCTGGAATCCATAATTGCCGGCATAGGTTTCCACTGATTTAAGTACAGGGGCATCCTCTTCATGGAGATAAAGGTCTACCTTATAGTGCCTTTTGATAAAGGCATTTCCCAAAACATGGTCTATATGGCAGTGGGTGTTGAGTAGCTTTACTACTTTTAGCGCTTTGCTTTTGATATAAGCAGTAAGTAAATCTTTTTCTTTTTGCTCATAGCAACCTGGGTCTATGATCACCGCTTCCCTGGATTCGTCATAGAGGACATAGGTATTTTCCATAAATGGATTAAAAGTAAATGATTTTATTTCCAGCATTTGGCAATGATTTAAGATATAAACCCAAAATAACGAATAAAGAATTTATTTTTGGGTATGGAAGTAGATTTTTTACTCATAGGACAGGGCTTAGCGGGGACGATCCTCGCGCATCGGCTCAGATCAGCAGGCAAACAAGTAGGTATAATAGACCTAGCTAAAGAAAATAAAAGCAGCAGGATTGCTGCTGGACTTTATAATCCGATCACTGGCAAAAAATTGGTTAAAACATGGAATGCGGATAAAATTTTCCCAGAAATAGAAAGGCTTTACCAAGAATTGGAAAAGGAACTTGGAGTAAAAATCCTATATCCCACTGCTATATATAGACCTTTTTTGTCCATAGAAGAACAAAATGAATGGATGGGTTATAGCAGTGAAGATAATTTTGAGGACTATATTGAAGAAATCAGAACAAAGTCTTACTATCAGGAAGTAAATGATTCTTATGGAGGAGTTTTGCTAAAGAATTCAGGATACGTAGATATCAATACCTTGCTGGATGCCTATCAGCAAAAACTGATCGGGGAGCGGGTTCTTTTGGATGATGCTTTTCAGGAAGATCTGCTTAGGATACGGGAAGATGGTGTATTATACAAAGATATAAAGGCAGGTGCTATAGTTTATACTAATGGCTTGGGAGCTATGAAAAGCAGGTTTTTTGAAAAGCTCCCTTTTGCTCCGGTCAAAGGGGAAATTTTGGTATTAAAGCAGCCATTTATTCCTAAAGAAATAATAAACCGGGGAGTTTTTCGTATTACATTACCCAATGGTACACACCGGGTTGGGTCTACATACAGTTGGGATGACCTAGATCAAGGCCCTACAGAAAGGGCCAAAAAAGAGATACTAGAAAAATATGAAAAGCTGATCAAAATACCTGAAAATACAATAATAGAACATGCCACCGGAATAAGGCCCGCTACTAGAGATAGAAAACCGATTTTAGGAAAACATCCTGATTATAGAAACGTTTATATCTTCAATGGTCTCGGTGCCAAGGGCGTTTCATTGGCTCCCTATTATAGTTTGCAAATGAGGGATCTTTTGATTTTTGACAAGGAAGTGGAAAAAGATGTTAATATAAGTCGTTTTTTTAAGTATATTTAAGACATAGTTTACCTTATATACATGAAGCAAAGATTACTGCTAGGATTGATTGCTGTGCTTTTTATAGGCGTTATACCACAGGCAAGTGCACAGTTTGATAGGGAGCGGTTTGGTAAAAACCGGATCCAGCATAAAAATATGGAATGGTCTTTCTATAGTTCAAATAACTTTGAAGTATATTATTATGATGGCGGCCAGGCCAATGCCCGCATGGCCATAGATTATCTTGAGGCAGAATTTGATAGGATTACCCAGATGATAGGCTATGTGGCCTATACCAAACCTAAAGTTTTTATATATAATTCAAGAGAGGACCTGCTTCAGAGTAACCTTAATTTAAATACTGATGAATATACAGTAGATGGACAGACATTTTTTTCCAAACTTCTGGCAGAAGTTCCATATCCAGGAGAATGGCCTGCATTTAAAGAAGAACTGATATATGGTGTCTCAAGATCCATAATAGAAGAAATGCTTTATGGTTCTACGATCGCCGATGCTTTCCAGTCAAATCTGATCAATAGTTTTCCAGCCTGGTTTATAAGTGGTGCAGCACGATATTTGGCCAAGGGCTGGGACCGTGAAATGGACGATTTTGTCAGGCACTATCTTCTGGACAATGCAAAACCAAGACTATACAGGCTAAGGGAAGATGAGGCTGAGCTGGTAGGTCAGTCCATCTGGAATTTTATAGTAGAGAAGTATGGTAAAAGGTACATCAGCAGTATCCTTAATCTTAGCCGAATTAACAGAAACGAGGAAAACAGCATAGCCAATACCATAGGGGTGAATTATCGTACATTTTCTGAACAGTGGAGAGCTTATTATGTAACACTTAATGAGCCTGTCATGAGCAGCTTTAAATCAATCAATGAAAATAATGTCATAGCTACTACCAGACCACGAAGGCAGGGATTTATCAATGATATCAAATTTAGCCCAGACGGTAAAAATTTGGCCTATGTAATAAATAGTAACGGTAAATATAGACTTGTCATCCGTGATCTTCAGGATAATCGTGAGCGTGTCATTTATCGTGGTGGTTTTAATGCAGATGACCAAGAGCCCAATTTTACTTCTCCGGTGATCGCGTGGAGGGATACCAGTAGTATAGCTATAGCCACCTTCAAAAGAGGAATAACTACTTTACGGTTAAGGTCCATAGATGGGGGGGGCTCAGATAAGATCTTCTTACGGAATATAACCCAGATCATGGATATGGACTTTTCTCCTAATGGGAGAAATATTTTAATGTCTGCTATATCTAATGGGCGAAGGGATATATATACTTTAAATTTAAGAGGGCAGGGTAGAAGGCTTACCAATGATGTTTTTGATAACATCACTCCCGCTTTCTTGAACGACAGCACCATTATTTTTTCTTCCAATAGAGTAGATCTTCCCGATACGGTGATGAACAGCAGGATTTTTGATGTACAGCAATTGCCCCAATATTATAATTTATTTAAAATGGAGGTGGGAGACTCAATTGTTACTACTCGACTTACCAATGCCAATACTAGAAATTATCGTCCTAGGGTATTGAATAGGAACTTTATTCTTCATCTGAGTGATCAAAGTGGTATTATGAATGTAAGCCGATATGGGCTGGGCAGTACTGTTTCCAGTCAGGTGTCTGCATTTAATAAGAGCATAGTAGCCTTTGATTATTCACAGCAGACAGGACGCTGGGCTTATGCTGTACAAGATGGTATTCAGAATAAACTGGTGGTGGAACAGTTTCCCAATCTGGACCAGTTTACACCTAGCACTCCAAGGGTACAGGTGACCCAAGCCAAGCAGCTTAACCAAAGGATAAGTACCAGAAGAGAAAGAAGGCCGACAGCCCCTGAGCCTGCTCCAGATCCTGAAGATGTGCCAATAGCGGATCAGACCCGTGTGGACACTACCCTAAATATTAATCTGGAGGAAGTATTGGGGATATCAGTAGATGCTAGTGACACCATTCCAAGTAGGACCGGAACTATAGCGACAGATAAGCTGAGGTTTGAAAGAAGAGGGGGAATTGATACAGAAAATTATGTTTTTGATACCATACCTGATCTTACAGTAAGGCCTTCTAGATTAGCTGGTGCTGGAAGGAGTTCTGTACTGGAAGCATACCGGCAGCAGACTTTGCAGAAGAGGGTAACCGGACCTACTACATATGTGCCGAGATTTATAGCGAGTAGTTTAAATACTTCATTTGTGGTAGATCCTCTAAGAGGATTTGGGATTAGTTTAAATGCAGAAATGACAGACTTACTGGATAACCATTCTTTTACAGGGGGTATCATGGCTGCATTGGACTTTAGTTCCGGGTCTGACGTGTTTTTTGAATATGAATATCGAAAACAACGTATAGATGTTCGGGCAAGATTTGACCGCCGTGCATTAATGTGGAGTGAAGGTACAGACACCTATCAAAGATATGTCCTTACAAAAGCCGAACTAGGTTTTTCCTATCCATTTACCGTGAATACCAGGTTGTATGCCGCTCCCTTTTTTGCTCAGACCCAATATTTTAATCTTAACCCAGATTCGGTTATAAGAGGTGGCGAGGGCCCTGATAATCGACTTGATATTAAATATGCCGGCGGAAGGGCCGAAATAGTAATAGATAGGACACAGCAACTTGGTCTTTATCTGGAGCAGGGCTTTAAAGGAAAGATAGGTTACGTCCACTACCAAGGCTTAAGTGCCAGTGAGCGATCTTTTAGTAATGCTTACATGGATTTTAGGAATTACCAGAAAATTTCCAAAAACATTACACTTGCTACTCGTTTATTTGCAGGATCCTTTTTTGGTAACAATCCACAGTCGTATTTAGTAGGCGGGATGGATAATTGGCTGTTTAATAGATTTCACCAACCCCCACCCAATAGGCCTGAAGCGAGTCCGGTAAGAAATCCGACGGGCATAGAGAACTCCGATATTTTATTTGCTGAATTCGTAGATTTAAGAGGATATGACTATGATGAAATTAGAGGAAATAATGTGGTGACTTTTACGGCCGAACTTAGAATTCCGCTATTTTCCTATTTATCCAGGGGCAATATAGCGTCTAATTTTATAAAGAACTTCCAATTAGTAGGCTTTTATGATGCAGGATCGTCATGGTCTGAAGCTCCCCCTTGGGAGCGGGTAAATGATCAGAATACTGAAGTGATCGACACAGAAGGGTCGCCATTCCGAATAACCCTCAATAATTTTAATAATCCCTGGCTTCAGAGTTATGGTGCTGGATTAAGAACTGTGCTTTTGAACTATTATGTAAAATTTGATGTAGCAAGGCCTATTAGAAATTATGCAGTGGAGAAGCCACGTTTTTATGTTACTTTAGGGTACAATTTTTAATAAAGATTTATATTCTTAATAATTTATAATGATTAAATCCATGACGGGCTATGGTATAGCCAATCTAGAAAGTGAAAAGCATATCATCAATGTCGAGGTAAAGACACTTAATTCTAAGTTTCTGGATCTATCGCTTAGAAGCCCTAGACAGTTTACCGATAAAGAGCTTGAGATAAGGAATATTGTAAGCGCCTATCTAGAAAGAGGAAAGGTAAATCTCTCCATAGAGTTTGTGTCCAAATCAAATAATGATCTGCCGGTACATATAGATGAAGAGCTATTTGTAGCTTATTATGAAAAATACCGCTCAATGGCCAGTAAAGTAGGTATAGATTCAATAGATTTATTTAAAATGGCTGCGCAATCTCCAAATGTCACCACTGCTATCACCGAGAAAACAAGTAATACTGAAGATTGGGACCTTGTGAAACAAGTAATTGAAGATGCTTTAGTACACTGTAATGAGTTCAGGGAAGATGAAGGGGAGGTTTTGATGAGCAAGTTTAAAGAAAATTTGGAAATATTGAGGGGGTCACTAGCTAAGGTCAAATCAGAAGAGCCTTTGCGAAAACAAAGAATCAAAGACAGGATTACCAATAATTTCTCTGATTGGCTGGAAGAAAATAGTTTTGATGCCAATAGATTTGAGCAGGAATTGATATATTACTTTGAAAAACTGGATATTACCGAAGAAATAGTCAGATTAGGTACACATTTGGATTATTTTGATAAAATCATGAATTCTGATAAAAGCCAAGGCAAAAAGCTCGGATTTATCAGTCAAGAAATAGGACGGGAAATAAACACTATCGGTTCCAAAGCCAATGATGCAGGTATTCAAAGACATGTTATCGTGATGAAGGATGAACTGGAAAAGATAAAGGAGCAAGCTTTGAATATATTATAATCTGATGGTTTTGGCTGGCTATAAAGTGCAAGGATTAGTGCAAATAGTTTAATTGTTGATCTTGCCCGCTTGAAGGATAAAGTTATATGAACAGCTTATTTTTATCATGCTTTAAAAGCTAGTAAAAAGTAGGTCCAGTAAACTTGCAGCCCTGAATTAAAATTCCTTCAACGCTGGTAACAGCACGATAAAAAATGTTAAGAAATAAAAAAGGGAACCATATGGCTCCCTTTTTAAGTATATTAGCTTAGTTTGAATCTTATTGGTAATCTCATTTTTACCCTTACTGGTCTACCTCTTTGGCGACCTGGCGTCCATTTTGGAGCAGCCTTTACCACCCTTATAGCTTCTTCATCGCAACCTCCTCCTATACCTCTAAGGACATCCACATCCTGAATAGATCCATCGGTGTTTACTACGAATACAACGTAAACAGTTCCTTCTATACCCATCCTTCTAGCTTGAGTAGGATATTTTAAGTTACTGCTAAGGTATTTGTTCCAGCCTTCAAATCCACCGGCTGGCTCTGGAGGATTCTCCACTACATCAAAGATTGCATCCGCTTTTTCTTCTACAGGTGCATCTGCTATTACGATTTCTTTGATAACTGTTTCTTCTTTGACATCTACGTCAAAGTTTACTTCAATTTTCTCCTCAATTTCCACCTCATCAGGAATCTCTTCTATGATAGGCTGCTCTACCGGCGGCGGTGGCGGTGGGGGCTGTTCCGTGATCGGAATATCCAATAATTCTTCGAAATCATCGTCGATCGTTCCAAGATCCTTTAAGCCAAAATCTTCATATGATTTGTACTCAAAAGCAAATAGAACAAGACCAACACTGACTGCAAGACCAATATTCAGGAACAGGCCTGTTTTTTTGGTCAGATCAGCTTTGGGTGTTTTTTTAGCTTCCATGGTAATTACTTATAAGGTTAATAAGTTCGTCTTTTGTCAGTAAAGAGATAACAATTCTAACTAATTATTTTTATTTATACAAGAATACTTTTATTCTTATGTAAGTAAGCAAATAAAATCGTCCCTGCTACCACTCCTAACACATTAAATAGGATGTCCAGATAGTCAAATGCGCGCCCTGGAACCATTCGTTGCATGTATTCTACTAAGATAGCAAATATTAAAGTAAAAACTAAATATATAGGAATAAATTTTCTTTTTTTTACTTCTTTATTTTCTTTAGCTATAAATGCACGGGCCCAGAGAAAGGAAAGTACCATAAACAAAACCAGATGGACTATCTTATCTAGACCAATTGTATTGGGTACGTCAGGCAACTGTTCACCAGGAGTAAGTAGTCCCACCAGTAATAAAAGCGTCCATACTATAGCTGGAATGAATCTGTTGCGCACGTTTGTAAGATTATTGGCCCAGCAGTTCTGTATATGCTTCAGAGGATAGCAGATCATCTGGAAGATCACCGCTGATTTTAACTTTGATCATCCAGCCTTCTCCATACGGACTTTCATTAACTAGCTCCGGAGAACTTTCCAAATCTTCATTGAACTCAAGGACCTCACCTTTTAAAGGCATAAATAAATCAGAAACTGTCTTTACAGCTTCTACAGTACCAAACACTTCACCGTGCTCAATAGTTTCACCTAACGTTTCTACTTCTACATATACGATATCGCCCAGTTCCTTGGCTGCAAATTCTGTGATACCGATAGTAGCAATATCACCTTCAATTTTTACCCATTCATGGTCTTTAGTGTACTTCAGTTCTTTTGGAAAATTCATATGTTTTTAATTATTGCTTTGTTGTTTTCTCAAAAATACACCCTTTAATCAAATACTAAAACCTATTGGCTTAAATTAAATCTTAATTGGCCTCCAAATGCTGTGGAACTCCTTCGGAAGGCGGTGGATATTTTGGGGTCATTTATAGTTTTATCAAAATATAGGGTGATCCTAAGGTTTTGGTTTATTAGATACCCAATCGTAGGCCTAAATTGAATATTTAAATTTCCGTTTGTCAAAGTACTGATTTCTTCTATTTTTCGCTGTATAGTGCGGGTATCCACCACACGGGTAGATAGCCTCAGTTCAAGGTCATTGTTCAGTACCTCTTGCCTCCCCTGAATTTTGAAAGGGATTTTAACCCCCGCTTTTGTATAACCTAGGTCAAAACGAAAGTCTTTACTGCTTTGTTCTGTCACTTGTGCATTTGAAAAATTTAACCCTATGTTTCTTTCTGTATTGTATTCAAAGCCGATGTTCATCCGGTCTTTGGTTAGTAAATTGACTCCCAGCAGGGGCGCAAACCTTTCTGAAACTACTATTTGATTGAGGATAAACACAGGTATATATGATCCAAATTCATTGGTCAATGTAGCTTCTGGGAACTGCTGCACCGAATTATACAATTCCAACCCGTTTTGGTAGAGCAGCGAATTAGAAAAATTGCTCGCATCAAAATTAGAGGTATAATTGTGTGTTAAATTTATGCTGGAGAAATATTCCTGGAGGGCCGGCACTCTGGAGAGCCCCCTATATTCCAATCTCCAGTTTGGCAATGGTATCCTAGGAAATGATGTCAGGCCTACATCCCCAACATCCTGCCCGGAATATGCTGCCAGGAATGAGGGGATAAGGACATCCTGACCATTTATGTTATATTCACCTCCTGGATTGTTTGTCTGTAGTCTGGCTTGTATTATTTCCCTATATCCTTCAAATCTACTGAAAAGAGGAGAATTGTTTTGCCTGTCATCCCTTGAAAACGTGGTTCTGATCATGTTGTAGCTGATACTGTAGGATCCAATTCTGTTGGGATTAACCGAAAGGTATTCAGCATCTAAAAACTCATCTCTTCTAAAAATCTCATTGTATTCCCCCATTTCTCTTTTTCGGAAATCAACATTTAATCTCATATCCCGGATAGGTTCTATCAATGCATTGATTTGAAGATTAATGGCCTGGTTTTGTCGAAATGTCTGTGTAAGTTCAGGACTTGGTGCTAGCATCCCCCTATTGGCCAAGTCAAACCGGATATCACTGCTCTGATCTCCTAGGATAAAACCTAAGCCAGGATTTAGAAAGCTTCTGTCCATTCCAAATAAACCTGTCTCTGCCATATATCCAGGCAGAAATGTCCCTTCTACAATCCCGTATCTAAAGTTTATTTCTTTTAGCATCATCGCAAACTTGAACAGGTCGTTGGAGGTTCCATCCATATTAGACCTCTCTTCTGATTGTCTACCAGGTATAGAGGGCCGCCGAGGGGCATTGACTTCGCGTAATCGTTTATTTTTGTTGTATAATCTTATAAAGTCCAGCTTCCCATTTATACTTCTGTCCCTAGTGTTTTGAATAATGTTTCCTAATGTGTCCCTTTGGCCTATTGCACCTGTAAACCAGCCATATGTAGCCTCATATCTTAGGTCTGCTTTTATCCAATCGGTCACTGGAGATTTATCCAGCGGTACGGTATAGTTTAAGGTGGCCTGGTGATTATAATTAGTGGTCCTTCCTAGTCTCCGGACATTCATTCTTACAGAGTCTATTTTGGCATCGGTATTTAAATCACCTTCCGGTTCATCTACCACAGCATTTATCCGACTGTTAAAATCAAATCTCAGATTATTGGTCAAATCCCAGTTAACACCATAAAAGCGATTGATAAAAAAGCTTTTTTGAAAAAGTGGATCCACTCCTTCAGTCCCTAATCGGTCATTTCTATATTGGGTCCTCATGAAATTCCTATCCACATCCATTCTGGCAGTAATCATGGAAGGAGTAAGGTTTAAATTAAAATCCCTGAGTAGTTGTAGATGGCTACCTCCCAGAAATCCCACGTTTTTGAAGGGTTCGATGACGATGGGCCTGGGCTGAAAAGTGTAAAGGATATTTCCTCTGTAAGTCTCCCAATCATAACTTTGTGTTCTTATATTGGTCTGTCTGACTGATCCATAAGCATAAGAAACCGCAAAGTTTTCCAGATCATAGATCCTGCTTTTTGCTTCTACATTGGTACGGAGTTTTCTCACATTATTAAAACTTATGTTCCTTCGCCGTACTTGATCGAGTACCATACTTCTGTAGGCTTCGCGTTCAGCAGCTGTCTGAAATTTAGATATTGCCAAATCAAATGGTACATCTGGATTTAGAGGGTCGAATTCAGGAGTCGTGGTGGTGTTTTCCATACTGACATACATAGGGATGCTGATACCCAGTACTTCAGGAAGTAGTTTGTCTACGTTGACATTGGCGGAGACATCATATTGTGTAGTTGATTCTCTGGATCTTTCTGAGAGCCTGGTTTCCAATCCGCCAAATCCGAATGTATGATGTCTGATAGAGGAAGAAATAACCGCCACATCTGCCAGCTGTGCATTAATTCTGGCATTTGCAGCCCAGCCAGCGGACCTGTTGAAATCGGTGACTCTGAGTTCATTGGCCCAAATGCAAACTGATTTGCTGGCTCCCCCAGATGAGCCAGGATTTTTGATTCCTATCATCATCCCCTGTACAAAGCTGAGTTCCGGCCTTCCTACCACCGTCACCTTATACTGACGTACCTGTCTGCTGAAAGCTAGGTTTTGTGGTACTCTGTTCTGATCTCTTTCAACTTTTACCCCTACTATTTCGTTGATGGCGATATCTATCTCATTTTCCAAAGGCCAGATCTGACGGGGGTCTCGAGTGCCTTTAGGCGTGATCATAAGGGGTACTTCTATTTCATAATAGTTATCTGTATAGTCAGTTCCCAATCTTAAAAATGCTGTCAGGTCTCCATCTTGGGCATCATCACTGTCTGCATGTAAAAACATTTTTATCCGACCGTATTGTACGAGATCTTCACTTACATTTTTAAACACAGCCCTTGCGTCCCTGGCAGCCAGATTATCTACACACAGCTGAAGGGATTGCTCATTTAGCAGCCGCTCCACTGTGGAGGTATTGTCCCTGTCTCTTTCGAAGCCAGGAGGAAGAACATATGGGCTTTGGGTGGCACTACCTGTAGCATTTTCTTCGATGTTGACCACGCCTACACGGAAGTTTGAATTATCAGGTTCTGGTACCTCTGCAAATCCCCTTTGGAATAGAGACTCTTCAAAGGTACGCCATTGGCTGCCCACCATTTGGAATTTGGTCATCCTTAATACTACAGGCTGCTCAAAGTCTGTCAGATAAGTCCTCATGAAACGTATGGATTTAAACCCGGCTATATCGCCCTGTACCCTATGAGGCTGCCTTACAGGGATTCTAAACAGGTACCAATTCACTTCTTCTCCATTTTCAACGTGGGTCACCTGATCAAATATATGGTTTCTGCCCACGGTCATTTCTGTAGGTACCAAATTGATGGTATACTCGTAGTAACTTTCTACCTCATTGATGGTGTTGTCATTATTAAGGTCTTCATTATCCGGTAGATTACTTCCTGCAGGAGTATAAGGTAGGTTGTTGTTAGCAGTAATAGGCGTATTGCCTTCCATACCGTTAAATTTCTTATACCGCTCTAAAATTTTCACATTGTTTTGGTCAAATGTTTCGTCAAGGTAATATTGGAAATCATCTGCCGATGGATCCTGGACGATCTGCTGAAGGGGTTCAGGATTTACGTTCAGCCTATTGATATACCTTTCAGCAAAAAAAGCTGCCTCTTCTTCACTGCTGAGGCCATCTAAACCTACATCTTGGTTTATCCGTGCTTCAGGACTATTATCAAATGCAGGGGTTAAGAATTGCTGTCTGGTTATTCTTCCCCATTCGTTTACCACTGTCTGAGCAGGATCGCCATCTTCTGGAAGACCATTTTCAAATGCATGCCTTCCATCCCTGATGATGTCTTCTGAGATTTCGCCTAGGTTAAAAACCAGTTTTCCTCCTGTGGTATTGTTTTCATTGAATATTCCGTCCAATACACGGCCGTTTTGTCCCTGAATGAAAGGGTCCATTAACCAAAATTCTATGTATTCTATATTGGTTCTATCAAAATCCACTTCAGAAGTGATAGCCCTAGAGATACCACCATAGTTCTGTTTTGGATTGGGCAGAAGCCCTTCTCGGGTCAAATTGGGATTGTAATTATACATTCCTCTTTCATGGGGGAAATATGCCATTTCAAAAAGGGGCTCTGGGGTAATGATAACATCACGGTATCTTTCACGGAAGATTTCCTGTGGGATAACCCTTCTTACATAATGGTTTTGTCTATCTTCCCGAGCTATATTAGTCGGCACTCCTGGACCAGATTCTCTGTAAAATACATTATCAATGGAATACCAGGCTAATCGGGCTCTCCTATAGGCATTGCCTAGCCGGTCTTCTGTCTGAAAACTTAGATCAAACAAGTCATTGTCCGTAGCTGGCGTAGCAGCGAGTTTCCAGTTTTGGGGATTTGATCCCAGACTAAAAGGGGTGACAGCTGTCTCAAAGTCATCTATGTAAGAGGTGCCTTCGCCGTTTACCTGATTAGAAGTCCCGGGCAGAAGTTGGGCAAATTCTCCACTGAACTGAAAAAGGGATTTTTCTTTCGTATTCGTAAAAGGCAGGGCGTCCGTAAGTTTTGTTAAAAATCTGGATTCATCACTGTAATTTAAATCAAGACCCCACATACTGTTTCGGATGGTTTCGTTACCAGTGTTGATACGTGTAATATTGGGCCTTTCATTTAGATAAAGGAAAGTACCACCCATGGTAAAGTTCTCATTGAAGATATAATCAAACCGAGTACCCAGTAAGCTCCGGGTTTGAAAGCTCACAAGGTCGGCTTTTTCAAAGGAGATGGATATTCTTTTACCTGAAGCCAAGATGCCTTCATTTATGATTACGACCCTACCTATATTGTAATCTACTGTATAATCAACTCCTTCTACCAATGGAATATTTCCTGCCTGAACGAGCACAGAGCCTTCGGATATATTGAGTCCAGGAAGCATTATTTCGGATGAAGATCCGGCGTTTAAACTGCCTTTGATAAAAAATTTATTTAGTCTGGTAACAAGTTCGGCATCTGCCTGAGTGGTCCTGTACAGTGTATCATATACGTATTTATCTATCAGGTTTGTTTCTCCAGGTAAAAATTGCGATTGCAATGTCTGTCCAAAGGGTTCCAGTACCGGAAATGCCATGAGGCCACGTTCGGGCATAATGGTAAGTCCTGGTACAAAATCAAAGTTACCATCAGGCTGAGGGTCATTTTGAGGGTTGAGATTATCCAGGCCTGTCAGGCGAATAAGGGGTCTGTCCCTAGTGTTTTGTCCTTCCAGTAAGCTGGGGTTATCTAATCCTGTCCGGTCATCTCTATAGATAATCTGTAACTGAAAGCCTTCCCTTTGGACCTGGTTTGCATTGAGGTTGTAAATGTTTTTCATCATCAGGTCCCAGGTAGGTATTCTGGTATTGATGCTGGCGGGCCGGAGCATTTTCATAAACAGTACCTCGTTTTCTGGACGGTTCTGGTAATCTTCACTCAGCTCTCCCACTTTATATGACTGGCCATTATAGGTATATTCGTAAGACACAGCCACGACTTCATCATTTTGAAGCTTTCTGAATAGGGAGAGATATCCCAGTTCTCTATGAAATGTATATTCAGTAGGAGCAAGTCTTCTGGCGCCATTGATCTGAACGAAATCCCTACCTGCGGCCAGCCCCATACCGCTGGCCAACGCCTGTGCTGCCTGGTCAAAAGATCTATAGGCTGCATTTTGGGTTAGATTGGCAAATAGTAGGTTGGCATTATTGGATGCCGGCGACTGAGGTATACCTGTTCCGATATTGGGGTTTTCAGGGCTCAATAACCTTCTTCCTTCGCCCAGATCGGTAAAAGCAACAAAGTTTCTAAGGGTTTCTGTATTATTTGCCCTGTTCATGATATATACTTCCACTCTAGTAATATTTACACCCGACAGTACCTGTGGTAAACCTCTTAGCCATCTTTCATAATTGTCACGGAAAAAATGGCCTAAAAAAAAGTGTCTGTTTTCATCGTAATCAGATGCTCTCAATTCAAAAGGCCTGCCCTGGTTACCTCCTTCTATTATAATTTCATCCCTTCGGCCTCTTTGGGTAGAGGCTACAGAGGTCATGAATAATTTACCGAACTGTAGTTGGGTTTTTACACCAAACAGGTTTTGGGCCCCTTGGATAAGGCTATTCTGAACGGGCATGCTCACATTTCCTATTTCTACACTTTTTACGATGTCCTCTTCAAAACCCACATATTCCACCTTTAGCTGATTTTGGAAGTCAAAGGAATTATTAGAGTCGAAATTGGCACCTATCCGCATTTTCTGTCCTAGCGTACCGTTTACTGCCATCTGAATCTGCTGGTCAAAGTTGAACCCTCCGTTTCTTTGCTGCCGCACAGGGATAGCGGGGTTATCTATTCTCCTATATATACCACCAAAATCCAAGTTGACATTGCCATTTGGCACAATATTGATTTCATTTCCCCCAAAGAGTCTATCAAAGACAGGACTCACGGTCATGGGAGGGATCAGCCCTCTACCACTGACAGCGCTTTCCCCATCCTGTCCCCTGGACCGGCTTCTCCAGTATTCTTGCCGGATACGAAGTTCCTGCATTTTTGAATAATCGTCGAAATCATAGTTATATCCCGGATTGATAAGGGCAGAATCTAGTTGCTCAGAAATATTGTAACGCATTACAGAATCTATTTCTATTTGTACATTTTGTTCTGTAGGTGGACTTAGCTGAAAAGGTGAATACCTTTTGGACAAAGGATTTTGTATAGGAAATAATGGATTGGTATTAAAATTGTTCCATAATAAAAAAGAACGTAACTGTTTTCTTTTTTCCAATGAATCCAGCCTGGATTGAATGGTATCCGTCGGCAGAGTATCTCTTTGGACTGGAAGGGGAGATGCTAAAGCTATAAATGGTGTTAAAAGTAAAAAAAATATCATCAACAACACTAAAATGTATGTTGCTGAAAGATGTCTTTTGATTAGAATCGAAAGGGCGTTAAAACCGATAAAAATCACTCTGTTATCAATTAAGTAGACTTTAAAGATGCCTTAATTAAATCTTCCAAGGAAATATTCGGGCCTGTTTTTTTAAGGGCCAGCGAAATATTTTTTTCAGCTGTGGCTTTTGGAAAACCTAAGGTAATTAAAGCTTGCAACGCTTCTTTTTTGATTTTATTATTATCATTTAAAAACCCGTCCCCTGACGTTGCACCTTCTACTAATTGGTCTTTTTTAATTTTATCTTTTAATTCTAATACTATTCTCTGGGCAGTTTTTGCCCCAACTCCTTTTACCCTTTGTATGATAGTATGATCATCTGAAACGATAGCATTTTCGAGTTCATCAGTATTTAAGGAAGAAAGGATCATCAGCCCCGTATTAGGACCTACCCCACTAATGGAAATTAAATTTAAAAAAAGTTTTTTTTCACTTTCTTCTTTAAATCCGTATAAGGTATGGGAATCTTCCTTGATATTGAGGTAGGTGAGGAGCATAACCTGCTCCTCATCCTTGATTTTTGAGTAAGTACTAAGACTTATTTTAACTTCATAGCCGACCCCATTGATATCGATGATAACAAAAGTGGGGTCCTTATAGGCTAGTTTTCCTTTAAGATAAGCAATCATGAAGGATTCTTTGTCTGGGCATCCACTACTGCTATGGCTACCATATTGACGATATCCCTGATCGAACTGCCCAACTGTAATATGTGCACAGGCTTATTCATGCCAAGTAGGATAGGACCAATCGCCTCAGAATTACCCAATTCGGATAGCAACTTATAGGCAATATTACCTGAACTTAAATTAGGGAATACCAGTGTGTTGGCCTTTTTGTTTGCCAGTGCGCTGAAAGGATAAGTTTCCTGCTGTAGTGTTTCATTAAGGGCTACATTTGCCTGCATTTCTCCTTCTATTACTAAATCAGGATATTTTTCTTTTGCCAGTTTTGTAGCAAGGGCTGTTTTGGTAGGTGTGTTTCCTTTGGCCGAGCCGAAGTTAGAATAGGAGAGTACCGCTACCCTTGGCTCTATGTCAAAGAACCTCACAGCATTAGAAGTGAGACCTATAATTTCTACCAGCTCTTCAGCAGTAGGATCTACATTCACTGTAGTATCCGCAAAGAAATAAGGTCCCTTCGAAGTATTTATGATATACATACCTGCTACTCTATCCACGCCTTGTTTTACCCCTATGACATGTAAGGCTGGCAGGATAGTTTTAGGGTAATCTTTGGTCAAGCCAGAGATTAAACAGTCTGCTTCTCCCAGTTCCACCATCATAGCGCCATAATAATTACGGTCGCGCATCATTCTTTTAGCCTCTTGCAGGGTAGTACCTTTCCGTTTTCTTTTTTCATAAAGCAATTTACCAAACTCTTCTAGCTTGGACTCTTGTTTATATACATCTATGATGACTGCACCCTGAAGATCCAATGAATGGTCCTTTATCAGCTCTTCGATTTTTTCTTGATTTCCGAGTAAAATAGGAATAGCTATACCTTCATCCTGAATGATTTGAGCAGCTTTTAGAATTTTTCTATTATCAGCTTCTGCAAACACGATTCTTTTTGGATTTTTTCGTGCTCGGGATATTACCCTGGACATCAATCTCTGGTCGATGCCTATTCTCTCCTGGAGTTCAAGTTCATAAGCTTCCCAATCTGTAATATGGGTCTTGGCTACTCCTGAATCCATCGCTGCCTTAGCCACAGCAGGGGCTATAGTAGTGATCAGTCTAGGGTCCAATGGCTTAGGTATGAGATAAAATTTACCAAAGGCAATCCTACTGTCTCCATATGCTTTGTTAACGATATCCGGAACTGGTTCTTTTGCCAATTTGGCTATAGCATGAGCTGCGGCTAGTTTCATTTCTTCATTGATAGCTGTAGCCCTTACATCTAGGGCACCTCTAAATATATAAGGAAAGCCAAGAACATTATTCACCTGATTGGGATGATCTGATCTACCGGTAGCCATAATAATATCTTCCCGGGCATCTATGGCAAGATCATAGGAAATTTCCGGATCTGGATTGGCCAGCGCAAAGACTATAGGGTTGGGGGCCATCATTCTGATCTGATCCTGTGTAACGATATTACCTGCAGATAGTCCTAGGAAAACATCTGCACCGGTCAGTGCTTCCGTAAGGGTATAAATATTTCTATCAGAGGCAAATTCCTCTTTGATTTCATCCAGATCTGTTCGGTCTGTCCTGATGACCCCTTCTTTATCACACATGATGATATTGTGTCTCTGTACACCTAGAGACATATAAAACCTGGTACAGGACACTGCCGCTGCACCTGCACCATTTACCACGATGACAATTTCAGACATTTTTTTGTCCAGAATTTCCAGTGCATTTAAGAGTGCTGCTCCTGAGATGATGGCAGTACCATGCTGGTCATCATGCATCACCGGGATTTTCATTTGTGCCTTAAGGGTCTGCTCTATTTCAAAACACTCAGGAGCTTTAATATCTTCCAGATTTACCCCCCCGAAAGTAGGTTCGA
This sequence comes from Anditalea andensis, assembly GCF_000714815.1. Taxonomy (GTDB): domain Bacteria; phylum Bacteroidota; class Bacteroidia; order Cytophagales; family Cyclobacteriaceae; genus Anditalea; species Anditalea andensis. Next base: position 129,948 of record NZ_JMIH01000014.1, on the reverse strand, counting down.
GTGACTTGATGATCTGGATTAATTTTTTTGGATCTTTTTCGTCTATTTCAATATCAAAAACATCAATACCTGCAAATTTTTTGAACAGAACCCCTTTCCCTTCCATTACCGGCTTGGATGCCTCTGGACCTATATCTCCTAATCCAAGTACAGCTGTTCCATTAGATATGACAGCCACTAGATTTCCTTTAGCAGTGTATTTATATACATTTTCTTTGTCAGCAGCTATTTCTTTACATGGCTCTGCTACTCCAGGGGAATAAGCAAGGGCTAAGTCTAGCTGACTTGAAAGGGGTTTGGTGGGTATCACTTCAATTTTTCCTGGTTTACCTTGGGTATGGTAATTCAGGGCATCTTCTTTTCTGATTTTAATAGCCATAAAGGTTTAATTGGTGTAATGCTGTTATTCGGCAGTGGCAGTTGGTAGATCCGTTGCCAACAATATAGCTTCTATTTCTCTCAGCGGTTCGCGGTGGGCTTCACTGGGATAAAATACAAAGCCTTCCATATAATAAATTTTTCCTCTTTCTTCATCTACCATAGTATAAGATAAAAATGAGCCCCCCATACTCATATTGTTGGTCCTCCATGATCCCCTCATCTCTACTGCATAATGGTTTTTCACATTGAATGTATTGAAAATCGGCGGTTCTTCTCTTCTTTCTGTAGTAACAAAGGATTCTGGATTGGCTGGATCGCCAAATATTCTGGTCCTGGTGATGTTATTACGTAACTGAACCAGGTTTTCAGGGAAAAGCTGATCCTCTGATTCATAATCTGTTTCATAAAAGAAAAGGGTGATATCGGCCCTGTCTGTCGTAGGAGTAGGCTGTCTAAACCACAGAAAATCATCTTCATTCTTTACCAGTTGATAAGAGGCAGGAAGCTTAAGCTCTATGCCAAATTTTTCTCTTCCTAAGTTAGCCGCTACTCCGCTTTTTCTGTTCAGAATAGCTTTTGCCAGCCTTTCCCTTTCTCTGGTTTGAAATAGATTTTGAAGCTTGCCCTTATTAGCCCTTAGGTTATTGATAAGCTCTTCCTCTGTATTGCCAAATAGGTATACTACTTCCTGTCCTGCTGCAAATTCTTCTGGACTCCTTAGCATAAACCTGGTTCTGTCATCAGAAGCCACCTCTCTGGATGCCTCACTGAACTGGGTGTTTATCCGCTGACTTCCGCCCCTACGATCATCAAAAGTAGTCACATAGACGATATTATGCGCCATTTTTAACATTCTTGTAATAGCTCTAGGGTCTACCCTTCTGATAGAAAATAAATTTTCGGGACGCATAATACCCGGTACTTCTGCCTGAAATACCTCTTGGAGTGCTTCACCTACTGGGCCTTGCCACTTTAATGAATCTATGACTAAGAGGATTTCACCAGTAGCACCACGCGACTGGGGCTTATTGGATGATCCCCCATCCTCCTCACCATTACAACCGAACATAATGAAAGAAGAAAGAAGGGATATAAATATTACTGAAATATTTTTTAAGGACATGTAATTTTTTTATTAAATGATTTTTTCTATCAATTTATTTAATAAATACGATAGATAAAAATAAATCAATTAATTTTATAGTTAAAATTTCTTAATTAGCCGATAATTAGCTTTTGTCCCGGCTTGATCTGATTATTATTGAGATTATTCAATTTTTTAATCTGATCTATAGTAACGCCATCTAGTTTTTTGGATATTAACCACAGAGAATCACCGGGCTGCACAGTATAGGTGTTGGTGCCCATACTTGATTCCTTGCCAGATTCAGATGATGCAATATTATTGCTGAAACCATTTTGTCCTTTGCCGTTGTATATATGGAGTACCTGTCCCACTTTTATAGTATTGGATGAGAGGCTGTTCCATTTTTTGAGGTTATCTACTGAAGTGCCATAGCTATGGGCTATCTTTCCTAGCGCATCGCCAGATTTTACTTTGTAAGTTATCCTATTAGCAGCAGTAGTGGCCTGTGGAATATACTTGGTTTCATGAACCGCTACCATTTGGGAAGGAGAGATTTTAAGACTGTCTCCGATCCAATCTTTATTGGTAGTCAGATATTCTGCTTTAGCTTTTGGGATTCTTAATGCCAGATCCCTGTGGCTAGAAGGGATTTTTCTATCCAAAATAGAAGGGTTAAGTCTTTCCAGATCTTCTATACAGGTACCGCTGATCTCGGCAAGTTTTTCAAGATCAAGTTCTTGGTTGAATTTTATTTTCTCATATGCGATAGGGAAGGTGGCCTCCTCAAGGACCAGATTATGATCATCAGCATGGCGAAGTACATATATCATGGCCTGAAACTGTGGGACGTATGAGCGGGTTTCCCTTGGCAAGTGATCATAAACACCCCAAAATGTTTTCTTACCACCGGATTTTCTAATAGCTTTTCTTACATTACCAGGGCCACAGTTATATGCTGCCAGTGCTAGTTCCCAGGTGCCGAACATATTATATAAAGATTTCAAATATTTAGCAGCGGCTTCAGTAGACAGCTCTGGATCCATTCTTTCATCTATATCATTATTGGCATCCATATGAAACATTCGGCCTGTAGCTGGCATAAATTGCCATAGGCCCATAGCTCCTACCCTTGATTTGGCCTTCGGATTGAGCCCTGATTCTATAATAGCCAAGAATTTAATGTCTTCAGGCATATTGTGGCGCGCCAAAACTTCCTCAAAAAGTGGAAAGTAAGTATCTTTTCGCGCCAGGACCATTTTGGTATACGATCTATTTCTTACTGTAAAGTAATCTACAAATGAGTAGATGCTTTCATTTAATTCAAACGGTAAATCAGTCTCCATTACCCTGACTCTCTGACTTACTTCTTTATAATTAAAGTCCGGTATATATTCAAAGTCATAAACAGGATGTACTACTTCTTCCTGTTTATGACTTTGAGTGATAAGTTCCAAAAGATCCTGTCCATAGGATATAGAAAAAATACAGGTATTGAAAATTATCCCTATTATAAAGATTTTCGCCAAGTTTTTCATAGTCATAGGGTTGCTAGATTAATTAGACGCTGTTAGGTAATTGGCAAAAGCATATAGGTCAGCTTCCTTATATGAATTGGCCATTATTTGTAGTCCTATAGGGAGACCTTTTTCATCTACCCCATTGGGAATTGATATAGCAGGTACTCCAGAAACAGATGCCTGGACGGTAAACATATCTTCTAGATACATGGCCACCGGATCATTACTATGCTCACCAAATTTAAATGCCGTAGAAGGCGTGGTGGGCATGATGATATAATCATATTTATTCAATAAGTCCTCTGTAAAGTCCTTTATTAGGCGTCGGACTTTTTGAGCTTTGGTAAAATAGGCATCATAATAACTGGCGCTTAATACAAATGTCCCTAACATGATTCTCCTTTTCACTTCTTCACCAAATCCTTCTGAACGAGTCAGCTTATACATGGATTCGAGATTATGGGCATTGGGCGTCCTATAACCGAATTTGACACCGTCAAACCTGGAAAGATTGGAACTGGCCTCTGCCGTAGTCAAAATGTAATAAGTGGGAAGCACATATTCAAGTAATGGAAAATTTACTTCTTCTATCTTATGGCCCTCCTGCTTTAATTTTTCCAGGACTGACAATGTTTGCTCCTTAATTTCGGGCTGAAGCGCTTTGGAATCAATCGTTTCTTTAAGATAAGCTATTTTTACCGGTTTACCAAAATGCAATAAGGTACTATATTGGGGAACTGATTTTCTGGATACAGTGCTGTCGTAATCATCCGGACCAGCTATGGTTTCCAGTACCAGGGCATTGTCTTTAATATTACGGGAAAAAACGCCTATGGTATCAAAAGAAGAGGCATATGCGATCAGGCCATGTCTGGACACTCGGGAATAGGTAGGTTTGATACCTACAATTCCAGTGAATGCAGCTGGCTGACGTACTGATCCACCGGTATCAGTACCGAGTGAAGTGGTGCAGAGATTGGCTTGTACAGCTACTGCAGACCCTCCTGATGAACCACCCGGAACACGGGTATTGTCCGCATCGTTTAATACTTTGCCATGAACAGAATTTTCATTAGAAGATCCCATGCCAAATTCATCACAGTTTAGTCTTCCAATGATGATAGCATCTTCTTCAATAAGCCTCTGCACGGCTGTACTGGTGAATTGTGATTCGAAGCCTTCCAGGATTTTACTGGAAGCATTTACGGTATGGGCTGTCAAACAAAGTACATCCTTTATGCCTACGACCATTCCTGCCAGTTTACCTGCCTTTCCAGAAGCCAGCTTCTCATCGATTTCTTCTGCTTTGGCCAGAGCAGATTGCTCATAAACTTCAACGAAGGCGTTTAAATGCGCCTTCGTCTTGATGTTATTGAGATAATATTGAACTATCGTTTTACAATCGGTTTCACGATTCTCAAGCGACCGTTTTATTTCGTCAAATGAATGGAATTTTTCCAATGTATAAGTTTTTAAGCCCTATCTTTTGTCTTTTAGACCTTCTTCCAGATCGTCCTGAATGTCTTTGGTAGCGTCTTTAAATTCTCTGATGCCTTTACCTAAGCCTCTGGCCAATTCAGGAATTCTTTTTGCACCGAATAGCAGCACGATTACTAAGAATATTAGTATAAGCGAACCGCCTCCAATATTGGGTAAGAATCCTAATGTCATCATCATGATTATTGTATTTATGGTGTATAATTGATTACAAAGATATAACTGTGATAATCAAACGCAAAGAAATCTCTTATAGTTCTTTGTCTGTTTTTTAAAGATACAAAAAATTTATGATTATTTCTTTGATAACCATATAGAAGGATCCATAACCTGTAATCCTTTCCAAGTCTGGAAGTGAACTTCTGAAACGCCGTTTTTGGTGTCAGTATATACAGTTCCTATGGAAGCCCTCGCTTTTACTTCCTGTCCACTTTTGACGGAAATGGTTTTGAGCCGGCTGTACATCGTATAATATTCTCCATGTTTGATGATGACAGTGCCTCCCATACCGGGTACTGTAGTGATCTTAGTGACCACCCCATCAAATACCGCCCGGACCTGCTCATTGCTATTGGTTTGGATGTCTATTCCGTCATTGGTTTCGGTAATGCCCTTCAGGGTAGGGTGGGGATAGGTGCCGTATCTTTTGGATATAAAACCATTTGCTACCGGCCAGGGGATCCTTCCCCTATTACCGGCGAAACTGCTGGAAAGTGCAGCTGCCTCTGGCGTCATCGGCATCTTAGATCCCGGTGGTGTAGTAGTAGCTTTACTGTTTTTCTTTCTGGCTTCGGCTTCGGCCAGTCTTATTTCTTCTTCTATTACCCGAGTGATAAGTTTGTTAAGCTCTTCCTGTTGCTTTTTGCTGGCAGCGATTTCTTTTTTTAATTCTTGCTCTTTTTGTGCCAGCGTGTTGACTATGCCCTGCTGTTCCTGCTTTAATTCATCCAATTTTTTCTTCTGGACTTGTTCCTGTTGTAATACTACCTGTTTTTCCTGTTTTTTATCCTGTAATTTATGGTTTTGGGAGAGGAGATCGGCGTTTACTTTTTCTATCTGCTCTACCTGCTTTTTTCGGGCATCACTATACTGTTTCAGATACTTTAGCCTCATATAGAACTGCTTAAAAGTAGACGAGCTAAATATAAAAGTCATTACTGTTATGCCCTGATTGAGTTTAGACGAAGTATATACCATATTGGCATATTCCTGTTTTAGATTTTTAAGGTCATTTTCTAGGGCTATAATCTTATTTTCTGTTTCTTTTATCTCTCTATTGATCAGGTTGACTTCTCTACTGAGGGTGCTGATAAAAACTACTTGTGTTTCTAATTGCTTGTTTACAGCATTTAACTCCCCCATACTGCTCTTTTTGCGTACAGTTGTTTGCTTTAAGATTTTGTCGAACTCTACTAATCTTTTTTGTACTTCAAGTTTCTCTTTTTCAAGTTGGGCTCGAGATTTTTTAGTTTGGGAAAATGAAGGGGTCTGTAAACATATGCACAGCCCAATAAATAATAAAAATGGATAATACCTATATTGGGGCATTTTATTAATAATTATAAGGAAATGTTAAAGGGTCATCTACCAATTCTACTCTGTTCATCTCTAGGTTAACGGTAGTTTCCACTGGTCCATTGTCATCTTGAGGGTCAAAAATAAGTTTTAATAGCATACGGTACGGAAAAGGCTGGTTTTCCAAATCTTTAAATTCGGGATATGTGGCAGAAAGCTTACCGTTCATAGATTGGGACGATGTTTCCAGTTCTTGTACTTTTCCGTGGCGTGCACTAATGATGGAATGATAGGCCATCCGCTGACGGCGTTGGTCTAACTCAAATGTCCTTCCAACCCTAAGTAGCCTGTCCCTATAACTGAACTCATGGGGAATATTTGCGAATAATACATTTTGGAATAAGTCCAAAGATAAAACCAGGCCAAAACGCTCTTCGAACTCCTGAAATGTCATGTCTATGGCATTGCCATTTATTCTGTCTTTAAACTGTATCTTTTCCTGGGTGACCAAGCCCCTGGCGGCTTCTATACCAAGGCCTGGTGTGATGCTAAACCATAGTGCACTGTCTTTTTTTGCCCGGAGATTAAGGGTTCCTCTGGTAGTCTTGCCGTTTGGCTCCTCCAGTACTACTCGGGCTCTAGCTGTAAGATACGTAAACTCCAGATAAGCAGGTGTAAACTCCTCCATTATTTCATCTGAGGTGTATAGGTTAGGCCTTCTTGCACAGCTGGCCGCTATCACCAATACCAAGATCAAGTATGAAAAACGCAAAAACTTATTCATAATATTTCCTGTCTTTTATTTTCAGGGACAAATAGTCTGATACTTCTTCCCCACCTTCTGCTTTTTGCCAATATTTTAGGGCTTCGGATTTATTGCCAAGTTTGAAATATATATCACCCAGATGTTCATACATTACTCCACTCGGCTTACTATCTATTTCTATTGCTTTAGACATGTATGATCTAGCAGCTTCATATTCTTCCAACTGAAATAATACCCAAGCGTGAGTGTCAAGGTAGGTAGCATTTTTCGGGTGCTTTTCTACCAAGCGGCCGGACATCTTCTTAGCTTTTTCTAAATCTTTCTTTTGTAGGGATAGAAAATAAGAGTAATTGTTTAATATATGCTCATCATTTGGATTTATTTTAAGGCCTTTTTCATAAAATTCAAAGGCATTTTCAATTTCTCCTAGACCATGATATACATCTCCCAGTTGGCCAAATACCAATAAATTAATTTGCTTGTTTGCCCCTTTATTGAGATTTTCCGCCTTTTCAAGGCTTTCTTTGGCTTCTACAAACTTTTTTTGCGCTAGTTTAGCGGTACCGTCAAAAAACCAAAACTCAGGCTTTTCAGGAAATTCATCCACACCTATAATCGTATACCGCTCTATTTCATCAAAATTATCATTTTCCTCAAACTTCAATGTAATTACCCTTTGAAGAACCTGCTCATTGGCAGGAAGGGTTTCTAGTGATTTTTTATAATAGGAAAGGGCAGCATCTTTATCCCCTGACGCCATTTCTTTGTCCCCCAGCACGATCAGGACATTTGGATCAGAGCCATTATGTTCTTTCATAAGATTTCCTAATTTATCCAATACCTGATCTCTATCTTCAGTCTGCATCTCCAATAGAATCTCATTAAAGGCTTTGGCTTTCACATCGCCTCCCAGGTCTGGGTTTTCAAAGGCCATATATAGGTATTCCCTAGACCTATCGGTCTTCCCTTTGTCTTTTAGAAGTGTGTAGGCAGCCATATGTAATTCTGGTTGGTTAGGGTATGTACCTAACGACTCCAGCACTAAGGCCATAGCCTCTTCGGAGCGTCCATTGTTGTAATATATTTCTACCAAGGAAAGCACATAACTGCTTTGTCCGGGATGTGCTTCTATAAGTTTTTTACCTTCCCCTATAGCCGCTTCCAGGTTATTTTTCCTTAAATATATCCTTTGTTTCTGAACGGTGAGCTGTTCTACCACCCCATAATATTCCTCTGCCTGGTCCAAAGCTTTCAGTGCATTGTCATAATCCTGGGCTGTAAGGTATAAAGATGCCAGTTCCAGTATGTATTGCTGGTTTTCTTCTGAATTATCCATCAGCGACTGTAGGATCTCTGCAGCTTTTTTAGGCTTGTTCTGGTTGCTGTACACCTCTGCTATAAGCAAATGGTAATATTTATTGCTTGGATCTCCTTCTACTGCCCTAAGTCCAAAATCAAGAGCTTTTTCTGTTTCATTAGCCCTTACCAGTATTTCTGCTAATTTAAAATTTATTGCAGGCTCTTTTGGTTTGTATTGATGTGCTTTTTCAAAATAAAAATATGCTTTTTCAAACTCTTCCAGCATCAGGTATTTTTGGCCCTCTACGAACAATCGATCCGCTTGGGCATTTTTATCCTGGTCCTTAAGTGCTTTTTTGGAAATTTTGTCTTGGGCTATAGCATCCAAAGAAGACATGAAGCCTATCAGTACTAATCCCAAAAAAACTTTAAACGAACTTACTGGTGATGTCATATATAAATTTCTTATTAAGCAGTCATGGTGGTAAGGGAATCACCGAAGATGGTTCGGTTATCCCTTTCAGCTACAAAATTAGTACCTTTTTGGTTCAATTTTTTGCTCGATAAGCGTCAGAAGATAAAGGATACCTTAAATGATGTTAATGACAGGATCCCTATACGCTATACTATTAGAAAATCAGGATTTCCCAGTACTGCCATATCCACCTGTTCCTCTTTCCGTGGTGCTCAGCTCATTCTTTTCTTCCCAGGTGATCTGTTCATGCTTTGCTATTACCATTTGTGCAATTCTCTCCCCGTTTTCTATTATAAAGGGCTCGTTGGAAATATTTACCAGCAAAACTTTTATCTCTCCTCTGTAGTCAGCATCAATGGTGCCTGGAGAATTCAGCACGGTAAGACCATGCTTATATGCCAAACCGCTTCGAGGTCGGATCTGGGCTTCATATCCTGCGGGAAGTTCAATAAAAAGACCTGTACCTATAAGTGCCCGATCTAAAGGACCCAAGGTCACAGGGCTATCTATATGGGCTCGAAGGTCCAGCCCAGCAGATAAAGCAGTCTGATATTCTGGGAGTGAATGGCCGGAGTTATTGATGACTTTTACTTGCATGGATTATTTTTTTAATGATTTGAAGATCAAAATTAATTCTTCTTTTTCTATTATATATATGATCAGTGCAAATAACACTACTAAACTATTTTGAAAAAGGAAATTAACAATCACATTTTCAAATCCCAGAAAGAAACCTGCATAGCTGAATGCGGTGGCCAAACTTAGGTATATAATAGCTTTTCCTGTCTGATAGGGTATAGGATAATGTTTTTGCCCTATTACATAGCAGATGATGGACATGGTCATATAGCTTAATATCGTACTCATCGCCGCACCCATAAATCCGAATACAGGGACCAGCGTGATGACCACTACTACGGTAATGACAGCTCCAATAGTGGTAATGTAGAAACTGTATTTGGTCTGATCAGTTATTTTGAACCAAATACTGAGGTTAAAATATATACCCAAAAACAAATAGCCCAATAGCAACAAGGGTACGATGACTAAGCCTCGACCATATCCCTCTCCCTGAAGGACCAATCTCCCTATAATGTCCAGATTAACCGCCACAGCTACCATTAATAAACTGCAGAAGATGATAAACCAGTGCATGACTTTAGCGAAGATGGCAGGATTGTTTTTATTTTCTGACTGTTGAAAAAAAAATGGTTCTGCTGCATATTTGAAGGCCTGGATGATCAGGTTCATTAATATGGCCAGTTTAAAGTTGGCCCCAAAAATCCCTCCTGCCTCACGGGGGCTAAGTCCAGGATAGAAATCCTCAGGTAGGGAGTATTCGAAAAGCCCTCTTGAAAACACCTCGTTCGTTACACCCGCCAGCCCCATAAATAACAAAGGGACTGCATAATGCCACATTGGTTTTAATATGGATTTGTCCAAGGTAAAGCTGAATTTACCCGTAAGGTAAAACAATACAGGAAGGATCAGGGCATTTGCCAGCACATTTGAAAGTAGGATATAATCCACTCCCCAGTCCGGCCTGTACCATGTCGCTACCCAAGGCTGGAGGATTGTAAGAATATCTCCATTGGCAATGTGGTACAAGAGTACGATGAAAAATATATTGAATCCTACATTCAGCAGGATGTTGGCCAATTTAACCAATGCAAATTTTAGTGCTTGGTTTTCAACACGCAATTTGGCAAAAGGGATGGCAAGGAGTGCGTCTATAGTAAGTATCATGGCCACCCACCGGAATAGGTGCTCCTGTCCCCCATATTCCAACCAAACTGAAAGAGGTGCTGCACTCAGATAAATAAGGGCACCTAAAGTTAGGGAAGTAGTAAGGATAAGCGACTGTACACTATTATATACCTTTTTTGGATCAAGTCCTTTTCCGGTGGAAAACCTGAAAAAGGCCGTTTCCATACCATATGTAAAGATGATGTTAAAAAAAGCAATGAAGGCATACAGGTGTGTAAAAGCTCCTACATCTTCTTTTGGAAGATAGCCAGTGTAAATGGGGATTAGCAGAAAATTGATAGATTTGCCCAGAATGCTGCTGATGCCATATACGGCAGTCTGTCCTGCTAATCTTTTTAGTTGGCTCATGGGCTTAATGAAAAAAAGGGGACTTATTCCCCTTTAAAATCTGGTTTTCTTTTTTCCAAAAAAGCGGAGGTTCCTTCTGCAAAATCTTCTGATTTAACACATCTGGCAAAACTGTTGGCTTCTATCAGGTAACCGTTTTCATCATTGGTATAGACAGCATTAACGCAGTCTACGATCATACCTATAGCCAGTGGAGCTTTAGACATGATTTTGGTTATGATCTCCTGAGCTTTGGCCATAGCACTTGTTTTAGAAGGGAGGACATGGTTTACCAGGCCCAGTGATTTTGCTTCATCAGCATCTATCATATCTCCAGTCATCATGAGTTCATTGGCTTTGCCTCTTCCTACCAGGATGGTAAGTCGCTGCGTTCCGCCATACCCTGGTATAATTCCTAAGTTTACTTCAGGTTGTCCAAATTTGGCATTGGCAGTGGCTATTCTCATATGGCAGGCCATTGCCAGTTCACATCCTCCGCCTAGGGCGAATCCGTTTACTACTGCAATGACAGGCTTATGGCATGCTTCTATGAGGTGGAGTACTTCTTGTCCGTTTTCGGCAAATTTCCTGGCATTCAGTTCGCTCAGTTCTGCTATCTCTCCGATATCAGCACCTGCTACAAAAGCTTTTTCTCCTGCGCCCGTTATGATCACAGCTTTTATGTCCCGATTGTCATTTACCTCATTGAAGATATTCTTTAGTTCTTCTAGGGTAGCGAAATTGAGAGCGTTTAGCTTGGATTCCCTTTGAACTGTAAGAAAAAGTACACCTTCTTTATTTTCAGATAGGATATTGGTTGTATCAGCCATTGATTATAGTCAAAGTTTAACTCCAAATATACGAGTACGTAATGCAAACACAAAGCGTTGCTGCCAAAATGTGAAGAGCAAAACTAATATTCATTTGATTTGTATGCATTTATAAATTATATACTACAGTATTATAGGAATGGTAATTAATCGGTTTTTAGTGCCATCAGTACGGCAAATTTTCATATTTTTGTAATACTTGAATTTTTAAAATCATAACTAAATTTAGATATATGTCTTCTAAGAGAAAAATTACCGTGGCCTACGGGGATGGTATTGGACCAGAAATCATGAAGGCGACCCTGAATATATTAGAAGCCGCAGGGGCGCAGATAGAAACCGAAGTAATAGAAATAGGTGAGGAAGTATATCTAAAAGGGATAAGTTCAGGGATGGAGCCCTCCGCTTTTGAATCACTGAGAGAAACAAAAGTGTTTTTAAAGTCACCCATCACTACTCCACAGGGTGGAGGTTTCAAAAGTCTGAATGTAACTACCAGGACTTCTTTTGGTCTTTTTGCCAATGTAAGACCATGTAAAGCGTTTTCTCCATACATCAAAACCAACTATCCCAAAACCGACCTGGTTATCATCAGGGAAAATGAGGAGGACCTATATGCCGGTATAGAGCACAGACAGACCCAGGAAGTAGTACAAAGCCTTAAACTGATATCCAGACCAGGTTCAGAAAAAATCATCCGGTATGCCTTTGAATACGCCAAAAAATACGGCCGAAAGAAAGTTACCTGCATGACCAAAGACAATATCATGAAACTGGCCGATGGCCTTTTCCATAAAACTTTCAAAGAAATAGCCAAAGAATATCCCCAGATCGAGACCGATCATAAAATCATCGATATAGGGACAGCGCTTATAGCGGAGAGACCGGACACCTTTGACGTGATCGTGACCCTAAACCTCTATGGTGATATCATTTCAGACGTAGCGGCTCAGGTAACAGGATCTGTAGGTCTTGGTGGCTCTGCCAATGTAGGGGAAGAAGTAGCTATGTTTGAGGCTATCCACGGTTCTGCCCCGGACATCGCCGGTAAAGATATGGCTAATCCATCTGGGTTGATAAATGGTGCCATCATGATGCTGGTTCATATCGGACAGCCAGATGTGGCAGAAAAGATAGGGAATGCATGGATGAGAACACTCGAGGATGGTATCCATACAGGAGATATCTATCAGGAAGGGCTTTCTTCCAAAAAAGTGGGAACACAGGAATTTGCCCAGGCGGTAATCGAAAGACTTGGACAGACTCCGATAAATATGACGCCTATGGCTTTTGATAAAGAAGCCACCGAGCCTATGAATATAAAGCTTAGCCCGGTCACCAAAGCTAAAAAACAATTGATAGGAGTTGATGTGTTCCTTGATTGGGATGAAGAAGACAGGAATCCGGAAATTTTGGGGGATAAGTTAAGAAAGGCAGAAAGTGATAAATTAAAGCTTCAGCTTATCACCAATAGGGGAGTAAAAGTATATCCTGGAGGTATGCGGGAAACATTCTGTACCGATCACTGGAGGTGCAGGTTTCAAAATGACGATCAGACACCTATTTCCCATACAGAAATTTTAGATTTATTGAGATTGGTAGAGGCTTTGGGTTTTGATTTTATTAAGACTGAAAATCTATATTCATTTGACGGAGAGAGAGCATATTCTTTGTCCCAAGGAGAGTAAAGTACATAAAGACTATTTACATAGAAAAAAGCCGGATGAATATTCCGGTTTTTTTTGCAAAAAAAATACGAAAACTAAGTTATTCTATTACATTTATGGAAATTTTAAAACTAATAGAATAATGAGAAAATTTTTAGCCATTTGCATGGTAGCAGGTGTATTTACTTCTTGTGTGTCAGAAGACTACGAACCGGTGATAGAAGTAGAGATAGATAGGACAGATGACAATATTGAAATTTCAAATAAATCATCATTTCCCCAAACAGATTTTGGTGAATTTAGCCTAATCGGATACGGATATGATGTTACAGGAGGCTATGCAGATTACAGTGCTTCAAAAGATAAGGTGTTCGACTTAGATAGATTGTTATCAGACTATCCGAAAGAGATATATGAAAGACCTTCTTATGGGGGTATGTCCAGATCTATAGAATCGCCGAATGTGGAAGAATTTTTGAAAAATATATCCAGAAGAAAGGATGCCACCAAAGGTTTTAGTCTATTCCAAGGTACTGTTACATCTTCGTTTTCAGGGGAAGATGTGCTTTCTGATAAATTTGTTATAGCAAAACATTCAAGCTATATGGGCGTATCGGCGATAAATTTCTATCCGTATAAACTGGAATATCTGACTGAAGCCTTCAAATACGATATCAATAACAGCAGCCCTGAGCAAATAGTAAATAAGTACGGCACACATCTGGTGATTTCGGCTTTAATGGGTCACAAATTCACAGTGATGTATCAGGCAGAAACAGACAATGTCGATAGGGAGAAAGCCGCTAGATTAGGGTTATCAGTAGCCATGAGCAACATATTCGGGATGTTTTCCGGGGATCTGGATAATATGGGTGCCAGATCTGCCAAAGGCAACTACTCACAGAAAGTAAGTTACAAAGTGACCGGAGGAGACCCTTCGACTATTAAAGAACATCCCTCTGATGGGACCAATCCGCCTGTAGTCTCTATCAAAGAATGGCTAAAGAGCTGTACGGATGCCAATATGGCTTTAATTGACTTCAATATATTCCCACTATATAGTGTGGTCAGTGATCCGGTGATTGCGGATGCTTTAAAAGTTTATATAGATAATTATCTACAAGAGAATCAGATTAAATTTTAATAGGTGTTTCTCTCTACAAATTCTTAACATTATCTATAGTTTCAATTATATAATTTACTCATAAAAATACCAAAGTTTTTGCTCCATATAGAATTTACTATTTTATTCTGCCCATAAGGTTAAACCAAACTTTTTTACTAAATTGTTAGGATGCTGGATATAGAAAAATTTGATATGTGCAAAAATTTTAAATTTATAGGTATTCCCCATTTATTATTGGCAATTTTTATTATAAGCTTAAGCGGATGCAACAGGGAAGAACCACTGCCAGAGCTTGGCGTGGAGGGAGTATACCTTATTGTCCGTATGATAGACGGCGAGGTACTGGAAGCAAATGACTTACCATATGATAACGTATATTGGTTTTTCGCAGATCGGACCTTTCAAAAGGCCAGACTAACTGACGGAGAGTTGGCAGAAGCTTCTGGCACTTTCTCACCCGTGCCGCATCCTGCAGGAGAATCAGGGGAAGGGCTGGCTTATGAACTTACCTTTGCTGTAGGCGAAGAGCTTATAGAAGGCTGCCATGCGGATCGAGAAATCATTATCCATGTCACAGATGTCGAACTCCTACATGAAGGGGCGCCCTGTGGTGCACCGGATATATATTATACCAAGGCTGATTTTGGTGGCAGTCGATAATTTTTCTGTAAATATCTATTCTTTTGAGCCATTTCATTATTACGGTACGTCTTGATGAATATTTAAAAAGGGCTTTCTATGAAAAAAATATTTTACATAATAGCAGTTATAATATTCCTCCCTGGATGTCAAGAGGATAATCAGCCGGCATCAGAAGTGGTAGGGGAGTGGCAACTTATACAGAGTCACCATTATGTAGGTACAGAAGTGATCAGAGAAGGAGAGGACTTAGAGTGGCAGGAAGTATATGTTTTTAGATCAGACGGAAAGTTTGCCAAAACCAGGACTACATCTTCGGGCAATCTCAATGCTTCCGGAACTTACATGGTGGAAGATGCTCCACTGTATCTATCCAGGCCGGTAAAATTATTGTTGAAGTTAACTTTCACTACCGGAGATGGGCTGGCAGGTGGCTGCAGTCCAGGTACAGAAGAATTTGACTTATCTTCTCATGATGGTATGGTGAGAAATTATTCTATTGCCTGTCAAAACCCTATATTGACCTATCAAAAAAAATAGAGCTTAATTTAAGGTAAGCTATAGAACTATCATCACCAAACATAATAAGACATAAAAAAATCCCCTCAACTTCTGTCAAGGGGATTTTTCATATATTCTGTCGTCCGCGGACTATTAATTTGTCTTCTTTTCCATTCTAGATCTCTCACCTTCATCAAGATAAATTTTTCTCATCCTGATAGATTTAGGAGTGATCTCTAGGTATTCATCTTTCTGGATGTATTCCATGGATTCCTCCAAAGAAAACTTTTTGGCTGGCGCAATTTTAGCATTGTCATCAGAACCAGAAGCTCTCATGTTGGTAAGTTTTTTTCCTTTTTGGACATTTACCACGATGTCATTATCACGGCTATGTTCACCTATTACCATACCACCATAAAGTTCATCTCCTGGGTCTACAAAGAAAGTACCTCTATCCTGAAGTTTATCTATAGCATAGGCAGTACACTGACCACCTTCCATTGATATGATTGAGCCGTTTACCCTGCCAGGTATTGGGCCTTTAAAAGGTTCATAAGAAGAAAACCTATGGTTCATAATGGCTTCACCTTGTGTAGCGGTAAGCACATTGTTTCTAAGTCCGATAAGGCCTCTGGAAGGAATTCTGAATTCCAGGTGCTGCAAATCTCCTTTTGGCTCCATGATCAACAGTTCCCCCTTTCTTTGGGTAGCCAATTCGATCACTTTACCTGCTGTAGTTTCAGGTACATCTACTACAAGCGTTTCTATAGGCTCGAGTCTTTGTCCATCTTCTTCTTTATAGATTACCTGGGGCTGACCTACCTGTAGTTCGTAGCCTTCTCTTCTCATCGTCTCTATTAGAACTGACAAGTGAAGTATACCTCTACCATAGACTAAGAATTTGTCCTCGTTATCAGTAGGCTCTACTCTTAGGGCAAGGTTTTTTTCCATTTCTTTAAAAAGTCTGTCTCTCAAATGACGAGAGGTAACAAACTTACCTTCTCTACCAAAGAACGGAGAGTTGTTTATAGTAAACAACATGTTCATAGTAGGTTCATCTATAGAGATTCTTTTTAATGGCTCTGGATTGTTTGCATCAGCTAACGTGTCTCCGATCTCAAAATCTTCTATACCTGTCACTGCACAGATATCACCGGCTTTTACCTCTGAAACCTTCACTTTACCCAAGCCTTCAAAAACATGAAGCTCTTTGATTTTTACTTTTTTGAAAACGCCATCTGCCTTACAGAGCATCATTTGGGCCCCTTCGTTCAATGTGCCTCTTTTTACTCTTCCTATAGCTATTCTACCTACGAAGTTAGAATAATCAAGAGAAGTAATCTGCATTTGCGGCGTGCCTTCATCTATAATAGGTGCAGGGATATGCTCCACGATGGCATCTAAAAGGGGTAGGATAGAATCGGTAGGGTTTTTCCAGTCGTGACCCATCCAGTTGTTTTTGGCCGAACCGTACATGGTCACAAAATCCAATTGCTCTTCTGTAGCATCAAGGTTAAACATCAGGTCAAATACTGACTCATGTACCTCATCAGGTCTACAGTTTTCTTTGTCTACTTTATTGACCACTACGATGGGAGTCAAGCCAAGATCCAGGGCCTTACCCAATACGAATCTGGTCTGTGGCATAGGTCCTTCAAAGGCATCCACAAGCAGGATGACCCCATCAGCCATTTTTAATACCCGCTCCACTTCACCGCCGAAATCGGCGTGACCAGGCGTATCTATGATGTTGATTTTAGTATCTTTATATCTTACTGACACGTTTTTGGAAAGGATGGTGATACCTCTTTCTCTTTCCAAATCATTACTGTCAAGGATTAGATCGTCAAATTGTTGGTTTTCACGAAAGATTTTAGATACGTGAATGATTTTGTCCACCAAAGTGGTTTTACCGTGGTCAACGTGTGCGATTATCGCGATGTTACGTATGCTCTGCATGATATGTTAAATTGAGGAGCAAAGGTAAGAAGAAAATTTGGTTTGAATATCAAACACTTGTAAACTTTGAGTTATTTTAAGAAACTAAATAGATTTCTATCTCTAATATAGCTATGTCTCTTTTTATTATATGCGGAATGGTCCCCTTATAGTCACTTGAAAACAGCTGATATATATCGATTTGGGTAGGTAATACCAACTGCTGTCCTTTACTGGCTTATACATTATATAATAAATGGCTAGGGGAGTTTGTTTTTAGATTTGATTTTAAAATATCTTTATCTCAAATTTTACACACGGTTCGGTGGAGTACAGGTATATGCCAGAAAAAAATCATTTGTGTTTTATTTTAAAAATATACTCCTGTCATATCAATGACAGGAGGGGAATTATTTATTTCTATACTTATCGGTTTTTTCATCGATAGTGACGTTGCTATCTTTTCTTATATGGATGCGGTAATAGATTAAAACCTCTTCTGCTCCAGCATTGAATACCGCATTTTGGGCTTCCATGGCTATGGCCATAAGCTGTTCCTGAGGTCCTTCCATGACTGTTTCAAAGGGGGTCACCTCAAATTTTACACCTGAATCCTGGATGACCTCAATGGCCTTGTCTACCAGGCTATAACTTTCCTGGGTTTTGCTTTTAGGGACTATCTGGATTCCCAAATTTATAATTTCCATTATTGTTGTTTTTGTGATAGTTTATTTATGATCTACCTTATAGTGGGCTAAAAAAATACATTTCCCTACTTATAAGTCATGGTAGCATGATCAACTACCTTGCCAATCAGTCATTGTATTGGCTCATGGTCATGTTAAGGCCTATGGTACAAAAAGCTTTGGTCATCTCAATGGCTTTATCCATAAATATGGGCAATTCTTCTATTTCGGATTTTCTCCATCTGCCGAGAACATAATCCACCTGCTTTCCTTTGGGGAAATCATCGCCAATGCCAAACTTTAACCGAGCATAGTTTTGGCCACCAGTAAGTTCTTCTATGTTTTTTAGTCCATTATGTCCAGCAGATGATCCTTTTCCTCTGAGCCGGAGGCTGCCAAAGGGGAGTGCCACATCATCTACAATTACTAGCACATTTTCTTTGGGGATGTTAAGCTCTTTCATCCAATAGTTCATCGCCTTGCCACTCAGGTTCATATACGTAGTAGGCTTGATCATGTGAATATGACGGCTTTTGTATTTAAAATCTGTCGTGAAGGCCAGGCGATTACTGGTCCAGCTCACCCCTTCCTGATCTGCTAGTCTGTCTACGGTGAGAAAGCCTATATTATGCCTTGTCAGTTCATATTCAGGCCCTATATTTCCTAATCCTATGATTAAATATTTCATTTTAGAGATGTATTATTGACTGCATGTTTCTATGGTTTCCAACTACCGAGAACAAAAAATCCTGCCTCTTTTAAGGAGGCAGGATTTAAAATATATTTTATTAAAGATTAAGCGTCGGCATCAGCTTTCTTACCTCTAAGTGCTCTTGGTATACCGATGGTAGCAATAGAGACATTAGGGTTGGTAAGAATTTCAAATCCTTCAGCTTTGACTTCAGATACTTTTACAGATTTACCTAAATCCAGATGTCCTATTCCTACTTCAATTACATCAGGTAAGTCATGGGCTAATCCTTTTACGGATAGCGTTCTTGATTTTAGTTCAAGTTTACCACCTTTTTGAATACCTGGAGAAGAACCAGTGATTTTGACTGGGATATCCATTTTGATGGCCTTTTTGTCACTGAATGCAAGGAAATCAGCATGAAGCAAAACTTCACTTACCGGGTGAAACTGGGCTTCTCTTAGGATAGCCTTACACTTGGTTCCCTCTATGTTCAAGTCCACCATGTGTACGTCAGCAGTATAGATTAGATCTTTAAAAAGGATAGCAGGGGAATGGAAGTGGATCTGTTCCTTGATACCTGGTCCATAAACTACGCAGGGCACACTTCCTTCTTCACGGATCTGAGTAAGCTCAGCCGAATCAAGATTTGCTCTTTTAAACCCTATAATCTCAATTGATTTCATAAATTTTAATTTGAGTATAAATTATTAAAGTAAATTCTATTAAATAAACAGCGCGCTGATGGAATCGTTTCCTGTTACGGCATGTATTGCTTTGGCAAATAAACTAGATACACTGAGCACCTTTATCTTATCTGACTTTTGGGTCATGGGGATAGTGTCAGTAATTACAAGTTCTTCAAGTACAGAATTAGAGATGTTTTCGTAAGCTTTTCCGGACAATACACCGTGGGTCACTACCGCCCTAACTGATTTGGCTCCTTTGTCCATGATGATCTCAGCTGCTTTACACATGGTGCCTGCTGTATCTATAAGATCGTCTATCAGTACCACATCCTTACCCTCCACTTCTCCTATGACCTGCATAGAGGCCACTTCATTAGCCCGTTTTCTGTGCTTGTCACAGACTACCATTTCTACTTCAAAATGCTTGGCATAAGATCTGGCTCTTCCCACTCCTCCTACATCAGGAGCTGCGAAAATCAGGTCAGGTAGCGCCAAGCTTTTCAAATAGGGCACAAAGATAGCTGAACCATTCAAATGATCCAAAGGAATATCAAAAAAACCTTGAATCTGACCGGCATGTAGATCGCATGTCATAATCCTATCTGCCCCCGCTGACATCAATATGTTAGCGACCAGTTTAGCTGCTATGGAAACACGAGGTTTATCTTTTCTGTCCTGTCTGGCATATCCATAGTAGGGGACCACAGCTACCACCTTATAGGCACTTGCACGCTTGGCAGCATCAATCATCAGGCAGAGCTCTAGCAGATTGTCCGCGGACGGCATGGTAGATTGGATTAGAAATATCGTGCATCCTCTTATAGATTCATCAAAGCTGGGAGACATTTCTCCGTCACTGAACTTGGAGATGGTAAGCTGTCCTAGCGGCTGGCCATAATTGCTGGCTATAGACTCGGCCAATTGACGGGAATAGGTTCCTGAGAAGATTTTAACCTCGGGCATGAGTTATTAATGTTTTGGGATTGAGCATTATTTGTAGATCAGGACAAATGTAATAAAATTCCAATAAACCGTAAGCCTATTGCTGTCTATTCTCCATTTATGCCCCCTCATTCATGCTGAACGGCAAAGTGAAATTATAATAGGATAAGGTTGCTTCTAATTTACATCTGGGTTATTGCTTTTTAGTTTTTAAAGCAGCAAGTATATATTTCGGTTGGACTGCTGTAGTGCTGCTGTTGCTGGATTTAAAGCTTGCATTTTTTGATAATAATCAATTTATAATTGCAATAATGTTGCATTTTTAATATAGATTTTTATAATTTGAAAAAACTTTAACACTCTAGTATGAAGAATATAATCAGATGTAACTTTATGTTATTTACTTTATTGGTTTCCTTGCTTAGTTGTTCGAATGAGGTAGATCGTAATCTGGAGAAAGCTTATTATTATCATATGGAGGCCAATAAGCTAAGGAGGGAGTTGGATGTACTAATGGAAAAAGAGTCAGTATATGCTCCATCTGATGGTCTATATACTGATATTTTATCACTTCTTGGTGAGTGGGATGATAATTTTGTGGAGGTGCCAGGATATGAACATGAACATAGCGCATCCGACAAGGGCCACCACCGCCATCACCATCAACCTATTCCTAATATAACTCCCTTAGAACATCTTTACCTTCAAAAAAGTCTTTATGAGGATATTAAGCTTATTTATGAAAAGTTTGTTTTAGTAAGAAGAAGGTAGATTCATGTCCTTATTTTTATGTCATCATGAAATAATGCGCCGCCGCTAAGTTTTTAAATGGCTGGCTAAGGAGTGATGGAAATCAAAAAAAAATCTCTGTTTACGATTGTAAACAGAGATTTGGTTGGCCGACCAGGGCTCGAACCTGGACTCTTCTGGACCAAAACCAGACGTGTTGCCAGTTACACCATCGGCCAGTTTTTATTACCTTTTAGCCGTTGCTTTGCTTTAAGGTGTCACAAATGTAGGGGCTCTTTTTATTTAATGCAAATAGTCAGCTGAAGATTTTTTGTTTTTGAAGCCTAAATACCTTTGTTTCAGTAAAAAAAATATTCTTTTTGAGAACATCAGTTTAAAATTCGGATAGATAAAAGGTTTAAGGCTATATACTTCGGATAGCATAATTGATTATTTTCACCATACTTATGGTCACAATAACCATTTAAACTTCTTTAAGATTCTTAATATAAAATCTATAGTTATAGCCATGATAAAATTTGAGATTGCAGATCAAATAAAAACCCATTATTTCCTTGGTTATGCCCTTTCGAAGAATTTTATTGACTTTCTTTTTTTTCTGTTTTGTTTTTTGTTGGGAAGCATATGGACAAAGGGAACTAACCGGTACTGTCCTGGAAGATGGCTCTGAGGAGCCTGTATTCGGGGCGTATGTTTTTTTTAAATCAAAGGAAGGAGAGACGCTGCAGACTGCAGTGACTGATTTTGATGGAAAGTTCAAAATCACCAAACCTTCGGCAAAACAATTTATAATAGAAATTACCTATGTAGGGTATAAAACGCTCCGAAAAGAGCTCAGTGACAATGTGGAAGGTGATCTGGGAAGATTTTTTGTAGAGGATGAAGGCGAGCTTTTGGAAGCATTTGAAATCAGTGCACCGGTTCTTTCAGGGGAGGTTAAAAGGGATACAGTATCTTTTAATGCATCAGCATACAAAACAAGACCTGAAGCAGATGCGGACGAACTGGTCAGAAAGATGCCTGGTGTGATCATTCAGGATGGCGTAATCCAGGTACAGGGTGAAAATGTGGAGGAAATATTGGTAGATGGAAGGCCGTTTTTTGGTGATAACCCTGCCGCCGCACTCAAAAACCTGCCAGCTGAGGTAATTGATCGGATAGAATTTTTAGACAGACAGGGAGATGAAGCACAACTTACCGGTTTTGATGATGGAGAGACTGTCAAAACAATCAATATCATCACCAAAAAAGGAAGAAGGCAGGGGCGATTTGGTAAATTTTATGCTGGATATGGTACTGATAATAATTACAATGCCGGTGGAAATATGAATTTCTTTAATGAAGCTCAGCGGCTAACTATCCTCGGTCTTAGTAATAATATTAATAGACAGAATTTTGCAGCGGACGAACTGGCCGGCGCAATGGGGGGTGATAACCGACGGGGAGGGGGTGATGGGCTTTCTGTAGGGCAGCAACCTGGTATCACCCGAACCAATGCAATAGGTGTGAATTTTTCCGATGAATATCTGGATAATAAATTAAAACTATCTGCTAGTTATCTTTTCAACGATCGTGATAATGTCCTCAACAGAAATTCATCCAGGGAATATATTTTACCAAATGACAGCCTGCAGTTATATAATGAAAATAGGTCCAATCAGAACCAAAGTCAAAATCACCGGTTTAATATGCGTATAGACTACCGTATTAATGACCATCATAGTCTTATAATTCGTCCTCGGTTAAGCTTTGAAAAAGCAGATGCACTTAACCAGCTGGAAGCTATAAACCTCTTTGATAGAAATAACCCCATCAGTCAGAATAATAATACGACCATTTCAACTAGAGAAAACCTAAATTTTGGTAATTCTTTGACCTATCGCTATCGCTTCAATAAACCTGGGAGAACATTTTCTACCAATATTTATACAGGAGCTTTCAATAATCTGAATAGAGCGGATCTGGTGGCAGTCAATCAAAACTTCGTAACCGGTAATCTGGATAGTCTCATCCAATTTTCCGATAATAGGTCCAGTGGCATGAATTACAATGTTAACTTCACCGTGACCGAACCCCTTACAGAACATGCGCAGCTGAGGGCAAATTATAGAATATCAAATAACGCCTCCCAGACACGTCAGGAAGTCTTGCGTCAGGAGCAAGAGACAGGCATAGTAAGACTGGACAGCACTTTGACCAATGAATTTGATAATGTTTATCAGACCCAAAGAATGGGCCTGGGATATAGGTACAATAAAAATAACCTAAGAATATTTACAGACTTAGGTTATGAAATAGCTGATATCGACAGTGATAGGATCTTTCCCGGTTTTGAGAACACACAAAGGACTTTTCGAAATTTTATGCCTAGGGCAGTGCTTACCTATGAGTTCAACGATATGAGTAGCATAAGGGTAAATTACCGGACTAATACTGACGCACCTTCTATCAGGCAGTTGCAGGATGTACTTGATAATTCCAACCCCCTTCAGATATCCATGGGGAATCCCGAGCTGAACCAGGAATACAGTCATAGGGTTTTTACCCGCTTTAGAAGGATCAATCCTGAGACAAATAGGTCTTTTATGGTGTTTTTTGCCGGGTCAATAACGAATAATTTTATAGGTAATGAAACCTTTATAGCTCCTAGGGATACTTTACTTCAAGGAGATGTATTTCTTAGTCAAGGGGGACAATTAAGCAGACCAGTTAATTTGGACAACTTCTGGAACGTGAGAACATATGTGAATTATGGCTTCCCAATATCTGCGATACGGAGCAATATGAATATCAATTCCAGCTTGAGGGTAACCAATCAACCCGGTATCATTAACGGTCAAAAAAACAACAATACCAATACGGTGATAAGTAAAGGCTTTGTACTGAGCAGTAATATCAATCGAAACATTGACTTCAATCTATCATCTGAAGGTAACTACAATATGGTGAGAAGCAGTCTGCAGGAGAGTTTAAATAATAATTTTTATCAGCAGAGAAGCAGATTGGACTTTTTCTGGAATTTTGCAGGTGGCTTTTTTTTAAGCAATAATGTGAATCACCTCCTATATACAGGTTTGGGAGAAGATTTTGACCAGTCTATCTGGCTTTGGAATATGGATCTGGGATTCCGCTTTCCTCCCAGCCGAAAAGCAGAAATAAAATTGACCGTTTTTGATCTGCTCAACCAAAATGTAAGCATTAATAGAAATGTTACTGATGTATTTATAGAAGATGTCAGAACTCAGGTGCTCAGGCAGTTCTTTATGGTGACCTTTACCTATAACCTAAGAAGGTTTGGAGGAGTGAATATGCCTTTATAAATACCTGATATCTATTCACAATATTTTAATGTAGTGTTTCCATTTTTACTTAAGGCATATTGGCGATATACTATAGGTTCGTTAATATTCAATTTTTAAATTTATATTCTTCTTTGGAAATCAAATCACCCGTCATATCTATATGGCTCTTCCTAGAGATAGGCAATAAAAAAGTAGCTTGTTTTCTTAAAACACTTAACGTTTCCGTAAGTTAATAATCTATGAATGGATTTAAATTGGAAGAAATACCTTCCCAGTCAGGGAAGATAGCGATAGTAACTGGAGCTAACAGTGGATTGGGTTTAGAGACTGCAGAAGGATTGGCCAAAGTAGGCTATAAAGTGATTATGGCTGCTCGTAACCAGGAAAAAGCCGAAGAAGCTCAAGCAAAGATTCTCAAAAAGAATCCAAATGCGATGCTGGACATTTTATTATTAGACCTAAATAGTCTGGCAGCCATCAAAAAGTTTACAGAAAATTTTTTGAATAAATATGACCAACTAGATTTGTTGGTAAACAATGCGGGTTTAATGATGCCTCCCTATCAGAAAACGAAAGATGGGTTTGAAAGCCAGATAGGCATCAATCATCTTGGGCATTTTCTTTTGACTGGATTATTGATAGATACTTTAAACAGATTTCCAGGGTCTAGGGTGGTGAGCTTAAGCAGTATAGCCCATAAAAATGGGAAAATTAATTTTGAAGACTTCCATTCGAGGAAAAAGTATAACGCTCAAGGTGCTTATAGTCAAAGTAAACTCGCGTGCCTTATGTTTGCCTATGAACTACAAAGAAGGCTGGATAAAAAAGACTATAAAATAGTTTCAGTAGCTGCGCATCCCGGTGTGGCCATGACTAATTTGATGCAGTACCTGCCTCCGTTTATGGTAAAAGTAGGAAAGGCTATTGGACCTCTTTTACTTCAGCCTCCCAAGATGGGCGCCATGCCCACCTTAAGAGCAGCTTTAGATCCCTCTGTAAAAGGAGGAGAATATTTTGGGCCATCTGGGTTTGGGGAAATAAAAGGGGCTCCCGAACGCGTGCATTCCAGTCGCAGGTCTCTGGACAGAGAGGTGGCCAACAAGTTATGGGAGCTTTCAGAAAAAGAAACCGGGATTAAATTTCTATAATTTAATTAGATCTCTTAAAAAAGGAGAGGAAGCCAATAAAGATACTTTGCATGCTCCACGTCACAGGTAAGCCGGTTTTACCTGTGGCTTATTATCTAGTTCTGTGATAAATAAGTTAATCAGGTATCCCTTTATTTGGCTATTTGCTAGTAGCATTTAAAATCAGCTGCCGATAAAATCGGATGGCATTTTCCAGATCACTTATTGCCAAATGTTCATCTGTACCATGGAAAGTAGATATATTATCTTTGTTCAGGTAAAAGGGGACAAACCTATAAATCTGATCCGATATAGGGTAATAATGTCTCGAATCAGTAGCCCCCAGCACTAGATTAGGCGCTACGATTACTTGGGGAAATATTTCTTTGATAGATTGATGCAAGGTTTCATAGCCAAAAGTTTCTACTTGGGATGAACCTGGAGCTTCACTGTTGAAGGTTCCTTCTTTTATTACGATCCTGTCATCGTCTATTAAAGTCAGGACCCTGTCTTTTACATCTTGCATAGTGGTGCCAGGGAGTGTTCTGAAATTTACAGTGGCTTTTGCCTGGATAGGAATTATATTGTCTTTTATGCCTGCTCTAAAAATGGTGGGCGAGGTCGTAGTCCTTATAAGGGCATTACCGGATGGTTCTTTACTGAGCGTGGATATGATTAGGGGGCGAAAGATGGAGGGATTTGCAAAAGCCATTCTGGAAGTAAAAGAGTTCATCTCAGGCCCGGCATATGCCATAAAATCCTGGACCGGCTGACTGATCAGGTAGGGAAATGGATTGTCCTTAAGTTTAGTGACTGCTTTAGCCATGACATCTATGGATGTTTCATGGGCAGGCATGGAAGAATGTCCCCCTTCTATGCTGACAGATAGTTCCAAAGTCACAAAACCTTTCTCTGCAGTTCCTATAAGTGCAACATCTTTAGTAATTCCTGGGACCATACCTTGAGTGATGGCGAATCCTTCATCTAAAACAAATGCTGCATTTACGCCCCTATTTTTAAGATGATCCACTATGGCTGAAGCGCCTTTCTCTCCGCCTATTTCTTCATCATGTCCAAAGCATAGGTAGACCGTCCTGTTGGGTTTATATTCTTCCTGTAATAGGATTTCGACAGCTTCCATATTCCCTATTACACTTATTTTGTCATCTATAGCTCCCCGTCCCCATATTTTGCCATCTCTGATATTGCCACTGAAGGGAGGTTCTGTCCATTGAGTAGGATCTTCCACCGGCACCACATCTATATGACCCATTAGGATAATAGGAGGTAAACTATTATCAGATCCTTCCCATTTATAAATTATACTGAATTCATTTATATAGGTGATCTCTAATTGTGAGGAAGAAAGCGGATAGGCTTCTTTTAAGAATCTGGCAAATTCATAGAAGGCACTGGGATCAAAATTAGCCGGATCTTCATGAGAGATAGTGGGAATCGAAAGTGCTCTGGAAAAATTTTCTATCGCACTATTTGGAATGAGTATCTTTTCTGCTGGATCTGGTTGGATCTGTTTGGATGAAAAAGTGAACGTGGTAAAGATAATGTATCCTACTAAAGCCCCCACCAGGATGAGAGAGATAATCAATAAGTTTTTCATAAAGAAATCATAGGAATGTTTACTTGACCAAATATAATTTTTTTTGCTCAAAATCAAACAAAAGGCCTATCGCTTAAAAACAACAGGCCTAGTGGGTGGATTATTATATACTGTTACATCTTTGTTATAAAAAGTTTTAAGGATCGATGATATCTAGGGGAAAACCTTTTATCTCCAAAAGTCCTGCTATTATGGAAGCTATATAATGTTCCATAAAGCTTTCCTCTTCATCATCTTTTGCTCTGTGAAAATCTACCTTTTTCGGCGGATCGGATTTATGTTCTGAAATATCAGTATCTATCACCAATACATTAGCCAGATAGGCACCAACTTGCCATAAAAAACCTGCAGGCTCTGGACTATCTGACTCGCTTAACCGTACTACTAAATCTTCATAACTCAATCCAAAAATACCTTCCGCAGCTTCGTTTCCGGCTTCAAAATCCCAAAGCAGGGTATAGATCATTCCACTTTCGAACCCAAATAGGGAAGTGTATTCTGTATATCTGTTCAATGTGGTCACATCTAATGAGTCGAGTTCTCCAGAAAATCTGACAGGCTGCTCAAGATGATGCATAGGAATGGCAAGCTTAGTCTGAAAATGCCCATTTCCCATGAGCATCACATCTACATTGATAAATGATAGTAAATCGTTGCCGATAATGCTATCTATATTGGTTAAACTATTTATGTTGACAAATAGGCTTTCTAAGGTCATAATGCCAGGTTCTTCAGCTCCCTCGGCTAGTTCCTTTAATTCGATATGTCCGTTTTTCAGCGAAAGATCTCCTAAGTAAAAGGGTATTTCGATATCTTTTATCATTTTTTGTAAAGTTGGCGCTCCATCATTGTCATTTTCCTGAGTAGGGAAATTATTATCTATAAGAACTTTTACATCGAGTCCATCTACCAGTATCTTGTCGAGTAGGATACCCAATTCATCTATTTCATTGATATCGTTCATAACGTTACTGAAATCCATGCCTTCTATCTGGAAAAGATCATTTCTTAGGCTGAAAACCATATTCGTTTCCTGATTTTGCATGATGGAAGGGTAATTTTCGTTAAAATCATAAACCAGTCCTGATATGCTGAGGATACCTTTATTTGTACTCATTTTAAACTGATCCAACTTCACTCGGTGAACTTCATCAGGAAGCGGGAAATCTATATGGCCCATCTGTAAGTCAATATCAATGGCATGCATCACCCGGTTACTTTTAAATGCTGTGCCTTCTGCAATCAGCAAATCTGTAACTTCCAAATTTATGTCAGGTAAGCGACCTATCTGTATATCTCCTGCTGTTTCCAACATTTTTAATTCAGCACCTACTATGGCTATCCTATGTATGCGTAATTCTTCTAAAAAATCATTTATAAAAGGGTAAAGGTCTAATTCCATCTCCTCTTCTTCTTCAGGAATATCTTCTTCTGTCTGTTGATCCATAGACGAACCTGCATCAGCCCTCACTATTGGGTTTATAAGGTTTATTTCATCTATAGCAAACTTTCTGTCAACCAGGCTACGTGTATCTATACCCTTTATATTGAAATTGTCTATGGCTGCATTTATATACATTTGGTCTTGGATTCTATCTTCATGAAGAGCATGTAAATTTTCTATTGTGAAGTTCCCCAGGCCTTGAGATATATCAAATTCCATATCATTTATTCCTAAGTGCAGCCTATCATGTTCATTTATAAAACCAACGGTATCTATAGCAATTCTAAATTTTTTGGTATGCAAAAATCTATTTTCTTTAAAAGCGGGGCGATTATCCACCGCCATCTGATTTACTTCAAATTCAAGTCCCCCCAATTTTAATTTATCTTTTTGTAATATATTTATATCCTGAAGAGATATGGCTCCAATGTAGATGGCGTCCAGGCCTTCCGGTAAATAGTCTACAAGTGTGAATTTATTTACATCAAATGCCGCGATGGATTCATTTTCCCCTCCATTAGATTCTTCAGTTTCATCTTCTGCCATCAATGACTGTCCAAAGATCTCAGCATCCAACCCATCCATAGATATGTTACCGGCATAAAAGCCAACCTCACGGATCAGTGATCCATAATTCAAATTTTTGATGGAAAAACTTCTGTTACTTACGGTATAGACCTGATCTACTTCTGGATCTTCCAAATGTTTTTTTGAATCACCTATATGATCAAACAGAAGTCCCTCTGTATTCAGGTATCCATCTCCTGTACTCAATCCAAAACTTCTGAGCTTCACAAAATGTATATCATCAGGAAGGGGGATTTCAAAGTTTTTCAGGGATAAAGATATATCTTCAGTGTGGAGGATCCTGTTGTCTTTAAAAGCTGTGCCCTCAGCTATAAAAATATCAGATATGGTGAGATCCATATGAGGAATAAGAGCAGTTTTGCCCGATCCTGGGACCCCATCCATACGGATATCTGCATCCTGAATGGATATTGTATTTATTTGTAAGCTTTCCAGCACCTTTTCTATAGCAGGGTATAAATCCATTTCAGCATCCGAACTACCATTGTCAGCTCCCTTATCTTCCGGATTATTATCTAATTCAGCAATTAGCCTTGGATATACCATGGCTATGCTGTCTATTTTAAACACTTTATCTACCAGGTTTTGGGTATTAATTCCAGTAATTTTAAAGCGGTCTATTTTTGTGTTTGCAGTTAAATCTAAGGATAGGTTAGCATTGATATCATTCATAGACATTCTTCCTAACCCTGATTCCATAGCCAGTTTATAATCTGATAGATTTAACTTTATATTATTATCAGGGCCCTGATATTGAACCGAATCTATTAAAATTTCAAATTGCTCAGCATGTAAAAATTGCTTATTTGCAAAAGCAGGCTTTTCATCAATCGTCATATGGCGGGTAAAAAAACTAAAGTCATGTATCTTCAGATCTTCATGCTGTCTATAATTAATATGTTCAAGGGATATTTCAGTAATAGTTACACTCTTTAGAAGTTCTGGTAATTGATCTGCTAAAGAAAATTTCGAAAAATCGAAGGGGTCACTTTCTATATTATCTGAAGTTTCTGCATCAGGATTAAGGTCTAAATTATTGATTATGGCCAATTCATTTAAAAATACGGTCCCAATCTTACCTAGGCTATCTTCCTGTACCCGGTTTAGATCCAGATCGGTCAGGTTAAATTCAGTATATCCGGCAAACAGTACGGTATCTTCTTTGGTTTCGCCATGTTTAAAGAATTTCAGGTTTTTAGATAACATACCAAAATCGCTTTCTCGGGTAGCAAATTCTATCAACCCCATCTCTAAGTTAAACTGTGGCTCACCAGTGCGGTTAATTACCACATCTTTACCTTGTATGTCTATAGCAGAAGCATAAAAAGCCCTAGCATCTGTAAAAACCCTATCTGCATCAATAAGTATGTCATCACTTCCCACATTAAATTCCTCCGCTTCAAAAGTTAGGGTGTCTATGGTTTCAACATTTATCAAAGTTAAATCTAAATTGTTAAAATTCAGATCATTTAATCTGATACGGTCCACCTGATCTTTGACCATGGGGTATATATCTAAATCCTCCCATCTAAAAGGTCCTGTATCTTCGTCGGTTTCACCATTTTCTACCGTTCTAACCTTCGCTTCCAGCACTAGGTCTAAAAAGGATACCCTATCTATTTGAAGTTTATCGGACAGCAAAAACTGCAGCCATGATAAACCAAAAACGGAAATTTCTCCTGCATCTAGGTTGATAACAGGAGTTTCATTTTCCCGAGCCTGTATGGTATCTGTTTGTATACTGATACCTTCTATTACAAAATTCCCTCTGAGGATAGATACATTCACATTGTCTATTTGAGCATCATATTGGCCTTGGTCAGCCTGATTAATTTCGTCTTCCAAAAAATCTCTGGCTATGGGATCTATCACCACCGAAGCAATGATTAAAAGCACAATAATTCCAAGAAAAATAAATCCCAAAATCTTTAAAATTTTCTTGAATATCTTCATTTTATATTTTGCTTATGAATTAATCTATTATATGATTATACCTATATGTATAATTAAAATCTCCAAGATTTGTTTAGAATAAATTGTATTTTTTCTTGAAAAATAAAAATTAATTTACCTTAGATAAGTTGAATTTTAGGGTTTAAAACATTTTATATTTTTTATAAATTTTACATTAAGGTGCAGCTTCTGGAATGGCATAGCTGATTATTCCAGTCATAGTTCCTTTGAATAAACCTAATGATAAGGAGAGCCTGTTTTTGAAAAGGGGGCACAGCAGACCTGATATTTCTATAGCGTATAAATAATTACCTTTGTATTTTCATTTAATCAATTATTATTTATAAATTAGTTCATTCCGGTTTTTTGAGATTATCTTTTTGGGAAATTAGTATAAATTATAAGGGGTATAGATGTATACTTAGTAGGATACAGTCGTAATACTGGAAAGGGATATGGTGTAACCGAAATAGGGATTTGGTCAATAGTAATTGTTGTGTGAGATTAGGAGTTGTTTTGAGGATCCAGAGGGCGGAAAGCCGAAAAGATGAATGTTCTGAACATTCCTTCCGTAGGTGCAGGAGGGATATTTTATTCTTATTCCATTAGTGGTGTATGGGATAAGATTTGCAAAACAAATCGGAAAATCTTATCAGGATGATCTTGGGAAATCTAGATTCCAGTTATAATAGGTCCCAATGGCCAACCTGATTTTTAGCACTATTATTTCGATCAGATTTCTATTATACCCGTAATACATACAAGAGAAACAGATCATGATCAGGTAGTGGCTTGTATAGCGATCATGCGCTACATGGCACTCCTACGCTGCTACAGTTTATGAACATCTTAAACAACTAATAGTAGATTGCTATACCCTTTCTGTTTTTAAATTTATTGTATCATTTGATTATATAAATTGGCTTAAGATAATGGTGACCATATGATTGAGATAAAACCTGCACCCAATTTTTCTATACAGTGTCCTTCATGTGGATATGAATCAGTTTCTAGTGGGAAACTATTTTTTCAGGGAATGCATATCCTTAGAGAGGAGATGTGTGAAGGATGTGGATTAGATTATTTTGCAACCATACCTATAGGTCATGATGCCCATTTTCCGACCCAATTTTCCAAAGATTATCAGTTTGTATCATATGTGCCCCGGGCTAAAGACTGGCTGGCTATGCCGCTGATTGAGGGAATGAAAGAAATGAGTGCCAGAAAAGTTACGTTTACACTGACCTCTAGACAGTTGCATAAAGAAGTGGTGATTGTAAATTGCTTAGATAACTGCTTTGGTCATGTATTTACCAAGCTTTGGAATACATATTCACTAATGGACAATAAGCAAGATGTAAGAGTTATAGTGCTGATTCCTTCCCAATTTAGATGGTTGCTGCCGGAGGGGGTAGATGAAGCTTGGCTGGTCCATTTACCCCTGAAGCTTTGTCATATTAGGATTCAGAATCTGGATAAATGGATAAAGGATCAATTATTAAGGTTTAATAGGGTATTTCTTTGTGAAACTTATACCCATTTGGATCAGTCTTTATATGTAGATGTAGAAAAAATGCTCAGAATTTCCAGGTTTGAGCTTTCCACATTCTCAAGTAAAAGACCATGTATTACTTTTGTCTTAAGAGAAGACAGGTTTTGGCATGGAAGTAAATTATTGTCTATAGTTATAAATGCCTTTACCAAAATAGGTAAAATTAAAACCCTGAAATTTTTTTTGGTTTCCAGACAAAATGATCTAATTAATAGAACTGCAAAGAATATTTTAGATAAAATTCCCCATGCTCATATTTTTGCCACTGGGTTAGGCAAAACCGGTAAGTTATGGACTAAAATCACTGACTTGAGGGTTTTTGAAATTAGTTATGAAACAGAGCAAAAATGGAACAGCACATATGCCAAGAGTCACTTGGTGATTGGTATCCACGGATCTAATATGTTAATTCCTAGTGGATTGGCAGCGGGATTTATAGAGATATTGCCGAGACATAAACTGGATCATATCGGGGAAGACACGCTGTTACCCTATACCAATAGATTTTTACATTTTTTGGGCAGGTATATAGATGAATATGCTACCCCAAAGTTAGCTGCGCTTCATGCTGTTAGCAT
Source organism: Anditalea andensis (assembly GCF_000714815.1). Classification (GTDB taxonomy): domain Bacteria; phylum Bacteroidota; class Bacteroidia; order Cytophagales; family Cyclobacteriaceae; genus Anditalea; species Anditalea andensis. Next base: position 96,696 of record NZ_JMIH01000014.1, on the reverse strand, counting down.
GATCCGACATTTCCCTTACTTTTATAAAAATACTATCCAGAAACCAGAAGGTTTCCGGGAATAAACTAATTAACAGCTAAACTTAGTTTATTGTATTCCTTTTTTTATTCCGTCCTTTAATCCAAGGAATGACGCATATGATTTTTCTATGCTTAATCACCATTCAAAACTGATTAAATACTTAAGTTGCATTTATTTGTCTATTTAATGGTTTTATATGTGTATTTATGAATAATATAACTTATTATTGTTTTAGGATGTGTCTTATCGTACCAGCTGATGTGGCTGACGTGGCGAAGCATTATATTATATATGAGTGTTAGAATAACGATGTTTATTTTAATATGCCATAGGAGGTGTTTTTATAGATATATAAAATTTTTTATTATGTCATATTTTGTATGTGGTGTTGTTTAGATTCATAAATTAATAATAAAATTTTATTATAGAGGTGTTGTTTAATGGGTGATATTTTTAAACATTTTATTATAACTAAAATAAATCTCGGTTATTACGAAAAAGGGAATAAATTGGGATGGTCTCCTGATCAGTGGCTTAAGTATAGGGTAGATGTTTTCATTAAAATGTGTTTGCCTTCTGTATTAAATCAAAGCTGTAAAAATTTCGTCTGGATAGTTTATTTGGACAAAAGGACCCCGGAGTCGATTAGGTCAAAACTAAAAGCAATACAGGAATTTCATGGTTTTGTGAGGTTTCATTACAGACGGGGTTCTTTTGAAGATATTGGAAAACACTTTTTGTCAGATTTTCAAAATTTAATTGAGATCAGAACAGGATACATCATCTCTACACGGCTGGATAGTGATGATATGATTCATAGGGATTTTGTATTGCAAATTCAGTCCTGTTTTAAGAAACAGGTCCATCTTGCTATAAACTTTAATTATGGGGGTACATACCTGATGGGAAGAGGTGCATTCGGAACCGCTATCCATAAAAATAATCCATTTATAAGTTTAATAGAGGAGATTCAAAATGGGATGATCAAGTCAGTTTTTTACAAAAAACATATGGATTATTCAAATGATCCGGATAAGCTAGAAATTTATAGCCGCTATCCTATGTGGTGCATGACTGTTCATAAATTAAACATCAGCACAGGGTTTTTTGGCAGGGCCTGGCTCTTCAAAAACATAGATATGTATGACGCTTTTGGATTTTTGAAAAAAGATGAAGCATCATTTTTATTGAAAATTAGGTTGAATATTTCATTCATGCGTAGAAAGTCCCGTAAAGTTATTCCATTTATCACACATAATATAATCAGAAAATTTAGGTGATAATATCTGTTATCATTCCCACCTATAAAGATGATATAAGGCTTTTGAAATGCCTTGACGGGTTAATAGGACAAACTTTGAATCCTGGGTTTTTTGAAGTGATAATTGTCAACAATTTTCCCCACCTTTCTATTAAACTACCAGGAGTATATTATTCCAGCTTAAACTTAAAATTGATAGATGAAATCATACCCGGATCATATGCCGCTAGAAACAAAGGTATTTATACAGCCAAAGGGGATATCATCGCAATGACCGATTCGGACTGCATACCGGACCCTGATTGGTTAATTAATGCGTATCAGTATTTTGAGAATGATAAGGATAAAATTATAGGGATTATTGCAGGTGATGTCCCTTTATTTTATAAAAATCCCAACGCATTGACACTGGCAGAAATTTATGAAAAATATACAGGTTTTGATTTTTTTGCATATACTAAAGAAGGCTCTTGTGGTGCCGGAAACTGGTTTTCATATAAAAGTGTCCTGAAGAAATTTGGAGGATTTGACCCAAAATTAAAATCAAATGGCGATACCGATCTATCAAAAAAAATATCCAATAAATATAAAGTCATATATGCTCCTGAGGTTATAGTCCGTCATCCTGCCAGAAATACTGTTTTTCAACTGGATTATAAATATAGGCGGCTTTTGGGAGGGGTGTACCTACGTAAATATAACAATAGGCATTTTAGATTTTTTGGGCATGTAGCTGATTTTACATGGAGGAGGTTCCGTTTTTCAGTCAAAAAGTTGTTTACCGTTAATTTTAAAGAAGCTTTAGCTATCTCTATAGTATGTATGGTTATAAGCATCGGGGCATGGATAGAGTATTTTTATTTGATAAATGGCAGCGATACCAAAAGATGATATTGATGAAGTACCTAATGATTTACTTGATCAATCATGTTTTGGCAAATGGATATAAACTTATAAGTCATCAAATGTATTTGATCAGGGTTTTTACATATTTATACTATACTTAAATGTCGGATTCTCCTATAAAATTGATCAGGATTGTTCCTTTACTTGATTTTGGCGGTTTGGAACAAAGGGTACATCTCACAGCAAAAAGTCTTAAAAACAATAGGATGATAGACCTAGGCATAATAGCATTGGGCCAAGGGGGTGCTAAAGAGCGCTCATTAAGATCGGAAGGGGTATTGGTCCAAGTAATGAACCATTCGATAAGGATCCCTAACCTGGTTTTAATTTTCCGCTTAATAAAAATATTTAAGAAAACGAAACCTCATATTATCCATACATCAGGTGCAGAAGCCAATTTTCATGGTCTGGTAGCAGCTAAGATTTCAGGAATACCCTTAAGAATAGGGGAAGAAATAGGTTTTCCGAATCATAGTTTCTTTTGGGCATGTTTATTTAAATTGGTCTATTTAAATGCCAATAAGGTTCTGGCTATATCCGAATCAGTAAAGCAAAGACTAATAGCTTTAGGGGAGGTGAAAGCAAATAAAGTAGAAGTAATATATAACCCATTGGATATGGGATGTATGTTTGCTAAAAATACCATATCAGTGGTTTCAAGTAACTTAGATTCGCGGATATATCAGGTCTTTAATAGAAAAAATATGCGGGATTTTTCGAGGATTGGAACTCAGGTCAACCAGGGAAAAACTTTTGTATTTATTATTACCTGTAGACTAGTACCGATAAAAAACTTAAAGACGCTTATAAATGTATTTGGCGAAATATGTAAAGATAAGAGAGATTTTTTACAATTATGGCTGGTAGGAGATGGGCCGCAAAGGGGGTTATTGGAATTGCTGGTCAAAGATTTAGGTCTTGTAAGTCAGGTTATATTTTTCGGATTCATACAGGATGTGAAACCATATTTAACTGCAGCTGATGCATTTGTTTTACCTTCATTTTCCGAAGGCTTTTCTAATTCACTTGTGGAGGCTATGCAGTGTGGATTGCCCTGTATCGTGACAAATCAAGGCGGGCCTGGTGAAATAATCATCGATTGTGAATCTGGGTATCTTATTGATCCGTACCAACCTGGTCAGCTTAAAGATGCTATGGTCAAACTTATAGAGATGGATGGATCTATGCGTAAAAAAATCGGCCAGATAGCACAAATTTCCATAAGGAAATATTCCCTGCAAAATCATATGGTACGATTGATGGAAATTTACAATATTCCTTCTCCCAAAATACCGATGAATACCCCATTGCTATGAGATTTACATTGTCAGCTATAGGTAATGATTAGAGTTCTTCATTGTATTGAAACCATATCATCTGGGGGGGTAGAGCAGGTGAGGCTCCAATATGCCAAATGCTTTAATTCCGATGAATTTCAGTTGGCCATAGTATGTACGCAGGCCAAGGGGTACATTTTCACAGCGTTTCAAGACCTGAACATTAAAGTAGTTCCGCTAGGTACCTTTGACCATCCATTTGAATTAAAAATTTATAGAAAACTTTTAGAATTTATCAGGGAGTATAATCCCCATATAATACACGGGGCCGTATTTGAAGGGATGTCTATGGCTGTTATAGGAAAAATTTTTGGAAGGGTGCCTGTAGCCATTTTAGAAGAAACATCTGATCCTCAATTCAGATCTCGTAAAGCTAATTTGTTACTGAAACTATATGCTATGATCGCAGATGTAGTCCTGGGGATATCTCCTGAAGTGATGCTATATCTAAACCATAAAATAAAGGTTTCAGATAATAAAACACTTTTAATGCCAAATGGTCTAGCAATTCCCCCTTTCTCGACATTAAATGAATTATCTAACCTTAGAATAAGGCTAGGGATAGCACCTGATGATATAGTAATAGGTTCTGTGGGAAGAATGCATAATGAAATAAAGCGATTTTCAGATCTTATTGATGCGATTGATTTGTTATCAGTACCTTCAGTAAAATGTATTCTAATAGGGGATGGTCCAGATTTAAATAAGCTAAAAGGGCAGGTTAGCAGTTTGGGGTTGAATGGCCGGATTTTATTTCTAGGGTATCAGTCAAACCCGCATCCGTTTTATGGTATCATGGATATATTTTGCATCCCATCAGTGCAGGAGGGCTTTGGGTTAGTAGCAGTGGAAGCCATGTTTCATAAGTTGCCAGTCATAGCCTGTAGGGTAGGAGGCCTAAAGGATATTGTAGAAGGGGGCATTACGGGATGTTTTGTTAAACCAAAAAATCCTTTAGCGCTGGCTGAAAAAGTAAAATTATTGGTTCAGAATCCTGAACTTAGGTATGAAATGGGTCTGGCAGGATACAAAAAAGCTATTCAAAGCTATACTATAGATATTTATAAAGAAAAACTGGAAATGCTTTATAAAACATTGCTAGGTAAATGAAAAAGTTAATTTCAGCTTGTTAGACATCATAATATTAGGTGTAATAGTTACGGCTTTGGTCCGTACAAATGATGGAATATCCAATGCATATGGTTTGCCTAAAAAATACTCACAGCACCTTCATTACCTTCTTATTTATCACCTTTGTTTTTCTGTTTTTTTCACTTGGTATATATTACAGTTTGGTGGGGATTCTCAGGGATATTGGCGGTTTACAATGCAACAGGTTTTGATCAGGGGTGATGTGTTTTGGTGGAGGTATTTCGGCACCAGCACCACTTTTGTTTTATGGATGACCTATATTCCTAGCCAAATAATAGGGTTGAGTTATTTAACAGGCAACTTAATATTTGGTGCTTTGGGCTTTATAGGTATCCGGTATGTTTTTATCATGACAGCGGTAAATTTTCCCCAAAACCATGCTATCATGAACATACGCCTGTTTCCACTGGTCTTTTATTTTCCTAACCTTCATTTTTGGACAGCAGGTGTAGGGAAGGATTCCATAGCCTTTTGGGGGATAGCTTGGTTTCTTTTTGCATTGCAAAGTTATAATACAAAATGGTGGCAAGGATTGGTTGCATTGTTTTTTGTCTATATGACAAGACCACATATGGGGCAGGCACTGATAGCATCTGCTTCTGTGGCTATATTGTTTAGTACTGAAATTAGGAGAGAGTATAAATATATATTAGGTGTGGTTACGTTCGGTGTTAGTATTTATCTCAGTGATTCAACCTTAGAGTTTTTAAAATTAGAAGAATTTTCTATAGTGGAAATGGAAACATTGGCCAATAAGACTGCTGGACTTTTGGCTTCAGGAAAGTCTGGGATAGATGTCTCCTCCAATTCTTTTCCTTTAAGGATATTCACTTATATGTTTAGGCCGTTATTTATTGATGCACATAATACTATGGCATTCTTAAGTTCATGTGAAAACGCAGTTTATCTTTATTTAAGTTTTTATATTTACCGTAATTGGTCTCCTGAAGCTTTAAGGGATATGCCTGTATTTCTTAAAGCGGGAATGGTTGTTTTTATTCCTACTTTACTGGCCTTCGCCAATAGCTTGGGGAATCTAGGTGCTATTATGCGTATGAAAAACATGACTATGATTTATTTTTTACTTTTCTGTTTTTGGCTTATTTCATACCAAAAAGAAAGAAGGTTACGAAAAACTTTGTTGAGATGTAAAACACTTAAAAGTATGCATATCAAGTTATCTCCTTTGCCAAAGGGAAATGAAGTACATCAATATTGACATAAAGTAATGAGTAGATTTTTTTGAAAAAGATATTATTTCTGCCCAAATATACCCGTTTAGGTGCAAGCAGCCGGTTGCGTACTTTCCAATACCTGAATTTCTGGGAAAAGCATGGATATGAGGTGACCGTGTCCTCTTTTTTCAATGATGACTATCTAAGCGCCATCTATAAAAATAATTCACCTGATTATTATAATGTGGTGAAATGTTACTGTAGAAGGTTATGGACGTTGGTCAATGCTTTGAAATATGATATTATATATATTGAAAAAGAAATCTTTCCTTACTTACCTGCATATGCGGAACTTCTATTAAAGTTCTGTAATAAAGGATATATAGTAGATTATGATGATGCTATTTTTCATAATTATGACTGTCATAAATTAAGGATAGTAAAGTATATTTTGGGCGATAAAATAGACATAGTCATGCGGCATGCCAAAATGGTTTGGGTAGGTAATTCTTATTTATACCAAAGGACAATACGTGCAGGCGCTAAAGAGACATTAGTATTGCCTACTGTAGTAGATTTACATAAATACGCTATGAAAGTGCCAAAAAGTAAAACCAGTCTTCCGGTAATAGGCTGGATAGGAACACCTTTGACTGTCAAATATCTTCATAATTTACTGCCCTCACTGGAGAAACTGTATGATATGATGAAATTTACAATAATGGTGATTGGTCCAGAGACATCATTGGATTTTAAAGGAGAATGGGAATGTCTGCCTTGGTCAGAAGAGAATGAAATTTCCTACCTTCATTTTTTTGACGTGGGTATAATGCCATTGCCTGATTCGGATTGGGAGCAGGGAAAATGTGCCTATAAATTGATCCAATATATGGCCTGCGGCTTACCGATAGTGGCATCCCCAGTGGGAATGAATACTGATGTAGTTAGACATGGCATAAATGGATTTTTAGCTGCTTCAGAAGAAGATTGGATTTTTTATTTGTCTATGCTGATCAGGGACCATGACCTATGTATTAAGATGGGGGTGCAAGGCCGTAAACTGGTAGAATCTTCCTTTAACCTTAATAAAAACTGGGAAAGGATGCATCAAAGATTGTTAGATTTTTCATAAGATATTCTATTGTTTAAATGAACTTAATTTAAAATATATTAAGTGTTTTCTGAATTAATAGTACGTATATTAATAAAAAATAAATATTTAGAATGATTTATACTGGCTATTCATCCTATGAAAAGACTTCTCTTCCTAACCTGGGATTCTGATCGTACAAATTATATGGAAAATCTTTTTTTTCCAATTTTAGCAGGAATACAACAGAGCGGGTTAGCTTGTTATGTACTTCAGTTTTCCTGGGCAGATGGAGAAGAAGTTTTAAGGCTTAAAGCATTGGCTAAAGATTATGGAATTAACTATAGTCATATTGAGGTTTATCGCAGGCCTATAGTAAGCATAGGTACGGTTAATACTTTAATGAAAGGTATCCGTTTTTTAAAACATTACTTAGAAGAAAATAAGATCGATATCATAATGCCGAGGTCTACCATGCCAGCAGCTATGGTCAATTTCAATTATGAATTCATCAAAAAGCAACGAATTAAAATAGTATTTGATGCGGACGGAATGCCCTTAGAAGAAAGGGTGGATTTCGGTGGAGTGAATGAAAAAGGGTTTCAGTACCGATGCCTTAAAAGCCAGGAAAGTAAACTATTGCACCGTGCAGACAGGGTACTTACCCGGACGTTTAAAGCTATCAATATTCATGTAGGTACTATAGGTGAAGTATATAGGACTAAATTTTTTAAAGTAACCAATGGAAAGGATCCCTGGCAGTTCCGGTTTGATATTAAAGCTCGCCAAAAGATCAGGGCAAAGTTGGATCTTGGTAATGAAGACACGCTATTTGTGTATTCAGGTGGCTTAGGGCCCCAGTATGGGTGGGAAGAAATGGTAGAAATTTTTAATGCATACAAACAAATAAATTCCGGTGCAGAATGGATTGTCCTCACTCCAGATGGAGGATACGTTAAAAACCGCATTCCTATTAACCTAAAATCTTCCATTCATATTATCAATCTCGATTATAACGAGGTACCTGAGTACTTGTCTGCAGCTGATGTTGCTTTTAACCTGAGGAGGCCAGCATATAGTCTGAGAGGACTGTCTCCGATTAAATTAGGCGAATACCTCCTTATGGGCCTTCCTACCATCTCAAGTACCGGAATAGGGGATACAGCGCTGTTATTAAAAGAATTCTCAGGATATATTCACCCATATAAACACAAAAAAGGCAGTAGTTTGTCCAAGGCATTACACTGGCTTACAAAGCTAAAATTATTGGACCGTACCAATATTCGAGAGCTCGCCCTTTCTCATTTTTCGATTCAAAAATCTATTTTAGACTACAGGAATGCTCTAAAATTCTAACTCGAAGGGGAACAATGATTTATCTATTGGTCTGGAGGGATGATTTTTAGCAGATTAGAAGGTTTATTTTACCTTATCTTTTGTTCAATCTGATGTGTTTTTTTATGCTAGATCTTTCCTTACTGGTGCTTATTGTCTTCTTTAATTTTTATGCTAACGTTAGAATAGCCACCCGTTGGCATATTCCTAAGCGGATTTATGTTCAATTACAAGCTTTATGGGTTTATCACCTATTATTTACTAGTGTTTTTAGTTGTTATATTTTAAAGAAAGGAGGGGATGCATTAGCTTACTGGACATTAACTACTAATGTGATGACAGGACCAAGTGAACGGTGGATGGATTATTTTGGGTTGAGTACATTTTTTGTCCAGTGGCTTAACTTTTTATTATATAAAATTATGGACCTGTCCTTCATCACAGGTAATTATCTGTGGGGAATGATGGGCTATTTAGGAATAAGGATCCTGTTTCTGCTCAGCTATCAGGCTTTTATAAAAGAAGCCCCTTTGCGTAGGCAACCCATCTACTTATGTGTGTTTTTTCTTCCCAGCCTTCATTTTTGGTCTGCCGGTATAGGTAAAGAATCCATTACCCTCTTTGCACTAGCATGGCTGCTTTGGGGAATGTCATATCTTCATAAGTTTGGCTGGCAGTTGATCCCTGCCTGTGGACTATTGTTTTTAATAAGGCCACATCTTGGGTTTTTGGCCCTTGCTCTTATTGGATTGATATTTGGGATATCGCCTGTGTTTGCCTTAAAGAACAAAATGATTATATCGATATGCGCAGGGATTGTTTTATTGGTGATGTCACCCATATTGGTCCAGTATCTGAATATCTCTGATCTTTCTCTCACGAGTATGGGGAGTTTAATGGATTATCAGATTACTTTACTGCAGCAGGCAGGTTCATCAGTCAATTTGGCTTCTTATAATCAAGTGCAAAGGGTATTGACTTTTCTTTTTCGTCCCCTCTTTTTTGATGCTTACCATTGGGAAAGTTATGTAGCATCAATTGAAAATTTGATTTATGTGGCGGCTGTACCTATGTTGGCTTTTTATGGAGACAGAGCCGGGGTCCGTAAGATGCCTGTATACCTGAGTTTCGGTTTTCTTTTTTTTATTGCTACCACTTTAATATTTGCCAATAGCCTGAGCAATTTAGGTATCATGATGAGGATGAAAAGCTTTACGATTATTTTTATGATTTTAGTAGTCGTATACCTGATGGTATTTAGTAAAGAAAGCTGATTTACCCAAGGGACTGATCATTACATTATATTAAGGGAATCATTTTTGTAGCTACTTTATATCTAAAGTTAAACAAGATGAGCAGAGGATTTGTAAAAGAAGAAGATCAGGAAGAAGCACCGCTTATTCCGCCCAGGGCAGCATTACCTCCAGGTGTCACGAATTATGTCACAGTAGAAGGACTTCAGGCCTTATTGGATGAAAAAATAAAATTAGAGGAAGAAAAGTCTGGCAATAAAAAGGAAAATGAAGCAGAAAAGCGCTACGAAAACCTGATGATAGAAGGCAAGCTAAAGCTGCTGATAGAACGTATCAATTCTGCGAGAGTAGTCGAAATGTCATCTGATGCTTCAAAAGAAATCAGATTTGGCTCAACTGTTTGTCTTAAAACCATTAAAGGTAGAAAGCCAGGTTTTTTAAGGAAATTTACCATTGTAGGAGTGGATGAGGCTGATGTGAAGCAAGGTAAAATAGCTTTTATTGCCCCTATCGCTAAAGCAGTAGTGGGAAAAGTAGAAAAGGACAGGGTTAGCTTTCAGATAGGTGGCTTAGTTGAAGAATTGGAAGTAATATCTGTGGAGTAAATGTATTAATGATGAATGATTTATTTAATGTTGGTATATATGGGGATTTCATGTTCTATCCAAATAACTCATTGGTTTATTGCCCACTATAATATATAATGAATTTTTCTACATTAGATATTAAACGGTTTTTACTATTGATTAAAAAAGTAAAATTATTTTATTACGCCCCCCTTAAAGTCTTTCTATGAATTATTTTTTAATGAAACCATAAGTCCTATGACATAATAGGAATTTTTTACTCATCTTTTACTTTTTTGAATTTATAAGCATAAGAAGCTGGTTCTATTGCTTTGCCCCGATCATTAGAATAGGCCTTTGTAAAGCTGGCGCCGTATAGAAAAACCAGTGAGGCATAAAATATCCATAGGGCTACCACTATGATAGATGCGGCCACATCATAAAAATCCTCCAACTCCCTTTTGACCACAAATTCCCATATCAAAAGATATCCTATGATAAAAAGTATCGAAGTGACCCATGCCCCTACTAAGGTAGGTCCCCATTTAATTTTAACTGCTGGCAATACTTTATAAAGTAAGCTGAACCAAAAGAATACAAAAATAGCAGTAATTATGTTTACCAATACAGAAGTAAGCGTCCATCCACTTTGCTGGCTGTCTGAACCCAGGAGCATTTCCAGCCCCCATTCTACTGCGATAGAAGAAAATAATAATACTCCAGATCCAATGACCAGAAAAAAAGTCAGCACCCTCTCCATCCATATGCGTTGCCAAAAATTAGTGAATTTTGGTTTGACCAGCCAAAGATCGTTCAGAGAATTTTGGAACAGTCGAAACAACTGAGTGGATAGCCAAAAAATTACAACGGAATATATTACCAGCGTGAATAAATTCTGCTCTGCCTGTCCTTTATAGTTTTCAGTAATGACTACCAGAATGTTTGCGCCATCTTGTCCCACCACTATGGAAAGTTCCTCTTTTAATAAATCCACAATCATTTCCACAGGAAAAAACATGCTAAAGAAATAAAGAATGATCAGCAACATAGATGGCAGTGCAAACAATGAAAAGTAGGCAATGGCTGATGCAAATTTTACAGGGTGATTGTCTGCAAAAATTTTAAAGGAAGTTTTGGACAGGGAATAACACTTTTTTATAAAATGCATGGAAAGTAATCAAGTAAACATAAAAAATATTTGTTAGCAAATATTGGTCCTAGGTTGTGGAAACTGTTTTTGACAATTAAGATCTTATGTATAGGGTCATGTCGACAAGGGCATTTATATAAAGCCATTATAACCCAATTTAAAATGGGATGTCAAATAAACACTAATCCTGAGTGCCAATTGATTATCCATTAGCCCTACAATAAAACCACAAAGCTTTAAGAAAACTCTTTCAGAAGGATTAAATTGCAGCCGCTTAGCATATTATTGCCTACTATAGATGGCAATCTATTGACAAACTATTAAAACATGAACATCAACCATTACCTGAAGATAGCCGAAGAGCTGAAAATAAAACAGAAACAGGTTTCTGACACCATTGATCTTTTAGATGAAGGAGCTACTGTTCCATTTATCTCAAGATACAGGAAAGAAGTCACGGGCAGTTTAGACGAAGTGCAAGTGTCCGCCATAAGGGACCGCGTGCAGCAGCTTCGAGATCTGGATAAAAGAAAAGAGGCTATCTTAAAATCTATTAAGGAACAAGGCAAACTCACTCCCGAACTAGAGAAAAAATTAGACGCTGCCGAGACTATGGCAGTACTGGAAGATCTCTATCTACCCTATAAGCCTAAAAGAAGGACCAAAGCTACTATAGCCAAAGAAAAAGGGCTTGAACCCTTGGCCACTCGGATATTTTCACAAGAGTCCTTTGATGTTATGGCTGAAGCTAAAAAGTACATCGATCCGGAGAAAGAGGTCAATACGGAAGAAGAGGCTCTTGCGGGCGCCCGGGATATTATGGCTGAATGGATCAATGAAAATGCTGAATTAAGGATTAAAATGCGGAAACTCTTTATTGATGAAGGTAAATTTGTCTCTAAAGTCATTCCGGGAAAAGAAGAGGAAGCCATAAAATATAAAGATTATTTTGATTGGACGGAGCCTGTAAAGACAGCCCCTTCACACAGGGTGCTGGCCATGAGAAGGGGAGAGAAGGAGCTGTTTTTGATGTTGGATAGTACTCCAGAGGAACTTGATGCTATTGCGCTGATGGAAAAGATGGTGGTTGTGGAAAACAACCGTGCGGCAGAGCAGGTGAAGCTGGCGATCAAAGATTGCTATAAAAGACTGTTAAAGCCTTCTATGGAAACAGAGGTAAGATTATATTCTAAAAAGAGGGCAGACGAAGAAGCAATCAAAGTTTTTACGGAAAACCTGAGACAACTTCTTTTGGGTGCTCCCCTTGGAGAGCAAGCTGTATTGGCGATAGATCCAGGTTTCCGGACTGGATGCAAGACCGTATGTCTGGGGCCGCAGGGCCAATTGTTGCACTATGATGCCATCTATCCAAATGAGCCGCAAAAGAAAATAGCAGAATCAGGGGCCTTGGTTAAACACTGGGTGGAGAAATATGATATTAAGGCCATTGCTATAGGCAACGGTACTGCCAGTAGGGAAACAGAATCTTTTGTAAAATCCCTTGGCCTACCAAAGCATGTACTTGTAGTGATGGTGAACGAAAGTGGAGCCTCTATTTATTCTGCTTCTCAGGTGGCCCGGGATGAATTTCCTGACCATGACCTGACCGTAAGAGGAGCGGTTTCTATCGGCAGAAGGCTGATGGACCCTTTGGCTGAACTGGTAAAGATCGATGCCAAATCCATCGGTGTGGGCCAATACCAGCATGATGTGGATCAGGCTGCGTTGAATAACTCTTTGGACGATACCGTAATGAGCTGTGTAAATGCAGTGGGAGTAGAGATCAATACTGCTTCCAAAGAGCTATTGACTTATGTGTCAGGTCTAGGCCCGGCTTTGGCGGCCAAGATAGTAGAATATAGAAATGAAAACGGACCTTTTAAGAGCCGTTCGGAAATAAAAAAAGTGCCTCGTCTTGGCGATAAAGCTTATGAGCAGGCTGCGGGTTTCCTCAGAATCCGAGGGGCCAAAAACCCGATGGATGCCAGTGCCGTCCATCCGGAGAGTTACGCTGTAGTGGAGAAGATGGCAAAGGATATCAATGCAAAGGTCAGTGAGCTGATGAAAAGTGATGAGCTAAGGGAAAAAATTATCCTTAAAAATTATGTTTCCGAAACAGTAGGTCTTCCTACCCTTCAGGATATCATGTCTGAGCTTTCCAAGCCGGGAAGAGATCCGCGTGAAACTTTTGAAGTCTTCAATTTCCAGGAAGGGGTAAACGAGATGAAAGATTTAAAGGTAGGCATGAAGCTCCCAGGCATCATTACCAATATTACCAACTTCGGGGCATTTGTGGACATAGGCGTACATCAGGATGGCTTGGTTCATCTGAGTAATATGGCAGACCGCTATATCTCTGATCCCAATGAGGTAGTGACTGTAAACCAAAAAGTAGAGGTGACCGTAATGGAAGTGGATACCGCCAGAAAAAGAATAGGGCTGAGCATGAAGTCAGATCCTTTTGCCGAGAAGAAACCCACTGGTGGTGGAGGAAGACGAGAAAGGAAGCCAAAAGAGGAAAAAGAACCCGAAGGTGATATGGCGGCTAAGCTAGCATTGCTGAAGGGTAAGTTTGGGAAGTGATGGTTAATGAGAAAAGTCACTACAAATAAAAAGAAGATTCAAAGATTTTTGGTGTTAAATAAAGACATATAAGAATATTTGAAAAAATAAGAAAGGCTCCCGGATGGGGGCCTTTCTTATGTTATGCCTGCTTCCTGATGTAGCATATCATGATAAATCTGGGAGTCAATTGTAATTCTGAGTGTTTATAACAATTAAACAGCTATTATTTAATGGAGGTTATTTTCTTCTAGGTAATAGGAATATAAATAAACAATGGATTGAAATGAAAGACTTTCAATAAAAGGGAGTCTTTTAATATATATAAATTAAAGTGTTACAGCCTTAGCAAATATCTATAGACGATCATTAACTGTTTAATGATATGATGTATCAATTCTAATAATTTAGAAGCATAAATAAGGTTAATGAGGAAAACTTTGAAGTAAGTATAGTTGGCAGACTTGATGCCAATCTCGCTTATTTCCAGATTGATAAATCAATATAGAATCTTCTAAGAGTTCCTTATTCTCATAATACATTTTTCTAATGATACCCCATTCTCCTGATATTAATGGCGGAGAATATTCAATATATTTCCCATTTTGGGGTAACTTTTCTATAAGCTTAAAGCCTGGTAATTTTTTCTTCTCCCATCTGTTAAAATTACTGTAATAACTTTTTCCATCTATATATAAATCAAAATTTTTAAATACTTCATGAAGGTTTTTAATCCTACACCCTCCTCGGAGTCCGTTTTCAATATTGGAACTGTCGGATAAAAATTTCAACCAATCTTTGTTTGTTTTAACCTGACTGTAAATTGGTATATTATCTTTAGTATCTGCCATTTTCAGAAAGGTTTTATGAATTTTGTCATTTACAGTTTGGCAAAATAGTTCATACTGGACTGGGATGAAAAACAAAACAACCATTAATACCTTAATTACATTTTTTGCATTTTGCAGAGAATTCACCATTTTGTTCTTTTAGTAGGATTTCAATAATTTTGTTTCTTTTACTTAAATCTGGGACTTGAGATTTAAAACTATCAGTAGGGGTATTAGATTTATCCCTAAATAATCCTCCATAAGCCATTGACTTATAATAATCTTCACCTAAATTTCCATGCCCATCATCAAAAATTGAATCCCATTTTTTTAAGAGAGAAAGCAATCATGTCCACATAAGCACCCATAAATTCATGGTGAGCTCTATTCGAAGTTTTATATTTACTATAATTTTCATCAAAATGATAACTGAATTCATAATTTTGATTATTAAGTTCATAAATAATGTACCCATGTACCATTTCATGAATTATTGTTCTGGCAATGGAAAGTCTTGTGGCTTTATTTAAATAATCATTTGATAAGATTATATGAACTTCTTTTTTTCCATTAGAAGAATTAAAAATGGATGTGGTTATACCTGTTTTACCCTGAACCTCAGTATTTGAAATAATTAAATTAAAATTTTTAGATTCAGCAAACATCTTATAAATCTCTGATGCAAAATCAATATAAGCAAGAGGGTTTGAATTTCCAGTTTCAAATGGAGAGTTGATTTTACTCGCGTTTCCAATACTTTGAAATATCTCCCTTGCACAAGGGTCTTTAAGGTTATTTATGATTAGTTCTTCATTTAATGGAGGCCCTGATCCCGGACTAGGGAACTCATTACAATTTGTATCATCACAAAAAGAACCCGGAGGACCGGAACCACCACCACCTCCATTGAATTGGCATTCTGTTCTTGAAATAGACCCTCCGGAATAAATCGAGCAATCAATCCCTATACAGACCACATAGGAAGGGAGATAGGTTATGGAATTCCAACAAGTGATATTTTAATTTTTCCCTATCTGTTTTGTATTTGGGGGACTGAATCTAACATATGATATGAGCTTTCCTTTTTCAAAATTGAAGGTCCTTAAATGTTTTTCCTGATAGTTAAATACATCTATACTACCAGTCCAATTTGGCTGGACATTATTATAATTTATTTTTGTTGGATTTCCTTTGATCTGGAAATATCTCAGGATAAGCATATAATACTTTTCTTTACCGGGATTTTCAATAAAAAGAAGCGTTTCGGTATATAGTTCCGATCTCTTTCCATCATATCTGTTGTAAAAATGTAAGGGGAATATTTCAGTTTTATTTCTGGTCTTGACTTCATATACTTCTCTTCCGTCAGAAAATTCAAAATGATGATAGTCAGACCAATCGAGTTCTTTTTCTGAAAAGGGTAAAGTTAGCGTAAGATCATCATTTTTCTGACTTGCGTGGGGATCAATTTTTGAATGTAAACTTTTTTCACTTCTGTTAAACCAAGCTTCTATTTACTTAAGTTTAGGGTCTTTGATGACTGACTCTATAATGATTTCATCTTGATGCTCTATACACGATATAGATATTAATACAAATAAAAAGTAAAGACAAATTGCCCTTAAAGAATTAGTAGTGGGGGGTAAAATTTGTTTTCATATAAAATTATTTTAGTTAATTTCAATATTAGAACAATATAATCATATGTACAACACCTAGTTCTAGGTATTTTTATTGGTTTAATTATTAAAATCAAACTTGAATTGGGTCTTTGATGTTTCCATCATAAAGATAATCTTAAATCAGGGGCTCATTATTTAAGATACAAGATCAGAAAGAAAGTATAGAACTGCATTATACCACCAACCTGATAGGTACTATTAGTTGTGATTTTTCAAACCAAGCTTCTTATTATACCATCTCCACATTTAGTAAGCGCGATAAAATTTAATGCTAAATATATTTCAACCTCAAAAACTGCAACTTCGGCCCTTGCTCCACATCTCAGGGGGATCAGACTGGTCCCTATGCCCTTAGATACATATAAGGGAGGACCATTTTCCATGTACCATCCGCTGAGATAGTTTCCGCTTCCGCGGGGCTTGAAAGGCACCAATCCAAAGAAATTTATCTGTCCTCCGTGGGTATGGCCAGAAAGAATTAAGTCTAATCTTAAATCATCCCCGTTTTCATGCTTTATGATGTCTCGGTGAGCAGGGCAGTGGGAGAGGACCAGATTGAGATCACTGGGTGTAATCTCCTGTTTGGCTAGTAGACAATCAGCTTGGCCTCCAATCATGTCGTCAATTCCGGTCACGGAAATACTCCTGCCTTTAAAGAGGAACTGGCGCGATTCATTGATCAACAATTGACATTTGTGGGCAGCATAAAGTGTTTTCAGCTCTTTGAGGTCAACATTTCCCCAATATTCCCAGTTGCCTGTAATAGCGATTTTCTGAATGTTTAGACCTAATAGACCCAGGAACTAATCTAGTTCAGCCATATTTTCCCAAGCATCGATAGTGTCCCCTTTAAAAAGCAAAAGATCTGGGTCTTCCATGTTGATCCTTTCAGCCATTAAGCGGTGATGGTTGTCCATTTTTTGCAGGTGGATGTCCGAAAGCTGGATTAATTTTATCTTTTTATTCAGCCCTTTTGATATATCGAAGTAGTTCCATTGAAGGAAAAGTCTTTCAAACCAAAAGGCATACAAACCTACTAGGCCTAATAAAACAAAAAGACTATATAGAAATTTTTTCTTGCTGATCTTCATTCATAAAAAGTATTGCGTCCAGCAATATAACCGAAAATGAGAAGTGAGCATAGAGAAATCAATGAATATTAAAATTTATTCCAGGTTACTAAATACCTTGGTCTAGTTATAAAGAATTATCCGTATATGGTAAAGTATGATCCTAAAAATGATTAGCCATTGCACTTTATTGCGACCCAGTATGTTTAAAATAAAAAAAATAACAATGATAAGAATTTTCTTAATCCTGTCTTTCGTTTTTGGAATAGCCTTGAGTTCCTATGCTCAGGAAACCAATAAACAGAATACCCAGAATCAAAAATCTTTAGAGACTAACGGCACTCCTTTTACAATCAAGGATGGCAAATCAGAACCTTTTAATCAGCTAACAGAATTTGAAGAACATGTGATCAAAAAAAAAGGAACTGAAAGGCCATTTACAGGTGAATATGACGATCACTATGAATCCGGTACCTATATCTGCAAGCAGTGCAATGCACCCCTTTACCGATCAGATGATAAATTTGACGGCCACTGTGGTTGGCCGAGTTTTGATGATGAGATTAAAGGGTCTGTCAAGCGGAGAAAAGATTTTGGCGGGTATCGGATAGAGATTCTGTGTGCCAACTGTGACGGTCATTTGGGTCATGAATTTAAGGGGGAGCGTTTTACTGCTAAAAATACCCGACACTGTGTCAATTCTGTATCTATGAATTTTATCCCTGAGGGTGAGCCACTTCCGGTTAAGTTGAAGAAATAAATGGAAGATAATTAAACTTTTATAAAAATTTTTCGCTTAATTATAGCAGTAACAAGGGGTTATCCAGCTTTATAGTTATCGAGGCTGTTCGTCCATTTAAAGAAAGGAGGTAAAATGTCTAGTCCAATGAAATGTTTTTCAAATCAAATATATGTGGGTGTTAATTCTTGACCCTTCATCAGGTTTGAAAAACTCATAGGATTTTATACCGGCAGTATACTGCCGGTATTTCTTTTTTATAAGCTGTCCATATGTATAGAAAATATATCTTATTATACAGCTATCTAAATAATTTTCTCATTTTAATGGTTTACCAAGACTTCATTAATAACTTATTTCAATAGCTCAAGCAATAGCTTAAACCCCCATATCATTTATAAATGTAGAACAGGAAAAAATCTTTAGAAGGACATAAACTGAGTGGTGGCTACATAGGAAATGCAAAACTCCCTTCGTAACGGAATAAACCTGAAGGCATAATATTTGAATAGGCAGCCATAAGGAATATGAGATGATGTTGTCAGAAAATAAAGCGGATTTTAGAAATTTAATCAGAAACAGAGAATGGGAGGAAGTTAAGCGCAAGCTAAATCAGATGGACAACTTTCAGATAGCCCGTCTTATTGAAGAACTTCCCATAAAACAGGAGGTGGTTCTTTTTCGCCTGCTGTCCCGAGAGCAGGCCAAGGAAGTATTTCACTATCTTTCCCGATTTAAAAAAGAAAACATCGTAAACGGTCTAGCCCAAAATATAGATATCATATCGCTTCTGCTAAAAGATATCAGTCCAGATGTGCGTACATCTTTTCTGGAGGAACTCCCCGGTGAGGTTTCCAAACGTCTGATAGCTTTATTGTCAGAAGAAGATCAAAGGACTACTACTGTTTTATTGGGTTATCCCCAAGACAGCATAGGAAGGCTCATGACGCCTAATTATGTAGCGTTGCAGCCTCAGCTCACCATCGATGAAGCTCTGAACCACATAAGGCAAAATGGCGAAATGTCTGAAACGCTCAATATTATCTATGTAGTCAATCGCGAAGGGTTTATGGTCGATGATATTGACATCAAACATATTATATTGGCTTCTCCTACGCAGAAGATATTTGAACTTATGGATCATAGGTTTGTCGCTTTGCAGGCAGAAGATGATCAGGAGACAGCTATACGTATGTTTCAGGACTACGATAGAGTAGCCCTTCCGGTACTGGACACAAAAGGTGTCCTCATTGGGATAGTGACCATCGATGATGTCATGGATGTGGTGGAAAAAGAGTCTACAGAGGATTTTCATAGATTTGGTTCTATACAGGATGCGATAATCAATCCTTTGAAAGCAGGGGTGTTTTATATTTATAACAAGCGGGTTTTATGGCTCACGACGCTTGTTTTTATGAATGTGTTTTCAGGTGCGGCGATTGCCAACTTTGAAGATGTGATCGAGTCTGTGGTAGCGTTAGTTTTTTCTTGCCTCTACTTATAGACAGTGGTGGGAATGCAGGGGCTCAGACTGCCAGTCTCATGATCCGTTCTTTGGCGCTGGGAGATGTAAATCCTAAAGACTGGATGCGTTTAGTGGCCAAGGAAATTTCGGTTTCATTGTTGTTAGGTGTCACTATGGCTATAGGTGTGGGTCTGGTAGCCTATTTCCGTGCACCGGAAGTCATGGTGGTGGTGACTTCCACCATGATCCTTTCTGTAGTAAGTGGAAGTCTGGTAGGTATCGTATTACCCATAATATTGACAAAGCTGAAGCTAGACCCAGCTACCGCCAGTGCACCACTGATCACTTCTATTGCCGATATATGTGGGGTGCTGATCTATTTTTCTATTGCATCGTGGTATTTTGGCTTTTAAAGCAGGTAGAGCGCTATGGTATGCATATTTTAATGCAGGATACATCCCTTTTTATATGCCTTTTATTTCTAGTTAATATTCAATTATATAAATTTGATTATCTATTCTTCAGATAAGTTACTGTTTGATTACTACCGCCCAGGGTCGTACTTTCCATTCGCTTATCAAGCCATTACGGACATAAGGGTCATTTTTGGCAAATTCCTCTACTACGTCAGTTGATTCGCATTGAAAAATGAGTAAGGCTTCATCCGCCGGATCAGATAGTGCACCTGCCATTACCAAATCTCCTTTTATACGGGCCTCCTCAGCTAGTCGAAGATGTTCTTCACGGTAGGGAATCCGCCTTACGATATAGTCATCCACTGTTTTATAAAATAATACATAATATGACATAATTACTTTTATTGTATTTTTAATATTCTAAATATAGCTGTCGATATAGATAGTACATATTCCAAAGTTTAAATTTTTTCATAAATATTTTATTAGACTTTTTTGCAGCTATTAGTTTAATGAAAAATGACTGCTGTTGTCGTCTATAATAAGATAACCATTTAACTTACACTCAAAAAATTAAAAATAATGACAATAAGTGTCGTAATAATGTTACTTTTAATAACAAATTTTTGTTTATTAAATTAACATTTCTATATTAGCTATTGTAAAACAACAACTACTATGGAAACTTTCCCTAAAATCCGAATCATAACCAAGCAGCTGGCTTCGGGTAATTGTCAGGTCAAATTTTTTATTGATGATCAGTCTAAGCCACAGTATGGCTACCTATTGGTCGACGGAGTCCGTCCGGTGAGTGACGTCATTCGTGAAATCAGGGAGCGCCTGGAACAGATCAGGCAATCCAAACTAGATATGTACAGGTTTTCATTTAAAAGAAACTGGCATGATGACCATAATTTTTATCTTTACAGTGCTTAAATACGATCCATGTTTCTCAGCAAAAATTTAAGGTATTTACGGAGGCAGAAGAATTTTACCCAAGAGATGCTCTGTGAAAAGCTTGGAGTTAAAAGAACTATGATCTCCGCCTATGAAGACGGTAGATCAGAGCCAAAGTTGATGGCACTTCAGACCTTGGCCGAGACTTTTGGGGTTTCGGTAGATGAACTCTTAAACAGGAACCTCGAGCAAGATGGGAGGGTAGGCGCTTCCAAACGGAATGTAAATATACTCACAATAGCCGTGGATGCTGCCAATAATGAACACATATCTCTAGTGGGCCAGAAGGCCTCAGCTGGGTACCTTAACGGGTATGCTGATCCGGAATATATGGAAAACTTGCCGCAGTTTCACTTGCCAAACCTCTCGAGGTCTAAGACCTACAGGGCTTTTGAAATCAACGGAGACAGCATGCTTCCTCTGGTATCGGGTACAATCATCATAGGGGAATATGTGGAGCAATTAAATGATATTAAAAGCGGAAAGACTTATATCCTGGTCACAGATTCCGAAGGTATAGTATATAAGCGTGTATTTAATTATATAGAAGAAAAAGGCAGCCTTTATCTGGTTTCGGACAATGAGCAGTATAAGCCTTATGAAATGCCTGCCAAAGAAGTTTTTGAAATTTGGGAGTCCAAGGCCTTTATAAGCACTGATTTTCCCAATCCAAAAGATAAAGACAATCCTGTATCTCTAGAAGATATTTCTAAAATGATAACCGAACTGAGAAAAGAGATAGTAAGGATGAAGTGATTTTTTTGTCTTTATATTTTAATTAGGATTGATTGTATGTGTTGGTTTACCTTAATTGTCTAGATACCTGCCAGGATATTACCATTAAAAGTAGAAATAATATGGTACCGATTTATATATCAAATTTAAAAATTAGTGAAGATCTATTAAGCTTCATAAAAAATAATGGAGTAGTGATAATCGAGTATGGTGAATTTTTTAGGTAGGTTTGTAAACTATTATGTTTAAGAATTAAATGTTTGATTGGGGCTAATATTTATCTACTAACTATAAAAGGTGACCAATACTGATCACCTTCTTATAATTTGGTATGTTTAGGGATAAATTATCCTTCTATCTCTCCTCTTTCAGCTTTTTCTTGGAGGTCTTCATTGCCCCAAATTGCTACTTCTACTCTTCTATTTTTAGCTCTGCCTTCGTCTGTATCATTGGTAGCTACCGGGTCATTGAAACCTCGACCTGTAGTAGTCACTCTGTCGGCTGCTAGTCCCTGCATCTTTAGATAATTAGCAACTGATTTGGCCCTTCTTTCAGATAGGCCTTGATTATATTCAGCAGCTCCTCTGTTATCTGTATGGCCTTCTATCATGATGTTAGTGTCAGGATACTCGTTTAAAATCCGAGCCAACTCTCTAACATTTTCCTGAGCGGCAGGAGTCAAGCTGTAAGAATCAAATCCAAAAAGAATTCCTGATTCAAATGTTACCTTAATTCCTTCTCCTACTCTTTCTACTTCAGCATTTTGAACTTCAGTTTCGATTTCTTTGGCTTGTCTATCCATATAACGGCCTATGGCGGCGCCAGCTGTGCCCCCAACAGCAGCCCCGATAATGGCTCCACCCGCGGTGTTACCAGATCTGGAACCAATGACACCTCCTAGAACACCTCCTGCGCCAGCACCTGCTGCTGCTCCTGTACCGGTTCTGCTCCAGTTAGCACAGCCGAAAATAAAGAATGCTCCCAGAAGAATAGCAATAATTGATTTGTACGATTTCATAATAAAAATTTTAATGTTTGTTTAATTTTCTGAATTCACTTTTGATTTTAGATGTAGCATCAAAAGTATCGTCTATATTAATTATGCCTTTACCAAATTCATGCCAGAAGCCATCGCCCAAGTGGATGTAGTGCCCTCGCTTATTTGGTTTTTTTTCTTGAGCTTGGTCATAATCGTAATCCGGAAGAAATACAAAACCTAAAAGAGCCTTGACGCTTTCCCAGCTTACATTAATACTTTTTCCATTGATACTGAGTTCTATTTTCCTTACAGAAAACTTGACTGTTAGCTCATAAAACAATTCACCCTCCTGGCTGTCATTGACGTAGTATTGTAATGTAAGGGGAGCTTCCTTTTGATTGATCTCATAGATTCCCTGTATAAATTCCTGAGCCAGATACTGCCACTCCTCTGGATTGGATGGAATACCCCTGACTATCTTGCCATGTTTGTCTTTGGCCAATATTTTAATTCCTCCATTTTCATCCAGGTTTTTTTTATTAGACCAATTGGTTTTTCCATAGAGCGTCTTAAAAGGGGATTCCCAGATTTTTGGTAATTCACCTTTAAAACTATAATCGTCCTCCGGCGTAAATCCTTCTTCATATATTTCATCCTCAGAAAGTTCCTCCCTTTCTGTATAGGTTATGTCAAATTGTGTATTGACAAAATCTTTTTCAAATCCAGTTTTGATCTTATAGGTATGGCTGAATGGAGGAGGAATGGATCCTGAATCAAATTCTATTTCTAATCGGATAATATCATCTGTTTTTAAATGCATGATATGGTTAAAATAGGGTGGATAATTTTAAAAATTTTTACAGAAGCTCGCTATGTGAAACTCTTAAATTGTAATATCATGCAAAATTATGTATTTCTCTTAAATAAATCCTTTAATTTCACATTATGTCAGAGAATATGGATGAGAAGATAGCAGATATGGTTCAGGAAGTTTATCAAAATGGATATGCTGTACTGGATAATTTTATTACGGAAAATTTTAGAAAATTACTACTAGACGAGCAGCAGGATCTTCTTCGTCACGGGCAATTCAGACATGCTGGCATTGGCAAGGGGGACGCATTTTCGATCCGGCCTGAAATCAGAAGCGATAAGGTGATGTGGATGGACAGTTTTAATCTTACACCTTTACAAAACCAATATTGGGCGATGATAGATCAGGTACGTACCAGCATTAACCAGCGCTGCTTTTTGGGATTGCGGTCTTTTGAAGCCCACTTTGCCATGTATCCTCCAGGCTCTTTTTACTTACGGCATTTAGACCAGTTTCACCAGGTAAAGTATAGGGTGGTCACCATCATCCTATATTTAAACGATTCATGGACACCAGAGGACGGTGGGGCACTTAGGATGTACCTACCCTCTTCAGAAGGTGAAGAAATTTTAGATATATATCCTGAAGGAGGTAAGTTGGTGGTATTTCTGAGTGCTGAGATTCCACATGAAGTCATGACTACCTATAAAGAAAGGATCAGTATCACGGGATGGCTACGCGATATTGAATATTGAGTTATATGTAAATGATGCCAATTGACCACTTTTAATATTTTTCTTAAACTGTAGCTAGGTCAGGATACAGTTTATTGTGTTAGAACTATTACTGGGATAGCCGTTAAGATTTCAGGTTTAAAAAGCCTAATGTATCTTTTCAGACATCCTCTATATGTTCCAATGTTATAATCCCAAACCTTATTTAATGCTTGGCCAATAAACCCATATATTCTTCTTTCCTTTCTAAATAGTCTTTGGCAAACCTGCATTCTGCTTTGATATAAAGTTCATTGTCTTTAGCATAACGAGCTGCTTCCTGCAGTAAAGTGGATGCGATTCCCTGGTTTTCCATGTGGGAGGGCACTTCTGTATGGTGAATTATAAGCAATTCATCAGTGAGGGAATATTCCACTACTGCTCTTGCTCCTTCTTTTTCAATATAAAAATTAGAGGTATCTTTTTGGACTTTCATATGATCTGTTATTTTATATAATAAACTAGGCCCAAAAAGTATTGTTTGCTTTATTTTCTTTTTTTGATTTTGGGTCGGGGTTTGGCATCAGTAAATGAAGCCTCTTCTGTTTTGACAGAGACAGCCACGGCAGCTTCTATATGCTTGATCTCCTTATCATTTAGATATCGCCACTTACCTACAGCTAATCCTTCTAATGAAACATTCATTATCCTATCTCTCCGAAGACTGGTAACATTATAGCCTAAGTATTCACACATCCTTCTTATCTGCCGATTCAGACCTTGGGTAAGGATGATTTTAAATACAAAGTTTGAAATTTTTACTACTTCACATTTTTTGGTGATCTTATCTAACACAGGTACGCCATTCCTCATTTTCCGGATAAAGTCATCCGTGATTGGCTTGTTCACTGCTACAGTATATTCCTTTTCGTGATTGTTTCCGGCCCGTAGGATTTTATTGACGATATTGCCATCGTTGGTTAAAAATATGAGGCCTTCGGACGGCTTGTCCAATCTGCCTATTGGAAAAATTCTGACTGGGTGATTGATATAATCGATGATATTACCTGGTATATGTTTTTCGGTAGTACAGGTAATCCCTACTGGTTTATTGAATGCTATATAAAGGGGCTTTTCTTTTCCTTTGACTGGTTTTCCATCCAATAAAACTTCATCACCTTTCTTAACCCGGTTCCCTAAAGCAGCCACAGCACCATTGATCTTAATTCTTCCGGCTATAATGAATTTTTCAGCTTCCCTTCGTGAGCAGATACCGGTATCACTTATATATTTGTTAAGGTTGATGGAAGGTTGGTCAGGTGTCATTATAGACTGTAGTTTTGAGATGAATCTGTAAGAAGATTTTTTATGTCAGATTTTACACGCTGGAAAATTTCAGCATTAGCTTTACTATCTGAAAAAACCTCTAAAATCTGAGGATGGACAGATTTATGGAAAAATATTTTCATCACCTCATCCAAAGTTTGTTCATTTTCAGCCCTGAAGTATTTAAATCCGAGTTCTCTGCACAGATGTTCAGCATCGAGCGCTTGCCTGGTTTCAAAAAATTCCTCCAGTTCTGGCTGATCAGAAGGTCCTTCTATCAATCTAAAGATCCCGCCAGCATGGTTATTCATGATGATAATCCTAAGATTAGGCATGCTGTAGTTATGCCAAAAAGCATTTCTGTCATAAAAGAAAGCCATATCTCCTGTAATGAGTGTGATAGGATCCTTGGTAGTGAAGGCACAGCCCACGGCAGTACTATTGGAACCGTCTATTCCACTGGTGCCTCTATTACATATCACTTCATAAGTGGGGGATTTGGCGCCTAGAAAATTATAATACCTTACCCCCATGCTGTTGGACAGGTGAAGTTTTGAACTGGAAGGTAAGTGCGGGAGTATTTTATAAAATGACTTATATTCTCCGAAATCCACCTGTTTCAATATTTCCCCTATATTATCAGCCACTTTCTGGTCAGCCAGTGTCCAGCTATCTTTAAAATTTACGTCAATGGCAGTGGCATTTTTGATAAAGAAATTAAAGAAATCTATAGGATGAGTTTTGATGTGTATGGCCAGACTTTGATAAGTGTCTGGTAAATATCCGTTTTCCTGAATGTGCCAATGTTCAGCTCCGGAATTTCTGAGAAATCGTTTAAGTGATTTTGATATGATGGATTTACCGAAGCTGATGATCAGGTCTGGTTTATAAGTTTCATGACTTGCATGATAGGGTAAGAAGTGATCATGATAGGTGATGCTATTTATAGAAGACATGTTACTTATGCCATCAGCCACCAATACACCTTGGTCGCCATCTATAGCCTGATCCAATAATGATTTTAACAGATCGTCAGGCTTATGTTGACCAGGAACTATCAGGATTTTTTTGAAACTTGATAGTGCATGCTTGAGTTTGATTTTATCATCTTCTGTGAGAACAGTGATTCCGGTAATTTCTGAGTAAAGAATATGCGGTTGTTCATAATCATATTGCTCTTCTTTTGTAGGATAAAATGGTTCTCTCAGGGGGATATTAATATGTACCGGTCCATATGGGTATGTTTGCGCCAATTTAATAGCTTCATTGCTGATTCTATGGGCATGCCAAACCTTATCTGGATGAGAAAATTCATCTGGGAAATTAAAACTGCCCTTTACATGGTTTCCGTAGATGTTTTCCTGTCTGATGGTCTGTCCGTCCCACTGGTCTATCCATTCTTTCGGTCTGTCTGCGGTAATGATGAGGAGCGGGACCTGTTGAAAGTAAGCTTCAGCTACAGCGGGGGCATAATTTAAGGCAGCTGAGCCACTGGTACAGACCAATACTACAGCCTTGTCCAACTGCTGGGCCATGCCTAAAGCGATGAATGCTGCAGATCTTTCATCAGAAATGGTACGGCAGTGTATGTCCTTATGTCTGGCAAAGGCAAGTGTCAAAGGGGCACATCTGGAGCCGGGAGAAAGGATGGCCTGATGTATACCGCTTTTTGCTACTATAGCCACTAGGTCTATTATAGGCTGTATGATCAATTTAGTATAGGGTCAGTTAGGAATTTTCCTATGATGTCACATTTCATTTCTGTCTCTTCCCATTCTTTTTCTGGGTCGGAGTCTTCGGTTACGCCGGCACCTGCATATAAAATAGCGTATTGATCCGTGATGCGGGCAGTACGGAGATTGACATACAGACTGGATTCATTTCCTATATTCACAGGGCCTATGAATCCAGCATATAATGAGCGGTCAAAAGTCTCATGGTCTGAAATAAATTCCAGTGCTTTGTCTCTGGGCATTCCGCATACTGCAGAGGTGGGATGCAGCAGGTCCAGCATGACGGATCCTAATTGAGGAAATCCTGTAGCCTCCATATCTACTATGAAATCAGAGCGAAGATGAAGAAGATTGCCGGCTATTACCGTCTTTGGTCCTCTTTCTTCATATTCTCTCAGTCGGATCTTTTTAAAACAATTTACGATATAACGACTTACGAGTGCCTGCTCTTCAATTTCTTTTTGTGTCCAAGCAGCATTTTTGAGCGGATTTGCACCTATAGCCTTTTGCGTTCCTGCCAAGGCCATGGTGGAAAACGTGCTTCCTTCTGTTTTGATCAGTATTTCTGGAGATGCACCTATCCATGTACCTATATGAGCACTGTGAATAAAATTTACAAAAGCATTTGGATAGCTGCTACAAAGGGAAAGAATGATCCCACTGATATTTAGGGGGACTTTTAATTGAAGGTATTTATTTCTGGCAGGGACGACTTTGATCAGTTCCCCATTTTTGATAAGACGAATACCCTCTTTCACTTCATTTAGAAAAGATGTTTGAGAAGATATATCTATCTGATTACCTGTTTTACCTGATCGCTCTCGCAGCAGTTTGTCTATACTTTCTTTCGTAGCAGATTTATTAGCTTTTTTAAAAAAGCCGTCTTCATCTATTGTTCCGTCCAGTGGGATTTTAAGATATGTATGGGCTTCGAGAAAATAACATTTTTTATCGGATTGATCAGCAAATGGATGGATGACAAAACCTGGGGGAAGCTTGTCTAATTGTAAAGGTAATTTTTTGATGTCTTTATTGGTATCGATAATGACCTCTAACTGATCACTTTTCGGTTTTCTCCAAACGGCTAAACTAAAGCCGTGTTCCAAAACATAGTTAAATACAGCATTGAGGTATTGTTCCTGTGTTATGACCTTTTCACTAGTTGCTGAACTCATATATGCTATCTTATCCTTTATTCTGTTTAGTTATTAGATGTTTTGGTTTTGGAAGGGTTTAGATCATGATATTATTAATGTTCATTTACAACCTCATTGTACATACACTTGTTGTAATATGAAGTTATTTATCTAATACAGCCAGGGTTATCCTACTGATACAGCTCAACTGATCATTTGAATTAAATATTTTTATTTCCCACACCTGTGTTTTTTTTCCTATATGTACAGGTCGAGCGGTACCTTTTACAAAACCGTCCTTTACTGGTTTTAAATGGTTGGCATTTATTTCCAAACCTACACAGTACTGGCTTTCCTGATCTATGGTAAAATTGGCCGCTACACTTCCTAATGTTTCAGCCAATACTACATTTGCTCCCCCATGCAACATTCCGTAGGATTGTTTGGTTCTGTCATCTACAGGCATTGAGGCTGAAATATAATCCTCCCCAATATCGGTAAACGTTATTCCAATATGGGAAGTCATGGTGTCTTTTGCCAGCTTATTTAAAAAATCAAGACTGAGGTTTTTGTTAAAGATCATGTTTTTTTATTAAAAAGCCCTTTATTTGAACATTGGAACAAAAATAGAAAATCTTGGCCACTAAAAAAATACACATTGTCCGTCACGGACAAACAGATTATAATCTCAAAGGAGTAGTACAGGGATCAGGTATAGATGCGCCTATCAATGAAAATGGGAGGAGGCAGGCCTATGATTTTTATATGGCCCATAAAGACCTGAAAATAGATAAGGTTTATTATACAGGACTTCAGAGGACTAAGCAGTCTATAGAAAAGTTTCTTGAAATGGGGATCCCTTCAGAGTCTATACCGGATTTTAATGAGATCAGTTGGGGCAAATATGAAGGGGTACCTATGACCCACGATGAGAACCAATATTATCAACATATGTTGAGTAGATGGTCGCAAGGGGACCTGGACTACGCTATAGCGGGAGGCGAATCACCTAACATGGTATATAGGAGATTGAAGAATGGTTTGGATTATGTTTTGGAGCAAGGCCATGAAGATATATTGATCTGCATGCACGGACGAGCTATGAGGATAATGGTTTCGCTGATTCTTAATTACCCCTTGGAGCAAATGGATATGTTTGAGCATCAAAACTTGGGGTGTTATGAGTTTACGGTTCTTGGAAAAAATAACTTCCGCATGGATAGGTATAATGATACTTCATATCTGACTTCTAAATAAATCTAACCCCCTGCATTAATACAAGATTGGATTTATTGGGAAAAATTGCATTATCGGATGCTTAATGGGAGCGGAAGATAAATTATAGGCTGAGGAACAGGTGCTTTTTTGTATTCCTTATCTTGATACACAAAGCTAATTCAGTTTGCCTGGAGCGAAATGCCGGATCTCACCTTTTTTTTCACAGGCTTAGCATCCAAATTTGCTAATATCGAATTATAATTTAATTTACTTTCAGTCATATCCACTATTCTGAATGCCACTTCCTGTAGTTTCATAGAAGTGTGCCGATTTACCTGTACTAACATCTGACCGATATCACACCGGTCTAAATCAGTATTAGTGACAGTCAGAAGCATGGCAGCTTCTGAATTTCCTGAATAGGTTTTAGTATTAAATACCTTATTAAAAGTAAGCTCAATGTATTCTGGACTTGATTTTAGGCTTTTCAATTCCTCCTTGTCGAAAATGATCAAAAATATCCTATCTGCCGGTGGGAAGGCAAATGCAGAAGAATATATGGCTAGTAGTAATATTGTGGTTGTCAGGGTTTTCATATTTCCGAAGATATAAAAAGAAAACTTAACATGTCACAATATGTTTAAAAAAAAAATATTAAAAAAAAATCCGGCTTAGACCGGATTTTTTAAATTTATGCTTTGGTTCTTTTTTTCTTAGTAGCCGTTTCATCTTCGATTTCATCTTCTACACCTGCAAGTATTCTACCGCAGTGTTCGCAGACGATTAATTTCTTTTTTTCTCTGATATCCGCCTGTCGTTGTGGGGGCACTATATTAAAACATCCGCCGCATGCACCTCTTTTGACCAATACTACTGCTAGACCGTTCTTGGCATTGGTTCTGATCTTATCATAGGATTTAAGAATCCTATCATCGATTTTCTTGGCAGCTTTTTCTTTTTCGCTGATCAGCTTATTTTCTTCGGATTCACTTTCAGATACGATGGTCTTAAGTTCGTCCTGCTTAGTGTCAAGGTCTTTTTTACGGTCCTTCAGCACATCTTTTAATTCTTCCAGTTCATTGTTTTTTGATTCAATCCTGGCTTGGGCTTCCCCTATTTTTTTCTTGCTAACCTGAATTTCCAGATCCTGCAATTCAAGTTCTTTAGTGATGGCGTCATACTCTCTGTTATTTCTGACATTCATCTGCTGATCCTGATATTTTTTGATCAGCTTTTCTGAATCCTTGATGGCTTCTTTATGCTTTTTGATCTCTTCTTCCAAAGAGGCGATATCATTATGAAATTTGTCTAACCTTGTTTCATATCCTATGATTTCGTCTTCTAGGTCTTGAACTTCTTCTGGAAGAGCTCCTCTGATTTTAAGTATTGAATCTAGGCGGGAATCGATTTTCTGAAGATTGTGAATGGCTTCAAGTTTCTGTGCAACGGTACTTTCCATGTACTATATATAAGTTATGGGATTCGAAACTACTTTTGTCAAATAGAGTGCAATATTACTGAATTTATTTGACAATTTCTCTTTAATTAATTCTTTTGTAAAGATTTCACTTTCATAATGTCCAATATCTGCAATAATTAACTGATTATCAGCATCAAAGAACTCGTGGTATTTTACATCAGAGGTGATGAATATATCTGCCTTATGGCTTACGGCGGCACTGAGTAAAAATATACCGGCTCCTCCACATACAGCCACATTACGGATAGGCCTATCTAATAATCTGGTATGTTTGATTACCTTTAGGTTCATTTGTTTTTTTAGGTATATTAAAAACTCGCTCCCGCCCATATTTTCAGGTAGTTCGCCTATCATTCCTGATCCCACTTCTTGGTTTTCATTGCTTATTTCTTGAAGATAATAGGCCACTTCTTCATATGGATGGGCCGCTTTCAGTGATGCTATTATTTTCCTACTTAGGTAGGATGGAAACATTACCTCTATTCTGGTCTCTTCCACATTTTCGGCTACTCCTTTTTGCCCTGAAAAAGGCCTTGCGAGATCAGAAGGAGTAAATGTACCTGTTCCCAGAGAATAAAAACTGCAGTCAGCATATTCACCAATTTGGCCGGCACCAGCTTGGAACAGGGACTGTGTGATCTGATCCTTATATTTTAAGGGTCCAAAGGTTACCAATTTGCTCAGAATGTTACGCTTAGGCAGAAGGATTTTCGTATTTGATAAGCCGATAAGATCACAGATTTTTTTATTCACACCAGTGGACATGTTGTCTAAATTGGTATGAATGGCATAGATACCGATATCGTTTTTTATGGCTCTAATAACGGTACGTTCTACATAATTTTTTCCGGTAAGGCTTTTCAATCCTTTGAAGACTATGGGGTGGTGCGCTACGATTAAGTTACACCCCAGATCCTGGGCTTCCTGTACTACTTCTTCAGTGACATCCAGTGTGCATAGAATGCCTTTCACTTGCTGGCCGGGGTCTCCAGTGATAAGCTGAGCATTGTCATAGGGTTCCTGGTATGCCGGAGGTGCTATGGTTTCCAGGTAAGAAACTATATCCCTAATAGAATAAACCATATATTTGTCAATGATATAAATAAAACTAAGTTAATCAAAGGTAATAAATTATATACAATGCGTCTTTACGATCCTATATTATATCCTTTTGCCCTGTTGTATGATGGCATTACTAGATTGAGAAATAGGCTGTTTGACATAGGAAGCAAAAAGAGTGTTGAATTTACCATACCTACGATAGTAGTGGGCAATCTTTCTGTAGGGGGTACTGGTAAGACTCCTATGATAGAATTTCTTATCGAAAGGCTTATAGGACAATATAAACTTGCTACCTTAAGCAGGGGTTATGGACGGAAGACCAGCGGTGTATTAATAGCAGGTGAGCACGACACCGCATTATCCATAGGGGATGAATCTTTCCAGATTTTCACTAAATATGGGCAAAATGTATTGGTAGCTGTAGGTGAAGCTCGGATACAGGCCATACCTGAGATTATAATGGAAAAACCGGAGACTGAGGTAGTCCTATTAGATGATGCTTATCAGCACAGGTATCTTAAAAGCGATTTCAATATTTTGTTGACCACTTTTCAGCTTCCCTTTTTTAAAGATAAAATATTGCCCCTAGGTACCTTAAGGGAGCATAGGAAGGGAGCTATTAGGGCTGATGTAGTGATCATGACCAAATGTCCTGAGGATATGTCCGAAGATATGAAGGGGGAATGTAGGCTTGAAATCAGTAGGTATACTAATGAGAATTGCCCTGTATTTTTTGCCGGAGTAAAATATGGGCTTCCATATGGCGTTTCTCCTTCAGCCCATAAAATGATGGGAAACATTATACTGCTTTCTGGGATAGCTAATAATAAGGTGTTGATTGACCATGTCCATTCGCATTATAATGTGTTAGAGGTATTGGAATACCCTGACCACTATCGATATAGTATAAACGATATTCAGAAAATGGTGCAGACTTTTCGTCATCACCTGGCCAGGTCACCGGTTATATTGACTACTGAAAAAGACATGGTAAAACTTAAAGATCTGGAATTTAATGAATATTTGAAGGAAATTCCGATTTTTGCCCTTCCGATCAAGGTAGATCTTAAACATACAGATGAAGATAAGCTTATGGACATGATATCCATGACCATCATTGAAAAAGGATATAAAAGTGAATTATAAAAGTCTATACCTCTTAATTTTAATTCATTGCTTCATGATAGGTTGGGCCAGTGCCCAGGTAAATCCTCCACGTCAGCAGCAGACTACTGTGCCTCCAGATGAGGAGGATACTGATCAGCAGCAGCCTAGGAGGGGCATATTGGATGACAGTACTAAACAGGTATATGGCCCTCGTACCACACTGTATTTTTATGAACATTTATTAAGAAATAATAGGTTTGAAAAATACGAAATAGATACCTCCCTTACTGGTTTCCATAATTATGAACCAGTAGCCCGTACATGGTATAAATATCAAAACCTGGGCAATATAGGGAGTGCTGCACAGCCGGTGTTTTATGATCTTCCCGATCAAATAGGCAGGACATCCGGTTTCCATGTCTACGATCTTTATTATCGAAGTCCGGAAAATATGGTGTATTATGATACCAAATCTCCTTATACTAATTTAGCAGCATTTTTTGGTGGTGGTAACCGAAATATGCTCGATATTACTTTCACCAGAAATATAAATCCGCGATGGAATGTAGGCTTTAACTTCCATACCATCCGAGCCAGAAAGGTGCTGAATCCCGCCAGGAGGGATGATAATATGGTGGACCAAAACACTTATTCCCTGCAGACAAGTTATAGATCTGAAAACGAAAAGTATGTCCTGTTGGCCAATTTTTCCAGGATGCGACATCTCGTCAATGAGCAAGGGGGGATCATTCCCACTTCAATAGACAGTACCTCTCTTTATTTTACTTATGAAGATTCGAAGGTATGGCTTAGAAACTCCAGGGCTGTAGATTTAAGGCAGGATTATCATTTGTACCATCAATATGAATTGTTGAAAGGTTGGCAGGTATATCATGTTTTTGATAAAAAGAAGCAAGAAGTGTCATTTTTTTCTAATCTAAACACAGCGGATAGCCTCTTTTTTAATCTTTATGCACCTGAGCCCCGTACAGACACGACAAATAACGTTAACCATTTTTCTGAATGGAGAAATGAATTAGGTTTTAAGGGAGATTTAGGTCCTATATATTATAATGCCTATGTAAAGTTTAGAACAGGCAGGATGGCCAGCCCTTTATTTGAAAGCAATAATAGTTTTAATGAACTTTATCTGGGAGGATCCTTAAGAGGACAGCTTAGCGAGCGCTGGTATTTTGAAGCTGATGGAGAATATCTGATCCCTCAGGGATTTCGGATCCGAGGTATTTTTCGATCGCCCTATCTTGACCTGACTTATACCAAAGCCCTTTATCGTCCTACTATGGCTCAGGAAATGTATATGGGAAACCATTACAGTTGGAATAATGATTTTTCAAACATAGGTGTAGATCAGGTAAAAGGAGAAATTAAAGTGGACTTTGAGAAATTCTCTCTAAGGCCATCTCTGACGATAAATAGGATCAATAATTACGTAGTGTATAACCGCGCTCAGCTTCCTGAGCAATATAATGCTGAAGCTTTTATGCTAAGTCCTGGTGCCAAAGCTAATTTTACTTTCGGTAAGCTTTTTATGCAGAATGAGATCATATATACTGCGGTAACCGGGGGTGCTTCTGATGCTTTCAGGATACCACAATGGTTTGTTAATTCCAGGATTTTCTTCGATAGCCCTATGTTCAATGAAAATTTGTTTATTCAGATAGGAATAGAGGGCCGCTATAGATCGGATTATTTTGCCCATGCATATATGCCTGCAAGCCAGCAGTTTTATATGCAGGACCGGTTCAGTGTACAGGGGTACCCCGTATTGGATGCATTTCTTAATTTCAGGATTAACAGGACCAGACTCCTGTTGAGGTATAACCATTTGAACCAGAATATGCTGGACCAGCCGGGTTATTTTATTACACCTGATTACACCGGATTAAGGGGTATGCTGGATGTTGGGATAAACTGGTCGTTTTTTGATTAAAGGTAATATGAGCATGTCTTTTTACCATTGCCATCATAAATATCGGAGAGGCTATATGGGATGCTATCCCGACTTACGGTAAGGGACAAGTAATGACCATAGAAAAACAAGTAGAGATGAAACATTGGGAAGAAAGCACAAAAAATAAAATGCTGAATCTTCAGCTTCCTACGGATCCGAGATGGGTTCATATTGCTGAGATGAATATAGCAGATATTTTAGTAGATCATGCCTACTGTGAGCAGAAAGCAGCCAGTTCCTGTATCAGTTTAATCCTACGTTTTCCTGATTTTGACCGCTTAGTAGATCAGTTGACGCCCATAGTAGCTGAGGAGTGGACACATTTTGAACGTGTGATGCAGCAGATGAGAAATAGAGGGATCAAATTTGGATGGCCCCGTCAGGATGAATATGTAGTGCGGCTACTTGGCTTTTTACGAAAGGGTGGAAGTAGAACCCAACAATTAACTGAGCACCTCCTTATGAATGCCCTGATAGAAGCCCGCAGCTGTGAAAGGTTCAAGCTACTGTGGCAAAAATTAAAAGATGAGGAGCTTAAAAATTTTTATTACGAATTGATGGTGTCGGAAGCAGGGCATTATGTTAATTTTTTAGAGCTTGCCAGATATTATCAGAAAG
This sequence comes from Anditalea andensis, assembly GCF_000714815.1. Lineage (GTDB taxonomy): Bacteria > Bacteroidota > Bacteroidia > Cytophagales > Cyclobacteriaceae > Anditalea > Anditalea andensis. The sequence continues at coordinate 60,836 of NZ_JMIH01000014.1, read as the reverse complement.
CAGAATTGGTGGAGATCAGATGGAAGGAATGGCTGGATTTTGAAGCTTCTGTTATTCAAGAAATGACAGTGCGAGATGATCGCTTTCATTAATAAAAGTTAAATTGTCAGCCGAAATATATTTTTATACAAAATAGTTGGGTTTAAAATGAATATTTGCCTAATATTAATTTTAATCTCTAACGAATGAGGAGAACCTGTCCTTTAATGAACAAAAGATGAATTTGATCGAAAATATAAAAGAAGCGCTCAGGTCAGTGAAATCGAATTTGCTGCGAACTGTCTTGACTGGTCTGATCATTGCCATAGGGATTACATCCTTAGTAGGGATGCTGACAGCCATAGATGGTATGAAGGCTCAGATAGAAGAGAGTTTTTCAGGATTTGGTGCTAACAATTTTGATGTTAAGTCTAAAAATCTTCAGGGAAGACAGGTGACTACAGATGGAGTTACCCAGAAAACATATCCTCCGATTTCTTATAGAGAAGCGATGTCATTTAAAGATGAATACCAAAGTAGAGGGACACTTACTGTATTTACCAGCTTCACAGGTGCAGCTGAAATAAAGCAGGGTTCTAAAAAAACCAATCCCAATTCACGCATACTTGGTGGGGATGCTAATTACTTTATGATAAAAGGTGTCAAAATCGATAAAGGCAGGAATTTTAGTCATGCTGAAGTGGAGTTTGGTAATAATGTTTGCATAGTCGGCACTGAAATAGTAAATGTTTTATTCGATAAAAATGAAGATCCCCTAAATCAATACATTTCTTTCTATGGGAACAGATATACCATTATTGGTATCATGGAAGAGCAGGGGAGCAGCATGGGAGGATCAGGCGCCGACCGTATGGTAGTCATACCTTTGGAAAACGCCAAAAGGTTGGATAGAAGAGGTACATTTAGGTATACAATCACAGCATCAGGAGCTGACCCTGGTAAACTGGAGTATGAAATGGGACATGCTACGGGTATCATGCGGAAAGTACGGCAGGATAGGATAGGGGATGAGGACAGCTTTGAAATCACGCAAAGTCAATCACTGGGAGAAAGTCTAGAAGAAGTGGCTGGCTTTCTCCGCATAGGAGGGTTTGGTATAGGTTTTATAACTTTATTAGGAGCTGCCATCGGCTTGATGAACATTATGATGGTTTCCGTAACAGAGCGTACGCGTGAGATAGGTATCAGAAAGGCCCTTGGAGCTACCCCGTTGAGGATAAGACAGCAGTTTCTCATAGAGGCAATTGTTATATGCCTGATAGGAGGTATTCTAGGGGTAATACTAGGTATAGGTATTGGGAATATAGTAGCAAATTTAGTCGGACCAGGTGGGTTTTTGATCCCATGGTTATGGATGATAGTATCTTTCGTTATATGCATTATCGTCGGGCTGTTAAGTGGTTTCTTCCCCGCCTATAAAGCCAGTAAGCTGGACCCGATAGAATCTCTTCGATATGAATAGGTTATATTCCACTATATACAAAAGGATCAAATCTTTCTTTGTTCCAGCAGGGTAACTCTTAAAAAAGATCTGTATCCCTGGGATCTACACCATATTTATTTGTACCGGTTTCTCCTTCTTTGATGGTGAGGTATATGAACCCGATAAAATTCAAGGGTGGAGGGATAAGAAGGTACAAGGCATATCTCCAGTCATAACCAATGTCATGTAACCTCTTTATGGCCTGGTAAAGCAAGACTAAAATGGTGACGATTAATATGACCGCGAAAATCACAAAACTGCCCCATGCCTGAATTTCAAATGATTCGATTATTTTTAATAAACACAAAAGGTTTATAAAATAAAATACTACAAACATTACCAGAAATTTTCTTCTGGTGATTCTACCTTTAGGTTCAATTCCTGCTATCGATATGGTCATGATGTGTACTGTTTAAATTACATTGAATCTTATAGTAAACACCAAGAGTATCAGGTTGTTTTGAAGGGATGAAGTAGGTAAAAATTTACCAGTTAATGATTTTCGTAAACCAACTCCGGCTCTCCTACATCTACTGTACCATTTTCGTTAACAGAGAGGAGTTGAACTTTTTTAAGTTCATTGGTCAAGAGTGGATCATACTTGGCAGATACCCTGATATAGTTCTCTGTAAACCCGTGCATCATTCCATTCTCAATATCTTCCTCAAATAATACCGTATACGTGTTGCTAAGGTTTTCCTCATAAAACTTCCTTCGTTTTTTTTCGGATAAAATTCTCAGCATTTTGGATCTTTCGTTCCTTATTTTTAATGGAACGGGGTTTTCCATTTCCACTGCCCGGGTGTTGGCCCTTTCTGAATAAGTGAAGACGTGGAGATAAGATATAGGTAGCTCCTTTAGGAAATTATAGGTGTCTAAAAAATGCTCATCGGTTTCGCCAGGAAAACCTACAATGATATCTACTCCGATACAGCAGTGGGGCATTAACCCTTTAATTTTTGATATTCTATCCTCATATAGCTCACGGAGATAGCGTCGACCCATTTTACGAAGGATTTCATTGTTTCCAGATTGTAAGGGTATATGGAAGTGGGGCACAAAATGTTTGGATTTAGACACAAAATCTATCGCTTCGTTAGTAAGGAGATTTGGTTCTATAGAGGAAATTCTAAATCTATCTATTCCTTCAATTTCATCCAGGGCTTTAATTAGGTCAATAAATTTCTCTTTTCTTTTTCCTTCCTGGATTCCAAAGTCTCCAATATTGACACCTGTGAGGACTACTTCTTTTACATCGGTAGCAGCGATGTCCTGTGCAGCATTTATGATGTTCAAAATAGTGTCACTCCGGCTTTTCCCTCTTGCGAGCGGTATAGTGCAGAAGGCACATCCATAATTACATCCGTCCTGTACCTTTAAAAAAGTCCTGGTCCGGTCATGCATACTATAGGCATTGTTAAATACTGTGGCCTCCTGGATTTCAGAAGCCAGGACTTTTGTTTCATGGCCTTTGGCAAAACCATCCAGTAATTCTATCAGTCTGAATTTCTCTGCTGCACCTAGGACAGCATCTACCCCTTTTATTTCGGATATTTCTTGAGGCTTCAGTTGGGCATAGCATCCGATTATGGTAACATATGAGTTTGGGGAGATTTTTTTTGCCTCCTTGACTATTTTCTTACATTTCTTATCAGCATTTTCCGTAACCGAGCACGTATTGATAATAAAAATATCAGGAGAGTCATCAAAATTAACCTTTTGGTAACCCTTTGACTCGAACATCCTGCTGATCGTAGATGTCTCTGAATAATTTAATTTACAGCCAAGTGTATAAAATGCTACCTTCTTCAAATCTCTTTCTAAGCTTAATTGTATGTGCAAAGATAATAGGAATACTTGTGGATATCAATATTCAAAATATATAGGCTGTTTTAATAAAAAAACGAGAATTGGAAGAAATTTGCCCTTATTTTGCATGAAATGATGTATTTTTTTTAAAAGTTGGTTGAAGATTTAGCCGTTTTTGCTATTTTTAAATATAATTCTTTATTTTTGAATATAAATAAATAACCACATCTATAAAAAATGGCGACTTTAAGACAAGAAGCACTAAAAATGGTGCAGAACAGAGAACGAGTAACTGCGGTAGCTCCTTCTTCTAAAATATCAGATTATTTTGGATCACAAGTTTTTACGCTTGCAGAGATGAAAGAATCTCTAGCTCCTTCCGTTTATAGCAAAATAAGTAATGCTATAGAAAAAGGTGGAAAGATAGATAAAAACACTGCGGACGAGGTGGCATCTGCAGTAAAAACATGGGCCCTTTCTAAAGGTGTAACCCATTATACCCATTGGTTTCAACCATTGACTGGATCTACTGCTGAGAAGCATGATACTTTTTTTGACGCTAATGCAGGTATAGAAAAATTTAAAGGATCTGCACTTGTTCAGCAGGAGCCAGATGCATCCTCTTTTCCTAATGGAGGGATAAGATCTACTTTTGAAGCAAGGGGCTATACAGCCTGGGATCCTACTTCTCCCATCTTTATTTTTGATAAAACCCTTTGTATTCCTACTATATTTGTAGCCTTTACAGGGGAGGCACTAGATTATAAGACTCCTTTATTGAAGTCAATAGAAGCAGTAAATAATGCAGCCGTGACCACCTGTCAGTTATTCGACAGAAATGTGAGAAAAATCACTCCTTCATTAGGAGTGGAACAGGAGTATTTTGTTATAGATAGAGGTCTTTTTGCTACCAGACCCGATCTGATTATGGCAGGCAGGACGGTATTTGGGCACAATCCTGCTAGGGGACAACAGCTTGATGACCATTACTTCGGATCTATCCCTACGAGAGTAAAGGATTTTATGCAGGATTTTGAAGTGGAAGCATTGAGACTTGGGATTCCTGTATCTACTAGGCACAATGAGGTAGCTCCAGGACAATTTGAAGTAGCACCCTTATTCGAAGAAATTAACAAGGCCACTGATCACAATCAGCTATTAATGGACCTGATGACCAAAGTTGCTGAAAAGCACCACTTAAAAGTTTTGTTTCATGAAAAACCTTTTGCTGGTCTAAATGGTAGTGGAAAACATAACAACTGGTCTTTGATCACGGATACCGGAGTAAATCTTTTTCAGCCTAGTAATTCTGCCAGAGAAAACCTACAGTTTCTTACGTTTTTGGTAGCTACTATCAAGGCTGTGCATGACTATGATGACCTTCTAAGAGCCAGTATTGCTTCTGCGGGCAATGATTGGAGATTGGGTGCTAATGAAGCTCCTCCTGCTATCATTTCAGTTTTCCTTGGATCTACCCTTACCAGTGTTCTGAATGAATTAGAGGAAAATGGTGAACTGAAGATAGAAAAAGGTGAAAACATGTACATGAAACTGGGAATCAGTAAAATCCCGGAAATTATCCTTGACAATACGGATAGAAACAGGACTTCTCCTTTTGCTTTTACTGGTAACAAATTTGAATTTAGAGCGGTAGGTTCCCATGCCAATGTAGCTGGTCCTATGGCTGTATTGAATGTGATAGTAGCAGATACCCTGAAAACATTTAACGCTGATGTGAAAAATGAAATGGGTAAAGGCAAAGAAAAGAAAATCGCCATCGTCAATGTTTTAAGGAAATACATAAAAGAAACCAAAAGGATCCGATTTGAAGGTGACGGTTATTCTGAAGAATGGGCAGAAGAAGCTCAAAAAAGAGGCTTATCCAATTTGAAAAGTACTCCTTTTGCTTTGGATGTATTCAAAACTGATAAAAGTAAAGATCTTTTTGCAAGACATAAAATATTCAATCACCTTGAATTAGATGCGCGACATGAAATTATGTTGGAAAACTATATCATGAAAGTACAGATTGAATCTAGGGTAATGGGAGATCTGGCACTTAACCATATCATCCCTACGGCTGTAAATTATCAAAATAAACTGATAGAAAATGCCAAAGGTCTAAAGGAACTTGGTTTGGATAATGATGCAGCAGTGGAGACCATCAAAGAAATAAGCGGTCACTTAGAATCCATAAAGACAAACATCAATCAAATGACTGACGCTCGAAGAAGGCTTAACAAAATAAGCGATATCGAAGAAAAGGCAAAGGGTTACAGTACAGATGTAAAAGATGCATTCTTTGATAAAATCAGATATTCAGTCGATAAGCTTGAATTACTGGTGGATGATGAGTATTGGCCACTGGTTAAATATCGTGAAATGCTTTTCTTGAAGTAAAAGCATTGCAATAGCAAAAACTGTTTCGAAAGCAAAAGACTAAATCAATTTTTTCTTCTGTTTTTGAAGCAGTTTTTTTATGTTCAAAAAGAATGATGTATTTAAAGGATTGTTTATTATTGTAATTCACTTTTAAAAGAAAAAAATGATAGCACTAGAAGCAGAAGATAAATCGGGTATTTTTACTCTTGTATCTGATTTCTTGGATAAGGAAGGGTATCTTGTCATAAATAAAGATGATAGCCGTCCCTGGGGAGGTTTTTTTGTCATAGATGAAAATCAGCTGATGAAATTCAAAAACCAATTTTTTTCTGACGTCCAGTTGGATACCGAGCAGCTCTCCCAAAAACTAAGTCCCAAAATTTTACTTGTCTCTCCAAATAAACGCCTTTCTTGGCAATATCATCACAGAAGAGCTGAAATATGGAAATTGGTAGCTGGTGAAGGTGGAATAGTCAGAAGTGATGATGATGTAGAAGGGTCAGTATCAGCATTGGAAATAGGTGAAACAATCAGATTAAGACAAGGTGAACGTCATAGGCTGATTGGATTGAATGGATGGGGCATGGTAGCAGAAATATGGATGCATGTAGATCCCCAGCATCCGTCTGATGAGGAAGATATCATCAGGGTGCAGGATGATTTTAATAGGTGATCAGTATGGGATTCATGTCAGATGATTAAATGGGCCTTATGCATTACGAGGAGGTCATACTCCGGGTAATCTATTCTTGGATCCATTTCTATATAGCTAATATGGAATAAAATTATATTACTGATCTTAAAAGTGATAAAAAGTCCCTGATGGTTTATCTGGGACTTTTTAGTTTTAATTATTTCCTCTGGATGATCGGCTGTTGCTCCTTGATGAAGACTGGCCTGCCTGTGGTGTGGCACTTGATCTATTCGACCGTCTAGAATTTTCTACTGAGGTAGGTGCGGCAGTTCTGGCAGCTGACCTTTGACTATTGTTTTGGCGTACATTTGGAGCAGTATTGCTCTGTCTGGTTTGGGCAGGGGCATTGATCTGTCGCTGTTGTGCAGGGGCCGTTTGCCTGTTTTGTGCTGGCTGTGAAGCAGCATTCACTCTTGGAGCAGGATTTCTTTGGCTTGGTTGAGCTGTTTGCTGTCTCGGCGTCGGAGTAGCTTCCCTGTTGTTGACATTGGTTTGTCTTCCAGGGGAGCTTACCCTATTTTGAGCCGGGGCAGATCTCTGCGTATTAGCCGGAGCTTCAGTCCTAGCAGGTGAGGTTCTGGCGGGGGCTGCTGTTCTTGCAGGTGCTGTGGCCTCTTTAGACCTTACTGCGTTCTGCCTTACATTTGAACCGCTAGGCTGAGAGGCACTTCTAGCTTCTCCACTATTACTCCGATTCGCCTCTTGGCGGACATTGCTTTGCCTCTGATTATTGCGAGGGGCCACAGACCTCGCCGTGTTTCTATTATATTCAGTAGAAGCTACTACTCTGCTAGGCCTGGCTTGTGTGACAGTACCTCGCTCTACTTCTGGTCGGTACAGTGCTACGGATCTATTGCTTACAGATGCCCTTCCTGCTCGGTTTGTATTATTTACTTTGTATACGGGTATACTTCTTCTATTTACTCTCTCTAACTCTTTTCTACCGGGGCCGGAGATATAGGTTCGCTGATTATTAACATAAGTATTATTGATAATGGTGGTATGGTTATATACGTTTACCACTTGAGTTCTAGGTAGGTAATACCGGTGTATATTTCTATGTATAAGCCTTCTTTGAGGTACAAATACATAATGATTGTAAGGCATATTAAAACCAACAGAAATGTGCATTCCAGGTCCTAAAGGAGCCCATCCATAGTAGCCGCCACCTGTTCTCCAATTTACCCATGCAGGCCCCCACTCATAGCCTGGTACCCATGCCCATCCATAATAGTCAGTAAAAAACCACCTCCCATAATGAAATGGAGCCCATCCCCAATCATATTGAGATACCCAAGTGTTGCCATAGGAGGTCATTACCCAGTGACCTCTGGTAGCATACGGATGAAAATTTTGCTCGACATAGGGAATCCATACATATCCGTGATGCGGGTCTTGTACCCAGTCACCATACGGCATCAGTTCATCATAGAAGATTTGAAATGACACACCTCTAATAGATTCTGCTTCCGCACTTTTGACTGAAGTAAGGTTAAATATAGTAATCAGGAAAATTGCTCGGAGGAGAGGTGCTGCTATGTGTAAATTTAGAAGTCGAGTTTTCATGATATAGAGATTAAGTATACTATTTCTACGGATATCACGAAAATAATGTTGTTACATAGGAGATGTACAATAAATTATTTTGATTACTATCTTATTATTTATACAGTGTGAATGGAGGTAATTAGCTTTTTACCAGCTGTTTCTATATGATTTTGGTATCCCTTAATAATTGTTAAATTATTAAGGGATACCAATAGAGGTAGGGTTTGTCAGTTTAAATTCTCTTTTCTGAAACAGTTTCATCTGTTAAAGCCCTTGTTTCTACTAAAGATATAGCTCCATAAATAGCAGCGTCTTCCGTGGTGGAAACATATACATGAAGATTATTACTGATTGATTTATAGGGGAAAGTACGTATCATTTGTCTGAGGCTATCTTTAAAAAAAGGAAATGCTTTACTGATGGATCCGCCTAATACAATAGCTTCAGGAGCGTAGGCAAACATGATCTGATTTACGAGTTTCCCTACATGGGTTCCAAATTCTTGAAACACGGCCAGCGCTAAGGGATCATCATCTTGAGCCAGCTTAAAGAGTTCTTTTGAACTTAATCCGCTTCTTTTTCTGAAGAATTTGCCGCTGCAGTAATCTTCATAGGTTTTGTTCAGATAAGACGCACCTCCCCATTCTCCAGCCCCGCACTGATGGCCACCATAGAGTTTTCCGTTTGCTATAATTCCGGCACCGATACCTGTGCCGAGGGTTATGCCTACCAAATGTTGGTATTGCTGTGCCAGTTGGTGTTCTCCCAATACAAAGCAGTTAGCATCATTGTTTATGTGTACAGGGACTTCAAAAATATTCTCTAGATAGGATTTAAGATTAACTTCTTTAAAAGATGGGATATTTGCCAAGTGGTAGATAATGCCTTGGGCAGTATCTACCAATCCCGGACTACCTATCCCTATTTCTTTGAAATCGTAAGACAAATATCCTGAAATATGCTCTACAATTGTTTGGAGAACCATTTCCTGTGAAGACTCAGAAGGAGTAGGTACTTTTTTTTGATGATAAAGTTCTCCGTTTATGCCTATAGCAGAAGCTATTTTTGTTCCTCCTATATCCATTCCCAAAATGGGATAATTATTTTTTTGCTCAATTATTTTTTTCATACAATATTTCAAGATGCTACTACAAAGATCAGGATGTAATTAATGCAATATATTTACAACATTCCCTCTATAGATTTTTCCAGTTCTCTGGCATGTTCCAAAAATTCTTCTACATCCATATCTTTAAAGAAAATCAGGCCGTGGCTGGATCTTACTTTCGCTGTTTCATGTAAATAAAAGTAGTTCTTACCTAATAGTAACTGAATATCGTTGAGTTGGTTCACCCAGGTTCTTTTAGCAATGGTACTGAACTTGCCATTATGAGCATAACTTGGGAAAGATGCATTGACCTGACTGAGGTAACAATTAGCAAAAGAATCTTCCATTACCGCTATGTCTCCTAAAGAAACGGGTACGATGACATTGGCTTCATGAGGTTCAAATTTAAACCATACATTTCTATAACCGATTATTCGTAGGTTACTTAAATCTTTTTCTTTGCCCCATTTGCGGACGGCTTCAGCGGTAGCTTGTAATACCTTATAGTGCGTATCAGGACCGCTGCCTTCTGGATCCAGCGTCAGACTTATCTTGGTAGGGTTGATCTTTCTAAATAGGTCTACTATGGGTTCTACATCCCTATCCTTATCCGGTTGTTCCGTAAATATGTCTCCGGTATAAAACCCAAGCCTCAGATGGTGTACGTTTTTTACCTGCACTCCGAAATGTGCCCATACCAGCTCTTCCTCAAACTCCCTAATCATGCCCTTCAGCTTCTGGATAGTAGCAGGGTTTTTTTCTCCATCATAAGAGTTCCTCAGTATACTGATTACATCATTGATCTTTTCCCTTAGTGCAGTGACAGATTCTATTTTATAAATACCTACCAATGCCCGTACCACTCTGTGGCATAATCCGCGTAACCTTTGTTCGGGCTGCTCGGAAGCTACATTAGTCAAATAATGATAAACATCTTTATCCATTTTCAGCTTATAACCTATCTGGAAGAAGTCTTCAAAATTAACCATTTGAATCCTACCCTGGTCAAGAAGGTTTTTGGTTTCATTGAGGGTATTGATGACAAAGCTGTTTGTGACAGCCGTGAAACCTGATGTCAGTACGGAAAAGTGTGCTTGATTACTGTTTTCCTGTAATTGATTGGTCACATGGGGAAGAATGCCCAATGAAATGTCATCATGGTGAGGGCCTGTATGCAGGAGTACTTCATTTTTTTCTTTTGTAGTACCTCTATTGAGCTTATCTACTACTCTTTCCATTATCTCTTTGACTGTGTCTTCAGAAAGATTAGGGATAAGGGAAGTGTATTTATCATTTTTAAGGTCTTCTAATTTCAGTCTATGTCCATAGGTTTTTAATTTCTTGCACAAGTCTATGATAGCCTTTTCAGTCTTTTCAATAGTCCATGGGCCGGACTTATAAAAATTGTCTACACTGTCTTCTAATTTAGATGCGGCACCTTTTGTAACATAAAATCTTCCGTTTTTCAGTTTTTGTAGAACAGTGGCCGGATAGAGATTGTCCATTGGTATTTCCAGAGAATTTTTGACTATGGGTGCTTTGGCTTCACCGGCTGCAATGATAATGGCTACAGCATCAGGATTATATACGATAGTGTCCAATCCTATAGTAATGACCAGCCTGTTGGCAGAGATTTCTATACCTCCAAGATCACCTGCAGCTACTGCTTGGGTCTCAAAATTTGTTTCTGTAAGGCGGGTGACTGAATATATATGAGATCCCCTCGTATTAAAAGCAATGTGTCCATCAGGACCTATTCCTCCTAGAAAAAAGCCTATCCCTCCTTTATCTCTGATTTTCTGTTCATACTCCCCGCACCATTTATCTATGAGGTATATGGAGGTTTGCTGTAGCTGCTCCAGCTGTGTGGTCGGTTCCCTGAATCTAAGGGAAAGATCTACAGTCAAATTTGGGAAGACTTCTTTAAAGCTCAAATTATCTGCCAATGGAATTTCATCCGAGTTTATCAGTAAAGCCTTTTTGGGGTCTAACCCAAAACCTTCGATGTAATAATTGTTCACATAATGGAAAAAGCTGTTTTTTTGGGTGGAAGATATCGGGTAAAATTCATCTATCTGGACAAAATGCAGACCTGATAATTCAGGTTTCTTAACGTCCATCATATCATATTTTTTTCTGATCTCTTTACCTTTAGGACTGTCCCAGTTCTCCAATAAAAATTTTGTCCATTTAATAAAAAACTCAGGTGTTTTCCCTGTAGGTAAACTGATCACACCTTCAGGGTTTTGGGCTGCCCATTCCAAAAACCTACATGCTGTCAATAGCCCTAGTTTTGGGAAATTATCTACCGTCAAATAAGGGATTAGGGTAGTGATGGTGGGGGTTCCAGATTCTTTTAAAAACTGATTTTCTACTTTTGATAAAGGATAGTTGCTTAGCATAATGAATTCTTTTTCTAGTATAAAAAGGAATAATCTTGATGTAGGTCTATTTTAATTAACAATGTCTTCAAAGATTTTTTCAACCACTACAGCTATCCCACCTAGAAGTCCGACATTTTTACCTAGCTTGTATAGGGCTAATTCGGATTTTTCTCTGGACTTGGCCATGCTGTAGAGGTTTAATGCCTGTTGGATAGGGGTAGTGAGATATTGTTCTGCCTCGGCTACCATTCCGCCTATGATAATCAGATCCGGGTTTAGCAGCTGAATTAAGATAGAAATACCCTGTCCTAAATCCATTCCTGCTTTAGATATAATGGTAATAGCTCTTTGGTCACCCGCCAATGCGGCCTCCACTACATGGGAGGGTTCCACTGATTCTTTGCTTTTACTTACTATCCTGCTCAGAATAGAAGTCCCATCCAATTTGATGGCTTCTTCTGCCATACGGACTATGGCAGTGCCTGATGCTACTGCTTCAAGACAACCTGTCTTACCGCAAGAACAGGTGATACCCCTAGATTCAAAGAGGGGTGAATGCCCAAGTTCACCTGCAAATCCAGCCCCGCCCCTATATAGCTTACCGTCTATGATGATCCCCAGTCCTATGCCCCAACCGATGAAAACGCCCAAGACATTTTTATAATTTTGGTTTTGGCCAAATTTGAATTCAGCAAGTGTCATCGCTCTTGCATCATTCTCTATATAAACTTTAATATTGAACTGTTTCTCAAGCTTTTCTTTAAGGCTTCCTTCCCCAAAGTTTAAATAGCTGAAATTCACCCCCTGCTCAGAATCGATAAGTCCAGGCATGGATATCCCTATGGCTATAATGGTATCTCTATTTAATCCTGACCCTGATATAGTTTTTTCTATAAAATCCGATATGATCTGAAGGGTTTCTTCTTCATTGTTTAAGCTGATTTTAATAGACTCAATATCTGTAACTGTTTCATGTGCTGGGTTATATATGGCTGCACGTACTTTATATTTGCTGATGTCTAAAGAAAGGATGTAAAACGAATCTGCAGCTAGTCCGTATAGATCAGGTTTTCTTCCTCCTTGAGATTCTCCCTGACCTTGTTTCACCACCTGACCACTTTTTAATAAAGAGGTAAGCAAGGCATTTACTGTAGGTAAACTGATTCCGATTTCAGTACCTATTGAGGTAGCCGTATCATGGCTATTAGTGTACAGATGCTTAATTATCTTTATTTTGTTCAGATAATTTTTTATCTCTACTACTCCCTCTTTTTCCCCTAATATCTTACCTGGGTCAGTTAAATTCATTCTCATATCATATGAAAGTTTGAAATTATAAAATTTACACAATTAAACCAATACTTACATAAAAAAATTATTTAAGTCATGGGTTTTAAATTATTATTTTGAAATAATTTGATTTTATGTATTAAATTAACAGATAAAAATTATTTTGTTAACATATATCTACTAATTATTAATAAGAGGCTTCTTTATAGATATAAAATGCATTTAAAATGTAATAGGAGTTTATATTAGCGATATTTCCATGCTTGGTTTGCTATATTGAGTTAGTATAAAGGTATCCGGTATACAAGCATGTAGCCTTTAAAACCACCGTTGCCAATCCCCAGTATAAGTCTGATAAATCAAAAAAAAAAAGCTCCTTTCGGGAGCTTTATGTAGTTTAATAATTAAACTGTTGAAACGGCAGATCTGCTTCCGGCACCTCGAGTGGTACGACTTCGTCATTTTCAAAGATCAAAACTTCGTCCAATCTTCCGTTCCGATTATAATATTTCCACTGTCCTTCTTTCAGTCCATCTACCAGCTGTCCTTCAGAAGCTAACCTACCATTATCATGATAATATCTCCAAGTTCCTTCAGGTCTTCCTGATGCATAATTACCTTCAGATTCTTTTCGGCCGTTAACATAATACGTAATTCGGCTTCCATTTCCATCTGTCAGTGTTCCTTTTTCCAATGTCCTGGAACCGTCATAGCTATAGTATTCACCTATATTTATCAAGCGGCCATTGGACCAGGTTTCTTCTTGGGTCAATTGCTTATTATCATAGAATAACCCCCAATTTCCATCCTCAAAGCCAAAGAAATAAGAACCTACAGACCTTAACTGCCCACCATCATAATAATAAAACCATTGACCATGTTCGCTTCCCAATTGGAATTCTCCCTCTGCAATAAGGATTCCTATCCTGTTGAAAAATTTCCATAAGCCTGATTTCACATCATTTTTGTATTCACCTACACTATAGATTTCACCATCGGGAAAATAATTTGTCCATGTACCAGTCCTCACCCCATTTTCATATTGTCCCCTGACAGAGGCGTTTCCATTGCTGTGGTTTTCGATATATTCCCCTATAGGCATGCCTAACTCGTAAGTTTTGCGTTTTGCTAAGTTTCTGTTGTTATAATATTCTTCCCAAGTGCCTGCCGGTATATCATTTTCATACCTTTCTATCCTGGCTATCCTTCTGTTTTCATAATAATAAGTCCATTCTCCACTTCTGTTTCCTCTGTTGTCATAGTTGGTTTCTGATTCGGGCACACGGGTAAAAGGGAAAAAAGTCCTCCATGGGCCCACTCTTCTTCCCATATCAAACTCACCCTCTTCTTCAACTATTCCGCCGCCATATCTTTTGTAAGTTCCATGTGGCCTGTTGTTACGGTAATTTGCTTCCAAAATCATTTCCCCTGAAGCATCGAACTCTTGGTATGGCCCCTCCAATTTATCGTCTTCATATGTCTGCCTTATGGCCACTTGGCCATTGGCATAATAAGAGATCATAGGACCGGTTTTTTTGCCGTTTCTATACTCACCTTCTGTCTTAATCTGGGGATTGCGTCTTCCGGGAGTTTCGCTGGAAGGGTAGTAGGTCCTATACGGCCCCACTATGACACTATCTTCCAGTACTGATTCTAATATAAGGGAACCATCTCTGTCAAATTCTCTATATGCCCCACTTAGGTTATTGTTTTTGTATTCCGCTTCAATTCGGGGCTGGCCATTGGGATGATAGGTTACCCATCTTCCTTCGCGCCTTCCATCTGAAAAATTACCTTGCTGCAGCACTAATTTGGTAGATGGATTCATGAATTTCCACAGTCCATCCATTTTCCCTGCTTGCATTATCCCAGTACCCATTAGTGTAGAATCAGTATTGTAAAGTGTAACAGCCTGACTGTATACATTTTTATAAGGCAAAACAATTAAAGCTGTTATGATAAAGAGAATCGTGATATTCTTCATGGGTTGATTGTATAATTTATACCTTCAAAATGTTACGTCATTCATTTAAAACATGTTTCCAAATTAAATCTTTTTCTTGAATATTATATTTTAATATTATGAAAATCGAAAATTCGGTTTAATTCTCTTCCCAGTGATTTTTGTAGAGAATCAATTTCAGTGGCGATTTCAATTTTTTTGCACCACTGTAAATAGCGATACTGATGGATATGTTTTTCTATGGTATCCCCTGGATCTTCTGGGCTTATGATAGGTGTATTGGCCAGGTTGCTATAATCCCAGGGCGAACTGCCCTGAGTTAGTTTAAAGCCCTTATGAAGAAAATATTTCTGATTACTTCGGGTTTCAATAGCCAGTTCGTAACCAAAGAAAACCAAAATATATAACCCGTGTCCCCACCAATTCAGGATCCTTATATTATGACCCATTTTTTTATCAAAATTTCTAAATATATCAAGTACTTGATAGGGACATTTTTCGAGTTCATTTCCCATACTTATTTTCAATCCTTTACTTAAAGGATAATACTGTTTGATATTAATATGTGAAAGATCATTTGATAAGGTAGTAAATACTTCCTTGAACTGATTTTTGGTTTTATGTATGTCGTTAAAAATCTGCCTATTGTTCAGCAGTTCATTATTAATCTTCGACTGATCCATGGAAATATAAGTTTACCAATTTAATAAAGCAGATGCCCAGCTGAATCCGCTTCCGAAAGCTGCTAAACATATAAGGTCGCCTTCTTTGATTTTACCCTGCTCCCACGCTTCACTGATAGCTATAGGTATGGTGGCAGCAGTGGTATTGCCGTAATGCATGATATTATTGAAAACTTTTTCATCTGGGAGCCCCAATTTTTGCTGAATAAAATTGCTTATTCGAAGATTTGCCTGATGGGGAATCAGCAGGTCGATGTTTTCTTTTTGCATGCCGTTATACTGTAGCGCTTCTTCTATCACCTCTTGAAACTTGACCACTGCATGTTTAAATACGGTGTTGCCGTTCATGTGCATTTTGAAGCTGGGCTGATCTATTATTTCTTTCGAAATACGTACTTCCCTGCTGCTACCTGGATCTTTTAAGTAAAGCTCTTCAGCATAGTCTCCATCGGCATGTAAATGTGTAGACAGGATTCCATATTGCGAAGGGTCGGTTGCCTGAAGCACTACTGCTCCGGCACCATCTGCAAATATGACAGCGCTGGATCTACCATTATCGCTTTTGTCCAATGCAGATGATTGTATTTCCGCACCTACCACTAATATGTTTTTATACATACCGGTTTTGATAAACTGGTCAGCAGTAGAAAGAGCGTATAAAAATCCCGAACATGCATTTCTAATGTCCAATGCACCTATTCCTTGAAGGCCTAAATCCCTTTGTAACAATACACCGTTTCCAGGTACAAAATAATCCGGTGTGATGGTGGCGAATACTATGAAATCAATATCCTTAGTGGAAATTCCGGCTCTTTCAATAGCCATTTTAGAAGCGGCTAAAGACATGCTATTTACCGTATCTTTACCAGGTGTAAACCATCTGCGCTCCTCTATGCCGGTCCGCTCTACTATCCACTCATGGTTGGTGTTCATAATCTGGGACAGATCTTCATTGGTTACTATTTTATCAGGAAGTGAATGACCTGCACCTATTATTCTTGATTTTTTCATCATTAGCATTGTTATTTTGGGATATTTAAGTCATCCAATCTTTTTGACAGAAAAAATAACCGATCTTTTGTTTTGGTTTAATAACAAATAAAATGCTAATCTGTTAGCTAAAATTTTAATTTACCACTTTTCCCAATCTACTTGGTGGGGTGCAGTGCACTGCTTAATTTCGATATTGCCCGGGCGGAATGATCTATCAGGCATTAAGATTTGATAACAGCTTTTGGGTTTTTACATTGATTTTATCCGGTACATTCAAATTATGTTTGGTAAGGCTATTATCCAAATAAGGTGTAGTTGCCAAATTGATCCATGGGCGAGGTTTTTCGGATCAGGGATGGATTGTCATTTCCCGGCTCATTTACCTGGGTTGAAACAGGGTAACTCATCATTTCTGTATGGGATAAGGGTCCAAGGATATTTAACAGTTCTTTTTCGGAAGTATATTTACTCAGCCAGATTTTTTCTGCATCCTGGGTCAATATGACGGGCATTCTGTCATGTACCGAAGCCAAGAGCTCATTAGCCCGGGTGGTAAGGATCAGAAAGGTATGTTTAATCTCCCCCTTCTCGTTTTCGTATTCATCCCATATGCCGGCAAAGGAGAATATATGATCATTATTTAACGTAAATCGATGAGGTATCTTCGATTTTTTTCCCAATTGCTTCCATTCAAAAAAGCCATCCGCAGGGATTAAACATCTCCTTTTTTGAAAAGCATGCTTAAAAGAAGCTTTCTGAGCAATGGTTTCGGCACTTGCATTGATGAACTTTTGGCTTACCGGTTTGTTCTTGGCAAATTCTGGAGTGACTCCCCAGTAAAAGTGGGAAAACCCATTTGGGCTATCAGAAGTGATAACAGGCATCAGCTGCGTCGGTGCCACATTATATCTAGGAGAAAATGTCTCCAATAGTTCGGCTCTAAACCTCACTTCTAATTCATCTTTTGTTTTGGCAAGAGAATATCTTCCGCACATAGGGTGTTAAATTTAAAATTATGTTTGAATTTACTTATCTGAACTGATAAATTCAAATGCTCTTTTTTCAGACCAGTATTTTTGTTTTGGTCGGTGGGGACTGAATCCTACATGGCCTCCTGTTTTTGGGAACTCCATGAAGACATTTTCAAGTTTTTTGCCCAAGTCTATTGGAAAACATTTTGAACTCAAAAACGGATCGTTTTGTGCATTGATTATTAAGGTGGGGATCTTTATTCCTTCCAGATAATAAAGGGATGAGCATTGGTCATAATAGTCATGGGCATCTTTGTAACCGTGAAGCGGTCCGGTATAAATATTATCAAAATCCATCAAAGATTTTAAGTTTCTTAAACCTTTCACCTGGATGATGTCCGGATAGAGGACTGCCTTTTTTACAATTTTTGTTTTTAAAGATTTGAGAAATCTACGTGAATAGATTGTATTTTCTCTATTGGAAATTTTTTCACAAGAGCTTTCGAGATGGAGAGGGACAGAGATGGTGACTGCTTTTTTAATGCGCAGGTCTCTTTCCCGCCGTTCACCCAAGTATTTTAAGGTCAGGTTGCCTCCAAGGCTAAAGCCGATGAGGAAGATTTCTTCATAACCTTCTGCAGCGTGTTTAATCACTGTATCCAGATCATAGGTGGCTCCAGAATTGTAGAAAATGGACTGTTTATTTATATCATCACTACATCCTCTGAAGTTCCAGCAGAGGACATCATATCCTTTATGACAAAATGCATTGGCCATACCCAACATATAGGGCCTACGACTATTGCCTTCCAGCCCATGGCTGATGATCACTAGTTTACGATTATGGTTTCTGATCCAATCCAGGTCTATAAAATCATCATCTTCAGTGACTATTCTTTCTTTGAAAAATGGAAGCGGGATATTTTTTCTGAACAGGGCCGGGATAATGGTCTGCAAGTGACCGTTGAAAAGCAAGGGCGGATTACTATAAGTAATATTTCTTACTATTGGCATTAATTTACTTTTGTTGATATTATTAGTATTTTGAACCATGAAAATACTACTATTAAATTTGAATAAAGAGTTTTAAAAACTATTTTTGAAATCCTTAACAAAGATTTGCAACTAATAAGCTTATGGCCGAAATAATACGAATGCCCAAAATGAGCGATACCATGGAAGAAGGGGTAATCGCAGCTTGGTTAAAAAAAGTAGGTGACGAAGTGAAGCCTGGCGATATCCTTGCCGAGGTAGAGACCGATAAAGCCACAATGGAACTGGAATCATATGAGGAAGGGACCTTGCTGCATATAGGTGTAGAAGAAAAAGATTCTGTTCCCGTAAATGGTGTAATAGCCATCATCGGTGAGAAAGGCGAAAATATAGACGACTTGCTTAAAGAAGCTGGGAGTGGCGCTGCTGTCAAAGAGGACACTTCAGAAGATCAGCCGAAAGACGATAAAAAGACAGAAGATTCAGGTGAAAAAGAGGTTACTGAAACCAAGGATGAATCGGAAGATGGAAATGATTCAGAGGAAGTAGATACATCCAGTATCAATGCCAATCTGATTACGATGCCCAAAATGAGTGATACCATGCAGGAGGGGACTATATCCAGCTGGTTAAAGAAAGTAGGAGATGAGGTAAAATCCGGGGACATCCTTGCAGAAGTAGAAACAGATAAGGCTACCATGGAGCTTGAATCCTATGAAGACGGTATATTACTTTATGTAGGAGTAGAGGAAGGAGATTCTGTTGAAATCGATGGGGTAATTGCTATTATCGGTGAGGAAGGAGCGGACTATGAGAAACTGCTTCAGTCACATAAAAATAAATCTTCTAAGAAGGCTGAAAAACCCAACGCTGAAGAGAAAAAAACCGAACCAAAACCAGGATCAGATAAAGCTTCTAACGAGGAATCCAGTAAAAGCGGCTATGATCAGCCAGCCAGCACACCTGAAGATCAGACTACTGCGAATGGCACTGGAGACGGAGGAAGGCTGAAAGCATCACCGCTGGCTAAGAAAATGGCTGAAGAAAAAGGATATGATATTTCTTTAGTAAAAGGGACCGGTGAAGGTGGAAGGATAGTCAGAAAAGATATAGAACAGTTTGATCCGGCTAAAGCTAAACCTTCTTCTGCTACCGTCAGCCAGCCGGCTACAGTTCAATCTGCAGTAGGGGAAGAGTCCTATAGAGAGGAAAAAGTTTCTCAAATGAGAAAGACCATCGCAAAACGTCTGGCCGAAAGTAAATTTACAGCGCCACATTTCTATCTGACGATGGAAATCAATATGGACAAGGCGATGGAAGCGCGTAAAAGCATGAATGAAATTGCACCGGTTAAAATATCCTTCAATGATATGGTGATCAAAGCCGTGGCATCTGCTCTCCGTCAGCATCCTAAAGTCAATTCTTCTTGGCTAGGAGATAAAATAAGGTATAACTCCCATATCCATATAGGTATGGCAGTAGCTGTCGAAGAAGGTCTTCTGGTCCCAGTTATCAGATTTGCGGACAATAAATCGTTATCCCAGATTTCACAGGAAGCCAAGACTCTAGGCGGAAAAGCTAAAAACAAAGAGCTTCAACCAAAAGATTGGGAAGGCAATACATTCACTATATCTAATTTGGGAATGTTCGGTATCGATGAATTTACCGCCATAGTTAATCCCCCTGATGCCTGCATCATGGCTGTAGGAGGTATTAAAGAAACGGTGATCGTGAAAAATGGTCAAATGCAAGTCGGAAATGTAATGAAAGTGACCCTTTCTTGTGACCACAGAGTGGTAGATGGAGCAGTAGGTTCTGCATTCCTTCAGACATTCAAAAGTCTTTTGGAAGACCCAGTTAGAATATTAATTTAAAATAAAGATTACCCTGTCAAAAAGTCCTGATTTATCAGGACTTTTTGCTTTAGTATAGCTTTTGATAGATTCCTTAGTACAATAAGGGCTTTTTCATATAGCTGCAAGTCTTATTACAACCAAAAATAAAATTACAATGGAAAAATTGAAGTCGACCACAGTAGTGGCTATCAAACATAATGGAGAAGTAGTCATCGGTGCAGATGGACAGGCCACTTTGGGCAATACTGTAGCCAAAAGCAGTGTCAATAAAATAAGAAAGCTGCAGGGAGGTAAAATTGTCACTGGTTTTGCCGGTTCCACAGCGGATGCCTTCACTCTTTTGGAAAAATTTGAAGAAAAGCTGGGGTCTTTCAATAATAATATGAAGAGAGCCGCTGTAGAACTGGCCAAAGAATGGCGTACCGACCGCATGCTCAGTAAATTGGAAGCGATGATGATCGTAGCTGATAGTGAAGATATACTGATCATATCCGGTACAGGGGATGTGATAGAACCTGATGAGTATATCGCTACGATTGGTTCAGGAAGTATGTATGCGCAGTCAGCCGCCCGTGCCCTGAAAAAATTTGCCTCTCATTTATCGGCAGAAGAGATGGTAAGGGAAAGTTTGGGTATAGCAGCAGATGTATGTATTTACACTAATCATAATTTAGTCATTCAAAAAGTAGAATAGGTAGATAATAAATTTATCGCATATTGATATACTTGAACCTATTAAATCCAGGGATGGCCCTCGTTGCAGAGTGATCCCATTTCTGGATTTTTAGAGTGTATTGGGGGTTTTAACCTTTGTGTTAACCATTATTTTATATACATATTTCTACTCTTTATAAGTATACGAATTTAATAAAACGATCTTAACATCGTTAATACCCCCCATGATATACATGTGGGCTTATGGTGATGTAGGTATAAGCAGATGTTTCAATAATATATTTAAAAGCATTTTTTTATCAAGAGGCTTGGTGGTGTAATCATTCAGGCCTGCTTGGATGCATTTCTCCTTTTCCCCGCTTAGGGCGCTGGCTGTCAAAGCTATGATAGGCAGGGAAGATCCTTCGGTATGTATTTTTCTTATTTTTTGGGTGGCCTCATAACCATTCATGTTGGGCATTTGTATATCCATCAATATAAGGTCAAGCTTTTTCTTTAAAAAAATATTTACAGCTTCTTCTCCGTCTGAAGCCTCGTATAATTTTACTTTGGGTATAAACTGTTTGACCAGCTTTTTGGTAAGCAGCATGTTTACAGGGTTGTCTTCTGCTATCAGTATGTTTACTTCCAAATCGGATAAAAGTAGTGTTGCTTCTTGTTCTGTTAAGTTGACAGGGGTTAACATCTTAACATCATTATGTAAACTTTCAGGTAGAATATCTAATTGCTCAAGTTTGATATCACAAAAAAAAGTGCTCCCTGATCCGATTTCACTCACCAGAGAAAGCTTCGAGCCCATTAGGGCCAATATTCTATTAGAAATAGTCAGTCCAAGGCCTGTGCCCCCGTATTTTCGGGTAGTTGAATTATCTTCTTGGGAGAAGGCTTCAAAAATCTTTTCCTTGTTGTGTTCCGATATTCCGATTCCCGTATCCTTTACTGAGAATCGGATCATGCTGAAATTTCTTTCTAAATCTAGAATCTTTTCAATTTTTAATTCAATAGCGCCTTTATCTGTAAATTTAATAGCATTGCCCAATAAGTTAATCAAAACCTGCCTTAGTCTCAATTCATCTGCCAGTACCATAGCGGGAGTGTCTTTGGTAATGTTAAAATTGAGGGATACATTTTTTTGATAGGCTTGAAATGCTATTAAATCAATGGAAGAAGAGCCAAGTAAATCTAAATTGGTAGGGGATAGCTCCATCTTCATTTTTCCAGCTTCAATTTTTGAAAAATCGAGTATATCATTTATAATATCTATCAATGAAATGGCAGATTGATTGATCAATCCTACATACTGTTTTTGTTCATTATTGAGTGCTGTGGAGGAAAGCAGCTCCGAAAAACCGATAACCCCATTTAAGGGTGTTCGGATTTCATGGCTCATAACTGAAATAAAATCAGATTTGGCTGTATTGGCCATTTCTGCCACTTGTTTTGCTTTTTTTATTCTTTTCAAACTGATCAGGGTAATTATAATAAGGCAAAGCATAAAGCCAGATGCATATACAAATATGTTTCTTTCATAGATTTGCTTTTTGAGCTGTTCGGCAGCTAGAAGTTCTTTGTTTTTAATTTCCAAATTCACTTCTTTCATTTTTTGGTCAAAAGCAAACTTGGCTTCCATTCGCCCCATGTTCTTCGAATTGATCTGGTTGGATAAGGAATCTGACCAAGCAGCATATAGCCGTTGGTATCGGTATGCCTGTTCCCAGTGCTGTTGGTTGGCATGAAGAATGGCCATTTCATTAAATAAGGCCACAATATGGTCTTTATATTCATGCTCCAAGCTAATTTCTATACCTTCTTGTAGATATCGGTTAGCAAGGGAATAGTTTCCTAGCTTTAAATACAGTCTTCCAAGTCTTACGTTACAGGATACCTGATTGGATTTGGACTGGAACTCCTTTAATATTTTGTAAGACTGTAGATAGTGTTCCAAGGCTTTTTCTGTTTCGCCTTTTGCGGAATAAATATCTCCATAAGTCCTATGGGAAAAACCAAGAAACAGCGGATTTGTGCTTTCATCTTTTATACCAGGTATACTGTCTAGAATGCTGATGGCCTTGTCATATTCACCTAACATGTATTGGAGATAAGCCATATTGTTCAGGGCCCGTTTAGAATTATCCAGATCATTTATTTTAAGGCTTTCTTCGTAGGCATAGGTGATATACTGCAATGCTGATAGGTGATCCTTACTCCCGTCACTATATATGGCGCCAATATTGAACGCCGCCCTTATGTTTATTTTAGGAGATTTTAATTTACCTGCTTTGATATAGGCTTCTAATGAATACTCCAAAGCTTTGTCATAATTGTCTTGGCGGTAGTTAATCCACCCTAAGTTTATAAGGGCTTCTGTTTCTCCTTTTTCATAATTAATAGATCTGGCAAGGACCAAGGCATCATTAGATAAGTTACGGCTTTTAAAGATTTCGTTCTCTACATTTTTTTCTGCCCATATGTTCAAACTGTCAACTTGCTGAATGATCTGTTTTTGGAACATAGGGTCTTGATTTTCCCCATTCATTCCTGTGAGAAATACAAAAAGGGAACAACAGGAAATAAAGAGAATAAGCTTCCCTTTCCACTGTTTCAAAAGAAATGATCCATATGTAAAAATGTGCTTCAAGATGATTTTTTATAGTACATATGCATTAATAACATACTCTCATTTTAAAAAATTAGTATTGTTTTCAGAAGGTAAATTATATAAATTAATTATATTAATAATATTTTTTGAGAGAAAAAAATATAATATTTTGAAATGCATATTTATAAAATTAAATAGCATAAAATACACTATTAAATTAGGGGGAAATAATATCCCCCCAAAAAAACTGCTTTCATTTTGATAGGTTAGATTCCACGGCAGGTATGTTAACTTCATTGACGACAATCTCAGTGATGTATTTTTTTGTTCCTTGTTTATCTGTATAGGATCGGTTTATCAATCTACCTTCGATGGAGACTTCTGTTCCCTTATCTGTTTTGGTTTCAAAAAAATCAGCCTGCTTACCCCAGGCTACTATATTGTGCCATTGCGTATCCGTAATCCATTCTCCCTGTTGGTTCTTTCGGCTTTCATTGGTGGCCAGGCTGAGTCTGGCCATTTTTTTGTTCCCTTCGAAGACTTTTACCTCTACCTTGTTGCCTATTCTTCCGGTTAATCTTACACTGTTCCTGATCATGATTTCTATTGTTTTATAGGTTAGGAATAAATTTTAATTAATAGTTCAAAGATGAGGGGTGAAAATAGTTTTATACGGTAATTTTTCGTTTATATCTGATTGTAAACGACTATAATTATTTGTTTTTAAATGATGATTAGTTATATTGAACATATTTTTATGTTCAAATAACTTTTTATTGATATGGAAACTAAACTTTGTCTAAAATGTAAAAAGCCTTTGAAAGGTCGGTCTGACAAAAAATTTTGCGATGACCTATGCAGAAACAGTTTTAATAATCAGGCCAAAGCATCTTCTAATAATTATGTTAGGAATATTTCCAATGCTTTAAGAAAGAATAGAAGTATTCTGGAGGGTTTTCTGCATGATCAGAAAACCTTAAAAGTAACCCGTGAAAACATGATTGACAAAGGCTTTCAATTCAAATATCATACTGATATCTTTATCAATAAGAACCGGACCTCATATTATTTCTGCTTTGAATATGGTTACCTTGAATTAGACAATGATATGTATCTGATTGTCCGGCGTAACGACTGAGTGAAGTTTGGATTACATCCCATTAATCCTAGGTGACATTATCCAGTAAATAAAAGTTGAAAAAATACGGATATGCCGGTGTATAATAGCGTGCATGCGGTTACCTAATCATATGCAGATACCTATACATTTTCCATTCTGGATTCGAACGAATTATCTGATTCATCTTCCAAGTTTCTTTCAAGATAGTCTTTTATGTACAGTTCTCTGATGATTACCTGTATAGCAGCTACGAGCGGTGTAGCCATTATGACACCGAGGCCTCCAGCTAATATACCCAGCAGTATAAGTGAGGCCAAAGTAATGACCGGAGATATGGCCACTGTTTTCTTATAGATGTAAGGAACCAATACATAGCTCTCTACCTGCTGTATGACCAAATAAAATATGGCAACATACAATGCCGTCATTGGTCCGTCCAGAAAAGCCAGGAGGACTGCAGGTAGAGCGGCTATTAAAGGTCCAATATTAGGTATAAAATCTGCTAAGAAGGCCAAAAAACCTAATGCAAAGGCGGCAGGTACACCAAATAGCATTAAGCCAATTGCGGATGCAGTGCCTATAAAAAGCATGGCGATAAATTTGCCCAAAAGCCAAGATTTTAAAGCATGGTAAACTTGTTCCATGACATTTTCCAGCCTATGGCGATATCTTGGAGCCACTAAGACTACCACTCCCTGTACATAAAGCCTTGGTGATACCGCAAAAAATATCCCGATGATTAATATTATCAATATATCTGTAATTACCCCCAGGGTGGTAGTAGCAAATCGCCTGGCCATATTCATCAATTCCTCATCCTCAGGCATCAATTCTTCAGGATCATCTGGGATCCGTTCAAATATAGCGCCTCCTACAGTGGTCTGCTGTATCTCTGATTTGAGTCTTTCCCAGGCCTGGGGTGCCTGTTCCTGTATATCTTCGGACTGCTCCACTACTGTAGGGATGATCAAAATAATGATGCCTGCCAGTATGCCTATAAATAGAAATAGGCTTATACCTACTCCAATACCATCTGAGACTTTAAGTTTATCCTTAAAGAAATTAGTCCCCGCACGTAATAACACACCCAATAATATAGCAGCGAAAATTAGCAGGAAAAATTTTATGGCGTACCCTATCAGCCAGAAACCTAATGATAACAAAATAATTACAAATGCTGCTGCTAAGACTTTACTAATGAATGCGGATCTATCTGGCATATATCGAATAATTGAAAAAGATTAATTATAATGTTTAATACTTCTATATAAAAGGCCTTAAAACAGATTCGAATAATCTTTTCACCTTATTTAATATAAGGCTTATTGATTACAATTGTTTAAGAATAAAACAACTTATCTGATATAAATACCGATTCTTTTGGCCTTTCATGTAATTAGATATGGTGACTTTATAGTTTGGCAAGTTTCTTCTCCCTTTTTCTATCATCATACTGAGGACATCCCGCCCCTGGCCAATAGGCAGTTCAGATAAAAAAAAGGCATACCGATAATGTATGCTAGGCCTGATGGGCATCATGATATCTTATTTATGAAAGGGAAACAAATGGAGCAATAGATTAATATAACTTATTTTATATATTAGAGCTTATTTTATTTGATCCCTGCATTTTATGAATCACAAATATTTATTTGCCACTATTAGCTTTGGATTTTTATTTAATTTATCGATGGCTCAGAATACATATATCCATGCAGGTAAATTTGTAGATGTCCGGGAAAATCGACTGCTGGATACCATGACCATAATTATAGATGAGGATATTATCCTGGCAGTGGAAAAGGGATTTATAAAAGGCAACCCTGGAGATAAGGTAATAGACTTAAGAAGATATACTGTGATGCCAGGTCTGATGGATATGCACGTCCATATAGAAAGTCAGACCAGTCCAAATCAGTTTGCTGAAAGGATGACCAGTAATGAAGCTGATATTGCCTATAATGCGGCAGGGTATGCTGAGACTACACTGATGTCAGGATTTACCACTGTCAGGGATTTGGGAGGTTCTGGGGTTAATATTTCACTTAAACATGCCATAGCCGCAGGCAAAGTGGTAGGACCGAGAATATATACAGCAGGTAAATCTATAGCCCCTACCGGTGGGCATGCTGATCCTACTAATGGTTTAAAGCGTTCAATGATGGGTGACCCAGGTCCTACAGATGGAGTGATCAATGGTGAAAGTGATTCCCGTAAGGCAGTTCGCCATCAGGTGAAGCTGGGGGCGGACCTTATAAAAATTACGGCCACCGGTGGGGTGCTGAGCGTGGCAAGAGACGGTTCTGCCCCGCAGTTTCAGCAGGATGAAATCAATGCTGTCATTCAGACGGCCAAAGATTTTGGTATCCATGTCGCCGCACATGCCCATGGTGATGAAGGAATGAAGCGTGCTATAGCAGGAGGTATCCATTCTATAGAACATGGTACGATGATGTCAGAAGCAACCATGCAACTGATGATATCTCAAAATACTTGGTATGTCCCTACGATCACCGCTGGCATGTCTGCAGCAGCCTATGCACGCATACCTGGATATTACCATCCATTGGTAAAGGCCAAAGCCGAAACAATAGGTGCACAGATCCAAACAACTTTTGAAAAAGCTTATCAAAGAGGAGTTAAAATTGCCTTTGGTACAGATGCTGGGGTATTTCCGCACGGTGAAAACTATCGAGAGTTTATTTACATGACTGAAGTAGGTATGCCTAATCTGGAAGCTATTCAGACGGCGACGCTGAGAGGGGCAGAGCTACTGGGGTTAGTGGACAAAGTAGGCGTCCTGGAAGCGGGTATGTGGGCGGATATAATAGCGGTGGACGGCAATCCCGAAATGGATATACAAGTGATGAAAGAGGTGGTTTTTGTAATGAAATCAGGGAGGATATATAAAAATGAACCATGATATGGGGTCAGAAAATTCATAATGGTAAGACGGTGATAACCTTATAAATTATAATATTTACTTTTCTATCTGTTTCAACTTAAATAGACTACATTTGTAGCGAAATTTGCGAACTGAGTGGAACACCTGATTTTTACATTTTTATTCAGCATTTCCCCATTGGGAGAGGGCAGAGTAGGCATACCTTATGGGATTATAAATGGGCTTAACCCATACCTTGCTTTTGGGGTAGGGCTGATTGCTAATCTATTGGTATTTCCCCTGATGATGTTTTTGATCGATACATTTAACACCAAATTATGGAAATATAGGCCGTATAAAAAGGGGTCGATTAAACTCATGCGTAGGGCGAAAAATGGAGTAGGAGAAAAAATCCAAAAGTATGGATTTTGGGGTTTGATGGTTTTTGTTATGATCCCGCTTCCTATTACTGGAGCATATATGGGAACTATTGCCGCCAGTATTTTTAAGGTTGAAAGAAAGAAAGCTTTACTTGCCATCAGCTTAGGCGTATTGGTTTCCTGTTTTATTATAGCCTTCTTTGGCACTCAGGTCAATAAAATAGACCTTGCATTTTTCCATTAAAACCACCTCTTTTTTTTAAAATAATAAAGCATAGCGATGGTGGTAGTGATAAATATGATCCATATAAGTGGATAACTATATTTCCACTCCAACTCTGGCATGACTTTAAAATTCATTCCATATATACCGGCTATAAAGGTAAGGGGGATAAATATGGTGGCTATAATGGTCAGTGTTTTCATCACTTCATTTTGCTTGATGCTCAAATGGGTCATATATATTTCGACCAATGATGTGATGGTTTCTCTTTGAAGTTCCAGGCTTTCAAGAATTTCTACTGTATGTTCATAAATATCATTTATAAAAACACTGGTTTTCTTTTTAATGAAAGGGTGGTCGGATTTTTTCCAGGCGGATAAAATTTCCCGGAGTGGCCAGGTGCTTTTTCTGATATCTTGAAGAGCTTTTCGGTGAAGATAGATATCGGCTAGTTTGATGTTTTTATTATCCCCTATTATACCGTCTTCCAATACTTCATTTCGTTCTCCTATGAGTTCTATAAGTTTATAGTACTGATCCACCACCATATCCAGCAGTGTATAGGTAAAATAGTCAGTGCCTAGTTTCCTCATTTTACCTGAAGGGTTTTCCAGCCTTACTCTGATAGCATCAAATATATCATCTGGCTTTTCCTGAAAGGAAATGATAAAATGGTGCCCAAATAACAGGCTGATGTGTTCTGTTATGATTTCCTCCAGTCCGCTTTTGGTAAATATCATTTTAGCTGTGATAAATACAAATTCGTCAAATTCCTCCAGTTTTGGCCGCTGATTGGTATTTTGAATATCTTCCAATGTCAATGGGTGTATACTGAAAATTTTAGCGATATCCTGGAGTATAGGGGCGTTGTCTAGGCCACATACATTTAACCATAACTTGTAGGGTTGGGTGATGTATTGACTGATCTGTGAGGTACTTGTTATGTGATGTTTTTCTAGCGTATTTTCACCAAAAAGATACAATTCCATTACAGGTACGGGCTTTATTTGCTCATCCGTATTATTAAGAACCGACATTATAAAACTTTTTTGAGTTTATCTGGAGTGAGTGGTTTTTCTATAAATCCACTGACACAGTTAAATTCCTCGGCCTTTTGTCTATCCTGAAAATCTATCGAGCTGGATAAGACTATGATTTTATCTTTCCTTACATCACAAACTTTTAGATATTGGTTTAAAAAATCCCAGCCGTTCATCACTGGCATATTTATGTCCAATAAGATAAGTAAATGGCCATTTTTACCCATGGCTTGTATGGTGCAGAGAGCTTTTTCTGCCTCTAAAAACTCATCAACTTTGTGACAGATATCTAATTTGCTGATTAATCTTTTATTAATAAGATTATTAATAGGATCGTCATCAATTAGAACAATCGAATCAAATGAATACATCAATCGACAATGCTTAATTGGTTAAATTGCAATACTACTCAGCAGGTAAGTTACTATTATAATTTAAGTATAAAAATACATATTTTTTCATAATGAAGCATAAAAACATGAGTCACAAAAAACAAGATGTAAAGAGATTTATTAGGGATTTGAAAATTTATTATCCTGTAAAAAATATATTAGCTAAGGATTTATTTAAGACATAAATAGGTCTTTTTATATCATTGACGGCTTCTATCATTTTTAAATTGTATAGATAGTATTATAAATTCAAATAAAAAAGGGAAGCCAGAATGACTTCCCTTTTTTATTTTGAAGATGGGGTGTGATTACATCATTCCACCCATTCCGCCGCCGCCCATTGGAGGCATTGAAGCACCACCTTCTTCCTTCACATCTGCGATCACGCATTCAGTGGTCAAAAGAAGTGCTGCGATGGATGCTGCATTCTCTAAAGCAAGTCTGGTCACCTTAGTAGGGTCTACTACACCTGCTTCAAATAGATCTTCATAAACATCTGTTCTGGCGTTATATCCATAATTTCCAGAATTTTCTCTGATCTTATTGATTACAACTGATCCTTCTCCGCCCGCATTAGATACTATGGTCCTTAAAGGGGATTCGATGGCCTGTCTGATGATGTTGATACCGGTATCTTGATCTTCGTTATCGCCTTTTAAGGCATCTAAGGCCTTGGCAGCTCTTATAAGGGCTACCCCGCCACCTACTACCACACCTTCTTGTACAGCAGCTCTGGTCGCATGTAGGGCATCATCCACTCTGTCTTTCTTTTCTTTCATCTCTACTTCAGTAGCAGCTCCTATATAAAGGATGGCCACACCTCCAGAGATTTTAGCTAATCTCTCCTGAAGTTTCTCTCTGTCGTAGTCAGAAGTGGTTTTTTCTATCTGCGCTTTGATTTCACTCACTCTTCCCTGAATGGTGTTGGAATCTCCTGCACCATTTACCACAGTAGTAGTATCTTTATCGATATTTACCTTTTCAGCAGTACCAAGATATTCTACAGTAGCATTTTCAAGTTTATAACCTCTTTCTTCAGAGATTACAGTTCCTCCTGTTAGGAT
The DNA here is from genome assembly GCF_000714815.1 of Anditalea andensis. Lineage (GTDB taxonomy): Bacteria > Bacteroidota > Bacteroidia > Cytophagales > Cyclobacteriaceae > Anditalea > Anditalea andensis. The sequence continues at coordinate 30,302 of NZ_JMIH01000014.1, read as the reverse complement.
AGCGATATCCTCAAGCATTGCTTTTCTTCTGTCACCGAAACCTGGAGCTTTTACAGCAGCTACTTTCAGTGCGCCTCTGATTTTATTTACCACTAATGTAGCTAGGGCTTCACCATCTACATCTTCTGCTATGATCAAAAGTGGACGGCCTGACTGTGCCACAGGCTCCAATACAGGAAGCAATTCCTTCATGGAAGAAATCTTTTTGTCATAGATAAGGATATATGGATTCTCCAGTTCAGCTTCCATTTTCTCTGTATTGGTAGTGAAGTAAGGAGAAAGATAACCTCTGTCAAACTGCATACCTTCTACAGTTCTCACTTCAGTTTCAGTACCTTTAGCCTCTTCCACAGTGATCACACCGTCTTTGCCTACTTTGTCCATGGCATCGGCTATCATCTTACCGATCTCCTCGTCATTGTTGGCAGAGATGGTGGCCACCTGCTGAATTTCTTTTGAAGTAGAAATCTGCTTAGAAGTATTTCTAAGCTCTTCTACTACTGCTGCTACGGCTTTGTCTATACCTCTTTTCAGATCCATTGGATTGGCACCTGCAGCTACATTTTTGATACCTACATTAAAGATAGCCTGTGTAAGTACAGTAGCAGTAGTAGTACCATCACCTGCATCATCAGCAGTTTTAGAAGCTACTTCTTTTACCAACTGTGCTCCCATGTTTTCGATGGGTTCGTCCAGTTCTATTTCCTTAGCCACTGTCACACCATCTTTTGTGATAGTGGGAGCACCAAACTTTTTATCAATGATTACATTGCGACCTTTTGGTCCCAAAGTTACTTTTACTGCGTCAGCAAGAGCATCTACGCCTTTTTTAAGCCTGTCTCTTCCGTTTGTATTGAAAAATAATTCCTTAGCCATTTTAATTAAATTTTAATTTTTTCGATTAAACTAATGTGTGGGTTTTTGTGATCTGTTTATAGAACAGCAAAAATATCAGCTTCTCTCATGATCAAATAATCGCTGCCTTCCACTGACAACTCGGTACCCGCGTACTTACCATAAAGCACAGTGTCACCTACTTTTACAGTCAATGGTTCATCTTTTTTGCCGTTTCCTACTGCTACTACAGTTCCTTTTTGTGGTTTTTCTTTGGCAGTGTCCGGGATGTAAAGTCCAGATGCAGTTTTCTCTTCGGCTGCAGCAGGTTCTACTAGCACTCTGTCTGCAAGAGGTTTGATGTTCACGTTTGACATAATGTTATTTGTTTTTTAAAGTTAGTTTCTTTTAGACCTTGCATTGCATTTCCTATGCCAAGGTAAAATCGACTGTTTTTCATGACAGAAAGGCGGAATTGGTATACAAGACATGTCATTTCAATATATATGACCAACAGCCACTGCCATTTTTGCAAATTTTTTCTAGTACCTATGTCATATTTTTTGTAAATTTTTAAAAATTTATTTAATATGAATAAACTATCAGAAAACTGGTTTTCAGAAGGACTTATTGATTTTGAATATAAAAAGTACCTTCTTCTGGCTTATTTGCAGGATGTCAAAAAACAATTTGATCAAGTCAAGCTGTATCCTTCATTAGCTGATCTTATGGTTCAACATAAAAAAATGGCTGATTTTCAAGCTGAACATGCACACTTGAGGATGTCTTTTCCTAAGAAGATCAAAGGCATCAGTAAAAATGCAACTAGCCTTGACTATGAACCTCTTATCAGGAAGAGTCAGCTTATGCAAGAATTAGAAAGTATAGTAGACTATGCTCTGCCTCATTTATTAAAGAAAATAGATGAGGGGAAATCCATTTATGACTTTATAGAGGATAATTTAGAGATTGAGCCCATCGGTATAAGGCCCATATACCAACATGAAGGGTACGCATTTTTATCGTATAAAAATGAAAGCGATATTTATATTTATAGGTATAAAGTGAGATTGTTTGAAAATAGTTTGGACGCTTTTAGGGGAGTCAGGTTGAATTTTGTGAAAACCGTTAAAAGCACGCTTTTCGATACGGAAACTAAAATTAAAATGGACTTAAGTAAAAATTATATTGATCTGCCAAATCCGGCCGTATGGAGAATTCATAGCAGGCATCATGTGCCCTTAGAGGAAAGCCTGGTTCCTATCAGCAAAAGGCTGCTTTTAAAATATGTAGCATAAAAAAATCCGGTGATTTCACCGGATTTAGTTTATGGCAAACTTTCTTTTTTCTTCATCAGCGGCTTTTCACTCGGTGTGAGGACAGGTGAAGGCATTTCTCGGGAAGGAATATATGTATCTTTGTGCATCGAAAGTGCCTCTTGCCTGGATTCATTTCTTTTTTTGATCACCTCGTCACCGGGTTTACCAAAAAGTATCTGCCATACTTCCTTTGCAGTCTCTGCTTGTCTGATGTCCTTATATATATCGATAAATTCATGAAATACGAGGTAGACAGGATTATAGGAGTCTACTTGCTTGGTGATGCCATAAGTAGGCCTGGCACCTTCGGGCATAAAGGTGCCAAACATCCTGTCCCAGATGATGAAAGTAGAACCGTAATTTTTATCAAGATAATGCTCATCACTGGCATGGTGAACCCTGTGATGGCTAGGAGTAGTGAAGATATATTCCACAGGAGCAGGGAGTTTTTGAATGTATTCAGTATGGATCCAGAATTGGTAGAGAACTGCCACTTGGTGACAAATAAAGAATACAAATGGATCAAAACCCATCATGACTACCGGTACAAAGAATATAAATTTAATGTGTTGGGTCCAGCTCAGCCTAAAGGAAACTGAAAAATTATATTTCTTCGAATTGTGATGGGTGATGTGTGTGGCCCACCAAAAACGCTGCTCATGGGCCACCCTGTGGGCCCAGTATCTAGCAAAGTCTATGGCTATAAAACACCCGATAAAAGACCACCACGTGGGAGGGATTTTCCAGGGGACTATATTCCAAAAAAATAAAACTATACCGAATATAAAAACTTTGAGGAGGGCACTAATACCTACATTAATAAATCCTATAGTAGAAGCGGCCAAAAAATCTTTTTTGTCGTAAGAATCTTTATTTTGATAAATACTGATACCCCATTCAATAAATACCAGTAAAAACATCACAGGGGCGGCCCATAGTATGACATTAGGCCATTCCATAGCCCCTATTTCTTCCAAAGTGATATAATTTTCAAACATAAATAGTAGTTTAGTAGGTTGGTGTATATTTAATCAAGCTAAAAGTTACAAAATTTGCAGAGGTTTTCCAAGTTTATAAAATCGGATATTTTATTAAAAATAACTGGAATAATTCTAAAATTCCCTTAATTGGAGATTTTTAATATTAACCATATGCCGGAGTGCTGCTTGTGAGAGCGTAAATTTAATTTTTGGAATTTTTTAAATTCAACCATCACAAAAGCCGTGATTTTTTATTTTACCCTATCACTTTTACTGGAGGCAGGAAATCACTATAAAATATACCCTGTATTTTCTCTGTATTTAATAAAAAAAAGAAGGTTACCGCATTCGCGATAACCTTCTCAAGCTTTATTTATATACTGCTTATTCTCCGTCTTCTATTTCTTCCTGTGTTTCTGGTGCCGGTTGCTGCTGAGTAGGAAGCAATTCCTGCTGCTGGGTATCACCATCAAACGTAGGAGTGAGGATTTGCTGTCTTGCTCTATCTACATTTGGCGATGCAAAATCAGTAGTACCGCTAGTGGTATAAAATGCTGTCGAAGATAAAGACAGCAGTAATATCCCAATAGCCAATACCCAGGTAGCTTTTTCAAGAATGTTTCCAGTTTTGGTGACACCCATGATCTGTGAGGCGCTTCCACCAAAAGCTGCACCTACACCACCTTTGGAATTTTGTCCTAAGATAACTAAGATCAATAAAACAGCTAGTATTAAGGTGATGCTGATTATAATAGTGAACATAATGTATATAGTTTATTCTTCTAATTGCTGAATCAAGTCCGCAAAGTAAGCTTTTTTCTCTGGAAATTTCAAAATTAATTTCTTATATATTTCTAATGCCGCAGCTTTTTTGCCCTGCTGTGTCAGTAGTTTAGCATAAGATTCTGATACTAGTCTATCATTTATTTTGGTACTGGGCAGTGATAGGTCCTGAAGTTTATTGACATCTTCATTTTCTTTAATAGCGGCTAATTTGATTGATTTTTTATTAAACGCTTTGATGATGTCATTTTGTTCCTTTTTCTTGGTATCCTTGATTTCCTGTTTTTCCTTTTTCTTGATAGAGTCGATCAGGTCGTCTCCTGTTTTTCTTCTACGATGCTTCGTAGATTTGTTTTCATTTGCATCCTTAGGTTCTGATTCCAAATCAGAAGAGGGCCTGGGGTCTGATTTTAACTTTGCCAGATTTTCTTCCAGTTGCTTTAGGATGTGCTGTCGGTTCGCGATAGGTCCTGATATAGGTGAGCTGCTTGATATATCTATATTCTTTTCTTCATTAGTGGATATACCTTCTTTATCATCTTCTTTATTTCTGTTTGAATCTGTTTTGACAGCATCTGGTAAGATCAAAACCGGCTTGTTTTCCTCTTCTACTTCATTGGAGGAAGTAACTAACTCAGGGCGGGAATTGATGTCCTCAGAGGTGGATGAAGTGACCAGCGAAGTGTCATCCTGCTTTATTTCATCATTGGAATGATTGTTTTCTAAAATTGGTTCTTCTCTATCAAGTGCCGTTTTTTTAATTGCTTTTTCAGTATTTGAATCTGCTTTTTCATGATGTGATCCTGGTAAGGTTACGGCTGCATCTGAACCATTACCCAGGTTAGTCCTCGGTTCAGTATCCGCTTTCTCAGAAGTTTCTACTGGCACAGTTCCTGAAATTATTTCTTTTGTTTCATCATGAGGATGGCCCTCTTTTGCGGTTGGCCCGATTTCAGTGACCAAAATAGTTGTAGAAGGTGTTTCAGGGCTGTTTTCTTGGGTAGTTTTTTTTACACTACTTAAGACTACGTTATCATTTTCTATAATGTATTTTAACCGGGTCCTGTCTGGACTGAGTATGGCAGCCTTATGAAGCATGACAGAAGGAAATTCTTCTTTTTGATTAAATTCATACTTAGCTGCTAAGGCTGCCGGGATCTGAAAAAACGGGAAGGAATCGTGAAGCTTCACCAATTGCTGGTAATCTTCCTTTTGAAGGCCGTTACCTTTTCCAATGAGGGCTATAAACTGGTTTGAATTCACGGTTATAATCTTTTTTAGATTCTAAGATATATTTTTTTTACCAATTGGCCACTGTAGCAGTGAAAATATCCTGTATAATGTTTTCGAAGATGACTTCTATAAGTTCAGTTTCCACTGCCAGCACTGATGTCGTTCTTGGATCATAATCCTGATAGAACGCAAAAGTCCTGTTAAGGCTTTCTTCTTCGTTTTGCAGATTGACAAAGTCCACCTGTACAGAAATACTCAGCCTCATCTGACCGGCCCTGTCCGGAAGGTTAGGGTCTTGGCTGGTGACAGTAGCCTGAGGGTCTATGCTGTACCTGGTAATTGATCCTTCAAACTGCAGATCACCTCCCGTACGGATAAGTTCCAGCTGGGTGTTTCGTTGAAAATATTCCTTCAGTGATTCAGTAAAGAGCTGTCCCATATTGGCAGGACCTCCTCCTGAATCATTGAAAAAATTTTCCACAGAGAAACTCTGGGTGACATTATAATCCAGTGTGGTTCCTGTAAAGCTGTATTCTATTCTACAGGCACTTAAAAGAAATATCGGGATCAGTAGGCAAAGAAAAGCTTTTTTATTCACTGATGTCATACTGTTTGATTTTTCTATATAGCGTACGTTCAGAAATCCCTAGGTCCTGAGCGGCATACTTCCTTTTATTGTTGTGTTTTTTTAACGCTCGAATGATCAATTCCTTTTCTTTTTTTTCAATAGAAAGTGAATGGTCATCTTCTTCATGTATAATATCTTCTATGGCTTCATCGTCATCATAGCTGTCCTGATAATTTTCATTTTCTTTCCTGTTATTACCGTTAGGGTCTATGATCATAGGCAGGGAAGAACTGGGTGCAGGAGCCTGCTCTTCAAATGATACACTGCTTTCTATATCTTCAAATAAATTTGAATGCTTATTAATTATAGATTGGTTCAGACCTCCCGACTGATAGGATTCCAGTACCAGTTTTTTTAATTCCGTCATATCCTTTTTCATGTCGAAGAGTACTTTGTATAAAATCTCTCTTTCAGAAAAATCGCTGGATTCGTTTCCTGTAGCAGATTTTATATAGGTAGAAGGAAGGCGGGACTGCTCTGTAGGCAAATATGACGATAGTGTAATGGCATCTACTTCTTTTTCCTGTTCCAGTAGACTGATCTGTTCAGCCAGGTTTTTAAGCTGTCTGATGTTACCTGGGAAAGGAAATTTTAATAACAATTTTCTAGCCTCATCATTTAATGAAATTGGTTTAACGTGATATTTTTCTGAAAAATCAGTAGTGAACTTTCTGAATAGCAGTGCTATATCATCACCACGTTCCCTAAGTGGCGGGACATAAATGGGTACGGTATTTAATCTGTAGTAAAGATCCTCTCTGAATCTTCCCTTTTCCACTGCCTTTATTAAGTTTACATTAGTAGCAGCGATCACACGGACATTTGTCTTCAGTACTTTAGAACTGCCCACTTTGATGAATTCCCCGTTTTCTAATACCCTTAAAAGCCGTGCCTGTGTCCCTAGGGGCATTTCTCCTATCTCATCCAAAAAAATAGAGCCCCCATCGGTTACTTCAAAGTATCCTTTTCTGGCTTCATGAGCTCCTGTAAAGGAGCCTTTTTCATGTCCGAAAAGCTCAGAATCTATGGTTCCTTCAGGAATGGCGCCACAGTTTATGGCGATGAATTTCCCATGCTTTCTGGCACTTAAGGAATGAATGATTTTCGAAAAGGATTCTTTTCCACTCCCGCTTTCTCCTGTGATGAGCACAGTCATCTCCGTGGGGGCCGCCTGCATGGCTACGCGTATGGCATGGTTGAGCAATGGACTGTTGCCTATGATACCATACCTTTGCTTGACCGTTAATATCTCTGAATCTTTGATCATGCTTTAAATTTATGAAACTATTTCACCGAATAGTGTCGCAGGTGTGCAGTCCGTTATTTTTACGGTGATATAATCCCCGATATTATAGTTGCCCTCTGCCAGTATGACCACTTTATTGGCTGAGTTTCTTCCTTTGTACTGCTGGGTGGACCTTTTGGAGACCCCTTCGATCAGTACTTCCTGTAGTTGACCTACATCTAGAAGATTACGTTCATGGGAATGTATGCTTTGTTTATCTATAATTTCCTGCAGCCTTCTTTTTTTTGTCTCCAGTGGAATGTCGTCAGGAAACTTTTTAGCAGCAAGGGTTCCAGGTCTTTCACTATAATAAAACATGTAAGAGAAATCAAATTTCACTATATCCATTAGCGAAAGCGTATCCTGATGTTCTTCCTCTGTCTCAGAACAGAATCCAGCGATCATATCAGAGGATATGCCACACTCCTCACCTAAGATCTGACGGATCTTGGAAACCCGTTCCAAGTACCATTCCCGATCATAAGTACGGTTCATAAGCTCTAATACTCTGCTGTTTCCGCTTTGCACGGGCAGGTGAATGTATTTACAAATATTGTCATAACTTTTCATCACATATAAAACTTCGTCTGTGATGTCTTTTGGGTGGGAGGTAGAAAACCTTACTCTGAGAGATGGGCTTACCTGGGCAACCATTTCCAACAAATTCGCGAATGTTACAATTTCCGTTCCTTTAGCCTTTTTGTTTAATCGGGCTTTGTTATTCTCCTCAGCAGACCATTTATAGCTGTCCACATTTTGTCCCAGTAAGGTCACTTCTTTATATCCTTTTTCAAAAAGTTCTCTGGCTTCCTTTATAATGGAATGTGGATCCCTACTTCTTTCCCGGCCACGGGTGAAGGGTACTACACAGAAAGAACACATGTTATCACACCCTCTCATGATGGAAATGTATGCAGATATTCCATTGGAATTTAGTCTGACTGGAGAGATATCTGCATAAGTTTCTTCTCTGGACAGGAACGTGTTGACCCCTTTAGTACCTTCTTCAGCCTGTAAAACCAAGTTGGGTAGGTCTCTGTAGGCATCTGGACCCACTACCACATCCACCAGTCTTTCCTCTTCTAACAGTTTTTCCTTTAGCCGTTCAGCCATACATCCCAAGACACCGATGGTCATATCTGGTTTTTGCTTTTTGATCGTATTGAACTGACTGAGCCGTTTTCTTACGGTGAGTTCAGCTTTTTCTCTGATCGAACACGTATTTAAAAATATCACATCAGCATCATTAAAATCTGATGTAGTATCATATCCATTCTCTTTCATAATAGAAGCCACGATTTCGCTGTCAGAAAAATTCATCTGACACCCATAGCTTTCTATGTACAGTTTTTTGTTTTTACCGGTAAATTCATTTACAGTGGTTTTGTAATCGCATGCTTGGGCATCTTCACCACTTATAATATCTATATCTTTTATAATATTGTCCATAATACAATTCGGGTACTGTAAGGATGCAAAATTAGATAATTTGCAGACAAAATGACAGTTAAAATGATTTTAAAAATACTTAAAACAGGATAGTCTTTCAAACATTCATTTTAAAGAACATAACAGGTATCTCCCATGAATTTTAGAATGCTAGTGAAGTATGATTCGAACAGATGTATGTTATTAATCTTTTTTGCAAACGTCCAAAAAGGGGTGGATGGTATAACATTGGATATAATCTTATCAAAATTTAGGTACGAAAGATTATAGAGTGGCATTTTACAAAACCCAAAAATATAGTGCATACCTGTATCGACAGTGAAAAGAAGAAAAATCAATAAATATAGCTGAAGGGTAAAAGATTACTATAGAGGGGAAAATTGATTCCATGAGTGGTTATAATTAATATGTTTGGAATGATAATTCTATTTTATTATGTATTGATATACAGTGTTTTATAACTGAGGTGGTAGATGGTTGTAATTTTTGCACTATTATTGATTATGGAGATAATTATTTGATATTTAATAAAGAATACCTTGAGTAAGGGAAAAATAATAACCGTAAAAATTCTAAAAATTTTTGGATGGATCCTGCTGGGCGTTTTCATTCTGATCATAGGTCTTCTATTATTTATAAGAAGTCCTTGGGGACAGGATATTGTGGTCACTCAGGCAACGGGATATTTAGAAGATAAATTGGGTACCAAGGTAGAGGTAGGCCGACTGTATATCACTTTTAGAGGCGATTTATATTTAGAGGATTTATACCTCGAGGATCAGCAAGGTGACACCTTAGTATATTCAAAATCATTGGAAACAGGGGTATCACTATTACCGCTTATCAAATCGGGCTCCATTAATATATCACGGTTTCACTGGGATGGATTCAGAGCCAATGTTTCGCGGGATGAGGTGACTGAGCGGTTTAATTTTGACTATATACTTGATGCATTTCTTACCGAAGACCCTTCTGAAGATCCAGTAGTAGATGATGGTCAAGAAGGAGATATGCCGGAGGTCAGCCTAGGGCCTGTCAGGCTTACTGATTTTCAAGTCAATTACCTGGATGGGGTAATGGGTATTGACACTTATTTTATAATGGGCAGTCTTTCGCTGGATATGGAGAGAATGGATCTTAATGCCATGGATTTTTATATTAATGACTTCACTTTTGAAAACAGTGATCTATATTATCGTCAGACCAAGCCATTTCAAAATTCTGAAGAGGATACCTTGGTAAATGAATCACCTATGCCGGTTCTGATCATTGATAATTTTGCCGTGAATAATGTCAAGGCATTTTATGAATCTTTACCCGATGGCATGTTAGCGGATATTAATCTTGGCCATTTTCTGGTCAACTTACCAGAAGCAGATTTGGAAAGAAATAATATCATGCTAAGGGACATTAGGTTACATGACAGTGATATTGTATTTAAAACCAGTACAGTTGATATACCAGATACTACAGAAGAAGCTGCTGAAGATGTTGAAGAAGTGGTGGGAGAATTCCAATGGCCCGAATGGCTGGTAGAAATAGGTGAGGTGTCCTTGCAAAATAATAATATACTTTATCAGGATGGAGACACATCGCCACGAATGGGGACTTTTAATCCTGAGGCTATCCACATACAGGATTTGAATTTATTGATCAATAATTTTTATTTAAAGGACCAAAGAGCAGGATTGAGGCTCGATGAGTTAAATTTCAGAGATGAAAGTGGTTTTGTTCTTGATGAATTCACCTTTAAACTGGCGGTTTCCGAAGAACAGTTTACTATAGAAGATCTTTTGATACAGACTCCCAGAAGTTTTCTGGAAGGGAATATAGCACTGCAGTATAGTTCCATACAGCAATTGATAGATGACATGGAACATGCGCAATTTGCGATGAATATTCCGCGAATGGAGATTCATTTGGATGAAGCCTATCTCTTTGCCCCTGAGCTGCGGTCAAACGAATATTTCAGGGAAGCTGCGCGGTTTCCATTAAGCGGTCAGGTAGCAGTATCTGGAGACTTTTCGGCTATAGACATACCGACATTTAGAATAAACTGGGCAAGAGATACCCGTCTTTTGGCTAGCGGAAGTGTGCGCAATCCTATGGATGTGGATAATATATTTTTAAATTTTGATAATATTCTATTTGAATCAAGCCGGAGCGAGCTAAATGGTTTTGTAGATGAAGAAGCAATGGGCGTGAGCATACCTGAATCCATACGTTTGGAAAGCACTGTCACCGGAAGCCTACAAGATATACAGGCAGACGCCGCACTTATTATTCCGGAAGGAAGGGTAATTATTGCCGGTAGCTTTAAAGACACAGATCAGATAGCTTTTAATGCTGTGCTGGATGTAATAGATCTGGACCTTGGTGAAATACTGCAAAATCCAGAAATCGGAGTGATTAGCTTTACTTTGACCTCGCAGGGGGAGGGTAGTACGATAAATGATTTAAATGCTATCCTATCATCAGATTTTAGGGCATTAGAACTATATGGTGAAAACTATGCAGGACTTTCTATAGAGGGGGAAATGCAGGATGGCCGTGGCGATCTGGCAGTAACATTGGACAATGAACATTTGGATTTTGACCTAACGGGATGGGCGATTCTGGATTCTGTTTATACCCAGGCTGAGATAATATTGGACCTTCGAGGTGCAGATCTTTTTGAGTTAGGGGCTACATCTGATGTTTTGAGAACCAGTGGTTTAATGACCCTGACTTTTGAGGGTAATTTAGACAATTATAACGTAACAGCACGATTGGAAAATGCTAATGTTCTTCAAGATAGACGTATATTTCAGCTGGGAGAATTCGGTATCACTGCCAGAATAATGGATGATTCTACCCGGGTAGATATTAATAGTGAGATATTACGTGGGCATCTGAGGTCTAACGGCAGTCCGGAAGAACTTCTCGCAGGTATACAAAGACAGTTTAATACCTACCTCTCAAATGAAGATTTCCAAACATCCATAGATACCATTTCTCTTCCTATTCAGATGGACATGCAGCTATCTGTGCAGCAGACTCCTATTTTGAATGAAGTTTTTTTAGAAGGATTGGAGCAGATGGATTCGATCGCCATATCGGTTGATTTTAATGAATATGAAAGCCGTTTCATAGCCAATATAGCATTGCCTTATTTACTCTATAGTGATATAGAGATAGATAGCCTTAATTTCACAGCTCAGGGAGAAGGGAATGAATTGACATTTAATTTTGGTCTAGCTTCATTGGAAACAGGTCCTGTATCTATGGGAAGGACTTTCTTTGATGGAGAAGTAAGAGGGGATAGACTTTTTATAGACTTTAATTCATTTGATGAAGAGGAAAGGTTAGTACACTTATCAGCAGACATAGGGTATGGAGGGGATACTGTTTCCATTCACCTAGATCCTGAAAATTTAGTTTTTAACCGTTTGCAGTGGAATATACCTCAGGATAATGAAATTATATATGCCGATCAGTTTCTGAATTTCCAAAATTTTATCTGGACCAGAGAAGGACAGGAATTGGCCATACGTACAGATATGTCTGAATACCAAAATGACCACTTAGGAGTAACATTTCAAAATTTTGAACTCAGCACATTTCTAACGCTTTTAAATCCTGACGAGCCTTTGGCCGCAGGTGTATTACAGGGCGCCCTAGTGATTGAAAATCCATTTGGAGGTACCGGTATTATAGCTGATATCAGTATAGATAATCTGGAAGCCATGGAGGTACCTTTAGGCAATCTTGCTTTAAATGCCCAATCTGTGGGAGATGATCAATATGATTTTAATTTAGCATTAAAAGATGGAGGCATTGATATGGACCTAATAGGAGATTATCGTGCACATCCAGATGGTGCCAGGCTTAATCTTAATCTGGATCTGAATGAACTGCAGATGGCGGTATTGACAGGGCTCTCTGGGGACCAGCTTAGAGATGGGGAGGGAAGTTTGTCCGGTTCCATTAGTGTACAGGGTACCACAGCCGACCCTAGTTATGAAGGGAATTTTCAATTTAATGAAGCCGCTTTTACTGTAGCCGAATTAAACAATAGATTTAGGTTGTCCAATGAAGTGTTAAGGGTTGATAACAGCGGTTTTTACCTGAATAAGTTTACAGTCTATGATGAATCCGGGGACCCTTTTATTCTGAATGGGGAGGTTCTGACGGACGACCTCACAAACCCTACCTTCGACCTCAACCTTACTGCGACAAATTTTCAACTCATAAATTCTACTGAAGATGATAATGAGCTATTTTATGGTACTGCTGCCATAAATGCGAATATAGATATCAGAGGGGATTTAAATCTACCGGATGTAAGTGGTACTTTGCGGGTGAGAGATGGGACAAATCTTACATTTATAGTTCCTGAAACGCAGCTGGATCTGGTAGAAAGGGATGGTACGGTTATATTTATAAACAAAACCAATCCTGATGATGTGATGACGCGCCCACTTCAAGAGCCTGCGTCTGGATTTGGTGGGGTAAGGCTTAGGTCTATACTGGAAATTGATAGGAATGCTGTATTTAATGTCATCGTAGATGAAAGAAGTGGTGACAATCTTCGTATTGCAGGTGAGGCTAATCTAAGTTTTGATATGGATCCAAATGGGAGGATGTATCTTTCTGGTTCCTATGAAGTGAAAGAAGGCCATTATGAAATGAGCCTTTATCAATTGGTCAATAGAAGGTTTGAAATAGATGAGGGATCTAGGATTACCTGGTCCGGCGATCCAATGGATGCTATACTGGATATAAGCGCTATTTACAGAATACGGACCTCATCATCCGAACTGATGTCTACCCAACTTAGCGGCACCGATGCAGAGACCCGTAATAGGTATAGACAAGAACTTCCATTCTTAGTATATCTGGATGTACAGGGAGAGCTATTGAGACCTGAAATCGGTTTTAGGCTGGACATGCCAGAGGATCAAAGAGGTGCTATAGGGGGGAATGTATATACCCGCGTACAGCAGGTAAACCAGCAGACGGACGAACTTAACCGTCAAGTCTTCTCATTGCTTGTACTCAATAGGTTCTTTCCAGATACAGGAGGAGATGGAACTGGCGGCGGAGCTTCTGCTATGGCACGATCAAGTGTAAGTCAGGTATTGTCAGGACAATTAAATTCTTTGGCAGGGAATGTATTGGGAGGTACGGGAGTAGAACTTGATTTTGACCTTGATAGCTATACAGATTACCAGACAGGTGCTCCCCAGGACAGGACACAGTTAAATGTTAGTGCTAGGAAAAGCCTGATGAATGAAAGGCTGGTAGTACAGGTAGGGAGTCAAATGGATATAGAGGGTAGTTCTCATAATCAGGAGCAAGCAGGGGCTGTACTGGGTAATGTGAGTGTAGAATATCTGCTTACTTCTAACGGAAGGTATAGACTCAGAGGATTTAGGAGAAACCAATTTGAAAGTATCGTGGACGGACAGCTCATCGTCACCGGAATGTCACTGATATTTAATCGTGAATTTAATAGATTAAGGGAACTATGGACCGGCCGGGATGAGACCGCTGATGAGGATGCTGTGAATCCTATTTCAGAAATCGAAGAGAAGCAACGAGAAGAGGAAGAAAAGAAAGAAGAACAAAGAAGGCAAGAAGAAAGACTGAAGGAAGAACAAAGGCAGGAAGAACAAGAAGAAAATCCAAGCAACCGTTAATCAGTGAAAATAAAATTAAATGAAAAAAATATATACGCTTATATATTCAGTATCGATTTTTTGCCTGCTTAACCAAAGCTGTAGTGTAAAAAAGTATATACCAGAAGGAGAATATCTCTATACCGGAGCCGATCTAAAACTTGTGGAGGAAGGTGATGTCAAAGATAAAAACCAGATTGAAGGAAGGTTGGAATCGCTCCTTCCTAGTGCAAACAGTGCTATTCTAGGAATGAGATTAGGTGTCTGGGCACATTATAAAGGGAGCAAAGAAGGTGCAGGCTGGATCAATAGATTTCTAAAAAGGCAGCTTGGGGAGGAGCCTATTTATCTCAGTGATGTCAATCCCATTAGAACAGAGGAGCTTCTGATGAACAGAATGGAGAACATGGGATACTTTTATGGAAGGACTGATTCAGATGTTAAAAGGCAAGGTAAATTTGCATCTATTGATTTTACCGCTTGGTTGCCGTCTCCCTATGTCATGGAAAACATCACCATAGAGCGGGATTCCCTTAAAATAGAACAAGCCATAAGAGGAGTACTGGAGGGAACGCAATTAAAGAAAGGGGATAGGTTTGACCTCCAAAAGTTAAATGCTGAACGGATTAGAATCGATGATGAATTAAAACTTATGGGTTATTATAATTTTAACTCAGATTTTTTGATTTTTGAAGCGGATACCAGTAAATATGAAGATAGAAGGTTTGATCTATATCTGAGGTATAAAGATGAAACCCCAGACAGGGCGCTATTACCTTATAGGATTCGTGATATTAGAGTATTTCCAAATTATTCGGTTTCTGAATCTGCCGCACTGCTCGATACTACAGAGGTCAATGGCATTAGTTTTATCCAAGGAGTAAAGGTATTTAGACCTGAATTGCTCGAAGAATATATATTATTTGAAGAAGGGCAAAGGTACAGTTCTCAGACTGCAAGACTTACCCGTAACCGCCTCAGCTCAATAGGGAATTATAGGTATGTAAATGTAAGGTTTACTGAACAGGATACATCTTTGATAGAAGGGGAAGGTGTACTGGATGCAGATATCTATTTATCTCCGCTTAACCGGCGCTCTGTAAGAGCTGAAATACAGGGGTTATCTAAGAGTAATAATTTTGCTGGTCCGGGGATACTATTATCATTGAGAAACAGAAACCTTTGGCTCGGTGGCGAAACATTGAATATATCTGCGAATGCTGCATATGAAACGCAGATAGCCAGCGGAGATAGAACAGGTTTGAATTCTATAGAGTTAGGATTGAAAGCAGATTTGATTTTCCCACGTGTGATTTTTCCTATTCCTATAAGTGAAAGATTTGCCTACGCTATACCCAAGACAAAAATCTCAGTGGGTGCAGAATACCTCAATAGGGTAGACCTTTACCGTTTAGTATCCTATAATGCGGCATATGGATATTTTTGGAATCAAAACAGGTTTGTATACCATGAAATAAATCCAATCAACCTGACCTTCGTCAGAATGTCCAATGCCTCTCCTCAGTTTGAAGACATCCTGGATAGTAACCCTTTTCTAAGAAGGAGCTTTGAGCAGCAATTTATAGCCGGAATCAACTATACTTTCAATTATAACCAGATGGTAGATGCATTCAGGACCCACAGTATATTTGTAGGCACCACAGTAGATCTAGCAGGCAATGCATTAAATCTTCTAAGCCGAACATTCAGTGATGATCCCAGTACTTTTTTTGGATTGGATTATGCCCAATATGCCAGGGCTGATGTTGATTTTAGATATTACCTCAGATTAAACCAAAACAATATCATTGCTACCAGACTATTTGGAGGATGGGGCATACCTTATGGCAATTCAGTCTCTCTTCCTTTTGTGAAGCAGTATTTTTCAGGTGGACCTAATAGCGTGCGAGCATTTAGAATCAGATCTCTGGGGCCTGGAACCTATAGGCCTGCCCAGTTTGATATAGGGTCATTTTTTGATCAGGCGGGCGATATAAGACTAGAGGGGAACATAGAATACCGCTTTCCTATAGTTTCTGTATTAAAGGGAGCCGTATTTCTTGATGCAGGTAATATTTGGTTGGCCAATGAAAACGAAGCTTTACCAGGGGGGAAATTTACCTCTGATTGGCACAAAGAATTAGGTATAGGTACCGGGTTTGGGCTAAGGGTGGATATTGATTTCTTTGTTATCAGATTTGATTTTGCCACACCGGTGAGAAGACCCTATATGCCTGAAAATGAAAGATGGGGAAATACATTTGATATAAGAAGCAGAGACTGGAGGAGAGAAAATCTTATATTTAACTTTGCTATTGGCTATCCATTCTAAAAAAAGCGGCTATCTATATGACAGCCGCTTTAAAATAAAAAGTTTTATTTCCTCAATCATGCATCCACATTAGCCTTTGCTTGGGATAAGGTATATAGGTAATATACCATAGCGGGTGTCACCAATCCAAAAACGAGAAGATTTCCGATTCCTTTTACTTTGCTCATCGCTATAGTAGAACCTATTATAGTAAGGGGCACACCATATTTAATTCCAAAGTCAAAATATTTTTGTCCAAGTTTCATATTATAGTTTTTTTTAGTTCAAATAGGATCAATATAAACCATAATCTATGCCAAGCCTTGCTAGAAATTTTTATATTCAATTTTCAGCTGTTTATTTTCTTCTGGCATATTAGGGGGATTATTTAAATTGGAAATCCCTACTCCAAGCAGCCGTACAGGAAATATTACCGGAGCTTGATCTAATAAAGTCTCGACTATTTCTAGAAGTTGCTCAACCCTTATTGTCTGATCATAACTTTTACTTCTTGTCTGCACAGTAAAATCATTGTATTTAATTTTAAGTGTAAGTGTGCGACCTTCTACTTTAGTACGCGCTATTCTAAGCTTTAATTCGTCAACTATTTTAATTAATGCTTCCAATAGATTCTTTCTGTCTTTTAGGTCATGGTCAAAGGTATTTTCTGCACTTAAGGATTTTCTAATTCTATTTGGTTTTACCTCACTCATGTGTATACCCCGGACAATATTGTAATAATGGATGCCTGTTTTACCAAATTGCTTCGTAAGAAATTGTAAAGAAAATTGTTTCAGGTCAAGTCCATTATAGATACCAAACCGTTTCATTTTTTCAGCAGTTTTTTCTCCTATTCCGAAAAATTTCTCAATGGGAAGTTTCTCTAGAAAGGCTTCAGCTTTGGAGGGGTGGATGACGGCCTGGCCGTTTGGTTTGTTTAAATCTGAGGCTATCTTGGCCAAGAATTTATTGTAACTGATACCTGCGGAGGCATTTAGGCCTACCTCTTCTTTAATCCTTCTTCTTATATCCTGAGCTATTATGGTGGCAGATGGGTTACCGACTTTGTTTATAGTAACATCTAAAAAAGCTTCATCCAGAGATAGCGGCTCTACCAAATCGGTATAATCAAAAAATATAGCTCTTATTTGTTGAGAAATTTCTTTGTACCGATCAAATCGGGGTTTTATAAATATTAACTCCGGGCATTTAAGTGCAGCTAATTTGCTGGACATGGCAGACCTTACCCCGAAGCGACGTGCTTCGTAACTGGCAGCGGCGACTACCCCTCTTTCTTTGTTTCCTCCTACCGCCAGTGCTTTTCCTTTTAGTTCAGGGTTATCCAACTGCTCTACAGATGCATAAAATGCATCCATGTCTATATGGATTATTTTTCTGATGTGATTATCATTCATTTAAACACTCCTCTATTGGCTGAAGCTACCGTTTCTTTATTCATTTTTTTGAATTTGACCTTTCAAGGCAGTTAAAGTTAATACAGCATTTAAATTAAGCATTATTTTGGTTTCTACATCCTATAAAAAAGACATGTATAGGGAAATCAAATTATCTTAGTTCTTTTTTTTATTTAATAAAAACCTAGTATATTTCAATCTAATATATCCAATAGGGGTATTTGGTCAAAATAAATCTTTTAAACAAAACAAAAATAAATTATACTTTGTTAATAAAACCTATGGACAGTCAACAGGAAATCAATCAGCATCTAGTAAGAATCGTAGACCTAATGGGAGGTGTAAAAGCCCAAGTAAAAGGTATGTCATACCAGGATTTTGAAGGTAATGAGCAGATAAAGGAAACTGTGTACGAGTATCTTCAGGAAATAGGTCAGGCAGCCGATGAGATAACAAGAATTAATAATTTTCCGGAAGATTTAGATGTTTTATCCAATTTGGCCAATTTTAAGGTAGCCACCTATAATCAGGTTACAGAAACCAATCACCAGATGGTATTCGGTATTATCGAAAATGATTTGGATGAAATGATAGATATAATTACAGATCACCCCTTATACCAAAACAGATTGTCATGATCGAACCCAGCATTAATTTTACAGCGAGTTTCAATGATCCTTCTCTAACTGAACAGGTTAGATCTGTATTTACTTTTGAAAAAAGGGATCTACCGTTTCTGATTGATGTTAATATAGACATAAAAAGAATCATTAGTGAAAACCGGTCCAAAATTGGGCTTACAGTTAAAATCAATATGATACACAATGATTTTAGAGTAGATGTAATCTCAGAATCTTTTTCTATGGCCTGTCTTCAGGCTCGTGAGATTATCAACATTAAGTTGAGTAAGGAATTGCGTTTTAAGGAATTTATAAATTTCGCTTCTATGTCTACTCATCAACCTGAACTTTAATTTTAATTATTAATTAAATAATAAATGATATGAAAAGTACAATAGTATTTCTTTTAAGTATATTGATTTTTACAGCATGTGGTAATCAAGGGGAGGGAGAAGGAAATGTGATTCAAGAAGTGGGTCAGGATATCAGCAGTAGGGTGGCTAATGAATACCTGGTTTTTGAAGGTGAAATACCATGTGTAGATTGTGATAGGATAGAAGTAGAGCTTTGGCTAGAAAAAGACAGTGTTCAGGAGACATCAGAGTATTGGATCAGAACCGTCCACCGTGGTACCCATACCGGTGATATAGAAGATGAGGTAGAAGGTGTGTATACTAAACTGGTTGGGTATAGAGAGGACCCTACTGCTACAGTTTACCAACTTAATCCTGGCACGAACGAGCCCCGTTATTTTTTGCTTAATGAAAATGAAGGTACTTTAAGCATGCTTGGACCTGATAGAAGAATGATGGAGGAGGATGATGATGAAAGATATGATTATAACCTCCGTTTAAAGCGTAATTGATGAGATTGTATTACAGTTGAAAGTATAAAATAATTAAAAGAAAGCTTCAGGATTATTCCCGAGGCTTTCTTTTTTTTTTAGGCATTTAAAACTTCTAAAATTGACCGAACCTTTAGCAAGCATTCTTCATATTCCTGCTCTGGCACCGAATCAAAGGTAATAGCACTACCTACTGCAAACATTATCTTAGAAGAACTGAAATCTATAAAAATGCTTCTGATGATGACATTAAAATCAAAATTACCGTCTTTGTCCAGATATCCAACAGTACCAGAAAACCACCCCCTTTTAAAATTTTCATAATGATCAATCAGTTCCATGCTTTTGATTTTTGGAGCTCCTGTCATACTGCCCATTGGAAAAGTGTTTTGGAAAACCTCTTCTATTGTGCAATTTTCATTTAAGACAGCGCTAATGGTACTTATCATTTGATGGACATGTCTGAATGAATATATCCCAAAGAGCTCCTCTACAGACACACTTCCTGTACTACTGATTTTGCTAAGATCATTACGCATAAGGTCGACAATCATGAGGTTTTCAGATCTTTCTTTTTCGCTGTTTAGGAGAGAATTCTTATATTTTTGATCCTCTAGAGGCGTGCTACCCCTCCTTATAGTTCCTTTTATGGGTTGTGCTATAATTTTACTTTTTTGCCTTTTTATAAACCTTTCGGGAGAAGCGCAGACCAATACTTGATCATTGGCTTTAAAATATGCCGAAAAGGGCATAGGAGAGGCTTCCATGAGTTTTAAAAACAGGGAGGTAGGTGCTATTTCTTTTATATCTGATTCAAAAGCTATACAATAATTTAATTCATAGACATCACCTTCTATAATTCGCTGCTTGATTTGATCGACATTTTGCAGGTATTGCTCTTTATTGGTTAATGCTTTAATTTCATCTAAAAGGATGGGATGGGTTGGCAATGGAGTGTGAAGTATTTCTTGGTATAGGATGTCAGCGGAGGGGTGATCGATAATCAATACATCATCTGATATACTTATTTTGATTTCGGGTAAAAAAAATAGTTGATCAGGATGATTTATTATTGACTTATTGTTACTCCCTAGATCTTCTATCCGATTTTTAAAGTCATAAGAAATGATGCCTACTACTTCTTTGCCACTGCTAGGTATATCATGTAGCAATATGGATTGATTTCCGGCCATCAGCTGGTCCTGAAAACCACTATAAGGATAGTGGATGTTATTGTCTGTAAAGTAGGCTACATAGGTGTATCGGTTCTCAGCCCATTTGATTAGCTTTTGCCGTAAAAATTGTTCTAAAGGTACCTTAAGCTTCATGGTACAAAAATAGCATTTAAAACAAAAGGAGGAGCCATTTAAAGCTCCTCCTTATGTAATTAAAATAAGAAAATCAATTAATTGGCTTGAATTTCAAATCCTACATTTACAGTATTGTAGATGAACTGATCTCTGGCCTTATCAGCTGCACTACTTTCGTCACCATAAGAAACTTTCCATTGGGTCCTGTCGATGTTAAAACCAGCTTTAGCGGCGATAGTTCCGTTATTATTGGTAATTGTCGCAGGGAATTTTATGTTTTTGCTGTTTCCTCTCATGGTCAGATTTCCGCTGATCCAGTGGGTAGGGTTAGCTACCATCTGCTGTGAAGATGAAGTAGGAGTATTGTCGGATTGGAATTCTTCGGTGTCTTCCACTGTATCACCACTTTGGTAAGTTTCTATATTTGTAATTTCAAAAGTGGCTTCTGGATGATTTTGGGTGTCAAAGAAATCAGCCGACTGCAAGTGTCCGTATAATTTGTCATAGTTTTCTTTGTCATCTTTAAGATCTTCGATATCCAAAGCAGTTAAATCCATAACAAACCTGCCGCCAGTTATATTTTCGCCATCTACAGTTAGTTCACCTGATTTAACAGCAATAGTACCGTAGTGTTTGCCTGCTGGTTTATATCCAGTCCAAGTAACTTTACTTGCATTAGGATTAACGCTTAGCGTTTCACCTGATCCTGCTGATACTTCCTGAGCTTCTGTGGTTTCTACTGTACTGCCTTGATTATCGCACGATGCGAGCATGAAACCTGCGGCAATTGCCAATCCGGTAAATCTTAAGAATTTCATAATTTTCGATTTTTGGTTAAATACTTAATTGATGTATATACATGTAATACAAAAGTGCATATTAAAGTTCACATTTCCATATAAAAAAATTAGTTTTGGTGAAGAAATATTTAAAGTACTTTTATATATAGTTTTAAACCATAATATGGCATTTATAATTAAAGTTAGAGATAAATCACCTTTGCTAGGTATTAATTGTTGGCTTGCGCAAAACGCAACTGTAGTGGGAGATGTGATAATGGGCAATAACTGTACAGTGTGGTTCAATGCTGTAATACGAGGAGATGTCCATGAAATAAGGATCGGTAATGATACCAATATACAAGACGGTGCAGTGATTCACTGTACCTATAAACAAGCTGGGACCTATATAGGAAATAGAGTGTCCATAGCACATAATGCCATTGTCCATGGCTGTACCATACATGATGATGTGCTTATAGGTATGGGGGCTATAGTTATGGATGGTGCCATAGTACACAGCGGTGCAGTCATAGCTGCAGGTGCTGTCGTTCTGGCCAATACTATAGTGGAAGCCGACAGTATATATGCCGGCATGCCTGCACGGAAAGTGAAAGCTACCGGAGAAAATATGAAAGCTGTAATTAAACGTACTGCTGAAAACTACCCAAAGTATGCTGGGTGGTTTGATGAACAAGAAAAGAACCAAAAAGATGAATCACTTTAACTAACGAAATTGATGGCCAGTCTTTTAGGTATAAAGGATCTATATTTTTTCAATTTAAAAAAGGGTTCAGAATTAACTGAAGCCTTTTTTAAAATAATTAAATAGTCAAATTAATTTGGAAGGTTGGCCGTATATGAGAATGGATTTTGAGTGAAGGTGGGCTATGACTATATCTCGTAAAGTAGGTTACTCATTATTCTTCACCAAATGCTTTGAGAATATCATCTTCTGTCATTTTTAACCTTAGCTTACAGTATTGTACCAGCTCGCTGGCTTCTTTTACGAGTGCAGATAGTTCATCTATGCTTTTGTTTTCGTCTTCTAAATGATGGACGATTTCCTCTATTCTGGCGAGTGCTGTGTCGTAAGTCAAGTTATCTTTCATTTTTTTCTATGGATACTATATGGCTTTCTATTATTTGGTTTAGTGTATAGGTGATCATTTTGTCACCTGCCTCTGCAGGTCTTGTGATGATGGGTGTCCCGTCTATTTCTGACCGGGTATACCCTCTTTTTAAAAAGAAGTGCGGGTTCAGTCGGTTTATGTCTTTTTCAAGGTTAGTGAGCAGGCTGATTTCATTTTTCACCAAGGTCTTACTTTGCCGTTTTACCCTACCTGATAAGTTTTCCAAAGAGGAATAATGCAGCTTGATAAAATTTAAAGATTCTGAATTGATTTTTCTTTGATAATTGACCAAACGGTCACTGGATTGAAACAGTTTGTTTTTAAATAAACTGATCAATAAATGTTCTATATCCCTAATGGCTTTATGTTCCTTCTGAAGCAGATAGCTTACTGATCTTTCTATACGCTTGAGGTGCAGGTTCAGTTTGTCTTCAAAATCCCTAAATCCCGAGAGGATGAATTCTGCCACTGCAGTAGGTGTCTTTACTTTGGTATGGGCCACCAGATCTGCTATACATTCGTCACGTTCATGTCCGATCCCTGTGATTACGGGTAATCTAAATTGTGCTATGGCCTTTCCCAGTTCATAATCATCATAACAATCCATATCCAGCTGTGCTCCACCTCCTCTGATGATGGCTACTAGTTGGAATGGGGTAGGGGACTGGGCGATTTGGGCTAATGCGTGAAGTATGGAATCTACGGCTTCATTTCCCTGCATTACTGCGGGAAAAAGCTGCCAGTTGACGGCATAATTTAATTTATTATTTTTTAATTGATCTATAAAATCGCCAAAACCTGCAGCGGTGGAGGAGCTTATTATCGCCACATTCTGCGGAACAGTGGGGAGGGGGTATTGTTTGTTCATATCCATCAGGCCTGCTTTGGTCAGCTTTTCGATCACTTCTTGCTTTTTTCTGGCCCTTTCTCCGATAGTAAAATTAGGATCGATTTCCTGAATATTCAGACTGAGCCCGTATATCTCATGAAACTGTATGTTGACCATGGCCAGAACTTTCATGCCATTCTGAAGTGATTGTCCAGTCATCGATTGAAACCTGTTGGCAATGCTCCTATACGAATAGGCCCAAATATTTGCCCTTATTTTAGCAGATATATAGTTTCCGGTCTTTTCTACAAGCTCAAGATAAGCATGGCCTTTGGGAGAACCCTTTAAATCACTTATTTCCGCTACCACCCAGTAGGTAGGAGAAAGCTGCTCGTTTAAAGTGGCTTTAATTTTATTGTTGAGCTCTAAAAGCGTCAGATGTTGCTGCATTTGTGCAAATTAATAAAAAATTGAATTGAACAGTGATTTAAGTGCATTCTTAAGTAGGCTAAAACAGAAAAAGAAGCAATTCTAAAATGAATGCTCCTTTTTTAAATATCGTTAAACCTTAATTGTACTTTTAATCATATATCAATTACTGTGCCTTCGATCTCTTGAATCACCTTGCATTCGGTATAGCTGTCGGGTAAAATCCCTATTTACTCCTCCGAGCTGTAGAGCCTGGGAAGGTGTGATCACTTCTATGATCTCTTTCATAAAGGTTTTTTCTATGTCAAGGAGGTTTTGTTGGATATCGAGTTTTCTATTGATTAATTCTGTAGCATTTTTCTCGGTAATTTCTTTGACATCCATTCTGTTTATTTTTGACATTTCCCGCATGAGTTCACGGCGTTTTTGCATGTTTTGGTTGTAAAGGGGCCAGAATTTTTCTGCCTGTCCTGGAGTGAGGCTCAGTCTATTGGTGATAAATGCTATGCGTGCTGACTCCAGTTTTTCTTTGTCAATGGAAGTGCCCTGCTGCCGGATGGAAGTTTGCCTCTGCTGAGCCATCGTAGCGGTACTGAGGGTCAGCGCTAATATGATAAGTAAATTTTTCATCTTTCTATATTTTAGTCATAGGTTAAATGGATTCCCGCATACAGTCTTGACATACATATATTCGGTGGTTTTTGCCCTCTCCATTTTACGGTTTCTTTCGTGATTAAAACCAGAAATCATCATCCATTGGATCAGGTTCTGACATATATGCCACATACTCGATTTCTATCATCTTGTCTAGAATTTCATTGGGGTCATCACTTAGTAATAGTACGTCCTCTGCCTGCCAAATTTCGCTGCTAATATATAATTCCACTTCATCTTCTATATCAGGGTCATACACTTGATAGTCAGCTTCATTGACCCAAGGCTGCTGAAGCAAAAACATAAATGACAAGCCTACCAGGAGAATAGCCGCAATAGCGGCCCTGAATATATAAACCTGCCGTATCTGAGTTTTTCTACGATCGATGACTTTCTTCGGGAGCGTGTCGAAATAACCTTCTGGTTCTTTGAATATATGACTGTTTGGTATGTTTTTCATCCGTTTATATTTTTATCCAAGGTCTTGATTTGTGCCTCGCCAGTGTGGGGATAGAATCTCCCATAGTTCCCCTTTGATAGTTATCTGGGTAATCAGGCCAATCCTCTGTGCACCGCTATTGTTATGCTCGATTTAATAGATTCTTTATTTAGACAAGACTAATGCTCCAAGGTTTATTCCGCGGTTAATTCTATTTCTAATTTTTTCACTGCATGATGATAACTTGCCTTCAATGCACCTATAGATGTTTCGGTGATAGCGGACATTTCCTCATAACTGAGGTCTTCAAAATATTTAAGATTAAACACCAGCCGTTGCTTTTCTGGAAGCCTGAGTATAGCCTTATGTAGTTTTCTTTCTATTTCGGTACCTGATATATCCGGAGAAGTATCTATGTAATTAGCCATGACTTCCTGATGGTCTTCCACGGGGAAGAAATATCTTTTTTTCTTTTTCTCTAGAAAATTCAGACTTTCATTCGTTGCTATTCTGTACAGCCATGTAAAAAGGGATGAATTTCCCTGGAATTTTAAAATATTGTTGCAGGCTTTGATAAACGTGTTTTGGGTGATATCATCGGCGTCTTCATGAATGATCACCATCTTTCTTACCACTCCATAGACCTTTCTCTGATAAGTTTCTATTAATAGACGAAATCCTTTTTCTTTGGTAAGGGGATTTGCTATCAAGTCTAAAATTTCAAGGTCAGTCAGGCTATTCATGTACTGTTTAGACAATAGGACTTGGCTTAAGTTTAAAACCTACAAAAAAATATCGAATAAGCGTAAGTTTTTATATTTGATACAAAAATTATAATACATATAAAGAGTAGTGAGCCTGTTTTTACGAGAATAGAAATTTTTTAAAAATGGGCTATGTGGTTAGATTTCAAGAATGTAATCCAAAAGACCAGCATTTTTTCCTTTGGGCCTTGTCACCAAAAGCGGAAACTTATCATTTAATTGAATTAATCTTTCAGCCATGCTGCCTATAAACAGGGCAGTGGCAGCTGTCCTTCCTTTGGCTCCTATGATGATGCCGTC
Source organism: Anditalea andensis (assembly GCF_000714815.1). Lineage (GTDB taxonomy): Bacteria > Bacteroidota > Bacteroidia > Cytophagales > Cyclobacteriaceae > Anditalea > Anditalea andensis. Next base: position 4,304 of record NZ_JMIH01000014.1, on the reverse strand, counting down.
TGCTGAGATCTCTATGGCCTTTTGTATGATATCTTCTACCGGATCTTCATCATCATCTTTGGTGTAAATGGGGATGATATCAAATCCTTTGGTATCTATTTTTCTAATAAATTTTTTATAATTTATTTCAGCATGGGTTTTCATGATCGCAGTAAACTCCTCATAGCTTTTACCTGTAAAGTGATAGCCAGAGGGCACAGTAAAAACATTCTGGCAAATAATTTCTACATTACGGCCATTTTTTTCAGCTATTAATATAGCTTCTTCCATGGCATCCTTTGAATAATCCGAAAAGTCGCTGGGAACCAGTATACGGTCTATTTTAGGTACGCTTTTTTCTGGGACGATCAACAAAGAACAGCTTGCTCTCCGAGCCAGCCGCTGGGTCACCACACCCGTTCCGATCATAGTCACTTTCCTGCCTACAATGATCATGTCAGCAGATTTTTCATGGGCCAACTTGAGTATCTTCTTAGAAAGCTGACCTTCTTTTACTACTAAGGCACAATTTGTATCCAGGCTTTTGTCAAAGTGATTGTCAATGATTTTTTTCATTTCACCTTTTCTTTCATCGATCATGCTGTCGATCAGATTGGGGAATTCTTTAAGCACATCCTTGGGGATGTTAAGGTTACGAATGACATTTGTAAAATAAATTTTGTCTGTCTGATTAGTCTTTGCTACGAAGGAAGCGAATTTGACCAAAGTTTCATCCATTTCGGACAGGTCAAGACAAACAATCATTTTTTTAATCTGGTACATGCTTACAGTTGTATGAACGTGCAAAAATAAATTTAAAATTATATAAATTCTTATAAATGGAAATATAATTTTGGATAGGTTAAATGTTTATACATATTTCAGATTTATATTTTGAATTTAAAATTTTATTGATAAAATATTTTAATGAAAATATTTTATCAATAAAATCATCTTTTATTAAGGAAGGTTTTATACACAAATTGTTCTATAATAGTGCGTTTCCACAGAAGATGAAATGTTTAACTAGAATAATTTAAAAAAAGCCTTTGCTTCTAAGATAAAACTTTAGAAAATCTTATTCGTATATTTGTAAAGAGTTCGGGCCTCCGACATGTTCAAACTTCACAATTAACAAAAATGCCGAGTGAAGCCTTTTATCAAAACCAGGCCTCATCCCATTCCGGTTTACCGTTAGGGACCTCGTTTCTTCGGAAGCAGGATAACAGTGGAAGGTTGCGAAATTCGGGCAGCTCAAATCTTGTCAAGTAAAGAGGTTTGTAACACTCTAGGCCCGGACTCTCTTTTTTAAAGCTAAATCTTCATTTCTTTTCTTAACCAGTTTTACATTTTATAAGCTGATCACCTATGTCTAATTAATACTATTGGATATAGGTGTACCAGTCATAACTGCCCTTTGGGTAGCAGCGATGACTGGTAATGTTCCCTCATTAATACAAAACTCTAAACCTTATCGTGCCTTCTATTCCTTTCATGGCATCTATCACTTCGTTTGAATATTTTTTATTGATATCTGTAATGACATATCCGATATTTTCATTTGTCTTTAAATACTGACCCACTATATTAATTTCATAAGAAGCTAGGATCTGGTTGATCTTAGCCAGTATTCCTGGCTCATTGTGGTGGATATGAATGAGCCGATGTGCATTTTGAAGGAAAGGCAGTTGTATATTGGGGAAATTCACACTGTTATACGTGTTGCCCGTATTGATATATTCCATTATTTTTCCAGGTACGAAACGTGCTATATTCTGCTGTGCCTCTAATGTGCTGCCCCCTATGTGGGGAGATAGTATGGTATTGGGCAGGCCTATAAGTTCTGAGGCAAAGGGCTCGTCATTGTTTTTTGGTTCCTCAGGAAATACGTCTATTGCTGTTCCTGATATTTTACCCTCCAATATTGCATCTCTTAGAGCAGCCACATCCACTACATGGCCTCTGCTTAGGTTAAGTAATATAGCTCCCGGCTTCATCAGATCTATATGCTTTTTATCTATCAGATTCCCATTTTCTTTTCTGCCGTCTACATGTAAGGAAATGATGTCACAGTTTTGAAGTAATGCTTCTAAAGAATCCACTTTTGTGGCATTGCCCAAAGCCAGTTTCTCTATAATATCATAATAGTAGACATCGAGTCCCATGTTTTCTGCCAGGACGGATAGCTGTGTGCCTATATTGCCGTAACCTATGATTCCTAGTTTTTTTCCTCTTATCTCGAAGCTTCCAGAAGCAGATTTGTCCCAGATGCCCTGATGCATTTTTATAGACTTGTCATGAAGGCCTCTCATCAGGAATATGATCTGGGCAATGGCCATCTCCACTACAGACCGTGTATTACTAAAGGGGGCATTGAAGACTGCTATTCCTTTCTTTTGACAGGTTTCCAGATCTATTTGATTGGTGCCTATACAAAATGCTCCGATTGCGATCAGGCGATTGGCGTTCTCTAGAACCTTTGTAGTGACTTGGGTTTTGGACCTTATCCCCAGCACTGATACCTTAGATATCTTTTCTGCCAGCTCCTCTTCAGACATAGCTGAGGTCATGATTTCTACGTTATAACCTTCATTTTTCATTAACTCCACCGCTATGGGGTGAACGTTTTCTAGTAGTAGTACATTAATTCTACTTTTTGGGTAGGAATATTTTTTGTTCATCTTATTGACATAAAGTATCTCATCCAGACTGGGCGCGATATGGTCTGCTTTGGCTGATACCGCTGGACGGTTGATGTTCTCTGTAAAAGCGTAAAATTTATTTGCTAGTCCTGAAGCTTTAATTTCATAATCGGTATAGCCGTCACCGATTACATAAATATCCCCTTCCAGATTCAGCTTTTTGATGGTTTCGGATTTCCCATTGTTTTTTGAGAGTAGATTGGTTCTGTCAAAATCAATGATGTTTCCGGTTTCATCGTATATGAATTCATTGGCAAATACATTTTCTTTGTTTATCCCAAATTCTTCTACAATAGGGACTATGAAATCCTTAAATCCGTTTGATATGATGTATATGTTTTCCGAATTTTCATGAAAAAACTCTTGATTGCGGTAAAAGGATTTGGATACTTTGGTCTTTAATACTTCCACCAATTCCTGAATCTGTGGTTTTTTGGCTTCCAGTATAGATATCCTTTGTTCTAAACTGTCTCTAAAAGTGAGCTTTCCTTCCATGCCAAGATCAGTTATCTCTTTTATGGCATGCAACTTTCGATCACGGTCGGCAGACCCTTCTAAGCTTATTTCACCCAGGATATCCAGGGCCTCTACTTGAGTAAACGTACTGTCAAAATCAATGATGAATTTTTTAGCAATAGACATTAGGTATATTATTATTAAGGTTTGTATCGTAAATTTAAGGATATATTAAAAAATACATGCCTTAATTAGTGATTTTACTTTTATTTTTTTTGCTTCCAATTCTAAAAGTAATCTTTAATTTTGTGTCTATCATTACTAAATATGAATTTATGAAAAAAGGCATTTATATTTTAATAGGAACTGCGCTATGGTTGTCCTCCTGTACTGGTGGCAGTAAAAATACTGATGCAGTTATTTCCGAAACGGCTTCTACTACAGGCCATTATGGAGAGTTTGTTTCTGTAGACCGGGCTGTGACTGTTTCTGAAATGTTTACTACTTTACAGCAGACCGGTTCTTTTGATGGAAAAGTAAAAGGGGAAATCAGTGAAGTATGTAAATCTAAAGGCTGCTGGATGACGCTGGAATTGCCTGATGGAAATAAAATGCGGGTAACTTTTAAAGATTACAGCTTTTTTGTACCTACCCAATCCTCTGGATATATGGCCGTAATAGAAGGGAAAGCTGCCAGAACCATTACTGATGTAGAGACCCTCCGCCATTTTGCTGAAGATGAAGGATTACCCTCCGCTGAAATCCAAAAAATCAATTCGCCCAAAGAAGAATATACCTTTGAGGCAGAAGGTGTTTTGATTCAGGAAATCTAAAAGTCCGCTAGATGATGAACATTTAAAAAAAAAATCAGTTAATCAGGAAAATGCCTAAATGATAAGATCAAACGAACTTTTAAATATACTTTAAGATGGCAATGGCTTTGGATAATTTGAGGGTAGGTAGGGTGTACCGTCTGGTAAATATGGGTGAAGAAAGAATTATAGAAATTATGGCCCGGTTAAGTGGTGAGAACTTTAAAGTAAAAGATCTGTCGACTTTAGAACTATATGAAATCGAAGAATTACTTAGGTGGGGAATCGGAAAGGATTATGACCTTGACGAAGTGAGGTGAACGAAGATCAAAAATTCTAAAAAGGGAGCATGGAT
>NZ_JMIH01000013.1 GCF_000714815.1 Anditalea andensis | reverse complement strand
ATCCATGCTCCCTTTTTAGAAGATAAAGCCTACTCCCAGCTCTATGCGATCGGATTCCGGTAATATGCTAGGGGCTAAATTCTTTCTAATCTGGTAATTGGCTTTAAATACCAAACTTTTCTTAGGCCTTAAATTAGCTCCCATACTTATAATTTCCAGATTTTGGTGATTATAATCTATCATGTCCAATGAGGGAATAACACTGGCATGGGTATCCAACCTCTCATACCTTATCCATAGGGGCAATTTCCAATTTTTGTTTTTATCCAGAATGCTCAATAAATCCCAACGGATTTCTCCATAATACCCAAATGTTTCCTCACCTATTACCTGTTCATCAAATTCATATATCCTATCAGTTTCGCTCATCTTGCCTTTCATAGCTAGAGCAAAAATAGAAATAATGCCTAAGTCATATCCGGCAAAAGCAGAGAAAAGCCTTGTTTTTGGATTAAAGGCTTGTCCGGAAGGAGTTTCCAAACCTCTTCCAGCGTTACCCATATATCCGGCTACGCCCAGTTTAATGTTTTCAGATCCTACATATTCTAATTTTCCGTTACCTGCTATAGACTCTGTGAAATTTAAAGCATGATACCTTCCACGCCTTATCCAGGTGCCTTCCACCATGGTAGAGGCATCTAGGCCTTTAGTGACACCCAGATTGTATTCCATTTGATTATTAAGAAATACGCCATAAAAAAGTAATCCTGTTTCCAGCCATTGTGTGGGTAGTATGATCCGCTCAGACTCCGGCCTGTTTACAGAGTAAAAAGCAATAGGCTCTTCATTTATGTTAGTATAACCCAGAGGTATTGGATAGTTGCCTATTCTTATATTAAAAGATGGGTGCCAGAGGTAATCAAACATCCACTCAAAATTCACTTCACCATTTACTTCATTGAACCCATCATGAAGTAATTCAGTCTGGATTTCGGAATTAAATATTATCTTATCAGATAGTTTAAAGCCGAAGTAAAAACCAAATCTATATAGATTGGTATAGTATAGTTCCAGATCATCACCCCTTAATTTTTCTCCAAGATAAGAGACAGAATTGATTTCTGTAAATCCACTGATGGCAAACCGGTGGTCTGACGAATATATCTTAGAAGCAGCATTGGCGAGCCCAGGCTGCTTAATATATTTGAGTTCTTCTATTAATTTAACTTTAGGTAAGCTGTCAGGATTAGTTAAAGGAATAGAATCTGTAGGTATGGGCTGCTGTTGGGCAGTGGCATTAAGGCATATGAATCCCAATAAAAAGGATATATATAAATTGAATTTCATAATATTAATTATAATAATTTTTAGTCTGAACAAATTTTCATTCAGAAACACAGGATATAGCCTATGGTTACCCCAGGAGGGGAAGAAGCTATTGGTATATCATTTATAGGAGGGGAAGTGAAATGGCCTTGGGAGGGGGAGCGCTTATGTCAAATGACATATTCTGGTATAGATTTTCATAGTGGCTGAAAAAGTAATGGTTTAGATTGTATTGGGTCATAAAATATGAAAAAGATCCTCCAGGAAATAGAGTAGTTACATCAGCTATTTTACGTTTCTCATGAGGAGTTTCTGTGTCTGGAATAGTATTTTCATCCATTTCAAAAAAATATTCTAATACCAGCTCAGCTAGGGAGTCTATGGGATCATGATGTCTCAATAAAGAACTGTCCATTTCAGAAGCATGATAAAAATTGGCAGACAGATTTATAAAATTGACCAACATCAAATAGGTCAATCCTTTCCATATCCATTTTTTATTCATACACATTACCATATTAGTAAAGATAATTAAACTTTTCTGATCCTGACAGCATTTTGGTAGGTAATCAGACGATATGCAACAATCCGAACAAAAAAAGCATATTTAAACCATAAAGCATCTGTATATTTGTTACATTCAACCAGCTATATCAGCCATATGTCATCACCGAGCATCGGAAAATCTATATTATTAGCAAAATGCCCCAAATGTAGAAAAGGAGAGATTTTTTCTGTTTCCTTGTACAGCTACTATAAATTAACAGACATTAAAAAAAGGTGTGATGTGTGTGCAGCTAACCTATTGCCGGAACCTGATTTTTATTATGGAGCGATGTATATTAGTTATGCGTTTTCCGTTGCCTTATTTATAAATGTGATGATTGTCTTAAATGTATTTTTTGATGATCCCGAGCTTTGGGTGTATATCGTGTCAGTAGTCGGAGCTAATATTTTGCTTTTACCTTTTATGCAGCGGTATAGTAAAGTGCTTTATTTATATGGCCTTGGGAAATTAAAATATTCACCTCCCTATAATCAACAAGGTTAATGGTATTTTTTGATGAAATTTTGGTATGTAATTTGTTTACCAGGGTTTATTGCTGTTTAGATTAAAGTACAGCATTGATCATATATGAAAAAACGGATTTGGATACCTGTCACTTTAATTCTCTTGATATTTTTATTGCTCCATTTTGCATTGGAGCCATTTGTACTTAAAAAAGTAAACCGTGCACTTGCTACCATGGACGGTATGTATGGTAGTGTGGATGACATCCATATCCATTTATATAGAGGGGCATACAAGATAGATTCGCTGGTTATTTTTGATGAGGAACGTGAAGATATTCCTTTTTTCTCTACCGCTGAAATTGATATATCTTTAGAATGGGGAGCACTTTTTAAAGGCAAAGTCGTGGGGGATATCCATTTTGAGCGGCCTATTTTAAACCTTATTTCGAATGGGCAGGAAGTGGAAGACGGAGAAGACGTGGATTTTGCTCATGTATTGGATGAGCTTATGCCTATAAACATCAATACCTTTACTATTCATAATGGTGAAATACATTATATAGATCCCACAGCAAGTCCAAAAGTAGATCTGTTTTTTAAGGATTTGAACGTATATGCTACTAATTTAGGAAATGTCAATGATGATAACAGACCATTGCCTTCTGCAGTTTCTATAAATGCATCCACTATAGGTGGAGGGTTTATTGATGGACATGTAGATTTGAATATCCTTAAGTCGCAGCCGGATTTTGATGCGGTAGTTGAAATGGATAGAGTAGATCTATTGGCTTTGAATGAATTTACGGAGGCGTATGCCAATTTTACTTTCAAAGAAGGCCAGTTATATGCTTCTACGGAAATCGCTATGAAGGATGGTGTGTTTCAAGGGTATTTAAAACCCGTATTTGAAAATGTTAAAGTGATTGATTTACAGGATGAAGATTCTTCTTTTTTAAGGAAGGCCTGGGAAGTGGTAGTAGGTTCAGCCATGAAGATATTTGAAAACCCTAAGGAAGATCAGGTAGCGACCCGGGTACCATTTGAAGGGGATATTAATGAAACTAATGTAAGGGTTATGCCCACTATTTTTAATGTACTTAGGAATGCTTTTATAGAAGCTTTTTCCAAAAGCCCTGATCATGACATCTCTTTCGAAAATCTCTAAATCAGGAAAGGGAAGATCATCGCTATCTTATAATATTTACTGGATTCAAATAAAAGGCTTCAGAATGCATGGCAATCCTGAAGCCTTTTGTTTATTAGGTATCAGTTATACGCCAAGTGTCCACCCATCTCTATACGTTCTTTTGACAAACTGATTAGCTTCATCAAAATTAGTCACTTTCATATTTTCTCCATCCCACACCAGTTTGATGTTTCTTCCTGGATAGGTATACTTCCCATCTTGGCCCTTTCTGATGTCCTGGCTCCTAATAGCCAAATTACCCATTAGGACAGATTCTGTCAAAGGCCCAGCTATAGCAAAAGGAGAACTCAAATTGTGGAATTCCTTACTTCCATGACCTGCTATGCAGGCCTGCACCCACTGTGCATAGTGGCCTTTATCTCCCCCTTCTACCCGAGGTATTGTCTTGGGTACATCTACTTCTTCGGTTCTGGAAGTGGGTAGTAGCTTTGGGTCTCTGCCATAGGTGGATGCCATCATTTTTCCCTTGGTTCCTTCGATGATCACACCATTACCGCCGTCTCCCATCATTTCATTTGGACCGAGTTCTTCTGGCCTTACGGGCTGTATACCTCCGTCCATCCAGTGAAATTTTATACCATCTTTACCATCTTTTCCTGCAAATCTTAAAGTAACAGAAGATGAAGGTGGACAGCTTTCCGGAAAATAACCTCTTTTAAATTCATCTACATATACAGATCCCACACTGCACTCTGCCTCTGTAGGATATCCTAGACCCAATACCCTGAAGGGAGGTTCCATGATATGGCATGCCATATCGCCAAGGGCCCCAGTACCATAATCCCACCAGCCACGCCAATTAAATGGAACCAGGTTGTTTACATAGTTTCTGTTTGGCGCGGTGCCAAGCCAGAGGTCCCAGTCCAGTTCGGTGGGGATACTCACCTGGGTCTGTGGCCAAGGTATGCCCTGGGGCCACACAGGACGGTCGGTCCAGCAGTGTACAGTATGTGCTTCTCCTATTAGCCCAGCTTCATACCATTCTATCATCTGTCGTACTCCGTCACCCGATGAACCCTGATTACCCATCTGGGTCACTACTTTATAATCTTCAGCTGCCTTGGTCAGCATCCGTGCTTCATATATATCATGCGTAAGCGGTTTTTGCACATATACATGTTTGCCGAGTTGCATGGCTGCCATAGCCTGAACCGCATGGTTGTGGTCAGGTGTGGACACTGTGACGGCATCTATGTTTTTGTGCTCCTTTTCAAGCATTTCTCTATAATCTTTATAGTATTTCGCTTTAGGATAGTCTTTTCGGGATTGTGCAGCCCGACGATCATCCACATCACAGAGAAAGGCTATATTGGCCTTGCCAGAGTTATGAACTCCTTTTACATCATTATACCCCATGCCGCCTACTCCTATTCCAGCTACCCGGAGCATGTCACTGGGAGCAGTATATCCGGGACCACCCAGAACATTCCGTGGGACAAAATAAAAGCCGGCGAGTGCTGTAGCGGTAGTTTTAAGAAAGTTTCTTCTGGTACTAGAAATACCGGTCAATTGATCTTTTTTCATAAATTCATAAGTTGGACAGCTTTTTCGATTTAGCTGGGGTGTTAGGGGATATTGTTATCTGAAATATTGGCTTCAATATATTAAAAAATTTTTAGAAAGGTAAGGCACCTAGCTCAATAAATTAAATCAGGAAAATAAGGAGGATAAACGGTTTCTTATATTTTCATGCTTCAATGCACCTATAAAAAACCCAAAAAACAGGGCTCTCTCATATGAAGGGAGTAGGGACAGCCTCTGTTTTATTCAGGTTGGTATCTGAGCCAATTTTCATTCAGCCAAATCTCAGGCTCTTGAATTGATATATGAGAAAGCCTCATCCTTATCCACTAAAGGTAGATGGATTATTAGTTGGCTGAAGGGTATAAATGGTTTTTATGCTCTATATACTGTTTTCACAGCTGTGGGCAGTGTTAAGATTGTTTTTTTGATAAATCAATCGCTCTTTGTACATCCTGGATGATGTCATCAGCATGCTCCAGCCCTACTGAAAGCCTGACAAGTCCATCTACGATGCCTACTTTAGCTCTTTCTTCTTTAGTAAGTTTACTGTGAGTGGTGGAAGCAGGATGGGTGACTATACTTCTACTGTCCCCTAGATTAGCTGTAATAGAGATCATTTCCAGATGATCGATGAAGTTCTTGGCCCTTTCAAGTCCACCTTTAAAATTTAAGGTAATAATTCCTCCTCCCTGTTTCATCTGCTTTTTGGCCAGATGGTATTGTGGGTGAGATTTTAAAAAAGGATATTTTACTTCTTCTAATTCAGTATTCTCTTCAAAATATTCTGCTATCCTCAATGCACTTTCACAATGACGGTCCATCCGTACCGGCAAGGTTTCCATGCTTTTGGCCAAGAGCCAGGCATTGAAAGGGGATATGGCAGGGCCTGTGTGCCGGGTAAAAAACTGCACTTCGTCCATAAGCTCTTGCCTACCTAAGATTAATCCTCCCAATACCCGGCCTTGTCCGTCAATGTATTTTGTGGCAGAGTGAGTCACAATGTGCGCTCCCCATTTCGCAGGTTGCTGCAGATAAGGGGTGGCAAAGCAGTTGTCCACTACCAATATCAGGTTATGTGCTTCGGCAAAGGCTCCTATCCATTCGAGATCAATTATTTCCAGGCCTGGATTGGAGGGAGTTTCGATAAAGATCATGCGGGTGTTTGGCTGGATTAGCTTTTCCCACTGCTGTACATCGCTGACTTCTCCATAGGTATGGGTAATCCCCCACTTAGGAAAAACACGGGTAAGCAGTTGATGGGTAGAGCCAAATAAACTTCTAGCTGCCAATACATGGTCTCCCTGCTGCAGCAGAGAGGCTATGCTGGCAAACATGGCTGCCATGCCAGAAGAAGTGGCGATGCCGTCATCAGTGGCTTCCATAGCACATACTTTTGCTATGAGGTCACTGGAATTGGGGTTACTGTACCGGGAGTAAATGTTGCCCTGTATTTCATCTGCAAACATTTGTCGGGCTTCTTCCGCACCTTCGAAGGTGAAGCTGGATGTTAAATATATAGGTGCAGAGTGTGTTCTTTGATCTGAACTGGCAGCGACGGTTCTTACCGCACGCGTTTCGTCATTTTGATAGGTCATAATGTCTAATTTATAGTTCCCGGCTTTTTGGGTAGGTATTGGCACCTCTCCTACGTCAAGGGCGGTTGCCAGAGGGTCTGGGAGCCTAATCTCTCACCTCTTCTTTATAAATCAGTTTCCTGAAGTAGCTGCAAAGTAAATTCATACTATCGGCTAAACCAAACATTGATGGATAAATTGTATAAGATAATGACATGATATTAGATCTGAAAACTATCTACAGGAAGGTTTTGATATTAGGGAGAGCCATGTAATGAGTTATAAGCCGGTATCGAAAATATTGCTTTTCCTATCAAGTTTATTCACTTTGGATCGCTTCTTCTGCTTCTTTGACAGGACTTAAATCTTGGAATTCTTCATCTGTAAAAAGTCTTGAGTGTATCATAAAGCGTATACCCATAGGTATTTCTATACTAAAACTGCTTCCTCTTCCGGGAGTGATGTCAACAGTCAACTGTGTATGCTTCCAATATTCAAACTGGTCTTTGCTCATAAAAAAATCACAGTCATGGATTTTTCCAAGCCATATGTCACTACCACCGACTTTAAAATCCCCTTTTTCAAAGCACATCGGGGAGGATCCATCACAGCACCCACCACTTTGGTGAAACATCAGGTCTGTTCCGAACCTTTTTCTTAATGTATCTATTGTATTTTTTGCCTTTTCGGTAACCAGTACTCGAGGAGTCATATATAAGGGGTTAAGTAAAAAGTGGAATGAGGGTAATGGTGATTTAGGTAGAAAGCAGTAAATAAATACCTATTCTTAAAATTAAAGGAGAAGTGATCGATAAAGGAAGAGGGGTGGGTTTACCCTTAATCCCAAGCCTCCATCGATCACCATTCCCATCCAAAATAGTCTTTATCAAGAATATTTTTCTTTATATTCTAAAAGAATCCCATTTTATTTTTATCATAAGAAATTAGCATATTTTTGGTTTGACGATAGTGGTCTAACATCATAAGATGATTTTCCCTTCCAAAACCTGATTTTTTATACCCCCCGAACGGAGCATGAGCAGGATAAGTGTTATAACAGTTAACCCATACTCTTCCTGCCTGGATAGCTCTTGGGACTTGATAAAGCTCATGGGCATCTCTTGACCACAGACCTGCCCCAAGTCCATACATCGTGTCATTGGCAATTTCTAAAGCTTCTTCGGTGGATTTGAAAGTGGTCACACAAACTACCGGCCCAAAAATTTCTTCTTGGAAAATCCGCATTTTATTATGCCCTTTAAATATGGTAGGCCGAATATAATAACCATTTTCCAAACCACTGTTCAGGTCAGCTTTCTCTCCGCCACAGAGCAGCTCAGCACCTTCATCCTTTCCTATTTTAAGATAGGACAATACTTTTTCATATTGGTCATTGGATGCTTGGGCCCCCATCATGGTGTCTTCCGCCAAAGGATGCCCCAGTTTAATAGCATTGGTTCTTTCTATTACCTTTTCCATAAAGACATCGTAAATATCTTCGTGGACGAGTATCCTTGAGGGGCAAGTGCATATTTCTCCCTGGTTTAGGGCAAACATGACTGCGCCTTCTACTGCTTTATCGAAAAATTCATCATCTGCATCCGCTACAGATTTCATGAAAATATTAGGTGATTTCCCCCCCAGTTCCATTGTAACCGGTACAAGGTTTTCTGAAGCATACTGCATGATAAGCCTACCTGTTGTGGTTTCTCCCGTAAAGGACACTTTGGCCAGGCGGGGTGAAGTAGCCAAGGGTTTGCCTGCTTCAGGGCCGAATCCTGTAACCACGTTTAAAACCCCTGGAGGCAGGACATCTGCGATCAGTTCCATGAGAACCATGATACTGGTAGGTGTCTGCTCTGCGGGTTTTACTACTGTGCAGCACCCAGCAGCCAATGCAGGAGCTATTTTCCAGGTAGCCATCAGTAGCGGGAAATTCCAAGGAATAATCTGTCCTACTACGCCCAGTGGTTCATGCAGTGCTATACTTACTGTATGTTCATCGTGTTCAGAAATTGAACTTTCATCAGCTCTTATAACACTGGCAAAATACCTGAAATGATCTATGACCAGCGGAAGATCTGCAGCTCTTGTTTCTCTTAGTGCTTTACCGTTATCTATTGTTTCAACCCTGGCTAAATGCTCCTGGTTTTCTTCTATGATATCCGCTATTTTGTTGAGTAGCTTACTTCTATTAGCAGCAGAGGTTTTACTCCAACTTGGAAATGCTTTATGTGCCGCTTCTATAGCTTTATCTATATCTTCTTTATTACCTCTGGCAGCTTTTGAAAAAGGTTTTCCATCTATTGGGCTGATATTTTCAAAATATTCACCTGAAGAGGGGGCGACCCACTCTCCACCTATAAAATGTTCATATTGTTCTTTGATTTCAGGCCTATCTACAGGTTTGCTTTGGGATAATGTGGTTGTTGTCATAATTTTTCTGTTTTTGATATTATGACAAATATCTCTAAAAATTATTTTATTAAATCCACTTTTTATACTATTTAATATACCTAAAGCATCATGCTGATTAATTATAAGAATTTGCGTAAATTACCACCATGTCCCAAAGTAATATAGCAGGTGTCCCCTGGAAAAGAAAGAACGATCTGATTTCAATGGTAGAAAACAGAACTACCTATACATTGGAAAGCTGTGAGTTAAATATATTTGAAACCCATCAGGAAGCCTCTAAAGTGAACTTGGTCTTCGAAGATTTAGTACTTACGACCATGCTAAAGGGTAAAAAAGTCATGCATTTATTTGATCAGCCGGGATTTGAATATCTACCAGGTGAATCAGTAATAGTGCCTCCGCATGAAGTCATGATAATAGATTTTCCGGAAGCGACCTGGGAGAATCCGACGCAATGTATAGCTCTTTCAATTTCCGGACAGATGATCGAAAACACTTTTAACCTTTTAAATGAAAATTTGCCTCAAAAATTGTTAACTGAAGATTGGGGGCTAAATCATTCTTATTTCCATTTAAATAATAATATAGAATTAAATGATATCATCAACAGATTTGTCCAGATAGGATTAAATGATGTGACAAAAGAGAAAGATATTATAGCTTCATTAGCATTAAAGGAGTTTCTGATTCGGTTATCTCAAACACAGGCCAGAGATATGCTTGAAAAGACCTACAAGCAGCTGGCGGGAAGTAATAGATTGGCTTACGTAGCTGATTATATTAAAAATAACATAAGAGAGAACTTAAGTTTGGATATCCTTAGTAAAAAAGCCTGTCTCAGCAAAAACCATTTTTCCAGAAGTTTTAAAAATGAACTCGGTGTATCCCCTACTGAATATGTGCTGAAGGAAAGGCTAAAGCTGGCAAGAAAATACCTTCTGTCTACAGAAAATAGGGTACAGGAAGTTTGTTTTATGGCAGGGTTCAAAAATATCACGTACTTTATACGCGCATTTAAGCAGGAGTTTGGTATTACTCCTAAGGCTTTTAGGAAAGGTAATTTATGAATAGATCATTATTCAGTTATATGGTTTTTAAGAAGACTTCACCACCAGTAATGGTACATGAGTATGGTATGCCATCTCTACTGAGCGGCTGGATTCCAGGAGCTGTTCAAAAAATGACCTGGTTTTAGAAAACATTACCAGAAGAGCATCTGGGTTTTCCTTCAAATAATTCTCCAGTCCTTTATTGATGCCATCGGATTCATATGAGAGAAAATTTATGTCCACTAAAGGATATTCTTTTAGAATATTCCTCTGGAGCGTTTCAAAGTTTATTTCTGTATCTGACCTGCCTTCTTTTTGAACGTGGATGATCTTATATGGTAAGTTCCATACTGCCGTCAGTTCCATTAAATGTAATAGAGTTTGCAGGTCTTCTTTTTTAAGTTCTACAGCTACTGCTATTTTTTTTACCTTCTCTAATTTGGCGCCTGAAGGTATTGCCAATACAGGTACCGTCGCCTCCTTGATCACATCAGCGGTGTTAGATCCTAATAACGCCTTTTTTAGACCGCTGGCACCCTGTGTTCCCATGATGACCAAGTCAATTCCCATGCCATCCACAGCTGCTTTTACGGCATTATCGACAGTCCCTTGGACGATCCGGTAGTCCATGTGCAGGTTATCGGGATTGTTGTTTTTTATTATATTCTTTAATGCTTTCTTAGCGTCCTTTTCTATTTGTCCTATGATACGGGTAGCCTGTGCAGCAAAATCATATACCGCATAATAGGTAAACAGCAATATGATTTCACCCCCAGTTTGGATGATTAGCTGTTGGGCAAAACCGAGTGCATTATCGGCGTTTTCTGATAAATCTGTGGGAACTAAGATTTTCATATATTATAACATCGAAAATTCTGATGAGTAATTTACTAAATCCATCTCATATGAACTAAAGGAAAGGCTATTAAATTTATACATAATATGAAGCATGGTTTGACTGATGCATAAGCAAACCTTTATTTTTTATTGCAGCATAATTATCTTTAGAAAAAAGAGTAAGAAGATCGCTGGTTTTATATGGTTAAAATTTAATAAACCTTTAGCAGCTATTACAATCGATTTCTTATATATATCATAATATATGCTCCTTTAGCGGGTACAAGTTTCCGCATTTGAATAAGGAAAAGGTTAAATTCTACTGTAAATTCGCAGATCAGTTAACTTATAAAAGATATGGAGCTTTTGCGAAAGCGTAGGATTGCTTTAAGTAGTTTATTTTTTTTATCAGGACTTTGTTTTTCATCTTGGGCTAGCAGGATACCTGACGTACAATTAAAATTTTCATTATCTGATGGGCAGCTGGGTACGCTCTTATTGGGCATGCCTATGGGCTCATTGGTAGCCTTGCCTTTGGCAGGCTGGTCAGTACATAAATTTGGCAGCCGTGCCGTCCTCCTGATTTCCGGTCTGGCATATTTGTTTTTTTTGTATTTGATAGGGTTGAGTCCTTCCCTTTTGATTTTAGGCTTGGTAGTCGTTTTTTTTGGCATGGTAGGGAATATCCTTAACATTGCATTGAACACCCATGCTATCGGTATAGAAAATGAATATAAAAAGAATATATTGGCTTCATTCCACGGTCTTTGGAGCTTGGCTGGTTTTTCTGGTGCGGGGATTGGTGCCGCCAGTATTTATTATGGGCTGGTAGAAGCAGAGCACTTTCTAATAGTTGGGTTTTTAGGGGTAATGATACTTATATTTTCTCAAAAGTATATATTAAAAGAAGCAGCGCCATCCGGAGGAAGTGGGTTTGTGTTAAAAAAACCTGATGATCTGCTTCTTCGTATTGGGCTGGTAGGTTTTTTTGGGATGATGTGTGAAGGCTGTATGTTTGACTGGAGCGGGGTTTATTTTAGGAAAGTCATAGAAGTCGATCCCAATTATGTAGCTTTAGGTTATGTGGCTTTTATGGGAGCGATGGCAGGAGGCAGGTTTGTGTCTGATGCCTTGACCAATAAGATAGGGAAGGTGAAAATGTTGAGGATTAGCGGCGTATTGATTGGGTTAGGATTGGTAGTGGCAGTAATATTCCCATTTGTAACTACTGCATTGATAGGTTTTATATTGGTAGGATTGGGAACAGCTTCCGTGATTCCATTATCATATAGTATAGCGGGAAGGTCTACGATGTATTCTCCGGGAATTGCACTGGCCATGGTGGCGACGATATCTTTCTTTGGCTTTTTGTTAGGTCCGCCGTTGATAGGATTTATAGCAGAGTGGTTTAATTTACGGGTGTCTTTTGCTTTGATAGCGGTGATGGGTATTGTGATTACCATCTTAATGACTATAAGACCAGCAGTGTTTGAGATTAAGGAGGGGCAAGCTGACATATGATATTGAAGCGCCAAGATAACCTAGAAATGAATACCCGAATCTATTAACCAATATAAAAAAAAATCAGCAGTATTCATTTTCAAATTTTGGAACAATCATGCTGAAATTTATATATATTAGTGCATAGGTGCCGTTTTCTCATCAAAATCAAAAGATATCGTGAAGCAGGTCAGTATTGGATTGATTTTTTGTTTTTTTAGTATATGTAAATTATATGCGCAGGATACCTTGAAATTCAGCATCTCAGTTGCGGGCATTACTATCGGTGAGATGAAGGCAGTTAAAACCAGTGGAACCGATCAAGACAGGTATCAACTGGAGAGCAAAGTGGATTTTTGGTTTTTTGGAAAAATAAAAGCGCTAGTGTCAACAGATGCTTATTATAATGAGAGTCAGTTTCTTCAGTCCACTATGCACACACGGACTAATAAAGGAGAATTTCTTTCAACTATTAAATGGGACCGGGATCGGTATGCTATAGAGGCAGAGAGTTATAAATATGAGCACAAAGATGAGATTATTGGCCCTATGGATTATAGTGGCATAAAATTATTTTTTCAGGAACCACGTGAGGTTTCCAATCTGCTGAACGAACACTATGGCAAGGTAGCCCTAGTAAACAAAGGTATGAAGGGTTATTATGAAGTAAATGTGGCAGGGAATATTAATAAGTATTATTATGAAAATGGGCAACTCATAAAAGCGGTAATGGAGCATCCTATCAAAAACTATGTGGTGAAAAGAATCCTCTGAGCGAATTTTAAATAATAGATGAAGCTATTGGTGGTAGATGTAGTTATAATTATCTCAATGAAAGTCTGCCTGATGGAAAAACTATTAAACCATATGATAGTAGCGATAAGATCATTGACAGGATGTAATATTTGGGAGTAAGTAGTCTATAGTTTTTGATTCCTTCAAAGAATAACCTCATATTTGCTTAGCAGAAATTCAATCCTCCCAGTACTAATCATCCCAGCCCCATGAAGGTATGTATAGCCGAAAAACCCAGTGTAGCAAAAGATATAGCTCAAGTTCTTGGAGCTACACAGCGCAAGGATGGTTATTATGAAGGCAATGGATATCAGGTCACATGGACTTTTGGGCATTTTTGTACGCTCAAAGAACCCCATGACTATACCGTTCAGTGGAAATCATGGCGCCTTGAAAATTTACCCATGATTCCTCCGAGCTTTGGTATTAAGCTCATCGAAAATGAGGGTGTGAAAAAGCAGTTTAAAGTAATCGAAAGGCTTGTAGCGGCCTGCGAAGAAGTGATTAACTGTGGTGATGCCGGACAGGAAGGTGAGCTGATACAGCGATGGGTGCTCTTAAAAGCCAAATGTAATGTCCCTGTAAAAAGGTTATGGATATCATCATTGACCGAAAACGCCATTCGGGAAGGGTTCCAGAAACTAAAAGATAGTGAAAAGTATAACAACTTATATGCTGCAGGAAGTGCCCGGGCTATAGGGGACTGGCTGCTAGGAATGAATGCCACCAGATTATTTACCAAAAAATTTGCCCAGCAGAAGACTGTCTTATCTATCGGTAGGGTGCAGACACCTACACTAGCGATGCTGGTCCAAAGGCAGAAAGAAATCAATGCATTCCTTTCTGAAGAATATTGGGAGCTGAAGACTATTTATAGAGATACTGAATTCACAGCTACTATAGATAGGATCAAAGCTGAAGACAAAGCTGAAAAAGGACTGAAGTATCTCGAGGGTTTTCCATTCACCATCACTTCTTTTGAGAAGAAGGAAGGTAAAGAGGGTAATCCAAGACTATTTGATCTAACAGCCCTCCAGGTGGAGGCCAATAAAAAATATGGCTACTCTGCCGAAGATACACTTAAATATGTACAGAACCTTTATGAGAAGAAATATGTGACTTACCCCAGAGTAGATACCACTTACCTGTCCGAAGATTTACATCCCAAGATACCTGGTATACTTCAGAGCATGACTTACTATCATCAGCTAACAGAGCCAGTTTTGGCAAAGCCCATTCCCAAGTCTAAGACGGTATTTGATGACACTAAAGTTACCGACCACCATGCCATCATTCCTACAGAGATACTCCCTTCGGGACTGCATGTCAAAGAGGAAAAAAAGGTATATGATCTGATAGCACGTAGATTCATAGCAGTGTTTTATCCGGAATGTAAAGTGTCCAATACCACGGTTTTAGGAAAAGCGGGACAGGTAGCATTTAAGGCCACAGGAAAACAAATATTGGAACCGGGGTGGAAAGTGGTGTATGCTAATGATACCAAAAAAGACAATGAGGAGGAAAAACTCATGCCTGTCTTTACTGAAGGAGAATCAGGGCCACATGAACCCAAAGTTCATAAAGGAAAGACCACCCCACCCAAACCTTATACAGAAGCTACCCTCCTCAGGGCTATGGAAACAGCTGGCAAACAGGTGGAAGATGAGGAAATGCGTGAGATGCTGAAAGATAATGGTATAGGAAGGCCGTCTACTAGAGCAAATATTATCGAAACGCTTTTTAGAAGAAAATATATAGAAAAGAAAAAGAAAAACCTCTTTGCTACGCAGACAGGAATGGACCTAATCGATACCATCCAAAACGAACTGCTAAAGAGCCCTGAACTTACCGGAGATTGGGAAAGGAAGTTACGGATGATTGAGAAAGGGGATTATGAACCAGCTCTATTTAAAGAAGAACTTATAAAAATGGTTACCGACCTTATTCAGGAAGTAAAGTCAGGTAATTTTAAGCCCATCAGTATTGCTGTCACAGGAGAAACTGCTGCATCACCTCCTAAAGAGAAAAAAGCCAAACCCGAAATACAGATAGATACGCTGAACTGTCCTAAATGCAATACCCATAAGCTCATAAAGGGAAATTCGGCATACGGCTGCAGTAATTATAAAGTATGTGGATTTAAATTACCTTTTAGCTTATATGGAAGAATCCTTACAGCTAACCAAATGAATGAACTTATAAATAAAGGAATGACCCGTAAATTAAAGGGTTTAGTAACTGAAAATGGGGTCTTACAAGATGGTAAAATCAGATTTGATGAAAGCTTTCACACAGTAATAGCATAATTTTTTGATATTTTCTACATGAGGCTGAGCCAAAAAGCTGGAAGTTTACGTATTGTATAATAATTTAACGCCTAAGCTTATGAAAAGACTTTTTACTACTATGGCCATTGCTATACTATTTTCTATGATGGCTACCTATGCATTTTTCTACTTTATGGCGGAGGCAAAAATCGACCATCAATTTAAGTCATTGTATCATCAGGTACAAATGTTTATTGGGTCTGAAAGAGATTATTTTAACAAAGTGACTTATCCACTTTCAGCCCCCGAAGTAGCTTACCGTGATTTTTTCATAGAAATTGTACCTCAGGGTCCCCCTGATAATTCTATATGGTCCAAATGGGGGCTATCATCCCATTTAAATGAGGTTGAGCCAGAGTTTTTTGTTCAAAAAGTTAAACATATTTCTATTACCACAGATAAGCATTTTCTTGGATATGATCCCGGCGAAGATATTTCAGATTTATTTAAGGTTAAGAATAAGCATCACCAATATGAAGGGAATTCTTCAGAAGAGACTTTGCTGCGACAGTTGACTGAAATTAAGGTAAATGATTTTTCTTCCTTTCTTTATACCTTATCTAAAGGCCCAGAACATTCAGGAATTTACCAGTTTACGTTTAATTATGTGCTCAGTGATGGGAAAATTTTAACTGCGAGCAGCCAGCAGCTGAATTTAAGAGGGGAAAGATAAGGTTATTATAACGTCGAACCAGATCTTCTAATTAAATTGAATATATGGACCGACTGTATAGTTTTTTTGATTTAAATTTTGGTAAGATGGTTTTCGTACTCCTGAAATTTCTTTTCACTAATAATAGCTAACCCATCATTTTTTGCTACTGCTTTTTGTTTCTATTGAGCGTATGTATGTATATGTAATATTTATCAGTAAATTTTTACATGGTTTACGATTGGCTGTTTTTCTTAAGGCTAATTTAATTCCTGCTTGAATTTTAGTTTTTTTAGATTAAATCTAAATAGTAATTATTATATTTGAATCTGATTATTGCATCCCTTTCAGGTCAACGGATAATCTTAAAAGAATCCTTTATTACCATCCAAACTGAAAAGGTTAAGTATAATTTAATAGAGGATATTTATAGTATTTATTTAGATGAGCATGGCTAAAACGAAACATCCAAGTACGTGGGCTAAGGTCCGCAAATTTTTCAATGATATCCACCTTTGGACGGGACTGATCAGTGGCCTGGTCATCATAGCGGTATGCTTAAGTGGGACTATCTATGTTTATAATAGTGAAATCAGGGAATGGTCAAATCGTGAACTTCATAGTGTCAATGATCCTGGTACAAGCAGAAAGGCTGCAGACGAGTTATACAATATCATAAAGGATGCAGACTTAGGGACCGTTACTTCCATCAGTATTCCAACAGATCTGAACAGAAGTGTGCAGGTAAATGTCCGGGCTGAAGGTGATAAAAGCAGATTTGGAACATCCTACTATTTAAATCCCTATTCTGGTGAAATATTAGGGAATTCTAAAGAAGCGACGCGTACAGACGAATTTATGGGTTACATGTTCAGTTTACACCGATGGTTATTACTGGATAGGATAGAAGAACCTCTTATAGGTGAGCTCCCCAATAGGCAGTTGGGAAGCTATATTTCTGGTACAGCTACTATTTTATTTACTATAGGAGTATTGACTGGATTAGTGATCTGGTTCCCTCAAAAACTAAAAACCTGGAGGCAGGGGTTAAAAGTTAAATGGAATGCCAACTGGAAAAGGTTGAACTATGATCTTCATAATACGTTTGCTTTTTATTCCTTGATTTTCTTATTGATTATGGGAGCCACCGGACCTTTTTGGTCTTTCCCTTGGTATAGGGATGGATGGCAAAAATTATGGGGCACTTATCAAGAAGCCCCCGCTAACCCCGGTCCGCGAGGTGGTGGCCCTGGCCCTCGTGGTGGTGGCCCAGGTTCGATGGCTGCTGGTGAGGCTCCAGCAGATGTGCCTTTACTTCCATTAGATACTTATATAGCAGCAGCAGAGACAGTCCTTCCTTATAAAGGAGATTATAGAATAGGTATACCTAACCAACCCAATGGTAAGGTTACTATCAACAAAAACAGGACTGGTTTTTTTGCACCATCAGCGGGTGACCGAGTAGATCTGGATATTGCCACCGCTGCAGTCCAAGAATTAGATATTTTCAGAGAAAAACCTGTCAATGAAAGGATTTCACGTTCTATTAAAGCACTCCATGTCGGAGACGTTTATGGACAGTTTACCAAATTGCTATATTTCTTTGCCTGTCTGATAGCCACGAGCTTGCCTATTACCGGAACATTGATATGGATCAATAAGATGAAGAAAAAAGACAAAAATAAAAAGGGTACCAAAAAAAGGAATAAAGTAGCAGTATAAAAGACATCTTAAATGCTGTCATCAGAAGGCCTTATGTTAAATAATATTAAGCATAGGTTTATATATAAGTAGAGAGAACTATTTGAAAACAGTTATTGGTTATTCTGTCTCAGAAAGTGAATCTTTAAACTATAAACGTGCTTGATAAATTGACATTTGTGCCCTTGATCTTTTATGAAGGTACATAATGAAGGATGTATCAGGCGCCTTAACATAAGACGGATACTTGAAAGGTCAGCATCAAAAATTTTCTTTACATTTCCTGGATTACTCTTTGGGAAAAAACTTTGCACGGTTTCAGTTGGGCTTTTTCATCTGGAGCTGTGCCTTCTTGATCACGATTCCTTTATCTACCTATGGTAATCAGGGAGTTAGGGAGATCAGTCTCCGCAATGAAAAGCTGCTTTTTACCCCCACTGAATTTTATTTTTCAGAGGTATTGGATGCAAGAGAGGAACAGTCAAATATCGGAAGGCTCCTTTTGCCCGAGTTTACCGCACCTCAGCCAGTGGATTTGAAAGGAGGAGGGAAGTTATCTATCAGTGCGTTTATATTTGAAAGTGTAAAACAGGACCAGAAATTAAGACCTATCCAAATCCATATAAATGAATTTAGTCTATCGGAAAAAAGAGGGACTACCGGCTTAGTGGAAGGGAATGTAAAACTTCACCTTTCTTTTTATTATCTAGGAGAGGAGGATCCTGTATATCTTATAGATTATAATGGTGGTGTATCCTATAGACGATCTGCCAGTAGGTATGATCTGGTGGAACCTGCATTAACAAAATCTCTTACTGCTGCCCTTCACTATTTCCAAGACTGGATTCAAGTAGAAGTAAAGGATAATGTAAAGCTAGCAAGGGGTATAAAAGTCAATTTTCTCGATCATAATAATTTTTACGATCTGGATACAGTATTTTATACCGCAGATAGACCTTTGGTTTTTGACGATTTTAGGGCCAAACCTACCCCTTCCAGTCGATTTGCAGCATCTATATTTTCTAGTTTTTCTTTTGATGTGAAGGGGGAATTGGTGGGGGATACATTGGAAGTAAACATCATACCAAAAGTTTATATGCTCAGGGATCAGTCTTGGGCAAGATCTACTGCTTTAAATGACTATACTTTAAACCACGAACAACGGCATTTTGATATCACCCAGATCATAGCCAAAAAACTAATAAACGATATTTCAAACCTTGCAATATTTCCTGATGAATATGACAGTGTCATAAATTTTTATTATTTAGAGGCTTTTAGAGAAATGAATAAACTTCAGGATCTATATGATAAAGAAACCAGGCATGGAATAGATCAGAGCGCACAGATTAGATGGAATAAGATAATAGATAAGGGGCTACAAACGGGTGTACTGTTTCCAGACTAATTTTATGAATACAAATACTTTGGAATTATCTAATGCCTGTAAAAAACATGCACTTTTAGATGAAAAGAAGCTGCCAAACCAGGATCAGCATATTTGGTGATTTCATGTATAGATCATGTTAATAGCCGAACTAAAGGTAGTTTAATATAAAATAATATTTTTTCGTGATTTTTTATTCATATGTAAATTTAAATTTATAAAAATAGGAATATTTTAAATATATTGAACCACTATGGCATCATATTAGTCTGATATTCCTCAAATAAATTTATCACTATAAATATATGCATATGAACACCAAGATATTTACCCTTATTACAGCTTTGACATTATTCCTAGTTTTGAATGTAAATGCTCAGGTCGATCCGCGGACATCATTACCACCGAGTTCATTTGCGGCCGGTGAAGACCCTATTATGGCTGGAAATTGGATTGTAGGAGGTAGTATAGGTGCGTTGGGTTATAATTTTAGTACTGACGCGTTCAATGTCAATATAAATCCTAGGGCTGGATTTTTTATTATGGATAATGTAGCTTTAGGTTTAGGCATATCGACTGGATTGGCTACAGTGCCTAATTTGCCCAATGTTTGGAGTTATGGGGTAACACCTTTTGCCAGATATTATTTTCCAGAAGGAGCCACAGCGACTAGCCGTTTTTTTGGTGAAGTGGAGGCTGGCTTAGGAGGAAGCACAGAAGCAAGTGATTTCGCATTTCTAGGTGCTATCCGGGCCGGATATGCCCATTTTATCACTTCTGATGTAGCATTGGAAGCCACTTTAGGATATTCCTACTCTCGAGCTAATATTAATACTCCGGTATCTGTAACCGGATTGGGTATTGGACTAGGCCTCCAGATATATCTTACAGGAAGAAGAAACAGATAAGGAGGGAAATAAATTAAAGACTGATTAGCACATGTTTTTCTGAAACTCATTGTTTGGATTCTTTCGAAGGATATGGATTTAACACCATTTGATTAATAAGTAAACGAATTGCCCATCACTGGATACATAAATCGTAATAGTGATATTTAAACCAGTCAAATGTATGCTTCAAGAATAAAGAAAGACCTGAATTATTTCTAATTCAGGTCTTTGCTGTTTATACAAAATAAAGAAATTTTTATAATACCATTTTAAAAGGAGTGAATCCAATTTCCCGTCTTCTATAAATATATGGGCTTTGACATTCTACAATCAATTATGTCCTATACTACAGCCGCAGCCGGCATGCATAAAGCTTTTGGCTTCTTCATGCCACGGAAAAGCTTCATTGAAAGGTCCTGCTTCCCAATAGAATTCGTGGCGTTCTTTCGGTTCGTTACCTATCTGGTGCATGGTCTTGGTATCATATAGCCTTCCATTGATCATTGTATAGCGGATAGATTCCGAGTTTCTTATTTCCTCAAGTGGGTTTTCGTCCATGATAATCAGATCTGCCAGTTTACCGGTTTTAAGAGATCCTATCTCGGCACCAGCGCCTATATAATTGGCGCCATTGATGGTGGCCGCTTTAAGGGCATCGTGATTGCTCATTCCTCCCTGCTGTAAACTCCAAAGTTCCCAGTGAGCACCTAATCCCTGTAGTTGCCCATGTCCGCCAAGGTTTACTTTTACCCCTTTTTTTGCTAGCTCATTTACTGCTTTAGAGGTTTTGATATGACCGTTTTCATATTCTTCATCAGGTGCCATTGTCCGGTGTCTTGAGCGGGCATCTATTATACCTCTTGGGGTAAAACTCAGTAGTTTTTCATTTTCCCATACATTGGTATGTTGGTACCAATAATATTCTGAATTTAACCCTGAATAATTTACTATAAGGGTGGGGGTATATCCCGAGTTACTCTGACTCCATAGTTCTAATACATCTCTATAGACCGGTGCTACAGGTATATTATGTTCTATTCCTGTGTGCCCATCCATGATCATGCTCATGTTGTGAAAGAAGGTCGACCCTCCTTCGGGCACTACATTGATCCCTTGTTCTCTGGCTGCCTGCATGACTTGCTGTCGTTGTTCCCGTCTGGGTTGGTTATAACTTTTGACCGATTGAGCACCAAATGCTTTGGTTCTATTGATAGATGAGCGGGCATCATCTAAGCTATTGATTACAGCTTTGAAATCTCCATCAGCCCCATAAAGGATGAAGCCCGTGCTAAAGATCCTAGGCCCTACCAAATTTCCGTTTCTTACCATTTCGGCGAGCGTAAAGACAGCTTCTGTATTGGCAGATGGGTCATGTGCGGTAGTGACCCCAAAGGCCAGGTTGGCATAAAACTGCCAGTTCTGCTGAGTGGTCAGTCCATCTCGGAAGGCTCCGATATGGGCATGTGCATCTACTATGCCCGGCATAATGGTTTTACCGTTCATGTCATACACCTTGGAACCATTGGGTATGTCGACTGCAGATGCTTGTCCTATGGTTTCTATTTTATTTTCATGTATGATGATGGTGCCTTTTTCAATAACTTCATCCCCTTCCATCGTGATCAGTCTGGCATTGGTAAAGGCTATTCTTCCTTTAGGTTTGTCCATCTGATATTTAAGACCGATAGGTACACCCTCAGTTGAAGGTTCTCCTACCTCATCTGGAGAGCCGGATAAAAAGGTGAATTTATCAGCCAATTTATTGGAGTAATAGGAATCTCCCATCGTCCAGTAGATCCTGTCACCATCTTTGGACCAGTGAAGGTTTATCCCTGCATCTTTAGCCAATTGAGAGACAGGTACAACCGTGGACTTGTCGTCCAAGTCTAATTCTTGACCATTCATGACCATAGGAGCTACATACGCTTTATGAAGATGTGTAAAGGCTACCCATTCATTATTGGGGCTAGGTACCAGTCTATTGGCATATCTGGATTTGATATGCGTTCGTTCTTCCTGTCCGTTTAGATCTATACTTTTAAGTTCTTTTTCTATGCGGCCCATAAAGGTGCCTCCTACTTGTATGAATATTCTTTTCCCATCTTTTGTATACGTTGGATATTCGCCGTTTCCAGTGAGGAACTTAACGTTTTTGCCATCGTTATCCATGGTGTAGATGCCCGGATTTTTGGTAAAAGTCCTTCCCTGATCATTGTTTCCCGACTCTCTCCTGTAAGTTATGGATTTTCCGTCCGGTGAAAAGGATGGCGTTCTGTAGATACCTTTTTCAGCAGTTATTTGGGTGGATTTACCGCCAGTGTTTGAAATTTTATGGATAGCACCTTTTTCTAGATCATTCCAGGTGACGTACACTATGGTTTTTCCATCTGGTGAAAAGGCGGGTTCAGCTTCAAAGTCCGTCCCTGAAGTCAACCTTTTTGGTGTACCGTTAGGTAAGCTTTTAGTATAGATATAGCCGAGTGCGTTAAAAGCCAGTGTATTGCCATCAGGAGAAGTTATGGCATTTCTGATCACTTTTGAAGTAAATTCATTTTCCTCTACAGGATTATTGAAATGGACGGTCTCGGCTATCTGGATAGTAGCATCTACATAGAAAGGAATTTCTTTTACATCAAATGTTTCTACATCGACCCGGTTTATTTTTCCCCCAGCCCAGAATACTATTTCTTTATTACCCGGCATCCAGCTAAAATTAGGGTATACGCCAAATATAGCCCAGGCATCTTGCTGGTCTCTGTTGAGCTGATCATAAACTGGCCATTCCTCGCCAGTCTCCAGATCATGTACATACAGAACAGACTTTGCACGTACACGTTTGATGAAGGCCATCTTTTTTCCATCCGGAGATAGGGTAGGCCTGCCTGCACCTCCCGGTCCCCCGGTTAAAGTGGTAGTGGAGCCGTCCTGCAGATCATATCTTTTGATTACATATATCTGCTTATTAGGGTCACGGTTGTATTCAAAAGCTCCTCCCGGTGCTACGTCTTCACTGTAGTACAGGAACCTGCCGTCAGGGGAAACTACTGGTTCATTTACATCCTGCTGATCGTTTTTTCTTTTGGTAAGCTGGATCCCGCTGCCTCCAGTGATGTGGTACTGCCACATCTCTCCTGCACCCAGAGATCTTCCTGATGTAAAATGCTTTCTGGCAATGAGAAAATTCCCATCGGGCATCCACGTGGCATTGTTCAATAATCTGAAAGTTTCTTTGGTGACCTGTTTTGCCTCAGATCCATCAGCATTCATCACCCATATGTTATCACCTCCTGCCGCATCACTGGTAAATGAAATCAATTTACCATCTGGGCTGAACTTTGGCTGTACTTCGAAAGGCAAGCCTGTACGAAGGGGTGTTGCATTGCCCCCAGCTATAGGCAGGCTATAGATATCTCCCAGCATATCAAAGATGATGGTTTTTCCATCCGGACTTACATCCAGATTCATCCAAGTACCTTCATCAGTAGTAAAACGGTGGGTTTTAAAATTCCATTCACCTTCAGGATTGGACACATCCCATTTTTTATCCTGTGCGTTAACAGCTACAGTCATGAGTACTCCTAGAAGAGCACAGCCTATACTTTTAATATTCATAAATTGTCTGATTGATCATTGGAGTATTGACCTCAAATATACTGTAATTAGGAAAAAGTCTAATAAAAATTTGATCAATGGTAGGTAGCGGATTGTCTGTATTCAGTATATCGTATCACCTATCTCTGATCATACAGGCTGATTGTATTAGATTTATATTATGTGATAAGTTTCATAATACCGGATTTACTATATAGGTATATAAAAGAGCATCAGCAGAAATTTTGTGATCAGTAGAAAAAAAACAGAAAAATAGAAAGCAGAAAATTAATGGTTTGTTAGTGAATTGTAGTATTATTTAATGGAAGATAAGCTATCACCTATTTTTGCTATGAACCTAGATTATAGGATAAAACACCTAAACTGCTCGGCTAAAATCCGAAATATACTCTCTGGATTCCGGATTTAAACACAACTTCCACCAGAAATCTATCTGCCAAAATATATATCACATCCGTAAATTACTGTTGTTTATCAATTTAAAAAGCAACTCAGGTTCGTCAGTAGAAATAAACCTTACCTGTTGGTCCAGTAGCCACTGCATGTCTTCTTCCTTATTTACTGTCCATGCATTGACGGTAAGGCCTAAATCATGGGCTTCATTAATCCATTGCGGGTTTTTCCTAAAAATGCTGAAATGATAATCCAGGCCAAAAAAACCAGCTTTTTTCAGTTCTTCGGGTGATTTATTGCCGTATAAATAAGCCACATTGGCATTATGGTCTTCCGCTATAATTTTCTCACACATGTCGTAGTCAAAGGCTATATAATCGACCCACTTTTCCGCACCTAGATCTTTAACAAGTTTCACTGCGTTTTTTGCCAATGACAAACTTCTTTCTTTGCTTACAGTGGAGGTTTTTAATTCCATAATCAATTTTGTGCCATTTTGTTCCATACCTTTTTTTAGGTACTTTTCCACAGTTGGTATCTGCTCTCCATTGGGATGCTTTTTTTCCAGAAGAGCCTTATAGGTAGAGCTTTCTATAGGCATGCCATAAAAATCCGCATCATGGTTGACTACTAAAACAGAATCCATGGTCATCCATACATCAAACTCAGAACCTTCACATCCTAGTCTTATGGCTTCTTCCAAGGAAGCAATTGAATTTTGGGGAAGATTTTTGGCTTTCCAAGCACCTCTATGGGCAATGATCTTGTTAGTATGAAACGCTTCGTCTTTAACCATATGTACTGGATGGCTGAGGAAAATATTAGAAAAGGTAAGGATAAGAGAGATCGCAAAATATTTCATCTGACTTAGAATTTGCTTTGATATTTTAATAGCAATATAGTTATGGATGCCCAAACTTAAACTTATTTGATTGCAAATCCAGTACTATCATTTTACTAGATCTTTATCATAAGGTTAATTTTTAATTTTATGGTTTGAGTATTGACTTTTAACTACTGATAGGACCATACTCATGGTATATGTAATTTAGAGAATGGATCTGTAATATTTGGGACAATTACTGTCATTTAAAAAATGGAAACATACTTTAATAGTGGAAAATAGTCCATGTTTAGCTATTTTTATTTTTGAAAGCGAAAAACAAAATCTATGGAATTTTTACTTTTATCAATTATAGTGATTTTGGGTGTGATAATCATTTATCTCTTTCGGTTCAAAGCATCCGGAGAAATGATTAGCCAAGAGCATATACAGGTGATCAGTAGCCTGAAATCTGAGAATGCAGTCATCAAAGAAAAACTATCCCAGCTTTCTATTCAGCTTCAGGATAAAAAAGAGGAACTATCCCGTTTTTTAAATGAAAATCGGCTAGCAGAGCTACATGTGCAGCAGCTCTTTAGAGAGAAAACTGAACTGGAAACTGAACTGAAATCGGTGAAATCATACCTAAATGCACTTTCTATAAGAGAGAGTGAATTGAAAGATAAATTGGAACAGTGTCAGGAAAGCCTATCCCAAAGTCGCATTGCTTTATCCGGTGTGAACCAGGAAAAAGAAGGACTTAAAGAAAAACTGGAAACCCAGGCCATGGCACTAGATGACATAGGACATAAGTTTTCTGCTCAGTTTGAGCTTCTGGCCAACAAGATCCTGGAAGATAAGGCTATAAGGTTTTCTCAGCAGAACAAAGACAGTATAGAAAAAATCCTACAGCCTCTGGGTCATGAATTTGGCGAATTTAAGAAAAAAGTAGAGGAGACTTACGATAAGGAATCCAAGCAAAGGTTTTCCCTTGAGGAAAGGGTAAAGGAGCTGGTTGGATTAAACCAGCAGATCAGTGAGGAAGCCAAAAACCTGACCCGTGCACTAAAAGGCAATGCCAAAACCCAGGGGAACTGGGGCGAAGCCATATTGGAAACGATCCTTCAAAATTCGGGTCTTGAAAAAAACAGGCATTATGTGCTGCAGGAATTTTTGAAAGATGCTTCGGGGGAATATCTGTTAGGCCCTAATGGGAAGCGTATGCAACCGGATGTGACCATCACTTACCCAGATGACCGAAAAGTAATCATAGACAGTAAAGTATCTTTAGTGGCATATGAACAGTATTATTCCTCTGATGATATAGAGGTTCAAAAACTATCCTTATCAGCGCATTTAAAATCAATCAAAAACCATATAGATCAACTATCAGCCAAACAGTATGATGGTTATGACAAGGTTTTGGATTTTGTCATCATGTTTGTACCCATGGAGGCCGCTTATATTACTGCAGTACAGGCTGATCCGAATCTTTGGGAATATGCCTATAAGAAAAGGATACTTTTGATTTCCAGCAGTAATCTCATCGCAGCCTTAAAGATGATAAAGGATCTATGGGTCAGAACGGAGCAGACTCTAAATGCTTTGGAGATAGCCGAAAGAGGCGGTAAACTTTACGATAAATTTGTGACCTTCCTTTCTAGCCTTGAAAGTATAGGTTCACATCTGGAAAAATCTCAAACGGCATACACTAATGCAATGAAGCAAATAAAGACTGGAAATGGGAATCTTATAGGCCAGGTGGAAAAGCTTAAAAAATTAGGTGTAAAAACGACTTCTTCTATTCCTGAAAAGGTATTAAAGCAATAAAAAAAGACAGCATGACAGAATGATAACATGGCGCAATTTTTGGACATGAGCATATCCAGACTGGATATTATTTAAAACTTTAATCATATAACAATTATGAGCACATCAAGATCAATGACCACTCTTTCACAAGTAATGAACAGATTACCAGAATTGGGTTATGGGGAGGAACTGAAGATAAAGAGAGATAAAGGAGCCATATTAGGTGACGATGAAAATATATATAAGCCAGAAGATTTGAAGGTGGTGAAGGTATACCGATTTGAAGGTGAATCAGATCCTGCAGATATGGCCGTCATCTATGCCTTGCAAACCAATGAAGGTAAAAAGGGATATTTATTGGATTCATATGGGACATATTCTGGAGAAGATGCTTTGTATGTCAATGAATTTATCAAAAAAATTAAAATAGAAAGAGATGAGAGGTTAGAGGATTTAGATTAACCATTTTTTGACTATTTGTATAAAACCTGGTATTATCCAGGTTTTATACAAATATATATTGGAAAATATGTAAGGTGTGCCTTATATAGAGGATGCGATGTAGAACTTTAGCTAAAGTGAATTATTTTTTAAGGCTGTCAAGCTATGTGATTTTTATTTATAGATTTAGCTTTGATCCAAACCTATACTTTTCTAATGAATCTTTCAATTACCTATAAAATTTCACCTTATTATAATTGATAGTTACCACATTTTGGGGTGTAATCTATTCTTTCTTACTCATAGACCTATAAATTACCTCATTGCGTTACATTCTTTTGCCATATGGTGGAGAAGTGGTCCCCACACCTATATTAATTTCCAAAGGTCAGATATATAAATACCTTACTGTTTTCATAAAAGAACCATATACTTTAAAATAGATATAAATAAGATAAATCGTATCAAATATTAGATAATTGGAATACACTTTGTCAAATATGATGTTTTACTATTTAATAAAAGGGATTTATTATGGATAATGAGCACAATTACAATAATGAAGAGGAAAAATACTTGACTACCAATCAAGGTCAAAGGGTTAACCATACCGATGATGGATTGCGTGCCGGTCAAAGGGGACCTTTGATTATGGACGATCATCACTTCAGGGAGAAAATGACACATTTCGATCATGAAAGAATCCCTGAAAGAGTAGTTCATGCCCGTGGTTCTGCTGCGCATGGAATATTCGAAGCTTATGGTGGATTGGAAAAGTATACTAAAGCTTCTTTTCTGAAAGCCGGAAAGAGTACAGATGTTTTTGTAAGATTTTCTACCGTAGTTGGTTTTAGGGGATCGGCGGATGCTGTAAGGGATGTACGGGGATTTGCCACCAAATTTTATACGGATGAAGGTAATTATGACTTAGTGGGCAATAATATGCCAGTGTTTTTTATTCAGGACGGAATAAAGTTTCCCGATTTAGTACATGCTATTAAACCGGAACCACATAACGAAATGCCACAGGCTTCTGCAGCTCACGATTCGTTTTGGGATTTTATATCCTTGATGCCAGAATCTATGCATATGATCATGTGGGTGTTGTCAGATAGGGCGCTACCTCGTAGTTATTCTACCATGGAAGGATTTGGGGTTCATACTTTCCGTTTGATCAATGAAGAAGGTAAAAGCCATTTTGTAAAATTCCACTGGAAACCTACCAAAGACATGGCATCTTTCGTTTGGGATGAAACCCAGAAGATAGCCGGAAAAGATGCTGATTTTAATAGAAGGGATCTTTGGGAATCAATAGAAATGGGCAACTATCCAGAATATGAATTATGCTTACAAATTCTGCCTGAAGAAGATGAACATAAATTTGGCTTTGATATACTAGATGCCACCAAAATCTGGCCAGAGGAAATGGTCCCTTTAGTGAAAGCCGGAAAAATGACCCTAAATAGAAATCCAGATAATTTTTTCAATGAAACAGAACAAGTAGCCTTTCATCCTGGACATTTAGTGCCAGGTATAGACCTTACTAATGATCCCTTACTTCAGGGGAGGTTGTTTTCATATTTGGATACGCAACTGCTGAGACTGGGAGGACCCAATTTTGCAGAGATACCTATCAACAGTCCTAAGAAACCGGTAAATAACAACCAGCAGGAAGGATTCCATAGACGAGGAAACACAGGTAAGGTAAATTATTTCCCCAATTCTAGAGCAACTGGCTGCCCCATGATGGCACCTGCTAGCGAAGGAGGGTATGTCCATTATCCAGAACCGGTTTCAGGTGTTAAGACTAGAGAAAGGTCTGAAGGATTTAAAGATTTTTATTCACAGGCCACCCTTTTCTGGAACAGCATGACGGCTGTGGAGAAACAGCATATCGTAGAAGCGGCTTGGTTTGAACTGGGAAAAGTAACAGAAATGGCTATACGTGAGCGAGTGGTAGAACATTTTGCTAGGATCGATAGTGATCTGGCTAACAGAGTGGCAGGAGGTATAGGGGTAGCACCGCTATCTCCTGACAAAGTAGAAGTACTCCAAAAAGAACAGGCGGAATTTGTAGATCGCATTTGGAAAGGCAGGCTAATAGCTAAAGACTCTCCCGCTTTAAGTATGGAAAAGATGAAAAAAGCCGATAGTATTCAGGGGAGAAAGGTAGGTATACTAGCTGAAAACGGAGCAAATACAGCTACCATTAAAGCACTTAAAGAATGGCTTATTTCAAAAGGCGCCATGGCTGAAGTAGTAGCTTCCAAATTTGGTGATTTAGATGGCATAAAGGTAGATAAGTCATATATTACTACAGCATCTGTACTTTATGACAGTATAGTAATAGTGGATGGAGAAGATAGCATAGCCAGACAGGTAGAAAACGGAGAAACCATTCATTTTATAAATGAGGTGTATAAACACTGTAAAAGTATAGCTACTATAGGTAAAGGCCAGAAGCTGCTTTCACAAACAGCGCTGAAGAACCTTATCACCGCATACGAAGGAGCTTCTGAATCTTGGGAAGAAAAAGGTGTCGTAGGAGGGGAAACTTTGGATAAAGGTTTCCTAGAGAAATATGAAAAAGCGCTCGCCGTTTATAGGCATTGGCAAAGAGGAGCTAAGGATACTGTGCCTGCATAAACTATCAAAAGCATTAAAAGAGGTGGGTAATAATCCACCTCTTTTAATTTTATCTTATGATATGGATAAAACTAATCACAATAAGGAAGGACTTCTTTGGAGAAAAAATTTATAAAAGGTTCCTGCATTTTATTGACATTATGGATTGAAATCCTTTCAAATCCCAGTGCTTGATAGGATTTTATGATTTCTATGAAATAGTCCGAATTATTTCCTATATGTACATGGTCATGTAGATCTTCAGGCCTAACATATTCCGCTGCTTGTTCAAACTGTTTAGGTGTTCTAATCTGTGCCAGAAGATCACTACCAAATATGTTTGTTTTCCACTGTTCAAAGGCTGTTTTTTGGGCGATTTCTCTGTCTGGATCATAAGATACCTGTAATTTAAGGACCATAGCATCTTTTTTACCTCCTGCACTTATATATGCATCCACCATTTCTTCCATTTCCTTCATAGGTTTATTAATGGTAATCAATCCATCAGCCCAGGAAGATACGAACTTTGCCGTAATGGGAGTAATGGCTGCTCCCAGTATTTCAGGAGGCTTTGAAGGACGGGTGTAAAGCTTAGCCTGGACCACATTAAAATGGCCTGAATAATATACCTCCTCACCATCCCATAATTTTTTCATTACCATAACAGCATCTTCCAGAGCCTTATTTCTTTCCCCTTTTGTAGGCCAAATTTTATCTATTATTCCTTCGTTAAGCATCTGCCCACTCCCTACTGACATAAAAAACCTATCCGGAAACATATCAAGTAAAGTAGCCGCAGCTTGGGCGATAATGGCGGGGTTATAACGGTGATATGGACAGGTCACTACTCCTATAGGAAAAGAAGTGCGTGACATAGCTGCTCCCAGCCATGACCAGGCAAATCCAGACTGTCCCTGAGCTTCGTTCCAAGGATAAAAATGGTCTGAAGACAATGCAAATTGAAACCCTCCCTCCTCGGCTTTTTCCACCAAACCCAGAAGGCTGGATGGAGAAAACTGTTCGTGTGATACATGGTAGCCTAGCTTTAGCATATTATTTCATCTGTTTATAATTGGTTTTAATGGTCATAAATTGTCTCGTGATGAAGAAAAAGGGATGGAATCGAGCTTTTTTACAGTCATCTCAATGTGTGACGTTCTGCGTCATGCTCGATTTCATTGAATTATAAATAATGTGATCTAAATATTTTTTTTTTAATCCAGTTTTGTTTTAGGATTTAGATTATTTTCTCTTGGTTTACTACTTTGATCCACCTATACCCATATCCATTCACTTCTATAGATTTGGAGGGTTTTTTATACTCGCTATCAGATAGTAGGTCCACTAAATCGTCATTTTCCATGATGGAGCCTAATTTTCCTTTTTCCTTTTTAGAAGAAAAATTACAGATTACGAGTAATTTACTTTCCTCAACCTGGTAGACGATGGCCAGTAATTTGTCATTTTCCAAAGAAAGGGTATCCCATGTACCATGACCTATTTCAGTACAGCTTTTTCTCTTTTTAATCAAACTTTTCATGAAGGACAAAAGTGATGCAGGATCATCTACTTGCTTTTCTACGTTCACATATGAATAACTGTAATCACCATTGGACAATGGTTTATGGTTTAATTTATCTATTGGGGCTTTAGAAAATCCTCCGTGCATTTGATCGGACCATTGCATGGGTATTCGGACGGCTGATCGCAATTTCCTGTTAAGATCTTCGCCCATACCAATTTCCTCTCCAAAATGTATCAAAGGAGAACCGGGCAGGCCGAATATGCTGACATACATCAGTTTTATTTTTTTTATGTCATTCTCCATCATAGGCACCAGCTGCCTTTTAATGCCCCCGTGTCCATATATTCTCATTTTTTCATCTGGTGCGAATTTTTCCAGAACATCTTTTTGCTCGTCGGAATCAAGCTGGTTGATATTAAGTTCATCATGATGGCGAACAAAGTTCAGGTAGTGTTTACATTGAACATGCTTTGTAAGCTCTAGCCCTTTTACTAAGGCTTCACCAGAATTCCTTGCCATTGCGAGGAAATTATATTGATTGGAGAAGAAATTAAATAGCATGTGCATCCGGTCCCCTTTACCAAAATAGTCTTGGATATCTTTGGGATCTACATCTGCTTCGGCCAGAAGAATAGCATCCGGATTGATGTTTTCGGTGTATTTTCTTATTTCGTCTAAAAATTCGTTTAGATTATTCTTGGTGGTTTGATCATTGGATACAGTATCGGTAAGGGCGTGCGCAGCATCTATACGAAATCCAGATACTCCCAAGTTCAACCAGAATTTAATAACTTTAAATACTTCTTCCCTTACCTGTAGGCTGGCGATGTTAAGATCAGCCTGCTCCTTATAGTAGCTGTGCAAATAGAAAGAACTCGTTTCTGCAACATATTCCCACACACTATCTTCTACACCTTCAAACATAACCTTCTTCTCTTCATTTTCCGGTTCTTCGTCCCTCCATATATAATAGTTGCGATAGGGACTATCCTTGTCCGATTTAGCCTGGATAAACCATGGATGGTCTACTGAGGTATGGTTGATTACTAAATCTATGATTACCCTAATCCGGTTTTCATCGCATAATTTGATTAGGTTTAAGAAATCATCCATGTTTCCCAGTCGGGGATCTATGCCTAGAAAATCAGAAATATCATAGCCGAAATCACGGAGGGGGGAGGGGTAAAATGGTTGGAGCCAAAGCGTGTTTATACCTAAATCTATTATATAATCCATTCGGGACATAAGGCCTCTAATATCCCCATATCCATTGTCATTAGAATCTTGAAATAATTTTATATCGACTCCATATACTATGGAATCTTTATACCAAGTGTTTTTCATAGGTTATGAATATGCAATTGTAGTAAAGATGGCATTTTCAGCCTGCCGGGAATCCAAACGTGTATACTGAATTACCACAGGGATATCAGATACGATCTTGCTGGCATAATCGGTATCTCTTGGGACTTCTTCTGGGTCCTTAAATTCGTTAAACCGGAAATGCTTTGTCCTTTGAGGCGGCACGGACATTTTATAAGGGCCTACAGGATCTTTATCTTCAAAGTAAATGGTGACTTCAAGATTTGCGGTCTGGTCAGATGTGTTTAATACACATAGCGTATCATGGCTTTCAAAGTCTGGTTTAGGGCCTGTGCTTCCAGAGGGTATATATCCTTCTGCTATGGCCCATACTTTTTTTCCGATAATATTTCCATTCTCCATGATTATAAAAGTTT
This sequence comes from Anditalea andensis, assembly GCF_000714815.1. Lineage (GTDB taxonomy): Bacteria > Bacteroidota > Bacteroidia > Cytophagales > Cyclobacteriaceae > Anditalea > Anditalea andensis. The sequence goes on along the minus strand of NZ_JMIH01000013.1, from coordinate 145,061 downwards.
AAATTAAAAATTGGTTTATTAGTAATGATGAATAACTTCTTTTAAGACCATTATGTTATCTCATAGTAGGTCTAACGGTTTTATTAAGGTAGATCATCTAGGTTTAAATTGTCCAGATAATCTTTAAAACTATGGTTGCCATGTAGTCCGCCGGTCATGTCCCTAGTAGTCACATAGCGGTAATAGTCCATATTATGATAAAGACTGGGTTTAATTGGCCATATTAGGGATATTGATGCTTTTGCAAAATTCGGTGAAAGGTGAACTATTCTTCCCCCTGTTTTTTCTTTGATCATCTTGGCCATTTCCAATCTTGTGTGGATCTGCGGACCGCCGATTTCTATTATTTTTTGCCCACCAGTCAATCTGCTAGTGATGGCCAGAGCAAGATCGGCCTGATGGATTGAATTAGTATTAAAATTACCCCTGCCTATAACAGGTATTATACCTCTTTTACCAAGTATGATCAGGTCATTTAAACCTGAAAAAAAACCGGTGGGTCTAAATATGGTGAAATCTTTAAATTTACCTTCTATATATCTCTCTACATCATAATGTACTTTAGCTAATTTTAACCGATTTGTTTCTCCACATCCCATTATGGATGTGAAAATAACCCGTGATACACCACTCTTTTCAGCTTCTCTCAGAATATTAAGATTACCTTGATAATCTATCGTATCATATGTGCCCGGATCGGATTTAAATAAACTGACACTTTTGCCTACAGTCGATATGAGGATAGTAATACCGTCACATATACCCAGTAACTGTTCATGATTTCGAGCATCTGCGATGACAATATCCTGGGTGTAGGGAAGTAATTTATCTATTTCTGCTATACTGTTTATCATTGCCCTGATAGGATGTCCCATAGCATGTAAGGCCTTGGACACTTCCAGCCCTAATGAGCCGCTGGCACCTGTCACTAAAATTTTTTCTGTCGTTCCCAATTATTCTGATGGTGTTTATTTAGCGTAAATTTTATTAATACGGGGCTGTAATATCCAAATGCCTATAGGGAAAAATAAAGTCATGACAAATTCACCATAGAAATCCGAAGAGTTTACTTCGGCATTTCGCTCTGCTCGAACCAAGGTTTTGGCAATAAAACTCAGGGCTGTCAATAAGGTCGCTAAGGCAAGAAAAACTACAACACCAAATATTACATATGTAAAATTATTTTCGATCATGAGCTGTTCCCAATCATCCCAAATAAAAAAAACGAAAATCGATAAAAAAAATAAAGAAAAAGCCGAGGTCCATACAGCTAGGCCAAAATATCCAGACTTGGTGTTAAGTTTTCCTTTAATTTTTTTATTTAATAAATACCCCACAGAATAAATCCAAAAATAGAATGTTAGAAAAGGTATAATAAGCAAAAACCTTAACACAGCCCGGAAAGTGAATTCTTCGCCCTTTCCTGCTATAATGATTATAGTATCTAATAATTCTATAAGTATAGGAATACCTACTATAAAAAGAAATATCTGCCAATGTTTAGCTTTTAGGAAAATTTCCATAGTGTAACTGGTTTAAGTTAAAATATTTCGTTCATACGGTACAGCTGTATAACTTATCTGGGAATGGTCTGTTATCATTATTTTCATTTCCAGTTTTATAGCCTCTGAATATATAGTATTTGTAGTCCGGGGATTTAAGGCAGGTAGATCAATATGGCATATAAATAATTTAAATTAAGGAGGCTTTAAGCTTGATGATTGAGATATAGAATTTTTTGAATGTAGAAGGCATTTCTAAATTTCTACTATGATAGGGTACCTAATAGTGGCTGCCAAGTCCAGGAAATTTATTTATTACCTCCTTGATGATACAGCTAGATAAATGATCGCACATCTTTTTTTCCTCCTGAAGATTGATAAAAAACAGTCCTGTAATGTCTTCTAATTGCATTCTGTAGGACAAAGAATGAAGTTGGGTATATTGTGAGATGTTTAAATAATTAAATTGGGCCATGAGTGTAGCCAATTTCAGATCTTTAATTAATGATGGTTCATTAGATAAAGTTGCCTCTTTACCATCTTCGGTCATACCCTTAAGGGTATTAGAATAACTGGCGGCAATAGGTACATCTGCCAATACAAAAATATTTTCTAACCGCTCTACATTACTGATGGTATGCTGTGAGTATTTTACAAGAATTTTAATAAATTCTTGTCCGAATGCTTGTTTTTGGAATCGGCCTAGTAACTCTAACAGTTCTTTTTCGGTGCCAAAAACTCCCTTAAGCTCTTCTAAGAAATAATTGATAAAATCCGGATTATCCTGATCACTTAATTTTTTGGGGGATGGATGGTCTTCAAATATCATAGATATATCATTTTTAATAAGTTTATTTAAATACCAAAAAGATACCATTGATTTCTTTATATCTTTATTTTGGTAAAAATAAGTTACTTCCCGGATTACTTTTGATGGTTTGGGGTAGAGATAGGTTTGCTCCTTAACTTTCTGATAGGAATTAAGTAGGTATAAACTGATAAAAAAATATATTATAAGCTCCTCTCAAATATATTTTTTGGTATTAGGTGAAAAGATTTTTTTTTTGATATAAAAAAGTGTTACGTAATGAGGTAAGAGAGATACAGTCTGTTGTTGTTTTTTGATATTATAATTCTCTTTAGTGTTAAATAGGGTATTTAAGGTATATCCAAACGCCATTTTTTAAAAGAAATGGATAAAAACGTGAATAGGTACAAAGTTTGGCTGATAAGTTTCAAAATTATAACCCTAAATGTAGGACAATTTTAGCCTTAGGTCTTAAAAGTCCCAGGTAAAAGCAAATATAATTACCATTTAAAAATTAGATCATTATGATTAAAGAGCGCAATTCACTTTGGACATCAAAAAAAAATCAAACAGGTTATCCATCCATTTCCAGTAATCTGGATGCTGATGTTTGCGTCGTAGGAGGAGGAATCACAGGATTGACCACAGCCATATTACTTCAAAAGAATGGTCATAAGGTCATTTTGGTAGAAAGAAACCAAGTGGGGTCAGGAACTACAGGCTATACTACAGGGCATGTCACTTCTGCTATAGATTTTTATTATCACAAACTGATCAAAAAAGAAGGGTTAGAAAAAGCTACCGAAGTAGCCATGGCCACAATAAAAGCCAGAAAGCTTATAGAAAATCTTATCCAAATGCATGATATACAGGCCGCTAATTATGAAGTATTGCCTGCTACTTATTTCGCGGACCGTGTCGAGCAAATTGAAACTTTGGAAAAGGAAAAAGAGGCGATGCTTCAAGTAGGCATTCCTATCAAGGAGCTTCCGGATCTTTCATTGAAAGGTTCACTTTCCAGTTTCAGTATATCTGGACAGGGTATGATAGATGGCATGGGGTATGTACAGGGGCTGGCTGAAGCATTTCAAGCTGCAGGTGGAAAGGTATTTGAAAATTCACCGGTGAAAGATTATGAATACATTAAGAATAAATGGAATGTCAGAATAGGTGATTTTTTTGTAATAGCAGATCATATGGTACATGCCACTCATACACCTATGAATATAAATCCGGTTCAAATGGAGATGATCCCCTATAATTCCTATGCAATGGTGGTAAAACCAAAGGCAGAAATTAAAGAAAGTCTTTATTATGATTTTGACAGTCCATACCATTATATACGTCCCTGTCAGGTAGGTGGTGAAAGGTGCTATCTGATAGGAGGCTCTGATTCCAAAACAGGTAAGAAAAACGATCAGAAAAAGCAACTTGAAAAGCTGGAAGAATATATTCATTTTAAATTTGGAATAGATAAGATACATTATGCATGGTCTGATATGTTTTTTGAACCGGCAAGTCATCTTCCATATATAGGAAAAAATCCTTTAGGCGTAAATTCTTATATCGCCACCGGGTTTTCAGGGGATGGATTAACATTTGGTACTATCTCAGCCATGGTGATTTCCAGTTTAATTTCCGATGGTCACCATCATTTACAGCATATATTTAATCCTGCCAGAGTTGAGTTCAATGCTATTCCGTTCATATTGAAGGAAAATTTCAACGCTTTGGAGCACCTGGTAGGAGACCGGATATCCTTGGATAATGAGCAGCTACATGAGTTGACATCTGGAAAAGGCATAATCATCAAGATTAATGATCAGACAGTAGGGGTGAGCATGGACCATAACCACAAAATTCATTCTGTGACTCCCGTATGCCCACACATGAAATGTATAGTACAGTGGAATGATTCTGATCAGACATGGGACTGTGGCTGCCATGGGAGTAGGTTTGACTGTGACGGAAAGGCGATAGCCGGGCCATCCCTGTCAGATTTACCTCCAGTAAAATTAGATTTGGTATACAGGCCTGAAAATCAGCATGAATTGTAAGAAATAAAAAGCCTGACGTCGTTCAGGCTTTTTTTTGTTTATTCAGACATTAGAAACAGAGATAATTATGATTTTATTATATAAATAATTATATTAAATTAAAAATAAATCTGTAAATTCATATTTATTAAAATAGGAATTAAACCTGGTTGTCTTTTTATTAATTTACAGTATTTAAAATTGGGATCGTCAGAATTTACCATGGGAAAAACGATATTTGTTTCACACCGGCTGCCTATAAATGGCAATTATCATGAGGGTAAATTTCATTTTACAGCAAGTTCAGGTGAAGTGGCATCGGGGCTGTACCCACTCTTCGAAAAGCAAGGCGACTTATGGATAGCTTGGCCAGGTGCGGAAATCAAAGAATCAGAGATTAGGGCATCCCTTATTCTCGAATTAAGTGCAAAAAAAATGCATCCTGTATTTCTTACCCAAGAGGAAATAGACCGTTATCATGGTGGTTTTTGTAATGAGACACTTTGGCCTACCTTTCATTCTTTTACTCAATATATAAATTATAATGAAAACAACTGGGACGCTTATGTAGCGGTAAACCGTAAATTCTGCGATGCCATCTTAAAAAAAGCCAAACCGGAAGATACAGTTTGGATCCATGATTATCAATTGCTCTTGCTTCCGGAAATGTTAAGAAAGAGAATGCCTGATCTTACAATAGGTTTTTTCCAGCATACGCCATTTCCATCATATGAAATATTCAGAATGTTGCCCTGGAGACAGGAAGTTTTGCGAGGAATGTGTGGTGCCGATCTGATAGGTTTTCATATCTATGATGATATGAGGCATTTTCTCAGTTCTATAGGTAGAATATTAGGACATACAGATGAAGCAGGATTTATTCATACTGACAGCAGACTGATTAATGTGGATTCATTTCCTATGGGGATAGACTATGAGAAACTTCAAAAAGCTGCCAAATGCGATGAAACAGAAAATCTACTGAGGACTTTTAGAGAAGACCATCACAAGCAAACATTCATCCTAAGCTGTGACAGATTGGATTATACTAAAGGGATACCTGAAAGGATAAAGGCATTTGAATTATTTTTGGATACCTACCCAGCTTATGTTGAAAAGATATCTCTTTTACTGTTAGTGGCGCCTTCTAGGACTACGGTGAAAAAATATAGGGCGCTTAAAGAAGAAATAGATACTTTGGTAGGCCGTATCAATAGCAAATACTCAACTTTAGACTGGGTGCCAATCCACTATTTCTATAGAAAATTTAGTTTTGAAGAAAATGTTGCTTTTTATAGATTGGCGGATATAGCATTGGTAAGTACCCTTAGGGAAGGCATGAATTTTATCAGTAAAGAATATATAGCCAGCCGGACCAAAGAAGATGGTGTATTGATTCTTTCTGAAATGACAGGAGCCAGTAAAGAATTACAGGAAGCTATTATTATAAACCCAAACGACAAAAAATCAGTATGCCGGGCTATTTTTGAAGCTTTGAACATGCCTTTGGAGGAAAAACAAAAAAGAATGAGGCGCATGCAATATACAGTGCAAAAATATTCTATTTACCAATGGGCAAGAATCTATATCAATAGGCTTAAACATGTCAAAACGTTGCAACAAAGCCTTCATTCCAGAGAACTTATAGGTAAAGATCTAGAGACTATCCAAACTAGATTTGAAGAAGCTGAGCATCCTATTGTGTTTTTGGATTATGATGGAGCATTGGTAGGGTATACCAGCCAGCCAGATGAAGCTTTTCCTGATCCTAAATTATTAGAAATATTAGATAGCCTTTGTGAAAAGGCCAATATCGTCATTATCAGCGGTAGGGATAAGATGACTATGGATAAATGGCTGGAAGGCTATAAATTAAATATGATCGCCGAACATGGTGTTTTTGTAAAGAAAAATCATGGGATGGATAATAATTGGGCTACCCAACTGGATATCAGTAATGACTGGAAATCCAGTTTTAGAATCCAGATGGATGACTATGTAGAAAGGACACCAGGAGCGTTTATTGAAGAAAAAGAACATTCTATTGTTTGGCATTACAGGAAAGTGGAAAGTGGGTTAGGTAACTTGCGGAAGAGAGAGCTGTTCAGCCACCTCAAATATATGGCCCGGGGGCTTAAATTAGAAGTTTTGGAAGGAAATAGGGCATTGGAGATAAAAAGGCCTGAGGCTAGTAAAAGCAAGGCTATAATAGAGTATTTGGAAAATGAAAGCGCTGATTTTGTATTGGTAATTGGGGACAATTGGACAGATGAGGATACTTTCCGGGATCTTTCGGATAATGCTATAACCATCAGGGTAGGTTATGATTTTACACGGGCCCAGTACAATTTAAAGTCACATTTAGAAGTCAGAAAACTTTTGGAGACTCTCTGTAACGTGAATAATAAAATATATTAATCACGGAATTCCACAGGTTGTATATTAATGTCACTGTTATGTTTTGTTTGCTGTTTAAGCGGTATTTTTCTAGGTTTTTACCTAATTGTAAAATTGTTTTTCAAATTAGGTAAAATGTTAGTCATATTGGTTTATTCTGTTTTTTAATATAATTATTCCTTGGTTGTTGTTTTGGCATGGGTTTTATAATTCTAGGGTAGATGAGAATTGAGAACAATATAATGTTTAATTACATAGCAGGAACAGACAAAAGTTTAAAGGATAATTATTATACTTTTTTTAAGCAAGCCGAAAAAGAGTTTCACAAAAATTTTAAATCGCGCATTTACGATCAATGTATTTTACTGAACCAAAGCCACACTTCCTTACTGGATACAGACAGGCTGTATTCTCATCTGCTTCATGATGAAGACAGGATCCTTCCCAGGATCGGTATTTGGAACTATGACCCCATGTCTGAGAGGCTAGGTTGGTCTGACGAAGTCAATACCATATTAAGCCTACCAGAAGGTACCATACCATCATGGTCCATTTTAAAAAATATGCTTCACCCAGGAGATAGAAAATGGGTAATGGAACTTCTAGAATGTAAGGCCCCACTGGATAAAGGTATAAATATATCTTTCCGGATATTAAATGAAACCGGAGATGTAAAATATCTCTATGCTCAGGGAGAAATGGTCTATAATGAAGATAGAATTGCTCTGGGACTGATCGGCATACTGCATGACCTTACAGAAAAAAAACGGATAGAAGCTGAAAATGCGAGGCTGCTCCATGTGATCAAACACAGTCGGGATGAAATTTATTTGTTTAATTCCAAAACATTTAAATTTGAATTTCTAAACATAGGTGCTTTGACTAATATGGGTTATACGATGGATGAAATGCTGAACATGACTCCAATAGATATTAAACCCGAATTTACAAAAGAAGATTACTTAAAATTGGTTCACCCTCTTTTGAATGGGAAACAGGAAAGATTGGTGTTTGAAACTGTTCATCGCAGAAAAGATAAATCAACGTATCCAGTTGAAATACATCTTCAGAGGATAGAGCAGGACCTAGGAGATGTAATGATGGCTATCGTATTGGATATAAGTGACAGAAAAAAAGCAGAAAAAGCAATCCAGGAAAGTCAGGATCTTTTGGAATATCAAAATACGCAGCTGGTAGATTTCTGTAATATAGTCTCACATAACCTTCGGTCCCCTCTGGCTAATATGTCTATGCTGGTGGATGCTATAGAGGAAAGTGAAAATGAAGGAGATAGGCAGCTTTTTATATCAAAGCTTAAACCAGTCATCAATAATTTACATGAAACATTTGATGAATTGGTAGAATCTTTACAGATAAGGCAGGATCTTGAGATCATCTCGGAAGAAATTCCCTTGGAACCTTTGGTGAAAAAACAACTTGAATGTTTTGAGGGACAAGTTACGACTTTAAATGCAGCTATAGAGCTGGATTTTTCCAGCGCGCCCATTATCAAATATCCTCCAAAATACATTTCCAGTATCCTCCATAATCTAATCAGCAATGCACTTAAATATAAATCTTCCGATAGAACACCTGCCATAAAAATCAAGTCAGTGAGAAAAAATAAGTCAATTATACTTTCAGTAGAAGACAATGGTATGGGCATCGATCTGAAAAAATATAAAAACAAAATCTTTAAAATCAGGAAGGTTTTTCATGATAATCCTGATGCCAAAGGCTTCGGTTTATTTCTAACCAAAACGCAAGTAGATGTTATGGGTGGGGAAATCTGGGTAGAAAGTAAACCATCAAAAGGCAGTATATTTTATATTGAAATGGTAAACCAATTTGAATAGCTAAACTGACATTTATACATTAGCAAAAGGGATGAAATGTGTGACTTCATCCCTTTTCTTTTAAAAAAGCGGCAAATTTTTTAATGACTATTTTCGCATAATCTTCTCTTTTTTCTTCAGGCGTTTCTTTTTTGCTTTCGATTTTTTCACAAAATATAAGTTTCCCATTTCTATAGGCAGCTCCATAAGCGAAAAGTTCATATATATTTTTTTCTGGAAAGGGTGAAGCAAATCCAGTCAGCCCCATCCCTATATTTGTTTTATACAACTTACAAATATTTTTGGCCAGGTTTTCTGCTATTTCACTGGATACGCCTTGGCAGGGTTGGGTTATTTCTTTGGAAATACCTAATAGTGATTCCTTTTGGTCCAAACTGTATACTGTCATGCCACCTTCGTAAAAGAGTCCTGCCTCTTCTTCTGAACTGAACAGTAACTGTAATGCACCAGAAGACACGCTTTCTGCTACAGATAGTGTTTCATTATTCTTCTTACAATATTCCTTGATTGTATCCAGTGCATTCTTGATGTCGTGATTATCAGCTATGGTTTTTTTCTCCATATAACTTTATTTATTCGGTTTTTTGGGCTGTTGGGGTGTGTCAAGATCCCTGGAACTGGAGTCATCCTGCTGGGCTTCATCTTCTAGTGGATCAGTGATTTTTTCCGGCTTTTTTTTCAGCTTATCATCACTGTCTTCGTCCTGATAAATCCCTCTGTATTTTCCTTCATCTTTCATGAGATATGTGATTTATATATAGTGAATAATTGGTATCTATGGCGCCTTGATCATACATATTTTATGCTAGAATGATAAACTTTCAGCTCTGATGTTTGTCAAAATTTTTTACAAGCTTTAGCGTTCCGGCCTCTTCATGATCTATATGCGGAACTATGGTGATTTCTCCTGTAGTTTCCAGTATCATAGCATCTATTTCGATCAAAGCGCTGTAGCCTTGTTCCCTGGCTTTAGCTAATACTTCTTCTGAAGTTATCCTTTCTCTTCTCAAAGCTCTATCTAGCATTTCCCCTTTGTACAAAATCAATGATGGGGTACTTGTAATGATGCTTTTAACGAAATTTATCCGTACAGACAGCCATGTAATAAAAAACTGAAGCGATATCAGAAGGCCTAATGCCAAAGCTCCATCCGCTAAAGGTATTTCCTTGTTTAATGATACTGCTGCTAAAGTGGATCCTAAAGCTACTGTTACGGTAAAATCAAATGCATTCATTTTAGATAATGTTCTTTTTCCTGATAACCTTAACATCAGTATCAATGAAAAATAAGCTAATACCGTGATGATAAAGGTTCTAAGCAGACTTTCCCAAGTATCAAAAAACATATAATCCATTATAATTGAGGTTTAAAGTGATCATTACGTCCAATCATGTAAAATTTCATTTATTAACTACATGAGAGAATCCTAATGGTTTATTAGATAACTTCCTTAATATTTATATGTTTATTTTAAGTTGTTTTATCCCATATTTTATCAGTATATTATCAGGTTGATATTAATCAAACAATTTTTTATAACCAAAAATCATAGGATAAGTTAATACATAAGGTTATTGTAGAACACATGGATAAAACAGAAAAGCTAGGTCATATGCATTCAGGTACCTACCCAAAAGGTCATGATGACGAGAGGCCAAAGCGACCTGAAAAAGTTCTTTCCACCATAGATGTTATTGCATTAATAGTAGGTATAGTAATAGGAGCAGGCATTTTTAGAGTGCCTTCTTTAGTTGCGGCTAATACAGCAAATGGGGTGATGTTTATGTCCACATGGGTATTGGGAGGATTGATATCTTTGGTCGGTGCTATGTGTTATGCAGAACTTACGACTACCTATCCAAATACAGGGGGTGATTATCATTTTCTTCGCAAAGCATATGGCAATCATATAGCTTTTTTGTTTGCCTGGTCGCGAATGAGTGTGGTCCAGTCTGGATCCATAGCTTTATTGGCTTACATATTTGGGGATTATGCTTCCCAACTTTTAAACTTAGGTCAATTTTCATCTATAATTTATGCCAGTTTTGCAATTATAAGCTTAACTGCCATAAATATTTTAGGAGTGAAAATGGGGTCTGGAGTTCAGAAGTTTTTGACAGCCATTGAAGTAGTAGGAATAATAGTAATTATTGTATCAGGTTTGATTTTTTCTTCCGAGCCCGTCGAATTATTTGCCATGTCGGGAGAAGAAAATGTGACAGGAAATGCTTTTGGACTGGCGATGGTGTTTGTGCTCCTTACCTTTGGGGGCTGGAATGAAGCCGCTTATATATCTGCTGAACTACAGGCGGGCAGTAAGAAAATGGTAAAGGCATTTATATTGGGAATATTTGTCATTACATCCATTTATTTTCTGATCAATCTTTCATTTTTAAAAGTTTTGGGTCTACAGCGAATGGCCGAATCCAATGCGGTAGCGAGCGATCTTATGATGGACACTTTTGGGAATATGGGGGTATGGTTCATCGTGATCCTAGTGGCAGTTGCGGCTTTAACTTCGGCTAATGCGACTATTTTTACAGGAGCCCGATCAAATTATGCATTGGGTAGAGATTTTCCACTTTTTGCTGTATTGGGAAAATGGGACCACCGTAAATCCTCCCCTGTAAACGCCTTTCTCATACAGGGTTTGATTGCATTGGGTTTGGTAAGCCTAGGCCTGCTATCCCGTGATGGGTTTGAAGCTATAGTGGAATATACAGCTCCCGTTTTTTGGTTTTTCTTTTTGCTGGTAGGGGTTTCACTATTTGTGTTGAGAAGTCAAAACCCGGAAAGGCCAATTCCATTTAGAGTTCCTTTGTATCCTATTACTCCGATTATATTTTGCCTTACCAGTGCTTACTTATTATACTCCAGTATTATATATACCGGACTTGGAGCTTTGGTGGGGATTGGTGTTTTGTTCATTGGTGCATTGCTTTTATTATTTCTTTCTAAAAGAAGGTTTGAAAAAAATGCTCATTAATCCAATATTATCATTAGTAAAATAATTTCATAAACTAAAATAAAAAAACAATGGAAAAATTAAACAGATTAGTAATGCTTCTTAGCTTTTTACTCGGATTCACTGCGTATTCTTTTGGGCAATCTGTAGCATTGGATGTTCCTTATGTACCTACCAAAGAGGTGGTGGTAGATGAAATGCTTAAGATGGCAAATGTTTCAGGGGAGGATGTACTGTATGATTTAGGATCCGGAGATGGCAGAATACCTATTACAGCAGCAAAAAAATTTGGTACAAGAGGTGTAGGTGTGGATATAAATCCCCTTAGGATAGAGGAAGCCAATGCCAATGCCAAAAATGCAAATGTTACGGACAAAGTAACCTTTATAGAAGGAAATTTATTTGAAATGGATTTTAGTGAAGCAACTGTCCTCACTCTTTATTTATTGCCCCAGGTAAATATGAAATTGCGTCCCAAAATTTTGAATCTTAAGCCGGGGACCAGGATAGTATCGCATAATTATGATATGGGGGATTGGACGCCGGAACAGGTAAAAAAGATAGAAACTGATAATGGTTATGTCCATACTATATATTACTGGGTAGTCCCGGAAAAAAATGATAAAAATTAAAAAATAATATGGCCTCAGTAAATTCTGAGGCCATAATCATTACCTTTTTTTTGATCTGACTTCATAATTTACCTTATTTAATCGAATAGCCTGAATGTTCTTTGCTACTTCTACTTAATGAATTATTTATTCTTTTCTAGTAATAATATAGACATATGATCAGATTAGATAGGATAAGAGGGTTAAAGTTTATTTTTAGGAACATTTCCTGCAAAAAAAATCATTAATTTGCATTACCTATGGCAAAACAAAAATTATCTATAAAGGATGTAGCTGCTCAGTTAAAAATATCCATTACCACTGTTTCATTTATTTTGAATGGGAAGGCCAAAGAAAATAGGATAAGTGAAAAGCTTACCAAAAAGGTACTTGACCATATAGAAAAGGTAGGTTACCAACCCAGTCAATTGGCCCAGAGTCTCAGAACAGGGAAATCAAAGATTCTGGTATTCATGGTGGAAGATATATCAAATTATTTTTATTCCAGTATCGCCAGGAAACTTGAAGAAAAGGCGTACGCCACAGGGTATAAGATTATCTATTGTAGTACAGAGAATGATATCAAGAAAGCTCAAGAGCTGATCCAGGTTTTTAAGGGCCGCCAGGTAGATGGCTATATTATTACAGCTCCGGATGGATTAGAAGAAGATATTAAAGGATTGATGGAAGAAGGTCTTCCTGTAGTATTATTTGACAGATATTTTCCTAATTTAGATGTCAGCCATGTGGTGATCAATAATAATGAAGCCACTTCTATTGCTATTAGTAAACTCATATTTAACGGATATAAAAACATAGGGTTTGTTACTTTAGAATCCAAGCAAACACAAATGATGGATAGGTATCTGGGGTATGAAAAGGCAATAAAAGACCATGGACTTTCTTTGCATTTACAGACGATTCCCTACAGCGATATAGGTACAGATAGAGTAGCACATACTATTTCTACATTTATAGCAGAGGAGAAACCTACATTAGATGCGTTATTTTTTTCAACTAATTACCTAACTATCAGTGGGCTGTCTGCGCTAAAATCTCATCATAAAATAATCCCTACGGATATTGCTGTTATAGCATTTGATGATAATGATCTTTTTAAATTATATGATCCCCCTATATCAGCTATCTCACAGCCTATAGAGGAAATGGCTAACAAGCTGATGGAAGTTATTTTAACCCAGCTAAAAGGGGAGATGGTTATAGAAAAGATTGAACTGCCCGTACAGTATATCCACCGGGAATCTTCCGGAATACATCGGCCATAGTAGTAATGTAAATGGGCCTAGCTAAAAACTGGTAAAAGGGTGAAAAGATTCGGGGATATTATTTTTTAATATTATAATTGATTGAAAAAAAAAGATCAGTTCGGCACAGATCCTAGTGACCAAACAGATTAGTACTATAGCAAAAACGGTCCGCCGAGTATGGCCGACCTGCATGGAAAATTACCTGTCAGCTCACATGCTTTTTACAAACCGCTCATTTCCTTCCTTTAATTAGATAGCTTGCCTCCGTATAGTAGTTTTATATTCAAAATTACATAATATAAAACTTCTCGGGCGCTATCGGTGGTGGTATATCTTTTTCTCCGATCAGCTGCTTGATATTGATTTCTATCGTTCTCGCTATAGAGGTAACGGAGATATCACTGGGTCTGTTCATGAAAGGGTCCTGTAGATGTGTAGCAGTCTTTTCCAGTAAAAAGAAAACTAATGACAGCGCTACCAGAAGAGGGATTTCATAGTAAATATCTACGTTTCTTAATGCTATGGAAAGTATAATCACAAATATGTATATTGAAAAATGCAAAAACATCTTATAGGTTACAGGGAATATGGTATTATTGATTCTTTCAGCCATTCCCATAGAATCGATCAGTCTACTTAGCGTACTATTGATCTGCATATGAGTAAATCCATCTATTTCGTTGGCTTTCCGGAACTTTTTCATTTCTTCTGCATTTAACTGCATGATGGCGAGTGGTTTATTATTATGTTTTGCTATTTTTTCATAATCTTCCGGACTGAGATATGTCTTCATATTGGCCAGTGGATCAAGCTCTCTTAAGCTCTGTCCTAAACAATAGCACCAGGCAATCTGGCGATAAGCCATGGTACGAATTGTTTTTTCAGTATTTTCTTTTAAAAGAAAAGTTTGCAGCTGTATTACCAAGCTCCTGGAATCATTGACTATAGCGCCCCATATTTTTCGTGCTTCCCACCATCTATCATAAGACTGTGCCATCTTGAACGACAATAGGACAGATATCGCTGTACCAAGAAATGTGGGTATCCCAAGTGGCATTTCTGGTAAATAAGGGTATAATTGTCTTGTCAATCCATGAACTATTATGGCCACGATGATCACGTACATTAAATCATACCGAACTTTCCGTATGAGATAAAAGACAGGTACTTTTTTGGCTAGGAGCATTTTAGATTTTTGGGATTGGATAAAAATTTAAGATTATACGCTTTATATTGTATATAAAACAAAGCGGATTCTTGGCCAAAGTGTTTAAATAAGAATCTATATAAGTATCTTAAGACAGTCTTACATTTGTAAAGTAATGGAAGAATATCATATATATTCATTCATATAAACCTGATGAATGTTTGTGCCGAAACAGGTATTTGAGGGTAACATAATCGTATATCTTCTCCTGATGTATATGGGTTTATTACATTGCATTACTTCTGATTTATGAATATCAAGGTAAATAGATATAATGATACATACAGCGCCAAATGGAACAGATTTATAATGCAGTCTGCCAATGGGACCTTTATGCACCTCAGGGATTATATGGATTACCACAAGCATCTTTTTACTGATCATTCCTTAATGATACATGTCGATCATGAGTTGGTAGCGGTCCTACCAGCCCATGAAAAATGGGACACTCTTTTATCTCATGATGGGTTGACATATGGAGGCATTATTTTTTGTTCCAAATTATCAAGGGATAAAATCAAACAAGTAATCAAGGCTGTATGTCATTATGCTCATACATATGGTTTTGTTTGGTTACAGATACGGCCGGTACCTGATTTCTATATGAACATGGGGGAGGACGTGTTATGGCATTTGACTAAAGAGTGTAAAATAGATGTGAGGCGAGCGTATACTTCTGTGATTACACTGCCAATGAATGTAGCTACATGGAGCCACGGTAGGAGATGGGGCCTAAAAAAGGCACAGAAGGCGGAATTGAAAATAGAAGAAACCCAATCTTTTGAGCTTTATTGGAAAGAAGTGCTGATACCAAATCTGATGATTGAACATAATTCTTGTCCAGTTCATAGTTTAGAGGAAATATCACATTTGAGTAAACAAAATCCAGGTCATATCAGACAATTTAATATATATCATTCAAATGAACTACTGGCAGGCATTACCATATTCGAAACTCCCCAGGTAGTTAAAACACAATACATAGCGGCTACCCCTAAAGGCAAAAAACTACATGCTCTAGATCTTTTGTTATACCATCTGGGAACAGTGGTATTCCATCAAAAGAAATTTATGGATATGGGTACTTCCTATACTGGTTTTCAAAGTCAAAAATTGAATAAGGGGCTTTTATATTGGAAAGAAAGCTTAGGTGCCCTGTCTATGATACAGCGCACCTATAGGATAAAGCTTTCTCTAAATCTTAAAATGGTCAAAGAATCTAATTTTTAGAGGCAAAATCCGGGTATGCCTGCATGCTATGTTCATGTACATCTAATCCTTCCACTTCTTCTTTGGCATGTACCCTTATACCACCTGTTATTTTCATGGTATATAGCGTGCCGAAACTAAAGGCAAGACAGAACACACCTACCGCTCCGATGCCGATCAACTGGCTGTATACCTGTTGCAGGCCTGCCAAATCCCCAAAAATCCCTACTGCTAGTGTTCCCCATATGCCACATACCAAATGCACGGATATAGCTCCTACCGGATCATCTATTTTAATTCTATCAAAAAAGACTACGGCTATTACGACCAATGCACCACCAACTATGCCTATGATAATAGCATCGATGGGGCCCATAACATCTGCCCCGGCTGTGATGCCTACCAGTCCTGCCAGTATTCCATTGAGTACCATAGTAATATCGAAGGTCTTTGTCACCAGATAGGCTGCTACCAATGCTCCCATAGATCCGGCTGCTCCTGCCAGTGCGGTAGTCACAAATACGCGTGATACCTGACCTGGATCAGCAGAAAGTACAGACCCTCCGTTAAAACCAAACCATCCAAACCATAATAAAAATACACCTATGACAGCCATAGGTATATTGTGCCCGGGTATTGGCCGGATACCTTCTTTGGTATATTTCCCGATACGAGGCCCTAATAAAAACGCTCCTACCAATGCTCCCCATCCACCTACGGAATGGACTATAGTGGACCCGGCAAAATCATAAAATGGTGTATCCATCGCATCCAAAAAACCACCTCCCCATTTCCACATGCCTACTATGGGATAGCATATCCCTACATAGAGTAATGAAAACACGATAAAACTACCCAGTTTGATGCGTTCAGCTACTGCTCCTGACACTATAGTCGCTGCTGTGGCGGCAAACATGGCCTGGAACACAAAGTCGGTATAGAAAGTGTATCCGACGTTATATAGTGAAGTGTTCCAGTTTTCGGGTAAACTGATGCCTATGCCTGAAAGTCCTATGAAAGCTCCGCTATAGTTCTCTCCGGGATACATAAGATTAAACCCGATCAAAGCATAAGTTAATATGCCAAGTCCTGGTATGATTGTGTTTTTAAAAAGAATGTTTATAGTGTTTTTTGATCTAGTAAGCCCCGCTTCTAAAGAAGCAAATCCTAAATGCATGATAAAGACTAAAATTGTAGCCACCATCATCCATAAATTATTGATTGTAAATAATTCCTGTTCCATATTAATAGGTTTAATTAATTTTTGAGTTTCTCGGCGATCTGTTATAGCGCTGCCTCTCCTCTGTCTTGATTTCTGATTCTGTAGGCTTCTTCAATATTGGATATAAAAATTTTACCATCTCCTATTTCTCCTGTGGCAGATTGATCCATGATGCATTTGACAACGGGATCCACCTGATGGTCCATTACTACCATTTCCAATTTGGTACGGGGTATAAATACGGGGCTGAAAGAGGCCCCTCTGTATGATTGTTCCTTAGCATGCTCCAGTCCGATACCCTTTACCTCATAAAAGGTCAGAAACCGTACATCCAGTGCTGCTATACATTCATGCACTTTCTCAAATTTAGATGTTCGAATCAATGCTTCAATTTTTTTCATACTACACAAAATAATAAGTCTATATGTTTCTGTTTATTCATTGTTAAATGTACAAAAGAAGGTTATAAAAAAAACTATGTATTTGATTTTTTTTGAAAAATCATTTGAATATGGTGTAAAATTGATCTCTTTTATTGTAAAAAATTGCATTTTATACACTAATTGGTTTTGTTTTTATGTTTATTACATGAGTTAAAGATCTGTTGTAATAATTGTTTTGGGAGTACTATTATGGTTTTGTTTATATATAATATAGAAGGATTAATGTAGGCGGAGGAGGGATGTTTGTAAATATAAATTAGTAGGGAGTAGGTTGATTTTCGTATTGTTGGAAGAATTTGAGATTAAATCCAAATATATGTTTTTGAATACTCGGTATATTGCAAATTCCTTAATGGGATGAGTCAGGTAAATATATGTACATGCCCACAGAATCAGTATTTAAACCGGTATATGATGTCCGCTGCTGTCTCTGAGCCTTTATAAAAATTTGATCAAAATCTATCAGTCATAAAGCGGTTCAAGAATATCATATATGGATAACCGTTTGGGTTTAACCTTCAAAAAAGAGTGAATGGGAGGAGGCAGGCGTGGTCCTATGTTTTTTGGTACTTCTTATGTTCATATATATAGGATGAATCAATATGAATAACAATCATGGCTGGGCTTATGGTAGTAATAAACATTCAATACCTGGTATATTAAGTGCGTCTTTTGTGCTGCCTGAATTATATTGGTTGATGAAGCCATATAAAAAAGAAAAAGGCACCATTTACATGCGCCTTTATTCTTTCGGATAGGAATGGGTTTATTTTGACTAGGGCCTATCTAGTAAATATCTAAAATGTGGTATGTAAGGTCCTTATGCGTGAATTTTTCACCTTTTTTCTTACTTCGCATGCTTTTAAATAAAGGGCATTGGTTGGAAATGGCAATATATTTTTCTCCCTCCATGTCCAGTCTCTGAAGATCGCTACAAACAAAAAATGTATTTCTATGCGTTACCACTATGGCTCCCAAGCCTGCTTTTTCATGTTTTTCTTGGTGGGTCTTAAGAAGGTATTTCAATACCCTCATTTCCTTAACCGCATAATCCAGATCCTGCTCCAATGCTTGGATCTCCAAATGCGCCACCGCTGCCGATAGGAGCGATGCGCCACTTCCTGAATCTTTTTTTGCTATACGATCCTTTTGCATGGCATCCATCATTTTGTCTTTTACACATTGAGTGTATGAATGGAGATTTTTAATGCAGGTTTCGAGCAATCTTTTCTTTGAGTCGATTTTTCTTACAGCAGTGATCATTTAACTAAGTTACGTAAATAAAATTAAACTTAATATTGATTTCAAACATAATATTAATGATTTATATCATAATTTCAATTTTTTTTGTTCAAAATTCTATAAAATTATTTAAAAATAAACTAATAGAGGTAAAAAAATAAAAAATGAGGGAGTATTAGATGTGATTTATAGGTTTATCAATATCAATTAAATTTTTAAATCAACATCCAAATCAATTGTGTTTTGCCTTTTTTGCCAAAGGATCTTATTTACTAGTGCTATAATTTATTTTAAAATGAAATCCCTTTTTAGATCTGGGTGTTGTGGTCAATCCCTGATTTTTATCATGCCTTAAAAATTATTAATGAAAATTTATCTCTCGTAATACGGCTATTTTATCTTTGATTGTCAAAGCCGGTTTATTAAGGGGTTTAAATAATATAATCAAATATTGGTATGATTTTATTATTTTTTAGTGATTGAGCGATCGCATATCCAAGGAAGCTTTTAATAAATTTTGACTTTAGCGGGAAATGTCTACTTTGGATGTAGTTTTCAAAATGATAGACCCTATTTTTTCCGGTTGTATGATAAAAGTGATTATAATAGATGACGAGAGCCATGCTCAAGATGCTTTAGAGATGATCTTGCAGCAATATTTTCCCCACAAATTTGATGTATTGGCAAAGTGTAACGGCGTGGATGAAGGCATATCACAGATCATACAGCACGGGCCTGATCTTATTTTTTTGGATATTCAAATGCCTCAAAAAAACGGGTTTTCCTTATTTAATCAAATAAAAAACGTTGATTTTGAGGTGATATTTACAACTGCATATGATAGCTATGCCATACAGGCCATAAACCGCAATGCCCTGGGATATCTTTTAAAGCCTATAGACCCTGAAGATCTCATTGCCACTATAGGTAGATACGAGGAGCGGTTAGCTTCCGGCAGCGTCAATAAAAAACTTGACTTACTCATCAATAATTTGGAATCCCATGGCATGCAGGTTTTTTCTACAGATGAAGGGATGGAATTTGTCCATCATGATGATATTGTCTATTGCAAGGCAGATAATAACTATACCAAAATTTATTTTAAAGATGAATCCCAGTTACTGGTGTCTAAATTATTGAAGACAGTACATGAAAGGCTTCCTGCAAAACAATTCCATAGGATACATGATTCTATAGTTGTAAACATCAAATTTATTGCCCGATACGATAAAAAGAATTGTTTTCTGATTCTTAAGAATGGAGAAAAGCTCTCAGTTTCTATAAGGAAAAAAGCTAAACTGCTGAATGAATTTTATTAGGTGTTTTTTATTTTTTATCCTGATTTACGGTAATTTTTTATCTTTAAAAGGTCAGCAGTATCCCTCCAAACATTTCACTACTCTGGAAGGTCTGCCCAATAATGCTATACGCTCTTTATTAGTTGATTCCAGGGGGCTGTTATGGATAGGGACTGAAAATGGACTTTCGGTGATGGAAAATGGGCATTTTACCAACTTCAACGAATCTGACGGATTGGCTTTTAACAGTTGCTGGGCCATAGCAGAAGACGAGATAGGGCATATGTGGTTTGGAAGTTACGGAGGTGGTGTCACCATGTTTGACGGAGAGAAATTTGAGGTCCTATCCCAAAAGGACGGTTTGATTAATGATAGGATTCACCATCTATTTAGTCACCAGGACAAAATATATGTGGGTACCTCAAACGGACTTTCTGTAATTGACATAAGAACATTACAGATTGTAAACGTTCCGGAGAGTCAGTCAGACCATCTACAGAATTTTATATCTGGATTTTTTGTCCAAGGGGATACACTTCATTATACCACTTTCGGTAATGGTACATATAGGATTATTTATATGGATCAGCAGCCTGTCCCTATAATTGAAAAAATCCATTCGCATCATTTGATTTATTCCATTGGTCAGTTTGGGGATACGATATTTTCCAGCAATAAAGGTAATACGGATAGATTCTCTCTTCATGATTTTGCTTCTAAAGCCATTCACGGTGATAAAATGGGGCATTCTATAAATTGGAGTTATGTCAAAGATAAAAATAAGACCTTATATGTAGGGGCGTGGGGCATATATACCAAAGATGGGGGTATATATAAAATAGAAAATGACAATATGGTAAATATGGATCAAGCTTTTGGCGTAAGTTCTAAAAAGATATTGGCAGTGGCATACGATAAAGAAAGGAATGTTTTATATGCAGGTTCGAATGACCTGGGGCTCTATAGTATTAGATTGGATCCGAGTATATTATATTATCCATTTGAAGATCGGGCCGTGCTGGCATTTGAAGAAAATGCCAATTTCCAGGTTATTCTGCATCATATGGGCATAACATTGGTAAATAAAAAATCAGGAGCTTTATTCAACATAAATCAAAAAACGTTTACTGATTCAAAAGATAATTATGTAAAAAGACATCAAAATGTACTTCCTAAACATGAAGATGGTTTTTTTGAACTGGATTTTAATATAGTGTCCAGTGATATGGAATTTTATGAGCTGCATGCTCAGGGTGACCATTTTTGGGTCAATACCAATATTGGTATCTATGAATTCAACGACAAAGGTGCAATTTTAAATTACCTTCCCGTCCATAGTTATTGTATGGGCTTCACACCGGAAGGGAAACTTCTAGAATCCAACCCGTATGGAGGCGTCAGGATATTTGATGACGTATCAGCCATGAAATTTACGACATATAGTGATCAGGATCCTCACACACCTGTTCAGCTTTCTAAAATAGGGCGTGCCGACCATGCACTTTACTTTTCATCCGTTTTCCATGGCCTATATAAATATGATAAAGGGGAGTTTACCTCCATGCTCCGAGATAATATGTGGATGGAAGAAAAGCTTAAGCGGCTGCATTATACCGAGAAGGGCCAATTGATTATAGCCTCTGAATTTGGGGAAGTATATATGGCGGCATTGGAACCGAGTTTTAAAATAGTCCAAAAAATTGACCGTTCAGAAATAATAGGTAACAATATTTTATTTTTAGAATCTTATAAGGAAAATCTGATAATTGGAACGGAAAGGGGGCTTACGGTCTATAATGATGGTCAAATAAGGTTTGTGGATCAGGAACAGGGTTTGCTTAACAGGCTGTTTACCTCTGCCAAGGTAATGGGAGATGATTTATATTTAGGTACCAGTAAAGGGTATTATATTATTAAGCTGAATGAACTTCTGGATATCAAAGAATACTCTGTACGGTTAGCGCTAACGGAAGTAAACATCAATCATCAGCCTTCCTCTGCCTTAGATTATTCTTGGTTTGCCTATGAAGGTCCATCTTTGGAACTTCCCTATGACCAAAACACTTTGCTGATAGCATTTAAATCTGTAGGACATCCTTTTCCCGAAAAGTTGGCATATAGGTATAGGCTTCACCCGGATGCTGAGTGGAGCTCTTACCGTCAGGAAACTAGGATTGAACTGCCATACCTTCCCTATGGCACGTATGCCTTGGAGGTAGAGGCGTATGACAGACATACAGGTGTAGCCGGCATTTATCCTTTGATAGATTTCACCATACACCCTCCGATGTTTCTCAGGTCATGGTTTATCATCACTTTAATAGTATTGTTTTTGATTAATATATGGGCCTTATATATTTATAGAATAAGGTTGCTTAAAAATAGGGAGAAAAAGAAAGCTGATATTGAGAGAAGGCTGGCTGAAATAAAACTCGAGGCGCTTTGCAGCCAGATGAATCCACACTTTACTTTTAATGCCATAAATTCTGTTCAGTATTATATCCTGAAAAATGATACAGCAAAAGCCGTGGCTTATCTGGGCAAATTTTCTAAACTGATCCGAACTACCCTCGACCTGAGTTCCAAACAGCGGATCTCACTCTATGAAGAAATATCTTATCTCCAGTCCTATGTGTCTATAGAGAATAGCCGTATAGAGAATAGAGTTGCTTTCTGTTTAGAAGTGGACAGCAGCATAGATCAGAAATTTACGTTTTTGCCCCCGATGCTAATACAGCCTTTTATAGAAAATGTATTTGTACATGCTTTTGACTCACATCACACCGATCCTCAGCTACATCTAATTTTCTCTCAAGATGGTGAAGGAAAACTACATTGTATGGTTAAAGACAATGGTATGGGAATCAATCCAGCCAGGGTAAACAAATTTCGGGAATCCAAAGGCATCAAACTAGTACGGGAAAGGGTACAGCTTCTCAAAGGATCTGAGGCAAACCAGTTGATCATTGATTCTAAGCTGGGCATTGGGACAAATATATCCCTATACCTCGTCCTGTAAACCTACACGAATACACCTGCTTGACGTTATTATTGATATTAATAAATTAACCCATCATGTTATTAGAGATCAAAATATGATTGTGCCATTGTTTGGACATATATTTTTGCTTTGGTCTTTAACTATAAGTAAAATCGCTGTATTTTTAAGTCGCCTATTGGTATATTAGCATTCTTAGAGTTTAAAAAAAATATATATTAGTAAAAGATATTATGAAAATACGCATCCTACTTCTATTGCTTTCTGCAGGGCTTATTTCTTCCAATTGCCCATCAGAATCTAATCAATATGCCGGAAATCCAGTAATAGATGGCTGGTATGCTGATCCTGAGGGAATAGTTTATGGCAACAATTACTGGATTTTTCCAACTTATTCAGATGCATATCATAAGCAGGTGTTTATGGATGCGTTCTCATCTCCCGATCTGATAAACTGGACAAAGCATGAAAGGGTTATTGATACAGCAGAAGTGGCTTGGGCAGATAGTGCCATGTGGGCACCTTCGGTTATCGAAAATAAGGGCAAATATTATTTGTTTTTTGGGGCTAACGATGTGCACGAGGGGCAAATCGGCGGAATTGGCGTTTCAGTAGCAGACGAACCTCAAGGTCCATACCGGGATGTATTGGGCAAGCCTCTCATTAATGAGATAGTCAATGGTGCGCAGCCTATCGACCAGTTTGTATTTAGAGACGATGATGGATCACATTACATGTATTATGGTGGCTGGGGCCATTGCAATATGGTAAAGCTTAATCAGGATTTTACAGCCTTGGAGCCTTTCAGTGATGGCACTCTTTATAAAGAAGTTACTCCCAAGGATTATGTCGAAGGTCCATTTATGTTTATCAGAGATGGAAAATATTATTTTATGTGGTCAGAAGGAGGATGGGGAGGGCCACATTACCGGGTGGCTTATGCCATATCAGACAGCCCGTTTGGACCATTTGAAAGGGAAGGAACTATTTTGGCTCAAGATCCTGAAATAGCTACGGGTGCAGGACATCATTCAGTTATGAAGGTTCCTGGGGCGGACGAGTATTACATTGTTTACCATAGAAGACCTCTTGAAGAAACCCATCATAATCATCGGGTCACCTGTATAGATAAGTTGGAATTTGACGATAATGGAAAGATTAAACCTGTAAAGATGACTTTTACAGGTGTGGAGGCTAGGCCTATTCTGTAATTATCTTATTCGTTGAAGATTGTAATTGCCTTTATCCCAATCGACCATATCATCAAAAAAGGTTAATAAAGGTAGATCCTTCCCATATATATCTGTAAATATTTGATTGCCGTCAGCAGTAAAATACCTGGTGTATATTTGGATGGGTTGCATGACTTCTACCTCAGTATAAGATGATTTGGAGTCAAACAATTCTTGGAGCTGGGAAAGATGTACATTGTTATCGTTTTTAACGAGATGGAATACGAGTTGTTCAGCTTTGTCTATTATAACACATCCACCGGTTAAGGCTCTGAAGTTGCGGATAAAAAGATGTTTAGCTTCAGAATCGTGAAGTAAAGTGACGCTATCCATTTCAAATCTTAACCTACCCATAAGTTTATGATTCACATCTTGCTTACTGATGGTATAGGGGAATGGTTCGTATTTGTAGTTTTCCCATATTATGTTGGAAGCATCAATTGATTTACCATCATCCATGACATCATAACCATTCCTGGATAGGTAGGTAGGGTCTTTGGTAAGGATGGGCAAAAGTTCAGATGAAAAAATTTCTTCTGAAACCAGGGTGGGATGGATGATGAATTTTTCGATTTGGCTATCCAATATAGGGGTTTGCATACGGGCTGACCCCACTATGGTTTTAGATGCCAATATCATTTTTCCATCCTCCCATACTTCCATCATATAAGATGGAATGTTTATCAAAATATGCCTGTCTCCAAAATCTTTACTTTCCCATCTCCAGCGTTCCATGTTTAAAGCTATTGTCTGGATTTCTGTTTTGAGGGCTTCACTGCCTATTGTAGACCAAAGCGTATTTTTATTGTTTAATATTTCATGAAGCTTAGCTTTTAAGTGATGATACTGGACATGGCTGGGCTCTTGGTTATCAAGTACGTTCTTTATGGAAGGACTATTGAGTGCCTGATCCAATATGGATATGTCCATACGTGTCTTCCCGGCTTTTTTGATGGTTAATTTTTCATTATCCATTTGTCCAGCTCTTAAGTGATGGGCAAAGGTAAAAAAGCTGTCGGTCAGTAGGGATTCTATTTCCCAGGCGTGAGAACCTAAAACTTGTTTTTCTTTTAATTCCATCAACTCTAATAAGTGGTAATGCTTTGCTTGTAGGCCATAGTAGTGCGCATTGCTAAGGATGTGTATAAATGAATATGCTTTTACCGAAAATTTACCTTCTTTAGTCCATGCAGGTTCATAATTTCTGGACTTGTAAAAATCCTGTACCAATTCCGGTGAGTGGAGTATACATGTATCAAAAAGTAAAGTGTCCTGATGCGCAAATATGGGGCTGGAAAATAATAACAAGATAAATGTTGGCAATATCATTTTGTAGCGCTTTCCCATACCCAATTTAAATTAAAATGAATGACTTTAATGATTAAATTAATATAATCAATATAAACAATAAATACAATAAAGCTATAGATTGTTTTATAAAAAAATGATTTAGTCCTATAAAAGAGAGTCAGGTTTTAAGTTTGGGATTTTTTTAGAAATCTTTCAAAATAGCTGTTTTGATCTGGGGGTAAGCTTCATTACTGTCAGTCCAAGCTAATATAAGATGACCGTTGTTTACCGTAAGTTGGGGAAAGCCACTTGATCTATTGTCAGATGATTTCGCTACAGTAATAACAGGTCCTAAAGAATGGTCCTTCTTCACCTTCCTGGCTAAAATGAGCGGGCCTTCCATCCAGGTTACTACAGCCATATCTGTATCGAGCATGGCGATGTCTACTCTTCCTATGGTATGACCTTCATTGATCAGGATAGGATGTCCAAATGTGGCGCCGCCGTCTTCTGAGAATATAACTTTAACTTCTGCTTTGCCCTGGGCTTCTGTAAACCAAGCAATGGCTAGATGATTTCCTGTTGCAGCAGCCCTCGGCCCATTGACCGGGCATCCTTTTATCATCCAATTGTCGTCGTAAATTGGTTTTGGCTTGGTCCATTGACCATTGACCAGCCTGATGATGTTGATATTCCTTATTTCGGTAATTGATCTGCCTCTATATACCACTATTGGTCCGTTATCTGTTATTGCAGATGTAGTCTGACAGCAGTCACACACCCTTTGGTCTAGTTCCCATTCATGTAACTTGTTGCCCTTGATATCTGTAATCGCACCTCTTAGAGACATAGGACCATGTTCTCCATGTACTTGCGTGTGACCGTGATGGGTTTCTTCGGCAGTGTTTCTTCCGTCAAGCCATG
The DNA here is from genome assembly GCF_000714815.1 of Anditalea andensis. Lineage (GTDB taxonomy): Bacteria > Bacteroidota > Bacteroidia > Cytophagales > Cyclobacteriaceae > Anditalea > Anditalea andensis. The sequence goes on along the minus strand of NZ_JMIH01000013.1, from coordinate 118,552 downwards.
CTATAAAAACATTTTCATCGTAAGGTTGCAGGGAAACAAAACCATGCTCTACTTTTTTGGCGTCGTCATGTAATATTTTGGCTTCATCCCAATTCATGCCTTCAGTAGAAGTGGTCACCATGATGTCATAGGAAAAGGTAGATGGGCCACTTTTTTCTAAATAAAAAGAAAGCATATTGCCTTTAGGTAGTGCCACCAGTTGGGGATAGTCTGCCCAGTTTACAAACCAATTATTACCTGTAGCAATAGTGACTGGAGATGCCCATCCGTCTTCCTGCAATATGGTATACCTGAGCCGGTGAGTGTTATTTTCTGTTTCTCTAAATGATAAAAAGGTTTTTCCTTGGTAGGTAAGGAGGTACGGCTCTCCATATTGGATTCCTTCTTCCGTGAAAAAATTTATAGCCATAGGTAGCTGGTTTGATAATCCATCTATAGCTTTTCCAGGATTCTTATTACAGCCACATAAAAGTAGAAGTAAATAAACTGTTAGAGTGTAAGGTAATCGCATAGGGGTGATATTTATTTCTTCTCAATATAATTATCCTATTAGTGTGCCTAAGATAATACCTTTTACAAAGATTATTGCATGTTGGGTAGAGTATGGGAAATGAAAAAAAGCACATCGCATTAACATGGATTGATACTGATCGATAACGTAAGAGCCATTACCTTTGCCAGGGAATAGTAAGCTTATTGTTTTCTAATTATGATATTCGGACCGGCTTTTTGAGCCTTATATCCTATATTGCTAGTAAAGGGTAAGCTGATTTAAGCATTAAAAATAATATTATACAGTTGCTTATCGTGTGGTGATGGTTGGAGATGTATTCAACTTTGGTCCACTTTGAAATGCCTATGTCAAGGCAGTATATTGCTCAGCCCGGTCGCTGTAAGTTTATAGTTATTTTTAACCCTATTCATTTCCATATGAAGTAAATGATGGAGATTTACTATTTTATTTAAAAGTAATCTATAAAAGGCGTCGTTTAATGGGGTTGGTAAAGTAATTTATTTCTCCAATAAGTCATTATTCGTCTAGTATAAGTATTTTTTAGCTGGGTCCAAAATTATTTAATTCACGTATTAACAGGACAAGTGTTTCATTATCAAACCTTAAATAATGCACTTGGCTTTCAAAAATTTTTTTGCTTCAAATAATTATATTTATTAACATAATACTTACATATATTTTTAAGAAAACGTTTGCGGGTTAATTTATTAATTCATATGTTTACATCTCCAAATATATCAGCTTTGAAGGTATTTATGTAATAAATGCTTAATATAAAGAACTTAAGTCCTCGGGTTGTACAGCGCGTCAGATCGACGCTCAGTACCATCCGAGGCACAAATTAATTTTTTTGAACTCTTACGTTTTTGGCGAGTTTCTATTTAGTATCGTTAATAAGCGCTTTTATAAGTGAGAAAGGGCACGTTTTATGTGAGTTTTCACTCATTATTTTAATGAGTTTTATCCCCCTTGATATGAAAATACTAAAGACATCCTTATTAATGGTGGTGATTGCCTTAGGTACAGGTTGTAGGACTACTTCTGTTACGGTGGTAGAAGATGATAACCGAAAATTCAGCCTAAACCATTATCAAAGTTATGATTTTGTCGAAACCCGGACGGATGGTGTTTTTAGTAGCGAAGACAACATGAGCATAAGCCTTATAAAAGATGAAATAGTACAGCGTATGGAGGAACGGGGCGTGAGAAGAGATACAGTTAGCCCTGAACTAAAGATTAATCTAGGCGTTCAGGTCGAAGAAAGGACGCAGACCAGACAGACTGGGTTAGTGACTGATCCAGGGACATTTACCTACATTGGGCAGAGAAGGTATGCCTGGCGCAGCGAAACGGTAGAAACGGGTCGTTATAGGCATGGAACAGCCACGCTACATTTAATAGATGTCCATAGGGATGAGGCTGTCTGGGTAGGGATCGTTGAGAAAATTTTGCCCAGAAGGGAAGAAAGGCTAAGAGCTACCATAAGAAATGGCGTAGAAAAAACTTTCGAAAAAATAGATGAATATAACGTACAAAGCACTTATTAATTAAAACGAAAAAAATGTATTGACATTTTTGATTATAAATAGTATCCATTTTTAAAAACATGAAGTATAAAAATTATTCTAACAAATATATAATTATCACTGGAGCAAGTTTAGGGTTGGGTAAGGCATTGGCAAAGAGATTTGCCTTGGAGGGATGCAACTTAATCTTGCTTTCTCTTCCGGGAGAAGGACTGGCGAATTATAGCAGAATGCTGGCCAATGAATATGGTGTCAAAATCCTTCATTTTGAAACTGACTTGTGTAAGGGGGAAAATATAAAAGAATTTGCCGATTGGGTATTAAATCAAAAAGTACAGATAGCAGGCTTGGTAAACAATGCAGGTCTGGGAGGAAGTGCCTTGTTTGAGCAGACCTCTATATCACTTATAGATACCATGCTATTGGTCAACGTGAGGGCCTTGACTTTATTGACCAGGTATTTTCTGCCCGCTCTAAAAGCACAAGAGCATTCATTTATTTTGAATGTATCCAGCATAGCCGCTTTTAAGCCAATGCCATTCAAAATGGTCTATCCAGCCAGTAAAGCTTTTGTCTATTCGTTCTCTGTAGGTTTAGGTGAAGAATTAAAAGATACAGGTGTACACGTAGCCGTCATGCACCCTGGGCCTATGAATACATCTGAAGATAATGAGGCCAGAATAGGTAAGCATGGGTTCATGGGAAAAGGTGCCTGGCTGACCGTAGATGATGTAGCTGATATAGGGGTGAGCAAAATGTTAGCCGGTGACAAGGTTATCATTCCTGGAGTTTATAATAAAGTTATAATTCGGTTGTTGAAATTCATTCCCAGGATTTTTGCTATGCCTATGATTTATAAGGTACTGAGTAAGGAAGTTTTTTCTGAAAGTGAAAGACAAAGCATATGAGAGTCTTAGTAACCGGAGCCAGTGGTCTTCTCGGTGCCAATGTGGTGGAATGGATGCTCAGTCAGGGATATGAAGTGAACGCGCTACTTCGCCGGACTAGTGATACACGGGGATTGACAGGTTTGTCACCGATCATTCATTTCGGTGATTTAGAAGACAAAAACTCTATTTTTAAAGCAGCCAAAGGTTGTCAAGCGATCATCCATTGTGCAGCCAATACCAAACAGTGGGGAAGTAGCCGGGAAGAGCATGACCGGATTAACCTTCACGGAACCATGAATATAATAGCCGCAGCGGGAAAAGCACGAGTGGAGAAAGTGGTAATGGTAAGTACTGCCAATACTTTCCCTATTTTAAACGATCCCACGCTTAGCCTGGATACCGAATACGTTCAGAGTAAACTTGCCGCCGAAAAATATGTATTGGAACAGCAGGTGGTCAAGTGTGTGGTAGTAAATCCTTCCTTCATGATAGGTCCCCGCGACAGCAAGCCATCCTCTGGCCAATCAATCCTTCATTATCTGCGTAATAAAATAGTCTTTACTCCTTCAGGAGGTAAAAGTTTCATACATGTAAGAGATGTAGCGGAAGCTATTCAGAAGGTGCTGGAATTGCCGGTGTATGGTAAAAGATACCTTTTGGCTAACGATAATAAATCATATCAAAGTTTTTTTAAAATAATAGCAAAAGTTACTAACCGTAATCACCTGATCATTCCTATTCCCTCCCCAGCCATTCAATTAGGCGGAGCATTGGGTTCTTTTTATAAGGCTGTTACCGGCAAATCCCCCCAGCTGAACAGCACCAATGCCTCTATAATTAATCACTGCCTTTATTATGATGGCTCAGCATCTTACCATGAGCTTAAAATATCGCCCCGTAAAATAGATGAAGCGGTACAAGAAGCCGTAGACTGGTTTGAGTCCCATCGGTATTTTTAATTGAAAAGAAATTTCTACTACCCCCCGGCAGGTAGAAAACTCGTTTTTTTGGTGCTAATGGAGAATATAGAAATATAGGGGATTCGATTACGTATAGATTTAATTGTTTATAAATTCAGTTATTTATAAGCCGTTTTTACCCAATATAGCTGCTTAAAAAGTGCTGGGTTAAAGAACTGCCCATCCATGAACATTTATACCAAAACTTAAAGATGGGTAGTGGAAAGAGATATACTTTATTACAATATCAGATTTTCTGGAAATCAACTTATTATCCTTACCTATTTGATAACCACTCTAAAATTGCATTTATCAGATATGGTACGTAATTAACCTTCATTGGAAGGGTGAGGTATGATTGATGTGGTCATTATAACCCTTTTTTCCCTTCAAGCCAATACCCGTGTAGATATACCTTGCCATTGGTCTGCTGTTTTATTACCTTTTTGAAAGTTTTGGCAGCGTTGACATTTCCAGTCAGTACAAAGTAAGCATCCTGCCATTCAGCCGATGTTATTATAGGCAGATGACTAACCCATCCTTGGTCTCTAAAATTCCCGTCTTTGGGGAATATGGTGCAATTCTGAAGGCCCAATAACGAGCATATATCCTTGTTTTCATTATCCATTTCAAAATAAAACTGGAATTGGTGCCCATTTTTCTTTAATACGCGATGAAATGAACAAGCAAGTCCCAAGGAAGTCTCGTCTCCAAAAAGGACAACTTTTTTTTTGGTTTTGTCATAATAATTTCGCTCCCCTCGGGGTTTGTTCAGATTGATGATATCACCAACTTTTAAATTGTCCATATACATGCATCCAACTCCTTGGCCATGTAAATGAACTATAAACTCTAGAATCTCATTCTCAATATCTACGTAAGATACCGTATATCTTCTCGCTTCGGTGTCACTCACCCTAAAGTCCATAAAGGCACCTACAGGAAAGCTAAGGTTATCAAAATCACCTTGAAAACGTATTTTCTTAATCGACTTCGATAAATATACAGTATCTACTACTTCCACTCTTGGCAGTTTGGACAGGAACATGTCCACAGTATCAAATAACCATTTAGGAGCACTTGGCATAACTTTGATTTTTATTTAAGTGCAAATATCATCACTCAGGTATATTCATGAAAGGACGAAATAGTGTAGGTATTGGATCAATCGCGGTTTTTATTTCGGAATTGCATCGCAGTATTACCTGTGATTTTGGTAAAAAGTCTTGAAAAGTAGGGGTAATCATCATATCCTAATTCAGAAGCAATTTCTTTTACTGATAAATCAGAGTGATAAAGCAGGCGTTTGGCTTCGAGTATTATGCGTTGTTGTATATGATGAGTAACCGAAAAACCTGTTACTTTTTTGATACATTCATTTAGATAGGATACCGAAATATGCATTTTAAGTGCATAATCAGAAGGACGTTTTAAATGGTGAAAATTTTGGTCCAATAATTTCACAAAAGATAACTCGATCCTTTCGTATCGTGTGAAATTTTCAGATGGTCTTATTTGTTTTAAATATAGGGAGATGATCATGCCTATCAAGGCATTGCAACTGTCTTTTAAGATAGAATGATGAAATTTCTCAGTGGTTCTCTCAAAAAGGTTTGAACATAAAGAGAAGGTCTGTTTTAAAATAGCTAAGTCTCCTTCTTTTACTGATAAAGGCCCAACCGGTGCCAGACTCTGCAATGTATTCTTATAGGCAGTATTCAGATTTTCCTGACTCATCAGCAAAATGTACATTTTTATCTTTTCGACTTTCAAAGCGCGGTGGACTTGGTTAGGTGTTAGGTATAAAATAGAAGGTTGGTCAATCAAATGTTTTTCAAAATCTATTTCTGTATGGGATATACCTTTTACCTGCAATACAAAAAAATGATAGTCGTGGCGATGGGAATGTCTGGTTTCTTCTTCTACCCTAAAATGATCCGAGGATATTTTAGCTATAGCTATACCACTGCCAAATTCTTTTGGGAATGATTTAACAGGAATAGAATTGTTATTTTCTGACATTCATATTACACTTTGATAGTCAAATATAAACATTGAAATCTTAATTTTAAATGTGGGCCTGTAGCGGAACAGAGAGTAAGCAGGAGGAAGGTAGCAGTATAAACTATTTTAAATAGGACAGTAGGTGGAAAATGGCGGATGTTTTAATTTAGTAGGTACCACGTTATGAGGTGATCTCGCTAAGAAAATAATAGGTAAACTGAAGGGCTTGGGGCATAAATATTATACTTCTTCTTTAGAGAATGTTTATAAGGTCCATTGGATAGAAAATTTCCTGCCTATTTTTATTACAATATGAAACCGTTTATGGGGTTATATTCAATCTCTTAAAAAACAAAAATTTTTCGTATAGGTTTTCCTGTGCGAAACATATATCTTTTGAAAAGTTTTTAAATTCCAATACAAACTAATTTGAGCACTTCCCGAAAACTATCTTTTAGTGCAAACCCTACTCTGGCAGCTTCCGGAAGCTTTTGCGTCATCTTTATGGCTTTAGGCGGATTGTTTCCTACGCATATGAGAAACTGGTTGGAGCTTAATACAGAGAGAAGCCTAAATCTTTTTGGTCATTACTACCTTTATCTTGGCTGTTTTATAGTGGCTTTGCTTCTGATCTTGGCAGTTTCTAAATGGGGAGGTATCAGATTGGGAGAGGGGAAGCCGGAATTTCCACTCTTTTCTTGGGTAGCCATGCTGTACAGTACCGGTATGGGGGCAGGACTGCTGCTTCGTGCGGTACAGGAGCCTGTGTATTTTTTTCAACATCCACCGGGCACTCCCGGTTATGAGCTGGAAGTATATGCTCTGCAATATACATTCTTTCATTGGGGATTGACACCTTGGGCATTTTATGGTATGTTTGGCCTGATCATCGCCTACAATCTGTATCTTAAAAAGGGGACCATACTGAGTTCTGCCATTTTACCGTATTCTTACCAAAAGCTTCGATGGGTGACTCCAATAGATACAGTGACGGTCATCAGTACCCTGCTGGGGGTGGTGGCTGCGGTAGGACTGGGAAGTAGACAGTTGACGGAAGGTTTTGCTTATATAATAGGAATTCCAAGTTTACCTGCTTATTATACCATATTGGTCGTGGTTTTAGTAGGGGGTATAGCTACCCTTTCTGCTTATTTGGGTGTAAGCAGGGGGATAAGGCTGCTTTCCAATTTTAACATTTCTTTAGCTCTTTTTCTGCTCTTTTTTAGCTTCTTTCAGGGGGATATGCAGTTAATCTTACAAAGGTTTGTTCATTCGCTTTATTACTATTTCCGAGATTTCATCCCTATGAGCCTAAATGTAGGAAAAAGTCAGGTACCCCTGCCTTTTCTCACTGAATGGACTTATTTTTATTGGGCTTTTTGGTTGGCATGGGCCCCGTTTACGGGAGTTTTTATAGCCAGAATATCTAGAGGCCGTACCATAAGGTCTATGATATTAGGAAGTCTTTTGATTCCTTCTATAGGCACTTTTTTCTGGTTTTCTGTTTTCGGTTCCGAGGCTTTTTTGATTCTCAAAGGAGTAGATCATCCCGAATCTCTTTTTGATTCTATATATACAGGGATTTTTAATTTTTTTGATTTTCTTCCATTTAGTGGAATGTCGCAGATTTTTGCATTTATACTTATTGGCACTTTCTTAATCACTTCCATAGATTCCGCTATTTATGTTTTGGGCATGTTTACAGATAATGGATCTCCTCAGCCCAGGAAGCCTCTTCGTATTTTCTGGGGAGTGGTACTGGTGCTGTTTACCAGCTCTTTGATAATGGTTGGAAAGGAGGAACTGCTCAGTTCGGTGAGTCAGATGCTTATACTTTTTGCTCTGCCATTCAGCTTTTTGTTTTTGGGCATGATCCTTTATATGCTATACTTTATCTGGGTAGCACCCATTAATCCATTCAATACGAAGCATCCAAAGTAAAGGTAGAAGAGGTTTAGTGCATAGTATCTTGCAAGGGTTTTCCTACCCTTCGGTTAAACTAATACCTTTACCTTCTACCGGATTATATGTTAGTATAGTCAATTTTCCTATAGGTATTAGGCGTTAATGATCTCAAAAAAAGGATGACTCTCATAAGGCACGGCCGTTTTCTTATAAAAAGTTCATTGCCTTATACCCTTCTTCAGCAAAATAGTTTTAGTGGATAAATTGATCCTGATGAGCAAGTCAAAAGGTTGGCAATGAAGCGGCTCTAAGGCTTATAAATTTAAACATTTAAATATATAGTAATAAAAAAAAAAGATAAAATAAGAAATTTATACCAATTCTAAAACCAAAGTAAACAATAGGAGTTAATATGACCATGTAGAATAAATGAATAAGCAGCCATGTCAGCCACTATATTTATTTTAGAATTAAAAATCTAACACTGTGTCATATGGAATCTATTTTTGGCATCAAATCCAGGATAAGTTTATTATTGCTATTTCCCATTATATTGGGCGTTTATTATATACCGGATTTGATTATTATGATTTTGGGTATTTCGGTGGTCATGACAGTTGTGCATATTGGCTATCAACTAAAGTGGGCATTGAGAAGGTATAAAAAGCCAACTTTTAAGACACTCACAGCCTACCCGATGATTTCTATTCACATACCCACCCATAACGAGCCCGCAGAGGTAGTGATCAGGACCATACAGTCTTGTCTACGAGTAGATTATCCTAATTATGAAATAATAGTTTTAGATAATAATACCACAGATGAAAAATTATGGAAACCAGTAGAGCAATTCTGTAAAAAGTATGCCTTGGTGAAATTCAGGCATTACGAAAAACTATCTGGGTTCAAAGCTGGTGCGCTAACCAAATGCTTGGAAATAACAGACCCTAAAGCCAAATATGCTTTTGTGGTAGATGCCGATTATCAATTGTACGCTGATAGTCTGAATAAGGCTGTTGGGGTGGCGCAGGGAGAAAATGCCTGTTTGGTACAGTTCCCCCAAAATTATACTAGTCAGGATACTATAGGTGGGATGAATGAAGAATATAACCATTATTTCAAAGCATTTGCCAGAGGTAGCAATAGATCTGAAAGTATGCTTTCTACAGGTACATTGTCACTTTACAGTATATCAGCCATACAGCAGGTAGGCGGATGGAAGACATTTTCGATCACAGAAGATGCTGAAATAGGGATCAAATTTCATGAACACCAACTTAAAACTTTTTACGCAGATATTCTTATCGGAAAAGGGATGCTACCCAATACCCTCAAGGATATGCGTATACAGCGCGAAAGATGGGCATTTGGAAATATCCAGTGTTTGCGCAACCTGATGTTTAAGAAGGAAGTTTCCATAGGAAAAAAAATAGATATAGGTATACAGTTAACAGCTTGGGTTAATTTTCTGGGTTTTTCCTTTCTTACCCTATTAAGCATACTGATGATTTTTCCATTTTTTAAAATCCAATCCTTTTATTCCATTCTTTATCTGGTGAGTATCAATATAGGTGTTTATATGATCGGAAAATTCTTTCTTTTCGGCTTTACCACCAGATTTTATAGTATGGTGCATTTTCAAACCTTTTTATTTCATATCAGTATGCTGGATGTCCATACATTTAGTTGGTGGGATAGTATGATAGGTTTGAAAAAACCGTTTAAAAGAACTAATAAGTTTCTTTCTGAAGGAGGAGATACGGTCTTTCCTATAGGTTTGGCACTGCTTATGACCCTAATGGGCATATGTTTGATAGTCAAAGGTATGCTTATCATGGGATATGTGTTCATTGTATTTGCCTCTATAAATTATATGGGATTAAATTTAATCACACTACAGTTTGTAAAAACCACCAATTATATATCTCAGCTAAACACTGTAAAACCATGAGGTGCAAAATAATTACTTTATTCATAGAGATAGACATTTCTGATAGTTTTCATGGGAGCTCTTACTGAACTCATCCAGCCTTACGGTACAGTAAGATTTATGGCCTTTGTAAAAATTATAAACACATAAGATCGAGCACTAGGAGGGTTTATGGAGTAAAACTCTGATAATTAGAAGTGCCATATTTGATTCTTTCTAGCCTTTAAATTATAAAATATAAACCGATGAAATCGAGCATAACCATAGCGTCACATACGCAGATGGAATGAATATCTATATTGTGAGATTACATCAGACCATTTAAAAATCAATTATATACAGATGAAGATCGCCATCATTGCTCATGCCAATTTCCCTATATCTGAGCCCTACGCTGGTGGGCTAGAGATGATAACCTATAATTTAGTCAAAAAGCTTCAGTCTGCTGGTCACGAGGTGGTGCTCTACGCGCATCCTGAATCAGCAGCCGATTTACCGATTAAAACTTTTATGGATATCGCACTTCCGGCTTTTCATGTTCCGTTTGATCAGGTGAACAAAAATCTTTTTGATCAGACCGCGGCCACATATTACAGTAGGGTGATGATGGACGTGCAGGCAGGTGGCTTTGACATCATACATAATCACTCTTTACATTATCTGCCAATTATACTTGGAGAACAATCTGCAGTACCTTTCATCACTACTTTTCATACACCTGTATTTCCTGAACTTGATTTTGCACTGAAAGCTATCAAAACCCCCCGTCAGTTTTTTACAACGGTGAGCAGATCTCTTGCCCAAACTTATAAGCATCTGATAAATGCCCAGGTGATCTATAATGGGATTTGCCTGAATGAGTGGACCTATAACAGTCATCCTGAAGAATATCTCTTCTGGTATGGCAGGATCTGCCCGGAAAAAGGTACACATTTGGCTATAGAGGCTGCAAAAATGACGGGTAAAAAAATTCTCATAGCAGGTCCTATCAGTAATTCTGAGTATTTTGATAAGGAAGTGAAGCACCTGTTGGATGACAATGCAGTCAGGTATATCGGGCATTTAAAACAGGCAGAAATAAATGAAGTGCTGCAAAGGGCCAAGGTCATGTTGTTTACCAGTACTTGGGATGAGCCATATGGGCTGACCTTAGCTGAATCACTGGCCTGTGGCACACCTGTGGTTTCCTGGAACAAAGGTGCTGCAAGTGAAATTCTAGATGATACCTGTGGGGTGATCATTCCTCCTTTTGATACTGATGCATTTGCCGCTGGCATCATTTCAGCTATGTCTTTAGATCGTAGACAATGCAGGGAAAGGGCGGAGAATTTTTGTGGTATTGAATCGATGGTAAGGAGGTACGAAGAATATTATAAAGGGGTAGCTGTTACGAAAACATTGATCATTAATTAAAGATTTATGCTAGCTTATTACGCACATCAACATGGGAGTGGGCATGCAACTTATGCCCAGATTTTTGCACAATGTTCCGCATATAATATGCCGGTATTTACCAGTAGTAAATTTCAGTTTGGTCCTAATGTAGAGGTGATTGAGATGCCTGCAGAAGATCCTGACGGTACGGCAGCTGAACCAGGTATCTTTCCCCCTCCGGATTACCTGCATTACTCACCAGTGGGACAAAAATCAATTCAGGAAAGGAGTGCGCTTTTTTTAAAAGAAATCCTTCATCGTTCTATTCGTTTAGTGATTATCGATGTAAGTGTGGAAATGGCTGCATTGTGCAGAGCCGCCAGTATTCCTTATGCTTATGTTAGACTTCCGGGCAATAGGAATGATCCTGCACATCTTCAAGCCTTTCAGGGGGCTACTTTTTTATTGGCTTATTATCCTGCTGACCTGGATGGTCCAGAAATACCTCAGTGGGTCAAACAAAAAACTATCTATACTGGCTTTTTTAGTCGATTTAAAGAAAGGTCCAATAGTATAACGGGACCTGAGCATGCTGTATGTGTCTTTACCGGAAGTGGGGGAAACAGCCGACTGGTAAATTACCTCCCTAAAATAGCTGCACGATTTTCGGACCGTATGGTGGATATATATGGGAATGTACCTAAAGTACAATATGCAGATAATATATGCTATAAAGGTATACACCCAGACCCTCAAATGGTAATGTCTGCAGCTGGTGTGGTTGTAGCTAACTGTGGGTTAAACCTGACTTCTGAGATTTTGAGTTTGGGTAGATCTTTTATAGCCATTCCAGAAGATAGGCCTTATGATGAACAATATGGGATGCATAGATTTTTGACCTCTTCAAAACTTGCTATCGACTGGTCAACTGACTGGGATTTTGAAAAGTTAGCCGGATATAAGATATCCGATGTAGATAGATTTATTGACCAAAATGCGCCTAATAATATGATGGTATGGATGGAACATTTCCAATATCAACCCTCCTCTCTGAAAAAATCAATTTCAACATGGGCAAATGTGCCTAATTTATCTCTTATAGCATGACCTTTAGTTTAATTATAACCGTCAGTGGGCGTATTGATCATCTCAGAAACCAGTTAATAGGAATAAAGTCAAGCATACTGTATCCCACAGAAATTATAGTGGTGGGAATAAATGAACCGGGATTAGATCTTAGTGAATTTTCCGAAATGGCCATAACCGTAGTACATATGGAGCATAATTCTACAAGATTGCCCATAGCTAAAGCCAGAAACCAAGGCGCCGCTGAAGCATCCTGTGACAAGCTTTTTTTTCTTGATGTAGATTGTATACCAGACCAGTCTTATTTTGAAGAAATGATTACTTATTTTAAAGATGACAGGGTTTTAATGGGCACACCTTATTATCTGCCAAAAATCCATGGGGGGTATAATAATTTACTTGAAATAGCTATTCCCCATCCCCACCGACCACAATATAAAGAAGCAGTACAAGAAAATGATTTTAATTTGTTCTGGTCCCTTTGTTTTGCGATGAGCCGTGAAAGCTTTATGAACGTGGGAGGTTTTGATGAGAAATTTTTAGGATATGGAGGAGAAGATACTGATTTTGGGTGGAAACTTAAAGATGCCGGAATGAAACTTTGGCTGATCAATGCTAAGGTTTATCATCAACAACATCCGGTATATGTGCCGCCACTTGGACATCTTGAGGCCATAGTATCAAATGCTACCTATTTTTATGCCAAGAGAGGGTCTTGGATTATGGAAAACTGGCTGGTAGCGTTTAAACAAATGGGATTAATAAATTGGGAACCGGATGGAAATATTATAGAAATAATACGCTATCCCAACTCGGAAGAAAAAGCTAAAGCTTTTAGAGAGGATGCCCTTTTTATGTAATCATGATTTGTGGGAATAAGGGTAGGGTGCATTGGTGATGCCTTGTTATTCTTTATATAGTTTTATAGGTTGTACAAAAAATTAAATCACGGTACAAACCATATAAAAAGTTGCTCTAATGATCATAAACGTTTTTCATAATCACGCTGGTAATCAGGAGTGAATGATAAGAAACAATAGGCCTCTGTGGAGGTTGATAGTACTATGAACATATGGGTTAACAACATTTTATTTTTGATTTTATTTATGCAGGATTCACAGTCAACGTTGGAGGATTTAAAATGGAAGTATAGGGTAGTATTATATTTCCAAGATAATGCCGTAGACCATTTGGTAATGACCGATAGTATAACTAAGCAGATTGACGAAAGAAAAATTGCCTATTACGCAATAGGCGATAGTGTATCGTCCAATCATAACTTAATGTTCTCACCAGCATACATCCAGCATTTAAAAACTAAATATAAAATGGGTTATAAAGGGACCATGTATGTACTTTTGGGTTTAGATGGGGGCGTTAAGTTAAAGAAAGAAGAGCCATTAGACTGGACGCTTATTTTTAATAGTATTGACAGCATGCCGATGAGAAAGTCTGAAATGAGTAAATCATCCGGTTCTTATTAATTAGTACTTCATGGACTAGTTTATAGTTTTTTTTAAAACATGATATTTATAATTACTTTATTAGATGTTTACCATTGGTTACAATTATGACTTTCCCAGCTGCATTTATGATCAGTATAGGGATGATATAAATTATTTGTATTAAAAATTGGGGGTAAGATTTTTTTGGGGGATCAATTTTTTACCAAATCCTAAACTTAAACCTACCTGTACATCTGCCATCATACCATCGCTCAATAGTAATCCAGAGATAAGCGACTGGCTACCAACAAAAAATCCCCCTAATCTTAGTCCTAAACCACCGGTGATGCCCGAAACTTCATAATTTGCCCATGGAGAATATAATTCAAAACCACCCAGTACCACTCTGGGAGTAATGGCCCAAACGTTTTGAGAGATGATATGGCCGTTATCATATAGATTTGATAGCCGATGTTGACCAAAAATGCCAATATGAAAAAAACGGCTTAGTCTGAAATCAGTATAGACTGATAGGGTGGTGGGAAGGCTAACCCGTGTGTCTCCTCCTCTAATATCTCTTGAAAAGTAGCCGCTAGCCAAAAGCTGTTCTTCTATTTCTTCTAGACTTCCCTCTAATAGATCTATTCTGAAGGATTCGGAAGCCGGGATATTGATATTATAATTGTGATTGATTTGGTTTGCTCCCAAATTTAAGCTGCCTATATTTCTTAGGGAAAGACCTGAACTTAAAACCGGTACACCAAAATTGTTTTTTAGCTGATGAGTAAAGCCAAGATCTAACGCTATACCTGATATACTTCCTAAATTATACCGTGTGGCCATTTCTATAAAATCACTTTCTTCAAAGCCCCTAGGGTAATTTAGGTTAAGCTCCCCTGTGGCATTAGATAGCCTAAACTCACCATTATATTCTGATAAACTACCTCTCATATTATTCATACCCATATTAACATAGGCAGTAGGTATAAGCAATTTAACTGTGCCTCCTGCAGATAATAAATGATTTCGGAATTCCAGTATTTCTCTTCCTGCTGTGAGTCCCAGCTCTATCCTACCTGATGCATTTATTCTCTGATTAAAGGGTGAATTAAAGCTGGCCTGATATGAACCTTCCACGAAATTTTGGTTTAAAGCTCTGCCGAGATCAGTGTCTAAATCTGTGATATCTGCTTTCATGATTATCTGGGAAGTAAAACCGAATCCCCATTTGTTGACGTTAAATCCAAATGATGGTCCTAGTATCTGAGCTTCTGTTCTCACGTTCACAGGCCCGTCTCTACGTTCTAATGCCATATCCAGAATATCACCTCCATCGATAATGTCCATAAAGCTGAGTTTATTATTACTCAGGGATCCACCGACGGAAAAAAGGTTGACTTCCACTTTTCTATGTAAATGGTTGATTTCAGCAGGATTCATCATGGTATGAAGCATTCCTTTTCTGGGACTGTTCTGGATACCCACAAAAGAATTTTGAGCGAAAGCCCCCCAAAAAAAGGACAGGAATAAGATAGTGAAAATGAAGTGTTTCATAGTTTTCATGTTTTAAAAGTAATTAAAATGTGGGATGGGCCGGGTTATTAAGCTGTAATATTAAAATTAAACTAACATGAAGACAATACCTCTTTGGAGGTATTTTTAGAACTTGGATCCTATCTAATCGATATGGACTGTGTTGAAAAATTGGTTATTCAAATTTTTCATGAAGGATAAAAGTAATTGGACAAACGAAAAAATATGGAGAACTTATAAGCGCGGGCAGGGGTTTATCAGAGAAGATTTTAAAAGAATGAACAAAGAAAAACTTTTACTATGGACCCTAGCGGCCATTAATTTCACGCATATAGTAGATTTTATGATTTTGATGCCCTTGGGTCCACAACTCATGCGGATCTTTGACATATCACCTCAGGAATTTGGATTACTGGTTTCATCTTATACATTCGCAGCAGGATTAAGTAGCTTTCTGGGAGCTTTCTTTCTAGATAAATATGACAGGCGAAAAATACTGCTGTGGGTTTTTCTAGGGTTTTTTCTGGGAACACTTGCCTGTGCCTTTGCGCCCAGTTATGTCTTTTTATTATCTGCCAGAATCATTTCTGGATTGTTCGGTGGACTTACTTCTGCCTTGATATTGGCCATAGTAGGGGATGCCATTCCCGATGAAAGGAGAGGCAGAGCCATGGGATTGGTTATGGCAGCATTTTCGGTAGCTTCCGTGGTAGGAGTTCCTTTTGGACTGTTTATCGCCAGCCTTTCTAGCTGGCATGCACCATTTTTCTTTTTGGCGATTATGGCTGTTATTATCTTTTTGCTTATTTATAAATTTGTTCCCAGCATTACTTCCCATATCCACACAGGACAGTTAAAGCCTTCCCCTATTCAGGTTATTCAGCGTGTGACAGGCAATCTAAACCAGATGAGGGCTATTACCCTCACCATTATGATGATGTTGGGACAATTTATGATCATACCTTTTCTAAGCCCCTATATGGTTTCCAATGTAGGGTTTTCTGAAATGCAACTCACCTATATCTATATGGCTGGTGGATTCTTTACCATTTTTACTTCTCCATGGGTGGGAAGGCTGACGGATAAATATGGAAAAATTAAAGTATTTATAGTCTTCATGAGCTTGAATGTAGTCCCTATAGCTGTGATAACTAATATGGGTGTCACTCCCATAGCCTACGCTCTGCTTATCTCTACGATGTTTTTTGTCACGTCCAATGGTAGAATGGTCCCTGCAGCAGCTTTGATAACCGGGACTGCCAAGCCCGAAAATAGGGGTAGTTTTTTAAGTTTTAATTCTGCAGTCCAACAGTTAAGTGCCGGTATAGCTTCTTATGTTGCTGGAATGGTTCTGGTAGAAGACACTGATGGTAGCTTGCTAAATTTTGAATTGGTGGGATATGGTGCCATTGTGATCAGTCTGCTCTGTATTCCGCTAATCAGAAGGATTAAAGTGGTAGACAAAGAGGCACAGGTAGTGGTTTAATGCCTATCCCTACCAGCATTGGATATACCATCCCAGACTTTAATATCCCCGTCATCAGAAATCTGTGTAAAGGTGTTTTCCTAATGATTTTGTTTAAATGATTGGAGTACCTTTGGTTTGTTTACAGAGAAGATTTGGCGGAGGGATAGCGGTATAGCTTTTGGCTGTATAATATGAGAAAGGTGTATTCATATTATTTAATAAATAAAAAAAAAAGCCGCTTAGAAAACTAAGCGGCATAGTGGGCCCACCTGGGCTCGAACCAGGGACCTCCTGATTATGAGTCAGAAGCTCTAACCAACTGAGCTATAGGCCCTATTATTATTATTATTATTATTATTGAATTCTTTTATAGGTTTTTCAACATTCAATGTAGTTGGAATAACGACATGTGATCTTCAAACTACTTTTCAGTTTGAAACCCTTCAACTAGATCATATTTACCTTGCTTTTGGGACTGCAATGTTACATATTTGAATTCAAAATACCAACTAATTCACACATGAAAAATTTAAAAAATATCGATTTTTTAATCTTTGATCTAGGGAACGTGATCATTGATATAGATATTCCTTTAACGATCAGATCGTTAAAGGAAGAACTTTCAGAGGAAGATTTTCATTTAGCTGAAAATTTTTTTCTGTCAGATGTACATGCCCACTTCGAAACTGGTATTGTGGATGAGACTGCTTTCAGGGAAAAGGTAAGATCAGACTTTAAGAAAGATTGGCCTGATGAAAAAATTGATACTATTTGGAATGCTTTACTGCTTCATATACCATATGAAAGGATGTCATTGCTCCAAGAGTTAAAAAACTACTATACCATATGCATGTTAAGTAATACCAATTCGATTCATTACAAAAAGGTGGAAGAAATATTGCATAGAGACTGTGGCATGCAGACATTTTCTTCTATCTTCGACAAGCTATTCCTGAGTTATGAAATGGGCTATAAAAAACCTGATCCTGCCATATATGAAGAGATGATCCGGCAGTTGAACACTACTGCTGATAAATGTTTGTTTTTCGATGATCTGGAAGCAAATATCATCGCCGCCAATAATGCTGGATTGCATACTTACCAAATAAATCATCCAAAAGCTTTAGTGGAATTCTTTTCGAATGTACAGTACAAAACAATACCTTAAACATACCCTTTTATTCTTACTGACTTTAGGAGCTACCACCCTGGCGGGTGGAGAATGGATCTATGGCAGATCCATCCTTTCTTCTGAGTCTCCGCTTACTTGGGAGTATTTTCTTCGATCCATGCATTTCTCCGTTCCTTTTATAGGTATACTGTTGGTACATGAACTTGGACATTTATTTGCTTCCATATATCATAAGATAAGATCGTCTCTTCCTTATTTTATACCAGGCTGGTTGGGCTTTATCGGAGCACCATCCATCGGGACTTTTGGCGCATTGATCAAAATTGAAAGTAGGGTGCCGAGTAGAAGGATTTTCTTTGATATAGGGGTTGCTGGACCTATTGCAGGTTTCGTAGTCGCTTTGGCTTTGCTGACTTATGGCTTTACTCACCTACCGGATCCCAGTTATATTTATGAAATTCATCCCGAATACCTTCAGGAGCCACTGGATGATACTGATGCGTCAGTAGAAATGATGGATATATCTTTTGGAT
The DNA here is from genome assembly GCF_000714815.1 of Anditalea andensis. GTDB lineage: Bacteria > Bacteroidota > Bacteroidia > Cytophagales > Cyclobacteriaceae > Anditalea > Anditalea andensis. The sequence continues at coordinate 100,253 of NZ_JMIH01000013.1, read as the reverse complement.
ATAATCTATTGTTCTATATCATGGAAAAAACCTTGGCAGATCCAGAATCCATGCCGCCGATGAATGAAATGATGCATTATCCATATCTCTTTGCTGGATTTTTAACGCTCTTTTTTACTGCTATTAATTTGTTGCCTATAGGCCAATTGGACGGGGGACATGTGGTATTTGGATTGTTTCCAAAGCACCACCAGTGGATCACATTAGTGGCTTACATAGCTTTCATTTTCTACGCAGGTTTAGGCATGGTGACCCCTTATGAAACCTCCAGTTACCTGATGTTCGCCCTTCCACTATATATAGGTTTTGTGTATATCTGTTTTAGAAAAACACGTATGTCAGAACAAACCAGATGGATGACTGTACTTTTAATTGTAGCGGCGCAATATGGTTTGGCCTTTATATATCCAGGGCTAGAGGGATATAGCGGTTGGCTCTTTTTTGCTTTTCTTTTAGGCAGGATATTGGGTGTAGAACATCCGCCTGTCGAAGACGGTCGATCCCTGAGCAGAAACCAGAAAATTATAGGATGGATTGCGGTATTGATTTTTCTTTTATGCTTTACTCCTCATCCCATTATCATAGACATGCCATAACGGGATGAGGTTACCTGCTATATAAATGATTATATAGATCTAAAGGATATAGAAAATGCACCCTTGAAGAAAGATACTTTTATTTCCTTTCGATTGGCTATTCTTCCTTGCCTTAAAAACGTTAAGAGATGATTGGATAATACTAACCATGAAGAGGCTTCTTACTGTTACAGTAGGCTTTCTTAAACCACAATATAAAAAGAGGCTTTCTTCCTGGAAAGCCTCTTTCTTTAATTAATCTTGTTCCAAAGCCCTGTAGGCTAAAATACCGCCAAGGGTATTACGAACTTTGTTGTATCCTTTGGTTTCCAAAAATTTCTTTGCATTACCGCTTCTTGCACCGGAGCGGCAGTGCACTATGATTTCCTGGTCCTTATATTTTTCTATTTCGCCCAGCTGGTGAGGGAGCTGTCCTAAGGGTATATTAAGTGCTCCCAGATTATCCTCTTCATATTCCCATTCCTCTCTTACATCAATAAAGGCAAAGTCCTCCTTGTTATCCAGTCTTTCTTTTAGTTCTTGTGCAGTAATATCTTCCATGATTATTTAACTAATATTCTGATTGAAGTTGATTTGGTATTTTTATAGGTACGGATCATGTAGACCCCTTTATTCCTTCCCATAAAATTAAGGATTTTACCGGAGTCGTACGACTCTATGGGTAGATTAATTTGTCTCCCATATGTATCAAAAACGAATACCTCCTTAATATCGCCTTCTAGATACAATAGGTCAGTTACAGGATTGGGAAATGCTCTGATACCTAGAGGCAGTTCTTCACCGCGGTTTTCCGTAGGCCGTTCTAATGTCAGATGGGGCCTTATCATAAGCGATCCCGCTACCATATTATTTTGTTCCCATTCTCCTACGACATTAAAAAATATTTCCCCTCCATTGTCATTGGACTTGTCTAGCCCCACATGGATAAAATCATTGGTAAACTGTCTAAAACCCACATAGAAGCTGTCAGAAACGCTTAAAAGGGTGTCTAGAGGTATATAGCTGAAGGCATTGATGGTTTCTTTTTCTGGAATCCCAAGTTCTCTGGCAAAAACCGGCTCTCCCTGTAGATCATTCCATACCATCACTTCTATGGGCATGTTGATCTGGGAAAAATTGGTGAAATTGATACTGATTCCTTTTAGAAAAGCCTCTTCTTCGATAGAATACCTCACAGCCAGCATTCCTGATCTTTGGTTGATACCGGCAGCATAGTCCAGGCTATTGTTATCATACGCAAAGTAATCCCTTACTGGGCTTACATTTCTTAAAGTGTCATTGATTCTAAAATCCACCTCTGTATAAAAAGTGGTATCCTGCTGTTGGATTTGTTCTATATGGAACCCATCTCCTGTGGTAAGGTATATGATGGTTTCAAGGTCAAATTCTTCTGGCTGGCGTGCGGAAAGTGGGGACATAGGATTACTGCCGAAATTCCGCCTTTCCCTGGCGAGTGGTACGGGATTGAATGGAGTGTTGCTATTAAGCGTTTTGAGCACCTCACCGGTTTGGCTGTTTCGGAGCAATATGGTATACTCCATAGCTCTGAATTGATTGGACAGGTTGTTAAACTGACTTTGGACGGCCTCACTATATGCATCAGGGTTTCTTTGCAGTTCGAAGAGCGGAACAGCACTGTATTTTCCAAAAGGACTATTGGGAAGTTGTGAGAGGCTTCTGTCATCAAAATATAGGCTATTGGCCGTCCTGCCTGTATTCATATAGACATAATCCAGCACCCATCCATCAAAGGGGCCAGATAGCCTTCCGCGGTGGGAAAATTTGAATCTAAAGTCTGTATGGGCATACTCTGGGGGTATCCTTACCAACTCTTGGGTGAATACCTCCTGCTTAGAAAGGTCACCGCCCGCCATATCCCATATCCTATTCCATTGGCCTAAGGAATCCAAAAAATACAGTTCCAGAAAATCATCTCCATCCGGAAACTCAGCCCTACCGCCGGCTTGCCAAAAAAAACTCAAATAAAGCGTGTTCATCTCTTGCTGAGAAAGGACAGATAGGTCGAATGGCATAGAGGTTAACTGGTCGCCTTCACCGCGTTCTCTTATGGTCTGAGAATAGGGATTACCTCTGGCATCCACACCGTCTAACAATATACTACCTAAAGAAGGGGGATTAATACCTACAGTAAAAGATGAAGTTACCCCGGAATTCACCCATTTTTGATCAGAAATTTCTCCTGAAGAAAAATCATCCCAAAAGGGTAGGGAAAGTTTTTGTTCTTTCGTACGGAAGTGCTCTGAATCCGATGGTCTAGTATGGGGTACAGGTAACTGACTGAACTGGGCATGGATATTTTCAGCATAAAAGAAAATAAATGCACAGCCTAACCAGATTTTTATGTTACCCATATAATTCACTTATTACTCATAATTCCCCATTTCCGATATCCAGATATCAATGATTTCCCCAGTCTTGGCATCTATACCTGCAGGTGGAGTCTGTTGTATGATGGTGCCTTTGGGAACGGTATCTGTTTGGACATAGGAGATTCGGCCCATCCGTAAGCCTGATCCTATGATCAAAAATTCTCCGTCCGTTTCATCCATCCCGATGAGATCAGGTATCTGAAGCGATTGAGATCCTAATCCATCCCCTACCACCAAATCAATCTGAGAACCTTTGCTGATTTCAAACCCTTCTTTTACGGATCTGCCTCTGTATTTCTGTTCCAAAACTACATTTCTGCCGATATCGGGGACATATATAATGTCTCCCCTTACCAAGCCATGGTTGGACAGAATTTCCTGAGCATTTTTCAAAGGTGAATTCACAAGATTAGGCATTTTGATAAGCGGGGCATTTTGCGCATTTAAGGTAATGTATATTTTCCTATCTTTTTTGACCTTAGCACCTGCTTTTGGATGTTGTTTCAATACTGCCAATGGCTTTGCATCCGCCATAAATCCACTGTCAGGAGTTACTTCCAGCTTTAGATCTTTGGTAGATAAAAAACCCTGTAGTTCATTAAAATGGTAGCCTTCTAGGTCGGGGACCGTAACGGTTTCTCCATGATTAGTGACTCCCGGTAAATAAACTCTAAAAAAAATTATCAATAGAATAGCCAATACGCCAAGGATAAGCGCTATATGTAGACCTATTTTTTTAAATGCATCTTTCGCTGTACTCATTTTTTTTAATTAAATGGAAGGCAAATTTAGATTTATTTTATGATAATCCATCGCCTGTAATATCAATAATACGTTCTAACCGGAAGAACAGTATCTCAATATATGTTAAAATTAATTGATTTGTGATTATTTGATGATAAGACGTTTGGTATCATTAACAGAGTTACTCCTTATTTTGACTATGAATACTCCTTTAGACAATAACTGTGTGCCAAAAGAGTAGGTTTGGTTCAAAGTGCTAGGGTATATCACATCGTGGATTATTTGACCAGACATACTGATAAACTGTATATTGACATCCTCAAAGGACTCTAGGTTAAACGCTATGTTAAATACATCTGAAGCTGGGTTTGGATATATTTTTGCTGAGCCCTGTCCAGGAATGACAGGTTCTGGTGTACTAGTGAAAAACAATTCTATATTATCCAAAAACACGGGATTGGTAGCAGCTGTAACCTGATCTATGACAAATGCCACCCTCACATTATCACCACCTCTTCCTGCAAATGGCGTGAGGTCTACAAATTGTCTTTCAAAATCTCCTCTATTGTTTGGGTTAACACCTGAGGTGCCAGGGACAGAGGCCATCTCATCACCTATCTGGCTACTGAGGACATGCTCATAACTGGATCCTCCGTTGGTACTTAGGAGTATACGTAACCGGGGATTTCCTCCTTCATGGCTGTATGCTTTGTCAAATAATATGCTGGCAGTAGGGGTCCTGCTCAAATCAAATAATGGACTTCCCAACCAATAACTGTTATTCGGTGCCATATTTCTTAGCTCTAAAGCCCCCTGAGGTTCATTGTTTACCGATGAAAGATTTATCACCCCAAATGAAGCCTGATTGTTTTCTGGATTTATCGTCTGCCATGGAGCCAGAGGTGAAGTATTAAAATATTGTCGCCACGGAGAAGGGATACTGTCCGCATTTCTAATGACAAATCGATTTAGATCTGAAGGAGAGTCTGGATTTTGGTCGTAATTTGGTCTGCTGACGACAAATCTCAGCCGATTGGTCCGCTCCAATAATGTGGCACGGGGTAAACTCACCTGTACTGTTTCACCAGGGGGTATGAGGCTACCTTGTCCGAGGAATGTGACAGGTTGAGCATTGTTTAGCTGCCGTGAAATAAGGAAGGTGCTAATGGGCAGGTTGCCTGTATTTTCCAACTCTAATATTTCACTCTGATGGGTTCCGTCTACAATAGGTCCGGGAGACAATAAATCGTTAACTCTCAGGTTATAATTAAATTCTTCCGTGGGACTGATCCGGATATTTTTAAGAAATATGTTATTGCCATACCCATTTATCCCTACCAATGCTACCCTTACATTGGCTTGACCTGCGTATTCGCTTAAGTTGACTACCTCTTTTCGAAATTCATTATCAGATGTAGGGAAATATTCTTCTCTTTGTGGAGGTGCAGTCTGCATTTCTACTCCTTCTCGTTGATATATAGAATTAAAGAGGCTTACCGTACTGCCACAGTCTGTAGTGACGACCACCCAAAGCCTATCTTCAAAACCTTCTTCATTGTATGGAGCATGGGCTATATCAAAGGTGAGTTGGGCATTTGTTAATCCCGTAAGGTCAAATTGTGGAGAGATAAAATAATCCAATGCACCAAATTCTTCATTTTCATAATTATTGATATAAATGGCCTCTTGTATAGAGCCATCCAAGTTTACATTTATAGGTGTCCAGGTGATTCCCTGATCAGGATTGACCACTCTCCAGAGATTGTTGATATCTCCGGATGCATATTGATATGGTAAATTAATCTTAGGCTGCAGGGAGGGTGTACTGGAAATGATAGTTGGAGAGGCATTTTGTGCGGCACTTTCCCCATTTAATTGAAGGATCTCTACTTCAAAAGTATTATCACTACTTTCATTTAAAGTGACAGGATTTAAAGTGAGTATAGCACTTTCTCCTAGGGGTAGATTTAAGGGGATAGTTTGGTTGTATAAGTTAACACTATTCACACGTACAGCTAAAAATACGGAATTAATTGCTGTCGAGCCAAGATTTCTGACCTGTATCTGGGGAACGGTTGGGTTTTCACAGAAGAAATCATTAGGTTCAATGATGCTGGTGAGGCTAAGGTTCAATGCAGGTATATTTTCGGGAAATAAGGTTGCCCTGTTATTGATTAAAGAAGCTCTTCTTTCACTTGAAGCCAGGACCACGTTCATTCTTTCTACCTGACCCTGGGTAAAAAGATTCATGCAGGGATCTGCAGAGTAGTCCATATAGTTTTCTATCATGTCCCTTGACCCGCATGAAGCTCTTAAACTGGTGGGGCATCCTGATGTTGGTCTTTGCTGATTAGGTGTATCTGTTACAAAATCATCTACATCACAGCCTTCATTTAGGTTTTGGGCATCTCCCCATATATGTCTTAATCCAAGAAAATGCCCTATTTCGTGGGTAAGTGTCCTTCCACGAGCGCTGGATACTGCATTTCCACCCGAACCAAAATATCTATAATCTATGGTGACACCATCTCGCTCTCGGAGGCTTGGCTGAAAATTAAGTCCTGGTAGCTGAGGTGCCACCGGAAAAGAAGCGTAGCCGATAAAAGGTGCATTTAAAGGAACTACCCATACGTTGAGATACTCTTCCGGTGGCCAAAGGGCCAAACTGGATATTAAAGAAGCATCAGAAGGATCGTAGATATCTTTAAATCCTTCTATTCTGTTTATTCCAGTAGTGGGCAATCCCTGGGGATCCTGCCTTGCCAATACAAATTCCAGCATGGCATCAGCGGCTATAGGTAAAAATTCGGTAGGTGTGTTAGCGGCATCTGCATTTTGTCTTCGGAAATCTTCATTTAGAGTCCTGATTTGGGACTGTATTTGGCTTAAAGGAATGTTGGCTCCTTCGCCTATGGGTGTGCCGTTATGAATGATGTGAACTACTACGGGGATGGTTCTGACTTCCTGCAGGGTCCGCATCGAAGTCCCTGCTGCCTGTTCCTGGATCTTGCCCTGCATCCAGCTTTCAAAATATTCTGGGGTACCATATATACCCAGTTCGGCGGCTTGTTTTTGTTCCAAATGCAGGGCGCCGCACTTTTCATCATGCTGATGAAGATGATGGCTACCCATCATGATTTGAGAAAATAAAGGGCTTGAAAAAATGAAAAATAAAAAGGATAAAACCAATCTCATCCTTAAAATCAGTAATATCCTTTTCATTTAGAATAAGTTAATAAAATTAAGCGAGCGTAATATTGATCGCTTCCACCTTTTTGATTTCTGGAATATCTCTTTTTACGGCTTCTTCCACCCCTGCTTTTAATGTCATGGTGGACATAGGGCAAGAACTGCAGTTACCGGTCAGTTCTATCTGCAACACCATTTCGTCGGTCAAACCCACAATTTTCACATTTCCCCCGTCTGCCTGCAGATAAGGTCGGATGCTGTCTAAAGCACCCTCTATTTTCAACATCATTTCTGCTTGCATCTTATTATACTTTTATCTGTACTACCTCTGTTTTGTTTTTGGCCGCATTTCTGATGGCCACTTGTCTGGCTAAATTTTCAGCTATCGCCGTAAATGCCTCAGCAGTGATACCATCTTTTAATACAGCTGGATACCCACTGTCCCCACTTTCTCTGATACTCTGCACTATAGGTATTTCTCCCAAAAAGGGTACGTTAAATTTAGCGGATAGTTTCTGGCCACCTTCTTTCCCAAAGAGGTAATATTTATTTTCGGGTAATTCTTCGGGAGTAAAATAAGCCATATTTTCTACAACTCCCAATATAGGTACATTTATTTGTGGCTGGAGGAACATAGTCAGACCTTTGGTCGCATCGGCTATCGCTACCTTTTGGGGGGTGGTGATGATAACAGCCCCTGTGACGGGTATGGTCTGGACCATTGTCAGATGGATGTCGGATGTGCCAGGCGGTAGGTCTATAAGCAAATAATCCAGCTCTCCCCACTGTACATCTCCTATAAACTGTTTAAGCGCAGAACTCGCCATAGGTCCTCTCCATACCACTGCACTTTCGGCTGGGGTTAGAAAACCTATAGACATCAGTTTTACGCCATATTGCTCTATCGGGATGATGATGTTTTTTCCGTTTTCCTGTACTACAGCAGGCTGCTCTGCTTCCACATTGAACATAGTGGGGATAGACGGCCCCGAGATATCGGCGTCGATAAGTCCTACTTTGGCACCTGTGTTGGCCAGGGCCACGGCCAGATTCGACGAGCAGGTAGATTTACCTACCCCTCCTTTTCCTGAAGCTATGGCTATGATATTTTTTACCTGTGGCAGGAGAGGGGCATTGTTTCTAGCTGTGGTGACATTTGAAGTCATGAAAATATTCGGAACTATATCACCAAACTCTTTTTCTAAAGCAGCTACACAATTGTTTTTGATGAGTTCCTTTAAAGGGCATGCTGGTGTGGTAAGTACTACACTGAAGCTGACCATTTTTCCCTTTATGACTATGTCCTGTATCATTCCCAGACTCACAAGGTCCTTTTTAAGATCAGGATCTTCTACAGTAGATAGGGCTGATAGTACGCGTTCTTTAGTAATGTTCATTATTGGCAGATGCTAATTAGGGTGCAATTTAAATTTAAATAATCCTTTTTGAAACTAAGAAATGATAAATATCTGTTTTTTCTGTGGGACACCCTGTACAGCTAACCTTTAATTCTGCTATTAAGTTTCACCGATTTCTGCATGGAAATTCTTGTTATATTTGCCTTTGAATCACTATATGAATGGGGTTAAGCAGAAATACTACAGATAAAGTAAAAGAACGGGCGGATATCGAGGACGTAGTGAATGATTATGTCCCTTTAAAAAAGAAAGGCCAAAACCTATGGGCGTGCTGCCCATTTCATAATGAAAAATCCCCGTCCTTCTCTGTGTCACCCGCCAAACAAATCTATAAATGCTTTGGCTGCGGAAAGGCGGGCGACCCGATACAGTTTGTCATGGACGTGGAAGGTATTGGGTTCAATGAAGCCATTAGACACCTGGCCGGAAAATACGGGATTGAAATAGAAGAGGATGTGGCCAGTACTCCCGAAGATGTGCAGGCTTATAATGAACGGGAAAGTCTTTATATAGCCCTGAATTTTGCCCGTAATCTTTTTGTAGAAAACCTAAAGTCGGATGAGGGCAAATCTATTGGGATGAGCTATTTCAGAGAAAGAGGCTTTAACCAAAAGATTATAGAAAAATTTGACCTCGGCTATGCTATGGACAGCTGGGACCATATGCTCTCTGAAGGCAAGAAAGCGGGCCATAGCGAAGCAATATTGTTAAAAGCGGGATTGGTCCTGGAAAAGGAGGGGGATAAATCCCGTATCTATGACCGATTTCGAAACAGGGTTATATTTACGATCCACAATCTGGGAGGCAAACCCATCGCTTTTGGGGCCAGGATACTTACCCAGGATAAAAAACAGCCTAAATATATCAATTCTCCCGAGACAGAGGTATACCATAAAAGTGACGTTTTATATGGACTGTATCAAGCCAAGCAGGCTATTCGCCAGGCAGATAACTGTTATCTGGTAGAAGGATATACAGATGTGGTTTCATTACATCTGGCAGGAATAGAAAATGTGGTGGCTTCGTCAGGAACATCGCTTACAGAAGGTCAGATCAAATTGATCAAACGTTTTTCTGACAATGTTACGGTATTATACGATGGAGATGCAGCCGGTATCAAAGCCTCCCTTAGGGGGATAGATATGCTGTTGGAAGGCGGGCTTAATGTGAAGGCAGTCGTGTTTCCAGATGGTGATGACCCTGACAGTTATTCCAGAAAGGTAGGAACAGAAGTGTTTCAAAGCTATCTGAAGGAACATGCAAGGGATTTTATCGAATTCAAGATAGATCTATATAATCAGGAAGCTAAAAACGACCCCATTAAGAGGGCAGATGTCATAAGGCAGGTGGTGCAGAGCATAGCCAGAATTCCTGATCCACTTATCCGGTCCGTTTATATAAAAGAGTCGGGAAGATTATTACAGATAGAAGAAGAACTGGTCCAGACGGAGCTAAATAAGATACTGCTCAAAGGTCAACGTGACGCTGATATTAAATCAAAAAGGGAACAGCAGTTACCTTCTATGGATACCCCGTTTGAAGAATTGCTTCCTATAGAAAAACCACAGCCTGTAGCCAAAAGGCTGGAAGAATATGAAAGGGAAACTTTAAGGCTGCTGATAGCTTATGGGTTTGAAAAAATATCAGATGATCTACATGTCTGTGAGTATCTACTTCAGGAAATAGCAGAACTAAACTTTGAGACACCGGTCTGTCAAAAAATATTGGTACAATATAAAAAGGCACTGAGTGAAGGTGTACTTCCTGAGCCCCAGTATTTTCTCCAGACCAATGATGCAGAAGTGAAAACAGAAATAATAAGCATGATTACTGTGAAATATGATATGTCCCTATCTTGGATCAGCAAACATCAGATCTATACGGTATTGGAGAAAGATAATCTTTCAAAAACGGTATATAATGCCGTCCTTAGGCTAAAGCGAAATGTCCTGAAAAAGATGCTGGATGAAACAATGGGTAAGATGAAAGCAGCTCCGGATGCTGAGGTGGAGGATTTACAAAGAGTATATATGGAACTAAAAAATTATCAAATAGCCATAGACAAACATTTGGGAACAGTGATCTCAAATTAAGCAAACTAAAAAACAGAATTGGAGGTTTTAGAGAATAAAGGGTGTATTTTTGCACCTAAATTTTGATCTTTCAACATAATTATGGCAGAAGAATTCAAACTCAATTCTATCGTAGAAGCAATTGAGGCAATAAAAAATGGAGAAGTCATCATAGTAGTAGACGATGAAGATCGTGAAAATGAAGGTGACTTTATCTGTGCTGCAGAAAAAGTAACTCCCGAGATTATAAACTTTATGGCCACCCACGGCCGTGGTCTTATCTGTGCCTCTTTAATAGAGGACAGGTGTGATGAACTGGGACTGGAACTTATGGTGGGCAAAAATACTGCTACCTATGAAACTCCTTTTACAGTATCTGTGGATCTGATCGGCCATGGCTGTACCACAGGTATATCTGCTAGTGACAGAGCCAAAACCATTAGAGCATTAATAGATCCTGATACCAAACCAGAAGAACTGGGCAAGCCCGGGCATATTTTTCCTTTGAAAGCCAAAAGAGGTGGAGTGTTAAGAAGAACAGGCCATACAGAGGCAGCACTGGATTTTGCCCGATTGGCTGGTTTTGCACCGGGAGGTGTATTGGTGGAAATCATGAATGAAGATGGGTCTATGGCCAGACTGCCTGATCTAGTGGAAGTGGCTAAAAGGTTTGACCTCAAACTCGTCACTATTAAAGACCTGATAGCATATCGTCTAAAACATGAATCACTTATAAAGCGGGAGATAGGAGTAGATCTTCCTACTGAGTGGGGTGATTTTGATCTCATAGCATTTAGACAGACCAACACCGATGAAATTCATCTGGCCCTGATCAAAGGTGAATGGGAGAAAGATGAGCCTGTGATGGTAAGGGTACATTCCAGTTGCATCACAGGAGATATCTTCGGGTCTTGCAGATGTGATTGTGGGCCTCAGCTGCATAAAGCTATGGAGATGGTAGAGAAGGAGGGTAAAGGGGTTATATTATATATGAACCAAGAAGGCAGGGGTATAGGTCTGATCAATAAACTAAAAGCCTATAAACTTCAGGAAGAGGGCATGGATACAGTTCAAGCCAATACTGCACTTGGATTTCCTATGGATAAAAGAGACTATGGTGTGGGAGCTCAGATATTAAGAGACTTGGGCGTATCCCAGATCAGATTGATTTCCAACAATCCTACCAAAAGAGCCGGACTCTTAGGATATGGATTGGAGATTGTGGAAAATCTGCCCTTAGAAATGGTCCCAAATGTACATAACGAGAAGTATCTTACTACTAAAAGGGATAAGATGGGGCATACTATTCTTAAAAAGGAAATAGATAAAATAAAATAAATGATAAAATACCCAGGGTGTCTGGGTATTTTTATTTTTTTTATTATCAACTAATTAACATTTTAAAGATTATTTCCGTTATGATCATGTAGATAAGCGCTTTAAGTATGAAGAAGATATTTTATATTGTGATCTTAACATGCCTGACTATGCAAGTTTCAATAGGTCAGGATTTTCCTAGCCAGATATGGCACCAGGGTAAACTCATGATGGCTAACGGAGACATGCTGTCGGGTACATTAAAATACGATCTGGAAACCAACATCGTCCAGCGTAGAGGGCAGCAGGGCATAGAAACCTATAATTCTTCTTCTATAGAATATTTTGAAATTCTCGATGAATACTATGGCGGAATAAGGACTTTTTATAGCCTTCCATTCGCGATGAATACGGATTATGAAGTCCCGGTATTCTTTGAGCTGCTGACAGATGGCCAGGACATGACCTTATTATGCCGGGAGTACATCACCGTAGAAAACCGAATGGGCGGTATGGGAATGGGAGGTATGTATATGAATCCAATGATGAGGGGCCCGATGATGGGTATGAATAAACTGGCCTTTAACTTCTACTTTTTACAGGATGGACGCATTCAAAAATATTCCCAAAAACGCAAAGATCTTATCAATCTGATGGACGACAAATCCCAGGAAATAAAACTTTTTATCAGAAAAAACCGATTACAGCATGATCAAAGGGGAGACCTTTTGAGAATCACTGCTTATTATAACAAATTAAAAGAATAATGTCTAAACCTTTGATTCTAGTGTCCAATGACGACGGTATTACCTCTCGTGGCATCCGTGTATTGGTAAATATAATGCAAAAACTAGGAGATGTAGTAGTAGTAGCTCCGGATAGTCCCCAATCCGGAATGGGGCATGCCATCACCATTGGCAATACCCTACGACTGGTAGAAGAAGAAATTTTCACCGATGTACTGGCATACAAATCCAGTGGTACACCGGCAGATTGTGTGAAATTAGGTAAGCACTATGTATTAAAGGATCGTGCTCCTGATCTGGTAGTAAGTGGGATAAATCACGGTAGCAATACTTCTATCAGCGTGCTCTATTCAGGAACCATGTCAGCTGCGATAGAAGGCGCGATAGAGGGATTCCCTTCTATAGGTTTCAGTCTATGTGATTACAGCTCCAAAGCTGATTTTTCACATGTGGAGGACCTGGTATATAAAATTGCCAAGCAAGTCTTGGATCACGGTATGCCTAAAGGGGTAGCTTTAAATGTAAATTTCCCGCCTAAGCGTAACGAACCTATTAAAGGAGTAAAGCTATGCCGACAGGCGAGGGCTAAATGGCAGGAAGAATTTAAAGAAAGGTATGATCCAAACGGTCAAAAATATTTCTGGCTGGCCGGTAATTTTGTAAATTATGATAAAGGAGAAGATAATGATGAATGGGCTATTGCCAATAATTATGCCTCCATCGTACCCTGTCAATATGACCTTACAGCACATCATGCCATCACTCAGATCAATGAAGATTGGGATTGGGAAGCAATGCGGTAAATAGTCCTTTTCCAATCGTTTCAAGAATAAAGCTTTATGTTTAGGGCAGAAAGTTCGTTTTAACCTTTTTACGGACCTTCTGCCCTTTATGTATTTTTTATATTAATTCTACAAAATCCTCTGCCACCAGTTCATCCAAAGTCATCTTATTATCTATAAGGTCAAGATCAAGAAGGATTTGCATGGTTTGTTCTAGTGCTGCTTTGGAAATGGAAGCGTCTATGGCCCATTCTGTCTGCTCTAGCCAGGCTTCTATATCGGCCGGTTTGATTTGGTAGTAGAGGCTGATTTGGTCTGTAAATGATTTTTTTTCTTCCTGTATAAGGGCCGAAATCTTATATAATTCTTTTTGTATAGCTTTAATCTGCTCGGGATACTTTTCCAGTGCAGCTGCAGATGCGACAATCACAAAACATGGCCATGGAGTAGGTATTTCACCTATTCTTTTCATCTCGCCTTTATCAACATAGGGTTTGGTTGTAAATTTTTCCCAAAGAAACGTCCGTACCTCTCCTGATTTAAATGCCTCTCGAGCTCCTTCCAGATTATGGATGATATCAAACTGGAGCGATTTTGGATCCCATTGGTGCTGCTTGGTTAGCAGGTAGGCCATCAGATGAGAACCTGATCCATACCTGCTGATCAAAAAAGGCGTGTCTTTTAGTTGGGAAATATCCTCTACAGGTGCTGCTGCAGGAATATGGATGCCCCATGTCAGCGGACTCTGAACATGAAAGCCTATGATTTTACCCTTATTTCCTTCAGATACATCTTTAATGAAACTTTCAGTCAGAATGATGGCCAAGTCGGTTATCTCTTCCCTAATAGCTTGATTCATAGCTCCGGACCCTCTTGGCTCATCTATCCATTTGAGTTCGACTTCGGATATGGGCTGGCTTTCTATTATTTTTTTCCAGGGAAAATTAAAATGTTCCGGTACTCCCGTGATATTTATGGTTTGCATATAAGATATATGATGATCGTACAGTTAGGAATATGAAGTATGTCCTTGTTTTTATTCTATAAAGATAAAATGGTATCTTCAGAAATGTTTAGATATTATGTTTTATTTCTTGAGAGTACCGACATATGGTAAAAGGATAGGTAAGATCGTTCAGCTGTGGGGTACGTAATTTTAATAAAAAATATACCTGTTATACCTAATTTGCATATGGCCTTCTACTTAGGTATATAGAATTAAAATTTGGTGTTAGATGCACATCATTGTAGATGCATTTGGGTTGAGGGGTTAATTTGAAATGCCTTGGTACCAGGGGAATCTTTTTATTTTTCTATGTTGAAATATATGGTACAGCCATTTCCGTAACTGGATACCACCCCAATAGTACCTTTATGATTTTCCACAATCACCCTGCTTTCTGCAAGGCCGCGACCCGAACAATCCGCTGCATCTGAAGCCAAATGAAAGTATTCTTCAAATATTTTTTGATGATAATCTTGGTGAATTCCTCTTCCGTTATCTGCAATAGTAAAATGATAAAAATCTTCATCTTCATCAAAAGAAACGGTGACTTTAGGAGCTACATTACCTTTTTTGTATTGGATAGCATTCTTGATCAGATTATAAAACAATTGCTTTAGGTCTTGATAAACCCCGAATAAGATAGGCAGAGACACAGGTATTTCGATGACCACCTTTGATTGCTCTATGGCATCCTCTAATTTATAGAGGACATCATCTAATACCTCATTCAGGTTTACATATTCTTTGTTTATTATGTTTTTACTCTGAGTGAATTTAACGTGAAGATCAGAAAACTGACGGCGCATTTTCTCTCCACTAGCATTTATAAAATCCAGAAACAGTGAACCAGACACATCAAAAGAGTTAACATATTTCTTTTTAAGCAGAGAAGTTAAACCTAAGATATTTTTTAATGGTGTTTGAATTTCATTGGTGATGATATGGCTTAAATCCTGGATTTCGGCAGTAAGTTTTTTGATTTTTAAATCTGATTGTTCCATCTTTATCTTCCCCCTCATATTGATTTCTGTGGAGAGTACCAAATCGCTTATATCTATAAAGGTATAATGATAAAACTGGGGTTTGGCAAATTCATCTTTCACCACCTGTGAAGATATGGAACAGGGTAATATTTCGCCGTTTTTGGTAAGTAAGTTTAAATTTGCCGTATCAGATCTGGTATTAGATGGGCATATCGGATTTGTGGTCTGATCTATAAAATCCTCTTTTCCATTTATCAAAAAATCGTTTAATTTGAATTTGTTCAATATATGATCTCTGTCATACCCAGTATAGTTTAAAAAAGTGTTGTTAACATTGATCACTATCCCATCTGCATCCACAGCCATACAGGCACAGGGAAGGTCATTATAGATGTTTTTTAACTGGAAGTCTAGCTTTTTGATATTCATAAGTCAAATTTAATATTTGAGTTTTTGTTATATCAGTAGCCAGTTTAAGTTACACGAAGATCATGCACCGTGGTAAGAATGATATAATTTATCCTCTATGAAAGCTCGAATAAGTAAACTCGATTAATCAATTGGTGATCCATAATGTTAATCTTATTTTTGTAAATATAACCTAAATATAATTATATAAACTATAAATTATGAAATTTAAATAATATTGAATTTGTAAGGTAATAATTCGAGGATGAATTATAGGTTTATGTATATTTATGTATTAGTAAATGGAATTTACGGCCAGTTGTTTAATTTTTTGAGCTCATTCCATTCGGAAAGCAGGACGCTGTAGTAAATGGTGTCTCTTCTTCTGCCGGCCGTCATTAAGGTATGGCTCCTTAAAATACCTTCTTCAATCATCCCAATTCGTTTCATGGCCTTTCTGGCAGGTGTATTCAGCACATCAGTTTTTGCTTCTATTCGTTCAAAATGCAATGTCTCAAAGCTGTATTTTAACAGAAGGTATTTGATTTGTTCATTCACTCCAGTGCCTTGGAAGTCTTTGCCTATCCAGGTCCAGCCTATTTCCATTCTCCTGTCCCTAAGAGAAATATTACCAAAACTGGTAGAGCCTAGAACTCTGCCAGTGGATCTTTCTATGATGGTAAAGGGAATTCTACTGTTTTTTTCACGGGCCGCTAATGCATCGTCGATCCAGCTTTTGAGTTCATTGCCATCGGCAAGGTCTTGGGTAAAATATTTCCACATAGGATATTCAGCTATGGGTGACAGAAGGCTGAAATCCGTTGCCTGCATAGGACGCAGGGCAATAAATTCTGTTTGTAATGTAATCTGAAAATCTAATGCTATGGGCGGATGGGCTGACATATCTTTTGTATTTGGAGCTTTCAGAAATTTGAAGGATTTCTGAAAGATAAAGCTATATTTATTCTAGATTGTTCTATCCAGATATTATGCCAAGTAATATTATAGAAATAATACTTTAATTTCAGTTGACTTTACTTAATTTACAAATAGAAATCATGGTCAGATTATTTGAATTATAATCTTCTTTGGGTGGATCCTACTGATTTATTTTTCATAAAAATCATCTATGTCTGTGTCTGATAATTCTATATACAATAAAGCCAATTTATCAGTCACATCCGCAAAGAAACGTGCGCCTTTTTCTTTAGTGGCGGCTTTAGGATTACCTACACCTGTATCAGCACTGATTTTGCTCCATTTTCTTTCTTTCCAGGCCCAACCTTCGTTAAAGGCCCGAATGCGTGCTTTTTTTTCTATTCCAAATCCCGCCTCTCCTAAAGGGAGGGTTAAATGAGGAGATAGATGTAGAATAAGGCTGGTTTCCATCTCATCAGCATGATCTCCCTTATGATCAAAATATTTTTCCTTGTCCATAGCCTGAAACCAGTTGCAGGTAGTTAGAAACATATTTGGGAAAAGAAGACCCAATTCTCTAAGTGCGGTTTTAAAATCATTGCCACCATGGCTGTTGACTATCAGTAGTTTGTGTATGCCTTGCCTGTCCAGAACTGTGATAATATCTTTTAATATGGCCAGTTGGGTGCTGGGGTTTATATTGATATCGAGGTAGATGTCATCCTGGCCGGTATTTACCCCAAAAGGTATGGTTGGAAGCACTATTATATTGGCACCTTTTTCATAGGCTTTGCGGGCAGATTCAGCGGCCAGGTGGTCTGCCTCTATAATATCCGTCCCGTAAGGTAAGTGGTAATTATGAGCTTCAGTAGCACCCCAGGGAAGAATGGCTAATTCAATTTGGGCCTCTTTTAGGTTTTTCCAGTTGTTTTCTGATAATATATAGGGTCTCATTTCTTCGGGCTTGATTTGGGAAAGCTGCAATTTACTGGATGCCTATAAATATATCAACTTCGATATGATCACCATTAGAACCAGTATGGTGGTATATTTCAAAATCGTATAGGTAACTTCTATTAAGGTCTGACTGCCAGATGTCTTTCCATGCAGTGACCAAGCATTCGTAATCCTCACCTTTGACACTGACTTTGAGATATTCTCCGGTGCTGACATCTATATAATCTAAGCCTTCAAGCGGGATAGTGTTTCCTTTAACCTTATGGCCTATCATATAAGAGAAAGGTTCTAAATGATTTCCTTCATATTGATGGTATATCGCTATTACATCTTCGTTGATTTTATCAGGGATCATTGATGAATAATTACCCTCATGAAATTTTTTCCAAAGACCGCCACAGTCTCTCGAGGATTTTTGGTTAAGGTTTTCGGTCTTGGAGGGGAGGGAGATCCCTACCACTCGAAAAGTGTCCACATATGTGGTTTTCAGTTGAAGCTTTTCCATAGCCTTATCATGATGTATACAAGTATTAAAAATATAAACTTTGGCGCCAATAAAAAAGTCTATGTTAAAAAAGTGATTTATCTGTATTCATCATAATCAGCTGTCGGTAATAGCATCGTCTTTATCATCCACAAACACCACACAAAAAGCCGCGATCAAAAGTATCCCTCCCGCGCTGATTAAAGCATAAATAGCCTGGCCATCATAAAAAAATCTTACTAAATAACCTCCAAACAAACCGTTCAGTATCTGGGGTGCGGTTATAAAGAAATTAAAAATCCCCATGTAAACGCCCATCTTTCGCAAGGGAATAGCTCCGGCCAGTATAGCATATGGCATGGCCAGTATACTGGCCCATGCTATCCCTACACCGATCATGGACACGTTAAGCCACCAACGCATGGAGGGATCTGAAATGAAAATAACTGACATTAAGCCTATGCCTCCAGCTGAAAGGCAGATGGCATGGGTCCATTTTCTGCCTACCTTGCCTGCAATCACGGGCAATGCTAGTGCAAAAAGTGCAGATACTAGATTATATACGCCAAATATGACTCCTACATAATTTGCAGCTTCATTAAATGCAAGCGAACTGGTGTCTGAAGCAGGCAGTCCCCACACATGCTGTGCTAGGGCAGGGGTGGTAAATACCCACATTGAAAATAGTGCAAACCAGGAAAAAAACTGCACAGCACCCAACTGGCGCATGGTTTTTGGCATTTTCCAAAAGTCTGTGAATATATCCATTATTCCTTTTGAAGGCTCGCCCTCATGAAGTTCAGGGCTTTGCATAGCCTCCTGCTCTTCAGGTGCATACTCGCTAGTGCTAATGACTGTCCATAGAATAGTGCCTACCAATACCACTGCACCTATTATAAAAGCCACGATCACATTCATAGGGATAACCCCTTCATCTGCCGTAGTTCCCACCCCAAACCAATTGGTCAGCATATAAGGCAACCAAGATCCCAAAACCGCCCCTACACCTATCAGCATGGTCTGCACGGAGAAGCCCAGCGTTCTCTGATCTACGGGAAGTTTGTCGGCTACCAAAGCCCTAAAAGGCTCCATGGCTATATTAAACGATGCATCCATGATCATCAAAAATCCAGCGCCTATCCATAATGCAGGCAGGTAAGCAACAAACATGGATGCATTTGGCATTAGCACCAGACCTATAGCAGCTAATATGGCTCCTGCAAGGAAGTAGGGCCTTCTTCTTCCTAGACGGGTCCAGGTACGGTCACTGTAGTACCCTATAATGGGCTGCACGACCATACCGGTGATGGGGGCTACCAGCCAGAACAGGGATAAGTGCTCCACGTCTGCGCCAAAAGTCTGTAAGATTCTGCTTGCATTGGCATTTTGAAGTGCGAAGCCCATTTGAATACCTAAAAATCCAAAGCTCATGTTCCATATCTGGCCAAAACTTAACTTTTTCTTTGTGATATATCTTCCCATAGCTTATTTAATAAATACCTGATATCCCCAGGCTTCCATTTCTATTGCAGATCCTATTTCTGTATTGTTATCTTCGTTTCCAAAAAATCTTTTGGTCCCTTCCATCGCATCTGTATAGTTATAATACACTTTTCGATCTGAAAGATTAAGTATAGTGATGACTATATTATCATCTTTCATCCTGCTAAAACATAGTACTTCCGGAAAAGTAGATACTTCCAGTTTACGGTATTCACCCCCATGAATACCGTTCCATAGTGATTGGTTTTCTTTTTTAAGATAATTCAATACGCTATAAAAACCCGCTATCTCATATTCACCACCCTGTCTATTGTCCTGATCCAATAAAAATGAACGTCGGCCAATTAAAGCTTCCTGTCCTGCATAAATCAAAGGTATACCAGGAGCCGTATACAAGAACACGGCCATGGCCTCATGGCCCGGTCCTAATAATGCATCCATAGAACCTGAATCCTCATTATGATGATCTTGGATGAAGAGGTACCTCATTCTGCAGTAATCGTTTGGATATAGTTCTTGCTCCTCTACGACCACGCTGTCTAATAGGTCTGATGCTATCTTACCGTTGCTTACAGCTAGCTGCAGTTCGGAAATATCTTTGGAATATGTTATGTCAAACGCATCATATAAAGTGGGATGAGCGCCTTCTGCTACCATCAGTATCTGCTTAGATTGGTTTAAAGCCTTTCGGACCTTTGTCCAAAAGTTTATAGAAACGAGCTCTGCATCTATGCAGTCAAAGCCATCAATACCAAAATTGGTTACCCAGTACAGCATTGCTTCAGTCATAGCATCCTGCACCTTTACTTCAGTATAATTTATAGCTGGCACCTCCATACTGTATGCATTGGCAGAAGGGGAGTGATTACCTTCTGCTTCTATAATATAATATTCTGGATGGGTACGGGTCCACTCATGATTCTTGGAAGTATGTGCGGCCTGCCATTCCAATATAAGGTACATGCCATGGTCATGGATAGTTTCCACTAGATTTTTAAAATCTTCTGGACTACCGTAGTGTGAATTTAAACTTTTAAAGTCGTTTATAGAGTATGGATGTTTTTCCGGGTTATCCGTGTCACCTGTGTCTGATTCATGTATAAGTGTAAATTTTAAGATGCCCGCTCCCGACTCCTTGAGCCGGGGTATTTCTTTTTGAAAAGAGGCAAATGTTCCTTCTGGCGTATATTTCCCAATATTTATCTCCAATATACTTTTGTCCTTGGACCAGTCTGGTAATGAGGAATCATGGACCTCATCTGATGCCGATGGATCTGGTGTTTTTTGATGGCAGCTTATCATAAATAAGACCATAAAAATAATTCCAATATAACGGTGAGTATTATTCATCATTCATATCGTGTAGTATTGATGCTGCTAAGTTAATATTAGGTCCATTGGCATCGGGTCGTAATTTAATAAAAGAGTTTTGATATTCTTTATTTCAAAATAAGGATGTAAATAGTCTGGCAATGGATCAAATTCTGTCAGTTTATTTAAATATGCCATTGATTCAGTTCTTAAAGTATAGTTCCGCTCTTCATAAATAATGGTTTCCTGGTTAAATCCGTGGAAATAAAATTTTATTTTTTTGAATTTGCTTTCCCTTTTTCCCTTATTTTCATGAATCCTGATCTTTCCTTCAGGACTGTCTACAGATATCAGCCTTTTGCAGAAATCGCCATTTTTATAACCAAAACCATCTCCTTCATCCTCATAAAGATCCATAACTGATGTTTCATGGCCTTTATAGACGTGAAGGTATAAAATTCCATCATGTGATTCGCTAGTATGCTGTACAGATGACTGGAGGGGTATGATGGCTCCTCCTTTTACAAAAACTGGAAGATAGTTTAATGGAGATTCCATATATATTTCCTGTTTTCCATCGTAAGATGAATCATCAAAGAAATAATACCAGTTTCCCTCAGGAAGATATACTTTACATATTTCTGTAGTGCTTTTAACTGGAGCTACCATTAGCTGGTCACAGAAAATATATTGGTTTTGAAATTTCAGTTCATAGATTTTATTATCAAGTGGATGATCTATGGCTAAACTTTTGGCAATGGGTAACCCTGTTTTTGCGCTTTTATAAGCAGCAGAATACAGGAGAGGTAGCATTTGATACCGAAGGTTAATATAGTTGCGTGAGATTTCTTCTACTAATTCTCCGAAAGCCCAGGGTTCTGCATCATGACTGTTGATCATACTGTGGGCCCTAAATAAAGGGGTAAATGCACCTAAAGTCATCCATCGGGCAAATAAAGCTGAAGTAGGCTCACCTGAAAATCCTCCCACATCATAACCTGAAAACGGAAGGCCGCTTATGCCCATACTAATTACCAGCCGGATGCCGGCCAGCATCATCTCATCGGTGGCCATATTGTCCCCCGTCCATGCAGCTGCATAGCGTTGTACACCGGCAAATCCTGAACGGGTAAGGACAAATGGTCTATTGTTTGGGAGGTGGATTTCCGATCCCTCTTTGGTGGACCTTGCCATCTGCATACCATATACATTACGTGCTTTGCGGTGACTCACCAGTTCTCCTTCATATTGAAAGTTGATCAGATTGGGAGTAAACTGACCCCAACTGGCTATTTCATTCATATCCGTCCAGAAGCCATCTACACCTGCATTTACGTAAAAAGCGATTTTTTCTGCCCACCAAGCCCTGGCATCAGGATGGGTGAAATCTGGGAATGCACACCATCCGGGCCAGACCTGCCCTTCGTAAATACTGTCATCTGGATAGGTCAACAAAAGTTTCTGGGCCCTGGCCTCTTCATACGGAAGGTAGCCATCTTCAGTCTTTAAGCCGGGATCTAAGATGACCACGACTTTAAAACCTTGAGATTTAAGTTTTTTTATCAGGCTTACTGGATCAGGGAATTTTTCACTATCAAAGGTAAAAACCTTATAATTTTCCATATGGTGGATATCCAAATAAATGACATCTGCTGGCATGGTCTTATTTCTGAAATTATCGGCCAGAGTCAAGACTTCTGTGTCGGGGTAATAGGTATAACGGCACTGTTGAAATCCGAGTGCCCATATCGGCGGTAATTCCATCCTGCCTGTCAGAAAAGTATAAGCAGTAATAATGTTTTCTACTATTTCATCATGGATGAAATAGTAATCCATATCGCCATCTTCTGCTGAAAAATACATGAAACGCTTATTCGAAGCACCAAAATTAAAAACTGATTTATGTGTATTGTCTAAAAATATACCATATACTCCCTGGTCATGCAGACCTATATAGAAGGGGATAGACATATACAAGGGGTCATCTTCTTCTCCATATTCAAAGTAGTCTGTATTCCAGTTCACATACGCATTGCCGGACCTATCGAGGTCCCCGGTTTTTTCACCTAAGCCAATGAACCGTTCATTTGGTTGGATTTTTTTATAATTAGTGACTTCAGTTCCCAGCCATGAGACAGAAAATCCGGGATCATCTTCATTGATTATTTTACCGTTTTTATCCTTAAATCTAATGGAAAATAAAGATTTGGTTATTTCTGCTGATATTGCGTCAGTTGAGAGTATGATATGTTTTTCTGTTTCCGTAATTTTAAAAGCCTCTGTAATGGGGGAGGCGGTTACCGAATAGGGATTTGGCCTGAAACCATCCTCGGCTGTCATCTGTATCCTGATAGCATTTGGAGCGTATACAGAAATTTTAAATTTTGCCAATAGGGTTTTTCCTTCCATTCCGGTTTTTGTTTGGCACCAGGATGTGATGGCACCAGTATTTAAATTTCGGGAGGCCTTTTGTGGTTTGATATTAGCGGTCATGTATGGTCAGTATGGTTTTTAAAGCCCCTTACGCGAAGAGGAATACTTTATGGGCTAAAATAGACTGGAAATTGATATGGAAAAAAGGAGGTATGACACGATAAAAGTATATTTTTACCATTCCCCTACTTTTACTATGCTAGACTATCAGATAGATATCTAATTCAATCGATTTTTAGGAAATTTCCATTCATTATCCATATATTATTTTTTTATTCTGGAAGAAGACCCTCTTATGATAAGCGCTGTTTCTAATATTTCAGTCTTGGGCACAAATGCTTCTTCTTTGTTGGAATTGATCATGTCAATCAGCAGTTGCATGGACCTTTCACCTATTTCGAATCCCGGCTGTGATACCGTGGATAGTGGAGGGTTCATCATGGCAGAAAACTGCCAGTCGCTGAACCCTACTATCCCTACATCTTCCGGGACTTTAAGTCCAAGTTCCTGCACCGCTTTCATGGCACCTGCTGCTGCCACATCATTTGCGGCAAATACAGCATCCGGTCTGGTAGTTTCATCTTTAAAATAATCTAAACAGATTTCATAGGTTTCCTGTTGGGTACCTATACGGCATTCTCTGATAAGGTTTTCGTCTATGGCTATACCGGCTTCTTTTAGGGCATGGGTATATCCTTCTTTTCTTTTGGCGCTGATCAAAAGGTTTTTTGGTCCGGCCAGATGCATGATTTTTTTGTAATTTTGGTCAATCAGGTGCTTCACCGCTTCGTAAGCGCCGGAGTAATCATCTACTGTGACATTTACTGTATCCTGTAGGTCTGGCACCCTGTCGAAGAAAACAATGGGGAACTGATGGTCCAGTAATTTTTTAAAATGAGAAAAGTCAGTGGTTTCTTTGGAGAAACTGATAAGCAGTCCATCTATCTGATTGGAAATGATGGTTTCTACACTGGATATTTCACGCTCCAGGTTTTCGTTGGTCTGGCAGAGAATCACATTATAACCGTTGGCAAAAGCTACTTCTTCTATTCCACTGATTACGGTAGAAAAAAAGAAATGGACCACTTCAGGTATGATGACTCCTATGGTGAAAGTCTTACTTTTTCTAAGGCTTAAAGCTACGGCATTGGGACGATAATTTAATTTTTCAGCCAGTTCCTTTACTTTCTTTTTCGTTTCTTGGCTGATACCGGGGTAATCCTTTAATGCTCTAGATACGGTAGAGGCAGATACATTTAAGGCTTTGGCAATATCTTTAATGGTAGCTTGTCCTATTCTCATATATGGGTTATTAATATTAGCTTAACTAACGGTTTTTTATAGTGTTAGGATTTGATAAAGATAATAGACCATCCCTATTATTGTTTCATTTGTAGGGGTAATAAATAAAACATACTTTTTCATATACCTGTCTGTCATCTATTAGGTATAGGAGAGGCTTATAATCAGCTAATTACATATTTCCCTACTAATTTATGAATAATTGTATTTTATTGACATGAAATTGAACTCTGAAAATTACATAAATTTCAGAATATAATTCCGAAAACAGCTTTATTATATGGTTATATTTCTAAAATATTTGGCAGATAAAATAAATATTTTAGTTACGAAATCGATTGCGGTTTCGATTGCATATAACTGAGCTGGATTTTTCCTGAATTATCATTTGCTAGAGGGTTAAATTTTTGTTAATATTTCCTAAAATTAAAAATAAGGTTCTGTAGTAGAGAAAATCGATTTCAGTTAAAAAAATCGTTTATCTATATTGAATTGAATTTTTTGTTTAAAAAGTATAAATAATTTAACAAATAAATCCAAAAATAAACAGTTATGCGAAAAGTGTATACCGTTATTAAATTTACGGTTATAATGCTGTCTTTAATGTGCTGGCAGGAAGTTGTGGCACAGGACCGAACAGTAACGGGTAGGGTCACCGACCAAAATACAGGTGAAGAGCTTCCATTTGTTAATGTGAGTATAAAAGGTACCACCAGAGGTACTACCACAGACATAGACGGAAGTTATACTATAGAGATCAGGGAAGCTGATGCCGTTTTGGTATATACATTTATAGGTTATACGAGAAGAGAAGTCCCTGTGAATAACCAGTCTATTATCAATGTAGAGCTCGCAGGAGATACCAAGCAGCTAGATGAAGTAGTGGTAGTGGGCTATGGTACACAGAGAAAGTCGGATCTTACCGGATCTGTTGGGTCTGTTACCCGGGATGATTTCAATGTGGGACAGGTTACCAATCCAGAACAGCTCATAACCGGTAAAATAGCAGGTGTACAGATCAGTCCAGCCAGTGGCGCGCCAGGAGCAGGGGGCCGGATCCGGATCCGCGGGGGTTCTTCCCTAAATGCTACCAACGATCCTCTGATCGTGATCGACGGTGTACCTTTGGACAATACAGAGATGGCAGGTTCAGCCAATCCTTTAAATTTCCTTAATCCAAATGATATTGAGACATTTGATATCCTGAAAGATGCATCGGCAGCGGCTATCTATGGATCTAGGGCATCTAATGGTGTCATCTTAATTACGACCAGAAAAGGTAAAAGAGATCAGGCGCTGAGCGTGAACGTCAGTTCACTGGTGTCTGTTTCTCAAGTGGCTAGCACAGTAGATGTACTGAATGCAGATCAGTTCAGGCAAGTGGTCGGACAGCAAGCTACACCTTCACAAGCCGCTCTTCTGGGGGAGTCCAATACTAATTGGCAGGATGTCATATTTAGAGATGCAGTAACTTCTGATAATAATGTAAACATTAGCGGATCTTATAAAGGTTTGCCTTATAGGGTATCAGTAGGGTATCTGGATCAGGCAGGAGTATTAAGAACCGACCATATGAATAGAACTACCGCTGGTCTGAATCTAAGCCCTTCTTTATTTAATGATCAGCTCAAGGTAAACTTAAATGTGAGGGGAGCTATTACCAAAAACAGATTTGCCAACCAGGATGCCATAGGTGCTGCAGCGGCATTTGATCCTACGCAACCTGTTTATGATCCGGAAAATCCTCAATTTGGAGGGTATTTTGAATGGAAAAATCCTCAAGTCTTAGATGCTACCGGTAATCCTGCCAGGGATGAATTTGGAGCTATAATTCCAAGGTCACCACAGCTTCTTGCACCACGTAACCCGCTGGGTCTTCTAGAGCAGCAAGATGATAGGGGGGAAGTGCAGAGGAGCCTTGGTAATCTACAGTTAGACTATACCCTCCCTTTTTTACCAGGATTAAGGGCAAACTTAAATCTGGGTTATGACGTCAGTAGAAGTGAAGGTACGGTTTATATACCATCTAATTCTGCTGTAAGTTTCAATGAAGGTGGTTCTATAGGACCTTATGCACAGAACAAGAGAAACCTGCTGGCAGATTTTTACCTTAATTATGTTAGGGACTTTGACCGTGCCGGTAGATTTGACGTGACGGCTGGATATTCATGGCAGGATTTTTATATAGAAAACCCAGAATTTGCTAGGGTAAATGAAGCAGGAGTGGAGCTGACACCTGCCGGTATAGAAACTAGACCACAATTTAGGTTAATTTCTTTTTTTGGTAGGGTGAATTACAGCTTAAGGGACAGGTATCTCCTTACAGCTACTTTAAGAACAGATGGATCATCCAGGTTCAGTCCAGAAAATAGGTGGGGCGTATTTCCTTCTTTGGCTGCGGCATGGAGGATAAGTGAAGAGAACTTTCTTGTAGATAATGGAGTCCTTACAGACTTTAAACTTAGATTAGGTTACGGTATGACCGGACAGCAGGAAATTGGATCATACTTTCCTTTCCTTCAAAGGTATACAGTCAGTGATGATGCGGCCAGATATAGATTTGGCAACCAATTTTTCAACACTTTAAGGCCGGAAGGTTATGACAGAAATATCCGATGGGAAGAAACCGAAACCTGGAATGCTGGTCTGGATTATGAGTTTTTAAATGGTAAGGTATTCGGGGCTGTGGATTACTACTATAAAAGGACCAATGACCTGTTGGCCATCATACCAGTGCCAGCAGGTACTAACCTGACCAACCAATTGTTCACCAACGTGGGAAATATTGAAAACTACGGTTTTGAATTTGCTGTTAACTACAACATTTTAAGAAATACGGAAATGAATTGGGACATAGGTGCCAATTTTACTTATAACCGGACCAATATCCTTAGTCTAAGCAATGTAGCCGAAGATGCAGTAGGTATATTGGTAGGGGAAATAGCAGGTGGTACAGGCAATACTATTCAGGTTCATACAGTAGGATTCCAACCCAACTCATTCTATGTCTGGGAGCAAGTGTATGATAATGCAGGAGCACCTATTGAAGATGCATACGTGGATAGAAACGGAGATGGAATAATCAATGAGCAGGACCTTTACAGAGCGGGTTTTCCTGATCCACGTTACTTCTTTGGATTTAATTCTCAATTAAGGTATAAAAGTTGGGATTTCAGCTTTGTGGTCAGGGGTAATATGGGGCAAAAAGTATATAACAATGTGCGATCTACTACAGCTTACCAGAGCTTAAGGTTCCCTGGTTATTTAAATAACTTGAATGCTGATATATTGAACACAGATTTCCAAAATTATAGGCTTAGATCTGATCATTTCCTAGAAGATGCCTCCTTTGTCAGAATGGAAAATATAGCATTAGGATATAACTTCGGAAGTATCTTTAACGGTAATGTAAATCTCAGAGCAAATGCTACGGTACAAAATGCATTTGTCATCACCAACTATTCAGGAATAGATCCTGAGGTACCTGGAGGGATAGATAACAATTTTTATCCATTCCCAAGGATTTTCTCCGTAGGGGTAAATTTTGGATTTTAATTAAATCATTCAAATACTGAAACTTCTTTCTAAGGAGATTCGGAACCTAAGAAAACATAAAAGAGATGAACAATAGATTTCTAAAAATAATAGCCTTGGCTATGGGTATGTTTATATCCGTCACGGCATGTACCGATTTAGACATAGATCCCTATGGGGAGTTAACGTCTGTTCAGGTTTACAATGATTTTGATAATTATATACAAGTGCTGGCTAAGATGTATGCCGGGCTGGCTATCGCAGGACAGTCCGGTCCGGATGGCAGAGGAGATATAGGTGGCCAGGATGAAGGAGCTTCTACTTATCTGAGAGCATACTGGAAACTGCAGGAAATACCTACAGATGAGGCGATCATTTCCTGGAACGATGAAGGTCTGCCCACGCTGAATACTTTGACATGGTCTTCAGACAATGGCTTTATTGCAGCTATGTATTATAGGATATTTTACCAGATTACACTCGCCAGTGAATTTATCAGAGAAACAAGTGATGCCAATATGGCCGAAAGAGGTATTTCTGAACAAGATCAAGTCACTGCCAGGATATATAGAGCAGAAGCCAGGTTCCTTAGAGCACTTTCTTACTATCATGCTTTAGATTTGTATGGCAATGTTCCTTTTGTAACAGAAGGTGATGCCATTGATTATTTTTTTCCTCCCCAAACAGATAGAAGGTCACTCTTTACCTATATAGAAAGCGAACTTCTGAGTATTATACCGGATATGGTAGCCCCCAGACAGCATGAATATGCCAGGGCAGATCAGGGTGCTGCCAGGATGTTACTTGCCAAGATGTACCTAAATGCAGAGGTGTACATCGGAGAAGCCCGATACACTGATGCTATAGCTCAATTAAATGAAGTAATAAGTGCTGGCTATACCTTAGAGCCTGTTTATGAACATTTGTTCTTTGCAGACAATGACCAGTCAAATGAAATCATATTTCCTATAGCCTATGATCAGGTAAATACCCAGGCATGGGGCGGCGCTACATTCTTAGTGAATGGAGCAATAGGCGGCAACATGGCCCAGTTTTATAATTTTGGGGTCCCAGGAGGATGGGCAGGTATGAGAGCCAGACCGGAATTAGTGGATTTATATCCAAACGTGAATGGGATACCTGATTCCAGAGGCCTTTTCCATACAAATGGACAGCAAAAGGATGTAGAAAATATCTCTGTATTCCAAGATGGATATGGTGTCATCAAATTCCGTAATATAACCAAGGAGACCAATGCTAGACCTGCTGGACCCGTAAGTGATCAGGTAAGTGTGGACTTTCCATTGTTTAGACTTGCAGATGCCTATCTGATGTATGCGGAAGCTGTATTAAGAGGAGGTACAGGCGGAACAGCCCAGCAGGCTCTAGGCTATATTAATGAGTTGAGAGCAAGAGCCTATGGCAATGCCAGTGGTAACATCACTGCCACTCAGCTGAACCTTGACTTCATCATAGATGAGAGGGCGAGAGAATTGAAATGGGAAGCTACCAGGCGAACCGACCTGATCCGTTTTGGTAGATTTACCGGAAACAGTTATGTATGGCAGTGGAAAGGTGGAACTTTTAACGGGACAGGAGTAGCTGATTTCAGGAATTTGTATCCATTGCCACAGGCTGATCTTATCGCTAATCCAACTTTACAGCAAAATCCTGGGTACTAAAAGTATATTTAACCATGGCTAGCTAAAGGTGTTGTATTTTATGAAACCGCCTGAAAAAAGTTATATAAAAGATACCGGTTTTTAAATCGGTATCTTTTTTTTTCGAAAATTCAGAGGTTATATGGTAATGGGTCAGATTTTATTTAATACTTATGAGGAGTATAAATTAATTACCCCATAATTTTGAAGCTTTCTATTGAAAAATGAAATCACCGATATTGTATGTCAGACTATGATAAAATGTATAATATTTTAAGTAATACCTGTAAAACAGGCATGCATTAATTATACTTTAAATATTATAAAAATATAATTGAGCATGGGGGACTAACTCACACAATGGGATGATTGTATTTTACATAAGATCCCACCAGATCTTCGAAAAACAAAATGTAAAAAAATGAAAAGAAGCTTTAAATACATGACAATATTACTGGTTACATTAAGCTGCCGCTCGGAGCAGGTTTTGGTAAATCAGGAGGATGATTTTGGGGTACAGTATTCTAAAGAGTATAGTGTTTCCTCGACAGCGTTTGAAGATCCGCCGGAGTGGGCAAAAACAGCTGTTTGGTATCAGATTTTTGTAGAACGATTTCGAAATGGGGATCCAGATAATGATCCTAGGCCAATAGATATGGTAGGTGCTTATCCTGGAGTGATACCAAGTGGGTGGTCCGTCACTCCGTGGACTCAGGATTGGTATGAGCCGGATCCTTATTTTAAGGAATTGGATGAAGCAGAGGATTTTGTAGGGAACAAAATTTCAACTCTAGACCAGAAGCTACAGGCCAGAAGATATGGAGGAGATTTGCAGGGTGTGCTGGACCAGATGGACTATTTGGATTCATTGGGAGTTTCCGCCATTTATTTCAATCCACTCAATGATGCTCCATCACTGCACAAGTATGATGCGCGCCACTGGAGACACATAGATAGGAATTTCGGTCCTGACCCGGAAAATGATACCAGGATAATGGCTGCAGAGACGCCGGAAGATCTTGATACCTGGAAGTTTACTGCCGCTGATAAAATGTTTCTCCGAGTGATAGAGGCCTGCCATGAAAGGGGGATTAAAGTCATTCTGGATTATTCCTGGAACCATACCGGTCATACCTTTTGGGCCTGGCAGGATATACTTGAACATCAAAAGGCGTCTGATTTTTCGGATTGGTATGATGTCAAGCTTTTTGATGATCCCAGTACGTCCATGAATGAGTTTGAATTTAGCGGTTGGGCAGGCGTACCTGATCTGCCGGAAATCAAAAAAACAGTCCATGCTGATATGACTAAAGGTATAAACGCTTATGAAGGGGACCTGTATAGCGAAGCGGTTAAAAATCATATTTTTGCAATAACCAGAAGATGGCTTGATCCCAATGGAGATGGAGATCCATCCGACGGAGTAGATGGCTTCAGATTAGATGTGGCAGCCGAAGTCCCGCTGGGTTTTTGGCGGCAGTATAGAGAAGTGGTACGCGAAGTTAATCCTGATGCTATGCTGGTGGGAGAGGTATGGTGGCAGCAGTGGCCGGATACCATGATAGATCCTGAACCTTTTCTACGTGGAGATATATTCGATGCTCCCATGAATTATAGATGGTACCGAGCGGCAAGGCATTTTTTTAATGCTTCTCCGGATGAAATATCAGTGTCGGAATTTGTAGATAGCTTAAATTCTTTTAGAAGTAATTTAAGAGAAGTAAGTAATCATGCCATGATGAACCTTACTTCCAGTCACGATGTGCCCCGAACACTTACCTCCCTTTACAATAAAACCAAAAATAAGTACCAGGCAAAGCCAGAAGAAAACCCTGACTACAAAATCCACAAACCAGATGCCGAAACCTATCAGACATTAAGACTGCTATTGGCACATCAATATACTTATATAGGTGCGCCTCACATTTGGGCAGGAGATGAAATGGGGATGTGGGGTGCAGATGATCCCGGCACACGTAAACCACTTATTTGGAAAGATTATAATTTTAGTCCTGAGACTACTCATCCTTTAGGCAAAAGCAGGCCTAAAGATGAGGTGGTCTTTGATGATGAGGTTTTTAATTATTACCGTAAGCTGATCAGGCTGCGTAAGGATTACCCCGTATTGGTCCTAGGGGACATTGACTTTATTAAAGTGGATGATGCTGCTAAAGTTTTGGCTTATAGTAGGTATGACGGTAAAGATGAAGCCATAGCTGTTTTTAATACAAGTGAAGAAACTAAACTTATTCACCTTACTGTCAAAACACCGTTGACCTATATTGACGTATTGAATGATAATGTTGTAAATATTGAAGGGACAAAGATAAACATGCTTTTGGAAGGTAGGAGTTCAGCAGTATTGGTGGTTTCGAAATAATTAAGCTCAAAAAATTTAATATGTAAGATATATTACCTCTCTTTTTGTATAGCTTATGCGTGATAAGCTGCCTTTCAAATGTAATCGAGGAAGATGTAGTGGCTGCCTATCTATTGGTATATTTTAAAGATGAAACACAGGGTCACCATAAGGCCCTACGTAAAGAGGGATACCACTTTATGGATGTGAATAATGGATGCCAGGTAATAGTAGGTGATCCGGTAGCGGTGCAGAAGGGGACACGAGATCCACATATCTAGAGGGGACTGGATGGATCCTTTTAAGTAGCCATGATTATCTGCATATATTTACCCAGAGAGAGGGCATAAGGGAAACCGAATGGGAAAGATCAGAAGATCTGTACGGCTCAGGAAACAATAAGGTATACTATGCCTATGTACATGGTGCCTTTGACCGGATGAAACAGCGCCAAGGCTTCTTTTTGAATACAAAAGATGTCACTGATATAGATGCTGACATTACCAAGTTGGGTGATAAGTACCGCATGTTTTATGTCTAAGACGATGGGGTACCGGGGATCAAACAGGCAGTTTCGAACAGAGTGAATAAAGGGTAAGCCTATGATTCTACTTACAATGATTAAGAGCTTACCGCTAGCGAAGCATCAACTGTACGGAAGAGGATAGGGTAGGATAAATGGGTGGTGATGAATGATATTTACGGTATAGATCCCCATAACAAGCTTTATGGCAGAAATCATTCTGATTATATTTTATTTCAAGCTTATGCCAAATCAGGTCAATTATAGGTCTGAAGCTAAAGTTTTCATCATGGAGAAACGGCCTGCCCGAACCTATTTGTCGCTTATGACAGATTCTTTGATGATGCGAGCAGGCCCTATCCTATGATGTCCAGTGTACTTTAGGTGGAGGATTGAGCTATAAGTTTGCAGTTCTTTTACTCATATACTTGATTAGAGTTCTTAAAGCTTTATTGAAGTTCATAGTTATTCTTCATCTGCACTGGCTCCATAGCTACCTGGAATAGGCACTTCCAACATTCGAAGATAAACACCTAACTGGGCTCTGTGATGAATCACCTGACTAAAAGACATCCTTAGCATGTTGTATTTGGTATCAGTGCTGAATATAATATTTCCATTTCTGAGTGTCCAAACTTTTTCAAGGTCAATATCATGTGCCGCTGACAGATCAATCTGGGCTTTCTCATACAGTTTGTCATAGAAGGCTAGTAAAGCTGATGTGTTTGCAAATTCATTGGGTATGTAAGGATGAATGCCAATATCCAGCCCATCATGATTAAGAACTTGGCCAATCCAGCCAGGCAGTTCAGCGATATGATTAGCCAGGCGAAGGATATTCATACTCTTAAAGTGTGGCTTCCACTGCCATTTGTCTGCTGGGATCAGGCTTAGCATTTTTTTGGTAGTAACAGATTCATTGGTCAATTCTTTTTTAAATGTTTCCAGAATGGTCATGATTTTGAAAGTTTAAATATGAACTCCAAAGAAACTATAGCATGATGACAGCCTTATGTCAGCAGTTCGGGATTTTGTTCATTTTTTTCAATTTTTGAAGCAATCTGTGCAAGTAATTGTTTCATCATTGTTATCAGCATCTGGGGTTCTATGACCTTTATAAAATCACCCATCATCAGTGCCCAACGCGTAAAACCTTCAAGTGATGAAGTCATAAAAGTAAGTTCCATTGCATTACCTTTGTCTGTTTCCATTACAAAACCCCATTTATATTTCTCAACCTGGATGTATTTTCTCATGGAATGGTCGATGCTCAGTACCACCTTGGTAAGCTTTTGTTCTTTTTTTATTTTGTCCAGATAATCTTTCAAACTTGGATGAGGAGTAGTATAATTGCCATCTTTCATAGAAATGGACTGGATCCGATCCAGCCTGAACGTTCTATAAGCTTTCCTCAACCTGCACCAGCCGATAAAGTACCATTGTTCAAAGGAATAATATATCCCTATAGGTTCAGCCTCCCTCAGGGTAACCTCTGCCTTATCAAAAGATAGGTATTGCATTTCCAAGACTTTTTTGGAAGAGAGGCTGTTGAGAATAATGTGTAGCGTGTTATCCTGACCTTGAGTGGGGTTGATCCTGCTGATGATCTTTACCTGGGGTCCCATTGAATCCAGTGTGTCTTTTTCACTGCTTTTCAGCACTGATTTGATTTTGAAAAGGGCTGAAGTAAATTGCTTGCCGCTTTCTTTGTCACTTATGTTTTCAAGTAGTTTATCAGCAAGGACAAAAGATAGCGCTTCCTCTCGTGTAAACATTACCGGTGGGAGTCTATATCCTTCTATAAGTGAATATCCTTTTCCAGCTTCACTTATGATGGGAACACCGGCTTCTTCCAACGCTCTGATGTCCCGGTATACCGTTCTGATAGTAATATTAAATCGTTTAGCTATTTCATGAGATGTAATCCATCTTTTGGATTGAATCTGTGTAAGTATAGCGGTCAATCTGTCCAATCTGTTCATGTACTAAAAAACCGGTTTTATGTTTCTAATGAAAGGTGTTTTCTGAATATAGAAATATTTTTTATAACTGCTGACATATGGCTGTCACTATGGGCAGATTACTTTGCTTATCATTAAAAAAACACAAATATATGGAAACTAAAGGATCAAGTATTAATCAGGAGGCGGTAATTACACCTCAGCAGCTTTTTGAACACTGGCAGGCGCACCGTGGCCTTACCCGTAAAGTGATAGCGATTTTTCCTGAGGATGAGTTATTTAACTTTAGTATCGGTGGGATGAGGCCTTTTGCAGATATGGTCAAAGAACTCTTAGCCATAGCTGAACCAGGCCTTAAAGAAATCGCCACTGGCAAAAAAGAAGAACTAAACGAGAATTTGATGGTGAATACCAAGCTACAGCTGCTGGAAATGTGGGATAAGACTTCAGAAACCCTTCCAGGTTTGTGGGAAAAACTTTCTACGGATGCTTTCCAAAAAAGCATACTGGCTTTTGGTCAATATGAGGGCACCATCATTTCCACTATTCTGTATTTTATTGATAATGAAATCCACCACAGAGGGCAGTCATATGTTTATTTGCGGGCATTAGGTATCACCCCTCCTCCTTTTTGGGAAAGATAGTTTTCAGAGACAGGGTGCTAAATCAGTACCCTGTATCACTAAATTTATGGTTGAAGTAGGCTTTTCTATTCAGGTTTAATTACCCTTTAGGTTTACTGAAATAGGAGTATGATGCTTTTTGTGCCTATCATTTCACGTTTTCATATGTTTGGTAGGCCTGTGATTACATAAACACTTGATGGAAAGGGGGCGTTTAAATTTTCCTATAGTAAGGCGCTAAGATAAAAACATTCCTCCTGAAAAATTTTTAAGTTCTAAGCAGATTCCGGCAGTAGGCTTGAGAGTATTATTCGAATAGCCTGTTGATTATTCATTAGTTTGTGTATCAACTGCGGAAGGATAGCATTGAATTAAATTTTATAAGTAATAAGAATTTTTTATAAAAAAAATCTATCCAAAATTCAGTTTAAAAATACTACTATCTATTACTATTATTAGATAATAATAATATTTAGGTAATTTTTATACGTTGTAGTGATAAATATTCTTGTTTAAATTAAAATATGGTGTAATAAAATTAAAACTTTTACTTTATCTCTTTGTTCTGTATTATATCTGAGTAAAATGTTTAAATTAAAATTTTAATTCTATGACAAATTCTAATGAAAAAAAGCCATCAAAACTGGATTCGATCTTGAAAATGACATTGTTAGTCTGTTTAATGTTTGCGCTCGGAATGAGTGCCTGTACCGATGATGACGACGCTCAGCCAGCTCCTCCTGATACTACTACTACTACTGGAACTACTGACGGTACTACTACAGGTGGGACTACAGGTACTACAGGCGGCACCACTGGTGGCACTACAGGAACCACAGGAGGTACTACTGGCGGAGGAACTACTGGAGGATAATGCTGAATTTTCTGATTTTTTCAAACAATTATACAAAAAGGCCCTTTTATTGAAAGGGCCTTTTTGTAATTATGAATATGCAGGAACAAAATTTTTTAGTTAAAAGTATCAGATCTGTATTTATAGTGGATCTAAGGGCTATTGCCATGATGCGCATAGCCCTATCTGTAATATTGCTTACGGATATTATATTTAGGATTTCTGATCTGAAGGCATTCTATTCCGGACAGGGGGTGTTACCGCTTAAGGCATTATTTGCTTATCTATGGAACCCATACTACACTTCACTTTTCAATCTAACGGAGCATCCCTACTTACTTTCCGTCCTATTTGCTATCTACGCGGCCTGCGTTTTTTGCCTATTAGTAGGGTATAAGACTAAGTGGAGCACCATCCTTACCTGGATTTTTCTTATGTCTTTACATAATAGGAACCCGCTTATAATTCAAGCAGGAGACCACCTGCTTAGGATGATGGTATTCTGGGGGATTTTCCTTCCTTGGGGTTATTTGTATTCCTTTGATTCATTGAAAAATATACAGGTGAAAAAATCTCATGTATACGAATCTTTTGCGGGAATAGCATATATATGCCAGATAGCTTTTTTGTACTATTTTTCTGCCTTGCTTAAGTCCTCTCCGGAGTGGAGGACTGATTATACCGCCATATATTATGCCTTAAGTCTTGACCAGCTGACCAGACCTATAGGCAGGCTGATGTATCCCTATTATGATCTGATGACGTATATGACGGCAAGCGTTTTTTATATTGAGTTTTTTTTGCCACTGTTGCTTTTTGTACCATTTTTTAACAAGTGGATACGTATGGTCATTATAGTCGCTATAGCCTTACTGCAGTTTGGGATATTCCTGACGATGAACGTAGGACTTTTTTCCATAACGGGAGTAGTGATTATGATAGGTCTCATCCCTACTGATTTCTTGGATAAAGTACAATATCGATTCAGAGAAACCATCAAAAAATGGGAAGGTGCTGTTGTCCGATTGCGTTTAAAATATATATCTTCTAAAGAGAAAACAATCCATCCACCCAAACCTGTTTTATATTCTGAAATCCTCGTCTCGCTGGCCTTAATTTATGTTTTGGGTTGGAACATGCAGACAGTGGGTAAAAAAGTCATTCCTGATAATATGATATGGATAGGGGATCTATTTAAACTTCATCAGCAGTGGGGGATGTTTGCCCCTTCAGTCTATAAGGATGATGGTTGGTTTATATATTTAGGAGTTCAGGAGAATGGCAACAACATAGACTTGCTCAGGGATGGTGCCCCACTCAGTATGGAAAGACCGGAACTGATATCAGATCTTGTAAAAAATGATCGATGGCGAAAATATGGTGAAAATATACTTCCAATAGACAATGCCCATTATAGACCTTATCTTTGCGACTATTTAATTACTGAATGGAATTCATTAAATCCAGAAAAGAGAATTAAGCATTTATCGATCATATATATGCTGGAAGTGACGATGCCTGATTACCAAACTGAGCCTGTTCGTGAAGAACATCTGTGTTATTGTGAGGTGGAATTATAATCTCATGACCTAGTAGGTGATCCATTTACTTTGTGACCATTTTAATTTTTTTTAAATCTCAATCGATTTCCTGTCAAGCCATAAGGGTTTTGGCTGTTTATATCAGATGGAACGAAGAACTTTACCTGTAAAAGGGGTGATTTTTTAGTATAGTGTTTATATCTTTGGTAATATGATAGATCAAGTCGGCAAATGGCAGCGTCTTTTCATATACCATTTAACCTTGATAAAAATTTTAAATTTATGAAATTCAAACCAGGAGTAAAGTACGGACAGGAACTTAAAGACCTTTTAGATTATGCCAAAGAAAGCGAATTTGCTTTACCAGCGGTAAATGTGATCAATACTAGTACCGTGAATGCAGTTTTTGAAACTGCTAAGAAAGTAAACTCTCCAGTTATGATCCAGTTTTCCAATGGAGGAGCTCAGTTTTTTGCCGGAAAAGGCCTGGCCAACGATAAGCAGCAGGCTTCTATAGCCGGTGGTGTATCTGGTGCTATGCACGTGCATAAAATGGCAGAAGCATATGGTGTACCGGTAGTCCTTCATACAGATCATGCCGCCAAAAAACTACTACCGTGGATAGATGGTCTCTTAGAGGAAGGTAAGGCATATTATCAAGCTTTTGGTAAGCCGCTTTTCAGTTCACATATGCTGGACTTATCAGAAGAAAGCCTGGAAGAAAATATAAAGACCTCTGCCCAGTATTTTAGAGAATTCAGTAAGCTGGAGATGGGTATAGAGATAGAGCTAGGTGTAACCGGTGGGGAAGAAGATGGTGTAGACAATACGGATGTAGACAGTTCCAAATTATATACCCAGCCTGAGGAAGTGGCTTATGCTTATGAAGAGCTAAAGAAAATAGGTGACAGCTTTACCATTGCAGCTGCATTTGGTAATGTTCATGGCGTATATAAACCAGGTAATGTAAGTCTTACTCCTAAAATACTAAAAAATTCACAGGATTTCATCAATGAAAAATACGGGACATCTGGGAAACCGGTAAGTTTTGTGTTTCATGGTGGTTCAGGGTCTACTGTGGAAGAAATCAGAGAAGCCAATAGTTATGGTTCTGTAAAAATGAATATTGATACAGATATGCAGTGGGCATTCTGGGAAGGTATCCTTAAATTCTATCATGCCAATGAAGGATATCTCGAGACCCAGCTGGGTAATCCAGAAGGGGATGACAAACCAAATAAGAAGTTTTATGACCCCCGTAACTGGTTGAGAAAAGGGGAGGAGAATTTCGTCAAACGTCTTGAAATAGCATTTGACATGTTGAACTGTATAGATAGAAATTAATTAACTAGTAAAGAATTAGAGCTAAAAGGTCACTAAGATATTAGTGGCTTTTTCTTTTTAATACCATATTAAGATATGCATATAATAAAAAAAGCCCTTTGTATAGCCGGTGCAGGTCTGATGATGTCTAGCTGTGCCCAAACTTCAGAGCTTCCCGGTAACGGTAGACCAGGCGACCTATGGCCTAAGGCTGGGATCACTTATGAAATATTCATCCAGTCTTTTTACGATACAGATAATGATGGTATAGGGGATATTAAAGGAGTGACGGAAAAATTAGACCATGTCGTGGAGCTAGGAGTGGACGCGATTTGGTTTATGCCTCTGATGCCATCTCCGAGTTACCATAAATATGATGTGACAGATTATAAAGCTATCCACCCAGACTATGGGACAATGGAAGATTTTAAGCAACTGATAGAAAAGGCACATAAAAATAACATTAAAATAGTAATCGATATGATCATCAACCATACCAGTGACGAGCACCCCTGGTTTATGGAAGCAAAAAAAGGTAGGGAGAATCCTTACCGAGATTACTATGTATGGGCACATAAAGATACCATAGCCGATCACATCAATAAAAAGAAAACTACTCTTGATTCGGACAATATCCGACAATGGCATGATCCAGGAGAAGGGGAGGATTATTATTATGGTTTTTTCACCGGAGGGATGCCTGACCTCAACTTTGACAATTCGGCAGTAAGAGAGGAAATATACGAAATAGGCAGATATTGGCTTGAAGAAATAGGTGTAGATGGCTTCAGGCTGGATGCCGCCAAACACATATACCCCGATGATAGGCCAGATGACAACCACGCCTTTTGGAAAGCTTTCCGAGCTGAAATGGAGAAAGTGAAACCTGATGTCTACCTGGTAGGAGAGGTATATGATATGAAGGAAGTAGTAGCGCCTTACCTTCCAGGATTGCCCGCACTCTTTAACTTCGATTTCCACTATACCCTCCTGGATGCATATAAAGAGACAGATGGCCATAAGCTGGTGGAGCGGCAGATAGAGATATTGAGTTATTATAACAATATCACTGATGATTTTATAGATGCTACCTTTTCATCTAATCATGACCAGCCGAGGCTGCTCAGCAGTCTCAATGGGGACAGGATGAAAGCAAAGCAGGCCCTTGCCATACTGATGACTATGCCCGGAGCACCTTATTTGTATTACGGGGAAGAGATCGGTATGCTCGGTGAAAAACCTGATGAACATATTAGAGAGCCTTTTCTTTGGGATGTAGAAACAAAAGATACAGGCAGAACTACCTGGATAGCCCCTAAGCATTCTACAGATAAGACCGTCACACCTTTAGCTCAGCAAAAAGACCACGCGGAAAGTTTTTTCAGTCACTATAAACAGGTCATCCAATTAAGGCAGAGCAGCAAAGTCCTGACATTAGGTGACCTTCAGGCTGCTGCAGTTGACACTCCAAAGGCAATTATGGCGTATGTTAGATCTTATCAGGGTGAGAAAGCACATGTTTTTCATAACATCAGCGACCAGGAGGTAGAGATAGAGCAGCCAGAGGGGGTGACCGATGTGCTATATCAACTAGAATCAGCTATCCTCAGTCATAAAAAGATTAAACTGAAACCATATAGCTCGATTATTCTTAAATAATGATTTTCTATACTTAGGCCTTTTCCCTTTTGGAAAAGGCTTTTTTTAATGTTCATGTTATCCACTTCATGGAAAATATTCATTTTGGATTATTAAATTGTATTTTTAGATAAAGAGTGGTTAACCAAACCAACTTTTAAATTTTGAAAATTTATTTAAAAAGAAATACTCGTTCAAAAAAAGACATGTTTTAAATTAATACCTTAATATTCAATAGGTTAAGGGGTGAATATGGCGGTATTCTGGTAGTTTTAATGATATAAGATTTATTTTTAATTAATTATTTATACAGCTTTATGCATTTTATGAAAAGTTTTTATTTATATTTGAAATGCAAAAACAAGTATTTGAACTTTAACATATTAATTTTTAGCATATGGGCTTCCTTCAAAAAATAAATATTCTTCCCAGATGGGTAATAGCGCTATTGGACGGCATTGTTTTATCTTATGCCATCTTATTAGGCTTCCTATTAAGGTTCAATTTTGAAATCGTTCATTTTAATCAGGTAGCACTTGTAAAAGGGGTTGTATGGTTTATCCTTACAGGCTGCCTTTCCATGATCATTACCAAAAGCTACATGGGGATAGTACGCCATACCAGCGTGCGGGATGGTTTGATCCTATCAAAAATGATCGGTATAAACTTCCTTTTATTAACTGGAGCTAATATTATATCCTATTACTTATTAGATGCGGGATGGATCATATCTTTTGCTGTATTGATGATCGCTTCTGGGATAGCCTTATTCTGGTTGATTTTATATAGAATGGTAATAAAGGAGCTATTTGGATACATTAAGAAAAATGAGAAAGATGTCACACCTATAGTAGTGTTCGGAGCCGGTGAAGCAGGTATTCTCGCACAGAGTATTTTTGCCAATGATAATAAAGTAAAGAAAAGGGTAGTTGCATTTTTAGATGATGATATCAATAAGGCCGGTAAAAAACTTTCAGGTGCTAAAATATACATGGGACTGCAAATGCTCCCAGAAATAGTACAAAAATATAATGTGCAGGAACTGGTGATTTCCGTGCAGAAGCTATCCTCGAATAGAAAAAGGCAGATTATAGACGAATGTCTGAGCTTAGGGATACATGCTACCATTATTCCGCCTGTAAACGAGTGGATAAATGGGAGCCTGATGCCCAATGGTATAAGAGAAGTCAAAATAGAAGACCTTCTTTCTAGGGAATCGATAGATCTGGACAATAGTAGGGTCAAGGAGGACCTCTTCGGTAAAGTAGTACTGGTATCTGGAGCAGCAGGATCTATAGGGAGTGAGCTGGTTCAGCAGATTGCTCATTATCAGCCTGAGAAAGTGATCATGTTAGACCAGTCCGAGTCGGCATTATATAATCTTCAGCAGGAAATGAATGCTTTGAACCTTCCTACGCAGATTGTAACGCTATTGGGGGATATCAGAAAGAGGAAATCTATCGCTAAGATTCTTACCAAATACAGACCGCAGATCATATACCATGCAGCCGCTTATAAGCACGTTCCAATGATGGAAGCTTATCCTGAAGAAGCTGTAAAATGTAATATCCTTGGTACCAAAAATCTGGCAGATCTCGCTGTTTCCAATCACGTAGAAAAGTTTGTGATGATCAGCACGGATAAAGCTGTCAATCCGACAAATGTAATGGGAGCTTCCAAAAGAATAGCTGAGATGTATGTGCAGTCATTAAATGATGCTTTGGAAGGAACAGGTGCCAAAAGAACTAAATTTGTGACCACCAGATTCGGTAATGTATTGGGATCTAATGGCTCGGTCATACCGCTATTTAAAAACCAGATTCAAAGAGGAGGACCGGTTACTGTAACTCATCCTGATATTACCCGCTATTTTATGACCATACCTGAAGCTTGTCAGCTGGTACTGGAAGCAGGGGTTATGGGTAATGGTGGGGAGATATTCGTATTCGATATGGGAGAACCTGTCAAAATAGTAGACCTTGCCAAAAAGATGATTAAATTAAGCGGTAAGGTAGTGGATAGAGATATAAAAATCGAATTCAGCGGACTCCGACAAGGCGAGAAATTATATGAAGAGTTATTGAATGTGAAGGAAGAAGTGGTCTCCACTCACCATCCAAAGATTATGATCGCAAAAGTTTCGCATGTACATTTTGAATCTATTGTGACCCAAATAGATGCATTTAAATTGCTGTTGAAAAAGAACTCCGATGTGGCGCTGGTAAGTCACATGAAGACGATAGTACCAGAATATATAAGCAATGCCTCCAGGTTTTCATTTTTAGATCATTTAGAAGTAAAGCACTAATTTTTTTACGATATGTTTTTTTTTTTACCCTTGGTAGTTTTCTACTGAGGGTTTTTTTATATGACCTTACCTTGAACAGAAAATCTTGAATTTCAATATCTTTCTGCATAATGGAGCCCCTTAACGGTGGATGTAGGAAACCTTAAATAAGTTAAATTTATTGGGAAAGGTTTTTTATATAAACCATTATCAACATGGTAGACCATTGTAGCATGTAAACGGGAAAATTGATGGTTAAATTTATTTTTCCTTCCGCTTATCATATTTTTCTAGACTTAGCTATTTATAACACATATCTTCCTTCATCTAATTAAAGCATGCCATAAGTACTGATTACGAACTAAAAGCTGAAAAGTAAAAATATGAAAAAATGTTTTCTGTTTGTTGTTTGTCTTGTCACGATGACTTCTATAGCATTGGGACAAGGCAGAAAAATCGAAGTCGAATCCGCTGTATCCAGCACCCATACTGTCACTATAAAAGGCAACCGTGTTCCGTATAGGGCTACTGCCGGTACACAGCCGGTTTGGGATGAAGCAGGTGAGCCTATAGCTTCTCTGTTTTATACTTACTATGAAAGAACTGATATCAGTGATATGGCGAATAGACCTTTGGTCATTTCTTTTAATGGTGGACCGGGATCGGCTTCTATTTGGATGCACATCGCTTATACGGGCCCCGTACTTTTGAATATGGATGACGAAGGTAATCCTACGCAGCCATACGGTACCCGAGCCAATCCGCATTCGATTTTGGATGTAGCCGATATTGTGTATGTAGATCCAGTAAATACTGGGTATTCACGCATGCTGGATAAAGATGGAGACCGTAAGAAGTTTTTCGGTGTCAACGCTGATATTGAATACCTATCTGACTGGGTAAATACATTTGTCACCAGGCAGAACAGGTGGGCTTCTCCCAAGTACCTGATAGGAGAAAGCTATGGTACTACACGGGTAGCCGGCATGGTAAATCAGCTCCAGAATTCACACTGGATGTATTTCAATGGAGTGATTTTAGTGTCTCCTACCACTCTGGGTATAGACCGAAGCGGGCCTGTAGCTGCTGCCAACTACCTACCATACTATGCCGCCACTGCCTGGTATCATAACGCTTTAGATAAGTCTCTTCAAAATAGAGATCTCGAAGACCTACTGCCAGAAGTGGAAACGTTTACTATCAATGAGTTTATCCCAGCCATGGTCAAGGGTGGATTTATTGAGGAAGATAGAAAAAGGGAACTCGCCCGGCAGATATCCAAATATTCAGGTCTTTCAGAAAAAGTGATTATGGAGCATAACCTTGCTGTCCCTACCAACTTTTTTTGGAAAGAACTCTTAAGAGATCAAGGATTGACTATAGGCAGGCTTGACAGTAGGTATAGAGGCATAGATAAGACAGGCACAGGTGACCGTCCGGATTTCGATCCGGCACTGACAGCCTGGAATCATGCTTTTGCCCCTGCAATGAACCACTATGTCAGAAACAGCCTGAAATTTGAAACTGACCTTACTTATAACCTGTTTGGACCAGTGCACCCATGGGATAGGTCCGGAGATAGAACAGGCGATAATCTGAGACAGGCCATGGCCCAAAATCCATATCTTCATGTGATGATACAATCTGGATATTTTGATGGAGGGACAGACTATTTTAATGCCAAGTATTCTATGTGGCAGATGGATCCGAGTGGAAAACTTCAGGACAGACTTGACTGGAAAGGATACAGGAGTGGACATATGATGTATTTAAGGGCAGAAGATCTAGCCACATCCAATGAAGATATTAGACAGTTTATCCTCAAAGCTACACCTGCCAAGGGAGCTCCCGCCAGGTATTGAAATGGCGGTCACCCTTTTATTTTAAGCCACGGAGTAATTCGTGGCTTAATTTTTTTTTATAGTTCTATTTGATCCTAGCCTATATCATGTGCATAGATATATGCATGTAGGAAAGTTTTTGTAAAGTTTTACTCATTATATCATCCATTCTGAGCTACTTTATTTTTTGAGGATTAAATTATTATTCAATATTATGCCTCT
The DNA here is from genome assembly GCF_000714815.1 of Anditalea andensis. Classification (GTDB taxonomy): domain Bacteria; phylum Bacteroidota; class Bacteroidia; order Cytophagales; family Cyclobacteriaceae; genus Anditalea; species Anditalea andensis. The sequence continues at coordinate 55,328 of NZ_JMIH01000013.1, read as the reverse complement.
ATTAAAAAGTTGAACAAAATCATTAAAATCAGAAATCAGTTCGGGTAATAGAAGTAACCTGCTTATCTCCTGATATATGGCGGCCTTAGTTACCCCATGTTGACGCATATAAAATATAGAGGTGCTTCCGGCGGATTTGGAGAGCTTTAAGTGTTGGCTTGCCATGATGAGTGGATGATGGTAAAATGCGGTATCTTTAAACTGGTTATGGTGAATTTTATCTGCCAGTAAAATCTGCGCTATAGTGGAACTTTGAAGGTCTTTACCCCTGATTATGGTATCTACCCCAAAGTAAATATCATCGATGACAGAAGCCAATTGGTAAGCAGGCAGTCCATCTTTCTTTTTTACAATGAAATACTGAAGGGCAGGAGGGAGTCGGGAAGGAATGATGGTTCCCCCAATTTGTTTTACATCAGCTACTTCCCCCATAGCGATTTTGATTCTCCAGTTTCTATCTTTTTCTTTTAGACTTAGGTTTTTTGAGAGGCAAATACCGGGATAGGATAGGTCCCTGCTTTCTCGGCCTACTTTTTTACGGCTACAGTTACATGAAAAGAGTTGGTTTTTAATGACCAAACTATTCAGGGTATCCTGGTATAGTGATATTCTGTTATGTTGAGTCCAGTTTTTTTGAAAATCCAGGATATCAGTGGGGCCTTCATCCCAGGGTATTTCTAGAAAGCGGAGTGTGGTAAATATATCTTCTATGTACTTCCTTTTAGTTCTTGACTGGTCCAGATCGTCTATTCTAAGTAGAATAGTAGCCTTATTTTGTCTGGCGAGAGCAGCGGTAATTAGAAAATTAAAGACATTTCCCAAATGTAAATAGCCGCTGGGAGTAGGAGCAATTCGGGTTTTTGTAAACATGCTATGTCGTATAGGCTACCAATCTTCCAAATTAACAGGTATAAATCTGGCGAACAACTCTTCTTTAAACCAATTTTGTTTTTTTGCTTTGATCAGTACTTGGGTATGTTCGGATTTATAGGCAAAATTTAGCATGCTTTCGGAGTTTTCCCAATGGCTGAATGTAGCCTGTTCGATGATGGGGAGTTCACCTACTCCCTTGGAAAATAGTAAACCATTTGATTTTTCTAAAGCTCGGGTGGTGGCAGGTACGTGGGTCCAAAAGGCTAATAATTTAGCTGCGGATAAACTGGCTCTGGTAAGGGTAAACATAGGCCCCGATTGGTATTCTACGGCTGGTACCAGTGGGTTTACGCCGTCCCATGCACCATGAGACTGTGTGCAGGCCATATAATAGGTTTCTGAAGTATGACTTTTTCCTTTTAATTGAGTGAAAATATGGTGAGATTCCAAGGTTTTTGCTTCAGCTGCATTTTTCCATACACATAGAAGTGCATAAGTACTGAAATCTGGTTTTATGGAAAATCCGAATTTGCCCCCACCGGTTCCTAACAGTTTGGCAAAGGAAGTTCCATGAAGCTTGTATCTGATTGTTTTTGATTGCTGCATTTGTTTTAACGCCCAAAATTGGTCGCGAATGGAATAGGTGAAAAAGGACAAACTGACTATCGGTATCTGGTTATTCATTTTTTTAAAACACAAATGCTTGTCGAAGGTTTATGAGTGATTGTGTATCTTTAGGTAAATATCCGTAACATTCTTCCTATACTACCCACTATTCAATAAAATAATTACCAAATAATGGATCTGAAACTTGCAGTATTAATTGATGGCGACAATATTCCTTCAGCCTATGTCAAAGAGATGTTAGAAGAAATAGCTAAATATGGTAACCCTACCATCAAACGTATTTATGGGGACTGGACAAAACCCCACTTAGCTAAATGGAAGACCATTCTTCTTGAAAATGCGATTACCCCTATACAGCAGTATGGCTATACCACAGGTAAAAACGCAACTGATTCTGCCATGATCATAGATGCGATGGATATTCTTTATTCTGAAAAGGTGAATGGCTTTTGCCTGGTCTCAAGTGACAGTGATTTTACCCGGTTAGCTACACGACTACGGGAAGCAGGGATGATGGTATTTGGATTGGGAGAAAAGAAAACCCCTGATCCGTTTATCGTAGCCTGTGATAAATTTATATATATCGAGATACTTAAGCAGAGAAATAAAACTGATGACAAAGAGATTTCTAAAGAGGAGCTCCAAAAAAGCGATGTAGACAAAATCACCCCAAAGGTCATAAAACTCATTTCAGCTACTATAGCAGATCTTGCTGATGATGACGGTTGGGCTTTTATGGGGGACGTAGGAAATTTACTGCAAAAAAAGCAGCCAAATTTTGACTCCAGAAATTATGGTTTCCAGAAGCTTACTCCTCTTATCAGTTCTATCGATAAATTTGAAGTAGAACAAAGAGAAAATCAGAAAGGGAAATTTAGATTGATATATACGCGCAATAAAGATTAGATTTGGTTTATAATTTGTATATTTAATACATATATGTATGTGTTAAATTCATTTTTATGATTGTTAAAATTAATTACCAAGATTGTATAGCCGCTTGCAACGATTGCGCTTTCTACTGCGATCTTGCGGCTACGGCATGTCTTAAGCAACTTGATATGGCTAATATGGCCAGATGCATAGAATTAGACATGTATTGTGCTGAAATATGCAGGGCAGCAGTCTCATTTATGATCAAAGAAGATGAATTTTCTACAGAGATATGTAAAATTTGTGCTGAAATATGTGAAAATTGTGCTCAAGAATGTGATAATTACCTAAGTATTCCCTTCCAAGAATGTGCGGCTGCATGTAGAAAATGTGCTACAACCTGTAGACAGATGGCGGCATGATCCTGTAGCATTTTTACGAATGGGAAAAAATGCTACAGGAAAACGGGCAATATCAAGGGTATTTGTATAACTTATAAAATTGAGCATGCAGCAAACTTCACACAATGGGATGATTAAACATGAGTGAAATCTTCAGCACGGGGGAAGATATGACCTTTGAAAGCAAAATTATATTCTATACGTTGAATAGGCTATCATAATGATTTGCTTATCAGGCTAAACCAGATAAAGGTGGATTCAGAATTTAATTTTTAAGCCATGCTTTCTAAATAAAAAAATAAACATTTCTTGATTCAATTACTATAAAAGTGATTTTTTGATTGAGTAGTTCTTATGAGTTAAGGATTTCCGTCCAGAGCTGTAATTGATGGAAATTGCTAATTTCTTTAGAAGTGTGTAGCAGTATAAAATATATAAAACCATTCAAAACGTAATTCTTTTACCTATTTTTGTGTATTCATATTCATCTTACATAGGTGCTGTGATCATATGTATTATTAAATGGATCAATAAATAGTATGGTCCTGTTATTCTTGCCTATCCTTATCAATCATCTCAGGGCTGCTCCTGATATTTGCATAATTAATGAAGACCTATTTTAGATTACTTTCCTTTGCCAAGCCAATAGAGAAATTTGCTATTCCTTATTTAATTTTTACAATATTAGGAGTGATTTTCAATACCTTGAATCTGGCATTATTGGCCCCTTTGCTAAATACGCTATTTAATACCGAAGGCGCAGAAGTGGCGCCCAGGCCTGAAAACTGGACTAACGTAATAGGGTATTTTAATTATTATGCACAGCAGGCCAATCTGGAGTTCGGTGCTTTGGGGGCATTGAAAGTGGTATGTGCTACCATAGTGGTATCTGTACTTCTGGCTAATGTCTTCCGCTACCTGTCACAGCGGGTGATGGAAAATCTACGCATTCATACCTTACTGAATCTTAGAAGGACAGTATTCGATAATGTAATGAACATGCATGTCGGCTTTTTCAGTAATCAGAGAAAAGGCGACATTATTTCCAAAATTGCCTCGGATGTGCAGGTGGTCCAATACAGCGTCACAGGTACACTTCAGGTGGTATTCAAAGAACCATTACAATTATTGGCCTATATAGTAATGCTTTTTATAATCTCTGTGGAGCTTACCATATTTTCTATGTTGATCATTCCTATTTCCGGATTTGCCATAGCTAGGATAGTGAAGCGGCTAAAGGCCCAGGCTTCAGAAGCACAGCACATGCTGGGCGTGATGATCAGTTATTTGGATGAAGCGCTATCGGGTATTAAAATCATTAAAGCATTTAATGCTACGGATAGCATCAAGAATAAATTTCATACAGAAAATGAGAAGTATTCGGAGCTGAACAAGAAGATGGTAAAGCGCCAGCAGTTGGGTTCACCGGTCTCGGAATTTCTGGGGGTGACCATGGTGGCTCTGATTGTGCTATACGGGGGTTCACTGATTATAGATAACCAGTCCCAGCTAAACCCCTCCGAATTTATCGCCTATATTGCTATTTTTTCTCAGGTAATGCGTCCGGCCAAAGCCATCACAGAATCCTTCAGCACCGTTCATTCAGGCATAGCAGCAGGAGAGAGGGTACTTCAGCTGATAGATGAGAAGCCGGAGATCAATGATGCCCCTGGAGCCAAAGTATTACCCCATTTTGAAAAAGAAATAAGACTTTCATCGGTGTATTTTTCCTATCCGGGCAGGGAGGTTTTAAAAAATATTAATATAATAATCCCAAAAGGCAAGACAGTAGCGCTCGTCGGTCCGTCAGGGGGAGGAAAGTCTACCCTAATGGATCTCATACCACGATTTATAGAGCCACAGGAAGGGACGATCACACTGGATGGACATGATATCACGCAGGTAACCATGGATTCATTAAGAAAGCATATAGGAGTAGTAAACCAGGAGTCTATCCTGTTTAATGATACGATCCGAAACAATATAGCTTTTGGCAATCCGGATGCCAGTATGGAGGAAATAGTAGCGGCGGCCAAGATAGCCAATGCACACGATTTTATCCTGCAGACAGAAAAAGGATATGATACCAATATAGGGGACAGGGGCATGAAGCTATCCGGTGGTCAGAAGCAGCGACTATGTATAGCCAGAGCGGTACTGAAAAATCCGCCCATTATGCTGCTCGATGAAGCCACCTCGGCACTGGATACAGAATCAGAGAAACTGGTACAGGATGCACTGAATAAGTTGATGCAAAACCGTACATCACTGGTAATCGCCCACCGGCTGAGCACTATCCAAAACGCGGACATGATTATCGTCCTCGAAGACGGAAAAATTATAGAGCAAGGTACCCACCAGGATCTATTGTTAAATGAAGGGATCTACCGGAAACTGGTAGAGATGCAACAATTCACATCAGAAGAAAATGAGCAATTTTAAAAAAACTGACATTAAACCTATTGCCCTATATCTGCCTCAATATCATCAAATCAAAGAAAATGATGAGTGGTGGGGTGAAGGATTTACTGAGTGGACAAATGTAAAGAAAGCCTCACCGGTATTTGAAAACCACTATCAGCCGCATGTCCCGCTTAATCGTAATTATTACGATTTGACGGACGTAAATGTGATGGCTGATCAGGCTAATCTAGCTAAACAATATGGGATCTATGGTTTCTGCTTTTACCACTATTGGTTCAATGGCAAACTTTTACTAGAAACCCCGATACATCAGTGGCTAGATGCTCAGGAAATCGATTTTCCATTTTGCCTTTCTTGGGCCAATGAAAACTGGACAAGAAGGTGGGATGGCAAAGAAAAAGATATTCTAATAGAGCAAAATTATTCTGATGAAGATGATCTTGCCCATATCCATTACCTTATTCCCTTCTTTAAAGATTCCAGATATATTAAAATAGATAACAAACCTGTTTTTCTTGTTTATCGCCCTGAAATACATCCCAACATAAAAGAGGCAACTATTATTTGGAGAGAAGAAGCGAAAAAAGCCGGTTTTGAAGATTTATATTTAATCCGAATGGAAAACTTTAAATGTGAATCAGATCCTATGTCCAGTGGTTTTGATGCAGGTATGGAGTTTGCTCCTGATGTAACTATGCAGGGTAAAAAAATCCATAAGAAAAATATGGTAAAATACCTTCTCCATAAATCTCTCCATGTTTCAGGTATTAAGCAAAATGGAGTTTATGAAAATGGGGTATATGATTATGTGGAGATGATGGAGAATATGACTCAGAGAGAGATTCCAGACTATCCTTACTATAGATGTGCCTGTCCATCCTGGGATAATTCTCCAAGGAGAGACCAGCACGCCAGGATATTCATAAATTCAACACCCGATAAATTTGGTTTATGGGTCAAGAGACTAAGTAAATATACCGCTGAGCACTTTGAGACAAATAAACAATTTCTTTTTATAAATGCATGGAATGAATGGGGAGAAGGATGCCATTTAGAACCCGACGAAGAGTTGGGTTATCAAAACCTGGAGGCATTACGGGATAATATACTAAATTTTAAAAAATATGAAATAAAGTATTAAGTAAGCTGCAAGTCAATTGTAATTTATGGAGTAATGCGATGTTATCTATTATTTAATTATTTGGTTTTTGTTTCAAATAAAAAATCCTTACTATTCTGTAATACATTCTTAAATATACAAATAAATTTAATTTTCTTAATTGGCCCAAGTTTAAAGCTTCAATAGCTTCCTCTGCTGTAGTATAAACTCTCATCAATTCAGCTAAGTTTTTGAAAGATTTTTTTTCACAGCGAACCTTTTCTTTTTTAGATATTTCGCCTATTGTAATTGGTAAAACTTCCTGCCATTTTCTGTGTAATATCATCGTATCTTTTATCCAACTATAATCAGTATGCCCTTCTGAAAAATGTTCTATTAAGATATCATATGTAACTGCAACTTTATAGTGGCGACCAATGGCGAAGGAAATGTCTAAATCATAACAGTGAAAGCCTTTAAATGTGGTCTCATCAAAAGGTATTTCCTTTAATATGGATTTTTTACTTAATAAGAATACTCCATCTAAGCACGCCACCTGGGAGATGGATTCTTTTTCTGTATTCCAGTATTGAGTTACGGGATCTTGGAGGGTCCTTTTAAAATGTTGTATGAGATTTATTTTAATATGTTTCACCTCTAATCCAAGTGCCCCCCATCCGGAAGGCATTCTTGGTTTGTGCCTACATCCAGCTACACCTACAAGACCCATTTTAGGATCTTGAAAAATTTTTAGAATCGTTTTCCCCCAATCCTGAGTAGTAATTAATACATCTTCATGCACAAGACAAATATGTTCAAATTTTGCTTTGTGAACTCCTTCATTGTAGACGGCAGTCAATCCTTTCGGATTAACTTTGTTTTCGATAGCTATAATTTCGTAAGGTACACCTATAGTATGTTTAATATTTTCGGAAATTGTAGCCAGGTAGTGGGGTCGGATTGAGCAAATAACTATACTGATCATGATAAGACTGGGATTTTAGACGATCATGCAAATTTAAACAATTATATTTATATGATAAACTTAGGTAAATTTTATTAATCCTTTTTTATTATTAGGTTTAGCGCATTTATAAAAATTTTTAGCAAGCTGCGTATCAATATCGGCTAACTTTTACCCTTTTTGGGATTTGGTCATCATTTATTTTATGAACGATTGGGTAGGAATAATATTTATTTGAAGAGTAATACTATAGTGAAAATTGATTTATCTATTAGAATTTTATATCAACCTTGTATTCTAATTTATTAAATATGTAATTATAGATACTATAAAAGCATTTAGTATAGAAAAAGTAATGTTTACAAAATTTAATTGTATTATAAATTTTATATTTTTCATTTAAAAATAGTTTTAATATAGGATGTTTAAATTATGTATTTGTTGAATGATAGGTTACGGAGTTTAAAATTAAAGTTGCTAAATATAATATATAAAAAAATATAATAAAATGGTGTGGTATGTATTAGTTTCGTAATATTTATATATCAAAAACGGGATATTTCATTTATGTTGAATATTGTTAAATAATATTTTTAAAAAAAAATGTAAACAAGTTTCCTTTAATAATTCAAACTATATGAAAAATATAAATTATCAAATCATTTTTATGCAATGGCTTTTCACTTCTTTCTTGTAATCTTAAAAATGGGATCCTTGAATCAAATGATATGATACAAGTTAAGTAACTTCCTCTGCATAATTATCGTATGGAAGAGATGAGCCAACTGTGCCAGGATATAGTCGTGAAGGTATTGTGTTTTATGCCTATCCTACTGCAGCGACAGGGAGAATTGCAATGCACCAATTATACATTCAGCCTAACAATACAAATTTTAACCATTTTTATACTACTAGAGTAAGTGAAAGAGCAACTGCATTAATTAGGGGTATAGTCAAGCGATCATACCTTTTTATGTTCCTTTATAATGAAAAAATAATCAAGTAACATAAATAAATATCGTATCATGTTAAGGCTAGCTATATTATTTGGTAGCCTTAATGTGATTTGAAATATTTTATGATGTTAATAAAAATAATTCAAGTAATTAATTTTTTAAGAATAGAAAATGTTATAATTATAAGTAATAAAAGTATATTTTTTTATAAATATAAATAATGTAGTGATTAAATTAAAGCTATTGATATACTTTATTTGTACTCAATCTTGTAATTATAAATAGATAAATGATTTTATTGAAATTAAATAAATAGTTAAAGAATTTGATAAAATAATTTTTTGTTATTTATTTTTATATTTAATATTTTTTTTAGATAATAAAAATATATCTTTGAAAATAGCTTTAAACTCATGTATGGAGATGCATAACTGTTTAATATCATCTGAAGTATAACTTTTTTTGAATACTTATAAGCTATCATTTTATCGATAATATTTTTAAAAGCTACTTTTTCTGCTTTAAATATTTCTGCTGTATTAATTTGCGGCAGGTATTTAGGTAGATGAGCATTCCATTTAGAATGTACAGTTAGAATAGCATTCAACCATTCTTTATCAAAATTTCCTTCTGATAAATGTTTAATTAGGATTTCAAATGTAACTACTATTTTGTATTCTTGTATTACTGAGAGGGAAAAATCTATATCATAACCATGAAAACCTTTGAGTAATTTTTCATCGAATGGATATTTTACAGCTACCTCTTTTCGAGTACAGAACCAAACTCCATCTACAGCCACAACTTCGTTTAATTTTTCTCCTGTAGGATTATTGTTAACTAAATAATCAGATTTATTTTGATATTTGTACCCCTGAACCATGTAATGAGAAGTCTTATAAGGGTTTTGTAATTCTTGGCAATCCCATCCCGATGGAGCTAATGATTTATAACCTCCTCCGGCTATTCCAACTATGCCAATGCTCTGATCTTGTAATATATTAATGCATTTCTGTCCCCAATCTACTGATTTGAATATGACATCTTCATGTACGAAGCAAAGATAATCGTAATTGGCCTTCCTTACACCTTCATTGTATACAGCCGTAATTCCGCGAGGATTGTGATTATTATTTATAGCAATGATTTCATTTCGAATGCCAACTGTATTATCTATACTCTCTGTTACTTTTTTAAGATTTTCAGAACTAACTGAACAAATTATAATGCTGATCATGTGAAAATTTATATTTAAATTAAAATCAAAATAGTTATAATTTGATTTAGGCCATTTATTGGAATATTTTTCTTTCCAAAATCCTATGGGGATAATAATTGAACAGCATTATTCTCATTCTTAGGTAAGCGAGGTAATTTGATTTCTTAATCCCACTAAGTTCCAACGCATAAAATGCTTTAGGGAATAAAGAAAACTTCTTGCAAATTTTTAAAAAATTTTTGAAGGTTCTAATTTCTAATCTCATCTTTTCGATTTTCGATATTTCACCTATAACAATAGGTAGTTTTGAACCCCATTTTTCATGTAATACCAGCGTACTGGTAATCCATTCTGCGTTTAAGTTGCCCTCGGATAGATGTTCAAGTAATATATCATATGTAACTGCAACTTTATAATGTTGGCCAATAGCAATAGATATGTCTACATCATATCCATGGAACCCTTTTAGATTTACTTCATCAAATGGTATTTTTTGCAAAATACTCTTTCGGCTCGCAAAAAATAATCCGTCTATGCAGGCTACATGTGATAATGATTCGTTTTCAGAATTGATATTTTGATGAGTTTTTGTCTTATTTGAATATTTAAAATGCTGAATCATATTGATTTTAGTAAATCTACCAGTTGTCCCAGGCCTCCATCCTGAAGGAATCATGGCCTTATATTTACTGCCAGCTACACCAATTAATCCAATATCTGTATCTTTAAATTGCTCAATAATTTTCTTGCCCCATTCATTAGTGCAAAAGTTAACATCTTCGTGAACAAAACATAGATGTTCGTATTTTGCTTTAGCTACTCCCTGATTATACACAGTAGTAATACCTTTAGAATCATTTTTATTATTGAAAGCTATTAATTCATATGGCACTCCTATTGTCTGATCAATACTTATAGTAATGGCCGAAAGATAGTCTGGATTTATAGAACAAATGATAATGCTTAACATAGTGGTATGTTAATTCTATTATATATTTTATTAAACGATGTTCTTTATCATTGAACACTTTGGATTAATTATTTTTGTAGCAAAATATGGTAATGGCCATGTCAAAGTTTTCACAGAGCATGTTTTTATCGACAAAAGGTTTTCGCCTGGCACTGGATTCTTTGATGTGGTATTTGAACCCTTCTTCCTGCATCTGGGCCAAGAGTTCATGGAGTGTCTGGGGTTGATGGATATGATTGTGGTATTCGAAAAACAGATGTTGCACCTGTCCCAAATGTCCCCTGCATGCTTTGAGTACTTCTACTTCTGCTCCTTCTATGTCTATTTTAAGAAAGTCTACTTTATCGCTAAGGTAATCTTTCAGTATTACTGTTTCTACTTTTTTGATGGGCTGATCGGATTTCTTATACACATTGTTCACCCTGCCACCCATGCCGCCGTCAGAATGAAAAGTCAGTGTTTCTTCTTTGGTCCAGACAGCTTTTTGATACAGCCTCACATTTTTTAACCCAAAAGTCTTGACGTTTTCTTCCAGTACTTTGAATATGGCTTCCTCTGGTTCGAAAGCTATGATTTCATGATCAGGATAGTTTGAAGAAAAATACAATACACTTAAACCCATATTGGCACCACAGTCCAAAATTATCCCACCACCATTTACTTTAGGATTGAACTTATAGAGTTCGTCCACAAATAGTTCTCTATAGGTGGCTAAAAAACTCGGCGCATCATGAAATTTAAATGGTTTGGAGAAAATATTAGTATATCCAACAGTAAATCGAGGAAGTCTGGTCAATCTATGCAATTCATCACTTTCGTTTTCTTTAAACTTAGAGTGCTTAGTAATAGTAAGCTTTCTGTAAAATTGTTTAAAGATTCCCATGATTTATAAATTTTATCTATTGACATTAAATTTTAAATATAATAGAATTTAGAATGAATTCGTACAGTTCTAGGTAGATAAAATGTAATTTTTATGTATTTGGTTAAGTGATAACCACTTTTAGGTCATTAAGGAAGGTCATGTTTTAATATGGCACTTTTTTTGGTAATCCGATAGATATTAAATCATGTACACTTTATGACCAAGAAAATACTAATTCTCCTAACGATGGTTCTTATTATTGACGGATGCGCCAGGGTTCCCCTCAGCGGCAGAAGGCAGTTAAGCATTGTCGGAAACTCTGAAATTCTACCCATGTCCTATGATCAGTATAGCCAGGTAATGGCAGAAAGTAAAGTAGTAACCCAAACACCTGAAGGGCAACAGGTCGTAAAAGTAGGAAACAGAATAGCTAAAGCAGTAGAAATATACCTTAATGAACAGGGATATTCAGATGAGTTAAAGGGTTTTGCGTGGGAATTTAACCTTTTAGAAAGTGATCAGATAAACGCTTGGGCAATGCCAGGGGGTAAGGTAGCTTTTTATACTGGGATCATGCCGATCACCCAAGGTGAAACCGGTATAGCGGTGATCATGGGCCATGAGGTGGCGCATGCCATTGCAAACCATGCCCGTGAAAGAATGTCTCAGGGACTGGTCGCTAATGGACTTCTAGGAGGGCTTCAGGTAGCTATGGGACAGAATCCTTCCCTCACCCAGACACTTTTCCTTCAGGCCGTAGGATACGGAGGTCAGGTGGGTATGCTTAAGTTTTCTAGGGATCAAGAACTGGAAGCTGATGAACTCGGTCTGACTTTTATGGCGATAGCCGGTTATGATCCAAGAGAGGCGCCAAGATTTTGGGAAAGAATGGAGGCTCAAGCTGGAGGTGGTTCAAGGCCACCAGAATTCTTATCCACTCACCCCGGTCCAAATAGAAGAATAGAGCAGCTGAATAAAATGATGCCTGCTGCTATGGAGTATTATAATAGAAATAGATGAGAAATAGGTCTGATGATTTAAAAATTTTTGGAAGTAAAACATATAAATCCTCACTGGTGAGCTAAAATAGATAGAAGGATAAAAAATCCGAAAATCGATATAATAAAACAGTATATAACAGTAAAAAGAAAAATTTGCTAACCTGAGAATGCCCCACTGATGTGGGGTATTTTTTTTTGCGGTTTATTGAGTTTCAAAATTGGAAAAGCTTTTTAACTTTGATCCAACATATTTTAGGCAAAGGAAAATTTTTACTTTAGGCATCCAATTCAGATTATGAAAAGATCATCGATTATACTAACCCGCTTTTATTTTTCTATCATTCTATTTACAGTAATTTCCCCCCTCTCAGCACAGGAGATTATATATCTGAATAAATATAAAGTTCCGATCAAAGATGTAAAGGCTTATGAACCTGTATATTTTAAAGTGACTACCGAAGATTATGGAAAATCAGTGGCCAAAACATACTGTATGGATTCCACTTTAATCCACGAGAAACATACCCTTAAATCCGCAGTAGATAAAGAAGTGACCGTGTATGATGCGGATTATTATGGGACAGGAAATATTCGAAGGCTTCTCGAGTTAGTAGATGATAATAAAACCTTTGTTCAGGAGTATTATGAAAACGAAACCCTCAAAAGCAAAAAGCTCCTGCTCAGTGAGGAGGTTATAGAAGAGGCATATTTTGATGAGGAAGGCAAGTCCCGAAGTAAAATTGAAGAAGAGCAACCTGTGCCATTTGGTGGGATGGAAGGCTGGAATAAGTATTTGGCCAAGAATTTAAAATATCCCAAAGAGGCTAGAAAGAGAGGGGAGCAGGGGATAGCTTATCTTTTCTTCAAAGTGGACGAAGAGGGTAAAATGCAAGATGTAGCTATCATTAATCCGGAAACTATTTCTCCTCATTTGGCAGCAGAGGCCATAAGGGTTTTAACTGCCTATCCTTATTTATGGGTTCCAGCTAAGGTAGATGGTAAAGCCAAAAATGTGGAAATGAGATTCCCACTTCATTTCCGACTGTAGAGAGATTGCATATTTTATTAAGAATTACATATCATTAATCTATCCCGTTAGAGTTTTCACTATAAATTTCGATTTACAAATATTCGATATTCTTAAAAGAACCTAAACCTAAGTTCAGATCGGCTTATCTAAGATTACCGGTCTTAATTTTAAATAACAGATACTTAATTAAAGGCTCTATACTGAAATGTATCAGACTTTAAATAGGGTAGATTGATAGAGAGGGTTTTATCCACCCTGCTTATTCAAGCTCAATTATTTTACTTCTCCTCCTGGAGCACCTTACTGATCTCTAGTTAGGTTGCCATTATTATTGCTTATGGTACCATCAGTATTCAAGGAGTCAAATCAGTTCTGGCCAATGAGGTGACCAGTTGAAATCGAATCAGTGAGATTTATGACTTATGATTGAGGATTTATGAATCCAGATTATAATCTACAATCTGAATTCATAAATCAAAAATTATTCTACCTATTGAAATTCCTAAGCTTCACCTGTGTGAATTTTCTTTTCGTATCCAGTGGGAAGTCTCCTTTCATCATCCAGTCATAGTAGCCTGGCTCTTCTTTAATTACCTGTGCTATGGTTTTACCTTTGTGCTTGCCGAAGTTAAAACATTCAACTCCCTCATCATTGAAAATAAACCTCCCTGCCAGATCTACCATTTTTTCATTCAGTAGGGCATGGAGTTTTTTGACATCGTTTTCTATTATTCCTAGTTTGTTCCCCTGTAGATCTTCGGCCACCTGACCCTCATACTTTTCTATCTGGGCAGTAAATACTTTATAGGTAGCTATGGTATCCGCTTCTGCACTATGCGCATTTTCTAACATCTCCCCACAATAGAACTGGTAAGCTGCAGCCAGATTTCTTTTTTCCATCATGTGAAAAATCTTTTGTGCATCCAGCAGGTTTTTCTTTTCTATATCAAAATCTATCCCTGCCCTTAGAAATTCCTCCACTAAAAGGGGAATATCATATTTCAATACATTAAAACCAGCCAAATCAGCTCCCTCTAAAAACTGGTAAAGTTCTTTGGAGGCTTCCTTAAATGTCGGCGCATGCTTTACATCCTCATCGTAAATTCCATGTATAAGAGACACTTCCTTTGGTATAGGTATGGTAGGGTTTATTCTCTTGGTGAGTATTTCTTCTTTTCCGTTTGGATGTACTTTTACTATACTGATTTCTACTATTCTATCGGTGGAAATATTGATGCCGGTAGCTTCTAGATCAAAAAATGCAAGGGGTGTTTTAATGTTTAACTTCATTATTGATTAAATTTATTTTTAAGAATAGTAAGGTCCATGTCATCATAATTTCCAGAACTCATCATTAACAGATTGGAATTTTCATAGGACTTGCTCTCCAGATGATCCTTAAGATCACCAATTGATGTAAAAAGTATTAAGTCTTCTCTCCCAAACCCTTTACGAAGGGTATGTTCATCCATGAGTTCTAGCTTTTTCAAAGATACAGCTTTTGGGTTTAAATATATAATAGCTTCATCTGCTGCATCAAAGGTATGTGCATAATTATGCAGAAAATCTTTATTAAGTGAACTGTAAGTATGCAGTTCCTGGACAGCCACCAGATTTCGCCCTGGGAACTGTGCCTTTACCGCTTCTACTGTAGCTTTTAACTTTGAAGGGGCATGGGCAAAATCTCTATAGAAAATGCCGTGATTAGATTGTGCCACTATTTCCTGTCTTTTGGCTGCCCCTTTAAAATGGCTGATGGCATCATAAAATCCTGCCTCATTTACGCCTATGCTTTTGCATATTTCCAGAGCTCCCTGCAGATTTTGAAGATTGTGCTCCCCAAATACAGCAATGGCTAACCTACCCTCTGATGTAAGCAAATAGGTTATGCCTTCTTCTATTTCATATGGATGCGCTTCATAAGGTGTAGAAGTGAACCTTCTAGGGGCATTTTCACCCAAATTTTTAACCTCAGGATCTTTGGCACAATATATAAATTCACCGCCATCAGGTGTCATGCTTACGAGCATTTTAAATTGCTCAAGATAATGGTCAAATGTGGGAAAAACATTGAAGTGGTCCCAAGCTATCCCACTCATCAACAAAACATGGTGATGATAATGAAAGAATTTGGGTCTTCGATCCATAGGAGAAGTGAGGTATTCATCCCCTTCTATGATAATTATGGGTGCATCAGAGAGTTTTACCATTAAATCAAACCCTTCAATCTGGGCGCCTACCAGATAATCAAAATTCAATCCATGAAACTTAAGCACATGTAGGACCATGGAAGTAATGGTGGTCTTTCCATGGCTACCGGATATAACTATTCTCTTTTTTTCTTTACTCTGTTCGTAAATAAATTCTGGAAAAGAATATATAGGTAAATTCAGCGCTATAGCCCTTTGCAGTTCGGGATTATCCTGACGGGCATGCATGCCCAGGATGATACCATCTAGACTTGGATGTATTTTGTCTGGAAACCACCCTTTTTCAGAAGGAAGTATGCCCGCCTGCTGTAATCTGGTCCGCGAAGGCTCATAGATTTCATCATCCGAACCCGTAACTTTGTAACCTTTGGCTGCCATTGATAAGGCAAGGTTATGCATGACACTGCCACCTACGGCTATAAAGTGATAATTTTTTGACATATGGATCTGTTTGGGATTCAAAAATAAGAAAACATTCTACAAAATGTATCAAATTAAGAGGGTGATGAATGAGATTAGGGATAAGTGATTTTTATTCCTGCCATTAAAGATTATAGGTCCAGTAAGAATGTTCGATATTAATATTATAAGGATTTATGTTGGTGATAATATTGTACAATAGCAATCTCTGCACCACTCTCTGTATTATGGTTTATATTCGGTATATATGTGGTAGAATTCAGTATTTATATGCTGTTCTACATAAAATATATCAGGACGTGCCTGCTATTTTCTTTCCTTTTTTTTGCGAGAAACTTTAATTACTGCCAACTTCGCAGATCAAACCTAATCAGAACCAATATGAACCAAGCAGTGATATTCGATATGGATGGTGTGATTTGCCATACCAATCCTACCCATGCAGATGCCTTTAGGAAATTTTTCACTAAATATGGGATTGAAGCCGATGAAGCAGATTTTAAAGCGCACATGTACGGCAAAAATAACAGTTATATCATGTCGCACTTTTTCGGAAGGGAAATAATGGGATCAGAACTTCAAGCATTAGAATTTGAGAAAGAGTCATTGTTTAGAGATACCTATAAACCTATAATGGAAGCGGTGAAAGGGTATATGGATTTTCTGTATGCGCTCAAGGCAGAAGGTTTTAAAACCGCAGTTGCTACATCCGCACCGTTGGCTAACCTGGAGCTCATCAGTGGTGGACTTCAACTAGGTGGGCTGATGGATTCATTTATGTCCAGCGAGGACGTGAAGGCTCATAAACCAGATCCAGAAGTTTATCTAAAAACAGCTGCTAACCTTAATGTTGACGCTGAGCAGTGTGTGGTGTTTGAAGATTCTTATTCGGGAGCAATGGCTGGATTAAATGCAGGAATGAAAGTTGTAGCCGTGCTGACTTCCCATAAAAGGGAAGAATTGCCTGAGTGCCATGAATACATCAATGATTTTACCGAAATATCTGTACAAAAAATCAAAGCTCTTTTAGAAAAATAGACCGGGCTATTGAACTTTGATCATGTGTTTTCTTTTCTTAGGTTCAATAATATTGAATACTTATGTTTATCTATTAGGCTTTGGCGTTGAATAGTAAGACTTTAAACAGATTGTTGATAAGCAGGTGCATAAGTTGTTTAAAATCTTTGGGCCAAACCTACTACATTTGTTACTATGGCAGAGAATCAATCCTATAATAAAGACTGGAGTCCATCCAAAAGAAGTGCGGGTATAAAACAATCCATAGGTGTCGGCAAACTGCCGCCTCAAGCTGTTGATCTAGAAGAGGCAGTCCTGGGAGCCCTTATGATTGAGAAAGATGCGCTTACAGCAGTGGTGGATATTCTCAAGCCTGACAGTTTTTATAAGGATGCCCATAAAGTCATTTATGATGCTATTCTTGAGCTGTTTAATAAATCAGAACCCATTGATCTACTCACGGTCACCAATCAGTTAAGGAAAAACGGAAAGCTGGAGATCGCCGGTGGAGCTTATTATATCACCGAACTGACCTCCCGTGTTTCCTCTGCTGCCAATATAGAATACCACGCCCGGATCATCACAGAGCAGGCTATGAAGCGTGATATGATCCGGATATCATCTGAAATCCAACGCGATGCCTATGAGGACACTACGGATGTATTTGAGCTCCTGGATAAAATGGAATCCTCCTTGTTTGAAATATCGGAAAGCAATATCCGTAAGAATTATTCGGATATGAAGTCCATCATGCGTGAGGCTATCCTGGAGCTTGAAGGCAAAAAAGGGCAGAAAGATGGCTTGACAGGTGTGCCAAGTGGCTTTACTGCTTTGGACAGGGTGACTTCCGGCTGGCAGAAAGCAGACTTGGTCATAATAGCAGCCCGTCCCGCTATGGGGAAAACTGCTTTTGTTCTTTCGGTTTTAAGAAATGCCGCAGTGGATCACAATAGGCCTGTAGCCATCTTTTCCCTGGAAATGTCATCCGTACAGCTGGTCAACCGTCTGATATCCTCAGAAGCAGAATTAGATTCAGAAAAAATCAAGAAGGGGAATTTGGCAGACTACGAATGGGAGCAACTGATTCATAAAACAAGTAAGTTATCTTCTGCACCTCTATTTGTAGACGATACACCAGCGCTTACCATACTGGAACTTAGGGCGAAATGCCGTAGGCTTAAGGCTCAGAGTGATATTCAAATGATCGTAATAGATTACTTACAGTTGATGTCCGGTGATTCCAAAGCTGGTGGAGGAGGGAATAGAGAGCAGGAGATATCTAGTATATCAAGGTCACTCAAGATGATCGCAAAAGAACTCAGTGTGCCGGTGATAGCACTTTCACAGCTTTCCAGGGCAGTGGAGACTAGGGGTGGGGATAAGCGGCCACAGTTATCAGATCTGAGAGAATCAGGTGCCATTGAGCAGGATGCAGATATTGTCATGTTCCTATATAGGCCTGAATATTACGGCATCACAGAAGATGAGGATGGAAACAGTACGGCCGGGGTAGGTGAAGTTATCATAGCCAAGCACCGAAACGGTTCTTTGGAAAATGTAAAACTTAGATTTATAGGTAAGTACACGAAATTCTGTGATCTAGAAATGAATGTGCCTTACCAGCCTCAGGAAGCGCTTTACGGCAATAAATTTCCAAGTAGTGTAGGAGGAGGAAATAGTTTTGATGAAAATACTACGATTAGGTTGCAAAGTAAAGCAAATGGGAATGATGACTCCTTTCCAGGAGGCTTTGGCAATAATGAACCGGCACCTTTCTAATAGGTCTCCAAAAATAGAAAACCAGAGTCCAATCCTATGTAATCACAGCGTGAATTTTAAAAATGAACGATAGATTTGCGAAAGTATAGATTTATATTAGATGGCTGTTAGTTGACGCGTTTAAACATGTAGGCGGGGTAGGTAATAGATATTTAATGTTTTAAGTAAGACTTTAATAATCCATTTTAAAAATAGACTTCCTGTCTTTTTCCTTTAACCTGTATAAGTACTCTGACTTACGCTTGTCGTCTGTGTATATTTATAGGACTTCTGCTCTCTGGTGTTTTAAGCTTCATCTATAGCTTGGAGTATGAGTGTACAGGCTTCATTGATCTGCTCCTCCGTGATGATCAGAGGTGGTGCCAGGCGCATGGAGTCATCACAGAAAAGAAACCAGTCTGTGACCACTCCAAGGCTTATGGCTTTATCGATGATCGGTTTTAGCACTTCAAAGGACTCGAACTGCACGGCCATCATAAGCCCTTTATTCCTTATGCTGATGATCTTATCATGAACCAATAGATCCCTAAAAAGTGCTGCTTTTTTCTCTACCTGCTCCACTACCTGGGCCTCTTTCAGTACCTGTATAGTAGCCAATGAGGCTACGGCACTTACTGGATGGCCACCAAAGGTAGTGATATGGCCCAGCAGCGGATTGCTTTTAAAGTGGCCCATGATTTCTTTAGAGGAAATAAATGCCCCTATAGGCATTCCTCCTCCCATCCCTTTTGCGCATACTAGGATGTCAGGTTGGATACCGAAATGTTCAAAGGCCCAAAATTTTCCGGTCCTTCCAAAACCGGCCTGAATTTCATCCATGATCAGAAGTGTCCCTGTTTCATTACACCTTTTTCGTAAGGCTTTAAAATAGGATGCATCGGCTACCCGTATACCTGCTTCTCCCTGGATGGTCTCTATGATGATAGCTGCCGACTGCTCGGTGATCAGATCCAGGTCATTTTCGTTTCCATAAGCTATATGTGAGATCCCTGGTAGCAATGGTCTATATGATCTTTTAAAAATTTCATTCCCACCTACAGAAAGTGATCCGTGAGAGGATCCATGGTATGCATTTATACAAGAAATAATTTCACGCCTGTTGGTATATCTTTTCGCCAGTTTTAAAGCTCCTTCTACGGCCTCACTGCCACTGTTGACCAAGTAGACATTATCCAGTCCATCGGGAAGGGTGTGTACCAAAGCTTCCGCCAGCTTAGCCTGAGGTGTTTGGACATACTCCCCATAGACCATTAAGTGCAGATATTTGTCCAATTGGTCTTTGATAGCCCCGATGACCCTGGGATGTCGGTGGCCTACATTACTAACCCCTATTCCCGATATCAGGTCTATGTATCGTTCATTATTAGGTCCATACATATAGATTCCTTCGGCTTTTTCTATCTCAATTAATAAAGGAAAGTCAGTAGTCTGGGCAAGATGGGATAGGAAAAGCTGGCGATTGTTCATGTTTGGTATTTAATATAATGGTAAGTCAGTAAGGTCTGATTTATTTTCTAAATCTGTAGAATATTCCCAGTGGAAGCTTTTTGTGGAAATGATCTTCTAGATACAGCTCTCCCTGCTCGGGATTATTTATTTCTTTAAAGTTGGACTTAACCAGATTGGCTGCGATGATGCTGGAAAAACTAAGAGAGTACATGTTCAATATGAGGAAGTGATGCTCAGGCTCCAGTATTTCTGCACAAAGCTTAAGCATTTCATTTATCTGCTCTTCGAGGATCCATTTCTCCCCATCCGGGCCTCTGCCGTACGCAGGTGGGTCCAGTATGATTCCATGGTATTTATTTCCTCTTCTGACTTCACGTTTGATGTATTTCATGGCGTCATCTACCACCCAGCGTATGCCTGACTGTCCGGAAGCCTCCATGTTGTGCCGGGACCAGGTGACTACCTGTTTGACTGCATCCAAATGAGTAACTTCAGCCCCTGCTGCCTTGGCGGCTACCGAGGCTGCCCCGGTGTAGGCAAAAAGATTGAGAACCTTTGGGTTTTTGACTGGCATCTGGCTAAGACTTTCCTGGATATAATCCCAGTTTACCGCCTGCTCGGGAAATAATCCGATATGTTTGAAAGAAGTTAAAGCCAGGTTAAGCTTAATATTAAGACCAGAAGGGTTGCCATAGTCTATCTGCCAGTTATGGGGTATCTTTTTCAGCTCTTTCCACTGACCCTTTTCCGGATTATTTTTCTCTTTGGCAAAATGGGCGTGTGCCTTTTCTCTCCATTCGGCTTCTGTCATGCTCCTGTCCCAGATCGCCTGAGGCTCTGGTCTGCTGATGATGAACTCGCCAAACCTTTCCAGTTTTTCAAATCCTCCGCTGTCTATCAGTTCATAATCCTGCCAGTGTGTAGGGGTAAGGGATAAGATTATTTCTTTCATGCTGCAAAAATAAGCAATAATGTACAGAATGAAGATTTAGTGCTAAATATTCCTGCCTTTTATCTGTTATTCCATTGTTTAAATATCAACTATAATGTATATTTAGCATAGGTAGGTCATTAAATTAAGCTAATTATGATGAAACTAATACTAGTACTTTGGGCATCCATTCTGGTGATCCCTGCTGTAGCCCAGTCTGATCCTCATAATATTAATTTATTTCAAAATTTCGGGGACAGTAGAAACCTCTATATTGGCTTAATGCCGAAATCCAGTGGGACTAAGGGCACGCCTTTCATATTTGATGAAATGCCAAAGGGAGATCTCATCATGGCCAACGGTAAGATTCATGAAGGGGTATATATCAACATTTTACCGGATAAAGCTGAAATATTTATTCGCAGTGATGAGGCTGAGGATGCCAAGGTAATAATCATGGATAATAAAAGAGTAGGTAAAATTATATTTAATACAGAAGAAAGAACTTTTATGCCCTTGGTGGTGGAAGATAAAAACCAGATAGCAGAAATTATCTATGAAGGTGACCAAAAGAAACTCATAGCCCTACATGAAAAGAAATTCAATAAAGCAGAAGTAGGTGGCGCTTACAATTCAGGTCCCAAATATGATACTTACCAACACATCGTCCGTTATTTTATGATCAATCCCTCGGGGGAGGAAGAGATAAAAAATAATAAAACAGGTTTAAAAACTTTGGGTAAGGACAATTGGAAAACCCTTCAGCAGTTTGTTAAAGACAATAATCTCGACATGGGTGAACCTGCAGACCTGCGTAAGATTTATATACACGCGCTGGACTTATAATATATTTTATCTTGAGCAATAAAGCCAGTTTCATCACTCTGAATTAAAAAAGATGTATTTCGTTCAGGAATGCTTTTTTTTTAATGCCCTATCAAAGCAAAAGTTTGGAACCAGGTAATAAAATACATTTGTTATCTGACGTACAACAATTTGTGAAGGATATATACGGTTTTTGAAACTTTTATCATTATATTGTTTTGGTAATGTATTCATCTTCTCAAAATGAAATCAGTGAGGTCATTTTTTACTTCAGCGTTTTTCATCACGCTGTTTTTTTTAAGTCTGCATTCGATTGGACAAGTTACAACTGTAGGCAAGGAATTTTGGGTAGGTTTTATGGAAAATCACCCTCAGGGTCAGTCTTACGATATGGCTATAATAGTCATATCGGCTAATGAGGCGACTACTGGAACCATAGACCTCAGTGGCATACAGCCCGGAAGGGTAGAGAACTTTACTTTGGCTGCAGGTCAAAATTATACGCTGAGGCTTCCTTCCACTCAGACTGATTTTTTACACCGAACTTCCGGTGTTATAGAAAACAAAGGAATATTTATTCAATCTGAAGGAAATATTTCGATATATGCTTTCAATGAAAGGGCCAGAAGTGCAGATGGAACGGTGGTATTGCCATTACAAAGCCTCGGGAAGGACTATTGGATTACATCCCATTTTGAAGTGCTTCCAAATATCCAGGATTATAATCAAAATTATCATAACCTAAACGCAGATAATGAATCCCTTATGCTGGTAGTGGGTGTAGAGGACAACACCTTGGTGCAGATCACTCCATCTGTGCAAACGGTAGACAATAAGTCAGCAGGAGTACCTTTTACTATTACATTAAATGCCGGACAAAGTTATCAACTGAAGGCAAGAGGAGATCTTACCGGAAGTAGGGTGAGTGTGATAGGAGCTGAAGCATCTGAGTGTAAAAATATAGCGGTATTTGGAGGAAACAAATGGACAGGGATAGGGGAATGTGGGTTTGCTAATGACCATCTTTTTCAGCAGATGTATCCTACCAATACTTGGGGAAGTGAATTTATACACATACCATTGGCGATACGCACCTCTGGTGAACTGGTAAAAGTACTGGCTGCGGAAAACGGAACTCAGGTAACCATTGACGGTGTACCCATGGATGTACTGAATGCTGGACAGTATAAAACCTATGATTTTAACAGCAACGGTTTAAAAGAGATAAAATCTTCCAAGCCAACGTCAGTTACTGTTTTTGCTAAAAGTCAGGAGTGCAATAATATGAATTTGGGCAATTATAACCAAGGAGATCCCTTTATGATTTTATACAGCCCAAATGAGCAGATGTTGCAAAACGTCACTTTTCAGGCGATGAATGTGGTAGCGATAGATAATAACTTTGTTTCTATTTTAGTAAAGACAGCTTCGAAAGACAACACGGTATTGGATGGGAATAATATCGGTAATCAATTTAAAGTGGTTCCAGTAAATCCCACATATGCATATGCTATCATTAATATTTCAGGAGGTAGTCATGTATTATCCAATACGGATGGTTTTATAGGGTATGTATATGGTTTTGGATATTTGGAATCTTATGGCTATTCGGTAGGTGCGAGTCTAAACAACCTTAATTTTGAAACAAAGAGTGAATATGAATTTGATGTATCCGGTTCTCAGGTGGCTTGCCTGAACCAAGAGGGTACATGGTCCATCATACCTGAAAACGAAGATTTTCAATTTTTCATGTGGGATTTTGGGGATGGCTCTGCCGTAAAAGAGGGTAAAGATATCACCCATACCTATACCGAGTTAGGTAAACATACTATTAAAGTTATAGCTGCTATATCAGAAGAATCCTGTGATTCCCAGGAAGACATTACTTTTGAGATTGAAGTGTTTGAGAGTGAGTTTAAGATCGAAGGGATAAATAAAGTATGCCCTATGGTGGAGGAGCATTGGTACCAAGCTGAGGAAATCATAAATGTGAACTCCATAGAATGGACCGTGGAAGGTGGAGAGATCATTGAATACGAACCTTACCGCGTGTTGGTGAGATGGGGCGAAGCTAACGAGGAAGCGAAACTCATAGGGGCAGCTATTGGGCAAAACGGCTGCGTAGGTCTGCCGGTAGAGTTTTTGGTTCGTATAAATTTAGTCATTGAACCCGAGCTTCCAGTGGGCCCTGATCAGATTTGTTTTGACCCTGATATAGGTCATGCCTATCAGGTAGATATACCTGTAGCCAATAGGGCTTATGAATGGTTTGTAGAAGGGGGAGAGGTCATCGGATCCAATGAAGAGTATGTAGTTCAGGTGAGTTGGGACCAGCCAGGGATTACCGGGAAGGTATGGTATAGGGAATATAGTGAAAATGATGCGCTATGTGAAGGGTTTTCAGAAGTACTGGAAGTTGAGGTGTATGAGGCTATACAGCTGACGCTATTAGAAAAAACTGACGTCAAATGTAATGGAGGTGATTCTGGTGAAATTATCCTAATGGCTACAGGAGGAAATGGTATGCTCTCTCTGGAGTGGTCCCATGATAAAAATATACTATCACCCCAGGCTGGTAACCTTATCGCAGGGGTATATGTAATTAAGGCTAAGGATGGATTGGGCTGTGAAGCACAATTAGAGGTTAAGATCAATGAACCATTATTGTTGGAAGCTGCGCTAATAAGGAAGGAAATGACCAGTTGTTTTGGACGAGAAGATGGTCAGGCCACCGTTTTGCTCAGTGGTGGTTCTCCTCCTTATAAAAGTGCTAATGGCAATATTCTAGTCAATGATGATATGCTTACTCTAACTGATTTACCGATGGGAATGCAAAGTATTGCTTTTTTAGATGCATTAGGATGCGAGGTAAGTATTTCTTTTGAGATCGAAGCACCTCTTCCGTTGGATGCTGAAGTGAGGGTGTTGAAGCCTGCCTGTCCCGGAGAGGCAGATGGAGAGCTGATGGTGTTGCCTACAGGTGGTAAGGCTCCTTATTTATATACCTGGGATTATCTTCAGATGGAAGGTGATGAACTTATAGGTGTACCAGGAGGAGAATATACAGCTACTATAGTAGATGCTTCTGGATGTTTGAGTTTTGGTACAGGTATGATCAATGAAGAAGCTCCAAAAGTTAGGATGCCTACAGGATTCAGGCCAGGAGATGGTGGTGTTAACAGCTTATATGAAAGTGTATCGAATTGTTTGATAGATTATCAGTTAGTGGTATATAACCGATGGGGGGAATTAATATATAATGGAAGTAAAGGTTGGGACGGTACCGTAAACGGAGTCGAGGTTTTGCCGGATGTTTACACTTACGTAATCAAATATCATTACTTTATGGATGGGCAGACCTGGGTGAAGGAATTGAGGGGTATATTTACCTTGCTAAGATAATTTCTTTTCTTTACATTGGGGAAAGAGGATTTTCAAGCTAACATTTTAAATATGCTAAAAATACAGAGGGGTAAAAGCCGGAAATTATGAAATGTTTTAAATCAATAAACTGAATATTTTGTATTTAATAAAAATTATATCTTGTTTTGTTATATAAATAAAACAAGAATTACTTTCAACCAAAACCAATATCATTATGTCTGATAACATTTCCGAAAAAACGATAACTGCGACCTTAGAAAAACTTGAAAAACTTAAATTGGGTGGAGATCTACATGCAGAGCTGTCTTGGTGCTGGAATAGCTACCGCGCTGATAATAATCCTGAAGGAGTCATAGAAAAAAGCAAAGAAGCTTTAGAGCTTTTCAAAACCAAAAGGGAGGAAAACAGTAGAGCTGTATCTAAAAAACTAGTAGATGATTTAGAAAAAATAGCTTCGAAATAAATTTGTCCTTTTAATAGCAGCCGTTGTAATAAGCATAGTATATTTTACGGGCAAAAGGAGGCAGTTTATACCTTTACTGGGCTATTTTATTTTAAACCATGGGTATATTCACCCATGGTTATAATAAATAGATGCTTTTTCAGTATATAGAATCTGGTCACTCCATAAATTTATTAAGAGAACAGGTTATGGATATAACCTTTTTTGATTTTGTACATTCCACTTTCATGGATAACCTAATTTCATTGGATTTCGTGTAAAGCTTCTGATATCCTTGTTTTTAAACTAAAGTGGTCTTACATCCTGAAATGCTTACATGTTTTAGGAGAGAAAGTTTTATAGCGTTATGCATGCAATATGGGATTGGACCAGGAGGGCCTACACCCTGAAATACGCATTAAGCCCTGATGATTAGCTGGCGGATCCTATGCGAAATTCCATCTTGGCTTCGAAAATTTAATAAAATAGAAAAGGCTTCTATATAGAAGCCTCTTTTTTATAATAGAGCTGATAAGCTATGATGCTCCTTTTTAGGACATCGGATTTCATTTATTATTTTCTTTCCATTACCTTTTTTACAGCCTTTACAATATTTGCTGCATTTAGGCCATACTTCTCCATAAGGGCAGTAGGAGTACCGGACTCACCAAAAGAATCATCTACTCCTACATATTCCATTGGCGCAGGATTATTCCTGGCAAGGGTCTGAGCGATGCTGTCGCCCAAGCCACCATTATACTGGTGCTCTTCAGCAGATACACAGCAGCCAGTTTTTGCTACTGAATCTAGGATAGCATCTACATCCAGCGGTTTGATGGTGTGTATATTGATCACTTCTACACTTATGCCTTCTTCTGCCAAAATAGCTTCAGCTACTACTGCTTCCCATACCAGGTGGCCTGTAGCAAATATCGTAACATCAGAGCCATCGATCATTTTCCACGCTTTACCGATTTCAAATTTTTGATCACTTGGTGTGAATATAGGCCAGGATGGTCTTCCAAAGCGTAGGTACACAGGTCCTTCGTATTCTGCTATGGCCATGGTCGCAGCTTTGGTCTGGTTATAGTCACAAGGGTTGATGACCGTCATATGAGGTAACATCTTCATCATCCCGACATCCTCCAGGATCTGGTGGGTAGCACCATCTTCCCCTAGTGTAAGGCCAGCATGGGAAGCACAGATTTTAACATTTTTACCTGAATAGGCTATAGATTGTCTGATCTGATCATATACTCTTCCTGTGGAGAAATTGGCAAAAGTACCGGTGAAAGGAATTTTGTCGCCTATAGTCATACCGGCTGCTATTCCCATCATATTGGCTTCAGAAATACCTACCTGAAAAAACCTATCAGGAAATTCCTTCTGAAATGCGCCCATTTTTAATGAACCAATGAGATCGGCACAGAGACCTACCACGTTAGGGTTTTTTCTTCCTGCTTCTAAAAAGCCGTCACCAAAACCTGATCGGGTATCTTTTTTCTCTGTATATGTAAATTTAGTGTTTAATTTTTTTTCCATTTGTGTATGCATTTAGCCTTCTGGTTTCAGAAGTGGTGGTAAATAGCTTAATAATCTCCCAGTGTTTCTTCTAACTGTCCGAGCGCATTTTCAAGTTGCTCATCGTTTGGTGCTACACCATGCCACTTGTGCGTAGCCGTCATGAAGTCTACCCCAAAACCCATTTCTGTATGTAACAGGTTCATGACTGGTTTTCCATTGCCAAGGAGAGATTTAGCTTTTTCTAAAGTAGCAATTACTTCTTCTAGATCATTGCCATTTTTAGTCTCTACCACTTCCCAACCGAATGCTTTATATTTATCTATAAGGCTTCCAAGATCCATGATTTCGGCTGTAGGTCCGTCAATCTGCTGACGGTTTACATCGATGGTGGCGATAAGATTGTCCACTTTATGGTGAGGGGCATACAATGCCGCTTCCCAGACTTGGCCTTCCTGCTGTTCTCCATCTCCCATCAGTACATAGACGGTGCGGTCGTCATTGTTAAGTTTTTTGGCCTGCGCAGCACCTATAGCCACTGACATACCTTGCCCCAGAGAGCCTGAAGCTATTCTAATGCCTGGCAAATGCTCTTCAGTCGCAGGGTGGCCCTGTAGTCTACTGTCTATTTTTCTGAATGTAGCGAGCTCTTCGGTATTGAAGTAGCCACTTCTGGCCAGTACACTATACCATACGGCAGATATGTGACCATTGGAGAGGAAAAATAGATCTTCGCCTTCGCCTTTCATCTTAAAATCAGGATTGTGCTCCATCTGATTGAAATAAAGCGCGACAAAAAATTCAGTACAGCCAAGGGATGCTCCCGGATGACCTGAATTTACCGCATGAACCATGCGTAAAACATCTCTTCTTACTTGAGAACAGGTTTTTTTTAGTTGATCAATAGATTGTTTTTCCATTTTATTGGAATCGGTTTAATTTAGGATTTGATTAGTATGTTCTTTTGTTTTGACTTTTTCTATGATGTCAGCTATGTTGCCTTGCTCATCGATAACGAATGTGGTACGGGCTGTTCCCATATAGGTGCGGCCGTACATAGATTTTTCTACCCATGTCCCATAGCTTTCGTGCACTTTTTTATCTTCATCAGCTATAAGGGAAAAAGGTAGTCCCTGCTTTTCAATAAATTTCTGATGGGACTTTTCTGAATCTGTACTTATCCCAAAAATTTCATATCCCAATTCTTGGAATCTGTCGTAATTGTCCCTTAGATTACATGCTTGTGCCGTGCACCCAGGGGTTTGATCCTTAGGATAAAAATACAATACTACTTTTTTGCCTCGGTAATCTGATAGCTTTATGGTATTGCCATTTTGATCTTTGGCTTCAAAATCAGGTGCTGGTTTTCCTATTTCTATAGACATTTCAGTATGGGTTTAATTTAAATTCTTGATTTGTACTCACCTATATTACCGGCCTTGTCTTTTACTCTCAGTATTATTTCACCTTTAAAGGGCTTATCCCCCAATCTGTCAGACCAAATGACATAATCCTTATGCTCATACCTCATCCAAACCCATTCTCCGTCAACAAAGGCCTCAAAGCTGTCAATACCGGAAAGATTATCAGTAATCGAAAATCTAAGTTCCGAGGCGGTGACCCTCACTGGAACTATCCTCGGAGGGGTATTGTCCTCCGCTATTACAAAAGTACCAAAATTTCTGGTTTTGAAGTAGATATGGTCTCCTGTCCACTCTCCTCCCTGAAAACTCTTCCAGCCATTGTCATATCTGAGGTAGACATGCGCTTTACTGCGGTCACCTTGGTAATGGCTTCCGTCCATCTTCACTTCCATGGCATTCCATAGGTGTTCAGTAGGAGAGTTAATGGTCAGTGCTTTATCACCTCCAGCTATTGTATTTTTTAGCCGGAGGTAAAGATCATCAAAATGTGTGTTACGTGCAAACGTAACCGTAGTATTTCCATCATTAAAACAATGTTCTTCCTGAAATGGTATTTTAACTTTCACATCAGGGATGATCACTTCATTACATAGGTTGATCGAGTCAGGTATACCATGTTCCATATCCCAAAGGTAAGTGCGCTTATTAGTCCCTTCATATGATGGAGGTATTTCAAGGACATAGCCATTTACGTGAACCTGTGCTAGATTCCCTGTTACAGGTTTATCACCATTGATGACCATGACATTTCGCTGGTAAGATATTTTCTGATTTCCCCCGGTGTTGTTAACCCTGTTCAAGTTAGGATTAAGCGCTTCACCGTTAAAGACCAGTTCCAGTCGGGATTGATTTTGATAGGTGTCCTGGAGTTTGACGACTATGTTTTTTTTCTCACCTGGTGACGCTATTATGCCTCCGCTCAGCGGGGCAGAGGGCTGGTAAAAGTCAAAAAGGTTGTTATGAGATTTGTATAATTTTGTGTACCGGTTGCCATAGGTATGCACAAGCAGATATCTCCCTATGTCAAAATCTATGACATCTACATTACTTTCAAAAATCTGCTCATCACCATCATAAATCTGATAGATCGGAAAGCCATTCGGATTATGCATCTCATCCAGCTTATCATACGCTAAGACTTCAATGCCTACCTTGCCTGAAATATTTACTTCGCCGTTAATATAAAAACGGTTACCATCAAAATTTACAGCATATTCGGTCCGCTGATAATTGCCGTTGACTCTGCTATCTATCTCAAGTGGGGTAATGGCTATCCTTTGGACTGTAGGAGGTGTTCTGTCTACTATTTCTTTAAATCCAAACTTGAGCGGGTCTATAGCCCTGTCCATAGAATCCCTTATTTCAAAGTGGAGGTGAGGCCCACCTGAGCTTCCTGTATTGCCGCCATTGGCTATGATATCTCCTTTTTTTACAGGTAGTTCATCTGGTTCTGGATATACTTCAATCTCATTTTTCTGCTGTTTATATGCCTCTTTTTTTATAAAAGACCCTATTTCATTGTTAAAATTTCTCAAATGCGCATAGACAGTATACTGACCATTGGGGTGCTTTAGATAGATGATATTGCCATATCCATGGGTGCTGATTTTCATCCGGTGCACATATCCGTCAGCAGCGGCATAGATCGGCAAACCTTCTCTGCCTTCTGTTTTGATGTCCAGTCCGCTATGGAAATGGTTTGGACGGATTTCACTCATATTGCCGGCCAAAAAATTCTGATGACCGGGTTTTACGGGAAAAAGGTAATAACCTTTTTCTATATTGGAAAAAGCACCCAATAATAGGATGCCCAGTATGGATAGGGAAGGTAGAAATCTATTTAATTTCAAAGTCCAGTAATTTTTTATTTTCAATATAAGCTTCGAGCTTATCTCCGATATTTATCTTATCCACGCCTGCGGGTGTTCCGGTAAAAACCAGATCTCCCTTCTTTAACGTAAAAAACTGGGATACGTATTCTATAATCACCCCAAAATCAAATAGCATCATCGAGGTGTTGCCCTTCTGGCGGAGCTGGCCGTTTACATCGAGGTGAAAATTAATGTCCTTAAAATCTTTAAACTCGGATACAGGCAGGAATGAACCTATGGGAGCGGAACCATTAAAAGCCTTGGCTATTTCCCAGGGCAGGCCCTTTTCTTTACACTGCTGCTGCAGGTCTCTGGCGGTAAAGTCTATACCTATCCCTATTTCTTCAAAGTACCGGTGGGCAAATTCTTTTTTGATATATTTTCCTTCTTTTGAGATTTTGAGCACTAGCTCTACTTCATGGTGGATGTTTTCTGAAAAGGGGGGGTGATAAAAAGGCATGTTGTTTTTCAGGAGGGCAGTGTCTGGTTTTAGGAAGACCACAGGTACAGCTGATTTTTCATTTTTGAGCTCTTCGATGTGCTCGGTATAATTTCTACCTATAGCAATAATTTTCATGAAAAAGGGATTTGAGAATAAGTGGATAGCTTTACAAATAAACTTAATTTAGTTTGCTTTTAAAAGTAGTGTGGGAATTTTCGTCAGGTGGGGTTTAGCATTCGAGTAGATCCAGGTCATTGATCTTTAATGGACACCAGGCGTATCTTTTGAACCGTATATCCAAATACCGGAATATCATTCGGCGCGGGTACATATACATCATAAGTGTCCCCGGTAAGTTCATAGCGGACGAATATAGGTCTGTTTTGAATATTAGGATCCTGATAGAACTGGGGAAGATTTTCAGGCCAGTAACGTTGTTCGTCTATCAGAATTAAATATTGGTAGCTGCCTCTTGTAGCCGCTTCGATATATATGATACCGGACTTATATACGGAATGATCCGCTGGCTCGCAGGAAACAAAGGTCATTAGTATAATGTGTAAAAGAAATTTGTATTGGTTCATAAAACATAAAACGTAGATAGGCTTTTAAAGATGTAGGAATTTGTAGAATGGATCAGGGATTTTGACTCAGCTATCTCGATGTATATGTCTAACATATTTAAAAATAAAACGGTATATGCAATTAACTTTTGTGAATTTTCAAATGGTAACTTTCATTATTATTATTATTATTATTATTATTATTGATGCTTATAGTTACTATTATTTCAGCATGCTATTATAGCTTACTCCAGCTATATAAATCAGTATCATTTGTCATAGCTATTTGAATATTCAACTAAAGTCAGATCATCATATAATAAAACATTACCCCCGCCATCCCCACCAGTATCAGGTAGACCATCACAGGCCTAAACAATATTTTCAACAAATCTTTTTCCTTTCCGTGCATCAGTATAGCTGCCTGTACCACGGCGATGTTTTGTAATGCTACCGAATTCCCTATCGAAGCTCCTAACAACTGGAGGCTTAACATTAAGTTATTATCTATCCCTATCAGGCTGGAAACATAATTTAATTCCTGCCCGAAGATCAGATTGGATACTGTGGCACTACCTGCTGCGAAGCTGCCCAATGCTCCAAAGAATGGGGTTAGAAAAACGGCCAGTTCAAGTGGTATATGGGGCAGAAAAGGGGAAAGAAAGGACTGATGGCTAAGAACCAGATTTTGGGCTATGCCTGCCAAGAAAAGAATAGCAAAAGCAGGTCTAGGAGCTGCTTTCATAGCTGTATGTATAGAAGGGGCAATACTTTTCCAACTGAATTGCTTACTAAAGAAGATCAAAAGGGCCAGCGGCATCATAAAAAAAGCCATCCCAGGTTGGAAAATGTAAAGTTTTTTACTCAATCCATCCCAAAGAGGAATGTTAATATGTAGCATCTGAAACACCATACGTCCTATGATCAGCAGCATACTGAGTCCAATATAAGGCGTAAATGAATAGAGTAAGCCTTTTAGATTGATGTTTAAACTTTCCCCCTTGTCTTTTGGAAGGAGAAATTTATACTTAATGGATATGACGACTATAAATAAACCTATCATTCCCCCTATAAGTGAGGGGAATTCAGGCCCCATATAGGAGATCACCCAGGAAGGGAAAGTAAATGATACACCTGTCCAAAGGGCAAATGGGATATATCTAGAAACATTCTTTGCTTCTCCCTTAAGAAGGTGTTTCTGAAGGATGAACACTAATAGAAGTGGGACCACAAATCCGGTACACAGATTTAATAATGATGCAGTAGTGGCTATATGAGGTATGTCTATACCGGCAAATCCTATTTTAATAGCCGTACCGACTGCTCCAAAAGCCACTCCGGTGGTATTGGCCAGAAGTGGTATGGCAACCGCCAACAAAAGTGGAAATCCGAGTGCAGCTAATAGTGGGGCTACTATGAGTGCCGGTGTACCAAATCCGGCACTACCTTCAATGAAACTCCCAAAGAGCCACGCAAGGAGAAATACCTGAAGGATTTTATTAGTGGTAACAGTCTTAAGTTCAGTGTTGATCTGATCAATAATGCCGTTTTCTTTTAGGAAATTGAGAAAAAAGATAGCTCCTATGATGATAAAGCTGATTTCCAGTGCCACAAATAAGCCCATGGCTATACCTTTAAAAAGTTCGGATGCCGGATCTCCCTGATACATGAATAAGCCAAAACTGACCAGGTAACTGACCATTGCGGCCAACCATAGAGGTTTTCTGAGCCCAACCGTAAAAATGATCAATATTCCAAAGGGTATGAGGAAGTGGAGTAAAGCCATATGATGAATTCAGTTTTTTCGGTACAATTAAGTGTTTCCATTTCTCATTATCTTATCCAGCTGTCGTCCTTTGGCCAGTTCATCTACAATCTTGTCCAAATATCTTACTTTTTTAGTAATGGGATTTTGTATTTCTTGTATTTTATATCCGCAAATTGAACCTGTGATAAGGTGAGCATGCTCGTTTAATTGAGCTTCTTCAAAAAATTGTTGAAAGGTTACGCATTTTGCAACCTGATCTTGCACTTTTTTCTCATCATACCCTGTCAGCCAAGTGATAATTTGATGTAATTCATCTTTTGTTCTTCCTTTTCGTTCAATTTTGGAGACATAATGAGGATATACTGAAGCAAATGTCATATTTGCCATTCTAATATCGTGTTCGGGGGTTATTGTCATAAAAGAATATTTTAATGGTTTTTATAATTATGTAATGTATTAGTGATTACCTGGATCATATGAGTATGTTGTTTAATATAGATCTGATAGATAACGAGTAAATTAAATGAGTTCTGAGATTTTCCAATATGCTCTACTTATTACCGTAAAAATATATGTTAAAGATAATAAATTTAATCAGGAGTGAAAAAGTAGTGATTTATGAACTGTGCAAAATATAGGATTATTCAGAGGCATTAAATCGCGTTAGATCTTCATATTAGGCTCTATTAATAAATTTTAACTTGGTAATAGGCTTATTTTTTAAAACATTTTTTTGTAAAACCAAATGGTTAGGTTATGTTTGAGTGTTATTTCTTTGCTTTTTATTTATCTACATATCTATATGATAAGAATCATTTTTACTTTAATTTTTGTATTGGCTTTTACTGTTTCATATGCTCAGAAGGTGACATTAAGTGGCACCGTAAAAGATAGAGAAAACGGAGAAACCCTTATTGGAGTCAATATTTTTGACAGAATTCAGCAAAAAGTTTCCATAACTAATAACTACGGTTTTTATAGTTATACTAGGCCGCAAGGAGAAGTGGAAATGGTATTTTCGTATGTAGGCTATGAACCTTTCGTTTTCAAAACTTATCTGGAAAAGGATACCACAATAGTGGTACAACTCATTCCATCTCATCTGTTGAAAGAAGTGGTCGTAGAAGGGGACCGGCAGGAATTACTGCAGGAAAATACACAAATGGGCAGTATCAATGTGCCTTTAAGACAGATCAAAGACATGCCAGCCCTGATGGGCGAGGTGGATGTGTTGAAAGTATTACAGCTTCTTCCAGGAGTGCAGTCAGGTACCGAAGGGGCGAGTGGTCTTTATGTAAGGGGCGGAGGTCCGGATCAGAATCTCATACTTTTAGATGGCGTACCTGTATATAATGCTACACA
This sequence comes from Anditalea andensis, assembly GCF_000714815.1. GTDB lineage: Bacteria > Bacteroidota > Bacteroidia > Cytophagales > Cyclobacteriaceae > Anditalea > Anditalea andensis. The sequence goes on along the minus strand of NZ_JMIH01000013.1, from coordinate 20,618 downwards.
CTTATTTGGCTTTTTCTCTGTGTTTAATGCTGATGCCTTAAATAATGTGGAATTGATTAAGGGTGGTTTTCCAGCACGATATGGGGGCAGACTTTCATCGGTTATAGATATTACCATGAAAGAGGGTAATATGAAAGAATTCCACGGTGAAGGTTCTATAGGACTCATTGCCTCCAAACTTACATTGGAAGGGCCTATCGTTAAAGATAAAACTTCATTTTTGCTTTCTGGTAGAAGGACTTATTTGGATCTACTGGCGAGGCCATTTATAAAAAACCAATCTGATGGTCAGGATGATGTAGGGTATTATTTCTATGATCTCAATGCTAAAGTTAACCATATTTTTGATGACAATAACAGGTTGTACCTTAGCTTTTATGGAGGAGATGATAAAGCCTATTCCCGTTCCCAGTATACGGGGAACTTTAATGGAATTGAAACCAAAAGCAGGGAAGAATTTGGGCTGGGATGGGGCAATGTTATAACTGGAGCACGCTGGAATCATATATTTAACAATAAACTATTTGCGAATTTTGCAGCAACCTATACCAATTATCATTTCAGGTTATTTAGTGAGGATGAATCTACATCTATCTATAATGGTGACCGCGTGGATGACTTTTTTAAAGCAGATTACCGCTCAGGCATCAGGGATTATGCTTTAAAGGCAGACTTTGATTACATTCCCAGCAGTGCACATTATATTAGATTTGGGGCCAACCATATCAATCACCGTTTTACGCCAGGTGTACTTACGGCCACTGAAAGATCGGATATTTTTGATATGTTTGGTGGTGAGGAAAGCTATAGCCAGGAGTATTCTGCATATGCGGAAGATGATATTCAGGTGGGGGATAAGCTGAAGCTGAACCTGGGCTTGCATTATTCAGGTTTTCTGGTGGATGGCGAGCATTATAAGAGCTTACAACCGAGAGTTGCAGGTAGGTATTTGATCGACGAAACCAGCTCAGTAAAGGGCTCTTTTGCCACTATGGCTCAATTTATCCACTTACTCACCAATGCCGGGCTGGGACTGCCTACAGATCTTTGGGTGCCTTCTACTGGAAGGATTGGACCTCAGCAGTCTTGGCAGGCTAGTTTGGGGTATTACAAATCTCTCAAGGGAGGTTTTGAATGGAGTGTGGAAGGCTATTATAAAGCCATGGATGGGCTAATAGAATATAAAGACGGTGCCTCCTACCTGAATATGGTCGAAAACTGGGAAGATAAAGTGGAAGTAGGCCGAGGCAGGAGTTATGGTTTGGAAATGTTTGTTCAGAAAAAAATAGGGAAAACCACAGGTTGGCTTGGCTACACACTTTCCAGAACAGAAAGACAATTTGAAAATATTAATTTTAACGAATGGTTTCCCTTCAGATATGACCGGACCCATGACGTTAGTTTTACTTTATCCCATCATCTTTCTGATAAGATCCATCTATCAGGCACCTGGGTATATGGGTCTGGCAACGCCATTTCTATACCTACGGAAATATATCAGGGCGAAACTGCACTGGATTTTGGGTATGAAGGGCAGCAGGTGGACTACTATGAGTCAAGAAATAATTTCAGGATGAGGGCTTACCACCGACTGGACCTCGGCGTCAGCTTTATCAAGCAAAAAAGGTGGGGAGAAAGAACCTGGAACATTTCAGTGTACAATGCTTATAACAGAATGAACCCATTCTATTTAGACTTTGCCCGTAACCAGGACACTGGTCAAAAATCGCTGGTTCAGTATACCCTATTTCCGGTTTTGCCTTCTTTTTCTTATGGATTCAAATTTTAAAATCATGCAGAAAAGTACATCCATTCTAATGTTATTATTCCTTATAGGAATTAGTGCCTGTGAGACTTTTCTAGTTATGGAACTGCCTCCTCATGAGCCTAAGTTTGTCATTAATACCAGTCTGGAAGTGGGTAAGCCGATACGTGTATTTGTTTCCAAAAGTAGGAGTGTTTTGCAGGACAATCATTTCGAAAGGGTCAGCGATGCATCTGTTGAAATAATGGTGGACGGACAAATATCCTACCCCCTTTATAGTGAGGAAGTACTGAACAATGGAACTAAAATGCTGGCTTATACTACTACCGAAGTGGAAATAGAGGTGGGCAGGACCTATGAAATAATTGTATCAGGGGAAGGTATGCAGACTGCTAGGGGAAAAACTACTGTACCTACACCTGTAGAGATAAAGTCTGTGGACCTTCGGTCTGCACCTAGAAATAACCGATATGGTTATGTGGATTTCTCCGTAATTTTTGATGATAGTCAGGGGTCAGATTTTTATGAAATTACCGTCTTACAAAGGGGGACTTTGGAGACCATAGATGGCATAGATCCTGAGCGGTTCATCATAAATCAACTTGTCAATCTAGAACCAAGAAATTCAATTTACGAAAATGATTTTAGGTATAGAACGGGGTTACTTTTTGATGATGGACTGTTTGATGGGAGAGAAGCAAAGATGGAATTTGGGGGAGTGTTGTATGCTGATATAGATTTAGAAATTACCGTTTTCCTGAAAGTAGTGACCTCAGATTATTTTAATTATGAAAATTCATTGAATTTGCAGGAGACTAACCGCGGAGATCCTATAGCCCAACCCGTCCAGGTGATCAATAATATACAAGGTGGATTTGGCATCATTAAAGCAGCTGTTACTTCCTCATACACGTTACCGTTCAATAATAGTATCGAATAGGACCTCAATTATATATGGGTTGAAATCTAACAGTATCAATAAGACATTTGATTTTGTATAGAGTGGTTATTAATTAAAAATATAGATAGAAGCACTTCTGTATTTATCGGGCGCAAATGAATAAAAAGCAAGTTTCTAACCCAATTTACTAAAACCAGTTTTGTCTTTTGAAGAAACAAATCAAAATTATAAGAAATTAATAAATTCAAACTGAGGTGTGATTATCCAAATACAAGATTCCATTTAATCAATATAAATTATTACAAATAGATGAAAATTTACCTACTCTGCATTTTCCTTACTCTTACTGGTCTATGTTATGGTCAGGCAGCCATGACATTTGATGAGGCTTTGGCTAAAGGAATTAATATAGAAAAATTGGACAAGGAATATAAAAGCGGAATTCACTCTGACACTTCTTTGGCTGTTTTTAAAAATGTTAATGAATACATATCTGCCTATCAAAGTATGTTACAGGAATTAGGGAAGCATCTGCAGGAAAAAGGATTCAAATGGTCAAAGCCCACTAAGTGCTTTAATCGGATCTATTTTGCAGAAAATGGTGAGGTGGATTATTTTCTTTTTAATTTTTACCAAGATGAAATCTCTATAGAACAAGAGGAAATTTTCAAAAATCTATTAAATGATTTTATACAAGAATACCGCTTTCCAATACGGGAGGATGAAAAATTTGCTCAATGCAGTCCTGTCAACTATAAACCAGTCAATAAGTGAAATAAAAGCGGTTCAGTTTCCTGCACCGCCCATACCTGAGTTTATAGCTATATCGTACTGCTAAACAGCTGCGTCTGGGGCTTGTTTCTCCATAGTCTCGCATCCAGCGCCATGCAGATGTTTCTTATAAATGGCTTGCCGGCCTCATGGACCTGAATAGAATCCTGATCCAGTTGGATCAGTTGGTCTTGTGCAAGTTCCTTTAACCTTTCCTTTGCTTCTAAGAGCTTAAATTTGAGTAGCGCTTCAGCAGATATATTTGTTCTAAATCTGCACATCAGATCCAAAATATGTTTACGCAGGATTAGGTCTTCTTCCGTAAGAAGATGTCCCCGGAAGATAGGGAACTGGCCTTTCTCTACTGCTGACCGGTAATCTTCTACTTTTTTCAGGTTTTGGCCGAAGGCTGTCCATGTATCATTGATAGAAGAACAGCCCAATCCTACCATAAGGCGGGTCGCATTGGTGCTATAGCCCATAAAATTTCTATGAAGTTCCAGATTTTGCGCCGCTGTATAAAGTTTGTCGGATTTCAGCGCAAAATGATCCATGCCTATCTCTACATATCCGGCTTCTTCAAACAGCTGTTTGCCCACTTCATATAGTGCCCGCTTTTCTTCATCTTTTGGCAGGTCTGCTTCTGTATAGGCACGTTGTCCGGGACTGTTCCAAGGCACATGCGCATAGCTGTAGAAAGCTATCCTGTCTGGCTTAAGGAAGTTGGATTTTTGGATTGTATTTATGACACTGCTCATCGTTTGTTTAGGCAGTCCATAGATGAGGTCATAATTTACAGATTCATAGCCGATCTCTCTCGCCCATTGTGTGACCTGCTCCACATTCTTATAAGGCTGGATGCGGTTGATCACCCGCTGCACTTCTTCATCGAAATCCTGGATGCCAAAGCTTACCCGTCTAAATCCCAGATCATATAGGGTTTGTAAGTGCTCTCTGGAAGTATTGTTAGGATGCCCTTCGAAACTAAGTTCCGCATCTTCTGCAAGTCTACTGCCATAGAATATTCCTTCCATCATTCTTTTCAGATTCGATGGAGAGAAGAAAGTAGGAGTACCCCCGCCTAGATGAATTTCCTGAATGAGGGGGGCTTTGCCGAAGAGTTCCTGATATAGCCTCCATTCCTGCAGCAGGGTGGTGATATAGGGATCTTCCACATGGTGGTTTATGGTTATCCGTTTATTGCATCCACAGTAAGTGCATAACTTTTCACAATAGGGGAGGTGGAGGTAGAGGCTTATCCCTTCTCCTTTGGCATCAGAGATTTTAAAAGCACTGCTTACATGGTCCATCCACTGTTCTTGGGTAGGGGCTATATCTTCCCAGTACGGAACAGTCGGATAGCTGGTGTATCTCGGTCCCGGTACATTATATTTTCTAAGTAAATTATTATCCATTACTAGGTGGTTTAAAATTATTTGATGCCACACATCGTCATACCTTTTTCTACAAAAGCCAATACAGGGCTCATGTAGGGTATGCCGAGTTCGAGGCCACGGATGATTAATAATAAGCCCATCATTACACTCACTACTGGCATGGCTTTTCTGATAGCATTTCGAAAATTCATACTGATCATATTCCCGGCAAAGATGATAAACAACATGGCGGGTAGTGTACCTGCACCAAAGGCAGCCATATAAATAGCTCCTTCCCAAGGCGTATTGTTCAGCACCGCTGCAGCTGCTGCCAGATACACCAGACCACATGGCAGGAGACCGTTTAGTAACCCGATGGTGTACATGGAAAGGTATCCGTGAGTACGAAATTGCAAATGCATTTTTTGTTTCACCCAGTTTACCCCATGACTAACCTTTCCAGCTGGGTTGATCCAACGGCTAATAGCCGGGGAAAGGAATACTGCCAAGATCACTAAGATGCCCAGCCCTAATGATACCGCCTTCTGAATTCCGGATAAGGCAAACCCCAATCCCAAGAGGCCGAATAATAATCCTATAATGCTGTAGGTAGTAATCCTTCCAAAATTATAGGTCAGTCGATTGGCCACAAATACCCAGCTGCTTTTTGATTTAACAGGAAGCGCCAGGGCTATAGGACCGCACATCCCTATGCAGTGAAAGCTTCCTACAAAGCCCAAGGTAAAAGCTGTCCAAAGTTCCATGGGAGATCAATATAAATTGACTGACTCTTCAGTATAATATTCCATGCCTTCAGCTTCCCAAGAGATTTTTATTTTATAAAACCCTCCGGGCAGAGCGGATGTGGAAATATGCTGTCTGTAATAAATGTCAGGATCTACGTCTCTGATTAAATCAAATTGGGCATCAGAGGGGCGGAAAACCTGTATCTTTCCAGTAATGGGTGATCCGAGTTCCGGAAATTGGATATTGATGCCTCCCTGTTCTGATGTTACTTCTACAGGAACGATCAGAAGCTGGTTATTTTTGATCTTATCGATACGTGTCTGATAATCCAGTTCCTCCTGGTAATAATTTTCCGTCACCAGATCTATGTTTTCCTGAAAAGCTTTCACGACCAGAACCAGCATGAAAGTAACAAAACATACGAAGAAAATAGCGATTCCGTGGCCCCAGTTCATATTTTATTGAATTAAGTTCTTTTTATATGACAAAGATCAGGTAATTCAGTAGAGCAGGTTATGATGTGAATCAACCAAAAAACTGATTATTATCAGTTTTTTGGTTCAGTTTGCCGGGCCGATAAATTTGGTTTTCACCTTTTTCAGTAACCTATCTTCATAGTAAATGCCTATAGTCACCTTCTGAGATACCCCTGATATGTCACTAGGGTTCATATTCAGGAAAATAGCGCCCTCTGCCATACCCTGTTCCGGCAGTTCAAAAAGGTCCCTTCCGACTACTTTGATACTCCCTTTGCCCTCCTCTACTTTCAGCGCGAGGGGCATATGGAGATTGGTTTTATTGATGATTTTCACATTGTAAAGATTGCTGATGCTGCCATCCTCCTGCTGCTGGTACATCATCCCGGGGGTGCGTAGTACGGTAGCGTCTACTTCTGACCGGATGACCAGCAGCCCTGTAAGCAAAGTGCTCAATGATAACAGCACTACCGTATAAGCTATGGTACGGGCACTCCAGTTAAATCCTTTTTTGCTTTCGGCAATATTTTCTTCAGAATCATATCGGATAAGGCCCTTGGCCAATCCTACATTTGCCATAATGCTGTCGCATGCATCGATGCAGGCAGTACAATTGATGCATTCCAGTTGGGTACCGTTACGAATGTCTATACCGGTAGGGCAGACGTTTACGCAAAGTTTACAGTCCACACAATCTCCTTTGTCCAGAGTAGCACGGTCTTCACCTTTACGGATCTTGCCCCTGTTTTCTCCCCGTTTATAGTCATAGGTTACTACTATGGACTTTTTGTCTAGTAATACGCCCTGCATCCTTCCATAAGGGCAGACATTGGTGCAGACCTGTTCTCTGAAAATCGCAAAGACATAATAAAAAACAAAAGTAAAAATGATGATGGTAATAAAACCGCTTAAATGTAATGTAGGAGGTTCTGATATGATCTTTAGCAGCTCATCGCTGCCGATGATATAGGCTAAAAAAGTATTGGCGATGATAAAGGATACTATAAAGAACACCAGGTGTTTTGTACTCTTTTTTAAAATCTTTTCCGTGTTCCACTGTAGTTTATCCAGCTTTTTCTGAGCGGTCCAGTCTCCTTCTATGACATACTCTATCCTCCGGAATACCCCTTCCATAAAAATGGTCTGGGGACATATCCATCCACAGAATATCCTGCCATACACCACTGTAAATAAGACAATGCATACAAACCCCACGATAGTAGCCAATCCGAAGAGATAAAAATCCTGCGGCCAAAAAATCTGACCAAAAATAATAAACTTCCTGTCGAGCAAATTAAGCATCAGTACAGGCTGCCCATTTATCCGCAGGAAAGGTCCTATAAAAAGAACAGTTAATAAAATTGCATTTACCACAGTCCGCCAATTGGTGAATGTCCCCTTTGGCTTCTTTGGGTATATCCATACCCTTTTTCCAGCATGATCTACTGTAGAAATCTTGTCTCTAAAATCTTCTGAAGCGATGGTTGGCATGGGGATTTTTGATTTACGATGTAGGATTTATGATTTCAGCTCAACCTGAAATCACAAATCCCACATCTGAATTTTATCTTTGGTGGAAGTCGCCTTGTGGTTCTTTTGGATTGGCAGGGTCACTTCCTTCTTTACTGATGATATAACTGGTGACCTGCTGGATCTGGGAAGGAGAAAGTTGCCCTTTCCAGGCGATCATCCCTTTGGCAGGAACCCCGTCACGGATTACCTTGAATATATCTCCAACACTACCTCCATGTAACCAGTAAGCATCTGTGAGGTTAGGTCCGACAGTACCTTGTAGCGCTGATCCATGACAGGCAGCACAATTGCTGTCATAAATACTTTTTCCTAGTGAAATGGAGGCATCGTCATTCAGGTAAGTTACATTGGTCTCATTTAAAGCTCCTCCCTTTGATTCAATGTATGCATCTATCCTGGCTTTGGCTTCTGTCATCTCTGTTTCATACTCTTCGGCCTGGAGTTCACCAAAGCCAAATATGTGGAATATGCTCATATACACTAAGGCAAAGACGATGCTGGCTGCAAACAAAGCTTTCCACCAGGGAGGTAAGCTATTGTCCAATTCTACTATCCCATCATACTCGTGATCAGTCATCACCTCATGCTCCCTTTCTACAGGTACTGCATCAGTAAGCCTATGGTTCCATTTTTCCCAGAAGCTGGGCTGAAGGGCATTTTTAGCTTGTTCTATGGGGGATGGCACTATTGTCAAAGATTTACGAAGGGCGTAAAATGCGATCAGTAGTCCACCTAGTGATAGAATCACCGCAGCGGTCATGAATATGACAATACCCAACATCACTTCCTCAAAAGTAATCTCCATATAGTTGATTGTCGGTTGCTGTTGGGCAAATGTAGCGATAGGGGAGAGGAGCAGGGCCATTCCGGCCAAGCCACCTTTCTTTGTAATTTTAAAGCAATTCAAAGTTTCCATCTGATTATAATTTTAAGTTTGACCAGTGCCGGTTAAAGCACTTTTGACATTATTTGTCTGATGGCTTTATTTTGAACAGGTCAGCCTCCTCACCCGGTGTTTCATCTTCTAATGGGAGATGGGATACGCTGCTGAAGTATTCTTTCTTAGCTGACACTGCCCATAGGATCAGCACAGAAAAGAAGATAAAGAATACAAGCAGGGAAAAAATGGGATAGATCTCTATCCCAAGTATTGAATCCATATGTGATTTTACAAATTTCAGCATCGTCTGGTTTATTTAATTTCGTAGGATTTATAGACTTTATTCGCATCAGCTTTGATATCGGTACCCAATCGCTGCATGTAGGCAATCAGGGCGATGATCTCCTTATCACTCTTCACCTGAATGCCACTCGCTGCCAGGTTAGCCACTATTTCGTTGGCTTGGTCGTTCATATCAGATACTGCTCTTGATTCGTATCCCTCAGGATAAGGCACACCCAGTTTTCTCATGACTGTGATTTTAGCTTCGGTGCTTTCTACATCTATGTCTTTTTCAAACAGCCATGGGTATGGAGGCATGATAGATCCAGGTGACATGGATTCTGGTTCCAGCATGTGATGGTAGTGCCAGCTGTCAGGATACTTGCCGCCCAGTCTTAATAGATCAGGTCCTGTTCGTTTAGATCCCCATAGGAACGGGTGATCATATACAAATTCCCCTGCTTTGGCATATTCCCCATATCGCTCAGTCTCACTTCTGAATGGTCTCACCATCTGCGAGTGACAGTTATTACATCCTTCTTTGATATAGATATCCCGACCGTGGAGCTCCAGAGAAGTGTATGGTTTCACACTTTCGATACTAGGTATATTGGAATCTATCAGGAAGGTCGGGACCATTTCCACTGCTCCGCCTATCATGATCACGATAAGAGAGCCTACCAGCAACTGAACCGGACGTCTTTCGATCCATCTGTGCCAGTGTTCGCCTTTTGGCTTTTCGTAAGCTTCGCTTAATGGAGCTGCTTCGGCTGCTTCATTTTTAAGGAAGTTACCTTTTCTGGAAGTCATGAAGAGGTTGTAACCCATTAGAAGAGCTCCTATGATAAATAAGCCACCACCACCAGCACGAAGAGCATACATCGGCTTAAGCTGTGTCACTGTCTCCAGGAAGTTAGGATAAGCCAACATGCCTTCGGCAGTAAATTCTTTCCACATCAAGCTTTGGGTAAAACCAGCCCAGTACATCGGAAGGGCATAGACCAGGATACCAAGTGTAGCGATCCAAAAGTGGACATTTGCCAGCTTTTTAGAATATATCTCGGTTCTATAAAGTCTCGGGATAAGCCAGTAAAGCATACCAAAGGTCAGCATACCGTTCCAGCCCAGTCCCCCCACGTGAACGTGTGCTACGGTCCAGTCGGTAAAGTGGCTAATGGCATTTACGTTTTTAAGAGAAAGCATAGGGCCTTCGAAGGTAGCCATACCATAAGCAGTTATAGCCACTACCATAAATTTCAGTACAGGATCCTCTCTTACCCGGTCCCACGCACCTCTTAGTGTAAGCAGGCCATTGAGCATCCCGCCCCAGCTTGGTGCTAGTAACATAATGCTGAATACCACACCCAGTGACTGTGCCCAATCCGGAAGAGCATTATATAATAAGTGGTGAGGTCCCGCCCAGATGTATAAGAATATAAGCGCCCAGAAATGGATGATCGATAATTTGTAAGAATATACCGGTCTATTGGCTGCTTTAGGCACAAAATAATACATAAGACCCAGGTACGGGGTAGTCAGGAAAAATGCCACCGCATTGTGCCCATACCACCACTGTACCAGTGCATCCTGTACCCCTGCATAGGCACTATAGCTTTTCATAAAACTGATAGGAAGACCAAAGGAGTTTACTATATGAAGTACCGCAACAGTCACAAAAGTGGCTATGTAAAACCAGATGGCCACATACAGGTGCCGTACACGTCTTTTAAGAATAGTGGCAAACATGTTCCAGCCAAAAACTACCCAGATCAGCGTGATGGCAATGTCAATAGGCCACTCCAGTTCCGCATACTCCTTAGATGAGGTAAATCCGAGCGGCAGGGTGATGACCGCCGATATGATGATCAGCTGCCATCCCCAGAAGTTGATCTTGCTGAGTATGTCACTGTACATCCTGGTCTTGCAGAGTCTCTGAAGAGAGTAATATACCCCGGTAAAGATACCGTTGCCCACAAAGGCAAAAATCACTGCATTGGTATGCAGCGGACGGATACGGCCAAAGGAGGTGTATTCCATTCCCATATTCAGCTCGGGGAAAACCAGCTGCAAGGCAGCCAAAAGACCCACCAGCATACCGATCACACCCCAGATCATGGTGGCGTTGGCAAACATCCTTACGATGTCATTGTCATAAAAGTAGCTGTCCAGTTCGAGTTTTAAACCTTTTGGCCGCTCATGATCAGGTCTTTGAAGTAGTTGCGTACTCATATTTTAATTAGATTTATTGTGTTGCGTGTTTTTTTTATCCTTTATATTTTTTGAAGCTCCCTTTTCATAGTTAAGGTTTCTATATGTATCATCACTGATCGGCTTGTCTTCAAACAGCATCCTTACAGAAGGGGTATAATCATCTTCATATTGGCCCGAATTCGTCGCCCAAAGAAATGCCAGAAGAAATCCCAAAGCGACCAGTAAGCTTATGGCTATTAAAACAAATAATGCACTCATAGACAGTTTCTTTAGGTTTATGCAAAATTGAAGTAAATCCGTAATGCTAGTTATGATCGTCATCAGATGAATACATGACTTTTGTCAGTTTTATGCGGCTGTTAAAATTCAAGATTCTCTATTATCATTTATTAATTTGATAGAGATGTTCTCTTGTTATTTAGGTTTTGGCTATAGATAAAATTTTTCTAACTTTCTAATCAAATAATATCGCTATGAATATTAGAGTTAAATTTTTGGGTGGTGCCAAGTCGGTGACTGGTTCTAAATTTTTATTGGAAATAGATAATCTTAATATTTTGGTAGACTGTGGCCTTTTTCAGGGATTGAAAGATCTGCGTTTGCGTAATTGGGCCCCATTACCTATAGATCCAAAAGAAATTGATATGGTGCTGCTGACCCATGCCCATATAGACCATTCCGGTTATTTGCCCAAATTGGTTAAGGATGGATTTGGCGGTCCTATAATTTGTACTGAGCCAACCATGGAATTGGTAAAAATTTTACTGAGAGATGCAGGTAAGCTACAGGAAGAGGAGGCCGCCTATGCCCAGAAAAAAGGCTATTCAAAACACGAAAAGCCGCAGGCATTATTTACTATTGAAGATGCAGAAAGGGTTTATCCTTTGCTGCAGCCCATTGACTTTGAGCAGGAAGTAAGTGTTCATGCAGGGATCTCTCTCACAGCATATAATGCCGGCCATATCCTCGGTGCTGCTATACTCAAATTGAAAGTTAAAGGAAATAGTCAGGAAAAAAGATTGGTATTCTCGGGGGATTTGGGAAGATTTCAGGACCCCCTCATGAACTCTCCGGTTCTATTGCCTTATGTAGATGTTCTCTTTGTGGAGGCTACTTATGGGAATAGGAAGAATGAAACCCATTCGGTGGAGGATCAATTGGCAGCAGCCATTAAATCTACCTTTAGAAAAGGAGGGGTGGCACTGATCCCTTCATTTGCAGTAGGAAGAACCCAGATGATATTGTACTACCTACACAGGCTTCAGCAAAAGGGGAAAATACCCCACGTACCCATTTATGTAGACAGTCCTATGGCGATAGATGTTACTGCTCTATATAAAAAGTTCAGCCACTACCACCGGTTAGGACCCATGTTTCAGGAAGAAGGTGCCAATCCCTTTTTGCATAAAAACCTACATTACTACCAGTCACAAGAAGCCTCTCTATCACTTAATACGCTGCGTACCGATGCTATTATCATCTCTGCCGGCGGGATGGTAACAGGGGGCAGGATTCTTCATCACTTATATAATAGGCTTCCAAATTCCGAAGACAGTGTAATATTCGTAGGCTATCAGGCTGAAGGTACCAGGGGAAGAAGGTTGTTGGATGGGGAACCTTCTATCAGGATGTATGGTATAGATGTACAGGTAAAGGCGCAGATTCATTACGTTTCAGGACTATCTGCCCATGCGGATCAAACTGAGTTGATAGAATGGATGAATGGGTTTAATCAGCGACCTAAGATGACTTTTTTGGTTCACGGGGAAGAAGCAGCATCAGAAGAACTGAAAGAAGTGATGCAGACCGAACTGGGCTGGGAGGCTATTATACCTAATTATATGGAGTCATTCGAGCTATTTAGTGGGATATAGAGGTGATGTATGATGGAGTATCAGTGGGTATAAAGATATTAATATTATAAAAAGCATAAACGGTCCTATAGTTTTATCTTTTCTTTATTTGGTTCTAAAACCCTTTTGAGCTTCACACGGATTAACTATTATTTAGTCCTTTGGTGAATTATGTGAACAATAAGCAATCCCGAGCCTTGGCGAAGGCATACCCCATAACCAAACTATTCTTTCAATGTCATAATATATCCTCTTTTTTTAAACAGCTTTTCTTTAAAAAAACATAAGATAAATCATCTTTTATTGAATTTTATGGATCAAGTTTATAAATTAGGGTGTTAAGTGATTGCGGATACTTTATGTGATAAGAATGTGTTTCCGACGAAATTGACGTATCTTTGTATTCATATTTTTAACTGACTTATTTTATGGGACAAAAAAAAGCTGTACAGATATCATGTTTGGATTGCCAAAGCAAGAACAAATCATTATTTGGGGTGCTTTGTTCTCATGAGTTGTCTATGGTATCTGATGCGAAATCATGTACTAACTATAAAAAAGGGCAGGTGCTGTTCCACGAAGGTACCAGGCCGCTAGGTGTATTCTGTATCAATACAGGAAAGGTGAAGGTATATAGGGTAGGTGCCGACGGAAAAGAACAGATCATGAAGATCACCAAAGAAGGCGATGTACTTGGATACAAAGCTATGATCAGCGAGGAACACTACCCCGTGACTGCCGAAACATTGGAGGACTGCACCATCTGCTTTGTTCCTAAAAATGATTTTTTGAGTTTACTCACCGAGAACCCCGGCTTTAACAAAAAACTCCTTCAGACCGTATGTCAGGAACTGGGCATCATGTCCGAGAAGCTGACCAATCTTGCCCAGAAATCTGTTAGGGAGAGGTTGGCTATTACCCTACTTATGCTTAAGGAAACCTACGGCATGGAAGGTGGTGAAAATGAGTCCGTAGAGATCAACCTCACCAGAGAAGACCTGGCCAATATAGTGGGGACCGCCACCGAAACCCTCATCCGTCTGCTTCACGACTTCAAAGAAGAAAACCTCATCTCCACCAAAGGAAGAAAGATCAATGTCGAAAATTCCAAAGGACTGGTAAAAGCGGCGGGTGTGATGTGATTTTTGATTGGGGATTTAGGATTTAATTCGATCTGAAATCATAAATCTAAAATCATCATTCTCTAAAACTGACAAAAATCAGTTTTTCCCTTGATTGCCATCATATAAATCCGTGCGCCTTGTCCTCATCTTTGCTATGGGTAAAGTCAGCTATTGAGCAGACTTAAAAGCAAAAGAATGAACAGGATAAAAGTAGTTTTGGGATTTGGAGGAAGTAGCTTCGATAAGCGGGAACTCGACGGGATTTTCAAATTTCTTCCCCACAGCAATATGCTCTATGTAGGAGCGGTGATCAATGATCTGGACGGAATACCGTTGATTATGCCCTGTGCAGGGGGCAAATGTGGTAATAATGTAGCCTGTGTTCAGAAGAAGGAAAAAAAGGCCAGACAGGAATTATATGCCTACTTATCCGAAAAATGCGAAGAAACGGCCTGCAAGTACATCATTCATAAAGATGAAGGTTGCATGCCACAGGAACTCATTAGGGAAACGCAGTACGCGGATCTTTTAATTATCAATCAAGAGACGTATAATGCCACTGTCATCAATGAAGGCGAATCCATACCTTTTAGAATCCTTTTAGAACTGGCAGGATGCCCGGTTTTGGTACTGCCTAAAGATATAGCCAATATCGAGCAGGTGGTGATGACATTTGATGGCACTGCTATAGCTATGCGGGGCATCAAGCAGTTCAGCTACCTGCTTCCGGATGTAGGTAATCGCCTTCCCGTCACCGTGCTGACTACTTACTGCGAGGAAGGCCCTCCATCCATTGAAGAAAAACTTTTTATCGAATACCTAAAGCAGCATTTCACCAATCTAGCGCTTCACAAGTTATGTGATGATACCGAGCATACCATATATAGTGCTGTTGGAGTAGATGCCAACACCTTATTAGTAGTCAATAATCCATCTCCCCAAAATCTACCTATCCTTACGAAGTTGCTGGACTGTGAAGAAGTGATGTCACCGATTAAATTATTTACCCGAGCCGGGTAGTAAAAATGGATATAATGGTGGAGATATTGGAAAAAACTACATGTTATCACTGCGGGGAGGACTGCAGAGATGAGCAGATCGGTGTCGATGGAAAGTCTTTTTGCTGCCAGGGATGTCATACGGTATACGATATACTGAAAGGTAATGACATGGAAGCCTATTATGCCATGGAGCAATCCCCGGGGTCTAAATTAACTGAAAAAAACAGGGACCGCTGGGCATATCTTGACCATGAAGAAGTACAGAAAAAACTCATTACCTTCAAGGATAGCAGGATCAGCAAAGCTACATTTTATATTCCCGCCATCCACTGCAGCTCATGCATCTGGCTCTTGGAAAATCTACATAAGCTGAATCCCCATATCCGCTCTTCCATGGTCAATTTTACCAAGAAAGAAGTCAGCATCAATTGGGATGACAATGAAATCAGCCTTAGAAAGGTAGTGGAACTGCTGGGCAGTCTGGGATATGATCCAGATATAAGCCTCCATCAAAACAAGAAAAAAATCCCCAAAAAAGATAAAAGTGCCTATATCAAAATAGGAGTGGCCGGATTCTGCTTTGGCAATATCATGATGCTGAGCCTTCCAGAATACCTTGACAGTAAAAATCTTGTAGAAGAAAATTACAGGTTGTTTTTTACTTACCTGAACCTCGTGCTGGTCTTGCCAGTAGTGTTCTATTCTGCGAGTGATTTCTACAGGTCGGCCTGGAATGGACTTAAATATAAATACCTGAATCTTGACCTTACCATTGCTCTAGGCATACTGGTTATCTTTGGCCGCAGTGCCTATGAAATGCTTACCCATATAGGAGCAGGCTATATGGACAGCTTGTCCGGCTTGGTGTTTTTTTTATTGATAGGGAAATGGTATCAGAGTAAAACCTATGAAGCCCTTGGGTTTGAACGGGATTACAACAGTTACTTTCCTGTAGCCGCTACCCGGATCAGGGATGGGGAGGAAGAGACTGTGTTGCTTAAGGATTTACAGACAGGAGATAGGATCCTGATCAGAAATCAGGAATTGATTCCTGCTGATGCCATGCTGATCAAAGGGGAAGGCAAAGTGGACTATGCATTTGTAACAGGAGAGTCAGATCCCATCGATAAGAAGTGCGGTGACTTTATGTATGCCGGGGGTAGGCAGACCGGCGGCATGCTGGAAGTGGAAATTCAGAAACCCGTAGAGAGCAGCTACCTCACCCAACTCTGGAACCAGGAGGTTTTCCGCAAGGATAATCCGCACAAGCTTTCGGCCCTAGTTCAGAGTCTTAGCCGAAGGTTTACCTTCTTTATCATCTTATTAAGTATTATTACCGCTATCAGTTGGTATTTCATCGATCCCTCAAAGATCTGGAATACTGTTACGGCGGTATTGATAGTCGCCTGTCCCTGCGCCTTGGCTTTGGTCATACCATTCTCATTTGGCAATACGCTAAGAATTTTGGGCAAGTGGGGATTGTATCTAAAAAGTGCGGGAGCTGTGGAGGCTTTGGCTACTACAGATACGCTGGTCTTTGATAAAACCGGTACCATCACGCATAAAAATAAAGGCAAGCTAAACTATACAGGTTCTATAGATGCTGCATCCCGCGCTGCGGTAAAATCACTTACCCGTAATTCCACCCATCCCCTTAGTCAGGCTATATATACCAGCTTAAAGAAAGAGGATTTGATGGAGGTAGAAGATTTTCAGGAAGTAGCTGGTGGCGGGGTCAGTGGAACAGTAAATGGGCATGGGTATAAGATTGGTTCAGCAGATTTCGTGGGTGCCTCTTCGACCGATAATGCAAGTGGCGCTACTCGCGTCTATGTGTCGCATGAAGGAAAGGTCCTTGGACACTTCGAATTCAGCAGTGAATATAGGGAAGGTCTTAATGAGTTGCTCGAAGAGCTTAAACAAGAAAACTACGGACTCCATCTGATCAGCGGGGACAATGACCGGGAAAAGGAAAGGCTGAAAGTATATTTTGATCAGTTGCACTTTAACCAGCATCCGATGGATAAGCTGCAGTATATTCGAAACCTTAAAGATAAAGGCAAGAATGTCCTAATGGTAGGCGATGGGCTAAATGATGCAGGGGCTCTTAAAGAAAGTCAGTTGGGTATCAGTGTCAGTGATGATGTCTACCACTTTTCTCCGGCATGTGACGTGATCATGGATGCCAAAAGCTTTGGTAAAATCCTCAAAAGCATGAAACTAGCCAAAAGCAGCATGAAGGTGATCAATATTGCATTTATCCTGTCCTTTTTATATAATGTTATTGGTTTGAGCTTTGCCGTAACTGCCCAGCTCAGCCCGATTGTGTGTGCTATTCTGATGCCTCTCAGTTCGGTCACTATAGTATTATTTGTGACCATTGCGATCAGGTACCTGGCACAGCGCATGGAAAATTCGCCAAAGGCAGTTCCCGAAACAAATCCCAAAATCAACTCTGTACTTCAGGAAGTGGCCTAACGCCACTTTGCTGTTTGTGAAATTTTAAATAAATAATCATAAAGAAATTAGAATAATGATGTCAGCACCACTAAAACACAGTTTTCATATTCCGGTAATGGGAATCGGATTTACTATAGATACGCCTATCAAGGTGGCTCCCTATGGTATATCCTCAGCCATTTCTTTGGTAGATGATATGCTGATTGAGAAGATGAGGGGGTACTATTGCCGGCAGGCAAATATTCCCTATCAGCAGATCACCAAACATATGGATGATTTCAGAGCCAAAAGGATTACTGCCTATTTAGATATGATGGATGAATTGGTGAGGAAAAAGTTTGATGAAATAAAAGAAGCGGTAAACTCCAGTCAGTTTGAAAAATATATCAAAATGATGCCTAACATACTTCAGGTCGGCATCCAAAAGATGGTAGCTGATAATGAGGACAGGGCAGATAAAATTTGGGATTGGGTGAAGTCAAATCTATCCATGGGCAGCATAGATGTCAATATCATGACCAAGCTGGACAAGGATAATTATAAAGGTGATGAAAAATTACCAGTGGATTATAATGATGCTCATGCAGCACTTAGAGGATTTGCCAAAAGTAAACTGGAAAGTTCCATCGTACTATCTGCAGGGATGAACCCCAGGCTATATAGTTACTTCGAAAACTTCGAAGATTTTTTCCCCAATGTAGAGGGAAAATTCAAGAAAAAAATAATCCTAAAAGTCAGTGACTACCGATCAGCTCTGATACAAGGAAAATTTCTTGCCAAAAAAGGCCTTTGGGTATCAGAATACAGGATAGAGTCAGGACTTAACTGTGGAGGTCATGCCTTTGCCACGGATGGCTATCTGATGGGACCTATCTTGGAAGAGTTCAAAAATAATAGAGATTCATTGATTGAAACTACTGCCGAACTATTATATAAAGCTTTAGAAGATCAGGGTAAAACTGTTCCTTCTGAAGCACCAGCTTTACGGATTACCGCACAGGGTGGGGTAGGCACTGCCCGTGAACATGAGTTTTTGCTTGAGCAGTATAATCTTGATTCCATAGGCTGGGGCACTCCATTTTTATTAGTACCAGAGGCAGTGAGCATTGACCCCAAAACGCTTCGTCTCATCAGTGAAGCGAAGGAAGAAGATCTATATTTAAGTGATATTTCACCGCTTGGCGTACCATTTAACAATGTCCGTGGAAATACCATCGATATTGAAAAAGAGAAGAATATTATCAAAGGAAGACCTGGCAGCTCATGTCCTAAAAAATACGCTTCTTTAAACACAGAGTTCACCGAAAAAGTAATCTGCACCGCATCAAGACAGTATCAAAATCTGAAAATAAAAGAACTGAATGAGTTGGATCTGGATAAGCAGACTTATGACCGTGAGTTTGACCGTATCACTGTCAAGTCATGTGTCTGTAAAGGATTAGGAACAGCTGCTTTGGTGGCAAATGATATAGAGAGGAAGGTAGAGGGAGAGGGCATATCCATCTGCCCAGGACCGAATATGGCCTATTATTCCCAAGAAGTCTCCCTGGCCAAAATGGTGGACCATATCTACGGCCGTGACAATGTGATGGTAAGAAAGGACAGACCCTTTGTTTTTGTAAAAGAGTTGTCACTCTACGTGGCTTATTTTAAGAGCAAGCTGGAGGAAATATATGAACCGATGACACCAAAGCAGATCAAATATTTTGATAATTTCCGTAAAAATTTGAATGAGGGGATAAGCTATTATAGATCGCTCATTCGAAAAGAAAATTTCGGGAAATTATTTGATGTGGAGGCTATTTCATCAGAATTGTATAGGCTGGAAGAGGAGTTGAACGGAGTTTTGTTGAACGTTTAATTTGTTTTCACGCAGGTCGCAGAGAACGTAGAGACAAAAGATTTTATAAAAAGATGTATATAGGGGGCTTCCTGAAAATCCTTTGTCTCGCGTCTTGCGACTCTGCGTACTTATTTTTGTCTTAGCACTATGTATCTAATCGCACTCGGCTCTGCAGGGGTAGGTGCCTTTTGATTTATAATCCATTAACAATCCGCTTAATGCCAGTCTTAATCAGGGCTACTTTGAAGTTTATCAATAAACCAAGTTTCTTTTTCGATAATCTTAAATATGTCAATAACTGTTTATAATGAACTGGATGCAAATTTTCGATTGATTTGATTTCTACGATCACTTTTTGTTCAACAATTAAATCAGCTATGAAACCATTTCCTATACTGGCTCCTCTCCATTTGATAGGGACAGGGACTTGGTTCTCTACCAGCAATCCTTTATTCTGCAGTTCAATTATTAAAATTTTTTCATAAACAGATTCAAATAAACCCGGTCCTAATTGGGAATGAATATACAAGCAAGAATCTACAATTTCTCCTGAAATTTCATTATCTAATTGACTCATAGTAAATAGTTTAAATGGCGAAAAAAAATTTAAACTAATATAGATCAATTATTGATGATAACTGGTAAATAAATTATTATCATTCGGAGACTTAAAATAAATGAGTTTCGCGCAGAGACGCAGAGAACTCAGAGGGGTTTTTTACACGGAAGCGCAGAGAAATGATTTCACGGAGAGCCGCGGAGGGCGCAGAGAAAAGAGGTTTTCTTAAAGAAGTGCAGAACGATAATGGATACCTACCTAATTTTTTTTTCTTCTATTCTCTCGCGTCTCTGCGCCTCTGCGTGCTATATCTCTCTTGTTTTTACGTGCTATTATTTTAATCTCTCTCATTTTAGCGTACTATCACTTACCAAGCTGATGCTTTGGATATGAAAACCATGTCTTTTTCCCGGATTATCGATGCCTGGTCCAACAGATATCTGCAAACCTTCGGTTTTTGATAAGTCCAAAGGATTATTTAGAGGACTTTCAAAAAAAATATGAGTTTCTCGCAGAGACGCTGAGAACGCAGAGAAAAAAAGTTTTGCGCAGAACTGTAAATGGCTCATAGGAAAAGATTGATTAGTACAGATGGGCAAGTTTTATTTGAATAAAAAACATACAAAAACCGGGAATAAGGCCGCAATTATCCCTAGCGTTTCTGCGTGTAATATATACTGCATCCTCTTTTTTACCAGACTAATGCTTTGTAGCACAAAGCCCTTTCTTGATCCAGGCTCATTTACTCCTGGTCCAACAGGTATCTGCAAACCTTTGATTTTTGATAAGTCCAAAGGATTATTTAGAGGACTTTCAAAAAAATATGAGTTTCTCGC
>NZ_JMIH01000012.1 GCF_000714815.1 Anditalea andensis | reverse complement strand
CCTCTATTTTACCAGACTAATGCTTTGTAGCACAAACCCCTTTCTTGATCCAGGCTCATTTATTCCTGGTCCAACAGATATCTGCAAACCTTCTATTTTTGATAAGTCCAAAGGATTATTTAGAGGACTTTCAAAATAATAATTGATAAATCCTGGGTAAGGTCTTGGTAGATTGACCATAGGTACATGGCTTAGCTCATTTATAGAAAGCGTGTATTCCTTTTGGCCTGAGGTGATCGTGATGATGCCGCCATATGTTTCTCCGGTGGTGGAGATAAGGGCTATCTGCACAGGAACATCCTCCTCATATAAAGTCTCTGCTTCTATTCTTATTTTGGTCATTAGCTCGAGATCTGGTATTCTCCCTTTCATTTTGTTGCCTATATAGACGCGCATGGAATAATCTCTGGTCACATCGTCCTGATGTTGGTAGGAGGGAAGAGTGTCTAAATCTACCTTTAAGTCAGCAGCTCCTGCCTGCTCGGAAGGGACCAGTCTTACGCCACGGTTCCATGTTTTCATCAGATAATCAAAATCGGCGAGGGGTTCGAAAAGGTGAATAGGCGAGTCTTTTCTTACGATTATCGTGCGGTATTTTTCCTCTGCATAAAAATCCCAGTCGGATGGCTGTCTTGCTATGTCACTTGGAAAAGTTCGTGTGGTTTCTTTTCCTTCCACTACGATATGATAGTCCATAAAACCTTCCCTGACAAGTTTTGAAGAAATCGTAGCTTCATATTCATAGCCATGCTTTCTTACAGCAGGGATTTTGGTCCGGCCGATGGCTATCGATACCTTTTCTGGCCACTCTTTGCTGATTACCTGAAAGCTGACTGTCAGATCCTTTTCTTCCACGGCTACGTTTTGGGGTTCATTTAGAACATAGAATCTGTCTAAAGTGGATTTAGGAGCTACAAATTCATTCAATCTTATATTCCTTATTTTTTTGTCATTGGACCATGCATCTGTTTGCTGTCCATTTTTATTCAAAATGTAGACCCCCGGCTTTATGGTGAACTTATTACCTTCGGCTTTTGGCCCGTGGTCATTCCCTTCATTGATTGCTCTGATCACAAAATTCTGCTCGAGATCGGGTAGCTTGATACTCATCTCTTGCTCCCTATAATTTACCACCGCGACTTCCTTATCCGGACTGACCTGACCAAAAGGATCACTGATCCAGATGGCATCTGGCATCACTTCCAG
The DNA here is from genome assembly GCF_000714815.1 of Anditalea andensis. Taxonomy (GTDB): domain Bacteria; phylum Bacteroidota; class Bacteroidia; order Cytophagales; family Cyclobacteriaceae; genus Anditalea; species Anditalea andensis. The sequence continues at coordinate 13,269 of NZ_JMIH01000012.1, read as the reverse complement.
TCGCCAAATGCCATTGTCCAGTTTGTCCAGAAAATAGGCACCCGTTCCGGAGTATTCTACCAGAGGTGAATTCCCATACCCGGCTATTTCTTTGAGATTAGAGGTTTTCTTGGGATTGGACCGGGTATGGTTGGTATAATAGAATTTTTCTTCTGTATTGTATTCAGCCAGGTCCTTTTCATAGGATAGTTGGAAGTTTTCAAATGAGGCGTTTTGTGGATACTTTCCATATTCTTTATACAGCGGCATATCATGAAATACGGCATGGGCGATTTTTAAACTCAATGCCTTCTGAGGAGTATAGGCCAGGTTCATATAATGAGTGCCATATTCGGTATTGATATGGGCCATAAATAGGGGGTCGTAGGAAAATTGGGCCGCCAGCTGCATGCCTGCCGTCCTGAAGCTCCGTGCCATGGCGGGATATATATAAGAGGCACCTATATCGGCAGGATCAAATTCATATACGATCTTGGCCATAGACGGGAAATCCGGATGGTCAGCAAAAGGGATATTATAGACATCAACCTGCGGAAGGAAATTACCTTTAAGTTCGTGCATGGCCATCAGGTTGGTAGGGTACCATTGGAAAGTCAAGCCTTGGATGTCCGCATTGAAAAATCCCTGTTTCAGGGGAACGCTCTGGGTGATATTGTAAAATATCTGCTTTTTGGTACCGGTGCTGCGAAGCGCTTCCACCATTGAATTGATAAAGAGGGTTACATCATCTTCAGTCCCGGGATGGTGCGGTTCGTTGCTTATTTCTAAAGCGATGATGTCAGGATCATTTTTATAGGCTATACCGGTATAAGGGTTGACGTGTTCTACAAATTGGGCCAGGTAGTTTTGTTGTGCTTTAATTGCATCAGGATGTATAAGGCTTCCATCCTTTCCATATTTATGCGCAAATCCAGGCGTTTTTACATCTGGTTCCGGCCAGCCTCCACCCCAATAGGCTATTGGGGTGATGATAAACTTCATACCCCTTTCTTTCATTTTATGGATGGTATAGTCAAATAGATGAAGCCTATCATTATTAATAAGATTGCCTAATGTATCACTGATTTCGGTGTCCCATACGTGTATACGGTACAGGTCCAATCCCAACCTGGCAAAATGGTATACATCTTCGTCAATGGCTTTTTCTTTGTCTATCCCCATCCTTTCGGCCATAGTAAATGCATGGGCAAAAGGTGCGGTATAATTGATTCCAAATCCTTTGACTTCTTTCTCATTTTCAGCCCATCGCATGATACCTTTACCATCAATGAATACCCCATCTTTATCCTGGCCAAAACCATATGGGGCAATAAATAAAAGATTGAATATGAATGCGGTCGGGATTAACAGTAATTTTTTATATTGCATATGCTTTTTTTAAGGTTCACGGTAATGGAGCGTGAAAAATTAGGTCAATTAAGATGGTTAGTAATTTGACTGCAAAATACTAGGAATATACCAATTCAGATACCTTTTTTAAAATGAAATAGCGTGATCGAAGGTTTAATAACATGAGTAGGTTCATATTGAAAGCGCATATTGCTTTAAAAAACACCATGAATAGTCATGATCATCCCATTCATTATAGCCGTGTATGAATCAGGATATAAAGAATTGCATTCATAACCTAACTACCTATTCTAAACACTGTATTATATATCGTCTGTTTAGCTTTTTATGGATCATGTATATTAAACTATTGCATAAAAACTTTTTTCACTAGAGCATTGATGAGTTGTTTTAAATAAATATTATGATTTATTTTAATGTCACTTCTGCTATCATAGGGGGTGATCAATCTTAATGCTCCCGAAGCATATTTGGGACATACTATCCTGATCTTTGTTACGGGATAATCAATTGTCATTGAAGTACAATTAATAAACGGGTGGAAAAATTTAAGCTATTTAATTTAGTAGTATTGTTATTTATAGTATGTTCTTGTGCGAGAAATCCAGTGACGGGAAAATTGAATTTCGTCACTATTTCCGAAAAACAGGAAATTGCTATGGGTCAGGAATATGACCCTCAGATTGTTGCCATGTACGGTCTGTATGAGGATGAGATATTACAGGATTTTATAGATTTGAAAGGTCAAGAAATGGCTGCTATATCCCATCGCCCGCATCTGGCCTACGAGTTTAAGATAATGGATTCCCCTATACTAAATGCCTTTGCGGTACCAGGTGGATATGTATATTTTACCAGGGGTATAATGGCTCATTTCAATAATGAGGCAGAATTTGCCGGAGTGTTGGGACATGAAATAGGTCATATTACTGCCCGTCACTCTGTAAGGCAGCAGAGTAAATCTGTTTTGGCTCAGTTGGGAATGCTGGTAGGTCTTATAGCGGTGCCGGAGTTGGGCCAGTTTTTAGATCCCGCCAGTCAGGCATTGGAGTTATTGTTTCTAAAGTATGGCAGGGATGCTGAAAGAGAATCTGATAGGCTGGGAGTGGAATATTCATCAACCATAGGATATGATGCCCGTGAAATGGCTGGTTTTTTTCGAACTTTAGAAAGACAGCGGGTGAGTAGTGGGAGGGACCCCTTGCCTGATTTTCTTTCTACACACCCTTCCCCCACAGATAGGAATAAGGATGTGGCGGCGCTAGCAGGGGAATGGCAATCACGGTTAAATTTAAACGAACCAAAAGTAAATAGAAATGAATACCTGAAAAAAATAGAAGGGCTGATATATGGAGAGGATCCTAAACAAGGGTTCGTGGAAAACAGTGTATTTTATCATCCTGAACTCAAATTCAATTTTCCGGTGCCCAAAGACTGGACCCTTCAGAATACTCCTCAGCAGGTGCAGATGGCTCCTAAAGAAGGAAATGCTTTGCTGATGCTCACATTAGCCACTGGCAAAACCACCAAGGAAGCCGCAGAACAGGTGGCAAGCCAATATGCATTACAAGTGACTGCATCCGAAGCCCGAACAGTAAATGGACTCAATGCTATCCGGGTAATGGCAGATCAGAAAGAACAGCAAAATCCTCTACGGGTACTGTATTATATCATCCAGCAGGAAGCCAATATGTACCTCATGTTAGGGGCTGCCCCATTAAACAATTTCCCAAACTTTGAGGTAGTTTTTGAACAGTCAATGACTGGCTTTGCACCCCTTACTGACGCGGAAAAGTTGAACAGGCAGCCAGAACGTATTGTTTTAAAAGCTAATTCCATTCAACAGGCTTTTGGTGAGTTCTTAAAATCCAATCAGGTCCCTGCCATCAGATGGGAGGAGTTGGGTATATTAAACGGCTTGAAAAGTGAAGATATAATAGAAAAAGGTACTTTAATCAAATTAGTGGAGTAATAGTGGAAATTCTACTTATTTTGACCAGATTCATTTCTTAAATAATTTTATAATAGGTCTGAATGTGGCCATATATCTGCTATATGATTAGCTATATAACCTTTATTTCACCGTTTGTCAATTTCATATTTTTTAAATAATTTTTTATCACGGGCTTACTTCAGGTTTTAATTTTATCAAGTAAATTTAAGGAAACATTATATTTGGTATCTTATGATTTATTAGATTTTTAATTGTTTCGAGTTAAATTTTTTGTTTCTACATAATATTTTTAGGCTGCCTTGGCCCAATTTCAATATTACAATCGTGGCTATCCTTGTCTTTTTCTGCTATTGATCTGGCCAGATATAGGCCTCGGAAATTGAAATAACATGGTATTAATAGCAAAAAATAAAGAATTTGTTATTATGAATGATTTCTACAGGATATTTTTCTTTATTATATAATTATTAAATGTCTTTTTATTACTAATTTTATGTTATCTTTAAAAACCAAACCACAACTTTGAACCTATAACACTATACGATGAGTAAAATTTTGATCATAGATGAAGAATTGTCCACCTGTAATTTATTGGATAGGTTTCTGTCTAAGAATGGGTATGAAGTAAAAGTATGCACTCAAGGAAAAACAGGGCTGAGTATTCTCAAAGAAGAATATTTTGATTTGGTGATTTGTGATTACCGCCTTGGAGATTTAAATGGCGGAGATATATTAGAAGAAATCAAAACCTCTTCTCCCCATGCCCAAGTGATTTTTATGACAGCATATGCCAATATACGCATAGCTGTGGAGCTGGTAAAAAGCGGTGCGTTTCATTATTTAGAGAAGCCTTTAAATCCGGATGAACTGCTCAATGTGGTAGAAAGGGCTTTAGGTTACAAGGATCAGGAAAAGCCTGTAAGAAAAACCACCTTTGTAGAATTATCCAAGCCGCAGCACCAACAGGAATATGTAATAGGTAGATGTGAAGCATCTAAGAAAATGATTAATCACGTGCAACTAGTGGGTCCGACAAATTATACAGTGATCATAGAAGGTGAGACGGGTACGGGTAAAGAATCCCTTGCCCGCTTTATTCATCAGGAAAGTCACCGTAAAAACAAGCCTTTTATGGCGATAGACTGTGGCAGTCTATCTAAAGAAATAGCCGCCAGTGAATTGTTTGGTCATGAAAAAGGTGCTTTCACAGGGGCTACTACTGCAAAGGCAGGAGTGTTTGAACTTGCTGAAGGCGGTACTGTCTTTTTAGATGAAATTGCTAATTTACCTTTAGATATACAGATAGCTTTATTAAGGGCTCTTCAGGAAAAGGTGATCCGAAGGGTGGGGAGCCTTAAAGAAATACCGGTAGATGTAAGGATCATAGTAGCGACTAACGAAGATCTTTTCAATAAATCCGGTGGGAGTCAGTTTAGAGAAGATCTCTATTATAGGTTAAATGAGTTTACATTAAGGGTGCCACCTCTTAGGGAAAGAAATCAAGATCTTTCTTTATTTGTCGATTTCTTTTTGGATAAGACCAGTGAAGAGCTGCATAAAGAAAAGCCGGTAGTATCTGAGGAGGTGTATGAATATTTCAAGAGGTATTCTTGGCCAGGCAATATCCGGGAGTTGAGAAATGTAATCCGAAGAGCATGTCTGCTGACCAATGGTGAAGGAGTAATACGTAAAGAATCCCTGCCGCGCCACTTCATGCAATCCCTACAAGAGTTAGGCAGTACAGTGGAAAGTTTTCTGGAACATGCGGAAGATGAGGGTTTAGAACAGGATCTAAAGTCTACTGCCAAAATAGCGGAAAGCAAAAGGATAATGGAAGTGCTCAAGGAAGTGCATTATAATAAAACCAAAGCTGCGGAGATTTTAAATATTAACAGAAAGACATTGTATAGTAAATTGAGAATGTTAAATATAGAATATTAACAAAATATAAATTAAAATTAGGATAATTTATATTTTAATTATAACTTAACGATAATAATTAAGGTTGTTTGATCTTTTAGAGTAAATAATTTTAATATAAACAGTTAAAAGCCTCTATTATTTAAAAATTGGAATAATTTTGGGTAACAATTTTTTATAACATTAATAAACAAAAGCATGGAAAAGCTGATGCAAAGACCACTTGATAATAAAGCCGAGAACGGCGCACGTAAAGAATTTGACAACAATAGAAAGAAAAGAAGCCGGTTCACGAAAAAGTCTGAAGTTACGGTTCATCAATGGACTTTCAGTACTCAAGTAAAATAAACATTGAATGTCACAAGAAACTTCAAAACCCGGACAAACTCAGGAAAGCCAACCCGGAGATCAGTATCAAATGGAGCCGCAGCCAAAATCTGAACCTTCATCAGGTACATATAAGAAGCTGGCGGGAAAAGTAGCATTGATAACCGGGGGAGACAGTGGTATTGGAAGGGCTGTAGCTATAGCTTTTGCCGAACAGGGCGCAGATATGGTCATCGCTTATTTGGAAGAAGATAAAGATGCAGAAGAGACCAGGTCCATGGTGGAGAAACATGGTCAAAAAGCTGTGGTTATAAAAGGAGACGTCAGCCAGAGCAGGCACTGTCAGGAAATAGTGGATAAAGCTATAGCTTCATTTGGGAAACTTGATATCGTGGTAAATAATGCTGCCCAGCAGTATCCACAGGATAACTTAGAGGATATTACGGAAGAGCAGCTGACCAAAACGTTTTCTACTAACATATATTCCTACTTTTTTATCACAAAAGCTGCATTGGCCCATTTAAAAAAGGGAGCCTCTATTATCAATACATCTTCGGTGACGGCTTACCGTGGGAGTCATCATCTGTTGGATTATGCAGCTACCAAAGGTGCCATTGTTTCATTTACCAGATCCCTTTCCGCAAATCTTGCTCCTAAAGGTATCCGGGTAAACGGAGTGGCCCCGGGGCCCATTTGGACCCCGCTTATTCCAGCTACATTTTCTAAAGAGCATGTGGATGAATTCGGTACCAATGTGCCTTTAGGGAGACCTGGAGAGCCTGCTGAAGTGGCACCAAGTTATGTGTTTTTGGCTTCAGAAGATTCAAGTTACATGACAGGACAGTTTCTTCATCCTAATGGTGGTGAGATCATAAATACATAAAAAACATTAACTAAAGAAGCATATAAAAGCTTTAGTAATATATAAAGGTTGATTTATTATAAAAATGATATGAGATATAAAGAGCTTAATCCCCTGCTGATATTTAGAGCCATGGCTATTCATTCTCTAAATACCAAAATGAACAGCGAAGATCCGGATCCAACTGACAAAAGACCTCAGAGGGAAGAACATAAAAAAGATGAGGCTGTAGAGGAATATATCAGTGATGATCCCAATGAAAAACCGGAACCTCAGCCCAAGGATCCTAAAGAAGAGGAAATGGGAAGAAGTGATAAAGCTAAAAAGCAACCTTCAGATGAAAGGGATAGGTATATGGATCAATAAATATAATATTTAATTCATGCCTGATCATATCAATAAAGAGAAGATTGCTTTAAAAGAAGTTACCAGGATTTTAGGTCAGTATCCATTGGAGCCCTATGAGGAAGGACCTGTTTTAATGGTAAGTGCGGGTATACATGGTAATGAGCCGAGTGGGTTACTTGCACTTGAACGGGTATTCCAGGTTTTGGATAATTCCGGTATTGCCTGTAAAGGACAGATCATCGGAATAGCAGGAAATGTCAGGGCATTAAGGGAGAATGTGAGGCTCATTGACAAAGACCTGAACAGAGTATGTACATTAGAAAATGAAAAAGCAATCATAGATGGCAATTCGCCCGAGTTTCATGAAGCAAAAGAGTTTGAAGCTTTAATGGCAGTAAAGGATCAAAAGCTAAAAAATCAGTTTTTCACTGAATTGCTGTTCATGGATCTTCATACTACTTCTTCGGAAACCACCCCATTTATAAGTGTCAATAAACGGGAAAACAATTATGATTTAGCACTCCAGTTTCCTTTACCTGTGGTAAAAGGGATTGAAAAGTATATTCCAGGCCATTTTGATCATTATTTGACACTAAAGGGCCATAGAGGGTTTACGGTAGAAGCTGGAGCACATTTATCCGTTAAATCCATAGATTACCACGAGGCCATGATTTGGCTGATGTTAAAGGTATCAGGAATGATTCAAGAAGCCGATATACCTAATTATCATTATTACCTGAATTTACTGGAAGAGACATTTGGAGGAGAAAGTGGGTATGAGGTAGTATATAGGCACGCAATAGAAGAAAAGGATGAATTTCAAATGAAACCTGGATTTAAAAATTTTTCTGCTATTGCCAAAGGCGACATTTTGGCTACAGCTAAAGGACTGGAAGTTATATCTGAAATAGACGGAAGAATTTATATGCCGCTCTATCAGGCCCAGGGCAGTGATGGCTTTTTTATAGTGAAAGAATGTTGAGGGATTATATATAGGCACAAAAGGACAGGAAATGTATCCTGCCCTTTTGTTTTTTTTTAGGTATATATCCTTCTATAGATCAAGGGTAGCCAGATATTTGTTGGGCAATTTTCCTAAATAATATGATTGGTATTCAAATTTCTTTTCAATTGATTCGATAATAGCACAAGCAAACTTTTCTTTTTCTAATCTCTCTATACTCACTATTCCTCCGGGGCTGTCCAGGTTAAGTTCCATGATTTTGTCCCCTACAATATCAATTCCGGCCATAAACATGCCGTCCTGTATCAACTTAGGAGCTACTATTTTGCAGAGTTTCCGTATAGTGTCATTCATATGAGCCTTTATAGGTTTCCCTCCAGCGTGAATATTGCTCCTGATATCATCTTTTTGGTTTACCCGGTGCATTGCAGCTGGTTTGCCTTTTACTGATAGGATTTTCCCGTTTAAAAGTATTACCCTAATATCCCCATCTTTCGCGGCTGGAAGATATTCTTGTGCTATGACATGTCCATATCGGTTAATAGATTCTACAATTTGGTTAATATTTGTAGAATTATCTATCAAAAATACATCCTTGCCTCCAGATCCATGCAGTGGTTTTACAATGATTTTCTCACCTTCTTTTTTGTAAAATTCTTTTATTTCGTTGGCATTGCGGGTAATGATCGTTCTCGGCCTCACTTCTTCCGGAAAATGCTGGAAGTAGAGCTTATTAAAGGCTGTCATCAAACTATAAGGGTCATTAATGACCAGTACACCTCTTTCTACCGCTATCTGGCCAAATACCATTCCTGCTGTCTGTGCCCAGGCCCTTTCTCCCATATCTTCGCTGGGATTATTTCTCATGAAAATTACATCAAGTTCCTTAGTGGAAACGAGGATTTTTTCTACCTCTTTACTTTGTATATGTTTGAGGTAATTATCTAAATTTCTGAATTTAGAATTGCTGATTTTTATAGCCATGGCGCCCATATGACCATCTTCCATGTAATTTAATTCACCTACCCCGGTTATATACACTTCATGGCCTTTTTGGACGGCAGTGGAAGTAAGAAGCGTGGTGTCATACCAGGATTCCTCAGTCGCTATGTCATTTACTACAAATGCTATTTTCATGTTAGTGGTTGTTGGTGTTTGATGATAAAAAATTTTTTTTAAGATATTAATGTAAGGAGTGATACGCCATCTTTTATACGTTCCAGTCGTTCCAAAGCTTTCTCATCCAATAAAAAGCGGGGAAATAGAGGGGAAGGCTTTAATATGCCCCTCAGCTTTAATTCTTCCATTAAGGGAACATGCTTCAGGGCTATTTTTCCTACAAAAAGCGGCTCTAATTCTCCTCCTTCTTTCAGGTAATCGATCAGCTGGATCAATCCCCTTAAATAGATTATGTCTTTAGTACATCCGCCACCTTGATGGATGCGAGCAGTTACCTGAAATGCAGACTCTATGTCGAGGTTATAAGTCTGGGTTAATTCGTGGAAAGTTTCTTCAAAGTTAAATCCTTCAGTAAGTGTATGTCCTGCGACGACTCTCGCTGCCAATAACCTAAGCCGGTCTCCGGTAAGACCGCCTACCAGATATTCTGCCAGTACAGCAATGCCTTCCTGCAGTTCTTCATAATCAGCAAACCCTGTGCTTAATTGCTTAAAGGGCTGTGCCTTACCGTTAAAAAATGTAAGTACATGAGTTCCTATTTCGTGATGGACCAGTGCATCCACACGATTTTCCGGCACTTTAAAACTTTCTCCTATGTATAACTGTCCTTTTGAGACCAGCATCCCTACGATATCATGCTTTATCTCTACACGTGAATCCATTTCAGGATAAAATTTCTTGTAATACTCTATTTCTTCCTGACATTTGGCAGCCAGCTCATAACAATCTACCCATCGTGCGGCGGAGTTGTCTTCAGCGGGGATTTCTTTTAATAAAAACTTAGCCGTTTCGTACAGGTCCTTATCTACACTACTGTATAGCCTGATGCTACTGAACATGAAATTTCTAGTTCCTCTTTCTTTCAGCATCGTGATCTGCTTTTCTATTTCTTCCCTCTTGTCTGTAAAAAGAAAGGCAAGTGTAGGATCATCTATACTTCTTATATCTATTTTAAATAAACTTTCTTTTAAATGATCAGGATCTATGGGCAATAATCGGTACAAAAATTTTGGGTTGGTGGTATATTGGTTTTTTTTAAACTGTGTCTTTGCTTCCATGGTATTGATGGGAGATATCAACAGTAGAAACTGATATTGATCCTGGATCTCTGCTAACTGTTTGTCTATCTCATAAGCTTTTGGGCTGATAGAGGTACTTCCCAATACATTATAGTTACTGATGTCAAAAGAGGTCTGAACCCTGATAAATTCATAGATAGATTTTCTCAGTACTTTAGAAAAATGGGTCTTAAAATCCCTAAACAAGAGATAGTAAAATTCATTGTTTTCTTTGTTGAGGAAAAAAGGAGGTATTTCTAAGCCCAGCAGAAATGCACCGACTTCCTGGCATTGCTCTATAGTAAGAATGGGCTCAAGTTTTGAAGGGTATCTTAAGGATGTCTGTTCAATTTTAACATCTAAACGTCGCTGAGATGCACAGAAATTTTTAAGGCCATCTGCTAAAGTGTCCACCGTAGCAGGTGCTTTTGTTTTTGGGGTTTTGATTTTAAAAGTATTACTGCCTTCATCACCCATCCAGATCTCCATTACCATTATGGCACCAAAAGTTTTTGATAGTCTTTTAGACAAAAGTCTTATCACTTGTCCTATATCTCCTGTATGGTCCTCTTCTTCAGTAGTGATAATATAGGAAGATTCGCCTAATACCAGCCTTACAATTCGTTTGTCATTCGGGCGTGGATTCCGAAAAATCAATAAAAAAGGAAGCCTTCTTTCAATTTTAATTTTTGAATTGTCCTTAATATTTATGTTTAGGTGTGCACCAGTATCTAAAGAGTCCTCTATTAAACTGTTTATGTTATCCATAGTCTGTTTATGCTAATTCATAATAATCATAAGATACAAAAAAATCCAAGGTTATAGCCCATGATATTTACTGAGAATAATGCTTGGGGATTGTGGCATTAGGTAAACATGATGGGAATGAAATTATATGGCAGATGAAAAAGGGAAGGAAAAAAATGAGAGAACCAAGAAAAGATTCCCGGGTTCTCTCATTATTAATCATTTCATTGGTTTTTGTTTTTCTTTTTAAGCAGATATACAACAAAGAATATCAGAACAATTACCGGGAAAATGATATACAGTATGATATCAAAAGTTGAATTAATAGTAAGTGGGCCTGTATCGGATGGCAGATCTCTAGGGACCTGAGCAAACAATTGGGCAGAAAATAAACATAATGTAGTAATAAGGGTCACTTTTAAGAATTTGATTTTGTTTATCAAGTGGTTTTTCATAATAAAAATTTGATTAAGTGATATTGGCCAATGATATCATGCCATTGGGCTTTTTTAATATTCGATGTATTTATCAATAAATATACCATATAGTTATTTATAAATCAAAGAAAGGCAATAATCTTCCATATTAATAAAAATAATTATTTTATAAATGTGAAAAATTATATTATCAGGCTTTTGGCATAGAGTTTGAACTCTTGATTCTAAAAAATTACAATTAACCACTAGCTTACAAGCCTAATAATCAACGATCCTTATGAAAAAGAAATTAATCTATTTTGCAGCCATACCTTTAATGATGATGATGGGTGCGTGTGATAATCAAACAGGTACTACCGGTGAAGGCACCAACCAAAGAGATGGAGAAGCTGTACTGGAAGATACTTCCAGAAGAACAGACCTGAATCGGGATAGAAACCTGGACAGAGACCGAGATGGTGCCACCCCCGGTACCACTATGAGGGATGTGGAGCGTGAGCGTATCGAAAGTAATGATGTACCTCAGGATATCAGAACTAGGATAGACAATGACGCATCTCTTCAAAACAGAGAAGTAACAGAAACAAACAGGTATACCCGTGATGGAATTACATATTACGAAATGACGCTTCGGGATAATCAAGGTCAGACTTCTACAGTCACTTATGACCAGCATGGTAACAGAGCAGGTCAATAACAGTGGCAGATCCAATGTCATTGGATCATACAAGATAGGTATATAACCTTTGATATTTATTAACCACAAAGTAAACCAAAACAACTATTTTATTATGAAAAAATTAATGTTAATATGCGCGTTTGGAGTATTTGGACTGACAGCTGTAAATGCTCAGCAAACTACTCCGCAACAGCAACAACAAAGAACACAGACGCAACAGGAAGGAACTAGGGTTGCACCTGAAAATCTACCACAACCGGTGCGGGACGCTATATCGAAGCACAGAGACGATAAGGATGCCCGGGTGGTATCAGCTAACCAAAAGACAAAGGATGGTAAACTTATGTATGAGTTGACATTCCAAAAGGATGATAAGACCTATTCCAAAAAGTATGATGCTCAAGGAAAAGAGATCGACAAAGATAAGAAAGACGATTAACTGCTGATAATGGAGATCAGGGGGGGCAGCACCAGCTACTCTCCTGATTTTGTCTATATTTTACCAGATAGGAATATTCAATCATCAATTTGATTTCCTGGCCATGCCTTATCTCAAATAAACGGATTATGAAATATTGGATTTTAATCTTCTTTTTTAACCTTATTTTGGGGGTATCAGCAATAGCTCAGCAAGATACAATATCCCGTATCCAACAAGTGACAAGAATTGCTCCCCAGTTACTCCCGCAATCAATAAGGGATGCTATTGAAAATGACCATAATGACAAGCAAGCTGAATTGACTTCAGCAGAGGAGATTTCGCAAAATGGGCAGCTATTATATAGGGTTAACTTTATAAAAGATGACGAACCTTATTCTATTACGTATGATATAAATGGACAGAATATTAATAAAAAAAAAATTCTCCCTTTGTGGAGCAGCTATCACTAACACCATAACAATTTAAATTTAAACTAAACCTAATACTATGAAAAAGACATTCTTAATATTTGCCATGGGAGCCATGGGCCTAACAGTCGTCAATGCTCAACAACAACCAAGAACTGGGCAGATGGATCGCAGTCAGCAGGAAATTACCAATCAATTGTCCGATGGAATGCAGTTAGCAGATCTTTCAGATGAGATGAAGGATAAGATCGATAAAATGATCGATGAAAAAGATGCTCAACTAGTTAAAATAGACAGGTCAGATGCGGAAGGTTATGAACTTACCTTTAGAAATGGAGACAGGGCTTGGAAACAGAAATTTGACACCGATGGCAAAACCAAAGGTGATGAAACCCGAATAGAAAACGAACCAAGATCAGGACAATCGGATAATCAGATGAGCCAACGTACCCGTACAGGTGGAACCACCGCAGGAACGACTACAGGTAGTACTACAGGTGGTGGTACGACTGCAGGTACTACGGGCGGAACGACAGCAGGTACAACTGGCGGAACTACTGGTACTACTACAGGTGGGACAACTGCCGGAACTACA
>NZ_JMIH01000011.1 GCF_000714815.1 Anditalea andensis | reverse complement strand
GGGACAACTGCCGGAACTACGAGTGGCACTACTGGTACTACAGGTGGAACAACTGCCGGAACTACGGGTGGCACCACTGGTACTACAGGTGGAACGACTACCGGGACTACGGGTGGCACCACTGGTACCACAGGTGGAACGACTGCCGGAACTACAGGTGGCACCACTGGTACTACAGGTGGAACGACTGCCGGAACTACAGGTGGCACCACTGGTACTACAGGTGGAACGACTGGCGGTACCACTGGGACTACAGGAGGAACGACTGCAGGTACAACTGGTGGAACCACTGGGACCACAGGCGGTACAACTGGTGGAACTACTACAGGTGGTACAACCGGAACTACTACTGGCGGAACTACTGGTACAACCGGAACTACTACTGGCGGAACAACCGGGACTACTACTGGTGGAACTACAGGTGGCGGAACTACAGGTGGTGGTACCACTGGTAGATAATTTTCTTTTAAATATGAGTATTTCTTATTGAATAAACATGTAATATTAGAATACAGCTATAAATCTCCTTATATATTTAAATATTGGGAGCTGATGGGTATGAGTTTTCTTAAGAAAACAGGGATAAATCTTATCCCTATATAATCTAATTATTACAAATTATTCTTTCATTATAAAAAATGCCAATTAAATTGGCATTTTTTTTTGTGCTTTTTTAATCAAATATGATCATGATATGAAGCATTACATAGCCGTATGATATAAATTCAAAAAACTGGATTAGCATTTCAAATTTAAAACAATACTCACATCATACTAGTATTTTAGATATGGCGGATGGAGCGTGATCTTAAAAGTTCTATGCTGGCATTTTAAGCAATAGATCCCATATTTAAGTAAGGGCGGTTTTTCCTAAAAAAAAGAATACTTCTCGAGCCATATGAAAGTGATTTAATTCCCTTAAGTTCTTAGTACAAAATAAATTAAGGCTTTTTGTGAAAAGGTATAAAACTGATGTAATTAAGGGCTCAATAGAAATTTAAAGCTCTTCTTATCACAATTTCAAGAGGCTGCATGTTGGTTTATACGTAAGATTTTAGGCCACTATCATTTTTATTTTGAATGATTTAAATTGTAATCCTCTGTTGGTATAGTAATTGTAATAATGCTATTAAACATTTAAAAAATTTTAAATTCTCCCGTAGGATTTTTGAATGAAATGTTTGGTATTAATTCTTTTATCATTTAAAACTCTAACTCTAACATTATGAGCTCAGGAAAATTATTAGTAGGAGTATTAACTGGAATGGCAATAGGAATTCAGATTGGTATTCTGTATGCTCCTGAAAAAGGTAAGGACACCAGAAAAAAACTGTCCAAAAAAGGTGAAGATTATCTTGATGACCTAAATGAGAAATTTGGTCATTTCATGGAGGGTGTTAATACTCAGGTTGACAAAATCAATAAAGAGATAAAAGACCTAGCAGAAAAAGGTAAAGAAGCTGGCCAGGATTTGGCAGAAAAAGGCAAAGATGTAAGTGAAAACCTTGCTTCTGAAGCTAAATCTAAAAGTGATCAATTTTCTAAAGATGCCAAATCGGCTATCAACAAGAATTCTTAATCAAAAAATGATTGAATATTGTAATCTGCTGAAGTAGTTCATATTCAATCATTTTAGTTTTTTGTACAATACGGTCCAGCTTATGTTGGACTTTATTTTTTCATTTTATTGAAAGCCAATGGTCATTAGAAATACCTCTTCTTATTATTGATTTTTTTCTTTAGAAAGGATGACCCGATGGCCAGATCATAACCAATGCCTGCTAATCTTGATTCTGTATATAGGAATGATATCATACCGCTAATAAAGGGAGCATATGTATATTGAAAAGATTAAAAGTGAATGGTTTACTCTATAGTTGTATTTTACCAGTTGATTCATAAGGGTTTAGATATCTTCCAGACTGCGCCTATATTTAAAGGATGTTAATGGGTAAGAAAGAAAATAAAAGTTATTTTTAATTTTGTGTTTTTTTGAGTAAAATTGCCATCTGTTATCCTATGGGATAAAGAATATTCGGGGTGTAGCGCAGCCTGGTAGCGTACTTGCATGGGGTGCAAGGGGTCGCTGGTTCGAATCCAGTCACTCCGACAAAGTCTTATACATAGGTATAAGACTTTGTCGTTTTATATAGTTAAATTATCAAAAGGTAACTACTTTGGGTCATGGAACTGGGCCAGGACTGATTGAAATGAAGATACGGTATCTCGGTCTATCGTTAAAAAGGAGTCACTTTTAGTAAGAGACAACTGCGGTTTCTTATATACTGCCTTTACAGGTCTCCAACCTTTACAGCTAGCATGAACTTCCTTCAATAGTCCTTCTCGGTTCAGGTATGGAATGTGGGAAGGGTCCAATCCACCGCCTGGCATGATGATGATGTCCTCTCTTGCTTCGGCTAATAGGGATAACAGCTGATTCAGACCTTCACTTACGTTATCCATTCCTCCTGAGCTGAGTATTCTTTTGAAGCCACAATGAATCGCATCTATCAGGGCTTCATTTAAATTTCTGGTAGAATCGAAGGCCCGGTGAAGGGTGCATGGTTTTCCTCCGGCCGTTTTGATTAGTTCACTATTACTTTTTACATCCAGCTTTCCTTCAGCTGTTAGAATGCCAAATACAAAACCATCAGCTCCCATTTCCGATAAAATGCTAATATCTTCTTTCATCGCCTCTATTTCAGCTGTAGTATGAACAAAGTTTCCCCCACGTGGTCTGATCATGACATATATGGGGATGTTTAGGTGTTTTTTTAAAAATTTTAAAGTCCCTGCACTGGGCGTTTCGCCGCCTTCGGCAAAATTTGAACACAGTTCTAGTCTGTCTATCCCACAAGATGCAGCCTTTAAAGCTGATTCTATTGAATATACCGGTGCTTCTAATTTGATTTTTCCCATCTTAAAATTTACTTCCCGAATTGACCATTTCTTTACCGTTTTTATAATGTTTCGCAAAATTGAACCCGGGATGCACGGCATATGCACCATATTCACCTTCTTTGTTTATGGCAAGGAAGCCGGCCTGTATATCTTTGATACCACTGTTTTTAGCGATCAGTCGCCTGACCGCTTCTTCGCAAGCTTCCTGAGGTGATCGGCCCTGGCGCATCAGTTCAACTATCAAAAAACTACCACATATCCTTATAATACTTTCTCCCAAACCTGTAGCAGTAGCGGCGCCTACTTCATCATCCACATATAATCCTGCCCCTATGATAGGACTGTCCCCCACGCGGCCATGCATTTTATAAGCAAGGCCACTGGTGGTGCAGGCACCTGCGAGATGACCGTTGCTATCCATGCCGATCATTCCTATGGTATCGTGGTTTTCTATATTGATGATCGGTTTATATTGGGACGTTTCCTTCCATTTATTAAAATCCTTTTCAGCTGCAGGACTTAGCACTTCCTCTTCTACCGGCATGCCCAGAGAAATGGCGTATTTTCTGGCGCCCTCACCGGCCATAAATACATGCGGTGTTTCATCCATTACTTTTCTGGCCAGAGCTATAGGATGCTTGATCTGGCGGACAAAAGCCACAGATCCACAGGAGCCATCACCTTTCATAATGGAAGCATCCAGGGTGACAATCCCTTCTCTATCGGGCAATCCCTGGAGTCCCACGGACAAATTGGACATGTCTGCCTCTGTAATTTTTACTCCTTCTTCTACCGCATCGACTATATTTCCGGTGGACTGCAGTACTTCCCATGCTCTATCATTTGCCGGCATGCCATGATCCCATGTGGAAAGGATGAGTGGTTTATGCTTTACACTTTTTGCCGTCCGGGCTACGCGGTTCATTCCTGCGGTTACCAGGCGCCCAGGCACTATCAGGGATGTGGTCAGTAATGATGTTTTTATAAATTTTCTTCTTCCAAACATGTTATTTTATAGTGTCTAAATTAAGCTGATTATTTTAAGTCTATCATCAGATATTTTTCTCTATCTGGTTATTACATATGATGTATATATTAACTAAATTATTTTAGCAAAAAGCAGTTTTTCTGGTTTATTAAAGGTATATTTAAGATCAATCACTCCTGTTAGCATTTAATAAAAGAAAACACAGCAAGCTATTTATCATTTACTATGAATTAATCCACACTTGGGTGAATTAATCCGTTTGTTCTTTTAATATATAGTTTCTATCGACAAATGGCATGCAGATGTCTTTTTTGCTGTGAATATAACCCATCTATTTATGAGAATCCTTTCCAAATCAGATTTTAATCATATCAATGATATCATTAAGATCATTCCTTTTTCCGAAACTACCAAAGAGCAAAGACATTTTTCTGATGAACTGCGGAAAGCTAAAGTAGTAGAAGATGCCAAACTGCCCATTGATGTGGTCAAATTAACTTCTCATATCATCGTCGAAGATATTACCAAAGGCAATGTAATGAAATTTCAAATTGTGCTGCCCGAGATGGCCAACGTGAAGGAAATGAAAATCTCGGTATTGGCACCTTTAGCGATTGCCCTTATGGGTTTTAAGAAAAATCTAATTGTGGACTGGCACATGCCAGCAGGACCGCGTAAGCTTAAAATCACCTCCGTAGATAACCCTGTGGCTGATCTGGTATAGATAACTTCTTTTTTTTTCTTCTATTCACCGCATTTGAAAGTACATGGAAAAGCGGTAATTTATTAAACGTGGTTCAATATTAGAAAACAGCGTTCAATCGCTTTTGGTATAGGCATGTTTTTTCCCGTTAATAACATCAGAAGAAATCGGGTATGAGTAAAACCACACTATGGGGATGATTACAAACATTCGAGTTTCCATTCTGACCTTCGGTATGGGACAAGGTGTGGCCTATTAAATACAATCTATAAACAGGTAGAATTCCGCTTTTTAATGAGGTTTTTGAAGATAGGAGCGTAGTTAGTTTTGTTTATTTATAAAACTTTACTTTATTTCAGAACAATCTATTAATTGATAAGGAGATTATTTATGTTGTTAAACGTCAAATATTGATATATCTATTATTGATGTGCTTTTTCTGTAAGGTCAATAGCATAATTCTAAATCTGAAATTCTATCCAACATTGTGATAAAACTGCTTAATAAATATTTTTTTCTAAGTATGATGTTGATGGTAATAGGGGCCAATTGCATGGCCCAAAGCGGTTTTCCCTATTGCGAACCCTTTACTCAAAGTACTACGCGTGCCAATACAGTCTATGGCGGGGCATCAAGGCTCACTTCAGGTGTGGAGGATCCAGTAGGGCAGGGGGTTTTGAGGCTGACCCCTGCCACTGGCAATCAAAATGGGTATGCTTACGTAGATATTCCTTTTTCATCCCAATACGGTATCAAGACTTCGTTTGAATTTTTTATGTACGGCGGGAATGGGGCAGATGGTCTTACTTTTTTCCTGTTTGATGCAGCAATTCAAAATTTCAGTCCCGGTGGATATGGAGGATCTTTAGGCTATGCACCTAACAATAACACCCCTGGACTTTCTGCAGGATATATAGGGATTGGATTGGATGTCTATGGGAATTATGGCAATACCATTGAAGGAAAAACTGATGGGTTTACTAATAACAATACCCGGCATCCAAACAGCGTAGTGATCAGGGGGCCGCAGTCAGACAGTTATAAATTTATAAAGGGAGTAAAAACAAACGAGGGGGGAACTTTTGGGTTGCCAAGTAATCAACAGTTTTCTTTATCCTCCGGTGGGGCCGGCACCCAAAGAATTGCCTCACCTGATCAACGTGGGTACAGGAAAGCTAATTTTGACCTTCAACCCAACCCAAATGGTGTAGGCTATTTGATCAATCTTTCTATAGAAATTAATGATGGTACAAACAGGATAATCGAAATTTTCAAAAACGAACCCTACCCATATACCGCTCCCCAAAACCTAAAAGTCGGTTTTGCGGCTTCTACAGGTGGTTCTACTAATTTTCATGAAATCAGGAATGTGATCGTACAGGTCTCTGATGACCAGAACCTCCGTGATCCTATAGCCAATGATAAATCCGTACAAGCCTGTGAAGGAGTAGAAAGAAGGTTTGAAATTAAAGCAACAGAAGATGTTATCTTACTGAATGATCCTGATAATAATTTTATACGCTGTCTCCAGCTCGCTAATACCATAGCAGATTTTCCTACTGATGATTTTGATATCTGCACTACGGAACAGTGTGATTCTTCCAGACAACAACTTTCTACTCCTTATGGGAATTTTGAAGCTGATCCAGAAGGTGGCCTCATCCGCTTTACGCCCAATCTCAATACTGTGGGCAATGAGGTTAAAATTTTTTATACCGTCACGGACAACTTTGGCAAAACATCAGTGCCCAAAGAAATAATTATTAACATTAGTGCCATGCCCAACCCTGCTATCATCCAGGTCAATGGCGGCTTCCCCAGGCCTTAAAATAGAAAGTACGCCCTTATACATTTAACCATGGCAGTAAAATAGAAAAAACAGATAATATATCTGTGAAATATTAAAGCCAATGATAGGATAGGCCTCTCTTATAGAATACAGGGACTGTATAGTATGTTATGTTGATCTACAGGGTATGTGAAGGTTCTAAACATCTGGATACGCTGTACTCAGCCGGTTGCTTCCATTTTTTTACACCTTTCTATTTAAAATTTTATAGTGTCCTTTTGTTCGTGTTTAGATCAAATTTTTTATGATTAAAATTATACTGGAATGAATTGTATGGTTTTTTTTACACTTTTTTGGTAAATAATTTTAAAGCTAGTTCCATCATGATTTTTGGTATTCAAAACCTTTCCAATTAAAGATAATTTGAAAATATAATTTAATAAAATTTTGTTTTTAACTTATAAAGTTATTTTATTTCTGTTATATTATTTATAATTTAATTTCATTTAGGTATATACCAAATACTTAAAATATTATACTAAATAGTAAAATACCAAAATAAGCCTATTACCTACAAAAAATAGTTTGTAAAACTATGTAAAGGTCATAAAGATTTAAAAAATTGAAGCAAGTGAAGAGGGTTATTTTTATCTTTTATATGATTTTTTTGATAGGTGGATTTTTCATTCACCCTGGCATGGCTATATCTAATACCCTGTCAATATTTAACCCCACTATCCAAATCACAGTCACACCAGAAACCTGCCAAAACAATGGCAGTGCCCAGATCAGTATAACAAGTGTAAATCCTCCGGCCTTCTATTCAGTGGTTAAAGATACCGGGGAAATAATAAGGCCTTGGGCGAGTTTGCCCAGTGGGAGCTTTACCATAAATGAACTGGCTTTTGGAACCTATAAGCTGTTGGTGTATGATGGTAATGATTCCAACAGTCAATCCAATCCTGTAGAACGCAGTTTTACGATTGCTGATTCAAGAAATATCATAGTGATTCCGGATGTGCAGAATATCCGCTGTTTCGGAGACGAGTTTGGCAGAATTAGGTTTACCGTACCCCGCATGCTAACCGGGGGTAATAACATCAGAGTTAGATACAAGCCATTAAATGGCATTTTTTTTCCGGAGAGAACGGTTGGTTTGGGTAACGGTGTATCTGAATACATCAATAATGAAGTGACAAAGACCACAGATTTCCCTGCTGGTACCTATATTTTTCAAGTAAGGCAGGGAGGAAATGCGGGTGATTGCTATTTAGAATTCCCCATAGTCATAGAAGGCCCTCCAGGACCTTTGAATGCTGCTATTTCTACTGTATATGATGCCTGCCAAGGCAATACCGCTACGGTCAATGCAACGGGAGGCTGGGGAAATTACAGCTATTTATGGAGTAATGGCCAAACCACCCAAACGGCTGTAGGATTATCACCGGGTTCTACCCATACCGTAAAAGTGACAGATGCAGAGGGCTGCCTGATAGAAAAGGAAGTCACGATCGGAACAGCAAATGGGTTGGCGATCGATATAGTGCAATTACATCCCACCTGCAACCAACCTGATGGCAACATCCTGATAAGGAATACCAATATTGACCTGCAGACGTATGATGTGATCTGGAGAAGGGACAATGCGCTGGATGGAGATATCATACCCAGTGATGGGAATGGTATTGCGAATTTGGATGAAGGTAATTATCATCTGATCATCAGGCATAGGACATTAGTCAACTGTGTCATTTTCAGGGAATTTAACCTTACTTACCAAGGCACTCCGGTGACCGTACTGGACATAGACACTCCGGTGATCTGTGAGGGTGATACTGCTGAGCTGCTGCCCACTGTGGCTGATGAGCTAGGTACAGTGGAATACCGCTGGTACAGAGACCCAAACAAGCAGGATCCAGTCATAGATAATTATGGTCTGGACTATGAGGACAATGACGAACGGGTAATATATAAACTGGACCCGGATGGCCGTCTGCAGATCTATGGGCTAAGCCTGTCGGAAGATCCTTATGAGTACTATGTTGAGGTCAGGGGTGAGGAGGTCTGTGAAGCCAAAGATGGCGAACTGACCCCGGTGCGGATTACGGTCAACCCCAAACCTGCTCCTCCGATGGTGGTCATCGGCGGAGGCTACGGAAGGAATTAAATATACATAATAAAAAAAAAGAAAAACCTATAATCAACTTAATTATGAAAAAGCAAATTTACTTAATTCCCATTTTATTTCTGGCCTTTGTAGGCCATATGATGGCTCAAACTACTCCCATAGCTACTTATGCCCATTTTGATGAAGTTTATTCAGATCCTGATTTATTGGTTCAGATGACATTTTGTGAAACTACAGAAATAGAATTAACAGTCGATGAATCGCAGAATATTGGAGCTCCTTTTATGAGTTTTGAATGGTTTTTATTAAACGCTGATGGAACTGAACCTAATGAATCTATTCAAGCCGGGGATGGGGATCTTGGAAGGAACTTAAATTATGTTTCCACAAGGACAGGATATCAGATATATCGAGTATATGGTTATTCTGTAGAAGGTCAAACTGGTTGTTATGAGATGACAGATATTGCCGTATATGTACTACCTACAATTCCTTTAGAACCACAAGATGTTGAGGAGACTTATTGTACAACTGATGCCACTCCTATAGTTGCGGATGGGACGACAAATAGTTTGGGATTAGGTGCGATTATTTTGAACGCAGAAGTAGATCAGACTCCATTTCCTGATACGTATGCTTTGAATTATGTATGGTCTAAATCTTTTGATGGTGGCCCCAGCGTAGATTTAGATCAAGCTACTGAAGAAACGTATATAATAGGTTCAGCCACAAATGATGATCATACTGAAGTAGGAACACATACTTATAGTGTACGAATCTCTTATGTAGTAAATGATGGCGGATGTGAAGTTTCAGAAACAATGGCAGTGATTACAGTTACTCCTGCTCCAGAGAAACCGGTTATTAATGTAACAGGGGGACATTCTAGACAGACAGCTCCCTAATCATTGATCTAATTGTATAATTCCCTTACATATCCCCTTTCGGTAAAAGGACTGGCACTTGCTGTCCTTATCGGAGGGGGTATGTCTTTTTCTCAGGCGTTTGCCCGGGCTGACCAGAATCAGACCATACGCCTGTGTCAAGGGGAATCTATAGAACTCAGTGCTTCAGGCAGAAATGCCACCGCTTACCAGTGGCTGAAGGATGGCCGGCCGATTTCCGATGCCGGACCCACCATCGCCATCTCCGAAACCGGTGTATATGAAGTGATGTCGGTAAATGAATTTAACTGTTCCTCAGAAGTGTCCGATGCTGTGATCGTAAACGTCATGCCACCGCCCATCCTCCGGGTGCTGCAGCCAGCTGTGCTTTGTGAGGGAGGAAGTATTGATTTTACTGCAGCCATAGAAGGGTACGATCCGATTACCTTTGAGTATACGGTAGAAGTTCCATCAGGTAGAACATATAAGCTGGAAGAGGTACCTGATGTGTATGAAGGTGGTGCATTTCAGGTTCAGGCCAATTATATAGGCATGAACTGCGGTTCAAACAAACAAAAGATCATAGTGGAGATTTCCGATGATCCGGTGCAGGCCCTATTTGATTACCAGATCAATGGGCTAGGTCAGAAAGGGGAAGTACTGGCAAATGATGAAGTGGTTTTCGAAAACCATTCATTGGGTGAAAATCTGGTGTACCACTGGGATTTTGGAAATGGGGTGACCAGTGACCAGATGAACCCACGCTTTAGGTTTGATGATATAGGGCAGTATCTGATCAGTCTGACTGTAACCAATCAATATGGCTGCACCTCTTCAATGGACTTACAGATCGACATAAACGAGAATTATCTCATCATGATCCCATCAGGATTTACGCCCCTTGATATGGAAAATAAGACGTTCTTCCCAAAAATGAGAGGGGTATCTTCCTATGAAATGCTGATTTTTAATACCTGGGGAGATCTTATCTATGAGATGAACAGTATGGAGGATCCCGGCTGGGATGGTACGCTGAATGGCAAACTGGCCCCTAACGGGAATTATGTGTACAAAGGAACATTTAACACAGTAGATGGCAAACAAGTCAAAAGAACGGGTGTGTTTACGCTTATAAGATAAGAAGGGTATGAAAAAGTGGTGGATGATCATTTTCATTTTAGGCAGTTTCCGGGCTTTAGGCCAGGATGTGCAGTATTCGCAGTTTTATGCTGCACCTATGTACCTGAACCCGGCTTTTGCAGGTTCGGCTGAACTGACCAGGGTAGGGCTGAATTACCGTAACCAATGGCCCGGACTGGATCATACCTTTAATTCATATTCCGCTTACATCGACCACTATATGTTTGATATCAATAGCGGGATTGGCCTACAGTTTAACGGGTCACAGGAAAGCAGGTCTTCCTTGAGCACGATGGAAGTAGGGCTGGTCTATTCCTATAGGTTACAGTTGGGGTTTAATAATTTCCTCAGATTTGGGGGGCAGGCGAGTTATGTTTCCAGAGATGCTTATTTCGGAGATGTGGTACTTGGTACGCAGATGGATATAAGCAGGGGGATCATAACTGACCGCTATGAGGGGCAGCTGGCCGTGGACAGCAGGCGTCAGTTCGCAGATTTCAGTTTTGGCATGCTGTTCAATAATGACCATGTGTGGCTTGGACTGGCAGGCTTCCACCTCAATCAGCCCAATATGTCCTTTCTGGATGATCAAATCAGTATATTGCCCATGAAGCTTTCTGCCCATGGCGGGATAAGGATCAACCTGCCTGAAGGTGGGGTGAATAATTATTTGAACTACAGCCGCCAGCAGAGAGCGCTTCTGTTTGCTTTCAACTTCAGGCAACAGCAGCCCTTTAACCAGCTTGAAGTAGGTTCCCAGCTGGTTCTGGAACCCATTACTTTAGGGGTATGGTACAGGGGGTTGCCGGTCAAATACAGTCTTCCAAACAATGAAGCCATTATAGCCTCATTTGGTTTTACCTTTGACACCGGATTTGATATAGGATATAGTTTTGATTTTAACACCTCCCGTTTGGGACTCCGAGATTCTGGTGGTGCCCATGAAGTGTCCCTCAGGTATTCCTTTCTATACGGAAATGCCAAAGACAGAAACCGCAAAAGCACGGTATTGCCCTGTTTTAAATTTTAATGGATTAGAAGCATACCCATTAGGTATGCTTCTAATTTTTTTATATCCAATGCATGATGGCTGAATGATATATGTCCATCAGGACGTACCAATATCATGGCTGAATTTATGATGCCATATTTTTTATATAATTCTCTATTTGGCTTTGCCTGGAGATAATGAACCTTTACCGGCAGAGTAGGAAGTTTTTGTAAATTATGAAGTAATAGTTTTACTTGCAGTAGCTTGTCATCCGGGCTAGTGATGATTAACGTAAAATACCTTTCATCAAATAATTCAAATATCCCAATTGTTTTTCCTCTATAATAGATATGGGCCCATCTTGCCCTATCTCCAGCTTTCAGTAAAAAGAATGGGTGAAAGGTAGCCATGCTCAGGCTGCTTCCGCGGTAATTGACTGAAATTTGCGACGCCATCCTAAATACTTTTTTTCTGATCAGTCGGATAGATAAAATCCTGAAAACATATGGAAATATATTCATACGGAAGAAGTCCATCATCTTGTTTTTTTTGGTAAGCCACTGAAAGAAGATATCAGTACTGTAGTAAAGTCTTCTGGCTATGGGATACCGTTCTTCATGATAGGTATTCAAAAGCTCCTTTTTCGCTTTTTGAGAAAGTACAAGGGATAACTTCCACGCCAGATTATAAGCATCCTGTATTCCCGTATTCATTCCTTGTGCCCCCACGGGACTATGGACATGTGCTGCATCTCCAGCTAAAAAAATATTGTCCTTTTGGAATTTATCAGCCAACCGCGAATGGATTTTAAATTTGGAAGACCATCCCAGTTGTTGCAATGCAGCTTTGATATATGGATTTGAGTTTAATATGCTTTGGACATCCTCTTTATAGAGTCCCTCTTTCTGGTTGGGAACAAAGGTGCTGTTTACAAAATTAAATAGCCTGAAGCTATCCATTTTTTTATAGGAGAATAATAGTGATAGGTGCATAGGAGAAAGTAAAAGGTAGACATTACCATGGTTCAAGGGCGTTTTTATCGTGGCATCTGCCAATGAGAAATAAGGTTTGAAAGATTTTCCAATGAAATCAAAATTTCCTTTTTTTCTCACCATGCTATCTGCTCCATCACATCCGACGATAAAGGTGGTATGAAGGGTAGTCACGTTTCCTGAAGCTGTTTTGAACTGAGTGGTATATCCGGTTTCTTCTCTGGTAAAAAATAGCAGTTCATGCTCCCATAGGATGTTTTGATTTTGGTCTTCAAGTGCTTCAGCTAAAAGCTGCTCAGTCATAGATTGAGGAAGGATCAGTAAATGTGGAAAAGGGGTTTCATCATTTAGAATATTCTGAAGGGAAAATTTTGCCACAGCTTTATTTTTCCGAAAGACATGGACTGTGATATCCGTGTTTCCAGCTGCCAGAGCCTCTTCTGCTATGCCCATGCGCTGGAATATTTCAAGGGATCTTGCATGTATTCCAAATGCCTTTGACTCCTTTGTAGGGGAGCTTTTTTTATCAATGATCATAAAATCCACCTTCAACTTCGCCAGCAGATTGGCCAAAGTCAGTCCTGTGGGTCCTGCACCTACTATGAGTACCTGTGTCATATGTTCCATATTACCTATAAAGTCATCTTGGTAGGAGTGTTAGCATATCTTATCCCATGTAGAAATGGATGTCAGATAGGGTATAAGCTCTGTCTGGAAAATGATGTTAGCCAGTGATCGAGGGTACCTTGACGCTGTAATCCAGGCCTTCTTTTATTTGTCATCATAAGCTGTTACGTTAAGGAGAATGATATGGAAAGGCAGAAGAGTGGGTGAAAGAGAACATAAGCAGTCGCCTTGGCAATATGATAGGTGTAATGTGGTGAATTTAAATTTTGAATACAGAGGTCGGTCTACCCAATTTATAAATTTTTAAGGCTGTAAAAAAGATTTGATGGGATTTTTTGGGTACTATAGTTGCTATATGAAACAAGGGGAACCACAATACTTTTTATAAGTCCTCTTGTAAAATGAGGAAATGGAAACACCCTTAAATATTTGATTTAACCTTTTATTCCTACTTCTATGAGATCTATTTGGAACGGTTCGGTAAGCTTTGGATTGGTATCCATACCCGTCAAAATGTACAGTGCTACAGAAGAGCGTCGGCTCTCTCTGGATATGCTGGACAGCGCGGACAATGCACGCATACGCTATAAGCGGGTTAATGAAAATACAGGGGAAGAAGTAGAGTGGAAAGATATCGTAAAGGGGTATAAAAATGATGACGATTCGTACATCGTGCTTTCGGATGAAGACTTTGAACAGGCCAATGTCAAAAAAAGCAGGACCATAGAGATAGAAGCGTTTATAGAGTCTACCGATGTGGCAGATCTCCTCTTCAAAAAGCCTTTTTATCTAGAACCTCAAAAAGAAGGGGGCAAATCCTACAACCTGCTGAGAGATGCACTGAAGAAAACCAGTAAACTGGGGGTAGCTACATTTGTGATGAGACAAAAAGAAAATTTAAGCCTTCTTGGGGTGTATGAAGATGCACTGGTCTTACATGTAATAAGGTTTTCAGATGAGATCAGGAAGCCTTCTGATCTAAAACTGCCTACTACCAAAGTGACTAAAAAGGAAGTGGATATGGCACTGAACCTGATCGATAACTATACTGAAAAATTTGATTTTGGGAAGTTCAAAGATGTATATAATGATCAGCTGACCGAAATCATCAAAGCCAAAGCTTCAGGTAAGAAAACAAAGGTCCAGAAATTTGAAAGCAAAGCGACACCTGCCAAAGACCTGATGGCTCAGCTTAAGGCGAGTTTGGAAAAAAAGAAAACAAAAAAGGCTTCTTAAATGAGCTTAAAAGAGTATTTTAAAAAGCGTGATTTTGAAGCCACACCGGAGCCAAAAGGAGGTAAGGCTAAAGAGGGTGACCAGCTGCGGTTTGTGATCCAGAGGCACCATGCGAGCAGGCTCCATTATGACCTTCGTTTGGAGATGCACGGGACGCTGAAAAGCTGGGCCGTGCCCAAAGGTCCTTCCATGAATCCGGAAGATAAACGACTGGCCATCCAGACAGAGGACCATCCTATAGATTACCTGTATTTCGAAGGTAACATACCTAAAGGTAATTATGGTGCAGGTAACATGGTTATTTGGGATACAGGATATTATGAGCCTGCTTATGGAAAAAACTTGAATGATCTTTCAAAACAATTTTCTCAAGGAAATCTTAAAATAGCAATCCATGGCAATAAAGTCAAAGGTACATTTTCCCTGGTGAAAACCAAGCGGGGAGAAGCTGGAAACCAATGGCTCTTTATGAAAAAAAAAGATGGCTATGCATTGGACATTGCCTATGATGCCGAGGAATATATAGACTATGAATCAGATGGAAATAGGGATATCCTACCCGGATTTTATAAGCCTATGTTGGCCACTAAAACGGATCACATTTTTAATAAACCCGACTGGATATACGAACTGAAATGGGATGGCTATAGGGCGCTGGCCAGTGTCCAAAAAGGAAAGGTTCATTTGTATTCCCGCAATGGCATTTCATTTAAGGACAAGTTTTCCGAAATCTATGAAAGCCTAAAAGATATCCCTCATGATACTGTACTGGATGGGGAAATAGTCAGTTTAAATGAAGGCGGAGTATCTGTTTTTCAGGCTCTGCAAAATTACCCCAATGATAAAGAAGGTGAATTGAGATATTATGTGTTTGATATATTGCATCTCAATGGGCATGATACCACATCGCTGACTTTACTGGAAAGAAAGAGTCTGATTCCAGATGTGATCGAGGGAATAGGGTCTGTATACTACTGCGACCACATAGAGGGCATGGGCAGTGTCTTTTATCAGAAGGCGATAGATTCGGGTATGGAAGGAGTGATAGCCAAAAAAGCTGGCTCCACCTATAGCCCTGGCATGCGCACGGAAAGCTGGTTAAAAGTAAAATCCCACGAGCGTCAGGAAGTCATCATCTGTGGGTACACTCTGGCCAACGATGGTGGTGCTGGATTCGGATCTTTGATATTGGGAGTTTTTGAGGGGGATCTGCTGCGTTATGTTGGAAATTGTGGTTCGGGGTTCGATGAAGAAACTATCAGGGCTCTACTGGCATTATTTGAGCCTTTGCAGGCAGTAGATTCCCCGTTTGGGAAAAAGATAAACCTTAAAGGAAGGAAGCCTGTTTGGCTAAAACCAGAAATGATCTGCGAAGTGAAATTTTCTAAATGGACAAAATCGGGGCATATGAGGCATCCCGTTTATAAAGGCCTTAGAATGGATAAAATCCCGACTGAAATAGAAAAAGAAAACTCCAAAAATTCGGCTAAGCCCTCGGGGAGCAAAAATACCAATACCAATGGAGGAGGATCCTTGGAACTGGACGGAGTATCCGTGCCGGTAAGTAATTTAGATAAGGTATACTGGCCCAAAGAAAATTTTACAAAATATGACCTGATCAATTATTACTTACAGGTAGGGGAGACCATGCTACCATATCTCATGGACAGGCCCCAAAATATGCACCGGCACCCCGAGGGGATTAACGGGGAAGGTTTCTATCACAAAGATACCTCGGGTATTTTTCCACATTGGATAGAAACCCAAAAGGTACACAGTAAATCCAAAGAAGATAGTATTGAATACCTGCTTTGTCAAAATGAAGCTACTTTACTTTACATGGCCAATTTGGGATGTATAGAAATCAATCCCTGGATATCAAGAAAAGAAAGTCTGGATTCTCCTGATTATACGGTTATCGACCTTGATCCTTCTTCTAAAAATACCTTTGAAGAGGTTATCGAAGTGGCCCAGGCAGTGAAAGAGGTATTGGATCGTGGAGGGGTAAAAGGGTATTGTAAAACGTCTGGTTCAAGTGGCTTACACATTTATCTGCCCTTGGCACCTGGCTATAGTTATGATGAGGCTAGAGATTTTACCAAATTACTTTGCTATTATGTCCAGGAACTGGTACCGGATATTACCAGTATGGAAAGAAGTGTCAAAAAGAGAAATGACAAAATCTATTTGGATTTCATGCAAAACAGAAAGGGACAGACCCTGGCAGCTCCATACTGTGCCAGACCAAAACCCGGAGCCACAGTCTCTGCCCCATTACACTGGGACGAAGTAAAAACCGGACTGAAGATGGGGGATTTTACGATCAAATCCGTACCGGAACGGTTAGAAAAAATAGGGGATTTATTTGAAGGGGTATTAAGGGAACACAATAATATAGAATCAGTATTGACCAAATTATCCGAAGAGCTGTAAAAGGCTCTACAAAAAAAAGAGGCTGTCTCTCAAATAGGGACAGCCTCTTTTTTATTCGGGTCGGTATCTGGATCAATTTTCATACAGCCATATCTCAGGCTCTTGAACTGATTTACCGGCCGCTTTTTTAATTATTTGTAGGTTCTAATCTGTAGATAGCCCCATCTTCTTTTTCATCCGTTGCGATATATAAGAACCCATCAGGTCCTTGGCGAACGTCTCTGATTCTTCCTATTTTTTCTTTAAGTAGGATTTCTTCATTAGTAACTTCATCTCCTTCTATGGTAAGTCTGTGAAGTTGTTCTTTAACGAGGGACCCGACAAACATACTTCCGTTCCAACTGTTAATCTGGCCCCCAAAGTAAAAAGCCATACCTGATGGTGCCATATTATCTCTCCATATATGAATTGGTTTCGTAACTCCCGGAGCTTCTTCCCCTATGCCAATCGGTTCGGAAGTATCATATTCAGGGGCAAAGGCCACTTGGGGCCATCCATAATTATTTCCTTTTTCTATCTTAAAAAGAAGGTCACCTCCATCAGGTCCATGCTCAGCTGTCCAGATTTCCCCTGTGGTAGGATGTATGGCCAGCGCCTGATTGTTTCTATGTCCGAAACTATATATTTCAGGTCGTAGGTTCCCTGGTGCCTGGTTGACAAATGGGTTATCCATAGTGGCGCCTCCATCTTCTTTTAGCCTGATCATAGACCCGGCAGGATCTGTCAGGTCCTGAGAAGGATATCTTATCCCTCGGTCTCCTATAGAAAAGATTACGTTACCATCGCCAGGGAATATGATTCGTGAACCGTAGTGTCTTCCCGGAGCTGTTCGTGGTATTTGGGTATAGAGGGTCTCCAGATCTTCCAGATCACTGCTGTCATCGGCCAGTTTAGCTCTTGCCAATGCAGTACCAGTGGCGTATTCCTCATCTCCACTGAAGTTGGAATCGTCATCTCCGGGACTGGAATAGGTAAAATAAATCCACCCATTGTCTGTATAATCAGGGTGTACCACCACATCTAAAAGTCCACCTTGGTTTCCGCCGTCATCCGCTGACTTCATGTCTTCCTCCACATCTATCTGAGGTAGGTTTTTGAGTTCGGTGACCTTATCCCCATCTATGAGGTGAAGTCTTCCCGGCCGTTCTGTGATAAGCATTCTTCCATCCGGAAGCCAAGCTATTGCCCAGGGGTTTTCCAGACCTTCCACTACTTTTATCAATCTAAAGTTGGTTTCATCGCTTTCGATCGATTCTTCTAATACAGTATTGGTCACTTTGACCTGTGCTTCAGAAGGTGATGACCAACATAGAGCGGCTGCTAAGGTACCCAGCGGGATGATGTTTTTTTTGAAATTCATTGTATAGGATAGGTTAAAAATATGTTTGTAATGATTACTTAAGGTATAATTCCTTTAATATTTAACATTTAAACACCTATCTACCTATTTTGTTTGTATTTTTTTACGAAAAGATAGCTTTTCTTTTTAATTCGAAAAGGCTGTTAAAGCTTACCTTATGCATGCTATATATAATTTTTCCCAATAAATAGTGGGTTGGTATTATACAACTAAATAAAAAACAGATAAGAACTATCCGATATGGATGCTTATGGGAATACAGTGTTGTGGATATGGTAACCGGTCTTTGGTCCGTTTATAAATTTGGTTTCTAAGTCTGTAAAGGTGTTTTCAGTTAAACCGCTTTGGATGAATGACTTTTTGAAAAATGCATAATCGGAATACTCTGTGTCTTTATAGGAGATAAGTTGCTGTATCCATAGCCACATGCTATCATTTCCGATTTCTTTCTCAATGGCTGTAAGTAGCAGGGGTACATAGGCATAACGGTAAAGACTGCTCACTTCATCCTGATGGCCGATATCTGAAAGATGCAGAAATGGTAATCCCTGCACTTGTTCTTTATATTTTTCTAGAAATGCATCGTAAAAAGCATCTCCAAATATATGTCTGTTAGCCTGTAAGGATAGGTATTCTGTCACTCCTTCTAAAAGAACCCAGAAAAGTGGGCCACGGGGCTGAAAGACATTCCCTATATAATAATGGGCGACTTCATGTGCAAGCGAGCTGATCCTGACCTCATCCAGATTACCTTCTTTAAAAAAGCCTTTCATGCCCTGATGATCAGTTCCTATGATGGCTATGGTAGGATAGGTCGCAAATAGCCATGCATTGTCCGCGCTGGTGGGTTCTGATGACATAATGGTCAGGTCATGACCTATACTCATATGTATCTTTGAGGCATAAAAGGCTTTTACCCTTTCCAGATAATCAATTACAGCTATATCCTGTTCTTCCTTCAGTGGGGAATTGACCAGCGCTATGCCCCGTTGAATGTCAAAATCAAAATTCCCGGCAAAAAGCAATAAGGGCACAGCCTTATCCGAAGATAGTGTTCCATACTGTCCTCCCTGGGGTAAACTCCCGTTTAAAAATATTGAACTGCAGTCATTGCACGATATTTCTAAGTCGTACTTTACATCAGTAAGCTGTACTCCATCAGTAGGGTTATACCATATCGGATACCAAACCGTCTGTTCTGATGCTCGGATGGAGTTATGGTTAAAGGCTAAATTCCCTTTCCAGTCATAAGGGCCAATTTTATCCCTTTTGGCTCTGGTTTCTCTATATTCGTAGACCAAGTTGATACTACCTCGAGTATTGGGTGGAAGTTCGTACTGTACAGCATCTACATAGTTTTCAGAATTATTTTTCTTATTGGTTCGGATGCTTATATCATTTGCTTTGATGTTTGGATTTTTAAAGGCCTGGTTCAATAGTAATTCGTAGCCTTCAGGAATATGATCGTAATTTAAGTTGCAGCTAAGGGTTCGGTGTTTGACAGAGATCTCTATTTTACCTGAGAGATGTGGCGTTTGTCCATATAGATCTATAACCGGAAAACTTATCCAAATTATAATAGACAAAATACCCATTATTTTATTTTCCATAGGATTTATTTGGGTGATCATGAATTAACCCCTTTAGGTTAATGAAGTATTAAGGTGTATGGATAGTAAGCAATGAGATTATACTTCTTGGACGGGAGGAACCTCTAATTCTTGGATGTTCCATCCGGAAAGTACCGCACCTGCCAGATAGGCTGATTCCATGAAAGCCAACAGGGATTTTTCCGGATCTTTTCTTTTGATCAGTTCATGATAGGATAGAAACGCCATAGGACTACCGTTATTATCCACCCATACTGCTTCTTCTGGAGACAGGGTTTCATTGATTAGCCCGGATGGACTCGGATAGGTATATGCATAATAGCCCGGTTCTTTTACCTTTTCATCCCCTGGCCAAAATCCAAAGCTGATATTTTCATGAGAATAAGCTTCCCTGTCCACCGATCCTTTCATATTGTTTTCGGTGACTCTTTTTCCCGAGAACCGGGTCACAGCTAGATCCATATGATGCCAGAATAACTGCACCGGGCTGGTCTTTCCATAGAACCTGCCCTCAAATACAGAAAAACAATTGTGTGTCCACAGCAGTATTTTCCAATACCGCTGCACATAGTTTGGGTCATAATGGTGGATATGGGTGAGTTTGCTGAAGGGATCATTTATTTCCAAATCGTAAGGTTGGTCTTTATTTATCCTGACTGGAATATTTAACTGATAGAGTTGATCTGTGAGGAGTGCGTAAAACCTGGAAACAGATAACCCATATATAAGATCATATCTTCTTACTTCACCTTTGGCATTGTTGATTTGGACGGTATGCTTTAAGAGGTTGATTTCGATAGAAAAGCTGCCGGTTCCATTCTGGTAGGGAATAGGACCAGTAGTGATACCTTTTGATGAAATCCTAAGGGAAATGTTCCACCAGTGATTTTTACGTGGCATCATGGCCAACTTAACCTTTCCGATGATCTGTAAAAAGAGGTGTAGGGTAATTTTGCTTTTATTCCATTCTTCCAGTGGCAGGAGTGGCAGTTTAAGGTTGTTGTCCATTTTTTTAAAACAGGTTGGTCTGATATGGCTAGGTTGTGTTTTCTTTTAACTACAGGGGAGAGCAATAAGTTAAGGTTAACAAAAAAAACCTGGCTAAATAGCGCCAGGTTTTGATATATATTAATCAAGTCCACCTTTTCTAGTGGCTTTTCTTTGTGTGGGCCAACTGATTTGTGTCCCTGTTCGGGGGTTGACCGGAAGTACACTTTTTTCTCTGGATGTCTTTTCTGGATCTTCGCTGGCCATATAGGCCAATATGGCGGTAAGGATAGCGTTATTCTGCACATCATCAAATACAATTTTATCATAAGTATCCCGATTAGTATGCCAGGTATAACTAAAATATGACCAATTCAACGAACTTAAAGAGAAAGCCGGTGCACCTACAGCCAGGAATGAAGCATAATCAGATCCACCACCAGACGGGGTACCGGGAAAACTGGTTTCTATATGCGTACTGATTTCTCTTGGTACGGCAGAAAGCCACCTTGGTATGTATTCATAGGCATGTAAAAAGCCCTGCCCGGTTATATTTACGACTCTACCTGTTCCATTATCCTGGTTAAATACAGCCTGAATATTATCTACTATTTCAGGATGGTCCTCTACAAAGGCCCTAGACCCGTTGAGTCCTTGTTCTTCACTGCCCCAGTGGCCTGCTATGATGGTTCTTTTGGGATTAGGGTACATTTTTTTCAATATCCTCATGGCCTCCATCATCACGAGGGTGCCGGTAGCGTTATCTGTAGCCCCTGTGCCACCATCCCAAGAGTCAAAATGGGCAGAGAGGATAATGTATTCGTCAGGATTTTCAGTACCCGGTATGGTGGCTATGGTATTGAAGGTAGGCTGCTCACCCAGTTCCTTTGATTCTGCCAATACCCTGATTTGGGGTTTTGCGCCATTTTCTACCATCCTGTAAAGCATGCCATAATCTTCTAGGGCTATATCCAGTGTAGGGATTTTTTTAGTATTGGCCCCGAAAATCTTATTCACTCCAAATCCTGCAGACCAGTATGAGGCTATTATACCGGCAGCCCCAGCATCTTCCAAAGCTGTCACTATCGTCCTCGGGTTATAACCGGTTTTTTGAATGCGGCTGGCCCAGGCTTCGGTCTGTTCCGTTCTTTCCTTTTTCATTTTTTCAAATGACGCTTCAGTGGCAAACTCTTTCCAGTTGTAATCAGGCCGTCCGGTAGGCTGCATCATGGAAATCATGACAAATTTCCCTTTGGCATTGGGAAGCCAGTTTTTAAATGCAGCTGAATCAGCAAGATCCGGGATCATGATAACCTCTGCAGTGACAGCTCTTTTCATACCGGGGCTCCAGGCGAGTTGCATGCCCTCCAGGGATACTACTCTTGGGGAGACCAGATCGATGTGGGTGATGCCTCTTTCCCAGCCTCTCCAAACACCCCACTGTTCGTTTTCGGCAGATATATCCCATTCTGCATATTTTTTGACTGCCCATTCATGAGCGTGCTGCATCTGGGGAGTTCCTACCAGCCTTGGGCCGATCAGATCGGTCATTTCGTAAGCCAGGTTTTTCAGCTGGGAATTTTCATTTGCTTCTTTAATGATGTTTTCGATTATTTCATTCTTTTCCTGAGCATGGACCTGAAGGAAGATGACCCAAAAGAATAAAACCAAAATTGTACCTCTACGCATAGTTTAAAATGTTATGATGTAATGTGTTGATCTCTGTTCCCGAAAATAAGCATAAAATCCCAATCTGATTTTAATTTATCTATAAACGTCTACCTGGTGTTGTGATCGGTTAATTAAAAAGTATGCTGTGCGATAAAAAAAAATGGCCCACCGTCTGTGAACAGTGGGCCAGTAGTAATTTTTATGTGGATCAGACTTTTCCCAGGGTGACTACCGTCTTAAGTAGGCTATCATGAAGCGCCTTTCTCGTTTCCGCAAATTTAGGCTTAAAGGTAAAATTTGTATATTTGCTCAAATGTATGGCAAGCCTGTTTTCAGCTTCAAAAGATTCCACTGTGATCTTTAAACCACTGGAATACTCCAACTGTACCATATCCATCTGAGCAAAATCGTGTTTCCCTTTCCTTCCGGTCAGTTTGTTCTGGAAGGTCTGCTTTTTATAATCTGTGATCAGGATAAGTTCATCAGCCAGATCATCTTCAGGTGGTTTGGTCCTGAATTTATCAAACAGTTTTTTTATACTGGTATCCCTTGTGATATTGAACGTTTTTTCCAGATATAGTCTATACCTGGTTTGGATGTCTATATGTTTATCCAGAATACTCAGATCTTTGGACAGTAAGGAAGTAAAGAATGAATGGAACAGTTCAAGGATACGATCCGGATTTTTATCCAAATCAATGTCCAGGATCACCGTATTTCTGTCATCAAACGCCATAACTGTTTCATGGCTATCATCATTTGTCGCTATGGTATCCTTTAAGGCTTCCACTCCAGAGTGCGATACTTTAACCGGGACGCCATTTTTGGTAGCTATACTGTCCAGCTGGTCGGAAAGTATCATTGATTTTACTAAGAGAAGTCCAGAATCTCCATATGGCCTATCTCTTGTTACGGTTTGTACCACATGATCACAGATGAGGGCAGCCTGCTGATGTGCATTGAAAGCCTGAAATTTATCTTCGAGATTCTTATAAGCCAGAATGATTCGGTTCATAGAAACATCAAAGCCTATAATAAAATCAAGATCTTCAGATTTGGCCACCTCAATGGCAGGCATTAGGAATTTGAAATTAAGGGTCTCATCCGAGATTTCTTCGGTATTATAAAACTTGGTCTGATAGGCTACCTTTGTAGTATCGGTGGGTAGGGTGATTTGTCTGCCAGTGGGAAGATACAGCAAACCTTTCATGTTTTCTTTTTTTTGATCGAGCTTATCAGAGGAAACTTCTGAGATATCCATAGGTGTTTTTTTTAATTTAATTGCCAATACATTCCACCCAACATGTAGAACAACTGGAGATGGGAGTGTTGACAACGTTTTAATAAGGGGCCAAGGGACTTGTGAATACAATTCAACACTTAAAATTAGCTGAAATTCCCTGAAAAAGCTAATTTTTCCACAGTATCAAATTATTTGATTGGTAGGCTTAAAAATCAGTGTATAGCGGCGTTAGTGACTAGATCCAGTGCCTGTCTCATATTATCTAGTATATCTATTTGTGTTTCAATATTATACATTTGGAGAAGCCGGATTGGATCTTGGAATCCTAAATAGGTAATTTCATTTTCTTTCCATATGAGTATACGTAGGGGAAGCTCTATAGCCACTCTCGGGTCTTCTTGCATCAATATTGTACCAGCTTTAGGATTACCAAAGATGATTACAGCTGTAGGCAAAAGGTCCAGACCTACTTTATCAGCTGCTTCCGTATGATTGATATGTTGGATCAGCTCCATATCTTGGGATTTTATTTCAGCTTTGAGTTTCTGTAAGGTTTTAGCATAACTGTTTTCACTAGTTTTTATGATAAACTCTTGGGCGCTTACAGTTCTCCAGCCTACCGTGCACATGATCAAAAGAACATATAGCCCCACTATTGAAATCAATTGTTTCATATTCAAACCATTAGGTTAAAAAAATGACCTGGATAAAACCCAGGTCTTTGGTTATTTACTCTTTGTCCCTCCGTAAGTAGGTTCACTGTTTTTGGTTTTATCGGGGTTTCGGTTGGTTCCTTCTTCCAAATGCGGAGGAATGGAACCATCCTCTTCTAGGTATTTGTCCTTAAGTGCTTCTTCTTTTTCCAGTGCTTCTTTGGATCTGCCTTCCTTAATGGCTGCTTTGTCTTCGGTACCGGGATCTGAAGGATTTGATTTTCCCTGTGGGGAAGGTGTATTTTTATGGTCATTGTTCATAATAAGTCATTTTATGGTTTATAGTAATTATAAAAACAACACGTCATGAGGCTAATGGTTTTGAAAAATCAAAAAAAACGGATATGGAGGTAAATTTAAATGATGAACTATAGATCATTAGAAAATGATTTGGGCACTGACGCTTTATTAACATTGGCTATCAATACAGCGGGCTGTATATTTTTTTATTCAGCCGGCTGTTTTATCCTAATAGTATGCTCAAAACTATTTTTACTCCATTAGATAGGGGTTGTCATAATGCTCGGATATCAATATTGCATTGTCTTTTGGTTTTATGCCATGGCCAAATTTTACTGCCCAGGTACGGGTGAATTCCGCTCCATAAAAAAGGATCATACTCACATACGATATCCAGATCAGGATAAGGACGATGGATCCTGCTGCCCCATACACTGATTCTGGTTCTGCTGTACCAAAGTATATGCTTAACCCAAATTTTCCAATCTCAAATAATAATGCCGTAAGAAATCCACCTACCCATACGGATTTCCATTCTATTTTCGCATCGGGTAGCATTTTGAACATCATAGCAAAAAGCGTAGCTATCACACCCAAAGAAATCAGGTAGTTGACAATATTGATCAATATGAATAAATAGGAAGGCAGGTAGGTCTGTAGCCAATCACTGAGTATAGCCATCATAGATGAAAGCACCAGCGAAATCAACAGTAAAAATCCAATGACAAGGATAAGTCCAAATGAAAAAAGCCTGTCCACAAGGTATTTTTTCATGGCCCCTCCCGGCTTAGGCATCACGCCCCAGATGCGGTTAAGTGATTTTTGCAACTGGAAAAACACCGTCGTGGCACCAAATATGATCACGCCGACTCCGATGATTATACCTATGGTACCGGATTCGGCCTGACTGGCATTGGCTACCAATTCCTCCACCATGACAGCCGCATCTGATCCTATCATTTCGGAAATTTCATTGGATAGATTGCCTGAGACGGCATCCTCCCCAAAAAAATAACCCGCTATACTGATGATAATTACCAATAGGGCAGGTAGGGACAATATAGCATAAAAGGAGATGATGGCAGCCTGCCGAAAAGGGTCGGCATCATTCCATCGTTTACCTGAAGCTTTTAACACTTCCCATAATTTTTTTAACGTTACTTTTTCTTCAAAAATAGCCATAGTAGATTGGTTGTATCAGTTTATCCGTAAAAATTTGCTTACTGGTTTTAAAAACCCCTGCCGCTCCTTTTTGTTATAAATAAATAATCCTTTATCTCTTAGAATCAATATTTATTCCACATAATTTAAAATCCCTACATATGGCCTGCATAAATTTAAAAATTCTGGGATGCGGAGATGCTTTTTGCAGTGGAGGCAAATTTAACAGTGCTTTTTTCTTTTCTACCTCGCATATTAATTTCTTGCTGGAATGCGGGGCGACTACCCTGCTGGCCTTAAAAAAGCATCGCATACCTACCCATAGCATAGATGCAGTGATCATTTCCCATTTTCATGGGGATCATTTCGGTGGGTTAATATTTTTATTGTTAGAAGAAAAGAAAAACAAAAGGGAAAAGCCGCTCTATATCGTCAGTCCTATAGGGATGGACGATAAGCTGAAAGCAGCAGCTGATTTGTTTTATCCGGGTTCAGACATTTTATCTGATTTGAATATTATATATAAATTTTATGGTGCCCATCAGCAGTTGGACCTCGGAAGTCTGGTCATAAAAACCTTTCCTGTCATCCATTCCCCAGATACCCTTCCTCATGGAGTAAGAATGGAAGTGGATGGTGTAACTATCGCTTATTCCGGGGATACCGAATGGACAGAGGAAATCATCCCTTTGTCTGATGAAGCAGATTTATTCATCTGTGAATGTAATTTTTATAGCACAGAAAGTGCTGGCCATTTGTCTTACAAGGTTTTATCCAATAAAGATTTAAACTGTAAAAGATTACTTCTCACACATCTAGGAGAAGAGATGCTTCATCTTAAAGCGGATATCCAATATGAAGTGGCAGAGGACGGCAAGGAATATATTATCTCAGGTATAAAATAAACTGTTTAAACCCATAAAAAAACCCTGCCTGGGCAGGGTAGGTAGTATCAGGAATGCTTACTTGAGATCAGGTCTAGCTTCCAGGGCTTTTAGAAGAAAGTGTTTTTCCATGTCTATCTCTTTTCGCGTACGCACTTTAAGTTTTCTCAAAAGTTCCAATGGCGGGCACCATCCCTGTATAGCGTGCTGTGCCATAAAAGCGGTAACCAATCCTGATAGGAGTAACCATTTCTTGCTGCCAATAGCACTTAGCAGGATACCGGTGAGGGCCAAAGTAGAGGCATTCAGTTCGAGGATTCTTTCTATATCCCATTCCGCATCAAGTTCTTCTATCCTCCGTTTGATGGTTACCGGATTTTGAATGGAATAAAATTCTACATTTTCTTCCATTTGCTGATCTATAGCTTCATTTATTTCAGAAGAAGTAAATGATCTTACCCTGTCATTGGTTATTTTTTCAGTGATGTGCATGGTTTCCGATTATTTATTTATGAATTTAAAAGTACCACTTTCTACCATCAAATTTAATGCCTTCATATGAAGCATAGAGTATACGCTCCCAAGTAGCACTTAATATTCTCTTCTCCTTCTGACATTCTCATTTAAGAATTCGTACAGGAGACCCAAGACAGTATCATGGTCCATGTCTAAAAATTCATGATCACGATGGTAGATATTAAAGCCGATGATCAGTTCATCCAGTTCTACTTCAAGGAGTTCAAAACGGTTCATCAGCACTTGTTTGATAGAATCTGACTGAATCACTTCGAGGTAAGGAGCTTGCCTATTGAGTTTTTCGAGCGCTCTTTTATATTGTCTTTTGTTTCTTTCCCTTTTGGTAAAATAGGAAATAGGCCCGTCCAGGGTCAGTCCAGGAGTAAGGTCGGTGTGTGATCGGCTATGTCCTGGCATTACCCTGCCCGGTCCCATTGGTTTACGGTCTGGGTCCCGATCCAAAGAGATACCCGGTATGTACATAGAAGGTCGATCAGCATATACATATGCAGCCGGTAACCCCACTGCATCAAAAGTCAAGGGAATGATCACATGGTCAATATCTTCCACTATGATAAGATGGGTGACATATCCTTCTTTTGAAAATGTCACAGAATCACCCATCAATACTTCCATCCTAAAATAGCCTCTATCATTACTGGTAAAAGATTCGGCTGTACGGAGATTTTGTACCTTTACCCCCTTCATATTGTACTGATCCTGAGCATCAATGATATTGCCCGTCAGTACCTGCCCGTATGTGGTCAATGATATGAGGGAAATAAAAAATAAAAAAAACAATGCTTTCATGTATACGAAGATACAGCTTGATTTTAAGATGTAGAAGATATGATTGTTAAGATATCCTAATAGTGCAATAAAATAAGTATGTGCTACTGATGAGCAACCATTGATTTTTTGTTAGAAATAGACCCGTTATGGCCTGATCTGGCCTTTGCCTTTGATAATCCATTTATAAGTGACCAAAGCTTCAAGGCCCATCGGTCCACGGGCGTGAAGTTTTTGGGTTGAAATACCGATTTCTGCACCCATTCCAAACTGTCCCCCATCTGTAAAGGCAGTGGAGGTGTTGACATACACTGCTGCTGCATCTACTGCATTGACGTATTTTTCTATTACATCATTTTTCTCAGCGATGATGGCCTCACTGTGTTTGCTGCTGTATCGGGCTATGTGTTCTAGGGCTTCATCTATATCAGCTACCGTACGGATGGACATGGTCAAGGATAGGAACTCTGTACCGAAGTGCTCTTCTTCTGCCTGGAAAAGCATATCATTAGGATAAATGTTTTTCAGCGCGCTGTAGGAGAGTGGGTCAGCATAAAGGATTACATTTTTAAAAGCCAGCCTTTCCGTGATAGCTCCCAAATCGCCTAGCCTGTTTTGGTGTATGATCAAACAGTCC
This sequence comes from Anditalea andensis, assembly GCF_000714815.1. Lineage (GTDB taxonomy): Bacteria > Bacteroidota > Bacteroidia > Cytophagales > Cyclobacteriaceae > Anditalea > Anditalea andensis. The sequence continues at coordinate 153,143 of NZ_JMIH01000011.1, read as the reverse complement.
AGTGCATTACATACACTTACCCTTCTGGTTTTGGCATTTTCTATAATAGAGGTACCTATGGCCAGGTCTGCTGTCTCGTCAAAGTAAGTATGGACAATCCCAGCTCCCGTTTCTATGACCGGTACCTTCGCATTTTCCCTAACATAGTCAATCAAAGCCTGGCTGCCACGGGGGATGATGATATCGATGTGTTTATCCGCGATCAGCATTTCATTGGTGGATGCACGGCCAGCAGGTAATAGCGTGACAATATGGGGATCTATGCCATTTTTTTGCAATGCTTTCTGAATGGTATTGACGATGATCGTATTGGACGCATGGGCATCACTTCCACCTTTTAATACCAGGGCATTGCCTGATTTGAGACATAGGCTGAAAACATCAAAGGTGACATTTGGCCTGGCCTCATAGATAATGCCTATCACGCCAATGGGTACGGTGACTTTTTGTAAATAGAGCCCGTTGTCCAAAGATTTTTCTTCCAGTATTTTTGATAGGGGGGAAGGGAGTTCAGTGATTTTACGCATATCCTCAGCTATAGACCGGATACGGTCCTCGGTCAGTTTCAGCCGGTCATATTTTGGATCTGCAGGGTCCATTTTTTCCAGATCTTTTTTATTTTCCTCAAGAAGCTGGGGTACCGCAGCTAAGGTCATATTAGCCAGGTCTAGTAGGATTTTATTGGCCCTGTCAGCTGTTAGGCCGTTGAGGCTGCGACTCGATTTTCTTACTTGATCTAAAATCGGCAGTATGGTCATGGTGGTCAATGGTCAAATAAATATAAATAATCGTAATGAATAATGGGCTTTTGGTTTTTAAGACCCTTCTTTTCTAATGCGGACTTATATCCATATGCCGCTTTGCCCAGCCCAAGTTTGATGCCTTTTGGAGAGAGGATGCGGATAATGTCACCTTTAGTAAACTCCCCTGATACTTCAGTGATGCCTATGGGCAGCAGGCTGATTATCTTTTCGGAAAAGAGCGCTTTTTCTGCTCCTTCATTGATAATCACCGTACCTTTAGAATAGCTATCACTGTGGGCGATCCATTTTTTGGGACTTTCTTTAGCTTTATTGGGTATAAAATAAGTACAGGCTAATGTGTTATCAAACAGTTCAACCAGTACGTTATCTTTTTTGCCATTGGCGATATATACCCCTATACCCAGGTCAGCAGATTTCATGGCCATATTGATTTTGGTCAGCATCCCCCCCCTTCCAAATGAAGATTTGTGGGAAAGGATGTATTGGTTAAGGTCTTGGGGGGATTTTTGATCCACGGTGCGTATGAGTTCTGCCCCCGGTTCATCTGGATGGCCTTTATAGATGCCTGCCACATTGCTCAGCAGGATTAGGCGGTCGGCATCTGCCATGGCAGCGACCAATCCTGCCAGCTCATCATTGTCTGTAAACATCAGTTCGGTGACCGCCACGGTATCATTTTCATTGACGATAGGAATGATATCTTTATGCAGCAGGCCTTCAAAGCAGTTCTTCATGTTCAGGTAATGCTTTCTATCCCTGAAGTCACTTTGGGTTACCATAAGTTGTGCTACATTGATGTCATGTTTGCTAAACAGGGACTGATAAGAATGGATAAGTTCTATCTGGCCTATGGCGGCAAGAATCTGCCTTTTTACTACTGGATCGGCTTTTTCAGGAAAGGGAACAGCTGCTCTGCCAAAGGCTACCGCACCGGAACTGATGATAATGACCTGTAGGCCTTTTTGGCGCAGATAAGTAATCTGTTCTACCAACGCGGCCATCCTTATTCTGTCGGGAGTACCATCATTTTGCGTAAGGACATTTGAACCTATTTTTATAACTATTCTTTTGAGATCTGCTGACATTTTATTTTAACTATTGCTCAAAAGTAATAAGTATAAATATGGTAGACTACATATTGCAGCAGAAAAATGAATTTAATATGTTCTTGCCAATTAAGTTTTTAATGTAACAGGATAGGGAAAGTTGAATTGGGTCATTCACCCCAGGATGATCTGATTATAGACTTATATTAAATGTCCAAGAATTCGGGCAGCCAGCCTACTACTTCCACTCCTGGAGAGTAATGGGCCAGCACAGGCTGGGGATTGTTCAAGGTATACCCTTCTAACTGGTACCGTATCCTTAGGTCCCGTATTGCTAACTGCTGCATGGGCCATTCTTCATGGTGTACGTTAAATCTCAAAAATTTATTGTATTTATCCAAGTATACACAGTAGCGCTCCGTAAGCCACCGGTCCAGTTCACTCTTATCTGAAAGGAGGGGGCCTACTTTATAGCTAAAATCAAAATAGTCTTTTGATTGCTGCTGATATGAACTAAAACTTTGATTGTCATGATGCATTTGGGAAGGGTAATAGGGAAAACCTGTTATACTTCTAAACATGAAAGCTGAAATGGTTTTATTTGCTTTCATACTTAAAAAATATATTCCCGGAATCCCATCTTTTATGACATAGGTTCTGACATTGGCTTCCAAAAAATCAGAAATGATCGGTAAGCTGGGTAAATATTTAATCCTGCTGTTTTCAGCTTTGAAGGCCACCAGTGAAATATAGGCTTTGCCCTTCAAGGTATCTACTTCCAGTCCGCCAGGAAGCATTCCTTGTAAGACAGCAACTGGTAATTCCCAATGTAAAAAAATAGCTTCGTGCCATTCCTGATACACTTTATAGGCCGCATCAGGATAGGGGAAGGGTCTATGGTCTTTATGATCCAATATTTCTGAAATGCTTTTCATGGGCAATACATTTGGAGATTTATAATGAAATTCAATTAGGGCTAGCAATGCTTATTTTGAGGAGATAAAATAAGATGAAAGCATCCTACATTGGAATGTTTATATGCATACGGGATACTATCTAGCCTTTGGATAATACATAAACATATAAAAATACAGGAAAAAGAAAGGGGACAAAAGTATTCTTTTCAGTATTTTCTAATATAAATAAGCCCATAGCTTTATAATATAGTATAATTCAATGACCTTTTGGGTTTTATGAAAAAGTGGGTCATTTTATTATAAAGTTGAAGGTAAAACGGCCTCTAATAATAAATGGTAAAGATTTGCCAAAAAATTTAACTTCAACGCTTCAATCTCATATTAAACATTTTACATTTTTTATCATCTATGATAAATTCATATCTCTATAATGGGATATCGATTAAGATCATGGTACCATGCCCTTCCCTACTTTCGATGTGAAGCGTACCTTTGAGCAGGGACACTTTGGATTGAATGGTCAGGAAACCAAAACCCTGTTTGATTTTTGATAGGTCCATCCCTATGCCATTGTCATCTACAATGATATTAACGAGATTTTGGTGATTGATCATCTGAATATTGAGATGGGTGGCTCCAGCATGTTTGATCACATTCTGTACCAGTTCCTGGCAAATCCGGTATATGGCCACTTCTAATTGGTCCGAAATCCTTTGATGCATTCCCAATATCTGCAGTTCCACCTCCAGCTGGTTAGCAGCATTTATCTTTTCTATAAAAGTTTGCAGAGAGGCTGGAAGCCCAAATCTTTTCAGTGAAGCGGTAGACATGGAGTGTGCGATTTTTCTCACTTCCTCTATAGCATCATCCAGCATATAGAGAGCATCTTCATAATCTTGAGCTTTTAAAGGGTATGAAAAACTGGCATCTTCCTGTAGATTATTAAAACGCATTTTCACTGTGGATAGTAGTGACCCCAGGCTATCATGTAGTTCACTGGCTATTCTATTGCGTTCTTTATCTTGGATATCTACCAGATCTTTCAAGTGTTTGTCTTTCTGGTTTTCGATCACCTCTGCCAGCACTTGTTTTTCATCCATTTCTTTTCTTAATTCTTCATTCAGCCTGATGGATTTTTCGTGCGTTTTTGCATTTTCTATGATGACCGCCCCCTGATTGGCCACTATTCTGATCTCCTTTAATCTATGCTCATCATACCAATGTTTGGAAAAAGTATTTTCCAAATAGATGACCAATGATAAATTTCCTGTAATGGTGAGTGGCATTATGATAAAAGACTGGATGTTTCTATCTCTTAAGGAAGCCAGATCTCTTATAGTGTTTTCTTCAAAAACATCATGTAAGATCAGAGGGTTTTGGGTACGGTGGGCCATCATTAAGAGTGATTCAGGTATAGTTATGTGGTGGCTTGCCATAAGTTCTCCTTGCTGATACAGCAAAGACAGTTGGCCGCACGGGGATAGTTCACCCATATCATTATCCATCCTTATTACTACCCCGGTAGATCCGGAAATCCGCATCAGCAGCACCATAAGTTTATTTACCAAGGAATCGATGTTCAGGTCACTGCTCAGCTCCCTTTGGACAGTTTCCATATCCATCTCTGCCAATGCCACTGATACGGGTTGGATGGCGGCCCGGTATTGTTGGGTCAATTGGTTTACTTTAGCTATGGCACCCCAGGCCGTAAAAGCTTTTATGGCCAGTTGAATTTCCTTTAGGGCTTTTACATGGTTTTTGATGGAAAATAAATATTTCGCGTACAGTTCATGTGTGATGGCCAACTGATAAAGGTTATCTCCTGAATTATCCAATGCTTTCTGAAAACAGTACCGGGCTTCTTTGTGTTGCCCATTTATACGTAACCATTCGGCTTGGAGGAGCCAGTAATTATGTTCATAGTTATCCGGAGAGTATCGGTACCACCTTTCCATTTTTTCTAAAGTTGCCTTCAGTCTTAGGATAAATAGCTGCTTCTGCTCTACGCCATAACATGACCAGTTTTGGGTGATGGACAAGAACCGGATAATGGTATTGGCAGGTACTAAAGGAGATGCTTCCTGAAGTTTACGGTTTTCATTAGCTTCAAAGGCAGCTTTTTCTGCTAGGTCATAATGTCCGAATAAGAAATAATACCTGGCCCAGACGTAATTTCGGTAAAACATTTCTTCTTGAACCGTGAGCTTCGCTCCCTGCCATAAGGACTGCTGCTGAGGAAGGGCAAAAATAGGGGTGTTGCAAAGAAGAAAATTTACCAGTGCCTTTTGATAATGAGTGATATAATAGGTCAGTTCTACGCCGGGAAGCGACTGGTCAAATTCATAGGCCATGATATCTGAAAGGGGACGTCCTGATATGAAATGAAGGTTCAGCTGATGGGTTTTAAGAATATAAACTCCAATAAGATCTCCGGTTCTTCTCCCTGCCTCTATGCCTTCACTTAGCAGATGCAGGCTTTGGCTGAAGTGCCCGTGCCACGGCAGGATATAAAATGCATAGACGCCATATACCCTACACCTCAGCTGCATGTCACAAAGTTGCATGTTGATTTCTATTGCTTTCTGGCCATAGTTCATCCCTAGGGGAATATCCCCTGCGATAATCCTCATTCTGGCATAAGAAACATACCCTATGGCCTTGACGCCGGAATTTTTGGTAAAGTCAGATCGTAATATAATTTGAAGGGCGGCCCATGTCATGAGTACCTCTGATGTATGGTGCAGCGCCATACCGCCTACATAAAGGAGATCGGAAACTTCCTGGTTATGGTTTTGTAAATTATTGGCATCTGGGTCGAGAAAAGGATTGATGTCATTATTATCCACTATGGATTTCAGATACAGCACTTCTTTGTCCACGCATTTCCGATCAGGTAGTGTTACGCCTAGTTCATCAAGGCTTTCTTTTAATATCTGTAGTGCTTTTTTATATCTTCCCAGATGATTATTGATGATGATCTTTAGTCTGAAAGCAGGGACCCTTATTTGCAGATTGATAAATGAATCCAGGAGATAGTCCAGGTGTATTTCTGCCAGGTCATATTCTCCTAAGTAATATTCTACTGTGGCTCGTTCCAGATAGGATTCCCAAAGGAGGGAGGATACTTCTTCTCCCCGGCATTCCCTTAGTAGGGCACAGCTCATCTTAAAAAAAGATTTGGATTGCTCCAAGGCATTTTTTTGTTTGGAGTATAGGCCAGCCTGGAAATTCAGTCTGGCGCCTAACCGCATTTCCCCAAGGATTCTTACCTGAGATAATGCCTGGTTTAAATGGCTGGCTGCTAGTATGGTATGGGGGTTGTCATTTTGGTTTTGTTGCCTTTTATAATACAGCATGGCAATTTGATAATGATAGGAGGCTGCCTTTTCCGCCGAAAGGCCCTGATAGAGGAGTTCTCCCACGTGCCGGTCTGAAAGCTGGATTTTTTCGGCTTTTTGTTCCAGGATGCCGTTGGTAATGCATTCATTGATTAGCCCTATTACATGGCTTTCTTTTTCACCCAAACAATCGGCTAGCAGTGCCCTGTCACACGAACCTATACAGGCCATCAATTCCATGATTTCAAGAGATCTGGAGGAGATTTTACCCAGATAGTTGCTTAGGATATTTTGCAGGTTCAACCCTTCAAAGGCTGTAGCGATTTCGGGTATATCTCCAGTCCAGAGCCCCCCTTTTAATTCGATATAACCCGATTGCATGATGCTATCGGAAAGTAACTGCAAGTGAAATAAATGACCTTTGGTAATCTGAAAGCATAGGTTTAATAGATCAGAAGCACACGGATTTCCCCATTGGTGTTCCAGAAAAGTGCGGCTTTGATGTACATTTAGGTTTTTGATTTTAATATGTTCTATTTGTCTGTTTTTAAATCCTAAACTGTCAATCAGCTGGCTGACGGGAGTGACCTTTTCGTGTTCGGTCCTACATGCGCCTACCCAGATCAAAGTGTCTGTTCCCAGCTCCACGAGCAAAAACTTCAATAAGTTAATTTCAGATGTACCCATCCATTGAAGGTCATCGGTAAAGAATAAAACGGGCTTTTGAAAATAGGAGGCTACAAATTCAAATAATCTTTTGATGAGTGAATAAAGCTGGTTTTCTATTTTCTGGACAACGCCTTCCTGGTTAAAAGAATGGTTTCCTGCTAAAAGTGAAAGCTCTGGGATATAATCGAGAATCAGAGGATAAGTTTCCCCAAAATGGGTCTTTAGGCTATAGGAGAAACGTTCATATTCTTTGCCACTTAAAGTATTATAAAGATTGGAAAGAAAATCTGTGAGGCCTGATTTAAAACTAGAAAAGGGAATATTCTTGAGCTGAGGGTGGTGCTTAATGGTAAGCATTGGATATGATTGGGCATATGGATAAAGGTAGTTTTCTACAAAAAATGATTTGCCTGTACCCGGAAACCCGGAGACCAACACCCCGATCAGATTGGGTTGGTGACCTGATAATATGGAATGAATGCTACGCTCAAAGATCGACCTGTTCTCATCTTTGGCTATACTTAAGTCTGTGAAAATAGAGGCTGCCATATATTTCTATCACGTTTCTGAAATACAAGATACCCAGTCCTGCTCAGACCACAAACTTGCTGAATATGAAATATACTTAATCATAGGATCACGCTAGATCCGCTGGATGTGGATTAGGTCATAGCTTCCTCACTGTTCCCCTTCTCCCTCTGGTCCGTATTTGGATGCTGTTACTTGGTTCGCTTTCATTGTGCAGCCTGTCAAAAGTGCTGATCTGATAGGTATACCTAGATCGGCGATCTGCAGAATGGTCAGTCCAATATTGGTTGGTGTATGGGCTTTTCTGTACGATGGCCATGATGTTTTTAGGGTTTTCCAGATCTAATGCCTCTCCTGCAGGTATCCTGTATATGACATAATAGGAATTATTTATAGGAAGCCCGTCACGCCATTCGAGTGTGATACCCCCTCCCTGACTTCCGCTGATGTTATCCAGAATTGGAGCCGCTGGGGGAGTGGCATCTATCCAAGGCATAGCTGGTATTAAAGCCTTATAGGGGTAAACTGATTTTATCTTTTCATTCAGCCCTTCTTTATTGGTCATGAATGTTTTGGCACTGAAATACATACTACCATGCACTTGATCAAATTCTCTGTTATAAAAAATTTGATTTTGAATTTCCGCTGGATCTTCCCAACCTTTTTCTCCCATACGGTAGACACCCTGGCCTATATAAAGATGCTTTCCATACGTGTTTTTACTCCACCAATCTACTAGCGTTTTATATTCTGCTTTATCAAACCCGATGTGCCAATAGATCTGTGGGGTAATATAGTCTATCCAGCCTTCCCGCAGCCATTTCAGTACATCGGCATATAAGTCATCATAATTGGTCACTCCAGCCTGTGTTTCAGAACCGGCCGGATCCATGTTTTTGTTTCTCCAAACCCCGAATGGACTTATTCCAAATTTGACAAAAGGTTTTTCTGCTTTGATTCTGGCACCCAGTTCCTCCACGAAATAATCCACATTCTCCCTCCTCCAGTCCTCTATATGGGTATATTGGCCACCATGAATTTTAAAGGAAAGACTGTCCGGAAACACTTCATTGGCTACTCTGTAAGGATAAAAATAATCGTCAAAATGGACAGCGTCCAGATCATAATGCTTTACTGTTTCAATGATAGCGTCAAAGACATACGCTCTGGCTTCAGGTATACCCGGATCGTAATACCATTTGCCCCCATATTGGACAAACCATTCCGGATGACTCATCAGCGGATGATTTTCAGAGGGGAAAAAATCTTTGGAATTGCTGGCCCGATAAGGGTTAAACCAAGCGTGGAATTCCAATCCTCTTTTTTTGGCCTCTTCTATCATAAAAGCCAGGGGATTATAATAGTTCTCAGGCATTTTCCCCTGCTTTCCGGTAAGGTAGGCTGACCATGGCTCATAGCTGGAGGGATAAAAAGAGTCGGCAGTAGGCCGGACCTGCATGATGATGGCATTCATGCCCAAGGCCTGAAAATGGTCCAGCATTTTTACATATTCTTCCTTTTGTTCCTGAGCAGGTATCCCCTTAGAGGAAGGCCAGTCTATATTTTCCACGGTGGCTATCCATACCGCCCGCAGTTCCCGCTTTGGGAGGTGCTGTGCCGGTACATGCCCTACCAGTAAACAGAAAAGTGCTACAAAACAATACTTAATAGGTCCCATTTTTAGAATGTATTTTGGATAAACTGATAGTGATAACGGACCAATCCATCCATAGGATCCTGTATGATAGTCCTCACAGGAATGGACTTTTCTTTGCTGATGGCCATAAGGTATTCCTGAAAATGAAACGCTATGGATCCTATCAGTCCTACTTTAAGATGGTTCACATACCGGCCATAGGTTAGTATATAATAGTCAAAGAATTTCCGGAAGTTATCGATGATCATATCCCTAAATGATTCTTCCTGATGGGCGTATTTCAATAAAAATGGGGAAAAACCAGAGAGGAATTTATTGGCCATAGGCCTATTGTAGACCATATCCAAAATTTCCCTTGTATCCATTTGGTAGGTATGGTAGAAATCCTCCAGAATGTACTTAGGCACTTTCTCCTGAAGGACTAAAGAAAGCATATCTTTGCCCATCACTGCCCCGCTGCCCCAGTCTGCCAACAAATATCCCAGAGAGGGTACATTCTGTATGATCTGATAGCCGTCATATACACAGGAATTGGCCCCGGCACCAAGGATGGAAGCTATGCCAGGTTCTTCTAGAAATATGCTGCGGGCTGCACCCAGCATATCACTTTCTACCTGAACGGAAGGGGCTGGTATGGCCTCTTTGATGGCTTGTTTTACCTCATTGGCCTTTAATACATGGCCACATCCTGCCCCGTAAAAATGTATGCTGCTGACCTCCTTCAGATAAGGCGCTACCTCTGTAAGGATGAGTTGGGACATATCTGGAATGGTGTTAAAATACGGGTTCAGACCAACTGTTTTTAGAGAGGTCAATATTTCTCCATTAGCATTTACATACTTCCAATTGGTTTTGGAGGAGCCACTGTCAGCGATTAGAAACATTATCTTAAGAATAATAGTTGGGATAAAAATACTTGCCTCAGCAAATATGTAGCGAAAAGGATTAGTTTTTATCCCTGAAAATAGTGATTTGCGATAATCACTGAATCAGCTTTTGTTTATAGGCATTATTGACCAGTTCTGCCGTATTTTTTGCCTTCAGTTTGTAGAGGAGATTTTTCCTATGGGATTCCACTGTGTTTTTAGATATAAAGAGCTGTTGGGCGATTTCCTGGGTGGTCAGTCCCGAAGCTATAGATTCCAGTACCTCCTGTTCACGGTTGGATAATTTTTCAATCTGATCAGGTTTAGGCTTTTTAATAAAGCTGTTCAGTAAGGTTTTTTTGACCTCTTCCCCTAAAAAGGTTTCCCCCTCCTGTAGGGCATGTATGGCAGTAAGCAGATCGTTCTTTCCCGTATTCTTTAAAATGTACCCATGTGCCCCTGTTTTGAGCATATCAGCGATAAAATTCCTATCGTTGTGCATGGATAATCCCAAGACTTTTATACGAGGATTTTTTTTGAGCAGCAGACGGGTAGCTTCTATCCCGTCCATGAGGGGCATACTGATGTCCATGATCACGATATCAATGGCATGGGTATCGCAAAAAGCCAGCACTTCATGGCCGTTCATCGCTTCTCCTACCACCTGGATGTCTATCGATTCTCCAAGCATAGACTTCACACCGTCGATAAACATCTGATGGTCATCTGCTATTAAGATTTTAATCATAAAGACTAGTTTTTTTGATTTCAGTAGTGATGGGAGTAAACCGTTAATTTAGACATTTTTTTTGCCCATAAAAATTCACGTGGTATATTGACATATAAACATGATAATAATTTACTGTTTTACAGTCTGTTGATGAAAAATCAATGACCGTAGGATACCCCTGGAACAAAAATGATAGAATAAGGAAATGATTAATAGTTTCAGGCTTAAATCTTTGAAGGCCGAGAATTATAACTTAAAATTGGAAAAGAATAATTCATAAACCCATGCAGAACGTGATACCTATTCAGGATCATCCATCATCAACTTTAACAGAAAGATATCTGTCTCTGGATGTACTGAGGGGCATGACCATCGCCCTGATGATTATCGTCAATACACCTGGCAGCTGGCAGCATATTTATCCTCCTTTACGCCATGCGGCATGGCATGGATTTACAGTGACGGATCTGGTCTTTCCCATGTTTTTGTTTGTAATAGGAAATGCCATGAGTTTCAGCATGGCTAAATATGCTAAAATGGGAGACCGGCAGGTAATTGAAAAAATATTAAAGCGTGCGGGAATTATTTTCCTTTTGGGCCTACTATTAAATGCATTTCCTTTTATAACCAGATCTGCTGAGGGTGAACTGGTGCTAAAGGATTTTTCCGCATTGAGGATCATGGGGGTACTACAGCGGATAGCACTTTGCTATTTGATAGCCGGACTGCTGATACATTATTTAAAGTTAAAAGGAGCTTTACTTATGGGGGGTATTATTTTGTTATCTTATTGGATAGTGATGTGGTATTATGGTGAAGTGGGACATCCCTATAGCTTGGAAGGAAATGCTGCACTGAAATTTGATATATGGATTTTTGCAGAAAAGCATCTATATAAGGGCTTTGGAATTCCCTTTGATCCGGAAGGGTTATTGAGCACTATACCTGCTGCGGTAAATATTATTGGAGGGTATTGGGCAGGTAGATTGATCCAAGGTTCCCGATCTTTGAACTATAAAACCGGTTTGTTTATATTCATTGCATTAGCCATGCTAGCTGTAGGATGGTGGTGGGATGTTATTTTTCCTATCAATAAGCCCATATGGACGAGTTCATATGTATTGTATACTTTAGGATGGAGTTTTCTCTCGCTGGCTATATTGATAGTGATCATAGAAAAATATAAAGCCAAAAATTGGACATATTTTTTTGAAGTATTCGGAAAGAATCCCCTCTTTATTTTTATCCTTTCAGGAGCGTTGATAAAAACTATGGGCATCATCAGCATATCAGAAATGAGTCTAAATGCCTGGATATATCAGCATTTTTTTCTGGTCTGGACGGAGGGCAAACCGGCTTCTCTTTTATTTGCCGTTTTTTACATGCTACTGTTATGGTTTATAGGCTTATGGCTGATGAAAAATAGAATTTATATTAAAGTGTAATGTATAAGGGGTAAAGTTTTATAAAAACTTCCCCATGGTCTGCTGCTGATTTTTTACAGTGATTTGGTAATATCACTGTTTTCAGGGATGGATTTAAGTGTTTTTTTGAAAAAATTTACCGAAGAGAAAAACCTATCAAGCCTTCGGTATTTTAGCCACTTCTTTATATGCTGGTTAGATCTCCGGTCTGAATATCTATTGCCAATTCCAAATTTTAACCATAAACTATTTACACATGAAAAAACTTTTACAAAGCGCCATCTGGGTGCTATGCTTTCTCTTGATTCATTTCCATGCCCAGGCACAGGGCCAGGTAGTGACAGGAGTGGTAACCTCAGCTGATGATGGTACTACCTTGCCCGGGGTAAGTGTACTGGTAAGAGGAACTTCGCAGGGAGTTTCGACAGACCTAGATGGAAAGTATGCTATCGAAGTAAGTCCTGGAGAGGTCCTCCGGTTTAGTTTTGTGGGCATGCTATCCCAGGAAATCACTGTTAGAGACGGTAGGACCATCAATGTAACTTTAGGAGCGGATGAAAAAGCTCTTGATGAGGTGGTGGTGATTGGCTATGGTACTCAAAAAAGGAGCAATGTAACTGGAGCTGTTACGACTGTAGATACAGAAGTGTTGGCTTCCAGACCGATAACTGACGTGGCTAGGGGGCTACAAGGGACTACACCTGGCCTGACCATCACCACACCGAGTGGTCAGATAGGTCAGAATCCTAATATTAGACTTAGAGGTATGACAGGCACTTTGAGTAATACACAGGGTGCACAGCCATTGATCTTGGTAGATAATGTGGAGATAGAAAGCCTCCAATTGGTCAATCCAGAAGATATCGAAAGTATATCGGTCCTTAAAGATGCAGCTGCTTCTTCCATTTATGGGTCCAGGGCTGCCTGGGGTGTTATCCTGATTACGACCAAGTCTGGAATTAAAGGCGGAAAACCTAGGGTTTCCTACTCCAATAACTTTGCCTGGAATACCCCTACTTATACCCCTGAAATAGCTCCTGCAGCTGAAGGAGCAGAAATGGCCTTTAGGGCTTTACAGCGTTCAAATCCTGCCACTAATGTGTTCAGTGCCGTAGGAATGGCATTTGATCAGGTAGGTATCCAGAAAATGAGGGAATGGGAAGCCCAATACGGCGGACAGGATTTAGGTCCTGAAATGGTCATGGGTAGAGACTTTGAGATCCGTGACGGGAGATTGTTTTTTTACCGTTCATGGGATCCTGCAGAACTATTTCTAAGGCAATATACCCCTCAACAGAAGCATGATGTATCAGTTTCAGGAGGAACGGAAAAAACCAATTATTACCTTGGAGCAGGATATCTGGGCCAGGAAGGGGTTCTGAAGACCAACCCTGACCAGTTTGACAGGTACAATTTGAATTTTAGCATCAGTACTTCTGTCACCGATTGGATGGAAGTAAGGGCAAAAGTGCTATATTCTGAAACAAAATTTACAAGACCGTTTTATTATTCTCCTGAAACGTATGATCCCTGGTACTATATATTTAGATGGCAAGCTGTCTATCCTTATGGTACATATGAAGGGCTTCCCTTCAGAAATTCTATCAATGAAGTAGAGCAGTCACACATGAATGAGGAGAATACCTCCATGTCAAGGATAAACTTAGGCACTACTTTAAGACCAGTAAAAGGACTAAGTATCAATCTGGATTATACTTATAGTAATAATAATCAGAACCTGCATCAGACAGGCGGCATTTTGTCCGCATATAATTTTTGGGCTACAGGTGCAAATCTAGAGTATGCCCCCTATAGTAGTCCCATCTATAATAAGGCCCAGTATAATTCATTATGGAGTAAAAGGAATGTAGGCAGGGCTTTTGCCACCTATGATATAGATGTAAGAGATCATGCGTTCAAGGTAATGGTGGGTTCAGATATAGAAAGCTTTGAGCTTTGGACCCATGGATCTGAAAGAAGGAACCTGATGGATCCTAATAGGGGGGAACTTTCTCTGGCTACCGGGGATATGTTTGTAACAGGTAATAGAGATCAATGGGCTACTTTAGGCTTTTTCAGCAGGTTTAATTATATCTATAGTGATAAATTATTGCTGGAAGTAAATGGACGTTATGATGGTTCTTCCAGGCTTTCCCCAACAGAAAGATGGGGCTTTTTCCCTTCTATGTCTGCCGGATATATCCTAACGGAAGAGCCTTTTATGGAGCCTTTATCTAATGTGCTATCATTCATGAAACTAAGGGGATCCTATGGGGCTATTGGAAATCAGAATGCTTTCATTGGAGATATTTATAGGATAATGAATACGTCTAACGCTAATTGGATGATCGGCAATGAAAATATGCGGACCACCACTACTCCTGGAGCCTTGCCATCTGCCTTGACTTGGGAGACAGTCAGTACTCTGGATTTTGGGGTGGATGCCAGATTTTTCAGGGATAAATTTGGTATGAGCTTCGACTGGTTCAGAAGGACTACCAGTGATATGCACAGTGCTGGAGTAGTTTTGCCATCTTCTTTTGGAACTATGGCCACCAAACAGAATCTGGGTGAACTGCAGACCACTGGTTGGGAACTAGCCGTGGATTATTCTCACCAGTTTACCAATGGGCTGAGAATCAATAGCTCCGTTATGTTATCAGATTTTAAAGAGGTGATCACTGATTTTGCTGATAATAGAGGTGTCAATCAAAACCGGCCAGGCAGGGTATTGGGCGAGATATGGGGATTTGAAACGGATGGATTTTTTACTGCAGATGATTTTGTGCGCGACGCCAATGGTGAATTTGTACTCGATAACGGTAGGTATGTGCTAATGGATGGAGTTCCTTCACAGGCTTTCTTTGAAAGCGGATTTTTCTTTTATGGTCCCGGAGACATTAAGTACAAAGATTTAAATGGAGATGGTGTTATTGACCGTGGTACCAATACAGTGGATGATCCGGGTGATATGCGGGTGATAGGTAATACTACGCCTAGATACCAATATGGTATCAGATTAGGCGGTGAGTTTAAAGGATTTGACCTTAGCTTTTTTGTTCAGGGTGTGGGGAAGAGAGAAATGTGGGCAAATGGCCCATTGTTTATCCCAGGCTTTAGACCTGGAGAGGCCTGGTATACACATCAGCTTGACTACTGGACAGAGGATAATCCAAATGCATTTTATCCTCGACCAACAGACCATGGACAATCAAACAACATGAGGAATTTTCTTCCTCAGACCAAGTATTTATTGGACCTTTCTTACATGAGGATGAAAAATATCACTGTAGGATATACCATTCCTAGTAGCTTGACCAGTAGGATAAAAGTTGACCGCCTGAGGGTTTATTTCAGTGGAGAAAATCTTTTTGAGTTTGACAATGTCAACTTACCTATAGATCCTGAGACAGAATATACTACGGCAGGGCTAAATGATCCAGCATCCTTTGGTAGGATTTATCCTTTCCAGCGAACCTTATCATTTGGGGTACAATTCACGCTTTAATACGTAAAAACCGATCAAGATGAAATATAAAATATTTGCATATATACTTATAGTCACTGCCATGGTAGCCTGTCAGGATGACTTTCTGGAAAGACCTCCGCTGGACAGGCTTACAGATGAGACTTATTGGACTACAGAAGAAAACGTCCGGACTTTCGCCTGGGGATTTTATCCCGAATTTTTCAGTGGTTATGGTAGTGGATTTACTTGGGGCAGGTACTTTACCGGTCAGTCATTAAATGATGATTTCTCAGCCAGTAATCCGGCACAATTCAGGCTTCAGCCAGTAACTGCTGCCGGTACTAACTATTGGAGGTTTTCATGGATTAGAAAAGCTAATTTGTTTATAAATAGGATACAGACCGTGCCTATGAGTGAAGAGGCCATAAATCACTGGACCGGGGTGGCCAGATTTTTTCGTGCCCTGGAATATGCCAATATGGTAAATCAGTTTGGAGATGTACCTTGGTTTGAAGAAGAAGTAAGCGATCAGGACCCCAGTCAGCTCTTCAGGCCCCGTGATCCTCGGACCTTTGTCATGGACAGGGTGCTGGAAGATTTTCAGTTTGCAGTAGCAAATGTCAGGACCCAGGACGGTACCGCCGGCCTTACAGTGAACAAGGATGTGGTCCTGGCATTTATGTCTCAGGTCATGTTGTTTGAGGGGTCCTGGCAGAAATATCATGACGGGAACAATACGAAGGCTTCCGAGTATTTCGAAGCCGCTAAATGGGCTGCGGATCAGCTGATCAATTCCGGCAGGTATACTTTGGGTAATTATAGGGAAGTATTTACCTCTATAAATCTGGCCGGAAACCCTGAAGTCATTTTATACCGACATTATGAAGCAGGTATGTTGACGCATTCGTTGATGAGTTACAATAATACCGGAGAAGCTCAGACGGGTGTTTCTAAAAATGCCATAGATGCCTATCTGGCTGATGATGGTCTGCCTATAGGTATTTCTTCCAAATATCAGGGAGACAGAACCCGTGAACAGATGATGGCCAACAGAGATCCCCGCTTATATGAAACATTTGTTTCCTATGAATACAGGATCAATGGCATCGTGCCCAATTACAGTACTACGGGAATAGCTACACATAAATATTTGAATGAGGAAATCAGAAATTCTGTAGAAGGGTTTTCAAATCTCAATATAACCGATGCTCCAGTCATACGCTATGGAGAGGTGCTGATGAATTATGCAGAAGCAGCTGCAGAACTGTCATCTTTAGGTGGGACTGCATTCTCTCAGGCTGACCTGGATAAATCTATCAATGTACTCAGAGCAAGGCCCGGCATCAATATGCCGCCCGTTTCTTTGGCCGGCAATGGTTTTGCGGTAAACGGAATAGCCTATACAGATCCCAATCAAGACCAGTCCGTTCCACCTGTTCTTTGGGAAATAAGGAGGGAGCGCCGGATAGAATTAATGATGGAAGGTTTCAGGCTGGATGACCTGAGACGGTGGAAAAAACTTGAATACACCGACACGCAGGCCAACCCGTCCATCAATAGAGGAGCTTGGATCACCAGAGCAGCGTATCCCCTGCTCCAAAGCAGTGTGGTCCTATCTGAAGGCAGTGAGGGGTATATCATCCCGGCCTCTGTGGCGGCTTCCCAAAGGATTTTTAATAATCCCAGGGTATACCTTGATCCTGTACCCATCGATCAGATAGCGCTTTACAGAGAAAATGGTGTGGAATTAGAACAAAATCCTGGATGGTAACCATCTTTTAATTATCTTAAAGGGCCCTTCACCATTTGGTAGAAGGGCCTTTTGTGCTTAAAATTATTTTCTTAATGAACATTCAAATTCAATTCTGCTTTAGGGTTCTTTATATAACCATTTTTAACTGCCTGTATTTATCTGTTGCTCTGTTTGCGCAGAGCAACCTACAGGGCACTTCTGAAAATAAAATGCTTGCTGACGGTAAGCCCGATTTTATGAAAGAAAATAGCCAATGGGCTGATTCGGTTTTAAGGTCCATGACAGTGGAGGAAAGGATAGCCCAACTCATCATGATTCCCGTTTATTCCAATAAAGACCAGGTCCATATAGATTCAATAAGTTCTTTGGTAAGAAACCATCATGTCGGAGGACTTATATTTTTTCAGGGGGGGCCGGTGAGACAGGCCCATATGACCAATAGGTTTCAAAGTGAATCAAAAATCCCACTGATGGTAACCATAGATGCCGAATGGGGGCTGGCCATGAGACTGGACAGCACAGTGAGGTTTCCCTATCAAATGTCTTTGGGTGGGATAGAAGATGAAAAACTGATCTATGAAATGGGCAGAGATATCGCCCGTCAGTGCAAACGGCTGGGCATACATGTCAATTTTGCACCCGTGGTGGATATAAATAACAATGCCAATAACCCGGTGATAGGCTTCAGATCTTTTGGCGAGGATAAAGAAAATGTGACACGCAAAGGGTTGGCCTATATGAAAGGCATGCAGGATGAAAGGGTTTTGGCCAATGCCAAACATTTTCCCGGGCATGGGGATACGAATGTGGATTCCCATTATGGCCTTCCCGTCATCCATTTTTCCAAGCATAGGCTAGAAGCACTGGAGCTTTATCCTTTTAGAAAACTTTTCGATCAGGGACTCGGAAGTGTAATGGTGGCTCATATGAACATACCGAGCCTGGATACCACACAGAATTTGGCCTCTACCTTATCCAAGCCTATTGTCACTGACCTGTTGAAAAATCATATGGGCTTCGAAGGGCTGGTTTTTACTGATGCATTAAACATGCAGGGAGTAGCTAAATATTATCCACCAGGTGTAGTGGATGTGAAAGCCCTGCTTGCCGGCAACGACATGCTGCTGAATACCATGGACGTAAAGACGACCATAGAAGAAATCAAAAAAGCCATATCTAATCGTGAAATTACCCAAGAAGAGATAGATAGAAGGGTAAAGAAAGTATTGCTGGCAAAGCAGTGGCTGGGGATGGATAAGATGCAGCCTATAGAGACCGAAAATCTGATCAGTGATTTGAACAGTTCTCATTCGGCTTATTTAAACCGGCAACTGACAGAGGCATCTTTGACACTACTAAGAAACAAGGATGAAGTAATACCAATCAAAAACCTTGAAAGACACCGGATAGCTGCTTTGGCCATTGGGACCATAGAAATGACAGATTTTCAGAAAGGTCTGATGCGGTACGGAGAGGTGGATACGCTTTTCCTTTCACCTAATGCCAGTCTTAATGATATGGAAAAAATGAAAGAGCGGTTAAAAGAATATTCGCTCGTCATTGCCGGTGTGCACAAGTTACAGCTCCGAGCAGGGAATAACTTTGGCATCTCTGCTGAGATGAACCTGTTTCTAAAAGATCTTATCCACTCCAAACCAACTGTGGTAGCGGTTTTTGGAAATGTGTACAGCCTGTCAAAATTTGAGAACCTGGGAGATGCGCATGCCGTGATCGCTGCTTATCAAGAAACCTCGATGACCCAGGATGTAGCCTCTCAGCTTATTTTTGGAGGAGTAGGGGCAAAAGGAAGCTTGCCTGTAAATATTAACAACGACTTTAAGCTGGGGGATGGTTTAAGTTCGGTGGGAGGTATTCGTTTGTCTTACACCGAACCTGAAGCGGTGGGGATAGATGCAAAAGACCTAGAACCTATACGGGATTTGGTGGAGGAAGCCATTTCCCAAAAGGCCATACCCGGAGCACAGGTGCTGGTGGCCAAGGATGGTAAGGTGATTTATCACCACGCATTTGGGCATCACACCTATGACCAATCGGATGAAGTTAGGCTCACTGATCTTTATGATCTGGCATCTCTGACTAAAATCAGCACTTCCCTGGCTGCCTTCATGAAATTAAAAGGAGAAGGGAAATTTGATGAATCCCGGACTTTGGGAGAATATCTGCCTATGGCCAGAGGAACCGATAAGGAGAATCTTTTGTATTCAGATATCCTTACCCATCAAGCAGGGCTATATGCCTGGATCCCTTTCTGGAAAGAGACAGTCAGGAAAAGCGGGAAATTCAAATGGTTTACCTTCAAATCAGATTCCTCCAGGAGGTTTCCTGCCAAAGCTGCTGATGGACTTTATATTCACCGAAGATATGCAGATAAAATGTACCAACAGATCTTATCTTCCCCGCTTTCTGAAAAGGGCAAATATGTATACAGTGATTTATCCTTTATCCTAGCGCCAAAGGTCATCGAGCAGCTTTCCGAACAGGAATTTACAGCTTATCTTCAACAAAATTTCTATGCTCCATTAGGTGCCGGTACGCTGACCTTTAATCCTTATAAAAACTACCCCATGGATAGAATAGTGCCGACCGAATATGACAGCCTTTTTAGAAAGCAATTGTTAAAAGGTACTATCCATGATGAAGGTGCCGCCATGTTTGGCGGCATCAGCGGCCACGCAGGCCTATTTGGAAATGCCAATGATCTGGCTAAACTTTTACAGATGTACCTCAATGATGGTACATATGCGGACCATGAATTTATTAAGGATAAAGTGGTAAGCATATACAGTAAATGCGTGCATTGTGAAACAGGTAACTATCGGTCTATGGGATTTGACAGACCCAATAGACCGGGAGATCCTGCCGGCAATGCGGCTGCTGGGGCACCGGCCAGCAGTTTTGGGCATACAGGATTTACGGGCACCTATGGGTGGATGGATCCCGAAAATGGGCTCGTCTATGTATTCCTTTCGAACCGGGTCTATCCTACAAGGGAAAATACCAGGCTATATAAACTAAATACTCGGACCAATGTCATGCAGGTGGTGTACGAGGCCTTAGAAAATAGTAAAATGGAGGAATCTCAGATAAAAGTCCAAGCTTTATATTAACAGAGTATTTATTTAAAAACTTATTCTAATACATATTTAAAAAATCCGCCACCCTTATCATAACTGCAAATGATTAAGGTTTTCCCGTCTGGAGACAGGCCTATACCTCTGGCTTCTGCTCCGTCCAGTTCTGGGAGGTCCAGGGTCCACATGATTTTTTTATGATCATCTCTAAAGTGAAGGGTCGAAGGTCGAACCCCATTTGCCCTAACTGCTACGTAAATTTGGCCTTCTTTGTTTACATAGAGGGCATTGGATCCGGCAGCGGAACTGGTGATATCTTCTTCCCTTTGGTAGGTTATGCCATCCATACTGGTGTATTTTTGGACAAAGGGACTACCTGGGCTGGGGAAGTAAATCGTATAGCCATCAGGATTCATATCAAAAGTTCTGGCCAATATCCTTCCAGGTAAATCTAATGTTCTGATAAGGTCGAAGCTTGTAGTATCTGTTTTTTGCTGTTTTAGTACATAATTAGCATCTTCAGCGAATAGGGACATGACATAAATTTCACCCTTTTCATTCACACGTGGGGAGGTAATGGCCCGGTTTCCTTCTGGTACTTCCCATATGGCGATACCTTCTCCCGTACTGGAGTTAATTTTGATCAAATGCCTGTTTCTACTGACTAATATATGCCCGTCTAGATCGGTTCCGATACCATTGATTGGATTGAGAGCGTATTCTTTCCCCTTTACAGAGACGCTTGTCAAAGGTGAGAATGGCACATCCTGGCCTATCTTATCTTTTATTATTAACTTCCCTCCATAATCAGCCAACCATAGATTTTCCGCCTTATCCCAGGCTGCGCCATATCCAGCACCTGTGGCATTGACCACTTTTCCCTCCAAACGTAGCGATGGTGCGGGGATTTCTATATAGTCTTCCAATGGTTCAAAGCTCTTCATCATTTTCAATTGGCTCACTTGGGAGACCGTGAGGTTTTTCCCATCAGTAGCGGTGACCCGGTGATAAAACACTACCTGTTCCCCTTCTCCAAAATCTTCCAAAAGTGCAAACCATTCCTTTTCAGTCAACTTATATTCATGCCTTCTTCCGGTGGATGCTTCTATTACCGTATGGTCAAAAGCAGAGTCAGTGGCAAGCTCGTAATGATAGGTCACAAAATCCCCTTCTGGATCTTTTACCGGGTCCCATTGTATATTATAAAGTGCTTCAATATCCCGCACTGCATAGGTATGGCGGCTATGATGAGAAGTGATTTTTGGGATGGAAGGAGCCTGATTGCTGGGGGGATATAATTGAGCACGGATATCATCTCCTATACTTATAAATAACGTTCCGGCAGACATCCATTCATGGAAATCCTCGGATGCTTTAAAAATGACACTAAATGTGCCATCTTGGCTAATTTCAGGTTCTAGCGTACGTAAAATTTCTCCCTGATCACTGTTTCTTCCTTTAGATAGCAGAAGCTTTATATTTTTTTGGCGAGGTCCGTTATATTGTCCTGTAAATAGGTATTCATTATCTGATTTCTCTATTTTGACCCAACCTAGTTCTTCAAGAGACGATAGAGCCAATAATTTTCCTTCCGCCAGTGATTGAGGAAGTATATCGCGGCGGATTATATGTCCATTCATCCCAAAGAATGCAGTGGGCAGGCTTTTATCATTGATGACATCCATCTTGTCAGCTTCTTTTTCAGATATGTTATAAGTAGTATAGATTATGGTGTCTGGATTATAAAATATGTCCATTATAGTAATGGTATTGATAGGAGCATGATCCATGTCCAGCCAGCTTCTGGGCCCTGAACCCGCTGCACCGGTATTAAGTAATTCTAACCGTCCTCTTTTACCTGGGTAATATGCATGCTGATGACCACTGATATAGGTATGGACGTCATATTGCTCCAGTAGGCTTCTCAGTCTTTCTGGATTTTCAAGCACATTGCCTTTTGAATCTCTTTCCTGTGCTACCCCATAAAGTGGCATATGGCCCATAGCTAAGCGAAGTTTGGCATTTTTAGCGACAGGCATTCCGAGTTGGCTTTCTAGCCATTCAAGATTTTCATCGGTGATAGTAGGAGAAGCTGCATCCCATGACACTATGAAAACACTGTCCTGTACAAAAGAATAATAATCTGGAAAGTGGGTATTGTCCACAAATGTCAGACCGGTAGTGTTTTGGCTGTCATTCCAGTATGTTTGTGTGGCATTACGTTCTATAGGATAGGACCGTGGACCGTCATGATTGCCTAAAGTGAAGGCAAAAGGTATATTGGCCATTCTAAAAGGTTGGGCAATATGTTTATCAAAACCGGCCCACATTTTTTTTAGTGTAAGGGTATCTGAAACTCCCATACCGGCCACCATATCACCTCCACAGATGACCAGATCTGGTTGCCAGATCCGTGGTATCCTCTGTACGATACTGTCCACCTGCCATTCATAATCAGCCGCACCCAGGCCTGAATTCAAGTCACTGATTACCGCCACTCTGAGGTCCCCTCTCAAGGGCAGTTCTGGAAGTTTATCTACAGCTACCAGCCGAATGGCATCTGCGACAATTTTACCTTCTTTACCAGTGCCTATGAGTTCAAGATAATCTCCGGTACTCAGTGGGTATTCTCCTAATATGTTCCATTTGCCGCTATTTCGTATAGAGGACTGGTCTATTAAAATGCTGTCGATCTTATTACCGTAATGTAAGAGATAGTGCGCACTATCTGTATTGGTGGGGCTTGGTGTCCACCAGCTCGCTAGCTGATATGTTTTAGATTCAATCTCATCAAAAAGATAGGTGGCGGTGTTATAAGAATAATTTCCTGACGCTATCCTACCGGGGGTTGCGTTATAGTGGTTGGCCAGATTACTGTCTTCCCAAAGTCCTTTTTCTATGTAACTGGGACTGTCAGTATCGATCAGGTATGTTTTTTTGTGAACCGTGGGTCTTTTTTCTGATACCACCAGAGCTGAAGCATTTCGTCTCAGCAGGTTTCTATTGCCATTGGGTATATCGGTGGGGATGTTGACTATTTCTGATGCGGCCACCATAGTGGAGGATCCGCCCCCATCTAAATTTAATGCTTCAGAGCAGCCTAAATCTAGCATAATCGCTGCCAGTTCGTCCAGCGTCACCCCTGCACTGCTTTCCTGCCTACCGTCGACCACCAGCAGGATGATGGTATCATCATTTATATATCCTATCGCTGTTCTGGGGTGTCTGGATAGGTGGCTGCCACCAAAACCTTCTTCCTTATCCGATACCATTATACGCCCTTCCCTGACCAATATGGGGCCTCCACCTACGGCTTGGGAGGCCATCCAAGGCACAGCGCCCGACCCACTGGGATCCTTAAGAGGAGCTGTAGGATGGTCAAATAGGAATATTCCCTGGTCTGTTTGATGTGGCCAACCTATATGGGGTTTACCCTTATGCATTCCGAACGCTCCCCTTGCTATGCCCTGATTTGGTCCCATCGATATGACCTCCCCATCCGAAATCAATAAGCTGACAGAAGCTACGTTGGAAAAATAACCTCCATTGATGGCCAAAATCCCTTGATTGGTTTCATAAGATTCCAAAGTGGTTTCCCTATCGAGATTACTGCCCACAGCCCTGATTTTAAGGTGTTCATCTCGTAGGTCAATAGAAGCATAGATAGCTTTGATGGGTTCGCCATCCGTTAATAATCCCTGGTGTTCATAAACCTTCACAGACGCTGGCAATAAAATGGTTAAATCCGATCTTTCTTCCCAAATAAGGTTTTTTAATTGGGCATTTGTTTCTATAGCAGGGAGTAGAAGAACCTGGAACCATATTATGGGCAGTAAGATGGGCTTGGAAAGAAGACTATAGAAGATCGATATGTGGTAGCTGTTCATGATCTTGAAATAATGGCTACGAGGGGTCTGTACGTCTTGGATTTTAGAAAAAGACAACTCATTATCATAGCGCCTAATGTGAGGATTAATTTTAATCTAATATATCAATAAACAGGTTTAGATTTTCAGTGATTTTGTGATTTAGCTGTTTTCAGGGGGTAAATGAAAATACCTATAGCATAGTACAACCCTTAGACATGGAGAAAAACGCCATACCTTAAAATTTTCTAAAAGCCTTGGGGAACCAGGGACATTATCAGGGCGTCAGTTCGGGATTGCCCCCTTCCTTATGTCCTGTACGAAGAAGAAGCATTGCCAAAATTAAAACAAATGGAAACCAGTGCAGGAAATGTTCAGAAATTACTAGTTTCATATTAGGGATATTTTATATTTAAGTCTATATTTTACGATTTTTTTATACCCTATCCTTCATATTTTCAAATAGGACATTTGAATATAGAAATATTTATATTTACAGTGTGATGTGCTTACATTCAGGGACTTAAACCATGGTGATGATAAATTTGCAATAATAGATCTTAATATTATTATAGGCTTTTTTATGAATTTAAAGGTGTTAAAAATGTATTATAAATCAAAAATGCTTTTGTATCTTTGGGGTTGTAAATTTTGCACTATTATCATCCACCTATCACCTATATGAAAAAAATATTTAATCTAGTTTTAAGCTTATGCCTCGCTTTGGTATTGACCATATTAGGCTCCTGTGAACAAAATGAAGAACCTGATCCAATATTGGATAATGCTATTGTATCCGAAGATTATGTAGAAGGTATCTATGTCATAGGGTATTCAGAGAAAGAATATCCCATTCATATAGAAACCACCAATCCTGCAGTTTTTTCGGCCCATCCCAGCCGTAAAACATTTGAAATAAACCCTACAGGGCAAGGAAATTACAAATTGCCGGAAGGAGCATATTGGGTGCAGTACCATTTTGAAGATGAACCGTCAAATGTACATACCCTTCCTGTATTGATCACCAAGAATAAGCCATATGCCCGTGAGGCTATTGCCGCTGTCAAGAAAATGAAAGATGATCCAGCAGGATATTCTCTAATCCTACGCCATGGAGACTCTGATATCGGAACTGATAAAGTGGGCTCTAGTCCTGAATGGTTTAAATCTTGTGATTCTAAAATAGCCAGACAAATGAGCCAGAAAGGAATCGATGATTCCAAGAAAATAGGTGCCAGCCTGAAAGCATTAAATATTCCTGTAGCGGCTACTACTGCCAGTCAATACTGCAGGGCTATTAAAACAGTACAATACATGGATTTCGGCTTGCCTGTCATTGAGGACGCCAGATTGAATCATGAGAATAGTAATTCAAAAGATCCTATGTTTGATGATGTAGAAGCCATCATCAAAAATACCCCTACGCCAAACGGGATCCATATCATAGTAGGACATTATAATATGTGCCATGAAACTGTTTTTAGAGATCACATCATGCCATTAAAAATGGGCGATGGATGGATCATGAAGACAGGATCAAATGGCCAGATTTCCTTTGTCGGTGCTGTTCCATTATTTTATTGGGATATTTTGGTTCAAAAGTAAAAAGACCGGGTTATGAATTTGGATAGGTTTAATATTTCCATAACATACCCTGTCTTTATCTTGCCATAATTGTCCATTTGCCTGTTAAGTATACAAATGGAGTGAGATCATCCTTATTAATGCGGTGATCTCACTTTTTTTTAACATTATATTATTGATGGTATAGTGGTTTGAACAATTTTTTTTTATTGATGGACCAGGTTTCGTTTCCGTGACGGGGATTGGGACAGTGCCCTTTACATGTTTTGGATGCACATCAGTTTTTTAGGATTTAGAGAATATCGGAACCATATTTGAACATCCGCATAGGGACTAACAAAGCAATATGACTTTATCAAAAAAAAAGCAGGTTTTTATTCATTACTTTCCCATGTTCGGGTGTATCTGTACCGGTATCATTTATGGCGCTATAGGCATCATCGCCTTACTGTCTTTTATGCAGATCAAAGAAGGGGGAGCAGATGAGAGCAGTCTCCTGGTATTCTTGGATGATTATCTAGCAGGTAAGATTTTGGTAGGGCTTATTTTGTTGGGTACGGTGAGTTTTATCATATGGAGGCTTTTTGAGTCATATACAGATCCTTATAAATATGGGGATGGATGGATTGGGTACGGCAGAAGAACTGGTATCGCATTAAGTTCGATGGCAGATGCATTTATAGCTTATTCAGCTTTTAGAGTGCTTTTCGGTACTACGGGCATACGGGAAGATGGTAATCCGGAGGAAGAAAGGGAAATGGTGACAGCAGTGCTAGATATGGCGATGGGGGATGTTTTGATCACCCTGTTCGGAGGTGTGATACTGCTTACTGCAATTGTACAGTTTTACTATGGGGTGACCAGTGGGTACCGGGAGCGTCTGGATATAGCCCACTTTAGAGCGTGGAAGAAAAGGCTCATTCACTGGATAGCTGATATAGGCTACTTTGCCAGAGGAATAATCATTGGGATTATAGGCTTTTTTTATATCAAAGCTGGATTAGAGCAGGATGCCGGTAGGGTAGTCAATACAGACAAAGCATTTGATTTTTTGGGAGACACCTGGTCACCTTTATTTATACTGGTAGCCTTAGGGACTATTAGTTATGCTGTATTTATGATTACTCAGGCGATCACTTATGATGTGGACAATGAAGAAGAACTGGAGGATTCTTCGCCGGCTTAAATCCTCCCTTCTCATGAGAACCCGTTTAAAAACACAGCTCCAAATGCCATCTCACCTTTTTTTGGTTTCCGAAACTTTCTGCTGGACATGCGGGGGAGGTCAGTACCTGGCAAACCTCATTTTTCGGCTTTTGATGCAATGATACAATTCTTTTAGAAGGGTTATCACCAGTCCTCCTGTCACCAACGAAGTAATGGTTAAAATAGCATTGGGTTGTAAGGGAACCTCTTTTGTTCTAAGAATAAATCGTGCTTTTTCATTTTATCATATATCGATTCCTGAGTTTACTTCAAAAAATTGGGCCGCAAGTATGGATGAGTCAGCTGGTTCATTAAAGGAATGTGTATGCAGATATTAAGAAAATTGAATTTTTTTAATCGTCACTGGACAGCTTTTGGGTTTCATATACATGTTTCCAGTTTAAATCTTCATGCAGCAGTAAGGATGTGAGTATTTTTCTCCTTTGGGCGATACGTGGATTGTTGGCCAATTCCTTTATCGACAGTTCTTTGGTACTGCCTATATATTCCCAATGTAAGGTTTCTGAAGAGTCTTCAAAATTGGGGATATCATGAAATTCATCAAAACGTTTTAATAAAGCATCCATAGATTTTTTAAGAAAACATAGTTCCTGATGATGTGGGGATGTAGATTTGATGAGCATGATGGTCAGTGCTTCATCCAGTTTGGCTACATTTAGAGAAAAAGAAGCATTTATTTCTACATTATGATAGTAGTGGATAAGTGGAAAAGCCTGATAATGTTCATTGACCAAATCTATTTTCTCCTGAAGGGAATTGATCTGCGTATAAATAAAGGATGGCTGTGCACTATGTAAAGTACGGATTACTTCTTCAGGGCTGTTGCCCAGATTAAGTATAGCCAATGACAAATGCCTTTTATTGATCACCGCCGAATAGACAGAGATAAGGTAGGTCATGGCTGTGGTAAAAAATATAAAACCAAAAAAAGAAAAACTGCTGGCTATCATTTGTGTATAAGTGGAAATGGGAAAAAAGTCACCGTTACCCAAAGTAGAAAGGACATAGCCGGTAAAGTACAGCCGTTCTGAGTCAGTAGCCCTTATGCCTTCATTGTTTAAAATAGCATCGGCATCATAGGTAAATACAAAATAAAGTCCTGCCCAGATAATCAAAATCCAGACAAGTATGATGGTAAGGTTGAGAATCATACCGCTAAGGGCAAAAATCCCCCTGCCAAACTTCCGCTCTAAAGACAGGATGCTGATATGAACAAACTTACTTACCGTAAAAGTGATAAAGGATGATTTGCTGGCAGATAATGTAGTGTAGAAAAAGTCGAAGAAGCCAATGCACAGCAATATTACTCCGATGATCAAATAAATAGATTCTTCCATAGGGTACTATTCGCTTTTTTTTTTGATAACGCTCGCTAAGTCCTTGCCAAAATGGACTAATAGTAATAAAATGGCTATAATCACCCGACATTGAACCTGTCTATCGGTAAACGAGGTATATGGCTTGAATTGATAGGATCAGGCTATAGGAAATTTAGGCAGCCCAGATTATTTATAAAATGAAGTACAGTTCATCCGGCCGGTTATAAGTAGACATTACGCACTAAGCAATATCCAAAATTCAGGTAGGCGGCTCTCCATAAGGCCGGATTCCCATGAGCCACATAAAGATGGAAGCAGACATATATGATTAATCAGGTAGCTTAACTGTTTTTTACATAATAAAGCCCACTTTTTCAAATTGTAGCATAAATGATACAGTTTGCTTATGTGGGCTACTTATTTTGAATTTAGATAATAATACTTTATGTAAATAGAAATCTCTAATATGAAGTTTATGATTATTTTACGATTTTATTGTTAAATATTTTGAAGTGGGAACAGTTTTGGTAGTGTGTATTTCATATTTGTAGTTATTTTTATAAAAAAGAAAACCATATTATTTACCACTAAATAACAAACCATGTTTTATCACGACGGAAAATTACAGTACAAAGTAAAGGTTGACAAGCCTAATCCCCAATTTGCCAAGATGCTCCAGCAAGCGATTGGTGGTATTGAAGGTGAAATTAGAGTGTGCCTTCAATATTTGTTTCAGGCTTGGGGGGCAAGGGGCCCAGTAAAGTATAGAGACATGTTACTGGAAACAGGTACAGAAGAAATGGCCCACATAGAAATGTTGGCTACAGCCGTGGCGCTCAACTTAGAAACAGCTCCTAACGAGACCAAGGATAAAATGGCTTCCGACAGTCCAATATTAGAAGCTATCATGGGTGGTGCCAATCCTCGTCACATATTGTCATCGGGACTGGCAGCAATGGCTGTGGACAGTAACGGCGTTCCATTTAACGGATCTTGGGTGGTAGGTACAGGTAATCTGGCTACGGATATGTATGCCAATGTAATGGCAGAATCATCTGGAAGGGTATTAGCTACCAGGTTATGGGAAGCTACTGATGATAAAGGAATGAAAGACATGTTGGCTTTTCTTATAGCAAGGGACACCATGCACCAGAACCAGTGGCTGGCAGTTTTGGAGGAACTCGGAGGTTTGGAAGGAATGCATCCTATTCCAAATTCATTTCCTCAGGCAGAAGAAAATCAACATTTCAACTATAATTTCCTATCCACGCACATCGATCCTAAAAAAATGGCAGAAGGAAGATGGAGCGAAGGCAAGTCTATGGACGGTAAAAGCACTTTCACTATAGAGAAAGCGAAACCCGAAGGTCAGGAGCCTGAATTAGGACCACCTCATCCAAAAGGATATGCTCAGAAAGAACAGATGACAGGAGGGGGCAGCATTACTGAGAAAGTAAAAGACTGGCTAGAATAACAGCACAGAGAATACCTCTTTTTAATAAGAATATATATTAAAAAAAAATGAGTGGACGCATATAAAGCATAAGCATGCTATGCTTCAATATGAATG
Source organism: Anditalea andensis (assembly GCF_000714815.1). GTDB lineage: Bacteria > Bacteroidota > Bacteroidia > Cytophagales > Cyclobacteriaceae > Anditalea > Anditalea andensis. The sequence continues at coordinate 123,324 of NZ_JMIH01000011.1, read as the reverse complement.
CTATGTATTGAACATTTCATATTTACTCTATTCAGCATTACTTAAAACCTAAACTAATAATTTTAATTATGGCAGTCGATAAAAATATCCAAGAATTTAAAAATTCTAAATTCTTTAAATTATTTCAGGACCAGTTAAAAGATATCTACTGGGCGGAAAAACATCTTGTAGAAGCACTGGGCAAAATGCAAAAAGGAGCTACTTCAGAGAAATTGGCATCAGCTATAGGAAAGCATAAAGAGGAAACCGAAGGTCAGGTAGAAAGACTGGAAAAAATCTTTGGACTGCTGGATGTAGCTGCCCGTGGAAAGAAATGCGAAGCCATGGAAGGACTTATAGAGGAAGGCAAAGAAATCCTGGAAGACACCAAAGCAGATACCATGGTGCGAGATGCGGGAATCATTATTGCCTCCCAGAAAATCGAACATTATGAAATCGCCTCATATGGCAGCCTAATAGCATTGGCCAAAAAGATTGGGCATGATGATATTGCTTCTCTACTCACAGAAACACTGGAAGAAGAGAAGAAAACAGATGAATTATTAACCCAATTGGCAGAAAGTGAAGTAAACGAAAAAGCAGCCCAGGAATAGTAGGCTGATAGAAACAATAAAGAGGCTATCTCATAAGTAGGGACAGCCTCTTTTTTTGTCTAAGCTATAATTATCTTAACCCATTTGTTCTAAGTGGGTATGTTTAAAACTATCCGGATATTTTAATCCATAACCTAAAATCCTATCCATGGCCGAATGTGCAAATAATATGATGCCAGCCAATAAAAGTATGTCATTAGATATGCTAAATCCTACGATTAAAATGGTAATAGCAAGTGTCTTATGATGGAAAAGGTTATATACCCACGCCCCAACTTTTGTATTGACAGCATAACCTACCATAGATACATCGGGTAATAGGATACATGCCGGAAAAACCCACCATGCAAAATCCATTTGGGCAAATAGCCATATGGCTAGAATAAACTGGGCTAATTCCTCCAGCTTTATAAGATAAGTCATGTGCTTGGTCATATCATTGAATGTTGTAGTAAGGCACAAAATTCAATATTAATTTGCAATAACATCTTGATATAAATCAAGAAGTTTGGGCATGGTGTTTTCTAATTCTACTGAGCGTTTCGGGAGACATGCCTAATACAGAAGCAATATGCTGTAAAGGTACCTTATTGAATAAGAGACTGTTCTGCTCAAAATACATTTCGTACCTTTCTTGGGCTGTCATTGACAAATGTGCGAAAATTCTGTTTTCTATCATGACAAAGCATTTTAACATCAATTGTTTTTCTATATCTATCCATTTTGGAAAGTCCCTGCATAGCTTTAAGTAATCCGTTTTAGCTATGGTCCACAAGTCTACGTCGTTATAAGCCTGGATATTCCACCGATTAGGCCGGTCAAAGAAAAATCCCAACACTTCGGTCATCATATAATTTTCACTGGCTATCCATTGGGTGATTTCTTTTCCCTCAGACAAGGAATAAATCCTTAATATACCGGACTTAATGATGCTTAGCTTGTCACAGACCTTATCGGTTTTTGTGAAAAAACTATTTTTTGTAAGTTTTTCTTCATAAAAATAGGATTGAATCATGTCCAGCTCTTGGTCGTTCAAGGGTCCGAAATAAGATGTTAGTAAGTGCTTAAAATGTTCCACAGCCTGATATATTTGGTTAATATGGTAAGATCACCAAATATAGTGTATATTTCGTCTTCTCTTATACACCTTAATAAGACTTACCATTTTATCTGTTTCATACTATTGTTCAGCTAAAAAATAAAGAAAGTGGAGATAAGATGGGTTTTCTTCGGGATTGAGCTGGGACTGGTACATTTCCCAATCATGTTGGAATTTAGCCAATAAAATCCCTGCTCTTAACATAATTTCCTCATCTGATTCACCCAGTTCATATCCTTTGGGAACGGCATATACGAACCTGCCTTTTTGCCCACTGGCCACAGGTATCTGGTTAAAATCCCTTTCGACAAATTTTCCAGTTTCATCATTGCTCCTGGCTGAATTTACAAAGAAATCCACGGCATGATCAGGATATCCGAATAAATGTCCATATGCTCTGTAACGGTCATACTTATCTTCAAATTCATAGATAGCCAGTAGTTTTTCTATATTGTCATCCGGCAGTATACCCCGCCGAAGAAAGAAATCCGTCTTGTCAGAAATCATATTTTTCAAAGCAGCTTTATGGTATACCAGAATTTCAAATGTTTTCGTTTTTCCGCTGACCATTTTGAAGGGGATTACGGTATAGCCTATGCTGTCATTGGAAAGTAACTTAAGGCTTTGTGAAAGTCGGATCAAGTCTTTTTTTATCTCCCCTTTATGGATATAGTCTCCGCTGATACTGTCTATGGCATAACTGAAATGTTGGACGGTACTGATGGGTTTCAGGCCTCCGTATAGGGTGTATAGGCCTTCCTGTTCTATTACCAGCTGAATCAGGCTGTCGGCCAAAGTTATAGGGTCTAGCTCTGGTTTAGACTGTGCGGTGCCTAAATATGCGATGAGATAGAAAGGGATAATCAATAAGTGCTTTGATGTCATAATTGTTGCTTTTTAAAATAACAGGCCCATATCCACGGACAGGGTGTTGTAATGTAACTCAGCTGTTCTTTCTGTAGAAAGATGAAGTGTGAACATCAGCTGTTGTTCTTTAAATTGAGACAGCCACATTAATTTTATATGGGCCAAGAGCGCATCAGAACTGTAATAATCTATTTCCTGATTAAATATTTCTCCGATTAGCCCCGTACTGTTTTGTTGGTAGGCTGATTTTTGGTTAGACCGGATACCTATTAAGGGGCTAAGCCACAGTTTATTGGATTTTAGGATGGGTAAAACCAGATCTGTACCCAACTTAAGTTCTATATTTTGGAAATGAAGAAAATTACCTCCTGCTATTTCGTCCCTTTGCTCATTTATAAAGGCTAGATCTACTGCTATTTGTCTCCAAAAGCTATTGTGTTGGGTAAGGGATGTCCGCGCATTATAAATGGTCGATGCAAAATCATAGTTAATCGCCCTAAAGATAGGGTCTATGCCAATGGAGGATCGGTTGGTATACTTAGCACCTGTTTGCCATATTTTACCGGAAAACGATTTGTTAAACCCTAAGCTGGTAGCGTAAGTTTTACTTTCTACGCTTCCGCCATCCTCAGGAACTGCTATTCCATCTCTTGCGTCAAATTGACCTGATTGGGTAGCAAATTCGAGAAATCCCCAGTCATGATTCTTGGCATAGCTCAGAAAAGCTTTGCCGGTTAAGCGGCTTTCTTTTTGGTTACGTTGAAAGGCTTGATAAGTATTTCTGGTAAAAGTGCTTATACCTCTCAATTGGTGCAGTGAAAAATCCTGTACAGCAAAGGATCCAACTGTATTTTCTTCCAGATGCTGTGCAAAGGCACCTCCTATGCCTATATGGAAGTTTTGATTCAAAAGCATTTGGTTTCCTATCTCCAGTAAAAATTTACTGTGTCTGTAGAGTGGGCGGGGTTCAGCTTTACGGTGTCCACTGCTTACGTCATACCGGACCACTGCATATGTTCTGAAACGATCCATCCAGGCTGGACTCATAGCAGAAAGTGAAAAATCTATATGATCTGCCCCCCAGCTTTCTACTTGGTTATCTGCTATCACATATGGATTGTAGGATGAAGCTTCTTTTTGAAGTAAATATGGTTTTGTTCTATCCAGGATTTTCCTGTATGAAAATGCTCCTAGTAGGTTCCAGTTTTTTATCGCTTTTTGCGATCTGGAGTGAAAGCCAAAATCTGAATAATTTTGATCTCTGAAAGCGGGTCTAAAATCACCTCCGAAGTTTTCATGTCTTATGCTGGCCTGATAAAACGGCTGAAAGGCATATTGCAGTAAATAAGGATGAGAGGCCGTCCACTCCATGTTGTACTGGGCCAGGTAATCGGTAATATCCACCTCCTGTGACTGAGCAGCGGATATAGAAAGTCTGAGTACCCATACGAGTAAAAATAAACGGCCAGTCATCCTTGTAAATTTTTAAAATGATTTAGGTGCAGGTGTGGATTTGATTTCAAAATCTTCTGAGCTGTTGTTGGTATCCTTCATGACGATATTACCATCTACAGTAGTAGATTTCCTGACAATAGACTCTCCCGTATACGTATTGCTGACAAAAGTAAACCCGGCATCCAGTTGGGCAGGTACTCTTTTAAATGCACCGTCTGTAGCACTTCTTAAGGCTTCCACCGCATCGATCACATTGGCTACGGGTACTTTTACCACTTGAGGAAATGTAGGACTGGTATCTGGTATAGGTGCTCTTTCCAAAGCTGCAAAATCATCTGTTCTCCAAATGATCGTGCCTGGCCCAAAAACAGTCACCAATGAATACGTAGCGTTGAATGGATGATAAATCATTTCCATATTCGGAACATTAGGAGCATCTATATCTCTTTGCGAACCAGTTACAAATAGTTCAAAGTCAGCATTGCTTAGGTTTACCGGACTGTTTGGGTTGGCTTCTTCTGACCGGTGATTGATTCCTTGTTGGGCTATTACCACACTGGTAAACGGAGCCAGCATATGATCACTGCCAGTACCGGGAATCCTCCATGCTGTACTGATGTATACATGTTCCTGATCTTTTGCAAATGGAGAAGGCTGTGTATTTGGATTGATTTGGCCGGAAGGTCCTTCCACATTGGATATCATCAGACCGTCCAATGCAATGCTTTCACTGGAGTTATTGTAGATTTCCACAAATTGGTCAAAGAAGTAATTGGTGTTTTCAGGGGTTTTGGAGCCACTATAGTATACCTGTCTGATGACCAGGCTTCCACTGATAGATCCAGAAAGTCTGATAGATAGGGCATCCTGACCGGTAGCAGCGCTTAGTAGGAGATTATTGTCCAGGTAGTTAAGGTTGATCTCGGATGAGGATCCTGTCAATGTTGATGCTTCCTGAGCATTTAAAAACCTGCTGGCTGTCAGTTGGTAGGTACCTGGTACCAGCCCAGCAAATGTTGCCCTGCCGTCAGCACCTGAAATTTTTTCCTGTTGATCTCCGGTAGCATTGTTGACTAATTTAAGTGTAACCCCCTCCGCTTGATCACTGGAGAAATCCTCGGGATATAATGCTACTACATTGACATCAAATAATTCCACACGAGGGGAATCATCATCACTACAGCCCCAAAGACTTAATAAAGTCAGGGCTAAAATCATTAAACGATACTGTTTTTTCATCATATTGGTGATTGGTTTATAATTGGTAAAATATTTCAGCCCCGAAAAAGAGGTCTATGTTTCTTTGCGTATAGGTGTTGGACCGTTTGTTTTGGTATAGGGGACGGTTGTTGAAGAAATTATTCACATAAAACGCAAACCCTCTACCTTTTTCGAATTCCTTGTTTACCCGTAAATTGAACAGCCATAAAGGGGGTCTTTTTTCTTCCAATAGCAGTAAATCTGATATCCTGTTCCAGTATAATTCGTTTTCCGGTGATGCAGCAGCTTCTGGGCTCAGTCGGGTGATTTCCCCTTTTCTATTTAATAAGGCGGTGGGGTAGGGATTGAACCCGGTCATTCTATCCCGGTTTACCCAGACGGTCTGAGCCAATGTGGATATCACCAGCCCGGCTTCAGGGATACGGTGTATAAACCTAAATGAGGTGTTCCACTGCAAGGTCCGGTAACCTTGTCCGGCCTGATAAAAAGGTATATGATCTGCTTGGATATGTTCAAATATAAAATTGGGGTTTGCCTGTTCGCCATTGACAAAACCATTGGTCCTGATCAGACTGCCTGAAAAGTTCAGAGAAGTCCTAAGGGCTTTCCATTCTGGTAAGTTGATCATATATTCCAGCCCGGAATTGATGATGTCCTGATTGTTTACCGGGCGATCGTAGGCGGTGAATAAGGTGTCATAGCGGGCAGGTTGCGCCGTGAGGGTAGGTGGCATTCCGGCTGGGCTGGACAGCACATCATAAAGTCCCCTGGCTGCCAAATATGGCTCACGTATCAAGCTGGGCCCTCCGCGGGTGGCTTCTTTAAAATAGGTAATGACATAGTTGGTTTTGCCCACACTGCCTTCTATGCCTAATTCTATCTTTTCTGATTTAAAGGGGGATAAAGACCTGGTGTCAATATCTATTCGTCTTGTAGTGACGATCAAAAGACGTTCTGCTGGGTCAGGAGCGTAGTAATTAAAATTGATTAAATCTATAAATCTGGGTCCTGGGGACAAAAACCTCAGGGCGGGAACTTTGGAAGTAATCCCATACCCTGCACGGACACTTAGAAATGGCAGGACATCTATAGCGGTATTGATACGGGGAAGTAGATCGGCACTGACTTTCCGCTGCTCCGGACCGGACAGAAATGCGTGATCGTACCTCATCCCCAGCTGCCAGTGCCATGGCAGGCTGCTTATTTGAAAGGTAAACCTGTCTTCGGCATATAGGCTCAGTTGATTGAGCGTTGGTATATTGTCAAATTTCCTAGGCCTGTCACCGGCATTGTAGTTTTGCCTGGGAGGGGTCACCAGGTCAAACTGCCTACCTGCTCCATGATTGGCGTCTAGTCTATATTCCATTCCCGTAAGCAGTCTGTGGCTGTTTCCCCATAGGGATATTGATTTTGACCCTTCCAGCCTTCCATATATATTCAGTGGATTGCCTTCCACGCTAGTTTGGTTATAATACCTCGCTGTGCCATAAGGAACAGCAGCTGTGGTATCGATCATAAATATCGGTCTGGGTCCTACATTGGTGGTGATGAATTCATTAAAATAGGACCGCTGTTGACTGTACTGAGCAGTAATATTGGCCTCCATGACGTCAAAAATAAATTCCTCTGGCTGCCATCTTAAATTGGAATTAAACCTAAAGCTGGCATCCTTTGATTCCCAACTCCTCTGGGATGGGTCATTGTCAGCATCTTTTCTGCGCGTGGCGATATTTCTATTGATACCCAGCCGGTTGGTTATCGTGAGCGCAGCAGCTGGAAATACCATCCTATTGGCTACATTTCCTGTAAGTCGGGTAAAATGATTAAGCACATCCCTTGGGTCTGGGGTGGCGTCCGCAAAATCCAGGTCAAAGCTTACCGCATGCCTGTCCTGATGAAAAGAAAAACCACTGCCGGCAGAGGCTTGCAGTATCGTGGGATTGGCCCTGATCCTTACATTGGGATCAAAAGCACCCACCCGGGTATTGACTATAATAGCCCCATTGGTAAAATTCCCATGTCTGGCGGAAGGTATACCCCTTAATACTTCTACAGATTCAATCTGGTCTGCGGGGATTTGCCTTAAATCAAATCCCTGTCCAGATACCGACTGAAAAGGAGGACTGGTATTAGGACCTGAATTAAGAATGTTTACATTAAACTGCATGTTAGCATCATTGGAAACAGGACTTCCATCCATAATCAGGGCAGTTCCCATCTGAGCCACTGCATTGGAGGAAGCATCTGTGGGGACCTGCCGCAAGAGGATTTGCTGGGGACTGCTCAATGATGGATTGATGGCCAATTGTCCAGGGATAAGCTGGAGGACGTCTCTTAGACTATTGGGCTGAACATGTTCGATTGCAGATCTTTCTATCGTAGAAGAGGTACCCAGTCCGGCACGGTTTTCCTGTGCCGTCACGATCACTTCTTGGAGGTCCAAACTTCTCTTCTGTAACTGAAGCTCCAGGTATACTGCGTCATCTACAGCACCAATCAAGGTATCCATAGTAGTGTACCCCAAAAAAGATACTATGATGCGGGGAGCTAAAATGTCCCCTGTATTTTTAAATCTAAAATTACCCTCCTTATCTGAAATGATGTTTTTCCCTGATGGTTCTAGTTGGATTAAAGCGCCTGGCAATGGGTTGAAATTTTCATCTTGGATTTTCCCTACGATGCTTTTTTCCTGCGATAGGGCCATAAAGTTTATGGACATCATGAACATACAGAATACAGCTTTTTTCATCATTTTGCAATTGGGTTGCAAATATAAAAAATGAATTCTTTATTGCAATTATGTTGCACTTTTATTCTAATTATATTTTGGGATAAATTTGTATAGGAACTTCACTTTTTCGTATTACAGCCTGGTAAATAAGAGTTTAAAATAAGTATCAAGAGTTTTTACCAAACAGGAAAAGATAAGTCATTCAGAAAATGGCCAACGCTCATAGCTGCCATACATTTATGGGCTACTCATGACGGGTTAGACTACGTGTTTAGTAATGGTGATTATTAAGTGTACTTCTCATTTAATGAATACAGCTTAGCATGATGCCACTTCCTAAATTTTGTGTGTTTCCTAAATAAAGGGCCGTGGAAAGACAAGCGGATATCCATAGACTGTTAGGTGCAGGGTACCTTAGCTACTTATTCAACTTTCTAATTGATAGGAAAGAATAGAAAATTACTAATGTGATATGCCCGTACGTGAAGGCAGGCCTTTTTGGCAGAAAAACAAGCTGCTTCTGCGCACCTATCTTTTCTCGTACTTCAGCAGTTCTTCATATGGATTTCCTCGGAGCCCCAGCATCATTGCAAAAGCGGGTTCTGTTTTATATCCCTGGCGCTTTAAATCAATAATTTTTAATCTAAAGCTTTCATCATTTTCACAGAGCAGCTGATGTTCTATGCACATATGTCTATAAGCAAACTGTGCTTTGGTGGGGATATTCTGACCAAATATTTCGATCACCAAGCCTTCTATTTCCATTTTTATTACCACAGATGGCTCTTGCTTTTGGATGTGGGTTTGAATATAGAAATGTTTATAAGATGAAAAAGCTTCTTTGATGAAATGAATATATTCTTCGATATCATGAAAATGACAGATGATATCAAGATCACTGTTTTCGATATCTAAATGGATAGGTATGGTGCCCACTACTATGGGAGTATACGCTCCTAACCGGGTCAAGAGCTGGTAATCTGTTAATATGCTATAGGCTTTTTGCTGGCGCGGGTTACCGTTTTTTAAATAGCCTATATTTTCATAATCAATATCCATTTTTATACTAAATACCAATGTCAAAAATAACCAGATAATTTATAGATCACCTTTTCTTAGTCGGTGTATAAAGTTATACGTGCTTACATAGAGAAAAAAGACGGAGGATTACACCTCCGTCTGGGGGTATTTGATATCAGCAAGTGTGTATTACTGTATATTATTATCCTATGGTAATGGCAAATTCATCCATGGGAATCCTGACTTTTTTCATTTGGCCCAACCAATCCTTTTCTGCGTCTGCATAACCGACATACATGAGGGAAACGCTTTTAAGTCCCAAATCATTTAAGTTCAATACTTCATCTACTACTTCATTACTGAAGCCTTCTGCAGGAGTGGAGTCTATCCGAAGCTCGGCAGCCTGGGCCATCGCCAGTCCCAAGGCTATGTATGTCTGCCTGGCAGTGTGTTCAAAATTGAGGGAGGCAGGTTGTTCCAGATAAATTTCTTTAAGTTTTCCGGTATAACTGGAAAAAGCCCCTCTGGGCAAACCTCTTTCGTCAGTAGTCAGATCATAGACTTTGTCAATCCGCTCAGATGTATACCTGTCCCAGGCGGCAAATACAATTACATGCGAACAGTCCCTCATACAGTCGGGGTTTAAAGCACCAGCTACAAGTTTCTCTTTTGTCTCCTGATCAGATATAACGATAAGTCTGAATGGTTGCAATCCTGAAGAAGTAGGAGCCAACCTGGCGGCTTCAATGATTTTATCAATATTTTCCTGGCTTACTTTTTTGGATGGATCGTAAGCTTTGGCGGCATGACGCCATTGTAAATCTTCTAATAATGACATTTTATATGAATTTAAATTCCCTCGTGATTTAAGTCTACTATCGAGGACCATAGATTAAAATTTATTTTTGCTAAACTAAGTTCCAATCGAGCCATAATAAAAGGATGGATAGGGAAGGGGTTGATTTTTGCCTAAAATTAACCAGCTGATAAAGCTGTCATTATCTTCAATTTATATTATCTTAACAGGTTTCCTGGTATTGAAAAAATAATCCCTTTGGTGAGGTTATCATAAATCTATCTCCCAAAACCTCAAGGTTATATTAGCGTTTCCGTCTAAATGGCCAGGCCTTAATACTATAGATACCCAAAAAAATAGAAGAAATCATTAAGCTACAGGGATATAAAAGCCGTTGAAATTTTATTAATTGGTTAATCTAACATGAACTTTATATGACTTTCACTTAACATGGACTGACGGATACGCATAATGGCTAACTTTGTTTCGGGCGAACCTATAGCGCATGAAAATTTCAGAAGATTCCATATTAAAAAGTATTCGATCAGGTGATCAGCAGGCTTTTGAGAGACTTTTTGATACTTACTGGGAGGTATTGTTCCAGTATGCATTTGGAATTTTGGAAGATGAGCATGAGGCGGAAGACCTTGTCCAAGAACTTTTCATGGAAATCTGGGAAAGCAGGGTGATCATCTCTCCTATCAGGACAGACTGGAAGACTTATTTATTTTCCTGTCTCAAAAAGAAAGTGCTGAAAACCTTTAGAAGTCAGGGTATACGCAGGAGGCACCTTGATCATTTGATCCATAAGGTAGGGAGTGTTGAGTTGCCGATCAAAGATTTTTTACATGATGAGCTTGTTAAATCTATCCACCTTCAGCTGGAGACCTTACCGGAAAGAGAAAAGCGGGTTTTTATCCTGCATGAAATTGAAGGCTATAGTGTAAAGGAAATTTCTTTTCACCATGCAGTATCTGAGCAGACGGTCCGAAATCAGATAGCAGCAGCTACTAAAAAAATGCACCCGTATATTACCCGATTATTAACTAGCTGTTTCCTTTTTACGCCTATTGCTAAGCTTATGTTAATTCGTATTTTCCAATAGTTAAAAGATAAGAGGAGTGGTACTTCCTACCAAACAAAGTACCCATTGGAAAATTATAAATTAGAAAAGCTTATCGACCGCTACCTCAGTGGTACGGCCACTGCCACAGAGCAGCAGCTACTAGAAGATTGGTTAGACGATCTGGCTTCAAATGTTGCCATCCGGCCTATAGACATCGATGTGAAAAGAAAATTGGCCAAAAAAAGGTTGATGGATCAAATCAAGGCTAAGGAACCGGGAGTTTTGTTCCCATATGCCAAGGTGGCCGCAGCTTTGGTGCCTTTGCTGTTATTGACCGCTATTTTATGGTCGTATTTCTCACCTACTGTAGAAAACATCACCGTAACTACTGTTTATGGGGAATTTCAAGAGGTATGGCTGCCTGATAGTACAAAGGTACTGCTCAAACCCAATTCATCGCTGACATATCCTTCATCCTTTGGCAATGAAAGAAATGTTCAGCTCCAGGGCAGTGCTTTTTTTGATGTTAAAAGAGATACCATAAACCCGTTTATGGTTTCATCCGAAAATCTATTGGTTCAGGTACTCGGGACATCTTTTGAGGTGGTAAGCTATAAAAATATGCCGGAACAGCGCATCACGGTAGCGAGTGGCAGAGTATCCGTTTCCCATCTTGATATAGAAAAAGCAATTTTAAATCCATCCCATCAATTGGTCATCGATAAGACCACTGGTTTATCGGAAATGAGCCAAGTAAGTTTTTATAAACAGCTAAACAGCCAAAGGATAATATTACATGAGGCTTCTCTTGAACAAATGGTAGCCTTGCTTTCAACCTATTATCCTATTCAGATAAATCACCCAAAAGAAACTGGTATTACACTATCTGCCAATCTGGATGCTAAACTAGAGGTGAGCAGTATATTGGAAGCCTTGAATGTAGTTTTAGAAAAATATACCCTATCCATACACCAAACCGAAAAGAACAAATATGAAATTCAGTAACCCGATACCCGTTGGCCCGGGTACCGGGAATAGCTTACTGAAAGGAATATCCTTCTCTTCTTTAAACTATCTATTAACAAGTAATAACTAAGATAATGAAAAAAAACAAAAAGAGAAAAGAGCATCTTTTTCTCCCTTTTACCAATGTCTTTATATGTATTGTGCTATTGTTTTTGACAAACTATACAGTGGCCCAGCAAAATCAGCCAATCGCCCAAGCAGAGATGAAAGCTACACTGCTGACCGATGGCCTAAAAAAAATGCAGCAAGACCATAATTTAAATCTGATATATGATGCACAGGAACTTAATGGTATAAAAGTGAATTCCCAGGTTTTCGGAGGTGATAATGCCAAGGAAATTTTTCGGATGCTGGAAGAAAAGCGGGTGGTAGAAGTGGTAGAAAAAAACGGGATTTACCTTATAAAGAAACATTCTCCAGCAAAAAATGTCACTACCGAAACTAAAAAGGAGCCTACTTTACCAGATATAAGGGGTCAGGTGATAGATGCGGAGACATCAGAGCCTTTGTTTGGAGTAGCCATCCAAGTGAAAAACCAGAACAGGGGGCAAGTGACCGATATGGATGGTAACTTTAGTTTTATTGGATTAAGCAATGATGATATCCTGTTTTTTTCTATGCTGGGCTATCAGTCACTGGAGGTTCCGGTAGGGAGCAGAAGTGATTGGACGATCAGGTTAAACGGTACCGAAAACCTCCTAGATGAGACCGTGGTAATAGGATACGGAGAAGTAAGCCGGGAAAAGCTGACCAGTTCCATTACCAGTGTTTCCCCAAAGGAGTTTAATAGAGGGGTATTGGCCAGTCCGGAGCAACTGCTTCAGGGAAAAGTGGCAGGACTGGTGATCAGTAGAGACGGCAATCCTAATGCTACGCCCAATATTGTCCTCAGGGGCGCTTCTACCCTTAGGGAAGGGGCTGCCCAGCAGCCTTTTTATGTGATAGACGGGGTACCTGGTGCTTCTATCAACCTGGTGGCTCCGGATAATATTGTTTCAATAGAGGTATTAAAAGATGCATCTGCTACAGCCATTTATGGCAGCAGAGCTTCCAATGGTGTGATCATGGTGACTACCAGAAAGGCTCAGCCCACTTATGGTTTTACGTATAATGCCTATGCCGGGATAGATCAGGCCGCCAATTCGCTGAGAATGATGACGGGAGATGAATTAAGGTCCTATCTTGCCAAAAATGGCCAAAACCTATTTCCTAATGACAACCAGTATACCGTAAGTGGAGAGGATACCACCTTCGTCAATACCAACTGGCAGGATGTGGTAAGTAGGCAGGGATTCAGTCAAAACCATACCCTGAGCTACGGTGGAGGGACAGAACGGGCTACCTTTAATGCCAGTATAAATTATTTCAAAAATGAAGGCATCATCCGTGGTACCTCCAGGGAAAGGGTGATTGCCCAAATGTCTGTAGATCAAAAAGGATTTAACGACCGCTTGAGACTGAATTTTCAGTTGACAAATTCTTTGGAGAATCAGCAATTGGTAAGAGAAGAAGTGTTCCGTCAAATGGTATCTTACCTGCCTACGGTAAATGTGCGGAATGAAGATGGTAGTTTTAGAGAAAACACCATCGACCACACCTCCAATTACTTTAACCCACTGGGCATCATAGACCTCAACCAGGATGAGCGTCAGCAAAACACCATATTGGGATTTATGTCAGCACGATTTGATGTCACGCCGAATTTCAATCTTAACCTGACAGGTTCATACCAGATAGAAAAATTTGAAGGTAAACAATACCAGGACAGTAAATCCATTTTGCCCATAGAATATCAAGGAACTTCCTATTCCGGATCTCAGGTGGGAGGTATAGCCAAAAGGTTCAGTGTGCAGAACCACAGAAAGGTCATCGAATCATTTTTTGAATATACACCTGTCAACAATATGGTCCATGAATTAAAAATCTTGGGAGGCTATTCCTGGCAGGATGATGTGAATAATGATGGCTTTCAGTCAACCAATAATGGTTTTGTATCAAATGTGACAGGAGCAGAAAATCTTGCCTTGGGTACCAATACACTCAGGGTGGATTATGGAAACTATAGCCAGATACCGCTAAGGATCATCTCTTTTTATTCTAGGGTAAATTATTCTTTATATGATAAATACCTGTTCCAGTTTTCCATGAGAAAAGACGGTTCCTCCGCTTTCAATGGGGATAACAGGTGGGGCAATTTTCCAGCGGCATCTTTTGGCTGGTTGATCAATGAGGAGAAATTCTTTGCCAATCAGTCCATATTCCAGACATTAAAGCTTAGGGCCGGATATGGGGTTACAGGCAATTCATTGGGCTTTGATCCATTGCTGACGGTATTTAGATTTGGCAGTTCAGGTACTTACTATAATAATGGGAACTACGAACAGGCACTAGGTTCTGTAGCGAATGTGAATACAGATCTTCGCTGGGAAAAAACCTCCATGCTTAACCTGGGATTGGACTTTTCGATATTGCAGAGAAGGGTAACCGGTTCGGTAGAGTGGTACCATAAATATACCTCAGATTTGATTTTCTATTATCCGGTTTCCACCACTTTGTTTGTTCACCCTACCATGACAGCCAACGTGGGTGAGATTTCAAACCAGGGACTGGAATTTACAGTACAGGCTAGTGCCCTTCGGAAAGGTAAATTTGGCTGGGACATTTCTGGTAATATAGCCCATAACAGAAACAGGGTAGAGAAACTTTCCAATTTTGAATATCAGCTTGATTCTATTCCTACTGCTGCAGGATCCGGTGCAGGTGTGAGCGGGGTATTTACACAGTTGATCAAAGAAGGGTACCCCATCGGGCAATTCAATTTATACCAGTATGCCGGAAGAAATGAGGCTGGGATATCCACCTTCTTTACTCCAGAGGGAGGGGTGACCGCTGCCCCAAGATTTCCTGCGGATGCAAGGTTGATCGGAAATGCGCAACCTAAATTTACCTATGGTGTAGGGAACACCTTTTTCTATGGTAACTGGTCCCTGAACATATTTGTCCGAGGAGTGTATGGAAATCAGGTGCTGAACTCTACCCGTGCCGTCTTGAGCAGTATCAGCCAGGCATATATCAGAAATATCCCCCTTTCTGCAGAGGGTGAGCCCATGACGGATGTCAACAATAACTTCTACTCAGACAGGTACCTGGAGTCTGGCTCCTTCTTAAGGGTGGATAATGCTACCCTGGCCTATAGTTTTCCATTTGCAAATCGAAGGGATATCAAAAACCTAAGCCTTTATCTTACAGGAAACAATTTATTTGTATTTACTAATTATTCGGGTATAGACCCCGAGGTTAATCTGGGCGGATTAACACCAGGTTTTGACAATAATAATTTCTATCCCAGAACACGCGGATTTTTACTAGGTCTTACATTGGATTTCTAATAAATAAACATTTATGAAAAAAATAATATATACACTCCTTTTAGCCGTACTTGCTTTTGGCTGTACAGATTTGGACTTACCGATTGAATCTAGCTATACCTCTGATATATTCCCCACCACAGAGTCTGAATTTGCTGCCGTTACCGGTCCCGTGTATGTTCAGTTGAGGGATAATATAGCCATCGATTATTACTACTTACAGGAACTTACCACAGACGAAGCCGTACTGACCGCAAGGGGAGCTGATTACTACGATGGGGGCCGCTATATACAGCTGAATCTCCATACCTGGGACGAAACCCACCCACACATCAGTGGGGTCTGGTCCTGGACGTATAGAGGGATAAGCCTGTGTGGCGAAATTCTCTCCGCCTTATCACTGGCTCCGGATAGTGATTTTAAGAACAGGACGATAGCAGAGATGAAGACCATGCGTGCCTTGTTTTATTTCTTTGCCTTGGACCTATATGGTAATGTACCCATAAGCCCTGAATATGGTAATCTGGAGCTTCCCGCTAACAGTCCGCGCGCTGCAGTTTATGAATATATAAAAAGTGAAATCAATGAGGCGTTGCCTTTCCTCTCCAAGGAGATTTCTACTGCCACTTACGGTAAGCCCACTTTCTGGATGGCCCATGCTTTACTGGCAAAATTGTATATGAATGCAGAAGTTTATGCAGGTGCCCCGGCCTATCAGGAGGCGATTACTTCCCTCAATCTGATTTTGAATGCTGCCTCCAATGGTGGCAATACCAGTTTTGATCTGGAGCCTGATTTTATGAAAATCTTTGATGTGGACAATGGTCCACAGATAAAGGAATGCATATTTGCTGTACCATTTGACCAGAATTTTGCCGCCAATGGTATGCGTTTGGGAAGATTTCCATTACACCCTTTATTAAGAGAAAACTATGGACTGCCTACGACCATCAGTGTCGGGAACTGTTTACATACCTGGGCAGATTTTTATTACTTGTTCCAGGAAGCGGAAGACGTCAGAAGACAGATATGGCTGGCGGGTCCCCAGTACTATAAGGATGGCAGACCGGTGATGGACGGGACTTATCATGTTAATTTAAATCCTGAAATCGCCTTCGTCAATATTGAAACCTTCGACAGGGGACGTTCTCCGCAGCAGATAGCCCAAGGGGCCCGAAATGTAAAATATACTCCCGACGGCACATGGACTTCTAACAGGGATTCGAGAAATGATTTTGTATTGTTCCGCTACGCAGACTTTGTCCTGCTAAAAGCAGAAGCAATTCTTAGGGGTGGCTCTGATCCATTGGGCCAATCTCCTCTGGAACTGGTGAATCAGGTGAGGACCATCAGAAAGGCCAGTCCCTTTACCGCTGTAAATCTGGATAATTTATATGAAGAAAGAGGGCGTGAAATGGCCGGAGAAACCTGGAGGCGAAATGATCAGATCAGATTTGGCAAATGGGAAGCTGCATGGGGCAGAGATGCCGCTACCGGGTTGCCGGTAAAGACCAATCAGGATACCTATCGCAGGGTATTTCCTATTCCTTTGGGCGAGTTGGCTTCCAATCCAAAATTAAATCAGAACAGCGGTTACTAATTTTATAACATGAGATTCAATATATTTCTGATTACAATATGGGGTGCTTTTCTGAGTCAAAATCTATTGGCACAGGGTATCAATCCATTGGAAAAATCCAATAAATTTATCGTGATAGGGGACTGGGGAAGAAACGGTGATGACCAACAGCTGGCAGTGGCTGACCAGCTGCTGCAGCAGGTGAAAAAACATAAGCCGGACTTTATCATTTCCACCGGGGATAATTTTTATCCAAACGGGGTGAAGAGTACCATGGATCCTTTATGGAAATATTCATTTGAGGACATTTATAAAAGTTACCATCTACAGATTGACTGGCAGGTAGTACTGGGAAACCATGATTATCTGGGAGATCCTGATGCACAGGTCGCCTACAGTTTGGTGTCCAGAAGATGGCAGATGCCGGAAAGACATTATACCAAGACCGTTCCGATCAAAGGAAGCAAAGACAAGGTATTATTTATATACATTGATACCAACAGTCTGATTCCCGAATTTTATTCCAATTCCATATACGGTCCCAATGTGGCCAAAACCGATTCTACTGCGCAAAAAATGTGGATGAAAGAATTGTTGACCAGCCATGACGAAGCTGTAAAATGGAAAATTGTAGTAGGCCATCATCCTATGTATACAGGGGGAAGAACAGAAGGCTATGATACAAAAGCGATCCGAAGATCTTTAGAAACGCTTTTTAGGGAATCCGGAGTAGATCTGTACATCAGTGGGCATGACCACAGTTTACAGTATCTGGAAAAAGATGGGCTTAGACAGATTGTATCCGGTTCAGCTTCAGAAGTGACAGCGAGTGCCTCCTTGCCCTATACGCAGTTTACTGCCTCTGAGGCCGGGTTTATGTTATTTGCCCTATCATCTGATAAGATACAGTTTGATATTATCAATAAGAATGGCGTCACCCTTTATCATGGAGAAATAGATAAATGATACCAAATTTTATGTAACCATGAATGTGATGGTTAAGGCATACCGGAACATGATTCCGGTATGCTGTTTTTTTAGATTTCCCTGAAAAAAAATAATATGAAGATGAAACAGAAAGTTGTACCCTGAAGCCTTTAAGCTATATTAATTTGGAAGTATAGCAGAAAATCTAATTCGGTTTACATCTTGACTGATCATGAACTTGATACATTACTCCTCTACAGATACCCAAGGTATACGCTAAACTAAGAGGAATTAGTAGTAAGGATTAAAGGAGCTTATGATACCACAAATTGGCTACAGTCCTCATTTATGATACTTTACGTTTTTTCAATGCTTGCCATAGTACCGGTCATGAAAGCGATACCTATCATCTAAAAGACCTCTTTCCGCTTGCGTATTGATATCGATGTTTATCAGCGTTGGGTTATTACTTCCTCTTTCTGCTTTTGGCCATTCGGGAAGGCCTTTACTATTTGGATCTCCTGTTTTTACAAAATTAGTAAAATACTGAAACATCACCTTAGAGACAGCTCTATCTTCCGCTGACCATTCATATTCGTCGACCAAATGCAGGTTGCCCATAGCATATTCGATTTCCATGGCATGGGGAGCGCCATATGCCTTTGGTGCAGGTCCGGGGTTTTCCTGTTGCACTGTACCTCCTGCTAGGCCAGCACTTAGGGACCTGTCAACCAGTGGAGGACGCAGTTTACTGAACAGGTACCGATAGACCGGCTGGTCCGAGTGCAGAAGGTGCAGATCAAACCATTTCCAGGTACTGTAGGAAATAAACCTATCCGAGGCCAATGCAGTCGCTGAATAGCCTACTTCCTCTTCTGTAGAATGGGCATATAATTTTAATACTTCCTCATGATGGTCAGGATAGGTTTCTTTTACCTTTTCTATGAAATTAGCTGGAGTCATAGGTGCCCCTTGCATAAATGCCATTGCATTCATTTCTGCAGAGTTCCAGCCCAAAAGCAAAGGTACTTGGGCCTGCACTTTTGCTTTGAATATTTCTGGGAGGGTTTTGTCTATAAAATATCCATCAAGTGTGACAGGGAATCTAAATGGATCCGATGCTGTGTATATCTCATAGATGTCCTTTGTAGGCATATCCCTTAATTCGGCAATACTTTTTATATCATTTCCTTCCAAAAATTCCTGCCCTATTCTTTCTGCTTCTGCTAAAGGGACCGGAGCCAAAGTTGGATATATCCCTGCCCCGCTTTCACCTATAGCTCCTGAAATAAGGCTGCGGGAAAGTGGGGAAGCCATCTGGTAACTGACAGAAATAGAGCCTGCTGATTCTCCTGCAATCGTAATTTTATTGGGGTCACCCCCAAAGGTTTCAATGTTGTCCTTTATCCATTGTAGCGCCATGGCCTGGTCTAAAAGACCATAATTTCCAGAACCTTTGTGCTGTGTTTCGGCACTTAGGTCAGGATGGGACAGAAAACCGAATATATTCAACCTGTGATTGGCCGTAACCACCACCACACCCTCTTGGGCCATACGCTCTCCATTATAGCGTGGTTCTGATCCATCACCAGCTACAAAACCTCCACCATATATATAAAACAATACAGGAAGACCCTGAGTACCACGTTTTGCCGGAGTCCAGACATTCAGATACAGACAATCTTCACTCATGCCATCAGACCAGGAATCCATATCACCAAACACATTTGGCTGGATGGGCTTTGGACCAAATTTTTTGGTTTTCATTACGCCTTCCCAATTGTCTATCGGTTGAGGGGCTTTCCATCTCAGATCTCCGACAGGGGGCTTGGCGAAGGGGATACCAAAATATTTTGACACATTACTTTCCACATCATAATGGCCCTCGATCAGACCATTTTTTATTTTTGCCTGTACGGGTAAATAGTTGGAGCCCTGTTGGGCCTGTACGCTACCTAGCCACATGGCTGCCAGAAAGGGCCATAAAAGTAAATTGAATTTCATAGGATTAAAGGTCTATTGTTACATATTGAGACAATAATAATTGTTTATCTACAATATTCCTATTTACTTGCCTTCGGATTAAAATCTAAACCATGACTGTCCCCGACATCTCTGACTATTTGCCCCATATTGCATTTGATTCTGTCATATTTGGTTTTTCAAAAGGGCAATTAAAAATTCTTTTGATGGAATACCATGCGACAGGGTGGTATGCCTTGCCGGGGGGATTTGTGGGGGTAAAGGAAGGACTTAACCAAGCCGTAGAAAGGGGGCTTAAAGAGAGAACAGGCTTGGAAAATATTTATTTGGAGCAGTTTTATACTTTTGGCGATTTTAACAGACATGGTGCTGAGGTGATGAAAAGAATATTAGAGGCCAATGGGTATGCGGTAAATGAGTCATATTGGCTTTTGGATAGGTTTATATCCGTGGCATATTATGCTTTGATTGATGTTGAGAAAGTTACTTTGCAGCCAGATTCCCTGTCAGATTCTATTGGCTGGTATCCCATTGATGCCTTGCCTCAGCTCATATTTGACCATCAGCAGATCGTAACCAAAGCCTTGGATACACTCCGTTACCACCTTGATCGAAAACTTATCGGAGGGAAGTTGCTGCCCGAAAAATTTACCATGAATGACCTGCAAAGGGTGTATGAAGCTATATTAGGTGAAAAGCTCCGTAGAACCAGTTTTCAACGAAAGCTGCTGGGTCTTGATATTTTGAAAAGACATGAGAAACATTTTACCGGGAAAAGCCATAAAGCACCATATTTATACAGTTTTAAATGAACGATCCGGCGCTGAAAGGGAAAAATATGACTGGATAGCTCATGATGCTTTCAGATATGCTATTTTTACCTTGTTTTCTTATTTCACCCTATAGCTCAGGCGCATGGTGATAGAGGCTGTCTTTTCTTTAGAGCTTGTATTGAATGTACCTCCCCAGGAGTAATCTTCTGCTGAATTCTGCCCGGTGATCTGAAATATTCCCATATTGGCGGAGATGAGCTGCCCTAGTCTGGAACCGGAGTTTTCGGCTATCCGCTCTGCACGCAATCTGGCATCTTCGGTCGCCTTGGAAATCATTTCTATCTTTAGGCTTTCAAGATTGGTATAGTAATATCTCGGAGGCTGGGAATAGAATTTAACACCCTGAAGCAGCAATTCTGTGATTTCCCTGGAAATCTGTTCTACCCTGTCCACCTCGCTGGAGGATATTTGTATGGACTGGTTCAATTGGTAACCCAAAAATGTCTGCCCCATAAAATTACCATTGCTACTGTAGTTTTGTTCATATAGCGGATTGGTATTGACTGCATTAAAAATGATTTGTTCTTTTGGAATGCCTTTTTGATTCAGGTAATCCGTTACCGTTTGTCGGTCTTTTTCCAAAGCAGCGTAGGCATCTTTGATTTCAAAACTTTCACGGCTGAAGTTTCCTTCCCATACGACCAGATCTGAAGAGAAATTTTGCTCACCTAGACCCGTGACATCTACTGTACCAGATTTTTTGTTCCTGTTGACGATGGCATTCCCAAGTATAGCAGCGGATATGATGATGGCCAATGCAAATATTACGGCTGTAAGGTGCTGTTTCATAATTTTTTATTCATTCATCAAATCTAAAGATTATAATGGAAATTTAGATGACTGGTCTACCTATAGCCATCATTTTTTTTTATTGTAGATCAAAAATACCTTTAAACGAAAAGTAATATGTTAACAGGCGTATTATACGACAAATTTAAAAATAGCATTTTATCCGATTTATAGGTGTCCATCATCTCTTTTCGTATCAATGATGGTCTTAGATCCCACCAAAAACCTTTGGTTAAGCGAAGGTTTTGTTTTTTTTACAATATTTGAAGGTAGTGGCGTCCATAGATGGAAATTTTACAATTTTTTTAATTATCAGAGAATTAAAATATCAGCCATATGTATAACTTTATCCTATGGCAGTAAAAAAATATAATAATGACTTGAAATTTGTAAAGTCAGAATGGTCAGGCAATCATCTTAATGATAAAGGATTATATTCCAATATCTACGGAGATGACATCAAAACCCTAAGCGAAGTCATGCGTTGGGTGCGAAGTGCCAAGCCATGGGCCAAAATTAAAAAAACACAACAGACTCCACTTTCCTTTCAGACGATAAAAGATATAAAAGATAAAAGGACCAATGCCGTCATCCCGCTAGGCCATGCCTCCTTTATAGTAGATATGAATGGAAAGCGATTAGTGATAGATCCAGTGGTGGCACCCAACAGGTTTTTAAAACGATATACTAAGGTGCCTTTTGATATACCGGCATTGGACAATATAGATTATCTATTACTTTCCCACAACCACCGTGACCATATAGATAAAAACAGTGTAAAACAACTGGCCAGGTTAAATCCTGAAGCGGTAATCCTAACTGGTTTGGAGATAGGGAAAATACTAAAAGGGTGGGGTGTAAATAACCAGGTTCAGGAAGCCGGATGGTACCAGCAGTACAGGACTGCAGAAACCCTGTCCATCGATTACTTACCCAGTCAGCATTGGTCGAGGCGATGGCTTACCGATACCAACAAGCACCTTTGGGGCTCGTTTATGCTACAGGACCTAGTAAGTGGCAAGACTATATATTTTGCCAGTGACAGCGGCTATGGAAATCATTTTAAAGATATCGGGAATGATTATAAAATAGACATGGCCATGATAGGAGTGGGTGCCTACGAACCGCAGTGGTTTATGAGGCCGGCACATACAGGCCCGTCAGATGCCATCAATGCTTTCAATGACCTCAAGGCAAAACGCTGGATGCCCATGCACTACGGTACATTTGACCTGAGTGACGAACCTATTTTCTATCCGGAACAGGTCTTAAGGGAACAATATCCAGACATGGTACCAAATATCGTATGGATGGAAATAGGGAAGAGAATAGCTTTTTGAGACTAGACAGGATTTTTACAAACCGGGATGCTACGATGAACCGGGAATAATAGGTGGCATTATACCGAATTAAGGATCATGCTTTCCCGATTTTTGGTACAGAACTAGTTTTGACTTTGATATATATGCAGCCACTGGCGCGCTACCCGCCTATCGAACACAAATAACCGACTTTCGGACACTTTTAAGTTGATGGTTTGAGCCAAATTTGTACTATCAATTTTTAAAGGAAAAAAAATTATGAAAGTAACATTAATAACAGGCGCTTCAGGAGGGATAGGAGAAGCTATAGCAAAGCGTTTGGCAAAAAGGAAGCACCACCTTTTGTTGGTAGCCAGAAACGAGGACAAGCTAAAAACATTGGCCTCTGAGCTGGCCAGGGACTATCAAACAGCTGTAACATATATAGTAGCGGACCTTTCCAAAACAGGTGCGGCACAAATGCTGTTTGATGAAACTCAACAACGCCGACTGGAAATCGAAATACTCATTAACAATGCGGGAATCGGCTCCGGTGGTGAGTTTGCAGCGCTGTCTTTGCAGTCTGAGTTGGATATGCTGCAGCTTAACATATCGTCTTTGGTAGCTCTGACCCATTTGTCTCTTCAGGGGATGAAAGCACGCAAAAGCGGCACCATCATCAATGTGGCCTCTATGGCTTCTTTTATACCGATCCCATATATGACGACCTATGCCGCCAGCAAGGTTTTTGTCCGGCATTTTACCCAGGCATTGACCCAAGAGTGTAAGCCTTATAACGTACACATCATGTTACTTTGTCCCGGTTTGACCAAAACCAATTTCAATAATGCCGCAGGCATAGAAAACGAAATAGGCAAAGGACTGGGAGCGGAATATAGCGGCTCAACACAAACTCCCGAACAGGTGGCAGATGAAATGTTAATGGCACTGGATCGTAGAAAACATTATATCGTTTCTGGCAGAATGAACCGTTTAGCAGCAAAATTTTCCGTGCTATTGCCGAATGCATTTGTTGCTAAAAGTTTTGCAGGATCCTACAGAAAAAAGCTGGGAAATTAATTTGTAAATTTGGTATTAGATAAGAGAGCCATGAATACCGATACACTCACCATCCACTTCAAGACCATTTCTGATTTTAACCTGCGTGTCGGGCTTTCCAAACCCAAACACCCTCTGGTCAGCATTCAACGTTTTGAGGATTTGCCCGTGGTAAAAAGCGTACACCGTACTAAGCTGATCAGTGAATTTTACCAGATCACCCTAAAGACAGCATGCCCCTGCAAAATGCAATATGGCCAGACACCTTTCGATTTTGATGAAGGCGTCATTTCCTGTTTTGCCCCGAGGCAAGTTACTGTCATCGATAAGGATTTTGAATTTGCTAAATCGGGTTGGCTAGTCATTATCCACCCCGACTTTTTAAGGACCTATCCCCTCGGTGTAAAAATTAAGGACTACGGTTTTTTTGATTATGAAATTAACGAGGCTTTGATCCTTTCAGATGAAGAGCAAAAATCCATAGAAACCATTTTCGAGCAAATTGAGAAGGAATACCTGCTGCCCATCGATGATTTCAGTCAGGATGTGATGATCTCTGCGATAGATTTGCTACTGACACATTTCAACCGCTATTACAAACGTCAGTTCAATACCCGTAAGACGCAGCATAGTGACCTATTATATAAGGTGGAAAAAATTTTGAACAGCTATTTTCTCAGTACCGATGTACAAAAATTACCAGGCCCGGCACATTTGGCTGAACAATTGAATTTATCATCCAAGTACCTAAGCGATTGCCTAAAGCAACTCACAGGGCAAACCACCCAACAGATCATTCACGAGAAGCTGATAGAAAAAGCCAAAGATATCCTATCCACCACAGAATACTCTGTTAGTGAAATAGCCTATCAGCTGGGATTTGAATATCCTCAATCGTTCAGTAAGCTTTTCAAAAGTAAGATGAATGTTTCTCCCTTGGAGTTTAGGAGATCCTTTAACTGACTATGCTGCATACCAAATGGGCTTTCTCTACCTCATACCCATCACCGGGTTATAACAGGTAATCATGGGACCCACACATTTGTCCCATTTTAAAAGGCTTTCTGGCTAAACCTGTCTTTTTAATATTGGTGCTACTATGCCTCAATTAAAACCACTAAAAATGAAAATATTATACAGAACATCCTTATTACAGGCGTGGCGCAGGGATGTCAAGTATCGGATATAAAAAAAAGCACCCTTTTGGACAGGTGCCATAGGGTGCTTTGAAGGACGGATCGTATTAGGATTTTATACGGCTATAAATACTTCATCATTAGAAAATATAATCCGTACTCAAGAAATTGGATTGATGGTTTTTAACGATATCGTTCAATAATTTTTTATTGGAATCAGTCACCTTGGTAGCCACCAGTGATCTGATGGAAAAGGACCGCAAGGCATCAAATACCGACAAGGTCCCTTCAGCACTGTCTTTTCTTCCAGTAAAAGGGAATACATCCGGTCCTCTCTGCGCCTGACAGTTGATATTGACCCGGCTGACCAGGTTCACAAAAGAGTCCACCAGCTGGGCCACCTCAGCAGGATTTTCGCTGAAAATACTTACCTGCATGCCGTGGGAAGCATTGATCTGATAGTCGATAGGTTCTTGTATAGATTCAAAGGGAACGACAGGGACTATAGGTCCAAACTGCTCTTCGTGGTACAACCTCATCTGCTCATTGACCGGGTAAACCACCGCTGGAAAGACAAAGGTAGCCTCATTATGTCCTCCATGCTCATTTAAGATGGCAGCACCTTTGGACAGGGCATCATCAATACAGGCTTTGAGATAGGCAGGCTTGTTCTCTTCGGGCAGGGGGGTAATTTTAACACCTTCCTGCCATGGCAAACCAGGTTTTAATGCCGCTACCGCTGCACTAAGTTTGGTAGTGAAGGCTTCGGCAATGTCTTTTTGAACAAATATCAGTTTCAGCGCTGTACACCGCTGACCATTAAAGGACAATGCACCTAACAGACATTCGTTTACAGCTACATCTATATTGGCATGCTTGGTTACGATAGCAGCGTTTTTGGCGTCCAGGCTTAGGATTGCCCTGAGGCGGTTGATTTTTGGATGTAATTTTTTCAGGCCGTTGGCCACTTTGCTAGACCCTATAAATGCCAGCACATTGACTTTCCCGCTCTCCATGATGGGAGAAATGATCTCTGCCCCTCTACCGTACAGGGTGTTCACCGTTCCCTTAGGAAATGATTCCTTAAAGGCCTCCAGTAAAGGATAATGGGCCAGTACCCCATGTTTGGGCAGTTTAAATAAAATTGTATTGCCCATAATCAAGGCGGGGATCAGGGTAGTGAAAATTTCGTTCAGTGGATAGTTGAAGGGGCCCATGCTCAATACCACTCCCAGCGGGTTCCTCCTGATCTGGGCAATAGTCCCTTCTGCCTGCTGAAACCTGGAAGATTCCCTGTCCAAATCTTTCAGGGCATCGATGGTGTCATTGATGTAATCCACAGTCCTGTCAAATTCTTTGGTAGCATCCGGGAGCGTTTTGCCGATCTCCCACATCAGTAACTTGATGACGATATCCCTTTGCTGAATCATTAAGTACACAAATTTTTGCATACAGGCGATCCTCTCTTCCAAGGACATCGAAGGCCATTTTCCGTGACCATTATCATAGGCAGCAACTGCAGCATCCAATGCTTCCATGGCTTCTTTTTGAGTAGTATTGGGAACACTGCCCAATAGTTTCCTCTGTATACCTCCATCTGTAGCCACACAAACCGGTGAGTAAATATTGGTTACCGGGCCATCCCATGACACTATTTCACCGTTTATAAGATATTCCCTTTGGTGTATTTCCGCTACCCGGTATGCTTCGGGTATAGCTGCTTCTTCTCCAAAAATTTCGGGAAAAGTATTTGCCGGCATGTTTTGTACTTCCATTGCTAGATTTTAATAGTTTATTATATAGTTTGTTAGGTTGCCTGTTTATAATTCAGATTAAGATTACCTGTCAAAAAGTTTTCCCTTATTATCTTTTGTACATCTTGTTTTGGTTAGATAGGGCATGTCGTAAAGGAAGAACGAATACAATTTCTCTTAGGTTCGTATTTATTTATGGTGAAAACCCTCAACCAATTTAACTTCTGTACCATCAATTATGGAATGGAAAAGCTTTCAGCTGTCGAATTTAATGAATAATTTTTTGAAAGATCAATCCTTCAAGGTCTTTAGGCAGTATATCAAATGATGAAGTTAATTATATTCTGGCTTAAAACCTTTTTTTAGGTTAAAATTATATCTTAATAATATGAGGAGCTTTAGCATCACTGAAAGGGGTCATCAAACACTGGCAGTTGAAACAGCCTGTCACCATCATAAAAGAAGATCTTAATGATTTTACCATGGAGAAATCTGTTATAAATGCATCTTTTGGCCTAGATAGCCTTTTGGGAGAAATGCTATTATAGATTAGCCTATAAAAATTTAGAAATTAGTAAGAGTAGAATTATCCTTAGATGGGGTGATTATGTAACATGAATTTTTCGTATAAGCGAAACAGCCTAATTACAGTTTCGGAAATATAAATCGCTTTTTTATAAAAATAATTTATTATATGACCTATTATATTAGTAAAAACTTAATATATTGTTTATGTTTTTGAATTAAATATTAATATAAAAGATTGTAGTATGGAGAAAAAATTACTAAAGTTTATAGGGTTTGCCCTATGTTACTGCATCCCCATAAGCCTTATTGCACAAAGCAGAGTCATTGAGGGAACTGTATATTCCAGGGAAGATATAAGTCCTATACCAGGTGTATCGGTGTATGTCAAAGGAAATGTTACTCAAGACACCATGACTGATTTGGATGGGAATTTTTCTATTTCAGCCAATTCCAATGAGACGGTTGTATTCAGTTTTATCGGAATGAAAACCCAAGAAAAGCAGGTTGCAAATACAGCAGAATGGGAAATTTTCATGGATATGAATGATGATCTACTCCAAGAGGTAGTAGTAACCGCTTTTGGGATTGAACAGGAAAGGCGGTCTTTAGGATATTCGGTGCAGGAGATTAAATCCGAAAGGATTCTGGAAACGCAGCAGCCCAACATCATCAATACACTTCAGGGGAAAGTTGCAGGAGTTCAGATCACCAATTCAGGAGGTGCTCCCGGAGCCTCAGCTATCATGATGATCCGTGGAGGTACTTCACTTAGTGGTAACAATCAGCCTTTATATGTGGTAGATGGTATTCCGATTGACAATACCACGCCTGTAGGGCAGGGAGGGCTTGGTGCAGCTACCGCCCCGGCATCCAACAGGGCTATTGATATTAATCCAAATGATATTGCCAGTATATCTGTACTGAAAGGACCTGCAGCAGCTGCTTTATATGGATTAAGGGCATCAGAAGGAGTCGTTGTGATCACCACAAAAAAAGGTCAGGCCGGTGTAGCAAGAGTAAATTATGGTAATTCATTTTCTTTTGATAAAGTCAATAAACTCCCAGAACTACAATCCCGATATAAACAAGGAGAGTTCGGTGTATTTGATCCTGAGGCAATCGGCTCATGGGGCCCTGTTTTCGCTGCTGAAGATATCGTTTATGACAACCTTGGGAGCATTTTCGAACCCGCATTTTCTCAAAGACATGATGTATCCGTTAGTGGAGGAAATGATAGAAGCACATTTTACGCCTCTGCCTCCCGGCTTGACCAAGGCGGAATAGTGCCTAATACTGAATTTAAAAGAAACTCCTTTAGACTTACTGGGGATACCAGAGCGGGTGATAAACTGAGGATTGGCGGATCTTTTAATTATGTTCAAACAGATCGTAACTATGTTTCGCAAGGAAGTGCAAATGGAATTATGGGTGCTGTATATTGGCCCAGGAATGATGATATGCGCAACTATCTAAATGTAGATGGGACACATCGCACTATAGGTGTAAATGATAATCCATTTTGGGGAGCATACAATAAACCAAATGCAAGTGAAGTGGAACGTATAATAGGTACAGGTAATATTATTTATGATCCGTTTCCATTCCTTAATATCACTTATCGTTTTGGGACTGATTATTATACGGATAATTTTACTGGTATCAGAATGCCAGGGACCACTATAGTCAGTGAAGAGCAAGGGGCTATTTCAGAATCCACTACAAATAATCAAATATCCACCTCTACACTGTTAGTCACGCTCAAAAAGGAGGTAAATGATTTTAGTGCCAGCCTTACTTTAGGGCATAATGCAGAAGATTTCCGTAGACAAACCACTACTTGGTACGGAAGGAATTTTATTGACCCTGGCTTTGCAGGTATCAATAATGTAGTGGAAATGGACCGTACCATCTCTCAGAACATTAACCAGCGAAGGATAATCGGTGTATTTGGAGATTTAAACCTAGACTGGAAAAATATAATTTTTTTAAATATAAGGGGGAGAAATGACTGGTCTTCTACGCTTCCGGTAGCTGCCAGATCTTTTTTCTATCCATCGGTCAGTACATCTATTTCGGTGTCAGACTTGTTACATGAGATAGGATGGGCCACCGGTGAGAGAGGTGTTTCCTTTGGAAAAATCAGGGCATCATGGGCCAGGGTAGGAAAAGACGCTCCACCACATGTTCTTGCCACCACATTGGCAACTGCTACCAATACCTTTACCATAGCTCCCCGGGGATTTATCTCCAATGCCAATGATTACTATGGCAATCCTTCTTTACGTCCTGAATTTACAAATTCCATTGAACTGGGTACGGATGTAAGGTTTTTTCAGAATAAATTGGGTGTTGATATCACCTACTACAAAACGAGTACAGATGAACAAATTCTTGGTACCAGGACACCCCCGTCTTCAGGGGCATTTCTTGCTTACTTGAACGGTGGGCAAATTGATAACGAAGGTGTAGAATTAATGATCAATACCCGTCCGCTTAGTAGAGGAGACTTCAGCTGGACGATGGATTTTAATTTTGCAAAAAATGTGGCCACTGTGAGGGGATTGCCTGGAACACTTGACAGGGTAGAACTATCGGATGCCTGGGTGGCCGGTAACGTCGCACAAGGTGCCGCCTTCTTGGGAGGATCTCTGTTTGGTATAAATGGAACTGTTTGGAGAAAGAATGCCGATGGGGTGCTGCTCCTAAATAATGACGGATATCCACAAGTCCAGTCTACCCTTACCAATATAGGTGATAGAAACCCAGATTGGACAGGTGGAATTACCAATACTTTAAGTTATAAAACGCTCTCCTTATCCTTTATGTGGGATATCCGGATAGGTGGCCATATCTATAACGCCACAGAAAATACTTTGGTAAGATCAGGTTTAAGTACCAAAACTACTGAACGGGGAAACACTAGAGTATTTGAAGGTATCATTGAATCCACCGGTGAGCCAAATACACAAGCTGTAGTTTTAAACCAAGATTATTATCAGTCCATCTATCCATTTCAGGGATTTGATTTTGTCGAAGATGGAGGCTGGTGGAGGTTGAGATATGTAACCTTGGCTTATAATTTTCCCCTACATATTACTGAAAGGCTTAAATTTCAAAATTTACAGGTTTTTGGGACAGGAAGGAATTTGCTCCTTTTTACTTCTTATTCCGGCGTAGATCCTGAAGTTTCTGGTAGTGGCGCTGGTGTGGGTGGGAGTGGATCCTTTGGGTTTGACAACTTGGGCGTGCCTGCCACCAAAGGGTTTGACTTGGGAATTAAACTTACCTTTTAATTAATTGAAATATGAAGAACAGAAACAATATCATATACTTGCTGGTAATTTTGCTATTTTTTAATTCCAGCTGTGAAAATTATCTGGATATCAACCAGGATCCAAACCTACCCACCATTGTTCCTGCACACAGAAGGGTAATAGGTGCCATCACCACTTCTAACGGCGCAGCCATGTGGCGAGGAACCAGAGAAGTAGCAGGCATCATGCAATACGCAACCACAGGATTAGCCACAGGGGCTAATAGAAATGCAGAAACTTGGCGATTTACGGCCAGTTATTTCCTATGGCAGAATGCCTATGTATTTACCATGCCCAACTGTGTAGATCTGATTGTATTGGGAGAGGATGAAGGGAATCCCCACTTTGTTGGAGCCGGGAAAACGCTTTTGGCTATGAACTTTGGACTACTGACAGACCAATATGGCGACATAGTACTAGATGATTATTACGATGGCAGATCTCAGATAACCCTTACACCTAGCTTTAATACCCAACAAGATGTTTATCAGCGAATAGATCAGCTGCTGGATGAGGCTATAACCGCATTTCAAAGTCCTAATCCCGGACCCTCATTGAATTTTAGTAATGGTGATATTTTATACCAGGGGGATATTCAAAAATGGATCAAATTTGCATGGTCGCTTAAAGCAAGGTATCTTAATCATATGTCAAAGAAGACAAGTTTATATAACCCTGATGCAATTCTCACAGCTGTTCAGAATGGATTTGACGGTGATGGCATGGATGCTGAATTTGCATATATACAAGGAGGTCAACAAACAGATGAAAACCCATGGTTCAGCTGGGGAGGATTCACCGCGGCAGACAGGATCAATCACAGGTACTTTACATGGAGCCAGTTTTTTGTTGATTTACTAAAGCATTTACCTGTGACAGAAACACAGTATACTGATCCCCGTATCGGTATCATTATGTCCCCGGCTGAGTCAGATGGAGCGTTCCGCGGTTTAAAACCTGGGCTAGGTCTTGCAGGAGGCGCCGGTGGTTCAGGTGAATTCACTGACCAAGCTGATTATGGCGTGTTTCCTAACGGCGGTTTTTATACCAAACCAACCTCTCCTATGCCTTTTATAACTTATTCTGAATTAAAATTTATTGAAGCAGAAGCTCAGTTGAGGTCAGGAAATGCCGTCGCTGCGTTTAGAGCTTATGAAGAAGGTGTCAAAGCTAATATGCGTAAATTAGGTGTGGAAGCAGCAGCTATTAATGCTTATTGGATCGCCCATATGGAAGATGGGGCCGATACCCATTTTAATGATCTTACTTCCGGATTGTCCCATATCATGAGGCAAAAATACATTACTCAAGTTTTGCATCCCGAAACCTGGGTGGATATGAGAAGGATGGACTATAGCCAAGATATCTACGGGCCCTCCTTACAAAGGCCATCCAATATTAATAACGTCATATTTGATATCAATGATCCAAATCAATGGATCAGAGCGATGGTTTATGAAACCAATGAACAAAACAGAAACGGCGATCAAATCGGTGATAATTCGGAGCAATACCGTTTACTGACTCCTCTTTGGTGGGATAGACCTTGAACATATGATAAGTAAATAGGGATATTAATTTTGACATAGCTATTATCTTTGGGTGATTTAAATTATAACTGCCACATTATCATATCCAGTGAAAAGCTGACCTTATGGAGATATCCATGAGGTTAGCTTTTTGTTTTATCATTTATGGCAATAAGAAAGGCGGAGGTGAAAATTATCCAGTAGCCGACAACTTTGGGTTTAAAGTTTTTTTAAAACATTATATAATTTCAAAGCGAAACCGCAACCTTTCCAATAAGGCTATTGCCAGATAACATCCATACCAGAATAGGTTCTTATTATATTTGGTGAATATGTTTAAATACATTCCGAGAACATGTCCGCCCGCTTTCGTTTTCTACTTGCTTTTATTGGTCGGGGGTTTGGTATTTTTTAATACCACACATCGTCTTATTTTGGTGCTGCTTTAGGAAGTTTGACATTTTTGGCTAACTTCAGATTTATTAATAGGCCGCTTTTGTGTCTTTTTACTGAAAAAATCAATTCCTTTACTTATGAAATCCGGCATTAAGGAAACTTAATACTCAGCGACGATTATAAATATGCGAGATTTTATCCCGACCTTAGGTAAGGGATAAGCTCTGACCTTTCAAAAACAAATTATAAACAGATGAAAATCTTTTTTTTCTTATTCTTTGTATCGCTTTCACTCATCATTACCGGCTGTACCCAGGAAGAAAAGCAAAAAGAAATTTTTTCCATTGTAGATGAGGCCGCCAAATCTTATTTCTTTATTCCGGAAAATCAATATTCCGGCTTTAATATTGACCCATACTATGATAGCCTGCTGGAAACAAGCGATGTCTATGGCAAAAATTCCATAAAATATGAAAAGGCCAAAGCTTTATTATATAGCGGCAGAACGATCGAAGCTATTGAGATTTTCAGGGAATTTTATGACATTAAAAAACGTACCTATACAGTAGTAGGATTAAGTAATGAGGAGGAAGCCAGTATTGAAAAAATGCTGGCCTTGTCCTATCTGCGGCTTGGAGAACAGGAAAATTGCCTGCACCATCATTCGTCTGCCTCTTGTATAGTCCCCATCAGGGAAGAAGGTTATCATCAGCTTCCGTTCGGATCTTCAGAGGCGATTAAACTTTATAAAGAAATTTTAGCCGCCATGCCATGGGATTTGGAAAGTAAATGGCTCCTTAATATTGCCTATATGACACTGGGAGAATATCCCGAAAATGTTCCCAAAGAATTTCTTATTCCTGATGATGTTTTTAGATCGGAGTATCCTTTAAAGACTTTCCCTGATATTGCCCCGCACCTTGGCCTGGATGTAAACCAGCTTTCCGGTGGCAGTATTGTAGATGATTTTAATAATGATGGCTATCTTGATATAGTGGTATCCAGCTGGTTTATCACCCATCCCCTAAAGCTTTTCATCAATGATCAAAAGGGCGGATTCATAGACGCGTCGGCTGAATCCGGATTGGACCAGATCGGCGGAGGTCTTAACATGATACAGGCAGATTATGATAATGATGGATATATGGATATCTTATTATTGAGAGGAGCATGGATGGATACGCTGGGATTATATCCAAACTCCTTGCTTAAAAATAGGGGAGACGGAACATTTGAGGATGTTACCATAGAAGCCGGACTTCTTTCCTTCCATCCTACACAGACAGCCACATGGGGTGACTTTAACAACGATGGCTGGTTGGACTTGTTTATCGGAAATGAAAGTTCATCCAAAGATAACATCCATCCCTGTGAGCTTTACCTCAACCAGCAGGACGGAACTTTTAAAGAAGTGGCCGCTATGGCCGGAGTAAGCATCAGTACAGCCGATAGCTTTCATTATGTAAAGGGAGTAGTCTCAGGCGATTATGACAATGATGGCTTTCTCGATATTTATATTTCTACCATCAACAGCGATACACCCAATATCCTGTTAAAGAACACTGGAATGGATGATAATAACATTCCCAGATTTGAAAATGTAACGGAAACCGCCGGTGTATCAGACATCTTTTCCAGTTTTACCTGCTGGTTTTGGGATTACAATAACGACGGACTACTGGATCTTTATGTACCGGGTTACGGAAAAGGATTAAATGCGGGCGCTGTCACCAAAGATATAGCTGCAGAATATCTGGGAATGCCCCATACAGCGGTAGTCGCCCGTCTGTATGAAAATTTAGGGAATGGGAAATTTAAAAATGTAGCCAAAGAAGTCGGACTTGAAAAGATCTCTTATGCGATGGGGGCCAATTTCGGAGATCTGGACAACGACGGGTACCTGGATATCTACCTGAGTACCGGTGAAGCAAGATTTTCCTCCATTATTCCCAATAAAGTCTACAGAAATGCCGCAGGAAAGAAATTTCAGGATGTAACCACAGCCGGTGGATTTGGACAGATTCAAAAAGGCCATGCCGTCTCGTTTGCTGACCTTGATAATGATGGCGACCAGGATATACATGTAGTCCTTGGAGGCGCATTTGAGGGAGACAATTTTCCAAATTCACTCTATTTAAACCCATACGATGAATCAAAGAATTGGATTTCGATAAAACTCGAAGGAACAGCTTCCAATAGGTCGGCCATTGGAAGCAAGGTGAAAATAAAGTTAGGAGATAAAGCCACAGGTAGGTTCATATACCGGGAGGTGAATTCCGGGGGGAGTTTTGGAAGCAATCCTTTAACCATGCATGTGGGGCTGGGCGAAAACAGTGTAATAGATGAAATCGAAATAATATGGGCAGGAAGTAAAAGTACACAGCTTCTCAAAAAGGTCAGAGCTAACCAGTTTATTAAAATAATAGAGGGCGAAGATAAATGGCAGGTTTTGAATCTGAAAAAACTGGATTTCAATAAATCTTCTCCGCCTTTTATGGATCACCATCATTAAATTTGTGGAAAATGCACATAAGGGAGTGAAATTTATCACGGCCATGAGGTCAGTGTACTATTATTCCTATTCCCTGACCTGATATTTTTTGTCAATTGCTGATGGATTCATAATGTTTCAGGTATTGCAGTATAGTAAGCAACTTGAATTTTGAATTCAAAATGCTTACTATTCTGTAGTAGATGTAGGTCAATCAAGTGTCTTGCAAACTGAGGAACCATTTGGTGGTTTCTTGCCTGGAAGCCTCTGGTCCTATGTCTAGGCGCCGTCTATAAATTTGTTTTGCAACACCACCCGCAGGGTAACGCAACTTGTCTTTTCCATCGGTTGCTGCCCCGTAGATAACTTCCGCAATTTCTGCAGGATCAGTATTTTGATTAATCCCACCTAGCATTTTTTGAATCATGCCATCGTATACCGGATGAGATACTAGATCTGCTGAAGTAAACAATGCAGTCTTCGTTGCATCAGGTGAAATAGTTTTGACTACGATGTTAAAAATCGATAACTCAATAGACAAACATTCGCTCAATCCTTCTAATGCCCATTTTGTAGCATTGTAAATGCTACTTAGAGGAAAGCCGGTTAGACCCGCCATAGAAGTCGTGTTCAAAAACAATCCCTCTCTTTTTGCTCTAAAATACGGGATGAATGCTCTAATTACTTTTAAGGGCCCCAAAATGTTTGTATTGATTTGCCTTAAAATCGCTCCATCATCTACAGCTTCGACTGGGCCAAATAAGCCATGACCAGCATTATTCAGCACCACATCAATGTTGCCTAGTGATAGGGCAGCCTGAACTGTTGACCTGATTTGTTCATCATCTGTAACATCTAACGGTAGAACCGTAACATTGTCCAGTTGTGTTAATTCTGTTTCCTTTTCCGGTGTTCTCATAGTTGCTATCACTTTCCAACCTTTGGAATGGAACAGTTTAGCGGTTGCTTTACCAATGCCTGATGAAGCACCTGTAATGAAGATTGTTTTCATCTGTTTATGTTTTGTTTTTTAATGGTCATAACTTGTCCCGTACCGGAGGTCGGGATGATCTCGATTTGGCCGATAATCATCCCAGTGTGTGAGCTTTTGCTCATGCTAGATTTCATATGATTTATTTGTTTGAGTGGCTTCAAAAGTATAGAGAAAAAAGTATACATTTGATACCTGTATCCTAAAGTATACTTAATCCGTTTAACGTACTGTCATGGTAACCAAAAATGAGGAAACAAATTTCCAGGAAAAAATAAAGGCGATTCAGGACACCATGTTTGTCCTAGGGGGTAAGTGGAAAATACCAGTGATTTTATCTATCTACTCAGGAAATAAGCGTTTTAATGAAATAGCTAGCTCTATACCCACGATTACGAACCGTGTTTTATCCAAAGAGTTGAAGCACTTAGAAGAAAACTTACTGATAAGCAGAACCGTAATAGATGATTACCCAGTAAGGATTGAATATGCCCTCACAGCATACTGTTTAACTACCGAAGAGGTAGCTGCGCCTTTGGAAAAATGGGGCAAAAATCATCTAAAGAAAATCAGTGGAAAAGTGTAAGTTTAATACACCGCCCTGGTCAGACATTCAAACCGATTATGTTTACTTTACGGTTTACCGTTGTAGGTAATCGCATTCAGCAGAGCATGAAATATATAATCATCATGAAAATATAGGTCATACTTGACTACTTGATTTTGCTAAGGAGGTATTGTTTAATACCAAATCCCATACTTTTAGGGAGATGCATTATAAAAAAAGTAGCAACGCAGTTTGAAACCAAGTCTGTTTTAATTCAAGAAGATAGCAGCTGTAAAGGACGTATTTTCGTGATTTTCCATAGGGATTGGGGTTATCTCTTTGCCTTCAAACTCTATATGGTATATATAGCAACATGATTTGTTTTCTCCTTTGGATTATCCACAATAGGTAACAAATTCATGTACCTCATCATCGCCAAATATATAAGGGCATTTCAGCTTGTAAGTGAGTTTCTTCTGTTCGTCACAATTTTTCACAAATAAAATGATTTGTCGTATGACTATTACCATTATAGCTTACCATTCCTAATTGTGAAAGGTTAACATCTGGTATAAAGCCTGGCCTGGCAGGAGCGTGGTAAAATAACCCCCATCTTCTCTCATAGGCTAAGTACTTACCCGATGATAAGCCACTATATTTAAACCTGTTAACGTTTAATTTTTTCCCACTACTCTAACTTCAATAATAAATTATTTGGGTGGGTTTTAAATATTGAGATATTATTTGCATCTTTGTTGCATGTAGGTTTTTGTTAATATTCTGCTATTGAATAAACCATTATTGTAACAAAGGCCTCTCAAACCTAAAAGGCTATACGTGTAACCTTTCCGCAATATCTTTAAATATTTCCATGCTTATGGTCCATCTTAGTTTGGTGGTCATATAGCATTATTTATTATAGAATATTCCGACAGACGAAACCGTATGTCATTTGATAATTTATTCTTGACTTTTTGACATATGGGCTTGAAAGGTCTGATTTATTTACCTTTTGCTAATAATCATTAAGATGAGTAAGCTATGGTTTACATCATCTATAACGCAGTATTGCTCAAATGAAGAGTATCATAATTTGGTATTTAGTATTTGTTTCCGGGGCCGTCTTTGGCCAATCCGTAAAGCTATCAGGCGAGGTAGTGGATGAAAACGGGGAGCCTTTGAGAGGGGCAAATATATGGCTTTTTCCGGATAGCCTTATGATCGACACGGATAGGAGGGGGCACTTTTCCTTTTCTGAAGGGATCGAGCAAGATAGTTACCTGCTCATTTCCCATATTGGTTATGTAACACAACGGATCAATTTTTTTCCCGGCCAAAAAGCGGAGGGTTTTAGGGTAGTACTTATACCATCTGACCAACTCTTATCCGAGGTATTGGTGGAGACCAATCCTTTTCGCAAGCAGGAGGATGCTCTGAATGTAGAGGTAGTGGGACGTGATTTTCTCCAAAAGTACATGGGAGGCAGCCTTATGCATACCTTGGAGCGCCTTCCGGGCATCAGTACCATAGGGATAGGGTCCGGTCAGTCTAAGCCGCTGATCCGTGGATTGGGTTTTAATCGGGTGGTGGTACTCGACAAGGGCATAAAACATGAAGGCCAGCAATGGGGAGCGGATCACGGACTGGAACTGGATCAGTTTGCTGCCGAAGAAGTAGAACTGATCAAAGGGGCAGCTTCTTTTGCCTATGGTTCTGATGCTATTGGTGGGGCCATCAATGTAAAGCCGGTGCCTGCACCGGATCCCGGTACATTTGGTGGATCAGTGGACCTGATCGGCAAGTCAAACAATAACCTCCTGGGCACTTCTATAAATCTGTTTAGCCGAAATGAAAAGTTGTATTTTGACACCCGCCTGAGCTATCAGCGATACGGAGACTATAGAGTACCCACAGATGTGGTACATGTATATGATTTTCCCGTGAAGCTGTACAGGAACCACCTGCGCAATACAGCGGGTAAAGAAACCGGGTTTCATTTACAGGCAGGTTACCTGGGCGACCGGGCCAAATCCATTCTATATTTCAGCCACATCTACAGCAAAAGCGGTTTTTTTGCCAATGCCCATGGACTGGAACCCCGGAGGGTGGACACTGACCTGCATGATAGCTCAGACCGTGATATACAGATGCCCAACCAGCAGGTGGACCATTATAAAATAATAAGCCATACAGCGTATAGATTTTCCGGTCACCGTTTGGAGATGGAATTGGGTTACCAGCGTAATTTACGGGAGGAATACAGTGCCTATGTCAACCATGGCTACATGCCACCGGTCTATCCATCAGAAATGCCGGTCTCCTCCAGTCTGGAAAGGGCCTTCGATAAACGTGTCTATTCGGTAAACCTCCGGGATAATCTGTCTTATGGCAAACACTTGCTCGCTGTAGGTATGAGTGGTGAATATCAGGACAATGCGATCAGTGGCTGGAGTTTTCTTGTACCTGCATTCCGTCAGGTCATGGCAGGGGCATTTGTGTACGACAAGAGACAAGATTAACCTAAAGGATAACCTACTATTGCATGCTGCCCTTCGCTACGATTATGGGAAGATCCAATCCAGTGAATACGTAGACTGGTTTACTTCTGATATCATAACGGAAGAGGGTGGATCCATTTCCGAAAACCTACAACGGGCATCGAGCCTTTCCCGGTCCTTTAACAGTCTGGTCTATTCTGCCGGGATCAATTATAACCTGAACAAGGTCCAACTCAAAGCCAATCTTGGTAAAAGTTTCCGGATGCCCATAGCCAAAGAACTTGCTGCCAACGGGGTGAACTATCATTATTTCAGCTATGAGCGTGGCAATGCAGACCTTTCCCCGGAGCAGTCCTACCAGCTTGATTTAGGGGGGATTTGGGAAGGCGGCAACTGGTCCCTGGAGCTGAGTCCTTTCTTCAATTATTTTTCCAACTACATCTACCTGAACCCTACATCCGAGCATGATTATTATTATGGGGCAGGAAATCAGGTGTTTCAATACACCCAAAGTGAAGTGATGCGATATGGGGGAGAGGTGCAGCTAGGCTATCAGCTGCTAAATAATCTGCGGACGGAGCTGCTGGGGGAGTATGTATATGCCCGCCAGCTTTCAGGAGATAAAATAGGCTATACTTTGCCATTTTCACCCCCGCCTTCCTTACTGCTCAACCTTACCTGGTCGCCTGCGATCATGCAGGGGCTAAAGGCAACATACATATCCATAGATTATCGCATGACCGACAAGCAGCATAATATAGTGCCTCCTGAAAAGAAAACTCCAGGTTATCAGGTATTGAATGTACAGGTAGGAACCCAAGCGCTATTATACAAACAACCTGTCCAGCTAAGCATTCAGGCGCAGAACCTGCTTAATACTTATTATTTGAACCATACCAGTTTCTATCGATTGATTGAGCTGCCCGAAGCTGGGCGTAACATTATCTTATCAATTAAAACACCTCTTTCTAAATAATTAAACCTATGAACAAACTATTTTTAAAAAACCGAACCGGTCCTTTTAAAAGAATACCGCTGCTATTTGCCCTACTGATTTCTGTAATCCTATTTTCCTGTAAAGATGAGGAGGATATTGTCCCTGTTTTGCAGGAACCAACCATCGAAAAGGTAGAAGTGGGCCTTAATAACAATGAAACAGGGGTGATAGGCCGGGACTTTCATTTCAATGCAGATGTTATTGCAGGAGATAGAATTGAGGATATTCAGGTAAAAATATTGCAAAGGTCAGGAGAGACCTATAGAGGTGTGTGGGCATTTGAAATAAAATGGCCACAATATAAAGATGCAAAAAACGCCAATGTCCATGCCCATTTCAATATTCCGAATGATGCAATAGAAGGTACTTACGATTTTGTGATCATCGTGAACGACCAGAACGGCACCAAACTGGAAGAAAAGCGGAATATCAGCATTTATGCCCCCGAGAATCTTCCTGTCGATCCACAAATATCAATTTTAGGCGTCACTGAGGTGGATGAAAACCATGATGAAAAAAGAACTGTCTATTACAGTCAGGGTCCTCATGACACAGATCGTCAATTGAATAGGAATGAAATCATATCCACTTTTGGCAATGTTTCGGGCATAAAGGGGGATGGAAGAGTATACTTCCTTATGATTAACAAAAAACACAACCACCGACCTGAAACCATTGATGCAATAGATTTTTCCATGGCTATTGTTTCAGATTTTTGGCAGCACAAAGATATGCCCGAAACCGGAATTTTCACGAGTTTAATAGATTGGTCTACCACTCCCTTGACTATCCGCAAACCTGCCATCGTGATAGGCGCCACTCATGATAAAAACGTCCCGGAACCTTCCCCGATTACCGATCTAAAAACATGGGAAACAGGTGATTATTACATAGGTATAATCTATCATAATGACACTTATAATATGGGTCTATTCCAATATATTGAAGTTTCGGTAAATATGGATTAAGGTTCTACCGGATTGACGGACTATTCCATATATAGGCTTATCCAACACTACCCATTCCCATCTTTAATAAATATTATAATTAATTCAAATTCATGAAATACAGAAAATAAAAATTTTGCATAAAGTAAGGCTTTGGTAGGCATTTGTACATTCATATGACTCGAGCATGACGAAAACCTCCTACAACGGAATGCCAGGCCTAAATTAACTATCATTAAGCATATTAAATCTAGCATGTAAACTACGGGATCACACACAGGTATGCCCAGATAGCTATCGGGGGGAGTGGGTGCACCATTCCAGACTTCAGCTGCCCATTAAAAACAAATTATAAATCTATGAAACCGATCAAAAAACACCAATTAAGTATTGCAGTAGGAATCCGTCTTATCTTCGCATTTCTATTGTCCATTCCTTTTATTTCATGTAACAATGATGAGGATATGGTTCCCGAAGACGCAGGGATTAGCATTGAAAATATGGAAATCGGCTCCGGTAATAATGGAAGAGGCATTATCGGAAGGGATTTCCATTTGGATATGGATGTCACTGCCCTAAACAAGATTGACCACATTCAGGTCTTGATCTCGCCGAGGTCGGGTGAAACCTATTCTAAAGAATGGGCTCATGAAATCACATGGATTGAATACAAGGGAGCCAAAAATACTAACGTTCACAAACATTTTACCATCCCTGCGGACGCACCTGAGGGTAAATTCGATTTCACTGTACGGGTACGTGATGAAAAAGGTATGGTGGTAGAACAGATCCATACAATAGAGCTTGTCAGCGCTGCTAATCTCGCCGTCAACCCGGAAGTGTACTCACTGATGGTGGAAAAGGTAGACCATGGTTTTTTCTACATCATGAACAGAGGATTGGTAGATCCTGAACAAAATACCTTTCTCAAAGGTGAAATGCTCCGAAGTTATGTAGATATAAGGAATATTAAAGATGATGGCATACTGTATACAGTCATTGTTAAAAAGAGCGCAAACCATCTTCCCGAATCTGTTGGAAATATCGATTTTACAAAGGTAATTGTTGTCGATGTAAGGGAACATAAAAATTTAATGGAGGTAGGGTTATTTACCAATTATCTAGAACTTCCTGGCAATGCTACTCCATTAGCACTTGAAATTGGAGCATCTATGGATAACCATTTACCTTCTCCAAATCAGATTCAGGGAAATAATTCCTGGGAAAATGGGGAATATTATTATGGAGTGATATATACCAATAACACACACAATATGAGTGCATATTATTATTTCCCATTTACTGTGGCAGGATTCTAAACATTAAAAAAAGCCGGTCTTCCCCATTAGAAGACAGGCTTTTTATAGCCTAAAAACCTTTCACTCATGAAAAAGCAAATTTTCTATTACCTATTTCCCATGTTTTTATTATGGGCAGGCTGCAGTGATCACCATGAAATGATCGATACCGAATATCCGGAAATATTATTGCATCAGGATGCCTTCCCGATTCAGTGCAGTACGATCAATAAGGGGGAGACTTTTACGTTTAGGGCATTTTTCCATGACAATGTGCAACTTGGTTCTTATAGCCTGGATATACATCATAATTTTGACCATCACACCCATAGTACCGAGGTGGAAGAATGTGATCTGGATCGGATCAAAGTCCCTGAAAAGCCTTTTTTGTTTATCCGTAATTATCCTATTCCGGAAGGATTAAGGGAATACCCGGCGAGCACAGAAATTGAAGTTCCGGAAGATATTGACTCCGGTGATTACCACTTAATGATACGGGTAACTGATAAAGAAGGATGGCAGACTATGATAGGGCTAAGTATTAAAATAGAATAGTGGTTCACAATTAAGCTTGACATGTACGTTGGATGGGTTAAATATTTGTTTTACTGACTAACCAATAACAGCTTAAAAAGGAATTCATCTTCTTTATTTTACCAGGTGGGTTTATATGGGGTATTTACTAGCATGGTCATAATCATTCAAGTTTTGGAGATAGAAAACTATTCTTATAGCTTCAATTTTAATATAGTAAAATCATCAGAAGTTGATCATGGTCACTTTTGATGATTTACATTATTCAGATAAGGCTTTCTCCCAAATGCCAAGCTTTTTATTTCTGGCATAAAGTTCGGCAGTTTTAATTTGTTCAATGAAAGTCTCATAAGTCTTATTGTCAATATAAACCTCTACATTAGCCTTTTTGTCCCGGCCCTGGTATGTGGCTTTTTTCCATGTCTCCAGTTCATCCCAGGTTTGGGGTCTCACCATCGTTTCCCCCGGATAGGCACCGTTTTTAATTAAATAGTTGTTCAAAGTGTCTTCTTTATCTATTACCCAACAATATACCATGTTGGTATTGTTGCCATTGGAATCGGAAGATTTAACGGTAGAAACAGGTACCACTCGGGCCCTGGGATGTATGTTTAACCAGTCTATAATAAGACTGTCGGAATTTTCTGACCGTGGTGCCCTAAAATAACCTGATCCAAGTAAACAGTATTGGTTAATATAATCATTGGTATTTATTCCGAAAATAGAGGTGAATTCAAAGTCAGCTATCTTTAAAGATTGGTTAGATTCCTGTACTTTACAATTTTGGAAGTTTATGAAAAGCAAGAAAAGAATAATTTGACCGAATGCTTTTTTACTTATATTTTTCATTATTTATATTATTTACCGATTTACAAACCATATCTCTAAAATTAAAAAAATTAGATAGATATCTTAGCTTGATGATGTACCGAAATTAGGCAAGGTTAGGGTGGCCGTTGATTTAAAGTTTCCAGTATATCATTTCATCAATTCTTCGATAATCTCATTTCTCCCATTTTTGGATATGAGAATTTACCTATACCCATATCCAGCAGATAGCCCAAGATCCCCTTCACCTGGGGTTTGCATACTATATCCGCTTTTAAAAATTTTTAGGTAAAGATTGGCCAGCATTTTCCAGCATGTCTAATTTAGGTTGATGACATACATTATAGACTGGCTGGTTAGGTTATAAGTATCATCGGAAAGTATGGTAGTTTTTTTATCAGGAGTAAATAAACCCTTTTATTTAGACAGCGGAGTATACAAAGTACTTAATTATGGATACATTACCAGTTGGGCATTCCATCCTAACATAAATTAACTAGTCTGAAATTTATAATTCCATTAAATTGGGGAATGAAAAATTCTACCTACCTCATTCTTTTTGCTGTATTGTTTGGTTGCTCAAATGATAAAAACATAGACCAATCCATTTTAACAAATTATAAATTTGAAATTACGGATTCAATCAGGGTCAATCACCTGGAAGAATTGACGTTAATTGATATGGAAGACGGAATGTTCTTGGCAAAGAAAGATGCGCAATCAAGCTATTTTATTTTTGACAATACAGGTGACATCACCTCTCATATTGAGCTCAAAACTTACGGACCCA
Organism: Anditalea andensis; assembly: GCF_000714815.1. Classification (GTDB taxonomy): domain Bacteria; phylum Bacteroidota; class Bacteroidia; order Cytophagales; family Cyclobacteriaceae; genus Anditalea; species Anditalea andensis. The sequence goes on along the minus strand of NZ_JMIH01000011.1, from coordinate 79,033 downwards.
ATGCGATTAACATGGTCTATACAGCTGGGTTTTTTGATGGTAAATTTTCAATAATGGATTTACATAGGGGAATAATGCAGTTTTCAAATGAAGGAGTGCTAACCAATACTATTCCTTTACCTGAGGATTATATTTATATGCATCCCTCTAATAGACCGACATTTAAACTGGGGGATAAATTGGCATATTACCGTCCTGAGAGAGATCTCAGTGATTGGGAAGACCAAGAGAAATTCTATAAAAAATACTACAATAGACCCTTGTTGGAGGTATTGGATCCCATTACTAACGAGGTATCGCTGACAATGGAAATCCCGGAAACTTCAAGGTACAAAGACGGCAATTTTCATTTCTTATACCATCCACATATCATTAAAAAAGGGAAAGATTGGTATTTATTCCTAATGGCTGAAATGAAGTTTTATGTCTATGAGGAACAGGGTGAAGACCTGATCTTTAAAGAAAGTGTCAGTTTAAATCTGAAAGACCAAATCCCCTTTCCATATACAAATTTGGAAAATTCAGATGAATTCTTCTCCAAGCTGGAATTGATAGTCCCATCCATGATAGAACAACTTTATGTGCTTGAGGACAAAATAATACTTATTTACAAAAAGGGAGCTAACGAAAATATCGTGAAAAATTATGACAGAGAAAATCTAACTGAGTGGTTGGATTTCTTTGAATCCTTACCAAAATATGCCGCAGTTTTTGATTCAGATTACAAATTACTCCAAGAGGATATTGAATTGCCATCAGGTATAATTTCAACCCCTATTGTAACCAAGAATGGACAGATTGTTGTCCAAAAAAATCAAAGGCTTCTTGGGGAAGAAGATTGGAATACATACTATTTATTACAGCTAAATGATGGAAACAAAATGAATTGATCATTTCTGTATCCATCGGACGTACGGCATGTTGGTTAAGCGGGACTATTTTATAAGCCTGTATTCTTCCCAGTGGGGGCAAACCTGATAAAGGTCTTTTGATCTATTCTAGCCTTAAAGGGGTACAATTTGTGACGCATCATGGTCCTGAGCTTGATAGTGTCAGCATTACAGCAGGGGTTTTAATCATGGTAACGATACTGATTTACTTTGAACGGAGTTTTTTTACTCGGTCTTAATTTCAGTGTCCAATTATAGCAGATAAAATATACTGAATATCATTCCCAGATTAAATGCCGAATGGCATATTATTGCCCCTAAAATTGACCCTGATTGTTTTCTTGATAAGAAAAATAATATGCTCATAAAAAACATACCCAGAACCCAAATTATAGTAGGTATGGTGAATAATTCCCACTTATTATGGATAAACACCACTCCAAAATGGGAAATATGTGTTAATGCAAAGGCGGAACTGTTCACTATTGATGCATATTTTTCTCCTATTGATTTTGCAAAACTTGAATGAACGATTCCCCGGAAAAACAGTTCTTCACCGATTGGGCTGAATGTCATTCCGGTAATGGCCATCATGATAAACATTATTGTTCTATCATGATGATTTATAGCAGGAGGGATATTATAAGACTTCCCTATATACCCATACCAATTTTCATAGCTGTTTCCGTACAAAATATGGCCTAGCCAATATAGAAATAGACTTGCTACCAAGCCACAAACAAAAGCGATTATAAGCCAACTATATTTTCTGGGCTTTGTAATTCCTATCGCTGTACGGCCGTGTTTACTTAAAAAAAGGAATGGTACCATAGCTGAGATGGTCATTATCAAACCTATAGCACCATAACTTCCAGTAGCATTGGCATCCAGTACCAGTATGAATCGCGGAATACAAACTATAAGTATTAAAACAAGGCCTAATTTCCAATTAAAGCCAAAAATCCTTTTCCAAAATTGTCTAAGTTCTTTATCCATATTTACTAAAAAATGAAGATATACCTTTATCTTAATAAACCAAAAAGGCCAATCCCTTCAGTGTCAGCCTGTGTGTATAATTGGGAAGCATAGCTTATGTCATTTCAACAGGTCTAATGATATGTGATGTGTCCTGTAAAAAGCCAATGTTTTTGAGATCAAACTTACGGTGCATCCAATTTCTTTTCTCAGCCCCTTCTAATATTAGCATGAATTTTTTTACTCCCCCGGTAATTTTCCCAGTAACTCCCCATTAATTCTCCAAGTAGCCTCCTTCCGTATCTATTTTTCCATTTGGAAGGTAAATGATAACCGTATACTTTTCTATAAGTAAAATTGTATTCCTATGAGCTCAGTATTTTGGGTCCAGTAAAAATAAAACCCAAGGTTCAACTCGGGAGGATTAACAGCTGCATACAGGGTCATTCACAGGAACTTTTCATGGAATCAGTTATTTATTGATATTTTAAAACAATTTTCTGATCTCTGATAACCAAATATTGGTACGCATTGATGATAATTAGTTCTATTAGGGGACAATGAACACTATTTAGATACCCTGAAAATATGAGGTTAATAAAACTGATAGGGATATACCACACTTACTCATTTTTTTAAACCATTTGAATTACGGTTTAGCTTTAAGTTTTCAGCATTAACCGTGGTCAATTCAACGTATTCCGACGAACTTTAAACTTGAAAAATATATTAAGCAAAATTTTTCGGTATTCTTAATTGTTTTGATATCTATGAATATTTTTTACATATAAGTTTAATTTGGAAAATGAGCCCTATCGAATGGCGGTATGTAGACTAAAAAAAAAATGCATCTCTTTGATTTATTTTTAATTTAAAAAAATCCTTACCATCACAAGGTAGTGACTTTTTTAGGTCCCCAATATTTTATCTAATAGTTTTTTACATATTTGACATATATCCAAGAGCCTTTAATTGGCATTAATGGCAGAAAATTAACGATGTAACATTTTTTATATATTTTGAATCATTTGTCACAGTGCCTCACAGGTAAGATTGTCTACATTTCAATCGATTTCAAACCCAAAATACAAGGTACATGTTGAAAAATAGATTTTTGCTGACTATCATCAGCACCGTTGCACTCGGAGGTTTTTTATTCGGTTTTGATACAGCTGTAATATCAGGAGCAATTCCCTTTATAAAAGAACATTTCCAACTTAACGAAGCCCTCGAAGGCTGGGCAGTGGCATGTGTGATCCTCGGATGTATGGTGGGGGCATTGACCTCTGGATATTTCGGAGATTTATATGGTAGAAGAAAAGTATTAATAATAACGGGGATAATGTTCATTGCCTCAGCATTGGGAACAGCCTTGACAAATAATTTCACTTTTTTTATTATCATGAGAGTAATAGGAGGAATAGGGGTTGGTTCTGCCTCTGTATTATCCCCCACCTATATTGCAGAAATCTCACCATCAGCTATTCGTGGCCAAATGGTTTCGCTTAACCAGTTGGCCATCGTCTCAGGTATACTTATCGTATATTTTACCAATTTTCTTTTTCTGGGAGTAGGTGAGGACAATTGGAGGTATATGCTTGCCTCTGAATCTATACCTGCATTGATCTTTATAGTAGCGCTATGTTTTATTCCAGAAAGTCCAAGATGGCTGGTAAAGAAAAATAAAGAGCAAGAAGCTATAGCCGTACTTGATAAAATCTATTCACCTACTGAAAGCCGGATGGTGTTAGATCAAATCAAAGATTCATTAAAAAATGTAAACAGCGTAAAAATTTCTGAACTCTTTGAAGGGAGGATGAAAAAGGTCCTGATAATAGGGACAGTATTGGCCTGCTTGCAGCAACTTACCGGTATTAATGCGGTGATATATTATGCTCCTACGATTTTCATGAATGCCGGGGCCAGCTTGGCATCTTCGTTTTGGCAGCCGGTAATGATAGGGGCCATTAATTTTATTTTTACGCTAGTGGCCATATCCCTTATAGAAAAATTAGGCAGAAAAACCCTGATGCTTTATGGCTCTGCCGGAATGAGTATATCTCTGGCTTTTCTGGTAGGTGCTTTTTATTTTGATATGTTGGAAGGGTATTGGGTGCTGATCTTTATATTGGGATATATCGCATCATTTGGTTCCTCGCTTGCCCCGGTAATGTGGGTAGTGGTATCCGAACTCTTTCCAAACCGTTTGAGAGGGGCTGCCATGTCATTTTCCACTTTCCTGCACTGGACCTGTACTTTTTTAGTGGTTCAGACTTTTCCATGGATGCTTGCCTTTATGGGAGGGGCTTTTGCCTTTGGGATATTTATGGTCTTAAGTGTTTTCACCTTCTATTTCATTTTTAAATATGTACCTGAAACGAAAGGGATGACGCTGGAAAATTTAGAAAAAAAATACATAACCTCAAAAAAATCCACGTATGAGCGGGTCTAAAAAAATAGTATGCATAGGAGAAATTCTCTGGGATAAATTTGGTGAAGGAAAAGTAGCCGGAGGTGCACCTTTTAATGTTGCCAAAAATTTAAAGCTACTTGGAGAAAACGTTGAACTGATCAGCAGTGTGGGAAATGATGAGTCAGGTGAGGAATTGCTTTCAGTCTTTAAGCAATCCGGTTTTTCTGACCGATATGTACAGTCTAATGAAGGGTTAGCCACCAGTGAAGTGAGCGTAGTGGGCAATGGAGATTTTATTTCTTATAAAATCCATGAGCCGGTAGCCTGGGATGATTTACAGTTGACTGCTGATAATATCCAATTGGTGGAGGAGGCAGAAGCATTGATTTTTGGAAGCCTGTTGGCAAGACAAGATGTATCCAAAAATACGCTTTTTCAGTTTTTAGAATCAGCCTCCAAAGCTCAAAAGATATTCGATATTAATTTAAGGGCTCCCCACTATAGCAAAGAAAATATTGAAGGCCTGCTTTACTATGCAGATTTAGTCAAACTCAATGAAGACGAACTAGAAATATTGATAAAGTGGTTTCATCTTTCTTCAGATCCGGAAACAGCATTAAAGCAATTAGAAGAGGAGTTCAATTGTCCAACAGTTTGCCTTACACGAGGAGCTAATGGAGCAATATTACGATACGAAGGTAGCGCTTACTTTCATAAAGGTTATCGGGTGCAGGTAAAAGATGCAGTCGGCTCCGGTGATGCCTTTTTAGCTGCCATGGTCAGCGGTCTATTGTCTGAAAAAACACCTATGGAGACATTAAACTTCGCATGTGCTTTAGGAGCACTTACAGCCACTAAAGTAGGAGCAAATGCGCAGTTTACAAAGGATGAAGTGCAGGCAATCCTAAATACTCAGATACATATTACTTCACATTCAAAATAAATTTAATTATGCACTATGGCATAGGAGAAGCCCCTAGATAACATTTAAAGCTATAATTGTTTCTTCCACAGGAATTTGCCTATAACCAAACTACTTGAATTTATACCTATTCAAGTTTAAAAAATTAAGTATTCAAATTAACCCCAAAATCCTAGATTTATGAAAAAAATTGCTCTACTAATTATTTTAATTTTTGTGTTGATCATTCAGGTGAAAGCCCAAGAAAGATTGATTACAGGGAAAGTAGTTGATAATGTTACTGAGGAAGGAATTCCTGGTGTCAATATCCGTATTCAAGGCACCCCTGACAGAGGTACCGTCACGGATATTGATGGGAATTTTAGTATTAATGCAGATGAATCATCTATACTCCTATTTTCTTTTATAGGTTATATTTCACAGAAAATGCCAATCGGCAACCAATCTATTTTAAATATTATTTTAGAAGAGGATTTAATTTCTTTGGAAAGTGTGGTGGTAACAGGATACCAGACAGAAAGAAAAAAAGACATTACGGGTGCCGTTACAGTAGCCGATGTAGGTGAAATGAAAAAGCAAGCAGTAGCCAATCCTATGAAAGCTTTGCAGGGCAGGGTAGCTGGCATGACCATTACCGGTAATGGATCTCCAAGTGCACCTGCAACAGTGAGAATAAGGGGGATAGGTACTTTAAATAATAATGATCCTTTGTACATTATTGATGGGGTACCTACCAAGGCAGGGATGCATGAGCTCAACCCTGCAGATATTGAATCTTTACAGGTTTTGAAAGATGCTTCTGCAACGAGCATTTATGGATCGCGTGCGGCAAATGGGGTTATAATTATCACAACTAAAAGGGGCACAAAAGGCGTGATGCAAGTCAGTGCAAATGTTTATTCTTCGGTTTCTGCATTTACCACCAGAAGAGAAATGCTGGATACCCAAGGGTATGGCAGAGCGCTATGGCAGGCCCATATAAATAATGGTACGGATCCCAATATCAATAGCGTACAGTATACATTTGATTGGGCAGTTGACCCAGAAACTGGGCCTGTATTAAATAGCGTATCTGTTCCTGAGTTTTTGGACAATAATAGAACAATGAGATCATCTAATACGGATTGGTTTGATGAAATTTCTAGGGTAGGGTTAATACAGAATTATGATTTCTCTGTTTCCAATGGAAATGAGAATGGGAACTACTTACTTTCAGTCGGTTATTTTGAAAATCAGGGGGTTATCAAAACCACTGAATTTAATAGATTATCAGTACGCTTAAATTCAGATTACCACCTTTTGAATGGAAGAGTGACTATAGGCCAAAATCTCAGCTTAACTAAATCCGGTGAAGTTGAAGGCAATCCTATGAATGAAGCTATGCAGGCTTTACCGATATTGCCGGTAAGAACTGAAGACGGTGGATGGGGAGGTCCTGTAGGGGGAATGAATGACCGTCAAAACCCAGTTAGATTGTTGGAAGACAATAGGCATAACAATTATGACTTCCAACGATTATTTGGTAACTTTTTTGCTGACGTTAAATTATTTGAAGGTCTGAGTTTTAGAACTAATTATGGAATCGATTATGGAAATTATAATTCCAGACAATATAGGAAGAGATATACATCAGGTTTTTTAAATAATCCGGTCAATCGTTTAGAATCTAATCAAAGCCACAGTGTCAAAACCACCTGGACCAATACTTTAAACTATAATCTTTTATTAAAAGACCATAGATTAGATGTCATTATTGGCACAGAGCTTTATGAGGACAACTATACATCATTTTGGGCCTCAAGGGAAGGTTTTGTCGTAGAGGATGATGAATTTATGCATTTGGATGCCGGAACGGGGATCAAGGATAACGGGGGTAGTGCCGCTAAGCATGTTTTGTTTTCCTATTTTGCCCGGGCAAATTATTCCTTGTTGGATAAATATTTATTGTCGGCTACTGTAAGGTATGATGGATCTTCAAGGTTCGGCCAAAACAACAGGTTTGGTACTTTTCCTGCTTTTTCAGCAGGTTGGAGAATCAGTGATGAAGCATTTATCAGTGACAATACCTCAGTTATTGATGATTTAAAACTTCGGTTTGGTTGGGGAATGACCGGAAATCAAGAAATTGACAATAACGCCATTTACAATCTATATGTAACAGACTATAATGGTACATCATATGATATCAATGGAAATAAAAGCGGGGTACTACCATCAGGGTTCAAGCTGACCCAAAATGCCAATCCAAACTTAAGGTGGGAAGCGAGCACAATGACAAATTTGGGGTTGGATTTTGAAATTCTAAATCAAAAATTATACGGTAGTGCTGAAGTATACATCAGGAAAACTGATGATATTTTACTATTGCCTCCTTATATCGGAGTATTGGGGGAGGGTGGAAACCAATGGGTTAATGGTGCCTCTATGGAAAACAAAGGATTTGAGTTAACACTTGGTAGCAGAACAAGGATCGGGAATGAATTTGTTCTATTGTTAAATGGAAATTTTGATTTGTATAGAAACCGTATCACCCATTTGCCTTCAGAAGTGGTTAATGCCTATGGAGGTGACGGAAGAGGTCAAAATATTTTGGGAAGACCTATCAATTCATTTTTTGGTTATGTAGCGGATGGTTTATTTAGATCACAGGATGAAGTAGAAGCCCATGGTATTCAACCAGGCAAAGGTTTAGGCAGAATCCGTTACCAAGACTTAAACGGTGATGGAGTAATAGACGATTATGACAGGACATGGATTGGCAATCCCCATCCTGATTTTTCAATAGGATTGAATGCCTCTCTGGAGTATAGAAATTTTGATTTTTCCATATTTTTTCAGGGAGTTTTTGGCGTGGATGTAATAAACGATTTTAAATATAATACAGATTTTTGGAGTGCTTCGGAAACGGGCTCAAATAAAGGTGCACGTTTGTTAAATTCATGGTCTCTCTCCAATCAGACTTCGGATATACCGGCAATTAGTCTTGTAGACAATAATTGGGAGTCTCGGTTTTCCACTTATTTTATTGAAAATGGGTCATATCTGAAATTAAGAAATTTTCAAATGGGCTATACCTTCAATGAAAGCATGATTAATAGAATGGGGTTACAATCTTTACGGTTTTATATAGGTGGAGACCATTTGGGTATATTATTTAAAAGTAAATCATTTACAGGAATTGATCCTGAAAATCCCGGATTTGGATATCCAAATCCAGCTGTCGGGACAGCCGGGGTAAATGTTAGGTTTTAATTAAAGTGTTAAAGGTTAAAGAATTATATATGAAAATTATAAAAATGCTAATTATAGGAGCAATATTAATATTCAGCTCCTGCCATGATAGATTAGAAATTGCCCCCCGTGGAGTGCTTAGTGAGAATCAGATAAATTCGCCTGCCGAAGCAGAAGGTTTTGTTATTGCTGCTTACTCTACTTTAGGAAATGATGAAATAAACCGGCCGTTCAATTTATGGCCTTATGGAAATGTAAGGGCTGACGATTCTTATAAAGGAGGTAGGGATCCCGGGGATGGGCAGGGATTTCATTTTATAGAAACATTTACCAATATAAGGCCTGACATGTGGGAATTAGATGGTATGTGGTTTCATTTATATATAGGTGTCAGACGAACTAATGATGGTTTAAGAATCATGGATGGATTCACTCAAGAAGAGTATCCTGAGGTAAACATAAGGAAAGCAGAATTGAGATTTTTAAGGGCCCATTATTATTTTAATTTGAAAATTCTTTTTAACAGAATACCGTACATTGATGAAAACGTTTTAGCTGAAGATTATAAATTAATCTCAAACGTAGAATATTCAAGTGAAGAGCTATGGCAAAAAATAGCAGATGATTTTGAGTTTGCGTCTCAAGTTTTACCCACAGTGCAACCACAGATAGGTAGAGCTACAAAAGGTGCTGCATTAGCCTATTTGGCTAAAACAAAACTTTATCAGGCATATGAGCAAAATGATAATTATGAAGTGGTAAACATCAACCAGGTTCAATTGCAACAAGTAGTAGAGGCTGTTGATGAATTGATTGCTTTAGGAAATTATAGTTTAGAACCTGATTTTGCCAATAATTTCTTGCCTGGCCCCTATGAAAATGGGAGGGAATCTATTTTTGCAGTACAATATTCTACCAATGACGGTGTGGGACGTGGAAGACTTAATCATGGTGCAATGCTTACCGTTCCCCAAGGCTTAGGATGCTGTGATTTTCAAAAGCCATCTCAAAATTTGGTGAATGCTTACCGTACCGATAATGGAGGAATTCCTCTCTTTTCAACATATAATCAAACCAATGTAGATTTCGGCAACGAAACTATAGATCCGCGCCTGGATCATACTGTGGCCCGCCCAGGTGTTCCCTGGAAATATGAATCAAATTTATTGATCACCGAAAGCTGGAGCAGGACTCCTGAAATATACGGCTATTATAATTCCTTAAAAGAAAATATATCCCCAAATGATGAGGGGTTTGTAAACGTGGATCCCTTTTATGGGAATACCAAGGCCAGAATAGTATTACGATATGCTGATGTCCTATTATTCAAGGCTGAAGCATTAATTGAATTGGGTAGACATGCTGAAGCATTGCCTATTATCAATAAAATTCGTCAGAGAGCTGCTTTAAGTACCGGTAGATTGGTAAATGAATCAGGGGCTTCTTTGGCTAATTACAACGTAGCCGTCTATTCGTCAGGTGTTAATATAAATTGGGATCAAGATACTGCCAGGGAAGCCCTTAGATTTGAAAGGCGATTGGAGATGGCTATGGAAGGAAGTCGATATTTTGATTTGGTTCGCTGGGGAATATCCGGCAATGTTATGAATGCTTACTTTAATGTTGAAAAATCCAGAAAGCCATTTCTACAAGACGGAAATTTTACTCCTGCAAAGCACGAATATCTTCCTATTCCTCAAAATCAGATTTTTTGGAGTGAGAATAGGTATGTACAAAACAAAGGATATTAAAACTTTAGTCTCAAAGACAAGTAAATATGGACTATAAAAGCTTTAAGACATGCTGCCTTCTGATTGTGTTGTTTTTTTATACAGATTTTGTTGTTGGACAGTATAGTGAGAAATATAGGCCACAGTTCCATTTTAGTCCCCAAAAAGGCTGGATTGGAGATCCTGATGGTTTAGTATTTTCCCAAGGCATATACCACCTATTTTGGTGGGGTCATGCTATTTCGGAAGATATGGTTTATTGGGAGGAATTAGCTCACCCTATGAAAGGGGATGATAACTCATTTTCCTATTTTTCCGGATCTGTGGTGGTAGATAAAAAAAATACTGCAGGGTTTGGAGATAATAGTATGGTGGCAATTTACACCAGACATTATCCTGGGGATTCTCTCCCTGAAGCTCAGGCTATTTCAGTGAGTAATGATGGAGTATCCTTCCAATATTACGATAAGAATCCGGTATTGGAAACTGGAGAGATATTCTTTAGGGATCCCCAGGTATTTTGGTACCCTCCCCAGCAAAAATGGGTAATGGTAGTGTCGCTTCCCGATAAACAGGTTATTGAGCTATATGAATCCAAAAATTTAAAGGAGTGGGTATACATGAGTGACTTTGGTCCTTTTGGTGCGCAAAGCGAATTTTGGGAATGCCCTGATTTATTTCAGCTGAGCATTGATGGAGATAGCGCTAATAAGAAATGGGTGATGCTGATAGGTCAAGGGCCTAATAGGGTTCAATATTTCCTTGGAAACTTTGATGGGGAAAAATTTACTTTGGACACAAATACTGAAGAACATTTACTCAAAGGAACCGGTCTCAACGGAAAGTTATTTGAAGGATTTGATGGACTGGATTTTGGGGAATGGGAAGTTCAGGGGGATGCCTTTGGCAACTCCCCGACGGCAATAAATACCTCCAACAGTTTAGGTAACAGCCATGCCAAATCAAATAATACAAATTATAAAGAAGGTAAACTTATTTCTCCTGAATTCACCATTGAACATAATGCCATCAATTTTTTGATAGCGGGGACTGATCTTTCCGGTCAAACAGGTATCAATTTGATTATTGACAATGAAATAGTGAAATCTACTTCCGGTGACAATGATGATGTGTTTAGATGGAAAGGCTGGGATGTCCATCATTTTAAAGGTAAAAATGCGCTTATTGAAATCGTACATTCTGGGTCTTCTGAGAAAGATTTCATAGCCATAGATCATATCATGTTTTCTGATGTTTTAAAAAATCATCGGTTGGAACATGCACTTTGGCTTGACTTCGGCCCAGATTTCTATGCAGGACGTACATGGAGGGACATTGATGAAACCTCTGACCGCATAACTATATTAGGCTGGATGGGGAATTGGGACTATGCAAACCTAGTGCCATCGGATTGGGGAAAAGGATTCCAATCTATTCCCCGGGATATGGCCTTAAAAACATTTGAGGATGGTATAAGGATAATTCAAAATCCTATCCCAGAATTACAAAAACTCCGAAAGAAATATCAGCAGCTGTCTAACTTAAATATAGAAGGGACTACCTCAATTGAAAGTTTTTCCCCATTAAAAAACATGTATGAGCTAGATATCACTTGGGACACCAGCTTGAATGATTCTATTTTTGGGTTGAACCTATTAGTAGGAGAAGGGAGAAAATTGGGTGTTTCATATAATCCGGTAACTCAAAACTTAAACATTGACAGAACCAATTGTACTGATTATGTTTCGAATTCCGAGTTTAATGAAGTGTTTCCGACCACTATGTCAGCAATAGTAGCACCTGTAGACAACATGTTGCGCCTACATATATTAGTAGACCAGTCTTCTGTTGAAATTTTCACCAATCATGGGGAAATCGTCTTTAGTTTATTGACTTTTCCCAATGAACTACAGACAGGAATTGAGTTTTTCTCCAATCATGGGATATCAAGAATTGCTGATTTTAAAGCATGGGAATTAGCATCAATTTGGGAAAATAAAAATAAAAACATAAACAAAAACAAGTAAAACTGCTACCAAAATACATCAATTTAATATGATAAAAACACTGTATAAAACCAAAACGAGGATCTACTCAGCTATCCACTGATATATCAGCCATCATTCTTAAAATGATTTTACCTGAAGGGGTAAAAATTTCCCCTTCTATTAAAACTGCATTACCTTTATCGATAGAGCAGAATTTAGCTCATAAAGTTTTTAAACAGAATTTTATAAATAGCCAAATTTTAACATACTGACTTAAAAATATGAATTCGAGCATGATGCAAGAAACATACACCGGAATGGTTATAAACATGCATGATTCCATATTACCGTTGAATAACAAATTATAAAAACATGAAACTATCAAAATTATTTTATATCCCTTTTATTATCATTTCATCATATTCATGTTCTCAGACTAAATCAAATTCTACTAATGTTGAAGATGGTTATAGTGAGGTGAGCACTGAACCTTTCCGTCCCCAATTCCACTTTACACCAAAGGAAAATTGGATGAACGATCCCAATGGAATGGTATATTACGACGGAGAATACCACCTCTTCTACCAATACTACCCTGATGGTACAGAATGGGGCCCTATGCACTGGGGCCATGCCATCAGTACTGATTTAGTAGATTGGGAAGAGCAAGACATTAAGCTTTATCCGGATGAACTGGGGTATATTTTTTCAGGGAGTGCAGTCGCAGACCACCATAATACCGCTGGTTTTAAGACAGGGGAAGAGACTCCTTTAGTGGCGATATTTACCCATCACCATGAGGAAAAGGGTCAGGTACAAAGTCTGGCCTATAGCAATGATAAGGGAAGAACCTGGGAGAAATACGAAGGAAACCCGGTATTGCCCAATCCGGGTATTGCAGACTTCCGGGATCCTAAAGTTTCATGGCATGAGCAAAGCGAAAAATGGATCATGGCTTTAGCAGTAAAGGATGTCATTCATCTGTATTCTTCAAAAGATTTGAAAGATTGGTCATTGGAAAGTGAATTCGGTAAAGGCATTGGAGCTAAAGGTGGCGTTTGGGAATGTCCTGATCTGTTTGAATTAGCGGGAGATGATGGGCAATCCAAATGGGTAATGTTCATCAGCATCAATCCGGGTGCACCAAACGGTGGTAGTGGTACACAGTATTTTACCGGGGATTTTGATGGTATCACCTTTACTCCAGAGCATCAAGAAGAAAAATGGCTGGACTGGGGAACAGACAACTATGCCGGGGTGACCTGGGCGAATATCCCAGATAAAGATGGTAGGACTTTGTTCATAGGCTGGATGAGTAATTGGGATTATGCTAACATTACCCCTACTCAAAAATGGAGAAGCGCCATGACCATCGCAAGAGAATTAAAATTAGTACGGGATGGCGGAGAAAACATAGTGGCAAGTCTTCCTGTAGGCGAGTTTTATGAAATGCTGGAAGAGGTAACAAGTGCGGAATCATTTGATAAAGACCAGACCATCGCCCTTGCAGGCAAAAAAGGATTTGTAATCTCTCTCAAAGACATATCTCTTGGAGAAAATGAGTCATTTAAACTGGTCAATGAGTCGGGGGAGAATATAACCATACAATTTGACAACGCCAATCAAAAAGTCTATCTAGATAGATCACAATCAGGAAAAGTAGATTTTCATGAGGCCTTTGCCAGCGTTCAGGAAATGCCTCTTAGGAAAAAATTATATAAAATCAATATGGATATCGTGGTAGATGCCTCTTCAGTAGAGGTTTTTATCAATGAGGGGATGTATGTCATGACCGCCCAGGTATTTAATACAAACCCTTTTACTAGATTTGAAGTACATTTGAGTGAAAATAGAGAGGGTGACTCAGGAATGGTCAGAATTTATGAAGCTCCCGCCATAAGATAAATTAAAGCAAGTTGGAGCATGCTCCATCTTGCTTTTCCCAACATAATGCATGAAAGTATTCGTCGGCTTATATCCAAATTATCTAATTATTATAGCTATGGTCCTGGGGGTCTTTGGCTGTTCAACGGGTCAAGAGAATCAGGACTATCCTTACAAAATAGGCTTTTCTCAGCTTACAGGAGATGATGCATGGAGGCAAACCATGCATAGGGAAATGGTAGGAGAGTTGCTTTTTTATCCGGGAGCCAGCCTAGATATCAGGGATGCCAACTACAGTAATGAAAAACAGATCCAAGATATTGAGCAATTTATAGAGGAAGGGGTAGACTTGTTGATTATCTCTCCCAATGCCATTGAACCCATTACATCGGTGGTAGAAAAAGCATATCTGCAAGGCATCCCGATTATACTCGTAGATAGAAAAATAGATAGTGACCTTTATACCTCATATATCGGGGGGGATAATCATGCTATCGGAGAAGTCGCTGCCAATTATTTGGTGTCCCTGCTAGGGAGCAGTGGGAGAGTGGTTCAGATTACAGGTGATCTAGCTGCTTCAGCAGCCCAGGAAAGAAAAGCAGGATTTGAAAAAAAATTACAGGAGATTTCCCAAATTGAGATAGTGGGAGAAGCCAATGGTTACTGGGTAGAAGATAGGGCCAGGAAAGCCATACAGAATTTGCTGAGAGATAATCCTCCATTTGATGCCGTATATGCCCATAATGATGTAATGGCTAAAGCCATCAAACAAGAACTTTCCCTACTTCCGGCCTTTCAACAGGTAAAAGTCTTAGGCGTAGATGGGTTGCCTGGCCCTGAGGGCGGGGTTGCCGCAGTTCTCGATGGACACATTGATGCGACTTTTTTATACCCAACGGGAGGTGATTTAGCTATTAAAACCGCAATTGATATCCTTACCGGCCAGCCTATAAAAAAAGAATACATTCTTCAAACAGCAGCAATTGACTCCACCAATGCACGTGTACTTGCCCTACAATCTGAACAGCTCTTTGGGCAACAATCTAAAATAGAGCATCAGAACAAATTAATAAGTGATCAACTCTTACGTTTTAATGCCCAACAGACCATTTTATTACTGATCGGAGCATTATTGTTGATTTTTCTAGTTCTTTCTCTTATCATCGTTAAAGCCTACAGATCAAAATTAAAAGCCAATGCCAAACTAAACAAGCAGAATCTAGCTATAGAAAAACAACGGAGAGAATTGGCTGAAAAGCATGAGTCCTTAATTCTTCTTAACAACCGATTTGAAGAAGTGACCAGGGCCAAGATGGTTTTCTTTGCTAATATATCCCACGAATTCAAAACTCCTTTGTCTTTGATATTGAGCCCGGTAGAAAAGTTATTGTCCAGGCCGGATCTTTCCTATCAAGATAAGCAAACATATTTACTCATATATAAGCATGTAAATATGTTACAAAGATTGATCAACCAATTATTGGATTTTCGTAAGATCGAAGATGATAAAATGGGTATGGTCATCAGCCCAATTCCTTTTTCCTCCTTTCTAAAAAATATTTTTAATTCTTTTTCCCACCATGCCCAAGTAAAAAAAATCAATTATTCATTCCGGGCGGATTTAAGAGAAGATCTACTTTGGCTAGACCAGGATAAAACGGAAAAAATCTTTTACAATTTAATATTCAATGCCTTTAAATTTACCGGAAAAGGCGGAACAATATCCGTAGAAATTTCCGAAGAACCGGATAAGGTCAATATTGAGATCATGGACAATGGTGAAGGAATTGCTGATGTTGAGGCGATTTTTGAAAGATATTATCAAGTAAATACCAGTTCCTTAGGTACAGGCATTGGTCTTTCACTATGCAAGCAATTTACTGAGATGCAAAAAGGGCATATTTTTGCAGAAAGCCAAAAGGACGTAGGAACTGTCATTTCAATCAGCTTCCTTAAGGGGAAAAGTCATTTTAAGGGATTAAAAAGTGTCAGCTTTAAAGATGACTTCTCTGATAGTAATGATATAAAGGAATTATATGCTGAAAATTCACTTTTTGAATATAATGAAAAAGAAGTGGCTCTACCGTTAATTGATGATGCCAAGCCGGTGTTATTATTAGTAGAGGATAATGATGACCTAAGGACATACCTTAAGGGTAATCTTTCCAGGGATTTTAAAATTTTAGAGGCTTCAAATGGAACAGAGGCTTTACTGATCCTTCATGGTGAAACGGCAGACATCATCTTGTCAGATGTGAAAATGCCAGAAATGGATGGATTCCAGCTTTGTGAAGCCATTAAAAAAGATATTAATTTCAGCCATATTCCGATAGTGCTTTTGACAGCTAAATCAGAAGAAGAGAGTAGGTTGATCGGTATAGGTTTAGGGGCAGATGCTTATATCAGCAAACCCTTTAATTTGAATTTAGTATCACTGCGACTGAGGAAAATGGTGGAAAACAGAGATAATTGGAAGAAGGCCTTTCAAACAAATCTGCTGCTAACCGAGAAAAAAGAGGGAGAAGCAGCTATGAGAAAACTTTCCAAAACTGATGTGAACTTCCTCAATCAAGTAATAGATATTTTAAACCTGAATTTAAACAATTCCCAATTTGGGGTGGAGGAGCTATCTGAAAAGGTGGGGATTTCACGAATACAGCTATACAGAAAAGTAAAAAGCCTTACAAATTATACCCCAAATGAATTCATCAAAACTTTCAGACTCAAAAAAGCTAAAGAGATGTTGGAAGAAAAGAATTTTAATATCAATGAAATTTCTATGGAAGTAGGCTTTAGCAATCCTTCCTATTTCACCAAGTGTTTTAAGAAGCATTTCGGTTATATTCCTAGTGATGTATAACCATTATATTCATGGGGAAATACCATAATTTTGGATAATTGAGGGCAAAAGGAATTACAGTCCAGAAAGTCCTTACATTATTATATTCTCAGACTTGGCATCAATATATCTATAATGATCGGATTACCAACATGTAAGTGAGCATTCCATGGATCATCCCTAATCAGTTTAGTTCGGCACATAAACGGTGATAGTTTTGTTATCTGTATTATTTCCCTCTTCTATTTGATAAATACTCCTTTCTGACCTAAAAACTCTTAAAAAATATTGTCACTACCACACCTTCAACCATCCCCGCACACTATTTAAACTTTGGTGTAGTACCCCAGCTAACTACCCTTATCAAGTTGATTCAATCAAAAAACAAAAATTGGCGGATTATAAACAACTTGATTTTTTCACAAACGATAAGAGGTATCTTATTAATTAGATATCCGAAGCGGTGGTCTCTAGGCTAGCTCCTAATCGAAATTCTCCCCAAACAGATGATGAACTCATCCAGGTCCTCAAAGCTCTTGAACAGATCCAGGCCTACCATCATTACTGGCGCATGAATCTATGCACCACCTCTGCCCAGCCCCACTTTGGCAAGAGAGCGCATACCCTTCCAGTCATTGATGAAGCCCAACCTCAAAGCTTCCCTGAGCGTTCCGGCAAAGCGGGTAGCTGCCTTAAACTTGCTCCAGCCTGCCAGTTATAGTTTAGTAGGGCTGGAATGGTCAGGACGAACATATTGCCTGACAAAGGGGATCCTGTCGACGGAGTAATAAACGTTAGGGCCCTTTTTGCCTTTGAGTCCTGCTCACGAATGGATGCATTAGCCATATCGATGCTTCGTTGGTTGAAAGTTTTATAAAAAGCAATCCCTGAGTAGCCCTATGGAGTTAAAAAGAATAGTATATAACTCATGGGTCCGTTTTTTATGATAAATAAACCTTCTATGGATAATACGGTATCATTTAGTTTTTAAAACCATATATAATAATGGTTTAGTCTTGTTTGTTTTCTTTTTTTTTAATTTGCTTTATTAATGTTTTATTGCTTATTACATAAAAATACGGAGTGAGAATGGAGTGATAACGGACAGTGACTGGAGTAAAGGTGAGTATTAGTAATCTTTAGGATACAGTGTATATTGATGTTAATCCTAGCAAATACCTATCGAAGAATGCTTTTCTCTCTTTTCGGAAAAAAACCTCAAGAATTTAGAAGCCGCAGTTTGGAGTTCAGGAATCACAAATCCATTGAATGCAATCAAATAAATTATTTAACCCCTATTTTCTAAAAAAAACGTTGATTTAGATTATTATTGGTTTTGAAACAGGATAATGTACCCTCCACTTTAGTTGATAACAAAGACCGTTTCCCAGTCAAAGTCCGATTCTCTGGGATGCCTGTGATGTAGACAAAGGCATTTTCATGGACCATGAAGGGAAGCTGTGAGATGAATTATACGTCGGTGAATCAGACATATTTGTAGCGGGAAAGTACAAGGGCAAAGAAAAACTCTTTTGCCCTCTTATGGAAGGTGTTGCGCATTTTGTACTCCCCGAAATCTACCTGGCCCTGTCTGATGACAGTCTCCTTACTGATCTGCCGGATGGAAAATCCATCTATGTATAGGTGGTGATTCTCGAAATAAACCATAAATTTGTCCAAATCCACATTCTTCATACCCTAGTTTTGGTAAATCGGCAAATACTCCAAAATCCCTTAGGGTATGCCCTTAGAGATTATTGATGGTGCATGGATGATGCCGAATATGCTGCATTCTTAATTTACCGAAATTGATGCGGTTTTAATAATCCGTTACATAAGGCTGGGAGTCAGTCGGTCTTGAGCTGATTAATGAAGTGTCATATTATTTAAAATCTAAAAAAACTATGGTCGATGATCAAATCTTAATTGATAACTTCTTCGGGAGATGTGAGCCTAAGTTGACTGAACAAATCACGCAACATTTAATGCCTCATATAAAAGTGATTCGACCTGCTAAAAAGCAAATCATTATTCGTGAAAATCAAACCAATAGTTTTGCCTATTTTATCATTCAGGGGGCCGCAAGGAGTTACTATTTGCAAAATGGGGTAGAGGTGAACACATGGTTTGCATTTGAAAATGAGGTGGTAGGTTCTCTAAGAAATTACAATGATTTGCCCTCAAGAGAGACAGTTGAATTGCTTGAAGACAGCGTTCTGATTGCATTTAATATGGTAGGGATTAAGCCATTAATGCTAGCACACCTGGAAGTATCTTCTTTTGTCAATCCTGTAATTGGAGACTACGCAGCTTATCTCGAAGACAGACTGTATTACACTCATTTAAGATCAGCTCACGACCGGTTTACAACCATTATGTCCCAAAGGCCTGAAATTTTTAACCGTGTTTCATTGACGCACATTGCTTCCTTTATTGGTGTTTCCAGAGAAACCCTGAGCCGTCTCCGTGCCAGATGATTTTGTGACTTATATCAAATGATTGCACCTGATGATGGAATAAGTTTGCACATATAATTTCTGTGAAAACTTAATTCCTATGAAGTCAATAATATCTTTTAGCATCATGCTATTTTTTTCCTACTCATATGCTTATGCGCAGGAGGAAGAAAAGTATCAGTTTGGAATAAAAGCCGGGGTAAACTATGCAACACTTTTTGGTAAGGACGCCTTTCCAGAAAGCGATAGGAAAGTAGGGTATTCGTTTGGAGTTTATACGAATTATAAACTATCCCATAACTTTAAAATTCAGCCTGAAATTATTTGGTCCTTGCAAGGTGAGGAGACCGAAAATAAAACAAGGTACAATATCTCATACATCAATATCCCGATAATGTTGAAATGGCTGAAGGACAGATACTATTTCGAATTGGGCCCACAACTTGGTGTATTAACAATCCATTCAAACAGCTCGGTACCGCATGATATACGGCTGGATAATTTTGACACCTTTGATTTGCTGATCAATGTCGGATTGGGGTATGAAGTTGCTGAGGATTGGAATATTGGCATCCGATACAGCCATGGCCTCACAAATCTAGTAAATGGCTTAGATCTGAAAAATAGTGTTTTCTATATTGGGTTTTCATACAGGATCCACTAGTTGATCATTTACTGATGGTTTTAATTCATGCATCAAATTTCGATGGTAAGCGAAAATACCAAAAAGGGAATAGTGATCAGTTTGCCTTTAAAAATCTTTCAGGTTCTCCGGCCAGCAGGGAGAAAATCATGTAGACCGAACTAATACATACATCATATTTTAACCATCATTATTCACTTCCTATGACACCGGTTGAAGTTTTTAAGACCACTGTAAAAACAGCAGATGATGCGGCTAAATTGCACACAGCACTTCAGAACCTATTAAAGAAAATCAAATGGAACTTTGACTTGGAAGATGCTGAAAAGATTCTACGTATCGAAACGCTGAATCCCAAAATCATCTCATCAGTAAAATTACTGCTTCAGCGAGAAGGGTTTGAGTGTGAAGAACTCAGCGACTGAGATAAAAGCTGCTTCCATCAATAGACTATAGACCGTATAAAGTTTATCGCTGGATAAGGCTGAAAATATTGTTTGTAGGATGCATTGTCAGTTTTTACACGAACTGACTATATGAGTTGGTCTTGTAAAAGCGTATTCAGTATTTGATGCTTCAGGCTTTTTTTATGCAAAAAGTCCCTTGGCAAATACTTCCGCAGTCTTTCTTTTCCAGCTTTTGCTTTCAAAATAGGTTTCTAACTCCTCGTTGATTTGGAAGATATCGACCTGCTCAAAATCATATACCGAGCCTTCAGCGATATCTGCCCATTCTCTAAATGACTCGTACTCCGGATGTTTAGGGTCGTTGACTGCCTTGCAGAATTCCTCATAACCCCGCACTCCTCCGACATCTTCTGGCGGGCATGTGCCAATCGCCTCTACACAGGTGGGGGAACCCTCCTGAAGTTCAAATATGGCCATGTCTCTTTTGCTGGGCTTAAGGAATCTTATGTGATGCCACCAGTCATCCCCAAAGTCATACCAGTACCAAAATGGTCTCGCTTCACGCATCTCGAAAAATGCCTTCTTCAACTTTACTTTATGTGCCTCTTTTTCTTCCATTCCATCGTAAAAATACTCTGGATCATTGGCAAAAGATGCTATTATAGTGGGGTCATTTTTGTAGTCCATAAATTGGAATAAGTGATTCCCCCACCAGCCCATGCACAACTGGATCGTTAAGTGCAGCTGAAGCATAGTAATATTTTCAGGTACCAATATAATTCGAGTGACCGGATGAGGAACTGACTTTAGCTCGACCTTTATTTTAAGTGGAGCAACCTTAACCATATTCATACTATTTCTTTTTACAAACATAAGCAAGAACGGCAATTCTAAAAAGTTCCATTCTGAAGCAGTCAATAATTTATTTAAGTGTGGTATAAGTTTTTTGACTGATTTATTCGATTTTACTGATATTTTGAATACATAATTCATTTTGATTAGGTTTCATCAGTTTTTATGTTGCGAAGAATTTTATAATCAATATAAAACGTGCCAAATGGAACCATGCAGGCAAGAAGTACTTTCCAACTGGTTTCTTTAAATTTCCATTGTTGTTCTATACCAACACGTAAAACGTTAAATACGTACAAAAGGAACAAGGCTCCGTGTATTGGTCCAAGTTTTTTTGATAACGAAGGATTGTCAAAGTAATACTTTAGTGGAACGGCTATAAAAACCAAAACAATTATTGAGATACCTTCTAAATAGGCGAAAAGACGTAACCGGCCTATTGTTGTTGTAAATAACTTCTTCATAATTAAAATGTTCTAAAGTATGGTCGGCTAGATAGCGGTGAAAATGACCAGGGAATAGCAATGAAAAGGATGATTAATACGATAGAAAACCAAACCAGCATTGTTTTAAATTTTTCTCTGTCCGTTGGTTTTCGTTTTGCCAAGGCGGAGCCTATTGTCAATACCACAATGGCTGTCAGCATTAAGACAATATGTATCAGGCCGTAAAACGTTAAGTCTAAATTTAGTAAGGCGGTTTTAGTATTTGCCCAAAAATATTTTACAACAGGACTTTGAGTGTAAAGGACTATTCCAATCATTAATTGGATATGAGCAACAGTTGCTGTCCAATGTCTAAAAGCATTATCGGTTTTCGAAAAGGGCTGGTTTCTGGTATAGCCTATAAAAGCCCGGTAAATGGAATACACTAAAATTACCAATACAAGCCAACGAAACAAAGAGTGCAAGGATAACAGGGTTGAATACATACCTACGTTGTTATTGTTTTTGGTTTTTTTAATACATTCCAAATTGTAGGCGCTCCAAAGAAAAACCAAAGTGCAAGTATAGGGTCGCATACCGCGCAACCTGCCGAAGACGATGGTTCAAGATAAACGATTGGATTACCGTATAAATGGTGCAAGATGTCCCACCCTGTATGCAATAACCAACCAATGCCTATAAAGTAATAATGTTTCAGTCCTTTGTAAGCTACGAATAGCATTAGCGAACCAAAAACATACTCCCAAACGCCTAAACCGCCACTCCAATACACTGCCCCTGCGCCCGCAATTAATAATGCATTTATTTTTTGGCGATAGGGCTCTTTTATAAAGGACATTATTGTGATAAATGCAAAAGCAATCAGCACAGCAGCTAATGCGACATTGATTGTAAAGTCAGGAACGATGTGATTATGTGTATCCATATCTTTTCTATTTTTCTGTTTCAGTGGCAAAGATAAAATAAAACATACCAAGTAGTATTTTTTTGAAGAAATAAAATTATTTCAGACTGTTCAGATAGCCTTTAAGTTCCTTTAAATAAGGTAGATAAACCATTTTGCTGTTTTCCAATTTTCCAAACTTTCGAATAGCCCAATAACCTGACATTATAAAAATTGTAACTTACTTTGCGTTTACGTCTTTTTGGATAAATCCATTTTCTATTTCCTTTCTCAATAGTTGTGGTCATTACTTTTGTCCATTGTTAAGTTATTTCGTTTAAGGCGTATTTAAAATCTGTATTACAAGAGGTCATTTTTTGGGTGAAATTTGAAGCAGGGCAGCCATGTTTGACTTTCAAGAACTCGTTTTCCATTCGCAGGTTGTACATCAAATCATAAATAGCAATCAATGGATTTTGCTCGTTTTGATGCGGTTCTATAAAACATTTTGTGAGTGTTGGTTTCAGGATTTCGTTAATAATGGCGTGTCCCATTTCGTCCTTGTTTTTGAAATGGTAGTAAAATGCACCTTTAGTTACCTGTGTCGTGGCGATAATGTCGTCAATGCTTGTAATCTGATAACCTTTGAAGTAAATCATTTCAAATGCTTTTTGTAGAATTAATAGCCGTGTTGTCGCTGCTTTTTTCATAAAGATACCATTTAGTATTTTTTATCAAAAAAACAGAGAAATACCGTAATTCCAAAACATCGGATCGCCTATTGTCTTGTTATTGTGTTGTCTTTTAGGGTTGCAGGTAATGGTAGGCAATATGGCCAATAAAGGTGTCCTGTCCTGCCCAAAGCTTACCAACCCAAGCAGGAATAATACCAGCCTCAATAGTATATTTTTTATAGCTCTTATAATTTAAACTTTAGCTCAATCACAAGGAGTTCCTTTGGCCAATGAACTATTCGATGCCTCTCGCTGAAATAAGTTCTGAATTCTGGTAAGATCAGACTGGCTGGGAAAGTTATCCTGGAAGGCATTTGTATAATTTAATTCCCCCATATGAAAGCATATCTACTTTTATCCCTGTTTTTCATTTGTTTATTATTCAGCTGCAATCCTGAAGAAACTCTTCCGTTACCGGAATTTTCACTACAAGATGATTATTACCTGATAGGAGTGTTCCTCACGTTCAATAATGTCAGCCAAGAAACAAATTATCAATGGGATTTTGGTAATGGACAGACATCAGATCTTCGTGAACCTTACATTGCTTACACTGAACCAGGGCTCCATACCATCACCCTTACAGGTGGTTCCACCGCCCAGGCAAGGGTCTTGCAGCAAGAGGTTAAAATAGGACATTGTAAAATCTACGAGATACATTTATTCAGTTTTATCTAAAACCACTATCTGCAAGGCGGTAATCCTAGAGATCCTTTTCAGGGAAATGCCGATGTCTATTGGGAAGCTTTACAGTATAATAAAGAAAGCAGAGAATATGATCTACTATTACGAAGTGAAGTAACAACAGATGTAGGGCAGGAAAACCTACCTTTGACTTGGGAAACGGACATACCTTTGGCTCGGGAATCGGAAAACTTTCCTTTTGCTGCAATCATCATTCGTTTTTATGATCAATAAGACGGTAGAATTATCGCCACAACTGAGTTTGCATTAGTTGAGAACAGTAATTTTAATAAAGAGGAAAAAGTTGGGTTTACGTTATACAGAAGAGGTTCGACTGTCTTTCCACCTACTAGACCGGCAAAAGAGGCATAATCGAGGTTCAACTCGGGGATGCCTCTTTGTTTTTTACTTTTAACTTGCTGTATATGAGCGATATACAAAAAGACAAAATTTATCCTAGAAGTTCGACACTCATCTTTTTTTCGATCATAAAATATGCCTTCCGGAAAGATCAATTTTTGGATTTGTTGTTTGGTCACATAATCATAAGAATCCCACTTCTGAGCCAGTTTGGTGGAGAAATCCATCGCTAAATCAATGCACTTTTCAAGGTTCGACCCCCTCTTTGACGATTTCGCCAAAAGTTTGTCTGTTTCATCCTTTTCCTGCTTGAATTTTTTCACATAACGATAGTAGAGTTCACTGTCAATCTCCTCATTGATATAGCGCTCTTCCAACCTCATAATCTTTTTCACTAACTCCTTTTGCTTATCTTTCAACACTTGCCATTCTTCTCCCTGTTGACCTGAAAATTATTGAATGTGGCCACTGTCTGTTCCCTTATGAGTTTTGTAAGGCCTGGCTCAGCACTTAGGTTGAAGTAACCAAGTATCTTTTTAAAATGCCCGTTCAGCCATTTCGCACTTCTATTGTTTTTGCAGCCAATCGTGCAGCACTTGTAATAATACAGCTTTTTACTTTTTACAATATACCCTCTCATCGATTTACCACAACTGTTGCATAGAAGGAATCTTTTCAGGGGGATTTCATCATTTTCCTCCTTGATGGAGTAGCCATTCGTTTTCCTATCCATGATGCCGTTTACTTTTAGAAACAGCTCCTGTGAGACAAGCACTTCATGGTTTCCCTCCACTACCTTTCCTTCCAACATGTTGTGAATCATAAGCCCACAATAGAAAGGATTCCTGAAAATTTCCGAGATCCGCCTATGATTTATTGTGAATCCCTTTTCTTTAAGTCTCTTACAAATTTCAATAATGGAAATTTCTTCCTGTGCCTTCCACAGGAATGCCTGTCTCAATAATTTCCCTTTTTGGTTGACCACTATTTTCCTTGCGCCATTCCGTTTTACACTATCAAATCCCATTGGTGGTTTGGTTGGCCAATCTCCCCTCAACAACATTTCCCGTATACCGGCCATACATTTTTGCTTTCGGAGCTCGTTGTCAAATTCACCAAAAAGGAACAGCATTTTTTGTTGCATTTTTCCAGCTGGATTGGAAGTGTCAATCGGTTGGGTGACGGATATGATTTCCACTCCAAGTTTTCTCAACTGCCCACTAAGCCAAATGGAATTGTCGTTTCTGGAGAACCTTTCAAGACTATAAACAATAATATTGGAAATCTTCTTACGGCTATTTTTTACATAAGCGATCATGGATGCAAACTCTTTCCTTTCGTCGGTTTGAGCGCTTTCATACGTTCCACCAAAGTATGCAAGCACCGTATGCTTATGTTTTTCAGCATACTGGTCACAGGCTTTGCGTTGGGTTTCAAGACTCAGGTTCCTGTCGGCCTGTTCTTTAGAGCTTACCCGGGTATAAATGACGGAATTTGTTCCACCCGTGATCTGAATTGCGGGAGCCCCTTTGCCGAATTGTTGGAAAACAGATATGTCTTTCATGTTGATCATATTCTTGATTGACAAAATAATTATACCTCCATCTGCTCTTATCGTTTGAGGTAAAGTTTTTTTCTCTGGTAGCAATCATGAACGATTGTTGTGAAACTTTTGATGGTTTCAATTATCTCCAGCACCTCTATATCTGAAAAATTGGCAAAAGCGTTGCAGGCTTTAACTTCTTCTATAGTAATATCATGTTTCCGGCCAAACCCTCTTTCAACCTCACTGTATTTTGATGTTTGAATTTGTTTTCTCATCCCAGCTTTTTAATTGTACAATGACAAAAAAAGGCTGAGGGGATGGGAATTTATCACACTGCGAACTCGCAAGGGGTTGTTTTCTAGCCAAAACCCCAATAACTATAAAACAAATTTACAAAATAGATTTTAAAAGTTTGGATTAAAAAGGATGAAATAGTCCCCTACTTTCTTCGAAATAGTTAATTTCTATTAAAATGTAAATTGAGGTTTTTCACGGTTAATGGGACGTTTTATTATTCGAGGCGTCCTTTATTATTTTTAGGATATAGAGTACAGCTCTCCTTAATGAATGGGTCACTTATCAATGGGAGTATTTTAGAGATGGAAGGATAAGTTAATTTATATAACTTTGTTTTGAAAGAGGGTAGGGTTTAAGGATTTAATTACAAGGATTCATGGAGTAGGATAAATTAAAGGAGAAACTCGATAGTTTTGATAGCAATATGTTGGCATTGTGGGCGTATGGTATTTATCGTTATTTGGAAAAATTTTTAAACTAAGAAAAACTCCATGTTGTTGCTGATATCAAAGCAGAAATAATGGCATTTGCTTTTTGGGAAGATAAAAAGGGAGAATTGTAGCATTGGGATACATACTACAGGCCATTTATTTTACATATAGATGACCATAAGAAGTTTAGATATGAATTTTCTTCACTGGGCTCAACTATCAAGATTTCGAACCGATTTTCTAATGATGTAGATATGTTAAACAATCTATATCAAGAGATTGAGTTAAAATTTGGTAGTTTTCAAAACCTAGAATCAGGAGAGGTTTTAATGAAGGATAATACATTTTCCGATAACAAAGAGGCTGTAAAAAAAAGTCTTCAATTACATTAAATGAAGTGTCAGAAAAAAGGAAAGGGGGCAATAAAAAATCCGAGGGGATTGAAAAAAAATGATTTTGAAAAAACTAAGATAATTAGATTTAATTGAGTCTTAAATGAATTAACCTATGGATAGAGAGCAAACAGTGTCAGTACTTGTCTCTTAGCAAATTTTACTTGTTGAAAAGTTGTGTTATTTAGTTTGAATTTAAAATGAAATCGTCCATGTTTATTATATAAGTAGGGTTCAGATATACTGCAATATAAAATTTCCGCTTCTATTTCTCAAAAAATAATGATGTAATCATATATTGAAAGCATAAGCAGTAAAGCCCAAAAGCTAGGGGTTACAACTACGTTTTGAGAAAGGGTCAATATTCAACTTATAGTTCGAATAATGAAATTGGATTCGCTCGAATTGAAGCGTGCAAAACTATCAATAAGACATTAGAAAAGAAACTAACTATCACCAGTCTCGACTTATTTTGTCCTTCTCCTTCAGGTGTCTTTGCCGTCTACTCGTTTATTGGATGCCCTTTTATCTTCGTTATTTACTTCTATAGTCAAAATACTTAATTTAATTGTTGATACTTTTGATATCAATTGGTCGTCAAATGTTGTTCTATTCAAAATAATAATTTGTCCCACTCCTAAGGTTTTATCACTGCCAATATCATTTAGAGTAGTTTTAAATTAGGATGGAAACTATTGATGTTTCTCAATATTATAGGAATCTGCTTTTCTAATATAAGTATATGATTTATTATAAATTTTCTTTAAATTGCAATATGTGATTAATCAATTGAATAAGAAGGTATTATATTTGGTGGCTCTTTAAGTTCGAAATTGAGTATTCTAAAATTGTAAAAATTATGAAAAACATAGGAATAAGATTAGAAAAATGGATGTTCTTCATATTTGTGCTAATCGTAATGAATTTAACTGGATCTTGTCAGGAAGTGGATACTATTGAAGAAGATTTAAAATGTCGAATTGAATCAGTGAATGGTCCAGATGATGATGTCATTGGAAAATGGAAATTAGTAAAAGAGGAAAGATTCAGGATGATTGATGGGGAAATTCGAATTAATGACTATTCCTGTAACAATATTATTTACGAGTTTAAAGAGGATGGGTTATTGGAAGTAACTAATGATACTGGAGATGAAAACCATGCTTCTGGAGAGTATTCTTATGAGTTTACTTCGGCTTCTTCCAATGAAAATGGTTACCCCATTTTGAAAAAAGGCAATTTAAGTTGGCCTTGTAATATTGAAAATAGCAGTTTGACTTTAAATTTGGCATCCTTAGATGGGCCAACTTTGTTCTTTATTAGGATTAAATAGATATTATTATGAAGAAAATTTACTGTTTATTACTCCTGATTATTTTTATATTAAGCCAAGATTTCGTTTTTGCTCAAGAGAATCTAATTTACAAGACCATTCAGGAAACTAAAGCCAAAGGAATCGAAGTTCAGGTGGCTTCATCTGCTTTTTCACAAGTTTCTGGTGAAAAGATGATGTTCAAACACTTTGGGAATCCTGAAAAAGTAGAAGTTCTTCATTTTGAAGACACAGTGTTAACACATTTGGAGAATTTCATTTTATTGGATATACCACTTAAAACTGGTAAACTTCAATTGGAATTACTAGAAGTACAATCCTCATTCTACAATTATCAAATTGAGACGAGTGATGGGAGTAGGTTTTTTCCTAATCAAAATATTAAACATTATAGGGGAGTTGTAAAAGACAATCCAAATAGTTTGGTTGCCATCAGTTTTTTGGAAAATGAGGTGGTAGGTTTGGTAGTTACGGATGAGGGTAATTTCAATTTAGTATTGGATAAAAAAAGTGGGAGACACATTTTTTACAACGATAAAAATCTAAATGAACAAATGGACTTTCAATGTGCTACACATGAACAAGGGGGGGTAAATTATGATCCTGAAATTCTTGCAAAACAGTCCAAAATGGCTATACAATCTGAAGGTATTTGTGTGGGTTTGTATTTTGAAACTGAACAAGATGTTTTTCAGACTAGAGGAAGTTTTGCCTCAGTCGAGTTTTTTGTAACTGGAATATATAATCAAGTGGCAACCCTTTACCAGAATGAGAATATTGAAACATCTCTTGCAGAGATTTTTGTTTGGACTACCCCTGATCCATATGAATCTAATGACACTCAAGTTCTTTTGGAGCAATTCCAAGATAATAGGACAACATTTAATGGTGATTTGGGTCAATTATTGACCTTTAGATCCATAGGAGGGGGGCTTGCAGCAGGATTTAATGGGCTTTGTAACCCTGATGTTTCTGAAAGGTTATCCGTTTCACAATTATTTAACACCTACGAGTTTGTGCCAAACTATAGTTGGACAGTACAAGTTATTGCGCATGAATTTGGTCATTTATTCGGTTCTCGACATACTCATGCCTGTGTATGGAACGGAGATGATACAGCTATTGATGGGTGTGGATCTTGTATGGAAAATCCAGATCCTGAGATATTTGACTGCTTCAGTTGTGATAGACCTGGGACTCCATCAGGTGGGGGTACAATAATGAGTTATTGCCATTTACAAGGAAATCCAGGCATTAATTTTAATCTTGGCTTTGGTCTTCAACCTGGCAATGTAATGAGGAATAGCGTTGCAAATGCAAATTGCCTATGTGAATGTGTATATTCAACAATCTCAGGTCCAGACTTCCTATGTTCTTCAGCTTTTTCAGAATTTTTTACAGTCAATAACGTTCCTTTAGGTGCATCTATATCTTGGGATTCTACGCCTTCTGGAGCATTAAGTTTTTCTGATAATAGTGATTCCCCAACTGTAACTTGGCTTGGTGGCAATTTTGGAGAAGTAACTATAACCGCCATGATTACTACTGCATGCGAAACAGTCGAGGTTTCTAAATCAATATCTGTAGGAGGGATACCACAAAATGAACTTACAATTATTGGAGACCATTTAGTTTGCCATGGAAATTATTTATATACTGTAGAATACTTTGGCGATATTCCGATCAGTGGTTATCAATGGTATTTCCCTCCTGGTTACAGCGCGACTGTAACCAACCCGATTTCAGCCCCTAATCAATGGATGATAAGCATCCCTCCCTATGAGATTTTCCCACAAACCATAGAACTATTTGTCCAAACGCCATGTGGAAACCAAGGCCCCTGGTTGATTGAACTGGAGGAGCAGAGTCCAGGATGTTCTTCGCCCTTTTTATTTTCTGTTTATCCAAACCCGGCAGATGATGAGTTTATGGTGGTTGGAAAGATGGAGTTTCAAAGTGTAAAATCAAATACAATAGTAGTGCCAAATTTCTCAGCTATATTGTTTGATCAAGATGGTAACCCGAAGTTAGAAAACAATAGCGTGGATGGGCAAATCCTGTTCAAAACAAACCATCTACGTCAAGGTGTATATGTACTTCAAATATTGAATAATGGAGATAAAGAGGAAAGAAAAATTCTTGTTCAACATTGAACAAATGAAATTGATTTCTAAGCATTTATACTGACTTAAAATTTTCAGCGTTTATCCATTACAAATATCTTTCTTCATTTCTGTTCTTGTTTTATCTGCATCTCAAGGCTATTCAAATTTCCAATAGCCCATTCAGAAATCAGCTGGTTTTCATGGTTTTGCATGGTCAAAAACAAACTCTTTTGATCTTCTAAAAGTGGTACCAAGGAACCCGTCCAAGAGAAGGTACCCATATTCACATTTAAGCCACTTAGAACCTGTTTAATATAACCAAAATCATCAATAAGTTTTTTAGCGTAAGGATGCCATTCAGAATAGTTACTATTGTTTTCACCATAGATTGGCACCAACTTAGCAAGTCTTAAGGGAGCTAAAGGTTTTTTATCAATACACCAATTAAATATTGTGTTTATATCGCCCTCAAACAACACTCCAATACCTCTATTACCCACACCACATATGTTAGATCCTAGAATATTTTTTAAACCATAGAACTTAACGTAATGGTCGTCATTAAAAAGTATTGCATTAGTTAAATCTGTCCATATTAAATGAAAATGAACCTTCATTAACACTTCATAGATTCCTTGGAGGTCACTATCTGAGTAAGTCATATTATCCCATGTAATTGAATCAATTATGGAATTGTTTATAAAAACAGCAATGTTGTCCAGCTAAACGGGGCTCACCACTTACAGTATCTGGTGCTGAATACTGAGGGGAAAACCCAAATTATCGGAATAACCAACTTATTCACCTTCATAGGCGCAAAACCCTGTACAGAATGGTTGAATGGAATGGTGTCTATGGATGATAAGGGATTCATTGTGACCGGGGCAGATGTGATGGATGCTTCAATGACCGAATGCACCATTTTTGAACAAAGAAAACCTCTACCTCTAGAGGGGAGCATTCCCGGCTTTTTCGCAGTGGGTGATGTAAGAAAAGGTTCTGTAAAGCGTGTTGCCTCCGCAGTGGGTGAAGGTTCCATGGCCATTAGCCAAGTTCATCAATATCTGGCTGAATTAAAAAGGATATGGATTTATTAGAAGCAATGCAGTGGCGGTATGCCTCAAAGAAATACGGTAGCAAAAAAGCCTCTGGTCAAAAACTGGAGAGAACGGTTAGCGCCATCATTCTTTCAGCATCTTCCGGAAAAACATCAGTAAATTGAAGCGTTCTTTGACTCCTAATTTCTCTCCAGTTTATTAGGGACTTAAACAAAAAGCTTTTCCTATTGTCGTGTCAGTGTAATGACAATTTGTTTTCCGTATTCGGCATGTCTATGCTCCAAGGTGAAATCATAGAGCCGCTTTCCTACTTGATAAAAAAGTAAGGCAATTGCACTGTTTTATTAAATATTATTAGAATTTTGTTGTTTTATGGTTTAAAAGGTATTGAATAATAGATATTAAGTTTTTTTAAGGCCAAAATGGCTCTTTAAGCCGTCAAGAACCATTGACCTTGTCCGAACTATCAAAGAAATTTGAAGTGAATGCAGTAATGATCTCCTAGTGGAAAGGGGAGCTTTTGGAAAACATGTCGAGAATGATTACATCTATCTGAACCCCTGCGATGACGGTTTTGAGCTGCTGGAAGGGATCAAAAATACATGTCATACGCTAACCAAAAGGTAGACCATATTACCAAACAGAAATCTGGGGAAAGGTATATGGGACAGGTAGATATGGTAGCATAATTAAAATACACTGTTTGTCCTGA
This sequence comes from Anditalea andensis, assembly GCF_000714815.1. Taxonomy (GTDB): domain Bacteria; phylum Bacteroidota; class Bacteroidia; order Cytophagales; family Cyclobacteriaceae; genus Anditalea; species Anditalea andensis. The sequence continues at coordinate 46,822 of NZ_JMIH01000011.1, read as the reverse complement.
TATCTTAGGTTATCAGGACGGATAAACAGCTTTAAACCAACCAATATATTCAACAATTGAAATTTTTGGTCCAATAAATAGGGCGTATCATATACGAAGAACAGGACTTTGCCAATAAGATGATGAAGAAAAGAAAACGCCAAAGAAAGGATAATTAGTTAAAATTCAAATGCTTCATCATGAGATATAAGCGCTGTGCTTTTATTCTCTACTCAATAGTCAGTTAAAATAGTTTTATGTTTTAGACATGGCAGAAGTTACTTTATATCCTAAAAATACGCAGGGTAAAACACCTAAAATCATTAATCCCCAAAACCAGATAGGGTTCACAGCCGACATCCATAGCCAACCCACCACCAGCATTATCAGACCCCCTACTATCAGATTTTCTTTTGCTTTTCCTCCAGTCTTTGTAGTAGCTATTCCCCCTAAAAAACAGCTAACCCAGACACACAAAAGTTTGATGATAAATTGAGAAATATTGGTGGCACCTAATTCCTGATTGATAAATATTTCCAAAGATGATGCGAACAACCACCCTTGTACCTTGGCAAAAAGAGAACTCAATAATCCTATCGTTCCGAATCCTACTATAACGGAAAGTATCTTTCTGTAATTCATTGTTTAATTTATTTTAAAATTCAATTGGTCTTCCGTTAATACAATTGGATCAGTCATTATTTTTTGTACATCTGCATGAGATGCAGATCTGAAAGAATGGACAAATCTTTTTAATTTTTCTTCATTATCAGGGATAAATGACGCCGAATTATTTTTTGCATTTCCCTGAAATTTCTGAATCATAGGTTGCATGATCGTATCATAATTGGCACAAGCCGTTTTTAAATCATTGGGATTTTCGTGAATAAAATGAGCCAAGGCTTTTGCTCCGTAAATAGATAAGGATGCTCCCATTCCTGATAGTGCTGTAGGACAATAGCCCGCATCTCCCAACAAAACCACATTTCGGTTTACTAAACTGGGTGATTTTACCATACCCATTTTATCAAGAAACATAAGGCCATTATTTACGAAACGATCTAACAAATGCTGTACATTTTCATTGTATCCAATAAAAGATGTTTTGAGTATTTCATTGGCTTTGTTTTGAATGGATGCTGGATCTCCTTTGTCGTGTATATAGCACTGAATGGCTATTTCATCGGAAGCAATGGGATAAATAGACAGCATCTTATTGACATCAATATAAATATTGAATTTGCCGACCTCATAAGAATGAGGCTCTTTCAAGCGTCCGCCCATATAAAGCACATTAAAATCCTCTACCGTACTTTCGGGAAAATAATTCTGTCTTGTTGTAGAGCGTAACCCTTCCGAAACGATAAGCAGGTCGGCCCCCAACACGGTTCGGTTGTTGAGTGAGATTTTGACTTTGTTTTCGTCATACGTTAGTTTTTCAACATAAGATGAAAAAAGAATATCCACTTCATGCTTTAGGTCGTTGTATAAAACGTGATGCAGTCCGCCTCGTGTTATCAATACGGAACGTTCAATGTTCTCGTTCATTTTCTCATAGCTAAGACCTTGTATAATTGTATCGTTTGATTCCCTGAAATTTACAAATTCCGATGGTGATGATGCCTGCTGCAATTGTTCTGCTAATCCTAATTCGTCCATAATACGAATCCCAAAACTCTTTAGCGAAATAAGAAAACCAGATTTACTGAATGATGCAGCCCTTTCCAAAACAGTCACTTTATGACCTTGTTTGCTCAATAGTTTTGCAGCAGATAATCCGGCAATGCCCCCTCCTGAAATCACAATATTTTTTTTCATTGTTTCTAAACTTTAATTTTATACTGCAAATTTATTTTTATATTTTCAGATAAATTAGCTCAAATTAAACCAATAATAGTCCAATAAATTATGTTTGATGAAAAGCGTGAAATGAGACGACTTGCAGAAAAACTGGGCCTCTCCCTATCTTCTATTGAAGAAGAAATAAAATTTTTGCATTTCAACCAATTGAGCATTGTGGACTTGATGCCCGAGATGTTACTAATGGTTCGCTCCTTAATTGCCAGCCAGACTTTTGCGTATAAAAGAAAACCAATCGGGGTGATAGAAAAAGGATTGCTCATTTCGTTTCAAAATATTTTTATTACGGAAGAAATGGGTAAAGCAGTTGGTAAAAGAGCCTTGAACAATCAGCCACATGTTAGCATTATGCCTTCGCATTTAGAAAGCGAAGTGATTTTTCCTAGAGATGTTCACGTACAGCAAATCACCATTTTAGTCGAACTGGAGTACCTGAAACGTTTTGTTGGAAATGATGCAGATAAATTGTCTTATCTTTTTGATGTAGAAAAAACCTTTTGGATAGAAGAATTTATGTCACCTGAAATGTCTGATTTTGTTGCTCAATTGGCTAATTTCTCTTCAAAAAACATTTTATCACAAGCCTTTTATCGGCTAAAAACACTTGAACTTATTTATTTGCTTTTCAGCAATTTACTAAAAAGAGAAAAAAGAGAACACCACCACCTTAGCAATGCTGAAATTGATGGGGTTTATTTGGTTCGAAATACGATAGAATCAAATCTTGAAAAACCACTTGCAAAAGATGAACTGGTAAAACTCAGTGGTATGAATGAGCTAAAACTAAGAAGGATATTTACACAAGTTTTTGGCAAAGGAATTTACGAATATTACAATCATCTGCGTATGCAAAATGCAGCAAGACTATTAATGCAAGAAGATCTCTCAGTTTCAGAAGTCGGCTATCAATTAGGATTTAGCAATTTGAGTTATTTCGGAAGGTTATTTGAAAAACACTTTGGATTAAAACCAAAGAAGTGGAGTGTTAAAAATAGAATCTAAGAACTTTTTATCGCATTTTAATATTAACAAACACTGCCACAAAACGCCAAACACTGCCTCACCCTTATAGTCACTGCATAGAGCAAAAAAAGCGGGACAGGCTGTGAGCTTATGGCTCACGGCCGTATACCTTATTAGCAGTAGTTTACTTCCACTAATAGATTATATTAATCCCTTTTATGATTTGTCTTCAAAAAACTTCTTTTGCCTTAATAATGCTTCATTAAGTGATTTTTGAATATACATTATGCCCTGAGTTGCTTCCGGGGTTGATGCTCTTTGTCCAATTTCTTCAGGTTTAGTAAAGTCAATATCTTCTATGCGCTGGTTTATCCACCATAAGTTTCCAAAGGGGTCTATTATCCTACAAACTTTCTCACCAAACCAAAGATAGGTAATATCAGTAACGGAAACAGCTCCAAGCTGTAGTGCTTTTTGGTATGTATTTTCAATATCATCTACATACAAATTTAGGAAGCTTGGAGTGGGAGCCCAGTTTTTCTTTGAATCAAATAGCATTACCATAGCGTTTCCGATTTTTACTACTACATGAATAATTGCCCCTTCTTCATTTAGAATCCGGCTATTCGGAACTTCCTCTGCTTCAAATACAGTCTTTAAAAACTGGACAACATCTGCTGATGATTCAGATATTATCCAAGGAGTTATTGAGGTATAATTGTCAGGAATAGTTTTGACTTTTTTTATTTCGTTGCTTTGCATATAAAAGTTTTTAAATTATAATGCAAAGCTAAAGGGGGTCTATGACAAATGTATGTCAGGGGTATCAAAAATTATTTTTCCGATACTGTGCCAAATATTCTTCCAAGCTTATTTTATGCGGACTAAATGTTTTGGCAGTTATTTCTAATGCCTTAATTCTGTCAAACCTAAATAGCCGATAATCTTTACGTAATCGACACCAGGCAATTAGGTACCAACTAGCCCCAACATTATTTATAAAAGCAAAAGGTTCAATGTCTCGTTTTGTGGATTCTGCACTGGAGGTGGAATGATATTCTATATTTACGACATTAAAATTTGTTAAAGCCATTTGTAATAATGACAATGTGTTACTGGTTGCTTCCTTGTTGTTTGGATTTTCCCAAAATGCAACCCGTTTCGAAAGTAGTTCTGCTTTATCCTTTGCGTTGTTTTGCAAAACTGATTTTATTTTGGCAGTGGCTTCGGTATAATTTTTTATAAGTGATATATCCTTGTTCACCATTACAAGCTTTTCTGCTGTTATTAAAGCGTTAGCTTCATCTTCGGTAAACATTATAGGTGGCATTTTATAACCGGCCATCAAGGTATAACCTTTGCCCTCCTCAGCCAAAATTGGAACTCCTGCTTGTTCTAAAACTTTGATGTCTCGATAAATTGTCCGAACACTTACGGAAAATTTTTCGGCAAGTGTTGTCGAAGTAATAATCCGTTTTGTTTGTAACTGTGTTAGAATTGCAATCAGCCTTGATAGTCTTGAAATGTCTTTGTTTATCACGATATTGCTGTTTGTCTATTAGTAATCACTGCTTTTGTTATAATTTACGCTAACGGGCAAATATAAGCATAGTGCGGGATATCGGAGCGATTCTCTGTCTGCTCACTACAAAGGCCCTTAGGAGAAAAAGGGGGCAGTTCTACCACTTTACCCTGCATTACGCTTATACAATGTATGTGCCTTGAATGGTGAATATAGATCTATCATTTGACCGTCCCAACGGGTGAAATTCCAGGCATTCTTGAACTCCTTTGAAAATAATATCAAAGTGAACAAGGTACCTTAAGCGCGGGGTAATCCCGAGGAATCGAGACCCTGTTTTTAGATATGAATAATGATGACTCTAAGCCCCTTTTTCGCTTGAATCTAAAGGATCCACCAGAAAAATTAAAAAGCCCGTCCTACAGTAGATGAACTTTTGTGCAACGAATCGCCGCTTTTCGCTATCACAAATTTAAGAATAAGAAATTACTTGCTATTTAAGACAGTACCTCGTCTACCTGATGGCTTTTCTTGCCTTTATGCAAAATGCACAAGTGACAGATTGACAAATCTTTCTTGCGCATTTTGCATTATTGTTTTCAATAGTATTTATTCCTTATTTATTTTCTGGCATAGTTGGTGTACCCACCGTCAACTAATAATTCTGTTCCAGTAATGAAACTAGCCATATCGGAAGCTAGGAACAATACTGTTTTTGCAATTTCATCAGGATTACCCACCCTTTTCAAAGCGGTGGCGGAAGCTACATATTCCTTTGCTTCTTCAGTAGGAACTGCACTGTCGAGTATTTTTGTTTGAACAGGACCGGGACTCACGATATTTACCCTGATCTTTCTGTCAACCAACTCGTTAGCAGCAATTTGGGCAATTTTATTAAGTGCTCCTTTTGTGGCGGAATATACACTTGCCCCCAAATTGGCAGCTGTTGCTACAGTTGATGATGTAAATAATATTGCTCCCCCATTTTTCATATTAGGTAGTAATTTTTGTAACGTAAAGAAGCTTCCTTTTACATTGGTGTTGAATTGGGCATCAAAATCCGCTTCCGTTACCTGTGCAATAGAATTGAATACGGCTGTTCCCGCATTCAAGAAAAGAACGTCTATTTCAATTCCACTTGCTGCCACTGCTTTTTCCAATACTGCAATACCTGCTAAATTTGAAGTATCTGAAACTACTGTATTCAACCGTGGGCTGACTATCTCTGCAGCTGCTTTTTGAAGATTTTCAGCATTTCTTCCGGTGATCCATACATTTGCACCTTTTTCTATAAAGGCTTTTGCAGTTGCCAACCCAATACCTGTACTTCCACCAGTAATTACTACATTTTTATTTTCGAATTCCATTTTCTAATTTTTTATAGATTATATGCAAACTTAAAACAGTTTTATTTATTTTTGTTATTAAGTAACAAAAAGTAACTGTAACCTTGAAGTAACTAAGTAACTTATGATGGAGTGTGAAGATTTTAAACCGAACGAACACAAAGAAGAAATGATGGCTGTTCAAGATACTATGGATGTGTTGCGTGGAAAGTGGAAAATAGAGGTCCTATCATCCATTTGCTTTTATAATAAAAGAAGATTTTCAGATATTTTAAATGATGTAAATGGTATTTCCAACAAAATGCTGAGTAAGGAATTAAAGGAGCTAGAGATAAATCAAATGATTACCCGTACTATTTTAGATACGCATCCTGTGACGATACTATATCAACTTACCGAACACGGAAAAACATTAGGAACAATTATAGATAATATGACAGAATGGGGTAAAATGCACAGAAAAAAAATTATCGGAAAGTAAACGCTCTTTTGTTCTAGGTCTAACGCTTTTTTATCCGCTATAAACTTACTTAGTAAGGTAAGTTTATAGCAAACTTTATTTTGGTGAAACTATTTCAAAAATACAATTTTTCAGCTTGCATGTATAGCAAAGTGTTGTAGACGCAATCTACCTAAAAATATAACTATAATATGTCAAGATTGCGTCTAAAACTTATTTGGACTAAGCCGGGATAGGGATATGGGCATTTATTTTCAGAATCCGTAATATTTTTTTATTCTATAGCGCGTACTCCCATTTCTAATTTTCAATGGAAATTTTTACTTTCCCACCTAATCCTTTTTCAACAGTTTCATAAAGGGTTTTTAGTGTCAGGTTGCTACCGTTATTTTCCATCCTTGAAATATAGGTTCTTTTCTTATCCACCAATTCAGCTAGCCGCTCCTGTGTAAGATTTTTATTTTCTCTTGCCTTGTCTGTAAGATCTACAGAGGTCTCACTGGGTTAGGAATGACTGAACGCTGGATTACGACCAAATTCGATGGGGAGTACCATATTGGTACAGCCTCATCTTAGTGAGGGGCCGGGATGTGGGGAGGGTTAAAAGATTGATTATGTTAGAAAAAAGTACTTAACCGTAAGAACCTTTACAATGCCTACCGACAGGTGGTACGGAATAAAGGCTCTGCTGGGGCAGACGGCATGAAAGTCACCGAACTGTTTTCCTACCTGGAAAAGAACAGGGAAAGGATTTCCACGTCCATCCTTAACCACAAGTATCTACCTAAGCCAATCAGAGGGAGGACGAAGCGGGAGCTTCGGGCCAGAAAGCGGGGAGGCCCAAGAAAAAAGGAAAAACAAGATAGCTTGGAGTCCCAGGTGCTGATGACCAAATACGAATTAACATTCGAGGAATACAGCTATGCCTTCCGATTTCAGAAAAACATCCATAAGGCAGTGACACAATCCCTGAAATATAGGGCCGAGCGCTAAAAAAATGTCACTTTTGATATTTTTAGCGAAGGAGCCGGGTGGCGGGCAGCATGGCCATCAGGACATAGTGGATATTGACCTCAAAGGGTTTTTTGACATGGAAGGACCGAGCATAAAAAAATGACCATGAGAGGTCATTTTAGCTAGGGGCCAGGTGCAGGGGAGGGAAAAAAGGGGAGGGGCGGTAGCTCAGAGTCCGATTCTGATTACTACTATGTCTTTGTCACGCCTAAGAAGAAAAGGGTACGAATCGATGCTTTCAAATAATATAATTGATGTTTTATAGGCCACATGGAATCTCGCATATAAGTATCGGATCCTCTTTTTAAGATTATCTTTTTGCTCGAATTCCTATTACCTTAAAACACAACCTACAATACAGTGAACCGCTCCCAATGAAAAATCGGGAAGCCCATCCGTATGGTAGTGTGAGAGGCGCACTCTTGCAGAAAAAGCTGGACAGGCTGTGAGCTTATTGCTCACGGCCGTCTACTTGACTGGCAGTAGGGCTTTTACTTCATTTGTTGTTCTTGTTCCGGCTGGTTACAAACTATTTTGAACCATAAAATAATTAGCCAAATCGGTATTAGAAAACTTAGTAAAGCCTGCTTGTCGTAACAAGGTTACTAACTGTCCACGATGATAAGTAGCGTGATTGACAAAATGAGGAAATGTTTGCCAAAATATCATTTGTCCTTCTCGTCCATTCGGATAATTAAACGTGATTGGCTTTTCATAATCATCTTCGGGAAAATTTTCAATGAAGTTTTTTAAGTCTGCTGATGCATTTCTCCAAATCTCAATAAGTTCGTTTTTTGAGCCTTTAAATTTGGAAGATAGGTAAACAGGATTGGGAGCTTTTGTCCAAAAGTCAATCCATATTTTTTTCGCACTTACAATATGAGTTGCAGTTGCTCTAATACTGTTAAAACTACTTTCAATAGGTCGTTCCCATTGTTCATCATTGATTTGGTTTAACCATTCAATACTTAAATTGTCAGCCCAAATGTTGTAATTTGCTAATGCTGTGAAATACTTTTTTGTCATTTTACCTTTTGTTTAAATTTAAAACAAAGGTAGAAGGAGATCATGCATTTGAACTGTTGCTAATCGTTCATAAGCTGTTTAGAAATAGTCATTTTTTTTGTTGGAACTGTTTAGGACTTATACCGTAAACTTGTTTGAATGATTGTGAAAAACTTGAATGACTTTCATAGCCTACTTTATGAAAAACTTCACTTGGGTTTTCATTTTGTAATAACAACGATGCCGCTATTTCCATTTTTCGTTGTAAGATGTATTGGCTTGGGTTGATACCGTATAGCTTTACAAATTTTCTTTTGAAAGTAGAAACACTAGTATGGCACAAAAAAGCCAATTCACTCAATGTGAGATTATTTGTAATGTTTTTTTCCACTGCTTTACGTATTTCTACGTCTGAATATCCTTCTTGAGTTCTTGTTTTAAAAGACAGTATCTGCTGCGGATATTTTTCCAAAAGATGAAGCATTAATTCTTCAAATTTCAGTTGCAGTATTTGAGTTGAGATAAGAGATGATTTTTTCTGAATTATTTTAAGCGAAACAATATAGTTCACAATGAACTCATCCTTGATAAACACTAAAAAGGGCTCTTCATGTTTTTCTTGCTGCAATGATACTCCTTTAATTAATGAATCATATTTAATAAAAAAACTTGTTAGATGCACATTGTTGAAGAAAAACAATGTGCTTCGATATTCCTTATCAACGGAGAGTTTTTCAGTCATCAAGCAATTATTTGAAGAAAGAATCGCAAAATGGGAGTCTTTAACTACGGTTGCTTTATTTGCGTAGTGCAAAACCTTCTCACCTCTCTCTAAAAAATTAATAAAATTGCATGAAAGCACTATTTTGCTTCTTTGAGCTGGTTTTTGAGAAATGTAGTTAGTTAGACTGATAGTGTTTATGTCGTTTTCTTGAATTTTCTGCACTTCTTTTTACCTTATATAAAGCTCTATAATTGTTTGTTTCAACTTTCTGCCAACGGTTTGGTGCTTTACCCGGTGGCGGATTTCGGGGCACAAAACTGTCAATACACCACAAAAGTTGATGCGAAGTAAAATGTTCAATTATCCACATCACCCGCCATTTAGGTTCTAGTATTTTATATTTTAAAACGCTTTTCTATATATTCCAGAAATTCTATTCTCCATACATTATTATCATGGCCGGAGTAAATTTTAAATAAAGACAACCGTTATTTAAGAAAACGTCAATAAACTTAAATAAAGAAAAATAATAATAAAGATATCGGGAGATTTATTTATTAGCAATAAGACTTATTAAAATGTTGCAGAACATTTTGGCGCTTGGCTAAGTAACTGATTTTAAACATTAAGCTGTCTATCAGCAGTGAACTTAATACGAAACGCAAAGCTTCAAATAAGCACTGAACTCGCTTTTTTGCCAATGCCTGTTGACAGCTGGTTTTTATTGTTTGTCTATACCTAATTCGATAACTCGCCCTGCTATTACTTTTCTCAAATTCTCAATATACATAAAAGATTTTGCCTCATTTTTCTGATTAAACATATATCGAAAATCGACAAACAAACTTGAAATATCATTTAAGATACTGTCAAAGTTGTGTGTAATTCTTACTCCACCTTGTTTTTCAATATCTTCAATATTAGGTGGTGAATTTCTCAAAACATCCTCTATAAAACTTTTTCTAATTTTAGCTTTTGAATCATCAGACAACTCGCTAAATATACCTTTAATGATATGGGTCTTTTTGTTTGTCCCTTTTTCGAATTGCAGTATTGATTTCAAATAAAGTTCTAGTCCAAATGCCGCTATAACCCAAGCAGGTATGTAATACTTGTTTGGGTCGAAGTTCCCTGATTTAAAAAGTAACTCAGCAGAATCTTCAAATCGTTTAGCTTGTAAGAAAATTTTATAATTCAATTCTTTATTATTCATGATTGATTTTCAGCTAATTGTCTGTCGAATAAACTTGCTGCCAACTCTTTTATCCCCTTGACTAATACATGGTTTCTATCAGGGGCCAATGATGCTAATATTTTATTCATTAATCAATCTAGATGATAATTACTGGATAGATCTCAATCAGACAACATAATTTAATAATAATATAAAATTCATTTCAGCAATATCATTCTATCCATTCCTAATTAAAGCATATTCCCACCCCCAAACAATACCCTATTCTATGTATATTTACTCTATTATGATGTAAAATAATAATTTTAGTCAAAGACCACTTTCTATAGAACGTAATAGGGGAGTAGGAGCAATTTTTTTTCAGAAACCATAAAAAATATTATACATAACCTTATTACTAAAAAAAAGCCCCCAATACCTCAGAGGCTTTTTACTAACCGGGTGCCAAACAATTTAAAACTTCATACCTAAAAATAATATGTATCTAGCTAAATATTAATGACTAAGTTGAATGTTTTTTAGAAAGTGGAGAGTACACCATACCTTCCATTACTTAGAGTTAAAAGAACAGGCTATGTATCACAAAGTGTCTTAAGGATATCCGCAAGCAACGCCTGATTCATTGTTTCCTGGATTGGTTGGACCAGTATCACTGTCCAGAGTGTCCCGGTGGACTCCGTTTTAGAAATTAAGCTGAAAATCTGTTTAATATCAATTGAAAATAATAAATAAAATAAAATCCCAAAATTGAAAGCTGAACAGGTTTGCGGTAAGATCTGAATATGATTTTGAGGCAGTAATCCAGGCTGTAATATCGCCTATCAGTAATAGTCAGGTAGAAGGTCAAGTCAACCATCTCAAAACCATCAAAAAAAAGATATATGAGCGTGCCGGGTCCAATTTATTGAAAAAAAATGGCGATATCTTACTAAGGATAATATTCACCAACTCAGACGAAGAACCCAAATCGAACCGGTATAACCAGCTGTAACTATCAATATGTTCTAAAACGGTCAAGTATAATGGCAGTAGCAGATTTCATGGCGATTACCTGTCCGCCACCACCAAATTTCATTAAATGCACATACCTTTGATTTACTACTTCAACTGCTAATGCTATTGTACAATGTTGTGTGTGGTTTTATTCTTCTTATGCCATTACAGCAATCATATCGAATATTTTCTCACCAAGTCTTTTATCACCGATAATTTCCGATGATTTAATCGCTTCTTCTCTTGTCATTCCTTTGGTGAATATTTTCCAAGCATATTCATTTCTGATTCTTACTTCACTCTTAGGTTCGGCACTAATAGAGGTTAAAAGTTCCCAGCCTTTTTCATAGTATAAAAACCAACTTTTCTCTGTTTTCCCCAAGAAAGTGAATTTTACCAAATCCTCAGCTTCTCCTTTTACATCTCGATAATGATGAGGAAGTGCCCTGACTGATGTGTCCAAGTATGGCAAGTGCCATTTTTCTTTTAACAACTCTTTCTCCTCACCAACTGCAAGTCTAATTTGTTGTTGATGATGCCATTTTTCAGTGTACTCCCTTGCTATATGAAACCAATTCTTTGATTCACTTTCACCTGCCCAAGCAACAGAAAACTCAGCTTTATCATCAGGATTTAAAATAGCTAGAAAATCGCAGTATTCTTTTCCCGATGACTTTAATAAATCAATAATAACTTTTGGGCTAAGCCTTTTAGTTGCTTTGACCCAATCAGCGTTTAACTTGTTTAAGAAATCTAATAAATCTGCATAAGAATTTATAGCCTCCGGTTTCTCACCATAATAATTATCACGCAACATCGAAAGTGTCCTATAATTGCCGTCCAGTAAGTGGACAGCAATATCTTTCACTTTCCATTTTGGAACAATTGTTTGTTTGTCCCAATCATCATCTGACAATCCTTCCAATAATTTGAAAAGCATCTTGTCAAGTTCTGGTAAAAGGGCAATCACATCTATTTTCTGTGGCTTCTTCATATTTCTTTAAATCACACACAACTTCAAAGGATTTAACCGTAATCTAGTCAAAAAAAATAAATTCTAGTATAAACCTGTCAAGATTGCGGTTAACATCCGAGTTGGACATAGCCTCCCTGCATTGTGGGTATTTATACTTTCTTGGTGCTGGTTACTCCGGGAACAAGATCATGGTTTATAAATTACACTTTTTGAAGAGGTTTAACCATGTCATTTTCTTATAAATATAGACATACCATTGGTCTATCAAAACAGCTCAATTCCTATCCTTCCTCAAAAAAACCATTTTCCCACCCCCAAACAATACCTTATTAAAGGTATATTTTATACAGTATTGTGTAATATAAACAACACTAGTTGAAGACCTCTTTCTATAGATCGAAATAGGGGAGTAGGAGCAATTATTTGTGGAAACCGTAAAAATTATTTCTTTATACTCTTATTAATTGAAGAAAAGCCACCGATTTTTCGATGGCTTTTATTACTAAGGTACTAAACAACTTTCAACTTCATACCTAAATACAATATGTATCTTAACTAAAGGTCAATAGCAGTAAGTTTGAATTTCCCATGAAGGTAGCGGAGAGGAGATCACACCGTTTATTGCTTGACATATGTAGAAATAGTTAATGAATTTCTTAAAGCGTGGCCATTTTACTTCAGTAGAATATTTCTGCTGAAGTTCTTCAGAAATATGATCCACGCGCTTCACTTTCAAAGATAAATTATGACTTCATCATCTCCTGATATCTCTCAAACATCATAGAAAAATGCTTTGCCTTCTCGTGGTTGCTGATCAGATAGACTTCATTAAGTCCCGTGTTACTTTTTAATTCCAATCTGCCATACAAACAAATCGGAATCTCATAGTTATCCCTAAATCTTTTGTCAGGAGTGCCGTTTTTATTAACTTTTGCCCATGTGGTTCCGAAAATTTGAACATCTGAGGGAACCCCTTCTTCTTCTATAAATTTCTGTGTTTTAAAACCGAACTCCATTTCCCGAATGTCTATCAGTCCAAAATTTTGGTTGTCATCTACCATTGCTACAAAACCCGGATAAATATATAGATCCCCTCCGTTAGCGTTTTCAAAATGAAGTGCGTCATATTTTGATTTAATGGTTTCCAGGTTTCCATAACCAAACTTTACCTCTTTTCTTAGGATGGATTCAGAAGCAGTAGATTTTAAACCTATTTGGTCTATTTTTTGGGTTGAGGTGATGTCCCAGATTTTTTGGCTAGACAGCAAAGTTCTATAACTTTCAAGTAGAGCGAAATAGGATGATTCTATTTGATCATCTGTATTAATATCGATGTATAAAAAGCATGCTGCTAGACACTTTTCATGGTCCGTCAAAAACTCCAGTTTTTGATCTCTTTTTTCCTTAAACCATTTAAAGATCAATCCTACTAATAAAAAATTAGAAGTGTATAGAAGTATCTGACTAAGTTGCAAAGCTGTTTTGGCTTTGATGATCGCTTTTTTTAAATCTTGTAGCAGCTGAAAGCATGAAACCAATGCAGTACGAAGATCCTGAAGTCCTTCTGTGGTGGTTTCTTCTACATTGACATTTGACTTTACTGTTTCTGTAGATTTTTTCTGTTGAAATGTTTTATGTTCAGCATCATGTAGCTCAGAATGATTAATTCGCTTTTTGCCATCTAATCTCTTTCGGTCGTAAAGCCCTGTGCCAGGTATGCCGGTATTAAGAAATGTTCCCTGCCTGTTGAAATTGACACTTGCTCCAGGTATGCCAACAGTGGTGCTGATCCCCCTTTTGCTAAGATTCAAAGTAATTCCAGGCAATAAATTATTCTTATTCTAAATTTCATTTGGATTTTTATTTATAGGTTGGCCACAAATCGTACAGCATTCCCCCTTGCTTTTCTTGTTTGATATTTCATCTGAAAATCCTGAGGCAAGGATACCGGTAGGCAAGGCAAAAAGGCCGATTCCTATAATAGCTATTATTCCTCCTAAAAACTGCCCCAATGGCGTGATAGGATAAATATCTCCATACCCTACAGTGGTTAACGTAGCAATGCCCCACCACATCGTCTCCGGTATACTGGAGAAGTTTTCAGGTTGGGAGTCATTCTCCACATAATACATTATGGTGGAAGCTACGAGTAACAGCAGTAGGGTGAACAATAAAGAAATGACCAGTTCTTCCTTTTTATTTTTAAATACCTTTCCCATAAAGGAAAGCGCTTCCACATATCGGGCTATTTTAAACATACGGAAAACCCTGAATATCCTCATGATCCTTAATAGCCTTAGGTCTACACCCACAAAGGGAAGGTAAAACGGAAGAATGGCCATTAAGTCTATTAAAGCAAGTGGTGTTAACGCGTATTTCAAATTTCCTGTAAATGGTTTTTGGTATTCCGGAATCAGGTTAGATGTCCAAATGCGGAGAACATATTCAATAGTAAAAACGATTACCGATAAAACCTCAAAGTAATAAAATATTTCCTCGTATTGGAGTCTGAGGGGTTCTATCGATTCCAGGACAATAGCCACTGCATTCAGTATTATCAAAGTAACAATGAATACGTCTATATACCAACTTAGATCACCTGCTTTTTTGGATACTACAACTAGACTATGAATGTATCCTTTAACTACTTTTGCATTCATCATTTATGGGGAAAAGTAAAACAATTGAATTACAGCCACTTGCTCACTCCGCCATGTCCTGAGCAGGTGCCTTTCCTGCTTCTGCTGAAGCTATAGGTACCATCCCTGCAGAGCGCTGTGGCTCCGGAAGGAGCGCTGTCGTAATGTGTAGGGGATTGTACCCTTTCTCCTTTGGAATTGATATAGGATTTTTCTGCGGAATTTGTTTCGGCAGTTGTTTGAGTGAGAGGCCGGGAACTTAGATATTTTTTATGGACATAACCCACTTGTCCATCATATTCGATTTTTACCCAGTTGTTTGACAGCGCATCCTTTTCCACCGTTAAGGTGTATCCTTTTGGTATTACAGTCAGAACATTTCCTTCAGGGGAGGGAGTTGAGCGAAGGTTTAAATTGGAGATGGTGAACTGTAAAGTATTCTGTGCCAACGAGGCAAAGGATATTGCCACAAGGTAAAGCAATAGTAAAAGTGATTTTTTCATCGTTTTTTACTCAACAATACTTAAAATATTCAACCTAAACAATACGCTAATCGCGGTATAGTATCTGCAATTTTATGTAAAACAAATAACTTTGGTTGAAGATCACTTTTTATAAATCGTAATAGGGAAGTAGGTGTGATTATTTTTGGAAACCGTATAATTTATTCCTTTATACCCTTATGAATAGAAAAAAAGCCCCCGATTCCTCGGAGGCTTATTAACAACCAGGTGATAAACAACTTTCAATTTATACCTAAATATAATACGTATCTATTTAAAAGTCAATAGCATAAAGTTTGAATTTCCCATGAAGGAATAGGAGAGGAGATCATATCATTCTTTGCTCAGGGTATGAAGATATGGTTATTAGATTTTCATAAAACATGGCCCAATGACCTCAGGAATATTGTCTGATTTTTAACCTAATTATAATATGTTATGCCATTTAAAATCGTTACTTTGATCTGGACTTCCGGTTTAGACATGCGAAATGATGAATCTAAGTCCCTCTTTTCGCTATGATCCGCAGGATCCACCAAAAAAGTTAGGATTAAAGCCATCTAAATTTTGCAATTTACGCTTTAAATAAACATATTAAAGATTAATTTTTCCCTATATAAAAAAAGTCATCCTTAATTAAATTGTAGTATTTTATGCATATTCCGATCCATCTTGGGTTCTTCGTCTCTTTTGATGAATAATTTCCTTAGTAAGACATCACCATTTTTTTCAATAAACTGAACCCAGCCCGCCCATACATGTTTCTATTTATGGTTTTAAGCCTGTTGACCTGACCTTCCACCTGACCATTGCTGATAGTCGATATTACAGCCTGGTTTACTGTTCAAATTAAGGATCAAATCATTTTATAAACCTATTTAGCTCCGAATTTGTCAACTTTATCTTATCTATTATTTTCACCAAAAGTGAAGAAGAACCCAGTGACGTCCGTTTTAGACAGATACTTTGAAAAAGTATAAATTAGATCAATTTCCGGTGAAAATTGGTATAGAAAAACTTGACCAGCTTCCCCTGCGATGTATCGTACAGGTTTCCGATGGAAGAAAAAGTTTGTTTTATACATCACTTTGGTGTCAGATGTTGAAGTTGTTTATGTAAATGAAAGTAATAAAAAGGTTCTAGTCAGCCCAAGAGAATTTATGAATCAATGGACGGGAGTTTCCTTGATTGTAGAAAAGAACAGCGATTTTATAGAACCAGGTTATAAAGAAGAATTTGGAAAAAAAGAAGATTTCAAGCTATCTTAACCATTTTCTTTATAAGCTTACTTATATGGATAGGTTTTGCGTTCATTCCAGAAATAACATTGTTCAATGTTAAATGGACTAATATAAGCCCTATAATATACCTGTTTTTTAAACTTGCCGGATTGGCTGTATCTATTACGGTGCTTTGGTATGAGGTGGACCGGCATAACCCCTCCTTGCAGCGTTTCTGTACCGGGGATGGAAAGGTGGATTGTGAAGCTGTATTGGAATCAAATCCTATGAAAGCATTGGGAATAGAATTCAGTTTAAGCGCTTTGTCATTTGCCTATTTCTTTGCCGGTTTCTTCAGTTTATTAATAAGCTCATTCGATCCTGCCGCAATGTCATTGTTGGGGTATTTGAGTATGATGGCATTACCGATAGTTGCGTTTTCCTTTTATTATCAGGCAAAGGAGATCAAGAAATGGTGTCGATTCTGTATAATGATACAGGCGTTATTGATTCTGGAGGGATTGTGTGTGTGGTTGGGAGTTAACTTATTGGATGTAATTGATTTAAAAATACTTTCTGATTTTTCTACTCTTTTTTTAGCATCTGTTTTGTTTTGGATAACTGTCAAACCATTGTTAAAAGAGAAAAATCAACTAAATTTCTACAAGAGAAATTTGTCTAAGATAAAAAAAAAAAAAATAGATTTTTGAATACTTCTTGTCCAAATCAAAGAGAATATCCAATAATGCAGGAGGGTTGGGAATACAGCTACAAAATAAAAATTTACGATATCATGTACTTAAAGTATGCAACCCCTATTGTGGGCCTTGTGCCAAGGCACATCCGGTATTGGAAAAGCTTTATGAAGAGGGAAGTAAAGACTTGCAAATCTTATTTATTTCAAATCCTGATTTGGAAGATCCTAGGACAAAGGTGATCAACCATTTTCTAGCAATAGACAGTAAGGGAGACAGTCAGGTTACCCAGAAAGCTTTAAATCGATGGTACAGTAGCCCGGAAAAGGATCATGAGGCTTTTGCCAAACGATACCCTATGAATGGAGAGCTTAATAAGCAAAAAGTAAAACTCTTGGCAATGAAGGAATGGTTTGATAAAGAGGGGGTTACACATACCCCAACTATTTTCATAAACGGGTATGAATTGCCTGAGGATTTTAGTGTAGAAGAACTAAAAGATATACTTGTATAAATATGTTTACCGAAGAAATTCAATTGCGATGATTGGACATATTTCCCTGGTGTCCTCAACTGGCTGGGGTACTATACAAACAATTAAATTTTAATAAAATGAAAAAGTTAAGTTTAAGAAAGTTAAAGCTTGCTTCGGAAGAGGTGCTTCAGAGAAGTCAGTTGGCAGGGATTTATGGTGGGTCTGGGGCTGCTAGCTGTCATTTGCAATGTTCAAATTGGCAAAGGCCAATGGCAGTTCCTAAATGTCACTCTTCTATAGCAACATTTTATTGTGAATCAGGTACTATTGCTGACTGTGTTTGCGGATATTAGATTGAGAATTATAATTCGATAGTAGATCAGTCTATTCAACAGACTGATCTACTTACTTTTGTGTTAACTAAAAAATATTTTCATGAAAAATATGATATATAAAATTTTCCCGGTAATTTTTTTATCAATTAATAATTTTCTTTTTGCCCAATACAGATTAGAAAAAACAACTGAGTTTCAAATAAATTCATTGAGTTCAATCAATATTGTGGATTATGATCCTATCAATAAGCATTACTTGGCATTTAAAAACCAAAGTAAGGGACATGTCGTGCAATTGATTGATGAGAAAGGAAGAGTTTTGCATAACAAGAATTTGGAAGGGCAGGGGCCTGGAGAATTTAATTCTTCCATGAATTTTTTAGGGTTTTCGGATAGAGAAGATATTTGGGTAATTACTCCAAATAAGATTATCAAATATGATAAGAAATTGAATTTTAAGGAAAGTGAAAAGTTTGTTATAGACAACCCTTTTTACACCTATGGAGGAACAACATCTTTGGTATTTTTCTACAAAGATAACGTTAAAGACAAAATGGTTTTTGCTACTTATCCTTCAGGTATAGCTAGATTTATGAAAGCAACAAGTTTGGAAAAACATCATCTTATAGAATTGCATGAATTGCGTACACAAAAAACTTACCATTTGGCACCTATTGCTGAAAGACCAATTTATAAGCATTTGGACAATTCTATCAATTCTATGTACAAGCCAATCTTTGCCCAAGACAAAAAAAATAACAGACTATACGTAACCGCAACTCTGGATAATGAAATTACAGCAATTGATCTAAAATCAGGGAATACACTCTCTAATATTAAAATCAATCATGGGGATTTTGGCAGTTTCAGGAAATTTCCGATATCCGATAAAAGTTTACCCTCCTATCCACCTTACACACTTGCTTCAATCAATTCGAAAATTTTCTATTTGGATAATGGACTCCTCGTGTTGGATTATGTCAGAGAAATTCCTTATGGGGTTTTTGAGAAAAAGAGAGCCGATGAAATCCATTACCATCATTTTAATGATCCGGATTTCCACAGGATTATCATTTTCGATCAAAAAAAACAACTTAGTGGGGATCTGGAAATTCCATATGGTCAAATTCAAATCGCTATGCCAAATAATTCTCTTTTAATAAAACTAATTAATCCTGATAAGGAAGAGGATTTTATTAGGTATGGGATTTTTCAGGTGGTGAAGGAATAGGCTATTTGGGAGAATATTACCTCTCATACTAAAACGGATACAATCTTCAGAAAGGAGGAATTTAATCTGATTTTGAAGCAGTGAACCCAACTGTTGTATCAACAATAAGCAATAGATAGTTGATAGGGCAGGTCAATAGACCCAAAACCATCAAAAGGAAGTTTTACGGCAGGGTAGGGTATGAGCTTTTACAAAAATGGTGCTCATTGGATCAGGCTAAATCATTCACCAAAATTGACGAATAATCCAATATGGATCGGATTTTATTAGTAGGGGTGTCATATTCATTGGACGCATTCAGTCATGCTCACTTGTAGAATGATATACATAGATTAACCTTTGCACCATTTGAAAACCAAGATTTGGATAATATTCCTTTTCCTCTACTAACATTTTCTGATCATCATAAACATACTTGTGAACATCTTTTAGTTCTAAGTCTGCATTGTACAATTCCCCAGTTTCTTTTGCCACCAATAAACCATTCTCATCGTACCTCATTAAATAAACTCTTAAAGGAGTATCTCCACCATTCGAAAATTCGCTTTCTTTAATAAGTTTCCGGTCCTCATTATATACATAAGCTGTATAGCCAATAGGATTGTAATGCTGGAAATACTCTTCCTTCTCTAAAAGCCCATGTTCATTGTAATGGAGAGCTTTTCTTGGCTGTCTTTCATATATGGGACTCGAGAATTCTGTTAATACCAACCTCCCCTCTACATCATAAGAGTAAAAGGAGGTGCTGCTCCATTCAAGGTCATCCAACCTCACTCCGCTTAAATTCTGTTGAAATTCCCAATTAGGATAACGGTATGTCTTTAGTTCCGAAAGCTCCTTTTTTTGATTGTATAGAGGTATCCAAACGGTTACTGTATCATTTTGTGCTGAAAACCCAAGGTTTAGTATTTCCTGTCCTTTTGAGTTATAAAAAAACTTTTTTATACTTTTCAGTGTAGATTCGTCTTCGCTATCATATGATAGGATCATATGTAGATTTCCTTCTGGCTGCAACAAATCTTTTCGGAGCATATTTCTCACATCGTTAGACCAGTCATCAGTATTTACAAAAATGTCTTCATCCTGAGCATGAATGCAACTTCCCAATAGAATCAATGTGTATGTGTAAAATAACCTCATTTATATTTGGAATTAAGGTTTAAATTAACGATTATTATTCTAAAAAAATAATAATCATGAAAAAAACATTACTGTTGATTAGTCTAACTTTATGATTAATTGTGAATTGCTATTCCGCCAAAACCTAGATGGTTTAATATCCAATTTCAATTTGGTATGAAAATAAAGGTGAAGCTGCAAATTTCATGAAGGGGTTATCATTGGAATTATCGGACCATTACCTAATCGGATTATAATCCTTATTATCTGGCTTCTAGATTACAAATCTTCAAGAGCGGCAGTAAAACATCCCGATTCAAAAGCCAGTCTTGATACATGATAGTAGTTTAACCAGATGATTGCCCGTCTGCGCATTCTCCACAGGAATTTATCATTTTAAATGTCACGGTAATCTGATCATTTAAATCTATCCGGTCTGTAACCAAAATGACATTAGGATTTTTTATTTGTGGGTGTGTTGCGATCAGTTGATTCAGCATGACCATCGTAAGGGACTAGCTACTTCCTTGCGTATGCCAGATAACTCGCCAATCTGCTGCCCATATTTTCAGAAAACAAATTCACTTTCTATCCCCTCACATCTCTATAACAAGCATTTCCAGTTAAATAAAAATTTGAAAATTAAAAATATAGTATTAGATTTAACTAAATAATTATTCCATTAAAATTTCATCATTAATACCAAATAAAACAAGTGGCAGAATGGTTGCCTGACGTAAACTATTGCGAACCTACTCAACCTAAATTTTAACTTTAAAATCCAGAGAAAATTTTATGCAAGTTACAGAGTTAATATTGATTTTAGTTTTAGCAAGCTATTTGGTATTTAGCCGATTGATAAAGAGAAAAACTCATCAACGTTTTGTCACTGGACTTCTAATCCTCATTCTTGTCATCCATCTTGTATTTGAGGGATATCGATGGCAAATGATCCCAGCATATTTGCTCTGGCTAATTGCTATGTTGACTGCCTTTAGAAAATCAGATCAGAGAAGCTCAACATTTGTCCGGGTTTTAAAGACCACCGGTTTGATAATACTCCTGGGACTTGCTGTTTTCTTCCCATCAATTTTACCAGTTTTCAAATTGCCTCAAACCACGGGCCCTTTTGCTGTGGGAACGATGGACATATTACTTGAGCTCGACAGGGAAGAAATAATAACTGAAGATACCACAGATGCCAGAAGGTTTATGATAAAAGTATGGTATCCGTCAAAAGAGGCCGATGGAAAAGAAGATCCCTATATTGACAAAGCAGGAAGGGATGGATTTGCCCAAAAATATGGATTACCACCTTCTTTTCTTTATTATTTGGATAAAATTAAAACAAATGTTTATAGAAACACTCAGATAGCAGATGAAACATTCCCCGTCCTTGTTTTTTCTCACGGATACAATTCCAAGGCTAATGGATACTATGCTTTGCTCAAGGAGATAGTAAGTCATGGGTATATTATATTTGCGATCAACCATACTTATGAAAGTACCGGAGCTACATTCCCTGACGGCACTCAAAAATATTTCGATTACGAATACGCAGGAAAAATTGAAGCAGGTACATGGGATATAATGATGCCGGTAATCGAGGTCTTTGAAAGCGAACTTTCATTTGAAGAACGGCATCCAACTGTACGGGAAGGCCTTACCACCTATTATGTCAGGGATATTGTTGAGCGTTGGGCAGTGGATATTTTAGATGTGGTGAACGAACTGGATGAATGGAATAGGTCGGGATTCTTCGAAGGTAGGTTGGATCTATCCAATATCGGGGTTTTTGGGCATTCCAGAGGTGGTGGAGCAGCCGGAGAATCCCTGCTAGTAGGAAATAGAATTAAAGCTGGCGCAAACATTGACGGTGATCAATGGGGTCAGATAGTTGATACGGTATTTCAGAAGCCCTTTCTTTTCCTTTCAGCTGATTATCCTGAGGATCATCAAAATTTAAACCAACATGCATATATTAATAAAAGTAATTCCTTTTTTTATGAAGCAACCGTTGCACAATCAGGCCATAGTAATTTTATGGACATTCCATATATGATTCCTGTTCGTGCTTTAAGCCAAGCTGGTAGTATCAATCCTGATTTGGCCATCGAAATTACAGGCAAAGTCATCACCTCTTTTTTTGACAAGCACTTGAAGAATAAGAAAATAGATTTGGATTCCTTAAACTCGGAATATGAAATGCTGGAGGTCATCATCTATAAAGGAGATTCTATCAACTAGATTAAACCAGTCTGGGATCGACCGTTAAGTTTAGTCCAGTAAAGCGATTCGGGAGTACAGCATACAGGGTCGGAACTAGCGAGACCGAGCCAGCAAAATTGCTTTTTAAATATAAATTACTATTCCTGCAATAATAAATAAACGGAATCAGCGATACTGTTGATCTGTATTGCAACCGAAGACCTCGCAATCTTGATTTGATTTACATCTTGATGTAATATCAGCTTTACTAATCTCTTATTTATTATCATTTGTCAAACTGGTGAAAAATTCTCTTATATCTTTTGCTAATAATTCGGGTTGCTCCATTGCAGCAAAATGTCCGCCATCTGTCATTTCTGTCCAACGCTGAATATTGAACCCTTTTTCAATATAAGAACGAGGAGGTATGGGTATTTGCTGTTTCCATAATTACAATTCTTTATATATTTCAACCATTCTACTATCGCCTTTTGTATAGTTAGGTCTTGTTTCAACAAAGCTTTCGTTTAGGATTTTTAAGCCAACCATTTTATCAATTGTAAACAACCCCCAATCTGGCACAACAATACTTTCACTTGTCCCATCAATTTGAAATCCAGATAAATTTTCATTGCCCTTTGATACAATACCAAATGTATGTGGCTCAACAACTCGGTAATGTTCCTTATAGAAAAACGACAATATTTTTCTATTTTCAATCGCTTCAATAATTATATCGTTCATAATGTTTACATTTTTTGAAACTCATATCCTGCTTTTTTAATATTTCTATCAAAATATTAACCATGCGAGCTTGCACTCATCAATTCTTCATAAACACTTTCGGGAACATCAAATTATTGATATACACCACCGTGCTTAAATTCCACTTCTAGGATTTCATTTTCTGCATCATAGCCAACAGATGCAAGGTTTGAGGATTCTACTGATTGTCTTTTCATATTATTACTTTTTTTTGTTATAACTATATTTATCTTTGATTTCATTCATAAAATAAGCGCCTTGAGAAGGCGAATTCATCAACTCTTCATATACTTTTTCCGGCACATCAACATACTGAGAAATCGCACCGTAATGAAACTCTATTTCTAAAATGTGTGCTTTTTTGTCATACCCAACAGCCGCTATGTTTGAAGACGCTACAGGAATTCTTTTAATTCCTGAATTATGGTCTCCTGAAACTATTGTGAGCAATTTTTACCTAAATCAGTCGTATAATATTTTTGGTTTTTACTTGTAGGCTTATTTGGTAAGGTTAGGTTTAACCAGCCCCCTTCAATGAGAGGTTTTATATGATGATTATGATTTTTGGTGTTTTTATAAAGTCCTATTTCTTCAAAGATTTCATCACTCGATTTGGGTTTTTTACAATATTGAAGCACCTTAATAATTGAAGCACTGACCCTATCCTTGATAGCATTTCTATCTTCGTCTCCCAATTGAAAGACAGGGAGACGTAGATAAGGGTTTGCATCTGTTAAATCATTGATTTTAAAAGGATTATCTTCGATTCTTCTTCGTCCATCTTGAGAGCCTAAGATAGATTCTGTAAGCGGATGAACAGGCAGAATACACAAAAAGTAAGTGTTGTTTTCATCCGTCTCAAAAACAGGTGGAGGTGAACCGTTTTCTTCCATACTACTATGAATAATGGGCAATCCTGTTCCTCTACCTTCTGTAAGTTTCAACTCTTTTAAAAACCCACCTATTTTACGGTTTCTATAATCTCGTGCTACTACCCTTTGTTTTTTCAGCATAGCTTGATTAATAGGTGGCATAGGACCAGGGAAACTCAATATTTCTATTTTATCTTTGTGTATTTGAATCTCAACAGGGTTTTCTCTCTCATAACTTTTATGATAAACAGCATTGACTACAGCTTCTTCTATAGCTTGAAAGGGATAGTTGAAGAAACGTATAGATTCTGCTTGCATAGCTGATTTAACGATCAACTCTTCTATAATAGTTGATTTGAAATACTGCAAAATATCCCTAATCTGTTGTATGATAGATCCGGCAAATAACTTTTCGGTATAGTCTTTCCCAACTTTATTTTTGTGGATTATCAAATCGATTTTTGCTCCTGAAAAGAATTTTTCGGGATGCTCATTAAACAACAGTAATCCGGCATTTGTAGGACGCAATAATTCGTCTGAACCTTTAGCTATCATTAAATGTCTGCACAATTCAGCAAATGGAATTTTTGTACTCTCTTCATATAGGGAACTCCTCACTTCTTTTAAATAGTTTTGAATCAAACGTAAATTCAAATCATATAGGGAGGCAGTTTGGTTAATTCGGTCATCAAAAGGGATACGTGCCGTGAGTTCAATAAGTCGTCTTTCGTCATCAGAACCATCTTTAACTTTTACCGTTTTTGAGCCACGTTTGATGAACATTGCTCTTTCTGTTCTTTTTTCACTTAAACTAATAGGAGCTTTGTAGGGTCTGTTATCTCCAGCGGGGGCAAATACAACCAATATATGCTTTCCATTTATTAAAAAGGGCTGAGAAACAGGGATATAAACAGGGAATAACTTATGAGATAGTTCAATCAGTTTTTTCTGAATGGTATCCAATTCTTGGACGTGTAAACCAATTGGTGGCAACTTAGCTTTTCCATTTTCTTCTTCAACTCCAATAATGACATAACCTCCATCCCAATTGTTAATATCATTGGCGTATGCACATAAAGTATGAATAATATCCTCAGGATTCCAACCTTTTTTCAGCTCAATCCGATCCCATTAAACCGTATTGCCGTGTAGTAATTCATCTATGTTTATGGGTAATGCCATAGTATTTATTATAACAAATTAAAATCTACTGCTAATCCATTTGGCAATTTTTCACCAAACCAATGCAAATTATCAAAACGATAAGTACCTTTTTCCCAACAATAGAAATCAACTTCAATTTCATCATCTGAATTTGAAGGAAAACCACCAAAGGCTGACCACAATTTTTTTAGTTCTGTTATTGTCATTTCTTCTTGTTAGCTTTAATATAATTTTGCTATTTTCTCTGCTACTTTTAGTGAGCATACCCCAATAGTTAAGACAGATTTGAAATAACTTCAAGTATACAGAGGCTGGATGAGTTTTCCATATTTCCACACCTGAAAATCCTCTTTTAGATTTTCAGAGTAGTGTGGGAATGTGGTAAACTCGGTTTCATGCCACCTGTTCAATCAAGGAATAGGCTTCTGCCGGAATTTGGTTATCCAGGCTGCTGTGTCTTCTCCGGTTGTTGTAATAGTCCATGTATTCTTCTATCTGCGCATAGAGATCCAGTCCATCCTGTGGTGGATTGAGATAGATCTTCTCATATTTGATTGTTCGCCAGAATCGCTCGATAAACACGTTGTCAATTGCTCTTCCTTTTCCATCCATACTCAAGCGGATATCGTTAGACTTTACCGCTGCGGTAAAAACTTCTGAGGTAAACTGGCTTCCCTGATCCGTATTGAGGATCTCCGGACATCCATACTGACTGATGGCCTCTTCAAGCACTTCCTTGCACCATTCTGCATCCATGTTGTTCGAGATGGACCAGCCGACAATGCGCCTACTGTACAGATCAATGATCGCCGTCAGGTACATAAATCCTTTTTTCATGGGAATGTAGGTAATATCGATGGCCCAGACCTGATTGGGACGGGTCACTTCCAGATTCCTGAGCAGGTATGGATACACTTTATGTGCCTTGTGTCTTCGGGAAGTATGTCTGCCGGGTATGATTGCCTGCAGCCCCATGCAGCGGTAGTACAGACGTTCCACCCGGTTTTTGCTGATCTTGTACCCTTTGTCCCGCGTTAGCCAGGTGTGCATGCCCGGGGCTCCCTTGTAGGGGTGATGGAGATAGTGTTCGTCCATTAACCTCATAAGTTCCAGATTCAGCTCCGATTCCGGCTTGGGTTGGTAATAAATCCCAGAGCGATGGATATTGAGAATACTACATTGAGCTTTCAGGCTCAGTTCGGTATGACCCTTGCGTATCATGCTGCGTCGTTTTGCCAGAGGTTCTAGCGCAAGGCGTCTTTTAAAAAATCAACTTCGACTTTGAGTTTCCCGATGGTCTTGAGCAACTGGTCTTTCTCTTCATCGGCCGGATCTTTCTTGTTTTTGCTGCCTTTCTCAAAAACATCCTCTGCTCCGTTGAGAAATTCCCGCTTCCAGTTGCTCAGTTGCTGGGGCGCCAGTTCGTACTTTTGGGCCAGTTCGGCAAGAGAGGAACGCTCTTTTAACATTTCCAAAACCACCTTGGTCTTGAACTTGGATGTAAATTTTCTTCTTGTGGTCATCACAGTAAATTTAAAGATTAATTTTTAACTTAATTTACTGTCCCGATTTTTGGGGTATGCTCAGTGGCCCAATGAACTGCGATAATATTGCCTGATTTATTAATTGTCTATCGGATAGGTTGGCCCAGTACAATCGTCAAGAGTGTCCCTGTAGCCTCCTTTTTAAACATCGATGATGATGAACCTTAGCCCTTCTTTTCGCTTGGATCCGCAGGATCCACCTAAAAAGTTAAAAACCAGTCCTACAGTAGATGAACTTCCGTGCAAAGAATCGCCGCTTTTCGCTATTGTAAATTTAATAAAAACCTTTAAAAATTACTTGGAATTTAAGACAGTACCTCGATTGTGGCATCGTTTTTTTTACGTCGATATGGGATTTATTCTTAATTGACCGCCGACAGCTTTTAATACTTTCATTATTGTTTCAAATTGAGGCTTGGAACCTGTTGATAGGGCTTTATACAAACTAGGTCTGCTCATGCCTGTTTCTTCTGCTATTTTGGACATCCCAATTGCTTTTGCAATGTGACCAAGCGCAATAACTACATCATCATTATCCCCTTCCTCCAAAATAGAATTCAAATATTCAGCAATCATTTCATTGCTGTCCAAATAATCTGCAATATCAAATTTTGATGTTTCCATTTTTATTTTTTTATACTTTCCCAAATTTCCTTTGCTTTTTCGATATCCTTTTGTTGAGTTGATTTTTCTCCACCCACAAGAAGAATAATTATTTTCCCTTCTTTTTCCTTGAAGTAAATTCGATATCCTTTAGCATAGTTTATTCTCAATTCATGAATCCCTTCACCAACGGGTTTACAGTCCCCAAAATGTTCGTCAATTTCAAGTTTTTGGATTCTGAACAAAATTTTCGCTTTTGCTCTCAAATCCTTTAGTTTTCTCAACCACTTGTCAAATTCAACAGTCTTCTCAATAAAATACATTCACTTCTCTGTCTTCATTTGGATACAAAATTACATGATTTTTCTATATTTAAAAAGTTACTTCGTCTTTAATGGGGGTTTTTTAAAATGTGCCATAACGTTAAGCATATACTCTGGCCACCGGTTTTAAAGCAGAGAAGTATCCGCAGAGAATTGAAGATTATAAAAGCTGTAAACTCTCGGCTCCCACTGCACCCGGTGGTCGAGTATATGCAGCGTTAGCTTTAGTTGCCTTTATTTTTCAAGAATTTATATATTTCAATTTCTCCATATGTTTCAAATCCTAATTTTCTGTAAATTGGTTCTCCCATTAATGATGCATGAAGAACACAGAAATTTTTATCATTATTAATGGCTTCTAGTAGCAAATTTTCAGTCATAATTTTTCCAATTCCCTGTCTTCGGCCTTTAGGATGAGTTCCAATCATATGCAAACCTGCATTATTATATGAATCAAAAAATACTATTCCACAACCTAAACTTTCATCATCTTTTATATAATTAAATAAATGAACATTCTCCATGAAAGTGGCAATTTTAAAAATAACATCGCAATCTACTCTGTATCCAAAAGACTCTGATGCAGTCTTTGCGAAATAAACCGAGTCACTTTTTGTTTTTACTTGTTGAATATTCTTATCTCTTTTATAATCAACATTAACAGATTTCAAATTAAGAGCCATATTTTTCTGCCAAAATAGAAGCTCAAAGTTTTTATTGCTTTTAAAGCTATTAAGTTTGTCTACAGTAATTAAATCCGGAATACTTCCTTCCTGATTGAGCTTCAGTAATTCTTTAATAACACTATCACTCTCCTTTAAAGCAAAAATTCGATTTGGCCAATCTGAATCACTCATTGAGATAGTTGAATAATACTCTGTTTCAGTCAACTTATTAGTTAATTTTCCAATAAGTGTCCAGAACTCGAATAAGTTGTTTGTTATCTTGTCATTCATTTGGTTCTTACTTTTTGCAATTAAAGCTAACGGGATCCAAGGTGATGTTAGACTCTGTTTTACATTATAACCCATACTTAAATTTTACTTTTTGAATTGTTTCATCATCGGCTAAATCCACGCCTGATTGAGATCCAAATATTTGATACCCATATTTTTTTAGATATATTCTGTCAATAAGCATTCCTAGAGGAACTGGTTTTAAGTCTCCATCTTGCACAGCTTTATGTACTATTGGTAGATAAAACTCCTGCTGTTCTAATTCAGAATGTTGGATTACCGCCCACATTGTATGGCTAAACTTCTCCCCAACCATTGATTTGCCTATATATTTTTTGTGTTGTTTAAAAAGGGAATCAATTGACAAAATATTTATTGAATCGAGGTAATTTTGATTTTCCCAATTATCATTTGCTTTTCTATGTCTTTGATCTCTCTCCGCTAAATCCGCCATGAATTTAACTAAATCATAATCAAATTGGTTTTGATCTGTATATGCAACTAAATCGAATACTTCTTCTTTTTTGTTTGCTACTATTTCTTTGTATTTAAAAACAATAGAATCGTATTCGGCTGATGAAAAATAATCACGTAAGCTTTCTTTCGAATATATTATAGGAAAGAGTTCTGCTGTTTCTTCAAGACCTTTCTCTTTTGCTTGTTCAAACTGTTCTAAAACTTTACTTTTAGGTTCTTTTAAATATACAAAAGCAGTTGCAAGGTTGATATGATCAGCGTAATTTAATTGATTGCTATTGTTCTTTACATTGTCATAGGTGATTTTTAGAATATTAATTGCCTTATGATAACTCTGATCTGAAACGTTTTCTTTTTGATCAGGAAAGTAATCCAAATCAATAATTATCTGGTTCTTTTGCTGGCCTTGACACGATAGAGAGAAGAACAAAAGAAATAAAGTGAAGTATTTCATATATGTAAAAGTTTTTTTAAAAATTGAGTCTAACGTGATTCAGCTTGGAGACGGCGGGCTTTTGGAAACGTTCTCTTCCAGCCTACTCCGAACTTCTTAAATATACTAAACTTTCAATTTACTCTGAACCGCCCGCTGTATCCAAGGTTATGTGTGTGCCTTGAATGGTGAATATAGGTCAAAAAGTTGACCGTTCCAACGGGTGAAATGCGGAGCATTCATGAACTCCTTTGAAAAAATAATATCAAAGTGAATAAAGTCCCTTAAGCGCGGGGGTAACGTCCCGAAGCCAAGCAAGTGGCAAGCTGGTTTGCCGTGAGAGGACCGAGCGTAAAAAAAACTTTCTGTGAAAGTATTTAGCGAGGTGCCAGCTTGCAGGGGGGCAAGTAAGCCAGACTGCGGTGTCTGTACTGACGAACAGAATCAAGCGAAGCGTATCATGAGCTCCTTAAAAGAATTAAATATAGCGAATAAACCATATACTGAGGCTATGAGGTCGGATGAGGTAACACATCATGCCGAAGTCCAAACCTTCCAAAAGGAGGAAGTACCAAAATAGTAGATATGGCAGAGATAGGCACAAGGATTTTCATCTTACCAAGAGGACCGAGCGTAAAGAAAATTTTCTGTGAAAGTTTTTAGCGAGGGGCCAGGCTGCAGGGGAGGGAAAAAGGTGGATGGGCAGTAGCCCAGAGTCCGATTCTGATCACTACAATTACTTTGTCCCGTCTAAGAAGAAAGGGATACGAATCAATGCTTTCATGTAATATAATTGATGTTTTATAGGCCACATGGAATCTCGCATATAAGTATCGGATCCTCCTATTAAGTTTATCTTTTTGCTCGATTTCCTATTATCTTAAAACGCAACCTACAAGTGAACCGCTCCCGATGAAAAATCGGGAAGACCCGTACGTACGGTGGTGTGAGAGCCTCAACCTGAGATAAATGGCTCAGGTCAGGCTACTCGATTGTGTGTTCGTTTTTTATTCGGGTATTTTAATCCATTCCGTTTTTCCTTCTTGTTCAGCTATCAAACTTTTAATGTTGCCACCATCATCTATTAAAAATTCTAATACAGCATTCACTTTTTTTGATTCAAATTTATGATTTCCTAAAGGTAATACATCTACTTCTGCACCTTTCTGTTCTGGAAATGATAAGACAAGCCTATCAGCAACTATTAAAACTTTCATAATTCGATTTTTGTCTGAAGAAAGTTGATAAGTCCCCGTATATTTCTCTAGCTTATCACTATCAATAAATAATCCTTTAGAGGGTTTAATTGGCTTACCTAATATTTCACTTCCTAGATAATTGGCGATGTCTTCTGTTGGCTTAAATCCTCTGTTTGAAAGAATAGCCACGTATATGTCTTCCTTGGGCAAATATAGACCGCTACTTGAATAGCCATAAAGATTACCTCCATGTTGAAATGTTACAGAACCTTGAAGGTCTTTGATAAAAAAACCAAATGAATAACCTGTACTCTCTCCATTTTTAAGTAAAATACCTTTTTTTAGTAATTCATTTGAATTCAATAACATGTCATTGAAAAGGGCTAAATTCCAATTATATAAATCGTCAACTGTAGAGGTGATACCACCACTTGAATACCAAATTGAGCCGTCAACTGCAATTGTAGGTTTAAAATTCCCACTTACATATTGATATCCAATTGGTTGTTTTGCATTCGGGTTATTTATGCTATACCAATATGATGATTGCAACATATTGAGAGGGCTAAAAATGACCTTTTCAAGATATTCTCCATAGGATTTTCCCGATACTCGTTCAATGATAAATCCTAATAAAAAATAATTAGAATTGCTATACTGATATTGCGTATTTGGTTCGAATTCCAAAGGGTCATTTTTAAAATATTCAATAATTTCTAATGGATGATGGTGTTTTGTTAAGAGATGATATTCACTTTCATCAACATCAAAATATTCTCTTATTCCAGAAGTTTGAGTTAATAAATTCTCAATCGTTATTTTATGTTTTTTACTTGGAAATTCTGGAATATATTTTTGGATCGAGTCTGTTAGACTAAGTTTATCTTCCTCAACTAATTTTAGTATTGAAACTGCTGTAAATTGTTTTGTCATTGATGCGATTGGTAATACATCCTCTAAAGCAAGATTTTCATTTGTTTCCAAATTTGAAATACCGAAAGCTTTTTTGTAAATAATTTCTCCTTTTTGAGCAATTAGTACTACAGCACCTGGTTCGTCTGAAGGAAATTCTTTCAATAGGTATGATTCGATTCTATCAATTGCTTTTTTTCCCTTTTTAGACAGCTTCTGAGCACATGTCTCTTGAAAAGTAAAAACCAATAACAAGAAGAAAAGAGTTTTTAATCCAAACATCCTTACGTAATTATTAATTATGATGAGCTTCATGGTTTATTCTTAAAATGACACACAACGTTTTGGCGATTGGCACAGTGGCGGAATTCGGAGGAAATCACTGTCAATGTTCCATAAAAGTTGATGCGAGGTAGAATGTTCAATTAACCAAGTCCTCAGCCATTGGGCCAAACGCCTGTGTGTGCCTTGAATGGTGAATATAGGTCAAAAAGTTGACCGTTCCAACGGGTGAAATGCGGAGCATTCATGAACTCCTTTGAAAAATAATATTAAAGCGAATAAAGTCCCTTAAGCGCGGGGGTAACGTCCCGAAGCCAAGCAAGTGGCAAGCTGGTTTTCCGTGAGAGGACCGAGCGTAAAGAAAACTTTCTGTGAAAGTTTTTAGCGAGGGGCCAGCTTGCAGGGGGGCAAGTAAGCCAGACTGCGGTGTCTGTACTGACGAACAGAATCAAGCGAAGCGTATCATGAGCTCCTTAAAAGAATTAAATATAGCGAATAAACCATATACTGAGGCTATGAGGTTGGATGAGGTAACACATCATGCCGAAGTCCAAACCTTCCAAAAGGAGGAAGTACCAAAATAGTAGATATGGCAGAGATAGGCACAAGGATTTTCATCTTACCAAGAGGACAGAGCGTTAAGAAAATATCCAGTGGATATTTTTAGCGATGGGCCAGGTGGCAGGGTGGGTTGGAATAGACTCGGTTTCTATGAGCCAAGAAGTTAGCAGAGGTCATAGTAGTTATCGGTAACGAGCTGTAAGATCTACAGAGTTCTCACTGGGTAACGAAGGACTGAACGCTGGATTACGTCCAAATTCGATGGGGAGTGCCATATTGGTACAGCCTCATCTTAAGCAGGACCGAACGTTAAGAAAATATCCCTTTGGACATTTTTAGTGAGGGGCCGGGATGTGGGGATGGTTAAAAGATTTATTATGATAGAAAAAGTACTCAACCGTAAGAATCTTTTCAAAGCCTACCGACAGGTGGTGCGGAACAAGGGTTCGGCTGGGGTAGACGGCATGAAAGTCACCGAATTGTTTTCCTACTTGGAAAACAACAGGGACAGTATTGCCACGTCCATCCTCAACCATACGTATGTACCTCAGCCTATCAGAGGGGTGGAAATCCCCAAGGAAAACGGGAAAACAAGATTGCTTGGAGTTCCCACAGTGGTAGATAGATGGATCCAACAGGCGGTAAGCCAGGTGCTGATGACTAAATATGAACTTACGTTCGAAGAATACAGCTACGGCTTCCGCCCCGAGAAGAACATCCATAAGGCAGTAACACAGGCACTGAAATACACCAATGATGGCTATCAGGACATTGTGGATATCGACCTAAAAGGGTTCTTTGACGAGGTGGACCATTCTATTCTCCTACAATTCATCTATCAGCGGGTAAAATGCCCGACAACCCTACGGCTTATCCGAAAATGGCTACGTGCACCAATCCGGATTGACGGAAAACTGCACAGGCGTAGAAAAGGCGTTCCGCAAGGCTCGCCACTCAGTCCGCTACTGTCCAACATCCTTCTGGACTTATTGGACAAGGAACTGGAACGGAGAAACCTGAAATACGTCCGCTATGCTGACGACTTCAGCATCTACACCAAGTCAAAAAGAGAAGCCCGAAAGGTGGGTAACGAGATCTACCTTTTTCTAAAAGACAAGCTCAGACTGCCCATCAACAGGGAGAAAAGCGGGATCCGAAGACCCTCCAACTTTGAACTGTTGGGACACGCATTCGTCCCGACTTATCAGAAAGGGGTAAAAGGAAAATACCAGTTGGTGGTGAAACAGAACAGTTGGGAATCCCTGAAACGCAAACTCAAGCAGATTACCAAGAAAACCAGACCGTACAGTTTTGAGGAACGGCTGAAAAAGCTCGTAGAGGTCTGGCGGGGATGGGTAAACAATTACCGCCTTGCCAGTATCTCCGCAAAGCTGAAATCACTCGATGAGTGGTTGAGAAACAGACTTCGGTACTGTATCTGGCACGACTGGAAAAAGCCAGAGCGGAAACGCAAAAACCTGATCAGACTGGGAGTTGACCAAGACCATGCCTACGCATGGAAGGAACGAGCGTAAAGAAATGACCTCTTTAGGTCATTTTAGCGAGGGGCCAGACTGCAGGGGAGGGAAAAAGGGGGATGGGCAGTAGCTCAGAGTCCGATTCTGATAACCACTATCACTTTGTCACGCCTAAGAAGAAAAGGGTATGAGTCGATGCTTTCCTATTATCTTAAAACGCAACCTACAATCCAGTGAACCGCTCCCGATGAAAAATCGGGAAGACCCGTACGTACGGTGGTGTGAGAGGCGCACCGTGAGCTTATAGCTCACGGCCGTCTACTCAATTAGCGGTCTGGGCTTCTTTCTCAAAATTGTATTGTCGTTTCATTTTTCAACAATTTAATGAAACTACTCGGTGTATCCACTATCTCCAAACTGTCAAAATCTTTTTTAGGCATAAATTCACTAAGTATTGGTAAGCATTTTTCAAGTTCATTAACTCTGTGTCCTATTGTTCCACCTTTCAATAGTTTAAAGCCAAAGTCTGAATACAATTTTATTGCTCTGAAACTTCCTGGTTGAGTATGAATATAAATAGGGTAATCTTTTGTACTAAATTTCCTCATTATTTCAGAAAGTATTGCCCTTCCTAATCCTTGTCCTTCATGAGTTTTGAGTGTTTTTAACCAGTGAATGGAATTAAATTTACTGTATGCTTTCCAATGAGAACAAGTTGCTACAGGTTTATCTTCATTGTTGCAAATAAAAATTGTGTTCTTATAAAAAGTTTCCATTTCAACGCTGTACGAATCCTTAATAATCTCATTCATAAAGTCCTCATACTCGCTGGGTATAGTTTCACTGTCAAACGGAAAAGCTTTCCATTTCTCCAATTCATTTGGTCTACAGTTCCTAAAATAATAATCGGAACTCAATTCAGTAAGTGCGTTTTTGTTCAGTTGGTCGCACATCATAAAAATATTATAGTCTGGTATTTCTACTTCAGTCATTTTTTACAGGATTGTTTTTTCGTAGTCGCTCTTTAGCCTTCTGACTAACGTAAACAAAACCCCTTAATTTGAGCTGATTTCTAATCCTCATTAGTCAGACCTAATTTATCGATTTGTTTTTTTATTCTCTTAACTAAGCCCATCTTTCTTTTTTGATCAAGAAATAAATATCCTTGAGGATTGGCATAACAAATTCACTTTACAAAAATCCCGATAAATCGGAACAGGCTATTTCACTTGATGAATACAAATTTTCTATCTTTAGAACTGAACACTTCACTGACTCTATCTAACATGTGAAGAGTAAGGATAAGAATCAATGTTCCCTTACTAACGTATCCACCCGTCCAACATCAGAACTACCATCTATCAACCCAAAAATATTCCGGTAATGATGAGCCAAAGCCCTTCTTTTCGCTTGGCTCCGTAGGAGTCACCAAAAAAGTAGGCCCAGCATCAACCGGCCCTACAGTACATGAACTTCCGTGCAACGAATCGCCGCTTTTCGCTAATGTAAATTTAAGAAAAAATCTTCAAAAATCACTTGCTATTTAAGACAGTACCTCGATTACAGGGAGGTTATTTTATCTCCACCCAATTTTCCAGTTTCAGGTTTTTGATATGTCGGAAGTCTTTTATGTTGTCAGCAACTAGAATCATTTCGTTTGTAAGTGCAGTAACACCAATGATCAAATCAAATTCATCATGCATAGGTGTTCCGTTTTTTCGAAGTAAGACTTTGTTATTTGCATACTGGTCTACTATCCCAAAAATCGGAATGATGGTTAGTCCTTTTACAAATTTATCAACCGCCCTGTGAGATTTTTTGGGATCATCGCTATTTTCTGCTCCGTATTTTAGTTCAAAAACTGTTATTTCAGAAATGAAACAATTCTCAAGACCTTTTTCATTGATAATTTTATCAAGATTGAGTTTACCCCTTAGAAAAAAAACACAAATACTCGTGTCATGCAAATATTGCATACGTTAAAGCTTCAAGTCTTTCTCTCTGAATTTCCTGCTTTCTCTAATATTTTTTATGATTTCTTCGGCTGGCTTTTCTGATATCAAACCTCCGAAGGAACTGAAAAAATCCTTTTCTTTAGACTTTCTCCCTTTCCTTATAGATTTCGCAAGCCGTTCTAGCAGCTCTAGTTTGCTTGCTGAATTTAAACTTTCAATAAGCTCGGAATACGTTTCTACGATATGGCGTTCTGCATGTGTCATAGCCTGATTTTTAATAAATATATGAAATTACATCATAAAAACTGATTTTCATCCTACTTGGTTCTTTTAAACTTCCATGTAACGTTTTCTCTATGCCATTATGGCGTATAGCTTTCCAATTCGGAGTGTTAGGCGCGATTACGGCGTCTATAACCGAATTAGATAAATGTAAAACTGACCTTTTATATTTCCAATTTGTCTAAGGGGCTTTTAATTTGATCAAATCCTCCAGTTGTAATGTGCGTGTAAATTTGCGTGGTCTTTGGACTTTCGTGACCTAATAAACTTTGAATATACCTGAGATCGGTTCCCTGTTCCAATAAAGGTGTGGCAAAAGAATGGCGCAAGGTATGATCAGTCACCCCCTTCTTTATCCCAACTCTTTCTACAGCAGATTTTAAAATATTTTGAATACTCCTTCTACCATACATTATTGGTTATTCCTTTGTGCTTCCTAAGATGATAATTACTTTATAGATATCAACCTAACTCCAAAATTGGATATTCATACAAAATATCTCAGCAATATCCATTTCCCTCCTTTCCCCAATAAAACCATTTTCCCACCCCTAAACAATACCTTATTCTAGGTATATTTCCTACAATATTATGTAATACAAATAAAGCTAGTCAAAGACCACTTTCTATAGATCGTAATAGGGGAGTAGGAGCAATTATTTTCGTAAACCGTAAAAATTATTTTTATATACCCTCATGTATAGAATAAAAGCCCCCGATTCTTCGGAGGCTTATGATTAACCAGGTGATAAACAATCTTTCACATCATACCTAAATATAATACGTATATAACTAAAAGTCAACACCTAAGTTATGGTATTTTATTTAGAAAGGGGAGAGGAGTCAATACCATTTATTACTTGTGATATAAGTATGTTAGAGAATCCTATAGGATGTGGCCCAATGATCTGTGATAATATTGCCTAATTTATTAATTGTCTATCGGTTAGGTTGGCCCATTACCATCGTCAAGAGTGCCCCTGTAGCCTCCTTTTTAAACATCGATGATGATGAACCTTAGCCCCTCTTTTCGCTTGGATCCGAAGGATCCACCAAAAAAGTAGGACCGGAAAAAACCAGTCCTACAGTAGATGAACTTCCGTGCAAAGAATCGCCGCTTTTCGTTATCAAAAATTTAAGAAAAAGTCAGAGAAATTACTTGATATTTAAGGCAGTACCTTGATTGGTGGGAGTTTTTTTACTTTCTCATGAGGTCAAGTCCTTGCTCTATGGTTACAAATGACTTATAGCCAAGTTCCTTTCTTGCTTTGCTGTCGTTGATAGTAAACTCTACGCCCAAAACATTTACGAGTCCTTTGTAAAGTGGCGGGTGTCCTTTCAATCCAAATATTTTCCAAACAAATTCCATGACAGAGGCAACACGTTTTGCCATTGTCAACGAAACTGTTTTGTCGGGAATGGTTACACCTTGCGTAGCCACATACTTTTTAATGAAGTCTTTAAATATAGGTGTTTCACCATCTGTAATGAAATAGGTTTTACCATTTTGCTCTGATTGGTCCGCTAAGATTAATGCTTGGCAAACGTTTAAAACGTGGCAGGTTACTAAACGGTGTTTGCCACCATCAATAAACTGCATTCTTCCTTTTTTAGTGGCTTCCATAACACCAACCAATGTATTTGGGTCGCCTTTGCCCCAAACTAATGGGGGGCTCACAGCAATGGTTTGAAAGCTTTTTGTGTTGGCTTTCAAAACCAGATATTCTGCTTGCAGTTTTGTTCGTGAATAGCCGTCAATAATGTTGTCAGAAACAAAGGTCTCATCAGCATTTTTGATAGGCTTACCGTTCATAATAACCGAAGCCGCACTTAAATACACGAACCTTTTAACCCTGGCATTTTTGGCAACTTCCAACAAAAGTTCGGTGGCATCAACGTGCAGTTTTTTAAGTTCTTTTTCAGAAGCGAAAAAATCAACCGAAGCCGCCAAATGAAATACCGAAGCACAATCTTTTACGCCATCTGCCAAAGCTTGTGCATCATTTAAATCTCCTTTTACGGCTGATGCTCCTAATTGCTCTACCTTTTGAACGGCTTGTGCCGAACGTGCCAAGGCTTTTACTTTGTAGCCGTTTTCTATGAGCATTGGGATTAGGTTTTGACCTACAAAACCCGAACCGCCCGTTACAAATACTTGTTTCATTGCTTTGTAGATTTTAGTTGGTTTTTGTCCAAATGTTGGTTTGACCGAATAGTGAAATACCCATATAGCCACGAACTTTGAGGGTATTGTCGGCTTGAAGGGTTAAATAGCAAGAATAAGTTTTTCCGCTTCGTGCATCGTAAATTGTACCGTTTTCCCAAGTGGATTTACCATCAAACTCAAAATCTTTCAACATGACCAATCCTATGATTGGGTCGCTGTTTTTTGATTTGTCGGGGTTCTTGTTGTCGGTTTTAGGTTTGCCATTTTCGTTTGGTTCTTTAAGCCATACGATTTTACCAAAGAACTTTTCCTCTTGTTGATAGATTTCAACCTTGGCAGCTTTCTCTTGGTTAAGCCAAGTGCCAACAATAGCTGTTTTGGAAGATTGAGCTGTGAGTGTCAGGCTTAGAAATAGAAAGCCCAGGAGCATTGTGGTGAGTTTGCCTTGATGAAGGCTTCTCCAACCGAAATTGATGTTGTCCATACTTTGAATTGTTTTATGTTACAATGCAAAGTTGGTAGATGAGTATTGCAAAAAACGTTTACAAAAGACAAGAAAGAAAACGGGTTACGATTTTTCTACAATTCTTTTTCTGATACGGCTGAGTGAAGTGGCTGTAATGCCTAAATAGGTGGCAAGCATATGTTGCGGAACGCGTTGCAGGATTTCAGGATTTTGTGACAGTAATTTTGTGTATCGTTCTTCGGGACTATCTAAAATGAAAGATGTTAATGCTTGTTGAAACTGAATTAATGTTTGTTCCAAGATCTTTCGCACAAATTCGTTCATTAGCGGAATATCTTTGTAAAGTTTGTCCAAGTCTTTTTTGTTGAGGACAAGCAACTCTGAAGGTTCAAGTGTTTCAATGATTTCTTTGCACGCAGTACCAGTGATAAAACTGTCAAAGGCACCAATAAAACTATTTTCTGCTGTAATGTATATCGTTATCTGCTGACCGTCTTTTATATAATACTTCCTAAGGCAACCTTTTAACAAGAAAAATAACTCGTCTGTCCGCTTGTCATATGAAACAAGATCGGTTTTTGTTTTTACATGTCTAAAGGACATGGCCGAAGCCAAAAGTTCTTTGTCGGCTTGTCTGAAGTTCACAAATTTGTCGGTGTATGTAAAAAATTGTTCTGTCATTTTTTTTGGGTGATGTCTGTTTAAAATTCTGACTAACGCAAAGAAAATCCCTCAATTTGAGCTGATTTCTAATCCTCATATAGTATTCGAAAAATACCTCCAGAATAACTTTTAGGAATTTGTTTATAAGCTTAATTGAAGATTTAATGATTTAAAATTGTTCAAAAGGTTATAGTTGCTGTATTTTATCCCTGAGTGCCACATTGAAAATATTCAGATTTTATATATTAATCATAAAAGTAAAAGGCCTGTCACTTTTTTATTTAAAATCCAAAACTGATTTAAACTTGAAAAAAAGTCTCTCGGCCACACTCAGGTCTTCTGTGATTATCTCTGCATTACCCAAAAGCTCTTGGTTAAATGGTATATTATTGTTGAAGGAGCTTCGGGTACCTTCAGGAAGATAGGCATAAACCAAATAATTAAATTCATCGTCTGGAGTGACAGAAATCCTAATAACTTCCCCCAGTAGAGTGCCATATTGCTGATATGGGTAATTATCTAACTTAATCAGGACTTTTTGGCCTACAGCAACCTTTCCTGCATTTTGCGCAGGTATTTTCATTGCCCCAACCAGTTCTTCCTTATTTTCTGGAAGCACAGTAAACACAAGTTCTCCTGTACTGACCTGTTGGTTGGAACTCCAAATTTTCTGGAAGCTAACCAACCCTCCTGTAGATGAGCTCATCAGATAGATATATTCCCAATCCCTGACTGCACGTTTTAAACTATGGTAAGACTGAATTAAGTTCTTAAGAACTCGGGTTTCTTCCTCCTGCTTGTTTATTTCCATCACTCTTAGTGTTTGGTTTCCTGTACTGAGTGCTTCTTGCATCTGGGAAATAACTATAGCCATGCTGTTTATCTGCTCTTGCATTTGGAGATACTCCATTTCCCTATTCTCAAAATCTTTATCTGAAATCACGCCATCTTCGTGAAGAACCTTATTCCTCAGGTAATCAATCTGTACTAGTTTTAATCGCCGCTCTAACAATTCCTTTTGTATAACTTGACTTTGTATTCTATTATTGATTTCCTGTAGCGAGTAATGGCTACCTTGCATTTTTCCTATATAAGGTTGAAGTTCTTCTAAAAGTTGGTATTCCATGTAGTTTCTTTCAAAATCCAAAAAGGTTGGTTCCACCTCTCCAAGTGTCAGATTGGATAGCGTTTCCATCGGATAATCATAATTATTTTCTTTTCCAAATGCCTCATACTCGAGTATTTCTTTCAGAAATAGGACATCTTCAAGAGCCGCCGTACTTTTAATTCCAGCTAGCATCTGCCCCGATGTGACAGCATCCCCGTTATTCACAAATAACTTTTCTATCTGTCCGGAAGCACGTGCAAGCACCCGCTCAGTGGGCTCCATGGTAGTTACCAAGATTTTTGCCTGAACATAATCCGGATATTTTATCAGAAAGGATAAAATAATT
The DNA here is from genome assembly GCF_000714815.1 of Anditalea andensis. GTDB lineage: Bacteria > Bacteroidota > Bacteroidia > Cytophagales > Cyclobacteriaceae > Anditalea > Anditalea andensis. The sequence goes on along the minus strand of NZ_JMIH01000011.1, from coordinate 5,804 downwards.
ATAACTGCAGTAAGTATAAAGACCAAGGTTATTCCCCAGCGGATTAGCCATGCTGGAGGGGTAGAAATGATCTCTTGGACTTCATCGGAGCGGAGATGAAGATTAGTACTATATGCTTTTTGATCTGGCATTTTTAATTTGTATTTATCTGTTCCAGTTCCAATTGGTTTTTTACCAAATCATAATATACCCCTTGAGATGCCACCAATTCTTCGTGAGTTCCTTGTTCCACTATTTTCCCTTGGTCAATAACGATGATCTGATCTGCATTCTTTACTGTACTTAATCTGTGTGCAATGACAAATACAGTCTTCCCTTTAAGAAAATTATTTAAGTTTTCCATTACAACACGCTCGTTTCTTGCATCCAATGCTGAGGTAGCCTCATCAAAAAACAAAATCTCTGGATTTTTATAAACAGCTCGCGCGATAAATAGTCGCTGTTTTTGCCCAGTGCTGATGCCTATACCTTCGTTACCAATTTTGGTATTAAAGCCAAGTGGAAGGGATTGGATGTAATCATAAATATTAGCAATCCTAGCTGCTTTTATTAATTGTTCCTGATCAATTTGATCCTGCCCCACGGCTATATTAGCAGCAATTGTATCGTTAAATACATATCCCTCCTGCATCACCACACCGCAGTGGTCCCGCCAGCTTCGCGCAGCAACTATTTTCAGGTCATGATTGCCATAAAGAATCTCACCTTTGGAGGGTTCATAAAATTTCAACAGCAATTTCATCAGGGTGGTCTTCCCGCTTCCACTTGCACCTACGACTGCTGTGACTTTTTTGGAAGGCACCACCAAATTGACACCTTCCAGCACAGGCTTATCGGCTCCTATATACCGGAATGAAAGGTTTTTGACCGTCAGTTCTTTCCCTATAAAGACTTTTCGGATATACTGCTTTTCAATGCTTTCTTCCTCTTCTTTATCATGAATCTCGTTCAGTCGCTCTAGGCTGATACTTGCATCCTGATAGGCTTGAATAAAACTAACGGCTTGAATGATGGGGCTGTTTAGTTGGCCAATGATGTATTGGAGCGAAAGCATCATGCCCAGAGTAATATTTCCTTCTATCACCAGCACGGCAGAGGTAAAGGTGATTAAAATATTCTTGAGCTCATTTATCATAGAAGAACCTACTCCCTGGGTCTGTTCTAGGGACAGGGTCTGAATGGAGACATTGAACAGTTTTGCTTGTACAAATTCCCACCTCCAACGTTTTTGCTTTTCCGCATTGTTCATTTTAATCTCCTGCATTCCGTTGATCAGTTCTATCACAGTGCTCTGTTCCTGGCTTAATTGGGCAAAGCGCTTGTAATCCAATTCTCTCCTGCGTTTCATAAAATACAGGACCCACATAATATAGACTATGCTCCCTACCAAAAATATCAAAAATATCGTAATGCTATAGTATATTAGAACCGCTCCAAAAACGAAAAAGTTAAAAAATGAAAACAGTGTACTGAGTGTTGTTCCCGTCAGCAAATTCTCTATCCGTCGATGGTCTCCTATGCGTTGCATGATATCCCCAGTCATCCGAGTGTCAAAATAGGCAATAGGCAGGTTCATCAGTTTGATAAAAAAGTCCGATACCAGAGAGATATTAATACGGGTACTTAAATGGAGCAATATCCAGCTCCGCAATACTTCCACACTGGTGCGTCCGAAAAAGAGCATTAACTGACCCATCAGGACTACATAGATAAATCCGATATCCTGGTTTTGGATACCCACATCGACGATACTTTGGGTAAGAAAGGGAAAAATAAGCTGCAAAAGGCTACCCACAAGCAAACCTATGCAAAGCTGAATTAATAATTTTTTATAGCTTAATAAATACCGGAACAAAAAGTTTAAGGATCGCTTATCGCTATCTTCCCACTTCAGCTTTTTGAAGTCGGGAGTGATATCTACCAAAAGAGTGATGCCTTCTTTGGTGTTTTCATCGGCCGAGTTTCCGATCCATCGCCCAATGAATTCTTCTTTGGATAAGCTTATCAAACCATAAGAAGGATCAGAAATATATACCTTATTTTTTTTAATCCGATAAACTACGACGAAGTGGTTCTTATCCCAATGAACTATAACGGGTAATGGCGCATTTTTTAATTTATGAAAATTGAGTTTGGCTCCAATGGTCTTAAAACCAATAGACTCAGCTGCCTCGCTCAATTTAAGTAAGTTGCTGCCAGATCGGGTGGTTTCCGAAAAACTCCTTATCTCCTTTAAGGATATCAATTTGCCATAGTATTTTGCAATAATACGAAGGCAAGTAGGGCCGCAGTCCTTTGTGTCGGGCTGTTTGTAAAATGGGAAAGTGTTTTTCAAGAAAATTTCATTTTATTATTTGATGACTATTTTTATAATATAATAAAGCTTTTTATTTCTTGTAATAAGAAAAAAATTGTTTGATTTAAAACTCCCTTGAAATGGATATAGTAACTTCAAGTAACAATACAATGACTCATTATATCAAATTCAGGATCTAGACAAAGTATAAAGAGTACAGACACGCGCCAAGCGGATACTTATTTTATGTTTCAAAATGCACAACTAGATCGAACTATAAAGGTAGAAAGTATGGTCAGCTTCTCTTGAGTACAAAAGCCCAGCTTCTTCACCGCACCACTGATGCAGGGAGATTGACAGTCCCGTTTTGCCTGATATATCTTGCGACGGAGATTTATATACGCATTCCTTGAGTAGAGCAAGCACATCATTTTACAATATTTTGAGCCGCAGTCATTCTGATCTGGTTTGTGGTAGTTTTGAAAATGATAATTCATTTTAATATCAATTTTTATTAGCTATCCTCCACAACAAACCTCTTTAGAAATGAGGCACTGTCAATTATTACGGACGGATCCATATTATTCCATACCCACATTTGATTCCAAAGGTGAACTCCATATGTTTCAGTTGGGACAATAATCTTCTTGTTGCCAGCTATATATTGATAGTTTTTATAGTCTATTGGGCAGAAAACTTCAGGACTGACCACATATTTTAGCAAGGAAAAGTCCATAATTCCATCAACTAGAGCTAATGCCCCAATTTCTCGCCAAGAAATAGTCTTATAATTCCTACCGGATAGGTTTTGTTCTACTGTATGCAATACAGCATTCAAAACAGGTGAATTTTTAGGTGATTTCATCACACAATTGCATATCACGGGGTTGTTATTCGATATTTCGGTTGCAAAAACATAATCTTCGGTTGAGACAAATTCCTTCAAACAAACAACATCGGCATCAACCCACCATCCACCAATAGTATAAAGAAGTTTTACTCGAAACCAATCTGCAAAAGTGGCATAGGAATTAAATCTATCAACAAATATAAATTCCTTTGGAATTATTGCATTTGCGTCCATTAACACAACTCCATCAGGTAGTCCCTTAACCTCACAATAAGTATACAGGTAGTATTCAGTATTGTTTTTTAGAAATGATTCCAGGCACAACCTTTGCAGTTGCGGCATTTGTTCTGAAATCCAAAGTGATTGTACAATGTTATTCATTTTTATTATATTTCTAAATTAACTTTTAAATAATTTTTAATAGTCTACCCTTCTCCTCAACATTGATAGTGCAAATCAAAATATTTCTATATTCGATTTATTCTCTATGCTTCCATTATTATATTCGGATCTTGTCCTCCTAATTCCCTGGTTTTAGAATCATATATTTCTACCAAGTATTCAATAAGCCAAAGTTTAGTCTTCTCAAACATCATCTTTTTGAAAAGATATAATACATTATTTGGACAGAATATTCTATTCTTAAAAGCCAAATATTAATTTATTATGATATGAAGTAATAATTGTGTAATTGGAAAATTTTAGAATTCCTGAAATATCCTTTTATATTATTTATTAATATACGATAATATTTTATTTTTTTATTACCAATACTTTTTATTAATATTTCTAACTACTTTAATTTAACTTTCTTAAGAGTGTGGAAAATCCTTTTCAATAATTATATTATTGACGTTATCTTTTCAGTCCCATTTTAGTCTTAAACGGTTAAGATTTTCAATTTAGGTCAACCATCTTTAGAAGGGCGCTGTAAAAGGTCCCAAACTAACTTCTTTTACCCCGCAAGAAATAATATATATATGTATATATTTATTTAGTTTTTGTAATTTCTTAAGATCTCAATGATTTATCTGATGACTCTGCTATTTGGTATATTTTAGTTAATCGGGAAGAGAGAAATTCATTTGAGTTATGTTTCCTTTCGGAATTCTCCCCATCGAACCCCTCTCTTTGTGAAATGAATGGAAACATAACCATTTTGTTACTTGTTAATTCTCTGTAAAAGCATTCGATTGTATGATTATCGGATATCTGTTGCCTTAATATTAAATTAAAAACCGATTGATATAATACAACAAATGAAGAGGATTTGAATGTTCTGATCCAAAACCTATCTCGAGTTATTGGTATTGCTGTTTCGAAATCGTCTATTCCTCCACAAAGTATTTTGGTGTCTAATTGATGTGCTTCTATAATATACCTTATTAGACAACTTCTTGAATAGGAAGTGGTAAACAAATGATCTTCATCACAGATGATGATCACATCTTCCTCCTCCTCAGTTGCTTGTTGAATGATTTTTTTTAAAGTGATCAAATACGCTTTCTCGGGATTGTTATGTTCACATAATGAAATCATACGAATATCAAACTCAGTTCTTCCTTCAAACTGAGAATGGATTCGTGATAAAACATTTGTGCAATCGTTTGAATTGATTATATACGTAGTTATAGATATGTGATCAAAATTTGAAAACGTTAGGGGTTTAACTTGCTTCTCAATTTTTTTCTTATAAAACGACTTAACTTCTTTTGTTGCTTCAACCAAAATGGAAGAATCCTTAAACAATTTCTCAACCTTATCCTTGGAATTGTTTTTTGCTGTTACATCTGAATAGCCAAAATCCCTCTGAATGGAAATGAAGGGATGGATAAAATATATTTTATCGCTGAGGGACGATATCTTATAATCTGCCGAATCACCAAGCTGAAAATTAGTATTGAGTATCTTAGAATAGAATTTCTTAAATATAACTGCAAATTGAAGACCGGAAAATTTTTCAACCCAATATAGGTTTTTACCTACAGGGTAACAGTTTGTAAACCAACTAATTCCACCCAAAAGAACATCTGCTTGAAGCTGTATAGCATTGTATACTGCCTTTTGTAGGTTGATAGCGGAATAATTATGAGTAAAGATGTGGTCATCCTCACAAATGACAACATGATCCATATTCTCTTTATTGGCTTGTCCCACTATATTATATATAGTTTGCCACAGTCCAACGGCTCCAATCGGATTCTCGATTGCCTGCACCAGGATCATTTGTAACTCTTTTTTATTTAAAAATTCAGAAATTATACTTGCTTTTCTGTCTGTCCGGTTTACCCGATTAATTACATACACGTCAATTCTATCCATTTTTTTGATCATTGCTCAAACTAAAAATATAATTTTTAAGAAGAATAGTTTTAATAAAAGTTTCTTAGGAAAATTATGATCCCACGATCACCTAAAAACCCCAATCGTACTTAAAAGCTTAATTCACAATTATTATCATTTATTCATGCTACAATCGTTGTAATTTACTAAAATTTAGTATTTTAATTAATAGATTGTTCCAACTTAAAACTTTGGCCACAGTAATAAAAATCAACATCAGATAAATCATCATAAGGCTCTAATTATCTAATCTAAGTTCTAGTTTGTTTATGTCTAGAATTTATTATCTAGCTTCATCAATTATACTTCAGCCCC
>NZ_JMIH01000010.1 GCF_000714815.1 Anditalea andensis | reverse complement strand
GCAAATGATGATAATTTTCGAGCCAATTTCCTTTCACTAAAAAATTCAATCTATTCCAGCTATGAATTTTATGGTATAATAGAACGAAATAATTCGGGAATTTATGAATATAGCTTAGGAAGAGGGCTATATAATTTTTCAGGTATTAATATTAATATTCCCCATGCTATAGATGGATATATACACTCCCATTTTGAAGGGCTTATACCTAATTTTTTCATTTGATGATGTAGCGGCTATTTATTATATGCATGAAAATGACTTATTGGCCAATGGCCTTGAATCCTTTTTTATCGGGGTGATCTCTAAAGAGGCGGCTTATATATTGAAAATAGAAGATGAAGCTAAATTTTTAGAATTTGCAGAACAAAATTTTGATTCTCAAGCTTCCTTTGACGCTTTAGAAATCTATTTTAATAATTGGTTCACGGTAAATAGGGCTTTGCAACTTTCTGATATTCAAAGTTATGAAAGTGCCTTTTTAAAAACCTTAGAGGATGCAGGAATAGTTTTATTTAAAGGAGATAACAATTCTCTTAATTCGTGGGAAAAAAGAATATTGAATAATCAAAATCAATCAACAAAAGGAGGATGTTAAATACATGAATTATGAAAAATTTTAAAATAGTATTATTTATAGGAGTTTTTCTTTTTATTACAAATATTGGTAAAGCTCAATATTTTGAAAGGGATGAAATAAAAAATTTCGAAGGTAAATGGTTAGCTATGGTCCATGGTGCAGATAGTGTCATATTGGAAATGAATATGGAAAAGAAATATCCACTCAAAAATAAAAGTGTGAATACCGGATATCAAACGGATGTGCTGTTGATGAATATAAATTATTATCAATCTGGTGAAATAGTATATTCACCTTTAAATATAGACAGTAAACATAGAAACCATAGTTTTGTAGCCGTCCTTGTATCTCCTTCCGGTTCAGATAATGTAACCTTTCAATTTACCTATGAGGATGATAATAATTCAACTGCAGGGGCAATAGGAATGGGTAAATTAAAGTATATAGATGGTGTTTTGGAAATGGAAATAGATAATAGACGGGAAGGAATTCACATAACGAGACCAAATGGAGATAAAAAATCGAAAAACAGTTCTAAACTATCCATTCCAAAACAGCTGACCTTTAAAAAGAAAGGGGAATAGTACATAAATCGTTATCTAATATAATTTTCAACCCTCCTTTGATAGTAATAATCAAAGGAGGGTTAATTTTTGTAGTTACAGAAATTTTACTGCTAAAAAAATAGCCTAAAAATAAGTGATATACTCCCGGATCTTGAATTATTTACTAATCACAATATGACCGCAGAAGCATATGGTAATCTAATTACAGAGGACGTGGTGCACGAGTACCCATATGCACCTGTTCCGTTCGCAAATCGGGTAGAGGGGCGCGACGCGGTTATGGCACACCTTGTAAACGTAACCCGGCTTGCTTCCAACTGGAACTTTACGGACATAACTTTTTCGGCCACGTCTGACCCCATTACAATATTTGTAGAGTTCGAAGGCGGTGGCTTAGTAACGGCAACCGGTAAAGCCTACCACCAGGTATACAGCGCCCGCCTGACCATGCGGGGCGAACAAATAGCCCATTACAGGGAATTTTTTAATCCAAATCAGATGCTCGAAGCCTTCTTCCCCAGCCCATCCGATGAAAAAAATGTTAAGGAGCATACAGCATCAAACCGCCTTGATTATTTCCATCATGTAGGTATCACCGTGCGCGACCTGGAAGCGACGATCACCTGGTATGAAAAACATCTCGGCTTCAAGCGATTGACTGATTTTGGCTTTCCGGGAGCCAGCGTGGCGTTTATCGGACGTGGCGATCTCAGGCTTGAGTTCTTTCAAATAGAGAAGGCAAGGCCGATGGAGGATGGACGGAAAGAGGCTGAATCAAATCTAAGCTTCGGAGGAATCCATCACTTCGCCATTTTTGTAGATGACCTCGACGGTACGCTTATAGATTTGAAGTCCAAGGGAGTTGAGCAAGCATTTACGCTTAACATTGTACCTGATGGAAGCGGAGACCGCTATACGTTCATTAGAGACAATGAAGACATGCTGATCGAGTTGTATCAGCCCGGGTCGAAGTCCGGTATGAGGCTACAGTCGTCGATGGATTCGATTTGATCCATCTAATAAGCACTACCTCACTAACTGTTTAAGGAGTAATATTTCAACTCCCTTGCCGCTCATTTTGTCCACGACTTCTTCGCGCACCTAGCTTAACTAGGTGCGCAATGGGTTCCAGGGCAGCGCACACGGCTGTCTATACTACCTATTTATCGAATATTGATTTACAAGGGCCTCTGCTGTTTATAGGCTAGCGGGGTCTGTCCAGTCTGACGCCGAAAGAATTTACCGAAGGCTGACGCATCGCTGAAGCCCAATTCTTCGGCTACCTGCATAATGCTGCGATCGGTCTGCCAAAGCAGGTGGCGAGCTTCACGTAACATTTGGCTGTCAATCCATTCCCCTGCCGTCCTCCCGGTTTCCGCTTTCAAAGTTTCGCTCAAATATTTACCGGTAACGAAAAGCAAACCAGCGTAGTCGGCTACTCGGCGACGATTCGGGTCAGGCTGCGCTACTAGCTGCTGGAAACGTGCCACCAAGTCCACCCGGCGGGTCGGGGCTATTGTCGGTGTCATGCGTCCGTAACTGTCAGCGGCTATGAGCAGTAGGATGGCGACATAGCTGCGCACAATGTCGGCCTGGTAGTGGCTTGGCCGCTTAAGGGTTTGCCGGACCTGCTCCAGCTATTGGCCTACCTGGGCAGTTTCAGTGGATGATAGAGGCATAACCCGCGTGGCTTGGGCATGAAAAAAGGGAAGTTGCCTTAATCGCGTCGGATCCGTATAAGGCGCTGAGAAAAAGGTTTCGGTAAAAAACATGGCTTCAGTGTGATAGTCGGCCGACTGCTGCTGCCAGTGGCGTAACACTTCTGGCCCCAGAAGTATTAGGGTGCCAGGTGCCACTTGGTAGTGATCCCGGTTTGCTTTTAACACCACGGTGCCCGCCCGGCATAGGCCCACGGCGTAGAACGTGGTGCGGTAGGGAATATTAGTTAATTGCCGGCCTGGCGGACTCACCATTAGGTGATAGTCTATCAAAGGAGCCTGAGACATAGGATCCGTCAGTAGTTCGGCAATGGCAAACTTAGGAATTGTGTCAGGCATAAAGTATTACTTGAATCAAATAAATTGTGTTTTCACCATAAATCTAAGTGAATGTCTTTTTCAAATTTATTTCTAAATACTTAATTAAGCAAAGAAAACGCTGTTCTTACCACTCTTCTGCTAAAAGGAATTCCATGACCCTTTTCCATCCCTTTAAGATTTCATAGAATATAAACTGTACACCATGGCCCCAACAGGATAAAGAGCAAATATTTTATTCCCTATTTTACTTATATTCAAGTTTACTCCATTTCCTGTCCGTTACCACTCCAGTTTCTCTCCGTACCCACTCCGACAATTAACGGAGCGGGTAATAAAGCGTAAACAGAGCAACAAACAGATAATCAAGAATAAATAAGTTTAAATGTTTGGTTTAAATTGTTTTAATAACTACATTATACCGTATAATCCTAATAAAGTTCCTTTATAAGGAATAGCTGGCGGAGGGATTGTTTACCTATCTTTTAATCTCCAAAGGGCTACTGAGGAGATTGCTTTTTTAAAAATTTTTAACCAAGGCATCGTTATGGCAATAGCATCCATTTCTGAGCAGGGACTCAAAGGCAAAAAGGGTCCAAACGTTTATTACTCCGTAGAGGGGATCACCTATGTCAGGCAATATGTTCGTCCCGACCATTCCAAGCCTTCTGAACTCCAACTGGCAGGCTGGAGTAAATTTAAGGTGGCCAACCGGTTTGCCGGGCCACTCAGGGAAGCATTTAATTTGGGCTTTATCAATTACAGGAAGGGCATGCGCTCCCCTGCCAAGGTGGGACTGGGCCTGCTGCTCAAAAAAGCCTTTCGGGATGGACTGCCGGAACCGGACCCCGCCCTCGTCCAGATAAGTGCGGGCAGCCTGACGGGAATGGAAAACGGAAAGGTGGACCGGTCGGATGGTCAGCACGTATTGGTGCAATGGGACAACAATACCGGAACAGGCAATGCCGCCGGAAGGGACAGGGTAAGCCTCTTGCTCTATGATGTCCTACACCAAAAGGCTTTCTTCATGGCAGAAGGGAATCCCCGGTCTGCCGGCCAACAGGAATTCCATGTCCCCTATGCCGAAAAACACCTGGGCAATCTCCACGTCTATGCCTTTTTTACTTTTAAAAACCCTGTAAATCAGAATCATCAGGTATCAGACAGTACATATCTTGGATTGATCTGATAATACATCTAGACAACAGTACCTATGGCCATACAAAGCAGCATTATCACCCTGACCGGAAAAATAGGCAACATCTCCTTTTACAAGACCCGGGAAGGCTACCGGGCAAGGGAAAAAGGGGGCGTAAGCAAAGAGCGTATCAGGACAGATCCAAACTTTATCAGGACCCGGGAAAACAATCAAGAATTCGGTTCGGCAGCAACTGCTACCCGGTTCCTGAAAAACGGATTCAGGAATTCCGTGTTGCGGGCCGCAGACCCCGGCTTCCACCCACGTCTCCAGGCACTGGCCATCCGTGCGCTGCAGACAGACCCTGATCATACCCGGGGCAACAGGACACTGGCCGCCGCCGACCTGGAAGTCATGAAAGGCCTAAAGCTAAACAGTGCCAGGACACTGCAGGGAGCGCTGAACAACTATTATTGGGTCGAAAAACACCAAGACAGACTTATCTTCCATCTGCCCGATTGCATTCCGGAGCATTTTAAGGCCCCATCGAATACCACTCATTTCAGGCTGTTTGCTCAGAGACTGGCCATTGATTTTACAGCTCAAGAGATGGACATGGTCCAGATGGAGACAGATTACCTCCCCATGGAACTTCCATCCACAGACCTCTCGTTCAGCTTGGTCTTTGACCCTCCCAGCCATAGGCAACAGTTGTTTGTGGTCGGCCTGGAATTCTTCAAGATTGTCGCAGGCATACCCTTCCCGGCAGCTAAAAAGAAATACAATGTGGCAGAAGTGGTATAGGCATACATTCTCCAGTTATTAATGGTAGTCCTGGATCTGTCCAAGAGCTTCGAGGACCTCAATCAATTCATCATCTGCTTGGGGAGGATCAAGGTTGGGGTGAGCCAGGAACCACCTTTTCGGCTATCTCATTGATAAGTTCCCGCCTATCGATTTGAGCAAAGATCAAGTTGTTCATAATGCGTCAGTTTTTGTTCTCTGATCGAATCAAATTGATAAGGATTTTAGCGGGGGGGTAAGAGTGGTGGGGTAATTGGATTTATTTCTAATATTAATGTATTACAACCTTTCAGATTAGAGTATGAAGATCTTGGGGAATATGAAGATCTTAAGATCATTACAGTCATATTGAACACCTCTATCTGAATGGAAAATTAGCATGCCGATTTCTACAATACCAAATTATTTTATTGCTATTAAATGTTTTCAAAGTTGGCATAAAGGTATACATCCAATTGGGCTTACTTTTAAATATCAAACACTCACTTGCCGATATTCTATTATACCAATTATCACATTAAAAAGATTTCAAAAAGTCCAAATAATTTTGGATACTTTCTTCAATCCTATTATTTGATGTATGTAAATCTATTCCATAAGCCGCAAAGAATGGTCTGTAATCAGCTTTTACATAATTAAAGGTGAGTTTAAAGGGGACTAATAAGTCGTCTATTGTATGTCCGTAATGGCCTTCTAACGTATACTCATCTTTGCCTGATCCTAGACTGACAGCTATGCTTATCTTTTTATTTTCTAACCTATACCCACTTTTACTACCAAAAGCCCATCCATAAATCAACACTTCATCAAACCATTTTTTTAAAAGCGGAGGGGAACTATACCAATATACAGGAAATTGAAAAACTACTTTTTCGAAATTTTCCATTAGTCTTTGTTCTGCCAATACGTTTATTTTTTCATCAGGATAAGCTTTATATAGTTGATGAATTTCAAAGTCTTCAGGATATTTTTTTAATTCCTCCATCCATCTTCTATTCACTACTGAACCTTCCATATTTGGATGAGTTATAATTACTAATGTTTTCATCAATTTAATATTTGATTTATACCTGCAAAGCTATAATTCTATATTCAATTTAGTAAATTAGCTACCAATTGTAGGGTACTAACAAAAATGTAAGTAATGTCAAATACAAAAGTAACATCGACGAACTTTGCCAATAAAAAAGTATTATCGAACGAATGTTCAGAAGTTTATACTGCCAATATCATTGGAGGTCAATGGTCGCTTCCGATTTGCTATTCCTTATTAAATGGCAAATTACGATTTGGAGAACTGAAAAAACTTCTACCAAACATCACAGAAAGAATGCTTACGTTACAGCTTAGGAAATTGGAAAAAAACAAAGTACTAACCCGAAAAATTTATGCAGAAGTTCCGCCACGGGTTGAATACGAATTAACAGCTATTGGATATGAACTTAAACCAATAATCATCGAACTGGAAAAATGGGGGGAAAAACACAAAGAATTAAAATAGAAAAGTACGAACAGGTGTTCCCATCATACATTGTCTTTTTCACCCTGAAATCCCGCACAAGACCTTTAGTGAATCTCTAGATTATTTATATGAATCTCTCATCTTATAGGTATTTACGAAGGCTGTTGCATTTTATACAGCCTGTCCCGCTTTTATGGGAAAGCGCTAATCATGCAGTCAGATAGGGAGGGAGGTTATGGTGGATTTGATTTATTTTTCTCACAGTATTTGAATGGGAAATGGTCACAGCCACAAAATAGCTTGATTTTGCACCATAAATTTTTCATAGGCTGAAAATCTTGACAGTTTACTTCCGATATACTGAACGTTTTAGCACTCATTTGTTCCTTTTTGAACACTTAATTTATACTAAACCTGTGTCCATTGCCCCTTATGTCATTTTTTCGTCTTTGGTCCAATCTTGGTAAAACGTCAATGAAAATCTTTTTCAATAGATTATTTAAAATGAACTTGTTAAATGTTGATAGAGAAATGCATTTGTTTTGGTGCTTATTTTTGGAAGAGAATCATTTGAAGGACCTCAATAGATTGGTATGAAAGAGCTAAAGACAGGCAATTTTTACGGAAATACCGATCAAACCCATCACTTGGACGGCTTGGTGCTTACAGATACGGAATATACGATCCCCCGCACTGAATGGCATTTTCATGAGAATGCTTATTTTACCTTCATTATTGCTGGAAAAGTGTTGGAATGCAACAAACGTGAAAGTTTCAACTGTGAGGAAGGTACGCTGCTTTTCCATCACTGGCAGGAAGCCCATTACAACGTCAAGCCCCCAGGATATACCCGTGGGTTTCATCTTGAAATCCATAAAGAATGGATGGAGGAAATATTTCCCTCCCAATCCAGCCCTGAAGGCAGTATGTCCATCGAGGACCCTAGTATTAAATTACTATTCTACCAGATCTACCGGGAAGCCAAAATACAGGATGACCTGTTGAAGCCGGCCACTGAAGCCCTTTTACTGAAGACCCTCTCACTCCTGACCTCTCGCACCGGAACGCGGGATCGAAACCCTCTTTGGGTACCCAAAGTCAGGGAAATTATTTACGACTCCTATCACGAACCTTTTTCTTTACGAGATATAGCACAGGAACTCAACCTTCATCCCGTTCATCTTTCACGGGATTTTTCCAAATACTTCAATTGTACTTTGGGTGAGTATATCCGCAAAATCAAAGTGGAAAAATCCCTGTCCATGTTCAGCCGCCACGACATGACCCTAACCGAGATTGCCCATCAATGCGGTTTTTCGGACCAAAGTCATTATAACCGGTGCTTCAAACAGTTGATGGGTCTTCCCCCCGCCACCTTCCGCAAAATAATAAGGCGATGTTAATCCTGTTCAATTTTGCCTTGGACCTTTAAGCTAATTTTGCATGAAACATATAATTAATCTTGATGAAAACAGCAACAGCCCTATTTTGTACAGTCTTCCTACACCTTACCTTCTCAGGAGTGGCTCAGACCAATATGATCCTATCTGAAGAAAAAATCGGTGACCACATTTCCTTAGAAAAACTTGAAGCACTGGATAGTGCCATACGCGGACAGGAATTTTCCAATATCAACAGTGTACTTCTAGCCAGGGAGGGACAGCTACTGTTTGAAAGGTATTACAATGGATATTCAGCAGACTCCTATCACGATACCCGATCCTCTACCAAAAGCATCACAGGCATCCTGATAGGCTTGGCCATTGACATGGGCTTTATCCCATCCGAAAAGGAATCCGTCACACAGTATTTTGACGATAAAAGACCCTTTCAAAATCCCGATCCAAGAAAAGATGAAATTACTATTGAAGACTTGTTGACGATGAGTTCTATGATGGAATGCGATGACGACAACCAATTTTCCAGAGGCAATGAGGAAAGGATGTACCTGATCGAGGATTATTTTCAGTTCTTTCTCGATCTGCCCATCAGAGGTTACGCCGGATTTGCAACCAAACCAGAAGATGCTCCATATGGTAGAAGTTTTAGCTATTGTACGGCAGGTACAGTGTTACTAGGTGGAATATTGGAAAGAAGTACCGGGATGCCGGTGGATGAATTTGCCCGGAAATACCTTTTCGATCCTTTGGGCATAGGAGAAGTTCGATGGCAAATTACCCCCATGGGCATACCTATGACAGGCGGAGGTTTGGGTTTAAAAAGCAGGGATTTTTTAAAGTTGGCCCTGCTGTTTGAAAATGACGGTAAATGGGATGGCCAGCAAATACTCTCCTCCGAGTGGGTTAAAAAATCCACCACACCCCAGGCATTTGTCCGTGAGTTCCGTGGAGAAAAATATGACTATGGATACCTATGGTGGCAACAGGAATTGGGAAAGGATGTGAAACACTTTTCCTATTATATGAGTGGCAATGGTGGAAGCAAGGTAGTCGTCATTCCTGACCTTGATCTTACTGTGGTCATTACCAGTACGCAGTTTGGCAGCATTGACGGGCATTTGCAGACGCTCAAAATACTGAATGAGTTTATTCTTCCAGCTGTAAAGGAATAGGTGAAATAAATCAAAATGCATGATAATACTTTGCGTTTTGAAAAAACACTATTTTAGTTTTTCAATTCAACTATTCATGATAGAATTAATCGATCTCAGCCAGGAAATCTTTTCCTGCATGCCGGTACATAAAACCCAGCCAGCGGTAAGGGTAAGTATCCATGCCACCCATGAGCAATGGGAAGGTTTATCAGACACTGGCACTGTCTCCCCTGCAGTCAATAAGTTGGAAATGGGCGAACATACAGGCACCCACGTGGATGCGCTTAATCATATGGCAAGGGAGAACTTCGGACAGTCTATTGATACCATGCCTCTGTCGATGTTTTATACTGAAGGAATATGCCTTGATTTTTCACACAAATCTTCCCGTGAACTGATAGGGGCTTCGGAAATCAAAGAGGTTTGTAAAAAAGACGGTTTAGAAATAAAGCCCAATGATACCGTGCTTTTTTATACCGATCATTACCGCAAATTTTATGGAGGAAAGGATTGGGCAAATGGCCCCGGACTGAGCGCTGATGCGGTCAGGTTTCTCGGCGAACAGAAAATTTCGGCTTTCGGAGTGGAAACCATGGCACCCGGAGTATCCGGTGTAAGCAACAAGGACGTCCACCGCATCTGCGGGGAAATGGGATTTACCCATTATGAAAATCTGGTAAACCTCCACCTTTTGATTGGAAGAGGCAGGTTTCGGTTTATAGGCTTTCCACTGAAAATTAGGGGAGGCACCGGTTCTCCGGTAAGGGCTGTGGCGGTATTTGGGGAAACTGACTTATAACCTAAATGGTATGGAACACTTCAACTTTCAGGATTCCATCGATTACAATTGAAGAATTGGGGAAGGTTGCAGAATCACCGGAAAGTCCGAGTACCTATACCCCGTTACACAGCAACACTAACTACATCTCTAACTTGATCTAATTTTTTTTATTTGTCGTTAAGTCCATTTGGGGAAGAACCTCAGATTCTTATTGGGTCAAAGCTATTACTTCAAGCTTATCTTTTTTAATACTACATTCTTTGTACCCATCATTCACTGCCATTCCCTGTCTGCTGGCATAACTGAATAATATAAATATATTAGGAACAGGGATGTTCGTCCTGTATGATGGAAAAGCGAACGGAGAAGCCATTAAAACAATTTAAGTTTTCATAAATCAGTTTGCTAATGAAATTAGGGGATATTATATAGACTGTAGCTGCCCGGCACGGCTTGCTAATCCATTTGTAAAAACGAAGCCCTGAACTCCAAAGGCGAAACATTCATTTTGTTCCTAAATAGTTTGTTAAACGATTGTGGGTACTCAAACCCCAATTGATAGGCTATTTCCGATACATTCAATTCAGAAGTGGAAAGTAACGCTATGGCTCTTTCAATCAACCGCTGTTGTATATGATGCTGCGCACTTTGTCCGGTAGCGTTTCTTAACATATCGCTTAAGTAGTTCCGGGAAAGATTCATTTTCCCGGCAAAATAGCCAACCCCGGGAATACCTTCTGTTGCAGGCAGGTCACTGTTGAAATATGCTTCCAATAGTGTTTCGAAGTTGGAAACCAAACTACTATTGGCCTGCTTACGGGTTAGAAACTGACGGTTATAAAAGCGGTTACAATAATTCAGCAGCAGCTCTATCTGGCTGATCACGATAGTTTGTGAAAATGGGTCAACCGGCCGCTGGCTTTCCTCTGAAATATCCAGTAAAAGTTGGGTGATGGTATGGTCTTCCTCTTCTGAAAGAAGCAGGGCTTCATTGACTGCATAGTAAAAGAATCCAAATTTCCGGATTTCCTTCAATAAAGGAAACCCATGCAAAAAATCAGGATGGATGACCAACCAATGTCCTTCTAGTTCCCAATCGTCCCTGATTTCTGTAATCACTACCTGATGGGGGGCAAAAAAACTCATTACCCCTATATCAAAATCATAATGTTGTTGGCCATAGCGCATTTTAGCCTTAAAATTCTTTTTTAGGGCAATACAATAAAAACCATAGGTCACTGCCTCTAACTTTTGATCATCAAAACATTTGATGGAAGTAAAATCGATCACACTAACCAATGGATGTTTGGGAGGTGATAATTCTAAAAGCTGATGCAGTTCCCGAATGGATGGTATGGTGTATGGTTTCATCCGTTTGTAATTGTTTTTTAAAGGCCAGATCTTGTCCCGTACCGGAGGTTGGGGTAGCCTGTCCGGAATTTATTGGGAAAAACCTCGCATGGTCTATAGTCATCCCGTTCTGTGAGGTTTTCCTCATACGGATTGCCATAAGGCAGGCTCGATTTCATATAATGGTTTGTAAAAAAGGGGAACAGCAGTCCCCTTTTTAAATTTAATCAAAATCAGTGGATAAGCTTAAAGATGCCCAAGTTTTCATTTCATCCAGCTCTGCCTTTCTCTTTACCCTAACAGGTTCATAGACATCTGTACCGACCACTAAGTGAAGCGGTGGCTGTTCCATTTCTGCAATTTTAACAATAACCTTGGCTAGTTTTTGGGGATCCCCATTTTGCTTTCCGCTCATGCTTGACCAAAGCTTTTCTGCCTCATCAATACCATACACTCCGATCCTGTTTTTTACGTATTGGAGCGAATCCATAAAAGCAGTTCTAAACTGTCCAGGAGCCACTACAGTGGCTTTGATGCCAAATGCTTCCACTTCCTTGGCAAACCCTTCTGTGAGACCGATCACCCCAAATTTGGCTGCATTGTAACTTGCTGCTTTGGCATTTCCGGTATATCCCGAAACAGAAGAGATGTTGATGACATGACCCGATTCTTGCTTGCGCATATAGGGCATAACATTTCTTATAGTATTTACCGTTCCAAAGAGATTTACATTCAGCGTATCCCTAAATTCTTCATCAGTCATTTCCTCCATGCTTCCAACCAGGCAATAGCCCGCATTGTTGACCAATACATCTATTTGTCCAAATTTCTCTATAGCATATTCAATAGCATTTTTTACAGCCCTATCTGAAGTGATATCCAGCTTTATGGGCAATAGCGTTTCTTTAAATTCTGCTAGCTCTTCAGCAAGAATGGAGGTGTCTCTGCTCGTAGCAATTACCTTATGTCCCTGTGAAAGCAACAGTTTGGTAAGGTCTAATCCCAACCCTTTTGATGTTCCTGTAATAAACCATGTTTTTTGAGTGAATGTATCCATAATACGAGTTTAATTTATACCTGCAAAACTATTGTTTACTGGATTATAAAAAGTATCCGTACTACTGGCTTTAGTATCTCAATTACATATTGGACATAAAATGTTCATATTTGCGGTGATGGATTATGGACCTTAAGTGATGGTGTGACAGCAAGCTGATTTGGTATGATCCTTTCACTGACATAAGCCAGCCTGTCTGAACTGACGAACAGAATCATCCAAGGTTGTATTGGCATTCAAATCAGTCATTCAGCGAATTAATACCTTGCCCCCTAAGTTTTTCAAGGTGCTCTTTCATTGTCTTTACTTGCTCGCTTGAGTGCCCCTGCCAAACAGTCACTTCCCCCACTACTCTGAAAGGTTGAGTTGAGCGGAAAGATTGAGTTGGGTTTCCTGGAAATTTCCTGTCGGTTAAGTCCGGGTCGTTTTCAATTGCCCCTGTTGGTTCTACTAAATAGATTCTTTCCTGTCCGCCACCCAAAGCTAGTTCAGCCCCCCAAACTGCAGCGTCAAGTGTCCCGGTCAAGAAGATGTATTTTGAATTTTGCTGTTGCCCGTAGTTAGCATTAAAACCAACCTCAATCAAGTCCCCAACTTTTAGGTCTGCTTTAGTCCCGTGAAAGTAGGTCTGTGTGAAAGGTGTCGCACCCTGTCCGCCTGTTTTAATTGTTTCTCTGTCACTTTGTTCCATTGTCAAAAGTCATTTGTCTTTCTGGATGTTGGTTTGTGTTGGTCGGCATCACAATGTCCACCGACGTATTGAACTTCCTGCAATGCACGAAACCCCTGTTGCCATTCAGCTGCGGTTGGCAGTCCGTTGGAGTCTAGTGTCTTTTTTGAATACTTTACTCAATGCTTTGCTTTTGCTCCTATAATATAAAGTCTTTGCTATTAGCTTCATACAAAACAATATCAGGTCCCTGAACAATAATTCTTTTATTCTTTACCTATTTTTTGACATACGCATAATTATAGAACAATCTTATTGAACCTCCTTTAATGATCAATGCTCTAATATTTCTTATGTCAACCACTCATCAGACAGGGTTACTGAAGGTATTCATTCATTTCTTAGGTAAATTAGAAAAAAATCAATTTTAATCATAGCCCCATGCACCTAAACACAGTGACAAAAGCAACAGGTATGATAGACAAAACCATCGGTGAAGTCAGGGACTACTTCCCTTATTGAATCCATCAGTATATGGATTAAAGCTTGGCATATATCATTTCATCCCCTACTCCGCCCGGTCCGTCACATTTATTTGCAACTCCCTGATTACTACTATAATTTAATGCGAAAAGATTATTTAGGATGAATGCCCAAAATTATCCAAACACCTATCATGTACATGAAGCATTGGAAGACTTTTACAATGAAAAAGGTGAAAAGGACAAAGCTGCCGAAAGTTATAAAAAGCCTCTGGCACATCAGAATATCCACCACATAAGAAAAAAGTTAAAACGTCTATAATAGCAGGGATAACCCAGCCCCTATCGAACATTAAACAAACAGAACAAATGAAGATCAGCATTCAAATCCTCATCATCCTTATCCTGAGCTTAGAAAGTGCAAGCTCCCAAACCTTTAATGCCTACGTAACAATGGTCAACGGCATTGAATATAGGATTGACCCCCGTATCGAACTATTCAATATTGTGGCCATGCAGATTGGCCATTCCGGAATGACACTTTCCAATATTCCCTATAAACAGCAAGCCCTGAAACGATTTTCTGACTACCAAGCACATCCAGCGCCCAAGGTTTTGAGGGAGACATGGGAAAAAGGCTGGGGTATAGATGATCCCATGTTTTTCCTGCTGTACCTTAATGAAGACTTCAGTATAAAGGAGGAATTGGACACTGATATTATAACCAGAGGAGGAGGTAAAGAACAGCTTGAAAGTTTGGCAGCTTCACTGAAAGAATATGCTGAAGCCTCAGATTTCTATAGCTTCTTCAATGATGAACAGAAAGATTTTTATGAGCAGGTTCTTTTTCAGACCCGGTATAACTTTAGAAGTTTTGAGGCAGTCGATGTCCTTGAAAATTTCTATGGAAAAGGAAATGGAAAATATACTGTGATGTTAAACCTTATCAGTGACTACGGAAATTTCGGTAAAATCATGGAATTGGGGGGCGTCTCTTTATTTTATGCCATCATATCCACTCCTCTTGCATCTGGGGATGTACCTGTATTCAAACCCAATCTTTCCACTCAAGAACTTATTTTGCACGAGTTCAGTCACGGTTTTGTCAATCCGCAGGTAAACCCATTTTCTGATAGACTATCCGGTTATTCCCCTCTTTACGGGCCTATAGAACAGGCGATGAAAAGCCAGGCCTATCATCATTGGCATACAGTAGTGAATGAGCATGTGGTAAGAGCCGCGGTGTTGGAGATGTTATCCCAGGAATTGCCTGAAATTTTGGTCAGGAATACCCTCTATAGGAAGGAGATGGGAAGGCAGTTTATTTACATAGATAAAATTAGAGAAAAACTGGCAGGCTATCAGCAAAACAGGGAGGTCTACCCTTCTTTTAAAGACTTTGTTCCTGAATTGATCACCGTATTTGATGAGATTACACCTGATTATATTACCGGGAGAATAAATGAACCGCTGCTTGTAGAAATGGCTGGAAATAAGAAAATTCCCAAACCGTATGATTTTCAAAAAGACAGTACTACTTTTTTTATAGTTGGAACAAAAGAACCAGACCCTATAGCACAACAGGAAATGCATGCTTTTGCTGATGAATACCGACAGATGTTCAGTAAGGATATCCGGTTTTTAACAGATGAAGAGGCACTTGAAATGGATCTGAAAAACCATGATCTGGTACTGTTCGGGACTGTAGAGGGGAATCTTTTACTGAAAAAGCATATGTCTAACCTTCCCATCAGCATCAGCGAAAAGGGAGTGGTCACCAATAGGTTTATTGAGGGGGAGGACCTGCAACTGGTTACCTCATGGATCAGCCCTTATAATAAAGAAAAATCCTTTATTGTCTATACTGCCCAAAAGACCAAAAACATCAAGAATTTTTACCATTCCATGCACAAAGACCAGTTCCACTATTGGGTGGCAAAGGATCTGATTACAATTGACAAGGGAGATTACAAAAAATATTGGAATATATGGATGGTAGATATATTCGAATGATTCCTGGTTTATATATCTTTCTAAGCTACCTCTTAGAAAACATGAAATTTGCAAAGCCTTTATTTTACACCGGGAAGGATCTGTAAGGAATAAAACCTTAAATTGATAGAAAGACATATATGAAACAAAGCAGCTCCCTTTTATTTTTTTTCCTTATAGCCTTTCAAAGCTTTGGACAGGACTATTTTAGGGAAACCTTTCCCCAGGTCTGGCAGCGGACTATTGATTATACCCTTAGTGTGGCCGAGTCCATGCCTGCAGACAGGTACGATTTCAAACCGGAAGAGGGATTTATGAGCTTTGGTGAACAGATGCTTCATATAGCAGGAAATATTGAATACCTGACAGAAAAAATTACTGGCGAAAAGGTAAGCTTCTATGATCGGGAACAGGCTGCTGCTTTTAAAAAAAAGGACATCATCAGCATACTTATGGAGGCTAATGCCCAGGTGGCAGGACTGATCTTAACCATATCATCAGAAGCATTACAGGAAGAAGTAACCTTTGGTAATGTAAAAATGAGCAGGGTGAACCTCTTCTATCTCCTCAGGGACCATCAGACCCACCACCGGGGTCAGGCGGTGGTATATTTAAGGCTTAATGAAATAAAAGTACCGGCATATGTAGGCTGGTGAATTTAATCCAATGGTATTATATGCTATATAAATTTTAACTCATTGCCATTTATGCACAGGTCATACAAAATAATTATTTGGACTTGACCCCAAACTGTTCAAAAGGCTGACTGATGAAACTTGGGAATTCAGGATAAAATATAGTGGGCTGCAATATTAACTTTTCGCTTTTTGGAACAAAACTGTCAAATCAGAAACACTTATCATATCAAGGCACGGAATAGTGAAAAAAGGGGACAAGGTTCCAAGAGAGAAAAGTGAATAAGCCGAAAGGATAACAATGGAATGTTTTGAACAATAAAACCAAGGAAACAAAGAATAAAATAAATAGAAATGATGACGTTGGACCATTTATACCAATTATAGGATAGGTATATAGGGAAACCCGGAATTCTGGAAAGGGATGAATACGAATTTGACCTAAAAAATGAAATTGCTCGGATAAATGATAATAAAAGTGCCGAAAGAACGGAATTTAATACAAGAACCTCTTGGTGCACTAATTGGTGTCCAAAAATCCCAAATTTCAAAATTAGAGCGAAACACAAGAAATATGACTATCGAAATGATGTTGAAAATATGCCAAGCATTATAAGCCAATCTCTGGTTCAGCGTGGAAATAAACGAATCAGACTTTTAAGGTAGCGTAAATATTAAACATTTCAGGTAACATTAAGTCCACTAGAGAAACCCTATCTAGGCTATTTATGAAAATAGTATTTGTCTATTCGTGAAATCCAAGAATGCTTCGCATTAGTCCTGAGGGTGATGATTAACAATCGTAGAACGTAAGCTTTGGCGGGAATAAAAAAAAATAGGTATATAAAAAATGAATAAACCAAAAACCGGGTTCAACCTTTCTTTGGTATTTGTAGCACATCAAAAGTTTTCTCCGTCCTGTATAAAGGCTCTTAATATTTTACCAGGATCATTATGACCATCAAAATACTTGCGCATCTTATATTTTTCATGACCCTATTCGGGAGTGCAGTAGCCCAGGTGAAATGGGACATAAAAGCCGGCATTAATTATTCAAACATAAGTGCTAAGGATCAAGACGGAAACAAAGCTAACACTTCGTCCGTACCTGGGATTTATTTGGGGATGGGTGTAGCGTTGCCTTTATCAAGCCAGTTTTCCGTCCATCCCTCGCTGATATATGCGAAAAGGGGTTTTAAGCAGCATGGGCCTGCATCTCATCTTGTTTGGGGAGAGGATTTTGAGGGTAAAGTATCCTACTTTGAATTACCCGTGGATTTGTTATATAGCCAGAAAATAGGTCCCGGTAACTTATTGTTAGCTGTAGGTCCCTACCTGGGATATGGAACGGGAGGCAGCTGGACTTCAAAAGGAACTGTATTGATCGGGGATATTTTAATAGAAGGAAGCGGGGATGTGGCTTTCCAAAATGACTACTCTTATGGAAGAGATATGAATACCATTGTCTATGCAAGGCCTTGGGACTATGGAGCGCATTGTAAAATTGGATATTCACTTTTTAACCATTATACCATATCATTGGACATACAGAGAGGCCTGGCCAATTTGCAACCCAGATGGGCCGATTACCGTCCAGGAGGCACCCTAAGGAATAGATCTATGGGCGTTTCTATCGGATATAGCTTTTAATGGAATTATAGTATCTTATAGTACCTAATGCAATAAGAAACTTTAAATTATGCCCATCGATGGCTCCCTGAGAGTATTGCCTCCTCCTAAAAAAAAAATCAGGGTTATACAAGAGTATAATAAGAAGAATTTAAAACCCTTGGAAAAACTGAACTGCATTATAAAATGAGAGGTGAGGGTAAGCTAAGGTGGTAAAACTACCACCAAAGACACCTATCGGATTCAATTTTTATGACTATGGACTCGATCAAATTTACAAGTCCATACACAAAATTAATCTGAATTATCACATATATAACATTATCTTAATTTGTATCATATTGGAATTAAGTAACATTGCATACAGATCTATTTCTTAAAAAATACCATGACGTGCACTAAGCAACTTTTATGGTTGCTATTGTTATTTTATAGCAATGCAGTATTAGCCCAAAATCAACTTTCCGGGAAAACCTCCAAAACTTGGAATTTTGAACATATAGGAATCCAGGAAGGTCTTTCGCAAGGATCCGTTCTCAGTCTGTTGCAGGACCATCACGGATTTGTCTGGATCGGAACCAGAGATGGGCTGAACCGCTATGATGGCATAAATTTTACCATATTCCGTCACCGGGTAAATGATGCTACCACCATATCGGGCAATATCATTAACGATATAAAAGAAGATGCTTCAGGCAATATCTGGGTAGTCACAGAAAATGGCGTCAGTAAATTGGATAAAGATTCCGGTATTTTTTATAACTATGAACTGGACCGACGGGATTATGAAAACGGAACCTTTAATGTGCTGTGGGTAGATGAAAACCAAAAAGTCTGGGCCGGCAACAACTATGGTTTATTCTATATCGAAGATAACAAACTTACACAGCACAGTAATCTTGATATCAGACACATCACTGCGATCACCTCGGATGAAAGCGGCAAACTATGGATAGGGACAAGTAATTTTAAGATTTTTCAAGTTGATGTCCAAAATCATCATGCCGGTGAATTGGAAATAAATGGTCCCGGCAAAACTTATCATGCCAGAGTAGAATCTATTTTGGTGGAGCCCAATGGTTCTTTTTGGATAGGGTCTTACGGAGAAGGTCTTTTTTATTTCAATGCTAAGGGAAATTTAGTACAACAATATGGTGCTTCTGAACCGCAACTTCAAAAACGCCTGACTAACAACAATATCCGGGCGCTGGCCAAAGACAAAAAAAACAGGCTGTGGGTCGGGACCTTTGACGGTTTACAATTAATAGACAACTTTGATATAGTTCAAACAGCTATCTATCAGAAAAACAATCCCAAAGGACTGACACATAGTAGTATCAGGGCATTAATGGTTGACAAAAAAGGCAGTGTTTGGATAGGGGCATATATTGGTGGCATCAACCTATTTGATGAAGAATATGACAAATTTAACCACCAAAACCATATACCCAATGATCCAAATTCTCTAAGTTATTCAGTTGTAGGCAGTTTTATAGAAGATAAAAAGGGAAACATAATTATAGGCACTGAAAGAGGGGGAATTAATATGTTTGACTACCAATCAGAAAAGCATGTACCTATCGGGGATCAGCGTCTAACAGTAAAATCCCTACTCCTAGATTCTCACAATCAATTATGGGCAGGTGTTTTTAGAAAAGGCCTTAACTTAGTAAACCTACAGACCAAAACTTTAGAACGTTTTCCCAAAGCGGATGATGTGAATTTTGGCTTTCTGCATACCGCCATTATAAACTGTATGATAGAAGATCCCAGTGGCGGGATCTGGATCAATACGGACAGCGGTGGCGGTTTGCATTTTTTTGATACTGAAAAAAGAAAGTTTTTGAGTTTCCCCGGACAGGAGGCCATCCACCAAATCATAAAGAACGTACCCGTTAAAAGCATGTTTCTTTCCAAAAACGGAACGCTAGTATTGGCTACGAAAGGAAACGGTGTGATCCTATTTGATCCCAAAACAGAGGAAATCAAACAATTCAAACAATTTGAAGTGGGCAATGATACATTGTTTATTGATGAATTTAATCATGTAATGGAAGACAGTAAAGGTGATTTTTACCTTTCGACAAACGGCAGCGGCATATTGATTCTTAATCCCTTGACCCATAAAGCAAAGCATATCCACAGCGGTGATGGGCTTTCCAATAATATTGTATATGGGGCAATGGAAGACCATCATAAAAACGTATGGATACTCACCATTTCAGGTATTACTAAAATCAAGGCTTCAGGGATATTTAAAAATTATACTATTGCATCCGGATTCCCACTGGAAGAGATGAATGAAGGAGCGTTTATGATAGCCAAAAACGGAGATTTTGTGATAGGGGGAAATAATGGCTATGTACGGTTTGACCCTATTGCCTTAAAAGATAACGAATATATACCACCGGTAAGGTTTACCGATCTGCTTGTTTTAAATAAAAAGGTATTGCCCGGAGATGATACAAACATTTTGTCCAGAAACCTCCATGAATCCACTTCTATCACATTATCCTATTATCAAAACATCCTCACTTTTGAATTTGCAGCTTTAAATTATATAAGGTCTGAAACCAATCAATATGCCTATATGCTGGAAGGTTTTGATGAAGACTGGGTATATGGCAATAACAGAAACCATGTAACCTATACCAGTTTACCCAGGGGCAATTACCTATTCAAAGTGAAAGCCTCCAATAATGATGGCATCTGGAATGAAGTGCCCCTAGAGATGTCGGTAGTGGTATTGCCACCGCCATGGAGAACATGGTGGGCCATGGGCATATATGGAATGCTGGTAATCTTGGGATTTTTTGTAATCCGTTATAATGCCGTAAAAAGCACCCAGCTAAAGCATGTCCTTAAAATTGAGCAATTGGAAAAAACGAAATTAAAGGATGACCATGATTTGAAGCTCCGGTACTTCATTGATGTTTCCCATGAATTCAGAACACCATTGACACTGATAATAGCTCCTTTGGAAGATTTACTTAGGAAGATTAAGGGGGAAGAAAATAAGTGGTTGAAGCGACCATTGAAAATACTGCATTTCAATGCCAAAAGGTTGCAACATCTTATTGACCAGATATTGGAAATCAGGGAAATCGAAACGGGCCATCACCAACTCAATTTACAACCTGTATTTTTAGCATCTCTGTTACAGGATATTATAGACAGCTTTAATATGTTGGCTGATCAAAAAAAGATAAAACTAAGTCTATATTTACACCATGTACCTGAAACAGTGCTTTTGTTAGATCCTGATAAGGTACAGAAAATCCTGTTCAACTTACTGTCCAATGCCTTTAAATTTACCGATCAGGGTGGCGAAATAGCCGTATCTGTAAAAATTATAAATGAAAAATATAAAATAACTGTACGGGATACGGGCAAAGGTATCCAAACCGAGGATTTACATAAAATCTTTGACAGGTTTTACAAAAAAGGCAAAGACAACCATAGTGCCGGTATAGGATTGTCCCTGACCCAGCTATTGGTAGCAATCCATGGAGGCAGTATCTATGTGGAAAGTGAGCCGGATAAAGGTACTGTTTTTACAATGGTCTTTCCATTTGATACTGCCGATGGGGAAAATTTGGAGATCCAAGAGACAAAATTTACCAAACCCGTGCCGCTTGAATATTATGATGTAATCACTGAAAAATCAAAAAATGATAAAGAAACCCTGGACTCAGGGACCAAAATTTTGGTAGTGGATGACAATCAGGAATTACGCCTGTACTTAAAGGAGCAATTGGGTGAATTTTACAAAGTAGTTACGGCCAAAAACGGAGAAAGTGGTCTAAATAAGGCCAAAAAGATTGGTCCGGCCCTGATCATCAGTGATGTCATGATGCCAAAAATGGACGGTTATGAATTTTGCCATGCCATCAAATCCACCAAAGAACTTTCCCATATCCCTATAATCCTTTTGACGGCAAAGAACTCTCAAATGAATAAGATGGAAGGATTGGAATTAGGAGCAGATGACTATATCTCCAAGCCATTTCAAATACTGGAATTGATGGCAAGAATACAGAACTTGATCCAAAACCGAAAATTATTGCATGATAAATATAAAAACCTGGGCATATCCACTGAGTATCTAATTAACGGATCAAACAGTTATGATGAAAAGTTATTAAACCGTCTTTATACCATACTTCAGGATAACCTTGATCAGCCAAATCTCACAGTAGAAGCCATAGGTGATCAACTGGGATTAAGCAGGGTACATTTGTTCAGGAAAATCAAAGCACTGACCGGTATGTCTCCTTCTGACCTGATAAAAGATTACAGGATCAAACAAGCTTGCATCCGATTGGAAACCGGTAATTTTAAAATAGCAGAAGTTGCCACAGAGGTAGGTTTCCAAGACGTGCAATACTTTAGCAAAGTATTTAAAAAAGAAAAGGGACTTAGCCCGAGCGATTATATGAAATCGAGCATGACGTTGACCGTCAAACAAGGGGAGCTTATTGATCCTGCGTAATGCTTAGGAAAGCCTCACACAGTGGTATGTTTTTTCAATTGTGGGATTTTCCCGAATAAATTCGGGACAGGCTACCCCGATCTCCGGTATGGGACAGGTTATGACATTTAAAAATCAAATTACATTTAACTTATTCCTGCTCCAATTTCAAAAAAACAGAAGCCTGTCTCCCTTGTAATTTTACTGTTATCCTGTCCTTACCGGGCATAACGTCCAGCGCTAAAGGGACTGCGCCGGAAAGATAAGAGACATTTTCAATATGACCGGGAAGATTAAAGGTGTGGGTATCTTCAGTGGTCAGTCCTTTAAAAATCAAAGCATGGGTCGGCTGATTGTTTTTGATCCATACAAAACCCGACCAGGTAAAACCGGTAGGCTCCTCACCGATCGGCAGTACGATTGCCCCCTGTAATTCAGGAAGTATCCTATGATATTCTTCCAGGCCAGATTGGAGTATATTTAAATCATCGGTACCTAAACCGGAAAGCTCCATCCAAAAAAGCGGCTGGCCAACACTGCCCACAGCAAATGCTTGTTGCCAACCGGTATTTTCCGGAGATAAGGGATCATCGGCATGATACTTATCCCTGTTCCTGTTTATATTTAAAATCTCGACCTGTAATCTTTCAGCAGGTACATATCCGGAAAGTAGCCAAACATTCCTCAAGGTACGGTAAGGGTAGTAATTTCCCCAATCGGTATACCTGTTTTCAAGAAACAGGTTGCCATATTCCTGAAGATAATGGTACCCTGCTCTTTTGTTAGCGGTAACATCCATATTAAATGTAACCTGCCCTGAAGTGGCATTAAAAACCTTATCCAATAATTTTCTGATATTGGTCTCTGAGCGCTTATCGTAAAAAGACAACCCATCTATTTTAAATACACTAATCCCGAATCTCCGGAAATAATCAATTAGGATATCCGCATCCCTCTCCCAATGGGCATAACTGTTGTTCTGGCTGGGATTAAACCACAATCCGAGCCGGATATTTTCGCTTTTTGCATAGTCCACTAATGCTTTAAATCCGTTGGGGAACCTTTCATCATGTGGGTTCCAGTCTTCTCTGGACCACTCTTCCCACTTAACACCTGATTTATGGGCAGAATTCCTGGAAAGTCCCTGTTGCCATCCGTCATCGAGCTGTACATGACTTAACCCCAGGTCGGCAGCTTTGTCTATTTCCTTCATTATAAAAGCAGCTGTCATCCTACTGTCTTTATGGACACTCATATTGTACCACACAATGTTACTGCTGAGCTTTTAAATTCCGCTGGTGTTCCAGTCACGGTTTTAACCCCAAGTACTAACTACACACTTAGGGTTAGGGCCACTGCAGGGACTTGTTCGGTGGTGGGATCTGGATGCAATTCGGGTGCGGCAATAATTGCTTTTATTATAGAATATGCAGCAGGTTGTACTATTCAAGGTCATCAAGTACCACCTAATGTGGTGGCAATGGATACAGGCTCAGCCCTCAATTATACTTCAAACTTTACTGTAACTACCAACCCTCCGGCAAGTTTTGGTGGACAGGTATCAGTTATAATCAAGGGGCAGGGAACCGAGGTAGGGAGTTGCGATCGAAGCATATCTAATAATATTAAGGTGTATTCAAATTTATAATAATAATTTTATAAACATTATTTATTCTATTTACAGCGCGCACACCTTTGTGGTGTGCGTTCGCTATCTTTTTATCACCTTTTTCACTTCGGTACGGTTGAACGTCTCTATGATCAGGAAATATACTCCGCTGGGATACGTCCTTATGTCGATTTGGGGGAAAGGTTCGCTGAAGATTCTGGCTTCCTGTAAAAATTGCCCGAAAGCATTGTAAATCTTTATATTAGCCGGAAAAAGGCAGTTGTCAATACTACTTTTGATGGATACAAAGTCTTCCGATGGGTTCGGATAAACTGTCAGTACTATACCGGCACATTCCCCCGGAGTAAGGCTGTTGTCTATGGGTTCAAGCCCGTTAAAATAGTACTGCATAAAATTCGGAAAAGCCTGTTCAAAACCATAACCATCCGTACGAAGGTTAGTGTTATTTGGAGAATCCAAAAACCGGAATTTGGGCTCTGCGTTTCGGAGGGGGGCATTAGGGCGATCAAGATAAAATAATATACGATGTATGACTCTATTCCCGTTAGGGTAACGAGGCATGGCTCCGTTATACAATCTGCCATCAGGGGCCAGTTGCAGCTTAAAGGAAGGCAATGGCACAGGGGTGGAAAAGCGGTCAGATGTTTTGAATCCCCAGGTGGTACTATCCAGCGACTGGATGATTTCATCCAAAGAACCCGCCGACAAATCGTATTGCCATAACAAATCATATAAAGCCGGCTTAGGCGAACTGTAACTGCCAAAATACAGCTTGCTGTTATCGGGTGAAAATAGTAGGGTGAAGATTGATGGAAATTCTCCCAAAACTCTACGGTTGCTGATTTCACCGGTGCTTGGGTCAAAATCATACCATTCCAAAGGAGAGCTTTCATTTACCTGCCCATCTATATTTTGGCTTATACTGATATTAAAAGCCATCATGCTACGGTCGGGCGAAATCTGAATCATCCCGCCATATGTGGAACCATCATAAGCTGGTCCAAACGGATAAAAAACCGGGGGCATGATTCCTTGAGCTGTGATGGGATAAACTACAAACCTATCTGTGCCATCCTCATGGGTCAGTACCCAAAAATCCCTACCATTGTCATGAATAGTCCCGGTGAGGACTTCCAAGGGATTGGAGAGCAGCATGGTGTTTTTTGTTCCGGGAACGACATCCCCCAAGCCTCCGTTTAAAGACATATCGATGACCGTATAGTAAAGGCCGTAATCCTCCTCAAAGCGTTGCAAAGTAAAAAGGTAATACCTGTCAGATGAACCGGGCATAGGGACAATCAGGGCGTGCTGACCAAACAACCGACCGCCGATCAAATCCCTTCCGTTGGGCATGATACGGAAGTTCCTGTCCCAGACATTAGATCCGTCAGAGTAGAACAGCAGTTCACCGGTTTCTCTGTTACAGATGGATACAGAAGTTTCTGCTGCCAAGTTCGGCCTAAAAGATTCCCTGTCAAATACCCGGAACCTATTATAATTAAAGTCAATCCCATAGTCCTTGCCCGTAATCCATACATTGGCTTCTTTTTGGGCAAATGTCTCCGTTACCGAAAATACAAATATCAAAAAATACAGACTTTTCATTTTTATTTATCCCTTTATTGATTACCAGGCCAATGAATCCCCATCCTAAAATACAAAGTTTAATTTTAATTATAATGGGACGGGCTAATAATGTAGAAACAAAATGACGGAGTAATATGTGATAATTATGCACGGGATATACTAAGGATCCGCTACAGAAGTAAGAAGGTAAAGGATCTAATGGTTTATATTCCGTCCCCCTATGTGCTTAAGAAGAAAATCACTGCTATCTACCTTATAGGTAAATTTAAAAGAAAAAGATTAATAAGAAATAGTCTCATATAATGACTCTTTCCCAAGACAGGACACTAGACTTCCCCCTAAATTCAAATTGGTGCCTTACAGCCGGGGCCTCGCCAAACAATTTTATTCTTCTTTTCACCTCTAAGCCTCCCCTATATTGGATTATAACAACTTCTTTATAGGGTTGATCACCGGCACTGCCTTCGGCAGTATGTATCCGGTAACTCACTGAATCCAATGAAATACCCCCAAAAACAAAATCAATCTGAGGTCGGTTTATCTCCAATACCTTATCACTTCTTTTATCCCATAAATTTAAAAGCTTCAGATCTCCCCCATTAAACAGATACTGATGTCTTAAGATGCTGTTTTCCAGCGTTAACGTATCGGATTTTAAATAAGCCTGAAGACCACCTTCAGTTTGTGCATTGACTGAAAAAAAGCCAAAAAACAACATGCCTAAAAAAATGATGGACGCTGCACCTTTCATGGTTTTTCGATCTCCTGTTCTACTAATTGGTTTATACTTCCCTTTTGCTTTATCAAAGTAAAGGCATCAAACAAACTGCCATCCAAGGAATAGGCTTTATAAAACAATTGGTCTTTATCTATAGAAATCACTTGATAGGTCTGCAGATTAGCGGCTTTTTTATCCATCCAGGGATGATCACTTATCGTGTACATTTTACGGCCGGCCACCGAGACTACGTATACCGTTCCGGAATGTTCATCCCAAAGTCCGAGGCCCGAACTGACATTGTTGCCCCTGCCATAAATATGATCATGCCCCTGCAGTACCATATCTACTTTGTATTCATCTAATATAGGTTTCCAGGTTTTGAGCACGCCTTCATTCATCCTGCCCTCAGCCCCTGATATGACCGGGTGATGAAACAGGACAATATGCCACTCCTGCCTGCTATCTTCTAATACTTTTCTCAACCAATCGGCCTGCAATTCCAAATCTACATTACTATCCAGACAAATGATCCTTGCATGCTCATAATCAAAATAATAAGCCCTATCATTCATTCCCTCCGGACTGTTTTCGGGGTAATTGAACTGAGCGTCCCAGTATGGACTGATGCCTGATTTATCCCCTTCTTCATTTTTTACATATTCATGGTTTCCGGGTATGGCCATTTGCGGCACTGTGCTCAAAACCCAGGATCCGGCAGCAAACCATTCCGCCCATTCATAATCATTTTGGCTGTGGTTGATCAGATCCCCGGCATGAAGGTAAAAAGCTGCATCCGGAGCCCTTTGGTTGGCCGATCTTATTACTCTGGAAAACAGCGGATAAAGGTCATTTTGGGCATCTCCCAAATAAATAAATTTAAAGGTGTTTTTTTCTTTAGCTTTGATAGGGGCGAGATCAAACCACTCACTCCATATTTTGCCATTACCGACTCTATATACATAAGGTTGGTCCTCTATGAGGTCTTTTAATATGACCTTATGGTAGATCACCCGTTCCTTCATAAATGTCGTAAAATCACTACTTATGGCCTGTAAACGAACAGGGTTTTTATAGAACGTAACTGTTTTTCCCTTGGGTGAAATTTCCAATAAACCCTTATTTGACCCTTTATCGGATGGTGAACCGACTCTCCAGGTAACTGTGGTCTGCTTAGCATCAGCACTGCTTATGGTAAGTAATATGCGGTCCGGTATTTCAGATGCCCTGTACCTAATCTGGGCATTTTCAGGGGGGAGATTTTTTTCATATTCCTGGGAAAATGCCCCATATCCGGGGATTTTGAAAACTAAAATCAAAACCCATACTTGCCATCTGGTCATGCTCTATTATTTATATTCCACCTTGTTGTTTAATTGAAAAAAAGGTTTCCGGTAAATGTTAGGATTAAAAAAATAAAAGAAGCCGGTAAAATCAATATGCTGAAATTACCGGCCTGTTTTTCATTATCGGATACTTCCGTCCGGATTTTTTACCCAGCCCTTGGTCCAGTCATTACCGGCATCACGGATAGCGCCTACATAAGGAGCCGATGTAAAAAAACCTCCGATGCTGGAAGGATCAAATGCACTGCTTTGCACCGCTGAAGGTATTATACTTCCATTACCGATTCCCTCAATGGCGGTCAAAATAGGAGCTCCATTTTCCATTCCGCTTACATTGTTGAAGAACGGATTTTGGTAGACACCATTGGTATCCACATATCCCCTAAAAGGATTTCCGGCGCCGGTATCATCCCTATAGGGGTCATTGGGCACATTAAATATAAAACTATGGGCAAAAACAGTCGGTCCGTTTATGTTTGTAATCTCTATATTATCATTGAGCCTTAATCCCCTTCTTGGGAAATCGGCTATAATGGAATTATAAACCTTTCCACTGCTGGCCCCTCTCATACGTATCCCAGAGGTATTACCGGCATCTGCTCCGGGACCAATAACAGAAAAATTGGCCAAAATAGCAGAGGATGTTTCCCTTATATCTACTTCAGAATTATCATCAAAACGCTCAGATAAGATGGAAATGCCAAATTGCATTTGCCCTGCATAGGCATCTCCAAGCCTAAACCCACCAGAGGCGCAATCTGTGGCCACGATATGGCTTAAATTTACATTTCCATCTGTGATCATAATCCCTTCACCGGAAGCTTTAAATACCTGCACATGGTTGATAATAGTTTGTTCCCCTACGTTCTGAAGCCTAAAATTTCTCACTCCTCCATATTCCATGCGGACAAACGCTATGCTTCCGCTATTGCTGCCGGCTCCATCCCCCCGAATATTAAACAAACCCCAGTCACCTGGAAGGGCTTCTCCTGTTAATGTATTATCTGAACTGATCGTAATTGGATTTTCAGCCGTTCCGGCCATGTCTACAGTAGCGCCCGGCCTGATGATAATATCCGTTAATGGTTCATTACCTGCCTTGAGGTACAACTCGGTGCCTGGTTGGACAGTAAGTGTAGTCCCCGGTTGAAAATCTAAACTTGCTTCAATCCAATATTTCCGGCCTGAAACCAGCACAACATCTGATTCTACAATGCCATCTTGAGGAACAGTGATCCTATAAAGTGTTTCCCCTCCAAGAACGGTGGGTTCATAAGCTATAGTACTTACCGTCAAATTTACTCTACCGGACTCGGTGCTCTGTGAGTTGATTACCGAAAACTCATATTCAAACTCCTGCCCTTCCGTAGCCGTCTCCGGAACCTGCTGTTCATCATAAATGAATGTGCTTGCTTCAGATGGAAGTGCTACCCTGTCCAACAAGCCACCTCCGGAAAAAACGAGCAGTTCTCCATTGCCGCCTTCCATATTTACCTCCAAAGTGACCACTATAGGCTCCCCTATCCTGACTTCCATATAATCATCACCGGAAAGCGAAAGCTGTGGCATAGCATAAACCGGTTCATCATCTTCACTACATGATGTATTCATGAATGTTACTAAACATAAGGCTATGAAACCTGATGTAAATCGAAATAGTTGATACTTTTTCATTGAAATTTTATTTAGGTTAATTTTATCGAATGCTGCCATCTAAATTTTTAAACCAGCCCCCTTGCTTTGTCCAGTCATTGGATTGGTTTTCAACTGCCCCGATATAAGCTGCAGAGGTAAAAAAAGCCCCTAAGGCGGAGGGGTTAAATGGGGAAGGTTCTGATCCTATGATATTATTGAGATCAACCCCTGAGCTTGAATTGTCCCGAACATTATAATTGCCGGACTCAAAGAAGAAAGTTGCTGCCTCTTGGGAGAAATTCACCTGATTGCCATAGGAACGGATGTTGTCAAATACCATGTCTTGTCCCAATTGCTCAATAGGAAGGTCTTCCACCCGGGCAGCATCATTTGGAAAAGCAGTGATAAGTGCATTTTGGAAAATGCCCAAAGCTCCTCTGCGGATCCTGACCCCCCTTCTGGTGCCGTTATTCACACCTGGTTCATACCCGTTTCCGATCAAGGTGACATTGCTGATTCTAAATTGAGTGCGGGGCTGAAGAGTCAAAGAATTCTCATCATTTCTCAACTCTATGGATCTTGCCTGGTTCCAGAAATTTATAGGTACAAGCGTATTTATTCGTTTGGTTTGAAAAATCCAAAATTGTCCGTTTCCCTGCCAGCCATGATCGGCCCAAAAACCATAACCTCCATGGCCTATGCCACCCAGATACTTTAAGCTGACCCTTCCTCCCCTGATCCTAAAGGCTATGTTCTCATTGCTGTATACCTGGACTAACTGTACTGTAGTACCTGATCCTACTCCGTTCAAAGTCAGTCCATGGGCGCCGTTTTTGCCGGCATACTCTATTCTCACATATTTTAAAATACCCGAATTGTCATTTGGGTTATTGCCCCCATATCGATAACCGTTATCGAGAATAGCATTGCCTTGATTGGACGGGGCAGAACCATATATGACTATTCCCCCCCAATCCGTAGGTGAAGGATCCTGTCCCATGATCAATTTGTCACTGGTAAAGACTATTGGGGACTCCTGTACACCTTCAGCTATTATCCTGGATCCCTGTGAAACGATTATTTGCGACCGAAGCAAAGGATCTTCATATGTTTTGAAGTAAACCGTTGAGCCTGCATCAATGGTCAGCGTACTGTTATTTTCTATAGAAAAAATACTGTCGATCAAATAGGTTTTTTCAGCTGAAAAGGTATAATCATTATTGACTTTTCCTTTTACTACCGTAACTAGCGTACCGTTTACGGATTCTTCCGATTCACTGAAAGTATTTCTTATGGAAAGTGTCACCTCATAATCATCAGCACGGTTTTCCTGATCAATCAGTTCAAACCTAAAAACATGATATGATCCTGTTTCCTGATCCAATGGTACCGTATATTCAAAATTATATATAGCTGAAATATCATCGGTATAGTTTTGGGTCTCATATATTTCCCCATCTCTGAAAACAATGAATTCACTTATGCCACTTGCTGCCTGAAGTTCAAATTCAAGAGACACCCGGTTACCGGGTTCCTGTACGATCTCTCCGGTATCTGTAAACCTTAATAACAGATTTGGAGGACTCAGTTCAAAAGCTTCTTCACGCTCACAAGAAAGTGAAGGTAAAACAAGCATGAGTAAAAGAAATATTCTTTTGATTTGCATAACAATTTGGATTAAAATCTAAAACCTATCCCTACTCTGGACCACCATCCAAAATAAGCTATCCTGTTGATTCTTTCCCTTTCGCCCTGATACCGTATACTTGGTGCATTGGTGATGTTTACCCATTCCCCAAATAATCTCCACTTATCACTTATATTATAGGAAGCATTGGCATCTATCTGGAAACGGGCTTCTTGGAAAATATCATCCTGACGCTGTGAAGCCAGCGAATTGGCAAAAGTTCCGTTATAATTCCCCATTACCCTACCGATAAACCTGCGATAATCAAAGCCAAGTGATGCATTGAATGTATGGGCGGCCTGACCCGGAAGGTTAATATCCGTACGGTCCTGGGTAAAGGCATTTGAATGGGCGAATGTGTAGTTTGCATCAATATTAAAATGCTGTAAAAATCCGGGTAGAAAATCAAGGGCCCTTACAAAATTTACCTCCACCCCCAAAACAGATGCCTTTTCCCCATTCTGCTCCTGACTAAAGATAAAACCCTGAGTCCCCGGATAGCCGGGAAAATCT
Organism: Anditalea andensis; assembly: GCF_000714815.1. GTDB lineage: Bacteria > Bacteroidota > Bacteroidia > Cytophagales > Cyclobacteriaceae > Anditalea > Anditalea andensis. The sequence continues at coordinate 77,812 of NZ_JMIH01000010.1, read as the reverse complement.
TCCAATAAAGAAGGATCTATCCTTGTAAATTGAAAATTATTTATATCCTTATAAAATGCACCGGCTGAAATGATCCCTACATTGGCAAAGTAATGCTCAAACATCAGATCAAAATTCCATGCACTGGAAGGCAAGAGCGCTGGATTTCCCAAACGGAGGGTTATTGCGTCCGCATCAAAATTTACGAAAGGCACAATATCCACAAAATTGGGCCTGGCATAATTCATATTGGCTGAAAACCTTAAGGCTGTAAAGTTATCCATACTGTACTTCATGTGTAAGTGGGGCATTAAAAACCCATAATGGCTACCGCCTTCAATCGGAGAACCCGTTACAGTGGTCCCTATCCTAAAAACCTCATAGGCATCATATCTTACATCATTATATTCATACCGCAGACCTGCCAACACCATCAATTTGTTAAATTGGGTCCTGCTCATCAAATAAGCGGCATATATGTCTTCATAGGCATCGTAAGTATCGCTTAAAGATAACCTTTCTGCATCCCATGCATTGTCGGCAGCGGTTAGCAATATGCGGTTGCGGTTGATATATCCCTGAAATTCATTTCTCCCTATCAATGGTCCAAAACGATAATCCGTTTGTAAAAAATCAATAGGTTCTGTCCTTGATAAAACCCTTAAAAATGCTTCATTGGTATTGAGTATATTATTCGGGTCATTAAAGCCAAAGACCTGATTGTTCCTGAATTTAGAATTGGTCTGGGACCGTATTTTTCCTCCGAATTTGATATAACTGGGATATTCCCTATAAAAATCAAAATATTTGGTTACATCTATTCTGGCCACCGCATTGGTGGCATCAGTACTTTCAATGTCTTCTTCATACCGCCTAAAATCGCGGTAAAAGAAAGGATCATACATACTTTGCTCATTGGAAGCCGGCCTAAAGAAGGGTACATCACTGTATATTCCTCCCGGATTATCGGCCACAATATTTATTTCATCATTTGCAAAATCCCCCCTATCCGAATGAAAAGTCCGGTTTGATAAGGTATAGTAGGCTGACCAATCAATCTTCCAGTGACCCAGCGTATGAAATCCCTGTAAATTAAAACTTTGGTTGGTCTTTAGTTCATCCCATATATTGATATCCCTTCTTACCCTGGCATTGGAAATGGAATCCAAAGAGTGAAAAACAGATCCACTTCTATCCATATCAAACCGAAGGCGGTTCCTCACATCGTTGTCTTCCCTACGGTTGTACATGTAGTTGAACACCACCTCATGGTTTTTATTGAATTTATAGTCAATAGTAGCCGTAGCACCTATCCGTTCCCTTTGATTAATAGTCCTGCGGTACTGGTAGTTGGCCATGACCAAAGTATCCGTATCCATATTTCCGATAGGCCTCCGGACCCCCTGCCAAGTGGCATCGGTACGGTCTTCGGAATTGTTTGTGCTATAATAGGAGGCGCCCAGAATAACGCCCAATTTTCCTTCACTTACCCTTGGGTTGGAAAAAAAGCGCTTGTCTACCCTTAATTTTCCAATCCCGTTGATACCGCCTGAAATATCGTTGTATCCTAATGCTGATTCTGCCCTAATGCTCAGTTCTTTCTTTCTGGCAACCGGTGTCCGCAGATTGATTACACCCCCTATTGCGTCCCCGTCCATATCTGGGGTGGGGGCTTTTGTGATCTCTATACTCGCCAACTGATCGGCGGGAATTAAATCCAGTGCCTCGTTCCTGATCCCGCTTTGCTGAACACTGGGCATTTGCTCCCCATTGATCTGTATGGCAGTAAAATGCTGGGGTGTACCACGGATGGAGACCGTAGAGCCCTCCCCTTTATCCCTTTGTATGTTTACACCGGGAACGCGTTGCATGGCTTCGGCTACATTCAGATCCGGAAACCTGCCGATAAGATCGGCTGATATAATGTTCTTTATATTATCTGCCGTCCTTTGTTGGTTTAAAGCCCGTTGCTGGCCTTCCAAACTTGCCCGCACCTCAAAAACATCCAAACTGGCAACATCCTCTCCCATGCTTACCGTCCCTAAATCCATGTCCATGTCGGATACATGGATAGAAATCCGTTCTTGATTGAATCCAATAAACCTTAACAGAAGGACCACATCACCTTTTATACTCACCCGAAGGTTGAAATCCCCGTAAATATCTGTGGCTACACCATTGTAATCCCCATCAATCATAACCGATGCCCCATATAGTGGTTCATTGGTCTGGGCATTGATAATTTTACCTTTTATGGAGATAAAATCCTGGGCATAAACAGCTGTGGACTGAAGCAACCATATAAAGATGATAGCACAGCAAGGTAAATTCTTCATATTTTATATTATATAGTAGAGAAAGAGTAGAAATACCAAAAAAAGGAAACCAAAGAGTACCTCTCTTATTTGATACCATTTTTGCTTTTTAGAATCCGGAAGTTTCCTTTTATCCATTTTATTTTTGCTGTATGATTTCTTGTGCAAGATGGAGAAGTGTTACAGGATATATAGCGTAAAATGGTTACAGGATATAGGTGAATTGGTTACCATTTTAATAATTAATGGTATAAATACTGATAATTAATCGGTTCCAATCCTATAGTAAAATGAATTGTACTCGATAAGCCATAATTTGGATTCAGAGCTTGCTATGCCAGCAGAGGTGAAAAAATACTGTTTTTTGAATAGGGCACATCCAAAACTTATATATTAAACGATCTAAACCATCCGCATTTATTTCGGTATTAAAAACTTTCATTCCAGATGAGGCGCTTACCTATAAGTATATTCATCAATTAAACACATCACCACTAATATTCCCTATCAAATCCAATCTCTATGATTTTGGTAAAGTTATGTTAACATCCAATTAATCACCAAATGATCTTTGGAGACTAATTTCGGAGCATGATGAAGCCCTACCAAAACAAGGATGACAAAGACCTCTTTTACCTAGTAAGTAAAAATGATGAAAAAGCACTGAAAGAACTGATTCTCAGATATGAGCGCTTATTGATGCGCATCGCGGTTTTTTACTTGAAAGAAGTTACTGATGCTGAGGAGGTTGTAGGAGATCTGTTTTTCAATATTTGGCAAAAAAGGAAAAATTTAAAGATCGATGGGAATATCAAAAACTATTTATCTATCAGCATAAAAAACAACTGCTTTTCCCTGCTACAGAAACATAAAAAAAGAAAAATCATTTCCTATGGCCATGATTATGAGGGGGTATATCCGGATAATATAAAATCTGATGACCACATCATCATGGAAGAGCTGCATACCTCTCTGACCTCTTTTTTGGAAACCTTGCCAGAACAGAGAAGCCTTATTTTTTCATTGGCAAAATTTGAAGGGCTAAGCTTTGAAGAGATCGCTGACCTATTGAACATTTCTCCTAAAACAGTTGCCAACCAAGTTTCCTTAGCTTTAAAAGGGGTCTCCATACATATCAAAAACAGTCAATAATGTTAAGCTTTAATATTTTTTGTTAACAATCTATTAACAACTTCTGTCGGGATTATTTTTTTATTTTCAGTCATAACACATGAAAGTACTACCATATGACTGAAGAAAATTATCAGCTACTATTAGTCAGGAAAATCACCCAGAACAGACTCAGTTCCGAAGAACTAAGCTTGCTAAAGCAGTATCAGGAAGTTTTAGATCCGGAAGGAGAGCTGGAAAAAAATCTGAGATTGGCCTGGGATTCGAGCACCGAGGCAGTCCAGGGAAAACCTTCCTCCCGTATGGCTGATAAAGTCGCAGACCGCATTTATCTGGAAAAGGCCAAGAAATACAGAAATGTAGGATTGTTCACGAAAATAGCCGCGACTATAATTTTGATTATAAGCATTTCACTATACCTGCAAAAAGGTGGTCATAAAGATGCCGAATGGGCTACCTTCACCGCATCGACTGGCCAACTCGGTAAGCTGACCCTACCTGATGGTACTAAAATCACCGCAATGCCAGGCACTTCCATTCTCTATCCCCTAGCATTTACCACTGACCAGAGGCTAATAAAAATATCAGGTACAGCCTATTTATCGGTGACACGAGATCCTGAACGACCTTTTATCGTATCCGCCGGGCCCACTACCACCACTGTATTGGGGACCTCTTTCTCTGTGCATTATGACAGCCTGGCCCAATCAGGCCGTGTAGCGGTAAAGGAGGGCAAAGTTAAAGTAGAAACGGCTTTCCAAAGTACCTTTCTAAAGGATATGGAAGTTATTGAAATTTCTCACCATGATCAGACTACCCGTATGGACAAATTGAAAGATCTTCGGGATTTCGATTGGACTCAAGGGTTGCTTACTTATGAAGACACTCCAATCCATGAAATACTTAATCAATTGTCCAAATGGTATGGTGTGACGATAACATCCTCCCAAGCGGAAAATTGTGTTTTTACAGGTAGTTTCCGTGCCGAAAATTTACAGGTAATCCTTTTAAATATAGCCGAATCCAATCACCTTAAAATAGATAAAATAGCTAAAAACCATTATGTTTTAACCGGTAAGGGCTGCTAAAAAACAAGGAGACAACGGCAATTGTCTCCTTCGGTCTTTCAGAGGTCCTTTCAAAATCGTTTCTCAACACAATCCAATCAAACCGATTACTCAACTTATCAAAGTTATGAAAAAAAAACTACTAAAACATTGCTGGAAAATGACTAGAAATGGCATGTTTGCGATTATAATGCTCTGTGCTGTCGGCAGTATGGCGGTAGCCAAAGAATCTACTGCCCAAAATGTATATAAGGTACCCCTTACCAAGGTCCAAAGGCACCTGAATATAAAAGACGTCATACTTAAAATTGAAGAAAACACCGAATTTCGGTTTTCATACAGTTCAAAAATAACTGATCTGGGAAAAGAACTTGAAATAGCATCTCCAAAATCAACAGTAGGTGAACTGCTCGAAGAAGTATCCAGACAGACAGGATTTGGATTTAAACAGGTGAATAACCACATCATTATTTTCCAGCCTGACGACCGTACTGTCAAGCAAAAGATAAGCGAAGACGGCAAAGGTGAAGTACAGGGACGCGTATATGATGCCGTCAATGGAGAGCCATTGGTAGGCGTCACCGTTAGGGTAGAAACCGTCTCCGGTATAGTAGGTGCGGTTACCGATATCAATGGAAGTTACAGGATACAAAATGTACCGGTGGGAGAACAAATTCTGATTTTTTCTTACATAGGTTATAACAGCATATCCAGACCTATCTTTATTGATGAAAAAAGTCCTTCCAGTCTTTCTATACGACTGTCTTCTGCTCTGGATGATCTGGATGAGGTGACCATCGTCGGGTATAGGAGAGGCCAATCCAGGGCCTTGAATGTGCAGAAAGAATCTTTTAATCTCAAAAATGTGATCTCTTATGAGCAGATAGAAAGATTCCCTGATTTGAATGTAACAGAAGCACTGAAGCGCGTACCGGGAGTAGTGACCGAACCGCAAAGAGGTGAGGCGCAAAGTGTACTGATACGCGGCCTAAATTCCAGTTTTCATACCGTGACTTTAAACGGCCAAAGGGTGGCCTCCACCGGCGAGAGTGATAGGGAAACCAATACTGCCATTATACCGGTAGGTATGATTTCCAGCATGGAAGTGATCAAATCCATCACTGCAGACATGGATGCGGATGCCACATCAGGATCTATCAATCTACTGACTACGCGGCCGGTAGGCGATAGCGTACTCTTTAAAGCCACTGCCGCCAGTGGGTATAACCATATGTCCGGTAGACCGCAGTGGTTAGGAAGTGCTACTTATAGCAAAAGGGTGGGTAAACTTGATTTTGTCCTAAGCGGGACTTACCAGAAAGACAACAGGGCCACTGAAGATATCCGTCATGACTGGGGTGTAGAGGATTTTGGAAACGGACCTCAGGATGTATTGGCCGGATTAAGGCCATCGCTGTACGAAACCGAGCGTACAAGGATAGGCTTGGGTGGACAAATGGATTACAGTATCAATGACAGGTCCTCTTTATATTTAAGAGCGGTGTATAATAACTATGATGAATATGAAATCCGTAACGATGCCAGACATTCTCTCTCAGACGGCACTTATCCAACACCTGGTTTGGCCAATAGGGGAAGGTATGAAAAAGTATTAAGAGAATATAACAGGATCACCAACCTCTTAAGTCTCAATGCTGGAGGGCAACAGGATATTGGCAAAAGCACCTTAGACTATAATGTTGGCTATTCCTTTGGAACGTTTAATGTACCCCTACGGGAATATTATGCCTTCAGACATTCGGGAAGACCCAATTATAGTTATGATATTTCCGATAGAAAATTTGCTACGGTCCAGCCATCGGAAGAAGTGAACTTATCCGATATGGATCAAATGAATTTCAGATATTACGAAAGAAGGAGAGATGATGTGAGGGATACTGATAAATTTGCCACTATTAATTTAAAGACCCCATATCTCTTAGGTGATGGCAGAGGCAATATAAAAATAGGAGGCAAAGCATGGCAAAAGACAAAACAGAGAGATATGCTTGAACAGCGCTGGACCGGCTTCAGTGATCTGACCATGGCCCAATTTTTTCAGCCAAATAACCGGAACCTGATCAGCGGCAGATATCCGATCAATGGAGAAATAGATTGGGTAGCAGGCAAAAACTTCTTTAACCAAAATGAAGCTTTGTTCAATCTAGATGAAAACAGGACAAGAGAAAACTCTGACCCCAATAATTATTTTGCCAGAGAAAACATATATGCCGGGTACGTCATGACGGATTACCACCTGAACAGGTTCAATTTTAACGTAGGACTGAGAGGTGAGCAGGTAATGAACTATTACAGAGGGAACGAAGTGCTGTTTGATGAGGAGGGCGACTATCAGGAGACTGTCGCTACCGAAAGCGGTGACATATCTTATTTTAACCTGTTTCCAATGTTCAACTTGAGATATGAGCTTTCAAAAACAGCCAATATCAGGGCAAGTTTCACCAATACCATCGCCAGGCCCATGTTTAATGATCTGGTTCCTTATCGCTTGGTCAATCAGGATAACCAGATCATATCAACTGGGAATTCAGACCTTCAGCCTTCCAAGGCTACAAACTTGGACCTGTCCTTCGAAAATTATTTTCAAAACATAGGCTTTGTTTCATTGGGGGCTTATTATAAAAATTTGAACGATTTCATCTACAATGAAACCATATTTATCCAGGATAATAGCCAATTTAATGGTTACCAACTGGTCACTCCTATGAACGGGGAAAGCGCCTATGTATATGGGCTTGAGATAGCCTGGCAGCAAAAACTGGATTTTCTTCCAGGGTTTTGGAGTGATTTTGGGATATATGCCAATTACACCTATTCCAAATCGGAAGCCAAGATTATTGTACCCGTAGAAAGAAGGATCGCTTTGCCAATGCAAACACCTCATGTATATAACGTAGCCCTTCAATACAACAAAGGCGGGTTTTCTGCCCAAGTATCTTACAATTGGAGAGACACTTGGCTGGACAGCGTGGGAGGTAGTGCGAGTGCACCTTCCATACAGGAGCTGGGGGAATTGTTCTTGGACAGGTATTTTGAAGCCATCGGTCAGTTGGACTTCACCGCTTCCCAACGTGTGAGCCAGAATTTCTCCCTATTTACCAATCTGAACAACATTACCAATTCTTCACATAGACACTATTTCGGAGACCCCATCTACCCTTACAGAGATTCTTATCATTCATTTTGGGGGATGTTGGGATTGAGATATAATCTTTAATCTACCTATGCTGGGCGTTTTGTATATGGATAAGCCATCCGGCGCTCTAAACAAGTATTGACCCTTAAGAAATATTTATAAACATATGAAACAACTATATCCGGCCATATTGATCATACTGATCATGAGCCATTGCAATACCAAAGTAGAAGAAAGCGATGATAGGATCATAGCGCCTAAAGTAGTCACCCAAAAAGCCAAATACGACACTGATGACCCTGCAATCTGGTTCAACGAGGAAAATCCCGGAGAAAGTTTAGTATTGGGTACAGATAAGGATGAAGATGGAGCCCTTATGGTATATGACCTGAGCGGCAACATCATAGAAGAAAAAACCATCCGAGGTCTAAAACGACCCAATAATGTAGATCTACGTACGGTCCGTATGGATAATGAACGGGTATCTATAGCCGTAGTCACCGAAAGACTGACGGATAAAGTCAGAATATATACCGTTCCTGACATGCTGCCGGCGGATAATGGCGGTATCGATGTATTTATAGGTGAAGAAGACCGTGCTCCTATGGGCATTGCGCTTTACAATAGACCAAATGATGGTGCACTATTCATGATAGTAGGCAGAAAAACAGGTCCTGCCGAAGGTTATCTTTGGCAATACCGTCTGGAGAAGGAAAGTAACGGCCACTTTTCTGCCACAAAAGTCCGAGCTTTTGGAAAATACAGCGGAAAAAAAGAAATAGAAGCTATCGCTGTGGACGATGAACTGGGGTATGTATACTATTCTGATGAGCAGGTGGGTGTAAGGAAATACTATGCAGATCCCGAGAAGGGAAATGAAGAATTGGCGCTTTTTGCTACTAAAGGCTTCACGGATGACCATGAAGGCATTAGTATCTATAAAAAAGAAAACGGTAAAGGCTATATTTTAGTCTCTGACCAACAGGCAAACCAGTTCCATATTTTCACCCGTGAAGGACAGGCGGAAAATCCCCATCAACATGTCCTTTTGAAAACCATAAAAGTAGCCGCCATGGAAAGTGATGGTTCAGAAGTCATTAATGCCAATTTAGGTCCCATGTTTCCCAACGGTTTATTTGTAGTCATGTCCACAGACAAAACTTTCCATTTTTATGACTGGACAGATATAGCAGGCGATCTAGCAGAAGGCATATAACTATTAATCTTTGAATATGGGTTAGATGTTAAGAAAATCGTAATATCAACCCATGAATACACCTTTGGAAACAAAGTTTCCAGCATTCAAAAGTCGAGCTTCCGATACCGCTCCATCGGCAGTTAGCCATTCAAAAATCCTGATAGATAATCGTATCTATTAAGATTTTTTGAATGGCTTTTTACTCGTGATCAAATCTTTGCCCCTCAAGCCATCAGTAAACCATGGCAAAATCAATGTAAATATACTCACGACTTAACGCATTGCTAAACAACATTAAATTTATAAATGCAACTTAATTGCATTTAAATTAAAAGTAGTATCTTTACGGAAAGTCTGAGCAGTATGACTAGGAGAGAAATCATAAAACAGGGAGGGCTGGCTTTGACAGCATTTTCTTTGCCTTTATCATTTAGCATTTTATCAAAACAAAATCGTATGAGAGATCGGGATCATTTTGATGTTATTATTATAGGAGGAAGTTATGCTGGACTTTCCGCTGGAATGTCATTGGGCAGGGCATTGAGGAATGTTTTAATTATCGACAGTGGAAAACCATGTAACCTACAGACTCCTCATTCGCATAACTTCATAACACAGGACGGAAAAACCCCAAAAGAAATTTCCACGCTAGCCAAACAGCAGGTTGGAAAATATGATACGGTAAGGTTTTACAATGGTCTTGCTACAGCAGGTACCAAAACCGCTTCCGGGTTTCAAATAACTACAGATACCAAGAATATCTTCACAGCCAAAAAATTAATTTTTGCCACTGGCATAAAAGATATAATGCCTGATATAGCAGGGTTTGCAGCATGTTGGGGCATCTCTGTAATCCATTGCCCATATTGCCATGGGTACGAAGTAAAGCACGAGAAAACAGGGATTTTGGCCAACGGTAATGTTGCTTTCCATTATGCCCAACTCATAAGGAATTGGACAAATGACCTAACCATATTTACCAATGGGAAATCGACCTTAACTCAGGAGGAAACTGAGAAAATCCGAAAACATCATATTGAGATAGTAGAAAAGGAAATATCTTCCATAAACCATCAAAATGGCTATATGGAGGAAATTATTTTTGCAGATCAGTCCACATTTGGGCTAAAGGCCATTTATTCCCGCCCATCCTTTGAGCAGCACTGCGGCATCCCAGAGCAGTTGGGATGTGAATTGAATGAACAGGGACTTATCAAGGTAGATATGTTTCAGAGGACCACCGTGGAAGGTGTATTTGCCTGCGGTGACAATGCCAGCCCCCTACGTGCTGTTGCCAATGCTGTGTCAGCAGGGAACATCGCTGGTAGTATGGTCAATAATGGCATGACCGAACAAGCATTTAAATAGGAATGCCCTTAATTGTTCTTCCGGCCCTATCATTCAGCGGCAACAATTTGCCCTATACGCCCCTTTTTACATAGAAGAAGGAACTATAGCTGCCTAAAGGATCAATAGGTTTATTGCCATATATTTTAATGCTCGGCAGGTCATGTTTTTATGCCATATATACTTCCAAAGCATTTAGCTAAACTAAAAAAGAGAAAAACCTTGTAATTAAGATACCAATCGGTATCTTTGTGTATGCGTAATCCCGAATTGACAAAAGAAATGATAATCAGCAAATCTGCTGTACTATTTAATACCCAAGGATTTAAGGCTACCTCATTGAGCGATATTACAAAAGCGACAGGGTTTACAAAGGGAGCAATCTATAGGCATTTTACTGATAAGGAAGACTTAGAAGAAAGCGCATTCCTATATATGGCAGAGCAAATGAAGGTTAAATTTAGGGAGAAGATTAAGGGGGGAAAGAATGCACCTGAAAAATTATTGGCAATATCCAAATTTTTCCAGACCTATCTATTAAAGCCTATTATAGAAGGCGGATGCCCTATACTGAATACAGGTGTAGAAACGGATGATACCAAACCTCAGCTCAATAAGCATGTACGAATTTTAGTGGATACCCTCCAGTCCTCGGTAGAACATATCCTCCAAAAGGGGATCACCTATAAACAGATCCGCGAAGATGTGCCAATAGAAAAGTTTGCATCCGTGTTTTTAGCTACTTTAGAAGGAGGGGTATTGCTATGCAAAATACGCAATAATCCTAAAGATTTGATATGGGTGATTGAAGATTTGGAAGAGAAGATTAAACATATCAGCATTTAAAAAAATTTTAGCCTATATGATACCGATCGGTATCACATCTTAAAGATTATGAAACAATTTATATATCAATCTCTTGGCCTCTACCTTAACACCCTCAATAGTATCAGTCCCAAAATAGGAGGTCAGGCAGGGTTCAGATTATTTTGTAGGCCCATGCGGACAGGGTTTAGAAGGCAACACCTAGAATTCTTCAGCACCTCGGAAAGCGAGGATTTCAATTTCAATAGCATCAATGTTAAACTATACAAATGGGGACATGGACCTAAAAAAATACTTTTTGTCCACGGCTGGCAAAGCCACAGTTACCACTGGAAACAGTACATAGAGCCAATAGACAAAGATGAATATACCCTTATTGCCTTTGATGCTCCCGGCCATGGCCAAAGTGAGGGCAACCAGTTTCACGTTCCCATGAATGCTTTCCTAATAAGCCTGTTGGTGGAGAAGTACCATGGATTTCATGCTGTGGTAGCCCATTCTATTGGAAGCTTATCGGTGCATTATGCTCTTGCCTATTATCAAATTCAAGGTATCGAAAAACTGGTAACCATGGCATCGCCCAGCCGGGCAGCGGAACTTTTTGCCTTTTATACTTCCATATTGCAACTGAAGAAACACACCATAGAGAATGTGACCAATGAATTTCAGATGCAGGTCCGGCATAAAATAGAGGACATTTCTTTAGCTGCTATGGCCAAAAACCTGGATATCCCCGGCTTGATCATTCATGATAAAGATGATCCGGATACTCCCTTCCATAATGCATTGGAACTTTCAGCGGCATGGAATAAAGCAGTTTTGATCCCTACTGAAGGTTTGGGCCACAACTTAAAGTCAAAAGAGGTAGTTAAAACTGTAGTAAATTACATCAGTTTATCATAAAGTTTAAGGGCATTATTTACTGTGTGCCAAGAGTAGGAATAGCCGGTCCCAACTTATTCGATAAAATATCGATGATGCCCATTTGCTTAAAACTGGGTATATGGTCTCCCGGCTATCATAACAGCCTATAAATATGCATGAAAAAAAATAGGGACCAAATTAGTCCTAATCCGACAAATAATATTTCCAATTTATATGTAATTAGCAGAAATTGTTAATCCAAAGCCTAAAACACTTTGGATTAACAATTAACATTGATCAAACAATTTCCCTAACCAGTTCTGATTTAGGCAACCTAACTTTCTTTTGATTCACAAGAAAATCGTTTTCGGCATCCCGGTATCCCAATGATAAAAGGACTACACTTTTTAATCCCGCTTCTTTTAGATTTAAAAGCTCATCCAATTTCTCATTATTGAAACCCTCCATTGGTGTGGTGTCTACCTGCAAATTAGCCGCGGCTATCAAAGCCGTACCAAGAGCAATATACGCCTGTCTGGACGACCAAATAAAATTATCTTCATCTGTACGTGACAGTAATCCCCCTTCAAGTGAGTGCTTATAATCAGCTAAATCTGCTTCAGCCACTCCCCTCGTTTCAGCCATAAGCTTGATTAAGTCTTGTATTCTTTCTTTGGTGATGCTATCAAATGCCGCAAAAACCATTAGATGGGAAGATTCGGCAATCTGTTTGTTAAAAGAATCTTTGGCCAGTTCTTCTCTGATCGCTTTGTTTTTAATCAAGATGATCCTGTAAGGTTGCAGACCAGTAGATGATGCTGATAGTGCCACTGCATCAATGATCCGATTTATTTTTTCTTCCGTTACTTTTACTTTACTGAATTTTTTTACAGCATATCGCCAGTTCATTACTTCAATTAGATCCATTAGAATAAGTTTTTTATGATGTTACAAATTTCAGCATTTTATACGTATTTTTGTCACCAAGTTTCAAAAAGTAACAGTGACAAAAAAGTAACATGGTAACCTATGATGGAAAATAACGAAGTCAGTATTCCCCAATGTAAAGTAAAAATAATGGCTATCTCCGATGCCATGTACATCATGGGGGGCAAATGGAAAATGCATATCATCGCATCCCTGTGTTATGGAGCAAGAAGATATTCCGAACTGTTGGAAAATATAGACAATATATCTGGCAAAATGCTGAGCAGAGAGCTTAAGGAAATGGAAACCAACCTGCTTATTGAAAGAAAAGTGATGGATACCAGGCCTTTTACTGTCCAATATGAACTCACTGAATACGGAAAAAAATTGCTCCCCGTAATAGACAGCCTGGCCGATTGGGGAATAGAGCATCGAAAGATTATAATGAAAGGTTCTCTTGAAAAGGAGCACCAGTACTAGCAAAAACATAATACTCTGCACAAGCTTATTAATGAATGTCTATGGCATGTCTACTTCTCCAAATAGAGAATAGTACAATTATAACTGACATTTCATCATAGGGCTTATGCAGAGCATGCTTCTATTCTGAAAGGACTTACATCTATATATTACTCATTATTTTTTAGCCAGAGATAAATGGCATTGGTCCAGCCAAATCCATCCTGGTTGGGATATTCACCCCCCCCGGCAGGTGAATCTGGGTTTACCACATTATATTTTTCCATCATCTTACCAGTTTCTTTAAAAACATCATCATTTAGGGTTATCCATCTGTTTTTCAACTCTTTGGCTGTATCATCATAACCATAATTACGTAAGGCTACATATGTTATGTATTGCATAGGAGCCCATCCGTTGGGAAAATCCCACTGCTGACCACTTTCAGGAAGCGAAGATACCACTCCACCTTTATGTAAAAAACCCTCGGTAATGTGTTTATGAACCTCTTCAGCTTGTGCTTTGGTAGCCATTTTAAAGAAAAGCGGATATACCCCTGCCAGTGAAAGAATTTTGGTAGATTTATTTGATTCTGAATCATAATCCATGAAAAATTTATGGTCTTCATTCCACAGATTATCCATCATCGCTTTTTTGCGCTTCTCTGCCTTTTGGTGGAAATAGGTAGACGGTTCAGTGAAAGAGCTATGTTTATATGCTTCAGACAAAGTCATTTCTAGGTCATATAGCAGGCAATTAAGGTCTACGGGGATAATATCAGTAGTGTGAATGGTTTCCATTTTAGATGGTTCTCTAAACCAACGGCAGGTAAAGTCCCAGCCAGATTCACATGCAGCCCTGATGTGTCTGTAAAGTTTACCTGGCTCGACACCAAAAGCAGCTGATTTATGGGCCATTTCCACATCTTCGACATAGGACTCAGGACGGGGAGCAGGGAGGTCATCCCAATACCGGTTTAGGATACTTCCATCAGGCATGAGTAAGACCCTACGAAAACTGGTTTCCTTATCAGAAAGCCGAAAATACCCATCCATCCAGTAGTTATATTCTTTTTGCATATGAGGGAGATACTTGGCATATACATCTGTCCCATCAATATCGGCTAACAGCCGTATCATCAGGGCAAAAAACGGCGGCTGTGAACGTGTCAAATAATAACTGCGGTTAGCATTGGGAATATGTCCATAGGTATCAATTAAATGGGCAAAATTATCCACCATGTCCCTTATCAGTTCATGCTCACCGGCGGATTGGAGGCCCAACATTGTAAAATAACTGTCCCAATAATATAGACCTCTAAACCTTCCCCCGGGCACTACATAAGATTTCGGAACTGGCAGCATGGAACAATTTGTCTGAGAAGTACGGGTCAATAAAGGCCATAATTTACTGATGTGCTCGGTTACAGGCAATTGCTGGTTGCTTTCGTATTCGGTTTTGATCGGAGAGGGGATTTCAAAATATTCCGAAACAAAATCTTTAAGATCAAAATCCTTTTTATGTTTCTCGATTTCATAGAGGCTTAAAATCTCCTCGGGAGATCGCTTGGGGAAACAGTCTGCAAAAGTAATGGAATCCGGAAACACATGGTTCATCTGGACATCATGGAAAAGTGGCCCAAACAACTGATCAGGTGGCAAAATGATGGGAACTACACTGTAAATCTGAGGTGGGTCTATAGGACTCATTTTTTATAGTTTTTGTGATTAAAAATGTTCAACATATAAATTAACTGTTTTGAAAATCTAAAGTTTATAAATGGTGTACCCAACATAAATTAAGCCTACCTTATAAATTACCCCATTCATTATAAAAAAAAACCTGAAGCTGACCATAATTTTTAATAGGAGGAGGCAGGAATAAATGGCATCAAGTGATAAATGAAAAGGCATATGGCAAAAACCCATGGAAAGGTCCTTTTCATCATAAGAACCATTAAGCTATAAAAACTATATAATATATTATATGAATGTTATTTCATATGATCATTGACCTCAAAATATAAATAATAATGATTACTGCATCCCGGATTAAAATGGGAGGTACAATGTGGGCAGATATTACCTGATGCCATATAATCTTCTATGCTCAGCTCTTTGCGGCAAACCCCGCATAAAATCGCATTTTGGTCAAACTCCGACCTGGGCCAAACCTGATGTTCATGGTCAGTTTCTTCTTCATGACATGAAAAACAGGGATAATACCTATTACAGCACTTAAACTTAATGGCAATAATATCGAGATCCGAATGCCAATGAACACACCGTGTCTGGTCATCAACGGATTGGCCATAGACATTAACCCCTCCAATGTTTACAAGGTTAAAGGGCTCCTTTTTCGTCTGCTGTGCCATAGTACTGTGGATTAATAGCATGTTCATGCTTGCCAACAGTACTGATATAATTATCCTACTTACCTGAGGCAATCCGTTTATCCGGAAAACCACCTTTACAAAATGCATACTGAAATCATTTAATAAAATGCTATGGGTTATTTAAAAAAAATAATTTAAACGTGGTGTTTTCTCCTACTTCACTTTCCACTTCTATCCTTCCTCTCATGGCTTCGATCTGTGTTTTGATGATATATAAACCGAGGCCCCGGGCATTTTTATTGCCGTGAAAAATCTTGTACATTCCAAACAATTCATCTTTGTACCTTTCCACGTCAATACCGATCCCATTGTCCTTAAAAGAGAGGACGGTGTACTTTTCCTGCTCATCCCATCCTATATCAATGGATAAAGGACGGTCAGGAGATTTGTATTTTAAAGCATTGGTCAGCAAATTTAAAATGATACTTTCAAAATAGGCGGGGTTAGTGTACAACTGCGCTTTTTTATCAAAATCATAGTGGATGGTAGTATTGGCTTCTGTGACCAGTATTTGGATACTTTTCACTATCCTATTTATCTCATGCTGTATGTTAAAATAGCTTAAAGGTAAATTGGTCTGTGATTGGATGGCTATTATGCTATTAAGATTATGAAGTGTTTCATCGAGATTGCCTGCGGTCTCCTGAAGAATGGACCACATTTCTTTACTGTTTTCTATGTCTTCTTCATTTCCCAAATCTATGATGCCTATAATATTGGCGACGTGGGACCTTATATTATGGGAAATGATATAAGTGAAGTTCACCAGCCTTTTATTCTGTTCGGCTGTAACTTCTACCAAGCTCTGCAGTTCTTCCTGTTTGATGATCAGAGGGGTGATGTCATGGCCTATACATAAAATCTCCGCAGGCTGGCCCTCATCATCCATTAACACTTTAAATTCCCACTGAGTGGAAAGCACTCCATTAGGCACTGGTTTTCGGAGAATTACCCAATGGGACTTTTCAGGATCTTCAAAACATTTTATGACTGTTTCTTTACAAACCTCATGGTCTACAGGCATGATAAGGCTCAATGATTCTTTGCCCAGATAGTCCTCTTCCCTTATACTTAACATCTTACAGAAGAAAGGATTCATGTAAGTATAATTCCCATTCAGGTCGGTTTTTATGATATAGAATGAATTATTTTCAATAATGGATCGATAATAATCATTGTCTTTTGCAATCTGATCATATATCCCTTTGGTACTATCGGTCAAGTCTCTCTTTTCTGACATAAATATTGATATCATTTATGCTATGATTATAGCAAATCGTGTTAGGGTTAGGCGGAATACACATATAGTTTATGACTAACACCTTATCCTCTTTAAATTACACAAATAACCGTAATAAAAAGGGTGCAAACAGTTTATTTTCATAAATTAATTATGAAAACTCATTTCAATCCCTTAGATTCTAGTGCAGGTATCTATCAGCTAGTGGCTAATACTTTTACTTCTAAAACTGCCTTTAAGGGTTCATGTTACAGAAATGAAGACATGTTAAAACAGTTAAAATCAGTTAAGTGATAATCGGCTATATCAAATGTTAGTTCTGTATTACCATTGGTAAAGGCCACTACGGCCATACCGGCACCTTTTGCTGCCTTCATACCTGAATAGGAATCTTCTATGGCCAGGCACTGAAAGGGCATAAGGTCAAGTTCTGCCGCTGTCTTTAAATAAATAGCAGGATTAGGCTTACCTTCCGTCACGCATTCAGCAGCTGAAACCACATCCACCAATTCCGATACGTTCAGCTTTTGCAGTACAGTGGGGATTATTCTTCTGGGTGAATTGGTGGCTATACCTATTTTATAACCTTCTAATTTTAATTTGCCCATAACATCCTCTATCCCACTGATCTGACAGCATTCTGATTCTATCAATTCGATAACATGGGATATCACCCTGTTTTCTACCTCTTCAAAACTTACATCTTGCCAGGGATGATAGTCATACCAAAACTTAGTGACTTGACTAGTAGTCATTTTCTGAGTTTTCAGCGCAAGTGCTTCAGTCACCTTTACCCCCAAAGCGCTGAAAACTTCTTTCTCCGCCATTTTCCAAAAAATCTCAGAGTCCACTAATACACCATCCATATCAAAAATTACCGCTTTGTACTGCATCATGATTGCTTTTAATTATTTGATTCTATTGCAAAGGCAAAAATAAACCTACTTCCACACCCTCACCAGTAATATTCCTTACCTCCATTCTTCCCTTGTTTTTCAGCATGTATTTCCGGGTCAGCATCAGGCCTAGACCTGTTCCCCTTTGTGATTCGGAGACAATTAAGCCATCGTTAATTTTCCTCAAGATTTCTGGGCTTATCTCTTTGCCAGGATTGAATATCATCAACCCCATCATATCATCTTTTTTGCTACTGGAAATTGAAATTATTTCTCCTTCTGGTGTAAATTTAATAGCATTTGCGATTACATTTCTGATGCCAATCATCATCATATAAGGGTCCGCATAGAGGTTAGGAAAGTTCTCCAGATGTAAATGTACAGAAATGGATTTTTCTCTTATGGCAGTGTCCAAAAAATCAATACATTCCTGTACATGGCCGGTAAGGTTTACATATGCAGGCTCCCACCTTTCTCCTGTCATCTGATTCATGGCCCAGTGAAGTAGGTTCTCCAAGGATACATTGAGTTGTTTAGCTTGAACACTGAGACGGGGAAGAAGTGCTTTCAACTCTTCCAAACTAAAATAGTCATTACTGGCCATTTCAGTCACAGTAGCAAGTGAAAGGACCGGGCCTTTGAGATCATGACCCAGAATTTTAAATATTATCTGCTGGTGGGCACTCAGTTCGGCAGATTGGGCAGCCAGAACCTCTATTTCTTTGTTTTTTCTTATCAGAAGCAAATTGGCTTTGCGAGCCTTACGGCCGTTTCTGTAGATAAAGTAAGCGGTTAGGAATAATAAACAAATAAATACGATCAATATAGAAATTATAAACAATCGGCGAAACGCCAACGTTTCTTGATCCACTATTTGCTTGTCCAGTAGTAGCTTTTCTTTTTCAAACAAAGAAGATGCTTCTATCCGGGCAATTTCAAGGTTGTGTGTTTGCTTATTCAGTGTATCTACCACGGCCTGATACTGTCGGGCAGCTGAAAGCGATTCTTTATAATCTCCAAGCAATTCATATAGATCAGATATAGCAAAAAGGGCATCAGCTTTTGTTTGGGTAGATTTTGATATATTGGCTGCTTCCAAAGATTCATTTGCGTATTTCAGTGCTTCACTATAATCCTCTGTATAGGTATAGAATCTAATCTGACTCGTCAGTGCGTAAGCCAAATTGGTATAATCCTTTCCTTTCCGTGCCAGGTGCAGCCCTTTATCAAAGTATACCTTAACCGAATCGATCATTCCATGCCTACCAAATGTATTTCCTAAATTTAAGTAGACATTGGCCAGGTCATCTATATTTTTTTCAGCTTGCAGCATGGCGATAGCTTTATAATAATAAGGCAATGCGTCATAAATATTAGTATGTAGGTTTTTAACATTGGCATAGTTAAGGTAAAAATTTGCCAAAACTATAGGACTCTGCTGTCCATCACTCTGGTCGATAGCAAGCTGGTGATAATATAGCGAATTGGTTATATCTTCCAGCTGTTCATATACCAATCCGATGTTATTGCTCAAACTTGCTACCTTGTTATTATCCTTTTCCTGCATCCATAATTCCTGAGCCCTGATATAGTATTTGACGGCCTGGGTATAATTCCCTTTTTGGTAATGATAAACGCCTATATAGGAATAGCTGTTGGCCATTCCCTTATTGTAGGATATGGCCCTGCTCCCAAGCAATATCTTTTCAGATAAATATAACATAGAGTCTAAATGATGCCCCTTAAAATCAAAAATCCGCTCGGAAATATGATCTATTTCATACCGCTCCAAAGCTATTTCAGAAGGGTCAAATGCGTAAACAAATTGATGGGTAAAATCTAGACTTTGGGCTCGAAGGTGAAATACGCTTAAAGAGATGAGCACTAGCAGTGTGCTGAGGAAAATCCTATTCATGGCGATTAAAATTGCGCCCTAAAATAGCGGAAAAATTTTTTTAATTTTAAACTTTAACTTTCAAAATTCACCAACTGCACAATGGAAACATATTTACTAAACCTGGTATAAGTAAAAGGCTGTCAGCTTAATCATATAATATATAGAGATAATCCATAATTGGAAAAATCTAAAAAATTCTGATCAATACATCAATGCTTTTCAAACATAGCCTATCACCCTATTCCGTAATGACCCCAACTTCTGCAAAAGATGCATTTTTTCCATCAGTAGTCCTCTTGGATTCCAGGCGGATATATCGCGCATTCACCTTTCTGTCCAATGTTATCCTTTGGAGAATAGGGCTGTTCTCTATGTTCCCAAATTCTCCTTCTGCCACCAGCTCCCAATTTATGCTGTCCCTACTGGTATAAAAGCGGTATTCTTTTATCACACCGGAGAGATAGCGTTGCTGCATAGGGGTATAAGTAAAGCCCATCAGCTGTAATGCCTGCCCCAGATCTAGGGTAAGCCTATCGTCCTGACTGCTATAATGGGTATTTATGTTTTCATCTATGGCCTTGTTTCCTTCAGTACCTGCTTCCAGAACTTTCCAATCTCCTTTCGGCATATCAAAATACTGGCTACCCGCATCACTGGATCGGCCCTGTACCTCATCAAAGGTGATGGCTTTAATCAGAGCGGGATATTCAGGTTGGAAAGGGGCCATATAGCGCTGACTGTTCTGGCCGGGCGTAGTACCGTCGGATGTATAAAATATAACCAGACCTTCTTCTGGGGAATTGATGCTGACCATCCCTTGTACATCTCTACTGATGACGGGGGCCTCCATCATTTTAGGGGCATGGAACATACGCAGACTGGAAATCAGGGGAGAGGATTTAGCATCCAATATATTTAGCCTCAGGGATGTTCCTTTGGTATCCTCCAACCTCAGCAACCTCTTAAAACCGATGGTGGTTTCGGCAGCGATTTCCGTCCATTGGCCATCCTGTTTTACCTCCACGGTAAATTTTTTCACCCTTTGGCCGAGTGGTATATATTCCTGAATCCATAGCCGGTTAAATGTCAGTTCACCATCAAAATCCACTTCTATACTGCCTTGCCGGCTATCTGCAGGGGCTGCCCAATAGTTACCTCCCTGACCATCCAGCACATTGCCGGCCTGATAACCCGCGCCTCTGTCGGTGGAAGCTGTGGCGCTTTTCCCGGCGATAAGGTCGACTGCAAAATCCTCTTTAATCTTGGAGGCCATTTTCCTAAGGGCCATTACATCATTTTCGTGTATGAGCCCCCTTTTGTCCACGGGAAAATTAAGGAGCAGGGAACTGTTCCTACCGATACTTTTATAGTAGATATCCATCAGTTGGCTTAGGCTTTTGACTTTGTGGTCTTCATAGGCATGATAATACCAGCCAGGCCTGATGGATACATCTGCCTCTGCCGGAACCCAATGGGTACCGTTCTCTTGACCTTTGGCATATTTATCGCCATACTCCGGCATACCGGCATAGACGGAATCTCTCAATAAGTTAGACCAGGTAGTGGGATAGGCATGCCCCTCTTCATTCCCTACCCATCGTACATCCGGGCCGGCGTCTCCGAATATGACGGCATCCGGCTGCAGTTTTCTTACCAGCGCAAAGGTATTTTCCCAATCATAATACGATTTCTTATCCACTCTCCTTTCCTCGTTGGCACCCCCATAATACCCGGTACCGCCATTGGCCCCATCAAACCATACTTCGAATATATCTCCATAGTTGGTCAAAAGTTCCTCTAACTGCAGACGCATATAAGTAATGTATTCAGGTTTGCCGTAGTCGGCATGGTGTCGGTCCCAAGGAGAATAATATACCCCTAATTTAAGCCCGTACTCCTCACATGCATCTGCCAGTTCTCTGATGACATCTCCTTCCCCATTTTTCCAAGGGGAGTTTTTCACTGAGTGCTCGGTATATCTGGAGGGCCACAGGCAGAACCCGTCATGGTGTTTGGCCGTGATGATGACTCCCCTCATGCCGGCATCGGCCATTTCACGGACCCATTGACGGGTATCCAGTTCGGTAGGGTTAAACCGGTCTGGACTTTCATCTCCGAGTCCCCATTCCATATCAGTAAAGGTATTGATACTGAAATGCACAAATCCGTAAAACTCCATCTCCTGCCAGATAAGTTGGCGCTGAGAAGGTACAGGTGTCTCCGCTTCGGGCGCAACTATTGCCTCCTGGCAAGACAGGGTGAATAACATGGATGCCATTAAAACAACTTTGGAAACATTTGGCAACTGAAAGTGGAAATCCTGTATCATCATCTAATATGGTATATGCCCATAGGCAGATTTTTTGTCTTATTGAATTACTGACCGCGCGCGGTCTGCCACCTCTACCCCCCATCGGGTGGAGGGTTCAGGTCCCATCACAATCTCAAGCTTACCCCCTTTCATCAGATCGGCATGATGAAAGTAATTTTTGGTATAAGGATTTCCGTTCAAGTTCATTTCCTGTACGTATATGTTTTGAGGGCTGTTATTCTGGACCAGAATCTCAAAAGTCCTGTTGTTTTCCAGATTGATTTTGGCACTGTTCACCAAGGGACTTCCAAAGACATAGGTACCGTTGGCCGGGTTGACCGGATAGAAGCCCAGAGCAGAAAGCACATACCAGGCAGACATCTGTCCCACGTCTTCATTGCCGCTCAGGCCGTCTATTTGGTCTGAATAGAGGGTACTCATGATTTGGCGGGTTTTTTCAGCTGTTTTGTACGGCTGTCCCGCATAGGCATAAAGATAAGTGATATGGTGACTGGGTTCATTGCCGTGGGCATATTGGCCGATCAGGCCGGTAATATCACTGGAAGCTTCCTCCCCCATATCGCCTTCTACTATAAACAGGCTATCCAGCTTGCTGATAAAAGCCTCCTCACCGCCCAGCAACTCCATCAGCCCTTCTACATCATGGGGCACCAGCCAGGTATACTGCCAGGCATTTCCTTCACAGAAATCATCTTTCATATGCCGGGACACCAAAGGACTGAAAGGGGTTCTCCATTCATTTTCCCCTATCCTTCCCCTCATAAAGCCCGTGTTTTGGTCAAAATAGTTTTTGTAATTGTCTGCTCTATTCATGAAATAAAGATAATCGTCCTCCTTGCCCATATCTTTGGCCATCTGGGCTATGCTCCAGTCAGCCAAGGCATATTCCAATCCACTGGCCACAGTTTCCACATCTTCATCGGCTGGTATGTAACCCAGATTCTTGAGAGACTTCAATCCGCCCTCATCACGCATAGCAGTAGCTTTAATGGCCTCATATACTCTGTTTTTGTCCAGAGGGATTCCTTTAAGGTACGCATCCACCAGTACTGGAACGGCACTGTAGCCTACCATGGTATTGGTTTCGTTTCCCATTAGGTGCCAGACGGGCAGTTTTCCCTGTTGGTCAAAAATATTGAGCATGGTCTGAACCATATCCGCTGCCCTCTCCCTCTGGGTGATGGTATAAAGCGGGTGTGCGGCCCGATAGGTATCCCAGAGGGAAAATGTCGTGTAGTTGGTAAAACTATCGTCCTCATACACTTCCCCATCCGCACCACGGTAGGCCCCGTTCACATCATTGAAAATGGACGGTGCGATCATCGTATGATAAAGGGCAGTATAGAAAGTCCTCATCTGCTCCGGTTCGGTGAAATCTACCTGAATCCGACTCAGTTCCTTTTCCCATTTATTATTGGCCTCTGCCACCACCCGGTCAAAATCCCAATGGTCTAGCTCAGCCTCCAAATTTTTGATAGCATTTTCATAGCTTACCGGGGAAATACCCACTTTCAAAAGTATTTGCTCTCCTTCTTCAGTTTCAAAATAAGCGACTGCTTTCACTTTTTTACCTTTGCGGCTGTTCCCCTTTACTACCTGTCCATCCTCATGGGTATCAAAGGAGGAAAAAGGTTTTGAAAATTTAGCGGCAAAATAGACTTTTTGGTTTCTGGCCCATCCTGCAGAGTACCGGTACCCCACTATCGTCTGTTCGTCCAAAGCCTCCACATAAGTCTCTGTGGACCTATCCGCAATCCCTTCTTCCAGATCGAATATCAGCTGGGCCTCTTGGGATGCAGGAAATGAATAACGGTGAAATCCTGTCCTTTCTGTAGTGGTCATTTCAGCTTCTATGTCATATCGATCCAAATGAACGCTATAATAGCCAGCTTTGGCTTTTTCCCTATCATGTGAAAAGTAGGAAAAATAACCTGTCTCAGGCTTTTCTGCTTCACCCTTTTGAATATTTACTCTGCCTATGGCTGGCATCACCAGGATATCACCTAAATCACCGATGCCCGTCCCGCTCAGGTGGGTATGGGAAAAACCAATGATGGTGGAATCTGAATAGTGGTATCCTGAGCACCAATCCCAGCCTTTGGTAATGTTTACCGGACCCAGTTGTACCGCGCCGAAGGGTACATTGGCCCCCACAAAGACATGGCCGTGAAAGCCTGACCCTATAAAGGGATCTACATAATCCGTAAGTGAACCGGTAGGGACATCCCTATCGCCTGTAGCGGCATTTTCCTGACATGCGCCCAAAAGCATCATCCCAGCCATTAAACCAGTGCAAATTTCCAATTTTATTTTTATCATGATTTTATTATTGCTTTTATTATCAGGGCAGGCTTTCGTCATGCAGATAGGATATCCCCTATCTGCTGCCCCATCAACTCGCTATCGGAGGCTTATCAGAATGCCGTATTGATTACCATACTAGATTTACCTTAATTCAAACTTTTCTTTCAATCTGATATCCCTCGATGAGGCTCCTACCATAAGTTCAAAATCACCTGGTTCTACCACCCAGTTCATTTCCATATCCATTAACTGCAGATCTTCTTTGCCCAATATAAAGGAGAAGATTTTCGATTCCCCTACTGGAATGGAAGCCCGCTCAAACCTTACCAGCTGCTTCACCGGACTGACAGTAGAACTCACCAAATCGCGGATATAAAGCTGCACCACTTCATCACCTTCCATCTGCCCTGAGTTGGTAACAGTGAACTGTACAGATACGGCCGGATCTTGGGCATTACCTTTGACTTCTACCTGAAGATCTTGATAGTCAAAGGTCGTATAACTTAGTCCATGGCCAAAAGCATACAATGGTTCAGCGCTGGCTTCCACA
The DNA here is from genome assembly GCF_000714815.1 of Anditalea andensis. Classification (GTDB taxonomy): domain Bacteria; phylum Bacteroidota; class Bacteroidia; order Cytophagales; family Cyclobacteriaceae; genus Anditalea; species Anditalea andensis. The sequence continues at coordinate 52,929 of NZ_JMIH01000010.1, read as the reverse complement.
TAATCGTGTTTCGAGGGAACCTTATAATTATAATATACCGGAAGCTGCCCCACTGAAAGCGGTACGGAAACAGGTAAACGTCCTGCGGGATTATAGTCTCCGAACAGCACATCTGCGATCGCATTGCCACCTTCCTGCCCAGGATACCAAGCCTCCAGGATAGAAGGGATATGTCCAGCGGGCCAGTTGAGTAAAAGGGGCCTGCCTTTGATCAACACTAAAACCACAGGAGTACCGGTAGCCTGTATGGCCTGTAACAGTTTCAATTGATGCCCCATTAGGTCCAGTGACATCCGGTCATAGCCTTCACCGCTCTCCATATCACTGACGATCTCATTTTCTGACTGGCTGACCCGTGCCGCCCCGGTATCCTCATGCTGGATGGAAAAATCTCTGGCACTGCTGCCCCCCAATACCACTACAGCCACTTCTGCAGCTCTTGCTGCAGCTACAGCAGCCTCTATATCCTGCTCGGTGGTATCTCTGATCGCCACTCCTTTTACGTATTCCACCCTGTCCACTCCTAATTTCTGTTGTAGCCCTTCCAGTACAGTCACCACATTACTTTCAGGCTGGGGAGCAGTGTAATCGCCGAGTTGGTTATAAATATTGTGCGCATTAGGGCCGATGACTGCTACCTTGCGGATATCCTTGTTTAAAGGTAGAAGGTTTCCCTCATTTTTAAGCAAAGTAATAGAAGCCTGGGCAACCTGTCTGGCCAGCTGCACATGTTCCGGTTTTCGAACCTCCCTTTTGGCTTTTTCTGGATCAACGAAGGGATTCTCAAATAGCCCCATTTCAAACTTTAACCTTAAGACATTGGCTACCGCTTCATCGAGCATAGCTGAACCTACCCATCCTTTTTTCACGGCAGCTATAAGGTTACGGTCAAAACCATTTCCGCCCAGGTCGGCATCCACACCTGCACGTATGGCCAAACTAGCTGCTTCTTCTCCCGAACCGGCCACCCGATGGCTGCCTCTCAGACCGCTGATGCTGCCCAGGTCCGACACTACAAAACCTTTAAATCCCCAGTCCTCCCGTAATACTTTGCGGAATAGGTAAGGATTTGCCGTACTGGGAATACCATCTATAGAATTATAAGAGGTCATGATGGATTTGGCCCCTGCAAGGATAGCTGCTCTAAAGGGAGGGAAGTAACTTTGGTGAAGTTCCCGCAAGCCTACACTAAGACCAAAACCATTGTGGCCGCCTTCCGGCACACCATAAGCGGCAAAATGCTTCAGGGTAGAAGCTACGTTTTCACCCGACATAAGATCACTTCCCTGAAAGCCCGTGACCATGGCAATACCCATACGGCTGTTAAGATAAGGATCCTCTCCGTATGTCTCTTCCACTCTGGACCATCGGGGCTCCCTTGCCAGGTCCAGTACAGGACCATAGCCGATATGGCCACCCTGCAGGCGTGTTTCTTTGGCGATTACTTTGGCCATTTCTCGGATCAACTCCGGATTCCAGGTGCTTGACTGTCCGATAGATGTAGGAAACACCGTGGCTCCTATGGCCATATGTCCATGGGGCGCCTCTTCAGCTAAGATCAAGGGAATGCCCAGCCTTGTATGGTTGATGACAAATTCCTGGATAGCATTGGTAGCATGGGCTGCCTGTTCTGGGTCCAGGCCGTTAGCCAGGGTCTTTTGCGTCCAGGGGTCTGCCCGTAAGGTAGCCCATAGAGAGCCTATATGCCTTTCCCGGACAGCCTTTTCCAATACCTCGCTGTAGGTCGCCAAGTCCCCACTGTTATCATACATCTCCCAGCCCAACAAAGTAGACAGCTGCCCCACTTTTTCTTCCAAAGTCATTCGACCTATCAGATCATTGATGCGCGTATCAGTGTCGAGTGTCTTATCCTGATAAGGAAGGCCTGTCTGCTGACCAGCGGCATTGGTAAATAAACCTATAAGAAATACTAAGCCTATGAATGTATACTTTAGAATCATTTTATTTGTATGTACGTATTTAATCTCAAATTTTAAAACAATGCTGCTAGCCTTTAAAAATAAGTAATTTTAAAATAGCTCAAACAAACCTTTGCACCTATACTATCCCATGGTAGGGAATGCTTTCCCTACTGTTATTTCATGGTTTCTTTACGCTTTGGCCTCACACACGGTAAAATTTTTTAAACCTAAATATTAGAGCCAAGAATTAACCCCACCCATTATTAGCATGCAAAATCGATTAAGCATGATTTAGCTAATATATTACAATATTCATAAATGCTAAAATAAAATATAATAAATCGCTCGTCGTCCACCAATGATATAGGTCTTCAAGGGATAAAAATTGAAATCAGATGATGATGAGTACCAGCCTCCATTCATATTTTAATGAATATGGCCTCAAAGGATTATCGTACCTTGTCAAAGTTCCATCTTCCCACTATCTTCAAGTGTATGAAAAACACCCTAAAAGTTTTATTTGTACTGATCCTTCTATCCTATTCCCAAATTATAAAGGGCCAGTCTACACCTATTGTCCTAGTGGCATATTATAGCCCTACCGGAAAAACCCAGGAGATGGCAGAGGCAGTAGCAAAAGGAGCTGCGAGCAAAGAAGTGGAAGTGATACTCCTAGACATCAAAGATATCACTGAGGCAGAACTATTACAGGCAGATGCCATTATCTTAGGATCACCGGTTTATAATGCCAATGTGGCCCCTCCCGTCCTTGAATTCATCAATGTCTGGCCATTTGAAGGAAGGCCGTTCAAAAACAAGGTCGGCGCAGCATTTACTACAGGGGGCGGCTTTTCTATAGGGGAGGAAATCGTGATGCTCAATATCCTGCAGAGCATGCTGATTCATGGGATGGTGGTCATAGGTGGTGAAGAGACTGAGGCCGCTTTTGGGGCTTCTGCCATCACCGGAGAAGGGGATTTTTTAGGCAAGCCTGTTCATGAATTATTTTTGAAGAAAGCAGAGGGTCTTGGCAAAAGGGTGGCAGAATGGGCTATAAAATCCAAATCTTTTCCCCGCTAGCTTTAATATAATGGTACACGGAAAAAACCGCTTTCACACACTAGGAGGTATTCCTAATGGGAGAAAAAATAGCCTATTGGGCGAAATCAAAGCCAAACACCTTCAGGGATTTTGTTTATAACAAATATAAAATGGACAAATACCACCCTCATGATATAAATAAGTTAAATTTACAAATCTAAAAGCGTCTCCCTTTCACATGGAAAACACCCATTAATAGTTTGAACCATCGATTTTGATACATGAGAATATTACGGGTTATCTCTAGTATGGACCCCATCAAGGGCGGTCCCTGCCAAGGTATAAGAAACGCTATACCAGAATTAAAAAAAATAGGTGTATCCAATGAAGTACTTTGTCTAGACGATCCCAAATCATATTTTTTAAAAAATGACAAATTCACCATACATGCATTCAAACCAGTATGGAGCCCATGGTCATATAATCCCTACTTGATCCCATGGCTGATGCAGCATTTATATCTTTATGATGTAGTCATTATACATGGTTTATGGCAGTTTCACAGTTATGCCGTACATAAAGCGATCATCCAGCTAAAGAAAACCGGGGCAGATAATATACCCAAAATCTATATTATGCCTCACGGGATGTTGGATCCCTATTCGTTAAAATCCAACGGAAAAGTTATTAAAGCCCTAAGAAAATGGGTTTATTGGAATATTATAGAAGCTTTTTCCGTTAATGATGCTGACGGCGTATTGTTTACCTGCCAGGAAGAATTGATGCTGGCACGGATCACCTATAAATCCTATCATCCTAAAATTGAAATTAACGTAGGATATGGAATTGAGGAACCACCTTCAGAACATTATGCCCTTACTGATGCATTTTTTACCAAATGTCCAGGTCTAAAAGGAGAACCATACCTGCTGTTTCTCAGTAGAATCCATGAAAAAAAAGGGGTGGATATATTGATAAAAGCCTATCAGCAACTGGCACTAAACAGAAAACTACCCAAACTGGTATTAGCGGGACCAGGAATAAATACGCATTATGGTCATAAAATAAGAGAATTAATTAAATCTAACCCACGGACAGCTTCCGATATATATATTCCTGGAATGCTGGTAGATGAGGAAAAATGGGGCGCTTTTTATGGATGTGAAGCTTTTATACTACCAAGTCACCAAGAAAATTTTGGAATAGCGGTGGTAGAAGCATTGGCCTGCGGAAAACCGGTACTGATCTCAGATCAAGTAAATATCTGGAGGGAGATAAAACATTTTGGGGGAGGTATAGTAGCACCTGATTCTCTGACAGGAGTTATTTCTTTACTGAATACCTGGACGGGCCTGGGAGAGGCAGAAAAATCAAAAATGAAGAAAAAAGCAAGAATGTCCTATTTAAAAAGGTTTTCAATCAGTAAATATGCAGTTAATTTAAAGCAGACCCTATTTGTATAACTCGCTGTAGGACGGGTATACATTTTAAATACCTGATGGCCTATAAATAATATTCAGACCTAAACTCCCCATTTTGACAATGCCTAAATCCCACAAGTATTTCTTTATTTAACAGGCACATATGTACCTTTGCCAGATAAATGATTTTATATTTTATCCTATTGTTACAACTAAAATATAATTCCTATGTATAAATTTCACCTTCTCATCATGCTCTTTCTCTTTACAGGCTGTTCCACCCAGACGCAGCAAAAAATGATACAGGAGACCCACCCCGCGCTTGATCATTCAGATTCATTGCTGAACGAAATATATCAAACCGTTTTGTTGAATTATCAATCTGATACAATTTTTATCAACAACCTGAAAAAATCCCAGCACCTTTGGCTTCAATTCAGGGAATCAGAAATGGAGATGAAGTATCCCGACTATCCAGAAAATTATTATGGCTCCATGCACCATACATGTAAAGCACTGTATAAAAAGGAATTGACAGAAACACGGGTAGAGACACTGCAGAAATGGATAACAGGGATAGAAGAAGGGGACATTTGTTTGGGCTCTGTAAGAATGCGCACTTCATCTACTGTGACAGGGCCAGATGCTGGTGTACAGTAAAACATAAGTCATACTAATGTCCTTTCCAGTACTTCTTACGACAATACTATGACCTAGTGCTGATCTTATTCAGATATAGTTCCGAAATGTTGCTTCATTTTCTTTATTAACAGACCTGGCGCCAATAGTGAAAAAAATTCTCATAAATAAACAATCTGTCCACATATTAAATCATTAATAGGAATAGTATAAAGAGAATAAAAAAATTTCAGTTTTCTAATTATCAAATTATTAATACAGTATGAATTAACCATTATATTTTTAGGCTCAACATTAAGTAGTGGCATGAAAATAGTTATAAGCTCTTTACCTTATACCTATAGTAAAACACTATTATGTTATCTAAAATTAAAAAAACGGGACTTTTTCTAAAGTTGCTGATGAAATATGATATTTCCCCAACAGACCTTAATGATCTGTTGAGAACTATCAGCATTCAAAAACAACATCCGCTATTCGAATTCTGCCTTTCCAGGGCTGACTATACCCTCGATCTATCCTACTGCAAGTCACATCCTTCCAAGGAATTTATATATGCAGGCAGAGGACATCATACGATAAAACCCTATAGGATATTGGGAGAACGTAAAAAAAGACTTTTTGAAAAAATTTTTTATACTGATTCGCAGGATGCCAGAGCAAATATTGCTTTTTATGAAAATCATAAAGAGTGGCTTAAAAATACAGATATCACTATCCCCCGCTGCAAAGACATTATCATTGGCGAGAAATTCACTGCATTCCTTTTTGAATACCTAGACCTTCAGCCACTTTACTCCGGCAGGGAATATCAAAGCTTAAAAAAAGCCACATTTTCATTATGTAAAGGGACAGAAAGAAGGAAGGTGGCTGATCATACTTCCTATGAAAAAATCGTTGATGGCCAAGCAAGGATTAAAAAATTAAAAATTTTTTCCAGGCAGGAAATGGCCATTATTAAGGAATACAGAAAAACAATGCCTGTGTATTTTCAACATCTAGACTTAAAAGAGGAGAATGTTTTTAATGGAAATGTCGTTGTAGACTGGGATAATGCAGGCTGGCATCCTATGGGAATGGATTTTGGAAGACTTCTTCTTTCATTCTATATTTTTCATAAGGAGCAATTTTATGATAAATACCTTGAGGAAATATATAGTTTCTACGATTATATAGAGGATGATATTCCATTCAAACCCTTCCATCATACTGTTCTATACTACTTTATTGTATTTTTTTATGGGCATTTCTGTGAAAACAATGAAACCAAAAAATTTATGAATTTGATAGACACTTACAAAAAGAAATTATCTGAAAACCGTTTGGTTTAATTCATCAATTCTAGTGGTTACTTGAACATGATGTATACCAGTTAGGTTGTTATGAGAAATTCTTAAGAACAATACATCATCGATATGAGCCTCATCAAAAGGAAAGTATTAAACAAAATGGCATTTTGGATCAGCTATGTAAAGCTGATCCCTATTTTAAGAAAAATTGATTCCTCATCATTTATTATCGATTGCGGGGCAAATATTGGGGATATCTGTGCTTTGTTCCTTACAAAAAACGCCTCCATTATAGCCTTTGAACCCGATCCGATGGCTTATAAGCTGCTTGTTGATAGATTTGAAGGAAATCCGAATATCACATGTCATAACAAAGCGGTATCTGATGAGGACTGTACAGCAAAATTGTACTTCCATACCGAACAGCATCAAAACAGCCATTCAGCTTACACCGTCAGTTCATCCATTGTTAAAAACAAAGTAAATATAAACAGCCTAAATAGCATTGAGGTAGAAGCAGTGGACCTTGACCGCTATATATCAAATCTTAATAGATGGGTTGATATTTTGAAAATGGATGTGGAAGGTGCTGAAATAGATATTTTAGAAAAAATGATCCAAAATAAAACGTATCAAAATATCGGGCTTATATTGGTAGAAACCCATGAAACCAAAATCCCTGGACATCATAAGAAGGTGGCGGCCATCAAAGCAACCATCGATAAATTGAAAATTAAAAACATTAAGCTTAACTGGATTTAACCGTACCTTCCTTGTCCTTATCTACCAACACACCGTTTTCTTTAGGTTTTTCCCAAAGGAAAGCCCCGCTGAACGATATCATTGCCGTAATTACAAAAAACAGTAAACTAAAGCTCACCCCTATGTCCCGATCGAGACCCAATGTCTGATAACTGGCTATAAAAACCATTTCCCGTACACCTATTCCTCCGAAGGTGACCGGAACAATGGTCAAAATAGAAGCGATCATAAACAATGCCTGATATGCCATTATATTTTCATCCACCCCAAGACTCAAGAGCAAAAAATAGGTGCATACCAGCTGCATACCCTGGGTCATAAATGAATAAAAAGAGGTAGCCACCAGACTCTTGTGCAGGGTAGGGAAAAGCCATTTTGCCAAAATTGCATAAACCGGATAGATAAGAAATAACAATAGCCAAACAGCCCAGTCATATTCACCGTATATGAAACTGATCGAGCTGATCAAAGAAAGCAGCACGGCCAAAAACAGCAATACTACCAGGCCGTTGATTCTGTCAAATAAAACCGCGCTGATAAGTTTCTTAACCGGTTTTTTACTCTGCTGATGTAAAATATATACTTTATACCCATCACCTCCCACGCCACCAGGTAAGTATAAATTATGAAACATGCCGATTAAATATAGCCTAAAATTATATTGTGAAGTAAGTATAACCCCTATATCTGTAAAAAAATATTTTAGTCTAACAGCTGCAAATAGCTTAGATAAGAAAAACAGTAAAAGCGCCAGAAACAAATAAATTGGACTGGCTTTTAGGATAGTTTCTCCTACTTCGTTTAAATCTACCTTATTGAATACCAGCACTATTGCCAGGCCGGTAACGGTGAGTTTGGCCGCCAGGATTAGATTTTTTTTAATACGTTCGTTCACCAGTCATTTTATTTAATATAATGGGCAGTCAGGTACCACATTGGCAAAGTTATGGGTAATAAAGTTCTAGGAGTAACTTTCCGAATAAAAAAACCATGACCATAAAACATCCTAAGCATCATCTTAAAATGTAGTAAGTGTACGCTATTAAAAGTGTTTTCTGATATCCCTATTCATTTGAAAGTCTGAAAAGCACCAATTACCTTTATGAACAAATCATCTTAAACAATGCCCTATGTTTGAAAGTCCAAATTTTCCCAAATCCCTGGATGAACCGCAGTTTGAAAAATGGCTGGAAGCAGGAAGAAACAGCAAGATCCCCTATTCCTATCTGATGGTGATCTGGGACGAACTTGACGCCCAATACCTCCCTCAATATGCAGAAAGCAGGGATGAAATAGATAATTATCCCCCTTATGGCACATCCCCCCAACACCAAACGCTCGTGGCAGCATATGATCTCCATTCGGAAGGCAGGATTAAGTGAAGCCTAAAATTTTGCTCATAAGGTATTAATTACTAATTATTAAAAAGTAGCTAATCGAAAAAAAATGGCAAAACACAAAGGTAATATCGTAAGATGTATAGGTTTTAAAGGGGGTTTTTGTCACGATGATATCCCCTAATAACCATTACTTCTTTTCCCATTTTTTTTCCTTTATTAATTATACCCAAGATATTGGCACTGTCACCGTACCAAAACGCCATCAATAAATCACAGGATTTAACTAATTTAAAATACTCTTTACAAAGATAAAACCATCCCTGTTTTCTACCCGGCCATCGATTGATGAGATGTATCCTGTTTTCGCTGCAATATCTCACTACAAGATCATCTAGTTTATTTTCACCACAAGTCGTGATCTGCATTATTTTAAAACGATCCAGATGCCATTTCAACACTTGATAGTCATCAAAATACTGGCAACCTATAATGGAAATGGTCATGGTAGTATGATCGTTTTAATCACCTGATATCAAAAAATATTGCAAAACCATCAGATAACGAGTAGAATAAACCAAAAGGTAAGCATTTTTTAATCCCTAAACCGAGTTTTTCTAAATTAAAAGACAAATCACTCTTTTTTAGCTGAAATTTATACCTTCAGGAAGCAATCTGCTTTTCAGTATTTCCCATCATCAAACATCCAAAGGATTAACACCCAAAAACCTATGAAACATAACATGGAGTCTTGCATGGGGGGAGGATAATAAAATGGGACAAAAAACAGCGCTCATGTCTAGATAGCGATTTATAATAAAGCATCTCGGATCCCATAGAAGCTATAGGGTTTTGTAAGAATATTTGCTAGTCCCTAAACCACATACCCTATTCACTTACCTAGGTCTAGTAAAAGGTTTAAATGAGATACTTTTAACCTTTTTCTAATATTAAACATGGTCACATTTAGAAAGATAACCTCATATTTCCATAACAATCCTATCTATAACCTGTTTAATCATTATCGCTATATTCCTATTTTTACTTGGATAATTTAAATTTAAAGTCAAATATGATGTGGCGTTTCTTAATAATTATTATGTAATAAAATTTTAACCAAAAAAATTACATCATGCCTGATAAAGAAATAGAAGCTGTAGTCGAAGAAGTGAGAAAAAGTCATGAGCCCATAGAAATAACTGCCTATATCAATGGGGAAGTAAGAAAAACAGCTAAAAAAAACAAAAAGGAAAACCCTGCCCACCCTGAAGAAACAGTGGGATATTTTCCTGAAAATACTGTAGAGGACGTGAAAGAAGCCATAGATTATGCCTATGAAGCTTATAAAACCTGGTCTAAAACACCTTTAAAGGAAAGAAAAGAAAGGCTAATAAAGGCCAAAGATAATCTGGAAGCACAGATTCCTGATCTGACTGTCCTGATGACGCGTGAGCATGGTAAAGCCATATCAGATTCTGAAAATGAACTGGTATTTGCTGTTACTATATGTAATCATATCCTAAAGGTGATAGATGAAGTCATGGAAGATGAGGTAATCATGGATAGCGATAAAGGAAAACTAATAGTGATCAAACAACCAATGGGAGTGGTAGGAGCCATTTCCCCATGGAATTATCCCATAGACTTATGTATAAATAAAATAGTGCCAGCTATCATCACGGGAAACACAGTGGTGGTAAAACCTTCTCCTTTAGCCCCATTGACTGTATCAAAAGTGATTGAAATCATTGCAAAAGAGATGCCTGCGGGCGTGGTGAATTTAGTGCATGGACCTACAGAAGTAGGTGAGGAACTTACCAGTAATGCCAAGGTTTCTAAAATAGGATTTACGGGTGGTACCGCTACCGCTAAACACATCATGAAGGCCGCTTCAGGTAACATAAAAAATATGACTTTGGAATTAGGCGGCAACGACCCAGCTATTCTATTAGAAGATGCTGATCTCTCCGAAGAATCCATTACCCGATTGGTAATAGGAACATTTTTGACATCTGGCCAAATTTGTATGGCAGCAAAGCGGATATATGTTCATGAATCAATTTATGACACATTTTTAGATAAATATAAAAAAGCGGCCAATAACTGGATTAAAGTAGGAGATGGTTTGGACAAAGGGGTAACTGTAGGCCCTTTAAACAACAAGGATCAAAAAGAATTGGTAGAAGAGCTCATAGAAGATGCAAGAAACCAAGGTGCTGAAATCACCAAACTAGGTGAAATAGTAGATGATGAGATTTTTGACAAAGGTTATTTTCTGCAACCTACCCTGGTGACCAACATATCTCAGGAAGCAAGACTGGTCAAGGAAGAACAGTTTGGGCCTACTGTTCCTGTTATCCCTTTTAAAGATGAAGAAGAGGGCATAAAACTGGCAAACGACAGCATTTTCGGTCTGTCTTCCTCTGTCTGGTCAAAGGATCCTGATAACGCCACCCGTGTAGCCCGACAGCTTGAGGCAGGTTATACCTTTATCAATACGCATGGCATACCGGGCATCGACATCAGGGCTCCTTTTGGAGGCGTCAAGCAAAGCGGTATAGGGAGAGAGTATGGAAAGGAAGGCCTTTTGGCTTACCTCGAACTTCATACCATCAGTTATCCAAAATCTGGAGCAGTGCCGGTTACGTCATTTTAATACCCGATGTAAAAAGAGCCAGTCTTATAAATTAATTCAAGAGCCGGAGATTTGGCTGTATGAAAAAGGACTGATACAGACCTGAATAAAAAAGAGGCTATCTCTACATATGAGACAGCCTCTTTTTTATACTTTAAAAGAAAGCCAGCATAAATTGTGCATACACTTCTCAAATGTATGAATAATTAAACTGGATGTATTTCTTAGGTTTATACTATGCCAAGGTTAGGTTATTCAAAAAACCTAATATAGGCCCCATCCAGGTTCAAATAAAATTATGTTGATATTACCATCTAAAAATATTAAAACGCTACATTTGAGAGTTGAATTAAAGGATTAAAAATTTTATATATGAAAAGAGATCAAAAAAGCATATTCAGTAAAAGCCTAATGGCTTTTGTGGTGCTTATTTTATCTTTTTTTAGTTTTTCCATCGATGGGTTTTCATATCCAAACCAGTCAGCTGACCACTTACAGCAGACGAGTATAGAGCAGGATACCTTTACATTTTTATCGAACGATGGAGTCAATCCTTATGCCAAGGCACCTTTTCTGCCGGACAATTGCGACCCTACTCCTGAAGAGCAGGAGGACACAAACGAAAATGAAAGTGAAAAAGACTTAGAAAACGGCTGGGAAAATAAATTTTTAAATGGATTTTCACCGGACCTTTTTACTAATAATATAGATGCTGACTATTTATCAGTCTCCTTACACCACCGTAAAACCATACCCTTCTTTATTCTATTCCACTCTTGGAAAAGCTTCCTTTCCTAATACTTTTTGATTATCGTGAAGATTTCGCTTCGGTCAATATGCGAACTTCTTTCCTGTATTACAGCAAATAATGCTGCAATATCCTGACCCCTATTGGAACATTTTTATTTATCAACATCATTATGAAAAATTCAATCCGGCTTTTCAGCATACTTGCTATGCTGATCTGCCTTGGCTGTCACAGCGAAAAACATCATGAAGCAGAAATGCTTACCCTTACGGTTACCCATCCTATCATACAGGATACCGTTATATTTCAGCAATATGTAAGTCAGATCCATTCCTTTCAGCACATAGAACTTCGGGCATTGGAAAGAGGGTACCTGCAAAAAGTGTATGTGGACGAAGGGCAAAGGGTAAAAAAAGGCCAGCTTTTATTTCAAATCATGCCCCTGATTTATCAAGCAGAAGTGGGTAAAGCCAGTGCTGAACTAAAATATGCTGAAATCGAATATTTAAATACCCAAAGCTTATCCGACAGTAACATCGTTTCAAAGAGTGAACTCTCCCTATCCAAAGCCAAACTGGATAAAGCCAAAGCGGAGTTGAACCTGGCAGACACCCATCTTGGATTCACGGAAATCAGGGCTCCTTTTGATGGCATCATGGGCAGGTTTCATGTCAGGCTGGGCAGCCTATTAGATGAAGGCGAAATAATGTCCACCCTTTCCGATAATAGTAAAATGTGGGTTTACTTCAATGTGCCGGAAGCGCAGTATTTAGACTTTACCGCTATCAACTCTCTGGATAAACTCCCAGAAGTGAGTCTACAAATGGCAAATCACAAAAAATTTGACCAGATAGGGATCATAGAAACCATAGAGGCAGACTTCAACCATGAAAATGGAAACATTGCCTTTAGGGCCACATTCCCTAACCCAAACGGGATGTTAAGACATGGAGAAACCGGTAACATATTGATGCCAGTTCCATTAGAGAAAGCCTTGATCATTCCACAGAAAGCCACCTTTGAAATACTCGACAAAAAATATGTTTATGTGGTAGGTGAAAACGATATACTAGAAACCAGGCAAATCATTGTTGGCCAGGAAATGCCCCACCTGTATACCATACTGGATGGTTTATCTAAAAATGACAGGATTTTAGTGGATGGCTTAAGAAAAGTCAAGAATAAGCAGAAAATCAATATGGAATTTGTCCCACAGGATCAAATATTGGCAGAGCTCACTAAGCTTCACGCAGAATAAAGTAGGCACCTAAAATCTTAGAAAACATGTTCAGTAAATTTATTCAGCGGCCGGTCCTTGCCATTACTATTTCCATAGCCATAGTTTTTCTTGGCATATTGGCGATCAGTTCAAGGCCGATTTCACAGTTTCCGGAAATCGCCCCTCCAAGGGTAAATATTTTCATAGCCTTCCCGGGAGCCAGTGCAGAAGTATTGGTAAATACCACTCTGGTACCCTTAGAGCGGGCCATAAACGGCGTACAGGGTATGCAATATATCATATCGGATGCCACAAGTGCAGGTGAAGCCACCATCCAAATAGTATTTGAGCCTGGGGTAGATCCCGATGCGGCTGTCGTGAATGTCAAAACCAGAGTGGATCAGGTGATGAATAACCTTCCTGAACTGGTACAGCGGGAAGGGGTAGTCATTACACCTATCCAACCCAGTATGTTGATGTATGTGAACCTGTTCAGTACTGACAAAAACGCAGATGAGAAGTTTTTGTACAACTATGCCAATGTGCATATTCTCCCAGAGCTTCAGCGTATCAGCGGCATGGGTAGGGCACAAATACTCGGCAGCCGGCAGTACGCCATGCGCGTATGGCTAAAACCAGACAGGATGCGTGCCTATAATGTTTCTACGGAAGAAGTACTGCATGCCATAGATGAACAAAGCGTCATCGGAAGACCGGGCCGACTCGGGCAGGCATCTGGAAAAACCGCCCAATCCCTGGAATATGTTTTGACCTACTCAGGCAGGTACAATAAACCTGAGGAATATGAACAGATCATTATCAAGGCCAATCCTGAGGGAGAAATACTCAAATTAAAAGACATCGCAGAAGTTGAGCTGGGCAGTGAATTTTTTGATATTTATTCCAATAAAGATGGTTATCCGGCTGCCTCCATCGTCCTTAAGCAAAACTTCGGAAGCAACGCCAGCAAAGTCATCGGACTGGTGAAAGATAAACTGGTGGAAATGGAGCCTGATTTTCCTCCTGGTATGGATTATGAAATCAATTATGACGTATCAAAATTTGTCAATGCCTCTATCGACAAAGTAATCCATACCCTGATTGAGGCATTTATCTTGGTAGCTGTGGTGGTTTTTATATTTCTGGGAGATTGGCGCTCCACACTTATTCCGCTCATAGCAGTACCGGTATCATTGGTAGGGGCTTTTTTCTTTATGCAGCTTTTTGGATTAGGCATCAATCTGATCACCCTATTCGCCCTTGTGTTAGCAATAGGAATAGTGGTAGATGATGCCATAGTGGTAGTAGAAGCAGTGCATGCAAAAATGCATGATGAAAACCTGTCGCCCTATAAAGCGGTTCGCAAAGTACTCGGAGAGATCAGCGGAGCCATTATCGCCATTACATTGGTAATGACCGCAGTATTTATACCGGTAGCCTTTATGACGGGGCCTGTTGGTGTATTTTACAGACAGTTCTCCATTACCATGGCCAGTGCCATAGTGCTTTCGGGTATAGTGGCGCTGACTTTGACACCTGTATTGTGTGCCATGATCTTAAAAAATAACCATGGTAAAGCTCCTAAACGTACGATCATCAATAAATTTCTAGACGGTTTTAACAGAAAATTTGAAAAGCTGACGGGCAAATACAATACCCTTCTGGTCCGGATTGTCAATAGAAAAGTCATCACTTATGGTATTCTTCTATCTTTTGGTATTGGTATTTTTGCTGTGAATGAAGCGTTGCCGACTGGGTTCATACCCAATGAGGACCAGGGTCAGATTTACGCCATCATCCAAACACCTCCGGGCTCCACATTAGAAGTGACCAACGAGGTATCCCGCCAATTGCAGGCCATTGCCGAGGAAATCGAAGACATACAATCTGTATCTTCCTTAGCCGGATATGAAATCCTTACCGAAGGAAGAGGCTCCAATGCCGGAACCTGTATGATCAACTTAAAGGATTGGACAGACCGCCGGCATACTGTAAAAGAAATCATAGAGGAATTGGAAGAAAAAACCGAGAATCTCGGTGCTGTCATAGAATATTTCGAACCACCGGCTGTGCCAGGTTATGGTTCATCTGATGGCTTTTCGCTCCGGATGTTGGATAAAAACAGTACAGTAGATTACCTGGAATTCGATCAGGTCAATACCAGCTTTATGGATGAATTAAGGCAAAGACCAGAGCTGTCGGGTATTTTCACCTTCTATGCCGCTAACTACCCCCAATACGAATTGATCCTGGATAATGAGCTGGCGATGCAAAAGGGCATATCCATAGGTAGGGCCATGGAAAATCTGGATATCTTAATTGGCAGTACGTATGAGCAGGGATTTGTAAGGTTCAATACTTTTTTCAAGGTATATACCCAATCTGCACCTGAATACAGAAAGTTGCCCAAGGATGTCCTGGATCTATATATTAAAAGTGAACATGGAGAGATGGTTCCCTACTCTGCCTTTATGAGGATGGACAAAAAGCAGGGTCCAAACGAAATCACCCGGTTCAATCTTTATACCTCTTCCTCCATCAGAGGTGTGCCTGCACCGGGATACACATCTGGAGATGCCATAAAAGCCATCACAGAAGTAGCGGAAAAGACACTTCCAAATGGCTATGACATCGCCTGGGAAGGGCTTTCATATGATGAGTCCAGACGCGGCAATGAAGCCATGTACATCTTTATAATAGTCTTGATCTTTGTTTATATAGTATTGGCAGCACAGTATGAAAGTTTCATTATACCACTGGCAGTAGTGTTTTCCCTGCCCGCCGGTGTATTTGGCTCTTTTCTATTATTGAAATGGATGGGATTGGCTAATGACATCTATGCTCAGATTGGATTGATCATGTTAGTAGGCCTCCTGGGGAAAAATGCCATTTTGATAGTAGAGTATTCCGTTCAGAAACGTCTCCAGGGCTCAAGTGTACTGGAAGCAGCCATAGAGGGAGCTACTGTCCGGTTTAGGCCAATCCTCATGACCTCATTTGCATTTATGGCAGGGCTGATCCCCTTGGTAATCGCTACAGGTGCAGGAGCTGTAGGGAACCAGACCATTGGATCCTCTGCCCTGGGGGGAATGCTGTTCGGTACCTTTTTCGGGGTTATCCTCGTACCAGGACTGTATTTTATATTCGGCACACTAGCTGATGGCCGTCAGCTGATCAGAGATGAAGATTCCAATCCTCTCAGTGAAGATTTTATGGACAACAGTTTTCAAACATCATATACCACAAATCATCAAAAGCTTGGATTTATATCCGGTGAAAACAACCCAAAAAACAAACACCATGAAGAATAGTATAATAGCTACCATCGTATGGCTATCGGTGATATTGATTGGATTTTCAGGATGTACCATATTGGACCTACAAATCAAAAATGAAAACAAATCACTACCTGGCACCTATGGCAAAACGACATTGAATGTTTCTACTGATACGGCGCTGATCAATTGGACCACCTATTTTGATGACCCGTATTTACAGGTGCTTATTGACAGTGCACTGGGCAACAATCAGGAATTAAATATAATGATCCAAGAGATCGCCATCAGTAACAATGAAATAAGGGCTAGAAAAGGTGAATATTTACCCTTCCTAGGTTTGACAGCAGGAGCTGGTTTAGATAAGGTGGGCCGGTTTACCCGGAATGGTGCCGTAGAAAGACAGCTAGATGTAAAACCTGGAACTCCATTTCCTGAGCCACTTCCAGATTTTACACTGGGAGCTTACGCTTCGTGGGAGATGGATGTATGGCAAAGACTAAGAAATGCTAAGAAGTCTGCCATATCGCGTTACTTGGCAAGTGTAGAAGGTAGAAATTTCCTAATCACGAATATAGTGGCGGAGATAGCCACATCATATTATGAACTGATGGCCTTGGATAATTTACTGGAAACCATACAACACAATATAGATCTACAAAGCAATGTCTACCAAGTCTTAAAGCAACAAAAGGAAGCGGCGAAGGTCACTCAGCTGGCAGTAAACAGATTTGAAGCCCAGGTGCTGAATACCAGAAACCTTAGATTTGACATCCAACAAAAAATCGTAGAAACAGAAAATAAAATAAATTTTCTGGTGGGCAGATTTCCTCAGCCCATCCAACGGCCTTCCGCTGATTTCAAATCTATCGATATGGCACCGCTCTTATTGGCTTTACCTTCAAAGCTATTGGAAAACCGGCCGGATATAAGAGAAGCAGAATTTGAGTTGGCTGCCGCTAAATTGGATGTCAAAGTAGCCAAGGCAAACTTTTACCCCTCCTTCAGCATAAGGGCCGGGACTGGTTTTCAATCCTTCAACCCCACATATCTGTTAAACCCCGAATCATTGCTCTATTCCCTAACAGGGGACTTAATGGCACCGCTAATAAATAGAAATGCCATCAAAGCCACCTATTATAATGCCAATGCACAGCAAATCCAGTCTGTGTACAACTATGAACGTACCATACTAAATGCCTACCTGGATGTAGTCAATCAACTGGCAAAGGTGGACAACTATAATAAAAGCTATGAAACCAAATCTCAGGAAGTAGCGATATTAATCAAATCTATTGATATATCCACTAGTTTATTTACTTCTGCCAGAGCTGATTATATGGAAGTATTGCTTACCCAAAGAGAGGCCCTCGATTCGAATATGGAGCTAATAGAGATCAAACTAAAACAAATGGATGCAAAAATCAACCTATACAGAGCCTTGGGAGGAGGATGGAAAAACTAGTTTAAGAAAACTGTAAAACTTTTTAAATAGCAAGGACAGCATAACCCTGAAAAGGTTCAAGTTATACTGTCTTTGCTATATATTACCTTCTCCATTTACTTAGCAATCCTATTCCAAGGTTGACAAGTGTTAGAAACATAAGTCATTCCTTTTATACCCTAGATCCATTTTTTTGAAGTCAAATCAGACAAAACCTAGCTCATCCCTCCTGTATAGGACTGAAACCATACGTCGTTTATGAGCAGTCTATTGGTAATAGGCCTTCAAAATTTTAATCATAAAGAGGGCATATTTATCTATCTGGTTGAATAATATGTGATCGATAGTGGGATGGGGACGCTGGTAGTAATGCCTTAAGATAAATACATTATAATATGGATTAATTTAAATTAAAAAAGACATTTACTTGGAAAATAAAATTAAATTTTATTTTTTTAACAGGTTTTAAAACATTATAAAAAATGGAAAATATCAAAACAAAAGATCATACAGAGGAAGTTACCTCTATATATCAATCCGCCTTGAGGGCTGGTGTTATTTTAGGACTGATCAGTATGTCCATTTCTTTTTTGGCTTATTTTATAGATTTCACTTTGTTGGCCTCCGGATGGATGGCTTTTGGAAGCTTTTTAGTTATGATTGCAGTGGTCATATACTTTGGTATTGACTACCGCAAAGAAATCGGAGGCTTTATGAGTTTCGGCACGGCCTATAAATTTTCGTTTATCACACTGGTAGTCAGCGTATTTATCTCATCCATTGCCAATATCCTGCTTTTTAATGTAATAGACCCAAATCTACCGCAAACACTTGGCGATGTACAACTGGAAAACACGCTTGCAATTATGGATAGGTATGGCGCTGGTGATGCTATGAGTTCAGATATGATAGATGAGATGAGGACCAGTTTATATGACAACTACAGTATATTTGGCATAATTAAAACATTCGGAATTTTAGTACTTATTTCAGCATTTATCTCCTTGATACTAGGGGCGATAATTAAGAAAAGAGATAAATCACTCGAGTATTAAACATTTAATATTTACTTATTACCTTACTCTTTGAGAAATTAACTTTGCTATTAAAATAACTATAAGTCCCAGGTATAGAACCTGGGACTTATACTATCAAAAGGTTAAGCTAAAAGCCCTAAATCAGTTATCTGCTTGAAAAACCCTTACATAATCCACTACCAACTGCTGCGGGAAAACGGTGGTGCCATCAGGACTCCCGGGCCAATTTCCGCCCACGGCAAGGTTGAATAACAGGAACTGTGGCTCTCTAAACTCGTCCATATGGGAGGGGCTGATGTCGATCTGGTGAAACTGTACGTTATCTAACAGCCAGCTAATAATGGTCTTATCCCAGATGATAGAAAAAACGTGGAAGTTGTCATTCAATATTCCTTCGGCCAAACTTTTCTTACCTCCAGTGCTGGCATAAGTACCATTATTTGACCAATGTAAGGTGCCATGTGTGGTATTATTCCTCCCATCAGCATTACCTCCTACCATTTCCATGATATCAATCTCACCGCAGGCAGGCCAGCCCACTTCAGTGATGCTTTCTCCCAGCATCCAAAACGCCGGCCAGATCCCCTGACCTTTAGGTAGCACAGCACGGATATCGATCCTTCCAAAAGTAAAGGATTTATTGCCTTGGGTTTTCATCCTGGATGAGGTGTATTGCCGCCCTCCCCTGTTTTCAGCTTTGGCCGTAATGACCAAATTCCCATCCCTAACTTCTGCATTTTCCCTCTGGTAAAACTGTAACTCATTATTGCCCCAGCCGCATAAATTGGGACAGCCATCACCTATTTCAAATACCCAATCCTCGGACATTGAACCCTCGAATTCATCTTGCCAAACCAAGGTATACCCATCATAGGATTCTGGGCTTTCAAAACCGGAAGTAGGGATACCTATGCCAAGGTCTTGTTCAGTTATAGTCACTGGGTATTCAGAAGAGATGAATTTTTCTTCTGTCGCATGGGCCTGCACCAGGATCCTATATTCCCCTGGAGCAACATAAGTATGAAGGGCCTCATTGCCCTCCACTCTAACCATAGTGGTATTGGCCTGGCCAAAACCTACCCTATAGAAATTCGCAGAACTGGCTGAAAAAGACGCCTTCACAGCCCCATTCCCCATCTTTTCTACGACTATCTCCAAATTTTCTGGTAAAGTAACCCTTTCATCAACCTCTTCCTGCTGACAGCCATTTACTCCCGTATAGAGCGCCATCATTAATATCAGTAGTTTCATCCTTGTTGGCATATTAAATTAAATTTATGCTGGAATTAAAGTAAAGGACCAGAATATCCCACCATCACCGGTGATGTCAATAGCTATAGTCATTTCCTCTACTCCATTTTCATTTTGATAATCAATGATAGTATAAGTTACCGATCGGTTTTCTGCCGGAGGACCGGAGGCGTATTCACCGCCATTATATGCCTTTGGCAAAGCTATAAATGCTCCTGTACCGGTGACAGTAATCTGCGGACTAGTACCATTGGTAAAAGTAAATGCATGGACACCTGCTCCCCATGCCGCACCTGGTGTCCCCTGTAGGTTGGCAACATCCTGGCACCCTTCCGTGTCTACTCCCATATATAATTCACCGAAAATATCCCCCTGAGGATCATACGCAAAATATCCATCCTGGCCGAATATAAACAGGTCATTAAATAAACAGGGTCTATCTCCGGAGATATCCTGCCCATTGGGATAATATTCATCACTGCCCGGTGCGGGGCCTACCCCAAATGCTCTTGCCGCTGGTTTTAATTTCCATGCTTTTTGCCCATTGCCGATTATGTTTTGAAGGGTGATGTTCACTTCCCCTGGTTCAGGCTGAGGTTCGGGTTCAGGCTCATCACCGCCACTTTCATAGCCTTCCGGTACCAGTCTGATATACCAGGCTAGTCCATCACTTGCCTGATCTACAAATCTTAGGAAGAGTTGGTTTTCTTCAATATTGACGATTTGGTAAGTTCGTCCTCCAGCAAAATATCCTATGAATCCACCATTGGATATGGTAAGTTCAGGATATGCGCCTTCCGGTTCGGCCATATTCCATGTCAGTCCATCTGGTGCGGTAAATGGAGCGGTATAATCACCTACTGGGGATTCAAAGGAACCTGGGAAATTGCCTGCCTGTGCTGCATTGATATACACATTTCCATTTGTCTGCATTTTAAAGGCAAAGTCAGCTAAGTAGAAGGTGTAGCGGTCATCGTACATTCCCCCTCCTTCTTTTTCAAATGGGCCAGCCTGGTACCACTCAGGGAAATCTCCTGCCTGGGATGGATTAGGGCCAACACCAAAATGTCCTGCACGAGCGGCATCTATGACCCAGGTCTTCCCTTCGGTAGCATCTGCACCACCGGTCAGCATGTTATAAAGCGGTAAGTCCAAAAGTAATGGATCTGTGTTTTCTATAATCACTTCTTCGCTATAGCTTGCACTTCCTCCTTTATTAAATACTGTAAGTGTAACAGTATAAGTACCGGCCACGGGATAAGTTCCTGTTACCGTCCTCCCTGTACCTGAACTCCCATTGCCCAAATCCCACTTCATTAAGAAAAAATCATTGTTTGAAGTAAACCTGAGTATGTTGTCGCTGGCCTCAGTAGATTGGAAAGTAAACTGCGCTTCTTCGGATGTCGGAGGATTAGCTTCTAGGGAATATTCCTCCATACAGGCTGCCAGCATAAAGGCAGGCAGCAGTATCAATAGGTATTTTATATATTTTATCATTTGTTTATAGTTTGATTTTTAAAGGCCATAACTTACAATGGTCGGGATGGAATCTCGCTTGATGGCCACTTTAGAGCACCCGGCTTTGTATAGCATGTTCCATGATCGATTCTATGACCATTATGTTAATAACCCGGATTTTGTTGCCAGTTTCCCCCAGTCAGGTCTATTTCTACCTGGGGTATCGGAAAGAGTTCATGTTTGCCCGCCTGAAAACCTTCTATGCTTTCTGCTGCTCTTCCAGTTCTCACCAGATCAAAGAATCGATATCCCTCTCCGGATAATTCCAGTCTTCTTTCTCGATAAATATCCTGTAGCAACTGATTTCCGGAACTTGTAATCAAGGGCATGCCTACCCTTGCCCTTACTTTATTGAGTTCAACTCTGGCACGCTCATCATTCCCGCTTTGCTGGAAAGACTCTGCGGCCATTAAAAGCACATCCGCAAACCTGATCACACGATAATTCAGTGGGCTGGTCAAGTCATCATCAGGCAGGCCACGCTCATTTAGTCTTTTGATGTATTTATTATTATAATAACCGGTATGGCCACCACCGCCCACAGCATAGGAAATATTTCCTGAATTGGGTTGAGCGGCAATGAAGGCATCTATGTCCAGTAGGGTAGCATCTCTTCTGGGGTCATTGGCATCAAAGGCATTGTACAGGTTTTGGGTAGGAAGATTATAGCTGTTGCCATCACCATAAAAAGGGCCGTTATACAGCCTTATTCCATGAAAACCAACGGCTGGGTTACCCTGTAAACATACAAAGCAGGCATAATCTCCTCCCTGAAGTCCAGAATATTGAATCGTAAAGACATCCTCACTGCTGTTTTCATTTATTAGATAAAACATGGTGGCATAGTCCGGGAAAAGTGCATAGCCAGCCTGATTGGTAGAGATGAGTTCATCCAACACCTGGGCAGCTTCACTGTATTTGTTCTGGTAAAGCAGCACCTTACCAAGCAAAGCCTGCGCTGCACCTTTGGTTATTCTTCCGGTTTCCGGATTGGTCCATGGCAAAACATTGATGGCATTTCTTAAATCAGTTTCGATCTGATTATATACCTGGATTTTGGGGGTTCTGACACTGGCAGTTACTTCTGAAATCGATAATCTTTTATCCACCACCAAAGGAATGTCCCCAAAATAGCTCACCAATACGAAATGGTAATAAGCTCTCAAAAATGACGCCTCTGCCATGATCTGATCTTTGCCCGGAAAATCTAAATTGTCCCTATGTTCAAAAATGTAGTTAGCTCTGGCTATTCCTGCATAGTTAAAGCGCATGATGTCTCTGAGTTCCGTATTGACCCCACCATGGGTCATGTTGTCAATTTCATGCAGGCCCCTGCTGTCATTCACACTTTCTCCTCCCGCAATGGCATTGTCAGAAGCTATTTCACCTATCCATATACTCAAATAGGAAGTTTGCATCAAATCATATGCGCCTACCAACGCCCTTTCATAATCCTGTGGCGTATTAAAGAAGTTTTCAGCATCCTGTGTAAACTCCGGTTCAATGTCCAAAAGCTGGTCACAGGAGCTCAATATTCCCATGGCCAAGATGATAGCTATATATATATTTCTCATTTTCCTTAAAATTTAATGTTTAGACCCCCCATGATTGTTCTTGCCTGGGGATAAATCCCGTTATCTACGCCGGCAAATAAAGGATTGCCTGCTCCCACATCCGGGTCAAATCCCATATAGCGCGTGAGCGTGACCAAGTTATTGGCGGCTACGTATAATCTCACTGATGATATTCTTAGATTTTGGGTAAGGGTCTGTGGAAGGGTATATCCTAACTGGATGTTTCGGACTCTAAGAAAAGAGCCATCTTCTACATAAAAATCGGAGAATACGGTGTTTCTGGTCTGGCCAGTGGTAAGTCTGGGAACCTCATTGGTACTTCCCGGCCCTGTCCATCTTTCCAGGTTGTAGGCCAGCTGGTTGGCAAAAGGCTGCTGACGCTCATAATTTCTGATAATGTCCTGGCCCAAGGCGGCATATACATTGGCAGAGAAATCAAAACCCTTAAAATCCATCCCAAGCGTAACTCCCATAATCACATCAGGGATAGGAGACCCTATCATGACCCTATCGGAATCATCGCCGAAATTGATCACCCCATCACCATTTTGGTCTACAAAGCGAAGGTCACCCGGCTGGGCACCTGGCTGTGCAACAGGACTGGAGGAAATTTCTTCCTGAGACTGAAAAATCCCATCAGTCTGATAGCCGATGAAATATCCTATCGGAAATCCCTGTTGGAATCGTGTAGCAACACTTCCACCTACACCAAAGGCAGCACCTGGAATAAAATCCAAACCCTGAGGTACACTGGTGACTTCATTTTTCAGGAAGGTGACATTATAATCCAGGTTGATATTGAAACCTGAAGGTCTTCTAATCGAATAACCAAGCTCCAGTTCCACTCCTTTGTTCAAAACATTTCCTGCATTGATCACCGGAGGAAAACCTCCCGCACCGTAGGAACCCAAAAGGGCTGACACCTCTGGCTGGAAAAGCAGGTCTCTCGTGTTTTTTATAAAATAATTGGCAGTAAAATCCAAATTACCCAAGAATGTTGCGTCTAACCCGAAGTTGGTCTGCTCAGTGGTTTCCCATTTTAGGTCTGGATTGCTGGTGGTCCCAATGGCTGCCCCGTTTACCAACAGGTCATTGAACACATATCTAGCTTGGCCATTCAACAAGCCCCTATATCTGAATAAGCCTATCTGATCATTGCCGGATATACCGAAACTCGCCCTGATTTTTAAGAAGTCAAGAGCTCCTACATTATAAAAATCTTCTTCAGAAACTATCCACGCACCGGAAACCGCAGGAAAGTAACCTATTCTGTTGTTTACCCCAAAATTAGAAGAGCCATCCCTTCGAACAATGGCAGATATAAAATATCGCTGTTTAAAATCATATTCCGCTCGGCCAAATACAGAGGTAAGTCTTTGTCGGGACTGGAAAGAACCCACATTGTTCAGATAGCCTCCCGGCGCTTGGTTAGCAGAGATATCAGCAAGATCCAGGGCATTATTGGGGATATTAAAGCCGACTCCATTCAGGCCTTCACTTCGGTTGCCTATATAAGATACTCCGGCAGTACCTCTGACACGGTGCTCTTCAGCAAAAGTTTGGTTATAATTTAGAAAGGCCTCCAGGTTATAATCAAAATAGGTATTTCTAGATTCGGAAACATTGGCGCCCCTTTCTATGGCTAAATCTCCTATATTCAGGATCACCGGATCTAAATTGGCATTGGCTGCTGAATTGGCAAATTTACCGGGGCCGTACCATACTAGGGGGTTGAAATTTTTACTGTCGACTAAAGCATAGTTATAACCAGCCCTTCCTACTAATGAGAATTGGTTGTTGATATCATAAGATATCTCTTCCTTTCCAACAATTTTATTTACCCAGGTATCATTATAGGTATTGGCCATTTGGGCCAAAGGATTGATGATATCATTCACATTTTCCAGATAGGAATAGCGTCCATCGATAAAAATGGGTTCGGTGGGATAAGCATTGACCGTATTATATAAAACCGATCCAATTCCTCCCTGTGGAATACTGCTGCTTTGCTCGCGAGTAAATAAAAGTACATTGGTCAGTCTAACCCTTGGTGCCAATTCGGTGGTAAAATTTATTCTGGCATTGTATCTTTCAAAATTGGCTTTAGGTCCCCCCACAATTCCCTGCTGACCAAAATAGGAACCTCCAATAGAATAGGTGGTCTTTGCTGACCCTCCTGTTACCGTGAGGTTGTATTCCTGGATGGGCGCATCCTGGAAGACGGCATTCTGCCAGTCAGTACCTGTTCCCAGACTGGTATTATTGAAGGGCATGGCTTGACCGCCGGCTGCAAAGGCTTCGTTTTTAAGAATGGCATATTCCCTGGCATTTAATAAGTCAAGTTTTCTGGCAGTCTGCTGCACGCCGTAGTAAGCTCCGAAGTTCAGGCTAGGTTTGGCATTAAGCGTCCCTTTTTTGGTTTCAATGAGGATAACCCCATTAGCAGCTCTGACACCATATATCCCTGCTGTACCATCTTTGAGTACGTTTACTGATTCTATATCATTGGGATTTAACGCATTCAGACCTTCTGCATCATATATTACGCCGTCTACCAGTATCAGTGGATTATTTTGGCCTGAGGTACTGATTCCCCTGATACGGATATTGGATGTTCCTCCGGGTGCCCCGGAATTGGTAGAAATATTTACCCCGGCTATCTGACCCTGAAGTGCCTGATCAAGCCTGGGCATATTCATTTTCTCTATGTTTTCTCCCCTTACTTGAGAAGTAGCGCCGGTAAGTTCTCTTTTCTTTGCCGTGCCATAGCCTACTACCACTATTTCTTCCAGAGAGGAAATATCTGATTGTAACATCAGATTCATCACACTTCCGGATCCTACAGTAAGTGTCTGGGATTCGAAGCCCATAAAACTATACCTTAACTGATCCCCCTGACTAGCATTAATAGTATACCTACCATCCAAATCAGTAACAGTACCCACGGTGCTGTTTACTTTTAAAACACTGACTCCGGGAATGGGGTCTCCGTCAGGATCGGTGATTACTCCAGTGACCACAAACGATTGCGCGTAAAGGCAAATGTTGATACACATGGTGATACAAAACCATAAAATTTTTTTCATATTTTATTTTGGGTTAATATTAATTAATGTCGAAATGAAGCTAAAAGGAGGAGGATGACAAAAAAATCAAGTACTACAATATTACATCAAGAGGCTAATACCAATTTCACAAAAACTCATCATTTAATTTAAAAACAGGGCTAAAACGATATTTAAACGCTTATTCCCTTATCAACTATCTCCTCTACTTTTATCATATCCTATTACATCAAAAAAAATATTACATTAGCCGGGCAATCCATGTAAAATGAGTTACAGAACTTTAATATTTTGTATATTGACCTTGGTCTCCAAAACGTATGGCCAACAGTTAGGACTGCCTTTTTCCAAATATTATTCGAGTCACGAATATAAGGGAGGAATCCAAAATTTTGCTTTTACACAGAGTGAGTCAGGGCTTATTTATGTGGCCAATAACTTTGGGTTATTGGAGTATGATGGTACTACCTGGAGAAGATACTCACTTCCAAACAGCACAAAAATTAGAGATATATTTATAAATGATAATGGATTTATTTATACAGCCGGACAGGGGGAATTTGGATATTTTTATCCTAATGAAAATGGTTCCCTACTATTCCACTCTTTGGTAAACGAACTTCCGGAAGTTTTCAAAAATTTAGGAGAAGTCTGGAAGATCTTTAAACATCATGACAAGGTATATTTTTGCACATCCGAACATATTTTTATATATGACGAACAAGCCAAATACTCTGGCATTATATCCAGTAAAAGTACTTTTGAAAGCTTTCACTTAGCCAACAATCTGATAATTATAAATGAATGGGAGAGCGGTCTTCAAACAATAGTCAATGAAGTGCTTATACCGATGGCATATGGTACTGATCTGGGTGATAAGCTCGTTACTGGAATAATACCCCAGACTAACGAGCACTTTCTAATATTCACGCGTGACGATGGCATTTTCCTCCAAGGGCCGGGGGGCATTGAGTCTTGGAAAGTAGATATCCCCCTGAATGCTAAGATAAATAAAGCCTTTCGTTTAAAAGATGGAACTATAGCGGTAGGAACTCAAAATGATGGTATCTATGTCATTAATGAACCAAACAAAATCACCTTACATTTAGATAAACAAAAAGGACTTCAAAACAATACGATTCTTTCATTTTTTGAAGACATCGCAGGCAATCTGTGGATGGGGCACAATAACGGGATCACCCTACTGGAATTAAACCTCCCTTTCAGACATATAGATCAATCATCTGGGTTGCCGGGTACAGGATATGACGCCCATTTAATTAAAAATAAAATTTATTATGGGACTAACTATGGGGTTTTCGTCCAATCCCAGGAGGAGGAAAAAGCTTCACTAGCATTAGTTCCAGGCACTACAGGGCAGGTCTATTGGATTTCAGACATTCAGAACCAATTGCTTATAGGCCATAATGATGGCGCTTTTCATGTACATGATGAAAAAGCAAATTTGGTAGAAGGGGCAAATGGAATATGGAATTTCCATCAGTTAAAAGGCCATTCCAATCTGATCATCAGCGGCGGATATAACGGACTATATCTACTCGAAAAACATGGAGATCACCTAAAGCTGCTACGGAAATTAAAGGGATTTAATGAATCATCCCGCATAATGGAACAGGACGATGATGGTAATATATGGATGACACATGGGTATAAGGGAGTATATAAATTAAAATTAAACAAAAATCTGGACTCAGTAGAGGCCACTTTTTATAGCATTGAAAATGGGTTACCTTCCAATTTATGGATCAGTGTTTGGAAGATCAACAACAGGCTATTATTTACAACAGAACAGGGTATATATACCTATAATGCCCTTAAAGATACATTTGAAAGAGACACACAATTTATAGCCCATTTCCCAGATGGTGAACTTATTACAAGCATGGTGGAAGATCCTTTAGGGAATATCTTTTATATAGGCAATAATGAAGTGGGGGTGCTTGAAAAACAAGTAAACGGTTCATATGAAAAAAACCACCAGATTTTCAACAAAATTAAACACCTCCTGAATGATGATTTGCAAAACATAGCCCTCATCAAGTCCAATGAAGTGCTGTTTGCAGCCAAAGAAGGATTCATCTGGTACCGTCTTGAGCAAAAAAAACAGGTGGCCCCTTCTTATCCCACCATGATCAGGTCAGTCTATCTAACAGGACTGGCCGATTCTATTATCTATCAGGGCAATTATAAAAATCATAGGGAGGAATTTAATCCACCAAAGCTGGATTACCATTTGGGTAGCATTCGATTTGAATTTAGTAATCCTATCCCCAATCAAGAAAGTTCTACACAGTTTCAATTTATGCTGGAAGGTCTGGAGGAGGATTTTGGTGAATGGACCAAAAAAAGGGACAAAGCGTACACCCATTTGAGGGAGGGAAATTATGTATTTCATGTAAGAAGCAAAAACCTCTATGGCGAACTGGGGATCGTAGATAGTTATGCCTTCTCTATTGCTCCACCTTGGTACCGTTCAGCATTAGCGTATATAATTTATGCCATATTAATAAGTTCGGCTTTGTTTTATCTATATAAGTTTTTAGATCAAAAACACCGTCAAAGGGCTGCTATAATCACAGAGGAGCAGCAGAAAACTTTAATACAAAAGGAAATCGCCCTAAAGGATTCACATGAGGAAATAGAGCGGTTAAGAAATGAAAAACTACAGGCCCAGATCCAGGCAAAAAACAAAGAACTTGCCTCTGCTACCATGCACCTCATCAATAAAAACGGCTTTATCGACCATGTAAAATCCGGTGTCACTGCTGTAATGAAGAAAACCAAAAACCAGGAGGTAAGGCATGAACTGGAAAAAGTAGTCCACAGCATAGAAAAGAACATAGCAGGGGATGCCGATTGGGAACAGTTTGAAATACATTTTGACCAGGTCCACGGGGATTTTATCCATAGATTTAAGAAAGAATTTAGCAGTCTTAGCCCACAGGAAATCAAACTGAGTGCCTATTTGAGAATGAATCTTTCTTCCAAAGAGATCGCCTATCTTATGAACATTTCCACCCGCGGAATCGAAATTGCACGCTACCGATTGAGAAAAAAACTTCAGCTGGACCGAACTGATAATTTACAGGAATTTATTTTGAAGTTTTGATCAATGGATAATTGGAAGCGCTTCTGCTTTTTAAATTACTAAGAACATATAAAAACATATGCATCTGATAGTAGCGGCTAAATTTAGCCCTTACCCAAATTGAAATCATCAGCTATAGTGTCCTCAGTCATACGGTCGATCTATTATTTAAAGGATCGATGCCTGTACCATGGATGTCTTGACATTTTTTCTTATCCAAACTTTTAAATTATCCCAACCTCCTATCTGATATATTAATAATCAATTAATTAGTGTTTAAAAGTTTAGATAATATAAGCTTACATTGTGTCTAAAAATTAGATGTCATATTGTAAGGACACATCAAAACTTGATGGACTTGTTCTAAGAATGGTTTTCTCGGACCCGAGCTTTTATACGACAAGCTAAATGCTATTATGCTGCATTAGGATTCCTTTCACCGGAACAGTTTGGTACTGTTCCTAGTGGTAAAAAAGGTGATACATAGGTTCAAAAGATCTGAAAAACATACTATGTATTGCTACATTAATAATGTTATCTAAAATAATAAAAACCCGCAAAGGCACTTTTCTTTGCGGGTTCCGAATTCAACTCAAAAATGGCCCATGTCTTAGAAGCCACCCATTTCACTTTACATTGATGGACGAAAACAAACTGGCCGCTCCGATCAAAGCAGAAAGCTCACCCAAAACGGATATTTTCACCGGAACGCTTATCTTAAGCCTAGATAGTTCAGTTGATAATACAGGATAAAAGAAATGGATAGCTTTGGTCATACTTCCACCCAATATTATCAGCTCCGGTTGGTCCTTATGGACAAACTCCGCAAGAAAAAGGGCCAGGTTTTTCCCAAATTCATTAAAAATATCCTGCACTATGGGTTCGGTACTTCCCAGCTCAGCCAGTTCTTTTACGCCCAATACCTCTTTCCCTGTTTTATTTTTATAACAGGTAGTAAACCATTTTGTAGATAAATAATCCTCGCCAATACCGTCCATAAAAGGTGCTTTCCAGAGTGCTGCATCTTCAGCATACTTACCAAAATACTTGGAACTCCCTAAGCCGGTACCAAGTGTCAAACCTATAGCACGGCTACATTCTTTTCCTACACCACAAAAAATTTCTCCCTGAAGAAAACTGGCTGCATCATTAAAAAACCGAATGCTTTTGGCATCTATTTGAAGAGCTTCTGCCAGTAAGGCACTTAAATCCATCTTATATATAGACCTGAATTTACCCTGATCCTTTAATAGTGGTATGCTATTTTCATAATCAAAAGGGCCTGGAAAAGCTAAGGCAATGGCATGCTGAAATTCATCCTGCCGGACGAATGGCAAAATAATATCCTTCATCTGGTTAACAATTGTTTCCGCACATGCCAAAGCATCCAATCTATCCCTTACAACTGTTTCATTATTTATAAATCCCTGTGTCAGGTTTACCATACCTGCTGTAATATGCGAACCGCCTATATCCAGCCCCAAAATCATTTTATCGTTCATTCCTATAATGATTTTTCATTCATCCCTGGATAGGGAATATGGATAGTTTTCTTGTTTAGTACCACGGGATTTATTGGGCTGCTCAGACATCTTAAAATTCATGATTGCACCCTTGCTGAGATCTTTATAATTCAGATAATTATCTGGATGTGATTTACCATCTATATCTAGCTCGTCTATGTATATATGGGAAGAACTGTTATTTGGGGCATTGATAATTATTTCATTGCCGTTTTCAAGCGCTATGGTCATTTTTTTAAATAAAGGCGATCCTATGACATACTGATCTGTACCGGGTGCTACAGGATAAAAACCCATAGCTGAAAACACATACCATGCAGATGTCTGCCCATTATCTTCATCTCCACAATATCCATCAGGAGTAGGCCAATACATCCTATCCATAGTTTCCCTGACCCATTTTTGAGCTTTCCAGGGTTCTCCGCCATAATTGTACAGATATATCATATGTTGAATAGGCTGGTTTCCATGGGCGTATTGCCCCATATTAGCGATCTGCATTTCCCTTATCTCATGGATCACCTGTCCATAATAGCTTTCATCAAACACAGGTGGAAGTTCAAATACCTCATCGAGTTTACTTACGAATGTTTTCTCACCTCCCATAAGATCCACCAAACCTGCGATATCATGGAAAACGGACCAGGTATAGTGCCAACTGTTTCCTTCAGTAAAGGCATCTCCCCACTTAAAAGGATTAAATGGTTTTTGAAAGGATCCATCCTTGTTTTTGCCCCGCATCAGATTTGTTTCTGAATCAAAAAGATGCCTATAATTCAAACTTCTGTTTTTATAAATGTCTGTCTCTTCTTCAGGTCTGCCGAGGGCTTTGCCTAACTTAAAGATGGTAAAATCATTGTAAGCATACTCCAGCGTCCTGGCAGCATTTTCATTGATCCCTACATCATAAGGCACATAGCCGAGATCGTTATAATACTCCACACCCGCACGGCCTACTGCAGTAAGGGGGCCTGCATTATTTGCTCCATGTAGCAGGGCTTCGTAAAGGGTTTCTATATCATAGTTATACTGATCTCCGATTTTTAGGTAGGCATCAGCTACTACAGAAGCAGAGTTATTCCCTATCATTACATTTCGAAGACCCGGACTTGCCCATTCGGGGAGCCAGCCTCCTTCTTTATACGCATTGGCCAAACCTTCCTGTATCTGGCTGTTCAGCTCAGGATACATCAAATTTAAAAATGGAAATAATGCCCTAAAAGTATCCCAAAAACCAGTGTCCGTGAACATATATCCAGGAAGTACCTCTCCATTATATGGACTGTAATGTACTACGTTACCATCTGCATCAAACTCATAAAATTTTCTGGGGAAAAGGAGTGAGCGGTAAAGACAGCTATAAAAAGTCCGCACTTCTTCTACGGACCCCCCTTCTACTTTTATCCGGCTTAGTTCTTTGTTCCAAATTTCTTTCCCCTTTTCTTTAACAGTCCCAAAATCATCCATGCCTATTTCCTGTAGGTTCCTCTCAGCCTGCTCATAACTGATAAAAGAAGAGGCTACTCTGGCCAAGACTACTTCTCCCTTTTCAGTTTTAAAACTAATGACCGCCTTGGCATGGTTACCTGACATTTCCAGCCCTTCCACTCGATCATTCCCTTCAAAGGAATTATAGGACTCAAAAGGTTTGTCAAAATAAACAACAAAATAATTTTTAAAATTGTCAGGAACTCCACCACTATTTCTAGTAGTATATCCGATGATCTTATTTTCTTCAGGGATAATTTTGGTATAAGATCCCTTATCAAATGCATCTATTATAATGTGGGCACTATCTGTTTGAGGAAAAGTAAACTTAAAAAAGGCAGCTCTTTCCGTTGGAGTGATCTCTGTGACCACATCATGATCTGCTAAATAAACCTGATAATAATACGGACTAACCTTTTCCGATTTATGGGAAAACCAGCTGGCTCTTTCATCTTCATCTACTTTAAGCGGGCCTGTAATCGGCATGATAGAAAACTGTCCATAATCATTCATCCATGGTGAAGGCTGGTGGGTCTGCTTAAAGCCCCTTATTTTATCTGCACTATAGGTATAAGCCCATCCATTCCCCATTTTACCGGTTTGGGGCGTCCAGAAATTCATTCCCCATGGCAAGGCTATGGCAGGGTAAACATTCCCATTTGATAGGCTGGGTTTAGAATCTGTCCCCATTAGAGGATTAACCCAGTCCACTGGGCTATCTACATTTTTCACTTCTACGGTCTGGGCATATGCTATATTATAAGAAAAAATAGCAAAAAGCAGCATCAGGTATTTCATACTTTTAAATTTAGGTAAAGGTATACTCACCAATATTGATTATTCTGATTTTAGGTATAAAACGTATAGTTTTAAATAAATCTTGAAAACAATGGTTATTATCTTTATCTATAATAAAGAATAAAAGAGAAATTGATAAAAGCACCGCTTATACCAATTTCTCTTCTACATCAATATAAATTCCTTCTAATAGCCGGGATTTTGGGTCAGAGAAGGGTTTCGTTGTAATTCTGTCTCAGGAATAGGAAAAAGCAAATGTTTTTCTTCAAAAGTCCTGCCCCATTGATTAGCCTGACCTATGACATTTACATAATTTATAGCCCCTCCACTATTGGCCTGTGTGACCGGGAACATCCTTGTTCTTTGGATATCAGACCACAAATGGAATTCAAAGACGAGTTCTCTATACCTTTCCTTCCAAACCTCTTCGATAAACTGCTGTGGAGAAAGACCTATAAGCCCTGCTTCAATGACAGTACGGTCGGTATTCCAATAAGCCCTACTTCTCACATCGGCCAGATACCCTACAGCCTCCGCAGTGACTCCTTCGGAAGCGGCTATAGCTTCTGCCGCTATCAGTAACAGATTGGCATAACTATACGCCACCACATCTTTACCCGAAGCGGCTGTCTCCCTTAGTGCCTGCTCGTCAAACCACATATATGGTGCTGTAGCAAAATTAAAGGTATTGCCTGCATTATTTGTATAAGAACTATGAAAGAACTGTTTTTCCTGGACCCTGAGATCAGCCTGGGAATTATATCCCCATAGAAATTGATTGACTGGCTGATAGGCACCGTTGGTCACACCATAGGCGACTTCGGATGTAGTGGATACAGGAATGGTATAAACCGGATAGGTGTTATTGGCAATACCTACAGCATATTCTATAAAATAGATAAATTCAGTAGGTGAATTGTCTGCTCTTCTTATTTTGTTATACGCACTGCTACCTGGTATGAGATTACCTGAAGCATCTCTGTCATGCTGTACTAAGCTATATCCGCCACTATTGATGACCAATCTAGCCATCTCGGCAGCTTCACGGTTCCTATCCTGGCGCAGAGGATATCCACTCATCGTCAAATAAACATCAGCCAGAAGATTGGCAGCTGTACCCTGAGCAATACGGTTACCATTATTTGCCATAGAACTCTGGGATAACCCGCCCTCATTGATGGCACTTTCCAGATCAGAAGTAATCAGATCATATATCTGCTCTATAGGTGCCCTTTCTACGTATAAGTTTTCCAATGATTCATATGGTGATGTAATCAAGGGTACAGGACCAAACATTTTTACCAAATAGAAATAAGCATAAGCCCTGAAATATTTTGCTTCGGCCAATAATCTTGAACTTTCATCATCTGACAGCCCTTCTATACCGGGTATATAGGTAATGGCATTATTTGCTCTTGAAATGCCTCGGTATAGGTCTGCCCAGGTATTGCCAAGGTAAGTAGCCATGTTTACACCATTGAGAGAAAGCTGCTGGGAATTCTGAACATGGGGCTCCTGTCCCCTGTATTCGTTGTCAAAAAAACCTGACATGTAATTGCCCAACATGGCCCTAGATCCGCCATATGAGGCTGCCGAATTGATAATCTGCGGTGCTCCGTTTCTATAGAGGGAATTTACCGCATCATGCGCATGCTCAGGCAGTGTAAAAAACTGCTCTGAAGACATCTCATCTCTGGGTACCTCCTGCAAGAAATCATTGCAGGAAATGCAGATAATGGATGCAAGAAATATATATAGTATCTTTTTCATCTGTTTATATTTTATTTTTTAAAGGCCAGATGGAATCTCGCTTGGACGGATATTCATGCCATTTTGTGCGGTCTTCCTCTTGCTAGATTTCATCTGAATAGTATTAGAATTGTACACTTACTCCTAAAGTGAATGTTCTAGGTCTTGGGTATTGGAAGAAAAATATGTTTTGTCCCCACTGGTTACCTCCCCAAGATGAAGATTCAGGATCAAAACCTTTAAATTCACTGCTAGAAATCAGAAATGCGTTCTGAACACTAGTATACACCCTTAGGTTATTAATGTTGAGCCTAGAAATCAATTCTCTATCAAATGTATATCCCAATGAGATGAGGTTACCTCTAATATAGGATCCATCTGCTACCCAATGATCATCTATTTCACTGTTTTGGCCTGAATAGGCTGCATTACGGATCTGCTGAACATTTGTATTCTGGTTGGTTTCAGTCCATGAATCATATAAAGAAGTCCTTAAGGTATTGGCTATGCCCGTTCTATCTTCCACAGAGTGAAGAAATTGCTGCAATACATCTACGCCCCATACAAACTGCATTTCCAAACTGAAATCCCAATTTTTGTATCTCACATTATTGATCAGCGCACCGTTCCATTTTGGAAGACCATTACCTATGATGGTTGGGTTAGCAGAACGCTTGGCTTCACCTGGCACTCTTCCTGCTGCGGCTGCTTCTGCCGCTTCGTCAGTTCCCCATGTCCCTAAACGCTCAAATCCCCAGAAAGAACTCAACGGTTCTCCTACCCTCAAGATAGTTTGGCTACCGGATACCCAGTTTGGTCCAGGAAATATATCTTCATTATTTTCACCTAGCGATTCGATTCTGTTCACATTATAATTAAAATTCAGCGTGGATTCCCAAGAGAATTCAGGTCTGCTTATGATATATCCGGTCAAAAGCATTTCTACACCTTGATTGGATATTGACCCAATGTTATCACGCACTGCTGAAAAACCCGTACTGAATGGAACAGGTCTATCTAAAAGCAGATCAGTGGTGAGCTTATAATAATAATCAAAAGCCAAAGTCAGTCTCCTGTTAAACAACCCCATGTCAAAACCTACATCAAACTGGTTGGTTTTTTCCCAACTTAAATCCGGGTTGGGCAATCTATTGACAAAACTGTGTGAAGCCCTTGATCCATTGATCAATACTGTACCTGAAGATACTGTACCTAGGGACTGGTACATGGGGATTTCAGTATTTCCGGTGATCCCAAAACTGGATCTAAACTTAAGTTCATCCAATCCTGAAGCACCGGCCATAAATGGTTCATTGCTGATAATCCAACCTAGGCCCGCTGAAGGAAACACCCCATATTTATTGTTATCTCCAAATCTTGAAGAACCATCTATTCTACCGGTCAAAGTCATCAGGTACCTATCTTTCAAGGTATAGCTACCTCTCAGGAAGTAGGAATTCATGGTCCAGTTATTCCATTGAGACTGTGGCGCTTCCGGTTGGCTGGCTGCCTGTATCCGGTTATATCGGAAAAAATTATCCGAAAAGCCTCGTGCTTCCACAAAATTCCCCTCAAAGGTTCTGCCTTGCCAGCTTAATCCGAGCACGGCGTTGATACGGTGGTCGCCTATTTCTTTATTATAGGTCAAATAGGTTTCTTCCTGCCAATAAGTACTGCGCTGATTATTGATAGAAGCATATCCCAATGGTGCTGAAATATTGATCAGATCAGTAGGGCCATAATCCTGGAATTTGCGCTCATGTACATCAAATCCAAATTGGGTCCTTAGATCCAAACCCGGAGCCAAGTGAAATGTTAGGTGAGTATTTCCAAAAATCTGTGTCCTGTTTCTAAGTCTTTCCTGCGTCTGCAAGACGTGTACAGGATTGGCCATAGGCTCTATATTATAAGGGTCGCTGATCATAGCGGAATTGCTCCAAGAACCATCAGGAAACTTCACAGGGAAGATAGGAGGCATTTCTAACATTGTTCTCCTAGGTACCTGGCCACCGCCACCTTCTTCCACTTCATTTTCTGTGGTATGGTTTACCATGAGGTTTACCCCCATAGAAAGCCAGGATTTAGGAGAAGCATCATAGGCAATTTTCCCGTTTATCCGCTCCATCCAGCTATTAAGCATTATTCCTTCCATACGGGAATAATTGAAGAAAGCACCTACTGAGCTTCTTTCACCTCCCTGCTGTATAGAGATCTGGTGGTTATGGGATACAGCCGTTCTGGTAGCCTCATCCTGCCAGTCAGTATCATATAATGGATTACCATTTGCATCAAATAGACGGGGATCCTCTCTGCTAAATACCGGAGGAGTACTGCTAGAGTATTTAGAATGATTATTGAACCCGCGTTCTACCACTTCAAGATATTCTTCTGAATTCATCATGTCCATTTTTCTGGGCAACACCCCTATATTGACGAATCCTTCATATCCCACTACTATGCCGTCTGTTTTACTTCCACGCTTAGTGGTCACCATGATGACACCATTGGCACCTCTGGATCCGTATATAGCGGTAGCTGAAGCGTCTTTCAATACTTCCAAGCTTTCTATATCATTTGGATTCATAAAGCGGATATCTTCCATAACCACTCCATCCACTACATAAAGAGGGTCTGAGGAAGCATTCACGGTACCCAAACCTCTTATAATTACACGGGGACTACTGGTAGGTGAACCCGAGTTCAGGTTGACGTTAACACCTGCGACTTTTCCCTTCAGGCCCTGAAGCACGTTGCCGACCGGTTCTCTGAGCAGATCTTCAGAACCTACTACACCTACTGAGCCGGTAAGATCAGATCTTCTTTGGCTACCATACCCCACCACGACCACTTCATCGAGTGATCTGGTACCTGCATTCAGCTCCACATTCACAGTGGTCCTGGCCCCTACCTGTACCTCTTGGGTTTCCATGCCTACAAAGCTGAAAACCAGGATCGATTCGGCTGAAGGAACTTCCAAAGAAAATCGGCCATCAATATCCGTAACAGTACCTATGGCCGTTCCTTTTACCATGATAGATACTCCCGGAAGGGTTTCTCCGTTATCATCCCTTACTGTACCGGTAATCACTATCTCGTCCAAAGAGCGGGTACGCTCCTTGGATTCAAGCGTTGTTTTGAAGGTTTCTTTTGCCCTGAAATCATAGGCGTGAGCCACCCCTGCGGTGGAAGCTGACATGCTACAGAGCAGCGCGCATCTGAACATCCAACCCACAGATTTTCCTTTGAATTTCAAGGACTTGGGTATTTGTGTTTTCATAATATTAAGGGTTTTGTTGATAAATTGAACTAGTTGATTAAAGTTTTTTTATAGACTGCCGTCGTTTTCAATCCATAAAATCTGCCGCCCATTTTAATTTCTGTAAATAAAAACTAAAAGCTTTTAGCTTGTTATTACTTTTTTACTAAATTGGCTTTTCAATTTATGGCAAACTTAAATTTAAAGGATTACAGTGCCATATTACGATTATTTTAAATAGTTTCACACTCTTATTAAAAAAAATTACCATAATTGTGATTACAAAAATTAAATGTAAGTAAGTTAGACTTACTTCGTTAAAAAAATGGTATTACTTAAAAAACGACCTACAAGAAAGGTATATCTGATAAATCATAAATATTATCTAATGTGCTTATTCTTATTGTGATAGCATTGTTGAGAAATACTTTTCCCAAAAGCAAAACCAAAATAAAAGTATATGAGTATAGAAATAATTTCATCCTCCCAATCTTATGATGTGATCATAGTGGGGTCGGGTGCAGGGGGAGGAATGGCTTCCAAGATTTTATCGGAAGCTGGATTTTCGGTAGCCGTGATCGAAGCAGGCGGGGACTGGGATCCGGCCAAAGAAGAATTTCGAACCCAACTCCAATGGCCGTGGGAATCCCCTAGACGAGGAGCCGGAACAGTAAGGCCTTTTGGCGATTTCGATGCTGCTATCGGGGGATGGCTGATTGAAGGTGAACCCTACACACTTTCGTCGGGAACCAAATTTGACTGGTTCCGGTCCAGGATGCTGGGTGGAAGGACAAACCACTGGGGAAGGATCTCGCTGAGATTCGGTCCAGATGACTTTAAGAGAAGCAGCATAGACGGTTTGGGTCACGACTGGCCTATAGGGTATGAAGATTTAAAACCCTATTATGACAAAGTGGATAAATTAATAGGGGTATTTGGGACAAAAGAAGGAATTCATAATGAACCCGACGGCTTTTTTCTGCCTCCTCCCAAACCAAGGCTACATGAATTAATGATTGCCAAGAGTGCCAAGAAATCAGCTGTTCCGGTATTGCCAGCAAGGCTTTCCATCCTGACCAGACCGATAAATGACGAGAGGGGGGTGTGTTTTTTCTGTCAGCAGTGCAATAGGGGATGCCAGGCTTATGCAGATTTTTCTGCCGGTACCTGTCTGGTAAAACCGGCCATGGCCAAAGGTAAAGTAGACCTTTATACCAATTCAATGGTTAGGAAAGTCACCACTAATGATCAGGGCAAAGCTACCGGGGTATCCTTTATCAGCAAAGTAGATATGAAGGAATACAAACTAAAATCCAGGGTAGTAGTATTGGGGGCATCGGCCTGTGAATCTGCCCGTATAATGCTGAATTCAAAATCAAAAACCCATCCTGATGGAATAGGCAATCAGGGCGGTATGGTAGGCCGATACCTGCACGATTCTACCGGTGCAGACAGGATGGCCATCCTGCCAGACTTAATAGATAGGGACCGGTACAATGAAGACGGTGTCGGCGGCATGCACGTGTATACACCTTGGTGGCTGGACAATAAAAAACTGGATTTTGCCAGAGGATACCATATCGAATACTGGGGAGGAATGAGTATGCCGTCATATGGGTTTGGCATGGGCATGGAAACCCTTCGAAGCCATATAAAAGACGAATTTGGCAATCCCAGTACAAACGGAGGGTATGGTGAAGGACTGAAAAAAGATATCAGAAGATTCTATGGTACCACCGTAGGCATGTCTGGAAGGGGTGAAAGCATACCGCAATATGACAATTACTGCGAAATAGATCCCAATACAGTGGATAAATACGGCATCCCGGTACTTAAGTTCAACTATAACTGGACTGACCAGGAATTAAAGCAGGCGGATCATATGCACGAGACATTTGAAGAAATACTGACCGGCATGGGCGGTAAACTGATGGGTAAGCGACCGACTAAAGAAACCCAGTTTGGACTACATGCACCCGGTAGGATCATACATGAAGTAGGGACTACCCGTATGGGAAATGACCCCAATACTTCCGTGCTTAACAGCAACTGTCAGGCCCACGATTGCGATAACCTTTTTGTAGTAGATGGGGGGCCCTTTGTTTCCCAGGCAGATAAGAACCCTACGTGGACAATATTAGCCCTTTCATGGAGGACATCAGATTATATTATCAGTGAGATGAAAAAGAAAAACATTTAATATCCAATGAACAGACGCGAAAATTTAAAACTATTGCTTACAGGAGCTTCGGGTATTTTATTGGCGGGATGTGGTGTAGAGGATACTACCTCTACAGATATCCCTAAGGCAGAAGGTTTATCAGCAGCCGGCAGAAGCCCTGAAGAACTTGCTCTGGATGCCAAACTGCATTCCACTACCTTTTTTACTCCTGAAGAAAAAACCAAACTGGATTACCTGGTGGAGGTGATCATTCCCAAAGACGATAAATCCGGAGGCGCACTGGAAGCGGGAGTTCCAGACTTTATTGAATTTATGATGAAGGATCTACCAGCAAATCAAACCCATATGAGGGGAGGACTCCAATGGCTGG
This sequence comes from Anditalea andensis, assembly GCF_000714815.1. Taxonomy (GTDB): domain Bacteria; phylum Bacteroidota; class Bacteroidia; order Cytophagales; family Cyclobacteriaceae; genus Anditalea; species Anditalea andensis. Next base: position 12,277 of record NZ_JMIH01000010.1, on the reverse strand, counting down.
ACAACCACGCCAAGGATCTTCATGATAAAGCGTTTATGGAACTAAGCGATCAACAAAGAATAGCCATCATAGATGAGATAGCCTATCCTGAAAGCGCAAAACCCGAAGTAATATACGGGGTAAGGTTTTTTAACCTGCTGAGAGATTTAACTGCTACGGGGTATTTTACGTCGAGAATAGGCTTTGCTGACCTGGAATATGTAGGAAACTCTCCCAATATATGGAACGGGGTCCCTGATCACGTCTTGGCAAAGTATAACCTTTCATATGATGAAAGCCTGATGCCTATCTACTTAAGACCAGAAGACAGAGGTGTAGTGGCAAAATGGGATGATGAGGGCAATTTGATCGGTTGATCATACCCTTACCTATAGCATTAAGACATGTACAATTTTCCTGGCAAACGTTTTAACCGGTCATGTATATGAAATAGTGCATGCATAATCTGGGAGGAAAGACATTGATTGATGACATTCCTCCCAGTTTTATTGATAACATTTATATATTTTCTTTCAAAAAATTTTCTATTATATGGGAAAATTCTTTTTTCCCGATGGGTTTGACATAATACCCCTTTACTGAAGAGTATTGAGTAGAGGTAATTTTATCCTGCTGGCTTATAGATGAGGTCAGAATCACCACATTGAAGGTTTTGCCTGCTCTTTCTAATATACCTAGAAAATCCCAGCCAGTGATCACCGGCATATTCAAATCCAACAGGACAAGATCAGGATTATCTTCAGAAATCATGTCCAAAGCCTCTTTGGGATCTGTAAAATCATACAGTAAAATACTGTCATCAAGCATTGAGATGAACCGCTTATTAATTTTGTTCATAATCGGCTGATCATCCACTAGATAAATCTTTTTCATGCGTTAGGGCTGTAAACGTTCCACTTTTGCCACTATACTGGTAAGCGCCTGATCAAGATCTGAAATAGCCCGAAGTATATCAGGCCAAAACTCTTTGTCCCACTCTTCCATACCAACTTCATCTTTGAGATCAGCTATACTTAATACACGGGTAATAGGCTCACGGATCTGGTGCGAATTAAACTGAATCAATTGGGTCAGATATTGGTTGCTTTGAAGGAGCTTCTGAGTTCTCAGACTGATTAGCTTCTCCTGCTCCTGCATAAGGGATTCGATCCTGTTATTTTTCCTATCCAGTTCCTCTATCAATCGATAATTGCTGATCTTGGACCACAATATTTCATTGATCAGTTTGACCATGGTAACATACCTGTTGGTAAATGGAGCTTTGTCATCAGATTTTACAATAATCATTGATCCCAGTCGCTCATTTTTTTTGAAGGACCAGCCTCTTAACTCAGTTTGATTACCATCTCTGTGCTCTATATGATGTAATGGAATACCCGTTTCCCACAGGGACGTCATCCATGGCTCCAGTTCTCCAGTAGGTATAGATTCGCCTTCTGCTTGAGTTTGACTAATCATTTCCACTTCATCACCCTTGATAATATAGAATTCAAAAGCATTGCAATTGATTAAATACTTTAATTTCTCTCTAAGAATTGATCCAATTTCTACGCGGCTGCCTGCATTAAAGACAGCAATAGAAAATTTGTTGATGGCCTCAAAAAGGACTTTATAATGAGGTTCTTCCGAAAACATTTATCAATAAGTAAGGCTCAGTTCCACTATCTCAGCATCTACTTTTATCCCAGATACATTGGCTATAGTATTTAACATGTTCACCAGATCGGCTTGAGCAAAAAGCTCCTGAATTTCCTCACTATTGAACCCGGCGGATAGCAGCTTATCAAAATGAATCTGGCTGATATCACCATTTTTTAAGGCTGCTTCCGAAACTACCTCTACTGCTACTTTATAACTGTGGGGTACCTGATCACTGTCCAAGTTCTCAGTGACCAAAAAATTATCATCATTAGAAAGATCTTTGCCCAACATATTGGCAAACAACCTGTGCGCTTCTGCACAATATGTACAGTTCCTTTCTGAAGATACTTTATAAATGATAAGTTGTTTTATAATATTGGGAACTTCCCCTTCGCATAGCGTACTTTTAAGCTTGGCCCAATTTCCTGATAAAAGCGTAGGATTGTTTCCCTGACATTTAAACCAGTTTAAAACAAATGGTACACCTAAAGTCTTTTTAGTATCATCATATATTTCTTTTACACGAGAAGAAGCATTATCATACTCAATTAATTTATAATTTTTCATTTCAAATTTTTAAGGGATAAAGTAACATAAAAATTACCAATTAAAAATATCAAATCATAAAAAAAATAATACAAAAAATTACTTAAATAAACCACTATAATTCATACCTAAAATCATTACAACTTAAATGTATTTGAGAGGTATTTTTTTGTTTTATGATTGGTGCCATAAAAAAAAATTACATCCAGTAATGGAACTAACATGAAAGCTTTTAAAACAATTTTTAATTTAAAAAACACAATAAGCAACTAGCCTATAGATATTTATATTTAAAATAAAATGGGATATACTATGATTTATTCAATATTAAATATGGCACATAAACGAAATTCACCCTGAATATTTGCTATCTGCCTTTGTATTTGAGTTACTATATAAATAAATAAAACCAAACTGAGGAACTGATATAAGTAATAAATTTGGAATGAATGATGATGCATATAGCCCCACCTCATAACCCATCATTTTACTTACTGTCAATATGGTGGTTATGGATATCATGGCAAATATGTTTGCAAAAATCAATTTATAAGAGTTCTTCATAAATATATTAATATGTCGTTTACTTTCTCCCAAAATGACATAGGCTATGGAAGCCTGATATCATTTAAGGCCGTAAAATGCCAGAAAATTCCATCATATCAAAATCAGTTCTAATAGTATATCTTCAAACAATAAAGACTAAAACAGTACGGTATTATTTACCATTATAATTATGCATCTTAAAATTGTTATTTTGTATTTTGATCCGTTTCATATATTTTGAAAAAAATTAACTTTATTTTAATATCAGCAGGCCTTTTGGTTTGCTTTTTAATAAGTACTGAAATTAGAAACCATTACCCTTAGCAAAAAATCTCTACATAGACTTTTACATTTTCATTGATATGGTTAAATTAAGCCTAGCTAATTAATGAATCCGATGGCAACCTACAAATACACAGGAAAGTCAAATAAATCACACACCTCCGCACCTATAACAGAGCCTATCATAATAGAAGTGGAAGAAACATTAACCGCTATGGCAATGGCCGCCACGGAAGTGGAGAGACAGGTCATTGTACATGCCCGGGTAGGTATAGGAAATGGTGTAATGGGAATTCGAATATGGTCCAGTACATATTTAATCCCACATGAAAGCGGCTATAGACCAAAACTATTGAATACAGAAAATATTACGGTTTTCCCACAGTGGATGGCTGTCGGGAACAAAGCCTATCATTATTTCACCCTTATTTTTGAAGGCCTGCCGCGTGACTGTAAACAGTTTGATCTAATCGAGCAAATCCCAGAATCAGGAGGATTTGAAGCGCGTAATATAATTAGAAATTCATCTGATATTTATGAAGTCACTTTCTAGAATTCACTTCTCCCTATTTGAATTTTAGGCTATCACGGCTTTCACCCATCTTGAATTGTGGCAGTGAGAACATTCAAAAGTGGGCTCACTCTGGCTTTTCTCCAAATGGCCGCAACGTGTACAGGCAAATGTACCTTCAGCATAATGAAGTTCCTCTAAATAATCCTGGTCCCAGTCTGGCAGAATACACAGCCCTTCCTTTTCCACATTTTCATGGAGGTATATGGTAAAAGAACCATTGGCCTCTAAATAGGCCCGCTGAACTTTGCCCAAACTGATTACACCTTTCACTCTAAATTCGGTAAACAAGCGTTCGCGAGAGATCCTGCTATTACGCATATTTTCTATATCCAGTTTGCCGTCTCTTACCATGATGCCTATATCTCCTACTATGGTTTGCTCCAGACCGGGCTTGTCCATAGATTTAGTGGATATTATCCTTTGCATACTGATCACCACAGCAGCAATAATGACCGGCGGAATCAGACCCTGTTCAGGGTCCTGAATAGGGATACCTATAGCCGCGGCCAAAGATATCATCGCTATCATTTCATTCCTGCTGATGATGGCAGACATGCGCTTACCCATAAGCCTCATGCTGACCACGAGAAGCAAATAAATAAATAAAATTCGGATAAGGACTTCTATTAAAAAAACGGCGGGAACACCCCCCATCAGGATTCTCATCCAATCCCATAATTCTGCATCTGATGTGTACATCTTTTATATTTTATTGAATCGCTTCCACCCAGTCATTGTTAGCACAATAACCACAGGATAATTTTATATCTTCAGGTTTTGTGGAAAGATTTCCGCAGTAGGCACATGCATACTGGTCTTCAATTTGTCTGGTAGATGGGGGTAGGGAACCATCTTTTCTTGGATATACCGAAAACCCGGGACGAGGTTCTTTAAATTTGTAAACACTAAACTGACCATCCGATTCTGAATACATCCGCTTTACCTGACCTAGGTGGTGCACACCATGAGTCCGAAGGATAGAGAAGATCTGATCTTTACTGATCCGCATATCGGATAGCTTCCCTGTATCTATTAAACCGTTTTTAATAACACAGTTCATTTTACCCACTGTAAGCTCTTCTATCTTCCTCTTTTTATATGAAAGTAAGGTAAAACCCTGATGAAGCATTAATATACTGGCCAGTAATAAAATGCCTGGAAGAATGCCTGCATTAAAGTCCTGCATAGGAACTGATGCTATGGCTCCCAATGTAAGCATAACCGCCAGGTCAGTAATATTAAGCTGAGCATTCATTCTTTTTCCCAAAAGGCGCATTACCAGCATTAGAAAAAAATATATGATCAAGGTTCTAATGAAAATTTCTATGGTAAATTCCCAGGGACTTGTCCCCATTAAAAGTCTTTCCCAATCATCTAACCGTATATCTTCTCTATCCATATATTATAATATACTAAATATCAATAATATTGTTTTTGGTACTATACACTATCATCTATACAAAACACCAATAAATACATTTGAAATAAAATGGATTTCTTCTTTAAAAGTAAGCATTCCTGTAAATCCCATCTGGGAAATTCCTCTAAACAGAAAAAACCCATATACTTGAGAACAATCCGCACACCCCAATTTAGATGTCAACATATTCGGCAAGGCCTACCATACACTAAATTAAAGTATGGAAATTTACTTGTAATGAATGTTAAAAGAAGCCTTTTTTTTCAATATTTAAATCAAAGCATTCACCTTCTCGAAGGGTAAAGAATTTTTTGGGATCAACATTTTTTCTGGCCAGTGCTGCACTTAAGTCAATCAAAGGATCACTTAGCCCATCGTCAGCCATAGGAAATGTACCGAAATGCATCCCTATACTTTTAGAAGCCCCTAGATCAAGATGTGCCTGAACCGCTTCTTCTGGAGACATATGGATAGGCTGCATAAACCATATAGGTTTATATGCTCCTATAGGTAGCAGTGCTAAGTCTATAGGTCCATATCTGGCATGAAGGGATTTGTAAAAATCACCATAGCCAGTGTCGCCTGCAAAATAAATCTTTCGTTGTCCACTTTCAATTAGATATCCTGACCAAAGAGTCTTATTAGTATCACCCATACCTCTTCCAGAAAAGTGTTTGGCAGGTACTGCATGGATATGTGTGTTACTGATATCTAGCTGATCGAACCAGTCAAGTGCATGTATATTATGGATATTATGTTGTTTCAAAAGCAGATCCACACCTAAAGGAACTATAAATATTGGATCATAGACTTCATGTAACTTTTTAAGGGTAGAAAGATCCAGGTGGTCGTAATGGTTATGACTGATCAATACCGCATGGATATGGGGAAGATCCTCAAAGCGGATCCCGGCTTCTCGCTTTCTGGCAGGTCCAGCGAAAGAAAAAGGACTAGCCCTATAGGACCATATCGGATCGGTAAGCAAATTTATACCCTGAATCTGAATGAGCAATGAAGCATGGTTTATAAATGTAACCCGCTCACCATCGATGGATTCCAAGGGTACCGTATTTTTTGAAGGTAATGTTCTGTCAGGCCATTCTCCCGGATCCTTATTGAACTGCCACTCGAGGACATCTCCAATACCGTTCTTTTTAGTAGGTTCCAAATTATAAAATTCATCGCCGTCAAAGTGATCTGAAACAGGGCCCTTATAACCGGGCCCTGACAAGATATGAAAGGCCACCACATAAAATGCACCGCCGGTCAGTATCAATAAAGATGCACCGTATAGCGATATTTTTCTCCAGTTACTCTTTTTTAAAACATCCACCGTAATAAATCATAAAATTATGCTACCAAAAGATTAACTCAACAATAACATAATGGTTTATAGCAAGACCTTTCCTACTTTATATGAAGGATAACTTTTTAAAGAATCCCAAAAAAAATACATTTATAGAATAGCTGAATATCAATCAACCGACTGCATGTATAGGGTGTTGGCGACATGCCTGATACACCATAGACATGATGGAAAAGGGAACATGATAGATTCAGATCATTATCTGACAGCCATTTTTCAAACAACCTAGCTAGTAAAAAACAAAGAATTTGATTTGTACTAAATATTGACAAAATAATTAAACAAAATAATAGTTACATTTGTATTCACATATACTGAAAATTATAATACAGGGATATAATTCAAAGCATACAAACCTTTACTAAGGGAAAATCATTCCCAATCAGCTTAAGTAGAAATTCATATAATACATTACGTTTAGCATTAAATATGGAAGTGTAAACATTATGACCAAAAAGAATAATTATAAAGATCTCATGTGTCTAGACATATATTTAATGTCCGAAGATAGACTGGACTTAAAACACCCAAGCATAAACCTATCCGATTCAGGCTATCTTACCCCCCACCCTTTGATGAGCTGGGACATATCAGGACAGTCCCCATGTTCAGTTATAGATTTCTGGAACATAAAAGAAGACAAAGAGCAACTTCTCATATATGCCGAAAAATACGGATGGGATATAGATATCCCACATATTTTAAAGTTACAATACCAGGCTATCATATTAACTGATGCGTACCAGAATATATGTTGGGTGAACAAAGGTTTCACTGAACTCACCGGTTATACAGATATGGAGGCAATGGGCAGGTCCCCCCGGTTCTTACAGGGCAAAAACACCTCTCCAGTAGCAACAAAATCTATATCGAAAGCCCTTGCAAATGAAAAGCCTTTTACAAAAAAGGTATTGAATTATAGGAAAAATGAAGATGAATATACCTGCCAGTTAACGGTCTACCCCCTTTTTAACAAAAGAAAAACTATCACCCATTTTTTAGCACTGGAGGTAGAGGTAGAACATTAGCCTATCCAGAAAATCAATATTGGACTACTTCTTGCATTCAAAAAATGTATTACTCTTTTTAAATGATTTAATTCAAATTTAACCATTAATATATTATGCAAGATAATAGAAACCAGCTTACTATCGATAAGCTTCACGAACTTATTCAAACTAATGAAGATTCGGTAAAAGGATACTCTGATGCCGCAGAGCATTTAAAAGACGGAGAACTTTCTACAATTTTTTATAGGCTTTCACAACAAAGGGCATTATTCAGGGAAGAATTAAAAGATTGCGTAAGACATCTGGGCGGAAATGATATTGAAAACACAAAGATGTCCCATACCCTTACAAGACTATGGATGGACTTTAAATCAGGCCTAAACGGCAGTGACACGGTAAAGATCATAGATGACTGCAAAAAAGCAGATGTAGGGGCAGTTCAAAGTTATGAAGAAGTTATAAAATCTAATCCTCCAGAATACATCCGAGAAATTATATTAAACCAGCTAAACCTGATAAAAGGTACGCAGACGCAACTTGAAGAATTTAAAAAGAATCCAAATTAACAAAACAAACGGAGCAGTGTGTAATATACTGCTCCGTTTTTATAATGTCACATCAATTCTAAATTTAACTGTAAGAAAATATATCAACTATATTTTTTCAAAAAACAAGGTATTTATTTTTTCTTATTAATAATATGAAAAATAAATATCAAATACATTTCCAATAAAATTAAAAAAAACGGATCGGCCTGCACCAATCCGTTTTTTTTAATAAATAGTATTGATATAGGATTATATTATTTAATCCAATTGATAAATGATTGGTAGGTTACGCCTACTTTTCTTGCATATTGTGCTTTATTCATACCATCTTCATGAGCATCGGCCCAACCTTCGATAATTCGTTGTTTCTCTGCGGGACTTAATTTCTTGCCAGAAACAGGTTTCTTCCCAGTCTTAGCAGTACCATTAAGCTCATCTATCAGTTCATTTAGATCATTCACGAATTTAGTATCAGTAAGATATAACCCAGCTTCTTCAAGTTTGGTTTTAACTATCTGCTGAGGGTGAAGGATCGTAACTGCTATATTTTGTTTTGTTGCTTCTTCTAATGATATTTGGTCACCTTCGTTGGTTACACAGATATACTCATCACTTTTTCTTAGGGTATTCAATGAATTTTTAATAAGATCTCTCATTATTCTTAATTAAGTTTTGGTAATTTATTGGATGATTTTTAACAATTGCAGCGACCTACTTTTATCATTGGCTTATATTCCAAAGAAAAATCAGGTTATCATATTTATATCATGAAAATGATATTAAAATTCATAAGTATAAAATATCAGTCAATCGATGTACAAATCTAACATAAAAATTTTAATTATATGTTTTTTTTAATCACTTATCAATCATATAATTAATCTTTATATCTAAATCTAAAAACATCATTTACCGTTACCTTGAAATGGTATAAATATACTTATCCATAATGAACGGGAAAGTCTAAAAATGAAGGGCAGTAATAATAATGACAACACAATTATGACACCAATTATCCAGAACAAAGAAACGTCTTCATTAATATAGGTCATCACCAACCAAATGGCTATAAACAAAGCTGCGTTTAAAGCATAACTAATAAACATAGCCCCAAAATAATACCCCGGCTCAGGTTCAAAAGACAATCCACAATTTTGACATTTTGCATGCATTTTATCAAATTTATTGATACTAAAAAGGGTGCCGGAGGGAAACATTTCCCCCTTTCTACAACGGGGACATCTGAAGTTAAAAACACTATATAGCACGGATCTTTTTTCTGACATGTTAGCTTGATTATTTTAAACTGTTTTAAAAATAAACCCAATTTATATAATAACAGTTTACTTTATGAAGGGTTAATGTTATATAATTTACCCAATACATTGAAATGCCAAGGAGATGAATATAAGAATAAAAAAAGCAATGATATATGATCTAGACAACACGCTATTTCCGGTCAGCGATATAGGTGAAGAACTGTTCAAACCACTATTCGATAAGATAGAAAAACATGGTGTTAAAGATGGGGAATTTACAAAAATAAAAAAAGACCTGATGCGCAAACCCTTCCAAGAAGTAGCTTACAAATATCAATTTTCTGAACCGTTAATTGATGAAGGGAATAGAATACTTACTAAGTTAACCTACGATAAAGAAATAAAATTATTTGAGGACTATCCTGCTATACTTGAATTACCTGGTGACAGGTACCTCGTTACCACAGGATATAAAAACATGCAAAACTCTAAAATAGAACATTTGGGAATACTGAAAGATTTTGTAGAAATTACCGTGGTGGACCCATCAGAGTCAGACCTAACTAAAAAAGATATCTTTTACCAAATCATGGAAAAAAACGGGTATTCACCTACCGATATGATGATAATAGGCGATGATCCAGATTCCGAAATCAAAGCCGGTCAAGATCTGGGTATAGAAACTGTACTTTACTATAAGTTAGCGCTTACCGACCTTCCCACTGGTGCTACCCATGTCATCAATGACTTCAGAGAACTGGCCAGCATTCTGCTGGAATAAAACTTAAAGACAATCCTTTATAGCCACTTATTTAATATTCATAAAATCTCCAAGCTGAAATAGTTTTATTAGGATCTCCCCCTCTGAGAATCTCTCTTAGTAAGGCTATCGGTATAGAATTTTCTTTCATAATACGGTCGTGAAAATCTTTTTCTGTCATTAATCCACCGCCGACCATCTCATTTTTTAAACTTACAAACTGAAGTCCCCCCACCATATAGGCGATCTGATATAGTGGCCCATAGTTGCCAGTAAAGGATCTCCTCACTTCACCTTCAGCATTGGCCCTCTCGTGACCGACTCTTTCTACCAAAAAATCAATGCATTCTTGAGGGCTCATTGTACCTAGGTGATAGTTCAGCGAGAAAATAATCCGGGCGCTCCGGTGCATTCTCCAAAACAGCATCCCGATCTTATCCTCTGCAGATCTAGGGAAATTTTTATCCCAAAGATTCATTTCCCAATATAGGGCCCAGCCCTCGGTCCAAAAGGGAGTTCTGAACAAACTGCGGTAAGGCTTATACCTTTGGTTCATAAACTGCTGTAGGTGATGACCGGGTATAAGCTCATGGTGAACCACCGCCCGTGAGAAATGGGGATTGTTCCCACGTAAGCTCATCATTTTTTCTTCATGGCTCATCGAAGTGGTAGGGTAAGCTACTAATATGGACTCTCCACCGAGAAAAAAAGGCGCAAACTTTTGCTCCTCCGGTGTAAGCATTCTCATTCGCCAAGTTTCTTTAGCCAATGCCGGTATAGAAATAAGATCCCTAGATTCGATAAATTCCACAGCCTCCTCAGCCAGACGGTTTATTTCCTGAGGCCACTCACCTATGGGAAAATACGATTCTTTTACCGCTTCCAAAGCCTGCTTCCAATCCTCCCCGTAACCAAGCGCTGCAGAGGCTTTTTTCATCTCTGCTTCACTCCAGGCAAATTCCCGCTCTGCTATCTCAATAAGCTCCTCTGGCGTATATGGAATAAACTCCTGTCTAAGCCCTGAAATTATCGCTTCCCGGCCTATAGGACGGCCTATTATCCCACTTCCGTCATCATTATGATTCTCGGTGGAAAAATTACCTTTTAAAAACATAACATATGCTTCCATATCATCTACGAGCTGTTTGAAAGGCCGTTCTACCCACCAAGTCATGTCGGGATCATAACCCTCGTAGAAAGCATAGGCTTCTGTAAGTACGGTTATATAATTTTTGACCATGGATGCTGCTGTTTCAGATAGTTGCCAACTCTCCAATGGGTCATTTTTCCTTTCGAGCTCCTCTCTATACAGCGTCAGGGCTTTTGCTACTTCATGCATAGTACTGGCTACATGTTGGGCATCGGGCTTATCTCCTCTTCTTCTGCTAAAAATAAAGGGCAATATGGGTGAGGCAAAATCTGCCAAATGCTTCACTTTTACAAAATCCTGCCTGGAAAGGGCAAGTTGGTAATTTTCTTTTTCGAGGTAGTTTTTGAAAAGATGATAATCCACCCTTCCCTGCTGATCCAGATTCTGAAAATCAAATCTTTCCAGCTCTTCCAACCAGTCAGCATGAAGTTTCTCCATACGATCATAGTATTCATCTGACGCTATTAAAGTATATTTTCTCAAAAGCGCTCCCCTGTCGGCTTGATACTGTAAGATAGCTTCCGATACATCACTAGCCCAGGTGTTTAAAAATGACAGATTGAAAATCAGGAAAAAACATAATACATATTTCATAGGTAGGAGCATTTAGGCCAGATAGAGAGCAGCCACCAGAGGAAGGGGGGGGTAAATACTTAATTACATAAATAAGCGCTAAAATCGCATGTTTTAATGCTGTTTAACTGAAATACCCCACTTCATAGATTAATTAAAATAAGCTGCCATTACAGGGCTAAAAATGGTAAAACAAATTTTTATCTCAAAACCGTCTGTCAAATCTTCTGACCGAAAAATTAAAACCAAAAAAAAGCCTCTGGTAAAACCAGAAGCTTTTTATATAATCAGTCGGGGTGGCAGGATTCGAACCTACGACCTCCTCGTCCCAAACGAGGCGCGATACCGGGCTACGCTACACCCCGAAACACTTTCATTTAACCCCAATAATATGCGGTAAAGAAGTGATCCCGCTGGGATTCGAACCCAGGACCCATACATTAAAAGTGTATTGCTCTACCAGCTGAGCTACGGAATCGGTAATAATTTAGGAGAGCTTCTCTTATGAAGCTCTTGTGATCTGGACCACTAGAGTGATCCTGTCAGGAATCGAACCTGAAACCTACTGCTTAGAAGGCAGTTGCTCTATCCAATTGAGCTAC
>NZ_JMIH01000009.1 GCF_000714815.1 Anditalea andensis | reverse complement strand
TTTCCCAACGACGCTGTGCGATCCCTATTAGGGTCGGAATCAACATCAGCACATATGCTATATACATGCGACCCATTCAGGGTCGGCCGCATCATCAGGGCTGTTTCTATATACTTGCGACAGCTTCAGCTTCAAACGGATATTCTTGGAACTGATCCTGAAGGGATCAAATGTTTATAGCAGGATACATTAATTTCCGGAACCGATCCTGAAGGGATCG
>NZ_JMIH01000008.1 GCF_000714815.1 Anditalea andensis | reverse complement strand
CGACCCCTATCAGGGTCGGAATCAACATCAGCACATATGCTATATACATGCGACCCATTCAGGGTCGGCCGCATCATCAGGGCATCGTAATCATACTGGCTCTTCGGAACATGAAATTCTGAAGCCAGCCCATCTTTTCGGGGGGTTGCAGTCTCCAGACGTATCTTATAACTGCATAGTACCATTAATCTACCCTGGTTTTGGCGGAAGGCC
>NZ_JMIH01000007.1 GCF_000714815.1 Anditalea andensis | reverse complement strand
ATGAACTTTATCGGGATTATAAGGAATAATGTAGTTATTGAAACAATATAAAGTAAATATTTAAACTTACTTATGCTCGATTATCCGTGTGTTTCTCTGTTTACGCTTTATTACCCACTCCGTCAATTGTCGGAGTGGATACGGAGAGCAACTGGAGTGATGACGGACAGGAACTGGAGTAAACATGAGTTTTAGTCATCTGTATAATGCAGGTTGGTAAAAAAATCATTAAGTATTTGGGACTTTAAGTGGATGATGTGATGAATATGTTTACCCTTCAAAGCCACCCCTGTGGCTCAATAACCCATAATTCCCCCTGTTCGGGATTCGGACCGTTAATGGTCTAATAAATTCTTGTACTTGATTCCAGTAATTTGTGTCAGTCCAAAATCCATGGATTCCCTCCTCGTATAAATACAAATCAATACTTTTACCATGCACTTTCATATTATTTGTCAATTTCTTAGCAAAATATGCAGGTTCAAATGGATCATTTTTATCATGGGGGAGCTGGACCAGCTTTAATTCGTGAAAGAAATAAATCGGCGAAATGGAAATGAATTCATCAGGCGAAGCAATCTCACCGCTGATCCATCAATCGAAAGCATCGAAAGAGATATTGCGGCCGACCCTGAATGGGTCGCATGTATATAGCATATGTGCTGATGTTGATCCCGACCCTGATAGGGGTCGCACAGCGTCGTTGGGAAACATACCCGGTTACCGTATGATTCATTCAACCCCTTTGGCCCCATGCCACCACCACCACATTCGATCCCTTCAGGATCGGTTCCGGAAATTGAGGCATCCTGCTATAAACATTTGATCCCTTCAGGATCAGTCCCAAGAATATACGTGTGAAGCTGAAGCTGTCGTAAGTATATAGAAAAGCCCTGATGACGCGGCCGACCCTGAATGGGTC
>NZ_JMIH01000006.1 GCF_000714815.1 Anditalea andensis | reverse complement strand
TGTAGACTGCCTTTAGCTCATAATTCCAGTCTGCCCGTTTGGCCTGCTCCCTTATCGGGAAGGTAGCATAATAAACTGTCCTGTCCTTAAAGAAATTTTGCTTGGTCTTCTGAAGCTCCACGATGAATTTCTCTCCTTTTTCATTTTCGCAATAGAGGTCAAAAATAGCCTTTCTGTCCATTTCCCCAGTTCCAAGATATTCGCTCTTCATGTAATTGAGTTCTTTGATCTCACCTTCCTGATCTTTTAAAAGCACATTTAAAAAGTCAAGGAGCAGATCCTTGTTCGGTTCCTCTCCGAAGAGCTTCTTAAAACCATAATCGGTAAATGGATTGATATATTTTTCTGCAAATAGCGTCATATCCTGCATCGTTTACCCAAATATACAAATTTTCCCAAAGGAGTGTTTCGGTTTTATTATACCGATGTTGTGTTGCTGTTCCAGGGCTGTGCCCTGGAATCCCTTAAAGATGAGGCTGCGCCTCAATGAAATCGAGCTTGAGGAAGCGACACACACAGGGATATCCAAAAGCTTTCAGGGAAACATGCGAGCTACCACTCCGTTTCTTTCGTCACGGGCCAAGTTATGTCCGATGAAAAGAAATTATTTACATCAGGAGAAAAGGGGCATAGCCCTGCCATCTTCGTAGGCAAAACAAATGAATAATTATAGGGGCGTAGCCCTGACATCTTAAAATGATGGCCATCCAGTTTGACATACCACTTTTTAAAAACAGATCCAAAACCGGGATTTACCATTTGATCACCACCACATTCGATCCCTTCAGGCTCAGTTCCATAAATATACGTCTGAAGCTGAAACTGTCCTCTATTTATAAAAAAGGGCTGATGTTGCGGACGACCCTGAATGGGTCGCATATATATAGAATATGTGCTGATGTTGATTCCGACCCGGAAGGGGTCGCACAGCGTCGTGGTGGCAGTTGGCAATAAACATTTGTAAGGCATTAACATGACGTGCCGTAGGTACGGAATATTTGTAGAACATTGTCCTAAATATTGGATCCCGTGCCATAGGTTCGGAATATTAAAGGGTTCATGCCCCAGATCTGTTTAATTTTAGCATAAACCCGTCCCCTTTTTTTAACCCTTAACCTTTAACCATTTCTCCCCAGGCACGCAGGGAGAAATCCCTATATTTCTACCTGTAATGGCAAGCCCCTACCTACCCGTCATTGCGAGCCTGATCCCGAGGCTATTTTTCTGAGCAACAGCTATATCAGGCGAAGCAATCCCACCGCTGATGCTTCAATTGTAAGCATCGTAAAAGAGATTGCTTCGGGGGATTTGAAGTTCTTCTTAAATAAAAGAATTTAGCCATCTCCTCGCAATGACGGTCTCACCATTT
>NZ_JMIH01000005.1 GCF_000714815.1 Anditalea andensis | reverse complement strand
AGTTCAGCAAAATCAAACCTGCCCGCAAACATAAAACCTATACGGATTAGAAGGTTTGAAGTACGATCTAAAGGCCTTGACTTTTTGGTTACTTTTTGGTCAAGCAAAAAGTGACAAAAGAAAAAAAGTGTGAAGCTACTCTGACGGGTTAATATAGGTAATAATTTATGGTCTGTACCTGAGACTTCTCCGCAAGCTCGAAGTGACATGCGCTGAGATCCGTATAAGAGACCTCTCCACTGCACTTCGTTCCGGTCGAGGTGACGTACGGTGGCTGAAGTTATTATAAACCATGAACCCTTATCTATCAATCATCAATCATCAATCATGACATAACAACCAAACAATTGAAAACCCGCCCCACAATTTTCCTCACTGGTTAACGATAACCCCCCAGGAAAACCAAACCGACCAACCCCGTGGGGCGGTACTTTCTAATTGCGAATAGACTAATACAATACCGATAATTTCTAAATAACACACAATGAAAAAAAGAAACATCTTTTTCTTCCTGGCACTGCTATGCCTTTTCGGGAAGGATTTATACGGGCAGAAAGTTGCCGGTCACCCCCCAGTCCCTTCCGCTGCGGAAGGGGCACCGGTGGTGGTGTATGGGGAGATAAGAGACTATGATCCTGTAGAAAAAATAATGGTTAAGTTTTATCCGACACTCTTCCGTCCCGGAAGCCCCAACCCCAAACCTGTAAGATTTGACCTGGATACGCATCCCGGAAATTTCTTTACCAATCCCCAGCCTGGTGTAGACCGTCAGTTTGAATTAACTATTGAAGACATAGCAAGACCCGGATATATAGACATCTCAAGTGGTAATAATGAATTTCTGAAATCCTTTTTGGTTAGACCAGGGGACAGTGTGATGATCCGAATTGATAAGCTGACCAATAGCATGGTGTTTTCCGGACCTTCTGCTGACCTGTTCAATAGTCAATATGACTTAGAGCAGGTAAGGATCAGTAAAGAATTTAGCAGCTCTCAAGTATTCAATTTCCAACATATCGGTAGCCTTACTGAAAACCAGCAAAAAATGCTTGATGTAGCTAGGGCATCATTCGGGAAGCAGCCGACAATCTTACTCTCCATGGAAGATTTGGTCAATTCAATAGAGGATCAAATGTCACACATGGAGGATAGGGACTACCTCAATATCCTAGATTACTATAAGGATAAAATTGATATGCAGACTTATCAAATACTTAAAGCCAATTACTTGTCTTTTGAAAGGTATATAGTTGCCCGAAGACTTGCCAGTGCATGGAGGCAGCTAACCAAGTTGGATGATATGGAACCTTTACAAATGAGGGTTGAACGAATTTATGATAAATACTTGCAAGACTTTTTATCACTTGAAAAAGATAATCCCGAAAAAAAGTATGCCTATCAGTTCATTAGGATGCAGATGGCCGTGCTGTCTATGGAGGAGCTGATGACCGGTAGGTCTTTACCGGAACTTGCAGACGCAAGGCTTTCGCCCGATCTAAGGGACAGGGTAATTGCAGCCTATCTACTGGATAGGCGCCTGGAGTCTCCTGAAGCTGCCTTACTTGCAGGTATGCAACTGGTAGAGGACCCTGTTATTTCGGACATTCTGGAAAATATGTATAAGAGTCTGGGTGCAGGAAAACCGGCTGTTGATTTTAGGCTGGCGGACGCCAATGGAGATACTGTCGCACTTAGTGACCTGAGAGGAAAGGTCGTGTTGGTGGATTATTGGTTTACCGGATGTGGTGCCTGCATTTCACTAAATGAAAACCATCTGCGACCTATTTTGGAGGACTTTGCGGACAGGTCTGATTTTGCTTTCGTATCCATCTCCATTGATCGTGATAAGGATCTTTGGCAAAAAAGTCTGGCCAGTGGAAAATACTCACCACATGGGGCCATCCACCTGAATACTGGTTCCGAGGAAGTGAAAAACGATTTAATGCAAAAGTACAATATTTCTGGATTTCCCCATGTCCTGCTGATAGATCGGGAGGGAAAGATAGTCAATCCCGGCTACCAAACACCCACTTACGAAATTATAAAAAATGACATTACCGGGCTGTTCTAGCCCACCTTAAATAATCCAATCAATTTCAACCTATAGATAGATAATTTTATGAGAGCAATTTTACTGTTCGGTCTGTTCTTGGCCATGTTTAGCAAAGTCCAGGCCCAATCGGAAACTTATCCATTCAGAGGAAAGATCCGGGATGATGTGTCCGGAGATTTCCTTCAGGGAGCTTTGATCAGAATAAAGGATTCAGAAACCTATACCATATCGGATAGGGCAGGGGTATTTGCCCTCGGTCTTGTAGAAGGTGAACATTCTTTGGTGATAAGCTTTTTGGGTTATGATTCCCTGCTGGCCACTGTTTCTGTTCCGTATCAATTGGAACAGGATTTTGTATTAGTGCCTTCTGGACTCTCCATGAATGAAGTAGAGGTAGTCTCAACCGGATACCAACAGCTTCCAAAAGAGCGGGCCACAGGCTCGTTTGTAAAAGTGGATCAGGAGTTGGTCAACAGAAGAGTGAGCACCAACCTGCTGGATAGACTGGAGGATGTCACTTCCGGTCTTATCTTTAACAGGACCGGCCCGGCCACAGATGTCATTAGTATCAGAGGGCGAAGTACATTGTTTGCCAATACGCAGCCATTGATAGTAATTGACAATTTCCCCTACGACGGGCCACTGGAAAGCATAAACCCAAACGATGTGGAATCCATCACTGTCCTCCGGGATGCGGCGGCCGCATCGATCTGGGGTGCCAGGGCCGGTAACGGGGTAATTGTAATCACTACTAAAAAGGGAGGGATCAATGCCCCCCGAGTTAGTTTTAATACAAATTTAAATTATATTGAAAAACCTGATCTGTTTTATGTCCCAATCATTTCCAATGACGATAGAATATGGGCAGAAAGGAGCCTGTTTGGCAGAGGTAGCTTTCTTAGTCTGGAAAATTCGGTGAACAGGCCGGTCCTTTCCCCTGTAGTGGAAACTTTGATCGCAGAACGTGACCGGGTTATTAGTGCTTCGGAGGCAGCATCCCGTATCGAGGGTTTTCGAAATCAGGATATCAGGCGGGATTTCATGGAGCATTTCTATAGGCCCCAGCTGAATCAGCAGCATTCCCTTAGCATAGCAGGCGGCACGAAGGTACACCGCTACCATTATTCCATGGGACTGGATCACAATATGGAAAACCTACAGGCCAACAGTAACGGAAGGGTAACAATAGGGGCACAGAACCAATGGAAGCTCCTAAGGGAAAAGTTTAATGTCAATGCCAGCCTCTATTTTACGAGAATCAACCGGGAAGTAGGCACTGAGATGCCAAATCAATTTTATCAGTTTGAATCATTGACAGATGAAGTGGGAAATCCCATTCCGATTATTCAGCGCTATAACCAACGTTTTGTAAACAGCGAGATAGTGGAAGGTTTATTGGACTGGCGGTATATCCCGCTCAATGAGCTTGGGAGGCTGCAAAACAGAAATGAGCAAAATGATTTTAGGATAAACCTTTCAATGGGTTACCAGATACTTCCCGGTTTGAAGAGTGAGATACTATATCAATATTGGCAAAACATTTCAATTGGAAACAATATAATAGCACGGGATCTCTTTTATACCAGGGATCTGATCAATCAGTATACGCAGGTGGCAAACGACGGTTCGATAGACAGGCCAGTTCCTGAAGGCGATATTTTGGATCTGAGCATGGCTTCTGCCTATAGCCATAGCCTTAGGGCTCAGTTTCATTACAACAAAGAATGGGAGACTAACCATGAACTAAATGCCCTTGCCGGGTATGAAATAAAGGACCTACAGGCAGAAAGAAATACAGCACGTTATTATGGATATAATGAACAATTGGCAGTAAGTAGGCCTGTGGATCATATAACCCGCTTCAGTCTCTTCCATAACGGTTTTCAATCCAGTATTCCGCCAAATACAATGCATGGCGGAAGTATTGACAGGTTTGTATCCTATTATTTCAATGCCGGGTATAGTTTACGCAGGAAATACAATCTTTCTGTAAGTGCTAGGAGGGATGCTTCCAATATTTTTGGGGTAGACACCAATCAAAAGGGAGTACCGCTGTGGTCAGCAGGGGCAGGCTGGGTCATCAGTGGTGAGGATTACTATAATTTAGGAATGCTGCCTTACCTAAAAGTGAGATCTTCATACGGGATAAACGGAAATATAGACAAATCCCTATCCGCTCTTACTACTGTACAGTATTACACCAATTATCAGTTTGATATTCCTGCAGGGGAACTAGGCGGCCAGATCATCAATCCGGCAAACCCTATGCTGAGATGGGAGCAGATTAAAATCTGGAACATCGGTCTAGATTTTGAAAGCAGGAACAGCAGAATATCCGGTTCTATAGAGTATTTTTCTAAAATCGGTGCAGATCTTATCGGTGATGCTCCACTTCCCCCATCTACCGGTTTGGTCCGGTTTAGAGGCAATACCTCTGGCACTGTGGGAAGAGGTTTGGATCTTGATCTGCAGACAAAAAATCTTACGGGAGCACTCAAGTGGCAAACCAACTTTCTATATAGCCATATTGTAGAAAAAGTAACTGACTATTTTTATCAAGGGTCCGTGCTCAATTATCTGGCCCAGTCAGACGGGATAATGGTTCCCTTGGAAGGCAGGCCCTTATTCTCTATTTTTAGTTTGCCATGGGCTGGATTGGATCCCGACACAGGGAATCCTTTGGGATATTTAAATGGTGAGGTGAGTAATAATTATGCGGCCATTTTCAGTAGTACCATTCCGGAAACCCTTTTGTACCACGGCCCAAGGAGACCCACTTCATTTGGGGCCATAAGAAACACCCTTTCCTATAAAGGATTTTTCCTTTCAGCTAATATCACTTATCGTCTGGGGTATTATTACAGGAGGGAATCTATTAACTATGCCACTATCTTTGCCGGAAATGGAGGCCATGCTGATTTTGCTCAAAGATGGCAGCTACCGGGTGATGAGCAGTTTACATCCGTTCCCAGTATGCCATTGACCAACAATAATCAGCGCAACAATTTCTACAGATATGCGGAACACTTGGTTGAAAGAGGGGATCATATCAGATTGCAGGATATACGGCTGAGTTACCTTTTCCATAGGAAAAAGTTGCCATGGCTTCCTTTCCAAAATGCAGAAATGTACACTTATGCCAATAACCTGGGCATACTATGGAAAGCAAGTGATGATCCACTGGATCCGGACTTCAGGACAATGAAGCCATTAACCAGCGTAGCTGCAGGCATCCGGATAGATTTCTGACCATTCCAAAATACTGAAAATATTTTTTTGGTTTGGGTATAACGTTCTGAATGAAGGTCCATTTAAAAATCTTTTTAATGGTGCCTAGTCATTTTTTAACCTCAATATTTAAAACAACCGGTGATCTTATGAAATCGGGCATGACCCCGATAGCCATCGGGGCAACCAGGAGAGAATCCATCCCGATTCTTGGTCACGGGACAAGTTATAATCTATGAAAAACAAAATATAAACAGATGAAAAATCATATTTATAAAATGCTAATCATTGTCTTTTCTGCAGGAATACTTTTTTCCTGTGAAGACTTCTTGGAAGCTGTTCCAAATAAAGGTATTGCCACTGCCGATACGTTGGAAGATCTGGAAGCAATATTGAATAATGTGGGTGTGTTTAACCGAACTCCAGGTATTCAAAACGTGGCGGCTGATGATTATTATCTTACCGATGCGGGCTGGATTTCCCTTGGTAGGAATATGACGCAGCGGGCCTACACGCGGGAGCTTGAACACGTATTTGAGGACGAAGCCCTACCAAGTGTGTGGACCTGGCCATATGAGCAGGTGTTCTATGCAAATGTCTGTCTGGAGAGACTTCATGAAATTATTCCTGTCAGCGAGGAACAAATTCAAAAAAAACGACAATTGACAGGATGGTCCAAATTTGTCCGTGCCTTTTCAATTTATCATTTAGCCCAGACTTTTGCTGAGCAATATCAGCAGTCTGAGGCAGGTTCCCTCCGAGGACTGCCTTTACCACGGGTGCCGGATGTGAACAATTATGAAGAGGTTGCTACTTTAGAAGAAACGTATGATTTTATTCTTTCAGACTTGGCGGAAGCTTTGGTGGATTTACCTGCTACAGTAAAATATAAAAGCCAACCTAATAAAACTGCTGCCCATGCACTTCTGGCAAGGGTCTACCTGGGCATGGGTGAATTCAGTCTGGCTACTAAGCACAGTGAGGAAGCCTTAAAAATGCATGATCAGTTGCTGGATTTTAATGTCCTCCAACGAACTGCACTCTTTCCGATCCCATTAGTCAATGAGGAAGTGATATATCATGCAGTTTCGCTTTCCTTATGGGGTTTTGAGCGAAATCAAGAGGTAAGAATAGATTCGGTACTGTATCAAAGCTATGATGAAAATGATTTAAGGAGACAGTTTTACTTTATTCAGAGACCTTCTGGTGCGATTAATTACCGAGGAAGCTTTTCCGGAGATGCGGAACTGTTTACTGGCCTTACTGTGGGAGAACTATATTTGATAAGAGCTGAATGCAGGGCAAGAATAGGCGATGCCCAGGGAGCGATGGAAGATCTTAACCGTCTATTGCTCTCCAGATTTGCGACAGGAGAATTTAAAGTGCTTACCATTCAGAATGAAACAGATATGCTTGAGCTTGTTTTGCGTGAAAGAAGGAAGGAGCTGGTATTTAGAGGGATGAGGTGGGCAGATATAAAAAGAGGTGCCGCTTTGGATGTGAAGCTTTATCGAGAAGTGAACGGTGAAGCTTTTAGATTTAATTCACAAGATTATGCCTTTCCTATCCCTGTAGAAGAGTTTATACATAGGTAATAAAAGGGCCCGGTCATAGCCGGGCCCTATATTTCCCTACTTGGTAGCTTGAAGGTTAAACTGTCCTCTGCTGTTAGGGATCGGCTGCGTCATGGCCTGGTCAAAGTACAGACATTGGGTAGACGCCTGATCGCAATTGTACTCATTGCTGTTTAGCGTTACAGGAACGACTCCCTCAATAGGGTCAAGGCCCCAAACCGTCTGCACATTTACTGGCTGCGTAAAGGCAAAAGCCAGTACCGCACCCAGAGAAAATACTCCTCCGCGTAGGAGGATTAAAGCATGTTTTTTCATAGCTTTATTGTTTGTTAGTTAAAGATTACCGGTCGTCTTGGCATATCTTCCTGGCCGGGGAGATATATGCGCCTTCCGAGAGGGACGGCCGGTTTTTTTGCCCCCTGCTGTTGCCCGGCAGCTACCTGGTAGCTTCACGGACCGTGATGGTTTTGCTTTTTATTTAATTCAGTATTTCACTGACTGCCAAGAAGTGCATTATGAATAATTTGTAATTCCGATTACCATAGATCTAATTTCTGTATTATAGATTTGTTTTTAGGGCCCAAATGGGCCTTTCGTTTTTTATGCTTTAAAAAGGCCCATTTGGGCCCTGGCCAATGCGTTTCTTTCAAGCAGGTATCCTGATAGAGAAATACCCAGGAAAAAGAGGTTGAACAACAAATGCAGGGACCAGCTCATCGACTGGATCACCCCACCACAGGAGCAGGGGATCCTACCCAACATACCGGTCATCACCACCCCTATATATAAGCTGAAACTACCCATCAGCCACGTACTGATCACCAGCCCCCAGTACCTGAAATAGGGGATGAGCAGCATAGCCGCTGCAGCCAGTTCTATGGCAGGCAGTACATATAGTAGCAGATCAGCTGTCCAGATCGGAAATACCTGGTTGTATAACCCGTTCCTGGTGCCTTCCCAGTCCATCAGCTTACTGATAGCCGTATAGGAAAACATAAGTGCGACCATCATAGCAACCATTTCTGTCAATAATGTAGAGGCTTTTTTTGAATGACTGAATTCCATATACCTGTAGTGTGAATGGTCTGATAATGAACTGGATAAGAAATTTAGGGGAATAAAAATACCTATCCAAATGCTTATTTTTGCGGACATCATGCCAATGTGGATATTAATGATCTAGGTCATGAAAACTAAGAAAAAAAAATCCTGAAAATGAAGAAATGATATACCTGTGTCGTAATTTTTTAGATCTGGTAAAATTTTTTATATAATCAAAACCGACTTTTAGCAATATGATGTAATTTTCAACATACAAAATGTGATTAGTCATGAACAGTTACAAACGGATGTTGGAAATAAAAACCTATGCTGTGGAGAACGGGATATGGTATGAACATCTGTTTAAACTGCTGTTTGAAGAAACCAAGCTGTTGCAGTTTGACAAAAATGTGCCCATCATCTTATCTGAAGTAGATCCGTATCATTTGTTTTTCGTCCATAAAGGCGCTGTTCTGGGCTTTGATCCGCACAGTGAAAATGTCACCAGGGTAGTGCTGCCACGGGAGATGTTTGGGCTATATGAATATATAGAAGGTATGAGGGTCAATAAAATCTCCTGGAAGAGCATGGGAAAAGTGTCAGTGACGGGTATCAGTATCACCAGGTTATTCAAAATATGCGATATGCTGTCAATGGATATAAATTGTTTGCCGCTGCACCTATCGTCTTTGGAAATGACCGGAACCGGTTTGTTTACCAATCTTTCACTTTTATCCCTGCCCGATAAAATCACCCTGCTGGAATCAAGTCACCCGAGGCTTTTAATAGAATTAAACTGGAAAATACTGGCTTCCTACCTGCATGTAAGGCCCGAATCCCTCAGCCGGGAGATCAGCAGGAGAGGTGGGTTATAGCCTCCTTCCTGTGATCAATGTTTTGAAAAAAGGGAGACAGGCAGCATGATTTTTTTGAAACGGTAGGACATTTATGTAAAAAAACAGGTGCTTATGTCCTTTTTTTTTAGTTGCGATGAAAATAATGATTAATTTTTTGTTAATTATTTACGATAAAATATAATTTTATAAAAACCTAAAGAGGTAGTCTTCTTTCAAGCAGGAAAATTTTTCCGAATGGAAATTTTTATATATCCATTTCCGCCATAGCGGGATGGCCAAATGATTTATAGGTAGGAGCACTTAGTATGCTTATAGGCCATGTCCATCAGTAAAATGATGAGCCGCCGTGTGCGTTCAGGCCTATGGCGTAACCGGTCTTTTGGTACTTCAGCTAAAAGAAATATAGCTTATTGGCATCAGTGCAGATAATCATGATGAATTATTATGTAGACCTAAAAGATGAGAAAAAGATGGAAAAGGAACAAAAAGCAAGACAGTTGAAGGCACTTTTTGATGAGTTGATCTTAACTCCCCTCGATGCCTATATCACCTTACTGGATTACCTGCACGAGGAGGAACATCCGGCAGACACGGTGCTGCACAGGGAAGGGGAGGTGGAGCAGAATGCCCGGTTTCTGGTAGAGGGTGTCATTGGCCAGCTTTTGAATGGTAAACTTATCCGGCTGTTTTTCCCTCATCAGATAGCCTTTGACAGAAATGCCTATATGGAAGCAGTCCCCAGCAAATACACATTAATAAGCCTGACACCTGTAAAAATCCTCAGGTTGACCCAAGCAGGGGAAGAGAGGGTCCTGTACCAGGTTCCTGGAATCCTGGACCTTTCAGCAAAACTAAAGGGCATGGCCCGCAAAAGTGACCAGGAATGGATAAAACTCACCCAGCTGCACTATACCGATATTTACAGTTTGCTGCTTCACAAGCTGAGCAAATATAATTTAACGCTCAAGGATGTCCAGTGGTCCGGTCTACTGGGGATTGATGCCCGTACACTGAGTAGGCATAAAAACCAGCTGCACAAATATAGGAAAAGTATATACTACCGTGCCATGGCCAATGAGCTGTTTTGCTATCCCTTTGAAAGTAAAACCCATGATGATGCGATGGAAATAGACTCACTTACCCTATGCTGGTGTATTAAAAACAGGCTGATCACCAATACCTCCCAAAGGAAAAAGTTTCTCAACCAAAAACTGTCATGGCTTTCGTCCAACCTTTATCCTGAGGCCACGCTTAAGGTTTCGGTCTGGATATCCGGTCTTTTCACCCTGCTGTTTATGATCGATGATTATACCGACCACCTCCCCATGGGCAAAAAACGTGAACTATGGTACAGTCTCAGGGATGGTTTCTTAATCATCAAAGAGGATCCCACCCATCCGCTGATTAAAGAAAATAAATTCCTGCTTATCCTGGCAGAAAGACTTAGGGAACTCCAAGCCCTGGCATTTACCGGCACTTATCAGAATCTTTTGGGCGTATTTGAGGCCTATATAAGGGAAAATCTGTGGGAAGCGGAAAACAGGGATATGGATAGGGTGCCATCCATTCCAGAGTACCTAGAAAAAAGGCCTGTCTTCAGTGGTGGTGAACTGGCATTGCAGCTGATTCCATTTACATTGGAAATGGAATATCCTGAAATACACCGGTATTGGCCGAAATTGGCCACTATGGTAAGACTGGCTTCTAAAATGATCTATATTTCCAACGACCTTTTGTCTTTTGACAAAGAAAACCGGATCAATGATGCCCATAACTGGGTAGCACTGCTCATCCTACATGAAGGACGGACAGAAACTCAGGCCAAAGATATACTGATCCAGGAACATGAAATATCATTGGAGCAATTTCTCGCCCATGAGAAGGCTTTCAGTGCTAAATTTAATCCAGCCACCCGGTGTCTTTTTGCGGCCATTAAGGCCATCAAGTACCAGATAAGCGGCAGTGTGGCCTGGTCCGTCCTGATATCGAAAAGGTATAAAGTATTGGAATGACACCCGTCCGCCGCGACTATAGCATGTAGCACCGGAAAACAATTTTCATCCCCCACTGGGAAGATTACAACTGGCACTTTTGAATTGTGAAAAACTGGTACTTTTAAAATGGCTGTTTGCATTCCTTCATCATCCGACCCCGGCTGGGGTCAAACTTTTCAATAGCCCTGGGTAAAACCCGGGGATGTAGATGAACGCATGTTTTTTTGCAACCCTGAATGGGTTGAACGCTCTAATATTCTTTATGCTCTTCCCGCATCCTTCCCGGTCAACTTGTTTTTTAATTTGCTGAAAAAACCATCTCTATCATCATCACCATCGTCTAAATCCTCTTCCCCAAACAGGTATCCCAATGCCGATAGGGTAGGGATGTGATCAAATACCACTTTGAGGATGGCCAGTACAGGAATAGCTACCAGCATCCCAACTATGCCCCAGACCGCACCGCCCAACACTACTATAATTATGGTAAATACCGGATTGATATTTACTTTCTCGCCTACCACATAGGGTTCCAGGATATAGCTCTCCACAAATTGTGCAATAGAAAATGTAACCGTCACACCCAATACACCAGGCATGCCACTGCCCGAAATAAAAGCCATACTCACTGCCAGACCATAACCGATCACGTTCCCGATATACGGCATCAAAGAAAGCACTGCTGCCAGTACGGATATCAGAATGGGCTGTTCCACTCCGGATATCGATAATCCTATAGCATAAATGATAGCTAAAAAAATAATCAGTAAAAGCCTGCCGAACAGATAGTTTTGGGCTATAGTCAGGGACTGTGAAATGATCTCTTTTACTTTCTCCCGGCTGTTGTCTGGTGTCATTTTCAAAATAGACTGTTTAAATTTATTCCTATAGAGTAAGAAAAAAAAGACATAGATAAACGTAAGCATAAAAGAACCCAAAAAGCCGAAAAAAGAGAGGGCGTATCCTCCCGCTTTCTGGATCATAGATCCGTTTTCATGATCAGGTGATGATGTCCCTGTCTCTTGCTCCTGCGCCGCTGTACCTGATTGAGGGATATCCTGGGGGTTGGGATTTCTGATCGAACCGGCATTTTCAGCTTCATTTTTTATGGGAGCTTCCTCACTTCCGCTGTTTTCCAGAAACTGCGGGATTTGCATTTCCATACCCGTTTTGTCCTCTACAAAATTGCGGGTCAGCTCAATGTTGGGTTGAAGCCTCCTTTGGATATCCGGCCATTGTTCGGTAAATTTTTTTACCTGAAGGCCTACCACCCCGGCAATGGTGATAAAAAACAAGAGTATAATGAAAGTGGAAAAGAAGGAGGCCCATCCCCGCTGCACACTTCTTTTTTCCATCCATCTGGCTATAGGCAGTATCACCATCATCAAGAGTACCGCTACTACCAAAGGGGCGAGAAAACCCTGGGCCATGATAATTCCCCAAAAAAAGGAAGTAAGGCCTAAAGATACCAGGGTGAAATAGAGAAGGATTCTCATCAGTTTATTTTCCATATTAAAGTGGATTTCATTGGGGTGATAAAGAATTGAACATAGCCATATATTTATAGGAACTCTAAAAAAATGGTGAAGTCAAAGAAGTGGATGGACTGTTTTTCTGGAAAAATTGCTTTGGACATATAGATGGTATAGTATCAGTCGTGGTGTTATCAATAATCGTTCTCCTTTTTTTATTGGCATGACCAAAAGAAAATAAATGTTGCAATCCCATCAGATAGTAGCTTTTGATCTATTTAGTGACGCTCGCTTAACCTTTAAGTGAGAACCAATCGTCATATTAATCTGCTCAAAAAGACGGCGTATGGGGTCGCGTTCTTTTCAAAATTTTTAAACTCTATATTAAAAGTCAGGTTACAATAAAATAAATACATAATCCCATGAAATCAATGAAAATTTTATTTTTCATCCTTGCGGTTTTATTACCTATTGGGATTATATCAGGGCAGGGTATACCACCTGCCAAAAGCTACCAGCTTACAGGGGATATCATAGATTCAGCAACAGGGGCTGGGATCCCCTACGCCCAAGTGGCGGTGTTCAAGCCGGGAAAAGAACAGCCCGAAGCATTTACAGATACCGGTGATAATGGAAGGTTTGAGATGATGGTTCCATACGGCAGTTACTCCGTACGAATTTACATCATCGGGTATAGCTCTAAAATCATCAACGAGGTGGAATTGAGCCAAAACACCAACTTGGGTAAAATACCACTGGAAGGAGAGGGCCGGGACCTCCAGGAAGTAGTGGTGCAGACCAGCCGCCTTCCCTTCCGGTCTGACGCAGAAGGGATCATCATAAGCCCAGATCAGAACCTGTCCAATATAGGGGGCACCCTGCTGGATATTTTACGCAACACACCTTCGATAAGTGTCTCAGAAGATGGCACCATATCCCTTAGGGGCAGTTCTGCCACCAATATTTTGATCAATGGAAGAAACTCTTCCCTGACCCAAAACCTGGACCAGCTTCCGGCAAGTGCCGTGGAACAAATCAAAATCATCAACAATCCCAATGCACGCTTTGATGCAGAGGCCGAAGGTGGGGTCATCAATATCATCCTTAAAAAAGGGCAAGATCTGGGAACCAATGGGGGGGCAGAGTTTACTTACGGCACCCGCGGAAGGATGAACACGGGTGCCCGGATCAACCACCGTACTGCCCGATACAACATTTATGGAGGGTATAATTTCAGAAGATGGAGGGATGTGGGGCTAAGAAATACCATAAGGGAAATTTTTGATGATAATGAAATCCTTAACCAAAGGGGAGTGAATGAATCTGAAAATACCGGCCATACCTTCCAATATGGGGGGGACTATTATTTTGGGAACAATATCCTAAGTTATGAGGGCGTTTACACCACCAATGTAGATGATCAGCTCAATACATTGTTTTCCCAACTGAGCGATTCCAATACCGGTATGGGTATATTGGATTATGTGCGCAGGAACAATGAGTCAGAAGATGATGACGGACTTGACAATGCCGTAATTTTTGAAAGGACCTTTGACGACCCTGAAAAACAGTTACGGGTAAGTGCCAGCCATTCCTTCAGAAATCAATATAAAACCCAGAACATAGATATTTTCCGTAATACCTTAATGCCCTCTCCCGAAAATCTGAATGGTATGGAAAGGGCATTCACTGACGAGACCAGGAATATCTCCGTCTTTCAGTTGGATTATATCACCCCGGTAAATGAAAACAGCAAAATAGAAACCGGGGCCAAGGCCACTATCAGAAAGTTTGACAATGATTATAGCTATAGCCGTTTTGAAGAAACACGGGATGCTTTCATAGAGGATCCTGGCATAAGCAACCGGTTTGTTTACAAAGATTACATTTATGCTGCTTACTTCTTGTTTAGCCGGACAGCAGAAAAATTCGATTATACGATCGGATTAAGGGGGGAGCACACGGTTTTGGACACTTATCTAGCCAATACCCAAACGGTAAATAAACAACAATATATCAATTTGTTTCCCAGTTTACAGGCCTTATATAAAATAAATGAACAAAACGATATTAAATTTTCCTTCAGCAGAAGAATAGATAGACCTACTGCCTGGAGGCTAAATCCTTTTCCGGATATAACCGATTCTTTGAATGTGCGCAGGGGCAATCCCAATCTGCAGCCCGAGATGATCTATTCATTCGAGCTTGGGCACCTGCTCAATTTGGAGCGTTCCAGTTATACCACCAATCTCTTTTATCGCTATGTAGACGGTCAACTGGATTTTATTACCCTGATTGAGGAAGGCATATCCTATTCCCAGCCTGCCAATCTGAACAGTGCCATCTCCTATGGCGTGGAATTTATAGGCCTGGCCCAATTTACCCCCTGGTGGACCCTGAGTGGGGGTGCCACTGTCTTTAGGATATACGTGGACGGATCCAATCTGGGAGAGGAGTTTGTAAATGATGGGTTTGCCTGTAACACGAAAGTCACCAATGATATAAAGTTGCCCTGGGACATGAATATCCAGTTGGTCGGGAATTATGAATCTGCCGAGATTGAAGCCCAAGGGCGGGATTACTCCCAATATTACCTTGATGTAAATTTCCAAAAGGGGTTCTGGGCCGGCAGAACAAGTTTGAGCTTGAGTGTACGGGATATATTTGATACCAGGAGATTTGCCGGATTCAGCCTGACCAATAGTTTTATGCAGGAATTTTATTCCAAAAATGAGACGAGATTTGTCCTGGTCAGTGGGAAATATAATTTTTAGGAACCCGATACAGGAAGCGTTGTAAAGGTTCAAAGCATATTCCCCTGAATAGGTGATCTGCCATCCCCGGTTATTTTAAATAAGGATTATACTGAGTGGGATTGCTCATTCTGAAGAGCGGCATGGGAACTGCAGCCAAGATGCTGAAGGTGTCTCATGACTGGAGAATTATGGTCTGTAGATGGTCCCACCCTGAAAGGTGTAGCAAGTCAATAGAAAAATCATGAACCCGGTATCCGTACTCCAAAGCGTGTCGCACAGGGCCGCTAAAGCAATTGCATATTATTAAATACTAAGAAAAACTTGCTGAAAAGCCTTACAATCTATCCGTAAGTACATATCACCGCTGTGCCAAACCCCTGCCGCTGGTCCCAAAGATCAGCAAGGTGCATAACTAAAAACCGATCCTGCTACCGTACCGGCACTTCCTCCAATCAGCCTTATTTTCTGAGCGTATAACTTAGCAATAGTCACAAATAAATTTTATAAAATAAAACAATAATAAAATTTTATAATATAAATTAGGAAAATAAAAAATAATTTTTTAAATTTAACAAAAATACAATATATAATTTTTTAATGTTTATTTTTTTTCTCCTAAAATTAAATTTGACTACTACTGCCATGCATATTTCCATTATAGGTTGTGAACATTTCAAAGATTATCAGGTGCTAAAATGGCATTTGGATGACTTACATGTCACTAGGATCACGACCTGTGGAGAAAACGAAATAGAAAGATTGGCTGAACGGTATGCGCGGGAAAACAATATTCCTCTTGAGGCCTGCTGGCCAAGACATCAAAAAGGACGGTTGACAATATGGAAGGAATATTATCGGATTATAGAAAAATGTGAGATCCTAATTGCTTTTTGGTATGGGGAAAGCTCGTCTATTCCCTGTATGATCAGGAAGGCCAAACGTATGGCCCGAATAGTGAAGGAAGTGAGGGGATTTTTGCCGGGTAATAATATCTCCAATAATTAATCCCCCGTCACCTCGACCGGAGCGGAGAGGTCTCCTATACCGATTAATTGCATAGCTGAGATTTCTCCGCTCCCTCCGGTCGGTAGAATAGACGCCGTATAGGGGTTTCCTTTTCACCTCGCGTACCCTCCATACTTCGTACCATGTTCCCATGACTTTTTCTGCTGACTTCACTTTAGTTGGGATGTTTTTATTAAATTTGACAACCCAACCGTTTTTTAAGAAAAGCACCGTCTATTAAAATAGATCATCAGTACTGTCCTATCATGTTGAAATTTTTATTAACCGCACGGAAAGCTATTCTATATTTGGGGCTACTTTCACTGTGCCATTACAGTCTTTTTGCCCAACCACCGAAAAGGCGTGCTCTGGTAGCTCCCGGACGGATAATGGGTGCCAAAATGCCCGGTCAGGACACTTTTCCTCCTCAAAATAAACCCGCCCAGACCCTGAATCCCGCCGAGGAATCAAATAGGTACCTATTGGACAGTTTCTACACGGAAGGTACCAAACTCCTGCATGGAGGGAAATTGGAAGAGGCAGAATCACACTATGCCTCCGGACTTACTTTGTCACAAAAATTAGCAGACAGCCTTTATGTGGGAAGGTTTTACAATGGCATGGGAGCGGTGTTCCAGTATGGGCATATGCCGGATAAAGCCATAGCAATGTACCATCAAAGTCTGGTATACATCCAAGAGCAGCAAAATCCCGAAGAAGTCAGTAAAGTGTACATTAACCTGGGTGCTTTATATGCCGGCATGAAAGACTTCCAAAATGCCAGTATGTATTTCAAAAAAGCGCTTGGCTTGCTGGAAGAAAGCAGCACTGTAAGGCTTCATGTCATGACCAACCTGGTGGCCCTATCTCTGGATTTGGGAGACTATGCCCAAGGGGAGCAGCTGGCTAAGACAGCCATACACCTGGCAGAAAAATTGGGAAGCCAGGCTATCCTATCCACACTTTATACCAACCTCAGTAAAATATACGCGGAGGACTCCAGGTGGGAGATGGCCATAGATGCCGGGCACAAAGCCTTGGCGATCAAAGAAAATACCCAGCAGGGCAGGCCTCTGGCGGCCCTGAACAATATAGGGCATGCCTACCACATGTCCGGACAATATGTGAAAGCAGAGCAGTATTACCATGAAGCGCTGGCTCATGCCATGGGAGAGGAGAAACTTCCTATACTGCTCAACCTTAAAAACACAGCCTCAAATCAGCAGGATTACGGACGGGCCTTGGGCTATCTGGAACAGCATACCCAAATAAGTGACTCCCTGTCCCAGCTCCATCTGAAAGAACAAATAGCGGAAATCACCGAAAAATATGAAGCCAATAAAAAGCAGCAACAGATTGATGTTTTACAGGCTGAAAATGAACTACAGGAACAGCTGATCCGCCAGCAGCGGATCGTGGCCATTGGGATAGCGGCATTTGTCCTTTTACTGGGTAGCTTAATTTACCTTTGGCAGCAACAGCAGCGTACCAAACAAGCACTGGACCGGGCTGCCCTCCAGCAGCGCTTTTTACGCGCCCAGCTCAACCCGCACTTTATATTCAATGCCCTGCAAAGTATCCAGCATTTTATATATAAGAATGATGGGGAAAAATCAATGGAGTACCTAAACAGTTTCAGTAAACTGATCCGGACGGTACTGGAGACCTCGGACCGGGAAGAAATCCCGCTCTCTGAAGAAGTTCAAATGACAAAAGATTTCCTTAGGCTCCACCAATTGAACTCCGGCGACACATTCGAGTATCACCTCACCCTTCACCATATCGATGATCCGGACAGCATATTCATACCGGTAATGCTCATTCAGCCATTTGTGGAAAATGCCATCGTACATGGTATCAAAAATAGGGCAAATGGAATGATCTCTCTTCATTTTGAAATCAGGGAAACCTATCTGATAGCAGAAATTACTGATAATGGGAAGGGAATCCAGATAGAAAAACCACAGGCCCACCGGTCAATGGGTAAACAGATCATCAATAAACGCATACAGACATATAATGCTTCTCATAACCAAAAAATATCCATAGAATATTCGCATTCGAGGCCTGATCCTGAATTTCCGGGAACAAAAGTGTGCATCAGCATCCCATATTCCACTTAATCATGTATGATAAACATGGATAACCCATATAGAAAAGGTATCTTAGGCCATTATATTGGACCCAAGGGGTAGGTACCTTTACCCAGGACACAAATTCGTAAGATGCATATAGCCGAAAATCATACAATATCCTGTCTCATCATAGAAGATGAAGCACAAAGCCGCCTTTATGTAAAAGATATCCTGGAAGGGACCGGTGATTTTACGGCCATATGGGAAGCCCAAGATCTCAAAGAAGCGGAAGCCATTATCAGGGAACAAAGTCCCCAGTTATTGGTCATGGACATCAATCTACCGGATGGGGATTCATTTGAGCTCTTGGCTAAGCTCAGACAAAGTGCACCTGGTAAATCATTTAAAATAATATTTACAACTGCATATGCCAACTATGCTGTAGAAGCATTTAAGTACAGTGCCCTAGACTATCTTTTAAAACCTTTTACCCCAACTGAGCTGCTGAAAGCGGTCCATAAAGTCCTTAGACAACTGGATATGGCTTCCTTTCAGGTACAACTGGAAACCTTTTTTTATAACTACAGGGAGGAACAATATGAAGATAAAAAAATAGTATTGAAGAGTACCGATACCATCCACATTATCAAAGTGAAAGATATACTTCAGGCAGAATCGGATAATAATTACACCATATTTTACCTATATAGCGGTGATAAAATCACTGTATCGCTGCCGTTGAAATCATTTGAGGCCAAATTGGCTCCAAGTGGATTTCTCAGGGTGCATCAGTCCCACCTGGTCAATGCTCGCTACATCAAATCCTTTCAGAAAAAAAACAACCAGCTGGTTCTCGAAAACGACAGCCACATCCCGGTGTCGCAAAACAAACGGGCGCAGCTCTTAGCCTTCTTTGACCACCTTTGAGGGGGGAGATGCCCCTGAATTCTCGGCCGATGCGGGCGAATTCTAAATAGGCTTCCTCCAATAAGCCTATTCCATATACATTTCATAATTTCAGGTATAGATTATCCACAATATTTAAACTGTTTATGAAACTAAATGCCATTCCATTTGTGATTTTGACGATGCTTTTAACCTCAGGCACCTTTCATGCTCATGGCCAGGTATTGAAGAGCATCAAAAAATCCGTAGAGAAAAAAATAGAAAAAGAAGCCGATAAGGTGATCAATGGAAGTTCTTCAGCCAAAAATCAAAGCATAGGGGGAGGGCCCAATGAGGATATATTAGCTGAATTACCTGAAAAAGTATATGATTTCACTTCCGGATCGGTCATGATCTTTGAAGATGATTTCAGCTCCGAGACTGCTGGTAGCATGCCCAAAAAATGGAAAAGCAGTGGAGGCGGATCAGTGGTGCAAGTGCCGGGTGTACCGGGGAATTGGCTTCAGTTTCATAATAAAAACAATTATAAAATAGCAGAGATAGACGAACTTCCGGAAAACTTTACCGTCACCTTTGATGTCCTGACCAGATTGGAAAAAGCCTCCATAGGAGATGATTTTTTCTTTGGTTTTCACCGGAGTAACCAGCTCAATGATGATTGGTTCAGTGCTGTAGCAGGCATAAGATTGAATTATTGGGGAAACAGCAGCAACATCAAATTTGTCAGTGAAGTAGGAAAAAAGGACGATTTCAAGTTTCCCTTAGGAAACTATGCCCGCCGTGTGATGCGCGTAGAGATAGAAGTGACCAATGGCAGCTGGATGAAAGTGTATGTGGATCAATATAAAGTATTGGATACAGAAATGATGTATCCGGATTCAGCCAAATATTTTTTCATCAATGCCCCAGGAAGACGCATGGAAAGAAATGACCGTGTATATGTCTCCAATGTCAAAATAGCAGCAATAGAGTAGGGCCTTATATTTCTAATTGGGATGCCTGGTACTATGAGAGGTAGAAGGTAAAAACCTTTCAAAGCACTTCCGGGACATCACCTGCCATCTTATATTTACGATGGGCTCAGCTTCGCTTTCATTGTAGGCTTATTTTTTAATATCCAGCCAGAAGTAGCGGGGTAAACCTCATCCTGTATAAGAAAATGTTTACTACATTCGTAGAAATATTTGGAGGCTACAGGTATTATGGAAGAGTTTATCGCATTTATTAAAGGGATAGTCTGGATAGATGATCTGGATTTGCAGCTTGTCCTTTCCCGATGCAGCGAAAAGCAGGTTCCAAAAGGTAAATTGATCTTAAGAAGGGGCCAAATTGCCCAACAGTACTTTTTTGTCGTATCTGGAGGAGTCCGCTTTTTTTATGATGGGGAGGATAAGGAAAACACCTCATGGGTGATGTTTAAAAATGAATTTTTCACTGAAATCTCAAGCCTGCATCCACAAAAGCCCACCCGTTTCAATATCGAAGCCACTGAAGCAACGAAGTTGGTGGTGATAGAGAAAAACGACATGGATTTCTTGTATGCCCAAATTACTGCTTGGGAGGAGTTTGGCAGGAAAATATGGGAAGCAACCACAGTGAGGATGATCGATCAGCTGCTCAATTTCCAAACTTTATCGGCTGAAGAAAGGTACCTTTCCTTTATGGCCAACTCAGAACTTATACAGAAGGTTCCCGTAAAGCAGCTGGCAGCAGTACTGGGGATCACACCTAACGCCCTGAGCCGGATCAGAAAAAAAATGCGCTGAAACCCATTATCTACCATTTGGTAGTTTTACAGGTTGATGTTCATGGTACTTTTGGGTCAACAAAAGTTAAGACGATGACACTATCCAATCACACTACCATGAGCACTCAGGATTTGTATGCTGATGAAGATTTAATTTCCCATTTTCTAGGATTCACCAATCGGTATGCCACTGTCAATGGGGTACGGCTGCATTATGTAGAGGGCGGTGAAGGTAAACCTTTGGTCTGCTTGCCCGGCTGGCCCCAGACATGGTATTCATATCATCCTGTCGCTGCCTCACTTGCCCTTTCTTACCGGGTCATCATAGTGGATATAAGAGGTATGGGAAGCTCTGATAAACCGGAAGCCGGCTATGATAAAAAAACAATGGCCACAGATATCCTGGAGCTGGTAAAGCTGCTGGGATTCCCAAAAGTCCATATCATGGGACATGACATAGGGGGAATGATCGCCATGAGTTTTGCCTTTAATTTTCCTCACTTTACCGATAAGCTGATCGTTTTAGATGGCTCTCATCCGAGTGAAGGAATGATGCAGATGAGTTTACTGCCTTATCCGGGCACATTTAAAGATAAAATGGATGCAAAGGTGCCCTATGCCTGGTGGATGGGGTTCAATCAGGTCAAAGGATTACCGGAAAAGATTTTGGAGGGACGATTCCACCACCTACTGGATTGGCTTTTCCAATATGTTATGCTTGATGAGAACAAGATGTCTGCCTTGGATAGGGCCGTATACGCTGCTGTTTATAACGAAGCTGAAAGCATCCGGGCGGCCAATGCCTGGTACCAGGCTTTTTTACAGGACATAGAAGATTCAAAAATGTATCAGCCCCTCGAAATGCCCGTGTTGGGAATTGGCAGTTATATAAGTTATCAATACATGTCAATGGGTTTACCCTATGTAGCGGTAGATCTGAAGATGGTAGGGATCTTAGATAGTGGGCATTATATGTTTGAAGAGCAGCCAGAGCAGGTGCTGGATGCGGTAGTGAATTTTTTGTCTTAATCGGTCAGCTAAAAAAAACATTCCAATGAAAAAAATAATCGTAGTGGGAGGTACCGGTAATTTAGGTAAACGGATCATAAAAGAACTTATAAAACGGGATGTCACAGTATGTGCCCTCGTAAGATCTTATACCGATACAGAAAAAATAATGGCCCTGGAAAAAACAGGGGCCAAGGTAGAGAAGGTAGATTTCAATAGCATAGAGGCCATTTCAAAGGCAAGTAGAGGAGCTACCTGCTTAGTCTCGGCCCTGGCCGGTCTGGGAGATGTCATTGAGGGATTACAGTCTAATATAGTAGAAGGGGCCATTCGAGCAGGTGTTCCCAGGTTTATACCTTCCGATTTTTGTACTGATTATAATCACCTGGTGCCCGGGGAGAACAGAAATTTTGACCTGAGGAGAAATTTTAAAAACTTTATAGATACCAGGCCCATTCAGGTCAGTTCTGTATTCAATGGTGCTTTTGCTGATATCCTCCGATACAATACCCCCCTTTTAAACCTAAAAGAAAAGAGTATAGGCTACTGGGGAAACAAGGCAGACTGGAAAATGGATTTTACCACAATGGACGACACTGCTGCCTTTACCGCAGAAGTGGCCCTGGATGATGCAGCCCCTAGGGACCTGCAGATAGCCAGTTTTCAAGTAAGTCCCAATAGTTTAAGGCATGATCTGAAGCAAATAACCGGGGAGGAATATAGGCTTCATCAACTTTCTGATTTGGAAGAATTTTCCAGGTTTATAAAGGAACAAAGGGCCCAATATCCTGCAGGGGAACAGGAATTATATGCAAAATGGCAACAGGGGCAGTACATGTATTCCATGTTTTCCACCCAGCATACGCAATTATCCAACGGGCTTTATCAAAATCTAACCTGGACGTCTAGCTTAGGTTTTATCCAAACTTTAGTGAAATAGTAAAAGAAGTCAATCGCCGCTTATTTAGAAAATGGAATAGATGGTCAGTGGGATAGCGGGGCGTTTTGTCCGATATAGGAAACCTGAAGTAGGGCTTTTGGTCTGCCATTTCCCACTGACCGTCATTTTATATAAAAGTGTCTTTTCTAATACTTGTACATGATGTCAGGCCTGTTGATTTTATATAATCTTAATATCAGATCCATTAAGCTTCATCATTTCATAACCTATTTGAAAGCCCCTATTTGGATATTTGGGGGAACTTTTAAATAAAAATAGCAATGAAATATGTTTTACTGTTTACCTTTTTTCTGGGTGTCTGGGGGTCGAATGTGGCCCAAACTGCTGTAAATATATCCGGCAGGGTAGTGAATGCAACTGGGGGATCTATTCCCGGCGCCAACATACGCGTGAAAGACATGGCTAACTTGGGTGCCACCACCTCTGCTACAGGAGAGTATCTGCTCTCGGGACTACGGGCAGGGACATACACTATCGAAGCCAGCTTTGTCGGATTTACCGCCGAGTCAAAGACCATTACCTTGGGCAATAGTGATGGGCGACTTGATTTCAGCTTATCAGAAAGTGAAGTGTTACTGGAAGGAGCCATGGTCACTGCCCAAAGGAGAGAGCAGGACATCCAAAAGGTACCGGTAGCGGTTACCTCTTACGACAAAAGATTTTTCAATGATTTCAATATCCGCGAAATTGATGCCCTTTCTGAATTTGTCCCGGGACTTCAGGTACAGTTGCAGAGCCCCAATAATCCCGGTTTTGTCATCCGGGGAATTACTTCTGATAATGGGGATTCGAGGGTAGAACCAAGGGTGTCGGTCTTTCAGGATGGTGTTTCTATATCTAAATCCAGGGGATCGGTGATAGAGGTGTTTGATATGGAGCGGGTAGAGGTTCTTAAAGGACCACAGGGGACATTGTTTGGCCGCGGGGCGCAGATCGGTGCCGTACACTTCGTCCAGAATAAAGCCCAAAGAGATTTGGGTGGCGAACTGACCTTGGGCTATGGTAACTATAACCAGCAGCTTGCTTCAGGATATATCAATGCGCCGGTATCTGATAAGCTTTTTTTTCGGTTGGCAGGTCAGTATAACCAAAGGGATGGTTTCATAGAAAATCTTTCCGG
This sequence comes from Anditalea andensis, assembly GCF_000714815.1. GTDB lineage: Bacteria > Bacteroidota > Bacteroidia > Cytophagales > Cyclobacteriaceae > Anditalea > Anditalea andensis. The sequence continues at coordinate 45,841 of NZ_JMIH01000005.1, read as the reverse complement.
AGGCAAACTGAACGGTAAAGAAACAGGAGCGCTGAGAGGTTCACTGCGATGGCTGCCAACGGATAGGACAGTAGTGGATGTCATATATAACTATCAGCGGGACAGTTATCCCGGAACTGCCTTCATCAGCGGTACGGTATCACCCCCTGGTAGGGAGCCCAATCCTTTTGGGCCTGCAAATCTTGAAGGGGGGGAGGACCTGGGTATAGATAGGAAGGTATGGGGAGGAACCGTATTGGTAGATCATTTGCTGACCGATAAGCTGACCATCAACGCCATCACTGCCTATAGAGAATTCTATTCCGATGAAGCCTTTGATGCCGATGGCAGTGAACTACCGGCATTGTCCTTTTCTGAAATAGCTTTCGGACGGCAATTCAGTCAGGAGCTTAGGTTTACTTATGATAACAACAGGGGATTTTCAGGTTTTATGGGCGGGTCCTATTTTCATGAAAATGGATTTCAGCGGGTACCTTTCCAAACGAATGAAAACAGCTTTGTGGCTTTAGTGAGCCCCTTACTTCATACGGCTTCCGGGGGAGCATTTCCGATTTTGCCTCCCTTCAATCCTGATGGAACCCCATTTTTAGGGGCGGGTGGTTTATTGGGTGTTCCTCTAAAAGACAGGCATACGGAAAGCTATCAGAATTACGGACAGGTGAATGCCTATGAAGTTTTTGCAGATGCTACCTATTCCCTAAATAGACTGGCATTTACACTGGGGCTCAGGGCCAGTCATGAGCGGGTAGACAATGGTTATCAGGCATTTAATCATGGATCGCCCAGTGTGGCCAGTTTAGCTTTGGGCAATCCGTTCGGAGCAGCACCCAATCTGGTGTTCAGGCCTACGGAGGGTATAGTAAGGGGTGAAGGTACTTTTAATTCCCTCATAGGCCGCGGTGTGGTGGCTTATACCATAAATGAACACCTGAACAGTTATGTCAATGTATCCAGGGGCAGAAGGCCAAATGTAATCCAGGTGACAGCCGATGGTCCCAATGAACTAAATGCTGAAATCGTATGGTCATATGAAGTGGGATTAAAGGGATTGTACAAAAGGTTCAGTTATGATCTGGCAGCATACCGGTATGATTACAGTAATTTTCAGGTGGTGATCATTGAAAACCAGGGTGGTACACTGCAGGCCATCACGCGTGATGCAGGAAATGCAGGGGCCACAGGGATAGAGGGAAGTTTCAGATATGCTTTTACCAGAAATTTCTCCCTATTCGGAAACTATGGCTTTGTAGATGCCAAATTTGATGAAACCGATAATAATGGAAATCCCCAGGAACTCGCCGGCAATAGGTTCAGGCTTACGCCAAAGCACAGTTTTTCGGTGGGTATCCTGGGGGATTTCCCTTTGGGCAATGGGGGTATATTCATAAGGCCATCCTATAGCTATAAATCCCAGGTGTTTTTTGAAGAAGAAAACCAGGCAGGGGTAGAACAGGCCGGATACGGCTTGCTCAATGCCCGTCTGGGGTATTATGGACAGAAAAGGAGATGGGAATTTGCGGTATACGGCACCAATTTATTGGACGAGCAGTTTCTGATCGATGGGGGCAATACTGGATTGACATTCGGCACACCCACTTTCATAGCCGGTACGCCGAGGCTGTATGGTCTGCAGATCACGGGCAGGTTCTAGGAGTGGGGATATCTCCTTCAGAAAGAGCGGGTTGAAACATGTCCGCTCTTTTGTTATTTATTTACAAACCGTACTTATTATATAGTAAGGGTCAATAAATGAGGGATTTATTTACTTTTATTTACTAGCTCTCATAGAGGATCCGGCTGGAACCGGTATATGGTGTGCCCATCATCTTTTCATATTCTTTGGCAAACTTTTCATGGGCCTGCAGTGCCAGGCCTTTTTTCCCCATTTGAAACAATGCCTGACATTTGATCTTAATGGCTTCTTCATTGAGAACGTCATGGATCAGGATAGTTTCTGCCACACCTATCCTAAGGCTATATTGGTTTTGGGCTATGCTTCCCCCTTTAAGCAAATCAAATAATGTATCTATGGCCATATTTGAAAATTGAACTTTGAAATTGTCCATCCACTCGGATTGGATATTAGGGCATAGTTCGCCTACTGAAAACAGGTTGATCAAGCGTATCACTTTTGATGAAGGTAGATCGGGGTTGTTTTTAATTTCGTTTTTTAATTTCAATACTTCTTCAAAATCAGAATAAACCGTTTCGCAGAGGCTGAGCTTCCAATACGAATTTTCACTGTCTATATGGACGTTTCCAATTTTTTCCAGTATCAGTCTTAATTTACTGATATTCACGTTTCTATTGTTCTTAGCACTGATGTCAGATTTATCCGGCCATATCAGTTCTTTTAATTTAGAAGAGGTGATTCCTTTATTGTTGACGGAATAGAAGTATATGATTAGAAACAACTGTCTAAGCGTGGGCGTGAAATCCGAAGTGATATTTTTACCATTGGCATCAAAAGCTTCAAATCCTCCCAAAAATAATATGGAGGAAACTTTTGGACGGGTAAACACCTGATCGGATATGTGCTCCTGTTCCATAGGACTGTTAGGAGCCTGATCAGTTGGTTTTTTACGTTTGATCTTCAGCCATACAAAAGTCAAAATAGCTCCGGCCAATATAATAACCAATATGAGATAGGGCCATCTCCCTATAAATGAGGGGGGAGTATGGTTTTGGATAGTATCTTCTGGATGTAAGGGAGGATAGGCCATGGTGTACAGAGAGATTCTATCATTTTCCATGGTCAGGGCCAAGAGGGACTGCTTAGCTTCCAGGTAATAAAGGCTGCTCCATGACCCTATATCTATAAAATGATACGGGATAGAGTCGGTATAAGTGACCATCTCAGGTTTATCTTTTGAGATCTTGACCAGGTTGAGATGGGTTTCGTATTTGGAATGATCAAAAATCAGCGTATAAAAGCCGTCTTTTTCCTTGGTTGGAACCAGGGATTCCACGGGGACAAAATGGTTTGATATTTGTCTGGTCCTATCCCAGAGTTTCTCTGTCCGGCCAGATGCTATATTTATTTTATGTAAATCATAATAATTGTGCGGGTCGAGGTATTGCTCTCCTGACTTACTGCCAAATCCACCAAAAAGGTATACCTCATCATTTGTGAGCTGTCCCATGGCAGATAGGTACCTTGGTTCTATGTCGTCTATGGTTTTGAGTGTAGCCCACTGCTGATGCTTTATATCCAGCTGCTGTAAATGATTTTTAAAGGTATAAAGGCCATAACCCCCAAACGTAGTAAGTATTTCGTTTTGATAGATCCTATTGTGTTGCCAATATTGGGGCAGATCACAGTGGGGAGGATCCAGGCTCCAGCTCATGGTGTTCAGATCCAGTATGCTGGGTTCGGGGTTGTCAAAAGAATAGGATATAATGGTTTGGTTTTCAGCATCATAAATATAACTGTTTAGCCTGCATCGATATGGATTCCCTTTTTTATAACTGAGTTGAGTATAGGTTTGAGCATTTAAGTCTATTTTAGTCAGTTCCTCTGACCCTATGATGTAAAGAATGGATTCCTTGATATCAATAGCGGTCCCAAGTTTATTTTTTATAGATAAGGAAAGCATTGGCCTCCATTTGGTATGGTTATCTATCCTCCAAATAGGATTGGACACAGTAGCTTTAGATCCATTTATATCATCATAGATATGATGATTATGATGTTTATCTAGCTTCCAAAATGCCAGCGTTTCATGCAGATGGTCTTTTATTTGTATGTTTTTTATGGTCATGGGAGCCACATCGGTACTTAAAAAATGCCGCGTTTTATGTGCGCCAAAGAGGAAATCCAGTCGGTTAAGGGCTGCAGGAGGAAGGTCTATATAGCTTTCTTTTAGCTTCCCGTTGATTGACAGTTGTACGGTATTTCTGACACCGTCTACTTCCAAACGTACCGGGAGCCAATCGTCAAAATTTTTGCCACCTAACTCTTCCCATGTAAAGCCAATAAGGATATTATCTTTTGCCACCAGCCAAAAGGCAGTATGTGAAGTGTTCAGGTTGGCTACCAGGTCAAGATTAAAGGTATCATTCCCTATAATTCTGTATATATAGCCAAAGTATCCATCATGATTACGGAAATGGGCATCGAATTCTATGCTAAACCCTTCCTGTAATGAATATGGCTCAGTTGGAGTAAGGTTTAGCGACGTACGAAGATCCTGGTTTACCTCATGGGAGGAAAAGAACAATCCAGATTGTAATGGGTCGTTTGCAGTCGCCAGTTGTTTTATTAATAATAAGAATATCAGTGTAATATATATTGCTTTCATATTATTTCTGGAATGTGGTAGGGTAACCACAGGATGATATTATGATTTCCGCTGATAAGTAATCAGTTTGTTCTAGATCAGAATTAATTTATTCAGGTTTTTATCTGAAATTTACATTTTTTGGGTAATTAATTTTTTATTAACCTGTTTATTAATTCATTATTTGGTATTAATTAACTGCTTCGCCTTTTTTTTGCCCAAATGCAATGAGCATAAGTGTGCCTTTACACTACATCTTCCATTTTATACATTTTAATGATCTTCAAAACCCAATGCCTATGATAATACCAGATTTGATCAGAATGCTAAAGCGATTTCGCACCCTTAAATTACATGACTTTAATCACATTATGAATGTATGAAAAATATTAAAAATTATAAATATCAAAAACTATTTGCAAAAACTTCTACCAAAACCCTATTTACGATACTGTTCCTTTTAATTTCCCTACATATCCATGCCCAGGAGCGCATAAGGGTAGTAGGGGTAGTAGCCGATGATAAAGGGGAACTGCTTCCGGGAGTATCGATATTGGAAAAAGGCACCACTAATGGTACGGTCTCAGATTTGGAAGGAAAATTCACTATGGAAGTCGCCTCCCCACAATCTGTCTTGATTTTCAGTTTTATAGGCTTGAAAAACGTAGAGCGGACGGTTGGTTCCCAAACTTCGCTTAATATCCGGATGGATACCGATTCACAAAACCTAGATGAATTTGTGGTTATCGGCTACGGAACACAGCGTAGAAAAGAAATCACTTCCTCGGTGGCCACCGTCAGTGTGGAAGAATTCAATCAAGGAGGAGTGCGTTCACCTTTGGATTTGATCCAAGGAAAAGTGGCGGGGTTAAGTGTAACCCGTACAGCGGGCAACAATCCCAATTCGTCAGCATCTATACAGTTACGTGGTGTTACTTCCCTGACAGGAAATCTGGAGCCTCTAATCGTTATTGATGGTATTCCTGGAGGTAACCTGGATTTATTGCAGCAAGATGATATAGCCTCATTTGATGTGTTAAAAGACGGGTCAGCTGCTGCTATTTATGGTACAAGAGGTAATAATGGCGTGATTTTGATCACTACCAAACGTGGAAAATCAGGTGATCCTACTTTTGAATATTCTAATTATTTTCAGCGAGAAGTGATAGATCGGAGACCTGACATTTTTGATGCGGCAGGTTATAGAGAATTAATAGCCCAAGGTGTGATAGCTGAAGGAAATGACCGTGGTGGTTCATCTGATTTATATGAGGAGCTTCTTAATCGGAACAATTTAAGCCAGTACCATAATTTTGCGGCATCGGGAGGTAATGCTAATACCAATTACCGCGTCTCACTTTATTATAATGAAGCCCAGGGCATAGCAAAACAAAATACCAGAGAGCAAATCGGAGGAAGAATCAACATCAACCATCGAGGACTAAATGGTAAACTACTGCTTCAGACCAATGTAGCAACTAATTTTAATAATGCAAATCTACTGGGAGGAAGAGGTGAAGATGGGAGAGTAGGCGATGATTTTGAACAAGCAGTTCAGCGTAATCCCACTGATCCGCTGTTTCATCCTGATGGATCTTTTGTTGAAACAGAAGCTTCTGGCTTGTATAACCCATTATCCAGATTGGCTTACCGTATCAATGAGCGCAATCAACATACATTTTCAGCAGATGCTAAAATGACTTATGAAATATTCGAAGGGCTGAACATATCCGCATTCGGAGCGCATCAGCGCAATACTTGGAATGATAGGCAGTATAGGGGGATGAATGATTTTACCCAAAGACCTAACCAACAGTATCAAGGTACCGGATATGCATATAAAAGGAATTTGCTAAACTGGCAAAATACTTTTGAAAGTACCTTGGATTATAAGCGGGTAATGGGGGATCATCGCATAGACTTTGTTGGGGGCTATAGCTTTCAGTATTTTACAGAAGAAATATTTGATGTCAATAACAGTGGCTTTACCACAGATGCATTTTTGGATTGGAACCTAGGTGCGGGAAGTGCCATTAATAATACTGTTTTACCTCGACCTGGAATGGGTAGTTCAAAGCAAGATAATACTTTAATTGCCTTGTTTGGCCGTGCCAGCTATGCATATAAAGACAGGTATTTTGCACAGTTTACCTTACGTAGAGAAGGGTCCTCGCGTTTTGGAGTCAACAATAAATGGGGTAATTTCCCGGCTGTATCAGTAGGGTGGGACATTGCAGAGGAAGGTTTTATGTCTGCTGTGTCTCAAATAAACATCATGAAACTCAGAGTAGGTTATGGTGTAACCGGTAACCAGGGGATACCCAACTATCAATCATTGATTACATTAGGCACAGGTGGGGTGTATCCACAAGAAGGCGTTTTTTATCAGACCTATGGGCCATCGAGAAATCCTAATCCAGATTTGAAATGGGAAAGAAAGCAGGAATGGAATTTTGGCTTGGACTTTTCTTTATTCAATAACCGAATTACTGGAGCATTAGATGTTTATAATAGGCAGACAGTAGATTTATTATACAATTATATAGCGCAGCAACCTCCATACATTCACAGTAATATATATACCAACGTAGGTACTATAAACAATAGAGGGGTAGAATTATTTTTGAGCGGAAATGTAATGAAAAAAGCTGATTTTTCTTGGAATATGGATTTTGCAGCCAATTCCCAGTTCAATATGCTGTCCACGCTTACTAACGATGTGTACTCAGCTACCTTTTTGGAATTTGGGGGTTTACCTAACCCAGGAAATTTGGGTAATGCTATCCGCTTGGTAGAAGGAGGTACAGTTGGAAATTTCTTTGGGAAGCGCTTTGCTGGCTTTAGTGAAGACGGTAAATGGCGATTCTTCAAAGCAGATGGAAGTATAGTCTCTGCTTCTGAAATTTCTGAAGAGGATCTGACTGTTATTGGTAATGGTGTTCCCCGCTATATGGCTTCTTGGACGAACAACTTCAGGTATAAGAATTTTGATTTGACATTGTTTTTCAGAGGTAAATTCGGATTTGATATTTTAAATACCCAGGAACTATATTTTGGAAATAAATCCTGGTTGCCAAATAATATGCTACGTTCAGCATTAACTACTCATGCTGAGTTAAATGATACACCACAGTATTCGGATTATTACCTGGAAAGGGGTGATTTTGTAAAACTGGATAATGTGACTTTAGGCTACAATTTTAATATAGTGAGCAACTATGTTCGTAATCTACGAGTGTATGTGACTGGAAGAAACCTATTGACATTTACAGGTTACAGTGGCTTAGATCCAGAGATCCAGGATACAGGGTTTACCACAGGTATAGATTCACGTAGTTTTTATCCTAGGACAAATTCTTATACAATCGGATTAAATGTGGGCTTTTAATTAGACAAACAATGAAATTGAATCGATATATCAATAAAATCAGCATATTCTGTTTAGGGGTAGCTGTACTGATGGGAGGTTGTACAGATTTAGATGAAAATGTCTATAATCAACTCACCAAAGATAACTTTTACAATAACAGGGTGGAGATCATGCAAGGTGTTCTCCGACCGTTTACACATATGCAGGCTTGGTTAGCTCCTACTGGACAGAACGGTTATTTTTACCATTCAGAACTGTCTGCAGATCAATTGGCCTGGCCCCAAAAGGGAAGGCATGCATTTGATGGAGGTGACCATATCCGTATGCACTATCATACCTGGACCAATCAGGAAGGCCGTATGAGAAATGCCTGGGCATTGATGTGGAGTGGTCTTGGTTATGTTAATGCCATTCTTGAAGATATGGAGGTAGTTGATTTTGCTGCAGCAGGTATGACCGAAGAGGAAAAAGAATCAATACTGGCTGAAATTCGGGTAATGCGTGCTTATCATTACATGCGCATAATGGACCTATGGGGCAATGTACCCATTGTAACTAGGGTGGGAAATCCAGTAAACCCTCCGACTGCCAGCCGTGCAGAAGTTTTTGAGTTTGCCAGAAAAGAACTTGAGGATAATGTAGAATTATTACAGCCACTATCTCAGGCCCTGATAGGCAGGGTTTCCAAGGCCGCAGGTTATGCCATGCTTTCGGAGCTTTACCTTAATGCTGAAAAATGGGCAGGTGTACGCATGTATGAAGAATCTATCAAATACAGTGACCTGGTCATAAGCGGAGCAGGTGGCTCTTTAAATGGGCCAATGCGATTAGATCCGGATATATTAGGCCCCTTTAACAATACCAACCACCTTTCCCCAGAAAACATCTTTCAATTTGCCTTTAGCCGAATTGGTGGGTTTACTTTCAATTGGGCAGGGTTCTTTGCCGGGTTTGCCAACATGAGCCCTGCTCTTGGGGTAAATTATAGCGGTAACAATGCTTTTGTGGTAATACCTACTGCATTTGACAAGTTTCAGGAAAATGACCTTCGTAAACAGGAGTGGTTTCTGTTTGGTCCCCAAACACATATTGATACTGGGCAACCCATTCTTGGGACTGAGGAGTATCGTGGTCAACCGATGGTATTTGTAAACAATATAAGAAGAAATTCAGAAGGTGAAACCGGAGAAGGAGGAATGACCCGTGGTGAAGAAAACAGTGGAGCACGTTTTCATAAATACCGTTCAGGTAGAACTACAGATGAAAGGTATTGGGAAAATCACTATATTATTTATAGGTTGACTGAACTTTATTTCAATAAAGCAGAAGCATTGATGAGAATAAACGGTGGTGTGGCCACTCCTGAAGCATTGGATTTGATCAATGAGAGCAGGAGGCGTTCATTTTCTGATCAGGACTGGGCAGATGAAATGTATACAACAGAAACCCTTACCATGGATGAGCTATTGGAAGAGCGTGGACGGGAATTTATTTTCGAAGGAAAAAGACGCACTGACCTTATCCGATTTGGCAAATTTGTAACAGCCTCATGGTGGGATCATGTGCCCAGTAACGACCCAAACAAAGAGCTGTTCGCAATTCCTCATATACAAGTCGTTTCAAATCCAAATCTGATTCAAAATCCAGGTTATTAAATTATTGGGTTAATATTTAGTATAGCAATTGATCTTGCCCTAAGGCTTTATATATTCCTGATAAAGAGATATATGGGGTGGTTAGGGCAAGACGGTTGTTATCTGCCCCTATTTTTACCATGCTACAATTAAAATTAAACAACAAACATTAATGCACACGAATAGAAAATTATGTGTCCGGTTAGGTAAAGGATACCTGATGGTATTGTTATGCCTATCAGGTTATCAGGTTACTGCTCAAGAAACCATTCATCTCACTACCCTGGACCAGTTTAAGGATCCCGGCAAATCATGGACTGAGGCGGGGGAGGTACAGGGTAGCCTTACCGTGGATGGAAGTATGAAAAGTTCCAAAGGTAATGGCATACTGGTCAATATACCTACCAAACGTGAGAAAGGAAAAGATCTGTATACAAATGAATCGTTTGGTGATATGGATATGGAAGTGGACTTTTTGCTTACCAAAGGCTCAAATTCTGGGATCTATATTCAAGGGATGTATGAGATCCAACTGATAGACAGCTGGACAAATGTATCGCCTAAATCTGGTGACAATGGCGGCATATATGAAAGATGGGACGAATCCCGCACCGGTGCCAAAGGATATAATGGCTATGCACCCAGACAAAATGCTTCCAAAGCCCCCGGTTTGTGGCAGCACCTGAAAGTATCTTTCCAAGCGCCCCGTTTTGATGATTTGGGCAATAAAATTGCCCCGGCCAAAATGATAAGGGTAGAGCTGAATGGGGTATTGATCCATGATAATGTTACCCTGGATGGACCTACCCGAGGGGCCATGTTTTCTAAGGAAGTGGCCAAAGGCCCTCTAAGGTTACAGGGTGACCATGGGGCAGTGGCTTTCCGTAATTTAAAAGTCAAAACTTATGACACTCCTGCTCCGAAGCTCCTTGATCTAAGCTATATTCTCTATGAAGGGGAATATCAGCAACTGCCTGACTTTGCATCTGCCACAGCAGCCCAAAACAATTCAGCTTCTTTTCTTACCGGAAATATCCGTACAAAATCGAAACAGTTTCTTATCCGGTACAAAGGAAAGTTACAGGTAGAAGAAGCCGGTGATTACCACATAGCCCTACAGGTGCCAGGAGGGATGGGCAATATTAAGATAGCCGGCCAAGAGGTCATTGAACTTACCCGCAATGGGGGACAGCATATGGTGAAGCTGCAAGCGGGCACACATGATTTTGAACTCGTTTATTCTAAATTTCAGGATTGGGTAAATTCAGCTTTAGGACTGTCCATATCAGGTACGGGATTAAGAGATACCCAATACAGCCAGAGTGCAGCACCTGATAGAGTAGGGGCTGACCCTATTTTAGTGGATCCGGTTACACAGCCAGTGCTGCGTAGTTTTATGGACCTGCCTGGAAGAATCAGGGTAACGCATGCTGTTTCTGCCGGTTCTACCAATGGGGTCCACTATACATATGACCTGGCCCATGGAAGTTTGATTCAGGTATGGAGGGGCGGATTTTTAGATGCTACTCCCATGTGGAACAGTAGGGGGGATGGCTCCTCTCGGCCGCGTGGCGCTGTACAGTATTTTGGTGAACCGGCATTTGCCATCGGTAGTCAGGATGCTGATGGAGTATTGGTACTTAACGACACTACAGGTACCGGTTTTAAACCCGAAGGATATAGCATCCAGGATGATCCTAATCACCTGGCTTTTCAATACAGGATTCATGGCCTGAAGGTAATAGATGATATAGAGATCCTTTCTAGCGGTGAAGGGATTAAACGAAAAATAACCACTGATGGAGAAGGTAATGATTTATATATACGAGTGGCATCAGCTTCAGCTATTAAGGAAATAGAGAATGGTCTTTATCTCATTGGTGAAAAAGCTTATTATATTCAGTTTGAAGGTGGGCAGAAACCTATTCTTAAAAATGCGTCAAATACGACTGAATTACTGTTGCCGGTCGGTACATCCGTCACTTATTCCATGTTTTTTTAAAAAAGTCAACCCATGATCAGAAATATATATCAACAAATTATATGGGCGCTTCTTTTAGTTATGGTTCTGCCCATAGCAAAAGGAATAGCCCAGGAGTCTCCTATGGAGGAGGATTATTATAAAGTCTTAAAGGTAAGCAGTCCCGAAGGTACGCTATTGGAAGTAGGGGGATTGACCATGCTGTCAAACGGAACATTAGGGGTGTCTACCAGGAGAGGAGATATTTATCTGGTAGAAAATCCCACTAGCCCCAGACCACATTTCAGAAAATTTGCTTCTGGACTGCATGAAGTTTTGGGCCTTTATTATAAAAATGGCTCATTATATTGTGCCCAGAGAGGGGAGCTTACCAAATTGACGGACACCAACCAGGACGGTTATGCAGATAGGTATGAAACGGTTTTTGCCTGGCCACTATCAGGACATTACCATGAATATAGCTTTGGGCCTGTTCAGGGCGCTGACGGTGATTTTTATGTCTCCGGCAATGTGGCGTTTGGCAATGAAGAATGGTGGCGTGGAGAAAGCCGTGTCCCCTATAGAGGATGGATTTTAAAAATAAGCGAGGATGGAACCATGGAGCCTTATGCCACCGGTGTCCGTTCACCGGCAGGTTTGGGATATATAGATGATAAGTTGTTTTATACAGAAAACCAGGGAGATTATATGGGTTCTGGCGGTTTATGGCACATTACAAAGGGAACATTTGCCGGCCATCCTGCCGGGTTGAAATGGACCAGTTTACCCAACTCCCCATTAAAGCTTACCATAGAAGAATTCAATAAGGTGATCGATCCTAGACAGCATAAAAATGAACAGGGAAGAATGATCAAGCCAGAAAACATCGTGGAAGAAGAATATCAAACCATGTTTGAGGCAAAGCAGTCTATACCAGACCTAAAATTGCCTGCTGTGTGGTTTCCCTATGGGATCCAGGGGATATCTACTTCCGAACCCATAAAAATCCCAGAAGAACACATGGGGCCGTATGGCGGTCAGATCCTGGTAGGGGATCAGGGACAGAGTAAGATCATGCGGGTGGACTTGGAAGAAGTGGACGGTGAGCTTCAGGGCGTTTCCATAGATTTCAAAAGTAATTTTAGATCAGGGGTGTTACGATTGGCATGGGGTCAGGATGGATCATTGTTTGTAGGGGAAACCAACCGCGGTTGGGGGTCGGCAGGAGAAGCTAATGAGGGGCTTGAAAGACTGGTTTGGACCGGTGAAGTTCCATTCGATATTAGGACTGTCAAAGCTAAGCCTGATGGATTTGAGATAGCGTTTACCAAACCAGCATCTAAAAATTCCATAGAAGATCTGGCTTCTTATGCTGTATCTTCATTTATCTACAAATATCATCCAGTCTATGGAAGTCCTCCTGTGGACCATCAGGATGCCAAGGTAGTAGGGGTCCAGGTGTCTGATGACAGAATGAAAGCACGTATAATAGTGGAAGGATTAAAACCTTACTACATCCATCATCTCTTCCTGGAAGGGATAAGGGAGGAAGACACCTCCTATTCACTGGTACATCCATCTGCTTATTATACCTTAAACAAAATACCCTCAGGGCAGGGTTTGGATAGAAAGGCAGTGATTACTTTCGATTCAAGAGTCAAGAAGGAGGAGGAAGAAAAAGCCAAAATAGCCAAAGCCGCCCCGGCTGCCCCGGCTAAGCCAGCTAAAGAAGCCCCTGCGGCAAAACCAGTGAAACAAGAAGCGATAACCTTTGAAGTGGTTAAACCCATACTGGCCAAAAATACCTGTACGGCCTGCCACAACAGGGATACCAAGCAGGTAGGTCCTGCATATGTAGATGTAGCCAAACGTAACTATACCAATGAGCAAATAATAGAACTCATCCATACCCCAAGACCTGAAAACTGGCCAGAGTATGCGACACCTATGCCGCCTATGCCGCATGTGACAAGGGAAGATGCACTTAAAATAGCTCAATGGATAAATTCACTGAATAAAAAACAATAAATAACTGCTGCTACACCAAGATCCGATTCTTTTGGTGGGGAAACCTACTGAATATGTATCTTTCTTTACATGCATGAAAATGGAGAGGGTTATCACGGGTGAAATTGCTTTATCGGTGGCAGCTGATTTGCAAAAGAAATATATTTACGATTATTGGAAAAAATATGATACACAAAACATTATTATCAATGATTACCGTAGCGCTATTAGCTACAGGTTGTGATCCTGCCGGCAGTCATTCTAGTGCGGAGGAAGACGTTGCCAGTCGAGAACAAGATGCAGCGTGGATAGATTTATTTGATGGCCACTCCACCAAAGGCTGGTCACGGTATAATAAAGATGAAGTAGGGGAGGCCTGGAAAGTGCACGAAGGGGTGCTCTATCTGGACCCTACTTCCGGAAAAGGAGGAGATTTGGTCACGGATGACATCTTTTCAGATTTTCATTTGCAGCTGGAATGGAAAATATCCAAAAACGGTAATAGTGGGGTGATGTTTTATGTACAGGAATCAGAAAAGTACAACGCTCCTTATGCTACCGGTCCCGAAATGCAGATCATAGACAATGACGGACATCCTGATGCAAGGATAGTCAAACACCGGTCAGGAGATTTATATGACCTGATAGCCTCCAGTGAAGAAGTATCCCATCCAGTAGGGGAGTGGAACAAGTCAGAGATCATATCAAAAGATGGCAAACTTGATTTCTATCTAAATGGAGTCAATACTGTTTCTACTACCATGTGGGATGATCAGTGGGATGAGTTAGTGGCAGCGAGTAAGTTTAAGAACTGGCCAGGTTTTGCCAAATACAAAGAGGGAAAAATAGCACTTCAGGATCATGGAGATGCCGTATGGTTTAGGAATATCAGAATTAAAAAATTATAAAGTTATAATATAAAACCGGGAGCTCCATCCCGGTTTTTTTTGCTTCACCAAAGACAAAAGTTACATTATTTCATAGATATGCATAAACCCAGGTGTTGATTTTTTACTGCGAATGATTTATATAAATCAGGTACCGGTGTCATTTTGCGGCTATAAATCATGTTCTAAATATAAATATGATTGTATAGAATACATTTACATGTTGTTTAAAACTTATCTTAGGGCCTGCTGAAAAACTCAGGTTCTCCAATGTATGAAACCCAGTCCAGATTGCAATCTGGACTGGGTTTTTTTGATACTGGAACATAGATGCTGGTTCTAACACTAATAAATATGAGTTTTGCCAACACCTTCCATGCTGAAAAACTCAGGCAAAATAGTGCTTCCCCGGCCAATTTGACCAGGTTGAGCACTAGGATAATGGAGGTGATCCATGACTGGCTGATGTTTTTGAGCTTTGCCCTGATACGGTTCATACCGGTATCCGTTTTTGGCCTGTCCAAGCTTTCCTTCAATCGGATTCCTCTCTCCGGGACTTACGTACTTTTCCACTGCCTTTGCCGAGGCCCTTCCCAACAGTTTGGTCGCCAGTTTATATTCTTTTCCTTCAGCAATTTCCTGTTTTTCCTGCTGCAGTAAAGTACATCCGCCAGAACCTTTGCCGGATAATGACCGAATCTTTCACACTACTTTTCGACATAGTCAGTCAGATGGCTACCCTCAAGGAATGCACCAGAAAGGATTATCCATCTACTAAACTCAGATGGATCTTGCCTCCAAACTCGGTCTTAGCATTTGCTTTTCAGCGCACTACAGGCCGAACATGGGGCTCATGGATACTCACAATCCAGGCTTTCACGTGATGGCTTTTGGCGTTAAACATCCGGGACTGCTGATCATATACCGCCTGGATGACCCAGTAAGTCCTCAGCAACGGTACGGCAGGGGGAAGGCATTGAAGCCGTCCAGCTGTTTTTCAATCGTTTTGAAGTTTCTTTTCAGATGCTGGAGCTGGGATTTGATCCCTTTCCGGATAATTTTTTTGAGGGATTTTTATTTTGTGCACCCTTTAGATAAACCTTCCTTGCCTTTTCACGGTATGTCCTTGACTATTTCCCCTGACGGTTTTATGCATGGAGCTCATCTGTTATTTCTTGGGAGATTTCCCGTGACTTATTGAGCAGGCCCAGATCTGTGGGATAGGCGATATCCTGCGGACAGACAGTCGCATCGTAGATCACTTCTGCTTTGTTTCCTCCATCTCCCGGGACAGTTTCATCTTTATCATTTATGCTTTCATCTTTTTTTTAATAGCTCTGTCCATCAAAAATTCATGGACTTTCCTGTTCATCTCATATATAAGGTCCTGTACCAGTCGCTTTCTTATATCTACGAATAGAGCGGCATCGAATGGCGGTTCTTTGATATAGGAACTGTAGCCGATAAAATACTGGAGGTACATGTTTACATATATCTGGGTAACTGTCCCCTGTCATCCAGGTTGAGGATATGCTTGATGATTAATGCACCGATCAGGACCCGGGGATTCAGGGGAGGTCTTCCTGTACCTTTTGGTGGGGTGTGTTTGTTGAAAAGACTTACAAGGTCATCCCACGGAACCTGATTAATGAGAACTACCCATCTGTTATTGGGATCCAACTGGTTGTGAAAGGGAGTTTAGAATCCCGAAAAAGCCAGCTGGTTTGGCTGGTATATTCACTTCGTGGTGCACGACTTTTGGAGATCTGATATTTAAAAGAATTTCTCAGAAGTAAATATTTATTCAATATTTCGCATAAAAGTGGCATAAGGCTTTTATTTATAGCATAAAAACGTAAATGTTATACATTTTGAATGATTTTTAATACTACTCCTTTAATGTTTAGCCATAAATTTCTGAAATGAAATCAGTTAACATTTAATTTGGATAATAGTGGTGATTACATATTGATGATTGGATGCTTTGACACAAAAGCAGAAGTTTTTGGATACTTGTATAAGTGCCTTAAATCACACGGTAAAAATATTATAACAATCAATACCGGAATTATGGGATCAACTGATGTGTTTCCTGTGGATTTTGAATCAGAAACACTAGCCAACTATGCCGGCTCTAATATTATTGAATTAAGACAAAAGGCTGACCGTAATTTTGCTATGGAGAAAATAGGGCAAGGTGCCGCTATTTTGGTAAGTAGGCTTGTGGCTCAGGGAGGACTTAAGGGTGCCATAGGAATGGGCGGAGGAGGAGGTACATTTATAATATTAACAGCAATGCAGCAAATTCCCATAGGTATTCCAAAAATATGTATTTCTACATTAGTTGGTAAAGACTTATCTAATCAATTGGGTAGGAAGGATATTCTATTGATGCCTTCTATTGTTGATGTGGCTGGCATCAATAGCATAAGTTCATTATTGATAAGTCAAGCAGCGGCAGCCATTTCAGCTATGCTAACTGTTTCAGAAAAGAAAAGCAAGAAAGCCATTGGCAAAATTGCTATTAGTATGTTTGGCAACACCACTCCATGCGTGGATATGTGTACGAAATTTTTAGAAGAAAAAGGGTATGAAGTGTTCGCTTTTCATGCAAATGGGCTTGGAGGATTAACTATGGAGTCCTTAATAAGGGAGAATTTTTTTCAAGCCGTCTTAGATATAACCACTACAGAGCTAGCAGATGATCTATTCGGCGGATCAGCTAGTGCTGGCCCTAAAAGACTTATGGCTGCTGTAGAAATGGGTATACCTCAAGTAGTAGTTCCAGGTTGTCTGGATATGGTGAATTTTGGCCCTATTAATTTGGTACCCACTAAATATAAAACGAGAAAATTATATAGTTGGGGGCCAGATTCGACACTGATGCGGACAAATAAAAATGAAAATAGAATATTAGCTAAAGAGTTGATTAGAAAGTTAAATAAATCTACTGCTGTAACTTCAGTTTTATTGCCACTTAAAGGTATTTCTCAAATAGATAGTGAGGGGAACATATTCTTTCATCCAGAAATAGATCAAGTTTTATTTGAAACTATAAAAAGATATGCCGCAGAAAGTGTGCAAATTTTAGAGGTAGATGCACATATAAATAGTATTTTCTTTGCAGAAACAGCTGTCAAAACATTATTGATAAACTTAAAAAAACAAACAAATTTAAACTATGCCAAATCCATGGACAGGTAAGGGCAATCCTTACACCCGACAAGAGATAAAAGACAGACTCCAAAATAGTATTGATCAAAATAAAGCTATAATAGCTGCAGGTGCTGGAACTGGTATCAGTGCTAAATTTATAGAAAAAGGAGGCGCTGATTTAATAATTGTATATAATTCTGGAAGATTTCGAATGGCCGGCCATGGGTCTACTGCTGGATTAATGGCTTATGGAGATGCCAATGCTGTTGCTATGGAAATCGGTGAGTTTGAAGTGCTTCCAGTAGTTGAAGAAATTCCGGTTATCTGTGGAGTTCATGCTTCAGATCCTCGCCGTAGAATGTGGCATCATTTATTAAAGGTTAAAGAAATGGGCTTTTCAGGGGTCAATAATTTTCCAACCCATTCTATTGTGGATGGCCATTTTAGACAGGTCCTTGAAGAAACCCAAATGGGCTTTTCAAAGGAAGTAGAAATGGTTCGATTAGCTTCAAAAATGGATCTGTTTTCTATAGTGTATGTAGCCAAACCCGAAGAAGCAAAATTAATGGCAGAAGCTGGTGCAGATGCCATCATAGCTCATGTGGGAACAACAATAGGAGGATCCATTGGAGTAGTTAATGCTACTTGCTCCATGGAAGATGCTATTGAGCGTACAAATGAGATTATTGAAGCCGGGAAAAAAGTTAATCCTAATATATTCTTTTTGGCTCATGGGGGTCCTATCAATACGCCCGCTGATGTGCAGATAATACTGGACAGCACTGATGTTCAGGGATTTGTTGGTGCGTCTTCTTTAGAGCGAATGGCGGTAGAGGAATCACTGACTAATCTTACCAGAGAGTTTAAATCTCTTAAATTGGACAATTGATAAAGAGCTGTACATCCCATATTGAGGGGATTTAGCTGTTATATTAAAAAATAGAATTCAGGTAATAGGAAATTTATAAGCAAAGCCGTCTAGAATTAATTTAAAATCTAAAAGATGGTTAACACTTATTTGTCTTCTAAACACAACATCCATTCTTATTTTTCTCAATAGTATATAACGCCCAGAATAAAAGGTGATGCAAACAAAATTTAAGTTTAACAAGATGATATCCCCATACATTTTAATGCTGGTTATCGGTGTTCAATCTTGTAATAAAAATGAAATAGATCCTCATAAGCAGATTGTTTTTAATGAAGGATTACCGGAAAGTCTTGAGTCTTTGGAAAAACACTTACCCTTTAAAAATTTTAGTTATGCTATTCTTGACACAGGAACTGATAGCCTAAAGGTATTTTTCGGAAAATTAATGCAGGGTTCAAAGAATGGATATTGGATTGGGATTGACTTACAAGGGATGCCAGCTAAATTTTCTACAGTAGATTTAAATGAAATTGATTCTCTTGGTTATCGGACGAAAGATATTGATATCGAATTTAATGAGGACATGAACAAAATTTCGGTACGGATTATAGAGGTTGATTCATTAAATTTAAGTTATGCCTGGTTGGATGGTTCAGAATTAATAAATAATATTTCAATAAATACTATTGAAAACCCATTACGTAAAAATGCATTATTTCCGGAAATGAACCTAGAATCATTATATGGTGAGACCATTCATTCAAGTCAATTTAAGAATAAATTTGTAATAATTAACTGGTGGGCCACTTGGTGCTCCCCCTGCATAAAGGAAATTCCTGGTTTAAATGGGATAGTAGAGCGTTACAAGCTTAATGAAAACATAAGATTTATAGCTTTGACTGACGACCCGCGAAGCAGGATTGAGCGTTTTTCAGGAGCTAAGGTTTTTAATTATGAAATGGCTTTTGCAAATGAAGAAGTGAGAAATATTTTTGGCAATTCATATCCTATTAATATTATTATAAATCCTTCCGGTATTATAACATACATAAGCAAAGGAGCAGGTAATAATACTCCTAACGAAATAGAAGCTTCATTACAACAACAATTGGAAGATTATAAAAGGAATTTAATGTATGCCAATTAAAATTAAATCAAAAGTGGTTTAAGAAAATCTGAGTCAGTGTTATCCCTATATTATAAGCGAAAGTGATTTTATGAACAAAAACAGAACAATTATAGCATTATTAATTATTTTCATTTCCGTATTTTATACAGGCTGCCAACAACAAGAACATATGAGACATATAGTAATATTTAAATATAAGCCAACTGCCACTCATGACCAGATAGAAAAGGTGACTGCTGCATTAGCCGAACTGAAAAACACCATCCCCGGCATAGTTGCCTTTGAACATGGGATCAACGACAGTCCCGAGCAAAAAAATCTTGGCTATACCCATGTATACATGTTTACTTTTGAAGATGCTGCAGCCAGGGACGAATATTTGCCACATCCCAAACATAAGGAATTTGGGCAAATGTTAGAGAAACTGGATATTCTGGAAGATGCATTTGTAATAGATTATATTCCTTAACATAGGACGTTTTTTCTTTCATCTATGGATCAATAGGTTCTTTCTTTAGAATGATAAATACAAAAAACACATGAATATTAGTATAGATCTAATGATAACTATAAATTTTGTCAGTTCACATTTACCTATGTTGTTTGAATATTAAATATAAGAAAAGATTAATATCAATAATTTAAAATCCATGAAAGAACTCAACAAAAGTGCCTTGTTTAATGGGAGCTGTTTTGCTATTCTTACTACAGCTTTTTCTTTTTCAATTAGGGCAGGAATTCTTCCTCAATTAGGGCAAGAATTTGGTCTTTCTGCTGAGCAACTTGGCTTTATAAATTCTATGTGGTTTTTGGGAATGCCCATTTCCATGATCATAGGGGGATTGGTCTATCATTCCTTTGGTCCCAAAAATATAATGACAGTAGCGTTTATTGCCCATACATTGGGGATTGTGTTGACCATTTATGCTAGTGGGTATACCGGATTGCTTGTTTCCACTCTTTTTATCGGATTTGGCAACGGCTGTACAGAAGCGGCCTGTAACCCTATGATAGCGGATATGTACTCAGGCAATAAAATGAACAAAATGCTGAACAGGTTCCATATGTGGTTTCCGGGAGGGATATTGCTCGGTTCATTAATTTCCTTTGTGATGACGGATTTCGGAATATCCTGGGAAAACCAAATGTGGCTAATTATGGTGCCAACAGTCATTTATGCGGTATTGTTTTTTGGGAAATCTTTTCCGGAACCAAAGGTGGAAGGAGCAAATTCTCTTTTAGAGAATTTCAAGGCGATGATAAGTCCCTTGTATTTATTTTTGTTTGTGTGCATGTCCCTTACCGCTATATCTGAATTTGGTCCCAATCAGTGGGTAAGTGTAGTTTTGAGCAGCAGCGGTGCGGAGCCGATGATAATCTTGGCACTGACTACAGGGCTCATGGCGGTGGGCCGATATTTTGCCGGGCCGGTGGTGGCAAATTTTGGACAGACGGGTGTGCTGCTGATTTCTGCACTATTGGCAACCATAGGCATATATATGTTCAGTACAGTAACTGGTCAGATGGCGTATCTGGCAGCAGTTATATTCGCCATAGGCATTTGTTACTTCTGGCCGGTAATGGTCGGAGCGGTGGCGCAAAGGGTTCCTTTGAGCAGTGCTTTGGGCATGTCGGTTATAGGTGGGGTGGGGATGTTCTCCACTGCTATTTTCCAACCTATCATCGGTGGCTGGATAGATAGTTCTACTGCAGAAAATATGAGTCAAGGACTTTCCGGTGAGGCATTGGAACTGGCGGCAGGACAGGATACCTTACAGAAAATGGTGATATTCCCCGTCATTTTAATTTTGCTGTTTACCATTTTGTTTTTCTGGCAAAGAAATTCAACAAGTACTAAAGAAATGCTTGAACAATAATTTAAAAATATGTAAATACCTAAAACCAAAAGAATCATTGCATTTATCAATATGAAGGCCTGTTAGTAATTTATGATAAAATGGATAAAAAGACTACCTTTTACCGTATAATAGATGATGGCAGATTGGGCTTGGATAAGTAATCTCTTTTAACAAATGGAATCCTATTTCAGGGAAATAATTCCTTGATTTGAGTGGTATATGCCTAGGACAGGAAAGATAAAAAATACAATTACCAAGAAGAAAGCAATTCATCACTTATGTTCCTTGATTTTGGGTAACTGTCCGCTATTTAAAGAAATATGAATATACGGAATTCTGCCAGTAGCCAAATTTAAGTTTGACAGCTTATGATAATAAGTTGAATCTTGAAGACGGAATCCGTTACTTGGTCAAAATAAAAGGTTCTGACCAAGAATATCTTAAAATTTAATGAACGCTTTCCTGATGAAGATTCCTGTATCGAATATTTTAAGGATAAAAGGATCAGAGAAGGCGTAATCTGTAAAAAGTGTAAAGGTTCTGACCATTACTGGCTTCATTCGAAGTACATGTTTCAATGTAAAGAGTGTAGCTTCCGAACCAGTATAAAAAGCGGTACTGTAATGGAAAACAGTAATTTGACTTTAAAGCAATGGTAAATGGCAATCACCTTTATCATTGCTACAAAACAGGGGTTCAGTGCTCTGGAACTTAAACGCCAGATGGGTTTTACCAGATACCAGACCATTTTGATCTTTATCATAAGATCAGAATTATTATGGGCAAAAGGGATGATGATTATAAGCTTGAAGATATGGTAGAATATGATGAAGCATATATAGCCAAAGCAACTTTCAACCAAGCAAAAAGAAAAGCTCAATAGAGGAAGGGGTACACAGCAAAAATCCATTGTTGCTGCAATGGCAGAGTCCACCATTTTGGAAGATTTGAAAACTGGGAAATTGACCAAAATCTGTAGATACTTTAAAATGAAAAAGATATATAACTTAAAAGTCAAGACTGCTGAATATCTGGTCAAAGATTTAATTGACCCTGATACTGTGGTTCAGACGGATGAAAGCCCTACCTATACAAATTTTGAAGATTTCATTGATGTACATATAAAAGAGATTTCCAATTCAAATGAAGGTAAGTTTAATCTTATATGGGCTCATACGGTAATAAGTAGTCTTAAAAGTGATCTTAGAAAATATAGAATGGTATCTGAAAGAAAGCTTCAAAATTACATGAATGAGTATTGTTACAAGCTAAACAGAAGATATTTTGGCGAAAGGCTTTTTGACAGATTAGTTAATGTATCAATTCAACCCTACTGGCAAAGTAGCGGATAATCATATATAGAATCATCAGAAAAAAAGCATTATGAGAATCATTATATTTATAACTGTATTATTTGTATTTGCAGCATGTACCACTTCATCGAAGAGCCCTGTTGCAGTTTCTTATGAAGGAGATACATTTTCCTTCGAATTGAATAGAATGGAGGAAACTGGTTTTACCAAAATTTCAGGTCAGAGCAGTGGGGAAGGTTTCAGACAGGCGATCGGTGAACTGGATAATATTTTTTCCCAAATTTGGGGAGACTACCAATACCGAATGGATCCCCAATGGAAGGGTAAAAATTTCAATTTTACACTCCGTTTTTCTGAAGAGGAGGTAGTTGGGGACCTGTTTTGGAAAGTGGCGGAAGTAATCAGTCGGCAAAGTGATATTTTCATTGACCTGAAGGGGGAAGAAACGGTATATGCCCAATGTCTGCAAGTAGCTGATCAAGGGTTATTGGCTTCCCATATTTATCAGGTAAAAGAAGGGGTGGAGCAAAGCTTAAATTTATCAAATGCGCACCTAAATACCAAGGGTAAAACCCTTCTGCAACTTACTGAGGAACTTAACCAGGTAAGTGCCAGTGGATTCTATTTGTATGATGGAGCTGATATAGGGAAATATTCCTTTGAACTGGATATTTCCAGCCCAGAAAAACTTAGACAATCATTGTCTTTTTATGGTATATCTTTGGAGGGCTGCCAAATGAAAACTGAAGTGGTGGAAATAAAATAAATCTGTGTTATTATTGTTTATATGCACATCATGAATTTTTTGTTTGCTAAAAATTCATGATGTAGTGGCATAGGATCTCTAGCTAATAAAACTAAATGAGGATAAATACATAAGAGGTAAAAGGTATTTCAGATGGTTTTATAAAGGTGAAGAAAGTGCTTATATACATTTTTTTCGATATTTATAACTTTATAGATGTTGTAAATTAAAAGGTTTATAATTAAGCGGTGTTAAAATACCCTTAGGATTTATAATTGTAATAGTACTTTGAAGATATTTAAATTTGCAAATCTCGTACATTATTTTTTTAATTCATGACTAGCTAAAACAGCATATTGAGTGGCATAAGCAAAGCTAAACATTCCTTCTGTATTATTATCTTCAATGTTGTTGCTCCAGCCATTCAGTAGATCTGTAGGTAGAAAACCGTTGCAATAAAATTTTTCATAACCATAATCAAGGTTTTTTTGAAATGAGTCTAAATAATTATCAACTGAAGTATACTCGGGATAAATATCTACATACCCACGCATCAATACGCCATTAAACCAGTTTCTAAAACCACTTATATCAAAAGTATAATGACCGGGAATGGTTTTATCTAATATGGAAAAATATTGAAAACTTGCATCAGACAATTTCCTGGCATCTTCTATGTAAACTCTATCTTTGGTAACCTTATATAATTCAGCCGCCCCTGAAAGCATGGTGCCACTGTTATAGGAAATAGCAGGGCCTATACGGTCATGACAAGAAATACCTTTTCTATAATTAATGTTGTCAATAGTTTCAATTTCCGGACTTCCAGGCATACATCCACCCATCATATCGTCATAGACACCATCATTTCGCATCAAAGATTTTTTTTGCCACACATAGATTTTTTTTGCAAAATCAAGATAATATTCACTTTTTTTGAGCGGTTCAGATCTTCTTGTTTGCCTATCTTCTGGGTCAATAAACTTGTTGGTAATCTCATCGGCTTGATTTCTATACAATTTGTATAGCCACACTAGCGGACTAATCATAGGACCATTACTACAAGCATGTTTAGTCACATAACCTGGTCCCCAAGGAATTCCTCCTCTTTCAACTCCATTTGAGTCTATCGTATTATCCCAACCATCGAGTACATATTCTGTCAAATATTCTGCTTTTGCTAGATAGTCATTATTGCCCGTAGCTTTATACGCTTCGATAAATACTATAATGAGCCACATTTGATCATCATATACATTTTCTATCCCATTAACTTTTGCAAAACCTTTAGTGTTAGCTCTATGTACACCATAAATAGTCCATTCTTTGGTCTGGGTATAGGATGTCAACTCAAAGGTACCCAAATAAAAATCTGCGTTGTCAGTAAGCCTTTCTAAAAGAGCTGTGTATTTTTCAAAATAATTATTGTAAAGAGAAGCATTCCCATGTGCTTTAAATGTTTCAAGAGAGTGAAGTATGGAATTTACTGCTTCAATAGCTGCAGTGTACATCCAGACACTTCCCAACTCGGATGAACTTAATTCAGTAATTGGGTTATAATACCTCGACATGGCCATTCCTTCACCCTTAAAGTGAGCTTCAACTGCATTGTCCATTATGTCCATGGCCCGAAGTAGGTTTTGTTCAGCTAGTGTGGTAAATTCTGAAGGGAAATCAGGACCAAATTCTTTATCTAGATTCTTAAATGTTAACACATTTCCCAAAAGAATGGCGAAAATGGTGCCGTATAATATATTGGTCATCAAAGTCATTAATTCATCTTTAAAGTTTACTGATAGAAATGGTTAAATAATAATAGCTCAATAGTTATCACCTATATTTAATTTTATAGATTAGTCTGACTATAGGTCATTGTTGAGGGTTAGTTTCCATTAATGTTTAGACGCTTTTCAGTACTATAAATAGTATTCACCATGCATGCATAGTCCTGAATTCTATTTCTTTGTGAAGTTAATAAATGAGTATTAGGCAACTTTGGTATAGTTGCTTGGCAATTCCCCAAACTGCTTTTGAAAACATTTGGTAAAATAAGAAGGGGAATTAAAACCGGTCATTTCACTTATTTCAGCAATATTATATTGGCCCGTTTGAAGGAGAACGGCAGCTTTTTTCAATCTCACCAAGCGTATATACCCATTAGGTGTCAATTTGGAAACTCCTTTTAGTTTTCTCAAAAGACTGGATTGGCTCATGCACAGGACATTGGCCAATTCATTGACACCGAATTGTTGGTTTCCCATGTTTTCTAAAATTCCTAAGTTTACCTTTGAAAGAAATTCTTCATCAGCATGAGTATGGGCCATTGTATTGAAGTCTATAAAAGGATTATCGGTATACGATTTTCTTATTTGATCTCTATAATTCAATAAATTTTTCAATTGCAGAAGTAAATATTCCATAGAAAATGGCTTTTCAATATAAGCATCAGCTCCCATTTCCATACCTTCTATTTTTGATTGTATTGTGTTTTTTGCGGTAAGCATCACAAAAGGGATATGGCTATAGTTTATATTGGTTTTAACCGCTTTGCATAATTTATACCCATCCATGATAGGCATCATTACATCACTCATGATCAAGTCGACAGGCTTCTCTTCTAAGATTTTAAGTGCCAGTTCTCCATTCTTGACAGCATAGATTTGATAATGATTTTGCAATTGGGTAAAAAGAAAATCTAAAAGTTCTTTATTATCTTCAACTAATAGAAGGATAGGCTGGCCGGATTGATATGTTTTAATGTTTGAGGGGTAATACTCGATTGGATCTGCTTCCCCATAATCCAATTCCTTAATGTCCATTAAAATCACCTGTTGTTGGATAAATGGAAGTTCTAAGGTAAAAGTATTGTAATTACCTACTGCATTTTCCTGCAAATATAATCTGCCATTATGCATTTCCGCTAAAGATAGAGCTAATGGTAAACCTAGGCCTGATCCATGGCTAATCCCTTCAGATGATTGTCCCTTAATTTGGAAAAAAGGCTCGAAAATTTTAAAACGTAAATTCTTATCAATGACTAGTCCGTCATTTCTTACGTTTATTTTAAAGTTTGTAGTTCTGATGTCTTCCAAATTAACGTGCACAAACGAAGAGGCATTTTTTATGGCATTAGTAAGTAAATTACTAATTATCTTAGTTAGTGCTTCTTTATCTATATCTGCGTATAAAGGGGTTTCTGGTTTGATAATTTTGAAATTTAAATGCTTATTATGAACACTTCCCATAAAGCGTTCACATATATCTACCAATAAGTCGCCTATATTTGATCTAATAAAATTGAGTGAATAGCATTCTTTTTCTGATTTACGAAAATCTAATAATTGATTGCTTAAGTTTATTAGCCTATCCGTATTTTTATTCATCATAGTTAGGTTTTCTTGAAGCTCACGATCATAAGACGAAGCTCTTTTCAAGATAAACTCAAGAGGTCCTTTTATAAGTGTAAGTGGGGTTCTTATTTCATGAGTGATGTTAGTGAAAAACTCAATTTTTGATTGGTATATTTCCTTTTCTTTTTCATCTTGTAAGGATTTTAAGGCTAAATTATGTCTCTGATTAAGCCGATTTTTATATGTTATTCTTATATAGTTAAAAATGAGGATCATCGCAATGAAGTATATAGAATAGGCTAGATTAGTCCTATAGAAAGGAGGTAGAATTTCTATATTAAGTATCAATTCTTTTTCATCCCAATTTTCGAGATTATTGAATGTTTTTACTTTTAACTGGTATTTGCCAAAGGGTAGGGTTGAATAGTTTATTCTTTGGTTATTTGATAGAAATATCCAATCATTATCATACCCTTCCATTTTGTATGCATATGATATGGCATTGGAGGCAGTATAGTTAAGAGAAGCAAATTCAAAACTTAAAGAATTTTGATTATGCTTTAATAAAATATCTTTTGTTTTGGATATTGATTTTGTTAAAATTGGGTCTTCACCACCTATCTGAACCAGTTTGTTAGACAAATAAATTGCGGTAAAAACCAAAGGATGATTAAATTGATCAATATTAAATGTTTTGGGATCAAAAGAAATAAAACCATCTAAGGTCCCAAAATATATTGTTCCATCATCGGTTTTTATACCTGATTTATAATTAAAGTTGCTGTTAGGCAGGCCATTGCTATTTGTATAATGTAAGAAATGTTTACTTTCTGGATCAAAACGAACTACTCCTGATTTATTTGACAACCATAACTTTCCATCATTATCTTCCAGTATCTTATAAACAGTATTACTTGGAAATCCATTTTTAGTATTATAACAAGTAAATGAATCAGTACTTTCATTAAATTGACATAGGCCTCCGCCTTCAGAGCCTAACCAAAGTGTATTGTTTTTATCAAACAATAAAGTAATTACTGAGAAGTCGGAAATTGCCTTATTATCATTTGATTTTGGAAAGAAATTTTTAACACTCCTATCTTCAAGATTAAATTTAAATAAACCTGCCTGTGGGGTTGCCACCCATAAATTGCCTAATCTATCCTCAATAATATCATGGATAAAATGATTTTCAAGCTCAATTATATGTTCATAATAATTATCGTTTTCGTGATATAAGTACAAGCCCTCCCCGGTACCAAACCAAGCACGGTTGCTTCGATCGAAATAAATAGAAAAAATATCACTATCAACTGTAGTTCCGTCCTTATTAATTAATACATCTTTTCGAATTTTATTGGTCTCTTGATTTAATATATTTAATCCTTGGCTCCACACGCCTATCCATAGTTCGTTATTTTTAAGTGCCAGTGCATGAATATTATGATATGATATTCCTTCATTTTTAGAATTAGGAATAAAATTTTCAAAGGATTTAGTTTTTGGATCAAATAGATTTAATCCGGCATCCTCCGTACCTATCCATAACTGGCCTTTTTCATTTTGTACAAATTCCCGTATCCGCTTTCCACTGATTGAATTTAGGTTAGAAATCGGATAGTATTTTTCGAAGTTACTAGAATGATTGGGGAGAAAATTAATCCCACTAAAATAGGTTCCAATCCAAATACTACCACTTCTATCCTGATATATCGTATAAAGCGCATTATCTGAAAGGCTATAAGCGTCATTAATATTATTTTTCACATTTTGAATATTTCCAGTAGTGGGTTGATATATATATAAGCCGGACTCACTTGCAATCCATATTTCCTTTTCATTTATAATTTTCAAATCACGGACAAAAATGGAATTGCCGGAATTATCTGATTTAATTAAATGCTTAAATTGTCCCGTTTTTTTATCCATAGTGCCCAAACCACCTTTTGTAGTTCCTATATATATGGTAGAATCAAAATCTAAGATTACTCTTACAAAATCTTTATTAAGGATGCTTTTCTCATCAAGAAATTCCACAAAAGTACCACTAGATGGAGCATATTTAACCAATCCCCGATCATTGACAGCTATCCATAAGTTCCCTGAATTATCCACTGTAATATCGGCAATATGTCCAAACAGCATTTGTTTATATTTTGGATTTTGGTTATAATTAATTAAAATTTCCTTATCAGTTTCGTATTTATATAAGTTACTGGAATTTTCTACTATCCAGATATTACCGTCTAGGTCGCATTTAATATTAGAAACTGATCCCATCATTTTGCCGGATTTAAAAAATGAAGATTTAAATCTGGTGATATTTTCTAATTCAGGATTATAAATATATAGTCCACCACTAGTACCTATCCATATATTTCCGTTTTTATCCTCAATAAGTGAATTAATATGATGGTTTTCCAATCCATGCATGTTGTTTGGTTCGGCATCAAAAATTTTAAAAGTGTTTCCATCGTACCTATTGAGCCCGTTTTTAGTTCCTATCCAAATGAAACCTTGACTATCTTGTAGAATACAGAAGACTGAATTATCAGATAAGCCTTTTTTGGTATCTAGATATTCAAAATAAAGTTTTTTATCATTTGCATTAGCATTACAAAAAATTCCAATAGCAATTAACAATAAATATATTGTGAGCTTACACATGAAGGTATTCATTCGGGTTTTGGGTTATCGCTAATATTCTCGAAAGTGTAATTTAAAAGAAATATAACGATTTAGCTTGGTACTTGAAAATATTATAGGGGGTATATTTCTTTTTTATTTTAAAATATTGACGAATGACCATATCATAAATTAAAATTGCTGATTTTGTGTTTTAAATACACTGAAAAAATGTATTTGAAGGAAATATAACATATTTTGAAGTTTTTTTGTCATTCCCAATTCTCGTAGATATTTTAGCTTTACCCTGCATAAGTTGTAGTGTTAATCACAACCTTTTAATTAAATAGGAAACCTCTCAATTTGAGTATGTATCCTTGGATTATATTAAAATAAACAATAACCTAAAATTTCTAAAACATGAGAAAAATTTTATCAAAACTATGTAGCCTCTTTATTTTGCTACTTTATTTTGGCTTAACGCCTGTGTATGCACAGGAAGTAAGAGTAATTGAAGGAACAGTTGTGGAAGAATCGTCAGGGGAGCCTATACCTGGAGCAAGTATTCGAGAAAAAGGAACTTCTAATGGAACTGTTACTGATTTGGAAGGCAGGTTTAGTCTTGAAATTTCAGGAGAACGCCCAGTAATAATTATAAATTTTATTGGTCTTAAAACCCAAGAGATTGTAGTAGGAAATACGAATAGCTTTAATATCACTATGGCTGATGACCTTTCTCAATTACAAGAAGTGGTAGTAATGGGATATGGTGAACAAAAGAAAGAATCTATTACAAGTGCTGTATCTACTGTGCAAGGTAAAGATATATCAAAGGTGGCGGCTGCTACAGTCAGTGCAACATTAGCAGGTAAACTGCCAGGGGTTGCATTTAGACAGGCAGAGGGAAGGCCAGGATCGGGAGCCCAAATAAATATACGTAATATGGGTAATCCTCTTTTTGTAATTGATGGTATCCAGAAAGATCAGGGTCAATTTAATAATATATCTCCTCAAGATATAGAAAGCATTACTGTATTAAAAGATGCAGCTGCATCTGTTTATGGATCAAGGGCCGCAAATGGCGTTATTATAGTTACTACTAAAAGGGGAAGTAGGGGCACTAAACCTACTGTAAACCTAGATGCTTATTATGGTGGTCAAACTTGGAGTCGGTTTCCGGAGACTGTCAATGCCTATGAATGGACCCGTGGAAGGGTGGCAGCCGATTTAAATGCCATAAATCCAAATACAGATGTCACTCCTGAAGAATTGGAAAGATGGAGACAGGGCACTCAGCCTGGATACCAGAGTTTTGATTGGTATAATTTTATTATTCGAGAAATGGCTCCCCAATCTCAGATCAACTTGAATACGCAAGGAGGATCTGATAAAATAAATTATTATTTATCATTGACGAGATTTGATGAAAGTTCTGTATTAGGAAGGGAATTTACTTTTGCCAGAACGAATATACAGTCCAATATTGATGCTTCTATAACTGAGAGACTTAAAGTAGGGGTACAAATAAATGGTAGGATAGAAACAAGGGATCAGCCTGGAGTTCCGGGAGGTGATGATTATTGGTTGCCACGTTTTGCACTTTTTCGAAATCGGCCAACCGAAAGACCTTATGCCAATGACAATCCCAATTATCCTGCACAAATAGGAGAAATACCGGCAAACTGGGCCTTGACTAATAAGGATATTATGGGCTATTGGACTGAAAATTGGAGAGTGTTACAATCCAATTTTAGCCTTGATTATGACATACCCATTAAAGGCTTGACAGCCCGTGGGGTTTATTCCTATTATTATGCAGATAAGCTAATGGATGGTCATGAATATACCTATGATGTATATACTTATTTCCCTGCAACTGAAAATTCAGAAGAAGAATACAGACGAACGGCAGGTAGTGACAATCCATGGAGAGAAAGGGGCAATGATAAGGTATTTGAAACTGTAACACAGGGACAATTGAATTATAACAATAGCTTTAATAAACATACAGTAGGGGGTACCTTTGTTTACGAAAGGATTCATAGAAGAGTATTAAATACCTGGGTCCATACTGTCCCTACAAACAATGCTTTGCCATTACTTCAATTCGCGGATATGGATACCTACAATGACAACGATTATGAAGAAGCAAGAATAGGGTATGTAGGCAGGGTAAATTACAGTTTTGATGACAAATATTACTTTGAAGCTTCCGGTAGGTATGATGCCTCCTGGAAATTTGCACCTGAATCCAGATGGGGTTTTTTCCCTTCTGTATCCGGTGGTTGGAGAATAACGAACGAAAGTTTTTTCAATTCAATAGTTAGCAATACAGCTTTGGATAATTTGATGTTAAGGGCCTCATATGGTAAGCTTGGAGATGATGATGTGGGCATAGGTCCATTTGATTATAGAAGTGGTTATAACTATGGTACCTCTAATATGATTATCGGTGGTAACCTAGTCAGGGGTGCCAGGGATAGGGGAGTGCCTATTACCAGTATCTCTTGGTTTACCAGTACCATTTTGGACATTGGTCTTGATTATGGATTTCTTAATGGTAAAATTTCCGGTAGCCTAGATTTTTTCAATAGGAAACGAGAAGGATTGAGGGGGAGAAGATGGGATATTTTAACCCCTATGGAGATAGGATATGATTTACCGGATGAAAATGTTAACAGTGACGCAGTAATCGGAGGTGAAGGTTCCATTTTTTATAGGAACAATATTCGGGGTGTAGAGATTGGTTTAGGAGCTAATATGTCTTATGCAAGGCATAGGAATATCTCTACCTACATGCCTAGATGGGGAAATTCCTGGGAACATTATAGGAATTCTATTGAAGACAGGTGGTCAGGAATTCATTGGGGATATGAAGTAATTGGCCAATTTACTTCAATGGATGACATTGCCAATTATCCAGTAAATATGGATGGGCAAGGCAACCGATCGCTGTTACCTGGTGACTTCATTTATAATGATGTAAATGGAGATGGTATTATAGATTATAGGGACGAGAGGCCTGTGGGGTATTCTAGGTCTGGAACCCCTATTGTTAACTATGGTTTGAACCTTACTCTTGCCTGGAAGAATTTTGATTTGACAGCGGATTTTTCTGGAGGTACTATGTATTCATTTTTAAGAGAGCATGAAATGAGAAACCCTTTCCAAAATACGGGGAATCTTTTGCGTGACCTTTACGAAAATAGCTGGGAGAGAGAAGACCCTTTCAATTTAGACAGTCCATGGATTCCAGGAGAATACCCGCCATTAAGATGGAACAATGGTGGACATAGCAATTATAGGACTTCTAATCGCTGGCTAACTAATATGGTCTATTTGAGAATGAGAACAATGGAAATAGGTTATAGTCTATCTCCATCTATCCTAGAAAGAATTAATATGCAAAGAATGAGAGTTTTTGTAAATACTTTCAACCTTTTCTCAATAGACCCCCTTAGATCAGTAGGGCTTGATCCAGAGGTGTTTGATACCAATGGACTTCAGTATCCCCAGTCATTCATCATAAATCTGGGAGCCAACCTTTCTTTCTAACCTAAAATAGTCTAAAATGAAAAAATATATATTGATTGCTGCTACAGTAATTGTAACCTGTACCTCCTGCAATGACGATGAATTTCTAAACAGGGATCCAAGAAACATTTTGATAGATAACCAAGTGTTCAATGATCCGGCCATAGTATTGTCAGTTGTGGCGGACCTTTATGCAAGATATCCCGAATATCAGCAGATTAACGGGAATGTCCATGATCACGCTAATTTCAATGAAGCGTTCTCTTCTCAGGATTACGGCAGGCATGGCAACCAAGATTTTGGTTATGGCGACTGGGGTTGGTGGAACTACGGATTTGTACGGGAATTAAACTTGTTTCTGGAAAAGATTGCTATAGCCAACCAGTTGGATGAGGGTGTCAGGAGCCGTTTTGAAGCGGAAGTTAAATGGTTACGGGCTTCAGTCTATTTTGATGCAGTTAAAAGAGTAGGAGGAGTACCACTCATATTGCAGACTTTAGAATATGATTTCAGCGGTGATCCATCCTATTTAAGAGTTTCAAGGGCCAAAGAACATGAAATCTATGATTTTATTTTACAAGAAATGGATGCCATATTACCTGCCTTGCCTGCAAATGCAGAGATAAAGGATAGGGCTACTAAAGGTTTGGCAATAGCCCTTAAATCCAGGGCAGCACTCTATGCGGGTTCTATAGCAAAACACGGTGTACGTACACCTGAGGTTTCCCTACCGGGAGGAGAGGTAGGAATTCCGGCTTCTATGGCAAACGGATATTATACTACCTCATTGGAAGCATCTTTACAACTTTTATCGGGTGAAATGGGCAATTACCACTTGTACATGAAAAATCCGGATAGTTTGTCTGCCAATTTTGCCAGTCTTTTTATAGATAAAAACCAGAATCCGGAAGCCATTTTTGTAAACGATTTTAGATTGCGAAGTGGAAAAATAAATCATTGGACTTTGGAAAACCAGCCACGCTCCATGTCTGAAGATGGGGTAAATGGAGGAAGGGTCAACCCTTCTTTAAATTTTGTGCAATCTTTTGAACTGCTAGGGAATAATTCCTTTTCCCCTTTTCCTATTAGGGATGCAAGCGGGAACTTTATAGTTTATGATGATCAATTGGATATTTTCAGGGGCAGGGATGCTAGATTGTACGCTACTGTAATGCTTCCAGGAAGCACATATCGCGGAAGTAATGATAAAGTGGATATTTGGGCTGGTCTCTTTAGACCTCAAAACGGAGAAATTATCAGTGCTGACCAACCTGGAGTGGTTCAAACGGTTGATGGCACTGACAAGCAGGTTGTCGGATTTGATGGACCTATTAACGGGTTTAATTTTACTGCCCAAACTGGATTTTTAATTAGAAAGTACATCGACCCTACACCAGGAGCTGGACAGATCGGCACTCAGAGTGATGTATGGTACATTAGGTTTAGGATAGGGGAAATAGTACTTAATGCCGCTGAGGCTGCTTTCGAATTGGGGGATCTGGGCTTAGCGGCACAGCATCTAAACGAAATCAGACAAAGAGCTGGATTTACTACAGATCTATCTGCCGGAGACATAACTTTTGATAGAATAGTTCATGAAAGACGAATGGAATTGGCATTTGAAGGACATGAACTTTGGGATATGAAGCGATGGAGAATTGCCCATTTAATTTTGGACGGTCAAAACATGGATGCTAATTCATTGGTGCAGAATATTGGTGTAGCTACAAAAAGAAAAACACAGGTTTATGGCTTATGGCCTTACAAAATCCATAGTCCAGGAAGTCCAGATCATAATAAATGGATTTATAACATAGTTCAGCCAAATAGGGTAACCAATTCCGACAGATTTAGAATAGGTAACTATTACTCATTCATCAATGATGAAATAAGAAATAGAAATCCATTAATAGTTATCAATCCAAATCAATAATTAACTACTAACTTATTAATTTATGAAATCAGGATATATATATATTATGATGTTATTATACTCTTGCATGTTGTATTCATGTGAATTTGATAACTATGATGAACCTTCCTCCATACTTTCAGGAAATATAGTTTATCAGGGAGAACCTATTAATGTGGCAATAAATGAGGTTAACCTAGAGCTTTGGGAACCGGGCTGGCAGTTGAAAAACAGGATAGATGTAATCATGAACCAAGATGGATCATATTCCGCATCTCTATTTAATGCAGAATACAAATTAATGTTCAGGCAAAACCAGGGGCCATTTAGGATGATCACCAATCCAGAAACCCAATCCGATACGATAGTGGTAAATGTTAATGGCAACACTAATTTAGACATTGAAGTGATGCCTTATTACATGATACGAAATCCTCAAATAGTATTGGAAGGTTCAGTATTTAATGCAAGTGCTAATATTGAACAAATCATTATGGGTGAGAATGCCCGTGATGTGGAAAGGGTTTCATTATATGTAAATCAGACCATGTTTGTAGACAATAGAGGTAATTATAACCTGGCTTCTCGAAATCTTTCAGCTGCAGATATTGAGGATATGGGCAATGTAAATTTAAGTCTTGAAATGCCTAATTTGGTTCGGGGACAAAACTTTATTTATGCAAGAATTGGGGTTAAAATTCAAGGTGTTGAACAACTCATTTTTTCCCCTGTTCAGAGATTTAATATATAGGTGATGCCCACGAAAGTTATATAATCTTCTCGTGGGCATACTTTTTTTGAAGTCCAATGCTAAGAAATTGAAAATCATTCTCGGATGATATGCCTGAAATCTGAAACAGCCTAGAAGTAACAAATACATTTAAAAATCTTTCTTTACCATTTGTAATAGCATCAATGCATCACAATAATCTAATTTATAAAATACTTGCTTGTGGAAATAAAGCTTTTCTATGGGTTTTATTCTCCGCCTTTTTAGTCAATTGTTCAGAAAAATCCATTGTCCGAAATAGCAACACGGACAGCGTTAATTATATGGACACTAAACCTAGAAGAGCTGAAATCTTGTTTTTGGGTCATTCAAGTGATCATCATGATTCCGGTAGGTATGCCCCTTGGTTAGCTACTGCTATATTTAATAGAGGTATAAACCTGACTTACACAGAAAGTACAGAAGATCTAACCAAAGAAAACCTGGACAAATACGATGGACTCGTCATTTATGCTAACCATGATTATTTATCACCTGATCAGGAACAATCATTAAGGGAATTTGTGGAAGGTGGTAAAGGCCTTATTCCACTACACTCTGCTGCCGGTAGCTTTGGGAATTCAGAATGGTACATAAATACTGTAGGAGGTAAATTTGAATCTCATGGCACCGATGAGTTTCAGGCTAAAATATCCGATCCTCATCATGTGGTCATGGAGGGCCTTCACGAATTTATTACCTGGGACGAAACATATTTGCACAGTAATATTAATCCTGATATCCAAATACTGATGGAAAGGGAAGAAAAAGGTCATAAAGAACCCTACACTTGGACCAGGGAAGAGGGTAAAGGTAGAGTTTTTTATACTGCTTATGGACATAATGATAGCACTTGGCAAAATCTGGATTTTCTAAAACTAGTAGAAAATGGTATTATTTGGGCTATAGGGGATCAGGTTAAGGCTCAAATAGATGCTTTGGAAATCCCTAATGTTTCTATTTATGATGAACCTATTTCTGATTTTACTAAGAGGTATGAAGTTCCAAGGATACAGAAGGCATTAAGTGCTGAAGAGTCCCAGAAACTGATACAGGTGCCTGCTGATTTTGAGATAAGCCTTTTTGCTTCCGAACCGGACATACAAAACCCTATTGCCATGGCATGGGATGAAAAAGGACGTCTTTGGATAGTTGAATCAGTGGATTATCCCAATACTTTTAAAGAAACAGATGGGCAGGCCAATGATAGAATCAAAATATGTGAGGATACTAACGGTGATGGAAAAGCTGATAAATTTATTGTATTTGCCGAAGGCCTGAATATACCCACCAGTATGGTGTTTGCTAATGGGGGTGTTATTGTGTCCATGGCGCCAGATTTTGTGTTTATTAAGGATACTAATGGGGACGGCAAAGCCGATCTGTTTGAAACTATCATGACAGGTTGGGGGAAAAACGATACGCATGCAGGACCATCTAACCTCCAATATGGATTTGACAATAAAATATGGGGAGTGACAGGGTACTCAGGGTTCAATGGCACTATCAATGGCAAACCATGGCAGTTCTCCCAAGGGTTATATAATTTTTCCCCAGATGGGAGTAATTTTGAATATTTGGCCAGCTCAAGTAACAACACATGGGGCCTTGGTTTTTCAGAAGATAACAACGTGTTTATATCTACAGCGAATAATACCCATGCTGCTTATTATTCCATCCCTGCAAAATATTTACAGCGTCATTTTCCCGATGCTGAAGCGGGAAACCCGGCCCCCCCTTATTCTATTCAATCTATTCAAAAAATAGACGGGCATTATGATGCCCACGCCATGACACCAAATTTGCGGCAAGTGGATGTTGTTGGTGGATTTACTTCAGCTGCAGGCATAAAACTTTATACAGCTAGAGATTATCCAAAGGAATACTGGAACAGGATAGCTTTCGTCAGTGAGCCTACTATAAGGTTGACACATAATGCGATAATTGAACCTGAAGGTGCCGGTTTCAAAGAATCAGATGGATGGAATTTATTGGCAAGCTCAGATGAATGGTTTGGGCCAGTTCAGGCTGAAGTTGGACCGGATGGGGCCGTTTGGATAGCGGACTGGTACAATTTTATAATTCAGCATAATGTATTTGTAGAAAGACAAGCTCCTTCCAGAATGATCCTTCCCTTTACTGATCAACCACATGGCCAGGGAAATGCTTTTCATAGTGAACTTAGAGATACAAATCATGGCAGAATTTATAGGGTATCGTACAAGGGGTCAAAACCTTACAATCCTTTGGTATTATCCAAAGAGGACCCTCAGAGTTTAGTGAAAGCTTTAAAACATGATAATATGTTTTGGAGAATGACAGCTCAGAGATTACTGGTAGAATCCGGTAATGATGATATATTAAATGACCTCTATAAAATAGTTAAAAACAAAGACTTGGACGAAATAGGCTTGAATAGTCCTGCCGTACATGCCTTATGGACATTACAAGGATTAAAGGCTTTGGATGGTGATAACAATACGGCTTTTAATGTGGCTGTGGAAGCTTTGGCACATCCGGCATCTGGAGTAAGAAAAGCTGCCATTGAAGTCTTACCAAAAACCCAAAAGAGTGTCGAAGCGCTTTATAGATCCGGTATAACAAAAGATATAAACCTTAATGTAAGAATGCATGCCATCTTGGCTTTAGCATCTATGCCTACCGGAGAGCAAGTCGGGGAAATGCTTTACAGGAGCAGCTTATTGCCCGAAAATGAAAAAGATGATTGGCTGACCAAAGCCCTCTTTGCGGCAGCAAGTCAGCACGAAGAAAGTTTTTTGCAAGCTGCTGCAAATGATAAAGGTAATAACAAACCATCTCATCTATTTAAAAGATTATCAACGTCGGTAGAAAGTGAAAAATATGAGCTCGGACGGAGAAGTAATCTGCTTTTTTCTCTTGATCTTATTCATAAAGAAATCGCCATATCAGCAGATGTGGCCGCAAGGGGAGATCAATTTCCTAGGGGTGTGATAGCAGCTCAAGGAAATAAAGACAATGGGTATACCTTCTTTATAGAAAATAAAAAATTGCATTTTATAGTAAACCAGAACGGTAAAAGGTTCAGAGCCATTTCTGATATTGATTTGCCTGATAATTTTGAAACCACTGCCCATTTAGATGCCAAGGGGGAAATGCGTATCCTGGTAAACGATAAAGTCGTGGCCAAAGCAAAAGCCGCAGGTTTGTTTTCTGCACTGCTATCTCCTAGCGTACGGTCCGGAAGAGATACCGGTGGTGATACCAATGTGGCAGATTATGAAGGAGAGTTTGCTTTTGAAGGGAATGCCAGAAATATTCAATTAACACTCAAAAAAATAAAAATATGATCAAAAATAGCTTATTTATTTTAATGACAATGGGAATGGTGTCCCTAATACCCAAAACAGGGGATGGCTACAATCCTGCCAACAATAACATCACTCAATGTGGGGTAAATGGCACCTCGCGGTATATGGATTTGGTTCAATCTTTTCCCGAAAAGTCAGCTTTAATTGAATTTAATTCTAACGGAATAAATGAACCCTTGGTAAAGGTCAATGCAGATGCACCAACTACCATATTAATGGAAATTGTACCTGAGCTGATGAAATTCAATATGGAAATGTTTACCGTTACGGCAGGGGATAAAATAATTTTGGAATTGGATAACCTGGATGGGATGCAACATAATTTACTGATAGTAAAGCCGGGCACGCTCAATAAAGTGGGCGCTGCTGCAGATGCCATGGTCAGGGATCCCAAGGCCTCTGAAAAACACTATGTACCGGATATGGCCGAAGTATTATTTGCCACCGAAATGTTGGATCCTTTTGAAGTTTTTACCTTGAATTTTACAGCCCCTTCAGAGCCCGGCGACTATCCATTTGTCTGTACATTTCCCGGGCATTGGCGCATGATGAACGGGATTATGAGAGTTAAAAAAGCGAAATAAATTCAAGTTGGGAATAACTAATATAACAGTAATTTAAATAAACCATAATGGATAGGAATAGCATGTTAAGCAACCTTTTCAAATCCTCGCCGGTGATTTACATAATGGGACTTCTGATTTTTTCAGTTTGTTCTTTTATGCCAAAAACTGACAATGTTGGGCCTATTAAAATCTTGATAGTAGGAGGTGGCTCCTCGCATGATTTTGAAAAATGGTACAAAGAGGCAGATAAAAATACATTAAGTAAAGATGGTTTGGCCGATGTCATATATACAGAGAACGTGGATTCTATTTCCTATTATCTACGGGATCGTGATGTGTTGTATTTGACCAATAACCAACCTATTGATGACGATAGAACAAGAAGGGATATCATGGCTTTTGCCAATAAGGGCAAAGGCCTTATTTTAGGTCATGCTGCCCTCTGGTATAATTGGAAGGATTGGCCTGAATATAATCAAATATTGGTAAGCGGTGGTTCCCGGGGCCATGATAGGTATGGTGAATTTAAGGTTGAAGTAGTTAATGAAAAACATCCTGTAACCCGGGGGGTCCCTAAAAATTTCAGTTTAAAAGATGAGCTTTATTATTTCAATGTAGATCCAATAGGGCCAGGTATAGAGGTATTGGCAGCGGCAAGTTCAGAAAGTTCCGGTACTTTTCCATCGGTTTTTATCGTAAAACATGCCAGTTCCAGGATAGTGGGCATTGCACTGGGACATGATGAAGCATCGCATGAGCTAGAGGCTTATCAAACTATACTAACAAATGCCTTTATGTGGGCGGCCAAAAGAGAAATGCCCTAAAAGGGGGTTCCGGCAGCAAGGAACACATGAACTACTAAAAAATAGTCAATATTCGTAATACTTAATAATCAATAAAAATCTAATATGAGTCAGCAAAAAATTACTGTGGTTATCATCGGAATGGGTTTTGGAAAGGAATTTATACCGATTTATCAAAATCATCCAAATATCAAATCTGTAGGGATATGTACACGCAACCAAAATACTTTAAATGATTTGGCAGCTAAATTTAATTTGGACCGAAACTTATGTTTTACAGATTTTGAAGAAGTGTATAAAAGGGAGGATGTAGATGCCATTCATGTGGTCACACCGGTACCGGAACATGCCAAAATGACTTTGGCATCCCTTAAGGCCAATAAACATACTGCCTGTACTATTCCCATGGCCATGACCGTGGAAGATTGTAAGGCAATAGTAGAGGCAAAAAAGCGGAGCAATAAGGTATACATGATGATGGAAACGGCTCTTTATACCAGAGAATTTCTCTATGGATTAAATTTGGCGGAAAGTGGAAAGCTTGGCAAAATTCAATTTGTCAGGGGATCCCACATACAGGATATGAGTATGGAGGGATGGGCAGAATATTGGAAGGGCTTCCCTCCAATGCTTAATGGAACCCATGCTATTTCACCGCTATTAAGGATCAACAATACTACGGCCGACTCTGTGGTCTGTCATGGTTCGGGAAGGTTGTCAGATGACCTTGCCGAGAGATACGGTTCTCCATTTGCCGTAGAAACGGCCACATTCACATTAAAAAATTCCGATGTAATAGCAGAGGCAACCAGATCGCTGTTTGATGTTGTAAGGCAATACAGGGAATCTTATGATGTATATGGAACCAAAATGTCCTTTGAGTGGGAGCAGTTGGAAGATGAAAGCCATGTCATATTTGATGGTGGGGAAAATGCCAGAAGGATTGACGTACCGGATACGGATGAGCTGCTTATTGAACCGATCAAACATTTTACCAAAAGAGAAAAAATTGATGATCCCAACCATGTTTCCTTTCTCCAGGGAGCTGGCCATGGCGGTTCCCATCCCCATTTGGTACAGGAGTTTGTAGCGGCCATTATTGAAGGAAGGGATTCTGCAGTCGATGCGGTTACGGCCGCCAACTATACCTCTGCCGGTATTTGCGCACATGAATCGGCGATGAAAGGAGGCGAAAGAATCATGATACCCAATTTTGATTGACGATGATAAAATTCGGTGTGAGTACATTTCTATGGGTATCTCCTTTTGATACCCATTCTTTTCACTTAGTGGATAAAATTTCTATGATGGGATTTGATATTATAGAAATACCGGTAGAAAAAAAGGAATTGATTGATTTTCAGGTTCTAAAGGAAAAAATCAAGGTGTCTGATCTAAAATGTACTATAAGCGGTGCTTTTGGATCAGAAAGGGATATCTCCTCTTTAGACCCAAAGATTAGGGCAAACGGCCTTAAATACATAAAAGATTGTATAGAGATTGCTGCCTATATGGATAGTCCCATATTTGGTGGGCCATTGTATTCAGCTGTGGGGAAAACACGGTTTATATCAGATGATCAGAAAAAAAGAGAACGTGATTTTTGTATAGAGAACCTCCGTATAGCAAGTGATTTTGCCAAAGATAATGGGATATACCTAGGCCTGGAGCCATTGAACAGGTTTGAAAGTGATATGGTCAATACTGTTGATCAGGCATTATCACTCATACAGGAAGTCGCCTCACCCAATCTAAAAATCCAACTGGATACTTTTCATTGTAATATTGAAGAGAAGAATATCGGGAATTCCATAAGGAAGATCGGGAAGGACCTCATATGCCATATTCAGGGCAATGAAAGTGACAGGGGCACCCCGGGCACCGGTAATTTGGATTGGCCGGATATCGTTGCGGCCCTCCATGAAATTGAATATGATGGAGCAGTAGTGATCGAGACATTTGGAGCTGTTTCCGAAGAAATAGCAAATGCTACCTGTATTTGGCGGCCTTTGGCCAATAGCTCCGACGAGTTGGCCGAAGAAGGGCTGGCTTTTTATAAAAATATATTTAAGCAAAAAAAGGGATAAAACACCAAGGGATAGCTGTTCCGATATATATTCCTGTTTTCATCAGCTATCCTTACTTGGTTTTTCTCTTCATCCATATGCATGCCCTATCAGTGCATTCCAATAAAGTATAAATGGGGCATATCTTCTTTTATCAAAAGAAGGTAGCAATCAATGAATTGCCCGTTTACAATAAAAATGAAATAAATATGATCCGTGATATAAAAAAAGGTAGTTTCTTAGACAGGTCACTTAATGGCACAAGAACATTGATCTTCTTTGTATTATGTTTTTTTTATTTTTTGAGTGGGTTAGCCCAGTCGGCTACCTTTACCAATCCCCTTAGGGACGGTGCAGATCCATGGGTATTTGAAAAAGACGGGACATATTACTATTGTGCCGCGTCGGAGAATGGAATAGCGGTGTCTCGTTCAGATAAATTAACCGACCAAGGTGTAATGGTCAAAGTATGGGAGACACCTGATGAAGGTTGGAACCAATTCAATGTGTGGGCACCAGAATTACATTATATTGGGGGCCACTGGTATATATATTACACTGCCGGGGCCAAAAAAGGCAGTCCTTTCATTTACCAGCGATCCGGTGTGTTGAAATCTACAACAGATCATCCTTTCGGGCCCTATGAAGATAAAGGAATGCTATATACAGGGGACAATATCAAAGATAAAAACACAGTGAAATGGGCCATAGACCTTACCCCTTTTGAACATAACGGGAAGCTTTATGCCGTTTGGTCTGGATGGGAAGAAAATAGGGAAACAGATAAAACGGCAAAGCACTTATATATGGCCGAAATGAGTGATCCAATGACCATTTGCAGTAATAGGGTAAGGATATCATCACCGGAAGAAGCATGGGAAACCGGCGGTGACCTTGACCTCATAGAGGGTCCTCAGATTTTAAAGCATCGAGAAAAAACCTTTATCATCTATTCGACCAGAGAATCTTGGCTAAAAGAATACAGGTTAGGGCAGTTATGGTTGGAAAATCCATCTTCAGATCCAATGCTTCCGGAAAATTGGATAAAAAGCGGACCTGTATTTCAGGGGTCTGCGCAGGTATACGGTGTAGGACATTGCAGTTTTGCAAAATCACCCGATGGTACGGAAGACTGGATTTTGTACCATTCCAAAAAAAGCACGAAACCGGGCTGGAATAGAGACATAAGATTACAGCGTTTTCACTGGAATGAAGATGGAAGTCCTGACTTTGGAACTCCCGTAGACCCCAATGAGCCTTTAATAATACCTTCAGGAGAAGCATTATTATAAGATAAACAATTTCTCAAAATATGTCTACTTCTACAATATATAAAAATTGGCAATGTTTGATAATGTTGTTGCTAATGACCGGATGGGCCCAAGCCCAGACCATAGTTGATGTTTCTGCCCTCGAAAATGGGCATCATGAAGATATAGTGGTAAATCAAGAATGGGTAGAAATTACTTGGCCAATAGAAAATAATGAAAGAGGTAGCATAAGATTCAATCTTTCTGTAAAAGAGCCACTTATTGAAAACATACAGCTCAGTGCGGGAGATAGCTTTGAACAGATATTTTCGGAACTGGATCCTGTTTTTTTCCTTACTGAAGGGCAAAGAGACCTCAGTAAAGAGAGCGGGTGGAACATCTTTTTTGATAGGACTGCCTATAAACCTTATAATGCTTATAAAGTGATACTGGATAGAAGAGCGCTAAAGGTTTCTAAAAATGGTGCAAGAACCATTATACAAATAGATGGAGCTTCAGCCGGTTCTTTTAAGGGTAGGTTGGAAATAGTCCTTTACCATGGCAGTGCACTGGTCAATATGGCGGCGGTAATGGCCACACCGGAAAATGAAAAAGCTATTATTTATGATGCTGGATTTACTTCGGGCAAAGAGAACTGGAAAGAGATATTTTGGTCGGACACAGAAGATTATCTACAGTCATTTAGACTTAATAACCAAGTCACATGTTCGAAGAACCTTCCGGTTAAATACCGAACCATCATTGGGGAAAGCTCTACCGGAAGTATTGCGGTATTTCCTCCTCCCCATCAATACTTTTATCCTTTGGATAATGCCTATAACTTACAGCATGTATGGTATGGTGAGGGGTATAGGGATTTGGAGCCTGGTTTTGGTATAGGGATAAGGCATGACCTATTGGGTGACAGAAGACATGTCCCATGGTTTAATGCTCCTCCTGGTACAGAGCAGAGGCTAAACTTTTTTTGTTATTTAAGTAGGGGGAAAGACGGAAGTTCTTTGGCTAAGGTTAAGGAGTTTACGCATAGTGACAGATA
Source organism: Anditalea andensis (assembly GCF_000714815.1). GTDB lineage: Bacteria > Bacteroidota > Bacteroidia > Cytophagales > Cyclobacteriaceae > Anditalea > Anditalea andensis. Next base: position 1,348 of record NZ_JMIH01000005.1, on the reverse strand, counting down.
TAAGCCTCTGGATGGATTTAAAACTATGGCAAGTCATTTCCATACAGAGCATATTGATGATGTTTTAACCCATAAACCTATTCCAGAAATTCCGGGTCATGTAAAGGCTTTGAGAAAGATGGGCGTAAATATTATGCATTTGGGAGAATTTCATCTGGCTGGAAATCCTGGAGATGATGGACCTCGCCGTTTACCTGAATTTCAAATGATGTTTGAGGAATGCTCCAGGTTATCAAGCGGAGATTTTCTTATGTTACCTGGAGAGGAACCCAATAGCCATTTTGGTGGCCATTGGATGAATATTTTCCCTAAACCGGTGTATTGGATAATGTCAAGAAATGATGATCAACCCTTTGTTGAGGATCATCCTATTTATGGAAAAGTTTATAGGGTTGGCAATAAAGATGAAATGCTTCGTCTCTTGGAACTTGAAAAAGGTCTTGCCTGGACTGCCCATGCCCGAACAAAAGGTTCTACCGGCTTTCCAGATAAGTACAATAAGGAAAGATTTTTTGTTTCAGACAGATTTTTGGGAGCGGCCTGGAAATCCATACCCGCAGACTTGTCCATTCCCCGGATGGGGGAGCGGGTACTGGATCTTATAGATGATATGGCAAATTGGGGACATCAAAAATATGTCATAGGAGAAGCAGATCTTTTTAAGTTGGAACCTGATTATGAAATTTACGGACACATGAATATCAATTATTTGGAGATGGATAAACTTCCAAAATTTGAAGATGGGTGGCAGCCGATTTTGGATGCTATGGAAAAGGGGAAATTTTTTGTGTCTACCGGAGAAGTTTTGCTACCCAAATTTTCTGTTAACGGAAAGAAATCAGGAGAAACAGTTCGGCTGGGCGACAATGCTTTGGTCGAAATTTGCATATTTATAGATTGGACTTTCCCTCTCAATTTTATAGAAATTATATTCGGCGATGGTAAAGATGTTCACCGTAAAAAATTAGATTTAAGTGAAACCGAGGCCTTTGGTAACAAATATTATAATTTCATGATTGATTTAAAAGATCAAAAATGGGTACGTGCTGAAGTTTGGGATGTGGCAGTAAACGGTGCTTTTACCCAAACAGTATGGCTGGAATAAAATTTCTTTCTTTTAGAATTATGAAAACATTTAATTAATGGGTTAATATCTAGTATAGCAATTGATCCTGCCCTAGGGCTTTATATATTTCTGATAAAGAGATATATGGGGTGGTTAGGGCAAGTCGGTTGTTATCTGCCCCTATTTTTACCATGCTACAATTAAAATTAAACAACAAACATTAAAGCACACCAATAGAAAATTATGTGTCCGGTTAGGCAACTCCAGTGAAGAAGTATCCCA
>NZ_JMIH01000004.1 GCF_000714815.1 Anditalea andensis | reverse complement strand
CGAATGATTTATATAAATCAGATACCGGTGTCATTTTGCGGCTATAAATCATGTTCTAAATATAAATATGATTGTATAGAATACATTTACATGTTGTTTAAAACTTATCTTATAGCGATTAGATAATAAAATTGTACAATTTTTAATTAAATTTATTTTAACAATTTTTTTAAAATGGCCAAATGGTTATTTTCTGCTTTATTCTACAGATTTTAAGTTAAAGAATGTTTTTTATAGGCTCAGGAAGATCAGATCATATTTTTGGTGCATCGGACGGAAAATACAATTTTGATATGATGAAATTCAGAATAAGAGAAATGTGATTTATGCGATCATGTATAAGTTAAATTTTTAATATTTAAAATTATAAAAAAATACATAAATCATGTAAAATTATTATCATATTTAATCTTTGTGTAATTTATTTTTATAGTGGGGCAGAATAGATTAATATTGTGCAACAGTTTCGGAGACTGTACTTGTGAAGACGTCCACAGTACATGACGGAATGAAACAACTAAAATTTAATGATAACAATATGAAGATTACTACAAAAATCGCAGTCTTAACATTCATCATGGGAGGTTTTGCTGTAACTGTAAACGCTCAGGAAAATGCTACCGCTACTGCTACAGCAAGTGCACAAATTATAGCACCTATAGCCATAGAGCAAATTGCAGATATGAATTTTGGCGAGATAGTCGCTACCACAGCAGGAGGAACAGTTGTGCTTAGTGCTGAAGGGATTAGAACAGAGGCTGGTGTGCAGCTACCTGCGAACACCGGTACGGTTAGTGCGGCTTCTTTTACCGTGACCGGTTCAGAAGATTATGCGTATGGCGTTACTTTGCCTGATGCAGGCTATGAAATCATTACAGGTGAGGGTGGAGAGAACCAAGTGATGACATTAACGGATTGGACAAGTGATACCACCGGGGTACTCACGGGAGGTACCGAAACACTAAGTGTGGGTGCTACTTTGAATATATTACCTAACCAGGCTCCGGGAGCTTATATAGGAGATTCTCCATTTTCAGTTTCTGTAGTATATAATTAAATGAAAGCATATCAAAAGTGCCCCAACAGGCACTTTTGATATTTTTATAGATTAGCTGGATAGTTTATCAATAACAGTAGGATGAGAAATTTCTTTTTATTAATATATTTAATGATAGTAAACCTAAGTTTTTCTTTTGCTCAAGGAGATTTGATGGTTTACCCTAAGAGAGTAGTGTTTGCCGGCACGGGTGTGATCAGCCAAGACCTCACTTTGGCAAATATGGGAAATGATTCTATCCGCTATCAGATTTCTATCATTAACTATAAAATGACCGAAGATGGTCAGTTTATTCAGCTAAAAGATCAGGATGAAAAACACCAGTCTGCCGAAAAAAATCTAAGGATATTTCCGCGCGCTGTTCACCTGGGTCCTAAAGAATCCCAGAAAGTAAAGGTTCAGGTATACCGTACCCATCAATTGGAAACAGGCGAATACAAAAGCCATCTGTACTTTAAGGCTTTGCCTAAAGCTCAGCCGGATCAGGCGGATAGAAAAGATAACCAATCCGGTATTTCCACAAAGTTGGAAATGGCTATCGGCATTAGTATCCCGGTGATCTTAGAAATCGGAAACCCTAGGGTAAAAGCCTCTCTTTCTCATATATCCCTGGATCCTCAGGCATCGACTCCACAAATCAACTTTTATATCGGCCGGGAAGGTAACAAATCTACCTATGGGGATCTGAAGGTAATTCACAAAGACCTGGCTGGCAATGAAGCTCAGGTGGCTTCTGCCAAGGGGGTAGCGGTATATTCCCCCCTGCCGCAAAGGTACATTACCATGAAATTACAAGATGGAAGAGATTATTCATCTGGGGAGCTCAGCGTAATTTATCATGCCCATGAGCATGTAAAGGAGACATTTGCAGCAATATCTATAAAGTTATAGTAATACTATTTGTCCCCTCACACCCTGTTTGACCGCGCATGTATCTGAGCCTGACGCAAGCCATTCATAAAAGGTTACCCTGATCGCCCTTTTAATAGGTGGCGACCACTATGGGGATTCACCGACATATATTCGGGACAGCCTATCATGAAATCAGATAAGGGCCAGGTTATGGCTCTTAAAATAAATAATACTTAAATGAAATTAATCCTCAAGGACATAGCTCAAATACCATTTTGTGGCAAAAGATTCTATTTATGTAATATTTGGTTTGCTTTAGGTATGGTGTTGTTTGGGTTAAAGGCACCTGCTCAAGCACAGGTGCAGGTGTATGTGGAGCACCAGGCCAACTTTGGCTCATTTGTGGTGGGTTATGGTGGAGGGAGTATCCTTATTACAGAAGAAGAGGAGCGGATAGCGGAAGGGGAAGTTTTTTTAATGAATCCAGGAGCAGAAGTACAGCCAGTTGTTTTTGGCATTGAAGCTACACTTGGTGCGCTAGTGCACCTCCAGCTGGGGCCTGATGTTCAGATAAAGGGAAACAACGGAGGAGAGGCCACGGTGCGCATGCTCTACCCGTCTTTTGGGACATCCTTTGTATCTACGGCTGCCCCACCTGCTAGGAATTATATCAGCATACCTACCCTGTTGATCATGAACGGTGCAATGAAAAGCATCCCGGGAAACTATGCTGGATCACTATCTATCACCGTGATAGAAGAATAACATAGCCAATCAGGGAGAGGGATAATGGACAGATCGTGGAATGATAACGTTATTGGAGACATGTGGCGTGGTAGGAGCTGGTCCCCTTTTTTTTTGACATGCTTATTGTTTTTTTTACTTCACCCTGCTTTCCCAGGAGAAAAAGATCCCGTTGAAGATGATTATGAAGAAATATTGCTGTTGGTCAAGGTGGCAAAATTTGGCAGCGCAGAGATTCCTGCAGCCATTCGTCAGGAGAAGGTCTATCTTTCTGTCACAGATTTATTTGATTTTCTTCATATAAAAAACGAAATAGGCGAAACCATCCAGGGTTTTGTACTTGACCAAAACGATCTGTATGTCATTGATGTCAAGCAGCAGCAGCTTTTTTATAGCGGGCGAGCCTTCTCCCTACCTTCCTCAGCCTTTATTTTGGAAGATGATTTTGTGTACCTAAGGAGTGACTTATTTGGTGAAGTATTTGGCCTTCACTGTACTTTTAACTTCCGGACATTAACAGTTTTGCTGTCCACAGATCTGGATCTGCCGGTTTTTAAACTGATGCGACAGGAAATGATTCGCAAAAGTTTAAACAAGCTTCATGGAAACCTGGAGGCAGACACTGTGTATAACCGTGAAAGATCATTATTAAAACTCCACATCGCAGAATGGGGCATCATGACTACAAATTTGATCAGGCCGATGGATAGGGAGCAACCGTTTTTTATGACAGCTTCCCAGAATAGGTACAATGTAGCTTTGGGTGGTGAAATGATGGGTGGAGAATTCTTTGCCAACCTGAATAGCTTTGATGGAAGAAAGTTAGCTCACCGAAACCAGTTTTATCAATGGAGATATGTAAACAATGAAAATGCCGCTATCCGGCAGATTAGCGTAGGAAGGATCACTGGACCCTCTACTGCCACTATATTATATCCAGTAGTAGGCATACAGGTGACCAATGCATCCACACTGCGAAGAAAAGCTTTTGGCTCTTACCGAATAGCAGATTATACCGGTCCGGAATGGACGGTGGAGCTTTATGTGAACAATACGCTTATTGATTTTGTAAAGGCAGATGTAGCAGGGTTTTACACATTCGATGTGCCCCTCATCTATGGCAATACCAATATACAGCTGATGTTCTATGGGCCTTTTGGTGAAGTACAGACCACCCAGGAAGTAATTAATGTCCCCTATAATTTTCTTCCACAAAATGAAATAGAATATGTGGCCAGTGCAGGATTGGTGGATGACGGCAGAGGAAGCATTTTTTCCAGATGGAGTGTCAACTATGGACTAAACCGGCGCGTGACTGTAGGTGGTGGAATAGAATACCTTTCCTCATTAGTGGATCAGCCTTTTATGCCTTTTGCGCAGTCTTCCATAAAAGTCAGCAACGCCATCATGCTATCAGCCGATTATATGCCCGGTGTGAGGGCGAGAGCATTAATGAACTACAGGATGCCCAAAAACATCACCCTGGATGCCTCTTATATCAAGTTGGAAGAGGGGCAGCAGGCGATATTTTTTAATTATCTGGAAGAAAGGAAACTTGCTTTGAGCATGCCGATCAAAAAAAGCAATTTTTCCTTATTTTCACGGATGACACTCACTCAGTTGATTTTTCCTAATGGAGGCTTTACCAATGCACAGTTCTTGGTTTCCAGCAGGGTCCTCGGCGTTCCTACCAACCTGTCCACGTTAGGGATTTTCAGAGGCGAATCTATCAATATGCATTCCATCCTGTCACAATCTTATAGATTGCCACATGCCGTTTCATTTCAGCCTCAGGTGCAGTATAATTATATGGCCAAAAGTATATCAAACCTGATCTTGAGAATGGAAAAGCAATTTTTTCGGAAAGGGTTTTTCAATATGTTTTATCAGAACAATTTTCTTTTTAAGAGTTCCTCGGCTGGGATAGGTTTTCGATATGATTTTTCATTTGCCCATGTAAGTACCCATCTTAGGCATGCCCAAAACCAGATCATGCTCACTACCAATGCTCGAGGAAGCATTTTATATGACGGAACTACCCAGCATATGGATTTTAATACCCAGGTGAATCTAGGTAAAGGGGCAGTGACGGTGATCCCTTTTCTTGATCTGAACAACAATGGTAAAAAAGACAGGGATGAGCCTTTGGCAAAAGGCCTTAGATTAAAGGTAAGAGGCGGACAAGTACAATATGACAAAAACGGTGAAGTCATACGCATCACCAATCTAATCGCCTATGAGGATTATTTCATAGAGCTGGATAAAAACAGCTTTGACCACATTGCATGGAGGGTGAACCATGAGGTGCTGAAAGTGCGCGTAGACCCCAATCAGTTCAAAAAGGTAGAAGTCCCCATAAAGGTTATGGGGGAAGCTTCCGGAATGGTACATGATGGCTCAGCGGGCAACGGCATAGGCAGGGTCAGGATGAACTTTTATGACCATCAGGACATATTGATCCACACCTCGGCCACAGAAAGTGATGGTTATTTTACCAATATGGAATTGCCTGCAGGAAATTACCACGTGATGCCAGATTCGGTACAGTTAGAAAAACTTGGGTTCATTTATAAAGGGGGTAAAACTGCCTTAACCATAACCCGTGATCCATATGGGGATATGGTGGATGATCTGGATTTTATATTGCTCAAAAAACATGACAGAGATAAGGTCATATTAACTGACCGTCAGCATCAATCACCGGACATAGCGGAGGACCTAATATCCCTAGAAAAGAAAATAGCTAAAAGCCCAATAGTAAACATAGGAGAAACCACCGCTTCCCACCTGATAACCGGAACAGCAGGGGATACCTTACCTACAAAAGGACCAATAGGTCACAAAGAAGCAAGTAAAATATGGGCTGCCGAACAAAGTAATATTATCTCTAATGTTACTAATCTTAATGATAGACAAGACCTAGAAAGCGATGGTATTACTACAGGACAAAGCACTGCCAATGATTTTGCCGGATCAGAAAGGTTCACCTTAGGAGTGACAAATCCTGGGCTTTTGGCAGTCCTTTACCATAAAAATGTGGAGGAGCAAATGGACATGCTAAGGGAGCAAACAAAAAATCTAGAGAATGCTAGGGATACCGCCAGTAACACTTCATCTGCTTCCATTAATAAAGAAAGGGTAACTAAAATGGGATCTGATGATGTATCTATAGCGGAGTATCAGGAAGGAATAAATACAGAACTGCCGCCAATGGATCATATGAGACCAGATGACATCAGAGGGCAGGACCAGTCGGAAACTCATTTTATGGTTCAGATCTATACTTCTCCAAGGCTTATGGATTTAAATGATCCGGTATTCCAAGGGCTTGAAGTGGACTATTATTTTCATAAAGGGCTTTATAAGTATACCTATGGCCCTTTTTTCAACTATAAAGAAGCTGCTGAATATAAACTGAAACTTTGGGAAGCTGGGTTTAAAGATGCCTTTGTGGTGTCATTTTTTAAGAGAAGGAGACTGGAGTAGCCATAGGTTACAATATGAGTATAATTTTCGGTGGATGATGTATTACAGCATTGGGAGAAAGCGTGTAACCATTTAGAATAAACATAATTGCAATAAGCCTGTTGAAAAAACAAGTAGATGTTTATTAAAAGAGAACCTGGATGTTTGGAATCAGCGATTTACCAAAGTTTTTCCTGGCCTTTTTTCTGGTGATGCCCCTGATTTCCATTATTCATGAAGGAGGACATGTGTTTTTTGCTTGGATGATGGGTGGGAAGAACATTAAGGTGAGTATCGGTACCGGAAAACCTATTATCAATATGGGTATGCTGGAGGTGCGCCAGTATTATTTCTGGTATGGCCTGTGCACTTTTGAAAACCTTCGCAAAAACAGGAGGTGGAGCAACATTCTCATTTTTGGTGGAGGGAGCCTTTTTAACCTGCTGGGTGTGGTGGCGGTCATGTTACTGGTGGAGCAAGAAGTGATAGATACCAATATGTTTACTTACCAATTTACTTATTTTTCGCTGTATTATATATTTTTCGCCATGCTTCCCATGCCCTATCCTGACGGAAATTATAGTGACGGCAAGATCATCCTGGATCTTTTACTGGGCAAAACTTCAGTAATAAAGGAAAGGATCTACCGCGTACACTGGCACAATGAAAACAAAGAATGGCAGGTATTGGACCATGAGCAGGGATTCGTACAGGCATTTAAGGATGAACAGGATGCCTGTAATAAAGCTAAGGAAATAGCAAAAAGCTACAGGCCCAGTAAAATCGTCAATATAAAAGATGGAGAGGAGACAGAAATCCATAACTATCCGAGGATACCATTATAGCTTTAAACAGATATAGCCTGCTTTTATCATGGCCGCAGCCTTTCGTAACCGCCATCTTCAAAAACTATTTTATAGTCTGATTTGAAAAATGTACTGGGTATGTAGTAATCTGTACTGATGACCTGAGCGCCAGATGCCTTGGCCATATGAAACTTACGATGGTCATTTTCCCTTGCCTCTTTGGTGTCTGCATCTGCACGTGTGCGCACCATATATCCTAAAGATACCAGCTGCTGGATCTTATCAAAATCCTTTATAGGATCATTTATGATGCGAAAAGCAGCATTGGGATCTCCCTCTTCTTTGTTTACAAACAACACAGCATTTTTTAGTCCAGGATAACTGGTCAGGTAAGCATCGGTTTTAGCAGTTCCCTCATCCAAAACAAACAAAAACCGGTTTTTCACCTCATCTAATAGTGGCCAGCCCTGGGCAAGTACGGCCTCTTCCAGAGTTTCAAATTTTCCTCTGACCCTATCGGGTGTGATCAAGTGATCTTCTCCCAAAATCCCCCTTATTTCTATGTCTATACTCCTCAATGCCTCAGCAGAAAAGGGAAGAGGTTTTCTCATCTGCGGTATTTCGTCATCTTTGGCATTGATGGTAATGATGATAGGTGTATGCCCTTTATGATCATTGGACCATTTTTTCAAATCAATTAATGCATCCCTAAACAGCAGCTGATGGCTTCTGAAATCAATATCTTGTACATGAAAGACCTTCAAACCTGGTTCCATTAATTTGTTTTCGACATCAAAAGGTTCAGGTATTGCTCCAAGAGATTTTATTATATCCAACCCCCTTGGATCAGTATAATGTCCGCCTTTTGGATCATAATATACGTCCAGTTCTAAGCTTCTAAGTCCCAGATCCAACTGCTCTGATAGGGGGATATGTTCATATTCCAATCCACTTAATGTAGGCCTGGTTTTCATCAAGTAATCTAATAATGGTTTTTCAATACCTATTTTATAACTATTGTGACTACCTATGATTTGGATATCATTTAATTTTATATCCAGATTACCTGAAGGCATAGTATGACTTATGAGCACGATCGCTAGGATGGCTGAAAAAATGGTAACTGACTTTTTCATATAGATGGATGATTTTAATAGCCGTATAAGATGTAGAGGGGCTTCATTTTATCAAATAAGCTATGGGAGTCGACATTTACTCCCATAGCTTAATGATGGTCTATGCATTAATACCCTGGATTCTGTACCAAATACCCTTCTTCATTAGAAGCGCCATCCATAGCCCTTTGGGGAATGGGGAACAACCTTTTGTTGACATCGCTATCGGTTTTTCCTGTCCAGATGCCCTCGTATTTGCCAAAGCGTATTTGATAATTTCTTCTAAACCCTTCCCAATAAAGTTCAAATCCTGTCTCACGGAACAATATATCCAAATCTATATTCGTCAATGCCTTCGGTGTCTGTCCAGGTCGGGCATTTCTGGAAGTTCTCAGCATATTGACATCGGCTAGTGCTCCGGCATTATCGCCATTTCTCAACTTTGCTTCTGCCCGCATAAGATAAATTTCTCCCAAGCGGATCAATACCAGGTCCACACTGCTAAAAGAACAACAGTTGGTGCCGGTATGGCTAAACTGGTATTTAGAAAACCTATATCCGGTGTTGTGCAAACTTCCCTCACCTGTAAAATCAACCTTTTGTGTATGGTTGACATAGGTAAGGTTGGACCCACTCGTCCTTCTATTGATGACAGGATACACCCTTACTTTACCGTCATCACAGGTCAAAATATTTCCTCCCCCATCTTTTCTGGGGCCCCAAATGATACCACGGATAATCCCCCTGTCCATTTCAAATTGTTTGGCATCCACACAATAAAAATGCTCAGCATCATTTGATGGGTTTATCCCGTTTAGATCTTTGAGTTCATCAGGTATGATCGTATTTTCTTTAAAAAAACGGGCATCGGCAACTGCAGGATCTATATTGCCATAGGCATCTATCCAGGTCTGATAAAAATCTGTGGTAGCGGCTACAGCATCCGTACCCCGTGTATTGGGAAATTCTGGGCGGGGTATCTGATCACCTGATATGGACCAATAAGCCCATCTTTGTTGTTCTGTTTCCAATACACCTCGTTGGTCAAGGGCAAATATAATTTCGGGATTGTTATGGTTGTCATCTCCAAAAAGATCAAAGTATTCGGGGGATAATGCATAGGGCCCTGATATTAAATCGGTGGTATACTGTATGACTTTATCCATATCCTGTCTCCTAAATTCCGGTGTCCCAGATGGATTGCGATAAACAGCAGCATTAAGATATAATCGAGCCAATAAAGCCTTAACGGCACTTCTGGATAACCTCCCCGGCCCCTTGTCATTGTTGATCACTTCCACCACAGATAAAAGCTCACTTTCTATATAATCTATGGCTTCCTGCCCCCTTATGATCTCAGACCTTTCACTGGAGCGCTCTTTTTTGAAAACTAGGCCCCAGTTATCCAGGGCTAACATGTTAAGATAGGCTTTCATGGCTACCATTTCATAATATCCATCCTGCGCCCTTAAGTTTCCTGCTTCTACTTCCAGGCTTAATCTTTCTGCTGCAATTACTGCTCTGGATAATGTCAGGGTAATATTGGTCCAGGTATCGCCCACTAAGCTGTTACTAGGGGTCATCAGGTGCTGGTGAACCGCTATAAATTTACCACCATCATACCAATCCGTACCCCCGCGATAGGGCAGGATGGCTTCATCAGAAGCTACTTCCTGCAACCCGAAATTTACCGTGTGTAACCATACGCCGTTTCGCAACAGTCCATAAACAGGTGCTATGGTGCCACTTACTATTTCCGCCTGACCGGTACCGGTCAGTGATTCATCGAGCACCTCTTCCTCTAAAGTAGTACATCCAAATAATATGAACAAGCATATCATTTTGGTGAAGATATTTTTAATTCCTATATTTTTCATTTGATTATGATTACCAAGGTAAGATTAAACATCGTTCTGATTTCCTTTTAAAATGTTACATGGATACCGGCCATGACCGTCCTAGCTCTGGGATAGGTAAACCTATCGATACCAAAAGTTTGTATGCCGCCTGATGCAGCTCCCGTATTGACTTCAGGGTCAAATCCCGAATATTTGGTCCAGACAAACAGGTTTTGGCCTGTCACAGTAAAACTGATGTTTTGGAAAACATCTCTCAATCTGCTGCTTTCCAAATTCCAGTTATAAGCCAGCGTAGCATTGTTCAACCTTAGAAAACTGCCATCTTCCAGATAGCGGGTAGAAACAATGTTGGCATTGGTCAGGGACTCATTTGGGTATTCTACAGCAAATTCTGTTGTATTATTGGACTGCGCCAATTGAGCTCTGTTGAACAGTGTCATGGTCGTATGATTGTAAATCTTATTACCTGCCACACCATTAAAATTCATCCCTAGGTGAAAAGATTTGTATGCCAAATTAATATTATAACCAAAAATATATTTTGGAATAGCACTGCCCACCACCATCCGATCGTTGTCCAGTATTTGGCCATCTCCATTGGTATCTCTGAATATGCTTTGGCCCGTATCTGGATTTATTCCGTCAAACTGGTACATATAGAAAGCTCCTAAAGGTTCGTTGTTGATATAACCGTTAATGGTGGCGCCCGATTGCCCGGAACCTTGGGCTGCTCCTGTAGCCAATACCGAATAGGGTGAATTCTGCACCTGATTTTGGATGTAGGTGAAGTTGCCACCTATCTGATAGGTGAAGTCGCGCCTTAGATCACTGTTGTAATTTAAAGTCAGTTCCACCCCGTTATTCTGGATAATCATACCGGGGATATTGCTCCAGTAGGTAGAGGTAGGCTGTACGGGATCTGCTGGAACTACTTCTAGTAGTATATTAGAAGACTGTTTGTTAAAATAGTCCAATGTACCGGTCACCCTGGAGTTGAATAGCCCAAAATCAAATCCAAGATCTACCTGGGTAGACACCTCCCACTGCAGATCAGGGTTGGCCAGTCGCGTAAAAATGATTCCATATGGATATCCTTCCAACGAACTGGCGTCGGTATCTATGGGGTAGGTGCTCGTACTACCGGATCCGGTGGATAACCTTTCTTCCAAATAACTGGCTTTGGTGATCTTGGAAGGAATCTCCTGATTTCCTGTCCGTCCCCAACTGGCACGCATTTTTAGGTTACTGAAAATCGAATTGGCCATAAAATCTTCATTGCTGATATTCCATCCCAAGGCAAAAGAAGGGAAATAGCCATACCTGTTATTCTCTCCAAATTTGGAAGATCCGTCAGCGCGAAACGTTCCCGTCACCAGGTATTTATTGTCAAAAGTGTAATTTACCCTGCCGAAAAAAGACTGCAGTTCATTTTTGACAGCTGCCGAATTTACCGCAGTCGGAAAAGCACTTGTACTGGTATGGTCTTGGTACCTTGGTTCTATATTATTATTGGCAAAGCCGCGGTATGAAGTGATCCTGGTTTCATCCAGAAACTGCTGGTAGGAATGACCTGCTAATATAGTAAGGTTATGAACATCTTGGTACCAGTTATAGGTAAGCGTATTTTCCACCAGCTGATTGGTATTGGCACTAATAGCCATATCCAGTAAACCATCAGAAATATTGGATTCATTGATAACAGAAGGAAATGGTTTGTACTGCTGGTACCTATTGGTAGCAGAATAATCCACTCCTAGGTTCATCCTGTACGTAAGACCATCCAGTATTTCTATGGAGGGTAAGATGTTGGCTAAAATACGGTTATTTATAGCCATGTCGCTATATAATTCATATCTGGCCAGTGGATTTAATGCATTTGTATTTAAGAGGGTAGGCCGACCATTGGTGTATGGAGGAACCGTAGGGTTTAAACTCAACATATCACTTGTGGTAGAATTGATATCTGGACGTAAATTTTCGGTTCGGGAGGCAGAAAGGTTATAATCTATGTTTAACCTCCCATAAAAAGCCTTTTGATTCATATTCAGTTTACCCGAATACCGCTTTAACCTGCTGTTTTTTAATATCCCTTCCTGATCCTGAAAGCCCAAGGAGGTGAAGTAGGAAAAATTTTCATTACTGGCTCCACTCATAGATAGATTGATATTGTTTGTGATGCCCCTTTGGGTCAACTCATTTTGCCAATCTGTATTGCCACCAAAATCTTCTAATGTCCCGCCTACAGCCAGAACTTGGCTTCGGAATGAGTCCGCATCGAAAACAGCTATTTTATTGGCCATGGTAGCTATTGCAGTGGAGGCAGAAAAATTGATTTGAGGTTTGCCCTTTCCTCTTTTGGTGGTAATGACTACCACGCCATTAGCTGCTCTGGATCCATATACAGCTGTAGCACTGGCATCCTTCAGTACATCGATACTTTCGATATCGTTTGGATTAATGAAATTCAGGGGATTGGTAGGCACACCTGTGGAAGAATTGTCCAGCAAAAATCCATCGACCACATAAAGCGGTTGGGTGCCGGACCGCAGACTACCGATACCCCTTATGATGATATCCTGGGCTGCTCCTGGTTCGCCACTGTTGGCGGCTACTGATACACCGGCCAGTTTGCCCTGCAAAAGCTCACCAGGGTTCATGACTACTCCTCTATTGAAGTTATCAGTGGTAATGGAGGAGATGGAGCCTGTAATATCCGACCTTTTTTGGGTGCCATAGCCTACCACTACTACTTCGTTTAATGAGGAGACATCTGGATCCAACCGAACAGCAATGATGGATTGGGAATTGACAGGTACTTCCTTGGGATTGTATCCCACATAGGAGATAATGAGTATATCTCCGGCATCCACTTCGAGGACAAATTTCCCGTCAATATCGGTAACGGTCCCTTTGGAAGTACCCTTGACCACCACAGACGCACCCGGTAGCGGGGCCCCAGTATCATCTGTTACGGTACCTGTGATGGTCTGTAATACGGAAACGGAGCGATATAATGGTCCTTTAGTGGTTAAAACCCTATCATTATCAAAGGACTTGGAAAATGCATATGACGGATTTGTACAAAATCCAGCCATAGTCATCATCCACGTAAAAACGCAGATGATTTTGGAAGAAGGGTATTTAAAATACATGAAATTAAAGTATTGCATGACTGAATGTGAGTTGGTGCATTTATATTAGATTTGGCACCAAAAGTAGCCCGCCGCGAATGGATTTTTTATGAAAGGGTTTTATGATTTTATTATTAAAAAATAGGTATTTATGCTTTTCTAAAGTAGTTAATGCAACATTAAAATTTTAAGAATAAGCGCCTTTGATTACTTTATTTGAATGAAAATGCTTGAAAAACCTGATATGACCTTTAGGTAAGGTTTCTATCTATAAGATAAAAGTAACTGTGATTTTAGGATAAAACCGCTAAAAGTCAATATAATTATAATCCATTCGGTTTTGCTATTGAAGTACAAAGGTGTATTTAAGCGTTATATTTTTTTGTCTGGCTTAAACCGGCACTTCGGCAGGTTTTCAGTAATGATTTCTTAATTTTAATAAATCATCGTTTACTATGGCCATGATCTTGCACCCTTCATATAAGATCCGTATATGAGCCATCATTCCGCCTATGAAGGTCATGTTAGGCTTCAAAACATTCCGGTCCAGGTACAGTCGTTGATTTCATCTGTATAGCCGACCGCACACTTAAAAAGTGTGCAGGATATGAAGTTGTAAGTCCTTCTTATGCTTTGTATTTAAATCAAATGCCTTTGCAACGAGAATCTCTGGGTTTTTTGCCGGGTAAAGAAATCTGTGAACTGAATTCTATAGAAACTCTACTCAAGTCGGGTAGAATGCGCATGTATCAACTCCTTTTAAGGATCCTCCTCCCTAAGTACCTTGTGAATTCAAAATTTTCTCCTGGCTTAAATAATTAATATACATTGCATCTTTTAGTTTCGTGAGGCAAAACATACAATTAATCGAAATAATGGTTAAAGCTTACTATTAATTGTCAGGTTCCTAGACATATTAAAAATGTTAACTTGGAAGACTTAAAAGAAAAGCTATCTATAATGAACCTATGGGACACTAGATCCCCTTGTGGCATCAAAGTACATTAACGCTCTGATAGCGATAAAGTAAGGTGCTATATCCCCATATGAGCCCAGCTTCGGGAAGTACGGTTTCCGACGCGTCCTGGAAGGTAATTCTGCCTACATTTAATGCCGTAAAAGTAGGCTAGGACAGCTGATATCATTAAAAAGTAAATACAACCAATATCTTCAAACCAAGTCTATATCCACTGCACTCATGATTGGCTGATATATCGATATTAAATATCAGCCCATCATATAAAAAAAGCATTTCACTTAGGAGCACCCAAAATCACGCTTTCAATATTTTTCAATGAGCCTATTTATTATTTTATAAATATACTTTAGGACGGTTCTTATCATTATGGTAAGTAGCTTTAAACATGCAGGCCCTAAAGATTTGTTTTACTTTATCTCCGATTCCTTCTTTTACCTGCTACCTGCTATAGTGTGTTCCCACCTGAATTTTAAAAGCCGACCCAGAAATATAGTGGCTACTCCTACAAAAAATATTTTTCTAAAAAAAACATTAATATTGGTAACTTTGAAGGCCAATTGAATTTGAATATTTTGAGAAAAATTTTAATCATAGATGACGAAGAGAAACTTAGAAACCTGCTGACTAGAATAATCAGTTTGGAAGGTTTTGACGTGCTTCAAGCGGGTGATTGCAATACAGCACTGAGGAAATTAGAACAATCCAATATTGATGTGGTGCTTTGTGATGTTAAATTACCTGATGGTAACGGTGTTGAATTAGCCAAGAAAATCAAAGACAAATTTCCAATACCTGAAATTATCCTGTTGACAGCTTATGGAAATATTGCTGATGGTGTGCAGGCCATTAAAAACGGAGCTTTTGACTACATTACCAAAGGCGATGACAACAATAAAATAATCCCGCTGCTTTATCGCGCTATAGAAAAGGTGGACTTGACCAAAAGAGTGGTTCAACTAGAAAAGCAACTGGGCGAAAAACATTCATTTGACAAGGTCATCGGAAACTCTAAATCCATTCAAAAAGCCATAGGATTGGCCCATAGAGTAGCTACAACCGATACTACCGTCTTGCTGACGGGCGAAACTGGTACAGGGAAAGAAGTATTTGCCCAGGCCATCCACCAGGCAAGTCTTAGGTCCAGACAAAATTTTGTAGCTATCAACTGTTCCGCCTTCAGTAAAGAATTACTCGAAAGTGAAATGTTCGGTCATAAAGCAGGGGCATTTACAGGTGCCACCAAGGACCAAAAAGGCCTTTTTGAAGAAGCCAATAACGGAAGCATTTTTTTGGACGAAATTGGTGAAATGTCACTTGAACTCCAGGCGAAATTATTAAGGGTGTTGGAAAGTGGTGAGTTTATCCGCGTGGGAGAAACCAAACCCACCAGAGTCAATGTCCGGATCATTGCAGCTACCCATAGAGATCTGCAAAATGAAATTGACCAAGGACACTTCAGGGAAGATTTATTTTACCGAATTTCTACTTTTCAAATACCCTTACCGCCACTTCGTGAAAGGGTGGGGGATATTGGACCCCTCGCCCAATATTTCATACATGTAGCTTCAGTTAAAACCAACAAAAAGATCAAAGTGGTCTCCCCTTTATTCTATGAAGCTTTGAAACACCATCGATGGAAGGGAAATATACGGGAACTCAAAAATGTGATTGAACGCAGCGTAATACTGTGCGATACTGATCTTTTGGTTGAACATTTGCCCTTGGAATTACAAAAGGATGACCCTGTCAAAACAAAGAACAAAACCCTTTCTGCTTTTGAGCTGGCCAGTGCCGAGAAACTACATATCCAAAAAGTGCTTAATTATACCGATGGTAACAAAACCAAAACCGCTGAACTCTTAGGTATAGCATTGACTACACTTTATCGTAAAATATCAGAATACGGACTGGATAATGGATAGTTACGATGCAAAGTGACATAAAAGATAAGTCTTATGCACTGGCTGTTCGAGGTATAATAGTTTCATGCTTTCCGGAAAGATGTATAGAAGGCATAGGTGCTATTTATACAGGTTTTTGGAAGGTGAACATCCATTGGTGCAATGGAGGTAAAAACACTTCAAAAAGATGAAAGTTTAAAACTATAAAGTCATTAAACTTTCAATATTGCTCTTTTTATACGCTTTCAAAACGCTAGGATCCACCCTTTCATTATGATAGGGTTTTCTTTTTTTACCATAATTTTTTTTAGTCTAAAGTATTGATTTTAAACAGGTTGAATGGATAGCTGGATAGGAGGTACAGGAATTGGCATAAGAGAGAAAACCAATCATTTATCTTATGACAAAGTTACCAAAACCAGATGCCCCGGGACATAAAGGTACCAACCTTGAAAGACCCTCGGCTTCCTTTAAGGAACAAAAAAGCAGGCTAGACTTATTGCACGGAAAAGTTGACCTTTTCTCCAAGCGCATTTATTTTACGCTTTACCTCTCCGCTCTCAAATTCATTTACCCTCTATCACCGGTACCAGAGATGATCGCTTATAGGAGTAAATATCCAGAATTATTACCAGGCCAACCCCAATCGCCATATTCACAGCCTTTCTGTTCACCTGAATTTTATACCAAATGGATAGTAAAATATTAAAAACGCTCAAGGAATGGCTTCCCGATCTTATAGCGACAGACAGCACAAAGTCGGAATATGAGCATTTAAAACACCTTGCTGAGTATTGCCGATACCCATTTGTAAAAGAGGATCAAGCAAAAGCAGAGCAGATATTCAAAATCATCAGCCTATTATATGCCAGTGGCACTTTACATGACCGAAATGCCATCGAAAATGAATTTTTATCTGTCTTAGCTATGGACGAGGCGCCATCTAGCCTGAAAATGCATCTGAAAGCTTTTCCTGAAAAACTGAAAGCTGCCTACCTCAAAACTATACTTGAAAATTAAATTATGACAGCATTATTCCTTATCGCAATCGGTGTCTTTGGCTATCTATGCTATGTCTTGGTCAAACCCGAAAAGTTTTAAAAAACCCACCAATATGAACAAACTGAAATCTGATATACAGTTGACAGCACGCATATTTGCTGCTTTTCTGATTATCTATTTCATATTCAGACTGTTTGGTTGGTTATTTATCCTATTAACAAATTAAAAAAATGAACACAGAAATACTTGGCGTAATCTTCATGTACGCGACCGTGGTGTCCATGGCAATTCCTTTGGGCCGATATATCGGCAAGATTTTCAATTATGAAAATACCTGGCTGGATAAAATCTTCCATCCGCTGGACAACCTTTTTTTCAAACTCAGCGGAATTGACCCTTCCAATGAAATGAACTGGAAAGAGCATTTGGCGGCACTCTTTACCATCAATGCATTTTGGTTTGTGATTTCACTGTTTGTGCTGACCAATATGAGTTGGTTGCCTTTGAATCCAGACAGCAACCCTTCCATGAGTTGGGATTTGGCGTTCAATACGTCGGTCAGCTTTGTGTCGAATACCAACCTACAACATTATTCAGGTGAAACGGGCTTATCCTATATGGGTCAACTCATTTTGATGCTTTGGCAGTTTATCAGTGCCGCTACCGGTATAGCCATTTGTGCAGTGGTATTTAATGCCATGAAAGAAAGGACAGCTGACAAACTGGGTAATTTTTACAGTTATTTCGTTCGTACCTGCACCCGTATTTTACTTCCTATTGCTTTCGTGGGTGCTATAATATTGGTTTTCAACGGTACCCCTATGACCTTTGAAGGCAAAGATACCATCACTACTTTGGAAGGAGTAGAACAGCAAGTGAGCAGGGGTCCGGCAGCAGCTTTTATTCCCATAAAACAACTGGGTACCAATGGAGGGGGCTATTATGGTCCCAACTCGACCAACCCGATGGAAAATCCCAATTACCTGACCAACATCCTTGAAACAGTTTTCATTTTCTTAATTCCAATTGCTTTGATATTTGCGATGGGTTATGTGCTGAACCGCAGGAAGCTGGCTCTTATGGTGTATGGTGTCATGACCGCTGGCTTTTTGTGTCTGGTCATTCCGTCCATTTACTTTGAAATGCAGGGTAACCCTGCCTTAGTCGAAATGGGCATAGCCCAAGATATGGGAAGTATGGAAGGGAAAGAAGTGCGGTTTGGTTCTGCTGCATCGGCTTATTGGGCCATCAATACCACCAGCACGAGTAACGGTTCTGTCAATGCGATGCATGACAGCATGACTCCGCTTACCGGAATGTTTGCCATGCTGGGGATGATGATCAATTGTTTTTACGGAGGTGTGGGAGTCGGTTTCATCAACTTTTACGTATTCATCATTTTGGCTGTATTTATAGGGGGGTTGATGGTGGGAAGGACACCGGAGTTTTTAGGTAAAAAAGTAGAGGCCAAAGAAGTGAAAATTGCCATGATGATCGCACTGCTTCATCCATTAATGATATTGGGAGGTACGGCGACAGCAAGTTTCCTTTATGCGTCAAATCCGGAAGCATATGCCGAATGGCTCAATAACCCAGGAGCACATGGCTTTGGTGAGTTTCTATATGAGTTCAGTTCCTCAGCAGCAAATAATGGGAGCGGATTTGAAGGGTTGGGGGATGATACACCTTTTTGGAACATTACTACTGGATTGGTCATGCTTTTGGGAAGGTATTTACCCATCATCGGCCCTGTAGCGATTGCTGGTATTTTGGCTTCGAAAAAATACGTTCCTGAAAGTGCCGGAACGCTTAAAACCGATACTCCTACTTTTGGTATTTTGGTTTTTGCGGTAATTGCTATACTGGCAGCATTGGCTTTCTTTCCTGCCCTTACACTTGGTCCATTATCGGAGTACTTTTCCTTATAGATAAGATGAAAAAAGTAAAAGGTAAAATATGCAATAGGCCTTCATTTCTAAATGCCAGATCCTACCATAAATGATCTTTCCGATGATATCAAGTTTTTCTATTAAAACATCAGAATGTGATAATGCATTAAATTATAACCCTGTGCTTGAAAGAATTAGTGAATCTAATGCCGTCATAGCACTAAGGGTAATGCGAAAAAAACGGATAAATTCTTTGTTATTTTTTCTGGAAGGACCTGCGGCCATATATAAAGGAACTCATACTGCTGCTCTTCTCATTTGTGAAACCAATTCAAATCTCACTTTAGGTGGAAACTTATCCTTTACTAAATATATCTCTTTCACAAATTCAAAGCTATTAATACAGGGTATTTCACTCCTTACATTTAACATTTAACACAAAGATAAAATGACAAATAAAAAAACAGGGCTATTCCAGAAAGATTTGGTGCAGGAAGCACTCAGAGAATCTTTCGTAAAGCTCAATCCAAAAATTATGTTCCGGAATCCCGTGATGTTCACTGTCGAACTCGGAACATTCATTATGCTGATAGTAACCCTGTATTCACTCGTGAGTGATTCACAAGGCTCTTTTGGTTATAACTTTATGATTTTCTTACTTCTTCTATTGACATTACTATTTGCCAATTTTGCAGAAGCCATAGCAGAAGCAAGGGGAAAAGCACAAGCAAATAGTCTACGTAAAACCCGAGAAGAGACACCCGCTAAAAAATTGATAATTGACAATGGACAATGGAAAAAAGAACCAAACCATAATTATCAATTTTCAATTGTCAATTCTTCATTGCTTAAAAAAGGAGATTTGTTTTTCTGTGAAGCTGGGGATACCATTCCATCAGATGGAGAAATAGTTGAAGGTTTAGCTACGATAGATGAAAGTGCCATTACTGGAGAATCTGCTCCTGTGATTCGTGAAGCTGGTGGCGACAAGAGTTCTGTAACAGGTGGTACCAAGGTATTATCTGATAGCATTATGGTAAAAGTTACCGCAGAGCAAGGCGAAAGTTTTTTGGATAAAATGATTGCATTGGTAGAAGGGGCGAGCCGCCAAAAATCTCCAAATGAAATAGCCCTGACTATTCTATTGGCGGGATTTACTTTGGTATTTATCATTGTGACGGTTACGCTGAAACCCTTTGCAGACTATGCCAATACTCCCATCACCATAGCGGCTTATATTTCTCTTTTCGTATGCTTAATCCCGACCACCATAGGTGGTTTGCTTTCTGCCATCGGGATTGCAGGGATGGATAGGGCATTAAGGGCCAATGTGATTACCAAAAGTGGTAAGGCGGTAGAAACGGCCGGGGATATTGATGTTCTGCTGTTAGATAAAACAGGAACTATCACCATTGGTAATAGAAAGGCGACGCATTTTTACCCCGTTTCAGGAATAGACGAGAAGCATTTTATAAAATCAATTGTATTGAGCTCGATAGCGGATGAAACCCCCGAAGGTAAATCCATCATAGAGCTGTCCAAGGTCGATCCACTGAGCTATCAGGTTAAGGAGGCGCGCTACATTAAGTTTACCGCAGAAACAAGGAGTTCGGGAATAGACCTGCCTTCCGGTCAGGCAGGCTCTATAAACACCCGAATCAGAAAAGGTGCAGCCGATGCCATTAAAACCTTGTGTGAAAATGCAGGCAATCCTTTTCCAAAGGAAACAGCCGAAAGGGTTACCCAAATTTCCAGCAATGGCGGAACACCGTTGGTTGTTTCTGAAAACGAAAAAGTAATTGGTGTGATTGAGCTGCAAGACATTATCAAGCCGGGTATACAGGAACGCTTTGAACGTCTTCGGAAAATGGGGATCAAAACTGTAATGGTTACAGGCGATAATCCGCTCACTGCAAAATTCATTGCTGAAAAAGCGGGAGTTGATGACTTCATCGCTGAAGCCAAGCCCGAAGACAAAATGAATTATATCAAAAAAGAACAGGAACAGGGCCGGTTGGTAGCCATGATGGGGGATGGTACCAATGATGCGCCTGCTTTGGCCCAGGCGGATGTAGGAGTGGCGATGAACAGCGGAACACAAGCTGCCAAAGAAGCCGGTAATATGGTGGATTTGGACAATGACCCTACCAAACTGATTGAAGTAGTGGAAATAGGTAAGCAGCTTTTGATGACCAGGGGAACCCTTACCACTTTCAGTATTGCCAATGATGTGGCAAAATATTTCGCTATCATTCCTGCGCTGTTTATAGTAGCTATACCATCCCTGCAGGGATTGAACATCATGAACCTTGGAAGTCCCGAAAGTGCCATTCTTTCTGCCGTGATATTCAATGCTATTATCATTCCGATGCTCATCCCATTGGCATTGAAGGGGGTGGCTTATAAGCCGATTGGTGCAAGTGCCCTCCTTCGCAGAAACCTGTTCATTTATGGTTTAGGAGGTGTGATAGTGCCATTTATCGGCATTAAACTCATTGACCTATTTGTATCAGTTTTTGTGTAAGGGGTGAAAGGTGAGCTGTCAGATGCAAATGACTCTCATACTACCCTTTCACATTTCATAAAAGCATATTCAATTTTTAGAAAAATCATTTTACTTAAAACAAAACAATGAAAAATAATATCATTCCCGCCATTCGTTTGACACTCGTTTGCTTGGTGTTTTTCTGTGGCATCTATACGATGGCAGTTTGGGCAGTTGCCCAGTTAGCTCCTGGACAGGGAAAAGGTTTTACCATCACCGAAAATGGAAAGACTTACCATATCAATGTGGGACAATCTTTTACATCAGACAGTTACTTTTGGTCCCGGCCATCGGCTGTGGATTACGATGCTGCCGGTTCAGGCGGGAGCAATTTCGGGCCGACTAATCCCGATCATTTAGCAGAAGTGGAGGCCCGTATCGATACCTTTCTTGTACATAATCCAGGCATTAGTGCATCCCAAATCCCTTCTGACCTGGTAACCGCTAGCGGTAGTGGTTTGGATCCACATATTTCTGTCCAGGCTGCCAAAGTGCAGATTAACCGAATAGCTGCCGAAAGAAACATTTCTGAATTATCGCTGGAGGAGCTAATAGACAAGAATACAGAAAAACCGTTGCTAGGCCTATTTGGTACTGAGCGCATCAATGTACTTAAACTCAATCTCGATTTAGAAAGCTTGAAATAATGATAAAAATGAAAAAGTTTTTTCTTTCAATATTAATGGGTGTCGGTCTTATGAATATAGGCTTTGCCCAAACATCCCAAACCAAAAATCCAATTACCATCTCTGGATATATAGAAACCTATTATATTTATGATTTTGGAAATCCGCTTACACATGACCGTCCGGATTTTCTGTATTCATTCAACAGGCACAATGAGGTGAATTTGAACCTTGGTTTTTTGATGGCGGAGTATGAAAATGGTAAAGTAAGGGGTAAATTGGCTTTAATGACCGGTACATATGCCAATGCCAACTTAGCAGCAGAACCAGGAGTTTTGAAAAATGTTTTTGAAGCAAATGCAGGTGTAAAAATTTCTACTACCAAAAACCTTTGGATTGATGCAGGTATATTTGCCTCTCATATTGGTTTTGAAAGTGCCATCGGCGCCGATACCTGGAACATGACCCGCAGTATACTGGCCGAAAACTCACCTTACTATCTATCTGGGGCGAAAATATCCTATACAAGTAATGATGAAAAGTGGTTTTTAAGTGGGTTGATTTTAAACGGTTGGCAACGTATTCAGCGAGTGCCGGGTAATCAAACACCTGCTTTTGGGCATCAAGTTACCTGGACACCCAATGACCAAATCACCCTTAACAGCAGTTCGTTTGTTGGAAGCGATACACCGGACAGTACCAGACAAATGAGATATTTTCATAACTTTTACGGTCAGTTTCAATTTAATGAAAAATTCGGTTTGATTGCTGGCTTTGACATTGGATGGCAACAGGAATCTAAAGGTAGTCATGATTACGATGTTTGGTATTCGCCGGTATTGATTGCCAGATA
Source organism: Anditalea andensis (assembly GCF_000714815.1). Classification (GTDB taxonomy): domain Bacteria; phylum Bacteroidota; class Bacteroidia; order Cytophagales; family Cyclobacteriaceae; genus Anditalea; species Anditalea andensis. Next base: position 287,906 of record NZ_JMIH01000004.1, on the reverse strand, counting down.
TACCCCAAGTGAAAATTTGGCTTTTGCAGCGCGAGCAGAACATTATTCAGATATAGACGAAGTGATTATCTCAACAGGAACTCCAAACGGCTTTCAAACTTTTGGGTATTCTCTTAATATGGATGTGGGCCTTATGGATAATGTGCTCTGGAGATTGGAAGCGAGATCTTTTAACAGCCGAAGAGACAATATATTTCTGGACAGAAATCAAATACCGGTAAGAAAAAATTACTTTGTCGGAACCTCATTAAGTATTGCTTTCTAATGGATAATGGATAATGGATAATTGATAATGGACATTGAATTATCGTAATTTTGTTGGGTGAAATATAATATAGTTAAAGACAAATGTTTTTCATTATCAATTAAGGTGCTTATGCTAAGTAAGAAATTACAGGAAGAGATAAGAGAATATGTAATGAGCAGGCAGCTTTTACGTCAAGAAACGGCCATTGGGGCGTTAATCCGTGTATCTGAACATGCTGTATCAAAAGCTGATTTTATTCATAAACTTTCTATTTCTTTAAAGTAAGCAAATGAGACCGAATATTGGATGTTACTACTGAAAAAGACCAATTATAACAAGGAGCTTTAATGTATGAAAATGACAAAAGATTTGGACGAATTGCCAAGATTATTGACGTCTATCTATCCTAATCACTAAATCAAACCGCAACAACTAACTGTTAATTATCCATTATCAATTGTCTATATTAAAGTGGAAGAAACAAGAAAGTCGGCTGAAGAATTTTTAAACCTGATAAAAAAATCACGGAAAGGAAAATTAAAAATCTACATCGGTATGAGTGCCGGGGTAGGTAAGACTTACCGCATGCTGCAAGAGGCCCATACATTACTGAAAAACGGTATTGATGTAAAAATAGGGTTTGTAGAAACCCACAATCGGGAAGAAACCCATGCATTAATTTCCGGGCTTCCAATCATTCCCTTACGGAAATTGTTTTATAAGGGAAAGGAACTGGAAGAAATGGACTTGCAAGCTATTATCAGTTTACGTCCTGAGGTGGTCATAGTCGATGAATTAGCCCATACCAACATAGAAGGAAGCAGAAATGAGAAAAGATGGCAGGATGTCCTGGATATTATCGATTCAGGAATCAATGTCATTTCAGCAGTAAATATCCAGCATATCGAAAGTCTCAATAATGAAGTCAGGGAGATCACAGGTATTGAGGTAAAAGAGCGAATTCCAGATAAGGTGCTAAGGTTAGCGGATGAAGTGGTTAATATAGACCTGCCGGCGGACGAATTGATAGAACGGCTAAAACAAGGGAAAATCTATAAGTCAGACAAAATACAGACAGCATTAAATCACTTTTTCAAAAGTGAGCATATTCTACAACTGCGTGAGCTTGCATTAAAGGAGGTTGCTTCACAGGTAGAGAGAATAGTTGAAACTGCGATTACCAAACCCAACGCATTAAAACATGAGCGGTTTTTGGCTTGTATCAGCTCCAATGAAAAAACTGCCAAAACTGTAATTCGTAAAACTGCCAGATTAGCAAACTACTATCACAGCAAGTGGTATGTGCTTTATGTGCAGACTCCTAAAGAAAGGGGGGACAGGATACAGTTGGATAAACAGCGGTACCTTATCAATCATTTTAAACTAGCTACCGAATTGGGGGCAGAAATAATAAAAGTAGAAAATACTTCGATTTCTAAAGCTATTGTTGAGCAAGCCGAACAAAGGAAAATCACCACGATATGTATAGGGAAGCCTCATATGACTTTGTTGAAAATTATGCTGTCAAACAATGTGTTCAACGAGCTTTTGAAAAAGCTGTCTTCAAACAATATTGACCTTGTTATATTAAGTTAAATATATAAAATAGAGCACGACGAAATGCGTCTCACAATAGGATGATTACCAAAAAGCAATATACCATCCCGGACAAGTTATGACCTTTAAAAAACAAAATGTAAACAGATGAAACAAAGCATGATTAAAGTTAAGTCAAATGAATCTGCAAGTAGACTGGTAGGATGCTATGTTTTCTTAAAAAACGAAAAAAGAGCGTCTCTATTATCAAAAAAAGTGCTCCGTAGCGGTATCGCCCTTGGTACGCAGATAGAAGAGGCTCTACAAGGAAACAGTAAAGTGGATTTTTTACAAAACCTCCCAATAGTATATCATGAAGCTAATGAAACATCGCTATTGGATGAGACTTTTAAAAAATCCCGGACTTATTGATTAAAATGGAGCTATTCGATTAATTGCAGACTGTGAAATCAATCAAAATGCTGGCCTCCATAATCTAAATTTCAAAAGCTATAAAATACTAATGACCGATCCACTTCTACTTTCATTTATAAACTTTCATTTCAATGAAATGGATTCCAACTTTTCACTATTAATTCTAAACTTTTGGCCGTGAAAATCAAAACGAAATTGACCCTTGGGGTAGGACTCCTTTTTTTGATGATACTGCTGCTGAGTATGGTTAGTGTAAGATACATGTTTGCACTCAAAGCCGATACTGAAAACGTATTAGTGGACAACTATCGGACACTGGAATACTCTAGAAACATGCTGCTTACCCTAGAATCAGGAACGGCATCAGCACTTCAAAAATTTGAAGAAACCCTATTAAAGCAAGAAAAGAACTTAACTGAAACCAACGAAAGGGAAATTACTCAAGAGTTAAGAGAACATTTTGATGCATTTAAACAAAACCCCTCTGAAAGAGATATCGAATCTGATATTCGTAATGACATTTTCAAATTGATGGATATGAATATGCAATCCATTCAAAGAAAAAGTGAGATGGCTAAGAATACGGCTAACAGTGCTGTTTTTTGGATTGCCAGTACTGGGGCTTTATGCTTTCTTATAGCTTTTATTCTGCTAATAAACCTCCCCTCAAATATTGCCAATTCTATAAAAAGGTTGACAAAAAGCATATGTGAAATAGCAGATAAAAATTATTCGGAAAGGGTACATTTTGAAAGTCAAAGTGAGTTTGGGGACCTTGCCAAATCATTCAATGTTATGGCCCAAAAACTGGAAGAATATAATAACAGCAATATCGCCAAGTTGACGATGGAAAAAAAGCGTGTTGAAACCTTGATTGATAAAATGCACGACCCAGTCATCGGTCTGGATGAAAAAATGTGTGTCATATTTGCCAATGAAGAAGCCAATCAGATTTTAGGCCTGCCCGCTTCAGAGCTAATCGGATATCAGTCCAAAGATCTAGCACTAAAAAATGATCTATTGCGGGAATTGATTAAGGACATTGAACAAATTAAATTTAATAAGAATGGTACAAAGCCTATAAAAATCTTTGCCAATGGAAAAGAGAGTTATTTTGAAAAAGATATTCAGCATATTTCCATAACCCCCACTGGGGAGAATAAAGCTACGATTGTAGGGCATGTAGTATTGCTTCGCAATGTTACCGAATACAAAGAACTGGATTCGGCAAAAACCAACTTCATTGCCACCGTATCTCATGAATTTAAAACGCCTATATCTTCCATTAAAATGAGCTTACAGCTTTTAGAAAATGAGCAGGTAGGAATCCTGAATGCGGAACAGCAAAATTTGATTGAAAGTATAAAGGACGATGCTCAGAGACTGCTGAAGATTACAGGAGAACTGTTAAATATGACACAGGTAGAGAGCGGTAATATTCAGCTGGCCATTTTACCTACAGATCCAAAAGAGATTTTACAATATGCTATCAATGCCACCAGAATCCAAGCGGATCAAAAACAGATTCAGATGGAGCTAAACTGCCCCGAAAAAGTTTCGTACATCCATGCTGACAATGAAAAAACAGCTTGGGTACTTACTAATTTAATTTCAAATGCCATACGTTACTCGTATGACAATTCCACCATCTATTTGACTATAAAAGAAACCAATCAATATATTTCATTCTCAGTCAAAGATACCGGACAGGGTATAGCTCCACAGTATAAAGACAAGATTTTTGAGCGATATTTTAGGGTGCCCGGTACAAAGAAGGAAGGAACCGGACTGGGACTGGCTATAAGCAAAGAATTTATAGAAGCCCAAGGAGGCCAGATTTTCGTTGACAGTGAATTTGGAGCAGGAAGCACATTTACTTTAATATTAAATTTAGCTAACGTTACCTGATATCTACATTGATGATAAACGTAAGCAGCCTCAGGGCCTTAGGTTATCTGGCAGCTTTGACTGATTCTTCAAAATCAAATTTTTGGGGTATAAACAACCTTCGAGAAATAGCCTACAGTTAAAATATATCCTGATTGACATTCTAAACAACTGGAAATTGATCCTGTGGTATTTTAAGATGACATAAAGTACTACCGATTTATCTTAGATAAAAATAAATAAAACCAAAGGGATCGTGTTTTAGTAAAGGTGCAAAAGGAGGACGGAATTGATGAGGTTCGATTCGTCCCTCATGGGAGAAAAAATAATTACCGCAGAACAATTATACTTTTAATAAGCAAACAGTGATCATGCAGGCTGGATGATATGTTGTAATATGGAGATAGTATAACCCCTACATATTACCAAATCCATAATGCTGTCTACCTCCAAAACACCTTTACCTTCTACACGGAGGATCTTATCACAATCTTCCAGATCAAAGTTGGCCTTATAGTCTGGATATAGCTCACCTATCATAGCAAGTATCCTGTCAGCTACTTCAGAACTTGGTATATTGGTGCAAAAGACTTCAATCATGTTTTTAAAGCTATATACAAAAATCAATGTTACAAAATTATCATGATAATTTGTAACTTTAATATGCAAATACGACAAATCCTTAGGTTGATTGCGACATAAGGTAAGCTTATATTTGGATTATGATATCCTGCCATAGAATGTACCGTTCACATGGGGATGACCCTATTTATATCTGGGACTACACACTAGACTCCATGGCAACCTGCCTTACAGGACAAGTTATGGCCTTTAAAAAAACAATTATAAACAGATGAAACATGTTTCTATATTACTGCTTCACCATGTAAATCTGGGTAGCATGGAGAATGCACGGCAAGGTCTGCTGGAGGCCAATGAGTATTTGGCCATTAAAGGCAGGCATGGATTATTCGAAGTGGAGCTGGTGGGTCTGGAAACTGAAATCACGCTCAATAAAGGCTTGTATACCATCAAAGCTGATAAAACCATAGATCAAGTTCCCCGTACAGACCTAATCATCATACCTCCCATACAGTTTGATCTCCAAAAGGGCATCTTTGAAAATAAAGGGTTTTTGGAGTGGATTTTCAGTCAGTATGCCATAGGGGCAGAAGTTGTTTCCCTGTGTCTAGGGGCTTTTATATTGGGAAGTACAGGTCTGTTAAACGGGAAAAAATGTGTTACCCACTGGAAAGCTGCTGACCATTTTAGGCAATTGTTTCCTCAGGCCTATTTGGTGCCAGAAGGCCTCATGACCGATGAAAAGGGAATCTATACCGGGGGAGGGGCATTTTCATCGGCTAACCTCATCCTGTATATTATTGAGAAATTCATAGACAGAGAAGCTGCCATATATTGTTCCAAGATTTTCCAAATAGATATGGGAAGAAATTCCCAATCGGAGTTTATCATTTTTACCGGTCAAAAGGATCATGCTGATGAAACCATCATCCATGTGCAGGAATACGTGGAGAAAAATTTTCAAGATAGGCTCAGTGTGGAGGAGTTATGCCTAAAGTTCAATATGGTAAGAAGAACCCTGGAAAGGAGATTTAAGCAGGCCACCAATAATACTTTAATAGAATATATGCAAAGGGTGAGGGTAGAGGCTGCCAAACGAAACCTCGAAAAAACCAGGAAAACTATCTCCGAAGTCATGTATGATGTGGGTTATGCTGATTCCAAATCTTTCCGAGATGTATTCAAAAAATATTCCGGTATTTCACCCGTAGATTACAGATATAAATATGGATTGGTGGAAAAGCATTAGGTTGGCAAATTGGTTTGTTGCCTTTACTTTTTTAATTTGGGTATAAGCACGATTAGGGAGGAAGAAATTCATTCATTTTTGTTTATCTTTCGTGTACCTATAATCGAGCCTGTACCTTGTTATGCAGGTACTTTATGGGCAGTACCCTCTTCCGGGTATCTGTAATTATCACTCACTTCTCAGATTGTCGGCAGGGTTCCTGCTTGCTGCTTTGTGTGACTGGAAGAAAACGGTCAAGCCGGCAAAAATTAAGCTGAGAAGAATGACCATAAGGATTATTTCCAGTCCGATTTCCGTTCTATAGGGGAAATTCTTCAGCCATTCTTCACCTGACATCCAGGCTACCGGTATGGCCACAAAGGCAGAAATGATTACCAACACCAAAAATTCTTTCATCATGGATACTGTCACTTGCCCAATCCCTGCCCCAAAAACCCTTCTTATCGAAATTTCCTTCCGTTTTTGAGAGGCCATATATGAAACCAATCCTATTAACCCCAAGGCACAAATGAGATAGGCCATAAAGGTAAATAGGCCCAATACTTTGATAAGTTTTTCTTCTTCCCCATAAAATCCCGAAACTACTTCCGATACAGTATACGTTTTAATTTCATTTACCCCAAACAGTTCCTTGGCAATACCCACCACTTGCTGGGTATGGGTTTGGAAATCTCCTTCGATAAACCGATAAGACAATAAGGAGCCCGCATCATCTTTTATAAACATGATAGGCCTGATTTCTTCTTTAAGAGGTTGGAAATGAAAATCAGCTACCACACCGGTAATGTTCCAGGATTTCTCATTCATCATGATTTCACGGCCTATAGCATCTTCTGGGCTGGAGGCACCGATTTCCCTGGCAAAAGATTGATTGATCACCATGACTTCCTTCTGTTCGGGTTCAAAAGCTTTTCCTGCCAGAAAATTCATCCCATAGGTTTTGAAATATCCAGCATCCACGGTCTTGGTATCAAAAAAATTTTCAACCCTTTCTCCGTTCCTTTCAAACTCTGCCGTATTTTTTGACCATCCTGTACTGATGATCGTGCTTCCTGCAGTGGAGACCTCTTCCACATATGGCAATAATTTTATTCTTTCTTTGAGTAAGGCAGCCTTATCCTCTTGTCCGGCGTGGGAGGGTAGGTAGAAATATCCTGTATGGCTATGGTTGAAACCAAGTTCTTTTGTTTTGAAATAATCGACTTGGCGACCGACCAATAAGGTCCCAAATACCAAAACCATGGATAGGGCAATCTGAACTACCACCAAAGTCCTTCTCAATACCAAGCCCGTTTTATGTTTTCCTGAATGTGTTCTAAAGGCCTTAAGAGGACTGAAACCTGAAATCACCAATGCTGGGTACAAACCACTGAGGAGAGTAAGCAGGAAAGTAAATGAAATGAAAAAGATATAAAATTCCGGTTTTAATAAGAAATACCTTAGAAGGCTTTTCTGCAGTCCTAAGTCATATACAGGCTCGATATATGGGACCAGAAATTCGATCAGCATCAAGGATAAAAATCCCGCAGTCAGCACCAAAAGTAATGTTTCTGCTAAGAATTGAGCTACTATATATATCCTAGGACTACCAACTACTTTCCGGATGCCAACTTCTTTGGATCGGGCAAAAGAAAATGCAGTAGAAAGATTGATAAAATTAATACAAGCGGATATAAGCACTATAATACCCACCAAGAATAGGATATGAAGGCTGGCTATAGAGGCTTTTCTGGGATGATCATGCCCATAGGTTTTATCAAAATGGATATCCAATAAAGGCATCAAGGAACATTTCCATTGATTGATAAAAGAGTTTTCTGATGCTCGAAACTTCTGGTTTATATAGCCCTCAATTTTATCAACGGAAGCAGTTCTATCTGAGGTTTTATCCAGTTTAAGGTATAGTTGGAAATTAGAAGAAATATTTCCCCACTTATTAGAAATTCCCAAATAGTCCTGATAGGAATCATATGGAATAAATAATCCTGAAATAAAGTCTGTATTGGGTTTCGAATCATCAAATATAGCTACTATCTGAAAATCGAGTGCCTGGTCCTCATTTGTATCAAAGTCATGGTATACAGTAGACAGTTCCTTACCTATGGCTCCACCTGTAAAATAAGTATCAGCGAGGGATTTGGAAATGGCCACTCCATTTGGAACTTCAAAAATGGAGTTTTTATTGCCTGCTATCCATTGATAATCAAATATTTCAAAAAACGCTATATTCACAGCCGATGGGCTGGGATTCTCTATTTCATCAATTACCCCATTCTTATGGGCTTTCCATTTTCCTATAGCATCGGTTTTATATACGGCTATATGCGCTATTTCAGGGATGTCATTTTTCAAAAGTTCATACAATGGTCGAGGCGCTCCCCTGTTTTCCATCTTGGAACCGTTGAAATCGATCATGGTATTTATCCTATAAATGCGCTCGGCATCAGTATGATAGGTATCAAAGCTCGTTTCATAAGAATAAATTAAGAAAACCAATAGTATTACAGCCATGCCCAGTATCAATCCTGTAATATTGAGAAAAGCATAAAATCTATTTCTGCGAAGGTTTCTAAAAGCGGTTTTAAAGATGTTTCTAAGCATGTTGATGGTTCGTAAAGTATCTATTTACTTTGGTTTCACTTATCTTCTTTGCTATTTAATATTCTATATCTGCCTTTTTTACTCCATCTGGCCGCGTACCCTTACGGGTTCCTCTCCTTCTTTCAGAACCGGGGGTGATTAACCTGCCTTCCGTATTGAACATAGACAGTTTCACGGAAATAGAGTTTATGATTCAATATAAGCCTATTTAGATTAGGTGGATACGACATTCATGCCATATCAAAAACCGCATTGTTGTATGCATACTGGCTTTATTGTTATTGACATATAAAGTGGGCGAACACATTTGCCCGTAGACGAACATTTTTGTTCTTTGGTAGGAAATAGATGATTAGAAAAGAACAGAGTGCCCCTAGTCAGAGATTTATTTATTTCAGTGGATACCAACGTACCTTTTATCTGTATTAGGGATGACTTGAACGGAATAATACCGTTACTTTTTAAACCATATCGGAGACCAATTTTATATTTGTATGAGAGGCTGAAGTGGTAAAGTCTACCTGCTGGCTTTGGATAAGGAGAAATTGGGGCCGTCTGGAAGGGGAGGATAAATAGTAAAGTTTGTAATAATTTTTACTGTAAGAGGCTGAGTACATGTAATAATTATTGCATAGGGATTAAATAATAGAGAGAATATTATAACCGTAAAAATAGGTGTCAGGTATGATTGGCATTTATTTATTATAAATATATTGATTAAAAAGATATAAAAAATAAAAGGGAGCGTTTAGCTCCCTTGTTTATTCTATTGTGATATCATCACCATATTGACTGGCCAGAGATATCATTTTTTCCCATACTGGCATCAACCCTGCTTCAGCGGCTGTTTCTCTGCTGACGATATTGCCTGATCTGAATTTTTCACTTTTTCTATCATCTTCATTTCGGATGATATAATTAGCTTTTAGGTGTAGCTGATCTGCTATCACGTAATGTGTTATTCTATATGAGATGGAGTCATTGAGGCTGATCCAGGGATTTCTCATGATCCTATTCTGTGAATCCCCTATCAACATTAATGGTGCATAATCTTTATACTCCTCATTCCATCCCTGTATACTTTCCAGTTCATTCATAAATTTAAACTGATCAAAATCTTTATCCGGATTTAACTGCACCGAGATGATGCTGTTTTTTTCTACTTCTCTAAAGAAATCGCTTTCATAGGATTTAACTGTTGGCTCTATATGGTCTTCCGGCGTAATGGTAGTTTTGTATGCGTGATCAGCTGTGCAGGCTCCCAGACTAAAAATAGACAGGAAAGCAAGTCCAGCATATTTTGTTATTTTGCTAGCTTTTTTCATGGTCTTCTAAAATTTATATTAAATTAATTGTTTTCTTCTTCCGATAGGATAGAAGCATCTTTTTCTTTTAAAAAAGACTCCCATTCTTCGAATGCATCAGATTTCATTACCTTGGCAAATTTTACCTGACCGCCTTTTTTCTTTTTGTATTCATTGTAATCGTTAAAAAGATCTACAGGTATCAGTTTGGTCTCTACTCCTTTGAGTGATTTACTTCTGGCTACCTTATAATTTTTATTGTTTTCCTGAAGTATTTCATCAAGAGCTATTGCTATTTCAGATTCATTATTGCCTTCTTTGTTCTCATCATATCCGAGGTACCATCGGTGTATGTATTCATCATTCTTTTTTACTGCTGCTACAGTAAATTCGGTTATCGTCACTTTAAACTTATTTTGGATCTCTTCTATGGCCTGATCCATCTGATGTACACTAAGCTGTGACCCTACTACATTCAGAAAGAATTTGGTTCTACCCGTAATGATGATCTCAGCCTTTTCTTTATCTGTCACCTGAACGGTGTCCCCAATCATGTATCTCCAGGCTCCTGATACTGTAGAGATGACCAGTATATAATCGACGCCTTCTTCTACTTGATCTATAGTAAAGGCAGGAGCATCTGGGTGGACTGCACCAGATTCGGTCATATGCTCAGGCTTAAATGGTACAAACTCAAAGAAGATGCCATTATCCAATACCAATGCCATGGCTGTAGTATCAGGGCGGGCTTGAAAAGCCAGAAAGCCTTCAGATGCCAGGTAGGTGTCTATATAGGTAAGGGGATGCGCCAGTAATTTTTCAAAACTCTTCCTGTGTGGTTCAAATGCTACTCCTCCTGGTGTATAAACCGATAGGTTGGGCCAGATATCATGAATATTGTCCACCTTATGGTATTCTATGACTTTCTTCATCATCAGCTCTATCCAGGACGGGATACCACTGATACTGCCTATATCCCAATCTTTGGCTTCCTTAGCTATCCTCAATACCCTTTCATCCCAATCTTCTATAGAAGCGATCTCATCCCCAGGCTTATAAAAGTTTTTGAACCAAAAAGGAATCCTGCTGGCGCTGATACCACTGATTTCTCCTTCAAAAAAACCGTTGTTTTCAACCAATCCGGTAGAACTTCCGAGCATCATGATCTGCTTTTCAAAAAAATCTGATGGCAGGTCATATTTTGAAAGGGTCATGATCTGCTTTACGCCTGTTTTGCGGATGGCATCCAGCATATCTGCCGTGACAGGGATATGCTTACTACTGCTGGTGGTACCGCTACTGACAGCGAAATATTCATTTATCCCCGGCCAGGTTATATCATGATGTCTTTCATGGATTTTGGACCACCATTTTTCATGGATACTGTCGTAATCGTGATAAGGCACCTTTTGGCCAAAAGTTTTGGCAATATCTTCATCCTCACTGTCTAGGATCTGATCAAATCCGTGATATAGACCAAAGGCAGTATCCTTTGCGGTATCTAACAAGTCCCTAAGCACCGCCATCTGGGCATCTTTGGGGCTTTGGTCAGAATTAAGTTTTTCACCCAGCTCAATAGCTTTTTTGATAATTTCTCCGATTACTGCCATCTATGTATTGCTATTATATTATAGTTTATAAAAATTATATATTATATGCAATTAGCAATTATCAGACCATCCAAACTTTTAAGTCACTTATAATAATATATTTTAAGTTACTGATCAAACTAGTTCGCGGAGGTCTACCGGTACGACCCTGGACACACCGGCTTCTATCATGGTGATGCCATATATGATATCGGTGCTCGCCATGGTCCGCTTGTTATGAGTGACGATGATGAACTGGGATTCTGATGAAAAGGTCTGTATGATGTTGTTGAATTTGTCTATATTGGCATCATCCAAGGGGGCATCCACTTCATCGAAAATACAGAATGGGGCTGGCTTTAATAGATATATGGCAAATAATAGGGAAGTAGCTGTCAGTGTTTTCTCACCTCCCGATAGTTGGTTGATAGTCAGGGGACGTTTTCCCTTTGGTTTGGCCATGATTTCTATGGTGCTTTCCAAAGGATTGGTAGGATCAGTCAGTTTAAGATCACAATCATCTTCGGCCGTAAAGAGTGACCTGAATACCTTGATGAAATTTTCTTTTATTTTATCGAAAGCATCCATAAAGGTGGTTTTGGCTACCTGATCTATTTCCTTAATGGTCTCTAATAAAGAGTTTTTAGCTTTTATTAGATCTTCTTTCTGCTCAGTGATAAATGTGTGTCGTTCTTTGATCTCATTATACGCTTCCATTGCCATAGGATTGATGGGGCCTATTTTGTCCAATTTTTCTTTGGCTTTAGCTACCTCTGTGCGTAACTGGTGGTCGTCCCAATCAGCATATTCAGGCGAGATTTCCGGATCTTCTTCCATCAGGGTATCCAGATCGATTTCAAACTCCACACTCAGTCTTTCTTTCATTCCGGAGAGCTTAAGCTTTACCTCATTGAGGGATTGCTGCAGTTCCATGATGATCGTGTCGATGTGTTCTTTTTGTTTTTGGATCTCCCGCAGTGCTTTTTCGATTTCGTCTATATTGCCACGGTAGGCATAATAAGCTTTTTCAGCTTCATTGACCCCGATTTCTATCTGTTCTTTTTCAGTGTAGAGTTCGATCAGTTCGTCATCTTTTATCTCGTTATTGTCTAAAAGGTTCTTCACCTCCTGCTCTATGCCGGATAGTTCATGCTGGGATTTTTCTATTCTTTCTTTACTGGTTTCAAAAGCATTTTGCTTAAAATCAATTTCCTGCTCCAGGCTGTTTACCTTGTTGATATGCTGATGGTAAAGTATGTTTTCCTGATTGAACAGATTGGATTTTAAAGAGACACTTTCACTCTCCACCTGGAGATTTTCATTGATCTCCTCCAACTCATATTCCAGTTCTGAGAATCCGGATTTGCTGGCATCCAAAGACGGGAGCAGTTCGGCTACTTCTTCTGATAAGGAATCTATTCTGATCAGTATATCTTCCCGTTTATTGGCATTTGTAGAAAGCAGTTCAAATAGTTGTTCCTTTTTGGTCCTTACCGAGATATATTGTTGGTTGTATTCATTTATTTCATTTTGCAGGACCTCGATTTGCGATTTATGGGATACTTCCTTTAATTTCATCAGGTCACCCATTTTTCTGTCCAGATCTGATCGCGTCTGGCTTACTTTTTTATTGAGTTCCTTGATGTCTTTTTCCAGTTTTTCCAGATTTTTTGCACGTCCTATTCTTTTGCCCTCAAATAGACCTACTGATCCGCCGGATATGCTGAATTTTCTTTTGGTCAATTTACCGCTTTCGGTGATGAAGACTGAAGTATGATCTAGTGGGATATCTCTGTATTCACCTTTGATGATATATACGTCATCCAGTATGAAACTGATCAGTTTACTGTATTTTAGATCGTATTCTATGATTTCTGTGGCAGCGATGACATTGGGAAATAATTTGGTGACAGAAGGCTGAAATCTCTCAAAATGTTCCAATATGAAAAAATTCGCCTTACCCCTGGCAGCATCGCTGAGCAGGTTTACGGCAGCAATGGCCTGGGCTTCTGTTTCTACTACATAGTAGTTCATATAACCTTCCAAAAAATTCTCTATGGCCACCCTATATTTCTCTTCAGTAGTGAGTATATCAGATAGCAGTGGGGTGTCTTTTCCCCATGAACTGTTTTTTTTCAGGAATTTTATGGCCTCAGGAAATCCTTCCAGATTTTCCACCAGCGATTTGGTGAGGTTGTACTCGTTTTGCTTTGCATCCAGTTTTCTGCTGGATTGGGTTACTTCATCTTTGATCAGGTCGATAGTGTGCACAGCCTCTTCTATCCTGGCAAGCTGATCTTCTTCCTTTTTTTTCAGCTCATGGAGCGCATCTGTCCTTAGGTCCAGTTCCTCTTTTAGCAGCACCACTTTTTCTTCAAACTCAGCCAGGTTTGCTTCCTGATTGTCATCATCTGTAGCTGTTTTTTCCAGCTCTTGTTTTAAAGTAGAAAGTTGGATTTGCTTTATTTCCAGGTCTTTGGAAAGTTGATATATCGTTTCTTTTCTACTGGTAAATTCTTTGTTCAGTACCTTTTGCCGCTCTTGGGATAGGGCATAGGTATCTTTTTGTTCCTGAAGCTCAGTCTTCAGATTATCCACTACAAATTCCTTTTCTCTTAGGAGTTTTTCTGCTGATTCTTTCTCCTGTTGCAGAGAGCGAATACTGAATCCCGCCCTGTCATTGCTTTTTCTGTCCAGATCTATCTGTTCGCGGAGCTTTTGTCCACGGTCTTCGAGAAATCTCAGCCTTTCATTTTTGATTTTTTTATCACTTTCAAACTGTCTGATTTTATTTACCTGCTCGTTGAGCGACCGCTGTCTGGCCGAAAGTAGTTTTTCTTTTAGGAGGAGCTCATTTTTGTTTTTTTCAAGCAGGGCTTCCTGTTCAGCTACTTTAGCGTTAAGGCTGAGTTTCCTGTCCTGTTCCTGTGTGATGCTGGCGGACATTTGGACCAGCGCAGTGGTGTGTTTGTTCACGCTCTTTTTAGCCAGGGCAATACTTGCTGCTTTATACTCTTTTTTTACAGTAAAATATTTTTCGGTCTGCTTGGCCTGTTTTTCCAGTTGCTTCAGATTTTTCTCAATTTCAAAAAGCACATCTTCGACTCTGGACAAGTCGCCATCTGTATCTTCGAGTTTGCGTAGGGTTTCTTTTTTACGTGTCTTAAATTTAGATATGCCGGCCGCTTCCTCGAAAAGATCCCGTCGGCTGTTGTTTTTATCATTCAGCAGTTCATCGATCATCTTCAGCTCTATGATGGCGTAGCTGTTAGAATTGATGCCGGTATCCATAAAGAGGTTGGTGATATCTTTAAGCCTACAGGTGATGCCGTTCAGGAGGTATTCACTTTCTCCGGATCTATAATAGCGGCGGGTGATGGTGACCTGTGTGTACTCAGTAGGAAGCAGGTTTTTATTGTTTTCAAAAGTCAGGGAAACCTCAGCCAGATTGGTAGGTTTACGGTTTTTGGTGCCGTTGAAAATCACATTTTCCATTTTGTCCGAACGGAGCATACGTGTCTTTTGCTCCCCCAGCACCCAGCGTATAGCATCGACTACATTGGATTTACCGCAGCCGTTTGGACCTACTATTCCGGTGATGCCTTTATCAAAATGGATCACCACCCTGTCCCCAAAACTTTTAAAGCCTTTAATCTCAAGCTTGCTGAGCTGCATATAAATATAATCTAATCAACGAAATACCAACAAAATTAAGCAGATATCCCTAATAGACAAGTTGCAGGGGTGAGGAATCCTCTATTTACGCTACCTTTCTGAATATTCAGCCCTTAAAATGGCTTCTTCTAACAGCTGAAAATCAACCTTTAATTTTAAATCTGAAACTATTTGGCCTCTATTTACTTTTCTATTAGAAAAGAAAAATGTCTACATTAGAGCAGACAAACAAATAAGACACCGTGGATATAGGAACAATAGTATATATAGTTTTAGTTATCATCTATTTTATCTTCACTGCATTTAAGAAGAAAAATGCGCCTGAGCAGGAAGAGAGATATGAAGGGGAGGAAGCGGGAGAAAAAAGACCTGCCTCATTTGAAGATATGCTGCGCGATATACGCAGGGAACAGCATGAACGGGAAAGGGATATAGAACATGCTGGCCAGGGGGACGTGGCAGATCATAAGTATCAGGATCGAAAGGAAGATACCTTTGAGACCAACTATGAGCCCTGGGAAGAAAAACCTGCCTATAAGCAACCTGAACCTGCGAGGTCTGTTCCAAATAAATATTATGATGATGCTGAAGGAAGTCTGAAAAACTATGACAGGAAGCCATTAGTCAAACTGGATGATCAGATAGACCTGGATTCCGATGAAAAAATATTGGGAGAAGTAGAGGACGTAGCTGAGGAGTATGGCGGAAAAAACAAATACGGCCATCTGCTTAAAAGTCCTGAAAGTGTACGCGATGCCGTGATACTTACCGAAATATTGAACAGGAAATATTGACAGCATAAAAGGGTGCTGTTTGTCATTTGCATATGGCTTAAACTGGTTATATTTTTTTAAAATTAATAAGCAGAAACGTAGCGGGGTAAAGTAGTTCCCGACCCGGGGACCTTATTTGTGAGGATCTCTCATGGATAACGCCCTAAATGGACATTTATGACAGGCAATGGATGAAGTTTGCCTCCTGCCGGATTCATTTTTTATAACCAAATATCTGAAGGCGTACTTTAAATTCTTGTATTTTGACTATATGTGTCAAAAAAATAATGGTTATCCATATTAATATTATCTTAGATGCCTAAATGCAATATGATATGGCAAAGGAAAACCAGATAGAGCAGCAGAAGATCCTAAGAGTATTTAAACTCATCAATTTATTAAAGACTAATGCCGGAAAGTCAGTCAAAAGATTAGGTGAATCACTTGATACCGATCCCCGTACTGTTTACCGCTATTTTAATCTTTTGGAAGCTCTAGGATTTCAGATCGAGAAACAGTTTGGTAAATTCAGAATAGTGGATAGAACGGATAGTTTGACAGATTCCTTTTATGGTACCTTTACAGAGGAAGAATCTGCATTTTTGGCCCAGGCCATCTCAAAATCCGGTAAAAAAAATCTACTCAAAGAATCTATTTTGAAGAAAGTCATTGCCCGCTCACCATTGGAACTGGGTGCCCAAAGAATATTCAATGCCAAGCTCGGGGTGTTCGTAGATGAACTGGCTGAGGCTGTAAAGCGTAAATATCAGGTGGTGTTGATAGATTATTATTCTTTGAACAGTGATTCGGAGAAAAACAGGAGGATAGAGCCTGTGGGCTTTTCAAAGGATTATGAATACATACATGCCTTTGAGGTCGAAACCAAATCTATGAAAAAGTTCAAACTAGAAAGGATCAGTGAGCTCGAAGTGACGAGTAAAAAGCATCAATACGAAAGTCTGCACATCGGGTATGGAGATGAATTTTTTGGTTTTTCTGGTACTGCCAAATATCATGTAAAACTTAAACTCTCTAAAAAAGCATATCAACTATTGATCGAGGAATACCCAGAAGCCAGGCCGTTTACCACGACGGCCCATAGGCAGTTTTATTATTTTGAACATGATATAGCGGAATTTCCAGGTATATCCAGGTTTATATTAGGATTGCCTGGGGAGGTGCAGGTAATGGAAGGCGATGAATTAAAGGCATTTTTAAATGAGCAGCTGACTAAACAAAGGTTTTAGAATGTCTTCAGACTAAATCTAAACGTAGCACCTATGGACATTTGCCCAAGGTAATTAAGATGCTCTTCCTTGATTTGAAAGATACGCGGATAGCCTCCTGTCACCTGGGCGTCTCTCATTAGCAGGATTAATTTTCCAGCAGGGGTCAATTGCACCGTGCCTGGGAAAACAGGGTGTGTGAGTATTTGGGGTAAATGATTAGGTAACCTTTCCTCTAGGATGATCGCCATTCTGTTGCTGTGCAGGGATATGGTATACCTATTTTGAAATATTTGACCTTGAACTTCTTCATTTAATAAGGAAAACTCGGGCCCCGGATATACGTCAATAGGGCTATCGTTTATCCAAGGATATGCAGGTTTTACGCGTGTGGTGGGAAAGGTGACGGGAAGGGGATTTGAATCGTATGATACGGTATCAAATTTTAGGAGCCGTTCATGGGGGGTTATGCCTTTGGATTGACTCCTGCTTCTCAAGATAAATTCAGAATAAAAGCCTCCCTTGATAGCCATATAAGATCTCAAACCATGCTTTAAATACCCTATCTGCAGCACATCTCCTTTTGATATAGAAAGCCAATGGTGATTTGCCTGCTTCCATGCTCCTTTATTTAAAGATACAGGAGTGATGGCACCCGAGAATAAAACGATGGTTTCATCAGAAAATTCCAGCACAGGTCCTGATTGGGTGATTTCTAAACAGGCTGCCTCCGCAGGATTTCCCAGCAGGAGGTTGGCCATCGAATGAGCATACTGGTCCATAGCACCTGCTGAAGGAACTCCCAAGCTGGAGAATCCATACCTGCCAGTATCCTGGATACTGGTAAATAGACCTGGTTGGAGTAAGGTGACCCTAGCCATTAGCGGTATCAGGAATTAACCCTGTGTTCTGATTTTTTATTTTCTCATATTCATATTCGTCTATTGGATAAAATCGGACTTTATCACCCGTATTTATCCTTACCAAGGGATACTTTTTTGGATCAAAAATTTTTATGGGGCAGCTTCCTATGATATGCCAGCCGCCTGGACTCTCCAGAGGATAGATGCCGGTTTGTGCTCCTCCTATGGCTACAGCACCTGGGGGCACCATGGCATCTGGATTTTGCTTCCTAGGGTGATGAAGGCTATGATGCAGACCTCCTAAGTAAAGGAATCCAGGCATGAAGCCGTAAAAATGAACACGGTATTCCTGCATGGTATGTAATGATATAATTTCCTTTATAGATAACCGTAATGCAGAGGATAGACTATTTAGGTCTTTTCCATTATAATAGACAGGTATAGGCCAGCAGGCAACCTTCATGTGGTCGGGTACATCCAGTATTTCATAAAGCTTTGATAGTTGCGGCAGTACCACTGATCGGTCATAGGCATACCTGAAATGCAGTGAGAGACTATGGTATCCACTGGCGCAGTCTTTTAGATCATCTTTATAAACTTTGCTCAGTACTTTTTGAAATGCCAGTATCTCATACAGCGTCTGGTCGTTGACATTAGGTTTCCATGATATTTCCAGGATATATGGTGATATACAATAAAAACTGATCATAAATTAGCATTCCAGTGTTGATGGATAGCTTTGGCAATGGACTCAGCATGGGGGTGGTCTCCATGGATACAGATCGTATCAGCTTTAATAGGCTGTGATTTACCACTCAGTGTGACTACCTGGTGCTGGTTCATCATATTGTCTATATGGGCAAGTATGTCCAGAATATCCATTTTCAAAGCCTCTGCATGGCTTCTGGGGATAAGGCTGAGATCATCGGCGTAGTTTCGGTCAGCAAAAGCTTCTGACCAAACGCTGATGCCATATTCTTTAGCCAGCAAAGATATGACTGAGGAAGGTGGGGCAAATAGGATAAGATGAGGAAAATGCTGTTGCATGATCTTTAAGATCACTTTGGCCGTATCTGGGCTTTTGGCTGCCTGATGATATAAGGCTCCATGGGGTTTGATATGGTGGATAGTAACGTTTGATTGTATCGCAGCCATCTGGAATGCGAGCAATTGGTCCAGAAGGCTTTCTTCCAGATCTGCAAGCGACATAGGAATGTCCATTCTGCCAAAATTTTCCCTGTCAGGGTAAGACGGATGGGCCCCGATTTTTAAACTGTACTGCTTAGCTTTTATCAGTGTTTGGGCTAAGATTGCCCGATCCCCGGCATGAGCTCCACAGGAGATGTTGCAACTGGTAAGATAGGGCATAATCAGTCCATCTGTTTCCATCCCTTCTCCCAGATCACAGTTAAGGTCTATATGATTCATATCCAGTCTTCAAGTACTTTTAACACACTTCTGCTTCCCAATATTAAGGTAATGATCCATATGCTAAATCCCAATATATTATGCCTCCATTTATTCTTATGTTTACCCAAGATACTGTACTGGTTAACTAAATACAAAATGTAACCAGTCACCAATGGGAGGAGTATACCATTAGTCAATTGGGCAAATGTGATGAGTTCTACAGGTCTGATGCCCAAAGAAGCCAGGGCCAATCCGGTCAATAGTATGAGGCCCATGGTGATTCTCATAGGGGCAGACTTTACATGCTGTGGCCATCCAAAGCAGCCACAGACGACAAATGCTGCAGCCAAAGGAGCTGTCATGGCTGAGGTGATTCCTGCAGCAAATAGTCCGATGGCTATCATATACTTGGCCGCATGGCCATACATAGGCGTAAGGCTTAACGCTAGATCTTTAGCACTGTTGACTTCCTGGGCCTGACTGGCAGCGGCCGTGATCAAAATGGCCAGAGATATCAATCCGCCCAGAATGATACTGACTATGGTGTCGAGCCTGACCGACTTTAGATTTTCAGGCCTGCTCCATCGGTCTGCCACCAGTGCGCTGTGCAGAAAAAGATTGTAAGGAACCACAGTCGTCCCTATAAGAGCTACTATAGTAAGCATATTGTCACCAGATAAGGTAGGGGAGAACCCTCGCATAAGATCAGTAAGAGATGGTCTGGTCATAAATGCAGCTGTGATAAAGGATATGCTCATTATCACCACCAGCACCATCATGACCCGTTCTACCAGCTTATAGTTTCCGGCATATAAAAATACTCCTGACAGCAGCCCGATCATTAAGCTGAATATATTGATAGCAAAGCCATAAGAGGGTATGAGGGGCAGCTCAAAGATCAGTTCGGCACCCATGGCGCCACCGGTAATATTGCCGGCCTGATATGCTGCATTACCAAAGACAACAGCCATAATAACCAAGCCTATAGCTAGGTATCTGGAAAGTGGCTTTTGGAATTGCTCTCTTATTATAGAGGCAAGGCCTTTCTTATAGACCAGCCCAAGCCTTGCTGCCATTTCTTGCAAAATTACCGTTGCTATAACAGAAAGTGCCAGGGTCCAAAGGAGTTCCAGTCCATAATTTACCCCTGCCAGCGTACAGACCGTTACTGTTCCGGGGCCAATAAAGGCCGCAGTGACTAAAGAACCTGGACCAGGCGCATATTTAATTTTTCTGAACTCAAAACCCATTTTGCTGGATCATATCTTATTTTCCCAATAGGTATAAATTTGAGGTAAGCATAAGCTGGAGATATCCTTTGGTCACATTGGCAAAATTCTGGGCCATATAGCCTGCCTGAAGATGAGTGGAGGTAGTAAACTGGTAACCTATAGCACCATATAGCCTGTTACGGTCATATGGCTGATCTTCAAAATGGAAGAATATTTCATTATAGGCAGCCAAAAACACAGTCTTAGGCTGCATCCTGACTTTATTAAGAGGCAAAGTGGCCAATAACCTGTACCTGATCCTGTTCCTGTAGCGATCCCCTACGAAACGCTGTTCCAGTCTACCCCTGTGCTCCAGGGCCACTCTGCCAAGAGCATGGAAGTATAGCCCCTGTTGCCAGATCCGGTGCTCCACTACCTTTCTTCCCCCTGCATCGGTAGTGGGATAGTTTTCTATATACCCATATCCAGCAGTAAGCCATAACTTATCTGAATAGTGATAATTAAACCCTGTCCTGATGAGCAGCTGTTCTCCTCTTCCCGCCACATCATAAAACCGGTCCTGGACTTCATTGTGCATACTCCATTTGTCATGGAAACGTATCCTGTTAAAAACCATGATCCAGCCACCTATTTCATTATTGACGATGTTCTGGGAAAAAGTAGGTAAGGAATATAGCGCTAATGCCATGGCCAGTCCCAAAAATTTTATATGCTTCATGCTTAACTTTGATTAATCTTTCAAGTTCGTAATTTTTTTGAATCTATACATGAAATGATGGGTTTGTAGGGGAGATTATTATTTAAGAGGTAAAAACCTTAAGACCTTTCAGAGAGCGGATGGTGGTTGTTTTGACATTGGCAGTAATTTTTGGTAATTACATTAATTGTTTATTTATTAGGGAAATTTAAGATATATAAAGGAACGGAAAGTCATTTGATCCGATTATCAAGCATGATGGATAAAATTATTTTAACGGTAAGTTTGCTATTGGTAGTGGTGTTTCATGCCGCTGCTCAGAAGGAATATGAAGTAAATATAGAGGATAGGGAAGAGGCCATATCACTGACTCAAAAAGGTCTGCAGCATATAGAAGCGGGGAACTTTCTGGCCGCCATAGCCGATCTTGAAAAAGCCATTTCAGTCGACGGGACGTTTCATCCTGCCTATATCAATCTTTATAAAGCCTACAATCAAACTAATGTAGACAAATCCAAATTACTCACCATACTGGAGGAAGGCACCTATATATTTGAGGAAGATGATGAGTTGACCTATTATCTGGGTTACCTATTTTATGAAAAACAGGATTATGCCCATGCGATCAAACTGTTTACCCGTGCCATAGGATACAGCAAAATCAACGGGGAGGATTTTCATCAGGTATATGGTTACCATTTTAATAGGGGGAATGCCTATTTAAAAACAAAAGAATTTCAAAGAGCCATTACCGATTACGATTATGCATTGCAATTAAGTCCGGGAAATCCAGATATTCTGACCAATAGGGGCATAGCTTATTATCAGGTCAAAAATAAAGATGAAGCCTGTAAAAACTGGAATAAATCTGTCTCTGAAGGTGGCATGACGGCTCAGAAATACATTAAACAATTTTGTAGGTAATATAAATGGTTCTGAATGGTTAAAGTTGACCTGTTATAGTAATGATTGGTAAATATGTGATAAATTTGCCCTTGCTTTAATAAATAATTATTAGGATCCATTTATGGGTATGAATATAGTAATAGCCGGAGCGGGAGATATGGGATATCACCTTGCGGAACAATTAAGTTTCGAAAACAAGGATATCATCCTGATCGATACGGAAAAAGACATACTCGATAATATTTCCAGCAGATTGGATGTCCTGACCATATGGGGAGATTCTGCCTCTATAGATATTCTTAGAAAAGCCAATGTAAACCAGGCCAGTTTGGTATTGGCAGTGACGACTTCGGAAAAAACTAATCTGGTGACTGCGATGCTGGCCAAGCAACTAGGGGCAAAAAAGGTGGTGGCACGTGTAAGAAACCATGACTATCTAGATGTAAATAATCAGGAATACTTCCGCAACCTTGGGATAGATTCCATCATTTCTCCTTCGATGCTTTGTAGTACAGAGATAGTGAAGATGATGAAAAATTCTACTTTTTCGGATGTGTTTGAGTTTGAAGGAGGAAAACTGAATGTAGTCGGGCTTACTTTAGACAGGTATTCGCCGCTGATCAACAAAAGACTTTCAGATTCCAGTACAGATCCGATCTTTGAGGACATCAGGATCATAGCGATCATCAGGGATCAGATTACACTCATCCCCAAGGGGGATACCATCATCAGAAACAATGACCACGTATTTTTTATCAGCAATAAAAAAGCGGTAGACTCTATAAAAAAACTTATCCGGCATAAGGAGATCAATATAAAAAATGTAATGATGATAGGGGGGGATGACCTCGCATTTTCCACTGCTATAAAGCTAGAAGCCCATTACAGACTGACACTTATCCATAAAGACAAAGAAAGGTGCAAATGGCTCAGTGAGCGGTTATCAAATTCTTTGGTCATACATGGGGATTACAAAAATGTGGATTTGCTTATAGAAGAAGGCCTTGAAGAAATGGACGGATTTTTGGCCCTTACCGAAAGTTCTGAAACCAATATCATCACGAGTCTGAGCGCTAAGAACCATGGTGTGTATAAAACCATAGCCCATGTCGATACGCGGGAATATATCCATATATCACACAGTATAGGGGTAGATTCCCTGATCAATAAAAAACTGGTGGCAGCTAACCAGGTAAGCCGATACCTTCGTAAGGGGAATGTGGAAGCCATATCCGGGATCTACGGCGTAGAGGCTGAATTTGTCCAATATGTAGTGACAAAGAATAACCGGCTTACAAAAAAACCTTTGATGGAACTTCACTTTCCTAATACAGCCATAGTAGCTGGTGTAATCCGCGGTGAAGAAGTCTTTATTCCAGATGGTACCTTTACATTGGAGATAAATGATAAAGCTATTGTCTTTGCGCTGCCGGAGGCTAAACCAATTCTTGATAAACTTTTCCATTGATCGATGATCCATTATAAAGCTATTGGGAAAATAATTGGCGTCTTATTGGTATTGTTAGGGATTTTGATGCTGCCCAGCATTGCTTTCTCCGTATACTATGGTAGCAATGATCTGATGGCATTGGTATATTCCGCCATCATTTCAGCCTTAAGTGGTGGACTGATGTTTTCGTCATTTGCCAAACAGGATGAGAATATAAGGAAAAGAGAAGGATATCTTATTGTATCTTTGAGCTGGATATTCATGTCTATTTTTGGGATGATTCCCTATCTTTTCAGTGGGTCTATTCCCTATTGGCCTGATGCAGTATTTGAAACCATATCTGGATTGACCACCACTGGGGCCACCATCCTGGAAGATATAGAGTCTGTACCGGTGGGTATCCTGACGTGGAGAAGCATGACCCAATGGATAGGAGGCCTTGGTATAATCGTACTGACGGTAGCCATATTCCCCCTTTTGGGCATAGGGGGTATTGAGCTTTTCGTGGCAGAATCTCCCGGGCCCACTTCTGATAAACTGCATCCACGCATCAGGGAGACTGCCAAAAGATTATGGTTTGTCTATGTGGGACTTACTTTAGTCCTTATGGTGCTTTATAAACTGGCGGGGATGTCAGTTTTCGATGCGGTAAACCACGCTTTGACCACCATGGCGACAGGAGGGTTTTCTACCAAAAATGCAAGTATGGCGCATTTTGATATTCCGGCTATCCAATATATAGCCATTGTCTTTATGTTTTTGGCCGGCACCAATTTTACCATTATATATTTCGGACTAAAGGGGAAGTTTAGACAGGTATGGGCAAGCGATGAATTCCGTACTTATCTATTTGTAGTCATTTTTATAGTGGTAGTATTGACTGTACCTATTTATTTTTTGACATGTGACCCAATGGAAAAAGCTTTTAGAGACGCCCTGTTTCAGGTGGTATCTTTAATCACTACTACTGGATTTGTTACGGCAGATTACCTGTCTTATCATGATAGTTTGGTGATTATTTTCTTCATGTTACTTTTTTTAGGTGCCTGTGCAGGCTCTACCAGCGGCGGAATAAAATTTGTCCGACACCTGGCATTTGTCAAAAACAGCTATCTGGAATTTAAAAGGATCGTGCATCCCAGAGCAGTGGTGCCACTGAAAATCAACGGAGACAGGGTGACAGGAAAAGTGATCACCCATATTATGAATTTCCTATTAATTTATCTCGCCATATTTGTTTTTGGCACTATAGTGATGTCATTGGCCGGCTATGACCTTATTACTTCATTTGGTTCGGTAGCTACCTCGCTTGGAAATGTGGGACCGGCGATCGGACTGGTAGGCCCGATGGATAATTTTGCTTTTTTCTCCCCTTTTGCAAAATTATTTTTATGTTTTTTGATGCTTTTGGGAAGATTGGAGCTTTTTACCATATTGGTTTTATTTACACCTTATTTCTGGCGGGCTAATTGATCTGCTATATCTTTTTATAAGTTAGTGCGTATCCATATTAGGAAGTTGTATTTATAAATGAATGAAATGTCTATGATATTAAACGGTCAAGTGATTGCTGTTTTTACGGATAAAAAAAGGGGATATACGGGTAACCCCGCGGCATGTATCTACACCAAGACTCCTTTGACAGAGGAGCAGATGCAGCACGTCGCAAAGAAAAACAAACAGCCCGCCACTACTTTTTTATGGCCTGTGGAAGGTCAAGATGGCCATTTCCATGTAAGGTGGTATGCAGTAGATGACGAAATCATCCTTTGTGGTCATGGTGCTGCTGCAGCGGCTATTTTTTTAGGTAAAAAATTTAACGCTCACGATCCATTTACACTGCACCATAAGAAGGGTATAATAAGGGTGCAGTGGCAGATGACGGATACATTTATCATAGAGTTGGAGGCTATACATCTCTTGGAAGAGATAGATGTACCCGACGCTATAGAAGAGGGATTGGGGATACCTATTCTAGCTATGTACAAAACTGATGGTAAACACATCATCATGGTGGAAAGTGAAAGGATTTTATCCAAAATGAATCCTGATTTTGAAAAACTTCGGAACAGTGATATTTTCGGGTATGCCGTTACCGCTCCAGGTCTTGAAGTGGATTTTGTAAGCAGGACTTTAGTTCCACATGTGCATCAGTTAGAAGATCATGCCACTGGATCATCCCATGCAGCACTGGTACCATTCTGGGCCAAAAAGTTAAAATCAGATGATCTGTCTTCTTTGCAGTTGAGCAGAAGAGGCGGAAAATTTATATGTAAGTTTAGGGAAGATCGAAATAAGGTGTACCTGGAAGGGAAATATAAAGCCATAGAGACATTTACGGTAGAAATTTAAGCTTTTGGAAAGGTGAAATAGAAGGTGGTCCCTTCGCCTTCTATACTGTGCAGCCAGATTTTGCCATTGTTCTTTTCTATTAATTCTTTGGAAAGGATCAAGCCCAAGCCGCTGCCTTTTTCTTTATGGGTACCGGTGGTGGTAAAAAACTTGTTGCTGAAAATTTTGGATAGGTTCTCAGCGGCTATGCCTACCCCTGAATCTGAAATGATGATCTTCCAGCTGTCACCTTCATCTTCGGCATCTACGATGATGTTTCCGCCTGCGGGGGTGAATTTTATGGAATTGGTCAATAAGTTTCGCATCACAATATCCACCATTCCTTTATCCGCTTTTACCAATACATCTTCTCTTATGTGATTATCTATGATGATATCTTTTTTTCTTGATAAAGGGTCAATAAATTCAAAATTATCTGATAAGACCTGTTTGATCTTTACAATTTCCGGGAGGGTCTGCATTCCCTGCATTTGGCTTCGGGACCAAATCAATAGGTTTTCCAGTAGAATACTGTTATTTCCTACATTTTGACTGACCAGGGGAATGACATCCCTAAACTCCTCAGGTGACAGTGTATCTTCTTCTAACAGTTCGATCATTCCTCGTAATGCATTAAGTGGTCCTCTCAGGTCATGAGCCAATATGGAAAAGAGTTTATCCTTGACACTGTTCAGCTTATCCAGTTCTTCTGCCTGTTTTTGTATTTCTTTTTTCTGGGCGTCCAATAGCGCCAGGTTGTTTTTTTCATTTTTATAGGAGCGGTAATAAGTCATGGTCAATGTAGTGGCTAGAATCAAAAGAAGGATTAACCCTGAATTGACATACTTTTTTAAAATATTTTTGTCAGCCTGTAGCTGCCGGTCCAGTTCCAGCGCCTTTATTTCTGCATCTTGGCTTCTGATTTTATGGTTGGTAAGGTATTGGTTAATTCTTTCCTCAAAAAGCAATTCCTTACTTTGGGAATATTCTAAATTATATTGATAAGCTGATTTATAATTGCCTATGGAGGCATAGTATTTGGATAGTCCCTGGTAAATAGGCAAGATAACTTCCAGTGAGGGGTGTTTTTCATGTAGAGCCAAAGCTTTGTCTGCGTATTGTAGTGCTTTATCTACTTCTCCCTCATTATAATACAGTAATGCCATCCGTCCGTAGATGTTCAATTCTCCGCGTGGGTATAGGTCTTTGACTTTAGTGAGGTATAACTGGTAATCTGCCAATGCCTCTTCATACATTTTCAATTCACCGTAAAGATCACCACGTTTCAGGATGGCTGTCAGGTATTCCCGGGTATCTTTATTCCCATTGCTTACAGCCATGGATTTGTTGATAGCATCTATTGCTTTATCATATTGGCCCATTTCTCTGAATACTGTACTGAATCCATTATAGGTATATCCTAATCCCACTGGATAATTGATATGGGTGAAAATCGCTTCTGCTTTGGTATAGTAGGATAATGCCTCCTCTTGTAATCCCTGATAATTAATGATTTGTGCTAAATTATTATAAGCATATCCTTCTTCTATCTTATTACCGGTTGCTATGGATATATTAAGGGCTTCTTCATACAGTTCGAGTGCATTTTCCTGTAAATCCAGGTTTCTAAAAGTGACGCCGTACCTGTTTAAATTCTGTGGCAGGTATTTATGGTCATTTAATTTCCTGCTTAAATTGATGGCCTCTAGGTAAAATTTTTGGGAGGAATCTGAGTGATGGATGTACCAGGCAAATTCAGTCAATAATCTCAATTTAACCGTGTCTTCTTCTAATGATTTAATACGGTCATAAAGTAGGGAAATCTTGGTATCCTGGCTATATGAAATGCTCGGCCAGAAAAATAAACATATGCACAAGCATAAAAATAAAATACTGAAATACTTCTTAACCATTCAGATAATAAGATTTATTTCCCCCTTTGGGAGAATTTTGTGAATGCAATTTATAACTAGATATAACGATAACAAATTTTTATATATAAAGAAAAAATTATTTTATCAGACGGGCCTGCATCTTTAATACCCTGTCTTCCAGACTTTCGGAGCTGAGTGTGGACCTAAGTCTGTCCACCATAATAGGGAATGCAAAAGGTGTAAACTTATTAGTGTATTTCAAGATAATTTTTTGGTCGTTTATCCTTTTTACAGCTTCGATAAGACGGTCGTGTTCCATTTGCATGGTCAAAGCTTCTTTTTGTGCCTGCTCTAAAAGTAAATTTTCAGGATCATATTCCTGAAATACTCCGTATAAAATCCCGGAGGTAGCCTGAAGGTGTCTGTTGGTGATGGGTTTACCTGGATATCCCTGAAATACCAGTCCAGCTATGGATGCAATATCCCTAAATTTTCTTTTAGCCATTTCACTTTCATTGATACTGGTTAAAATATCCTCTTTAAGGTTATGCAATGAAAACAGGTCTTCAGCTAGAACATCTTCAATAGGTATGTCACTGTCAGAAAGCAGTTCAAATCCATAGTCATTCATGGCAATGCTAAAACTGATGGGGTAGCTCACACTAATTCTATAAGCTATGAGTGCTCCCAAAATTTCATGGACAAACCTACCTTCAAAGGGATAGAAGAATACATGGGTACCTTCTTTTGAGATGGTTTTTTCAATCAGCAGGGTGCGCTGGTCAGGTACCAGGGACAACACTTTTTGAAGTTCTAAAATAGGTTGTATCGCTGTGATTTCAGCTGAGGCCAAAGGATCATTTCCGGCGAGTTCAAGTTCTTCTCTGAGCATTTTGGACATCTGTGAAGAAAGGGGCAGTCTTCCCCCCATCCATTTGGGTATGGTATTGGTTTTCTTTTTTGATCTTCTCACCAAAACGGTCATGTCTTTTAACATGGCATATTCTAGGCTCTTTCCTGCAAACCAAAAAACATCCCCGGGCTTCATCTTAGCTATAAAGCTCTCTTCCACGACTCCCAGATAGCCCCCGGTCATGTACTTGACTTTCAACATGGGGTCACTGACTATGGTCCCCATAGAAAGGCGGTGCCTCATGGCTATCTTTTTGCTGGTGACCTGATACCTTCCTTCGTTAGAGATTTCTACCTTTAGAAATTCCTCATATCCACCCAGGGATTTTCCACCCACTGTCACAAATTCCAGTGACCACTCATACTCTTCCAATGTGAGCTCTCTGAATGCATAAGTATCTTTAAGCAAGTGAAACATTTCATCTCTGACAAAGCCTATACCTACTGCTATGGTCACCAGAAACTGGACGAGTACATCAAAGCTTTTCTCCATAGGATACTGTATTTCGTATCTTTCCTCTGCTATGGCATGACGCAGTGCACTTCCTTCTATAAGTTCCAGTGAATGCGTAGGAACAAAAAATATTTTACTGGGCAATCCGGGCTGATGTCCTGCCCGTCCCGCCCTCTGCGCAAATCTGGATATTCCCTTAGGCCCTCCTACCTGTATCACTGTATCCACTGGCCTGAAATCCACACCCAAGTCAAGACTGGAGGTGCAGATAACTAATTTCAATCTGCCGTCATGGAGTGCCTGCTCCACCCAGTTTCTCACATCATTGTCCAGTGATCCATGGTGCATGGCTACCAGACCAGCCATATGAGGTGCCTTTTCCATCCATTTTTGATACCATATTTCTGTCTGTGATCGCGTATTGGTAAACAGTAGGGTGGTCTTGCTTTCTTCTATGATTGGAAAAAGTTTCTCTATCATTTTGACACCCAAATGACCGGACCAAGGGTATTTTTCCACTACATCCGGGATAATGGATGTTATGATAATTTCCTTTTTAATGTCTGCCTTTATGATATTTAATTTAGGGGCATTTGGGCCCAGCAATGCAGAAAAAGCTATTGGCATATTTCCTATAGTGGCTGATATGCCCCATATTTTTGGAGGATGTTTTAGCAGGGTTTTAATATAACTCAAAGCGAGCTGAATCTGCACCCCTCTTTTATTGGCCAGGAGTTCATGCCATTCATCTATGACTATAGCCTTCAGGTTGGTGAAGATCGCAGGATTATCTTTTTGGGTCAGCAGCAGGTGCAGGCTCTCCGGTGTAGTGATTAAACATTCAGGCATTTTCTTCTTCTGCTGCGTCCGTTCTTGGGTAGATGTATCACCATTTCGTATAGAAACAGTCCATGGCAGTCCTATCTCCTCACATACAGCTGTCATAGCCTTCTGGATATCTCTGGCCAGTGCCCTCAAAGGGGTAACCCAAATGAGTTGCAGCCCATTTTTTTTGGGCTTTCTCCAATCTGGGTTTTGCTGTATATACTCTATCAGGACCGGTATCCATAAACTGAATGTTTTTCCACTTCCTGTGGGGGCATTTAAGAGCCCGCTTTTTCCTGATAGGTAGGAATCCCAAGCTTCATATTGGTAGGGAAAAGGTTTCCAGCCTCTGGAACCAAACCATTTTTCTAGAATTTGCTTAGCATTATCCTCCATATAATTTCAAATAGTCCTTTAAATCAGATAGTGTATTAGCTTCTTCTGCTTTTTTGTCCTTTCTCCATCTCGCTATCCGCGGAAACCGTAAAGCTATACCTGACTTATGCCTGGAGCTTTGCTGAATTCCCTCAAAGGCTATTTCAAATACTAAAATGGGATTTACGGTTCGCACAGGTCCAAATCGTTCTTTGGTATTCTTTTTTACAAACTGATCCACCTCTCGCATTTCTGCATCCGTCAGCCCTGAATAGGCTTTGGCAAAAGGCACCAAATTAGGGCCATCCCATACGGCAAGCGTGTAATCCGAATACAGGTCGGCCCTTCTCCCGCTTCCTTTTTGAGCGTAAAGCATTACGCCGTCTATAGTCAGTGGGTTTACCTTCCATTTCCACCACCCGCCCCGTTTTCGGCCTACCTCATATGCAGCGTCTTTTTTTTTCAGCATGAATCCTTCTGCCATCATGGTACGGGATGTCTCTCTCAGTTGCGCTAACTCTTCCCAGTGCTTAGCCTCTACCAGGGTGCTCAATTCGAGCCTGTCATGCGGAACGGTAGCTTTAATATGTTCGAGGATATCTCTTCTCTCTTTCATGGGTCTGGATCGGATATCTTCCTTATTCCATTCCAGCGTATCGTATGCAATAAAGGAGATAGGAGCGCTCTGAAGGATTTTTTTTGAGAGTGATTTACGTCCTATCCGGGTTTGAAGCACGCTGAAGGGTAATGGATGCCCATCTATAAATGGAATGATTTCACCGTCCAGTACTGTGCCATCAGGTAAGCTTTTACCCAATGAAACTAATTCCGGAAACTTATCAGATACCAGTTCCTCACCCCTGGACCATACGTATACTTCCCCCTCCCTATGGATGAGTTGTCCCCGAATACCATCCCATTTCCATTCTGCCTGCCATTCGGATATATCTCCCAAAAGTTCAGGCTGTATTTCCAGCGGGTGGGCCAAAAAGAAGGGGTATGGCCGTGAGAGGTTATCTTCTTTGTTTTCATATAAGATTAAATCTTCAAATCCTATTTTCTCTGGAGACCACTGGCCCATTATCCGATGCGCTACCTCGGTTTTTTCCATCTGGTATGCCTCTGCTATGGCCCTGGTCACCATTTGTTGGCTGACACCCACCCTAAAGCTACCGGTCATCAGCTTAGTAAAGACAAAGCGTTCGTTTTTGTTCAATACTTTCCATGCGGCTTTTATTTTATCTTTTTTCGCAGCATCATCCAAGCCTTCCATTTGCTGCAGATAATTGATCCAAAAATGTAACGTTTGATCATCTCCTTCTTCGCCTGGGGGGAGGAGTAAAGATATGGTCTCAGCAAGATCGCCTACGGTATGGTAGGATTCCTGAAAGAGCCATTCAGGTACACCGGAAATTTCCTGACACCATTCTTTCAGCCTGGTAGTAGTTACCTGGCGTTTTGGCCGCTTATGGGTAAATAGAGCCAGGGCCCATAGTTTATCTCGATCAGGGGCTTTTATAAAATAATCCTTAAGGGCAATTAATTTATCTCCTGTTTTATTAGAAAGGTCCAGCTGTGCAAATAAAGTGGCAAAAAGCTTCATAGGCTAATGATTCCTCAAAGCATCGATCAATTCCCCTTTGTTCATTTTGGAATACTTTTCAATTCCTATTTCTTTAGCTTTATCATAAAGGTCATCTTTGGTCCAATCCTCATATTTTGGTGCTTTTCCTCCCTTTTTACCTGTTTTGCTACTATCTGAATTGGCTATGCGGGCGGATTTCTCCTTAGAATATCCCTGGTCCCTGAGCGCTTCGTATTGTTCTTCGTTTTTGATTTTGCTTTTAGCCATTATCCTTGATATTTATAGGTTTACATGAGTTGAAAACATACCCTCATGTTTTTAGGATTTATTATTTTGTAAGCCAAAATAAATGCCAATAGTTTAGCATTGGATTTTTTAGTATTTTTAATTAACCAAAACATATAAGCATGCAGTCAAAATGGAGTAAAATAATAGTTCTATGGGTAATTGGTATCATATGGGGCTGTAGTTCTGAGGAAGAGGGGATTTATACCCAAAACCAGGTGTCATATTCTTTAACGGCTGCGAGTGATTTCGATATTCAAGGCATGGCACATGTACGGGAACTTAGAACTGGAGGTATAGAAATTGAGTTGGTTTTAGAAGGGCTTACATCTACCGAAGCTTATTTTTATCCATCTCACCTACATTATGGACCATATGATAGCCCTAATGCCCCCATGGCCCAAATGCTGTCACCTGTAGATGCCCGTACCCTAGTTAGTAAGACCGTCATAACTACCCTTCATGATGGCTCCATCATGGACTTTAATAGGTTCTTAAGTTTTGATGGTCATATTAAGGTGCATTTGGCTGAGGATGGGCCTGATTACGAAGTTATACTGGCAGTAGGTAACGTGGGAGCCTATAATGAGAGGGTCGTGGATTTGTCAAAAATTGCTGTTTGTTCTCCCTATACCAATTAAAAGCCAACATTAACTTTAGGTTTTATTTACGGCTATAAGACGTAAATAAAACATTTATATCATTCAATAGGGGAGATATGGAGGGTTCATTATATGATAGCATTATTATAGTATGATATATAGATCATTTTTCAGCGATTATATACATAAAAAAGTAGATTGGAAATAAAAAAATGTAATTACTCTTTGTTTTATTAAAATCAGTATTTATATTTAACACGATAAACAACTTGATTTTTTACTTTAACCTCAAACATTGTGAATGGTCGTAGACCATTCACATTTTTTATATATGGCCTTTTATAAAAGTAACTGTGCGCTACTATGGATAAGGTAATACCGATAAACACAGAAGGTCTATTTAACTTATTTATACCGCTTCTTCAGTTCTGTGATTAAATGGTCCAAACCATTAAGTTTTATTTCATACATGGTACTCAGCCACATTCCCAATTTACCTTCAGGGAATCCCTGCCGATGAAGCCAGATAAGATAATGTTCGGGAATATCACATATCAGGCTGTTTTTATATTTCCCAAAAGGCATCCGTTTTGTCACAAGATCTATCAATATTTCATTTTGCATGTATAAAGGTAAACATTAAGTATACATGAAGTGATTGTGATCTTATTAATAATTTAGAATAATTATATATAAGTACCTAAAATTTATATTTAAACCTTAAATTCCTACTAAAATGTATTTAAATATTATTTAGATCAATACTAAATTTCATATTATAGAAACTTTGGATAAATAGGGGCGTTTATGAAGTATAACCAAAATAAAAAAACCATGAAAACCTTAAAAAAAGAATCAGCCGTTAATGAATGTCCAGTTTGTCACGCCTCTGCGGTAGAACCATGTAAAAATCCAGAGAAAAAAGCATCTAGAGAATGTCCCAGAGTAAAATAAATTTACTCGCAATCATAATATAAAAAGCCGCCAGATTTACTTCTAGCGGTTTTTTTGTTTATATTCTTTGATTAAGGGAAGATTCCCAGGTTTCGGTAGCTAATGGCAATTCTCTCTATGGCTACTATAAAACCTGCCGTACGCATACTTTTAATTCCTTTTTTCTTTCTCATATCGTTCATACTGTGATAGGCATTTACCATGGTATCTTCCAGACCTGAATACACCAGATCCTCCTCAGTGGCTCCTCGGATGATCAGTTTTTTTTGTTCTTCTGTAAACTGGCTATCTGTAGCTTTTTCTATACTTTCCATAAGTATTTCATATTTTTTCATATCATACCTCTTTTGCAGTTTCCCAAACGATACCCTGGATAGGTTTTTGAGCCATTCGAAATAGGAAACCGTAACCCCACCTGCATTTAAATACATGTCTGGTATGACCAATATGCCTTTTTCTATCAGAATCTTTTCAGCTTCCTGTGTGGTAGGCCCGTTGGCCCCTTCGCCTATTATTTTAGCCTGTATCTTATCAGCATTTTCATTGGTGATCTGGTTTTCCAGTGCTGCAGGGACCAGGATGTCACATTTATAGGTAAGCATTTCTCTACTGTCATCTATGAATTGGGTATTTTTGTATCCTTTAAAACTGCCATTTTCTTTTTGATAAGCTTTTAACTCTTTTATATCAAGGCCATTTGGGTCAAAAATTCCTCCGTTATATTCGGCTACCCCTATGATTTTAGCTCCTGCTTCCTGAAGGAACAGCGCAGCATAATATCCTACATTTCCCAATCCCTGAACGATGACTTCCTTACCGCCAAGTCCCACCGTAAGTCCAAGTGCATTCATATCATCTTCTACACTTACGGCTTCTCTTAATCCTATATAAACACCCCTTCCCGTAGCTTCTGTCCGGCCGGGTATACCATGAAGGGGCAGAGGTTTTCCCGTTACACAGCCTTTAGCATTTATACTGTCAGGATGAAAAGTCATATAGGTGTCCACGATCCAACCCATTTCTCTGGCTCCAGTACCATAATCCGGAGCAGGTACATCTAAAGCGGGACCTATAAAATTTTTCTTAATAAGCTCTGTGGTATACCTTCGGGTTATTTTTTCCAGCTGTTTTTCATTGTAGTTTCTTGGATTGATCTTGACCCCTCCTTTGGCACCACCATAAGGGATCTCTACCAGCGCACATTTATAAGTCATAAGTGCAGCAAGTCCTTTAACTTCTTCCTCATTTACTTCATCACTGTACCTAATTCCACCTTTTACCGGCAATTTATGATGAGAATGCTGCACGCGGTAACCTTTCAAAACTTCTTTGGTTCCATCTTCATTATCTATAGGGAAGCTGAAACTGTATACACTGTTACACTGTTTGATGTGGTTTACCAGGGATTTTTCTAAATCCATATGTTGGGCTGCATCATCGACAAAACTGCAGACATCCTCAAATAAACTATATTCTTGATCTTTTGACATAATAATGGTGTTAGGTTAAAAATAAGTTCTAATAAAACAACCTTGTTTTAACTTAAGTGTTCCAAAAAAAAAAGGAGGCTGATTTTCATCAAGCTCCTTTTTCATTTATAATATCATATGTCCTGCGTCAACAGGGGGGGACTCAATGTGGCCATGCAGCCCATGGGATTCTGGAAAGAATTAAAATCAAAGCGATACCATAAAACACATATACACTTCTAAAACGACTTCTGGCAGGAGCTATTTTTTTTGATTTACTAAACCCTATTGTAATCAACACTACGGCAATTATATTGATCAAAGGATGCTCCAAAGCATATAATCTTGAAGTAGCATCTGCCATGGTGTGGTCTCCAAAATTAGAAATACCCAGTGGGCTAATAATATAAAGCACTATCCCGGCTAATAACTGTATGTGTGCAGGGATCAATCCAAAAAGTCCAAATTTTCTGTCTTTTTCTGTAAATTCTCTATTGGTCAATGCTCCTATAAGCGCATAGACGAAGCTAATAGTGAGACCCAATAGCACTACATAAGCTAAGTAGGAATGTAAATGAAGTATACCCGTGTACATATCTTAAAATTTTTTTCTGTAAAAATAAGAGAAAAAGAATCAAATACATGCTTCTCCGTCAATTATCCTGGGTTCTTTTGGGTTTCAGGTTCCTGAATATCTACATTACTGAACAGGTAGCCGAATGGATTCAGCTCAGGTACATGCCGGCAAATTACGGCCACTATAGCAAATAATGGAATGGAAAGTACCATGCCCATTACTCCCCATACGGCATTTCCAAGCACTACGGACAAGATTATAAAAAAAGGATGTACATTCAGTTTATCCCCTAAGATGATGGGCTGTAGTATGTAACTGTCTATGAACTGTGCTATCAAGAATGTGGCCGTGATGATCAGTAGGGCGGAGGTATCACCATTTGTCAATAGACTGACTGCTATAGCAATACCATAACCTATTACATTTCCAATGAAAGGAATGATGGACAATGCTGCAGCTAACATGCTGATCAGTATGGCGTTTTCCATACCGGATATATATAATCCGATAGAATATAGAATGGTCAATATAATTCCTAATAATATCCTGCCTGCCAGATAGTTCCTACTTACAAATGAGGATTGATAAATTACTTCTTTAACTTTTTGTCTCCTCTTCAGAGGGAATAACCTTAACAGAAATTCTTTAAATCTGCCCCTGAAATGTATAAGAAAAAAAACATATACGAAGGTGATCAAAAAATCTACAGAGAAGCTCATAAAGGCTCCTAAGGCTGAGACAGCCTGTTCACCCATTTCTTCTGCTTCTTCATCTTCTTCTTCCCGGGCAGCTTCTTCCTGATATTCCTGTGCAGCTCCATTGGCTTCTGAAATTTCTTTAGGAGTTACGCGGTCTAGCTGTTCTTTTTCAATAGGGGTTTCATTGACTAGCCATTCACTTATCTCTTCGAATTTATCCTCCAGTTTGGACTGCATCATGTCCCAATCATCGGCAAACTGTTTGATCTGTACGATCAATAGTGTGATAAAGCCTAATGTGACTATTAACAGGGTCAACGTAGAAACAGAGGTGGCCAGGATTTTACTCCATCCCCATCTTTCCAGCCTATTGGCTATCGGCAGCATCAACAATGCCAAAACCAAGGCCGTTAATAATGGGACCAAAAAAGGCTCTGCCAAAACCAATCCTACAAAGAAAAAATAAGATGCAGCTAAAAATAATGCTATATATAAAACAATTCTTCTCCCTTCCATAGATGCTTTTGAATGCTGACTATGCAAAAAGCTTACCCTAATTTTATAGAGATAACTTTTTTGTCAAATTATTTAAGGTCGGTAAAATTCTTCGTGTTTAAAGGGTATAATTTATTAATTTAGGCTTTTTAATTATTGTTAATATCTATTTATGGCCAAAGGTTTACTATTTTACATAAAAATTCTTTTACTTTTCTGTACTCTGGGTATTTACATCACACCTGCTATGGCCCAAATAATAGTTGATCCAGAGGAGGAAAATGATACTACTCAAATCATGCAGGCAATTCCCCTTGCCTTTTCACAGGTGCCCTATTTTACGTACGGTCAAGGATTGGGGATAATGTCTCCTGATAGTTTATTTTTGATGAACATCAGGTTTAGGATGCAAAATAGAGCAGGGTTTACATTTACGGAGGGAGAAAACACTCAGATTGAAGCCAGAGTAAGGAGGCTTAGACTGCGTTTTGATGGTTTTGTATATAGCCCCAGACTGAGTTACGTGATACAGCTCTCTTTTTCACGAGGAGACATGGACTGGGACAATACTGAATTTCCAAATGTAATCAGGGATGCCATGATATTCTACAGGATAAGTCCAAAACTGATACTGGGAATGGGCCAGACCAAGCTCCCCGGTAACCGCCAAAGGGTAAACAGTTCAGGTGACCTCCAATTTGTGGACAGGAGCATTGTAAACGCTACCTTAAATGTAGACAGGGATTTTGGTATCCAGGCTACTTATTCTGATCGCCTCTTTAGCAATTTCTACTATGTACTCCGTGGTGCTATAAGTTCGGGGGAGGGGAGAAATATTATAGCTACAGACGGAGGACTATCTTATACGGGGAGAGTAGAACTGCTTCCATTAGGACGGTTTGAAAGATTTGGCGATTATTTTGAGGGAGATCTGATTAGGGAAAGGACACCTAAAGTATCCATAGGCATATCTTCCAGCCAAAATAACAATACCCTTCGCACCGGTGGTCAGATAGGAACGCTTCTGTACGAGCCTACAGACATGTCCACCTATATGACGGACTGGTTACTGAAATATCAGGGTTTTGCATTTGCAAGTGAATTTCTCTATAGGACTTCACCTATGGCGTTGACTTATAATGAAGAGGGGAATGTAAGGTACGTTTACACTGGTTTGGGACAAAACTATCAGGCGAGTTATATCTTCTATAATGATGTAGAGATAGCAGGCAGGTACACCAATTTGGCTCCAGGATCTGAAATCAATGCGATGACTCCTACCATAGAACATTATACCTTGGGGGTGACTAAATACCTAAAAGGACATAGAGTGAAAATACAGAGTGACTTGACATATGAAAATAGAATTTTTGACCCTGCTGCAGGAAGACTCAATAATAACAATTGGCAATTGAGGTTTCAGGTAGAATTAGGTATTTAAACAGAAGGCGGAAAATTTACCGCCTTCTGATTAAGTATTTAGTAAAACATGAAGTTGGTCTTCTACTTTTTTGAAATCAAAAGCTTTTAAACCTTTTTCCATTTTATCTCTGATTTCCTTCAAACATAAGTTTCCTATACTTCCTTCATGCTTATGATCGATATCGGTATCGGGATGGAACGCCCCCTTTTCAATATTTCGCCCAACTTCTTTATAGGCATCCCTAAATGGTTGGCCGGCCAGTACCATCCTGTTTACTTCTTCTACACTGAAGAGGTAGGTATAGAATGGGTCTTTTAAAATGTCTTTTTTCACTTCAATATTTTCCAGCATCAGCTGCGTCATCTGAAGGCAGGATTTTATTTTTTCAAGATCTGGAAAAATGGTTTCCTTTAGAACCTGCAGATCCCTGTGGTAACCTGTAGTCAGATTTCCCAGCTGCAGCATGATGCCATTGGGGCTTGATTGGATCTGGTTGGTCTTAGCTCTGATGAGCTCAAATACATCCGGATTCTTTTTGTGCGGCATGATGCTGGATCCGGTAGTCAGTTCGTCCGGAAATCTGATGAATCCAAAATGGGGATTCATATAGGTGATGGCATCGGAGGCCAGTTTATTAAGGGTACCGGCCACTCCTGCAAGGGCAAATGCCAATGTTTTTTCCGTTTTTCCTCTGCTGTTTTGCGCATTGATCACATTATAGTGCATCTCGTCAAAACCCAGCAGTTCAGTAGTCATCGTCCTGTCCAGAGGGAATGATGAGCCATATCCTGCCGCCGAACCCAGTGGGTTTCTGTTGACCAACTTATAGGCAGCCAATACCAGCTCTAAATCTTCGGCCAGTCCCTCAGCAAATGAACCAAACCAAAGTCCGAACGACGAAGGCATGGCCAGCTGTGTATGGGTATAGCCTGGCATCAGGGCTTCCTTATACTTTTCAGCTAAGGCTACCAAAAGGTCAAAGAGAGCTTTAATGTCATCTATCAGTGATTTGATCTCTTCCCTATAGTATAGCTTCAAGTCGACTAAGACCTGATCATTTCTCGATCGGCCACTGTGCAGCTTTTTGCCTACCTCACCATATCGTGCGGTCAGTAAAAATTCTACCTGGCTATGGACATCTTCTACACCGTCTGCTATGGTGAAAGTGTTATTCATTATTTCGGCATAGATCTCCTTAAGGCCTTTTTTAAGTAGGTCCAGTTCCTCAGCTTTCAGCAGTCCTATCTTTTCCAGCATGGAGGCATGTGCCAAAGATCCCAGCACATCATAGGGAGCCAATAAGATATCAAACTCAGGATCTCTTCCAATGGTAAAAGCTTCTACTTCTTTGGTACTGGATTTATCTTTCTGCCAGATTTTCATATGAATATAATTTGATTTTTAATGGGCATAAGGAATCTAGCAAGATAGATGTTTATCACAGTATTTGAAGTTTTCTTCATGCTCGATTTCATAGCATTTCTTTATTTAATGAGTGGGTAACTTCAGCATATTGCTGAATTAAGTTA
This sequence comes from Anditalea andensis, assembly GCF_000714815.1. GTDB lineage: Bacteria > Bacteroidota > Bacteroidia > Cytophagales > Cyclobacteriaceae > Anditalea > Anditalea andensis. Next base: position 247,856 of record NZ_JMIH01000004.1, on the reverse strand, counting down.
ATGTAAAAATCAATTCCCTGATAGACTTCTTCTACATAAATAAATTCATCAGAAGTATGCGACCGGGCGGAATCACCAGGGCCAATTTTTACAGACGGGTAGGGGATGAGTGCCTGATCTGATAAGGTAGGGCTACCGTATTGGACCAGATCCATTTTCTTAGAAATTAATAAAATTTTATGATCATCAGGTACTTTGGAAGAGTTGAGCCTTAAGGATCTCGGAACCAGTTCAGCTTTTAATATTCCTCTAAGTTCCTCGAGGGCTTCTTCCAAGGTATAGGCATCAGTCACCCTCACGTCTATACAATAGGTGCAAAGGTCTGGCACTACATTATGCTGAAGACCGGCATTGATGACAGTGACCGAGGCTTTGCTTGCCCCTAGAAATTTAGACGTTTTCTTAAAGCTAAAATTTTTTAAAACCTGAAGATCTCCCAATGTTTTATAAATCGCATTTTCACCTTCTTCCCGCGCAGCATGTCCAGATATTCCTTTTACCCGCGCATCTATGACCATAAGGCCTTTTTCGGCTACTGCCAGTTGTAGTAGCGTAGGTTCACCTACTATGGCCAATTCAATTTCGGGAAAATCATTTATAATCGCAGCAATACCTGACTTTCCGCTGATTTCCTCTTCTGCAGTAGCAGCTATGATCAGGTTAAAAGGCAAATCATGTTCATAGTAATAAGTAAAAGCAGCTATAAGTGCTACCAGACATCCACCGGCATCATTTGACCCCAGTCCGTATAATTTCCCGTCTTCTATCTCTGCTTTATAAGGGTTTTTGGTATACCCAGCATTGGGCTTTACAGTATCATGATGGGAGTTTAGCAGGAGGGTGGGAAGTAAGGGATCGAATTTTTTGTTTTTTGCCCAAATGTTATGGTATTTTTGGTGATAAGGGATCTTCTTTTTTAGAAAATAGGCGGCTATAAGTTTTGCGGTGTGTTCTTCATTCTGGCTTATGGAAGGAATTTCAATCAGCTGTTGAAGTAACTGAAGGGTTTCACTATGGACTGCTTTTAAATCTGTGTGGTTCAATGTAATTTTTTTTAAAACCTGATGAATGTACCGACTTTTTCCTCTTTTATAGCCTCATGTACCTGATCCGCGCGGCCTAACCATACTTGCAGGATTCCTTTAGAGATGGCTTTAAAGGCATTGTCCAGTTTTGGGATCATACCGGAATGGATCACATTTTCCTCTTTGAGTTTTTCATAGCTAGAAAAATTAATTTCTGGTATAAAGGAATCTTCATCGGAAATATCTTTTAGTACACCTTTTTTGTCAAAGCAATAAAATATAGAAACTTCATGCTTTTCTGCCAGGGCTATACCGATTTCGGCAGCTATGGTATCTGCATTGGTATTCAGTAGTTGGCCGCTGCCGTCATGAGTGATGGCAGGAACTACGGGTACGCAGTTTTTTTCCAACAAAATTTCTAGAAGGGGGGCATTTACATCTTGGACATCCCCTACATAACCATAGTCTATTTTACCCACAGGTCGTTTAATAGCCCGTATGAGGTTACCATCGGCACCGCTTAGTCCCATGGCATTGATATGATGGCTTTGAAGTTTAGCTACGATCTGTTTGTTTACCAGACCAGCATATACCATGGTGACCACTTCCAGTGTTTCCTGATCAGTAATTCGGCGGCCTTCTACCATATTAGGCGTTATACCTAACCTTTCGCTAAGCCGTGTGGCCAGGACTCCTCCTCCATGCACCAGGACTTTTTGGCCAGGTACTTCCTCAAATAAACTTAAAAAATGGTCCAGCTTATCAGGGAAATCTATGACATTTCCTCCTATTTTTATTATACTAATTTTCATGATTTATACAGTCAGGTTATTTTAAAATTTTGCTTAAAACGGCCTGGGCGGCAAATACCCGGTTATTGGCCTGCTCCTGTACCAAGCTTCTTTTTCCATCCAGTATTTCATCAGAAATTTCCAGGTTTCTCCTTACCGGAAGGCAGTGCATGATTTTGGCATTGGGACTAGCTGATAGTTTTTCCTCCGTAAGCATCCAGTCATCACCCATCATCTGAATTTTTCCATAATCATGGTAGACACACCAGTTTTTCACATATACAAAGTCTGCATCTTTCAGCGCTTCCTCCTGATCTATGGTGATGTGGGCTCCCTGGGTAAATTTTTCATCGAGTTCATACCCTGGAGGATGGGTAATGGTAAGGTCATAATCACAGCCCAAAGCCCATTCTGCAAAAGAATTGGCCACTGCATGGGGAATGGCTTTGATGTGGGGTGCCCAGGTGAGGACTACCTTTGGCTTATCTTTCACCTTTTGTTCTTTGATGGTGATCATATCCGCGAGGCTCTGCAGGGGATGCCTGGTAGCGCTTTCCAAGCTGATGATCGGCTTACCTGCATATTTGGCAAAAGTGGTAAAGATATATTCTTCCATATCTTTTTCTTTATCAGTAAGCGAAGGGAAAGCCCTCAGCGCCAATATGTCAAAATAAGACCCCAGCACAGCGGCTGCTTCTTTGACATGTTCTACTGATTTTTTATTCATCTTCACCCCGTCTTCAAATTCCAATGCCCAGCCATCTTGGTCAATATTCAAAACTATGGCTTCCATGCCTAAATTGGATGCTGCGATTTGGGTACTGACACGGGTTCTAAGACTAGGATTCAAAAAGATAAGGCCTATCCTTTTGCCTTTCCCCAGTGAAGCATCTACGTAGGGATATTTTTTATAATGCAGAGCAGTTTCAATCAATTCATTGGCTGAATCATAATCTTTAAACTGGGTAAAAGATTTCATAAAAATAGAGGTAAAGGGTTAAACAACTTTATTTAAAACAAGGGCTTTTTCAAAGCTTTCCACAAAATAATCCAAAGCAGATGCGGATATATTGAGTGGAGGCAAGATCCGGATGGTATGTTTATTGGCTGCATTGCCGGTAAAGATCCTGAAGTCTTTTATGAGCGCTGAGCGTATAGGCGCCGCTTCTCCCTCCAGATCCAAACCGATCATGAGTCCGCGGCCCCTGACCTGGGTGACCCCTTCCATAGCTTTTAATCTATCTGTTAACTTCAGGCCTAAATGGTGGGCATTCTCAGTCAACTCTTCAGAATCCATTACCTCTAAAACAGCCATAGCCGCCACACAAGCCAGATGATTACCACCAAATGTCGTACCCAGCATACCATGTTTAGCAGGAATATCCGGACTGATGAGTACACCTCCTATAGGAAACCCATTTCCCATGCCCTTGGCTACCGTAATCAGATCCGGCTTTAATCCTTCTACCCATTGATGGGCAAAGAATTTTCCTGTACGGCCATAGCCGGACTGTACTTCATCCAAGATCAATTTGGCACCATACTGCTTGGCCAGGGTCTGCAGTCCCAACAGAAAACCGTCTCCGGGGACCTGAATACCTGCTACTCCCTGAATCCCCTCAATGATGATCCCGGCTATATCTTTACGCTTAAGCACTTCTTCTACTACGCCTAAATCCATAGGCAGGATGTGGGCCTGATGGGCGGCATTAAAGGGAGCTATTATCTTGGGATTGTCCGTCAGGGCTACTGCTCCACTGGTACGGCCATGAAACGCCCCTTTAAATGATATAAAACCTGCTTTATTGGTTTCAAAGGATGCTAGTTTAAGTGCATTTTCGTTAGCTTCTGCACCTGAGCTGCAAAGGAATAGGTCATAATCTTCATATCCCGACAGTTTTCCCAGAAGCGTTGCCAGTTCTTTTTGTATGGGTATCTGTACAGAATTAGAATAAAAAGATATCTTTTCCAGTTGCTCTTTGATTCTCATCAGGTAGTGGGGATGATTATGTCCTATGGAAATAACTGCATGCCCACCATAGAGGTCAAAGTATTCGTTTCCCTGATCATCCCAGAGTTTATATCCTTCTGCTTTTATGGGGGTGATGTCTATCAGAGGATATACGTCAAATGGTTTCATAGTTTTTTCAATTAGAAAGCGATACTTTTCAGATGAAGGCCTGCCGTTTCTTCGAAGCCCATCGCTAGGTTTAAATTGTGGACAGCCTGTCCTGATGCTCCTTTTACCAAGTTGTCAATAGCTGCTGTCACCACCAGTTGTCCTTGTAGATTTTGTAAATGAATGATACATTTATTGGTATTGACTACCTGTTTCAAGGAAATTTCTTTATCTGAAACATGTGTAAAGGCTTCTTCTTGATAGAATTCCCTGTACATCGCGTAGGCGTCTTCCAAAGTCCTGTTGTATGGAAAATAGGCAGTGATCCATATGCCCCTTGAAAAGTTGCCCCGATAGGGTACAAATAAAATCTCTTTTTTAAAATCTTTATCCAAGGCCACCAGGGTGGCATTAATTTCCTTTAGATGCTGGTGGTTAAAAAGCTTGTAAACTGATATGTTTTGGTTTCGCTGGGTGAAGTGGGTGAATTCGTTCATCTGCTTACCCGCACCTGTACTGCCAGTGATACCGGTGACATGGATATCTCCTGCCACTAACCTGTGGGCGACCGCTGGTGCTACTGCGAGCTGAATCGCGGTAGCAAAACAGCCTGGGTTAGCGATCTTTTTAGCAGTCATGATCCTGGATTTGTTGATTTCAGGCAGGCCGTAAACAAAATCCTCAGATTCATCCCTATAATCTGTGCTGAGGTCGATGATAATTGTTTCTTTTGGATACTGATGACGCTCCAAAAATCCTTTGGCCTCTCCATGGGGGAGCGCTAAGAATACCACATCCAGATCAGTGTGGACGTGGTCTGTGAAGATCAGATCGGAGTCACCTATCAGATCAGGATGCGTTTCATAGATTTTTTTACCTTTCTGACTGTTGCTGTGGATAGAAATAAGCTCACAATTTGGGTGGTTTAGCAGTAGCCTTGCCAGTTCTCCACCTGTATATCCTGCTGCCCCGATGATGCCTGCTTTTATTTTAGTCATTATCCAATGTTTTATTGACTTGGTGAAAAATAGAAGTCTGGTTTCCAAATATTTTGGTGAAGCCTTTTACATCATCTCCTGTCCATCCGGTGTTCATTTCTCCGTAGCTTCCAAACTTAGCAGACATCAGGTCATGTTCAGAAGAGATGCCTATAAGCTTAAATCTGTAGGGCAGCAGTTCAACTGATACCTTACCGGTAACGAACTGCTGGGTATCTGACATAAATGCTTCCATATTTCTCATGGCAGGGTCCAGGTAATGGCCTTCATGCAAGTGGGTGCCGTAAAATTCAGATAGCTGGTTTTTCCAGAAAGTCTGCCACTTGGTAAGGGTATGTTTCTCGAGTAGCTGGTGGGCCTTTATGATGATCAAAGCTGCTGCAGCTTCAAATCCCACCCTACCTTTGATGCCGATGATGGTGTCTCCCACATGTATATCCCTGCCGATGGCAAAAGGCGCGGCCAGTGACTGTATTTTTTGAATGGCTTTGACAGGATCTAGGGATTCCCCGTTGACAGCTGCTATTTCACCTTTTTCAAATGTAATTTCTAACGTTTCCGGTTCCGATTTGGTAAATTGTGTAGGATAGGCTTCATCTGGGAGACTTCCATGTGAGGTCAGTGTTTCTTTGCCGCCAACTGATGTACCCCAGATCCCTTTATTAATGGAATAAGCCGCTTTTTCAAAGTTCATTTGAACGCCATGCTCTTTAAGGAAGCTGATTTCTTCCTCTCTGCTTAGCTTAAGGTCTCGTATAGGAGTAATGATCTCAGCTGCAGGATGGATGGTCTGGAAGATCATATCAAACCTTACCTGATCATTGCCGGCTCCGGTACTGCCATGTGCTATGGCAGCAGCATTTATTTTTTTTGCGTGTTCAGCTATGGCTTTTGCCTGAACTATCCGCTCAGCACTTACCGAAAGTGGGTAAGTCTGGTTTTTTAGTACGTTACCAAAGATGAGAAATTTGATTACTTTATCGTAATACTCCTGTGTCACATCCAATACTTCAAAAGAAGCAATGCCCAATGCTGCGGCTCTTTTTTCCACTTCGGAAAGTTCACTTTGATCAAAACCTCCTGTATTGACCATAACAGCATGGACTTCAAATCCTTTAATTTTACTTAAATACAAGGCGCAGTAAGTGGTGTCTAGGCCGCCACTGTAGGCGAGTAGTACTTTTTTCATGACTGGATGATGTTTGTAATGATGTTTTTATTAAATTTTAATAATATTTTTTTCTTGATCCTTACCCATCTTTCAAAAAGGTTTAGATTATTGCTAAAATCTCTCAGTTTAATACCTTTTTTTTGCTTTTGGTCCTTAGGTACATAAAGCATGGCTGTGCAGAGACAGTTTTGCCTGTTTTTACTTTTCAGTATTTCCACATTGACACAGCTTTGGCAGCCTTTCCAAAAATCATCATCCGTGGTCAAGTCTGAATAACTGACAGGTATGTAGCCTAATTCAGAGTTTATCTTCATCACGGCAGCACCTGTCGTCAGTCCAAAGATCTTGGCATGTGGGTATTTTTTTCTGCTGAGCCTAAAGATAGCCTGTTTTATTTCTCTGGCCAACCCAGATTTTCTGAACTGTGGTGAAACAATAAGTCCTGAATTGGCTACGAACTTCTCGTGTCCCCAGGCTTCTATGTAGCAAAATCCTGCCCATTCCCCTTCTTTGGTGAGGGCGATGACGGCTTTTCCTTCCAGCATTTTCTGTTTGATATATTCAGGACTTCGTCGGGCTATTCCGGTACCTCTGGCCTGAGCTGAGAGTGCCATCTCTTCGACAATTGTTTCTGCGTACTCGCCGTGTTTGGCCTCAGCAGGCTGAATAATGAAATTTTTCTTTATCATGGCTGATAGTAAAGAAATGTAGATTCGGTAGATTAGATCTAGACTTTAAATCGGATAAGAAACTTTATTGATAGGTAAGTGTCGGAATAGGTATCCACATAGGATGCCAAGAATATAGCAGGGACTATGCCCTATAAAAAAAGCCGGTCCTTATAAATGTAGTCATAGCCATACTCATCACACCTGAATGGGTGTTTTTAGCGGTGATTCTAGCTATGTTATAGATATAAGTCATTTTTTAAATTGGAAGCGTAAAGTTTGTTACTATTTAAATTAAATGCAAGGAAAGTAATGAAAAATTATTTTTGTCATAAGAAGTACGATGTTTAAATGTAATGGACAAGTATCAGAATTATGTCTTATATCAGTTGGGCACATAAGAAAGATAAAATCCAAAAAACGTAAAGTCGGGAAGGCTTTTTCGCTGAAATGAGGATATTTACATATTGATGCAATGAAAAATGTCTAAAGTAATCAGCTGAAGAACAAGCGCTTCAATCAATAACGAATGGTCCTGCTTATTTCAGGGGGAACTCTTTTTCAAAAACACTAATTTTACAGCTATGAAAGTAGAAATCTGGTCGGACATCATGTGTCCATTTTGTTATATCGGTAAAAGAAAATTTGAAGCTGCTCTTTCTCAGGTTACGTTTCGGGATAAAATCGAGGTAGAATGGAAAAGCTTTTTGCTCAATCCTGAAATTGTAACTGACCCTTCGAAATCTTCTTTGGATTATCTGGCGGAGATTAAGAACATGTCATTGGAACAAGCCAAACAGATGACAGATCAAGTAGCCCAAATGGCTGCCCAATCTGGATTAAAATTTAACTTCGAAAAAACCGTGGTCGCCAATACCCGCAATGCCCACCGCCTGATACAGATGGCCAAGGTGCATTTACTGGGAGATATGGCTGAGGAAATTCTTTTTCAGGCTTACTTTATCGAAGGTAAGAACATGGATGATAAGGATACTCTAATAACCCTCGGAAAAAAAATCGGACTTGATGAAGACGAAGTTAGAAAAATGCTGGAATCGGATCTGTTTGAGGATAAGGTAAGGCAGGAAATATATGAAGCGCAGCAGCTTGGTGTTAGAGGAGTCCCTTTCTTTGTAATTGACAACAAATTTGGAATCAGTGGAGCGCAGCCGGAGCAGGTCTTTGTAGATGCTTTATATAAAGCTTTAGGAGAGAAAGAAGGGGCCTCAGAGTAGGTGGAAAAAATGAGTGGATAGGAAAGATGTCAGGTTTATTGTTGTATATTGGCTCTATTTATTCTCCTTATAGAATAAAAAAAACCGTGTCTTTAGCTCAACCCTAGATATAAAGGATAAAATGAAACCTACTGATGAAGTATAATTACCGATGGCCCTATTTTTAACCTACTCCAGTCCAATGTTAATTTGGATAGCTGGACTATTTATTTTGACGGGGGGTATAATCTTTTATATGTATACCCGATTGGTTTATGCACAAAGAAGATTAAAGGACACGGAAAATAGATTTCGTCTTTATGAAAAAGAAATCAATTCGCTAGAATTGAAGTCACTTGAATCCAGATTGGATCCCCATCTTTTTAAGAACATATTAAACTCTATCCAGTCCCATGCTTATCAGACCTATTATGCTCTGGATAAAATGGCCAATGTTCTGGATTATATCTTATATGAAAGCCAGAACCGATTTGTAACACCCAAGGAGGAAATAGAATTTGCCTTGAACCTGATCGAGATAAACAAGATAAAAACCAGTCCATTATTTGATATAAAAGTAAAGACTAGCATCAATGAATCTGAGCCGCTCTATGAGCAAGAGCTACTCGCCCCATTGATTTCTATTGATTTGATTGAAAATGCCTTTAAACATGCTGATCTCCAAACTGCGGATGCATTTATCTCTATAACTTTTGAATTTAAAGAAAGTGTTTTTTACTTAAATGTTTCCAATAAGATATCAGTAAAAAAGCAACTGTATAAGCAGCACAGTGGCATCGGCACGCAGACATTGGAACAAAGGCTAAAGATTATCTATAAAGAAAACTTTAAACTGGAAAGATTTACAGAAGGAGACGTGTATATTGCCCAACTAAAAATCAATCTACTTGGACACAAAGCTAAAATGCTTGCTACTAGATGACGAGCTTCCTGGACTGACTTATCTGAAAATGCTCTGTGAACAAATTCCTGAACTGGAAGTGGTAAAAGCATTTAATAGCCCTATCGTATTCCTAAAAGAGGCGGCTAATCTCACTTTTGATTTTTGTATCCTGGATATAGAAATGCCAGAAATGAGCGGGCTCCAAGTGAGTAATTTGTTGCAGGGAAAACCCGTTGTTTTTGCTACTGCATATAAACACTACGCTTTGGAAGCTTTTGATCTAAATGCGATTGATTATATTACAAAACCTATCAAACTTGAAAGGTTACAGCAAGCTGTCCAAAAGGCAATCACCCATTTAGGAAAAAAGAAACAGCTCAACACCAAAAATTTTATTCAGGTTAATACGGACAAAGGGAAAGCGATACTTTTCTTTGATAGATTAGTCTACATCAAAACCTCAGATACGGACAGTAGAGATAAAGTAGCTAGACTTTTTGATGGGGAGGTACTGGTGTTAAAAAACATATCTTTTGACAGATTATTGATTGATTTGCCTGAGTTTGAATTTTGCCGGATAAATAAAAAAGAGCTCATCTCCCTCAAAGCTGTACAAGTATTTACCTATGATGAAATTTCTACCAATATATTTATAGATTCGGGCAAACCACTGAAACTAACGCTTAGTGAGGCTTACAAGCGTGAGTTCTTATATAAGATCAGCGGCTGATTGGTTACAATTTTTTCCTTTCTTGGTACACAATCATATGCTTTCATACCATATTCAAAATTTATCGACAGATATCTTTTCATATTTGTGTAAATCAACTGTGCAAACAATGGAGACAGAACTTACATTAAATTCGATCTGGTACCAAAGAAGCCATAAACCTTCTTTGAGGAAAATAGACATTCCTTTCACTTGCAGTGAGCCGATTAGATATTTTCCTTTGGGTGAATGGATAGAAGAAGGTGTATATATGTTTCATATAAAACCTGGAGATCTTGCTGCTATGGTTATAGAGAGGGTCCATTGTCCAGCTTCCTATGATTTTAATCTAATTACTGTAACTAAACCTGCAAAAAGCATCGTGACTGCCATTGAAACTGGATCCGAACTCAGTGTTCTCACGCCCTATACCAGTAGTAAGCTTCTCCGGTCCATCCGGGCACTAGTCAGATGTAAACCGGTCATGACCATAACCTTACTACGTAGCACCTGATAAAAGTGAGGGTGGACTTTTTTAGAATAAGTTCATGACCATCGATCAGTGATAGGTTATGCCTTTTCAGAAACATAATTAAAGATAGATCAAAAAGCTAGCTGATCATGGAGAAAATGAAAAACAGTATATTTTATATAGGAATTATAGGAGGGTTTACTGCATTGATGTATTGGATACTTCTTTTGGGTGCGGGGTTAGAGCAGGGAAGGAATGTAGTGGTTCCCAACACAGGAAAGACCCAATGGCAAGAATTTACGGATTCCCTATTGCATAATTTAGAACATCCATTGGCAATTCTTTTGGCTCAAATTGTTACCATTATATTTACGGTCAGGTTATTTGGCTGGGTCTGCAAGAGAATCGGTCAGCCAACCGTCATAGGGGAAATCATAGCAGGGATTGTTTTAGGGCCTTCTTTGATAGGTATGTATTTCCCCGGTTTTACTGCTACATTATTTCCTACGGCTTCATTAGGCAATCTTCAATTTCTCAGTCAGATAGGGCTTATCATGTTCATGTTTGTGGTAGGGATGGAATTAGACCTTAAAGTATTAAAAAATAAGGCCCACGACGCTGTGGTCATCAGTCATGCCAGTATTATCATACCATTTGCATTGGGGATGGGACTTGCTTACTTTATCTACCAATCATTTGCTCCCGAAGGTGTTCAGTTTATATCCTTTGCACTATTTCTGGGGATAGCGATGAGTATTACTGCATTTCCGGTTTTGGCCCGAATCGTACAGGAAAGGGGTTTGCATAAAACCCGTTTGGGTACAGTGGTGATTACCTGTGCAGCGGCAGATGATATTACGGCCTGGTGCTTGTTGGCTGTGGTGATAGCCATAGTCAAAGCTGGATCTTTTCTAAGTGCTCTTTATATCATAGGCTTGGCAGTTATTTATGTATTATTGATGATCAGAGTGGTCCGGCCTTTCCTTGCCAGGGTGGGACATCTGCATAATACACGCGAAAATTTGAGTAAACCCATTGTAGCTATATTCTTTTTAACTTTAATTATTTCTTCGTATTTAACGGAAGTTATAGGCATTCATGCCTTATTTGGAGCATTTATGGCAGGTGCTATCATGCCTGAAAACACTAAGTTCAGAAATATTTTTATAGAGAAAGTGGAGGATGTAGCCCTAGTTTTACTTTTACCTTTATTTTTTGTATTTACCGGATTGAGAACCGAAATTGGATTACTGAATGATCCATATTTATGGAAAGTGACAGGGTTGATCATATTGGTGGCGGTAGTAGGCAAGTTTTTGGGGAGTGCCATTGCTGCTAAATTTGTTGGACAGAATCTGAAAGATAGTTTGACAATAGGTGCACTGATGAACACAAGGGGCCTTATGGAATTGGTTGTACTGAATATAGGCTATGATTTAGGGGTATTGGCTCCAGAAATTTTTGCTATGATGGTCATTATGGCTTTGGTTACTACGTTTATGACAGGGCCGGCATTAGATATAATCAATAGGTGTTTCCGGTCAGATATGGAAGAAGCTCCCAAGGAGATAAGCCAGATTAATAAATATAAGATCCTGATCAGTTTTGGTAACCCTAATGGGGGTAAAAACCTGCTCAAACTGGCAAACAGCTTCATTAAAAACCTTAATGGTCAGGCTGTCGTCACGGCTATGCACCTGTCACATACTAATGAACTGCATCATTATAATATTGCCCAGTACGAGAGGGAAAGTTTTTTGCCGATTATAGAAGCATCTGAACAATTGGGCCAAAAAATCACCACCTTATTCAAAGCGTCCAACAATATAGATTCAGATATTACTGAAGTGGCCAATAAAGGGGGTTTTGATCTACTGCTCGTAGGTGTAGGGCAGTCCATCTTTGAAGGCAGTTTACTGGGTAAAATCCTAGGTTTTACCACCCGCATCATCAATCCTGAAAAAATCTTAAACCAGGTGACTGGCAAGGAGGGTCTTTTTGAAAACTCTCCATTTGATGAAAGGACCCAGTTAATTATAGCCAATAGCAAAATACCGGTGGGCGTTCTTATAGATAAAAACTTCGAGAAAGCAGAAAGCGTTTTTATCCCTATATTTGCTGAGACAGATTTTTTCTTGATCAGATTTATGCTGAAGCTGATCAATAATTCCCAATCGCAGATTACTCTACTGGATGTGCAGGGTATGCTTAAGGATAATCCGCATTTTAAAGAAAAGATTCGTTCAATAGAACAGACGGCACCAAACCACATTCACGTACTTCGCGAAAAGAATATAGATAAAACCATCGTCAGCAATCAGGACTTAATGCTGGTAAGTGTGGAAAGTTGGAAGAAACTGGTAGATGCTAAAAGTCTTTGGCTTTCCGATATACCTTCCACCCTTATATTGAAAGAGGATTGATTTAAATTAACACTATATATTGGTCATATTTTCACATTCATTGAGATCAATATCATACAAGGAGATAGATTTCCTTTAATCTATGATGTGTGACATTCCATATGGATATGACTGCATTTAATATGCAGCATGATTTTCCAAATTCTCATTGAAAAAAGGAAAATCCCGACATACAGGCTTACAAGGATCATTTAAACTGATGGATGCTATGTAGCTAGATATTGTTTTAACCTTTGATTGATGGCCTTCAATTTAGATATTTTAAAGCTATGAAAACGAGTATGAAGACACCTCTCACACTGGGAGGTTTTTTCACTATGCGAGTGGTCTAATATAGAGGATCCGTCCAAAACTATTATTGACAGTAATGCTTACTTATAAGTATTGGAAATTTGCAATTAGACATTTGGTAAGCTGACTTAAGAGAGCATACTTGAACAAGAATGGCTTTATGTTTCAGAACTTTGATTTGTAGATTAAAAATAACTGTAGGAATCATTTTTCCACCACCAAGATCTATTTGTCAGGGGAATTGTGTCGCCAGGAAAAGCAAAATCCTATAAGATAATATCCAAGGATAGTAAGTAGGTAATATGCTTTTAATGATAGGGCCTTATTTACCATAGTTAAATAATCCACATTCAGTGCAAAAGTTAACTCCCTTTGAAACCTATTCCTGCCCCTGTTGTTAAACAATTACAAATTTTTGAATAGAATAAAAGATAAGAGAACTTATGAAAGGAAAAGTCGCATTGATCACCGGAGGGAGTTCCGGAATAGGCTATGGTATAGCCGAGGCCCTGTTGAAGAATGGCGTAAATGTAGGAATCACCGGTAGAAATAAAGAAAGAATAGAAGAGGCAGCCAATAGGCTTAAAGATGCAGGGGAGGGGGAAGTCCTGGCCATAACGGCAGACGTGAGTGATCTCGATGCCCAGCAGGACGCTGTAAAGCAAGTGACAGAAAAGTGGGGCAGCTTGGATTATTTTGTAGCGAATGCCGGAGTAGGCCATTTTGCAAATATAGAGGAACTGTCAGTGGAGCAGTGGCATGAAACCATAGATACCAATTTGACAGGAGTATTCTACAGTATCAAAGCATCTGTGGAGGCGCTAAAGAAAACGAAAGGCTACTTTATTACCATATCAAGTCTAGCGGGCACCAACTTCTTTGAAGGAGGATCAGCTTACAATGCCAGTAAGTTTGGACTGACGGGCTTCACGCAGGCCATCATGCTGGATCTGAGGCAGGCAGGGATCAGGGTGAGCACGATCATGCCGGGCTCAGTAGCTACGCACTTTAATGACCACCAGCCTAGCGACAAGGATGCCTGGAAGATTCAGATCGAAGATATAGGGGAGATGGTCGTAGGATTGTTTGCTTTGAACGCTAGAACCTTACCAAGCAAAATAGAGGTTAGACCCTCTCAGCCGCCAAGTAAGTAGGATTTATCTACCATAGTAAAAGGTCATATTTATATATGGCCTTTTTTTATACTCCGAGATGAACCTATGATCAGTAGTATTAAGTCCTGAACTTACTTCTAATTGATGACTATTTGTTCATAAAGAATTTTACTTCCAGTTATTATTATAATACTTAATCGTCTCATTCAGCATTTTAAAATCCAATACTCCCTTTACTTCCTTAAGGTGATGGATTATAGCCAATGATTTGCGTAATCTGCTATCTGGATTTTTTACTGTAGTGACAATATATACTAGGCTGCGCTGTTTTCCGGGGGTAAGCATTCTGAAATAGTTGTTGCCTTCCTGATCCTGATCCAACATCACCTGCAACTCTTCTGGCATATGATGCCCAAATTCCGTATGGTCCTTTTCCAGCAAAACGGCTATCATATCACCTTCGTCTACAGCCAAGTTATTCCTGATCTCTTTATTAATTAAGACATACCAATAAGATTTTGATTTCATCAGTGCACACTGGGTTTTGTACCTGCCATTTAAGGTGCAATAAACCCTTCGGTTTTCACCTTCAATATAGTTGGCTGCTATTTCATGCGGTATAGGGATATGGTACTGCCAGAGATTGGAATCAAATTTTTCCATTTTGCTAAAAAAAGTATCCATGGTAATATATCAGATTAAAAGGATCGTTCTCTGTCTGCTAACATTCCCCTATTTACACATTCTTCTTTGAAAACCTGATTCGGTTCATGATATCCTTTACGGTCTTTATAGCTGGTGATCCAGCTATTTACATAGTGATTGAGATATTCAAGTTCCTCTTTTTTATAAAGAATGTAGTCCTCCACTGCTATTACCTCAGCGCATAGGTCCTTAAGCTGCGAGAGATGTGACATGGCAGATCTGCTCGTCTGGGAATTATGGGTATAAAATTCTATATTTTCAAAGTAGATGTCAGGGTTGAAACCATTATGCCGTAAAGAATGTGATAAATATGTGCTAAAAGTATTATAAAAGTTAGTCTTTTTATCCACCCGATAGTCAAGGACCACAAATGAAAATTTGGTTAGCCCATTAGAGAATATGAGATATTTTTTTCGGTTGACATCAAAAACATCACCATACCAGAGATAAAATTCATCTGCTATAGGTTCATTTACCTGTGAAGCTAAATTAAAAAATTCTTTTCCGATGAATGGGTTTAACTTTTTTGAAAAGTATAGACCTAAAGTGTTGGCTTTCGACATGGCATGAGGATCAGGTAGTTAATTGTTTAGGAAGTTGAAGGTAAATATTTAAAGATGTAATATGAAATATACGGCATTTAATTAATTATATTCTTAATATAGAATGCCACCAAAAACAAAAGGTGAAGATTTTCCCTTCACCCCTTATTTATCATCAAACTATTATTAAATGTGAGAGCATCTGGTGCACGTCGATCATCTACTATTCAATGCGCCTCTACCACCACATCTTCCACATGCTCGTCCGCAAAAGACCCCTCCGGCTCTTTAAGAAAGATCAGGCAGAAGAGGAAGCTAAAAGCAGCTCCAGCAGATAGGATGTAGAAGAATGTACTGGCATCTACCATCGAATAGATGATCAGATAAACCACTGCTCCCACATTGCCATAGGCACCAGCCATTCCTGATATCTGCCCTGTCATGTTTTTCTTCACAAAGGGGATAACCGCAAAGGTGGCTCCTTCAGCCCCCTGCACGAATAGGGAACACAGGATGGTCACAGCGATCGCTACCCATAGCGGCCAAGCCGCATTGATAAATCCCATGGCCAGAAATCCCAGTGTAATTCCGCACATATAGATCAGCATGGTCTTTTTCCGGTTTCCCAAAGCATCTGACAGTACACCGCCTATCGGTCTGGCAAATAAGTTCACCACCGCAAAGGAGGCCGCTACCATTCCAGCCATCGTGGGACTGATGGAAAAGGTGCTTTCAAAGAAAACAGGTAACATAGACACTACCGCGAGTTCAGCTCCGAAGTTGGCAAAATAAGTGGTGTTCAGGGCGGCCACACTGGAAAAGGAATACCTGTCCTTTTTTGCAAACCCTTTTTTCAACAGTGGAATATTTACCTGAAGGGTCTTGCCGATATGGGCCAAAAAAACCAATAAGAGAATTCCCCAGATGATATATAGCAACTCCTCAGAGATAAATGGTTCACCGGTATCACTGAGGGATACATTACTCAATCTCCAGGCTAAGGCTCCCAAAGCCCCAACGAGTGGGAAAGACCATAGTACCAGCTGTACCAGATCAACCCAAGAGGTGGCGATAAACGGCTGTGTTTTTTTAACCCCGACGAATTTCTTTCCCTCAGGCACATCCTTGGCTACTCTGTAATAGATAAATCCGTATACAAAAGAAACCACACCATTGATGGCCAAAGCGTATCTCCAACCATCTTCATAATTCTTGAAAAGTTCAAGGGCAATCCATGGCAGTGTCATCGCAGCAAAGGCAGATCCGAAGTTGCCCCAACCCGCATAGAAGCCTTCCGCTCTGCCGACCATCTTGGGAGGAAACCAGTCCGCCACCAGACGGATCCCGATCACAAAGCCGGCACCGATGGAGCTTAGTATCAACCTGGATACCAACAGCTGCATAAAGGTATTGCCAAAGGCAAAGAAAAAGACTGGAATGGACATCACGATAAGCAGACCGCTGAAGATCTTTCTGGGACCATATCTATCAATAAGGGACCCAACAATTATCCTAGCGGGTATGGTAAGTGCCACATTACATATGGCAAGAATCTTAATATGTTCCGGTGTCATCCAGTCCAACTTGTCCAACATGGTGGAGGCCAGTGGGGCCATGTTAAACCAAAGGAAAAAAGTTATAAAGAAAGCAATCCAGGTATAGTGCAGCATACGGATTCTTTCCTGGTCAAAGTCCAATAATTCTGGCTTCTTCATCTTTTTCAATTATTAAGGGTGATTTTGGTCGTTTTTCAACCGTAAAAGTACAGGTGAAGCCTTCGGAAAAACATGATGATAGTCAGGTAAAAAAGTGATTGTTGCCGTGTAGAATATGGTCCATAGGCCATAGTTATTTCGAAAAATAAACATGGTCTATGAACAGTAGAATGTTAATCATGCCGGGCACCCTCCATCACCCTGAAGACATGTAAAATGGCCGGGAAGATTGCCTGCATGGATTCGGCGGCTCCTTTAGTGGACCCCGGTAAAGCGAGGACTAAAGTTTCGCCGATAAGTCCGGCCACACTGCGGGAAAGCATGGAGTAAGGGGTACGCTGCTGGCCATAGGCCCGAATGGCTTCTTCTATGCCGGGTACTTTGGTGTCGAGAAGTGGTTCTACAGCTTCAGGGGTTATGTCTCTTGGTGAAAGGCCCGTTCCCCCTGTGAAAATGACCATATTGACTTTGGTATCACTATAATGCTTTAACTTTTCCTGTATGACATCGTGGTCATCAGGTATGATGATGTAATCTGCTATAGATACTTGATGGGAATTGAGGTTATCAATAATAGCTTTGCCGGCGCGGTCTTCTTTGTCCCCCTTTGATATAGAATCCGAGCAGACGATCACTGCAGCGGTAAAGCTATCAGGGACTGCCTTATTGAAATCTGATTTACCACCTTTTTTTTCCACCAGTTTGATGTTTTCAATGCTGATGCCTTTGTCGATGGGCTTCAGCATGTCATACATCGTGAGAGCCACCACGGAGGCGGCATGCATGGCTTCCACTTCCACACCTGTCTTGTAAATAGTGTGGATTTCCACAATGATATGAATATCTAATCCTTGGATGTCATATTTGACAGAGGTGAATTCTATCGGCAGGGGGTGACAGTCAGGGATCATGTCACTGGTTCTCTTGGCAGCAAAAAGCCCTGCTGTCTTGGCCATTTCAAAAACGTCTCCTTTGGGAACTTTTCGTTCCTGCACTGCCGTAATGGTATCGGGCGAACTCACCTTTACTATGGCCTGAGCGGTGGCCTTACGTAATGTACTGCTTTTATGGGTAATGTTTACCATGGTTGTTTATTTGTCGGATGACGGATGTCAGTAGAACCCGATTTCCGATTTTTTTCATTTAACTTGTCACGTCCTAATTTTATTTGACACAATTTCTTTCTTATCAAAGCTTTCATATTCCATACCTACGTCACGGCGGTGAAGCTATGATTAGTTTCTTTTATAAATATTCGGTAACTATGGCCCGGTCATCATACATAAACTCTGCGTGTAGCTTCTCTTGTCTCCGGTATTCTGGCCTTTTTCTATTCCGGTATTCGGTCCTTTTTTTATTTATTTTCCTTCCAAACTGCCTTTTCCTCACCTATGATCTCTTTGCCCCATATAGGGACTTCTTTTTTAATCCGCTCGACCAGTTCTTCGCAGGCATCTATGGCTGCTTTACGATGTTTGGAGGATGTGAACACGAAAAGACATATTTCACCTGCTTTTATATAACCTAAGCTATGGTAGATGTGCATACAGGTAAGGGGGTATTTGGCAAATACATCTTCCCGGATCTCGAAAGCTTTTTCGAGGGCCATCTCTTCATAACAAGTGTACTCGATTCCTTTTACTGTTCCTTCTTCCTTTACATCGGCCCTTACCTGTCCGAGAAAAATACTGTGGCCCCCTATACCTGTTTTCTTACTGTGGTTTTCTATAGAGTTCCCGATTTTTATAGGTGTGATCGGCCCTTCAACAAATATGTTTTTAGGTTTTCTTTCCATCATCTCAGTTTTTCTGAAGCAGGGATTTTATACCTCCTTCTATTGTATAAATATTTTTGGCCGGCATAGCAGCCTTAAGATCCTCTACCGCTCTTGCGCTCCTTATACCGGACTGACAAAATACAAAAATAGTATCCAATGCGGCCAGTTCATGCATTTTGTCTTTCAAATGTGATAGCGGCATAGGAATATAAGGTAAATTGTCCAATTTTGGCAATTCATGATCTTCTCTCACATCTAGCAACCATGCGTTTTCAGGATGTTCCGCCATAAATGTTTGCACATCTTCCCATCTTTTCAGATCACCTGGACCACACACTACTGCATAGTCCATTTGATGAAATTCAGAAGCGGTCCTGGGCATCAGTTTTCTTCCATCAGGATTTAAACCGATATCAAGCATATAGGTGCCATGGTCTTTAAGATTGTAAAAGAGAACCTTGTGGATCAATGGGTTTCCAAAATTGGTTAGATATTTTATAGCTTCTGTGGCCTGCATGGTACCGATGATTCCCGGCAATACGCCCAACACACCGGTTTCGGAGCAGTTAGGCACCTCGGAGGCAGATGGAGGAATAGGGAATAAATCCCTATAGGTCAAAGGTTCCTCATTATCCTGTACATTCAGTATGGCTACCTGTCCTTCATGTTGGTATATGGCACCAAACACGAGTGGTTTTTTAAGGATATAGCAGGCATCATTGATCAGATATCGGGTGCCAAAGTTATCTGAACCATCCAGCACCAGATCATAGGCGGCTATAACCGAGAGAGCATTATCCTTGTTTAAGAAATAGGGGATCACATTTATCTGAATGTCACTGTATTTGTTTCTTATCTGTTCTGCTGCTACTTCAGCTTTTGATCTGCCGATATCCCTTTCTCCGTAGATTACCTGGCGGTTTAAATTTGATAGGGATACCTCATCACCATCAGCTATACCGATAGTACCCACTCCGGCAGCGGCCAGATAGAGAAGTGCAGGGCAGCCAAGACCGCCTGCTCCCACCACCAGCACTTTAGAATGGGATAATTTTCCTTGCCCTTCCTGCCCAAATCCAGATAATATGGTCTGTCTTTCAAATCTGCTCATGGTAGGTAAATTAACCTCCTGAAAATGGAGGTAATAGGGCTACTTCACTTTCAGGTAATATCAGCTCATTTCCATGAACCTGTTTGCGGTTTACCGCTATTGAAAACTTTGTATGCTTCAGTGCTGGATATTGCTGGTATAGGTAGCCGAGCAATTGGTCCGTATTGGCTATATTTTCCAGTTCCAGTTCATTGGATGGCAGTTTTTCTGCTATCATACCGAAAGCTCTGACTTTTATTTTTCCCATAATTTTCTACTTTTTTCTAAATCTTCAGGAGTATTAATATTTGAGAAGTGCAGCGGTGTGTGGAGTACAAGGTCTTCCATATCTATTTTCACATGTTCAGAATGGATTATGAAATCCTTCATTTTCAATTGACCA
The DNA here is from genome assembly GCF_000714815.1 of Anditalea andensis. Classification (GTDB taxonomy): domain Bacteria; phylum Bacteroidota; class Bacteroidia; order Cytophagales; family Cyclobacteriaceae; genus Anditalea; species Anditalea andensis. Next base: position 227,724 of record NZ_JMIH01000004.1, on the reverse strand, counting down.
TTTGTAATATTATTTTTGACCTGCTGTTTCAGATGTGTATGATAGAGGGCAAAAAGAGGATTTATATCTTTCATAAATTCTGAAACGATGATAGATTGGCCTTTAGCAGCTTCTACTAATTTGAATATAGCTTCTTTGGGAATAAAAGGCATGTCACAGCTAAACAACAATACATAGGTGGCCTCATTATGTTCCAGTGCTGTATGTAGGCCGCCCATTGGCCCCAAATCAGGTATCAGATCTTTGATAACGGGATATCCCAGAGCAGTATATTCTTCTTCATTTGCTACGAGTATGGGAGAATATCCTATTTCCTCGCACAGGTTTAACATATAACTTACCATAGGCTTTTCGTTTAGATGGATGAGCCCTTTGTCTGTGCCCATCCTTCTACTTTTCCCGCCGGCCAATATATAAGTCGCTATATTATGTTCCATTATGCTAAAATTAATTTTACTGATGCTATTAACAATACGGTGGTCAGCAGGTATTTCACTACGTGCACATTAAACTTTCGGGCTCCATAGTAGGCACCTGCCATGCCGCCGATCAGGGTGAGTGGCATCAGTAGCCATAGCTGTAAATCTATAGGTGTACTATACGCTGCCGATCCTATATAGCCTGAAACTGAATTCAGAAATATAAAGAGCGCGCTCAATGCTGCTGTCTCCTTCATATTGGTCCACCCAAGCATAAGGAGGATAGGGGAGAGGATTATCCCCCCGCCAATACCGATCAGTCCGGAGAAGAATCCTATGATCAGTCCCAATACAGGTGCCATCCATACTTCCTGATCTACCCTTTTCTCTGCCACTGGAAATAGATTCAGGAAGCGGATAATAGGAAAGAACAACAATATACCAAGTATCTTTTTATAGAGGGCAGTATCTACCAGAATAGTTCCGCCCAAATATGCGGCGGGCACTGAAAATATAATAAGTGACAGAAAAAGTTTCGTGGGGAAATTACAGGTCTTCCTATAGGAAATATATGCAAAAAAGGATACAAATAAATTGATGATCAAAGCCGTTGGCCGTATCTGTTCCGGTGCGAAGTTAAATAGGGCCAAAAACATCAGGTAACTGCTGGCACCACCATGGCCTACAGAAGCATATAAAAATGCCGCCATCGGCATTAGAAAAAACAGGTACATCCAGGCACCTTCTATAAAGTCCAAAGTTACCATGCGTATACGTCCACCACGGTGCCGGCGGCTACTTCTTCTGTATCTTCCGGAAACTCGGCAAAGCAGTTGGAAACACCAAAAGACAATTGGTTAAAAGACTCCTGACCGGTGAGCGTGCTCACTTCATTATCTTTCATTAGTGCTTTCATAAAAAAGGTTAACCCCCCTTTTTTACTGAAATTATGGCTCAAGGTAAGTCTGGCGGTAGGCTGCCAGGGATAGGTATGGCCAAGCAGCTGCAGTAGGCTGGGCTTCACATATTGGTTAAAGCAGGTCATTACAGAAGCAGGATTTCCCGGCAGGGCAAAGATAAGCTTCTCATCTTTCATTCCTGCAAATAAGGGTTTACCGGGACGCTGTCTGATTTTATAAAAAAGCTCTTTCACTCCTGCCTTTTCCAGTCCTTTTTTTACAAAATCATAATCGCCCACCGATATGCCTCCAGAAAATAAGACCACATCATATCCGGCCAAGGCCTCTTCAATAGTGGACTTTAGGGCCTCAGGATCATCGGCTGCTTTATAAGTTTTGATTTCCTTGATGCCCAGTGTCGATAGGTATGCATTCAAAACAGGGCCGTTGCTGTTATAGATTTCTCCGAATTTAAGTGCTGTCCCCACATCCTTTATTTCATTACCTGTAATGATAATCGCTACCGAGGGTGCTTTGTATATTTCCACTTCTGCTATTCCCACAGATGCTAATAAACCGATGGTTCCCGGTGTGATGAGGCTGCCACTTTGGACCAGTAAGTCACCGACTTTGTTTTGGCTACCCTTAAGTCTGATGTTTTGACCTTTGGTAAATCCCTCTAGATCGAATGTAATACGTTCACCTTCTCTATTGATTACCTCCTGCTGAATGACTGTATCAGTACCTTTGGGTATGGGGGCGCCGGTAAAAATTCGCGCAGCTTTATTTTCCGCTATTACCGGCAGATTGGTTTCGCCGGCCTGGATGGTATGGGTGACTTCCCAAAATCCCTTTGGGTCAGTAATCGAAAGGGCATAGCCGTCCATGGCGGAATTGTCAAAAAGGGGGACTTCTATAGGGGAATGGATATCTGCTGCAAGAATAAATCCCACCGAGTTTTCCAATGAAACCTTATGGGTGGGACTTTGAGGGATATTTGTCGAAAGTATCTTTTTTGCTTCTTTTACCGAGATCATGTTAACCTCCTATTTTAATCATGCTTCTATTTTTTATTTTGTCCACGTCGGCCTGGTTATAATCTTTTGTAAACTGTCCGCCCAATATGGCATGTTTGATATAGATAGATTTCTCTATAAGAGGTACCACTGGCTCACCTTTTCTCAAGGTACCCAAAAGATCCATTTCATCTTTGCCGAACAGGCAGTTTTTCATCTTGCCATCAGCAGTCAGCCTCATCCGGTTACAGTCACCGCAGAAGTGTTCACTCATAGTCGTGATAAAGGCAAAGGTGCCCTGATGTCCAACTGCCTTATATTTCTTGGCCGTGTCATGTGGCGCATCCTTCAGTTTGACAATGTCAAACTCCTTCTCCACCAGCTCCAGCATCTGCCGTGCGGTAAGCACCTGATCGGTCTTCCAGTGATTGCCGGCAAAAGGCATAAATTCTATAAACCTGATATGAAGAGGCAAATCTTTGGTCACCTTGACAAAATCCGCTAGCTCATTTTCTATCATTCCTGTGATCGCCACCACATTGATTTTTACCCTGAAGTCATTTTTCAGTAATAACAGGATATTATCCCATACCTGCTGGAACTGGTTCCTTTTGGTGATTTGATGAAAAACTTCAGGATTGAGTGTGTCCAGACTTACATTGACAGATCTGATACCTACTTCTTTAAACAGGTCAATATGCTTATGCACCAGTACCCCATTGGTGGTAAGGGTAAGTTCTACCGGCAGCTTGGCCAACCTACGGATGATGTCCACAAATTCTTTTCTCACCATAGGTTCACCCCCGGTCAGACGGATCTTATCCACTCCAAGCTCCACAAAGGTCTTGGCCAGTGATTCGATCTCATCCGGATTCATCAGGTGTGAGTTAGGCATGCACTGTATGTTCTCATCCGGCATACAGTACTGGCACCTGAAGTTACAGCTGTCCGTAAGGGAGATCCTTAAGTAATTATGAACTCTTTTGTGTTGGTCTATAAGCATTATAGGTTGACTTTTTTACTTTTGGCTGTCGTGGATCAGGTAAATATCGCAAAATCCAGAATGAAACCAAAGCTAATACAAGAGAACCAAGGAAAGTAGCTACTGCTATATCGAAATTATCGTCCAAGGCATTATTCAAAGCACTGTAAAGAAACCATACCTGAATGCTTATCACGAGGATCAGTATCAGGATAATACCAGTCATCAATGTGTTTGATTTATTTGGGTGTGCTTCGTTCTGTGAAGATCTAAAGTCGCTCATGAGGTATATGGGGTATCTTTAAATGATTTGACATATACTTTTCCATCCGCCACCTTTACTTCCAGCTGAGGAAGTGGGCGGGGAGGAGGTCCCTGTATCACTACACCTGTTCTGGGATCGAAATAGCCCTTGTGACAGGGACATTCGATCTGCTGTATATCCGCCCGATATCTTACCGCACAGGCTAGATGGGTACACTTCTGCTCAAAGGCACGCCATTCTCCTTCCTCCAGGTGTATAAGGATATAGGGTATCTCTTTGGTTCCCCTTATTTCGAATTGTTTCATGCCTCCTACAGGCACTTCATTTTCATCGCATATAAAATGTTCGCCCTCGAGATCCTTTTCCGGAAATGCCCAGCTGTTAAGCACGATAGCACCATTGCCCAGTGCCAATGCACCTGAAAACAGGCCAAGGAATTTGGCGAATTCTCTTCTGGAAACGTGGGTAGACTCTTCTTGATCGATAGGGAAATCCCTCTTCCAATCCGGGATTTGTTTGTTTTTATCTTCAGCCATCTTACTGGATTTTTAATGTACTTTTAAATGGGTGCTGCCTTTTGGCATCATGATATTTACCTTGGTGTTCACTTCCTGCATGCCGAAGAAGAACTTATTGACAGGGGTACTATTGGGTCTCATTTTCTGGATTTCCTCTCTGGTGCCGTAGAATAAGGCCTGTGTAGGACATACCGTAGCACACATCGGTTTTTTGCCGGCGCTGGTCCTGTCATAGCACATATTGCACTTCATCATAAGTTCGGCCGCCTCATTTTTCTGTGGCACCCCAAAAGGACAGGCAAGTACACAGTTGGAACAGCCTATACATCTAGCCGTATTTGCGGTATGCACTACTCCAAAATCATCTTTTGAGATGGCATCCGCAGGACAGACATTGGCACAAGCAGGGTCTTCGCAGTGCATACAGACCTGTACCGTGGTCTGGGTAGTCACTGCTCTGTCTACATAGTGAATGTGGATCATACTTTCCTGACCGTTGGTCTCACATTCAGCGCAGGCCATCTCGCAGGCATGGCAGCCTATACATCGCTGCATGTCCACGAAAAATTCCATCTGCTGATCATATTTTGTATTTGGCATAATATGGTGGTTTTGGGTTAGTTACTTTGATATGCATTGGATTCGGATGGATGCGGAGCCAGTTTTCCCGTAGGGTCAAGCTTACAGGCACAGACCTTGAATTCTGGTATCTTGGAGACAGGATCCAAGGTTCCGATCGTCAGTTGGTTGGCAGAATGTACCCCTCCCCAGTGGTAGGGGATAAAGACTGTATCCTCCCTGATGGTCTCTACCAGCTGGGCAGGAAAAAGCGCTTCTCCTCTTCTGGTAATCACTTTTACTAATTCTCTTTCTTTGATCCCGTACTGATAAGCCAGTTTGGGATGGATTTCCAATAGTGGCTCTGGGTATTGGTCCACCAGTTTCCCTATTCTTCTGGTCTGGGTACCACTTAGGTATTGGGAAACCACTCGGCCAGTAGTCAATACAACTGGATATTCCTTGTCCACCACTTCTGAAGATGGTCTGAAAGGCGCAGCGTTGAAATGGGCTTTGCCATCCGGGGTCCTAAATTTTTTATCTTCCCAAAGCCTTGGCGTGCCCGGATGATCCAGAGATGGACATGGCCAGAATATGCCCATGTTATTTACTATTTTTTCATAGGTAATTCCATAGTAGTCGGCAGTGCCTCCTTTTGATGCTACTCTTAATTCATTGAATATAGCTTCGCTGTTCTCGAAATTAAATTTATCTCCGGCACCCAGTCTATGGGCCAGCTCCATGATGATGTCTCCGTCTCTTCTCGCATTGTCAGGTGGCGTGACGGCGGCATTTATTTTTACTACCCGGCCTTCGGCGGTGGTGACAGTTCCTTCCTCTTCCTCGTGAAGGGATCCTGCCATGATCACATCAGCATGTCGGGCAGTTTCATTGAGGAAAAAGTCTATGGCCACATAATACTCCAGTTTTTCCAATGCTTCCCGTACAAAGTTATTGTTGGGAAGTGATACCAGTGGATTGAAGCAGATGGTGATGAGTCCTTTGATTTCACCTCTATGGATGGCTTCGATCAGTTCATAAGCCGAAAGGCCTTTGCCAGGCATATCCTTTTCATCTATGCCCCAGACATCGGCAATATATTTTCTGTGTTCAGGGTTGGTAATGTCACGGTTACCGGGCAGCTGGTCACATTTGTGGCCGTGCTCTCTTCCTCCCTGACCATTGCCCTGTCCGGTGATGGTACCATAGCCGCAGTATGGCCTGCCGATTCTACCTGTAGCCAGTACGATGTTGATACAGCTCACGACATTATCCACCCCTTTGGTATGGTGCTCTATACCACGGGCGTGGAGGAGAAAACTGGTGCTGGCCTTGCCCCAAAGGGTGGCAGCCTGGAGTATAAGATCTTTATTAATGCCTGTGGTTTCCTGTGCCCAGTCCAGATCATAATCTTTTACAGCGTCCAGTGCCTCTTCAAAACCACTTGTATGGTTATCTATAAAGTCATGGTCCAGCCAGTCATTATCTGCCAATATTTTCAATATCATTCCAAACAAAGCGGAGTCGGTTCCCGGTTTGATAGGAAGATGCAAATCAGCAGTTCTAGCTATCGGAGTGACTCTTGGGTCCACTACTATCAGCTTGGCTCCATTGTCCCTTGCCTGCCAGATGTAGTGGGTGAGGGTAGGGAAGGTTTCACTGATGTTGGTTCCGGCGATGATGATGACTTCGGCATGCTTCAGGTCACTCCAGTTATTGGAAATCCTGTCCAGACCAAAAGCTTTCTTATTTCCTGCCCCGGCACTTACCATACACAGACGGCCATTGTAATCCAAGTTGGCCGTCTTTAAAGCCACCCGGGCAAATTTGCCCACCATATAACTTTTCTCATTGGTAAGGGATACGCCTGAAAGCATTCCGAATGCGTCATTGCCATAATCCCTTTGGATCCGCTTGATTTCATTGACAGTCCGATCCATAGCGGCATCCCAACCGATTGGTTCGAAGCCCTTTCCTTCCACCCTTTGCAGAGGAGATAGAATACGGTCAGGGTGGTTGTTTTGAAGATAGCGCTGCACGCCTTTTGGGCAAAGCCTGCCTTCATTAAAAGGGAACTCCATCCAGGGCTCAAAGCCTACTACTTTATTTTCCTTTACCTTTAGCTGGATCCCGCACTGCATCCCGCAAAAACAGCAGTGGGTCTTTACCAATGCGTCCGGCTCATGCGTTCCCTTGTACCCATCCACTGGGGTAAAGTTTTTGTGGGGACCGTGTTTGTCTATTATATTTTCTACTGATGTAGGTAGCTTAGCCATAGTATGTTTAATTTTTATAATTGCTTATCCAAAGAAATGACCTGCATCTTTTCTTGCCTGAAAATGGGCCTTGGCCAGGGCTGATCTTTTTCCTTCCGGGGAATAGTCCAAATGACTTCTTCCGTCTTCCAGTGTGAAATCAAAACCCAGATCTTTGGTGACATCTTTTAAATCATTTACATGAAGTTGAGAGGCAAAGTCCTGCTGGGTATGTGGACATTTAGCCAGGCCTCTTCTGGTACCTTCCACTTTGTAGATATTCGCGCCTACCTGCGCCAGTCTCTGGAAGATGTGGAAGAACTTACCGAATGGCATCCAGATCAGAAACAGGATTACCGTAATGGCATGCGTCACCGACATGAACTGGTGGGTACGCCCCTGCAGGAATGTATAATCATAGGAGATGCCCAATCCGGTAATGGATATGGCGATCAATAGGATCAAGGGTAACCAGTCCCCTTCAAATGTTTGGGTAGCGATCATGCCCCCATGGGTCAGTCTGCGCTTTAGCATGATCACCGCACCTATGGTCACCAGTACAGAGCACCATACCAAGGCGTGAAAGGTAGCAAAGGCGATAGGTGATCCCAGTTCAAACTGACTAACCGGAAATCCAAAGAAATTAGCCGTATAGGTAGTGTCCGATCCTGCTTCCAGTGTGAAATGCACCCAGCCAAAGGTCAGTGGAATGGTCACCGCAAAAGCGATCAGACATCCTGTGGCCAACATAAAGTGTCCCCACCAGCGCATCCTGCCCCTAGGGTAGATATGACGCTGGAGCATGATGTTTCTGAAAAACAATTTGGTGGAATGAAACGCATATTGGGCAAAATCCTTACTCAAAAGAAACTGCCAGCTACGTCTCCAGTAGAGGCGTGTCGGCGGTCTCTGGACCCAAACCGAATATCTGTATGCCACTCCGAATACGGCAAACACTGTCCCGAAGAGATAGGCGATCAGTGCCGCGTCAAAGTGTTGGAGATTTCTGGATCCTATAAAGACTATGATGATTACTGCCAGGGCAGCTATGATAGCTTTGATAAGAGCGGTACGATTAAGCGTTTTAATTAGTCTATACATAGTGGTAGTTTTATAGAGATAATTTAACTAGGTCTTTCAGCCCCTTTACGGTTGTAGAAATACCAATTAATCCAAGTGGCCAGGATAATGAAGGCTCCAAGTATCCAGAAGAAGCCAGTAGCGTGACCGGTTGCGCCGATGAAGGCACCTATCGCCATTGAAAATATAAAAGGTCCGTAGGCAGCGATAGCTGCTGTCCAGCCTATGACCCCTGCAGCTTGACGGGGGTTATGTTTAAATATGATTGGAAATTGGCGAAAAGTTGATGCATTTCCTATTCCCGTGAAGAAAAACAATGAAAGCATAACTCCGATAAATAAAGGGAATTGTTCTAATCCAGTAGGGTTTACCAGATCAAAAGCTATTATCATCACTATACCGCAGAATAATCCAATACCGGTGATAGTGGTAAGAACTGCCCCACCTACCTTATCCGCAATAAATCCAAAGAGCACCCGCGAAGCTGAACCGATCAGTGGGCCATAGAAAGCAAAAGCCAGCGCATCCGGAGCATTTTCAAATTTGCCATAGATGGTATGGATCATCATGGGGAATGCAGCCGATAGGCCGGCAAAGGTGCCAAAGGTCATAAAATAGGTGATGGTACAGTACCAGGTATGTTTTTCACCGAATATATCCAGCTGCTCTTTAAAGCTTGCTTTTACAGGTACGCTTCTTAGGAAATACCAACAAACTACCGCCATGATGATCAACAGCGGTGCATACCAGAATGAAGCACTTTGAAGAAATATGGTTTGCTCTATCATCTCGCCAGTGTCCAGATTCACTTTGGCAAAAAACTGTGGTGCTCCATAGATGGCCACACCGAGCATTACAGGAGTCATAAACTGAGCTAAGCTGACACCAAAATTACCTATACCGGCCTGTATGCCAAGGGCGGCTCCTTTAAGTCTAGCAGGAAAGAATAAATTGGTAGACGGCATATAAGATGAGAAGTCACCTCCTCCAAAACCGGCTGTCAATGCCAGTACCACAAAAACCCAGAAGGGTGTTCCGGGATTCATCACGGCTAGCCCTATACCAATCACGGGTATCAGTTTAATTATGGTAGAGACGGTAATCGTATGTCTGGTACCGTAAATTGGGATCAGAAACGTATGCACTATTCTTAGGGTACCAGCTGCAAGACCTGGAAGGGCTGCTAACCAGAAAAGTTGATTGGAAGTAAAGCTAAAGCCGATACCATTAAGCCGGGTGACTATGGCACTCATCATAAACCAGGTGGCGAATGATAAGGTAAGCGTAATGGTGGTGATGATAAGGGTTCGCCAAGCTATTGCCTTGCCTTTGCTCTCCCAAAATTTTTCATCTTCAGGATTCCACTCTTTTAACCATGTATCCTGCTCACCAGCATTTGGTTTTTTTTCTATTGTACTTTGCTTGAATCCGCTCATGTCTCTGTCTATATGATTTCAGATAATAAGACAAAATTATCTTATTATGAAATAGTAAAACATGACGGAAGTCAGTTTATAATATGATTGATCTTAGGGGAGGGGCAGGAAATGTCTTATAGGGCTATTTTTACTGTATATTATCTTGAATTGCTTCAATTTTAACTGTATTTACGGCCAACCCACATTGGATTTAGCCAAATCTTTTGTTTAATCACTTATACTTTCACTGATCTAAATCAGTTTTTATATTAAAGGATTTCCCCACCTTTGCAATCTGTTTACTGTACTATGAAAAAACAATATCAAAGCGCTATCTATAACTGGCTGATGATAGGTTGTCTGATGGTGACCTGCATGGTGGTGGTGGGAGGGATTACCCGCCTTACGCAGTCAGGACTTTCTATGGTAAAATGGGAGCCTATAAAAGGAGCAATCCCACCACTTACCGAGGAAGCGTGGCAGGAGGAGTTCCGCGCCTACCAGAGTTCGCCCGAATATGAAGTCTATAACACCCATTTTGGATTAAGTGAATTCAAACAGATCTATTTCTGGGAGTATTTCCACCGGTTGTTGGGAAGGATAGTGGGCTTGGTTTTTTTGTTTCCGTGCATTTATTTCTGGGCCAAAGGGGCATTTACATCAAGGCTGAAAAAGCAGGTGGTCATCATCTTTCTGGGAGGACTCTTTCAGGGAGTGCTCGGCTGGTACATGGTGATGAGCGGATTGGTAGACCTGCCCTATGTGAGCCACTACCGCTTGGCTGCGCACCTGATTACTGCTCTAGCGCTGATTGCATATATATTTTGGGTAGCACTGGAAGTCAGAGGGACTAGAGTAAACCAAGGTAAACTTTTGCATCAGTTGAGCATTGGCATGCTGGTACTTGTAGGTGTTCAAATACTATACGGGGCATTTGTGGCTGGCCTCAAGGCTGGCCTGCTTTACAATACCTTCCCAAAGATGGGTTATCAATGGATACCGGAAGAACTTGGCATTGCTTTTCAGATGAACGGCTGGATGGCCATTATAGAAAGCCATGGTGTAGTGCAGTTGATCCACCGTGTACTTGGTGTGGCAGTTTTGGTTATGGTAAGCATCATTTGGGTCAAAACCAGAAAGAGTACTGCCTCCATTTTCATAGCTGGAAATGTATTAATGGCTTTGGTAATAGTGCAGTTCCTGTTGGGCGTTTTTACATTAATATATGCAGTGCCTATCACCTTGGGAGTTATTCATCAGTTGGGGGCGGTTATGGTACTATTTAGTATTATATATCTACTGTATATCACAAGGCCTCATAATGAAAATTCAATAAAAATAGAGGGACGAGCTAAAAAAAAAGAATCACTGATTTAAAAATAATTATGAGCATAAATTAATTATGTGAGGGAACAGCAAGTAGCATCCATTTAAGGATGTTATTATTTGCTATAGCTTAGCCAGTTTGATTGCAAATATATTTACATCAGTCCAACTGGTGTATTCAATATTCGTATTAGATTTGGTAGGTCCTTTAGTGATCAGCATGATCAGCATGATCATAAGCCGATCCATAAAGCCATAAAGCTTATAGTTTAACCTTCCCGCAAAAACACCAACCATAGTAGGTTTCCAAGTTAAGCTTTTGAGAAATTTAGCTACATATGGATTGGTACCGGCTCTGCTTTTTTCAGATTTCCGGGCCACTAAATTTACAGAAATGAAAGCGGTTTTTTTAATATTTAGAAGGTCGGAGTTATCCTGGATGAGTTTATCTAATTTTTCATTGTGTTTTCCATACCTGATACTTGACGCCAATACAATCTTCTCATAGGTCTCAAGGTTTGAAGTTACATCATCGACCGAGACTAGGTCAACCAAGTGGTTGCTTTGTATCAAAATATCTTTAATGTATAAGCAGATTTTCTTTGTCTGTCCCTCCACAGAGGAAAAAATGATAATGGTTTTGATCATGTAGCCCTTCGTATGATGTTGGTTTTAGTTTGATTCCAAACTTTAGTAATTGCCAGTTCTCAAATGTACAGGTACATCTTTTACCGCATACTTCAGAAAGTAAAACTTTCTATATGAAGTTAAATATTGTAATGAAAGCCCCTGACTTTTTCACTTTTTAGAAATGGCCCTTAATTATCAATATGAAGCTGGATGTTAAAATTGGTATGAAGGTAAATATAATCTAATTCCTGTTATTTTATAACAGTATGGTAAAGTCCACAAAACATAAAATGTCAGTCAGGATTCTCCCATTTCACTTCATTTTCCAATGGCTCTCCTTTCTCAAAACTGGTAATGTTATTGAGCGTAGTAGTAGAGATCTGAGTCAAAGCTTCTTGGGTCAGAAAACCCTGATGGGCAGTGATCAGCACATTTGGGAACCCGATCAGCCTCAACAGAATCTCGTCCTGGATCAGATATTCGGATAAGTCCCTAAAAAACAGTTTTTCCTCTTCCTCATAGACATCTACTCCCAGATACCCAATCTTTCTTTTCTTAAGGGCCTCGATAGCATCTGATGTTTTGATCAACGCACCTCTGCTGGTATTAATGATCATCACCCCTTCTTTCATTTTGGTAAAAGCCTCATTATTGAGTAAGTGTTGGGTTTTAGGTGTAAGTGGACAGTGGAGGGAAATGATGTCTGATTTTTCCAGCAGTTCATCCAGGGATGTATATTGTATTCCTTTTTCTTTCAGTCCATCTGCTTCATAAGGGTCATAGGCTATTATTTTGCAGCCAAATCCGAGCATGATGTTGCAAAAAGCAATTCCGATCTTACCGGTGCCTATTACACCAACAGTTTTTTTATAAAGATTGAAGCCGGTGAGTTTTTCTATGGAAAAATTGCCTTCCCTTACCCTGTTAAAGGCCTTATGGATTTTTCTGTTGAGGGTCATGATAAGTGCCACCGCATGCTCTGCCACCGCTTCAGGGGAGTAGGCAGGTACTCTGACCACCTTGATATCCTTTTCATGGGCCGCTTTCAGGTCTATATTATTGTAACCGGCACAGCGCAGGGCGATGATCTTCACCCCGTTTTCAGACAGTCTCTCGATCGCCTGTGCATCTACCTTATCATTCACAAACACACAGATAGCCTCATATCCATTGGTCAACTCTATCGTGTCAGGATTTAAGGATACTTCAAAAAAGGTAAGATCATGCTTCCCTTCTTGGTTATGCAGGTTGAAATATTCTTTGTCATAAGACTTTGAACTGAAAAATGCTACTTTCATGATGATGCCGCGTTTTAGTAAAAATTAAAAATACAGATTTTTGGGCAGGGATCAAAAGAGGAGAAGGGATATAAAAGACAACAACCTAATTTACCAAAACAAATTAGGGCTTCACTGGTCAAGTTAAACTATATGCCTAGTATTGAACGTGCCATAAGTGCAGTCATGCCTTTCTAAACGTTATGCAAAGCGACAGGTTGGTAAAATAGTCGATGGACTTAAATGTTGAAAAATCACATCTTAGCTGCAAAAATAGTTGATGAGATGAATAAACATCATATCAGAGAGTTCCATGGCACCTATAGAATAAAATAGTATATAAAGTTATTATTGATACTACAGTGGTTATTTTAATGGTTTATCATGGTTTTAGGAATTTAAACTAGAGAATATCTAAAAAAGAATAGGGCCAGACCGTATTGTAAAAAAGGGATTAATATATGAGGGTGGAACTCTATTATTCTTGCCCTATATCTTCCAAGTCCAACTTCGAACTTAATTTTAAGACCTTTAAAACAAGCTTTCAAAGCATTTTCTTACTCTGTTATTTCTGGATGGATGATGAATGTATTTTATATTTTCATGGTACTACCTTACCATTATATTTCAATCACTATAACAGCCGGTCTCCAGTTATTCATTAAATTAAAATTCAATATTTATTTAATCCCCAGATCGGGATTGCCAAAATAGGATAAACATCTTAAGAGAAATGACTACCCTCTCCAAAACTTAATCTTCTGCAAATAAGTCATTTCCCGAATTTTTCCTGATTTATAAGGATAGATCCTGTTCTTGGACAGATTGTTAAGCAGGACTCCCATGATAAATAGTATCAGTGTGCCTGTCAGCACCGGATTGATGACATAGAAGAATCCCATATGGGTGATTTCTGCAGATCCGATATTAGCTATCAGTGCCGTAGCGCCTCCGGGAGGGTGCATGGTCTTGGTATACTGCATGACCAGTATGGATACAGATACTGCCAGGGCGGGAGAGAGCCAGAGATAGTCCTCAAAATGAAATAGTTTGTACATCGTCACCCCTATGACCGCGGACATTACATTGCCGAAAAAAAGGTTTCTAGGTTGGGCCAGTGGGCTGTTGGTAGCACCAAACAAAAGTACGGATGTAGCTCCAAAGGATCCTATAAGAAAAAGTATATCTGTTGAGTCCTCTGTATGAAAAACATCCTGAAGTAAGCCGACAGTACTCAGGGCTATAAAGGACCCTATAAATGCCCAGAGATTGTCAATAGGTTGGTGACTGGTCTCTTTATAGACGATGTGGCGGACCTTTTTAATCCCCCTTTTGATTTTTTTTGTGGCCAATGCTAAGTGAGTTTTTTAAGATTGATACTAATAATGTGTAGAGGTTTACAAAATTATCATTTACACACTTAAATCTATAAAAAAACTTACTTTCATCATTTTGTGCATATCAATATGAGCTTTTTTAATTCATATCGCTTATATTCATTTACAATGTCCAATAATACATAATACTATAACTTGGTTCTGGTAAAAGGTACAAATCTTACCGGCATGAGATCTTTTGTCTTTATTTCATGCTTTGTTTTCTCTACCATTATCAGTTTCTGGGTGCTAGCTAGTGGTCCTACCGGGATTATCATTCGTCCACCGACCTTCAGCTGATCTATCAGCGGTTGGGGGATTTGGGAAGCGGCTGCAGTGACCAGTATGGCATCAAAGGGTGCATGCTCCTCCCATCCGGTATATCCGTCCCCGATTTTTACGTGGATATTCTCATATCCGATTTTTTTAAGATCTCTTTCTGCCTGCCGCCCTAGCTTTTCTATTATCTCAACAGTGTAAACTTCAGAAACTATCTCCGCCAATACGGCGGCCTGATATCCAGAACCAGTTCCTATTTCCAACACTTTCATACCTTTTATCGGTTCGAGGAGATGGGTCATATAGGCGACTATATAAGGCTGGGATATCGTTTGGCCATTACCTATTGCTAGTGGTCGATCCAGATAGGCATTACCGCGCTGATTTTGCGGTACCAGTAGGTGGCGGGGCACCTTCCTCATGGCTTCCAATATGAGCGGATTTTTTATACCCCTGTCATCTATTTGGGTTTTTACCATCCTGTCCCGGGCAGATCTGTACTGATCTTTCTGGAAAAATGATATCAAAAATATGATCACCATCCACTTCATACCTTCGTCTAGTTGAATCCATTTATAATTTAAGATTATTTACCGAAAAGTCAAAAAGGTGGATGTGCTTAATAGCTCATATACCCTAGTATCAAATAACATTAATTTCTAAAAAAAAAAATTTTTTTTATTCAAACCTTTATTTGTTAATCATAAGAAAATTCACAGCAGGTAATAATCACCAAATGAGTTGATTAAATACTAAAAAAGATATCAATATCTTTTAATCTTATGGTATTAAATGATAAATACATGACATCTATCATGTTTTATCATAACACGTGTCATAATAGGGAAGAGCATCCTGCTATAGCTTTGTATCATCATAAGGAAAGAAACTAATCTGAACCCCTTAAATGAACAAACATGAAAACGATACATCAAACCTTCCGGATCTTCACTTTCGCTTTACTGGTAATACTAAGCCATACGCTTCATGCCCAGCAAAATTTTACCCTTGACGGAAAAAGTGAGCTAAAGGTGGCCGGTACCTCTACTATCCATGACTGGGATATGGTCTCTACTTCAGGTCAAACGGGTAAAGCCGCTATGAAATTGGAAAATGGTAAGATCACTGAACTGAAATCATTACAATTGACCATGCCTGTATCCACGCTAAAGAGTGGTAAATCTGGAATGGATAAAAATGCTTATGAGGCATTAAAGTCCAAAGATAATCCCAATATACATTTCCAGCTGACAGAAGTCCTTTCTATCTCAGATAATACTATCAAAGCAAAGGGAAACCTTACTGTAGCAGGGACTACCAAAAATGTCCCAATGGAAGTGAATTATAAAGTAAATGGTGAAACCGTACAGTTTACAGGAAAACAAGATATAAAATTTACCCAGTTTAATATTTCTCCGCCTACAGCTGTATTCAATACCATTAAAACCGGAGATGACCTAACCCTTTCTTTTAATTCTACATTTAAATAACACCTTTACAATTCAATCTCTAAGATTATGAAAACGCTTAATACATTATTCGCAGCCGGCCTTTTTTCTGCACTGGCTATTATTGGAGGCAATACAAATGTTTATGGTCAGACTGTAGTGGTTCAGCAAACTGAAGTGGAAGTACAGACAGTCGATCCACTGGAGTTACAGTACCACAGACCTAATAATAAAGATGGTATCAATGTTTTTGAAACATCCAAAGATACCGATGTTCCCTTTACAGGGCTAAGGGTACGTGTAGGTGGTGACTTTGCTTTACAATATCAGGGTATCAGACATAGCAATAACCTGGGTAATCTGTCGATTTTGGAAAGCAATCTTAACCTACCTACTGCTAACCTTAACCTGGATGTGCAATTGCACCGTGGTGTGAAAATGCACTTAAGAACCTATCTGTCTTCCAAACACCATAATGAAGCATGGGTAAAAGGAGGACACTTACAGATCGATAGACTTGACTTTATTGCTCCCGGGTTCTTGGAAGGCATCATGCAGTACACTACCATTACTGTAGGTTTGGATGAATTTGCATACGGTGATGCGGTGTATAGAAGAACAGATAATGCAAGAGCTATTTACAACCCATTCATTGGTAATTATATCATGGATGCTTTTACTACAGAAGGATTCGGACAGGCTACAGTGCAGAAAGATGGGTTTTTGGTAGTACTAGGTGTCACCAATGGTAAATTAAACCAAAACGTGGTGGTAAATCCTGATGTTGACAACAGACTTTCTTTCTTCGGAAAGATTGGATATGATAATTACTTAACTGACGACCTAAGAGTAAGATTAACCGGTTCTATGTACCGAAATCAAGGCCTTAATACCGGTACTTCTTTATATGGTGGAGACCGAGCTGGATCTAGGTATTATGGCATCATGAGAACTTTAGAGGGAGACGCTACTGATTTTGAAGGCAGATTTAATCCAAGATTCAGTCAACTTACAGCCATCCAGATTAACCCATTTATCAAATATAAAGGTTTGGAGTTCTTTGGTATCTACGAAGTAGCCAATAATAGTGAAGAACAAGGTAACGGTTCCTTTACCCAACTGGCCGGTGAGTTGCTATATAGATTTGGCAATACTGAACAATTCTATCTTGGCGGCAGGTATAACGAGGTATCCGGTAAAATGAATGAGACTGCAGGTGAGTTAAATATCAGCAGGTTAAATATCGGTGGTGGCTGGTTTATGACCAAAAACATCCTTGCCAAGCTCGAATATGTGGACCAGAGGTACGATGGATTTGCCGCTCAAAGTAAGTACAACGGTGCCAGATTCCATGGTTTCAATATCGAGGCAGCGATAAGCTTCTAAATTCAAATAAATAATAAAATGGTGCCGGGATATTTCCGGCACCTTATTTAATTAAACCTCCATCATCCATGTCTTTTTTGTTCATCTTATGGAGTATCCTATTTATGGATCCAATATTTTCTTTAGATAAAATCAAGTGGATAGTCTCTGAAGATAGCCGTCTTGAAATAGAGGGGTCTACGAATGTAAATAAATACAATTGTGCCTTAATAGATTATTCAGGAACGGATATCTTGATTCAAAATGATGAAGTAGGGGTAGGTAATATGTCCTGGGCTGGTGATATTGTGATGAAAGCGAATAATTTTGATTGCTTTAATCCCATCATGACCAGAGATTTTCTCAAAACCGTCCAAGCAGAAGAATATCCTGAAATAAGGATCCGCTTTTTGGAATTAGTAGGTTCTAGAAATCCCTCACAAAAAGAAGCTTTTTATGGTAAGGTGGATATTACCATAGCGGGAGTTACGAAGCGTTTTCCGGTAAGCTGTCAACTGGTCACTTTAAGCGAAAATTCAAAAAAAATAGTAGGTAGCCAGTCTTTTAAATTTACCGATTTTGGGATAGATCCTCCTGTTAAATTTTTAGGTACTGTAAAAGTAAAAGACGAGATAAAAGTTAATTTTGAGTTGTTTCTGGTGGGTAAGAAGTAAATTAATATCTGGAATCATTCATATAAATTATACATTGTTTCGAAACCTGATATAGGTCATATTTTTTTTGTCTAGGGGTGCTTTTATTTGTACTTATAAAATACACCAGAATATGCAAGAGCGAAACACACCATGTGAACAGTGTCTGTCAAGGAAATTTTCTATGTTTTCCGAACTTTCAGAAGAAAACCTTTGCAGCCTTACTAAAACTAAAAATCTGATCACCCATAAAAAAGGTCAGATCCTATACTATGAAGGTACCAAACCCATGGGTGTGTTCTGTGTCAGTTCCGGTGTGGTCAAGACTTTTAAAATAGCATCCAACGGTAAAGAACAGATCATCAGGTTGGCTAAAAAAGGAGATTTTCTGGGTTATACAGCCCTATTGGGAGAGGAGACCTATTCCTGCACTACTACCATAGTGGAGGATGCCAATGTCTGCTTTATACCAAAGGAGACATTTTTGGATCTGATATCCAAAGATAGGCATTTCCATCAAAGGCTGACTAAAGCAATCTGTCATGAACTGGGCATAATGGAGGAGCAGCTCACTGATGCTACTCAAAAGACCATCCGGGAAAGACTGGCTTTCACCCTGTTAAAACTTTGTGATGGATACGGTGTGGAAGGCGATAAAAGCCAAAAGATAGATATAGTCCTTACCCGGGAAGAAATAGCGGCCCTAGTAGGTACAGCCACAGAGACAGTGATCCGATTATTATCTGAATTTAAGAAAGATAAGCTGATCACTTTTGAAGGTAAGAAAATAGTGGTTCAGAATAAAGCTGGATTGGCTAAGCTGGCGGATTTTTATAGTTAGTAGAATGCTGAATGCACCATAGATTCATAGCTATTTATAGATAAGTCATTGACAAATGGTGGCATAGAATAAATGTGGCGGGAGAAGTTTAATGCTGCAATCACCATCACATACGATCCTTTCAGGATCGGTTCAAAATTCATAATATCTTTCTATAAACTGCGATCCTTTTAGGATCGGCCTACTAACCATTCATATCGCTTCTATAAGCAAGAAGAAAGCTATTATCCTACATTTAAAACAAAATTTTGATGCTGAAGGCATCACATGTTTAGTAATAATTTTCAGATAGTCCTCGACACTGAAGGTGTCGAACATCCGCGTTGGGGGGAGAATCGAAATTGAATCAAATATCACATTCAAAATTCATAATGTCTTTCTATACAATGCGATTCTTTTAGAACCAGTTTGATGTTCTAAATATTTTTCTATCAACAGTCGGGAATTTATGGTTCAGTCTTAGTTTCCTGGCAAAGCCCTTTTTACCATCCCTATAAGCTGATAGGTCGCTCCTATAGCGGTATATGATGCTGAAGGCATCAAATGTATATAGCAAGGTTAAAGTCCAGTTTGCATTCGACACTGAAGGTGTCGGACAACGGCGTCGGGGGAAATATCGCTTGTGAATCGACTTTCTCAGACGGATTTATATTTCATACCCTTTCAATGGGTAAATCACAAATGGCCAGTACCAATGAACCTAACTGGTTTATTGCCATCCAAAAACCTGACGATAATCAGGTTTTCATGCTTTAAATGTCATTATTTCAGCAGTAAATAGATGGTAAGTTTGTATAAATAATAGATCTATGCAACTGAAATCTAAAACATTAGCGAATTTTGAGATACCAGAGGCACTGCTGCAGCTTCACTGTTTTTCGAAAGCCCCCGTGGAGCTGATAACTAACAATCCACCTCCTCCACCTATTGTGACAGATCCTTTAGCTGATCCTACTTTGGTGACGGCCTATCTTCCTCAGATCCTCGAATGGCTCCATGAGATGGACAAGCCGCGTATGCTGGAGAGAAATACCTGCGATATACCCCTGTTGCTTTTTGACCATGTTATATCCATGAACAGGATACTGTTTCATTATGACGGTACAGGTAATTCCGCTAAGATCATCAAAAACTTCATCCATTTGTTCTCTGATGTTATCAAGGACAGTCAGGTTACGATCATATCGCCAAGCTTTATACCTAAATCAAAGCTGGTGGAAGAGCGGCAGCTTATCGAACTCATCACTTCCCACACGGCTGAAACGTCTTTTATAAAATTCAATTTTAGCAAGATAGGTGATTTTTGGTCCTATGCGACCAAGCATGAATGTACCCTTTTGGTTACTTCCAAATCTTACCAGGCGGATCTGGCAAAGGTGCTATTCCATTTCTACAAGGGGGAAAGGTGGTATGATAGGTTGTCTATTTATTTGGCGCAATAGTCGACCGTTTACTATGGATAATTAAGAAGGTAATATTTATGGTGAAAAAAGTTACTTTTTATCAATATTGTGATAATGAAATCATATAAAAAGGCAATGACATAAAGTTGGCGCCTTTTCTATAGTTTTAATAGCTTAATTATTAGAGATTTATTCCAGTTTTAAATTATGCGGGTGCATCACATACGACCCCTTTAGGATCGGTATATGGTATGAACATTTTACCTATAAACATGTAATCCTTTCAGGACAGTTTCATTACAATGCGGATTTAGCAGATCGGCATTTAAGTTGTCGATTTTAACAGTTGGGTCCCATATTAACTTACTGCCTTGCCCAATAATCCACCACCAGCACTTTATCCAGATGAGGACCCAGAATTTCACCGAAGGTTTTGTGATCAGGGTGGGGGAGGTATTCGTCTCTAGATCTTTCATCCCTGAAAGTAACGAAAAAGCAGTGGGTAAAACCATCTCCCAATCCCTCGGGGCTAACATTTGTACCCCATTCAAAACCTGTGATGCCGTCTATCTGATCGGGAAGGGCTCTGAATGCATCCACTATTTCCTTTATATCAGCTTCGGAGGAGCTGTCTTTGAATTTAAAAAGGACTACATGCCTTAATAGGCTATCTGGTTCATTCATAGTTCGGGAATCCGTTTGTTCATCTCTTAAATCTTGTTGCTCATTGGCTGGAGCATTACAACCTAAAAATAAAACAGGTATCATAAATAGGAATATAGTTTTTTTCATGATGTATAGTAGGTAGATATGAAACCTTAAAGTAAACAAAATGCTTATAAGTGGAACTATTTAAGAGGTCAAAATAAAAAAAATATTTCAATTAAAAGGTTTCGATATTATATTCAACCTCAAAAATAAATCCTCGGCTTCCTTCTCTCTTCCTTTTTTTTATTTGTCAACGTTGTTCTACATAAAACACCCATCTTCTCAAAACCCTCTCTCCACTATCTGAATGTTTTTGGTAGAATATTGGATAAGATCTTTGAAAGGTTTACCGTCATTTATATTTCCTATAGTAGGTTTGCCGTTCGTAAAATGCTGTATATAATATTTTCCTTTATAGCCTTTTGTGTCCAGGTATTTTACCATCTGTTTAAGTTCATCTACACTGATTAGATCTGAATGTACTGTTGTTCTCACTTCATATGCTATTTTAGATTGGATAAGAAGTTGAAGGGTACTCTCAAAAGCATCAAATAAACGGGAACCCGTTATCGATTCAAAGTTTTTTGGCAGGCTTTTAAAATCTAGCGCAATGTAATCCACCAATCCTTGATTAATCATTTCATCTATACGTTCGGGCAGCGCTCCATTTGTATCTATTTTTACATCTAAACCTTTATCTTTTATGTTTCGGGTCAAAGGTATGATATCCCTGTGCAGGGTACATTCACCGCCACTCAATACTACACCATCAATAAGGTGCTTTCTGGATTCTATAAATACCATGGCTTGGTCAAGAAATAATTTTCCCTTTCCCATTACGATTTCCGGGTTGTAACAATATATGCATCGCATATTACACCCTGCAAACCATAAGATGCAGGCTATCTTGCCTGGATAATCCAATAGCGTGAAAGGGGTAATATTGAATATCGGTCGGGCTATCCTTTCTTTATTGACCGTGCGTTCGATTTTTGGGCTCATGTTATGTGGGTCTATGTAAATTTATAAATGTGTTTTATTTCAATACCGTAGGAAAAATATCCTGTTCAAAAATAATATAGATCCATAGCTTAAAATAAGGGATACATCAATCCATATTATGATAATTGTCACATAAGGAGATCTATAATATTGTGTTTACGTTATTGCAGTAGTTATGATAGAAGAATGAGACCCAAGTAAATAAAGCCTGCGCATATAAATGGCAGGCTCTTTATAACAATTGTCAAAGAAGTCCATATATCACGTGGACTTCTCTTCGAAGTGCAACCTTTGGCGATGTTCACCTTTCTTCCCGATATTAAAACTTTCCACAGGTCGGTGATAGCCCATCACCCGGGTATAGACCAGGCATTTTGTTCTTTTTTCTGGTATTGTTTTTAAAATTTCTTGGATTTTCATATTAGTTCTTTTTGGTTTTGGTTTATTTCTGTAATCAAGAGGTCATCACATTTGGGGCAGTACTCATGTTCACCGTTCAGATAGCCGTGCACGGGGCAAATACTGAAGACGGGTGTCAGGGTGATGTAGGGGAGTCTGAAAGTTGACAATACTTTCCTGATAAAATTTCTGCAGGCTTCAGGGCTGCTGATCTTTTCACTCATATACAGGTGCAGGACTGTTCCTCCTGTATATTTGCACTGCAGATCATCCTGCAGCAATAAGGCTTCAAATGGATCTTCGGTATGGTCTACCGGGATCTGCGAACTGTTGGTATAATAGATGTTTTCTCCCTGACCGGCTTGTATGATGTCGGGAAATCTCTTTAGATCCTCCTTTGCAAATCTATAGGTAGTACCTTCCGCCGGAGTAGCCTCTAAGTTGTATAAATTGCCGGTTTCCTCTTGGTAAATTTTCATGGTAGCCCTGATATGCTCGAGGATGACCGTGGCAAGATTGATCCCATATGGAGTGGTGATATCTTCTTTACCTAAGGTGAAATTTTTGATCATCTCGTTCATTCCGTTCACTCCTATGGTGGAGAAGTGGTTTCTGAAATGGGTGAGGTATCTTTTGGTATAAGGGTATAAACCTCTGTCAAACATATCCTGGATAAACTTTCTTTTTTTCTCCAAAGTTGACTTGGCAAACTTCATCAATTGGTTTAGCTTGTCAAAAAGTCCATCCTTATTTCCAGGGTACAGATAGCCGAGCCGGGCCATGTTAATGGTGACTACCCCTATGCTTCCGGTCATCTCCGCACTGCCAAAGAGCCCATTGCCTCTTTTTAACAGTTCTCTTAGATCAAGCTGTAGTCTGCAGCACATACTTCTTACCGCATTTGGTTTATATGCTTCAGGATTTTCTATGCGGTTACCGTCAGCATCTGTCCGGTATTGGCTGCCGATAAAATTTTGGAAATAAGAAGAACCTATTTTGGCTGTGTTTTCGAATAAGATGTCTGTATTCTCTCCATACCAGTCAAAATCTTCTGTGATATTTACAGTAGGAATGGGGAAGGTAAAGGGTTGGCCATTGGCATCACCCTCCGTCATTACAGTATAATATGCTTTGTTGATGAGGGCCATCTCCGGCTTGAAATGTTTGTAGGTGAGCTCCTCAAGGTGGTTTACTCCGCGGGACTTTGCCAATTCCACCAATTCAGGACGATCTAAATCTTTAAACAAGTGCAGGTCCATTTTGGTAGGGATCTGTTCCTTCAGATCTTCGGGAACTGTCCAGTCTATGGTGATATTGGTAAAAGGCGACTGTCCCCACCGGGCCGGCACATTAAGGTTGTATACAAAGCTCCTGATGGCTTTCAGAATATCGTCGTAGGATAGCTTATCTTTAAATACATAGGGAGCAAGGTATGTGTCAAATGAGCTGAAGGCTTGGGCACCGGCCCATTCGCTCTGGAGGATGCCGAGGAAGTTTGCCATCTGGCCAAGTGCCTCGCGGAAGTGGGAGGGAGGACGGCTTTCGACACGTCCCCGTACCCCGTTAAAACCTTCATTCAGCAGTGCTCTCAGGCTCCAACCGGCGCAATAACCGGTTAGACAATCAAGATCATGGATGTGTATGTCACCATTTCGATGGGCATTGCCCTCCTCTTTGCTGTATATTTTATCCAGCCAATAATTGGCGATGACTTTTCCCGCTACATTGTTTACCAGCCCTGCATTGGAATAGGAGGTGTTTGCATTGGCATTTATGCGCCAGTCTGTCTGACCTATGTATTCTTCTATAGTCTGCGTGCTATTGATATAGGTGGTATCCTCGTTAAGTCCCGCTATGTGCTCCCTCTGCAGTTTGCGCGTATGTCTATAAAGCATAAATGACCTCATCACCTCAAAGTAGCGGTGGGCGAAAAGCGTTTTCTCGATTAAATCTTGGATTTCTTCGACAGACCATATGGTACGGGTACCAAGGCTGCAGGATATTACTTCGAATAGTTCTGCATCATATGCTTGATGTACACTGTTAAAGCCCCGCTCCAAGGCGTCTTTGATTTTATAAGCATGAAAGATTTCATAGGTGCCATTCCTTTTGATTACATATTGATCCATAATGTTAGATTAAATTAGCAATAGTTCGTTTCAAGGTAGAAATATTGGACAGGGAGGAAGAGATCATTTGTCATATTGGGTGATGATTAATATCATACCTTTTGGTCCTAAATAAATAATGTTAATTTTTGGTGAATACAGGGTATCAGGATAGCTTTGTTCAAAAAAATAGAAGTTGGGCGAATCATGGGGAATACTTTTTCTTTTAAAAATATTATTTCCATAAATACATTATCATATGCTTTCCATTACAAAATCTTTTCACTTTGAAGCGGCACACCGCATATCAGATTATGATGGTGCGTGCCAGTATCTTCATGGGCACAGTTATAAATTAGAAGTGACTATCTCCGGAAAAGAGATGGTTAAAGGAGATATGCTGATGGACTTTAAAATTCTAAAATCACTTGTAAATAAAATTGCCATTGAACCCTGGGACCATGCTTTAATTTTAAAGGACAATGAAATCAACCATTCTGAATTCGATCATCTGAATGGGAAAACCTATTGGATGGAAACAGAGCCCACCGCGGAAAGAATGGTTTTACACTTATCAGAGCAGCTAGCTGGTTTACTTCCTCAAGGGTTTTCTGTAAGAAGAGTAAAGCTTTATGAAACAGATTCCTGCTTTGCTGAATATGAAAATATTCATTAAAAGCGAGGATTAAAAATAAATAAAATAATAAAAGACTTTTTTGTCCTAAATAGAATTTTATACGTATATTTGTATATCAGATAAAAGGAAAGACTTCAATGGTTTCAAGAAGATGTGAATATGGTATAAGGGCCAGTATCCTCATAGCGAGGGAGTCACTCAAAGGAAATAGGATTAACCTGAGATTAATCTCTGATAAAATCGGCTCCCCCTTGGGCTATACAACTAAGATATTACAGTCACTGAGCAATGAGGGTATACTACTTTCCCGTAGAGGTCCAAAAGGAGGTTTTGAAATTGCACCGGAGGCAATGGAGACTATTAATTTTCATGGGATAATAATGGCTCTGGATGGTGGCCAGATCTACAGTAGCTGTGGACTGGGACTTTCAGAGTGTTCTGAGGACCATCCCTGTCCCATACATGAGCATTTCAATCTGGTAAGGGCAGATCTAAATGCCATGGTGAAAAAAGCTAATCTGTTACAGCTGGCCCATGGGCTGATCAATGGGAAAACATTTCTAAATACCAGTAAAAAAAATACATTAATAAAAGATAAAAAGGTATAAAAATCTAATTAATATTATGAAAAATTTAAATCAGACTATCGGGGAATATGTAGCGCAGGATTACAGAGCAGCTACGGTGTTTGGATCATTTAAAATTGACTTCTGCTGTAAGGGCAACAGGACAATAGAAGAGGCATGTGAAGGCAAAAATATTAATCCAGCAGAAGTAAGGGAGGCACTGGCTGCCGTCCTAAATGAAAAATCTGATGGAGACATCGATTTCAAATCATGGCCCATGGATCTATTGGCAGACTATATAGAAAAGAAGCATCACCGGTATGTGGAAGCCAGAATTCCAATTTTGCTGCAGTATCTGAATAAATTATGCAAAGTACATGGAGATGCCCATCCTGAGCTGTTTGATATTTACCGACTGTTCAGCGCATCTGCCGGGGACCTTACTGCCCATATGAAGAAGGAAGAACTTATTCTTTTTCCATATGTCCGCAAGATGGTGAAGTACCATCAGGAAGTGAAAAGCATGGATGTACCTCATTTCAGTACAGTAAAAAATCCTATCCAGATGATGATGTCAGAGCATGAGGCAGAAGGGGACAGGTTTGAGAAGATAGCCCAATTGACTAATGGATATACGCCTCCAGCAGATGCCTGCAATACTTATAAGGTGACATTTGCCCTATTGGATGAATTCGAAAAAGACCTGCATAGACATATCCATCTTGAAAATAATATCCTGTTTCCCAACGCTGTCAAAGCTGAATGTACTGTTGAAGCCATAGGTGTTTAGTGTGTTAGATGATGAATAGGCCCAGTGGCCACCGGATACTGTCCGGTGGTGCTGGATTTAATTAGAGAAAGGTAAAACGATGCGTAGTTCCTGGGTATTGATATCGCTTTTGAATTTTGTGGTCGCTTCCATCATGGGAGTTTTATTGCGCTATGTTTTCGTAGCAGAAGTACCATGGATGGATTATAGAACCATGCTCCATGGACATTCCCATGTAGCGATGCTGGGATGGGTATACTTGATACTTTTTGCCCTGCTGATAGATGCCTTTGTCCCCAGACATAAAAAAACCTCTTCGTTTTACAACCGCTTGTTTTGGTTTACCCAGTTTACAGTGGTAGGCATGATGATCAGTTTTCCTATACAGGGATATGGCGCTGTATCCATCACATTTTCTAGCCTGCATATTATAGCCAGTTATCTATTTGTCTGGAGGATATGGAAGGATCTAGTGATTGAGAATAAACATATTTTTCTTTTGGTCCGGGCAAGTCTGCTTTTCCTGATCATTTCCACCATCGGCATATGGTGCATGGGCCCTGTGATGGCGTTACAGCTACGGAATGATCCTATATATATGGTAGTGGTTCAGTTTTACCTGCATTTCCAGTTCAATGGGTGGTTTGCCTTGTCTATACTTGCTTTACTGGTATATCAGCTTAACCAATGGGGGCTTACCTTCACGGATTCCCATTTCAAAATCTTCTTTACCGTTTATATTTTCAGTTTAGTTCTGACTTTTTTCCAGGTACTGTACTGGGCATATTTAGAACATTATATGTATGTCATCAATGCAGTAGGGGTGATCTTACAAGTGATGGCATTTGGCTTTTTACTATTGCCGGTTAAAGATAAATTTTTTCAGGTTTTAACTCAAAAATCCGGTACAGTCAGCTGGTTGATAGGATTTGGCCTGGTCTCACTGATCATTAAGGTAGCCATACAGGCCGCTTTGGTGGTGCCGGAGGTAACTGAAATATCCACCACCATCAGGCAGTTTATGATCGGCTATATCCACCTGACCATGTTAGGCTTTATTACCGGACTTATCCTTCTTCTTCTTTATATCAAGGAGGTGGCTGTCATCAAAACCTCCGGCATTTACATATTCAGCATCGGCTATATCATGACAGAAGCTATCCTTTTTATCCAGGGGCTTTTCTTCTGGGCGAGATGGGGGACACTTCCATACTACCATGAAGTACTGCTGGGTTTCTCCATATTATTGCCTTTAGGATTATTGGTAATGGCCATAAAGCCTACTTTATCCGAATATTCACACGCTAACAATCATATAAAAGCATGATGTATCTCATGCTACTCTAAAAAGATTTTAATCAATTTCACATAATCAAAAGGATAAATCTATGAATACTATAAGATCGTCTGCAATGCTGATAGCCCTACTTTTCCTTATCTCATGTGGAGGTGGGGACACAGGTACTATTACCTCCACTACCACCCAATCTTCGGGTGGAGACGACGAACCCCAATCTATAAGAGAAGGTAAAGGTATAGGTGAGATCACCCATGTAGAACTTACGGCAGATATCGATGAAAATATGGTAGAAGTAGGCAAATCCATCTATGACATGAAATGTTCGTCCTGCCATAAGCTGAATGACCAGCGAGTAGTGGGGCCTGGGTTTGAAAATATAACTAACAGAAGAAAGCCAGAATGGATCATGAATATGATTACCAATGTGGATGTGATGCTGGACAAAGATCCTGAAGCACAGGCCATGTTGGAAGAATGCCTGATGAGAATGCCCAATCAAAACGTATCAGTTGGCGATGCCAGGCAGCTGCTGGAGTTCATGCGCAAAAATGACAAAGAGCGTACCGGACAGATGGACGCTGCTGTAAACTAATAGAATAATCCCCCTTTAACAAGAGTACTATGAAAATAAAGCAAGTATTTCGTATCACGGCGGTGTCGGCAGCTATAGTGGCCATGGGCATGGCTACCGGCTGCAGGCCGCAGACCAGCGGTTCACAGAGTGTGGGAGATGCCGCTTCCAGGGTCTATGTGGCGCCCGGAGAGCATGATGAGTTT
Source organism: Anditalea andensis (assembly GCF_000714815.1). Classification (GTDB taxonomy): domain Bacteria; phylum Bacteroidota; class Bacteroidia; order Cytophagales; family Cyclobacteriaceae; genus Anditalea; species Anditalea andensis. Next base: position 199,450 of record NZ_JMIH01000004.1, on the reverse strand, counting down.
TACAATATTGTTTCCGGTGGTTTTAATGGGCAGATAAGTGTGGTAGGCCTTCCTTCAGGGAGGGTTTTGAAGATAGTGCCGGTGTTCTCCGCCCATCCTGAAAATGGCTATGGATTCAGCGAAGAGTCCAAACCTATGTTGAACACTTCACATGGCTATGTACCTTGGGATGATCTGCACCATATAGCCATATCTACTACCAATGGTGAGCATGATGCACGATGGGCCTTTGCTAATGGAAATAACACACCAAGAATCGCAAGATTAAATCTCAATACTTTCGAAACAGAGGAAATCATAGAGATACCAAACAGTGCTGGAAACCATTCATCTCCTTTCATCACAGAAAATACTGAATATGTAATAGCAGGTACCCGATTCTCTGTTCCTATAGGAACGGATGAAGACAATGATGTCTCTATAGATACCTATAAGAAAAACTTTAGAGGAACGGTCAGTTTCATCAAGGTAGGTAATCAGGGGGATATGAGCCTGGCATTCCAGCTCGTGACGCCGGGGGTGAATTTTGACCTGTCAAGAGCCGGTAAAGGAAAGTCACATGGGTGGTTTTTCTTCTCTACCTATAATACAGAGCAGGCGCACACCTTACTGGAAGTAAATGCCTCCCAGAGAGATAAAGATTTCATCATGGCGGTAAACTGGAAGAAGGCAGAGGAATACATCAAGGCTGGTGAAGGAAATCTGGTTAAAGCCAGGTACGCACACAATAAGCTGGATCACAATACCCATACTGCTTCCTCTACCATGATGGAAGAAGTGCTTCAATTGGATCCTAAATTATTAAAGGACATCATCTACTTTATCCCTTGTCCCAAGTCTCCCCATGGTACTGATGTAGACCCTACAGGCGAGTATATAGTGGGTAGTGGCAAACTCGCAGCCCTGATTCCTGTTTTCTCCTTTACTAAACTGATGAAGGCGATCGAAGATAAGGATTTTGAGGGGGAATACGACGGTCATCCTATTATAAGATATGAATCAGCGCTTCATGGAGTCGTAGACAAGCCAGGCCTAGGCCCCTTGCACACTGAATTTGACGGGAGAGGCAATGCCTATACCTCAATGTTTGTATCTTCTGAAATAGTCAAATGGGATATAGAAACCTTAGAAGTACTAGACAGGACACCTACTTTCTATTCTATAGGCCACTTATCTATCCCTGGGGGACCTACTGCCAAGCCACATGGAAAGTATATGGTAGCCTATAATAAAATAACCAAGGACAGGTACTTACCTACAGGACCTGAACTGGCCCATTCAGCTCAGCTGTTCGACATATCTGGAGATAAGATGCAGTTATTGTTGGATTTTCCTACCATAGGAGAGCCTCACTATGCTGAAGCTTTTCCAGCTACTTTGATAAAAGATAAACAGGTTAAAATATACAGAATAGAAGACAACAATCACCCATATGTGACCAAAGGGGCTGGCAATGCCAGAGTCGAGAGAGATGGAAATAAGGTTCATGTATATATGACCTCCATCAGATCTCACTTTGCCCCGGATAATATAGAAGGTGTGAAAGTGGGGGATGACGTTTATTTCCACGTCACCAACCTAGAGCAGGATTGGGACGTGCCCCATGGCTTTGCCATCAAAGGGGCCAATACGGCCGAAATACTGATCATGCCCGGAGCCACTCAGACACTAAAATGGACACCGGATAGGCCGGGCATCTTCCCCTTTTACTGTACTGACTTCTGCTCTGCCCTGCACCAGGAAATGTCAGGATACCTCCGTGTGTCTCCGGCCAACAGTACGGTGGCTTTGAAATCATCCCTAGGAGAATAAACCCAACTGGCTACAGGTGGTCAGTCGCCTGTAGCCTTTAAAAAACATATTCCATGAACTCCATGCAGCCTATCTCCAGGATTCTAATCCTACTCTCTTCACTGATTATGGTAGCACTGTTCTTTGTCCCTATCTGGCAGATTCAGATGTGGGCTCCCCAGTATCCTGAATGGCTGAGTATGCATATATGGATAGATAATATTACAGGAGATATTGCAATCATTAATGGTCTTAACCACTATATAGGGATGAAAGAGATCCATGTGGAGATGTTTCCTGAATTTGAAATTATGCCTTACATACTAGGTGGTATTATAGCACTCGGGATCATTCTAGCCCTAATAGGTAAGCAGTTTGGGGTATGGACATATCTTGTGGTATTGGTACTGGCTGGAATAGCAGGGATGCTTGATTTTTACCTTTGGAGCTATGATTATGGACATAACCTAGACCCCACAGCCGCCATTAAGGTACCGGGTATGAGTTATCAGCCACCCTTGATCGGGTCTAAGGAGCTACTGAATTTCCTCGCATTTTCTGCCCCCGATATAGGAGGATGGCTTGCTGTAGCGGCTGGAGTACTGGGTATAGCTGCCGCGGTAATTGAAGTTAGGAAAAGGATTCAGTATAAAACAGCCAAAAGAAATCCACTAGTTATAAAATAAACAATATAATTATGAAAACGCACTTCCTTTACTTTATCCCCATTTTGTTGCTTTTCGCCTGTCAGGTAGATCCAGAGCCGATAGACTTTGGCAAAGATGCCTGTGATCACTGTAAGATGGTAATCATGGATCCTAAATTCGGAGCCGAGATCATTACCGATAAAGGCAGGATCTATAAGTTTGATGATGTAAACTGTAAAATTAACTATATCGATGAAAATGATATTGCGGAGGAAAATTTAAAATATAAACTCGTAATCGACTTTAGCGAACCTAAGACACTTATCAATGCTGACCGGGCATATTATGTCAAGTCGGATGAAATTAAAAGCCCAATGGGCAGCCATATAGCAGCCTTTAATTCAGAGGATGCTGCTCAGCAGATGATGAAGAGGTGGAAGGGAGGGGAGATGTTGAATTACTTTCAGATGAGAGCATCCATAGATTGATCAGTCAGAAAATTCAATGGGGTGTAGATATGATAAACTAAATGGAGATGAAGATAAACCTATATATAATATTTCTAATTTGCTTGGGCATGGCTTCCGGTCATGCTCAGCAAATATCTGTTGGACTAAATGGACAATATAAATCCATAAAGCAGGCAGTGGAGAAAGCCAATGCAGGGGACACTATCATCATCAATCCAGGTATCTACCACGAAAACAATATAATTATCCAGAAACCCCTCACCATTATCGGTAAAGATTATCCTATAATTGATGCCGGAGGAGTGGGTGAGATATTTACCTTGGCGGCTAAAAACATTACCTTAAAAGGGCTATTCCTCAAAAATTCAGGCATGTCCAGTGTGGATGACCTGGCAGGCATCAAATGTCTGGACGCTCATCAGGTAAGGATAGTGGATAATAAATTTGATGATACTTTTTTTGCCATACACCTGTCCAATACCAATGGAGCCTTGATCCGAGGAAACAGATTAAAAGCATCCGCTGCACATGAATATCAACTGGGAAATGGCATCCACCTATGGAAGTGCAAAAACGCCAGGATAATCGATAATGAAATTAAAGGGCACCGGGACGGGATATATTTTGAATTTGTCACTAACTCGACTATCAAGCAAAACCTAAGTGATGGTAACATGCGGTATGGCCTTCATTTCATGTTTTCCCATGAAAACGAATATATAGATAATACCTTTAGAAATAATGGAGCAGGGGTGGCAGTGATGTATTCCCACTCCATGAAGATGCACCGAAATAACTTTGAAGACAACTGGGGCACATCCTCTTATGGCTTACTGCTGAAGGATATGCGCGACTGTGAAATATCCGGAAATAAGTTTAAGAAAAACACCATAGGTATCTATATGGAAGGGACGAGCCGTACCCAGTTTCATAACAACATCTTCAGAGAAAACGGCTGGGCCATCAAGCTTATGGCCAGTTGCGATGACAATGTGTTTCTGAAAAATAATTTCATCGCCAATACATTTGATATCTCTACCAATGGAAAGTTGGTGCTCAATACCATAGATGGGAACTACTGGGATAAATATCAGGGATATGACCTTAATAAGGACGGGATAGGGGATATACCATTCCACCCGGTCAATATGTTTTCTTTCATCGTAGAGCGGGTACCCGCCGCCATGCTGATATGGAGGAGCTTTCTGGTCCAGATGCTGGACAAGGCCGAAAAGGTAATCCCTGCCATCACCCCCGAAAATCTAAAAGACAATTACCCAACCATGAAGCCTTATGATCTCGATAGAAAAAATAAATAAGAAATTCGGAAAGTTCCAAGCCATAAAAGACCTGAATCTTAGGTTGGAACTAGGCAAATCCTATGCGCTCATTGGTCCAAACGGGTCGGGAAAGACCACGCTGATCAAGATCCTCCTAGGTCTGGTGATCCCGACATCAGGTGATGTGCAGATAGGAGGGGAGAGTATCCTGCAGGAATGGAAGTACCGTGAAAAAATAGGCTATATGCCCCAGATCGGTAGATATCCCGAAAACATGACCGTGGGTCAGGTGATAGGTATGATCAAGAATATACGAAACCATAAGGGTGTGATGGATGAGGAACTCATCAAAAGCTTCGAACTGGAAAAGTTCTACGACAAAAGGATGCATACTCTGTCCGGAGGCATGCGCCAAAAAGTGAGCGCTGCCCTGGCTTTCTTTTTCAATCCTCCAATTCTGATATTGGATGAGCCTACTGCCGGACTGGATCCGGTGTCGGTGGAGATCCTGAAGGATAAAATCAAACAGGAAAAAGAATCCGGCAAACTGATCATCATCACTTCTCATATTATGAGTGACTTAGATGACCTGGCCACCGACCTGGTATATCTCTTTGAGGGAGATCTGCTCTATCATGATACCATCAAGCAGCTCAAAAAGGAAACCGGAGAAATAAGATTGGGCAAAGCTATCAGCTGCCTGATCACCCAAAATAATTTTGTCAATCAACTCATAAAGTCATGACACGCATTATAAAATATATCCTTTATGATATGCTGCGGACCCGCTTCATATTATTATACTTAGGTTTTCTGTTATTGGCGACTTTCTCCATGTACATGCTGGATTCGGATGATGCGAAAGTGGTACTGAGCCTATTGAATATCATGCTGCTCATCGTACCTCTCGTAGGTGTAATTTTTACAACCATCCATTTTTATAATTCATATGAATTTATAGAAATGATGCTGGCCCAACCGTTGAATAGAAAGAAAATCTTTATCAGTCAATATCTGGCAGTTATAATGGCATTAAGCCTAGCTTTAATTGTAGGAGTTGGTTTACCCATATTCATTTATGGGGTAAACAGTTCCGCCCTTATGCTGCTGTATTCTGGATTGATGCTGACTTTTGTATTTGTATCCATTGCATTTTTGGCAGCTGTATTTACCAGAGACAAAGCCAAAGCCATCGGGGTAGGACTGTTGTTCTGGTTCTATTTTGCCTTAATTTATGATGCTTTATTACTTTGGGCCATTTACCAGTTCAGTGATTACCCTATCGAAAAGGCTACCCTTGCTATGATTTCATTTAATCCTGTAGACCTGGCGAGGATACTTATGCTACTGCAGTTGGATAGTTCGGCCATGATGGGATATACCGGTGCATTTTACAAAGACTTCTTTGGATCCAATATGGGCTTCATTTATTCGACTATGGTATTGATGCTGTGGGCTTTGATTCCTGTGTCCTGGTCTATGTATATTTTCAAGAAAAAAGATCTTTAATATAACCCATTATGTCTGGTCAGAAGATTATTGATTCAATAAAACCACAATATCTTATGCCGCTTATCCTGATAGGTTTACTGATAGGGACAGTGGGGGGTTGGATTCGATTGGGTTATATAGCTCTGCCTATAGCATCTGCTGCGATGAGCCATGGCTTGCTGATGGTGGGAGGTTTTATGGGCACCCTGATCTGCCTGGAGCGATGTATGGTGATGAAGAATAAGGCTTGGCTCATTGCTCCTATTCTGGGATTGGTGGCTACAGGTTTATTTATAGCTGGACAAGAAGAATTGGGCATGTATTGCCTCGCGGTGGAAAGTGTGGGCTTATTTTTAGTCATGTATATCCAGTACATGAAGCATAAACTTCCTGAACAGGTAGTGATGTGCGTAGGGTCAATTTGCTGGCTTATAGGTAATATTTTGGTGATTAAAACGGGCTTTGTGCCGGTGGCTACCACATGGTGGATAGGCTTTGGTTTATTGACCATAGTTGGCGAGCGATTGGAATTTGGTAAATTCTTACCCAGTCCCTTAGGGAGCAAGGCATTGTTGCATACCTTGTTGACCGTGTTCTTTGTGGGATTAGTGGTTCCTTTTCATGAAGGAGGAAATTGGATAATGGGAATATGTGCGGTTACTATGGGATTATGGTTGCTGCGGTTTGATATGGCACGGATAGCTGTGCGTAAGGGTGGCTATCACCGTTATATAGGTCTTGGGCTGATTATTGGCTATGTATGGTTAGTGATATTTGGTCTTGTACTTTGCCTGATGGAGAGCCATCCCTATTTCTACGACCTTTTCCTGCACACATTTTTCTTGGGTTTTGTCTTTTCAATGATCTGGGCACATGCTCCGATTATAATTCCGACAGTATTTAAAAGATCACAGACGGTTTTCCATTCCATATTATGGCCTCTCTGGAGTGTATTTCAGATTACCCTGATAGGCAGGATGCTGTCAGGGCTTTTGATGATTACCGAGGGAAGAAGCTGGTTTGGGATTGTCAATGGCTGGGTCCTTTTATCCATGTTTTCGGCGATGGTAGGAATAATGGTTTATCAGGTAGTAATGGAGCGGAAGCAGGAAATAGTATTACAAAAAGTGAAGGGATAAACTTAAGGCTACAGGCATCCTTCTATATTAGAAATAAATGGGTAATTTCTTTATAAGGGTTAACAAATCAAAGAACCGGCTCCCCGTGGATTCCTGTTCTTTTTTAATCTTAGTCATACCCGGACATTCTGCCTTTTCAATCAAAGAGGAAATATGTATCCGGAGATTATCATCCATAACATCATTGTACTCCTCCAGATATGGAATGGGATTCAGATAAAACCCTTTCTGCCAGCCTTGGATTTCATCGTCCATCAACCATACATAGGAGATGGGTGTAAGGATAGAATAGTGGAGATGGGGTGGTGGCCGGCTGCATTGCCACTGGTCCCTACGGTCCCTATAGGCTCATTTCTACCTACCCAATTAATAGTGGAAGTGTGGATGGCTTCCACCTTGGCTTAGTAATGAAGTCTTCTTGTAGGGCCAAGTACCAAAACCACATTTCCTCCCATATCGAACAGCCTGCTGTACAGGATAAGACCGTAGGTGGAGCCGACTACCTCAGAGCTTTTTTTTGCAAAAAAACCACTTCTTTATGGGTGACTGATTTACCCCATGGAGAATACCAGAAGGACTGTGCATTGTAACTGTATTTGGCAGCACCTACTAGAGGATTAGAGAAGCGCTGGGGAAGGAGCCACCCTAAAACACCGATGAATAGGATAAAAAGTAGGAGTAATTTGAATGCTTTCATTAGCAATAGGCTTACCAATAGTGGAACATTTTCTTTCGGACGAAAGTTAGATTACAAATAGCATTGATAGCATTTTTATAGCAAAATATTATATAGTAGAACATTATAGTCTTTTCCCAAATTTATTTTATGTCCATAAACAACCTTTTTCCAGAAGCCATCAACCCACAAAAAAACCTGCTTCCCAAAGAAGGGGAGGCCTACTACCACGGAAAAGTAATGGATATCCAAAATGCTGATCAATATTTCAAAATATTATTTGAATCGATAGAATGGAAAAATGACGAAGCGGTAATCTTTGGTAAGCGCTATGTGACCAAGCGGAAGGTGGCCTGGTATGGTGACAGGCCATTTGAATATACCTATTCCAATGTCACCAAGTCTGCTCTCCCTTGGACCAAAGAACTGCAGGAACTGAAAAATTTGATAGAACGATCATCTGGTGAAACCTTTAATTCCTGTTTGCTCAACCTCTACCACAGTGGGGAGGAGGGTATGGCCTGGCACAGTGACGGGGAGAAAGATTTGAAAAAAAACGGGGCCATTGCTTCCTTGAGTCTGGGTGCAGAACGGAAATTTGCCTTTAAGCATAAAGAAAGTAAAGAAACGGTTTCGATAATACTATATAACGGAAGCTTATTGATTATGAAAGGTCTTACCCAATCGCACTGGCTCCATCGGCTTCCCCCTACTAAAAAAGTAAAGGGCCCCAGGATCAACCTTACCTTTAGGACGATAATCAATCATTGATATAAAGATTTTATATTTTTCCCAGCTTTAGCTTATAGTGGAAAAATTTTTTCACTTTTTATCCTATCTTTTCCTTTAATTAAAGATGATCGGTACTGATGACCACTTATGAAATAATGGAGTGCTCCACCTTAGGTTCATGAGATAGTAAGGGGCAATAATGGGTTTAAACTATATTTTTAAAGAATCAAACAATCATAGCAATCTTCATAGCTATGTGTTAAAAAATTTATAAGTGTCATGTATTTAGTTGCCCATAAAAAAAAATATAGCCTGTCTTTGTCTGACGTTTTCACTTCTTATGTATGCATTATTTTTCTTCAATATGTGTGATTATGAAATCCATCATCTGGTTGATGCGATTTTGCATGAGTGAAATGGATTTGACGAAAGCCTTCCAGTCTTCATCAGCACAGTTTTCTATTGAAGAACTGTACTGGTCCCAATCTATCATTTTGATCCGATCCCCAAAAGTACCTGCACAGCTGGGCTCGTGTAATTTATTGGCATGCTGGGCCCATATATTGATCAGATCATCTCTCATTTCATCAAAGGTCATCATCAGGTGCATGGCTGCATGAAGATGCCTTCCTTTCAATTTATCCGAATGCCAGACAAAATCCCGGAAGCTGTCTCTGTGGATATGGTTTAGGTTCAGCGTATGGAGTTCAGGGAGCACATCACCGACATCATACGGCGCCCTGTCCTCATCTGCATATTCCGTAATATTTACGCCCCTGTTCTTTAATTGATTGTCCAGCATCACGGCATAAAACATCGCTTGGTGCACACGGTCATGCATGAGTTCAGCCTGCTGCACAAAATCCTTCCATGTACCTTCTTCATTTTTCTCGATATTTTTCCTATACGCTGTCCACTCGCCTCCGGAGATTCTTTCAGTGAAATCTGGAATCATGTCGGTTTCATCTTCCGCGCCACCATTATACCTGGCCAGTTCGCTCATCATCTCATGCATCAGGGAATGGAAAGTGCCAAATTTTTTCATTGATGTAGCCCATAGATCATCTTCGGTAATATGTGCTGAAATATAATCCCTAAAAGCCCCACCACCGATAGCGTTCATATCAAAATCATCCCGATGATCCTGCTGGCCAGTACTAACCTTACTAAAGGAAATACATAATACGAATATCAATAAATAGATTTTCATTTTTTTTTTTGAAATTATATTATGATAACAAGTTAGACATGATAAGGTTGTGATAAAGAAGATGTTATAAGAGAATGATAGCTAAGTTATCTTAATGATAGAAAGCAATGCCTGAAATAAAAAATGATGGTCTACTGTGGGAGAAAAGTATGTTGTGAGTATTATTAGATCACTATTTGCCATTAGAAAAGATTCAGATATTATTGTATTAACAAGAAACTAAAAAAATGTAAAAACCGGCCATAATAAGAGCCGGTTTTGATGGCTATCAATTTAAACTTTTCTTAAAATTTTAAGTATTTGCCGATAATTTAAACTTGATAGGCACTCTCATTTTACAGTTAACTTTTTGACCTTTTTGGGAACCAGGCTCCCATTCGGGTGCATTTTTAACGACCCTTATGGCTTCTTCATCACAGCCTCCGCCAATGCCCCTAAGTATTTCTACCCCTTGGACGGACCCATCCACTTCGATGACAAAGGCCACATACACCGTTCCCTCTATCCCATCTTTTTTGGCTTGAGCAGGTTAAGTCAAGTTTTGACTGAGGTAAAGGATCCACCCGTCAAATCCTCCCGCAGGCATAGGCGGATTCTCAACCACATCATATACCTCTCCAGAGGAAGCTTTCAACACTGTTTCACCGCTCTCATCAGCATCTATGATCAGTTCATGATCCTCATTCCCCTCACAGGAGAATATTATCACCAGTAATGCAATTAATGGTAGAACCATTAAAAATCTGGATTTTTCTTTGCTTTTGGATTCTGTTTTTCCCATCATAATGATTCTTTTTTTAGTTTGAAATTTATTGAAATAGTTATTCAAAGGCTGTTTTTGCCGATCTGCTATAATAAGTTTAAGTAAAAGATTAGCATATGCGGCCTTGGAATAGGATTTTGTAATGGCATGGTCTACCTGAAATTCATGGACTTCTGTAAGACTAGACTCCAGCGTTTTGATAAAAAGGATGGAACCATAATATGATTTTTACGATCTGAAAAAATATGATGTCAAGGCTGTGATTCTTGGCGGCATGGCTTGCTTCATGTAATACTATCACCTGATGATCAGGGTCCAAAGGGTCATATTGAGGTAAAAATATGTAATTAAAGAAGGAGGATGGCTGAATATACGGGTGGATGGCGATGATATTATTGCCCTCATATATTTTTTCTGCCTTGGAGATATGTTTTGAAATCTGTATTAGTCAAAAGATAAACTTGGCCGTAGCTATAAATACTCCTAAAAGGTAAATACAGAATAGGATTATGAGAAAAGTATTTAGAGAAAGTATTGTGTTTTTAATGTCAGCTTGAACGTTAAATTCAGGTAGTATATAACTATATGTCAAAGGAAAACCCGAACCCTGATCAAAGAAAAAGGATGGAATGGAAAGAAGTGGAATAATTAACACCATCCCCATCATACCAATTAAATAACCACGGTTCCAATCAAAAAAGGTATGATGAGACAAGCTCATCCAATAGAATCCATAAAGCAGCAATAGGCAGATACTAGCTTCCCAAAGATAGTTGATAGTGGCTTCCATAATTATTAAGGTTTAGGTAAATTTTTAATGAGATTTTGAATTTCTTGGATTTCTTCCTCTGATAATTGGTTTTCTTTCATCAGATAGGACAGCATGTTTTTAGCCGATCCGTCGAAGTAATTTTTGACCAGTCGATTCAGGCTTTTGTGCTGATAATCTTCCCTGGAAATAAGTGGATAATATTCATGCGTGTTTCCATAGGATTTATGCGAAAGAAATCCTTTATTTTCTAATTGTTTAATATGGGAAGCTAATGTAGTGTAGGGTGGCTTAGGGTCAGGTATTTCATTGAGAACATTCCTTACCAAAGCTTTCTCCAGCCTCCAAAATATATGCATAATCCGTTCTTCCTGAGGATTTAATGTTTCCATGGAATAAATATAAACTAAAATATTCAATTATAATACGAAAATCTCGTAATAGTACGAAGTTTTTGTAGTTATTATCTATTGTCCATTAGATAATAGCTATGCATAAGACCGAATGATCATTTTTTTCTTCCCTGAGGGATTGGATAATGGAGGCATAGACATTTAAGAAATGAGTATTTGCTATCCCTAAGTGCACATAGGGGATACCTCATTGTATATAATTACAGGTATAGGGTATTGGTGGGGATGGTGCATGGGTGAAAAAAAAGTTACCCATGCACCAGGATTTTATATGTTTGTATGTTGGGATTCTGAGTAATTACTTTCCATTTAAAAATCTTTTTTCAGTATTATACTTTTATGGGGAAATCATATAATAATGAGATCATACTACCAGATTCTTTTTTTCCTTATCGCTCAATCCCCTATATTTTACAATAGCCACTACAGAGATAACCAATAAAATGCCCACTATCCAATAAACCCAGCCAGGTATCGGCACAGGATCTCCAGCAGCGTAGGAGTGGAGTCCGGAAAGATAATAGTTTACCCCAAAGGATGTCATGATGATCGAACTGAAAGCCCACAGACTCGCCAGGTTATATAACAGTGAACTTTTAAAGATGGGAATCAATCTCAAATGAAGCACAAATGCATATACAATGACCGAAATCAGTGCCCAGGTTTCCTTAGGATCCCAGGCCCAATACCGGCCCCAGCTTTCATTAGCCCATACCCCTCCCAGGAAGGTTCCCACTGTGAGCAGAAATAATCCTATGGTGATAGACAATTCATTTACGATATTCAGCTCCTGCATGCTTACCCACCACTGTGCAGTAGGTTTAGCAGGCTTAAAGATTAAAAGTATCAGACTTAATAGGGCAAGGACAGCGGCCAGCGCCAGCGGTGCATATCCGCTTACGATAACTGCCACATGGATTTTAAGCCAGTAGGAGTGGAGGACCGGCATCAGGTTGGTGATCTCCGGATTAAGCCAATCCAGGAAGCCTACGAATAAGAGCGTACCGGAAAAGAGTAAGCTTAAAGGAACGGTAAATTTTGATTTATTTGAAAAAACCAGACCAAAGAAAAGTACTCCCCAGGCAACAAATACCAGCATCTCAAATCCGTCACTCCAAGGGGGATGCTGGGCTATATACCATCTGATGCCCAGATGTGCTGTGAATAATAACAGACCAAGCCAACTAAGTAGTTGCCCTGTATTCCAGGCCCACTTGACAGGCCTGGATTCTTTGAACAGCATAGTAATGCCCAAGATGAGCATGAATATTCCAATAATCCAGAATGGCCCGAAAAGATTATTTCCCAGATTTAGTTTATTATAAAGCAGTTCTGCATTGATCATATTGATAGTAGGGTAGACTTCATTTCCAGCCTTCTGCTGGAAGAGATTGATATAACTCAGGACTTCATCTGCTTCAGCCCAGCTGCCTTCTTCTATGCCCTTGTTAAGGCCTTCCAGATAAAGGAAAGTGATGTTTTTAACAAACGTCGCGTCCTCTTCCTCAAACCCCATATTGTACTGTTGGCTGGTAAACCAGGTATTGTTCCCATCCAGCTTGTTTGGAAAAATACGGAGAAAATCTCCGGTAAGTATAGCATAAAAAATATTGAACCTTTCATCTGTTTTTAGTAGCTCCTTATGTCCTTCATTTCTTTCAGATGGCTTCAGAAGGTTGGCTTCTTCTACCAGTTCATGGAGTAAATATTCCCCATCCTCGCTGAGAAACTGTCGGAAGCTGACCCTATCTGTAGGCTCTATTTCAAGAGCAGCAAAAGCCACCATTGATTTTTTTTTATCGATCTTGATGACAGGAAGGTGGCTCATCGTTACAGGATCCATTTGTACTGCCAGGAGGAATTGCTCTGAATTCAGCTGTACTTCCCCCGAATCTGTTGGGATCTGGATGTATGACTTGCCGTTAAGCTTTCTCATGATCTCATTGGCCAGTGTATTCAAAGGCTTCATCCTTCCATCAAGGTCCTGGACGATAAGCTTACCATAATCGTTTGCTATATCTTTTGGCACTATAGGAGGGGTGGCGGTAGTACTAGTTTGTGCTTCCGCTCCTGTGCTAAAGGCCATCAAGGCCGTGAGTATACCCAAAATGGCCCTTTTACGGATAGTCCCGAGTTTTTTGTTCAGCATCTGAAACCTGCTGCCTTTGGCAAATAGTGTAAGTATCATGCCCAATGTCAACAATGCATAGCCTAAGTAAGTAAGATAAGTGCCTGGTCTATCCTGATTGACAGAGAGGATGGTGCCTTTTTCATCATTGTCATAGGAAGATTGATAAAACCTGTATCCTTTATAATCCAGGACATTGTTCATAAATACCCTATATGGAAATTGTTTTTCGCCATCCATCACCATTACTTCACTGGCATAGCTGGCAGGACTTTTACTTCCGGGATACCGATCCAGTTCGAATGCATTGAGATATAGTTCAAAAGGCATAATCTCTGCCCTAGGGCCATAGGTGAGAGAATAATTTTTCCCCTGATAGGTAAAAGGATGCCATGCTGGATTAAAGCTGACCAGTTTTATATAACTTGCTGTTACCAGTTCATCCTGCTGGTCAGTTACGCTAATCTTGACTACATCCGGTAAATTTTTTGCCAATGTTTCATCTTTTTCTGCTTTGAAAATCAAAGCTGCATCTTCATATATGGATTTTATGATAAAGGCTCCACCGTCCCATTGGTATAGTGACCGCATCTGAAGAGGCTGTACTTCTCCGGCATGCAGTACGCCCATCAGCTGGGTGGACATCTCCATCACCTGTAGGTGAAGGTCTGATTCTATGAACCAAGTACTGTCATTTTTATAGATCCGTATAGGGCTTTTGTCTTCCTGAAGTGTTCCTAAAGATATATTGCCCATCTGGACAGCGTTGCCCTGGGTGATGAGGTAATCTTCTCTACCTGATCCTATGGCTACAGCCACCCCTATGTAGGTTTGATCTCCACCTATGAATTCTTCCTGAGCGCCTAGAATGTATTCCTCAAATGTAATCTTGAAATTCTCACCCAATGCAGCATTAGCAGTTTTAGGTTTGAAGTTATGGCTTATGAGAGAAAATGGTTTTTCAAATCTTTGATCAGTGCCCTCACCGTGTTGTTTTATCTGAATATAGTGACCTGTAGAGTAAAAAGTGTTTTGGCCACTTCCCTCACGTATATGAATAATGCCTTCATTGCTAAAATATCTAGTAACGCCAGCACCCAATATGATGATCACAAATGCTAAATGGAACAGCCCTACTGGCCATCTGTTTTTATGGAACAGCTTATAATGGCCGATATGACAAAGGAAATTTATCGCCAGCCAGAGCATAATGATCTCAAACCACCACGCCTCATACACCAATCCCCTCGCCACCGCAGTGCCATGATCATTTTCTATGAAGGTAGCCACCCCCATAGCGCCCCCAAAGGCGATCAACAGCACCAGGGTCATTCTGGTCGAAATCAAATAACGCAGATATTTCATCTTTTATAATTGTTTTATAATGGTAAGATGGAATCTCGCATGATGTCAATGTATAACGGTATCGTCATGCTCCATTTCATTCTGATTATAGTAAAATACCAATAAATTTATTTTTCATCGTAGGCCTAAAGATCAGCATCAGATAAGCCCAGTTTTGATTGTTTTTTAGTGTTCCGTTATTTTGGACCGCTTCAAAGGTATCGGTATATAAAAATTGGCTGTAACCTCCCTGAAGGGAAATGGCATGGTTGAAAATGTATCCAAATGATAGGTCCAGTTCTGTCCCGAAATAATTGTCCATCCGTTCTCCTGCTCCAGAAGCTCTATAGACAGCTGCATCTGAATAAAACAGGTGGCCATCTGTCTGCACAAAGAATTTTGGGTTAAAATCATAGCGGGCTCTTAAGTAATAGTCCTGCAAGCCCACATTGTTTTCATGGGCTCCACCTACAAAGAATAGATCCATATAACCGTTGAATAAATGGTTGGTGCCGTATAGGGGAGAGTAGGACCTGTTTTCAGAGCGGTCATTGTTTGGTGTTCCGCTTAGGATCTCAAATCCACCTGTTATCCTCAGCCTCCTGCCGGTGCCGGCTTCGCCATCCACCTGCTGTGATATCTGAGCACTGGCATTATAAGCATTGATATTTCTTCCGGCCACATCAGTACCGAACTGATGATAGTAATAGCCAGAAAAAGTGGTATTCCCCATCTGATATCTAAGCGTAGGCAGACCGATAGTCTGGCGATAACGGATACCCTCATCCAATATGGCACCTGTGTCATCTGTTGTAATGTATTGTCTGCCATCATTCCAAAAAAGAGCGGAGAAATGAAAGTCTCCCCACACATTCCCATATCTGGCCATCTGGGCAGCTTTATATTGGTTTGGGACAGTGAAGGTATTACCTGACAGTGCTTGTCCGTCTTGGTTATATCCTCCCCCAAAGTGGAAGTTCATTGCATCTTTTTCATATTTAACCAGTGCAAAATCATGAGCTCTTCCCTGAAGTGCCCAGTCCAAATTGCCCAGAAATCTGAAATTGTCATAATTTAGCTCCTGACGGCCGAGTTTAACTTTCCAATTTTCACTGAGATTGGCCTCTAACCATGCTTCATGAACGGATAGGAAATTATCGGTCAGCTTAATCTGAGCAGTATTTCCCCAAGTGCGTACATCCTGTATGCTCATATAAAAGGAAGCTCCTTCCATTTTGTAACTGGCCTGAAGTCTCGCCCTATGGGCTATAAAAGAAGCTGGGTCGTCCGTTTCGTTGATCAGTCTGTTAAATCCATTTCTGAATTCACCACGCTGGAGGATCTGGCCATCTATGTTAAACTGTGCTTGCGCGCTGGTAAAGGAAAAGGCCATTAATAAGCCCAATCCGTATATTTTTTTTTGGAACATCCTATTTTGGATTATTATCTACTGATGAGTCTAACTGGCTTTTGGGCTTCTCTCGCCTTTCCTTCCTGTAGCCATCTGGGCACTACCTGTTCGAGGAAGTTTACTTTTTGGCTCCTTTCCTTTTCTATATCTACACCAATATAAGTTTGAAGAGCTTCTTTACTATCTAGGTTGGGCATATCTACCGGCCTATTGTGACCAAGGGAAGCCAATACTCTGGCCAAATCTATACGTACTTCCTGAATGATCGATGATCCTGAAGAGATGATACGGCTGGATTCTAGAGGGGCATGGAAGCCAGCTCCGTGAGAGGCAGCCACAAAATCCCATCTCCACTGGGCATGTCTCAATCCGGTAAGGATGTTTTTCATCTGTGCTTCGGTGGCTCCGAGTTCCCAGGCTTTTTCAGCTTCCAGATGGGCCATGGCTATCTGCCTCTGCAGTTTATTGGTGCTTTCCTTTACTTTGCCCTGACGTTCATATACATCGCTGACCAGATCAGATACTTTCTCTCTATGGCAGACAAAACATGAATTTTCTACATTGCTCAGAGGAGATCCTATATGGTGGTCGGTAAATTTCTGTCCTCCTTCAGTTCTGTATGGCATATGGCAGTCGGCACAGGATACGCCCCTTTTGGCATGCACGCCCAGCTGATATAGCTCCCAGTCCGGGTGCTGTGCCTTCAGCATCCTGGCCCTGCTAAGCGGGTGTATCCAGTCCGCAAAATCTATTTTGTCAAAATAGGCTTCGATGTCTTCCACTGTAGTGCCATCGTGCCATGGGAAGGTAAGATACTGGGCACCTTCTTTTCCGGGTTTGGTTTTATCAAAATAATACTCCACATGGCACTGCGCGCAGACAAGAGATCTCATTTCCTGATGGGAAGCTTCATTTATATCCCTTCCCATATTTTCGAAAGCCTCGACCAAGGCTGGCCTTGTAATGGTAAGGTTCATGGTTTCAGGATTGTGGCAGTCTGCGCAGCCTATAGGGTTGATTACCTGGCTTCCGAGATCAGAAAGTTTCTTGCTATAAAACTCAGTGACCCCCATTTCGCTCATGAGACGGGGTACGTCTGGACTCTTACAGGTCCAGCATGTACTTGGCATCACCCCTTCTCCGGCCTCCATGGGTGCGCCTATTCTGATGGATGCCAGTACATCATTTACAGCATGGGCATGGCCTCTTGGCTGGTTGTATCCCTTACTGAAGGCATATCCTGCCCACAGCACCACCATGTCGGAGTTTTCGGCCAAGGCATCCTTAAAGCCGCTGGTATTGTATTTACTCTGGAAGGTGGTATCTATAGTCTTTTGGTAAGACTGATATTGGCGTGGATAATTGAGCCCCCAGATAGAATCACGTGGCTCTATACCTTCGATGGCAACTTTGGCCTGATAGGCAAACCTTGCCTCAGTCTTTCTATCCATAATAGTATAGGCAAGCATTGCCAGTAAAAAGACTATTACGGCTGTGAGAATAAAAAGAATCCAGTTTTTCATGTTGTAATTATTTACTTGTTGATGCGTTCTGTTCTTGGTTTTTCATGGATTCACGGAGCCATTTAGGCACTATCTGTAGATCTGGGGGAGCGTGGGCACGGATAGGTTCTATTTGATGTCCTACCGCTGAGAGGCTTTTAACCCTGCCGTGTGGTGTCTCCCTATGGCACTCCCAGCAGGTCCTATCCGTTCGGTTATAGTGATGGTTTTCTACGAAACTCGCCATCTTGGCATCAGTCACCTGTGGTGTATGGCACCGGATGCAGTTGTCCTGGATCACATTTACAGATGGCTGACGCGCTTTGATCACTTCAGGCTCTGCCCTTAGGGTGAATATGGTGGAATGATACAGACCATCCATAGCTTTGAAATAGTATTGATTAAATACATTGTTGTGTGGCACGTGGCAGTCATTGCAGGATGCTACTTCGCGATGAGAGCTGCGGGCCCAGGTGATATATTGCGGTGTCATCACATGGCAGTTTACACATGCCTGGGGATCATCGGAAAGGTATGAGGCAGCATTGCTCAGTCTAAGGACGTAAAGGCCTAACCCGAACAGTGAAGCTACTAAGATTATGGCTGCCGGTCTCCATTTTTTTGGTGGTATCAAGCTGTACCTAAAGAGGAATCTTTTGAATCTAGGGTATCTCGCCATAATTTTTAAAGGATTAGTGCGATAAAAGTAAAGAACTCTAAACCTTTAAATTATGATAATTATCAGTTTGATAAAAATTTTATAAAAAAAAACTTAAAAAATGGACCTAATAAATAATATAAATACCATTTTTTTTAAAAACATAACTGATAATAAGTGTTTTAAAATGTCAAACCGTGTTTAAGACCATTTTTAAAAAAATTTTTAAAACGGTATGATCTTGCTTGTCAGAGATATTTTCCGGTTCCCAGAATTATTAAAGATTTTATGATTTTACAAAGTATAGGATGCTGAAATTTATTTACTGACTATGTTAGGTAAAAGTGGGGCCGTAGAGGTATTATAATGCTCTGGCTGATTATAGTAGCTTTGAGTATTGTGATGATAAGTGGGGGTTAATTAGGTTATTTAGTCTTTAAATCCAACACCTTTGGAGATGGGTAGTCTAGATGGACCGTGTCATTGGTTTCTTTACACATTGATATACAATGTGGACAGCAGGAGGTATTGGGGAGCATTAGCTTGGAGGTGAGTGCAGCTTGGGCGTAGGTATCAAATAGACCTATTTCATAAAAATTATTAGGAAAATGAAGACAACCATATTTATGTATGAGGTGATATCCATTTGGATCTGATAGTAAATCGATCACGTAAAACGTAGTCATGATGTGCTGGTTTTAAGACTTAAAGACTAAAATAGTATATTAATATATATATTCAAATAATTTTAATTCAAAAATTTAATATCGAGCTTTGTTATATAACCTTTAATAAATAAAATGTAATTTTTTTATGAATACCTTATGCGTTTTCCGTGTTAAGTTTAAGGATATAAAATATTAAGGATGTAGGAAGTGAAGGTTCCTTTATGCTTTTTGTACCAGTTCTCTTAGGGATAAAATTTCTGGTATTAAAGTAATGATTAGATATATTTTATTCTTAAAGATTTAAATGTGGATACGGTACTGTTTAACAGGGTTTGGCAGCTTTTTCAATAAAGAATGATTAATCCAGATAAAAATGTCTTTTTAATAATCTCTTATATCCGTATCTTTGATTGAAAGATAGAGGATAAAGGTTATTTTTTAATTTCATTTTAGGGGCGTAGAAAATAAAAACACACATGGCAATGCCTTTAAAAAGACATACTGCACTCATACCATTGTCCCAAGACCATCACGGAGCCTTGTTATTGGTATGGAAGATCAGACAGGGGTTGAAATCAGGAATAGAACGGAATAGACTGATCGGTTATATTAAATATTTTGCTGAAAGTTATTTAGAGCCACATTTTCAGATTGAGGAGGGGTTGGTATTTTCCTATTTGGGCAAGAATGATTCTATGAGGATTCAGGCAGAATTTGAACACCAACTTTTAAGAACACAGATAAGTAATATAAATCAGCAAGTTCCTAGTGAAAATTTAGATATCAAAAAGTTTTCTGATACATTAGAGTCCCATATTCGCTTTGAAGAAAGAAAATTATTTCAACACATGCAGGCAGAACTGATGGATAAAGATCTGGCAGAGATGGAAAAAGCCATAAAAAAAGTACACTTTAAATTTCAGGAAATTTGGGATGATGAGTTTTGGGTTGAGAATAAGTAATTAAAATTGATGTTAGGAGATCCATATAATAGGTCTATCTTTATTAAGATGTTTTGCCGCATTGACTTATGACATGATTTGTTTTTCAATATATTGGCATATTTTAGATATAATCTGGACCATTGGCTATGCTATTCTATCTAAATAAAATAGATGCCTAAAGATGAAGTAATAGTAAATTAAGATTAATATGTTTTCAAAAGCTTGTGAATATGGTATCAGGGCAGTAATATTTATCTGCTCGCAAACTAAACACGGGAAAAAGATGGGAGTAAAGGATATCTGTAAAGAGATAGATGCTCCAGAATTCTTTACAGCAAAAGTATTGCAATCTTTGGCCAAAAAAAATATAATCAGTTCATCCAAAGGTCCTACTGGTGGCTTTTTTATCAACAGTGAACAAGAGAAGTTAAAAGCCATAGACCTGGTAATAGCCATAGACGGAGACAAAATTTTTAGAGGATGTGCCCTAGGGTTAAAGCAATGCTCAGAACTAAATCCGTGTCCCATCCATAATGAATTTAAGGATATCCGGGAAAGCCTTACCCATATGCTGGAAAACAAAACCATCCAGGAGCTAGCTGCGGAAGTAGAAAACGGTCTGGCTACATTGGCTCGGATCGCTTAGAAGCTATTATTCCTTATCAGGAGATTGAGTATGAGTAGCTATATGGATCTGTTCAGCCCTGGCAGAGATATCTCTAACGATATCATCGAGTTCATGAGCAGAATCCAGTATATAATCTAGCAGTTCCTGGTGGTTTTCCACATTATCACGGTCCATTTTTATTAAGTTTACCAAGCTCATCAGGCGGGCTATAGGTGCCCGTACTACATGGGATTGTATCCAGGATATTTCCTTTAATTTAGAATTTTGTTTTTCTATGGTAGATATATGGTTCATCTGGTCCGTGATGTCATTGGCCAATACAATCCGTGCATCCCTGCCTTTATAATTGATATAGTTGCTTTGGATTTCTACCTGAATAATTCTTCCGTTTTTTGTTATATGTCTATTGATGAGTTTATTATAGGATTTGTTATTGGATGAAGCGACTTTCCATATTTCATCAAATTCTTGAAGATCTTCTTTTGGCCGGATCTCCCTGATGCTCATAGATAAAAATTCTTCGATAGCGTATCCGTAATGTTTTATGGCGGATATGTTAACATCTAAAAACATCAAAGTCTCTGAGTCAAAGACAAACATAGGTTGAGGGCTTAATTGAAATAGATTACCGTATCTTAACTTTGCCTCTTCTAAATCAGATAGTATTTTTTTTCGTTCGATGTTATAAATCAGACTTTTATATAAAGATGATGGGGTGAGTTCATCCTTAAGTAAATAATCAGAAATGCCCAAAGAAAGGGACTTAATACTGAATTCAAAATCAGAATAGCCGGATAAAACAATAATGGGGCTGTTGGCATTGATGCTTACTACCTCGTTAATTAAATTTTCCCCTTGATTATCCGGCAAAGAAAGGTCTAAAAATATTACATCAAAGGTTTTATGTTCAGGACTGGTCAATAACAGGGACGCTTCTTTATAATTTTTGGCGATCTCTATTATCGGAGTGGCTATATGTTCCTCCAGATAATCTGTAATGAGAAGTAAATCTCCAGGATTGTCCTCGATCACAAGTATGCGGTATGGATGGGTATCTTTAAACACTAGTTTATATCTGTTATATTATATATATGATTGGCCCAATGGACTTTCAATTTAGAAACTATTTCATCAAAAATTTCCACTTCCACAGGCTTTACTATATAACCTTCAGCCAGTTTTTGCATTGATATAGGCTGGTCATTTTCATAGGGTGAAGTGCTGATGATGATAACCGGTAAATCGGAAGTTTTAGGATTGTTTTTTAAATGATCGAGCACTTCGTGTCCGTTTTTTTTAGGCAAATTAACATCTAGTAATACCAGATCAGGGTAGGTGGAAATTTGGCCCGGACATCCTTTTTCTAAGTAATGAATTGCTTCTTCACCATTTCTTACGATGCTTACAAAGTTATTTAACTTACTCTCCTGTAAGACCTCCGTAGTTAAAAGTATGTCACCTTCTGAATCTTCTACCAATAAAATATGAACAGGTTTGGCAAATATGATTCTATAAGTGTTTCCATTGTCTTTTGAAGGTTTTACTGATAATTTGCCACCATGACGCTGCACTATTTTCTGACAGATGGCCAGATCCAGCAGATTATTTCTGCTATTTGATGAGATGGGCGAATGTTTAAACGGATTGATAGGAGTGTCTCCTGGGATGTTTAAAGCCACTGTACCTTTATCTTTAAGGATAAAATGGTAGAAATTATTTTTTTCTTCTACGTCAATAGATATTTTAGGATGGACAGTTTCCCTTAGGTGCATAGTAGACTGCATTAAAAGTATGGAAAAAACTTTTTTTAATAATGCAGCGGGTAAATAGATGTCAGCGTACTCCTTGATCTCTATGTGGATACTTTTATGCGATACTCCTGTACCGAGGTGAAGAAATATGTCGTTAATGAGATTTTTAAAATCAATTTTAGCATATACTGAGGGGGATATTTCAGTATGGGCATACGCTAATACCTGGTCCAGGGTAAGATTTATTTCATCCAGGGCCCCTTTTAAGTTTTGATAAAACGGTCCATCTATAGGCAGGTTAACATTGATTTCATCTTTATTATTAAAGTAAGTTTGCAGTTTGTTTAAGGTAGAGATCAGATTTTTCCCGGTTATATTGGCGAAATCCTCCATTAATATGCTTTGGTGTCTTATTAATTTTCGTGTTTGTTCCAGAATATTGTTTTTGCGTCTTAACTCCAATAATCTCTGAACTTGTCTCGACAACTTTTTTAAAGCGTCTATTTGGCTTGTATTTAAGGATCTGGGTTCGATATCTTTTACACATAACGCTCCTATCGGAGCATTATCTGAAGAAACCAATGAAATGCCTGCATAAAAAACCACATGTGGATATCCCGTTACCAATGGGTTATCGTTAAACCTATCATCGATACGCGCATCTTGAACCACAAATGGTTCTTTATGTTGTATGGTATGCATACAGAAGGAGTGGTCTATGATGGTTTCTTTAATATCGATTCCATGGTTAGATTTAAAAAACTGTCTTCTTTCATCCAGAATAGTGATCAAAGAAATAGGGGTCCCGCAAATCATAGCGGCTAAAAAAGTAATATCATCATATTCTTTTTCAGATAAACTATCTAAAATATCATACCCTTTTACAGCATTTAGAGATTGTTCTGACAATTTAAAACTGTTGTTATCTACCATATGTACTTCATTATAAGCTAAATTTTCATATTATCGAAAACCTATATTCTTATGTCAATCCAACACTTTTAATATAGTGAAATTAAATGTGCTGCCTTCTCCTTCCCGGGATTCCACCCAAATGTCCCCACCCAAATAATCCACGATTTTTTTACAAATAGCCAACCCCATACCGGAGCCCGAGTATTGGTCTTTATAATGTAGTCTTTGGAACATGATGAATATTTTTTCAAAGTAATCCGGATTGATTCCTATTCCATTATCTTTCACTTGAAAATGCCAATGATTTTGCAAACTTTTGCTGCTGATCTTTATATGAGGGGTAGCCCCTTCAGCTTGGTATTTTAACCCATTTTCTATTATGTTTAAAAACAGGTGCCTAAGAGGGGTTTTTACACTTTTAATGATGGGAAGTCTTTCATAATCGATGATCGCCTGAGTATCATCGGTTTGTTTTTTTAGCAAAGCTTTGATCTCTGAAATAAGTTCATTCAAATTTATGTTTTCATGTGACTCTTCCATTCTGCCTACTCTCGAATAGGATAACAGGTCCAATATAATCTGCTTCATCCTTTGGGCACCATCTATGGCAAAATGTATGTACTGCCTACCCTTGTCATCAAGTAATGGATTATATTTCTTTTCAATTTGCTGAAGAAAACTGCTGATCATTCTTAGAGGCTCTTGAAGATCATGGGATGCGACATAGGCAAACTGTTCCAATTCAGCATTCGAAAACGCCAGATCTTTGGCTTGTTTGGTTAGGTTTACATTTAACTGATATAACTTTTTTTCCACAGCTTTTCTCTCACTTATATCTGTATGGATACCAAATGCTGCGATCAGTTCCCCTTTATCATTGTAGATAGGTCCTGCACTTAAGTAGAAATGAATAGTTTTCCCTTCTTTGGTTATCAGATCTATATCACCCTGCCAGTGATGGCCAGAAAATATTTCTTGAAAAACTTCGGTTGCAAAAGCTTGATCGGCATAATATTCCAAAGAATTGTCAACTTTTTTTACTTCTTCCTCCTCATATCCCATTAATGACGAGAATGATGGGTTGATGTAAGATGTTTTTTTGTCACTATGGATGATGCCTATACATTCTTTGGAGCTTTCTATGATCTTTTTGAATTGAACCAGTTCCAGTTCGGCTATTTTTTTTGAGGTAATGTCTTTAAAATAAATCGTTAACCCCTGACCTGAAGGGTATACACTGGTATCAAGCCATAGCTCTAATGGGGCATAGTACGCTTCAAATCTAGATGGTTCTTGTTCTTTTAATGCCTGTTCATAACGGCTATGAAATGCCAAATCACGGGTTTCGGGAAACATTTTCCAAAAGTTTTGATTTAAAACCTCTTCCCTTTTTTTGCCTATGATTCGCTCAGCTTCATTGTTCCAATAGGTAATGTTCCATTTTTTATCCAGAGAAAAGAAGCCGTCACGTATACTTTCAAGAGTTTCTGCAATTTTCTTATTAGAGGCTGCTAGTAATGATTCCTGTTCTTTCTTTTCAGTGATATTTTTAGCTATGCCGAATATTAGTCCGTCCTCTTCCAGGGGCGTAGATGTCCAGGCAAGCCAAATATAATTTCCATTTTTTGTAAGATACTTCGTTTCATGGTAGGATACTTTTTGACCGCTACTCAGAAAAGCCAGTGTCTGGTAAGTGTTTTTTTTAAAATCAGGGTGCACTAAGTCTATAAATGGTGTTTTTAATATCTCTTCATGCGTATAGCCCAAAGCCTGTTCGAAAGACGGATTTATTTTCTTGAAATATCCATCAAAACTTGCAATGCATAAAAAATCAGGAGAAAGGTCAAAAAACAGGTTGAGTTCTAGCTCGGCTTTTTTTCTTTGGATATCTGTAGCAATTTGGTCTATGATATATTGGCTGATAGAGAAGCCATGATCCAGGGTTGGATCTGAATTTTTATACAACACTATTACGCCCACTACCTGCTCCTGAATGATGATAGGATATGCTATAGCGCTCTTGAGGCCGTTTTTCCTTGCAAATGCTTTATGTATATAAATAGGACTCTCGTCTAAATCATGTATGATGTGATATGATTTTGACTGCCAAACATATCCAGGTAGACCTTGATTAATGTTCAGGTTGATTTTCTCGTAATCCTCTATATGGATAGCACTACCGAAGTGAGCTGCCCTAAAGAGTCTGTTTTGTTCATAATTGGTAACCCATATCTCACCAAAAGGAAGTTCCCTATATCCTACGATATGCATCAATATTTTCTCATAGGTTTTTTCCAGGGACAGGTTTTCTGAGAATACTTTTCTTAGGCCAAGTTTGAGTTTGTCTTCTCTTTCTGTCGCTTTTTCTTCAGTAATGTCGTGTGCAGCCCCTACCATCCGGACGGCATGGCCATCAGTATCTCTGATGATTACCCCTCTGTCTTTGATATATGTATATATACCGTTGGCTTTCTTAAACCTGTATTCGGATTCCCAGGTAAGGCCTTCCCCTTTTAATACTAGATCTATTGAATCTATTACTCTTTGCATGTCATTAGGGTGTACAAAGTTAAACCAGGATGTATTAGGCATATTGAAATCATCTGCCTGATATCCAAATGCATTATAAAAACCTGTAGATATAAAAATAGTCCCTTCGGTCAAATCCCAATCCCAGATAGCATCAGAAGTAGCCTGAATCACATATTCATATCTTTTTTTACTTTCTTGTAATTCTTTTTCTATTTTTATCCTAGAGGTGATATCTGTTCCCATACTCTGAAATTCCACAGGTTTTCCATCAGGATCCGTAAGACAAATAAAATCCCATAAAGTATGAATGGTACCTCCATTTGGGGTAACCTTGTCCAATTCGACCTTATAGACCTGATTAGGGTTTTGAAGGCATTGTGCGATGATCTCTCTTATTCTGTAATGGTGATAATCTTTTGTAGACAGAAATGAACGCTGATCACTGCTATTGTCTTCGTTGAATACCCAACCAAAATCTTGCTCATATTTTTTGTTGATAAAGGTATAATTTCCATTTAAATCTATTCTCACTACATAATGAGTCTGTGTTTCTACTAAGCCCCGATGCCTAGCTTCACTTTTCAATAATTTCTCTTCAGCCAGTTTTCTCTCGGTGATATCTTGTACCGTACCTTCTAGAAGCACTATTTCTCCATGGCTATTGGTTACTAGATTTTCCTTTTGGTACAGCCACTTGATCTCACCGGAGTTTAAAATTATTCTGTGTTCAAAATCCTTATTGGCATTACCTTCCATAGCAGCAGATAATCTAGAGCTAAAGGCTTTTCTGTCATCCGGATGTACATAATGGAGAAATGCTTCAGGTGCATCAATCACACTGTTTTTATCTATTTGCCATATTTGGTAAATTTCTTCTGACATAAACACATCTCCCGTCATGAGATCTACCTTCCAATACCCTATTTTAGCCAACTGCTGAGCAGCCAGCAGCTTGGTTTCATTGTCCTCTAATTTTGCTAAAGCGGCTTCCCTGTCAGTTACATCCTGACATATTAAAATTTTAGCAGGGTGTAATGCATTAATTACATTAAAGGTGCATGATACTTTTATTAATTGGCCATCTTTTTTTTGGAGGGTCATTAAAATAGGCAGCTCCATATTCAGGGTTTGCTTTGACTTCTTGTTTTTAAAAACATCTATGTTATCATTTAAAACAAATAATTCATTCACTGCCATGTCAAAAAACTCCGAATAATCATATCCCAGTGCGTGTATAGCAGGTTGGTTGACCTCTACTATTTGCAGTGTGTCAGGATGATAAATAAATTTATATAAAGGGTCTAAATTGAAAAGTAAATGGGCATCTTTATGCGAAAAAAACATTTTTTTGGCTATAAATCCTACCTCAGACCTTTCTAATGGGTCAATTTCAGCAGTGATATCCGGTAAAACGTTTGCCGGATCAAACATTTGTAAAAATAGGTATTCAATTTTTTCAGTAGCATTATAGATAGGAGTTACCCTTATTTGTAAGTGCTTGTTAGCGGTATTTGCTTTCGTATGGATAGGTACTGATATTTCCTGCTCTGATTTAGTATTTATTACTACTTGGACAATTTCATATATGCCATCTAGTAAACTTTTTTGAAAGGGACTATCTATTTTATTTAATATTCCTTTTACCTGCCCACCGTCATGTTCTTTTCGATTTAAACCCAGAAGATTTAACATGGCATCATTTATTGAAATAATTTCAAAGTTGGCATTTGGATTCAATAGAAAACCAGGTGTATACGATTTATTGAATACCTCATACATAATTTTGCTGTTAATCATTTTGGGTTTTCTGGGTTTTTATGGTTTTACTTACTCTTTTAATTTTATATCGTTTTCTATTCGCTTTGCATTTTTAATATACACCATATTCTATGATCTTTTTTTAATGGCCATAAAATATTTGCTAATTTGTAACAATTATAAAATAATAGTAAAGCTTTCAATCTATGGTAAGTGTTTGCTACCATGTAAATTTTACCAGCAGAAAGTAAAATTATAGGTTATTGATACTGTATGATTAAGGGTAGAGGCTTAACTCTATGTTTGGATAGGAGATAGGATATTTAGTATATAAAAGTAGAGGATAAACTCATGGCAAATAGGAAGGGCAGCGCAGTAATACTGGAAAAAACAGCAGAGGTGTGCAGCTCTTTATTAGCTGCACACTTGAATATAATGCGTTTCCGGCTATTAATAACCTTAGAATAAAGTTATAGGTCTTTTGATAATGTAAAATAAAAGGTACTACCAATGTCAGGTTGGGACTCTACCCATATTTTTCCGCCATATTTTTCAACTAATTTCTTGCATAGGGCCAGCCCTATTCCTTTTCCAGATGTTGAATCATGATGTTCCAGTGTTTGGAACAGCTGGAATATCCTATTGGCATTTGAGGGGTCGAATCCGATGCCATTATCCCTAATGGAAAAAAACCAGTGGGTTTTGGTAGCATTGAAATCAATATTAATCCGTGGTCTTTCAACATTGAAAGTGAGGCTATTATCCAATAGGGATTCAAATATTTTAGTAAAATCCGATTTATTGCCTTTGATGGTAGGTAGTTTTGGATAGTCGATCAATGCATATCTTGCTACTATTTTATGTCTTAGGGACTTATTTATATTCTGAATAACTTCATTGAGGTCTACCTTCTCATAGGCATCTTTATCATTACCTGCCAAGGTGTATTCCAAGAGACCCTTAATCATGTATTGAAGTTTATCTGTGTTTTGAATCGCATCAGATATAGCTGGAATCACCTCTGGATGTGTGTTTTGATGATAGGCTTCATGAAGATTATTTAGGTTTTCTTTTATCCTGATTATGGGCATTTGAAGGTCATTGGAAGCTATGAGTGCAAACTGTTCCAATTCTTTTTGAGTATCAGCAAGTTCTTTAGCCTGTTGCTTTATATCATTGTATAGGACTTTTAGTTTACTTTCTATCTCTCTTCGCTTACTTATATCTGTATGGATCATATATACGGCTATAAGCTTGCCTTCTTCATCGAAAATAGGACCGCCACTGATATGATAGCTGTGCAGTTTTCTTTCCTTAGTAACAAGTTCTACATCTCCTTTCCAATATTTTCCTGATAACAGCGTGGAAAACACTTCCGCTGCAAGGTCCTCATTTGCAAAGGCTTGTTGGGGTCCACCCAGCTGTTGGAGCTTCTCAGCGCCATATCCCAGTGATTCCGTGTAAGCCGGATTTAAATATATAGAATCATTTACGGTACTGATGATAGCTATTTCATCTTTGGAGTTTTCGATTACATTTTTGAATGTTAATAGTTTAGTAGATTCGTTTTTAATCTTAGTAATATCTTTAAAATAAACAGTAATTCCTCCGTCACTTGGAAAAGCGCTAACGTTAAACCATTTGGCAAAGGGAGGGAAATACTCTTCAAAATTTACGATTTCCCTATCTTTCATCGCCCGGTTGTATTCTTTATAGAATAACAGTTTTAGTGCCTCAGGAAACGATTCCCACAGACTCTTTCCCAACACATCTTCTCTTTTGGAATAAAGAATCTTTTCTGCTTCTTTATTCCAATAGGTTACTTTCCAGTCAAAATCCAAGGCAAAAAATCCATCCTGGATACTTTCCAGGGTTTCAGAAAGCTTAGCGTTTGAATTTTCAAGTGCCTTTTCTTGTTTTTTCCGAGCAGTGATGTCCTTTCCTATAGTGAATAAAAAGCCTTGATCTACAGAAGCTACTGTATCCCAGCCTACCCAGATATAATCTCCTGATTTAGTTCTATATCTTGATTCATTATAAGCCGTTTTGCCGTTTTTCAGTGTTTCAATAGCTCCTTCAACATTTACCAGGTCCTGCTCATGGGTGTAATAATGATAGGTTAAGTGATGGCCGTCTCTTTGTATCGGACCTATTTCATTTAAAAATTTTTGGTTTACCTTAATAAATTTACCTTCTAAATCTACAATGCATAGAAAATCAGGAGATAGATCAAAAAATTGATTTAACTCCAATTCTGCTTTTTTACGCTGTATCTCAATACCAAGTAAGTTGAGGATATCAGTACTTAAGGTTGCCGATATAGCAGATCTTTGTTGTTTTTTATAATATAGCAGGATGATCGCGGTAACTTTTTCATTGAAAACAATGGGGTTTCCCCACACGCTTTTAAACTTATTTGTCTCAGCAAAACTTTTTCTGAGAAAAACGTCACTCTTTTCTATATCCTCAATAAGGGTAGGGTTTCTTGATTTAAATAGTAGCCCAGCTAAACCTTTGTCAAGATTAACCTGAAGGTAATCTTTGTCTATAGTATATGTGCCTTTACCATAGTGGGAACTTAGCGATATTGTGTTTTGGTCAAGATTAGTAAGCCATACCTCTCCATAGGAAGCTTCTGATTTTTTTAGAATGGTTTTTATTGTTTGCTTAAACGATTTCTCTAAAGAAGATTCTGTGGTAAAAATTTTATTGATGGATAATTTAATATCGTCTTCTACCTCTTTGATTTTTTCCTGATGGATGTTCTGCATAGCGCCTACCATTCTTATAGCAGTACCTTCGGCATTGCGCTGGACAAATCCTCTGTCATATACATATACGTATTCACCTGAAGATTTCAAAAAACGGTATTCACCCTCCCATGTAGAAGTATCGCTATTCAGGGTATGTTCTATGTCATCGGTTATTCTTTTATAGTCCTTGGGATGGATCAGTTTATTCCAGGAACTGATGTCTTTGTCCAGGTTTCCTGGTTGGTGACCAAATATTTTCTGAAAACCATTTCCCCAATATAAACTATTAGTCGTTATATCCCAGTCCCATATAGCATCAGAGGTGGCTTGAGTGACGAGTTCATATCGTTTATTGCTGATCTGTAATTCAGTTTCAAAACCTTTTCGTTCAGTCACGTCTCTTAAGGCACCTATCATCCTTATAGCTTCTCCTTCAGCATTTCGTATAAAAAATCCGTCTTCTATGATATCTAGATAAATTCCTTTGGGATTTTTAAATCGATACTCTTTTTTCCAATGAAATGCTTTTGGATTCTCTATGGTTTTTTTCAGGTCAGCGGAAATAATGTCCCTATCTTCTGGGTGTAATCGCTCTTCCCATAGCTTCAATGGAGCGTTTACAGTGTTAGCGTCATTATCTATAATTTCATTGTTTCCTCCCCACTGAATATAATCTTCAAGGATGTCCCAATCATATATAGCATTATTAGTAGCTTTGTTGACGTATTCATGCCATTCTATATAGTGTTTTTTCTCTGTTACATCACGGGAATTGATCACTATACCAGCTACAGCAGGATTGTCCCTCATATCTATGGCGATGGTTTCCATCCATTGATATTTACCGTGAGCAGCTTTATATCTGAAAGTGTCTGAAATAAGTTTTTTTCCCTGCAATAGGTTTAAGAACAATTCCTTAATTCTTACTAAATCATCTTTATGGATTAGTCTGAAGGCGTTTTGGCCTACTAGGTAATCTGATGTATAACCTATGATGGATTCGGAGTTTAGACTGACATAGGTAAACTCTCCTTTCTCATTCAGAATAGCTGTAAAATCAGCCCCATATTGGACCAGGCTCTTGAATCGCTGTTCATTGTGTAGAAGCTGCTTTTCAATCTGTTTTTTATATGTCCCGTCTTTAGCTATACAATAAATTACCTGCTCCCTTTCATCCCATTTAGCTGACCATAATATATATACAATGCTACCATTTTTATGGATATATCGGTTTTCGAAAGTGGATGTAAAATCCCCGTTTATAATCTGTTTGGACTCCATAGAAGTCATTTCTTTATCTTCTGGATAAACAAAGTCTAAGAAAGGCTTTCCTGTTAATTCTTCAGGTTTATATCCTAATATGCTTTCTGAGGCGGCACTCATTTCTACAAATAACCCATCTGAATCTATGGTGCAGATGATGTCAAGGGAATTTTCGAGTATTTTCCCGATTTTTATCCTGTTTTCAAAGGCCTGCTTTTCAGCAGATTTTTGAGAACTGATATCTGTCATTACCCCACGGAGATTTATCCCCCCTTTGGGATCTCTGATAATACTTACTACATCACTGATCCATACCTCAGATTGATCTTTGGCGATCATTCTATAGATATTTAAATGGTTTTTTCGCTCCTTAATTTGAGATTGAGAAAATGCTAATACATGTTCACGATCATCGGGGTGTACATGTTGGAGCCAAAAGTCCCTTGCATACCATGATTCCTGATCATAGCCAAGGATTTTTTTGGCTTGGGAACTTATAAAAGTATATTGATAGGTTTCTGGATCAGCTTCCCAAATAATGGCATCCATACTTTGGACCAGTTCTATATATTTAGATTCAGAAGCCTGGAGCTTTTTGTTACTGATAGAGGATGCTGTGACATCGGTTACGGTATGAAGAATCTGGTCTACTTCCCCATTGTCATTGATGAGTGGGATGTTATGTGGGTGCCAGTACCGAACTTCAAATTCCGACCTACCTCTGATTGGAATATCATACTGTATAGGGTCCAGGGTATGTGGTTTTTTGGAACGTATGACAGTATTTAAAGATTCTGATAATTTTTCAACACCTTCGGTGTAGGATAAGTCATATGGATTTAAGGGGAAAGCTTCAAATAATTTTTTTCCGATTAGCTCATCATTTCGCGTATTAGTTGCTTCTAAATAAGCATTATTTGCTCCTATTATAGTAAAATAGGGTGAATCAGCTTTAACAATTAAAGTTGGGGTGGGGGAGATCATGAAGATCTCACTCATATGTTGCATACTGATCATTTGTATTCGATGGGAAGGAAATATAGGGTAACAAACCAAATACATAGATACTTCTTTTTTTTTGTATGAAGAAGTATATTTGATACTAATCACAAAACATAAAAACTTTTACGAGGTATAAATACCTAAAATATGTAAACAAACTGAAGTAAAGAAGTAAAATTATCATGAGCATTTAGATAAAATAGGAATGTAAAGATCTATCCCATAAAAAATCCTGAATGAAATATAAATTATAGGTGATGACTGTTTTCATTGCTAAGCTTTCTTGGCAAATTGGTGGTACTTTTCCCATCGCTGTAAACCTGCCTGATCATTTACATGATAAAAGTCGTAAAATTAATCCAGATCTTTGGAAATGGTGAAATGTATGACAAAGCCAGGGGAGTCAGATTCTATCCAGATTCTTCCTTTGTAAAAAGATACTATTTTTCTAATTATGGATAAACCTATTTCTTTACTGTCATAAGGCTTGTCACCTTTCACTTCAAAAAGCTGAAATATTTTATTTAATTCATCTACATTATTTTTAGGACCTTTATCTCGGCATGAAAAATTCCAGGTGGTATTATCCGAACTAAAATGGATTTCAATCTCTGGTTTTCCTGGGTGATTGGTAAGGCAAATTCCGATCAGATTTTTAAATATTTGAAAAAAATGAGATTTATGGCCTTTGATTAGGGGTAGTTTGGCTACCTCTATTTTGGCATATTTTTCATGAATGTCATCTTTTAGTATTAAAAGTGTTTCTTTTATTACCTCATTTAGATCTACTTTGGAGAAATGACCCTCTTCTTTGCCGGCTAAAGTATAATCCAAAAGGTCACCGATAAGGTGCTGCATCCTGTCTGTACTCTCCATTGCTTTGTGGATATCCTGCCATCCATCCCCATCTATAGATTGGGCATAATTTGTCTTAAAGGCATGGAGGTTATGGTTTAGTTCCTCTAAAGGTTCTTTTAGGTCTTTTGAGGCAATATGGGCAAATTGGTCCAGCTCCTTTCTATAACGGGTAAGTTCCTTGGCCTGTTGTTTCAAACTATTGTATAGCGTGCGAAGTTTGCTTTCTATATCTTTTCGATTAGAAATGTCAGTATGAATGATGAAAACAGCTATCAACAAGTTGTGGTCATCATAGATAGGTCCTGAACTGATATAGTAACTTCGTATGTTTTTGGAATTATCTTTAAGTTCCACATCCCCTTTCCAATGCCTTCCTGCCAGAAGGTCTGCAAAGACTTCTACTGCCTGACTTTCATTGGCAAATATCTTTTGGGGACCTCCGAGATGTTTCAGCATTTCTGAACCATAACCAAAAGATTCTATAAATGCCGGATTTAAATACACTGATTCATTTATAGTACTGATGATTGCGATTTCATCTTGACAGCTTTCTATTACTTTTTTAAACTGGGCTAATTTAACCGCTGCAGCTTTGGTAGCCGTGATGTCTTTTAAATAGGCAGTCATACCTGTTTTAGATGGATAGGCGCTCACCATTAGCCACATGTCTAATGAGGCGAAATATTCATCAAATCTTGAGCTAACTCCCTCTTTAATTACTTTATCAAACTCTGTATATAATTTTGGAGTTTTAGCTTCGGGTAATACGCTCCAAATATTTTTTCCTAATATATTTTCTCTACTGGCATTGATCATCTTTTCAGCTGCGGTGTTCCAGTAACTAACCGTCCAGTCGCTGTCTATGGCGATAAATCCATCCTGAATGCTTTCTAGAATACTGAGCATTTCCAGATGTGAATTGGCCAAGGCTTCCTCCTGTAATTTTTTTTCTGAAATATCCTTACCTACAGCGATAATAAGGCCATCTCCCGGAAAAGGTTTAGCTGTCCATGATAGCCATTGGTAAGTGCCTGACTTTTTTTTCATTCTGCTTTCATGGTTCATGATCTCACCGGAGGCTACCTTATCTGCCATATCAGTAAAAATATGCCTATCTTCTGAATGGATAAGCTCTATAAAGTTAGTAGATATAATGTCGTCTTTATGGTAACCCAACAATGTGATAAATGCCTCGTTTATTTTCATATAAACACCATTGGCATCTGTGATACACATGAGGTCAGGGGATAGTTCGAAAAAGTGGTCCAGTTCTAATTCTGCTTTTTTTCTTTGAATTTCACTTCCCAAAAAGTCTAAAATCTCTTGAGTGAAAGGAGCACCCTTACTCATGTTCTCTTTCGTTTTATAAAAGAAAATTATTACTGCGATGACTTGCTTATTAGAGTGGATGGGAAAGCCTGAGATAAATCCAAAGTTATTTTCTTTGGCAAAAGTTTTTCTGATAAAATCAGGATCATCTTCTATAGCATCTATATAAAAAGGTACGTTTTGACTCCAAACCTTGCCAGGAAGTCCATGGTCTTTCTCAAACCAGCCATGATCTTCACTTACAGTATATTTATTAATCCCGTAGTGGGCTCTTAAAGCTATGCTTTTCCTATCTAGGCTTGTCATCCATATTTCTCCAAAGGCGTATTCGTGGATTTTATAAATTGCTTTTAAAGAATCTTTTAAGCAATGATTTAATGTTTTTCTAAGGGTAAAGATTTTACCTATTCCTAATTTTAGGCTCTTTTCCACTTCTCTAATTTTATCTTGGTGTATGTTCTGCATGGCCCCCACCATACGTAGGGCTTTTCCAGATTCATCCCTAACTACAAACCCTCTGTCATAGACATAATTATATTCACCATCTGATTTTAGAAACCGGTATTCACCTTCCCAGATGTTTTTATTGCTTGTTATGATTTGTGATATTTGACCTGTTACTTTTTTAAAATCTTTGGGGTGAATCCGCGAATGCCAGGAATGGATGTGGTCCTGGGATAGGGCTGAAGAATATCCAAAAAGTTTCTCTATCCCGCCTCCCCAGAAGACACTATTAGTTCCTATATCCCAATCCCAGATAGCATCCGATGTCGCCTGGGTGACCAGTTCATATCTTTGATTGCTTAGCTGGAGGGCTGTTTCGTATTTTCTCTGTTCTGTGATGTCCCTTATGGCGCCTATCATTCTAATGACTGCTCCGGACCTGTTTCTTACAAAGAAACCGTTAATGTTGATATCTAAGTAATGACCTTTTTCATGCGCTATTCGACAGGTAGTTTCAATGTGCTGAACATCTGTCTGTGAAATCATCTCATTTAGATGTTTTAGGGTGTTTTCCCTGTCATCAGAGTGTATTCTTTCAGAAAAATCTTTTATTTTCTGCTTCATTATTTCACTAGGAGCATTAAACAGCAGGGCGGTATTACCTCCCCATTGAATGAGATCTTCTTCGAGGTTCCAGTCAAAAATGGCATTGTTGGTAGCTTTGTTTACATATTCATACCATTCAAGGTAATGTTTTTTCTCTGTAACATCTCGTGCGTTTATAACCACACCATTGATGATGGGGTTATTTAACATATTAATAGCGTAAGTCTCCAACCATATGTATTTCCCGTCCTTTTTCTTCGTTCGGAAAGTATCGATGACTGTTTTCTCCCCATCTATGATTTTATTGAATAGCCTGATGATTCTATCGACATCTTCAGGATGGATAAAAGAAAAGGCATTTTTTCCTAATAATTGGTCTGTTTCCCAACCTGTAATAGTTTTGGAAGAAGGACTTACATAAGTGCTAATACCGGTTATATTGAGAATGGCTATAAAGTCCGCACCATGCTGTACCAAACTCTTAAATTGTTCTTCATTTAGCTTCCGATGCGCTTCTGCTTTTTTAAATATGGTAGCATCTTTTCCTACGCAGAAAATCCTTTCTTCATTTCTATCCCAATGGGCAGACCATAGCATGGGGATAGATTTTGCATTTTTATGAATAAATCTGTTTTCAAATGATAAGGGTTCTATTGCGCCTATCAGATTATTGGTTTGCTGTAACGTAAGTGGTTTATCTTCCTCATGTACAAAATCCACAAACGCCCGGCCTTCTACTTCTTTACGGGTATAGCCCCAGATTACTTCTACTGCTGCATTAATTTCTCTGACCTTACCTGTGGCATCTACTGTACAGATGATGTCCAGAGAATGGTCAAGAATCTTTTGGATTTTTCTTTCACTTTCCTTCACAAATTCATCAGCATCCGTCACTTCCGTGATCATGTGAAGAATGTATTCTATATTTCCATCTTCATCTAAGATGGGATGGTTCTGCGGTTCCCAGTATTTTATCAGGCTTTGGTTGTATGTATGATGGTGTATGTCATAACTGAACCGTTTCATAATATCTGGCTTTTTAGTAGCAATCACTCTTTCGAGTGAAGAACGAAGCATGTGTAGCCCATGGGATCCATTAAAAACAGCATGAGAGTGAAATACATCGAATAATTTCTGTCCTATTAATTGCTCATTTGTCAAATCAGAAATTTTGTTAAAAGCTGGGTTTGCATTTACCATTTCATAATCAGTAGAAACAGCTTTAATAATCAGCATTGGAAGAGGTGAAATATGGAATATTTCTTTTAAATAACGATTACTGACCATGTAATATAAGGTTTATATCAAAGTAGCAGGGAACTTTGAATGAGGTTGGTTATTTGTAATAATGGATTATCGCTACTGACGGCTACCATATCTTTATAATAGGGTATATATGTATCAAATATGATTATGAATTGTAAATATATAGATATCAATGTAGGTATAGCGCGTGTAATAACCAATTAAGAAACTATTTTTTTCCATGATTAAGCTACCACTAATCCCATATAAATGAATAACAACTCTTTATTTTAGGAACATCTTAGATACATGATATTTTCTTACAAATGTGCTTTCCGTTCTTTCTACAAATTATACATAAATGATATTTTTTCTACCTGTATACAAACCATGTAACATACACCCCATAATGATTGAATGCTTTTGAGTCCAATAATATATTGAATTATATACATAATTCACAAATTTATTTTAAAAAACAATGAATAATACGTGAATTCAATCAGAATACATGATTAATATCATGATTATTGCCTAATGGTAGGTAGAATTATAGTTGAGGTAAAGGATGGATAGAGAATACGCGTGAGGGACATTTCATCCCCGCGAAATCTACGTGGGGACATAGGTATGCCTTAGGATTGGAAGGTGGTAATAATAAATATCCGGATATTGTAAAGTGTAGTAATTATCCCGGTGAAATAAAATCCGGAGCACTGGATTTGCTATTTATTAATTGTGGTGGAAAAGACCCAATGTATCACTTGTGAAGAGCGAAACCTGTAGCCAACTTCCATAGAGGTTTTTATTCATAAAAAAAAGAAATATTTTTTAAACATTCTATGGAAGCTCCATTTTCTCGTATTAGTACCGAATATTGTTATTTAAATGTCTTAAAAATCAGTATTAAATGGATTTAAATTAGCTGCAATATATAGATTTGTTATTTTGTAAACCTTGACTAATAACTCCATATTGTAAATTTTTAAATTAATATATAAACCAAACAAGAAAAAACAGTATAATTCTATTTAATGGCATGGTTTTTTTGGTAATGATAAGAGATGAAGCATTTTGAACTCCAAGGTTTATATGGACTGACCAAATCGAAATGTTCTAATATTTTTAATCTTTTAACCTTTAAAACAACATCAATATGTTAGCAATGAATTATAGAGGACCCCAGCGGGTTCGTATGGATCGAGATAAACCAATGCCTGAAATACTACATCCACAGGATGCGATAGTCAGGGTTACCCGATCTTGTATTTGTGGATCCGATCTCCATTTATATAATGGACTGGTCCCTGATACAAGGGTAGGTTCTACATTTGGCCACGAATTTATTGGAGTGGTCGAAGAAGTAGGATCTGACGTCCATAAATTGAAGGTGGGGGATAATGTAATGGTCCCTTTTAATATTTCATGTGGAGAATGTTCATTTTGTAAGCAAGAATTATATGGTAACTGCCATGAAGCTAACCCAGGAGCTACGGCAGCCGGCGGTATATTTGGGTATTCTCATACTACAGGTGGATATGATGGGGGCCAAGCAGAATATGTAAGGGTCCCTTACGCAAATGTAGGACCTACTGTAATACCTGAAGGAATGGATCCTGATGATGCTGTATTGCTTACGGATGTAGTGCCTACAGGATATCAAGCTGCAGAGATGGGTGGCATACAAAAAGGGGATACCGTAGTTGTATTTGGAGCTGGACCAGTTGGGATCATGGCTGCCAAATGTGCTTGGCTTTTCGGAGCGGGCAGGGTTATAGTTTTCGATAAAGAAGAATACCGATTAGAATTCGTAAGAAATTACGCTAACTGTGAAGCATATAATTTTGAATCCACAGGTGACCCTGTACTTTTCGTAAAGAAAGAAACGGATTGGATAGGAGCAGACGTCTGCATAGATGCTGTAGGTGCCGAGGCAGCCGGCAATGCACTTCAGACCATAACTGGTAGAAAATTGATGCTCCAGGCTGGTTCTGCCACAGCAGTACATTGGGCCGTAAATGCTGTAAAAAAAGGAGGGACAGTATCTATAGTGGGTGTATATGGGCCTACTGATAACCTAGTCCCTATAGGTAATGTAGTCAATAAAGGCATTACCATAAGAGCCAATCAAGCTTCTGTAAAAAGATTACTTCCAAGGCTTATCGAGCACGTTCAAAATGGAGTATTAGACCCAAAAGGTCTAATCACCCATAGAATACCTATGGAAGAAACAGCTGATGCATATCATATTTTCTCCGAAAAACTTGATAATTGTATCAAGCCAGTACTTATACCACCATCCGCTAAACGATAAAATATAATAATCATGGAAAATACCAATCAACAATTTGCACATATAAAAGGCTGGGGTATAGATGCGGATCCTAAAAATGATCCTACTTACCCTATGAAAAATAGACAGATAGCCATTAAAAGAGGATATAGCTGGAATAGGCCTGAACAACAACCTATCAACCAAGAGATCCTTCATTCCATAGAAAGACCGAATGTCACAGCTGTATTTGGAACATCAGCACCACCTTCAGGTTTAAGTGGTGCTATCAGAAGATTTGCTTTTACTCAAAGCGAAAATTCCTACTTACACTGGCTGCCCCTGATCTTAGCCGACCGGGTGAATGAAGTAGAGGGAATAGTGGAAGACTTGAAGGCAGGTCATGTTCCAAACATTTTTGCAGAGAAAGGGTGGAAGGCAAAATGGAAACATAATCCAGAAGGCCTGATATTGAATGTAGCATTGAGTACTGCCGTTGCGACAGCTTTCATTACTTATATGGTAAAAAGCAAAAAGGATTCTGACCTTGAATACGATGATTCGGTTACCGCCAAGGCACATGCTTTAGGCACAGCCGCTAAAAATAAAGGTAAGCGCTATGTGCATAGTGCCCATGACCATCTTTCAGAATCCCCAGCAGACCATGTTGCTAAAAATGAGGTTGAGGCATTAAAAGATAGAGCAAATTCCGAAATAAGTAAGGCTGAAAACTTCACAGATAAAGCTATTGATACAGTGGAACCGCTGATACCTTCTAAAGGCTGGTTGTCCCACCTATTTGCTGCAATTATTCCTTCAGTTGTGAAATAATATATTAATCTGATAAGAAAAGCTATCCGTACATTACGGATAGCTTTTTTTATGAAATGGTTATTTTTTAGAATATTTATAAGTAGCATCAGTTACCTGATATACTTTTGTCATCGGAAATAATTTGACTACAATATAGAATCACTTTTGATAACCATCATTTTTATCCTGGTCATTTCCTGTATAGCATAAGGGATACCTCCCATTCCCTCTCCCGAAGCATCTCTACCTCCAAATGGCATCCAATCCACTCTAAATGCTGTATGATCATTAACCATCACACAGGTAGCGTTTAATTGATTCACACACTCCAGTGCAATATCTAGATTCTTAGTGAACACCGCAGCCTGAAAATGGTAATCAAGTTGATTAGCCAATTGTATTGCTTCCTTTCTATCGCGAAAAGGATATATACAAACTACTGGACCAAAGACTTCTTCTTTAGACATCTTAGCATCTTTTGGGGGATCAAATAACACAGTAGGGCTATAGCAAGTAGCCGATAACCGCTTTCCCCCACATAGGATTTTTGCCCCTTTTTCTTCTGCTTCTTTTACCCACGTATCTATTCGATCCACTTCTTCTGGACTGATGAGGGGGCCCACGTCAGTTTCTTCATCTAAGGGATCACCTACTTTTAAAGCATTGGCTTTAATAACAATTTCAGCTGCAAGATCTTCAGCCATATCATGCTGTACATATATCCTTTGTACAGAAACACATACCTGGCCAGCATGATAAAAGCTACCTTTTATCAGCAATGGTAGCATACTTTCAAGATCAGCATCTTTTTCTACTATAACAGGAGCGACTCCACCATGTTCCAAAGCACATCTGGTACCTGGTGCCAGTTTACTTTTTAAGTACCACCCAACCCGAGCAGACCCTATAAAAGAAAAATAATTTACCCTATTGTCCGTGACCATAAATTCTGCTGTTTCATTATCACATATTATGCACTGCACCCATCCTTCCGGTACGCCTGCTTTTTTCAATATTTCAATGAAAGCCAAACAGGATATCGGTGTATTTGGGGCTGGTTTTATGATCACTGGGCATCCTGCAGCAAAAGCAGTAATCGTTTGATGTACTATCAGGTTGAGCGGATGATTAAAGGCCGATATGGATAAGACTACGCCAATAGGTTCCCGAGTAGTGAAAGCTATTCTTCCTGTAGAAGAGGCCATAAGGCCCATAGGTACCTGTTTTCCTCCTAAATGTGAAATTTCCTCATTGGCTATTCTTATCCCATCTATAGCCCGGAGGACTTCTACCTTTGAGTCTGTATAAGGTTTGCCACCTTCTTGCGCAGCAGTAAGTGCTAGCTCATGAATTTGATCGTTCATAAGACTTGCTACTTTATTAAGAATGGATTTTTTTTTATGGGCTGGAATCCATGTATGCTGATCCAGGAACAACTGGTTTGCTGTCTCTAAAGCTTTCTCTGCTTCGGCTTTACCTACCAATGGGATTTCTTTTATCAAACTTTGGTCATAGGGTGCATACACCTTTAGGATATTGCTCATAATTCTTTCGTTTTTTCTTTTAATTTAACATTAAGAATAGAATGGTTTAAGGAATAATCCACAGGGAGATCAATGACATGGACACCTTTGGTATTTAGACACTTTTTTAATACTTCTCTAAACTCCAAATCGGAATGAGGTCTATAACCGTACGCCCCGAAACTTTCAGCATACATGACAAAATCTGGGTTTTGGTAGTCCAGCCCAAAATTTTCAAATCCCATAGCTTCCTGTTTCCATTTTATCATTCCATATGCTCCATCATTTAATATGATGATGATAAGGTTAAGCTGAAGCCTTACTGCAGTCTCCAGCTCTTGGGAATTCATCATAAACCCACCATCCCCACATACTGATATTACATGTTTATCAGGGTTTAGCATGTTTACTGCCATAGCTGAAGGCATCCCAGCCCCCATAGAGGCAAGTGCATTGTCCAGCAATAGTGTGTTAGGTTTATAGCAGGTATAGTTTCTGGCAAACCAAATTTTATAAATCCCATTATCTAAAGTGATGATATCTTCCGCCTGTAGATGTTCTCTTAATACGTGTACCAGCCGCTGCGGAAGCATTGGAAATCTTTCATCATCTATATATTTGGACAGGTGAAGAGATACTTTCTCTTTAACTCTCTTAAAAAATGAAAAATCCCAATTTTCCTTTATGGTTAATTTTTCAGCCAGGTCTTCAATTGCTTTGGTAATATCACCTACGACATTTAACTGAGGAAAATACACAGGATCTACTTCTGCAGGGTCAAAGTTTATATGAATGACTTTTTTACCTCCATGGCTCATAAAAAATGGTGGTTTTTCAATGACATCATGTCCAATATTGATAATAAGATCAGCTTCATCTATGGCAGCATGCAGAAAATCATCACTCGAAAGTGCCGCAGTACCCAAGTACTGTGGATGCCTTTCATCTATGACGCCCTTACCCATTTGGGTGGTGAAGAAGTAGATGCCAGATGCATCTACTAAATGCTTTAATGCTTCACAGGTTATTTTTCTATTTGCTCCAGCACCTATTAATATCAGGGGCATTTTAGCTTTTTCTATCAACTCTACTGCTTTATCAATGGCCGATAGGTCAGGATGAGGGATAGTATGGCCCACTACTTCATATATATATGCCTCACAGTCCTCCTGCGCTATATCTTCGGGTAATTCCAGATGGACAGCCCCAGGTTTTTCTTGGATGGCTATACGAAATGCTTCCCGGACATTTGATGCAATGACATTAGCGTCGACTATCTGTTTGGTAAATTTGGTTACAGGCCGCATCATTTCCACTACATCTATAATTTGAAATCTCGCCTGCTTGCTTTTTTTTATTGGCTTTTGCCCTGTGATCATTACCATCGGCATGCCTCCCAGCTGAGCGTAGGCGGCAGGTGTCATCAGGTTAGTGGCGCCCGGGCCGAGTGTGGACAGGCATACACCGGGCTGTCCAGTAAGTCTACCGTAGGTGGCGGCCATGAAACCCGCACCCTGTTCATGTCGAGTAAGAATGAGTTTTATATTGGATGCTTTAATGGACTGGAGGATATCGATGTTTTCTTCACCGGGCACACCAAAAATGTATTTTACGCCTTCATTTTCGAGTGCTTTTATAAAGAGGTCTGCTGCTTTCATGTTATGTTTGGTTTATTTGTGTAACAAGGAACTTAGCGTAGGATACCATACTTCTGTTTGATACTTTTTTCTCGCTTGATTTTATGTTTATTTATTAGCTGTAGGGATGAGACAGTCTACAAAATCTGTTTTTTATTATCATTGAACATAATTTAATTGGAACAAGTGAGGAAGAAAGTATCTTAGGTAAATGATTTTATATTCATATAAGTCGATAGTAGGGTAAAATGATTAGTAATAAATCATTTTTTATACTGTAATTATGAATTTGGCATTTTGAAATCAGAACTTACTGCTGGTGGAGCGCTAGTTTTCAGGATGGTCCAGGTCCCTATAGTTGGGTTCGGGATAGTAGGTTATACGTGTCGGGGGGAAATTATTCTAGGAGGCGAGTTTCTTTAAAAAGAATGAAAGACATGCTCAGGAGATGCAAATACGGTTTGGAATAGAAAGTCTTCTAATTTGTATTCATATGAAAAAGTTATTAGGCTAATATTGATCTAAATAATGGGACTTTAAAGTCCCACTATTTAAACCTGTAATTTTGGTTCCCAGCCTTTTTCATAATTACGGCTCCAAAGAGCCATAGCTTTTTTGCTGTTTTTAATATGACCGTTTTTTGGGTCACATTCAAAATTTTCTTTTACTCGTGAAGAAATATTTGCCAAATGACACAAAAGAGAACTCTTGGCCCCTTCATCGATAGGGGAATTCTGATCGGCTTTACCCCTGATGGCTTCAAAGAAATTGAATACGTGGCTGGTGCTCATGTCCCCGCCACCACCGAGTCCGGTACCTCCCTCTACGTTGGCCGAAGTGACTTCTTTTGTCATTTTTCCGGTTCTGTCAAATAGCTTATAATGCCCTCTATCTACATATACAGATCCATCCGTACCATAGATGATAGTACCTCTGTCTCCGCCATATGTTTTTTGGTTGTTTCTGCTCTTGCCGTCCCATTCTATTGTTTTACCCCCTTCAAATTTAAATGTGGCCTTCATAGTATCATACATTGTCCACCCGTCATTTATAAAGTGATATTTGCCGGAATCCACCATTACATAGTTAGGAAAATCGGTCTGCAGCGCCCAGCGGGCTATGTCCAGTTCGTGGGTGGCATTGTTGCCTGTTTCAGCAGTACCGAAATCCCAGCCATACCAGTGCCAGTTGTAGTCCCAAGTATCATGTTCGTAGGCCTTTCGAGGGGCTGGCCCTTGCCAAAGCTCCCAGTCAAGTCCTTCAGGTGGAGCTGCCTTTTTTGGGAGGGGTACCTCGCCTCTATTGTTGGTATAAAAGGCTGTGGCCAGATAAGGATTACCGATTATGCCGTTATGGATATCTTTAATAATTGCTATGGTATGGTCAGAGGAACGCTGCTGGTTTCCCATCTGCACCACTTTACCATATTTTTTCTGATAAGCTACAAGTAATTCTCCCTCCTTGGGGTTGTGGCTGCAGGGTTTTTCTACATATACATGTTTGCCCGCTTCAAGGGCCAGCCAGGTGCCTGGAGCATGCCAATGGTCAGGGGTGGCATTTATAATGGCATCTGTTTCTTTATCTTCAATTACTTTAAAAAATGAATTTTCAAGTT
This sequence comes from Anditalea andensis, assembly GCF_000714815.1. Taxonomy (GTDB): domain Bacteria; phylum Bacteroidota; class Bacteroidia; order Cytophagales; family Cyclobacteriaceae; genus Anditalea; species Anditalea andensis. The sequence goes on along the minus strand of NZ_JMIH01000004.1, from coordinate 154,470 downwards.
TGGGTTTGTAATCGATTTTTTTTGTAAAATTACCTGCGGCCTTTTCTCTTTGTGATTTCATCACATCACATAAATAGAGCAGATTGACATTACTTTCTTTTAATGCTATAGGGTCATAAAAAGCTCCCAATCTTCTACCAAGTCCTATGATAGCTATATTAAGCCGGTCATTGGCGCCTAATATTTTTCCGTAACTCTTAGCCGTAAAACCAAGCGCTCCCATAGAGGAAATACTGGCAGTAGCCAAAGCTGATTTTATGATAAATTCCCTTCTCGAATTCAAGTTCTTCATGGGTTTATTGTTTTAATTTATTACTTTTCGTACCTAGAAATGAATACCAAGTATCAAGTATAAAATAGGTCCTATCGCTGCTTACCCAACTTCGTTTTTTGGTCTACCCTACTGTCTTTTAACTATTTCTTACTTTTACCTTTCTTTAACTTTTTTAACTTCCGGTATCTTTCACCGGGGATCATTCATCCAACTCCCTTATCTTAATATTCCTAAAACTTACTTCATCACCATGGTCCTGAAGGAGGATATGGCCTTCTTCTGCTTCGCCAAACTTTTCCCACTGAGCATATTTACTGTTGGCTACATTATCTCTGAATGCTTTAGATCCACGCTCGTATTCAAGAACTTTTAGCCCGTTAAGGAAATGCTCCACTTTATTATTAGGGTGTACGATGATCCGGCCTCTGTTCCATTCACCCATAGGACTGACAAACCTGTTTGATTTTTTTGCGGTGATGAGGTCATATAAGGAAGCCAGCGTCCTGTTCCCATCCCTGCCCATCTTGGCATCCGGGTGTCTGTCATCATCCAGGATCTGGTATTCTAAACCTATTGCCGATCCTTTGTTTCCCTCTGTTAAGGTGACAAAATATTTCACTCCACTATTCGCGCCTTCTGTCATTTTAAAATCAAAAGATAGGTCAAAAGAGCTGAATTTGTCCTTGGTTACGATATCTCCAAAGTTAGTGGACTCCGAGCCATCGGCAGCTTCCACTCTTAAGATACCATCTTCTACATGCCAACCATCTTCAGGAAAATTATCCTTATAAGCTCCTTTCCATCCATCAGAAGTTTTTCCATCAAACAGCAGTTTCCAACCCTTCTCTTTTTCATAATCTGTTACTACATTTTTCAACGTATTAACCACAAATACATCTCCGGTAAAAGGTTTTGGATTTAAATTTTCTGTTTGGATTCTGATGTTTCTAAAGTAGCTTTTTTTGCCTTCGTCTTCTGGATTATTTATACTGTGAACCTGAAGGCCTATAAATCCTCTGCTGTCCATATCGTCGATCACATAAGCCACTTCCTGTCCATTTATCCAGGATTTGATAGTATGGCCGATAGCTTCTATTCTGTAAGTGTTCCATTCTCCCATTTTAAAAGCATCTTTTGCCTCAGGATTTAGGTCTAGCGGGTAAATCCAGCCTCTTCTTGCCTCATCATATAGGCCACCTGACCAGGCTCGGTCTGTAGGATCAGCTTCGATCTGATACCCATAAACTAGCCCGTTATTGTCTCTGGCAGAAGGATCAAATTGACCCCTGGCCATGATGCCGGAATTGCTGCTCAAGTCTTCGATCTTCAGGTCAAGTTCCAGAATAAAATCACCATATTCCTGTTCAGTGATCAGAAACGTGTTAGGTGTATTGGCCTTGGCATACCCGATGATAATGCCTTCTTCTACCTGAAAATCAGCTTCTCCCATTACTGTTTTCCAGCCATCTAAAGTCTGTCCATCAAATAATTGTGTCCAATCATCTTCCTGCGATTGCTCAGCAGGTGAACAGCAATAAAATAGGGCTGCGCAAGTACATATAAGCGAGAGTGTTTTTATTATTTTCATAATCTGAGGTTTATTTTGGTCCTATTAAACGTTTATATTCAATAATTAAGGGATTATATTCAAGCGAGTAGGAATGTTTATTTACGGAAACGTTTGCGCATTAATGAGGGTAATGAAGTGATAATTTATCATCATTATATTAGCTCGATCCTCTAAATTAAACACCTTTTAGGGAACCTAAAGATCAATATACAAGCTTATTTAATAAAAAATACAGGAGCGGTTTATTATATCTTTCAAAGATTATTAATATTATGCTTTTAAATTGAGAGTAGTGAACACATCATAATGTGTCTCCATACTCATTTTAATATTAAAACCGAAAACCGAAACAACCCAAAATAATTGTGTTTTGAAAAGAAGAGATTTTATTAAAACAGGAAGTGCATTGGCAGGAACGGCCTTATCCTTACCGATAACAGGATTTGGTTCCTTATTTGGCGACCGGATATATAAGGTGGGTATTTTAGGGTATGGTGACAGGGGATCTGGGTTACATAATATTCTCAACCAGTTACCGGGAAAATTTGAGGTCTCCTCCGTCTGTGATGTACTGGATTTTAGGCTGGATAAAGCCAAAAAAAAATGGGCCGGTAAAAAGATCAAATACTTTAGCGATTACCATAAAATGCTAGAGGAGAAAGATTTGGATATTGTAGTGGTTGCTACTCCTTTAAATGGACATTTTGAACAGGGCAAAGCTACCATAGAAGCCGGGAAGCATCTGTACATAGAAAAGACCATGACTTTTACCGCGGATCAGGCCATGCAGCTGGCTGGAATAGCTAAGAAGCATCCTAAGCAGGTAATTCAGGTAGGCCATCAGTATAGATATTCGCCGCTTTACTTTAAGGTAAAAGAAATGATCAACAGTGGGTATCTTGGCAAAGTGACACAGGTAGATGCTCGATGGGACCGTAACCATAACTGGCGAAGGGCTGTACATGCTCCTGAACTGGAGCGAATGATCAACTGGAGGATGTACAGAGAATATTCTGGTGGACTGGCAGCTGAACTGCTAAGCCACCAGATGGATTTTATACATTGGGCATTTGACTGTGTACCTAGTTCAGTATACGGGACAGGGGGTATAGATCACTTTAATGATGGCAGGGAAACTTATGACAATATACAAGTAAGTCTACGATATGCCGACCAAGGTATGATTGGCAGTTTTGGTGCGACCTGTTCCAATAAGCATGAAGGATACCACTTCAAAATTAAAGGGACTAAAGGAATGGTTTCTTTGCTGATGGATGAAGGGATTTTTTATCCCGAGGAAGAGATCCGTACGGAATTGCAACAAATAGACGGTGTCTCAGGTGCTACTAAACTGGTTTGGGCCAATGATAGCGGTGGAATAAAAATACTGGATCAGAAAACCAAAGATGGATCCATTTATGCCATGGAGGATTTTTATAGGTGCCTTCAGGAAAATAGTTTGCCTCATTCGAATGTTTATAACGGTGGAAGGACGGCTATTGCTGTAGCTTTAGCCAATAAATCGCTGCAGGATAATAGTATAGAGAACTGGCAGGAAAAGTATAGTTTGTAAACCCCGTTACTGCTCCATCAGTTGTCCAAAATCTTCCATTTTATTTAATACCCACCCTGTAGTCTGGTACCATAGGGGCCGTAGGGAGAACCCTGCATGTCGTATTGCCCTGGCAGCCCAAACATTGGAATTGTTCGGGAAATAGTAGTAGGAACTGCTTTTATAAAATTGGCTTTCGGGATAAAATCCTTCTGCTTCAGGTATCGCCCTTCCTTGATTATCCCTTTTAAATTCCTGAATTAAAAATTGGCTCAAGCCCTTTAATTGATCATCATTCATACTTATTCTTACTACATCTGTATCATGATAATAGGATGCTATAGGCTGAAAGATAGGATTGACATGCAATACCGATGCGGTGGGGAAAAATATAGCTTTAAGGGCATACCAGACATTAAACCTGTCATTTGGAAAAAAATCAGCATCACCCCAGCCGATCTCCAGGTAAGTAGTATCAGCAAAAGAAGCTTGTGGCCCCCAAAGGCTGTCCGGTAAGGCATAGGCAGGAATGACCACACCGGTATGCCAGCTTATGCTGCTGACATAGACAGTATGTCGTTCGGCTAAAGTTCGCTCTTGAGCCCTACCACTTATAAAAACCATATTTAGCCCAATAAAGGATATGATAGCCATGTACCTTTTCATACCTTATTAACATGTAGCATCCTTTTTGGTTGGCGATTGATGTAGGTTTCTGATACCGGGGTTTCAAATATTAAACTGTGGCCCCGTTGTTTATTTATTATCTATTTCCCCCACTTTCTGAAAAACCCTAACATAATCTATTTCAAATAATTGGGGGAAATCAGAATGAGAAGGATCGCCACCCTGAACCCCCATGGCAAGGTTAATTAAAATGTAATGTGGATGGTGAAATGGGTTATAACCGTCTGGATTGATGGTCTCTTTAAGCGCTAATTCGTTGAGCAATTCATCATCCAGGTACAAACGGATCAATTCAGGTGTCCATTCCATTTTCCAAATGTGAAAATTATCGGTCCAATCTGCGTCTTTGGATAAAAAATGGCTCAAAGGTATTTTTCTATCTGCCCATTGTACCTTGTTTTTTGGTCCTTCCCATGCTACATTGGCTAAGATAGTAGGCAAACCTCTCCACCGATAATACTCCATGATATCGACCTCACCATTGGCTGGCCAATCCCTGTTTTCTCCCATCGTCCATATCACAGGCCACATCCCCAATGCGGTAGGGATTTTTGCCCTGATCTCAAAGATGCCATAGGTAAACGCTTTCTTACCATGTGTAATTAAACTGGCAGAGGTATAACCAGCCCACTCATCCACCTCTCTCCAGTCTTTCGATAATGTATCATAGGCATCATTTTTTACTTTCTCTCTTTTGCCGTAGATGATGAGTTTACCTTCTTCAATAGCGGCATTTTCAGGCCGATAATACTGCAGCTCATGATTGCGGACAAATCCTGTTTCATAAGACCAGTTCGTAGAATCCGGTCTGCCGTCTACATTAAACTCATCATTCCAAACTAACACATACCCTTCAGGTACAGCTATAGTATCCGATGAACTCAGGGATCCGAAACTCGCTGTGGGAATATGTAAACCAAATATGGTTATGAATATAAATACTAAACCTCTCATACAACAGAAAATATATTTTATGATCATCTATCACTTTTAATGCCTGATATAAAATTATGGTATAATATAAATCTCCATTCCATAACCCTTATAACTGCACTTTTTTAAGGTTGCAAATTTAAAAGACAATCATAAATATTTCGTCACTACTGCACAGATGCCTGCTGACTTTCTTGGGGCATAGGTTTTCTATCTTCAATATGGTAAATTTAAGATCTACCTCTACCTCGCAACATCCGGTCTCCCTCATCCCAAATCCGCCACATTTTCTACTTCCTCCTTCCAACTTCTTACTTTATCCTGTATCTTGTACCATACATCTTTTTATACCTATGGCCAATATACTCATTCCATATCCCCAGCTACAGGGAACTTTCGAAAGTATCTTGATTCTCCACTACAAATTCAGCAAATCAAGGGCAAGTCTTTGTGCAGAACTTTTTGCAAAGGCCAGTTTGGATGGGGTAGCTTCCCATGGTGCCAATAGGTTTCCGGTATTTCTGGAAATGATCAGGAAAGAATTTGTAGATCCTACCGCAGAAGCTGAATGTATGGATTCATTTGGCTTTTTTGAAAGGTGGGACGGGAAGCTTGGACCGGGCAATCTCAATGCACATAAATGTATGGATAGGGCGATAACGCTAGCCAAAGCCCACGGAGTGGGTATGGTAGCGCTGCAGAACACCAACCATTGGATGAGGGCCGGCAACTATGGCTGGCAAGCAGTAGAGGAGGGATGCATTGGGATTTGTTTTACCAACACAAAACCCAATATGCCTGCCTGGGGAGGCAGTGAGCCAAAGCTCGGGAATAACCCACTGGTAGTGGCCATACCCCGATCCAAAGGTCCAATAGTGATAGATATGGCCATGTCTCAGTTTTCCTATGGCAGGATGAGCAGCTATTTAAGAGAGGGGAAAGATTTGCCTTTTGAAGCAGGATTTGATAGTAAGGGTAAGTTGACCAATTCACCTAATGAAATCATAGAAAACGAAATGGCCCTTCCTGCCGGACTATGGAAAGGAGCAGGTCTTTCTCTTGTTTTGGATATGCTCAGTGCCTATCTGTCTGGAGGCAGATCCACAGCGCAGATAGGTGAAATCGGAGAAGAGTACGGAGTTTCCCAAATATTTCTCTGCTTTAATCCGGAAAAGCTAGGAATAGGGGAGGCTAGTGAGGAAATACTTGATAAGATCATCGAAGATTTGGTGTCGTCGAAAGTTTTTCCCGGAAAAGAAGTCCGGTATCCGGGAGAAAACATCCTGAAGATAAGAGAGGAAAACCTACAAAAAGGGGTGCCGGTAAATAAGGAGATATGGAATAAAATCCAAAATGAACTTACTTAAATTTTTTATATAGAGAATGATATGAGAAGAAAGATAGGATTTGGGATCATAGGAACAGGAGCTATCACATCCAAGCATGCCGCCGCCATAGACGAACTGGAAGGCGCTGAGCTGGTGGCTTTGTGCAGTTCATCAGAAAAACGAGCCGGTGTAGCTCAAGAAAAATATAGGGTCAAGGCATATGCTGATCTTACGGCCTTTTTACTGCATCCGGGCATGGATGTAGTCTGCATCTGCACCGGCAGTGGTTATCATCTTGAACCTGCTATCGAAGCAGCCAAAAAAGGCAAACATATTTTTATCGAAAAACCAATAGAAATAAATCTGGAACGTGCCGATCAGATCATCAAAGCCTGCCGGGAAATAGGTGTAAAGCTGGGCGTGGTATATCAAAATAGGTTCAGTGAGGGTTACATTAAGCTAAAGCAGGCTGTAGATGAAGGTAAGTTGGGGAAACTTTTGATGGGCAATGCATATATCAACTGGTTCAGGGAAGAAAGCTATTACAGTAGCAGTGCTTGGAAGGGTTCTCTCCAGGGAGATGGAGGCGGGGCATTGATCAATCAGGGCATCCATACTATCGACCTTTTATTGGATATCATGGGGGAAGTCGGATCAGTGTTTGGCCAAGTGAAGACAGCACTTTATCCCATAGAAGGGGAAGACCTGGGAGCAGCAGTAGTAAATTTTAAAAATGGAGCTTTAGGCAATATCACCGCCGGTACATCCCTTTATCCAGGTTATCCGGAACGGTTGGAAATCTATGGAAGCAAAGGGAGTGTGATCCTATCTGCCGGAAAAATTATTGCTTGGAATATAAAAGGTGAGGAAAATAGATCTGTATCAGGAGGGGTAGAAGATAAGGGAACCTCTGATCCCATGGCCATAGGCCATAGTCTGCACCTGGCCCAGTACCGGGATTTTGTGGACGCCATCTGGGAGGAAAGAGATCCGGAAGTGACAGGGGAAAAGGCCAGGAAATCTTTGGAGTTAATCAGGGGGATTTATGAATCTTCGAAGAGTGGGAGGTTTTATAATTTAGGAATATATCCGATCCCTTAACTAAGAAATATATGTTTTAAAATAAAAACCAAGATCATCCAATTCTATAATTTGTACCGAATCTGTAGTTAGTTTTAAGAATGAGGTTTACTTCTTTTTAGTCTTTTTGGCTGGTTTACATGTTTTGCAAAAATCATAAAGCTCTTTTATCTCTTCTAATACATCTCTATGTAATATCTTCAATTTATCTTCCTGAATACCTATATCAGTTTGGCTTCCTGCCAAAGCATGTCGGGATGCATATTCTTTTTGAACGGATTCATATATAGGACGGGAGTAATTGATATCCGAAAATGCTTTTTTCTCATCAAACATCCTTTTTCTAAATTTTCTAGCATATAGCTCTTTAAGGTCAAAGTCATATTGAGCAAATGCCAACAACTGCATAGCAGTAGCACTGTCTGGTGCTATAATATAAGCACCGTCTCTATTAAAACTATTACTTACCTTATCGTTAAAATTTTTAGAAAGTATGAATTCAGCATTGCTCATATAAAAGGAAAAATCAATGGTAGATGCAGCATTTAAACTATAAAAATTTCCTTCACCAATTTTACTGTTAGGAGATTGAAAATCGGATAATTGAAGAAGGTATTTCCCATCCCAATCTACAATATTCTGCGCCTGACCAATAGATACCAAGGTCAAAAATGTAAGAGTGAAAATATATTTCATTGTATTTTTTTTGATAATTTGAATCTAATGAAAGAATAAGGTGAGTTGACTGATTTTGACCCATCAAAATTCTGGTGGAAAATTATAACTTTAATTTAAACAATTCTATATGTGGTAAAATTATTTTTCTATGCTTATAAGAATGATTTTAACTTTAATAGATTATTATATGACGATGGATAAACCGATAAGATAATTGAAGATTAGATCTAATTCTGGAAGATAAAATTCATGAAATTGCCGGTTTGTACTTTACAGGAATGATGAGCAAATCCTATGAACAGAGATTTAAACGATATTGAGTAAATCTGTAAGCTTTGCAGTAATTAATCAGGAAGAAGCTCTGTGGGATGAGCCTGCTTTAAAATAGCAGTATTAGCAAATAATCATTGGTAAAATAAATATGAGTTGGATCAGTTTTTAAGCCCTAAAAAAGGATAAGATTAAATAAATTGTAATAATAAATTCTAGTAGGAATGATGGGCTCATGCGTTTCCCATATCACCTTCCAGTTGTATTAGATATTAATTTGATTATCAAATTCATAAACCTGGAATTTATTTCTAAATCAAAAATCTGAAATCAACAATTAATCATTCATAACAAAAAAATAAAAAAGAGGTTTTTAGGCCTCTTTTTGTTACCAATACCTATCAGTAAATAATTAAAGTGAAACCCCTCTTTTCCAAGGAATAAAGTCATCCTGTCCCAGTTCCATGGCTTTGGATTTCACTTCTCCGCTGGCTACTTTGATGATGAGTTCGAGCATTTCCTCGCCCATCTCTTTTATGGTTTTCGTACCTTCTATTACTCCTCCGGTATTAAAATCTATGATGTCAGGCATTCTTACGGCCAGTTTGGTGTTTGAGGATACCTTTATTACCGGGGTAATGGGATTGCCGGTAGGCGTGCCCAGTCCAGTGGTAAATAGGATGATATTGGCCCCGGAACCCGCCATGGCCGTGGTGCTTTCCACATCATTTCCAGGAGTACAAAGAAGATTCAGCCCAGGTTTAGTTGCGTATTCGGTATAGTCCAGTACATCCACTACGGGTGAGGTGCCACCTTTTTTGGCTGCACCGGATGATTTCATCGCATCTGTGATAAGCCCATCTTTAATATTTCCTGGTGAGGGATTCATGTCAAATCCTGATCCTACTGCCACAGCTGAGGCAGCATATGCGGTCATCAGGTGGCTGAATTTTTCAGCAATCCCGGTATTCGTGCATCTGTTGATCAGTTCCTGCTCCACACCGCAGAGCTCGGGAAATTCAGAAAGAATGGTTTTACCTTTAAGGGCTACTATGATATCAGAGGCGTGTCCGACCGCTGGGTTAGCCGATATGCCAGAAAATCCATCGGATCCCCCACATTCAAGGCCTAAAGTTATTTTACTGAGAGGGGCAGGGGCCCTTTCATATTTATCTGCTTCTGCCATAGCCAGGAAGGTTTTCTTAATGGCTTGGGAAAGCAGGTTTTCTTCCGTACCCTCTTTTTGTTGTTCCAGGATGATGACGGGTTTTTGAAGGTTTGGGTTGATAGTTTGCAGTTTTCCCTCAAGGATGGAAGGTTGTGCATTCTGACAGCCCAGACTTAGTACGGTAGCGCCAGCCACATTAGGATTATTGATATAGCCAGCCAAGAGGCCACAGAGAGATTCGGAATCTTTGCGAATACCTCCGCATCCACCTTCGTGGGTTAGGAATTTTATTCCGTCTATGTTTTTAAATAACCGATTGTCTTCTTTTGGTATCGCTTTCTCTATGCTTAGGTTTTCTATATCGTCCTTTTGCCCCTGTTTGTACAAATTAGCCATCTGTTGCACAAGTGATTTGTAAGGGTTCTGTTTTCCAAACCCCAACTCTTCCATAAAGGCATCTTTAATGGTGGCCACATTTCTGTTTTCACAAAAAACCAAAGGTATGACTAACCAGTAATTTCCTGTGCCCACCTGACCATCAGGGCGGTGGAAACCCATAAAAGTACGGTTTTCAAATCGGGTAATATCCGGCGGCGACCACTGATATTCACCTGTTTTTTGACCAAAGCTGTTTGCCTCATGCGCTGTATTAGATACTGTGAGTACGCCACCCATGCTGATAGGAGACATAGCTTTTCCCACTATAGAACCATACATGTAAATGAGTTCACCCTTTGCTAGATCGGCAATTGCAAATTTATGTTTTGCAGGAATATTATCCCGAAGAACTATGGATTTACCACTAAATTCTATAGTTTCTCCAGATTTAAGGTCAGTTAATGCTACCAGTACATTATCTTTGGGATGAATTTGTAAAAACTTATGGTTCATTGATTTTTTTGTTTATATTGCGCAATCGATTGCACAATTTATGCAAAACTATTTTGAAAAAAAAACATTAGCCAATATTTTAAATATATCTTAGCAACATGGGCAAAAGAATAATCACTTTGGGGGAAGTTATGATGCGGTTAAGTACACCGGGTTATCAAAGGTTCCTCCAAACGGACAGTTATCAGGTAGTTTATGGTGGAGCGGAAGCAAATGTCGCTGTCTCTCTGGCGCAGTGGGATCAGCATACTGCCCATGTGACCGTTTTCCCAAAAAACGATATAGGAAAAGCTGCGAGCCAGTATCTTAGACAAATGGGTGTTTCCATAGACCATGTTTTTCAGGCAGATGGCAGGATGGGCCTGTACTTCTTGGAAAATGGCTCTATGCAGCGGTCATCGAAGATCATTTATGATAGGTTTGATTCTGCATTTGCTAATTTTGATAGTTCCGCAGTAAACTGGGATGCGATCTTTGAGGGGGCAGATTGGTTTCACTGGACAGGTATAACTCCTGCCCTGTCTGACAATGCAGCTAAGATGACACTGAAGGCACTTCAGGTGGCAAATGATAAAGGTCTTACTGTTTCGGGGGACATTAATTATAGAAGAAATCTATGGCAGTATGGCAAGCAGCCACTGGATGTCATGCCGGAACTCATCAATTATACCCACGTGATAGTGGCAGGATTGGCGGATTTTGAAAACTGTATGGCTATAAGTTCGGAGGATTATAATACAGCCTGTACCCAAGCTAAGAAGGATTATCCCAATATAAAATACATCACCACTACTGAGAGGGGCGCTGTATCCGCTTCGCACAATCATTTGTCTGCTGTGCTTTGGAGCGCTGAAAAATCATCAAAAGACCTGCTGTTTTCCAAGTCTTATGAAATGACTCATATAGTAGACAGGGTAGGAGGAGGTGATGCCTATATCGCAGGTCTGATTTATGGGCTGCTTTATATGGAACCCCAAGAAGCTTTGGATTTTGCTCTGGCAGCTTCAGTTTTGAAGCACAGCATAGCTGGAGATGCTAACCTGGTGACAGTAGACGAAGTGGAAGCATTGGTAAAAGGCGAAAATATAGGGAAACTTTTGAGGTAAAAAGTACGGAAATATATTATTATTCAGGTAATGTCCCTGCATTTAAAGCATTAAGCTTTAAATTTATAATCGTGAAAATTATAAACTTATTTATTGCATGAAACCTACGAGTGAACAATTATTGGCGAGTATTTCCCAAACAGGAATGATACCTGTCTTTAACCATAAAGAGTTAGAAGTAGCCAAAGCAGTATTAGATGCTGCATATACAGCGGGGATCAGGGTTTTTGAATTTACCAACCGTCAAAACAATGCATTGGAAGTTTTTAAAGGTTTAAAAATATACGCCGAAAAATACAAAGATATGTACTTGGGTATAGGAACTATTTTTACAGTACAACAAGTAAAGGAATACCTTTATGCTGATGCTGACTTTATAGTATCTCCTGCATTAATTCCCGAGGTAGCCAAGTACTGCCAGATGAAGGGCGTATTCTGGGTGCCTGGATGTGCTACGGTGACCGAAGTATTCCAGGCCCAAAAGCTTGGTGCTGTACTGGTAAAAGCATTTCCTGGAAATTTGTTGGGAGTTGATTTTATCAAAGCTGTTCTTTCTGTAATGCCTGGTCTGAAGATAATGCCCACCGGAGGAGTGGAACCAACCGAAGAAAATCTCCAAGAATGGTTCCGAGCAGGAGTGACCTGTGTAGGTATGGGTAGTCAGCTGATAAAAAAGGATTTGCTCCAAGATAAAAAATATGATGAGTTGAACGAGAAATTTACTCAGACAATAAGTATAATAAAGAATATCAATCAGAAGACCGAAAAGTCTTAATGTGTAGCAAAAATATTATATGATTAGTAAACCCAAAATATGCTTTTTCTTTTGCCTATTATTATTTAGTGGCTGTCAGCAGACACAGGATGTAAGGGTAATAAAATTAGGCCATGGTCTAGGGGTGGCCCATCCGGTACATGAAGCCATGCTGTACATGGCAGAGCTACTGGAGCAGAAATCAGAAGGGAAAATGAGACTGAAGATCTATCCCAACCAACAACTGGGAAGTGAGAGAGAGCTGGTAGAACTGCTTCAGATAGGAAGTCTAGGCATGACAAAGGTGTCCTCCGCAGTAGTAGAGAGCTTTGCGCCAAAACTTCAGATACTGAGTCTTCCATATCTCTTTAGAGACGATGCCCATAGACAGAAAGTTTTGAGCAGTGATATAGGAAAGCAATTACTTCTGGATGGAGAAGATTTCTGGTTCAGGGGACTAACTTATTATGATGCCGGCAACCGAAGCTTTTATACAAAGAATAAACCAATAGCATCCCCTGAGGACCTGAAAGGGCTAAAAATCCGTGTAATGGAAAGTAACATGGCGACTAATATGGTACGGAGCTTTGGCGGATCTCCCACTCCTGTTTCTTATGGCGAACTATATACCGCCTTGCAGCAGGGGATTGTGGACGGAGCGGAAAATAACCCGCCTAGCCTTTATACCTCCAGGCATTATGAAGTGTGTAAATACTATGCTATAAATGAACATCTGGCTATACCTGATATGATTATCATCAGTACCAAGGTATGGAAGATTCTTTCAGATCAGGAAAAGGAATGGTTACAGGACGCTGCAGATGAATCCGCCATATATCAGTATAAAATATGGAAAGAATCCGTTGAGTTTTCTTTATCGGAGATGGAAAAGGCAGGTGTGGAAATATCCTACCCTGATCAAGAAGGCTTCCGGGAAGCAGTAGAAGGTATGTATGATGCTATCAGAACCAGCCAACCTGAAATGTATGAGATAGTAAGGAAGATTCAGCAAACTCAGTGAAGGAATACTTAATCTGCGACAAACTCCCAAAATAATAATTTATGTTTAGTATTTTTTATAAAAATAAAGTAGACAAGCTAGTGGGCACCGCACTCGTCATATTGATGTCTTTGATGGTCCTTAATGTTACTTGGCAGGTGATCTCACGGTATGTACTGATGAATCCGAGTGCTTTCACAGATGAGCTTTCCAGGTACATGTTGATTTGGCTGGGTATGCTCGGAGCAGCCTATGTTGCAGGTCAAGATAAACATCTCGCCATCGATCTGTTACCACAGAAACTTACCGGTAAACCAAAACAGAATCTGCTGATCATCATCAATGTGGTTATTATTTTCTTTGCGGTGGCAGTGATGGTATTGGGAGGATTAAACCTGGTTTATATCACCTTTATACTAGACCAAAAATCCGCTACATTACAGGTTCCTTTAGCTTTTGTCTATACCATCATCCCCTTTAGTGGACTGGTAGTAACCTACTATCAAATAGTATTGATTTCTTCACACCTGAATAGCAAAAATATTAGCGCATAATGGATTATATCAGCATATTGATTCTTGTATTTTCTTTTTTGGTTTTAATGGGTATTGGCGTTCCAGTGGCATGGAGTCTTGGATTGGCGAGTTTTGTTACATTAATGGTTTCTGTGGCCGTAGGGCCCTCTGCGACTACTATAGCCCAAAGGATGGGAACAGGACTTGATAGTTTTTCTTTATTGGCCATTCCCTTCTTTGTTTTGGCAGGAGAGATCATGAACCGGGGAGGAATAGCCAATCGGCTAATAGAACTTGCCAAATCCCTTATGGGGAGATTGCCTGGGGGATTGCTTTATGTAAATGTACTTGCTGCCATGCTTTTTGGAGCTATAGCGGGATCAGCGGCTGCTGCTGCCTCTGCTATTGGAGGGATATTAGGACCCAGGATGGAAAAGGAAGGCTATCCAAAGGAACTGGGTGCGGCAGTAAATATCACGGCATCCACCACAGGACTCATCATCCCGCCATCTAATATTTTGATAGTGTATTCCCTCGCATCTGGAGGTGTCAGTATCGCAGCACTATTTATAGCGGGCTATATTCCAGGATTATTTATCGGATTATTATTGATTATTACTGCCGCCATATTTGTAAAAAGAAAGAACTTACCGGGTGGTGAAAGAACCTCTTTGAGGGATTTGGCAAGAAGTTTTTTCCGTGCTATACCCAGCTTGATGCTTTTGGTTATAGTAATGGGAGGTATAGTGGCCGGTATTTTTACGGCTACGGAAGCTTCTGCTATTGCGGTTATTTATACCTTAGGGTTATCGTTTTTTTATAGGGAATTGAAGTTGATTGAACTACCCTCCATATTGCTCAAAGCATCCGAAACTACAGCGATAGTAATGCTCCTTATCGCTACATCTATGAGCATGTCATGGGTGATGTCCAGCGAAGATATCCCTCAGTCTATTAGCAGTACGTTATTATCCCTAAGCGATAATATTGTTGTAATCTTAATTATTATCAACTTATTGCTATTGTTTGTAGGTATATTTATGGATATGACTCCTGCGGTTTTAATATTTACGCCTATATTTTTGCCCATAGTGGTAGAATTGGGAATAGATCCCATTCACTTTGGAATCATCATGATCCTAAACCTGTGTATAGGGCTATGTACCCCTCCGGTAGGGTCGGTGCTATTCATAGGGGTAGGAGTGGCCCAGAGTACTATTGGTAAAGTGGTAAAGCCTCTGATCCCATTTTTCATAGCAATGATTTTAGGGCTTATAGTGATTACCCTTTTTCCAGATTTGACATTATGGTTGCCAAGGGTTTTGGGATTGTAATTTATTTGCCTTACTAAAATACAGCACCAGTGTTTCGCATTGTCTGGAATAGAAGCGGTCAATGGGTATGTTAAAGGGGATCAAGATGGAATCGAGCATCATAATAGCTTCATGCACAGGCAATCCCTTTTTAGCTGTCGGGGATGGGAGATTCTTCCGAATTAATCCGGGAGAGGTGATCCCGAATTTTGTGATGTTATAAGTTATGACCAGATAAAAGTATCCCTTTCCTGGTCTTCAGAGAGCGTGAATGAGTGGAAATAACCTGAAATGCTGATAATATTAAAATGAACTAAAACTTAACAATAAGAAGCCTACCTATTTTTATATGAACGTAAAAACAGATTTTCCGGCAATGGAAAATAATCGTGATTGGTTTAATATTTACAGACTTAGTTTTTAAAATAATTTTGTTTTCATTTTTCTGAATAGGTTCTAAAGGGTTGCTTCAGAAAGAGTAGGGTATGATAACAATCTAAGTGGGTTGAATTTATCTTCTACTGTATCCGCATACAATCCTTCCTGGTGATATTCTAATATATAGATTATTATTTAAATGTAAGGGATAAATTTCTATTGCCTGCGCAGGGCACGGCAGACCGGTATAAGTTTTACCACGATATGGATCTGTAAAAGGATTACACCATAATTTTAAAAAATGATTTTGGAATTTATACAAAGCATAAAAAAAAACCGGGTAGTAATTTCTACCCGGTTTAATAAAAATAGTGGTTTTTATGATATTAATATCCAGGGTTTTGATATCCTGCTCTATCCCCTTCCATAGCATCTATCTGACTTTGTGGTATAGGGCGCAAATAATGGTAAGGCTGGATATTTCTGGTAATCGTTTGTGCCGTACGGTCTCCATAATTTCTACCGGCTATCTGGTACGTACCTGCCAGCTCGTTCCATTTTTGGGTACGGACCAGGTCATACCATCGGTAACCTTCTCCATAATATTCTCTTGAACGCTCCGCAAGGATATAGTTGATATCGATGATAGCGGGAGTGGCTGCAACCATTAATGCACTGTTGTCCACTATTTTTGGTTGGTTGCCATTGTTGTCCCAACGCCATACACCTGCTCTTGCCCGGAGTACATTGACCAGATCACGTGCACTTTGAGGACCTGTAGCACCCTTTACGGCGGCTTCAGCGGCTATTAAATAAAGCTCTGAAAATTTGGCAATATTAAATGGTCTTGTACTTCCTGCATTTGGTTCACCTAATCCAGTGCCACTATCTGTTCGGTATGGACCAAGTTTCCAAAGTCCTGGATACACTATTCTACTTATATTATTTGGACCCATCACAAAATCAGACCTCCCAGGCAAAGTTCCGGCTCCAAGATTTGCTCCTAAATTAAAAGGGGAGGGGAAATTTATTGCTTGAGCAGGTTGTTCATTAAGGAAGGTCAATATGGCATCACCATCCTGAACAGGTAGAAAGTTTGCATTATATACCGGTCCTGGGATAGGAGTTGTTCGGCCAATATTGGCACGATAAACTGTAGTAAAGGTGCCATCATATCGGGAATCATTTGTTTTATCGGCAAATGTATTAGTGATGGCACCAATGGTGGGAGCCATACGTGTCCATGGTCTGCCTAGGGCCTGAACAGCCTCACGTCTTACTGATTCTACATCATTCGTCCAGGTAGTATTGGATCGGCTACTTCTCAAGACGGTATAGTTCCAGGTCATCATCCATCCGGCAAAGTTATCAGGAGCTTCGCCATTACCCCATGTTAAACTACCTGCATTGTAAAATTCGCTGGTTTCTGTATGATCTGCATAAAGCAACAACTCCATGTTACGGTCATTTTGAGCTACGTTTACATCATAGAAGGTTTCCTGTAATCTGAAAGGTCCAGGATTTGCAATTGCTTCCAATGCAATATCATACGCTTGCTGATAATACCACTGTGGATTATGACCGTCAGGATCTACCCGAGGCGTGTCAGGATAAGTAGGAATGTTATTTGGGTTTTCTAACCACCAACCATAGGTAAGGTATGCTTTGGCCAGGTATAAGCGGGCCAATGTTTTGGTAGCAGTACCGGTTAAACGAGGTGCGTCAGGCAAATCATTAATTGCTCTCACTAAATCTGGAAATACTCCCTTTGTATACACTTCAGGTACAGTGTTCCTGGTTGATGTCCTTGAAGGAGTAATATTAAATTCTAGTTCTCCAGCCCCTAAATCCAGTGGGACCCCCCCGAATGTCTGAACTAATTGAAAATAATCAAAAGCCCTAAAGAATCTTGCTTCTGCTATTAATGCATCAGATGTACCTACTTCAGAAGCAAATTCTATTATCCCACTGGCAGTATTGATATTTGAATATGCGGCATTCCACAGTACATCTGCCCTGCTGCTATTAGGATCAATATCACCCTGACCGCTTAGGTCCATGACCAGGAAATTTTGGTCAGCACTTTGGGCATAAGTTACTTCATCAGTACCGGTAAGGGTAGTATTATAAAAGTAAGCCTGTCCGTAAATGTAGCGTAGATGCGCATACATCGAGGTCAATCCTCCCTGGATTCCTTCCTGAGTCTGAAAAAAACTGGGTTCAAAGGTGGCCCTTGGTGTTTCTTCCAATATATCAGTACAAGAAACCAATAAAAGAGCTGCCACAAGCGAGCCTTTCATTGAATTCATATATATATTTATCTTTTTCATTTGGTTGATTTTTTTTTAATGTCACATGGAATCTTGCATGTTAACCGGGTGATCTCCGGAATTGAAGTTTTCATCATGCCCGATTTCATAAATGATTAAAATGTCAAATTAATACCGAATATAAAATTACGCGTAGCTGGCGCATTGGTACCGATGGTTAGTAATCTGCTAGGCAAAGGGCCTTGTACAGCAGTGTTCTGATCTGCAAATGAATTGGTTTCCGGATCCAGACCCGTTTCCCTGTTAAATGGTGAAAACAATACAAAAGGGTTCTGCACGGCACCGTATATCCTAAATCTACTTATCCCTGCTGCGCTCATCCAATTACCTGTCTGATCAAAATTATATCCTAAAGTCATGGTTCTTATTTTTAAATAAGAAGCATCAAAATAACCCAACGTGCTGCCATACTTAGGGTTGTCCCCTGAAGCTAGGCCACCTGGAGCAGGATATTTGGCACCCGTATTTTCCGGTGTCCAGTAATCTACGCTTACATTGTTTCTTCTGCCGTTCATCATATTGAGGTATCCGGAAGAGGAGTGAAGATTACTGATAAGTACCCCTCCACTATTGAACATCCCAACGATGGTGAAATCAAAATTCTTGTATTTTAATAGTGAATTAAATCCACCCATGAAATTTGGCTGAAGATCCAAAATCTGACGGTCATCAGGTCCTATCGCTCTCAATGGGACACCTTCATCATTAAAACCTCCGGTATATTCTACTTTAATCATACCAGCATTTCCTCCTGGCTCCAGTATATCACGATGTGGATCACCTTCCTGCCATAATCCTATATTTCTATGGTCAAAAATCACATTTATTGGATGTCCCACAAACCACCAGTTTGATTCGTCTCTCTGGTTCCCAGAAGCCAACGCCAATAATTTGTTTCGGTTAACATACACATTCACACCAGCTTCCCAACTCCAATCCCTTTTTTCCAGGATTAATCCGTTTAAAGCTAATTCTACACCTCTGTTTTGTGTTTCCCCGATATTGGCCGTATAGCTTCCTACACCGTTAGTAGCAGGTAGGGTTACATTCAGTAATATATCCCGGGTTTGGGTGTCATAAAATTCTAAACTACCGGTCAAACGACGATTGTAAATATCAAAATCAATTCCGATATTCCAGGTTTCTGAGTATTCCCAACCAAGATTTTGATTCGGAAGTGAATTTACAAAATATCCCATTGCATAGGTATCATCACCAAAGTTATAAGGTCTGGTACCCAAACCGCCCAAAGTAGCGTAAGGAGCAATTGCCTGATTGGAAGTCTGACCATAGCCCACACGCAACTTTAGCATGTCAATATTGGTGAAATTATTCATGAAGGGCTCTTTACTCACATTCCAACCTGCAGAAATGGCAGGATAAGTATGCCAATTGAAGCCCGGTGAAAGCCTAGAGGATCCATCTGACCTTAATGTCGCAGAAATCATATATCTGTCATCATAGGAGTACATTACTCTACCCATATAAGACATCAATCCCCATTGATTATATTGCTGATCACCTGGGTTGATCTGAATTTCTTCTGTTGCTAGACCTATGTTATAAAATTGAAATTGATCAGAAAGCATACCACGACCCGTCATTCTAGAGCTATAAAATGTATTCTGTTCTGTTGAGTAAAGCGCTGTTACATTGAATATGTGTTTATCTGCAAAAATTTTATCATAAGTAAGCAAATTTTCCATTAACCAGTGAAAATTATGTGAATTTCCCACTGCTGCTGTGGACAATGTTTCTTCGTTAGGACTGTTTATTCCCATTCCGGTATACTCTCCCTGGTTACTCTGACGATAATCCAACCCGAGATTAGCCCGATACTTTAAACCTTCCACGCCAGGTATTTTTACCTCCGCATATACGGCATTGTAGGTAGCATAAGCTCGCGTTTCATTCAACCACTGTCCATCTATATCATTTAGCCTGTCTCTGGTTAAAACAAATGTATCATCCTGAGGCATGTTTATAACCCTTCTACGCGTGCCATCCGGATTGAAAGGACTAGCTAGGGGAGACATGCTTAAAACATTATATAAGCCTACCTGTGAACCTTGTGTCGTGCTAAAATTGTTATTGGTATTGAAACCGATCCGGAGATGGTTTCCTATTTCCTGATCTACTGCAGCCCGCATAGAAAACCTGTCGAATTGCTGTGTCGGCACTACTCCCTCTTCATGGTAATATCCCAAACCAAAACTATAGGTGCTTTTTTCTCCTCCCCCCGCTACACTCACATCATGGTTTGACATGGTACCGGTCTGGTAAAATAAGTCCTGCCAATCTGTATTAACGTCCCTGGATTCACTAGCTCCTTCATTTTGGAATAATCCTGCAGCATCACGCATTTGCATGAATTCATTTGCATCCATCATAGGATACGGGGAAAATACTGTCTTTGGACCATGGAAACCGCTATAACTTACTCGTGCCTGCTGCCCCTTAAAACCAGCTTTTGTGGTGATCAGTACCACTCCATTAGCACCTCTTGATCCATAAATAGCAGTAGCAGAGGCATCTTTTAATATGTCAAGGCTTTCAATATTTTCTGGGTTAATGTCAGAAATAGAGCCTGCAAAAGGTATCCCGTTCAAAACAATAAGAGGATCATTACTAGCTGTCAGAGACCGTGTTCCACGAATCCTGATTTGCTGTGTAGCACCAGGTTGGGTAGACGTTTGTGAAATCTGTACACCCGGTAACCGACCCTGAAGTGCTTCAGTAACATTCCCTGCAGCTACTTCTCTCAAGCTCTCTCCACCGATGGATGCTACAGATCCTGTAACGGCCTCCTGACGCATAGTGCCGTAACCTATAACTACCACTTCATCCAATGCCCCTAAGTCAGGCTGCATTACAATCCTTAGGTTGGATCGGTTTCCTACCGCGATTTCCTGTGAAGCAAAGCCTACAAACGAAATTACTAAAGTAGCACCTGGCTGAACATTGATGGAAAAATCACCATCCAATCCTGTCACTACACCGTTACCTGTACCTTTTTCTTGAATAGATGCTCCAGGTAATCCCAATTCGTCATCATCCAAGACCACGCCTGTTACATTTACTGTTTGGGCCATTGACAGGGAGCTGAGAAGCACAAATACCAATACTCCTGTCATTCGAACTAGCCAATTATCAGCGGTCTTTAAATTGACCATTCTGATAATCTTGGCGGATTTCAATTCCATACGTTGATTATTTAAGGGTTAGTTAATTAAATATTTCTTACTAAGTCGCACTTGCTCACAAGGCATGTAAACACCGAAGAACCTAATAATTAGCTAAACCTCTTAAAAAAAAATAATAAATGCAACCGATTTCATAACTATTTTATTTCACTTAACTTAATAGCTTAAATATCAAATAAAAATGATAATTTATAAATTAAATATATATTATATAACTTATTAAATTAAGATAATTTTTAGTTATTTTTTATATTTGAAATATCCTATTATAATAAAAATATAGCTTAATAGTTATATAATAAAATTATGGGATCGATTTCATTTATTAAGGTTATGAATAAGTTGATTTATATGTTATAATCTATAATTTATGATGTACTAATACGGATAGCGACAATTCGGTATCTTCGGTTACTATTTAATCTATAGGGCAAAAATCTTTGTGCATACTGTAATAATGATGACCTATTTAAAATTTATAGTATTAAAAAATGAGCTTGGTGGACGTGGTTCTTTTGATATAAAAAAAAATAAAAAATGGGAGGGTGGCTTAAAAGTAATTACTAAGCTATCCCGGTTCTATGGAGATAGCTTAGTGGTTTTTAATTTAAGGCTGTAGGTTATCCAGCTCTTTTAAAACGTTTTCTTTAGGGTAGCCATCTCTATCAAAAAGCAGTGGGTATGCCGTCCTTCCCCTCATGGGCCAATCATTGAGCCAGCTATCTTGGTCTGTGAGTCCCCAAAAGGTTACTCTTGATATTTTGTCTTCATGTTTGAGAAAAAGTTCAAATAATTCTTTGTACCGGTCCTCTAATTTTTTTTGGATATCTGCCGGTAATGCTGTGGTATATGGATTATATTTTTCTTCAAATTCAAAAGTGGCATCTATATCTGCCCCGTGTCGGTTTACTGGGTTTGGGAGCACATCAATGTCCACTTCTGTAAACATCACCTTAAACCCGGCCTTAGCTATGGCTAGTATAGAGTTTTCTATTTCCTCTAAGGAAGGGGATTCCAACCCATAATGTCCCTGCATACCTATACCATCTATTCTAATGCCTTCAGCTCGAAGTTCTTTGGCTAGCTGAATGGCAGTTTCTCTTTTGGCAGGCTTCCACATATTATAGTCATTATAATATAATTCCATATCTGGATCCACCTTGCTGGCTGATCTGAACGCTTCTTTGATAAAGTCTTTACCAGTGATATTATACCAATGGGAGTTCCGGTAATTTCCATCATCAAATATGGCTTCATTGACAACATCCCATCCGTGGATGCGTCCTTTATACCGTCCAGCTACTGTATTGATATGTTCCCTCATCCTTTCTAATAAGGCTTCTTTAGATAAAGCATTTCCATCTTCATCCTCAAAAACCCACTCTGGAGTCTGCTGGTGCCATACCAGTGTATGTCCGACTATAAATGCATTCATTTTATTCCCCAAATCTACAAAGCGATCAGCAGCTTCAAAATCGTACTGGTCGGGTCGGGGATGTATACTTCCCCACTTTAATAGGTTCTCTGCAGTTATACTGTTAAAATGGGCAAACAATATTTTTTCTTCTTGTTGAGTCAACTCCCTCACTTGACGGTAATTTATGGCCGCTCCGATGGTGAAATTATTATGGAAACTGTCTTTAAGGTATTGTGCTTGTAGGTTTTCTACAGGCAGTAAATTTATTATAGCTGATGATATAACTATCTTGGTTATATTATATAAGTAGGACATGGTATTTTGGGTAATAGAAGTTTAAGCATGATATATGATTAATTAGAAACCAATAGAATTGCCTCCGTCCACGGCAAGGATAGCACCTGTTACGTATGAGGATGTTCCATTGGAGAAATAATACACTGCTTCAGCTATATCTGAAGGGTCCCCCATTTTGCCCATTGGGGTCCTACTGAGTATTTTTTCCTTTCTCTGAGGGTCATCTTTAAAGGCAGTAGCAGTCATATCTGTTACTATGAACCCCGGAGCTACGCAATTTACTCTAATGCCTAGTGGAGATAGCTCTACAGCCATGGCTTTGGTCATTCCTTCGATCGCTGATTTTGAAGCGGTGTATGCTATAACTTTCGGTATACCATATTGTGCTGCCATGGAGCTGATATTCACTATGCTGCCCTCACCTTGTGCTATCATCATTTTACTTACTTCACGGCTCATTACAAAAACGGATACTACGTTGGTATTGAGTACTTTGTGAAATTCTTCTACCGTCACATCCAGCATTGGCTTTTTAAGGTTGATCCCGGCATTGTTTACCAATATATCTATTCTGCCATATCTGTCTTGGATAAGCTGTATTAGTTCAGGAATGCCGCTTGCTTCATTCAAATCAAAACTGATGGTGTGAGCAAGTTCTCCCAGTTCATCGGCTGCTTTCTGAAGCTTGTTTTCATTTCTTCCTATAATAACAGTAAGAATGCCTGATTCGGTAAATTTTTTTGCTATAGCAAATCCCAGGCCTGATGCTCCTCCGGTTACTATGGCCACTTTCTGCGTCGTATTCATGATTTTGGTTTTAGATCCCTGGTACAAATTTTGGGTCAATATTTTTATAATAGTTTAAATCTCTTTCTGGCTCTTCTACACCATCTGGAAAAGGTTTCTGTGAAAATTGCTGAAAATATAGCAGGCAGGCATTTTTCCACCATTCTGCTTCTTCGGCCTGAATTTTCAAAAAAGATGCTATATGTTTAAATCTTTCTTGATCTATTTTACCTTCCATTTCTTGCCAGGTCTCTATGTTGTTTCTGGCTTCATTAACTCCTTTTTGATACCTGAGCGCCAGCTCGTCCCAAAGTATTCTCCCGCTGGAAAGGGTATGGTCCCAGGCTACATGATGAAACCAGAGTAGGTATTTTTCTGGTACGCTGGATTTATCAGACCATTTTTCCGATAGGTGAGGGTGATATTGGCTTAGGGCATTGCTGCCAGATGCTGTCCTGTCAAAGCCGATACCATAGCTGCTGGCCTGATGATAATAAGTACTGGTCCAGTCATCCCGGTGCTTATCAGTAATCCATGGACCAGGTCCGTAATGATGGTTCCATGCCATGATATGGTGCAGACCCAATGGAGTCATATAATTTACCACCATTTGGTGTGAATCTAGCATCATCTTTTGAATTTTGGATACGAAGGTTTCGTCACGGGTAAAAGTAAGTTCAAGCCAATCTTTAGCTATGATATCGGATGATTCATCAGGGTCCCAAGCCAGCCTGCCATAAGAATACCAGTTAGCCTGATGAAAGTGATTTCCTGTCCAATTCCGGTCCGTGCCTATATTTGCAACTCCTGCTATAGCGGTCAGATCATGGTCGTGCAAATTACCGCTGATGATTTTACTGACCGTTGATCCTTCACCCTTGGCATGGGTGTCGGTTTGAAGGACTTCTTCATACATGTTGGATAGAAAAGCCATGTGGGTATCGTGTCCTAAGTATTCCTGGGTGATCTGAAATTCCATCATCAGAGGTGTTTGGGTCAGCCCTCCAAACATAGGATGAAATGGTTCTCTTGGCTGAAAATCTATCGCTCCGTTTTTAACCTGAACGATCACATTGTCACGAAACTTACCATCCAGGGGTTTGAACTCATTGTAAGCTTGTTTAGCCCTGTCATCAGGAGACTCTTCGCTATACACAAATGCACGCCACATGACTATACCGCCATGGGGTTTTAGTGCATCTGCCAATAAATTTGCTCCCTCAGCTTGTGACCTTTTATAATTATGGGGACCAGGTTGGCCTTCTGAATCAGCTTTTACCAAAAATCCGCCAAAGTCTGGAATGTGCCGGTAAATTTCTTCGGCCTTGTCTGCCCACCATTTCTGTACATCAGGATCAAGTGGATCGGCTGTGTTTAATTTGCCTATTTCTATAGGTGATGAAAATCTGGCAGTAAGGTAAGTCTTTATACCATATGGGCGAAACACATCTGCCAGTGCCGCTACTTTTTCAAGGTATTCTTCTGTCAGGACAAGCGAATTTGCATTGACATTGGTCACCACAGTTCCGTTTATGCCAATTGCGGCATTTGCGCGTGCATAATCAAGATACTGCTGGTCTATGTGACGAGGGAGTCTGTGCCAGTTCCATATGCTAAATCCCGAATAGCCTCTTTCCACTGTTCGGTCTAAATTATCCCAGTGATTAAGGATTCTTCTTTCTATTTTGGGACTTTGTACCAAACCGTCTTCAGGGAGCATATCACCTTTTTGGACATATTGTAGCCATTTAAAGGTCCCATATAACAATCCTAAATCACTATTAGCGGTTATATAAATTTTTGTTTGTGAGCCCGATTTGATTGTTTTTATGACAAATCCCTGGTCACCTATTGAGTTAATGTCCTTTTTACTGATGACATTTGCGATTTCTTTATCATGTTTTTTTATAATAATACTCGCCTCATCGGCCTCTTTCATAATAGCCTGTGTTCCAAAAAATCCATTTGCAGCCAGATCGAGTTCTTGTTTAATAGCCTCTATAGTAGGGGAATTTCCACTTACATGTATGGATCCGAAATGGCTTCGGCTCTCACTATCATCTGGTATAGAGTAGTATTGAAGCCACAGTTTGTAGCCATCATTAGCACTGGCCTGTATGGCTGAGGTCAATAGGAAATAAAAAATTATCCACTTTTTCATATTTTTGGGTTTATATATAGAACTGAGGGCTTACTTTCTTAGTGAAGAGCCTCTGATAATTAATTCTGATCTAAGTGTGATCTTATTGGTACTCTGAAGCACCCTGTCAGAATCACCTTTTAGATGGTTGATGAGGTTTTTCATAGCCACCTCGCCAACTTCATATGCTGGATAATTTATAGTGGTTATATTAGGTTCTACCAGCCTGGAGATGACATCGTTATTAAATCCTACTATGGCAATATCCTGGGGCACGCTGATTCCTTTTAGCTTGAGCTGTTGAAGGCAGCTGGCGGCGCAGGCATCATTGGACACAAATAGGCCATCAGGCATAGGTTTCATTTTCAGAAGCTTTTCTACTATATCTTTGCCTGATTCCTCATTGAGATCAGAATGTAAGATCAGCGTTTCATCCAGAGGCATATCCTTATCCATAAGTGCATATTTATAACCTTTCAAACGGTCAGCATATACATTTATCTTAGTGTAACCGATGACATGAGCTATTCTCTTACACCCCTGTTCTATCAGGTGGGTGGTAGCTTTATATCCAGCCTGTATATTGTCTATGACTATACCTGTATATTGGTCGTTCTCTATGATACGATCAAAAAACAGTACCGGGATACGTTTTTTTATAAAAGGTGTAAAATGATCTATATTGGGAGTGTTGGATGCTAATGATACCAAAAGGCCATCGACACGGCTATTGAACATGGCCAGTACATTGGCTTTTTCTTTATCATAAGACTCTAGGGACTGACTGATGATAAGGTTATATCCCGCTTCATTAACGGCCTTTTCCATACCAGCGATTACCGAACTTTGGAATGAACTATTCAGTCGGGGTACTATCACACCAATATTATGGGTTTTCTTACTTCTTAAATTAGAGGCGAAAACATTGGACTGATAACCCATCTCAACGGCTGCGTCATAGATTTTCTTGCGGGTTTTTTCCTTGACCGCAGGGTGGTTATTCAATGCTCTGCTTACTGTAGTAGGAGAAAGGCCTAAATCCTTAGCTATATCGTATATAGTTATTTCTTTTTCCATTATAAAGGCTAAGTGATATTAATTTTGGTTTGGCAGGGTCATTTTTAATCAAAAATGATAAATAATAATCAATAATTGTATTCAATCAGGATTTAAAGTCTTCAAAGTATCCAAATGTATAAATTAAAAATATTTATTCAAAAGAAAATTTATGAAATCGGTTTCAACGCCATGGGTTGTTTCCAAAATGCTTAAATTTTCATTTTTGATCCTTTATGTTTTTTCTTCCAAGTTATGTAAGGTATAGGTTTATGTTTCTATTTTACAAGTATATAGAGCATCATATTTACGGGGCCTGTCCTATAATCAAGTATCTAATTATAATTGGTCATAGGTGGAATTGTTCACAAGGATCAAGTAGTTTTATAAAATAAGTATGAAATCGGTTGTTTTTTTAGTTTATAATTTTGATGTTTATGAAGTTTTTGTCAAAAACAAGATTTAGATGCTCATGCTGAATGCTAAAAGATAGTATTTTAGAATGATGTTCTACGACTTGTAGGTGTATTGAGCTGATCTCCCTTAAGGAATTTATACAAAGGGAGCTGTTTAATATACCCTCTTTTCTTTCACCCTTGAATAAAATGGTGTCTGAAAAAGTAATAAACAGATGAAATACGATATAGTTAACCCAAAATGACATTTATAATTAGCAAAAGTATTAATATATTATTTTTATCATTTATCGTGTGGGGGTGCACAGGTGTGGAAGCTTCGTCCCTAATTATAACTGAACAAATTTTACCTTCATATATGGAGGTAAATCCCTCCATAAATCATCAGGCTAGGATCGGTTTAAGTGAGGGGATGCCGTGCCTTAGTGATAGGTACATGTCCCACCCACATAGAGCAGGTAATCTATCTGTCATAGTACATTCATCCTTGCGCCCACCTGCTACCTTAAGGAGTCACAATTACCTGATGGATGGCCATCTAAAAAAGAAAGGTAGTAATTATACGGATGAGGAATATACCCAATACAGGATTGATGTGCCCCGTAATCTTCAATTTTCTACAGATGTATTAAGCATTCATAATGAGCCTGAAAACGTCAATCCAACAATTATTAAAAAATCAATAAATTCTGTGGCTACCATAGTGACAGCCTTATTAGATTCGCCAATATGATTCAGAATGCCTCCCAAATTATAAAGACCCGAAAAATTTAAACCTATGTTAAAGTCTAAAAAACTACTACAAACCTGGAGATGGTATGGTCCAAATGATCCAGTATCACTTCAAGCTGTCAGACAGGCAGGAGCTAGTGGTATAGTGTCGGCACTTCATCATATTCCTCATGGAGAAGTTTGGCCATTAGAAGAAATATTAGAACGTAAAGCTATCATCGAAGCCAGTGGATTGGAGTGGTCTGTGGTAGAAAGTGTGCCGGTACATGAATCTATCAAGATAAAGGATCAAAATTCAGAAAAATACCTAGAGAATTACCGCCAATCTT
The DNA here is from genome assembly GCF_000714815.1 of Anditalea andensis. Classification (GTDB taxonomy): domain Bacteria; phylum Bacteroidota; class Bacteroidia; order Cytophagales; family Cyclobacteriaceae; genus Anditalea; species Anditalea andensis. The sequence goes on along the minus strand of NZ_JMIH01000004.1, from coordinate 126,267 downwards.
TGAGAAATCTTTCCAAAGCAGGTCTTAAAACCATCTGCTACAATTTTATGCCCGTACTGGATTGGACCAGAACAAATTTGGCCCTTACCTTAGAAAATGGAGTGAAAGCCCTATATTTTGATTGGGTGGATTTAGCCATTTTTGATAAATATATTCTTAAAAGGGATCGCGTGGAGGAGTCATACTCACAAGAGGTAATGCAGGAAGTGGAAGCTAGGTATCCCAGCTATTCAAAAGAAAAACTGGAACAGCTTGCAGATGTAATCCTTATGGGGGTACCCACTGAAGGTAGTGTGAGCATTACTTCACTTGAAGAAAGCATTGCGGTCTACGACAAGATAGGCAAACAGGGATTATTTGACAACCTGTTCAATTTTCTCCGCAGTATACAGACTACTTGTGAGGAAGAGGGAATTGTGCTGACACTTCATCCAGATGATCCACCATATCCTATTTTAGGACTGCCTAGGATAGCCTCCAGCCTGGAAGACCTCTTATATATTTACCAGCAGGTAAACGAGGAATTCAATGGGTTCTGTTTCTGTACAGGGTCACTAGGGGCAGGAAAGACCAATGATTTGCCCGCTATATTGGATCAAATAGGAGAGAGGGTTTATTTTGCCCATTTGCGAAATGTAAAAAAAGATAGCTTGGGTAATTTTTTCGAGTCTGATCATCTCGACGGGGATGTAGATATGGCTGCGGTGATGAGAAAGTTGATCCTTATCAATCAAAACAGCAAAAGTCAGATTCCTTTCCGGCCTGACCATGGGCACCAGATGCTGGATGATTTAGATAAAGAAACCAATCCGGGATATTCCGCTATCGGCAGATTAAAAGGCCTTGCAGAACTTCGCGGTCTAGAGTTAGGGATACTCGGATCTCTATAATAATAGCTTTGACAGATATGAACCTAAAGAATTATACCTTTTTATATATCCTTATATTCACCCTTCTTTATTCCCACCATTCACTGGGGTTTCAGAGGGGGAATATAGTGTTTACTGAACAGGGGGCTGATAGATTTCCACTAGTAAGTTCAGAGACGGCAGCGGGATTGGTCATAGATGCAGATGAACCCGAGGGGGTAAAGATAGCAGCTGCCAATCTTCAGCTTGATATCGAAAAGGTGACAGGAAAAAAGCCCACCCTTGAAGAAAAAGTAAATATTAAGGGGTCCGCTCCATTAGTCATCATAGGTACTATTGGGAAAAGCAAGCTAATAGATCGCCTGATCTCTACAGGTAAAATAAAAGGAAGTGAACTGGGTGGCAAATGGGAAACATATCTTATACAGACAGTAGAAAACCCTTTTGATGGAATACCTGAAGCATTGGTTATCGCAGGAAGTGATAAAAGGGGGACGACTTTTGGTATTTATGAACTATCAGAGCAAATAGGAGTGAGTCCGTGGTACTGGTGGGCGGATGTACCTGTCCAAAAGAAAGACCAATTATACATCTCTCAGGGAAAACATACAAAGGGAACTCCCGCTGTAAAATATAGAGGCATATTTATCAATGATGAAGCCCCAGCTTTAGCAGGCTGGGCAGAGGAAAATTTCGGGGGATTTAATCACCAGTTTTATGAAAAAGTATTTGAACTCATATTAAGGCTTAAAGGGAATTATCTATGGCCAGCCATGTGGGGCAGGGCAATTTATGACGATGATCCCATCAGTCCTATACTGGCTGACAAATATGGGGTGGTCATTGGCACCTCACACCATGAACCCCTGATGAGGGCACATGTGGAATGGAGCCGATATGGAACAGGCGATTGGAATTATGAAAGCAATGCTCCTGTACTCCAGGAATTTTGGAAAGAGGGTATAAAAAGAATGGGGGATAACGAAAGCATCGTAACCCTTGGGATGCGTGGTGACGGTGATGAACCTATGTCGGAAGAAAGCAATATTCAATTATTGGAAAGAATAGTAGCAGACCAGCGTGGTATTATCGAAGAAGTTACTGGAAAGCCCGCTTCCGAGACCCCACAAGTATGGGCTTTGTATAAGGAAGTACAGGATTATTATGATCAGGGTATGAGGGTCCCTGATGATGTGACTTTGCTTTTAGCTGATGATAATTGGGGAAATGTAAGAAAGCTTCCTGGTCTGGGCGAGGCGCCTCGCCCTGGAGGGTATGGTATGTACTACCACTTTGATTATGTGGGTGGGCCTCGAAATTATAAATGGTTGAACACAAGTCCAATTAGCAGGATCTGGGAACAAATGAAATTGACATATGAGCATGGAGTGGATGAACTTTGGATAGTCAATGTAGGAGATATCAAACCCATGGAACTTCCGATTACTTTCTTTTTAGATTATGCCTGGAATCCAAACAATTACCCAGAGGATCGTATGGGGTATTACACTGAAGAGTGGGCTGTTCGACAATTTGGGCCTGAATTTGCCCCTGAAATAGCCCATCTATTAGATAAATACACCAAGTATAATGGTCGAAGAAAGCCAGAACTGCTGGACCAACATACCTATTCTTTACATCATTATAATGAAGCTGAGCGAGTGGTAAAAGAATATAATGAGCTGGTGGAGCTGGCTGAAGGTTTATATGAAAATCTCGATAATAAATATAAAGACGCCTACTATCAGCTAGTATTACATCCTGTAATAGCATGTGCTAATTTAAATGAACTTTATCTTACCGTAGCCAATAATCATTTATATGAAAAGCAGGGGAGAAACCTTACTAATTACACAGCGGAAAAAGTTAAAGAACTTTTTGAGCGAGATGCGGAATTGAGCAGAATTTATAATGAGGAGCTTGCTGATGGCAAATGGAACCATATGATGGACCAAACCCATATAGGTTATACCTACTGGCAGCAACCAGAAGAAAACGTAATGCCCGAAGTAAAGACCAAAAGGCCAAACAGACGACCTGCATTAGGAGTGGCCCTTTCGGGTTCAGAAAACTTTTTCCCTGCCCAAAATAATTTAACATTTCAGACGCTCACTCCCTATATGACGACTGATCATTATCTGGAGATATTCAATAGAGGAGAAGGCCGGCTCCAATATAGTATACATTCGGAAGATCCCTTCATAGGATTATCTACCAATGAAGGAAACACTTCAGATCAGGAAAGGATATACCTAAAAGTGAATTGGGAAAATGTCCCTATTGGTCAAAAAACTTCGAGGATTACTGTTCATTCAGGTAGAGAGAAAGTTACCGTAGAAATTCCTTTACACCATATGGTCATACCCGAAGGCTTCACGGGATTTGTAGAAAGTGGAGGATATATCTCCATAGAAGCAGCCAATTTTACGGGGAAGAAAGAGACCATGCCATTTAGATGGATCACGGTACCTGATCTTGGTAGAACAGGATCAGCAGTAACATTATCTCGTCAGGTAAAGTCAGATGAGGAGATGGTAAATTACCTTGAATATACTATTTATGTAGAAACTCCTGGGATGATCACCCTGCATACTTACCTATCACCTACACTAAATTACTTAAATTTACCAGAAGGGATAAGGTTTGGAGTATCTATAGGAGGAGAGACCCCTCAGGTGATTTCTATGCATACAAACAGTGGGGAAGGAGACTGGAATAAATGGGTAGCTAATAATATAAATGTCGTAGAAAGTGAACATAAAATAGCTACAAAGGGAGAGCATAAAGTGAGAATATATTTTGTAGATCCAGGAATTGTCTTACAAAAACTAGTGATCAATACAGGAAGTGTAGATGAAAGTTATCTTGGTCCTCCCGAAAGTTATTTTAAGGCGAGGGAATAGTTTAAATTATCTCTTTTAATTTAAAACAAGTAATTGCCTTTGGACCGTTTTAACCGAAAAATTGATTTGATATTGGATTTGAAGATAAAAATTATGCATTCTATTATAATTTAGGTGCCTTGGATTGGAGAGAATTTTATACATTTACCGAAAGAGAATGCTTTAGTCTCAGAGTGACTGGAGGCTAGGAAGGAACTACCTTAAATTTATTAAGAGCTTCCTCCGGCGATCAATCTACTACTGGGGCCATTTTCCATAATTTTATTTATTTTGGAGATGTTGGGCAGTTAAAAAAATATAATTGCTACTCATCTTAGTCATTAAAACATCTTTATATACCCCATGAATTTTGAGACCTTAGATCTGGTAATTTTTGTTGCGTACTGTTTTCTTATTATTGCTATGGGCCTTTTCGTGTCCCGAGAGAAAAAAGGCCATATAAAAAACTCACAGGATTATTTTCTGGCATCCAAAGCACTACCCTGGTGGGCAGTTGGAGCGTCTTTGATTGCATCCAATATTTCGGCAGAGCAATTTATAGGTATGTCGGGATCGGGATTTGCCCTCGGACTGGCCATATCTACTTATGAGTGGATGGCCGCGGTTACCCTGATAGTGGTAGCTATTTTCTTTTTGCCTGTATACATGAAAAAAGGGATATATACTATGCCCGGCTTTTTATTGGACAGGTATGACACACGTGTCAGGACCACTATGGCTATCTTCTGGCTGCTATTGTATGTATTTGTAAACCTTACTTCTGTTCTTTATTTAGGAGCCCTTAGTTTAAATACCATTTTAAATGTTCCTATGACGTATGGGATTTTGGGATTAGCACTGTTTGCGATGATATACTCTATCTATGGTGGTTTGAAGGCTGTGGCGTGGACAGACGTTGTCCAAGTGTTTTTCCTTATAGCGGGGGGCTTAGCTACCACTTATATAGCACTTACTATGGTAGGAGAGGGTAGTGCTTGGGAAGGTTTAGGCTTATTAAGGAGAGAAGTGCCAGGCCATTTTTCTATGATCCTGTCCAGAGGAGAGATGATGATTCCAGACGGTCAGGGAGGCACTAGAGATGCTTATTTGGATCTGCCAGGTATTAGCGTATTGGTAGGAGGTATGTGGATCACCAATTTGAGCTATTGGGGTTTCAATCAGTACATTACCCAAAGGGCTCTGGCGGCCAAAAGTTTAGATGAAGCACAGAAAGGGATGATTTTTGCTGGTTTTTTAAAATTATTAATGCCATTGATTGTAGTCATTCCAGGTATCGCAGCGTTGGTCATAGTTAAAAACGGTATTGATCCAGGATTTATCGAATCGATGAAAGATCCGGTTACAGGTATTATCAAATCTGATCGTGCCTATCCCACATTACTTCAACTTTTGCCTGTAGGTCTAAAAGGGCTGGCATTTGCAGCACTTACCGCAGCTATAGTATCTTCACTGGCTTCTATGGCTAACAGTACTTCTACTATTTTCACCATGGATGTGTATAATAAATATTTTGATAAAAATGCTTCCCAAACCAAACAGGTAAGGGTAGGTAGGATTACTGCTGCAGTCGCCTTTGTAGTAGCGGCACTAGTAGCGCCGGCACTGGGGCAGCTAGACCAGGCCTTTCAGTTTATACAGGAGTATACCGGATTTATAAGCCCAGGTGTTTTTGCTATTTTCTTCTTTGGGGTATTTTGGAAGAAAACCACTTCCAATGCTGCTCTAACGGCAGCGGCACTTAGTATACCGATGTCAGTGGTGCTTAAAATATTCTTCCCAGGACTTCCATTTTTGGATAGAATGGGAGTGGTTTTCCTAGCTTTGGCGGCTTTGATGATCATTATCAGCTTAGTGGAAGGAAAAGGAAAAGATCATCCAAACAGCATAGAAATAGAAAAAGATTTGTTTGTAACCAGTACAGGCTTTAAAATAGGTGCTTTTATCATATTAGGTATCACCGCGGCATTATATATCGTTTTCTGGTAAAATTTAAAAATGATGAGAAGATTATTGATAGGATATGACATCGGAAGCTCCTCTGTAAAGGCCACTTTACTAGATGCAGATACCGGTAAAGTCGTAGCATCAGAAGGATTGCCTAAAGTAGAAATGTCCATTAACTCACCACAGAAAGATTGGGCAGAGCAGGACCCAATGATGTGGTGGAAGTATATCATTGAAACTACCAAATCGGTTGTAAATGCCGGTGGCATAAAGAAGGGTGAGTTAAAAGCCATCGGCATTTCTTACCAAATGCATGGGCTGGTATTAGTGGATAAAAACCAACAAGTATTACGCCACTCTATTATCTGGTGTGATAGCAGAGCAGTAGAGATAGGGAATAAGGCATTTAAAGAGTTGGGAGAAGAATACTGCCTTCCACATTTGCTTAATTCCCCAGGCAATTTCACTGCCTCCAAACTGAAATGGGTAAAGGAAAACGAGCCGGAACTATATAGCAAAATACATAAAATTATGCTTCCTGGCGATTTTATAGCTATGAAGCTGACTGGGGAAATACTTACTTCTGAAACCGGACTATCGGAAGGAATTTTTTGGGATTTTAAGACCAACGGTGTCTCAGAAAAACTTTTAAGTCATTATGGTATAGATAAATCCCTATTGGCCGATGTGGTGCCTTCATTTTCCCAACAGGGCAAGGTGACCCAGGAAGCTGCTGAAATTCTCGGCATTGAAGCTGGGGTGCCTATTACTTATCGGGCTGGAGACCAGCCAAATAATGCTTTTTCACTGAATGTATTAAAAGCTGGAGAAATCGCGACCACTGCAGGAACTTCAGGTACTGTATATGGTGTGAGTACCGAGCCGGTATATGATGAAAAATCCAGAGTAAATACATTTGTTCACGTGAATCATAGTGAGCGTACGCCCAGCTATGGGGTGCTGCTTTGTGTAAACGGGACGGGTATTTTAAATTCCTGGATGAAAAAGCTGATGGGAAATGGTACAGTTGATTATGCTGAAATGAATGAACTGGCATCAGAAGTCCCTATAGGATCAGAAGGGCTATCTTTTATACCTTTTGGCAATGGTGCAGAACGGATCATGGAAAATAAGCATGTAGGTGCACATATGAATAATCTGAACCTTTTAAAACATGATCGCAGACATATGTTACGTGCAGCCCAGGAAGGGATAGTATGTTCTTTGACCTATGGGTTTAATATTATGAAAGATATGGGATTAAACCTAAAAACGGTAAAGGCAGGCAAGGCCAATATGTTTTTGAGCCCACTCTTCAGAGAAGCTTTTGTGAATATGAATGATGTAAGCCTGGAACTCTATGATACCGATGGCGCACAGGGAGCTGCTAGGGGAGCTGGTGTAGGGGCAGGTATATATGAAGATGGCCATCAGGCTTTTGATGGTCTGGAAAGGATAGCACTTATAGAACCTGATTCTTCTCTCACTACTGCCTATACAGATACCTACCACCATTGGGAAAATTATTTGGGTAGATTAAGATAAAATCCAATATATATAGTATTAATATACTAAGATTAACAATAAAAATTAACCTATTAACTAAATACAATTAAAATGTCTAAAACCTATTTTCCATCAATTGAAAAAATTAAATTCGAAGGAAGGGATTCCAAAAATCCTTTTGCTTTCAAATTTTACGATGAAAACCGTGTAGTAGGGGGTAAAAGCATGAAGGAGCACTTCAAGTTTGCCATCGCATACTGGCATTCATTCAATGCCAAAGGGGATGATCCTTTTGGTCCAGGAACCAAAACTTTTGAATGGGATGAGTCATCCGATGCTGTTCAGAGAGCCAAAGATAAAATGGATGCTGCATTTGAATTTATTCAAAAGATAGGAGCACCATATTACTGCTTCCATGATGTGGATCTGGTAGATGAAGGTGATTCTATAGAGGAATATGAAAGAAGGATGAAGGCCATAGTCGAGTATGCTAAGCAAAAGCAGCAAGATACTGGTATCAAGCTTCTTTGGGGCACAGCCAATGTTTTCAGTAACCCACGTTATATGAATGGTGCTTCGACTAACCCCGATTTTAATGTAGTTTCATGGGCAGCTACTCAAGTTAAGAATTCTATTGATGCTACTATAGCCCTAGGTGGGGAAAACTATGTATTCTGGGGTGGAAGAGAAGGATATATGTCTTTACTCAATACCGATATGAAACGAGAAACAGAACATTTAGCTCAGTTTCTTACCATGGCGCGGGATTATGCGCGTCAGCAGGGTTTTAAAGGTAATTTCCTTATAGAGCCAAAACCAATGGAGCCTACCAAACACCAGTATGATTTCGATTCTGCTACGGTAGCCGGTTTTCTAAGACTTTATGGATTGGATAAAGATTTTAAACTTAATATAGAAGTAAACCATGCTACCTTAGCCGGTCACACATTTCAGCATGAGTTACAGGTAGCCGCTGATGCAGGTATGCTAGGAAGTATAGATGCCAATAGAGGTGATTACCAAAACGGTTGGGATACTGATCAGTTTGCACTTAACCTCCAGGAATTGACTGAAGCCATGTTGGTAATACTGGAAGCAGGAGGAATACAAGGTGGTGGAGTAAACTTTGATGCCAAGCTAAGGAGAAATTCTACGGATCTAGAAGATCTTTTTCATGCACACATCGGCAGTATGGATGCTTTTGCAAGAGCATTGCTTATAGCTCAGGACATTCTGGATAATTCAGATTATAGGGCTATGCGTAAAGCGAGATATGCTTCGTTCGATGAGGGTAAAGGCAAAGAATTCGAATCGGGGAAACTGACTCTTGAAGACTTACGCGAACATGCTCTTGCCACTGGAGAACCTAAATCTATCAGCGGAAGACAGGAAATGTATGAGAATCTGTTGAATCAATTCATTTAAAGCCTGTAATATCCTAAATACTTCCTACCCAGGTTCGGCTATTCTAATCTTTAGGGCGGGCCTGGTAGGAAGATGATAGGGATATTCCCATTTGTTGTATCAAAATAAAAAACCATGCCTCTACGGAAGCATGGTTTTTTTTATTTTCGAAAAAAATATCACGTGATATCTGTTTAATAAATCTACTTTTCGTCCGTAAAGGACATACATTTTATCTTCTCATAGGATCGATGGTCTCTATAGTACCATCAGGTCTGTGTTTCAGTTCCGTCATTTTAATATTTCTTAGGTGCGTTTCACCTGACAGCTCAGTGTCATGATAGAATATATACCATTTCCCTTCAAATTCTACTATAGAATGGTGATTGGTCCAGCCTTCTACTGGTTTTAAGATTACACCTTGATAGGTAAATGGACCATATGGAGAATCACCTATAGCATAGGCGATGTTATGGGTGTCACCTGTAGAATATGAAAAATAATATTTATCATTATAATGGTGGACCCACGCAGCTTCAAAGAATCTCCTGTCATGGTCTCCAGCTAATATAGGACTCCCATCTTCATCCAATATCTGAATATCCCTTGGTTCTTCTCCAAACTGTAACATGTCGCTGCTTAATCTGGCAACTTTTGGTGCTATGGCAGGTTCATCATCAGCAGGCTCATCATCATATGGACTGGTGCCAGTAGATAAATATTCTCCTGTTCTCCATTTCTGCAACTGTCCACCCCAGATACCGCCCCAGTAGATGTAGTGCTGCCCATCATGGTCTTCAAAAACGGCTGGATCTATGCTGAAGCTTCCTTCCATCGGATCAGGCTGTGCCGTAAAAGGGCCGGCCGGTGAATCAGCTACGGCTACACCCAGTCTAAATATATCTTCCTGGTCTTTGGCGGGAAAGTAGAGATAGTATTTACCGTCTTTAGTAGCTGCATCAGGTGCCCACATTTGTCTTTTTGCCCAGGGTACATCATCTACATCTAGGACCATACCATGGTCGGTGATCTCTCCTCCAGGTCGCTCCATAGAATAGACATGGTAATCCCTCATGTTGAAATGAGCTCCAGAATCATCCTCTTCCACTACGGACTCTACATCATGCGATGGATATATATATATCCTTCCTTCAAAAACATGGGCGGAGGGATCTGCCGTGTAGTGGTCGGAAATCAAAGGTTCATTTAAAAATCCGTTTTCCGTGGTTTCCTCTTCTGTGGTATCTTGCTGTGGAGATTCACAGGAGTAAAATGATAAGAATAAAGCTGCAGCTAAAGTTTGCTTTAGCCATTTGTTATGGTACATCATGAACTATAGGTTTATTGATTTTATCAAAAATATAGATAATTTTTAAATTAAAAAACAAAATTGAAATCGGTTTCATATTTGAAATGGTTTACAATTATGCTAATTACAAATTTGTCTAGTTTTTTTATATGCTAAATCACTTTAACAGGTTGGAATTATGACTGTCAAACGAATTTTTATACTTAACATCATGGGATATCAGAGCTCGCTGTAGGATATGGTTATCCAAATTACGATAATAGATGCTTAAAAAAGGTTAATATTATTATTCTGGTTTTAATTAATTGTAATTTTACCTTTTATGAAAATATCACCGTTTGAGTATACAGCTAATTATTGTGAAGAGAATATATGGCATTTGTGCCAACACCCTTTCTTGGAAGCCGATCACAAAAAAGTCGTACTGATATCCAATACAGCTAAAAATTGTCCATTTTATGCCCAAAAATCAGCTCTACAAACTCAGCCTGTCTGGTGGGACTATCACGTAGTACTGTTGGCTACCATAGATAGTGTGGATCACATCTATGATTTTGATTCTGATTTGCCATTTCCTACTCCGCTTACCCATTATTTAAATCAGACATTCCCCAATTCAGAAAGCTGGTTATCCAAAGATTTACCCCAATTCAAAATAATACCTGCTGTATCATATATCAATGATTTTAATTCTGACCGCAGCCATATGAAAGACTCCTTTGGAAAATGGATATTTACTCCTCCCGCATGGCCCCTTATCGGTACAGCAGGGAAGTTATTACTCCGAGATCTTTTGGATTTTGACGGCGACCGCTACTATAAAAGATTTACTTTAAATCAAATGCATTTATATATTAATAGCCAGTAATTTTTTCTGTTTATATAAATTACTTGTCTATGATCATTCTGATTTGAAAATGGTTAGGATCCAGTGAAACAAAAGTCTATGTGAGCTTAGGTAGATTAAAACCATATGACACTTCTCTTTCTGTCAATTTGCTTACAGATCAACTTATTAAATGATTTGTCAGATTTTAACTTAAACATCCCCGTCATCCCATCCATTTACTGAGAAATTGCATAAAAGTTTCTTTATGATTTTCGCTTATGGTGATTTGGGTGTTTCCTATGTTGACCATATTTCTTGAAATGGAATCGATGTGGTCCAGGGATATGATAAAGGACCGGTGTATGCGCATAAAGCGATCAGCAGGTAAGAGGTCTTCCATACTCTTTAGGCTGGATAGAGAAAGTATAGGGTTAGACTTGTCCAGTAAATATACCTTTACATAATCTTTGTAAGCCTCTACATAGGTAATGTCCTTAAGCATGACCTTTACAAGCTGGTATTCTACTTTGAGAAAAATGTAATCCTCCGGTTTGTGATGGTTGGAAGGGGCAATATTGTTTATGTGCTGAAAGGACCTGGTAGACGCTTTCAAAAAATCCTCATAACTGAAAGGCTTCAATAAATAGTCTATAGCATCAACTTTATAACCTTCAATGGCAAATTGATTATAGGCAGTTGTAAAAATTATTTTTGGTTTATTTGATACGTTCTTAGCATCTAAAACCCGGGCCAGTTCCATACCAGAAAGGTCGGGCATCTGAATGTCCAAAAAAACTAGATGAACTTCATTTTTGTTTAAAAAGCCAAGGGCCTCAATGGCATTTTCAAATTTACCAACTAAGGAGAGGAAGGAAGTTTGTCCAATAAATCTGCAGACTAGATCGAGCGCTAATGGTTCATCATCTACAGCTATACATTTGATTTTCATTTCAGCTTTATTTTTAAATGTAACCTGTATTCATTTTCCGGATTTTCATCATCTACTTTAAGTTCGTGCTTTTGATCATAAAGTAAAGCTAGCCTTCTTCTGGTATTGGCCACTCCTATGCCGCTGGCATTTCCTTCAGGTGTGCTTTGGTTTGAACTGAAAATTGAATTTACGGTTTCAAGAACCATTATTTTATCTCTAATATAAATATTTATACTGATCTCACTGGATTTTTGGGAACTGATCCCATGTTTAAAACAGTTTTCTATAAACGGCAGTAACAGCATCGGTGCTATATTATCCTCTTCAAAATTTTCTGGTATGTTGATCTTCAATTTGATTTTTTCAGATAGCCTTAATCGCATCAGTTCGATGTAATCTTTGATAAATTCTAATTCTTTACTGACACGGGTATTGTCTTTTTCAGTTTCATAGAGTACATATCGCATCATCCTAGAGAGTTTGAGTATAGCTGTCTGCGCTTTTTCTATATCTAGATTGGTAAGTGAATAGATATTGTTCAGCGTATTGAAGAAGAAATGCGGATTGATCTGTGCCTTGAGGTATGTAAGTTCAGAGTTGATCCTTTGCTGCTCCATTTTTAACCTTAATGCTTCATCTGTTTGCCATTTTCTCACGGCAGCCACACTAGTGCTGATGCCTATACCCATATAAAACACGAGCAAATTATATAAATCAAATGTGCCAAATGTTCTAGGCCTTCTCACGTAAGGTTGATCGGGGCGAAAGACACTATGCATCACTTCTGCCATATTGAAAAGAATATCATAAGTAAAAATAACTCCAATGTATGCACCTCCCATAGCCAGAGCTATCAAAAGAAATTTTAAGTTATCGTTTTTAAATAAAATCCTAGGTACCAGAAAATGTAAGTTGATATAAAAGGCAGTGAGCAAGAGTATCAGCATCAATCCCTGCTTAACCCAAAATTCTAACGGTAAATCTACTTTCCACGATAATGGGGTAATGATAAACAGATAAGAGCCAAATAATATCCATCCTAGGAAATGTATAAGTACCGCAATATTTTTTTTATAAGGACTTTCCTTTATCATATTAAAATGAGGTGTTTGATCAGTAAACTAAAATAAAATTTTGTTGTGAACCTAATTCAATCTGCCAATCAGTTAATTATGCCTGCCAATAGTGAAAATGAATAGACTAAAAAAGTTTATGGCCAACCGTAAAATATTCGTCTGTTTAAAAGACAGTTTGGTCGAGACAACCGTCCTTTTGGTCTATTGTGCTTTTTTTAATGTGTATTGATTTGTTCCTTTGTTTCCTCAAAGTGTCCAATAGGGCCGCAATTTATATTTATTCCTTATGAAAATTACTTATTTCCTTTTAATCTCCTTATTCTTAGTATGGGCTGCTGCATGTCAGACTGTAAAAGCTCAGTCTACTGAAAGGGATAACTACCGGATTTCGGGGCGGATTCTTGAAAAATCCGGAGAACCTGTCCCTTATGCCACCGCAGTCCTTTTAAATGCAGCAACCCAAGAACAAATAGCCGGAGCGGTAGCAGATGCGGAAGGCAGATTTTTTATAAGTGGATTTAAAAATGGTACTTATGTAGTCCAATCAGCTTTTATGGGATTTAATCCTATTACATCCTCAGCATTTGACATCACCGAAGCCAGAAAATCCTTTGATCTGGGTGATATTACCTTGGAAGAAGAGGCAGTAAATCTGCAAGAAGTGACAGTAATGGGACAAAGGAGCCTGATAGAAGAAAAAGTAGACAGGACTATCTATAATGCAGAATTTGATAAAACCACAGTTGGTGGTAGTGCTACAGATGTATTGAGAAGAGTGCCAATGCTTTCAGTAGATTTAGATGGCAATGTTTCTATGAGAGGGAGTGCCAATATATTGGTTTTGATAGATGGCAAACAGTCAGCGATAGTAGCATCCAATATAGCAGATGCGATGAAGCAGATACCGGCCGAGGAAATAAAATCAGTGGAAGTCATTACATCTCCATCAGCTAAATATGATGCTGAAGGTACAGGCGGGGTGATCAATATCATTACCAAAAAGAACAATCTTCAGGGAGCCTCCTTAAATATAAACAGCAGTGCGGGCCTAAGGGGATCTAATCTAGGCTTAAATGCCAGTTTGAAAAGAGGGAAAATGGGTTGGACTCTCGGAGGATTTGGTAGGAGTGGCTATAATATCCTAGGGGCATTTGAAAACCAACAAACATTGCTCAACCCAAATGCTCCTAATGTAAATATTAACCAATCTGCAGATACCAGATCCAATATGCTTTTTGGAAGGTATAATTTAGGATGGGACTATGAAATAAATAAGTTCCACTTTCTAACAGCTTCTGTCAGTGTAGGGGTGAGGAACATGAAAAATCGTCAAAATAACCTTTTGACCGAAACCTTTGTAGAAGAAGAATTTTTAAATGCATTGCTCCAAAATGTCAGAATAGAAGACCTTTCCAATAATGTGGATGTAAACTTCAACTATACCAAAACTTTCGAAAAGAAACTTAAAGAATTCAGTGTTTCCGGTTTGTACAGCAAAAATAACACTACGAATGATTTTGTCAACAGCCTATATAACGAAAATTTTGATCAGATAGCCCGTAGGGTGATGAATGAAAACAGGGGCGTCAATGAGGAGTTTACGATACAGCTGGACTATATAACTCCTTTGGGCAGTGGTACTAACCAAATATTGGAATATGGGGCAAAGAATATCCTTAGGAGGGCGACAAGTGATTTTGGTTATTTTAGAGCAGATGGTCCAGATGGCCCATTTATCCAAGATACGAATGTGGCTTTTTCGAATGAATTTACCTATGACCAAAATGTCAGCGCTGCGTATACTTCATACACATTAGGTTTTTTAGATCATTATACCCTAAAAGCTGGCCTAAGATATGAATATACTACTATAGATGCTGATTTTAGAAATTCCGAACTTCCCGCTGATATTCCCTCCTACGGGTTGTTCGTTCCCAGTATCAATTTAAGCAGAAAATTGACCAATGGTAATATGATTAAAGCAGCTTATAATAGGAGGGTCCAAAGACCTTCATTACAGTTCCTTAATCCCAATATAAATGCTGCCAACCCACAGCAGATATCTCAGGGTAACCCTCTATTGGATCCGGAGCTGACTGATAATTATGAACTCTCTTATAGTACTTTTGTAAAAGGTTCTTCAGTTAACTTTTCCAGTTTCTTTAGAAATACCACCGGTTCTATCCAGCCCGTAAGAACTATACAGGACAATGATATCATTTTCACCACCTTTGAAAACATAGGCCGTGAGCAGGCTGTAGGCCTTAGTGTATTTTCTAATATCAATCTGTCCGGTAAATTTTCACTCAATGGAAGTATAGACGGGTACTATGCCATGCTCAGCAATGGTTTAAGTGATCCGCTTTATGCTGCTTCAAATGAAGGTTTTGTTATCAGTGGTAGGTTATTTGCCAATTATACATTGCCAAAAGATTGGCAGATTCAGGCCTTTACATTTGCCAGAGGCAGACAGGTTCAGTTACAGGGAACTGCCGGAGGATTTGGCATGTATGGTCTTAATATCAATAAACAGTTTAATGAAAAAAGAGGGAGTATAGGTTTTGGTGCTGAGAATTTTCTGATGTCCGAATTGAGGATACATAATGAACTCATTACACCCACTATATTACAGCAAAGTACCAATACGATGAGAAATATGAATTTTAAAATTAATTTTTCTTATAGAATTGGTAAATTAAGTGTAGATGGACCTCGAAGGAGACGCAGAGGAGTAACCAATGAGGATCTTAAAGAGGGAGGGGGCTCTGGAGAAGCTGTAATCAGTAATTGATCAGAGTTATTAGACAAAATTCACATAATAAAGCCGCTAAGATCTTTAGCGGCTTTTATGCTGGTAAAGAGTGCGCTATTATAACTGGTCTTTTTAAAACTTTTAAAAGTGTATCAGCATAACGTTGCGCTTCCCAAATTTCCATATCTATATTTTCATCACTGATAGCATAAATAGTAATATTGTCGGCAGCTATATTACATGATAGATCTTCTACCCATTGGTTTTTTGTCTTGTCCAATCCTACCGCTAGCCTTAATATCCCAGCTAACATCATTAACCCTTTACGCTGATACTTAAACAGCTGTTTTACTTTTTTATGTTTTTTTTTAGGACCTGATTTTCGGTGATACCTCGCTAATAGCGCCAGCATGATAAGCTCTTCATTATTAAATCCCCGGAGTCTTCCGTTCAGAATGAGATATTCAGAGTGTTTATGATAGTTTTCAAAATTGATAAATAATCCTATGTCGTATATAAGACTGGCATGGTAGAGCAGCTCTCTGAAATGATCATCCATTTGGTGCAAAGATCGGAGCTGGTCAAATACCTTTAAACCTAAAAAGGCCACGTGTTTTTTTGATTCTATGTCAGTGTCATATCTGATTGATAATTGTAAACAGCTTTTTTCTTTCAGCGTAACACCTGATCGCACAATAGAGTGCTTCTGCACATTTTTTTCAAGGTAATCAATAATTAAGCCTTCTCTGAGAGAAGCATCACAGAGCGTTATTTCTTTAGCATCTATCAATTCTAATAATGTAGAGAGTAATACTCCTCCTAAATGGATAGCATCACTTCTACTGGTCCCTATTCCCACTATCTTTGATCTCTCGTCTTGGTCTTTTTTCAGTAAACTATGTACTAAATAGTCCAAATCCTCTTTATGAATTACTTCAGCATTGACTGAGTTTATGATCTGTTTACCCATTTTGTTCATGATGGCTTCGCCAAATGACCTAATGGTGCCAGATGTACCGATTACCTTCTTGTATCCTACATATTTAGCACTGGATAGTGTTTTATTAGCTTTACCAGCTATTTGGTTCCGAATGGATTCTAGTTCTGTTTTTTTCATTTTGCCAGTATGGCCTACCGCATCAAGGAGACGAAGTACTCCCAGTTTTATGCTGCTTTTAAAAATCACCTCTGTTTGATTGCCTACCACTGCTTCAGTACTCCCTCCCCCTATATCCAGTACCAGGGCATTGTCTTTTCCTATGTCTATAGCCCGTTTGACTGCTAGGAAGATAAGTCGGGCTTCTTCTTTTCCTGAAATAAGTTGTGGGATCACACCCACTTCATGTATGATCCGGTCCAAAAAATCCCTCCCGTTTTTGGCTTCTCTGGTAGCAGAGGTAGCTGCTGTTATTATTTCGTCCACACCAAACTTATCTGCTAACTGGACATAGCGTGTAATCGTATCAATGCCCAAAGCAAAAGCTCCCGGGTTTATTTCCTTGTTAGAGAATACACCTACCCCCAGCTTTACCATTTCCTTTTCCTGTAACAAAATCTCAAAGGTTCTCTGGGAGGTCACCTTCACAATGATCATATGTATGGAGTTGGTTCCAATATCTATGGCAGCTAGATTCATTTTCTAAAATTTTATATAAAAAGAAAAGCTGAATGCGTTTCAGTATAAAATCGGAATGAGTAGGGGATAGTTTAGAATTTTCTTTGAAGTATTTTGTAAGGTTTAAGTGGTGATGACCTGAATTTCACATATGAAAGGAACAGATGCATCGGAAATGGCCATGAAATCTACCACGGCTTTGCTATTTAAAGTGTCCCAATGGTGTGTATAACAATCGTTTTTTTTATTCTATGTAGTATTAAATACATCCCTTTCAGATCATTCGTTTCCATATCTATGCCCTTTTATTAAAGTTATAGATTATTTCTTGATCCCGTAGATTTTTTTCAGATTATTGCAGTATCCAATACCATATTAAAAGTGTGATCATCGACAAAGGAATGCCTACCCCTACCATGAGTGAAGCAAGTTTTGGCTTTAAATGATAAGTGACCGCTATAATGGAGGCTGTGATCATAGGTGGCATAGCCATTTCCATCACAGTGACCTGGAATATTAGATCCTGAAAATCCAGAAAAAAACCTAGGAAAACATATACCAATCCTGGCGCT
This sequence comes from Anditalea andensis, assembly GCF_000714815.1. Lineage (GTDB taxonomy): Bacteria > Bacteroidota > Bacteroidia > Cytophagales > Cyclobacteriaceae > Anditalea > Anditalea andensis. The sequence continues at coordinate 108,557 of NZ_JMIH01000004.1, read as the reverse complement.
ATCACTAAAGATAAACCTAATCCTACGATCAAAGGTGGCTGAATTAAATCTTTCCCTTTTATTTTTATCTGCAGTCCTACAGCTATCAAAGCAATAGGGGTTAAAGTAAGGGCTATAAGATCTAAAAGCCCTTTTAACATTCCTCCGACCTCAAAATTAAAAATGTTCATCACTAGTGAAAGGATAAAAAATAAAAAAGGAGGGAATTTGAATATTTTTTTAGTTATATCTCTTTTTCTTAACCTGTTTTCACCATATATAGCGGCAACAATAATGGCCAAACTACTGACCAACAGAAACGAACCTGGCTGATCTACCAGCAAAGCTATTTTCAAGCCTTCCTTTCCATATAATGCATCTATAATAGGGAATCCCAAAAATGAGGTGTTTGAGAGTCCAACAGTAAGGACCAAACAGCCAATGGTAGCTTTATCCCATTTGGATAATCGCCCAATTCCTTCAATAATCACCCAAGCAGCCAAAAAAAACACCCATACCGTAACTACCGGTAAAATTAACTCAATACTTAAAGTAATGGCTGGAATATGACGGATTGCAATAGCCGGAAGCACCACATAGATAAGGTATTTATTCATCATATGGACAGTATTTCCCGGTAAAAACGTGAACCTTTGGAGGCTTACTCCGAAGAATAGATAAACAAAAACTAGGATTAGGTTCAGCATGAATGGTGAATTTGACTTTCGCTATATTGAATTGATGGAAGGTTTTCTACTGAACTTATAAAACATTTAACAGGCTAATTATACACTGGAAACCTATTTATTAAGGATCAGTGCTAAAGTGCATAGCCTTGGTCCATTGCCACATGATTGACTTCCATTCCTTTTACATAGGTAATTGTTAAAATGGCTGTTTGAATATTTTCTTGGTTCTTTTTTCCATCAATTTGATCCTTTCATGAAATTGAGTATAAAGTTCGTCAATAAAAGAAAGGGGATTTTCATACGTGCTTAAAATGCCATATGTATAGGTACTTTTAAGTTCCGCTAATTCTTTTTCAATCATTTTTTTCTTTTTGGTCAAATGAGATAGTCTTATCTTCTCATTTACCTCAGGTATGTGGATTATTTGATCTTCCTTAGCATTATCTAATATTACATATTGGTAAAAATTAAGAAGTTCTTCCAGATCTCCAGATTGATAGATCTCGTTTAGTCGGGCGGTGAGATCGGTAGCCCGGTGTATATGTTCAGCTGTTGCTGCATGTAGGAGCTTATCGGGATGAACATGCACTATAGCCTGTTTATAAAGTTTTCTAAGTTCTTTTTGTTCGGCGGCTTCCAGATTGGTAGGTGGTAAGGGAGTTGTGTTTACCTGTTTTATTCCAGTAGGTGGGATATAATTTTTTCCTTTCTGTTTTTGTAGGAGTCTTTTTGATTTTTTTTCCTTTTTGTAGTTTTTATATAATTGATTTAGTTCATCAAGCTTTTTTATTTCATTTTCCAGCCTTTTGTGGATGGTATTCTGAAAATCAGACAATTCCTTTTTTATATCATTAAGTGACTGCTCTATAGAGGTGATTTCCTCTAGCAGTTTTTTAATATGGTCTTCAGGAGAGAGGTTTGGCTGATGTGTCGAGGGTAACATTTAGAATGAATATTTTCTTCAAAGGTATGGATATAATTTCCAATCCTAAAAGAAAAATCCGGCAGTATTTATAATACTGCCGGTATAAAAATCCTTTAAAAGTATATAGGAACTAGTTTTTTATAAAGTAAAATTTTTTTTATTTATTATAACCAAGTACAATAGGTATTATTGATTATGAGCTATTCTATAGATGACCCCATTAGTATCGTCAGAGACTAGAAGGGAACCGTCTGCATGCACAGCCAGTCCTACCAATCTACCAAAATGAGCATTGTTATTGTTTACCAAAAAGCCGGTTAAAAAGTCCTCAAACCTCACCGGGGTTCCGTTTTCAAAAATGATCCTGCTCACTTTATATCCCTCTGGTGTACTTCGGTTCCATGATCCTCTATAGGCTACAAATGCATCACCGTTATAATCTGCAGGGAATTGGTTTCCTGTATAAAATACCATCTGCATAGGTGCAGCATGCGCTGTATACATCAAACTTGGAAAGGTAGACATCGCTGCAAATTCCGCATAGGTCATGTCTTCAGGCCTAGGATACGCATTGTATCTGCCGTCATCAAAGATATAAGGCCAGCCATAATGTGCACCGTCTATGATATGGTTCAATTCCTCATGGGACACATCATCGCCTAATTTATCTATACCATGATCCATTCCCCAGAACATCGACGTTTCAGGATGCCATCCAAACCCAATTGTGTTTCTCAACCCTTCTGCATAAATCCTCATATTGGAACCATCAGGATTGGCCTGGAGCATAGTAGCATGAAGAGGGTTTGGTTCAGGGCATGCATTGCATGTACTACCTACACTTACGTACATCATGCCATCTGGGCCAAACCCTAGGGTCCTATTGGGGTGCTGTCCGCCATCTGGCAGACCGCCGTAAATGAGTTGAGGTGCTCCCAAGGTACCATTGGTATTAATATCTGCAGCGTAAATCTCTTTTATGGTGACTATATATAATTTGTTATCAAAAACGGCCAAACCATGTGCATCCTCCAAAGTGGCCACCACTTCTCTACGGTCTGCGGCACCATCCCCATTAGTATCTTCCAATAATATGACTTCTCCATCTTCTCTGTTGGTGACATATACATGTCCAGAGGAAGTTGCTGCCAGGATTCTAGCTTCCCCAAGCTCATCTGCAAATTTCCGAACCGAAAAACCTTGTGGAACCCTTAGTTGTTGGATTCGTTCATCGGTAGCTGATAATTGGGCCGGCTTGAATACATAGGTGCTGATTTGGGATTGGGTAGGGTCTTCGTTTGTTTCCGGGATGATAGAGTCCCAAAATTCCGAAATGGTATCACTAGAACATGCTAATAGCAAACAAGTTATAGATGTAATGAAACCAATAGAAAGTAAAATTTTTCTCATGTTATACGTATTTAGATGTGATATTCTATTATCAAATTAAATTCCACAAATTTTTTAATATTAATAAAAGGAAATTGGGGTAAAAATCCGCCTAAAATGGTTGATGCTCACATTTCGATTCAATCATATGATACATTTAGGGTAAATGGGTGGTACTAAAAAGGAACGGATTGTTTCCCAAGCTACTTGAGATGGTTTAAAATCATTTAACCCTTTATTGTAGGTAAATCCCGAAGATTCGTTTTAATTGCCTTTGAGTTTAATCTATCTAATGGGTCAAAATGGATCAAAAATTTGAAGGTATCCTACAGCTTAAAAAAATCCGTCCTACTGCGATGCGCTTGCTGGTGCTGGAACAACTCTCTGCGCAAAAATCTGCTATCAGCCTTTCGGATTTAGAACATTTTTTTGAAAAATCCGACCGGGTAACCTTATACAGGACTTTAAAAACCTTCCGTCAAAAAGGTCTGGTTCATACTATCGATGATGGATCCGGAGCTCCAAAATATGCGTTATGTGAAGAAGGCTGTTCATGTGTTCTAGATAAAGATTTGCATGTGCACTTTCACTGTAAAGTATGTACAGAAACCTTTTGTTTGACAGACTTTAGGATACCTGAGATTTCTCTACCCGTAGCATTTAAGGCGGATGAAGCATCTTTGGTAGTAAAGGGGGTATGTAGTAGTTGCAGCGGATAATTGCAATACCTATGCATGGTATAATTGTCTAATTTTGATAGATAATTTAAAGGGATAAAAAAATGAAGGATCATCACAATGAAAACATACCTGATGCAGTAGAGATCAATTCTCCCCGGACGGCTGAACATCCAGGTCCAATGGATGCTGACAACTGCTGCGGTGCAGTACATCCTAAAAGGAAGGAACAATCTATTGGCTGGAACCAGTGGAAGACATATATACCTGCAGTGGTAAGTTTGATTTTACTTATAACCGGTATTGCATTGGATTTTTTTGAAACGGGATGGTTTACTGGGATTATCAAATTGGCCTGGTTCACTGTGGCTTATTTCTTAGTAGGCTGGGATGTGCTTTGGCATGCGGTCATCAATATAGGGAAAGGAGAGGTGTTCAATGAGTTTTTCCTTATGGGCATCGCTACCCTAGGCGCATTTTATTTAGGCGAATACGCAGAAGGTGTGGCGGTAATGCTTTTTTATGTGATCGGTGAGCATTTTCAGGAAATAGCAGTCCGCAGGTCAAGAAAATCTATCAAAGACCTGATAGACAACAGACCTTCAATGGTAAGTGTAAAAAGAAATGGACATTTTGTTACAATTGACCCTGCTTTAGTGGGATTGGATGAAGTCATTCAGGTCAGGGCTGGAGAGAGGGTTGCCTTGGATGGGATAATGCTCAGTACTGTTTCTTCGTATGATACAGCTGCCCTTACAGGTGAGTCAAAACCCCAGACCATAAGGAAAGGAGATAAGGTACTGGCAGGCATGGTGAATCTGGATAAGGTATCCGAGCTGAAAGTAAATGCTGTTTTTGAAAATAGTGCTTTGTCAAAAATATTGAAACTGGTGGAAGATGCCAGTGGCAGAAAAGCAAAAAACCAAAAGTTTATTACCAAGTTTGCTAAAATTTATACCCCTATAGTAGTTTTTCTCGCTCTTGGCCTGGCTTTATTGCCCTATTTTTTCGTTTCTGATTATATTTTTAACGAATGGTTTTATAGAGCATTGGTATTCTTGGTGATATCTTGTCCTTGTGCCTTGGTGGTTTCTATACCCTTGGGTTACTTTGGAGGTATAGGAGCTGCTTCCAAAAATGGAATTCTTTTTAAAGGATCAAATTTTCTCGATCTGATTACCCAGGTGGATACGCTCGTACTGGATAAAACCGGAACCCTTACAAAAGGTGTATTTGAAGTTCAAAAAGTAGAAGTCAAAGGTGAAATGTCTCCAGAATTATTTATGGCACTGGTAGCAGCACTCGAAAGCAAGTCTACACATCCTATCGCCAAAGCACTGGTGACATACTATGGAGACATAACAAGTCCATTAGCGGCTGATGTGGAGGAGTTTTCTGGTCAGGGTTTAAAAGGTAAAGTAGATGGCCGAGAGATAATTGCCGGGAATGCCTCATTGATGTCACGTTTTGGAATATCCTATTCCGAAGATTTGAACCACATCGTTGACACCGTAGTAATGGTGGCTATAGATGGTGCATTTGCCGGCTATATTACCATAGCGGATGAAGTAAAAGAAGGAGTGGCAGAAACACTTCAAAACCTACGGCAATCAGGCATAAAAGAGATTATACTCTTATCAGGTGACAAAGATGCTATAGTTAGTGCCCTGGCTAAGGAATATGGTCTGGATAAATCTCATGGAGGCCTGTTTCCTCAGGATAAAGTAAGTCATTTGGTAGCTTTAAAAAAACAGGGAAGAACAGTAGCATTTGTAGGTGATGGTATAAATGATGCTCCAGTGATAGCGATGGCTGATGTGGGCATAGCAATGGGGGGCCTCGGATCCGATGCCGCTATAGAATCAGCCGACGTAGTCATCCAAAATGACCAGCCTTCACATATCATGACTGCTATTAAAATAGGCCGGAAGACCAAGCAGGTGGTTTGGCAAAATATAGCGCTTGCTTTTGGGGTCAAAGCATTGGTTTTGGGTTTGGGTGCTTTTGGAGTGGCATCGCTTTGGGAAGCAGTGTTTGCAGATGTAGGGGTGGCGCTGTTGGCCATACTTAATGCAGTGAGGATCCAGCGGATTTTCTAATCTATTAAATCTATAACGGCTAAAAGATCAAATTCTTAAAAATATTGAGATTGTCTATTTTAAATAACCATATAGTATGACTTTATAGGTACAGCAGATTATGTTTGTCAATTGATTAAAGGAATGCATATTATATTTTCTTACGTAGGGATAATGATATCTCGGTGGCGATGAGATAAACTGGGAAATGCATAATTTGAGGTAACTTGCACCTGTAACCTTCGTAAAAAAGTTATTAAAAATTATACCATGAAAAAGCAATATATAAATTTTAAACGTACTGCCTGTGGGCTGATGATGGTCCTCTCTATAGGAGCTATTGATCCCGTAGTAGCTCAGACCATGCTGAAAAATAAGAAAGAAATGAAAAGTAATACGTCGCAAGAGAATATTTTACTGAAAGAATTCGAAGGTCCCTACGGAGGTGTGCCAGCATTTGACAGAATGGATCTGGCACTTCTGAAACCGGCCATGGAAAAAGGTATGGCGATGCACTTGGAAGAAATAGAAAAAATAGCAAATAATCCTGCTGCTCCTGATTTTGAAAATACCATAGAGGAAATGGAAAGATCAGGCAAGGAAATCAAAAAGGTGTTTACGTATTATGGTATATGGGGCAGTAATGTTTCATCCCCAGCATTTAGAAAAATACAGGGCGAACTATCCCCTCAGATATCTGAATATTCTTCAAAAATAATACAGAACGAAAAACTTTTTGAAAGAATCAAAACCGTTTTTGAAAATTCACAGGAAAATCCTTTACCGGCAGATCGACAGAGGGTAGTAGATCTGGTATATGAAAATTTTGCTATGGAAGGCGCAGATTTGGATGCAGGAGCTAAGGCTAGGTATGCAGAAATCAACAAGGAGCTATCCAGACTCTACACGACATTTTCCCAAAATATTCTTGCAGATGAAGAAAATTATGTGGTTTACCTGAATGAAAATCAATTGGGAGGTCTTCCGGATTCATTTATCCGCGCCGCTGCCACTGCAGCAGATGAACGGGGACAGAAGGGTAAATTTGCCATCACCAATACCAGGTCATCTATGGACCCTTTTCTCACTTATTCGGACGAAAGGGAGTTAAGGGAAAAGGTTTGGAACAACTACTATTCACGCGGAGATAATAGAGATGAATTTGATAACAATCAGGTAATTACAGACATATTAAGACTTCGTAATGAACGAGTAGCCCTGATGGGATACGATAACTATGCGCAGTGGCGCCTGCAGGATAGGATGGCCAAAAATCCCGAAGCAGCAATGGATCTGATGCTTGCCGTCTGGCCGTCTGCTATCGCTAGAGTAGAAGAGGAGGTAGCGGATATGCAGACACTGGCAGATGAAGAAGGCTCCAGTATTACTATCAAACCATGGGATTACCGTTACTATGCAGAAAAGGTGAGGAAAGATAAATATGATCTGGACAGCGATGAGGTAAAACAATATCTGGAACTTACCAACCTTACTAAGGCTATATTCTATACAGCGGGAGAGTTGTTTAATTTTAAATTTGAACCCGTACCAGATGGATCTGTTCCTGTATTCCATTCAGATGTAAAAGTATGGGAGGTTTCTGATAAAAACTCCGGTGAGCATATTGGTCTTTGGTACCTGGATCCATTTGCCCGTCAGGGAAAGAGATCAGGAGCATGGGCTACCACATACCGAAGCCACACTACTTTTGATGGCAAACAGACGGTTTTGTCCTCAAATAATTCCAACTTTGTAAAGCCTGCCCCCGGTCAGTCGGCATTAATATCCTGGGATGATGCTAAGACTTTTTTCCATGAATTTGGACATGCTCTACACTTCCTGGCTTCCAATGTGAAATACCCAACATTGAACAGCGGTGTAAGGGATTATACTGAATTTCAGTCACAGCTTTTGGAAAGATGGCTATCAACTGATCAGGTGATTGATCAGTTTTTGTTGCACCATGAGACGGGTGAGCCTATGCCTAGAGAATTGGTGACAAAAATTGAGAATGCAGCTACGTTTAACCAAGGATTTGCCACTACTGAATTTTTGGCTTCGGCTCTGATGGATATGAAATACCATACCACTGACCCGAGAGGACTGGATCCCAGAACTTTTGAAAAAGAGACTCTAGCAGAACTGAATATGCCTGATCAGATCGTAATGCGTCACCGCTCTCCGCACTTTGGACATGTGTTTTCCGGGGAGGGATATGCCACAGGATATTATGGGTATCTATGGGCGGATGTCTTGACTTCTGATGCTGCGGAGGCATTTAAAGAGTCTCCGGGTGGATTTTATGATAAAGGGGTAGCTGCCAAACTGGTAGAATATCTCTTTGCTCCAAGAAATGCCATGGACCCTGCTGAGGCCTATAGGAAATTTAGAGGAAGAGATGCCACCATAGATGCCCTCATGAGAGATAGGGGTTTTCCTGTACCGGAAAAAAATGACTAAGGATCAAGAAAACTGAATAGTTTTTTAAAAAGAGGTTGCTTTGGTACATAAGTAACCTCTTTTTTTATGATCTAAATTTTGTATTATCTGTCAAAAAATAGACCTAAAGTTGTATAATAAAAATAGCTGTGCTAATATAATTTAAACACATGAGAGGTTGATAGGTTATGGTAATTATGAACCTTTAGTGAGGTTATATCTTTAAATCATAATTGGCTAAATATGAAAAATCCTTTCAATAAAGCAATAGGGCACATGCCTCCAAATTTTACTGCTGGATTTGATTCCGGGTTGGGATTTGTTACCGCTCTTAGCCACTTTTTAAAAGGGGAGGATTTTGAAGGATTAGGTACGATGCCTGCTATCAAACCTTTGGCATCTATTATAAATCTATTGCCAAGAAAACTAAGGGAAACTTTATATGTGGAAAGTACTGGTGCAGAAGGTATTAATCCTAATGAGACTGGAAGTATAGAAGCGGAGGAGTTTTCCAAGGCGGTAGTAAACATGTATCCCAAAAGAAAATACCCAGCCATTATCATCGGTTCCTCTAGTGGGGCGGTTTCTCATTTAGCTGCGGCCATGGGGATACCGTTTTTACCACAGACACATTTAATACCTATAAATAGACCTTCATCACTATCGGTAGATGACCCTAAGGCCACTATGGAATGGGGGATTCCAAGTGGAGAAGCTTTACTTAAAAACAACCCCCAGTTGAAGTTACATTTTATGATGGATCCGGCCCAGGATAGGCTTACACTTGAGAAAGTTGGGTTTTTTAGGGTGAAAATGCAGCGGGTAGATTTAGCTTATGAAAGATTCATCATAGAAAATCTGCAGGAAGGTGGGACCATTATTATATCCAATTGTGAAAGGAAATGGCCCGTAACTACAATAAATAAAAGGTTTTCATTTCAATTTGGCTGTGTTGGAGGAGCTGATCAGGAAGATTATTTTCAAAAGACAGATAGGACAGCTGCATTTTTGGAAAAATACAATGCTAATGTACGAAGTTGGGACCCCCCAAAAACAGATTCTCATCAACCTGAGTCAGAATGGGGCTTTGATCCGGCTATATCAGATGATATATTAAGAATAGCTAAAGATAATGATTATGGAGTAAGGGAATGGAAATTTGAAGATGCTGATGACCCTTCTCCTTTCGTGGCAGAATTATACAAGTGGTTTTATCATAAAAACGGAGTTCTTACAAACCGTCTAGTGGTGGAAAGTTTTATTATGCATGATCCCTACTGGATGCTTAAGACAGGATCTATACCTTTCTGGATGAAATTTAATATGGAAACATCTGCAGCCAGGCTGAAAGAGTATTTGGAGAAGTCTGATCAATATGATGAAATTTACCTTATGCTTTTTTCTCACGGTACGGAAGGGATAGGTTTTACAGGCATAGAGGATTGGAAAAAAATCATTGGTAAATCCAGGTATAAAAATGATTTTTTAGGAGTTGATACAGAAAAATTTCCATGGGATTTGGGATCTATGATCATGTATAATAAAGATTTTCAAGAAAAAATCACTGATAGGTACACATTCGGGACTCCACTTACCTTTGAGAAGTTAGATGGTTTTTACCTGGAATTCCAAAAGAATAGCCCTTTTAAAGACAGAATAGTGATGCAAACTTTAAAAGAGGGGGGGCAATTAAACAATACTTCCAAACCTACTATATCCAATCCCTCGGAGTAGCAGGAGAGCTGGAAGGCAGTTTAAGAATAAGAAAGTATTATAGTGCTACATCACTCTAATAAGGGGTAATGGCGAACCATACTTATCTGGATTGTGCTTCAAAATATCTTTTAAATAATTTTTTTATCCACATAAGCGCGAAAATAGCCATAAGAAATAAATTTTTTCGTAATTTAAATCTTTTCTTAAATGGCAATTAATTTTAATCAATAAATAAACAACTTATATGAACACTATTAAAGGACCAGCAATATTTTTAGCTCAATTTATGGACGATAAGGCACCTTTTAATAATTTGGAAAATATTGGAGACTGGGTAGCCGGTCTGGGATATAAGGGGGTACAGATTCCTACTTGGGATGCCCGGTGTATAGATCTTCAGAAAGCCGCCGACTCTAAAACGTATTGTGATGAACTGAAAGGCAAGCTTCATGAAAAAGGTCTTGAAATCACTGAGCTTTCCACTCACCTGCAGGGACAGCTAGTAGCTGTAAATCCGGCATATGACATAGGATTTGATGGATTTGCTCCTGACAGTGTGAAAAATAATCCCAAAGCAAGAACGGAATGGGCAGTAAATCAACTTAAACTGGCTGCCAAGGCGTCGGCTAATTTCGGATTGACTGCCCATGCTACTTTTTCGGGTGCTCTATTATGGCATACCATGTATCCATGGCCACAGCGTCCAGCTGGGTTGGTGGATATGGGATTTGAGGAGTTAGGCAAAAGATGGCTGCCGATATTAGATGCATTTGATGAAGTAGGAGTGGATGTATGCTATGAACTCCACCCCGGAGAGGACCTTCATGATGGGGTTACCTTTGATATGTTTTTGGATAAGATAGATCACCATACTAGGGCTAATATATTATATGATCCATCTCATTTCGTATTGCAGTGTCTGGACTATAAACAGTTTATAGATATTTACCACCACAGGATTAAAATGTTCCATGTCAAAGATGCTGAATTCAATCCATCAGGTAGACAGGGTGTGTATGGCGGATACCAAAGCTGGGTGGATAGAGCAGGCAGGTTCAGAAGCTTGGGAGATGGGCAGGTAGATTTTAGCGCCATATTTTCGAAGCTGACCCAGTATGGTTTTGAAGGCTGGGCTGTACTGGAATGGGAGTGTGCCATAAAAGATCCAGTTCAAGGTGCTACAGAAGGAGCCCCTTTCATACAGAGCCACCTCATTCAGGCCACCTCCAAGGTATTTGATGACTTTGCCGGCGGGGGAGTAGATGAAGATACTAACCGGAAAATTTTAGGATTATAACATTGTCAACTATATAGACCAAAGTCATAGGGAATACCCTAATTACTTTGGTCTTTAAGGATATTTTTAAATTCGATTTATCAGATTGACGCATTGTTTTGAAACCCATATTAATGAATAACTAATACTATTTACGCTTATCTACTAACCTCTATATCATGGAATACAGATTATTGGGGGCATCCGGTCTGCAGGTGCCCGTATTGAGTTTCGGAACAGCTACCTTTGGGGGAGGCAATGAATTTTTTAAAGCATGGGGAAGTACTGATACCAAGGAGGCTACCCGACTGGTAGACCTTTGTATGGACGCCGGTGTTAATTTTTTTGATACAGCAGATATCTATTCAGCTGGTATGGCCGAGGAAATATTAGGAAAAGCAATAGAAGGTAGGCGGGATAAAATGCTTATTTCTACCAAAGGTACTTTTCCTTTTGGAGAAGGGCCGAACAATCAGGGGTCTTCGAGACATCATTTAACCAAGCAAGTGGAAGGAAGTCTGAAAAGGTTGAAGACTGATTACATTGATATCTACCATATGCATGGATTTGATGCCAACACACCAGTAGAGGAAACTTTAAGGACATTGGATGATCTGACCCAAAGCGGTAAGGTCCGGTATATAGCAGCATCCAATTTTTCCGGATGGCACCTGATGAAATCACTGGGTATATCTGATAAGTATGGATGGAATAGATATGTGGGGCATCAAGTTTATTATTCACTGGCCAATCGTGAATATGAGTGGGAACTGATGCCTTTAGGTCTGGATCAGAATGTAGGAGCTTTGATATGGTCACCATTGGCAGCAGGTAGGTTGGGCGGAAAGTACCGCAGAGGTAAGCCGCATCCGGCTGACAGTAGAGTGGCCCAGGGAGGAAGCCCAGTACCAGAGGCGGTCGTAGATGAGGAGGTTTTTTACAATATCATCGATGCTCTCGATGAAGTCGCGGAGGAAACAGGAAAGACTGTGGCACAAATATCCCTCAATTGGCTGATTCAACGGCCTACCGTTTCCAGTATCATCATCGGTGCCCGCACTGAGGAGCAGTTGAAGCAAAACCTAGATTCAGTAGGGTGGAACCTTACTACTGAACAAATAAAAAAATTAGATAAAGCAAGTGAAGTACCAACCGTCTATCCGTATTGGCATCAGAGGCAGAACCTAACATTGAATCCTCTACCGGATTTTTATAAATAACTATATTTCTAAACTGGTTTAAAATTCAAATATAGAAAATGCCCCCTATGTATATTGTTACTGTGGTGTATTGGTTCTATTTGCATCAGCAATCTAATGTGCCTTTCATCATGTAATATACTACAGGATAAAAAATTAATCTGAGTAATCTGTATGACGCATTTTAACCTTTTAACCGTTTCTTTAAATTAATTAAATCACCCTTTTTAGCTAAGAGCTGCCAAGCACTTAATTCCACTGATTTTACCTTCCATACTTCTGGTAAGGTAAATTTACGGTGTGTAAAAATATACATCAGCAGGATGTCAAAGAAACTACCTATTATAAAAACTCGGTCCAATAATGAAGGTTCTTTTACTTTGAACCCGAACTTTTGTATGGTCCTTTTAGATAGAAAGTATGGAGCCGCTATTATTTTTTTATTTCTATGAATGCTTCCGTTTTCTATATCGTGGATGATTCTTAACAGACCATTTACCACTTCAGTAATGATATTTAATTTTGAGCGGCTACCAAAATCCCTTAATGAAAAATGCAATATAAAGTCAAAGGTGGTGCCCGTATGTAGTTCAACGGCGGAGGAGTCAGAAGTATTCGCCATCAGAAAGTGGCTGTAATAATGAAAAATTCCTAAACCTCTCAGCAATGGAGTTAGGCAGAACTGTACTAGTGAAAATATCAAGGGAAATAAAAGCAAATTCCAAAGTGAGGCAGCTATCAGTTTGAACCAAATCGCTATTGAAATTAATAATAGCAAAGTCATCCCTAGGCCAAAAGCAGTTTGGGCATTTTTGTTTTTTAGCAATTGTTCTTTCATGGGCAGTGAAGAAAGCAGTTTTCGTAGAAGTAACCTAAGTTTAAATCAATATCTTTATCACATATTTGTAAAGTCATATGCTATTGTGATGTTTTAAATCTGTTAAATATTATAGCTGATCTAAATGGCAGTTTTACGGAGAACCTAGCGGATCCATGGGTAGCTTTATGTTGTAGCCTACTATACCTTTACTTTCATTTTCTAGGATAGTTACTTTGCGACTCGTTTTTACAGAACTTTACCCATTTATATTTACTTTAACCTTGGTGGATGTAAAATAGGTATCGGCTTGAAAATCAGCATAACAACGTCTTCAATCTATTTGGAGCTGTTAAGCATCTAAACTTAATCCGTCTAGCTCTATCTTTATCGGTGCCTGGAAGTGATATAGCCGTCCTCTCTTATAGGGATCTCAAAGGAAAAAGGAAATAAATCTTTATCTAAAAAAAATATCAATATCTTTTGAAAAGGGGAGTAGATAAAAACATATTCACCATCTGACTTTACTGGCGGCTATCTTTTCATCCTATCGTACTTGAAGTCCAATAGAATGAAGCGTTATATTGTTTAAAAGGATGATAGATTTCATTGGCGCAGAAACCCAAGCTAAATAACTTTTTTTCATATTAGACATTTATGTAGGAAGAAACCTGATAGGTATGTCATTTAGGATGATCGAATTTTAGGTGTAGATAAATTATTTTATAGTTCCGTTTAGGATATTTGTGGATGGTATAACTTCTTTTGACTATTTTAGTAGCGGTAGTTCACCTGGCCATTCCTTATCAGTTTATCTTTTGTACTAAATTCGAACCCAGTGATCAAAATATTTTCAATATCATTAATAATAAATGTTATATCCATCCTGACCTCTTTAGGACAAATAGGTGTAGGTGCTGTCAAACCAGAAGGTGCTGAAATGCTTTTTGATGGTTCCCGGGAATTGCTTGACCAGAAGTGGGAATACTGGCAAGGCCCTCGTCTGTCAGCTGAACCTCCGATCAAATGGCAGGTGGTCAATGATCCAGTAGATCAGGGAACGGTCATGGACAGTAATGATCCCGCTGCGGCTGGTGGTGTTTATGGGGCTGCTGATATAGTTACAAAGGAAAAGTTTGAAGATTTTCGCTTGCATGTGGAGTTTTTGGTTAAAGAAGAGGGGGGTAACTCTGGCGTTTATCTTCAAAACAGATATGAGATACAGATACTCGATGGTGACTACGGACTACACGGAATGGCCGCTATCATCAATGAACACCTACCCACTCAAGAAGCCTATAATGGTCTTGGTAAATGGAATGCTTATGATATATTATTTAAAGCGGCAAGATTTGAAAATGGAAATCGCACAGAACCTGCCAGAGTAACCATTTATTTTAATGGTAAAAAAATACATGATGATAAGGAGATCAAGCAAGTCTGGGGAGGTCCCAATTCAGGGCTTGACGGAGGTAATAATGGTGGCCAAGACATCACTGATCAGCCCGGAGGGATAAAGCTGCAGGCAGAGGGTCATCATGTGCTTTACCGCAATATCTGGATTGAAGAAAAAAACCTGGATGGCAAAAGGACCGGATTTTAAAATTCAGGCAACAATATTTCTACTATTTTCATTGGATATATTATCATTTGGATAACTATAATGAATGGGACATGTTATCATTGTGGGTATTCATAGGATTTTGTTCTCCTAGGTTTTTTTATCTTTTCCTTATCTACATCAAATGCAAATCAGCTATAAATTTCATAAAGTCAACGGTATAAAATTGCATGTCCTTCATGCAGGAGAGCAGCATAAAAAAGTTGTTATATTATTACATGGTTTTCCTGAATACCACCAAGGGTGGAAGAATCAGATCCCCTTTTTAGTAGACCTGGGTTATCATGTTATAGTACCCGACCAGCGAGGTTATGGAGAAAGTGATAAACCCAAGGGGGTAAAATCATATATATTAGCAGAGCTCATAGAGGATATCGTACAGCTGATCGATAATGTCACTCAGGATAAAATTACCTTGATAGGGCATGACTGGGGAGGTGGAGTGGCTTGGACACTAGCGCAGCAGCATACCGAACGCATCCATAAATTGGTTATCCTTAATATGCCGCATATTCAGGTAATGAAAGATACACTCAAGACCAATTCTGAACAACGTAAAAAAAGCTGGTATGCAGCTGTCTTTCAATTGCCTTTACTTCCGGAAATAGTCATTGGTTTATCTAATTATAAATTATTGACAATGAGTCTTCAGAAGACCTCCAGGAAAAATACATTTTCGGATTTAGATCTAGCGGATTATAAAAACCAATGGGAAAGAAATGGTAGTTTGACCTCTATGCTGAACTGGTATAGAGCATTTTTCTTTAACAAATTAAATTTCGATAAAGAGATCACTATTCCTACTTTAATTATTTGGGGAGCTAAAGATAGCGCATTAGCGGTAGAGATGGCTTATGATAGCATTGAGAAATGCACCAATGGTAAATTGGTAGTGCTGGACCATCTTACCCATTGGCTCCATCATGAAGATCCTAAAACTGTAAATGCTGTAATAGGTGATTTTGTTTTAGAATGATAAATACTAAGGCCGGTAGATTTTGATTTTATTTTGGTCACATTCCAAGTAGGGGCCACCTATCAGATCTATGCAGTAGGGTACAGCAGGAAACACAGCTTCAAGACACTGTTTAATAGCAGATGGTTTTCCAGGCAGGTTGATGATCAGACTAGCATTACATATGCCTGCAGTCTGTCTGGAAAGTATGGCGGTAGGTACATGCTGTAAGCTTATTTGCCGCATCAATTCCCCAAATCCTGGCAACATTTTATCACATACGATCTCTGTCGCTTCGGGGGTGACGTCTCTTTTGGCCGGCCCGGTTCCTCCTGTTGTAATGATTAGACAGCAATTATTGGCCACCATTTCCTCCATGACGGATACTAAAATTTCGAGCTCATCAGGTACGACCTTATAGTCCGATTCCCAAGGATTGATGAGTGAGTCATTTAAAAACCGAATAATTTCACTACCTGACTGATCATCATATATTTTCGCAGAGGCTCTGTCTGAAGCGGTGATGATTCCTATTTTTACTGTTTCCATATTTACCTGTGAAGATAGAGGATATTCGTTTTATCAATGCGCACCATCAAAAATAATGTTATTTGTATAAGGGTGAGTGATAATATTATAAATTTATTGATTTCAAGTGGCCATATTCTTCTTAACGTATTTACCATCAGTAGGGTGAAAAATTAACTCTTTAACCGATCATTCATTATTATCCACTTATGAGGGCTTTATTTTCATAAATGATTTACTTGATGATAATTTATAGAGGATTCTACTATTTCAATTGATAAGCGTCAATGCTGCATGCTTTGAGGTTTCAAAAAAAATCAATATAAGGATTATGCATTTATAGGGAATTATTTTAAACTATAGTGATAATAAAAATGAGAGAGTCGAAAACATATGTCATCGACTCTCCCATAATTTTTAAATATAATTCTATTCCTGAAGTTTGATTTTTTTATATAACACTTATACGGTTATTATACCTAGCTTCACTAGTCTGCATTCTAAATGAAATGCTCAGTGTAACAGGCTGAATCTACCTAGTATAGGTTCTCTTTAATCGAGGTGATAAATCTCCATCACATCATCTAAAATTCTTTTAAAGTCAATTTTTAGATCAACCAGCTTGCCAGAATGAATATCAAAAACCCAACCGTGAATATTGATTTTCCTGTCTCTATAAGCTCTTTGGACTGCTGCGGTTTTGATTACATTAATACATTGCTCTTCCACGTTTAGCTCCACCAATCTTTTATATTTTTCCTCTTCGTCATCAATAGCATTGAGTTCATCTTTATGAGTACGGTATACATCTCTTATATTTCTTAACCAAGGATTTAATATACCCAGATCTTGAGATTGCATAGCCGCTTTTACTCCTCCACAAAAATAGTGTCCGCATACTACAATATTGTTAACTTTCAAATGCATCACGGCATATTCTATCACTGACATGACATTCAAGTCGGTATTGGGAACCATATTAGCAATGTTCCTATGAACAAATACATCCCCGGGGGCCACACCCATAAGTTCCTCAGCTGAAACCCTACTATCTGCACATCCTATATATAGAATGTCAGGGGTTTGTCCTTTGGAGAGGTTGCTGAAGTAGGATGAATCTGTATTGATCTTACTCTGAATCCATTCTTGATTATTCTTGAAAATTTGCTCAATATTCATAAAACTATATTATTTCGTATAAATTAAATATTCATTTGGTGCAAAAGATTTACTCAATTTTTGCATGCCCGATTCTTAAATATACATTAAAAACGAGCTAATTCCAAAATGGTTTCCCTTTACATGATGGACCTAAGTGAGGATTACAGGACCATCGGGAATGATTGGAGAGGCAATATATTCTAATCATAGTAATTAACTAATGATGATGGTTAATGTAAAGATTTAACAATATATTGCTTCAATAGTTTTCGATAAAAAAATTGGTTCTCTTTGTTCAGGTATTTAGGCTGTATAGGGGCATATTTTTATTCTGTAAATGAGTTAATTTCATTTGTTTTATTATAGTACTAGTTCCAGTCAAAGTATTTCATGTTAATTTTCGGTATGTGGGTAATCATCTGATCCTTTACTTCTTTACAGGCATATAGCTTGATATGAATTCTCAATTATTTATAGGCATTTGGATATATGATCTTGAGTTATGGTGCTTTGTACGGAGTCTACAGTGACTTATAAAAAAAAAAATTACCAATAATTTTCTGTCTATAAATACATAGATAAAAAATTGTCAGTAATTTGCAATATTGTTGCGTAAATGATATGATAATGGATAGAGATAGAATAAAAATTTTTCTGATTACCGGCTTTTTGGGATCAGGTAAAACCACATTTTTAAATGTGCTTTTAGATCATTACAAAGCTGAAAAAAATTTTGTGATAGAGAATGAATATGGAAAAGAATCAATAGATGCCGTACTGGTGAAGAAAAATTATAACCAGCTTTTTGAAATGAATAATGGCTGTTTGTGTTGCGTACTCGACGACGAACTTTTATCAGTTTTGGAAGAGCTTATTTCACATCCTGAAGCACCTGATAATTTATTCATAGAGGCATCAGGGGTGGCGGATACAGGGATATTAGCGTCTGTGTTTAAAAGAGATGATATACAGAAATTCTTTGAACTGAAAAAAATAATTACCATCGTGGATGCGGAAAATATTGAAGACAGATTTAATGAAGTAGTGGAAGCGGAACGTCAAGTCAGTGCGGCAGAACTACTGATTATCAATAAGATGGATTTGATCAATTTAAGATATGCGGACATTTTAACAAATCGTCTTAAAACAATCAATCCATTTGCTACCATTGTCACTGCTACTCAGGCTAGTATTGAACTAGGCATTTTGAATGACCCTCCATCACGGAATTTTACTGATCATATCAATAGTGATCTGCCACATACTTCTCATCTCAAAAGTATCCTTATGACCTTTGATTATCCATTTGACATGCAAAAGCTGTATTCTATTTTAACTGTTTCTCTTTTTCTTCATTATCACCAGATATATAGGATAAAAGGTTTTGTAAATTTGGATAAAGAAGATGGGAAATTTCTCATACAATCAACCGGAAAAAAATTATCAATTACCAAAGAAGGGGAATGGCCAGAAGACGAACCTGTACAGTCAAAAATTGTAGTCATCGGTAAAAATATAGAGCGAATAAGTTTAGAAAGGATGTTTAATAAAGCTTATCCTAATAAAAGTTATTCAACTTATTGATATAAGGGAGTATGATTATCGCAAAGATGGGTTCGTATAATATATTGGAAAATTTTCGGGTAAATCCTTATGATTTTGACCTGTGATTGAGGGGAACATTATTAGTAGAGTATAATAGGAAGCTGGTTTTGAATTTAAGAAGTTGCATAATAGTTAAAAATTACGCCCGGGGATTGAAGCTAGTACAGTAAAAGCTTTACTAATGAAAACAATTGGGATAGCCTGGTGCCAATGCTGAAAGTAAGCTCCTCAGCATTAAAAAAATGGTTGATATAATTCAGTAGGAGATCTCCGTTTCAGGTTTCTTCATTGCTGTCAAGTAGCTGTAGGGGCAGTCCCTATTAGTTAAAGATAATAACCATGGTGAATAGGGTATATAAAGGTTGGGTTTATGGATTTTATGTATTCGGGGCACACATGGCCATGCCCAGTAGCTTTAAAAAGATAAGATGTTTAAAGTAATTTCGCATAGGTGGTGATTAGGATACCATATACACCCGGACTTTTTTTTTAACTCTTAAATTATAGCTACATAGGCATATGGACCTTTGAATGCTCATATATAGGCTAAATCAGATTTGATCCTTTTTGGATGCCCGGATGTTTCTTTCAATAACATGACCTGGTCTTGTCCACTTAGGTTTTTCATTCAGCGCTGAAGAAGTAGCCGTCTGTTCTACAGGTTCTCTTTTAGCATGTTTTTCAAAAGGGGACTGTGTCTTGATGCCCAGTAAGTTGAAAAGCTCGTGGTCTTCATTTGAATCAGGATTTGGCGTGGTGAGCAATTTATCTCCTGCAAATATGGAATTAGCCCCGGCCAAAAAACACAAGGTTTGGCCTTCTTGGCTCATTTGTGTCCTTCCAGCTGAAAGACGTATTTGGGTATGAGGCAGTACGATCCTAGAGGTCGCTATCATTCTTACCATATCCCATATAGAAACCGGTTTTTCTTCTGCCAGTGGAGTGCCTTCTACAGGGACCAGTGCATTGATAGGTACACTTTCTGGCTGTGGGTTCATATTGGCCAGTATTTTTAGCATACCGGCACGGTCCTTAAGACTTTCACCCATACCTATTATACCTCCCGAACAAAGGGTAATGGAAGTTTTGCGTACATTGTTTATGGTAGATAGACGGTCATCAAAAGCACGTGTAGATATTACTTCTTTATAATACTCTTCAGAGGAATCTATATTATGGTTATAGGCATATAATCCGGCTTCCTCCAATCTTTTGGCTTGATTCTCGGTCAGCATACCTAATGTACAGCAAACTTCCATATCCAACTGAGTGATTGTCCGTACCATTTCCAGTACCTGGTCAAATTCAGGCCCGTCTTTAACATTTCTCCAGGCAGCACCTAGGCAAACCCTTGATGAGCCGGCTGACCTTGCACGTAAAGCTTGTGCTTTAACTTGCTGTACATCCAAAAGCTGATTACCCTCTACACCAGTGTGGTACCTAGCTGCCTGTGGGCAGTATCCACAATCTTCAGGACAACCTCCGGTTTTGATCGATATTAAAGAACTTACCTGTATTTTATTTGGATCATGATGCAGACGATGCACTGTCGAAGCATCGTATATTAGGTTTAAAAGTGGGGTATTATAAATTTCTACTATTTCGTCTATACTCCAGTGTTTATTGTTCATATTTCCATTTCTAAAGTGCGATAAAAAAAAGCGAAATCTAAATTAATGTAAAAATTCTAAAATCTTTACTTTACCTAATGAAATGAAAGCTTATATTAATTTTAATCCATTCTATTCTCTTAAATTTATGGCCTTAATTTATGGTTCAGGGTGGATGTAATAAAACTAATATAAATACAATGTTTTGTATGCGTTTAGACTGATCACTTTAAATTATAGGAACTTAAACCACAAGCTAGTATGTACTCTAATCTAAAAATAGAAAAGCATTAAGCATGCTCGATTTCATATGTTTTATGGGATGTGTCCGGAATTCTCCTATCCAGTTTAATTACTATAAATCCGCCTAAAGCACAAATTGACATCCCTATTACCATAGGTAATGCAGTACTGGAGTGAAATAAACTTACACCAGCAGATACAAGTCCTCCTATGGCCATCCTCATGCTGCCTAATAATGCTGAAGCACTGCCGGCATTTTTTGTAAAAGGGTTTAAAGATAATGCTGCCGCATTAGGACTGTTTAAACCATGAGCAGTTAAAAATATAAACATCAGTACCACCAGCCCCAATACACTGAACCAACCATTATAAACCCCAAATACCAAAGTAATCCCTACAATGACCTGGTAGTGTAATGAAAAATGAATGATCTGCTGACTGGTGAATTTTCTCAAAAGAAGGTGGTTAAGCTGTGTGGAACCGATCATGGCAAAAGCTAAAAACGCAAATATCCATCCATACTGCTGCTCACTAACCCCATATATATTCATAAATACATCAGCCGAACCTACAATATAGGCAAAAGGTGCCGCTCCAGCTATCCCACCTACCAGCATATAGACTAGGAATTGCCTGTTTTTAAAAACTTTGAGATAATTATTATATACTTTTTTCGGTTTTAGAGAAATATGTGCATTTGGAGCTGAGCCGTCTGGCAATACCCATATAGCAGCCAGCCAGATCAGCAGGGTCAGCACGGCCAGTATGATAAACACAATGTGCCAATCGTAATATGCTGTCACATAACCACCCACTGTAGGCGCTATCATAGGGGAAACTGCTATTACCAATGTAAGTAATGATAAAATCTGGGCTGTTTTGGTGACCGGAAAAAGGTCTCTTACGAGGGCCTGTGCAGCTACCATACCGGCACATCCGCCGATGGCCTGTAGCAGCCTCATGACAATGAGGTTCTCTACAGATTGGGAAAAAGCACACCCCAGTGAGGCTATTAAATAAATGCCCAATCCCACATATAAAGGTTTTTTTCTGCCAAACTTATCTAATAAAGGCCCATAAAATAACTGTCCTACAGCTATACCAATAAGATAAGCAGTCAATGATAGCTGAACATTAGAAATGGAAGTATTCAGATCTTCTGCCATGGCCGGAAATCCGGGTAGGTACATATCTATAGAAAAGGGGCTAATCGTAGCTAGCGCACCCAATACGATAATTATGCCTGTATTTTTAATTTTTGTATAGCTTTTTTCCACTGTGGTAATTTTTCATAAAAATCTCTTCGTGGTAAACAGCTCTAATTTTTATTTAGTTCTTTAAAAATATTGTTTGTTATTAATAAATCTTGAACAAAATATCTGGTTTGGTGGGGAATTGTTAATATCAGATTTTCTTTATGTATGCATGTATGTACTTTATATCATAATCAATCGTAGGATTATCGATTGCATACTATAATAGAGAGTTTTTTTAATCTGGTTATTTATGGAACTTAGCTATATAAATCATTCACCATTGTAAGGACTAAAATAATCTAATTTCTTTTCGCAGTAAGCTTTATTCAATTTGTGCAGATAGGTGTCCATTTCTAATGAAGTGTTTTGGATATGCTGAATGATATCTGAAAGCGTATGATGATCTATGTGATTAGGATCCAGCATTCCGGTCAATCCCATCATAGTAGCTACAGGTTTGCGCATGACGTGCGAAATATCGAATATAATCTGTTCTAAAGTTTCTATGTATTTTTTCTTTTCTGTGATGTCCTGAAAGGTGCCATATAAAATAACTGATCCGTCATCTTTCTTTTCAGGTTTGGCCCTGGCCCAGTGCCAAGAGGTAATACCGGTATCGGTAGCTATAACCCTGTATTCTATATCCCACATGATAAGATTGGTAAATGCACTGAATAGTGTTTCCTGCACCATGGCCACATCCTCAGGATGAACCACTTCGAAAGCTATTTCGGGATTCTTTTTTAAATCCTCTATATCCAGATAAGGATGTACTTCTTTGATGCCTTCACTTAAAAATGTGAACGACATCTTACCTTCAGTGTTCATTTCCAGTTGATAAATCACACCTGGTGCCTGATCGGAAAGTTTTTTTAATCTTATAGAACTGTTTTCTATAGTATTATTCTGTTCCGCTAGAAGTTTTTTGGTTTCCAGTATGTTCATTACTTTTTTCGCCAGCAGTTTGAGAGCATTTAACTGACTATCTGAAATATTCCGCGGCTGATTGTCTATTACACATAATGTGCCCAATACATGCCCTTCCGAACTTACTAAAGGCGCACCAGCATAAAAACGGATGTAGGGGTTTCCCAAGACTAGAGGGTTGTTGTTAAATCTCTTGTCTGTTAAGGGATCATTGACTACCAGTAAATCATTAGGATTAGTCAGGGCATATTTGCAGAAAGCATCCGCCCGGGGTGTCTCATTGATCACAAGGCCTTTTTTAGCCTTAAACCACTGACGTTTATCATCTACAAAGGTGATCAGGGATATGGGTGTGTCACAGATAGTAGAAGCTATTTCTATAATATCATTAAGTTCTTTGTCGGGAAGGGTATCTAAAACTTGATAGGATTTTAAATCTAACAACCTTTTTATTTCATTCATACTATTTGATAGGCAATACAGAAATCAATATCTATTTACCACAAATATATTTAAAGAAATAAATAATCCAACTTTATGGCAATATGCTCATATAAGGACTACGGAGTATTATGAACTATTTTATGCGTTAAAATGAGTTATTTAATGTCCATAGTGCAAATTTATGTATATATCACAATTTTATATATTTCTAATTATTTGTATTTTTGATTAGGCCCAAACCTGAACTAAAAAAAATCAACCCTAGTATAAAAAATACAACTTGGGTTTTCCAGTCGACATTGGTGTCATCCAAGAAAAGAAAAGCAGCGTAAATGAGTCCAATGATTCCTAGAATAGTAAGTAAGGGTCCGAAAATCCGTTTTTGATCCATATAAAAGTTATTAAGAATAATATGCTTTCAAAAATTTTGCCAAAAGACATCCAAATCCGTAAAGCCAATAGGCGGATATTGGAAGTGCATGCCAAAAGACCCCGTTTATTTTACCGTGGTAAAAATTAGAACAAACATAAAAACTACTATATTACACCTTAAAACCAATTACATACTATTAATGAAGAAAATATTATACCTCTTATATGTATGTATCTGTATGCCGGTGATGGCACAGATACAAAGTGATGATGTGCAGTCTTTTACTCTGCAGAATGGCATGAAATTTTTGGTAATGGAAGACAGCTCTATTCCCAATGCGAATATGTACATTTTTTATAAAGTAGGTTCGAGGAATGAACACCCAGGTATAACCGGTCTTTCGCATTTTTTTGAACATATGATGTTCAATGGATCGGAAAAGTACGGTCCCAAAGAATTTGACAGGGTGATGGAATTTAATGGCGGGGCCAATAATGCCTATACGACCCAAAATGTAACGGTGTATACCAATTGGTTTCCTGTCTCGGCTATGGAAAAGATCTTTGATCTGGAATCAGACCGAATCGGACATTTAACTATAGACTCTGCCATGGTAGAAAGTGAGCGGGGGGTGGTGTTATCTGAACGCAGTACCGGGCTGGAAAATTCACCTTGGAGGATGCTAGGTGAAGCTGTAAATGCCACCGCTTTTCAGGAACATCCTTACCATTGGTCAGTGATAGGGTATGAATCTGATATTAAAAATTGGACCAAACAGGATCTAGAAACTTATTTTCAAACCTATTATGCCCCCAATAATGCTCTAGTAGTCATATCAGGAGACGTGAAGACTTCTGAGGTAAAAAGGCTCGCCAAAAAATACATGGAACCCATACCGTCGAGTAAAGAACCGAAAACTGTTCATCTGATAGAGCCGGAGCAAACTGGAGAGCGAAGGATTACTGTCCAAAGGGAAGTAGCCAGTCCATACATGATGATCGCTTACCATACACCAGATACACGTCATGATGACTATTATGCATTGGATATTTTAAGTTCGGTTTTATCCAGCGGTAATACTTCCAGATTATATTCTGCCCTGGTAGATCAGAAACAATTGGCGACTTCTGTGTTTACCAGTTTTGGCGAAAGTTTTGACCCCAATCTATTTGAGATCTATGCGGTATCTGCCAAAGGCATCGAAGAAGATGTTTTGGAAAAGGCCATTTATGAAGAATTGGAAAAGATCAAAGCAGAAGGGATTACTGAGAGGGAACTTCAGAAAATTAAAAATCAAAAACTTATGGAGTTCTATAACCAGATTGAAACCATAAATGGCAAATCCAATAATATCGGAACTTATGAGCTATTCTTTGGCGACTACAAAAAGATGTTTGATGCGCCTGCGGAATATGAAAAAGTAAGTATGGCAGACGTATCCAGGGTGGCCAAAGAATATTTCAAGAAATCAAACCGAACTGTAGGCATTTTAAAAGCCAATGTAGAAGATTAAATTATGAAAATAACAGCTAAATATATTTTGCTAGTCTGTGTTGCTTTATTTGGAACGTTTGCACTAGCGCTGGCACAGGATGCTAATTTTAAAGTGCCAGAATATGAGAAGTTTACTTTGCCTAACGGTCTGACAGTCTATTTAATGGCACAGCGTGAAGTACCTACCATCAGCGTATCTGCCGTAGTTCCTGCCGGAGCCATATACGACGGGGAGAAATCAGGCTTGGCTGCCCTCACAGCATCAGGGCTGCAGTATGGTACCCTAAGCTATGCTAAAACACAGATAGAGGAAGAACTTGATTTTATAGGAGCCACTCTCAATACTTATGCATCCAAAGAATCAGCTGGATTATCAGCAAAATTTGCCAATAAAGACCAGGATATTGTTTTTCCTATAATCAAAGAGGTCTTGACTGCTCCAATATTTGATGAAGAAGAGTTTGCCAAAGAACAGAAAAGAGTGCTTTCAGGATTAGAAAGGGCTAAAGAAAGTCCACGGTCAGTTATCAATTCTTATTGGGATAAGTTTATTTTTGGAGACCATGTTTATGGCAATGCCGTAAGTGGAAGTCCATCCACTGTAACAACTTTTACAGCGGATGATCTCCGATCGTTTTATAAAGCCAATTATTCTCCTTCAGGAAGTGCCATAGCCATAGTAGGGGATTTTGATGCTGCGAAGATGAAAAATAAAATAAGTGAGCTATTCATCGCATGGGAAAAGCCAGCTGCAGACCAGCATAATATAGTTTCCGAAGCTGTACCCACTTTGGACCATTCTCGCGTTTTATTAGTTAATAAAGAAGATGCGCGGGAAACTACTTTTCTGATAGGGGGACTGGGGGTAAGGCGTGATAATCCAGATTATGTAGCCATCCAGGTAGTAAATACGGTGTTTGGAGGCAGGTTTACTTCATGGTTAAATGATGAACTTAGGGTCAATTCAGGCCTGACTTATGGCGCTAACAGTAGGTTCTCACCTTTAAAAAATGCTGGCACATTTGCCATTTCCACCTTTACAGCTAATAGTACAACAGGAGCAGCCATAGACCTGGCATTATCCGTATTGAACAAGTTGCACCAAACAGGTATCGATGAAGAGACCCTCACATCTGCTAAAAACTATGTAAAAGGCCAGTTTCCTCCCAATTATGAAACTTCCGGACAATTGGCAGGGTTGCTCACACAGATGTTTTGGTATGACTTTGACGAATCTTATATCAATAATTTCCAATCCAATGTAGAGGGTATGACTACTGAAAAAGCTGCTGATATAGTAGAAAAGTATTTCCCTAAAGATAACATTCAATTTCTGCTGATCGGAAAAGCTGAGGAGATAAGACCTATCGCTTCCAAGCTTGGAAATGTCATAGAAAAAGATATTAAAGCAGATGGCTTTTAATTTTGTGTTTTTACATCCCTTCACATACAGGTGAAGGGATTTATATTTAAAACCGGTCAGTTTTAACAGCTTAATTTGATTTTATAACAGGACTTAACGATAGTCTTAAGCTAACTGTAAGATTATATACCGCAATATTGGAATAAAGAGGGCATGATGTGTATCATAATGTCCCGGTTAAAAACATAGCTATCGCCATACTATTTTTATTCTCCAATATCCTCATTCCATAATGCCGGCTTTGCCTGAATGAAATTTTGCATCATTTGAATTGATTCGGGATCATTTAGTACAGTTATTTCTACTCCTTTGGCTACTAACAGATCTTCTGCACCTTTGAAATTAACGTTTTCACCTATTACTACTTTAGGTATGCCATATAGTAATATAGCTCCTGTGCACATAGGGCACGGGGATAAAGTGGTATAAATAATTGAATTTTTATAAACCGAAGCCGGCTGCCTTTTGGCATTTTCGAGTGCGTCCATTTCTCCATGGAGCACCACACTTCCATCTTGAACCCGCTTGTTGTGTCCTTTGCCTATTATATTGTTTTGATATACGAGTACGCTCCCTATAGGGATTCCCCCTTCAGCTAGGCTTTTTTTAGCCTGGTCTAATGCTTCTTTATAATATGGATCCATGGTTTAATTTAATTATCGGTATATATAAATGGCTATTGAATGAATAGATCATCATCCTAATACCCAAATATATATATTATAGAATGAATTATGTTCATAAAACCTTGTATGGTCTAAGCCCGCCAGATAAAAGTAATATATATATAGAGAGCGTGTGACTTCTTTTATATAAAAACCACATAGGTAAAGGTTATTTTTGAACTTTATTGATGGTTTTCAGATTTAGATATATATTCAATGTATATACATATAATATGGAAATAGGAATAACCACTTTTGTAGAAAATACGCCTGATCCGGTTTCAGGCAAATTGTTGGCTCCTTGGGAGAGGATGCATAATTTAATGGAAGAGATGGAACTGGCTGATCAGGTGGGCCTGGATGTATTTGCTATAGGGGAGCATCACAGATCTGATTTTGTCGTTTCTTCTCCAGCGATAGTACTCGCCGCCGGAGCCATGAGAACAAAAAACATCAGGCTTTCCAGTGCCGTAACAGTGCTGAGTTCAGATGATCCGGTGCGGGTTTTCCAGGATTTTGCCCATGTGGATCTGTTATCAAAGGGCAGGGCAGAAATTATAGCCGGCAGAGGTTCTTTCATAGAATCTTTCCCGCTCTTTGGCAATGACCTAAAAGACTATGATACTTTATTTGCCGAAAAGCTAGAACTGCTCCTAAAACTAAATAAAAGTGAAATCATTTCCTGGCAGGGAAAACACCGTCCTTCTATAGATAACCGGGGGGTATATCCGAGACCTTATCAGCGGGCCTTACCTGTTTGGATAGCCATAGGTGGCACTCCAGAGTCAGTAGTAAGGGCTGCCACGAAGGGTGTGCCTATGGCTTTGGCCATCATCGGAGGAATGCCGGATAGGTTCGTGCCATTGACAGATCTATATAAGGAAACGTACCTCAATGCAGGACATGATCCCGCAGATATGCAATTAGCTATAAATTCACATGGATTTATAGGCGATCATGACAGGGAGGCTGCAGACGCTTACTATGCACCCTACGCTTATCTAATGAGCAAAATAGGAAAGGAAAGGGGATGGCCTCCTATGAACAGGCCTCAGTATGAAGCCATGCGGTCCCCAGAAGGATCCCTTCTCGTCGGGAGCCCGCAGCAGGTGATCGATAAAATTTTGATGGAGCATGAGCTATTCGGCAATACCAGATTCCTGCTTCACATTAGTGTAGGTACTCTTCCACATAGGCAGGTTATGAGGGCCATCGAACTTTTGGGCTCTGAGGTGGCTCCGGCAGTACGGAAGGCGATAGGTAAGAGGGTTTAAATAATCTAAGGATAATGAGCTTATTGATTTAAGTTAGGCTCATTATCCCTTTATTGGAATCTACCTTCCATACAGCTTTTTTTATCTTCTTCCGAAAACATGTACCACATGTATACTGGCTATAGGATCATTGGTTATATACTAGTGAGGCTTTAAAAGAGGACAGAATTTATATTTATCTGATTTTTAATGTTGAATTTAAGTTAATGGCCCTCTACATATTCTTTCAATCCAGCTAATATCTCTTGCCATGACTTTTCCTGTGCTTCCTCCGGCAAGTTGTCATCTGCATCAAATGTAGTAGTCACAGTAGTGGTATCCCCATCTTCATCAAAGGTGATTTTGACTTTTTGGCCATCTCTCATCGTATAAGCGATAGTGTCTTCTTGAATGACCTCATCGTATGTTCCCTCCAGGTCTAATTTTGCACTTTCATTTTTGGAAGATTTCCTGCTGAAAAATTTCTCGCCTTCTTTAATTTTATTTTCCTCGTCAGAGGTTTCCCAATGATCCGATACCGGGTTCCATTGGACTATTGCTTTGGGATCGTTCCAGATTTCCCATACCTTCTTTACGGGAGCATTTATTTTTTCGCTCACTTCTAGACTTTTGTTACCGGAATTTGACATTGTTCTTGTATTTAGATAAATAGATGGTTTCAATGATTAACTAAAATATGCCAAATATGTTAACTATTAAGTTTATAGAGGTGAGTGGACTAGGAAATCTCTATGTTTTGATATGGTGGGAGGTTGACTGATTCATTTTAATTTACTCTAAATATATATTCTCTAAAGAGGGGATGCCCATTATCAGTGATTCCTTCTATAGTGATCCTGTAGTTACCAGGAGTATCTGCAGTGGTAAAATTTATTGATTTTGTTTGCTGGCTGTCCAAGGTAATCGATGGGTTCCAATAGATAGTACTACGGAGGTCTGGCATTTTGTTATGTACTGGCCTATCAAGGCTTGGGATATAAAATTCCCTTATCTTATTAAAACCGGATATCCTTTCCACTATGATGTGCTTGCCGGTATCGGAATCCGCTACTTCTTCATAACCCGGATCTGTAAAGAGTGCTATCACACCGCCACTTGCTCTTCCTCCATAAATACCAGCTGTCCCGGGTGTTTTTAGTATTTCTATTCTATTGATGTCAAATTGATTGATCATCTGCATCGTTTCTTCTGGTATTGGCATTCCGTCCAATAAATATAGAGGAGTGCCCTGACCCCTGATGACAGCCCTGAATTCATTCATTCCAGTGCGAGTGATATTCAGTCCGGCCACTCTTCCCTGCAGGCTTTCTAATATATTACCGGATGGTGATACCGGCAAACGATTTCTATAAAGTACAGCATCCGCCCGCTGATGAAGTTTAAATGGTTTAATCACTTCTGCTCTTCCCTCTACTACTATCTCTTCTAATAGCAGTGCCTGTAAATCCATCTCTGCTGAAGCCGACCCTATGCCTTCAAATTGTTTATGGGTATCGGCCACATATCTTTCGGGAAGTTTGGTTTCAAAATTATCAGGCAGACGTATCAAATTCTCTGCTATTAGAGGAAAAGTACCTTTTTCCAACATTTGAACCTCCACACCTTCTGTTCGTCCCTTATCATCGGAACCCTGTATGACTACCTGTATATTTCCGGTAAAGTAAAATCCCCTGAAGGTAAAATAGCCTTCTTTATTGGTTTCGGTTGTAATGAATGTCTGGGCCCGGTCCTTTAGAAAAAGCAATGCCTGGCCATTAGGAATTGGTTCCCCTCGTCTGTTTACCAGCCTTCCCCTAATATTTAGATCAGGTTCAATACCATATTGGATGCTTGGGAAGGCTTGCGTTATCATGTCGTTCCATCCAAATTTTCTCCATCCCTGAGTCATCATCAGGTGCCTAAGTGCTAGCTGCCGTTCTAAGCCATCATCTTCAAAATAATAGCCAGGGGATTCAATGAATCCTTTCAGATCAGCGCTTAAGAGCAGGTAGGTTTTTATATTTTCTGCATGAGGTGGCTTTTGGACCAATGAATCTGCTGTCACAGAAATGGATATCCGAGCTAGACCGTGATCTGCCTCTAAACCCATATCCAGCGTCACTTCTTCTCTTTTGCCAATCTCATTGTCTGATAAATTTATACTGATAACATGGCTTTCAGGATGATTTACAAAAACCAACCGTTCAGCAAGAGGGGCTCCATCTGCATTTGTTAATGTCAGCCGCATGATGCCTGTAGGCAAAACACTTTTAGGTATCCTTGTATTGAACTTTTGATCACTGGGAGTTATAAGTTCTTCACTATGAAGCAGATTTTGATTTGCTATCGCAAAAAGCCTTAGCAAAGCAGAGTCCCCGGAATTGGATGTGATCTCAATAAGGATATGCTCTGGGTCACTGGTTTCATCTACATGTAAAACTGTTCCTTCTCCCATAGATGTGGGCAAAGGGTAATCTATGGTCCTTCCATCCCTAAAATTAATTTTCGCATGATATGCAATGTCCCTTGCCGGGATAAAACGAAACGAACCCATACCGGTATGTTCATCACTAAAGTCCAGGACTTTTTTACCATTATCATCAAACAGCGAAGCAGTTACCGGTACGCCAAAACCATTTTCATCGATTGCTTTGAAAGCTACGGTATTATTAAGTCCCGCTATTAGCTCGCCGCTTTCAGGAAAAAATTGCAGATCAAGGGAGGGCTCGGGAGTAGCTCCAGCATGTCCAAGGGGTTCATTGGCAGCAAAGACAAAAATTTCCTTTTCGAAAAAAGTATCTCCACCAAAATTCCTCATATATTCAGTTAAAGCTGACAGCCTATACATGCCCTCTTCCAGATCATCAGGTAAATTAATATCCCCTATGGCTTCACCGTCAGCTATTGGCAGGGTTAATCTTTCTATTAAATCGTTACTATCATTGTATAGGTCTATATATAATACCCCGCTTTTATTTGTGGGTTTTTTGGTGATATCATCTACTACATAAGCCTTAAACCAGAGCATTTCTCCGGCCATATAATAGGGTTTATCATGATGTACGTAAACCTTTTCAGGGGCATAGTTCACTCTATATGTATTGAGTGAATTTTTTATGGTTTCTATAGGATCGTTTTGATAACTTATAAATGCAGACATCCATATTAATACTCCCAAATGTGCCGCTATATATATACTGGTTTTACCTTTCATTAGTCTTATGGTAATATCTTATAATAGATACGAAGAGATCAAGGGTTAAGCCATTATAATTGAGATAAATGTGTTAAAAAAGGTGAAAGTATTAATCTTATGGTGAAATCTGATAGGCCTAATAAGGTATTAGTGGGGGCATTTATTAAAAAAAGAGGCAGTCATGATGACCAAATAGCATAGAAAGCTTCACTTTTACCGATCTTCCATGTCATCCTAAACTTAAAGCATAAATTCAAAGGTGAAATTCTGCTGTAAATAAATGAAAGATTACACGGCATGTTACAGGAATGCTACAGATCGGATTTTATTTAATACTTATAATGAATGAAACAGTATAGATACGGTATAATTAGGGATAAATTTAATAACTAAATTTATTTGGCAGAATTTTTTATACAATAGATGAAAAACATCTACCACTAACACATCACCAGATTTTCTTTATATGTTGATTGCTTCTGCTCCTTCCTTCGAATTGGCCACTATTGATATTGTTATTGTATTGTTTTATATACTGTTTATATTGGCATTAGGTTTTTATGTCGGAAGAAAAGAGAAGTCATCTGACTCATTTTTTTTAGGCGGTAAATCTTCTACGTGGCCGCTGGTAGGATTCGGTCTGATAGCGGCCAATCTTTCAGGGACTTCATATTTAGGATTGGCAGGGGCTGGATATTATGATGGGATATCTGTATGGAACTATGAATGGATGGCTACCATACTGCTCATATTTTTTACAATTTTTATATTACCCTTTTATATCAGGTCCAATGTGCAGACGATACCTGAATATCTTGAAAAAAGATTTGATAGCCGTAGCAGATATGCTTTTTCAGGTTTTTCTATTTTCACCGCTATGTTTATAGATAGTGCAGGAGCATTGTTTGCCGGATCTATAACTTTAAGTTTAATATTTCCTGAGGTACCTATGTGGGTATTGATCGTGGGATTGACGTTTTTAGGTGGCATTTATGTAGTGATGGGTGGATTAAGAGCCGTGATGATCACTGATACCATTCAGGGTTTTCTACTTTTGACAGCAGGTGGCATCATATTTTATTTTTGCTTTAGGGAATTAGGTTCATGGCAGGCTGTAATAGAATCTGCCCCTGAAGATGGCTTTAAACTTTTTAAACCTACTGATGATGATTTTATGCCGTGGCCTGGGGTTTTCACAGGGGTGCTGTGGTTGGGTATATATTATTGGACCACTAATCATGTCGTAGTTCAAAAAGTACTTTCTGCTAAAAGTATGGATCACGGAAGGGGAGGGGTACTTTTTGCAGCTTTTATTCAGTTACCGTTTTTGTTTCTTTTGATTTTACCGGGTGTAATGGGGCGAGAACTTTATCCCGGACTGGAAGATCCCGATCAGATTTGGCCTGTATTGGCATTTGATTTTCTGCCTATAGGAATCAGGGGACTTGTTTTTGCTGCATTGGCCGCTGCATTGATGTCATCTCTTGATTCCGTTTTGAATGGAGCTTCATCACTTGTAGTCAATGATTTTTTGAAAGCCCAGGGATATGTGAAAGATGAAAAAAGGCTGCTTACATATGGTCGCATCACTGTAGGTATACTGATGGTGGTAGCAGCACTTTGGGCCCCCGTGATTTTTATGTTTGATGGTTTGGTGGCATATTTCCAGTCATTTATAGGTCATATTACCATGCCGGTGGTAGTAATTTACATGGGTGGGTTATTTTGGAGGGGAGCTACAAAGGAGGCTGCATTTTATACACTTGTTATCGGGGCACCTATAGGATTGCTGGCTTTTCTCGGAAATGAAATTTTTGACCTTTACCATATGCAGTTCCTTTATTCTACCGGTATTATGCTGGTGTTTAGCGTAGTTTTATTCGTAATTATAAGTTTGGCTACCAAGGAGCCGCTGGATGAGGATAAGGTGCCATTTATATGGACTTCACAGGCTTGGAAAAATGAATCCCGGGAACTTAACGAAAAACCTTGGCGAAAAAATTACAGAATATGGGCTTTGGTATTGTTAATATTAACACTGGTTATGATCTTTATTTTCGCTTGAAATCACAAAACTCCTAATTGTATGAGCTCATTTTATACACAAAATAAAGCAATAGCAATCCCGCACTTCTACCTCTCTTGAGCCGATTTATTGGTTATCATGAAAAAGCCCTTAAGTAAAATAGGAATTTAATAACGAAGGGTATGTTACTATATGCCTCACTGGCAAATTAAAAATCTTAATGCATACCATTTTGTTAATTATGTAATGAAATAGGTTCTTCCCGCCTATACCCAGTTAATAGTTTGGTGTAATTTAAAATAATCCTTTAGAGAGTTCCTGATAATTTAAAGGCTCCTTTACTTCCGGTACATCGCTATTTTCTTTTCGGGAGGTCACCAGTCGGCTCACGGTATGATATGCCATGCTTTCAGCTTTGAAGGGTTGCATTAATAAGCTGATATCCGTATTGGAAAGGTCTTGTGAAAGCCAGTCCATTTCGGTTTCGGGGTTTAATATTAATGGCATTCTTTTTTTAGAATTATGTATCTTATCCATCATATCATTGGCGGCGGTGGTGATGATAGAAAATGTTCTTTTCATTCTACCGGTGCTTTGATCTGACCATTGCTCCCAGATCCCACCGAGTGAAAATACAGTTTCATCTTTAGGATAAATGTAATGAGGGTACGTTTTATTTCTATGGTGCAGCCATTCAAAAAAACCGTCTACCGGTATGATACATCTGCGTTTTAAAATAGCCTCTCTAAAAGATGGAAGCTCAAATACCGTTTCACATTTGGCGTTCAGTGTTCGGTTTTCCATCTGCTTGGCATGGCCGATATCATTTACCCAAAATGGGATAAGTCCCCAATCGAATGTCTGAAAACTGGATGGGGCATCATTGGCTATTACTATCACGGTGGGATGATCAAATCCATTAAGATGATGACCGCTCCCTTTTTCGAAAAGGGGGCTTATGGATTTATTTATACCATATCGTTCTTTAATAACTTTTTTTGTGACCTTCTTAAAGGTCTGGGACATGTGATAGCACATTAGCAAATAAAGAAGTGTATAATATTTAATTCATTTATATTCAGATATTGAAAATAAAATATAGAACTTTATGTCAGTTCTTAGGATATTGGATTTATAGGTTTAAAATCCCTTTTAACTGATATGTATCTCCCCTGATAAAAGTTGGTTTTTAAATATTATCCTATTATGTCAATAGAATGTAATCAGATTAAAATTGGTTTTCGTTTTGAAAATTTATGATAGGGCTTGTGGTGAGGGACTGCCGGCTGGTTTGGATCGATCTTCTGGCAGAGGTACAAATTCTAAATTATCTGTAGGGGGTAATAGTATTCTTCCTTCTTTCCAATCAGCTTTTGCCTGTTCTATCCGATCTTTGCTGGAAGATACAAAATTCCACCAAATATAGCGCTCACCAAGTGGTTCCCCACCCAAAAACATTAAAGTACAGTTTTCTTGAGCCTTGATTTTAGGGTTTGCTGTTTTATTGAAAACCAGCATCTGACCTGCGGTATAATATCTTCCTGATACTTCCACACTGCCTTTGGCCACATAGATGGCCCGTTCAGTGTGTTTATCAGGAAGTCCAAATAAATGCCCCTTCTCCATATTGACATGAAGGTAATAAAGAGGGGAATGGGTTTTAACTTTATTCTCCAGTCCATATGCATTTCCGGCTATTAGCCTCATCCATATGCCTTTATCTGTATAAATGGGGAGTTCTTCAGGTTGATAATTCTCAAATGTAGGAGCTGTTTCCTCATCTTTTTCAGGTAATGCTACCCATGTCTGGATCATTTCAAGTTTACTGTTGGCCAGTGTATGGGGGTCTTCAAACCTTTCTGAATGGGCTATGCCACTGCCTGCAGTCATCCAGTTGACTTCTCCTGGTCTGATGATTTTATTCACGCCTAGGCTATCCCTATGCGTGACCTGCCCGCCAAATAGGTAGCTTACAGTGGATAGTCCTATATGGGGATGAGGTAATACATCCATAGAAGAGGAGGGATCCTGGCCAACGATATCCACCGGCCCTGCATGGTCCATAAAAATAAAAGGACCCACCATTCTTCTCATTCTAAACGGCAATATCCTGTTTACATTCATTCCTTCTCCTATGGAAGCTTTTCTTGCTTCTATTACTATATCTATCATATTATTTTTTTTTAGTAAAATGCTGAAATAAAGGAAAGTTATAAACCGGCAGTAATGGAAGGATATAATTATGGCCTGTTTTGAAAGGAATCTATTTTCCAAATTAAGCTACTGTAATCCTGTATAGATCTGTCTGATGAAAACTTACCCATTCTGGCAACATTTATAATAGACTTTTTGGTCCAGTTGGATTGATTGCCCCATTCTTCATACACCTTTGCCCTACTGATCAGATAAGATTCAAAATCAGCCATGATCATATAAGGATCATCGTATAGGAGTTGTTCATAGATGGGTTGGAATAGCTTGGGGTTTTCTGGTGACAAAGCTCCTGAGATCAGGAAGTCCATTACTTCCCGAAGATGCAGGTTATGAACATAATGGTCTCCAGGTTTATAATTCCCCTGTTTTTTATGCTGCACTTCTTCTGCGTTAAGTCCAAAGAGAAAGAAATTGTCCATTCCTATTTCTTCCATCATTTCCACATTGGCACCATCCAATGTACCTATAGTCAAGGCACCGTTTAATGATAGCTTCATATTACCGGTCCCTGATGCTTCTTTGCCAGCCATTGAAATCTGCTCGGATAGATCAGCTGCTGGATAGATGTGCTGAGCCTTTTTTACACTGAAATCCGGGAGGAAAATTACCTTTAGTTTATCATTTACTTCTGTATCCTGGTTAATGAGGTCACCTACAGCTGTAATGAGTTTTATGATCAGCTTGGCCATGAAATATCCAGGTGCTGCCTTTCCTGCAAAAATGAAAGCCATGGGTATCATGTCCTTATTGTTACCTTTTTTTATTTGCAGATATAGGTGTAGGATATTTAAGACATTTAAATGCTGGCGCTTATATTCATGTATCCGTTTTACATGAACATCAAACATCATAGACGGATCTACCGATATTCCAGTTTCCAGTTTTATATGATCTG
Source organism: Anditalea andensis (assembly GCF_000714815.1). GTDB lineage: Bacteria > Bacteroidota > Bacteroidia > Cytophagales > Cyclobacteriaceae > Anditalea > Anditalea andensis. The sequence continues at coordinate 71,484 of NZ_JMIH01000004.1, read as the reverse complement.
ACAGCGAAGCTTTATTGGTCTGTTTGATAGCCATCCATTTGTTTTGAAATGTAGGGTCTTCGGCCATATTTTCCAATTTACTCAGTTCCTTTAGATCTGTTAACCAGCCTGAACCTATGGTTTCTGTAATCAGGCCTGTTAAAAGTGGATTGCTTAATGCTATAAATCTGCGTGGACTGATGCCATTTGTAACGTTACAGAATTTATCCGGCCATAATTGAGCAAAATCATATAATACATGTTTTTTGAGAAGCTCTGAGTGTAGCGCTGAAACTCCATTTACCTTATGGCTTCCTACTGTAGCAAGATGCGCCATTCTAATAGAGCCTTCCCCACTATGGTCTATAAGGGCCATCCTGGATAGCTGCTCATCGGAGCAGCCATGTTGATACTTCAATTCTTGTACAAACCGGTGGTTTATTTCATATATGATCTCCAGATGACGGGGAAGAACTCTCCTAAAGAGGGGAATAGACCACTTCTCCAGGGCTTCTGGCAGGAGTGTGTGATTGGTATACCCAAAGCACCGCTGGGTGATGTTCCAGGATTTGTCCCAGTCAATCTGGTAATCATCTACCAGCAGTCTCATGAGTTCTGCTACTGCTATAGCTGGGTGCGTGTCATTAAGTTGAATGGCGAATTTTTCATGCAGCGTATCCAAGATCCGGCCTTGTAGCAGATGCAACCTGATCAGATCCTGTAGTGAGCAAGAGACAAAGAAGTATTGTTGTTTTAATCTCAGTTCCTTTCCTGTTTCTTGTTCGTCATTTGGGTAGAGTACTTTGGTGATGTTTTCTGAAAGAATTTTTTCCTGTACAGCTTTATAATAATCACCCTTATTATAGGCTGAAAAATCAAATGTGTCTATGGCTTCTGCTCTCCATAGCCTTAGTATACTGCCGTACCCTTTGTATCCTAAAATAGGAGTGTCATATGCAGTTCCCCTTAATTTGGAATCGGGGATCCAATTTACTGTAAAATTTCCATTGGAATCTGTAACATGTTTAGTACTTCCACCAAACATGATATTATATCCGATTTCACTCCTTACTACCTCCCAGGGATTTCCGTATTGCAGCCATTTATCGGTATATTCTTCCTGCAATCCATTTTTAATATGCTGTTCAAAAATCCCGAATTCATACCTGATCCCATAGGCTATGGATGGTATACCTATAGTGGCCATCGAGTCGAGGTAACAGGATGCCAGTCTACCCAGCCCCCCGTTTCCTAATCCTGGTTCTTCCTCCTGAAGGATCAATTCTTCCATGTCAATCCCCAGTTCGGCCATAGCAGCGGCTGTCTGTTCAGTGATGCCGAGGCTTAAAAGGTTATTGGCCAGGTGCGGGCCGGGAAGATATTCTGCTGAAAGATAAGCCACCACTCTGAGATCTTCATCCGAAATCCGTTTGACTGTAGTGACAAATTCCTTAAAAACCCTGTCTCTGACTGTATAAGCTAGCGCTTGGTAATAATCCATGATAGTGGCGCCTTTTGGTACCCTTCCGATATGGAAAAATAGGTTTTCTAAAAATGAGTCTTTGATATCATTTTTAGAAAGTCCGATACGCTTGGATTTGATGGTTTTGGAGGTCAGTAGATCGAAATTGATAGCTTTCCTTTCTTTCATCATTATAGGTAACTTTAAGGGTAGGGGTAATGTGTTTAATAATTTAAGCAATTTGAAATAAATAAACCTAATAAGTTGATGGCACTTTATAGTCTTATTTGATGCCTTTACTTTTTCAACCCGTATAAATAATAATTGTTAGGATTTTTTTTACCAAAATAGAATAGTATAGTTGATAAAAGGAATAGCACCTCATCTAGTTTTAGCCTCGTAATGTGTATACTTAATTCTTGTTTTCCATCCTTCCGTCCATGATCCTAAAGAACAGGATATGGGCCATTTTACGGGCATGCTCTTTTGCAAAATGGGCATTTGCTCCTTCGAAATGCTCATCCAGTGAGGAAAACCACATTTCCAGCCAATGACCAAATAAGGCCTGGTGAATCTTATATCCCGTGACCTGATCTACTTCCTTATGAACTTTTACTGGATTAAATTTACCCGCTCCAGGTCCTGTGTTCAGTAGTATGATTTCCCAAAAATCTATAAGTCGCTCTAAATGTGACTCCCAATCATTTACGATTCCATTAAATATAGGCCCTAGATCTGCATGTACCCTGACCTTAGCATAAAAATTTCTGACCAAAAAGGAAACGTCCTTTCGTGATGTAATATCTTGCTTTGGCATGTAAGTTTTAAAATGGTTGATGCTTAAAGATATGATTTTTACGGCAAAAAGCATTGTCTATAATAAACCAAAGCATGAATAGTGGCTATTCCATATAGTCTACCAAAGGTAATTCTTATAAAGGTAATCAAGATGGCGGTTGAGTGTCAGTTCTTTTAATGGCTGGTTTTCGAGCATATTGGATGCTTTATAATACACCACTTCGTCCCGTTCATTGTCCAGTATCAATACACTGACATTTGATTGTGCGGTATAGGGTATGATCATTACCATGCCAAAAGTAACAATACCAATACCGATAGATTTTAACATTTGTCCGGTAAGGTTGCCTTTTTTTCTAGTAAAACCCGAAGTAGCCGTAAGCATTCCAAAACGGTTTCCTGATAATTCTAGATGTGCTTTAATAGAAGGGGGCAAAGGGATGCTGTGAAATTTTTTCATGCCTGATACTTCTTTAAATAAATACTTGGTCTCTTCCTGTATCTGGACTTTAGTGAAATTTTCTTCTAATATATTGATCATATTTACTGGAAGCCGATTGCGGTTTTGGTTTACTACATTCAACCATAGTTGGCCTGATATATAGGAGAGGGAATCGCTATATTCCATTTTATTGCCCCTGTTAATAATGTAGATATCAGATACAGGTTCGAATACCATCATTTCTTTTATTTCCCAAGGCTGAACCTTAGATGATAAAAAAGATTTTTTAGCGCAGGAACTTGCGCTGATCAGTAGAAGGCAATAAATCAGTATCAATCTGGGCGACATAGAAATGAAAAGTTAAATATGAGTTTTAAAAATATAATAAAAATGTGAGTTTTTAACTTGTTGCCGAAAATAAATGTTTGAATATGATACAATAGTAGAATTTAAATTGTGTATTTATAATAAAAAACTATATTAAATTTTGTAATTAATACAGAGGTTTGTGGCTAAACAGCTTTAAATAGAAATATTGATATTAAATAATTTTAATTTAATATCATTTGTCTGAAGCAAAAAAGGACGGTTGAACCCGTCCTTTAATTATTTCAATGGTTAATTATGAAATTTTTATTAATCTTGGTGCTTTTTTCTTGGCTTCATCTTTTTTAGGCACCATGAGGTAAAGTACCCCATCTTGGTATTTAGCTTCAATCTTATCTTCTTTTACCATACCTTGTGGAAGGGTGAATGACCTTTGAAAAGATTGGTAACTAAATTCCCTTTTAGTGAATTTTTCCCCATCTTGTTCTACTTTTTCATCCTGTTTTTCGGAAGAAATGGTGAGCAGGTTATTATCAATTTCCACTTTAAAATCCTCTTTCTGCATACCCGGCGCTGCCACTTCTACCGTAAACCCTTCCTCGTTTTCTTTTATATTGACCGCGGGAAGGGTTGTGCCGGTATTAGAAAAGTTGTTGCTGTTCCAGTCAAAGAGTTCCCTGTTCATTAATTCCGATAACCAATTAGATGGGTGACCGTTTGCATTTCTTTTTGCTAATGTTTTCATGATATCCTCCTTTTTTTAAAGTTGTGAAACGATAAAGTAGTTAAGAACAATCTAGTCCTTTCAACCAAAATGCCAACTTTACTAATATGGATATAGATAAAACAGTATGTGTCAAAGTGTCTTAATGTGAAGCATGGAGTGATTTAAAACCATCAATCTGAGACCTATATGAAAGAAATTATGTCAGTAATCTAGTATTTACTTGTCGAAATTTATCAGTGAGTAAGAAATAATATTATTATATCTATATTAATTATGGTAATTGTGGCATTATATATGTACTTATTGATTTATAACAAACCAAAAAACTAAATATTATGAGCGCATTCACAGATAAACTTAAAGGAAATTGGAACCAAATTAAAGGTAAGCTTAAACAGCAATACGGAGACCTCACAGATGATGACCTCACATATACTGAAGGTAAGGAGGATGAACTAATCGGAAAAATCCAAGCAAAGACTGGGCAAACTAAAGAAGATGTCCAAAAGTTTATAGATAACTTATAAAAACACCTAACATACCACTAACCACTAACATCGAAAATCCTCCAGATTAATTTTATGGGGGATTTTTTTTTATGTTGATTCCATGCTGATTAAATAGCCAATTTATTAGTGATAATGAGGTACATAATTAAGCAAATATCCTACATGTACTATAACATTCTAAGTACATAGCAGCATCAAAACATTTTTCATTTTATAAATTTAATATACAATAATCTTCCTTTTTGCTTTAAGAAATTGATGTTTAGGATGAATTATACTATTAATTTTTTAAAAGGCTTAAAAATTGTGGGTGAATCAGGACTAATAGGTGGTGATTTACAAATGAGGATAGGACCATGACACACAACTCTACAACCGAGCTATATTATTTTATGGACGATGGTCTGATTCCAAACAGTAAGTTTGCTCTTATATTATATCGCCAGGTAGTGTCTGAACATGGTGAAAAATGTGCAGTATGGATGGAAAACTCTTTCTACTCACATAACTGGACCAATACATGGAGATGGGGCATATATAAATATCATCACTACCATAGTAATACACATGAAGTTTTGGGAGTTTTAAATGGATCAGCTGATTTACTCTTAGGAGGTAAGCATGGTGAAACCATTTCAGTAATGGCCGGAGATGTAATGGTAATACCTGCCGGAGTGGGGCACAAATGCCTCGTAAGTAGAGGTGATTTTGAAGTGGTGGGAGCATATCCTGATGGAATAGCAGCCGACCTGCTGAAAGGAGAACTTTCAGAAAGGCCAAAGGCTGATGAAAATATTAAGCTCGTTCCGTTACCCAATATGGATCCTATATACGGTGCAGATGCCGGTCTGAAAGATATTTGGGGTAAAGGATAAAAAAATACCGGCAAAGGAGGTGTGTATGCTTATTATCAAACATGTCTTATATAGATTTCATTTAAAACTACAAAGCATAGTTCAAAAAATATCTTTAAAAATCTAACATCTACCTATCGTATAAATCTTATGACATCGAGAAGAAATTTTATCACTACAGGGTTAAAAATTACCGCTGGGGCCAGCTTGGCGCCATTGCTCCCGGCATTTGGTAGCCAGCATCAGGCTGATCTTCCTATATTGGAAAGACTCACCAAAAGAGGAACTGTCAATCGGGATATAATACTACCAGCCAATCATGGTTTGGGAGGGGTGGCCATAGGGAATGCTTTCCGTCCCACTACGGACGAGGAAGCCAGGGGTGCCATGGAGGCAGCATGGGAGGCAGGGGTTCGCTTCTATGATACATCACCTTATTATGGACTTGGGCTTAGCGAAAGAAGATTTGGTCAATTTCTGCACAACAAAAAACGGGAAGATTATATTTTAGCCACTAAGATAGGTCGAATCATGAAACCAACCAGCGAAAAGCAGGATACCATGTGGAAAGAACCCGCTCCCTTTAAATATGACTATGATTATAGTGCCTCTGGAACCAGAAGGTCTATTGAAGATAGCCTTCAGCGACTGGGAATTGAAAGCATCGATATTGTTTTTATCCATGACTTATCCCCTGAAAATGAAGAAATGGACTGGGAGGAAAATTTTAAAAAGGCAGAAAAAGGAGCTATGCCCGAACTCGTTAAAATGAGGGAAGAAGGCCTAATAAAAGGATGGGGAATGGGAGTAAACAGGATTGAACCTATTTTAAAAGCCATAGAAGCGTCAGATCCGGATATTTGCCTGACTGCTACGCAGTATTCACTCATAGAGCATGAGGATGCATTGAACCGTTTATTTCCGGTCTGCGAAAAAAACAATGTTAAACTCGTTTCTGGAGCACCGTTAAATTCCGGGTTTTTGGCAGGGATAGACAGGTATAATTATAGTGAAGACATTCCGGAGAAGTTTTTACAAAAAAGAAAACAGCTGAAGCAGATAGCGGATGATCACAATATAGATCTACGAACTGCAGCACTTCAGTTTTGTGCAGCTCCTGAAATTATGGCTGCGGTAATACCAGGCACAAGATATGCGTCCCAAGCTAAAGAAAACGTGGTCTCCATGACGGCCGACATTCCGGCAGCTTTCTGGCAAGAACTTAAGCAGAAAGGTTTGATAGCTAAAAATGCACCTTTACCAAAAAATGTTTAAAATACATGAGGTAGTTTCAAAATATCTACTCCGCAAAATTAGACCTGAGAGCTATACCTGATTTATTAAAAGTATAGCTTATCAGGTCATTTTTTTGACCACAAATGCCTATAGGATGCACTTTGGAATGAAAGGTTTAACATTTTTACCATTAAAGTAGGATTTAAATTGGACCTATATCGAGATATAAAACCATTTTTGTTATTTTACCATTCCTAAATTTTATACTCCGCACATATGTTGACACGGCTTTACCTATTTATAATCCTTTTAAACCTAAGTCAAACCATAGTGGCCCAGCAGCACCTGGCCCGATGGGAAAGGCATGCCCATGATACAGAGATCATCAGAGACCAGTGGGGTATACCCCACATTTATGGTAAAACAGATGCTGATGCTGTATTTGGGCTATTGTATGCCCAGTGTGAGGATGATTTCAATAGGGTGGAGGTAAATTATATTACAGCCATGGGCCGCATGGCAGAGGTGGAAGGGGTGAGTGAACTCTATGCCGATCTTCGGATGAGGTTATATATAGATCCTGAAACTGTAAAAGAAGAGTATGAAAACAGTCCGCCGTGGCTGAAATCGCTTATGGATGCATGGGCGGATGGTATCAATTATTATCTTCATACCCATCCTGAGGTAGAACCTAAACTGATTACGAATTTTGAACCTTGGATGGCTTTGACTTTCAGTGAAGGCAGTATCGGTGGAGATATAGAAACCATTTCTGTCAATAGGCTAAAGGATTTTTATGATAGAGATTTTCATGCTTATCTTACCTATACCGAAAGAAATTTTGATGAGGAACCCAAAGGGTCCAATGGATTTGCCATAGCCCCTGAGCTCACAGTTAATGGCCATGCACTTCTGATGATCAATCCTCATACGTCATTTTACTTTAGACCTGAAGTTCATGTGGTGAGCGATGAAGGGCTGAATGCCTATGGAGCAGTGACCTGGGGTCAGTTTTTTGTTTATCAGGGATTCAATGAATATAATGGATGGATGCATACTTCCAGTAAAGCAGATGCTATAGATCATTATGCGCTGACGGTAGAAGAAAGAGATGGGAGGTACTATTACAAATTTGGAAAAGAATGGAGGCCGCTGACCGAAAAATCTATCCGATTAAAATATAAGGAAGATGGGAAATTTAAGGAGAGGGCAATCACAGCTTACTACAGCCATCATGGGCCCGTCATCCGTGCGGATGATGATAGATGGATAGCCATTGCCCTCATGGTGGAGCGTGAAAAAGCGCTTACACAGTCATTTCAGAGAACTAAAACTACCAATCATGATGCGTATAAGCAAGTGATGGAGCTGAAGACCAATTCTTCCAATAATACGGTATATGCGGATAGGGACGGAAATATCGTATACTATCATGGAAATTTTATCCCCATCCGAAATCAGGGATTTGACTGGAGAAACGTGGTAGATGGAAGTAATCCCGCTACTGACTGGAAGGGGCTACATGCTATAGAAGAAATGATTTATATCCAAAACCCTGCCAACGGGTGGATCCAAAATGCCAACTCAACCCCATTCACTGCAGCAGGTGACCATAGTCCCAAACCATCAGATTATCCAGATTATATAGCTTGGGATCTGGAAAATGCCCGTGGGCTTAATGCCGTACGCTTGCTAAAAGATCAGAAAAACTTCACCCTTCAAAGTTTAATAGACCTTTCTTACGACCCTAAACTGCTGGCTTTTGAGCCCTTGATTCCGGTTTTGGTCAATGCCTATAATCATTTGGACCAAAATGACAGGAGGAAAAATGAGCTCAGGGCTCCTATAGATACCCTACAGCAGTGGGATTTAAATACTGGTTCCCAGTCAGTGGCTACAGCTCTGGCCATTCATTTTGGATCGCAGATTGTAAGAAAGGCAGCAGTTATCGAGCGGCCTTGGGATGCTTACCTTTTTGATTTCATTGCTGAAAACGCTCCTGATACGATGTTCATAGAAGCTTTAGAAAATGCTATTGCTGTGATGGAGACAGATTTTGGTACTTGGAATACACCATGGGGAGACATAAATAGATTTCAGCGGCTTACCCATGATATTCAGGGAAGATTTGACGATGACCAACCCAGTATTGCTATTCCATTCAATTCTTCATTTTATGGCTCACTGGCCGCTTATGGCAGCAGGCAATATTCCAATACCAAAAAGTGGTACGGATCCGTGGGTAACAGTTTTGTGGCAGCAGTGGAATTTGGAGACAAGGTTGTGGCCAAATCGCTTTTGGCGGGAGGTCAAAGTGGGGATCCCTCATCGCAGCATTTTACAGATCAGGCAGAAATGTATAGCAGGGGGGAGTTCAAAGATGTACATTTTTATAGAGAAGATGTCTTAAAAAACAAGAAAATAAGTTATCGACCAGGACAAACCTATTAACATACTTATTTGGCAGAAGCTATTAAATTCATTTATATATTTTTTTTAATAGCCAGATGGAATCTCGCATGTATATAATCATTCCGATGTGGGACGCTCACCGTCATGCTCGATTTTATATGATGATTTGTTTCTAACTTTAATAACTAATATAGATAGTTATTAAGCATTGTGGGTGAAGAATAAATAATGTGGCAATTATTATCTTATGCAGGCGGGTCATTGATGTCTTAATAATCCAAATTCATTCAGGGAAGACAGTGCATTATCAATAATGGAATCTGCCACTTTACCGTTTAGCAAAATTTTGGCACCTACCCATAGAAGAGCCTTTTCTGTTGGACTATAATCCGCAAGGTTAAAAAGAACTGATTCTACTCTTTTTTTGAGCGCATTTCGATAACCTGAAATTTCTTTCTGCGTGGCTGAGGGCCAGCGTTGACCATTAGAAAAAATGGGCATATAGGGTTCATTTTTTCGGCGTGAAAAAATAGGGATGATCTGCAGTCCATTGTTTTTTTCTGAAATGAATACTGATTTATCTATTTTGGAATAGCCTTCTTTAAATATCGGGTTTTCTGTATCTTGGGGAACAGTAAAATGGTCCCGCAGAAATTTTTCACAATTGGCCCTTCCAAGAAAATAATCATGTATACGGAATTCCTTATTGATAAAACCACCAAAGCCACTCATGGAGCCACTGGCGATGGCATATCTTCCTTCATAATTTTCATCTGTCCCTTGACCATACCTGATGGGAGCGACCAAAAACTGACCTGCCAACTCTGAATCCATTGCTTGTATAAGCGTTTCAGGCTTGATTCGTGACTGGTTGATTATGGCTGTGAGGGTATTGCCCATCACGGATGTGAGCTTGGTATCAAAGGTGAATTTACCTGGTTGACTGGGAAATGGATCTACCATCAGAACGGTGCTGTTGAAACTTTGATATGATTGGTACTGATTAGGATCTTTTTGTCCTGTTATGTCTATAAGCACCCGTCTTACTTTTTCAAATGGTTCGTTATTGATCATTCCTCCATCTACATTTAGGGTCTTATATGGACCTTTGTCAAAGGGTCGGTCTGCCGCTTTGGTAATGGGGTCAAACCATTTGAGGTCATTGAGGTATTGCCCATCCCTGGTAATTTTGCGGGGACGGAAGATGATAGGAAAGGCTCCTGTAGCTATAGCTGCCTGCTTGGCCAGATCAGCATTCAGCTGTTTCTGAAAGTTGAGGGGAATCCATCCATCTGCCTTATAATCACTAGCTGATTCTGCCATTCGAAAATTAAGATAATCCTTATGGCTGGTGATGATATACCTGTTGTAATTGGGAAGATTGGATCTAAAGGCTACATCAAAATCCATCCCTTCCAGATTAGACAGCGTGAAGAAGAGCTTCATCTGTTTATCAAGGTATTCTCGCTTTACTGCTGCACCGGCAGATACCGTTAAGGCCCTAGCTGCTATCTGGTCGATAAAATCAGTATTGAGCAGAGATTGCATGTTCTGCTGATTGAGATCAGAAGTATCCAGCATGACTTTGATCATATCATCAGCTACCAGATCTACCCAGCTGTGATAGAACTTATTGGAAGGTACCTGGGCCAATAGGGGATCAGGGGCTAGCTTTACAGGTGGTATGGGATCGTGCATAGCCGATGCCATTATTGCCCCTGTCATCCCTCCTGCAGAAGCGCCTCCTATCACAGGTATTACGACATCATGCTTAGGTACGTTTACATCTCCTCTACTCTTGCGCATCTGCCAGTCCTCCAGGGCTTCGAGCAGGTAATCCATAGCACCTGCAGTATAGGCTCCGGCAGATACAGCACCTGCCAGGCAAAGCCCTAAATAAAAGGTTTTTGGTTTTGATGTATTGGGAATTTCCATTTAGTTCAGTTATCACTATCTACTTTCATAAAATACTTTAAGCTGTATTAGATGGAGTAAACTTATAATGTATACCTTTTTTAAAAGAACTTAGGATACCTACAGATGGTTTTATATTATGTCAATATAGGTATGTCAAAAACTTTCAGATAAGCTATTTTTCAACAGGGGATAGTTCATTTATAATTAGGGATAATTTTTCCTGGTCGTCCATGAAAGGAGCCAGATCGACGAGCTCCACTTTTCTAAATTCAACAGGATGGCTTTCACTTTGCAGCGAGATATATCCGCTTTTCAATGGTTTGCCATCCTCTTTAAGATCAGGATGATGTCCTGACACATTGCCTCCTCCTATCTGAGGTTTAGAATATCTTAGGACCGTTCTTCCACCGATTCGGTGCTCGATAAGGGAATCACTCAGAACCAGAAAATCGGCAGTCACCCACTGGTCACCGTGGTAGGTATCCGAAGTGGAACTGATGCAGTGCGGTGTAAAGAGGTTCCCATCCATCACCACATGCGTACCAGGGGTACAGAGGTTACTCGTAGGTCGGGGATGATCTCCATCTCCTCCCAAAATCTGTCCCTCGATAGATATAGGAAAATCCTGATCCAGTCCCATGGATGCTGGTGACTGGCCATGCAGCATAACACCGCTGTTTCTAAAGGCCCATCCTTCACCCCCCGGGGCCTGTTCTCCTACAAATCTATACTCCACTCGAAGCAGATAGGCAGCATACGGTGTATTGTAAAAGATATGGCCAAACTTATCATCAAAACGCTCATATCCATCATAGGAAATTTTCATTACACCCTCTTCCACTCTAAAGGTATTTTTATAGTTGTTATGGAGCTCATAGCCTCTGATTTTCACTGACCAGTCATCAATATTTCGACCATTAAAAAGTGCTGTCCATTCCACCAGTTCCTGATCACTGGCTGGCGTGGATTCGCAGGCAAAAAATGTAATACATAGAGATGGGAAAAGTAAGTAGTAGCAGATTTTTGGTATGAATAGATTATCCATATAGTAATAGGTTGATTAAAGATCAAAGATTTAGGAATATAAGGGTTTAATATTTTTATTGGTAATTATTTCAGGATTATCCTACCCCCTTATTTTTTTGTTTTCATTTTAATATAAAGCATATTACATTACTCATGCTAAACCCATATATCATTATATGAAATTTCTTTCTACACAGTTGATAATTTTTTTAAAGAATAAGCCCGACAGAAGGAATCTTAAGCTATTGGGGAGATTTTTGATGATCTTATTGATCCTTATCGTTTCGTTTTCTGTCATCTTTCATTTACTGATGCTGCAGGAGGGGCAGTCTTACACTTGGATTACAGGTATATATTGGACACTTACGGTTATGTCCACATTGGGTTTTGGGGATATTACTTTTCACAGTGATGCAGGGCGGTTGTTCAGTGTAGTAGTATTAATGTCTGGGATGGTATTTTTGCTGATATTATTTCCGTTTACTTTTATTAATTTTTTTTATTCACCTTGGATGAAAGCCCAGGAACAGGCCAAAGTTCCCGGTGAACTACCTGAAGATACCAGAGGACATGTTATACTTACTAAGTATGGCCCGGTGACAGAAGCACTTATCAAGAATCTTAAAAGATTTAATTTTCCATATGTAGTACTAGTGACTGACATTGTAGAGGGATTACGTCTAAAAGAACTTGGAGTAAGGGTGATGGTGGGGGACATGGTGGACCCCAAGACTTATGAGAAAGTAAGGGTAAAAAATGCCGCGCTTGTAGCCACTACAGAAACAGATGTAATCAATACCAATGTAGCTTTTACTGTAAGAGGGATCAGCAAAGATGTTCCCATTATTGCCTCCTGTAATTTTGAAGCATCCGTAGACATCCTTCATCTTGCTGGCTGTAATCATGTGCTTCAGTTGGGGGAGACCATGGGGGAGTTTCTGTCACGCCGGGCAAATGGTGGCGATGCAAGAGCACATGTTATAGGTACATTTGGTAGACTTCAGATTGCAGAAGCTTTGGTGACAGATTCCCCATTGGTAGGAATGGAGCTTAAGGATACCCAGCTCAGGCAGCATGTGGGAGTGAGTGTAGTAGGGGTTTGGGAAAGGGGAAAATTTAACGCAGCCCAGCCAGGTACATTGATTTCTCAAAGTACGGTATTGGTTCTCGCAGGTTCTTCTGAGCAAATAGAAATGTATAACCAAACCTACAGACTTCCTTCTACTTCTGATGCACCTATAGTGATTATTGGAGGCGGGAGGGTAGGAAGGGCTACTGGTAAAGCCCTTATAGAAAGGGGGGTGGATTATAGGATAATTGAAAAAGACCCCACCAGAATTAAAAATAAAACAAAAACCATATTGGGAGATGCGGCAGACCTGGAGACATTACAAGAGGCTGGGATAAATAAGGCTTCCTGTGTGATCATCACTTCCCATGATGATGATGTCAATGTATACTTGACCATCTACTGTCGTTTATTAAGGCCTGATATTCAGATTATCACCAGATCTACCTTAGAAAGAAACCTAGGTACCATGCATAGGGCAGGAGCAGATTTTGTAATGTCCTATGCCGCTATGGGAGCTAATATAATTGTAAATCTGCTCCAGCGCAATGACATTCTTATGGTAGCAGAAGGTCTTGATTTGATTAAGGTGAATGTGCCCAAAGCATTGGTAGGAAAGACTATTTCTGGATCTTCCATACGGAAAAACACCTCCTGTACGGTAATAGCGGTAAATAAAAACCACCATATGTATATCAATCCTGATCCTGATATGGTATTGACAAGTGGTGCTGAAATTATACTTATTGGTACAGTGGAGGCAGAAACTTTGTTTTTTGAATTGTACGGTGAAAAATAATCCGGCGATCACCTATAACCTTAGCTTTACACCACATGTAAAGCTAAGGGAAGGTGGAATGGAACGCGATGTTTATCATTATAAAGTTATCCTCATCAAGGATGTTAATGCTGACATAACTGTCATGCAGTTAAATTCAGCTTTATAGTACTTTCTGATCTAAATAGGTCAGTTATTTACTTTTTCAACCCCATTTTCTATAGCTACCCGGTATATTTCCAAATCAAGACCAAATTGGTTCTTATAGGCCGATCTGATGATACTTTCAAATTTGTCCAGAAATGAATTTTCCACCAGGTTTATCGTACAGCCTCCAAAGCCGCCGCCCATCATTCTGCTACCAAGTACCTCTGGTATATCTCTGGTGGTTTCCACCAAAAAGTCAAGTTCCTCACAGCTTACCTCATAAAGTTTTGATAGTCCTTCATGTGATTGATACAATTTTTTCCCTACCGAAGGGAGGTCATGGTGATGCAGGTCATTTCCTGACTGTAGCACACGTTCGTTTTCTTCCAGTATGTACCTGCATCTATTGTACACGATCGGATCAACCTCAGGTTTAATTTTTTCCAATTGCGCTAATGAAGCATCCCTTAGACTCATTATGGATGGCCAGTGGCCCTGTAGCACCTTAACACCACTTTCGCATTCTTCTCTTCTCTTATTATATTCCGAATCCACCAGGGCATGTTTCACCATGGAGTTACATAGGACTATACTAAACTGGCTGTTCTTGAAAGGAAAGTATTCAAACTCGAGTGATTTACAGTCCAGTCTGATAAAATGGTCTTTTTTACCCTGAACTACGGCAAACTGATCCATTATTCCACACTGAACTCCCGCAAAATTATGCTCTGCTTTCTGTGCCATTTTGATCAGGTCCCATTGCTCTAGGTCCAGGCTGTAAAGCTGATCCAACGCAAAACCTATCCCGCACTCTAAGGCTGCAGAAGAGGAAAGGCCTGAACCAATGGGGATATCCCCACCAAAGGCACAGTCAAAACCTGAAAGTTTCTTACCTGCCTTCTGAAATTCATTCACTACACCCATTATATAATTGGCCCAGGGCTGTTCCTTGCTGGGTTCCATGGATTGCAGAGAAAAGCTAAAGGTTTCGCTGTAATCAGTAGAAAAGATATTACATGTTGAGCTTTGGTTAGGTGCAATCGCTAAAGAAATGCCTAAATTAATGGCAGCAGGCAATACAAAACCGTTATTATAGTCTGTATGTTCGCCTATCAGATTGATCCTTCCGGGAGATTGAATGATAAAAGAAGGTTTTTTTTCAAAGTGATGGAAGAAACTGATACTGACACTATCATTTACCATAATGTAAAAATTTTTTGAATGGCTTTAGCCATGTTGAAACATGATGAATTGATTAATTAGAAACTACGCCGGAATCTTAGATTTGGCTGTGCTATCTCTCAATATTAGATTGGTATGCAATGTGAAAGCTTCATTTGACGGCACATTCAGATCAAGTATCTTGTCTAAAAGATGGTTGGCCGCAATAAATCCCATATCATAGGAAGGCTGGTCCACTGTAGTCAGTGAAGGCTCCACTATTTTTGAAATAGGTGAATTCGAAAAACCGACAATCCCCATTTCTTCTGGAATATTCACAAGTTTTTTGAGGGTGACGATGGCATCTATTGCCACCACATCATTTACTGCCAAAATCGCATCAGGGCGTGGATTCATAGCCAGAATATTCTGAGCACATAAGATATTGGATGCTTCTGATAGATCACTTTGGTGGATGTTTGCTGGATTTACAGCTATACCGTTTGCTTTCAATGCCTGCTCATAGCCGATTCTTCTGTGTCGGCAGATGAATAGGTTTTCCGGTCCATTTATAAATGCTATGTTTTTATATCCCTGGTTTAGAAGGTGCTGTGTGGCTTCAAATGAACTTTTTTCATCATCTATGACTACCTTGGAGACGGAGATATCTTCTGAGACGCGGTCAAAAAGTACGAACGGAATCTTATTAGACTTCAGATATTCCAGATGTTCAAATGAGTTAGTTTCAGTAGACAGTGATATCAATAGACCATCTACCCGGCTAGATGCTAAAGTATTCACATTGATCTTTTCTTGTTCAAAAGATTCATTTGACTGACAGATGATAATGTTAAAACCTCTTTCAGAACAGGCATTTTGCATTCCACTGATGCAGGAGGAGAAGAAATGTAAAACCAATTCGGGCACGATAACACCTATGGTATTGGTTCTGTTCATTCTCAGGCTTTTAGCGATCAGATTGGGCTGATAGTTAAGTTCAGCAGCCATGTCTGCCACTTTTTTTCTTGTATTTATATTGATATCAGGATTCCCTGCTAGGGCCCTTGAAACAGTTGAAGGTGAAACCTTTAACTTGTCGGCTATATCTTTGATGGTAACGGCTGATTCTCTTTTCATTTCAGATGCTTTAGGTAAAAACGAAATCCTTTTTAATTCTGTGTAAGTAATGCGTATTAATTTCCAGAGATAGGGATTATAGGCTTTTACATGTTCTCATTTTTTTTGACGACAAATTAAGAACGGATGCTAAAGTTGCAAATATAGGTAATAGTTGAAGAATAAAATATATGATTGAATGGCTGTTGATGATTTAATAATGGTGCTTTAGAAAATAAATTTTCATTTTTTCCATATTTTCCGCTTCAAATACAAGGGAAGAACCCTTTAAAAATAAATATGTTTTGTAAAACAAAGCCAAAAATAAAACCTCGTAAAAATGATCCAGGATTTATGTATTGGATATATCATTGTAAATATTTAGACGCACACCTACACAACCCTATCTCCAAAACATGAGTATATCTGCACTATATCAATAGGCTACCAACCTAAATGTTTTAAACCGCTTAAAATTATATCAAAAAAGTACTGCTAATGGGTGTTTTTCCCAGCCATAGCCAGCCTTTATGATGTAATGTTAAAAAAATTGGACAAATGGGTTAACAATAGTCCCTGTTGACATTCATTAAATAATTAGTCTATATTTTACCTTCCATAAGACTACTATATCATTACTATTTTCAGGCTCTTGGCTCCGTGGGCGCCTATCACCAGTGACTGTTCTATGTCCGCCGTTTTTGATGGACCGGCAGTAAACAATCCGAATCCTGATTTAGTATTGCCGATTTTCGCATAGGCTTGATGCATGTTGCCCACCAATTTCTTTTTATCGAGCAAGATCACTAAGTGCTCTGTGATGAATGGCAAAATCCTAAATTCCAGGTTTTCTTCATCCAGCCAAATAGCCCCATTTTCGGCTACTCCAAACTGACCTTCCACCACAGCAAGGCTTAAATCTGAAAACTCATGGGGATCTTGGGGGACGGTGATGTTGGTATACGATTCAAAACCCTTTGCTGTTGAATAGATACGGGGGTATTGCCCGGATTCTAAAAGCGCCACAAAAGCTTCTCTGTCTATTACTTCACCTTTATTGGCAGCGCTTGAGATCTTAAAGGTGGATACCAGATCTTCAGCTACTTCAAATTCAGGAATGATAGGTGCCTCTACTACTTCTTGTCGGAGGGCGCGTATTTTATTGAGGATGTATTCTCTGGAAGGATTCATAATTTGTTCTTTTTATACCAGTCCTTGAAGGATTCTTTGGGCACTTCAGGTAGATCACGTTCTTTTCCCCAAGTATTGAGATTGCTATAAGTGATGCTGTGGGGCAATAGTTTTAAAGCACCCCGCATCATACTACCGCCCAACTTATAGGCAAAGGGAACAGAGAATATGCCATTGGCAAATTTCATGGCCAGGCTTTTGGCATTGATGGATGTCTGTGCTTTAGTGATTTCCTGTCTCCACTCATAGAGCTGTTCGTGGATATTGATCTTGACTGGGCATACATCAGAGCAGCTGCCACATAGGGTAGAGGCAAAGGGCAGGGAACTGTGTTTCTTCAGGTCAATCCCCGGAGAGAGAATTGAGCCTATCGGACCAGGCACTACGCTGCCATAACTGTAACCACCACTTCGGCGGTAGATAGGGCAGGTATTCATACAGGCACCACATCGGATGCATTTGAGGGAGTTTTTGAATTTTTCTCTTCCCAGCTGTTCGGTTCTGCCATTGTCCAACAATACGATATGGATTTCTTTGCCCTTGGCAGGACTTCTGAAATGGGAATTATAATTGGTTACACTCTGCCCCGTAGCGGATCTTGCCAGCAGTCTTAGAAATACACCAAGATGCTCCCGCTTAGGAATGATCTTCTCTATACCCATACAGGCTACATGAACGTCTGCAAGGTGAACGCCCATATCGGCATTGCCTTCATTGGTACAAACCACAAATTCACCTGTCTCTGCCACTCCGAAATTTACGCCGGTAAGGGCTACCTTTGCTGCCAAAAACTTTTCACGCAGGTGAAGTCTGGCTGCATTAGTGAGGTAAGAAGGATCATGATTCCCTTTTTCAGTATTTAATTTATCGTGAAAGATATCGGATACCTGGGCTTTCTTTAAATGTATGGCAGGGAGTACGATGTGGCTGGGGGGCTGGTTGAGGAACTGGACGATCCTTTCACCCAGATCTGTATCCACTACATCTACGCCGTTTTTTTCCAGGTATTGGTTGAGGTGGCACTCTTCGGTCAGGATGGATTTACTCTTGACGATAGCCTTGCAGTCATTTTGCTGCAGGATATTAAGCACTATTTTATTGTGCTCTTCGGCATCTTTGGCCCAGTGGACCTTAATACCGTTGGCCAAAGCATTCCTTTCAAATTCGACGAGATACTCATCCAGATTAGATAGCACATTGTCTTTGATCTGGGAGGCTGTTTCTCGTAGTTCTTCCCACTCCGGGATGGATTTGGAGACTACATCCCTTTTATCCCGGACGAACCATAGGGTCTCGTCATGCCATTTGGCATTTTCTTTATCTTCTAAAAATACGGCTGCTTTTTCGGGATGGTTCATCGGATCACTTCATTTAATATTTCTGCAATGTGTTTAAACTTGACACCATTATTATTTCGGGAGGAGATTCCCTGCATATGCATCAGGCAAGACATATCACCACCGGCCAGTATTTCTACATTGTTCTTCTGATGGTCAGCCAATCGGTCTTTTCCCATCTGGATAGATAGCGCTTCCTCGGTGACAGCAAATGTTCCCCCAAATCCACAGCACTCATCCTTACGGTCCAGCTCTACCCATTCCAGGCCTTCCAGACCTTCCAGCAGTTGTTTCGCTTTGTTGAACGGTGGTTCGTTCAGTTCTGAAGAAGCGCTTAACCTAAGCCCCCGCTGTCCATGGCAGCTGGAGTGAAAACCTACCTTATGAGGATAAGATCCTTTAATTGGCCCCACTCTCAATACATCAACCAGAAATTCGGTCAGCTCAAAGATTTTATGATGCATGGCTGCCTGTTCTGTTTCAAAACCCTGGATGGATGGGCTGTGTTCTTTTACATGAAGGACACAGCTGCCCGATGGAGCAACTATATAATCGAAATCCTTAAATGTCTTTATAAAATGCTTGGCAGTGCCGACTGTATCCCTTTCATATCCGGCATTGGCCATGGGCTGGCCACAGCAGGTCTGGTCCATTGGAAAACTTACCTTGCAACCCAATTTTTCCAATAGCTGAATGGTAGCGATGCCAACATTAGGATAAAACTGGTCTACATAGCAGGGGAGAAAAAGGGCAATGTTCTTATTTTGATGCATTCTTTGTTGATAGGAGCTTGATGTATAATCATGAAAATTAAATAATGTTTTTTAATTAGCTGATCATGAGAAAGTTTTGATTAACAAATCCATATTTTATGGATTTTAATAAAATCATATTTCTAAGATAGAATAATTCTTAACCAGAAATATCCTGTAGTGTCGGGTTTATTGGGAAAGGATAATATTTGTAAAGGATTGGGGGAATTTTGGATAGGCCAAAATAGTATAAGTATCATTACGTGATAGTAAATGATTTAAAATGATGTGAAGTATGTACTCCATACAAAGCTTTAAATATACATATGATTTACAACTTTTCCTTTGAAAAAGTGTGATCAATTACATTTTTTCAAAGGAATAAATGTTGAACAATACATTTTTTTAAAGAAAAGATAAAGTAATCCTAATAGACAAATTAAGAGGTGAATTAGTTGAAAAGCTTGGTACGAGGTAAATATCCTCTATGACCCAACAAATTCAGTAAATTTTTTTCTAGTAACTACAGTCGTATTATGATCTGGATAGGCTTGGAGAAAAGATGCCGGAAACTTGACCTTCTGTTCTTTCCATTTGAATTCAAAAGCATTGAGCATACCATCTGTCTCTTCAATGTAGTCTATTTCTGCTTTATCATGGGTGCGCCAAAAATAGGTGTTGACATAATTTCTATTGTATGCATTTAGCTTTAACCTTTCAGAAATAAGGAAATTTTCCCATAAAGCACCTTTATCCAGACGCATTTCGGGAAGTGAAAAATTACTAATGAGAACATTACGTATTCCGTTATCAAAAAAATAGTATTTCTTTCCCTTCTTAATTTCATTTCTAAGATTTCGGCTGAAAGCTGGCAGTTTAAATATAACAAATGCTTTTTCCAACAAATCAAGATATTTTTCAACAGTAGCTGTATCGATATTGCCTATAAGTTGGGCCAATTCATGATAACTGACTTCACTCCCAACCTGAAAAGCCAATGCCTTCAAAAGTTTTTCGATATGGCTTGGTTTTCTGATACTGTCCATTTGCAGTACATCTTTGTAAAGATAACTTTGGGCAATTTCCACCAATATTTCTTTTTCATTACCAGGGTTATTTACTATTTCGGGATAAAACCCATAAATCAATCTTGAGTCTAATAGTCTTTTGGCCTCTATCAAAGATGTATGGTTTACTGTTTCTTTAAAGCTGATAGGGAAAAGATAAAAGGTATTTTTTCTGCCGGTCAGCGGTTCAGCAGTTTGGTTCTGAAGATCAAAAGCGGATGATCCGGTAGCGATAATCTGTATGTCAGGCCTATTGTCGAAAATGAGCTTGAGCTTTCTCCCGATATCCGAGATTTGGTGTGCCTCATCTATAATTACTAATTTATTATTTGCTCCGATCAATTGAATTAACTGTGAACTGGTGACAGCAGAAGAAAACGCATCCAAAATATCTGCTTCATCAGCATTAAACCATACCGAAGACACGTTCAATTTTCTCACAATTTCTTTTAGAAGCGTAGTCTTCCCTACCTGTCTTGGACCCAACAAAATAATAATCTTACCATTAAAGCACGAAGAAATGATTTTATCCTCAAGTTCTCTTGTTATCATATTAGACGAATTGTAATCAAAAATACCGAATATTTAGATTGTATTCTAAAAATTATGCCTAATATTTAGATTACGTTCTAAAAATTAGGCCTAAAATTTAGATTATACTCTGATAAACTTGGAATCATCTTGGGATGGGAAGCATGATACATCAACATTTTGCAGACGAACTTAGCGTAAATATATTGTTATGATGCTGTCATCATCAAATCTTCTGTTGCTTTATTTACCAGAATAGCCGCGCCAAGCGCTGTCCCCAAAGCAAAATCACAGGTTTCCACTTTTATGGGAGCCAGCTTATCCCTTAGCATTTCCACAAACATATCATTGGCATTGAACCCTCCGTCGATGTAGATTTTTGAAACAGATGACCCTTCTAGTATTAAATTCAATGAAGCCACCTGCAGATCTGTCAATTCATGCAAAAAGCAATAATAGGCCTCATCGAAATCAGCAAAGCTGCTTAGATCTGTTTTCTCTGCTTGCTGTATTCCATAAGGTTCCGGCTTTAGGTATTCAAATTTAAATCTTTTACCACGGTATTGATTGGTATTTTGATAGAGGCCAGCATCAAATTTAAGCTCTTTGTAATAGCCCTTTTCCAAATTAAAGTGGTTATAAAGCTTCTCTATCTGCACCTTATGTTCTTCTCCGATAAAAAGCCTACTGATTTTAATAGGACTTCCATTGATCCCGATGAAGTGGAGGCTATCCAGTTCCAGTTCTTTGCTGGCCAGGGGACTGGAATTAAATGGATTGATGCTGATGGCCCAGGTGCCGGTGCTGAGCAGGACAAAAGGCTCTCTGTTGGTTTTTAGATAGGGGAGCAGTGCAGCGGAAGAATCATGGACACCGGTGCCCACTGACATGGCCTGTTTGCGATAGGTGATCGAAAAAGTTTCGGTAGTATCCTTCACCACGGGTAGCATGTGAAGAATCTCCTCTTCCTTTAACCAGCGGTGGTAAGCTTTCTCCTTAAAATCCCATAGTCCCGTATGGCAACCAATACTGGTATAATCAGAAACCATTTTGCCGGTAAATATAAAGCTGAGATACTGGGGCAGGTGGAGAGAAAAGGCTATCTTTTTGAATATCTCCGGCTTCGTATATTTCAGCCAATATAGCTGCAGACCGGAATTGATCATGCCCAGGGCAGGAGAGGAGGTTTCTTTGCAGAACTGTTCCCGTCCTCCATATTTGGCGTAGAATTCCTCCAATAAAGCTTCGGGATATTCTTTGGTATAATTGTATAGCGGGGTTACAGGTTCCCCATCTTTGTTTACATGGACAAGTGAGGCACCATAGGTGGTGAAGTTCAGCTTTTGGATTAGAAACTGTGGTAAAGCCAAAGCTTCATCCAGCGTCTTTTTGATCCAGCGGGTCAGTTCATCCAAAGATTCGCAGGGATCCCCGTCCTCATCCTGTACATAATCCAGCCGATGGTAGACTTTGTAAACCTCATTGAATTCCTCATCGAAAAGGAAGAACTTTTTGTTGGTTTTTCCGATATCAAATATGGCTGTAACTGAAACCTTCTGCATCTTATAATCCACTTGCTTTACTGCTTTTACCTCTTTCCTTAATCAACTGCTCTCTCACATTCAGATTTCTATAGGCGTCTATGGCAGAAATGGCGCCACCGGACTGCCTAATGGCTTCAGCCAATAGAGGCCTCACATCTGTCCTATAGGCATCCTGCAAGATATCCTGGGCTGCAGTCACATCATGGGATTCCTGTGCCGACTCCAGAGCTTTCTGGTCTACCAGCAGTGCCTGTGCATATGATATTTTGATCGCTTCCACAGACTGTAATAGGTCCTCCAATGGATCCTTTAAATTATGACTGGCATCGATCATCCAGGATAAGGGAGGGTTTTCTGTTTCGTCAAAACCACGGATCAATTCATGAAAGATCAGGAATAACTGATACGGCTTGATGCTGCCAACAGTAAGGTCATCATCTCCATATTTGGAGTCGTTAAAATGGAAGCCTCCCAATTTTTTTTCAGTCATCAGGGTGGCAACGATCTGCTCGATATTGGTATTGGGCAGATGATGGCCCAGATCCACGAGTGTAAAGGCTTTAGGCCCCAATTTATTGGCTAATAGGAATGAAGTGCCCCAATCCTGAATTACCGTGCTGTAGAAGTTAGGCTCATATGGCTTATATTCCACCAGCATCTTCCAGTCTTCCGGTAGGTCTTTATAGATCTCCTGCAGTGAGCTGTAGGTGTTTTGCAAAGCTTTTCTAAGGCTGTGCTGTCCAGGGAAACTTGCCCCATCTGCCAGCCACACCGTCAAAGCTTTTGATCCCAATTTCTTACCGATCTCAATTACCTCCTTGTTATGCTGGACTGCAAGATCTCTTACAGCCTGCTCTGAATTGGCAAGAGAACCATATTTATATGACTGTAGCTGTCCTGCCTGATCCTGAAAGGTATTGGAATTGACCGCGTCAAAACCTATCTGAACTTCATCAGCAATCTGTTTAATAGCCTCATAATCCTGAGGGGTGTCCCAGGGGATATGGAGAGATACGGCATTGTTTGATTTATTGAGTGCATGCAGGATGCCTACATCCTGTATCTTATGGATAAGGGTAGCGGGTTCTCCAGCACCCGAAAATCTGCCAAACCTGGTACCGCCTGCACCCAGTGCCCAACTTGGAATGGCTATCTGGAGATCTTTAATTTTTTGTATAAGTTCGGAAACATCCAGACCCCGCTGGTCTAAGGATTCCGCTAAAAAATCGAATTTACGTTGGTGCTCTTTTTTCAGTTTGGTATTAGATTGCTGGATATGATCTGTGGTTAATTTCATTTTGGGGTCGAAATAATGATAGAATTAAAATTCAGGATTGAGTAATGTATTATCCTCATTGACTTTTACATATCTCTTAAAATCATAAGCAAAATATAGAAAAAGCCGGTGATATAAAATAATTAACCTTCCAGGAAGCTTTATGAGGTTAGGGCAACACAAAGATCCTGAAAGGTCCAGGTAAAAAACCTTCCGGATTCTATTGCTGCATAGAATAAATTTCTGCAGAAATCCGGAAGATTTACTTGTAATTAAAATTACCTGACAAATGCTGCTGCCACGCCACCATCTACATTCAGAATGTTTCCTGTGCTTTTGGATAAGGATCCACCTACAAAGGCAAATACGCCATTGGCAATATCTTCCGTGCTGATGATCTCATTGAGAAGTGTCCTTTTGGCATAGTGGGCAGGAAGATCTTCTACCGAGATACCATATGCTTTAGCTCTGCCTTCAGCCCATTTGCCTTCCCAGATTTTGGATCCTTCGATCACTGCATCTGGATTTACCACATTTACTCTGATCTTATCAGGGCCAAGTTCTGCTGCCAGTAATCTGGACATATGTACCTGTGCGGCTTTTGCCGTCCCATATCCTACATTGTTTGGTCCGGATACCAATGCATTCTTACTGGCGATATTGATGATGTCTCCGCCGAGCGCTTGGGCCCTTAAGATTTTAACGCCTTCCTGAGAGACCATAAACTGTCCTTTTACAAGAACATCATTCAATAGATCCCAGTCTGCTTCAGAAGTATCTGTCAGGGGCTTGCTGATGGCCAGACCGGCACAGTTTACCACTATGTCCACTCCGCCAAAAGCCAGGCTTGCCGCTTTAAAAGCTTTTACAATAGATTCAGGCTCCAGCACATTTAATGGCACCTGTATTCCGGTATCTTTATTAAAATCTTTTATAGATTCTTTTAATCTCTCCGGATCAAGGTCAGTAAGCACTACACAGGCTCCTTCTTTGGCAAGTTTATCCGCTATAGCTTTACCGATACCACCTGCACTACCGGTGATAAGAGCCACTTTGCGGGAAAGTGGCTGCTCTTTAGGCATTCTTTGAAGCTTGGCTTCTTCAAGTAGCCAGTACTCGATATCAAAAGCTTCTTGCAGAGGCAATGATACATATTCTGATACCGCTTCTGCACCGCGCATTACATTGATGGCATTGATATAAAACTCACTTGCCACTCTGGAGGTCTGCTTGTTTTTGGCGTAGGAGAACATACCCACACCCGGCCAAAGGATGATCACTGGGTTTGGATCACGCATTCCCGGGCTGTTTGACCTTTTATGTGTTTCGTAATAGTCTTTATAAGAGTCTCTGTAGTCTGCAAACAGTTTAGAGATATGCTCCTTTAATTGGGCCAGGTCAGAAAGATCCTGATCCGCAGGGATGTCAAGTACCAGTGGCCGGATTTTGGTTCGGAGGAAGTGGTCAGGGCAGGAGGTTCCCAGCGGAGCCAACTTGTCAAGATCATTCGAATTAATAAACTGAAGTACGGCATCGGAATCATTGAAGGTACCTACCATACGATCATAGCTGGAAGCAAGGCCTCTCAATAGGGGAGCGATGATAGCTGCCTGGTCTTTTCTTTTTTCAGGAGCCAGAGACTGGATTTTGTCTCCACCGAATACAGGTCTGTTTTTGCCATAATTTTCTTCCAGATACTGGGATGCTTTTTCGATCACTTCCAGACTATTAATATAACAGTCATATGCAGTATCTCCCCAAGTGAATAGACCGTGGCCACCTAGCATGATGCCGCGGATTCCCGGATTATCTTCAAGTGCTTTCTTTAGCTGAAGGCCTAGATCGAAGCCAGGTCTCTGCCATGGCACCCAGGCTATCTGGCCTTCGAAGAGTTCTTGGGTGATCTTTTCCCCTTCTTTGGAAGCTGCTATGGCTATGGCCGCATCCGGGTGAAGGTGATCTATATGCTTAAAGGGTAGAAAAGCATGTAAAGGGGTATCTATAGAAGGCGCTTTAGAATCCAGGTCATAGATGCAGTGATTAAAAAGCTCCACCATTTCATCTTCAAACTCCAAACCTCTATAAACCGATTCCAAAGCTCTAAGCTTGTCCACATATAGTCCGGCAAGTCCGGCTTTGGTCAGCGTACCTATGTCTCCACCGGATCCTTTTACCCACATGATTTCTACCTGCTTACCTGATAGGGGGTCTTTTTCAAAAGTCTTGCAGGATGTATTGCCACCGCCGTAATTGGTGATCCTAAGATCAGCTCCCAGCATATTGGATCTGTATATTAAAAGTGCTACTTCATCGTCTCCAAACGAAGCTGCTTTTTGCTCGTCCCATAGGTTAGAAACGTGTTTGTATTGTTTTTCTAAAATTGCCATGGATTATTAAAGATTTGTTATGTAAAGTGAAATTATTTAAATCGAAAAGGATAACTGTCCTGTTGTGTACTGACTGCTTTATGGGGTATTAATTTACATGGATAATTATTTCCTGTTCTGCCTTTTTTTGTATGGCCACCCACAATATGCTTTCCTCAGCATCATAAAACCAGCCTTCGGTTCCATGAAGTATTTGGGATTTATTTTGAATTATTAAATTTTTGCTTCCCACATAAATGTCCTGGGGGAGTAGAGCTTTGCGGATTTTAAGGATGTAACTTCTTTCCGGTAACTGATACTGCCCATTACTCTTATTAATTTTAAATTTTGAAGTATTGTTTAACCATGATGATTCCACTTTTGTCAAGGCAAATTCCCCCTTAGTGTAATCTTCGGAAAGACCGTCATCCTCATATAAAGTAAACGTACCCTTTTCACACGGAAATATGTCCAAGGTAATATTGCCAAACGGCTGATTGTCATCTTTATATACATCATCCTGCATAGGGATAATGGCGCCCGCTTTGACATAGATGGGGAGTTTTTCCCTTGGCGTTTCCACATTATAATAGCGGCGGCCCTCATATTTTTGACCGTTCCAGTAGTCATACCATTCACCTTCGGGAAGATAGATTACACGCGTCTGGGCTCCTTTGGTAGTGACCGGAGCGATCATCATCTGATCCCCAAAGTAATACTGATCATCTACTGAATAGGTGTCAGGGTCATCCTGGTGGTGTATCACCAAAGCCCGCATGATAGGTATTCCTGTCTGGTGTTGCTGATAGGCATTGGCATAGATATAAGGGATGAGTCTATATCGTAACCTGTCATAATCGGTGAAGATTTTCAATGCCTCTTCCCCATAGTTCCATGGCTCTTTATATCCAGGATGGTCCATGCCGAACAGGTGCGCCACCGGGCTGAACATGCCGAACTGCACCCACCGCGCATAGAGCTCTGGATCAGCGTCATGTTCGAAGCCGCCCATATTATGTGACCAATATCCCACGCCTGATAGTCCGATGTTCAATCCGGCTTTGATCACCGGCGCAAAATACTGCCACTCGCTCGGCCAGTCACCTGCCCAGATGAAAGGGTAGCGCTGAATGCCGGCATAGCCTTCACGGGTATGGTTCATACCCCTCATGTTGTTGTATTCCTTAAATTTCTCGAATGGGGCTTTGGCATAAGCCACCGGAAAAATATTGTGAAGCTTCTCGGCAGTTTCTCCGGTCGGGCCGGTTTTGGTGCTTTCATTTGCCATTCTTCCAAAAGCACTTCCCTCATCTGTTTTCAGGAACATGGTCCCAAGCTCGGCTATGCGTTTCACACCGTTTTCCCACCACCAGTCTACCGCCTCTTCATTAAAGAAATTGACAAATTCTCCCTGGTTGTTTTCCTCGGGATATACGTGTCCTTTTTCCCTGGCCCGGTCAAGGAGATCCAAGTAAATACCATTGTCAAATCTGGGCCTTACATGAAGCCCCACCATATTGATGTCCATCGCATAGACGCTATCAAACATGCTCTTGGGATCCTGGAAGGTCTCCCTCCATTCAAATGTCGTGGCGCCGCTTCCTCCGCTTTTGCCAAACATCCTCCAGGTAGAATCCAGATGGAGTACATCTACCGGTATTTGCCTCTCTCTAAATTTCCTTATCAGATCCACTACATAGTGGGTGGAAGTTTTCTCCTCATGACCCCAGGTGCCCCCGCTGTAGGTACCTACGTGAAGTCCATGGGCAAATCGTGGCAGCAGGGGAGACTTTCCTGTAAGATCAGTATAGTGATCCAGTAACTGCGGAAAATCCGGGCCATACATAAAAAAGTAATCCATTCCTTCCCCTTTGGCCTGGAAGGTAAGCGCTGACCTGTCTTTTCTGCCTAAATCCCAGTCATTGACCTGGGGGGTATGAAAGAATATGCCATAGCCTTTGGTACTCATGAAAAAGGGGACTGGAGCATAGTTCGCTTCCAGTACATTATATGCCCCTATGATATGGGGTTTTAATAGGCCCCGGCCCACATTCAGTTGTAGGGCTTTTCCCCGCTGGTCTAGGAAGTCCATTCTTTCACCAAAGCCAAAGAAATGCTCATCAGCAGTAAGCTGCTTCCGTACCCCCTTAATATTTCCCTCGGAATAGATTCCGCCATTCTTAAGGTCTTCACTGGAAATGATTTTTCCGGCTTTATCTGTTACTGTTAGTTGAAATGATTTCTGATCTATGGTGACGGTCAGTTTATCTGTATTAAAGATAAAAGCCCCATTGTTCTCCTCTTTTTCGACAGGATATAAGTTCCATTCCCCGGCATCCAGCATGTACCAGTTTTCTTCTTTAAATTCTTGGCTGTCCGAAGTACGCACACGGAATAGATCTGGCTTATAAAATTCAAGAAGCAGGTTTTTATCTCCCGCATAGAGCAGGTGGGCATTTTCCTTTATAGATTGGGCATGAAGGCATCCGAAGGAGATCACAAATAAAAATATGCATAGGAAATTACGTTCTCTGCTCATTGGTTTGAATTGAATAATATGGTGGGAGCATTTAATTCAACAATATAGGTTTATCTTTTAGCTTGGGTGTCCTTTAGTTTCCTGTATGGGAGAAATATATTTATATACCTTAACATATTATATTTTTAAAATTATATATACTTTATAAATACCCAGAAATATCTTGCTAAATCGAATAATCTAGTAATATATTTTGATTATTAAAAAATAAGGATGTAGAAAATCTGTACAAAAGTCATAAACTCTATATATATTTAAGGTAAACCTATAAATAACCTAATTTATGCTTTTTAAAAAACAGAACCTTGCCAAAATGT
Organism: Anditalea andensis; assembly: GCF_000714815.1. Taxonomy (GTDB): domain Bacteria; phylum Bacteroidota; class Bacteroidia; order Cytophagales; family Cyclobacteriaceae; genus Anditalea; species Anditalea andensis. The sequence goes on along the minus strand of NZ_JMIH01000004.1, from coordinate 42,604 downwards.
TCTTTTTGGCTTTTATGTTATTGTATGCTGTACCGGGTATTGGTCAGGATGGTACAATTTATCCTCTCGTAGCTCCAGAAGAACCCAATGCGATACATCTAGGAACTGGCGGAGTAGATGATCAGCCCGCTCAAGAGACCTGGTTCCGCCAGTGGGGTGACCCTATGGCTAGGAACATTTCTAATGCCACCCTGACCCCTTTTCTTCCCGAACCGGGAAAAGCAAATGGTACGGCTGTGATCGTAGCACCCGGTGGCGGTTTTATGTGGCTTTCAATGGGTAATGAAGGCTGGGAAGTAGCTCAGGCACTGGCGGACCAGGGAATAGCAGCCTTTGTACTTAAATACCGACTCCACCAGACTCCCGAATCGCTCGATGATTTTAAGGAATTTATGGAGAGGCCGATGCCTACACCTGCTGCTCCCTCTGCTGCTTCCCAGAGTGAACCGACCCAGGGACCGCCACAACGGAACCTGACTAACCAACTGGAAGATGCAGAGGCTGCTTACGCCTTGATCCTCGACAGGGCAGCAGCATGGGGAGTGGATACCGACAGGATAGGCATGATGGGCTTCTCTGCAGGAGCAGGTCTTACGATGCATTCCACACTGAATTCCGATAAAATGAAACTTGCCTTTATTGCACCGATCTATGGTGGTATGGGTGCAGTGGAAGTACCGGAAAATGCTCCTCCAATGTTCAATGTCATCGCCACTGATGATTTTCTTTTTCACGGTCAGTCAGGTATAGTTGAATCCTGGTTTAAAGCAGGCATACCGGTAGAGTTCCACCTTTACCAAAACGGCGGCCACGGTTTTGGCCTTGGCAATCCAGACCGCACCAGCAATCGCTGGTTTGATGCCTTTATGTATTGGTTGGAAGTCAACAGTTTTCTAAAGCCCTAGGCTGAAAGCTGACAAAAAAGTACGCATACAAACCCCCGCAGCTACGAGTTAATAATGATTTGCATGGTCAATTACTGTGTAAGTGAAGATCTATATCTATTAGAATACCATCAGGCTTGAGAAAGTAAGTATTGACTTGATCAGTATTTCTAATTGAAAATAGACCTTAATATATTTCCAGAACCTCATATTCTTAACAATTATTCGTAATGCAAAAACTAACCTTTATATCACTTATTGCTTTAATAATTGGGTCATTCAATTATGCATCAGCGCAGGAGTTGAAGCTCAATGATCTCGAGTATTTTGAAAAGCAGGGCGTCAATATCCTGGTATACAATAACCTTTTTACAGGAGGTTTTAACGATGAAAAGACTGCCGGTATAGAAATGATCCACCATGGCGTCCGGACATCCCAAGGCGGTGCGGTGAGACTTTCCAATACCCCGGAGCAATGGGATCTAGTACCGGCCATACCCACCAGAACTGTAAATCAGGCCTCGAATAGCATCGAGTCTATATTAAAGTATGAATATTACGATTTCGAATCACGGGTGGTAGTCACTGCTAAGGGCAAAGGAGTAGAAATATCTGTGTACCTGGATAAACCCCTCCCCACAGCACTGGAGGGGAGTGCCGGGTTTAACCTGGAGTTTCTACCCTCCCAATATTGGCACAAGACCTATCTGATGGATGGACGCCTCAATCGCTTCCCACGCTATGTGGTAGGTAATACTGTGACCAGACCAAATGAGGAAAAATTGGAGCAGTTCAAAGGCTTTGTGACTTATGATGACAGGGGTACAGGCAAGTTTGTCGATCCGCTTCCTCTGGAAACAGGTCGGAGTATTTTAATGGCTCCTGAAGATCCCGAACGTTTGGTTAAAATCACTTCGCATGATGCCGATCTTATGCTTTTCGATGGGCGTATGATTGCACAAAACGGCTGGTATGTGGTACGTAGCTTACTTCCGGCTGGAAAAACAGGCAAGGTTCTGACATGGACGGTAGAACCCAATGCCATAGATGGCTGGGTACGAGAGCCCAATATCGGTTTCTCTCAAGTAGGCTATCTCCCTTCCCAACCAAAAGTTGCTGTCATAGAGCTCGACCAGAAAGACAAGCCGCAAGCAAAAGCATCAATATATAAAATGGACGAGAATGGCAAAACTACTGAAGTATATAGCGGTAATATAGAACCCTGGGGTGATTATTATAAATATCACTATGTGAAATTTGATTTCTCTTCAGTAAATATCCCCGGTATTTACCATATCCAGTATGGCGATATGAAAACCAATAATTTTATCATCGAAGATAACGTCTACGATAAGATTACAGACGCTACCAGTGATATATGGATTCCGATACATATGAACCACATGTTTGTAAGGGAAGCCTATAGGGTGTGGCACGGCGAACCTTTTAAGGAAGGCTATCTTCAGGCCCCGCCAAATTCGGATCATTTCGATCTCCACGCGCAGGGTCCCACCACTGATACGGAGTATGAAGCGCTGGAATTGATCCCTGGATTAAATATTGGCGGATTTTTTGACGCCGGGGATTTTGATATCGAAACCGGCTCAAACATCAGTGTGGTACAGAACTTTGTACAGACATGGGAAAATTTCAAACCCTTACGAGATCAGACTTTTGTGAGCCAGGAGCAGCGATATGTTGATCTTCACCGGCCGGACGGTACGCCCGACATACTGCAGTTTATCGAGCATGGTACATTGAATCTGGTAGCTCAGGCAGAGATCATCGGGCATATGGCACAAACGCTCTCTAACTCGGTGCTTTATAATTACCATCACCTGGGAGACGCAGCCTCACTGACCGATGGCCTTCCTTATAATCCGGATCTCGGGCCATATGAAGTAGCTGCTGATGGCAAGTCAAGCGGTGTAAAGGATGATATGTGGGCATTTACCAGCCGCAATCCCAGCCTTGATCTCAGAGCTGCCACCATGTTTGCCGCAGCTAGCCGCGCGCTGAAGGGATATAACGACGATCTATCTGAAAGATCGCTTTATCAATCTAAAAGACTGCTTAAAGAAGCGACAGCCTTGCTTGCCAGTCAGCCCCAAGATGAGTCAGGCAGAGAATGGGGCTCATTAGGGGACATTTCTACCAATCTTCAACTGTATATATCTACAGGAGAGCAACAATATGTCGATAAATTTCAGGAACTTTTATGGCCTGCCCTTGACCGGAATGTAAGTTTTGTAATCCTGACGGCATTGCACGGTATACCGCATATGGACGCCTCGTATAAGGAGCAGCTAAGGCCATATATGGTTAAATATAAGGAATATGTTGAAGGGCTGGAAAAGGATAATCCATATGGCGTGCCCATTGGCCTGGGCAACTGGGCAGGTAGTGGCGGAGTGATTAATTTTGGGACGACCATCAGCTTTGCCCATAAGCACTTCCCGGATATTATCGATGCTGATCATGCTTTTAAAACGACCAACTGGCTGTTCGGCTGTCATCCTTATCACAATTATTCCTTAGTGGCAACAGTGGGCGCCACCCGTCCAAAAGAAGTATTTTATGGCAACAATAGAGCTGATTTTTCTTTTATCCCCGGTAATGTAGCTCCGGGAATATTATTCAGACAGCCGGACCATTTCGAAAACTATGACGACTGGCCGTTCCTCTGGGGGCAAAACGAGGGCACGATCGGTGGAAATACCAGCTATTTGATCTTTGGTTCAGCTTTTAAGGATTTGATAAAATAAGGGAGGCGCTAATTAAGCTTGTATACGGTTAAAGAGTATTTTAATAGAAGGGGCGAAATATGAGTTTTAAAACATTTGTGTGATACTACTAAAGCCATTTTCTGAAAGGTAATGAGTCGAAAAACGAACATCCAGGTTTATGCGAACTAGACAAAACTCCTAATTCCTCAGCTGATGCCGTCTACCGGAAAAAATACGAATATACAATTTGAGCATATTAATAAAACAATTTATGATGCGATTAACAAACTTTCTCATATTGCTGGTTATGACAGCCGGCTTTTGCATATCTGGTTGTACCCAAGAGACCATCAACATTGAAGAACCTGTAATTGGAACTACCTCAGGAGATGTATCCGGTAGTTTTAATGATAGTGTATTCGCTTTTAAAGGGATTCCCTATGCCAAGGCTGAAAGATTTATGCCTCCACAAGATCCAGATGCCTGGGAGGGGGTTTTAGCATGTAAGGACTTTGGTCCAGTGGCCAGGCAGGTAGTACCTTGGTATCCAGATTCCATTCAAAATGAAAAAGAACTCTTTAGTCTAAATGTGTGGACCCAAGGAGTAAAAGATGATAAAAAACGGCCAGTAATGCTCTGGTTACATGGTGGGGGTTTTCATGTTGGCGCAAGCAATGACCCCATGACCTATGGTGAAGCATTGGCTAAAAAAGGTGATGTGGTGTTTGTATCAGTCAATCACCGGTTGAACATTCTGGGCTTTCTCGATTTGTCGGCAAGTAGTGAAAAATATGCTCAATCAGCCAATGCGGGTATGCTCGACATAGTAAAGGCCCTTGAGTGGATTCAAAATAATATTGAGGAATTTGGAGGCAATCCACTAGATGTAACCTTGGTGGGTGAGTCAGGTGGTGGCGGTAAGGTAGGAACGCTTATGAATATGCCGGCTGCGAAAGGTTTGTTTCACAAAGCTATTATTCAAAGTGGGACCTTGATTAATACTATGAATAAGGAGAAATCGCAGCATCTAGGTTTGGCCGTTCTTGAAAATTTGGGACTTACGCCCGACGAGGTTGAAAAATTGGATACAATTGCTTATGAGGTTTTAGTGAAAGCTGGAAAGGATGCCATAGCGAAAATCTCGGGTCCAAGGAACCTGGGATCCCCCACGATGTATGGATTTGCACCTTCTGTTGATGGAGTTGTATTGCTGCAGCAACCATTCAGCCCAGGTTTTGCAGACTTTTCCAATGAAATACCTCTAATGATAGGCTCTACGCTGAACGAAATGATGCCCACATTTTATGCTGAAAAAGACCTCACATTAGAGGAGGCAAAAGATCGCCTAACTGTAGAGTATGGTAACAATACTGACAGATATATAGATCTTTTTGCCAAGGCATATCCAGAGTACACCCCTCAGGATTTTCTTTCTATAGATAAAGTATTCAGGCCGTATACCATACGTACAGCAGATGCAAGGGCTTTGACGTCAGGTGCACCATTATATGTTTATTTTTTGGCATGGAAGAGCGGTGTGGACGATTCCTCCAAAGGTTCTTTCCATGGCCTGGATATTCCTTTAGCATTCAATACGGTTGATCTAAGACCAGATTGGACAGGTGATACTGAAGATGCATGGAAAATGGCAGACAAAATGAGTGCTGCCTGGATAAACTTTATAAAAACAGGTAACCCTAATGTAGGGGGTGTCCTCCCGGTATGGGAGCCATATACAGCTGAAAACGGTGCCACTATGTATTTTGATAATGAATCCAGAATGGTATATAATCACGACAGAGAATTGATGAATTTGATAAAGCCTATAGATTAGTCAATTTCATGAATAAAAAAATCCGTTTAATAATAAGGATTAAGTGGGAAGGAGGATATTTTAATAAAAATCATACTAGAATACTTTCTAAAGCAGTGCTTCAGCAACCTAAAGTAAAATAAGAATATATTTTACTTTAGGTTGCTTTGCATTCGTGGTATAAAGCTGCCTATTTCTAAGCCAATATGGCTTGTCATACAGGAGAGTACTATAAAATTATTTTAAGCGGATTTTAAAGATGATCCATAATAGAAATAAAAATACCAGTTAAAATTAGAAGAAGATTAAAAATAGTCATAAGTACGAAACTATTATTAATTGGAGTAAAGATGATGAATCCTTTATAGCTGAAGTTCCAGAATTGGCTGGTTGTGCAGCAGATGGTAAAATTCATCAGGATGCATTGGCAAATGTAGAAGTAATCATTGAGGAGTGGATTGAAACTGCTAAAATAAAAGGTAGGGCAATTCCAGAACATAAGGGTAGATTGCATTTTGCTTAGAAAAAATATTGTAACATGCATAAGCATGTAATAATCATTCTTTCGCTTTTGAAACAAAATTTATACATCAATAGTATATACTAAAAACACATACTAAATTGATCCTATGAAAAATTTATCATTAAAAGTTGAAGACAATATCTTCACAGAAACAGAAAATATCCTTGAGAAGATTAATAAAACAAGGAATAGATATATTAATGAAGCTTTGGACTATTACAATAAACTTCAGAAAAGAAAGTTGCTTTCAGAGCAATTAGAAAAAGAGTCAAAGCTTGTAGCATCCGACTCATTACAGGTTCTTCGAGAATTTGAGAAATTAGAAGATGAATAGTAAACAGTTTGAGATTTGGATAGCAGATCTGAATCCTCAGATTGGAACGGAAGCTGGAAAGGTAAGACCAGTACTTGTACTTCAAACTGACTTACTCAATAAAGTACATCCCTCTACTATCATTTGCCCACTTACTACAAAAGTAAAATCTGGAGCTACTATTTTAAGAGTGCATCTCAACAAAGGAGTGGCTAACTTAACAGAGGGCTGTGACAAATAAGGGCTGTTGACAATAAAAGATTAATAAAGAAAATAGGTCAATTGCCACAAAAACTGCAGACCGAAATCCAAAACAATTTGAAGATAGTTTTAGATTTAGACTAAAGAATTAAGATGGTATTGTTGTTGATTAAATTTTTTCAAAATATATGGGAGTAAGTTTATTAAACTGCTATATCTACCCAAATCCTCTCACAACTCCCTAATCCACCTCAAACTTAACCCCAACCACTCCGATACATTCCCATGCGTTTGTGCATTTCCCCTGCCATAACCGTGTCCGCCCCTTTCAAATAGGTGCATTTCAGTTTTAACTCCGTTTTGGGATAAGGCTTGGCCGTAGACAATTGAATTTTGTGCCGGTACAGCGGTATCATCCCATGAGTGGACCAAAAAAGCCGGTGGGCTATCAGCCCTGATCTGCTTTTCGGTGGAATAGAAAACTTCGTATTCTGTATCCAGTTTTTCGCCCAGCAGCGTAGTCCTTGAACCCTGGTGGGTAAAGACAGGATCCATACTGATCACAGGATATATCAAGATACTGAAATCAGGGCGGCTATTAAGGGAAGCATCCGGTGAAGGTTTGCCATGGACAGAGAGAGAAGCAGCCAGATGGCCTCCTGCAGAAAAACCCAGTACACCCACCTGTCCGGTATTTATATTCCATCGATCAGCATTGGCTCTGATTTTTTGGATAGCGGCCTTGGCATCATCCAATGGTACATCCCATGGATCAGTGACCAGATCAGGGTCTGGTAATCTGTATTTTAAAACCACTGTCAATATCCCATGCTCGCTGTACCATTGGGCTATCTCATGCCCTTCATGCTGGATGGCGATGATCCGGTATCCGCCGCCAGGGCAGATCAATATGGCTTTGCCTGTAGCTTTGTCTGGAGCCGGATGATAAACAGTGATCTGGGGTTTGGCGACTTTCTGCACCCTGCCACCATTGCCGAGTTCATCTTTATCTATCAGACTTTTTGTATTGGGAGCCTTTCCTTCATAAAGGTCCAGGGTTTCAGATTTCTGCGCATATACCAATGTGGTCATCATCAAAAATACAAATATTGGGAGTAACTTCATATTATTCATCCTTTGGCTCTTCCTGGAATTTATTCAGCCACTGCGGGGCGGTAGCAAACCAGATGATGGTTCCCACCAACATAAGCGTTTTGGATAAACCGGGCTCAATGAAACCCTGAAATACCAGAAAGGATGGAACCAAAGTTAATCCAAGTCCAACAAAAGAAAATATTTTTAGAAAGAATGTCATATTAGGTATCAGTTAGCATTAACAGTAGTGGGTATAGGAGTAGGGGTGGCCATTTTATGCGCAGTCGGCTTTTGGAATATCCTGCTGCAGACAATGTAGCCACCAACGGCTATAAACCAACCCGGTAAACCCAAGAAAAAGATTTCAATGCCTATGAAAAGGTTAAGTAATAGACAAACGGCCAAAGTTATAAACCATGTCCAAGCCACAGCAGGGTTAAAGCTGATGTTTTTTAATTCTGCATAGTTGCTTCTCAGTCCTATTCTAGGTAATACATAAATATCTACAAAGATGATGGCGCCTACAGGCATCAGTATCAATCCATAAAGTGCTACAAATTCAAGTAATCTCATCACCAATGCAGGGAAGCACGCTGCAATTGTAGTAAAAAGACCTACAAACAAGGTGACTTTCCAGGTTTTCCATTTTGGGTTTATGGACTGTATGGCAAGGCCTGCCCTGTATAAGGTAGGGTTGGCCGTGGTCCATCCCGCTATGACCACACAGATGGCACCAGCTATACCTGCAGCTTCATAAGCGATAGGCCCCGGCGCAAAAACAAGACTGTTATCACTTTCTAATAGGAATAGGGAATAAAGTATTCCGGAAGCTATCCATGCAATATAATGGCCCAAGAAAACACCGGAAGCGGAAGAAAAACCATATTGCCATTTTTTAGCGTATCTCAATAAGGACATATCCGCCATCCCAATATGCATGGCCATATTACAGAACCAGGCAAAAAACATGACATGCCAAAAGGTAAATTTGCTTTGTCCGATCAAAGGTTCGCCTGTCCATATGGTAGTTTCAGCCACAGGCCAAAAATCTGAAATAGAATTAATGCCCAATCGGGGCAGGACACCCACCGCAGCTGCTATGAAGATCATGATCATCCATGGGGCGGCTACATTGGCAAATTTTGATACCTGAGTAAAACCAAACATCGCCACGATGGTAGTGATGGTACCTACTACAAAAACTGTAGCTACCCAGCCAATGCTGTTGGGAAATACATCCGTAAGGGTAGGCATTTCCATATTAAATGGCAGGCCTACTGCAGTAGCAGATACGGCGATCATTGCTCCTGCCAAGAAACAAAACAGGCCTGCATTGACTAAATTATAAACCAGGGTGAATTTAGATCCTGCAATTTTTTTGATCTGATGGTAAAGTGTAAGCCTGGTTTTGACGGAGATTTTACCGGTAAAAAATGCCCAGCTCAGAACAGCTAAAATGTTTCCTACCAGAAGTCCGGTTACAAGGCTCATCGCGCTGGCTCCATGGGCCACGAAAAGCGGGCCCAACACAAATTCAGTTCCTGCCGTATGTTCACCGGCATAGGTGCCTACAAAACTTTTCCAGCTTTTAAGTTTGCTTTGGGGTATTGGCTCCTGCTCATATTCATTGATAGCATCTAACCTGTCCTTAAGACCTTGTTTCTTTTGCATTGGTGGTAAGTTTGGGTTTAGTGAAGGGACAAATTATATCTCTATTTTCCACAAAGTATCCTGTACTATACTGTGTGGGATGTTAGATCACCGATGTCGCATGTCGGAAGTTGTGACACTGATGTCCGAGATGTAAGAAACCGGATTCATATAAAGTGAAAAAGTGGGCGATACATCACCCACTCCTTATTTTTTTTTCAAACGGTCAGCTACTCTCATAAAGTCTAGATAGAACCGCGATCAATAAAATTGAAAACATTTTTGACCACTTCTGATTTTTTCTTTTTGATCATGTAAGCTGCTGTTTCCCCCATCACCCTAAAGTCGGTAGAAATGACCGTGATACCTAAGAGTTCTTTTAGTTTGGTGTCATTGTAAGAAATGATGCCGATATCCTTACCCGGTTTTAATTTTCTGTCTCTCATCTGTTTGATGAGGCATACCAAATCGTTTTCTTCAATGGTGATATAGGCATCTTGGGATTCTAGTTCCATCTCTGGAAATATTCTCGGTATCACTTCATAGTCAAACTCGTATTTTTGACAGAATTTCTGAAAGCCTGTCTTTATTTCTTCCGGATAAGGGTAGAGGGCACATTCCGGGTGGACCAGTATAAGCTTGTCGTATTTTCTCAACCTATCTGCCCCCTCTTTCAAAGCCCTATAGATATCCTCATGAAAATCCTGGTATATGGCAGCAACATCATGCCCCAGTGAAGGCATAAAGTTATCCATGATGACCAGTTTCTCGGAAGGTATTTTTTTCAGCATATCTATTATTTCTACATCCTCTGTGAGATGCAGATTGCTTTTGTCTTTAAAGTGGGGCATGACTACATAGTAATCATATGCTCCCAGGTTTTCTTGAAGGGTATTCAAAAACAGTTTCGAATCACAGTGATAGATTTTCAGATCTACCTTGGCATCATTCCCAAGGCTGTTTATGAAGGAGTTGTAAATTTTTAGCTTATAATTGCTTAGTTTATTGAGAAAAAAGAGAATTTTAACCTGTGATTGGGATACGGCCTGTGCTACATAGTAACCTTTGCCTTTTACCGGCACGATTACTTTTTTCTTTTTTAGCTGGTTATATGCCTTTTCCACTGTATCACGAGAAAGATAAAATTCTTCACTGATGTCATTAATAGAGGGGATTCTGTCACCTATGATCAGGATACCCTTATCAATATCTTCAATGATAGAATTGACGATCTGCTGATACTTAGGTATTCGAGAATTTGGATTTATTCGTACAATGGATTGTAATTCGATCATTTTTTGGGTTTATTTAATTTGTGCAATCGATTACAATATAATTTAATTTTTTTAATATTGAAAGGTTCTCTATTGATATTTAATAATTTAGAGTAGATAAAAGGATGAGATTCAAATTATATTAGAGGTTATAGTTAAATATGAAGCATATTTAATATATAATTTGGGTAATTTATAGAAATCTACCAATTGTTCTACGTTAGTTTTTTTTATAGATAAAAGGAGATAAGTGTATTTTATACAATAAATATAATCCCCTTCGAATGGTACAATCGATTGCGCATGATTTATTGCTTTATATAAGAGACCAAGTTAACCTTGCCCGCTATTCCTGAAGGCATGACATGCCATCCTGATGCATCAAAATTTTTATAATCGATGTTGACAAAGTTAATCTCATGATAGTTTCTCCATTCCTGACCTTTCTTATCCATATGGCGGATTCTGTTGGCCATCAGGTTGGCCACTTCTAGTCTGATGCTGTTTTGTCCTTGCTTTAGGTGATCACTGATATTGATTTGGAAAGGAATACTCCATACCTGCCCTACATACTGGTCATTGATCCATACCTTCACGCTTTCATGCAGGTTTTCAAATTCTAACAGATGCTTGGCATCTTTCAGATTTTGGATTTCAAACATTGTGCTGTAGGTAGCCTGCCCGGAAAAGTGGTCTTTCTCTTCATCTCCCTGGCCAGTCCAGACTCCAATCTGATCCATGGTTACAGGGCCTGGAAGGGTAGGGCCACCTGCCTCAAATGTTAATTTCCAAGGTCCTTCTATGGTTTGTGTCGAGGCAATATCACCTGAATAGTTCCATGGATTTTTTCCTGCCGAACCTGTTTTTATAGCATTTAAGATGATGGATTCTCCTGCTTTTAGCTGAACCCGGACCGTAGAGTTTTTACCTGTCTTAGCATTTTTTGCCTTTCCGGTTTTTCCACTTAGGGGGTCCATCAGGATAACAGACTCCGCGTTATAATTGATTTCTATTTCTTCATCTATGTCATCGGGCCCATGGTTTACCAAGTAATAGTATTTTTGGTTAGGCAGTGATCTGCGGATAAATTTGAGACCTGTATCAGTCAGTCTTTCTCTATAGATCTGCTCTGCTTCCAGAGCCTTTTGAAGTTGTCCTGATAAAATTATTTTACCTTTACCATGAGTTAACGGCCTGTTTGCGTTTCTTAGGTTTAGCTCATTCCACTTCCTGTCCATTATGACTTGGTCTTCTTTAAATGAGGCCAGTCCCGGTATGGTGTTTGGCTTTTCTTGAAATATCACTGTGGCACCGTTATGCGCCAACTTCAGGATATTCTCAAAAGTTTCCAGGGGCATAAATTTGGTTTCGGGTATGATCAGTACTTTTGCCCCTGTAGCTTTAGCACCAGTCAAAATTTGGCCATCACTGCTTTTGGCTCCAGAGATCATTTTATCAGAAATAAAATCAACACTGTACCCTTTTTCTATCAGATCAGTTGTCTGCTTATAAAACTGGGTAGGATGGAGCCAGTGGTCCACATGGTGGACAGAGATCATTTCCATCATACCTTCCGGATTGGCCCACACATCATATACCGGCCAGTACATGAGGATTTCATTATCAGCATTGCCGGACTGCAGGATAGACTGGCACCTGGCGATGTAGTCATTGAAGCTTCGGAAGTGGGGCCAGAGACTGTTTTGCTGAGTAAGGTTAAGGGAAGCATAGAATAGCCATCCCGGGAATGGCACATCCTCCGGACTATAAGTTACTCCATGGTAAAAGATATGGTTTACACCGGCCAAAAATGCCTGCTCTACCTCAGGCTTCATCTGGGCAAAAGAAGATTTGAAATGCTCACCCAGCCAGGTGAAAGTTTCACAGGATACTAAGTCCTTTCCACTTAGATGAGCTGCCGAAGAAGCAAACTTCAGCATAAGCGGATCCGGATCCACATTTCTGATATCGGCACTGTCTCTTCTCAATCCCGGGATAGGAAAGTAACTGGATCCGAAAGTCTCTACTTCCGGGATATCCACTGCAGCATATAAGTCCAAGAGATTGCCAGGAGAGCCGTGTGCCTGATTTTTTGTCTTTTTGCCCAGCTTATGGGCATGCTCTGTCCATTGGTTGGTGAAGTTTTCCAGCAGCAGCTCGTGAAGTGTTTCCCTGTAATCGGATTTTACCCTTACTACCTCCTCGGTAGAGTCATTTTGGGTAAGGAGATAGATTTTATCTTTCAGGTCATATCCTCTACGGTTTTTGAATTCATCAAAATATTTGGGAGTAAAGTCGGCACCATATACTTCAAAACTATCATTATAAAAAGCACGAATATTAGGGGGATTGCCTTGGAAGGCTTTTTCAAAGTACTGAAGGTAATTATGTACAGCCTGTTTACTATAATGGTCCAGCGTAAAACCCACACCTCCTGGGGCAGCCCTTTTTACCATCTGCCCCGTCTTCCCGAGGTAGATGGCTTTAATCTGCCAGTTGCCCTTTTCGGTCCAATTGAGATTGCCATTGGCATCAAGATGCTCGGTAATATTTTTGCTTTCGCCATCCGGACCAAAGGCCATAACGGCCAGTAGTGCTGCATCAGGATCCCTTTCCCTCTTTTTTTCAAATTTAACCTGGGTAGGTGACCCGATATTTAACTTTACTTCTTGAATGATAATCCGGCTCGCAGCATCTTCTACACTTACCTGGGGTCCGCCAAACGGCCAACCCGTTCCCTGCGTGAGGTCCACACCCATATTGAGGTCATTGGCCTTGCTGACTGTATAGTCTAGCATGCTTAACCATTCCGGTGACAGAAAGTCGAGATACCTGTCCTCATAGCCTTTTGCTCCATATATAGGAGCTATTTCTACACCGCCAAGCCCCACTTCATCATATTCTGCCAGAAGTTTGCCCAGGTTTTTTTCATCCACTGCATTGCCCATCCACCACCATCTGGTCCAGGGTTTGGCTTCCATAGTGATTTCCGGCCATTCTTCCAAGACCGTATCCTGCTGGGCAGAATGGATCTGACAGGAGATGGCCATAGGAATGATTAAACCCGAAAGTGCATATTTGGCTATTCGCTGGATCATGATGGTGGACTTTTACTGTGGGACGATAGCATGGGTAGCTACGGTAAGGTAAATACTTCTTTAAGGCTTAATGAAATGGGTTCATTATTGGGGTGCGTTTCCATGATATCTGCCATATAGGCCCACCACCTCTGTACGATAGGTGAGGTGCCCAGGTCCTGTGATCCGGACTCTCCCGTGATTTCCTGAAAAGCAAAGAGGCTTGATGTTTCACCATCAAGGTAAATAGAATAGTTTTCAACTCCGCTCTCCTTTAGAAGCGCTACCAGTTCCGGCCATATTTCACGGTGCCTTTTTTCATATTCTTCTTCATTTCCCGGAATCAGCTTCATCCGAAAGGCAAGTTTTTTGGTCATAGTTTTATGATTAGCTGGATTGATTTTTTATTAAACCGTAATGATGTCAGTATCTGCTATTTTTATAAATAATGGAACGGAAGCCTGCCTGCCGGCTTACTTCCCGTAAGGGAATACAAAGGTAAGACCGATGACTGAAGCAATCTCGCTATCATCCATTAAGTTACCTGTTAACATTAGTACTTATGATAAGTAGGATATTCATAAAAGACAATTACCCATAAATATTTCCAAAAGGTGTCCTGTAGTAGCAGGAATTTAAAATGACTCATAGGATTTGCCTACTATTTTGCCAAGAGAGGAGCCAGCTCATCTCGGCTGATCATGACCACGGACCCGTGTCTGGTTCCTTTAGGAAATGTGATTTTTTCTGATATATCTGTCCAGTTCTCAAGATCACTTGAAGCCACTGCGCCCATCTTCTTGTCGATGTACTTATCGAAATACACGACCCATTGTCCCTCTACTTTTGCGGCAGTAGGTCCTTCTGCCCAATAGTCACCGGTAATCGGTTCACTGGCGGGGCCGTATCCTCCCGTCAGTTGCTTGCTTCTGGTGATCCGTATATTCTTTTCCGCAGGTTCCCTGGTTTCATCTTTTACAAACATGATGTATTCACCCTCTTCCTTTATGATGGTGCCGTCTATGACATTGAAGCCCGGTTCGTAAAGGAGCTTGGTTTCAGAGAATTCTTTAAAGTCCTTTGTGGTTACGTAGTATTTACGGTGGTTATACCCATCATCTGCATCCAGCTGTGTCTCCGGAAACCGTCCCCTGATCGTAGTGGACCAATAGATCATATAGCTATCGTCATCCTTATCATAGAAGATCTCAGGCGCCCAGGTATTTCTGGCTTCCGGCTCATGGGCCATTACAGGGATAAACTGCTGCTCGGACCAGTTGATCAGATCATCCGAACAGGCATAACCCACGCCTTTATCCGTCCAGCTCACAGTCCACACCATGTGGAACTTTCCATCACCGCCCCTGACTATATTGGGATCGCGCATGAGTTTATCCTTTCCTACACCAGGAGCTAAGTAGGACCGGCCTCCTGCCAGGTGTTCAAAATTATATCCATCTTCACTGTAACTGAGGTGCAGTCCGTCTTCACCGTTTCCTATAAAATAGGAGAAAAGATAAATGTCCCTTTCCGGTTCATGTGGTGCATGACATCTGGACTGGAGAGATGTTAGGGCGGCTAGTATAATAAGAAGATGCTTCATGTGTTTAGTTAATGATAGGTATAGTGCTGATACAAATATATCAATGTATAGACAAATCCGGCACAGGATACTACGGGATGCTCAGATGTGGGATAAGATCGGAGTATAGACCTGGATTTTCTTTATTATAAGTCCCATATTTTGCGATTTTAACGGGATAGTACAGGACACCGTCTTTGGGTACAAAAACTACTTTAGTAAATGAATTAAGGAAAGGATTTTATTTCTTTCAATTTTATTAATTCATATATGATAACAATAAACAAACCAAAATGAACCTAAGATTTACCATTACCGCAATATTACTATGTCTAACCATATATCCGGTGCTGGCCCAGTCTTCCGATGATGATATGGCAGTGGTGAGAAAGGTAGCAGATTTTATCATCAGTGAAACCAAACTTGGATTTAAAGATGATAAAGGAAAACACTATGCCCGAGCCAAGGACATTCCTACCGCTCAGGAGGTGGATTTCGCTTCAAAATATGGAGAGTGGCACTATACCAATGGGGTGATCAATCTGGCCATGATGCATTTGGCAGACCATACCGGTGAACAAAAGTATTTTGATTATGCCAAAAACCATATAGCCCATGGATTTGAAAATTATGGGTTTTTCCAAAGTAGATTTAAGGGCGACCGACCTCATCACAGATACCCTCTCGGACAGCTTTGGACCATGATGGAGCTTGATGATTTTGGGGCCATCTCAGCCAGCATGCTGGAGGTAATGGAAAAAGACAATAAGGAAGAGTACGAAGATTATATAAAGAGGGGTGCCAAGCGAATGATGGAAGGTCAGGAAAGATTCGAAGACGGAACTTTGGCAAGGGTATTTCCACAAAACCTCACCTTATGGGCAGATGATCTTTATATGAGCGTGCCCTTCCTTTCCAGATTGGCGGTGCATACAGGAGATAACCAGTATTTTGATGATGCTGTGCTTCAGGTGATAAATTTTGATAAATACCTATGGCTGCCGGAGAAAGCGCTTTTCTACCATTGCTACTACAGTGATACAGAAAAGAACGGCGTGGCTCATTGGGGCAGAAGCAACGGATGGCTGGTGCTGTCGCAGCTCCATCTATTGGAAAGATTGCCTGAAGGATATGAGGGCAAAGAAGACATTAAACAAATATTAGAAAAGCAACTCATAGGGCTTTCCCGCTATCAGGATAAGGACGGTCTTTGGAGACAGCTCTTGGATAAAAATGATTCCTATCAGGAAACCTCTGCATCCGCCATGTTTGTACAGGGCTATGCTAAGGCCATCACAGAAGGCTGGCTGGACAAGAGGTTTGCCAGTGTTGCGCTTAGAGGTTGGGAAGGCTTAAAGAAAATTATGATCACTGAAGATGGTCAGGTGAAGGATATCTGTGTGGGAACAGGCATCAGCGATGATCTTGTGTTCTACTACAACCGACCCGCCAGACCAAACGAGAAACACGGTGTGGGTTCCATCATAGATGCAGGCATTGAGATCGTCAAATTGAAAGAATTTCTGGCCAAAGCAGGTTGATATTAGTATCCATCCATAATTGGTTTAACGGTTTATTACATAGGGTTTACAGTTGGTAAAGGCCAACCCTATTTGGGTTGGCTTTTTTTCCTTTTAATACGGGACACGGCAGGAGACTTTTGTACCTTCACTCTGGTAAATTCCCTGAATTAAGGTGCTTTGTGATGCATTCCGTTTATTGATTATAAACAAACAGAAAGCATCGGAATCCTTGTATTGAAGCAGATAGGATAAAATGATATAGTCCCAATAAAATCAAGGGAATGAAGATGTCATTGGGCCTATTTTAGACTTTTCTATAGGTAATTCATCATTTTAAAATAAAAATCATCATGAAATTTCACCATACCTTATTCCCCATCTGCCTGATCGCTTCTTTGATTTCCTGTCAAACAGGTACGCAGGAGGAAAATGCAGGTCAAACCATAACGCTTACCAATAATGCTGATATAAACCTCACTGACAAGGGTATAAGCGTACAGCGGGGGCAATTGAATATTGAAGAAAACAAGTACCCCTCCATCAGGGATGCCGCGGGAAATTTGGTACCTGCCCAGCTGGACGATGTGGATGGTGATGGAGATTGGGATGAGCTTTTTTTGGTCACTGATTTTTCAGCAGGGGAAAGTAAATCTGTGACCCTCGAATGGGTGGACAATCCTCACGAGTTTACTATCAGGACCAGTGTGAGGTTTGGAAAGCGGGAATCCGCTGACGAACCCGTGCAGCCCAGAACAGAAGACACCTTGCCAGCAGATGGTCTGCCGAGAAGTGTGGGGTACCAGCCATATCAGACTGATGGCCCTTCCTGGGAAAATGATAAGGTAGGTTTCCGTCATTACTTTGATGGTAGAAATTCCAAGGATGTATTTGGAAAGAAAACTGCAGAAATGAGCCCAGAAGATGTTGGCATCAGTGCCACCGGAGCGGTGGAAGATAATTACCATGTGATGGAAGACTGGGGTCGGGATATACTTGCAGTGGGCAATTCCATCGGACTGGGAGGTATAGCACTGCTGATCAATGATCAACCTGCCCGTATAGGGGTAACGGTAGAGGATGCCGTCAACAATGTAGAAAGCAGCACCTTCCGCATTCTTTCAGAAGGCCCGGTAAGGTCTATCATGACTTTTGCGTACAGCAACTGGGAAACCAATGGACGCAGCTATTCAAACATCGAAGAAAGGGTAAGCATCATGCCAGGAATGTATGCTTATAAGAATGAGGTGCGTGTTCAGGGAATGCAGGGTGATGAGCATCTGGCTATCGGTCTGGTCAATATCCATAATGATAATCCGCTAAGAGAAATCACCGAGTTCGATGACTGGATGGTCCTGATGACCCATGACGAGCAGACCTATGATAAGGAATGGTACCTGGGTATGGCCCTGATCCTTCCTAAAAGTGAATATATTGAATGGGTAGAAGCTCCCAAATCAGGAGTGCTGAGCAATACATACCTGGCCAAAATGAGAACCGCGAATGACAGACCGATTGCATACTACTCGGTGGCCGCATGGGAGCTGAGTGATGAGAAATTTAGGGACGCTGATAATTTTGAGCAGTACGTAATAGATCTGGTGGCCCATTTAGAAGCGGATGTAAGTATAGAGATAAATAAATATTGATGACAACCAAGCCCCATATTTCCTTTCTTCTGCTTTTGGCTATTTCCATTCTAACACTCGCGTGTATGTCTGGGGGAGAAGGAGTGGAAAAGATCGACCGTAAGGCTTTGGTCAGCCGGCACAATGTGGTGCTTACTGAAGTGGATACCCTTTCATCCCTGACAGTAGGCAATGGCGAGTTTGCCTATACGGTGGACGTAAGTGGATTGCAGAGTTTTTATGAGCACTACGAAAGAGGAGTATCTCTGGGCACCCAGACCCAATGGGGATGGCATGCCTTTCCCAATACCGAAGGCTATGAATGGGAAGAAATACTGCAATATGACACCTCTGCCACGGGGCAGGTGATCCCTCATCCAGTCCAGCATAAAGAAGGCAGGAAAAAAGAAGTAACGGATTACTTCAGGACCAGTCCACACCGGCTCCACCTGGGTATCATCGGTTTGGAATTGGTGAAGAAAAATGGTGACATCGTCCAAGTCCATGATCTCCAAAACATCCATCAGGAACTGGATCTGTGGAAGGGTAAAATTACTAGCACTTACGAAATAGAAGGAGAACCGGTAATGGTGGAACTGGTCAGCCATCAGGAAAAAGAAGGGATCGCCGTCAGGATCACTTCAGATTTGATGAAGGACGGAAGAATTAAGGTGAATTTTAAATTTCCTTATGGATCAGGTTGCCATGTCTGTCCGGGATATGACTGGACCCAGCCGGAGAGCCACAGTTCTATATTAACTGATATCAATGACCGCCAGGTGATGATAGAGCGCCAACTTGACAGCACCACGTACTATACGCAGGTGGCTTGGGGAGAGAGGGGGGAATTTAATGAAAGAACCAAGCACCATTTCGAATTGCTGCCAGATAGTAATGGAGATCAATTTGAATTTTCTGTGTTTTTTGAGCAGTCAAATACGGGAGTTGAAGATAATACCTACAAGTCAATTGAAACCAATTCTATCGTTCGATGGGAAGAGTTTTGGACGGCTGGAGGAGCGATAGATTTCTCCGAAGCTACAGATGATAGGGCGGCTGAACTGGAGAGAAGGGTTGTACTTTCTCAATACCTTACCAAAGTAAACTGTGCGGGATCTCTGCCCCCCCAGGAGACAGGGCTGACGATGAACAGTTGGTATGGCAAATTCCATATAGAAATGCACTGGTGGCATGGTGCCCACTTCCCGTTGTGGGGAAGGGCTCATCTATTGGAGAGGAGTCTGGGTTGGTATTTTGAAGTGCTGGATAAGGCACAGGTCACCGCCAGCAGACAGGGCTTCGAAGGTGCCCGCTGGCAAAAGATGACGGATCCCTATGGAGATGAAAGTCCTTCCAGCATAGCTGCCTATCTTATCTGGCAGCAGCCCCATGTCATCTACTTTGTAGAGCAACTATACCAGCTTCAGCCGGATAGGGAGCATCTGGAGAAATACAAAGAACTGGTTTATGAAACCGCTGACTTTATGGCATCTTTTGCCCAGAAAAGCGAGGATACCGGCCGATATCATTTGATAGCCCCATTGATCCCCGCTCAGGAATTATTTCCGGCTAATGCCACCGATGACCCTCCATTTGAATTGGCTTATTGGCACTATGGCTTATCTGTAGCCCTAGATTGGCAAAAGCGCCTGGGTGAGTCACCTGATCCTAAATGGCAGGAAGTTTTGGATAATCTGGCTCCATTGCCCGTGAAGGATGGGCTTTATCTTCCGAGTTCCACCCATCCAAATGCCTATGTGGATGAATTTTACCTGCATGATCATCCGGTGGTGCTGGGAGCCTATGGCATCTTGCCCAAAACAGAAATGATCGATCGCCAGATCATGAAAAATACGTTGGAGAAAATTCTAGAGATCTGGCAGTGGGAAAGCACCTGGGGCTGGGATTATCCCATGATCGCCATGAATGCCGCCAGAATGGAGATGCCGGATACAGCCATAGATGCCCTCTTTATGGGAAAACAAAAGAACATCTATTTGGCCAACGGACATAATTATCAGGATGAAAGATTAAGAATCTACCTCCCCGGAAACGGAGGTCTGCTCACTGCCGTAGCCATGATGGCGGCTGGCTGGGAAGGGGCACCTGAAAGGCCAAATCCAGGATTTCCCAATGATGGTCAGTGGAAGGTGAAGTGGGAAGGGTTGAATAGAATGCAGTAACTAGTATCATGTAGCAAGAAGCTGATGAAATGATGTCAGTAAACATTCGTGAAAGGAATCATGAAGGTAATAAGCTTAAATTAAGATAGGAAATCCATCCCACAAACGATGTCCTTTTGATCAGGCCTTTTTGGGATGAACGGAGACAACTCATACGGTGAATAAATTCGTAAGAGAGACTTTTCTCCATCCCAGTCGGGCTGTTTACTTCACAAAATTATTGTCAAGGTAACAGATTTTGAGTGAGGATTTTATATAACCAAACCATAACTCGTCTTAACGATACTTAATTAATATAGCATAATAACTGATGAAAAACTTATTCCTTTTAGGCCTACTGGTATTAATTGGGTGCAAGCCATCTATGACCACCGAAACTACCGATGGCTGGGATATGCTGGAGGAGATCCGTGCACAGATCATAGCACCCCAATTCCCTGACCATAACTTTCTGATCACTGACTATGGCGCCGTAGAGGGAGGGGAGACCAAAAGTACCCAGGCATTTACAGATGCCATAGCAGCCTGTCATGAGGCAGGTGGAGGCAGGGTGGTGGTGCCCGCCGGCGTATATCTTACAGGAGCCATTCACCTGCTGTCCAATGTAAACCTCCATCTGGAAGAAGGCGCCACTATACAGTTCAGCAGGGATCCCAAAGACTACCTGCCGCTGGTCTTTTCACGCTGGGAAGGCATGGAGCTGATGAATTATTCCCCTTTCGTATATGCCTATGAGCAGGAAAATATAGCCGTAACAGGATTGGGAACACTCGATGGCAATTCGGATATGGAGAACTGGTGGCCCTGGTGTGGAGCAAAGAAATTTGGTTGGGAAGAGGGGATGGGAAAGCAGACCCCTGCCAGGAATCAGCTCCATCAGATGGTGGCGGATGAAGTTCCTGCTACGGAGCGTTTATTCGGTGAAGGTCACTACCTCCGTCCGCAGTTTGTACAGTTTTACAAATGCAAAAACATCCTGATCGAAGGGATCACGCTGATCAATTCACCGATGTGGAACATCCACCCGGTGCTAAGCGAAAACATCACCGTGGATCGGGTTAGGATCATCACATTAGGCCCCAACAATGATGGCTGCAATCCCGAAGCCTGTAAAAATGTTCTCATAAAGGATTCCTATTTCGACACCGGTGATGACTGTATAGCCATCAAATCAGGCCGGAATGAAGACGGCAGGAATATCGGCAGGCCGTCTGAAAACATCATCATAGAAGGCTGTGAAATGAAAGAAGGACATGGAGGGGTGGTCATCGGCAGTGAAATCTCCGGTGGGGCCAGAAATATCTTTGCCCAGGACCTGATCATGAGCAGCCCAAACCTGGATCGCGTACTGCGAATAAAGACTTCCTCCAAAAGGGGAGGGGTAGTGGAAAATGTATATATGAGAAATGTCAGTGTGGGGACTTATAAAGAAGCTGCTGTGCGCTTTAATATGTTCTATGAAGAGGAAGGCGACCATATTCCCACTATCCGAAACATTTATGTAGACAACCTGCATGTCGAGGACGGCGGCAAATATGCAGTTATGATCAATGCTTATGAATCCTCACCGGTGGTGAATTTCCAGATGACCAACTCTTCTATCAATGGCGTGGAGATTCCTTTTAAAACCAACTATTTTACCAACTCCATATTCCAAAATGTACTGATCAATGGGCAAAAGGTGGATAGCTTACAGCAGACAGAAGATTTAAAATAATATTCCCAAATAACGAACGAGTTTATGCAATTCAATAAAGAAAAGATAGTAGCAACTATATTTCTATTGATTTTCAGTTTATCGGTTTGTCAGGCCCAGATAGGCAAGCGGTTTCCATCAGAGCGCAAGGTGGTCAAGGATCCGGTGACGGGAGTTGACCTGGTGTTCCTGACCAGTGCGCCCCACGGAGATTCCAAGATTTACCCTACCCATGCGCAGTGGACTTCAGACGGGGAGTGGCTGATCTTCAGATCCAACAGGGTCAAAGGAGAAGCCATGGCGGTAAATGAAAAAACAGGTGACATCGTTCAGGTCACGGAAGGAGGATTCACGGGAATGCTGACCATCGCTAAAAAGTCTATGAAGCTTTACTTCATGAGAAGGACTGATAACGGAGGTATTCAGGTAATGTCAACTGATCTGGAAAGACTGTTTAAAGACAGTGCTTCAGGTAAATTGAAAAAAGCACCCGATTACCAGAAAGTTCACGGTACGATACCATCCGAAATTGGGGCAGGTGTGGACATGGCGCTGGATGCTGACGAAAGGCAGATCTACTTCAGAGTTGGTAAGGAAGAGGCCGGCAGACATTTGCCTGAGGGGGTAGAGGTGCAGCCAAATTTCGGTCCCCGCAATATGGGGGCGGGCCCCGGGGGCATAGCTAAATTTGACCTAAACACGGGTAGTGTAGAACATGTAATTTCAGTACCCTTCCAGGTGGGCCATATCCAGTCCAATCCCTGGATGCCGGGGGAGATTGTCTTTTGTTGGGAAACAGGGGGGAAGTCACCGCAGCGTACCTGGACAGTGATGGCAGATGGTTCCGGACTTCGACCGCTCTATCCGGAAGCGGATTTTGAATGGGTGACCCACGAGGCGGTGATATCCAAAGATGAAGTGGCCATGGCAATTATGGGACATCGTGATATTGAATTTGCCGAAAATAAAGACGATTCACCAGACGCACAAAATCCGGGTCAAGAGAAGTCTTGGGGTCCATCCGGCACCCGAGAAAAACCCACGGGTCTGGCCATTGTCAACCTCCGCACCAGAGAGATGCGCATAGAAGGACAGACCGAAAGCGGCAGCGGCCTATGGCATGTCCATGGATCACCTGATGGCAAATGGGCAGTGGGGGATGATTTCTCCAGGAGCATCTATGTCATCAACAGGGACACCAAAAATATGAGAATGATCTCCACCGGCCACAAGACCACCGCTGCAGACCATCCGCACCCCACCTTTCACAAGGATGGTAAAAAATTCCAGATCCAATCCGCCATGCTTTCCGAAGATGACCGATCGATGAATATCTGTGTGATTACTATTCCAGAAAACTGGTATTGAGGATGTTTTATGTCCGATGTCGGATGAAAAAAAGAACGGGATTTGCTAGACGGAAGACAGAGAAGCCAATAACTGTGCCGTGGGTACGGAATATTAAAACGGTTCCACAAAAATACAACCTGACTGTATTTAGGGAAGACCGCAGCCTGCCTACCGTCAAAGGTAGGACAGAAAACCGAAACAAATACATTCTAACTTTTTAGTCATAAAGTAATAATATATCCTAACACTTTTGTATTTTGATTAAAATGGCCTCCCGTGCGGTCAAAATAGTCGAAATGCAATTTGACTAACCTCCGCGACTTCCTTTGCAGGTTGGCGACCCCGACTGGGGTCAAACTTCTTAATAGCCCCCGGTGAAACCGGGGGTTATGATTTTATATAATTTCAACAACCCCGAATGGGGGTTGAACTTAATCCGGTAAATGACATTACAATATTGAAGTAGATGCAATCTGCATATCTCATCTACCACGCCTACACTATGGAAAGAGGTAGCAAATAAAAAGTGCCACAAAGGCACCAAGGAACAAAGATAAAATCTTAGTGTCTTAGTAACTTTGTGGCTCAAAATCTTTTTAAGAGATTTAGCAATATAAATTACTATCATTTATGTGCATCCTTAACTTTGATATATAGCAAAGGTAGATATTATACGGAACAATCTGATTGATAAGATTATGTTAATCCGAAATGAGGATTTCCTCTTTGCTCTTGATAAGTTAATTTCAACAGGGCCTTTTGCAAAGGAACTGGTTGGTCTCATAGAAGAGCAGGAAATGATGTTACAGATGTCGGAAGATGATATTCTGCAAGACCGTACCATCCCCGAAAGTTCTCTAAAGGCAAAAACAGAAGAATGGCTAAAAAATCATAAAGGCTAATTCAATGGACCGAAACAGCTGAAAAGCAATTTAATTAGGTAAGTTACCTATGCACTAAATGCCACGAAATAGAAGCCGATAGACTACAAACAGGAGTATGTTGGAGTATTATTGCCGTCATTCAGAATTTCATGCTTATAAAGTTTTTAAAGCCTTTTACTCATCAGTCAAACTATCCACGGGATTAGCCATGGCGGCACGAATGGCCTTAGATCCCACCGTAAAAGCCGTAATGAGCAGAGACATCACCATGACCGATAGGAATAAGCCAATTGAAATCGGCGTTTTGTAAGCAAAAGATGCCAGCCATTCCTGCACCATAAAATATGCCAATGGGATGGCAATCAGGAATGCCAAAACTACCATCAGGATAAATTCTTTAGATAGCATCACTGTAATCTGGGTGATAGAAGCACCAAGCACTTTTCTGATACCGATTTCTTTGACTTTTTGGCCTACCATAAAAGAAACCAATCCATACAGACCAATGCAGGAAATCAGAATAGCTAAGACAGCAAAAATCTTGTAAACCAAAGCTAGCTTCTGCTCACTTTCGTAAAATGCGGCAATAGACTCATCCAAGAAACCTGCACTGTAAATCTGCTCAGGATATATTTTCGTAAATTTATCCTGGATGGCACTCATTGTAGATTTGTCTGATGTATTGTCCAGCCGAACAGCCACTTGGCTGTAATTTGATTTCTCTGTTGTAATCACCAACTGTTTGATTTCTTCCCGAAGAGAATTGACCGTAAAGTCTTTCACCACCCCGGTTATGGGTACCCAATTCCCGCTACCTCCCAGCCGGATGGTCTTTCCGATAGCTTCCTCGGGAGATGGTATTAATAGCTTCCTGGCCATCGCCTCATTGATCACCACATTCCTGATCGTATCACTTAGGGGGTAACCTTGGCCAGCCGAAAATTCCATTTCATACAAATCAAAATAAGCTGCATCTGCAAACTTCAGGAAAGCAGGAAAGGTGACATCTTCATTTTTGTTATCAAAATAAAAATTGGAGGCGGAGTTGTTTCCTGAAGAAGGTACATCAGATGCGAGACTAGCTCCTTTAATGCCGGAGATGGTCAATAATTCCTGCTTAAACCCTTCTATGCGTACATTATTGTGATTGTCTGAGGGCACTTCTATAAAATAAATAGCCTCTTTATTAAAGCCAAGATCGGTATCCTGAATCAGGTTCATCTGCCGGATGGCTATCACTGTTCCGATCATAAGTATCTGGGCAATGGCAAACTGGAGTACTACCAAGCTCCGGCGTATGGAGACTCCGCCGATCTCTGCTGCCAGAAACCTGGTCTTCAATGCCTTAACCGGCTGGAATTTTGATATGATCAGTGCAGGGTAAAATCCGGAAAGCAAGGTCAGAATCAACACTAAAGAAAACATAAATAATAGGATGTCTGGATTCAGAAAACTGATGGTGTCCGGCACATCTGCGATTTTGTCCAAAAATGGGAGCAAAATATGGGCTAAGCCAAAAGACATCAAAGAGGCTATTACTACAGTCAGGAAGGTTTCTCCAAAAGATAGCACGGCTATTTGAAATGTAGAACTACCCATGACTTTACGGACGCCGATTTCTTTGCTTCTTCCTATGGACTGAGAAGTACTGAGGTTGACAAAGTTGATTGAAGCCATGATTAGAATAAAAATACCAACAATAATCAAGGTCTGAATGGTGGATTTTCGGATCAGCTTTCCGCTGAGCGGTTCAAAGATCGGATCGAAATGGATGTCGCTCATAGCTTGCAAGTGATGGGTCCTGACAGATGTTCCCCTACCTTCAAAAAACTTTTTGGAAAAACCTTCCAATTGGGTTTGAGCTACATTAAGGTCTTCATCTTGATCCATCAACACATATACTTGGAAATTACTGCCGGTACTTCCCCATTCCTCTAGGTCATACCCAAATTCATCTTTATGAGAGCGGAGGGTTTCATAGGAAACCATTATGTCAAATTTGAAATTGCTGTTTTCCGGTATATCCGCCACCACTGCTCCCACCATCAAAGTCACTCCGTTGGTCAGTTGAAGCACTTTGCCCTGGGCAGTTTCCCAGCTTCCAAAAAATCGGTCAGCTTCTGATTGTGTAAGCAGAACATTGTCAGGCTGATCAAGTAAGTCTGCGCTTCCTGCTTTAAACTCCAGATCAAAAAGTAGGGGATATGCAGATGTGGAGAAAAACAGCTGCCCGGTTTTATATTTCTCTAAATGGTCTACACTGTTTTCTTTCAATATATTGACCTGCACATCATGGTGAGAAATCACGGGTACTACTTCTTTAAAATTGAGCTTGTCGGCCATCAAAGCATCTGGTACAGGGTAGGCCACTCCTGATGTGTAGTCAGTGATGTTTTCATAGTTATCATGGGTGACTATACGATAGATTTGTGAAAAATGAGTATGAAACTTGTCATAGCTTAGTTCATATCGCACCACCAAGAACAACATCAAAGCGGCCGTTATCCCTATGATGAGTCCAGATATATTGATCACTCCGATCCATTTGCTGCGGAAGAGGGAACGCCAGGCAATTTTAAAGTAGGTTTTGAGCATTTAGAAAATTAATTATTCCACCGCACATGAACCACATTAATGCCATCAAAAATGTAGCAAAAAACGAAGAATGGCAGGATTACATCTTTTGTGGAATATCCAAATCGGGCAATATCGTCCGCTTTCGGGCGAATTTGATTTTACCGAATTGTTTCTTCCCTTCATGTGTCATTACTTGAATAAGAATAGGTTCCGCTATTAGGGGGCAGTTCATTATTTTTTTGGAAACATGTCTGTACAAATTATTATATGTCACGCATAAATAATGAAATATAGGTTCATAGCCATGTTTTTAAACTTTATAGTAAAGTGTTATAAAGGGACTTTTGCAGGGTAAAATGAGAATGTTCTATCTTTAAAACATATTTTTCTTTTCCATCTTCCATTCTGAAGCCTGTGATAGCCCTGCATGAGTGCCCGTAAACAATTTACCGGCTTTCTCATCTTTCTTTAGTTGCCATAAATACCATGCAGTAGCTACCCGGGCAAATTCCCCTCCGTTTGGCTGCGCATAGGTTCCTCCATGGCCTACATCCATATTGGCTACCACTATGGGAACATGATCTATCCTGTTGAAATCATCCATTCCATTATTATAGGCAATATCAGATTCACCCCCTAATAAATACAGGGTAGGGGAATGCAGTTTTTTCAGATGGGCTTTATCAATATCTGGCATTCCTGTCCTCCCCTGACCTGTATCGGGAAGGACTCCACTGTTGCAGATGACTGTTGTAGTTACTCTGGGGTCAGGGGCGGCTTCCAAAGCTTGCAGTCCACCGCAGGACATGCCGCTTACAGATATATTGGAAGTATCTATCTTTCCAAAAAAAGGGCTTTCCGGATCTTCATTCTGCGCAATAGCCCAGTCGATGGCATCGATCAAAAGGGAACTTAGAGACTTTTCTTCTCTCTTGTCCCCTTCCCCGGGCATAGGGCCTATGGCCACCACCAGAAATCCATGAGAGGCTACCTCATTTAAGAAGTTGACATGTTCCCAAGGAGAGTTGGCACAGGCTCCATTTCCCCATGCTATGATCGGTAATTTATCCCTTTCGCCAAAAGGGTAGAGGTTCTGAGGTCTGAATAGAGTATGGGTGGGTAATGTGGGATCCATTTCCATGATGGCATGGAAGGGACCCGTCCCCCCATCTTCTATAACGCCCTGTTGTCTTTGCTGGCCAAAGGATGGTAGTGAAAATAATAAGCAGATCATAAACAAAGCTACAGGGGGCAACGCCAGTTTTATATTCCTTTGGCTATATAGGCTGATCAGCATGGGATATTCTTTTATATGGTTCACTTTAAAATGTTTAGCGGTGAAGATACAAAAGATTGATAAAATTTGCGTAGTTATATGACTTCATTTATATTTGTAGTCAAATGACTACGTGATGAAGTCCAGAAGAGATGTGTTTCAGGCCATATCAGATCCTACGAGGAGGGCCATTCTTATATTATTGGCTACCCAGTCACTGACAGCAGGGAGCATTGCATCAAATTTTGATACAGCCAGACCGACTGTTTCCAAACACCTTCAGATACTGACAGAATGCCGATTGGTAAACCAGGAGCAACAGGGGAGGGAGATCTTATATCATCTCAATGCTGATAAAATAAAAGAAATTGAAGATTTTATTGAGCCTTTCAGGAGGCTATGGGATGAAAGGTTTAATAAATTAGAACAGGTGATGAAATCTTATCCATCTAAAAAATAGACATATGGAAGGGAAAACCATTGTAAATGCACAAAAAGGGGTTCAGGAAATAATCATTACCCGAACTTTTGACCTTCCCGTCGAATTACTTTATATGGCCTATACTAAGGCCGATCTGATAGAACAATGGATGGGCAACAGGGTCCTTAATCTGGAAAACAAAACCCACGGATCTTACCGGTTTGAAACCAGGGATAAACATGGCCAAGTGCTGTTCAGAGCAAACGGGACCATCCATCAGGTCATAGAAAACCAAAACATCATCCGCACCTTTGAAATGGAAAATACAGGCTTTCCTGTTCAGTTGGAATTTCTGGATTTTGAACCTATTCATCCACGAGCCAGCAGACTGAATATGAAAATCATATTCAAGTCTATAGAAGATAGGGACAATATGCTCAAGCTTCCATTTGTCCAGGGCATTAATATGGCGCACTTAAGGTTACAAAATATAATCGAAAAAAAGTTGTAATTCCTTTGAAATGAAAAAGAAAGGCAAAATTATTTATTGGGTGTCCACCATTTGGTTATGTTTGGGAATGGCTTCTACCGGTATAGTTCAAGTGGTACA
This sequence comes from Anditalea andensis, assembly GCF_000714815.1. Classification (GTDB taxonomy): domain Bacteria; phylum Bacteroidota; class Bacteroidia; order Cytophagales; family Cyclobacteriaceae; genus Anditalea; species Anditalea andensis. Next base: position 13,321 of record NZ_JMIH01000004.1, on the reverse strand, counting down.
CTTGGACGAGGAAATGGTCAAAATGAATATGCTGGGCTATCCATCCTATTTTGTGTCCATCATCGGCATATGGAAGCTTCTTGGTACAGTGGCGGTATTAGTTCCAGGTTTCCCAAGGCTCAAAGAGTGGGCCTATGCCGGGTTCTTCTTACTGATGTCCGGGGCGGTTTTTTCCCATCTGGCAGTAGGAGATGAAGCCTATGAATTTTTCGGCCCAGCTTTGATACTCCTCCTGATCTTTGTATCTTGGTATTTCAGACCCTTAACCAGAAAGTTAGCTTCCCCTGATGATGAAAATTGAGATGAACCCCCAGGTGGATAAATACCTCATTGATGGCTGCATGCGGTGCAAATATGGCGGCACATCCCTGTGCAAAGTCAATAGTTGGAGAACAGCTATAGAACTGCTCAGGCAGATAGTTTTGGAAACGGGGCTGAAAGAGGAAATAAAATGGGGCTCACCCGTATATACCCATCTTGGAAAAAATATTGTCTCGGTTGGAGTATTGAAGGACGGTGCCATCATGGGATTTTTTAAAGGGGCATTATTATCTGACACACATAAAATGCTCCAGCAGCAAGGAAATGTTCAGTCCGGCAGAATTATCAAATTCACCCGGGAAGAGGACATTGAAAGAGTCCAGGAGGTTTTGAAGGCTTACATCCATGAGGCTATAGGTATTGAAGAAAGCGGCATGAAGGTAGCAATTAAGGCTAGGCCAGAACCGATTCCTGATGAGCTCCAGCAGGCCTTCGAATCTGACCCGGTATTTAAAAAAGCCTTTTATAATTTAACTCCGGGACGGCAGAGGGGATACATCATCCATTTTTCCCAACCCAAACAGGCGCAGACAAGAAGGGGAAGAATAGAAAAATTAAAAAATCAAATTTTAAACGGTATAGGTCTACATGATCAATATAAAAGCAGATAACAGAGACCTGGTTATTGACTAAACATTAATACCTGTTTTAGACATTTTACAATTGCAAAATATAAAAAAAGCAGCCCAGCATCATAGCTGTAATGCGCGGGAGTTTCCGTTATATATCAATTTATTTGGAAATATATAGGGTTGGATTTTAGTCGAATAATCTTAAAGTCCATTGAATAAATTCAACCTCATCTACAATCGACCATGAATGGGGATGTCTGAGTCCACTGCTTCTGTAGCCAGGAACTTTAGCGGTCTTAAATTCTGCTTTGTCATTACCATTTAATAGTAATCGATTGATTAGTTCGGAAGCTGTTAATTGGTTTGTGTCGTACAAACTTCTTCTCCTTTCTTTCAATTGCCATTCAACATCTATGTCCTTATAGAGTCTTACAGGAACATCCAATAAAAATTTTTCATTGCCGAGACTTTTAAGATTTGAATTAAATGGAGTCAGTCGGTCATATCTTTCTGCATTCGTTTCAGGGGTGCCTATTTCCCTTTTCATAATTTCTATCACCTGGTTTGCCTCAAATACCCCGGCAGAAGAATAGTTTTTTTCAATCTCTCTATGGAAGTAATTCCAAATATCAAAAAGATCAATGGGTGAGTCAACGGTAAACACCCCTTTGGGAACAATTGGAAATCGGGAAGGATTTTCTTTGCAAAACTCCACATACCTTAAAGAAATAGTACCGCCTGCCGAAAACCCGCCTATTAGAAATTTGGTTTTGTCCAGTGATGGGTTTTTTTCTAAAAGGTCATATAAACCACGGTTTATTTTATCCACTACGGATTCATCCGCGTAAATTTTTTGGCCCCCTGCTATTGCCATAGTCAGTATGCCATTTCCGTAAGCAACATTAAATAATTTTGATTCAGGAAAAATGTTTTCAGGCATTTCTCCATATCCGGGTAAGAGGACTAACACACCTTTTATCTCTTTATCTGAAGGTTTAAGTAAGATGTAGTAATCCTCAGGATCTTTGTCATTAAACGAGACTTTCTCAAACGTCTGTCCATAGGTGTTTTGGAAAATAATATGTAATAGTATCAATAGATATATGCGTTTCATATTGCCCATTTAATCATTCAATGCCTGGATGTCTTTATAATACTTAAATTACCCCCTATATCTAATATGTTTCCCTTTATTTCTTCAGCTCTTTGGAATTTCTGTTTGGTCATGCACCGTGTCTGAAGCTATCATAAAACGGCTTGTGGGGCTGCTATGGTATATAAGAGTGAGGCAGTATAAAAATACTTATTTTTTTCTATGCTTAGCCATAAATATCCCGATTTTAAATATAGGATACGCCGACTTTCTGACCGAATGGACGGTCGCATTTTAAGACTTCCTTGCTACCAGCTATAAGTAGAAACTTTAACAACGCCATGTTAATCCGTATAAGAGATTTCTCCACTCCGGTAGCTGGGATGTTCAATGGGTGTACATATAGGATTCCGCTACACTAAGTTTCGGTCAAAGGGATGTACTGTGGTAGGAGGTCTTTGGCCTGGTGTAAGGGATCGGTAGAGGGTACATTCAGAAGTATCCCCTATAAGCCGCCCTTACCATCCCATATTTTTAAGAAACACATAGAATGCTATGACGATATTTATGCTTTCAAAGTCCTACCCCTTAAGGGGACCATTGTTTTTGGCAAGCCTGAACGGGGTTGAAATTTTTGGTATACGTTTTAGGCCGTATCAGCCAGTACCACCAAACGGTATCTATATTCATTTTAGTACCTGGAGGAGGAAGCGCAGAAATCTCAGCTCAGTGTTCAAAATCCTTCGCAGAGACATTTACTAGGTACCGCCTCGATGTGACTAGGGTAGATGGGAGGTCATGAAGACCTCGTAAGTATACTATTCAGTTTTTAAGTTACGTACCGGATTGGCTACCGCTGCACGAAAAGCTTGACCACTTACGGTCAATAAAGCTATGAATAAAGCTACTATACCCGCAGCTAAGTACATCCACCAATGCACCTCAATTTTGTAGGCAAAATTTTGCAGCCAGCTGTTCATTGCCATTATAGATAACGGTGTGGCTACTACTATGGCTACAAGGACTAGTTTAATGAAATCTTTAGAAAGCAAACCCAGTAAACTGAGCACGGAAGCACCTAGGACTTTTCTAATTCCTATTTCCTTTGTCCGCTGTTCAGAAGTATAGGATGACAGTCCAAATAGCCCCAAACAAGCCAAGAGTATGGTGATAAAGGACAATATCTTAAGAATTTTGTTGACCCTAACTTCATTTGCATACAGACTGGCATAGGTTTCATCCATAAATTGATACGAAAAAGGTCTATGAGGGGCTACTTCCTTCCATTTATCCTCCAGAAAAGTGAGGGTCTCCGGAAGATTATAACCCAATGTCTTTACGATAATGATGTTAGACCAGCCTTCCGGAAATAGAACCAATGGGGCAATAGGATTATGAAGGGAGGCAAAATGAAAATCTCTGACCACTCCTTTTACCTTTCCTGGGCGGGACTCATCCAAAAAAAGGCTTTGGCCTATAGCCTCCTCAGCTGTCCAACCTAATATGTTTGCTGCGGATTCATTGATGATAAATCCGAAGGTGTTTTTGGTAGGGTCTTCATGCGATACATTTTCAATATCCTGGATAGATAGGTCTTCTCCAGCTATGAGTTCTAATCCACAAGCGCTGATGTATGCTTCATCGATGGGATTGGCAGTTACACTTAGTGATTGCGCAGCTTCCATGCTATTGCTATACATGGAATAGCCCCCTCTGATGTTTACAGGTGTTTCATAGGCAAAGGAAACTGCTTTGATGTTGGGATGTTTCTTTAATTCAGCTTTGACGAAGGCTTGCTTTTCACGGATTTTTTGATCAGCGTTTAAGATAATTGAATGATCCCTGTCATATCCTAAATTTTTGTTTTGGATATAATTCATCTGCCTTTGCATGATAAATGTGGCAATGATCAAAAAAACAGTGACCATAAACTGAAATACAAACAGGGATTTTTTAAGCCATATACCCGATGGAGAACCTTTAAAATTTCCCTTTAGGACTTTTACCGGGATGAATTTTGACAGGATCATGGCAGGATAGCTTCCCGCTAGCAGGGAAATGCAAGTCATCAACACCAACATGCTCAATAATACGGCAGGATGGAAAAGCCTTACAAATGGAAGTTCCCTGTCGATCAAATGATTAAATGATGGCAGCAGTAGCCATACCAAACCAATGCTTGAAAGCAGAGCGATTAGCGTAAGGAAGGTGGATTCTCCTATAAACTGCCAAAAAACATGGCTTTTACCTGCTCCTGTTGCTTTACGTATGCCCACCTCCTTTGCTCTTTCCAGTGTCCGGGCCGTCCCTAGATTGATATAGGTAAAACATGCTATTAAAAGTGTAAGCAATGCTATACCTCCTATAATATATAGATAGGTAATGTTGCCATTTGGCTCAAAGCCCTCATGTGGGGAATAGAGGTGAATCTTTGTAAACGGCTCCAATTCATAATTTAAATAAACACCTGCTTGGTCAGCCATTTCTTTTTCCATGAAGGGCCCTATTTTTTTTTGAAGACTGGAAATAGAGTTTTCATCTTGGAGTAAGAGATAAGTGGTGTAATTGGCATTCCAGTAGGTTCGCTCATGTTCAGGTCCCAGATTAGAAAATGCTGCAATAAAATCAAATTTTATTTGGGAATTGGAGGGATTGTCTTCTACAATCCCCGTGATCAGGTAATCTGTCTGATTGGCCCCGATTTCGAGTATTTTGCCTATAGGATCCTCATTTCCAAAATACCTTTTGGCAGTGGAGGCGGAAATTACCAGTTTTTTCGGAGCATCCAACACCTCCTTTTCAGCACCGGACAATAATTTAAAAGATGGAAAAACCTCGAAAAAAGTAGCATCGGCAAAGATAAATTTTTGATTCAGGGATATGTCATCGCCAAACTTAACTAAAGCATTGGACTTCATCATTCGTACGCCATTTTCTACCTCAGGGAAATTTTCCTTGAATGCAGGCAAAACCTTTGCACTAGTATAGTTTCCTTTTTGTGGTTCGGTGTCCCCAATGCTGTATTCCATGATCACCCTTACTATTCTACCCGAATTGGAATGGAATTTATCGAAACTTAATTCATATTGAAGATATAAAACCATCAAGAGGCAACAGGTCATTCCTGTTATCAAGCCTAAAAGATTAATTGCTGAGGCGGTTTTGTTTTTAAACAAATTTCTCCAAGCGATCTTGATGTAATTTTCTAACATAGATGGATGGTTTTGCGGAATTATATTCCGAACATGGATGATTGGTACATGGCATATTCAACCTATATGCCAAATTAAAAAAATACTTCTAATCCTTATATAATGCGTTTAATGGAGATAGTAGGGCCACAAATCCGAACAATAAAGACCGTAGACGGACAAATTTAAATTTGTACAGGACAAAAGCCATGACCTGTGACCGGAGGGAGCGGAAAAATCTCAGCTACATGCTATTCTTCCTTAATAAAGACCTCTGCCGCCACAGCGGATCTAGGGGACCTACTGCCAGGCAAATGAGGAAACGGAAGGACATTGAAAATTTTGCCTGCACAGCTGATTTACTTTGGCAGTGTCTGGTGTATGACATTCAATTTTTTCTAACTATCATAAATACATGTTTTTCTGGGTATTGATCAAGCTCTAAGTGTCTGCATTCACAGTTGCAATCCATGATAATACTTAAATTTCCATTAATACCGATTGTACTATAGGGGAACTTGTCGTTTTGCCAGTCACTTTCATGTGCTCCATATCCATCTCCAAAGGTATAAGCCAGGACACCATTTTTTTGGAGCATACCGCAGAGTTTAGTGAGCACAGGATAATGCATCGATAAGGGTAAATGAAATATACTGTCCCATGCTATAATAAGGTTGTACTTTTTATCAGTATCCCATTTACATATGTCAGCAACATGAAATTGGGCAGATGGATGATTGGCCTTTGCTAGGGCTATCATTTTTGCTGAAGGGTCAATTCCAGTTACCCTAAACCCATTGTGCTCTATACTATTTATTATTCTACCCCCACTACCACATCCCACGTCCAGTGCTGAACCGCCGGATCCACAGTAAGCCATCGCCTTCTCAATCTGGCTTAACCCATAAGTGGATTCACGATGATAATCATGCCACCATTGAGCTATTTTATCATATTTATCTCCGATGTTATCATTCATATTTATGGACCATTTTATTGAACAGGATTGATATTGCCATTTTTTTGATTGAAAATTGTCATGTTCATTTAATTTTATATTATATAGGCTAGGATATCTATTGGTACACCGGTAAGGTCCTGATTGCCGCTTCAAAACTTTTTACTTGTCAACCAATTCAGTAAGGTTTCCCTTAGACCTAGCTTTTGTGCACTTATTCTGTCCTATCCTTACACGTATAAAATGAGCCAGCCTCTCTTTGTCTAATTAATATTATTACCCCTTTCCCAACTAATTTGCTAAATCAGTACTTACGGTATTTATAGAACAATGATTATTTTTGTAATATTCACGATTTGTGATTTTTCCATTGTCAGTATAAAGAAGCACAGTTTTAATCTGTATGTCATCAAGTCTGAGAGCATTTTGTTGAATAGGGTTTTGATCCTCCATTCTGAACTAAGTGAACAAATCTCTTGGAGGTATTTTTAAGTTGTCACTATAAGTGCTCATTGTCCAATAGACAATAATGGAGTGGGTCATATGGAAAATAGAGAAAAGTAAGCTAGGGATTAATAAGTGCCAATAGGAGAATTTAAAGTTAAAATAATAAGTGTGTCCCATCAAACTTATTCCCAACAGCCAAATGATAGGTGTATATGCTGGAGCTGTAAATCCAAATATACTTAAGCTCCACCAACTATTGGGTGCGTAAATCAAGACAAGCCATGAAATAAAATATAAAGCGCATCCAATTAGATACACTTTTAATCCCAGCCTACCATTCTTTGAATTAATGTCAAATTGTATTGCTATCGCCAGAATAAATATAGAGATTCTAAATAGGTTTTCTCCTATGAAAACAAATGACGGTACATGACTATTAAAATTAATAGGTTGATATGCTATAGGTAATTTAGGTGTCAGTAAAATATTCCATATCAAAATCGGTATGGTTAAAATAAAAGCATTGGAGGTTAATTTTTTAGCGACATTCATGAATAGACATTAGGTGCTTATTATTGCCAATTTAATACATCTGATCATTATTCCTTTTCAAATTTGAATAGGCATGTGTTCCTTTTCTTCTAAATGAGGGGAAGGACTAAGATGTTATTTTAGTCTGACTTTCTGCATTGCTGTTAAGCCTACTGGAGTAATTCCGAAGTTTGTATTGAGCTGTATGTATATAGTGTTATCTTATCGATATTATTTTTTCATTGCTTCAGCTTTCATGTTTTTCGGCATTTTTTCAATAGCATATCTCAATGCTGTACGAGGCATAATAGATTTATTTTTTATTACAAAATCAAATATTTCCCGCTGGTTTGCTTCACTGGCAGCTTTTAACATCCATCCATACCCTTTTTGTACCAGATCATCTTTATCCACTAGTAGAATAGCCGCTATTTCCAGTACATCGTTTAGAAATTCACCTTTTCTGGCCGGTATAATCAATGAAACAGATGAGGCCCGCCGCAGCCACCTGTTATCCGATTTAGCAAATATTTTTAACCTATGCATGTACGCTGGGTATAACTCTATAAACTTACCCATGGTATGATTGCAGAATGTGTCACAGGATGCCCAATTATTGACATATTTATTTATCCATTTTTCAAATAGTTGAAAATCATCAGGTTGGAATTTTTCATGTAGATAGTATGACCAGTTGCAGGCAATAATAGATTCTTCAAAAAAACCTGATTGCCATAAAATTTCACAGAGGTCAAATATGTCTGATTTTGGTAGAAATTTTATTTGGTTAAAATATTGCTTACTGATCTTATTTACAACGGGCATCTTGACGCCATGAAACTTTATGGTTTCCTTGAAAAAACGCTGACTTGTCACCTGAGTTTTTTCATCCATACTTTGCCTCAAATCTTTTCGGATTTCATCCAGGATATCTATCATTTTGAACACAATTTCTATCTATAGTTACGGCTTCATCGGCATCCGGCCATCACAAATTTTAACCCTAATTTAGGTATAAATAATCAATATTATCATATACCTTCCATGAACGTATCCGTAGTTTGAGGTCTTTCTAACTTATTGATAGGTATTATATGGGGCTTTTAAAATGTACAGTAACATAGGCAGATTTGGTCATCAAAGCTACCTAGTAGATCGGGTTTTAAAATTTTATAATATTCCTATGTTTCAGTTCGGAAAGTATTAGATTTAGTTTCTCATTTAAAGTTTTGTTTCCAATTATTTTCAAAACGGGATTTTTGGTCTGGGCTAACCATATATTATGAGCAGCTAAAGTCCTATTGGCAAGTCCGGTGGCGTAGTCATAATCGGCTGCCCAAGCGATAAAATCATTAAATTGGCGTGCTTTATTGGGGTCTGCATATAGTGAATCACCATATCTTTCTAATTCCCGCTTTTTTAGCCTTTCCATTCTTATTTCATGTGGTAGGTAGAGAAATATGATCAGGTCAAAATTAGGGAATATATTGTCTCCCCAATTTATAATTGAACCTCCTAATATCCAATTTTCTAATTTACTGATGTCATGGCCAATAAGTTGGTTTCTTTCGTTTGGCGTTCTTTTATGAGTGAAAGGGGGCTCTGTTTTTATCCAAAAATAGTCATCACTATCAAAATAAATGACTCCTAATTTTTTACCTAATAATTGTCCCAATGTGGTAACCCCACTCCCTGATGCTCCTAAAATATGTAGTTTCATTTTTTGTTTAGTTGGTTACATTACCTGGAAGCAGTTTGTTGTTTTTCGGAGAAACGGATGTAAGAGCATCCGCCATCTGGGATCAATACATTATTCGGATTGATACAAAGTAGGACGCCCAATTAAATTTCTGGCCATAGCGCTGATATAGGCTGGACTGCTATCTGATTATACGCAAGTCTTTAAATATTTTTTTTGTAATTTCTTTTCTGCAACTACCAAAATCAGACCTGTTCCTATTTCTATCTTGAAGAAGTCTTGTAGCAAAAATATAAGTGCCTCTTTTGGTTTCAATGTACCCTGCCCACCACCCTAAATTGATATCGTTTTCACGTGTCCAACCAGTTTTAGCACTAATGGTATAGTATTCTGTTTGTTCGACAATCATGACCTTTTTCACGATGTCCATGTGACGCTTAGAAAAAGGAAGCCTGTCTTCGTATAGAGCATGTAGAAATGCTACCATATTTTTTGGTGAAATAGCAAATGCTCCAAAATTCCAAAAGTCCTCATCTGTATGAGATAAATTATTGTTCCCATACTGTGACTTTGTGAGGTATTCTTTATAAGTGTCTTTTCCTATTCTTTTCGCAAGCTCAATAAATACCCAACCTGCAGATAGTTCAAAGGCTTCTTTTACTGGCATATCGTGATATATGTCAGGTCTGTATCCATATTTAACCGTATCTATACTGCCCATCCAGTTTACTATTTCGTTTTCATTCTTGATGGTATTAGTTTCTAGTGCAATTAATAAATTAATGATCTTAAAGGTAGATGCAGGAAGCGTTTCAAATTCTACCCCTACTGTATCTGATACCACCCACTTTTTACTTTCTATACCGTAAATCACTATTGAACCTTCTACTTCACAACTGTCGAAGTAACTTTTGAAGTTATCATGTATTTCCATATCGTTTATAACAGAAATATTGGATTGTTTTTCACCCTGTTTAGGTGGAGTACATCCATAAATAAACGATAGTATTGCAATAATAAAGGCTAGTGTTTTTGGTTTCATGTTTTTTTTTATCCTGACTAACGTTAAGAAAACCGAAGATTAACTCAGTTGATTTCGAGGCCAAGGTCATCGTTAGTGAAACCGAATTTATCAATTTGCTTCTTAATCCTTTTAACTAAACCCAATATTCTTTTTTGATACAGGAAGAGATATCCTTCGGGATGGATATAGGGAACACCCTTTAGTACCATATTCCAGATACTAACAGCCACTTTCCTAGCAGTAGCTCTGATAGCCAAAACCCTGTTTTTTCTTCTGCCTGGGGCGCTTTGGTCTGGACGCTTTCACAGCTGAATAAAGATCGAGGAAATCGGCATCCGCAAAGTACCGGGATCCAGTGTGGAAAATCATCCAAATGCTCTCTATTGAGTCTGCCAAAATGATATTCTAGGCCATTATCACCGCACTACCCGTAATCTAAGACCAGATTTCCAATTGGCTTGATAATTTTGTTTATAAAATTGACCTGAATTGGTGGTATTTTGTTGGGGTCGGGGTACTGACCATGCTGATAGCAATGTTGACTGTGAGTTACCAATGGTTTAGTGCTCAGCTTAACCAAAATACGGGTTATTTCTTTAAAATGACGAGCAGATTATTTTGAGTTAATTGAGCCTGTATAAAAATGGTGAGCTTGAAACGAGACCTGCATATACATGTTCTGTATAGGGCGATCAAGTTGTAAGAGAATATTTTTTAATCTTTTGAACTTTGGAGGGAGTACCGCTATTTGAATCCTCGTTTTGGAGCAGTGGGGGCATAGAAAGTAATGTACCTGCATCTTTTTACTTTGCAGCGGTTGAAAGCTGATTGGAGTCTGGCAGGAATGGGTATACAACTACTGCCTTACCAGTATCTCTGCAAAGCAGAAATCTCTCGACCAATAGGGAAGAAATGAAAAATGAATTCGGTAAAGAAATTCAATCGATAATAATTAGTGAATAATCCCTCTCAGGTAAAGTATCTATCGCTGAGTATGGTCCGTGAGTCATAGCAGGAACATGAACTTTTTATGACGCCCATTACTTGTCTCGCATGAATCTATATTGACTTAAAACGCAACCAGTAATCCAGTGAACCGCTCCCCATGAAAAACCGATAGACCCGTACCCTGAAAGCTATCTTGGTGATATGAATGGTGCAGCTTGAGCTTACGGCTATGATCCTCTAATCTACTGTTTCTCTGTACTGTTCAACTTTTGTTTTTTAATAATTCTATTTCCAGCTGTTTTTTGCCCCAATTGTGTAGATACTCGATAAACGGAATTAATTCCCGCCCTTTTTCACTCAATGAATATTCTACTTTTGGTGGTACTTCGTGAAACATTTTTCGGTTTATCAATTGATCTTCTTCCAACTCCCTTAAAGTCTGTGTCAGCATTTTTGTAGTGATATTAGGCACTGTCCTGCTTAATTCGCCATAACGCAATACGGTTTTGGAGTGCAAATACCATAAAATCATTCCCTTATATTTTCCTCCTATGCGCTTGAAGGCATAGTCAACTGCACACATCTGTGTTGTTTCGGATTTTTTTGATTTAATAGCCATTTTAATTAAATAGAAATAGTTGATAATCAATATTACATTCTTTTTGGTGTGTAAGATACAAATAAGTACATACTTGTAGCTAAGATATCTAATATTTAGGTTTGTTGTTCACTAATATAAATAAAAAATGGACTTAAAATTAAAAGACAAAACAGCTGTAGTCACAGGGGCATCCAAAGGAATTGGAGCAGGTATTGCAAAAGCATTTGCAAAGGCTGGTGCCAAGGTTGTAGTGAATTATGCTTCGGCAAAAGAAGATGCTAATAAAGTGGTTAATGAAATTAAGGAAAACGGTGGTACTGCCATAGCTGTTCAATGCGATGTTAAAAATTCGGCGGACGTACAAAGATTATTTCAGGAAACAAAAGATGCTTTTGGCGGATTGGATATTTTGGTAAACAACGCAGGTGTTTTCAAATATGAACTACTAGAAGAAGTTACTGAAGAGAGCTTTCATCTTCAATACAATACCCATGTTTTGGGTAATTTATTGTGTACCCAAAATGCAGTGAAAATGTTTGGTAATAATGGGGGAAGCATCATAAACCTTAGCTCTACGGTAAGTCTAAATCCTTTTCCAGGTCTTATAGTATATAGTGCGGTAAAAGCAGCAATAGACAATATGACCAAAACACTATCGAAAGAATTAGGGCCTAGAAAAATCAGGATAAATACTATTGCACCGGGGGTTACACAGACAGAGGGAAATTTAAGAATGGGTATAACGGGTGGTGATATGGAAAAACAAATGGTTTCAATGACGCCAATGGGGCGTGCTGGGCAGGTGCAGGATATTGCAAAGGTAGCCGTTTTTTTGGCTTCTGATGATGCGGGTTGGGTTACGGGCGAAAGGATTACTGTAGCTGGAGGCCTGTTGTAAACTTTCTTATTTTATAAAAAATGCTATCGGTTACGGGTAGCATTTTTTATCTATATTTTTTTTGTAAACTTGAAGACCGCGGTCCATTAGAGCCGCTCACTTCCAGCCACTCCTAAGTTATTATAGATACGGGTTCTATGCTATGAGTTTCAAAACGGAATAGCCTTTCTATTGGGCATATTTGATGAGGACCTATCTCTGGGTATAGCCGAAGGTAATCTTTTTCTTTTCTAGTATAAACAGCAGCTTGGTCTTTCCTTTGCCTGACATACCCTAGTCTTTTTTCCTTAACCGGGCCTGCCACATACTGGGCCTGCCAATGAAAAAGCTGTATGGTGATCGCATGATCAGGATACATCATGGTGGGAGGGAAGTGCTCCTCGGATTCGATCAGATCGATAAAGAGGAGTGCCAGATTTAGGTGGATGGCTACCACCACGTCCCGGTGGTAGGTTTTGGTGTCAATAATGTTCAGTCCTCAGGAGGCCATTATCTGGTCCCTGTAATAGCGCGAATGGACTAAACCGCCTTGTTAAAGATATATCTGGAGATACGGCCTTTGAAAAATCCTGTGTGATTGCTTTTGCTGTTAACTTGTTCTTTTCAAGCATTACCTAGGAAGGGTTCTCAAACTTGCTTATCTTCGCATTTTACTGTCCTTCAGTCAATTAAGGTGTCAAAATTCACATAAGTGGATGTATCAACAACTCCAGTCTGGGTGCGTTTCTGTATGTTTTCTTTTAGCATCTGCTAAATGAAAACATCACCTTAAAACGCTTTCAGAACCTGATTCCCATTTTTGAGTAAAGATTAATTTTAGATGGAAAGGATAGTATTATAATTCAGGCCGAAAACGATGCAAATGCAGTGTTACATTACTAAAATTTAGTAATCCATTTATTTGATTTTTCCACCTTACCGATTTGGCCACAGCAATAAAATCCACATATGATAGTTCATAAAACTCTAATGATAAAAGTTTGAATTCATGTATGCCCAGGATTTATTATCTAGGGCCATCAATTATACTTCAGCCCC
>NZ_JMIH01000003.1 GCF_000714815.1 Anditalea andensis | reverse complement strand
GTTCATCCGCCAGAAGCGTGGGGATGGCGGAGAAAACTACCTAAAGCCCGCGGATGCAGGCTACGAAGGCCTTTTGCTACAGAACCTGCTTTCTAAATCGGTGGCTTATGCAAGTGTGAGCGGGAATGGTTTCCGGGAAGAAATGCCTGAAATAAACCTGGTCCCACGAGGAAAGATCTACCAAAACGGCGTAAAGATCAAACAGCTGACAGTGAAGGAAACCCATATGATAGGCTATATGTATGAGTTTGCACTGACTGCTCCTGTGGAGCTACAGGAGATAGGTTACTATGCAGGGTTTGGGCATCTTGGGAGTCAGGGGTTTGGATGTGTGGGGGTGAAAATGGGAAAAACCTGAATGGCGTTGAAACCTACATTTCACTTCAAGCCGGAGGATATATCTACACCAAGGGGGCAACAGCCGATGCGTTGGATAAAAAAGAAAAAAACTGGTGGAATTGATGGAGGGGTATGTGTATGAGGGGGAGACAGTAAATCCGTAAAATCAAACTTAAACCCTATAAAGGACCTCTAGGTATAATAAATCGATACTAATGAAAGGATCTTATATATTTCCTTTCATCTTGCAAAGCAACGATGGTTGCAGACCTCATCGTAAAGATGGATAACTTCGCCATAATTGAAGAACGAATAATATTTCTAATTATAATCCAAATAATAAAAAATCTGTATGGATGATAGCACAGATAAGAGCAAGCCTAAAAGTATCCACACATTTATGTGGCCATTCCGATGGTCTGCTGAGGCAAATAACAGCAAGGATATTTTAGCTTCTTTTAGCGATTGCTTGCTAAAGGATGTTAAGTGGAAAGAAGAGGGATTCAAGCTCTCAAACCCACAACATTATAATGAATATGTGTATTACCACAGCCACGTACGAGATACATTATATGCAAATGCGGACAATAAAGAGACCATACGGTACTTTAATTACCAGATAAATAAAAAGGAAACTTTTGAGTTTGAAGTAATAGATGAAAATGAGGAAAATGGTTTAAAACACTTTAATCTAGAGATCAAAAATATCAGCCTTCATATATTTTTCACAGGGGTAGGTATTCTCACATTTCAATTGGAGAATAACAATTATACAACTATTGGTGAAATTCAATTGATCAATGATTTTGGGCGAAGAACATACCCTCAGTACTTAGGTAATGGTAGTCAAGAAAATCAAAAAGGAGTTAATGCAACCAAAAGATCCTTTTTACCAAAAAATATAAAAGTTAGTTATTGTGAGGAAAAAGAAACATTTGAAAGTTTTAATAAGTATGAAAATATAAATTTACATCAGATAATACAGCCTCCAGCTTATATTAAATCTTTGTTTTGTAACGACTTTGTATTCAGTGAAAAAACATGTTGGGATGAGACGAAAATTACAATAACCCACCTGACGGACGACCGGATGTATACCTTGTGCTGGTATCCAAATGAACTTTTGTCTAGAAAATTAAAAGCAAAAAGCAAAGCTAGTAATTATAAAGAATATATGTTCCTGGGAAATCCAGATTGGTATAAACTTATTTTTTGTGATAGTAAAAATGGTTTGACGTGTCAAAGTGATATAATGTTAAGGCAACATACACTCGACTACACCTATGATAGATGGGTAAACTATGGAACATTGTACGGAATTACAAGAGATTGTCTTTTTTGCCTAACTGACGAAGGTGATTTTGCACGTGATGCGATTTTGCTGCATATGCGAAGTGTCTACTATCAAATGGCAATTCTTTGCCTAGCGCAAAGAGCATCGGTACAAAAAATATCATACGATCTTACTCAAACCCTTAAAGAGTTGGACGGGAATAAACTCAATTCAACTCAAACTAAACAGGCTGTTTCCATACAGACTATGTATTTAAAATTTAATAACCTGCTATCCTTCAAAGAAGTCACCGATCAAATACAAGGAATTGAAATGTACCAGAAGATGCAGGTAGCTATGGGCATACAAGGAATAACAGATCAATTAGATCGTGAAATTGAGGAATTGCATAGTTTGCTTAATATGGATGAAAGCATAAAACTAAGCGAAGAAGCTAACCTAATTTCAAGAATCGCTATGTATACCGTTCCTGCTTCTTTGGTAATGGCTTTATTTGCTCTCTTTTCAGGCGATTTGGTTTTCTCTTCATCGTACGACATTTCGCCGGGTCGATCTTACGCAATAGTTTTACTAGTTGCAGTTAGCGTAATTACATTACTTTCCGGTAAATGGATCATCAGTAAGACAATTAATAAAACAATTAGAAAAAATGAATAGACTTACAATACAACTTAGGCAACATACGCCTCTAATTCATTTTCAACATGACCAAGCAGGTGCTACTTTGCGGGCTACAGAAGTGAAACCCAAGTTGGATAAGTTTATTCTTACAAATCTGGGAAATGGCAATTTTAATAAAGGTGTAGAAGAAGCCAAAAAGAATAAGTGGTTAATAAGCAATACTGAAGCTTTGGATTTTAAGCTACGGTTCACAGTTACAGAAAAACCTGATATTTCAGAAATTAATAAAATTAAAGTAGACAGAAAAACTGGCTTAGAAAAGACAAAAACACGAAAAGAGGATGGGCGTGAAATCAAGGACCTAAATAGTTACCCATTATATTTTGGTAATCTAGACAAGGATATTGAAGATAATTCTGAGTACAGAAGGTTTATTTTTCTAAAGAATCCATTTCAAATGGAAATTTTCACATTTCAATCCTCTCTAATAAAAGAAATTAGGGAAAAGGTCAATTTCGCTTTATTTTTTGCTCAAAACAATTTTGGCAGTAGGCAGTCTAAAGGATTTGGTTCGTTTTATATTGAAAAGGGAGATGCAAATTATAATTCCATTGAGTCCAACTATCGATTTACAATTGATATGTCTAAACACGATAATTGGCATCAATTATTTGATACAATTGATATTTTTTACAAAACATTACGGAGTGGTATTAACTTGAAGAATAGAAACAGAGAAACAATATTTTATTTCAAATCTCTTCTATTTCTCTATTTCAAAAACAAAAACATTCAATGGGATAAAAAATCTATAAAAGAGCATTTTTTAAGATCTGACTTAGAAAAACAAACACGAGATCATAACAATCCTGATATTTTAGAATTTCAATCGAAAGAAAAGAAACTTGTGAAAGATTTACTAGGCCTATCTACTAATGAAAGTTGGAGAAGTTATAGTAAAAATATAGAAAAGGCTAATGATAACATTGACCGTTTTAAGTCTCCTATTACTTTTAAACCTGTTAAAACCTCTGAAAAGCGATTTACTGTTTACATATTTCTCAACACTATAGATCCGAATTTTCTGGATCAGCAATTTGAAATAAGAGATAGAAACAAAACATTTCATTTATCTACCCCTGCCTTATTCTATGTGAATGATTTATTTGAATGGATATTGAATAAAGAGAATTTCGATATTACTACTCATGTTGAAGCCCGTTTTCACGCTCATACACAATTTAATACGCTAAGGAATATTTATCTGCAATTGAGCGATAATCTTAATGAAAAGAATAATGACAAATAGTAAAAAATACATAGCCCTTACTCTGGGGCCGATATACAGAACACTCATGTTAGCGAAAAGCTCGAAAGAGCTTTGGGCAGCTAGTTATCTATTTTCCTATCTGGGGAAGCAATTAATAAAGGAGTTTAGAGATCGAAAATTTATTCTTCCATATGTTAACGACAGAATGTTTGAACCTGCATCTGGAGCAGGTCTCTTTCCTGACAGATATATCTTTGAGGCTCAGGAAGGAGATTTCGATGATCTCGTTAAAAAAATTGACAACGTTATCGAACAATTAGCTGATAATATAACATGCAATGGAAGCAACAAAAAAGAATGCATTATATTTCTCAAGAACTACCTAAAAATATACTTTTTAGAATTTGAGCATGAAGATACTTCAACACTAGTTGAATCGTGTAACCGACAACTAAGCATTCTAGAACTTCAGGACAATTTTAATCCGAAGGAGCAAAATAATTTCCTTTCAAACTTCTTCGGAAACATCAATGGAAAATCATTTCTTGCCAACGATTCATTTGGAGATACTATTTCAGAAGACAATCGATTATTTGAATCATTAATCGAATTGGCTATTCCTGAGCATAGAACATTTGTAAGTGAGGAAGTAAAAAAAGGAGGGAACAATGATGAAGAAAGAGTATTGGATCAACTAAAAGCGGAAAAGAAATTCCGATCATATCATAGTTATGTAGCTATTGTCAAAGCAGACGGTGACAATGTAGGGAAAACGATCTCCGATTTGCAAAAGAAAGGAAAGCCAGTAATAGATCTTGCCAAGCAATTGTTTGAGCTTAACTTGAACGTGGTAAAGATTGTAGATGAATACAAAGGGCGTGCTATCTATGTAGGCGGAGATGATTTATTGATTTTTGCTCCTTTATTATCAGAAAAAGGGCATCTTTTTGCAATGGTTGAGCAGATCAATTTGGCTTTTGAAGAAGTAATACACTCCTTCGAAGTAAAGCCTACGCTTTCTTTTGGTATATCTATTATACATTATAAGTCTCCTATGTTTGAAGCATTGGAAAGAACAGAAGATTTGCTAACTAATAAAGCTAAGAGACAATTTAATAAAAATGCAATCGCTTTTTCACTGGATAAAAGAAGCGGTCATCATATCGAAGCGATTATTCCCAAAGGGCAATGCTGTATTTACAACCCTTTTAAGGATATGATTGATACTTTTCTGAACAAGTCTGATATAAAGGAAGAAAAGGGAAAACTCTTATCTTCAGTCATGCACTGGCTGGGAAGAAATAAGGAAATGCTTCGTATTATTTTGAGTGAACAAGAATCTAAAAGAACCATCAGGCTTGAAAATTATTTTGCTAATAGCTTCAATGAAAAAATACATGAGTCCAACCAAAATTTCCTGAACAAAGTGCAACAGTTTCTTCTAAACACCTATGCGCATTCGAATAGCATAGAAACAACTATCCAGACTGTTTATGCCACCTTACGTTTTATACACTTCTTAAATTCGGACAAAGATGAATAGTATATCATACAGAATAGAGCTAGAACCTCTTGGTGATTTCTTCTTCGGGGGCGAAAACACGTTTGGCGAAGGAGACGGTAAAAACTACTTTGCCAAATCCAATCGGTTTCCACAACAATCCGCATTGTTGGGCATGTTACGATTTGAATTGCTAAAGAAAAAGAAGCTTTTACCTATTTCTCAAGCAAATATGGAGAAAGTCAAGAATTTCATTGGTGAAAAGAGCTTTGACTTTGATCGAAACAGTAATAAATTTGAATTTGGTATTATCGAAAGCATTTCGCCAGTTTTCTTAACGAACTACAATGAAGATTTCATACCCGCTCCATTTGACTACAAATATAAAGATAGCATAAAGTGGCATGATCATAACAGGGTGTATCTGGCTGGAAATACTAAATCCCGTAAATTAGAAATTCGGTCTTTTGATATCAAAGAGCACAACAACGAAAGTCAATATAAAGGAACTAAGCACCATATACCACACCCCGAAAGTAAATTCTTTAAGACAAATGTGAAAATTGGTGTCAACACTATTAAAAGTAGGAATGGAAACGATGATAAAGAAGCATTTTTCAAGCAAGAGTTTATAAGCCTTAATAATAGCCTCCGCTTTGTTTTTTATGCACAGTTAAAAGAAGATATTTTCGGAAATTCATCTGACCTTTTGATATCCCTTGGTGGTGAACAATCTATGTTTCGCATGAAAGTTAAGAAGGCAGAAAACACCTATGAGAAAGAATGCAGGGGATTGTTTGATATCAGGAACAAAATAGTACTGATTAGTGATACTTATGTCTCCTCAGAACAAAAAAATGTATTGGATAACGTAGCTGATTTCGCTTGGTCTGATACTGTGATGTTTCGCAGCATCAAAACGAGTATAAAAGAGATGACAGATTATGCCAACAAACCCAATAAAAGCGAAAAGATCCACTTAATAAAAAGAGGATCTGTATTCTATTATTCTTCGGATAGCAACAAAGATCAGATAGTACAAATCTTGAAAAACAAAAATCTACAGCGCTGTGGATTCAATATTTACTTAGACTAAACGATAAAAAGGAAAATATGCATACTCAATTCTATTTAGTTAAACCATTAAGCAACCTGCATGTTGGGAGTGGGGATATTTCCGTTGGGGTAATTGACAACCTGATTCAGAGGGATGTACTTACGAGGTTTCCAACGATTAATTCTTCCAGTTTGAAAGGTGCTCTTCGTGAGTTTTGTAAACATAATAAATTAACTGATCTTGAAAAGATTTTTGGAAGTGATCCAGAAGTCACAAAGAAGGTAAAGGGAGCTTTTCGTTTTTTTGAAGCGAGTTTATTAGCAATTCCTGTGAGAACTGATAAAGTTCCTTATTTGATGGCAACATCCATTGAATTGCTCAATGAATTCGCCTTTAGGAAAAAACAGTTTAATGGTACTTCTGACCAAATAGCACACGTACAGAAATTTATGGATGAATTGGGCACTATAGAAGGAAAAAAACCAGTTGTATTTGACAAATCACTGGAAAATGCCACAATAGAAGAACTTGAATTTAAAGCTCAGTTTAAGGAAGTATCAGAATTGTCAGCTATAAACAGTATAATTAAAGGTGAGCTAGTGATTTTTTCCGATGAAGATATGCGCTTAATCTGCGATGACAATCACCTTCCTGTGATAGCCCGTAATCATCTCGAAAACGGAACCAGTGACAATCTATGGTATGAGCAGGTTTTACCCCGTTATACACTACTGTATTTTGCAGTAGTAAGTAATGAACAAAGCGACTTCAAAGAATTTGATCAAGCCATAGAGAACGTACCTGTAAGTATCGGGGCAAATGCCAGTATCGGGTATGGGTATTGTAAAATCAGTAAACTCGGATAAGATGAAACTAAATGAAGAACTGATACGAACAGCTATAAAAGCAATTGAGCATGAAAAGATTGCTGATGAAAACGGACAATACAAAAGGCAGTACAATGGGTACATCGCTTCTTTTGGCGCTGCCATTATTCAATCTGGTCTACTGCCGGCAGTCATTTTTTTTGAGAATGCTAATGCTAATTCAGAAGAAAATAAAACAAAGGTGATAAATGCTTTGGTGTATGTGTTAAAGGAGCATTACAAACTAGCGCACATCGGATTGCCTTTTCACTCCTATTTGCTACAGGAGGGGCGTAATACGCCTGAATTACTTAACGAGGTAAATCAAGCTGCCGCCGCATTGAAACTTGCTTTAAGAACGTTTAAAAAGATGAAAGATGAGAAAGAATAAGCCAATCAAAGACTTATCCAGTTTAGGTCAATTGTTGGGAAATAAGCAAGAAGAAATGAAGGTACCTCAAAAGGACGTAGAGTCGAGAATGATAAATACTGATACTCCCAACCTTGGTTGGTTGTTCTATAAGGAATATTATCAGGGGTTAACCAAAGATCTAATTGATAATAACAATGAGAAAGGGCAGGAAGGTTTTTTTAAAGAGAAGAATGATAAGATTTTGAAAGCTCAGTTTCGCAGCTACCACAATACTTTGGTCATTGTTGAAGATAATAACACCAATGAAATTAAGACCATTGAAATGAAAACCACTTATCCCGGTCTGATCATGGGAACTGGTGTGACGCATGAAACTGGTTTGAAAGGGGAAATGAAACTGGGACTCAGTTTTGATTATACCACGGGACTTCCTTACATCCCTGGATCTTCTGTCAAAGGTATATTGCGAAGTGTATTCCCCGGATCTTTCACAAAAGCTGACGAGGAATTTAAAGAAGCAAGAATCGCTTATATTCGAGATCATTTAGACAATCAAGAGTTAAATGTAGAAGAGTTAGAAGCAGAACTATTTGAAGGAAAAGGTTCAGAGTCGATCTATGATAGAGATGTCTTTATGGATGCGCATATCACTGATGTACCGGGAAATGGCATCTTTTTAGGCAGTGACTTCCTCACCCCTCATGGAGAGAACCCGCTTAAGAACCCAAATCCCATTCAATTTCTTAAAATACTTCCTGAAGTTACTTTTACTTTCTATTTTAAATTTAAAGGTGGAGTAATCACAGAAGTGCAGAAGAGAGAGCTTTTTGAGAAAATTTTGAAAGATATAGGCGTTGGAGCAAAAACGAATGTAGGATATGGGCAGCTTGTGAGTTCAAACAAATAATTGATAAATTTCCGATAAATGAAAATCAAGTTATATGATAAACCATTAATTTTCTACCAATCGGAATCCAAAATTGAAAGCTAACAGTTTAATGTTACGGCAGTCCAAATGCCCGGACAGCTTTATGGAAACTTAATGAACCTTTTGGAATTCATGGATATCAGGCAATTGTAAACAAAACCAACCGTCAATAGAAATACCAAATTACATGAACATCACCGGAACCCATATCGCCTACCTCCACACCTGTCATGGGAAACTTTGGCTTTTGACATTGGGGAAAAAAGAGTGGGAAAAATGCTGAAGTTGTGCAGGCAGTATTTAAATTGGATCCAAAATTCAGTTTTTGAGGGAGAGATCACGTAGGTTTAGAACAAGGAACCCCTTATCAAAGCCAAAAAAATCATGGTTGAGGAAAAGGACAGTTTTATTAATTTTAAAAGCAGGGAGGAGAAATGGTTGGAAAAAGAAGTGATCGGGCAGGAGAAAAATGATCTGGATACCTTTCTATAGTTGTCAGTAAAGATATATTTTTTGAAAAATGATGTAATTAAGCTGAGGGAAAAAACATAATCATCAAGTAATCAGACCATTATAAAGTTGTCGAACCTAGGGCAAAAACCGGCTATAGAAGAACGACGATAAAAAGGAAAAATTTCACTATATTGAACCGCCACCGGGATCAACTGAGGCCGATTTTACCCCCTGAACCCGGCGGCCCTTAATCGCACCATAGAGGAATTGAAATCTATCAAAGGAAAATAGATTCAAATTAAATCCGTTTTCCCTTAATCGCACCATAGAGGAATTGAAATGATGGTACAGGTGTGTAATCTGTCTCGTTTTCAGAAACCCTTAATCGCACCATAGAGGAATTGAAATCCAAACTTGGAAGTAGGTCCTATTACCGGGATCACGCCCTTAATCGCACCATAGAGGAATTGAAATGGAATTCAACGCTCAAAAAGTTTACTATTAAAATGCCCTTAATCGCACCATAGAGGAATTGAAATATCGCCTGCTTTCAGTTCGCCTTCGCCGCGCCAAGCTCCCTTAATCGCACCATAGAGGAATTGAAATGAAACGGGAGATAGATATTTATCAACTAACCAAATACCCTTAATCGCACCATAGAGGAATTGAAATGAGCCAACCCTCGTTTTTCCCTCTGAATCGTACCTGACCCTTAATCGCACCATAGAGGAATTGAAATCAATAAGTGGTTCGGTAGTATAACCGCTGAAATAACCCTTAATCGCACCATAGAGGAATTGAAATCCCCGATCGTTGGGATGGTTGACATATCCCCCTTCACCCTTAATCGCACCATAGAGGAATTGAAATAATCATGAAATAGACAACGAAAAAACAGATGATCTAACCCTTAATCGCACCATAGAGGAATTGAAATTTAGAATTGATAAAACTAGCATGGTTACAGATATGACCCTTAATCGCACCATAGAGGAATTGAAATATGCTGATTTTTAAAAGTTTAACATCAAACAAATTACCCTTAATCGCACCATAGAGGAATTGAAATAGGATGAAAGCGATCAGTACGGCAATAACTTCTCTCCCTTAATCGCACCATAGAGGAATTGAAATCTGAAAGAAGTTGATAAAATTATTTATAAATAACCATCCCTTAATCGCACCATAGAGGAATTGAAATTACCTTGTTCTCGCCGCGTATTATAGGTTTATGGCTCCCTTAATCGCACCATAGAGGAATTGAAATTATCTATGGAAACGAAATACAAGGTGTTACTGTAGGCCCTTAATCGCACCATAGAGGAATTGAAATAACAAAACTTTAATTGATAGTGTAATCTTTTGGTTGTCCCTTAATCGCACCATAGAGGAATTGAAATTCAGAGGTGGCTAATTCAGAACCTTCCCCTCCCAAACCCTTAATCGCACCATAGAGGAATTGAAATTATGGAATATTGAAATCAAAATTTATACCGTCAAAGCCCTTAATCGCACCATAGAGGAATTGAAATGTGGTTGAATCGATTAACGTCGAATGTCGTATTATCCCCTTAATCGCACCATAGAGGAATTGAAATGTGAAGGGTTTGACAAGAAAAAACTTGGGTTAGACCCTTAATCGCACCATAGAGGAATTGAAATTGAAAAATTGCAATTTTTTATTGTGAAGTTTCTTAGCCCTTAATCGCACCATAGAGGAATTGAAATGTGAAATTAAAAGGCAGATTAAAACTCTGTTGGCTTACCCTTAATCGCACCATAGAGGAATTGAAATAGCATGAAGAGACTATCAACATGATTATAGATGATCCCCTTAATCGCACCATAGAGGAATTGAAATAAATAATTTAATAAATGATCAGAAAAGCCGTTGATCCCTTAATCGCACCATAGAGGAATTGAAATTTCCCTACTCCAAAAACGAAGCCATCAAATGCTTCTTCCCTTAATCGCACCATAGAGGAATTGAAATTCTATCTAACGGGAGAGTACAACTAAGATCCTTAGGCCCTTAATCGCACCATAGAGGAATTGAAATATTATCTTAAAATCTCTTGGGTTAACTAACCTTATCCCCTTAATCGCACCATAGAGGAATTGAAATGTCTCTTTTCTATAGCTTCGACTTGGGCATCATAGACCCTTAATCGCACCATAGAGGAATTGAAATTTGATTGCCTTATTTCAAGACTTCCCTGAAAAGAAACCCTTAATCGCACCATAGAGGAATTGAAATGAGGACAGACCTTTATAGGTCCCCTGGAATTTTTGACCCTTAATCGCACCATAGAGGAATTGAAATGATACCCATCTATGGAAAGTCCCCTGATGGTAGAGCCCCTTAATCGCACCATAGAGGAATTGAAATTTAATACAGCTGGAATTAAGTATGTTGCATTAACATCCCTTAATCGCACCATAGAGGAATTGAAATGATTAAGTACTTTTTGCGTTTCAGCTTTTACTTTTGCCCTTAATCGCACCATAGAGGAATTGAAATTATTCTTCTGCAACACGCATTAAAGCGCCCTTGCACCCTTAATCGCACCATAGAGGAATTGAAATAGTTTTAGAAGCATTAAACGGGACTGAATACAAAAACCCTTAATCGCACCATAGAGGAATTGAAATTTGGTTAATCCTCTTTCATCTGTAAGATATCTAAGACCCTTAATCGCACCATAGAGGAATTGAAATGAATTATGACGAATACCTTCTACATCCTTTAATCGTACTTAGCATAAAGTGATTGGGGGCTTTATTTTTTTAGTAAGAGGTATTGGTTAGGAGTGGGAATCTTATTTATGTGGCTTCCATACTGACCTTCATTGCGAGGAGATGGGCAAGTTCTTTTGTTTAATACGGACCATCAATCCCCGAAGCAATCTCATTTACGATGTTTATAATTGAAGCCTCTGAAAGTAGATTGCTTCGCCTGATGAATGCACTGCCAAGAAAAATATACACAGGATCAGGCTCGCAATGACATGTAGGTGAGAGGCTTGTCATTACAGGTTGAATTATAGGGATTTCTTCTTGCGTCCCTTGGGAGAAATGGTTAAGGGGTTATGGGTTAAAGGATTAAAAAAGGGAATGGCTATCGGATAAAATTAAACGGATTTGGGGCATTTAACCCTTTAATATTCCGTACCTACAGCACGGGTTCCATTATTTATGGTAATTTTCTACAAATATTCCGTACCTATGGCACGGCAGGTTACTGTCTTGCATGTGTTTATTGCCAGTTACTTCACCGACGCTGTGCGACCCCTATCAGGGTCGGAATCAACATCAGCACATATGCTATATGCATGCGACCCATTCAGGGTCGGCCGCATCATCAGGGCTGTTTCTATATACTTGCGACAACTTCAGCTTCAAACGGATATTGTTGGAACT
>NZ_JMIH01000002.1 GCF_000714815.1 Anditalea andensis | reverse complement strand
GTTCATCCGCCAGAAGCGTGGAGATGGCGGAGAAAACTACCTAAAGCCCGCGGATGCAGGCTACGAAGGCCTTTTGCTACAGAACCTACTCTCCAAATCAGTAGCCTATGCCAGCGTGAGTGGCAATGGTTTCCGGGAAGAAATGCCTGAAATAAACCTGGTCCCACGAGGAAAGATCTACCAAAACGGCGTAAAGATCAAACAGCTGACAGAGAAGGAAACCCATATGATCGGCTATATGTATGAGTTTGCACTGACTGCTCCGGTGGAGCTACAGGAGATAGGTTACTATGCAGGGTTTGGGCATCTGGGGAGTCAGGGGTTTGGATGTGTGGGGGTGAAAAACGAACCGTTTTTATAAAAATGAAAAATATAAAAAAAAAAGCCGCTCAGGATTTTTGGCCAGAAGCATGTTTGATTTTAAGATCGTTTTCTTCTTTTAGCTTTTGCTTTATTTCTTTTACAAATGGAGCTAAATGCATTTCCAAATCTTCCATTCTTTCCTTTGACATAGGGTTGACGGGAAGATTTCTATCATCAAATGCTATATTTTGGGTGTTCTTTCTTCGCATATTCAATATTAAACATATTAAAAAAGAATACCCACAAAAAGTGGAGAAAAAGTATTTCTTTTTCTTCATGTATTATCTGGAACTGCGTAACATGTTTTTCAACCATTTCACGGGCATTCTTTTCACACGAGTTCATGATATATTGTATAAATTCATCTTCAAAATTTATATCCCAACCTGTTTCTGGTCTTTTAATGCTATAAATAAATTGTGTAGTTACCACAATCAATCCTTTAAGATTATAATTAACGGCAGAATACACATCATCAATAGAGAAAGTATTACCCGTAGGATGGTTATGAACCACATCCGTATCTTTCAATTCAAAAAGATATTCCAAAGGCAGATTTACGTAGGATTCTTCACCTATGTATCTTCGAAACTGCTTCCCGTTTTTAAAAACATAAAGATGTTCAATGTTTTCATACCTGATTTTCTGAATCGCTTCCCGAACGGACTTTACTTCATCCCTAGGGAGGGGGTAGTGCTTTTCCATATGTTAGATATTATTCATTTAAAAAAAACAACCCGGGAATACACCCGGGGAAATCTATATAGGTATGATTAAGTCTAAAATACAGTTCTAAATTTCAATTCCACAAGATTTCTTACCAAAGGTAAAAGAAAAATTCTTAAATTACAGTTCTAATGGTATTATTATGAGAGTAATTTTAAAATTAACCCCTAATAAGTCTAAAGTCCCTTTTAACTACCAAAGACATTTGGTTGGTACTTTTCATAAATGGATTGGCGAAAATCAAATCCATGACGACATTTCTTTATACTCACTTTCGTGGTTAATGGGTGGAAAAATCATAAAAGAAGGTTTCGACTTCAAGTACGGCGCTGAATGGTTTATCAGCACTTATGACCCAATGCTTTTAAAATCTTTGATAAGCGGGATTCAACAAGATCCGGAAATAAGTTTTGGAATGACAGTAAAGGAAATTACTATTACCGAAGAACCTACTTTCGATCCTATTCAAAAATTTTATCTTAACAGTCCTATTTTTATAAAAAGAAAATCGGGAGATAGACAGCAGTATTTTCTTTTTTCTGATGAAGAAAGTGGTATGCTGATGACACAGACCCTTCAAACCAAATTAAAAAAGGCAGAACTGAACCTTGATGGAGTCAATGTTTATTTTGACAGAACCTACCGAAATCCAAAAACAAAAATTATTTCATTTAACGGTATAGACTGCAAAGCCAGTATGTGCCCTATCATTATAGAAGGAAGTCAGGAGCAGATACAGTTTGCATGGAATGTAGGTATAGGTAATTCTACAGGTATTGGGTTTGGGGCATTAAAATAAAGTCAAATATGAACTATTATGTAGTAAAATATTCAGGTCCTTTTGGTTTTATAAAACCCTGGACGGCTGTAAGAGATAGTGAAACATTCAGTCAGCAGTTTTTGACCCCTTCTATCATAGAAGGAATAGAGAAGAAATTGTTTCCGGAGCTATTGGGCATCCCGGGTATTCAGAAAATAGCAGGCCATAGATTGGCCTACGATCAGGTGTCAGGACAACAGGAGGTCATTCAAACCCGAGGATGGAATTCTACGAGAAAAGGAAAAGAGTTTCTTTTTGACCGGCCAAAGGCGATTTTGATCCGTGGCGTTTTGCAAAACCCGGTACTTCATCTGGCTTTTGTGTCAGCGGAAGATGCGTCCATCGCAGCGAAACAGCATGTGTGTCTTTGTAGGAATGAAGATATGATGTATCCGGGTGAAATTATTGAGACAAGTAAAGAGCAGTTTGGGGAAGATGAAGAATTGTTTCCGGGCTTTGAATTGGTGTTTGAAAAAAATGAAAAATCATTTTTAGTAGGCTATCATAGAGTAAGTAATGAGCCTATGTATGGCTGGATTAAAGTCGTTGGCCAACCTGTCTCCTCCTTCTAATGGAAATTCTACTAGCAAAGTCCGCCCCTGAATTTACGTCGTTAAAAGACCATCTTTTGCATGTCTCCTACGCGGCAAAGGCATTTGGGAAATATTTGCATATGGAGGAATCTGTGGCTTTCAATGGCGCTATTCTGCACGATATAGGAAAAGCCCATCCTGAATTTCAAAAAAGAGTAAGAACAAATGGGCGAAACAGCAAGGTATTCCGACATGAAATAAGTTCTTTACTTTTCTTATCCGTATTTTCCGAACAGGACTATCCTGCGCTATTGGATATGGTCATTGCCCACCACAAGTCAGCCAAAAACGATGCAGGAGACAAGGGATTGTTGGATTTGGAAAACGGGTATGAGTACATCGATTACCATATCGGCAAATGGGATCAATGGTCGCCTGATGCTTTTAAACTGCTGATGGATCTTGGGGTACAATGTATCCCCTTTGGCGAAGAAACCGCCCGTCAAAACCTGTCTTTTGCCATATCCCATTGTAAAAAACAAACGAAAACCCGTGGGTATTCCGAATGGAGAGGATTGCTGATGGGTGCAGATCACTTTGCTTCAGCTCTGATCAATAGTACTGAGAAAAATTTGGAAAGGGCTTTCCGGGTACCCAATCTTACTTTTTTTAACCGTACGCATCCCCTTTACCCGCTTTCATATAAAGAAACCGCTTCACCAAAGAAACACACCCTTGTTGTGGTCAGTACGGGAGCTGGCAAAACAGACTATCTATTCAAAAGAACAAAAGGACGGGTTTTTTATACACTTCCCTTTCAGGCTTCTATCAATGCCATGTTTAAGCGGGTGTCCAAGGATTTGAAACCGTACAATTCAGACTTGGATATACGGGTTTTGCATTCGGCCTCGATGGTAGTCCGACAAAATGACAAGGAAGAGGAGAGTGTTTTACAGCCGCTTTTTGGTTCGGCGATTAAGATTCTGACCCCGCATCAATTGGCTGCAATTGCCTTCGGGATGAAGGGTTACGAGGCCATGTTGCTTGACTTAAAAGGGTGTGACATTATTTTGGATGAAATCCATACGTATACAGGAGTTTCTCAGGCAATCGTACTGAAATTAGTTCAGATTCTTAAGCAATTGGATTGTGCCATTCATATAGGAACTGCTACTATGCCAACGAAGCTATATCAGAAAATACTTGAAGAACTGGGGGATGATATTTTGGAGGAAAAACTCACCCCCGAGGAGCTGGATGATTTTGACCGCCATACCCTGTACAAAATCAATTCATTTGAAGAGAGTTTGCCATTTATCCGTCAGGCTATAGAAGAGGACAAGAAAGTACTGGTGGTCTATAACCGGGTGGCCAGGGCGCAGGAGGCTTATCTCAATTTAAAAGAATTGTATCCGGATACTCCGATTCTTTTGCTCCATAGCCGCTTCAAAAGAGGTGATAGAAATTTTAAAGAAAAGCTACTACTCGGCTTGGATGAGGACGGAAATCCGCTCGGAGAATTCAATACTTCTACTGAAGCATGCATTGTGGTCTCCACCCAGATCGTAGAAGTAAGTTTGGATATCAGTTTTGATCTAATGATAACAGAGACCGCCCCTATTGATGCGTTGATTCAGCGTTTTGGTCGGGTAAACCGCAAAAGAACCGATGACACCATAGGAAAAACCAAACCCATCTATGTAATCGCCCCTCCGGAAAATAAAAACGATGCCCTGCCCTATGATGTGGAAGTACTCCAAAGATCCTATGATGTTTTGGAGGACCGCCAAGTGTTAAAAGAGCGGGATTTGCAGGGGAAAATTGACTATGTGTTTCCAGAGATTGATTTTATGAATATAGAAGAACATGCTGTATTCAAGTCTGATGGTTCCCTATCTCTTACTAAACTAACCCACAGTCGTGATCCTATTCTAATGCGACTTCTGGATATCGATTCAGTTTCTTGCATATGCGAAAGAGACCTGGAAGAATATGAAAACGCTGATTTCGAAGGAAGACTGGAACTGGAGATACCGGTAAGGTATTTTGCGGTACGGGGAATGAACCAAACGCAAAAAGGCAACAAACCCTTTATCATCCCTGATATGGCCTATGATTTTGAGAGTGGCCTGGATGTAAAGCAAATAAGGGAAAACAACTTTGACGTAAACAACCAACTACTATGATCACGGCAGTAATAGGCAGGACTTTCCTAAAAGCATTTAATGTTAAATATGCCAAAGCACTTACCCCAAAAGAGTTTTTTGAGCAGGAATATTGGGAATTGTTTTACAATCATAATAAATATTTAATGTCAGGTGGTAACTCACCCTTCGAAAACCCGAAAATTAGTTGGGGGAGAATGTTGTCAGGAAGTATTCCTTTTGAATCTGAATTAAAACGAATCGATAGGTTTGAAAAATTCATAGAGAAAGCGGAAAATACTAATGGGATTTTGGATGCTAGTATAGCTATGGGATTCCCAGCTTCAGATACCACTGAATTTGCTAGCACCTCGGGCTTAGTCAGCGATGTGCTGATACCAGCGGATGAAGATGAAGTGTACCTTTCTTGGATTGGGAGTGGATTGGGGATTGGTGTAGCAGGAGGTTTCACGATTCTTTTTGACAATCCGACCATCACACTCCAAACCTTTGAGGGTTGGAAAGTTTATCGTAAGTATTTGAACGATCCGACCTTGGAAAAACTTCGGGGAAATCAGATCAACACGTGGAATGGACAGTGGCTGACCTATTCACTAAATGCTGAGGAATACCGGGAGGACTTTGATTTTTCGGAGCTTACCAACCAGAAAATCTTCAAAGTGGAGACAAGTCTGGCGGAAGTATCTACTGTGACCTGGAGCCAATTGTTTTTTAGTCTATCAACCCAATTTCCCAATGATGAAATGATGGGCTATGTCTACGGTTTCGGGCAAACAAACAAAACCATAGGCTTTATACCTTTTCAATTCAAATCAGGATCTAGACTAAAAGATGTTTATAAACAGCTTTTTGAAGGAGTTTATTCGGATCCAAAACAATTTGAAAGTCTCTTCGGGATGCATATCAAACGGGCCTGCGAATTGGGAAGTATAGGATTGAAGGCTTTGCGTCCTGACAGTTTGAAAAAATATATGACTGAAGAGAAGAATTTAACCTTCAAAAAAGAAGAAGACACAATAAATTATCAAGCATACAAAACCTGGTTAGTCGCTATGTTAACACGAAACAAAGAAGAAATCACAGATTATACCTTAGAGTTGGCCAAGACCATTCTAAAGTATAGAGCAGGAGGTACCAAGTTGGATAGAAAAACGCTGATTGAAAAGGAGCTTTTTTCTTCAACTTCCAAAAGAGGGTTTATTGAAGCTCTCACCAAAATGGTAAAGGATCTTGACGGAGATGAATTGGTTGCGATTAAATCCCTAAAAGATGAAGTACACCTCATGACCAACGAGGAATACGGTTATTTCTCAACGTTACTAAAATTTGATTATGCTTTTATTGAAAAAAAATCCTAAAAAGCACCATATCTCTTATCAATGACTTTAAAAATATAAACTTAACCTTTATAATATGAACACCATATACATTAGAACTCTAAAACGAGCTGAGCACACAGTATTTAATGTTTCAGACGGGCAGAAGTACTACTACGACACACAATTCAATAGGAGGATTCCATTTTCCAGTGGGCAACAGGTAAAAAGATCACTAATTGATGCTTTGTGTGACGCTATTAACCAAGTTCCTTCCCCAACAACGTTTCTCTTTGATGTAAACAAACAAAAGGAGCTTGAAGAGGGAGAGGTATATGCGACATGTGACCCGACTTATGCAGATCAATTGTTCGGTGGATGGATGAAAGCATCAAAGAAGGATAAAACTGGATCAATCAAACAAGAGAGAACATTAAAAAGAAGAAGTCCATTATCAATTTCAGCTATGAGAGCATTGCACCCATTACTGGCAGGTATGGACTCCGAAAATGTTTCATTTGATAGAAGTGATCGTCCTAATAATAAGGTAATCGTTCGTGACGAGAAAAACAATGAGCTTTCCGAAGAAGAAATAGTTGCCCTACTAGAAGGAAAAGACAGAAGCCTCAGCAGAAAATGGATTCCAAATAATAGCCGAGCTACAGGATTATTTGTTTTTGATATAGCAATAGATCTAAGGAGACTTTTTTCAGTGAGTATTAATTCTTTTGAGCCTGAAATGGCAGAATCTACGGTTGCAAAATTAAGAGAAGAAGGTTGGATAGAATCGAAAAACGTTTTCGGACCCTGTCTGGTAGCTCCAAAGGAACTCCGGGATCAGTGGATTCCAGGATTGGCCAAAGCCATCCTCAACTGGCGCATCACGTCCAATCAGTCCAGGACTTTTAGTTTGATGGATACATTGGCTGTTTCCATCAGTGACAATGCCAACATGATTGCAGGAAGCATTCGTGCAAAACTATCTGAAGAAGATTCCCGTAAAGCAGATCCCATTATCGATGAAAATCTGAATGGCGTTGAAACCTACATTTCCCTTCAGGCCGGAGGATATATTCACACCAAGGGCGAAACAGCCGATGCGCTGGATAGAGCAGAGAAAGCTTTGGTAGATAAAATGGTAGCCTATGATTATGAATATAAAAAAGTCTAATTCTTTTGCCCATTCCTCCTTCAGTACCCTATCCTGCTGATGGAGGAATATCAAATTATTTTGCTATATCTGCACCAAATAAACGATCCATAGCTTTCCTCCAATTTGTTAAATTAAAATGAATCTAACCGGAACCCATATTGCCTACCTCCACACCTGCCATCGTAAACTTTGGCTTTTTGCCAATGGCATTCAGATGGGGCACATCGCAGGTATTGAGGCGAAGGGAAAGTTGATTTCCAAGACCAATTATACAAACCGGGTGTGTATTTTGGAGATTCTCCAAAAATGTACACCAAAACGTTTTTTCAAAACAACATTTTTTACATATTATTGTTGTGCATAAAATACGATAATGGAAAAACTGGTTCAAAAATACTATCAAAAGCTAGACCGTACCCAACTGGGTAGGGTGCGATCACTGATGGATGAAATCGATTGGTCCAACCGGTTTATAGGAATAAAAGGAGCCCGGGGTGCCGGCAAAACTACCCTTCTTTTTCAATATATCTTGGTCAAACAACTGCCAACCAGCGAGACGTTGTATGTGAGTTTGGACGATTTATATTTTACTGAAAACACCCTTTACAGTCTGGCGGATGAATTTGTAAATGAAGGAGGAAAACACCTCCTTATTGACGAGGTGCACCGCTATGCCAATTGGTCATCCGAACTCAAAAATATATACGATGACTTTCCAGACGTACAGGTAGTTTTTACGGGATCCTCTCTGATTCATATCGAAAAGGCTCGGGGGGACTTAAGCCGTAGGGCAGTGGTCTACGAACTATTTGGCTTATCTTTTCGGGAATTTCTGGCCTTCAGTGAAATCAGCCAGTTTGAAAAAGTGACATTGGAAGATATGTTGACCCATCATGTGGAAATGGCAAGGTCCATCGTCAGTAAGATAAAACCGCTGGCTTATTTTAAAGATTATCTTAGTTATGGTTATTACCCCTATTTTCTGGAAAATAAGGATGCCTACCAGCAGAAGTTAATGGAAACCATACTTATTGCCATGAGCACAGACCTTCCTCCCACCTATAACTTAAGCTATGCCAGCATAGAAAAAATCAAGCAATTGCTTTATATATTGGCGGAAAGCGTCCCTTTCAAACCCAATATTACCAAACTGAGCGAACGTGTCGGAGTGTCCCGCAACAGTCTGCTTGACTTTTTGCGCTATCTGGAGGAACTACGGATCGTTAGACGTCTGTATGCGGATACCAAAGGAATCGGGCTTTTACAAAAACCTGAGAAACTGTACCTGTATCATCCCAATATTTCCTATTCCCTTTCCTATCAAGATGCGGATATAGGAAGTATTCGGGAAAGCTTTTTTATAAGTCAGCTATCCGTACATCATCCTATTGAATATTCAACTGTCGGTGATTTTCGGATAGGCAAACAACTATTTGAAATCGGCGGAAAGTCTAAATCTCAAAAACAAATTAGCAAAGAACAAAATGCCTATATCGTAGCAGATAGTATTGAAATTGGCCACAAAAATAAAATACCCCTGTGGCTATTTGGATTTATATACTGAACCATGAACCTCACCGGAACCCATATCGCCTACCTCCACACCTGCCATAGGAAACTCTGGCTTTTTGCCAATGGCATACAGATGGAGCATAATTCCCAGTTGGTGGCTGAAGGAAAACTGATCGGAGAAAACATCTATCTGGACAGGGCCAGAAAATATACCGAATTGGAAATGGAAGGTATCAAAATTGACTTTTATGACGCCAAGAACAAGGTCATCCATGAAGTTAAAAAATCTGACAAGGTGGAACATGCCCATTTCGCCCAGGTGAAATATTACCTATACATTCTCCATAAAAACGGAATAGAAGGCGCTTCGGCCATACTGGAATATCCTAAAATGAAACAAAGGCAAATCGTGGAATGGGAAGAGGATGATCTGGATAAAATCAAAATATGGCTCACAGAAACTTCTGGTATCATCCATCAGGAGCACTGCCCTCCCCTATTGAAAAAACCGATCTGTAAAAAGTGCAGCTATTTTGATTTTTGTTATGCTGGGGAAGGTGGGATTGATTGATGAAAGATTGATTGGACGAGATTGAGGGAGATTGATTGAAGGAGATTGATTTGAGATTGAGCGAGATTGATTCGAGGAGATTGAAGAAGATTGAAAAGAAAAGATTGATGGGAGATTGAAGTAGGATTTAAAAAATATAGGGGATATGGAAAATAGTAACTGGGTGCTGTATAAAATTGAGGTGAGAGACAGATTAAGAAAATTTGCCTTAGGTATTTTAGCCCTCTCTGATAAATACCCGAAATCTACCAGAGGAAATGTTATCAATTATCAACTTACCAAATCAGGTACTTCCATGTATGCTAACTATAGGGCCGCTTTGAGGGCACGATCAAAAGCTGAATTTTTCAGTAAACTTTCTATAGTTGTTGAGGAAGCAGATGAGACAGAAATATGGTTGGAATTACTCATTACATCGGGAATTTTAGAAAATGAAAACACCAAAGATTTGCACCTGGAAAGCACTGAATTATTAAAAATCTTAGCCAACATGCGAAAAAACCTCTCCACATAACCCCCCACATTCTCAAACTATCAATCTATTTCAATCTTAGCCATTCTAATATCAATCTTATCAATTCTATCAATCTAATTCAATCTCATCCACTTAATCCATCTATGAAAAAAACCTACTACCTCTTTAATCCAGGTCGCCTAAGCCGAAAGGATAATACATTGAAATTTTTACCGGTAGATGAAGACGGAAAAGAAGGGGTTCCCAAATACCTGCCCATAGAAGGGATTTCAGATCTTTATTGCTTTGGATCCCTGGATGCCAACAGTGCGATGTATAATTTTCGGGGCAAAAACGGCATCAGTGTCCACTTCTTTGATTATTATGAACACTACACCGGCAGCTTCCAGTCCAAGGAATACCTGCTGGCGGGCAAAATGCAGATCAACCAGACCCAGCACTACCTCTCCCCTACCAAGAGGATGGTCATCGCCCAGAAATTTGTAGAAGGCGCAGCTTTCAACATCGTTAAAAACCTGAAATATTATCAAAACCGTGGCAAGGATCTGGAAAACCAGTTGACCAGAATAAACCTGTTGGGCCAGGAGATCTCAGGCACTAAATACATTGCTTCCCTGATGGGAATAGAAGGAAATATAAGACAGGTATATTACCAGGCGTTTGACCAGATTATAAGGGACCATGCCATGGAGGGACGGAGCAAGCAGCCCCCTATGAATGAAATCAATACGCTTATCTCTTTTGGAAATATGATGTGCTATACCTTGTGCCTTGGACAGATTTACCATACCCAGCTCAATCCCACCATCAGCTATCTACACGAACCGGGATACAGAAGGTACTCGTTGGCACTTGATCTGGCAGAGATATTCAAGCCGATTTTGGTAGACCGGACCATTTTCAGGGTATTGAACAAAAAAGAAGTCCAATCCAAAGACTTTGATTTTCACGTCAATAAAGTAGTATTAAAAGAATCGGGTAAAAAAGCCTTTATTAAAGCCTTTGAAGAAAGACTTAATGAGACGATCAAACACCGAACCCTCAACAAACAAGTCAGCTATAAAAGCCTAGTAAAATTGGAATGTTATAAACTCAGCAAGCACTTGCTGGGGATGGAGGAGTATAAACCGTTTAAAGTATGGTGGTAGAAAGGTTATGAATGATAAAAGATAAATGATACGGCAGGTTCCTATTTACCGATAATTCATGTTTTTTCAATTGTCATTAATCACTCATCTTTTATAAATTGAATTTATGTATATAATATTGGTATATGATATAGGAGAAAAAAGAGTGGGAAAAATGCTGAAGTTGTGCAGGCAGTATTTAAATTGGATCCAGAATTCGGTGTTTGAAGGAGAGATAACAGAAGTAAAGTATAAAGAACTGTTGATCAAGGCCAAAGCCATCATGAAAGAATATAAAGACAGTCTGATCGTGTTTAAAAGCCGGGAGGAAAAATGGCTGGAGAAAGAGGTGATCGGCCAGGAAAAAAACGATCTGGATACCTTTATATAGTTGTCGGTACATCCGCACATTTGGATTAAACAGGGTCAATGGAATTTATATGCCGAATAATCAGCATAATATCAGCACTTTATAAAGTTGTCGAACCTAAGACAAAAATCGGCTATAAAAGACCGACGATAAAAAGGAAAATTTTCACTAAATTGAACGGCCACTGGGATCAACTGAGGCTGATTATACCCCAAAAACCCTGCGGCCCTTAATCGCACCATAGAGGAATTGAAATCGGCCTGGGGATGGTTGCGACACTAGATTGATAAGGCCCTTAATCGCACCATAGAGGAATTGAAATATACTACCCTCGCGGCTGCATTCCCGTCCACGTCCTCCCTTAATCGCACCATAGAGGAATTGAAATTTAATAATAGGATCTATTTTTTTCTTTGGTTCACTTCCCTTAATCGCACCATAGAGGAATTGAAATAACGCCCATGCGTGAACCTTATGTTCTGCGGAACTGCCCCTTAATCGCACCATAGAGGAATTGAAATAGATAAGATAAGCCGTATTGACTGGCACCAAACTGTCCTTAATCGCACCATAGAGGAATTGAAATCCGTAATTCTGGTTGGCACCAAACTGGCCTCTGTATCCCTTAATCGCACCATAGAGGAATTGAAATATAATTTTCATTATAGATCAGCGTAAACTTTGCGTGTCCCTTAATCGCACCATAGAGGAATTGAAATATAAGTGCCTACAGTTGTCAAAATCTGACAAGTCGCCCCTTAATCGCACCATAGAGGAATTGAAATAAAAATGCCTGAGGTGTGGCGAGGTCTGGGATTTTGACCCTTAATCGCACCATAGAGGAATTGAAATTCTAGAGATTGGGTTCCGAGCAGAAAAGTAGAAAAACCCTTAATCGCACCATAGAGGAATTGAAATAGGCAAATACGTCTTCATGAAGGAACTGATAGATCCCCTTAATCGCACCATAGAGGAATTGAAATTATCAAGAATGAATTTTTATGAAAAAAGCACCCAACCCCTTAATCGCACCATAGAGGAATTGAA
Source organism: Anditalea andensis (assembly GCF_000714815.1). Classification (GTDB taxonomy): domain Bacteria; phylum Bacteroidota; class Bacteroidia; order Cytophagales; family Cyclobacteriaceae; genus Anditalea; species Anditalea andensis. The sequence goes on along the minus strand of NZ_JMIH01000002.1, from coordinate 2,633 downwards.
ATTGACATTGAATAAATCCTCAACATTAGGATCTAGCCCCTTAATCGCACCATAGAGGAATTGAAATTCTACATAGGCCACTACAGGTTTTTTAAGATTGGCTCCCTTAATCGCACCATAGAGGAATTGAAATGATCCAGGAAGATATAGAAAAAGACTGGTTTGACCCCCTTAATCGCACCATAGAGGAATTGAAATCATAAAGTAGTTATTTAATGATTTACGCAGTAGCGGCCCTTAATCGCACCATAGAGGAATTGAAATCTGATAGATAAACTTTGGGCGAAGAGTCCAAATGGCCCCTTAATCGCACCATAGAGGAATTGAAATTTAGCAGCTGGATTAGGACTGGCTTTCGGTATTAACCCCTTAATCGCACCATAGAGGAATTGAAATAACCAAGTGGCTTTTCAATTGAATTTTAGTGACTTTCCCTTAATCGCACCATAGAGGAATTGAAATCTCTGTCAAAATCCCCAAAAGACCTTATGTCTTAAGCCCTTAATCGCACCATAGAGGAATTGAAATGATAAAGTGGCCATCAATATAGATAATAAGGATAATCCCTTAATCGCACCATAGAGGAATTGAAATTCGTCTGTGGCTGTTAAAAGCAATTTGGTTATTTTGCCCTTAATCGCACCATAGAGGAATTGAAATAAGGAACTAAGGATGCTTAAAGTTAGACATGTAAAGCCCTTAATCGCACCATAGAGGAATTGAAATAAAGCAACTTGACCAGATTACGGATGATTTCATCAAGCCCTTAATCGCACCATAGAGGAATTGAAATTTCGTATATATACATTTTTTCAGGGTAGTCCTCCATTCCCTTAATCGCACCATAGAGGAATTGAAATGCATTAAAAAAACTGGAGAAGGAAAAAAGCACCATGCCCTTAATCGCACCATAGAGGAATTGAAATTTGACGATGATGTTCAATACCAGGTCTTCGTCCCTTACCCTTAATCGCACCATAGAGGAATTGAAATCGCCGTTGGTGACAATGCTTATCGGATACAGTTCTGTCCCTTAATCGCACCATAGAGGAATTGAAATTCAAAGGTCTGGTGCTGATCTTCGATGCAGACACGGACCCTTAATCGCACCATAGAGGAATTGAAATATGATCCGGGGAAAGGTCTGTATATCCTTTGCCCGTGCCCTTAATCGCACCATAGAGGAATTGAAATTGTATATATGACGTTTTCTAGTCTTCTTTCCTGAGACCCTTAATCGCACCATAGAGGAATTGAAATAAAATTGGTGTTTCACTGCCAATGAATAAACCTTTACCCTTAATCGCACCATAGAGGAATTGAAATTATTGTTGCGTGTAGCTGGTTTTCGTGAGTTCGCTTCCCTTAATCGCACCATAGAGGAATTGAAATTCCTGTAACCAAAGGACAGTCTTTTAACCATTGAGGCCCTTAATCGCACCATAGAGGAATTGAAATAATGTTTGATTTCCGGATAATTTAATCCGGCAGTATCCCTTAATCGCACCATAGAGGAATTGAAATGGGAGTCGGTCTTTCTGTTGTTAATATTTTCATTTACCCTTAATCGCACCATAGAGGAATTGAAATCTCCTGGTATATCCTCAGTGCCTTGGGATCTATGGTCCCTTAATCGCACCATAGAGGAATTGAAATTTAATTGGAGCGTTATTATGCCTGGTAGGGGCATCCCCCTTAATCGCACCATAGAGGAATTGAAATTCAAGTTTATGATGAGGATTATGAGGAAGATTATCACCCTTAATCGCACCATAGAGGAATTGAAATGCATATTGGGAGTTTGGAACTGGTTTAAGCGCAAAGCCCTTAATCGCACCATAGAGGAATTGAAATCTTATTGTAAATCCTTACGCCACCGACAATTCCAACCCCTTAATCGCACCATAGAGGAATTGAAATAGGACAAATAATATATAAATTTGGTTTGTTTGTTACCCTTAATCGCACCATAGAGGAATTGAAATTCTTTTTCACATTTGCATCATCCAGAGCATCCAACTCCCTTAATCGCACCATAGAGGAATTGAAATACAGCATTTCAATGTGATCGAGCGAGTGTTTCGCTGCCCTTAATCGCACCATAGAGGAATTGAAATTTGAGAATTAAGAGCCCTTTCTAAAACCTTAAAGTTCCCTTAATCGCACCATAGAGGAATTGAAATTATCGATGTGAACGGACTTAGCACCACCACGGTACCCCCTTAATCGCACCATAGAGGAATTGAAATTCATTCAGTAAATATTTAAATTTAAATAAAGGTAATACCCTTAATCGCACCATAGAGGAATTGAAATACCAATCATAATGATAATAATTCCAAGCAAAACATACCCTTAATCGCACCATAGAGGAATTGAAATAGCAAAACATATAAAACGTATCTGTTATAATTGTATCCCTTAATCGCACCATAGAGGAATTGAAATATTAATAACCTCTCTTATTGCAATTACAATAAGAGACCCTTAATCGCACCATAGAGGAATTGAAATAGAACTGTGAAAAGATATGTGATCATTATACTTTGACCCTTAATCGCACCATAGAGGAATTGAAATGAACAATAAGGTTATCAGACAGCACCGTTAGAGAGGCCCTTAATCGCACCATA
>NZ_JMIH01000001.1 GCF_000714815.1 Anditalea andensis | reverse complement strand
CATAGAGGAATTGAAATAAGGTTGCTTAGGTCCTCACAGGACTATGTCCAGGCCCTTAATCGCACCATAGAGGAATTGAAATGATCCATGCCCTCTACTTCTGAGGCGGTACGTGCCACCCTTAATCGCACCATAGAGGAATTGAAATAAGTTCTTACCCGCCTTCTGGGCTTCCTGCATCGCACCCTTAATCGCACCATAGAGGAATTGAAATCATGAATTTCTACACCGTTATCCCTCATGTATTTTGCCCTTAATCGCACCATAGAGGAATTGAAATTACTTCTGGGAAATTTAAAGGCATTTCTTTCTTATTCCCTTAATCGCACCATAGAGGAATTGAAATAAACACAATATATTTTTATCATATCGGCAGTGGATCCCTTAATCGCACCATAGAGGAATTGAAATTTGTTTAGTGGCTCCTATATCTTCCGTCTTAGGTAGCCCTTAATCGCACCATAGAGGAATTGAAATATAGCTCACGCTGTAGATACTGTTTGATTTTGACACCCTTAATCGCACCATAGAGGAATTGAAATGAGGCAACAATGTCAATCGCCTGGGGGTTTATGGTACCCTTAATCGCACCATAGAGGAATTGAAATCGGTCCAGGGCATGCGCGTTACAGACTCGCGTTCCCCCCTTAATCGCACCATAGAGGAATTGAAATCAAGCTGCGCAAGCTCAGGGCGCGTACTAAGATCGTACCCTTAATCGCACCATAGAGGAATTGAAATGCACTACCAGACTGGATTTTTGCTGAAGCTGAAGGCCCCTTAATCGCACCATAGAGGAATTGAAATTTCTTGTCCGTGGCCCATACGTACCCCCTTAATTCTCCCTTAATCGCACCATAGAGGAATTGAAATAGGCTTACGAGGAGGGCGAGGACGGGCGCTATTCATACCCTTAATCGCACCATAGAGGAATTGAAATCATCCTTTTCGTACCTGCTCAGTAGCGTGCAGTATTCCCTTAATCGCACCATAGAGGAATTGAAATCTTCTATGACCCTTAGACCGGGGAAGTTTTCCTCTTCCCCTTAATCGCACCATAGAGGAATTGAAATAAATTAAGGTTGATATTTGCTGCACTTATCTGATCCCCTTAATCGCACCATAGAGGAATTGAAATGGGGAGGGTTGATCATGCCGTGGTTCATGTAGAACTCCCTTAATCGCACCATAGAGGAATTGAAATAAGAATCATCAACATACATGCTGCATTTTACGAAGCCCTTAATCGCACCATAGAGGAATTGAAATAATTTCCAAAACTGCATGTAGCTGTCGCAGGACTCCCCCTTAATCGCACCATAGAGGAATTGAAATATTGAATCATTTCTCATGACACAATTGTCATAATTCCCTTAATCGCACCATAGAGGAATTGAAATTCGAATGGCTGGACAAGCTGTCCGAAATGCGGGACACCCTTAATCGCACCATAGAGGAATTGAAATTGGTCTGGTTTGATGAGTATAACAACTCTATCGACTCCCTTAATCGCACCATAGAGGAATTGAAATGGGATTGCTGAAGTACAGCGAAGATTTTAAGATAGACCCTTAATCGCACCATAGAGGAATTGAAATGGTTTAAGAAGCTATGGGTGGTCAAAAACTGATAAACCCTTAATCGCACCATAGAGGAATTGAAATTTTTGAAAATCTTTCCGCCTTTGCTTTAGCTCTCTCCCCTTAATCGCACCATAGCGGAATTGAAATGCTGGAACGCCTGGCATGAAAACATATGGAACATTGCCCTTAATCGCACCATAGAGGAATTGAAATTCGGGGTTGAGTCCTAGTTTGCGCTGTAGTTTCTGTACCCTTAATCGCACCATAGAGGAATTGAAATTTTTTTAGCTTATCTACTGGAATAGCGTACTTATCCCTTAATCGCACCATAGAGGAATTGAAATTCAGATCACCTTCGCCGCGCCAAGCTTTCATAGCAGCCCTTAATCGCACCATAGAGGAATTGAAATGAGGAACAAAAGCAACATACAAGGCAAGCGAAAGATACCCTTAATCGCACCATAGAGGAATTGAAATTATAGGGTTATTTTACATTTTAAAGATTGTTTGAACCCCTTAATCGCACCATAGAGGAATTGAAATATTGCAGGTTCAGTTTTTACCTTTGCATCGTGGTCGCCCTTAATCGCACCATAGAGGAATTGAAATCTGATAGCAGAAAGAGAAACAACAAAACCTTATCGTCCCTTAATCGCACCATAGAGGAATTGAAATTTTATCAGGATCCTCATTGACATCCTTAAGTCCATTCCCTTAATCGCACCATAGAGGAATTGAAATTTTCAAGGGTTTTAATTGCCCCCTCTCTAGGGTCTCCCTTAATCGCACCATAGAGGAATTGAAATACAGTTACCTCAATCATTCTATTAGGTGACTTTTTCCCTTAATCGCACCATAGAGGAATTGAAATTAGCTTTCTATGTAATTGATTTCGGTTAATTGTGATCCCTTAATCCCACCATAGAGGAATTGAAATAATAGCTGCAAACATCTTCAATGATGTTAAAACAGTACCAAGCGGGAATTTTATTAGACTAATTAATAAATAAATGAGAAGTGGCTTGCGCTGACGATGTTTTTATCAATGTTTTGGTAAGCTTGTAATTGATAACAGTCAACTTATTATCATCAAGTGATGCTGCAAACTTCATGACTTAAGTATGATGGAAGGAATTATTATTCACTAAGCAAAAAATATTTATCAGCAAACTAAAGTTACCTTATAACTAACAGGGCAATATCAGACGACACTATCTCAAAAATAGTAAGCATACTTAGTATCGTATCATCCAAATCTGATAAGATGCTAAGTATGCTACTGACATTTGATTTTGGATTACAAAATCCATCCAGAGCTTTTACTATGTTTAATTGGCTCTGTTCAATACATCTTCATTGCCCAAATCCTTGGTAGGAGCTGACTTAACGGTTCGCTTACCAAAATTGTAAACTAATCCGAAATCTACCCGCCTGGTGTCTTCATATCCTGCATAGGATGTTAGAATGTTAAGGGAGTTTATGTCTGCCCTGTACACTGTACCTCTGAAGATATCCGCAACACCCACAGTATACTGCACCCTTTTGTCCAATAGGTTTCCCTTTAGAGATACGCGGGAATAATTCATGGCACCAAATTTCATTAAACCATATACCGATGGCCCATCATAATTATAGTAAACCTGCAAAGAAAAATCTCTAGGTAAGGTAAAAGTATTCGTCAAACTGACACTGGACCCATATCCTTCCAGACTGAAATCCTCTTCTGTAAAATTAGAGGCAGCTTGGGTGAAATTCACATAGCCATAGAAAGCGCAGGTCCACCATTTAAAAAATTCATGTGAATAATTGGAAGAAAGCTGGTATACCTGGCTATTGAAGTTCCTTTCCTGAAAGACAGTTACCGTACCCTCCTGAACAGGTATGGTAGTAAAATCATTTTGATTATGCGTATAAGAGAGTTCTACAAATAAATTACTGCTTTTTAATAAGGACATGGCTATATTATCCATCATAACAGGTTGCAATGCTGGATTTCCAACATTTTGGGTATAATCATCTATCACAAACCTAAAAGGCATCAAACTATTAAATCCTGGCCTTTTGATCGTTCTTCTGTAGTATAATGAGCTTGAAAGTTCATTGGCAAACTTCTTTTCGAGATTTAGGGAAGGGAAAATATTGAAAAACCGGCGGTTTACCTCAGCGTCATTGCCTTCCATATTAGTCTGCTCCATTCTTACGCCTGCATTTAAAGAAAAACTATCCCAGCTTTTCCCTCCTTTAAAATATCCGGCATAGATATCTTCGCTTAGCCGGTTTAGGAAACTGAATTCAGGAACAAGGACAAAAGAACCGTTTTCCTGAATTTCCTGGGAAATGTCTGAATGGGCTCGGGAACGGGAATACTTCAGTCCTGCATCAAATCTGATTTTATTTTGATATGGCAGCTGGAAATCCACCTGGGCTATCCAGTTTTTGGACCAGCCTAAATTGTTGTTTTTAATAACATCAAGCCTTCTTATCCGCTCTCCCTGCGGATTGAAGATGTCCTGGTAAAGCATACTAAATATCCTGATATTGGCCACGGTAGAATAGGTCATGATCATCTCCACTGTTTTACCCAGCGTATCCAGTTTTCCTTCATAATTTAGACTGTAGCTTTTGACCGTTCCGTCATATTCAATCATAATAGGTTTGACTAAAATAGAATCTATAGTGGTCCCCAGAGGATTTGAAAAAGCCGTTTCAGATTGTGACAATGAAGGAAAAGTTTGAGGGCCAACCAGGGATACCTGCATACCAATGGAATGGTTATCTCCCAAACTATAATTTAAGCCGGTACGGATAGATGGCCAAGAAACCCTATAATTAATGACTTCCGATTCATTGAACAACAGGTCATTGCCCTCAATATTTAAATACCTTAAAGTAGTAGACTCATTGTAATTGATGCCCCTAAACATATTAATATTAGCATAGGCGGTCAGGTTATTTTTTCTATAAGTAAGGTTTCCGCCGCCACGGAATTTACCCTTTACTCCTTGAGAATAATTACCCCTTACTGAGCCGGTAAATCCCATGGATTTGGCCTTTTTGGTAGTGATGCTGATGACCCCATTTACGTTTGCATCATACTGTGAAGATACATTGGTGATAAATTCAATCTTATCTATTTCATCACCAGACATGGATTCAAATAGGGATTCCAGCGTAGCACTTGGTACTGGCACATTGTCTACCAAGACCAAAATACCTGTTCTGCCATTAATGGAAATACCGCCCCCTTTGGATTGGACAAATGGGGTAGCCAATAAGATTTCTGAAAGATTGTTTGTTTGAAATGGGGTAGCTTCCATGTCCATGACATACCGGTCTGCCTTCCGCTCTATCATGGGACGCTGGGCAGTCACCACTACCTCACCCAATGCAAGGGAGGCTTCATGCAACCTGATCTCAGGCAGTTCGAGTGACTGGGAGCTTTCATAATCGATGGGGTCCAGATATACCTTTTCAAAACCGACGGAGGAGATGGCAATCAAATACCTGCCCCTAGGTACCTGCCTCAAGTAATAATTGCCTTCCTCATCGGTAATGGCACCCTTGACCATCACGCTATCAGACACATTTAGTATCGAGACAGTGGCAAAAGCAGCTCCAGTGGTTTCGCTTTCCATCACGCGGCCACTGATCAGTCCCTGTGCCTTTACCTGAAAGGCTGAAGTAACGTAAAAAAGGGCGATGATACATCCCAGATAAAATATTTTCCCTTTCAGATTTTTCATTTTTATGTTGTTAAAAAGTTCACTTCCTCGACCATATCAGGAATTTTTAGTTTAAAACATTGAAATTAACCCCCAGCCCGCTTGTTGCACAACTTTTTTATACAAAGTGGGAGATTTATTAGACTAAATTGATATTTAAATTATAGAGAAACGAAAGGAAAAGGAATAGCTATAATGGCTTTGGGCAGAGTTTAAAGCTGAGAATGTACCAGGTCCATTATAGGAAGCCTTGGTAAGGATTTTGAATTAAATCTACCCTTTTTGCCTATGCTAACCAATGGACAAGTTCTCTAGTTAATCTTACAATTTAGCTTAGCTGTACCTGATCATGTGCCTTTATAAGTGCAACAGACTTCCTTAAGGATTATATCACAGCAAACCTGAATATATTAATCTCTTTCCCTCCTTTGATTTGCCTATCCTTCCTTTTCAGATTTCCATATTCTATTTGCAGAATATGTATGTATGGTCCTTTTTTCCATCTTAATATTTTATTTGGATACATCCCAATATTCAGAAAATAAAACCAAATAAAAAATACCTAGTTCTAGGTATTTAAAGGAGATTATCCAATAAATTCTGCATAACTAAGCCACCGTGAATTCGCTAAATAATAAAAAATCAGTGGTTCCCTATTTAATCTGAAAAAGAAAACTCAGCACATTTCCCTGAACATATTCCCTAGTGCCCCATATATAGGTCAAGGGAATGAACTTGACACTGAAATTTTCAGAATAAATATAGGTAGCAGATAATCCTGCCTCCAATCCCAATCTGTAAAAATTAACCGGCAAAGCATCAAAAACGAGTCCTCCGGCCTGCAAACCGGTGGCCCAAATAAAAGAAGGGCCGGCAAATGGCGTTATTCTGAATTTATTTATAGATAAAACATCATAATTCAAATGGGTACTCAGCGTAACTGTCGTATAATATTCCGGTAAATATTCAAAATATTGTCTGTTGGTCAACAAAGCTCCCTGTAAAGTCGGTGTCAATGAAAATCTACTTTCTTCGAGGTAAATCTGACGCTGTATAATTGCCCCATATCCATACTGGTGATCAAGGGAAGCAGGCGTAAAAAAACTTACCGCCCTTCCTCCACCCAGGTAAACCTGTGCTTCTAAAGTATTTGAAAAGGAAACAAAAACGATTACTATTAAAGCAAATATTGCAAATGGTTTCATGATATAGATTTTAGATATAAGTAAGTGATTTTAAAACAATGCTTAGCAGGGCTTACCTTATGAAATAGTCTTTTTTTAATGAAAAAAATTAAACATGGCTGATTGCTCCGAATCAGCCATATTTATAAATTTGCTTCTCTACACACTAAAAGATAAAAATCGCAATCTAATTTTGTCAAGAACTAAACTTTAAAAGGAGTAACCTACACCTATGTTCAGCCATCTGGTTTCATACCTTTGTATTTGCAAGCCATAAGCTACAGAAGGAATCAGTTGTAGCTGATCGGTAAGAAAAACCCTTGCTTTTAACCCAACTTTAGCTGTGATATCAGAAGATCGTCCTGTCTCTCTTAATGCCATATAATCCCCATCTCCAATTTGATGCTGAAGTAAAGTATTGCTAATTCTCAGGAATACAGCTTCTGAAGATAAAATAAATTTTGATCTTTGGATTAAGTCATACCCAATGCCCAAGGTAAAAAAGGACATATCAAATCTACCAGTCTCTTCTTTTGGTAAAAAAATAGAACTGTTTTCCCCTTCATAATCCAACTTTCCGTAAGAAATGTCTCCATAAAATCTATTAGAAAGATATCTACTGTAACCTATAGTAAATCCATGACCAGTCAGATTACCCCCAGCGTACTTTTCACCTAATACATAAGAATAGGAGGAATAAATATTGTTTTTTGATATTTTTTGTCCGTATACATTATAGGTAAAAAGCACTACAAATAGACATAATAAATATTTCATGTTATTGTAATTTTTCAATTTGATACTTGTAGTAAATACTTTGTTATGATATATTACTTTTTTATTTAATTAAGGTAAGAAGCATTAAACCTGAAAATAAACTTTTTAGACTAAGGCTCTAAAATCCTAGACCAATTGGCTATATGATTTGAGATCACCTCAACCACTCATTTATCTCATTTCGGATAGCCTCTGTATACGTCCCTCCGATCATGACTTCTTCCCCCACCGTGGTTTCCAGCATATTGCCATTGATGGACTTGATGGCAGATTTACGGATGATATAAGAACGGCTTACCCGCATAAATTCATTTGCGGGGAGTATTTCCTCTATGCGCTTCATCGTTAGGTAGGTGATGATTTTTCTTTCTTTCAGGTAGAGCTGTATGTAATCTTTCATGCATTTTATAATTAGAATTAAGAACTTTTAAGTGACCATTTTGTGTCAGAGACTTAATACCATAAGTGCAAGGTCAGAGACCATGCAATTTTATTATTTGCTGGACATGAATTCCCAAGAGCTAAAATTGATCTTTGATAGTACTATTTTGCTCAATTCTTAAAGCAATTATGAGAAAGAGTTTTTGCAGCCCCTTCCTAGAGGCATTTACAGTATCTGGAATTATAAAAAAGCCACCGTTCAGAAAACATCCAACATTTTCATGGGAGAAGACAAGAACTATTACAGCTCCCCCCACCGCTACATCGGACTTGCCGTGGAAATGCATTACAATCTGGAGTTCTTCTACGGGCAGGAAAGGATAGCCTTATACAAAAGGAGCTTCAAAGCCGGCCACTACATCTCAGAGGATGACCATATGCCCAGCAGCCACCAGTACATCAATGAATGGAGTCCAGTGTTTTTTCAAAGTCTGGTCCAAAGAGTGGACCGTACACCCAAGAATATATTGGCAGGCTGATCGGGCAAAACGACTTCCCGGAAATCGACTACAAGCAGGCCTAGGGGATCCTAGCCTTTTTTGAAAAGCTACGACCCGGAATGCCTTGAAAGGGCATGCAAAAGAGCTCTTGGATTCGAAAAAGCCTCATACCATATCCTTGAACGGGTGCTGCAGAGCAAAATGGATATGGAGGAGATCCCCTTTCTGAAGGACCGTTTGATACCTAAACATAAAAACATCAGGGGGATTTACAGCTCAACCATCCACAGACATTAAAACCCAATCCATATAAAACTATGAAATGAATACGACACTATCGAAAAAATGAAACAGAGGCGCATCGGAGCCTTGGCCGAACTTTACCACAAAAGGTTCACCGAAAACCTTTACAAAGAATTTTATACCGATGAGCTGTTGACCTTGCGCTAAACTAGTTTTGGGGTTTCGTAAACAGGGTTAATTTAGAAATTAGTATTAGTATAAATATATGAATGATTCGTCTAAACATATGAATGATTCGTCTAAAAATTAAATAGTATAGTTTCATTTATTGTAATATTGGGTATAATTAACCTATAAAACCGATAAAAATCTTAAGACAGAACTATAAATTTAAATCCAACCAATTGGAGATCGTGGCAAAAAGCGGATGAAGAATTAAAATTTTAGTACCTGAAGATCATTTCGAAATAACCTCATCGACTAATACAAGTGGTAACAGTTATAATTATTATAGTGAAAAAAAAATAATGGTAAAAGATACAATATTACAAAAACCAGTTAATCACTTATTATCAATGAAATATTTCTTAATAAATATAACAAAAAATTAATTTAAAATTTATATTTAATGTTAAATTTTAAACTAATTTTACTTTAAGATCAATAAAAATTACCCTAGTAATTTTATTAAGGGTACAATTATGAAGATTATCATCGCGTTACTCCCCAATGGTATAAGATGCTTTCACAATTGATTTTTAACTTATATACAAATTTTATGAAAACAATGAACCCAATTTTTAATTCAAAAATAATAGCTTTGTTATTTACTACGGCTTTACTATTTGCATGTACTGAAATAGAGGACTTAAATTTAAATGATGAGTTTGCAAAAAAGCAAGAGATTTCCCCCCAACTTGATAAAGATACATTCGTTTCTTTAGACAAGGCGGCAGATGTTGCTGATTTGTTTTTCAGTAAGCTAACTGAAGGTGATGATGCAATAAAAAATTCTTCGAGAGCCCGGAAAGGTAGTGCTTCATTTGAAACATTAAGTGAAAGAGGCAACCCGTTAATGTATATTATAAATTACCCGGATGGGGGATTTGTTATCATGGGGAGTACAAAAAATTATTATCCGGTTCTGGCGTACTCAGACGAAAATTCTTTTGAAATACCATCTGAACTGAATGGTGTAACTGGATGGTTGGAAGAAACAAAAGAAGCAATCAAAACAAGTAACGCTTTAAAAGACTCAGTTAAGTTTGCAATGAAAAATCTCTGGAAAGGTTACGAAACGGCAGACATTTTAACTTCTAAAGAAGCGCAGGATACACAGCTTAAAAGTTCGCTTAGCAGTGGAGAGATAGCTTGTAGGAACCGATGTGATGAACTCCAGATGCAATTTGGAGGAGAAGGATGGAATTTTTTGCCATTATCTCAAGCTCAATATGTACTCGATGATGCTGGATTTTCTGGGTTATATAAAGATTTAAGTTATAGCGCAGAATTTAATCATTCTCCAAATAATTTTTCTGTTTTTGCCTATAAAAATGTATATAAAGACGAACAGGTTGGTCCTCTGCTAACTACAAATTGGTATCAAAGTGAGCCTTTTAATGATTTGTGTAACGGTAGCCCAGCTGGTTGTGGCGCCATCGCCGTAGCTCAAGTCATCAACCATTATAAACACCCTCAATCATTTAGTTTGAATGGTTATGCCTTCAATTGGAGTAATATTCCTATAAATCCACGATCAGGTTCAGACCATGCAGCTCTAGTTAGGCTTGTTGGTATTAATATAAATACGCAGTATACTTCTTCTTTTTCTTATGCTACTCCAGCCAATATGGAAAGTGGTATTAAACTTCTAGGTTACAATGTAACCCGCGCTAACCATAATTTCGAAACAGTAAAAACACAGCTTTTTACCTATAAAAGACCTGTGATTATGGGAGGCAATGCTAATAATGTTCCTCTTCCCTCGCCTTTTGATTATATTGGTAAGAGCCATTACTGGATTTGCGATGGTGCACGTCAAGTAACAACGGGTCAGATGCAATATTTTACTGAGTGGCAGCCATACGGAAATGGAGTTTTCACCAGAGGTTGGAATACGAAGGCTTCTCCGGGAGTATTAGGTGGCATAGGTTCTCTGTATTTCCACATGAATTGGGGCTGGCGTAATAAAGAATTCAATGGCTGGTTTGCCTTCAATAATGTAAACTCAGGCAATGGTGATTTTAAATATGCACGACAAGATTTTTATATTACAAAACAATAATTACTATGAAAACATTAAGAATAGTGAGACTATTGGCTTTGATGATATACGTTTCTTCCTGTGATTTACTTTCCTTTAATACACCCCCAGAGTCTATTGGATATAATTTATACTTGAGCTTTCAGGATGTTTCTGGAAATGATTTGGTAAAAGGAATTGAATTCAATGACTCTTCAGGCGCTGTGAAAGACTCTTTATATACATTGGATATTATTGTATCAGAACCATGTCAGAATTGGGATAATACTACTTACAATGCTCCTGCCAGACCAGGCTTTATACCAGATGTTAACCTTCCACAATTAGGAATGGTAAGCTATAATGGTTATAGTCATTTGACAAATCATTTTGGTTTATCTGTAAAAAATTGTGGCGAACAGAAAAAACTCACTTACAAGCTGAAATGTCCTTATATATTTGGCGATGATGCGGTACATGAATTTATTACCTATTGGGATATTCCACATGATAAAATAAATCATGCTGCTAAATGTTACCGTATAGTGTTTGAAGGCAAAGAGATAACCCCAACCCCTATGATTAATCACGAAAATACGACCTTTACAGCGGCTATAATCCTAAAATAAAACGGACTATAGTTTTTCCCGAAGGCAATTGTCGAAATTCGTACTATGAACATGCAAGATTTTCAAAGAACAAAGCATAATGGATACATATTTAGAAAGTAGATGGGTAGTATTACAAGGAGGTGGTTATTTTTCAAGTGATGATGGTTCTTAGTCACTCTTTGTAATTGCAATTTTTCATCCAATAGATTTAAAACTTTATTTGACATCTAATATAAAAGTATTTATGGTAGGAACAGGAATAGAATATAGGTTTTAGTATTAATTATGGATGGCCACAAATAAATAGACATCAAGATGTATTATTTTCACCTGAATCTAAAATATTTTTTTTTAAATCAACCTGGAATTAAGTTTTAAAAAGCCGATTTTTAATAATCGTCTTTTTTTGTGCATTGTATGGATATTAATGATTATTGTTTTTATAATCATGAAATATATTATTTTGTTTATTGGATATCTTATACAATACCGACCCCTGTTCTGGGCAAAATGGCCCCACAAAAATTTGGTTTGGTTTTATTCTGTGTTCGATGTTTACCACCCTTACAAAGATGGCATCTGCTATGTACTATCGTATCGATCCATGTTGTTACCGTAATTTGGGATACCACTTTTGTTGAAGCCCTCCCGTATCTGTACTCTATGATTTCAAGAAGCGCCCTTCTGCCCATTACATCTAATTGCTGTATACCGAAGTCATCCAGGATCAGTAAATCCTGTTTTTCTATTCTCACTATCTCCTTCATGTATGAGCCGTCAGCTTTCAGCATTTTCAGTTTCGGGATAAGCTTGGTGGTATTGAAATAGAGGGGCCTGAACCCCTGCATACATGTCTGATTTCCCAACGCTAAAGCTATGAACCCTTCCCTGATCCGGTGGCCCCGCAGATCAATACATATTCTTTCCTTTTTATAAAGGACATATCTGCAAGCCTTAGGATTTGCATTTTATCAAGTTTTCAACGGCACCGAGAAGACCGTCAAACAACTGGTTGCCCTCCATGAAAAAATAAAATGTACCGCAAACTTAACGCCCACTATATACCTGAAATGGAGGATTATAAGGGAGCGCCCCTCCTGTTGTTCTTCAGCCGTTACGGCAGAAGGGGATAATGGCACCTGACCGCTTCCACTGACCTTTTCCTTTCCTTCATCAAAGCAATGGAAATTTACAAGTTAAGGTGGGCTATTGAAGTATTCTTTTATTAAAAGTAAATAATTATGTAAAGCTTAAATGTGTAATAATTTGATATTTAATTTATTAGTAAGTCAACTATACAAAATCAATTTATAAACAATCAACTACTTCCTAGGATTTTTTAGCATTCAAGGAAGCTTTTGTGATATTACTAGGATTTGGATTTTTCCGCAATTGGTTTCTGGTTATCGGAAATATCAGCTTTTGTTTATCAGCAAAGGTGTATATATATCTGAAATATAGGTCAATACTTCAACAGGGCAAATTTTAGGGATACAAGGATATGACCACCTTGAAACCAGTGCAAAGCTTATGATATGAATAAAGAGTTGAATTCGATGTTATTTTGTCAAATATAAATTGAGAGATTTATGTGTAAGGCTTTTCATGAGATTTTTTTTTATGTAAAGAGTTTATGTAAAGTAAATATGCTTAAGACGCCTCATAATCATGTTTACATTGGCTAGTTTGCATAAACTTTTACTTTCCATAAAAAAGCTTATGGAAAGCTTTGTAACAAGGAAAGTAAGCAACACCTGGGACTGGGCAAATGCCAGTCCAACGATCTGGACGCCCCTTTTGCATCCATCACTATCTCTATGGTGCAGTACATCATGCTGACCTTAAAGAAGCGATTCCAAGACTATGAATCAAAGGGGCACCTTTTCAGGGAATCACAGGAACAGCTACTCAAGTTTTCCTTAATGCAAAGGCTTTGGGGTCTGTTCATCGAGATCGTGACAAAACTAGCGGAAAAGTTTTCAATGGAAATGAACCTGTTTATGGAACAACTATTTGAGAATGAGGAAATGAACATTTTAATCTTAAAGCTTCTGCGGGAAGTTTCCGATAAGCCCTAAAGTATAGCAGCTTAAAATGAAATGGATTTAAAAAAAAACCGTGAGAACAAAATCAAGGTACATATTGAAAATAATATATGCTCTGTTTTTTGGTTAAATCACTTGTGCGAAACTTAAGTTATATATATATATATATATATATATATATATATCTTTTATGTAGTAAAATGAGTGTTTATTACATTATATAATTTTAAAAATAATTCATCTATATAGTAAATTTACAGATCACCAAAAAATAAAATATATAACCTACTATATTTTCAAATCAATAACAACATTAGGTACTATAAATAATAAAAACATTATAATTTTAATAAAATAATTCTAGACCACCATTGCATAATCTTAGACCAACTTAATTTAAAAAATCACTAAAAGGATTCGAAAAAAAATACTATAATAAGGATTTGGTGAATTTCAGCATCTTCAAGTTACTAAACTCAATCATAATATCTACCTGAACTTAGTGTTTTGTTTTTGTGTCTTTAGACCTTACTCAATGATAAAAATTAGGGCCTGCTGAAAAATACAGGTTCTCCAATCAATTAAATCAAGTCCAGATTGCCATCTGGACTTGGTTTTGGTGTTAGAACATAGAGGCTGGTTTTAACAATATTATTATATGTTATGCCAGCTACTTCCATGCTGAAAAACTCAGGGAAGGAGTGCCTCCCAGTCCAGCGGATAGAACTTTGGGATTCAGGTTAGGTCTTCCTGTCCCTTTCGGAGGTTTGTGTATGTTGAAAAGGCTCAATAGTTCATCCCAAGGAACCTATTTACAGAGAAATACCCATCTATAATAGGATCCAACTGGTTTCAAAAGGGAGTTTAGAATCCTGAAAAATCATACTGGTTTGGGCTGGTATGTTCACTTCGTGATGCACGCCTTTTGGAGTTCTTTGCACAATGCCATGTAAGGAATAAAAAACGAGAGTCATTTTTTAATAATCCCATACCAAGTACAAGTCCTATCGTCACTTGTCATCAATTTCCTTGATTGCACTGTTTCAGATTTACGCGTAGCTAATTCACAAACTACTCTTTTTTTAATAATGGGTAATGATGTTTTCATCTGATTAACTTTTGTTTTTTAAAGGCTATAACTTGTCCAGTACCGCAGGTCGGGATGGAACCTCGCATTAATAATAATCCCAGTGTATGCCGCTTGCGCTTGCGTCATGCTTGATTTCATATTATTTTTTTGAAGTTTTACATTATAAAAAAAATTAAATTCTCATTTATAAAGAAATAATTTAGACGAATGGCTAATTCTATTAGACATAGTATCCTTAAGATAGGATTAAATATACAGAGAATTATTCATCTCAACCACTCATTTATCTCATTCCTTATTACCTCTCTATAAGTCCCCCCAATCATAATATCCTCTCCAACAGTGGTTTCTAATGTATTGCCATTGATCGACTTGATGGCAGATTTCCGGATGATGTAAGATCGGCTTACCCGCATAAATTCATTTGCCGGCAATATTTCCTCAATACGCTTCATGGTAAGATAAGTAATGATTTTTCTTTCTTTAAGGTAAAGCTGTATGTAATCTTTCATGCCCTTCACCATCAACACATCATCTACCGGCACATGGACCAGCTTCCCGTTTTCTTTTACCCAAAAGTATTGCGACGTCTTGCTTTCGGTAGGGGTAATTTGCCTTTTGACTTTATTTACCGCTTTCAAAAAACGGTCAAAACGTATGGGCTTCAGCAAAAAATCTGATATGTCCAGTTCGTAACCCTCCAGGGCATGTTCGGAATAGGCCGTAGTGATGATGATTTCTGGTCTATGCTGTTGCAAAATTTTAATCAGCTCAATTCCGGTCATTTCTGGCATTTGAATATCCATGAAAACCAGGTCTGGTTTTAGGTCCTCTATGTCCTTCAGGCCCTCTACCGCATCATTCGATTTTTTTAATAACTGCAAAAATGGAATCTTTTTAATGTGTTCCTCAATGACCTCCTGGGCGTAGGGTTCATCGTCTATGATCAAGCAAGTGATTACATTCATGTTAAGTCAATTTTTAAGTGAACGGAAAAAACCTCTTCCTGATTACTTATGGTAATCTGGTGCTTATTCGGATACAATAGCTGTAGCCGTCTGGTAATATTTGATAAACCTTTGCCTCCAACAGCATTCTGGATGGTCTTTTTTGGTTTACTGTTAGATATGGCCAATTCTAGGAAACAGGCATCTTGGACAATCTTTATCATCACCCAAGAACTTCCCCTCGTTTTATTAACCCCATGCTTGAAGGCATTTTCTATGAAATTAATAAATAGTAAGGGCGCAATTTTAATTTCCTCATTCTCGATGGCACTGAAGTCATATTCAATATTTACATGTTCATGGTGCCTGATTTTTTCAAGTTCAATATAATCCTGAAGAAAAGATAGTTCAACTTTTAAAGGGATCAAAGCCTCATTGCTGTCATAAAGTGTAAACTTTAATAATTCAGATAATTTAGACACCACTTCACTCGCTTTCCTATTATCCTTGCTTATAATATGAAGACTGTTCAAGGTATTTAATAGAAATTGAGGTTGAATTTGGAATTTTAAAAGATCCATTTCCTGATGGGCATTGCTCAGTTCCAATTCTGTTATTTTTTTCATGGATTCGATATATCTAAAAAATATGGATCCAGCAAAAAATATAAATAAGAATAGATATAATTGGCTTGATAGAAAAGTCGGACCTCTAGGAGAAAGCAAAGCACTATATGAGGTAATGTAAAGCCCTTCGTAAAAATATTTTAACTTTTCGTCATCAGGGTACCTAAAATGCATAAATTTAAGTGGATATGTCAGGGCATAAAAGGATAAAAAATAAAGTGTAATTATACATATAATTAAGACTATCCATTTAATAGGATTTCTAACTTCAAATATAACTCTAGAGAAGATATAATAGTTGAGCCAAACAATAATAAACGAAGTTATTGTATAATAAAAAGTAACATCATCTAAAAAAGGTCTTTCTAACCAGCGTGAATCAAAAATCCACATCACTAGAAAAAGACTTACATAGAATATAATCAGCTTAAAGTTGCCATATGTATTGATAATTTTTATCATAATTGCTGGTAATAAAATTACTCTAGATTAAGCGTTAGATTTACTTTGTAAAAAGACTTCTCATCATAAATTTCCAATGCATATTTATCTGGGTACAAAATATCCAGTCTTTTTCTCATATTGCTTAAGTCTTTCCTTACTGAAGGGTATGAACTAATAGATACACTATTGCTAATTTCAAAAAACACTTTATGTTTAGATTGCTTTAATTTTATATCTATCCAACACTTATCTATAGATTCATTCCTCCCGTGCTTTAGTACATTTTCCACAAATGAAATAAACAACATGGGGGCTATTAGTATTTTATCATTTTGAATATCTTTGAAATTATATTTTAAATCCACGTTGCTATAATGATTGATTTTTTCCAGTTCAATATAATTTTTCAAAAATTCAATCTCCTTATCAAGCGTGATAAATGCTGTATTGGTTTCATATAAAGTAAATCTCAAGGTTTCCGAAAGTTTCAATACGATCTCTCCAGCATGCCCATTGTTCATAACCAGCCGATAAAGATTATTCAGGGTATTAAATAGAAAATGGGGATGAATCTGGGACTTCAATAGGTCAAGTTCTTGTTGGGAATTGATCACATTCAACTCTGAAATCTTATTAAGGGATTGGGTATATTTAAGGACCATTGATGCTAAAAAAAACAAGACTAAATGAATAATTAATTGATATATTAATATAAGTAATCCATAAGGGTCAAAAATATCATAAATAGAATTAATAGTATAAGTTTTATAGCTATTGAATAATAACTTATCATCTGGATAAATCGCGACCATATATGAGAATGGAAGACTTAAAACATAACGGGCAAAAAGAGAAAGGAAAATAAAAGCGATGAACACTACTATCCATTTAAGATGGCTTCGGATCGAAATAAAAATATTAGATAAGCTATAATAAATAATAAACACAACAATAAAATTAAATAAGGAATAGGTGAAAAAAGTTAAACTGAAAAAGCCATATCGAAACATAACCAAATTCATTACCCACACCATGATGAAAAGCCCAAGTAATAAAATAACTTTTAATGTTTTTTCATCTACTGCTGAATGACCTTTCATAACTTTCAATTACTATATTCCTTTGACTTATCATATAACCACATTAGCTTATGCCATAATATTTCTATAGGTGACAATATATTTTTTGATTTCCTCCTCAACAATATCAAAATATGCCTCATCGGCTTTAATTAGGTATGTGAATAAATTTTTCAAATTAAGTCTATTTTTAAGTCAACGGAGTATACCTCTTCCTTATCCTCAATAGTCAAAAGATGCTTATCAGGATAAAGGAGCTTTAGGCGACTGGAAATATTATTAAGCCCTTTACCCCCAATGGTATTGACTGTTTTTTTAAAGGTAGGTTTGCTATTAGAAATATTAAATTCCAAAAAATCAGATTTTTGGATTAATATTACCTTTACCCATGAACCTCTCCTGCTTTTGTTGACTCCATGCTTAAAGGCATTTTCTATGAAATTGATAAATAATAGTGGAGCAATTTTATTTTCCTCATTCTCAATGGCGCTGAAATCATATTCAATACTTACATGATCATGGTGCCTTATTTTTTCTAATTCAATATAATCCTGCAGGAATTTTATTTCAGACTTTATAGGAATTGATTCCACATTACTTTCATATAAAGTAAACCTCAATAAATCAGATAGCTTCAATACAACTTCCCCAGCCACTTCATCTTTCATGACCAACCGATATAGGTTATTCAATGTATTGAATAAAAAATGGGGATGGATCTGTGATTTTAAAATATCTAATTCTAAATTTGCATTAGCTACTTATAATTCCATTACATTTTTAATTGAATTCAAGTATTTATCCATTAAAACCCCTAAGGTAAGCAGAATGAGATGGAAATAAAGTTGACTGGTCATCCAAGCTAAATTAGATATTGAAAACAAGTCTTTAATTTTATTAATATATAATGTATTATAATATAAATATATTCTTGAATTATGAGGATATAAATCTTTTAAACTCTTTAAAGGAACAGTAGTAAAGTACAACGAAACAAAATAAAACAATATTAATCCCATAATAATAAAAAATAATTTTGCCATTAAATTTTTAATAAAAAAAATAAAGTATAGAGTATAAAAATTAATAAGTATAACTATAAAATTAAAAAATGAGTACAAAAACAAAGGCCATGTAAAAATATTTTCTAAAAATATTAAATAGTTAAATATTAATATTAACGAAAATATAAACACTAAATATAAATATTTGATAGCATTATACTTATTATTAAGTAAATTCATTAAGAGTATTAATTTAATATTTAATTAATAATATTATCTGTTAATAATTATTTGAATATTTTCGGTAAACTCTCTAACACTCTATTTATTGAAACCCCTACTAAATTATTTGTATAGTTCCCAGAAATAATTACCCATGCAATACAAAGGATTTATATCAGGATTTTTTAGAGATAAGCTAAGATGCTTACGGGTATCTATTGGATTTGGCTACAATGATAACTAATTGATACCTATTGTACAAGCCAAGGTAATACTTCTTCTGCACAATTATTAAATTTTTGGGTGATTACCTACACCCCTCTGATTTTGAGAACCTTGAATTCTCACCTGATATATTCAATAGGTATTTATAAAGCCATCAAGCCTGGGCAAATCCTTTTTCAGATGCTTCATCAAGGTAATTCCTATGCCTATAATACCTCCTGAAAAAGACAGCTTATACGAATTAGAAGCTCGCTGGAGGTGCGACTCAAATCCACAAAACTCTTTCTGCGCAGTAGCGTACTTTGGTAGCTGCCTGATCCAATAATCATAGGCTTGTAGATATTTGTCTTCAGTGGGATCCATCCTTGATATCCTCTCATATAAATAGGCCAGACCGGATGCACCGTGCCTGATGCTGGCATCCATGTTTTGCTGATCCTTAAAGCATCTTTCTGTACAAGTCATCAGTACTTCCTTAGCCACGGCTACCATTGAAGCATCCTTAAGCGTAATCGCTCCCCTTAATAATCCATAGCCTATTTCCAATTCACATAAACCAAATTCATTTTTTTGCTCAAAATCTTCTAAATATATGGGAAATAGATTATTTGAGCCGTTTCTTCTACAGCTTATCAAGAAATCCATACCCTGTTTAATAAGAGATAAGCACTTATCTTTTAAAATACCTTTATCAAAAGCAGCGGATAAAAAAGAGATGACCATGACTGATCCATGCCTCAGCCCGGTATACACCCTATCCTTAATATAGGTACTCATCCAGTAAATTCCACCCTCCCTACTTTTAATAGCTTGTTTTTCTATCCCTTCAATGATTTCGATAAGGAGACTCTCATTCTTAGCAGACCTGCATCCATTAGATAATAAATAGTGTCCCATTGCCAATGCTCCGGAAGAAAGGTTGAAATCACCATGATTGATTTTATCTCTACACTGGTCATAGAGGACATCATCTATTTTTTCCAGATAAGGGCAGATGTCCATATCCAAAAAACCATTATCCACTGCTTTTATCAAAAACATACCCAAGCCTGATAGGTTGAAATCATAGCCATCATTTGGATAATGAGCCTTGAAGCACTGATAATCTATCAAGGGCAAGGCCTTATCCAGATATGCTACTACTTTGTCAAAATGCCGGTCATCTCCGGTATATTTAGCATAGTAGCAATAGAATAGGCATGCTCCCAGCCAACCATCTTCTACTGTAAAATTCTCCAACATATGAGCATTCTTATTGAGGGATTGCGCTATCTTTTCTACAATATCACCAAGTGCCCGATTCGATGATTCTTGTTCCGCTGATAATTGATTTTGAAATAAATTGATCATGGATTTTTAAAATTAATTAGCCCTATAAATTACATCTTCATTGCCAAGTTTTTGCTGTTGGGCTCCCTTTACGGTTCTCTTACCGAATCGATAAACCAGTCCCAATTGTACCCTTCTAGAATCATGGTACTCTACCGACCGCATAAAAGTATCAAAGGATCTGATTTCTCCACCACCATATGCCTGTCTGAATAAGTCTAGACCAGCAATAGTGTATTGTAGGTTTTTATTAAAAAGATGGCCTTTCAGAGCTATTCTTGTATACTGGTAGGTTACCGTCCTGACCAAGCCATAATCAAACGGAGCCTGATAGCTATAGGCCATATCCAAAGTCAATCCCTTTGGCAAACTAAAGGTGCTGTTCACTCCTACAGTTTTAAACACACTTTGAGGGATGGTCAATTCTTCGAACTGCTCTTCGAAGATTTCTCCATTGTAAATGGCCCCCATGGCAAATATGCTTCCTGACCACCACTTGGCCACTTCAAAGCTATAATTTACTGTAGTGCTATAATAATCAAGGTTAAAGTTCCTGGGTTGAAGAGTAGTTGCCCCTAAATTAAAAGTTGGAAGATTGGTGTAAGCGTCCGTCTGCTTTTTATATTCCAATTCGATAAAAAGGTTGTTTTTAATCACTCCGTTCATGCTTATCGAGCGATTGTATTCAGGTCTTAACGCTGGATTACCTTCAATAATGGTGTAATCATCTATGTAAGTTCTATAGGGAGTTAAAGTAGTAAACCCTGGTCGGCTTATAGTTTCTCTATAATTGACAGATAATACGACATCATCATTAATAGGCCTGGTAATCTGCAGCGTTGGGAAAAAATCCAGAAACTCCCTTGACACTATCCTTTCTCCATTAACCAAGTTATCTACCTGCATGGAAGACTTTTCCATCCTCACCCCGGCACTGACATTAGTTTTACCAAATTCTTTATTTATCTCGCTATAAACCGCATAAATATTTTCTTCAAAATCATTTCGGAAACTGAACCCATCATCGATGACAAACCCTGTATCTGTAGCGACCTCCAGTGTTGGACGGGTTTTATTTGAGGACAGAATGATTTTTGACCCTGCTGTCATATTCCACCCGTTTTTAAATGGTAATTCCAGATCAATCTGAGTTACGAAAATGTTTCCCTGAGAAATATTATTGTTTCTTACCCTTCTTAGGGGATTAAGAATGCCTCCTTCTGGGGATACCATATCCTGATAGCGCATTTCATCGATGGTACCCACTCTTAAAGGAGAATACGTAAGGACCACATCCAATTGCTTTCCCAAAGAATCTAATTTACCTGAATAATAGGTACTGTAATTCTGAACCGACCTGTTACCGTAGCTAAAAGTATCTGACAGTAATAAAGAATCTGGACGTCCATTCACTACATCTGAAAACCCTATCTGCTGCCTGTTATAGGATGCAGGATCAGTATTCGTATAGGTACTGTTGGACTGTACACCTATTTTATGATTTTTAGTAATATTATATTCGAGTTTCCCCCGAAGATAAAGGATGGACTCCCTAGTCATGGCATCCATTGTTTCATTGATTACCCTTGGAGTCCCCTCCTGTGAAAACATGCGGTAACCATTTCTTTCCCATATACCATCGTCTTGGGTAAAGTTCAAATTCAGATCAGCAACCCATTTTTCCTTCCTGTAAGTCATGGAAGTTCCTGAAGATCCTTTGAATCTCCTCCCTTGGGAAAAATTTCCTCTCGCACTACCAGTAAGTCCATAATTTTTTGATTTTTTGGTAGTGATCTTAATCACGGAATTGATGTTAGCAGGGTATCTCGAAGAAGGGTTGGTAATGAATTCAATATTTTGGACCTCATCTCCTGTCATGTTTTCCAGAATTGCACTCATGGTGGCTCCTGGCATCTGCACATTATCCAACACTATTAAAATCCCCGCTCTGCCATTTACAGAAATACCATCCCCTTGGACCTGCACAAAAGGAAGTGCCCTGAAAATATCCATCAGGTTATCCGCCTGAAAAGAACTGGCCGTCACGTCCATTACATAGCGGTCTGACTTCCTTTCCATCACGGGACGCTGGCCATTCACCACCACCTCACCCAGTGCAAGGGCAGCTTCCTGCAGCTTGATCACCGGCAGGTTGAGTGCCTGGGAGCCGTCATATGCTATAGGATCCAAATACACTTTTTCAAACCCAACGGAGGACACCGCTATCAAATAATTACCTCCTGGCACCTGTCTCAAGGCATAATTGCCTTCCTCATCGGTAATGGCACCCTTGACCATCACACTGTCCGTTACATTAAGTATGGACACAGTGGCAAAAGCTGCTCCCGAGCTCTCGCTTTCCATCACGCGGCCACTGATCAAGCCCTGTGCCTTCACCTGAAAGGCCGAAGTAGCGTAAAAAAGGGAGATGATACATCCCAGATA
The DNA here is from genome assembly GCF_000714815.1 of Anditalea andensis. GTDB lineage: Bacteria > Bacteroidota > Bacteroidia > Cytophagales > Cyclobacteriaceae > Anditalea > Anditalea andensis. The sequence goes on along the minus strand of NZ_JMIH01000001.1, from coordinate 8,960 downwards.
AAGAATTTTACCTTTTAGATTTTTCATTAGTTTTGTTATTAAAATTTATACTGCCTTGACCAAATCGGTAATTATGCTATGTTGAATATTCAAATTAAATTCAAGTCCCTCGGCTGTTCAACTTTATTAGACCAAGCGGAAGAATCGTTAGACTAATTTGAAAAAAGATTATTTGCGGCTTTTCCTATACTTGTTGAATTTCAAATATTACTACTTTATGTTGGGCAAAAGTGCTTTTTACAATAGGTTTTGATAATCCTATTAAGCATGAAATTTTTAAAGTAAATGGTAATTATTTTATAAAAAGGAAGTCTTAAAAAATGACAACTTAATAGCTCTAAATATACAAGTCTTCATTAAAAGTGATTATTTCTTCTTATCTATAAAGATAAGCCTAAATCGAAAAGCTGTGGTCAAGGGAATTCAATGCTTGCATTTAAATTGTAGTGAAAATTAACCTACAATAAATTCTTTTTATAAACATCACCTCAACCACTTATTGATCTCATCTAATAGCATCCCTATAGGTCCCTCCGATCATGATATCTAGCCCCACGGAGGTTTTAATTGTAACCTGGTTGGATAATGCTTGTTCCGCTGATAATTGATTTTGAAATGAACTCATCATATGTTTTTACAATTATCTAGCCCTGTTAATGACATCCTCATTTCCAAGTTTTTGCTCTTGTGTATTTTTCACAGTTTTCTTTCCGAACTGGTATACTAAACCTAACTGAAGTCTCCTTGCATCAGCATACTGGCTCAAAAATAATTGGGCATTTACCGTATTCATATTTCCTCCATAAAAAGCTGTTCTAAACACATCCATGGCAGCAAGCGTGTACTGTAGCTTCTTATCGAATAGGCTCCCTTTCAACGCCACACGTGTAAACTGCGTGGGTATCATCTCAAGTAAACCATAATTGTAGGGCCCTGTGTAGTTATAAGCCAGGTCCAGGCTGAGCCCTGCGGGAAGGGACATGGTATTTGTTATACCAATAGTATGGAAAATGCTCTGCGGAATGTCCAAATCCCTAAACTCCTCCTGCGGCATTTCCGAGTTATAGATAGCTCCCATCCCAAATATGCTTCCTGACCACCAACCGGTAATTTCGAAACTGTAGTTCAGCGAAGCAGAATAATAGTTCACGTCAAAATTACGCATGGTATATATAGCAGTATTTCCATCCATGAGAGGAAAATGATTGAAGGTATCTTTTTCCTTTTTGTATTCCAGCTCCAGAAAGAGATTGTTTTTGATGACAGAATTGATGGTGATGGAGCGGTTATATTGCGGCCTCAGGGCGGGGTTCCCTTCTAGAATAGTTAGCTCATTCTGATAAATCCGATAAGGTGTGAGATAAGAAAATCCCGGCCGGTCAATAGACTCCCGATAATTGAGCGTTAACTGTACATTTTCAGACATCGCTCTTGTAAAAGCCAAGGTAGGGAAAAGATCGGTAAACACCCGGTTCACCGGAACGGTGTTGTTTACTCTATCCTCCACCAGCATGGTGGCATGTTCTAGACGTAAGCCCCCATTGACTGTCGTTTTCCCAATTTTCTTACTAAACATCCCATATCCTGCAAAAATGTTTTCCTCAAAATCATTTATGAAGGAAAAGGCTTCGTTAATGACAAATTGACCATTTTGTAACTCTTCCTGAAAAGGCCTAGTCTTGTTGGTGGAGAGGGTTACCTTGGAGCCAACATTGAAAATCCAGTTGTTATTAAAAGGAAGTGCAAAGTCCAGTTGCCCCACATAGATATCTACGTCACGTATCCCATGGTTCCTGACCACAGGTAGTCTCCGTAATAGTGTCCCCTCTGGTGATACCAAATTTTGATACTGCATTTGATTGACATCGAGGTGCCGGATGGGGGTATAGGTCAGCACCAGATCTACTTGTTTACCCAGGGTATCCAGCGTGCCGGCATAATACAGGCTGTGGTTTTGGACATTGTTATCTCCCCATCTATTCGCCTCTGTCACCAAAAGAGAATCTACCATGCCACCGGATCGGCCGGAATAACCCATACGCTCTTCTTGGGCAGAACGCTCAGGTATAATTCTGTGGGCGACACTGGATTGTATACCAAACTTGTGACGGTCATTTACGAGATACTCCAGCTTACCCCTGAGCGTCAGGGTATTCACAATGGTGGAAGCCCAGCGTTCTTCGCTGATCACGACAGGTGCATTGTTGGTCTGTAGGAACCGCTCTCCCTCCCTGGTTTCATAGATATCGTCAGAAGAATAATTCACGTTTAGATCAGCCACCCATCTGTTTTTTCTATACAGCAATGAAAAGCCTGTATTTCCCCTGAACCGGACTCCCTGGGAGATCGCTGAGCGTGCACTCCCAGTCAGACCATAATTTTTGGATTTCTTTGTGGTAATTTTAATTACCGAATTAATATCAGCTGGATACTGTGATGAGGGATTGGTAATGAATTCAATATTATCGACCTCATCTCCGGTCATGTTTTCCAGAATGGCACTCATGGTGGCTCCAGGCATCTGCACATTATCCAGTACTATTAAGATCCCTGCACGGCCATTTACAGATATCCCATCTCCCTGGACCTGCACAAAAGGCAGTGCCCTAAAAATATCCATCAGGTTATCCGCCTGAAAGGAACTGGCCGTCACATCCATTACATAGCGGTCTGACTTCCTTTCCATCACAGGTCGTTGTGCGCTCACCACCACTTCACCCAAGGCCAGGGCAGCTTCCTGCAGCCTGATCACCGGCAGGGTGAGTGCATGAGAGCCTTCATATGCTATAGGATCCAAAAAAACTTTATCAAACCCAACGGAGGACACCGCTATCAAATAATTGCCTCCCGGCACCTGCCTTATGGCATAATTGCCTTCCTCATCGGTAATGGCCCCCTTTACCATCACGCTATCAGACACATTTAGTATCGAGACAGTGGCAAAAGCAGCTCCAGTGGTTTCGCTTTCCATCACGCGGCCAATGATCAGTCCCTGTGCCTTTACCTGAAAGGCTGAAGTAGCGTAAAAAAGGGCGATGATACATCCCAGATAAAATATTTTGCCTTTAAGATTTTTCATTAGTTAGTTTTGATATTAAAATTTATAGTGCCTTGACCAAATCGCGAAAAATGCTATTCTGAATATATAAATTAAATACAAGCCCGTAGGCTATTCAAATTTATTAGACCAAGCGCAAGAATCCTTAGACTAATTCGATAACTGATTGTTACAGGTTAATGGGAGCTAACAATCTATTGTTGTTTTGGGCTCTATTGAAATAAAAATCAGTCTCCTATACTTGACTTAATTGCTGTAACATTTAACATTTTGAAAGCAATGATATAACTTTTTTTTATTTAATTTTTAATTGATTGATTAAATTAGGTTACTAGTAAGATAAAAACGAGGGATTAATAGTTAATTTACTAATTTCACCATATTAAACATGAACCGATATAGAAAGAAGAAAGGCAGGTTTAACTAATTAATAAAACATTCACCAAAATGAGGTTTAATCCTCATAAGGAGGTTTGGTCTAAAACATATGCTATTTAGTCTAAAAAATTTTAACAAAGGGAATATGAATTACATCTTACTGAGAATGTAAATATTAATTTTATTTTACAATACCTATAATTGGTGTTACAGCATTATAAATTGATAAATATCCATGCTATTTTTACACACATCCGGCACCTAATGATTCAAATAAAATGATATTCCATTGAAAAAACTATCTTATATTTTTACAGTCATCTGTTTGTTATCCTGCACTTCAGAATATTTCCCAAAAGACCTGGACATAGGGGAATCCATATATGTGGTCAATGGCATTCTGTATCCTGACAGTACGGCCAAAATATACATCAGTAATTCACAAGTCTACAATGCCCCAAATATGCAGCCCATAGAGCCCCTTGATGTCCGCCTCCGGTGGGAAGGAGAAAACCAGGAGGGTTCTGAGCAACTGACCAGGGTTGATTCGATGTATGTAAGTGAGGCCAGAATGAAAACAGGTCTCAAGTATCATTTGGAAATAAACACCCCTGACGGGACAAAGGTCTTTTGCGGTATAGATATCTTATCCCTATCTGACGCTAAAAATTTTATCTACAATTTCAGGGATAAGTTTGCAATTAGGGAAATGACAAAAGTCATGAAACGCTTTGAAAATGAAAAATTGCAACGATACCATTTCGTAATTGAAAAAAGTCCTGGTCTAAAGGCTTACATTCAAAATAGTTTAGAATATAGTGAAGAACAACCGGAAAAAGACCATAAACTTAAATTATGGATAGATAGAAATATACAGGAATTTAATATCCATACTTTAATCAGGAGAAGAGCAGGGCTTCAATTAAGTGAGGGTGAAAATATGTTTGGTTTTAAAAGACCTTATACGGATTATAGTCTGTCTTTATGGAAACAACATATAAACCCAATCAGTAAAGAAATAGACCTTCAAATTGAAACGTAAATTGCCACTAAACCGGGATTTACCATATCATTAGGAGAACTAATATTTAATCATGATTACCCTGATTTTGATTATAATAAATGGATTGGTAACAACATGTAAATTTTAAAAATATGAACTATAATATCCTAGAAGCTAGAATTGAATATAAAAAAATCAGTACTTAACAGAATTACAGTATTGGTTGAAATGTCACCAGGTGATGTAAGAGCTATTTTCGCCACAACAACCCCCAGAAACGGATACATGAATATTTATCCTGACGATACAATCAGTAATGACCTGATACAAAAAGTGGCAGGATATGGCATGGAAACAGTTGATAGGGACGAAATTTTACCTAATTGGCAGAATAAGTAAAAATATGATAGCAAATCTTATTGAACACTAAATTTCACTATTATAGCTTTTTTAAAAGCCCCAACCTTGGCACATCCTTGATTTCTGACCTGCTCTGGAAGGGGCTGTGTGCATTACGGTAGTCTACAATAGTTTTGGCTATTGTCTGCGAATACTAAGTATGACTGTGGTTGAACCGCATGAAGTAAATAACCTAACCTCTAACAAACCTTCTGGATCACCATTAGAAAACCGTATTTCATCCCCAAGGATTTGGACATTTGTCCAGCCCTGTGGTTGGGAGATTATTTGTATACCTGATACACCGCCCACAGGCCAGATCGGTTGGCCTGTTTGCCAAGGATTACCGGTCGTTCTCCCAATCATTGGCGCATATCCAAACTGGATACGGTTTGAAAGGTCTGAGACGTTATAGCTAAAGAAAAGGGGCATATACATAGAGGCCCAACTAAACCAGCCACTACTTGCGTAGCCATTGGCAAAAAATTCATTGTGGTAAGCCCCAATTATTATATTCCTACTCTCATTTATTGTTAAAAATCCAGTATTAATTGAGGCAAAAATCGTGGATATAAAACCGTCGTTGGATACTTGAGAGGTCGCTACACCTGTATTTGGACTTATGGTTATCCCGGTTCCCGCAGACCATGTCACGTTGTTTGCATCTGGGATGAAATAAGTTTGTTGTCCGGAACAAAGATAACTTTGTCCCTGTATTCGAAAATAGGAAAGGGCACTACTAATGACGGAAGCTGCATTAACCCTACCCGCACCAAGCTGGGGAGACCAGCCATTTTGGTAGTTGTATCCGCCAGTTCTGGCTGCCGAACTCGTCATTCTTGAAAGAATAGTACTTGGGCTTGCGTTGGGTATTATGGTAAGGAGCAATGCGGCAACACCCGCAACTGCTGGACTGGCTAATGATGTACCATTTTCAAATATATAACCATTCGGGGGATTAGTTGTGAGTATATTCATACCCGGTGCGGAAATGTTTATACCGTTCCCCCAGTTTGAGAAAGGTGCCCTATGCCCATTTTGGTCAGTTGCGCCAACTCCGATCACTGAAGGCAAATTCGCAGGATAGCTTACCGAATTTAAGTTATTATTGCCTGTAGCGGCACAAACGACACACCCCCTTCCGTTTCTGCCATTTGATACGGCACTATTGATGGCGTTAGTTACTGCACTTGATGGTGATCCCAATGAAAATGAACAATTTATTATATCTGCATTTAACTGATTTTGATCCCTACATCGGTTAAAACATTCGATTACCCAAGCATCGGTCGTGCCTAAAATATTACTATTTGGAAAAGGAGTAAATCCCATTCTTACTGGGATTATGCTTGCTTCAAAGGCTACTCCCGCTATTCCAATAGTGTTGTTTCCCCTGGCTCCTGCAACTCCGGCCACTTGTGTGCCATGTGTGTCAAACCCTATTGGTTGCCCCGTTGGGTCAAACCCCGGAACTATGTTAGGAGCTAGGTCTGGATGGTTTAGATTTGTAGCCACATCCATAATTGCTATCCTGATGCCATTTCCCCTTGATGTAGTCCATGCATTCGGCATGCCTATATTTGGTAGGTTCCATTGGTCGCCGTACAAAACATCATCTGGTGTAAATTGGGATGATTTTATTTCTCTAAAAAAGTTGGGGGGTTGCAAAATCGAATTTTCCCGTTTCGTATAATTTGTTTGCTATTTCCAATGCAGAGTAATCATTTTTTTCACCAAGGGTCAACAAATAAACATTTGTTTCGGGATCGAATAATTTCACATCTACAATTCCATATTCTTCAAAAAGCTTCTCATAATTACCGGGAAATTCTTTGTCCCCTGTCTTTACGAACAAATCCAACGTTAATCCGATTATAACGTCAGGATAATTTGATTTGTACAATGGACTGATAAACTCAATTGCGGGATTGTTATCCAGTAAAGAGTCAATGTCGTAACCCTTATTGGATTTCCACCCGTTTTTTAAATCTGCATTGATAAATTTGCTTGGTACCATATCCACTTGATCGGGATATGTCTTTTCAATGTCAAAAATTTCTGATTGTGGATCCAGGTCTTTAAGTAACTGAAAGTTGTCCGACCTCCCCTTTTGTGACTTTAATCCTATCAGAAGCCGTTCTTCCAGTGGTATCAAAAATTCTTTTATGCCCTCGTTGTAGTAATAAACCTGGTTTTTTCCGTCTGTTGATTCAATTATAGATGTCATGATTTATTTGGGTTTTTGTTTATAGATAGATTTGTTTATTCCTTTCTGTAAAAGTGCACGATCCTATTGTGGGCATTGTCTCCGGCATGTTCTCCGTTAAATGTGACCGTATCCAGAATCAATTGCGGGCAGGGGTTCGATGGATCTTTTTTTACAGTGTAAATGACCATGTCAAAAGGCTGTTCCGAAATCTGCAAATACAAAGTATCTGCTCTAGGAGGGATACGTGCTTTAAAGTGTTCTTCTTCCACACTCTGTGCAATTGAAACCGGTATTTCTAATAAATCATCAGAAGATGTACTGGCATAACGTTTGTGAAACAACTTCAACTGTCCGGGTTCGTAGGCAGGTTCTGAAGAGAAAAAGAGGTTTTTCTTCGTATCCATATCCAACAGGTTGAACCGTAATGTATCGGAAAGAAGAATAGTTAGACAATCGGGGGCTATTTCCTCACTTGGCGTACATGAAGTTTGAAAAAACCCGAAGGACACAACCCAAATTGAAATTGCTAAAGCGATACCTATATTCTTCATAATCAATCCTATTTTATAAACCTAAACGTCAATAGCGTCCAAAATGCTACAATGTTAAAGAGAAATTTTGTAATTAATTTTTTAAGTAATATCATCCTAATAAATAGGGACTCAGGATGAATCTGTTTTTTTGATGGAAATTTGAAAATTCAATATTACTCTAAATTGCTTCTAGGGTCAGGGGGCAACATGTCCCAAAAAACGACCATTTTGAACGAACTGAAAGATTTTTATTGAACAAATTTTCAATAAAAATTGCGTAACTCAAAAGTTACTTATATATTTGAGTAACTATAAGGTTACATATTATGAACAAAACAATTAAACATCAATTTGAATTTCCCCAATCTACTGAGGTAGTTTGGGAGTATTTGACCAATGCGGAACTTTTGGCCCAATGGCTTATGCCAAATGATATTAAACCCATAGTAGGCCACAAATTCCAATTTCAATCCCGGCCAATGCCTAAATTCGGCTTTGACGGAATAGTCCATTGTGAAATATTGGAAATAATTGACTACAAAAAATTAGTTTATTCGTGGAAAGGAGGTATGCTAGACTCTGTTGTTGTATGGACAATTTTGCCTACAGACAAAGGAACTCTTTTGACTTTGGAACACAAAGGGTTTAAAGGCATTAAGAATCTTTTGCCATACATAATTATGAAAAAAGGATGGGCTAAAATAGGTAAGACATTGTTCAAACAATTAAACCCTGCATAACTATGGCTACCCAGACATTTGATGCATTTCAGGTTATTGCCGATCCCAGCAGAAGACAGATTTTGCAACTGTTAACCAAAGACAGTTTGACCATAAATGCTTTAGCGGAAAATTTCGATATGAGCCGGCCTGCGGTTTCTAAACACATTAAAATATTGAATAATGCAGGATTTATTTCCATTCAAAATATTGGTAGAGAACGTTATTGTATTTTAAGTCAAGATGGATTTAACGAGGTGCAAGAATGGATTGACTACTTTGATAAGTTTTGGCTTTTAAAACTACAAAAATTAGAAGTTTTACTAAACAAGAAATCATCCTCAATAGATAAGCAATAATGATAAAATTAGGAGATAAATCAGCTAAAGCAGTTTTGGTACTGCATTTTTGTGATTTAGCATTATGGCTTGGAGGGGTATTGAGTTGTTTGCCGATATCAATCAGGGAGCTTTCTATGCACAGAACTTTGACCGTCTGGAATTGCTACAATTAATTGAACAATAATTTAACCCTATTGATTTATATTTATTTCCGCCTGCCGCGGGGGCTCCTCAAATTATCAGTGCGATTTGAAAAAAATCACCCTAATAATTTCGAGGTCAGTATTTTGAATTGTCATGCTATCTTTTTTTGATTGTTT